>NZ_JBNJMG010000001.1:0-4800000 GCF_050936785.1 Streptomyces sp. CA-249302 | reverse complement strand
CAGCGACATCGTGTGCGGCTCGCGCTCGCCCGCCGCGACCGCCTCCGCGAACCAGGTGGCGAAGAGGGGGAGAGGGGCGGCGGGTGCGGCTGCCGGGTCGAAGGGCGGCAGGCTGGTCACCTCCGGGTCCCACACCCGCAGTGACCTCAGCAGTTCGTGTAGATCCGTTCCCATGCCCCGATTGTCACGTGCGGCGCCGCTCGGACCGTACTCAGGCCCCGACCCTCGTCTCCGCCGCGCTCAGACCGCCCCAAGGTCGGACGACAGCCAGCGCTCCGGCCGCATCCGGATGACCACCTGCTCGCCGTGGTTCTTCCAGGCGAAGTCCACGTATCCGTCCACCTTCTCGGCGGGCAGGTACCGCGCCGAGATCTCCCTCAGCTGCTCGATCGTCGCCGGCTCCGAGCCGATCACCGGCCCCTCCACCGACACGTACCGGATCGTCGGCTCCAACCGGTCGGCCATCAGCGAGAACCGTCCCGCCGCCCGGATCAGCTCGTCCTTGCGTGAGTCCCGCACGATCAGGATCCACACCGTGCCGTCGGACTCGTACACGTACCAGATCGGCAGTGTGAGCGGCGCCCGTCCCTCGCCCGCGTCCACCGCCAGCGCGGCGACATGCGGCTCGGCCAGGAACTCTGCGCGCTCTTCACGGGTCAGCGCCATACGGGTCTCCTCCGATGAATACGACTGGGCGGTACGCTGCGGCCGGGAGGGGTTCAGTTTGCAGCGTACGACCCGTACGGCCGGCGTCGCGTTCACCGGTGCCCTCGTCCTGCTCGGCGCCCTCACCGGCTGCGGCACCGGCAGCAGGGAAGCGACCTCCCTCTCCGCCCCGTCCGTCTTCTACCTCCGCCCCTACGGCGAGAAGTCCACGCCCGAGGACTTCCTGCGCTTCGCCGTCGAAGTGAACGGCGGGTCGCCGTATGTCCGAAATGAGCCTCGGCGGGTGACCGTGGTGGTGCCGCCCGGCTCCCGGGACGTCGTGCGGCTGCGGGAGAGCGCCCCGGACTGTTCCGGCACCGGCACCCGTGTCACCTGCGACATCGCGGGCGACAACATCAACGGCCAGGGCCAGGCCCGCATCCTGCCGCTCGCCGTGAAGGGCGGCCGGATCGGGCAGTCGGGGTACGTCGACCTCACCTACGAGACGAAGGGCGGCAAGAAGCTCACCGCACGGACGCGGGTGGTGGTCGGTACACCGGTCGTGCAGGCCTTCGTTCCCAAGGCGTTCGAGGGGGTCCGGCCCGGCGGTGAGCTGCGCCACCCGCTCGTCGTCCGGAACACCGGGGACGTGCCGGTCGTCGGGCTGGGGCTCCGACTGCAGCCCGGTGAGGGCGAGTTCGCCGACCGGAGCCGCAGCTGCCGGTACCCCGACCCGAAGTCCCCCCTGGGCAACGCCGTCACCTGCACCTTCCCCGACCTGCGGATCGCTCCCGGCGAGACCGTCACCCTCCGCCCCGCCCTGCGCCTGCGCGCTCCGAAGACCCGGATGTACGACACCGTCGGCACCGAGGTCTGGGCGCTGGACACCGACCCCGCCTCCGACACCCGCGCCCGCCGCGGGGACCCCGGCGACGGCCCCGCCCTCGCCGCCGTCACCGGAACCGCCGCGGGGCTTCCCGCGGGCACCTTCCGGGAAGGCGGCGGCACCACCCCCGTCTCCCTCGACCTCCACGCCGACTACCGGGTCACCGGCGCCACCCTCCACGGCAACCCCGACGACATCCGCAAGCTCCGCCTCACCGTCCGCAACGACGGCCCCGGCAACCCCGGCGCCGCCGCCGAGCTGGTCTTCGAGCCGCCCCTCGGCACGGGGGTGGTGAAACAGCCCACGACCGAGATCGACGACGGCGAGTACGGCCCCTACTGCGACTTCAACGGCTACTCCTACACCTGCCCCGTCCGGCAACTCGCCCCCGGCAGGTCCCGCACCTTCGAGTTCACCCTCCGCCTGGGCGACCCGGCCACCGGACGCGTGCTCCTCCAGGACACCGACCAGGCCACCAAGTACCACTTCGGCCGCCACGACCCGGACAACGACAACGACGAGGCCCGCATCGCCGTAGAAAGGTGACGGCTCCTCACCCCCGCCCCAGCATCACGATCAGCCCCGCCCCAGCACCACCGTCCCCGACGAGCAGAACCACCCGCCCGTCCCGGACGCCACCCCCAATCGCGGCAATTCCCCGTCCCGCGCCCGCACTTGACGGCTCCCCGCCTCCCCCCGCAACTGCCGCACCGCCTCCACCAGCAGGAACAGCCCCCGCATCCCGGGGTGTTGGGCCGACAGCCCGCCCCCGTCCGTGTTCACCGGCAGCTCCCCGCCCTCGACCCTGAGCCGCCCCTTCTCCACGAACGCCCCGCCCTCCCCCTTCCCGCAGAACCCGAGGTCCTCCAGGGTCACCAGGGTCATGTAGGTGAAGGCGTCGTAGAGCTGGGCGAAGTCCATCTCCTCCGGGCGCACTCCGGCCCGTTCGAAGGCCAGGCGGCCGCTCACCGCCGCCGGTGACACCGTGAAGTCCGGCCACTCGGACATCGCCGCGTGCGAGACGTGCTCCCCGGTGCCGAGCACCCAGACGGGGGCGGTACGGCAGTCCCGTACCAACTCCTCGGCCGCGAGCAGGATCGCCGCGCCGCCGTCCGAGCGGATGCAGCAGTGCAGCTTGGTGAAGGGGTCCGCGATCATCGGGCCGGACAGGACCTCGTCGACCGTGATCGGGTCGCGGAACATGGCGTCCGGGTTGAGGGCCGCGTTCGCCCGGGCCTGCACCGCCACCTCCGCCAACTGCTCGATCGTCGTGCCGTGTTCGATCATGTGGCGGCGGGCCGCCATCGCGTACTTGGCGATCAGCGTGTGTCCGTACGGGACTTCGAATTGCAAGGGGCCGCGCGCGCCGAAGGACAGGTTCCCCGTGCGGCGGCCCGCCTTGATGTCCGCGCGGGCCGTCGAGCCGTAGACCAGGAGGACGGCGTTCGCGTGGCCCGCGGCGATCGCGTCCGCCGCGTGCGCCGCCATCACCTCCCAGGTCGAGCCGCCCACCGACGTGGAGTCGACCCAGGTGGGGCGCAGGCCCAGGTACTCGGCGACCTCGACGGGTGCGAGCGTGCCCAGGCCCGCCGAGGCGAAGCCGTCGACCACCGCGCGGTCCAGGCCCGCGTCCGCGAGCGCGCGGCGGGCCGCCTGGGCGTGCAGGGTGTACGGCGTCGCGTCGTCCACCCGGCCGCAGTCGGACAGGGCCGCGCCCACCACGGCGACTTTCCGGATCCCGGTGATCCTGGTGGTCATGACCCCTCGCTTCCCTCTGTGCATATCGTCCCGGCGCTCCTAATATGACGGACCGTCAGATCGGGAGGGAAGACTCATGGACGCAGGCTTCACCGCCGAACAGGACGAGATCCGCCGCACGTTGCGCGAGCTCCTGCACCGGCGCTGCGGATCCGAGGAGCTCCGCGCCGCCCTCGACACCCCGGGCGGCCACGACACCGCCCTCTGGTCCACCCTCGCCGAACAGCTCGGCCTGCCCGGGCTCGCCCTTCCCGAGGCGTACGGCGGTGTCGGCTGCTCTGTCACCGAACTCGCCTTGGCAAGCGAGGAGTTGGGGCGGGCGCTGGCGCCGGTGCCGTTGCTGGCGACGGCCGTCCTCGCCGGGCCGGTCGTACGGGCCCTCGGGACCGGGGCCCAGTGCGCCGAACTGCTGCCCCGGCTCGCCTCCGGCGCCCTCACCGGCGCCCTCGCCGTACCCGGCACCGCACTGGCCACCGCCCTCGCGCTGACCGGCGGCAACGGCGGGGAGTGGGCGGGCGGCGGGCGCGCCGGGGGCGTGCAGGCCCGGCGGGTGGGGGAGGGGTGGCGGCTGTACGGGGAGGTGGGGCAGGTGCTCGACGGGCACAGCGCCGGGCTCCTGGTGATCGCCGCCCATGCCGGCGGGTTCGCCCGGTCTCGGACCCTCTTCTTTCTCGTGTCCGGCGACGCGGCGGGGCTGGTGCGGTTGCGGCAGACCGCGCTTGACGCCACCCGGCCGCAGGGGCGTCTCCAACTGCGCGACGTGGAGGCCGAGTTGCTGGGTGGCGAGGACGGACGCGGCGTCCTCGGCGCCCTCTCCTCCGTCGGCGACTCGGCCGCCGCGGTGCTCGCCTGCGAGGCCGTCGGGGCCGCCGACCGGGCGCTGGAGCGGACCGTCGAGTACGTGCGGCAGCGGGAGCAGTTCGGGCGGGCGATCGGGTCGTTCCAGGCGGTCAAGCACCGGCTGGCCGACGTGTACGTGCAGCTCCAGGCGGCGCGTTCGGCGGCGTACTACGCGGCCTGGGCGGCCGGGCAGGGCGGCGAGCGGGCCGGCGGGCTCGCGCTCGCGCAGGCCCTGGAGGCGCTGCGGTGCGCCGCCGCCGAGGGGATCCAGCTGCACGGGGGCATCGGCTTCACCTGGGAGCACGACGCCCATCTCTACTTCAAGCGCGCCTCGGGCGACGAGCTGCTGTTCGGGCCGGTGCACCGGCTGCGGGCGCGTGCCGCCGACGCGGCGCGACTCTTCGAGGGCCGGGAGGTGTCGGTGTGATCGGCGAACGAGTGGTGCAACGGGTGTCGTCCACGAAGGGCTTCGCGAAGGTGGCCCCGCATGTCATTCCGGCGCTGGACCGCGCCGTCCACCGCCTCACCCGGGGGAAGGTGCTGGTCAGCGCCCAGATGCTGCCCGGCGTGATCCTCACGGCGAAGGGCGCGCGCAGTGGAGTGGCCCGCCGTACTCCGCTCGCGTGCATGCCGGAGGAGGGCGGGCGCAGCTGGATCCTGATCGGCTCCAACTTCGGGCGTACGGACCATCCGGCCTGGACCCACAACCTCCTCGCCCACCCCGACGCCGAGGTCAACTGGAAGGGCACGGACATCCCCGTCCGGGCCCGGCTCCTGGAGGGCGAGGAGCGGGCGGCGGCCTGGAAGCGGCTGCTCGTGTTCTGGCCGCCGTACGCCACCTACCAGGCCCGGGTGGAGCGGGAGATACGGGTGTTCAGGATCGTCCGGAGGTGAGCGGTGCCGGTGTCAGTGCGACTGGTTCCGGGTGCAGGCCACGTCGTACTGGGAGACCGAGTGCGGGTTCTTGGAGTTCTGCGGCTGCTCGCCGGCGTACTTCGTGCCGGCGACGCCGTCCGGGTTGAAGGCGGAGCCGGGGGCGCTGACGGAGTGTCCGGGTTGGTTGGGGGTGTCCTCGCAGGACGCGCCCGGCTGGGCCGCGAAGGCGACGCCCGCGCCTCCGGTGACCAGGGCGGCCGAGGCCACGGCGAGGGCCGCACGCTTCAGGAGGTTCATGATCGCCTCTCCTTTCGCGAATTCTTTCCCTATATGTACGGAAAAGGGGCGTCGGCCGTTCAGCGGCGTCACAGCGTGGCCAGCCGCTGTACCAGCAGAAATGCGCCGATCCCGAGCATCGCCGCCCCCGATGTCCGGGTGACCGCCCGGGCGGCTGTCGGGCGGGCGCCCAGGACGGCCCGGGCGCCCAGGCCCACCGCCAGGTACACGGCGGCGCAGCAGGCCATGTGGAGGAGGCCGAGGGCGGCCGTCTGGACGGGGATGGGCAGGTGGTCGCCGGTCGTCACCAGGAACTGGGGGAGGACCGAGAGGTAGAGCAGCAGGCCCTTGGGGTTCAGGCCGCTGATCGTCGCGCCGCGCAGGAACAGGCCGGAGTGCGATCCGGTGCCGTCCGCCCCTGGTGGAGCGGGCCGGCGCAGGACACCCCACCCCAGCCACACCAGATACCCGGCCCCCGCCAGCGTCAGCCCCGTCAGCAGCCCCGGCGAGCCCGCCACCAGTACCGCGAGCCCGGCGACCGCGAGCACGGTGTGCAGCGCGTACCCGGCGACCAGGCCCGCCACGGCCCGTACCACCGGACGGCCGCACACCCCGGTCGCGATCGCGTACGCCCAGTCGGCGCCCGGTACGCAGACCAGGAGCAGGTCGAGGGCGAGGAAGGAGAGCAGCAGTCCGGTGTCCATGAGGGGGACATTAGGCGCGGATGGCCCGAAAGTGTTCCTGAAGTTTGCCCATGATCGCGTTCTTGGTAGAAGAATCTTCTCCATGGACGACGTGGACCGGAAAATCCTTGCCGAGCTCCAGCAGGACGGGCGGCTGACCGTGACCGAACTGGCCGGGCGGGTGCGGCTGAGCGTCTCGCCGTGCCACCGGCGGCTGCGCGAGCTGGAGCGGTCCGGGGCGATCAGCGGTTACCGCGCGGTGGTGGACCCGGGGGCGGTCGGGCTGACCTTCGAGGCGCTGGTCTTCGTCTCCATGCGGCAGGAGGACCGGGACACGGTCGCCGAGTTCGAGCGGGCGATCGCCGAGATCCCCCATGTGCTGGACGCCCAGCGGCTGTTCGGGGAGCCCGACTACCTGCTGCGGGTGACCACCGCCGACCTCGCCGCCTTCCAGCGGCTGTACGACGAGAAGCTCGCGACCCTGCCGGGGGTGCAGCGGCTGACCTCGACGCTGGTGATGAAGCACGTGGTGCGGGACCGCCCGCTGCCCGCGTGAACACCCCCGCGGAGCGCGGCAGGCGGTGGCCCACCCGAGTGGACCACCGCCTGCCAGACAGGACTTGAGCCGGAGCAGGGACCTACTTCGTCGGCTTCTTGCCGGTCACGCCCAGATGCACCAACAGCGCCAGGTTCGGCTTGAGTTCAGCCTGTTTGACACCCCAGGTCTGGAAGCCCTTCTGGTGCGAGGCGACGGCCGCGAGCATCGCGACCAGCGAACCGGCGACCGCCGCCGGGTTCACGTCCTTGTCGACCTTGCCCTTGGACTGAAGTTCGGTGATCGAGTCGGTGAGGGAGTTGTTCACCGAGTTCAGGATCTTCATGCGGATCTTGTAGAACCGCTTGTCGCCCTCGGCCGCCCCGAGGTCGACGACCCTGAGGATCGCGTCGTTCGTGCGCCAGAACTCCAGGAACCCGTCGACGAGTTCCTGCGCGGTCGTCCAGCCGGCCTTGCCGACCCACGACCGGCCCTCGAGCAACGCCGTCAACTGCCCGCCCTCGGTGGCCATTTGCTCGGCGATCTCCAGTACGGCCCCCTCGACGTCCGGGAAGTACTGGTAGAAGGTCGCGGGTGAAGTACCCGCCTTCCGGGCGACATCAATGACTTTGACGTCCCGGTAGGGCGATGAGCTGAGCATCTCACTGAGGCAGTCGAGCAGCTTCTGCCGGGTCGCCTGCCCACGCCGGCCGGCCACGCGGCCGTCGACGGTACGCACTTGTCCTGTCATGCCGTCAGCTTACCGAGGGGTGATCGGAGCGCGATTCGGCCGACTGCAAATGGGGTGCACGAGCATCAGGGGGCGGGTGAGCTGGTCCTGCGCGGTGCGTGAGTCGCCGTTACTTTTGCCGCATGGCCGAACACGCCGAAAACATTGCATCCGCGTACGGAGAGGGCGTCCCCTGCTGGGTGGACGCGCAGCTTCCCGACGTGGAGGCGGGCAAGCGCTTCTACGGTGAGCTCTTCGGGTGGACCTTCGAGGAGCAGCGGTACGGCGGCTCCGTATGGGCGCTGCAAGGGGGCGAGCCGGTGGCCGCGCTCGCGCACAAGACGGACGGCCGGATGCCCACCGTCTGGACGGTGTACTTCGCGACCCCGGACGTGGAGGCCCTCGCCGACCGGGTCTGGGCGGCCGGCGGACAGGTCGTCACGGCCCCGCTGCCGGTCGGCGACCTGGGCACGACCGCGCTGGTCACCGACCCGGAGGGGGCCGTCTTCGGCCTCTGGGAGCCGGGCAGCCACCCCGGCTTCGGCAAACGGCACGAGACCGGCGCCTTCGCCTGGGCCGAGCTGTACGCCCGGGACACCGAGGCCGCCAACGACTTCTACGGCGGGCTCTTCCACGACGCCCTGTTCGGGCCGGACGCGAAGCCCGACTTCGGCCGGGCGGCCGTGTCGGAGGTTTTTCCGGCCGAAATGCCGCCCCACTTCGTCGTCCACTTCCAGGTCGAGGACTGCGAGGCCGTCCTCGGGACGGTGAACCGTCTCGGTGGCCGGGTACAGGCGCCACCATTCGAGACGTCGTACGGAAAGGTGGCCGTCGTCACGGACAATCAAGGGGCGTCCTTCGCGGTGCTCCAGCGCTGACCGGGGCTTTTTGACCGTAAATATCCCGGAACATCCCGTTTCGGCCCCGGGTTCGCAACCAGGGTCCGGTACAGGAAGAATCAGCTTGCGCGCCGCCAGGGGTGGTGCGGTGGTGAGACGCTGCACGGGGTCGCGTACATATGTGGGTGACGGGGCCCGTACGGGGAGGTGGCAGGCAAGTGGTGGATCAGCTGACGCAGCACGATCCGCGGCGGATCGGGCCGTTCGAGGTGCTGGGACGGCTGGGTGCCGGCGGCATGGGGCTGGTCTATCTCGCGCGCTCGGCGTCCGGCCGGCGCGTGGCGATCAAGACCGTTCGTACGGAGCTCGCCGAGGACCAGCTCTTCCGCGTCCGCTTCACTCGTGAGGTGGAGGCGGCCCGCGCGGTCTCCGGCTTCTACACGGCGGCCGTCGTCGACGCCGACCCGCGCGCCGCGGTGCCGTGGCTGGCCACCGCGTACGTCCCCGCGCCCTCCCTCGAGGAGATAGTGAACGAGTGCGGGCCGCTCCCGGCCCAGGCGGTGCGCTGGCTGGCGGCGGGCGTCGCGGAGGCGCTCCAGTCGATCCACGGCGCCGGGCTCGTCCACCGCGACCTCAAGCCCTCGAACGTCCTCGTCGTGGAGGACGGCCCGCGGGTCATCGACTTCGGCATCGCGTCCGGAGTTTCGAACACCCGTCTGACCATGACGAACGTGGCGGTGGGCACCCCCGCCTACATGTCCCCCGAGCAGGCCAAGGACTCCCGGTCCGTCACCGGTGCCTCCGACGTCTTCTCGCTCGGCTCGATGCTGGTCTTCGCGGCCACCGGCCACCCGCCCTTCCACGGCGCCAACCCGGTCGAGACGGTCTTCATGCTGCTGCGCGAGGGCCCTGACCTGGAGGGCCTGCCGAACGAGCTGCGCCCGCTGATCGAGTCGCTCATGCAGATGGAGGCGACCGGCCGCCCCAACCCCGCCGACCTCCAGGCGCAGCTGGCCCCGCACCTCTTCGGCTCCGGCTCCGACGACAGCGGTACGGCCTCGGCCTGGCTGCCCGAGCGGGCGGTGAGCCTGATCGAGGCGCGGCGCAACGGCCGTCCGGCCGCCAAGCCCGGCCCGCAGGGCGGCGGCCGCAGCGGAGGCGGTCGCGCTCCCGTCCCGCCGCCCCAGCCCTCGTACGACCCCGCGGTCCCCTCGCCCGTCCCGGTGGGCGCCCCCGACACCGGCCCGGTCCGCCTCGCCGGCGCCCAGGTGCCGATCGGCCCCGGCCCCCGCGTCTCCGACGTGCGCGCCGCCGCCGTCAAGGCGCCCCCGCCGGAGGCCGCCCTGGCCGCCTCCTGGGCCAAGCCCCGCCCCGGCGTCAACGGCGCCGACCCCGTCCTGCCCTCCGCCCCTCCCGCGCCCCCGGAGACGGCCACCGGCTGGCGCCCCTGGCGTTTCCGCATGTCCAACGACGTCTGGGGCACGCCGTCGGTCGCCGGGGACCTCGTCTACGTCACCTCCTTCGAGGTGCACGCCCTCGACGTCGCGACCGGCCGCCGGCGCTTCAAGACGCGGGACGTGGCCTGGTCGATGGCGGTCTCGGACGGCCGTATCCACGCCTCCGACGGGCCGACCCTGTTCGCCCTGGACGCCCGCGGAGGCGCGGATCTCTGGCGCCTCTCCACGGACGCCTGGGTCTACTCCCTGCACGCCGACCGCGGCACCGTCGTCACCGGCACCCGCGGCGGCGGCGTCCAGGCCTGGGAGGCCTCGACCGGCCAGAAGCTGTGGGAGCTGAGCGGCGCCCAGACCGACTTCGAGTCGCCGGAGGCCGGGCCCGCCGTCCACGAGGGCACGGTCTTCGTCTGGCAGGACGCCCGGCTGCGCGCCCTGGACGCCCGCACGGCCGAGGAGCGCTGGTCCTACCCGATCGGCGACGCGGCCTCCTGCGGCGGCGTCCCGGTACGCCTGACGCACGCGCCGGACGGCTACGTCTACGTCTCCGCGGGCACCCGCGTCCTCGCCCTCGACGTGGCGAGCGGCCACGTGAAGTGGCACTTCGAGGCCCCGGCGGTCTTCCTCTCCCCGCCGACCTTCGCGCCCGGCCCGGCCGTCACCGGCGGTGGCGTCTACCTCGCCGACTACCTCGGCACGGTGTACGCCCTCGACGCCGCCGACGGCCGCGACCGCTGGCGCATCGCCACCGAGTCCCGCGCCTCGGTCGACCCGGTCCTGGTGGCCGCCGGTCACGTCCACGTGGGCAGCGGCAAGGGCCTCTACACCCTCGACGCGGTCACGGGCACGCCCAAGTGGCGCTTCCAGGCGGGCGGCGACATCGTGGGCGCCCCGGCGGTCGCGGAGGGCCGTATCCACTTCGGCTCGACCGACCACCTGCTCTACACCCTGAAGGCCGACGACGGCCGCCTGCGCTGGAAACTCGCGACCGGCGGCGAGATCACCGGCTCGCCGGTCGTCCGGGACGGGGTCGTGTACGCGTGCAGCAAGGACCGCTGCGTGTACGCCCTGGACGCGGAGAAGGGCACCGGAACGGCCCGTACCTCCTGAACATGCAGGTGACGGCCGTCGTACCAAGCGCACGGAAGGGTGTGGACGGCGGCCGTCCCACCTAGACGCTACGTCAGCGCGTGCGATATGTCCTGTTCCGCCCGGCGAACAGCTCCGCCTGCCGCTCGTCCGGCAGGTTGCCCAGCGAGATGAGGTGCGGCGCCTGCGCGTACCCGGCGGCGAGGCTCGCCTCCTTCGCCGCCCACAGGGCGCGGACCGTGCCCTGGACGCCCTCCGGCGGGTAACCGGCGATCACCGTGGCGCACTCCGTCGCCGCCGCCAACGCCCCGCCGGGCTCGGTGAGTTCGGAGACGAGCCCGAGCTCGTACGCCCGCCGGGCCCCGATCCGTTCCGCCGTGCCCATGAGCATCATGCGGGCGACCTCGCCGTACGGCATCCGGCCGCTCAGCAGCACCGACTCGTACGCGCTGACCATGCCGTACGTGGTGTGCGGGTCGAAGAAGGCGGCGCTCGGGTCGGCGATCACGAAGTCCGACTCGCCGAGGAGGTAGAAGGCGCCTCCGCAGGCCATGCCCCGCACGGCGGCGACGACCGGCTTCCAGAGGTCGTTCGACTTGGGGCCGACGTGGAGGAGCGGATCGTCCGCCATGTAGGGGGAGTTGGGCTGCGGGACCACCGCGTCGCGGTCGAGGCCGGTGCTGAAGGCCCGGTCGCCGGCGCCGGTGAGGACGACCGCCCGTACCGTGTCGTCGAAGCGCAACTCGCCCCAGACCTCGCGGAGTTCGTCGCGCATGGTGAGGTCGATGGCGTTGAGGCGCGCGGGCCGGTCGAGGGTTACGGTCGCGATGCCGGAGTCCTTGTCGGCGGTGACGGTGAGGGTTTTCACGGGCGCTCCAGGACCCACTGCGGAAGACCCTCCTCGGTGAAGACGACCTGCACCTTCGCGCCGATCCTGAGGCGCTCCGGCGGCACCGAGTCGAGGCGGGCGCCGGGGGCGGCGACCAGGTTGCCGACGAGGCGGACACGCGGCGCGTCGGCGAGCTCGACGACGATCACGTTGTACGGCGCCTGCTCCGCGTAGTCGGGCAGGAGCGGGGGATGGGGGACGACGTAGGACCAGATGCGGCCGTGCCCGGAGACCGGCCGCCACTCGGCCGCGAAAGACTGGCAGTGCGGGCAGCAGGGGCGGGGCGGGAAGCGGGGTTCGCCGCAGTCGGCGCAGGCCTGTACGCGCAGCTCGCCCGCGGCGGCGTACCGCCAGAAGGGGGCGCCGTCGGGGTCGATGACCGGGTCCAGCATGTCAACTCCTGTTGGTCAGCAGCAGCGCGGAGGTCGGGACGCCCTCGCCGGCGGTGACGAGGCAGGTACCGGCGTCCGGGACCTGGGCGGTGCTGGTGCCCCGCAGCTGCCGTACTCCTTCGTTGATGAGGTTGAACCCGTGGACGTAGGCCTCGCTCAGCCCGCCGCCGCCGGTGTTGACGGGCAGCCGCCCGCCGATCTCCAGGGCGCCCTGCTCGGTGAACGCGCCGCCCTCGCCCCGCTCGCAGAAGCCGTAGCCCTCCAGGGAGAGCGGGATCAGCGCCGTGAACGCGTCGTAGATCTGGGCGACATCGACGTCCTGGGGTGTGAAGTCGGCGTGTTTCCACAGGTGTCGGGCGGCGGTCCAGGCGGGGCCGGTGAGCGGGTCGTCGTTCCAGTAGTTGACCATGCCGTGGTGCTGCGCGGGCAGGCCCTGCGCGGCGGAATGGACGTAGACGGGCGTACGGCGGCAGTCGCGCGCCCGCTCCCGGCTGACCACGACACACGCCAACGCCCCGTCCGTTTCAAGGCAGTTGTCGAAGAGGCAGAGGGGCTCGCTGATCCAGCGGGAGGTCATGTACATCTCGCGGGTCAGCGGGCGCTCGTACATGATCGCGGCGGGATTCTGGTTGGCGCGGTTCCGGCAGGCGAGGGCGACGTTGAAGAGGTGATCCCTGGTGGCGCCGTACTCGTGCATGTAGCGGCGTGTCAGCATCGCGATCTCGTCGGCTGGGCGGAGCAGGCCGAAGGGGCGGGTCCACTGGGCCGGGGTGGGGAGCTGGACGGCGGTGTTCCTCCAGGGGCGGGGGCCGCTCCCGCGCTTCCGGGACCGCCAGGCGACGCCGACCGTGGCCTGCCCCGCGGCTATCGCGGCGGCGAGGTGGGCGACCGTGGCGCACGAACCACCGCCGCCGTAACCGACCTTGCTGAAGAAGGTCAGGTCCCCGAAGCCGACCGCCTTCGCCAGCTCGACCTCGTCCGTCTCCTCCATCGTGTACGAGGCGAGGGCGTCGACCTCGCCGGGGGCGATCCCGGCGTCGTCGAGGGCGGCGAGAACGGCCCGGCAGGCCAGGGTTCTCTCGTCCTCGGCGAGCTGCTTGGCGAACGGCGTCTGTCCTATCCCCACGATCGCCGTCGCGTCCTTGAGGGTCACGCTGCACGCACCTCCGCACGCTGTGAGGCCTGCTGACAGCCCGTCAGGTTACAGCTAATCTGACGGGTAGTCAGCTACTGCGGTCGGGGAGGAGGCCGGTTGTGCCCAGTGACATGGAGTGGGACATGGAGTGGGACAGCATCCCGGGGCTGGTCCGGTCGGCGGCGGAACGGTACGGGGACGCCGAGGCGGTCGTCGAGGGCCGAATGCGGGTCTCCTACGGCGAGTTGGGCGCCCGGGTGGAACGCGCGGCGGCCGCCTGCATCGCCGCCGGCGTCTCGCCCGGCGACCGGGTGGCCGTCTGGGCGCCCAACTCCCTCGACTGGATGGTCTCGGCGCTGGGCGCGGTGTCGGCCGGGGCGGTGCTGGTGCCGCTGAACACGCGGTTCAAGGGGAGCGAGGCGGCGTATGTGCTGCGCCGGAGCGGGGTGCGGCTGCTGTTCGTGACGGGCATGTTCCTCGGGACCTCGTACGTGGCCGCGCTGCGGCGCGAGATGGCCAAGGAACCGGGGCTGCCCGCGCTGGAGCAGGTGGTGGTGCTCTCGGACGACGCGCCCGCCGACTTCCGTACCTGGAAGGACTTCCTGGCGGGCGGGGACGCGGTGGGGGAGGCGGAGGTGCGGGCGCGGGCGTCCGCGGTGTCCCCGGACGGGCCCTCGGACATCGTCTTCACGTCCGGTACGACGGGCCGGCCCAAGGGGGCGGTGATCACGCATGCCCAGTCGCTGCGGGCGTACGAGATCTGGTGCGACCTGGCGGGGCTCCGGCAGGGCGACCGCTACCTGATCGTCAACCCCTTCTTCCACACCTTCGGCTACAAGGCAGGCGTCCTGGCCTGCCTCATGCGCGGCGCGACGATGATCCCGCAACCGGTCTTCGACATCGACACGGTGCTGGCGAACATCGCCGCGGAACGGGTCTCGGTCCTCCCCGGCCCGCCGACCCTGCACCAGTCGCTGCTGGACCACCCGGCCCGCGACGCGCACGACCTGTCGGCGCTGCGGCTGGTGGTGACGGGTGCGGCGGTCGTACCCCTGCGACTGGTGGAGCGGCTGCGCGGGGAACTGGGCGTGGAGACGGTCCTGACGGCGTACGGCCTCTCGGAGGCCAGCGGCATCGTGACGATGTGCCGGCGCGGCGACGACCCGACGGTCATCGCCTCGACGTCCGGGCGGGCGATACCCGGCACGGAGGTGCGGGTGGCGGCCCCGGCCGGCGAACCCGGCGAGGTCCTGGTCCGCGGCTTCAACGTGATGCGCGGCTACTACGAGGACGAGGCGGCCACGGCCGAGACCCTCACCGAGGACGGCTGGCTGCGGACGGGAGATGTGGGGGTGCTGGACGGCGACGGCAACCTGCGGATCACCGACCGCATCAAGGACATGTTCATCGTCGGCGGCTTCAACGCCTACCCGGCGGAGATAGAGCAACTCCTCGGCCTGCACCCGGCGGTGGCGGACGTCGCGGTGATCGGCGTACCGGACCCGCGACTCGGCGAGGTCGGCAAGGCGTACGTGGTGCGCCGGGCGGACCCGCCCCTCACGGCGGACGACCTGATCGCCTGGGCCCGGCGCGAGATGGCCAACTACAAGGTGCCGCGTGAGGTGGAGTTCGTGACGGAACTGCCGCGGAACGCCGGCGGGAAGGTGGTCAAGGGCGAACTGCGCACCCGCGGTTGACCGCACTCGCCGGTGACCCCGGACACGCCTCGGCCGCGGTGGCTCCCCCTCGGTGCCACCGCGGCCGTCCCCGTGCGGGAAAAAGCCTGGTCAGGCCTTCTCGTCGGTCGCGTGCAGGTTGTCCGGCGTGACCGTGGCGGTGCCGGAGTCCGCCTTGAGCGGGTTCACGCCGGTGAGCGGCTCGCTCGTGGCGTGCAGATTGTCCGTGCTGACCTCGGTGCCGTCCTCGACGTCCGTGGCGTGCAGGTTGTCCGTGGTGTTCTCGTCGCTCATGACGACTGCCTCCCCGTTCGGGTTGCTTGATGTGGCCGCCGGCCCGGCAGCTCCCCCGAGGGCCGCCGGGCCGGCTTCGTGACCGTTCACCGTAGTGCAACGGCCCAGGTCGACCCGTCTGCCCCCCGACGCGACGGAACGACAGGACGAGAGTGCCGGGTGGCGATAAACGAACGATGAACGCCCGCGCGCCGAGTCACTCGGATCGGTCGATTCGTGTACGGACCGGGACGTCAGGGAAGCCTGACCGAGGGGAAGTTCACGCGCGGCAGTGGTCCGCGTCGGCCGGGGGGAGCGCACGGTGGCTCGTGCTGTCGGGATCGATCTCGGGACGACTCATTCCGTGGTGTGTGTGCTCGAGGGCGGTGAACCGGCCGTCATCACCAACGCCGAGGGCGACAGGTCCACGCCCTCCGTCGTCGCCTTCACGAAGAACGGTGAGGCGCTGGTCGGTGAGGCGGCCAGGCGGCAGGCGGTGACCAACGCGGACCGCACCATCTGTTCGGTCAAGCGCCATATGGGCACCGGCTGGAAGGTGGGCATCGACGGCAGGGACTTCACGCCGCAGCAGATCAGCGCCTTCATCCTGCAGAAGCTGAAGCGGGACGCCGAGTCCTACCTGGGCGAGCCGGTCACCGATGCGGTGATCACCGTACCGGCGTACTTCAACGACTCCGAGCGTCAGGCGACGAAGGAGGCCGGCCGGATCGCGGGGCTGAACGTCCTGCGCATCATCAGCGAGCCGACCGCCGCGGCTCTCGCCTACGGCCTGGACCGGGACGACGAGACCGTCATGGTCATCCACTTCGGCGGCGGCACCTTCGACGTGTCGCTGCTGGAGATCGGCGACGGCGTGGTGGAGGTGAGGGCCACCAACGGCGACAAGAAACTTGGCGGTGACGACTGGGACCAGCGCATCGTCGACCATCTGGTCAAGCGCGTCGCCGACGAACACGGCATCAATCTGCGCACGGACAGGACAGCGCTTCAGCGCCTGCGCGAGGTCGCGGAGCGGACGAAGGTCGAGCTCTCCTCGACCACCGAGACCACGATCGACCTGCCCTACCTCGCGCCCATCTCCAAACCCCCACTGCACCTGGCCGAGAAGCTCACCCGGGACAGGTTCCAACGGCTCACCGCCGATCTGCTGCTGCGCTGCAAGACGCCGTTCCACAACGTCATCAAGGACGCCGGAATCAGGCTCACGGACATCGACCACGTCGTCCTCGTCGGCGGCTCGACCCGCATGCCCGCCGTCATCGACCTGGTCGATGAGCTGACCGGTGGCAAGCAGCGCCAACGCGTCCGTTCGGACGATCCGGTCGCCGCCGGCGCCGCCCTCCTCGCCGGCATCCTCAAGGGCGAGATACGGGACCTCATGCTGCTCGACGTCACCCCGCTGTCGCTCGGCGTCGAGTCCGAGGGCGGCGTCATGACCAAGTTCATCGAGCGCAACACCATCATCCCGACCAGGCGCTCCGAGATCTTCACGACGGTACGGGACAACCAGACGGCGCTGGAGATCAAGGTCTACGAGGGTGAGCAGGCGATCGCGGTGTACAACAAGAAGATCGCCACGTGCGAACTGACCGGTCTGCCTCCGGCGAAGGCCGGCAAGCCGCAGATCGAGGTCGCCTTCGACATCGACGCCAACGGCTTCATGGACGTCTCTGCCAGGGACCTGGGCACCGGCACGGAGCAACGCGTGACGGTCACCGGCGGAACCGCCCTGCCGAAGGCCGACATCGAGCGCATGGCGCGTGAGGCCGAGCGGTATGAGGAGCAGGAGCGTGAGCGCCGTGAATCCGCCGACATGCGCGACCGGGCCGAGCAACTCGTCCATTCCACCGAGAAGTTCGTCCGGGACCGCGCGGACACGGTGCCGGACGACGTCAGGGCCGCCGTCGAGGCCGCGGTCCGTGAACTCAGGGAAGCCCTGAGGCACGGTGACGACGCGGCCGTCCGCGAGGCCACCGAACAGGTCGCCGACGCCGTACGGGATCTCCACGGCTGAGGCGCTGACGCCGAGCCGGAGTCAGACGCTACGCCAGCGCCAACGGCGTCAACAGCGGCCGCACAGTCTCCGCCTCCGCCGCGTCCAGCGCCTCGAACAGCTCCAGGGCCTCGCGCCAGCAGACCTGGGCGCGGCCCGGCTGGCCGATGCCGTTGAGGCCGTGGCCGAGGGCTACCAGGACGTTGGCCCGGCGCCAGTCGCCGCCGATGCCGCGCAGTACCGTCAGGGCGCTCTCCGCGTTGGCCGCGGCCTGTGCCGGGCGTCCGTCGGCCAGGTCGACCTCGGCCAGGCGGAACAGGGACATGCCCTCCCAGAGGCGTTGGCGGCTGTCCCGGAACACGGTCAGCGCCTCCTGGAGGCGGGCGGCGGCCTCCGGCAGCTCGCCGTGCTCGGTGAGCGCGAGGCCCAGCGCGTAACGGCCGTTGGCGCCCTTCAGCGCGTGGCCCATGGCGTCGTACATCTCCATGCCCTGCCGGGCCAGTGACACCGCGCTGTCGGTGCGCCCGGTGGCCAGGTGGATCCGGGAGAGGTTGCACAGCACGGCCGCCTCGCCCGCCCGGTCGTCGCAGGCGCGGAAGCCCTCGATGGCCCGGACGATGTGGGTCTCGCCGTCCTCGTTGCGGCTCTGGTAGAGCGCGATCACACCGAGGATGTTGGACGCCCAGCAGCCGGCCAGCGGATCCGGCGCGGCGCCGATCAGCTCGTGGGCCAGGGCTGCCTCCTCGTCCGCCAGGTCGAAGCGGCCCGTCACGCTGTGCGCGTACCCCAGCGTGATCAGCGCCCGCGCCTCCGCCCGGGCGTCCCCGGCCTCCCGCGCGGCCTCGCGCAGGGCCGAGGCGACCCCTTCGTACGCCTTGGAGTTGGTGCCCGACTCGGCGAGGTCCACGGCGGCCCACAGCAGGTCCACCGCGCGCCGCAGCGAGCCGGAGCCGGCGGACTGGCGGACGCAGGCCAGCAGGCAGACCGCCTCCGAGTACAGCCAGTCCTGCGCCTGGTGCCGGTCGGCGAAGACCAGCCCCGGGTGCTCCGGGGCGGCCAGGTGGTCGACCAGCCGGTCGCCGGGGCGCTCGATGAGGTAGACCCCGGCCGCCGTGGCCAGATAGAAGTCCAGCAGCCGGGACATCGCGGCGTCGCGGTCGCTCGGCGGCCACTCGTCCCGCTCCGCACACGCACGCGCGTAGAGCCGTACGAGATCGTGGTACCGGTAGCGCCCGGGTGCCGCCGATTCCAGCAGCGAGGTGTCGACGAGGGCCTCCAGCAGGTCCTCCGTCTCCTCCACGGTCAGATCGAGTACGGCCGCCGCCGCGGCCAGCGAGATGTCCGGGCCGTCCGCCAGCCCCAGCAGCCGGAACGCCCGTGCCTGCGCGGGCTCCAGCGCGCCGTAGCCCAGCTCGAAGGTGGCCTTGACCGCGAGGTCGCCCGCCTGGAGCTCGTCCAGGCGCCGCCGCTCGTCGGCCAGCTTGGCCGCGAGCACGGAGACCGTCCAGGTACGGCGGGCCGCCAGCCGGGAGGCCGCGATCCTGATCGCCAGCGGCAGGAAACCGCAGGCCGCGACCACGTCGAGGGCCGCCTCCCGCTCGGCCGCCACCCGCTCCTCGCCCACGATCCTGGTGAACAGCGCCAGTGCCTCGTCGGGGGACATCACGTCCAGGTCCACGAGGTGGGCCCCGGCGAGATCGACCATCCGCACCCGGGAGGTCACCAGGGCCGCGCAGCCCTCCGTGCCGGGCAGCAGCGGACGTATCTGCGCCGCGTCCCGGGCGTTGTCCAGCAGCACCAGGACCCGGCGGCCGTCGAGGACGGAGCGGTAAAGCGCGGCGCGCTCCTCCAGGGAGTCGGGGATGGCCGAGTCGGCCGTGCCGAGGGCGCGCAGGAAGGAGCCCAGGACCGTCTCCGGCTCGGCCGACCTGACGCCGGCGCCCTGGAGGTCGACGTACAACTGGCCGTCCGGGAAGGCGGCGCGGGCCTGGTGGGCGACGTGCACGGCGAGGGTGGTCTTGCCGACGCCGCCGATGCCCGCGACCGCCGAGACCGCCATCACCCGGCCCTCGGCGGTGGACAGCACCTCGCCGAGCTCCTTGACGAAGGCCTTGCGGCCGGTGAAGTCGGGGACGGTGGCCGGGAGTTGGGCCGGGCGGACGGGGGCCGGGGGCGGGGCGGTCTGCGGGGCGGAGGGCTCGGCGAGGCCCGGGTCGGCCCGCAGGATGCGCTGCTGCAGCTCGCGCAGGCCGGGGCGGGGGTCGACGCCGAGTTCGTCGGCGAGCAGGCGCCGGGTGTCCGCGTACACCGCGAGCGCCTCTGCCTGCCGGCCGCTGCGGTACAGCGCCAGCATCAGCAGCTCGCGCAGCCGCTCGCGCAGCGGATGGGCCGCCGTCAGCGCGGTCAGCTCGGAGACCGACTCTGCGTGGCAGCCCTGCTCCAGGTCCATGTCCAGGCGGGACTCGAGGAGTTGGAGCCGCCACTCCTCCAGGCGGACGCGCTGCGCCTCCGCGTACGGGCCCGGTACGCCGGCCAGCGTCTCGCCGTCCCACAGGTGCAGCGCGCGGTCCAGCACCTCGCGGGCGTGGCACAGGTCCCCGGCGCCGCGCGCCTTCTCCGCCTCGGCCGCCAGGTCCTGCGCCACCGCCAGGTCGAAGGCGCCCTCGGCAAGCCCGCGCACCGCGTACCCACCCGACTCGCTCACCAGGACCCCGGGGTCCAGCACCTTGCGCAGCCGGGAGGCGTACGTACGCACCGCGGCCAGCGCCTGCAAGGGCGGCTCCTCGCCCCACAGCGCGTCGATCAGCTCACCGGCGGTCGCCGTACGGCCCTCGCGCAGCAGCAGGGCGGCCAGCAGGGCGCGTTGCTGCGGGGAGCCGGTGTTGAGCTGCTCCTCGCCGCGCCGGGCACGCACGGGCCCGAGCACGGCGAAGCGCACGGCGTCCGGCTCCGCCCCCGCGGAGGATCCGGCCCGCCGCTGCTCCGGCACACGCGGCACACGGTCGACCATCGCCGTCCCCCTAGACACATCGAGCAACCCCGTCAGTCTGCCTTGTCCACGGCGGATGCGTCAGCTGTGGAGGGCACGGTCACAGCCAGACGCGCTGGATATCACAAACCCCTCACGCGCCCTCCGCACGGATGCGAAACGGATGCGAAACGGATGAGAAGCGGATCCGAACACGCTCGACCACGATCCGTTCCCGTCGCCTTCGTCCCGTCGCCTTCGTCCCCATCGTCTCCGTCCGCATAGCTGACGGACCGTCAGATCGGCGCTACCGTGGCCGCCATGGACACCGAAGCGACGTTTCCGCTGATCATCTCCGTCGACGACCACACCGTGGAGCCCGCCGATGTCTGGCAGAACCGGCTCCCGAAGAAGTACCTGGACGTCGGCCCCCGAATAGTCCGCGCCCCGCTGAAGGAGATGACCTTCCTCGGCGGCCGCTTCCGCCCCGTCATGGGTGAGCCGGGCGACGACGGCCCGCTCGGCGACTGGTGGGTCTACGAGGAGCTCAAGCGCCCCCTGACCCGCCTCGACACCGCTGTCGGCTACAGCAGGGACGAGATCAAGCTCGAGGTCATCACCTACGAGCAGATGCGACCGGGTTCCTTCGACGTCCCGCAGCGCCTCGCCGACATGGACGTCAACCACGTCCAGTCCGCCGTCTGCTTCCCGACCTTCCCGCGCTTCTGCGGCCAGACCTTCACCGAGGCCAAGGACCACGACCTGGGCCTGCTCTGCGTCCAGGCCTACAACGACTGGATGGTGGAGGAGTGGTGCGGCCCGGCCGCCCAGGGCCGCCTGATCCCCCTCACCCTCATCCCCCTCTGGGACGCCGAGCTCGCCGCCGCCGAGGTCCGCCGCAACGCCGCCCGCGGTGTCCGCGCCGTCGCCTTCTCCGAGATACCCCCCTACCTGGGCCTCCCGTCCGTCCACGGCGACGACTGGGACCCGCTGTTCCAGGCCTGCGACGAGACGGGCACGGTCATCGCGATGCACATCGGCTCCAGCAGCCGTATGCCCTCGACCTCCAAGGACGCACCCCCGGCCGTCGGTTCGACGATCACCTTCGCCAACTGCTGCTTCTCGATGGTCGACTGGCTGATGAGCGGCAAGTTCGAGCGCTTCCCCGACCTCAAGGTCATGTACGCGGAGGGCCAGATCGGCTGGATCCCGTACATCCTCGAACGCGCGGACGTGGTCTGGGAGGAGAACCGCGGCTGGGGCGGAGTGGCGGACAAGGTCCACCGGCCGCCGTCCGAACTCTTCGCCGAGCACGTCTACGGCTGCTTCTTCGACGACGCGTTCGGGCTCCGCAACCTCGACGCGATCGGTGTCGGCAACGTCCTCTACGAGACCGACTACCCGCACTCCGACTCCACTTGGCCGAAGTCGAGGGAGGTCGGGGAGGCGCAGATGGGGCATCTGGACGCCGAGATCGTGGAGCGGATCGTCCGGGGCAACGCCATCGAGCTGCTCGGGCTCACCCCCGAGGGGCTGTGGAGCCGTACATGAGGTACGGCATCCAACTCCCCGTCCAGTCCCAGAGCACCATCTACGCCGAGCCCTGGGAGGCCGACGCGGGCCCCGAGGACCTGGTGGCCGTCGCCCGCACCGCCGAGTCCGCCGGCTTCGAATACATCGCCGGCTGCGACCACGTGGCCATCCCGCGCCGCCTGGCGTCCGCGATGAGCACGGTCTGGTACGACCCCGTGGCCACCCTCGCCTTCCTGGCGGGCGTGACGGAGCGGATACGGCTGCTGAGCCATGTGGCGGTGGTGGGCCTGCGCCACCCCCTCCTCGCCGCCAAGCAGTACGCCACCCTCGACCACCTCAGCGCCGGCCGCCTGATCCTCGGGGTCGGGGCAGGTCACGTACAGGAGGAATTCGAAGCGCTGGGCGTCGACTTCGAGCACCGGGGCGCCGTACTCGACGAGTCGATCGACGCGCTGCGGGCCGCTCTCGGCCCGGACGAGTTCCCCGAACACCACGGCAAGCTCTACGACTTCGAGGGTCTGGGCCAGCGCCCGAGGCCCGCGCAGGAGCGGGTCCCGGTCTGGGTGGGCGGCTCCTCACCGGCCGCCGTGCGCCGGGCCGCGCTCAAGGCGGACGGCTGGCTGCCGCAGGGCGATCCGCGGGACCGGCTGCCGGCCCAGCTGGATCGGATACGGCGACTGCGTGAAGAGGCCGCCGTCCAGGGGCCGTTCACGATCGGGGCGATCACCGAGCCGCTGTACGTCGGCACCCCCGCCTGGGAGGTCGGCCGCCGCACGCTCACCGGCTCCCCGGACTCCCTCGCCGAGTCCCTCCGCGCCTACCCGGCGATGGGCGTGGACCAGATCCAGGTGCGGTTCCGCTGCCGGAGCCGCGGCGAACTCACCGACCAGATATCGGCCTTCGGCGCCGAAGTGGCCCCCCACCTCTAAGGAGTTACGGCATGGGCAAGCTGGACGGACGCGTCGTGATCGTCACCGGGGCGGCGCGCGGACAGGGGGAGCAGGAGGCCCGGCTGTTCAGAGCGGAGGGGGCCGAGGTCGTGGTCGCCGACGTCCTGGACGAGCAGGGCGAGGCCCTCGCGCGGGAGATCGGCGGCCGGTACGTCCACCTGGACGTGCGCGAGGAGGACGCCTGGCGGTCGGCCGTGAGCACCGTGAAGAACGCGTACGGCCGGATAGACGGCCTGGTCAACAATGCGGGCATCCTGCGCTTCAACGCCCTGGTGGACACGCCCCTCGACGAGTTCATGCAGGTCGTACGGGTCAACCAGGTCGGCTGCTTCCTGGGCATCAGGACGGTCGCGCCGGTGATGGAGGACGGCGGCACGATCGTCAACACCGCGTCCTACACGGCGGTCACGGGCATGGCGGCCGTGGGCACCTACGCCGCCACCAAGCACGCCATCCTCGGCCTCACCCGCGTCGCCGCCCTGGAGCTGGCCGACCGCCGTATCCGCGTCAACGCCATGTGCCCCGGCGCCATCGACACCGCGATGTCCAACCCGGCCCAGCTGGACCCGGAGGCGGACGCGGAGGAGACCGGGCGGGCCCTGGACGAGCTGTACCGCAAGCTCGTGCCGCTGGGGCGGATCGGCAGGCCGGACGAGGTGGCGCGGCTCGCGCTGTTCCTGACGTCGGACGACTCCTCGTACATCACGGGGCAGCCGTTCGTGATCGACGGCGGGTGGCTGGCGGGGGTCAGCATCATCTGACGGGCTGTCAGCTATTGACCTTTCTGACGGTACGTCAGAAAGTCGTAGGGCTCAGAAGTCGTAGGACTCACTTGGGACGGTGAACCGCCTTGGAATTCGGGCTCTTTGTACAGGGATACGTGGGTAAGCGCGCCGAGACCGACCCGCTGGCCGAGCACAAGGCGCTGATGGAGGAGACCGAGTACGTCATCCAGGCGGACAAGTCCGGCTTCAAGTACGCCTGGGCCTCCGAGCACCACTTCCTGGAGGAGTACTCGCACCTCTCCGCGAACGACGTGTTCCTCGGCTACCTGGCGCACGCGACCGACCGCATCCACCTCGGCTCCGGGATCTTCAACCCGCTCGCCCAGGTCAACCACCCGGTGAAGGTGGCCGAGAAGGTCGCCATGATGGACCACCTCAGCGAGGGACGCTTCGAGTTCGGGTCCGGCCGGGGCGCCGGCTCGCACGAGATCCTCGGCTTCCTCCCCGGGATCACCGACATGAACTACACGAAGGAGATCTGGGAGGAGACGATCGCCGAGTTCCCGAAGATGTGGATGCAGGACGAGTACGTCGGCTTCCAGGGCAAGCACTGGCAGCTGCCGCCGCGGAAGG
The DNA here is from genome assembly GCF_050936785.1 of Streptomyces sp. CA-249302. NCBI lineage: Bacteria > Bacillati > Actinomycetota > Actinomycetes > Kitasatosporales > Streptomycetaceae > Streptomyces > Streptomyces sp. CA-249302. The sequence goes on along the minus strand of NZ_JBNJMG010000001.1, from coordinate 4,776,201 downwards.
TCCTGCCGAAGCCGTACGGGAAGTCGCATCCGGCGATGTGGTACGCGGCCGGCTCGCCGCCGTCGTACGCGATGGCCGCGCGCAAGGGGCTGGGCGTGCTCGGCTTCAGCATCCAGAAGGTCTCCGACATGGAGTGGGTGCTCGAGCAGTACAAGACGGCGATCGTGAACGCGGAGCCGGTCGGGGAGTTCGTCAACGACAACGTGATGGTGACGACGACGGCGATCTGCGCGCCGACGCACGACGAGGCGATACGGATCGCCACCAACGGCGGTCTGCACTACCTGCCGTCGCTGGTGTTCCGGTACCACGACACGTTCCCGCGGCCGGAGGGCTTCCCGGTGTGGCCGGAGACGCTGCCGGAGTACACGCCGGAGTTCGTCGAACTGCTCGTCGAGGAGGAGCTGTTGATCTGCGGCGACCCGGACGAGGTGCTCACGCAGTGCAAGCGGTGGGAGCAGGCGGGGGCGGACCAGCTGAGCTTCGGGCTGCCGGTGGGGGTGCCGAAGGAGGAGACGCTCCAGACGATCCGGCTGATCGGCGAGCACGTGATTCCGAAGATCGACACGGATCCTGTGCATCGGACTTCGCGGTTCCGGGCAGCCACGTGATCGCCGTCGGCGGGTGCGGGTGTGTGGGGGCCGGTCGCGCAGTTCCCCGCGCCCCTGGGTGGGCATGGCCGACGCGGTTCAAGGAGGCACCGCATGCTTGATCACGTCATCAAGGGCGCCACCGTCGTCGATGGGACCGGTGCGCCCGCCTTCACCGCCGACGTCGGTGTCCGTGACGGTCGTATCGCCGTCATCGGGACCGTCACCGAGTTGGCCCGGACCTCCGAGGACGCCTCCGGGCTCGTTCTCGCGCCCGGGTTCGTCGACCCGCACACCCACTACGACGCCCAGCTGTTCTGGGACCCGTACGCGACCCCGTCCCTGAACCACGGCGTCACCACCGTCGCCGCCGGCAACTGCGGTTTCACCCTCGCGCCGCTCAACCCCGCCCGCCCCGAGGACGCCGACTACACCCGCCGCATGATGTCCAAGGTCGAGGGCATGTCGCTGGTGGCCCTGGAGGAAGGGGCGCCGTGGAGTTGGAGTTCGTTCGGGGAGTATCTCGACGCGCTCGACGGGCGGATCGCGGTCAACGCCGGGTTCATGGTGGGGCATTGCGCCCTGCGGCGGTACGTGATGGGCCCGGACGCGGTCGGCGGGCAGCCCAGTGAGGAGCAACTGGCGGAGATCGTGCGGCTGTTGCACGAGGCCATGGACGCCGGGGCCTGGGGGTTCTCGACCACCCAGTCCCGTACCCACTCCGACGGCGACGGGCAGCCGGTCGCGTCCCGGCACGCCAAGCCCGCCGAGCTGCTCGCGCTGTCGCGGGCCGTCGGCGAGCACGAGGGCACCCAGATCGAGGCCATCGTCGCGGGGTGTCTGGACCAGTTCAGCGATGCCGAGATCGAGCTGTTCGTCGAGATGAGCGCGGCGGCCGGGCGGCCCCTGAACTGGAACGTGCTCACCGTCGACGCGTCCGTGCCCGAGCGGGTGCCCCGGCAGCTGCTGGCGAGCGAGCAGGCGCGGAAGGCGGGCGGCCGGATCGTCGCGCTGACGATGCCGATCCTCACGCCGATGAACATGTCCCTCGGCACCTTCTGCGCGCTGAACCTGATCCCGGGATGGGGGCCGGTCCTCGGCCTCCCGGTCCCCGAGCGCATCGCCCGGCTGCGGGACCCGGACGTACGGGCGGAGATGCTGGAGCGCGCCAACTCCAAGGAGGCCGGAGTCTTCCGGCGGCTCGCCAACTTCGGCCGTTACGTCATCGGTGACACCTACAGCGAGGCGAACGCCGGGCTGAGCGGGCGGGTCGTCCAGGACATCGCGGCGGAGCGCGGCCAGGACGCCTTCCACACGCTGGTCGAGATCTGCGCGGCCGACGAGCTGCGTACGGTCCTGTGGCCCATGCCGACCGACAACGACCCCGCCTCCTGGGCGCTGCGCGCCGAGACCTGGCAGCACGAGGACGTGCTGCTCGGCGGGTCGGACGCCGGGGCGCATCTGGACCGGATGTGCGGAGCCCCGTACACCACCCGCTTCCTCGGCGACTGTCTGCGCCGTCGCAGACTGGTCGGTCTCGAGCAGGCCGTGAAGATGCTGACCGACGACCCGGCTCGGCTCTTCGGCCTGCGCGAGCGCGGCCGGATCGAGGAGGGCTTCCATGCGGACCTCGTGCTCTTCGACCCGGAGCGGATCGACGCGGGCACGGCCACCCTGGTGCACGACCTGCCGGGTGACAGCCCGCGGCTGGACGCGAAGGCGATCGGCGTACGGGCCGTGTGGGTCAACGGCGTCGAGGCGATCCGGGACGACGTGGTGAGCGGTGCCGTACCCGGGAAGGTGCTGCGGTCCGGGCGGGACACGAGGACGGTGAGCACGCGTTGAACGCCGGGGACGCGTCGGACGCGGGGCGCGGATCGGGCGCCGAGCAGCGGCTGTTCGTCGGGGGCGAGTGGGTCGAGCCGGACGGCGGCCGCTACGCCGTCGTCGATCCGGCCACCGAGGAGACCATCGAGTGGGCTCCGGAGGCCTCGCGGGATCAGGTGCACGCGGCTTGTGCCGCGGCCCGCGAGGCCTTCGGGCCGTGGTCGGGTACGGCGCCGGAGGAGCGGGCCGCGATCCTCGCCCGGGCCTCCGACATCATCCGCTCCCGGCTCGTGCCGTACGCCGAACTCGCCCAGGCGGAGACCGGGGCGACCACGGGGACGGCCCGCGCCATGCAGGTCGGCGTCGCGGCCGCCCGCTTCCGGCGGTACGCGCAGGTCGAGCCCGCCGAGTGGGCGGTCCCGCCGCAGATCAACGAGGCCGGACCGATGGGGAAGGCCGCGGTGATGGGCGCGCTGGCGGTCCGGCAGCCCGTCGGGGTCGTCACCTGCGTCACCTCGTACAACAACCCCTGGGCGAACCCGGCCGGCAAGATCGCCCCGGCGCTGGCGATGGGCAACACGGTGGTCGTGAAGCCCGCCCCGCAGGACCCGCTGTCGGTCTACCGGATGGCGGAGGCGCTGGAGGCGGCGGGTGCGCCGGCGGGTGTCGTCAACGTGGTCACCGGGCAGTCGACCGCCGTCGGCGAGGCGGCGGTCGAGTCGGGTGACGTCGACATGGTCAGCTTCACGGGCTCCACGGCCGTCGGACAGCGCATCGGCGAGGTGTGCGGGCGGCACATGAAACGGCAGTTGATGGAACTGGGCGGCAAGGGGGCCGCGGTCGTCTTCGACGACGCGGACATCGGCTCGGCGGTGGCCGGCATCGGCACCACCTTCTCCTTCTACAGCGGCCAGATCTGCACGGCGCCGACGCGGGTGCTGGCCCAGCGGGGGGTGTACGACCGTCTCGTCGAGCAACTGGCGGGTTACGCGGGTCGGTTGAAGGTCGGGGACCCGCGGGAGCCGGACACGGTCGTCGGACCCGTCATCTCCGCGGCGCACCGGGATCGCGTGGAGTCGTACGTCGAACTGGGCCGCAAGGAGGGCGCGGTGGTGGTCACGGGCGGTGAACGGCCTTCGTACGACCGCGGGTTTTACGTCACCCCGACCCTCCTCGCCGACTGCACCAACGACATGCGGGTGGCCCGGGAGGAGATCTTCGGGCCGGTGGTCGTGGTCGTCCCCTTCGACGAGGAGGACGAGGGTGTCGAGCTGGCGAACGACAGCGACTACGGGCTCATCGACTACGTCTGGTCGGGGGACGTGGCGCGGGCCTTCCGGGTGGCGCGGCGGCTGCGGGCCGGGGGCGTGGGCGTGAACACGGTGGGCCGGAACATGGAGGCGCCGTTCGGGGGCTTCAAGAAGAGCGGGGTCGGGCGGGACTGCGGCGCGTACGCACTGCACGCCTACAGCGAGGTCCAGTCGATCGTCTGGCCGGGCTGAGGGGGGCTTCCGGACACGCCCGATCCCTCAACTTCCCCTGAATCCAAGGGAGATGCCCTAGAGTCCCGGAGCGGTGGGCGCCGACATCGATGTCGGCGTCCTGAAAAGCAGTCAAAAACCGTTCCGGAGAAGTGACTTGAAGCTCACCAAGCGTCTCGCCCTGACCACCGCGGCCGTCGCCGCAGCGACCGCCTGCCTGGGTACGGCCGCGGGCTACGCCGCCCCCTCGGACGCCGCCCCCAAGCCCGTGAAGGCCCCCGCCGCGCTCAAGGTGCCCGACGGCAACAAGCTGACCGCCGTCTACGCCGCCCGGGGCGTGCAGACCTACACCTGCACCGACGGCGCCTGGAAGCTCCTGGAGCCGGCCGCCACCCTGTCGGACAAGAGAGGCCGCACGGTCGCCCTGCACTCCCGCGGCCCCGTCTGGGTCTCCACGGTGGACGGCAGCGCGGTGAACGGCGCGGCGATCGCCACCTCCCCCAAGACCGGCACCATCCCCGAGCTCCTGCTCCAGGCCACCGCCACCCGGGGCGAGGGCACCTTCGCGGGCGTCTCCTACATACAGCGCCTCAACACCACGGGCGGCGTCGCTCCGGCCACCGCCTGCACCGGCACGGACCAGGTGAGCGTGGCGTACACCGCGACGTACGCCTTCTACAAGCCGGCGAAGTGACGCGTGTGACGCCTTGAGCGGTACGGCGGTGTCGCCGTCCGGCGCGAGCCGGGCGGCGCCCGTGCGGCCGGGGTGGGACCCTCGGTGCATGGAGACCATGGTGCACGTCGACGGCGGTGAGGTCTGGGCGGACGACACGGGCGGGGAAGGGATCCCGGTGGTGCTGCTGCACCCCGGCGTCGCCGACTCCAGGATCTGGGATCCGATCGCCCCGGCACTCGTCGACCGGCACCGGGTGATCCGCTACGACGCCCGCGGCTACGGCCGCTCACCCGCCCCCACCACCAGCTACTCCCTCGCCGCCGACCTGCGCACCGTCCTGGACCACTTCGGCGTCCGGCGCGCCGTCCTGGTCGGCACCAGCATGGGCGGGGGTACGGCGGTCAACTTCGCGCTGGACGAGCCGGACCGCGTCGCCGGACTCGCCCTCCTGGTCCCCGGCATCACCGGCTACCCGGACCTGGAGTCCCCCGAACTGACGGCCCGTATCGGCGAGTTGGCGCGAGCGGGGGACATGGACGGCCTGGTCACCCTCTCCCTGTCGTCCTGGGGCACGGCGGGCACCGCCCCCGACACCGAGGCCGCCGAACTGGTACGGGCGGCCGTTCCGGCCTGGTTCACGACGTACGGCCACCAGACCGAGGACCCGCCCGCCTTCCCCCGCCTCGGCGAACTGACCATGCCCTGCACGCTGTTGCTGGGCGAACAGGACATGCCGCGGACCGTCCGCTGCAACGAGGCGATGGCCGCGGCGATCCCCGGCTGCGTCCTCGTACGCCGCCCCGACTGCGACCATCTGCCGACGCTGCGGGCCCCGGAAGCGGCACGGGAGTTGGTGCTTGACCTGTATGCGAGGGCGACCGGCTGAAACCGCCGAGGCCGCTCCCGGCGGCGCTTGCGGTCGAGCGCACTCCAGGTCCTAGAGTGACGACTCTTCCCGAGCCCGCCACGGAGTACGGAGTACCGGTATGCGCTATCGAGCCCTCGGCAGGACCGGCATCGAGGTCAGCACCCACTGCCTCGGCACGATGATGTTCGGCGCCGCCGGAAACCCCGACCACGAGGACGGCGCGCGCGTCATCCACGCCGCGCTCGACGCCGGGATCAACTTCGTGGACACCGCCGACATGTACTCGAAGGGGGAGTCCGAGGAGATCGTCGGCAAGGCGCTCAAGGGCCGGCGTGACGACGTCGTACTCGCCACGAAGGTGCACTTCCCGATGGGCGAGGGCCGCAACCGCAGCGGGAACTCGCGGCGTTGGATCGTGCGGGCCGTCGAGGACAGCCTGCGACGCCTGGACACCGACTGGATCGACCTCTACCAGGTGCACCGCCCCGACCACACCACGGACATCGAGGAGACGCTGTCCGTCCTCACCGACCTGGTACGGGCGGGCAAGATCCGGACGTTCGGCTGCTCCACGTTCCCGGCGGAGGACCTGGTCGAGGCCCACCATGTGGCGGAGCGGCGGGGCCTGATGCGGATGCGTACGGAACAGCCGCCGTACTCCCTCCTCGCCCGCGGCATCGAACGCGCCGTACTGCCCACCGCCGAGCGCCTGGGCATGGGCGTGCTGACCTGGTCCCCGCTGGCCTCGGGCTTCCTCTCCGGTGCCTACCGCGAGGGCCGCCCGGTCGACCTCACCACCGGCCGCGCCAAGCTCACCCCGCACCGCTTCGACCCGGAGGCCCCGGGGAACCCGGCGAAGTACGCGGCCGTGGAACAACTCATCGCCCTCGCCGATGACTTGGGCTGCACCCTCCCCGAACTGGCCGTCGCCTTCCCCCTGGTGCACCCGGCGGTCACCTCGGTGATCATCGGCCCGCGCACCATGGACCAGCTGACCTCCCTGCTGGCCGGCGCGGACCTGGTGCTCGACGACGCGGCACTCGACCGCATCGACGAGATCGTGCCGCCGGGGACCGACCTCTACCGGGCCGACGGGGTCTGGCAGCCGCGGCCCCTCACCGAGCCGGCGCTGCGCAGGCGGCCGGCGGGGGAGCGGGCGGCGGCCGACGCCTGACGGGACCTCTCAGGCGTCCGGATCGCCCGACGGGTCCCCTCAGCCGTCCAGATCCACCCGCACGGTCAGCAGGGCCGCGCCTATCGCCCGCACGGCCACGCTGTTCAGTGACCGCAGGGTGCGCAGGCGGGCGATCGGGTCGTCGTCCGGGAGGAGGCGGGCGGTTCCGGCGTACCAGCGGCCGCGGATCCGGACCCGTACCCGGGGGTCGGCCTTGATGTTGCGGACGTACTGCGACCGCTCCCCGAACTCGGACACCAGCCAGAACGCGTCGCCGACCCGGCGCCCGCCGACCGGCGTGCGCCTCGGCAGCCCGGAGGCACGGCCCGTGGTCTCCAGCAGCGTCTGGGTCGGCAGCCGGCGCATCACGGCGTTGAGGCGCCGCTGGAAGGCGGTGACGGTCAGGTACTTGTCCTCGGCGCTGCGGGGCATGATTTCCGGTTCTCCTGTCTCGTGGCGGTGCTGATGCTCTTCAATGTCCCCCACGGGGGCTCGAACGAGCGATGGAACCTCGAACGGATTCTCCGTGACGGTTCCCCGGTGAGGGACGGTGGGCCCCATGCGAGTCGTGACCTGGAACCTGTGGTGGCGCTTCGGCCCGTGGGCGGAGCGCCAGAAGGCGATCCTCGCGGTCCTGCGGGAGCTGCGCCCGGACGTCGTGGGCCTGCAGGAGGTGTGGGCGACGGGCGGCGGCAACCTCGCGGGCTGGCTGGCCGGCGAACTGGGCCTGCACTGGACCTGGGCCGCCTCCGACGCCTCGGACCGCTGGCAGCGGCGGATCGGCGAACCGGGCGTCGAGATCGGCAACGCGGTACTGAGCCGGTGGCCGGTGGTGGATCGTTCCGTGCTACGACTCCCGGCCCCGGCGGAGATGAACGACGGCCGCCTGGCCCTGTACGCGCGCCTGGACGCCCCGGGAGCCCAGGTCCCGTTCTTCACGGCCCACTTGACGTCCCAGCTACACGCCTCCGCGATCCGCCGCGACCAGGTCACGGCCCTCGCCCACTTCGTCGCGACCCACCGCACGGGCACCGACTTCCCCCCGGTGGTCGTCGGCGACTTCAACGCCCCGCCGGACTCCGACGAGATCCGCCTGTTCGGCGGCACCCGGACGGCACCGGTGGTCCCGGGCCAGTCCTTCTTCGACGCCTGGGACTACGCGGACCCCACCGCCCCCGCCGCCACCTGGGACCACACCAACCCGTACGTCCACCCGGGCCTGGGCCCCGTCGCCCGCATCGACTACATCCACGTGGGCGCCCCGGCGGGCCCGGACGGACTCGGGACGGTACGGGCGGTACGGCGGGCCGGGGACGGGCCGGTGGGCGGGGTGTGGGCTTCGGATCACGCGGCGGTGGTGGCTGAGTTGGCGGGAGCCGGCGCCGACGGATGAGATCGGTTTCGACCACCGGGCCGAGACAGCCCTGTCATCCGGGGATGCGGGCGCGCAGGGCCTGGATGGACCAGTCGAGTACGGGGGCCAGGTTCTCCGGTCCCGGCCAGCCGTTGATCACCGCGAGCAGCTCCGAGTACCGCTGCCTGCGGGGGTCGTGCGCGGTCTCCAGCCGGGTCAGCAGACGGCGGCGGAGTCCGACGTCGTCGGGGAGGCCGACGATGCGCGAGTAGTGAGCGGTCAGCGCCGCGACCGTCGGATCGGCCGAGGGCGAGGCCGGTTCGATGCCGACGGCGAGGGCTGGACCGACCTGGTCGCGGACGGCGGCGACAGGGCCGCGGCGCGGGACCCCGGTGTCGCCTTCGGCGAGCTCGGCCGCATGGCTCTCGACCGTCCGCCGCACACCAGCACGGAAGTCCGGGTCCTGGGACAGTTCGGCCAACTCGATCCAGGCCCGGACCTGTTCGGCCTCGGGGTTGTCGGGCAGTTCGGGGGTCATCGAGCGCCTGGCCCCGGCGAAGCGGGCGTCGGCGCCCGGACCGCCGAAGACGGCGTCCAGGAAGTCGTCGACCAGACGTCGGCGTTCGTCCTCGGAGAGCTTGGCCAGTCCGTGCATGAGATCCGTCTCCTCAGGGGTGGCCCCGCGCTCGGCCACCGCGGTCAGCACCGCACGCCGCAGCCGCAGGGTGCGGATCTGCACGGCCAGCGCTTCGGCGTGCGCTGCCGCGACCTCGGCGAGCGAGAGCTCCTGGTCCACGACCTTCCGGATCGTGGGGAGGCCCAGTCCCAGGTCGCGCAACGTGCGCACGAAATCCAGCCGTACGACCGCCTCGATGCCGTAGCGGCGGTAGCCGGTCGGGGTGCGATCGGTCGGCGCCACGATTCCGCGATCGGAGTAGAACCGAATGGTCTTGACACTCAGCCCGGTCCGCCGAGCCAGTTCACCGATCGAGTAGAGCGCGTCACCGTCCATGCCCCCACCCTTACGTCTCCCCCTACTGGAGACTCAAGCTCCCTCGCTCGCCAGTCCTCGATCAGCGGATCTCCGCATGATCAGTGTCCTCACGGGTGAGTAACCGTACGCTGCGGGAATGGAGTTGGGGACTCTCGCAGTTGCGGTCGTCGGGGCGGTTTTCGGCGTCGCCACGACGCTCGTCACGGACCTCGTGCGGTCGCGCAGGGAGCAGGACCGGTACTGGAACGAGACGAAGCGGGTTGTGTATGCGCGTTTCCTGACGTCCCTGGCGCAGACGCACAGCCGCATGATCCGCGCCGCGTTCGGTGGGCAGCCAGACGATGCCCGGCGGGACGGGGTGCACGACGCCTTCCACAACGACCCCCAGGACAGCAACGCCAAAGCCCTGCTGCGGGAGTTGGGCATTGTTTCACCGGATCACGTCTATCAGGCCGCTCTGCCGGTCTACGGGCAGCTCCAGGTCATGCGGGATCTCCTCGCCGCGCACTCCCTCCGTCCGGAATCGACGGAGTACGACGAGGTGAGAGGGCCGTTCTTCCGAGACTTGGAGACTCTGCAGAAGGTCATGCGCGATGACCTGCAACCGAAGACCTCCCGTCGATCCAGGCTGGTTCGATCGCTCGACTGAGGCTCGGTCACCGACCTCTGGTCGTCAAGGTCACCTGAGCCAACGCGCGGCGGCGGATCAGGTTGATCACCTGTTCCAGGAGCTCGGCCTGGTCGTCCGAGTGCCGGCTCGGGATCCCACGGCCCGGGCACCCGGTACGGATCAAGCCCGATGACGAGGACACGGGGCGAAGCGGTGGCGTCCATGGCTGGACGATACGCGGCGGACACTCGTGGGTCAGCGACCCAGGAAGATCGGGTTGGTGAAGCCCGCCATCGCTCCCGGCAGGGGCCCCGCCGCCGTCTCGTGGCGCAGCTCAGCCCGTACGTACGCCGCGTAAGCCGGAGTCGTCCGCCACTCCACCACCCCCGCCCCCGACACCGGCAGCACCTCGCTCGTGAGCTGCACGCCCTGGTCCGTGACGATGCGGGCCGTGCAGCGCGGGGCGCCCGACACCTCCAGGCGGACCGTCACCCGGCTGTCCTCGGGCACCTCCAACCGCCCCCCGATCCCGGCGTGTTCGCCGCGCGCCCCCGTAGCCGTGAAAGTCATGGTCACGTTCTTCGACTCCGCGATGTACGAGCGCCCGGCCCGGATGCCGGCCCGGATCGCCTCCCGGGTCAGGTCGTCGGCCAGGACCACCGTCTGGGGCAGGCCGACCACGTCCGGGTCCCGGTGCGCGTCGCTGTTGCCCATCGCCGGGAGCCACCCGCGGTTGTCCCGGACCGCCGCCACCAGGGTGTTCTCCCACTCCGCCAGCGTCACCTCGTCGTCGGGCGTCCAGGGCCCGTTCCACACCTCCACCGCGTCCGCCTCGCCGAAGCCGAACTTCCAGCCGCAGCCGATGCAGGTGGCGTGCGGATGGGCGGGTACGACGAGACCGCCGGCGCGGTGGATCCGGCGGGCGTACTCGGTGAAGCGGTTGTCCCGGGCCCGGTAGCGCCAGTCGACGAAGGTCCCCGGGTCCGTGCCCAGGGCCACTACGTGGCCGTTCCTCGTCGTGACCTCCTCGCCCAGCAGGATCAGCAGGTCGTCGCCCGCCTCCGTGGCCCAATGGGGGTGCGAGGTGTGCGTGTTGTGGTCCGACGTGTTGATGAAGTCGAGGCCGGCCGCGCGGGCCAGGGCCGCGATCTCGGCCGGTGTGCGGTGGCCGTCCGAGTACCAGGAGTGGAGGTGGCAGTCGCCCCGGTACCAGGCGCGGCCCCTGCCCTTCGCGCGGGCCGGCGGATACACCGGCCTCGGCGTCTCGCCGGGCTCCCCGTACGTCAGCGTGATCGTGAGTTCGTACGACAGACCCTGCGGCGCCACCGTGTACGGGCCCAGCGCGACCGACCACGTGCCCTCCCGGACCGGTCCCGGCACATACCCCGGCGTCGCCTCGTCCGCGCGGACGAAGAACTCCGTGCGGGCGCCGCCCGACCAGCCCCGGAAGCCGCGGCCGCCCAGGTTGGTGCCGCGTTCGTCGAAGATGCCGATGTCGAGGGCGTTGCCCTGGGTGCCGGCCGGGACGGCCGGCCGGTCGTAGGTGTACGCGACCTTGATCTCGCGTACGCCCGAGGGGACTTCGACCGGTACGTACACGAAGTCCGGGGATCCCGCGGGCAGGGTGCCGCGTACCGTCCGCGTCTCCTGCTCCCGCTCCCGCTCCGGCTCATGGCCGTCCGCCGCCGCGAAGCTCACGCTTCCCAACGTAAGCGCCCCACCCCCGATGTGAAGCCTCCGGTGTGAATGTGATGCCGACCGGTCGGTATCGACATATGTATCCGCGACCGGTACAGATGGGGCATGCGAATCGCCGTCACGATCTTCCTCACCGACGAGACCATCGCCCCCGTCCGGCTCGCCCGCGAACTGGAGCAGCGGGGATTCGCCGGGCTGTACCTGCCCGAGCACACCCACATCCCGACGGAGCGCACCACCCCGTACCCGGCAGGTGGTGAGCTGCCGCCGGAATACGGCCGTACCCTCGACCCCTTCGTCGCGCTCGGCCAGGCCGCGGCCGTCACCGAGCGGCTCGGGCTCGGCACCGGCATCACGCTGGTCGCCCAGCACGACCCGATCGACCTCGCCAAGCAGATCGCGACCCTGGATCATCTCTCCGGCGGCCGTTTCACCCTCGGGCTCGGCTTCGGCTGGAATGTCGAAGAGGCCGCCGATCACGGCGTCGAGTGGCGGTCGAGGCGCGAGCTGGTGCGGGACCGGATGGCTCTCATGCGCGCGCTGTGGAGCGAGGAACCGACGGCCTACGAGGGGGAGTTCGGGAGTGTCCGGGCCTCCTCCGCCTATCCCAAGCCCGTACAGAAGCCGCGGGGACCGGTGGTCGGCCCGCGCACCCTCCTCGGCGGGGCCGCCGGGCCCAAGCTCTTCGCCCACATCAGCGAGTACGCCGACGGCTGGATGCCGATCGGCGGGCGCGGGCTCACGGAGTCGCTGCCGGTACTGCGCACCGCATGGGCCGACGCGGGCCGCGACCCCTCGGCCCTCCAGATCGTCCCGTACGCAGTCTTCCCCAGCCCCGGCAAGCTCGCGCACTACGCCGACCTCGGCATCGAGGAGGTCGTGGTCCAGCTGCCGCCGGCGGGGGAGGCGGAGGTCCTGCGGGTACTCGACGAGTACGGCCAGTTCCAGTGACACCGTGTAACGAGCGCCGTCCCGGTGGATGAGGCGGCACCTCTTTGGCCTGATCAAGCCGAACGTATGCTCAAAGAATGACGACTTCCGCGACCTCCGGAACCGGCTCCTCCGACGGCCCTCGTGGCACCGGCCCCACCGAGAACTCCATGCGTCGCGCCCTCAAACGCGCCCGTGACGGCGTCGCCCTCGACGTCTCCGAGGCCGCCGTCCTCCTCCAGGCCCGCGGCGAGGCCCTGACCGACCTCGCCGCGAGCGCCGCCCGGGTGCGTGACGCCGGCCTCGAGCAGTCGGGCCGCCCCGGCGTCATCACGTACTCGAAGAGCGTCTTCATACCCCTCACCCGGCTGTGCCGGGACAAGTGCCACTACTGCACCTTCGTCACCGTCCCCGGCAAGCTCCGCCGCGCCGGGCACGGGATGTTCATGTCGCCGGACGAGGTCCTGGACATCGCTCGCAAGGGTGCCGCCCTCGGTTGCAAGGAAGCCCTCATCACCCTCGGCGACAAGCCGGAGGAGCGCTGGCCGGAGGCGCGGGAGTGGCTCGACGCGCATGGTTACGACGACACGATCGCGTATGTCCGGGCCGTCTCCATCCGGATCCTGGAGGAGACGGGCCTGCTGCCCCACCTCAACCCGGGTGTGATGTCCTGGACGGACTTCCAGCGGCTGAAGCCCGTCGCCCCGAGCATGGGCATGATGCTGGAGACCACGGCGACGCGGCTGTGGTCCGAGCCGGGTGGTCCGCACTACGGCTCTCCCGACAAGGAGCCCGCCGTCCGCCTCCGCGTCCTCGAGGACGCCGGCCGCTCCTCCGTCCCCTTCACCTCCGGCCTTCTCATAGGCATCGGCGAGACCTACGAGGAGCGCGCCGAGTCGCTGTTCGCGCTCCGGAAGATCTCCCGGGCGTACCACGGCATCCAGGAACTGATCATCCAGAACTTCCGCGCCAAGCCGGACACCGCGATGCGCGGCATGCCCGACGCGGAACTGGACGAGCTGGTGGCCGCGGTGGCCGTGGCCCGGCTCATCATGGGGCCCGCCGCAAACATCCAGGCGCCGCCCAACCTCGTCGCCGGCGAGTACGAGCGGCTGATCGGCGCCGGTATCGACGACTGGGGCGGGGTCTCCCCGCTGACCATCGACCACGTCAACCCCGAACGCCCCTGGCCGCAGATCGAGGAGCTCACCGAGCGCTCCGCGGCGGCCGGGTTCGAGCTGCGGGAACGTCTCTGCGTGTACCCGGAGTTCGTGCGGCGCGGCGAGCCGTGGCTGGACCCGCGGCTGCTTCCGCACGTACGGGCGCTGGTGGATCCGGAGACCGGGCTCGCGCGTCCCGACGCGCCGGTCGAGGGGCACGCGTGGCAGGAGCCCGACGAGGTCTTCGTCGCCTCCGGGCGGACGGACCTGCACTCCGCCATCGACACCGAGGGGCGTACGTCCGACCGCCGCGACGACTTCGACGAGGTGTACGGCGACTGGGCCGAGCTGCGGGAGGCCGCCGCGCCCGGCATGGTCCCGGAGCGGATCGACACCGACGTGAGAGCGGCGCTCGCGACCGCGGCCGACGACCCGACGAAGCTCACGGACGCCGAGGCGCTGGCGCTGCTGCACGCCGACGGGCCCGCGCTGGACGCGCTGACGCGCATCGCCGACGACGTGCGCAGGGCGGCGGTCGGCGACGAGGTGACGTACATCGTCACCCGGAACATCAACTTCACCAACGTCTGCTACACCGGCTGCCGCTTCTGCGCCTTCGCGCAGCGGAGGACGGACGCAGACGCCTACACCCTCTCCCTGGACCAGGTCGCGGACCGGGCCCAGCAGGCCTGGGACGTCGGCGCGGTGGAGGTCTGCATGCAGGGCGGGATCCACCCCGATCTGCCGGGCACCGCCTACTTCGACATCGCGAAGGCGGTGAAGGAACGCGTCCCCGGGATGCACGTGCACGCCTTCTCGCCCATGGAGGTCGTCAACGGCGCGACCCGCACCGGCCTGTCGATCCGGGAGTGGCTGATCGCCGCCAAGGAGGCCGGCCTGGACTCCATCCCCGGCACCGCCGCCGAGATCCTCGACGACGAGGTCCGCTGGGTCCTCACCAAGGGCAAGCTGCCGACGGCGACCTGGATCGAGGTGATCACGACGGCGCACGAGGTCGGAATCCCGTCGACCTCGACGATGATGTACGGCCATGTCGACCAGCCCCGGCACTGGCTCGGCCATCTGCGCACCCTGGCCCGTATCCAGCGGCAGACCGGTGGCATCACCGAGTTCGTGACACTCCCCTTCATCCACACCAACGCACCGGTCTACCTCGCGGGCATCTCACGCCCCGGTCCCACGATGCGGGACAACCGCGCGGTCACCGCCATGGCCCGCCTCCTGCTCCACCCGCACATCCCCAACATCCAGACCAGCTGGGTCAAGCTCGGCACGGAGGGCGCGGCCGAGATGCTCCGCTCCGGCGCCAACGACCTCGGCGGCACGCTCATGGAGGAGACGATCTCCCGTATGGCGGGCTCCTCCTACGGCTCGTACAAGTCGGTCAAGGACCTGATCGCGGTCGCCGAGGCGGCCGGACGGCCCGCCAAGCCCCGCACCACTCTGTACGGAGAGGTCCCGGAGGAGCGGCAGCGCTCGGCCCGGGCCTCGGACGGGCATCTGCCCGAACTTCTGCCCGTGCTGGAGTGAGTACGATGATCGGACCCCCGTTCCGACGGGTGCCGGGGGTCCTGTAACCGAGGAGTTGCGAGCCGTGCCAGCCCCGAAGGTCTGGGTGACCGGTCTCACGGTGGGAGCGATCGCCGCTGTCGCCGTCCTGGCCGTGCAGGCCGACAAGGGAACCAAGCCGCACGTGGTCGCCGCCCGGGCGAGCGCCTCGGCGTCCGCGCAGCCGACGCCGACGAAGACGAAGGCGCCCGCCGCGGTGCCGGGAAACACCGGCAGCGGCCGCCGTATCGTCTACTCGGTCCCGCAGAAGACGGTGTGGCTGGTCGACGCGAGTGGCGCGGCCCGCCGCACCTTCGCCGTGTGGCCCGGGACGGTGAACCCGGTCCCCGGCTCCTACACGATCGGCGCGCGCACGCAGGGTCCGATCACCGGCTCGGACGGGGTGAAGGTCGAGCACATTGCGTACTTCGCCGTCCGGTCCGGCGTCAACATCGCCTTCTCCAACGCGGTCGACGGCTCCTCGCCGCCGCCCGCCTCCGGGACGTCCACCGGCGGTATCCGGATGAAGTCGGCGGACGGCTCGGCCCTGTGGACCTTCGGGTCGCAGGGCACGACGGTCGTGGTGGTCGGCTGATGGACCGCGAACTGGCCCTCGCCGTCGAGCTGGCCGACTGGGCCGCGGAGCGGATCCGCCGCCCGCGCGCCACGGAGGACACCAGCGACGTCCGGGAGAAGGCCGGCCCGGCCGACATCGTGACGGCCACGGACGAGGCGGTGGAGTCGTATGTCCGGGACGTGCTGCGGCGCGAGTTCCCGGAGTACGGAATCGAGGGCGAGGAGTACGGCGTTCACGAGGGCGCGGCCGGCGCCCCGCACTGGGTGATCGACCCGGTGGACGGTACGACGAACTACGCGCACGGCATCGGTTGGTGCTCGTTCTCGCTGGGCCTGGCGACCCCGGAGGGCAGGCCGCTGCTGGGTGTGGTGGCCGACCCGTGGCGCGGGGAGATCTTCAGCGCGGTCAAGGGCGGCGGCGCGCGTCTCGACGGCCGCCCGATCCGCGCGGCGGCCCACGACACGCTCACCGGCCACGCCTTCCTCACCGAGTGGGCCGCCCACGCCCACTGGCCCGGCCTGGACGACCTGCTGCGCGAACTCGCCGCCCGCCACTGCACGGTACGGGTCATGGGCTCCACGGCCCTGTCCCTTGTCCAGGTCGCGGCCGGCCGGGCGACGGCCGCGGCGATCGGCGAGTTCCACCCGGTGGACGCGCTCCCGCCGCTCCTGATCGCGACGGAGGCGGGAGCGGTGGCGATCCCCGAACTCCCGCCGTACGACACGCCGTTGCTGCTCGTCGCCCCCGGGGCCGCCGAAGAAGCGACGGCCCTCTGGAAGCGGACGGTCCTGCGCTAGTCGTCCGCGGGCTCGGTGCTGCGCCCGAAAGGCAGTTGGACCACCAGCAGCGAGACCCCGGCGAACACGAACACCCTGAGCGCGGCGTCCAGCCCGTTCCAGGTCTTCGACTGCCACATCGAGAACCACTCCCCGCCGATCGCGATGAACCCGGCGCCGAAGAGCAGCAGAAGCATGAGCAGGCCGTACGTGGAGACACTGCGCGCACGGGCGAGATCACGCCGGATCCAGAGCCAGGTGCCGTAGATCAGGACGAGGGCGGCGAGGGTCTCCCAGACGATGATGAGGACGTAAGCGGCGTTCTGCACACCGGTGTTGGTGATGGCCCGCCACATCAGGTCGTCGTCCTTGAACGTGGTGTCCATGGCCAGGACGTGCTGCACGAACGCCTGGTTGGTCCCGAAGTCGGTGATGTTGCCGAAGGCTACGAGGGCGATGTAGAGGGCCACGCTCGCGGTGAGGAGGGTGGCGGTGACATGGACGGCACGGGCATTGGGGGGTGTGTTGGTGGACATGACAGCAATCTTGCCCGGCTGATCAGCGTGGCTGGGCCGATTGAGCCAGATCGCAGACGGCCGGTCTCCTCTGCCAGACTTGAAAGACACCGGCTTACGGGGGTGGGCGGATGAGGCCGACGCGGCCCTCGATGCAGGAGCTGATCGGACGGCGGAAGCGTGCGGGCTTTGTCGGCCGACGCGCCGAGATCGACCGGTTCAGGGGGAACTTCGACGTTCCGCCGGAGGACGAGCGGCACAGTTTCGTCTTCCACGTCCACGGCACCGCTGGGGTCGGAAAGTCGTCTCTGCTAAGGGAGTTGGAGGCGATCGCGGCCGGGCGCGGGGCGATCACCGCGACGACGGACGAGGCCGTGAGCAGCGTGCCGGAGGCGATGGAGGCCATCAGCGCGCAGTTCGCTCGTCAGGGAGTGGAACTCAAGGCCCTGGACAAGCTGTTGGCCACGTATCGTCAGCGGCGCCATGAGGCGGAGACGGCGTCCGCCGCACCTGGGTCCGCGCCGGATACTCCCACCCCGACACCTGCCAGCCTGGTGATAACGCAGGCCGGCCTCGTCGGTCTCGGCATGGTGCCAGGGGTGGGGGCCTTCACGGGAGCGATGGATCCGGCCCAAGTGGCCCTCGGAGCAGACAAGATGCGGGCAGCGCTCACCGCGCGCTTCCGCAGTCACGAAGACGTGCAGCTGGTTCTCGAGCCGCTACGGGTCCTGACACCCGCGTTCGTCGAGGAGCTGAACCGGGTCGCCGAGCAGCGGCCGTGGATCACCCTGTTCTTCGACACTTACGAGCGCACGTCACCGTTCCTGGACGCCTGGCTGCTGGACGTGATCACGTCCGACCGGTACGGCACCCTCCCGGGGAACGTGGTCGTCGGCCTGGCCGGCCAGTACGGCCCCGACCCGGCCCGGTGGGGGGACTACGCGGGCTTCGTGAGGGAGTTCGCGCTCGAACCCTTCACCGAGTCCGAGGCCCGCCAACTCCTGGCCGCCAGAGGCGTGGTGGACGAGCGGCTGGTGCGCGATGTGCTGCGGCTGTCGGACTGCCTGCCGGTACTGGTCTCCACCCTCGCGGAGCACCCGGGTGACGAACCCGGCGCGATGGAGGACCCCGCTGCCACGGCCGTCGACCGCTTCCTGCGGTGGGAGCGGGATCCCGGGCGCCGCGAGGCGGCCATGGCGTGCTCGTTTCCGCGCCATCTCGACGAGGACGTGTTCCGCGCGGTGGTCGATGGTGATGTGCGGGACTCGTACGCGTGGCTGCGCGGGCTGCCGTTCGTCAGTGAACGGGCGGGGCGGGTCCGCTATCACGACGTGGTGCGGACCGCGATGCTCCGGCTGCAACGGAAGCGGTCGCCGCGGACGTGGGCGGAACGGCACGCGCGGCTCGCGGAAGCCTATGGGCGGTGGCGGGCGGAGGCGGAGCACGGACTGGTGCCGGACTCACTCTGGTACGACCAGACATGGCGGGAGCTGCGGGCGGAGGAGTCGTACCACGTGCTGTGTGCCGGGCCACGGGCCGGCCTGAAGCAGGTGCTCGGGGACGTCGTTGAGGCATGCCGGGCCGGCACGGTGGCGGCGCGGGCCTGTGCGCAGGCGCTGCACGACGCGGGGGAACACACGGATGCGGAGGAGGTGCGTACGTGGGGACGGGACCTTCTCGCGGTGCTCTCGGACGAGTCGGACACCGTTCTTCCGGCGCTCGGGCTGTTGCTCGACAAGGCGGGACTCGAGGCGCCCGCACGGGCTGAGGCGCACAGTGTGCGGGGTCGGGAGTTGAGGCAGGCGGGGGAGTTCGACCGTGCGTTGGTCGAATGCGAGCGGGCCGTCGCGCTGGACCCGACATCGGCGCGGGCGCACTACGGACGTGGGGTCACGCACGCCAAGTTGAGGGATCACGTGGCCGCCCTGGCTGATCTGGAACGTGCCGATGAACTGAGGCCCGACACCGTGTGGATCATCGCGGAGCGAGGTGAGGCGTTGCAGATGCTGGGACGGAACGAAGAAGCCCTTGCGCTTTTTGATCACGCCCTCTCCCTTGATCCGACGGACCGGACGGCATGGGCGAACCGGGCCTACAGCAGGCACGCCCTGGGGGATGAGAACGGAGCACTCGCCGACTTCGACCGGGCGCTGGAGATCGACGGCGGGTACCTGTGGGCGCTCGTCCACCGCGCTGAGGTGTACAGGAGCCTGGACAGGGGTGATGACTCCTTCGCCGACCTGGACCGGGCTGTGGAGCTCGCGCCGGACGTCGCCTGGGTCGCCTCCGAGCGAGGGGACGCGTACCGACTGGTGCGCCGCTACGAGGAGGCGGTCGAGGAACTCGGACGTGCCTGCACACTCGCCCCCGACTATGCGTCCGCGCATGCCGGCCGAGGGATGGCCCTGGTGCAGCTCAACCGTCTCGACGAAGCCGGTGCGGCCTTCGACCGGGCGATCGAGTTGGCGCCCGAATACACCTGGGCCCTGTTGCAGCGGGCTTCTCTGCGCGGTGAACTGGGCGACGAGGAGGGAATGTTCGCTGATCTGGACCGGGCGGTGGGGGGCGACGAAACAGGTTGGGGCGCCTTGGCGCAGCGGGGCATCGCCTATGCGGAAGCGGGCCGTGACGAAGAGGCACTGCTTGACTTCGACCGCGTCCTGGAACGCAGGCCCGGCTTCCGGGAGATCGTCATGTCCAAGATCCCGATCCTGCACTCACTCGGCAGGGCCGACGAGTTGCTCGCCCTGCTCGATCAGTTCCTGGACCCCGACTCCGAGGACACGCAACTTCTGGAGCTCAGGGGCCTCTCCCGGCTGGGTTCGGGCCGGTACCTCGACGCACTTCACGACTTCGACCGACTTCTGATCCTGGGGCCGGACGCAACTCCTTTCTTCTTGTCCAGAGCGGTGGCAGCCATTGCTCTGGGACGGCTCTCCCCAGCGCTCCAGGATCTGAGAGAGTGCGTCGAACGGGACGAGGAAGCAGCCCAGGCGACCGGGCTCATCGTGCAGATCCATCTCTGGCGCGGGCAGCTGGACGAGGCACGGCAGCTGTCGGAGGAACTGCGCGCGGAAGCGGAAGCCGACGCCGAATCCGGCTCTCTGCCCCTGTGCTGGCTCGTGGATGCTATGACCGGCCACTGGGAGCGAGCCGGTGAAATCGCCGATCGGGTGTATCGGAGCGATCCCGAACAGGGGGGACTGGCCCTGGCCTTGACCGTCGGGGTGACTGGGCGCCTGGACGAAGCCGAGCGGTTCTGGCGCGAGGTGCGGCAGGCAAGGACGGATGCGGATGCGGATGCGGAAAACAGGTTCGACCTCGTGCTGACCTACTGCGCGCTGGCCGACTGGTCCACGGCGGACGCGATGCTCGCCGAAGGTCTCGCGCTGGACCACCGCTGGGACGAGCTGGCCGATCTGGCAATGCTGCTCACACTCCTGGCCCGCTGCCCCGGCATCGACCAGAGCAGCCTCGCTCCGCGACTGGCCCGTGTCGTCGAGGCCCGGGACGCGATGCAGGCGCGCTACGCGGAATAGGCCCCCCTACGAAGGCCGCCCACGAAAGGTTCGTGAAGGCCAGTTGGGCGCCGTCCTTGTCCTTGGAGTCGCGGACGTGGACGGTGGGGGTCCGGTCGGCGGGGGATATGGCGACCTCGACGCATTCGGGGCCGTCATTGCTGCTGTAGCTGCTCTTGAACCACTCCAGGGCGGCGCTCATGTCTCTTCTTCTCCCAGGACTTTCTCGATGAAGGCCAGCGACTCGCGTGGCGTCAGGGCCTGCGACCGGATCATTCCATAGCGCATCTCCAGGATCTGAACTTCCCGGGGATCACTGATCACACGGCTGTGGAGTTGTCCCTCCGAGTGCCCTAGCGTCTTGCCGTCCCGGAGTTTCAACAGCTGCAGTGACCCGCCCATACCCGCGTGGTCCTCACAACTCGTAGGCATCACCTGGATCCTGACGTGCCTCAACGTGCCGATCTCCAACAGGTGTTCGAGCTGGTGTCGCAGCACCATTCTGCCCCCGAGGGGCCGCCGTAGCGTCACCTCTTCCTGGACGAAGGTGAGCAGCGGGGCGGGCAGCCGATCGAAGACGCGCTGTCGTGCCATGCGCGCGGAGACCTGGCGGTCGATCTCCTCCTCGGTGTAGGCGGGCTGCCGGATCGCGAACAGCGCTCGTGCGTACTCCGGGGTCTGGAGCAGGCCGTGCATGTTGTGGTTGGCGTAGGCCCCGAGCTCGACGGCCTCGTCCTCCAGCTTCGCCAGATCCCGCACCTTCTTGGGGTAACGGGCCTCCTCCAGGTCCTTCTTCATCGCGGAGATCTTCCCGCCCGCGCCGAGCGTCTCATCCGCCTTGTCGAGGAAGTCCGGCTTGGGACTCCGCCGCCCCCGCTCCACGGACGACACCATCTCCCCGCCGTACCCGATCGCCTCCCCCAGCTCGGGCTGGGTCATCCCGGCGGCCTCGCGCCACATCTTGATCTGCCGCCCGACCGTCTTGAGTACCGCCGCCGCTTCCTCGTCCTCCACCCTCTCCACCCTCCTCACGGACGAGCCGTACGGCTCCGCCCCGCACCCGGACAGTCCCGCTCCGTACCGGAGTCACTGCTGTTCAGGGTAGATACGAACGACCACGCTGGGTGACGTGAATCAGGAAACCGTCCCCCAGATCACCGCCCCCGCGCACTACTTCACGGTTCTGCTGGCCGCCGATCGAAGAGGTGCTCGACGGGCGCGCCAGCACACCGAGCGCCAACTCGCGGCCTGGGGCGTGCCCTTCGAAGCCGCCGCACAGATCGTCGCCGAGCTGGCGTCCAACGCCGTGCTCCACGGACGTGTCCCCGGCCGCGACTTCCGGCTGAGGCTCAAGGTCTACGCCGATCCCGGCACCCTCCGTATCGAGGTGACCGACGCCAGGGGCGACCGGATCCCGCAGGTCCACGCCCCAGTGAGCGACGAGGCCGAATCGGGACGCGGACTGCGCATCGTCGCGGCGTACGCGGACCGTTGGGGCGTGGAGGAGGCCCCGGCGGGCGGGAAGACGGTCTGGGCGGAGGTGGCACCGGATCGGGTGCCCCGGTGACCCGGCCGCGCCCGACGCCAAAGACAAAGAACCGGGGGAAAGAACCAAACCCGCCCCACCCGGCCCGTCACTCACCGCACCACTGATCACGCGCATCACTCGGTCGGGTGATCGCGATCGATCGCGCTGGCGCGTCGGTGAGTTGATCGGGCAGCGTTGGTTCCGACAGCGAACCGCAGACACGAAACGGCCCCCGCCGGGACTGCCATCCCGTACGAGGGCCTGATCACCCAGGAAGAAAAGGCCTTCCCGATGACTGAGCAGCACCTTAGCGCGCCCACGCACCCCCGACCCGACCGTTCCGGCCTGGGAGTTGCCCACGTGGACGAACACCACGATCAAGAGTTCACCGTCGTCGGAAACCATCTGGCGCAGCATGCCGAGCTGTCCCTGACGGCCATCGGCCTCGCCGTGCACATCCAGTCGCTCCCGACCGGAAGCCTCGTCGGCATCAAGGTCCTCGCCGCGAAGTTCCCCGAGGGCGAGACGCGTATCGCCTCCGCTCTGCGGGAGTTGGAGGCGTACGGCTATCTGTCCCGCACCAAGGAGCGCCTGCCTTCGGGACGGATCGTGACGCGCACGACGTCGTACAACAAGCCGCGGACGCGCATGGCCGGTGCGTCCGTCCATATGCTTCGCCGCGAACCGGCTCCGGACCCCAAGGAGCCGGAACAACCCGCCCCGGCGCCATCCGTACCGCTGCCCGCCCATCCCACCGCTCGCAACGTCCTGGCAGGTCTCCGGACCCGAGATCCGCGCCTACACCTGGCCGAACGCGACGTACACCGCCTGGCGCCCGCCGTGGTCGCATGGCTGGAGCGCGGAGTGGCGCCCGAGGACATTCAGCGAACTCACGGCCCTTTTGCCGCCACGCTTCGAGCCGGACCCCGAGCCCAGCCGCCCCGACCCGCTCCAGAACTGCGACGGCTGCGACCGGGCCTTCCGCTCGTCGCTGCCTGGCAGGTGCCGTGAATGCCGTCCATCCTGGCTGCCCGGTGCGGCGGCTTAGCGAACCCGGAAGTGAGCTCAGTGACAAGTGCTGCCAGGGCGCCGCGCCACCGACTGCGCCGATACCGTACGAGGACCGAGCCACCCGCACCGGAGGTCCCTGTGAGCGCCCAGACCGACGGCCCGTACGGACCGCTGATCCCCATGCCCGAAGCAACCCCGGACGCGCTACGGGCGGCCGTCATGCGGATCGCTCCCAGCCGGATCCCAGCCCTCACCCAGCACCTCTTCGAGGCCACCACGAACGCCCAGCAGACGCAGAGCCTCGCCCCCTTGCGAGCTTTCGTTCACTCGTGGGCCGTCTTCGTGTCGATCGAGCGGCATCCGGAACGCGCCGCCCGACTACGGGAGTTGGAGCGCATCGTGGACGCGGGGAAGCAGGATCCCGTGGAGGCCATCGCCGAGATCCGCGCCATCCGGGAGGCGGCCGAGGCAGAGGCGGGACTGTGACCGACTGGGCTTGGGACTACAACCCCAGCGCCGAGTACGTCACGGACGGCCTGCCCGTCGGAGTCGTGGCGGAGATGGAGCGACTCGCCACCGAGTCGGCCGCGTTGGGCCACGACTCCGTGAAGGTCGGCAGGCCCCTGGACAGAGAGGGTGGCCTGCGTGAATTCGACCTCCTCGGCGGACGGGGTTTCATCAGCTTTCCGGCCGTACCACGCCATGAATGCGTCTACGTCTGCAATGTCACCTGGTATGGCTCATAACCGGCTCTCGGGACCACTCCCCCCACACCCCGCATATCAGATCACCCCCTAAACCGACCGTTCCCGTTCGATTACAGTGCTGAGCTGTCGTGCGTCGCTCGGTGCCACTGGGGAGGTCTAGGTGAGTGTGACGACCGGGGCCGTCTGGGGCCGGGTGGAGCAGCAGGATTTTCGTAGTCGGGTGCGCGGGACCCTGCTCGGGGCGGCCGTCGGGGACGCGTTCGGGGCGCCCGTCGACGGGATGGACCTGGACGGGATCCGGGAGGCCTACGGCGCCGAGGGGATCGTCGATCTCGGGGTCGGGTACGGGCGCCGCGGGGCCGTCACGCATCTCACGCAGCTGACCCTGTTCACCGTCGACGGGCTGATACGGGCCCAGGTACGGCGGGACACCGGCGCCTGGCATCCGCCCACCGATCTGCACCGGGCCTATCTGCGCTGGGCGGCCACCCAGCGGGACTGGGGGCCCGACGAGCGGCGCAAGGACGACGGCTGGCTGGCCCGCGAGGAGTGGCTGTACGCCCGCCGGGATCCGGCGCGTGCGCTGCTGCTCGGGCTCGGCGACGAGACCATGGGGACGCTGGACCTGCCCAAGAACACCGGTGAGGTCGGTCCCGAGGCGGCCGCCCGTTCC
The DNA here is from genome assembly GCF_050936785.1 of Streptomyces sp. CA-249302. Lineage (NCBI taxonomy): Bacteria > Bacillati > Actinomycetota > Actinomycetes > Kitasatosporales > Streptomycetaceae > Streptomyces > Streptomyces sp. CA-249302. The sequence goes on along the minus strand of NZ_JBNJMG010000001.1, from coordinate 4,751,965 downwards.
GCGCCCTTCGGGCTGCTGGTGGGGTGGGAGCCGCAGCTGGTCGTACAGCTGGCGGTGGAATGCGCCGCGCAGACCCACGGGCATCCGATGGCCTACCTCTCGGCGGGCGCGTACGCCGTGATCGTGCACGGCCTTGCGCGCGGCGAGACCCTCGACGGCGCGGTGCAGCGGGCGCTGGGGCTGCTCGCCGCGCGGCCGGGGCACCAGTCGGTGTCGGACGCGCTCCAGCACGCGCTGGGCGCCGTACGGCAGGGGATGCCCACGCCGCTGCGGGTCGCCGAGCTGGCCGGTGACGGTACGGCGGAGGGTGTGCTGGCGGCGGCCGTGTACTGCGCGCTGGTGGGGGAGGACGTACGGCACGGCCTGTGTCTGGCCGTGAACCAGGACGGGCCCTCGGGGGCGACGGCCGCGCTGACCGGCGGGCTGCTCGGGGCGCTGCACGGGGAGACCGCCCTGCCGCCGGCCTGGCTCGCCGAGCTGGAGGGGCGGCCGACGGTGCTGGAACTGGCCGACGACTTCGCCATGGAGATGACACAGGGGCCGGCCCTGCACGGACCGGCGGGTTCGGCGCCCGGGTGGCTGGCCCGGTATCCGCGGGGATGACCGAAGCGCGTACGGGACAGGGGCGGCCCCGGCTGATGCCGGTGGCCGCCCCTGTCCCGTACGCGCTGCTGTGTCAGTCCTTCACCGGCGTCCTGCCCACGACGTCCTCCACGTCGCCCGCCGGGGTCGGCAGGGCGACCGCCGCGCTGTCGTCGTCGTCCGTGTTGATCCGCTCGATGACCGCGAGCCGCTCCGGGGTGTCCTCCGGCTTCAGGTAGCCGATGAGGATGTACAGGACGAGGGAGACGGCCAGCGGGATCGAGACCTGGTACTGGAGCGGGACGCCGCCGTCGACGCTCCAGTTGATCGGGTAGTTCACCAGCCAGAAGGCCAGCAGACCCATCGACCAGCTGGTCAGCGCCGCCGTCGGGCCGGAGCGGCGGAACGGGCGCAGCAGGCCCAGCATCATCGGGATGGCGATCGGGCCCATGAGGCCGGCGACCCACTTGATGACGACGGTGATGATGTCCTTGAAGGCGGGGGAGTTGACCTGGGTCGCCACCGCCATGGACAGGCCGAGGAAGACGACCGTGGTGACACGGGCCGCGATCAGGCCGGAGCGCTGGTTCCACTCCCGGGCCCGCCTGGAGAAGACCGGCGCCGCGTCGCGGGTGAAGACCGCCGCGATGGCGTTGGCGTCGGAGGAGCACATGGCCATCGTGTGCGAGAAGAAGCCGACGATGACCAGGCCCAACAGGCCGTGCGGCAGCAGCTGTTCGGTCATCAGGCCGTAGGAGTCGGAGCCGTCCGGCTTCTGCGCGTGCACCAGCAGCGGCGACATCCACATGGGGAAGAAGAGGATCACCGGCCAGACGAGCCACAGCGCCGCCGACAGGCGTGCCGAGCGCTCGGCGGCCCGCGGGCTGGTGGTGGCCATGTAGCGCTGGGCCTGGTTGAGCATGCCGCCGTTGTACTCGAAGAGCTTGATGAAGAGGAAGGCGAGCAGGAAGACCGTCCCGTACGGGCCGACCAGCGGTTTGCCGTGACCGTGCAGGGCGGGCTCGTCCCAGGCGCCGAAGAAGCCGATGCCCTTGTCGTTCAGCTTGAGTACGACCGCCACGAACATGGAGATGCCGGCCAGCAACTGGATGACGAACTGGCCGAGTTCGGTCAGCGCGTCCGCCCACAGGCCGCCGATCGTGCAGTAGACGGCCGTGATGGCGCCGGTGATGAGGATGCCCTGGTTGAGCGTGACGCCGGTGAAGACGGACAACAGGGTCGCGATCGCGGCCCACTTGGCGCCCACGTCGACGATCTTCAGCAGCATGCCGGACCAGGCCAGCGCCTGCTGGGTCTTCAGGTCGTACCGGTTCTTCAGGTACTCGAGCGGCGAGGCCACATGGAGCCGGGAGCGCAGCCGGTTGATGCGCGGCGCGAACAGCTTCGAGCCGATGGCGATGCCCAGGGCGATCGGGAAGGACCAGGTGACGAAGGACGTCACGCCGTACGTGTAGGCGATGCCCGCGTAACCCGTGAACATCACCGCGCTGTAGCCCGACATGTGGTGCGAGATGCCGGACAGCCACCAGGGCATCTTGCCGCCGGCGGTGAAGAAGTCGCTGACGTCGTCCACGCGTTTGTGCGACCACACGCCGATCGCGACCATGACGCCGAAATAGCCGATGAGCACGGCCCAGTCGAGACCGTTCATGTACGCCTCCCAGGGGTCGACCCGGCGCTCATCGTGTGCGTTGCTGCGTGAGCACGACAAGTGAGCGTAAGGTCAAGGGGAGGTAAAAGTATTCGAGTTGATGTATCCGGTTCATCTATATGAACTCATCGCATCAGCTCCCCAGCGTTGACCAGCAAGGACTGTCCCGTGATCGCCCGCGCCCGGTCCGAGGCCAGGAACACGGCGGCGTCGGCCACGTCCGCGTCCGTGGCGAGCTCCGGCAGCGCCATCCGATCCGTCAGCCGCTTCAGCACCTCCGGCTCCGGCACCCCCTCGGTGTGCGCCGTGAACTGCACGTACGCCTCCACCGGCGGCCCCCACATCCAGCCCGGCAGCACGGTGTTCACCCGGATCCGGTACGGCCCGAGCTCCCGCGCCAGCGAGTACATCGCGCTGGTCAGCGCCCCCTTCGAGGCCGCGTACGCCGCCTGTCGCACCTGCGAGGGCGCGGCCACCGCGGACTGCGTGCCGATGAAAACCACCGAACCGCCGCACTCCTTCAGCGCCGGCAGACAGGCCCGGGTCATCCGCAGCGAACCCAGCAGGTTCACGTCGATCACCGACTGCCAGGTCGCGAAGTCCGCGTCCTCCAGACCGCCGAAGTAGCTGTCCCAGGCGGCCACATGGACCACGGCGTCGATCCGGCCGAAACGCTCCCGGCCCGACTCCGCGAGTGCCACGCACTGTTGCTCGTCGGTGATGTCGGTCGCCCGGTACGCCGTGTGCGCCCCGTCCGGATCGATCTCGGCCGCGCTCTTGGCGAGGTTCGCCTCGGTGCGCGCCCCGAGCACCGCGTTCCCGCCGTCGCGCACGACCGCCGCCGCGACCTGGTGACCGAGCCCGGCGCCGACTCCCGAGACGACCACGGTCTTGCCCGTGAGCAGTGACATCCGAGCCTCCAGGGGTATGGCCAATTATCTGACGGGGCGTCAGAGTATGGGCCGTCGGAGGAGGAAGGAAGAGGCGGAGAGGAAGGGGAGCGCCCATGTCCGAGGAGACCCGCAGCGAGGTGTACGCCGAGCTGGCCGCCGTGGGACCGTACGGAGTCCGTCCCGGCCACGCGCTGATCACCATGGTGGAACCCCACCCCGGCCACGAGTACGCGTACAACCGCTGGTACGAGGACGACCACTACTACGCCGGCGCGATGGCCATGCCCTGGATGTACGCCGGGCGCCGCTGGGTCGCCACCCGCGATCTCCAACTCCTGCGCTACCCGGAGAAGTCGGCGATCGCCCAGCCCGTCACCGCCGGGTGCTACATCTCGACGTACTGGATCACCGACGGCCGCTACGACGACCACATGAGGTGGACCGTCGGTATCAACAAGCGGCTCAACCGGGACGCGCGGGTCTACCAGGATCGTACGCACGTCTTCACGGCTTTCCAGGACCACGAGGTGACCGTGTACCGGGACGGCGCGGCCGGGCCGCGCGACTTCCACGCCCTCGACCACCCCTACGCGGGGCTGGTGGTGGAGGTGATCGACGCCGAATCGGCCGGGCAGCGGGCGGAGTTGCTGGAGTGGCTGCGGGGGCGGCATCTGCCGAAGCGGGTCGCCGGGTCGCCCGCGGCCATGGTGACCGTGTTCCGGCCGACGCCGCTGCCCGGGGACCGGATGACCTATGTGAAGCAGGTGGAGGGCGTGGACACGCGGCTGACGCTGCTGTGGTTCCTGGAGGCGGACCCGCGGGAGTGCTGGGAGGCGTATTTCGCGGACCTGGCGGCGCCGGTGGCGGAGGCGGGGCTGGGGAGGGTGGAGCTGGTGGCGCCGTTCGTCCCGACCGTGCCGGGGACCGACCGGTACGTCGACCGGTTGCGGTAGGGCGCTTCATGGCGGATCCCGGCATCCTCCGCCTCCGGCGCCGGGCACGGCCGAGCCCCCTCGGCAAGGACGGCGGGCTGGTCGAGAGGGCTCTTCCTGTGCTGCTTGTGAAGTTGTGTTTGTTGTCGGTCAATTGGGCCGAGGATCAGGAAGATCCTCCCCCTTACGCCTTGATCGAGGCGACGAAGGTGTTCCACGCGTCGGCGGGGAAGGCGAGTACCGGGCCGTCGGTGACCTTGGAGTCCTTGACCGACAGATCCTCACCGGCCGGCGACTTGACCTCGACGCAGGCTCCGTTGCCGGTGGAGTACGAGGACTTGGTCCAGGTGTCCGTGGCGCCCTGACGAATTGCCATTTTTGCTCCGTAGTGCGAGAAGACGAGTTGCTGATTTGCGCCAACCTCTGGTGTGTGGTGGCGTGATCGACGCTACTCGCCAACCTCCGCGTACGAAGCGACTATTCACTCGACTGGATGGCATATTCCAGGTGGGTCTTCCACTCCGGCCCCGGGAAGGTGTACCTTACGGCGCTTCAGCGGGCGTACTCCTTCGCGATGTCCGCGATGAACTGCCGTGACTGGTCCGGATTGAGGGCCTGGGCCCGCAGGTGCTCGTACATCACGCTGTACTTCTGCACGTCGTTGGCCTTCTCCAGATACAGGTCACTGGTGACGCCCTCGATGTACACGACGCTGGAGTCGGCCGCGTCCGGGAACTCCAGGATCGCGTACTGGCCGTTGAGCCCCGGATGGGCGCCCATGTCGAAGGGGATGACCTGCACGGTGACGTGCGGCAGCTGGGACTGCTCGACGAGCTGCTCCAACTGGTCCCGCATCAGCGAGCGGTTGCCCACCACCCGCCGCAGGGCCGCCTCGTCCATCACGGTCCACAGCCGGAGCGGGTTCTCCGGGGCGGTGATTCGTTCCTGCCGACGCAGCCGCACCTGCACGCGCTTCTCGACATCGGCGGTGGCCGTCTCCGGCAACGCGCCCGCGATCAGCGCCTCCGCGTACTGCCGGGTCTGCAACAGGCCCGGCACGACCTGGGGATCGTAGACCCGCAGGCTCGCGGCGTCCGTCTCCAGCCCGATGTAGACGCTGTAGGGGATGTCCCCGAAGGAGTGCCACCACCCCTGCTGCCGCGAGTCCTTGGCCATCTGCATCAGAGAGTCGACGATCCGGTGGTCCTCCACCTCGTAGACCCCGCACAGGTCGCGGACGTCACGCTGGCTGATGCTGCGCCGCCCGTTCTCCAGGCGGCTGATCTTCGACTGCGAGACCAGCAGCCGCTCGGCGACCTCTTCGGCCGTCATGCCCTTGAGCTCGCGGAGCCGGCGCAGCTCCTGGCCCAGCCGGCGTCGCCGGACGGTGGGATTGACATTGGACGCCACGGGACGTGCACCTCCGGCTGCGGACCACTGGTTACCACTTTGCGTATCTGCTGTTGAGCAGACTGCCACCAAGGTGCTTACTACCGCTGGGAAACGGTGGATATGCGCTGGATACACGCCAGTTCGCGATCCGGGCGTGATCTGCGGGGCGGTCGCAGGGGTGACTCCGGGGCGGAGTCGGCGACGGCCGGCCCCGGAAAAAGGCCGCGCGGAGCAGCGGGACCGTTTCGCCATCCGCGACTGCGGACGACGTACGGACTCACTGCCCCGCGCGGCCGGCGGCTCCCGTACCGGGTCTCGGGACTGCTGTCGTCGTGGAACTGCGGCTCAGTGGGCCACGACGCGTGCCATGGAACCTCGACGCGGCTGCATCGGAACACCACGAGCCGGTTCCGGTGCTGGCCGGGTCGGCCCGGCGGGGGCCGGACGGCCGGCCGGTGCCGGGCTGCGGCGCGGCTGGGCCGCCACGCCGTTCTGGACGTCCATCACCGCGTGCGCGACGAGACCGCCCATGGGGTCGTGCCTGATCAGATCCCGCAACCGGGAGCGGGACGAACGTCCCTCGTTACCCGGATACAGGTGCTTGCCGAGGCCGACCGCGTGTGCCAGTGCGGCGAGCGCCGCGGTCCGCGGGTCCGGCGGAACGCCGGTGCGGATCGCGGAGTCCAGCCGGGCCCTGATCTCCCGGCTGATCTCGGTGTCCGTCGCCTGGTAGCGAGTCGTCGGCAGCACCCCGCACATCTGACCGGCCACGGCATGCACCATGCCGCACCGCTCCAGATGCGAGAGGTAGGTCTGGCGCAGCCCCAGTCGGGGTCCGCCAATCCAGTTCACCGCACGTACGGGAGCGCCACGCCTTCGCAGCAACTCCAACGCGCAGTCCAAAGTTGGATCTCCAGTCGGCCGTGGGGCTACCACGGCGATACGATCCCCGTCTGGGGCTATCCGTCCGGCCAGCGCCAGCTCCACTAGCTGCGCTCCGGCCAGACCGAGGTCGAGCGACTGCGGCTGTGCAGTGGTACCCGTGGCCGGGTCCAGTGCCAGCAGCAGAAGCTCCTCCGGAAGTGTTCTGCGGCTCCTGCCCATCCATGCCTCCCCGCGTGGATGAAAGACAGGGTGACCCCTCTCACATTGGTCTGTCGAGGGTGCGTGACCTGTTTGTGAGGGAACCGGTAGGTATGTCGTTCTCGTCTACCGCAGGGGTTAAGCCCGCACACAGGACACTGGTACATGGTTCGGACAGCGTGTCCTGCGGTGTCCCGGGCGGCGATTCACGGTTCGTTTGACGGTTCGGCAGTCGCGTGCGGGGCATGCGGCGGCACATGGAGGAGGCATCGGTGGCGGGCGAGTCCCCCGACAGGTCGAAGAAGCGCGAGTCGTCGGCAGAACCGACGTCGGGGAGCGCGGGTCCGGTTCCGGAGGCCAGGACGGAGAATTCCGCGGCCCGAGATCCCCGACTGGCGGTGGCCCGGGACGGAGAGGCGTCTTCGGGCACTTCGTCGTCGAGGTCGACCGCGTCGCGTGGCGGTGTGGATACGGCGACCCGGGTCTTCTCGGTACGGGACCTGACCCCCGGCGACTCGGACGCGGCGGGGCGCGCTGCGGATGCCGGGGAGTCCGGCGAGTCCGGGGGCGACGGCTCCGAGGGGGCCGCGGCTTCCGAGTCCGGGGAGTCCCGGAACGGCGGGTCGAGGGCCGGGGGCGCGAAGGACGCCGAGGCTTCGGCTCCGGGTGGCGGGGACTCGGAGGGTGGTTCGCGGGTCGGGGCCGGAGACTCGGAGGGTGGTTCGCAGGTCGGGGCCGGGGACTCGGACGCTGACGAGGATTCCGAGGGCGGCGCCGCGGACAGCGGTGACGTTTCCGCGGAGGGGGCGAACGCGTCCGATGGCGACGAGGTGACTGGCGGTGACCCGGGGGCTGTCCAGGGTGACGGCCTGGGCGACGCGCGGCTGCGGGCCGCTGTGGCGGCCTGGGTGCGGTCGGGCGACGGCACGGACTCCTCCGGGGACTCCGGGGACTCCGACGACTCCGAGGGTGCCACGGACGCCGGGGATGCCGCGGAGACGGCCGAGGAGGCCGCTGGGGCGGCTGTGACGGCCGTGGGGACGACGGAGGCCGCTGGCGCCGACGGGGCTGCGGGAGAGCCGGAGGCGGAGATTCCGGCGGCTGTGGAGGGCCGCGCGGAGGAGGCCGGGGGTCGTACCGAGGCCGAGTCGGGGACTGACGGGGCTGTCGACGGGGGCGACGCCGAGGGGGCGGATGCCTCCCAGGGTGCGGCTGATGCCGAGAGCGGCGGGACGGGGACTGCGGCGGAGGCCGGCAGGGTTGTCGACGAGGACGCCGTCGCTGGGGCTGACGGCCCTGAGGACGCGGCTGACGCGGCGACGGCCGACAGCGCCACGGAAGACACCACCGACACCACGACGGACGACACCACGGACGGCGAAGCCGAGGGTGCCGCGGACGAATCCGTGCCCGTCGACGGCGAAGCCGCAGATGCCGCAGATGCCGCAGATGCCGTTGATCGCGCCGCGCCCGCGGATGACGAACCCTCGGACGCCGCGCCCGCCGGCGGTGACGAACCGGCTGACGGCAAGCCCGCAGCCGCCGGCGGCGACTCCGCTCACGTCTCCGAAGAGCCCACCGCCGCTCCCGACGAGCCCGCAGCCGCCGACGGCGAGGACCCCCCGCAGGGGCCACCCGCACCCGGCGACGAAAGTGGCACGGGTGGGCGGGGTGGGCGTGGCGGGGTTGATCAGCCGACCGCCGTGTTCAAGCGGCCCAAGCCTCAGGTCGATCAGCCGACGACCATGCTGAAGCTCGGGGACGTGAAGGCCGATCCCGAGCGCACCAGTAAGTTCGTCGCGCTGAAGCCCCTCGACGAACCGGCGACCAAGAAGCCCAGGCCCGCCCCGGCGGAGGCGACCGCCGCCGTCCCCCAGGTCGGCCCGGAACGGACCACGCAGCAGCCGCTCCCGCCGAAGCCCCCGCTCGACCTCCTGGCCGAGCTCACGAACACCCCGCGCCCGCCTGAGACCCCGGTCCGCACGATCGTCCGCCGGGTCAAGATCTGGACGCCGCTCGTCCTGCTCCTCGCCGTCGTGTTTGCGATCGTGCAGGCCGTCCGCCCCCTGCCCACCCCCACCCTCGCCCTCACCGCCGAGGACTCGTACACCTTCGAGGGGAGCAGCACCGCGCTCCCGTGGCCGAGCGAGGGACAAGGCCGTCTCGACGTCAACGGCATCGGCACGATGGGTACTTTCGGGAAGCAGACCCCCGTCGCCATCGGCTCCGTGGCGAAAGCCATGACCGCTTACATCGTGCTCAAGGACCACCCCCTCAAGTCCGGCCAGGACGGCCCGAAGATCACGGTCGACGCCCTCGCCGAGAAGGAGGCCGGGTACTACAAGGACGGCGAGTCGACGCTGACGACCGTCAAGGAGGGCGACGTACTCACCGAGAAGGAGGCCCTCTCGGCGATCATGATCCCGTCCGCCAACAACATCGCCCGCCTGCTGGCGCGTTGGGACGCCGGTTCCGAGGCCGCGTTCATCAAGAAGATGAACGACACCGCCAAGGAACTCGGGATGACGGGGACGACGTACACCGATGCCTCGGGCCTGAAGGAGACCACCGTCTCCACCGCCTCCGACCAGGTGAAACTCGGCAACGAGCTGGTGAAGATCCCGGCGCTGATCGACATCACCAAACTGCCCAGCTGGGTCGACCCGTCCGGCAAGAAGTGGGACAACTACAACCGCCTCGTCCCGTACAACGGCGCCATCGGCATCAAGACGGGCACGACGACCAAGGCCGGCGGCAATCTCCTGTTCGCCGCCACCAAGGAGGTCGGCGGAGAGACCGTCACCGTCGTCGGCGCGATCCTCGGCCAGCACACCGCGCCGATCATCGACACCGTCAACGCGGTCAGCAAGACGGCGATGCTGGCGGCCCAGGACGCCCTGAAGTCGGCGAAGATCCTGAAGAAGGGCGAGGTCGTCGGATACGTGGACGACAAGCTCGGCGGCCACACCCCGATCGTCGTCACCAAGGACGTCGCCGCGGTCGGCTGGTCCGGCCTCAAGGTGAAGCTGTCCTTCGACGCCGACGACGTGCCGCACACCGCGAAGGCCGGCACCCAGGTGGGCACGCTCACCGTCGGCGACGGCAGCAGCGGCGCGGTCAAGGTCCCGGTGGCCCTGGAGAAGGACCTCACCGAGCCGGGCTTCACGGCCAAGCTGAAGCGCCTCGGCTGACCCGCTGTAACACCCCATCCATCGCACCCCGTCGGCGGGCCCACCTGGGAGCCTTCCGGCGGGGTGCGTGCTAGCGTCACGAAACGGGGTAGGCGCCGTTCGCGGGACACGGCCGGAGAACCCGACGGGACGCGGTCGTCAACGGACGGCCAACGGGACGCGTCCTAGAAGAGAAGACAGGACACCCACGGGGAGTGCCTTCAGGTGGCCACTGCGGAGCCGACACGCGCCGACGACGCCGATCCGGGCCCGGGAACCGGCCCGCGAATACGTGTGCCCGCACCGCGCGAGCAGCGGCGCGAGCCGGCCCCCGTCGCCGTGGACCGGCCGTCCCGGGCGACGCGCGCCTTCCATGCCCTGCGTGAGCGCCTCCTGCGCCACCCGGTGCTCTCCCTCACCGCCCTGTCCGGCGTCCTCCACATCGTCTGGTTCTTCACGTTCGCGAACAGTGGCGGCGACCTCGCGGCACAGGACGCCTGGGCCGAGTTCGTCGGCCGGCACCCCGACTCGGCGTACAACCTCGCCTGGTACGGCGGGATGCACCCGGTGTCGTACAGCATCGTGTCGCCGTATCTGATGTCCGTCCTCGGCGTCCGTACGACGATGATGCTCGCGGGCACCGTCTCGGCCGGGCTGCTGACGATGATCCTGCTGCGCAGCAGGTCCGTGAAGAACCCGCTGTGGGCCTCGCTCGCCGGCGTCTTCGCCTTCCTCTGCAACGCGGCCTCCGGGCGCGTGACCTTCGGGCTCGGCACGGTGTTCGCGCTGGGCGCGGTGGCCGTGGTGTTCTGCTGGCCGCACCGGTTGCGGTACAAGCGCTGGGCGAAGGCCCTGTGCGCGGCCCCGCTCGCCGCCCTCGCCACCATGGCGTCACCGGTCGCGGGCCTCTTCGTGGGGCTGGTCGCCGTGGCCCTGTTCCTGCAGAAGCGCCGCCCCGGCGCCTGGGCGCTCGGCATCGCCCCGGCCGTCGTCGTCGCGCTCTCGGCCTGGCTGTTCCCCTTCGCGGGCACCCAGCCGATGCGGTTCGCCTCGGTGATCCTGCCCTTCCTGTCCGCGGTCCTGGTCTTCGCCCTCGTCCCCAAGGAGTGGACGACGGTCCGCCTGACCTCCGCGGTCTACGGTCTCGGCGTGCTCGGCGTCTGGATCGTCAGCTCGCAGATCGGCTCGAACATCTCGCGCCTGGCGATGCTGTTCGCCGGGGTGGCGCTGGTCGCGGCGCTGCCGTTCCAGGTCCGGCGCTCGCGGCAGTGGTGGCTGGCCGTGGTGGCGATCGCCGGGTTCACCTTCTGGATCGGCTTCAAGTCGGTCGACGACGTCGTCCATACGACGCCCACCGCGTCCTGGGCGCGCGAGCTCGCACCGCTGGTCAACCAGCTCCAGCAGGTCGGCGCCGCCAAGGGCCGCGTCGAGGTCGTGCCCGCCGCCTCCCACCGCGAGGCCTCCGCCCTCGCCCCCTACGTCAACCTGGCCCGCGGCTGGAACCGCCAGGCCGACATGGAACGCAACCCCCTCTTCTACGACGACACCCTCAACTCGGCCAACTACCACGAGTGGCTCCAGCGCTGGGCCGTGCACTTCGTGGTGCTGCCCAAGGACGAGCCGGACGGCGACGGCGGCGAGCGGGAGCGGGAACTCGTCCAGCGCGGGATGCCGTATCTGAAGCAGATCTGGGGCGACGCCAACTGGCAGCTGTTCCAGGTCACCGACCCGGCCCCGCTCGCCGAGCCGAACGCCTCCGTCGACCGCGCCGAGCAGGGCGAGATGACCATGGAGGTCAAGAAGGCCGGGCGGATCCTCATCCGGATCCCGTACTCGCCGTGGCTGAGCATCGTCGACGCCGAGGGCAAGAAGCTCAAGCCGCCCCAGGAGACGAACGCCTCCAAGCACCGGGCCGACGGGGAGCCGAAGTCGTACGACAACGTCAACGGCTGCCTGATGGAGACGGAGAAGGACGCCGACGGGGACAAGTGGACGATGCTGATCGCTCCGCGGGCCGGCACGTATCGGCTGGCGGCGCCCTACACGCTGCCGCGGGGCACTCCGTGTCCGGACGAGCTCAAGAAGTGATCAGCTCGGGGAGGGCGGTCACCTGACCGGGAAGGCCACGTCGCAGACGTCGTCCTCCGGGCCCGCCGTGTCCCAGTCCGCGAAGTAGATCTCCCGGCAGGGGCCCGCCATCTCCAGGCCCTCCCGGGCCATCCAGTGCTCGACCGCCTCGAAGGCGGCGATGATCTGGGGGTGGGCCACCTGGGCCTTGGTGATGCGGGTGTAGGCGAGCCGCTGGGCCGCTTCGGTGCGGACCTTCGTCTCCCGGGGCCGCCCGTGCGCCTCGGCCCACGCCCGCGCCGCCGCCTCGTCCGCCACCGGCACGCAGGACTCCGCGGGGCCGTCGCTCTCCATCGACACCTCGGCGTGGTAAACGACGTACGGAGCCGCCGTCACGCCCCCGCACTCCTCGGCCGCCTTCTCCAGCCGGCCCAGCGAACCGCCGATCCACGCCGGCAGCTCGTCCGCCAGCGTGTGCCGGGTCTCGGTGATCACCACGCGTTCCGGCACGTCCACCGTCTCGACCACGAACTTCCCGTACATCTCGGAGCTCCTCCCCGACAGTCGTCCACGGAGGTACTCGGCGAGCGTCCGCTGCGCGGCGAACCGCGTCTCGACGTCCGTCCAGTACGCGGACAGCCGGTCGGCGGCCAGGGGGCCTTCCGCCTCGACCACCTCGGCGATCCTGGCGAGCGGCATGTCCAGCTGCCGCAGCAGCGCCACCAGCCGCGCCCGCTCGACCTGGGCCGCGCGGTAGTAGCGGTAGCCACTGGCCTCGTCGACATGGTCCGGTGCCAGCAGGCCGAGGCGGTCGTACAGCCGCAGCGCCTTGGCCGAGAGCCGCGCCCGGGCCGCGAACGCGCCGATGGTGAGCAGTTCGTCGTCCACGAGAGCCATCCTCCGTCACCGGACGGGTCCTTTCCGCCCGGTGACGAGGAGGCTCGGCCCTGCCCCAGGGGCAAGGTCAAACGGCCAGCTGAGCTTCCACGGCCGTCACGATCTCCGTCGCCTCCGGCTCGGTCTGCGGGGAGAAGCGGGCGGCGACCTTGCCGTCGCGGCCGATCAGGAACTTCTCGAAGTTCCAGCGGATGTCGCCGGTGTGGCCCTCGCCGTCGGCGAAGCCGACCAGGCCGTCGTAGAGGGCGTGCCGGTCGTCACCGTTCACGTCGACCTTCTCGGTCAGCGGGAAGGTCACGCCGTAGGTCGCCGAGCAGAACTCGGCGATCTCCTCGGCGCTGCCCGGCTCCTGCCCCATGAACTGGTTGCAGGGCACGCCGAGGACGGTGAAGCCCTGCTCGGCGTAGCGCTCGTGGAGCTTCTCCAGCCCGTTGTACTGCGGGGTCAGGCCGCACTTGGAAGCCACGTTCACGATGAGCACGACCTTGCCCGCGAACTGCGGGAGGTCGGCGGAGCCGCCGGTGAGGGCACCGATCTCGACGTCGAGGGGAGAGGAACTGGCATCTGTAGTCATAAGCGGATGCTAACTCCCCTTAGTGGACCGCCGGTTTCCGCTCCCGCTCACCGGCACGGATCCCGTCACCGGCACGGATCCCGACGCCTTTACGAGCACGTCCCCCGAGGACGTCCGCGTGTACAGCACCGAGCGGCCCGCCCGTCTCCGCTCCGCCAGGCCCGCGTCCAGCAGGACCTTCAGATGGCGGCCCACGGAGCCGAGGCCCTGGCCGGTCACCGCCGTCAGGTGGCTCGTGCTCATGGGGGAGGCGAGGAGGACCAGGACCGCGGCCCGGGCGGGGCCGAGCAGGGCGGCCAGGCTCGCGGGGGCGGGGCGGGCGGTGGGGTCGGCGAGGGCGCCCGCGCAGGCGTAGACGATGGCGTACCGCTCGGGCTCCTCCCACGCCACCCAGCCCGCCTTCGGCGTCACCGGCACGAAGACCAGCTCGGCGCCGGAGATCTCACGGGGCGGGTACTCGTGCAGGTTCACCTGGAGCCGGTTCTCGCCGAGCCACCTGGTCCGCCCCGGCCGCAGCTCGTCCAGTACGGCCGCCCAGCCGCCCTGGCTGACCTGCGCGGTGCGGGCGACGACATCGGCCTCCAGGACCCGTCGGCGGCGGTGCCAGGTCGGTCGTACCGTCTCCGTCCAGATGTGTTCCAGGAGCGCTGCCGCCCGCTCGGGGACGTCGTCGCCGTGCAGCTCGGCGGGGAGCCGGGCGCCGCGGCGGTGGTCGGTGGCCAGGGTGACGGCCAGCTGGGCGCGGGCGTCGGCCGCGGAGACCGCCCGGACGCGGGTGACGCCCTCTTCGAAGGTCTCGCCGTCGCGGGGGGTGGGCGTGAGGAAGTCGGCGTTCCAGCTCCGGCCCAGCCCGGTCCGGACGAGGGCCGCGGTGACCGGGTCGGCGGCCAGGAACGCCCGGTAGCCGGGCAGGTGCTGGTGCAGCCAGGCCCGCTCGCCGGGGTGTGTGCCCGTGCCCGTGTGCAGCAGCTTGAGGCAGGCGACGGTCTCGGCGACCGGGGAGATGACGAAACGGCTGCTCGCGAGGGTGTCCGCGTTCAGCTGCCACCAACCCATCGTTCCTGCCTTTCGCCGTCACGCGAAACATTACTGGCCGTCGGCGGGCCGCCCGAGACTCCACCGCATGCGCAGTTACCAGGATCTCTTCCGCACCCCGGAGTTCACGCCCCTCTTCCTCTCCTCGGCCCTGCAGAGCGCCGGGCAGACCGTCGGCGGCCTCGCGACCGGCACGCTCGTGTACGCGGCGACCGACTCGCCGCTGCTGTCCGCGGTCAGCATGTTCACCCCGCAGCTGGCGCAGGTGCTGGGCGCGACGACGCTGCTCTCGGCCGCCGACCGCGTGCCGCCGCGCGCCGCGCTGGCCGGCATCGCGCTCGCCTACGGGCTGGGCACGGCCGTGCTGGCGGTGCCCGGGCTCCCCGTCCGGGCGGTCTTCCCGGTGATCCTCCTGCTCGGTCTGATCGCCTCGCTGGGCGGCGGGGTGCGGTGGGGGCTGCTCAACGAGATCCTGGCCAACGACGGCTATCTGCTGGGGCGTTCGGTGTTCAACATGATGAGCGGGCTCATGCAGGTCACCGGGTTCGCGACGGGCGGTGTGCTGGTGGCCGTGCTGTCGCCGCGCGCCGCGCTGCTGCTCGCCGCGCTGCTGTACCTCCTCTCGGCCCTGGGCACGCGCCTCGGCCTCGCCGCCCGTCCGCCGCGCGCGAGCGGCCGGCCGTCGGTCGCGGTGACCTGGCGCACGAACGCCCTGCTGTGGTCCGACCGGGCCCGCCGCCTCACCTACCTCGGGCTGTGGCTTCCCAACGGTCTCGTCGTCGGCTGCGAATCCCTCTTCGTGGCGTACGACCCCGGGTCCGCGGGGACGCTGTTCGCGGCGGCGGCGTCGGGCATGCTCGTGGGGGACGTGACGGTCGGGCGACTGGTGTCGGTGGGGGTACGGCAGCGGCTGGCGACCCCGCTGCTTCTGCTGCTCGCCGGGCCCTATCTGCTCTTCGCCCTGAATCCGTCGACCCCGGTCGCCGCGGTCGCCGCAGCCCTCGCCTCCGTGGGGTTCGGGGCGAGCCTGGTTCAGCAGGAACGGCTGATGGCTCTCACGCCCGATGAGTTGTCCGGGCACGCTCTGGGGCTGCACTCCGCCGGGATGCTGACGATGCAGGGTGTGGCCGCGACGCTGGCGGGGTCGGTTGCTCAACTCACCTCGCCCGCAACGGCGATGGCGGTCATGGCGGGTGCGTCCGCGGCGCTGACCCTGACCCTGGCCGCGACCGCCCGACGACCGGTTCCCGAGCCGCAGCCGGCCCAGGCCGTGTCCGCGGCCCGTTCCCGGGAAGGATGGCGGCGAAGGGTTCGCACACCGGACTGAGCCGGACGGAGTCGGTGGATGCGTGTCGTCGTCGTGGGCGCCGGTTTTGGTGGGATCGCCGTCGCCGCCGAGCTGCTGCGGAACGGGATGGACGACGTCACCCTGCTGGAGGCCGCCCCGGAACCCGGCGGCACCTGGTTCCACAACCGCTACCCGGGCGCCGCCTGCGACGTCCCGAGCCACCTCTACTCGTACTCCTTCGCCCAACGTGCCTCCTGGACCCGCCTGTTCTCGCACCGCGACGAGATCCTGCGGTACGCCCGGGAGACCGCGGACGCGCTCGGCATCACCCCGCGGATCGTGACGGACACGACGGTGACCGCCTGTGTCTGGGACGACGCGACTCGGACCTGGACGGTGCGGAGCACGCGTGAGGGAGTGGCGGAGGAGCGGGTCGCGGATGCCGTGGTACTGGCCACGGGGCAGCTGGACAAGCCGGCGTTTCCGGAGGTGGCGGGGCTGGCCGAGTTCCGCGGGCGCAGTTTCCACTCCGCGCGCTGGGATCACGGCTACGACCTGCGGGGGAAGCGGGTCGCGGTCATCGGGACGGGGGCCAGCGCGGCCCAGCTGGTGCCGGAGATCGCGCCGACGGCCGGGCACTTGACGGTGTTCCAGCGGACCGGGAACTGGTTCCTGCCGCGCCGAGACCGGCCCGTGCCGGCCGCCCTGGACCGTGCCCTGCGGTGGCCGTGGGCGCGTCGGCTGTGGCGGCAACTGATCTACCACACCCTTGAGTTGATCACTCTGTGTGTACGTCACCCGCGTACCGTCGGCCGTGTCGGCGCCCTGCTCTCCGCCGCGCACATGCGCCGTCAGCTGCCCGACCCCGAGCTGCGTCGCAAGGCCTGGCCCGACTACCCCTTCGGGTGCAAGCGGGTGCTGCTCAGTTCCGACTTCCTGCCCGCGCTGCGGCGGCCGGACGTGGAGCTGGTGACGGAGCGGATCGTCCGTATGACGCCTGAGGGGCCGTTGACCGAGGACGGGCGGGTGCACGAGGTCGACTGTGTGATCCACGCGACCGGGTTCCGTACCAACACCTTCATGCTGCCGATGGAGGTGCGCGGCGCGCGGGGGCGGTCCATCGCGGACGTGTGGGCGGACGGGGCCCGGGCGCACCTCGGGATCATGGTGTCCGGGTTTCCGTCGCTGTTCCTGATGTACGGGCCGAACACGAACACCTCCGGCGGCTCGATCCTGTTCTTCCTGGAGGCCCAGGCCGCCTACGTCCGCCGGGCGCTGCAACTGGCGCGCCGCTCCGGAGCCGCGGCCCTGGACGTCCGGCCGGAGGTGGAGGAGGCGGGGCTCGACGCGGTGCGGGCGCGGTTCGAGGGCACGGCCTGGCAGTCCTGCTCGTCCTGGTACCGGGCGCGGGACGGCCGTAACGTCGCCAACTGGCCGGGATACATGGGGGAGTACGCGACACGTACGCGTCGCGTGGCGGCGGCCGACTTCAGGTTTCTTCGGGCACGGTGATCCTTGGGCGCCGTGCCGTGTTGAGGGGAGCCGGGTGGTGGCGGAGACTTGGAGGGACTGTACGCGGCACGGCAGGGAGGCCGGGACCATGGGTGAGTACGTGAAGCTTCCCGGCGTCGAGACCTGGTACGAGACCGACGGGAGCGAGGGCGCCGAACCGCTGCTCCTGCTGCACGGCGGCATGTGCACGAACGAGACCTGGGGCGCACAGCGGCCCGACCTCGCGGCGGCGTACCGGCTGTTCCTCCCGGAGCGCCGCGGGCACGGCCACACCCATGACGTCGAGGGTCCGCTCAGCTACCACGACATGGCCGACGACACCGTCGACTTCATCGAGACGGTCGTGGGCGGCCCCGCCCACCTCGTCGGCTGGAGCGACGGCGGGATCGTCGCGCTGCTGGTCGCCCTGGCCCGGCCCGATCTCGTGCGCAAGATCGTCGCCATCGGCGCCAACTTCCGGCCCGCGCCGGAGATCTCGGCGGGGCCGAACATGCTCGACGAACTGACGGCGGACGACCCGGGGTTGGCGCCCCTGCGGGACATGTACCAGGCCGTCACGCCGGACGGCGCCGACCACTGGGCGGTCGTCGTGGCCAAGCTGAAGGACATGTTCGCCCGCGAGCCGGACCTCACGCCCGAGGACCTGGCCCGGATCACCGCGCCCACGCTCGTCCTCACCGGGGACGACGACGTGATGACCCTGGAGCACACGGCCGCGCTGTACCGGGCGATCCCGGACGCCCAGCTCTCGGTGATCCCGGGCGCCTCCCACGCGGTCCCGCTGGAGAAGCCCGCCGAGGTCAACCGGATCGTTCTGGACTTCCTCACGAACGAACCGACCCCGACGATGCTCCCCGTCCGGCGGGCGCCCTCGCCGGCCGGTTGACCGGAATTTCATCGCGCGTGCAGCGCCTCCCGCGACGGTTGCCGAAGCAACCGAGAGCGGGAGGACGAGTGACGCGAGCAGAGCTGGTGGCGGCCGCGCTGGGCGCGGGGGCGCCGGACGGGCTGACGGACACCCGGCAGGGTCTCGTACGGGACCTGTACGTCGCCCTGCGCGAGTCCGTGCGGTGGCGGCTGACGGGGGACGGGGGATACGGCCGGCGCGTGCTGGACGCGCACGAGACGGATCCGGACGTGTGGCGGGGGCGGCTGGTCGAGGTGCTGGCCGGGTCCGGCGTGGAGAAGGACGAGGAGATCCTGGCGGCGGCACGGATTCTGCTGGGGGCGGGGCGGCGGGCCTGTCGGCTTGCGCTGGATGCGCGGGGGGTGGGGCAGTAGGTACGGGTCGGCGCGGTGGTCAGGCCTTGTGGCCGCGGCGGCTGCGGGCGTCGCGGGCGTCCTGGACAGCCTGGAACTGGTCGGCGGCCTCGCGGACGAAGCCGGCGGCCAGACAGGCCTGGCCGAGGCGGCCGCGGATGTCCATCTCCAGCCAGTCGTAGGTCGGGAAGGTCAGCGGGGAGAGCATCCCGAGCTGGAGGAGCGCCTGGTGGTGGAAGGCGATGGCCGCGCTCGGGTCTCCTCCGTCGCCGAGTTCCGCCGTGCCCAGTCGGGTCAGACTGCGCGCGCAGAGGAAGATGTCCCCGCCCTCCTCGACCAGCCCGACCGCCTGCCGCAGCAGGCGCTTGGCCTCGCCGTACTGGTCCAGGCGCAGATGGATGTCCGCCGCGCAGCTCAGAGCCCGGCCGAGCATGCGTGGCCGGCCGTCCTGCTCGGCGTGCGCCCGGGCCCCGGCGAAGCAGTTCAGCGCCTCCGCGTTCCGCCCCACGTACTGGTGGGCGAGACCCGCGATGACGAGTGCGATCCCGGCGAGCCAGTCGTCGCCCAGCCGCCGGGCCGTGTCCGTCGCCACCGTGACATGGCCGAGCGCCTCGTCGCTCTCGCCCATGCTCAGGGTGACGGATCCCAGCCCGGCGAGCGCCCGGGCCTCCTCGTGCGGGTCGCCGGCGCGTCGGCTGATCTCCAGTGCCTCGGCCAACAAGGCGCGTGACTGCGCGTACCGACGCTGGTGTACGGCGGTGTAGCCCAGGCACGTCCGCACCGCGGAGTCCATCCGCCGGTCCCCGGCCTCGGCCACGTGCGCGAGCGCGATCTCCAGAGCCGTCTGCGACTCGTGGTAGCGACCCTGCCGTACGAAGTAGTCGCACAGCGCCTCCGCGAGCCGGCACGCGTAGTCGAACTCCCCATGGGCCGCGGCGTTCCCGACCACGTCGACGAGCTCCCCGCCGGCCGCGTCCAGCCACGCCTCCGCGTCCCGCCAGTCCGTGAACGCCTCGCCGGACGGCCAGGGGCCGGTCGGGAACCCGGCGGGTCCCCAGTCGCTGGCCGTGCGCGCCGCATCCAGGAACAGCCGCAGCGCCGCCCGACGAGCCTCGGCCGCCTCCTCGGGCAACGTCTCCGCCACCCGCCGCGCATGCACCCGTACCAGATCGTGCAACCGGTACCGCCCCGGCCGATGCTCCTGCACCAGGCTCGTGTCGACGAGCCCCTCCAGCATCCCCTCGGTCTCCCGCACCGGCCGCCCCAGCATCGTCGCCGGCGTCAGCGCGTCGAACTCCACGGTCGGCGCCAGCCCCACCGCCCGGAACACCCGCTGCTGCTCGGGCGCCAGTTGGTCGTACGACATCCGGAACGCCGCCTCCACGCTGCGGTCCCCGACGCTCAGCTCGCCGAGCCGGTGCTCGTCGCCCGTCATACGGCCGACCAGGTACGACACGGTCCAGGCGCGGCGGTTCTGCAGCCGGGACCCCGCGATGCGCAGGGCCAGCGGGAGGCCGTCGCACAGGCCCACCAGCTCTTGGGCGGCCTCCGGTTCGCGGTCCGCCCGGTCCTCGCCGACGATGTGCCTGAGGAGCGCTATCGCGTCCCCGCCGGCCAGCGGCTCCAGGGCGACCCGCCGGTCGGCGTCCAGTTCGGCCAGCCGGCGTCGGCCCGCCACCAGCACGCGGCTTCCGGCCCCGGCGGGCAGCAGCGGACGTACCTGATCGGCGTCCAGGGCGTCGTCCAGGACCAGCAGGAGCCGTAGCGGACTGGTCGCCGCGCGCCAGGCCGCGGTGAGTTCCTCCAGGTCGCTCGGCAGCTCGCCGCCCGCCGCGCCGAGCGAGCGCAGCAGCCGCTGCAGGGCTTGCTCCGGGGACTGCCGGCGCCGGGTGCTGTGGGCGCGCAGGTCGACGAAGAGGCAGCCGTCCGGGTAGTCGGCGCTCAGCTCCCGGGCCGCCCGGACGACGAGCGCGGTCTTGCCGACGCCGGCCGTGCCATCCACGGTCATGAGGGATACCGCGCCAGGCGTGGACGGGGCGGTGAGCAGGGCCAGTTCGGTCTCGCGGCCGACCAACCTGCCCGCGTCTCCCGGGAGTTCGTTGACGTGACGGCGGGGGCTGCGGGCCGGTGCCGGGCCCAGGAGGCGTTCGTCGTCGCGGCGCAGGACCGCCTCGTGGACGCGGCGGAGTTCCTCGCCCGGGTCGACGCCGAGCTCCTCGCGCAGGAGCTCGCACATGTCCTGGTAGGCCTTGAGGGCCTCCGCTTGGCGGTCGCCGCCGTACAGGGCGCGCATGCGCAGGGCGACGAGCGACTCGTCGTACCGGTCGGGGACCGGTGCGGCGGCCAGGTCGTCCAGGGCGTCGGCGTGACGGCCCAGGAGGATCAGGCAGTCCAGGCGGTCCAGGTGGAGCGTGCGCCGGTGTTCCAGGAGCCGTTGGCGTTCGGTGTCGGCGAAGGGGCCGGACAGGCCGGCCAGGGGCTCGCCGCGGAACAGGGCGAGCGCGTCGGTGAACTGCTCGCCGGCGACGGCCAGTTGACCGGCGGCCATCGTGCGGCGCGCCTCGTCGGCCCGCTCGGTCAGGTCCGCCGTGTCGAGCCGGACGCCGTCGCCGACGAAGCGGTACCAGCCCTTGCCGCTGCGGATGAACGACTCGGTGTGCGGAGTGCCGGGCGGGTCGAGCGCGCGGCGCAGGGAGTTGACGTGCGTCGGCAGCACCCGGTGGCCGCCGGCCGGTGGTTCCTCGCCCCAGATCCGGTCGAGCAGCTGCTCGTGGCTCAGTTCGACGTCCGGGCGCAGCGCGAGCGCGGTGAGCACGGCCCGGCGTTTCACCGGGCCGAGGTCCACCGGTGTGCCGTTCCGCCAGGCCCGGACCGGGCCGAGTACCTCGATCCGGAGCCGTGGCGAACCTCCCCCGTCCACTACGAAGCCTCCGTCACCCGCGTCACCCGAACTCACCGGCATTGCAACCGCTTTCGCGATGATTGGCAAGTCGCCGACGCGGCGCCGTCGTTCGGGCGAGTCGTTCAGGCGACGACCGTGAACAGGCCGGACTTGTCGCCGAGCCTGCCGAGGGAGATCTTGCCGGGGATGCCGTCGGCCTCCGCGCCGGAGTAGCCGAGGTGGCGCTGCCACTTGGCGTACGCCGCGATCGTCGTCGTACCGAAGGAGCCGTCGCCCGCGTAGGTCTTGGCGAGGTAGCCCAGCTTGACCAGGGCCGCCTCGGTGAGGTTGGTGCCGGCCATGTAGCTGACGTGGCCCTGCTTGGCGGCGGGGTCG
This sequence comes from Streptomyces sp. CA-249302, assembly GCF_050936785.1. Taxonomy (NCBI): domain Bacteria; kingdom Bacillati; phylum Actinomycetota; class Actinomycetes; order Kitasatosporales; family Streptomycetaceae; genus Streptomyces; species Streptomyces sp. CA-249302. The sequence continues at coordinate 4,730,331 of NZ_JBNJMG010000001.1, read as the reverse complement.
GTCTTCGCAGCGGCGACCAGGCGGGACAGGTCGACGCGGGGCTTGGACGCCTTGGTCGGCTTGGTCGGCTTGGTGGGGGCGGGGGAGGTCTTGGTGGCCGTCGTGGCGAGCTGCTTCTTCACGTCGGCCCGGAAGTCGTCCATGTCGAAGCTCGGGTCGACCTTGCCGGGTTGGACCTCCTTGTGCCCCGCGACCGACTTCTCGGACCAGCCGTGTGCGCGGCAGATGGCCGTGGCCCACAGGACGGCCTGGCGGTACTGCTCGTCGGGGTAGGGGTCCTTCCCGTTGCCCAGGTTCTCGATCTCCAGGCCGTACAGGCAGTCGTTGCCGTCGGCGTTGGCCTGGTTGTCCGTCGGGAGCGGGGACTGCTCCTCGCGCAGGGCGTCGAGGACGTCGAGGTCGACTGCGCCGGCGTGGTTGGCGCGGCCGTTGCCGATGGTCCACAGGCCGTCGGTCTTGCCGAGCCAGGCGTGGCAGAGCGGGCCGGGGAGGTCGGATCTGCCGTTGTAGCAGAGCTCCTTGTCGCCGTGTCCGGCGGTGTGGTGGATCAGTACGCCGATCACGGGGCCGAAGCTCTTGCCGGTCGCCGCGTCCCGGTTGTGGGTCGTCCAGCCGGTGTGCTCGTGGACGGTGAGGCCCTCGGCCTTCAGCGCGGCGAGCATCTGTGCTGCGGTCAGGGGTGTGGCCATGACTGCGGTCCTTTCGGGTAAATCCGGCAAGGTAACCGGGTTTCCTGTGAAGGGAGTTGACGCATGTGGCCGCGTGCGGGGCGGCAATCGCTTTCGTACCGGGTGCGGGGCACGGAAGCCACACGCCGCGCGGTGTTCCCACCAAACTCAGGAACCGACGGCTTCCCACGGCCACTTGGCGTCCCGCCCCGACTCCAGCAGCGGGATCAGCCGGAACGCGGCGTCGCCGAGCCCGCCGAAGGTGTGCCGGTGCGGGCCGGGCGCGCCATGCGCCTTGGAGTAACCGGCCAGGTTCCACGTGTAGACGGGGACGTGCGGCGGAACGACGGTGAACGGGTCGAACCACCTCGACCAGTGCGCCTGTTCGTCGGTTACGACGATCACGCGGTCGTGACCGTCGTAGTGCCGGGAGACCGCCCCGACGGTGTTGGTGCCGCCGAGGTCGTGGAACCGGTCCAGCACCCGCAGCACCGACTCGCCCGGCGTCCAGCGCACCACCCGGCTGCCGGTGCCGAACTCCACCAGGTCGGCCCGCTCGGCCCGCATCGCCAGCGCCGTGCCGAAGATCGCGGCGGAGTCGGCCCGGTTGAGCTGCGTCCGGGCCGTGGGCAGGTCGAACATCGAGCCCGACCGGTCCACCAGGACCAGCGTCCGGCCGTCCAGCGCGGGCACGTTGGCGAGGGAGTGCGCGAGAGCCGCCTCCAGAGCCTGCTCCCAGCGGCCGGAGGGGGCGTTGCGGTGGGCGGCGAGATAGCGGAACGGGAACTGCCGGGAGCGCCACACCTCCGCCGGGTCGGAGATCCGCCGGGCGACCTCGGCGGCCGTCCGGTCGCCGACGCCCGCGAGATCGAAGTTGCGCAGGTTCCGCACGAGCGCCATGGCACCCATGGCGGGGATGACGGCCTCCCAGACCGCCGCGTCCAACGGCCCCCGCAGCCAGCCCGCCAGTGCCTCCCAGGTCATCCCGGCCGCCGCGAGCCGCTCGGCCCCGCCGGCCGCGGTGACCAGCGCGTACCGCTCCTCGACCGGTACGGCCATGAGCGCGTGGTGCGCGACGAGCAGCGCCTCGCCGGTCGGCGGCATCGCGCGGTCGGTGCGGTGACGCCGGTCGAGGGCGTACCGGAACAGCGGGCCCTGCCAAGGCCGGTGGGGATCCGGTGACGGATGGGTGAGCTCGATGACGTCACCGAAGCGGAAACGGCGCGAGGCGGTGTCGTACTTGAGCAGCGCCCGCCCGGTGTAGAGCCGCCGTACCGCGTCCGCGACCCCGCGTTTGAGCGGCTGTGGGAGCGTGCGGCCGTACCGGGAGGTCCAGTACGCGAGCAACTCGCCCGGCTCGTCGGGGCGTTGGAGTACGGCGTCCACGGCCTGCCGCGCGAAGCCGACCCGCCCGGCCTCGCGCCGGGCCCGCACGAACTCGGCCGCGCCGACCACGGACGCCGAGCGCATGTGGGCCTCGGTGCGCAGCCAGCGCAGCAGTCCGAGGGTCCACTCCGGGTCACTGACGGCCAGTTCGTGGATCAGGCGGGCGTAACGATCGTCCCGGGACTGTGCGTTCTCGTAGAAGCTGCGTTGGCCGACCATGTTGGCCATGGCCAGCAGGAAGAGTTCGGCCTTGGGCTCGCGGACGTGTCCGGGGCCGCCCTCGTGGTTGGGCCGGACCGCTCCCGGCGCCGGGACGGTGAGCCATTGTCCGTGGGTGGAGAGCGAGGAAGTCGCTCCGCCGGCGGTCAGGCCCGGTATCTCGGCCAGGATCTCGTTCCTGGCCTCGGACTTGGCCCGCCCGCGGTTGAACCGGGTCATGCAGAGGTCCCCCTGAAGCAGGCGCGCCTTCCGAGATCAAGAGTGGGCACCGGTGTTGTCTCGACAGGAAGTAACCGGGGCGCGGCGCATCGGAAGGCGTCGGGGAAGGACGCTACGCGGGGAGCCGCGGGAGCGCATTCGATTTACCTGGCTGCTGGTTGGTCAGTTCTTCTGCAGGGTTCGGGTCATGCCCGCGATGACGGCCGTCGTGAGGATCCAGCCGAAGCCGATGAGGACGTAGGAGAGCGACTGGAGGGTGCCGTCGCGCCAGTACCAGGCGGTGCGTTGGCCGAGGCCGCCAATGGGGATCAGCAGGTCGAGGGTGTAGACGAGGGGCTGGAAGGGGGCGCCCGTGTCCTGCTCGGTCCGGGTGGGGGTGTGTGTACCGAACACCGTCGTGCCCAGGGCGGTGAGCAGGAGGAGCCAGACGCCGGCCAGCCAGGGGCGGTAGCCGTAGCCGACTGTGGCGTCCAGCAGGTGGCCCCAGACGCGGGCCGGCAGGGAGAGGGAGCGGCGCCGGTGGCGCTGTTTGGCCAGGAGCACGCGGCGGGCGTCGTCGTCGTGACCGGCCTTGCGGTAGCAGCTCGCCAACTGCTCGTACGGCTGCGGGCTGTAGCCGGGGCTGCGGCGTATCCACGCCACCCGCCGGGCCGCCGAGTCCGGCCCCGCCAGCGCCTCCCGGTGCCCGCCGGCCTCGGCCACTTTGACGGCGCCGTAGACGAAGCCGTCCAGCTCCACCACCTCCGGCCAACTCTGCTCGCTGTCGTGCAGCTGGGACACCTGCGCGCCGCGCAGATCCACGGTGCCGGACGGCGGGCGGGCGAGGGTCAGGTGGAAGTCGACGGCCTGCGTCAGCATGCAGACCAGGGCGGGGCCGTCGCCGTCGGGCGGCCCGTTCAGTACGGCCCCCTCGAAGGTCAGGTTGTCCGAGACGCGGGCGCCGCGCAGGCGTACGGTGCCGTTCGCCGTGAAACCGCCGGAGAAGTCGAGCGTGGTGCTCACGGCGTTGTCCAGGGCGAGCGCGACGCCGCGCGGGCCGGGGTGCTCAAGGCGCGCGCCCCGCATGAACAGGCCGCCCGACAACTGCGCGCCCAGCAGCCGCACTTCACCGTGCGCGACGAATCCGCCGCGGCAGAAGACACCACCGTCCGCGACCAACCCCCCGCCCGACAGGGCCCACCCCTCGGGGGCGTTCAGGACGGCGCCGTTGAGGAAGATGCCGCCGGTCACGTGCGCGTGAGGGATGGACAGCGCGCTGATCCTGTGGTGGAAGGAGGAGACGGTGTTGGCCTCCATGGTCGACCGGACCAGGTCCAGGCGCCCCTCGATACGGGTCGACCCGGCCTCAAGGCCCGGGATGCGGCTGCCGGTGATCGCGACGGTGCGGGTCTCGGCGCCGAAGAGGTCGACGCTCTCGTCGAACCAGCAGTCCTCGAACCACATCGGGCAACCGATCTGCGTACCGCCGAGGTTGAGCCGACCGGACACCCGGGCGCCGACCAGCCTCAGCGAGGCGACGGCACCGGCCTCCGCCCCGCGGGCGCCGAGCAGCAGGGCGGCGATCACCGCGGCCCGCACGGTCCGCTCGGGTCCCCATCCCTCTCCGCCCGCCACGCGGTCGTCTGCTTCGTCCCCCACGCGCAGGTCCACCCGACGCCCTTCGGGGAAGGCGTCCCACAACTCCCGCTCGGGATCGGTCAGTTCGTCGTACGACAGCACACGGGGAGCGTACCGACCGCTCGGGGATGTCGGCCGGGGCGCCTGTGGCGACGGCCGGCCGTCGCCACAGGCATGCCTTCAGGGAGCGACGGCGCGGCCCGTCGTCGGGGAGATCTGGCCCGCGCACAGGCCGCGGGCGGCCAGGCCCTGTGCGATGCGCGGCACCGCGGCGAGGGTGTTGGCGGCCCAGTCGTGCATGAGGATGATCTGGCCGCCCGTGAGCCGTCCGGCGGCGGCCACGATCGCGTCCGTACCGGCGCCGTTCCAGTCCTGCGAGTCCACGTCCCAGATGATCTGGGTCAGGCCGTACTTGGCGGCCACCGTCTTCACGGTCGCGTTGGTCTCGCCGTACGGCGGCCGGAACAGCTTCGGCGTACCGCCGCCCGCGGCCGCGACGGCCGACTGGGTCCGGGAGAGCTCCGAGTCGATCTGTGCCTGGGTGAGCTGGGTCAGGTGCGGGTGGGTGTAGCTGTGGTTGCCGACCCACATCCCGGCCGCGACCTGTGCCTTGACCTGGGCCGGGTAGGCGGCGGCGTACTGGCCCTCGTTGAACATCGTGGCCCGCAGACCGTTCTGCTTCAGCGCGTTGAGCAGGGCCGGGGTGTTGCCGGAGGGGCCGTCGTCGTAGGTGAGGCCGACGTAGCCGTTGCAGGTGGCGGCCCGGGCCGGGGTGGCGTGCAGGGTGAGGGTGCCGGTGGCGGCCAGCGCGACGGCGGCGAGGGCCGGTAACGTCCTGGCGCTCCTCATGCCGACACCGTGATGTTGGAGCTGCCGCTGCTCTGGTAACCCTCGGTCGCGAGGATCATGTAGTACTTGAAGCTGCCGAGGGGCATCCCGGCGCGGGCCCAGGCGTCGAAGTGGTTGCCGGTGGTGATGGTGCCGCCCGTGCGCTTCGACTGCCGCACGCTCCAGTACTGGTTGAAGGTCTTGGTGCCCTCGACGGACGGGGCGTTGTACCGCGTGGTGAGGTAGATGTCGTACGTGCCGCCGTCGCTGGTGACGGTGCCCTTGTACGTCCCCGTGGGCCGGTAGGTGCCCCAGTTGTCGACGATGTAGTACTCGACGAGCGGGCTGGACGTCCAGCCGTAGAGGGACAGGTAGCCGTTGCCGGAGGGGCTGAAGCTGCCCGAGTACGTGACATTGCGGCGGGCCCCGGTGCTCCAGCCCTTTCCGGCGACGAAGTTGCCGGTGTTCTTCCAGCTGGTGCTGTAGTTCCCGCCGGAGCCCAGGGTCATGGAGACCGTGCCCTGCGCGTCCGTCCAGAACGAGTAGTAGAAGCCGTTGTCGGTGCCGGTCTGGTTGGTGGTGATGACGGTGGCGGCACGAGCGGTACCGGGCAGCGCCAGCGCCGCGCTGCCGCCCAGCAGCAGTGCGCAGGCGCCCCTGCGGGTCATGGGATCCATGTCGGATGCCTCCTCGTCGTACGGGCGTCGGGGTCGGTGGGATTTGGTCCGACAGTGTTGGCCTGTCCCGGTCAAGCGTCAATGGTTTCGGCAACTGTTACGAAACATTCGGAGCTGGATAGTTCGAGCTGGGTGACTTTTGGCCATTCGGACGGAGGGAATTGAAGATCGATGTGGGCTGGATTGAGTTACGAACGTTTCGAATAAGTTCCGGTCGAATCCAGGGAGCCGAATCCAGGGAGTGGGGCACCCCCGTGACCAGCCGAATGTCACAACTCCCGGAGAAATCGGCACTGTTGTGGTGCCCACGGTGCGCGGGCGGTGTCAGAGAAGGCCATCCGGAAGGGGAACGAGCGGCATGGATCCTGTGATCGTCGGAGCGGTGGTGACCGTGACCGTGGCTGTCGTCAACGGCACGGTGAAGATCGCCCAGCGGCGGGCGAGCGCCGAGGTGGAGATAGCACGCATCACCGAGGCCGGACAGACGGACCGGATCCGCTGCACCACGGCGCGGCAGCCCCGCCCCGGCCGCCACCTCCGACCAGCCGCGGCCCGCCGGAACGGGGGTGGCCGTCGTGGAGGAGGCACTCAGCACTGACGTGGGCCTCGCCGAACACGTCGAGACCGGCACCGCGCCACTGCCCGGCATCGAACTCGCCGAGGCGCTCCACCACGAGCAGTACCCCGCGCTGATCAGGTTCCTGCTCTACCACGGAGCCTCCTGGACGGAGGCGCAGGACGCCGCGCAGGACGCGTTCACGCAGATGTGCGTGCCCGGGCTGTCGCTGACCCACCCCCGGGCCTGGCTGCGCCGGGTGGCCTGGCGGTGCTGGGTGAGCCAGCACGTGAAACCCGAGGAGGCCTGCGCCGAGATCCCCGAGCCGGAGACCAGCCTGCGCTGGCAGACCCCGGCGCACGCGGCGGAACTCGGCGAGGAGGAGCGCCGGGTGATCGCCCTGCTGCATCAGCTGCCGGCCAAGCAGCGGGCCGCCATGGCCTGGCACCTCGACGGGTTCACCACCGAGGAGAGCGCCCGCGCCATGGGGACCACACAGGCGGCCGTACGCCAGAACCTGACCCGGGCCAGAGCGGCGCTGCGGCAGGGCATGCGGCTCGAAGGCCGCTTCGACCATGAGAGGAGGACGACGTGACGGACCGCGACCCGCGTCCGCCGGAGGCGGCGGACGGCATCGACGACGGCCTGGACGCGCTGCTGCTGAGGGTCCACGAACAACTGGGTACCGCCGTCGGCGACCGCATCGCCGCGCAGGGCGGGCCCCCCGAGCTGCGCTGCCCCGATCTCGCCCTGGACCGCCTCCTCGCCGCGACCCACCGGTCCGTCGGGACCGCCGTCACCCGGCGCCGCTCCCGGGAGAGCCGCGCCGCCCTGGACCGGCGCGACCCCGGGCTCGAGGCACGGCTTGCACAGCGCGGCCCGCTCTCCGGCCGGCCGTCGCCGGTTCGGGTGAAATACCGTCAGCAGGCACTGCGGCTCGCCCACCGCTACTGGCCCACCGATCTGGCCCAGGGCATGCGGGCCGCCGTCCGCACCGTGCAGGACCTGAGCGACCTCCTGGAGGACCCCGCCCAGCCCCTCGCGCGCGTGGAGCCGGTGGTGGAGCAACTGCGCGGCCAGCTGCGGGAGATGGCCCGGCTGCCCAAGCCGCGGCCCATCCCGGTCACGCTCACCGGGCTGGACTATCTCGTCGCCGTCGAGTCGGCCCTCGCCGAGCCCGCCGAGCGGCTCCTGCACGAACTCCACCGCGTCCAGCAGCTGCTCGACGAGGTGCTGGGCCCGGCGATAGCCACCCTCGGCGCCTCCCCGCCCGGCTACCCGTGCGGCGTCGACGCCGTGGCACAGGACCTCGTCGACGACCTGACCCAGGGCTGCGACCAGGCGGATGCCCTGGCCAGGGCCGTCGCCGAGGTCGAGCGGGCCAGCACGGACTTCATCGGCGCGGATCTCGGCAACGCGAGACTGGACGGCGTACTCCTGGAAGGCATCCTGTGGGACGCGACGACCACCTGGCCGGGGGAGTGGGCGACCCTGATCCGGCGTGCCTCGCTGCCGTCCGGCGCGGAGCGCGGAGTCCTCGTCATCGCCGCCGAGCCGTGCGACCACGCGATCCACGCGGAGGCGTGACCTCCGCCACCCCGAGGAGGTCGAGCGTCGCCCGGGCCGCCGGGCTCGGGTCGAACGGGCGGCCCGCGGCCCCATTCCGATGCGGATTACGTCTACCTGAGTCCACCTGAGTCCACCGGTCCTGCTCGAACCGGGCGTACGGACCGGCCGCTGCCGGCGGACCGCCGACACCCTCCTCACCGGCGCGGACGGCAGATCCCGGACCGGCGCGGCGGGCCTGGCCGTCGCCGTGACCGACCAACCGGAGACCCCCGGCGACGACCGTCAGGTCATGGTCGTCCAGCGCTCCAGGCCGGGCGAACCCACCCACGTGTAGGGCTGGAGGCCGAACCGCCCGTACCCTCGTGGTGTCCACGGCGTCACATAGCGGGCGCCAAACACTGGAGGCAATACCTCGTGCTGATCGCTCAGCGTCCGTCCCTGACCGAAGAGGTCGTCGACGAGTTCCGCTCCCGGTTCGTGATCGAGCCGCTGGAGCCGGGCTTCGGCTACACCCTCGGCAACTCCCTGCGCCGTACTCTCCTGTCCTCGATCCCTGGTGCGGCGGTCACGTCCATCCGGATCGACGGCGTCCTGCACGAGTTCACCACCGTGCCGGGCGTCAAGGAGGACATCACCGACCTGATCCTCAACATCAAGCAGCTGGTCGTCTCGTCCGAGCAGGACGAGCCCGTTGTGATGTACCTGCGCAAGCAGGGTCCGGGTCTGGTCACTGCCGCCGACATCGCGCCCCCGGCCGGTGTCGAGGTGCACAACCCCGACCTCGTCCTCGCCACGCTCAACGGCAAGGGCAAGCTGGAGATGGAGCTGACCGTCGAGCGCGGTCGCGGCTATGTCTCCGCCGTGCAGAACAAGCAGCTGGGCCAGGAGATCGGCCGTATCCCGGTCGACTCCATCTACTCGCCTGTGCTCAAGGTCACGTACAAGGTCGAGGCCACGCGTGTCGAGCAGCGGACCGACTTCGACAAGCTGATCGTCGACGTCGAGACCAAGCAGGCCATGCGTCCGCGTGACGCCATGGCCTCGGCCGGCAAGACGCTGGTCGAGCTGTTCGGTCTCGCGCGTGAGCTGAACATCGACGCCGAGGGCATCGACATGGGCCCGTCCCCGACGGACGCCGCCCTCGCCGCCGACCTCGCGCTGCCGATCGAGGAGCTCGAGCTCACGGTCCGCTCGTACAACTGCCTCAAGCGCGAGGGCGTCCACTCCGTGGGCGAGCTCCTGGCCCGCTCCGAGGCCGACCTGCTGGACATCCGCAACTTCGGTGCGAAGTCCATCGACGAGGTCAAGGCGAAGCTGGCGGGCCTGGGCCTCGGCCTCAAGGACAGCCCGCCCGGATTCGACCCGACCGCCGCCGCCTTCGACGCGGACGACAACGCGGACGCGGGCTTCGTGGAGACCGAGCAGTACTGAGGGTCGCGCCAGGGTGCGGAAAGCCGGAGCTGTTCACCGGCCTTCCGCACCCGGCTCCCCGCTGTGGAGCCCGACGGCGACGACCTCGCACCCGCGTACGTTTCCGGCCATACGTGGGCGGCTCAGTATGGTCGACGAGTCTCAGGGGCACCGATGCCCTCGTGCAGACAACAGACGAGACGGCGGAATTCACCCTGCTGTCGCAGGAGTTGACCGGATTCGACGCGGTGGCCCTGCGGGGCACGGGACTCGCCGGGACCTACCTGGCCGTGGCCGCCGAGCAACTGGGCCGGGAACGATTAGACCGGCTGCTGGCGGTGGGCGGAGACCCGCTCGGCGAGCTGGACGACGACCTGCGCGCTGCCGCCCGCGCCCTCACTCACCTCTGGTACACGGGTAGTTGGCCGGAACCGTCCCCCTTCGTGGTGTCGGCGCGCGCCTACGCCGAGGGGCTGGTCTGGAAGGCCGCGGGACTCGCCGCTCCGGCCACCGCGCCGGGCGGATACGGCAGTTGGGCCGCCGCCCCGTCGTCTTCCCCCTCCAGGGCGGGCTCTTTGTGAGCCGCTTCGGCGTGTACGACGTGATCGTCGTCGGTGCCGGGATCGCGGGCTCGCTCGTGGCGAAGGAGCTGGGCCACCGGGGCCGCCGGGTCCTGGTCCTGGAGGCCGGGGAGCGTGTCACCGACCCCGCGCGGGGCCACCGTGAGGCCCTCGACCGGTACGCCACGGCATCCGCGAAGGTGCCGGGCTCCGCCCACCGGCCCAACCCCGCCGCCGACTGGCCCGAGGTCACCGACCTGACGGGCACGGACGGCGCCCCCGGCTTCCGCACGGCCGGCCACCTGCTGCAGGACGGCCCGCTCCCGTACGCCAGCGGCTATGTCCGGGCCAACGGCGGCACCGGCAACGTCTGGACCGGCCTCGCCCCGCGCATGCTGCCGGAGGACTTCGACACCGAGGCCTTCGGGTACGGGCGCCGCTGGCCCCTCACCTACGACGACCTGGAACCCCATTACCGGGCGGCGGAAGGGGAGTTGGGGGTGTCCGCCGACGCCGGCGAGCAGCGCGCGCACGTCGGACTCGGCTTCCCCGAGGACTACGCCTTCCCCATGCGGCCATTGCCCCTCAGCCACCTGGACCGCCTCCTCGCGGCGAGCCTCGACGGACGGCGCGTCAGGGACCCGGTGACGCTGAACGAGGTCGAACTGCGGGTGGTCGGCACCCCGCAGGCCCGTAACAGCGTGCCCGACCCGGACCACGACGGCGGGCGCGGCTACGTCCCACGCGGCGCCCAGGGCCGGCCCGACCCCACCAGCCGGTGCGTGGGCAACGCGACCTGCATCCCGCACTGCCCCTCGTACGCGAAGTACACCCCGCTCAAGACGCAGGGCCAGTGGGGGAGTTCGGTCACCCTTGTCGACCGGGCCGTGGTCAGCCGCGTGCTCGTCGACGGGAACGGCCGCGCCACGGGTGTGGAGCACCTCTCGTACGACGGCCAGGTCACCCAGGTCCACGCAGACGTCGTCGTACTCGCCGCACACGCCATCGAGAACGCCCGCCTGCTCCTTCTCTCCCGGCTCGCCACCCGCAGCGGCCAGGTCGGCCGCAACCTGATGGACCACCCGGTGCTGCTCACCTGGGGTCTCATGCCGGAACCGGTCGACCCCTACCGCGGCCCCGGTTCCACCTCGGGCTTCGAGGGCTTCCGCGCCGGACCCGAACGGCGTGCGCGGGCCCCCTTCCGGATCGAGGTCGGCAACTGGGGCTGGGTGTGGGCCAAGGGCCCGGTGGACGGCGACGTGGCCCAACTCATCCACGACAAAGGCCTGTTCGGGGCGGAGCTGCGGCGCGCCGTCGGGGACCGGGTGCGCCGCCAGTTCACGTTCCAGTTCGAGATGGAGCAGGGCGCCGACCCCGCCAACCGCGTCACCCTCCACCCGCACGCACGCGATCAACTCGGCCTGCCCCGCCCCCAGGTCACCTACGACCTGTCGGACCACGTCAAGGAGGGCATGGCCGCCGCCAAGGGCGCGTCCGACCAGATCTTCGCCCTGCTCGGCGCCGAGGACCACACCGACTACGAGCCCGCCGCGGCCTGGCCCGGCCGCTTCGAGCACAAGGGCCGCCACTACGGCTACCGCGGCGCCGGCCATGCCGCCGGCACCCACATCATGGGCGACTCCCCGGGCACCTCCGTGGTCGACCCGTGGCAGCGGTGCTGGGACCACCCCGGCCTGTACGCCGTGGGCTGCGGCAGCATGCCCTCCGTCGCCACCTCCAACCCGACCCTGACGATGGCGGCCCTGGCCCTGCGCAGCGCCGAGCGCATCGAGGCGGACCTGGCCGAACGGGACCGCCCCGCCACCCTCACCCCAGGAGTACCCGCATGAGCCCGCTGCCCCTCCCGCCCGTGGCCGAGCCCTTCCAACTCCCCTTCCACTACGGCGCGTTGCACCACATCGGCATCGACTGGCTCACCGAGGCGGAACCGGTCCGCGAGCTGCTCGCCAAGCACCACCCCGCTCTGACCGCCGCCACTTTCGACGGCGGCCGGGCCCTGGTCTCGTTCAACTACCAGCTCTACTTCGCGCAGTACGCGTTCGGCGGGGGCGTCACCCAGGAGATCGAGTACAACGTCATCGCCTTCCCCACGGACCAGGCGGACCAGATCCCCGAGCTGACCTACGCGCAGTACGCGCAGGGCTGGGACCAGACGAAACTCCTCGGCATCGCCCGCATCCACGTCGTCTGCGACAACCCGTACGCCATCACGGCCGGCCGCGAGCTGTACGCCGAGCCGAAGTACCCGGGCTGGTTCGAGGTCGACCTGCCGTCCCTGAACGGTCCGGCGGGCGAGACCTGGACCGTGCACTGCAAGGGGGCCGAGGTGGCGCAGGACAACACCCTGGTGCATGCGGACGTACAACTGGTCTCTCTGACCGCCGAGTTGGATGCCCTGACACCCGCCCCCGCCAACAACACGCCCATCACCGGCTATGGCACCGACGCCGACGGCCGGGCCCTCGCGGGCCCCATGAACGTCTACCAGCCCTACCGCTGGTTCGACCTGAGCGCCCCGCACCACACGGACCGCGTCCACCTGACCGTCCACGCCCCCGACAGCGACCTGGGCCGGGACATCCACCACCTCCTGGGCGACACCCCCGCCGCCGGCGCCTGGACCTACCAGTCACCCCCGGTGGCCGCCCACAACCGGCCGTACTACCTGGGCCCGCAGAGCATTCCCCGCACGCCCGAGGGAGCGCGCCCGGCCTGAGTGGACGGCGTCGCCCGGCGCCCCGTCAGTTCTTGGTGCCGTCCACGATGACCGGTGTGCCGCTCGAGCTGGTGCCGCACGGTACCGCGTAGACCGGGTTGGCCTTGGCGGCTTCCTTGTACGCCTCCAGGCACTGGTTGTACAGCACCTTGTCGCTCAGCGACTTCTCGATGATCTCGTTGGCGCGGGCGATGCCTTCCGCCTCGATCCGCTTGCGTTCCGCCTCGGCCTTGGCCGTCTTGGCCGCCTCCGTGGAACGCTCGGTGGCCTGTTCCTGCTGGATCTTCTTGTCGATCTGGTCCTGCAGCTTGTCCGACGGCTTCACGTTGCGCAGGTTGACAGCGGTGATGTCGATCCCGCGCGGGGCCAGGCGCTTCTTGATGAGCGCCTCGATCTCCGAGCCGATCTGCTCACGGGCGGAGGCATAGCCTTCCTCGCTGGTGTGCTTCGCGAAGACGTTGCGGATGATCTCGCGGCTGTCCGGGAGCACCAGCCGCTCCTGGACGGCCTCCTCGCTGCCGGCCAGCCGGTACAGCTCGACGGCCTTGCCCGGTATGACGGCCCACTTGATGGTGACGTCGGCGTAGAGCACACCGCCCTGCGACGAGCGGACCTCGACCACGTCCTTGCCGTTGAGATCGAGGTCCACCGGCCGGGTGGAGAAGGAAGTGACGTCGCCGAACGGCGACTTGAAGTTGATGCCGGAGCTCATCGGCGTGCCGATCTTGCCGAAGGTCACGGGCACGCCGACCTCGTAGGCGCTCACGACGTGGATGCAGGAGAAGACACCTGCCAGCACACCGGCGACGGCGCTGAGGGCCGCCCCGAGCTTCCACTGACCGGAGCTGCGGGCACGACCGACGAGAAAGAGTGCGACGGCCGCTATGAGCAGCAGGATGGCGAGTACGAACACGGAAATCCCCCCTCGGGACACGAAGTCGCGCCGCTACGGGCGCGATCCGGCGCATCGTAGCGATCTTGACCGTCGGGCCGCCGTGACTACAGATCTTCGGGAAGGAGGGCGTCGGTGCGGTAGGCGTCGGCGTAGCCTTCGGCGACCGCGATCGCCGCGCTCAGGCTCACGCACCATCCCCTTGAGGGTGTCCTCGATCTCGTTGGCGTCGAGGTCGGGCAGGCCCAGGTCGGGAAGGTCGAGGTCGCCCATGGCGTCTGTCGGGTTCGGGTAGGGGGCACCTCGGTGTCGTTTGTCGCGACGACCCTGGCGACGGGGGTGCCGTTCTTGGTGACGGTGACGGTCTCGCCTCGGGCTGCCGCAGTACATGTTGCTACGTGAGCGGGCGGCCAGGCGTTTCCCCCGACGCCCGAACATCGCCTGAGCGGTCCGAAAATCCCAGCGGCGCGATTGACGCAGGTTCCCATCGGGGACTAAAGCGCCTCCCCGCGACACTCGCTTTAGGAGCGAGGTGGGGCGACTTGTGCTGTGACCTGCGGGCTCCCCGCCCTGAGCAGAGTCTGGGGGCACGAGCCTCGGCGTACCCCGATTCCCCGCGATTCCCGGCCCGTTCTGGCACGGATGTGGCACGACCGCTCTTCGTCCTGGAGCGGCCGCGCCGTGATTCTCCGCTGGCTGCCTCCAAAGGGGCGCGCGGCGCGCGAACCCTTTGCCGTCCGGTCACCGTGGGTCGACACCCCATATCTTGATGGGCTCGTACGCTCCATCGCGGAAGTCGAAGATAGTCACATCAGTGTCGGATATGTGCCGGAAATGGCCTCCGTAGCCGGGCTGCGCGATGTGTGGGGCGAGCAGGTCCAACAGTCCCCGGAGGTAGAGCATGGAGTCGTCGATCCACTGGTTGCGTGCAAAAAGTTCCCATTCGTGCCTCTCCCCGGAACTCGTGAACTCTTGCACCTCGCGGCGCAGAGACACGACGTCTCCACCGGGCATCCGACGGTTCTCGTAATTGTCCGGGACGAGCAGTGGGTACAGATACTCGTCTTGGTCGTCGAGACCTTCGGGGAACTCGGCGTCCATGCCCAAGTGCCACCGCAGAGCGGCCATGACCCATTCGGGGGTGTCGTCGCGCAAGTAGCAGGAAAGGACGACCTCGTAGCGCTCACTCATGGACGGCATTGTGCACGGTAGGACTGACACCGCCACGACGGTCGGGCTTCCACGTGCCCCTCGATGCGAACTACGGGCGGGTAGGTCGCTGCGGTCATCCGTCCTGGTCACACGGATGCTAACGGTTGGAGAAGGTCACCTGAGGTCGACACGGTTGCTGTGCTCCTCTGCTGTACCGCAGTCGGATCGGCTTGCGCTGAGAATGATCAGTATGAAAGGAGGTTGCTGTGGTTCGACTCGCCGTAGCGATCAGTGCTTGCTCGCTGATCGTTAACATCCTCGCCCTGGTCACACGCTGACAGAGCGGGCTCATCGTTCTCTGGCCGGAGAATGATGGGCCGTCACGGATGATACTCGGCGGGTCAGTTCACACGCGATCAACGGAGCGACTTTGGCCGGGAGCTGCTTTGGGGGGAGTGATCATGGCCCCGTAAGCTTCCGGCGCGTCCGGCAGTCTGTTGACCTGCCCGTTAAAGCACGACGTTGGGGCCATGATCTTCGAGGCTCCCCCAAAGTGGCTGGCTAAAGTCGCGGAGTTGATCGCCCCAGCCACCCACGATCCCGCCCACCACGGCCCGCGTGATCCAACGAAGCCCAAGCCGTCGCGCACCTGCTTGTGGAGCACAAAGCGTCTGTTGGTCCGTGGCGGCACCGTGCGTGCGGGCCTGTGGGCAATGCCGTCTTCCCCCAGGGGCGGGCCTGGTGGCGTGGATCAAGGGGTGGGGAATCGGGATCGGTCCGGTGCATCGGCCCTCGGCGGGGATCGGAGTGTGAAGCGTGATCATCCCGGGGCATCGTGTGGCGCGGGGCCGGGGCCGGGGCGGCGCGGTGCCGAAGGCATGGAGCGAAGCCCCGAGCCCGCGCCGGCCCCGTGGGGGCCGGTGGGGTGTGATCAACGCAGCGACGGTCGGAAGCCGGAAGGGACAGCGCGACCGGATACCGAAGGCAAGAGACCCCCGACCCAAGAGCCATGGCGCCGTGGGACCGTGACCGCCGGGGACGGAGGCTGCCGCCCTGGGGGCATGTGAAGCATGGGAGAGCTGAGGTTCCCATGGGTGAGCTGTCGAGTCCTGTTATTCCAAGGTGCGCGACGGCTTGGGCTTCGTTGGATCATGGGGGCCGTGGTGGAACGGGGTCACCCCTCCCCCGCCGGAACGGCGGGGCTTGATGATCCGTAAGGAGCGTGGTGATGTGGCACCGTAGTGGCATTTCTGGCACGGGTGTGGCACGTCCGTGATCATGGCAAAGGGCCAGTTCGAAGGGATCATGCCCCTGAACTGGCCCTTAGTCGTGTGCCCCCGGCAGGATTCGAACCTGCGACACCCGCTTTAGGAGAGCGGTGCTCTATCCCCTGAGCTACGAAGGCCGGGGCTTGTAGAAAACCTTGGAGAAAACCCAGCGAGTGGATCTTCGGCCTCGGTGTACAAGCCCGCTGGTCAGTGGGGGTGCGCTGGTGCTCGCTTCGGTTTCCCGGGCAGGCATCCGGCGCGACCTGGCCGCTGACGTGAACAGCCTAGCGGATCGCGGCGGAGCGGAGGTGTGGAGTACGGGGGGTGCGGTGTTGTGAAGGTCTTGAGCTGCGGTTTTCTATGCAGGGGTGGCCAGTTTCTCGCTCACGCGGCATGGAAAGATCCCGATACAACAACTCGATCTCACAGAGGGGCAGTTGAAGCGAGCCGGACTGCGAGTCGTCGACTGGGGTGTCCCGAAGGGTGAGGTCGGAGGTCGGAGGCCGGCGGTCACGGAACGGACCGTGACCCTTCCAGCACCACCTTGACCAGCGCGAGATACCCCGGCCAAAGCCCTGGCGGGCCCCGGGTGGCTGACCCGGGAGCAAGATCCCCGACAGGGTCACGTTCGGGGATGGATCCTGATCCTTCGAGGGACGGTGCACAGTCGGCACTGCGGCCCCAGGCGGCGGCCGTCCGCCCTCGACAGGAGGCGACGGGCCGCCGAGCAACGGCATCCAACGCCGGCAACAGGCCGCATGTCGTCCCAGGTCACCGGAGCGCCGGTCCTGCGGTCGGCCTTCCACCGGAAGCTGCTCCTGCTCTACAGGGGATGAAGCCCGCGAGCCGCAGGGCGAAGAGTTTCCCCGTGTCCGTTGAAGGGGGCTGGCGGACGCGATATCCAGTTCCTTCGACACGCGAACGAGCTTGCGGGCCCTGCCGGGCAGCGACGACCTGCCGCAGAGCAACGGCGTGGACCCGCTCGAAAGCCCCGGCGGAAGGCATCGAACGCCGCTTGGGTGAGCCGGGCGCGTACGGCGGCTCGTGCGGCGGCCCGTGCGATGTCCCGCTTGCCCCAGTCCACGGCTGCCCCGACCGCCCGTGCACCCGCCGTTTCCCTTGGTGTTACTCATGCGTACGCATTCCTCAAGTGAGGCGTGTACACGCTTGCGGAGCATTGTCGTGCGTGTGAGACTCAGTCTCATGAGCGTGCACGTGCATCACATACAGGTTGAGGAGTAGGCCATGAGGGGACTGAAGGGCAAGCGCATCGTCGTCGCCGGTGGAGCCACCGGGATCGGGGCTGCGACGGTTGAGCGGCTGGTCGAGGAAGGTGCCTCGGTCGTCGTCGGTGACATCAACGTCGCGGGCGCGGAGGCAACAGCCAAACGGGCGTCGGAGAACGGCGGCGTGGCGATACCGGCCGCGTTCGATCTGTCCGACGAGGGGTCCATCCAGGCGCTGATCGACGGTGCCGTGTCCGAACTGGGCGGTGTCGACGGGCTGTTCAACGTCGGTGCCGACGTGTCCGACGCCAATCTCGGCCGTGACCTGGACCTTCTGGAGATGGATCTGGGGGTGTGGGAGCGCACGCTGGGGGTGAACCTGACGGGCTACGCCCTCGCCGCCAAGGCGGCCATCCCGCACATCCTGGAGGCGGGCGGCGGCGCGATCGTCAACACGTCCTCAGGCGCGGGCTGGAGCGGTGCGCGGGTACGGCCCGCGTACTCGGCGTCGAAGGCGGGCGTCAACGCGCTGACCCGGCACATCGCGACCCGCTGGGGCAAGGAGGGCATCCGCTGCAACGGGCTCGCGCCGGGCCTGGTCATGGGTGAGACTCAGATCCGGCAGGCCAACAAGGAGATGCAGGCCCAGGCCCTCGCCGCGGCCCTCAGCCCGCGCCTCGGCAGGACCGAGGACATGGCCGGCATCGCCGCCTTCCTCTTCTCCGACGACGGCGAGTGGATCAACGGCCAGGTCTGGTCGATCTGCGGCGGCATGCACCTGCGCGGCTGACCCGTTCAGAGAAAGAAGAGTCCCATGAAGTCCTTCCTCTCCTGGACGGTCCTGACCGTTCTGTTCCTGGCCGGGCTGTCCGCCACGCTGGCCCCCGGCCCTGTTCTCGGTGATCTCGAAGGTACGCAGAAGACCGCGGCCACCATCGGAGCGGCGGTTCTCTCCCTCGTGGCGGGCGTCACCCTGTTCCGGCGGGAGCCCCTGAAGTCGTTCCTCGGCTCGCCCCCGGTGCTGTGGTTCCTGTTCCTGTTCAACCTCGCCGTGGCCGCGATCGCGCCCTTCGCCATCGGAGGCGCCAAGGGGATCGGTATGGCGATCGGCATGGGAGTGGTCTCGCTGGGGGCGGGTGCCGGCCTGCTCCAGACGAGAGGCAAACGGCGTACCGAGCGGGCCTGACGCGCGCGCAGGGGGCAACAGGGGCCAACCGCGGGGCCGGAACACTCCGGCCCCGTTCCGCTTGATGGTTCTGGCTTCGCCCTTGGCCCGCAGCGCCGACAGCTGGTGTAGCGGGCTACACCATCGGCTCGGGAGCTCGCTACCTCGTGGCGCCGGGCGGGCGACGGAATCGTAGAGGACAGAGATTCCGAGAGCGCCGAGGCTCTCCGTCAGCTCCCCGTCCCGAAGGAAATCCCATGCCGTCGATGTCGCCCCTGGCCCGCGTGAAGTCGTTCATCTCCGATCTGTTCCTCTGGTCGTTCTTCGTGGTCGGCCTGGCCGCGAGCATGGGTGGGGCGGGTGCGGTCCTGGACGGGACGGCGAAGACCGTGGCGACGTTCGGCGGTATCGCCGTCTCGCTGTTCACGGGTTCGAAGATCACGAAGAAGCCGAAGATCAAGGCGTTCATGTCGTCGCGGCCGGTGCTCTGGTTCCTGTTCCTGTTCAACGCCGGTGTGGCCGCGATCTCCTACTTCACGATGGACGGCGCCAAGGGCATCGCGACCGCCGCCGGTATGGGCCTGGTGTCGCTGGGAGCGGCGGGCGGCCTCGTGTCGAACTACCGCAACGCAGGCCGGGCAACCCCCCAGGAGCCGGTGCACGAGGCTCCCTACCAGCAGTTCGGCCATGAGGCTGAGGCCCAGTATCCGCAGCCGGTCCATGCCGGCCCGTACCAGGAGCCCGCTTACCCGGGGCCGTACCGGCAGCCGGCCTACGGCGACCCCACCCAGTACCGGCAGCCGTACCGCGGGACCGCGAACCGGCCGGGGGACGACACCCACTGGGTGTGAACGGACAGCACCTGCCCCCCGGAGAACCAGCGAACGAGAGAAAGCGAACCCCTCCATGGCCACGATGAAGTCCCTCCGGACCAGCGGTGTAGACGAGGTCGAGGTGGTGGACGTCGAACGGCCCCTTCCCGGCCCCCATGACGCCCTGGTACGCATCCGAGCCTGCGGCATCTGCGGCACCGACGTGGGCTTCCTGCACGCGGGCGGCATGCCCGCCCGCGCGCACCTGGGCGGGGAGATCGTCCCGGTGCCCCTGGGGCACGAACCGGCCGGTGAGGTGGTCGAGGTCGGCGCCGAGGTCAAGGGACTGAAGGCCGGGGACCGTGTCGTGATCGACCCGACCGGCCACCCCTCCGGCCTCATCGGCTGCGGCGGCGCGCAGGGCGCCATGAGCGAGTACGTGCTCGTCGAGAACGCGGCGGTGGGCCGGAACCTGGCGGTCTTCCCCGACCATCTGCCCTTCGCGGTCGCCGCGCTGAACGAGCCGATGGCCGTGGCCCGGCACGCCGTCAACCGCTCCGCGGCGAAGCCCGGGGACAAGGTGGTCGTCTTCGGCGCCGGGCCCATCGGCCTGGGCGTGGCGATCTGGCTGAAGCTGCGCGGGGTCCGGCACGTCGTCGTCGCGGACGTCATCCCGTCCCGGCTGAAGAAGGCGTTGGCCGTGGGGGCGGACGCGGTCGTCAACTCGGCCGAGGAGGACGTGGTCGCCCGGCTGACCGAACTGCACGGCCAGGCCGCCAACGCGCTGGGTCAGCCCCGCCCCGGCACCGACATCTACATCGACGCCGCCGGTGTTCCGGCGGTCTTCAACACCGTGATCGCGGGCGCCAAATGGCATGCCAAGCTGGTCATGGTCGCCGTACAGAAGAAGGGCGCCGACATCGACCTCGGCGGAGTCCTGCGCAGTGAGCTGACCCTTGTCGCCTCCCAGGGCTATCCCACCGAGATCTTCGAGGTCACCCCCGAACTCGCCGAGCACCACGAGCGGTTCGAGAAGCTGATCAGCCATCGTGTCCCGTTCGACGAGGCCAAGCACGCTTTCAAGCTGGCGCTCGCCCCGGGGGCCGCCGAGAAGGTCGTCGTCACCTTCGACGACTAGGCGAGCAGCGTACGGCCCCGGGGAAACGCCCGCGGGCCCTGGTGCCGACCGCAGGTCCGCACGCTCGCGGTCCCCCTGCCGCACAGAAACCCACGCCATGATCGACAACCTGAACCGCTTTCTGCTACGTCACCCCCGCATCGTCGACACGACGCTCGTCACCCTTCTCCTCGCCTGCTCCTATCCCGCCGGCACCATCACGTTCCAGGGACACGACCCCACCGTCCCCTGGTGGCTGGGCCTCCTACTGTCCGGCGTCTCCTGCGTCGCCCTGCTGTCACGCCGTGCCCGCCCCCGTACGGCGGCGGCCGTGGCCCTCGGCTGCGCCATCGCCGCGGTCGCGCTCGGCTACCTCGTCACACCCCTCCTGCTGGGGCCCCTGATGGTCGCGTTCTACGCGCTGGCCGTCCGCACCGGCCGAAGGACCGCGAACGCCTTCGCGTTCACCGGCGTTGTGCTGCTGACCTACACGGCGCTGATCGTCGGCCCGGTCGGCTTCCCCGATGTCCTGGAACTGCTCAGTCCTGCCTTCTGGCTGCTGCTGCCCACCTCCCTCGGCACCACCAACCGATTGCACCGGGCCTGTGTGCAAGCGGTGCGGGCCCGTGCCGAGCATGCCGAACGCACCCGTGAGGAGGAGGCGCGCAACCGGGTCACCGAGGAGCGTCTGCGCGTCGCCCGGGATCTGCACGACGTGGTGGCCCACCACCTGGTCCTGGCCAAGATCCAGGCTGATGCCGTCGCCCGTTTTCTGCACACCCGGCCCGACGAGGCCGAGCGGTTGGTGGCCGAACTCACGGGCACCACCGCGGCGGCGCTGCGCGAGCTCAAGGCCACCGTGGGACTGCTGCGCGAGTCGGACGGTCCGGAGGCGGAGGTACGCGAGGCGGCCATCCCGGGAGTCGCCCGCCTCCCCGACCTGGCCGCTTCCTTCGCGGGGGCCGGACTCGCGGTCCTGGTCACGGAGGAGGGACCGTCGCGGCCGCTCACCGCCGGCGCCGATCTGGCCGCGTACCGCATCGTGCAGGAGGCGCTCACGAACGTCACCAAGCACGGCTCCGGCCGTCGTGCCGAGGTCCGGCTCGCCTATGCCCACGACCTGCTGACCATCAGTGTCACCAACGACCGAAGCAGGCCTCGTCCCAACTCCCCTGGCCGGAACGGTGGTTTCGGCATCATCGGCATGCGGGAGCGGGCCCGCTCCGTCGAGGGCAGTCTCCACGCGGGCCCCCGGCCGCAGGGCGGGTTCGAGGTTGTCGCGGAGCTGCCCCTGTTGTCGGAGGCTATTGGCATGCCCATGGAGAAGTGAACGACCTCCTTGCCCACGGTGGAGCCCGCTACACCCTCACTCGGGGAGTGCGCGTCCTCGTGCCGGCGAGCGTGCGGCGAGATCGTTGGAACCAGCCGATCACTCAGGTCCGCAGTTCTCCCGCCGGAAGGAACCCGCCATGACACCGCCGCTCTCCTCCAAGCCGGGAACGGAACTCGCGGCGCGGGGCACGGAGCGGCGGGAGACCGGGGCGGACACGCGTCAGCAGCCGACCGCTCCTGGGCCGTTCGCCTCCTTCGTCAGGTTCGTGGGGTGCGGCGGTGGCGTCGGACTCGCCTGTGGCCCGGCCGTGACGGCGCTCGCGCTGCTGATGCCCTGGGTGGTGGCGAACGCGGTGATCACCGTCGTATCGACCCTGCTGTGCACGGAGTTGCACGCGCGCTTCACTTTCGGGACGGGACAGCGGGCCGGACGGCGGCAGCACTGGCAGTCCGCCGGATCGGCGACGGCCGCCTACGCGATGACCTGCGCCGCGATGCTCGTGCTGCATGCCGTGCAGCCGTCCCCCGGGGTGATGTGGCAGCAGGTCGTCTACCTCGGCGCCTCCGGGCTGGCCGGGATCGGGCGCTTTCTCGTACTGCGCCTGTTCGTCTTCGCCGACCGCGGGTATGCCGGTGGGCGGCGCACCATGACCGGCCGATCCCGCGGGGCCGTTGTCCCGGCGCTGTCGTACGCCGGAAGCCCGGTCGGCCGGGCCACCTCGCCATCACCGGTTTCGACCACTGCACCCGCACCGGCCGGTTCGTGGCGCGTTCTGCCGGCCGGGATCTGACGAACCGTCAATGCCGGACACGGCAAAGGGAAAGGAAGCACGGCTGACATGAGCGGCAACGAGTTCGAGGGGCGCGGCGTGATTGTCACGGGGGCGGGCTCCGGCGTCGGGCGGGCCGCGGCGCTGCAGTTCGCGGAGGAGGGAGCGAAAGTCCTGGTCGCCGATCGGAGGCAGGAGTCCGTCCGGCACGTGGTGAAGACGATCGAGTACGCGGGTGGGACCGTCCGTGCCGTCGTGGGTGATCTCGGTGATCCGAACGTGGTGGACGAGATCGTCGGCACCGCGGTGGGCGCGTTCGGCGGGTCTGGACGTCCTCGCGCACTGCGAGCAGGTCAGGGACGGATGGGAGGCCCCGGCCGACACCGGCGACCCCGAGTGGCGACGTGTCCTTGACACCGGTCCGACCGCGCCCTTCGTGCTGACCCGGGCCGCGCTGCCGCACATGATCGCGAGGGAGGGCGGCGCGATCGTCTTCACCGGTTCCGCGGCCGGCCTCGGCGGCGGCGCGGCAGGTGCCGCTCTTACCGCCGCGGCGCATGGCGTCGTCGGGCTGGTGCGGTCACTCGCCGTGATGCACAGCGGCCACGGCATCCGCACGAACGCCGTCATCACGGGCGCCGCCGAGGCCGCTGTCCCGGTCCGCACCGGCGCCGTATCCCCGCGTGTGAGTCCTCCGTATGCCCACGCCCGCAACGGCTGCTCGATCCCCAGGCCCGACGACCAGGCCGCCGCCGTCGTCTTCCCGGTGACGGCCGCTCCCCGGCTGAGGTTGGGAACCGAGGAGAGGGTCCCGCACGCTCCATCTCGTTCGGCGGGACGCCCGGCGCGGCGCACGGAGCCGTGGGGCGGGGCCCGTCGGGCCGTCGTGGTCAGTCCTCGCGCAATGCCGCGAACGCGGCGGTCAGGAGGTCGTCCAGGTTGGCGTCGCCGTCGGATCGTGCCCACTGGGCGACCGCGATGTTCATGCACTCGATCGCGGCGGCGGCGCGGACCAGTGCGGGCAGCGGCGTCTCCTCGGCCGCGGACCCGCCCGCCCGCCGAGTCAGGGCGCGGGCCAGCGCGTCGCGCCAGAGGACCTGCTTCTCGCGGCGGCCGGCCGTGAGCGCGGGCGTGTTCTCGATCAGCCGGGCCAGGGGCAGGAACTCGCGCTGGTCCCGGCGGAAGGGCTCGAGGGTCGTGGACATGGCCTGCTGCAGGGCTGTCCAGTCGTCCTGGTCCGCGGGACACGCCAGCAGGGCCTGTTCCGCAAGCTCGTCCTGTGCGTCGAAGGAGCTGAGGATCGCGTCCTCCTTGGACGTGAAGTAGCGCAGGAACGTGCTGCGTGACACTCCGGCCGCAGCGGAGACCTCGATGACGGTGACCTTGTCGAAACCTTCGCGGCGGAAGAGGTCGAACGCGACCTCGGCGAGCCGGGCCCGTACGGCGGCCCGCGCGATGTCCCGCGTGGTCGTCATCCCAGGGGCCGTCCGCGAGGTGCCCGTCGGGCGCGGCCCCGCAGTGTTCGACGACGTGTGCGCTGCTTCACTCATCCAGCAATTGTACTCATACGCGTAATCGAATCATGGGAGCGTATGCGGATCACTGCCACGTATATGAGACTTGGTTTCATAGACGTGTACGTGCATCATGATGGGGTGCGACACACCGTGAAGGGAGCGGGCTGGATGCCTGCCCGTAGCAGAACTGCCGGCGGGACCGGCCTGTGGATGTCGGTGCAGCGTGCGGCGTGGGCCACGGTCCACCTCGTCGTGTCCGCGGCGATGGCGTTCGGGATGTGGATCTTCATCACCGTGCTGGAGATCACCGCGATCGGCGTGGTGGCGGTCGTGGGCGTCTGGCTGCTGCCCGAGACGGTGCTGATCATCCGGCGCATCGCGGGGGCCAAGCGGAGCCTGACCGCCCGGTGGACCGGTGTGAAGATCCCCGAGGCCTATCAGCCCATCACCGGGACCATGCGGCAGCGGATCGTCACGGCCGTACGCGATCCCGGCACGCTCGTCGACATGCGCTGGATGGTCGCCTACTGGTTCTACGGCGCCCTGCTCGGCCTCGCCCTGCCGCTGTGGCCCGTTGGACTGGTCGTGGACGGCGTGCGGTGCGGGCTGCTGCGCCGGGGGCCGGTCGTCCTGCCGCTGATCGTGCGCATCGCGGATCTGGAGGCCGACTGGTCGACCGCGCTGCTCAAGCCGTCACCCAAGGCCCAACTCGCCGCCCGGGTCGAGGAGTTGGCCGCGACCCGCGCCGACGCGATCTCCGCGCACGGCGCCGAACTGCGCCGTATCGAACGGGACCTGCATGACGGCGCGCAGGCGCAGCTGGTGGCGCTGTCCATGCGGATCGGGCTCGCCAAGCGCGCCTACGGACGTGATCACGACACCGCTCTCAGGCTTCTCGACGAGGCCCAGGAGCAGGCCGAGAAGGCGCTGACGGAGTTGCGCCAGGTCGTGCGCGGCATCCATCCGCCGATCCTGAGCGACCGCGGGCTGGTCGGTGCCGTGCGGGCGCTTGCCGCGAGCAGCGGGCTGGGGGTGACGGTCGAGGACGACGGTCTGGAGGATGGTGTGCGCGCGCCCGCGGCGGTGGAGACGGCCGCCTATTTCGTGGTGGCCGAAGCGCTGACCAACGTCGCCAAGTACAGCGGGGTCTCCCGTGCCGAGGTGCGGCTCGTCAGGTTCCGGCGCGGGCTGCGGATACGGGTCCGGGACGAGGGCCTCGGTGGCGCCGACGAGGCGGGCGGCTCGGGGCTGCTCGGCATGCGGCGGCGGGTCGCCGCGCTCGACGGGTCCATGGAGGTGTCGAGTCCCGTCGGGGGGCCGACCGTGATCGAGGCGGAGCTGCCGTGCGTGTGGTGATCGCCGAGGACAACGTCCTCCTGCGCGAGGGCCTGGTCCTGCTGCTGACGTCGGCCGGGCACGAAGTCGTCGCGGTCGCCGGCACCGGCCCGGAGACCCTGCCGGCACTGCTGGAGCACCGGCCCGACATCGCCGTACTCGATGTACGCATGCCACCGGACTTCCGGGACGAGGGGCTGCGGGCGGCGCTGGAGGCGCGCAGGGAGATCCCCGGGCTTCCGGTGCTGGTGCTCTCGCAGTACGTCGAGGAGTCGTACGCCGCCGAACTGCTCGGCGGTGGCAGCAGCGGGGTCGGCTATCTGCTCAAGGACCGGGTGGGGCGGGTCGACGAGTTCCTCGACGCGCTGGAGCGGGTCGCCTCCGGGGGCACGGCGCTGGACCCCGAGGTCGTCACCGAACTCCTCACCCGCCGCAAGGACTCACCCCTCGACTCGCTCACCCCGCGCGAGCGCGAGGTCCTGAAGCTCATGGCCGAGGGGCATGACAACGCGACCATCGCGGGGACCCTGGTCGTCACCGAACGCGCCGTCCACAAACACATCGGCAACGTCTTCCTGAAGCTGGGCCTGCCGCCGAGCGACAGCGGGCACCGGCGAGTCCTCGCCGTGCTGGCCCAGCTGACCCACGCGCCCCAGGACTGAGCGTCTACGACGACGTCCGCAGCGCGTGCAGCACGGCGGTGGACATGCCGCGTTCCCCGCGCTCGTTCGGGTGGACCGGGGCCGCCGGGCTGCTGGGGATCAGCGGTTCGATCCAGCGGGTCTCCTCCGCCGAGCAGGCGTTCCGGCCCTCGGACGACGTGTACGTGTCGACGTAGTTCATGCCGGCGGCCTCGGCGCGCTGCCGCAGCATCGCGTTGAGCCGCTGTTCCTGTTTCCGCAGGAAGGTCACGTCACCGGGTGCGAGCGACATCTCCCGGCCGCACTCGGCGCTCTCCGACGGCAGGATCGCCGGGTAGCCGACGACGTACACCCGTGCCTCGGGAGCGCGCCGTTCGATCTCGTCGAGCGTCTTGGCGAGCTTCCTGCCCGCGGCCTCGGTCTTCTCCTCTATTCCGGCGCCGTACTTCCGGGCGCAGGGCGCGTCCTCGGGCGCGAACGAGCTCGTGAGGTCGTACAGCATCCCCATGCCCACGCATTTCTTGATCATCGAGGCGAAGCCGATGTCGTTGCCGCCGATCCCGACCGTGACCAGGCGGGTGTCGTGGGACAGCGCGGCGAGCTGGGCCGGGTTGGTGCCGTCGTCGGTGGACTGCCGCCCGGTCAGGTCGGCGAGGGTGGCTCCGGAGCAGCTGACGTCCTTGAAGTCCCCTGCCTTCAGGCCGAGTCCGGCGGCGACGAGGGAGGGGTAGTTGCGGTCGGAGCGGTCGCAGCCCGCGGGTTCGTTGTTCTGGTCGGGGATCTTCGGGCCGGCGGTGTAGGAGTCGCCGAGCGCCACGTACGGCCCCTTGAGCGCGGTGGTCGAGGCGGCCGGGTCGCTGTCGTCGTGGCGTGCCACGCCGACCGTGACGGCCAACGCGCCGCAGGCGAGCACGAGTCCGGTCGTGAGAGTCCGCAGGTGAGTCGTCATCGAGGTGTCCTGTCCTCATCGAAGTGGCTGTGCGGCAGGGCGAGCGGCGCGGGGAGTCCGGGGAGCGGCAAAGCGGGAGGGGCCGCCTTGAGCGGGCGGCCCCTCCGGTGGCTCAGTGGGCCGCGGCGGGCTCCGCGGTGTGCGGCTCGTCGACCACCGTCAACTGGGCCGGGGCGGGCACCTTCTGACTGAGCTTCTCGCCCTCGACGTCGATGTTCGGCAGGATCCGGTTCAGCCAGCGCGGCAGGTACCAGGCCTTGTGGCCGAGCAGGGAGAGGATCGCCGGGACGATCGCCATGCGCACGATGAAGGCGTCGAAGAAGACGGCGATCGCGAGTCCGAAGCCGATCATCTTGATCATCGAATCGCCCGCGCTGATAAAGCCGGAGAACACCGCCATCATGATCAGCGCGGCGGCCACGACCACCCGGGCGCTGTGCCGGAACCCGGAGACCACGGCCTGCTTCGGCTCCTCTCCGTGGACGTAGGCCTCCCGCATCCGCGAGACCAGGAAGACCTCGTAGTCCATGGCCAGTCCGAAGACGATGCCCACCAGGAAGATCGGCATCAGGCTCATGATCGGGCCGGTGGTGTTCACACCCAGCAGTTCGGCGCCGTGGCCCTGCTGGAAGACCGCGACGACCGCGCCGAGCGCCGCGAGCACGGAGAGCAGGAAGCCGAAGGCCGCCTTCAGGGGCACGAGCAGCGAGCGGAAGACCAGCAGCAGGAGCACGATGGCCAGGCCGACCACCACCGCGAGGTAGGGGATCAGCGAGTCCTGGACCTTCTGGGCGACGTCGATGTCCAGGGCGGTCTTGCCCGTCACCTCGAAGGAGGCGCCGTCCGCCTTGGCCTCGATGCCGGGCCGTTCGTCCCGGATGGTCTTGACCAGGTCCTTCGTCTTCTCGTCGGTGGGCGCGGTGGTGGGTGTGACGGACAGTACGGCGGTGTCCTGGGCCTGGTTGAAACCGGCGGGCGAGACGGAGACCACCCCGTCGGTGGCGGCCAGCTCCTTGGAGACCGTCGCTACCGCGGCCTTCGCGTCCGTCGATCCCTTGGCGTCCACCACGACGGTCAGCGGCCCGTTGAAGCCGGGACCGAAGCCCTCGGCGAGGGCGTCGTAGGCGCGCCGCTCGGTGGTGGAGGTGGACTTGGCCTCGTCGCCCGGCATGCCGAGTTGGAGGTCCATGGCCGGGACCGCGACCGCGCCCAGGCCGACCACGCCGAGCAGGAGGACGGGCAGTGGGTGGCGTACGACGACACGGGCCCAGCGGGAGCCGCCGTTCTCGGGGTTCCGCTGCTTCTTGAGGTACCGCGGGGAGTTCTTGCGGGCGCCGCGGGAGAGCACCGCGTTCGGCCAGAAGCCCAGGATCGCCGGGACCAGGGTGAGGGAGAGGAGGACGGCGACGAGCACCGCGGCCGCGGCGGCCAGTCCCATCTTGGTGAGCATCGGGATGCCGACGATCCACAGACCGGCCAGTGCGATGACGACGGTGAGGCCGGCGAAGACGACCGCCGAGCCGGCGGTACCGACGGCGAGACCGGCCGCTTCTCTCGGCGCGTGGCCCTTGGCGCGCTCCTCGCGGTAGCGGGAGACGACGAACAGGGCGTAGTCGATGCCGCAGGCCAGGCCGAGCATGGTGGCGAGGGTGCCGGTGTTCTCCGACAGGCCGAGGGTCTCGGACAGGGCCAGCACTCCGGTCATGCTCACGCCCACGCCGATGATCGCGGCGATCAGCGGCAGTCCGGCGGCGGCCAGCGAGCCGAAGGTGATCAGCAGGACGACCGCGGCGACCGCGATGCCGATGGCCTCGCCCGCCCCGCCGGCCGCCGGCTGGGCCGCCAGTGCGTCCCCGCCGACCTCTACCGTCAGACCGGCCTTCCGGGCCTGGTCGATGGCCTTCTCAAGATGCGTCTTGCTCGCGTCGGTCAGATCGTCGGCCTTCGCCTTGAACGAGACGACCGCGTACGCGGTCCTGCCGTCCTTGCTGACGGCCTTCGCCTGGAAGGGATCGGCGACAGTCGCGACCTGGGAGCCGTCGGTGGCCTCGTCGACGAGCGTCTCGACGGTCTTCTTGTTCTCGGCGGCCGTGACCTTCTCGCCGCTCGGGGCGATGAACACGATCCGGGCGCTCGCCCCGTCCGCCGCGGCCCCCGGGAAGCGCTGCTCCAGCAGGTCGAAGGCCTTCTGGGACTCGATGCCGGGCATGGTGAAGCCCTCGTCGGCCGGCGTGGGCGCCTTGGAGGCGGCGAATCCGACGGTGCCCAGTATCGCCACCCACAGCAGGGCGACGAACCAGCGCCATCGGAACGCCACACGGCCCAGGTGATAAAGGACGGTTGCCATGGCTGGGAAGCCTCCACATCAGCGGTTCAGCAAACTCAGGGAGAAAGGAAGGGGGTAGACGAGGAACCGCCTCTGTGGGGGAAGTCCTTGCTGCTCAGAGCGGCTCGGAGAGGCGTTTGTCTGCACCCCTCACGATTCCGCGAGCTGCCTGTGTGGCACGAGGGAGCACTCACCCGGACCCATGGTGTAGCCCGCTACACCATGGGGCGAACAGGACACATGCGCGTAACTTGGAAGACGAACGCGGGAAGGCCATGGGCGTCGGCGGCGCCACCGGCGTTCACGGTTCGAAGCCCGGAGGCGGGGCGGGGCTCGGTCTGTTCCGGCGGTCCTGTGGACCCCGTGGCCTCGGTTGCCCAGCCGTTTGCTGCCGCGCGTGTGCGATGGCCTCCGCCTTCAGCTCGGCAGCCGCCGGACGGCGGCGGTGACCTCGTCGGCCGAGGTGACGGTCGCCAGTGGCGGCAGGATGTGGGTGAGTTGGAAGTCGTGGATCTCGGCGTCCGGCCTCAGCGCGGTGGTGGCTCCTCCCATACAGGAGATACAGGGTAATCAATTGAAACAGCCCGGTTCCACATGGGGTATCTGCCTGCTACGGTCGATCGAAGCGAGTAATTGAATGCACTTTATTCCGGGATCGAGGAGTACCTGTGCGTTTCACCGCCGAACACCCCGTCGGGCAGCGCGGCTGCGCCCCGGAACTCCTCGGGGGTGAGGGGATGGCGGCGTTCGCGCGCGCCGCCGAGGAGGCGGGGTTCGACGCCGTCGCGTTCACCGAGCATCCGGCCCCGTCTCGCAAGTGGCTCGGGAGCGGCGGCCATGCCAGCCTCGACCCCCTGGCCGCGCTCGCCTTCTGCGCCGCGGCCACGACCAGGATCCGGCTGCTGACCTACCTCCTGGTCCTGCCGTACCGCAATCCGCTCCTGATGGCCAAGGCGGTCGCCACGGTGGACCGGCTCTCCGGCGGCCGGCTCACGATCGGGGCGGGCGGCGGCTATCTGCGCTCGGAGTTCGGCGCACTCGGTGTCGACTTCGAGGAGCGCGGGGCGCTGCTCGACGAGGCGCTGGACGTGCTGCGCGGACTGTGGGCCGGGGACGCCTTCGAGCTGGCGGGACGGCATTTCACGGCCCGCGGCCAGGAGAGTGTCCCGGGCCCGGTCCAACTCCCGCACCCGCCGGTGTGGCTGGGCGGCAACGGCCGAAACTCGCGCCGCCGGGTCGCGCGTGCGGGGCAGGGGTGGGCGCCGCTGCTCATGGGGGAGGAGTCGGCCCGGACCGCGCGCACCACCGCTCTGACGACCCCCAAGGAACTGGCGGTCGCCGTCACTGAACTGCGGCAGATGCTCAGGGACGCCGGCCGGGCCCCGGACGAGGTCGACATCCAGGTGCACTCGCCGCAGACCGACCTGGACGTCCGGAGCCAGGCGTCGAACGACGAACACTGGCGCCATCTGGACGAGTTGACCGACGCGGGCGCCACCTGGTTCGTCGTCCGGACCTCCGGCCGCGGCGTCGCCGAGGCGTGCGAGGTCCTGGCGGCGTACGGCAGAGACGTGATCGCCCGCGCCCGCTGAGCGGCGAGCGGGCAGCGGAACGAAATAGAGGATACTCAATAATCGGCTGACGTCGCAGGAACACGGAGCAGCGAATGGATCTGGGTCTGCAGGGCAAGGTCGTCCTCGTCTGTGGGGCGTCGGGGGATGTCGGCGCGGCGACCGCGGAGCTGCTGGCGGAGGAGGGCGCGGCGCTCGCGTTGACTTCCCGGTCCCCGGCGCAGCTCGATCAGCTCGTCGGCAAGCTGCGCGATCGCGGGGTGCGGGCCGCCGGTTTCGTGGCGGATCTCGCCGAGTCCGGGCAGGTCGCCGGGCTGGTCGAGGAGGTCGAGTCGGGTTTCGGCCCGATTCACGGGCTGGTGAACACGGTGGGGCCCAACATCGACCGGCCGCAGTTGTACGAGGACGACGAGGTCTGGCGTTTCCACTTCGAGAACGTGCTGATGCCCGCGGTCCGGCTGGGGCGCGAGGTGCTGCCCCGGATGAAGGCCCGGGGTGCCGGTTCGGTGGTCAATCTGGTCGCCACCTCGGCCTGCTACTACTACACGCGGCTGGCGTCCTATGCGGCGATGAAGGCGGCGGTCGCGCACGTCTCCAAGGCGTTCGCCAAGGACGTGGCGGACAGCGGGGTGCGGGTGAACACCGTGCATCCCGGCTGGATCTACAAGGAGAGCACCCGGCGGGCGGTGCACGAACAGGCCGTCGCCGAGGGCGTAGGCCCTGCTCGTCAACGGCGGCGAGGCACTGCACTGACGTGGAAGCCGGTGCCGCCCGGCATCCGCGTTCAGCGGTCCGGAGTGATCAGCTGCTGGACGGCAGGACCGTAGAGTCGCACCAGGCGGGTTCGCCCGTCACCCGTGGACGATTCGCGCTCGATGGCGTCCCACGCCTGGACCAGGCCCATCAGCTGCGCGGAGACGAGCCACGCGCGAGTCATGGCATCGGCACCCTCAAGGCGTGCGCCGAGCTCTTCCACCATGAGCCTCGACATCGCCCGGCCGAGTTCCTGCCGGATGGCCTCATGGTCCACGGCGCGCAGGAGGACCGTGAACGTCCGTCGCATCTCCGCGTGGTCAGGGGCCAGGAGATATTCGACGAGCCGCTCGCCCAGGGTTTCGAGTGGACCGTCGAGCCGCGGCGTGAAGTGGGAGTCGAACCCGATCACCCTTGCGAACAGCTCCGCCTTCGAGTGGAAGTGCCGCATGACGATCGACGGGTCGACGGCCGCGGCCGAAGCGATGTCACGGATCGACGCGCCCGAGTAGCCGCGTTCGTGGAACAGGCGGTGCGCCTGCTCCGCGATGGCGCGCTGGGTGGGTGTCACCGCTTCTCGGGCGGTGATCGACATGGCTGAGGAGGCATCCGGCACATCCGCAGCCAACACTGTTGACAAGCGCTCTGTCAACGGTGTTGGCTCCGGCTGCCAACAGTGTTGGCAGCGGTCCCGTAGCCGCCAGCCACCAACACCTTTGATCTGAGAGGAACGGACACATGAGTGGACGTCTTGACGGCCGGGTAGCGATCGTCACCGGTGCCGCCGGCGGTATCGGAGGAGGGGCCGCGCGACGATTCGCCGACGAGGGCGCTTCGCTGGTGCTCTCCGACATCAACGGCGAGGCGGTCGAGGCCGTGGCCCAGGAGATCCGCGACAAGGGTGGCCGTGCGATCGCCGTGCAGTGCGACATCAGTGTCCCGGAGCAGATCGAGGCCGTCGTCGAAGCCACGATCCAGGAGTACGGCACCGTCGACATCCTCGCGAACATCGCGCAGGGCGGTCTCAACGAACACGCCCTGCTGGAGGCGGCGACCGAGGACGAGGCCCTGACCGCGTACCGCACCGGCCCGCTGCAGAGCATGCTCTTCATGCAGAAGTGCCTGCCGTACATGAAGGAGCGGGGCTACGGCCGGGTGATCAACACGGCGTCCGGCGCCGCGGTCAGCCCCCGACCCGGATTCTCGACCTACGCGATGGCCAAGGGCGCCGTCATGGCCCTCACCCGAGTCGCCTCGCAGGAGTGGGGTCAGTACGGCATCACCACCAACACGTTTCTCCCGGTCGGCCGCAGTGACGCCTTCAACCTCACCGAACAGGGGCGCCAGGCGGCCGCGATGATCGAGTCGCACAGCCCGATGCGCCGCTTCGGCACGCCGTACGACGACGTGGCGCCGCTGCTGGTGTTCCTCGCCAGCGAGGAGTCCGGCTACATCAACGGCCAGGCGATCGGAGCGGACGGCGGAATCACCTTCATCGCCTGACCCTCTCGCGCCCCGGCGTCTGATCGCGCGGTGGAGAAGACCGCGTCGAGGATGGTGCGCAGGCGGTCGACGGGATCGGCGAACCGACCCCTGAAGCAGTCCTCCAGCCAGACCCGGAACGCGGCGACCGTGCAGGCGACGAGCAGTCGGCGGGACCACTCGTCCGGATCGGCGCCGGGGTGCCGGCCGACGAGCAGGCCTGCGATCTCCTGCTCGTGCTCGGGGCGGCCCAGGTAGGCGGCGAGGATGTGGTGAGAGCGCTCGGCGACCGGACGGAGCGCGACGAGCGGATCCCGGTTGTCGATGGTGAGGCGAGCGAGAGCCGTCATGGCGCCGTACAGCACTTCGACGTCGGACTCGCCGGGCGCCGAGGCGCCGATGTGGTCGGCGACGACCTTCGCCATCCGGGGCAGCGGCTCCGCAAGGAGGACGTGGTCGCGGAGCCGATGCGGCGCATGGCACGGCTGATCGCCGATCACGTCATCGGTGCGCCGCCCGGGAAGCAGGACGTCGAGGTGCTGCGGACGGCGATCCTGGCACCCGGCCGGCTCGTCGTCGAGCACAGAGACGCGGTCCCGGGTGCTCTCGGAGGTCGTCCGCCACGCCGTGCGGTTGAGGACGAAACCGGCCGTGGCCCGGGCCACCCCGGCCTCCCGGGCGACGTCCACGGCCGTCGCCCGCCGCGTCGCGTCCGTCCCGATCGCCACTCCGCCGAGGGCCCGCCGGCACCGCGGCCGCACGGCCACATGCTGATCCGCACGCTTGCGGTGCCCGATCCCGAGCAGGACCCGGGGCCCGTACGCCCCCAGGCTCAGTCGGACATCCCGGCCCCGATTCCCGCGTCCCGGGTGTTGGTCAGGAAGCGCGTGCCGGGCAGGCTGCCGTCCCGGTGGCGGGCGGCCGTCGTGTCCGCGGCGTCGGTGAGGCGGAGTGCCGAGGTCGTCCAGCCCTGCTGGTCCCAGGAGTTGCCGGTGTGCCGTGCCGTGTCGCCCAGCCACGAGTCGGGGTGGTTGGCCAGCGCGAGGTCGCGCTCGAGGGTCGCGGGGGAGTGGACGAAGGCGAAGCCCGCCGCGCCGTTGCGGTAGGCCGTGTCGTCGGTCAGCCGTGGGGCGCCCGTGGCGCCGTACTCGGTGAAGCCGAAGCCGGCGTTGTCCCAGGCCGCGCTGTCCGTGACGAGCTGCGTGGCCTGCGCTGTCGTACCGCCGCCGAGTTTGAAGCCGCTGCCGCCGGCCGAGAAGTTCGCGGTGCCCCAGCGGTTGACGCCGTTGCCGAAGGACCAGGTGTGGTCGATGGTGACGGCACCGAGGAACGTGCTGATGTCCATGCCGTCGCCGGAGTTGTCGTAACTCCGGCATCCCCGGATCGAGTTGCCCGTGCCGGAGCCCTCCCCGAACAGAAGGCCGTCGGCGCGGCCGCCGGTGGAACCGGTCTCGTGGTTGTCGTGGAAGTCGCTGTCGAGGATCTGGTTGTCCCGCGTTCCGGCGCCGCTCAGCAGCAGTCCGATACGGCCGTTGTCGTGGACGTCCAGCCGGGTGAAGGCGTCGTCGTGGCAGGACTCGCAGGCGTACGCGACATCGGGGGCGTGGACGATCTCCAGGCCCCGGACCGTCGTGTACGCACCGCGCTGGGTGAGGAACCAGGCGCCGGACGGGAGCCGGGAGCCGTCGAACACGGGCCGTTCGTCACGGTAGTTGCTCACCGTGACGCGCCGGGCCGCCGTACCGGACGTCTTGAGGGCGACCGTGCCGGTCGGGCGGTAGGTGCCGCCGCGGACGGCGACCGTCTGGCCGGGCCGGGCCGCGGCCGCCGCCCGGGTCAGGGTGGCGAACGGGCGGGCCAGGGTGCCGGGAGCGTCGTCGTTCCCGTCGGGGGCGACGTAGTAGTCGGCGGTCGCGACGCCGGAGTAGGCGCGGGCGGCCGGCTTCGGGGTGGCGGACGGCGCCGGCCGGGAGGCCGCGGGGTGCACGGCGCTCGCCGCCGGGGTGGGGCCGGGTGCTGCCGGAGCGGCGTGCGGCTGGGGGACGTACTGGTAGATCGCGAGGCCGGCCACGGCGGTCAGGGAGACCGTGGCGGCGGCGATCGCGGCGGACTTGGCCGGGAACAGCCGGTGGACGGTGTGCCACAGCGAGGACAGCAGGCCGTGGGCCGTGCCGTGCCGGGCGACCAGGGCCGGGACGCCGGTCGCCAGCCCGACCGGGACCGCGAGGCCGCCGAGCCGGATCGGCAGGTCGTCGACCGAACCCCAGGAGCTGACGGCGGCCTGGCAGCGCGGGCAGTCGGCCACGTGGCGGCCGAGCCGCGTCAGCACCCGCGCTCCGGGCGCGTCCGGCAGAGCGGCCAGCTCGGGGCAGCGCGGCCGGGCCCGCCACGCGCCGAGCACACCGACGGCGAGCTGGAGCTTCGCCTTCATCCGCTGGATGCGTACGGCGGTGTGCGCGACGCTCAGGTCCAGCGCGTCGGCGACCTCCTGGCGGCTCAGCTGCCCCGCGGCCTCCTGCCACCACAGGGCCATCGTCCGGCGCTGGTCGTCGCTGAGCCAGCGGCCGGCCTCCAGCAGATCGCTGCCCGCCCGGGCCAACGTCTGCCGGTCCACGGCGAGTTCGGCGAAGTCGGCGGACGTGTCGGGGACGTCGTCCGTTTCGGTCAGGGCCCGGTGGTGGACCTGGGCGGCCTTCTGCCGGCGGCCGTGGTCGTGCATCTGCCGGACGGCGATGGCCACGAGCCAGGACCGGAACCGCTCGGGTTCCCGCAGCCGGGGGAGCGCCCGCAGCGCGCGCAGCATGGTCTCCTGCACGACGTCGTCGACGTCCGGGTGGCCGTGCAGCCCGCGCCCGATCACGTTGTAGACCAGGGGCAGGTACTCGTCGAACAGGGCGGCCTGCGCGCGGGTGTCGCCGGACCGGGCGGCCTCGACCAGCCCGGTTCCCGACGGCCGCGCGGCCGGTCCGGCCGCCGGGGGCGGTGCCGAAGCCTTGCGCAAGGCATCCTCACAGAGTCATCACGAAGTCGTCGCTCGGTGGCGGCGGTCATGATGGCACGCATGGTCGAAAGGGTGTGAACCGGCCCTGGTCCGGGGTGGCTTCGGGAATTCGTGTGACGGAACCGGTTATGGGTTGTGGAGGTGGGCCGTCTCCGTGATGTCAGCGGAGAAAGGAAACCGAACGGCATGTACCTCAGACGCGGCAAGCGGGCCCGGAGCAAGCGGCCCCGGTGGCGTATCGCGGCTCCCGCGGGAGTGGCGGCCCTCGTCGTCCTGGGCGGGGTCGCCGCGGCGGCCACCGTCGCGACGAACTCGGGCGACCAGGCGGCCGGCGTCAAGGCGGGCACGTACACGCTCAAGGTCGCCAGGAGCGGCCAGTGCATGGATCTCACCGGGGGCAGCGCGTCTCCCGGGACGCTGATCCAGCAGTGGGGCTGCACCCCGCAGCAGAGCCACCAGCAGTGGACGCTGGTCGACCGGGGCTCGGGCAGGTTCAACATCAAGTCCGCGGCCACCGGGCAGTGCCTCGACGTCACGGGCGGCTCCACGACTTCCGGGACCCGCCTCCAGCAGTGGGGCTGCGGGACCGATCAGGCCAACCAGCTGTGGACGCTGAAGGCGGCCAAGGGCGACGCGTACCAGATCGTCAACGCCGGCAGCGGTCTGTGCGTGAGCGACGCGGGGGCGAGCACCGCGCCCGGCGCGCCGATCATCGAGGAGACCTGCTCCGTCAACAGCAACAAGCTCTGGTCGCTGACCGCGGTCGGCACCACCACGACCACCCCGGCCCCGTCCACGACCTCCTCCGGTACGACCATCACGGTGGCGGCCGACGGCAGCGGTGACGTCACCACGGTCCAGGCGGCCATCGACAAGGTCCCGGCGAACAACACGAAGCCGGTGACGATCGCCGTCAGGAAGGGCACCTACCGGGGCGTCTTCACGATCCCGGCCAACAAGCCCTACGTGACGCTCAAGGGGCTCGGGTCCACCGCCTCCGACGTCGTGCTCGTGGAGAACCACGCGTCCGGGGTGAAGAAGCCGGACGGCACGACGTACGGCACCGGCGACAGTGCCACCGCCTTCGTGAACGGCCACGACTTCTCGGCGTCGAACCTGACCATCTCCAACGACCACGACACCGGCACCGCGAGCACCGCCCAGGCGCTCGCGCTGAGCCTCTCCGCCGACCGGGCGGTCCTCACCAACGTGCGGATCCTCGGCCACCAGGACACCCTGCTGCTCAACGACTCCGCGCGGGCCTACTTCC
Organism: Streptomyces sp. CA-249302; assembly: GCF_050936785.1. Taxonomy (NCBI): domain Bacteria; kingdom Bacillati; phylum Actinomycetota; class Actinomycetes; order Kitasatosporales; family Streptomycetaceae; genus Streptomyces; species Streptomyces sp. CA-249302. The sequence goes on along the minus strand of NZ_JBNJMG010000001.1, from coordinate 4,693,306 downwards.
TGAAGTCCTACGTGGCCGGCACCGTCGACTTCATCTTCGGTGGCGGGATCGGGGTCTTCGACCAGTCCGAGATCCACGAGCTGGGCAGCGGCGGCTATCTGACCGCCGCCAGCACCGCGGCGACCCGCACCTACGGGTACCTCTTCTACAAGTCGTCCATCACCGGCGCCGGGACCACGGGCGGCACCTACCTCGGCCGCCCGTGGCGGCAGAACGCGCAGGTGCTCTACCGCGAGTCCACCATCGGCTCGTTCATCAAGACCGCCCAGCCGTGGACCGACATGTCCGGCTCGACCTGGCAGGCCGCCCGCTTCAGCGAGTACGCCAACACCGGCGCCGGCGCCACGGTCAACGCCAACCGGCCGCAGCTGACCGCCGCCCAGGCGGCGAACTACACCCCGCAGAAGTACCTGGCCGGCTCGGACGGCTGGAACCCCCTCGCCACAGCCACGGCCGCCTCCACGACGACCACGACGGCCGCCCCGACCGGCACGGTCTGCAAGCCCACCGCGTACGGGGCGAAGGCGGACGGCACCACGAAGGACACGGCCGCCCTGCAGAAGGCCATCAACGCCTGCGCGGGCAAGGGCACGGTGGAGCTCACCAGCGGGAAGTACCTCTCGGGTCCCCTGACCCTGGCCGGTGACCTCACGTTCCAGCTCGACTCGGGAGCGACCCTGCTCGCCTCGCAGGACACCGCGGACTACCCCGTCACGGGAGGGAAGCTCGCCCCGCTGCTGTCCGCGTCCGACGCGAAGAACCTCACCATCACCGGCGCGGGCACGATCGACGGCCAGGGCGCTCCGTGGTGGGCGGTGATCAAGGCGGAGAAGGCCGCGGGCAAGACGCTGTCGGCCCGGCCCGCCCTGGTCAACGTCAACAAGGCCTCCAACGTGAAGATCACCGGCATCACGCTGAAGAACGCCCCCAACGTGCACATCGTGCTGAAGCAGGTCACCACCGCCGCGATCGACAAGATCACCATCTCGTCGCCGTCGGACTCGCCCAACACCGACGGCATCGACGTCTGGTCCTCGTCCGGCGTCGCGGTCACCAACAGCACCATCGACGACGGTGACGACAACATCGCCATCGACTCCTCGCCGTCGGGCGGCGCCGCCCACGACATCTCGCTGAGCAACTGCACGATCCTGCACGGCCACGGGCTGTCCATCGGCAGCTACACCGCGGGTGACGTCTACGACATCAATATCCACGACAACACTCTCACCGGCACCACCGCGGGCGTCCGCCTCAAGACCGCGCGCGACCGCGGCGGCGAGGTCCACGACATCACGTACAAGAACCTCAGGATGACCGACGTGAAGACCCCGATCCAGATCGTCGGCTACTACCCCTCGATCCCCGCGGACGGCGACCCCGCCCAGGCGATCACCGGCACGACGCCCGACTTCCACGACATCACGGTCTCCGGCATCACCGCGACCGGCGCCACCACGGCCGGCCAGATCATCGGCGTCCCCGAACGGCCCGTCACCGGGCTCACGTTGACCTCGGTCACCATCGGCGCCAAGACCGGCCTGACGGTCCGCAACGCCACGGTGCGCACGAGCTCCACGACCATCAAGCCCGCCTCGGGCCAGGCGTACATCGTCCAGAGCAAGGCCACCGTCCAGTGACCCTGTGACACCCCACCCCGGGCCGGCCGGTTCACTTCGGGGCCGGCCGGCCCGGTCAGGACAGGGGAACGCGGGTGAAGCGGCCCGCCACCCGCAGGTCGGCCTCGATGTGGTCCGCCGTCGTGCGCAGCTCGGGGAGGATCTCGCGTACGCACTCCTCGACCGTGTGCCGCGCCGCGTGCATCGCCACGTTCAGGGCGGCCACCACCCGGCCCGTGCGGTCGCGGACGGGGACGGCGACGGACCGCAGGCCCTCCTCCAACTCCTCGTCGACCAGGGCGTAGCCCTGTGCGTGGACCGAGGAGAGCACGGCGGTCAGGGCCGCCGGGTCCGTGACGGTCCGGGCGGTGATGGGGCGCAGGGGGCCCAACTGCCTTTCCCGTTCCGGGATGTCGGCCAGCATCACCCGCCCCATCGAGGTCGCGTACGCCGGCAGCCGCGTCCCCACCGTGATGTTGACGCTCATGATGCGGCTCGTGGCGACCCGGGCCGTGTACTGGATGTCCGTCCCGGAGAGGACGGACAGGGACGTCGACTCGTGGACGGCGTGGGCGAGTTCGGCCATGTGCGGGGCCGCGATCTCGGCGACCGAGGTGCGGGAGAGCGGCGGGAAGCCCAGGGACAGGACGCGCGGGGTCGGCTCGAAGACGCGGTCCCGCGCCCGCACCAGGCCCAGGTGCTCGTAGGTGATCAGCGCGCGGCGCGCGGTCGCGCGGGCCAGCCCCGTCGCCTGGGCGACCTCCGTCAGGGTGAGCGCGGCCCGGCCCTCGCCGAAGGCGGTGAGGACGGTCAGCCCGCGGGCCAGGGACTCGACGAACTCCCTTCCCAGGGCCTGCTTGGACGCTCCGGTCCAGGTCGCGAGCCCCGAGGGCGTGACGGCCGGCTGCGTGAGCGGCGCCTCGCGCAGGTCGTCCTCCATCCTCCGCACCGCCGCCCGCAGCCGGGGGAGCAGCGTGTCCCGCAGGTCCGCCGCGGTGTGCCGGCTCGTATGGCTCACCACACTCGCCGCGCACGCGACCCGTCCGGTACGGGGGTCCCGTACCGGAACCGACACGGCCACCAGCCCCGGCTCGATCAACTGGTCGTCCAACGCCCACCCGTCGGCCCCGGCCGCCCTCGCCCGCCGCTCGAACTCCTCGTCCGCATACGGGTGTTGGCGCGGCGGTACGGCGGGAAAGCCGAGGTCCTCCGGATCCGCCGCCCGGCGCTCCCGCCACGCCCGCCACTCCTCCTCCCCCCACTCCGCCGCGAACAGCGGCCCTGGCGCGGTGCGTTCGGCCGGCAGCAGGTCGCCGATGCGGAAGCTGAGGGACATCGCCCGGCGGCGGGTGGCCTGGTGGATGAAGCGGATGCCGTCGCGGTCGCCGACGGCGAGGGACACCGACTCGTCGAGTTCGTCGGCGAGGGCGTCGGCGCGCGCGTCGAGCAGCGCGGGCAGACGCAGGGCGGCCAGATAGGCGTTGCCCAGTTCCATCAGACGGGGGGCGAGCACGGCGTCGCGGCCGTCGAGGCGGACGTATCCCATGCGGGCGAGCGTGGCGGTGATGCGGTCGACCGTGGAGCGCGCGAGCCCGGTGGCCCGCTCCAGTGCGCTCAGGCTGAGCGTCCCGCCCGCCTCGGTGAGCCGGTGCAGCACGGCGACCCCCCGGATGAGCGGCGCGACCGCCTCGCCCGGCACGCCGGCGGAATCGACCGACCCGGCGTCGGCGGCGGGATCGGCGTCGTCGGCCGTCGTGGACTTCACGGACATCGGCTTCTCGGCTTCTCCGGTGCGGCGATCAGGGCACGGTCACCGTAATCCCTCGCGCCGTCCTCTCACCGCCGAGTGACCAGCACCCGGTAGTTCCCCGCCAGGTCCGCGCCCGCCACCGTGATCCGGATGCCCCGCTTCGGGTCCTTGAAGGTCTCGCCCGGGGTGAAGGGGGCGTCCGAGAGTTCGGCGTGGACGTTGGGGCTGCGGGTGCAGCCGCCGCTGTCCCGGTGGGAGTCGTACACCGTCACCGGTCCCATGCCCGTGTCCACGTCCGCGTCGACCTTGTAGATGAGGACGCCCGGGCGGCAGACCGCCTCGTCGTTGCCCTCGTGGGTGCGCAGTTCGACGGCGTAACCGGTGCCGCCGGAGAGCGGGACGAAGATCAGCTTCGGGCCGCCGGCGCGGGCCAGCGGGGTCAGGGTGTACTCGGCCGTGCCGTGCGTCGTCGCGCAGCCGACCTGGGAGGCGTCCAGCCAGCCGAGCTTCCACTTGTGCCAGCCGAGCAGGTCGTTGTTGGCGCCCCAGTCCTCGCTCATGATGTCCCAGTGGCCGACCGAGCCGCCGCCCTCCTGGGTGTACAGGTCGGGCAGGCCGAAGACATGGCCGTTCTCGTGCGGGAGCACCCGGTAGCCGGTCCGGTCGTAGGAGCCGGAGCCGTCGTCCTGGCGGGAGTAGACGAAGGACGCGTTGGCGACCGGGACGCCGTCCGCCACCGGCGCCTCGGTGTTGCCGGCGAAGGTCACCGAAAGGACCGTGTCCAGGGCGGAGGGGCCCGCGTTCGGGGTCATCAGCACGTTCAGGAAGTCGTAGTCCCGGAAGTCGACCTTGGGGTCGGCCGCGCTCACGATGTCCTGGACCAGGTCGCGGTAGCCGGGGTCGAAGGGGGCGCCGCGCTCTATGCCGTACGCCTTGAAGGCCTTCGGCATGCGCAGCCAGTGCGGGACCGGGGTCTCGGGGCGGTAGTCGAGACGGCCGTAGGAGGCGGTGCGGAACCACTGCTGGGTCTGCGGGAAGAACTCGTGGAAGCGGTCGAGCGCGTTGCCGGGGCCCGGCGCGTCGGGGAAGTCGACCATCAGGGTCAGGGCGCGGACCGTGCCCGTGGAGCGGGAGTAGCCGGTGGCGGTCGGCACGCCCTCGGACATCTGGACGGCGCGGCGGCCGCTGATCATGCAGGGGCCGGACGCCGAGCCGCGGGCCATCGCGATCGGACCCGCCCCGGCCGCCGTGCTGCCCGCGGTCGGGTGCCCCCCGGTGCCGGCGGAGGTGCTGACCCCCAGGACCAGGGCGGTCACGGACGCGAGGGCGGCCACGCGGCGCGGGCGTATCCGACGGCTGAGCTGCATGCACGGGCCCTTCGTCGATGGCAGCCGCCGGTCCCGGACTGCACCCTTTCGATCACCCTCGGTCGCGGGGTGACCGGGCGCGCGCTGGAAGAGCCGAACGTGGGTTTCGGCGAAGAAGGGGTGTGACTCAGGTCACATCAAATGTTCCCCTCAACCTGAAATAACCGGGGAGCGTCTCCCCGTTTAGTCAGGTGTCCGAGCGAAACGGGGACTGGCTCCCCGGATCGCGGAAGCAAGACCACCGACCCGAGGAGTACGCCGTGACCGCCACGACGACCGCACAGCGCAAGGTGCCCCGGCCGCGCGCCGACGCCCTGCGCAACCGGGAGCGGATCGTCAGCGCGGCCCGGGAGATGTTCACCGAGTACGGCCCGGATGTGCCGCTCGACGACATCGCCCGCCGGGCCGGCGTCGGCAACGCCACGGTGTACCGCAACTTCCCCGACCGGGACGCGCTCGTCCGCGAGGTCGTCTGCTCGGTCATGGACCGGATGTCGGAGGCGGCGGAGCGGGCGACCACCGAGACCGGCGACGCCTTCGCGGCCCTCGAGCACTTCGTGCACACGTCCGCCGACGAGCGGATCAGCGCGCTGTGCCCGATGGTCCAGAGCACCTTCGACAAGAACCACCCCGATCTCGAAGCGGCCCGCGAGCGCTGCGAGGAGCTCGTGACGGAACTGATGGACCGCGCCAAGCAGGCCGGCCAGCTCCGTCCCGACGTCGGCGTCGGCGACCTGATGGTCGTCGTGGCCCAGCTCAGCCGGCCCCCGGCCGGCACCGACTGCCTCCGCAACGACCGCTTCGTGCACCGCCATCTACAGCTGTTCCTGGACGGACTGCGGGCCCCGGCCCGATCCGTGCTGCCGGGTGCGGCCGTGACCATGGAGGACATGCGCCAGGCCTGACCGATTAGTTCAGCGCTCCACACCAGTCCCTAGTGCGGGGCCGCGCAGCCGGCCCCTGACTACTTCAGCGATTCCTCTTTCCGTCCCGAAGTCCCGAAGTGGGTACCCCCATGTCTGAAACAGCCTCAAAGGCTCTCGGCGTCAGCGATACCAGCGCTCACGCCAACCGCTGGAAGGCGCTCGTCTTCATCGCGCTCGCCCAGCTGATGGTCGTCCTCGACGCCACCATCGTGAACATCGCGCTCCCGTCCGCCCAGACCGACCTGGGCATCTCCGACGGCAACCGGCAGTGGGTCGTCACGGCCTACGCGCTGGCCTTCGGCGGTCTCCTCCTGTTCGGCGGCCGGATCGCCGACCTGTGGGGCCGCAAGCGGGCCTTCGTCGTCGGCCTCATCGGCTTCGCCGCCGCCTCCGCGCTCGGCGGAGCGGCCACCACCGGCGCCATGATGTTCGGCGCCCGTGCCCTCCAGGGCGCCTTCGGTGCCCTGCTCGCGCCCGCCGCGCTCTCCCTGCTCGCCGTGATGTTCACGGACCCCAAGGAGCGCGCCAAGGCCTTCGGCATCTACGGTGCGATCGCCGGTGGCGGCGGCGCCGTCGGCTTCATCCTCGGTGGCGTGCTGACCGAGTACATGGACTGGCGCTGGACGTTCTTCGTCAACATCCCGTTCGCGATCATCGCCGCGCTCGGCGCGTACTTCGTCATCCGTGAGCCGGAGGGCGGCCGCAACCGCAACCCGCTCGACATCCCCGGCGTGCTGCTGTCCACCCTCGGTCTGATCTCGCTGGTGTACGGCTTCACCCGCGCCGAGTCCGACGGCTGGGGCGACTCGACGACGATCGGCCTGTTCGTCGCGTCGGCCGTGCTGCTGGTCTCCTTCGTCCTCACCGAGGCGAAGGTCAAGGCCCCGCTGCTGCCGCTGCGCGTGATCACCGACCGCAACCGCGGCGGTATCTACCTCTCGCTCGGCATCGCGATCATCGCGATGTTCGGCACGTTCCTCTTCCTGACCTACTACCTCCAGGTCATCAAGGGCTTCTCGCCGATCAAGACCGGCTTCGCCTTCCTGCCGATGATCGCGGGCATGATGGTCGGCTCCACCCAGATCGGCACCCGGCTGATGACCCGGGTCCCGGCCCGGATGCTGATGGGCCCCGGCTTCCTGGTCGCGGCGAGCGGCATGCTGGTCATGACCCAGATGGAGATCGGCTCCTCGTACGCCTCGATCATCCTGCCGGCGATGCTCCTGCTCGGTCTCGGCATGGGTACGGCGTTCATGCCGGCCATGTCCCTGGCCACCCTGGGCGTCGAGCCCCGGGACGCCGGTGTCGCCTCCGCGATGGTCAACACCTCGCAGCAGGTGGGCGGCGCGATCGGTACGGCCCTGCTGAACACGATCGCCGCCTCCGCGACGACCTCCTACATCAAGGACCACATCGCCGGCGCGACCTCCAAGTCGCAGGCCCAGCTGGTCCAGATGCAGGGCGCGGTGCACGGCTACACCAACGCCATCTGGTTCGCCGTCGGCATGCTGGTGCTGGCCGCGGTGATCGTCGTGACCCTGGTCAACGCCGGCACCCCCGGCTCGACCACGGTGACCGGCTCCGAGGAGGGCGTCGAGGACGAGTTCGCCGTCCCGGTGGTCGCCCACTGACGGCGCCCGTCCGGCCGTACCCCTTCGGAACCACCTGTACGTAGGAGGAAGGGGACGCCTCCTACGTACGACCCCAGGACCTGCCCTAGCGGAGCCAGGGCAGGTCCGCACCCGCATCGCTCGGCTGAAGTCCCTCGGCGACGATCTGCATGATGTCGCCGAGGGACTTCTGCTGTTCCGGGGTGAGCCGCTCGAACACCGCCTGCCGTACGGCGCTCACATGGCCGGGCGCGGTGCGCTGGAGCACCTCGTATCCCGCGTCGGTCAGCACCGCGAACTGGCCCCGCTTGTCGGAGGGGCAGTCCTCGCGGCGCACCCAGCCGTTCTTCTCCAGGCGCGCGATCGCGTGCGAGAGCCGGGAGCGGGTGATCTTCGCCTTCATGGCCAGCTCGGTCATCCGCAGCCGCCGCCGGGGCGCCTCGCCGAGGCCGACGAGCAGGCCGTAGTAGATGTGCGGCATGCCCGCGTCCCGCTGGAGCTGGCGGTCGAGATGGTCCTCCAGGAGGGTGGAGGCGTGCACGTAGGAGCGCCAGATGCGCTGCTCGTCGTCGGTCAGCCAGCGGGTGTCTTCGGTCGCGGGTGCGTTCATGCTCATGCACTCCACTCTACGAGAGTCCTCCTTGAAGTTTAAACAATTGGAGCGTACAGTTTTCCTTGGAGATTGAGACTTAAAGTAATTCGAAGTAATCGCGAGGGAGTCACCGCCATGTCAGCCGCCGCACCGGAGCGCATGCCCGCCCTCTACCTCAGCCACGGCGCCCCGCCGCTCGCGGACGACCCCGTCTGGCCCGGCGAACTCGCCGCCTGGTCCGCCGACCTGCCCCGCCCCAAGGCGATCCTCATGGTCTCCGCCCACTGGGAGGAGGCCCCGCTGGCCCTCGGCGCGGTCGACCCCGTCCCCCTCGTCTACGACTTCTGGGGCTTCCCCGAGCACTACTACCAGGTGAAGTACGGGGCTCCCGGCGCCCCCGAACTCGCCGAGTCCGTACGGAAGCTGCTGCGCGCCCCGGGCACGCCGGTGCAGGACATCCCGGACCGGGGCCTCGACCACGGCGCCTACGTCCCGCTCGTCGAGATGTTCCCGGCCGCCGACATCCCGGTGCTGCAGATCTCGATGCCGACCCTCGACCCGCGCCGCCTGATGGAGATCGGCCGCAGGCTCGCGCCACTGCGCGACGAGGGCGTGCTGATCGTCGGCTCCGGCTTCTTCACCCACAACCTGGCCGCGCTGCGGCACCTGGGCGCGGGGGTGCCGACCTGGTCCTCGGAGTTCGACGACTGGGGCCACAAGGCGCTGGAGTCCCGCGACTGGGACGGCCTGCTGGACTTCCTCGACAAGGCCCCGGCCGGCCGTTACGCCCATCCGCGCACCGAGCACTTCGCCCCGCTCTTCGTCACCATGGGCGCGGCCGAGGCGGGCGGCGAGCTGGACTCGCAGCGGTCGGTGATCGACGGCTTCTGGATGGGGATGGCGAAGCGGTCGGTGCAGTTCGGCTGACCTGCCGGTCTATCCGTGCAGGTCCTTCTCGTACCAGGCGACGTCCCAGTAGCGGCCGAACTTCCGGCCCACCTCGCGGTACGTGCCGACGTGCCGGAACCCGAAGCGTTCATGCAGCCGCGTGGACGCTTCGTTGGGCTGTGCGATGCCCGCGTAGGCGCGGTGCAGATCCTCGTCCGCGAGGGCCTCGAAGAGGGCTTTGTAGAGGAGCGTGCCGATGCCGCGGCCGCCCGCGTGGGGGGCCAGGTAGATCGTCGTCTCGACCGAGGTCTCGTAGGCGGCCTTGGCGCGATAAGGGCTTGATGTGGTGTAGCCCAGAATTTCCTGTGTGTCCCCGTCTGTGGCAACCATCAGGCGGTGCGGGCCGTCTTCAGGGTGGGAGAGCAGCCAAGGGCGCCGCTCCCGAGGAGCGAAGACGACGGTGTCGAATGTGATGGGCGTCTCACGTACGTAGTGGTTGTAGATGTCGGTGAGGGCTTCGAGGTCCCGCTCGACTCCCGGCCTGACCTGCACCTCTGTACGTTCCGACGGCATCGGACCTCCTCATGTGGCGGCACAGGGTACTGCATGATCAGAAAAATCGGGGGTCGGGTTGGGAATTCTGTCCGGATTCCAGTCGTTGTTTCCAACAGATGCCGGGCACCCGACCAAGGTGCTGAGAGGTACTCGAGGGCGAGCGCCTGGCATCTGAAGGACCACCCGCCAGCCCACCATTTGCAAGGGAGCACGCATGGCAACCCGTGCCGTCGCCCGTCGTCAGTCCGCCTCCGGCGGGACCGTCGACAAGGCCCGCAGTGTTCGCGCACATGGCGGCGAGATCGCAGACCGCGACCTGGTCGGCATGTACCTCGACGAGATAGCGCGCACACCGCTGCTCGACGCCGCCAAGGAGGTCGAGCTGTCCCAGATCATCGAGGCGGGTGTGTTCGCGCGGCAGGTTCTCGACGGGTACGAGGATTCCAAGGCCGAAGCCTCCCGCGAGGAGCTGGAGGCCCTGGTGGCCGACGGCGAGCGCGCGAAGGACGTCTTCATCCGCTCCAACCTCCGTCTGGTCGTGGCCGTGGCCCGCCGCTACCCCCGTAGCGGACTGCCCCTGCTCGACCTGATCCAGGAGGGCAACGCCGGCCTGGTGCGCGCGGTCGAGAAGTTCGACTACGCCAAGGGCTTCAAGTTCTCGACGTACGCGACCTGGTGGATCCGTCAGGCCATCACCCGCTCCATCGCCGACCAGTCCCGCACCATCCGCCTCCCCGTCCACCTGGTGGAGGAGCTGGGCCGGATCCGCCGGGTGCAGCGCGAGTTCAACCGCGAGCACGGCCGCGACCCGGAGCCCGCGGAGATCGCCGCCGAGCTCGGCTCGAACGCGGACCGCGTGATCGACGTCCTGGACTGGGCCCGCGACCCGGTCTCGCTGAACATGTCGGTGGACGACGACGGCGACACCCAGTTCGGCGACCTCCTGGAGGACACGTCGGCGGTCTCGCCCGAGCAGTCGGTCCTGACCCTCCTGCGCAGCGAGGAACTCGACGACCTCATCGGCCGCCTGGACCCGCGCACGGCCTCCATCATCAAGATGCGTTACGGCATCGAGGACGGCCGCGAGCGCACGCTGACCGAGGTCGGCAAGGAGCACGGCCTGACCCGCGAGCGCATCCGCCAGATCGAGAAGCACGCGCTGCTGGAACTGAAGAAGCTGGCCCGCGACACCGGCTTCGAGGCGGCCGCGTAGGCGCCACGGCTCCAGGACAGGTATCGGTGGCCGAGGGCGTGCGCGCGGGGGCGCGTGTGGCTCGGCGGCCGCCGGGTGGCGTACGGCGCCCGTGGACCGCGTACCTGGCGTACGACGGCCGTGGACCGCGTACGCCGGGTGGCGGAAGACCGCGCAAACAATGGCGGTGTTACGCCGCTTCAACCCACGGGGGCCTGGGAAAAAGACTTCAGGGCACAGGAGTTCGGGCCTCGCGGCCCAGGAACCCATCGAAGCTCAGGAGTCCCAGAAGCCCAGGAACCCCCAACAGAGCCAAGTCCCGACGCACACCCCCCCGGCGCCGGGACTCTCCCTGAGCCGGGCTCCGGCGCCCCTCCCCCCGGGCGCTGGGGCCCGGCTCTCTCTTGCTTTCGTGCTGGTCCCCGTACTGGGGCATGCTGGATGGCGGGGCACCCCGGACCTGAACCCCGGGGTGGCCCGCCGAATGGCAGATTGTGCCACATGGGCATAGCCTGCCGAGTGTGAGCAGCTCCACCCCAGCACCCGGAACCCGTACCGCCTCTCCTGCGTCGCCCGGCTCGCTCACCGAGCGGCGCAAGGCCGAGACCCGGATGGACATCGCCCGCGCCGCGGCCGGGCTCTTCGTGAGACAGGGCCTGCGCGCCACCCGCGCCGAGGACATCGCCCAGGCGGCGGGCATCGCCCCCCGCACGTTCTACCGCTACTTCGCCACGAAGGAGGAGGCCGTCGCGCCCCTCTACGCGGCCGGCGCCCAGCGCTGGGCGGAAGCGGTCGCGGCGGCCCCCGCCCACCTCACCGTCCCCGAGGCCCTGGAACACGCGGTCCAGTACACCCTCACCCCGGGCGCGGGCGTCTCGGCGGCCTCCTGGGAGCTGGTCCGCACCCTGATCCGCCTGACCGACAGCAGCCCGGCACTGGGGAAGGTGTGGGCGGAGGTCTGCCATGAGTCGGAGGGACGGTTGGGGGAGGTTTTGGTGGGGCGGGTGTACGGGGGGTTGGGGGCCGGGGGCGGCGGTGACGGCGTCGAAAGTGACGGTGTCGGCCGTTCGGCCGGCGGTGACAACGTTGCTGTGAGCTCCGACCTCGCCCCGTCCCTGTGCTTCGCCGCCGCCGTGGCCGGGGCCGCGGTGCGGGTGGCTGTCGAGCGGTGGGCGTCCGGCGACGCCCCGGCCCGGGGGCCCGAGGGGCCCGCGGCGCTGGCCCTGCGGAATCTCGCGGCGCTGAGGAGCTTTCCGTGGGACGAGGTGTTCAGTTCGCCGGCGTAGGCGCCCCCGCCGCCCGCGTCAGTCGCCCACCCAACTCCCGTACGGATTCCACGAGTTCGGCAGGCTCCCGGACCGTGAACTCGAAGCCGAGCAGCGCCAGCCGGACCGCCGTCCACTCCACCGCGTCGCCGACTGTGGCACGCAGCCGGCACGACTCCGCGTCCAGCGGCTCCGGCGCGCCCAGCCACTTGGGGAGCCGCGCGGCGACGTTCTGCGCCGGGGCGGCGAAGACGACCTCGAAGTCGTAGGACTCCTGGTGCCGTTGCATGGACCGGCGCAGATACTCGGCCGCGCTCCCCGTCGGCAGCTCGCGCGGCGCGAACCGCGCGCCGGTCGCGAACGGCTCGCTCACCCGGTCGACCCGGAAGGTCCGCCAGTCGGCCCGGTCGAGGTCGTACGCGACGAGGTACCAGCGACGTCCGGTAGAGACGAGCCGGTACGGCTCCGTCACGCGCCGCGACTCGGTCCCGTCCCCGGCGCGGTAGGCGAACCGCAGCCGCTCCCGCCCCGCCACCGTCGAGGCCATCACGGTCAGCGTCTCGGGCGCGATGCTCGCCCCGTCCCCGCTGGTCAGCGGCGTGGTCGCGGCCTGGAGGGTGGAGACGCGGTGGCGGAGTCGCGACGGCAGCACCTGTTCGAGCTTGGCGAGGGCCCGTACGGACGCCTCGTCCACGCCTTCGAGCGCGTGCCCGGCGCCGGCCCGCAGGCCGACCGCGATCGCCACGGCCTCCTCGTCGTCGAGCACGAGCGGCGGCATCGCCTTGCCGGCGACCAGCCGGTAGCCGCCGTCCGCGCCGAGGGTGGCCTGCACGGGATAGCCCAGCTCACGCAGCCGGTCGATGTCCCGCCGCACCGTGCGCCGCGAGACCCCGAGCCGCTCGGCGAGCTCGCCGCCGGGCCATTCGCGGGGCGTCTGGAGCAGGGAGAGGAGCGTCAGGAGCCGTGCCGGGGTGTCCGTCGTCATGAGTTCGAGGATGCCGTACAACTAGGACACGATCTGACCTACTGGGGTCGTAACTTCAGGACATGACCTCACCTTCTGCCGAAACATCTGACCTCGATACGGCCGCTGTCGCCGACCGGCGTCGCTGGTTCGCCCTCGCGATCGTGATGACCGCGGCCTTCATGGACCTCGTCGACGTCACGATCGTCAACATCGCGATCCCGTCGATCCGGCAGGACGCGGGCGCCTCCTTCAGTCAGATCCAGTGGATAACGGCGGGGTACGCGCTCGCCTTCGCCGCCGGCCTGATCACGGGTGGCCGCCTGGGCGACATCCACGGCCGCAAACGTCTCTTCCTCGTCGGCATCGGCGGCTTCACGATCGCGTCGGCGCTGTGCGGGCTCGCCGCGAACCCGGAGATGCTGGTCGCCTCCCGGATCCTCCAGGGCGGCATGGCGGCGATGATGGTGCCGCAGGTCCTGGCCATCGTGCACGCGACCTTCCCGGCACACGAACGCGGCAAGGTGTTCGGCATGTTCGGTGCGGTCGTCGGCCTGGGCGCGGTCACGGGCCCGCTGCTCGGCGCCCTGCTGACGGAGTGGAACCTGTTCGGCCTGGAATGGCGTCCGATCTTCCTCATCAACCTCCCGGTGGGCATCGCGGGCCTTCTCCTGGGCAGCCGCTTCATCACCGAGTCCAAGGCGCCGCGCGCCCTGAAGCTGGACCTGGTGGGCGTCGCCCTGGTCACGCTGGGTCTGCTGATGCTGCTGTACCCGCTCACGCGCGGCCGTGAGCTGGGCTGGCCGCTGTGGGGACACCTGTCGATGGCGGGTGCGGTGGTGGTCTTCGGAGCGCTGGTGGCATACGAGAAACGGAAGGCCGCGCGGGACGGTTCCCCACTGATCGAACTGTCCCTCTTCCGCGTGAAGAGCTTCGCGGCAGGCATCGCCGTACAGACCGTCTTCGGCGTGGCGCTCGGCGTCTTCTTCCTGGTCTGGACCCTGTACATGCAGATCGGCCTGGGCTGGACCCCGCTCCGCGCGGGCCTGACGGGCGTCCCCTTCTCGATCGCGGTCTCCACGGCGGCGGGCCTGTCCGTCCAGCAACTGGTCCCGCGCTTCGGCCGCAAGGTCCTCCAGACGGGCGCCCTGCTGATGGCGGCGGGCGTACTCCTCTACATCTGGGAGTCCGACCGCTACGGCCTCGGCATCACGTCCTGGCAGATGTCACTGCCGCTGGTGGTGATGGGCGTCGGCATGGGCCTGATCGTCGCCCCACTGACGGACGCGGTGCTCTCCGATGTACCCAAGGAGCACGCGGGCTCGGCGTCGGGACTCATCAACACGGTGCAGCAGATGGGGAATGCGCTGGGGCTGGGGCTGGTGTCGGTGGTGTTCTTCGGGACGATCGGGGACCGGCTGACGGCGACTCAGGTCGGTCCCGCTTTCGTGGACGGATTCCAGCACGCGCTCGTGTGGGTGGCCGGGGTGATGGGGGTGATCTTCCTGCTGATGTTCGCTCTGCCGGGGCGGGCGGCGGAGCAGTCGGAGGGGGCCGGTGCCGAGCGCCCTGGACAGGCGGGCGAAGCCTCATCGCGTGTGGAGGAGAGGGTTCCCGCCCACTGAAACGGCGCCCCTCGCTCCGCCGACACAACTGGCCCTCTGCCCCGATCCCGTATCGGGACAGAGGGTTGTGTTATCGGTCACATTCATGTATCCTCGCGCGGGCGACCGGTTCGTGTCGTATCAGCCGGAAGCAACGGGGCGTCATGTCATCGATCAATCAAGCCACTTCATCCGACGTGGCGGCCTCGGACACGGCTTGGTCGAGCTGGCTTCCCGACCTCTCGGGGATCTCTCTGGGGGAACTCACCGCCCTCGACGGCGCGGTCCTGGAGTCCTCGGTGAAGCAGTTGAGACGGTGTGTCAACCAACCACTTTCCACTATCGGTGGCAGCCAGGGAAGCTGATTCCCATCAGAACCGGCCGGGCACACTCCGTGCTCGGTAAGACCGATTAAGGTGCACGGCACGTCACTCCCGGCCGGGAACGAGGAAATCGTGCCGATGCACCGCCACCAGCTCTCCGCCTCCGTCCTGCGGGCCCTGACGGCCACCACCGAGGACGAGGTGGCCGTCACTGCGCTCCTCGATGTCGAGTGCAGCCGTCGCCTTCTCCTCCTGCGCGGGATCCTGGACGCCTGCTCCGAGATGCCCGATGCGGCCGAAGCCGAAGTCCGGGAAGCGTGGCAGCTGCTGGAGACCGCCCAGAGACGCGCCCCCGGCGCCTTCCGGACCGTCCTGCTCGACCCTCAGGTCGGCCTGTGGGCGGCCGCTCTCTTCCGTCGGCTGTCCCCGGCTGAGCGGGTCGCCGCGGAGGAAGGGGTGCCGCTCCGGGTGGATCTCGGCTTTCTGCGTCAGTTCGCGGCATCCGTGGCCATCTTGGCGGGCGTCTCCTTCCGGGCACAGGTGGTGACGCGGCACGGGACCGTTTTTCTCCCCTGTTTGGGGCGTGCGCGCCTGGGCACCGCCGAGGCCTGGGACGCCGCCGAGATCCGCGGGGAAGGCGGCGTGGTGACAGTCATGGGGCGCGGCACGACGGTCACGCTGCCCGCAGACCCCGAACAGGACGCCGAGGGCTGGGAAGGGTTGCGCCGAGTCCGCGCCTCGGCAGAGGGGCTGTCCCTCACCTTCGCCGTCGACGACCTCGGCCCCTACCCCGCGGTCGGCGGGCTCGCGGCCTCCCGGCGGCTCTCACCTGCGGGACTGGCCGACTGGCAGCGCTGGATCTCGGCCATGTGGCCACTGCTGGTGGCCGACCACCGGGCAGATGCCCGCGCGCTCTCGGCCGGGCTGCTGTCCCTGGTCCCCCTGCCCCGCAGAGAACGCCTGCGCAGCCGCACGGCCTCGTCGAGCGATGCCTTCGGCTGCGTCCTGCTGTCCGAGCCGGATCAGGACATGGAGGTGCTGCCTGCCCAGCTCGGCGTGGCCCTGGTCCACGAGTTCCGGCACACGCTGCTAAACGGCCTTATCTTCCTCGCGCCGCTGTTCGAGGACTGTGGCGACCTGTTCTACGCACCCTGGCGGGACGATCCGCGCCCGCTCGGCGGGCTGGTGCACGGGGCGTACGCCTTCTCCGGGGTCGCCCGCTTCTGGCGGGCACGCGGCCAGGAGGAGCTCGCGCGCTTCGAGTTCGCGCTGTGGCGCGACGCTCTGGACCAGGTGCTCACCACCCTGCGCGACCACCCTCTGCTGACCTCGATGGGGCGCAGGCTCTGCGAGGCGCTCGCGGAACAGACCGCGCCGTGGCGCGACGAGCCGGTGGGGGAGCGCGAGTTGTCCCTCGCCCGCCTGGCCTCCCTCCACCATCGCGCGACCTGGCGTGCCCACCACCTGCACACACCCGCTCCGTACGCGCTGGCCCTGGCTGGGGCCTGGGAGCACGGCCGGTCCGCAGACGACGGTCCGCACACCGTGTTTCCCGACGGGGCACCCGAGCCCGAACTGCGCCCGGACCCCGAGGCATGTCGGCTCGACACCCTCGCCCTGCTGGCCCGCCTCAACATCATTGCCCCTGCGGAGTTCGACGAGTTGCTCGACGAAGAGGACCTCGCCTCCCGCGTTCCTGGATCCGGCAGCGCCGATCTGGCGCTGGTTGCCGGGGACGCGGAGACAGCCGTGAAGCTGTACGCCGAGGAGCTGGCCGTCGCGGGCGCCAGACCCGGGGCCTGGGCCGGTCTCGGGCTGGCGCTGATCGCGACCGGGCAGCGGGAGGCCGGGTTCGCCTTGATCAACCGCCCCGAACTCGCCGTTGGCGTCAGCCGATCGCTGCCTGAGCCGCCGGACCCCGTGGCTCTGGCGCACTGGCTGGCCCGTTAGCCCCGCTCGATTCCCGCTGCTACAGCGGCATGGGGTCTATGTCACAGTCGGCTCGGTGCTCCCAGTCAGCGGCTTGGGCCACCGCCGGGTGACTGCTGCCCAGTTTGCGGCCGAGGCGTTCCCTGGTGTCGGTGTGGAGGGTGTCGGCCTCGTCCGTCTGGCCCAGGGCGCGCAGGTCCATGGCCAGATTGGCGGCGCAGGCGAGGGTGGACGGATGGTCCTCGTCAAAGACCTCCCGGGAGCGACGGAGCGTTTCGACGTCGAGCGCCCGGGCCGCGCCGGCATCGCCGAGGGCGTAGTGGTCGCTGGCCAGGTTGGTGCGGCACACCAGTGTGGACGGATGCGTCTCGCCCAAGGACGCCGCGAACTCCTCCAGCACCAGCGAGTTGATGTACTGGGCGGCCGCGGGGTTGCCCAGCAGCCGATAGGTGATGGCCAGGTTCAACGCGGCCGACAGGGCGTGCGGGTGGTGCTTGCCGTATGTCGTCTCGTACTGATCGCAGATGTCGGTACCCAGGCGTAGCGACTCCGGAAGGTCGCCGCTGTGCCGCAGATGCACCGTCAACTCCAGTGTGGCGGCCATGGATTCCGGATTGTGGGTGCCGTACCGGTGGACGATGTCGGTGCGCGCCTGCTCCGCCGTCGTGATCGCCTCCCGGTGTTCGCCTGCTTTGCGGAGCGCCACGGCGAGATGCCTGAAGCAGGAGAGGCTGAGCGGATTGTCGCTGCCGAGCAGAGAGTTGGACCGCTCGACAATCTCCCGGTGATAGGTCAGGGCCACTCCGTACTCGCCGAGTTCCCGGACATCGAGGATGTGACCGAGCCATGCGTTCAGTGTGGAGACGTGGTCTTGTCCGTAGATCTCGGTGTAGCCGCTCCATGTCTGCTGGTCGAGGTCGCGGGCGCGGGCGAAGTCGCCGATCAGGCGCAGGCTCACGCCCAGGTTGTGGGCGGCGCGCAGGGTCTCGGGGTCGTCGGGTCCCAGCAGACGCAGGTACTGCTGGTGGACGGACTCGGAGAGAGCGAGGGCCTCGCCGAAGGCGCCCCGAACACGGTGGTCGATGGCGACGTTGCCGAGTGCGTCGATGGTGTCCTGGGCATCGGGGCCGATGGAGCGCCGGTAGGCCTCCAGCACGGCCGAGTTGAGGTCGGCGGCCTCCGGGTACTTGCCCATGGTGAACAGCAGGAACCCCAGCCAGCGGCCCACCTGCAGGGTCTGCGGGTGGTCCTCGCCCAGGCTCTGCGACCAGGTCTCGTGTGCCGTACGAGCGAGTTCGAGTCCGGACTCGTAGTCACCCCAGCGCAGCATGTAGATGACCTCGTTGACGACGAGGTTGCGCACCCAGCCCACATCGGACTCGGCGGCGTCCGATACCAGGACGTGCGGGTAGAGGGATCCGTAGCGCTCCCAGCGCAGGATGTTGTTGGGGTCGTTGGGGTCGCTCGCGGCCAGCAGCAGATGTGCGCCCCGCCGCATGGCGTTGCGGTCCTCCTCGGTCATCCGGTACAGCAGCGCGGCCTGCACCAGTCGGTGCATCTGCAGTGAGTTGTTGCGGTGGTTGAAACGGGCCAGCGAGTAGCGGCCGATCTCGCGGATCACCTGGCCCAGGCGGATCGGGTCCTCCAGCGCCAAGTCCAGTTCGGGTGCGATGGAACCGCGCGGCATGCGGGCGAACAGGGTGCGGGCGATCGGCTCGGGTGCGTAGAACGAGCAGACCTGGAGCAGCTGGTAGGCAGCCGGGTTCTTGGTTTCGAGCTGGTCCAAGGAGATGTTCCAGGCGGCGATCACGGGGTGCTGGTTGTCCAGGGGCGCGGTGCCGCGCAGCAGGTCTACGCGTTTCTCGTTCAGCAACCGCAGATACTCGTCGACAAGCATGCCGGTCTCGGCGTGCCAGGCGGCCGCCTGCTCGATGGCCAGCGGCAGGTCGCCGAGGGCCTCCGCCAGCCGGTCGGCGTCCTCGTCGCTGATTTCCGGTCCGCGCACCCTCAGGAGTTGCTTGCTCTCCTCCCGCATGAAGACGTCGACCTCCAACGGCCGTGCGATGGAGGCCCATTGGGGGTTGCGTGAGGTGATGAGGATGTTGCCCGGGCCGCCGGCCGGGAAGAACAGTTGGACGGCCTCCGGGCTTTCGGCGTTGTCGAAGACCAGCAGCCAGTTGGCGTACGGTTTCCCGATCCGCAGCGACTCCAGGACCGCGGCGACCGTCGAGGAGGCGTCACTGCCGGGCGTGAGGCCCAGGCGCGGAGCGAGCTCGACGAGGGAGAGGGAGATCTGCGCGCTGCGCTCCGCGGAGATCCACCACACGACGTCGTACTCGGTCATCCTCCGGTACAGGTACTCGACCGCGAGCAGGCTCTTGCCCACGCCGCCCATCCCGTGCAGGGCGTGCGGCAGCACCGCCGTCGCCTTCTCTCGCAGCAGCCGCTGGTGCAGCTTCTCGAGGAGCTCCTCGCGACCGGTGAAGTTCGGGTTCCTGGGCGGGATGTTCCCCCAGACCGTGGGCGTGTTGCGGGTGCGTTCGGTTCCCACGGTGCCCGCCGGGGCCTGCTGCGGCATCGCCAGCCTCCAATTCCCCTGATACGTCGGGCGGTCGGCGTCGCCCGGATCGCGGGTGACGGCTTGGCTGAGTGTCGGGAGTGCGGTGGTTTCCTTGCGTGCTGCTGCTCGTCCCGGGGCGTGATGGGCGGAGATCACCGCGTCCACCTCGCGCGCCGGTTTCAGGAGCGGTCCGGACAGGGCGTGGAGCACGGCGCTCTCCGCCATGAGCCACGGCCCGGACTCCTCCGTGACCGGCGGGAGCCGGGGGACGGCGACCCCACTGAGCAGCCGGGGCAGTCGCCACAAGTGTTCCCCGTCGGATCCCCGGCGATCCCCCACCAGTTCGACAACTCGTATCAGATCGGTACGGCGGCCGGCGGCCAGCAGTTCCTCGCGTACGCCGGGCTCGAACTCGTACGCCTCACGCGTGCCGTCGGCAGGGCGGACCAGGCCGTGGACCAGCAGCTGGGCGAACTCGGCGAGCGAGCAGCCGGGCATCAGGCGGTCCAGTACCCGGCGGACCAGCGGTGGGGTCAGCGGGATGACGGCGAGCTGGGTGGCGAGGGTGAACACGTCCTTGGCGACCGACGAGCGGAAGCCCGCAACCCGGGCCGCGGCGCCCTGCGGCGGGCCGGGGTCCCCGCGTTCGGGCACCCCGGCCCGCGGGAAGATCACGGTCAGCGGCAACCAGACCGGCGGCCCGGCCCCGAGCAGCCCTGACCAGGCCTCCAGCCAGCGTGGGGACAGCTCCAGTACCGGAATCGGTACGTCGGGACCGTGGCCCGAGGGCCGTTCGCGCACATCGGGACCGAGGCCGCGGGCCTCCCAGCGGAGTCGGTGGTTGGGCACGCAGGGGCCGGGAGAGCGCAGCAGCACCTGCCAGCCACGCAGGCCGGTCGCCGGCCACACCGGATGCGGCAGCAGATGGATCAGCGCGACCGGGCCGGCCTGGCCCCAGCGCCGCAGCAGCGGCTCGACGGAGTGCGTACGCCAGCGGGGTCCGGCCCCGTCGGTGAGCAGCAGCGTCAGTCGGCCGTCGGCGCCGCGACGGGGCAGCGTGGCCGGATCCGTGCTGCGCCCGTGCGGCAGCCGGTGCACTGTGATCCGCCCGAAGCCGCCGACGCGGCGCAGCAGTCCGGTGAACTCCCGCACCGTTTCCTGCCACACCTTCATCGTCGGCCCGGAGTCGACGACCACCGCCACGTCCAGGGTCCGCCGGCCGCGCCCCGCCCGCAGCACGGTCCCGGCCCGCCGGAGGGACTCGGGGAGCCCGTCGTGGAGCTCGGGCCAGAAGCCGGTCACGGCTCCTCCGGCGCCGTCCACGCCCACAGGGTGTCGACCGCCGACCGGAACCCGTCGCCATCGGCCAGCGACCGCAGGACACCGGTGGCGGACAGCTGGAGCGCGTCCAGGAGACGCTCCACGACCGGGCCTTCGGTGTCGGCGGCCCGGTCGAGGAAGGCCTGCACCACATCGGCCGCAGGGCTGCCGGGGGTGTCCGGTGGGAAGCGGGCCGCGGCCATGGCACGCAGTGCCCCGGCGTCCGGCCGGTCCATCCGCAGGCGCACACAGCGGCGGACCAGATCGAAGGGCAGATCCCGTGTTCCCGTGCTGGTGACGACCATGATCGGGAAGGCGTGGCAGCGCACCTCCCCGCCGCGTAGCGACACCGTGGCCGCCGGGTCGTCGTCCGTCGCCACCCGCTCGGCACCGCCCGGCACGGTGAACCCGCCCGCCGTCAGCACGGTGCACAGGTCCTCCGGCAAGGCGATCTCGGCCCGGTCCAGCTGGTCGATCAGCAGCACCCGGGGAGCGCGGTGCGGCAGGAAGGCGGTGCCCAGCGGACCGAGCCGGCCCTCGTCGGCGTACAGGCCCTCGCGCAGTGTGCTGAGGCTCGTGACATGCCAGCGCAGGACGCGCCCGAGGCCGAGTTCCCGGGCGATGCGGTGGGCCAGCGTCGACTTTCCGGTACCGGGCCCGCCGGTCACCAGGAGCGGGCGCCTCAGATACAGGGCGGCGTTGACCCGGGCCACCTCGTCCGGCGCGGGAGGCAGCGGTTCGGCTCCGTCGCCCAGGACCACGGAGGCGTACGGGTCCTCGGCCGGCGGCGGGGGCAGGTCCGGGCCGCCGCCGAAACTGCGCCAGCCGGGCGGCTCGGGCCAGGCGGGCGGGGTGGAACGGGGGCGGCCGGTGCCTGTGTAGATGCCCCAACTCCCCGGATCCCGCGGAGACTCCGGCGGTGTCTCGCTGTTCGACGGCATGAACCGCGTCCTTCCGTATCCATGGCATGAACGGCGTTCACGGCCACTACATGTCCGGTAGTACGGGCTTGTGGTCCGGGTCGTCCCACAGGACCGTGAGATGACGCGCGGGGTGCCATTCGTCCTGTCCGTCGGGGTCCTGGACCGCTGTCCTTCGGCGGTACGCGGTGACGTTCGCGGGGAAGCGCCGCAGGCCGTCGGCGAGCAGTCCGTCGACCACGCCCAGGAACTCCTCGGTCGTGCGGTCGGCCCGGTGCCAGATCACCACGGGCAGTCCGCTGCGCAGCGCGGCCTCCAGCTCCCTGCTGCCGTGTCCATCGGCCCGCGGGGGTTCGCTCAGCACGGTGGCCACGATGCGCTGGTCGCCGTCCAAGCGATCCTTGAGACCACGCAGATGGCCGCCGCCCCTGCGGGCCACGTTGACGTGGACCGACTGCGACGGGTGCTCGCCGATCGACAGTTGCAGCCAGCGGTGTTGCCAGAACTCGTGCCAGGCGGTGTTCCGCAGCCGGTCCAGGCTTCGGATGACCACGGGGTAGTGCCTGGCGAGCGGCACGTGCGGCACCTTGCCGGGGTCCAGGGGCCACCAGTCGACAGGGAGGTTGAGCAGCTCGAAGGGCAGCACGAACTCCAGCCACAGATGCTCGGGCCGCTCCCCGGCGGCCTCCTCGGTCCTGCGCACTATCCCGCTCACCGCCCGTACCAGGTCGCCGCCGCTCACCTGCGGCAGCGCTGCGCCCCGCTCCCAGTACGGACCCCGCGCCGGCGACATGAACGAGTGCGAGACGGTGTAGCGTCCGCTCTCCAGTGGGTCCGGTGTGATGTGGATCGCCAGGTACTCCAGCTGCCGCCGCACCGGCGCCGTCGGGGAGTTCACCCGGTCCCGCCGGTCCCGGTCGAGCAGCTCCGCCAGCCCACAGCGCAACGCCCACTGCCGGTTGCGGGCCAGTACCTCGAAGGCGACGCGGTAGTCCATGAAGTCGGTGCTGCGGTCGAGATAGAGCATCCAAGGCGGCAGCCCGTCGCGGGGCGCCCCCTGCCCGGCCATGTGCAGGAAGTCGTGCCAGGGGTTCTCGGCATACGGCGGTGGCGCGGAGGCGCGCCCCGCCGTGGCCGTGTGCACCAGGGCGGTCCGTATCGAGGACGCCACCGGCAGGACGCTCAGCATCCCGGCGAGGAACTCCCACGAGTCGGTGACCTCGGGCAGGCCCGTCAGCGAGCCGACGGCCGTCCACTCGTCGGCGAGCCGGTGCACGAGCGGCGTCTGCGAGCAGTCGGTCTCCAGCCCGAGCAACTGGTGGGCGAGCGCCGTGAGACCGCCCGGACGGTGGGCGCAGAATCGGAACAGCTCGACCAACTGCAGCCGTGCGGTGGCCTGTTCGCGTAGTGCGGCGGGGTGGCCGAGCGCTTCGCCGACCAGCTCGACCAGCCGGGCCCGCGCCCGCGGGTCGTCCAGGGCGCGGACCGCGAGCAACGCCATCAGCGTCTCCTCGCCGATCCGCTGCCGTATCCGTAACGCCGAGCCCCCGCGGCCCTCGCCGCCCTCGGATGTCAACGCAGCCCCACTCAGCCGGGGAACCGTGGCGGCAGGGCGGGCTTGGAGCGTCCGGTGCGGGCGGCGCGGACACCGGTGAGGAGCCGCTCGGCGGCCGCCTGCGGGGACAGCCCCACCAGGTCGACGTAGACCAGGGCGGACAGCATCCCGTCCGGTTCGCACGGGGCCACCCGCACCGGGAGCAGCCTCCGGGTGAGGCCGAGGGGGTCTGCCCGCTGCACGGCCTGCCACTCCTGCCGTCCGTAGACGGACTCCATGTAGGCCGGGGACAGCACGGCGATGGTGCGCTCGCACTCGGTCACCCCCTTCTCCATACCGACCGGCCAGTTGCTCCCGGGCACGAAGTCCCACGCCTGCACCAGCACCCCGTATCCGGCCTCCTCCAATTGCCACGCGATCCAGGCGGCCCAGGCCCGGTCGGCGGCGGTGTAGGAGACGAAGAAGTCGAGGGGGTGGGGCGTGGGCGGGGTGCCCGGGGGCGCCTCGTGGGCGGTCGTCCGTGGTGTTTCGGGCACCTGGGCCGTTTCGATGTGCTCCCGGACCAGCGCGCTCACGGCGTCGGACGTCCGGCTGTGGCCCTCGATCAGGGAGACCGCGGAGGCCAGGGCCGGCAGTCCGCTCTCCTCACGCTCGCAGAAGTGCACGAGCTCGATCAGTTGCAGGGTCGTGGCGGCCTGCTCGCGCAGCGGGACGGGACGTCCGAGTGCCTCCCCCACCAGATCGATGAGCAGCGCACGCGCGTGCCAGTCACTCATTACCGGCGAGTCCTGCAGTGCCAAGACCATCCGCCGCAGCCACTCGTCGTCGGGCCGGGCGGGGCGGCTCGGGTCGTCCGTGTCCACAACACCCCCGAAAGCTGTGTCCCGACCCCAGGATACGAACATGGTGACGCTGCGTCAGGACCTCGTCGGGTAGTTGTGCGTTGGCGGGGGCGAGTGGTGTATGCGGTCATGGATCCGCGGCCATGGATCCGGCTCACCACGACCGCGGGTCACAGCGGCATGGGGTCGATGTCGCAGTCGGTGCGATGTACCCGGTCGGCCACGTGGGTGACCATGGGGTGTGCGCTGCCCAGAGCGCGGCCGAGTCGGTCGAGGGCGAGGGCGTGCAGGGTGTCCGCCTCCTCGGTGCGGCTCAGGGCCCGCAGGTCCATCGCGAGGTTGGCGGCGCAGGCGAGGGCGGACGGGTGGTGCTCGCCGAAGACCTCGCGGGAGCGGCGCAGGGTCTCGGTGTCGAGGTCGAGGGCCGTTGCGGCGTCGCCGAGGGCGTAGTGGTCGCTCGCCAGGTTGGCGCGGCAGGCCAGGGTGGAGGGGTGTCGCTCGCCGAGGGCGGAGGTGAACTCCTTGAGGGCGAGGGCGCCGATGTGCCGGGCGGCCGGGGCGTTGCCCAGCCGGCGATAGGTGATGGCGAGGTTGGTGGCGGCGGCGAGGGCGTGGGGGTGGCGGCGGCCGTAGGTCTGCTCGTAGCGGTGCCAGGTCTCGGTGCCGAGCGAGAGGGCTGCGGCCGGGTTGCCCTGCTGACGCAGTTGGGTGCTTAACTCCAGGGCCGCGGACATGGATTCGGGGTTGTCCTCGCCATAGCGGCGCACGAGTTCGGCGTGGGCCTGTTGGGCGGTCTGCAGGGCTTCCTCGGGTTCGCCGGCCTTGCGGAGTGCGATGGCGAGGTGACGAAAGGAGGACAGGGCGAGCGAGTTGTCGGTGCCGAGCAGCGAAGCGATCCGTTCGGCGATCTCCCGGTGGTACGTCAACGCGAGCGAGCAGTCACCGAGTTCCCTGATATCGACACACAGCCCGAGCCAGGTGAGGAGCGTGCCCACGTAGTCCTGCCCGTACATCAGGGTCCAGCTCTGCCAGGTCTGCTGGTCGAGGTCGCGGGCGCGGGCGAAGTCGCCGACCAGACGCAGGCTGACGGCGAGGTTGTGGGCGGCGCGCAGGGTCTCGGGGTCGTCGGGGCCGAGCAGACGGAGGTACTGCTGGTGGACCGATTCGGACAGTTCGAGTGCCTTTCCGAACGCTCCCTGCACCCGACGGTCGATGGCGACGTTGCCCAGCGCGTCCGTGGTGTCCTGGGCCTCGGGGCCCATCGTGCGCCGATAGGCCTCCAGTACGGCCGAGTTGAGCGCCGCGGCCTCCGGGTACCTGCCCACCGTGAACAGCAGGAATCCGAGCCCGCGGGCGACCTGCAGGGTCTGCGGGTGGTCCTCGCCAAGGGACTGCGACCACGTCTCATGCGCGGTGCGGGCGAGTTCGAGTCCGGACTCGTAGTCACCCCAGCGCAGTAGATAGATGACCTCGTTGACGACGAGGTTGCGCACCCAGCTCTCCTCGGACTGGACCGCTCCGGAGGCGACCACATGGGGATACAGGGAGCCGTACCGCTCCCAATGCCTGGTGTTGTCGGGATCGTTGGGATCACTCGCCGCCAACAGGAGGTGGGCGTAATGCCGAAACCTGGGCTGTTGTCCGTCGGTCATTCGGGACATCACGGCGGCACGCACCAGGCGGTGCATCATCAGCGAACTGCTGCGGTGGCTGAAGCGTGCCAGTGAGTAACGCCCGATGTCCCGAATGGCCTGCCCCAGCCGGATCGGGTCTTCCAGGGCCGCGTCGAGCTCCGGGGAGAGCGAGCCCCTCGGCCTGCGCCCGAAGAACGATCGCGGAATCGGTTCGGGTGCGTAGAACGAGCAGGTCTGGAGGAGCTGATACGCGGCCGGACTGGCGGACTCCAGTTGATCGAGGGAGATGTTCCACGCCGCGATCACCGAGTGCTGGGCCTGCGGTGACGCCGTGTCCCGCAGCAGGTCAGCCTCCTTCTCGTCGAGCAGTTGAAGGTACTCGGCGACGGGCATACCGGTCTCGGCCTGCCAGGCTGCGGCCTGCTCGATGGCCAGCGGCAGGTCGCCGAGCGCCTCCGCCAGCCGGTCGGCGTCCTCGTCGCCGATCTCCGCACTGCGCGCGCTCAGCAGGAGCTTGCTCTCCTCCCGCCGGAAGACGTCGACCTCCAACGGCCGTGCGATACCGGTCCATTGAGGGTTGCGGGAGGTGATGAGCACGGTTCCCGGGCCACCTGACGGAAGGAACTGCCGTATGGCCTCGGGACTTTCGGCGTTGTCGTACACAAGCAGCCAGTTCGCGTACGGCTGCCCGGTGCGCAGCGCCTGCAGGACCTCGCCGACGGCAGAGGACGCGTCCCTGCTCGGCAGGCTCAGATGCGGGGCGAGTTCGACCAGCGAGTGGGAGATCCGCGCGGTGCGCTCTGCGGAGATCCACCACACGAGGTCGTACTCGTTCATCCTGTCGTACACGTACTGAACGGCCAGCGACGTCTTGCCGATCCCGCCCATTCCGTGCAGCGTCCGCGGAACGACCGCGGCGCCTCTGTCCTGGATCAGACGTTCCCGCAGTTCCCGCAGCAGGCCCTCGCGCCCGGTGAAGTTCGGGTTCCGAGGCGGGATGTCTCCCCAGACCGACGGGGCGTTCCGGCTGCGTGCAGCGCCTGCTTGCTCCCGTTCGTCGTCCGGCATCACGGGCTTCCCCTCTCGTGCCGTTCCGTCCCGGGGGTCAGGGGTCAGCCCGGAAACCCAGGTGGATCCGTCGGCTTCGATCGCCCGCTGAGCGCCCCGCGCATGCCGGCCAGCAGCCGCGTCCGTGCCTGTTCGACGGTCAGCCCCACCAGGTCGATGGAGACGAGAGTCGCCAGCAGGCCGTCCGGAAGGCACGGGGTGATCCTCACCGGGACGAGTCTGCGGGCGAATCCCGTTGGGTCCGCGCCCTGTGCCGTCTGCCATTCCAGGCGGCCGTAGACCGATTCCAGGTAGGCGGGGGACAGCACGGCCAGCGTGCGCTCGCACTCGGTCATGCCTCGCTCCATGCCGTGCTGCCGGTTGCTGCCCGGAACGAAGTCCCACTCCTGCAGCAGCACACTGAAACCGGCCGCTTCCAGTTCCCAGGCCATCCACACCGCCCAGCGAAGATCGACGGTCGTGTAGGAGACGAAGAAGTCCTTACGACCGTTTCGTGCAGGTCGGGGAGGGTTCGAGGGCGGGGGACCCCCGAGACCGGAGGCGAGTGCCGGAGCGGCCGGAGATGCGAGGCCGGGACGGTGGTGGGGCTCCCGTTCCTCGGCCAGGTCCAACACGCGCTGTGCGTTCTTGCCGTCCGGTTCCAGCAGCCGTAGCGCGGTCGCGAGCGCCTGCAGGCCACCGGGGGCGTGTACGCAATGGCGCACCAGCTTGACGCCCTGCAGGGTGGCTGTGACCTGGTCTTCCGCGTGCCAGGTGGGCAGCGGCCGGTCCAGTGCGGCGTCGGTCAGCCAGATGAGCAGAGCGCGTGTGTGCGGGTCTCCGAATGTGCCGGTGTGGAGCAACGCGTCCACGAAGTCCGTCTGCCAGTCGTCTGCCGGACGATCGCGGCGGCGGTCGTCGCTGCGGTCCACAACGCCCCCCAAGTGGTTGCCCTCGACCCAGGGTACGGGGCCCGTGACCGTGGGTCAGCGGGGTTCGCGGCCTGACCTCCCGGAGAACGGCCGACGATCGGTCGTGAGCCGCGGCGACGTGGTTCCGTGCCCGAGGTGACGCCCGGTTGCGCCCGAATGGCGTCCGAACCTGTTTACTTTCCGGAAATCCGGGCGTAGCCTCCAGCTGAAACCACAAGTTCGGGCATCAGTCGGGAGCGCTCGGACATCGAGGCGGAGGCGAACGGACATGTACGCACCGGAGCGGCAGCAGGAGATCCTCCGGCTCGCACGTGACGGCGGCCGGGTGGACGTGGTGTCGCTGGCCGAGGAGTTCCAGGTGACGGCGGAGACGATCCGCCGGGACCTGAAGGCCCTCGACCGCGCCGGCCTGCTGCGCCGGGTGCACGGCGGTGCCATACCGGCCGGGCGCCTCGACTTCGAGCCGGACCTCGCCGAGCGCGAGGGCACCTCCGCGGACGAGAAGGACCGCATCGCCAAGGCGGCCGTCGCGGAACTGCCCACCGAGGGCACGCTGATCCTCGACGCCGGTACGACAGTCGCGCGGCTGGCCGCCGCGATCCCGCTGGAGTCCGCGCTCACCGTCGTCACCCACAGCCTGCCCATCGCGGCTCGCCTCGCGGACCACCCCGGCATCCAACTCCACCTGGTCGGGGGGCGCGTGCGGCATCGTACGCGCGCCGCCGTGGACGCCTGGGCGCTGCGGGCGTACGGCGAGATCCGGGCGGACGTCCTGTTCGTGGCGGCCAACGGCTTCTCCGCCGATCACGGTCTGACCACCCCCGACCTCGCCGAGGCCGCGGTGAAGCGCGCGGCGGTGGCCGCGGCCCGCCGCGTCGTGCTGCTCGCCGACTCCGCCAAGCACGGCCAGGAGCACTTCGCCCGCTTCGGCGACCTGAGCGACGTGGACCTGCTGATCACCGACAGCGGGTTGAGCCCGGAAGACGCCACCGCCATCGAACGCGGCGGCACGGAAGTAGTGCGCGCATGATCCTCACCGTCACCCCCAACCCGTCCCTGGACCGCACCTACGAGGTCCCGTCGCTGGAGCGCGGCGAGGTCATCCGCGCCACCGGCGAACGCATGGACCCCGGCGGCAAGGGCGTCAACGTCTCGCGCGCCGTCGCGGCCGCCGGACAGCGCACGGTCGCGGTCCTGCCCCTGGGTGGTGCGCCGGGGGCGCTCGTCGCCGACCTGCTCGACGCGCAGGGCATCGAGGTCGCGCCGGTCCCGGTCGCCGGAGCCACCCGCTCCAACATCGCGCTCGCCGAGTCCGACGGGGTGCTCACCAAGATCAACGCGCCGGGGCCGGAGCTGTCCGCGGAGGAGCAGGAGCTCCTGCTGGAGACGGTCCGCGCGCAGTCGGGCGACGCGGCGTGGATCGCGTGCTGCGGGAGCCTGCCTCGGGGCCTCGCGCCGGCGTGGTACGCCGATGTCGTCGCGCGGGCGCACGCCGGGGGCGCGCGGATCGCGCTGGACACCTCGGGGCGTGCGCTCCTGGAGGCGCTGCGCGAGCGGCCCGACGTGGTGAAGCCGAACGCCGAGGAGCTCGCGGAAGCGGTCGGGCGCCCCCTGGCGACGGTTGGCGACGCCGTGAAGGCGGCCGAGGAGTTGCGAGAGATGGGCGCACGCGCCGTGCTCGCGAGCCTGGGCGCCGACGGGCAGCTGCTCGTCGACGACGCGGGCGCCTGGTTCGGCAGCGCACGCGTGGACGTGGTGCGCAGCAACGTGGGCGCCGGCGACTCGTCATTGGCCGGTTTCCTGATCGCGGGCGGCAGCGGCCCGGAGGCCCTCGCCTCGGCGGTCGCCCACGGCGCGGCCGCCGTCCAACTGCCGGGGAGCGTGATGCCCACCCCGTCGGACCTCGACCCGGCGGCGGTGACGGTGACGGCGGACGTACCGGTGGACCGCGTACTGAGGGAGCCGGTGTCATGAGCCTTTGCCTTTGTACGACGTCCAGGGCGGCGCGCGGTGTGGCGATTGGCGCCTCGATAGGCGGCGCTACGGCGCTCACGGGGGCGCGCGAGCCTGTGACGTGCGCTGCCGTGGAGCGGGGCGCTCTGGTTGACGGTGTTGCGATACGCGGCGATGCGGTGCGCGGTGCTGTAGTGCGCCGTGTACTGGCGCGCAGTGTTGCGACGCGCGCCGTCACGGCGCTCAACCCGGCGCGTGAGCCTGTGCCGCACGCCGCCCATCCGATCGTCGCGCCGCCCGCTGCGGCGAGCGCCGCGATGTTCCCCGAACCGGCCCCCGAGCGGCGAGACTCCCCGTTACTCGCCGCGGCCGACGGGAGGCAGGGCCACCTGAGCCGCCCTGCCGTCCTCGGGAGGCGGGGTTTCCCCGGCCCCGCCTCCGCCGGCCCCGATAGTTCCGCCACCCCCCACCTCACCCCCGTCCCCACCCCCGCCCACCCCACTCCCCGGGCGATACGCGTGCGAAGGAGCCCGCGATGAGCGAGATGATCACCGCGGACCTGGTCGACCTCGACCTGTCCGCCGATACGAAGGAAGCGGCGGCGCGTGCCCTCGCCGAGCGCATGGTGACCTTGGGCCGGGTGACCGACCTGGAGGGCTTCCTCGCCGACGTGGCCGCCCGTGAGGCGCAGATGCCGACCGGCCTCGACGGCGGCATCGGCATCCCGCACTGCCGCAGCGAGCACGTCACCGAGCCGACACTCGCCTTCGGCCGCAGCGCCGCCGGCATCGACTTCGGCGCGGCCGACGGCCCGGCCGACCTGATCTTCCTGATCGCCGCCCCGGCCGGCGCGGACGACGCCCACCTGACGATCCTGTCGTCGCTGGCGCGGCAGCTCATGAACGCCGAATTCACCGACGCGCTGCGCTCGGTGGGGGACGCGGCGGGCGCGGCAGCGCTGATCCGCGGGGACGAGGCGCCGACGGGCGCGGGCGCCGCTGCCGAGGGCGCTTCCCAGGGTGCCGCGCACGGCGCTGAGGGCGGCAATGGTGGGAGCGCGCACGGCGCTTCCGGCAGCGCCAAGAGCGCCGCGGGCGCCGCGGGCGCCTCCGAAGACTCCGCTGCGGCGCCGGGGGCGGCCTCCGTCGGCGCCGCAGCGGGTGGCACGGCCCCGGCGCCGGGCGCGAGTGTCGCGGACGCGTCCGCCCCGGCGTCGGGCGCCCCCTCCTCCGGCGAGCGCCCCTTCCGTATCGTCGCCGTCACCTCCTGCCCGACCGGCATCGCCCACACGTACATGGCGGCCGAGTCGCTGGAGAACGCGGGCCGTGACGCGGGCGTCGAGGTCGTCGTCGAGACGCAGGGCTCGGCCGGTTTCACCCGGCTCGACCCGGCTGCCATCGCCGCGGCGGACGGCGTGATCTTCGCCCACGACGTACCCGTCCGGGACAAGGACCGCTTCGCCGGCAAGCCGGCCGTGGACGTCGGCGTGAAGGCCGGTATCAACCGCCCCGGCGAGCTGATCTCCGAGGTGCGCGGGAAGGCGGCGCGCGGTGAAGTGACCGCGAGCGCCCCTGCGGGCGCCGGTACGCCGGTCGAACGCGCCGGCGACTCCGCCGAGGGCTACGGCACCAAGCTGCGCAAGTGGCTGATGTCCGGCGTGAGTTACATGGTCCCGTTCGTCGCGGCCGGCGGTCTGCTGATCGCCCTCGGCTTCGCGATCGGCGGATACAAGATCAACAAGGCGCCGTCGGTCATGGACCACTTCGTGTGGACCCAGGGCGACAGCTGGGCCGCGCTGCTCTTCCAGATCGGCGTCGTCTCCTTCGGCTTCCTGGTCCCGGTCCTGGCCGGCTACATCGCCTACGGCATGGCGGACCGACCCGGCCTCGTCCCCGGCTTCGTCGGCGGCTCGATCGCCCTCACCATCAACGCGGGCTTCCTGGGCGGCCTGGTCGCCGGTCTGCTCGCGGGCGGTGTGGTGATGGCGATCCAGAAGGTGAAGATCCCGCCGGCGGTACGCGGAATCATGCCGGTGGTGGTGATCCCGCTGATCTCCTCGGCGATCGTCGGATTCCTGATGTTCGTCGTGGTCGGCAAGCCCATTGCCTCCGCCCAGAAGGGCATGACCGACTGGCTCAACGGCCTCTCCGGCGCCAACGCCGTGCTGCTCGGCGCACTGCTCGGCCTGATGATGTGCTTCGACCTCGGCGGTCCCGTCAACAAGGTCGCGTACACCTTCGCCACCGCCGGCATCGCGGTCTCCAACCCGAGCGACTCCGCGATGAAGATCATGGCCGCGGTCATGGCCGCCGGCATGGTCCCGCCGCTCGCGATGGCGCTGGCCACCACGGTCCGCGGCAAGCTCTTCACCGAGACCGAGCGCGAGAACGGCAAGGCCGCCTGGGTCCTCGGTGCCTCCTTCATCTCCGAGGGAGCGATCCCGTTCGCCGCGGCCGACCCGCTGCGCGTGATCCCCTCCTCGATGGTGGGCGGCGCGATCACCGGCGCGCTGTCGATGGCCTTCGGCGCCACCCTGCGCGCTCCGCACGGCGGCATCTTCGTGGTCCCGCTGATCGGCAACCCCTTCCTCTACCTGATCGCCATCGCGGTCGGTACGTGCGTCACGACGGCACTGGTCGTGGTCCTGAAGGGCATGCGCAAGCCGGCACCGGGAGTTCCGACCGCCGGTACGGCGGACGGCACGGCCACGGCGGCGGCCGAGGCCAAGCAGCCGGTCGCGGCTTGATCCTTCGGCGTTCCGCGTGACGTTCGGCCGCAGTCCCCGGCGGGAGGGGGCTGCGGCCGGAAGCGCGTCCCTTTGATGCGCTGTGAGTTGTTCACGACACCTGAGGCATGCGCGGCACCTGCGAAGCCTGCGAGATATGTCACGGTCCGGGACCAAAGTCCCGGACCCTGGTGTCTACTGGTCCGCATGCCTGATGAGCACGTCTCGATCCTCCAGTCGCTGGGCGTGGTGGTACTCGCCCTCGCCGCCGCCATCTGGGTGTTCGGCCTGATCAGCCTCGTGCGCCGGGGCCACTTCGGAGTGGTCGTATGGCCCACGGGCCGCACTCTGCGCGCCCTGCCGCGCCAGCGCGAGTCCGCCCCGCCGCTGGAGTCCGTCGAGCTGACCCCGGCGGAGAGAGACGCGTTCGCGGGTCTGGTACGGCAACTCAGCAACGGCCACTGAGGCGCGCGACGCCCTCAGACCACCGGGCCGCCGAGCGCC
The DNA here is from genome assembly GCF_050936785.1 of Streptomyces sp. CA-249302. Classification (NCBI taxonomy): domain Bacteria; kingdom Bacillati; phylum Actinomycetota; class Actinomycetes; order Kitasatosporales; family Streptomycetaceae; genus Streptomyces; species Streptomyces sp. CA-249302. The sequence continues at coordinate 4,660,730 of NZ_JBNJMG010000001.1, read as the reverse complement.
GGGGGCGCGCGGCGCGCCGTGCGCGCCCCGTCAGGAAACCTGCGCCGCCCGCCGCTCCATCGCGTCCCGGGCCGCGTCCTCGGTGACGTACACCTCGCACATGTGCCGCCCGTCGGGCGTCGCCGTGTGCTCGACCTCCCAGAGGGAGACCTCCGCGCCGTCGCGCAGCAGGAACGCGTGCTCGTAGAGCGCGAAGCACAACCCGGCGCGGCCCGCGCGGCACGGGCGCCCGAAGGCCTGCGTGATCTGGTGCGCGAACGCGGTGGTGAGCAGCTCCGCCGTCTCCGCGCCCGGCCGGTCCGGATTCTCCGCACGGCGCAGAAGCCGGCGCGCGTGGTCCGCCGAGTCGTCCGGCACGTACGCGTGCCGGGGCTCGGGGATCGGCGACAGCTGCACCGTCACCGGCAGCTCGAAGTCCGGGGCGTCCGGCGGCAGCGGCAGGCGCGCGGTGGCGGCACGGAGCTCCTCCTCGTCGACGTACACCTCGTGCTGCGTCTCGCTGCCCGGCGCCGTGTTGTGCACGAGCTCCCACAGGGTGAGCGCCGAGCCGTCGGCGAGCAGCCAGGTGTGCCGGTACGTCTCGCGGTGCAGGCCCGCGCTGTGGTGCGCGGAGTGCAGCGAACTGTCGTGCGCCAGCGCGCAGTCGAGGCGCCGTATCGTCTCGTCCGGCAACTCGAAGGAGTTCAGGGCACGGCCGAGGAGTCGCGCGAGGTGCTCCTCCGGAGACTCGGGCGACTCGGGTGGTTCGTACGCTGCCGTCTCGTACGGAACGCTCAAGGTTTCTCCCGGCGTTGCTGCATGTCACCTTGTGGGTGCATACCGTAGCCCCTCGGTCGGACATCATGTCCGGGAACCGAGAAAACGTGCGCACAGAAAACGTGCGGGCCGTGTGAGAAGTTCCCACACGGCCCGATGATCCGTCAGAACCCGCTGTTCAGACAGCCCTTGACGCGATCAAGAAGGATTTCCGGACGATCAGGCGGCGCTGCCCGCGACCCACTCGCTCCACGGCAGGTTCCATCCGTTGAGCCCGTTGTCGGGCGCCACCGTCTTGTCGGGGGAGTTCTTGACGATCACCACGTCCCCGATGAGCGAGTTGTCGTAGAACCACTTGGCGGGCGTGGCGCCCTGCGCGCCCTGCACGTCGGCGAGGCCGACGCAGCCGTGGCTGGTGCCCTGCTTACCGAACGGCGGGTTGCCCTGGTTGTACCAGTAGTTGCCGTGGATGAAGGTCCCCGACTGCGTCAGACGCATGGCGTGCGGCACGTCCGGGATGTCGTACTCGCCGCCCAGGCCGACCGTCTGGCTGTTCATGCGCGTCTGCACGAACTTCTCGGAGATCACCATCTGCCCGTTGTACGTGGTGTGCTCCGGGCTGCCCGACGAGATCGGGATCGTCTTGAGCGTCTTGCCGTCGCGTACGACCGTCATGGTCTCAGTGTTCACGTCGACCGTGGAGACCTGCGAGCGCCCGATGGTGAAGGTGACGGTCTTCTTCTGCACCCCGTAGACGCCGTTCGCGCCCTCGACGCCGTCCAGGTCGATGTTCATCGTGACCTTGGAGCCGGCCTTCCAGTACGCCTCGGGCCGGAAGTCGAGCCGCTGCGCTCCGAACCAGTGCCCGACCACCTTCTGCCCGCTGCTGGAGGTGACCGTGATGTGCGACTGGACGGCCTTCTTGTCGCTGATGACCTTGTCGAAGTTGAACGACACCGGCATCCCCACGCCGACCGTGGTCCCGTTGTCCGGCGTGTACGTCCCGATGAAGCTGTTCGCCGAAGTCACCGTGGTGAAGATGGAGTTGGCGGCCGACGTGCGACCGTCCGCGTCCTTCGCGGTCGCCGAGATCTGGTACTTCGTCCCGCGCTCCAACTGCTCCTTCGGCTTCCAGACACCGCCGTTCGCGGACAACTCGCCCGCTACGGCCTGTCCCGTCCCCGCCACCGTCATCTTCACGTCGGTCAGCTTGCCGTCGCTGACCTTCACGCCGGTCGTGTTGATCGAGGCGTCGGTCGAGCCGTCCTTCGCCGATATGACGATCTTCGCCGTGGACGTCTTGGCCGACGCCTTGCCGCCCTTGCCGTCGTTCGAGGAGTTGGCATCGGCGTTGGCATTGCCGCCGCAGGCGGTGAGGGTGAGGGCGCCGACCATCAGGACGGCACAGGCCCCCAGTACTCGCCGCGCTGCTATGTCCGGCGTTGTCACGGGCTGCTCCAGGTTCATGTGATGTGCGTGATCCGCTCCAGTGCGTGGGGAAAGAGGGAATCGGTGGTCGCTGGGGTTCCCTCCAATGGCCCTGAGCGCTGTCACGTGACAGAACCGGGACAATCCGTGGGCGTGGGCGTGGGCGTGGGCGTGGGTGGTGTGCGGGCGTGGGTCGGTGGCGCGGGTACAGACACGGCTTGGGGGAGCACCGTCGGCGTTTCGCGCCTAGCCCACAGCGCGGCGCCCGTTGCGCGCCACACGCCTCTCTGCGCCTCTCACGCCTGCCTCGCCCCGTAACGGCCCCGCGTCACCTCGGCGCAAGCGGCTCATGCGCGCCCTCCCGCACGCCCCTACTCACGTCAGAATCAGCGCCCCGCACCGTCGCTCCCGCGCCCCCGGTTGTCGCGAGGCCGACAGGGCACCGACACGGCACCGATGCGCGCCGAAGCGCGCGCCGCCCGCGCCAGGCGTCACCGTCCCCCGTACAACTCCCCGTACGACGGCCACACCCCACCCGCCCCGTCCACCGACTCCGCAGCGCGCACGGCTCGTACGATCGCGCGCGTCACGACATCCGCGCCCGCCGCGAGGATCTCGTTGAGCGCGAGCGGATGCGCGGCGTCGAGCGGGCGCTCTCCCGTCGCCAGGGCGAACACCGTGTCCCCGTCGTTGAGCAGGTGCACGGGGCGTACGGCGCGCGCGATGCCGTCGTGCGCCGTGCCGGCCAGCTTCTGCGCCTGCGCCTTCGACAGGTCCGCGTCGGTGGCGACCACGGCGAGCGTGGTGTTCAGCGGAGGGGGCGCGTTCTTCGCCGCGATCTCCGCGAGGCGCCGGCGCGCGGCTTCATGGACATGCGCCTCCGGGTAGTTCACACGCCCCTGGAACAACTCCCCGTACAGAACGCCCGTTTCGGGATCCGCGGCCGCCCCCGCCGCGTTGGCCACCACCAGCGCGGCCACGGTGACCCCCGAGCCGAGAACGGCGCTCGCGGTGCCGACCCCGCCCTTCAGCGCCCCCACAGCGGCTCCCGTGCCCGCGCCCACGCACCCTTCCGGCACCGGCGCGCCGTTCTCACTCCCCGCGGCAGCCTCGACGGCGGCCCGCCCGGTGGCGGCGTCGGGCCTGGCGCGGAAGTCGCCGCCGCGCCCCAGATCGAAGACGCACGCGGCGGGCACGACCGGCACGACGTGCGCGGGATCCACCCCGACGCGCACCCCGCGCCCCTTCTCCTCCAGCCACGCCATCACCCCGGACGCCGCGTCGAGCCCGTACGCGCTGCCCCCGGTCAGCACGATCGCCTCGACCTTCTGTACGAGGTTGCGCGGGTCGAGGGCGTCCGTCTCCTTGGTGCCGGGTCCGCCGCCGCGTACGTCCACGGCGGCGACGGCGCCTCCCTCCGGGGCGAGCACGACCGTGGTGCCGGTGAGCCAACCGTCGCCGGTGCGGGTCGCGTGGCCCACCCGCACCCCGGCGACGTCCGTCAGAGCGTCAACTGTCATGACCCCAGTCTTGCCCGGCCGGGAAGCGGAGCGACCGTCAGGCGACCGGTGTCGTCGTGCGCTCCCCGCTCGCCCCGGCCGCCCCGCGCTCCCGGGCTGCCATGCGCGCCGTCAGCAGCGTCCCGGTCACCACCGCCAGCGCCGACACGATCCCCGCCGTGAACACCGCCCAGTCGCCCAGGAAGGTGCAGGCGATCACGAGCAACGCCGTGGTCGGGAGCACCAGTTGCTGGGCGATGCCCACCTTGTAGAAGCGGGAGTGCAGGGCCCAGACCGTGAGCAGGTACAGCGCCGTGGGCAGGGTGACCGCGGCCGACGCGGCCAGTGTGGAGATGTGCGCCTTGCCGACGGCCTGCTCCACCGCCACCTCCAGGCCCGCGCCGACCGCGGCCGCCGAGGCGAAGATCAGATAGTGACCGTAACCCCAGAGGAACGCCTGCCGGTTGGAGCGCAGGTGGCCGTGGATCGGCACGACGAAGTAGATCCACCAGGCGGCGAAGATGATCAGCAGCCCGCCGGCGGCGATCGGCAGCAGGTCGGCGAGGGCGTCGTGCTCGTCGATGCCCGACTTCACCGCGACGGTGGCCGCAGCGATCGTCTCGCCGAGCACGATGATCGTGAACAGCCCGTACCGCTCGGAGATGTGGTGCGGGTGCCAGGATGTGGGGTGGCTCCTCTCCGCGAACGGCGGCACACACATCTCCAGCAGCACCATCACCAGGAAGACCCAGGCCCGCGCGCCCTCGGGCAGGACCACCAGTCCCAGCCAGCCGACCATGCAGAGCAGCACGCCGCAGCCGTATCGCAGCGCCATGGTTCTCTCGGCGCCCTCGGCCGACAGCGCCGCGCGGAACCACTGCGCGGACATGGCGAGCCGCATGATGAGGTAGCCCAGCCAGACGACCAGGAAGTCGTGGTCCTCGAACGCGCGGGACACCCCGGCCGCCAGGACGAGCACGCCGGCGATCTGGACCAGGGTGACGACCCGGTAGAGGGCGTCGTCGTTGTCGTATGCCGAGGCGAACCAGGTGAAGTTCATCCACGCCCACCAGATGGCGAAGAACACCATCGCGTAGTTGAGGATGCCCTCGCCCGCGTGCCCCTCGGCGACGGCGTGCACCAGTTGGACGCCCGCCTGGGCGATGGCCACGACGAAGCACAGGTCGAAGAAGAGCTCGAGTGGTGAGGCGACGCGGTGCGCCTCGTCGCGGCCGCGGGCCGTGAGCCTGCGCAACGGTCTGTGGCTTCGGGGCGCGCCGGAGGAGCCGGCCGTGGGAGTCGAACTGGACGTCATGCGTCCAAGCACACCAGATAACCCGCCGAAATTCTTGTGAAGGGATTCACAAGCGGGTAGGGGTCGAAAGACCCATCGAAAAGGCCAGGTCAAGCGGCCCAAACGCCGATCTTCCGGTTCGAATTCGGGACCTTGGTCCTTCAATCGGGGACCAACGCGGCCCCCGGGGACGCGCACGCGGGCGTGCAATGGATCCGTACCCACGAAGCGATGCGGAAGGCGCGGGCCATGACTGTCACCCCTGCGGAAACCACGAACGTCACCCCTGCCGAGGAGACGCCGCACGAGCCGTCGCCGCAGGGGGACGCCTGGACCGGCTTCCGGGGCGGCCTGTGGCGCGACACCATCGCCGTCCGCGACTTCGTCCAGCACAACTACGTTCCCTACGAGGGCGACGCCACCTTCCTCGCCGGCCCCACCGAGCGCACCACCAGGGTCTGGAACAAGCTCCTGGCGATGTTCCCCGCCGAGATCGAGCGCGGCATCCACGACGTCGACGTCACGACCCCCTCTCGCATCGATGCCTTCGCGCCCGGCTACATCGACCGCGACCTGGACATCGTCGTCGGCCTCCAGACCGACGCCCCGCTCAAGCGCGCCATCATGCCCAACGGCGGCTGGCGGACGGTCGAAAGCGCGCTGAACGCCTACGGGTACGAGGCCGACCCGGCCGTCCGGGAGATCTACACCAAGCTCCGCAAGACCCACAACGACGGTGTCTTCGACGCCTACACGCCCGAGATCCGCGCATGCCGCTCCTCCGGCATCATCACCGGCCTGCCCGACGCCTACGGCCGCGGCCGCATCATCGGCGACTACCGTCGGGTCGCCCTCTACGGCGTCGACCGGCTGATCGTCGCCAAGCGAGCGGATAAAAGCGCAGTCGAAGTCCTCTGGCCGAGTGCGCAGGTGATCCAGGAACGCGAGGAAGTCGCCGAGCAGATCCGCGCCCTCGAAGAACTCAAGGCCATGGCCCTCTCCTACGGCCACGATATCTCCGGCCCCGCCCGCACCGGCCGCGAGGCCGTCCAGTGGCTCTACTTCGCCTACCTCGCGGCCGTCAAGGAGCAGAACGGCGCGGCCATGTCGATCGGCCGCATCGACGCCTTCCTCGACATCTACCTCCAGCGGGACATCGAGCGCGGCCTGCTCACCGAGTCCGAGGCCCAGGAACTCGTCGACGACTTCGTCATCAAGCTCCGCATCGTGCGCTTCCTGCGCACCCCCGAGTACAACGAGCTCTACTCCGGCGACCCCACCTGGGTCACCTGGTCCATGGCGGGCCTCGGCGAGGACGGGCGCCCCCTGGTCACCCGCACCACCTTCCGCGCCCTCAACACCCTGTACAACCTCGGCCCCGCCCCCGAACCCAACCTCACCGTTTTCTGGTCGCAGCGCCTCCCCGAGGCCTTCAAGAAGTACGCCGCCCAGGTCGCCGTCGACACCAGCGCCCTGCAGTTCGAGTCCGACGAGCTCATGCGCCCCAAGTACGGCGACGACACCGCCATCGCCTGCTGCGTCTCCGCGATGGCCATGGGCAGGCAGATGCAGTTCTTCGGCGCCCGCGTCAACGTCGCCAAGGCCCTGCTGTACGCCATCAACGGCGGCCGCGACGAGGTCTCCGGCAAGACCGTCATCGAGGGCTTCGAACCGATCACCGACGAGTACCTCGACCACGACACCGTCCTCGCCCGCTACGACGCCATGCTCGGCTGGCTCGCGAAGACCTACGTGCACGCGCTCAACGTCATCCACTACATGCACGACAAGTACGCCTACGAGCGCCTCGAAATGGCCCTGCACGACCGCGAGATCCTGCGCACCATGGCGTGCGGCATCGCCGGCCTGTCGGTCGCCGCCGACTCCCTGTCCGCGATCAAGTACGCGCGCGTGAAGGTCGTCCGGGACGAAACGGGACTCGCCGTCGACTACGTCGTCGAGGGCGACTACCCGGCGTACGGCAACAACGACGACCGGGCCGACGGGCTCGCCCAGTGGATCGTCCACGAGTTCATGGAGAAGGTCCGTCGGCACCCGACGTACCGCGACGCGGTGCACACCCAGTCGGTCCTGACGATCACCTCGAACGTCGTCTACGGCAAGAAGACCGGCAACACGCCCGACGGCCGCCGCGCGGGCACACCCTTCGCGCCCGGCGCCAACCCCATGAACGGGCGTGACGAGCACGGCTACATCGCCTCGGCGCTGTCCGTCGCCAAGCTCCCGTACGACGACGCGGAGGACGGCATCTCGCTGACCAACACCATCACCCCGGACGCCCTCGGCCGCACCCCCGGGGAGCGCGCCGCCAACCTCTCCGGCGTCCTGGACGGCTTCATGGCGAGCGGCGGCTTCCACATGAACGTCAACGTGCTCGACAGGGCGACCCTCGAGGACGCGATGGAGCACCCCGAGAAGTACCCCCAGCTGACCATCCGGGTCTCCGGCTACGCGGTCAACTTCGTCCGCCTCACGCGCGAGCAGCAACTCGACGTCATCGACCGCACCTTCCACGGTGCGCTGTAAGGGAGCAGGGCGATGACCACGCTTCTTCCGTCCGCGCCGAGTACGCCGGCGCGGACGGGCCCCGCCACCCCGGCCGCCGCGGTGACGCGTCGCCCGGCCGTGGGGTCGGTCCACTCGTGGGACCTGTCGACCGGCGTCGACGGACCCGGCACCCGCTTCGTCACCTTCCTGTCGGGCTGCCCGCTGACCTGCCTGTACTGCCACAACCCCGACACCTGGCGGATGCGCGACGGCAGACGGACCACCGCCGACGAGCTCGTCGCCGAAGCCGGCAAGTACACGCGGTTCATCGAGGCGGCCGGCGGAGGCGCGACCATCAGCGGGGGAGAACCCCTGCTCCAGCCCGTGTTCACCGGCGAGCTGCTGCACCGCTTCAAGCACGAACTCGGCCTGCACACCGCCCTCGACACCTCGGGCTTCCTCGGCGTCCGCGCCACCGACGCGCTCCTCCGGGACACCGACCTGGTCCTGCTCGACATCAAGTCCTGGGACCCCGCCACCTACCGCAAGGTCACCGGCCGCCCCCTTCAGCCCACCCTCGACTTCGCCCGGCGCCTGGCCGACCTCGACAAGGAGGTCCACGTCCGTTTCGTGCTCGTGCCCGGCCTCACCGACGACCCGGCCAACATCGAGGGCGTCGCCGCCTTCGCCGCCTCGCTCGGCAACGTCAGCCGCGTCGACGTCCTGCCCTTCCACCGGCTCGGCGAGGCCAAGTGGCAGGCCCTCGGCCGGCCCTTCCCCCTGGACGACACCCCCTGCCCCACTCCGGAGCAGACCGCCCTGGCCAGGAGCGTCTTCACGGCGCACGGCCTGTACGCGGTGTGAGCCACCGGCGCCATCCGGCCGCCGCGCGCCCCCGGGGCCGTACCCTGGAGGCATGACCTCCGCCCCCGCTCCCGAGCCGCGCGCCCCGAAGCCCGCGCTGATCTTCGACGACCCGCTGGACCAGCAGTCCTCGGACGACACGGACGGCGGCTGGGGCGAGCGACCGGGAGCCGCGGGCGACTCCGCGGCCGACCTGAAGCGTTTCCTGGACGAGAAGCCGCCCCACCACCTCTGAGCCGCCCCGGCCGCCACCCGCCAGAGCCGGCGGGCCGCCGCCGCTACTGCTCGCTGTGCCCGGAGCCGCGCTGCGCGACCAGCGCGTCGCGGATCTCCTTGAGCACCTCCAGCTCGGTCACCTCGATCACCTCGTGCGTGCCCTCCTTCGCCTTCCTGCGGGCCTCCTGCCGCGCCAGGTACTTCGACATCGGCAGCACCATCAGGAAGTAGACGACGGCCGCGGTGATCACGAAGGTCAGGGTGGCGCCGAGGACGGAGCCCCACAGGATCGGAATGCCGCTCTTCGCAGTCCCGTCGGCGTTCAGCACGCACGGGTCCTTCAGGCACGAGCTGTAGCTGTCGAGGTTCTTCGTGCCGATCGCCCCGACCAGCGGGTTGATGACCCCCTTCACCACCGAGTTGACGATGTTGGTGAAGGCGGCGCCGATCACCACCGCTACTGCCAGATCGACGACGTTCCCGCGCGTCAGGAAGGCCTTGAAGCCGTCCCAGACGCTCGGTTCCTTCTTCGCGCTCACCTCGTGGCCTCTTCTCGCATGCACAGGTTGTGGAACAAACAGCTCCGCAACCTACGTCAACGCGAGGCCGCCATGTCCAATTGGGTAGCTCGAACGGGGGACTTGACAGGAATTGACGCAGGATGCGCACGGCGAAACTCAACACAGTGTCACCGCCAGCCGTGCCGTCGCACCCGCTCCGGCGAGGCTCGCCGCGGTGGACCGGGGCACCGACAGCACGACCAACGCCCCGCTGTCGGCGGCGCTGTCCACGGGCTCCGGCACCTTGGTCACCCGCGCCCCGCGCGCGACCACACGCGCGTCGCCGCCGGTCGCCGTCTCCTGGGCGGCGATGACGTCCACCCGGTCGCCGGGCCGCAGCAGCCGCACCGTCGCCGCGTCGGCGATCCGCACCGGCGCGGACACCATCTGGACGGCACGGTGCTTCCGTACGGGCTCCGCCACCGGATGCCCGCGCGCCCCGTCACCGTCTCGTGGGCCGGCTGCCACCAGCGCGGCCGCCGTGACGGCTAGGCCGATCGCCACGGCCCGCCTCCGGTGCCGTACGAGCCGCGCCAGTTGATACCGCCCGCCGCGCACCCGCACGGGGGCGAAGTGCGGAACCTCGCACGTGGCGGGGGTGTCGGTGCCGGGCGGGAGCGGAGAGGAAGGGGAGAAGGGCAGTGGAGGAGGGCTGGACATGCGGATCACCACCTGCGTCGAGGAATCGGCTTGCAGGCCCACGATGAGGCTTCACGCCGATTCCCGCCGAGGCCGGTGGACTACCGACGGGTTGTGGACAACTCCCTCACCCGAACGGGAAGTTCCGCTCCCTCGGAGGCCTTCTCGCCGCCGCGTTACGGCAGCTCGAAGCCCGGATCCATGCCGCCCAGCGCCGTTGTGCACAGGCAGTCGCGATCCTCGTTCGCGGGCAGGCCGGCGACGGCGTCGAACAGCACGCCCCGCAGCCGGTCCACGTTCGCCGCGAACACCCGCAGCACCTCGTCGTGCGAGACGCCCTCGCCGGTCTCCGCGCCCGCGTCGAGGTCGGTGACCAGGGTCATCGACGTGTAGCAGAGCTCCAGTTCACGGGCGAGCGCCGCCTCGGGGTGGCCGGTCATGCCCACCACCGACCAGCCCTGCGCCTGGTGCCACAACGATTCGGCACGGGTCGAGAAGCGCGGCCCCTCGATCACGACCAGAGTGCCGTCGTCCACCGGCTCCCAGTCCCGGCCTCGCGCGGCCTTCAGGGCCGCCGCACGGCCGACGGGGCAGTAGGGATCGGCCAGGGACACGTGCACCACGTTCGGCACGGCGCCGCCGGGCAGCGGCAGGCCGTCGAAGTACGTCCCCACCCGGGACTTCGTACGGTCCACCAGCTGGTCCGGCACGAGCAGCGTGCCCGGCCCGTACTCGGGACGCAGACCGCCCACCGCGCACGGCCCCAGCACCTGGCGCACACCGACCGAGCGCAACGCCCAGAGATTGGCGCGGTAGTTGATCCGGTGCGGAGGCAGATGGTGGCCGCGGCCGTGGCGGGGCAGGAAGGCGACCCGCCGGCCGGCGACCTCGCCGAGGAAGAGGGAGTCGCTGGGCGGTCCGTATGGGGTTTCCACCTGGACCTCGGTCACGTCGTCGAGGAACGAGTAGAAGCCCGAGCCGCCGATTACACCGATCTCTGCGTTCGCCATGGCCAGCACAGTATCCGGCCCCGGAGACACACGGAGAGCGCCTCCGGAAACACCGAAGACCCCGCCGTCGTACGACGACAGGGTCCCGTGGGCGCGAGTGCTACGCGGCGCTGCTGCTGGAGGAGGAGCCGGTGCTCGACGACTTCGAGTCCGAGGACGACGAAGTCGAAGGCGACGATGACGAGTCCGAGGACGTCGAGGTGGACGTCGACGACTTGGACGACGACGCCGGCGAGCTGCTCGAAGAGGAGCCGCGGCTGTCGTTGCGGTAGAAGCCGGAGCCCTTGAAGACAATGCCGACCGCGGAGAACACCTTCTTCAGGCGGCCACCGCAGTTGGGGCACTCGGTCAGGGCGTCATCGGTGAACTTCTGCACCGCCTCGAGGCCCTCGCCGCACTCGGTGCACTGGTACTGATAGGTGGGCACTGTCTTCCTCCTGGCACTCTCACTCAATGAGTGCTAACGAGGGTCCATAGTGACGTATTCCCGAGGATCAGTCCACCGTCACCGGCACTCGGTGACCGACGCCACGTGCGACCGTGCGGCTCCGGGGCCGTGTGGCCAGGCGTGACTTGAGGGTCACGAGGGTCGCAAAAGCGAGCACTGTCCCGCCCATCGGCACCAGGAAACCGGCGCCGCCCCAGAAGCGGTCCTCCAGCTGTCCGGCGACGGTGACCGCGGCCGCCTGGCCGAGCGCCACCGCGCCGGTCAGCCAGGTGAACGCCTCGGTGCGGGCGCCGACCGGGACCAGGCCCTCGACCAGCGTGTAGCCGGTGATCAGCGCGGGCGCGATGCACATGCCGACGAGGAGGCCGAGGCCGGCCAGGACGAGCACGGAGTGCGCGGCCCACAGGCCGGAGGCCGTCAGCGCGAGTGCGCCGTAGCCGACGACGAGGCGCTGCTGCGGAGCCACCTTCCACGCGACCGCGCCGCACACGATCCCGGAGAGCATGTTGCCCGCGGCGAAGACGCCGTACAGGACACCGTTCAGACCGGGCTCGCCGATCGACTCGGTGAACGCGGCCAGCGACACCTGCATGCCGCCGAAGACGGACCCGATGCCCAGGAAGGCCACGACCAGGACGCGCACACCGGGCACGCGCAGCGCGGAGGTGTGCTCCACGCGCGCGTGGCCGTCGACGGTGACGGCGGGCTGGGTGCTCTTCTGCGCCGCGAACAGCAGGCCGCCGAGCAGGGTGAGCGCGGACTCCGTCATCAGGCCCGCGGCCGGGGTGACGCCGGTGCACAGTGCGGTGGCCAGCAGCGGGCCGAAGACGAAGGTCAGCTCGTCCGTGACGGACTCGAAGGCCGCCGCTGTGGTCATCAGGGGAGTGTCCTGGAGCTTCACACCCCAGCGGGCGCGCACCATCGGCCCGACCTGGGGCACCGAGGCGCCCGTCGGCACGGCCGCCGCGAACAGCGCCCACAGGGGCGCGTCGGCCAGCGCGAGCGCCGTCAGGGTCACGCCTGACAGCGTGTGCAGCAGCACGCCGGGGATCAGCACGGCGCGCTGCCCGTAGCGGTCGGCGAGGCGGCCGCTGTAGGGCGCGAACAGCGCCATGGAGACACCGGTGACGGCCGCGGCGGCGCCCGCCGCGCCGTACGAGCCGGTGGTGTGCTGCACGAGCAGCACGATGGAGATGGTGAGCATCGCGAACGGCTGGCGCGCCGCGAAACCGGGGAGCAGGAACGTCCATGCGCCGCGCGTGCGCAGCAACTGCCCGTATCCCGGGCGGGAGGAAGCCGACGTGTCCTTCGACGGCTCGGTGGAGACCGTGGACGCCACGGCCCGTGCCTTTCTGCCACCTGGTAGCGCGCCCGTGCGGGGGCGCCGAGAGCTGTCCTCTTGCGCGGAACTGCGGTAGATGCCGGGGCCCACTGCGGAGGTGCTCCGACCGCCATACGGTCGCGCCAGCTCTGCGTCAGGCAGAGTTGGTTCGATCAAAGTGCGCCTTCATCGTACAGGGGGCGACGCCTGCGACGCCTGTGAAAACGAGCACCATGCGCGCGTTTACCTGCGATTGACGGGGGCGTGAACCGTACGAAATGCGCCATTAACGACACGGCGCGCCCGTCCCGGTGGGCACCGCCCCCTCAGCGCTCCGCGGCCGCCCCGTTCGCCCCCAGCCACCCGGCCAGCTTGCCCCCGTGGCCCACGGCCCGCAGCCGCTTCTCCGCCGCGTCCCGGACCGGGTCCGTGGCGACGACGAGGAGTTCGTCGCCGCGCCGCAGGACCGTCGTCGGCAAGGGGACAAACGATTTTCCGTCACGGACGACGAGGGTGACGGCGGCGCCGGCGGGCAGTCGCAGTTCGTTGACCTCGACGCCGTGCATCTTCGAGCCCTCGGGGATCGCGACGGACAGCAGGTGTCCGCGCAGCCGCTCCAGTGGGGCGGACTCGATGCCCAGGTCGGCGGCCTCGGAGTCCCCGCCCAGGCGCAGCTTGCGGGCGAGCCACGGCAGCGTGGGCCCTTGGATGAGGGTGTAGACGACGACCAGGACGAAGACGATGTTGAAGATGCGGCGGCTGGCGTCGACGCCCTGAACCATCGGGATCGTCGCCAGGATGATGGGGACCGCGCCGCGCAGCCCGGCCCAGGACATGAGGGTCTGCTCCTGCCACGGCACCCGGAAGGGCAGCAGGCACAGCACCACGCTCAGGGGGCGCGCGACCATGGTCAGCGCCAGGCCGATGACGAGCGCGGGCCACACGTCGTCGCCGAGCTCGTGCGGCGTGACCAGGAGGCCGAGCAGGACGAACATGCCGATCTGGGCGATCCAGCCGAGCCCGTCGGCGAACCCGCGCGTGGCGGGCCAGTGCGGCAGCTTCGCGTTGCCCATCACCATCGAGGCGAGATAGACGCCGAGGAACCCGCTGCCGTGCGCCAGCGCGCCCCCCGCGTACGCCGTGACGGCGATGGCCATGACGGCGATCGGGTACAGGCCGGAGGCGGGCAGTGCCACGTGCCTGAGCCCCCAGGAGCCGAGCCAGCCCACCGCGAGCCCGATGGCCGCGCCGATGGCGAGTTCGAGCGCTATCTCGCCCAGCAGCACGTACCAGTGCTCGACCGGGCCGGCCGTGGAGAAGGCGACGACCAGGATGACGACAGGGGCGTCGTTGAAGCCCGACTCGGCTTCCAATGTGCCCATCACGCGCGCGGGGAGGGGGATTTTCCGCAACACCGAGAAGACCGCCGCCGCGTCCGTCGAGGAGACGACCGCCCCGACGATGAGCGCCTGCCGCCACTCCAGCCCGACCAGGAAGTGCGCGGCCGCCGCCGTGACCCCGACGCTCACCGCGACCCCGCCCAGCGCCAGTGTGGAGGCGGCCGGCAGGGCCGGCCTGATCTCCTTCCACTTCGTGCCGAGACCACCCTCGGCCAGGATCACGACCAGGGCCGCGTATCCGATGACCTGGGTCATCTCGGCGTTGTCGAAGTGGATGTCGCCGATCCCGTCCTGGCCCATGAGGACGCCGATCCCCAGGTACACGAGCAGGCTGGGGAGCCCGCTGCGCGAGGAGATCCGGACCGCTGCCACGGCGACGAGCAGGACGAGCGAGCAGACGAGCAGAAGCTGGTTGAGGTGGTGGACAGTCAGCGGCCGTTCCCTTCCCTGGCTCACACGCATCCCGCGCGGGAGCTCACGTACATAGGACACGAAGCCGAGAAACTCCGCACCCAAGTACTTCGTTACCTTACCTAACTCTTGACGATTTCTTGACGCTTCCGGTGGCGAGATCGAATGTCCGTCCGCGCTCGTTCCCGACACCGCGTCAAGGGGCTCGGAGCCCTGCGCCTATGGTTGCTCCAGCACTCCAGGACCGCCTGCCGCTCGCGTTAGGACAGCAAGGACAGCGATGCCCCCCAACACCACCGCCACAACGGGTGACAAGCCCGGCAAGTCCGGCAGGAAGAAGGGGCGCAAAGCCCGATTGATCGTGCTGGTGCTGGTCCTGGCCATCATCGGAGGTGTCGCCTACGGGGCGTACTGGTCGATCAGCACCGTCCGCGCGTCGTTCCCGCAGACGAAGGGCTCGATCAAACTCGACGGCCTGTCAGGTCCCGTCGACGTGAAGCGTGACGGCTACGGCATCCCGCAGATCTACGCCTCCTCCGACGAGGACCTGTTCATGGCGCAGGGCTACGTCCAGGCGCAGGATCGGTTCTACGAGATGGACGTGCGCCGCCACATGACCTCCGGGCGCCTGTCGGAGATGTTCGGCAAGGGCCAGGTCAAGAACGACGAGTTCCTGCGCACCCTGGGCTGGGACCGCGTCGCCAAGGAGGAGTACGACACCAAGCTGTCGGCCTCCACCAAGAAGTACCTCCAGGCGTACGCCAAGGGAGTCAACGCCTACTTGCAGGGCAAGGACGGCAAGGAGATCTCCCTCGAGTACGCCGCCCTGGGCTTCACCAACGACTACAAGCCCGAGAAGTGGACCCCGGTCGACTCCGTCTCGTGGCTGAAGGCGATGGCCTGGGACCTGCGCGGCAACATGCAGGACGAGATCGACCGCGCCCTGATGACCAGCCGCCTGGGCCCGAAGCAGATCAAGGACCTGTACCCGGACTATCCGTACGACCGCAACAAGGCGATCGTCCAGGAGGGCCAGTACAACGAGCTCACCAAGACGTTCGAGCAGAACGGCTCCACGTCGACCAGCGGAACGTCCACAAGCGGTTCTACGGGCTCTTCCTCGACCTCGGCGGGCTCGGCCCTGCAGAGCCAGCTCTCGGGGCTCTACAACGTCCTGGACAACGTTCCCACGGCCGTCGGCGTGAACGGCCAGGGCATCGGCTCCAACTCCTGGGTCGTCGCCGGGGATCACACCATCACCGGACACCCCCTGCTGGCCAACGACCCGCACCTGTCGGCCTCGCTGCCGTCCGTCTGGTACCAGATGGGCCTGCACTGCCGCACGGTCTCCAGCAAGTGCCAGTACGACGTCACCGGCTACACCTTCGCGGGCATGCCCGGCGTGGTCATCGGCCACAACCAGGACATCGCCTGGGGCATGACCAACTCCGGTGTCGACGTCACCGACCTCTACCTGGAGAAGCTCAGCGGCGACGGGTACCTGTACGACGGCACGGTCAAGCCGTTCAAGACCCGCGAGGAGACCATCAAGGTCGCCGGCGGCGCCTCCAAGAAGATCGTCGTCCGTGAGACCAACAACGGTCCCTTGCTGTCCGACCGCGACGACGAGCTCGTGAAGGTCGGCAAGAAGGCCACCGTCGACACGGCCGCCCCCGACCGCGGCGACGGCTACGGCATCGCGTTGCGCTGGACCGCGCTCGATCCCGGCACCTCCATGGACGCCGTCTTCGCCATGGACAAGGCCACGGACTGGAGCGAGTTCCGCTCCGCGGCAAAGCTGTTCGACGTCCCCTCGCAGAACCTGATCTACGCCGACAAGGACAACATCGGCTACACACTGCCCGGAAAGATCCCCACGCGCGCGAAGAACGACGACGGCTCGCTCCCCGCGCCCGGCTGGGACTCCGGCTACAAGTGGACCGGGTACATCCCGCAGGACGCGCTGCCCTACGAGTACAACCCGAAGCGCGGCTACATCGTCACCGCCAACCAGGCCGTCATCGACCCGGACAAGTACCCCTACACGCTCACCACGGACTGGGGTTACGGCACCCGTAGCCAGCGCATCACCGACCTGATCGAGCAGAAGATCAAGGGCGGCGGCAAGATCTCCACGGACGACATGCGCCAGATGCAGCTGGACAACACCAGCGTGATCGCCCAGAAGCTGGTGCCCGACCTGCTGAAGATCGACGTCGGCGACAAGGACGTCCTCGAGGCGCAGAAGCTGCTGGAGGGCTGGGACTACACCCAGGACGCCGACTCGGCCGCGGCCGCCTACTTCAACGCGGTCTGGCGCAACGTCCTCAAGCTCGCCTTCGGCAACAAGCTGCCCAAGGAACTGCGCGTCAAGGGCCAGTGCCTGTGGGTCGACCCGGTCAACACCACCGGGCCCGCGGACGATACGCAGAAGGTCCGCGAGTGCGGCGAGCGGGACGCCGACCAGGCGCAACCGGACGGCGGCGACCGCTGGTTCGAGGTCGTGCTCAAGCTCCTGGACGACCCGAAGAGCGACTGGTGGACGACGCCCAAGTCGCTCACCCGGCCGGGCGCCGAGAACAACCGTGACGACCTGCTCAAGCGCGCCATGATCGACGCCCGCTGGGAACTCACCGCCAAGCTCGGCAAGGACATCGACACCTGGAGCTGGGGCCGGCTGCACCGCCTGTTCCTGAAGAACCAGACCCTCGGCACCGACGGCCCCGGCTTCCTGCAGTACATCCTCAACCGCGGCCCCTGGAAGCTCAGCGGCGGCGAGGCCACCGTCAACGCCACCGGCTGGAACGCCGCCGGCGGCTACGGCGTCGTGTGGGTCCCGTCGATGCGCATGGTGGTCAACCTCGACGACCTCGACAAGTCGAAGTGGATCAACCTCACCGGAGCCTCCGGACACGCCTACAGCGCCCACTACACCGACCAGACGGGCAAGTGGGTCGACGGCGAACTGCTCGACTGGAACTTCTCGGAGAAGGCCGTCGACAAGAGCACGAGCGACACGCTGGTGCTGAAACCGTGAGTCGCTGGTGGTGAGCCGAGGGCGTGGGCTGCGTCCAGGGGCGTGAGGTGCGCCGAGAGGTGTGAGACCCGCCGCGAGGCGTGAAGCAGGCCGAGGGGCGTGAGTCGCGCCCGTGGGGCGCGCGGTGATTGCCGCGCGCCCCACGGCATTTCACGCGCCGTGCCGGAAGCGGCGCACGCCCGACGGCGTCACCACCGCGTGCACCGGCCGGTCGTGCGCCTCGGCCGGGACGCGCTCGACGACCTCGGAGTCGTACAGGAGCACCAACAGCGTGGGCTGCACGTCCGCGCGCTCCAGTCGTGCCAGGACGCGGTCGTACGATCCTCCGCCACGCCCCAGCCGCATCCCGCGCGCGTCGACGGCCAGCCCCGGCAGTAGTACGACGTCGACCCCGGTCACGGCGTCCGGGCCGAGCCGCTCGCCGGACGGTTCGAACAGCGCCATCTTTCCGCCGTGTTGGACGCGCGCGAGGGAGCCCTCGCCGGTGTACGCGCCCCAGTCCAGGTCGTTGTCGGGCAGGAGCGCCGGTAGCAGGACCCGCACGCCCCGCGCGTGCAGCGCGTCAAGCAGCGCGAGGGTGCCCGGTTCGCTCCCGACGGAGACGTAGGCCGCCACCGAGCGCGCCCGCGCCAGCTCGGGCAGCTCCAGCGCGCGCTCCGCGAGCGCGCCCGCGGCTTCGCGCAGGTCATCCACCGTCAACCTGTTCCTCACTGCGAGGAACTCTCGTCGCAACATTCGCTTGTCAGTGTCGGCCGCACGTCCGATGTGACTCACAGGTCGTACCCGTACCCTTCCTAATGTGCTCATATGAGAGCCAATTAACCGGAGCCACAGATTCCTTACAAAGGCACCGGATAAGGTTGCGGCCATGACTCAGTCCCAGCCCAGGATCAGCAAGGCTGTCATTCCCGCAGCCGGCCTCGGTACCCGGTTCCTGCCGGCCACCAAAGCCACTCCCAAGGAGATGCTGCCGGTCGTCGACAAGCCGGCGATCCAGTACGTGGTCGAGGAGGCCGTGTCCGCGGGCCTCGACGACGTCCTCATGATCACGGGACGCAACAAGCGCCCCCTCGAGGACCACTTCGACCGCAACTACGAACTCGAGTCGGCACTCCAGAAGAAGGGCGACGCCGGGCGGCTCGCCAAGGTCCAGGAGTCCAGCGACCTCGCAACCATGCACTACGTGCGCCAGGGAGACCCCAAGGGGCTCGGCCACGCCGTGCTGTGCGCCGCCCCGCACGTGGGTCACGAGCCCTTCGCCGTCCTGCTCGGCGACGACCTGATCGACCCGCGCGACCCCCTGCTCGCGCGCATGGTCGAGGTCCAGGAGCGGCACGGCGGCAGCGTCATCGCGCTCATGGAGGTCGCGCCGGAGCAGATTCACCTCTACGGGTGCGCGGCGGTGGAGAGCACCGAGGACGACGACGTCGTCAAGGTGATCGGCATGGTCGAGAAGCCCGACGCGACGGACGCCCCGTCGAACTACGCGATCATTGGCCGGTACGTCCTCGACCCGCACATCTTCGACATACTGCGCAAGACCGAGCCGGGCCGCGGCGGCGAGATCCAGCTCACCGACGCCCTCCAGCAGCTCGCGGCGGACGAGAAGGTCGGCGGTCCGGTGCACGGCGTCGTCTTCAAGGGCCGCCGCTATGACACCGGGGACCGCGGCGACTATCTGCGTGCCATTGTCAGACTCGCGTGCGAACGTGAAGACCTGGGCCCGGACTTCCGGACCTGGCTTCGCAGTTACGTAGCCGAGGAGATGTAGCAACTTGAGCAGCGCCGCGCCCCGCACCGCCGGCCCGGACCATCTGTGGTCGGTGGACGAACACCTGGAGGACATCCTCGCGACCGTTCGTCCCCTGGAACCCATCGAGCTGAACCTCCTGGACGCGCAGGGCTGCGTCCTGGTCGAGGACGTCACGGTGCCGGTCTCGCTGCCGCCGTTCGACAACAGCTCCATGGACGGGTACGCGGTACGGGTCGCGGATGTCGCGGGCGCGAGCGAGGAGTTCCCGGCCGTCCTGGACGTCGTCGGGGACGTCGCGGCGGGCCAGGCCGACCTGCTGCACGTTGGGCCCGGCCAGGCCGCCCGCATCATGACCGGCGCCCCGCTGCCGCCCGGCGCCGAGACCGTCGTCCCCGTCGAATGGACCGACGGGGGCCTCGGCGAGGGCCCGGTGGCCGGGATGCGCGCCCGCAGCCTCGCGCCCGAGGGCGCCGAGGGACACGTGCACGTGTACCGGTCGGCCGAGGCACGCGCGCACGTCCGCGCGAAGGGCAGCGACGTGAAGGCCGGCGACCGGGCGCTGGACACCGGCACGCTCCTCGGGCCGCCGCAGATCGCGCTGCTCGCCGCGATCGGACGCGGCACGGTACGCGTGCGCCCGCGCCCGCGCGTGGTCGTCATGTCCACCGGCAGCGAACTCGTCCAGCCCGACGAGGAGCTGGGCAGCGGCCAGATCTACGACTCCAACAGCTTCGCCCTCACCGCCTGCGCCCGCGACGCCGGCGCCATCGCCTACCGCGTGGGCGCCGTCGCCGACGACGCCGAGACTCTCCGCTCCACCATCGAGGACCAGCTCGTCCGCGCCGACCTCCTGGTCACCACCGGCGGCGTGAGCGTCGGGGCGTACGACGTCGTCAAGGAGGCGCTCTCGCACGTCGGCGACGAGGACGAGGCGGGCAGTGGCATCGACTTCCGCAAGCTCGCGATGCAGCCCGGCAAGCCCCAGGGTTTCGGCTCCATCGGCCCCGACCACACCCCGTTGCTCGCGCTCCCCGGCAACCCGGTGTCGTCGTACGTCTCCTTCGAGCTGTTCGTGCGCCCCGCCATCCGTACGCTCATGGGGCTCGAAGACGTCCACCGCCCGCGCGTTCGTGCGACCCTCACCACCGGCAAGGCGCTGACCTCGCCGAAGGGCCGTCGGCAGTTCCTGAGGGGCACGTACGCCGACGGCTCCGTGACGCCGGTCGGCGGTGCCGGATCGCACCTGGTCGCGGCCCTCGCGCACGCCGACGCGCTGATCGTCGTACCCGAGGACGTGGAGTCCGTGGAGCCGGGCACCGAGGTCGAGGTCGTACTGCTGGGCTGAGCCCACGCGTGCGTGCCGGTCCGTGGGCCGGTCCTGAGCAATTGTTTGCGCCGACTTGGGGGTACCGTGTCGCGCACAAACAGGCCCGTGCGCCGCACCGCGACGGGCCCGGACCGGGAGCGCCACACACCATGACTGTGCCATCCCGGGGGAGACCCTCGGACCCCCCGCGCAGGACCGACTGACGCACATCGACGAGGCGGGCGCCGCCCGTATGGTCGACGTGTCCGAGAAGGATGTGACGGCGCGCACGGCGCGCGCCAGCGGACGCGTCCTCGTCTCGCCGCGCGTGGTCGAGCTGCTGCGCGGTGAGGGGATGCCCAAGGGCGACGCCCTCGCCACCGCGCGCATTGCGGGCATCATGGGCGCCAAGCGCACCCCGGACCTCATCCCGCTGTGCCACCCCTTGTCGGTGTCCGGTGTGAAACTGGATCTGTCGGTCGCGGACGACGCCGTGGAGATCCTGGCCACCGTGAAGACCACGGACCGCACGGGCGTCGAGATGGAGGCCCTCACCGCGGTCTCCGTCGCCGCGCTCACCGTGATCGACATGGTCAAGGCGGTCGACAAGGGAGCGGTCATCACGGACGTGCGCGTGGAGGAGAAGACGGGCGGCAAGTCGGGCCACTGGAGCCGGGCATGAGCGCCGTGTCCTACCGCGCGCTCGTCGTCACCGCCTCCAACCGCGCCGCAGCCGGGGTCTACGAGGACAAGGGCGGCCCCTTGATCGCCAAGGGCCTCGAAGGCTTCGGGTTCGCCGTCGACGGGCCGAGGGTCGTGCCCGACGGCGAGCCCGTGGTGGCGGCGCTCCGCGCGGGCGTCGAGGCCGGGTACGACGTCGTCGTCACCACAGGCGGCACCGGCATCTCGCCGACCGACCGCACGCCCGAGGCGACGCGCGAGGTGATCGACTACGAGGTGCCGGGCATCGCGGAGGCCATCAGGGCGTTCGGACGGGAGAAGGTGCCGGCCGCCGCGCTCTCCCGGGGCCTGGCCGGAGTGGCGGGTGGGACGCTGATCGTCAACCTGCCGGGTTCCACCGGCGGGGTGAAGGACGGGCTGGCCGTCCTGGAACCACTACTGGTCCACGCCGTCGACCAGGTCCGTGGCGGCGACCACCCGAGACCCGGCGCCATCAGTGGGGGTGCGAGCTGAACAGCCCATCCTGGCCCGTCGTGTTGGCGGACGGCGACATCGTCCTCCGGCCGATAAAGCTGCGCGATCAGCGGGCGTGGCGCGAGGTCAACCGGCGCAACCGGGACTGGCTGCGCCCCTGGGAGGCGACCATCCCGCCGCCCACCCCGAGCGGGCCCATCGCGCACCGGCCGACCTACCGCCAGATGGTCCGGCATCTGCGCTCCGAGGCGAACTCGGGCCGCATGCTGCCATTCGTCATCGAGTACCAGGGGCAGCTCGTCGGGCAGTTGACGGTCGCGGGAATCACCTGGGGCTCCATGTGTTCGGGGCACATCGGTTACTGGGTCGACGAGGGGGTGGCCGGCCGCGGTGTGATGCCGACCTCCGTGGCGCTCGTCGTAGACCACTGTTTCCGGACCGTTGGTCTGCACCGCATCGAGGTCTGCATTCGCCCCGAGAACGGGCCCAGCCGCCGGGTCGTGGAGAAACTCGGATTCCGCGAGGAGGGCCTCAGGCCGCGTTATCTCCACATCGACGGCGCCTGGCGCGACCACCTCGTCTTCGCCCTCACCGCGGAAGAGGCCCCCGAGGGGTTGCTCAACCGCTGGCAGCGGGCACGCTCCCAGCAGACGTCGCCCGACGCGTCCCGCAACACCCCGCGGAACCCGCAGAACACGCCGGGGAATCCCGCATAGCCCTCCCAAAGCCCGAGAAATTGAATGCTTGTTCGAAATTGATCGCTCGGCGACCGTCTGAAGGCATTAAATTCGCGCCCTCGGCGGCCTGCTGATCGCATCGGTCACAAAAAAAGTTCGAAATATCAGCCAGATCGTGCGACACACCGGCTCAATTGGCAGATGGCCTCACGCAAACCCCTCTACCGTGTGAGGCGTGAGCAGCAGCGGCCTCATCTACGCAGTCATTGTCGGGGCCTGGGCCGCCTACTTGGTGCCGATGTGGCTCCGTAGGCAGGACGAGCTGAACGAGGCCCGTCCGACGGAACGCTTCAGCACTGCCATCCGGTTGCTGTCCGGACGGGCGGGCATGGAGCGCCGGTACGCCAAGGACCTGCGCGCGCGCTCCACCGACGAGGGGGAGTCCGGCGCCGACGCTCCGGACGCCGTCACCGACTCGGTGGACGTCCGGGCCTTCGCCATGCCTCCGACCCGGCCACAGGCGCGGGCCGAGGTGCGAGCCGAGGCTCAGGCGCCGGCTTCGGGGCGTGCGCAACCGGCGCGCGAACAGGTGGGGGCGCCGGCTCCCGCCTCCGGCTCCGCGCCTGCGCCCCAGCCCGCCTCCAAGCCGGCGCGCGCATCGAACCCCGCGCCCGCGCGCAAGCGCGTGCCCACCCCTCGGCGCACGCCCTCCGAGGAAGCGGCCGCCGCGCGCGCCCGGCGCATGAAGGCGCTCGCGCGCCGTCGGCGCACAACCGTGATGCTCTTCTTCGCCTTCACGCTCGGCGCGATCGTCGCCGCGGTAGGGGGGCTCGCGTTCCTGTGGGCGCCCGGCGTGCCCGCCGTACTGCTGAGCGGGTACATCGCCTACCTGCGTACTCAGGAACGCCGTCGCTTCGCCTACCAGATGGACCGGCGGCGCGCCGAGGCCGCCGCGCAGCGGTTGCGGGAGCGGGCGCGTCAGCCGCGGCGCCGTACCCCCGGCGAAGTGGACGCCGACGAGCCGGAGGGAGCGCCAGAGCCGGTGACCGACCCCGGGCTGTCGGCGCTCGCCGCCGACCGGCGGGCGCTCGTCGAGCAGACCGACCACGCCGAATGGGTCGACCAGCAGCGTGAGCGGCAGCGGCGGCCCGGGCACGGGGACAGCTGGGATCCGGTGCCGGTGCCGTTGCCGACGTACGTGACCGCGCCGGTCGCGCCGCGGGCGACCGCGGACGTGGACCTCGGGGCGCCGGACGCGTGGAGTTCGGCGCGGTCGAGTTCCGTCACGCCGGACCAGGAGGCGCAGGGCGGCTCCGGGGCCGAGCAGCGGGCCGCCGCGGAGGCGTCGGAGGCCGCGCCCGCGGATCCCACGGAGGAGAAGGCGGACGACGACGGGCGCAGTGACGCCCGCCGGGCGGCTTCCGCGCGGCGGGCGCGGGAGCGGGGGCGTACGCCGTTGTTCGATCAGTACGAGGACAGCGAGCGTCCGCGGGCCGCCAACGAGTAGGCGGCCCCCGCGTGGCCCCTCACCCGTCCCACCTGTGCGGCTGCCGTTCCCGGCTCCCGCTCGTCGGCCGGGAACGGATTTCCAAGCACGCGGATCGGGGTGCTAGAGTTTCACTCGTTGCAAGGGCCTGTGGCGCAGTCTGGTAGCGCACCTCGTTCGCATCGAGGGGGTCTGGGGTTCAAATCCCCACAGGTCCACCGCAACAACTGTTCAGGGAAACCTGGGGCAGTTGAGAGATCCCGTCCGATCGGTTGATCGGGCGGGATCTTTGTTTTGCTGAGGTTGCGTCAGAGATGGCGAGGGCTCGCCCGGCGGCTGAGGGCGAGAGCCGTCGAGGGCAGGGTCGCGGTGATGGCCAGGAGGGCGCATGCCGTTGCGGTCGTTCCCAGGGCCGGCCATGGGAAGTGGACCGAGGCCCGCGCCGACTGCAAGGTCAGGGCCGTCCGGACCGGGATCAGGTTCCGGCGGGAGCTGTGCGTCGTAGCCACTCCTCACGGGTGAGGAGCTCGCCGCCCGTTTCAGCCGTCAGGCCGCGCAGGGCCGCGGTTGCACGCGCACGGTCCGTGTCCCTTCGTATCGTCACGTCGACCCGGTTCACGGGGGCGCGCGGGGCGTTGGCCGGGGTGACGTACACGCCGTTGTCGCCTGTGCCGGTCGGCATCACGGCCGCTATGCGGAGGGACTTGCGGGTGCCGTCGGCGAGCCAGACGGTCACTCGGCGGCCGACGGTGTGGGTCGCCCACTCCTCGTTGACGATGATCGAGTCGTCGTTGAGTGCGGTGATGCGGCCGGCGGTGAGGGGGAGGCGGGTCGTGGCCGCCAGTGCGCGTCGGTCGACCGCTCGGGCCTCCGACTGTATGAGGGCCACGTCGTCCTCGAGGGTGTAGATCGCGGCCGATGCGGTGGGGGACGTGACGGTGCCGGGGAGCGAGCGCAGGTGCGCGAGTGTCGTGGCGTCGAAGGGGGTGGGTGACGTCAGTACGAAGTCGGCGGTGGTGCGGGAGCGGGTCTCTGTCGATCTCGCGGCGCTGAGGGTTGCCGTGGTGCCCAGCAGGGAGCCTGTCAGGGCCACTGTGATCAGGACCGGGGCCGCCAGGGACGCGGTGCGGCGGACGGCGGTGGCGGTGTTCTCGCGGACCAGCAGGCCGATGGGGCCGGGGAAGCGGGCGATCAGGCGGGTGAGGGGGCGGATCAGGGCGGGGGAGAGCAGGGCCGTCGCGGTGATCAGGAGCATCGGGCGGCTGACGTAGGTCTTGCGGTGGAGGAGGTCGCCGGGGTCGTTCAGGAGGGAGACGGCGAGGGTGACGGCCGCCGTGAGCAGCAGGGCCGTACCGGCGAGGAGGCGGCCGCGGGTCAGGGGTGCGCTGTCGATCGACGCCTCGCGTAGCGTCTGGGCGGGCGGGGTGCGGCCGGCCCGCCAGGACGCGGCCGCCGCGCCGCACAGGGACACCAACAGGCCCGTCCAGAAGGCGAGGTGGTACGGCCAGGTGTGCGCGCCGATCCGGAACCACGCGGGCGCGAGGCCGTCGTCGACCACCCGGGACGCCAGGTGCGGGGTGGCGTAACCGCCCAGCGCGCAGCCCGCGGCGGAGGCCAGCGCGCCGATCAGCAGTGCCTCCGCGCAGACCGTCCGCCGGATCTGGCCCGGCGTGGCCCCCACGGTGCGCAGCAGCCCGAACTCCCGGCGCCGTTGGGCCACCGCGAAGGCGAACGTCGATGCCACGACGAACACCGACACGAAGCCGGTGACGCCGCCGGCCGTTCCGAACAGGGCGTTCAGCGCGGTGAGGGCTTCGTGGTCGCGGTCGGGATCGGCGTCCGCAAGGCGTCGTGCGTCGCCGGTCAGGACGCGGAGGCTGGTGCTGGTGCTGGTGCTGGTGCTGGTGCTGGTGCTGGTGTCGGGTCCGGTGTCGCTGTGCTGGGCTTGCTCGGTCACCGCCCGCCGTACCTCCGCCGCATCCGCCCGCACCACCAACTGCGTGCTCACCGGTGCGAGTCGGGCCGCCTGGGCGTCCGTGTAGAACAGGGCGTTCTCGAAGGGGAGCTCGTGGACGGTGCCGACGACCTTCAGCGTTCCGGAGGTGGTGTGCAGGCGTTGGCCGACGGTTGTCCAGTCGCCTGTGGCCACGACCTCGTTCGGGGCCAAGGGGGCCCGGCCTGTGGTCAGTTCGTACGGGGCGAAGGCGGCCGTTGACCAGGGATGGCCCAGCAGGTCGTGCGGTGCGCCCTTTGCCTGTACGGCGAAGGAGCGGTCCTCGGTGACCGGGCCCAGCTTGCGCAGGGCGGCGATCGTGCGGGGCGGCATCGGGCGTGGGGCGGCGAGCTTCTTCGTGCGGATGCCTGAAGGGGTACGTACTTGCAGGGTGTCCTGGCCCTGGACCACCACCTCGGCGGCCGCGAACCGTTCCGGCCGGCGTTCGGGGGCGTCGACGGAGGAGGCCAGGGCCAGGCCCATGACGGTGAGGAGCGAGACGCCGAGTGCCAGCGCGACGAAGCTGCCGGTGAAGGTCGCCCAGCGGGTGCGCAGGGTGCGGAGTGCGAGGCTCAGCACGGGGCGGCCTCCAGGGTGGTCATGCGGTTCGCGATTTCGCTTGCGGATGCGCTGGCCAGTTCGTCGTGTACGGCGCCGTCGACCAGGAACAGGACGCGGTCCGCGTACGACGCCGCCACCGGGTCGTGGGTGACCATCACGATCGTGCGGTGCTCCGTGTCGACCATGGTGCGCAGCAGGGCGAGTACGTCCCTGCCGGTCCGGGTGTCGAGGGCGCCCGTCGGCTCGTCGGCGAACAGGACCTCGGGGCGGGTGATCAGGGCGCGGGCCAGGGCGACGCGTTGTTGCTGGCCGCCGGAGAGTTCGGTGGGGCGGTGGTGGGTGCGGGTGCCGAGGCCGACCTGGTGCAGGGCTTCGCGGACTTCGCGCTTCGGGACTCGGCGGCCGGCCAGGCGCAGGGGGAGGGCCACGTTCTGTTCGGCGGTCAGGGACGGGAGGAGGTTGAAGGCCTGGAAGACGAAACCGACGCGTTCGCGGCGCAGGAGGGTGAGCCTGCGTTCGGTGAGGGTCGTGAGCTCCGTGTCGCCGAGGCGGACCGAGCCCGCGGTGGGGCGGTCCAGGCCGGCCGCGCACTGCAGCAGCGTGGACTTGCCGGAGCCCGACGGGCCCATCACGGCGGTGAAGGTGGCGCGCGGGAAGGCGAGCGACACGCCGTCGAGCGCGGTCACCTTGCCGTCGCCGGTGCCGAACTCCCTCCGCACCTCGCGGAGTTCGATCGCGTTGACCGTGCTGGTCGCGTTGACCGTGCCGGTCGTGCCAGTCGTGTTGGTCGTTCCGGTTGCGTGGCTCGTGCCGGTCGGGTCCGGCGTCTCCGCCGTGCTGGTCGGGTCCGTCGCGTGGGTCCTCATCTGGCCTCGTTCCCCGTGTCTCTCCGCGTTTCGGTGATGGCGGGAATACGAAACCTCGTGGCCGGGGCCTGAAGCAGTGCGGCAGGGGCGAGAGTTGGGGTAGGGCCAGGCATACCCCCGGAGCTCGCCCGGGGCGTATGGTCCGGGCCGCGCGGCGCTTCTAACGTGATCGACATGGAGATCTGGCGGGCGTTGGGCGGACGCGGGTACCTGCGGTCGGCGTGGCCGTGGCGGGCGGTCGCCTACCTGGGCGGCGGGGCGGTGTTCGGGGCCGCCGTCCTCGTGGTGATCGTGTGCGGGGCCGTGGCCGGGGGCGCGCTGGCCGTTGTGCTCGTGGGGCTGCCGCTGCTCTTGCTGACCGCGTTGGTCGGGCTGCCGGTGGCCGCCGTCGAGCGGTGGCGGCTGCGGTGGGTCGGGGTGGGGTTGGTGTCGGGCGCGGCGCATCCGGCGCCGGGCGCCGCGCGTCGGCTTCCGGAGGTGGCGCATCGGGTGCCGGACGCGCCGGGGTTGCGGGCGTGGCTGATGACGCGGTTGCGGGAGGCGGTGACCTGGCGCGAGCTGGCGTACGCCGTGTTGCTCGGGGTGGTGCTGTGGCCGCTCGACGCGCTCGCCGTCGTCCTGGGCGCCGGTGTTCCGCTGTCCATGGTGGCCGCGCCCGTGCTGGTCGGCGTGCAGGGGGAGGCGAAGGTGGTGAAGCTGTGGAGCGTGGACAGCTTGGGCGGCGCGTGCGCTGTCGCCGCGCTCGGGCTCGTACTCCTGGGTGCGGGCGCGTACGCCCTGGGAGCCGCCGCCGGAGCGCGCTGCAAGCTCGCGCGTGCGCTCCTCACTCCGGCGCGCACCACCGACAACGCGCGCCTCACCGAACTCGTACGCTCCCGCGCACGCCTTGTCGATGCCTTCGAGGCCGAGCGCCGGCGCATCGAGCGCGACCTGCACGACGGCGCACAACAACGGCTCGTCGCCCTCACCATGACCCTCGGCCTCGCCCGCCTCGACGCCCCGCCCGGACCGCTCGCCGACCAGATCACCAAGGCGCACGGCGAAGCCGGGGAGGCGCTCGCCGAGATCCGCGAGCTGATCCAGGGCATCCACCCCAAGGTGCTCGCCGATTATGGCCTGGAGGCGGCCGTCGCCGACGCGGCCGATCGCAGCCCGGTGCCGGTCGACGTGGACCTGGAGCTGCCGCGGCTTGCGCAACCGGTGGAGTCCGCCGCGTACTTCGTGGTGCGCGAGGCGCTTGCGAACGTGGCCAAGCACAGCTGGGCGAGCCGGGCCGAGGTGAGCGGCGGGTACGCGGACGGGCGGCTGGTGCTGCGGATCCGTGACGACGGGTGCGGGGGCGCGGAGCCGGGTGCCGGGAGTGGGCTGACCGGGCTTGCGGACCGGGTGTCAGTGCTCGATGGGAGACTCGCAGTGTCCAGCCCGCCCGGTGGACCGACCCTGCTGAGAGTGGAGATTCCTTGCCGGCCGATCGCGCCCTGCGAATAGTCCTCGCCGAGGACAGCGTGCTGCTGCGCGAAGGGCTGATCGGGCTGCTCGGCCGTTTCGGGCACGAGGTGGTCGCGGCCGTCGGGGACGCGGACGCGCTGCTCGACGCCGTCGCCGAGCACGGGCCGGACGTGGTCGTGACCGACGTACGCATGCCGCCCGGTTTCCAGGACGAGGGGCTGCACGCGGCCGTGCGGTTGCGCGAGGAGCGGCCCGGGTTGCCGGTGCTGGTGCTCAGCCAGTACGTGCAGCGGTCGTACGCCGCCGAGTTGCTCGACTCCGGGGACGGGACCGGCGTCGGCTATCTGCTCAAGGACCGGGTGGGGCAGGTGGAGCAGTTCGTGGACGCTCTGCGCGATGTCGCGGGCGGCGGCACGGTGGTCGATCCCGAGGTGGTACGGCAGTTGCTGCGCCGGCGCCGCGATCCGCTCGCGCGGCTCACCGCAAGGGAACGGGAGGTGCTGGGGCTGGTCGCGGAGGGCAGGTCGAACGGCGCGATAGCCCGCGAACTGGTGGTCTCCGAGGCGGCCGTCGGCAAGCACATCGGGTCCATCCTGACCAAGCTGGACCTGCCTCCGGCGGACGACGTCCACCGGAGAGTGCTCGCCGTGTTGGCGTACCTCAGGGGCTGAGGCGGGGCGCATCCGGGCAGACAGCCCTTGCGTCCTCGCTTTCCGACAGACGCGAGGGGGAGTCGGGAGGGTGGGCAGTGTGCGGCAACGGTGCGGCCGATCAGCAGACCTGCTGCTGTCGCCCGCGGTGGGGCCGGACCATGCGCTTCAGCTCCCGGTCCTGGCGCCGTGCTCCGAAACGGTCGGGACGGAGGAGGCGTGGGCCGGACACTCGGGCCAGGGGCCGGAGTACGCGCCGAACGAAATCACTGGGTGGCGCTCGGCCCTTCCCAGTGCCTTCGCGAAGCAGCTCACGGCGCCTTCGCGAAGCAGCTCACGGCGCCTTCGCGAAACAGTTCACAGCGCCTTCGCGAAGCACCTGCTCGACTCGTACGCCCGGTAGTAGCCGAACTTCTCGCATGGCTCGTAGCCGCTGGACGTGTACAGGGCGATGGCCTCCGGCTGCTTGGTGCCGGTTTCCAGGACCATGCGGACGCGGCCCGCCGAGCGGGCGTCGTCCTCCAGGGCGGTCAGGAGGCGGCGGGCGAGGCCGCGGCCGCGCATCGTGTCCACCACGTACATCCGCTTGAGCTCGGCGTCGCCGTCGACGTAGCCCTCGTCGTTGGTGTCCTGGGTGCGCCAGCCGCCCGTGGCGACGGGGCTGTCGCCCTCGTCGTACGCGATGAAGTACACGCCGTTCGGGGGCTCGAAGTGCGACGGGTCGAGGGGAGTGGCGTCGCCGCCGTCGCCGTAGCGGACGTGGTACTCGGCCTGGACCTGGTCGTTCAGCTTCACCGCGTCCGGGTGGTCGAAGGAGACCCGACGTATATTCATGCTGGTTACCGTACACCTATGCGGATGTCGAGGGTGGGCAGTCCTGCTCTGTCCAGTGTGCCGGTATCGTTCCCGCGTGCTGACTGTGACGACCGCCAATGTGAACGGACTGCGCGCCGCCGCGAAGAAGGGCTTCGTGGAGTGGCTCGCCGGGACCTCCGCCGATGTGCTCTGCCTCCAGGAGGTGCGCGCCGAGCCGCAGCAGCTGCCCGAGCACGTCCGCACGCCCGACGGCTGGCACGTCGTCCACGCGCCCGCCGCCGCCAAGGGCCGCGCCGGCGTCTCCCTCTACACCCGCCGCGAGCCCGACCGCATCCAGGTCGGCTTCGGGTCGACGGAGTTCGACACCAGCGGGCGGTACGTCGAGGCCGACCTGCCCGGTGTCACCGTCGCCTCCCTCTACCTCCCGTCCGGCGAGGTCGGCACCGAGCGCCAGGACGAGAAAGTGCGCTTCATGGGCGAGTTCCTCGCCTACCTGAAGGGGCTGCGCGAGCGGGCCGCCGCCGACGGGCGCGAGGTCGTCGTCTGCGGCGACTGGAACATCGCCCACCAGCCCGCCGACCTCAAGAACTGGCGCGCCAACCAGAAGAACTCCGGCTTCCTGCCGGAGGAGCGGGAGTGGCTGGGCCAGGTCCTCGACGCGGAGAACGGGGGTTACGTCGATGTCGTACGGACCCTGCACCCCGAGGTCGAGGGGCCGTACTCCTGGTGGTCGTACCGGGGGCGGGCCTTCGACAACGATTCTGGATGGCGCATCGACTACCACGTCTCCACGCCGGGTCTCGCGGCCAAGGCGATCAAGGGTCACGTGGAGCGCGCGGCCACGCACGCGGAGCGCTGGTCGGACCACGCGCCGGTCACGGTCGTCTACGACCTCTAGGCCATAGAGGCTCCCTGCGACCTCTAGGTCATAGGGGCTTCCTGCGGCCTCTAGGTCGTACAGGCTCCCTGCGGCCTCTGGGTCGTAGGGGCTTTGGGTCGTATGGCCTTCAGGTCGCCCCGTCCCGCTTGCGGAGCCGTCGGTCCAGGGCCAGTGAAAGCTCCGCCTCCACCACGCTTCGGGCCAGGGGGCGCAGGCGTTGGAGGTCGTCCTCGGTGGCGTGGCGGAGGACGATCTCGGCGAACATCTCCGCCAGGTCGTCCACGTGTTCGCGGACCCGTTTGCCGGCCGCCAGGACCTCGGCGAGGGGGATGCCCTCGCGGACCAGGGCCGAGGAGACGTCCAGGAGGCGGCGGCTGACGTGGACGATCTCGTCGCCGTCGGTGCCCAGGTAGCCGAGGTCCAGGGCGGCCGCCAGGTTCTCCGCGGTGACCTCGCCCTCGAAGCGGGCTGCGAGTTCCTCGGGGGTGAGGCGGACCGGCTCCTCCTCGGTGGGGGCGACGCCCAGGACGTCGGCCATGTCGCGGCCGTGGTCGAGGGCCTCCGCCAGTTCCGCGATGCCGGTGAGGGTGTGGCCGCGTTCCAGGAGTGCCGCGATGGTGCGCAGACGGGCCAGGTGGTGGTCGTCGTACCAGGCGATACGGCCCTCGCGGCGGGGCGGCGGGATCAGTTTGCGTTCGCGGTAGAAGCGCAGGGTGCGGACAGTGATGCCGGCCAGGTCGGCCAGTTCCTCCATGCGGTACTCATGCTTCTCCGTCAC
This sequence comes from Streptomyces sp. CA-249302, assembly GCF_050936785.1. Taxonomy (NCBI): domain Bacteria; kingdom Bacillati; phylum Actinomycetota; class Actinomycetes; order Kitasatosporales; family Streptomycetaceae; genus Streptomyces; species Streptomyces sp. CA-249302. The sequence continues at coordinate 4,628,969 of NZ_JBNJMG010000001.1, read as the reverse complement.
GGGCGCAGCCTATGTTGTACCGTCGGTAACTTTCCCTTCCCCCACCCCTACCCATCGGTACGGAGCTGCTCTACAGTCCCATTGCGCCAGTGTTCACTGGCGGAGTCGCACGGGAGAGGCATCGGCATGGCTGAGCGGGAGCATGTGCGGGTGGCGGTGATCGGGTCCGGGTTCGGCGGGCTCGGGGCCGCCGTGCGGCTGCGGCGCGAAGGGGTCACCGACTTCGTCGTGCTGGAACGGGCCGGGAGCGTGGGGGGTACCTGGCGCGACAACAGCTATCCCGGGTGCGCGTGCGATGTGCCGTCCCACCTGTACTCCTTCTCCTTCGCGCCCAACCCCGACTGGCCCCGCACCTTCTCCGGCCAGGAGCACATCCGTGCCTACCTGGAGCACGTGACGGACGTCTTCCGGCTGCGGCCGCACATCCGTTTCGACTCCGAGGTCAAGATGATGACCTGGGACGGCGAGAAGCTGCGGTGGGAGATCGAGACCAGTAGCGGGCGGCTGAGCGCCGACATCGTGGTGTCGGCCACGGGGCCGCTGTCCGACCCGAAGATCCCCGAGATTCCCGGGCTCGAGTCCTTTCCCGGGCAGGTGTTCCACTCCGCGCGCTGGGATCACGACTACGACCTGCGCGGCAAGCGGGTCGCGATGGTCGGGACGGGGGCGTCGGCCATCCAGATCGTGCCGGCCATCCAGCCGGAGGTCGGGCGGCTCACGGTCTTCCAGCGCACGCCCCCCTGGGTCATGCCCCGGGTGGACCGGGCCATCAGCGGTGCGGAGCGGGCGCTGCACCGGGCGCTGCCCTTCACCACGCAGGCCCGGCGCGGGCTGCTGTGGGGGATGCGGGAGTTGCAGGTCCAGGCCTTCACCAAGCATCCCAACGAGCTCGGTTTCATCGAGCAGTTGGCCAAGCGGAACATGGCCCGGGCCATCAAGGACCCGGCCCTGCGGGCCAAGCTCACGCCCGACTACCGCATCGGCTGCAAGCGGATCCTGCTGAGCAGCGCGTACTATCCGGCGCTCGCCAAGCCGAACGTGGACGTCGTGGCGAGTGGCGTGAGCGAGATCCGTGGGTCCACCGTCGTCGCCGCCGACGGGAGCGAGGCCGAGGTCGACGTCATCGTCTTCGGTACGGGGTTCCATGTCACCGACATGCCGATCGCGGACCGGGTGGTGGGGGCCGAGGGGAAGACGCTTGCCGAGGCCTGGAAGGACGGGATGGAGGCGTTGCGCGGTGCCTCCGCGGCCGGGTTCCCGAACTGGATGACCATCATCGGGCCCAACACCGGGCTCGGGAACTCCTCGATGATCCTGATGATCGAGTCGCAGCTCAACTACATGGCCGACTTCGTACGGCAGCTGGACGTCCTCGGGGGCGTGCGGCCCTCGATGCGCGCCCCGGCGCGGTCGCCGGGTGGAACCAGCGCGTGCAGGAGCGCATGAAGCGGACCGTGTGGAACACCGGCGGCTGCACCAGCTGGTACCTCGACGCGAACGGCCGCAACACCACGATCTGGCCCGGGACCACGACGGAGTTCCGGCGGGCCACCCGGCAGGTGGATCTCGCCGAGTACGAGCTGATTCGCGTGCCGGCAGAGGAGGGCGCGCAGGACGCGACGGGCGCCCCCGCCAAGACGAACGCTCCCGCCGAGGCGAACACCCCCGCCAAGACGAGCGATCACGCCAAGACGAACGCCCTCGCCAACCCCCAGGCGGAGGTGGACGCGTGAGCCGGCTGACGCACGTGGCCTCCGGGCCCTACGCCCCGCCCGCCCCCGTCCGTGAGCTCATCGTCGTCTCCGCCGACGGCGCGCGGCTGCACGTCGAGGTGCACGGGCCCGAGGACGCGCCCCCCGTCGTCCTCGCGCACGGGTGGACCTGCTCCACCGCCTTCTGGGCGGCGCAGATCCGGGATCTGGCCGTGGACCACCGGGTCATCGCATACGACCAGAGGGGGCACGGGCGCAGTCCCGCGAGCCCCGCTTGCACCACCCACGCGCTGGCGGACGATCTCGAGGCGGTGCTCGGCGAGACGCTCGCGCCCGGGGAGCGTGCGGTGATCGTCGGGCACTCCATGGGCGGGATGACGGTCATGGCCGCGTCCGCACGCCCCCGGTTCCGCGAGCACGCCGCCGCTGTTCTGCTGTGCAGCACCGGGAGTTCACGGCTGGTCGCGGAGGCGCGCGTCGTGCCGTTGCGCGCTGGGGGCGTGCGCACCTGGCTGACGGCGCGCGTGCTGGGCTCGCGCGCCCCGCTCGGACCCGTCACGCCGGTCGCGCGACGGATTCTCAAGTACGCCACCATGGGCGCCGGTTCCGCCCCGCACATGGTGGAGGCGTGCGCGCGGATCGTGCACGCCTGTCCGCGCGCCGTGCGCCACGCCTGGTCGGAGGTGCTCGCGGGGCTCGACCTGGACCACGGCGTACGGGAGTTGAAGGTGCCGACGGCCGTGATCGCGGGTAGCGCGGACCGGCTCACACCCCCCGTGCACGCACGGGCGCTGGCCGCCGCGCTGCCGAACTGCGTGGGTAGCACCGAGTTGCCGGGCCTCGGCCACATGACGCCCGTCGAGGCGCCCGAGCTGGTCAGCACCAGCATCCGGGAACTCGTGACGACGTACGCGACGGCCAAATCGGTCGAGCCGGCGGAGTCCGCCGAGTCGGTCAAGACGCTCAAGGAGGGCGCATGAGCAAGGTCAGCCTCGAAGGACAGGTCGCCGTCGTCACGGGTGCCGCGCGCGGCGTCGGCGAGCTGCTCGCCCGCAAGCTGTCGGCGCGCGGCGCCAAGGTCGCGCTGGTCGGGCTGGAGCCGGACGCCCTCAAGGAGGTCTCCGAGCGGCTGCACAGCGAGAGCGACCACTGGTACGCCGACGTGACCGACCACGAGGCGATGGCCCGGGTGGCGTCGGAGGTCAAGGAGCGGTTCGGGAAGGTCGACATCGTCGTCGCCAACGCGGGCGTCGCGACCGGCGGACCCTTCGTCGACTCCGACCCCGAGGCCTGGCGGCGGGTGATCGAGGTCAACCTGATCGGGTCGGCCGTGACCGCCCGCGCCTTCCTGCCGGTGCTGATGGAGAGCCGCGGCTATCTGCTGCAGATCGCCTCGCTCGCCGCGATGACGCCGGCGCCGATGATGACCGCGTACTGCGCCTCCAAGTCCGGGGTGGAGGCGTACGCGCACAGCCTGCGCGCCGAGGTCGGCCACAAGGGCGTGCGCGTCGGCGTCGGATACCTGTCCTGGACCGACACCGACATGGTGCGCGGGGCCGATCAGGACGAGGTCATGCGGGAGCTCAGGCAGCGGCTGCCGTGGCCGGCCAACAAGACGTATCCGCTGGGTCCCGCGGTGGACCGGATCGTGGCCGGGATCGAGCGGCGGTCGAGCCATGTGTACGGGCAGTGGTGGCTGCGTGGGATGCAGGGTGTGCGCGGGTATCTGCCGGGGGTCATCGGGACCGTCGGACAGCGGGAGATGAAGCGGTTCGGAACACGGTTGGAGGGCATGCGGTCGGGGCTCGTCGGTGCAGGTGGGGCGGCGGACGAGGAGGCTCGCGCTACTCGCCGTAACTGATCGAAATGCGCGGTCTGTCCGGGCGTGTGAATCTGGTCGAGGTCCCGCCCCAGGGGCCATCCCCTCACCCTTACGGGAGTGAACCCACATGGGTATGAAGGACCAGTTCCAGGACAAGTCGGAGCAGTGGCAGGAGCAGGCCAAGCAGAAGGCCCAGCAGGCGCGGGAGCCGGGCCAGGAGCGTGGCCGGCAGAGCCAGCAGCCCGGCCGCCCGGGCCAGGAGCGTGGCCGACAGGGCCAGGAGCGCATGCGTGACGAGGAGACGGAGCGCCTGCAGCGCGAGGAGCAGGACCGTCTCGACCAGGACTACGACGTCTGACGTCGACGTCCTGCGGTGACTGGAAAGGTGCCCCGCTGAGGGGCACCTTTTCTCATGTGCTCCGGGGTCGAGGAGCGCCCTTCCTCATGTGCTCCGCGGCGGCAGTTTCGGGCGGGAGCGGTCCGGTACGTCGCTGTAGTCCGGCGGTGTCGCAGGGGGGTTGGTGTCCAGCAGGTCCAGCGCCAGCTTGATCGCGTCGTCCAACTGCGCATGCCTCCCCTCCGCCCAGTCCAGCGGCGTGCGGAGGATTTCCAGGTCCGGGGTCACTCCTCTGTTCTCCACGCCCCAGCCGTACGCGTCGAACCAGGCCGCGTTCATCGGGACCGTGATCACCGTGCCGTCGCCCAGTTGGTGGCGGCCGGTCATGCCGACCACTCCGCCCCAGGTGCGCTGGCCGATCACCGGGCCCAGTCCCAGGAGTTTGAAGGCCGCCGTGATCATGTCGCCGTCCGAGGACGTCGCCTCGTCGGCGAGGGCGACCACCGGGCCGCGCGGGGCGTTGGAGGCATACGAAACCGGCTGGGCGTTGCGGGTGAGGTCCCAGCCCAGGATCGTCCGGGTCAGCTTCTCCACCACCAACTCGCTGATGTTGCCGCCCGCGTTGCCGCGCACGTCCACGATCAGCGCGGGCCGCGAGACCTCCAGCCGCAGGTCCCGGTTGAACTGGGCCCAGCCCGAGCCGCCCATGTCGGGGATGTGCAGATAGCCGCACCGGCCGCCGCTCAACTCCCGTACCACCGCCCGGCGTTTGGCCACCCAGTCCTGGTAGCGCAGCGGGCGTTCGTCGAGCAGCGGGACCACGGCGACGCGGCGGGAGCGGCCCGCCTCGCCCTCCGCCGGGGTGAAGGTCAGTTCCACTGTCGTGCCGCCCGCGCCGGCCAACAGCGGGTACGGCCCGGTCAGCGGATCCACCGGACGGCCGTCGATATGCGTCAGTACCGCGCCCTCCCGGATGCCCGTACCGGCCAGCGGTGAGCGGGCCTTGGAGTCGGAGGAGTCGCCGGGCAGGATCCGTTTCACCACCCAGCCCTCGTCCCTGTGCACGAAGTTGGCGCCCAGGAGGCCCTGCCAACGTTGGTAGTGCGGCGGGCCCTCGTTGCGCCGGGCGGCCGTCACATAGGCATGCGACGTGCCGAGCTCGCCCAGCACCTCCCGCAGCAGGTCCGCGAACTCGTCCGGCGACGCCACCCGTTCCACCAGCGGGCGGTACTGGCCGAGGACACCCTGCCAGTCGATGCCGCACATCCCCGGGTCCCAGAAGTACGCCGGGATCAGCCGGCCCGCCTCCTCGTACGACTGGCGCCACTCGGCGGCCGGGTCGACCTCGTGCAGGATGCGGCGCAGGTCGATCCACACCGTCGTATCGCCGTCTCCCGATTCGGACGACGGGACGGCCCGCAGGTCGCCCTCGTCGACCACGACCAGGCGGCTGCCGTCGCCGCTGACCGCGAACCAGTCGAGGTGGTCGACGAGTTCGGACTTCTTCGCCTTGCTGATGTTGAAGTGCTCGAGGGTCGGGCGGCCGCTGGTGTCGGCCGGGTTGGCGAAGGTCTCGCCCAGCGCGCCCGAGATCGGCCAGCGCAGCCAGACCAGTCCGCCGCCCGCGACCGGGTACAGCGCCGAGTACTTGGAGGCCGGGACCGGGAAGGGGGTCACCCGGCTCTCCAGGCCCTCGACCTCGACGGTCACCGTGCCGTCGCCCTCGTCCTCGTCGACGGGGTCGAGGCCCCCGGCCGCCGGTCGGCCCTCGGGGGTGAGCGCGAAGGGGGAGGGCGTGGCCGAGGACAGGGGGACCAGGTACGGGCGGCAGCCGAGCGGGAAGGACAGGTCGCCGGTGTGGACGTCGTACACCGGGTCGAAGCCGCGCCAGGAGAGGAAGGCGAGGTAGCGGCCGTCGCGCGTGAAGACCGGGTTCTCGTCCTCGAAGCGGCCGTTGGTGACGTCGACGATCAGGCGGTCGCCGCCTCCCTTCCCGGAGATCCGCGCCATCTTGATCTGCCTGAGCGAGCGGCCGATGCCCGGATGCGACCACGTCAGCCATGCCCCGTCCGGTGAGAACGACAGGTCCCGTACCGGGCCGTTCGTCGAGTGGATCAGCTCGGTGACTTCACCATTCGAATCCTCGGTCGCGTCGATCAGCAGCAGCCGGCCGTCGTGTGCCGCGATGGCGAGGCGTTCGCCCTGCGGATCGGAGACCAGCTCAAGGACCCTGCCCAGTTCGCCGGAGGCCAGCCGGCGGGGCTCGCGGTCGCCGGTCGCGCGGGGCAGGTAGGCGATCTCGACCGCGTCCTCGCCCTCCGCGTCCGTCACGTACGCGACCTGGCCGACCGAGCCCAGCATCTCCGGGAGCCGGACCCGTACACCCGGTGTGTCGGTGATCGTGCGGGCCGGGCCGTCGCGGTGGGTCAGCCAGTACAGGCTGCCGCGCACGACGACGGCGCTCGCGCGGCCCGTCTCGTCCACCGAGATGCCGTCCACGTGCTGGGCGGCCGGCACCTGGTAGGGACGGCGTCCCGCGCGCGGCCCGCTCAACCGGATGTCCAGCTTCCGCGGCTCGGTGGCGAGGTCGTCGACGATCCACAGATCGCCCGCGCACTGGTACACCACCCGGGTGCCGTCGCTGGCGGCGTGCCGGGCGTAGAAGGCGTCGTGGTCGGTGTGGCGGCGCAGGTCGGAGCCGTCGTACGCGCACGAGTAGAGGTTGCCGACGCCCTCGTGGTCGGAGAGGAAGGCGATCCGGCCGCCGACGAACATGGGGGAGTGGAGGTGGCCGTCCAGATCGCCCAGCAGCCGCTCGCCGTGCAGCCAGAGGCGGCCCGTCGCGCCGCCCCGGTAGCGCTTCCAGGCGGCCGGTTCGTGGGGCGGGGTCCCGGTCAGGAGCAGGGTGCGGCGCTCGCCCTCGATCTCCGCCACCTGGATGTCCGAGACCGGGCCCCAGGGGAGTTTGCGGCCGGGGGCGCCGTCGGGGGAGACCTTGTAGGCCCAGGTGAAGTACGAGAAGGGCTCGCCGTGCGAGGCGACGGCGAGGATCGTGCCCTGGGGCGTCCAGCCGCAGACCTGGGTGTCCGGTGAACCCCAGAAACTGAGCTGTCTGCCGGGGCCGCCCTCCACCGGCACCACATGGATCTCCGGGACCAGACTCCGCCAGCTCGTGTACGCGATCGTCGTACCGTCGGGCGAGAAGCGGGGGTGGCCGGTCTTCGTGCGGTCCACCGTCAGGCGCCAGGCGCGGCCCGGGCCGTCGAGGGGGGCCAGCCAGAGGTCGTCCTCGGCCACGAAGCACAACAGTTCACCGCTGAGATGGGGCAGGCGCAGATAGCTCACCTCCCCATGCTTTTCCGGGGGATGGACCGGAGCAACTTGTGAAAATTCCCCCGACCTGAGCTGCGGCGCGGCCGAGCCGTGACCGGCGCGTGACCGAGGACACGTACGAAACGGTTTCGTTTCTCATGGCTCTGCGCTACATTCATCACGTACGAAGACGAAACCGTGTCGTACGGAGCGGGAAAGGGTGAGTGTCATGACTGAGGTCGCAACGGCGCGTCGCAGTCGGATCACGCCCGAGCGTGAGGCCGAGTTGTACGGGGCCGTGCTCGACCTGCTCCGTGAGGTCGGCTACGACGCCCTCACCATGGACGCCGTCGCCGCCCGCACCAAGTCCAGCAAGGCCACGCTCTACCGCCAGTGGGGCGGCAAGGCCGAGCTCGTCGCGAAGGCGGTCCGGAGCAACAAGCCGGGCGGCATGGGTTTCGCCGACATCGACACCGGGTCGCTGAGAGGCGACCTGCACGCCCTCACGCTCCGCTCGGACGACTGCGAGATGGAGCAGAACTCCGCGCTGATGCGGGGTCTGGCCATGGCGGTGCACAGCAACCCGGAGCTCCTGAAGGCGTTCAAGGAGTTCCTGGTCGAGCCGGAGATGGCGGAGTTCCGCCGGGTGCTCCAGCGGGCGGTCGACCGGGGCGAGGTCCGTGCGGACAACCCGGCGATCCCCTACATGATGCACATGATGCTCGGCGCGTTCGCCGCCCGCACGATGATCGACGAACTGCCGCCGACGCAGGCCTTCCTCACTTCGTACATCGACGCCGTCGTGCTCCCCGCCTTCGGCATCGAGTAGCTCTCCCCACTTCCCCGCAGTACCTCTCCACCTGACGTCACCGCTCAAGTCGTCGGGACGGTCGTTCCTGCCTCCCCGCGGGTCGGCCACCCCTTCCCTGCACGATCAACGACCTGACCGGGAGTACGCCTTCGTGGCCACGTTCCTCTATAAACTCGGCCGGTTCGCCTTCAGGCGACGGCATTTCGTCGCCCTGTTCTGGGTGGCGCTGCTGACCCTCGCGGGTGTCGCCGCGGCCGGCGCGCCCGCCGCCGGCTCCACCTCCTTCTCGATCCCCGGCACCGAGGCCCAGAAGGCCTTCGACCTCCTCGACCAGCGCTTCCCCGGCTCCAGCTCCGACGGGGCCACCGCCCGGGTCGTCTTCAAGGCGCCGGCCGGCGAGAAGATGACCGACGCCGACAACAAGGCGACCGTCGAGAAGACGGTGAAGGAGCTGGCCGACGGCTCCGAGGTCACCTCCGTGGCCGACCCCTTCAAGTCGAACGCCGTCAGCAAGGACGGCACGGTCGCCTACGCCTCGGTGCGCTACGAGGTCTCCGGCATGGAGCTCAAGGACGCCTCGCGGGACGCCCTGGAGGCGGCCGGGCACGATGCGCAGAAGGCCGGGCTGACCGTCGAGATCGGCGGTGACGCGCTTCAGGCCGGCGCCGAACCGGGCGCGGCCGGCGAGGTCGTCGGCCTCGCGATCGCCGCCGTCGTCCTCGTCATCACCCTGGGCTCACTGGTCGCGGCCGGACTCCCGCTGCTGACCGCGATCATCGGCGTCGGCATCGGCGTCGCCACCATCACCGCCCTCGCGAACGCTCTCGACCTCGGTGATACGACGTCCACCCTGGCGTTGATGATCGGCCTCGCGGTCGGCATCGACTACGCGCTGTTCGTCGTGTCCCGCTATCGAAGCGAGCTGGCCGAGGGTCGCGACCGCGAGGAGGCGGTCGGTCGCGCGGCCGGCACGGCGGGCTCGGCGGTGGTCTTCGCCGGCCTGACGGTCGTGATCGCGCTGGCGGGCCTGTCCGTGGTCGGCGTCCCGATGCTGACGAAGATGGGGCTGGCAGCGGCGGGCACGGTGCTGGTGGCCGTCCTCATCGCGCTGACCATGATTCCGGCGATGCTCGGATACGCGGGCCGACGGGTGAAGGCGGCGGGGGAGAAGAAGCGTGGGAAGGGTGCCGGTTCCGCTTCCGCGGAGGGTGCCGCTTCCGGGTCTGTGAAGGGTGCCGCTTCCGGTGAGGGTGCCGTCGCCAAGCCGGGGCTCGGTGCCCGCTGGGCGAGCTTCGTGATCCGGCGTCCCGCCGCCGTGCTGCTGCTCGGCGTGGTCGGCCTCGGCGCCATCGCCGTACCGGCCACGCAGCTGGAGCTGGGCCTGCCGGACGACGGCTCGCAGCCGACGTCCACCACCCAGCGCCGCGCCTACGACCTCCTCTCCGAGGGCTTCGGCCCGGGCTTCAACGGCCCCCTGATGATCGTGGTCGACGCCAAGAACAGCGACGACCCGAAGGCCGCGGCCGCCCAGGTCGGCGACGACATCAAGGGCCTCAAGGACGTCGCCACGGTCACCCCGGCGATGTTCAACAAGGCAGGCGACACCGCGACGATCACGGTGATCCCGTCCTCCAAGCCGTCCTCCGTACGCACCGAGGACCTGGTGCACGCGATCCGCGACAAGGGCGTCGAGGTCAAGGCCGACACGGACGCGAAGGTCCTGGTCACCGGCACGACCGCGATGAACATCGACTTCTCTCAGAAGCTGAACGACGCGCTGATCCCGTACCTGGGCCTGGTGGTGGGCCTGGCCTTCCTCCTCCTCATAGCGGTCTTCCGCTCCATCCTGGTCCCGCTGAAGGCGGCCCTCGGCTTCCTGCTCAGCGTGCTCGCCGCGCTCGGCGCCGTGGTCGCGGTCTTCCAGTGGGGCTGGCTCGGCGGCCTGCTGGGCGTGGAGCAGACCGGCCCGATCATGTCGATGATGCCGATCTTCATGGTGGGCGTGGTCTTCGGCCTCGCGATGGACTACGAGGTGTTCCTCGTGACGCGCATGCGTGAGGCATACGTCCACGGAGAGACCCCCGGCCAGGCGATCGTGACCGGCTTCCGGCACAGCGCCCGGGTCGTGGCCGCCGCCGCGATCATCATGATGGCCGTCTTCGGCGGCTTCATCTCCTCCAGCGAGTCCATGATCAAGATGATCGGCTTCGGCCTCGCGATCGCGGTCTTCTTCGACGCGTTCGTCGTCCGCATGGCGATCGTCCCGGCGGTGCTGGCGCTGCTCGGCAAGAAGGCCTGGTGGCTGCCGAAGTGGCTGGACCGGGCGCTGCCGAACGTGGACGTCGAGGGCGAGGGCCTGAAGCACATGACGGACGGCTCGAAGGACTCGGATTCGGACTCGGGCTCGGACGAGGACCGGGAGCTGGTACGGGCCTGACCCTTCCGATCGCTGGGCGGCCTTCCGAACCGCGGCACGTGTGGTGCGCCGGCATGGTGTAGTCCGCTACACCATGGGTTCGGGAGGCCGCTCCCTCGTTGCGGCGGGCGCCGGACGGGATCGTTGAGGACAGATCGAAGAGATCAGAAATCACCGAATCCCCCCTGGTCAGGAAGGCCGTCCCATGTCCCGCGCCCGTGCCGCCCGCGCCCCCCGCTCGCCGTTCGCCGCCGTCAAGAAGTTCGTCGCCGACGTGCTTCTCTGGAGCTTCTTCGCCGTGGGTCTCGGTATGAGCGCCGGCGGCGCCGGTGCCTTCCTCGACGGTACGGCCAAGACGGCGGCCACCATCGGTGGTGGCGTCGTCGCGCTCATCGCCGGTTCGCGGATCACGAAGAAGCCGAAGATCAAGGCGTTCCTGGGCCGCCCGGGCACCCTGTGGTTCCTGTTCCTCTTCAACGGCGGTACCGCCGCGGCCCTGTACTTCACCATGGACGGCGCGAAGGGCATCATCGGCGCGGCCTGCATGGGGCTGGTGTCCCTCGGCGCCCTGGGCGGCCTGATCGCCGGCCGCCGCGCCCGCCGCGAGGCGGCCCAGGCGGCGGCCGAGGCTCCGTACTCGGAGACGCCCTGGGCCTGAGCGAGGACGATCGCCCGGCAAGGGCGATGGTCAGTGGCAGCGTCTAGCTTGAACTCATGACCGCACTTCCGGAATGACCCAGGACCGCCCTGCTGGTGATCGACGTCCAGCAGGGCGTCGTGGCGTCCGCGCACGAACGGGACGCCGTCACTGAACTGGCCCGGCGGGACTCGGAACCCGTCGTCCACAAGAACTACGGCGACTCCTTCGAGTCGACGGACCTGGAGACGGTCCTCGCCGCGGCCGGGGTCGGCCACCTTGTCCGCTCCCTCCCGAGATCAAGCCGTCGATGACGGACTACTTGAGGTCGATCATTCGGACCGGCTGCCCGGTGGTGCGGGCGATGGTTTCGAAGTCGCGGTCGTAGTGCAGCAGTGTGAGTCCCGCTTCTTCCGCGGCTGCGGCCACGAGGAGGTCGACGGCTCCGGCACTGCGGTGCTCGCCCTTGGCGGTGAGCTCACGCTGGACGACCCGGGCACGCCGGTAGATGCCGTCGGGCATGGCGCACCAGGTGAACTGGTTCAGCCGTTCCTGGATGGCCCCATGGTCTTTCGCCGAACGTGCGGAGTAGAGGACCTCCAGTTCGGTGAGGTCGCACAGGGCGATCAGACCGGCGCCCACCCGCTGCTCCCACTCGTCGGTCGCCTGACGCAGCAGAACGCGAGCCAGAGCCGACGTGTCGACGAGGTAGTCGGCAACGCTCACCTGGCGGGACCACCCCGGTAGTTGCGCTTGTCCAGGAGGATTTCGACGTCGAGGGCGCCGTCATCCGCGAGATCCTGCAGCTCATGCAGGGCGCGCAGGCGACGGTTGCGGGCGACGACCTCACGCAGGGCGGTGTTGATGGTGTCCCGCTTCGTGGAAGTGCCCAGCTCCTTCGCCGCGGCTTCCAGGGCATCGTCGTCAAGATCGATGACGGTTCTACTCATGGGCCCTACCTCCATATACACCGGATCGTGTATCAATATACATGATCAAATGTATCTCGCAGCTCCGATGCTCCTGACCCAGCCCGGCCGCGTCCAGTCGGTGAGTGGCGCTTCACACCTTGACCTCCGCCCACACCGTCTTCCGCGGATACGGCCCCGTCGCCGCGCCCCATCGATGTGCGAGGGCGTCCACCAGGAGCAGACCTCGGCCCGACTCGGCGTCCGGGGCGGCGGGTGTGGGGCGGGGGAGGCGGTCGCCTCTCGTGTCCGTCACCTCGATACGGAGCGTGTCGCCGATGACGTAGAGGGTCAGGCGGAAGTCCCGGCCCGGTACGCGGCCGTGCGTCGCCGCGTTCGCCGCCAGCTCGGCGACGATCTGCTCCGCCGGATGCAACGGGAGTTCCCAGGTGCGGAGTTGGTCGCCGGCGAGGAGGCGGGCGAGGCGGGCGCCGAGGGGGGTGGGGGAGAGGAGGGTGGTGAAGTTGCGGATGACGGTTTCTTGATTCATGTCACTCAGCGTGGCCGGTTCTGCCTACGGTGGGTGCTCACGGGGCGTGGGCGTTCGGTGACTGTCTGGCGTTTGTCTTGGCTTGTCTCGGCTGTCCGCAGTGCCGCTCGGGTACGGGGCGCGTTGGAGGTGGACATGAACGAAGGTGTGGATGAGGCCGGTTGGGATGTGGAACCGGGGGACGAGATCGAGCCGATCGTGCAGGCCGTCGGGCACCTGTTGAAGGTGTGTCGCGAGGGGGCGGGCATGGGTACGGCCGACTTCGCCGAAGTCATGGGCTACGGCGAGGACATGATCCGCAAGATGGAGCGCGGGCAGCGGATTCCCAGGCCGGAGTTCCTGGACAGGGCGGACACACTACTGAAGGCGCAGGGCCATCTGCGGACCTTCATGGAGGACATGCGGAAGGCCCGGTACCCGAAGAAGGTGCGGGAGTTGGCCGACATGGAGGCGCGTGCGGTCGAGCTGCTGATGTACGGCAACCACAACATCCACGGCTTGTTGCAGACGCCGGAGTACGCGAGGGCGCTGTTCGAGATGGTGCTGCCCACGTACTCGGAGGACGAGGTGGAGCGAGGGATCACCGCTCGCATGGCACGCAAGGCGATCTTCGACCGGGAGTCTCCGCCGATGCTCATGTTCATCCAGGAGCAGGTGACATTGGAACGCCCCTACGGTGGGAAAGCCGTGCAGCGGCGACAGCTCCAATACCTGCTGGAAGTAGCGCAGTTGCGGAACGTCTCGCTTCAAGTCATGCCGACTGACCGCGAGGAGCACGGCGGGGTGCTCGGGCTGATCCAGTTGCTGAAGTTCGAGGACGGCACGGCGATCGGCCGCTCCGACGGTGCGTTCAACGGCCGCCCGGTCTCAAACCCCAGGGATCTTCGTATCCTTGAAATGCGGTATGGCATGATCCGGGCGCAGGCTCTCACGCCGAGGGAGTCACTGGCCTTCATTGAGCAACTGCTGGGGAGACTATGAGCGCCACCGAACTCCACTGGTTCAAGAGCAGCTACAGCGACAGCGGCGACATCAACGACTGCGTCGAGGTGGCCGCCACCCCCGCCACCATTCACATCCGCGACTCCAAGACCCCCGAAACACCTCACCTCAAGGTCACCCCCACCACCTGGACCGCCTTCGTCACCGCCGTCCCCACACCCTGACGCTGCGCAGCTTCTCGCACGTCTCCTCATGCTCCCGCTCCGGGCGCGACTGGCGTACCACCCCCGCCCCCGCCTGGAGCCAGCACTCGCCTTCACGCTCGTACACCGTGCGCAGCACCAGCGCCGCGTCCAGTGCGCCCGAGGCGTCGCACGTAATAACCGCCCCCGAATACAGGCCCCTTGGGCGGCCTTCCAACCCGTGGATCAGAGGGTAGGCCGGAGCCTTCGGGATGCCCGTCGCCGTCACCGACGGGAACATCGCCGCGAAGGCGTGCCAGGGGCCGAGGCCTGGGCGTAGGCGGCCGGTGACCCGGGATGCCAGGTGCTGGACCGTGCCTCGTTCCTCGACCGTCATGTATTCGCTGACGTACGTGTCGTCGCAGACCGTCGACATCTCGTCCAGCGCGAGCCGTACCGACACCGCGTGTTCGTGGATCTCCTTCGGGTCGCTCAACAGATCCGCGCGGAGGAGCGCGTCCTCCGTCGGCGAGCCCGTGCGCGCCCGCGTGCCGGCCAGCGGATGGGTCCGAACATGACCGTCGGCCGACACCTCCACCACCGTCTCCGGGCTGAAGCCCGCCGCCCGGATGCCGCCCAGGTTCAGGAGGAACGAGCGCGCCGGGGTGTTGGCCCGGCGGCCCAGTGCGTACGTCGTGATCAGGTCGACCGGCATGGGGACGGGCACCCGGCGAGACAGGATGACCTTCTCCAATGGGCCGGGGCCGTTCAACTCCACCAGCGCGGCCGACACGGCGGCACGGTAGTTGCCCGTGTCGGAGAGAGGGAGGTCGATCGGGGGCAGTACCTCGGCCTCCGTCTCCGCCGCCGGGGCGTCGATCAGGGCGACGATGGCCTCCAGCCCGGCCGGGTCGACCGAGCGGACCAGCACGTCGTCGCCGTACACACGGATCTCGTCGGCCGGGACGATCAGGTGGAGGAGGTCGCCGTCGGTTTCGGGGGCCAGGCCCGCCAGTGCGGGGCCGAGTTCGAAGGCGGCCCAGCCGTAGGCTCGCCAGCCGGCGACCGGCATCGTCGCGAAGCGTTCCTCGATCTCGGCCAGGTCGTGGGCGTCGGGGCCGAGGCGGACGGAGGCGAGCGCGCCGCCCGCGAGGGACCAGGCGCCGTCGCGCTCGTAGACGACGTAGGGATCGAAGAGGCCGCTGCAGACGAGCCGCATGATGAGGGTGAGCGGGTCCTCGGTGCGGGGGAGGCGGGTCTCGCGGTAGCGCAGGTGGGTGGTGGTCATCGGGTCACCGCTCTCCGCTCGGGCGCCGACCCGTCACGCTGATCAGCGGGAGCGAGTTCACCGTGAACTCCGGGTCCGCCAGCAGGGCGTGGTAGCGGGCGAGTTCGTCCTCCGTGACGCCCTCCTCGCGGAGCCCCTCAGCCACCTGGCGGGCGTTCGCGTGGTGCAGGCCCACGCCTGTGCCGCCGCCCGTCCACGACTCGGCGTAGGTCGTCGCCGCGAGGTCCGTCAGGCCGGCGTCGGCCATCGCGGCGAAGACCTTGCGGCCCCACAGGCAGTCCGCGCCCCGCTTCTCCAACTGGGCGAGCAAGGCCGCCTGGACGCGCTCGTAGAGGGCGGCCGAACCCCCATCGGGCGCGGCCAGTACCGGCTGCCACGTGCAGTCGAACTCCTCCAGGACCAGCGCGCCGCCCGGGCGGAGTGCCGCGACCAGGCGGTCGAGGACGGCCAGGCGCTCGGGGATGTGGAGGAGGACCAGGCGTGCGTGGACGAGGTCGTAGCCGTCCGTGGGGAGGGGCTCGCTCACGATGTCGTGGCGCAGGACGCGGACGTGGGGCGGGCGGTGGCGGATGGTCCAGCGGGGGTCCAGGTCGGTGATCGTGACCTCGCCCCCAGGGCCCACCTGCTCGCCGAGCCAGTCGCCCAACGAGCCGCCGCCTCCGCCGACTTCGAGGCATCTCCAGCCGGGTGCGAGGCCGGTCCGGGCCAATTGGCGGCGGGAGAAGGGGTCGTAGCACGCTTCGAGGGAGTGGAAGCGGTTCTCGGTCTGGACGCCGGTGTTGTCGAAGAGGTAGCGCGTCATGTCACACATTGTCACGGCGCGTAACAGCGCAATCACAGGTAGCGAGGGATGCACGGGTAACTCGGTCGCCTGCCTCGTACACGTACCGCTAGCGTGCCGTTCATGACGCCTTCGGAATCAGGAGCCCACCCCCTCTTCGCCGCCGCCCTGGAGGAGCTGGGCCTCGGCGGCCTGCACTCCCAGGTGCGCCGGTTCCCGGACGCGACGCGCACCGCGGCCGAGGCGGCCGCAGCGATCGGGTGCGAGCTGAGCGAGATCTGCAAGTCGCTGATCTTCGCGGCGGACGGGGTGCCGGTGCTGGTGCTGATGGACGGGGCGTCCCGGGTGGACGTGGAGCTGGTGCGGGAGGCGCTCGGCGTCGCGAAGGTCACGCGGGCCAAGGCCGACGTCGTACGGGAGACGACCGGGTACGCCATCGGGGGCGTGCCGCCCTTCGGGCACCGGACGAAGGCCCGGGTGCTCGCGGACCGTTCGCTGCTGGAGCACGACGTGGTGTGGGCCGCGGCCGGCAATCCGCACGCCGTGTTCCCGATGGAGCCCAAGGAACTCGTGGCGCACGCCGGCGCCACCCTCGTGGACGTGCGCGAGCGCACCTCGTGACCCCGCTGGTCGCCTCGGCGGTCCTGCTCGCCGCCGTCACCCACGCCGGCTGGAACGCGATCGCCCACCAGATCACCGACAAGCTGGTCGGGTTCACGCTGATCGCGGGCGGCGGGATGCTGATCGGGGTCGCCATGATGCCGTTCGTCGCGGTGCCGGCGGCCGGGGCATGGCCGTATCTCCTCGTCTCCGCGCTCATCCACATCGCCTACTTCGCGCTGCTCATGCGGTCGTTCCGGCTCGGGGACTTCGGGCAGGCGTACCCGATCGCGCGCGGTACCGCGCCCCTCGTCGTGACCCTCTTCGCCGCCCTCTTCGCGCACGAGGTCCCCAACGGGTGGGCGGCCGCCGGCGTCGCGCTGTCCTGCGCGGGCCTGACCGGCGTCGCCCTGTGGGGCCTGCGCGGCAGCCGCCCCAACTGGCCGGCGATCGTCGCGGCCCTCGCGACCGGCCTGACCATCGCCGGGTACACGGTCGTGGACGGGCTCGGGGTGCGGGCCTCCGGGTCCTCCCTCGGGTACATCGCCTGGCTGATGGCGATGGAGGGGCTCGCGATCCCGGCGTACGCGCTGTGGCGCTGGCGCGGTGAATCGGCGGCGATGCTACGGCCATTCGCATCCGTGGGCCTGCTCGGCGCCGCGCTCTCCTTCACGGCGTACGCGCTGGTGCTCTGGGCCCAGACCAAGGCCGAGCTCGCGCCGATCTCGGCGCTGCGCGAGTCGTCGATCATCGTCGGGGCGGCGATCGGGGCGCTGTTCTTCAAGGAGCGCTTCGGGGCGCCGCGGATCGCGGCGGCGATGCTGCTGGTGTGCGGGATCGGGCTGATGCTGCGGGCGGGTTAGCGGCTGCCACCGTTTGCTTTGGTCGGAGTTGCCGCGACTTTTCCCGTCCCGCCTTGACATGGCCTGAAGTTGGCGGTCCTTTGGCCGACTTGCCGTTGCCTTGACGAACCGTTCGGCGCGTGTTCAGTCAATCGCCTGTGTGCGGGTTGTGTGCTGTCCATAAGGTCCCTGCGGGTTGCGGAAGAAGGGACTCATGGGACTCATGGACACACTCCACGCGGTCCGGGCCCGCGGGATCACCAAGTGCTTCGGTGAGGTCGTCGCACTCGACGGCGTCGACCTGGACGTGGCACGGGGGCGGATCCACGGCCTGGTCGGACCGAACGGCGCCGGCAAGACGACCCTGCTGGGGCTGCTGCTGGGGCTCGCGGTCGCGGACGGCGGCCGTCTGGAGATCCTCGGCAGGCCTGTCGAGCGGGCCCTCGCCGTCCCCGACGGCGTCGCCGGATTCGTGGACGCGCCCGGTCTCTACCCCTCCCTCACCGCCCGGCAGAACCTCGCCGCACTCGCCGAACTCCGCGGCCTGGACGCGAAGTCGGCGGGCGTCGACGACGCGCTCGCCCAGGTCGGGCTCACCGACGTCGCCGACGACAGGACCCGCGGCTTCTCCCTCGGCATGCGCCAGCGGCTCGGCCTCGCCGCCGCCCTGCTCACCAAGCCCCGTCTGCTCGTGCTCGACGAGCCCTCCAACGGCCTCGACCCGGCCGGCAAGAGACACGTCCACCGCGTCCTGACCCGGCTCGCCGCGGACGGCACGGGAGTCGTCCTTTCCAGCCACCGCATGGACGACCTGGAGGCGCTCTGCGCCGAGGTCACCATTCTGGCCACCGGCCGGGTGGTCTTCTCCGGCCCGCCGGGCAAACTCGCCGCCGAGAACCGTGAACTCGACTACCGGTTGCGTACGTCCGACCCGTCCGCCGCACGCCGCCTGGCCGAGGAGACGGCAGGGATACGGCTCCTCGACGACATCGGCGCGGCGGGTCAGGACGACCGGCTCGTCGTCGTACGAGGACTGGTACCCGCTCTCGACGAGCTGGTGGCCGGACTCGTTCGATCGGGCGTCGCGGTACGGGAGTTGGCGCCCGTGGTGTCACCGCTCGAAGCCGCCTTCCTGGCCCTGACCGAGCAGCAGGAGGCGGACAGGTGACCGCGACCGTCGTAGAAGATGACGTCGAAGACAGCGTTGTCGTCAGCCACCGCGTCTCCGTCTCCCGCGGCTACCGCTTCGAGCTCGTCAAGCTCGTCTCCCAGTGGCGGATACGGCTCCTCGTGCTGGCCTGCTGGATCGCCCCCGCCCTCTTCGTCGCGGGCGTCAGCCGGCAGAGCACCCTCCCCTCCGACACCCTCTTCGGGCGCTGGATGCACGCCACCGGGTTGGCCGGGCCGCTGGTGATGCTCGGGTTCGCCGGCACCTGGGCGCTGCCGCTGCTCACCTCCGTCGTCGCCGGTGACGTCTTCGCCTGCGAGGACCGGCTCGGTACCTGGCGGCACCTGCTCGTCGCCGTCCGCTCGCCCCGCCGTATCTTCGTGGCGAAGTCCCTCGCGGGGCTCACCGTCATCCTGGCGCTGGTCGCCGGACTCGCCGTGTCCAGCACGGTCGGCGGGCTCCTGGCCGTCGGCAACCAACCCCTCGTCGGCCTCGACGGCCATCTCCTCACCCCCGGCGACACCGCCGTACGCGTGCTGCTCGCCTGGTTCGCGGCCCTCGCCCCGACCCTCGCGCTCGCCGCGATCGGCCTGCTCGGCTCGGTCGCGCTGGGCCGGTCGCCGATGGGTCTCCTCCTCCCCGCGCTCGTCGCGCTCGCGATGCAGGTCGCCCAGATGCTGCCGCTGCCCGTCGCCGTACGCCTCGCGCTGCCCGGTTACGCCTTCATCTCCTGGAACGGCCTGTTCACCAGCCCCCGGCAGCTCGGCCCGCTGCTGATCGGCGTCGCGGTGAGCCTGGTCTGGGCGGTGCTCGCGACCGCGCTGGCCCATCTGCTGTTCCTGCGGCGGGACTTCACCAACCCGGCCTACGACGGTGCCGGGCGCCGCGCGCTCGCCGTAGGACTGCTGCCGCTGGCCGCCCTGACCGCCGTGACCGTGGGAGTCGTGGCGGTATCGACGCCCTCCATGGGCTCCGGGATCGAGCAGGACAAGGTCCAGCGGTCCCTTGCCACGGCCTTCGGTCATCTCTACCGGCTGCAGACCGAGCAGCTGCACCGACCCGCTGTCACCGAGGCGCAGTTGCGGGCCTCGGCCGCGTGCACCAAGAGCGACGGCCAGGACGCCCAGGAGGGCGCGGGCAACGACTGGCGGTGTGTCGTGACCTGGCACCTGCCGGGCGTCGCGGTCGCGGGGACGGCGATCTACCAGCTCGACATCGGATCGGACGGGCGGTTCGTCGCCGACGGCGACGGGCCGAAGGAAGTCAACGGCTACTTCCTGGTGCGTACTTCGACGGGAGACGCGCCCAACCCGTTGTGGCAGTTCGACGGCAACGTCGAGCTGCTCGACACCACCTCGAAGGGATAGGTCCATGCAGGTAACACGGCAGCGCCGGGTTATTGAGAAGGAGCCGGTCAACCTCTTCGGCAGACGCGTCGGGCGCCGGACTCTGCTGGTCACGGCGGGCATCGCGGTCGCCCTCGGCGTCACCGGCACCGCGGTCGCCTCGACGTGGCAGTTCGGCACCCAGCAGGTCGCCCAGGAGACGGCGAACGGGCAGGTCATCTCCAGCGACCAGTACATCAACCCGTACGGCAGCCGGACCGTCGTCAACGACGGCAAGATCATGTCGTCCACGGTCAGCCCGGACGGCACCCACCTCGCGGCCTCGGTCGCCGACGGCGACGCCTCCCTGGTCGTCCTCGACCTGGCCACCGGGCAGGTCAGGCAGAAGGTCGGTACGAACGCGGCCGACGACCTGCGCATCAAGACCGCCGCCGTCGGCCAGGAGGGCCCGACCTACTCGCCCGACGGCACCCAGCTGTGGCTCGGTCAGGCCGACGGCTACACCAAGTTCACCGTGGCCGCCGACGGCACGCTCTCCAACCCGGTCGCCGTCGGCATCCCGGTCGACGGCACCAAGCACGCCCTGGTCGGCGCGGCCGTCTTCTCGGCCGACGGGTCCACCGTCTACTCCGCCGTCAACGGGCAGAACAAGGTCGTCGCCATCGACGCGGCCACCGGGACCGTCAAGCAGACCTGGGCAGTCGGCAACGCTCCTCGCGGACTCGCCCTGGTCGGCGGCAAGTTGTACGTCAGCAACGAGGGCGGCCGCCCGGCCGGGCCCGGCGACACCACCATCAACTCCTACGGCACCGACGTCGTTGCCGACCCCGACACCGGCGCCGCCACCACCGGCACGGTCAGCGTCATCGACACCGCCGACCCGTCGGCCGCCGTCGACAGCATCGACGTAGGACTGCACCCGACCGCCGTGTACGCGAGCAAGGGCGCGGTGTTCGTCACCAACACCGCCGACAACAGCGTCTCGGTCATCAACGCGGCCAAGGACAAGGTCGTCCAGACCATCGCCACCCAGCCCTGGCCCGAGGCCTCCGTCGGCTACGAGCCCAACGCCGTGACGCTCACCGACGACGGCCGCCTGCTGGTCACCCTCGGCCGCGCCAACGCCGTGGCCGTCTACCGCTACACCTCCGCGCAGCAGCCCGCCCGCTACGTCGGCCTGCTCCCCACGGACTACTTCCCGTCCGGGATCGCCACCGTCGGCAAGAACATCGTCGTCTCCAACACCCGTGGCATCGACGCCCGCCGCCCCACCACCGCGGCCGGCCACAACACCCACGACACGACGTCGAGCCTGACGCAGTTCACGCTGCCCGACGACCGCACGATCAGGTCCCAGACGGCCAAGGTCTTCAAGATGAACGGCTGGACGGCCGGCTCGGTCCTCACGGCGGCCAAGGGCAAGAGCCACGCCAAGGCGCTGCCCGTCCCCGTACGCCTCGGCGACCCGTCGACGATCAAGCACGTCTTCCTGCTGGTCAAGGAGAACCGCACCTACGACCAGGTCTACGGCGACCTGCCGCAGGGCAACGGCGACTCTACGCTCACCACCTTCGGCGAGAACGTCACGCCCAACCAGCACGCCCTGGCCGAGCAGTTCGGGCTCTACGACAACTTCTACGACGTCGGCACCAACTCCGCCGAGGGCCACAACTGGCTGATGCAGTCGGACAACCCGGAGTACACCGAGTCCTCCGCCGGTGAGTACACGCGCAGTTACGACACCGAGAACGACGTCCTCGGCCACCAGAAGACCGGCTTCATCTGGACCGGCGCGCAGGCGGTCGGCAAGTCGGTCAAGGACTTCGGCGAGTTCCAGTCGCTGGAGACCAAACCGGCCGGCGCGACCTGGCAGAACCTGTACTGCGACACCAGGACCATGGAGTCGACGGGGGCGCAGACGCAGTACCCGATCCAGACGGGTTCGGCGATCCCCTCGCTCAACAAGGTGTCGGTGCAGGGCTTCCCGCTGTTCGACCTCGACGTCCCGGACATCTACAAAGAGCAGATCTGGAAGCAGGACTTCGAGAAGAACGGCCCGGCGAACCTGAACATGTTCTGGTTCTCCAACGACCACACCGGCGGCCCGGCCAACGCCTCCGCCGAGGTCGCCGACAACGACCTCGCGGTCGGCCGCATGGTCGACGAGATCTCGCACAGCAAGTACTGGAAGGACTCGGCGATCTTCGTCGTCGAGGACGACTCCCAGAACGGCCTCGACCACGTCGACGGCCACCGCGCACCGGTCCAGGTCATCAGCCCGTACGCCAAGCACGGCACGGTCGACAGCCACTACTACTCGCAGATCACGATGATGCGCACCATCGAGCAGATCCTCGGCATCCACCCGATGAACCAGCTCGACAGCGCGGCCACCCCGATGTACAACGCCTTCACCCCGAAGGCGAACGACACGCCGTTCACGGCGGTCCCGAACCGGACCTCCCTGACCCTCGGCGTCAGCCCCCAGCCGACCTGCGGCTCGGACAACCCGGCCCCGCAGGACACCAAGGCGGCCGCCGCGCCGACGACCACGGCGGTGCCGGAAGCCGCGCGGGATCTCGCGGCCGAGTGGAAGGCGTGGGCCAGGCACCAGCGCCTGACCGGCCCGAACGCCGTGCCCGACTACGCCAACCCGACCCAGATGAACCGCTACACCTGGTACCAGACCCATAACTGGACCAAGCCGTACCCCGGTGACAAGAAGGTCTACGCCCCGAACGACGTACCGGGCGCCTACCTCCCGTCGGCGGAGAACGACGGCTGAGCCACCTGCACCCCCCCACGCCAAGGGGCCCTGTACCGGCGTCAGTTCCGGCTCGGGGCCCCTGGTGGGTGCGCCTCTCCGGCCTCCTGCTCGGCCGGCCGGAACCGCCCTGCTCGACGGGAATGCAGTCACGCATGAGCTCCCACTGGGGCGCCATGCCCCGATGCCACGGCCGCGGCGGGGTTCCGCCAGTGGATGCGCCCAGGGGGTCGGGAGGAGCACTCTGGAAGGAGGTGTTCCGGAGGTGATCGTCATGACGCACAGCACAGTCGGATGGCATGTCGAACTGGAGTTCCGGGAGGACGAGGAACACACCGAGGCGGCCGCGCTGGTACGGCTGCCCGACGGGACCGAGATACGGACCCGCGGCCACGCCAGCCGCCACCACACCGACTCCAATCAGCCGCGGGTGGGGGAGGAGATCGCCGGCGCCCGCGCACTCAACGAGATAGCGATGCAGCTCCTGACGAAGGCCCACGGCGAGATCGACTCGGCGTCCGGACGGACTTCGCATCCCATCAACGTGTAGGGAGCAATGCCTAGGGATCAACGTGTAGGGAGCGCGTTCAACAGCGGCTTCGTCACGACGGTCATCGCGGTCGGCGTTCCCGGGCAGCCGCGCTGCGACCAGTCGGTGGCCACACCCAGCAGCGCGCCGGCGACGAAGGCCGCGGGGACGTCGTGCGGCGGCTCGGTGTCCCGCGCCGGTGGTGCAAGGTGCCCGGAGGCGTGTGCGGCGGCCGTGACCCGGAGCCGTACGTGCTCGATGACGCGCGCGCTGCCCGTCGGCCCGAGCAGGCCTGCGGGCGGGCGCCGGTGGGATCCAGGTCGAGGACGAACCCGATCAAGGGCCGGATCGCCCAGTGGGCGGCCGCGTCGGGCATGACCCTCGCCGGGTTCACCCAGGGGAACATCACCGGCGCGACCACGTGATCGACGGGAGCACGATCAAGACGGTCTGAGGTCAGCCCTTGGTCAGTCCTTGGTGCTGTTCTTCCCGGTGTCCTCGAGCTGGAAGTGCCAGACCACCGCGACCGGGGAGTCGTCCAGGGCCGCGGCCGAAGCCTCCGGGCACCAGTGCAGGAGGTCCCAGGACATGTGCGCGGGGAGCGGGTCCGGCGCGGTGTCGGGGGCGAGGGAACGGAGCGGGCGGCGGGGCTCCTCGCAGTGCCGGACCTGGAAGCCGAGGGGCAGGGCCGCGGCGAGGTAGGCGCTGAGCGGACGGTGGTACTCGGCGAGGAGGGTCGGGTGGCCCTCCGGGTCGGGTTGGCGGGGCAGGGTCGGCCTGAGATAGGACACCAGCAGGTGGGCGTCCGAGATCACGAGGTGACCGCCGGGGCGCAGGACACGCGCGAACTCGGCCAGCACGGGCGCCAGTTCGGGTACGTGGGTCAGGGCGAGCGCGCAGACGACGGTTTCGACCGTGTTGTCGCCAAGGGGCAGGTCGTGCAGGTCGGCCTGGTGGAAGCCGACGTCCGGCAGGCGCTCGCGGGCCAGGGCGAGCATCTCCGGTGAGGCGTCCACACCGGTCACCCGGTGGCCGAGCCGGTGCAGGTGGGCGGTGTGCCGGCCGGTGCCGCAGGCCGCGTCCAGGGCCGTGCCGACGGGCAGACCGTCCAGGATGCGCCGGACGACCGGCTGTTCGAGGTCGATCATCTGGTTGCCGGGGGAGTCGTAGTGCGGCGCCCAGGACCGGTAGACCTCGGCCGTACTGATCGTGCCCTCACGCGCCGTCTCACCCTCGGCATGCGCGAGGGCGGGCGTGTCCAGCAGCGTCCGGATCTCGGCGATCCGCGCCTCGACGAACGCCCGGTCGGCGCTCCGCTCCCGGAAGCCGCGCAGCAGAGCGGCGCCCTCGACGCCCAGCAGATACCCCAGGGGGCTCAGATAGGTCACCCGAGGGACGGTACGGACGCATGCGCCGCCGCTTCCACCGGTTTTCCGGCGCCGCGGGGAGGGGCTCCTACGGCGTTACGACGACGTCCCGCACCGCCCGTACCAACGCCTGCGCCCGCGGGTCCGCCGTAACGCTCTTCCTGAAACCGTTGGTCACATAGCCGAAGGCGATGCCCGATTCGGGGTCGGCGAAGCCGAGGGCGCCGCCGCGGCCGGGGTGGCCGAAGGAGGTGGGGGCGAGGAGCGGGGAGGCCGCTCCGTGCAGCATGTAGCCGAGGCCGAACCGGGTGTTCACGACGAGGATCCGGTCCGGCCCGGCGCTGCGCTCGGCGCGCGCCAGCTCCACCGTCTCCGGCGCGAACAGCCGTGTCCCGCCGTCCACTTCACCGATCAGCGAGGCGTAGAAACGCGCGAGCCCGTCCGCCGTCGCGATGCCGTTGGAGGCGGGGAGGGCGGCGGCGCGGTAGCCGGGGTCGTTCTCGTCGGGCAGGGGGCTGATGGCGGCGAAGGCGCGGCGGGTGAGGGAGGCCGGGTCGGCGTAGGCCTCGGAGACGGCACGCTTCGGCCGCGTCCGGAACCCGTGCGGATCGGCCGGCGGATCGACCTGCGCCACCCGCCCCACCCGCGCCCGTTCGCCGTCCGGCAGCCCGAGCCACAGCTCTGCCCTCACCGGCCCGGCGATCTCGTCCGCGATCCACTCGCCGATCCCGCGCCCGGTGATCCGCCGCACCAGCTCGCCGGTCAGCCAGCTGTACGTCTGCGCGTGGTACCCGTGGTCCGACCCCGGCTCCCACACCGGCGCCTGCGCCGCAACGGCCTCCGCGCCCAGCGCGGGATCCGCCGCCTCGGCCGGCGTCAACGGCCGGTCCAGCACGGGCACCCCGGCCCGGTGCGCGAGCAACTGCCACACCCGCGTCCGCTCCTTTCCGGCCGCCTTGAACTGCGGCCAGTACTCCCCGACCGGCGCGTCCAGGTCCAGCTCCCCACGCTGGTGCAGCAGCAGGAGTACGGCGGCGGCGACGCCCTTGGTCGCGGAGCGCACGATCTGGGCGGTGCCGTGCTCCCACGGCTCGGTCCCGTCGACGTCCTTCGTGCCGCCCCACAGGTCGACGACCTTGCGCCCGCCCTGGTAGACGGCGACCGCGGCACCCCGGTCCCCGAGCACCTGGAAGTTCCGCGCGAACGCCTCCCGGACCGGCTCGAAGCCCTCGGCGACTGTGCCGTTCACGTCCACGCCCGTACTTCCTTCCGGTCCACCTGCGACTGTGGGGGCAACACCCCCCGACAGCCTGCGATTCCCCGGTGTCGCTACCCCAACAGGATCGTTACATCGATGTTGCCGCGGGTGGCATTGGAGTACGGGCAGACCTCGTGGGCCGCGTCCACCAGCTTCGCGGCGACGTCCTGGTCCAGCACCGGCAGCGAGACGCTGAGGGCGACCGCGAGGCCGTAACCCTTCTGCGTGTTGGGGCCGATGCCGACCTTCGCGGCGACCGTGGAACCGGTCAGGTCGAAGCCGGAACGGCGGCCCACCAGCACCAGCGCGTTGTGGAAGCAGGAGCTGTACCCGGCCGCGAACAGCTGCTCCGGGTTGGTGCCGTTGCCGTCCCCGCCCAGCTCCGGCGGCATCGCGACCCTCAGCTCGATCTGCCCGTCCTGACTGGTGACGTAGCCGTCCCGGCCGCCGTGTGCGGTCGCCTCGGCGACGTACATGATCTTCGTCGGTCGGGTGTCGACGGCGAGGTCGTCGTCACTCATGGCTGGCCCCCCAAACGAGTGCGTGCAAGTACATCGTGCACAAGGTACTGGCCGGTAGGGAGGGGCTGGACTACCAGGGGGTAATAACCGCGGGTAACCCGAGATGGGAGGCGGCGCGGGTCCTGGACCCCTCCGGTGAACGGGTTGCCGTGGCCGGGGAGTGCTCGGTCCGGTGGGACGTGGCGGAGGCGGGTCAGGCCCAGCGGGATCAGGGCCATGAGCGCGACCCGGACCGTGGCGACGATCGCGAGGGCGGTGGGGTTCGGGCCGATTCCGAGCCTCAGCCGCGAGCCGCCTGCGGGCGGCGCGCCTGGTTCCCGGCCGCCCGCTCCCGGAGCCGCGGGTCGGCGGACGGTACGAGCAGCAGCGCGGACCCGGAGCTGGAGCCGCCGCCGGCCACGTCCGCGTACTCGTACCCGAACTGCTCGGCGACCCAGGCCGGCCGCGTCGGCCCCTGCCCACCGGTCCATGCCCCTCGTCGTTTCAGTCGGTTCAGGCCCGGCGCTCGGCCGCCTCGTGCGCCCTCTCCGTGAGCCGCCACAACTCCTCGCGCAACCTCGCGACCTCCGGGGCGCCGAGGCCCGTTGCCGTGAGCAGCGCGCCGGGGACGCGCGCCGCGCGCTCCCGCAGTTCTTCTCCGCGCCCGGTGCAGGCGATGAGCACCGAGCGCTCGTCGTGGGTCGCGCGCTCCCGGCGCACAACCCCGGCGCTCTCCAGCCGCTTGAGCAACGGCGACACCGTGCCGTAGTCGAGCCGCAGCGCCGCCGCCAGCTCCTTGACCGTGGTCTCGCCGCGCTCCCAGAGGACGAGGAGGACGAGGTACTGCGGGTAGGTGAGGCCGAGTTCGTCCAGGACCGGACGGTACGCGGCCGTCACGGCGCGCTGGGCGGCGTACAGCGCGAAGCACAGTTGGTCGTCGAGCAGCAGCGAGCCCTCGGGCGCCGGATGGTCCTCGTTCGTCACGCGCCCATTGTCACGGACGGCCCTGCCCGGCCGACGCGGAACGCGGATCGAAGCCGAAGGGCAGCTCCAGGCGGTGGGCCCGCATCAGGCGGTCGTCGGAGAGCAGCTCCGCCGTCTTGCCGTCCGCCGCGATGACGCCCTCGCTGAGGATCAGGGAGCGGGGGCAGAGTTCGAGGGCGTACGGGAGGTCGTGCGTGACCATGAGGACCGTGACGTCCAAGGAGCGCAGGATGTCGGCGAGTTCGCGGCGGGAGGCCGGGTCCAGGTTGGAGGAGGGCTCGTCCAGGACGAGGATCTCCGGCTCCATGGCGAGGACGGTCGCGACGGCGACCCGGCGGCGCTGGCCGAAGGAGAGGTGGTGCGGCGGGCGTTCCTTGAACTCCGCCATGCCGACCCGCTCCAGCGCCCGGTCGACCCGCGCCTCCAGCTCCGCACCCCTCAGCCCGGCCGCCGCCGGCCCGAACGCCACGTCCTCGCGGACCGTCGGCATGAAGAGCTGGTCGTCCGGGTCCTGGAAGACGATGCCGACCCGGCGCCGGATCTCCGCCATGTGCTTCTTGCCGACGGGCAGCCCGGCGACCGTCACGGTGCCCGCGCCGCCGGTCAGGATGCCGTTGAGGTGGAGCACGAGGGTGGTCTTGCCGGCGCCGTTGGGCCCGAGCAGCGCGACCCGTTCGCCGCGCCCGACGGTGAAGTCCACGCCGAACAGCGCCTGGTGGCCGTCGGGATAGGCGAAGGCGAGGCCGGTGACCTCCAGGGAAGCGGCGGAAGCAGTACTCACAGGGTCCATCCCAGCAGGCAGACGACGAGGGCGGCGGCGGGGAGCGCGAGGGCGTACGACCACTGCGCCCGGGACGCGGTCACCTCGTCGATGACCGGCATGGAACCGGCGTAACCGCGGCTGACCATGGCCAGGTGCACGCGCTCCCCGCGCTCGTAGGAGCGGATGAAGAGGGCGCCCGCGCTCTTGGCGAGCACCCCCCAGTGCTTCACGCCCCGCGCCTCGAAACCGCGCGACTCGCGTGCGATCCGCATGCGCCGCATCTCGTCGGTGATGACGTCGCCGTAGCGGATCATGAAGGACGCGATCTGTACGAGCAGCGGCGGGAGCTTCAACCGCTGGAGGCCTAGCAGCAGTTCGCGCAGTTCGGTGGTGGAGGCGAGGAGCACGGACGCGGCGACGCCGAGCGTGCCCTTGGCGAGGACGTTCCAGGCGCCCCACAGCCCGTTCACGCTCAGCGAGAGCCCGAGGACGTCGACCTTCTCGCCCTCCGCGACGAACGGCATCAGCACCGCGAACGCCACGAACGGCACCTCGATCAGCAGCCGCTTCAGCAGGAAACCGGCCGGCACGCGTGCGCGGTACGCGACGACGCCCAGGAGGACGGCGTACAGGCCGAACGCCCACATCGCCTCGCGCGGTGTCGAGACCACGACCACCACGAAGGCGAAGGTCGCGGCCAGCTTGGTGTGCGGCGGCAGGGCGTGCACGGGGGAGTGCCCGTGCCGGTAGAGCCGGTGTGCGTGTCCCGCGCCCATGTCAGACCTCGCCCATGTCAGGCGGCGCTCGTGCTGGTCGGCGAGACGTCCGGCGTACGCCTCCGGCGCACGGCCCAGAAGACCGCGCTCCCCGCGACCACGGTCACGCCGACGCCGATCACGCCCGCCAGCCCTCCGGACAGGCGGGCGTTCTCGACGTCCTTGACCCCGTAGTCGGCGAGCGGGGAGTCGGCCGAGGCGTGCTCCTCGGCCTTGCTGTCGATGCCCTTGTCGCGGGCGACCTTCTCCAGGCCGTCGGGGTTCGAGGAGGCGTAGAAGCTGACGAAGCCGGCGAGGACGAGGGAGGTGACCAGGCCGGTGATCCACAGCGCGCGACGGGAGGTGCGCGCCGCGACGGGCGCCGTGCGCGCCCCCTCGGACGCCCCGGCGGGCACGTCCACGAGCACGCCGTCCACACGCAACTTGAGCCGCTGCTCAAGCCCACGCGCCCCGTGCACGAGATCCGGGCGCACGGCGATCACCGCGCCCACCGTCAGCGCCGTGATCGCCGCCTCGCCGATCCCGATCAGGACGTGCACGCCGATCATCGCGGTCGCGACCTTGCCGATGGAGACGTCGGTGGTCCCGCCGACGGCGTAGATCAGCGTGAAGGCGACCGCGGCGGCCGGCACCGAGAGCAACGCGGCCGCGAAGGAGGCGACGGTGACCGAGCGCCGCCCGCGCGGCAGCAGCTTCACCAGGCCGCGGAAGACGGCGTACGAGACGACGGTGGTGACGATCGCCATGTCCGTGATGTTCACGCCGAGCGCGGTCAGGCCGCCGTCCGCGAAGAGGATGCCCTGCATGAGCAGGACGACGGAGACGCAGAGGACTCCGGTGTAGGGCCCGACGAGGATCGCCGCCAAAGCCCCGCCGAGCAGATGGCCGCTTGTTCCGGCCGCGACGGGGAAGTTGAGCATCTGTACGGCAAAGATGAA
The DNA here is from genome assembly GCF_050936785.1 of Streptomyces sp. CA-249302. Taxonomy (NCBI): domain Bacteria; kingdom Bacillati; phylum Actinomycetota; class Actinomycetes; order Kitasatosporales; family Streptomycetaceae; genus Streptomyces; species Streptomyces sp. CA-249302. The sequence continues at coordinate 4,599,436 of NZ_JBNJMG010000001.1, read as the reverse complement.
CGCCGCCACCAGACCCGCCAGTGGCGCGGTGCGTTCGTCGAGCTCACGGCGTGCGCCGCGCAGGCTCACGGCGATGGCGCCCGCGGCGACGACTCCGGTCACGGCGGACGTGGGGGCGTTGATGAATCCGTCAGGCACATGCACCGTTCGATGATAGTGGCTTATTGCGAACCTTTTGCAAGAGCCAGGTTGTCGTCATCGCGAATGTGAGATGTCCGTCGTCAGGAAGCGAGGGCCGGAAAATATGCGACATTGGAGGGAAAGCGGATGCACAGCTTTCGCCTAGGTCACTCAGCGTCGAGGGGTCGTCCGATGTCTGTAGTCGAACAGTACGCACGAGCCCATATCGTCACGGACGCGGACGAAAAGGTGCAGGAGGAGCGGGGGGCCGTACCGGTGGTGCTGCGGTACGACCCCGAGGCCGATCCCCGATCGGTGCGCGTGGGGCTGCCCGGCACGGACGAGTGGACCTTCGCCCGCTCCCTGCTCGAACAGGGCCTGCGGGCCCCGGCCGGCAGCGGAGAGGTCCGAGTTTGGCCGTGCGGCCGGGTACAGGCCGTGGTCGAGTTCCACTCGGCGCAGGGCGTCTCGGTCGTGCAGTTCGAGTCGAAGACCCTCATGAGGTTCCTGCGGCGCACCTATCTGGCCACCGGGGAACCCGTACGGCGGTAGGCCGACCGGCCTTCTGCCGCGTCAGCCGCCCATCTTCAGCAGGGCCGCCACGATCGGTCCGGCCGTGTCGCCGCCGTGACCGCCCGCCTGGACCACGCCCGACGCGGTGAGGTCGCCGCAGTAGGCCGTGAACCAGCCGTTCGGCTTCTTCTGCCCGTCGACCTCGGCCGAGCCCGTCTTGGCACCGCAGCCCGACATGCCCGCCATCGCCTTGGCGGCCGTGCCGTACGAGGCGGTGTAGGACATGACCTCCTTCAGCTCGGCCTGGGTCTGCGCGGACATCGTGCGGGAGGCCTTCGCGAGCGTGCGGTGGTCCACCGACGGGGCGACCAGGTACGGCTGGTGGAAGACGCCCGAGGCCACCGTCGAGGACACCGACGCCATGTTCAGCGGGTTCATGCGCACCCCGCCCTGACCGATCAGCGAGGCGCCCATCTGTGCGCCGCTCTGCACCGGGATCGAGCCGTCGAAGGTCGGCACTCCGATGGCCCAGTTGTTCATGCCGAGGCCGTAGACCTGCTGCGCCTCCTCGGTGAGGTCGCTGTTGGACAGCTTGGGCGCGAAGTTGATGAAGGCGTTGTTGCAGGACGCCCCGAAGGCCAGCTTGAAGGTGCCCTGCTTGATCTCGGAGTCGTCGTCGTTGTGGAAGGTCCAGCCGGCGAGCTTGTACGTCTTGGGGCAGGGGTGCGACTCGTCGGGGTGGACCAGGTCCTTCTCGAACAGGATCGTCGAGGTCACGACCTTCATCGTGGAGCCGGGGGCCAAGGAGCCCTGGAAGGCCACGTTGAAGCCGTGGTTGTGGTTCGCGACGGCCAGGATCTCGCCGGTCGAGGCGCGCATCATGACGACCGACGACTTGTCCTGCGCGGCGACCTGCTTCTCGGCCGCGGCCTGGTAGACCGGGCTCAGGGTCGTGTTCACCTTGCCGGGCGTGCCCTTGGTCAGCGTCAGCAGCGTCTTGTCGGACAGCTTCGCCTTCTGCGAGGCCTTGCCGCGTACGACGTTCAACTCCACGCCCGCCTTGCCGCCGGCGATCTTGCCGTACTTCTCCCGCAGGCCGTCCAGTACAGGCCCCAGCGACGGGTACTTGGCGGTCGTCAGCTCGCCGCCGTGACGGTCGTACGCCTTGATGGGCGGGGTCCCGGACTCGCCGGTGACCAGGGTGTCGCCGTCCTTGAGGTCCGGGTGGACGACGGCGGAGTGCCAGTCGACGTACGGCTTGCCGTCCTCCTTGCTGCGCACGACGGTCAGCGAACTCTCGTACGCGAGGGGCTTCTTGCTGCCCTGGTACGAGACCGTGCCCTTGACGGAGAAGGGGACCTTGTCGCCGGTGCGGGTGCCGGGGGTGACGGTGACGCCCGTGATGTGGGCGTCCTTGGTGTAGCCGGTGAGCAGGGCGGTGGCCGCCGTCGAGTCGTTCGTGACGGCGGCCGCCTGTGCGACCTTGCCGGTCTGCCAGGAGGTGAGGAACTTCGTGGCGGCCGTCCGGACCTCGGTCGCGGACAGCGGCCCGGTCTTGACGTCCTTGTGGTCGGCGCTGCTGGACGTCGAGCGGTCGTCGGCCGCCGCCCCGCCGCCGTACAGCGCGTAGACGCCGACGCCGGCGCCGCCGATCACCACGGCGATCATCCCGCCGACCACGGCGGGCCTGGTCTTCCGTCGCTCGGCGACGCGCCTTCTGTTACCCACGGCTTCCGTTCCTTTACGAATTCCTCAGGGTCCCCTCAGGGCCCTGGCGTCACATTCCCGCCTGTCCGGCGGCGCCTGGCACGCGCGCTCGCCGCGTTGCCGAACCACCCACGTGGCTCCGCCACGTGGGTGGCCCGGCGCCTTGCGATCACACGCACCAGACGCCGCCGGACCCGCCCTTCGGGCGGACGACGGGAATGTGACGCCAGGGCCCAGCCCTCACCCAACCCAACGACGCCAACAGCCTAGAGTCCCTTCCTTAACGGGTGACTTCAGCCGGCACTCCGTAGCACAGCTGCGACAATCGGGCCCGCCGCGTCGACGCCGTGGCCGCCGTCCTGGGTCATGGCCGCCGCCGCGACGTCGTTGCGGTAGCCCGTGAACCAGCTGTTGGACTTGGCCTGGCCGTCGACCTCCGCGGAGCCCGTCTTCGCGCCGATGCTGCCGCTCAGGCCGGCCATCACGCCGGCCGCGGTGCCGCTGGTGGCGGTGCGGTTCATCATCGCGCGCAGCTGGGCGACCGTGCCCGAGGACAGCCCCTTGGCGGTGGCGAGCTCACGGTCGTCGAGCTTCGGGGAGACGATGACCGGCTGCCGGAAGGCGCCCGTCATCGCGGTCGCCGTCACCGAGGCCATGTTCAGCGGGCTCATCTGCACCTGGCCCTGGCCGATCAGGTTGGCCGCGGTGTCCGGGCCGCCGGAGGCCGGCACCGAGCCGTCGAAGGACGGGATGCCGGTCTTCCAGTTGTCCCGCCCGAGCCCGAAGCGGTCCTCGGCCTCCTTGGTCAGGGAGTCGACCTTGACCTCGTCGGCGTACTTCACGAAGGCCGTGTTGCAGGAGCGCGCGAAGCTGTCGGCGAGGGTGGCGTTCTCGTTGGACGGCAGGTTCTTGAGGTTGGTGAACCGCTGGCTCATCCACACCGCGCTGGACGGGCAGGGGGCCGGGCCGTTCATGCTGGTGATGCCGTTGTCGATGAACGTGGCCGCGCTGAGGATCTTCATCGTGGAGCCGGGGGCCAGCCGGCCCAGGAAGGCCGCGTTGAAGGCGTCGGCGCGGTGGTTGGCGACCGCCAGGACCTCGCCGGTGCTGGGCTTGACGGCGACCACGGACGACTCGGAGTACTTCTTCACCGCCGTCTCGGCCGCCGCCTGCGCGCTCGCGCTCAGCGTGGTCCGCAGCTTGCCCGCCTTGCCCTCGGCGAGCGTCAGCAGCGAGGTGTCCGCCGTGCCCTCGGCCGCGTGCCGGATCGACAGCTCGATCCCGGGCGTACCGCCCGCCGAGTCGCCGTACTTGGCGCGCAGTTCGTCCAGGATCGGGCCCAGCGACGGGTACTTGTCCTTCGTCAGTACGACGTCGTTCCGGTCGACGGCCTCGATCGGCGGGTCCGCCGCCTCACCGGTCACCAGTGTGTCGCCGGTCTTCAGCTGCGGATGGACGACCGACGGCTGCCAGTCGACCAGCGCCCGCCCGGTGGTCTTCCCGCGCACCACCGTCAACTCGCTCTTGTATGCGAGGGGCTTGGACTTCCCCTCGTACGACACCGTTGCCTTGACCGTGAAAGGCACGGTCGCACCGGTCGCCGCGCCGGGCGTGATCTTCACGTCCTCGATGTGCGCGCTCTCGCCGTAGGCCGTCAGCAGCGGCTCGGCGCCCGCGTCGTTGTTCGTGTACGTCGCCGCCTCGGCCGCGTCCCCCTTGGCCCAGGCGGCGAGGAACTTCGCCGACGCCTGCTTGATCTCGTCGGCGCTCGGCGGCCCCGTCTTTACGGCCCCCGAGCCGCCCGAACCCGAGCCCCCGTCGTCGCTGAGCGCGGACACGATGTTGAAGGCGCCGTATCCCGCGCCGCCCACCATCACGGCGAACACGCTGCCTATGACGGCGGCCTTGACCCCCTTGCCCATCCCTTCGAATCCCTCCCCGTGAGCCTTCCCCGCATCTTCTGAACGTGTTCAGAAAAACCGGGCGTGCCCCGCACTGTATGCGGGATGAGAGCCATCTGTGACGGGAGTTTCCGTTTGTTGTCCAAAGAGAGAAGCGCAGGTCCGCTATACCCGGGTATCCAGCCACATATGTGAACGCCGGTCATCCGCCGGTCGCCGAGCCTGTCCCTGCGAGTACTGGTATCGGCGGGATCTGGAACGCGTCGGCCGGGCTGCCGACGATGAAGGCATGTCACATGTACTCGTCACGGGCGGAACCGGGTTCCTGGGTTCCCGTACGATCGCCCAGCTCCTGACCGCCGGACACACGGTCACGACCACGGTGCGCTCCCTGGCACGGCGGCCCGACCTCGAGCGGATGCTCGCCGTGGCCGGAGCCCCGCACGCGGACGGTGTCACCTGTGTCGAGGCGGATCTGACCTCCGACCAGGGCTGGGACCGGGCCGTGCAGGGCGTCGACCACGTCCTGCACGTGGCCTCCCCGTTTCCCGGGGCGGGGCCGAAGAACGAGGACGAAGTCATCGTCCCGGCCCGTGACGGCGCCCTGCGGGTCCTGCGGGCCGCCCGGGACGCGGGCGTGCGGCGCACGGTGCTGACCTCCTCCTTCGCGGCGGTGGGCTACGGCCACGGCCGGACCGGGCGGACGTTCGACGAGGACGACTGGACGCGGACCGACGGACCGGGGGTGTCCGCGTACATCAAGTCCAAGACGGTGGCCGAACGGGCCGCCTGGGACTTCGTGGAGCGCGAGGGCGGCGGCATGGAGCTGGCGGTCGTCAACCCCGTGGGCATCTTCGGGCCGGTCCTCGGACCGGACTACTCCGCGTCGATCCGGATCATCCACGCGATGCTGACCGGCGGAATGCGGGCCGCGCCGCCGATCTGGACCAACACGGTGGACGTCCGGGACGTGGCCGACCTGCAGCTGCGTGCCATGACGGCGCCGGAGGCCGCCGGACAGCGGTACCTGGCGCTGGCCGGTGAGCCGATGTCCTTCCACGACATCGCCCTGGCGCTGCGCGCGCACCTGGGTGAGGCAGCCGCCAAGGCACCCACCCGCTCGGCCCCGGCCTGGCTGCTGCGCCTGCTCGCCACGGTCAACCCGCCGCTGCGCGAGACGGTGCCCCAGCTGGGCGTGGTCCGGCGCGCCTCCAACGCCAAGGCCCGCAAGGAGCTGGACTGGTCCCCGCGTTCCAACGAGGACGCCGTCGTGGCCACCGCGCGGAGCCTGGTCCGCCTCGGACTGCTTGAAGGGCTAGCGTCACGGTCATGACACGCGAGACGGCCGACACCCTGGGCGAGTTCCTGCGGGCCCGGCGCGGGCAGATCAGCCCCGGGCAGGCCGGGCTGCCCGCCGGCGAGCGGCGCCGGGTCTCCGGACTGCGGCGCGAGGAGGTCGCCCAGCTCGCCGGCATCAGCCCCGAGTACTACCTGCGCCTGGAACAGGGCCGCAACTTCCACCCCTCCGACCAGATCCTGGCCGCCCTGGCCGCCGCCCTCCAGCTCGACGAGGACGCTGTCGCCTACCTGCACCGCCTGGCCCACCCGGCCCCGCCCGCCCGTAGGAAGCGCGCCCGCCCCCGCGCCGACCAGGGTGATCTCCAGCCGCTCCTGGACAGCTGGCCGCAGACCCCCGCCTACGCCCAGGGGCCCGGCGGACGCGTCGTCGCCGCGAACCGGTCGGCCGTACTCCTGTGTCCCTTCTTCGCCGTCGGCCGCAACCCGCTGCGGGCCGCCTTCCTCGAACCCGAGATGCGCAGCCTCTACCCGCAGTGGGACGACATGACCGCGAAGGCCGTCTCCGGACTGCGCGCCCTGCTCGACGTCGACGACGCCGACCCGGAGCTGCTGGAGACCATCGGCGAACTGACCGTCGCCAGCGAGCGGTTCGGCACCCTGTGGACCCGCCGCGAGGTCCGCCGCCGCGACACCGGCCTCACCCGCCTCAACCACCCGCTCGTCGGCGAACTCGACCTCCACTACGAGAAGATGCTGCGCCCACAGGCCCGCCAGCTGATCGTCGTCTACTACGCCGACCCGGACTCCACCAGCGCCGAACGCCTGGCCCTCCTCAACAGCCTCTGATCGAGCCTTTGACCGGCGTCCGAGGACGCTAGACCCAGGTGTCCAGCCACATCCGCGACCGCCAGTCGTCGATCGGGATCGCGGTGCCGGTGTACAGCGGCCAGAAGTAGATGAAGTTCCAGGCGATCAGGAGCACCAGGACGCCCGCGCCCGTCGCGCCGGCCACCCGGCGGGTGTCGCTGGAACCCGGGGGACCGACGATCGCGCCGAGGAGCATCGCCACCGCAAGGCACAGGAACGGGACGAAGACGACGGCGTAGAAGAAGAAGATCGTGCGCTCCTGGTACATGAACCAGGGGAGATAGCCCGCCGCGATGCCGCAGGCGATGGCGCCGGCCCGCCAGTCGCGGCGGAACAGCCAGCGCCACAGGACGTAGGCGATCGCGAAGCAGGCCACCCACCACAGCAGCGGCGTGCCGATCGCGAGGACCTCGCGGGCGCACTTGCCGCCCGCGTTCGCGGGGCAGCCGTCCGTGCCGGGGGAGGGGGACTCGTAGAAGTACGAGACCGGGCGGCCGTCGACGATCCAGCTCCACGGGTTGGACATGTACGTGTGCGGCGAGGACAGGCCGACGTGGAACTTGTAGACCTCGTGCTCGTAGTGCCACAGGCTGCGCACCCAGTCCGGCAGGAAGGTCCAGTTGCCGCCCTTGCCGTCGGTCACCGCCCAGTTGCGGAAGTAGCCGCCGGTGCCGTCGGTCGGCGAGAGGATCCAGCCGATCCAGGAGACGAAGTAGGTGACGACCGCGACCGGGACCGTGGCCAGGAAGGTGATGCCCGTGTCCCGTTTGAGGACCGCGGTGTACGGGTGCCGGGCGCCCGCGACCTTGCGGGAACCGGCGTCCCAGAGCACGGCCATCACGCAGAACGCGGCCAGGATGTAGAGGCCGTTCCACTTGGTGCCGATCGCGAGGCCGAGGCACAGGCCCGCGAGCCAGCGCCAGGGGCGCCACCCGAGGCGGGTCCGCTCCGCCGCGTACGCGTCCGGGCGGACCAGGCCGTCGGGGCCGACCGGGAGCGCGGCGGCGAGTTTCTCGCGGGCCCGGTCCCGGTCGATGACCAGGCAGCCGAACGCGGCCAGCACGAAGAACATCAGCACGCCGTCGAGCAGCGAGGTGCGGCTCATCACGAACTGCAGCCCGTCCACCGCCATCAGCCCGCCGGCCAGACAGCCGAGGAAGGTGGAGCGGAACAGACGGCGGCCGATCCGGCAGAGCATGAGGATCGACAGCGTGCCGAGCAGCGCGGTCATGAAGCGCCAGCCGAACGGGTTGAACCCGAACATCAGCTCGCCCAGCCCGATCACGTACTTGCCCACCGGCGGGTGCACGACATAGGCCGCGTCCGCAGGGATCGTCACGTGCCCGTTCGTGGACAGGATCAGGTCGTTGGCGTTCTTGTCCCAGTTGACCTCGAAGCCGCGGTGGACGAGCGCCCACGCGTCCTTCGCGTAGTACGTCTCGTCGAATATCACCGCCTTGGGGCTGCCCAGATGCCAGAACCGCATGACACCCGCCATCAGCGTCACCAGCAGCGGACCGCCCCAGCCGGACCAGCGCGTGATCCGCTCGGCGAGCGCCGGGGACAGGCCCAGCACCTGCCACAGCCGCGGGCTGGGCTTGACGAACGGCGGCACCAGGCGCTCACGGACGTCGCTTCTGGGCTCGGCCGTGTATCCGAAACGGCGCAGCCGCTGCTGCCACGACGGCCGCTGGTCTTCGGGTGCCTGGCCGGGCCGGGTGTCCGGTGAGGACGCGGTACTGGTCACCGCGCCATCGTAGGGAACCGTTCTGTGTGAGTCCCGTGCATGCGCGGTAAGGGTTCGAATGCGTTCACCTCTGTCGCCCCTGGGAGGATGGGGGCGTGACCGGAACCCTCGTACTCGCAGGCACCCCCATCGGCGACATCGCGGACGCGCCGCCCCGGCTGGCCCAGGAGCTGGCCTCGGCGGACGTGGTGGCCGCCGAGGACACCCGACGCCTCAGGCGCCTGACGCAGGCCCTGGGCGTCACCCCCAAGGGGCGCGTGGTGTCGTACTTCGAGGGCAACGAGTCCGCCCGTACGCCCGAACTCGTCGAGGAACTCGTCGGCGGCGCACGGGTGTTGCTCGTCACCGACGCCGGCATGCCGTCCGTCTCCGACCCCGGCTACCGGCTGGTCGCGGCCGCCGTCGAGAAGGACGTCAAGGTCACCGCCGTACCCGGACCGTCCGCGGTGCTGACCGCGCTCGCGCTGTCCGGGCTGCCCGTCGACCGGTTCTGCTTCGAGGGGTTCCTGCCGCGCAAGGCGGGCGAACGGCTGACCCGCCTCAAGGAGGTCGCCGAGGAGCGGCGCACGCTCGTCTACTTCGAGGCCCCGCACCGGCTCGACGACACCCTCGCCGCGATGGCCGAGGCGTTCGGGGCCGAGCGGCGCGCGGCCGTCTGCCGCGAGCTGACCAAGACGTACGAGGAGGTCAGGCGGGGTCCGCTGGCGGAGCTCGCGGCGTGGGCGGCGGAGGGCGTGCGCGGGGAGATCACCGTGGTCGTGGAGGGGGCGCCCGAACGGGGCGCGCACGCCGTGAGCGCGGAGGAGCTCGTGCGCCGTGTGCGCGTGCGCGAGGAGGCGGGCGAGCGCCGCAAGGAGGCCATCGCGGCGGTCGCGGCGGACGCCGGGCTGCCCAAGAGGGAGGTTTTCGACGCGGTTGTGGCCGCGAAGAACGCCGCTTCGGCGAGTGGTTCGTGAGGTCTTCGTGAAGTCGGCCACACCCCCTGTGGGCAGGGCGCATCTCGCCTGAGCGCGCGCCCCACGGGCAGGCAAAGGGCTGTCGTGAAAAGCAAAGTCCTGACCGTACCTGGAGGGCCGGTATGGCAAGGAAAGTCCAAATCGGCTCCAACAGTAGACAGACCTGATGCGTCGGCTCCTGCTCAGGCGTCTTACTGGATGCAGGGACGCACCCGTCCCTTGGTCCAGCAGATCAGAGGAGCTGGCATGAGCGAGATCGCAGGGCAGCAGACCGGCCTCCGCAGTGCGGCGACCGCAGTCGTGCACGAGTCGTATTCCTTCGCCTGCATGCGCTGCGGGCACGGCTGGGAGCAGTCGTACGAGATTGAGCACCACACGGACGCCGACGGCCACGAGTTCGTGATGTACGTGGCGAACGGCCAGGTCGTCCCCTCCCCGCTGTCCAAGCCGACGTGCCAGAACTGCGACGCCCATCTCGTCCGGATCATGCGGCCGGGGCAGGTCTCCTCGGTGCGTGAGGCGGCCCACCGCCACCAGACCAAGGCGCCGCGGCAGGCGGGGCCGGTCGAGGTGGCGCAGCCCGGGGCCGAGGGCGTCGGCGGCGGTGAGGCCGGCGAACGGCACCACTGGCACCTCTCCGACCTCCTGCACCCCTTCCAGTCCCACCGCAAGGCCAGCTGACGGCTTCGGTGGCATGCCCCTTTCGTAGGATCGGGGCATGTCTTCGAAAGAGCCCGACAAGAACGCGGCGCCGCCGCTCCCGGAGCCCCTCCGGGTGCCCGTCGCCGACTCCCACACCCACCTCGACATGCAGTCCGGCACGGTGGCGGAGGGGCTCGCGAAGGCCGCGTCGGTGGGCGTGACCACGGTCGTGCAGGTCGGCTGCGACATACGCGGCTCGCGCTGGGCCGCCGAGACGGCCGCCGCCTTCGACAGCGTCCACGCGACCGTCGCCCTGCACCCCAACGAGGCTCCGCGCATCGTGCACGGTGACCCCGACGGCTGGTCCCGTCAGGGCGCGCGGGCAGCGGGGGGCGCCACGGCGCTCGACGAGGCGCTCGCCGAGATCGACCGCCTCGCCGCGCTCCCACAGGTCAAGGGCGTCGGCGAGACCGGCCTCGACTACTTCCGCACCGGCCCCGAGGGCAAGGAGGCGCAGGAGCGCTCCTTCCGCGCCCACATCGAGATCGCCAAACGGCACGGCAAGGCCCTCGTCATCCACGACCGCGACGCCCACGCCGACGTCCTGCGCGTGCTGAAGGAGGAGGGCGCCCCCGAACGCACCGTCTTCCACTGCTACTCCGGCGACGCCGAGATGGCCGAGATCTGCGCCCGCGCCGGTTACTTCATGTCCTTCGCCGGCAACGTCACCTTCAAGAACGCCCAGAACCTGCGGGACGCCGTCGCCGTGGCCCCTCTGGAGCTGCTCCTGGTGGAGACCGACGCGCCCTTCCTGACGCCCGCGCCGTACCGCGGACGGCCCAACGCCCCGTATCTCATTCCGGTCACGGTGCGTGCGATGGCCGCCGTGCGCGGCATCGACGAGGACGCCCTGGCGACGGCGCTCGCCTCGAACACCGCCCGCGCCTTCGGTTACTGACCCATAACGCACGACTGTGCGTAGCCGTGCCGCTTTGGAGAGTGACGGCCGCTCCGCTAGGTTCTGGGACCCGATCCGGACCCCTCTGGACCCCACGGCCCCCTGGAGCGTGTCGGCGTGAGCAGTTCGCAGTACGAGACGTATGAGGAGTACGGCCCGGACGCGGGGTACCCGCCACCGGCACCCGACGGCTTCGACGTGCACAGCGCGCAGACGCTGGTGTCGGGGGAGTTCGGGGGTGCGCTGGCGACCGGGGCGCGTGGTGTCGGCGATGCGACCGGCGTGAATGGTGCGAGCGGGGCGTACGGCGCGAGTGGTGCGACCGGGGCGCGTGGTGACACGTATGTGCCTGCCTATGAGGCGCGCGCGGCGGGCGAGGCGGCGCTGCCGCGGCAGGCGGGGCGTGGGGTGCGCGACGGGGCGCCCGATGATGTTGCGCGCGCCGGTGTGGAGCGGCGGGGTGCGCGCCGGCGTCGGGCGCGGTACGCCGGGCGCTCGGACAGCGCCGTGCGCCGGCTGCTGCCGCAGGCGCTGGTCGTCGCCTTCCTGGCCGGTGGCACCACCGCGTTCGTCGCCAAGGACAAGGCCGTCGAGCTGAGCGTCGACGGCAAGCCGCGCACCCTGCACACCTTCGCCGACGACGTGACCGAGCTGCTCGCCCAGCAGGGCATCGACGTGGGGGCGCACGACGTGGTCGCGCCCGCCCCCGGCACGGCGCTCGCCAGCGGCGACGAGGTCGCGGTGCGGTACGGGCGCCCGGTGCGGCTCACGCTGGACGGCACCCGGCGCGAGGTGTGGACGACGGCGCACACCGTACAGGGGGCGCTCGATCAGCTGGGGGTGCGTGCGGAGGGCGCGTACATGTCCGTCTCGCGCTCCCAGCCCATCGGCCGCGCCGGGCTCGCGCTCGACGTGCGCACCGAGCGGGCGGTGACGGTCATGGCCGACGGGCGGGCGAGCACCGTGCGGACCAACGCGGCGACGGTTCGGGAGGTCGTCGAGGAGGCGGGCGTAACCCTGCGCGGCGAGGACACGACGTCGGTTCCCGGGGACAGCTTTCCGCGGGACGGGCAGACGGTGACCGTGCTGCGGGTGACCGGGTCGGAGGAGGTCCGGGAGGAGGCGATCCCGTTCGAGGTGGAGCGGAAGGACGACCCTTCGCTCTTCAAGGGCACGGAGGTCGTCGAGCAGGCGGGACAGCCCGGAGTGCGGCGGGTGACGTACGTCCTGCGGACCGTGAACGGGGTCAAGCAGAAGCCGCGGAAGACGGACTCCGAGGTGGTGCGGGAGCCGCGGACCCAGGTGGTGAAGGTGGGGACGAAGCCCTTGCCGACGTCGGTCCAGGGCGCGGACGGGCTGAACTGGCACGGGCTCGCGGCGTGCGAGTCGGGCGGCCGGCCCGGCGCGGTCGACCCGTCGGGGACGTACGGGGGCCTCTACCAGTTCGACACCCGGACCTGGCACAGCCTCGGCGGCAGCGGCCGCCCGCAGGACGCGACGGCGGAGGAGCAGACGTTCCGCGCGAAGAAGCTGTACGTCCGGCGAGGGGCGAGCCCCTGGCCGCATTGCGGGACGCGACTGCACTGATGAGGGGCGCGGCAGCCGGCTGAGGGGCGCGCCCGCCAGGCTGAAGGGCGCGCGCACGGCTGAGGGGCGCGGCTGCACGGAAGAGGGGCGCGCTTGCACGGAAGAGGGGCGCGCTTGCGCGGGTGAGGGGCCCGGGCCCGGCCCCCGTACCCTTGTCCCGTGAGCAGCAGCCCCACCCCAGACGCCCTTCTCGGGCCCGCCGACATCCGTGAACTCGCGGATGTCCTCGGCGTGCGCCCCACCAAGCAGCGTGGTCAGAACTTCGTGATCGACGCCAACACGGTCCGGCGGATCGTGCGTACCGCCGGTGTGCGGTCCGACGACGTGGTCGTGGAGGTCGGGCCGGGGCTCGGGTCGCTCACCCTCGCCCTGCTGGAGGCCGCCGACCGGGTCACCGCCGTCGAGATCGACGACGTACTGGCCGCCGCGCTGCCCGCCACCATCGCGGCGCGGATGCCCGAGCGGGCCGGGCGTTTCGCGCTGGTGCACTCCGACGCGATGCACGTCACCGAGTTGCCGGGCCCGCCCCCGACCGCGCTCGTCGCGAACCTGCCGTACAACGTCGCCGTGCCCGTCCTGCTCCACATGCTCGCCACCTTCCCGAGCATCGAGCGCACCCTCGTCATGGTCCAGGCGGAGGTCGCCGACCGGCTCGCCGCGGCGCCCGGTTCGAAGGTGTACGGCGTCCCGTCCGTGAAGGCCAACTGGTACGCCGAGGTCAAGCGGGCCGGCTCCATCGGGCGGAACGTCTTCTGGCCCGCGCCGAACGTCGACAGCGGGCTCGTCTCCCTCACCCGCAGGACAGAGCCGGTCAAGACGACCGCGTCGAAGCGCGAGGTGTTCGCCGTCGTCGACGCGGCCTTCGCCCAGCGCCGCAAGACGCTGCGCGCCGCGCTGGCCGGCTGGGCCGGTTCGGCCGCGGCGGCGGAGTCGGCCCTGGTCGCCGCGGGGGTGTCGCCACAGGCCCGCGGTGAGTCCCTCACGGTCGAGGAGTTCGCGCGCATCGCCGAACACGGCAGTGCCGGCCAGGGCAGTGCTGAACACGCCGATGCCGTCCACGACAAGGAGCCCGGTCACCAGTGAGCGTCACCGTTCGCGTTCCCGCCAAGGTCAACGTCCAGCTCGCGGTGGGTGCCGCCCGGGCCGACGGGTTCCACGACCTGGCCAACGTCTTCCTCGCGGTCGGCCTCTACGACGAGGTGACCGTGACGCCCGCCGACGAGCTCCGGGTGACCTGCGAGGGCCCGGACGCCGCCGAGGTGCCCCTGGACCGGACGAACCTCGCCGCCCGGGCCGCCGTCGCGCTCGCCGAACGGCGCGGCATCGAACCGGCCGTGCACATCCACATCGTCAAGGACATCCCGGTGGCCGGCGGCATGGCGGGCGGCAGCGCGGACGGCGCGGGCGCACTGCTGGCCTGCAACACGCTGTGGCAGGCCGGTGCCCCGCGGGCCGAACTGCTCGCGATCTGCGCCGAGTTGGGCAGCGACGTGCCGTTCAGCCTGGTGGGTGGCGCGGCCCTCGGCACCGGCCGCGGCGAGCAGTTGACGGCGCTGGAGGTCGGCGGCACCTTCCACTGGGTGTTCGCGATGGCGGAACGCGGCCTCTCGACGCCGGCCGTGTTCCGGGAGTTCGACCGGCTGGCGGACGGGCTCGACATCCCCGAGCCCGTCGCCTCGCAGGAGTTGCTCAAGGCGCTCGCCGAGGGCGACCCCGACGCGCTCGCCGCCGCTGTCTCCAACGACCTTGAGCCCGCGGCCCTTTCGCTCTTCCCCGAGCTCGCCGACACCCTCACCGCGGGCCGCACCGCGGGCGCCCTCGCGGCACTGGTCTCCGGCTCGGGACCGACCACCGCGTTCCTGGTGCGGGACGCCGAGTCGGCGGTCAAGGTCGCTGAGGCGCTGGGGAGTTCGGGTACCTGCCGGACGGTGCGTACGGCATCGGCGCCGGCGCCGGGCGCGACGGTACTGGCCGGCTGACAGCCATCTGACAACCGTCTGACAGGCGGCTGACCTGCATAAATATACGGGTGGCGGTGTAACCTACGCCACAGTAATTTAATGTTCAGCATTCAGGTGCATGGTCCCTTTCACCCCCTCTGTCCCAGAGGAACGGCTGGCATGATCAGCCGACCCCGGCCCCTCTGTTACCGGTGGTACCTCTGAGAGGAATCCCCCCATGGGACACATGGATCATTTCAGTGCCGGATGGGTCACTCCCGTCCTGTCCTATGTGATGGCCTGCGTCGGCTCGGCGCTCGGCCTCCGCTGTACCGTCCGGGCCCTCGAGGCGGACGGCGCGTCCAAGCGGAACTGGCTGACACTCGCCTCCGTCGCCATCGGCTCCGGCATCTGGACCATGCACTTCATCGCCATGATGGGCTTCAGCGTCGAGGGCACGCCCATTCGTTACGACGTCCCGCTCACCGTGCTCAGCCTGCTGATGTCCGTCGGCGTGGTCGCGGGCGGCGTCTTCATCGCCGGGTACGGGCGCTCGCGCGTGACCTCGGTCGTCTTCGGCGGGCTCGGTACGGGTGTGGGTGTCGCCGCGATGCACTACACCGGCATGGCCGCGCTGAACCTGCACGGTGAGGTGGACTACGACCCCGCCCTCGTCATCGCCTCCGTCATCATCGCGGTCGTCGCGGCGACCGCGGCGCTCACGCTCACGCTGATCGTTCGCGGGCCGGTGCTCGCGGCTGCCGCCGCGCTGGTCATGGGGCTCGCGGTGAGCAGCATGCACTACACCGCGATGTACGCGGTGAGCATCGTGATCTCGCCCAGCAGTGCGGGGTTGCCGGGCGCGACGCCGACGGAGTTCATCTTTCCGTTGGCGGTCGTGCTGGGGTCGTTCCTGTTCCTGGCCGCGGCTTACGTCGCTCTTTCGCCGACCGGTAAGCGTCATGAGTCGGCCATCGCCGCGGAGTTGTTGCGTGAGGTCGAGCTCACCACCGCGTAGGACTCCCGCCGTGCTGCCCGATGTGTCGTGCCGTCCGCGGCGCCGTCGTGGCTGGTCGCGCAGTTCCCTGCGCCCCTTCGGGGCGCTGCCTGACCGCGCCTCATAGAGCTTCCCCCCTCCCCCTTAACGAGGTCCCCCATGCGTGTTCTGCGCGCGTCCGGTCGGCTGCGGCCCAGATCGGTCAGAGCCAAGATCGTTTCCCTGCTCATGCTGCCCATCGTGTCCCTCATGGCACTGTGGGGCTTCGCCGCCGTGACCACCGCGTCCAGCATCGGTGACACCGAGCGGGCCAAGGACGTCAACTCCGAACTCCTCACCCCGGTCGGCGACTTCGTCACCGCCCTGCAGACCGAGCGGGCCGCCGCCCTGCGGCAGTCGGACGCGCCGGGTGCCTTCACGGCGGCTCGGAAGGTGACGGACACGGCTGCCGCCGCTCTTCTGGACGGCATCAACTCCACCAGTTCCGATGCGGCTCTCATCAACGGCAACCTGCCGAAACGTATCGCCAGTCTGAAGGACGGCGCCGAGGGACTGGCGCGGCTGCGGGCCGAGGTGACGGGGAAGGACGCGGCGCCCGCCACGGCGTACACGGACTACTCGGCGGTCATCGAGCACGCCTTCCTCGTCACCGGCGGGCTCAGCGGGGACCGCGGGACCGACGCGGCCTCCGAGGCGCGCGTGGTGCTGGAGCTCGCGCGGGCGCGCGAGGCGCTCGCGCAGGAGCAGGCGCTTGTGGGGGGCGCGCAGGCGCGCGGCACCTTGTCACAGGCGCAGTACGCGCAGTTCGTGGGCGCCGTCGCGACCCAGCGCGAGCTGCTTGAGCCGGCGGTCGGCGATCTCAAGTCCGCGCACCGGGCGGCGTACCGGAAGATCCTGGACGGGACGGCGTACGCGCGCGTGCAGGCCGTGGAGAACCGGGTGCGCAGTGCCGGTCCGGGGGCGTCGGCCGTCTCCGCCGGTTTCCTGACGGGCTGGGACGACGCGGCCTCCGGTGTGATGAAGGAGTTGACGGCGGCCGAGACCAAGGCCGGTACGGGCGCCACGGCCAAGGCGAATCCTTTCGGCTGGGACACGCTGGGCGCCTCCGGTGTCGCCGTGGTCCTCGGTCTGGTCGGCGTGCTGCTGTCGCTGCTGGTCTCCGTGCTGGTCGGACGCGGGCTCATCGTCGAGCTCCTCGACCTGCGCAACGACGCCCTGGAGGTGGCCGGGCGCCGACTTCCCCAGGCCATGCGCAAGCTGCACGCCGGGCAGGGTGTCGACATCGACGCCGAGGCCCCCATGCGGCGCCTGGTCGGTGACGAACTCGCCCAGGTGGGCACGGCGTTGACCGCCGTCCAGCGGGCCGCGCTCAAGGCGGCCTCGGAGCGCGCGGAGCTGCTCAGCGGGATCTCCGGGGTGTACGTCAGCCTCGCGCGCCGCAGCCAGGTGCTGCTGCACCGTCAACTCGACCTCCTGGAGGGTATGCAGCAGCGTCAGCAGGACCCGACCGAGCTGCACGACCTCTACCGCGTCGACTACCTCGCGACCCGGATGCGCCGCCACTCCGAGAGCCTGCTCATCCTCTCCGGCATCGCGCCCGGCCGTGGCTGGCGGGACCCGATCCCGCTGGCGGACGTGCTGCGCGCGGCCGTCGCCGAGATCGAGAACGCGCCGCGCGTGCAGATCTGGGCGGTGCCGAAGGTGTCGGTGGTCGGCGGTTCGGTCGCCGACGTGATCCATCTGCTGGCCGAACTGGTCGAGAACGCGGCCGCGTTCTCCCCGCCGAGCACCAAGGTGCAGCTGCGCGCGGCCCGGATGCGCGACGGCGTGCTCATCGAGGTCGAGGACAGCGGTTTCGGCATGAACGAGGACGCCCTCGCCGAGGCCAACCGCAAGATCCAGTCCGACCGGGTCGACCTCCTCGACGCCAAGCAGATCGGCCTGTTCGTGGTCAACCGGCTGCGCGAGCGGCAGGGCCTGCGCGTCGAGGTGCGGGCCTCGCCCAACGGCGGTGTCACGGCGGCGGTGTTCATCCCGGAGAACCTCACGCGCGACGACATGCCGGTGGGCGAACGAGCCGTCGGCGGACGGGGGTTGGCACCGGCGTCCGCACTGATCCCGCAGCAGCGGTACGGCCCGGCCGGGGCGTGACGGCGTAGCCGATCTTCGCCCGATCTCCACACGGATGTACTGCGACGGCAGTACGGACGGGGCGGGTGGGGCGGATAGGGTCCTTTGATACTTCAAGCGCCTGCTGTTGCGCGGACGTCCTCACCGTCCTGCGCACAGTCGCGCGTACATCCTCTGCACTGCCGAAGGATCAACCCGTGTCCGAACCCCCCACTCCCACCCATCGCAGGAAGCGGTCCCTGTCCCGCCGCGGCGTGATCGGTGCCGCCGCGGCCGTGGCCGGCGCGGCCGCCGTGACCCCGGCGGTCTTCGCGGCCACCGACTCCGGCGAGTCGGGCGCCGCCGACTCCGGCGAGTCGGGCGCCGCCGACTCCGGTACGACGCCGGAGCAGTTCCCCACGACCCGCACCGACGCCTCGACCGGCACCGGCACGGCCACCACCTCCTTCGCCGCCTCCTATGTCGGCGTCCGCTGGAGCGGCGCGGCGGACGGCGCCGGGATCCGCTTCCCGGCCGACACCTCCTGGAAGTCGCTGGCCGGCGGCTGCGCGAGCGTCGACGACGGCGGTACGGCGCTGGTCGCGGCCGGTTCCGCGACGGCGTACGAGCTGAAGGCGCCGGACGGGGCGACGGAGGTGCGCTCGCTGGCGATCGACACCACCGGCGGCCCCGACCGCACCTTCAAGGTGCCGAGCGAGCCCACGCGCGTGCGTGGCGTGCGTTATCTGTCCCGGCCGGCCTGGGGCGCCGACGAGTCGAAGCGGTACAAGGACGGCCAGGTCAACTCGCCGGAGAAGTACTACGCGTTGCAGTCGATCACCGTCCACCACACGGACACGCCCAACGCGGACCCGGACCCGGCGGCGACCGTCCGCGCGATCTACGAGTACCACGCGGTCACCCTGGACTGGGGCGACATCGGCTACCACTTCCTGATCGACGAGGCCGGCAACGTCTACGAGGGCCGCTACTCCGGCGACGACGGCGTCCCCGCCTTCGACCCCGACGGCAACCTGGTCACCGCCTTCCACACCGCGGGCTTCAACTCCGGCAACCTCGGCATCGCGCTCCTCGGCACCCTCGTCGACCAGGGCCCGACCGACGCGGCCAAGGCCTCGCTGACCCGCCTCATCAAGGTCATCGCCCGCTTCAAGGGCCTCGACCCGCAGGCGAAGATCACCTACACCAACCCCGTCAACGGCGTCACCAAGGACGTCACGACGGTCAGCGGCCACCGCGACTGGCTCCAGACCGACTGCCCCGGCCAGACGATGTACGACCTCCTGACCGAGGTCCGAGCGGCCGCATCCCGCTGACCTGGCGCTCACCTGGGAGTTGTCCACAGGCCTGACCTGCACGGGATCGGTCACCGACCGGCGAGCATTAGGCTGGGAGGCTGATCGATCCCCCGGGCAGGAGAGTAATGGCCGTCAACCTGGTCAATGTCGAGAACGTCAGCAAGGTGTACGGCACTCGTGCCCTCCTCGACGGCGTCTCCCTCGGCGTCTCCGAAGGCGACCGGATCGGGGTGGTCGGCCGCAACGGCGACGGCAAGACCACCCTCATCCGGATGCTCGCCAAGCAGGAGGAGGCCGACACCGGCCGGGTCACCCACTCCGGCGGGCTGCGCCTCGGGGTGCTCACCCAGCACGACTCCCTCGACCCGAACGCCACCGTGCGGCACGAGGTCATCCGGGACCTGGCCGACCACGAGTGGGCGGGCAACGCCAAGATCCGCGATGTGCTGACGGGACTCTTCGGCGGCCTCGACCTGCCCGGCTTCCCGCAGGGCCTCGACACCGTCATCGCGCCACTCTCCGGTGGCGAGCGGCGCCGTATCGCGCTCGCCAAGCTGCTCATCGAGGACCAGGACCTGATCGTCCTCGACGAGCCCACGAACCACCTGGACGTCGAGGGCATCTCCTGGCTCGCGAAGCACCTGCGCGAGCGCCGGTCCGCGCTCGTCTGCGTCACCCACGACCGCTGGTTCCTCGACCAGGTCTGCACGCGCATGTGGGACGTGCAGCGGGGCGACGTCTACGAGTACGAGGGCGGCTACTCCGACTACGTCTTCGCGCGTGCCGAGCGCGAGCGCATCGCCGCCACCGAGGAGACCAAGCGGCAGAACCTGGTCCGCAAGGAGCTGGCCTGGCTGCGCCGCGGCGCACCCGCGCGCACCTCGAAGCCGCGCTTCCGGGTCGAGGCCGCCAACGAGCTCATCAAGGACGTACCGCCGCCCCGGGACACCAGCGAGCTGATGAAGTTCGCCTCCTCGCGGCTCGGCAAGACGGTCTTCGACCTCGAGGACGTCACCGTCCAGGCCGGCCCCAAGGTGCTGCTCAAGCACGTCACCTGGCAGCTCGGCCCGGGCGACCGCATCGGCCTGGTCGGCGTGAACGGCGCCGGCAAGACCTCCCTGCTGCGCGCGATGGCCGAGGCGGCCCGCACCGAGGGCGAGACACAGCCCGTCGGCGGCCGGGTCGGCGTCGGCAAGACCGTCAAGCTCGCCTACCTCTCCCAGGAGGTCGCCGAGCTGAACCCGAACCTGCGGGTCCTGGAGGCTGTCCAGCAGATCCGCGAGCGCGTCGACCTCGGCAAGGGGCGCGAGATGACCGCAGGACAGCTCTGCGAGACCTTCGGCTTCAACAAGGAGAAGCAGTGGACGCCGGTCGGCGACCTCTCCGGCGGTGAGCGCCGCCGCCTCCAGCTGCTCCGGCTCCTCATGGACGAGCCGAACGTCCTCTTCCTCGACGAGCCCACCAACGACCTCGACATCGAGACCCTGACCCAGCTGGAGGACGTCCTCGACGGCTGGCCCGGCTCGATGATCGTCATCTCCCACGACCGGTTCTTCGTCGAGCGCACCACCGACCGGGTGTTCGCCCTCCTCGGCGACGCCACGCTGCGGATGCTGCCGCGCGGCATCGACGAGTACCTGGAGCGACGGCAGCGCATGGAGGAGGCGGTGGCCGCGGCCGCGCCCGTCGCCGAGAAGGCGGCCACCGGGCAGACCGCCGCAGACCAGCGCGCCGCCAAGAAGGAACTCCAGAGGATCGAGCGGCAGTTGGACAAGGTCTCCGAGCGCGAGACCAAGCTGCACGCGCAGATCGCCGAGAACGCCACGGACTTCGCGAAGGTGGCCGAACTGGACGCCGAGCTGCGGGACTTGGCCGGTCAGCGGGACGAGCTGGAGCTGCGCTGGCTGGAACTGGCGGACGACGCGTGAAGGGCGAGTGAGGGCGCGTAACGAGGGCATCACGGGCCGGTCGTCCCTTGGGAACAGGGGATGAACCGGCCCCTGTGTTGTCAGTGACAGGTGATACAAAGGTCCGTCTGATGGCTAGAAATCAGTGACTGAACGGGGGGAACGCGCTGATGACCCAGCCGCCCAACCAGCCGCCGCAGGGCGGCTTCGGACCACCGCCGGACCAGCCACCGCAGGGTGCCTTCGGTGCCCCGCCGCCACCCCAGGGCCCGCCGCCGCAGCCGCCCCAGCAGCCGGGGCCGTACGCCCAGCAGCCCGGACCCTACGGTCAGCCCGGCCCGTACGCCCAACAGCCGGGCACCTACGGCCAGTCCGGTCCGTACGGTCAGCCGCAGCAGCCGGGGCCGTACGGCGCGCAGCCCGGTTACGGCTACCCGCCGCAGCCCCAGTACCCGGGCGCGCCCGGCACTCCGCCACCGGGCGGCGGTTCCAGGAACAGGACGGCGCTGATCATCGTGGCGGTCGTCGCCGCGCTGGCCGTCGTCGGCGGCACCGTCTTCGCGCTGAGCAGCGGCGGGGACGACGACAAGAAGCCGGTCGCGGGGCAGAGCGACGACGCGAACAACTCCGCCTCGCCCGACCCGACCGACTCCGGCAGCAGCGGCGGCGGGTCCGACCCCGACGGGTTCAACGACGGCCGCCAGAGCGGCGAGGACAAGGTCCTCTGGTACAAGTCGCCGCCGGACGCGCCCGGTTCCGGCGCCGACGCGCCCGGCATGTGGATCACCGACAAGACGGCGGTGAAGGCCGCGTACAAGCAGGTCTTCGCCTTCGGTGTGGCCGACGGCACGACCGCCTGGGGCCCGGTCGCCTTCCCGCAGAAGATCTGCGCGGTCACCCCGCAGAAGTCGGCCGACGACAAGGTCGTGGTGGCGTACGAGAGCGGCACCAGCAGCCGCGCCCGCTGCAACATGCTCCAGCAGCTCGACCTGAACACCGGCGCGAAGGGCTGGAGCGGCACGCTTCCCGAGGGCGCGCTGTTCGACAGCACCGTCACGCTCTCGCTGTCCATCACCGGCAAGACCGTCATGGTCGGCCGTGCGCAGTCCGGGGTCGCCTACGACGTCGACAGCGGCAAGAAGCTGTTCGAGAAGACGAAGTACGGCGACGCCTGCTTCCCGACCGCCTTCGCCGGCGGCGGCAGGCTGATCTCCGTCGCGTCCTGCAAGGCCGGTGAGGCGAGCGCGCACGACGAGATCCAGGAGCTCGACCCCACGACCGGCAAGACCAGGTGGACGCAGAAGTTCGACAAGGGCTGGACGGTCGCGCGGACGTACTCCGTCGACCCGCTGGTCGTCTACAGCACCAACGAGGACAAGAAGGCCTGGAACATCTCCACCTTCACCGGCACCGGGAAGTTCCGCTCGCAGGTCTCCTTCGACGAGGACTTCGCGCCGGAGTGCGGCTGGGCGATCCTCTCCCGCGACCTCCAGGGCTGCGAGGGCGTGGCCGCCGACTCCACGACCCTCTACCTGCCGACGAAGGCCACCACCGGGCCGAACGAGATCGTCGCGATCAACCTCGCCGACGGCAAGGAGAAGTGGCGGGTCAAGTCCCCGGCGGACGAGACGATGCTGCCGATGAGGGTCGAGGGCGGCAAGCTCGTCGCCTATGTCGAGCCGTCGTACGACGCGGGCGGCCAGGTCGTCTCGATCGCGACGAGCGGCTCCACCCACAAGCCCGTCACCCTGCTCCAGAACCCGCAGTCCACGGCGAGCGTGGAGAGCGGCTTCTACTCCAAGGCCTTCGACTGGGCCGACGGACGCTTCTTCATCTCCTCCACCCGGCTGAGCGGCAGCGACGACTCGAAGGCGAAGCTGATCCTCGCCTACGGCAAGTGACCCCTCCCCAGCCCCCGCCGCCCGCTCAAGAGGTACCCACACCATGACCCAGCCCCCGCCCCCACCACCCAACCAGCCGCCCCAGCAGGGCGGCTTCGGGCCACCGCAGAGCCAACCGCCGCAGCAGCCCGGCGCTTTCGGCACACCCCAGGGCCCGCCCCAAGGCCCACCGCAGCCGCCCGCCCCGCAGCCGGGCTTCGGCGCCCCGCAGCCGCCCGCACAGCCCGGATACGGCTACCCGCAGGCGCCCCAGTCGCCCCAGGCCCCGCAGCCGCCCCAGGGCCCGCCTCAGCCGCAGCCCGGCGCCTACGGCCAGCCCGTGCCGCCCCAGGCGCCCTACGGCCAGCCCGCCCCGCCCTACGGCCAGCCGCCCAACCCCTATGCCCAGCAGCCCGGTTACGGCTACCCGCCGGGTGCCGTGACACCGCCGTACCCGCAGCCCGGTCAGCCCGGCGGCGGCCGCAGGACCAACACACCGCTGATCATCGCCCTCTGCGCGGTCGTCGCCGTCGCACTCGTCGTCGGCGGCATCTGGTACGCCAAGTCCGGTGACGGCGACAGCAACAAGAAGGACGACACGGCGAGTTCCAGCGGCGGCACCGGTGGCACGACCGACACCGCCGGTGGCAGTGGCGGGGTCGACGGCAAGGGCGAGGAGAAGGTGCCGGGCGACACCAACGCCCAACTCGCCTTCAAGGTCCCCGTGCCCAAGGTCACCGACACCACCGTGGTCGACGGTTCGTGGCTCACCGACAAGGCGTACATCAAGAGCGGTGTCGCCGAGATCAACGCGTACGACCCCGACAAGGGCACCAAGCTGTGGACGATCAAGCTGCCCGGCCCGGTGTGCACGGTCAGCCGGCACACCACGGACGACGGTAGGACGGCCGTCGTGTTCCAGCCCAAGATGCCACCCAAGGGAAGTTCGGCGGGGTGCAGCCAGGTCGCCGCGATCGACCTGGACGCCGGCAAGAAGCTGTGGACGAAGTCCGTCGACTCCGACGGCCGCCTGATCACGTACAGCAATGTCACCGTCAGCGCGAACACGGTCGCCGCCGGCGGCACCAGCGGTGGCGTCGCCTTCGACCTGACCAGCGGCAAGCAGCTGTGGGCCCCCAAGCCGAGCGACACCTGCTACGACAACGGGTACGGCGGCGGCGCGAAGCTCGTCGCGGTCCTCAAGTGCGGCCAGTACGGCGAGCGGGTGCTGCACATCCAGACCATCGACCCGGAGTCCGGCGAGGTGATCTCGGAGTACAAGATGGCGCAGGGCATCGAGTACGCCGCCGTCGTCTCCACGGACCCCCTGGTCGTCGCCGCCGACGCCGGCGACAGCGCGGGCGACGGCAGCGAGATCTCGGACTTCTACTCGATCGACAACAAGACCGGCAAGCTGATCACCCGCATCTCGGCGCCGGGCAAGCAGTACGCGGCCCGCTGCGACGCCATCTCGCGGATCGAGCAGTGCACCGGTCTCGCGGTCGGCAACGGGCGGTTGTACGTGCCGACGGAGGAGCACGACGGCACGAAGTCGTACAGCCAGACCAACGAGATCGTCGCCTTCGACCTCGCCACCGGCAAGCAGACCGGCCAGCGCGCCGACGCCGGCGACGGCTACACGATCACCCCGCTGCGCATGGACGCCGGCAACGTGATCGCGTACAAGAGGCCGCCCTACGACAAGGGCGGCCAGATCGTCAGCATCGACGGCGGCTCCTTCAAGGAGACCAAGCTGCTGGAGAACCCGGCCTCGGGCGCTGCGAGGGAGGCGGAGACGACCATGTCGCCGGACTACTCCGAGATCCTCTACTCGCAGGGCCACCTGTACATGGCGGGGCAGTTCGCCGACAAGGGTTCCACGTACGCGAAGAAGTACCTGGCACTGGCGTTCGGTACCGGCGGCTGAACCACTTCGCGCCGTCCACGGCCCCGTCCCTGCTCAGGGGCGGGGCCGTGCGCGTACCACCCATCAAACTCGAATGCGAGGAAACCAAGATATGCAAGATATTCCGCCGATCCGGGGCACTTCTCACCGGTAGGGGGAGCGCAACGTCGAACAAGCGTGTAGCTTCCGGGGGCATGAAGAGCGGGGGAGCCGGGAGGGGGCTCCTGTCCGCGCGGACCAGTGGGCATCCATAGTGGGGCATCCGTGGGGATCCATTGGGGGGACTGGGGGGTTGCTCGATGGGAGTGCGGCTGATGGTGGTCGACGACCACCGACTGCTCGCCGAGGCGCTGGCCTCGGCGTTGAAGCTGCGCGGGCACCGGGTGCTCGCCGCGGCGGCGCCCGCCGCGGGCGCGGCGGAGCTGGTGATCACCCGTGCGCCGGAGGTGTGCCTGCTGGGTACGGCGACACCGGCCGAGCCGGGCATCTTCGACCCGGTGGTGAAGATCAAGCGGGAACGCCCACAGGTGGCGGTACTGGTTCTGGGCCCGGTCCCGAGCCCCCGGGGCATCGCGGCGGCCTTCGCCGCGGGCGCCTCCGGCTACGTACGCCACGACGAGCGCATCGAGGGAGTCGAGCGGGCGATCATGAAGGCAAGGGCAGGAGAGGCGGCGGTGGCCCCCCAACTCCTCCAGGGCGCCTTCAGCGAACTCCTCAACCCGGCGGCCCAGCCCGACGACGAGGGCCAGCGCCTGCTCCAGATGCTCACCCCGAGGGAGGTGGAGGTCCTGGTCCGGGTGGCCGACGGCGAGGACACCCGCCTGATAGCGGCGGGCATGGGCATCGCCCCCAGCACGGCCCGCACCCACGTCCAACGGGTCCTGATGAAGCTGGGCGTGGGTTCACGTCTTGAGGCGGCGGCCCTGGCGGCGAGGACGGGCCTGCTGGACCGGGCGGGCCCGGTGAACTCCGCTCCGGAGTAACGCAGTCACTCCTCCTCCGAAGGAACCGGAGGAGGAGTGGGCCGCAATTTCAGCCACACCAGAAAGAAGATGCCCAGCAGCAGCATCCCCAGCCCGGTCCACAGATTGATGTTCACGCCCTGTGCCTTGTCGATCGCGGCCTGGTCGTCCACCAGCCCCGTGATCCCGACGATCAGCCCGTACAGCACGAACAGCCCGCCGATGATCCGCCGCAGATCGAAGATCCGTGCCGCGGTCGCGGACTTGGCCTGAAGCTCACTGACCTCGCGCTGGACATCACGCTCGGAGTAGTCGGACATGGTCTCGTCACCTCCCTTTCAGTGTGCGCTCAGAACGAGAACGGGATGTAGCAGGCGGCCGCGAGGACGATCGCCCCCCAGCCCAGCAGCGCAGGCCGCCGGTACCACGCGTCGTCGCCCTCGCCGGGCGGCTCCTCCATACCGGGCGACCGGGTGCCGTACACCAGACCCTGGAGCTCCTCCGCCGGCTTCGGCCTGGTGAAGAGCGAGACGATCACCATGACCACCGCACCCGCCACGAACCCGGCGATCGCGGAGACGAAGTTGGCGCCCTGGTCGGTGGGGATGTCGATGATGTCGTGCTTGTAGAGGACGAAGTAGTTGACCATCGCCGTCACCGTGCCCGCGAGCAGCCCCCAGAAGCCGGACTTCGCGGACGCCCGCTTCCAGAACATGCCGACGATGAAGACCACGAACATCGGCACGTTGAAGAAGGAGAACAGCGTCTGGAGGTAGCTCATGATGTTCGAGAAGGACGAGGCGAGGAACGCCGTGCCCACCGAGGCCGCGACGCCGATCACCGTGATCAGCCGCCCGAAGCGGACGTAGTACCCGTCCTCCCGCCCCTTCACCACGTACCGGCCCCAGATGTCGTTGGTGAACACCGTGTTGAAGGACGACACGTTGGCCGCCATCCCGGCCATGAAGGCCGCGAGCAGCCCGGTCACCGCGATGCCCAGCACGCCGTTCGGCAGCAGCTCCTGCATGAGGTAGGGAATCGCGTCGTTGTACTGGTAGTCCGACTCGGGCGTGCCGAAGCCCGGCACGACCGCCGCGGCGACCAGCCCCGGGATCATCACCAGGAAGACGATGAAGATCTTCGGGTACGCGGCGATCAGCGGCGTCCGCTGCCCCGCGGAGAGGTTCTTCGCGGACAGCGCCCGCTGCACCTCGGCGAAGTTGGTCGTCCAGTACCCGAAGGACAGCACGAACCCGAGGCCGAGCACGATGGTCAGCCAGTTCGCGCCGAGCGGGTTGGCGCTGCCGATGCCGGTGCCGCCCCACGCGGTGGTGAAGTCCGAGCCGTGGGTCACCGTCAGCTTGTCGGTCAGGCCGCCCCAGCCGCCCACCTTCTTCAGGCCCAGCACCACGATCGGGATGAGGGCGGCCAGGATCACGAAGAACTGGAGCACCTCGTTGTAGATCGCCGAGGAGAGACCGCCGAGCGTGATGTACGCCAGCACGAAGGCCCCGGCGACCAGGATCGCCACCCACTGCGGCCAGCCCAGCAGCGCCTCGACCACGATGGCGAGCGCGTACAGGTTCACACCGGCGATCAGAACGGCAGCGAAGGCGAACAGGAACGAACTCAGCAGGTGTGCCCACTTGTCGAAGCGCAGCAGCAGCATCTCGGGCACGGACCGCACCTTGCTGCCGTAGTAGAAGGGCATCATCACCAGGCCGAGGAAGACCATGGCCGGGATGGCGCCGATCCAGTACCAGTGCACGGTGTACGCGCCGTACTGCGCGCTGTTGGCGGCCATGCCCAGGATCTCGGTGGCGGCCAGGTTGGCGGAGATGAACGCCAGACCGGTGATCCAGGCGGGCAGTGAGCGCCCGGAGAGGAAGAAGTCGAGGCTGGTCTTCACGGAGCGGCGGGCCGCGAAACCGATGCCCAGGACTACGGCGAAGTAGATGCCGAGGATCGTGTAGTCGAGCCCGTTCGTGGGGAGTCGGAGCTCGGCTGCCAGGTATGGGGGGATATGCACCTGGTTATTCAACACGTCGGCTGGTGTCCTTTGTTTGATTGCAACGTTGACGCTGGTGGTGCGTTGTGTTTCGATGTGTTCGGTTCTGTTTGATGATTGAGTGGCTCGAATAGGGAGTCGCAGTGAAGAAGACCTCGACCCGGCTGGCCGACGGTCGCGAGCTCATCTACTACGACCTGCGCGACGACAACGTGCGGGACGCGGTGGACCGGCGGCCGCTGGAGCGGACCGTCACGACCTCCGAGATCCGCCGTGACCCGCTGCTCGGCGACTCGGTGGCGATCGCCTCGCACCGCCAGGGCCGCACCTACCATCCGCCGGCCGACGAGTGTCCGCTGTGCCCCTCCGAGGGCGACCGGCTCAGCGAGATCCCGGACTCGTCGTACGACGTCGTGGTCTTCGAGAACCGTTTCCCCTCGCTGGCCGGCGACTCCGGCCGCTGTGAGGTGGTCTGCTTCACCTCCGACCACAACGCCTCCTTCGCCGACCTCACCGAGGAGCAGGCCGGGCTGGTCCTGGAGGCGTGGACGGACCGCACCTCGGAGCTGTCGCATCTCCCCTCCGTGCAGCAGGTGTTCTGCTTCGAGAACCGCGGCGCGGAGATCGGCGTGACGCTCGGTCATCCGCACGGCCAGATCTACGCGTACCCGTTCACCACCCCGCGCACCGCGCTGATGCTGCGTTCACTCGCGGCCCACAAGGAGGCGACCGGGGGCGAGAACCTGTTCGACGCCGTCCTGGAGAGCGAACTCGCCGGTGAGCGGGTCGTCCTGGAGGGTGAACACTGGGTCGCCTTCGTGCCGTACTCCGCGCACTGGCCGTACGAGGTCCACCTGTATCCGAAGCGCCGGGTACCGGATCTGCTCGGGCTCGACGAGGGCGCGCGCACAGAGTTCCCCAAGGTCTATCTGGAACTCTTGAGGCGCTTCGACCGGATCTTCGGTGAGCACGAGCCCTCGACGCCGTACATCGCGGCCTGGCACCAGGCCCCGTTCGGCGCGCTGGAGGAGTTCGACGGCGTCAACCGTGACGACTTCGCGCTCCACCTCGAGCTTTTCACCATCCGACGGACCTCCGGCAAGCTGAAGTTCCTCGCGGGTTCCGAGTCCGGCATGAGCGTGTTCATCAACGACATCCGGCCGGAGGCCGCGGCCGAGCGACTGCGAGAGGTAGCGAGTTGATGAAGTACCTGGTGACGGGTGGCGCGGGTTACGTCGGCAGTGTGGTGGCCCAGCACCTGCTGGAGGCGGGCCACGAGGTCGTCGTGCTCGACAACCTCTCCACCGGCTTCCGTGAGGGCGTGCCGTCCGGCGCGGCCTTCATCGAGGGCGACATCCGCGACGCCGCGAAGTGGCTGGACGCCTCCTTCGAGGCGGTCCTGCACTTCGCCGCCTCGTCCCAGGTCGGCGAGTCCGTCGTCAAGCCCGAGAAGTACTGGGACAACAACGTCGGCGGCACCATGGCGCTGCTCGCCGCGATGCGCGAGGCCGGCGTCCGCAAGCTCGTCTTCTCCTCCACGGCCGCCACGTACGGCGAGCCGAAGGAGGTCCCGATCGTCGAGACCGCCCAGACGGCCCCCACCAACCCGTACGGCGCCACCAAGCTCGCCGTCGACCACATGATCACCGGCGAGGCGGCCGCCCACGGCCTGGGCGCGGTCTCCCTGCGCTACTTCAACGTGGCCGGCGCGTACGGCGCCCAGGGCGAGCGGCACGACCCCGAGTCGCACCTCATCCCGCTGGTCCTCCAGGTCGCCCAGGGCAGGCGCGAGGCCATCTCGGTGTACGGCGACGACTACCCGACGCCGGACGGCACCTGCGTCCGCGACTACATCCACGTCGCGGACCTGGCCGAGGCCCACCTGCTCGCCGTGGCGGCCGCCACCCCGGGCGAGCACCTGATCTGCAACCTCGGCAACGGCGAGGGCTTCTCCGTCCGCCAGGTCGTCGAGACCGTCCGCCAGGTCACCGGGCACCCGATCCCCGAGGTCGTGGCCCCGCGCCGCGGCGGCGACCCGGCGGTCCTGGTGGCCTCCGCCCAGAACGCCCGCGAGAAGCTGGGCTGGAACCCGTCCCGCGCGGACCTCGCGGGGATCGTCGCGGACGCGTGGGAGTTCGCGCAGAACATCGCAAGGGAGCAGTAGTGGAGCAGGTGCAGCGCGGTTTCGTGGAGCTCTACGGGACCGAGCCCGAGGGCGTCTGGTCGGCGCCGGGCCGCGTCAACCTCATCGGTGAGCACACCGACTACAACGACGGCTTCGTGATGCCCTTCGCGCTGCCGCACACCGCCGTCGCGGCCGTCTCCCGGCGCGCGGACGGGATCCTGCGCCTGCACTCGGCGGACGTCGAGGGTGGCGTCGTCGAGCTGCGCCTGGACGACCTCGCCCCGGAGTCCGACCGTAACTGGACGGCGTACCCCTCGGGCGTGGTCTGGGCGTTGCGCGAGGCCGGCCACCAGGTCACCGGTGCCGACGTCCACCTCACCTCGACGGTCCCGTCGGGCGCGGGCCTGTCCTCCTCGGCCGCGCTGGAGGTCGTGATCGCCCTGGCGCTCAACGACCTGTACGAACTGGGGCTCCAGCGCTGGCAGTTGGCCCGCCTGTGTCAGCGCGCCGAGAACGTCTACGTGGGCGCCCCCACCGGGATCATGGACCAGACGGCCTCCGCGTGCTGCGAGCAGGGCCACGCCCTCTTCCTCGACACCCGGGACCTCTCCCAGAAGCAGATCCCCTTCGACCTGGCCGCCGAGGGCATGCGCCTGCTGGTGGTCGACACCCAGGTCAAGCACGCCCACAGCGACGGCGAGTACGGCAAGCGCCGGGCGGGCTGCGAGCGGGGTGCGGCGCTGCTGGGCGTCGACGCACTGCGGGATGTGCCGTACGACGGGCTCGACGAGGCCCTGGCCCGGCTCGGCGACGACGAGGAGGCGGTCCGGCTGGTCCGGCACGTCGTCACCGAGGACGAGCGGGTGGAGAAGGTCGTCGCCCTGCTGGAGTCGGGCGAGACCCGCGCGATCGGCCCGGTGCTGATCGCCGGTCACGCCTCGCTGCGCGACGACTTCCGCATCTCCTGCCCGGAGCTGGACCTGGTCGTCGACACCGCCCTCGCCGCCGGCGCCCTGGGCGCCCGGATGACCGGTGGCGGCTTCGGCGGCTCGGCGATCGTGCTGGCCGAGGCGGCCGACGTGGACACGATCACGAAGGCGGTCGAGGAGGCCTTCGCGGCGGCGGGCTTCACCGCCCCGCGCACCTTCGAGGCGGTGCCCTCGGCGGGGGCGCGCCGGCTCAGCTGAGCCGCTTGGTCAACGTGTACTCGGTGATCCCCGGCGGATAGTCGGGGATCACGCACACCACCTCGTACCCCTGCTTCCGGTAGAACCCCGGCGCCTGGAAGTCCCAGGTCTCCACCCGGGACCGGTCGCAGCCGCGCTCGCCGCGCGCGATCCGCTCCGCCTCCGCGAGCAGTTGCGAACCCAGCCGGGTGCCCCGGTGCCTCTCGTCCACCCACAGATAGCTGACGTGCAGCCAGCTCGTCCAGGTGTGGCCGACGAGCCCGCCCGCCAGTTCGCCGCCCTCCGCCAACGCCCAGACATGGAGCGGAAGTTCCCGTTCACCTGGGGTTCCGCGCAGGGCGCGGAGCACGGGCGAGGCCGCCGTGTTGGTGTCCCGCAGCCGCATTCGGAGAAGATCGCGCCGGGCCTTGTCGACTTCTGTCTCAAGACGAAACATGCGGCTCACCATAAACGCGCCGGACAGCCAGTTCTGCAAATTACCTTCCGCTCCCCGCCCCCGGCCGTACCCTGATGAACAGCACCGGTGGGGGCCGGTGTTGATCAGGGGGCGAGACAGTCGGGTACGACGCCCGAAGTGGGGGTAACAGATTCCGCATGGCGGCGGCCATGCCGGGCCATCGCGCTTCGGGTGTCGTACCTGCACCCGTACCGTCTCCCGACGAAGGGGTATCCCCTGCTCCTCAAGGAGCATCGGGGAAGGGGGTTTCGTGGTTCGCATCCGAGTGCTGGTCGTCGACGACCACCGCATCTTCGCCGAGTCGCTCGCCGCCGCCCTGGCGGCCGAGCCCGACGTCGACGTCTCCGCCGCAGGCAGCGGTCCCGCCGCGCTGCGCAGTCTGGAGCGGGCGGCCGCCGAGGGGCGCCGTTTCGACGTACTGCTGGTCGACTCCGACCTGGGCGGCAACGTGCCGGGCGTACGCCCCGCCGTGCCGGTCCAGGACAACAACGAGGACGGGCTGGTCGACGGGATCTCGCTGGTCGCCGGGGTGCGCACCGCGCAGCCGGGCGTACGGATCGTCGTACTCGCCGAGAAGGACGACCCGCGCCGGGCCGCGCTCGCCCTGCAGGCCGGGGCCTCCGGCTGGGTCGCCAAGGACTGCTCGCTGTCCCGGCTGCTCAATGTCATACGAGGGGTCCTGCGCGACGAGACCCATCTGCCGCCGGCTCTCCTCACGGGCGTCCTGCGGGAGTTGACGGCCGCGCGCAAGCACCGCACCGAGAGCGAACGGCTCGTGGAGTCGCTGACCCCGCGGGAGCGGGAGGTGCTCCGTTGCATGGTGGCGGGGCTGGGGCGCAAGGCCGTCGCCGAGCGCCTGTTCCTGTCCCCACACACCGTCCGCACCCATATGCAGAACGTCCTCGGCAAACTGGGCGTCCACTCCACCCTGGCCGCGGTCGCGCTCGCGCGCCGGGCGGGCGTCGGACCCGTGGACCTAGCCGGGGATGTTGTCGAACGGGGCGGTCAGCTGGCGTAGCAGACCGGCGAGTTCGCCGCGCTGGGCCCGGGAGAGCTCGGCGAGGATCGCGCGCTCCTGGTCCAGGAGTCCGGCCAGGGCCTGGTCCGCGCGGTCCCGGCCCTCGTCGGACAGCCGCACCAGCACCCCGCGCCGGTCGCTGGGGTCGGGCAACCGCTCCACCAGGCCCTTCTTGGCCAAGCGGTCGATGCGGTTCGTCATCGTGCCCGAGGTGACCAGGGTCTGCGTCAGCAGCTGCCCCGGCGAGAGCTGGTACGGCGTGCCCGCGCGCCTCAGTGCGGTCAGCACGTCGAACTCCCAGGGCTCCAGGCTGTGCTCGGCGAAGGCCAGCCGGCGTGCCCGGTCCAGGTGCCGGGCCAGCCGGCTCACCCGGCTGAGCACCTCGAGCGGTTCCACGTCGAGGTCCGGACGCTCCCGGCGCCATGCTGCGACCAGTCGATCGACCTCGTCCTCCATGACGATCAGTGTAGTGGTTGTGTCGACGTGAAGTCTCTTGATGTCGAGTCTCTTGACATCAAGATAAATTTCCGGGGAAGGTGGACGGTATGAAGACGCCCACCTGGGACCCCGCCCAGTACCTCCGGCACGCCGGCCACCGCGCCCGCCCCTTCGTCGACCTCCTGGCCCGCGTCCCCGACCTGCCCTCCGCGCAACCCGCGGTCGCCGACCTCGGCTGCGGCCCGGGCAACGTCACCGTGCTGCTCGCCGACCGCTGGCCCACCGCGCACATCACCGGGTACGACAACTCGCCCGAGATGCTCGACCAGGCGCTGGTGGAGCACGAGGGAGAGACGCCGGGCGGCGGACGCCTGGACTTCTCCTACGCCGACGTCCGCACCTGGGCGCCGCCGCGGCCGTACGACCTGATCGTCAGCAACGCCACGCTCCAGTGGGTGCCGGGGCACGTGGAGCGTTTCGCCGACTGGATCGACGGGCTGGTCCCCGGCGGGACCTTCGCCTTCCAGGTGCCCGGCAACTTCTCCGCCCCCAGCCACCGGTTGATGCGCGAACTCGCCCACTCCGCCCGCTGGAAGGACCGCCTCGCCGAGACCCTCCGGCACGACGACGCGGTGCTCGCACCGGAGACCTACCTGGAGAGGCTGACCGCGCTCGGCTGCGAGGCGGACGTCTGGGAGACCACGTACGTCCATCTCCTGACCGGCGAGGACCCGGTCCTTGACTGGGTGAAGGGGACGGGACTGCGGCCGGTCCTCACCGCCCTCGCCGAAGACCCGGCGGCCCGGGAGGAGTTCGTCGCCGAGTACCGGGCGGCCCTGCGCGAGGCCTATCCGGCGACCGCCCACGGCACGCCCTTCCCGTTCCGCCGGATCTTCGCCGTGGCCCGCAAGGAGGCCTGATGCTGACCGTCGTCGATCATGTCCAGCTGGCGGCACCGCCGGGCTGCGAGGACCTGTTGCGCGCCTACTACGCCGACGTCCTCGGCATGACGGAGATCCCCAAGCCACCGGTGCTCGCTGCGCGGGGCGGGTGCTGGTTCCGGGCGGGGCAGGTGCAGCTGCACCTGGGGGTGGAGAAGGACTTCAGGCCCGCGAAGAAGGCGCATCCGGGGCTGCGGGTCACCGGGATCGAGGCGTACGCCTCCAGGCTGGAGGCCGGGGGAGCGAGCGTCACCTGGGACGACGACCTCCCGGGCCACCGGCGCTTCTACTCCGAGGACCCCGTGGGCAACCGGCTGGAGTTCCTGGAACCGCGGGCCTAGGCCTTGCGGCGCCCTATCAGGTGCGGCTTGGCCTCCAGGCCGTCCAGGCCGTGCCAGGCCAGGTTCACCAGATGGGCGGCGACCTCCGCCTTCCTCGGGCGGCGCACGTCCAGCCACCACTGGCCGGTCAGGGCGACCATGCCGACCAGGGCCTGGGCGTAGAGGGGGGCCAGCTTCGGGTCGAAGCCGCGGCTCTTGAACTCGCGGCCCAGGATGTCCTCCACCTGGGTGGCGATGTCCGAGATCAGCGACGCGAAGGAGCCCGTGGACTGCGGGATGGGGGAGTCGCGGACCAGGATGCGGAAGCCGTCCGTGTACTCCTCGATGTAGTCGAGGAGGGCGAAGGCCGCCTGTTCGCAGAGCTCACGGGGGTGGCCGGCGGTCAGCGAGCTGGTCACCATGTCGAGGAGGCGCCGCATCTCGCGGTCCACCACCACCGCGTACAGCCCCTCCTTGCCGCCGAAGTGCTCGTACACCACCGGCTTGGAGACCCCGGCCTTCGCCGCGATCTCCTCGACCGACGTGGCCTCGAAGCCCTTCGCGGCGAACAGGGTGCGACCGATCTCCAGCAGCTGCGCCCGTCGCTCGGCGCCCGTCATCCGGGTGCGACGCGCTCGCCGCGGCTTCTCTGGGCTCGGGGTGCTGCTCGGATCGGTCGCCACGCCGTCAATCATGCCGCCTCGGCCGTCTCCTTCCGGCGCCGAGAGCCCTCTTGGCCGGTGTTACGGCGCGAATCGATACGCGAGCGTGACGGCCAGCGCACGTCGTACGCCCAGCCCAGCTGCTCGCACCAGCGGATGATCCGCGCCGAGGAGTCCACCTGACCGCGCATCACACCGTGCCGCGCCGAGGTCGGGTCGGCGTGGTGCAGGTTGTGCCAGGACTCGCCGCAGGACAGCACGGCCAGCCACCACACGTTGCCCGAGCGGTCGCGCGACTTGAACGGCCGCTTGCCGACCGCGTGGCAGATCGAGTTGATCGACCAGGTGACGTGGTGCAGCAGCGCCACCCGTACGAGCGACCCCCAGAAGAAGCCGGTGAACGCGCCCCACCAGGACATCGTGACCAGACCGCCGATCAGCGCGGGCAGGGCGAGGGAGAGCATCGTCCAGTAGATGAACTGCCGGGAGATCGCCCGGATCGCCGGGTCCTTGATCAGGTCCGGGGCGTACTTGTCCTGCGGGGTGCGCTCCTCGTCGAACATCCAGCCGATGTGCGCCCACCACAGGCCCTTCATCAGCGCCGGAAGGGTCTCGCCGAAGCGCCACGGGGAGTGCGGGTCGCCCTCCGCGTCGGAGAACTTGTGGTGCTTGCGGTGGTCGGCGACCCAGCGGATCAGCGGGCCCTCCACCGCCAGCGAGCCGGCGACGGCGAGCGCGATCCGCAGCGGGCGCTTCGCCTTGAAGGAGCCGTGGGTGAAGTAGCGGTGGAAGCCGATCGTCACGCCGTGGCAGCCGAGGAAGTAGAAGAAGACCAGCAGGCCGAGGTCGAGCCAGCTCACGCCCCAGCCCCAGGCAAGCGGGACCGCCGTGAGGAGCGCCAGGAAGGGGACGACGATGAAGAGGAGAAGGGCGGACTGCTCGACGGACCCCTTTTTCTCGCCGCCGAGGGTTCCCCAGGTGGGCGGGGTGTCGTTGTGCGCCTTCGGGGCGTCGTCGATCACATCGGAAGTTGTGGTCATGGGGCGTCCCCTGTGGGGTCGAAGTTTGAGACTGGTGCCGGGTGGCAGGGGAACCGTGCCCAGGTTCCGTTACAACGGTCCCTACGGTTCCGTAACCTACGGCGTCGTAAGTATGGCAGTGCGCCGACCGGCGGCAAGAGCCCGAGAGTCTGCGCGTCCGCATGGACACCTATCCTTGGATTCGGTCGGACAGCGCGGTCCGCTCTGATTCCTTCCCGGATGTCAGGGCCGTATGCGGCAGCCGTCGCGCGGCCCGGAGCAGCCGGGTTCCCCTGCCGGACGAGCTTCAACACTGCAAGGAGCCGCACCTGTGAGCAGTGCCGACGACCTGACTTCGAACACCGCGTCGACCAGCCCCGAGCTGCGCGCCGACATCCGCCGGCTGGGTGACCTCCTGGGCGAGACCCTCGTCCGGCAGGAGGGCCCCGAGCTGCTGGAGCTCGTCGAGAAGGTGCGCCGCCTGACCCGCGAGGACGGAGAGGCCGCCGCCGAACTGCTGCGCGGCACCGAACTGGAGACCGCCGCCAAGCTGGTCCGCGCCTTCTCCACCTACTTCCACCTCGCCAACGTCACCGAGCAGGTCCACCGCGGCCGCGAGCTGCGCGCCCGGCGCGCCGCCGAGGGCGGTCTGCTGGCCCGCACCGCCGACCGCCTCAAGGACGCCGACCCCGAGCACCTCCGCCAGACGGTCGCCCACCTCAACGTCCGGCCGGTGTTCACCGCGCATCCCACCGAGGCCGCCCGCCGCTCGGTCCTCAACAAGCTGAGGCGCATCGCCACGCTCCTGGAGACCCCGGTCATCGAGTCCGACCGGCGCCGCTACGACACCCGCCTGGCCGAGAACATCGACCTCGTCTGGCAGACCGACGAGCTGCGCGTCGTACGCCCCGAGCCCGCCGACGAGGCCCGCAACGCCATCTACTACCTGGACGAGCTGCACGCCGGCGCCGTCGGCGACGTCCTGGAGGACCTCACCGCCGAGCTGGAGCGCGTCGGCGTCAGGCTGCCCGACGACACCCGCCCGCTCACCTTCGGCACCTGGATCGGCGGCGACCGCGACGGCAACCCGAACGTCACCCCCCAGGTCACCTGGGACGTCCTGATCCTCCAGCACGAGCACGGCATCAACGACGCCCTCGACATGGTCGACGAGCTGCGCGGCTTCCTGTCGAACTCCATCCGCTACACCGGCGCGACCCAGGAGCTCCTCGACTCGCTCCAGGCCGACCTGGAGCGCCTGCCCGAGATCAGCCCCCGCTACAAGCGCCTCAACGCCGAGGAGCCCTACCGGCTCAAGGCCACCTGCATCCGGCAGAAGCTGGAGAACACCAAGCAGCGCCTGGCCAGGGGCATCCCGCACGAGGCCGGCCACGACTACCTCGGCACCGCCGAACTGCTCGCCGACCTCACGCTCATCCAGACCTCCCTGCGCGAACACCGCGGCGGCCTCTTCGCCGACGGCCGCCTGGACCGCACCATCCGCACCCTCGCCGCCTTCGGCCTCCAGCTCGCCACCATGGACGTGCGCGAGCACGCGGACGCCCACCACCACGCCCTCGGCCAGCTCTTCGACCGGCTCGGCGAGGAGTCCTGGCGGTACACGGACATGCCTCGCGAGTACCGCTCCAAGCTGCTCGCGAAGGAGCTCAGGTCGCGGCGGCCGCTGGCGCCCACCCCGGCGCCCGTGGACGCGGCCGGCGCCAAGACCCTCGGCGTGTTCGAGACGGTCAAGAAGGCCCTCGCGGTCTTCGGGCCCGAGGTCGTCGAGTCGTACATCATCTCGATGTGCCAGGGCGCGGACGACGTCTTCGCCGCCGCCGTCCTCGCCCGCGAGGCCGGTCTGATCGACCTGCACGCCGGCTGGGCGAAGATCGGCATCGTGCCGCTCCTGGAGACCACGGACGAGCTCAAGGCCGCCGACACCATCCTGGAGGACATGCTCTCCGACCCGTCCTACCGGCGCCTGGTCGCGCTGCGCGGAGACGTCCAGGAGGTCATGCTCGGCTACTCGGACTCGTCGAAGTTCGGCGGCATCACCACCTCCCAGTGGGAGATCCACCGCGCCCAGCGGCGGCTGCGTGACGTCGCCCACCGGTACGGCGTACGGCTGCGGTTGTTCCACGGCCGTGGCGGCACGGTGGGCCGCGGTGGCGGTCCGTCCCACGACGCGATCCTCGCCCAGCCCTGGGGCACCCTGGAGGGCGAGATCAAGGTGACCGAGCAGGGCGAGGTCATCTCCGACAAGTACCTCGTGCCGTCCCTGGCCCGCGAGAACCTGGAACTGACGGTCGCCGCCACCCTCCAGGCCTCCGCCCTGCACACCGCCCCGCGCCAGTCCGACGAGGCCCTGGCCCGCTGGGACGCGGCGATGGACGTCGTGTCGGACGCCGCCCACGCCGCCTACCGCAGGCTCGTCGAGGACCCGGACCTGCCGACCTACTTCCTCGCGTCGACGCCGGTGGACCAGCTCGCCGACCTGCACCTCGGCTCGCGGCCCTCCCGCCGCCCCGGCTCCGGCGTCTCCCTCGACGGACTGCGCGCCATCCCGTGGGTGTTCGGCTGGACCCAGTCCCGGCAGATCGTCCCCGGCTGGTACGGCGTCGGCTCCGGCCTCAAGGCGCTGCGCGAGGCGGGCCTCGACACCGTGCTCGACGAGATGCACGAACAGTGGCACTTCTTCCGCAACTTCGTCTCCAACGTCGAGATGACCCTCGCCAAGACCGACCTGCGGATCGCCGCCCACTACGTCGACACCCTCGTCCCGGACGAGCTGAAGCACGTCTTCGACACCATCCGCGCCGAGCACGAACTGACCGTGCGCGAGGTCCTCCGGGTCACCGGTGAGTCCGAACTCCTCGACGCCACCCCCGTGTTGAAGCAGACCTTCGCCATCCGGGACGCCTACCTGGACCCGATCTCCTACCTCCAGGTGACCCTCCTCAAGCGCCAGCGCGACGCTGCGGCCGCGGGCGAGACCCCCGACCCGCTGCTCGCCCGCGCCCTGCTCCTCACGGTCAACGGCGTCGCGGCGGGCCTGCGCAACACCGGCTGACGGACGTGCAACCGGGGGTGCCCCCGAGCCTTGTACGGGCTCGGGGGCACCTTTCTTCTCCGCCTTGTGTACGTCAGCCCCGGCGCCGCCTGGCCAGGAGGTAACCGCCCCCGGCGACCAGCGTCGCCGCGAGCCCCGAGAGCAGACCGACGGGCGCGCCGTTCCCGGTCTCGGCGAGGTCGCCGGAGTCACCGCCCTGCGCGGAGGGCGACGCGGCCGGAGCCCCGCCCGCGGCCGAACTCGGCGACGCGGTGGGGGAGTCGGGCGAGGCGGACACGGAGGCCGACGCGGACGGCGCCGAGGTGGACGTCGTACCACCGCCGCCCTTCGAGTCGTCCTTCCCGCAGTCAGTCCAGAACACCTTGTGCTTGGCGGCGCCCTTCTCGCCTGCGAAGTTCCAGAACAGCTTGTAGTGACCGTCGGGCAGCGACAGGTCCTCGGTACGGCCGTGCCCCTGGGCGTCCAGGACGATGTCCCCGGACTTCACGGTCGCGCCCTTGGTGCCGGCGGTCGGGGCCCAGGCCTCGATGTGCCAGCCGACCTGCTGGACGGCGTCGAAACCGAAGGCGTCCAGGTAGAACGTGCAGACGTGCGGTTCGTTCCGCCTGAGCTCCTCGCCGGTCCTGGCATCGTGGATCTTGACGGTCCCGTTGTCTCCGGGAGCGGTGGCGTGGGCGGCGACGGGCGCGGTGAACAGCGCGGCCGCGGCGACGGCGGACAGGGCGCCGGCACGGGTGAGGGTACGCATGGGGCAGTCCATCTTCGAGTTACGGACGGGAAGATGTGGAGGGGGCGGCTCAGCTTCCAGCCATCACTGACCTACGGTCAATCACGAACAGGCAACACACAGACTCTCCACAAAGGGGAGAACAGGGGAAACCGTCAGATCGTCACGAAAGCTGCCGTGAGCAGTGCGATCCCGGTCCCGGCCATGACCCACGCGGCCCGCGTCCGCCGCAGCCCGCCGGCCACCACCACCGACGCCAGCAGCAGCGCACCGCCCAGCGGCACCCACGAGTACAGGATCCCGGCCGGGCCCGAGCGGACCACCTCGTCGCTCCCGGGCATGACGACCACGGTGTACGTCCGCCCCTTCTTCACCGCGACCGTCCGGTCGATGACGACATGGTCCCGGCCCGACGCCCCCTCCGAGACCGGCGTGTACGGACCCGTGCAGGTGTCCGCCCCGCACCGCGCCACCTCGATCGTGCCGGTCTCCCGCCCCTTCGTCAGCATCACGTACGGCGCGGTCCGCCAGGACGCCCACACCCCGGCGATCAGGATCAGCGCCGCGACGGTACCCATCGCCGCGATCCGCCCGAACCGCAGCGCGGTGACGGAGACCTGACGGGAAGCGGTGGCTGCGGGCATGGCGGGGATCATTGGCCATGCCCGCACGATCGGTCAACTCCGGTGCCGGACAAGTCGCCAGTTGTACGGGCTTTGCGGTCAGGAGTTGTACGTGCCCTGTGCCCGCTCCAGCCCCTCGATCACCAGACACTCCACCGCGTCCGCCGCCCGGTCCACGAAGTAGTCCAGCTCCTTGCGTTCGGCGGCGGAGAAGTCCTTCAGCACGAAGTCGGCGACCTGCATACGACCGGGAGGGCGCCCGATCCCGAACCGCACCCGGTGGTACTCCGCCGAGAACGCCTTCGTCATCGACTTCAGCCCGTTGTGCCCGTTGTCCCCGCCACCGAGCTTGAGACGCAGGACGCCGTAGTCGATGTCCAACTCGTCGTGCACGGCGACGATGTTCGCCACCGGGACCTTGTAGAAGTCCTTGAGCGCGTTCACCGGCCCGCCCGACAGGTTCATGAACGACATCGGCTTCGCCAGGATCACCCGCCGGTTGAGCGGTCCCGGCGGCCCGATCCGCCCCTCGACGACCTGCGCCTGCGCCTTCCCGGCCCGCTTGAACCTCCCCCCGATCCGCTCGGCCAGCAGATCGGCCACCATGAACCCCACGTTGTGCCGGTTCATGGCGTACTCGGGCCCCGGATTGCCCAGGCCCACGATCAGCCACGGGGCGTTGGCGTCGGTCGTCACGTGCATGTCTCCTTCATACGCGTCAGCCGCTGCCCCGTGAGGGAACAGCGGCTGACGAAACGGCGAGAGGTGAGGATCAGGCCTCGGCGACGTCCTCGCCCGCGGTCTCCTCGCCCTCGGCGGCCTCCTCGGCCTGCGCGGCCAGGACCTGGAGCACGACGGCGTCCCCGTCGACGGCCAGCGTGGTGCCGTTCGGGAGCTTGATGTCCTTGGCGAGGACGGAGGCACCGGCCTCCAGGCCCTCGATGGAGACCGTGACGGCCTGGGGGATGTGGGTGGCCTCGGCCTCGACCGGCAGCGCGTTCAGAACGTGCTCCAGCAGGTAACCACCCGGGGCCAGCTCGCCCTCGGCGTGCACCGGGACCTCGACCGTGACCTTCTCGCCACGCTTGACCAGCAGCAGGTCGACGTGCTCCAGGTGACCCTTGACCGCGTCACGCTGGACGGCCTTCGGGATCGCCAGCTCGTTGGTCTTGCCGTCGATGTCCAGGGAGATCAGGACGTTCGGCGTACGCAGGGCGAGCAGCAGGTCGTGGCCCGGCAGGGTCACGTGCAGCGGGTCGGAACCGTGGCCGTACAGCACACCGGGAACCTTGGCGTCACGGCGGATACGGCGGGCGGCACCCTTGCCGAACTCGGAACGGGTCTCGGCGGAGATCTTGACCTCGGACATGATCACTCCTCGTAGAAATAGATCGGACGTGGTCACCCGGCCACGAACGGCCTGCTACGAAGAGCGCGTCGATAACGGAGGCGTGGCCTCCCTCGCCGAGCAACTGGGACAGTCTACTCAGCGAGGGAGGCCACGCGAAAATCGATCAACCGTGATACGGCTTACTGCTCGTCGAAGAGGCTCGTCACCGAACCGTCCTCGAACACCTCGCGCACCGCGCTCGCGATCGTCGGCGCGATCGACAGCACCGTGATCTTGTCCAGGTCCCCGCCCAGCTCACCCGGCGTCGGCAGCGTGTTCGTGAACACGAACTCG
Source organism: Streptomyces sp. CA-249302 (assembly GCF_050936785.1). Taxonomy (NCBI): domain Bacteria; kingdom Bacillati; phylum Actinomycetota; class Actinomycetes; order Kitasatosporales; family Streptomycetaceae; genus Streptomyces; species Streptomyces sp. CA-249302. The sequence goes on along the minus strand of NZ_JBNJMG010000001.1, from coordinate 4,557,837 downwards.
CTCACCCGGGAGTTCTTCAGACGGTCCGCGGCCGGACCCGACAGCACACCGTGCGTCGCCGTCACGATGACGTCCTCCGCACCGTGCGCGAACAGCGCGTCTGCAGCGGCGCAGATCGTGCCACCGGTGTCGATCATGTCGTCGACGAGCACACAGACCCGGCCCTTGACCTCACCCACGACCTCGTGGACGGTCACCTGGTTCGCCACGTCCTTGTCGCGCCGCTTGTGCACGATCGCCAGGGGCGCGCCCAGCCGGTCGCACCAGCGGTCCGCCACCCGCACCCGGCCGGCGTCCGGCGAGACCACGGTCAGCTTGTCCCGGTCGACCTTGCGGCCCACGTAGTCCGCGAGCAGCGGAAGCGCGAAGAGGTGGTCGACGGGGCCGTCGAAGAAGCCCTGGATCTGGTCCGTGTGCAGGTCCACCGTCAGGATCCGGTCCGCGCCCGCCGTCTTCATCAGATCGGCGATCAGCCGGGCCGAGATCGGCTCACGGCCACGGTGCTTCTTGTCCTGCCGGGCATAGCCGTAGAACGGCACGATCACGGTGATCGACCGGGCCGAAGCACGCTTCAGCGCGTCGATCATGATCAGCTGCTCCATGATCCACTGGTTGATCGGAGCCGTGTGGCTCTGGATCACGAAGCAGTCCGCGCCACGCGCCGACTCCTGGTAACGGACGTAGATCTCACCGTTCGCGAAGTCGAAGGCCTTCGTCGGGACGACCCCGACACCCAGCTGCTGGGCGACCTCCTCGGCAAGCTCGGGGTGGGCGCGGCCGGAGAAGAACATCATCTTCTTCTCGCCGGTCGTCTTGATCCCGGTCACAGCTGTCTCCTCAGAGGTGTCTCAACTGGGTGTGCACTTATCACGGTACGCCGTGTTTGGCGCACCCGTTTCCGGTCAGCCTTCGCTCTCGACCTGCTGGGACGCCGCCTCCGCGGCCTTCGCCGCCGCGCTCCCCGGACGCTTGCGCGCCACCCAACCCTCGATATTCCGCTGCTGACCACGGGCCACGGCCAGCGAACCGGGGGGCACGTCCTTCGTGATCACGGACCCCGCGGCGGTGTACGCACCGTCCCCGACCGTGACGGGTGCCACAAACATATTGTCCGAGCCCGTCTTGCAGTGCGACCCGACGGTCGTGTGGTGCTTGCTCTCGCCGTCGTAGTTCACGAACACGCTGGCCGCACCGATGTTGCTGAAGTCACCGATGGTCGCGTCACCGACGTACGACAGATGCGGAACCTTCGTTCCCTCACCGATCGAGGAGTTCTTGGTCTCGACGAACGTACCGATCTTGCCCTTGACGCCCAGCCGCGATCCAGGACGCAGATAGGCGTACGGCCCCACGCTCGCGCCCGCCCCGACCTCCGAGCTGTACGCCACCGTGTTGTCGACGCGCGCGCCCGCGCCCACCCTGGTGTCCGTGAGCCGGCAGTTGGGGCCGACCTCGGCGCCCTCGCCCAGGTGCGTCGAGCCGTGCAGCTGGGTGCCCGGGTGGACGACCGCGTCCTGCTCGAAGGTGACGGTGACGTCGACCCAGGTGGTCGCGGGGTCGATCACCGTCACCCCCGCGAGCATCGCCTCGGTCAGCAGCCGGTCGTTCAGGATCCGCCGGGCCTCGCTCAGCTGCACCCGGTTGTTGATCCCGGCGATCTCCCGGTGGTCACCGGCGACGGACGCCCCGACCCGGTGCCCGGCCTCGCGCAGGATCCCCAGCACGTCGGTGAGGTACTCCTCGCCCTGGCTGTTGTCCGTCCGCACCTTCTTCAGCGCCTCGGCGAGCAGTTGCCCGTCGAACGCGAACACGCCGGAGTTGATCTCACGGACGGCCCGCTGGGCCTCCGTCGCGTCCTTGTGCTCGACGATCCCGGTGACGGCACCCGTGGCCTCGTCCCGCACGATCCGGCCGTAACCGGTGGCGTCCGGGACCTCGGCGGTGAGCACGGTCACGGCGTTCGAGTCGGCGGCGTGGACCGCGGCGAGCTGCCGGAGGGTGGCGCCGGTGAGCAGCGGGGTGTCGCCGCAGACGACCACGACGGTGCCGTCGACGCTGCCGCCGAGTCCCTCCAGGGCGATCCGGACGGCGTGCCCGGTGCCGTTCTGCTCCTCCTGCACGGCGGTGCGTACGGCGGGGTCGATCGCGCCGAGATGGGCGCCGACCTTCTCCCGCGCGTGCCCGACGACCACGACGAGGTTCTCGGGGTCCAACTCACGGGCGGCGGCCAGCACATGGCCCACCAGGCTGCGTCCGCAGAGCTCGTGCAGGACCTTGGGTGTGGCCGACTTCATACGGGTGCCCTCACCCGCTGCGAGAACGACGACGGCTGCCGGGCGAATGGCGCTCACGGGGTTGCCCTTCGGCTTTTGGGATGGGTGGGGACATCCGCAGGATACCGGGGCGTTTCGTGGGGGACATGAGAGTGGGCCCTGACAGTGCTGTCACCAGTCAGGACCCGAACCGAGCAGAGCTCCCCCGCCAGGACTCGAACCCGGACAGATGGCACCAAAAGCCACAGTGCTGCCAATTACACCACGGGGGATCAAACTCAACTGAACCGGACATTCGGCTAGATCGCTGAGTCGGCACCCAACACTATGCCGTACCAGGAGCCCTTGATGCGACGGTATAGGCCAGCGCTCTTGCCGACGTGGATGACCAGGCAACCCCGGTAGGCCGCGGACACGTCGTCCGGCCGGAATGATCTGTTCCGGGGGCGAGCCGTGTGCGATTCGGCAGTTCGAGGGAAAGTGGGTGGTTTCGTGTTCGGTCCGTCACTGAATGTGGTGTAGGCCAGTCACGGAAACTCACCGGAAAACGGGGCGTCGGCGCCCGTAGGCTGGAGGCATGACCACGACGGGGGAAGACCACGCCACGGGCCGGGGAGGGCCGTGGTGGTGGGAGCGGTGGCGTAGTGCGGCGTTGGATGTGGGGCTCGCGGCCGCGTCCGCGGGGGAGTGTGCGTTCGAGGGGATCCGGTTCGCGCGGGACGCGGGGATCCCGTTGGCCGCGGGGGTCGTCTTCGGCGTGCTCGCCGGCTCCGCGCTGCTGGTGCGCCGGCAGTGGCCCATCGCCGTGGTGCTGGTGTCGATCGCCATCACCCCGGCCCAGATGGGCTACCTGATGGGCATCGTCGGCCTCTACACTCTCGCCGCCTCGGAGCTGCCCCGCCGGATCATCGGCTCGCTCGCCGGGATGTCGCTGGTCGGGATGCTGATCGTGATGTTCGTGCGGGTCCAGCAGGACATGGCGCACGGGGACTGGAAGCTCGGCGACTGGTTCGTGCCGTTCGCCGCGATCACGATCGCCATCGGGATGACGGCGCCGCCGCTGCTCCTGGGCCTGTACGTGGGCGCCCGGCGGCGGCTGATGGAGAGTCTGCGGGAGCGGGCGGACAGCCTCGAGCGGGAGTTGCAGCTGCTCGCCGAGCGCGCGGAGGAGCGCGCGGAGTGGGCGCGGGGTGAGGAACGGACACGGATCGCCCGGGAGATGCACGACGTCGTGGCGCATCGGGTGAGTCTGATGGTCGTGCATGCGGCTGCCTTGCAGGCGGTGGCTCGGAAGGATCCCGAGAAGGCCGTGAAGAACGCCGCGCTCGTGGGCGACATGGGGCGGCAGGCGCTGACCGAGCTGCGGGAGATGCTCGGGGTGCTGCGGAGTGGGGACGGCGGTGTACGGCGGCCGTCGGAGCAGGCCGCCGCTGTTCCGTTGGCGGCGGTCGGGGTCGCCGCGGCCGTGGCCGCCTCCAGGGCCGTCGACGAGGGCGAGGGCCCCTGCCTCTCCGAACTGGAGGAGCTGGTCGGGCAGTCGGCGGCGGCCGGGATGGTCGTGGATCTGTCCGTGGAGGGGGAGACGCGGCTGTATGCGGCGGAGATCGAGCAGACCGCGTATCGCGTCGTCCAGGAGGCGTTGACGAACGTCCACAAGCATGCGGCGGGCGCGAAGACGTATGTGCGGGTGGCGCACCGGGTGTCGGAGATCGCGATGCAGGTGGAGAACGAGCCGCCGCCGGAGGTCGCCTCGGCCTCGTCCGCGCGGTTGCCGTCGGGGGGCAACGGGCTGGTCGGGATGAAGGAGCGGGTCACCGGCCTGGGCGGAGTGTTCGTGTCGGGGCCGACGGACGCGGGGGGTTTCCGGGTGTCCGCGGTGATTCCGGCGGCGTAGGGGGCGTGACTCCGGGCGGGCTCACGGCCGTAACCCTGGGGCCTGTGGAGCCGTATCGGCTCAGCCCGCCGTCAGCCGTACCGGTTCGATGCCCGTGACGAGGCCGGAGAGGGCCTGGTCGATGTCGGGGCCGAGGTACCAGTCGCCGGTGTGGTCGAGGGCGTAGACGCGGCCCTCGGCGTCGATGGCGAGGAGGGACTGGGTGTCGGTCTCGGTGCCGAGGGGGCTGACCTCGGTGTCGAGGGCGCGACCGAGGTCGGCGAGGGTGCGGGCCAGGTGGAGGCCGTGCAGCGGGTCGAGGTGGACGGCGGTGGGGGCGACCTGGCGGCCGGGTCCGGTGGGGGTGACGTGGAGGCCGCCGAACTCGGCCCATGCCTCGACGGCGGCGGGGAAGACGGCGTGCCGGTGGCCGGCCGGTGAGGCGTGGTCGCGCAGGGCGTCGGCCCAGTACTCGGCCTGTTTTATGTCCCAGCGTCCGGGCTGCCAGCCGGCGGCGCGCAGCGCGGCGTCGACGGGCGCGGGGAAGCGGGACGGGGGTCCGCCCTGCCCGAGTGGCGCCGGGGGATGGGTGGAGGCGGTGCGGTCGGGGTGCATCTGCCCTTCGATCGTCGAGGTCATGGTCGGGCGCGGGGCCGTCCTGCCGGTCTGCCTTGGTGCTGTGGGGGTGGAGGCGGGGTCAGTCGTCCGCCGCGGGATCGACGACGCGTACGCCGAAGTGGGCGCTGAGCGCGCTGCACGCGCGGCAGGGGGCGGCGAAGCTGCCGTGCAGGGGGTCGCCGTCCTCGCGGATGCGGCGGGCGGTGAGCTTGGCCGTCTTGAGGGCCTTGCGGGCCTCGCCGTTGGTCATGGGCTTGCGGGCGGCGCGCCTGCTGCGGGCGTCGTCCGCGGCGGCTATCTGGCGGGAGATGAGGATCGTCTCGGCGCAGCGGCCGGTGAAGCGGTCGCGCTGGGCGCTGGTGAGGGTGTCCAGGAAGTCCTGGACGAGCGGGTGCAGCGGCGGGGGCTGGTCGCCGCGGGCGGCGGTGCCGGTGAGGGTGGCGCCGCGGACGGAGAGGGCGGCGGCGACGGTCGGGAGTATGCCGTCGCGGCGGTGGAGCAGGGCGGGCGCGTGCGGTCCCTCGGTGCTGCTCCAGCCGATGCGCGGGTCGCCGGACATACCGGTGTTGCGGGCGTCCGTGTGCGGTCCCGTCTGCGTCGCGTTCATGATCGTCATCCCCTCCCGAGCATCCCCCGGACGACACAGAGTGCCAAATCCCGTGGCGGGTGCGGAAGCTGGGGCGGTGCGACACGCCCGGGTTTGGGCGGGCTGTCACGAGGGGGTGACGGCTGGTCACGGAAGCGGAAGGGGTCATGACCGGCGCCGGTGACCGGTGTCGTCGTACCGCATAGGCTGTCGTTGCCGCGATTCGCGCGGGCGACGCACTGTCGTGCGCGCGAAGGCGCGTGGTGACACGCGCGGGCGTGCGTGGTGACACGCGCTGGTGCGCGTGGTGAACACGCGTGGGTGACGGTCGAGACGGAAGTCGAGACGGACTAGACAGTCGATACGGTGCGTAGCGGGCGGTGGGAGCCGGTCGTTGCGGGTCGTACCAGAGTGCCGCAGGGGGCAACCGCCATGACGACAGGTCGGCTCGGGCAGAAGGCCGCGCCGCCGAACGCGGCCTATGCCGGGCAGGTCGTGCACTTCCCGGATCCGGTGCGGGCGGCGCGTCACCCGAGAGGGGTACGTGTGGACGAGCACGGTTACCCCGACTTCTCGCCCTACGCGCGTGCGGCCGCGGAGATCGCGGAGCCGCCGGAGGGTTTCGGCGTCGACGAGTTGCGGCTGACGGACTACGTCTCGGCGAACGCGGCGCTGTCGGCGACCGGTCACGACCTGTGGGACACGGTGCCTTCGGTGGCGACGCCGCACGGCTGGACCTGGCACCACGTGGTGGGCTCGCGCCGGCTCGAACTGATCCCGGTCGACGTGAAGGCGCTGCTGCGGCACCACGGCGGGATCGCGACGGCGGGCGTCGACCAGAACAAGCGGGGCACGCGGCCGTTGCAGGAGACGCGGCCGGCGCACTTCGGGCTGCCGAAGTCGGGGGTCGCGGTGACGGAGGGCCAGGTGCAGGGGGTCGAGGAGGACCTCGGCTACCGGCTGCCGGGCGCCTACCGGACCTTCTTGAAGGCCGCGGGTGGAAGTGCGCCCGTGGGTACGGCGCTCGACGCCGAACTGGGCCTCCTCGTCGACCAGCCCTTCTTCACGGTCCGGGACGAGGCGGCGGTCAACGACCTCGTCTACGTCAACAAGTGCCTGCGCGACCATCTGACCAAGGACTACCTCGGTGTCGGTTTCGTCCAGGGCGGTCTGCTCGCGGTGAAGGTGAAGGGCGAGCGGCTCGGTTCGGTGTGGTTCTGCGCTTACGACGACGCGCGGGACGTGGACCCTTCGTGGGCGCCTGCGGAGCGGGTGGAACGGCTCCTGGTGCCGTGCGGTGAGGACTTCGACGCGTTTCTGTCCCGACTCGCGGGTTCTCCGCCGGAGTTGGAGACCGTGGCGAACCTGATGGTGGACGGCGGTTTCGCACACGCGGTTCCGGTGTCCTCGGCTTCGGCTTCTTCGGCGTCGTCGGTGGGGGAGTGAGCTGGACGATGGTGACTTTCGCGCAGGCGCAGGAGCGCGCCGAAGAGTGGATCAACGGTGAGGTGCCCTCTTACCAGCACCGCGAGGTGCGGGTACGGGAGTTCGAGCTCGGGTTCGTGGTGTGGGCGGAGGACCGCTCGGACGGGCCGCGTTCGGACGGCGGCGCGCAGCGGCTGGTGATCGCCCGGGACAGCGGCGAGGCCACGCTGTGGCCCTCGCTGCCGGTGGGCGAGGTGATCCGCCGCTACGAGGAGGAGTACGGCCGCCCGGACACCGACCCCGACCCGGCACCGGCGTCCGCGGCTCCGGTCCGGGTGGACCTGAACCAGACGTCCTTCCTGCTGACTCCTCCGGAGTGGTTGCAGGAGGCGGCGGACAAGTTGGGGATTACGGATCGGCGGGGTGGGGACGGGGGTGGCGGGGCCGGGGCTGGAGCTGGATCTGGAGCTGAGGGTGCCTCGGGTGTCGGATCCGCGTCTGGTGCCGGGGTCGGTGCTGGAGCGGGTGCGGGCGTTGGTGCCGGGGCTTGGTCCGGTGCTTCGGGGGGTGAGCTTCCTGAGACGCAGGCCGGGGTGCCGAGTGGGGGTGGTGCGGGTTCCGGTTCCTCGAACTCGGCCGCCGGGTCCGGTGGTTCGGCTGCTTCGATGCCGGGCGTGCCTGAAGGGGCGACGCCTTGGGCCGGGACCGACACCAACGCCGATGCCGGCGAGGACCGTTCCGTGCCGCTGCCGGCGACGGTGTTCGCGCCGCCGCTGAACGAGTCGGAGGACACGCCGCCGGACGCGCAGACCGAGTTGATGTCCGGGGGGAGCCAACTTCCGCGTACGGCGGTGGAGTCGGCGCTGGACGAGCCGGGGGCGCCGGGGGCACGTGGCGTGCCCGGGGCGCAGGGTGTCGGCGGGGCGCCGGGTGTGAGTGGTGTGGCGGGTGTGAGTGGTGCGCCGGGGGCGCAGGGTGCGGGTGGCGCGGTGGGTGGTGTGCTGGGGGCGCCTGTGGGATCAGGTGCGCCGGGTGGTGCGCCGCTGCCGCCTCCGCCGGGGCCTGGTGGGTCGGCGTACGGGTATCCGCAGGGCGTGGATGGTGTGCCGGGGGCGCCTGTCGGTGGCAGTGCGCCGCCGCCTCCGCCGGGGCCCGGTGGGTCGGCCTATGGGTATCCGCAGGGTGCGGGTGGTGCTGTGGGCCGGGTACGCCCCCTCCGGGCGGGGCCACGCCTCCGCCGCCTCCCCCTCCTCCGTACGCGCGTCAGCAGGAGCCGGGTGTCTCCGGGCCGGGTATGCCTCCGCCGCCTGTGCCGCCTGCGCCCTCATATGGGTATCCGCAGGGGCCGGGCGGGGTGCCGGGTGCGCCGCAGCCGCCGGCCGCTCCGGGGGCGCCGAGCGTGCCCGGTGCGCCGAACGCCGGTGACATCGCCGACGCCGCGACCAGCAAGGCCGGGCCTCCGCCGCGCCGGGGTGGGACGACGCCGCCTCCGCCGGGTGCGCCTGGGGCTCCGGGTGCGCGGGCCGGGGGTACGCCTCCGTCCGCGCCGCCTGCCGGGCCGGGGGCGGGCGGGTACGTTCCGACGCAGCTGGTGTCGGCGCTCGGTCCCGAGGGGCCGGAGGGCACCGGCGGGCTGCACGCCCCGGGCGCACCGCAGCCGCCCGGCGCGCCGAACCCCCCGGGCGCCCCCAACCCGCCCGGTGCGCCGAACGCCCCCGGCGGTACACCTCCCGACGTCCATCACGCCGCCACGATGTTCGCCGACCCCGGTCGGATGGGCCCGGGCGGGGGCGCACCTCAGCCTCCGGGCGCCCCTGGTATTCCGGGCGCGCCCGGCGCGCAGGGTGCCTCGGGCGCCCCTGGTGCGCAGAACGCGCCCGGCGCCCCCGGCATCCCGAGCGCCCCTGGCATGCCTGGCGCCCCGGGCGCATCCATGCCTCCGGGTCCCCCTGGCGTACCTGGCGCCCCCGGCGCACCGGGTATTCCGAGCGCCCCGGGTATGCCGGGGGCGCCCGGCGCGTCCCAACCTCCGGGCGCCCCGGGCGGATTGGGTGCGCCTGGCGGATTCCAGCCTCCAGGCGCTCCTGGCATGCCGGGTGCCCCCGGCACACCGCAGCCGCCTGGCGCCCCGGGTGCACTGGGCGCGCCTGGCGCCCCTCTTCCTCCAGGTGCCCCTGGCGCCCTCCAGCCTCCGGGTGCCCCCGGCATGCCAGGAGCCCCCGGTGCCCCCGGCGCACCCGGCGCTCCTGGCGCTCCTGGCGCCCCCCAAGGCGCCGTTCACCACGCCGAGACCGTGCTGGCCGCACCCCCGGTAGGACCCCCGGTCGGCGCCCCTGGCGCACCCCCGATGGGTCCCCCCGGCATGCCCTCGCCTCCACCGGCCCCCGGCGCACTCGGCACCCCGGGCGCCCTTGGCGTGACGCCGGGCGCCCCCCAGCCGCCGATGCCCCCGGCTCCCGGCGGGATGGCTCAGGCTCCCGGTGCCATGCCCCCACCCGTCGGCGCGATGCCGCCGTCCCCCGGCCCCACGCAGCAGCCGGCTTACGGTTACCCGCCGCCCCCGCAGGGGCAGCCCACCGTGGGGCCCGGTTATCAGGCCGTGCTGCGGTATCGGGCGCAGGACGGGTCCGAGCAGCAGCTGATCCGGCGTTCGGCGCCGGGGACGCCGCATCCGGAGTGGCAGATCTTCCATGAGCTGCGGGGCATGAACGTGCCGCCGGACCAGGTGCTGGAGCTGCACACCGAGTTGGAGTCGTGCGAGCTACCGGGTGCGTACTGTGCGCGGATGATCCGGGAGCAGTGGCCGCAGGCGCGGATCACGAGCATCGCGCCGTACGGTACGGATCACGCGAGCCGGCAGCAGGGGATGCAGCAACTGCTGGTGCACCAGGGCGAGTTGCACCAGGTCGCGGACGGGCCCGCGCGCCCGGCGCCGGTGCGGGCGCCGTTGCCGCCGGTGCAGGCCGCGCCGCCGATTCCGCCGGAGGCGATCGCGCAGGAGATGGCGGGCGCGTTCGGCCCGGGCGTCTTCCGGTTCGAGCAGGCGGCCGTGTCCCGGCAGGGCGTGCCGCCGGTCGTGGCGCAGTCGCTGGTGGTCGCGGGGCTGCCGCTGGACATGGGCCCGTTCTTCTGGGCGCAGTCCCAGCCGGGGCGGCCGGTGCCGACCCTTGCCGAACTGGCGCAGGAACGTGGCGTTCAGCCGTCCTCGGACGCGGGCTCCTATCTCGTCATGGGCAGCGACTTCGGCCGGGCGATCTGCGTGCAGTACGGCACGGCGAACATCGTCGCCGTGCCGGTGGAGGCCGGGCCCGGCGGGGCGTCGGTTCCGCCGCAGTTCGTGAACACGGGACTGCCCGAGTTCCAGCGCTGCCTCGCGCTGCTCGGCCGGATGTGGCGGCTCCGCTTCGGCCTGAACCAGGAACAGGCGGGCCGCTGGACCGTCGACTTCCAGGCCCAGCTGGCCTCCCTCGACCCGGCGGCGCTCGGCTCGCCGGAGAGCTGGTGGTCGGTGCTGCTGGAGCAGATGTGGGACGGGTTGCTGTGACGCCGTCCCGTTGACACCCCACCTAGTTACCTCGGGCCGGGCCCGGTCACTGCGACCGGGCCCGGCCTTGTTTCGTTTGGCCACGGCCACGGCCACGGCCACGGCAGTGAGCCGGAAGCCGCCCGGACCATCCCCGCGATCACGTTCCCAAGTCGTTCCGCCGTCAACGCCGACCGTGACCCCTGCGCGGAGTGTCGCGTTATGAACACTTACGCCTCATACGTCAACATGTGGCGCGAAATCATCATTTCGTGTTCGTTCGGCGGAGAGGGGTTCCAGGATGAGCGGCACAGCGGTCTCGCCCCACGGCTTCGGGGCCGTACGGGGGCGCGGTTACCGGCCCGAACAGGTCGACGTCTTCGCCGCCGGGCTCTCCCGTGACCGGGACGCGGCGTGGGAGCGGGCCGCGCGGCTCACCGTGCTCGCCCGGGAGATGGAGGAGGAGGCCGCGCGGTTGCGCGAGACGGTCGCGGGGCTCGCGCCGCAGTCGTACGAGACCCTCGGGGGGCGTGCGCGCCATCTCTTCGCGCTGGTTCAGGAGGAGGCGGCGGCCGTGCGGGAGGGCGCGCGGGAGGAGGCGCAGCGACTCGTGGAGGCGGCGCAGGCGCGGGCGGACGGCGTGCGCGGTGCCGCACAGGCGCACGCCGACACCGTGCGCGCCGAAGCCGACGAACGCGCCCGCCAGCGGCTGCTCGCCGCGAGTGCCGAGGCCGACGAGATGCGTATCGGGGCCCGGCGGGACGTGAAGGAGGGGCGCGGGGAGGCGCTCTCCGCGCTGCGGGAGGTACGGCAGCGGACCTCCGGGATGCTCGCCGAGCAGGCCAAGGAGTTTGCCGAGCGGTGGGCCGAGGCGGAGCGGGCGGACGCCGAGCGGGTGGCTCTGGTGGATGCGCGGGAGGCTGAGCGGGTGGCTCGGGCCGAGGCGGCGTTGTCCGAGGCCAAGCGGGCGTTCGGGGAGTCGGAGGAGTCCGCTCGGCGGTGTCAGGAGGAGGCGCGGGGGCGGGCCGAGGAGATTGTTGTCGGCGCGCGGGCGCGGGCGGAGGGGATCGCCCGGGAGACGGAGCGGGTGCTTCGGGAGCATGGGGAGCGGTGGGACGACGTACAGGCTCAGATGGATTACGTACGGAGCAGCCTTACGGCGTTGACGGGGTCGGCGTCCGGGGAGTGACGCGGGGAGTGCGGCGGGGCTGGGGGCGCCCGGCGCCGACTGCGCGCCCCTGACTGCGGCCGGGCGCGGGCGGGCGCGGGCGGGCGCGGGCGGGCGGGCGACTGCCACATGCCCGGTCACCCACGCCCCCGGTCACCCACGCCCCCGGTCACCCACGCCCCCGGTCACCCACCCACCCGGTCGTCCACACCCCGTCACCCACCCACCCGGTCACCCACACACCCCGTCACCCGCCCCTCCGCACCGCCCCCGCCAGAATCCACCCCTCCACCGCCTCGTACTGATGCCGCTGTTCCTCCGACACCCGCCGTCCCGAAACCACCGTCCCCAGCCACCCGAACAGGAAGCCCAGCGGGATCGACACCAGGCCTGTCGTCGTGAACGGGAACCAGTTGAAGTCGGCTTCGGGGAAGGCCGCGGTCGGGGAGCCGGAGATCAGGTTCGTTCCCGGCATCAGGAGGAGGACCGTTACGGTGCCGCCGATCAGGGTGCAGAGCAGGCCCGTTCGGGTGTAGCGGCGCCAGAAGAGGCTGTAGATGAGGGCGGGGGCTATGGCTGACGCGCCCAGGCAGAAGGACAGGGTCACCAGGGGTTGCAGGCTGCGGTGTTGGACCAGCGTGGCCAGGAGGATCGCGGGGGCTCCCACCGCCAGGGCCGAGACCCGGGCCAGCGTCATCTCCCGCCGCGCCGACATCTCCCGTGCGCGCGCCGCGAACACGTCGTGGGCCAGGGAGTTGGCGCAGGCGAGGATCATGCCCGCGACCGAGGCGAGCAGGGTGAGGAAGATCGCCGTGGTCACCGTGGTGAAGAGGAAGGTTTCTCCGGCCGAGATGTCGGGGCCGAACGCAGCCCGCGAGCCCAGCAGGTACGCCGTGTTGCCCTGCGGGTCCGCCTGGGCGATCACCGCGCGGCCGATCAGGGCCGTCGCGCCGAAGCCGACGACCGTCATGATGACGACGAAGACGCCGACCGAGGACACCGCCCAGGACATCGACCGGCGGACCTGGCGGGCGCTGGACGCGGTGTACATGCGCATGGTGACGTGCGGGAGGCAGGCGCCGCCGATGACGACCGTCAGTTCCGAAGCGATCATGTCCAGGCGGGGGTTGGGGCTGCCCGCGAACTCCACGCCCGAGTGGAGGAAGGCGGAGCCGACCCCGCTCTGCGCGGCGGCCGCGTGGAAGAGCGCGCCCGGGTCCCAGTCGAAGCGACGCAGGATCAGTGCGGCGACCACCGCGCCCGACCCGAGCAGCATCACCATCTTCAGGATCTGGATGAGGGCCGTGCCCTTCATGCCGCCGATCGCCGCGTAACTGATCATCAGCGCGCCGAGGCCGATGATGCAGCCGGTTTTGAGGGAGTCGCCGGAGAAGCCCAGGATGAACGCCAACAGCTGTCCCGTACCGGCCAGTTGGACCAGCATCAGCGGCAGCAGCGCGGCGATGGTGACCGCGCACGCCGTCATCCGCACCCCGCGCCCCGGCATCCGCCGCGCGAGCGCGTCGCCCATGGTGAACCGGCCCGCGTTCCGCAGGGGTTCGGCCAGCAGGAACATCAGCAGCATCAGGGAGAGGGTCGTGCTCAGGGCGAGCACGATCCCGTCGTAACCGCAGAGCGCGATGATGCCGCCCGTGCCCAGCACGCTCGCCGCCGAGATGTAGTCGCCGGCGATCGCGAGGCCGTTGCGCATCGCGGAGAGGGAGCCGTAGCCCGTGTAGAACTCGTCGAGGTCGTCGCGGTCCGGGCCGGTCATCACGCACAGCAGCAGCGTGATCGTGGCGATCGCGGAGAAGGCGACGAGGGACATGGCCTGCGCGTTGCCGCTGAAGCCGTTCGTCATCGGGTCGCCTCCCGCTTGGCGTCGAGCTCGGACTCGCGGCGGATGCGGTCGGCGATCGGGTCGACGTAACGGCGCGCGGTGTGCTCGTACAGGACGATCGCCAGCCAGGTCACCGGGATCTGGAGGACGGCGAGCAGCAGGCCGATGGGCAGGCCGTCGGCGACCGTGCTCGTCATGAACCCCGGCGCGAAGGCCGACAGGAGGAGGAAGAGGGTGAAGTAGCCGAGCGCGGTGAGTGATGCGGTGCGCCGCTGCCAGCGGTAGGCGCCGCGCAGGATCCGCAGGTCGCTGTGGTGGCCGAGCGGTGGGCGCGGTGGCCGGCGGCGGGGGGCCGGTTCGGGCGGGTCGAGGGGAGGCTGCCACGGGTACGTCATGTCGTACGCGGGCGCCGGGGTCTGCTGCGGGTACTGCTGTGGAGATCGGTACGGGTACGACGGGGACGAGTCGTAGGACATCCCGGTACTCCTTGCGTGGCTCGGGTCCTGGCGGGGACCGCAGGGAGGTGGGGGGCGTGCGGAGCCACGCACGTTACTCGTCGGTCACCAGGTGCGCGAGCTTTTCACCAAACTGGTCGGTCGGTATGCGCTTACTTCGCTGACCTGGGGTGTTACCCCCGTTAACTCAGACTTTTGACCGCCTACTTGAGGCGTGGGAAGCGCCCGTCACTCCTCCGTGAGCACCGGGAACCTGCGCGGCGCCAGTACCAGCAGCACCAGGAACGCCAGCGCCGCCGCGCACGCCGCGCCCAGGTACACCGCGTGTACCGCGTCCGCGATCGCCCGCCGCGTCGCCTCCGGGACGGCCCCCGTGTCCAGCCCCCGCGTCACCGAGTCCAGGTCGCTCGCGCCGCCCAGACGGGAGGCCAGCACCCCGTTGGCGACCGCGCCGAAGACCGACGCCCCGATCGTCTGGCCGGCCTGGCGGCAGAACAGCACCGACGCCGTCGTCGTGCCGCGCTCCGCCCAGCCCACCGACGACTGCACCCCGATGAGCAGCGGGAGTTGGAACAGTCCCAGCACCGCGCCCAGCGCCAGCATCAGCAGCATCGGCTGCCACCAGGATCCGGGATACGGCAGGAACGGGAACGCCAGCAGGACCAGCGCGCCCGCCCCGATGCCGATCAGCGCGGTGTCGCGGAAGCCGATGCGCCGGTACACGTGCTGGCTGAGCGCCGCCGAGGACGACCAGGTCAGCGTCCACACGCACAGCACCAGACCGGCGGCCGCGGGGCCGAGCCCGAGCACCGACTGCGCGTACGTCGGCAGGAACACCGACGGCGCCACCATCAGCAGCCCCAGCGCGCCGAGCGCCAGGTTGACGGCCGCGATCGTCCGGCGGCGCCACACCCAGCCCGGGATGATCGGATCGGCCGCCCGGCGCTCCATCCACACCACGAGCGCCACCAGCGCGAGCCCGTTGGTGAACAGCGCGCACGACGGCGCGGACAACCACGGCCACGCCACCCCGCCCTGCACGAGCGCCGTCAGCAGCACGCCCCCGCACGCGAAGATCGCCAGCGCGCCCGCCCAGTCCACGCGCGAGGGCGTGCGCGGCGCGCGCTCCGGCTCGTGCAGATGACGCACTATCAGCCAGAGCGCCGCCGCGCCGATCGGCAGGTTGACGAGGAAGATCCACCGCCAGTCGGCATACCCGGCCAGCACCCCGCCGAGCCCCGGCCCGGCCACCGCCGACACCGCCCACACCGTGGACAACTTGGCCTGGATCTTGGGCCGTTCCTTGAGCGGATAGAGGTCGGCGGCCAGCGTCTGCACCGTCCCCTGCAGCGCCCCGCCGCCCAGACCCTGCACGATCCGGAACGCGATCAGCGCCCCCATGTTCCATGCGGCGGCGCACAGCAGCGAGCCCGCCAGGAAGACGACGGCGCCCGCGACGAGCACCGGCTTGCGACCGAAGGTGTCGGACAGCTTGCCGTACACCGGGAGCGTCACGGTCACCGCGAGCAGGTAGCCGGAGAACAGCCAGGAGAAGACGGAGAAGCCGCCGAGGTCGCCGACGATCTGCGGTACGGCGGTGGAGACGATGGTGGCGTCCAGCGCGGCCAGCGCCATCGCGAGCATGAGGGCGGCGACGACGGCACCGCGCCTGCGGGTGCCCTGCGTGCGCCCGTCGGCGACCGACGCCTGTATCTCCGTATCCCCCTGGTCCACAGGATTCCTTCCCCTTGCATCTATCTGCCGCCGAACACTCTCCCACTTGACCCTCACGTCGCGGCAGGGTGAAAGCTGACTGGACCGATGGGTGGACAGAACCCCTAGATCGGCTCCACCCGGCGGTGGAGGGCCCCTAGGGGTTCCTCCGTACCAAGGCCCGGGGCGGGTTCGTACCGCCGGAGGAGGAGACGGGCAGGGGGCCGTCCTTAACCTGGCTTTACGCCGCCGGGGGGTGGTTCACCGAACCGGCGGGGGTGGGGTTTTCCCCCGTAGAAGAGGGTGCCGAGCACCAGCGCGCCGGACCCCTTCGCGGCACCAGACTCAATCGACGTACCAATTCGAGCGACTCACTTATTGACCGACATAGGAGAAATGCCATGACATCGGCCGTGACCATTCCCAGGCACGGGGGCACTGGAGGGCGTACGGCCGTTGCCGCGCGGGCGCGGCAGGTCGTCAAGGCGTACGGGTCCGGTGAAACCCGCGTCGTCGCCCTCGACCACGTCGACGTGGACATCGCCCGCGGACAGTTCACCGCGATCATGGGCCCCTCGGGGTCCGGCAAGTCCACCCTGATGCACTGCCTCGCCGGCCTCGACAACGTGAGCAGCGGGCAGATCTACCTGGACGAGACCGAGATCACCGGCCTGAAGGACAAGAAGCTCACGCAACTGCGCCGGGACCGGATCGGGTTCATCTTCCAGGCCTTCAACCTGCTGCCGACGCTGAACGCGATAGAGAACATCACGCTGCCCATGGACATCGCCGGCCGTAAGCCGGACAAGCAGTGGCTGGCGCGGGTCGTCGACACCGTCGGACTGAGCGACCGGCTCAAGCACCGGCCGACCCAGCTCTCCGGCGGCCAGCAGCAGCGCGTCGCGGTGGCCCGCGCCCTGGCCGCCCGCCCCGAGATCATCTTCGGCGACGAGCCGACCGGAAACCTCGACTCCCGTGCGGGAGCAGAGGTGTTGGGCTTCTTGCGCAGGTCGGTCGACGAGCTCGGCCAGACCATCGTCATGGTCACCCACGACCCGGTCGCCGCCTCGTACGCGGACCGCGTCCTGTACCTCGCGGACGGCCGGATCGTCGACGAGATGCACAAGCCGACCGCGGACGCCGTCCTGGACCGCATGAAGGACTTCGACGCCCGGGGGCGTACGTCATGACCGTCCTGAAGACCTCGATGCGCAACTTCTTCGCGCACAAGGGGCGCATGGCGCTCTCGGCGATAGCCGTGCTCCTGTCGGTGGCGTTCGTCTGCGGGACGCTCGTCTTCACCGACACCATGAACACCACCTTCGACAAGCTGTTCGCGGCCACCTCCTCGGATGTCACGGTCAGCGCCAAGAGCGCCACGGACACCGGCGAGACCACCTCCGACAACGGCAAGCCGCCGGTCATGCCGGCCTCCGTGGTCGCCAAGGTCCGCGCGGCCCAGGGCGTGAAGTCGGCGGAGGGGACCGTCTTCTCGACCTCCGTGACCGTCGTCGACGCCAAGAAGGACAGCCTCTCCCCGTCCAGCGGCGCCCCGACCATCGTCGGCAGCTGGAACGGCAACGACGCCCGCACCATGAAGATCACCTCCGGTACGGCGCCCAGGGGTCCCGACCAGGTGATGGTGGACGCCGACACCGTCGACAAGCACCACCTCAAGCTCGGTGACGAGCTCGCGGTGATCAGCGCGGTCGGCACGCACAAGGCACGGATCTCCGGCATCGCCGACTTCCAGGTCACCAACCCCGGCGCGGCGATCTTCTACCTCGACACGAAGACGGCCCAGCAGACGCTGGTCGGCGAGACCGGCGTGTTCACCAACGTCAACGTCACGGCCGCCTCCGGCGTGACCGACCCCCAGCTGAAGAAGAACGTCATCGCCTCCACCGGCGGCGCCTACAAGGTGCAGACGGCCAAGGAGACCGCCGACGCCAACCAGAAGGACGTCGAGTCCTTCATGAGCGTCATGAAGTACGCGATGCTCGGCTTCGCCGGGATCGCCTTCCTGGTCGGCATCTTCCTGATCATCAACACCTTCTCGATGCTGGTCGCCCAGCGGACGAGGGAGATCGGGCTCATGCGGGCCATCGGTTCCTCCCGCAAGCAGGTCAACCGGTCGGTGCTGGTCGAGGCGCTGCTGCTCGGTGTCTTCGGCTCGGTGCTCGGTGTGGGTGCCGGGGTCGGCCTCGCGGTCGGCCTGATGAAGCTCATGAGCTCCATGGGCATGCACCTCTCCACCGCCGACCTGACCGTCGCCTGGACCACCCCGGTCGTCGGGCTCCTCCTCGGTGTCGTCGTCACCGTCCTCGCCGCCTACCTGCCCGCCCGCCGGGCCGGCAAGGTCTCCCCGATGGCCGCGCTGTCGGCCGTCGGCGCCCCGGCCGACGCGAAGGCGGGCCGCATCCGGGCCCTGATCGGCGTGGTGCTGACCGGCGCCGGCGGCTACTGCCTCTACCTGGCCGCGAACGTCAGCAAGGCCGCCGACGGTTCGCTCTGGCTGGGCCTGGGCGTCGTCCTCTCCCTCATCGGGTTCGTCGTCATCGGCCCGCTGCTCGCGGCCGGTGTGGTGCGCGTCCTGGGCGCCGTACTGCTGCGGATGTTCGGCCCGGTCGGCCGCATGGCCGAGCGCAACGCACTGCGCAACCCGCGCCGCACCGGCGCCACGGGCGCCGCCCTGATGATCGGCCTCGCGCTGGTCGCCTGCCTCTCGGTGGTCGGCTCCTCCATGGTCGCCTCGGCGACGGACCAGCTCGACAAGACCGTCGGCACGGACTTCATCATCCAGTCCGACGGCGGGCAGATGATCACCCCGCAGGCCGTGCAGGCCGTGAAGTCGACGCCGGGCATGTCCCGGGTCACCGAGTACAAGACGACCGAGGCCGACTACACGACCCCTGACGGCAGGACGCTCAAGGACACCGACATCACGGCGGCCGACCCGACGTACGCGAAGGACCTCCGCGTCAAGACCGTCGCCGGTGACCTCAAGGACGCCTACCTGCCCGACTCGATGTCGGTGCACGAGAAGTTCGCCAAGGCGCACGACGTCCACCTGGGCTCGAAGATCAGGATCGCGTTCAAGGACGGCGCCACCGCGAACCTCACGGTCCGGGCCATCACCAGCAACGACGGCCTGATCGACGCCGGCTCGAAGTACATCTCCATCGCCACGCTCGCGAAGTACGTGCCGGCCGACAGGATGCCCCTCGACCAGCTGGTCTTCGCCACGGCGAAGGACGGGCAGCAGGCGGCCGCGTACAAGTCGCTCAAGTCCGCGCTGCACGACTACCCGCAGTACAAGGTGCGCGACCAGACCGACTACAAGCAGGCGTTGAAGGACCAGATCGGCCAACTGCTGAACATGATCTACGGCCTGCTGGGACTGGCGATCGTGGTCGCGATCCTGGGTGTGGTCAACACCCTGGCCCTCTCGGTGGTCGAGCGGACCCGCGAGATCGGCCTGATGCGGGCCATCGGCCTCTCCCGCCGCCAGCTGCGCCGCATGATCCGCATGGAGTCGGTCGTCATCGCCCTCTTCGGCGCCCTGCTGGGCCTCGGCCTGGGCATGGGCTGGGGCGCGACCGCCCAGAAGCTGCTCGCCCTGGAGGGCCTGAAGGTCCTGGAGATCCCGTGGGGCACGATCACCGCGGTGTTCGTCGGGTCGGCGTTCGTGGGGTTGTTCGCGGCACTGATCCCGGCGTTCCGGGCGGGGCGGATGAACGTGCTGAACGCGATCGCCACCGAGTAGGGACGGGGGACACGGGGGGTAAGGCCACCGCACACGGGGGTTGCGGGGGAGGCCCGGCGCCGGGGAGTCTTGGGGGACTCGTCGGCGCCGGGCCGTTTTCGGCCGTTCGGCGTTTCACCCCGTGACCGGCGTTGTCCACAGCCCCCGGCACCCGCGCGAGCGTCGTCGTACGCTGGAGGTACCCCCGGTCCGCTGCGCGCACCGGGCGCTTCGTGTTGCCCCGCCCCCGACGAAAGCCGCCCAGAATGAGCCTGCACGGTCTGCTCGACGCCGTCGTCAAGGACACCGCCCTCGCGGAAGCCGTCACGGCGGCCACGGACGGCCACCGTATGCACGTCGACCTGGTCGGCCCACCCGCGGCCCGCCCCTTCGCGGTCGCCGCGCTGGCCCGGGAGTCCGCCCGCACGGTCCTGGCGGTGACGGCGACGGGACGCGAGGCCGAGGACCTGGCCGCGGCCCTCAGGTCGCTGCTCCCGCCGGACGGCGTCGTCGAGTACCCCTCCTGGGAGACGCTCCCGCACGAGCGCCTCAGCCCCCGCAGCGACACCGTGGGCCGCCGCCTCGCCGTCCTGCGCCGCCTGGCCCACCCCACCCCCGACGACCCCGAGACCGGCCCGGTCTCCGTCGTCGTAGCCCCCGTGCGCTCCGTCCTGCAACCCCAGGTCAAGGGCCTCGGCGACCTGGAGCCGGTCGCACTCAGGACCGGCCGGACCGCCGACCTGAACAAGATCGTCGACGCGCTCGCTGCGGCGGCGTACGCGCGCGTGGAGCTCGTCGAGAAGCGCGGCGAGTTCGCCGTACGAGGTGGCATCCTCGACGTCTTCCCGCCCACCGAGGAACACCCCCTGCGGGTCGAGTTCTGGGGTGACGACGTGGAGGAGATCCGCTACTTCAAGGTCGCCGACCAGCGCTCCCTCGAAGTCGCCGAGCACGGCCTGTGGGCGCCCCCCTGCCGTGAACTCCTGTTGACGGAAGACGTCCGCACGCGTGCGCGTGCCCTCGCCGAACAGCACCCCGAGCTCGGCGAGCTGCTCGGCAAGATCGCCGAGGGGATCGCCGTGGAGGGCATGGAGTCCCTCGCCCCGGTGCTCGTCGACGACATGGAGCTGCTGCTCGACGTACTGCCGAAGGGCGCCATGGCCGTCGTATGCGATCCGGAGCGGGTACGCACGCGTGCCGCGGATCTCGTGGCGACCTCGCAGGAGTTCCTCCAGGCCTCCTGGGCGGCCACGGCGGGCGGCGGCGAGGCCCCGATCGACGTCGGCGCGGCCTCCCTGTGGTCCATCGCGGACGTCCGGGACCGGGCCCGCGAGCTGGACATGATGTGGTGGTCCGTGTCCCCCTTCGCCGCCGACGAGACGTTTGCATTTGCCGCTGACGCGGCGGGGGACGCGGACACCCTCAAGTTCGGCATGCACGCCCCCGAGACCTACCGCGGCGACACCGCCAAGGCCCTCGCCGACACCAAGGGCTGGCTCGCCGACGGCTGGCGCACGGTGTTCGTCACCGAGGGCCACGGCCCCGCCGCCCGCACGGTCGAGGTACTCGGCGGCGAGGGCATCGCGGCCCGCCTGGACGCGGAACTCGGCGAGATCTCCCCGTCCGTCGTGCACGTGGCGTGCGGCTCGATCGACTACGGCTTCGTCGATACGACGCTGAAGCTGGCCGTGCTCACCGAGACCGACCTCTCCGGGCAGAAGGCGGCCGGCAAGGACGGCGCCCGGATGCCGGCCCGGCGCCGCAAGACCATCGACCCGCTCACCCTGGAGACGGGCGACTACATCGTCCACGAGCAGCACGGCGTGGGCCGGTACATCGAGATGGTCCAGCGGACCGTGCAGGGCGCGACGCGCGAGTACCTGGTCGTCGAGTACGCCCCCGCCAAGCGCGGCCAGCCCGGCGACCGCCTCTACATCCCCACCGACCAGCTGGAGCAGATCACCAAGTACGTCGGCGGCGAGGCCCCGACGCTCCACCGCCTCGGCGGCGCGGACTGGACGAAGACCAAGGCGCGCGCCAAGAAGGCCGTCAAGGAGATCGCGGCCGACCTGATCAAGCTGTACAGCGCGCGGATGGCGGCCCCGGGGCACGCGTTCGGCTCGGACACGCCCTGGCAGCGCGAGCTGGAGGACGCCTTCCCGTACGCCGAGACCCCCGACCAGCTGACCACCATCGCCGAGGTCAAGGAGGACATGGAGAAGACCGTCCCCATGGACCGCCTGGTCTGCGGCGACGTCGGCTACGGCAAGACGGAGATCGCGGTCCGCGCCGCCTTCAAGGCGGTCCAGGACGGCAAGCAGGTCGCCGTCCTCGTCCCGACGACCCTGCTGGTGCAGCAGCACTTCGGTACCTTCTCCGAGCGCTACTCCCAATTCCCGGTCAACGTAAGGGCGTTGTCCCGCTTCCAGACCGACACCGAGGCGAAGGCGGTCCTGGAGGGCCTGCGCGAGGGCTCGGTGGACGTCGTCATCGGCACCCACCGCCTCTTCTCCTCCGAGACCAAGTTCAAGGACCTGGGCCTGGTCATCGTCGACGAGGAGCAGCGCTTCGGCGTCGAGCACAAGGAACAGCTGAAGAAGCTGCGCGCGAATGTGGACGTGTTGACCATGTCCGCGACCCCGATCCCCAGGACGCTGGAGATGGCGGTGACGGGCATCCGCGAGATGTCGACCATCACCACGCCCCCGAGGAACGCCACCCGGTGCTGACCTTCGTCGGCCCGTACGAGGAGAAGCAGATCGGCGCGGCCATCCGCCGTGAACTCCTGCGCGAGGGCCAGGTCTTCTACATCCACAACCGCGTCGAGTCCATCGACCGCGCCGCCTCCCGCCTGCGCGAGATCGTCCCCGAGGCACGCATCGCGACCGCCCACGGCCAGATGTCGGAGTCGACCCTCGAACAGGTCGTCGTCGACTTCTGGGAGAAGAAGTACGACGTCCTCGTCTCGACCACGATCGTCGAGTCCGGCATCGACATCTCCAACGCCAACACCCTGATCGTGGAGCGCGGCGACAACTTCGGCCTCTCCCAGCTCCACCAGCTGCGCGGCCGCGTCGGCCGTGGCCGCGAGCGCGGTTACGCCTACTTCCTCTACCCGCCCGAGAAACCGCTGACCGAGACAGCCCACGAGCGCCTCGCCACCATCGCCCAGCACACCGAGATGGGCGCGGGCATGTACGTCGCGATGAAGGACCTGGAGATCCGCGGCGCGGGCAACCTGCTCGGCGGCGAACAGTCCGGGCACATCGCGGGCGTCGGCTTCGACCTGTACGTCCGCATGGTCGGCGAGGCGGTCGCCGACTACCGCGCCTCCCTGGAGGGCGGTGTCGAGGAGGAGCCGCCCCTGGAGGTCAAGATCGAGCTCCCGGTCGACGCGCACGTCCCGCACGACTACGCCCCCGGCGAGCGCCTGCGCCTCCAGGCCTACCGGGCCATCGCCTCCGCCAACACGGAGGAGGACGTCAAGGCCGTACGCGAGGAACTCGTCGACCGCTACGGCAAGTTGCCCGAACCGGTCGAGAACCTGCTCCTCGTGGCGGGCCTGCGGATGCTCGCCCGCGCCTGCGGCGTCGGCGAGATCGTCCTCCAGGGCAACAACATCCGCTTCGCACCGGTGGAGTTGAGGGAGTCCCAGGAACTCCGGCTCAAGCGCCTGTACCCGGGTACGGTCATCAAGCCGGCGGTCCACCAGATCCTGGTACCGCGCCCGAAGACCGCGAAGGTCGGCGGCAAGCCGCTGGTCGGCCGTGAACTGCTGGGCTGGGTCGGGGAGTTCCTGGCGTCGATCCTGGGGTCGTAGCCGGTCGTAGCCGCGGCGGCGCTCGTGTCACCTGCCCGAGCATCAGGAAGGAACGGGTCTGCACATGGACCGGCGGCGACTGATCAGCCGGGCGATTCCCGCCGCGGCCGCGACCCTGCTGGCCGCCGGCTGCTCGCGGGCGGCCGGCGCCCGGGACGCCGACGAGCCGCTGTCGGCCTTGGTCTACCGGGGCCCGGAGTCCTGCGACGGATGCGCCGAGACCGCGGCCGCCCTCCTGAAGCGGGCCCCGCGCCGGTTCACGGTGCGGTACGTGGGCCCCGACGAGGACGTACCCCTGACCGCCGACGGCCTGGCAGCCGCCGACCTGTACGTCCAGCCCGGCGGGAACGACGACCTGGACGAGGCCTGGGCAGGGCTGAAGGGTGCCGCGGGCCCGATCCGCGACTGGACCCGGGACGGCGGCCGTTACCTGGGGATCTGCATGGGCGGCTATCTGGCCGGGAGGAACCCGGGCTTCGACCTGCTGCCCGGCGACACCGACCAGTACATCACCTCTCCCGGCGCGTCGGTCCACGACCAGCGGGACACGGTCGTGGCGGTGACCTGGCGGGCCGAACGGCGGCACATGTACTTCCAGGACGGGCCGGTCTTCCGGCTGAACCACGGCGCCGAGGCAGCCGTTCTCGCCAGGTACGACAACGGTGCCCCGGCCGCGGTGGTCGCGCCGTTCGGCAGGGGCCGGGTCGGAGTGGTCGGCCCCCACCCCGAGGCCGACGCGTCCTGGTACTCGTACAACGGGCTGAGGAATCCCGACGGCATACGTTTCGATCTCGGCCACGACCTGCTGGAGCAGACCGTCGGCGGTCGTCGGACATGAAGCCGTCAGTGGTCTTCGGACATGAAGCCGTCCGCGGGAGACGGAATCCCGCGGACGGCTGCAAGCTTTCGACGTGATTGAGGGCGTCCCGGGTTCTAGGGCTGTTCGGGCCGGTCGCGGTCCATGCCGAGCTGGTCCTCGATCTTCTGCTGAGCCTGGTCGACCTGTCCCTCGTACTTGTTGCCCGTCCTCTCGTTGACCTTCTTCTCCGCCATGTCGGACATGTCCTTGGCCTTGTCCTGCATCTGGCGGTTGCTCTTGAACCTGTCGAAGATGCCCATCCAGAGCTCCTTCCGGAGTGACTCAGCAACGACGATACGACCGATATGGGTGGAATGCCCACCTGAGTCGATCGGTGGCCCGGACCTCGTGAGTGCCCCCGTGCGCCCTGCGGCTACGGTGTGCGCGGCGTCGTACAGGGAAGACGCACCCTGCGGGGGCGGACCGGGAAGCATGGGGAGGGACGCATCGTGGTGCGTCTGAGGGGCGGGGCCGCGGCTGCCGTCGTGTTGGTGTTCGCCGTGGCCGGGTGCAAGGCGGAGACGAAGACCGGGTCCGGTGGGCCGGAGGAGACCGGGGGCGGAGGGGCGGCGCTCACGGCCGCCGAGGCGCTCACCGTGAAGGGGCGGGCGCCGAAGACGGGGTACGCGCGGGACCGGTTCGGCACCGCATGGGCCGACACCGACTCCAACTCCTGCGACACCCGTGACGACATACTGAAACGGGACCTGGAGGACGTGAAGTTCACCGGCGGCACGTGCAAGGTGTCGTACGGCGTGCTCGAGTCGGACCCCTACTCCGGCAAGCAGGTCACGTACAAGCGCGGGCGCAGTCTGGTCGACATCGACCATGTCGTCGCGCTCTCCGACGCCTGGCAGAAGGGCGCCAAGTACTGGGACGCGAGCAAGCGGATAGCGCTGGCCAACGATCCGCTCAATCTCATAGCGGTCGACGCGAGCACGAACCGTTCCAAGGGCGACGGCGACACCGCCACCTGGGTGCCGCCGAACAAGGCCTTCCGCTGCACGTACGTCGCCCACCAGGTCGCCGTGAAGAAGAAGTACCAACTGTGGGTGACGGCCGCCGAGAAGACGGCCATGGAGAAGGTGCTCAGGACCTGCCCGGGGAGAAGCTGCCCAGCGGCGGGAACCCGACGTCCGCACCGGCCCGGTTCCACGCCGACTGACTACCGTGGCTCCCATGGAGCTGAAGGTCTCGAGTCTCGCCGCCCGCCCGGAGATGCTCGGGGCGGTGCTCGACATGCCCGACACCTGGGCGACGTTCACCACCGAGGATCCCGTCGGCGACTCCCACTACGGGCGCATCCCCACCGAGCTCCCGGAGTACGTCCTCTTCGCCGAGAACGAGCACGGCGAGATCCTCGCCCACGCCTACAGCGTGCCCTTCCGGCTGCACACCGAAGGGCGCGGCGAACTGCCGGACCGCGGCTGGGACCAGGTCCTCGTCTGGGCCTTCGCCGACCTGCGCCGCGGTGTGCGCCCCGACACCGTCAGCGCGATCTCGATCGTGGTCCACCCGGACGCCCAGGGCCTCGGCCTCTCCGGCCGCATGCTGGCGGCGATGCGGGACAACGCCCGCGCCCACGGCTTCACCGAGGTCGTCGCCCCGGTCCGCCCGAGCGCCAAGCACCTCGAACCGCACACCCCGATCGAGGAGTACGCCCATCGGGTACGGGAGGACGGCCTCCCGTACGACCCGTGGCTGCGCGTCCACGCCCGCGCCGGCGCCACCGTCGTACGCGTCGCCCCGGCCTCCATGACCGTCGCCGCCTCCCTGGCGGAGTGGCGCGGCTGGACCGGGCTGCCCTTCGACGCACAGGGCGACATCGAGGTGCCGGGCGCACTGGTGCCGGTACGGTGCGAACCGGAACGGGGTTACGCCGTCTACGTCGAGCCCAATGTGTGGATGCGGCACCGCCTCTGACCCTTTGATGCGCTCCCGTCAAGGAAATCGCAAAGATTCCCGAAAGGAGCAAAGGGGCTCCCGAAGCGAATCGGGCAGGTTCAGCAAGGAATGGTCAAGCTCGACTCAAGATCGCTCCTTTGCTCTATTCACTCTTTGTTTACAACGGGCAAGATCTCTCCGTTTTCTGTGGCCACTCTGTCAGTACGCCAACTGACGCTGTGGCCTGCCCTGTTGTGCCCATCCGAGTGTTGGAGTCCCCGCCGTGCGCATTCGGCCCCTCAGCCGTGTCCGCTCCATCCGCCGCCCACGGCGCGCCCGCCGCGGTGTCGCGGTGCTCGTGCTGACCGCGCTCGCCTTCATGTGGACGACGCAGACTGCGGCGGCCACCGGCGCCGAACTGCACGCCGTGGACGTCTCGTTGCCGAGCCTGTCCTCGCTCACGGCCTGGTTGCAGGACCCGCACTGGGGCCGGCTGCCCGGGGAGAAGTCGGGCACCGCCGCCGGGAAGCGGCACCACGTCTCCGCCGCGGCCACCGAGGCGCACCGGGGCGCGGGCCGTAAGCCGGGCAAGGGCAAGGGCGAACTCGCCACGTACAAGGCGCACCGGGCGACCGTGAAGCGCGGAAAGAGCGCCGGTGGCGGCGTCTTCAACGCCAAGACCAGCAAGCGGGACGCGGCCAAGTCCTCCCGCACCGACACCGTGTACGACAACGCCGACGGGTCGACCACCAGACGGGTCTACCCGACGACCGTCAACTACCAGGTCGGCAAGGGCAGATGGGCGCCCATCGACGTGGACGTGCGGGCCGGTCCTGACGGGCGCTGGTACGAGAAGGCGAACTCCGTCGGCGTCGACTTCGCCGCGCAGGCCGACGACTCCGACCTCGTCTCCCTGGCCCCCGACGAAAAGCACTCCGTCGCCTACGGGTTGAAGGGCGCCGAGTCCGTCAAGGGCACCGCCGACGGCTCGCGCGTCACCTACCCGGGCGTCCTCACCGACACCGACCTCCAGGTGGCCCCGACCGCCACCGGCGTCAAGGAAGCCGTCGTCCTGCACTCCGCGGGCGCCGCGAACTCCTGGACCTTCCCGCTCCACCTCAAGGGCCTCACCCCCGTCCAGCACAAGGACGGCTCGATCGTCCTGCGTGACGCCGCCGGCAAGACCGTCGAGCGCGTCCCTTCGTCGTACGCCTACGACTCGAAGGTCGACCCGCGCTCCGGTGACCCGGCCACCACCCACGACGTGACCACCACCCTCGTGCGGCAGGGGAGCGGTTACGCGCTGAAGATCACCCTCGACGAGACCTGGTTGCAGGACGCGCACCGCGTCTTCCCGGTCACCGTCGACCCGACCGTCACGGACGGCTGGACGACCACCTACGCCGAGTCCGGCGCGGCCGGCGACCACTCCTACGAGCAGACGATCAAGGTCGGTTCGTACGACTCGGGCACGCACTCCGCCGCGGGCTACATCAACCACTGGGACACCGCCTGGGACGCGAGCGGCGCGACCGTCACCTCGGCCACCCTGCACCTGTTCGACACCTGGGCCTCCACCTGCACCGCCGAGCGCTTCGACGTCGCCCTGGTGACGAAGGCCTGGACGCCGGAGGGCGTCACCTCCTACCCCGGCCCGACCTACGGCTCCTCCATCGGCAACGCGACCCCGACGGTGTCGACCGCCTGCGCGAACACCGCCGCGGACCGGACCGTCGGCGACTGGGTGAGCGTGACGCTGTCGACGTCGGCGATCCAGGGCTGGTTCAGCGGGACGACCGCCGACTACGGCCTCGCGGTGTACGCGTCGACGACCGACGCCCTGCACTGGAAGCAGTTCGGCTCCTTCAACGACCCCTCGCTCGGCCCGTACATCACGGTCACCTACACCGGGAACACCGCCCCGCAGCTCTACGAGCAGTTCCCGGCGGACAACGCGGTCGTCGGCACCACCACCCCCGAGCTCACCGCCTGGGCGGGCGGCGCCAACTCGACCAGCGGCAGCAGCAACCAGTACCAGTTCAAGGTCTACGACGCGAACAGCACGCTGGTCGCCGACTCGGGCCTGGTCTCCACCGGCGACTGGACCGTGCCGTCCGGGAAGCTCGCCTGGGGCAAGAACTACACCTGGCAAGTACAGGCGTACGACTCCACGACCGGGCTCTACTCACCGGCGGATCCGTATGAGTTGTCCGTCCAGGTGCCCCAACCCGTCATCACCTCGGGGCTCTCACAGAACAGCAGCGACCACGGTTTCGACGCGTCCATAGGCAACTACACGACCTCCGACACGGACGCCTCGATCTCGACCGTCGGCCCGTCCCTGGACGTCGAGCGGGACTACAACTCCCGTGACCCGCGCTGGACCGGGGCCTTCGGCGCCGGCTGGTCGTCCATCCTCGACTCGCGCGCTACCGAGCAGTACAACAGCGCCGGGACGGTCACCGGTGTCAACGTCACCTATCCGGACGGCTCCCAGGTCGGCTACGGCAAGAACAGCGACGGCACCTTCGCGCCGGGCACCGGCCGCTGGGCCACGTTCACCACGGTCACCGGCGGCTACAGCCTGACCGACAAGGACGACACGGTCTACGCCTTCACCACCTCGCTGGGCTCGGGCGGCTACGGCCTGACGACCGTCACGGACGCCAACGGACGCTCCATCAACCTCACCTGGACCAGCGGTCACGTCACCAAGATGAAGTCCGCCGTCTCCGGGCGCTCCCTGAACTTCGCCTGGTCCACCCCGAGCGGCGCCCTCGCCGCGCACGTCGCCACCGTCACCACGGACGCGGTGACCAACGGCGACACGACGACCGTACTGACCTGGAACTACGGTTACACGGGCGACCAGTTGACGACCGTGTGCGCGCCGCTGTCGACGACGAAGTGCACGACGTACGGCTACACGACCGGCTCGCAGTACCAGAACGCCTCCCTCGACCTCGACCCGAGCGCCGCCTGGCCGCTCACCGAGAGCTCCGGCACCACCGCCAAGGACGCGGTGCTCGCCAACGAGGGCACCAAGAACGCCACGTACGAGAACGTGACGCTCGGCGCGGCCGGCCCGCTCACCGGGTCCTCCTCCACCGCGGCCTCCTTCAACGGCACCACCTCGGACGTCGCCCTGCCGAAGAACACCGGCAACGACACCGACTCGGGCGCCCTGTCCCTGTGGTTCAAGACCTCGGCCGGGCCGGGCGTGCTCTACTCCTACGCCTCCCAGCCGATCGGCTCCGGACAGGCGGCCGGCTTCTACACGCCGTCGATCTACGTCGGCACCGACGGCAAGCTGAACGCCGAGTTCTGGTACAGCGGCGGCGTCAACCCGATCGTGTCCTCGGCGTCCGTCGCCGACGGCAAGTGGCACCACGTGGTGCTCAGCGCCGCGGGCAACTCGCAGACGCTGTTCCTCGACAACACCAAGGTCGGCTCGCGCTCCGGCACCGTCTCCATCAAGAGCGCGGTGGCCTTCGGCAAGAACCAGGTCTTCAACTACCTCGGCACCGGCTTCCTCGGCGGCAGCTGGCCCGACGAGCCGCACAGCAGCTCCAGCGACGCGACCGGGTACGCGACGTACTTCACCGGCTCGATCGCCGATGTCGCCTGGTACGGGCGGCCGTTGGTCGCCGCCGACGTCAACTCCCTCTACCAGTACGGCACCCACTCGGCGAGCCTGCTCACCTCGGTCAAGCGGCCGTCCGGCAAGACCTTCGCCGCGATGACGTACGACGCCGCGTCCACGACGCTGACCCAGCTCACCGACGAGAACGGCGGCGTCTGGAAGCTGGCCGCGCCCACGGTCGCCGGTTCCAGCCAGACCTACCGGGGCGCGGTGCTCGGCGGCGGTCCCGCCGGCTACTACCGGCTCGGCGAGGCCTCGGGCGCGACCACGGCCGTCAACGAGGTGCACGGCGGCGACGGCACCTACAGCGGGGTGACGCTCGGGTCGACGGGCCCGTTCAGCGACGCCAAGGCCGCGACCTTCGACGGCAGCGCCTCCTACGTCGAGCTGCCGAAGTCGGTGCAGTTCGGCACCAGTGACCGCAGCCTCGAACTCTGGTTCAAGACCGCCTCCCAGGGCGTCATCGTCGGCGCCCAGTCGGCGACGATATCCGGCGCGAGCGCCGCGTCCGGCACCTGGGCGCCGCTGCTGTACGTCGGCAGCGACAACAAGCTGCACGGCCACTTCTACTCGGGCAGCGGCTCGGGCTCCACGGCGTTCGGCTCGACCGGCACGGTCACCGACAGCGCCTGGCACCACGTGGCCATCACGGCCTCCGGCGCCACCCAGACCATGTACCTGGACGGCGTCCAGCAGTCCAGCTACTCCGGCACCCCGGCCGACCAGACCTACAACCACCTCTACCTGTGCGCCGGTTTCGCCAAGAGCTGGCTCGACTCCCCGGGCGACGTAAGCCACTTCACCGGCTCCATCGCCGACGCGGCCTTCTACCACACGGCGTTGACCGCCGCCGACGTCGCCGCGCACGTCGAGGCCGGCAAGAACTCCACGGGGCTGCTCCCGGTCGAGACGGTCAAGGTGACCTCGCCGACCACGTCCACGCTGACGTACACCTACGACGTCGACAACGGCAACCGGGCCCTGACCGAGACCGACGGCCTCGGCAACAAGACCAGCTTCGGCTACGACACGGCCGGCTTCGAGCACACGGTCACCGACCCCAACGGCGCGGTCACCACCACCGGCCACGACGTCCGCGGCAACATCGTCTCGTCGACGAACTGCCAGGACCAGGTCGCCAACAAGTGCAACACCGAGTACTACTCGTACTACCCGGACGACACCACCGCGCAGTTGACGACGGCCGACCCGCGCAACGACCAGCTGCTGACCGAGCGCGACGGCCGCTCGGCGTCCGCGACCGACAGCACCTACCTGACGTCGTACACCTACGACTCGGCGGGCAACCAGACCGTCGTCACCGGCCCGGCCGTCCCCGGCTTCCCCTCCGGCCGCGCCACGACCACCGTCTACAGCGACGGCACCAGCACCTACCCGTCGGCCGACGGCGGGGTCGTCCCCAAGGGCCTGCCGGTGAAGACGGTCAGCCCCGGCGGCGCGGTCAACACGGTCTCCTATTTCGCCAACGGCGACGTCGCGTCCACCACCGACGCCATCGGCCTCGTCACGTCGTACACCTACGACGGTGTGGGCCAGGTCCTGACCCAGAAGGTCGTCTCCGACACCTACCCGAACGGGCTCACGACCACCTACGCGTACGACAAGAACGGCCAGGTCACCAGCGAGAGCGACCCGCAGATCACCGACCGGGTGCAGGGCGCCACGCACGCGGCCGTCTCCAGCACGGTCTACGACGACGACGGTGACGTCCTCTCCCAGACCGTCTCCGACGCGAGCGGCGGCGACACCTCGCGCACCGAGACGCAGACCTACGACTCCTACGACCGGCTGCTGACCGAGTCCGACGCCAACGTCGCGGCGGGCACCTCGTACGGCAACACGACGACGTACACCTACGACACCTCCGGCAACAAGACCAAGGAGGTGACGAGCGCCGGCAACGAGACCGACTACACCTACGACGACAACGGCAACCTGCTCACGCAGGGCCTGATGTACACGGGCGACCCGGTCAACCCGCAGACCGCGGCCTCGCTCGTGGAGTCCTCCCGCGCCTACGACCCGGCCGGGCGGCTGGCGTCGATCACCGACGCGATGGGCAACAAGACGGCGTACACCTACACCGACGACGGTCTCACCGCGACGGTGAAGCGGACCAGTTCGGACGGTTCCAGCACCTACACCCTGGAGTCGGACACCTACGACGCCGCCGGCAACCTGCTGTCCCAGACGACCGACAACGGCGAGAACGTCACCAACTACACGGTCGACGCCTCCGACCGGACGACCTCGACGACCGTCGACCCGACGGGTGTCGACCGCGTGTCGACGGTTTCGTACACCCCGGACGACCAGGTCGCCTCCGAGAACGACCATGACGCGACCGGTTACGACCGCACCACCACCGACACGTACGACGACATGGGCAACCTGCTCAGCGAGACGCTGTACGGCGACGCCTCGGGTCACCCGGCCGGCTGGTGGAAGCTGAACCAGACCAGCGGCCGCAGTGTCACCGACGCCTCCGGCACCGGCAACACGGCCACCGCGGGGTCCGGGGTCACCTGGTCGGACGACGCCGCCCAGTTCAGCGGCGACACGTCCGGCAAGGGCGACATCATCGCCACCAACAGCCCGGTCCTGGACACCAGCGCCTCCTACACCGTCTCGGCGTGGGTGAAGCTGTCCGACACCTCCACCTTCCGGACCTTCGTCTCGCAGGGCGGCACCAACCGCTCCTCCTTCTACCTCCAGTACGCCTCCAGCCAGGGCGTCTTCCGCCTCATCTCACCGAGCGAGGACTCCTCCGGCACCCCGACGGCGTACTACAACGCCTACGCCTCCAGCGCCCCCGCGCTGAACACCTGGACCCATCTGGTCGGTGTCTTCGACCAGTCGACGGGCACCATGAGCCTGTACGTCAACGGCTCCCTCGCGGACACCGCGAGCAACACCACGCCGTGGACCGGCTCCGGCCCGCTGTCCATCGGCGGCGCGCAGACCGCCTCCGGCACCGTCAGCAACGCCGTCAACGGCGCGGTCAGCAACGTCCAGACCTACCAGCGGGCGCTGTCGTCGAGCGAGGTCAACTCCCTGTACGGCAAGGGACGTTCGGGCGGCACGGTCGGCTCCTCCGACCAGCAGACCACCAAGTACACGTACGACAAGCGGGGTCTGCCCACCTCCGAGACGGACCCGGAGCAGCACACCACCAACTACGACTACGACGAGGCCGGCAACCTCGCCGCCACCACCGCGCCCGCGGTCCAGGCGGAGGCCGACGGCATCGCGGCGAACGCGCAGACCGTCCGCCCGGTCACCTACAGCGGCTTCAACACCTTCGGCGAGGCGGTCGCCGAGAAGGACCCGAACGGCCTGGTCACCACCACGGCCTACGACGCCGACGGCAACAAGGTCAGCGAGACCCTGCCGTCGTACACCCCGTCGGGCGCCTCGAACCCCAACGCGGGCACGGCCGTCTGGACGTACGACAGCGAGGGCAACCAGACCGGCGAGACCACGCCGGGCGGCAAGACCACCTCCTATCTCTACGACCAGATGGGCGACCTGGCCCAGACGACCGCCCCCGACGGCACGAAGATCCACGCCACCTACGACGCCAACGGCGAACAGCGCACGGCGACGGACGGCACGGGCGCGCAGACCCAGGCCACGTACGACTACCTGGGCCGCCAGGTCACTTCGACCACGCTGGAGCGCTACCCGTCGACGCGCACGCTGACGACGAACTACTCGTACGGCGTGACGACCGGCAACCCGTACGGCGCGCACGTGGCGTCGGTGACCAGCCCCGGCGGCGTGACGTCGTCGTACGCCTACAACCGGGCGGGTGACGTCACCTCGGTGACCGACGGCGCGGGCAACTCCACCGCCTACGCCTACGACTTCGAGGACAACAACACCAAGACGACGCTGGCGGACGGCAGTTACACGGCCACCGACTACAACGTCAACGACGACCCGACGGCGACCCGCAGCTACGACTCCAGCGGCACGCTGCTGTACGGCACTTCGCAGCAGTACGACGGCAACGGCAACCTGGTCGCCGCCACCGACGCCAACCAGCACACCACCCGCTGGACGTACGACGCGGCGGGCACCATCACCCAGCAGGTCGAGCCGGTGGACGCGACGACCTCGATCACCACGTCCTTCGGCTACGACCAGGCGGGCAACCGCACCCGCTTCACGGACGGCCGAGGCAACAACTGGCGCTACAGCTACACCCCGTGGGGCCAGCAGGAGAAGGTGATCGAGCCGACGACGTCCCAGTACACCTCGGCCGCCGACTCCACGACGACCTTCGCCTACGACGCGGACGGCAACGTCACCTCGGCCACCGCGCCCGGCGGGGTCACGACGTCGATGACGTACGACGACAACGACCAGCTGAAGACGATGTCGGGTTCGGGTGCGGAGGCCGCGACGGCCAAGCACACGTTCTCCTACGACGCCGACGGCCGGGTCACCTCGGCGGCCACGGACACGGCGGGCACGTCGGGTGCGATCGACTACCAGGCGTCGACGAGCGACTCGTTCACGTACGACGACCGCGGCGACGTCCTGTCGGCCTCCGGTTCGGCGGGCTCGTCGAGCTTCACCTACAACGACGACGGCTCGATGCTTTCGCGGACCGACGCGGCGGGCACGCAGTCGTACGGCTACGACACGGCGGGCCGGCTGTCCTCCTTGGACGACGCGGCGAGCGGCACCCATCTGACGTACACCTACGACCAGTTGAACAACGTCAAGACCATCAAGTACGGCAGCACCGGCCAGACCCGCACCTTCGGCTACAACAGCGCGCACGAGCTGAGCAGCGACGTCCTGGTGCAGGGCGCGTCGACACTGGCGAGCTTCAGCTACGGCTACGACAACAACGGCAACCTGACGTCGAAGACGACGGCGGGCGTGACGGGCGCGTCCGCGAACACGTACACCTACGACTGGTCGGACCGCCTCACCTCCTGGAACAACGGCACGGCCACGACGGCGTACCAGTACGACGCCTCGGGCAACCGGGTGCGGGTCGGCTCGGACGTGTACACGTACGACGCACGGGACCAGCTGACCTCGGACGGCACCAACTCGTACACGTACTCGGCGCGCGGCACGATGACGCAGGAGTCGTCGACGGCGGGTGGCACGGCGGCCTTCAAGACGGACGCGTTCGGCGACCAGATCGTGGCCGGCACGCAGTCGTACGTACTGGACGCGCTGGGCCGGAACATCACGGACACGGACACGAGCGGGTCCACGACCCGGACCTTCGCCTACTCGGGCGCGGACAACACGATCGCGACGGACGGCGACGCGTCGTACACGTACGACCCGTCGGGCGGCCTGGTCGGGGTGAAGGGTTCGGGTTCGTCGACCGGAGCCCTGGCTCTGACGGACCTGCACGACGACGTGGTCGGCACCTTCACTTCCGGAGCGACCTCGCTGTCCGGCTCGGCGACGTACGACCCACTCGGCAAGGTGACGGCTGTCGCGTCACTGATCGGCCATCTCGGCTTCCAGTCCGGCTGGACGGAGCCAGGCACGGGCGACGTGGGCACGGCGTCACGCTGGTACAACCCGAACACGGGCGAGTTCCTGAACAAGGACAGCGTCTCGCCGAACCCGATGCCGGACTCGGCGGCGGCGAACCCGTTCGCCTACGTCGACGACAACCCGCTGGTGGGCACGGACGAGTCGGGTCACTGCTCCTGGTGGACCGGTTCGTGCGAGGTCAAGGCCGCCAAGCACGTGGCGAAGAAGGTCAAGCACGTCGCGAAGGCCGTCTACCACGCGGCCAAGCACGTGGCCCGCAAGGTCGTCCACGCGGTCAAGCACGCGGCCCACAAGGTCGTGCACCAGGTGCGGGACGTGTACCGGGCGACGGTGCGGGTGACGCGGCGGGTGTACCACTACACGGTCCGGCATGTGAAACGCGTGTATCACGCGGCGGTTCATGCGGTTCATACGGCGTATCACAAGGTGTCGAAGGCCGTGCACCGCGTGGTCCACGCGGTGAAGAAGGCGGCGCACAAGGTCGCCCACGCCGTGAAGAAGGCGGCGAAGGCGGTCGCCCATGCGACCCGCACCGCGTACCACGCCACGGTGAAGGCGGTGAAGAGCACCGCGAAGTTCGTGAAGAACCACGCGGCGGCGATCACGTCGATCGTGGTCTCGACGGCGGTCTTCGCGGGCTGCGAGGCGGCGACGTGGGGTGTCGGCACGATCGGCTGCGCGGCGCTTGCGGGTGCGGCGGGGTCGTTGGTGGAGCAGGGCTTCAAGTGCGCCCAGAACGGCGGCGGTGACTGCAGCGTCGGAGCCTTCGCGGGCTCGGCGGTCGAGGGCGCGGTCACCGGTGCGGTGGGCGGCGCTCTTGGCTCCCTGGGCGGCAAGCTCCTTGCGAAGGCGGCGCCGAAGGCCATGGAGGTCGTCGGCGGGCTGTTCGGGAAGGCGGCGGAGGCCGGGGAGGCCGGGGCTGCGGATGCCACGGACGAGGCGGCGGCTACGGCGGAGTCGGAGGCGGCGGGGTCGAGGTCGCAGTCCCATTCGTCGGAGGACGAGGGCGGGAGTTGCCCGATCCCGCACAGCTTCACCGGCGCGACTAGGGTTCTGCTGGCCGACGGTTCGACGAAGGCGATCGACCAGGTGAAGGTGGGCGACACGATCGCCAACTCGGTGCCGGGCGTGGCAGGTACGCAGGCGCACAAGGTCACCGCGGTGATCGTGACGCACACGGACCACGACTTCGTGGACCTGACGATCAAGGCGACAGCCGACTCCGCCGCGAAACAGGGTGTGAAGGCGGGAGCGAGGTCCCTCGCCAAGAAGGTCGCCCGCAAAACGGCGTTCGGCCTGGCCGCGTCGGCGGCGGTGCTGGGGGCGCTGGCAGCGAGTCATGGCCACGGCACTGCTCAGGAGCCGGCGACCAGGACGGTCGCGGCGGTCTCGTCGGCGACGTCCGGGAAGAGTGCCACGGCGGCTGCCGGGACCACGTCCGTGTCCGATGCGCGGGGCGCGCACCTGACGACGACCTTCCACCACCCGTTCTACGACGAGACCCAGGCGGCGTTCGTCGACGCGAAGGACCTGAAGGCCGGCGACGTCCTCCAGACCCCGACGGGAACGGCCGAGGTCACCGGTGTCCGGCTGTACCACGCGAACACCACGACGTACGACCTGACCATCGGGAGCCTGCACACCTACTATGTGGAGGCCGGGGACACACTGGTCCTCGTCCACAACACTGACCTCCGAGAGTGCAAGCTCCCGCTCTCTCAGGTCGGAGGGATCAATCAAGAGGGCGTAAGCGACCTGCCGAGGCTGGCGGACCGCACTCGGGTAATCCACTCGTTGCTGCACCCTCGAGCCCAGGGCGGTCAGACCACAGCGGTGATGGGCACGGAGGAAGGCACCGACGTTGTGGCTGGTGGTGTACGTGACATTAGGCCCAGCCAACGAGCGGCCATTGACCCCGAAAAGGACCTGGAAGCCCGGATGACGAACCAGCATGCCGAGGTTACTGCTGTGACCCGGGCACGGCAGAGTGGCCTGACACCTCAGTCGTTGACGACGAGTTGGGACATTTGTCCCGCCTGCGCGAACTACCTTGAGGAAGAGGGATTCGCACTCGTCGGGCCCAGAGCTGCTGTGGCACGCGCGTTTGAAGGAGGGTGACATGCTGCCCGAGTTGGCATTCGACGAGGCGGCGTTGGTGGCGGCTCTTGAGGGGCTGACCGAGCAGCAGGCTGTGCTCTTCGCGGCCACTTGCATGGAGTACCTGCTGCCAGGTGCGACTCGCTACGCGAGGGAAATCGACCCTGAGTTTCAGGCTGAGATTGTGGATCTGGCCGACCAGGTTTGGCGATGTGTGTCCACTCCTGGTCTTCTAAATCCCGAGTTCGGCCACCTCGCTCAGAAGGCGGCTGAAATCGAGTCGCGAGCGCAAGAGGACTGGAACCCGTGGTCGGATATCGCAGAGAACTTCGCAACGTCCTGCGCCGTGATCCTTGATCATCTACAGTCCCCTGAAGACTGGGCGCAGTTGACGCAAGTAGCAATGCAGAGCTACGAAGCAGTGGATTCAGTGGTCTCGGTTTTGATGGATCTACAGGTTGTGGACAGTTCGGCGCGGCATGCGATTTTGACGTCGGGGATCGTGCAGACGGAACTGGCCCGGCAGCGGTATGTCCTGGAGGTCCTTCGAACCTCGCCTCGGACGATCGACGACCTGGCGCTGTGGCTCAGGTCGACCGCGCTGCGTATTGA
The DNA here is from genome assembly GCF_050936785.1 of Streptomyces sp. CA-249302. Taxonomy (NCBI): domain Bacteria; kingdom Bacillati; phylum Actinomycetota; class Actinomycetes; order Kitasatosporales; family Streptomycetaceae; genus Streptomyces; species Streptomyces sp. CA-249302. Next base: position 4,520,147 of record NZ_JBNJMG010000001.1, on the reverse strand, counting down.
TTATGTAGTAAACCTCGATTCCCTCGAGGAGCACGGCTAATAGTTCGGTTGTAGATATGGTGGCGAGATATGATTCCTCCGATTGGTGAAGAAGTCGTCATCTCTTGTGAGTCGGCAAGCGCTCGAGTGGTCGAGGCGGATTCACGGCAGGTCACTCTCGAATGGCCGTGGGGGGTGATCGACAACTCCTCGAATTTTCGATGGGATGGAAAATTCTCCTTGCCGTACGGCGATTCGAATCCTGAATGGGTCCCGTATCAGCTTGAGCCGGATTTTTCTGAACTCCACCCGGGGGACATCTGTACAGTTTCCATCCCGCCAACGCGGCTTTATGTAGGGCATTACGAAAAGTATGACCCTCCGCGCAACCTCGGCTGGGCTCCCGCGCCCACTGCGGGAATCTACGTGGTCCCACCAGAGAACATGGATGTGGAGGATGCGGGATGCATGCTCTATCTGGGCGGTGCCGAACCCATTAGCGTGGAGCCGGTCGAAGACTGAGGCTGGTTTTTTACGGGCGGTCTCCGAAGGTTGCCCCCGGTTGTATGACGTTCGGGTCCCAGTCCGGAGACGTCGATCGTCAGTGACCTCTTCGGAAAGTAATGAGATGACTTTGGCGCTCATTTCATTCCCAGTAGACTGATTGGTGAGGCCGGATTTAAGATCTCGGTTGTGGTTTCTGTAAATTTCGGCGACTAGCTTGCGTAGATGAGCAAAGCGATTGCCAACCATGCTAAGAGTTATGTCTGTGGAGGCGCACAAGGTCACCGCGGTGATCGTGACGCACACGGACCACGACTTTGTGGACCTGGCCATCAAGGCGATGGCCGACTCTAGTGCGAAGGTGTACGAGGTAAGGATGACTCGAACAACGCCTTCGCGACCCGTTGACATCGAGGCAGTCTTCCCGGAGCTTCGACTGCACGTTGCCAAGGCGACGCGACTTCACCCCCGTCCCGGCAGCCCTGCCCCGACTGACAGTTCGGTGGGCGGTCCGCTGCTGTGGCCGGCGGACGAACCTTGGCTGGTCTGCGCGGCAAGTCATCGCAAGTCGCGCGGTGAATTGCTGGAGAATGTCAGGCAACGTCGGCGCGTCCTTGAAGCGGCCTGGACGCGACTCGGTTCCGATGGCCGACCGATCGGCCCCACCGACGAAGAGCGTGATGAGTTGAACGCGCTCAACAAGAGAGGGAACTACGCCCCCGAACTGGGCGACGATGAACAAATTCCCATGCTTCCGGTGCTCCAGATTTTTCAGCGAGACATCCCTGGTCTGAATTTTCCAGACGGGAGTGACCTGTTGCAGATTCTCTGGTGCCCATTCGATGCTCACGGGGCTGAGAAAGAGATTGATGTCCGCCTGGTCTGGCGGAATTCTGCAAGCATTCATGAGCCACTCCCGGTGGCGCCGCAGCTCAAGGTTGTGGGGCGTGCGGGATATGTTCCTGAACCTTGCCTCGTGGATCCAGAGGAAATCCTTGAGTACCAGGCCTTCGAACTCCTTCCGGAAGATCTTCAGGAGTCGCTGGAAGAATGGGAGGACTGGGAAGATGAGGATGCGCCGCACTATCAGTACGATCTGTCGGTTGCGCCCGGTTGGAAGGCCGGTGGGTTCGCTTCCTGGCACTTGACGGGTCCTCGGGAAATGCTGTGCGACTGTGGCGCCCCCATGCGCCTGTTGGTCACCGTCGACAGCAAGGAATGGGACAACGGCTCCTTGAGCTGGAGGCCGGTCGAAGATGCCGGGAACTCGGCTTACGGTTTGAGTAAACCGACACAGGTAGTCGTTGGAAGGGCAGGGTCATTGCGTTTTTTCGTATGCACCTTGGATGCCTCGCATCCCCACAAGACCAGCGAACAGTGAGCCCTCGACGTACCACGGACCATTTGTCTGCCGTAGCGCTCGGCATACGCCGTGCTCCTCGTCGGTTGCGCGAATCGTCATGCCAAATGACTCCGTGTATCCATCGAGGGCTTCGTCGACATCGGCGAACCTATCAATCCGAATGTAACGTCCCGTATCTCTGCCGGAGGTGATGCGTCCAGCGATGCCGTAGTAGCGCGTGGCGCCTGCATGTTCTGCGATGATTTGCGAGCGGTCTTGCTTCGCGGTGGCCCGCAGTTCACTTGGGGAGTTCGCGAAAGATAGTTCAACCGGTACCTGGCGGCCGAATAGCTCAATCACGCCCTTGGTCTTTGCCGTGGAGTGCTGATCTCCGTGAGTTCAGTGCAGGTGCCCTGTGTCCACCTTGACCGTTTCGACGAACGTGGCGAAGGCCCCCGAGGGGAAGATGAGGGTCCCGTAGTCGGGGTCCTTGGAGTCGCGTATCGCTACGAGGGTGTGGTTGTTCGCGATTTCCACGCACGCGTTGCCGTCGCCGCTGCCGGAGTAGGAGGACTTCCGCCAGTTGTCGAAGGTGTTCACCGGATGCCTCACAGTTCCTTGGTCAGTCCCTGGATGAGGTCACGCGACCGTGCGGGGTCGAGCGACGCTCCCTCAACTCTATGGAAGAGCGTTCGAAAGACGCCGAGCTGGGCTTCGGAGTCGATGAAGAGGGAGCCGTGCGGGCCGTCGCGTACCACGGTGTCCAGCCGGGGGACCGGACCGCCGGCGTAGACCATGGCGGCGGTGACGTCGGCGAAGTCGTCCAAGTCGAAGGGGATTACCCGTACGGTGACGTGGTCCGCTTCGGACAGTTCCAGGATGCGGGCCAGCTGGGCTCGTGAAGCGGCTCGGCCGCCGACCCTGATCCGCAGTGCCGCCTCATGCACCAGCACCTCGTACGGGACCGGTTCCGGCCGCTCCAGGATGGCGCGCCGGCGCATGCGGTGGCGTACGCGCAACTCAAGTTCTTCCTGGGGGAGTTCGGGGACGCGACGAGAGAAGAGGGCCCGTGCGTAGTCCTCGGTCTGGAGGAGACCCGGCACGTGCAGGAAGTCCACGTCCCAGCGATAGGCCGCGTGGTGCTCCAGCTCGGAGAGGTCCAGGAACGCGGTGGGCAGTAGTCCCCGGTACTCCTCCCACCAGCCGCGTGTCCGATCGGCGGCCATCGCGGCCAGGGCATCCACGAACTCGCCGTCCGTGCAGGCGTAGTGGGCGGCGAGACGCCGTAGTCGCTGATCGCTCACGCCCGCGATGCCGGACTCGATCTGGCTGATGACGGGAGCGGTGACCCCGAGCAGCCCTGCCGCCTGTCGGGCGGAGAGGCCGGCCGCTTCGCGGAGCCTGCGCAGCTCGACCGCCAGCCGCAGCTGACGTGCCGTCGGCTCGCTCCTCAAGGCCATCTGCCGCCCCTCCCAACATGCCCACGCAAGTGGCTCGTTCGGGCGTCACATTACGCGATCGGCTTGCGCTGTTTAAACAATTAGCCCTACCGTCGGTGATGCGACGCACACCCTGCGGCACTCCGGGACCCCGGAAGCGCACCGCTCCGCCCTGCCAGGGCGGCCGCGGCACTGCCACCGCCCGCCGACACCCGCCGCCCTCCGAGCCCCCACCCCGAACCGGAGCCGACGCATGCCCGAAACCCAGCATCAAGCCGACACCGACACCGTCATTCAGGAGCCCTGGGAGTACACCCTCTACATCCCGAACGACCCCCGCGCCGTCACCGTCTGCCGCCGCACCCTCCGCCTGATCCTCACCATGCACGGCCTGATCACCCTCGTCGACGTCGCCGAACTCCCCGCCACCGAGCTGGTCTCCAACGCCGTACGCCATACGAAGGGACCCGTCGCCCTGCGCGTGCACTGGTCACCCGGTGTGCTGCGGATCGGCGCCTGGGATCCCGATCCGCAGCCACCTGAGCCACCGAAGACCTGGGACCAGGTCGCCGAGTCGGAACACGGCCGAGGCCTGGCCCTGGTGAAGGCCTGCGCCGATCAGTGGGGTTGGCAGCCGTTGGCCCGGCATGGCCGTCGCGGCAAGTACGTGTGGTGCGAGTTCGCCGCTGCCTGAAGTGGACGACCTGACTCGGCCGACGCCTCAGCGCCTCAACGCGTCACCCTCAACCCCGCCACAAACCGCGGCCCGTCCCCCGATGCTGCACCGGAAACGTCACCTTCAGCGCCTGCTCCTGCCCCTCCACCGCCAGCCGCGTGACGAACTGCAGCCCCAGGAACGCCTTCCTCGAACCGCCCGCCGAGACATACGGACGCGGCAGGTTCAGCAGCAACTTGCCCGGTCTGCCACCCTGGTTGCCGTCGAAGAACAGGACTCTCTGGTCGGTCAGGACTATGTACATGGGCCGAGGAGTGACCGTGGCCATCACCGTGCCCGCGCTCAGTACGCCCACGACGGCCGCCGTCAGGGCCTGTTTGCGGACGGAGACCGAGCCGACCCCGGCCAGCGAGGTGAATTCGATCTGCTCGCCCTGGAGTAGCAATGGGGCCGCTGCTTCGAGGAGTTGGCGGCTGCGGCGGGCGTTCAGGGACATGGAGAGTTCTCCCGGAGAGAAGTACGGAAAGAGGCGGACCGTATAGCGATCCAGTGAACGGGAGTTGGACGGAAAGTCCGTCGACGGTCAAGCCCGGCTATCCCGCATCCCATCTCTGACCTGTGCTTTCCCCGCCGAGCTCACTGTCACAGCCCTCGCTTGGTATCCGCCGCATGCCACCACCCCACGCCGGGCCCGGGCCTTACCCCGACCCCGACCCCGATTTCGAACTCGCCTCCGCCTACCTGGAGGTCACCTGGCTGCGGCAGCAGGTGAGCATCGCCCTGTACGACGTGTTCGCGCTCACCCTGCTCGGTGCGCGGCTGGTCCAGGTCGGCTGGGAGATACGGACCTCGGCGCGGGCCAAGGACGTGAGCAGGGAGCAGGGAGCAGTTCAAGGCGTTCCACACGCACCTGAAGGACGCGGAGCAACTACTCATCCGAGCCACGATGCGGCCGTACCGCCGCACGCGCGCGTGCAGTTGCCGCCGCGGCAGCGGGTACCGCGCGCGGAGGCCCCTGTTGCGGCGGGGAACCCCGAGGCCACGGCCCCGCGCAGGCCGCACGGCGCACCGGCGGGCAGACCGCCGGGCTGGTCGTGCTCGGTGTCTTCGGCGGGCTGTTCGCCTTCCTCGCGCTCGCGGTCACGATCTTCGGCGGTGGCGATCCCGGGACCGGCACCGGCGAATGGATCGCCCTCGCGGGCTTCCTCTGGGCCGTCACCGGGCTGCTGGCCTGGCCCGCCGTACGGATTGTGCGGCGCACCCGGAGGATGTGACCTACCGCAGATACGGATTCCCCTGCGGCGCCGGCGGCACCGGCGCGACCCCGTATCCGGCCTGCTTCGGAGTCGGGTTGTCGAAATACCCGAACAGCAGCAAGCCTGCCGTCAGCAGCATGGTCAGTACGATCACCAGGCCGAGGAACGGGTCGCCGGCCCCGTCGCCGCGCACTGCCGCCCACGGCAGGGTCACGCACTCGTAGAACACGAGGGTGGCGAAGGCGCCCCAGTCCGAACCCCGGCCGCGGCGGATCGCCGCGTACAGGAAGGGCACCCAGATCAGCAGGCCGCACGAACCCAAGGCGAGGACCGCCCAGCCGATCCGCTGCCACCAACCGGCTTCCAGCCGTTTCGGAAGTCTTTCCATGCCGAACAACCCCCCAAGGTCGAGGCAAGGCTAGGGCAATGACCGTCGCCCGGGGGTTAGTGAGGAAAGGTCCGTTACTTCTTCAGCGCGGTGACGATCCGGGTCCGCGTTCCCCGGTGCGGAAGTCTTTGCCGTGCCCTGAGGGAATCTTGTGATGATCCATAGAACCCGTTTCCCGAGCCCAAGGACTCCATCGGTTACGTTGCGATCCGCTCATGGTGTCCGACTTCCGTGTGCGCAGGGACAGTTCCACGCAGGAGTCGTACGGCCGCCGCCGTACCGCCTCACCGTGCCGGACTCGCGCCGCTCCAGGACACCCGCAGAAACTTTTCGTCGGACGTGTACGCGTCGTCGTACAGGTCCGCTTGTCATGAACAGGGGTGGGGATGGCCGACCATCGGCAGTCGAAGAAGCGCAGGTACATCTCGTGGGGCGTGGCCGGTGCCGTCGTCGTCGCGGGTGGCGGGATCGCCGCGACGACCTCGATGGCGGCCACCACCTGGCCCGCGCAGAAGACCTACACGGGCCGCGCCTTCGACACCTGCGCCGCGCCCTCCCTCGCCGCGATGAAGGCCTGGCACACCGGTTTCTACGGCGCCGCCGCCGTCTACATCGGCGGTAAGAACCGCGGCTGCAGCCAGCCCAACCTCACCGCGTCCTGGGTCAAGTCCGTCAGCACGGTCGGCTGGAAGCTCATCCCGCTCTACGTCGGTTCCCAGCCGTCCTGCGGCTCCGGCGGCTCGGTGAAGATCAGCGCCTCCACCGCCGCCTCCGTCGGCAAGAGCGAGGCGGACGACGCGGTGGCCAAGGCCTCGGCGCTCGGCATGAAGGCCGGCAGCCCGATCTTCCTCGACATGGAGGCGTACGACACCACGAACACCTCCTGCAACAACGCCGTGCTGACCTACGTCCGCGCCTTCGACAAGGAACTGCACGCCAAGACGTACCGCACCGGCTACTACGGCTTCACCAGCTCCAGCGCCAAGGCGATCGCCACCGCGACCAACAAGACGGACCTGCCGGGCAACCTCTGGTACGCGCTGTGGGATAAGACCAACACGACCACCTCGGACTGGCCGTGGGGCAGCACCCAGTTCACCGACCACAGCCGTGGCCACCAGTACATGGTCAACAGCAAGGAGTCCCGCGGCGGTTACACGATCACCGTGGACCGCGACGCGTGGGACGGACCGGTCGCGATCACCGGCTGAGGACCACCGGCTGAGGACCACCGGTTGAAGACGATCCGAAGGCCTACGACTGAAGGGCGAGGGCGAGGGCTATGAGGATGCCGAGGCTGCTTGAGCGGGTGCTGAAGCTGCCCGCCGCGCCGGCGCTGCGACTGCCCGCCGTGCGCGCGGGGTTCGCCGCGCTGCCGGTGGTCAGCCTCGGCCTGCTCTGCCCCGTACCGTCCCTCGTCCTCGCCCTGCGGCGCCGCACCCGCGCCGACTGGCTGGCCTTCGGCGGCTTCAGCGCGGTCCTGGTGGCCTGGCTCACCGAACTCGCGCTCACGCCGGACGACACGCACGGCGCGCTGTTCGCGGTGGACCTGCTGCTGATCACGCTGTCGATGGCGGGCGCCGCGGCGCACGCGTGGACGGTGTGGCCCCGGCGCGCGGACGGGAGTGCGGACGGGAGCGCGCGCCGGTGGATCGGCAAGCGCGCCGGCGCACCGGCGCTCGCGGGGGCGCGGGAGCGGACGGGATACACGGGATACGTGGGACACGCGGATGTCGACCAGGTGGTCGACCCGGTGGCCGAGCGCGTGGAGGAGTAGCACTACATGGTCAAGCAGGTCCGTCAGGTCACGCGGACACGGCCGGTCCGGGCCGAAGGGACGTCGCGGCTCGCCGCCGTGGGGCGCGCGGCGGTGGCCGGGCTGCGTTCGCTCGGCGGGCGCACCCTCGCCATGATCGGTACGGCGGTCGGTGTCGCCCTCGCGGTGATCGTGACCGGGTTCCTCCTCTACAACCACGGCAGCAGCCGCCCACCTATCCCCGCGACCCGGGCCCGCCACTACACCGAGACCGACGCGTGCCTGCTCACCGACCGCAACGGCATCAACGCCAAGGCCGCCGCGGCCGTCTGGCAGGGCATGCAGGACGCCTCCCTCACGACGCACGCGCGCGTGAGCTACTCCTCGGTGACCGGAGAACAGAGCACCGCCAACGCCCGCCCCTTCCTCAACGCCATGCTCCAGGGCTCCTGCGAGGTCGTCCTCGCGGTGGGCGGCCCCGAGGTGAAGGCGGCGCAGGAGGCGACCCGACGGTACGCGAAGCTGGGGTTCGTGCTCGTGGGCAGCGGAAGCAAAGGCAAGACCGACGCCGGCAATGTGGCCTGGGTTCCCGTGGACGACGGACTGCGCTCCGGTGTCGCCACCGCGGTGAAGCAGGCCGTCGGCGCGCGGGGCTGAGGGCCTCCGTCCTCGGGCCGGACCACGCGGGGGCGTGGCGGTGCCCGAAGCCCCGATGAATCGTTGGTCGAATGGGTTGGCCCCAGCCGTCCCACTGCCTACCATCGATCACCGCAAGACTTTGTGCACCGTCGCACAATCTCCTCGGGAGGCTTCCTTGCACCGCCGCCGTCGCACCGCGCTCCTGCTCACCGCCGCGATCGCCGCGGCCCCCTTCTCACCGCCTGTGGAAGCGACGCGCATCCCGGCGCGGCCGCCGTCGTCGGCGGCCAGCGGATCAGCGTGGCGCAGCTGGAGAACCGGGTGAACGAGGTGCGCACGGCACAGCGTGCGGCCGTGGCGAACGAGGCGCAGTACAAGCAGGCCGTCGCCCAGACCGGCAGCCTCACCCGCGACACGCTGCACGGCATGGTCCTGGACCGGGTGCTGCACCGGGCCGCCCAGGACGCGGGCGTCGCCGTCACCACCAAGGAGATCCAGCAGATGCGCACCGGCCTGGAACAGCAGGTCGGCGGCTCCAAGGCGCTGGAAACCGCCTGGCTCCAGCAGTACGGCGTCGCCCCGCAGCGCCTGGACGACAACCTCCGCCTCCAGCTGGAGGCCCAGAAACTCGCCCAGACCCTCGGCACCGACACCAGCAAGCCGGCCTTCTGGAGCGCCCTCTCCGCGGCCTCCAAGGAACTGAAGGTCGACCTCAACCCGCGCTACGGCGCCTGGGACGTCCAGAAGAGCAGCCGCGTGGACGCGAGGACGCCGTGGGTACGTGAGGTGACGGCGCAGGCTTCGCAGGGGACGGCCTAGACGACGCAGGTGGAGGAGCGGTACGGCGGCCCGTGGTGGCCGTACCCTTTCCGGTGCCCTGTGGATAACTCGGGGGGCTGTCGGCGCGGTGGGTTACTTTCGGATCGTGAACGCAACCAGCTTCGACGCCGCCCCTGACCAGGACCCCGATGCGGCCGCCGCCCCCGGCCGCATCGTCCTGCTCACCACCAGCCACCGCGTAGCCCCCGGCCTGCTGTCCTGGCCCGCCTGGCAGGCGCTGCACGCGGCCGACCGGGTGCTGTGCGCGGACGGCACGCATCCGCAGCTGCCGTATCTGCGGGAGGCGGGCATACGGGTCGACGAGACGTCCCCGACGGCGGAGGAGCTGGTGTCCGCCTGCACGGCCGGCCGCACGGTCGTGGTCGTGGCGTCCGGCGAGGGCGAGCCGACCCTCACCGACGGCCTGGCCCGCCTGGCCGGCTCCGGACGCGTCTCGATGCCCGAGCTGGAACTCCTCCCCGCCTCCTACGACCTCCCCGGCGCCCGCCTCCTCGACCTCGTCCAGGTCATGGACCGCATCCGCGCCGAGTGCCCCTGGTCCTCCCAGCAGACCCACAAGGGCCTGGCGAAGTACGGCATCGAGGAGGCGTACGAACTGGTCGAGGCGATCGAGGAGGGCGACCGCGACGAGCTCCGCGAGGAACTCGGCGACGTCCTGCTCCAGGTCGTCTTCCACGCCCGTATCGCGGAGGAGGACCCGGACGCCCCCTTCTCCATCGACGACGTGGCGGGCGGCATCGTCACCAAGCTCATCCACCGCCACCCACACGTCTTCGGCGACGAGACCGCGACGACCCCGGAGGAGGTCAAGGAGCACTGGCTGCGCACGAAGGCCATAGAGAAGCAGCGCGAGTCGGTGACGGACGGCATACCCCTCGGCCAGCCGGGCCTGGCCCTCGCCTCGAAGCTGTCATCGCGCGTACGCACGGCGGGACTTGAGGTACCGCTCCCTCAAGGAGAGGGCCTCGGCTACGAGTTGCTCGCGCTGGCGGTGCGGGCGGAGGCGGAAGGGGTGGATCCGGAGGCAGCGCTGCGGGTCGCTGCGCGGGCTTATCGGGATGCGGTACGGGCTGCTGAGGGGCTGTCTGCTTAGTACCGTTGGGGCAACGGGTGGGTGCGAGGTGTGGGGGCCGGTGTGGCAGCGGAGTTCGGGGAGCTGGCAGAGGCACTGACGCAGGCGATTCGGGTGCCGGCCGCGGCCAGCGGGATCGAGCAGGTGTTTTCCCGGGTCTGGGCCAGTGGGTTCTCGACCATGCGCCCGACCCGGCAGGCCGCGGCCGTGCATTGGCGCGCGACGTTGGAGGAGCTGAGCCGTGACTACCCGTTGGCCATCTCCGAACTTCAGGAGATCGCGTTCGAGTACGGCCCCAAGCCCGCACCGAGAAACCCGGCCCCCTCCGTCACCGCCACCGGCCCCCGTTCCGTCGCCGTCGGCGGCAGCATCGGCGTAGCCATCACCGGTGACAACAGCACCTACGCCGCCGGCGACCACGTCGACTTCCGTGACAGCACCTTCCACGACCGGGTGGTCGGGGTGCAGCACAACCACTACGGGACCGTTCCCGCGCCGGCGGAGTGGCGGCCCGTGGAGCAGGTGGAGCCGCTGGAGTTCGGGGTGCGGCCGACCCGGCACGTGCCGGGGCTGTCCGACGTGCCGCCGTACGTGTCGCGTGACTGCGACGACGTCTTACGCGCCGTGCTCGTCCCCAAGGGCCTGGTGCTGATCCTGGGGGAGTCGTGCGTCGGCAAGTCGTACACGGCGTGGCAGGGGGTGCGGTCGCTGGTGGGGCACCGGCTGTACGTGCCGGATCCGGGGGAAGACCTGCGTCCCGTGCTCACCGCGTTGAAAGGGCGCCCCGGGAAGTACGTCGTCTGGCTGGACGAACTGACGGACCATCTGGGCGACGGAGGCCTCGACCCCCGGTTGCTCGGGCGGCTCACCAGCCTCGGCGCCGTCGTACTCGGCACGATGAGCCCCGACGAGTACTACCGCCGTCGAAGAGGGACGGCGCCCGGCGAGCGGGTCGTCGCCGATGCCCGCACGGTGGAGCTGGGCCGGGACTGGAGTGCGGCCGAACTGGACCGGCTGGCCCGGCTCGAGGACCCGCGTGCGTACCCGGCGTACATGTGGAGCGGTGCGGAGGGCGTGGCCTCGTACTTTGCCGTCGGACACCACCTGTTCGACGAGTGGCGCCGCGTCGGGACCCAACTGGAGCATCCGCGTGGGCAGTTGCTGGTCCGGGCGGCGGTCGACATCGCCCGGTGCGGGGTCGGGGGCGTGTCCGCCGAGTTGCTCGGGAAAGTGCAGGAGCACTACCGGGCAGAGGAACGCGAGTCGTTCGAGGACGCCTTCGCCTGGGCGACGACCCCGATGTTCGGGGTCTCGGGACTGCTGGTGCCGGGCGACGAGGGAGACACCTGGCGCGCGTACGGGGCGCTGGTCGCGGAGGCGGTGGGGTCGGGCGACCTGGAGCCGGTGCCGGACGGGGTGTGGTGGACGCTGCTCGACGCGTTCCGTGGGCAGGGTTCCGCGCCCGACTTCCGCACAGTCCTCGACGCGGCCCGCACGGCGATGCAGCCCCGGATCGAGGCGGGTGACCTGGACGTGGTGCTCGGCCTCGCCCGGCGCGCCGAGGGAGAGGAGCGCGAGGCGTGGTTGAGGATGGCGGCGAAGTCGGGGCACCTGCCGTCGCAGGTCGAACTGGCGCGGATCATGGAGGACCGCGGCGACGAGGACCGCGCGCTGCGGTACCTGGAACTGGCGGCCACGGCGGGCAGCACCGAAGCCGCCGCCCGGCTCGGCAGCCTGCTGCGGCGGCGGGCGGAGCGCTGGCTGCGCACGGCGGCCGAGGCGGGGGACTGGACGGCGGCGCACGAGCTGGCCGACATGCTCGCCGGGACCGGACGTGAGGGTGAGGCGATCCGCTGGCTGCGCAGGGCCGCGATCGCCGGCCATCGGGAGGTCGCGGGGAGTCTGGGCACCCTCCTCAGCCGGTGGTGGGCGGAGGAGGCGAAGGGCCACGACTGGCTCCGTTACGCGGTCGCATGGGGAGACGCGCGTGCGGCGAGCGAACTGGGGGCGCAGCTTTCCTGGCGGACCGACTGCGACATGGCCGAGGTGGAGCGGCTCTACCGGCAGGCGGTCGACGGCGGGGACGCGGACGCGACCCGCAACCTGGGTATCTGGTGGGAGGGACAGGGCCGCTCCGACGAGGCCATGGCGTTGTATCAGCAGGCTCTGGGGCAGGGTGTCACGGACACCGAGGACCTCATCGCGGAACTGCTGAGAAAGCAGGGCAGGACCGCGGAGGCCGAGGAATGGTTCCGCAGGGCCGCCGAAGCCAACCCGCCCGACCTCCTCGAAAGCCTCCCGAAGCCACCCGGCCACCCCGCCACCGATCCGCCGGATACCGTCGACGAGTGACCAACCAGCCCACCCCCGCCACCCCCACCCCCGAACTCTTCACCTGGGAATTCGCCACAGACCCCTACCCCGCATACGCCTGGCTCCGCGACCACGCCCCCGTCCACCGCACCACCCTCCCCAGCGGAGTGGAAGCCTGGCTGGTCACCCGGTACGCCGACGCCAAGCAGACCCTCGCCGACCCCCGCCTCTCCAAGAACCCCGCCCACCACGACGAGCCCGCCCACGCCAAGGGGAAGACGGGTATCCCGGGGGAGCGGAAGGCCGAGTTGATGACGCATCTCCTCAACATCGACCCCCCGGACCACACCCGCCTCCGCCGACTCGTCAGCAAGGCCTTCACCCCCCGCCGCGTCGCCGAGTTCACGCCCCGCGTCCAGCAGCTCACCGACCACCTCATCGACCAGTTCGCGGCGAAGGGCCAAGCCGACCTCATCCACGACTTCGCCTTCCCCCTCCCCATCTACGCCATCTGCGATCTGCTCGGCGTCCCCCGAGAGGACCAGGACGACTTCCGGGACTGGGCCGGGATGATGATCCGGCACGGCGGCGGACCGCGCGGCGGCGTCGCGCGGTCCGTGAAGAAGATGCGCGGCTATCTCGCCGAACTCATCCACCGCAAACGCGAGGCACTGCCCGCCGAACCCGCCCCCGGTGAAGACCTCATCTCCGGTCTCATCCGCGCCTCCGACCACGGCGAGCACCTCACCGAGAACGAGGCCGCCGCCATGGCCTTCATCCTCCTGTTCGCCGGTTTCGAGACCACCGTCAATCTCATTGGCAACGGCACCTACGCCCTCCTCACCCACCCCGACCAGCGCCACCGCCTCCAGTCCTCCCTCGCCGCCGGCGAACTCGGCCTGCTGGAGACGGGAGTCGAGGAGCTTCTCCGGTACGACGGTCCCGTCGAGCTCGCCACCTGGCGGTTCGCCACCGAGCCGCTCAGCATCGGCGGCCAGGACATCGCGACCGGCGATCCGGTGCTCGTCGTACTCGCCGCGGCTGATCGGGATCCCGAGCGCTTCGCCGATCCCGACACCCTCGACCTCTCCCGCCGCGACAACCAGCACCTGGGATACGGACACGGCATCCACTACTGTCTGGGCGCCCCGCTGGCCCGACTCGAGGGGCAGACCGCGCTCGCCACCCTCCTCACCCGGCTCCCGGATCTGCAACTTGCCGCCGACCCGGCGGAGTTGAGGTGGCGCGGGGGGCTCATCATGCGTGGACTGCGTACGCTGCCGGTCGAGTTCAGCCCTGTTGAGCCACTACAGCCATCCGGCCAAACGTGACACGCACTCAAGTCTGTGATCTTCACGTGATCTACGCGGCATTAACTTGTGACAAGTGATCGTCAGTCGATAGGTTCTCGGACCATGGCGGCGCCAAGGTTTGGCCCAAGCTTCACGCGCCGCGGTCACTGCTGTCTCGCGAAAGGCCTCCGCATGCTCTCCGGGAACGGTCGTCACCGTCGCCCCCGCCAGGCTCCGGCTCTCCTCGTCGCGGCCGGCGTGACCGGCTCCGCCATCGCGATCCCGTTGTTCGCCGCGAGCGGCGCCAGCGCCGCCGACGGGAACACCTGGGACAAGGTGGCCCAGTGCGAGACCGGCGGCTCGTGGAGCGAGAACAACGGTGACGGGTTCTACGGCGGACTGAAGCTGACCCAGGAGCACTGGGAGCAGTACGGCGGCCTCGACTACGCCCCGAGCGCGGATCTGGCCAGCCGGAACCAGCAGATCGCCGTCGCCGAGAAGCTGCTCGACGACCAGGGCGTGGGCGCGTTCCACACCTGCGGGCTGACCACCGGGCTGACCAAGGACTCCGGCTCGGCCGACGTGGACACCGGTGTCGCGGACGACTCGTCCGGTTCGTCCGGGAGTTCCGACTCGTCCGGCGGTTCCGACTCCACGGGCCTGTCCAACTCGTCCGGCGACTCGGCCTCGGACTCCTCGTCCTCGTCCTCGGGTGACGGATCCGACAGTTCGGCCTCCCCGAGCGCCTCTGCCGACGGGGCGGACGGCGCGGACAACTCCGCCAAATCCGACAGTTCGGCGTCGCCCTCCGCCTCACAGGAGGCCGACAGTTCGTCCACAGATCGGGCGAAGGGTGACGAGTCGGACAACTCCGAGCAGGCCGTCGGCTCTTGGAGCCTCGTCGACACCGGCGCGATCGGCGGCGGCCGCCACCGCGGTGCCGCCGCCGAGGAGGACGCGGACACGGGTCGTACGAACGACACGTACACCGTCCACGCCGGCGACACCCTCGCCTCGATCGCCGACTCCCTTGGCCTGGACGGCGGGTGGCGCGCCCTCTATGCCGCGAACAAGCAGGCCATCGGCACCGACCCGAACCGCATCGGCGCCGGTCAGACCCTGGAACTCCCCGTCGAATAGGTGTCGAATCGGCGTCGAACAGGGCGAAAAACGACGGGAGTTCGCGTCATGTTTCGCCACTGAATGTCCGGTTTGGTGAAAGTGTGGGATGAGTCTCAGAAGCCCTGATCGTCTTTGAAATTCCGCGGAGTCCCTGTCTACGGTCGTCACCGCTCGGCAACCCGAGCCCCGTCTGTCGCAACGCCGAGTCCTGCCAGCGGCCGTACGGGAACAGTCGTCGCTTAGCAGCGCCGTAGGCAGGAGCGGGGGACCCAAGGTAAGTGCCCCACCGGGCAGTTGACGGTGGCGGCTTGGGGTGAAGTCGCGTGCCGGGAGGCACGTGGCAGGGCAACTCAACCGGCCCGAACCCGACAGCTCACCTCGCAGGCGTCGGTGAGGGGATCAACCATGCTGTTTTCCGGCAAGGGCAAGCATCGTCGTCCGTCCAAGGCCACCCGCGTCGCCGCGCTCGCCGGCGTCACCGGTGTCGCCATCGCCGCCCCGCTGATGGCCGCCGGCAACGCCTCCGCCGCCACCGCCTCCGAGTGGGACGCCGTCGCCCAGTGCGAGTCCGGCGGCAACTGGTCCATCAACACCGGCAACGGCTACTACGGCGGCCTTCAGTTCTCCGCCTCCACCTGGGCCGCGTACGGCGGCACCGCCTACGCCTCGCAGGCCAACCAGGCCTCCAAGGCGCAGCAGATCGCCGTCGCCGAGAAGGTCCTCGCATCCCAGGGCAAGGGTGCCTGGCCGGTCTGCGGTACGGGCCTGTCCAGCGCCGCCTACAACGGCAGCAGCGCGTCGAGCTCCTCCTCCAGCAGCACGAGCACCCGCTCCTCCGAGTCGCAGACCGCCTCCCGCTCCTCCGAGCGCACGACGGTGAAGAAGTCGACGAAGACCGTCACCACCCCGACCGGCAAGAAGGTCAAGAAGGGCGACGGCGAGTACAAGGTCGTCAAGGGCGACACCCTCAGCTCGATCGCCGAGAAGCACAAGGTCAAGGGCGGCTGGCAGAAGCTGTTCAAGCTGAACAAGGACATCGTCGAGGACGCGAACCTGATCTACCCGGGTCAGCAGCTGCACCTGAAGTAAGTCCTAGCTGAACCACAGGGCCCACACAGCCGTGTCCACCAATATGGAGGACACGTGAGGGTCTCCCCCGTCCCCCACGGGCTCCCCGTCTCGGTGCGTGTTCCCCCGTACGCACCGGGGCGGGGCTTTTTGTGCGCTCTTTCGCGCAGGTTTTTGTTCCGTTCGGAAACAATTTACTCTCGGTTCTGCCCAAGGGGCGGTCGGCGACGTGGCCGATCGGCCGGAGCCGGTTAGGCTCGTCTCGCAGAGCCGCTGCGGCAGTGCCGTAGCCGCGTCAGATCCCAAGAAGGAGATGCTCGTGCCGTCCATCGACGTCGTCGTAGCCCGGGAAATCCTGGACTCCCGAGGCAACCCCACGGTCGAGGTCGAGGTCGGCCTCGACGACGGCAGCACGGGTCGTGCCGCCGTCCCGTCCGGCGCCTCCACGGGTGCCTTCGAGGCCATCGAGCTCCGCGACGGTGACCCCAACCGCTACCAGGGCAAGGGTGTCGAGAAGGCCGTCCTCGCCGTCATCGAGCAGATCGGCCCGGAGCTCGTCGGCTACGACGCCACCGAGCAGCGCCTGATCGACCAGGCGATGTTCGACCTGGACGCCACCGACAACAAGGGCTCCCTCGGCGCCAACGCCATCCTCGGCGTCTCCCTCGCCGTCGCCCACGCCGCCTCCGAGGCCAGCGACCTGCCGCTCTTCCGCTACCTCGGCGGCCCGAACGCGCACCTGCTGCCCGTCCCGATGATGAACATCCTGAACGGCGGCTCGCACGCCGACTCCAACGTGGACATCCAGGAGTTCATGATCGCCCCGATCGGCGCGGAGTCCTTCTCCGAGGCGCTGCGCTGGGGCACCGAGGTCTACCACACCCTCAAGAAGGTGCTGAAGGGCCGCGGCCTGTCCACCGGCCTCGGCGACGAGGGCGGCTTCGCCCCGAACCTGGACTCCAACCGCGCCGCCCTCGACCTCATCCTCGAGGCCATCAAGGAAGCCGGTTACGCCCCGGGCGAGCAGATCGCCCTCGCGCTCGACGTCGCCGCCTCCGAGTTCTACAAGGACGGCAAGTACCTCTTCGAGGGCAAGGAGCGCTCCGCCGCCGAGATGACGGAGTACTACGAGGAGCTCGTCGCGGCCTACCCGCTCGTCTCCATCGAGGACCCGCTGTTCGAGGACGACTGGGCGGGCTGGAAGGTCCTCACCGACAAGCTGGGCGACAAGGTCCAGATCGTCGGCGACGACCTCTTCGTCACCAATCCGGAGCGCCTGGCCCGCGGCATCGACGACGGCGCCGCCAACGCCCTGCTGGTCAAGGTGAACCAGATCGGCTCGCTCACCGAGACCCTGGACGCCGTCGAGCTCGCCCAGCGCAGCGGCTTCAAGTGCATGATGTCGCACCGCTCCGGCGAGACCGAGGACGTCACCATCGCCGACCTCGCCGTCGCCACCAACTGCGGCCAGATCAAGACCGGCGCCCCGGCCCGCTCCGAGCGCGTCGCCAAGTACAACCAGCTGCTGCGCATCGAGGAGATCCTCGACGACGCGGCGGTCTACGCCGGCCGCTCCGCCTTCCCCCGCTTCAAGGGCTGACCCGTTAAGGGTTAAGGCTGCGCCAGTCGTACGTACGTCCCCGTACCGGTCCCGTACCGTGTGCGGGGACGTACGCGCGTATGAACGGGAGGCGGGGACATGGCCGTGAAGGACCGGGACCGGTTCTCCACCGCGACCAGGCTCAAGCTGCTCGGCGAGCAGACCGCGGCCCGGGTCTACCGCTCCCAGACCAAGCGGCAGGCCCGCCGCTCCCGGCTCACCGGCCGCGCGGCCCTGCTGGCGCTCGTCCTGTGCACCCTGGTGGTCGCGCTCGCCTATCCCATAAGGCAGTACGTCTCCCAGCGCGCCGAGATCTCCGACCTGGAGCGGCAGAAGCAGCAGGAGCAGGAGAAGGTCGAGCAGCTGCGCGACCTCAAGGCCCGCTGGCAGGACGACTCCTACGCCGAGCAGCAGATCCGGCAGCGGCTGCACTACGTGCTGCCGGGCGAGACGGGTTACGTCGTCATCGACCCGGACGCGGCCAAGCAGTCCCGCGCCGAACTGGGCGCCGCCGACCGGCCCTGGTACACGAACGTCTGGGACGGGGTCGACAAGTCCGACGCCTCCGACCAGTGACCCGAGACTAGAGAGACAGTCCCCGAAGTATGCAAACGCCTCCGCCGACCACCCCGCGCACCGAGCCCACCGACGCGGACGTCGAGGCCTTCCAGCAGCAGCTCGGGCGTCCGCCGCGCGGGCTGCGCGCCATCGCCCACCGATGCCCCTGCGGTCAGCCGGACGTCGTGGAGACCGCGCCCCGGCTGCCCGACGGCACGCCCTTCCCGACGACGTACTACCTGACGTGCCCGCGCGCCGCGTCGGCGATCGGCACGCTGGAGGCGAACGGCGTCATGAAGGAGATGACGGAGCGGCTCCAGACCGACCCGGAGCTGGCGAAGGCGTACCGGGCCGCGCACGAGGACTACATCGCCCGCCGTGACGCCATCGAGGTCCTGGAGGGCTTCCCGAGCGCCGGCGGCATGCCGGACCGGGTGAAGTGCCTGCACGTCCTGGTGGGCCATTCGCTGGCCGCCGGGCCGGGCGTCAACCCGCTGGGCGACGAGGCGATCGCGATGCTGCCGGAGTGGTGGCTGAAGGGGCCGTGTGTCGTGCCGGGCGCCGCTGAGGAGTGAGCGTCGGTGCAGCAGGCCCTGGGGGCTGCCGCCCCCGGACCCCCGCTTCGGCCCCGAAAGGGCCTCGTCCTCAAACGCCGGACGGGCTGATATCGCTCGACCGGCATCGAGAAGTTCCCGCGACCACAGAAGGGCCTCAACCATGACCCGTGTCGCCGCCGTCGACTGCGGTACGAACTCCATCCGGCTCCTCGTCGCGGACTGTGACCCCGCGACCGGTGAACTGGTCGACCTGGACCGCCGTATGACCATCGTGCGGCTCGGGCAGGGGGTCGACCGGACCGGGCGGCTCGCGCCCGAGGCGCTGGAGCGGACCTTCGCCGCCTGCCGGGAGTACGCCGCGATCATCAAGGAGCACGGCGCCGAGCGGCTGCGCTTCGTGGCCACCTCCGCCTCCCGGGACGCCGAGAACCGCGACGAGTTCGTGCGGGGCGTCCTCGACATCCTCGGGGTCGAGCCCGAGGTCATCTCGGGGGACCAGGAGGCGGAGTTCTCCTTCACCGGGGCGACGAAGGAGCTGACGGGCAGCGATCATCTCGACAAGCCGTACCTGGTCGTCGACATCGGCGGCGGGTCCACGGAGTTCGTGGTGGGAGAGGAACACGTGCGGGCCGCCCGGTCCGTGGACGTCGGCTGTGTGCGGATGACCGAGCGGCACCTCGTGCGGGACGGCGCCGTCACCGACCCGCCCACCGCGGAGCAGATCGCGGCCATGCGGGCCGACATCGAACGGGCCCTGGACCTCGCCGAGGAGACGGTCCCGCTGCGCGAGGCGCGCACGCTGGTGGGCCTCGCGGGCTCGGTGACGACCGTGTCGGCGATCGCCCAGGAGCTGCCCGAGTACGACTCCGAGCGCATCCACCACTCCCGCGTCCCGTACGACCGCGTCCGCGAGATCACCGACTGGCTGCTGCACTCCACCCACGCCGAGCGCGCGGCCGTCCCCTCCATGCACCCCGGCCGCGTCGACGTCATCGCCGCGGGCGCCCTCGTACTCCTGTCGATCATGGAGCGGATCGGCGCCGAGGAGGTCGTCGTCAGCGAGCACGACATCCTCGACGGCATCGCCTGGTCGGTGGCGTAGGTCTCCTTGTTACCGATCGGTAGCTCTCTGCTGAGCAGGTCGGATAGCGTATGAGCGCGCCCGGAGGGGCCTTCCGGGCCGCTCCGCGACGCGCCGTCGGAAAAGTTCGTGAAGTTCTTCACAAGGATTTCCGTCCCGCGGGAGAAGGAAAAGGGCCCGGTTGGCCCTTACGGGGGCCCAACAGCCCCTTGAACGTGTTCAGAAGGGGTGAGAAGGGGCGCCTCGGGAAGGGCTCGCGCGAGGGTGTTTCGGACCGCTCACGGCGCGCCCTGCGACCCAGAGAGGCAGCTCACGCGGCATTGACAACGGCCCCCGCCGACCCGGGGGTTCCACTGCCCACCATGACCTGCGTCACGCGGGTCGCGGAGGATAACACACCCCCTCCAAGAGCTTGTGAAGGGGCGCACGAGCGACCCCCCTGAGCCGGGTGGATACTCGATGGCATGAGCACCACGGAGCGTCCCAGGATCCTCGTAGTAGGCGGTGGGTACGTAGGCCTGTACGCAGCTCGGCGCATCCTCAAGAAGATGCGCTACGGCGAGGCGACCGTCACGGTCGTCGACCCCCGGTCGTACATGACCTACCAGCCCTTCCTCCCCGAAACCGCCGCCGGCAACATCTCCCCGCGCCATGTCGTCGTCCCGCTGCGACGCGTGCTGCCCAAGGCGGAGGTCCTCACCGGCCGGGTCACCACCATCGACCAGGACCGCAAGGTCGCCTCGATCGCCCCGCTGGTCGGCGAGGCGTACGAGCTGCCCTTCGACTACCTGGTGATCGCGCTCGGCGCGGTCTCCCGCACCTTCCCGATCCCCGGCCTCGCCGAGCAGGGCATCGGCATGAAGGGCATCGAGGAGGCCATCGGCCTGCGCAACCACGTGCTGGAGCAGCTCGACAAGGCCGACTCCACGACCGACGAGGAGATCCGCCGCAAGGCGCTCACCTTCGTCTTCGTCGGCGGTGGCTTCGCCGGCGCCGAGACCATCGGTGAGGTCGAGGACCTGGCCCGCGACGCGGCCAAGTACTACACCAACGTCTCCCGCGAGGACATGCGCTTCATCCTCGTCGACGCGGCCGACAAGATCCTGCCCGAGGTCGGCCCCAAGCTGGGCGCCTACGGCAAGGAGCACCTGGAGAGCCGGGGCGTGGAGATCTACCTCTCCACCTCGATGGATTCGTGTGTCGACGGGCATGTCGTGCTGAAGAACGGCCTCGAGGTCGACTCCAACACGATCGTCTGGACCGCCGGCGTGAAGCCCAACCCGGCCCTGGCCCGCTACGGCCTCCCGCTCGGCCCCCGCGGTCACGTCGACTGCGCCCCGACCCTCCAGGTCCAGGGCACCGACTACATCTGGGCCGCCGGCGACAACGCCCAGGTCCCGGACCTCGTCGGCCGCAAGGCGGGCAACGAGAACGCCTGGTGCCCGCCGAACGCCCAGCACGCGCTGCGCCAGGCCAAGGTCCTCGGGGACAACGTGATCTCCGGTATGCGGGGCTTCCCGCAGAAGGACTACAGCCACGGCAACAAGGGCGCCGTCGCGGGTCTCGGCCTGCACAAGGGCGTCGCGATGATCGTCATGGGCAAGATGAAGATCAAGCTCAAGGGTCGTCTCGCCTGGTACATGCACCGCGGCTACCACGGTCTGGCCATGCCGACCTGGAACCGCAAGGTCCGCGTCTTCGCCGACTGGACCCTCGGCATGTTCCTCAAGCGCGAGGTCGTCTCCCTCGGCGCGATGGAGCACCCGCGCGAGGAGTTCTACGAGGCCGCGAAGCCGGTGCCCGCGGCGCCGAAGCCGGAGAAGTCCGAGGCCAAGGCCTCCTGACCGACTCCGGTCGCCGAACGAACCGAAGGGCCCTCCGCCATCCGTGGTGCGGGGGGCCCTTCGGCGTACCCGGAGCACCGCACTCATATAGATGGCCCATGCACCTTTTGCATACTCGTAATGCCTCCGGGGACTGCGCAGGTGTCCCGGCGGTGTTTACGTGGTGACTGGACGTTCCGGGATCGTTGTCACGGAGGTGTGCGCCATGGCCGACGCCGCGTTGCGGCTGAAGAGCCTCGTCGAACAGTTGCTGGGGGCGCCGCTGCCGGTGCGTATCCGGGCGTGGGACGGGTCGAGTGCGGGGCCGCCGGGCGCGCCCGCGCTGGTCGTGCGCAACCGGCGGGCCGTGCGCCGGCTGCTGTGGAAACCGGGCGAGCTGGGGCTCGCCCGGGCCTGGGTCGCCGGGGACCTGGAGATCGAGGGGGATCTGTACACCGCCCTCGACCTGATCTCGACACTGGTGTGGGAGCGCGGGGAGGACGCGCGGAGCCTCGTACAGATGCTGCGGGACCCGAAGGTGCGGTCGGCCGTTCGGGGGCTGGTGAAGATGGCCGGGGTGCCGCTGCCGCCCGCGCCGCCGCGCGAGGAGGTGCGCAGGAGCCGTACCCATCTGCACACCAGGCGGAGCGACAGGCGGGCCATCAGCCATCACTACGACGTCGGGAACGACTTCTACGAGATCGTCCTCGGGCCTTCGATGGTGTATTCGTGCGCGTACTGGGGGGCCGTCGAGAACGCGGACACGCTGGAGAGCGCCCAGCGCGACAAGCTCGAACTCGTCTGCCGGAAGCTGGGGTTGACGGCCGGTCAGCGATTGCTGGACGTGGGGTGCGGGTGGGGGGCCATGGCCATCCACGCCGCGCGGGAGCACGGCGTGAGCGTCGTCGGGGTCACCCTGTCGCAGGAGCAGGCGGCTTACGCCCGTAAGCGCGTCGCCGACGAAGGGCTGACCGACCGGGTCGAGATCCGGGTGCAGGACTACCGGGACGTCGCCGACGGGCCGTACGACGCCGTCTCCTCCATCGGGATGGCCGAACATGTCGGCAGCGAACGGTACTTGGAGTACGCCGAGGATCTGTACCGGCTGCTGAAGCCCGGTGGGCGGCTGCTCAACCACCAGATCGCGCGGCGGCCGCAGCGCGACGAATCGGCGTACGACCTCGACGGGTTCATCGACGCGTATGTCTTTCCCGACGGGGAGCTCGCGCCCCTCGGCACCACCGTGACCCAGCTCGAACGTGCCGGGTTCGAGGTGCGGGACGTCGAGTCGATCCGGGAGCACTACGCGCTCACCCTGCGCCGCTGGGTGGCCAATCTGGAGGCCGACTGGCGGCGCGGGCAGGCCCTCGCCGGGCCCGGGCGGGCGCGTGTCTGGCGGCTCTACATGGCCGCCTGCGCCGTCGCCTTCGAGCGCAACCGCATCGGCGTCAACCAGGTGCTGGCGGTGCGGAGTCCGGAGGGCGGGGAGTCCGGGATGCCTTTGCGGGCGCGGACTTGGGGGACTGCCTGAGGGGCGGATGTACGAAGGGGTCCCGTCCGGTCGTTTCCGGACGGGACCCCGACTGCCGTACCGCTACTCCGACTTGATGGCCGCCAGCATGTTCAGGCGAGCCGCCCGGCGGGCCGGCCAGAGGGCGGCGAGGACGCCGACCGTCGCGGCCAGGAGGAGGAAGACCGCCATCCTGGTCCAGGGGAGGACCAGTTCGTACGTCGCCATCTTCGTGCCGAGCAGCTCGCCCGCCGCCCAGCCGAAGAAGACGCCCAGGCCGATGCCGAGCACTCCGCCGAACAGGGAGATCACCAGGGACTCCAGGCGGACCATGCGCTTGACGGACTTGCGGTCCAGGCCGATCGCGCGGAGCATGCCGATCTCCTGCGAGCGTTCGAAGACCGACATCGCGAGGGTGTTGATCACGCCGAGGACGGCCACGATCACCGCCATGGCCAGCAGGCCGTAGAGCATGTTCAGCATCAGCGTGAACATCTGGGCGATGCTGTTCGACAGGTCCTGCTTGCTCTGGACCTTGATGGCCGGGTTGGTGCCGAGGGCCTTCTCCAGCCGGTCCTTGGTCGCGGTGGAGGCGCCGTCGGCCGTCTTCACCAGGACCTGCATGTCACCGGGGTCGGTCATGTGCGGGGTGACCACCGCGCTGTCGAGCAGGATGCCCCGGATCAGTTCGTTGCCCTCGTAGATGCCGGCCACCGTCAGCCGGGTCGACCTGCCGTCCTCGTAGTGTGCGGTGAACGTCGAACCGGCCTTCCAGCCATAGGACTTGGCGGTGTCCTCGTCGACGACGGCCTGGTCGCCGCCCACCTCGAAGGTGCCGCTGTCGACCTTCAGGTCGGTGAGCTTCGCGATCGCCGAGCCGTTCACGCCGGTCAGGGACTCGCCGTCGCCGTCGATGCGTGAGTAGACGTTGCGCAGGGGGCTGGTGGCGGTGACACCGTCGGTGGCGTTCAGCTTCTTGTCGACGTCCGGGGAGAGCTCGTTGCCGTTCGCCATCGAGACCACGTAGTCCGCGCGGATCGCCGAACTCGCCATCTTGTCGATCGACTTCTGGAGGCTGCCCGCCATCACCGTCATACCGGTGATGAGGGTGAGCCCGATCATCAGCGCGGAGGCGGTGGCGGCGGTACGGCGCGGGTTGCGCACCGAGTTCTGGCGGGCCAGCTTGCCCGAGACGCCGAAGACACGGAGGACCGGGGCCGCGGCCGCGATCAGCGGGCGGGAGAGGAGGGGGGTGAGGATGAAGACGCCGACGATGAGCAGGACCGCGCCGAGGCCCATGGGGGCCTGGCCGTCCGAGCCGTCCATCGTCGTGGCCGCGAGGACGGTCGCGATGCCCGCGGCGCTGAACAGCGCGCCCAGCGTGTTGCGCAGTACCAGTGACTTGGTGGTCGCCTTCGCGTGCACGCTGCTCATCGCGGCGACCGGCGGGATCTTCGCCGCCCGGCGGCCGGGCAGCCAGGCGGCCACCATGGTGATGACGACGCCGACCACGAGGGCCGTCGCGACCGTGCCGGGCGTGATGACCAGCGGGCCGTCCGGGACGGTGGCGCCCAGCGTGCCCATCAGGGAGCGCAGGCCCGCGCCGATGCCGATGCCCGCGACCAGGCCGGTGATGCCGGCGACCGTGCCGACCACGAACGCCTCGATCAGCACCGAGCGGGTGACCTGGCGGCGGGAGGCGCCGACCGCGCGCAGCAGCGCCAGCTCCTTGGTGCGCTGGGCGACCAGCATGGTGAAGGTGTTGGCGATGATGAAGGTGCCGACGAAGAGCGCGATGCCCGCGAAGACCAGCAGGCCCTGCTTCAGTCCGCTCATCGACGAGGAGATCTGCTGGGCCTGGTCGTCGGCCAGCTGCCTGCCGGTCGTGGTCTCGACGAGCTTGGTGCCGAGTGCCTTGTCCAGTCCGGCCTTCAGGGCGGTCTGGGAGGTGCCGGAAGCCGCCTTCACATCGATCTCGTCGTACGTGCCGGGCTTGCCGAACAGCTGCTGCGCGGTGGCCGTGTCGTAGAGGGCGAGGCTGCCGCCGGCCGCGACATTGCCGTCGTCGGTGGTGAAGATGCCGGTGATGGTGGGGGTGAGGACGGGCCCGTCGACCGAGAGCCGCACCTGGTCGCCGACCTTGTACCCGGCGCGCTCCGCGGTCTCGGAGTCGATGGCGACCTGGTTGTCACCGTGCGGGGCGGAGCCCTCCTTCAAGGGGTAGCGGGGGTCCTTGTCACCCCAGTAGTTCCCGCCCCGGGACTGGAAGCCGCCGCCGATGAGCTTGCCGTCCTTGTCGGCCATGGCGGTGAAGCCGCTCACGACACCGATCGCGTCGGCGGCGCCCGGCACCTTGGCCGCGGTGTCCAGCTGAGCCTTCGTCAGCTCGGGCGTCTTGTTGATCGTATTGCCCTTGTCCTCCTGGGACTTGGGCTGCACGGCGACGTCGACCTGGTCGAAACCCTTGGCCGAACTGTTCTGGTAGGCGTCGGAGATGGTGTTGGTGAAGACCAGCGTGCCGGACACGAACGCGACGCCGAGCATCACGGCGAGCACGGTCATCAGCAGCCGGGCCTTGTGCGCGAGGACGTTGCGCAGGGCGGTGCGGAACATCAGCTGGTGCGGCCCTTCGCGTCGAACTGCTTCATGAAGTCGAGTACGGAGTCCGCCGTCGGGCCGTACATGTGGTCGACGATCCGCCCGTCCGCGAGGAAGACGACCCGGTCCGCGTACGCCGCCGCCACCGGGTCGTGGGTCACCATGACGACCGTCTGCCCCAACTCCCTTACGGAGTTGCGCAGGAAGCCCAGCACCTCGGCGCCGGAGCGGGAGTCGAGGTTTCCGGTCGGCTCGTCGCCGAAGATGATGTCGGGGCGGGAGGCGAGGGCGCGGGCGACCGCGACGCGCTGCTGCTGGCCGCCGGAGAGCTGGGCCGGGCGGTGGCTGAGACGGTCCTTCAGCCCCACCATCTGGATCACGGTGTCCAGCCACTGCTTGTCCGGCTTGCGGCCCGCGATGTCCATCGGGAGCGTGATGTTCTCCAGGGCGGTCAGCGTCGGCAGCAGGTTGAACGCCTGGAAGATGAAGCCGATCTTGTCCCGGCGGAGCTTGGTGAGCTGCCTGTCCTTGAGCGAGCCGAGCTCGGTCTCGCCGATGCGGACCGAGCCGGAGGAGAAGGTGTCGAGGCCGGCCACGCAGTGCATCAGCGTGGACTTGCCGGAGCCCGAGGGGCCCATGATCGCGGTGAACTCGGCCTGCCGGAAGTCGACGGAGACCCGGTCGAGGGCGACCACCTGGGTCTCGCCCTGTCCGTAGATCTTCGACAGATCCGTGGCGCGTGCGGCCACGGTCGCGGTGGACCGGTCGGCGACTGGTGTGGTGGTCACGGGACGGGACTCCTTGGAGGACGGCGTCTTGAAGGGACGTGTTCCATCGTCGTGGCCGATCCGCGGCGTGTAGTCAGCCGCTGTTCCGGTTCACAGGGGCGACTCGGGTCGGACGCCCGGACCCTGTGTCATACCTGGGGATGACGGGGGTCCCTGAGTACCCCCCTTGCCGCAAGCGCTTGCGCCCTGCGGAGCCCCGAACCGTCGAGAACCGGTGGAGCACCCTCGTTCGGGCGGTGAAATTCCGTCATTCCGCATGCACCGCCGACGGCCGCGCGTAAGGCTATTGGCAAGTGCGGATGGCTCGTTCCACGGGCTGATGCACCCTCAGACGTCAATAAAATAAGACAACATCGGTCCGGGGTTCCGCTGTTCGGGGGAAGCATCCCGATAGGCTCGGGACCTCGACGCGGAGCCCATGGCCTGCCCGGATGGTGGAATGCAGACACGGCGAGCTTAAACCTCGCTGCCCCTTCGCGGGCGTGCCGGTTCAAGTCCGGCTCCGGGCACTTCCGTGCCTGCGGGACAGCGCGTTCCGTGGGCGGGTGTCACCCTTCGTGAGCGGCGGCGGTCGTCATCCCTCGTAGACGGTGAGGACCGCGCCCTCCACCTCGACCCGGCGGCCGGCGCGCATTCCGTAGGTGCTCAGCGTGTTCAGGCAGTCGTGGAACAGCTCCAGCTCGTCCGCGTCCAGGATCGCGGCGGCGAGGTCGAGGAGCTCGGCGACCGAATCCTCGGTGAGTACCTCCGGCAGCTCGCCGGACAGCAGCACCACCGACTCTCCTGCGGGCCCACGGACCACGGCCGTGGCCGGCCCACCATGCACGAACAACACATTCCCCCCAGCGGCCCGGGGACTTGCGGCTCGCTCCGCGGGCAGGACGAGAGACTAGCGGGGGATCTCGGTGTGTTCGGGGGCAGTTGAAGTTCTTTTTCCGACTTGGCGGAAGTTGACGGATGCGCGGTCACTTCTCCTTGCGGTCCAGGAGGGACTCCACCAGGGCCGCCACATGTCTGCGGTCGTCGGACGAGAGTTTCTGGACGCTGGCGATGAGGAGGTCGACCTCGGGGTCGGCGGTCGTGCCGGCCGCGTCGGGGCTGCCGTACACATGGATGCCGCAGGCCTCCGCGGCGGCGCGGCGGACGGTGTCCAACGGGAGTTCAAGTCCCTTGGACAGCCCCTCCAGCGTGCCCGACTGGGGCATCCGCACGACCCGGTCCGTGGTGGCCAGGTGGTGGACGGTGGAGCGCGGGATCCCGCCGCGGCGCGCCACCTCACCGTAGGACCAGCCCTTGCGGTCGAGGCGCTCACGGATCAACTGCTGCAGTGCGTTGGCCACGGGTGGGTCACTTCCTGCTCGCCGCTCGGCTGACGGGCTGTTCGTCCTTGTCGGGGCCGATTCTACGGTCGCGTCCCCGGGCCGCCGAAAGGGTGATTCCCCGAACGGGTTGCGCGACGGCCCCAGGAGGCCCTAGTGTCCAATCTCGTTGGACAGCTCGTCCGACCAGATTGGACAGAGTCCGGGGGGAACCTGACTCTCTCCGATCGGAACTGCCTATCCCTGAGGGGGAATTGATCATGATGGACGCTCACGAGCTTGAGGCCGAGTCCGCGGAGCTGCTGCCGGGTCGCGAGGCGCTGGGCAAGCTGAAGTTCAGCTTCAACCGCACCACCAACGTCACCAAGCACGTCGCCAACATCCAGGCGGCCAACTCCTCCGCCGCCCTCAACGACCACTCGTCGTGGTCGGTGGCCGACTCCGGCGCCGGCCAGACGATCAGCGTCAAGCAGTAACGCTCGCGCACCGCCGCGCAACCGAACGCCAAGCATCCAGAGCATTCAGAAACATTCAGAAGGGACATCCATCATGAGCATGGACATGCACGAGCTGGACACCGAGTCCGCGGAGCTGCTGCCGGGCCGTGAGGCGCTGGGCAAGCTGAAGTTCAGCTTCAACCGCACCACCAACGTCACCAAGCACGTGGCCAACATCCAGGCCGTCAACGAGTCCGCGGCCATCAACGACCACTCGTCGTACTCGGCCGCCGAGTCCTCGGCCGGACAGACCATCAGCGTCACCCAGTAACAGGGGACGACGGCCCCGGGGGCGGACCGCGCTCATGTGCGGCGCGGTCCGCCCCCGCGGTGCTTCCGGGGGGAAAGCCACCGCTTCCGCGGTCGGGGCCCGCCGCGATCCGGGGGGAACGCGGCGCAGTCACGGGGGACACGCGGCGCGGTCACGGGGGGACACGCGCGGACATGGGGGACACGTGGGGGGAGACCACACATGACAGTGCTCGGGAACGGGCCCGCGACGCTCTACGACACCGGGCCGGTGCCCGGACCGGGCGGCTGGCCGGTGACCTACGCGCAGGTCGCCACCGGCAGCCTGCCGGTCGTCGAGCCGTCACTGGTCCCGCGGCTGAGCGCGGGGCTGAAGCTGCACGGCGAGTACCAGGGCTCGGGCTTCACCGAGCCGAAGTACATCGCCCGCCGGGGGGACGGGCAGGTCGTGCAGCTGTCCCGGCTGCTGTACCTCGTGGCGTCGAACATCGACGGCGTCCGCGACATCGAGACCATCGCCTACCGCGTCAGCGCGCGGTTCGGCCGTGAGGTCAGCGGCGACAACATCCGCTACCTGGTGGAGAAGAAGCTCCAGCCGCTCGGGGTGACGGTCCCCGAGGGGCAGGAGAGCGACGAGGTCGACGCCCCGCGCTCCGACCTGCTGCTCGCCCTCAAGGGCCACCGCGTCATCTTCAACGAGAAGCGCACCGCGCGGATCGCGAAGACGTTCAGCTGGCTGCACCGGCCGGTCGTGGTCGCGGCCGTGCTGCTCGGCGCCGTCGCCATGGACGTATGGCTGTTCGGCTTCTTCGGGGCGATCGAGCCGGTGCTCCAGGTGCTCGACCAGCCGGTGCTTATCCTGATCGTGTTCGGGCTCACCGTGGCCTCCCTCGTCTTCCACGAGTTCGGCCACGCCTCCGCCTGCAAGTACGGGGGTGCCCGGCCCGGCTGCATCGGCTGCGGGCTGTTCCTGATCTGGCCGTCGATGTACACCGACGTCACCGACGTCTACCGGATCGGCCGGGGCGGGCGCATCCGCACCGACCTGGGCGGGGTGTACTTCAACGTCGTCTTCATGCTCGCCATGGCCGCGGCCTACTTCGCCACCGGCCAGCAGTTCTTCCTGGCCGCGGTCTACCTCGGCCACTTCGAGATCCTGGAGCAGCTGATGCCGGCCGTCCGTCTGGACGGCTACTACATCCTGGGCGACCTGGCGGGCGTGCCCGACCTCTACGGCAAGATCAAGCCGATCCTGCTCGCGCTGGTGCCGGGCGCGAAGGGGAAGGCGGCCCGCAAGGAGGTCGCCGGGCTGAAGAAGTCGGCCCGGCGCATCGTCGCCACGTGGGTGCTGACCATGGTGCCGCTGCTGGCGGGCGAGCTGGGCTACGCCCTGTGGAACCTGCCGCGGATCCTCGCCACCATGACCCGCTCGCTGACCGAGCAACTCGTGGGCACCTGGTGGGCGTTCACGCAGGGGCAGGTCGTCGCCGGACTCGTCGGCGTGATCGGCAGCATCATGCTGATGTGCCCCATGGCGGGCGTCGTGTACCTGTCGGTGAAGATGAGCGGCCGGCTCTTCCGCGCCGCCAAACGCACCACGTCCGGCCGCCCGAAACTGCGGCTCGCGATCTGCGCGCTGGCGCTGGCCGGCCTGACCGGCCTGAGCTACGCCTGGGTCTCCGGCATGACCCCGCAGCCCCTGCCGAAGCAGCCGCCCATCGCGCCGATCCTGCAACCCGGGGTGTCCACCGAGGCCCCCGGCCCGCAGGACGCCTCCCCGGCCGGCGACGACTCGAACGGCTCGGCCGACCCGGGCTCCGCCTCGGCCTCGCCGTCGGTGTCGCCCGGTGGTTCGGGCCCGTCCGACGGCCCTTCGGACGGTGCCTCCGGGAGTACGTCCGCCTCGGCCTCCGCCTCCCCGTCCGCACCGCAGTCGGCCCGGCCGAGCGACGGCACGACCCCGCCGCCGGCCTCCGCGGGCCCGTCGGAGGGGCCGACGTCCTCGTCCGGCACCGGCGGCGGCCCGTCCGATCCGCCGACGTCCCCGATTCCCTCGGAGAGCGCTCCGGCGTCGCCCTCCGACGTGCCCTCGTCGCCGCCGGTGAGTCAGTCGCCGGGGGCGTCCTGAGGGGGCCGGCCGGACGGTCGGCGGCCTCTTGAGGGCGGGCCGACCGGTCGCCGGGAGCCTCCCGACCCCGGTCGGCCGGTCGCCGGGGCTCCTGACCCACCGGTCGGCCGAGTGTCGGGGCTCCTGACCCACCGGTCAGCCGAGTGTCGGGGCCTTCCGACCGCCGGGCGGCCGGGGTCGGGAGGCTCCCGGCGACCGTTCGGCCGGGCGCCGGAGGCCTCCCGAGGGGCGGCGCGTTCCGTCGGCCGGCCCGGGGTGGACGTCCCCGGCCGGCCGGAGGGACGAGGCGTCGGCGTCCCGGCGATCCGCGTCGGTGCCCGGCGATCCCGTCGGCGCCCCGGCCGCCCGCGTGGGCGCACTCCCGGGTGCCGGGCCCCACCACCCGGAAGTGCGCCCACGCCATCCGCCCCCCGCCAACCGAATCCGACCCACCTACCAAGGAGCTCCGTTGAGCAGCCATCGAAAACCACGACCAGCCCACAACCCGCTCACCCGACGCGCCCTCGGCCTCGGCCTGTTCGCCGCCGGCGTCGCCGGAGCGGCGACCGCCGTACCGGCCCAGGCCGCGACCGGTCACGCGGCCTTCGCCGCCGACCACGTCTTCACCCACGCCGACCGCCTGCACCACACCCAGGCCAAGGACTCCTTCACCATCCGGCAGTTCGGCACGGTGAACGCCGCCTCGGCCCGCAACCAGGCCAACGCGGTCTCCACGGGCTGCTCGGCGGACGACGCCTGCCGTTCGGTCGCGCTGTCCTTCCAGATCGTGACGATCGCGGGCGAGCGCACGCACCTCAACGCCGTGAACCTCAGCGACGCCGTCAACAAGGAGTGCACGGGCTGCCAGACCCTCGCCGGGGCCTACCAGTTCGTGGTCTCCACGCCCAGGCCGCTGACCCTCGACGCCACCGCCAAACGGCAGCTCGCGGACATCCACCGCCGACTGGACGCGCTCAGCCGCTCCAAGCTGCCCGCCGCCGACCTGCGGACGAAGGTCGACGCCCTGGCAGCCGAGGTCACGGGCGTCCTGCACGACGCCGCGGCGAAGGCGCCCAAGGGCGAGGAGAAGCCGGCCGTCGCCGTCCACCGGCACATGGACGGCTGGCCCCCGGCCAGGTGATTCCACCGGTGCCCGGCCGCCGCGTCCGTCTCCCACGGCCCGGCGGCCGGCCACCGGGCCATTGACACCGAGTGCGGCCGGGCGCAGACTCACGACAGAAGTTGGTGAAGAAATTTTCACCACACGAACAACGGCAACGACGCCCACCGAAGGGAACGCCCGATGCGCACCACCGTCGGCATCATCGGCGCCGGCCCGGCCGGCCTCCTCCTTGCCCGGCTGCTGCACAACGCCGGCATCGACTCGGTCGTCCTCGAGAGCCGCGACCGCGCCTACGTCGAGCAGCGCCAGCGCGCCGGGATCCTGGAGCAGGGCACGGTCGACGTACTGCGCGCGGCCGGCGCCGGCGAGCGCATGGACCGCGAGGGCCTGCGGCACGACGGCATCGAGCTCCGCTACGACAGGAAGCGCCACCGCGTCGACTTCCCCGCCCTCACCGACGGCCGGTCCGTGATGGTGTACGCGCAGACCGAGGTCTGCAAGGACCTCATCGCCCTCCAGCTCAAGGAGGGCGGCCCGCTGCTGTTCGAGGCGGAGGCGCTGGCCGTCGAGGGTGCCGACACCGACCGCCCGCGGGTCCGCTTCCGGCACGAGGGCCGCGAGGACGTCCTCGACTGCGACTACGTGGTCGGCTGCGACGGCTTCTGGGGCGTGGCCCGGGGCGCGATCCCCGAGGAGCTGACCCGGGTCTTCGAGCGGACGTACCCCTTCGGCTGGCTCGGCATCCTGGCCGACGTACCGCCCTCGCACGACGAGCTGGTCTACGCCCGCCACGACCGCGGCTTCGCCCTCCTGTCCATGCGCTCCCCGTCCGTCTCCCGCCTCTACCTCCAGGTCCCCGAGGGCACCGACGCCGAGTCCTGGGGCGACGAGGAGATCTGGGACGAGCTGACGCGGCGCTTCGAGACCGACGACGACTGGCGGCTGGAGCGCGGGCCGATCACCCAGAAGTCGGTGACACCGATGCGCTCCTACGTCCACGAGCCCATGCGGTACGGCCGTCTCTTCCTGGCCGGCGACGCCGCGCACATCGTCCCGCCGACCGGCGCCAAGGGGCTGAATCTGGCCGTGGGGGACGTCGTCACCTTCGCGAGGGCACTGACGTACCAGAAGGACACCGGATCGGGCGAGCTGCTCGACGCCTACTCCGAGACCTGCCTGCGCCGCGTCTGGCAGGCCGAGCGGTTCTCGTACGACATGACGACGATGCTGCACCCGGCGCCCGGGGCCACCCCCTTCGACGACCGGCTCCAGCGCGCCCGGCTCGACCGGATCGCGAGCTCCCGCGCGGCCGAGACCGATCTGGCCGAGGGATACACCGGCTTCGCGTTCGATTGAGCCCCCATGGTGAGGGGAATCACCGGGCCGCGTAGCTTGTTGCGCAGCACGACGAGGGAAAGATCCTCCCCAAGCACTAGGGTCAATCCTTTGCCTACCTATTACTCTTGAGCCCAAGGCCGCGACGTGCGGCCATGGAGGAGTGAAATGAGGAGCAGAAACCCGGTCTTCTCGCGTCGGGGGTTCAGCCGCGACAACGGCTACGCGGGCTTCAACGCCGCGCCGCAGGCCGGGGGAACCGCTGTCGGCACGCAGGCCAACCCGTACGCGCAGGGCAACCCCTACGCGAACAACCCGTACGCCCAGCAGGACCTTCAGCACGGCGCCCCGCCCCAGGCCCCGGCCACCACCGGCCGGATGACCATGGACGACGTCGTCCTGCGTACGGCCTCCACGCTCGGCACCCTGATCGTCACGGCCGCGCTCGCCTGGGCGCTGCTGCCGGTCGACGACGCCAACATCAACCGCTCCTACGGGATCGGCATCGGCGCCGCGCTGATCGGCATGGTCCTGGCGTTCGTCCAGTCCTTCAAGCGCAAGGCCTCGCCCGCGCTGATCCTCTCGTACGCGGCGTTCGAGGGTGTCTTCCTCGGCGTCCTCTCCAGCATCGTCGACAACCGCATCGCGAGCGGCGCGGCCATGCAGGCCGTGCTCGGCACGATGGCGGTCTTCGCCGGTGTCCTGGTCGCCTACAAGGCGGGCTGGATCCGGGTCAACCGGCGCTTCTACGGCTTCGTGATGGCCGCCGCGATGGGCTTCATCCTGCTGATGGTCGTGAACATGCTGTTCGCGGTCTTCGGCGGCGGTGACGGCCTCGGCTTCCGCAGCGGCCCGCTCGGCATCTTCTTCGGGGTCGTCGGCATCCTGCTCGGCGCCTGCTTCCTCGCCCTGGACTTCAAGCAGGTCGAGGACGGCATCGCCTACGGCGCGCCGAAGGACGAGGCCTGGCTGGCGGCCTTCGGCCTCACGCTGACACTGGTCTGGATCTACATGGAGTTCCTGCGGATCATCGCGATCCTCAACAGCAACGACTAGCGGTCCGGCCGTAGCTGTCGCGAAGGGCCCCGGGTTCTCTCACCCGGGGCCCTTCGGCATGTATTCGGTGCGCGCTAGAGCAGTTTGCGCGCTGCCCTCCTCAGGTCGTATTCGTGGACGATCGCCTTCGCGTGGCCGTACGCGAGGTTGTGCTCGTGGCGGAGCCAGCTGACCTTTTCCTCGAAGCGGAAGAGGGCGGGGCCTTCTTCGACGGTGCGCAACCAGTCGGCGACTTCACGACCGGTGCAATGGGGGATGCGGGCGAGCATGTTGCGGTGGGTCTCCTCGGAGAGGACGTGGGACATCGGCGCCTCCGGACGAAAAGGGGATGTAAGCCGGTCCTTCAGGTCACGGTGCCTGAGCGTTCGCCTGTTGGCAACAGTCCTGCGGCGCCGCGTACGCTCGTTCTGTGGTTGATACGACGCCCTTGACGCGAGCCGTGGATCACTTCGCCGACCGTCTGCGGGCCGCGCCGCAGAGCCGTCTGCAAAGGGGAGCAGCCTCCGAGGCGCTCGAACTGGCCAGGGAACTGTCCCGCCGGGCCCAGCTCGTGGAGGATCCTGGAGCGGAGCCCCGGGTGATGCCGGACGCCGGGATGTTCGCGGCGGCCGACCAAATCACCGTCGCCGTACACGACTTGGCCCTCGTCCTGGATGACGAGGGCCAGTTGGCGGCAGCGGTCGAGCTGGTGGCCGAGGCCCAGCAGCGGGCCGGAGTGTGACTACAGGGACGCTATGACCCGGTCGGCCAGGATGTACACGTTCTCCTCGCCGCACTCGAACGTCAGGGTGTACGCCCCCGATATCCCGGAGCCGCCCAGCAGGACCGGGGTCTCGCCCGCGCGCAGGGCCGCCGAGAGGCGTTCCGCCGTTTCGCGGTGGCCCGGGGTCATGCAGAGGGTGGTGCCGTCGGCGAAGACGTAGACGTCGAGGGTGCCGAGCGGGCCGGGGCGGACGTCGGCCAGTTCGACGCGGGACGCGGCGAGTTCCTCGAGCGTCGCCACGGTGCGCTCGTGGTCGCCCACGGCCGGTGACTGGACCGGTACAAAGTCCGGGTGGGAGGGGTGCCGGCGGCGGGCCGCGGCCAGTTCGGGGGAGTCCCCGGCGAACTCCTCGGCGTCGGCGCCCGTCTCGGTCACCGGCTCCAGCGGCTCCAGGCCCACGAAATCGCTCTGCCGGGGCAGGAACAGCTCGCTGTCGGGCAGGCCGAGCAGGGAGGGCGCGTCGGAGGCGTCACGGGCCTCCTGCGCGGCCCAGAAGGCGCGCGCCTCGGCCAGTTCCCGCTCCCGCTCCTCGGCGAGCGCCTCGGCGACCGCGGCGCGTATCTCGTCGGCCTCGGCGGCGGGCCGGGCGGCCGGCACCAGAGCGTGCGGGACGCGCTGTGCGGCGAGCTGGGTGTGCAGGGCGGCGACCTCACGGCGCAACACCATCAGGGTGCGCAGGACGGCGAGGCCCACGGCGCCCGTGGCGGCCGTGATGACCAGCAAGGCGATCGGCATGGCGCTCACTGACGTACTCCCGGTTCAAAGTCGACCCCCGACTTCCTACATCAGCTTGAAGGGCGGACTAACCAGCTGTCAGTGCGTAACGTCACGAATCGGGCAGGACTTTGGGCCCGATGTTTGGGGGTGATGTGGCGCTGACCTGGGTAAATCCCTTCGCTAAGGGAGATAGGTCACATCCTGGGGGAGATTGGATCACAAAACGGCCCGGAGGCCCGGGGTTTCCCGGACTCCGGGCCATCGGCTCACGGTGGGTGGCCAGTTGACTACCGAGAGGTTCAGCTGAGGCGCTCGATGACCATCGCCATGCCCTGGCCGCCGCCGACGCACATCGTCTCCAGACCGAACTGCTTGTCGTGGAACTGGAGGGAGTTGATCAGCGTGCCGGTGATGCGGGCGCCGGTCATGCCGAAGGGGTGGCCGACGGCGATGGCGCCGCCGTTCACGTTCAGCTTCTCCAGCGGGATGTTCAGGTCGCGGTAGGAGGGGATCACCTGGGCGGCGAACGCCTCGTTGATCTCCACCAGGTCGATGTCGTCGATGGTGAGGCCGGCCAGGCGCAGCGCCCGCTGCGAGGCCTCGACCGGGCCGAGGCCCATGATCTCGGGGGAGAGGC
Organism: Streptomyces sp. CA-249302; assembly: GCF_050936785.1. Taxonomy (NCBI): domain Bacteria; kingdom Bacillati; phylum Actinomycetota; class Actinomycetes; order Kitasatosporales; family Streptomycetaceae; genus Streptomyces; species Streptomyces sp. CA-249302. The sequence goes on along the minus strand of NZ_JBNJMG010000001.1, from coordinate 4,484,143 downwards.
CGGAGACCCCGGTGGAGACGATCCGGGCGAGCGGGGTCAGGCCCAGCTCGCGGGCCTTGGTGTCGGACATGATGACGACCGCGGCGGCGCCGTCGTTCAGCGGGCAGCAGTTGCCGGCGGTGACCAGGCCGTCGGGGCGGAAGACCGGCTTGAGGCCCTGGACGCCCTCCATGGTGACGCCCGCACGCGGGCCGTCGTCCTTGGAGACGACCGTGCCGTCGGGGAGGGTGACCGGGGTGATCTCGCGCTCCCAGAAGCCGTTCTTGATGGCTTCCTCGGCGAGGTTCTGCGAGCGGACGCCGAACTCGTCCATGTCCTGGCGGGTGACGCCCTTGACGCGGGCGAGGTTCTCCGCGGTCTGGCCCATCGCGATGTAGGGGTCGGGGACCAGGCCGTCCTCGCGCGGGTCGTGCCAGCTGGTGCCCTCCTGCTGGGCGACGGCCTCGGTGCGGGCCTCGGCCTCGGCGAACAGCGGGTTGCGCGTGTCCGGAAGGCTGTCGGAGTTGCCCTTGGTGTAGCGGGAGACCATCTCGACACCGGCCGAGATGAAGACGTCGCCCTCGCCGGCCTTGATGGCGTGCAGGGCCATGCGGCTCGTCTGGAGCGAGGAGGAGCAGTAACGGGTGACGGTGCAGCCCGGCAGGTGGTCCATGCCCATCTGCACGGCGACGATCCGGCCCAGGTTGTGGCCCTGCTCGCCGCCGGGGAGACCACAGCCGAGGTGCAGGTCGTCGATGTCGCGCGGGTCCAGCTCCGGAACCTTGGCGAGGGCCGCCTGGATGATCGTGGCGGTGAGGTCGTCGGGGCGCAGATCCTTGAGCGAGCCCTTGAAGGCGCGGCCGATGGGGGAGCGGGCGGTCGAGACGATCACGGCTTCGGGCATCACGGCTCCATTGGCGTACGAGGTTCTTCGGGGCAGGGCTGCTTGGGAAGTTACCCGTACGTATGGCCAGGGTCACGGGTGTGGCGGTGTGACCCTGGCCGCAGTTTTCTAAGCGCTTGCTTTTTCGCTCAGGGGGTTCGCTGGGTGGAGGGGACCGGCGCCGCCTGCGGCTCCGGCTCCTGCACCCGGCGCCGCTTCCTCCGCTTGAGCAGCGCCCACGGCCCTCGTGACCCGGTCGGCATGGCCGCCGTGACCTCCGTACCGGCCTCGGACGCCGCCTCCGCCGCCGCCCGCGCCACCGGCAGGAAGCCCTCCCGGCGCGACACGTCCGGGCGTTCCTCCTCCGCAGGCCACAGGGCCAGGGCCGCGCAGACCGTCGGCAGCATCGCCATCGCCGCCGTCGCGTAGCCCTCCGCGGAGGGGTGGTAGTTGTCGGGACCGAAGAGCTCGCGGGGGTTGGCCTCGAACTCCGGGCCCAGCATGTCGCCCAGCGACACCGTGCGGCCGCCCTGCTCGACCGTGCCGATGGTCTGGGCCGCCGCCAGCTGCCGGGAGGCCCGCCGGGCCAGCCAGCGCAGGGGCTGCCCGACCTGTTCCACCGTGCCCAGGTCGGGACAGGTGCCGACGACCACCTCCGCGCCGACCGTGCGCAGCCGTCTCACCGCCGCCGAGAGATGGCGGACCGAACGGGTGGCCGGCATGTGGTGGGTGACGTCGTTCGCGCCGATCATGATCACGCAGACGTCCGGCACCCGGGCCGGGTTCGCCAGGACCAGGGCCACCTGGCGGTCCAGATCGTCGGACGTGGCCCCCGGGAGGGCCACGTTGTGGAGCTCCACCGGCCGCTCGGCCACCGCCGAAAGCCCGGAGGCCAGCAGCGCGCCCGGCGTCTGGCCCGCCCGGTGCACGCCCTGGCCCGCGGCCGTGGAGTCACCGAGCATCGTCAGCCGCAGCGGAGGTTCGTCGGGGGTGACATAGGAGTTGCCGTACAGGCCGTCCGCCACCGGTACCCGGCCCCCGCTGCCGTTGCCCACATGGCGCTTGGCCAACTGCACCTCGGCCAGCAGCAGACCGACGGCGGCCGCACCGGCCAGCCCGATCCCGCCGCCCCCGTATGCCGCACCGGCCGCGATCCGCCGGGCCACCCGTGCCCTCGACATGCTCGTCATGCGCCGCCGCCACCTCCTCGTTGCCGTACATCCACTCCTTGCCCCGTACAGACCGTCCACCAATCTCAACGGGGAGTGAACGAACCTCGCGGGCCGTAGGCTGACGGAACCACCACGACCACTTCTTTTGCAGCATCCGGAGACAACGGTGCAATTCCACGACTCGATGATCAGCCTCGTCGGCAACACCCCGCTGGTGAGGCTCAACACCGTGACCAAGGGCATCAAGGCGACCGTCCTGGCCAAGGTCGAGTACTTCAACCCCGGCGGCTCGGTCAAGGACCGGATCGCCCTGCGCATGATCGAGGCGGCGGAGGAGAGCGGCGCGCTCAAGCCCGGCGGCACGATCGTCGAGCCGACCAGCGGGAACACCGGCGTGGGCCTCGCCATCGTGGCGCAGCAGAAGGGGTACCACTGCATCTTCGTGTGCCCCGACAAGGTGAGCACCGACAAGATCAACGTGCTGCGGGCGTACGGCGCCGAGGTGGTCGTGTGCCCGACCGCCGTCGACCCGGAGCACCCGGACTCGTACTACAACGTCTCCGACCGGCTGGTCCGTGAGACGCCGGGCGCGTGGAAGCCCGACCAGTACTCCAACCCCAACAACCCGCTCTCCCACTACCACTCGACCGGCCCCGAGCTGTGGGAGCAGACGGAAGGGAAGATCACCCACTTCGTGGCGGGCGTCGGCACCGGCGGCACCATCTCCGGCACCGGCCGCTACCTGAAGGACGTCAGCGACGGCAAGGTCCAGGTGGTCGGAGCCGACCCCGAGGGCTCGGTCTACTCCGGCGGCTCCGGACGCCCGTACCTGGTCGAGGGCGTCGGCGAGGACTTCTGGCCGACCGCCTACGACCGCACGGTCGCCGACGAGATCGTCGCGGTCTCCGACAAGGACTCCTTCCAGATGACCCGCCGCCTCGCCAAGGAGGAGGGCCTGCTGGTGGGCGGCTCCTGCGGGATGGCGGTCGTGGCGGCGCTGCGGGTGGCGGAGCGGCTGGACGAGAACGGCGTGGTGGTCGTCCTGCTGCCCGACAGCGGCCGCGGCTACCTCTCCAAGATCTTCAACGACGAGTGGATGGCCGACTACGGCTTCCTGGAGGACGAGGGCTCCAGCGCCCGCGTCGCCGACGTCCTCAACGACAAGGTGCACGGCGCCATCCCGTCCCTCGTCCACATGCACCCCGACGAGACGGTCGGCGAGGCCATCGAGGTGCTGCGCGAGTACGGCGTCTCGCAGATGCCGATCGTGAAGCCGGGCGCCGGTCACCCGGACGTGATGGCCGCCGAGGTCGTCGGCTCGGTCGTCGAACGAGAGCTCCTCGACGCCCTGTTCACCAAGCGGGCCTCCCTGGAGGACCCGCTGGAGAAGCACATGTCGGCCCCGCTGCCCCAGGTCGGCTCCGGTGAGCCGGTCGGCGACCTGATGTCGGTGCTCGGTGGCGCGGACGCGGCGATCGTCCTCGTCGAGGGCAAGCCCACCGGCGTGATCAGCCGGCAGGACCTGCTGGCCTTCCTCGCCAAGGGCGGGAAGTGACGGCAAACGTCCGGTGAACCGCCCGTGTCCTCGGCGAACTTGCGGTGATCATCGGAGTTCGTGACTTCGCGGAAGTGGTACGAGCGTGTCACGTCCACGCAGCACACGCTTAACACGGGTCCGGCAGATTAGTGGGTGTCGGCAGGGCGGGAGCGGCTCCCCGCCCGAGCCGGCACCGAACGTCCAAGGACCTCCGGAGCGGCTCCCGGACCTCCATGGACGCCGGACGCGAGACCCGGCCCTGACCCGGTCAGCGTCCCTCGCGGGGACCGCCGTCGTCCCGCCCCCCGGTAACGGGGGTGCGGCGGTCCCCGCGCATATCTTTTCCGGGGTCACCCGACCTCTCAGCCCACGTGCGTGGAAGCCCAACTTCCCAGCAGCGCAAGCCTTTCCGTCGTCTCCGAGCCTGGCTCCGGCGTATAGACGAGCAGTGTCTGGTCGCCGTCGCCCGGGACCGCCAGGGTTTCGTACGGGAGCGTCAGCAGGCCCGCGACCGGGTGGCGGAGGCGTTTGACGCCGTATGAGCACTCCTTGACCTGGTGGTCGGCCCACAGGCGGCGGAAGTCCTCGCTCTTGAGGGAGAGTTCGCCGACGAGTGAGGTCAGCTCGCGGTCGTCCTGGTGGTGGCCGGCCAGGACCCGCAGGTGGGCGACGTTCTGCGCGGCCACCGCCTGCCAGTCGGGGTAGAGATCGCGGGCGGCGGGGTCGAGGAAGACCTGGCGGGGCATGCTGCGGGCCCTGGGCGTCGTACCGCTGAAGCCGAGCACCGCGTCGGCCAGGGCGTTCCAGGCCAGCACGGTCATCCGGTGATCCATGACCATGGCCGGGGTGCGCTCCATGCTGTCGAGCAGTACCTGGATGCCCGGCCGTACGCGGGGTGTCGAGGGGCGCTCGGCCTGCTTGCGAGGGCGGGCCACCGCGTGGAGATAGGCGTGCTCGGTCTCGTCGAGCCGCAGTACGCGCGCGATGGCGTCCAGTACGGCATCGGAAACTCCCCCGGACTTCGTCCGGGAGGGGCCCGCGGGCCCACGCCCCTGTTCCAGGCGTATGTAGTAGTCGACGCTGACGCCCGCCAACTGCGCCACTTCCTCCCGGCGCAAGCCGGGTACGCGGCGCCGCCCGTGCGACGGCAGCCCCACCTCCTCCGGCTGGATGCGGGCGCGGCGCGAGCGCAGGAAATCTCCGAGGTCCCCGTCCATGGGTTCGATCGTAGGGGAGCGGCGGGATTCCAACCTGGTTCTGCCAGACCCAGGAAAAGCCGATCCCTGGGTAGGCCGCGCGGAGCGGCGCAGGGTGGTGGACGTCGCCGGGAGACACCGGGCGACTTCCTGAAAGAGGAGCCCCCATGTCTTACGAGAACCTGGCCGGCCGTACCGCCGTCGTCACCGGAGCCGCGAGCGGGATCGGCGAGGCGGTGGCCGCGACGCTGGCCGCGCAGGGCGTGAAGGTCGCGCTGCTGGCCCGGCGGGCGGAGCGGCTGGAGGCCGTGGCCGGCAAGATCCGGGCGAACGGCGGGCAGGCACTGGCCGTCGCCGTCGACGTCACCGACGGCGGGTCGGTGGACGCGGCCGTGGAGCGGATCCGTGCCGCCTACGGGGCCGTGGACCTGGTCGTCAACAGCGCGGGCGTGATGCTGCCGAACCCGGTCGACGACGGCCGTATCGACGAATGGCAGCGGATGATCGACACCAACGTCACCGGGGTGCTGCGGGTGATCCGGGCCTTCACCGCCGACCTGGTGGGCGCGGCCGCCGAGGGGCGGGCCGCAGACCTCGTGAACGTCTCGTCCATCGGGGCGCACGTCGTGTTCCCCAACTACGGGGTGTACGGGGCGACCAAGGCCGCCGTCACCCATCTCTCGCAGTGCCTGCGCAGCGAGTTCGGGCCGCGGGACGTACGGGTCACCAACATCGAGCCGGGGCTGACGCAGAGCGAGCTGAAGTCGCACATCGACAGCGACGGACTGCGCGACCAGGTCGACGGGATGGTCGAGGTCATGGGCTCACTGGCGGCCGAGGACGTCGCCGACCTGGTCGCCTACGTCGGCAGTCGCCCCCGGCACGTCAACCTGGCGCAGCTCGTGGTGCTGCCCACCCGGCAGGCGTGACGGCCCGGGGAGGTCGGTGGGAGGTCGGTGGGAGGTCAGTCCTCCCAGCGGTCCTCGTCCTTGGCCGAGCGGTGGTGGTGCCGGCGGCCGAAGAGGTTCGGGTTGGCGCGCACGGCCTGGAAGGCGTTGACGCCGACGATGCCCGCCCAGGTGACGAAGAGACCGGGCAGGTGGGCGACGCCACCGCCGATCGCGGACAGCGGGATCGCCAGGACCAGTGTCACGATGCCGAAGCCGAACCGCTCGCTCCAGGAGTCGGTGGCCTTCGGCGCCCGCGAGCCCCGGGCCACCACCATCTGCTGCTCGGCCATCTGCCGCCGCACCCGCCGCTCGACCGCGCCGTCGATGCGCGCGTCGACCTTCTCCAGGAACGAGTCGACCAGAGCGGACTCGTACTCCTCACCCAGCTCCCGGCGGGCCTGCAGGGTGGCGTTGAGTTCCTTCTTGAGCTCGGCGTCCCGCGCGTCCATCGTGGTCTCCGTCCCCATCGTCATGGACACCACGTTAGGGAGCCGGGGCGTTCGCCGCACTGGGGATAGCCCCCCTGTCGGGGAGGGGGTTCGCCGGGTTCAGGGCAGTAACGACACGAGGCCCGTGTCGAGGTCGAACCGCGCCGCCGTGACGTGCGCCGACGTGAAGGACGGGTCCGCCCGGATCGCGTCCCGGACCCAGGCCGTGTGGGCCCGCATGGTGTGTTCGGCCCAGTCGCCGGGGAGGGCGTGGGTGCGGCGGGCGGCCGGGGCGATCTCGTCGACCAGGAGTTCCAGGTGGCCGGGGACGGGCGCGCCGGTGCGCAGATGGTCCAGGGTCGCGGCCACCGCCCCGCAGCGCTCGTGGCCGAGGACCAGCACCAGGCGGACGCCGAGCTCCTCGACGCCGTACTGGATGGATCCGAGCACCGCCTCGTCCAGGACCTGGCCGGCCGTCCTTGTGCACAGCAGGTCGCCGAGCCCCTGGTCGAAGACCAGCTCGGGCGGGACGCGCGAGTCGATGCAGCCGACGACCACCGCGAACGGGTGCTGGACGGCTGCCAGGGTGTGCCGCCGCCGGAGTTCCTCGTCGGGGTGGCGGGAGTTGCCGGTGGCGTAGCGCCGGTTGCCGGCGAGCAGTTCGGCCAGGGCGGCGCGGGCGGTGGCCGGGGGACGGGGGTGGCCGGCGGCCGCCGCCGGGGTCGGGGCGGCGGCCAGTGCGCCGACGGCGGCCGTGGCGGTGAGAAAGGCCCTGCGGTTCGAGGCCATGACGGTTCCTCAGGTGGTGTGCTGACAGCGCGTATTCACCCTACGCACGCGATCAGTCACCCTGAGTGTCTGTTTAACGACACTTGGTGGATTCGTCGTCAGATCATCGACCTCGGGATACCACCGCTTGATCAGGCCAGCCCGTGCTGCTTCGCGTACGCGTTCGCCACGTCCTCGGGGTCCTTCTTGTCCTTGTCGACCTGGCGGTTGAGCTCGGTCAGCTGGTCGGTGGTCAGCACGTTGCCGACCTTGGCGAGGGCCTTGCGGACCTTGTCGTCGGCCACCCGGTTCGCGATCAGCGGGACGATGTGCTGGCTGGGGATCAGGTTCTTCGGGTCGGTCAGCACCACCCAGTCGTTGGCCGCGATGTCCGTGTCGGTGGTGAAGAGGTTCGCCACGTCCACGTCCCCCTTCTTCAGCGCGCCCTTGACCAGCGGCCCGTCGGAGTCCAGCGACTTGAACTCCTTGAACTCGACGCCGTACACCTCCTTGAGCCCGATCGCGCCGACCCGGCGCTTCTTCACCTCGGGCGCGGCGCCGATGACCAGCTTGCCGTTCTGCTTGGCGAGGTCGGCGAGGGAGGTCAGGCCGTACTTCCGGGCCGTCTCGCGGGTTACGGCGAAGCAGTCGGAGTCGGCGGCCTGGCCGTAGCCCAGTACCTGGAGGCCGCTGGGCATGGCGAGTGTGAGCGCGTTCTGCATGGTGCCGGGCTCCGCCGAAGCGTCCTTCGGGGCAAGGTAGTTGAGGAGGGCGCCCTGGTACTCGGGCAGCAGGTCGATGTCGCCCGCCTTGAGCGCGGGGATCACGATCTCGCGGGTGCCGAGGTTCGGACGGACCTTGACCTTCACGCCGGCGGCCTGGAGAGCGGCCGCGTACAGGTAGCCGAGCACCTGGTTCTCGGTGAAGTTGGCGGTGCCGATGGTGACGCCGCCCTTGCTGGAGCCGCCGCCACCGGACGAACTCCCCTGGCTGTCCAGGGAGGTGATGCCGCTCGCGCAGGCGGAGAGGGCGGGGACGGAGGCCGCTGCGAAGAGGCCGCCGAGGAGGGTACGTCGGTTCATCGAAAGGTCCCTAGGCAGTGCGGTGGCGGAAGAGGAAGCGCTGGAGGCCGGACAGCAGCAGGTCGAGGGCTACGGCGACCACGGCGACCAGCACCGCGCCGCCGAGCACCTGCACGAGGTCGCGCTGGGCGAGGCCGTCGAAGACGTAGCGGCCGAGGCCGCCGAAGGAGACGTACGCGGCGATCGTGGCCGTGGCGACGACCTGGATCAGCGCGAGGCGCAGGCCCGTCATGATCAGGGGGAGCGCGAGGGGCAACTCGACCTGGAACAGCACCTGGTGGCCGCGCATGCCCTGGCCCTTGGCGGCGTCGCGGACCTCCGGGTCGACGGCCGTCATGCCCGCGTAGGTGTTGGTGACGATCGCCGGGACCGCGAGGGCGACCAGGGCGACGTACACCGGAAGCATCGACAGGCCGCCGGCCAGGAAGACCAGCACGACCAGGCCGACGGTGGGCAGCGCGCGCCCGAAGGAGGCGAGGTTGATCGCGACGAAGGCGCCCTTGCCGGTGTGGCCGATCAGCAGGCCGAGGGGGAGGCCGATCGCGGCCGCGATGAGGGTCGCGAGGAGCGAGTACTGGAGGTGCTCGGCGAGGCGGTGGGTGATGCCGTCGGAGCCGGTCCAGTTGGCGCCGCTGGTCAGCCAGGTGCCGAGGTTCTTGAAGAGTTCGTACATGTCAGGCTCGCCTCCGCCGCCACGGGGTCAGGACGTACTGCACGGCCACCAGCAGCGCGTCCGCGACCACCGCGAGCAGGATCGTGAGGACCACGCCGGCGATCACCGGGGTCGGGAAGTTGCGCTGGAAGCCGTCGGTGAAGAGCTGGCCGAGGCCGCCGTCGCCGATGTAGGTCGCGACGGAGACCAGCGAGATCGACATCACCGTGGCGATCCGGACGCCCGCCATGATCACGGGGAGCGCCAGCGGGAACTCGACGGTGAGCAGCGTGCGCAGGGGGCGCGTGCCCATCGCCTTGGCCGCCTCCTTGGTCTTCGCGGGGACCGAGTCGAGGCCCTCGACCGTGTTCCGCAACAGCACGACCAGGGTGTAGACCGTCAGGCCGATGACCGTGGTGGTGCGGGTCAGGCCGCTGATCGGCAGCAGGAGCACGAAGATCGCGATCGACGGGATCGTGAAGAGCACGTTCGAGAGGCCGAGCAGGAAGCCGCGCAGGGGGCGGATCCGGTGGGCGATCACGGCGAGCGGGAGCGAGATCAGGACGCCGAAGAAGACGGCGGTCATGGCCGCCTGGAGGTGCGAGATCGTGAGCGAGGTGAGGTCGTCGGTGTGGTCGCCTATCCACGACCAGTCGACGGTCATGCGGCCACCCGCGCTTCCGAGTGCGCCTGGCCCGCGTGCCGGTGGATGTCGTCGCGCGAGGTGACGCCGGTGAGCACGCCGTCGGCGTCGACGCGGGCGACCAGGCCGGTGGGGGAGGCGATGGACTCGTTCAGCGCGGCGAGCAGGGTGTCGCCGTCCCTGAGCGGTCGTACGGGGATCTCGGCGTCCTTGGACGCCCAGTGCAGGGGCTTGTCCGCCGCGTCGAGTACGAGGGTCCAGGCGTCGCCCTCCGGCGCGGGGCCCTGCGGGACCTCGGCGAGGGTCTTCAGCGAGAGCAGCTTCAGGCCGCGCTCGGCGCCGAGGAAGTCGGCCACGAAGTCGTCGGCCGGGCGGGCCAGCAGTTCGGCGGGGGAGGCGCACTGGACCAGGTGGCCGCCGGTGCGGAAGATCGCGATCTGGTCGCCCAGGCGGACGGCCTCGTCGACGTCGTGCGTGACGAAGACGATGGTCTTGCTCAACTCCTTCTGGAGCCTGAGCAGTTCGTCCTGGAGCTGGGTGCGCACCACCGGGTCCACGGCGCCGAAGGGCTCGTCCATGAGCAGCACCGGCGGGTCGGCTGCGAGCGCGCGGGCCACGCCGACGCGCTGCTGCTGGCCGCCGGAGAGCTGGTGCGGGTAGCGCCTGCCGGCGTCGGCGGCGAGACCCACGGTCTCCAGCAGCTCGGCCGCACGGGCCCGTGCCTTGCGGCGTCCGTGCCCGAGCAGCAGCGGCACGGTGGCGATGTTGTCCAGCACCGTGCGGTGCGGGAACAGGCCCGCCTGCTGGATGACGTAACCGATGGAACGGCGCAGCTCGGCGGCGTCCTGCCGCGTGACGTCCTTGCCGCCGACCTGGATGGTGCCTGATGTCGGCTCGACCATCCGGTTGATCATCCGCAGCGTTGTGGTCTTGCCGCAACCGGAAGATCCGACGAGGACGGTCACGCCGCCTTCCGGCATCTCCAGGGAGAGATCATGGACTGCTGTCGTGCCGTTGGGGAAGCGCTTGTGGACCGCATCGAACTGGATCATGAGATGTCCCTTGCCCGGCTGTATAACGTCATGCAGAGTTCTTTGTATCTGAATAGTTTGTCAACGGCTCGGTGTTAATCCGAGGTAACAGGTGACCGCGGATCAAGATCGAGTGTCCGGTTTTAGGAGGTTTTAGGCTTGATGTCGTCTCGGATCGTGGACACGCCTGATTCCGTCCACACGGGGCTCGTCGTCCTCGACGGGATCGGCCTCGGCATCGCGGACGTCGTCCGCCTCGCCGACGGGACCGCACGGCCGGTGGCGGGGACCGACGCGATGAGGCGGGTGACCGAGTCCTGGGACGCGGCGCGGCAGATCGCCGCGACCGGCCGGGTCTACGGCCGCTCGACCGGCGTCGGCGCCAACCGGAACGAGCCGGTGCCCACCGAGGCGGCCGCCGAACACGGCCTGCGTCTGCTGCGCAGCCACGCGGGCGCGATCGGCGACGAGCTGCCGGCCCGGCAGGTACGGGCGATGCTCGCCGTCCGCGCCAACCAGCTGCTGGCCGGTGGAGCGGGCCTCAGGCCGACCGTCGTGACCGCCCTGTGCGAGGCGCTGGAGAGCGGGGCGTATCCGGTCGTCAACGAGTTCGGGTCGGTCGGGACGGGGGACATCGCGGCGCTGGCCCAGGTGGGGCTGGCGCTGGCGGGGGAGCATCCGTGGCGGAAGGGCGAGGGGTCCGGCGGGCTCGGCCCGGGTGGCTCGGGCGTGGCCGGTGCTCCCGAGCCCCAGCCGCTCGACAACAACGACGCGCTCGCCTTCATCAGCTCCAACGCCCTCACCCTCGGACAGGCCGCGCTCGCCCTGCACGAGTTGCGCGGGCTGGTGGAGGCCACGCAGGTCGTCGGGGCCTTGTCCCTGCTGGCCGTGGACGGGTCGCACGAGGCGTACGCCGCACCCGTGCACGCCGCCCGGCCGCACCGGGGGAGTGCCAGAGTCGCCCGGCGGATGCGGGAGTTGATCGGTGCCGCCGACCGGCCCACCCCGCCGCTCGGCCGGATCCAGGACCCGTACGGCTTCCGCTGCCTGCCCCAGATCCACGGCCCGGCACACGACGCCGCCGACGCCCTGGAGGAGGTCCTCGCCATGGAGATCAACGCGGCCAGCGAGAACCCCCTCATCTCCCCCGAGGACATGGCCGCCTACCATCACGGCGGCTTCTACCAGGCCGAACTCGCCCTCGCCCTCGACCACTTCAGGCTCTCGCTCACCCAGGTGGCCCGTCTGTCCACCTCCCGCCTGTCCACCCTCAACGAGCCCGCCTTCACCCGCTTGCGCCCCTTCCTCGCCGACCCGGAGCCCGCCTCCTCGGGGGTGATGATCATGGAGTACGCCGCCGCGGCCGCGCTCGGCGATCTGCGCGCGTTCTCCGCTCCCGCCTCCCTCGGGCACGCTGTACTCTCCCGGGGCGTCGAGGAACAGGCCAGCTTCGCCTCGCTCGCCGCACGTCAGACACTGCGCGCCTGCCGCGCGTACCGTCTCGTCGTCGGCTGCGAACTCGTCGCCGCGGTACGGGCGCTGCGCCAGCGCGACCTGCGGCCCGACCCGGAACTCCCGGTGGGCCGGGCGCTGGAGCTCGCCGAGTCGGTACTCGACGAGGAACAGGCCGACCGGCCGCTCACGGAGGATGTGGCCAAAGCGGCCGCACTCCTTGACCGGTTCACGGACATCTGGAGGGGGAGCGAGTGATGGGCGCGGAGAGGGGTGCGGAAGTGGGCACGGGTGTGGGTGCGGGTGTGAACCCCAGTGCGGGCGCCGGTGTGAACCCGAGTGCGGGCGCTGGTGCTGCTTCGGGTGAGGGCGCGGCGTCGGCTTCGACTTCGGGTGCGGCGGCGGCTTCGGGCGCGAAGTCGGGTGCGGGCTCGGCCGTGGGCTCCGCTGTGGGTCCCGGTGTGATCGACACCCCGGCCGCGCGGTTGCAGGCGCTCTTCGAGGGGCATCGGCTGACGCCGACCCAGCGGCGGATCGCGCACAGCATGGTGCGGCGGGCCTCCGACGTGCCGTTCCTGTCCAGCGTGGAGCTGGCCGAGCTGGCGGGGGTGAGCCAGCCCTCGGTGACCCGGTTCGCCGTCGCCCTCGGCTTCGACGGCTATCCGGCGCTGCGCAAGCACCTGCGCGAGGTCGCGCCCGCCGAGCAGTCCGCCGAGGCCGGCTCCTACAACGAGTACCAGCAGGCCGTCGAGGCCGAGATCGAGAACCTCCGGCACCTCGCCGAGCTGCTCGCCGACCCGCGGCCGCTGCAGAAGGCGGGCCGGCTGCTGGCCGCCTCCCGCCCGCTGCCCGTCCTGGGCCTGCGCGCCGCCGCCTCCCAGGCCTACGGCTTCGCGTACTTCGCCGCCAAGGTCCACCCGGACGTCCGCCTGCTCAACGAGGGCGGCACGATGATCCAGGACCGCATCGAGGCCGCCGTACTCGCGGGCGCCACGGCCCTGCTCTGCTTCGCGCTGCCCCGGCATCCCCGCGAGGTGGTGGACACGCTGACCTTCGCCAAGGAGGCCGGCCTCACCGTCGTCACCGTCGCCGACTCCGCCTTCGCGCCGGTCGCCAAGGTCTCCGACCTGCTGCTGCCCGCCGCCGTCGGCACCGGGCTCGCCTTCGACACCGCCTGCGCGCCGATGCTGCTCGGCCGGGTGCTCCTCGAGGCGATGTGCGACGACCTGCCGGACGCGCAGGCCCGCCTGGAGGAGTTCGACGCGCGGGCGGCGGCGCGGGGGCTGTTCGTCGAGTAGCCGGCTGCCGTTCGGCGGGGGCCGGGGTTTTCAGATCCCTCTCACGTTGTCTGGTTAGCGTGCGTCTCACGGATGCCGTACAGACGTGAGACGGGAGGACGGACGTGGCACGCGGAGAGGGCAGGGCCCAGGGGCTGGCTCGGGTGGCCGTCGTCGTTCGGGCCGGAGCCGCGCCCATGTGGTGGGCCGGGGTGTTCGCGGCGGGTGTCGGGGTGCTGGTGCCGGGCGTCACCGGCCGGCGGATCGGCGTCATGGCCGGCGCCGCGCTGTTCGTCGTCGCGGCGGCCGTCGTCTCGTACACCCGCCGAAAGCGGTACACCGCCCTCGCGCGCTCGGCCGCCCGCGCCGGCAAGCACGACGTGCTCCAGGACCGCGCGGTCAGTGTGCGCAACTGGCGGCGCGGACACCGCTGGTGGCTGCTGCTCGCGTTCCTCGTCGCGCTCGGCGCGTCCTTCGCCGTACCGGCCGCGGGCGGCATGCTGCTCGCCGGCGCGGGTACCGGGCTGCGGCTGAAGGCCGCCTGGCTCGGGCGGCGGGAGCGGGCCGAGGACGCGCTGCTGTGGGTGCGGGTCGACTGGCTCGCCGGGAACGGCGGCCGTCCGGCCGGCAAGACGGTCAGGGCGTACCGCAGTACGGGCATCGCGGCGGGCGACGCGGCCCCGGGCGGGTCGCGACGCCGCACCGCGGCGCTCGTCTGACGGCCTCCTAGGCGGCCGTCAGACCGCTGGCCGTCACACCTCCAGGTCCTCCTCGATCTTCTTCAGCTGGTGGCGGGCCATGGCCAGGTTCGACCGCTTGGCGTCCAGCACCAGGTAGATGAACAGGCCGTTGCCGCCCCGGCCGCTGATCAGGCGGATCAGGTGGTACTGGTCGGAGAGCGTGATCAGGATGTCCTCGATCTGGCCCTTGAGACCGAGGTGCTCCATGGTGCGCATCTTCGCGCGAACGACGTCGGTGTTACCGGCGGCGGCGACGTTGAGGTCGAAGCCCTTGCTGCCTCCCATCGTGCCCAGCGCCATGCCGCTGGTGTAGTCGACGAGTGCGACGCCGGTGGCGCCCTCGATGGACGCGAGAGCCTCTTTCAGTGCGGTTTCGGTGTTGGCCATGTCCGTGGTGTTCCTCTCAACTTTCCGTGGTGGTGCGCGCGTTGGTGTTGGTGGTGCGTGGTGCGCGCGGGGTTCTGGTCCTGGCGGTGGTCGGTTTCGCGGCGGTCTTGGTCTCCGGCTTGGCTGCCCTGGCCGGCTTGGCGGGTGTCGTACGGCTGTCGACGAGCTCGGCGATACGGGCGGACGCCCGGCGCCCTTCGAGGAGGAGCCGGCCGAGGTTCACCCGGTCCTGGGCGAGCAGGGTGAGTACGGCGGTGCTGCTGCCGGCCGCGAAGGTCGCGACGTAGCCGTACATCCCGCGCACCAGCAGCTCGCGGAACTCGCCCTGGCCCGTCGCGTCCGCCAGCTTCGCGGCGCTGCCGTGCGCGGTCGCGGCGAGCGTGGCCATGGCCTGCGGGTCGACGCCGGGGGTGTCCTGGGCGAGGATCGCGCCGTCGACGCCGGTGGTGAGGGCGCCGGTGAGCTGCGGCACGCGTGCCCTCAGCCGGCGCAGCTCGTCGAGGATGTCGGGATCGGCAGCCATCCGGTGTCTCCTCTCAAAGGGCCTCCAGCGCATCTCTGAGCCTCTTCAGCAGCGTGATGTGGGGATCGGAATCAGGCGGGATCTCCGCGGCGGGCGCTGAAGGCTCTTCGCCGGGTGCGAGTGCGGGGGCGGGTGCGGCGACCATGCCCACGCGCTCCGCCGCACGAAACGGCTGCCCACGCCCCGGCGGCGAAGGCCGAGGACGCCCGTCCGGTGGCTCGCCTCGGGTGGGGAGGCCGGGTTGGCCGCGGGTGGGGAGGCCGGGTTCACCGCGGGTCGGGAGGCCGGGTTCACCGCGGGTCGGGAGGCCGGGTTGGCCATGGGCCGGGGTGTCGGCGGGGGCTCCGCGGCTCGGGGAACCGGCGGGTGCTTTGTGGCCTGGGGCGCCGGGGGGTTGTCCGTTGGCCGGTGCGCCGACAGGTTGGCTGTGGGTTGGGACGCCGGCGGATTGGCTGTGGGGCGGTGCGTCGACGGGCGCCGCGTGGCTTGCGGCGCCAGCGGGTAGGCCCTTGGCCGGGGTGTCGGCGGGTGCCGCGTGGCTTGCGGCGGCAGCGGGTCGGCCCTTGGCCGGTGTGGCGCCGGGTTGGCTGTGGGCCGGTGTGGCGGCGGGTGTTGCGTGGCTCGTGGCACCAACGGGTCGGCCCTTCGCCGGTGCGGCAGCGGGGTGGCTGTGAGCCGGTGCGGCGGCGGGTTCGCCGTTGCCTGGCAGGCCCGTCGGGGCCGTGTGGGTGGCTGGATCGGCCGGGCCTTCGCGGGTGGGTACGGTGGCCGACTCGCCGCGGCCCGTCAGGGCGGTCGGTGTTCCGTGGCCCGTCAGGTCGGTCGGTGTTCCGTGGGCCGTAAGGTCGGTCGGCTCTCTCCGGGCGGGTGCGGCGCTCGGCTCGGCGTGCGTCGGCAGGAGCGGGGCCACCACGCCCGCCGCTGCCAGCCGGCGGATGTCCACCAGGGTGTGGAAGGTCAGGTGGCCCAGTTCGCGGGCTATGTCCGTTGCCGTGCGGGCGCCGTCCACCTGGGCCAGGACCTGTTGCTGGCGGCGGGTGAGGGCGGGCGGTGCCGGGAGGTCGGTTCGGGTGAGTGGGGCGTCGTCGGTGGCCGGGTTGGGCCAGATGCGGTGCAGGAGGTCGCGTCGGCGGAGCGTCTCACGTTCCAGGGCGGCCACGGGGACCGGGGTCAGGACGCCGGGGCCGGGTGCGGAGCCGTAACGGAAGCGGCCGGGCGTGCTGCTGGGGGCGAGCACGAAGTACGCGGCGTCGTACAGCGCCGTCAGATGGCACAGCTCCAGCGCGCCGAGCGCGAGCCGCCCCGCGTCGACGAGCTGCCGCCCCGCCCCGTGCCGGTCGCCGGCCGCCGTGAGCGCCTCCTGCCAGACCTGCGCGGTGAGCACGCCGCGGGCGGTGAGGAGGGCGTCCAGTCCGGTCGCGAGCGGGCTCTCGGCGAGGATCACCTGTCCGTCGGCGAGGTACAGCGTGCCGCGCTCGCGCATGAGGACGCCGGTGGCCCGCTCGGCGGCCAGCCGGGTCAGCATCGGCGAGACACCGCCCCAGCCCCGCTCGGCGGCCGCCACCTTGTTGCGTATCGGCAGCCGCGGGGGCTCGGCCGTGCGCAGAACCGTCATGCCAGCACCAGCCGTTCGGCCATCTCGCCCAGCCGGATGCGGGCCAGCGCGAGGTTCCCCTCGGTGCGCGCCAGCCACAGGTGCAGGAACACGCTGCCGTCGAAGGACGCCCCCACGAACCGCAGCACGTGATAGCTGTCCCGGTTGCTGACGATCAGGTCCTCGACCGGCGGATCCGCGTCGGCCGCCGCGCCCGCGTCGGGGTCGTCGTCGGGGGCGAACGCGTGCTGCTCGGCCGCCAGCCGCGCGATCTCGGCGGCCTCGACCGCGGCCGTCTCCTGGTCGCCACCGGGGGACTCGCCCACGGTGCCCAGGGCAAGTCCGCTCGTCCAGTCGATCAGCGCGGCGCCGCGGGCACCGGGCAGTCGCATGGCTTCCAGCAGACACTCGTCGATTCCGGGCACCGTGGTTCCCCTCCCGCCTGGGGTTCGGCTGAGTGACGCCGAAACTACGCAACGTGTGCGCGACGGGTGAGGGATCTGGCATTTTCCGGTGGAACATGCGACAGGGGGACTAGGATGGGTCGACTTGCCTGGTTTTCAGGGCAGTTGAACCGCAGACCGACCGGCTGCGTCAACCGCGCCCGGGTGTGCGCAGGGTGGTGAGCGCACGGGCGTGCGCCCCTCCGGACTCGGCCACGATCTCGTCGAGCGTCTGCTCCTCCCGCACGGTCGCGAAGCCCACGCCCCCCGATCCGTCCGGCACGAACCCGTGGATCCCGGGCCGGGCGAGGGAGTTGTACGCGTAGTGGTGCGCGAAGTAGTACGCGCCCGTGTCCAGCGCCGCCGCGTAGTCCCCCTGCTCCAGCAGCGGCAACGCCCGCCCCTCGGCGAGCAGATCGCCCGCGAAGCAGGCCGGCCCGGCCACGTCCTGCACCACCGCCGGCCCCTCCTTGGGTCGCCCCTTCGCGTCGTACGCGGCGATCCTGAGCGGCCACGACCCGGGTACGTACACCGTCCGCGTCGCCACCTGCACCCCCGCGTGCGTCACCGCCACCGGCCGCCCGCCCGCGCTCTTGGCGTACTCCACGCGCGCCACCACGGTCCCGTGCTTGGCCAGCAGCGACCGCCCGAACTCGGTCACCAGCCCGTACCGCCCGGAGAACAGCCCCGGCACCGCTTCGCTCAGCAGCCGCGCGTACTGCGGGTAGGTCGGCGTCGACTCGTCCGAGCCGAAGTTGACCGGCAGCCCGCCGCCGATGTCGAGCGTGTCGATCTGCGGCCGCCCGAGCCGCCCGTTGATCTCCTCCGCGAGCGCGTACACCCGCGCCACACCCTGTGCCATCAGCGACAGCGGAATCCCCTGCGACCCGGTGTGCGCGTGCAGCCGCGTCAGCCACGGTCGCTCCGCGTAAGCGCGTACGACCCACTCGCGCGCCCCCTCGTCCCGCAACGCCACCCCGAACTTCGAGGTGGCCGTAGCGGTCGAGGTCGCCCCGATCGACCCTCCGCCGACCTGCGGATTCACCCGTATCCCGAGCGGCGAACGGCTTTCGGCGGACCTCATCAGCGCGTCGATCCGCTCCAGCTCCTGCGGATTGTCCGCGTTGACGGCGATCCCCAGCGCCAGCGCCTCGCGCAGCTCGGCCGGCGTCTTCGCGGGCGAGTCCAGCACCGTCCGGTGCGGCGGCACCCCGGCCGCCCGCGCCAGCGCCAGCTCGCCCGGACTGGCCACCTCGGCGCCCAGGCCCTCGTCGTAGAGCAGCCGCAGCACCGGCACCAGCGGGGTCGCCTTCACCGCGAAGGCGTGCAGCACGGGCGTGCCGGGCGCCGTGACCGCGTCGAACGCCGCCCGCAGCTCCCGCGCCGACTCCCGGATGCCGGTGACGTCGAGCAGCCCCACGATGGGGGTGCCGGGCCCCAGCAGCCCCTGCTCCACGGCGGCCCGCACCGCCTCGTCCCGCCGGGCTGCCCGCTCCCCGTCGACCTCGGCCCTGTCCCTGTGCATACCGTCCACAACTTCCCCCGTCGTGCAGTTGCCCGCGTTCGTACATCCAGCCAAACATCCACCGCCCGACCGCGCTGGCGCAAGAACGTATTGACTAGTTCTATTCATCCCGCCAGGATGTGAATAACGACAGCAACAATCCGCTAGGAGGCAGACCATGTCAGGACCCCGCCCCGTACGAGCGCCGCGCGGTACGGAACTGAGCGCCCTGGGATGGCAGCAGGAAGCCGCCCTGCGGATGCTCCAGAACAACCTCGACCCCGAGGTCGCCGAGCACCCCGACAAGCTCGTCGTCTACGGCGGCACCGGCAAGGCCGCCCGTGACTGGCGCTCCTTCGACGCCATGGTCCGCACCCTGCGCACCCTGAAGCAGGACGAGACCATGCTGGTCCAGTCCGGCCGCCCGGTCGGCGTGATGCAGACCCACGAGTGGGCCCCGCGCGTCCTCATCGCCAACTCCAACCTGGTCGGCGACTGGGCCAACTGGGAGGAGTTCCGCCGCCTGGAGGCCCTCGGCCTGACCATGTACGGCCAGATGACCGCCGGTTCCTGGATCTACATCGGCACCCAGGGCATCCTCCAGGGCACCTACGAGACCTTCGCCGCGGTCGCCGCGAAGAAGTTCAACGGCACCCTCGCCGGCACGATCACCCTCACCGCCGGCCTCGGCGGCATGGGCGGCGCCCAGCCGCTCGCCGTGACCATGAACGACGGCGTCGCCATCTGCATCGACGTCGACCCGCGGGCCATCGAGCGCCGTATCGAGCACCGCTACCTCGACGTGAAGGCCGACAACCTGGAGCACGCCCTCCAGCTCGCCGTCGAGGCCCGCGACGCCCGCCGCCCGCTCTCCATCGGCCTGCTCGGCAACGCGGCCGAGCTGCTGCCCCGCATGCTCGCCGAGAGCGCCCCCATCGACATCGTCACCGACCAGACCTCGGCCCACGACCCGCTGGCCTACCTGCCGATCGGCGTCGACTTCGACGACATGGCGGACGCGGCGGCGAAGGACCCGGCCGGGTTCACCACCCGTGCCCGTGAGTCCATGGCCAAGCACGTCGAGGCCATGGTCGGCTTCATGGACGCCGGCGCGGAGGTCTTCGACTACGGCAACTCGATCCGCGGCGAGGCCCAACTCGCCGGGTACGAGCGGGCGTTCGCCTTCCCGGGCTTCGTCCCCGCCTACATCCGCCCCCTCTTCTGCGAGGGCAAGGGCCCCTTCCGCTGGGCCGCGCTCTCCGGCGACCCGGCCGACATCGCCAAGACCGACAAGGCGATCCTGGACCTGTTCCCGGAGAACGAGTCCCTGCACCGCTGGATCAAGATGGCCGGCGAGCGCGTCCACTTCCAGGGCCTGCCCGCCCGTATCTGCTGGCTCGGCTACGGCGAGCGGGACAAGGCCGGCGAGCGCTTCAACGACATGGTCGCGAGCGGCGAGCTGGCCGCGCCCCTGGCCATCGGCCGCGACCACCTCGACTGCGGCTCCGTCGCCTCCCCGTACCGCGAGACCGAGGCCATGCTCGACGGCTCCGACGCGATCGCCGACTGGCCGCTGCTCAACGCCATGGTCAACGTGGCCTCCGGCGCCTCCTGGGTCTCCATCCACCACGGCGGCGGCGTCGGCATGGGCCGGTCCATCCACGCCGGCCAGGTCTCCGTGGCCGACGGCACCAAGCTCGCCGGCGAGAAGATCCGCCGCGTGCTGACCAACGACCCCGGCATGGGCGTCATCCGGCACGTGGACGCCGGGTACGACATCGCGGAGTCGGTTGCCGACGAGCGGGGCGTGCGGGTGCCGATGCGCGAAGGTGGCGACGCGTGACCCAGCCTGCAGCGGGGGGCGCCGCCGTCCACGCGAGCTCCTTCCACACCATGTGGCGCGAGCTGCTCCCCATCGGCCGTCACCCCGACTCCCGCGGCTACCGCCGCTTCGCCTGGACCGGGGCCGACACCGAATGCCGGGCCTGGTTCCAGGAGCAGGCCCGGGCCCGTGGGCTGGCCTACGAGGTCGACGGGAACGGCAACCAGTGGGCCTGGCTCGGGGATCCGGCCGCCGGGGACGCCGTCGTCACGGGGTCGCATCTCGACTCCGTGCCCGACGGGGGTGCCTTCGACGGCCCCCTCGGGGTCGTGTCGTCCTTCGCCGCCCTGGATGAACTCCGCGCCAGGAACGCCGAGTTCACCAAGCCCCTCGCCATCGTCAACTTCGGCGACGAGGAGGGCGCCCGGTTCGGGCTCGCCTGCGTCGGGTCCCGGCTCACCTCCGGGCAGCTCTCCGTCGAGGCCGCCCACAGGCTGACCGACGGGGACGGGATCAGCCTCCCGCGGGCCATGGAGGCCGCCGGGTACGACCCCGACGGCATCGGCGTCGACCCCGAACGGCTCGCCCGCATCGGCGCCTTCGTCGAGCTGCACGTCGAGCAGGGCCGGGCGCTGGACCTCTCCGGCGACCAGGTCGGCATCGCCAGCGCCATCTGGCCGCACGGGCGCTGGCGGTTCGACTTCCGGGGCGAGGCCAACCACGCCGGCACCACCCGGCTCGTGGACCGGCGCGACCCCATGCTGTCGTACGCCGAGACCGTGCTCGCCGCCCGCCGCGAGGCCGAACTCGCCGGTGCCGTCGCCACCTTCGGCAAGATCTCCGTCGAGCCGAACGGCGTCAACGCCATCCCCTCCCTGGTGCGCGGCTGGCTCGACTCCCGCGCCGAGGACCAGGCCACCCTCGACACCGTCGTCGGCGGCATCGAGAAGGCGGCCCGCGAGTACGCCGAAGCGCACGGCATCGACCTCGACGTCGTCCGGGAGTCCTTCACCCCCGTCGTCGAGTTCGACCACGCCCTGCGCGACGAACTCGCCCGCATCCTCGGCAAGGACACCGGCATCACGGTCCCCGTCCTGGGTACGGGCGCCGGACACGACGCCGGGATCCTCTCCGGAACCATCCCGACCGCCATGCTGTTCGTGCGCAACCCCACGGGCGTCTCGCACTCCCCGGCCGAGTTCGCCGCCGAGGACGACTGCGTGGCCGGAGTGCTCGCCCTCGCCGACGTACTGGAAGGACTGGCCTGCCGGTGACCACGCGGACCTATTGGCTGGAGCACGCCTGGCTCGACACCCACGTCGAGCCGGGCGTCGCCCTGGAGACGGCGGACGGCCGCATCACCGCCGTCCGCGAGGACGTCGACACCCCGCCCCCGGGCGCCGAGATCCTGCGCGGTCTCACCCTCCCCGGACTCGCCAACGCCCACTCGCACGCCTTCCACCGCGCCCTGCGCTCCACCGTCCAGGTCGGCTCCGGCACCTTCTGGACCTGGCGCGAGGTCATGTACTCGTTCGCCGACAAGCTGACCCCGGAGACGTACCACGCGCTCGCGCGGGCCGTGTACGCCGAGATGGCCCTCGCCGGCATCACCTCCGTCGGCGAGTTCCACTACGTGCACCGCGCCCCCGGCGGCACCCCCTACGCCGACCCCAACGCCATGGGCGAGGCCCTCATCGCGGCCGCCGCCGACGCCGGCATCCGCATCACCCTCCTCGACACCGCCTACCTCTCGGCAGGCATCCTGAACCAGCACAGCGGCGAGGCGCCCAACAAGCACCAGCTCCGCTTCTCCGACGGCAGCGCGGAGGCCTGGGCCGAACGCTGTTCAGTTCTCAAGGAACGGGATCACGCACGGATCGGGGCGGCGATCCACTCCGTACGGGCCGTGCCCGCCGCCCAGTTGGCGACCGTGGCACGCTGGGCCGAGGAGCGGCGGGCGCCGCTGCACGTCCACCTCTCCGAGCAGACCGCCGAGAACGACGCCTGTCTGGCCGTCCACGGCTGTACGCCCACCCGGCTGCTCGCCGACCACGGCGTCCTCGGGCCGCGCACCACCGGCGTCCACAACACCCACCTCACCGACGAGGACATCGCCCTCATCGGCGGCAGCTCCACCGGCACCTGCATGTGCCCGACCACCGAGCGCGACCTGGCCGACGGCATCGGCCCCGCCGTCGCCCTGCAGAACGCCGGCTCACCGCTCTCTCTCGGCTCCGACAGCCACGCCGTCATCGACCTGCTCGAAGAGGCACGCGCGATGGAGCTCAACGAGCGGCTGCGCACCCGCACCCGCGGCCACTGGACGGCCGCCGCACTGCTGCGCGCCGCCTCCGCCGACGGTCACGCGGCCCTCGGCTGGGACGAGGCCGGCACGATCGAGGCGGGCGCGCTCGCCGACCTCACCACCATCGCCCTCGACTCGGTCAGGACAGCGGGGCCGCTGCCCAGGCTCGGCGCCGAGACGGCCGTATTCGCCGCGACGGCAGCGGACGTACGGCACACGATCGTGGGAGGACGGCACGTCGTGCGAGACGGTGCCCATGCCCTCGTACCGGATGTACCGCAAGCCCTCGCGCAGGCAGTCGAAGCCCTCCGCGCGTGATGACCACCCACAAGGACGCCATGAGCACTGTCATCACCAACATCGCCACGCTGGTCACCAACGACCCCTCCCTCGGTGACGGTTCTCCCCTCGGTCTGGTCCAGGACGCGGCCGTCGTCATCGAAGGCGACCGCATCGCGTGGACCGGTGAATCAAGCAAAGCACCCGCCACTGACAACCGGGTCGACGCCGGTGGCAGGGCCGTCCTCCCGGGCTTCGTCGACTCCCACTCCCACCTCGTCTTCGCGGGCGATCGGACGCAGGAGTTCAACGCCCGGATGTCCGGGCGGTCGTACACCGCGGGCGGTATCCGTACGACGGTCGCGGCCACCCGCGCCGCGACCGACGCGGAACTGGAGGCGAACCTCACCCGTTACCTGGGCGAGGCCCTCCGCCAGGGCACCACCACCTTCGAGACCAAGTCGGGCTACGGCCTGACCGTCGCCGACGAGGCCCGCGCCCTGCGGATCGCCGCCGCACACACCGACGAGGTCACCTACCTCGGCGCCCACATCGTCTCCCCGGACTTCGCTGACGACCCCGCCGCCTACGTGGCCCTGGTCACCGGCGAGATGCTCGACGCCTGTGCGCCGTACGCCCGTTGGATCGACGTGTTCTGCGAGAAGGGCGCCTTCGACGGCGACCAGGCCCGCGCCATCCTCACCGCGGGCAAGGCCAAGGGCCTGCACCCCCGAGTCCACGCCAACCAGCTCTCCTACGGCCCCGGCGTCCAGCTCGCCGTAGAACTCGACGCCGCCAGCGCCGACCACTGCACCCACCTCACCGACGCGGACGTCGACGCCCTCGCGGGCAGCGCCACGGTCGCCACGCTCCTCCCCGGCGCCGAGTTCTCCACCCGCGCCGAGTGGCCGGACGCCCGCCGCCTCCTGGACGCCGGCGCCACGGTCGCCCTGTCCACGGACTGCAACCCGGGCTCGTCCTTCACCTCCTCCGTCCCCTTCTGCATCGCGCTCGCGGTACGGGACATGGGCATGACCCCGGACGAGGCGGTCTGGTCGGCCACGGCGGGCGGCGCCGCAGCCCTCCGCCGCACCGACATCGGTCGCGTCACCCCGGGTGCCCAGGCCGACCTGCTCCTCCTGGACGCCCCGAGCCACGTCCACCTGGCCTACCGGCCGGGCGTGCCCTTGGCCGCGGGGGTCTGGCGGCGAGGGGCACGAGTGCTCTGAGCAGCCCAACCGCTCAGCAGCCCAACCGCTCAGCGGCCCAACCGTTCAGCGGCCCAACCGTTCAGCGGCCCAACCGCTCAGCATGCCCAAACCGTTCACGCGGCGGACACCGTCACCGCGCCCCCGCCCGCCACCGCTGCTCCGCACCCCCGCTCAGCGGTCGCAGCGCCACCCCGTCCCCACCGTCCGGCGTGACCCCCGTCTCGATGGCGATCGCCGGGCGGATCACCCCGTCGGAGTCGACGGTGAACCGCAGGTTCCGGCCGTGGTCCCCGTCCACCGAGCCGCAGTTCCAGATGCCCACCCCGTTGTCCACGTCACCGCGGCTGTCCAGGCAGAAGTCCGAGTCGGCGTACGACTGCACGACCCCGCGCGCCGCGTCCACCCGCCAGCGCTGGGTGCGGGACGAGGAGCAGGGGGCCGTGATCACGTCGGTGCCTTCCGAGAGGTCGCCGTCGCGGATGTCGAGGCAGCGGCCGGTGGAGACGTTCACGATCTGCGCGTACGTGCCGTTCGGGGCATGGGTGGGGGAGGGGGACGGCTTCGGTGACGCCGAGGCGGACTTCGACGGGGTGGAACTCCGGGACGGGGACGGCGACTTGCCGCTCGGCGTCACGGACGGTGTCGTCGAGACCGTCGCCGTCACCGTGACCTGCGGCGCGCTCGTCGGCGTGCCCAGCGCCCCCGCCGCCCGCTGCGACGGCGACTTCGAGCCGCCCGTCTGCGACAGCAGGAAGACCAGCAGCGGGGTGAGGGCCACGCCGAGCGCCACCGCGGAGATCAGGAATCGCCGGGAGGGCCTGGGCCGACCGACCGGTCCCACAAGGGCCTTGGAGCGCCGACCACCGCTCGTCGAAGCGACCCTCGATGCCGCCCTCGACGCCGAAGCCGCCCCGGATGCCGACACCGACGGCTCAGGGCCCGGCTCCCGCTCGCCCGCCCGCTCGCGCATGGCGTACGCCGTACCCGCCCACGGCAGCAGCCCCTCCGCCAGCGCGGTGCGCGGGGCGTCGCGCAGGGCCGAGAGTTCCTCGTAGGCCGCCGTGCAGTGGGGGCAGTGGACCATGTGGGCGCGCAGGTCGCTGCTGGTGCGCGGGCTGTCGGGGCGTACCGACTCCTCGATCAGCCGCCCGAAGTTGCCGCAGCGCGGGTCCGTCGAGGCGGCGAGCCGGGTGCGGAGGCAGGCGTGGCCGAGGGACTGGAGCGCCGAGCCGGTCTCGTGGGTCACGTCCTCGCGGGTCAGGCCGAGGAACACGGCGGTGGTGTCGGCGGGTTCGCGGTCCACCACGCCGTACCAGATCAGGCCCTGTGCGCGGGACGGGAGGGACTGGAAGGCGGTCAGCATGGGCGGGACGGGGCCCTCGGGGCCCGCCGGGCCCAGCACCAGCAGCAGCGTGGGGTCGAGGCCGGCGGCCCGCTCGTCGCCGGCCCAGGTGGCGGTCAACCGGCCGGTCAGCAGCAGGAGTTGGTGGCGCAGCGGCACGGTCGGCTCGGTGCCGCGGGCGGTCTGACGGGCCGCCAGCGTGAAGGCCTGCGCGGCCAGTTGCCGGGCCGAGGTCTCGCTCGCCGTGCAGAGGCGGGCGTAGGCGAGCACCGCGGGCTGATGCCGGGCGCGGACCTCCTGGAGCGCCGGGTAGGCGGTGGGGGTGCTGGTCCGCAACAGCTCGACGAGCCGCGGGTCGGAGGTGCGGGCGTGCACACCGAGGCCGTCTCCGGCCTTGGCCTCTCCGCCCCCGGCCCCTCCCGTCTCGACCCCGTTGTCGGTCCGGTCGGCCCGAGCCATCACCACCCGCCTCCCTGCGCCGAGCGCCCCGCGGCAGCTCCGGCGTACCGGCGGGTATGGAGGCCATAGTGATGGATGCGAACCCATGGGGAAAGGGTTTCTGTGAGTAACCCAGGTGACAGCTGCAGTCACCTGGGTCACTTGTGACAACCGGGCACCGGCCTGAATGCCGAGGAGCCGCTACTCCTCCAGCGTCAGCCCCTTCCGCAGCCGCACCAGCGTCCGCGACAGCAGCCGGGACACATGCATCTGCGAGATGCCGAGCTCGTCCCCTATCTCCGACTGGGTCATGCCCGCGACGAAGCGCAGGGAGAGGATCTTCCGGTCCCTGGGCGGGAGTTCGGCGATCAGCGGTTTGAGGGACTCGACGTACTCGATGCCCTCGAGCCCGTGGTCCTCGTACCCGATCCGGTCCGCGAGCGCACCCTCCGCGTCGTCCTCCTCCGGCTGCGCGTCGAGCGAGGAGGCGGTGTACGCGTTCGACGCGGCCATGCCCTCGACCACCTCGTCCTTCGACAGGCCGAGGCGCTCCGCGAGTTCCCCGACCGTCGGCGCCCGGTCCAGCTTCTGGGCCAGTTCGTCACCGGCCTTCGCCAGGTCGAGCCGCAGTTCCTGGAGCCGGCGCGGGACGCGCACGGACCACGAGGTGTCGCGGAAGAAGCGCTTGATCTCGCCGACGATGGTCGGCATCGCGAAGGTGGGGAACTCGACTCCCCGCGAGAGCTCGAACCGGTCGATGGCCTTGATCAGGCCGATCGTGCCGACCTGGATGATGTCCTCCATCGGCTCGCTGCGCGAGCGGAACCGGGAGGCGGCGAACTTGACCAGGGCCAGGTTGAGTTCGACGAGCGTGTTGCGCACGTACGAGTACTCGTGTGTCCCCTCTTCGAGGGACTCCAGCCGCTCGAAGAGCGTCTTGGACAGGGCGCGGGCGTCGACCGGGCCCACCTCGTCGTAAGGCGGGATCTCCGGAAGCCCGGCGAGGCCGTCCGCGTCGGTGCTCTCGATGGGATCCAGATGTTCCGGAGGGGGTGTCGACGTCGCCTGCTGGGTATGCGGTGCGTCGAGCCGGGGTGACATGATGTCCTCCATCGTTCTCGGCATATGGCTGCCGAAGCCGTGTGCGTGCACTGCGGTGTGCGGCGCCTCCAAAGCCGGCCGTGTCGGTTACGTATCTCTACTAGCCCTACCCGCTTTCCCACACCCGCCGCAAGTGCGTTCTGTGCGGTTATGTCCGTTTGTGGGCGGTTGTTCGGGTGTCGGAGAGTGTGAGGAAGGCGTAGTGTTCGAGGGCGTACGTCAGCAGCCACGACGTCGGGAGAAGAGACGGCATGGACCGCGGGACGGTCGGCAGCGCACAGTCTGGCCGGCTACTGGTGGAGGTCAGGGAAGAGGGCTCCAGTGCCGTCGTGACACCGGCAGGTGAGTTGGATCACCACACCGCCGACCTGTTGCGCGAGCCGCTGGAGGACTGCCTCGCCAAGGGATTCAACCGGCTGGTCGTGGACTGCTCGCGGCTGGAGTTCTGCGACTCCACCGGGCTCAACGTACTGCTCGGCGCACGACTGAAGGCGGATGCCGCCGGCGGTGGGGTGCATCTCGCGGGCATGCAGCCCGTGGTCGCCCGGGTCTTCGAGATCACCGGGGCGGAGGCGGTCTTCACCGTCCACGACACGCTCGGGTCGGCCCTGGCCGACGAGACCGGCTGAGCCCCCGCACCCGGCCGGGCCCCTGTGTGCCGCCCCAGCCACCCCTGTGTGACCGGCAATTTCCGGGCGTCACGGCTTCCGTGCCGAAACAGGGGGTGTTCTGCCGGTTCGCTCGGGCAGGAGACATCCTGAACATGTCGGCAGGCACACCGACGGAACAGCCGTCGGGATACGTACTGACTTTTGAATCGTGAACCGGTGAATCGGTGAGGTGAAGCGCTGATGAGCACCACCCGGCCTTACCCGCCGGGCGACCGCGGCCCGGAGCCCAGCGGCGCTTCCGGGACGTCCGAGGGGGGCGCCGCCGCGACCGGCGCGTCCGAAGGGGACGCCGCCGGATCGCCGGCGGCAGCCGTGTCGTCTGCGTCGCCGGCGGGCCGACAGGTCCGCCGGCTGAACTTCGACGGCGAGAGCGGTGTCGTCCCGCTCGCCCGCGACTTCACCCGGCAGGCGCTGTACGCCTGGGGCTGGCTGCCCGCCGCCACGGCCGACCGGCGGGCCGCCGCCGAGGACGTGCTGCTCGTCGTCTCCGAGCTGGTCACCAACGCCTGTCTGCACGCCGAGGGCCCGGACGAGCTGGGCATCACCTGCGACAACAAGGTGATCCGCCTGGAGGTCTCCGACCGGGGCACCGGCCAGCCGGCCCCCCGCACCCCGCACCGCGCGGGCCGCCCCGGCGGCCACGGCATGTTCATCGTGCAGCGGCTGTGCCTGGACTGGGGGGTCGTACGGACGCCGGGGGCGACCGGCAAGACGGTCTGGGCGGAACTCGGCGCTCCGGCGTAAATCGTTTCCGCACGCCGGACGGGGCCCGCTACCCTCCCCGGCAACGCGCTGACGGAGACAAGTAGCCGAGGCCCGCACGAGCCGAGGCGAATCCACTCCCGAGTGCGGGGAGGAAATGCCCCGCCGGCCGGCCCCCGTCACCGGGCCACGACGAGACCGTCGTACGGCATCGATACCGATCCAGTCGTCGATACGGCGGTGAAGGCGTGGTGGCACCGCGAGCACCCTCTCGCCCACGCCCCCAGGGACAGCCCCGGGGCGGTGCGTGCCGCTCCGGACGACCTTCCCGGAGCACACCCATGCTCGACATCACCCTCATCCGACAGCACCCCGACCGGGTCCGCGCCGCGCTCGCCAAACGGGCGGTGGACGCCGACCTCAGCGGCTTCCTCGCCCTGGACGCCGAGTTCCGCGCGACCCGCACGGCCGTGGAGCGGCTGCGCGGCGAACGGCGGCGCGTCTCGGCGGACATCGCGGTACGACACCGGGCCGCGGAGCCGGTCGAGGAACTCCGGGCCGCCGCCAAGGCCCTGACCGACGAGCTCACCGGGACCGAGGCACGCCTGGCCGAACTCACCGCCCGCCACCAGGAGTTCCTCGACACCCTGCCCAACCTCCCGGACGAGGACGTGGTCGCGGGCGGCAAGGAGAACAACGAGGTCGTACGGACCGTAGGGGCCCCGCCCGCCTTCGACTTCGAGCCGAAGGGCCATGTGCGGCTCGCCCAGGACCTCCACCTGGTCGACCACAGGCGCGGCACCGCCCTCGCCGGCAACGGCTACTGGATCTACCGCGGCGACGGCGCCGCCCTGGAGTGGGCCCTGCTCAACCACTTCCTCGACGCCCACCGCCGCGCCGGGTACGAGTTCGTCCTCCCGCCGCACCTGCTGTCGTACGAAGCGGGTTATACGGCGGGACAGTTCCCGAAGTTCGCCGACGAGGTCTTCCGCACGGACGACGACCACTTCCTCCTGCCCACCGCCGAGACCGCCCTGGTCAACCTGCACCGCGGCGAGACGCTCGACGAACGCGAACTGCCGCTGAAGTACGTGGCCTACACGCCCTGTTACCGCAAGGAGAGCGGCGGCTACCGGACCGCAGAGCGGGGCACCCTGCGCGGTCACCAGTTCAACAAGGTGGAGCTCTTCCAGTTCACGCGGCCGGAGGACTCGGCGGCGGCCCAGCTGGAACTGCTGGCCCGCGCCGAGGAGTTGGTGACCGGCCTCGGTCTGCACCACCGCACCACCAAGCTCGCCGCGGCCGACATCAGCCACGCCCAGGCCAGGACGTACGACGTCGAGGTCTGGCTGCCCAGCCTGGGCGCGTACGCCGAGGTCAGCTCGGTCTCGAACGCCCGCGCCTACCAGGCCCGGCGCGGCGCCATCCGCTACCGCCCCGAGGGTGGCGGCAAACCCGCGTACGTCCACACCCTCAACGCCTCGGGCCTCGCGACCAGCCGCCTCCTCCCCGCGATCCTGGAGCAGCGCCAGCGGCCCGACGGGACGGTGGAGGTGCCGGAGGTCCTGTGGCGGTGGGGTGCGCCGGAGGTGCTGCGCACGGCCTGACCCTGAGTTACCCCAGGTCACCTTCTCCACCCGACGCCCCTCCCGTGCGCGCCGGATCCCCACAACTCCGGCGCGCACTGTCCCTTCCCTCCTCACGACCCCGGGCGTACCTTGACGGCCCAATCTGATGTGCCGTCAGGAAACCGAGAGGGAGCGGAAATCGTGTCGTACCGGAAACGAACCGCCGCGCTCGCGTCCGTCGCGGCCCTGGCCGGCTCGGCGGTGCTGATGACCGCCCCCGCCGCCCGGGCCGAGGTCGTCGACGTCAACTACCAGTGCAAGACGCCGATCGGGAACAAGAGCGCCGTCTCGCCGATCGACATCAAGGGCGTGAAGAGCGGCAGCGGCTACAAACTCACCATGTCCTGGCAGAAGGGCGTCTCCTCCAGCCCGGTCGAACTGGGCAAGGGCGCGATGAACCCGAGCGCCACCATCAAGCTGGGCGGCGCCGACAGCGGCACGGTGGCCGTCTCCGGGCCCGCCAACCAGGCGGCGATACCGGCCAACACCCCCATCAAGATCAACGACTTGACGGGCACGTACACGCCGAAGAAGACCGGCAAGGTCACCTTCACGCCGGCCATCCTGACCATCAAGGCGCTGGGTACGACGACGACCTGCACGCCGTCGAACAGCCCGGGACCCGCGCTGACCCTGGACGTGACGGCGGCGAGCGGGTCCTCCGGGGGCACGAGCGAGAGCGGTACGGACTCGGGCGGCTCGCTGCCGCAGACCGGTCCGGACGACTCGGCGATCGCGCTCGGCACGCTGGGCGGGACGGTGCTGCTGGCCGGGGCGGCGGGGGCGTTGTGGATCACGCGGAGGAATCAGGCGGCCCGGCGTTGAAGGTTCCGATGGGTTGTCGGATATCTGCCGCGCCGTCGTGGCTGGTCGCGCAGTTCCCCGCGCCCCTTTAGGGGCGTTGCCCCTTGACTGCTGGAGCCGCTGATGCCAACTGCCGCTCGTGTTCTGCTCGTGTCCCTCCTCCTGGTGTTGAGCGCCGCGCCGACCGCTGCCGGCGCGGACGGCTGGTCCCTCGCGCCCTCCGGCGGGGGCCGCCCCTCCTTCTATGCCGAAGGGGCGCCCGGGGCCGTGCTGCAGGACACCGTTTCCGTGACCAACCGGAGCGGGCGGGCGGTCACCGTGCGGCTCAGCGGCAGTGGTGTCGCCGTCGTCTTCGCCCAGAACCCGGTGCGGGTGCCGGGGCGGACGCGGGCCGACGTGCCGTTCACCGTGCGGGCGAGCGGCGATCGCGGCGGTGAGATCGTCGCCCGGGACCGGGACGGCCGCCGGGCCGCCGTCCCGGTCCGGGTGCGCGCGGGCGGGCCCGCACTGTCCGCGCTGACCGTCGAGCACCTCGCCGTGCACGGTGGCCGGATCACGTACGAGCTGGTCAACCGCGGTACGACCCCCCTCGTACCGCGTCTCGCCGTACACGCGGACGGCCTCTTCGGCCGGGTCCTCGACCGCGCCCCGCGCACCCTGCCCGTCCGTCTCGCGCCGGGCCGCCGTGTGCAGCTGACCGAGTCATGGCCCGGCCATCCGGCGCTGGACTCGGTCGACGTGCGGCTCACGGTGACGGCGGCCGGCGGTGCGCGGGACACGGCGACGGCATCGGCACGGTTCGTGCCCTGGGGCACGGTGGCGGGGGTCGCGGGGGCGGTGGCGGCCGGGGGTGCGCTGCTTCTCGTACGACGTCACAGGCGTCGTGGTACGAGCGAACCCGCACCCCGATCCCCGCACACGGAAGTCGAGTTGACGGGAGCGGTGACGTGAACGGCAAGGTGCGGATCACGGCGCTGGCGGCGGTGCTGGCGCTGCTTCTGCTGCCCCTGGCGGGCACCGCGACGGCGGCGGACGGGCCCACCGTCAGGCTGTCCAAGTCGCAGGCGGGGACCGGCGGTTCGATCACCGTGAGCGGCAGTGGCTGGCGGCCGCACGCGCTGCTGATGATGCTGATCTGCGGGCAGGCCACGCCCGCGCGCGGGGTCGTCGGCGGCACCAACTCCTGTGCCAACGCGGAGGGAAGGGCCGTCACCACCGACGCCAAGGGCGCCTTCAGCAAGCAGCTGCCGGTGTCCGAACCGCCGGTGCCGTGCCCGTGCGTGGTGCACGTGGCGACCGTGGAGGGCGCCAAGGCGCAGGCCGACGCGGTCCTCCAGGTGGCGGGGCACGCCGTGGAGCCCCTGCCCGCGGAGCCGACCGGCGGACGCCTCTCCATCCTCACCGACACACGACTCGACGGCTCCAGCGGCCTGTTGACCTGGTTCGGCGCCCCGCCCTCCCGCACTCTCACCTTCACCGTCGGCAACGCCGGGACCTCCCCGATCAAGAACCCCGTCTTCCAGGTGGGCACCTCCCACGGGGTGTTCGCCCCGGAGTGGGAGGACCAGGAGTGGCGCGGCACGCTCGCGCCCGGCAGGAAGGCCGAGATCAAGCTGCCGGTCGAGCTCTCCGCGGGCGCGCACGGCGACTACACCGTCTCCCTCAAGTACGGCGGCAAGGTGCTCGCCGAGCAGCCCTGGGGCGTGGGCCGGCCCTGGGGCGTGACCCTGTTCTGGGTCCTGGTCTGCCTGGTGGTGCCGGCCGCGCTGTTCCGCGCCGGGATGGCGATCGTGGACCGGGTACGGCCGCGCAAGGCGGGCGGCCTGCGCCACCGCGGCCTGCACCTGCCCGAGCAACTCACCCTGCGCCTGCCGAAGTTCACCATCCCGAAGCCGGCCACCAGGACGGCACCGGACGCGCCCGCCACCAACTCGACCCTGCCGTGGTTCACCCCGGACTCCGATCCGAACGCGGCCGGTCGGCTCTCCGCACCGCACGACGACAGCCCGACGAGTCCTACGACTCCCACCAGAAAGGGACCCCCGTGAGCAAGCGAAGGAGAGTCACACCGGCCGGCCGGCTGAGAGCGGCCGCGGCGGGCACCGCCCTGGTGCTCGGCGGGGCGGGGGCCCTGCTGGGCCTGGCCGCCGGGTCCGCGCAGGCGGCGGAGGTGTCGTTCGCGACGCACTGCGTGCCGCCCGCCGGGGTGGCCGACCCCGTCGACGGCACCACGAAGGTCGAGATCACCGCGCCGGCCACGGCGAAGGTGGGCGACACGGTGGACGTCGTATGGAAGTTCGTCCAGGCCGCCTCCAAGAACCCGGACATCATCGACCTGCCCGCCAACACGGTCCAGCCGTCCGGGGTGCTGAAGGCGGCCGGCGCGCAGAGCGCCGACATCGCGATGGAGGGGCCGCGGGAGAACCCGGCGATCCCCAAGGGCGGCGACATGGTGCTGTCCGACATGAAGGGCAGCCTGAAACTGACGACGGCGGGCGAGGTGACCCTCACGCCGGACGCGTACACCGTCAACGCGTACTCGACGGACACCAAGTGCACACCGACGGAGACCGTGCAGAAGGCGGCGACCATCGAGGTGGCGGCGGGCGACGGCAGTTCGTCGAGTACGACGCCCGACCCGACGGACTCGACCTCGCAGTCGGCGTCCCCGTCGGACTCGGCGTCGGAGTCCGCGTCCGCCTCCGCATCGGCGAGCGACGGCACGGGTGACGGCCAGACCGACTTCACCGGCAAGGCGGTCGACATCCCCTACACCTGCCAGTCACCCATCGGTGAGAAGAAGGCGACCTCCACGATCCAGATCAACGCCAAGAAGGACGGTGGCAGTTACGGCATCACGGTGCAGTTCAAGAACTCGCCGATGGACAGCCCCGCCGACATTCCCGCGGACTCCGTGAAACCGTCCATGGAGGTCGCCCTCGGCGGCGCGGACACCGGCTCGGTCCATGTCGAGGGACCGACCAACTCCAAGGCCATCAAGTCCGGTGACCCGATCGAGATCCCCGACATGACCGGCACGTACAAGCCGGGCGCGACGGGGGAGTCGACGCTCTCCCCGGGCGTCCTGACCATCGAGGCCCTGGGCACGACGACGACCTGCAAGCCGGACAGGACGGCGGTCTCCCTGACCCTGGACACGACGGAACAGGCGAGCGGAGCATCGGGCTCGACCACGTCCGGCGACTCGTCATCGAGCGGCGGCCTGGCAGCGACGGGCTCGGACGACCACGGGGCCCTGAAGGCGCTGGGCCTGGTGGCGGGCACGGCGGTGTTGCTGGGCGCGGCTGTGTTCACGTTCATGCCTGGCCGGAGGACGAGGTAATGCCAGAAAGCCACCACCTCCTGTGACGGAGGTGGTGGCCCTCGGACGGCCCCTGGGACGTCAGTGCACGTCGCCCATGAGTTCCTTGACCCGCTTCCGGTACATCCACACCGCCGCACCGGCGAGCACCGCGAGCACCGCCTGCAGTGCCACGATGCCCGTCTTGTTGAGGTCGACCCCGGCGATGGACAGCAGGCCCGTCGTCGCGTCGCCCGCGGTGACCGCCAGGAACCAGACGCCCATCATCTGCGAGGCGTACTTCGCCGGCGCCATCTTCGTCGTCACCGACAGACCCACCGGGGACAGCGTCAGCTCGCCCACGGTCTGCACGAAGTAGATCGCGACCAGCCACATCGCGGCCGCCTTGTGACCGCCCTCGGCGATCGTCAGGGGGGCCAGGAAGAGGAAGAAGGACGCGCCGATCAGGACCAGGCCGGAGGCGAACTTCACCGCCGTGCTCGGCTCCTTGCCGCGCCGGTTCAGGGCCAGCCACATCCAGGCGAAGACCGGCGCGAGCGCCATGATCATGACCGGGTTGACGGACTGGTACCAGGAGACCGGGAACTCCCAGCCGAAGACGGTGTTCTCGGCGGAGGAGTCGGCGAAGATCGACAGGGTCGAACCGCCCTGGTCGTAGATCATCCAGAAGACGGCCGCGGCCACGAAGAACCAGATGTACGCGGACATCTTCGACTGCTCGACGCGGTCGAGGTCCTTGTCGCGCTTGATACGGCCGATGACCATGACCGGGATGACGAGGCCCGCGACGGTGATCGGGACCAGCAGCCAGTTCAGGGTGTAGTGGCCGGAGAAGCCGACGACGGAGTAGAAGACGACCGCGACGGCCGCCCACAGGGCCGACTTGCGCAGCGTCGCGGACTTCTCCGCGGCGGACAGCGGCGTCGGGACGTCGTTCGAGCGGGCGCTGAGGTGCCGCCCGCCGAGCAGGTACTGGGCGAGGCCGAGGGCCATGCCGAGCGCGGCGAGCGCGAAGCCCAGGTGCCAGTTGACGTTCTCGCCCACCGTGCCGATGACCAGCGGGGCCGCGAAGGCGCCGAGGTTGATGCCGACGTAGAAGATGGTGAAGCCGCCGTCGCGGCGCGCGTCGTCGGCGCCGTTGTAGAGGTGGCCGACCATCGTCGAGATGTTGGACTTCAGCAGGCCGGAACCTATCGCGACGAGCCCGAGGCCCGCGAAGAAGGTGCCGGAGGAGGGCAGGGCCAGGGTGAGGTGGCCGAGCATGATGATCAGGCCCGCGACCGCGACGGTCTTACGGGGGCCGAGCACCCGGTCCGCGAACCAGCCGCCCGGCAGGGCGAGCAGGTACACGAGGGACACGTACACCGAGTAGACCGCGGTCGCGGCGGCGGCGCTCATGTGCAAGCCGCCCGGTGCCACCAGGTACAGCGGAAGCAGTGCCTTCATGCCGTAGTAGGAGAATCGCTCCCACATCTCGGTCATGAAGAGAGTGGCCAGTCCCCGGGGGTGGCCGAAGAAGGTCTTCTCGGAACCGGGGGTGCCCGGGGTGACCGAGTCCTTCGTCAGGCTGGACGCCATGGTCGATCCTTGCTGGTGGGGGTTTACCGCACACAAAAGAGACCTTCAGCGACATGTCCGCCGAAGGTCCCCGCAGTGCTACAGGCGTTGTTTTTTCACCATACGGCAGGGTAGTGCCGGAAAAGGAAGGACTTGAGACACGGATCACAGGTGTCGATGGAACCGTACACCGCTTTTCCAAGGTCCCTACCAAGATCACACCGCAGATCCACAGGTTCGTCGCACGGCGTGCGAAGGTAAGAATCACGCGAGCCGATCACACCCCAGCACATGTCAAGAGCGGACTACCATCACCTCATGACCCGTGTACTGCTCGCCGAGGACGACGCGTCCATCTCGGAGCCGCTGGCCCGCGCCCTGCGCCGGGAAGGCTACGAGGTCGAGGTGCGCGAGGACGGCCCCACCGCACTCGACGCCGGAATGCAGGGCGGCTGCGATCTGGTCGTGCTGGACCTCGGTCTGCCCGGCATGGACGGCCTGGAAGTCGCCCGCCGCCTGCGCGCCGAAGGCCACACCGTGCCGATCCTCATCCTGACCGCGCGCGCCGACGAGGTGGACACCGTCGTCGGACTCGACGCCGGCGCCGACGACTACGTCACCAAGCCGTTCCGCCTCGCCGAACTGCTCGCCCGCGTCCGGGCCCTGCTGCGGCGCGGTGCCGCCGAGCCGGCCCAGCCGCCGGCCACGCACGGCGTGCGGATCGACGTGGAGTCGCACCGCGCGTGGATGGGCGACGAGGAACTCCAGCTCACCGCCAAGGAGTTCGACCTCCTGCGGGTCCTGGTGCGGGACGCCGGCCGGGTCGTCACCCGCGACCAGCTGATGCGCGAGGTCTGGGACACCACCTGGTGGTCCTCCACCAAGACCCTCGACATGCACATCTCCTGGCTGCGCAAGAAGCTCGGCGACGACGCGGCGAACCCCCGGTACATCGCCACCGTGCGCGGTGTCGGCTTCCGGTTCGAGAAGAGCTGAACCCCAGCCGTCCGTAGACCGCCCGAGCAGGTACAGAGGACATGCGCCGTCGACTGATCCAGTCCACGCTCGCCGTGGTGCTCGTCGTGATCGCCGTCTTCGGCGTGTCCCTCGTCATCGTCGAGACCCGGACCATCAGCAACAGCGCCCAGGAACGGGTGAGTTCCGAGGCGCAGCGGCTGGCCAGCATCGTGGACAGCCGGCTGATCGACGCCGGGGCCGTCAACGCCGAGGTGCTGCACGGGCAGGTGACCGGGGACCGGTACGCCGTCGTGCGGATCCCCGGCAAGCCGGTCATCGAGCTCGGCACCCGCCCCGAGGGCGAGGTCATCCGGGGGCACGCCACCGGCGAGAAGGGCGAGACCGTCGCCGTCGAGGAGCCCCGCTCGGTCGTCAGCAGCGAGGTCGGGCGGACGCTGCTGATCATCGGCCTGGTGGCGCTGCTCGCGGTCGTGGCCGCCGTACTCCTTGCCATCCGGCAGGCCAACCGGCTCGCCTCGCCGCTCACCGACCTCGCCGAGACCGCCGAGCGGCTCGGCTCGGGCGACCCCAGGCCCCGGCACAAGCGGTACGGCGTCCCCGAGCTGGACCGGGTCGCCGACGTCCTCGACTCCTCCGCCGAGCGCATCGCCCGCATGCTCACCGCGGAGCGGCGCCTGGCGGCCGACGCCTCCCATCAGCTCCGTACGCCCCTCACCGCCCTCTCCATGCGGCTGGAGGAGATCACCCTCACCGACGACCCGGACACGGTGAAGGAGGAGGCGAACGTCGCGCTCACGCAGGTGGAGCGGCTGACGGACGTGGTGGAACGTCTCCTCACCAACTCCCGCGACCCCCGGGCCGGCAACGCCGTCTCCTTCGACCTCGACGAGGTCATCCAGCAGCAGCTCGCCGAGTGGCGGCCCGCCTACCGCAACGTCGGGCGGGCGATCGTCAGCTCCGGCAAGCGGCATCTGCGGGCCGTCGGCACCCCGGGCGCGGTCGCCCAGGTGCTGGCCGCGCTGATCGAGAACTCCCTCATGCACGGCGGCGGCACGGTCGCGCTGCGCACCCGCGTCACCGGCAACCAGGCGGTGGTGGAGGTGACCGACGAGGGTCCCGGCGTCCCGGCCGACCTCGGCGCCCGTATTTTCGAGCGCACCATCAGCGGCCGCAACTCCACCGGCATCGGCCTGGCCGTCGCCCGCGACCTCGCGGAGGCCGACGGCGGCCGCCTGGAGATGCTCCAGACCAAGCCCCCGGTGTTCGGCCTGTTCCTGTCGCGGACGCCGCCGCTGACGAGGCCGGAGCCGGAAGAGGAACCGACGGTCCGCTGAGCCCCGTGAGGGGTCAGCCGACCCGCTGCTCCGCCTTCGCCGGCTCGGCCTCGGCGGCCGCCTCCGCCTCCTCCAGGAACGATTCCGCGTCGGCCACGGCCTCACGGGCCGGGAGCGTCTTGAAGACCCAGGTGCGGTAGGACCAGAACCGGAACAGCGTGCCGAGCCCGATGCCGACGACCTTGAAGACGTTCCGCTCCAGCGAGCTCTCCCAGCCGAAGCCGTAGATCGCGGCGAACAGGATGCCGTTCTCGATCACCAGGCCGACCGCGCTGAAGGCCAGGAAGAGGGAGAGCTCCTTCGTACGGGCGCTCTTGTCGCGGTCCCGGTAGGTGAAGTAGCGGAAGCCCAGATAGTTGACGCCGATCGCGACGACCGTGGCGATCACGTTGGCGCGCACCGCCTGCAGGCTGGTCAGATGCCACAGCAGGTTGGAGACGCCGAAGTTCACGACGGTGCCGAGTGCACCCACCGCGCCGAACTTGGCGATCTCGTGTGCGAGCCTTCGCAGCCCGGAGGAACCCTGTCCCATGGTCCTGAAGGCCCCCGTCCGGTCGGTGGTATCGGCGTTTTCGTCAACTCAGCCATGCTAACCAC
The DNA here is from genome assembly GCF_050936785.1 of Streptomyces sp. CA-249302. Taxonomy (NCBI): domain Bacteria; kingdom Bacillati; phylum Actinomycetota; class Actinomycetes; order Kitasatosporales; family Streptomycetaceae; genus Streptomyces; species Streptomyces sp. CA-249302. The sequence goes on along the minus strand of NZ_JBNJMG010000001.1, from coordinate 4,445,811 downwards.
CCCCCTTCATAAACTCCTGTGGATGAGCTCACAGGTCGGAAACAGGATGGGAAGAGCGGGGGAAGAGGGGGAAAAGTCCGGGAAGAGGGCGGTAAGAGCCCCGGGAAACGGCCGGAAACCGGTCGCGTCCGCGCGGCCGATACCCTAGGGGCGTGACGTTCCCGGTAGTCGGCATGGTCGGCGGGGGCCAGCTCGCGCGTATGACACACGAGGCAGGCATCCCGCTCGGCATCAGGTTCAAGCTCCTCAGTGACACCCCTCAGGATTCCGCGGCGCAGGTGGTGAGCGATGTCGTCATCGGCGACTATCGCGACCTCGACACGCTCCGCGAGTTCGCGAAGGGCTGCGATGTGATCACCTTTGATCACGAACATGTACCCACCGAGCACCTCCGGGCGCTGGAGGCGGACGGCATCCCCGTCCGCCCCGGCCCCGACGCGCTGGTGCACGCCCAGGACAAGGGCGTGATGCGCGCGAGGCTCGACGCGATCGGCATCCCGTGCCCACGGCACCGGATCGTGACCGATCCGGCCGACGTGGTGGCCTTCGCGGCGGAGGGTGAGGGAGGCTTCCCGGTCGTCCTCAAGACCGTCCGCGGCGGCTACGACGGCAAGGGCGTGTGGGTCGTCGAGTCCGCGGAGGAGGCCGCCGACCCGTTCCGTGCGGGCGTCCCGGTCCTCGCCGAGGAGAAGGTCGACTACGTCCGCGAGCTCGCCGCCAACGTCGTGCGCTCCCCGCACGGCCAGGCCGTCGCCTACCCGGTGGTCGAGTCCCAGCAGGTCAACGGCGTCTGCGACACGGTCATCGCCCCCGCCCCCGACCTGGACGAGTCCCTCGCCCTCCGGGCCGAGGAGATGGCCCTGTCCATCGCCAAGGAACTGGACGTCGTCGGCCACCTCGCCGTCGAGCTGTTCCAGACCCGCGACGGCCGCATCCTCGTCAACGAACTGGCGATGCGCCCGCACAACAGCGGCCACTGGACCCAGGACGGCGCGATCACCTCGCAGTTCGCCAACCACGTCCGAGCGGTCCTCGACCTCCCCCTCGGCGACCCGCGCCCCCGCGCGAAGTGGACCGTGATGGCCAACGTCCTCGGCGGCGACTACCCGGACATGTACTCCGCGTACCTGCACTGCATGGCCCGCGACCCCCAGCTGAAGATCCACATGTACGGCAAGGACGTGAAGCCCGGCCGCAAGGTCGGTCACGTCAACACCTACGGCGACGACCTGGACGACGTTCTCGAGCGCGCACGTCACGCAGCCGGCTACCTGAGAGGCACGATCACCGATTGACCTCGTCCCCTCCCCTTCGAGGAGGGGGCTGTCATGGCTCGCACCATGACGCTTCCTGCTTCATCGCCGACTGCCCGCCCGGAGGAGCTCCGTTGGGGTCTTACACCGGCTCCACAGGCCGACACCGCCAGCCCGGCGGCCAGAATGGTCTTCGCGGCGTTGTGGTCCCGGTCGTGGTGGGTGCCGCAGCCCTCACACGTCCATCGGCGCGCCTTCAGAGCCAGCTTCTCTCGGATCAGACCGCACGCGGAGCAGGTCTTGCTCGACGGGAAGAAGCGGTCGACCATGATCAGCTTGCGCCCGTACCAGGTGCACTTGTACTCCAGCTGGGAGCGCAGTTCCGTCCACGAGGCATCGGAGATCGCACGTGCGAGAGTGCGGTTGCCGAGCAGGCTGCGGACGGGCAGATCCTCGATCACGATCGTTTGGTTCTCACGAACGAGTCGAGTGGTCAGTTTGTGGAGGAAGTCCCGGCGCCGGTCAGTGATTCAGGCGTGGACGCGTGCCACTTTGACGCGCGCCTTCTCCCGGTTCTTCGAGCCATTGGCCTTGCGGGAGAGTTCTCGCTGGGCCTTGGCGAGGCGGTTCCGGTCCCTCCGCTCGAACCTCGGGTTGGTGATCTTCTCCCCGGTGGACAGAGTGACCAGACTGGTGAGGCCCGCGTCGAGCCCTACCGCCGCGTCGGTGACCGGTCCGGGACCGACAACGCTTTCGACGAGCAGCGAGACGAACCAGCGGCCTGCTCTGTCCCGGGAGATCGTGGCCGTGGACGGTTCGGTGCCGTCAGGCAGAGGCCGCGACCACACGACGGCCAGCGGATCACGCATCTTCGCCAGCGTGAGTTCTCCGTCGCGGAAGCGGAATGCGGAGCGGGTGTACTCGGCGGAGTCCTTGGACCTTTTCTTCGACTTGAAGCGGGGGTGCCGAGCACGCTTGTCGAAGAACGCGGTGTACGCGGCCTGCAGGTGCCGCAGCGACTGCTGCAGCGGCACAGAAGACACTTCGGCCAGAAAACCGTGTTCTGCGGTCTTCTTCCACTCCGTGAGCATCGCGGACGTATCCACGTAGGAGACCCGGCGCTGTTCCACCGTCCATGCGCGAGACCGGGCGTCAAGCGCCATGTTGTAGACCTTGCGCACGCAGCCGAAGGTTCGCGACAGCTCGGCTGCCTGCTCCTCCGTCGGATAGAAGCGGTACTTGAAAGCCCGCTTCACGCACCTGGCCCCCATGTCTCACAAGCTAGCCCCTCTGATGTAAGCCTGTCCGGCAGTTCGGTGATCACGCCGTCCGGGACACGGATGACGTATGCAAGGAGATTGAAATGAGCCCCGTTGTAGGCATCGTCATGGGTTCGGACTCCGACTGGCCCGTCATGGAGGCCGCCGCGCAGGCCCTCGACGAGTTCGAGATCGAGTACGAGGTCGACGTCGTCTCCGCGCACCGGATGCCGCGCGAGATGATCACGTACGGCGAGCAGGCGGCGGACCGCGGCCTGAAGGTGATCATCGCCGGCGCCGGGGGAGCGGCCCACCTCCCGGGCATGCTCGCCTCCGTGACCCCCCTCCCGGTGATCGGCGTCCCGGTCCCGCTGAAGTACCTCGACGGCATGGACAGCCTGCTGTCGATCGTGCAGATGCCGGCGGGCGTCCCGGTCGCCACCGTCTCGGTCGCCGGCGCCCGTAACGCCGGCCTGCTGGCCGCCCGTATCCTCGCCACCTCCGACGAGGAACTCCTCGCGCGGATGCGGGACTTCCAGCAGGAGCTGAACGACCAGGCCACCGAGAAGGGCAAGCGCCTGCGCACCAAGGTCGAGGGCAACGGCGGCTTCGGGTTCGGGAAGTGACGCGGATGACCTCCCTGGAGGAAGCCCGCGAACTCCTCGCCGACTTCCCGGTCGTCGACGGCCACAACGACCTCCCGTGGGCGCTGCGCAACCAGGTCCGCTACGACCTCGACGCCCGCGACATCGCCGTACACCAGAACGCGCATCTGCACACCGACATCCCGCGGCTGCGCGAGGGCGGGGTCGGGGCGCAGTACTGGTCGGTGTACGTCCGCTCGGACCTGCCCGACGCGGTGCCGGCCACCCTCGAACAGATCGACTGCGTACGGCAGTTGCTGGCGCGGTACCCGGCGGACCTGGCGCCCGCGCGGACCGCGGCCGACATGGAGAAGGCGCGGCTGGACGGCCGTATCGCCTCCCTCATGGGCGCGGAGGGCGGCCACTCGATCGCCAACTCCCTCGGCACGCTGCGGGGGTTGTACGACCTCGGCGTCCGCTACATGACGCTCACGCACAACGACAACAACGACTGGGCGGACTCGGCGACGGACGAACCGAACGTCGGCGGCCTGTCGGCCTTCGGCCGCGAGGTCGTCCGTGAGATGAACCGCCTCGGCATGCTGGTCGACCTCTCGCACGTGGCGGCGACGACCATGCGAGCCGCGCTGGACGCGACCACCGCCCCGGTGATCTTCTCGCACTCCTCCTCGCGCGCGGTCTGCGACCACCCCCGCAACATCCCGGACGACGTCCTCGAACGCCTCCCCGCCAACGGCGGCGTGGCGATGGTGACCTTCGTGCCGAAGTTCGTCCTCCAGGCGGCCGTCGACTGGACGGCGGCGGCCGACGAGAACATGCGCGCCCACGGCCTGCACCACCTGGAGACCACCCCCGAGGCGATGAAGGTCCACCGCGCCTTCGAGGAGCGCAACCCGCGCCCGGTGGCCACGGTGGCAACCGTCGCCGACCACCTGGACCACATGCGCGAGGTGGCGGGCGTCGACCACCTGGGCATCGGCGGCGACTACGACGGCACGGCCTTCACCCCCGACGGCCTCAGTGACGTCTCCGGCTACCCCAACCTCGTCGCGGAGCTCCTCGACCGAGGCTGGTCGAAGCCCGACCTGGCCAAGCTGACCTGGCAGAACTCGGTACGGGTGCTGGGCGCGGCGGAGGACGTGGCGCGCGAGCTGCAAGGGACGCGGGGACCGTCGAACGCGACCATCGAGCGGCTCGACGGCTGACGTGCGCGGGGCGTTCGGGGGGTCGCTGAACCGGCCGACGCCCGAACGCCCCACCCACCAGGAAGCCCCCCGTCCTCCGTGCGACGGTGAACCGTACTGCGATCACGACGTACGGAGCCCGCCATGGCAGACCTCCAGGACGAACTGCACCCCACCACCGAGGTCGGCGAGCTCGACGGCCTGCCGGATCCCTTCGAGGGAGCGGAGCCGTACACCCCGGTCTCGGACCCGGACACCGCCCCCCTGGAGCGCGCTCACGCCATCCTCGCCGCGCACCCCGTCGCCGACGGCTACAGCGGACTGCCGTGGGCGCTCAGGCACCTGCCCTGGTACGACCTGGAGCTCGGCGAGAGCGCCGTCGACACGGACGTGCCGCGGATGCGCGAAGGGCACGTCGGCGCGCTGTTCTGGTCGCTGCACCTGCCCGAGGGCCTCGCCGGGGACCGGGCCGTGGGGGCCACGCTGGAGCAGCTGGACCTGGTGAAGACCGTCGTGCAGGCCCACCCCGAGGGGCTGAGGCTCACCTGCACCGCCGGGCAGACCACCGACGCCCGCAACTGCGGCCGCGTCGCCGTCGTGCTCGGCCCCGCCGGCTCCGCCGCCCTCGGCGACTCCCTCGGCATCCTGCGCTCGCTGCACGCCCTCGGGCTGCGCGTCCTCACCCTGTCCGGCGCGAGCTGGGCGAGCGAGGCCGGGCTGACCCGGTTCGGCGAGGAGGTGGTCCGTGAGATGAACCGGCTCGGCGTGCTCGCCGACCTCTCCGGCGCCTCCGCCGACACCATCCACCGCGCCTTCGCCGTCTCCAAGGCGCCGGTCCTGTTCACCCGCTCCGCCGCCCGCGCCCTGCGCCCCCACCCCGCCAACCTCCCCGACGACCTGCTCACCGAGCTGGGCGCCGCCAAGGGCCTGTGCATGGTGCCGCTCACGGCGGAACAGACCGGCCCGTCCGTGCGCGACGTCGCCGACCACCTCGACCATGTGCGCGAGGTGGCGGGCCCGGAGTGCGTCGGCCTGTCCGGTACGTACGACGCCGGCACCGCCCACCCCCAGGACCTCGGCGACGCCTCCTGCTACCCGCACCTCATCGCCGAGCTCCTGCACCGCGGCTGGTCCGAGCCCGACATCGCCCTGCTGACCTGGGGCAACGTCCAACGCGTCGTACGCAGCGCCGACTTCACGGCCCGCGCCGCCCAGCAGCGCCGCGAGCCGTCCACGGCGAAGATCGCCGACCTGGACGGTTAGCCGACGGGACCTGCGGCCGCTCGGTTCAGCAGGCGCAGAGGCAGAACGGGTGGCCGGCCGGGTCGGCGTATACGCGGAACGTCCGTGAGCGGTCGTCGGTGTCCAGCGGTTTGGCGCCGAGCGCCAGGACGCCTTCCTCGGCCTTGTCTAGGTCCTCGACGGTCAGGTCCAGGTGGAACTGCTGCGAGTGGTCGGGTGCGGGCCACTCGGGGGCGACGAAGCCGGGGGAGGCCTGGAAGGCCAGCGCCCGGCCGTCGGGGGTGGTGAGGTCCGCCCAGCCGTCCTCCACCTCGACCGTGCCGCCCAGCAGCTCGGCGTAGAAGCCGACGAGCGCGCGGGGGTCGGGGCAGTCCAGGACGACGGCACCGAGCTTGGCGAGAGCCATGACTTCCTCCAGGTGTTACCGGTAGATGCGCTCAAGGAGTAACTGTTACTGCATGCTCCCGCATTGGAGGTAACATCGCAAGGGGAAATGCGGAAGGTAGCGTGCAGCCATGAGCGATGGGAGATCGGCCGCGCCCGGGGGCCTGGCTCTGGTCGAGTCCCTGGTCAACACCCTGGACATCGAGTCGGGCGCCGACGCGCTCGGCACGGCGGACGGCAGGGCACGCTTCGGGCTCACCGAGGACGAGGCCGAGGGGGCGCGCGAGCTGCGGGAGTCGCTACGGGTGGCGCTGCTGGCGCACGCGGGCCATCCGCCGCACGCCCGGGTGACGCCCCTGGGCGACCTGCTGGCCTCGGCGCCGCTCAGGGTCACCGTCGACCCGGCGGACGGCTCCGCGGCCCTCGCCCCCACCGACGCCGACGCGCTCCACTCCCGTGTCGCCGCCGCCGTGGCCCAGTCCCTGGTCGACGGCACCTGGGCCCGCCTCAAGGCCTGCGAGGCCGAGACCTGCCACTGGGCGTACTACGACCGCAGCCCCGCCGGGCGCGGCCGCTGGTGCTCGATGCAGGTGTGCGGGGCGCGCGCCAAGATGCGGCGGTACCGGGCCAAGTAGTTCCCCGGCCGCGGCACAGGCCGGTGGTGCAGAATGCAACCAGACGCCGGTTCGGCCGACTGAGCCTCGGCCGAACCGGCGTCGTGACGTCTGGGCTTCCGAAGTGGTCAGGCCTGCGGGCGGCCCATCGCCCGGTACGTCCAGCCGGCCTTCCGCCACAGCGCCGGGTCGAGCGCGTTGCGCCCGTCCAGGACCACCCGGGCCGCCGCGACCTCGCCGAGCGCCGCCGGGTCCAGCTCGCGGAACTCCTGCCACTCGGTGAGATGCAGTACGACGTCGGCGCCCCGTACGGCCTCGACCGCGCTGTCGGCGTAGCCGAGGGTCGGGAAGACCCGGCGGGCGTTGTCCATGCCCTTCGGGTCGTACACCGTCACCTGGCCACCCTGGAGGTGGATCTGCCCGGCGACGTTCAGCGCGGGGGAGTCCCGGACGTCGTCCGAGTCGGGCTTGAAGGTGGCGCCGAGCACCGCGACCCGCTTGCCGAGGAACGGCCCGCCGCCCAGTATCTGCCGGGCCAGCTCGACCATCTGCCCGCGCTGGCGCATGTTGATCGAGTCGATCTCGCGCAGGAAGGTCAGCGCCTGGTCGGCGCCCAGCTCACCGGCGCGCGCCATGAACGCCCGGATGTCCTTCGGCAGACAGCCGCCGCCGAAGCCGATGCCGGCCCGCAGGAACTTCTTCCCGATCCGGTCGTCGTACCCGATCGCCTCCGCCAGCTTGGCGACGTCGCCGCCGGAGGCCTCGCACATCTCCGCCATCGCGTTGATGAAGGAGATCTTGGTGGCCAGGAAGGAGTTCGCGGAGGTCTTCACCAGCTCGGCGGTCGGGAAGTCGGTGACCACGAAGGGCGTCCCCTCGGAGATCGGCGTCGCGTACACCTCCCGCAGCAGCCGTTCCGCCCGCTCGCTCCGGACGCCGACCACGAGCCGGTCGGGGTGCAGCGTGTCGTCCACGGCGAACCCCTCCCTCAGGAACTCCGGGTTCCAGGCCAGCTCGGCGTCCTCGCCGGCGGGGGCGTTCTCGGCGAGGAAGCGGGCGAGCCGGTCGGCGGAACCCACCGGCACCGTCGACTTGCCGACGACCAGGGCCGGGCGGGTCAGATGCGGGGCGAGAGCGGCGAAGGCGGAGTCGACGTACGACATGTCGCAGGCGTACTCGCCGTGCTTCTGCGGGGTGTTGATGCACAGGAAGTGGACGTCGCCGAAGGCCCCCACCTCGGCCCAGTCCATGGTGAAGCGCAGCCGCCCGGTGGACCCCTCGATCCCGGCGACATGCTTGCGCAGCAGCTCGTCGAGGCCGGGCTCGAACATCGGGGCCTCGCCCCGCTCCAGCATCTCGATCTTCTCCGGCACCACGTCCAGACCGAGCACCTCGAAGCCCAGCTCGGCCATGGCCGCGGCGTGCGTGGCGCCGAGGTAGCCGGTGCCGATCACGGTGATCTTGAGGCTCATGCGTGCTCCAGAGGGGGGACGGGGTGGCTGCGCTGCCCGAGCATATCCGGGGCATGTCGGGGGCCTTCCCGGGGCACTTTTCCCCCTGTCGCCAAGCTCACGTATCACTCGCGTGGACCGCCCCCTAAAATTTGAGTTACTTAACGGTAATTAGCGTCGGCAATCACAGCGTTTTGGAGCGTGAGAGACCTTGGCCGGATCGGCTGACTTCGACCTGTACCGCCCGTCCGAGGAGCACGACATGCTCCGTGACGCGATCCGTTCACTGGCCGAGGCGAAGATCGCGCCGCACGCCGCCGCGGTGGACGAGGAGGCCCGCTTCCCGCAGGAGGCCCTGGACGCGCTGGTCGCGAGCGACCTGCACGCGGTGCACGTACCCGAGGAGTACGGCGGCGCGGGCGCCGACGCGCTGGCCACGGTGATCGTGATCGAGGAGGTGGCGCGCGTCTGCGTCTCGTCCTCCCTGATCCCCGCGGTGAACAAGCTGGGCTCGCTCCCGGTGATCCTCTCCGGCTCCGAGGAGCTGAAGAAGAAGTACATGACCCCGCTCGCCAAGGGCGACGGAATGTTCTCGTACTGCCTCTCCGAGCCGGACGCCGGCTCGGACGCGGCCGGCATGAAGACGAAGGCTGTCCGTGACGGCGACTTCTGGGTCCTGACCGGCGTGAAGCGCTGGATCACCAACGCCGGCGTCTCCGACTACTACACGGTCATGGCGGTCACGGACCCGGCCAAGCGCTCGAAGGGCATCTCCGCCTTCGTCGTCGAGAAGTCGGACGAGGGCGTCTCCTTCGGCGCCCCCGAGAAGAAGCTCGGCATCAAGGGCTCCCCGACCCGCGAGGTCTACCTCGACAACGTCCGCATCCCGGCGGACCGCATGATCGGCGACGAAGGCACCGGCTTCGCCACCGCCATGAAGACCCTGGACCACACCCGCATCACCATCGCGGCCCAGGCCCTCGGCGTCGCCCAGGGCGCCCTCGACTACGCCAAGGGCTACGTCCAGGAGCGCAAGCAGTTCGGCAAGCCGATCGCCGACTTCCAGGGCATCCAGTTCATGCTCGCCGACATGGCCATGAAGATCACGGCGGCCCGGGCCCTCACCTACCAGGCGGCGGCGGCCTCGGAGCGCGGCGACAGCGACCTCACCTTCCAGGGCGCGGCGGCGAAGTGCTTCGCCTCGGACGTGGCGATGGAGGTCACGACGGACGCGGTCCAGCTGCTGGGCGGCTACGGCTACACCCGCGACTACCCGGTGGAGCGGATGATGCGCGACGCCAAGATCACCCAGATCTACGAGGGCACGAACCAGGTCCAGCGGATCGTGATGGCGCGGAACCTGCCGTAACGCCGTCACAAGGCGTGCGGAATCCGCCGTAACAAGGCATCAAGGCATCGAAGAATCAAGACATTACGGAAGCCCCGGCCCGGACAGGTCGGGGCTTCTTCCGTCCCGCCCGGGCTCAGTCGTCCAGCCCCTCCGCCGTCCGCCTCTCCCGCAGTTCCATGATCTCCCGGCGCCTCGCCAGGCGATGCGTGCGGCGGATCTGGGCCTCCTGGTACCGCCGCTTGTCCTTCTCCGTCTCCGGGTGGACCGGGGGTACGCGGCGGGGCTTGCCGTCGGAGTCGACCGCGGCGAAGACGAGGTAGGCGGAGCCGACCTGGGTGGCGGGCGTCGACTCGTTCCAGCGCTCGGCCAGGACCCGGACCCCCACCTCCATCGACGTCCGGCCCGTCCAGTTGACCTGCGCCTTCACATGGACCAGGTCGCCGACCCGGACCGGCTCCAGGAACGCCATCTCGTCCATGGACGCGGTGACCGCGGGCCCGCCGCTGTGCCGCCCGGCCACGGCGCCCGCCGCGTCGTCGACCAGCTTCATGATCACGCCACCGTGCACGGTGCCCAGCAGGTTCGTGTCGTTGTGGGTCATGATGTGACTGAGCGTGGTCCGGGACGCCGAGGTGGGCTTGCCCGGGATCTCCGGAGTATCCGTTTCCGTGGCCTGGGCCTGGTCTGTCATGGCCCCCACCTTATGCCGACCGGACATCTGCGGACTTTGTGTTGGGTTCGCAACAGCAGTGCCCTGATTTTCCTACGACCCTTGTAAAGGGGACCGCCGCTCCCTGCACACTGGGGCCCATGAACGATTGGCCCGAGGGATGGTCCGGAGACAACCGCGGCAACCGGTACGGGGGCGGCAGCGCGAGCGCACAGCCTGAGAGCGCTCGTGTCATGCGCCAGGTCCGCCGGCCCGCCTCGGGCGCGTACGGGGGCTCCGGCCCGTCCGCGCCGCCGTACGGCCAGGGCATGCCCCAGCAGCCGACGTATGTCGACGGCCAGGGGTACGGCGGCAATCAGTACGGCAACGACCAGTACGGCAACGACTACGACAGCGGCTACAACACCGGCCAGGTCTACGGCGGCGGGTCCGGCGGTCCCGGCGGCCCGGGCGGCGAGCCGCGGCCGCGGCCGAACTGGCGGCGCCGTATCAAGTGGACGGCGATCACGCTGGTGACGGCGTTCGTCGTGACGTCGGTGGCCACGTACTTCTGGGCCGACGGCAAACTGCACCGGGACGTCGACCTCTCCACGGTCATCGACCGTCCCGAGGCGGGCGACGGCACCAACTACCTGATCGTCGGCTCCGACAGCCGCGCCGGGCTCTCCTCCGCGCAGAAGAAGGAGCTGCACACCGGCTCCGCGGAGGGCAAGCGCACCGACTCGATGATGATCCTGCACGTCGGCGACAGCGGCGACACGCTGATCTCGCTGCCCCGCGACTCGAACGTGACGATCCCCACGTACAAGGGATCCACGTCCGGGAAGACCTACCAGGGCACCGGCCGCCAGACGAAGCTGAACGCGGCGTACGCGGAGGACGGGCCGACGCTGCTGGTGCGCACGGTCGAGGCCAACATGGGCCTGCACATCGACCACTACGTGGAGATCGGCTTCGCCGGCTTCGCGAACATCGTGGACGCGGTGGGCGGTGTCGACATCACCATCGACAAGGCCTTCAAGGACAAGTACTCGGGCGCCGACTTCAAGGCCGGCAAGCAGACCCTCAACGGCGAGCAGGCGCTGGCCTTCGTCCGCACCCGGCACGCCTTCGCCGCCTCCGACCTCCAGCGTACGAAGAACCAGCAGAAGTTCCTGTCGGCGCTGGCCCACCAGGTGGCGACGCCGTCCACGGTCCTCAACCCCTTCAAGCTGTACCCGACGATGAGCGCGGGCCTGGACTCCCTCACCGTCGACAAGGACATGAGCCTGTGGGACCTGGCGTCCATGTTCTGGGCCATGAAGGGTGTCAGCGGCGGTGACGGTACGTCGATGAACATGCCGATCTCCGGCTCGACCGGCGGCAACCTCGTCTGGGACAAGGCGAAGGTGAAGACGCTGGTGAACGAGCTCAACAACGACCAGAAGGTCACGGTCTCGAGTGACTGACAGCAACATCACCGACAGCAGACCGCCCTTCGGGGCGGTTCTGTGTGACGTCGACAACGTGGTCCGGTCCTTCGACTCCGCCCGTCTGGAGGCGTTGGAGCGGGCCGCGGGGATCTCCGAGGGCACCACCAAGAAGGTGGCGTTCGCGCCGGAGACCGACCTGCCGCTGCTGCTGGGCGAGATCACCCCGCAGGAGTGGGCGGAGCGGATAGCCGACGGCCTCGCGGGCCTGATCCCCGAGCCACAGACGGCGTACGAACTGGCCCGGGCCCTCCTGGAGTCCCCCTTCCACGCGGACGACGAGGTCGTCGCCCTCCTGCGCCGGGCCCGCATCCGGGTCCCCCTGGTCCTGGTCTCCAACGCGTCCCTGGACCTGGAGTCCGACCTCGACTCCCTCGGCCTGACCGACCTCGCCGACCACGTCGTCAACAGCGCCCGGGTCCGCCTCGCCAAACCCGACCCACGCATCTACCACCACGCGGCCGACCTGGCGGGCGTACGCCTCGAACGCTGCCTGTTCGTCGACGACAGCGAGGAGAACGTCGAGGCGGCGGCCGCGCTCGGCATGCGGACGGTGCACTTCCACGAGGCGGCGGACCTGGCACGGGCGCTGGAGCCGCTGTTCACCTAGCCGACGCCGCTGTTCACGCAGCGGTCGCGGAGGCGAGCAGCGCAATGTGCGGGAGGAGCAGATTCCCGTCCCCCTGGGCGAATTCGGTACGGAGGCGGTCGTACTCCGCCCGGATCCGCGCGGTGGTCTCCTGGTCCGGCGGAGTGACATACGCCGGTCTGAGGTAGAGCCGCGTGCCCAGTCCGCCCCACCACCACTCGACCCGGGTCTCATGGCTCCAGGCGACCTCGGCCGCCTCCGCCTGTGCGAATCCGGTCCCGTCGAGCAGCTCCAGGACTCCGGCGGGTGTGCGGACGAAGTCCTCGGCCGGGTCGAGCGGCGGCGGGTCCGAGGGCGCATCGCGGTCCAGCCGGTCCGGCGGCAGTACGACGCCGCCCGCGGCGCAGGCCCGCGGGAGCAGGTCCTGGCCGGCGCCGCGTCGCTCGCTCCACAGCGTCAGCGCGATCCGGCCGCCGGGCCGCAGAACGCGCCGCAGTTCGGCGAGCGAGGTACGCGGACGCTCGACGTGGTCGAGGACGAAGTTGGCGAGGACCATGTCGAACTCGCCGTCGCCGTAAGGCAGTTGCGGCAACGCGTGCCGGATCGCGTCCACCCCGCCGCCTCGCGCGTGCATGATCGCCAGGGGATCGGTGCCCACGGCCCGTACCCGGGCACCACGCTCCACCGCCGCCCTGGCCGCCTTCCCGGCGCCGACGTCGAGGACGTACGCTCCCTCCGCCACCCCGGCCGCGTCCAGCAGCGCGTCGACCGTGTGCTCGCGCAGCTCTTGAAAGGTCCGGTCGTACTGCTGGGAATCCGCTATCCAGAGGATCGCCTCGCGGTCGCTCAGACCGTCTCTGGCTCCCGTGTCCGCCATCCCCTCAGCATCCCCGCGCCAAGGGGCGAGGACACCCGCCGTGGCAGGTGCCCTCGATCACGGTCAGGTGGACGTCACATCGTCGCGCCCGCCATCGCCCGGCACATCTCCGCGCAGCGGCGACACGCCTCCGCGCAGCGCATCATCTGGGGATCGTCCGGCATGGACATACACGCCTCGGCGCACATGTCGCAGGCCTTGGCGCACATCGCGCACATCTCGGCCGACATGGGGGAGCGGCGCATCATCATGTCCGCGCACATGCGGGTCATCTCGGAGCAGTCGATGAGCGCGCGCATGATCTGCATCTGGGCCTGGCCGCCCATCTGCATGCAGGAGCTCATGGTCTCCTCGCAGATGCCGTGGCACGCCATGCACGCCTCGACGCAGTCCTGCATCTCCTTGCTCATCGCGGTCATGGGTCCGGTCTGGGTCATGGCTCCTCCTAGGGGGTGAGGCCCGGGGGTGGGCCCTGTGCCCTTCCCGTCCTACGCCCGCCGCGTACCGGGCGCCATCGGGCGGACGGGAACAATCCGCCCATTCGAGTTACGACCCATGTCTACGGACACACCACCTGGTCCCCCGTGACCACCCCGAACTCCCCCTGCGTCGCGTCCTCCGCCCGAACCTTCCGTACGTCCTTGAAGTCCGCCCCCACGATCACCTTCAGCGTCGGTCCCAGCCCCTTCACCGCCCGCAGTTCGCTCCCGGGCAGCGCGGCCGCCAGCGACTTCGCGGAGCGGTCCCAGCGGGGGTCGTACTCGACGATCGTGCGCTTGAGCGTGCGGTCGGCGGAGTTGGCGGGGGTGCGGGTGGTGCGGAAGCCGGTGCCCGCAAGGGCGGTGTCCACCTGCCTGCCCAGACCCGCCGTCGCCGTGCCGTTCTCGACCTGGACGCGGATCTGCTGCGGGGCGACGTCGACGCGGACCGTCCGCGGGGCGGGCGGGCGGTGCACGGTCAGGGGCTTGTCGTCGCGGAGGTCCTGGAAGAGGCGGTCTGCCTTCGCGGTGTCCCACTTCAGGGTCGAGCCGATGCCCTTGACGACGTATCCCATCTGGCCGATGGGGACGGTCGTGAACTCCGAGGAGGACGGGGAGAAGTTGCGCATCGCGCGGCCGAGGTCGAGGAGTTCGTCGGTGCCGAAGCCCTTGTCCGCGCGGACCGAGCCGAGGACCGCGTGGGTCACGTCCCGGAACTTCATGGGGTTGAGGAGGATGCCGGAGGAGGTCGCGCGGTCGATCAGCGCGGCCAGGAAGCGCTGCTGGCGCTTCATCCGGCCGAGGTCGGAGGCGCCGTCGACGTGCCGGGCGCGGACGAACTGGAGCGCCTGGCCGCCCATGAGGGTGTGTGTGCCGGCCGGGAGGCCGAGGCCGGTGTACGTGTCCTTGAGGGGTTCGGTGGTGCAGATCTTGACCCCGCCGAGGACGTCCACCGTCTTCATGAAGCTGGTGAAGTCGACCTCCAGATAGTGGTCGATCTTCACGTGCGTCATGTCCTCGACCGTCTGCACGGTGAGGTTGGGGCCGCCCTCCGCGTACGCCGCGTTGATCTTGATGGGGTGGCCGTTGTGCCGCCGCCCGGTGGTCTCGTCGACGTGCGGCGGCGTCATGGCGTACGAGTCGCGTGGCAGGCTCACCACGCTCGCCCGCTCCCGGTCCTCCGAGATGTGCACGATCATGATCGTGTCGGTGCAGTGACAGGGGGCGCCGCCCAGGTGGTAGCGGTGCCGCTCCTGCTCGGTGATCCTGTCGCGCCCGTCCGTGCCGACCAGCAGCACGTTCATGCCGTGACCGGCGGCCGGACGGTTCTTCATGTCCTTGAAGGGGTCGACCCGGGCGATGTCCGCGTCGAGGCTGGTGACCACCGCGTGCCCGATCCCGGCGGAGGCGAGCACGACGACCGACAGGGTCGTCACCGCCCGCATGGCCCAGCGGGGCTTCTTGCGCCGGACGGGGGGCCGAGGGCCGCGCTGCTGCGGGGCACGGGCGGGGTGGGGGCGGCGCTGCGGACGGGGCGGGGCGGCGGACCGAGGCGGCGTGGGCAAGGGGGACACCTCCGGGCGACGGCCGTACGTGGGATCCTGAGCACCGTAGGTCCATACGATCTGTGGCCCGGTCCGCCGCCCCGGCGGGGCGCGAAGGTGTCCCCCGTTCGC
Source organism: Streptomyces sp. CA-249302 (assembly GCF_050936785.1). Classification (NCBI taxonomy): domain Bacteria; kingdom Bacillati; phylum Actinomycetota; class Actinomycetes; order Kitasatosporales; family Streptomycetaceae; genus Streptomyces; species Streptomyces sp. CA-249302. The sequence continues at coordinate 4,430,708 of NZ_JBNJMG010000001.1, read as the reverse complement.
GGTAACGTGAGCACCGATGAACGCCAATTCCGACGTGCGACTCCCCGCCGTGTCTGTGATCATGCCCGTCCTCGACGAGGAGCGGCATCTGCGCGGAGCCGTCCAAGCGATCCTCGCGCAGGAGTACGCCGGCGAGATGGAGGTCGTGCTCGCCCTCGGTCCGTCCAAGGACCGCACGGACGAGATCGCGGCCGAGCTCGTGGCCGAGGACCCCCGCGTGCACACCGTCCCGAACCCGGTCGGCCGTACGCCCGCCGCCCTCAACGCCGCGATCAAGGCCTCCCGCCACCCGATCGTCGTCCGCGTCGACGGCCACGGCATGCTCTCGCCCAACTACATCGCCACCGCCGTACGGCTCCTGGAGGAGACCGGCGCGCAGAACGTCGGCGGCATCATGCACGCCGAGGGCGAGAACGACTGGGAGCACGCCGTCGCCGCCGCGATGACCTCGAAGATCGGGGTCGGCAACGCGGTCTTCCACACCGGCGGCGCCGCCTGCGAGGCCGAGACCGTGTACCTGGGCGTCTTCCGGCGCGAGGCGCTGGAACGGCAGGGCGGGTACAACGAGGAGTTCATCCGCGCCCAGGACTGGGAGCTCAACTTCCGGATCCGCGAGGCCGGCGGGCTGATCTGGTTCTCGCCGGAGCTGAAGGTGTCGTACCGCCCGCGGCCGAGCGTGAAGGCGCTGGCCAAGCAGTACAAGGACTACGGGCGTTGGCGGCACGTCGTCGCCCGCTACCACGAGGGCTCCATCAACCTGCGCTACCTCGCCCCGCCGACCGCGGTGCTGGCGATCGCGGCGGGTCTGGTGGTCGGTGCGGCACTGACCCCGTGGGGCTTCCTGATCCCCGGCGGCTACCTCGCCGCGATCGTCCTGGGCTCGCTCCCGGCCGGCAAGGGGCTGCCGCTGAAGGCACGGCTGCAGATCCCGGTCGCCCTCGCCACCATGCACATGTCGTGGGGCTGGGGCTTCCTGACCAGCCCGAAGGCGCTGGCCAGGAAGGTCATCGCGTCGCGGCGGCCGGCGGTCGTCACCGCCGGCTGAAGTACTGCGGGGCCAGTGGTATGTGACATAGCACTGGCCCTCCCGACCCGGACTACCAGGTGTAGTCCGGGTCGACGTGCATGCACGCCTTGCTGTCCGCCCCGTTCAGCGCGCTCGCCGAGGCCGGCGTCGTGTCGTCGTCGGCGGTGTACTTGGTGCCCGAGCGCCAGTCCGCGCCGACGACCAGTGTGACCCCGGAGACGTCCGTCGACTTCTTCACCTGGCTCGTCGGGATGCCGAGGGCCTTGGCGACGGCCTGCGCGTCACCCTCCAGGTCGGCGCTCGGGTAGCGGACGACCGTCTCGTCCTCGCTGAGCAGCGTCGAGGAGTCCGCGACCGCCTTGTCGAAGCCCTTGCCGACGAGGACCCCGGCGACGGCGGTGGCCCGCCCGGTCACCGCGGACTCGGTGTCGGACCGGGTGCCGTTCTGCACCTGCACGGCGATCTTGTCGTCCGCCGCGGCCGGATCCGAGGACGTCTTGGTGGCCGTCTTCTTCTTGTCCTTGCCGTCCAGCGCGATGTCCTCGCGGACCAGGCGGAACAGCTTCGCCGCGTCCGTCGGCTTGGGCAGCACCCGGTTGCCGTCCGAGGAGTACACCCACGGCATCGTCGTCATGGTGATCCGCTTGGTGGGCACCTCCTTCAGCTGCTTGCTGAGGTCGTACAGCTTGGCCACGGTCCCCAGAGCGTCGTCCACCGTCAGCGACTTGGTGGCCGTCTCGGCGAGCGCCCGCAGCTTGCCCGGGTTGCTGAGCGTCGCGTTGGCGCGCAGCTGGCGGACCATCGAGTTCATGTACATGTGCTGGGCCTTGGTGCGCGCGATGTCGCTGCCGTCCTCGAAGCCGTACCGGGTGCGCAGCCACTGCAGCGCCTGCTTGCCCTTGACCGCGGTGGTGCCCTTCTTCAGCTTCAGGCCGGAGCCGTGGCCGGAGGAGGTGTGCGAGTAGATGTTGGCGTCGACGCAGACCGGGACGCCACCGATGGCGTCGGCCATGGACACCACACCCGAGAAGTCGACCATCATGAAGTGGTCGATGTGGATGTTGGTGAGCTTCTCCCAGGTGGCGACCGTGCAGCCGGGGCCGCCGCGTTCCAGGGAGGCGTTCGTCATCGTCGAGGTGGTCGCCGCGTAGACCTTGCCGGTGTCGGGGTCCGTGCACTTCGGGATGGAGACCAGGGTGTCGCGGGGCATGCTCACGACCGACATGTTGGTGCGGTCCGCGGAGACGTGCAGCAGCATCTGGACGTCCGCGCGCGGCGCGGTGTTGTACGTGTCCTTCGCGCCGCCGAGCTTCTGGTTCTCGGCGGAGTCGCGGGCGTCGGAGCCGATCAGGAGGATGTTCAACGGGGTCTGCCCGGCCGCGTTGGCCTTCGACTTGGCCGCGCGGTCCGTGGCGTCCGCGTTGTTGAGGTTCTCCTTCTGGATGTTGTCGTTGAGGTGCTGGTAGTAGAGATAACCGGCACCCGCGGTGCCCACTATCACCACCGCCAGGACCGTCGCCGACCAGCGAAGTATTCGCCGTCTGCGGCGCTTGCGGTCGCCGTCGCCGGGACCGCCCCGTCTGCGGCCGCCGCCGTCGTGCCGCCGCTGCTCGGGCACCCGCTCGCCGCCCACCGGGGTGAGGGACATGGTGTCCTCGACCGCGGGGACCTCCCCGCGCACACTGCTCCGCGCCAACTCCGTGTCCTCCCACCCGAGCGCCTGACACAGCGCCGTGGATCGCCGAGTCGGCCCGGGGGGCTCTCGGACTTGAGCGCGCATCATCTTTCTGTAGAGAGATAAGAGTTTGCTGTGGGTGCCTGAGGGGAAAGCGCCCGTTTCTGTTACTTCCAGGTGAAGCCCGGGCTGACGTGCATACAGGCCCCGTCGTCCGCGCCGTTGAGGGCCTGCGCGGACTCGGGGGTACGGTCGTCCGCCCCGGGCGCCTTGTACGCCGTACCCTCCCGCCAGTCGGCGCCCACGACGAGGGTGATCCCGGAGACGTCCGTCGACCGCTTCACCGCACTCACCGGGATGCCCAGAGCCTTGGCGACGGCCTGGGCGTCGCCCTCCAGGTCGGCGCTCGGGTAGCGGACGACGGTGGTGGGCTCGCTCGGCAGGACCGACTGGTCGGCGGACGCCTCGGCGAAGCCCTTGTCCCGCAGCAGCCCGGCCACGGTGGTCGCCCGGCCGCGGGCGGAGGCGAGGGCGTCGGTGCGGGTGCCGTTGCGCACCTGTACGGCGATCTTGTCGTCCGCCGCGGCCGGGTCCGAGGACGTCCTGGTGGTCGTCTTCTTCTTGTCCCTGCCGTCCAGGGCGATGTCCTCGCGGACCAGGCGGAACAGCTGCTCGGCCTCCTCGGTGGGCTCGACGCGGGCGCCGACGTACCGGTTCGGCATGGTGGTCATCGTGATGCGCTTCGGCTCGACCTTGCGCAGCTCGTCGCTGAGGTCGTAGAGCTTCTTCACGGTGTCCAGGCCCGGGTCGACGGTGATCGCCCTGGTGGCCGTCTCGGCGAGGGCGCGCAGCCTGCCCGGGTTGCCGAGCGTCGCGCCCGCGCGCAGCTGGCGGACCATCGAGTTCATGTACATGTGCTGGGCCTTGGCCCGGGCGAGGTCGCTGCCGTCCTCGAAGCCGTACCGGGTGCGCAGCCACTGCAGGGCCTGCTCGCCCTTGACCGAGGTGGTGCCCTCGGGCAGCTTCAGCCCGGAGCCGTGCCCCGAGCCGTCCCGGGACAGGATGTTGGCGTCCACGCAGACCGGGACGCCGCCGATGGCGTCGGCCATGGAGACCACGCCGGAGAAGTCGACCATCATGAAATGGTCGATACGGATGCCGGTGAGCGCCTCCCAGGTGGCGACCGTGCAGCCGGGGCCGCCGTGGCCGAGGCTCTGGTTGGTCATCACGCGGCCGTCGCTCGCCGGGTAGGTCTTCCCGGTGTCGGGATCCGTGCACTCGGGGATCTTCAGCAGGGTGTCGCGGGGCATGCTGACGACTGACATGTCGGCCCGGTCCGCGGACAGGTGGACCAGCATCTGGACGTCCGCGAGCGGGGTCGAGCCGAAGGTCTCGCGGGCGCCGCCGAGTTCCTGGTTCTCCTTGGTGTCCCGGGCGTCCGAGCCGATGAGCAGGATGTTCAGCGGCGTACGGCCCGCCTCGTCGGGGGTCGGCGCGGGCGCCTTGGCGTCGCCGAGGTTGAGGTCGGCCTGCTGGATGTTGCCGTTGAGGTGGCGGTAGTAGAGGTAGCCGGCACAGGCCGAGCCGAGTATCAGCACGGCCAGGGTCGTCGCGGCCCATCTGAGCACACGGCGGCGCCGCTCACTGTTCTGCCCCAATTTCCTCTGCTCCCCACCCGGTTGCGCACCCCTGGACACCCACGGCTCAGGCCCGCCGTACGTCCAGGAGACATACGAGGGGCCTGTGAGGTTGCCCTGAGCGCGTCAACCGGCGCACTGCGCCTGCTCGGCGGTCAACCGGCGCACTGCACCTTGTCGGCCGTCGACTTGTCCACGTTCGCGGCGGACGCCGAGGTGGAGTTCAGCTTCACGCCCGCGCCCTTGAAGTCCTTGCCGAGGGTGAGGGTCATGGTGGGCAGGCCCTGGGCGTTGGTGACGCTCTTGCCGGGCTTCAGGGCCGCGCCGGACAGGCCGAGGACGTCGGCGAGGCGGCGGGCCTGGGCGGCCTGGTCGGGGGCGTATTCGAGGGTGGTCCTGGCGAGTCGGGCGTCCGCGTTGCCGTCGTTCTCGGACTTGGTGACGCCCGCCTCGGTCTGGAGCCAGGTCAGCTCGGTCTGGGCGCTGCCGGCGGGGGCGCCGCCGTTGAGGATCCGCACCCGGACCTCCGAGGCGGCCGACCTGGTGCCCTTGAGGCGGGCGGCGACCTCGGCCTTCTCCTTGGCCTTCGCCTTCTTGACCTCGGTGAGCGACTCGTCGTTCCTGATCAGGTCGAAGAGCTGCGGGCCCCGGGACTCGTCGACGACGACCGTCGCCCGGATCTTCTCGGCCGGGTTGTCCTTCACCGGCACGGTGGTGAAGGAGATGTTCTTCGTCGGCACCTTCTTCAGCTCCAGGGCGATGTCCTTGAGCGTGCCGACATGGCCGATGGCCTTGTCCACGGTGAGCGCGTCGGTGGCCGCCTCGGCCAGCTTCCACAGCTTGGTGGGGCTGGTGAGGGTGTCTCCGGAGGCCATCTTGCGCATCAGCGAGCCGAGGAACTGCTGCTGGACCTTGATGCGGTCCAGGTCGCCCTGGTTGCCGAAGCTGTGCCGGGTGCGCACGAAGGCGAGCGCCTTCTCGCCCTCGACCTTCGACTCGCCCGCGGGCAGGACGAGCTTGGACTCCTTGTCGTTCACGGCGTGTTCGACACAGACACCGACCCCGCCGACCGCCGTGGTCAGGGTCTTCACCGCGTTGAAGTCGGCCATCATGAAGTGGTCCGGCGAGATGCCGGTGGCCGCCTTCACCGTGCGCATGGTGCAGCCGGGGTCGCGGCCGCTCTCGCCGAGGCTCCGGTTGAAGCGGACGCCCTGCTGCCCGGCGACGACCGTCTCGGTGCCGTCCGCCTGCTTCGTCCGGCAGTCCGGGATGTCGACGATCAGGTCGCGCGGGATGCTCAACGCGGTCGCGTTCGTACGGTCCTTGGAGACGTGCAGCAGGATGTTGGTGTCGGCGTGCCCGACGCTGCCCTTGTCGCCGTACCCCTCGTTCCCCTTACCGGTGCGCTTGTCCGTACCGATGATCAGGATGTTGAAGGCCTCGTCCTTGCTGAAGTCGCTCTTGGCCGCGTTGCCGACGTCCTCCGTGTGGACGTTCCCCTCCAGGTGCCTGATGTAGAGGTAGGCGGCCGAGCCGACGGCGACCAGGACGAAGGCCATGGTGCCGCCGGTCCACAGCAGGGCCTTCTTCGCCCGGCCCTTCTTCCTGACCGGCCGGCGTCCGCGCCGCCCGGCCGGCGGCTCACCGGGGGCGGTGCGGCGCCCGCGCTGCGGCGGGACCTGGCCGCGGGTTCCGCGCGGGCCGGGCACCGCCGGGCGGGACGGCGCCGCGGCGGACCGCAGTTCGTATTCGCCGGTGCGGGGGTTACGTACCCACTGGTCTGCGGGATCGACACCGTCCGCCCGCCCACGGCCTTGCACATCCACTGGTCTCAGAGCCTCCGTCAGACATGGATCACCCACAGTATCCGCACAGTTGGCTCCTGCTGTCGACGGGCGGAGGCCCCGGGGCCTACCACTGATAGGGCTGGTAGACGGGCATGCACTGGCTCTTGTCCGAGCCGTTGATGGCGTCCGCGTTGCTCGGCAGCGTGTCGTCGGACTTCGACTGCTTCGGATACGCCGTACCCTCCCGCCAGTCGGCGCCCACGACGAGCGTGACCCCGGAGACGTCCGTCGACCGCTGCACCGAACTCAGCGGAATCCCCAGGGACTTGGCGATCCGCTGGGCGTCGCCCTCCAGCTCCGCGCTCGGATAGCGCACGACCGTCCGCTCCGCGGAGAGCCCGGCGGTGGCGTCCTTGGCCGCCCGCGCGAAACCTTTCGTCACCAACTCCTGGGCGACCGCGCCCGCCCGCCCGGGGACCGGGCCGAGCGTGGTGGTCCCGGTGGCGTTCTGCACGGTCACGCCGATCTGGGCGTCCGGCGCCGAAGGGGCCTTCGTGGCCTCGGCCTTGGCCGTCGCCTTGGCGGCCGTCGCCTTGCCCTTGCCGTCGAGCGGGACGTCGTCGCGGAGCAGCTGCCAGAGCTTTGCGGCGCCGGTGGCCTCCGGCACCAGGTGGTCGCGGTTCTGCGGGTCCTCGACGTTCGGCATCGTCAACGAGGTGATGCGGTCCGTCGGCACCGACTTGAGCTGCATGCCCAGGTCGTACAGCTTCTTGACGGTGCCGATCTCCTCGGAGACCGTCAGGGACTTGGTGGCCGCCTCGGCCAGGTCCATCAGCCTGCCGGTGTCGGTGAAGACGTTCTGCCCCTTCAGGGTGCGGATCATCGAGTTGAGGTACATGTGCTGGGCCTTGGCCCGCAGCGGGTCGCTGCCCCAGGCGTGCCGGGTGCGCAGCCACTGCAACGCCTGCTTGCCCTCGACCTTGTGCGTGCCGGCCGTCAGCTTCAGCCCGGAGCCGCCGGGCACCGCGGCCGTCGGCCGGTCCCACACGTTCTGCCGTACGCAGACGTCGACTCCGCCGATGGCGTCCGCCATCTGCACCACGCCCGCGAAGTCGATCGTCATCCAGTGGTCGATGTAGACCCCGGTGAGGTTCTCCCAGGTGGCGAGCGTGCAGCCGGCGCCGCCGCGGGCCAGCGACTCGTTGATGATGGTGTTGGTCGCCGGGTAGACCTTGCCGGTCTTCGGGTCCGTGCACTTGGGGATGTCGACCCGCGTGTCCCGCGGGATGCTCACCATCGCCGCGCTCTTGCGGTCCGCGGAGAGGTGGATCAGCATCTGCACGTCCGCCCGCGGCGGGCTGCCCCGGTCGTACTTCGCGCCGCCCAGCGCCACGTTCGCGTCGGAGTTACGGCTGTCCGAGCCGATCAGCAGGATGTTCAGCGGCGTCTGCCCGGCCGCGTTGGCCCCGGTCTTGCGGGCCTTCCCGTCGCCGCTGCTGCGCTCGCCCTTCTGGATGTTGCCGTTGAGGTGCTCGTAGTACAGGTAACCGGCGCCGGCCGTCCCGAGTATCAGCACCGCCAGCGTGGTCGCCGACCAGCGCAGCACCCGCCGCCCCCGCCGCGGCGGCCCCGACCTGCGATGGCCGCCCCCCATGTCCCCCGTGCCGGGTCTGCCGGAGTTCTCCCGGTCCTGCGTGGCCCCCCGGCCACCGGAACCGTCCCGAACCCCCGGCCGGGTCCCCTCTCCACGCACACTGCTCTGCGTCATTCCCCGTCCTCCCCACCCTCGCGCCCTCGAAAAAGGCCTGCCGTACGTCCTGTTAGACGCACGACAGGCCCCTCAGGTCACTTCACTTGGCGCACTCGACCTTGTCGGCCGTCGTCTTGTCGACGTCCGGCGCCTTGGTCGCCGCGCTGTACGACTCGCCCGCCCCCGGGAAGTCCTTGCCGAGCGTCAGTGTCATCGTCGGCAGGCCCTGGTCGTTGGTCACGCTCTTGCCGGGCTTCAGCTGCGAACCGGACAGGCCCAGGATGGCGGCGAGCCGGCGGGCCTGGTCGGCCTGGTCCGGGTCGTACTCCAGCGTGGTCTTCGCCTGCGCCGCGTCCGCGTTGCCCGCGTTCGACGACTTCAGCACACCCTCGTCGTTCTGCAGGTAGTTGAGCTCCGCCTGCGCGCTGCCGGCGACCGCACCGCCGTTGAGGATCCGCACCCGGACCTCCGAGGCGGCCGACTTGGTGCCCTTGAGCCGGGCGGCCACCGCGGCCGCCTCCTTCTTCTTCTGTGCCTTCACCGCGGTGAAGGAGACGTCGTTCTTGATCGCGGAGAAGACCGCCGGTGCCGTCGAGTCGTTCAGTACGACGGTCGCCTTCACCTTCTCGGCCGGGTTGTCGAGCACCGGCACCGTGGTGAAGGTCAGGTTCTTCGGGTTGAGCTTGCCCAGCTCCAGACCGAGGTCCTTGAGCTTGCCGATGCTGTCCAGGTTGGAGTCGACGGTCAGCGCCTTGGTGCCCGCCTCGGCGACCTTGATCATCTTCGCCGGGTTGGTGAGCGTGTCGTTCGACTTCAGCTTGCGCATCAGCGCGCTGAGGAACTGCTGCTGAAGGGTGATCCGGCTCAGGTCGCCGCCGAAGCCGACCGCGTGCCGGGTGCGCACGAAGGCGAGCGCGGTCTCGCCCTCGATGTGCTGCATGCCCTTCTTCAGGTTCAGGTGCGAGTCGGGGTCGTTGATGTCCTTGCCGAGACAGACGTCGACCCCGCCGACCGCCGTGGTCAGCGTCTTGACCGCGTTGAAGTCGGCCACCATGAAGTTGTCCGGCGTGATCCCGGTCAGCTCGGTGACGGTCCGCGCGACACAGCTGGGCGTCCGTTCGTCCTGCCCGAGGCTGGTGTTGAAGCGGACGTCGCTGGTGCCCGCGATGACCTTCTCGGTGCCGTCCGACTGGGTGGTCGGGCAGTCCGGGATGTCGGTGATCAGGTCGCGCGGGATGCTCAGCGCGGTCGCGTTCGAACGGTCCTTGGAGACGTGCAGCAGGATCGTGGTGTCCGCGTGGCCGACGCTGCCGGAGTCGCCGTACTTGGTGTTGCCCGCGCCCGTGCGCTTGTCGGTGCCGATCAGCAGGATGTTGATGGCCTTGCCCTTGCTGAAGCCACCGGTGCTCGCGCCGTCGTCGGAGACCGACGTGATGTTGTCGTTGAGGTGCTTGATGTAGAGGTAGGCACCGCCGGCCCCGGCGACCAGCACGAAGGCCATGGTGCCGCCGGTCCACAGCAGTGCCTTCTTCGCCCGGCCCTTCTTCTTCACCGGCCGGCCCCGGCGCCGGCCCGGCAGCGGCTCCTCGGGCGCACCGCGCCTGCGCCGCGGAGGCGGAACCTCCCGCCCCGGCGCCCGCTCGGGAGCGGCCGTACGACTGCGCACGGCACCCTCCGCGCCCCGGCCGGCGGCTCTGCGCGGACCGGGGACGCCCGACTGCGGTCCGGAAGGAGTCAGTCGCAGTTCGTATTCGCCGGTGTTCGGGTTGAGCACCCACTGGTCAGCGGGATCGATGTCATCCGCCCGCCCACGGCCTGTCGCGTCCACGATTGTCCGAATCCTCCGTCGGGGCGCGGCGCCTTCCCCCCTCAAAGGCGCTCGGTCTCGGTCACACAGTGCCCGACGCCAGGACGGACCTGGCTGCCGGATGCACCGGATCGCTCACACTATCCGGCCGGTTCGGCGCCCAGTGACGACGGTGAGAAATTCCACGCTCACAGGCAGGGCAATGCGCCGATTTTCTCGGACATAAGTGCGGCGATTTGGTGAGCGCTTTACCCGCAGGTGTCTTCGGCGGCGGTGTTCCCGCGGAACGTCGGCGCGGGAGAAGGGCTGTTCGACGACGTACCGGAAGGCATTCTCCCCGACTTTCCGTCGTCGTATCCGTACTCCGTGTAGTCGCCCATTGCGACGGAATCCCGCGGGACTTCCTTCGTGACGGTGACCGGCGCGTCCTTGCGCAGTCGTTCGAACAGCTTCTGCGCCTCCGGCTCCACGAGCTGGTCGCGATTGCTGTCGTAGACGTACGACTCCCGCGGCACGGTGAGGAATTGCACGCGTTCGGTGGGGATGTCGCGCAGCCCGCGCACGAGGTCGTAGAGCCCGCGCAGACTCGCCAGATCCGGATCGGTGGTCAGCGACGAGGTGGCCGCGTCCAGCACGGGATACAGCTTCACCGGATTCAGCAGTACGTCGTTGCTCTGCACCTTGTTGACCAGCGCGCCCAGGAACCGCTGCTGACGGTCCATCCGGTCGGTGTCGCTGCCGTCCCCCAGTGACTTCCGTGCCCGCACGTACCCGAGCGCCTGCTCCCCGTCGAGCGTCACCCTGCCCGCGGGCAGATTCAGCTTGGCCGCCTTGTCGTGAATGGGCCGGCTCAGACAGATCCGCACCCCGTCCACCGCGTCGACCATCTCCTTGAACCCGTGGAAGTCGACGACGATGTGATGGTCGATCCGCACATTGGTCAGCTGCTCGACGGTCCGGATGGTGCAGGCCGAACCGCCCATCTGGAAGGCGTGGTTGAACATCGCGAACATCGGCTCGGACCGCGTCCCGTCCGACCGCAGACAGGCCGGCACGTCCACCATCAGGTCACGCGGCAGGGAGATCGCGGTGGCGGTGCGCCGCCCGGCCGCCAGATGCAGCAGGATCGTGGTGTCCGACCGCTCGGTCCCCGAGTCCCGCCCGTACCGCGCGTTCCCGTCCCCCGACCGCGAGTCCGACCCGATCAGCAGAATGTTCTGCGCGTCCTTGACGAGCGAGGTGGGCCGCTCCTTCTCGTACCGCGCGAGCTCGGCGGCGGCCGCGTTGTCGGGCGTGATGTTCCCGTCGAGCTTGACGTAGACGGCCCAGCCGACGCCTGCGGCGACCACGACCGCGACGGCGACCCCGAGCCCCCCGTACCGCACCCACTTCCGCCGACGCCGCCGCACGAGCCCTTTCCCGGTGGCCGACGCCCCGGCACCGGGCCCCAGGGTCCCTCGGCTGTCGGTCACGAGCGGGCCACCCCTCACGGCGTACGAACGTGGTCTTGATTACGACCATGGCGTGGAAAGGGGAGGGGCGGCGGGCCGGACTGCTCTATACGGGTGAGTGCGACCCCCTGGGGGCGCGGGGCTGTATCGATTTGCGGCTCCGCCGCGCGGGCGCGACGGGCCATGACGCACCCGCAGTCGCCGGCCGGCCGATCGCACCCGTCTCAGCGGCGCACCACACCCACCCGCTCGCTCTCGATCCGCTTGGCGAGTGCCTCCTCGCCCAGCGACTCCAGATGCCGGCACAAGACCACGGACCCCCCGTTCGCGAGCGGTCCGTACAACCCGGCGTTCAGCCCTTCCCAGGTGTCGTACGACAGCCCCGACAGAACCCGGCCCTCGAATTCCCCCCGCGCCTGCTCCACGACCTCCGCCCCACTGAACTCCCGCCCGGCCACGATCAGCGCGGCCTCCTCGGGATCCACCGGCGCGAAGGCCACGAACCGGTCCCCCTGGCTCGGCACCTCGACGGCGTAGTCGACGAACCCGTCCGGGACCTGCGGGAAACGCCCGCCGAGCGGCCGTAGCGCGAGAGCCACCCGCTCACCGCGGCAGGCCCGCGCCGTCTCCAGCGAGTCCGGCCCGCTCACCACCACGTCGGCGGCCTTCGGGTCGCCGCCCACGTCCGCGACGGCCCCCACCGACGCGCACGCCAGCAGCCACACCGCCGTCTGCCAGTGCGCCGGCAGCAGCAGCGCGACCCGGTCGCCGGGTCCCGCCCCCAGGTCGCCCTGGAGCAGGTTCGCGGTCTTGGCCACCCAATTGGCGAAGGTGGCCACGGACAGTTCGACCCGCTCGCCCGTGGCGTCGTCGTAGAAGGTCACCAGCGGACGTCCGGGATCCGCGGCGAGCGCGGAAGACAGCAGGTCGGCAGGGGTGCGATCGGTGGCGTTCACCCGCGCAAGCGTACGCGGGCGCGGGCCCGCGCACCCGGCGCCCGGGCCACCGGTTCGGCGGAACGGAAGCCGACGGTCCGTCAGTTCCCAAATGGACAGATATGTATGACTATGTTCAAGATCAGGAGCATGCGTGGATTCCTTGCTTCCTCGATCGGCGTCACGTGCGCGGCCGCCCTCGCCCTTCCGCTCACCCCGCCCGCTGCCGCCATGACGGCGGGCGCGGCGCCGAGCGGCGCGAGATCCGCACCGGTGGCCGCCGCCGCCCCACAGGAGACCTCCGCGGAGGTCCTCGGCAGCACCCAGTCGCTGCCCCTCGCCCCCCTCACCCGCGACCGCGCACTCGGCCCGGTCGCCCCCGAACAGGGCCTGACCCGTGACGACGTACGGCACTTCTCGCTCGTCGGCGTCATCTGGGACAACCCCGACACCCCGCTGCACGGCAGCGTCCAGGTCCGCACCCGGGCGACCGGGTCCGGCGCCTGGACCGGCTGGCAGGACCTGGAGACGCACAACGACGACGCCGCCGACCCGGGCACCGCCGAGCGCACCTCGGGCCGGGTCCGCGGCTCCACCGCCCCGCTGTGGGTGGGCGATTCGGACGGCGTGGAGGTCAGGGTCCGCGCCGAAGGCGAACGCCGTACGGACGAGACGGCCCGCGGCACCCGCACCGCCACGGCCGTGACCCCGCTGCCCTCGGGCCTGCGTCTGGAACTCGTGGACCCCGGCGAGCAGCCGCGCACGCGGGCCGCCGTCCCGCCGACCGCGCTCGGCGCCACCGAGCTCCCGGCACTCGGCCGGGCGGCGACCGAGCGGGAGCTACTGGCCGTGCGGGGCGCCGAGTTGACGGAGGCTCAGCGCGCGCGGCCGTACATCGGTCCGCGGCCCCGCATCATCACGCGCCGCGGCTGGGGCGCCGACGAGAAGCTGCGGGAGAAGAAGTTCGTCTACACGAAGAAGGTCAAGGCGGCCTTCGTGCACCACACGGCGTCCGGCAACGGGTACCGCTGTTCGCAGGCCGACTCCGTCATCCGCGGTATCTACCGCTACCACGTCGAGAGCATGGGCTGGCGCGACATCGGCTACAACTTCCTCGTCGACAAGTGCGGAAACATCTACGAGGGCCGGGCCGGGGGAGTGGCCAAGGCGGTGCTGGGCGCCCACACCCTCGGTTTCAACAGCAACAGCATGGGGATCGCGGTGATCGGCACCTTCGGCTCGTCGAAGCCGCCCGCGGCCGTGCTCAAGGCCATCGCCCGGCTCACGGCCTGGAAACTCGGGCTCTACGGGGCCAATCCGCGCGGAAAGACATATCTGAAGTCCGGCGGTGGCAATCTCTACCGAAAAGGAAAGAACGTACGACTGAATGTGATCTCCGGCCATCGTGACGGTTTCGCCACGGAGTGCCCGGGCTGGCAGCTCTACCGCAAACTCGGCACGGCCCGCTCGACCGCGGCCCGCTACCAGGGCCGGTAGGGCCGGCCGAAAACGCCTGCCAGGGGGCCGCGTTCACCGCCGTCGGGGGACAGGTTTCGGAACCACGGAACGCCACCGGGCCGTCGAAGGCGTCGCACGACGATCTGCATACACTGGCCGGCCGAAAGACAGTTCGGCTGGTCCCGGCAGGAAGCAGAGACGACAGGTGACAGAAGCGATCCTCCTGGTCGGCGGCAAGGGCACGAGGCTGCGTCCGCTCACGGTCCACACGCCCAAGCCCATGGTCCGGGCGGCCGGGGTCCCCTTCCTCACACACCAACTGGCCAGAGCGAGAGCGGCGGGGGTGGACCACATCGTCCTGGCCACCTCCTACCTCGCCGACGTCTTCGAACCGTACTTCGGCGACGGCTCGTCGCTCGGTCTGCACATCGAGTACGTCACCGAGGAGGAGCCCCTCGGCACGGGCGGCGCCATCCGCAACGTGGCCGCGCGTCTGCACTCGGGCCCCGACGAACCGGTCCTGGTCTTCAACGGCGACATCCTGACGGGCCTGAACATCAGGGCCCTGGTCGACACCCACGAGTCGACGGGCGCCGACGTCTCCCTCCACCTCACGCAGGTCACCGACCCGCGCGCCTACGGACTCGTCCCCACGGACGGGACGGGCCGCGTCCTGGCCTTCCTGGAGAAGCCGCAGACGCCCGAGGAGATCGTCACCGACCAGATCAACGCGGGGGCGTACGTCTTCCGCCGCTCGGTCATCGACACGATCCCGGCGGGCCGCCCGGTGTCGGTGGAGCGTGAGACCTTCCCGGACCTGCTGTCCGCCGGAGCCCACCTCCAGGGCATGGTCGACTCCACGTACTGGCTGGACCTCGGCACCCCCGCGGCCTTCGTCCGGGGCTCGGCGGACCTGGTCCTGGGCCGGGCCCCGTCCCCCGCGGTCCCCGGCCGCTGCGGCGACCGCCTGGTCCTCCCCACGGCCACGGTGGCCCCCGACGCGAAGCTGACGGGCGGCACGGTGGTGGGCGAGGGCGCGTTCGTGGCGGAGGGCGCGCGGGTCTTCGGCTCGACGATCCTCCCCGGCGCGGTGATCGAACCGGGCGCGGTCATCACCGACTCCCTGATCGGCACCCGCGCCCGCGTCGGCGAACGCTCGGTCCTCACCGGCACGGTCATCGGCGACGGAGCGGTGATCGGCCCCGACAACGAACTCCGCGACGGAATGCGGGTGTGGTGCGACGCGAGGATCCCGGCGGGGGCGGTGCGGTTCTCCTCGGACCAGTAGAGCGACCTCTCGAACCAGGAGGGCGACTTCGCGGACCAGCAGGGCGACTCCTCGACGCCGGTCGGCACCACTCAGCCCGTCCGGCGTTTGAGGACGATGCTCGCCATCCCTAACCCCCACCCACCCGGAGGGGGCGGCGTCGTCTTGGTCCCGGCCGTGGTCTCCAGGCGGTCCGGTGTTTGAGGGCGATGCCCGCCATCCCTATCCCCCACCCGCCCGGAAGGGGGCGGCGTCGTCTTGGTCCCGGTAGTCGTCTCCAGCCCGTCCGGCGTTTGAGGACGAGGCCCCTTCAGGGCCGACGGGGGTCGAAGGGGCGGAGCCCCCTGGTGGGGTCGAAGGGGCGAAGCCCCTGGTGATGGGACGGGTAGGGGCGGCGGGGGCGAGAGACCTCCCGGCGCGTCACAACCGTCCGATGTCACCTTTCGGCATCCGCGGTGCCCTCCTCGCCGGTGTCCGCCCACTCAGCAGAATCAACCGAGCCGCCCGATGCCGCTGCCCCGCATAAGGCTCCAACAGCTCCAGCATCACCGAGTCGTCCGCATCCCGGTCCCCGGCCAGCGCGAACCCCACGATCCCCGGCAGATGCAGATCCCCCACGGTCACCGCATCCGCCGCACCGTGACTCCGCTGCACGACCTCCGCCGAAGTCCACGGCCCGATCCCCGGCAGGACCTCCAGCCGCGCCTGCGCCTTCTCCGGCGACATCCCGACCGCCTCCTCCAGCCGCCCCGCCACCCGGACCGCCCGCAGAATCGTCGACGCCCGCTTGTTGTCGACCCCGGCCCGATGCCACTCCCACGACGGGATCAACGCCCACGTCCGGGGCCCCGGCATCACCCACAACCGCCCGCCGGCCGCAGGCCCCGGCGCCGGCTCGCCGTACTTCCGTACCAGCAACCGCCAGGCCCGATAGGCCTCGTCGGTCGTCACCTTCTGCTCCAGCACCGACGGAATCAACGACTCCAGCACCAGCCCGGTCCGCGTCAGCCGCAACCCCGGCCGCCGATGCCGGGCCATGGCCACGACCCGGTGCCGGGGCACGAAGGCCGCCGGTTCGTCCGCGCCGCCGAGCAGCTCCGGCAACTGCTCCAGCAGCCACTCGGCCCCGGGCCCCCAGGCCTCCCCGCGCACGGCACCCCCGCCGACGGACACCCGCAGGGTCCCGGGCCCGCCCGGCGTCAGACTCGCCCGCCACACCGACCCGTCGGGCATGGCCCGGAACGTCGGATCCCCGGGCCCCCGCCGCAGCGGCCCCAGCACCAGCCCGAGATCGAGCGGCCCCTCCGGCACCACCGTCCGCACCCGCCCCGCCGCGGCAGCCTGCCGAGGCACCCCGGCAGGCACGACGACATGCCCACCCCGCACGGTCGTACGAGTGGGCCGCGGAGCGAACCGTCCTGCCACGAATGAAGTCCCGGAGTCACGAGTCCAGAAAAGGGCCCTACGAGAGTAGGCGTTCGGGCGCCTGAGTCGGCGCGCCTTGATACCTGCGTCAGCGCACCTCGATGAAGCTCCCCGCATCCCGCTCGGGCCGTGCCTTCGGCTCCTCCGCCGGATGCCCCACCGCCACGGCCCCCATCGGATCCCAGTCCTCCGGCAGCCCCAGCACCTCCCGTACGACGTCCCGGCAGAACATCGTCGACGAGACCCAGGCCGACCCGAGCCGCTCCCCGGCCAGCGCGACCAGGAAGTTCTGCACCCCGGCCCCGGCGGCGACGACGAACATCTCCCGCTCGGCCCCGTCCCGCCGCACGTCCCCGTAGGTGTGGGACCCGTCCATCACCAGACAGGGCACCACCAGATAGGGCGCGTTCCGCAGTACGTCCCCGCGCCGCACCCGCTTCGCGACGGACTCCTCCGACTTCCCGTCCCGCCGCAGATCCGCGACCCACGCGTCCCGCATGGCGTCGAGCAGCCGCCCCCGTGACTCGGTCGACTCCAGCAGCACGAACCGCCACGGCGTCGTGTGATGCGGTGCCGGCGCGGTGACCGCCAGTGCCACCGCCCGCCGCACGGCCCCGGGATCCACGGGCTCGTCGGAGAACGCCCGTACCGTACGGCGCTGGGCCACCGCCTCCCGTACCGCCTCGGAGGTCCCCAGCCGGAACATGTCGTCGCGCGCACCCCGCACCATGGCCCGTGCCCCTTCCCCGTCGTCCTCGGCCACCACCTGCGGCAGCCCGCGTACGACGGCGACGGGCCGCCCGGCCGCCTTGCCCTTCACCAGGTCACCGGCGGCGGCGAGTTCGTCCGCCGTCGCCACGACCGTCGCGCTGAGCGGATTGCCGTACGCGTCCGTGCCCCCGCGCAGGTCGTCGAGCACCCGCACCCCGGCGGCGCCGATCGCGACGTCCGTGAGCCCGGAGCGCCAGGGCCGACCGAAGGTGTCGGTCACCACGACACCGACACTGACGCCGAGCGCGTCCCGCAGCCCGTCGCGGATCGCGCGCGCGGACGCGTCCGGGTCCTCGGGCAGCAACAGCACGGTGCCGGCGGGGGTGTTGGACGCGTCGACGCCGGCGGCGGCCATGACCAGCCCCTGCCGGTTCTCGACGATCCGCAGCGTCCCGCGCCGCGCCACGACCCGCACGGTCTCGGCGTCGATCGCCGCCTCCCGGTCGTCGGCCGCGACGACCCGCCCCTCGGCCTTGGACACGATCTTCGAGGTGACGAGCAGCACGTCCCCGTCGGCCAGCCCGGGCTCGGCGGCGGCGATCAGCTTGGCGAGATCGTCCCCCTGCTGCACCTCGGGCAGCCCAGGGACGGCCCACACCGTGTAACCATTCCCGGGCACACCGCCCGCATCACTGGCGGCCTCGCCGCCCGCGCCACTGGCGGCCTCGCCGCCCGCGCCACTGGCGGCCTCGCCGCCCGCGCCACTGGCGGCCTCGCCGCCCGCATCACTGGCGGCCTCGCCGCCCGCGCCACTGGCGGCCTCGGCGGCCGCAGCACCGGCGGGCACGCCGTCCGCACCGCCGGGCACGGCCCCCGCACCACCGGCGGACGGCACCCCCGAGCCGTCGGCAGACATCCCGCTCAAGCCGCCCGCACCTCCTCCGCCAGCGCCAGCGCCTCGCGTGCCATCTCCGCGGTCGCGTCCAGGTCGGTCATCATCAGTGGCACCGCCCGGCACCGGATCCCGGCCGCCTCGACCCGCTCCACGACGCCCGCGTCCACGGTGTCGACGAGCCAGCCGTCCAGCAGCCCCGAGCCGTAGTGTTCGGCGACCGCCGCGGCCGTCGACTCCACGCCCACCGCGGCCAGCACCTTGTCGGCCATCCCGCGCACGGGCGCGTCCCCGACGATCGGGGAGAGGCCGACGACCGGCACCCCGGCCTCGGCGATCGCCTCCCGGATCCCCGGCACGGCGAGGATGGTGCCCACGGACACCACCGGGTTCGACGGCGGGAAGAGGATGACGTCCGCCTCCGCGATGGCCTCCAGCACACCCGGCGCCGGCTTCGCCTGTTCCGCCCCGACCGGCACGACCGCATGGGCCGGCACGGAGGCCCGCAGCCGCACCCAGTACTCCTGGAAGTGCACCGCCTTGCGCTCACCGTCGACCTCGACGGCCACATGCGTCTCCACCCGGTCGTCGGTCATCGGGATCAGCCGCACACCCGGCTTCCACCGGTCGCACAGCGCCTCGGTCACCGCGCTGAGCGGATACCCGGCACCGATCATCTGCGTCCGCACGATGTGCGTCGCGAAGTCACGGTCGCCGAGGCCGAACCACTCGGGCCCCACGCCGTACGCGGCGAGCTCCTCCTTGAGGTGGAAGGTCTCCTCGGCCCGCCCCCAGCCCTGCTCCTCGTTGATACCGCCGCCGAGCGTGTACATCACCGTGTCGAGGTCCGGGCAGACCTTCAGTCCGAAGAGGTGGATGTCGTCCCCGGTGTTGCCGATGACGGTGACGTCCGCGTCGGGCGCGGCCTGCTTCAGACCACGCAGGAACCGGGCACCACCGATGCCGCCTGCCAGAACCACAATGCGCATGGGTCCCAGTCTTACAGGCGGGTACGACAATGCGTCATGCGGTTACGACGTCCAACTCGTCGTGCGCCGCGGGGGCCGCCGTGCACGCGGAGTGCATGGGCATCTCGGTCAGGCCGGGGTAGTAGACGTGCAGGCTGACGGCCGGTTCCAGGGCGTCGTTGACGACCTCGTGGACGTAGCCCGGGGCGAACACCCGCTGGGCTCCCGCGGCCAGCGCGCGCGTGCCGCGTTCGGTCCGTTCGGTCAGCGTGCCCTCCAGGACGGTCAGCACCCCGGAGGAGCGGCCGTGGTCGTGCAGCCCGCTGCCCTGTCCGGGCACCCAGGACAGCAGCCACACCTCGTAGCCGGGGCCGGTGCGCAGCCGGTGGTACCAGCGCGTGGTGGCGTCGTACCGGACGAGGTGCTCCCACTGGGAGCGGTCCGCGGCGATGGAGCGGGCGAGGCCGACGAACTCGGCCACGGTGCCGGGGTGCTCGCGCGGGGGCTGGAGCAGGTGCTGGACTTCGAGGATGTCGCCGGCGATCTGGAGGTCGCTGTCGCTGTTCATGGGGTGCGTGGTTCCTCAGTGAAGAAAGGTCAGAGGGAACGGAAAGCTGGAGCGGAGAGAGCTCAACAGCTGCAACAGCAACAGCTACAGCGAGCGCGGGCAGCACCGTGGGACCCGGCGGTGCGGGTCGAGGTGAGTGCCGAGTTCGCGAGCATGCCCACAAGGACAGCGGGTCACACCTCCACTGTCAACTCGACACCCGGTATGTGGGACGGGTTTCACCCCATCCGGTACATAGCGGAGGTGAAAGGTTTGTTCAGGTGCTGACCGGGACACATGGCGCACAACCGGGCGCACAGGCCTCCTGTGGAACGGGATCGATCGTCCGGGCGTCCTTCCCCGTACAGGCTCTGCGCGGGGCTGGAGGCCCTTCCGGGCCTCGTCTGCATGTCAAGGTTTATGCCGATTTGAACACTTTCCGCATGGCCTTGGTTCCGCAGAGTGAATAAGGGGCCCAATAGCAGATCTCGGCTTGACTCGCCCGGAGCGGCACACTTGTAATTTCACTCGTGTCGTTCAGCCGGAATCGGTAACGGCTAGATCACGGGGACGCGAAAGACAGACGAGGGGCGCACATGACCGAGCTGGTGCAGCAACTGCTGGTCGACGACGCGGACGAGGAACTCGGCTGGCAGGAGCGCGCGCTGTGCGCCCAGACCGACCCCGAGTCCTTCTTTCCCGAGAAGGGCGGTTCCACCCGCGAGGCGAAGAAGGTCTGCCTCGCCTGTGAAGTCCGCTCCGAGTGCCTCGAATACGCCCTCGCCAACGACGAACGCTTCGGCATCTGGGGCGGTCTGTCCGAGAGGGAACGCCGCCGCCTGAAGAAGGCCGCCGTCTGATCTCAAGCTCATGTACGGCCCGTCGCAGGTGGGTTATCCACAGGCGGCGGGCCGCCGTCGTGCCCAGCCGATAGTGTGGTCGCTCGTCCGAGACGCCTCGCTGCCCCCAGGCGGCACAGACGTCCACCGCAGTCCATCGAACCGGGGCCCGTACCTCGATGTCCGTGCACAGCCACACGGCAGCCCAACACGACGCTGCCACGCCAGAGTTTCCGCGTCACGTGGTGACGGCGGTGGTCGTCTCCCACGACGGCGCCCGCTGGCTGCCCGACGCGCTCGCCGGGCTGCTCGGCCAGGAGCGCCCCGTCCAGTACGCCATGGCCGCCGACACCGGCAGCGCGGACGACTCCGCCCAGCTGGTCACCGACTCCCTCGGCGCCGACCGCGTACTGCACCTCGCCCGGCGCACCGGCTTCGGCCAGGCCGTCGAGGAGGCGGCCCGGACCGCTCCCGTGCTGACCCCGGACGAGCTGCCGTACCTGAAGCGGCCCAGCGGCTGGGACCCCGTCACGCGCACGTGGCGCGACGACGCCTACGACATGCCGGAGCTCCCGCACGGCGAACCGGTCCAGTGGCTGTGGCTGCTGCACGACGACAGTGCCCCCGAACCCGACGCCCTGGCCCAGCTGCTGCGCGTGGTGGAGAACGAGCTGGAGCTCGGCCGCGACGACGTGGCCGTCGTAGGACCGAAGCTGCGCGGCTGGTACGACCGGCGGCAGCTCCTCGAGGTCGGCGTCAGCATCGCCAACTCCGGCCGCCGCTGGACCGGCGTGGACCGCCGCGAGCAGGACCAGGGCCAGCACGACCACGTGCGCTCGGTGCTGTCCGTGTCCACCGCCGGCATGCTGATCCGGCGCGACGTCTTCGAGCAACTCGGCGGCTTCGACAAGCGGCTGCCCCTGATGCGGGACGACGTCGACCTGTGCTGGCGCGCCACCGCCGCCGGGCACCGCGTCCTGATCGCCCCCGAGGCGGTCGTACGGCATGCCGAGGCCGCCTCCCGCGAGCGCCGCACCGTCGACTGCGTGGGCCGCAGCGCCGCCTCCCCGCACATGGTCGACAAGGCCGGCGCCGTCTACACCCTCCTGGTCAACATGCGCACGGCCGCGCTCCCCTGGGTGCTGCTGCGCGTGGTGCTCGGCACGCTCCTGCGCACGGTCGCCTACCTCGTCGGCAAGGCCCCCGGACAGGCCGTCGACGAGATCCGCGGCCTCCTGGGCACCCTGCTGCGGCCCGAGCGGATCATCGCCGGACGGCGCAGGCGCGGGGTGCCGCAGATCGACAAGGGCGAGCTGCGCGCGCTGTTCCCGCCGCCCGGCGCGACCGTGCGGGCCACCGTCGAGCAGGTCGCGGGCGACCTCTTCGGCAGCTCCGACGCCGAGGCCGCCTCCGGTGCCGGACGGCACGGCGGCGCGGTCGAGTCCGGGCCCGGCGGCGACGACGCCGACTTCCTGGAGATCGAGCAGTTCGCCCGCCTCAAGCGCATCGGCCGCAAGCCCGGCCCGATGCTCTTCCTGGTGCTGCTGCTCGTCTCCCTGGTCGCCTGCCGCGACCTGCTCGGCGGCGGCGCGCTCGCGGGTGGCTCGCTGCTGCCCGCCCCGGCCGACTCCGGCGAGCTGTGGTCGCGTTACCTCGACTCCTGGCACGCGGTCGGCGCCGGCGGCACCCCGTCCGCGCCGCCGTACCTCGCGATCGTGGCGATGCTGTCCTCGGTGCTGTTCGGCTCGACCGGGCTCGCGGTCACGGTCCTGCTGGTCTGCTCGGTGCCGCTGGCCGGCTTCACCGCCTACTTCGCCTCCCGCCCGCTCGTCGAGTCCCGCCTGCTGCGCGCCTGGGCGGCCGTCGTCTACGCCTTCCTGCCCGCCGCGACCGGCGCCCTCGCCGGCGGCCGCATCGGCACCGCCGTCCTGGCCGTGCTGCTGCCGCTCGTCGCGCGCGCCGGGATCGCCGCGAGCGGCCTGGCGAACAGCTCGGGCGCGTCCGGCAGCTGGCGCGCCACCTGGGCGTACGCGTTGCTCCTGACGGTCACCACGGCGTTCACGCCGATCGTGTGGCCGATCGCGCTGATCCTCGGCATCGCGGTGCTGGCGCTGCGCCGCACCGAGATCACCGCCTACGGCCTGCGCTTCCTGGCCCAGCTCGGCACGCCCCTGCTGGTCCTCGCGCCCTGGTCGCTGACGCTGCTCCCGTTCGGCTTCTTCCAGCAGGCCGGCCTGGAGTACGGCTCCTCGGCCGCCTCCGCCCTCGACCTGCTCGGCATCAGCCCGGGCGGTCCGGGCACGGTCAGCGGGCTGATGCTGATCGGCATCGTGCTGGCGGCGCTGGCCGCCCTGCTGCGCTCGGAGCGTCAGTTCGGAATCTGGACGGCCTGGGCGGTCGCCCTGGTGGGCCTCGTCTTCGCGGTCCTCTCCAACGGCTCGACCTGGGCCGGACCCGCGACCCTCGTCTACGGCATCGCCCTCCTGTCCGCCGCCGCCCTCGGCGCCGACGGCGCACGCACGCGCGTGGCCGAGCAGAGCTTCGGCTGGCGGCAGCCGGTCGCCGCGCTGATCGCCCTCGCCTCGCTCCTGGGCCCGCTGGTCCTCGCCGTCGGCTGGATGGCCCGCGGCGCCGACGGCCCGGTGGAGCGGCGCGATCCCACCCAGGTGCCCGCGTTCGTCGCCGAGGAGAGCGGCAGCCGCGACCAGGCCCGCACCCTCGTCCTGGACAGCGACTCCACGGCCCGCGTCGGCTACACCCTGGTCCGCGGCTCCGGCGCCCGCCTCGGCGACGCCGAGACCGCCGCGGCCGACGGGGAGAACGCCAAGCTCGACAAGGTCGTCGCCAACCTGGTCGCCGGCTCCGGCGCCGACCAGGCCGACCAGCTCGGCAAGTTCGCGGTGCGCTACGTCCTCGTCCACAAGGGCGCGCCCCGCGAGGTCACCCGCGTCCTGGACGCCACGCCCGGCCTGAGCCGTCTCAGCCAGCAGGGCGGCAGCGCGTTGTGGCGGGTCGACCAGGAGGTCGCGCGCGCCACCATCACGGCCGCGTCCGGCTCGGGCACCCCGCAGCCGGTCGCCGCCGGCCCGGTCGAGATCCACACGACGATCCCCGCCGGCTCCGACGGCCGCGTCCTGCGCCTGGCCGACACCGCAGCCGAGGGCTGGACGGCCACCCTGGACGGCAGGCCGCTCACCCGCACCACGGTCGACGGCTGGGCCCAGGGCTTCGAACTCCCCGCCTCCGGCGGCAAGCTGGACGTCACCTTCGACGACCCGATCACCCACACCGCCTGGCTGTGGGCGCAGGGCTCCCTCGCCCTGGTCCTCGTCGTCCTGGCCCTGCCGGGCCGGCGTCGCGACATCGACGACGACCTCCCCGAGGAGCCGTCCATCCCCGCCCAAGCGGTGGCCGGCGAGGGCCGCCGCGCCCGCCGACTGCGCGCCCAGGCGGAGACCGAGGCCGAACAGACCGACCAGAGCGAGGAGTTCCCGACTCCGCCGGTGGAGGAGACCCCCGTCGCGATCCCGCAGCAGCAGGGCTATGACGAGTGGGACCAGGCCAGTTACGCCGGTGCCCAGTACAACAACGGCTACGGCGACCAGTACCAGGGCGCCCAGCAGTACCCGGCGGGCGCGTACGACCAGACGTACCAGGCGGACCCGTACCAGGGCGGCCAGTACGACCCGTACGCCTACGGGGGCACGGGCCAGGGGTCCTACGACCCGAACACGTACGACCAGAACGCGTACGACCCGTCGTACCAGCAGCAGGGTTACGACCCCGGGTACGACCCGGCGCAGCAGCACCCGCACAACCCTGAGCGCCCCGACGGGAGTCAGCAGTGAACCGCACCACCCTCTCCCTGATCGCCGGCACGGCCGCGCTCGCCGCCATCACCGGGGTCGCCTCGCTCACCGCGCCGGGCGCCTCCGGAGCGGACACCGCCAAGGCGGCCGCCGTACTGCCCGTTGAGCGCACCACGCTGCTGTGCCCCCGGCCCAGCACCTCCGACCTCGCGGAGACGTCGTACACGTCCTTCACGCCCGTCACCAAGGGCACGGGAAGCGACGGTCAGGCCGAACTCCAGGCCGCCACCGCGCAGTCGGACGACACGACGGGCGACGACACCAGCGGCAAGGACAAGAAGAGCAAGGGCAAGAAGACCACCGCCAAGCCGGTCCTCACGCCCAAGGAGCCCGGCACTCCGGTCACCGGTGACGCCTCCGGTTCGGACACGCCCGCGCTGATCGGCACCGGCGAGGGCAAGTTCGCGCCCGGCTGGTCGGTGCAGGAGACCACCGAGGTCGCGGCGGGCACCGGGCGCGGTCTGCAGGGCGTCGACTGCACCGCTCCGGACACGGAGTTCTGGTTCCCGGGCGCCGGCACGGACACCGGCCGCACCGACTACGTGCACCTGACCAACCCCGACGACTCCGCCGCCGTCGTCGACATCGAGCTCTACGGCAAGGACGGCGCCCTCAAGTCGACGGTGGGGGAGGGCATCACGGTCGCGCCGCACTCCAGCGACCCGGTGCTGCTGTCCACGCTCACCGACGAGAAGCAGACCGACCTCACCGTGCACGTGAACGTGCGCAGCGGGCGCGTGGGCGCCGCCGTGCAGGCCCTGGACGACAAGGCGGGCGGCGACTGGCTGGCCGCCGCCACCGACCCGGCGGGCAGCCTCGTGCTGCCCGGCATCCCCAAGGACGCCACGTCGGTGCGGCTGATCGCCTTCACGCCGGGTGACGCGGACGCCGACCTGAAGGTGCGCCTCGCCTCCCCGTCCGGGCTGATCACGCCCGCCGGGAACGAGACGCTGCACGTGAAGGCCGGCATGACGACCGCCGTCGACCTCGGCGCGGTCACGCGCGGCGAGGCGGGCTCCCTGGTGCTGACGCCCACCGACGACTCCGTGCCGGTGGTGGCCGCGCTGCGGGTCGTGCGCGGCAAGGGCGCCAAGCAGGAGACTGCGTTCATCCCGGCCACCAGCCCGGTCGGCACGCGCGCGACGTCCGCCGACAACAGCGGCAAGGGCTCCACCCTCTCCCTCTCCGCCCCGACCCGCACCGCCCGGGTGAAGGTCACCGCGTCGGCGGGCAGCGAGGGCGGTACGGCGGTCTCGAAGACGTACACGATCAAGGCCGGCACCACCGAGGACATCGACGCCCCGGTCCCGAGCGGCCTCAAGGGCACCTACGCCCTGACCGTGGAGCCCCTCTCCGGCGGACCCGTCTACGCGGCCCGCACCCTGGCGGCGACGGAGGACGGCGTGCCGGGTTTCACCATCCAGACACTGCCGGACGACCGCGGAACGGTGGCGGTACCGCAGGCGGACCAGGATCTGTCCGTACTGCAGAAGTAGTAGACGGGGCCGGGGCGGCGGGGGTCAGTCCTCGCCGTACCGCGGGTCGACCGTCTCCGGGGTGAGGCCCAGGATCTCCGCGACCTGTTCCACGACCACCTCGTGCACCAGCGCCGCCCGCTCGTCGCGCCCCTTGGTGCGGATCTCCACCGGCCGCCGGTAGATCACCACGCGGGCCCGCCGTCCCTCGCGCGAGGGAATCGTGCCGCCCAGCGGGACCGCCTCGTCGTTCCAGGCCTGGCCGGGGCCGTCCAGGCGCGGCACCTCCAGGACGAGGAAGTCGATGTCGGCGAGCTGCGGCCAGCGGCGCTCCAGGCGCTCCACGGAGTCCTGCACCAGGTCCGCGAACGCGTCGGCGCGGCTCGCGGCGAGCGGCACCTGGGGCGGCGCGATGGGGCCGCGCATGCCCCGGCCGTGGCGGTCGCGGCGGCGGGGCCCGGGGCCGGTGGCGCGGGGCGGTACGGGGTTGTCCATCACCGGTGAAGCGTAGTCCCCGCCGGGACCGGCCGCCCGGCCCCACGCGGCATACCGGACGCCGTCCGGCCGCCCGGGACGGCATGTCGCAGGATGACCATTCCAGCCAAGGTTGGGCTCGTTTCCGTATCTCTCCGAGACCGTCGACGTCGAGGCAAATGACGGTGTTTGTACCGAGAGTTGATCGGATGCAGGGCTGCGCCATGCCCTGTGAATGGACGTCCGTGCAGGTCAGGAAGGTGGGGCGGGAGGGGTGTGTGGGGTGATTCACAGCACGACACGGTGGAGTGACCTGGGGGAGAGTCGTCGCGGCCCGCTCAAGAGTGCGGTACCGTCCAACGTCGTGAGCCCTGTACGTCGCTGTTCGCGCACCGCTTGCGGCCGCCCCGCCGTCGCGACGCTGACGTACGTCTACGCCGACTCGACCGCGGTCCTCGGCCCGCTCGCCACCTACGCCGAACCCCACTGCTACGACCTGTGCGCCGAGCACTCCGAGCGCCTCACCGCCCCCCGCGGCTGGGAGGTCGTCCGGCTCCTCGACGGCTCCGCTCCGGCCCGCCCGAGCGGCGACGACCTGGAAGCGCTTGCCAACGCGGTGCGCGAGGCGGCCCGTCCGCAGGAGCGGGCGGCCGGTGCCGCCGGCGGTGCCCGCGCGGCGGACCCGATGGAGGTCGCGCGCCGCGGCCACCTGCGGGTGCTGCGCTCGCCGGACAACTGACCGCACCCTCCCCGGCGTTCACTCCTCGGTGTGCGTTCCGTGCACGTTCCGCTCAGTGACGCACGCCCATTGACGGGCGCTTGTCGCGGACACGACCATTCCGTAACCGGCGGGAAATCGCTTTCCGCATGCCGGAATCCGGGGAGGCGCCCGTGTACGTCCAGCAACTGGAACCCGTCGCCGACTCGCTCGGCCTGTCCGCCCTCGTCGCCGCACTGCCCCTGGTGATCGTCCTGATCCTGCTCGGCGGTGTCCGCCTCAAGGCCCATCTCGCGGGCCTGGCGGGCCTTCTGGCGGCCGTACTGGTCGCCTGGCTCGCGTACGGCATGCCGCTCGACCAGACGGTCTCCAGCGCCGCCCAGGGAGCCGTCTTCGGGCTCTTCCCGATCCTGTGGATCGTCGTCAACGCCCTCTGGGTGTACCGGATGACCGTCCGCACCCGGCACTTCGACATCCTGCGCCGTTCCTTCGGGCGGCTCTCCGACGACCCGCGCATCCAGGCGCTCGTGGTCGCCTTCTGCTTCGGCGCGCTCCTGGAGGCCCTCGCCGGCTTCGGCGCGCCGGTCGCGATCTGCTCGGTCATGCTCGTCGCGCTCGGTTTCGACCCGGTGCGCGCGGCCGTGGTCTCCCTGGTCGCCAACACCGCGCCCGTCGCCTTCGGCGCGATGGGCACACCGGTGGTGACGCTCGCGCAGGTGACGGGGCTGCCGCTGGACGACGTGGCGTCCGTGGTGGGCCGTCAAACGCCGTTGCTGGCCCTGGTGGTGCCGCTTCTCCTGGTCGGCCTGGTGGACGGCCGGCGCGGGCTGCGCGAGACCTGGGTGCCCGCCCTGGTGTGCGGAGTCGCCTTCGCCGTGGCCCAGTTCGCCGCCTCCAACTACGTCTCCGCGCAACTCGCCGACATCGCCGCCTCCTTGGCCGGCGCGGGCGCCCTGGTCGCCGTACCGCACGCGCGTGTGCCCGCCGCCGAGTCGGTACGCGCGTCCGTGCTGACCGGCGCGCGCAGCGAGGAGCTCGACGAGGCAGACCCGCGCCGCGAAGTCCTGCGCGCCTACGCCCCGTACGCGCTGATCGTGGTGATCTTCTCGATCGCGCAGATCCCGGCCGTCAAGGACTGGCTGGCCGAGGCGACCCGGATGTACGACTGGCCGTTCCTGGACGTCGCGGGGCCGGACGGGAAGCCGGTCGGCGGGAACGTCTTCACCTGGCCGATCGTGTCGACCGGCGGCACGCTCGTGCTGATCGCCGGGGTGTGTACGGCCGTTGTGCTCGGCGTGCACGCGCGCGTGGCCGTCAAGGAGTGGCTCGCGACCGTGCGCGAACTGCGGTTCGCGATCCTGACCGTGACGTCCGTCCTGGCCCTCGCCTACGTCATGAACCTCTCCGGACAGGCGGCGACGATCGGCCACTTCGTGGCTGCGGCGGGCGCCGGGCTGGCGTTCCTGTCGCCCGTCCTGGGCTGGTTCGGGGTGGCCGTCTCCGGCTCGGACACCTCGGCCAACGCGCTCTTCGGAGCCCTTCAGGTGACCGCGGCCCGCGAGTCGGGTCTTTCGCCGGAACTCCTGGCCGCCGCCAACAGTTCGGGCGGGGTCCTCGGCAAGATGATCTCGCCGCAGAATCTCACCATCGCGTGCGCGGCCGGCGGACTCGCGGGCCGAGAGGGGGACCTCCTGCGCAAGGTGCTGCCGTGGAGTCTGGGCCTGCTCCTGGTGATGTGCCTGATCGTGGTCCTGCAGAGCTCGCCGGTCCTGGGCTGGATGCTGCCCTAGGACACGGTGCCGGCGACCCCGGAAGCCACGCGGAGGCCTTCTTACCCCGCTCTGACCTGAGGTTACGGCTCGGAGTCCTCTTGGAGACCGCACAGCGCGCACCCATCCGGTACGGGTAGTTTGGGGCGACCGACAGGACTTCAGGAAGGTTGGCCGTGGCTGCTGATCTGTCACAGCTCGTGAAGGCGTACGACGTCCGCGGAGTCGTCCCGGACCAGTGGGACGAGCCGCTGGCCGAGCTCTTCGGAGCGGCCTTCGTGCGGGTAACGGGGGCGGACGCGATCGTGACCGGCCACGACATGCGGCCCTCCTCGCCCGGCCTGTCGCGTGCCTTCGCGCGCGGGGCGGCCGCCCAGGGCGCCGACGTGACCGAGATCGGCCTCTGCTCGACCGACCAGCTGTACTACGCCTCGGGCGCGCTCGACCTGCCGGGCGCCATGTTCACGGCCTCGCACAACCCGGCGCAGTACAACGGCATCAAGATGTGCCGGGCGGGCGCGGCGCCGGTCGGCCAGGACACGGGCCTCGCGCAGATCCGCGAACTCGCCGAGCAGTGGCTGGAGTCGGGCGCTCCGGAACCGGTCGCCGAGCGCGGAACCATCACCTCCCGCGAGACGTTGTCGGACTACGCGGCCCATCTCCGCTCGCTCGTGGACCTCACCTCCATCCGCCCCCTGAAGGTGGTCGTCGACGCGGGCAACGGCATGGGCGGCCACACCGTCCCGACGGTGTTCGACGGCCTGCCCCTGACCGTCGTACCGATGTACTTCGAGCTGGACGGCACCTTCCCGAACCACGAGGCGAACCCGCTGGACCCGGCGAACATCGTGGACCTGCAGCAGCGGGTGCGCGAGGAGTCCGCCGACCTGGGCATCGCCTTCGACGGCGACGCGGACCGCTGCTTCGTCGTGGACGAGCACGGCGACCCGGTCTCCCCGTCCGCGATCACCGCCCTGGTGGCCGCGCGCGAGCTGGCGCGCAACGGCGGCAAGGGCGTGATCATCCACAACCTGATCACCTCCTGGTCGGTCCCGGAGGTCGTCAAGGAGCACGGCGGCACCCCGGCCCGCACCCGGGTCGGCCACTCCTTCATCAAGGCCGAGATGGCGAAGTCGGGCGCGATCTTCGGCGGCGAACACTCGGCCCACTACTACTTCAAGGACTTCTGGAACGCCGACACCGGCATGCTCGCCGCCCTGCACGTCCTCGCGGCCCTCGGCGGCCAGGCAGGTCCGCTGTCCGCCCTCACCGCCGAGTACGACCGCTACGTCGGCTCCGGCGAGATCAACTCCACGGTCGCCGACCAGGCCGACCGCCTGGCCGCGATCAGGTCGGCCTACGCCGACCGCGAGGACGTCACCCTGGACGAGCTCGACGGCCTCACCGTCACCTCCGCCGACTGGTGGTTCAACGTCCGCCCCTCCAACACGGAGCCGCTGCTGCGCCTCAACGCCGAGGCGAGGGACGAGGCGACGATGACGAAGGTGCGGGACGAGGCCTTGGCCGTCATCCGCGCCTGACGGTCCCTTCCCGGGGGCCGGTGCCGCAACGGACGCAGCTCCGGGGGCCACGGCCCCCACCTCGCCCCAACCCCGGCGCCCGGCCCCCCACGGCGGTACCCTGACCAGGCACATCCACGCCACGCGCGCGTACCCGTACACACCCCCGAAGGGACACCCCATGCCGCTCGAAGCCGGCCTCCTGGAGATCCTCGCCTGCCCGGCCTGCCACGCGCCCCTCAAGGAGCAGGACACCGAGCTGATCTGCACCGGCGCGGACTGCGGCCTGGCCTACCCCGTCCGCGACGGCATCCCGGTCCTCCTCGTCGACGAGGCCCGCCGCCCGGCGTAGGGCTTTGGCTCCGCGTAGGGCCCCGCCACCTGTGAGGGGCCGCCTCGCGCAGGGTCCTCGCCCCGCGTAAGCCGGCGCTCGGCACAAGGCCCTCGCCCCATGCGGAGCCGGAGCCCCGCGTACAGCTGTCGCAGGCGCAAGGCCACCGCCCCGCGCAGAGCCGGCAGCCCGGCCCGGGCAGAGCCGACGCCCGCGCAAGCCCCGCCCGCCCCGTCGCCGCAGGCACCCCGCCACCCCGACGAGGCATCCGTACCAGCCCCACGAGGCACCAAGGAAACCCCGGCGATCGGAGGCTGCCGCCCATGCTCGACGAGTCGCTGCTCGACACCCCCGAGGCACTCTCGGCGGCCGACCACCGCGGACTGCTGCGCGGTGCCGCCGAGGCAGGCGCCCGCGTCCGTACGGCGGCCCGGCACGCCGCCGAGGCAGGGGTCAACGACCTCAAGCCCGACGGCCGCCCCCGCGCCGTCCTCATCGCAGGGCCCGGCGCCGCCGCCACCTGCGCCGCCGACCTCCTCGGCACGCTGGCCGGCCCCGGCAGCCCCGTCATCCGCCTCGCCCCCACCGGCGTGGCCCCCGCCGCCGGCGCCCTGCGCTGGGAGCTCCCGGGCTGGGCCGGCTCGGTCGACCTGCTCCTGATCACCACCCCCGACGGCACCGAACCGGGCCTCTCGCTCCTCGCCGAGGCGGCCTACCGCCGCGGCTGCACGGTCGTCGCCGTCGCCCCCGCCGGCACGCCCCTCACGGAGGCGGTGGAGGGCGCCCACGGCCTCTTCGTACCGATGGCGACCGCCCCTTACGAGCAGGACGAGGAGCAGCAGCTCGCCGCGTCCGCCCCCGGCGTCCTGTGGGCGCTGCTGACGCCCCTGCTCGTGCTCCTGGACCGCATCGGCCTGCTCACCGCCCCGGCGGACGCCGTCGAGAAGGTCGCCGACCGCCTCGACCACATCGCCGAGCGCTGCGGCCCCGCCATCGCGACCTACAGCAACCCCGCCAAGACCCTCGCCGCCGAACTCGCCGACGCGCTGCCGGTCGTCTGGACCGAGGGCGTCTCGGCCGGCCCCGCGGGCCGCCGCTTCGCCGCCGCGCTCGCCGAACTCGCCGGCCGCCCCGCCGTCGTCGCCGAGCTCCCCGAAGCCCTCGCCGCCCACAGCGCCCTGCTCGCGGGCCCCCTCGCGGCCAGCGCCGACCCGGACGACTTCTTCCGCGACCGCGTGGAGGAGGCCCCCGCGCTGCACGCGCGCGTGGTGCTCCTCCGTGACCGTCCGATCGGCGGCCTCACCGCCGCGCCCGCAGCCCGTGACCTGGTGCTGAGCCACGACACGCCGATCAGCGAGCTGGAGCCGGAGGAGGGCGACGACCTGGAGACCCTCGCCGAACTGATCGCCATCACGGATTTCGCCGCCGTTTACCTGGCGCTCGCCTCGGGAGCCTGATCTTGACGCCGACGCCCTGACCGCCGTACGCCCCGCGAACACGAGCAGTCGTACGCACGAAGAACCGGCAGAAAGAACCGCAACCGCATGGATCGCCTCGACAACACCATCCGCCCCTACGCCTGGGGTTCCACCACCGCCATCCCCACCCTCCTCGGCGTCGAGCCGAGCGGTGAGCCGCAGGCGGAGATGTGGATGGGCGCCCACCCCGGCGCCCCCTCGCGCACCGAACG
Source organism: Streptomyces sp. CA-249302 (assembly GCF_050936785.1). NCBI lineage: Bacteria > Bacillati > Actinomycetota > Actinomycetes > Kitasatosporales > Streptomycetaceae > Streptomyces > Streptomyces sp. CA-249302. The sequence goes on along the minus strand of NZ_JBNJMG010000001.1, from coordinate 4,398,686 downwards.
CGGCACGCTCGTCGAGGTCGTCGACGCCGATCCGGAGCGGGAACTCGGCCCGGCCGCCGTCGCCAGGTTCGGCCCCCGCCTGCCCTTCCTCCTCAAGATCCTCGCCGCCGGCGCCCCGCTCTCCCTCCAGGTGCACCCCGACCTCGCCCAGGCGAAGGAGGGTTACGACGACGAGGAGCGCCGAGGCATCCCGGTGGACGCCCCGCACCGCAACTACAAGGACGCCAACCACAAGCCCGAACTGATCTGCGCGCTCACCGAGTTCGACGGCCTGTGCGGCTTCCGCGACCCGCTCCGGGCCGCCGACCTGCTGGCCGGCCTCGGCGTCGACTCCCTCAAGCCCTACGTGGACCTGCTGCACGCGCACCCCGAGGACGCCGCCCTGCGCGAGGTCCTCACGGCGATCCTCACCGCCGACCCCGAGGAGATGCGGCACACGGTCGCCGCGGCCGCCTCCGCCTGCACCCGCCTGGGCGGCGAGTACGCCCCCTACGCGGACATCGCCCACCACTACCCGGGCGACCCGGGCGTCATCGCCGCGATGCTCCTCAACTACGTGCGCCTTCAGCCCGGCGAGGCCCTCTTCCTGGGCGCCGGCATCCCGCACGCGTACCTGAACGGCCTCGGCGTCGAGATCATGGCCAACTCAGACAACGTCCTGCGCTGCGGCCTGACCCCCAAGCACGTCGACGTCCCCGAACTCCTGCGCATCGTCCGCTTCGAGGCGAGCGACCCAGGCGTGCTGCGCCCCGAGGCGTCACCGGACGGCGAGGAGGTCTACGAGACCCCGATCGACGAGTTCCGGCTCTCCCGGTACGTCCTCCCCGAGGGCACCGGCGCGCACGACCTCACCCGCGCGACCCCGCAGATCCTGCTGTGCACGGCCGGTTCGGTACGGGCCGGCGAGCACGAACTGCGGCCCGGCCAGTCGGTCTTCGTCCCGGCCGGCGAGAAGGCCGAGGTGTCCGGCGCGGGCACGGTATTCCGGGCCACTGTCGTCGCATGAACTCGGATATTGCGATCGTATGACCGGACTTGTGGATACCTGACGCGCCGTCGCCGGACAGGGCTGCAAGAATGGCCCACCGGCAAAGCACGGGCAAAGGCCTGGACGGCGTAGGTACGAAGGCGAAGGGACAACGCGGACACATGAGCGCGTCAGGCGGGACCAGGGCGATCGTGGCGGCACTCGGCGCGAACCTCGCGATCGCGGCATCGAAGTTCGTTGCGTTCGCGTTCAGCGGCTCGTCGTCGATGCTCGCCGAGGGCGTCCACTCGCTCGCGGACTCCGGCAACCAGTTCCTGCTCCTGCTCGGCGGCAAGAAGGCCGAGCGCGAGGCGACCCCGCAACACCCCTTCGGCTACGGCCGCGAGCGGTACATCTACGCCTTCCTCGTCTCCATCGTCCTGTTCTCGGTCGGCGGCATGTTCGCCGTCTACGAGGGCTACGAGAAGATCCGCCACCCGCACGACGTCGAGCACTGGTACTGGCCGGTGGGCGTGCTCGTCTTCGCGATCATCGCCGAGGGCTTCTCGTTCCGGACGGCCATCAAGGAGTCGAACGAACTGCGAGGCAAGCTGTCCTGGTCGCAGTTCATCCGCCGCGCCAAGGCACCCGAGCTGCCGGTCGTCCTCCTGGAGGACTTCGGCGCGCTCATCGGCCTGGTCCTCGCCCTCGGCGGCGTCGGCCTGGCTCTGCTCACCGGCGACGGCGTCTGGGACGGCATCGGTACGGTCTGCATCGGTGTCCTGCTCGTCCTGATCGCCCTCGTGCTCGCCGTCGAGACCAAGTCCCTCCTCCTCGGCGAAGCCGCGGGCGTGGACGAGGTCAAGAAGATCGAGGCCGCCATCGTCGACGGCGACACGGTCACCGGCATCATCCACATGCGCACACTGCACCTCGGCCCCGAGGAACTGCTGATCGCCGCGAAGATCGCCGTCCAGCACGACGACACGGCCGCCGAGGTCGCCTCCGCGATCAACGCCGCCGAGGCCCGCATCCGCGAGGCCGTCCCCATCGCCCGCGTGATCTACCTCGAACCCGACATCTACAGCGAGACCGAGGCCGCGAAGGGCCCTGACCGCGAGGCAACGCCGGGAGGCCCGGCACCGCATCCGGCGGGGCACTGAGGGGCAGCGGGGCACGCAGGGGAGCGGTAACAGGGGAGCGGTAACGGGAGGGGGACGGGGAAGGGGCACGGGCGGAAGAGGTACGGGCGGAAGCGGTACGGCAAGGTGCGAAAGTGCCGGTTGCTGCTGGTCTGTTGCCTCCTGTTCGCCCGTTCGCCGGTGTCCTGTTGTCGCTGTCCCCGCCCTTCCCTGCCTTCACCCGCGGCGCACCACGATCGGCGCGATGTGTTCGAAGGCGGACTGGGGGCGGCCGGGTCGGCCGGTGTAGCTTGGAACAGAGCCAGACGTCGCTGCTGATGGCGGTCGGGCGGTCCCACCGCGGACCGGCCGAGGGAGAGAGGGCCTCCGACGGACTGCGCTGCGCGCACGCGGGCATGCCTGTGTCCTCTTCTGGCACTCCTGTATCCGCCGCCGCGCAGAACAGCCGTACCCGACCTCGCCCCAACCCCGAGGAGCAGCTCGCAATGACGACTGTCGACAACCGACAGGACTTCAAGGTCGCCGACCTCTCCCTGGCCGACTTCGGCCGCAAGGAGATCACCCTCGCCGAGCACGAGATGCCCGGCCTGATGGCGATCCGCAAGGAGTTCGCCGCCGCCCGGCCGCTGGCCGGCGCCCGGATCATGGGCTCGCTGCACATGACCGTGCAGACCGCCGTCCTGATCGAGACCCTGGTCGCCCTGGGCGCCGAGGTCCGCTGGGTGTCCTGCAACATCTTCTCCACCCAGGACCACGCCGCCGCCGCTATTGCGGTCGGCCCCAACGGCACGCCCGAGAACCCGCAGGGCGTCCCCGTCTTCGCCTGGAAGGGCGAGACCCTGGAAGAGTACTGGTGGTGCACGGAGCAGGCCCTGACCTGGCCGAACAGCCCCACCGGCGGCCCGAACATGATCCTGGACGACGGCGGCGACGCCACCCTCCTCGTCCACAAGGGCGTCGAGTACGAGAAGGCCGGCAAGGTCCCCTCGGTCGACACCGCCGAGAACGAGGAGCACCGCGTCATCCTCGAGCTCCTCAACCGCACCATCACCGAGGGCTCGCAGAAGTGGACCCAGCTCGCCTCGGAGATCCGCGGCGTGACCGAGGAGACCACGACCGGCGTCCACCGCCTGTACGAGATGCAGCGCGACGGCGACCTCCTGTTCCCGGCGATCAACGTGAACGACGCCGTCACCAAGTCGAAGTTCGACAACAAGTACGGCTGCCGCCACTCCCTGATCGACGGCATCAACCGTGCCACCGACGTCCTCATCGGCGGCAAGACCGCGGTCGTCTGTGGCTACGGCGACGTGGGTAAGGGCTGCGCGGAGTCCCTGCGCGGCCAGGGCGCCCGCGTCATCGTCACCGAGATCGACCCGATCTGCGCCCTTCAGGCGGCGATGGACGGCTACCAGGTCACGACGCTCGACGAGGTCATCGACAAGGCCGACATCTTCGTCACCACGACCGGCAACAAGGACATCATCATGGCCTCGGACATGGCCAAGATGAAGCACCAGGCGATCGTCGGCAACATCGGTCACTTCGACAACGAGATCGACATGGCCGGCCTCGCGAAGATCCCCGGCATCGTCAAGGACGAGGTCAAGCCGCAGGTCCACACCTGGAAGTTCCCCGACGGCAAGGTCCTCATCGTGCTGTCCGAGGGCCGCCTGCTGAACCTGGGCAACGCGACCGGTCACCCGTCCTTCGTGATGTCCAACTCGTTCGCGGACCAGACGCTGGCCCAGATCGAGCTGTTCACCAAGCAGTCCGAGTACCCGATCGGCGTGTACACGCTGCCCAAGCACCTGGACGAGAAGGTCGCCCGCCTCCACCTGGACTCGCTCGGCGTGAAGCTGACGACGCTCCGCCCCGAGCAGGCCTCCTACATCGGCGTGAAGGTCGAGGGCCCGTACAAGTCGGACCACTACCGCTACTGAGCAGTCCGGTACTCGCAGTCCGGCATTCAGTTGCCCGGCACTCCGTAGTCCGGCACCACCCGTGGCGAGCGCGTCGGTGCGCTGACGCGCTCCCCACCGGCAGTTCCTCCGAGGCAGGCCCCCGCACCCCCGTGTCGGGGGCCTGCCCCTTCGGCCCCGCGGCCCTTCGGTCGGGCCGGCCCGTCAAGACCCAGGACCCCCATGCCCCGCGGCCGTTATTCGCTCCACGATCCGCACGATCACACCCCCCTCGCAGAAGAGCACTTCCACTGCGCCCCCGGCCCGTCCGGTTGGCGTTACGTCTCCCAGCTCATCGCCCCTTCGGGCGAGCACAGCGGCTCCGTCGACCTCGCCCTCGACGAACTCGGCCGCCCCATCCGCCTCGAACTCCATGCCGCGGGCTGGCAGGTGCGCGGCGCCGCCCTGGACGGCGTCACCTGGGTCCGCACGGACCCCACCGGCGCCGATGCCACCGAAGGCAATGTCCGCGCCCACGCCTTCACCGGCACCTCCCCCGCGTTCCTCATCGCCACCAGCCGTCTCCTGCGCCTCACCCCTTCCGCCTCGGCAACCCGCGTACGCCTCGTCGCTTTCACAGACCCCGTCCTCGCCCCGCGCACCGTGGACCAGTCCTGGGCTCTGGTGAACAGCGAAACACACGCCACTGACAACGGCCCTCTGACCGTGGACGAATACCAGGTCACAGCCCTGGACACGGGCGAGCAGCACGCGGTGCACATCGCCGGCGACGTCGTCATCGCGGCACCCGGCATCGAGCTGGAGGACCTCGCCTCACCGCCGTCCGTATTCGACTGAGCGAGGCGAGGGGCGGGCCGACCGGGTGCGCTTTGTCTACGCCGGGGGCGCGAACCCGGTTGTGCCGCGGGGCTTGGAGGTCTCGGCGGGGGAGGGGGCGGTCGGCGAGGTGCCTTGCGGGGCGGGGAGCGGCGCGTGGGGCGGCTCGGCCACGGGCGCGGTGACTGACGGCACCGGAGCGAAGGGGTCGGGGGCTACGGGTGCCGTAGCCACAGGCGTCGTAGCCACAGGTACCGGCCCACTCGTCGCCGGACCCTTCGCGAAGGCCCGCCGTACCTCCCGCGCTTGCCGTTCCTGCAACACGGCCGCCAGATACGCCGCCGGCGGAACCCCCTGCGGAACCGGCGTGCCCGTCCGAGCCGACAGATCCGAGGCGAGCCGCTCCGCCATGGCCCAGCCGACCTGCGGATCCAACTGCTGCATCCGCGCCAGATACTGACGGACGGCGAGCCACAACCCGTCGGGAACGGCGGACAGATCGAGCTCCGTGAACCGCCCGGCCAGCCAGGGCGGCGGAGGAGGCAGGAAACCGGTCCGCGCGACCGGCACCCGCTCGCGTACGACGAGAGTGCCGGCGAACACGTCGCCGAGCCGCCGCCCGCGCGCCGACACGAGCGAGGCGATACACGCGACGACACCGAACGTCATCAGGATCTCGAAAACGCCGATCCCACCGCGGACCAGCGCATGCCGGAACCGGATGGGGCCGCCGTCGTCCCGGACGACCCGCAGCCCGCACGCCAGTTTCCCGAGCGACCGCCCATGGCTCAGCGTCTCGACCACGATCGGTCCGCCGACCAGGACCAGCACGAAGGTCGCGATCGACACCGCGACCTGTGCCGCGTCGTCCATGGAGGCCGTGGCCGCGACAACCCCGATGGTCAGGGCGATATAGACGGCCATGGCCACGATCAGGTCGAGCAATATCGCAAGCGCCCTGCTGGGCAGCCTCGCGGGGCGCAACTCCAGCGCCACCGCCTCGCCCGTCACCAGCTCACTCACGCCCGTCGTCCTTCCCCTGGCCTGCCCTGCGAACAGCCAGTCTGCCAAGCTGAGAGCGCATCGCGCCCCAGTACGACAAGCTGACTCCCACGACGAGCCGCCGACGATCAGCCGAGGAGCAGGCAAACCGATGGACCTCGACGTCTTCGTCACCGCCCACCGGGCCGAGTGGGACCGTCTCGACGCACTGCTCGGCCGCCAGCGCCGTCTCACCGGTGCCGAGGCCGACGAACTCGTCACGCTCTACCAGCGCACGGCCACCCACCTCTCCCTGATCCAGTCCAGCGCACCCGATCCGCAGCTGACCGGACGACTCAGCCAACTCGTCGCACGCGCGCGTAGTGCGGTAACAGGAACGCGACGTGCCTCCTGGCGAGACGTCACACGCTTCCTCACCCACGGTTTCCCGGCCGCGGTGTACAGATCCCGACGCTGGTGGGTCCCCACGGCACTGCTCTCCACGGTCGTCTCGGTCATCCTGGGCTGGTGGATCGGCACCCACCCCGAGGTGCAGGCGAGCATCGCCGCCCCCAGCCAGCTACGTGAGCTCACGCGCCCAGGGGGCCAGTACGAGACGTACTACTCGAGCCACCCAGCGGCCTCCTTCGCCGCCCAGGTGTGGACGAACAACGCCTGGGCCGCCGCCCAGTGCCTCATCCTGGGCGTCTTCCTGGGCCTGCCCGTGCTCTGGATCCTCTTCCAGAACATGCTCAACCTCGGCGTCGGCTTCGGCCTGATGTCCTCGGCCGGCCGCCTCGACACCTTCCTGGGCCTCGTCCTCCCGCACGGCCTGCTCGAACTGACCGCGGTCTTCGTGGCCGCCGGCACGGGACTGCGCCTCGGCTGGACGGTCATCGACCCGGGCCCACGCTCCCGGCGCACCGCCCTCGCCGAGGAGGGTCGAGCCGCGATCGGCATGGCGATCGGTCTCGCCCTTGTCCTTTTCGTCTCCGGCGCCATCGAAGGCTTTGTCACCCCGTCGGGCCTGCCCACATGGGCCCGCATAGGCATCGGAGTCACCGCCGAGCTGGCCTTTCTCGCATACGTCTTCGTCCTGGGCGGCCGTGCGGCACGCACCGGCGAGACGGGTGACGTCGAGGCGGCCGAGCGCAGTGCCACAGTGCCGACTGCCGCCTGATGTGCGGACACGCCTGCTGAGCTGTTAGTCTCTCCTTCGCCCCGCAGGGATCGTTGACACGGACCAAGCGGGGAGGTAGATTCGAACAGTTGCCTGGAACCGGATCCTGTCCGTTCGGCAGCAGTGAGTGTCTGTCTGCTTCTCGAAACGTCGATTTCGAAGAAGCCACCTCCCGATGAATCGGAAATGAGCGGCCGGTCAGACCGGCTCAGAACTTCTGATAAAGTCGGAACCGCCGGAAAGGAAACCGCGAAACAAAAGCGGGAACCTGGAAAGCACCGAGGAAATCGGATCGGAAAAGGATCTGATAGAGTCGGAAACGCAAGACCGAAGGGAAGCCCGGAGGAAAGCCCGCGAGGGTGAGTACAAAGGAAGCGTCCGTTCCTTGAGAACTCAACAGCGTGCCAAAAATCAACGCCAGATATGTTGATACCCCGTCTCCGATCGTCTTGGTCGGGACGAGGTTCCTTTGAAACAAAACACAGCGAGGACGCTGTGAACTGCCGGATCATTCCTCCGGTGGTTCCGCTCTCGTGTGTGTAATCCCGATGACGGGAAAACATTCACGGAGAGTTTGATCCTGGCTCAGGACGAACGCTGGCGGCGTGCTTAACACATGCAAGTCGAACGATGAACCACTTCGGTGGGGATTAGTGGCGAACGGGTGAGTAACACGTGGGCAATCTGCCCTTCACTCTGGGACAAGCCCTGGAAACGGGGTCTAATACCGGATATCACTCCTGCAGGCATCTGTGGGGGTTGAAAGCTCCGGCGGTGAAGGATGAGCCCGCGGCCTATCAGCTTGTTGGTGAGGTAACGGCTCACCAAGGCGACGACGGGTAGCCGGCCTGAGAGGGCGACCGGCCACACTGGGACTGAGACACGGCCCAGACTCCTACGGGAGGCAGCAGTGGGGAATATTGCACAATGGGCGGAAGCCTGATGCAGCGACGCCGCGTGAGGGATGACGGCCTTCGGGTTGTAAACCTCTTTCAGCAGGGAAGAAGCGCAAGTGACGGTACCTGCAGAAGAAGCGCCGGCTAACTACGTGCCAGCAGCCGCGGTAATACGTAGGGCGCAAGCGTTGTCCGGAATTATTGGGCGTAAAGAGCTCGTAGGCGGCTTGTCACGTCGGGTGTGAAAGACCGGGGCTTAACCCCGGTTCTGCATTCGATACGGGCTAGCTAGAGTGTGGTAGGGGAGATCGGAATTCCTGGTGTAGCGGTGAAATGCGCAGATATCAGGAGGAACACCGGTGGCGAAGGCGGATCTCTGGGCCATTACTGACGCTGAGGAGCGAAAGCGTGGGGAGCGAACAGGATTAGATACCCTGGTAGTCCACGCCGTAAACGGTGGGAACTAGGTGTTGGCGACATTCCACGTCGTCGGTGCCGCAGCTAACGCATTAAGTTCCCCGCCTGGGGAGTACGGCCGCAAGGCTAAAACTCAAAGGAATTGACGGGGGCCCGCACAAGCAGCGGAGCATGTGGCTTAATTCGACGCAACGCGAAGAACCTTACCAAGGCTTGACATACACCGGAAACGGCCAGAGATGGTCGCCCCCTTGTGGTCGGTGTACAGGTGGTGCATGGCTGTCGTCAGCTCGTGTCGTGAGATGTTGGGTTAAGTCCCGCAACGAGCGCAACCCTTGTTCTGTGTTGCCAGCATGCCCTTCGGGGTGATGGGGACTCACAGGAGACCGCCGGGGTCAACTCGGAGGAAGGTGGGGACGACGTCAAGTCATCATGCCCCTTATGTCTTGGGCTGCACACGTGCTACAATGGCCGGTACAATGAGCTGCGATACCGTGAGGTGGAGCGAATCTCAAAAAGCCGGTCTCAGTTCGGATTGGGGTCTGCAACTCGACCCCATGAAGTCGGAGTTGCTAGTAATCGCAGATCAGCAGTGCTGCGGTGAATACGTTCCCGGGCCTTGTACACACCGCCCGTCACGTCACGAAAGTCGGTAACACCCGAAGCCGGTGGCCCAACCCCTTGTGGGAGGGAGCTGTCGAAGGTGGGACTGGCGATTGGGACGAAGTCGTAACAAGGTAGCCGTACCGGAAGGTGCGGCTGGATCACCTCCTTTCTAAGGAGCAATAGCCGACTGCAGGCAAATGTCTTGCACGGTTGCTCATGGGTGGAACGTTGATTATTCGGTCCGGTTCACGGGTCGGAGGCTGTGAGTACTGCCCTCTCGGGGGCGTGGAAAGCATGATCTCCGGGCGGGACCGGTCCGGGCACGCTGTTGGGTGTCTGAGGGAATGAATTCCCTCGACGCCGGCCCCAGTGAACTCGAGCCGATGGCTTGGGGTGATGGGCGACTGGTCGTTGTTTGAGAACTGCACAGTGGACGCGAGCATCTGTGGCCAAGTTTTTAAGGGCGCACGGTGGATGCCTTGGCACCAGGAACCGATGAAGGACGTGGGAGGCCACGATAGGCCCCGGGGAGTCGTCAACCAGGCTTTGATCCGGGGGTGTCCGAATGGGGAAACCCGGCAGTCGTCATGGGCTGTCACCCTTGCCTGAACACATAGGGCAAGTGGAGGGAACGCGGGGAAGTGAAACATCTCAGTACCCGCAGGAAGAGAAAACAACCGTGATTCCGGGAGTAGTGGCGAGCGAAACCGGATGAGGCCAAACCGTATGCGTGTGAGACCCGGCAGGGGTTGCGTATACGGGGTTGTGGGATCTCTCTTTCACAGTCTGCCGGCTGTGAGGCGAGTCAGAAACCGTTGATGTAGGCGAAGGACATGCGAAAGGTCCGGCGTAGAGGGTAAGACCCCCGTAGTCGAAACGTCAGCGGCTCGTTTGAGAGACACCCAAGTAGCACGGGGCCCGAGAAATCCCGTGTGAATCTGGCGGGACCACCCGCTAAGCCTAAATATTCCCTGGTGACCGATAGCGGATAGTACCGTGAGGGAATGGTGAAAAGTACCGCGGGAGCGGAGTGAAATAGTACCTGAAACCGTGTGCCTACAAGCCGTGGGAGCGTCGGGCGAGCACTTGTGCTTGCCTCGTGACTGCGTGCCTTTTGAAGAATGAGCCTGCGAGTTTGCGGTGTGTTGCGAGGTTAACCCGGGTGGGGTAGCCGTAGCGAAAGCGAGTCCGAACAGGGCGTTTTAGTAGCACGCTCAAGACCCGAAGCGGAGTGATCTAGCCATGGGCAGGTTGAAGCGGAGGTAAGACTTCGTGGAGGACCGAACCCACCAGGGTTGAAAACCTGGGGGATGACCTGTGGTTAGGGGTGAAAGGCCAATCAAACTCCGTGATAGCTGGTTCTCCCCGAAATGCATTTAGGTGCAGCGTCGTGTGTTTCTTGCCGGAGGTAGAGCACTGGATAGGCGATGGGCCCTACCGGGTTACTGACCTTAGCCAAACTCCGAATGCCGGTAAGTGAGAGCGCGGCAGTGAGACTGTGGGGGATAAGCTCCATGGTCGAGAGGGAAACAGCCCAGAGCATCGACTAAGGCCCCTAAGCGTACGCTAAGTGGGAAAGGATGTGGAGTCGCACAGACAACCAGGAGGTTGGCTTAGAAGCAGCCACCCTTGAAAGAGTGCGTAATAGCTCACTGGTCTAGTGATTCCGCGCCGACAATGTAGCGGGGCTCAAGCGTACCGCCGAAGTCGTGTCATTGCAGCAATACTCCCAACGGAGGCTGTGATGGGTAGGGGAGCGTCGTCTGCCGGGTGAAGCAGCCGCGGAAGCGAGTTGTGGACGGTTGACGAGTGAGAATGCAGGCATGAGTAGCGATTCACACGTGGGAAACGTGTGCGCCGATTGACTAAGGGTTCCTGGGTCAAGCTGATCTGCCCAGGGTAAGTCGGGACCTAAGGCGAGGCCGACAGGCGTAGTCGATGGATAACCGGTTGATATTCCGGTACCCGCTGTGAAGCGTCAAACATCGAACCAGGCGATGCTAAGTCCGTGAAGCCGCCCCGGAGCCTTCGGGTGAAGGGGAGTGGTGGAGCCGACGGACCAGACCTGTAGTAGGTGAGTGATGGGGTGACGCAGGAAGGTAGTCCAGCCCGGGCGGTGGTTGTCCCGGGGTAAGGGTGTAGCCCGAGTGGTAGGCAAATCCGCCACTCACATGGGGTGAGACCTGATGCCGAGCCGATTGTGGTGAAGTGGATGATCCTATGCTGTCGAGAAAAGCCTCTAGCGAGTTTCATGGCGGCCCGTACCCTAAACCGACTCAGGTGGTCAGGTAGAGAATACCGAGGCGTTCGGGTGAACTATGGTTAAGGAACTCGGCAAAATGCCCCCGTAACTTCGGGAGAAGGGGGGCCATCACCGGTGATGAGTCTTGCACTCTGAGCTGGGGGTGGCCGCAGAGACCAGCGAGAAGCGACTGTTTACTAAAAACACAGGTCCGTGCGAAGCCGTAAGGCGATGTATACGGACTGACGCCTGCCCGGTGCTGGAACGTTAAGGGGACCGGTTAGTCACATTTCGGTGTGGCGAAGCTGAGAACTTAAGCGCCAGTAAACGGCGGTGGTAACTATAACCATCCTAAGGTAGCGAAATTCCTTGTCGGGTAAGTTCCGACCTGCACGAATGGCGTAACGACTTCTCGACTGTCTCAACCATAGGCCCGGTGAAATTGCACTACGAGTAAAGATGCTCGTTTCGCGCAGCAGGACGGAAAGACCCCGGGACCTTTACTACAGTTTGATATTGGTGTTCGGTTCGGCTTGTGTAGGATAGCTGGGAGACTGTGAACTCCGGACGCCAGTTCGGGGGAGTCGTCGTTGAAATACCAGTCTGGTCGTGCTGGATGTCTAACCTGGGTCCGTGATCCGGATCAGGGACAGTGTCTGATGGGTAGTTTAACTGGGGCGGTTGCCTCCTAAAGAGTAACGGAGGCGCCCAAAGGTTCCCTCAGCCTGGTTGGCAATCAGGTGTTGAGTGTAAGTGCACAAGGGAGCTTGACTGTGAGACCGACGGGTCGAGCAGGGACGAAAGTCGGGACTAGTGATCCGGCGGTGGCTTGTGGAAGCGCCGTCGCTCAACGGATAAAAGGTACCCCGGGGATAACAGGCTGATCTTCCCCAAGAGTCCATATCGACGGGATGGTTTGGCACCTCGATGTCGGCTCGTCGCATCCTGGGGCTGGAGTCGGTCCCAAGGGTTGGGCTGTTCGCCCATTAAAGCGGTACGCGAGCTGGGTTTAGAACGTCGTGAGACAGTTCGGTCCCTATCCGCTGCGCGCGCAGGAATATTGAGAAGGGCTGTCCCTAGTACGAGAGGACCGGGACGGACGAACCTCTGGTGTGCCAGTTGTTCTGCCAAGGGCATGGCTGGTTGGCTACGTTCGGGAGGGATAACCGCTGAAAGCATCTAAGCGGGAAGCCTGCTTCGAGATGAGTATTCCCACCCACTTGATGGGGTAAGGCTCCCAGTAGACGACTGGGTTGATAGGCCGGATCTGGAAGGCAGGTAACTGCTGGAGGTGACCGGTACTAATAGGCCGAGGGCTTGTCCATATTTGCTCGCGTCCACTGTGTTAGTTCTGAGGCAACGACCGTGTTGTTTTCCGGTCGAGTTTCATAGTGTTTCGGTGGTTATAGCGTGAGGGAAACGCCCGGTTACATTCCGAACCCGGAAGCTAAGCCTTACAGCGCCGATGGTACTGCAGGGGGGACCCTGTGGGAGAGTAGGACGCCGCCGAACAAATTTTGAGAAAACCCCCGTACCGATAATTGGTACGGGGGTTTTCTGCGTTTAAGGCTGCGTTTAAAGGCCCTAATTTAAGGGCCCTAACGGGCCGCCTGATTACAGGCGACCCGCCGTCTTCAGTGCGAGATACGCGTCCGCCAGCGCCGGTGCCAATTCGTCCGGCGTCTCGTCGACGACCGTAACCCCGTGGCGGCGGAGTTGTTCCGCGGTGCGGTGGCGTTCGCTCTGGGCCTGGGCTGCTGCTGCGGCCTCGTACACCGCGTCGGTGTTTCCACGAGCCTTTGCCATGCGTGCGATGAATGGGTCCGCCACCGAGGCCACCAGGACTGTGTGGCGCTGGGTGAGTTGAGAGAGAACGGGGAGGAGGCCTTCCTCCACGGGGGCCGTGTCGAGGCTCGTGAGCAGGACGATCAGGGAGCGGCGAGGGGTCGTACGGAGGGCTGTGGCAGTGAGGCTGCGGGCGTCCAGCTCGACCAGTTCGGGTTCCAGGGTTGCCATCGCGTTGACCAGGGACGGGAGTACGTCACGTGCCGTGCGGCCCTGGACGAGGGCGCGTACCCGGCGGTCGTATGCGAGGAGGTCTACGCGGTCGCCGGCGCGGGAGGCGAGGGCGGCCAGGAGCAGGGCCGCGTCCATGGAGGCGTCGAGGCGTGGGGCGTCGCCGACGCGGCCCGCGGCGGTGCGGCCGGTGTCGAGGACGACCAGGATGTGGCGGTCGCGCTCGGGGCGCCAGGTGCGTACGGCGACCGTGGACTGGCGGGCCGTTGCGCGCCAGTCGATGGAGCGGGTGTCGTCGCCGGGGACGTACTCGCGGAGGCTGTCGAATTCCGTGCCTTCGCCGCGGATGAGGACGCTGGTGCGGCCGTCGAGTTCGCGGAGGCGGGCGAGCTTGGAGGGGAGGTGTTTGCGGCTGGTGAAGGGCGGCAGGACGCGTACCGTCCAGGGGACCTTGTGGGTGCCCTGGCGGGAGAAGAGACCGAGGGGGCCGTATGAGCGGATCGTGACGCGGTCTGCCTGCCGGTCGCCGCGGCGGGTGGGGCGTAGGCGGGTGGTGAGGCGGCGGCGTTCGCCTGCGGGGACCGTGAGGCGATGGCGGGATGCTTCGACCTCGGTGCCGGGTTGCCAGCTGCTCGGCGGCCACGCGTCGCGCACGCGCGCGCGTAGCGGGCGAGCGGACGGGTTGGTGACTGTCAGGGTCACGTCGGCGGCCTCGCCCAGGCGGGCGGAGGTGTCGCCGGAGCGGGTCAGGCCGAGGCGTCGTACTGGTGCCGCGAGGGCGAAGTCGCAGGCGCAGGCCACGGCCAGGGGCGCGTTCACGACGAGCATGCCCGTCCAGCTCGGGCCCCAGATGCCGACCGGGATTGAGCCCAGAGCCGCCAGGAGTGCGGCGCGTCCGGTGAGGGCCATCAGCGGGGGACGGGGACGTGGGCGAGGATCGCGTTGATGACCGAGTCGGCCGTCACGCCCTCCATTTCGGCCTCCGGGCGGAGCTGTACGCGGTGGCGGAGGGAAGGGAGGGCCAGGGCCTTCACGTCGTCCGGGATGACGTAGTCGCGGCCCGTGAGCCACGCCCACGCGCGTGAGGTGGCCAGGAGGGCGGTCGCGCCACGGGGAGAGACGCCCAGGGTGAGGGACGGGGACTCGCGGGTGGCGCGGCAGATGTCGACCACGTAGGCGGTGATCTCGGGGGAGACCGTGGTTTTCGCGACGGCGGCGCGGGCCGCTTCGAGGTCGGCGGGGCCGGCGACCGGTCGTACGCCGGCGGCGCGCAGGTCGCGCGGGTTGAAGCCCTCGGCGTGGCGGGTGAGGACGTCGATCTCGTCCTGGCGGGAGGGGAGAGGGATCGTCAGTTTGAGGAGGAAGCGGTCGAGTTGGGCTTCGGGGAGGGGGTACGTGCCCTCGTACTCGACCGGGTTCTGGGTCGCGGCGACCAGGAACGGGTCGGGGAGCGGGCGGGAGGTGCCGTCGACCGTGACCTGGCGTTCCTCCATGGCCTCCAGGAGGGAGGACTGGGTCTTGGGCGGGGTCCGGTTGATCTCGTCGGCGAGGAGGAGGTTGGTGAAGACCGGGCCGGGCTGGAAGGAGAACTCGGCGGTGCGGGCGTCGTAGACCAGGGAGCCCGTGATGTCGCTCGGCATCAGGTCCGGGGTGAACTGCACTCGCTTCGTGTCGAGTTCGAGTGCGGATGCGAGGGCGCGGACGAGCAACGTTTTGGCGACTCCGGGGACTCCTTCAAGGAGAACGTGTCCGCGGCAGAGGAGGGCGACGACGAGGCCGGTGACTGCGGGGTCCTGGCCGACCACGGCTTTGGCGATCTCGGCGCGCAGGGCCTCCAGGGAGGCTCGGGCCTGGCCCGGGTCCCCGGTGTTCCCGGCGTTGTCAGTGGTCGGGGCCATCATGGACGGCGTACCTCTCTTTCGAGGGCGTCGAGTTGGTCGGCGAGGGCGATGAGGGCCGCGTCGTCGCCGGGCGGCGGGCCGAAGAGGAGGGGGTGCAGGGCCTGGCCGTCGCCGTGGAGGTGGGCGGACAGGGCGGGGAGCAGGGTCTCGGGCGCGTGCGCCTGGGAGACGGGGACGCCGGCGAGGGGGGCGAGGCGGGTGCGGGTGGTGGAGCGGAGAGCGGCGGCCGCGCGGTCGCGGGCGTTGGATTTGCGGTAGAGGCGGGCGCGGCCTTCGACGGTTTCGGAGGCGCGGATCGCCACGGGGAGTTTTTCGGGTACGAGGGGGCCGAGTCGGCGTGCCCGCCAGAGAGCGGCGAGGGCTGCCGCGAGGAAGAGCTGTGCTGTTCCCCAGATCCAGCCGTCGGGGAGCAGGTCGAAGAAGCTCTTCTCGTCGCCCGAGCCGGTGGCCGAGATGTCGGAGAGCGAGGGGAGGTACCAGACCAGATGGGGGCGGGAGCCGAGGAGTTGGAGGGCGAGCGAGGCGTTGCCCTGCTCGTCGAGGCGGTCGTTGAAGAGGATGTCGGGCGCGCCGAGGACGATGGTGTCGCCGTCTCCGGAGGTCTGGGGGATGCGCAGGAGGGTGGCCAGGCGCTCACTGGGGTAGCACTTGTCGGCGTCGAGGTGGGTGGTGGTGTAGCGGATGCCGCCCGTGTCGGCGGTGCCCGCGCGCTGGGCGGCCGGGAGCCGGCAGGCGGGGGCGAGCGTCGAGTCGAAGCTGGTGGCGGGGTCGGCGGTGACGCCGGGGACGAGTTTCTCGACGGACGAGCTGCCGGGGGCGACGAGGACGGTGCGTCCGCCGGAGTCGGTGATCGCGGAGTGCAGGCCGGACTGTTGACGGCTCGTCAACAGGTCGGGGACGGCCACCAGGAGGGTGGTGTCCGGGGCGGCCGCGGCGCGGGCCTCGTCCAGGGTGGTGACCACGCGCGTGGACACGCCGCGGTCGGCGAGGAGTTCGGCGACGGCACGGCTGCCGTAGGGGTCGACGGAGCGCGGGTCGAGGTCGCCGTGTCGCGTGTCGGAGCGGACCAAGGCGATGACGACGGCCGCGGCCAGCAGGAGGACGACGGCGAGGGCGATGCCTCGCGCGCGGGTCCAGACCTGGCGGGCGGTGGGCGAGGCCGAGGTGGCCGGGAGCGTGGCCTCGGCGGTCACTCGGCGGCTCCCTGGCGGGCGCTGTGGGCCGTGCTGGGGGTGCTGCTCGCGAGCTGGGGCTTGGTGCGTTCGAGGTCGCGGTCGAGTTCGGCGATGCGGTGGTACGACGTCTCGCTCGCCCTGCGGCCGCCGTATGTCACGTCGTCGAAGTCCCGGGCGGCGGTGCGCAGTCGGTCCAGGTGCGAGGGGAGCGCGCGGCCCGCTTCGGCGGCCGCCTCGTCGGCGGTGCGGCCGGGGCGGGCGTCCAGGAGGGCGCGTTCCTCCAGGGAGCGGACGATGGCGCGCATGCGTTCCTGGACGGCCTGGTTCCAGTGGCCCTGGGCGGCGTGTGCCTCGGCGGCGGCGCGGTGTTCGGCGGCGCTGCGGGGACGGTCGTCGAACAGGGCGGCGGCGGAGGAGGGTTCGTGGCGCGGGGTGCCCAGGCGCCACCACAGCGCTCCCAGCACCGCGAGGACGGCCACGATGACGACGACCAGCCCGAGTGTGCCTCCGGGCGTCGCGGAGGCGGCCGTGCCGAAGAGTTTGTCGACCCAGTCCCAGAAGGCGTTCAGGGCGCGCTGGAACAGGCTGGGGTCGTTCTCGTGGTACATGTGCTTGGACAGCTCACGCCGGGCCGCCTCCCGCGCGGGGTCGCGCGGGATCGTCACCGGCGGTTCGTCGCCGGAGCGCGCCAGTGACAGTACGGCGGTGTCGCCGACGCGCAGCAGGGTCCGTACGGCCGACTCGGCGGCGCGCGGCAGTGCCGTTGTGAGAACTCCCCCCGTGGGACTCACCGCATCAGCTCCCCGAACCGCTGTCGGTGCCGTAGTCCTGGACACCGGCGGCGCGGGCCAGGTCGAGGTCGAGGGCCTCGCGGCGGATGCGCTGGTCGATGTAGAGGAGCACGGTGACGCCGGCCGTGATCGGGAACGTGACCATGGAGCCGATCACCGATCCGACCCCGCTGATGATGAGGAAGGTCCAACCGAGGCCGCTGCTCGCGCCGTTGAAGAAGCCGACGACGCCGTCCCCGCTGAAGGCGGCGGCGATGAGCGTGAAGGGGATGACCACGATCGACGCGACGATGTTCGCGATGACCGTGGCGAGCAGCTGGATGCCGAAGATCCGCCACCAGGAGCCGCGGACCAACTTCACGGAGCGGCTCATCGACCTCGTGATGCCCTGCTTCTCCAGCATCAGGGCGGGCGAGGCGAGGGAGAAGCGGATCATCAGCCACAGGGCGACGACACCGGCTCCGAGGCCGCCCAGGACGGCGAGTGCGGCACCCGCACCGCCGGATCCGGAGAGCGCCACGAGGATGCCCGGCAGCGTGCCGCCGAGGACGATGCCGATCACGATGAACATCAGCAGGAAGATCAGGCCGAACAGCCTGAACACCTGCGGCCGGGCGTCGCGCCAGGCCTCGCCGGTGGTGACGGACTTGCCGAGGACGGCGCGGCTGGTGACGGTCGTGAGCATGGCGGTCGCGACGACCTGGCCGACGAGGGTGATGAGGGAGACGACGCCGAGGCCGACCATGGCGTCGGTGAGGGCGCGGCTCACCTCGCTGAGGCTGGCGCTCGGGTCGTTGAGGGCCTCGCTGCTGGCGCTGTCGTTGAGGACCAGGCCCTGGAGGAGGATGACGACGATTTCCGTGACGACCGCGACGGTCAGCGAGATGCCGAGGACCGTGCGCCAGTAGGTGCGCATGGTGGAGACGGCGCCGTCGAGGATCTCGCCCACGCCGAGCGGGCGGAGCGGGATCACGCCGGGCTTGGCCGCGGGCGGCGGACCGCCCCAGGCGCCGCCCCAGCCGCCTTGGGCACCGTAACCGCCGTATCCACCGGGGCCGTTGGGGCCGCCGGGAGGCCGGGTGCCCCAGCCGGGGCCGGGCGGTGGCGGCGGGGCCTGGCCGAGGCTCGCGGGGCTGGTGGGCGCGGACCACTGTCCGGCCGGCGGTTGCTCCTTGGACCAGTTCACGCCTGGGTCCTGCGGGTCCGTGCCCGGCTGGTCGGCGGGTTCCGTGGCGTCTGGACGATCGGTGGGCTCGGCGGGGCCGGACGCGCCGGGCTCCTGTCCGTCGGACGGGGCAGATCCGGGCGAGGCCCAGCCCGGAGTGTCTTTCATCGTCGCTCCTTCACGGTGCCCGTCCGCGGGCGCGGCGGCAGGTTGGCAGCCATCGTGCCATGGGGTGATGGCGGAGGTACCGGCCGCGGTATGGGCTGCACACCTTCAATTGTCCGCCGTACAAGGGGCAGACTGACCGCATGGCTGATCAGCACGCGCAAACCGGCGAGGACAGCAGGCCGACCGAGATACCGGCGATCCGTTGGGAGGAGCCACCCGAGGGCCCCGTACTGGTCCTGCTGGACCAGACGAGGCTGCCGGCCGAGGAGGTCGAACTGGTCTGTACGGACGCGTCCGCGCTGGTGGAGGCGATCCGTTCGCTCGCCGTGCGCGGGGCGCCGCTGCTCGGCATCGCGGGGGCGTACGGGGTCGCGCTCGCCGCCGCGCGTGGGTTCGACGTGGACGAGGCGGCGGCCGTGCTGGCGGGTGCCCGGCCCACCGCGGTGAATCTCGGTGTGGGGGTGCGCAGGGCACAGGCCGCGCACCGGGCCGAGTTCACCAAGAGTGGCGACGGCGGGCGGGCCGCGGCGGCGGCGCTGGAGGCGGCGCGGCGGCTGCACCTGGAGGACGCCGAGGCGAGTGGCCGGATGGCGGCGCGCGGACTGGCCCTGCTGGACGAGCTGCTGCCCGGGGGCGGGCACCGGATCCTGACGCACTGCAACACCGGGTCGCTGGTGTCGGGCGGCGAGGGGACGGCGTTCGCGGTGGCGCTGGCGGCGCACCGGGCGGGGCGGCTGCGGCGGCTGTGGGTGGACGAGACGCGGCCGTTGTTGCAGGGCGCTCGGCTGACGGCGTACGAGGCGGCGCGCAGCGGGATGGCGTACACCCTGCTCACGGACAACGCGGCGGGTTCGCTCTTCGCGGCCGGTGAGGTGGACGCGGTGCTGATCGGGGCGGATCGGATCGCGGCCGACGGGTCGGTGGCGAACAAGGTGGGGAGTTACCCGCTTGCCGTGCTGGCGCGGTACCACCATGTGCCGTTCATCGTGGTGGCGCCGGTGACGACGGTGGACCCGGACACCCCGGACGGGGCTTCGATCGAGGTCGAGCAGCGTGCTGGGCACGAGGTGACCGAGATCGTCGCGCCTCAGGTGCCGGTCGCGGGCGCGGAGGCCGGGGGCGGGATTCCGGTGGCGCCGCTGGGGACGCAGGCGTACAACCCGGCGTTCGACGTGACGCCGCCCGAGCTGGTGACCGCGATCGTCACGGAGGAGGGCGCTGTTTCGCCGGTGACGGCGGAGGCCCTGGCGGAGCTGTGCGCGCGGTCGCGTCAGGTGTCGATCGGCTGATCGGCCGGAAGCCGGTGGCCCTGTCGCATGGTCAGGGTGCGCCTACCCTGGGTAGCTGACAGCCGTTGCCGACACCGACGTCGCGGGACAGGGGCAGACAGTGACGGTCGAGTACGACTATCGTCACGGGCCAGTGACGCTGCTCACCTGCACCTTCGCCACCGTTATGAGAATGGGATGATGTCGTTTATGAAGGGACGAGTCCTTGTCGTCGACGACGACACCGCACTTGCCGAGATGCTCGGCATCGTGCTGCGTGGTGAAGGTTTTGAGCCGTCTTTCGTAGCCGACGGTGACAAGGCGTTGGCCGCATTCCGGGAGAGCAAGCCCGATCTGGTGCTGCTCGACCTGATGCTGCCCGGGCGGGACGGCATCGAGGTGTGCCGCCTGATCAGGGCCGAGTCGGGTGTGCCGATCGTGATGCTCACGGCGAAGAGCGACACCGTCGATGTGGTGGTGGGGCTGGAGAGCGGCGCCGACGACTACATCGTCAAGCCGTTCAAGCCGAAGGAGCTCGTGGCCCGGATCAGGGCGCGGCTCAGGAGGTCCGAGGAGCCGGCGCCGGAGCAGTTGGCCATCGGTGACCTCGTGATCGATGTGGCCGGGCACTCCGTGAAGCGGGACGGGCAGTCGATCGCGCTGACGCCGCTGGAGTTCGACCTGCTGGTGGCGCTCGCGCGCAAGCCGTGGCAGGTGTTCACCCGTGAGGTGCTCCTCGAGCAGGTGTGGGGTTACCGGCACGCGGCCGATACCCGGCTTGTGAATGTTCACGTGCAGCGGCTGCGTTCCAAGGTGGAGAAGGACCCGGAGCGCCCGGAGATCGTGGTGACCGTCCGCGGCGTCGGATACAAGGCAGGACCGAGCTGACATGACCGGTGACAGTGCCGCTTCGGCGTCGGGGCCGGCAGGGGCCCGCGCGGGGCGGCCTGTCGGCCGGAAGCCGGCGGGCTCGCGTTGGCAGCGTCTGCTGGAGGGCGGGCTGCTGCAGGGCGGGGTCCAGGGCAGCCCGGTGCTGCGGCTGTTCATGCGCTGGGTGCGCCGGCCGTTGCTGCCCGTCATGCGGCTGTGGCGGCGCAACATCCAGCTCAAGGTCGTCGTCACCACGCTGCTGATGTCGCTGGGCGTCGTGCTGCTGCTGGGCTTCGTCGTCATCGGGCAGGTGCGCAACGGTCTGCTGGACGCCAAGGTGAAGGCCTCCCAGAGCCAGGCCACCGGCGGGTTCGCGGTGGCCAAGCAGAAGGCCGACGAGGCGGGGGCCGGGGCCGGCACGGGTGACACCGCCGACTCGACCGACGGGCGGCAGTCGCAGAACCTCACCCCGTGGATGAGCGACCTCGTCGAGTCCCTCTCCAGCGGTGGCCAGGGCGCCTTCGACGTGGTGACGCTGCCCGCGGGCGACAACAGTGGGGGCGGGCGCGGACCGCGCGCCTCCGGCTGGGTCGACCCGACGTCCAGCGTCCCCGAGGACCTGCGCGCGCGGATCAACGAGAGCACGACGGCCGCGCAGAGCTACACGCGGATCGTCTACAAGGACAGCGACAAGGAGTCGCAGCCCGCGCTGGTCATCGGCAAGCAGGTCAACGACCCGAACGGCGACCCGTACCAGCTCTACTACCTCTTCCCGCTCACCCAGGAGGAGAAGTCGCTCAGCCTGGTCAAGGGCACGCTCGCGACCGCCGGGCTCTTCGTCGTCGTACTCCTCGGAGCCATCGCCTGGCTGGTTGTACGACAGGTCGTCACGCCCGTGCGGATGGCGGCCGGGATCGCCGAGCGGCTGTCCGCGGGCAAGCTCCAGGAGCGGATGAAGGTCACCGGCGAGGACGACATCGCGCGCCTGGGCGAGGCCTTCAACAAGATGGCGCAGAACCTGCAGTTGAAGATCCAGCAGCTGGAGGACCTGTCGCGGATGCAGCGGCGGTTCGTGTCCGACGTGTCGCACGAGCTGCGGACGCCGCTGACGACCGTACGGATGGCCGCGGACGTCATCCATGAGGCGCGCGAGGACTTCGATCCGGTGACCGCGCGGTCGGCCGAGCTGCTCGCCGACCAGCTGGACCGGTTCGAGTCGCTGCTCGCGGACCTGCTGGAGATCAGCCGGTTCGACGCGGGTGCGGCGGCCCTGGAGGCCGAGCCGATAGACCTGCGCGAGGTCGTACGGCGGGTCGTCAGCGGAGCCGAGCCGCTCGCCGAGCGCAAGGGCACGCACATACGCGTGCTGGGCGACCAGCAGCCCGTCGTCGCCGAGGCGGACGCCCGGCGCGTGGAGCGCGTTCTGCGCAACCTTGTCGTCAACGCCGTGGAGCACGGCGAGGGCAAGGACGTCGTCGTCAAGCTCGCCGCGGCGGGCGGCGCGGTCGCGGTCGCGGTGCGCGACTACGGCGTCGGGCTCAAGCCGGGCGAGGCCACGCGCGTGTTCAGCCGCTTCTGGCGGGCCGACCCGGCACGCGCGCGTACCACCGGCGGTACGGGCCTCGGGCTGTCGATCGCCCTGGAGGACGCGCGGCTGCACGGCGGCTGGCTGCAGGCCTGGGGCGAACCGGGCGGCGGCTCGCAGTTCCGGCTGACGCTGCCCAGGACGGCGGACGAACCGCTGCGGGGCTCGCCGATACCGCTGGAGCCCAAGGACTCGCGGCGCAACCGCGGACTCAACGACGCCGGGCTGCCGCGCGGAGGGGCCGACAAGCCCGCCACCGTGCCCGCACAGCCCCTCGGGGACCAGATACCGCCCATTGCACCCAGGCTGGCCGGCGTGGCCCCCACGGCCGATCCCACGGCCTTGCCGGGCAACGGCGCGCGCGTGGTGCCCGGCCCCGCCTCGGGCGCGTGGCGACAGGACGAGACGCCCCGCGCGGACGGGGCCCGGAATGAGACCGCGAGCCGTCCGGACGCCGCTGCGGAGGACTCGACGAGGCAAGGGGAGGCATTCCGTGGGCGCTGACCGCGAGGGGGGTGCCCGGCGCAGACGGGCGCGCGCGGTGGCGTACGGCGCCTGTGGCGTCGTACTGCTGGCGGGGTGTGCCTCGATGCCCGACAGCGGGGATCTGCGCGGCGTCGACTCCACGCCGCAGCAGGACACACAGGTGCGGGTCTTCGCCATGCCGCCGCAGGACAACGCGCAGCCAGTGGAGATCGTGTCGGGCTTCCTCGAGGCGCTGACCAGCGACGATCCGAACTACTCGACGGCGCGGCAGTACCTGACAGCCGAGGCCTCCAAGACCTGGCAGCCGGGGCTGTCCACCATGGTGCTCACGGACGGGCCGGGTGCCGACGTCCATCACACGAACGGTCGCGAGCAGTCCGACGAGGTGTCGTACACGCTGACCGGCACCAAGGTCGCGAGGGTGGACTCGCAGCAGTCGTACGCACCCGCGAGCGGCCACTACAGTGCGCCGCTGCACCTCGCGCTGGACAAGAAGACCAAGCAGTGGCGCATCGACTCGCTGCCCCCGGGCGTCGTCATGGGGCAGTCGGACTTCCAGCGCAACTACATGTCCGTCAACAAGTACTACTTCGCCTCGAACACCGCCGCGGGTACGACGTCGCAGCCGGCGGCGGTCGCCGATCCGGTGTACGTGCGCAGGCGTGTGGACCCCATGACGCAGATGGTGCGTTCCCTGCTCAACGGCCCCACGAACTGGCTCAACCCCGTGGTGCGGACGAGTTTCCCCACCGGTACGGCGCTGAAGAAGGGCGTCGGCTCGCTGACCCCCGACGACCAGAACAAGCTGACCGTGCCGCTGAACGCGAACGCCGCCCGGGTCGGGACCACCAAGTGCAACGAGATGGCGGCCCAGCTCCTGTTCACGCTCCAGGACCTCAGCCCCGCGGTGGAGGAGGTCGAGCTGAGCTCCGGCAGCAAGCGGCTGTGCTCGCTCGCCGAGAACCGTGAGGACGCCGTCGCCGCGCGGGGGTCGGTGGACGAGCCCGCCTACCTGTACTTCATCGACAACAAGAGCCGGCTGGTGCGGATCGCGGCCGGCAGCCCCACCACCAAGGCCGACGCGGTGCCAGGGGCGCTGGGAGAGGGCGGCAAGGCGTTGCGGTCGGTGGCCGTCTCGCGGGACGAGGACACCGCGGCCGGGGTTTCCGCGACCGGCAAGGAGCTGTACGTCGCCTCGCTGGTGTCCGGCGGTTCGCTGGGGGACCCCGTGCTGGTCAGCGGCGGCAAGACGGAGGCGGACCGGTTCACGCCGCCCAGCTGGGACGCGAACGGCGACCTGTGGGTGGCCGACCGCAACCCCGCCGACCCGCGGCTGCTCCTGCTCCAGCAGGGCAAGGGGGAGCCGCTGGTGGTACGGACGCCGGACCTGGACGGGCGGATCGAGGACGTCCGGGTGGCCGCCGACGGGGTGCGGATCGCGCTCGTGGTGGCCAAGGGCGACAAGAAGTCGCTGCTCATCGGGCGGATCGAGCGCGGCGCCGAGGGCGACCCGAAGTCCGTCTCGGTGCTCGAACTGCGCTCCGCGACGCCGGAGTTGGAGGACGTCACGGCCATGTCGTGGGCCGGGGACAGCCAGCTCGTGGTCGTCGGGCGCGAGCATGACGGCGTGCAGACCATGCGTTACGTCCAGGTCGACGGCTCCACACCGGAGGGACCGGCGCCCGCGGCGCTCACCGGGGTCAAGGAGATCACCGCGACCGAGTCCGACCAGCTGCCGCTGGTGGCGTATTCGGAGGACGGCATCGTCCGGCTGGCGTCGGGGGCCCAGTGGCAGAAGGTGGTCGCTTCCGGGACGGCGCCGGTTTATCCGGGGTGAGCCGGGCGGGTCTGCGCCGGGTGAGCCGGTAAGGGCTTCGAGGAGAGCGGTCGCTTCCGGTCGGAGGCGGCCGCTTTCGGTTTTTACGGCGAGGAGGGGCCGCTTCCTGCCTCCGCGGCGGGTGGGGAGCCCTGGCGGAGGCTCGTTTTCGGGGCTGGGCGAGTTGTCCACAGGGAGTTTTCCACAGGGGTGGCCGGGGGGCTCGGGCGTTGGCACAGTGGTGGGCATGCGGGGGTGGTGGCAGGACCTCACCGATCTGGTGCTGCCGGCCGAGTGCGGAGGCTGCGGGAGGCCTCGTACGGTGCTCTGCCCGGAGTGCCGTGCCGCCCTGAACGGGGCCGCACCGAGCCGGGTGCGACCGGTGCCGGAGCCGCCGGGGCTGCCCGTGGTGCACGCGGCCGCCCGGTACGCGGACGAGGTGCGGGCCGTGCTGTTGGCCCACAAGGAACGGGGCGCGCTGGCCCTGGCGGCACCGCTGGGGACGGCTCTGGCGGGGGCGGTGCGGGCGGGGCTCAGTGACGCGCGAGGCGTTCGCGTGGACGCCGGTCGGCCCGTGCTGCTCGTTCCCGTGCCGTCGGCGCGGGCCGCGGTGCGGGCGCGGGGGCATGATCCGGCGCGGCGGATCGCGCTTGCGGCAGCCGGTGAGCTGCGGCGGGGCGGGGTTCCGGCGCGGGTGCTCGCCGTGCTGCGGCAGCGGCGTGCCGTGGCCGACCAGTCGGGGCTCAACTCCCGGCAGCGGCTGGAGAATCTCGCCGGCGCGCTGGTCGTGGCACCCGGTGGGGCACGGCTGCTGCGCGGCGGCCGGGTCGTGCTCGTCGACGACCTGATGACGACGGGCGCGTCCCTGACGGAGGCGGCGCGTGCCGTGCACGCGGCGATGGCGGAAGGGACGGTGGAAGGGGCTACGGGGGTGTACGGCAGGACGGCGGAAGAGGGGTTCGCGGGCCTGAGGGTTCCGGGGCCGGTTTCGTACGACGGAGTGGCAACCGCCGTGTATACCGCGGCAACTCGGGAAGGCATGGGGGAACCGATGGCCGGACCGGTGGATCAAGGGGTCGGCCGCCGGCGAGCCGCGTCGGGAAAGGCAGGGACGGGAGGCGTCCGTGACGTGATCTGCGCGGCAGTGGTCGCTGCGCCGCCAGATTCTTTCGAAATAAACCGGAACTGACTGCGAACTTGCATCGTTGCAGGTAATGAGAGGGTCAATTCACCTGAACGGAGGTACGCCGCGGTAGAGGGTGACGACATCCGTCCGGGCGAGATATGTTCGGTTGTGAGAGAAAGGCGCAGGCCACACCTCTCATACGCGAATGCCGTGCTGCGGGTTTTTCACAATCACCCGCGGCGGTGGAGTGGAGATCTTGCCCGCGGGGGAGGAGGTGGAAGTCACCGAGTCCGTAGGTTCCGGAGCTCGCCGGAGCCTGGTGCAAAAGGGAGATGCTCCGCCAGTGGAGCGGAGTGATCCGGGAACGGAGTTCTGCGTGGACATCGTCGTCAAGGGCCGCAAGACCGAGGTGCCCGAGCGGTTCCGCAAGCACGTGGCCGAGAAGCTGAAGCTGGAGAAGATCCAGAAGCTCGATGGCAAGGTGATCAGCCTCGACGTCGAGGTGTCCAAGGAGCCCAACCCCCGACAGGCCGACCGCTGCGACCGAGTGGAGATCACGCTCCGCTCCCGCGGTCCGGTGATCCGGGCGGAGGCAGCGGCCAGCGACCCGTACGCGGCACTCGACCTCGCCGCGGAGAAGCTGGACGCCCGGCTGCGCAAGCAGCACGACAAGCGGTTCTCACGCCGTGGCTCGCGCCGGATCTCGGCCGCCGAGGTCCCCGACCACGTCCCGGGCGCGGCGACGCTCAACGGGAACGGCCACCCGGTCCACGAGGAAGAGTTGGACGGCGTCCCCACCAAGAAGATCGGCTCGCTCGAGGTGAAGGGCGAAGGCCCCCTCATCGTCCGCGAGAAGACCCACGTCGCCTCCCCGATGACCCTCGACCAGGCCCTCTACGAGATGGAACTGGTCGGACACGACTTCTACCTGTTCGTCGACTCCGAGACGAAGGAACCGAGTGTCGTCTACCGGCGGCACGCCTACGACTACGGCGTCATCCACCTCAGCACCGACCCGATGGTCGCCCAGGCGCAGTCTCCCGCGCCCGGCGGCACGCTGGGCGGCTGACCCGCGCGGCTGACAGCTGAGCCAGTGCCCCTGGAGCGCCCGTGCGCCCCCAGGGGCACCGGTGTGCGACCACTTCGCGACCAGCTCTGTCACCGCGTTGTCGCCCGGGCATGGAATCATGGCCGCAATGGCCCAACCGGTGGGCCGTTGCCTTGGGTTGGCGTTGGCGCAGCACCACAGGCCACAGCCTTCAGGGGGAGGAACGATGGCGGACAGCTTCGGACCGATGCATGAGGAGGATGCCGACGGCGGCGTCGCCGGCATGGGCCCGGACGCGGGCTCTCCACGCAAGGAGCCGATCAGAGTCCTTGTCGTGGACGACCACGCCCTCTTCCGCCGTGGCCTGGAGATCGTGCTCGCGGCCGAGGAGGACATCCAGGTCGTCGGAGAGGCCGGGGACGGCGCGGAGGCCGTCGACAAGGCCGCCGACCTGCTGCCCGACATCGTCCTGATGGACGTCCGGATGCCCAAGCGCGGCGGGATCGAGGCATGCACCTCCATCAAGGAGGTCGCTCCCAGCGCGAAGATCATCATGCTGACGATCAGCGACGAAGAGGCCGATCTCTACGACGCGATCAAGGCGGGCGCGACCGGTTATCTCCTCAAGGAGATCTCCACGGACGAGGTGGCCACCGCCATTCGCGCGGTGGCCGACGGGCAGTCGCAGATCAGCCCTTCCATGGCCTCGAAACTGCTCACCGAGTTCAAGTCGATGATCCAGCGCACCGACGAGCGCCGACTGGTGCCCGCGCCGCGGCTCACCGACCGCGAACTCGAGGTTCTCAAGCTCGTAGCCACCGGAATGAACAACCGGGACATCGCCAAGGAGTTGTTCATCTCCGAGAACACCGTGAAGAACCATGTGCGCAACATCCTGGAGAAGCTGCAGCTGCACTCCAGGATGGAGGCCGTGGTCTACGCGATGCGGGAGAAGATCCTCGAAATTCGCTAGCGCATCGCCGCGATCAGCGCCCGGGTCACCTCCTTGGTGAGCGGCCCGTGCAGCTCCGGGGCGTCCACGCGCTCCACTCGTACGGTGGTGCAGTTGACCCAGCTCGCCGCCTCGACCAGCGCCTCGGCCACCGCCGGGACCGCCTTCGGGCCGTCCAGGGTGACCTGCTTGGCGACCAGGGTGTCGCCCGCGCGCGCCGGGTCCACGCGGCCGACCAGCCGGCCGCCGGCCAGCACCGGCATCGCGAAGTAGCCGTACACCCGCTTGGGTTTGGGGACGTACGCCTCCAGTCGGTGTGTGAAGCCGAAGATCCGCTCCGTGCGCGCCCGTTCCCAGATCAGGGAGTCGAACGGGGACAGCAGCGTGGTGCGGTGGCGGCCGCGTGCGGGCGTGGCGAGCGCCTCCGGGTCGGCCCAGGCTGGCTTGGACCAGCCCTCGACCCTGACCGGGACCAGTCCCGAGTCGGCGATCACCGCGTCGACCTGCTCGCCCTTGAGACGGTGGTAGTCGGCGATGTCCGCGCGCGTGCCGACGCCCAGCGACTGGCCCGCAAGACGGACCAGGCGGCGCAGGCACTCCGCGTCGTCCAGCTCGTCGTGCAGCAGCGCCTCCGGGACGGCGCGCTCGGCGAGGTCGTACACCCGCTTCCAGCCGCGGCGCTGCACGCACACCACCTCGCCGTACATCAGCGCGCGCTCCACGGCGACCTTCGCGCCGGACCAGTCCCACCACTCGCTGGTGCGTTTGGCGCCGCCCAACTCGGTGGCCGTGAGCGGGCCTTCGGCGCGGAGCTGCTTGATGACCTGGTCGTACGCGCCGTCGGGGAGGTCGTGGTTCCAGTGCGGGCGGGCGCGGTAGGCGCGGCGGCGGAAGGCGAAGTGGGGCCACTCCTCGACGGGGAGGATGCACGCCGCGTGGGACCAGTACTCGAAGGCGTGCGTGTCCTTCCAGTAGGCGTCCTCGACCGTGGTACGGCCCACCCTGCCGAGGCGGGCGTACGGGATGAGCTCGTGGGAGCGGGCCAGGACGGAGATGGTGTCCAGCTGGACCGCGCCGAGGTGGCGGAGGACGCCGCGGACTCCGGCCCTGCGGTCGGGGGAGCCGAGGAAACCCTGGGCGCGCAGGGCGATTCGGCGGGCTTCGTCTGCCGAGAGCTCGGTGGTGGGGCGCGGGGTCGTCATGGTCCGCACGATAGAAGGTGGGTCTGACAATACGGGGTGACCTGCGGTTTCGCGGTCAGCCGTGCGAGGCCGGCGCCGGCAGGTAGGGCGCGGTCGACGGCAGGCCCAGGTCCGAGGGGAGCAGGGCGCCGACCCAGGCGTCGCGGCGGACGCCCTGGTGGATGATCGCGGACCTCAGGACGCCCTCGATGACGAAGCCGGTGCGCTCGGCCACCGCGCGCGAGGGGGTGTTGCCGACTTCCGCGCGCCATTCCACGCGGTCGACGGAGAGTTCGGCGAAGGCCCAGCGGGAGATCGTGGCGACGGCCTCGGTGACGTAACCGTTGCCGCGGTGCTCCTTAGTGCCCCAGAACCCGATCTCGGCCGTGCTCAGCGAACGCATGTAGAGGCCGATCATGCCCACGAGTTCCTCCCCTCCGGCGAGGAACAGACCCCAGTCGAGCATCGTGCCGTTCGCCCAGCCGTCGGGCACCATCCGCTGCGTGAAAGCCTGGGCGTGCTCGGGCAGATAGGGCGAGGGGATGGTGGTCCAGCGCTGGATCTCCGGGTCCTGCGCGGCCTTGTAGACGGCATCGGTGTCCTGCGCGCCGGGCGGGCGCAGGAGGAGACGGGCGGTCGTGAGCGTCACGGGGTCCATCGGCCGATTCTGCTCGGGGCCCGGACGAACACGCCATCTTTTTGCCGTGCGTGAGCGGGTGATCACAATTCGCGCAATTCGTCGGCGGCGGACGGCACCATCCGCGGGGCCCGCCCGTTGTCCCCTTTGAAGAAGATTTGAAGCGGTGTGCCGAGCAGTCGGCGGCCGTCGTCACGGCAGGCCTCCCGACCGGGCCGGGTCCTCGCATACGATGGCCGTTGCTCAGTAAGTCAAATGGAAACCGACCGTCCCAGGCCCGACCGGCAAGGAGACCAACCCCCGTGTCCGTCCTCTCGAAGATCATGCGTGCAGGCGAAGGCAAGATCCTGCGCAAGCTGCACCGCATCGCGGACCAGGTCAACTCCATCGAAGAGGACTTCGAAGGCCTCTCCGACGCCGAGCTGCGGGCCCTCACCGACGAGTACAAGCAGCGTTACGAAGACGGCGAGAGCCTGGACGACCTGCTCCCCGAGGCCTTCGCCACCGTGCGCGAGGCCGCCAAGCGCGTCCTCGGCCAGCGCCACTACGACGTGCAGATCATGGGCGGCGCGGCCCTCCACCTCGGCTACGTGGCCGAGATGAAGACCGGTGAGGGCAAGACGCTCGTCGGCACCCTGCCCGCGTATCTGAACGCGCTGTCGGGCAAGGGCGTCCACCTCATCACGGTCAACGACTACCTGGCCGAGCGCGACTCCGAGATGATGGGCCGCGTCCACCGGTTCCTCGGTCTCGAAGTCGGCTGCATCCTGGCCAACATGACGCCGGCCCAGCGCCGCGAGCAGTACGCGTGCGACATCACGTACGGCACGAACAACGAGTTCGGCTTCGACTACCTCCGCGACAACATGGCGTGGGCCCAGGACGAGCTGGTCCAGCGCGGGCACAACTTCGCGATCGTCGACGAGGTCGACTCCATCCTGGTCGACGAGGCCCGTACGCCGCTGATCATCTCCGGTCCTGCCGACCAGGCCACCAAGTGGTACGGCGACTTCGCCAAGCTGGTCACGCGCCTCAAGAAGGGTGAGGCGGGCAACCAGCTGAAGGGCGAGGAGGAGACCGGCGACTACGACGTCGACGAGAAGAAGCGCACGGTCGCCATCCACGAGGCCGGTGTCTCCAAGGTCGAGGACTGGCTGGGCATCGACAACCTCTACGAGTCGGTGAACACGCCTCTGGTGGGCTACCTGAACAACGCCATCAAGGCGAAGGAGCTCTTCAAGAAGGACAAGGACTACGTCGTCCTCGACGGCGAGGTCATGATCGTCGACGAGCACACCGGCCGTATCCTCGCCGGCCGCCGCTACAACGAGGGCATGCACCAGGCGATCGAGGCGAAGGAAGGGGTGGACATCAAGGACGAGAACCAGACGCTCGCCACGATCACCCTCCAGAACTTCTTCCGCCTCTACAAGCGTCACGACCAGAACGAGAAGGAACAGCCCGGTCTGTCCGGCATGACCGGTACGGCGATGACCGAGGCCGCCGAGTTCCACCAGATCTACAAGCTCGGCGTCGTCCCGATCCCGACCAACCGGCCGATGATCCGCAAGGACCAGTCGGACCTGATCTACCGCACCGAGGTCGCGAAGTTCGAGGCGGTCGTCGACGACATCGTCGAGAAGCACGAGAAGGGCCAGCCGATCCTCGTCGGTACGACGTCGGTCGAGAAGTCCGAGTACCTCTCGCAGCAGCTCTCCAAGCGCGGCGTCCAGCACGAGGTGCTGAACGCGAAGCAGCACGACCGCGAGGCGATCATCGTCGCCCAGGCCGGCCGCAAGGGCGCCGTCACCGTGGCCACCAACATGGCCGGCCGTGGTACGGACATCAAGCTCGGCGGCAACCCCGACGACCTCGCCGAGGCGGAGCTGCGGCAGCGCGGCCTCGACCCCGAGGAGCACATCGAGGAGTGGGCGCAGGCGCTGCCGGCCGCCCTGGAGCGGGCCGAGAAGGCCGTGAAGGCGGAGTTCGAGGAGGTCAAGGACCTCGGCGGGCTGTACGTCCTCGGCACCGAGCGGCACGAGTCGCGCCGTATCGACAACCAGCTGCGCGGTCGTTCCGGCCGTCAGGGCGACCCGGGCGAGTCCCGCTTCTACCTCTCCCTCGGCGACGACCTGATGCGCCTGTTCAAGGCCCAGATGGTCGAGCGCGTGATGTCGATGGCGAACGTCCCGGACGACGTGCCGATCGAGAACAAGATGGTCACGCGCGCGATCGCGTCCGCCCAGTCGCAGGTCGAGCAGCAGAACTTCGAGACTCGTAAGAACGTCCTGAAGTACGACGAGGTCCTCAACCGCCAGCGCGAGGTCATCTACGGCGAGCGCCGCCGCGTCCTGGAGGGCGAGGACCTCCAGGAGCAGGTCGGCCACTTCATGGACGACACGATCGACGCGTACGTCGGCGCGGAGACCGCCGAGGGCTTCGCCGAGGACTGGGACCTCGACCGGCTGTGGGGCGCCTTCAAGCAGCTCTACCCGGTACGGGTCACGGTCGACGAGCTGGAGGAGGCGGCCGGCGACCGGGCCGGTCTGACCGCCGAGTTCATCTCCGAGTCCATCAAGGACGACATCCGCGAGCAGTACGAGTCGCGCGAGACGCAGCTCGGCTCCGAGATCATGCGTGAGCTGGAGCGCCGGGTCGTGCTGTCGGTCCTGGACCGCAAGTGGCGCGAGCACCTCTACGAGATGGACTACCTCCAGGAGGGCATCGGCCTGCGCGCGATGGCGCAGAAGGACCCGCTGGTCGAGTACCAGCGCGAGGGCTTCGACATGTTCACCGCCATGATGGAAGGCATCAAGGAGGAGTCCGTCGGCTACCTGTTCAACCTGGAGGTCCAGGTCGAGCAGCAGGTCGAGGAGGTCCCGGTCGAGGACGCGGCGCCGGTCGACATGGAGAAGCAGGACGCGGTGCCGGCGCAGGCGGGCTCCCGGCCGGAGATCCGCGCCAAGGGACTTGACGCCCCGCAGCGCCGCAACCTCCACTTCTCCGCGCCGACCGTGGACGGCGAGGGCGGCACCATCGAGGGCGACTTCGTCGGCGACGACGAGCCGGTCCGCTCGGAGGCGGACGGCCTCACGCGCGCGGAGCGGCGCAAGCAGTCGCGCGGTGGGCGTCGCCGCAAGAAGTAGGCAGGCGGCCGCAGGACGGCAAGTGACGGTGCCCGCGGCGCCGTAGCGGCTTGGAGGGCCGGGTCACCCGAGGGTGCCCGGCCCTTCGGCGTGCGGTGGGGCAGGGAGGCGGTGGTGCTCTAGTCGTCCGCGGGCCGCGGTGGGCGGGCTCCGCCCAGCTCCACCGCCGTGCAACGCCAGCGCAGGTCGGGGCCCTGTTCCAGGCGGAAGGCCATGGCGCGCAGCTGGTCGCCGGCGCCGATGCGGGCGAAGGCCTCGATGGCGCCCGGGCGCGGGACACAGTACCCGATGTCGCGGACGACGGGGCGAGGGCCACGGGTGCGCAGCGGGCCGCGCTCGGCGAGCCAGGCGAGTTCGTCGTAGGCGCGGCCGATGGTGTGCCGGAGCATCCAGTGGACGGGCCGCTGGCCGCTCAGAACGGCGAGGAGACGGTCGGCGAAGAGGTCGGTGGGGCTGGGCTGCGGGACGGGCGCGGGGAGGGTCTGGGCGGGTCGGTTGGCGGCGGGGGAGGCGACAGCGAGGGCAGCCGGGCCGGTGGCGCTGTGCCGCGCCCCGCCGGCGGCACCGTGAGGCGCCTGAGCGTCGGCCGAGCGTGAAGGAGGGGTCTGGGCCAGAGGTGTGGCAGAGGCTGTCGGCGGAGCCGGGACGGTCGCTCCGCTCCGGGCGGCGGTCGGGCTTGTGCAGCCCGGCGCCGCGAGTCCCGCCGTCCCGGTGCTTTCGGGAGTCGCCGTTCCGGTCATTCCCGGCACCGCCGTCGCTGCCCTTCCCGTCGCCGCCCCACCGAAGCTTCCGGGAGCCGACGCTGGGCGGCCGTCCGCTGGCCTGGTGTTGCCGTAGGGCCCGTCACCGCGGGTTCCGGACGGTCGGCCGCCGCCCGGTGCCGGACGGACCGCGGATCCGCCCGGACCGCGCGGCGGGGCGCCGCCGGGGCGGCGGGAGTCGCGGCGGCCGGGAGGACGGGTGCCCGGCTGGAGCTGCGCCCTGGTCATGACCTTGTGCATCGGAGTCCCCGTTCCGTCGGCCCGGTCGATACCGGGCGGTAACTTGGCGTTGGGGATCTTGTACGGGGGGCGCGGCGGCCGCCGCAAGGAAGGCCGGGGTCGCGCCGAGGGGCCCGGGATCTTCACCTATCAGGGTGATCGGCGGGGTCCAAAGCCCGTGTCCGCAAGGGGTCGCGGGGTGAATTCCGGGACGGAGGTCGACGGCTCCGGGGCGGTGGGCGGGGACTCGAAAGGGGACACCGCACGTATCCTGAAGGCCCTCCGGGAGACGCGGGACCCGCGGCACCTGCCCGGGGCCCAGCGGAGCCTCCGACCACGAAAGCGGCCAGCCAATGCGCGTCTACGTCCCCCTGACCCTTCCCGGTCTCGCCGAGGCGTACAAGACGGGAGAGCTGGGGGCCGGGCCGTTCACCGCCTACGCCGTCACGCCCGCACTGCGCGAGTGGTACCTCTCCGACGACATCGAGGAGCTCGAGTACGCGGCGCTCAACCGCGCCGCACTCGCCTCCCTGCGACTGCTCGCCGCCGATTCCGAGGCGGCACGGCGCCGGGTCGTGGTCGCCGTCGACGTGCCCGACGGCGCTGCCTCCGCCGACCCCGACCGGGGGCTCGACCCGGCCGCGCTCGGCGAGGTGAAGGTGACCGCGAGCGTGCCGCTGGCCAAGGCGGCCGCCGTGCACCTCGACCTCGACGACGCGGAGGCGGACGTGGCTGCCGCGGCCGAGGCGCTGTCCGCGGCGGACGCCGGGGACGACGACGCGCAGTTCGTGGTGGACGGCGCCGAGGACCACGAGCTGCTCTGGTACGCCACGCAGGAGATCCCGAACCTGGTGGGGCTCGGGGACTGAGCCGTCCGTTTCTGCTGCGGCGCCCCCACTGGACCCCTTTGACCTGCTGTTCTCTTGATTGTCAGTGGCGGCGGGTACGTTTTTGGCATGGGGAAGCACACTGGGGCGCACATCGTGTGGGACTGGAACGGGACGCTGTTCCACGACAACGACGCGATCATCGGGGCGACGAACGCGGCATTCGGGGAGCTGGGCCTGGAGCCGATCACGATGGAGAGGTACCGGGCGCTGTACTGCGTGCCGGTGCCGAAGTTCTACGAGCGGTTGCTCGGGCGGCTGCCGACGGACGCCGAGTGGGAGGTCATGGACGAGACCTTCCACCGGTACTACGCCGCGCACCGGGGCAGGTGCGGGCTGACCGAGGGGGTGGCGGACCTGCTCGCCGGGTGGCGGTCGGCGGGCCGCAGCCAGTCGATCCTCAGCATGTACGTGCATGACGAACTCGTGCCGCTGGTGCGGGGGTTCGGGATAGCGGAGCACTTCGTACGCGTCGACGGGCGCACCGGGCCGTCCGGCGGGAGCAAGGCGGAGCACATGGTGCGGCACCTCGCCTCGCTCGCCGCGGTCGATCCGGCTCGTACGGTGGTCATCGGCGACGCCGCCGACGACGCCGTGGCGGCGTTGCACGTGGGAGCGCGGGCCGTGCTGTACACCGGCGGGTCGCACAGCCGGGCCAGTCTGGAAGGGGTCGGGGTGCCGGTCGTGGACAGCTTGGCCGAGGCTGTCGTGGAGGCGGAGCGGCTGGCGGCCTGAGCGGGCGGTCAGACCACCGGCGCCTTCGCCCGCAGCACCGTCAGGAACTCCCGCATCCACGCCGAATGGTCCGGCCATGCCCGGGACGAGACCAGGGTGCCGTCGACCACCGCCTCCGCGTCCTGGAAGGTGGCGCCGGCGGACTGCATGTCGGGTTCCAGGGCGGGGTACGCCGTGACGCGGCGGCCGCGCAGGCCGTCGATCGCGGCGGTGAGCAGGGGGCCGTGGCAGATCTGGGCGACCGGCTTGTCGGCGTCGAAGAAGGACTTGAGGATCTTGCGGAGTTCGGGGTCGTTACGCAGGTACTCGGGGGCCCGGCCGCCGGGGATGACGATCGCGGCGTACTCACCGGGATCGACGTCCGCGAAGGCGAGGTCGGCGGGCCAGGTGTAGCCGGGCTTCTCGGTGTAGGTGTCGAAGCCGGGCTCGAAGTCGTGGACGACGAACCGGAGCTGCTTGCGGGCGGGGGCCGCGATGTGGACCTCGTAGCCCTCCTCGCGCAGGCGCTGGTAGGGGTACAGGACCTCCAGCGACTCCGCCGCGTCCCCGGTGACGATCAGGATTTTGGCTGCCATGACGGCAACGTGCCTCCGACGGACGGCCTTGCCAAGAGGGCGTGCAGAGGAAGGAAGGGGGGCTTGTGGACGACTGCGCCCGATACGCGCCCCGCGCGCCCTTCGCCCCTGTGCAGAACGTCAAAGTTCGACCCCTGGTTTTGTACACATACGGCTCATGACGGGCCCCCTGTATGGGGGGATAGCCTTGGTGGCGTGATCAGCGCGATAGCTCGCGGGGGCACTGTTGCCCCTGCCCCGCGCCCGGTGAGCACGGACCATCTCCGTGACCGGGCGGCAGTCGCTGGTCCTCGCGGGCAGGAGGGAGCCGCAAGCGCTCCCGGGGTGCCGCACAGCAGCCGGGCCGGAGCTCCGCAGAGAGCAGCGTCACACTGCCCGGCCAGCTCAAAAGTGGCTCAATCCTTCCCGCTCATCCCACCTTGCGGCATAGCGTCGGAGCAGACCGGAGAACCCGGGCCGTGGCGAAGAGCCGCAGGGGAAGACACCGTACTTCCTTCTACGTCACGCAACGGCGCGCGACAGGAGCCAGAGGACAATGCAGACCAAGCTGGACGAAGCCAAGGCCGAGCTGCTGGAGAGGGCCGCTCGGGTAGCTGAGAACAGCCCGGTAGGGGGCATCTACCGACCGGGACGACGGACGAGGGCACACCGGACACCCCGGACAGTGAGACCGTGCTCGCGTTCCTCCAGCGCTACTACCTGCACACCGCCCCGGAGGACCTCGGCGACCGCGACCCGGTCGACGTTTTCGGTGCGGCCTTCTCCCACTACCGGCTGGCCGAGAACCGTCCGCAGGGCACGGCCAACGTGCGGGTGCACACGCCTACCGTGGAGGAGAACGGGTGGACGTGCAGCCACTCGGTCGTCGAGGTGGTCACCGACGACATGCCCTTCCTCGTCGACTCGGTCACCAACGAACTGACCCGGCAGGGACGCGGCATCCACGTCGTCATCCACCCGCAGATCGTCGTGCGCCGCGATGTCACCGGCAAGCTGATCGAGGTGCTCACCGCGCAGCCCGGCGGTGAACTGCCGCACGACGCGCACACCGAGTCCTGGATCCACGTCGAGATCGACCGCGAGACCGACCGCGGCGACCTCAAGCAGATCACCACCGACCTGCTGCGGGTCCTGTCCGACGTCCGCGAGGCCGTCGAGGACTGGGACAAGATGCGGGACGCGGCGCTGCGCATGGCCGACGAGCTGCCCACCGAACCCGTCGCCTCCGACCTGCGCGAACAGGACATCGAGGAGGCCCGCGAGCTGCTGCGCTGGCTGGCCGCCGACCACTTCACCTTCCTCGGCTACCGCGAGTACCAGCTGCGCGAGGACGACTCGCTGGCCGCCGTGCCCGGCACCGGCCTCGGCATCCTGCGCTCCGACCCGCAGCACTCCGAGGAGGAGGGCCACCCGGTCAGCCCGTCCTTCGAGCGGCTGCCCGCCGACGCCCGCGCCAAGGCCCGCGAGCACAAGCTCCTCGTCCTGACCAAGGCCAACAGCCGTGCCACCGTGCACCGGCCGTCGTACCTGGACTACATCGGCGTCAAGAAGTTCGACGCGGACGGCAACGTCGTCGGCGAGCGCCGCTTCCTCGGCCTCTTCTCCTCCGCCGCCTACACCGAGTCGGTGCGCCGGGTTCCCGTCATCCGCCGCAAGGTCGACGAGGTCCTGGAGCGCGCCGGCTTCTCGCCCAACAGCCACGACGGGCGCGACCTGCTGCAGATCCTGGAGACGTACCCGCGCGACGAGCTCTTCCAGACCCCGCCCGCCGAGCTGGAGACCATCGCCACCTCCGTCCTGTACCTCCAGGAGCGCCGGCGTCTTCGGCTCTACCTGCGCCAGGACGAGTACGGCCG
Organism: Streptomyces sp. CA-249302; assembly: GCF_050936785.1. Classification (NCBI taxonomy): domain Bacteria; kingdom Bacillati; phylum Actinomycetota; class Actinomycetes; order Kitasatosporales; family Streptomycetaceae; genus Streptomyces; species Streptomyces sp. CA-249302. The sequence goes on along the minus strand of NZ_JBNJMG010000001.1, from coordinate 4,361,153 downwards.
CTACTACTCGGCCCTCGTCTACCTCCCGCGCGACCGCTACACCACCGGCGTGCGCCTGCGGATCATCGACATCCTCAAGGAGGAACTCGACGGCACCAGCGTCGACTTCACGGCCTGGAACACCGAGTCGATCCTCTCCCGGCTGCACTTCGTGGTCCGCGTCCCGCAGGGCACCGAGCTGCCGCAGCTGTCCGACACCGACAAGGAGCGCATCGAGGCCCGCCTGGTCGAGGCCGCCCGCTCCTGGGCCGACGGCTTCGCCGAGGCGCTGAACGCCGAGTGCGGCGAGGAGCGCGCCGCCGAGCTGCTGCGCCGCTACAACAACAGCTTCCCCGAGGGCTACAAGGCGGACCACACCCCGCGTGCCGCGGTCGCCGACCTCGTCCACCTGGAGGCGCTCACCGAGGAGCGGAACTTCGCCCTCAGCCTCTACGAGCCGGTCGGCGCCGCCCCCGAGGAGCGCCGCTTCAAGATCTACCGCAAGGGCGAGGCCGTCTCCCTGTCGGCCGTGCTCCCGGCCCTCAGCCGGCTCGGCGTCGAGGTGACCGACGAGCGGCCGTACGAGCTGCGCTGCTCGGACCGCACCACCGCCTGGATCTACGACTTCGGGCTGCGCCTGCCCAAGTCGCAGAACGGCAGCGGCGACTACCTCGGCGACGACGCCCGCGAGCGCTTCCAGGAGGCCTTCGCCGCCACCTGGACCGGCAAGGCGGAGAACGACGGCTTCAACGCCCTCGTGCTGAGCGCCGGCCTGAGCTGGCGCCAGGCGATGGTGCTGCGCGCGTACGCCAAGTACCTGCGGCAGGCGGGCTCCACGTTCTCGCAGGACTACATGGAGGACACCCTCCGCAACAACGTCCACACCACTCGGCTGCTCGTCTCCCTGTTCGAGGCGCGGATGTCGCCGGACCGCCAGCGCGCCGGGCACGAGATCGTCGACGCCCTCCTCGAAGAGGTCGACGCGGCCCTCGACCAGGTCGCGAGTCTCGACGAGGACCGGATCCTCCGCTCCTTCCTCACCGTCATCAAGGCGACCCTCCGGACGAACTTCTTCCAGGAGGCGGCGGGCGGCAGGCCGCACGAGTACGTCTCCATGAAGTTCGATCCGCAGGCCATCCCGGACCTGCCGGCGCCGCGTCCGGCGTACGAGATCTGGGTGTACTCGCCGCGCGTCGAGGGCGTACACCTGCGCTTCGGCAAGGTCGCGCGCGGTGGTCTGCGCTGGTCCGACCGGCGTGAGGACTTCCGGACCGAGATCCTCGGCCTGGTCAAGGCGCAGATGGTGAAGAACACCGTCATCGTGCCGGTCGGCGCCAAGGGCGGCTTCGTCGCCAAGCAGCTGCCCGACCCGGGTGTGGACCGGGACGCGTGGCTGGCCGAGGGCATCGCCAGCTACAAGATGTTCATCTCGGCCCTGCTCGACATCACCGACAACATGGTGGCCGGCGAGGTCGTGCCCCCGGCCGACGTCGTACGGCACGACGAGGACGACACCTACCTGGTGGTCGCGGCCGACAAGGGCACGGCGACGTTCTCGGACATCGCCAACGGGGTCGCGGAGTCGTACAACTTCTGGCTCGGCGACGCCTTCGCCTCCGGTGGCTCCGCGGGCTACGACCACAAGGGCATGGGCATCACCGCCCGCGGCGCCTGGGAGTCCGTCAAGCGGCACTTCCGCGAGCTCGGCGTGGACACGCAGAGCGAGGACTTCACGGTCGTCGGCATCGGCGACATGTCCGGTGACGTGTTCGGCAACGGCATGCTGCTCAGCGAGCACATCCGCCTGGTCGCCGCCTTCGACCACCGGCACATCTTCATCGACCCGAACCCGGTCGCCGAGACCTCGTACGCCGAGCGGCGCCGCGTCTTCGATCTCCCGCGCTCCAGCTGGGCCGACTACGACACGGAGCTGATCTCGGCCGGCGGCGGCGTGTTCCCCCGTACCGCCAAGGCCATCCAGCTCAACGCGCAGATCCGCGAGGCCCTCGGCATCGAGGGCAAGGTCGCCAAGATGACCCCGGCCGACCTGATGAAGGCGATCCTCCAGGCGCCGGTGGACCTGCTGTGGAACGGCGGCATCGGTACGTACGTCAAGTCCAGTGCGGAATCGCACGCGGACGTCGGCGACAAGGCCAACGACCCGATCCGCGTCGACGGCGCCGACCTGCGGGTCCGGGTCGTCGGCGAGGGCGGCAACCTGGGGCTGACCCAGCTCGGCCGGATCGAGTTCGCGCTGCACGGCGGCAAGATCAACACGGACGCCATCGACAACAGCGCGGGCGTGGACACCTCCGACCACGAGGTGAACATCAAGATCCTGCTCAACGGCCTGGTGGCGGACGGCGACCTGACCGTCAAGCAGCGCAACAAGGTTCTCGCCGGGATGACCGACGAGGTCGGCCACCTGGTCCTGCGCAACAACTACGCGCAGAACACGGCGATCGCCAACGCGCTGACCCAGTCCAAGGACATGCTCCACGCCCAGCAGCGCTTCATGCGCCACCTGGTCCGCGAGGGCCACCTCGACCGGGCCCTGGAGTTCCTGCCGGCCGACCGCCAGATCCGCGAACGCCTCGGCCAGGGCCAGGGACTGACCGGCCCGGAGACGGCCGTCCTGATGGCGTACACGAAGATCACGGTGGCCGACGAGCTGCTGCACACCTCGCTGCCGGACGACGCGTACCTGCGCGGCCTGCTGCACGCGTACTTCCCGACGGCGCTGCGCGAGCAGTTCCCGCAGTACATGGACAACCACCCGCTGCGTCGCGAGATCGTGACGACCGTGCTGGTCAACGACACGGTCAACACGGGTGGTACGACGTATCTGCACCGCCTCCGCGAGGAGACGGGCGCGTCGCTCGAGGAGATCGTCCGGGCGCAGACCGTGGCCCGCGCGATCTTCAGCTCGGCGCCGGTGTGGGACGCGGTGGAGGCCCTCGACAACCAGGTCGAGGCCGCCGTACAGACCCGGATCCGGCTGCACTCGCGCCGGCTCGTCGAGCGCGGCACGCGCTGGCTGCTCAACAACCGGCCGCAGCCGCTCCAGCTCGCCGAGACGGTCGACTTCTTCGCCGAGCGGGTCGAGCAGGTCTGGTCGCAGCTGACCAAGCTGCTGCGCGGCGCGGACCTGGAGTGGTGGCAGCAGATCTACGACGAGCTGACCGGGGCCGGCGTGCCGGACGAACTCGCCACGCGCGTGGCCGGGTTCTCCTCCGCCTTCCCGGCCCTCGACATCGTCTCGATCGCCGACCGCATGGGCAAGGAGCCGCTGGACGTCGCCGAGGTCTACTACGACCTCGCCGACCGGCTGCACATCACCCAGCTCATGGACCGCATCATCGAGCTGCCCCGCGCCGACCGCTGGCAGTCCATGGCCCGCGCCTCCATCCGAGAGGACCTCTACGCGGCCCACGCGGCGCTGACCGCGGACGTCCTGGCGGTGGGCAACGGCACCTCCACGCCCGAGCAGCGCTTCAAGGCGTGGAACGAGAAGAACGCGGCGATCCTGGGCCGGGCGCGCACCACACTGGACGAGATCCAGGGCTCGGAGACCTTCGATCTCGCCAACCTGTCGGTGGCGATGCGGACGATGCGCACCCTGCTGCGACAGCACTCGTAGGCCGTACGGCAGTTCTTTCAGGCGATACGACGAAGAGGGCGCCCCCCGATCGGGGGGCGCCCTCTTCGTGGGCCGAGCGGGGAGGCTCAGGCCGGTACGGCGGTCGTCGGCTTGGGCTTCGCCTTCGGCTTGGGCTTCGGCTTGTTGCCCTTGTCGCCGGTGAAGGCCTCGTACTGCTCCATGACCTCCTCGGTCGGCCCGTCCATGCGCAGCTCGCCGCGCTCCAGCCACAGCACGCGGTCGCAGGTGTCGCGGATGGACTTGGCGCTGTGGCTGACCAGGAAGACCGTGCCCGCCTGCTCGCGCAGCGCGCGGATCCGCTCCTCGGACCGGATGCGGAAGGCCGCGTCACCCGTGGCCAGCGCCTCGTCGATGAGCAGCACGTCGTGGTCCTTGGCGGCGGCGATGGAGAAGCGCAGCCGCGCCGCCATGCCGGAGGAGTACGTGCGCATCGGGAGGGTGATGAAGTCGCCCTTCTCGTTGATGCCGGAGAAGTCGACGATGCCCTCGTAGCGCTCCTTGATCTGCTCGCGGGACATGCCCATCGCGAGGCCACCGAGGTAGACGTTGCGCTCGCCGGTCAGGTCGTTCATCAGGGCCGCGTTGACGCCGAGCAGGGAGGGCTGGCCATGGGTGAAGATACGGCCGTTCTCCACCGGGAGGAGGCCCGCGATCGCCTTGAGCAGGGTCGACTTGCCGGAACCGTTGGTGCCGATCAGGCCGATCGCCTCGCCCTTGTAGGCGACGAAGGACACGTTCTTGACGGCGTGCACCTTGCGCACGCCGGCCGCCTTCTCGGCGTGCCCCCGGCGCAGCATGCGGTTGAGCGCGGCGGTCGCGGAGCCCCTGCCGGCGCCGGTGCCGTTGACCCGGTAGACGATGTCGACGCCGTCGACGACGACCGTGGGGACCTGCTCGGCGGAGGGGCGCCCGGCGGGGACGCGGTCGTTGATCTCGAAGGTGTTGTCAGCCACGGCCGTACGTCTCCTCAGCCTTCCAGAAGTAGATGAAGCCGACGACGCCGGCGAGCAGCGCCCAGCCCGTCGCGAGCGCCCACACGTGGGGCGGGAGCTGACTGGCGTGGAAGCTGTCGATCATGGCGTAGCGCATCAGGTCGATGTAGACGGCGGGCGGATTGGCCTTGAGGACGGGAGCCACCCAGCTCGGCAGGTCCTTGTGCTGGCCGGTCAGCCGCTCGATGCTCCACATGACGCCGGAGATGTACATCCAGGTGCGCAGCACGAACGGCATCAGCTGGGCGATGTCCGGTGTCTTGGCGCCGAGCCGGGCCATGATCATCGCCACGCCGGCGTTGAAGGTGAACTGCAGGACCAGTGCCGGGACCGCCAGGACCCAGGAGGCCGCCATCGGCACGCCGAAGCAGAGCAGGATGACGACCAGCGCGCACATCGAGAACAGCAGCTGCTGGAGCTGCTGGAGTGCGAACGAGATCGGCAGTGCGGCCCGCGGGAAGTGCAGCGCCCGCACCAGGCCGAGGTTGCCGGAGATGGCCCTCGTGCCCGACATGATCGAGCTCTGCGTGAACGTCCAGATGAAAACGCCCGTAACCAGGAACGGGATGTAGTCCGGCACGTTCTTCTTGGTGTCCAGCAGGACGCCGAAGATGAAGTAGTACACCGCGGCGTTCAGCAGGGGCGTCGCGACCTGCCAGACCTGGCCGAGCTTGGCCTGGCTGTACTGGGAGGTGAGCTTGGCGGTGGCGAAGGCACTGATGAAGTGGCGCCTTGCCCACAGCTGGCGGACGTACTCCGGCAGGGAGGGGCGGGCACCACTGACCGAGAGGCCGTGCCGGGCGGCCAGTGCCGCGAGGTCGTCGTCGGCCGGGGCCGGCTTCGGGGGCGGTGTGTCGAGGACCTGGCTCACATCCGCTGCTTTCGCTCGGGGGGAGGGGGGTGACGTCCGGCCCGTCGGCCGGCCGGTCCGTTGCCCCACGTTTCCTTACGCTTCTCTTCACGTTCTCTTACGTCGGGACGGGACCGTATCGTCGCAACGTGAGCGTAGGCCCAGTCGGCGTCGGAACGCAACCGTTTCGTCGCAACGCCCTATGCTGGATCGCATGACGACGAACGCCGAGGAGTCCCAGACGCGTCCGCGCCGCCGCACTCCCGCCGGAGCGGCCGTTCTCCGCGAGGATGTGACGGAAGCCATTCGCGCGGCCGTCTTCGAGGAGCTCGCGGCCGTCGGCTACGCGCGGATGTCCATCGAGGGGATCGCGCGCCGGGCGGGCGTCGGCAAGACCGCCGTCTACCGCCGCTGGAAGTCCAAGCTGCACCTCGTCCTCGACGTCGTCTCGGCCATCGCCGTCATGGGCCTGCCGACACCCGACACCGGGTCCCTGGAGGGCGACCTGCGCATGCTCTACGAGGTGACCTCCCGGGCCCTGCGTCACCCGGTGGCCTCGCAGATCATCCCCGACCTCCAGGCCGAGGCGGCCCGCAACCCCGAGATCGCCGAGGCCATGCAGAAGACGCTGCGGGAGGGCCAGGAAGGCGTGGCCCTGAAGATCCTCGTGGCGGCCGAGCAACGGGGCGAGATCCGTGCCGGGTTCGATGACGAGATCGCCCTCGACCTGATCTCCGGCCCCCTGTACTGGCGTTCGGTGGTGATCCGCAGCCCGAAGCTGCCCAAGGGATACCTCGAGGTGCTGACGAGGGCCACCGCGGAGGCTCTGAAGGCTCTGTGAGTATGCTGCGGTCCCCGGCCGCCGGTGGCCGAAGGACCGTCGCCGCGTTCGGTGACCGGAGTTGAGGCGGAACAGCCGTGAGAGTCGTGATCGCCGAGGACAACGCCCTGTTGCGAGAGGGGCTGGTCCTGCTGCTGACGTCCGCCGGACACGAGGTCGTGGCCGTCGCCGGTACCGGGCCCGAGACCCTTCCCGCGCTGCTGGAGCACCGGCCCGACGCCGCCGTCCTCGATGTGCGCATGCCGCCCGGCTTCCGTGACGAGGGGCTGCGGGCGGCGCTGGAGGCCCGCAAGGAGATCCCCGGGCTGCCGGTGCTGGTGCTCTCGCAGTACGTCGAGGAGTCGTACGCAGCGGAGTTGCTGACCGGCGGGGCGAACGGGCTCGGCTACCTCCTCAAGGACCGCGTCGGCCGGGTCGACGAGTTCCTGGACGCGCTGGAGCGGGTCGCCGCCGGTGGTACGGCGCTCGACCCCGAGGTCGTCACGGAGCTCCTCACCCGCCGCAAGAACTCCCCCCTGGACTCCCTCACGCCGCGCGAGCGCGAGGTGCTGAAGCTGATGGCCGAGGGCCACGACAACGCGACGATCGCCAAGACGCTCGTCGTCACGGAACGCGCGGTCCACAAGCACATCGGCAACGTCTTCCTGAAACTGAGCCTGCCACCGAGCGACAGCGGGCACCGCCGGGTGCTGGCGGTACTGACGTACCTGAACAACCAGTAGCCGACGCCGAGTTCGAGGTCAGGGGGCGTCCGGCGCGGCGCGCAGGGCGAGCAGTTCCGGGGCGAGCACCTCGATACGGCCGTCGGCGGTCCGCCCGATCAGGCCGTCGTGGCGGAGACGGGACAGGGCCCGGTTGACGGTGACGCGGGTGACGCCGAGCAGATCGGCGAGTTCCCGTTGTCCGCCCGGCAGGGACGCGGGTCCGTCCGTGGCGGACGCTTCCAGCAGCCAGGCGGCGAGCCGCGCCTGGCACGGCAGCGTCACCGCGTCCGTCAGCCGCTGCTGCTGGGCACGGGCCTGCGCGGCGAGAAGGCGCAGTACGTGCGCGCGTGCGGCGGCCGAGTCGTCGAGCAGCGCCAGGAAACGCGCTCGCGGTACGGCCCGTACGGCACACGGCGTGAGCGCGGTGAAGGTCGCCGTATGGCCACCGCGGTCGAGCAGCGCCACCTTGTCCAGCGCGCACGGCCCGTCCCACGCGCCGAACCGGACCTCGCGTCCGCCGACCGTGACGGCCGACGTCGCCGCGCGCCCATCCAGGAGGACGAGCAGGTGATCCGCGGTGGCGCCCTGGGAGCCCAGCAGCTCCCCGGTGTCGTAGCGGCGTGGTAGGGACTCTTCCCACAGGCGTCGCACTCCGGTGTCCGGCAGGACCGCGAAGAGCGGCACTTCCCGGAGCCGACGCCAGTCCGACCCCTTGCCCATGCCCGCGCCCCCCGTCGGCCGAGAGCGCCCGACCGGCTGTATCACGCGATACAGCCCTGGCCGCCGTCCCGACCCCAACCTCGCCGTGTCACCCGAGCGGAGCCGACGGAAGGACCCCCGTGCTGGTCGTGGAACTCGCCTTCACCCCCGCCCCCGAACGCCTCACCGCCCGCCCGGCCCACCGCGAATTCCTCGCCGCCCTCCACACGGCCGGTGAACTGGCCGCCGCAGGCCCCTGGGCGGACGACACGGGCGCCCTCCTGCTGTTCCCGATGGACGCCGGTCGTGGGAGCGTCCCCGCCCCGCTAACCCCGCGCCGCCCCCGGATACAGCCGCACCCATCCCTCCCAGGCCGAGGCGATCATGTCCTGGACGTCGTGCTTGGCCTTCCAGGTCAGTTCCGTGGCCGCTCGGTCGGCGGAGGCGACCACTCGGGGTGGGTCGCCGGGGCGGCGGGGGGTGACCGTCGGGGGGCGGTCGTAGCCGGTGATCGCGTTGATGCGGTCGATCATCTCGCGGACCGAGACGCCCTCGCCACGGCCGATGTTGAGGGTCAGGTCGCGGCCGGGGGCGGACCGGAGGGCGCGGGCCGTGGCCACATGGGCCTCGGCCAGGTCGACCACGTGGATGTAGTCGCGTACGCAGGTGCCGTCGGGGGTCGGGTAGTCGTCGCCGAAGACGCGGGGCGGGGCGTTCTCCGTGAGCTTCTCGAAGACCATGGGGATCAGGTTGAAGACGCCGACGTCGGCCAGTTCCGGGGTCGCCGCGCCCGCCACGTTGAAGTAGCGGAGGGAGGCCGTGGCGAGGCCCGTTGCCCGGCCCGTGGCGCGGACCAGCCATTCGCCCGCGAGTTTCGTCTCGCCGTACGGCGACATGGGGACGCACGGCGTCTCCTCCGTCACCAGGTCCACGTCCGGCATGCCGTACACCGCCGCGGAGGAGGAGAAGACGAAGGAGGGGACGGCGGCCGTCGTCACCGCCTCCAGGAGGACGCGCAGGCCCTCGACGTTCTCGCGGTAGTAGTGGAGCGGGAGGTCCACCGACTCGCCCACCTGCTTCTTCGCCGCCAGGTGGACGACCCCGGTGACCCGGTGCTCGGCCAGCGCGCGGGTCACCCGCTCGCCGTCCAGCGTCGAGCCGACCACCAGCGGCACCCCGTCCGGCACGCGCTCGGCGATGCCCGTCGACAGGTCGTCGTAGACCACCGTCCGCTCGCCCGCCTCGGCCATCGCCCGTACGACGTGCGCCCCGATGTAGCCGGCACCGCCGGTGATCAGCCAGGTCATGTGCGGCCGTCCCCTTCGTCAGTTGGCCCTCTCCCGCGTAACAGTGAAGCAGGCGGGTCTGTCACACGGGCACGGCGGCGGTGGCTCCCTGTGGATCCAGCGGCGCCCGGGGTGTCCGGACGAGCGGCCGGGCCGCCGTCGAGCGCCACAGGCGGGTGAAGGACAGGACGGCGGCGGTCGCGAGCAGGCCGTTGCGTACGAGCATCAGGGCGCAGCCCGTCCAGGTGCAGGCCATGACCTGGCCGTACAGGACCGGATACGCGAGGGCGCTGACCGCGGTCGCCGCCAGCACGAGGACCGCGACCGGGCGCTGCACGGTGTGGCGCGAGCTCAGGCACACGGCGGCCAGGCCCAGCAGCCAGATCATGTACTGGGGGCTGATGACCCGGCTGGTGACCGTGAACAGCAGCACCGCGCCGAGCGCCGCGTCGTACGGCGTCGCCGGCGTCCAGTGCCGGGCCCGCAGCCGCCACGCGAGCAGCAGGGCGAAGGCGAGCGCCGTGAGCGCCAGGGACACGTGCGCGACGGTACGCACGTGTGGTCCCGTGAACTCGAAGGCGCCGTACTGGTAGTGGACCCGGCCCGGCCAGCCGGCGTGCGTCGCGAAGGCGAGCACCGTGCCGCCCAGCGACTCGATCTGCACGCCCCGGCCGCCCTGTTGGCGCAGGAAGTCGAAGGGGTGGGTGAACAGGGCCGCGAGGACGGCCAGGGTGCCGGAGCCGGTGACCGCGGCCCAGCCCCACGCCGAGCGCGTCGCGCGCCCCCGCGGGACGCCCAGGAGCACCAGCAGTGGCCAGACCTTCACCAGGGCGCCCATCGCCGCGAACACCCCGCACGCGCGCGTGGAGCGCGACAACGTCAACAGGGAGATGACGGCCAGGGCGGTGACCTGCACGTCGTAGCGGGCGAGTGGGACGTTCAGGAGGAGGGGGAGGCCGCCGACCCAGAGGGCGGCGCCGAGGCGGGTGCGGCCGGGGCGCCCGCCCGCGCGGGTCAGCGCCAGCGTGATCGCCGCGTCGCAGGCGAGGGTGAGGGCGACGAACGCCTGGAAGTACGTCAGGCCCGGCAGCAGCGCGGGCGACAGCAGGACGGGGCCGGCGCCCGGCGGGTACTGCCACAACGGGTCGTGCGCCGGGAATGCGCCGTGCGAGAGGACGACGTACCAGTGGTGGTACAGCCGCCACACCTCCCGGGCGACCCAGCCGTCGCCCAGCCGGGGCAGGGCGTCGTGTGCGAGCAGCCACAGCATCAGGGCGCGGGTGGCGAGCCAGGCGGTGGTGAGGGCGAGGCGCGGGTGGTTCCGGACGGCGTTCATCGCGGTGGATCGTAAGCCGGGCGAATGGCGTGTGCGTGCTAATACACCGTCAATCGTCGGTAAGAGCTTGCTAATAGCACAAAATCTGCTCCGTGAAGAGTGCGGGCGAGGGGCGGCCGGGCCGCCGGTGGGTACGGGCCGACACGGTGGCCGTGGCGGTGCCGACGGTCGTCATGTTCGCGCTCGGGCTGTGGGGGCTCGACCGCGGCGGCATGTGGGGCGACGAGAGCGTCACGTACCTGGTCGGGCGGCGCACGGTGCCGCAGATCTGGCAGCTGCTGCACACCGTGGACGCGGTGCACGGCCTGTACTACCTGTTCATGCACGTCGTCCTGACCGCACACCCGGGCGAGGTCGTGCTCCGCCTCCCGTCCGTGTGCGGGGCGGCGGCGACCGCGGGCCTGGTCGCGGCCCTCGGCACCCGACTGGCCCGCCCACGGGTCGGGTTGTGGGCCGGCCTGCTGTACGCGATCACACCGATGACCGGCCACTACGCGCAGGAGGGACGGTCGTACGCCATCGTCGCGGCGGGCGCGGAGGGGGCGACACTGCTGCTGGTGCGGGCCGCCGAGGGGCGGTCGGCGCGGCGCTGGTCGGCCTACGGCTGTGTCCTCGCGGCGACCTGTCTGCTGCACGAGCTGGCGGTCCTGGTGCTCTGCGCGCACGCGGCGACGCTGGCGCTCACGCGGGTGCCGAGGGCGGTGTGGGCCGGGTGGGCGCGGGCGGCCGGGGCGGCGGGGCTGGTGCTGCTGCCGTTGGTGTGGGTGTCCCAGGCGCAGTCGGGACAGGTGGCCTGGCTGCGGACGCCGGGGTGGGCCAACGTCGAGGGACTCGCGCGGTGCTTCGCGGTCGGCCGGACGGGGGCGGTCTTCTGGGCGTACGTCCTCCTCGTGGCCGTCGGCATCGGCGCCGGGCGTCTCGCGTCGGTCGCGCTGCCGCTGCTGGTGCTGCCGCCGACGGTCCTGATGCTCGCGTCCCAGTTGCAGCCGCTCTACGACGACCGGTACGTGCTGTACGCCCTCGCGGGTGCGCCACTGCTGGCGGCGGCGGGGGCGGACCGGGTGGTGACGGTCGCGGGGCGGCTGTGGCGGAGGGGGCCGCAGGTGTCGTATCGCCAACAGGCTGGGATCGGCGGGCGTTTGCGGGGGAGGGCGCCGCGACTGTCGTACCCCCACCCCGTCACCCTCACCGGCGTCCTCGTGATCGCGGTCGTCTTCCTCACCTGCCTACCCCTGCAGTTCAAGAACCGTTCCGCCGACCACCGCCCCGAGAACCTCGCCGCCGTCTCCGCCGTGGTCGCCCGGCAGGCCCGCCCCGGTGACGCGGTGCTGTTTCTGCCGTCGACGTGGCGGGTCGGGGCGTTGGCGTATCCGCGGGGGTTCCGGGAGGCCCGGGATGTCGCGCTGGCGGAGTCCGGGTCGCGTTCCGGGACGCTGAGCGGGCTGGAGACCTCGCCGGGGGTGCTGCGACGCAGGCTCGCCTCCGTGCACCGGGTCTGGGTCGTCGCCCCGGGCTACGTCCTCAACTCCCGCCGGTCCCCGGCCAACCCCACCGAGCGCCTCAAACTCGCCGTCGTGGAGCGCCACTTCAGACCGGTCGAGGACTTCGCGAGCGGCCGCATCACCCTGGGGCTCTACGTCCGCCGCTAGGCGTCACGCCCCCTGGCGCCTCCCCGCACGCCTCCTACGCCCCGCCGCGCGCCTCGGTCTCCGCAGCCGCGTCCAGTGCGACCGTGAGCTCGTCCAGGCGGGCCCTCAGCGTGCGGATCTCGTCCACGTCGAAGCTCGTCGCCGACACGATGCGCCGCGGTACCTCCAGCGCGCGCTCGCGCAGGGCCGTGCCCTCGGCGGTGAGGTGGACCTCGACCGAGCGTTCGTCACGGGCGCTGCGTTCGCGGCGTACCAGGCCGGCCGTCTCCAGGCGCTTGAGCAGGGGGGAGAGGGTGCCGGAGTCGAGTCGCAGGTGTTCGCCCAGCTTCTTGACCGGCAGACCGCCGTGCTCCCACAGCACCAGCATCACCAGGTACTGCGGATAGGTGAGCCCGAGGTCCTTGAGGATCACGCGGTAGACGCCGCCGAAGGCGCGCGAGGCGGCGTTCAGGGAGAAGCAGATCTGCTGGTCCAGGCGGAGCCAGTCGGTGGTGGGTGTCGGGGTCGGCGTCGTACTCATGCGTCCAGGATAGCTCTTGCGGGCCATTTAGTTGTGCACGATTGAATTGTGTGCTCTACTTGTGGTCGTGAGGCGGCCGCCAGTAGAGCCGCCGGAGCATGACTGACCTGACTCGAGAGGGATGGTTCCCCATGGACGCGCTCTACACCGCTGTCGCCACCGCCACCCACGGCCGCGACGGTCGCGCCTTCACCAACGACGGCAAGATCGACGTCAAGCTGGCCCCGCCGGCCGAGCTGGGCGGCAACGGCGAGGGCACGAACCCGGAGCAGCTCTTCGCCGCCGGTTACGCCGCCTGCTTCGGCAGCGCCCTCGGTCTCGTCGGCCGCCAGGCCAAGGTCGACGTCAGCGACGCGGCCGTCACCGCCGAGGTCGGCATAGGCAAGCAGGGCGAGGGCTTCGGCCTCAAGGTGACGCTGCGCGTCGAGCTGCCGGACACGGTGGACCAGGAGACCGGCCGCAAGCTCGTCGAGACCGCCCACCAGGTCTGCCCCTACTCCAACGCCACCCGCGGCAACATCGAGGTCGACCTCGTCATCGAGTAAGCACCACCGAGACGGCTCACCCGACCCGCGCCAGCACTTCGCCCGTCCGCCGGCTGAACGCCACCACCACCGCTTCCTCGGGCACCTGGTGCCACCGCGTCAGCAGCAGCCAGCGGACGTGGTAGCGGCGGACCACGGCGTTCCGCTGGGCGCGGGTCGAGTCCGGGGCGAGGTAGGCGCGGACGTCGGCGGACATGCGGTGCCGCCGTGTCTCCTCCAGGGCCGGGTCGGGCCAGATGGGCGCGGCGAGGTTCGGCCCGTACCCGGCGATCATGTGGGCCGCGCTGTAGCCGTCGGTGATCACCACCTCGCCGGGCCTGATGTACCGCGCGGCCCAGTCGTACGTCGGCCAGCGTGGCGGCTGCTGGAGCCCCACCGGATCCAGCGCCCGCGGCACCACGGCCCCGCCCTGCACGGTGCAGAACCCGACGCACGCCCACACCGCGGCCACCGCCCCCAGCGACTTGCGGAACGTCCCCCAGGGCCGCGGCGCCGCCAGCTCCACCGCGAGCGCGAACTGCAGCGGCACCAGCACCGCCCACAGCACGCGCGCGTACGTGTAGTGCCCGCTCGCCCAGCCGTACGCCACCACCAGGCTCTCCAGCACGAACATCAGCAGCAGCGGATCGCGCCCTGACGACCCCCGCGCCCGCCACCACAGCGCGGGCAGCCCGACCAGCGCGAGCCAGGAGTTCCCGGCCAGGTGCTCGTACAGCCGCCGGTGCATCCAGTCCATCGCGGTGTCGCCGCCGAGCGAGAAGACGTCGTAGTACGGCCATACGGCGGCCGTCATCAGCGCGGCCGCCCCGGCCGCCGCCCACCGGGCCACCACCGGCCGGCGCCAGCCGCGCTGCCGTGCGGCCACGATCGCCACCGCGCCGACCGCCGCCGACACGGCCGTCACCGGATGGACCAGCAGGATCAGGCCGTACAGGGCGCCGGTCCCGGCGTACCCCCACCAGCCCTCCAGGCCGCTCGGGCCGACGAACCGCACGGCCCGTTCGCGCTCGCACGCGCGCGTGGCCGTCAGGGCCCACGCCCAGAAGGTCAGCCCGATCGCGAACGACGACGGATAGCTGATGTTCGTCGTCATCGACATCAGCCCGAGGTAGCCGCTCCACAGGATCCGCTCGTCGCCCCACAGCAGCGTCATGAAGGGCAGCGCGAGCACCGGCGCCCACCGACGGTCCGTCAGCGTCCGTACGAAGCGTCCGATCCCGGTCAGCAGCACGATCAGGTGCAGCGGCCCCGCGAGCCGCAGCACACCCCAGCCGGACAGCCCGGTCAGCCGCGCGAACACGGCCTGCGCGACCGCGTACGGCCCGTAGTACGGGCTGCCCGCGCCCGGCAGGTCCGCCATCGAGTGGGCCGGATGCAGCAGGTTCGCCTTGAGGCGTTGGATCACGGCCGCGTGCTGACCGGCGTCGCAGCACAGCGGGATCCGCCAGAAGGCCAGCGTCATCACCAGCCAGAACAGAAAGCCGAAGAGCTGATACGGCGTCGGCCGCCAGGTGCCGCCGGCGCGGAGCGCCGTGGCACCGTGCACGATACGGCGGACGAGGACGTCGGCGCTCACATTCTCTCCCTTTGTCGTGATATGTCATTCCATCATGTGGAGGCTCCCTTTCTGGTTCGCTGTCATCGCCCTGGTATTCGTCGGCGCCCAATCGGCGGAAATCCAGGGGCGCGCCCGCATGGACACCCGCCAATACGTCGCCCACGCCTACATGTTGCAGGGCGTCGGCCGTGAAGAGGCCTCACGGCGGGCGCTGGAGTACTACTGCGACAGCGCGCGTGTCGCGGCCGCGCGGCGGGCGAACGCGGACCTCGCGACATACCGGAACGGCGACGGCGGAAACTCCGCGTACCGAAAGTGTGTTGCGGCCATGGAACACACCGTCGAGGCCAACTCGCAACGCACCGATGTCACCGGCTACATGGCCCTGTTCAGCGATCCGCGCATCTCCGGGATCTTCGCGACCAGACCCGCCTACCCTGCCTTCACGATCCCCTTCGTCCGCGCGTTCGGCCTGGTCCGGGGCCTGTGGGCGGCGGGCGTCGCGGTGACCGTCCTGGCCGGCGGACTCGTGGTGCTGACCCTTCGCCGACTGGGCGTCTCCGTCCCGCTCGCGCTGCTCGGACAGGTCCTCTACTACGCGCTGCCGACGGGCACGGACTCGATGCAGCCCATGTGCGAGGGACTGCTGCTGTGCGTCCTGCTCGGCGGTGTTCTCGGATGCGTCCGGATCCTTCAGGGACGAATTCCGTCGGGGGTGGCGATCTCCCTTGCCGCATTCGGCGCAGCGGCCTGCGTCAAATACGCGCAGACCCTGCTGGCGGTCGCCGGAATCGCGGGCATGACCGCGCTGTTCGTCTTCGTGCGGTGGGTACGGCGACGGGAGTTCCCGCGGCCGGAATGGGTACTCCTCGCCACGACCGCCGCATTCGTGATCGCGCTGCAACTCGTGATCGTCACCCTTGGACTGCCGAGTACCCGGGCCAGCGTCCAGGAGTTGATGTCCGTCCACTACAACAAGGCGGTTCCCCCGCATCTCCTGCACGAATTCCTGCGCCTGAACCTCGCGTTCTGGCGGGAGTGGCTGCGCGACGCCCTCGTACAACCGCTGGGACTGCTCCTGCTCGCGGCCGGCGCCTGGGGAGCCCTCCGCCACCACCGCTCGTTCGGGTTCCTGATCGTCGGGATCGCGGCGGCCGGGTTCGTGAACCAGGCCGGACACCCCGAAGTCGCCATGGGACCACGCCTGTTGGTGATGGCGTCGCTGCTGCCGGTGTGCGGGATCCCGCTGCTGATCGAGAGCCGTACCGGGCGCCAGGACGGAAAGAGGGGGCAGGCCCTCAAGGTCCTGCCCCCTCGCGGGCTGCCCGCGCCCGAACGTCAGCTGTACTGAGGCAGCCTCGCCGAGCCGTCGGCGGCCCGCGGGATGCTCACCACCGCTCCCTCGCCGCCCGGCGCCTCACCCAACAGCAGCTGCCGTACGACCCGTTCGGCGGCGCGACCGTCGTCGAACTCGCAGAACCGCTCCCGGAACCCGGCCCGCAGCCCCGTCGCCTCCTCGTCCCGCCAGGTCCCGGAGGCGAACAGCCACGCCAACTCCCGGTAGGAGCGCGACACATGACCCGGCGTTTCGGCGGTGATGTCGAAGTAGGCACCCCGGCTGGCCGTGTACGCGCCCCAGTCGTCGGCGTGGATGACGATCGGCCGCTCCAGGTTGGCGTAGTCGAACATCAGGGACGAGTAGTCGGTGACCAGTACGTCCGAGGCGAGCATCAGGTCCTCGACGTGCGGTTCGTCCGTCGCGTCGACCAGGACGCCCCGCGCGTGCAGATCGGCGAGGCCGAGACCGCGCGCGGGGCCGGTGGCGAGGGTCGGGTGCAGGCGTACGACGAGGGTGTGGCCCGCGCCGAGGTCGGCGGCGAACCGGGCCAGGTCGATCCGGTCGACGTGCCCGCCGCGCCGGTACTCGCGGCGGGTCGGCGCGTACAGCACCACGGTGTGGTCGGCGGGGATGCCGAGCCGCTCGCGGACTGAAGTCCCGTGCCCGGCGGGGGCGTTGACGAGAACGTCGTTGCGCGGGCTGCCCGTGCGCACCGACTCGAAGTGACAGGGGTACGCCCGCTCCCACACCAGCTCCGAGTGCCGGTTGGCGACCAGGCTCAGGTCCCAGCGGTCGGCGCGGTGCAGCAGCTTCGGCACGCTGTAGCCGTGCCGGGCGCCGGGCTTGGCCAGCAGGTCGGCGCCCATGTACTTGAGCGGGGTGCCCTCGTGGGTGTGCAGCTGGACCTGACCGGGGCGTTTGACCACCGTGCCGGGCCAGTTGACGTTGTTCACCCAGTACTTGGCCCGCGCCATGACCGAGTGGTAGCGCCGCGAGCCGGGCGTCACGTGGTCGATCCCGGGCGGCAGCGCGTCCACCGCGTCCTCCCGCACCACCCACACCCCGCGCAACTGCGGTGCGATCTCCAGGGCTTTGGCGTGGATCGCGGCCGGATCACCGGACACGCCGGCATGGTGGGACGCCGAGTACACGACGAGCCCGGGATCGAGGGGGAGCCTCGACTGGGCCGAGTACCAGGCAGCTTGGCCCGCCTTCGACACCTTCGCCGTCGTACGACGCCTGCCCGCGCCGGCGATCCTGCGCAGGCCGCGCGCGCCACGCAGGGCCGCGTACGAGGCGTACGGCGATGAGGCGAGCAGCCGCATCTCGGTGCCGCGGGCGCCGTCCGGCGGGGTGAAGCCCTCCGGGCAGTGGCGGCGGTGGAAGGCGCGGATCTCGCGGTGGAAGTCGGCGCGGTCGGACGGGGTGACCCGGTCCTCGCGGGCGATCACGTACAGCATGTGGTCCATGGCCCGCTCGAACAGCAGCGGCCGCGCCCACGCGAGGTCGTCCCGCTCCGCCAGGAACGCGAACAGGCCCTCGTACTGCGGAAAGATGTCGAAGTGCCGGCGCCCGGGCGTCCTGGTGATCGCCCCCTGCCGCCGCTGCCGGTACTCGACGCCGATGCGGTTGAGGCAGGCGATGCGGTCGGCCAGGACCATCGAGCGGTAGGTGACCGGCGCGTCCTCGTACAGGCCCGGCGCGTACTGGAGGCCGTGCTCCTGGAAGAAGTCCCTGCGGTACGCCTTGTTCCAGGCGACCAGGAACAGGTGGACGTACTCGGGGTTCTCGCGGAGGCTGAAGACGTCCTGGCCGGCGCGGGCCAGCAGGGCGGAGGCGTCGCTCGGGCCGCCGCGGCCCCACCAGTGGGTGCGGATGTGGTCGAAGACCAGGATGTCCGGGTCCGCGGCCGACTTCAGCCGGTCGGCGACGGCGGCCAGCAGGCCGGGCGTGTAGAAGTCGTCGCTGTCCAGGAAGAGGACGTAGTCGCCGCGTGCCTGCGCGAGGCCGGCGTTGCGGGCGCCGCCGAGGCCGACGTTCTCGGGCAGGTGCAGCACCCGCACCCGCTCGTCGCGGGCCGCGAACTCGTCGAGGATCGCGCCGCAGCCGTCGGGGGAGCGGTCGTCGACGGCGATGACTTCGAGGTCCGGGTACGACTGTCCGAGCACCGAGTCGAGGCACTCGTGCAGGAAGCCCTGCACCTTGAAGACGGGGACGACGATGCTGAAGCGAGGCATGTCAGCGGCTCCTGACGAGAGTGGCGGCGGGGGCCGGGACGCGCTCGGCGAGGGGGAGCACGGGCGGGATCGACTCGGGCGGCTCGCCCAGCAGTACCCGGCGTACGACGCGCTCGGCGGCGCGTCCGTCGTCGAACCCGCAGAAGCGCTCGCGGAATTCGGCCCGCGCGGCGGCGGACTCCGGCCCCGCCCAGGAGCCGTCGCGGAAGATCCGGGCCAGCTCCCCGGGCGTGCGGGCCACCGGGCCCGGCGGGTGTTCCATCAGGTCGAAGTAGACGCCCCGGGTCTCCCGGTAGACGTCCCAGTCGTCGGCGTACACGACGACCGGCCGGTCCAGGTTGGCGTAGTCGAACATGATGGACGAGTAGTCGGTGATCAGCGCGTCGGCGGCCAGGCACACGTCCTCGGAGGAGCGGTGCGCGGTCACGTCGATGATCCGGCCGGTGCTGTTCGCGGCGCCCTTGTCGTAGAAGTAGTGGGCGCGCAGCAGGACCACGACGTCCTCGCCGGCCTCCGCGCAGAAGGCCTCCAGGTCCAGGCCGGTCTCGAAGCCGGTGTGGTAGTCGCGGTGGGTGGGGGCGTAGAGGACGGCCGTCTTCCCCTCCGGGATGCCCAACTCCCGTCTGATCCGGGCCACGTCGTCGGCGGTCGCCGTGTAGTAGACGTCGTTGCGCGGATAGCCGTATTCGAGGGTCTCGTGCGCGGCGGGGAAGGCGCGCTCCCACATCTGGGTCGAGTGGGCGTTGGAGGTGAGGTTGTAGTCCCAGCGGTCGACGCGGGCCAGCAGCTTGGTGAAGCTGCCGGTCGCGGCGGCGACCACGGGGTACGTCGCCTGGTCGACGCCCATCTTCTTCAGCGGGGTGCCGTGCTGCGTGGAGAGGTGCACGCTGCCGGGCCGCTTGACCACGGCGTCCGCGAAGTTGGCGTTGTTGACCAGGTACTTGGCGCGGGCCAGGACGTCCCAGTACTTCGCGGTGCCGATCACCGCGTACTCGATGTCCTTCGGCACGGTGTGCGCCTGGTCCGGCTCGACCAGGAACACCGCGCGGATGTGCGGGGCGAGTTCGCGGGCCTTGGCATGGATCGCGGCCGGGCTGCACGCGTAGCCGCGGCCCCAATACGCGCAGTACACGGCGAGGTTGGGGTCGAGCGGGCGGCGAAGCGCACGCCGGTATCGAAGGCGGGTGCGCAGGCCGCGCGGGCGGGGCAGGACCTCCAGCGCCCGCGCCGCCGACTGGTTGGCGCCGCGCAGGGCCCGGAAGGCCGCGTACGAACCCCTTGCCAGCAGCCGGTGCTGTACGCCGAGACTGCCGCCCGGGGTGTGGAAACCGGCCGGGCGGTGGCGGCGGTAGAGCGTGCTCGCCCGCCGGAAGAAGGCGCGGCGGCCGGTGCGGAGGCGGCGGGGGTGGGCGGCCGTCTTCAGGACGGCGGCGAAGAGGTGGTCGAAGAGGGGGACCAAGCGCTCGTCGTGCAGGCCGAGTTCGGCGGCCCGGGTCAGCACCAGGTCGGTCTGGTCGAGCAGTTCGAGGTGGTGCGCGCCCGGCAGGCTCAGCCGGTTGCCCTGCCGACGCGCGAGATGCCGGACCACGACCTGGCGCAGCACCGCCGCCTTCTCGGCCCGCAGCGCGACCAGGCCGCCGAAGCCGACGTCGGTGAAGTGACCGTCGGGGAAGGCGAGTTGATGGGCGGCGAGGAAGGCCTTGCGGTAGACCGCGCTCCAGGCCGGGAGCTGGACGCCGGTCAGCTGCGGGACCTGGTCCAGGGCGAAGGGGCCGGCCGGGGTCTTCGGCAGGAGCAGCTCGGCCGGGTTCGTCGGCTCGCCGTCCCACCAGGGGACGCGCTCGTGCTCGACGTACAGGACGTCCACGTCACCGGTCTCGGCGAGGCGGGCGTCCAGCGCGGTCAGCGCGCCCGGGGCCAGGGTGTCGTCGCCGTCGAGGAACAGCAGGAACGCGCCGGTCGCCGCCCGCATCCCGGCGTTGCGCGCCCCGGCCAGACCGGCCGACGGGGGTGAGTGCACCGGGGCCACCCGGGAGTCCCGCTCGGCGTACCAGGCGGCGACGTCCGCCGCGGGGGCGTCGGGGGCGTCGCAGACCGGGATCAGCTCGATGTCGCCGAAGGACTGGGCGAGGACCGAGTCCAGCGCCTGGGACAGCCGCCCGGCCACCCCATGGGACGGGACGATGATGCTGAAGCGGGGCATTCTGCTCTTTCTCTCAAGGTTCGTGCGGGCGGAGGTACGGGCGCCGTCAGCGCCCCGGCCGCCCCGCGGGACGCCAGGTGGGCGGCCGGCTCGGGGTGGGCCGGGAGGGGCTGGAGGGCATGTGAACTCCCCTTGGTGGGTGAACTCCCCGTGGTGGGAACGGCGTTCAGAGGCTGTCGGTGACGGCCAGCGGGCCGCCGGGTTGGGGCACGGTGGCCTGCGGGGAGCGCGCGAGGCCCGCGGCCGCCGACGGCACCGGGTGGCGCTCGGCGAGCGGGATCACCGGCAGCGGGTCGGTCTCCCCGAGCACGACATGGCGTACGACCCGCTCGGCGGCGCGGCCGTCGTCGTACGGGCAGAAGCGCTCCCGGAAGGCGGCGCGCAGCTGGGCGGAGCGGGAGCCGCGCCAGTGGCCGGTGGCGAAGATGTCGATCAGCTCGTCCTCGCTGCGCGCGACCGCGCCCGGCGGGAAGGCGCGCAGGTCGAAGTAGGTGCCGCGGGCCGCCCGGTAGGCCGCCCAGTCGTCGTCGGCCGCGTGGACGACGATCGGCCGGTCCAGGTTGGCGTAGTCGAACATCAGGGACGCGTAGTCGGTGACCAACACGTCCGAGGCGAGGGCGAGTTGTCCGACGTCCGGGTGTCCGGTGACGTCGACGATCCGTGAGCTGTGCGGGACGGGGCCGTGGGCGCGGGCCAGGACGACGTAGCGGGGGCCGAGGCGGCGCAGGACGCGCTCCAGGTCGAGGGGGGAGCGCTGGGTGCGGCGGAAGTCGCGGTGGGTGGGGGCGTAGAGGATCGCGACGGTGTCGGCCGGGATGCCGAGGGACTCGCGGATCCGGGTCACGTCCGCCGAAGTGGCCTTCTGGAAAACGTCGTTGCGGGGGAGGCCGTATTCGAGGGTGGTGTACGCGCCCGGGTGGACGCGTTCCCAGGTGAGGGTGGAGTGGCGGTTCGCGGAGAGGACGTAGTCCCACTTGTCGACGCCGTTCAGGAGCCGCTCGAAGTCCAGGTCCGCTGCCGCTGCCGGGCGTTCCTGGAGGTCGAGGCCCATGTGGCCCAGCGGGGTGCCCTGGTGGGTCTGGATCAGGATCTGGCCGGGGCGCTTGACCAGGCGGGGCTCGAACTCGGCGTTGGAGACGAGGTACTTGGAGCGGGCCAGGGCGGTCCAGCGGGCGGCCGTGTCCGGGCGCGGCAGCCAGGCCGTGCGGATGTGCGGGGCGTGGGCGCGGAAGGCCTCCTCCAGGGCGCCAGGGTTGCAGGTGCGCGCGCGGCCGTCGTGCGTGGTGAAGACGGCGCGGTCGGCGCGCAGGGGCAGGCGGAGCTGGACGCGGTAGTGGAGGCGGAGGGCCGACGCCCTTGCCGCGCGCAGGAGTTTGACCGTGAGCTTGGTGGTGCGGCGGCGCCCGGCCGCGGCCGACTGGAGGGTGCGGTACGTGCGGTGCAGGCCCCAGCGGATCAGGGTGTGGTGGAGCCGGGAGGCCAGCGGGACGGGCGCGCCCGGGACGCGGTAACGGCGGTAGTGGGCGCGGGCCCTGCGCAGGAACTCGGCGCGCGAACCCCGCGGGAGGCGGTCGCGGCGGGCGAAGACCTTCGTCAGGTGGTCGACCATGCGGCGGAACAACACCGGCCGCCAGCGCGCGAGTTCGGGGCGCGCGTCGAGGAACGCGAAGACGCGGTCGTACTGTTCGAAGATGTCGAAGTGCCGGCGGCTGGTGGTGGAGAGGATGTTGCCCTGGCGGCGCTGGCGGTAGTGGACGCAGACCCGGTCGAGGGTGGTGATCGACTCGGCCGACAGCAGGACCGGGAAGGTCCACGGGGTGTCCTCGTAGTAGCCCGGCGGGAAGGCGAAGCCCTCGCGCTGGACGAACTCCCGGCGGTACGCCTTGTTCCAGGCCACCATCAGCAGGTGCAGCAGGCCCGGGCGGTCCTCCAGGCGGAAGGGCGCCGGACCCTGTTCGGTGAGCTGGACGGAGACGATGTTGCGGACGGTCTCGCCGGTCCAGAAGGTGCGCGCGTAGTCGTAGACCAGGACGTCCGGCTCGCCGGTCTCCTTCAGGCGGTCGGCGATCGAGCGCAGGGCGTGCGGGGTGAGGGTGTCGTCGCCGTCCAGGAAGACCAGGTAGTCACCGGTGGCCTGGGCGAGGCCGGCGTTGCGGGCGCCGCCCAGGCCCTGGTTCTCGGGCAGACGCAGGGGGCGCACGCGCGGATCGCGGGCCGCGAACTCGTCGATGACCGCGCCGGATCCGTCCGGGGAGCAGTCGTCGACCGCGATCAGCTCCAGATCGGGATACGACTGCGACAGCACCGATTCCAGGCATTCGGGCAGGTACGCCTGAACCTTGTACGCGGGGACGATGACACTGAACCTGGGCAAGGCACATCCATGGGGTCGGCGCGGACGACGGGGCCTTGCCCGGGAACGGCCGATGGAGTGACTTGGTTACGGTTTCGTACGGCATAAGGGGGACACCGGGTGAACGGAGTCCCCCTTTCAGCTTGCGCGCGGCTACTTGACCGCGCCCGCCATGACGCCGGAGACGAACTGCCGCTGGAACGCGAAGAACACGGCCAGCGGGATCACCATCGAGATGAACGCGCCGGGCGCCAGGACGTCGATGTTGTTGCCGAACTGCCGTACCTGCTGCTGGAGTGCGACCGTCAGCGGCTGCGACTGCGAGTCGGAGAACACCAGCGCGACCAGCATGTCGTTCCACACCCACAGGAACTGGAAGATCCCCAGGGACGCGATCGCCGGGGCGCCCAGCGGCAGCACGACCGTGAAGAACAGCCGGGTCTCGCCGGCGCCGTCCAGGCGTGCCGCCTCCAGGAGTTCACGCGGGATCTCCGCGAAGAAGTTGCGCAACAGGAAGATGGCGAACGGCAGTCCGAAGCCGACGTGGAAGAGCACCACGCCGATGATGTCGCCGAAGATCCCGATCTTCCCGAAGAGATCGGCCAGCGGGATCAGGGCCACCTGCACCGGTACGACCAGCAGCGCCACCACGACCAGGAACCACCAGTCGCGGCCCTTGAAGTCCATCCACGCGAAGGCGTATCCGGCCATCGCGCCCAGGAGCACCACTAGCAGGGTGGCCGGGACCGTGATCCAGATGGTGTTGAACAGCGAGTGGGTGACCGCGTCGTTCTCCAGGAGCGACTTGTAGCTCTTGGCGGTCAGTTGACCGGGTGCCGTGAAGACCTTCCACCAGCCCGAGGCGGCGATGTCCGTCGGGTCGCGGAACGACGAGACCAGCAGCCCGAAGGTGGGCACGAGCCAGAATACGGCGACCAGGATCAGGAAGACCCGCATCACCCCGCCCGCAGCACCGCTCGCCACCCGCGAGGCCACGGAACGCCTGCCGCGCACGGCCGTGTCGAGAGTGGTCATCGTTGACGCTCCCTCCTCAGCCGGCGGATGTTCACGAACATCACCGGCAGCACGAGCAGCAGCAGGATGACGCCGATCGCGCTGCCGACGCCCTCGTTGCCGCCCCCGCCGAAGGACGACAGGAACAGCTGCAGGGCAAGGACGTTGGCATCGGGCTGACTCGGCTGCGGGGCGATGATGTAGACCAGGTCGAACACTTTCATCACGTTGATCATCAGCGTGATGAGGACGACGACCAGGACGGGCGCGAGGAGGGGGACGGTGACCCTTCGGAAGACCTGCCACTCGTTGGCGCCGTCGACGCGGGCCGCTTCCAGGAGGTTGCGGTCGACTCCCGCGAGTCCCGCCGCGATCAGCACCATCGCGAAGCCCGCCCACATCCACGCGTACGCCCCGATGATCGCGGGCGTCACCAGCGTCGGGCCGAGCCAGTCGATCCCGTTGTACGGCGCCGAGAAGTTCGAGGCCGGCAGCCGCAGTCGGGCCCCGTCGGCCGACGCGGGCAGCGTGAAGGTGCCGTCCGCGCCGCTCTTGGCGGAGGCGACCACCTTGCCGCCCTTCACCGCCTCCACCTTGACGCCCTTCAGCGCCTTCTCACCCGGGTCGACCTTGCCCTTCGTACCGCCGCCGCCCAGCTTGAAGTCCAGCCAGACGGTGCCGGAGATGCCGGACCCGCTCGCCGACTTCGCGTTCTCCGGGCTGCCGGGCAGCTTGTTGGGCGCGATGCCGACCAGGGGGAGCAGCGCCGGAGTGCCCGCGTGCACCGTGCCGGTCGTGGTGAACGAGCCGCCGCCGGAGGGCTTGAGGTCGCTCGCCGTCGCGTTCGGCCGGGCGCCCGGATAGACCGAGGAGGAGACGAAGGTGTCGTGGATCGACTTGGCCACCGCGTTGGCGGCGCCCAGGTTCGGGTCCTGCTCGTAGACGAGCCGGAAGATGATGCCGGCCGCGAGCATCGAGATCGCCATCGGCATGAAGACGATCAGCTTGAACGCCGTACCCCAGCGCACCCGTTCGGTCAGCACCGCGAAGATCAGCCCCAGCGCGGTGACGATCGCCGGCGCCACCGCGACCCAGATCGCCGTGTTGCGTACGGCGGTCAGCGTGGCGTCGTTGGAGAAGATGTCGCCGTAGTTCTTCAGCCCCACGAAGCCCGAGCCGTCGGCGTCGTAGAGACTGCGCCAGATCGAGTACCCGATCGGGTAGACCACGAGCGCCCCGAGGAGCACGAACGCGGGCAGCAGGAAGAGCACCGCAACCCACAGCCGCGTCCCCATGACGCTCTTGCCCGGTCCCGCGGCGGGCGTCGGCACTGCGCCGGCGCCCCCCGCCGAGTTCGCCACCGATGTCATCTCGGGCCGTCAGCCGGAGCCGTAGGCCTTGGCCGCGTCGGCCTCCAGCTGCTGCTGGGTGCCCGCGATGTCCTTCGGGTTGCGCAGGAAGTCCTGGAGGTCCTTCCACTCGCCGACGCCGGCCGTGCCGCCGAAGGCCGCAGGGGCCTGGTCGGACATGTCGAAGCGGAAGTTGTCACCGGCCGCGATCAGCTGCTTGGCGATCTGACCGGTGATCGCGTCCTTGTACTTCGACTGGTCCATCTCCTTGTTCGGGGACAGGATGCCGCCCTGCGCCGCCCAGATGTCGGCCGCGTCGGTGGAGGCCAGGAAGGTCAGCAGCGCCTGCGCGCCCTTGCCGTCCTTCAGCGCCACCGCCACGTCACCGCCGCTGACCACCGGCGACTCGCTGCCGACCGCCGGGAACGGGAACACCTTCGCGTCCGTGCCCAGCTTCGCCTTGGTGTCCGCGTTGATGTTCGCCGTGACGAAGTCGCCCTCGAAGACCATCGCGGCCGGGCTGTCACCGGAGAAAGTCTGGGTGACCGACTTCGGGAACTCCGTGTTCAGCGCGCCCTTGTTGCCGCCCGCGATCAGCTCGTTCTTGCCCCACAGCTGGGCGAGCGTGGTGAGTGCCTGGGTGACCGACGGATCGGTCCACTTGATCTTGTGGGCGGCCAACTGGTCGTACTTCTCGGGGCCCGCCTGGGAGAGATAGACGTTCTCGAACCAGTCGGTGAGCGTCCAGCCGTCCGCGCCGGCGATCGACACGGCGGGGGAGCCCGCGTCCGACAGGGTCTGCGCGGTGGCCAGGAAGTCCTTCCAGGTCTTCGGGGCGGCGGTGATGCCGGCCGCGTCGAAGGCCGCGGTGTTGTACCAGACCAGCGACTTGTTGGCGGCCTTCGCGTAGACGCCGTACTGGGTGCCCTTCCAGGCGCCCAGGTCGACCCAGCCCTTGGAGAAGTTCTTGGTGAGCTGGGCCTTGGCGTCCGCGCCGAGCGGCTTCAGCCAGCCCTTGTCCGCGAACTGGTGCAGCACGCCGACCTGGGGCAGGAACGCGACGTCCGGCGGCTTGCCGCCCTGGATCTTGGTACCGAGGAAGGTGGACGTGTTGTTGCCGGTCGGCACGAAGTCGACCTTGGCGCCGGTGCGCTTCTTGAACTCGTCCATCACCTTCATGAAGTTGTCCTGCTCGGCGCCGGTCCAGACCGCGGCGACCTCCAGGGTCTGGCCGCTGAGACTCGGGAGCTTGAGGCCGCTGCTGCTCTCCGAGCTGCCTCCGCCCGAGCTGTTGTCCTTGTTGTCGCTGCCGCCGCAGGCCGTGAGAGCGAGGGCTCCCGTGAGGAGGGCGGCCGTTACCGTGGCGGCCCCTCGTGTCCGGTTCTTGCTGCTCGTGGTGCGCATCACTGCCCCGTTCTTCGTTCGTCGTCGAACGTCGAGCGCTGTCCCGTGTGATCTGGTCTACGCCCGCGGGAATGGGTCGGCAAGTACGCGTCCTGTGTCAACCGGGGGATCGTGACCCCCTCGTGACCGCGCACCTCCGGATGAGCTGAACTGCCGACCGGTGCTACAGAAGTGACGGCACCTCCGACGCCGAGACCTCCCGGGCCGCTCGCTCCAACGCGCTTGCCAGCAGCGCCAGGTCCGTCGGGCCGTTGCCCAACTCCCTTACCGGTCGGCGGGTCGGCGGGTCGCCCATGCGTTGCCAGTCCAGGGGGACCACCGTGGGGCGGAGGGTCGCGGTGCGGGGGATACGGCCCGTCACCCGGCCGCCCTGGAAGGGGGTGGTCCGGGTGTCGGGGGTGGTCAGCCGGCCGCGGCCCGGGGTGGGGGCGTCCGGAGAAGGGTCGGGGGCGTCCAGGGTCACGCGGAGGGTGGACCTGCGGGCGGGTTCGGTTTCCGCCGTACGGCCGTCCGGGCCCGTCGCGGCCACCAGGTGGACGCCGAGGCGCTCGCCCTCCCTCGCCACCGCCTCCAGCGCCCGCATCACGGAACCCGCGGCCGGGCGGCCGGGGGAGCCGAGGGCGGGGGAGACCAGCGCGTCCAGGTCGTCCACGATCACCACCAGGCGGGGCAACGGCGGTGCCGCCTCCGTCCGGCGGCTCGCCGCGCCGGGGCGCAGCCGGATCGTCGAACTGGGCGGTGAGTCCAGGTCGCCGGCCCCGGCCGAGACGGGCCGCTGGGTGACCATACGGCCCGACAGCTCACGGCCCGTGTGCCACTCGGCGAAGTCGGAACGGCCCAGCAGCTCGGCCCGGCGCTTCAGCTCGGCGCTCAGGGACTGGGCGAACTCCCGCATGCGGACCGGGTCGTTGGCGGTCAGATGGGTCGTCACATGCGGGACGTCCGTGCACACGCGCAGTCCGTCGCCGTGGCCCGCCCCCGTGCTCACGCTGTCCCGGCCGTCCATCAGGACGATGCCCAGTCGGTCGGGGCGCTCGGCGGCGGCGAGCGAGGCGACCACGGCCCGCAGCAGCTCCGTACGGCCGCTGCCCGCCGGGCCCTCGATCAGGAGATGCGGTCCGTCGGCGGCGAGGTCCGCGCAGACCGGGCCGCGCGGTCCGGCGCCGAGCACCGCCCGGGCGCGTCCGCCGAGCGACTCCGTGTCGTCCGCCGCGTCCGCCCAACGCGCCATCAACGACGCCGGGGTGGCCCGCGCCAGCCCCAACTCGTCCAGCAGCCGCGCCGTCTGAGGCAACGGCACGGACACGCGCGCCAGCCGCTCGGCCGAGGTGCCGTCGAGCCGCAGGGGCGCGAGCGCCCGCGCGAAACGCTCGGCCCAGGGCAGGGACACGGCGTCGACCCGGGCGACTGTTCCGGGGGCTATGGGGCCGGGGTGGGGGCCGGAGGCGGTGGCTGTGTGGGGGCCGGCTGCCGTGCTTCGGCCCGTGGGGGTGCTCGCGTGCGGCGGGTGGGCCGCCGTGTCCCGGCTCGTACTGTCGCCCGGGTGAGCAGGGTGCGCCGCCGTGCCGGGGGCTGCCGGAACGCGTGATGTGACGGTGGTGTCGTTACGAGGGTGTGCCGCGGCGGACGTCGAACCGGCCCTGCCCGTGCCGGTGGACGAGGCGTCGGCGAGGCGGGCGTCGTCGCCGGGGGCCGTCGGGCCGGGGGAGCCTGCGCGGCCCGCCCTGTCCACGAGGCCTCCGACGCCGGTCGATCCGGTGGATCCCGGCGCTTCCGCCGTACCCGCACCGAGTGTGCCGTCCCTCGCCACCCGCATCAGCCGCAGCGCCGTCGACACGTCGCCGCTCAGCAGCGCGACCGCGCCGCACTCCCGGAACACCGGTGCCACCGCGCAGGCCGCCTCGTACGTCTCCGTCACCGGCGAGGCGGGCGACGCGGACGCCGTCTCGGCGAGGCACACGACGTGTATGCCGACGGTCGGCCCCTCCAGCGCCAGCCGCGCCACCGCCTGGCGCACGTCGGCACCACCGGGATCACCGTCCACGACGACCACGGTGTGGGGCCCGGCGAAGGTGTCGTCCAAGTCGTCGTCCCGGGCCCAGGAGGGGCGCCGGGCGGCACCGCGGGGCGAGGTGTGGACGCCCGAGAGGCCGGAGTCGGCCGGACCACCCGGGGTGGCCCCGCGCGCGGGATCAGCCGGATCGGCGGGACCAGCGGGACGCGAGGGAGCCGCGCGGCCCGCGGCCGTGGCGGCGCCGCCCGCCGTGGAGCCAGGCCCGCCCGCGTACGGCGCCGAAGCCGGCCTGGGGATCCTGGCCGCCCCTGCCCTCGCCGCCCCTGTCCGCCGCTCCGCCTGCTGGTCCTCCAGCCGCCGCAGCAGCTCCTCCGTGCGGGCCGTCGCCTGTTCGCGGTCGTAGGCCAGCAGGAGTCGGCAGTCCTGGCCGTGGCCGGGGCGCAGGTGCGGGAGCCAGCCCAGCCAGGACCACTCCGCCGTGCGCTCCTCCAGCGGGCGGGCACGGTCCGCGCTGATCAGGACGATTTCCAGGGTCTCGGGGGAGTGCAGCGCGGTGAGCTGGGCCAGTACCGCGCGGGCCAGTCCGGAGAGCCGGGCGCGGGGGCCGGCCAGGCCCAGCGCGCCGGCCTCGCGCAGATCCGCGGTCACCGGCACGGCGGGCAGCAGCCCGGTGCCGTCGGGCGCCGCGCGATCCGCAGTGCCGAGCCGCACGGTGAGCGCCTCCGGGTGCCCGGGCCCGCGCTCCCACAGCCGCGGCCCCGGTCCGAGCGCCGTCAGCAGCAGCGCCGCCGGGTCCGGCCAGGTGTCCGGGAGTTGAGGTCCGGTGACGGGAGCGGGGCCGGCCGTGCTGACGGGGCCGTCTGCGTCGTCGTGTCCGCCGCGCTCGTCCGGGTCCTGCTCACCGCGGCCCCCGGCCAGCCGCCGGGCCCATGCCGAGAGCCCGCCACGCTTGCGCACGCCCGCCGGGATGTCGGTGCCACGGAGGGGTGTGCCCTTGTGTTGGCCGGGTCCCGGGGGTTCGGGGGCTTCGGGATGGCCCGCTCCCCGCGGTGCCCCTGGGGATGTCCCGTGAGCTGCCGTGCCGTGGGCCGGTGTGGAGTCGGACGCGCTCTCCTGGCCGTCACCGTTCGGCGTCTCCCACGCGAACACGCCGAACCGACCGGCGTGCGTGTCCCCGCCGTCGGCCGGGATGCTCCCGGAACGGCCCGCCCCGCCGCTCTCGATCCGCGGTGCCCCGCCCTGCCCGGGCACCACCGGCGGCTCGGCGGACGCGTGTCCCCGGGTGTCTGTCGCTCCCCGTGAGGCCCTGGCCGCCGTATCGCTGCCGTCCGCCACGCGCGCGTGCGGCATCGGCGTCGACCCGCCCCTGTCTCCGTCCGGCCCACGTCGGCCGGGGCCACCGTCCGCTGCTCGCTCCCCGGCACCCGCCCCGGACGGCAGGCTCTCCGCCCGCGCCGCGCCCCCGAAGCCACTCCCCGACCCGTCCGATCGTGCCGCCCCGGCCGGTCCGTTCCCGGAGTCACCGCCGGAGGACACCCGGACGTGCCCTTCGCCGTCCGGCGTAGTGGCCACCCGCGCCCTCGGCCCGCCGGACGGGGCGACCCGCAGGGCCGACTCGCCGATCCGCAGAAGGGCGCCCGGCGTGAGCCGGACCGGGCGCGTGTGCACGCGCGTGCCGTCCAGGGTCGTGCCGTTCGTGGAGCCCAGGTCGGTCACCGCGACGCGGCCGTCGGTCGCGACCGTTATGGCGCAGTGGAAGCGGGAGACGTCCGGGTCGTCGAGCGGGACGTCGGCGTCCGCCGAGCGGCCGATGCGGATCTCGCCGCCGTGCAGGAGGTGGACGCCGCCCGCGTCGGGGCCCGCCACCACGTGCAGCTGGGTCGGGGCGTCGTCCAGCTCGGGGTGGGGCTCGGGCTCGGCCGGGGCGCCCAGGGAGAGCACCGCGCCGTCGATCAGCGGGGGCTCGCCGAGGGTGCAGCGGCGGTCGTCGAGGCGCTCCGCGCCCGCGTACAGCACCACCGGGCCGCCGCTCTCCCGAGCGCGCTCGGTCTGCGCACCCCCGCCACCGCGGCCGCGCTCGGCCCGGTCCGTGCCCCCGTCGCCGGAGACCGCCGAGGACAGTGCCGAGACCACCGCTGCGAGGGCCGTGCCGGCGGGCGCCGTGACCAGCACGTCGCAGCTCGCGGTGCGTCCCCGGGCCCGCTCGGGCGGCCCCAGCGGGTCTACGACGGTCAGCCGGATCTGCATCGCCGTCAGCGGTCCCTTCTGCGCGGGTCTGCGCGGGCGCGGACTACCCCCCACCCCACACGAGCACGTCGGCCAAGTACTGCACGCATCCTCGCACCTGCCACTGACAATGCACCCACGGTCCCGGCAGAAGTGATCTTGATTGGTCGGCTCTGCCCTCAAAAGTGCCTGATCAGTAGTTCACTGGCGACCGCTTGAGATCGGTCACGTCCGGGTCGGGCAACCGGCTGGACCGAGTCGAGCGTCTTTCCTTCGAACATGTACGACAACCGGTACGTAAGACGCACAGAAGGATGAGAACCCGGTCCGGCGACCCACGGCACTACAGTGGGTCGGAACGCAGACAATCAGCAGGGAGCGCATGACGTGCGGCCGGTAGGCAGCAAGTACCTGCTCGAGGAGCCGCTCGGGCGCGGCGCCACGGGCACCGTCTGGCGAGCCCGCCAGCGTGAGACCGCCGGGGCCGAGGCGGCCGTGGCCGGTCAGCCCGGCGAGATGGTCGCGATCAAGGTCCTCAAGGAAGAGCTCGCGAGCGACCCCGACATCGTGATGCGGTTCCTGCGCGAGCGCTCCGTCCTGCTCCGGCTGACCCACCCGAACATCGTGCGGGTGCGCGACCTGGTCGTCGAGGGCGATCTGCTGGCGCTGGTCATGGACCTCGTCGAGGGCCCCGACCTGCACCGCTACCTGCGCGAGAGCGGCTCCTTCAGCCCCGTCGGCGCGGCCCTGCTCACCGCCCAGATCGCCGACGCGCTCGCCGTCAGCCACGCCGACGGCGTCGTGCACCGCGACCTGAAGCCGGCCAACGTCCTGCTCGCCCAGCAGGGCGGCCAGATGCACCCGATGCTCACCGACTTCGGCATCGCGCGCCTGGCCGACTCCCCGGGCCTGACCCGCACCCACGAGTTCGTCGGCACGCCCGCGTACATCGCGCCGGAGTCGGCCGAGGGTCGCCCGCAGACCTCCGCCGTCGACATCTACGGCGCCGGAATCCTGCTGTACGAGCTGCTGACCGGCCGTCCGCCGTTCTCCGGCGGCTCGGCCCTGGAGGTCCTCCACCAGCATCTCAGCGCCGAGCCGCGCCGCCCGTCCACGGTCCCGGACCCGCTGTGGACGGTCATCGAGCGCTGCCTGAGCAAGAACCCGGACCACCGGCCCAGCGCCGAGAACCTCGCCCGCGCCCTGCGGGTCGTCGCCGAGGGCGTCGGTGTGCACGCGAACAGCGCGCAGATCGCCGCGGCGGAGGCGGTCGGCGCACTGCTCGGCCCCGACCTCGCCCCGGCCGCGGTCCCCGGCTCCGCCGACCCCACCCAGGTCCTGCCGCACAGCGGCGTCGGCGCCTACGACCCGAACGCCGCGACCAACGTCATGCCGCACACCGGCAGGCCCGGCCCGGTCGGCGCCGCCGACCCCACCGCCGTACTCCCGAACACCGGAGCGGCCGACCCGACCGCCGTCATGCCGCCCATGCCGCAGGGGCAGCCGGGACAGCAGCCCGAGCAGCCGCACCCCTGGCAGAACCAGCTGCGCGCCGCCCGCGACCGGAACGAGCAGACGCAGGTCCAGTACCTCGACCCGAACGAGGACCCGCTGCGCCGCCGCCCGCAGCGCCAGGTCGCCCGGCCGCAGCAGCCGCCGCAGCGCCCGCAGCAGCAGCGCCAGCCCCAGCAGCAGCGACCGCAGCAGGGACCGCCGCAGGGTTACGGCTATCCGCAGCAGCAACAGCCGCAGCAGTACGCCCCGCCGCAGCACCAGCAGCCGCAGCGGTACGCGCCCCCGCCGGAGCAGCAGCGGCCGGTCCGGGAGCCGCGTCAGCCGCGGCAGTCCAGCCCCAACCGGATGAAGATCCCGGGGCTCGGCTGCCTGAAGGGCTGTCTCTTCACGATCGTCATCCTGTTCGTGGCCGGGTGGCTGGTCTGGGAGTTCAGTCCGCTGCAGGACTGGATCGGCACCACCAAGAGCTACTGGCAGCAGCTGACCGACATGTTCGACACCGTCACCGGATGGATCGGCGACCTCGGCAACGCCACGAAATAGCGCTCCACCGCCCTGAAATAGCGCCGGGTTTGGGGATTTGTCGACATCCGGCGGGTGATTTCCGTCTCCGCGGTGAAGGTTGGCTCGTCCGACGCGTAGTTTTATCGGCTGGGGATTCTGGTCTCTGTCGGCTGGGGGTCCGGGGGTTGTCCCCCGGAATGGCGCAGCGTCGGCAACACGCGTCGGTAGGAGCAGTCTTGGGACGGAAGATCGGCAGCCGGTACACCGCGAACCAGATCCTGGGGCGGGGCAGCGCCGGCACGGTGTGGCTCGGCGAGGGGCCGGACGGGCCCGTCGCCGTCAAGCTGCTGCGCGAGGACCTCGCGTCCGACCAGGAACTCGTCGGACGTTTCGTACAGGAGCGCACGGCGCTGCTGGGCCTCGAGCACCCGAACGTCGTCTCCGTCCGCGACCTGGTGGTGGACGGCAACGACCTGGCGCTCGTCATGGACCTGGTCCGCGGCACCGACCTGCGCACCCGCCTCGACCGTGACCGGCGGCTGGCGCCGGAGGCGGCGGTGGCGATCGTCGCGGACGTGGCGGACGGACTGGCGGCCGCCCACGCCGCCGGGGTCGTGCACCGGGACGTGAAGCCGGAGAACATACTCCTCGACATGCAGGGCCCGCTGGGCCCCGGCGGCTCCCACCCGGCCCTGCTGACCGACTTCGGCGTCGCCAAGCTGATCGACTCCCCGCGCCGCACCCGGGCCACGAAGATCATCGGCACGCCGGACTACCTGGCACCGGAGATCGTGGAAGGCCTCCCGCCGCGAGCCGCGGTCGACATCTACGCCCTCGCGACCGTCCTCTACGAGCTCCTCGCCGGCTTCACGCCCTTCGGCGGCGGGCACCCGGGCGCGGTCCTGCGCCGCCACGTCACGGAGACGGTCGCCCCCCTCCCCGGCATCCCGGACGAGCTGTGGCAGCTGATCATCCAGTGCCTGGCCAAGGCCCCGGCCTCCCGGCTGCGCGCCTCCGAGCTGGGTGTACGGCTCCGGGAGCTGCTGCCGCTGATCGCGGGCATGCCGCCGCTGGACGTCGACGAGCCGGACGCGGAGCCGGAGGAGGCCGAGGAGGCGTACGGCGAGGCGACGGTGCCGTCCGGGGAGCCGGTACGGCGCCGGGGCGCGGTCCCGCTGGTGCCGGGCGCGAAGCCGGCCGACTCCAACCGCGACACGCATACGTCGATGAGGGTGCCGGGGCCCGATGAGCTGGCGGGCGGGGCCCGGGGTACGGCACGGGTGCCGAGGCCCGCGGGTGCGCGGCGGCCGGGGTCGGCGCGGAACAAGGCGGTGACGCGGCGTCGGCGGATCGTGCTGGGCGGAGCTGCGGTGGTCCTGGTCGCCGCGGTGGGGGTCGGCACGTGGTGGGCGACGTCGGGGGACGACGCGGGGGCGACACCGGGAGGCACGTCGAGTTCGGCACCGGCGTCTCCGTGAACGTCCCAGGGGGCTCCGCCCCCTGGACCCCCGGACCTATGCCCACCCACCGCCCGACTCGGTCGGCTGAAAAGTCAGCTGAAAAGCGGAAAAAGAGACCCCAGCCGGTACCCGGCGCTCCTCCCTTGCCGCAGCCGTTAGGCTGGAGGGCGTGGCAGTCGTCGACGTATCCGAAGAGCTCAAGTCCCTCTCCTCGACCATGGAGTCGATCGAGGCCGTTCTGGACCTCGACAAGCTGAGGGCAGACATCGCCGTGCTCGAGGAGCAGGCGGCCGCGCCGTCCCTGTGGGACAACCCGGACGAGGCGCAGAAGATCACCAGCAAGCTGTCCCACCTCCAGGCGGAGGTGCGGAAGGCCGAGGCCCTCCGCGGTCGTATCGACGACCTCGGCGTCCTCTTCGAGATGGCCGAGGAGGAGGACGACCCGGACACCCGTGCCGAGGCCGAGACCGAGCTCGCCGCCGTCAAGAAGGCGCTGGACGAGATGGAGGTCCGGACGCTGCTGAGCGGTGAGTACGACTCCCGGGAGGCGCTCGTCAACATCCGCGCGGAGGCCGGTGGCGTGGACGCCGCCGACTTCGCCGAGAAGCTTCAGCGGATGTACCTGCGCTGGGCGGAGCAGAAGGGCTACAAGACCGAGGTCTACGAGACGTCGTACGCCGAGGAGGCCGGCATCAAGTCGACCACCTTCGCCGTGCAGGTGCCGTACGCCTACGGGACGCTCTCCGTGGAGCAGGGCACCCACCGGCTCGTCCGTATCTCGCCCTTCGACAACCAGGGCCGCCGCCAGACCTCCTTCGCGGGCGTCGAGATCCTGCCCGTGGTCGAGCAGACCGACCACATCGAGATCGACGAGTCCGAGCTGCGGGTCGATGTGTACCGGTCCTCCGGGCCCGGCGGACAGGGCGTCAACACCACCGACTCCGCGGTGCGGCTGACCCACCTGCCCACCGGCATCGTCGTCTCCTGCCAGAACGAGCGGTCGCAGATCCAGAACAAGGCGACCGCCATGAACGTGCTCCAGGCGAAGCTGCTGGAGCGGCAGCGCCAGGAGGAGCGGGCCAAGATGGACGCCCTCAAGGACGGCGGCAGCTCCTGGGGCAACCAGATGCGTTCGTACGTCCTGCACCCGTACCAGATGGTCAAGGACCTGCGGACCGAGTTCGAGGTCGGCAACCCGGAGGCCGTGTTCAACGGCGAGATCGACGGGTTCCTGGAGGCCGGGATTCGCTGGCGCAAGCAGCAGGAGAAGTAACCGACAGGAGTTACTTTGTCGACATGACAACTGCCGCCCCGAGGGCGGCAGTTGTCGTTTGTCTGGGTTTTACATCACACTCACAGGTTCCAACTCCCAGTAAAAAAGACGCAACTGGACATTGCGCACGCAACGGCCTTGACGTTGCTTTGAAAAATGGGAAGGGTTAAGCGTGGCATGCGTATCTCTGGGGCGCATGTGAACCGGGGGAAGGTTCAACGCAACCGCCTCCTCCGTCGATCACGGCCCCCGAGCGCCGCCCTACTGACGATGAGCTACTGGGGGTAGCAACCAGATGACCAAGAAGACGCGGATCCGCATCGCGCGGATAGCGGCCGGTGCCGTGATCGCGGCCGGTGCCTCGCTGACCGCCGCCGGTGCCGCTTCCGCCCTCGACCTGGGCGTCGGCGTCAGCGTCGACACCGGCGACACGGACGGTGGCACGAGCGACGGCGGTACCACCGACGGCGGCGCCATCGCCGGTGTGATCGGCGGCGAGACCTCGGGCGGCGGCACCACTGACGGTGGGACCACGACCGACGGTGGTACCACCACTGACGGTGGCACGACGACCGATGGTGGGACCACGACCGACGGTGGTACCACCACTGACGGTGGGACCACGACCGACGGCGGGACCACCACTGACGGTGGTACCACCACTGACGGTGGCACGACGACCGACGGCGGGACCACGACCGACGGTGGTACCACCACTGACGGTGGCACGACGACCAGCGGCGGCAGCGCCACCGGCGGTGACAGCACCTCCGGCGGCAGCAGCACCTCGGGCGGCTCCAGCTCCACCGGCGGCTCCAGCTCCACCGGTGGCAACGAGACCGACCCCAACGGCGGCAGCAACGACAACTCCGCCCAGGAGGAGGGCTCCTCGGCCCTCACCGACACCGGTTCGGACACCTCGGCCCAGGGCAGCGGCGACCAGCTCGCCGAGACCGGTGCCGGCCAGACCGCGTTCCTGCTCGTCGGCGCGGCCACGATGATCGCGGGCGGCATCGGCTTCCGTATCCTGCCCCGCCTGGTCGGTGGCCGTGGCGGTGCGGCTGCCTGACGGTAGCCGACAGTAGGCGTACGCCTACGGAGCGTACGGATGTCGTACGACGAAGGGCCCGGAGCGTGTCACACGCTCCGGGCCCTTCTCGGTCTGCGGGTGCCCTAGGCGGTCTGGTGGGCCAGCAGCGCCACGGCCGCGATCAGCACCGCCAGCAGGGCGATGAGGGCCATGGGGTTGAACCCCGCCATGAAGTTCTCCTGCTGCAGCCGCTCGCGGTTCGCACGGCACACGGGGCACCGGCCCTCGCTCACGGGCGCCGCGCAGTTCGCGCACACCAGCCGGTCGTACGTCATGCGCCTCGCCCTCCTAGCCGACGGTGGTTCTGTGGGGAGAACGCCCAAGGGTCGGCGAACGTTCCCTCCTCTACTGTGCCAGGTTCCTCCGGAGGGTGCGCGGGGGTCGCCTCCAGGCGCCCGTACAAAAGGCACAAGCCCTACTCA
This sequence comes from Streptomyces sp. CA-249302, assembly GCF_050936785.1. Lineage (NCBI taxonomy): Bacteria > Bacillati > Actinomycetota > Actinomycetes > Kitasatosporales > Streptomycetaceae > Streptomyces > Streptomyces sp. CA-249302. Next base: position 4,324,130 of record NZ_JBNJMG010000001.1, on the reverse strand, counting down.
ACCCCGACCGGCGCCTGCGCTTGCACACCCGACTCGCGTATGGTCACGCTCATCTACCCCCGGCTACCCGTGGTGCACCCGTGATCCGATTCGACAACGTCTCCAAGGTCTACCCCAAGCAGACCCGCCCTGCACTCAGGGATGTGTCCCTGGAAGTGGAGAAGGGCGAGTTCGTCTTCCTCGTGGGGTCCTCCGGCTCCGGAAAGTCCACCTTTCTGCGGCTGATCCTCCGCGAGGAGCGGTGCAGTCACGGTCAGGTGCACGTCCTGGGCAAGGACCTCGCACGCCTCTCCAACTGGAAGGTGCCGCAGATGCGCCGCCAGCTGGGGACCGTCTTCCAGGACTTCCGGCTGCTGCCGAACAAGACGGTCGCCGAGAACGTCGCCTTCGCCCAGGAGGTGATCGGCAAGTCCAAGGGCGAGATCCGCAAGTCCGTCCCCCAGGTGCTCGACCTCGTCGGCCTGGGCGGCAAGGAGGAGCGGATGCCCGGTGAGCTCTCCGGTGGTGAGCAGCAGCGCGTGGCCATCGCGCGGGCCTTCGTGAACCGGCCCAAGCTGCTGATCGCCGACGAGCCCACCGGCAACCTCGACCCGCAGACCTCCGTCGGCATCATGAAGCTGCTGGACCGGATCAACCGGACCGGCACGACCGTCGTGATGGCCACGCACGACCAGAACATCGTGGACCAGATGCGCAAGCGCGTCATCGAGCTGGAGGGCGGCCGCCTCGTCCGTGACCAGGCCCGCGGCGTCTACGGCTACCAGCACTGACCGCCGTTCGACCGCCGTCTGATGTCCGTCCACGGAAAGGCCTGAAGAAGACGCCATGCGCGCCCAGTTCGTACTGTCAGAGATCGGTGTCGGTCTCCGCCGCAACCTGACGATGACCTTCGCCGTCGTCGTCTCCGTCGCCCTGTCGCTCGCCCTGTTCGGCGGGTCGCTCCTGATGAGCGACCAGGTCAGCACCATGAAGGGCTACTGGTACGACAAGGTCAACGTCTCGATCTTCCTCTGCAACAAGAGCGACGCCGAGTCCGACCCGAACTGCGCCAAGGGCGCGGTCACCGACGACCAGAAGAAGCAGATCAAGTCCGACCTGGACAAGATGGACGTCGTCCAGACGGTCACCTACGAGTCGCAGGACGACGCGTACAAGCACTACAAGGAGCAGTTCGGCGACTCCCCGCTGGCCAGCTCCCTCACCCCGGACCAGATGCAGGAGTCGTACCGCATCAAGCTGAAGGACCCGGAGAAGTACCAGGTCATCGCGACCGCCTTCAACGGGCGGGACGGGGTGCAGTCCGTGCAGGACCAGAAGGGCATCCTGGACAACCTCTTCGGGCTGCTCAACGGCATGAACTGGGCGGCGCGGATGGTCATGGCGCTGATGCTGGTCGTCGCGCTGATGCTGATCGTCAACACCGTGCGCGTCTCGGCGTTCAGCCGTCGGCGGGAGACCGGCATCATGCGGCTGGTCGGCGCCTCCGGGTTCTACATCCAGGCGCCGTTCATCATGGAGGCCGCGGTCGCCGGGCTGATCGGCGGCACGGTCGCCTGTGGATTCCTGGTGGTCGCGCGGTATTTCATCATCGACCACGGACTCGACCTGTCCCACAAGCTGAATCTGATCAATTTCATCGGCTGGGACGCCGTGCTCACGAAACTGCCGCTCATCCTGGCCACGAGTCTGCTGATGCCCGCGCTTGCCGCGTTCTTCGCGCTGCGCAAGTACCTGAAGGTGTGACACATGCCAAGAGGGCCGTACGGTCAAGAAGCCGTACGGCCCTTCGCGTTGTCCTAGACTCACCGGCATGTCAGGCCGAGACCTGTTCTGTCAGCCCCGCCGCATCCGCCGCGGGGCGGCCCTGACATTGCTCTTCGCGAGCGTGGTCGTCGCCGCCGCCGCGACCGGCTCCTTTCCCGAGACCGACCGGAAATCCGCGGCGGGCGAGGCCCGTTCGGCCGTCCCCGCCGGTCACCACGAGGACGTGGCGAAGGCCGCCGAGGAGGCGCTGGCCGACGGCAAGTCCCCGATGGAGGCCGCCGAGCGGGCCGTGAGCCGCAGCGGGGACCGCTGGGGGGCCGTCTACTCCCAGGGCGAGTACGAGGAGTTCGAGGAGGCCCTGGACGGCCAGTACACCGGCGTCGGGCTCTGGGCGCGGCGCGAGCGGGACGGCCGTATCGAGGTGACCAAGGTGGCCTCCGGGTCGCCGGCCGCCGCGGCCGGGCTCCGCGCGGGCGACCGGCTGCGCAGCATCGACGGTGAGCGGGTCGACGGGCAGCCGGTCACCGAGGTCGTCTCCTTACTGCGCGGCGACGCGACGGACGCGGCCGCGGGTACGGAGGTGCAGCTCGGCCTTCAGCGGGGCACGCACGCGTGGACGAAGACCCTGCGGCGGGCCTTGCTGTCCACGGACTCGGTCACCGTCCGGAAGCTCGCGGGCGGGGTGACCGTCATCAGGATCGCCGCGTTCACGAAGGGCGCCGGGGACCTCGTCCGCGACGCCGTCCGGCAGGCTCCCGTCGGCAGCGGCTTCATCCTCGACCTGCGCGGGAACTCCGGGGGTCTGGTCACCGAGGCGGTGACCGCCGCCTCGGCCTTCCTGGACGGGGGCCTGGTCGCCACGTACGACGTGAACGGTGAGCAGCAGGCGCTGCACGCCGATGCGGGCGGGGACACCACGAGACCCCTGGTCGCGCTCGTCGACGGCGGGACGATGAGTGCGGCCGAGTTGCTGACCGGGGCGCTGCAGGACCGTGGGCGCGCGGTCGTCGTGGGATCCCGCACCTTTGGCAAGGGGTCGGTGCAGATGCCCAGCCGGCTGCCGGGCGGGTCCGTCGCCGAGCTGACCGTGGGGCACTACCGGACGCCGTTGGGGCGGAGCGTGGACGGGCGGGGGATCACGCCGGACCTGCCGGTGGCGCAGGCGGACTCGCAAGCGGCTGTTCAGAGGGCCGAGACAGTGCTCAGCGGGCTGGGCGACACGGACTAGCCACAGCGGCCCCGATTAAGGGCTGGCCCCGGTACCCCTCCGTAGTGCGAAAATGGACGGCACTATGAGTAAGGGAATGTACGTACCGAAGGAGTCCCAGCCCAAGCAGGGCGGGAGTGCCGCCAAGGCCAGGGACGGCGAGAAGGGCGGCAAGCGCAAGATCGTCGCCCAGAACAAGAAGGCCCGGCACGACTACGCGATCGTCGACACCTACGAGGCCGGGCTCGTGCTGACCGGCACCGAGGTCAAGTCGCTGCGCGAAGGACGGACCTCGCTGACCGACGGCTTCGTCCAGATCGACCGGGGTGAGGCCTGGCTGCACAACGCCCACATCCCGGAGTACCACCAGGGCAGCTGGACCAACCACTCCGCGCGCCGCAAGCGCAAGCTGCTGCTGCACCGCGAGGAGATCGACAAGCTGGAGTCCAAGGCCCAGGAGACCGGTCACACGATCGTGCCCCTCGCCCTGTACTTCAAGGACGGCCGGGCCAAGGCCGAGATCGCGCTCGCGCGAGGCAAGAAGGAGTACGACAAGCGGCAGACCCTGCGTGAGCAGCAGGACCGGCGGGAGTCGGACCGGGCGATCGCGGCGGCGAAGCGGAAGCAGCGGGGCCAGTAGGAATACGGTGGCATCGGCGTCCGTCGGTCACGTACGATGGGTGTTGCACCCCACGGCGGGTGCGTGCAGTTTGAAAACACAACATGGGGATGATCGGTTTCGACAGCGGCTGTCGAAGCAGGGGAAGCGTGTCGAGGAAGCGGCAATGATCTCGTTAACCATATGTCGCAACCAATAATCGCCAATTCCAAGAGCGATTCCCGCGCCTTCGCCCTCGCTGCCTAATAAGCAGTGAGTGAAGGCCCTAACGGGTGTCAGACCGGGGATGTTCCCGACCCGGACCCTGGCATAATCTAGGGGACTAAACCATCGAGCCCGGTCACGGGGTTCGGTGGGAAATCAAACAGTGACTGGGCCCGTCGGCGACTTGTTCGCGTGATCACCGGGGCCGAGAAAATCGCAGCGAACTGCACACGGAGAAGCCCTGATTCCGCACCGTTGGACGCGGGTTCGATTCCCGCCATCTCCACTCATCCCATGTCGAAAGAGCCTCTGACCCATCCAGGTCAGAGGCTCTTTTTGTGGTCACCCGGGGACTCACCTCAGGCTGAACTCCGACAGGCGCAGCCCCTTCGACAGCACCAGGTAGACGTCCGTACGGCCCTTCGCCGCGCCCGACAGCTTCGCGGTCACCGTCGTGTAGTCGTACGGCGATGCCGTGCCCGTGAAGTTCGCGGTGCCGGCGAGGGGGCCGGTCGGGGAGCCGAGCCGGACCTCGACCGTGCCGGGTGTCGTACCGGCGACGCGGGCACTGAACTCATCGGCACCCTTGCCCAGTTGGGTGTCCGCGAACTTCAGCCACGCGCCGGCGGAGGACGACGACACCGCCGTACCACTCGCCTTGGACTCGTCGACCAGATCGATCGCCGAGTAGTCGTCGAAGTTCTCGGCGCGGGTGGTCTTCGACAGGTCGCGCGGTGGGATCGTCTCGCCCTTCACCTGCCAGGCCGCGCGGGCGCGGATGTCGGTGGACGAGGAGCCGACCAGGACGTCGTAAGTGCCGCTCTCCACCACCCACTTGGAGCGCGTGACGTCCCAGTGGGCCAGGTCCGACCTGCCGAGCTTCAGCTTGACCGTGCGGGTCTCGCCCGGCTTCAGGGACACCCGCTGGAAGGACTTCAGCTGCTTCAGCGGCTGTTTGTCCCGGGACGTGCGCTGGTGGGTGTAGAGCTGGACGACCTCTGCGCCGGTGCGGGTGCCGGTGTTGGTGACCGCGACCTCGTAGCCGTCGCCGGTGCGCTTCAGCTCGCCGTAGCGGAAGGAGGTGTACGACAGGCCGTAGCCGAAGGGGTAGAGCGCCTGGCCCTTGAAGTACTGGTAGGTGCGGTCCGACTTGATGATGTCGTAGTCGAGGATCGACGGGAGGTCGGACTCGGACTGATACCAGGTCTGGGTGAGGCGGCCCGAGGGGTTGGCGTCGCCGTAGAGGAGGTCGGCGAGGGCGTTGCCGGTCTCCTGGCCCGCGTGGGTGGTCCAGAGGAGGGCGGGGACCTCCTTCTGGAGCGAGCCGAGCGTGGTCGGGTAGCTGTTCTCGACGATCACGACCGTGTTCGGGTTGGCCTTGCGGACCGCTCTGACCAGGGATTCCTGGGCGGGGGCCAGGCCCATGTCGGTGCGGTCGTGGGCCTCGCGGCCGTTGATCGACGGGTCGGAGCCGACCACCACGACGGCGGTGTCCCTGCCCTTCACCGCGGCCACGGCCTCGTCGACGCCGCTGCGGACGACGTCCTTCGTGTAGTGCGCGGCCTGGTCCTTGGCCACCAGGCCCAGGGTGCCGTCCGTGCCGGTCGGGCCGAGGTAGACGGGGTTCGACCACCAGGACTCGGCGGTCTCGTAGCCGGCGTACCGGAGGAGGTATGTGCCGTCGGTCTGCTCCTCCAGCTTGAACTGCTGCTGGACGAACCAACCGTTCGGCTGGGCCTGGTCGTTGACGAAGTTCGACCAGTTGTAGCCCACGTACTTTCCGTTGGCGGCCGAGCGCAGGGTGACGATGCCGGAGCCCCAGTCGAAGACGTCGAACCGGGTCGCCGGGCCCGTGTCCGCCGACTCCTTCAGGGCGGCGCCCGCGTCTCCCGTGCCCGCCGTCACGTACTTGCCCGTCGCCGCGTCCTTCAGCGCGATCCGGTCCACGCCCTCGCTGCTCGCGACGGACGTGCCGAGCTTCGCCGCGATGCCCTGCGCAGGCGTGACCGCGTACGGCAAGGTCCCCGAGTACCAGTCGGTGTACAGCGTGTCGGCGAGCGGGCCGACCACGGCCACGTCCTTCGCGGACTTCTTCAGCGGCAGCGCGCCCGACTGGTTCTTCAGCAGTACGGCCGCCTCGGTCGCCGACTCGCGGGCCAGCGCGCGGTGGGCCGGGCTGTCGATGACGGACGCGTCGATGGAGCCGTACTTGCCGCCGCCCGGGTCGAACTCGCCCAGCCGGACACGGACGTTCAGGACGTCACCGGCCGCCTTGTCGATGTCCGACTCCGTCAACAGGCCTGTGGACAACGCCGACTTGATCGCGGTGGTCGTCGGGGCGGAGTCGGTGTCGTTGTCGGTGAAGCTGTCGATGCCCGCCTTCAGCGCCGCCGCGTCGGCCTCCGTCTGGGTGCCGTAGTACTTCTGGCTGCCGACCAGGTTCCCGGGCGCGAAGGCGTCCGTGACATTGAGCAGCCGCTGCGAGGTCCAGGTGCGGACGGTGTCGTCGAGGGCCGGGTTCACCGTGTTCGGGCGGCCGTTGACGAGGTTGTAGGACGACATCACGCCTGTCGCCGCGTCAGCCTCGATCGCCGGCTTGAAGGCCTGCTCGTCGTACTCCTTGAGGACGCGCGGGCGCAGTTCGGAGGAGGTGGTGTCGCGGTTGACCTCGTTGTTGTTGGCGAGGAAGTGCTTGAGGGTGGGGGCCGTCTTCAGGTGGTCGGGGTCGCCGCCGGTCAGGCCCGTGCCGTATGCCGTGGAGATCGAGCCGGTGAGGTACGGGTCCTCGGAGTAGCCCTCCTCGTTGCGGCCCCAGCGCGGGTCGCGCAGCGGGTTGACCACGGGCGCCCAGAGGTTGAGGCCCCAGCCGGCCGGGCGGGTCTGCTGGAAGCCCCTCGCCTCGTCGCCGACCGCCGAGCCGACCTGCCGGATGAGGGCGGGGTCCCAGGTGGACGCCAGCCCGACGGCCTGCGGGAAGACCGTCGCCTTGCCGAGCCAGGCCACGCCGTGCAGGGCCTCGGTGCCGGTGCGGAAGGACTGGATGCCGAGGCGTGGGATCGCGGGCTCGTACTGGTGGAGGAGGGAGATCTTCTCGTCGAGGGTGAGGCGGGACAGGAGATCGGTGACGCGGGCGTCGACGGAGAGGCTCGGATCGCGGAAGGGGTAGGCGGGGTCGTCGGCGTGGGCGGGGACGGTGGCGCCTAGCCCGGCGACGAGGGCCAGGGCCACCAGGAGAACGGTTCTCGGTCTTCTTCGCTTGCCTTTCATGTCACGGCTCCTTCAACTAGGGCCTTGCACAAAGAGATTGGGCAGGATCTCAGGCGTCGCGCGGTGCCGTGCTGGCCCGCTCGGTCATCCGGGGCGGCAGCAGGGTCGCCTCCGGCACGGCGGTGCCGCCCAGCTTCTTCATCAGCAGCTGTACGGCCCGTTCGCCCACCTCGGCCGAGGGCAGGGCGACGGACGTGACCGGGACGCGGACGGTCTCGGCGAGTTCGTCGGGGCAGATCGCGGTGACCGAGAGGTCGCCGGGGACCCGGAGTCCGAGCTGCTCGAAGGCGTCGATCAGCGGCTCCAGGATCGCCTCGTTGTGGACGACGACCCCGGTCAACGCGGGCTGCTCGCGCAGCAGTTGCTCGGCGACCAGGCGGGCGGCCCCCGGCGAGGCCTCGCACGGGTGCACGGACGAGGACAGCCCGCTGCGGTCGGCCGCGGCCGTGAACCCCTGCACCACCCGCTGGGCGAACGCCGTCCCGCGCACATAGACCTCCGGCGGCGACCCCACCAACGCCACCACCCGGTGCCCCAGCCGCGCCAGATGCTCCACGCACGCCTCGCCGGCCGCCTTGAAGTCCAGGTCGATGCAGGTCAGACCGTCCGGCTCGGCCGGGAATCCGATCATCACCGACGGGCGGTCCAGCGAGCGCAGCAACGGCAGCCGGGGATCGTGGAGTTGGACGTCCATCACGATCAGCGCGTCCACCAACGCCGTGTCCGCGACCCGGCGCAGTCCGTCCTCGCCCTCCTCCTGGGTGAGGAGCAGCACGTCATGGTCGTACCGGCGAGCCGTCGTCACGACCGACACCGCGAACTGCATGACCACCGGGACGTGGATGCCGGTCCGTAAGGGGACGACCAGCGCGAGGACGTTCGAGCGACTGCTGGCCAGGGCGCGGGCGCCCGCGTGTGGGCGGTAGCCCAGCTCCAGGATGGCGGCCTCGACCCGCTGCCGGGTCTCCTCGGAGATCGGGCGCTTGCCGCTGAGCGCGTAGGAGACGGTGCTGGGGGAGACCCCGGCGTGCCGCGCCACATCCGTGATCTTCACCATCAGCCCAGCTCCAGCGAGAGGAACCCGGTCCCGGCCGGTGCGTCGGCGGACCTGTCCCCGGCGGCCAGGCTCCACCCCGCCACCGGATCACTGCACGAGGCCCGCAGGGTGTCCCCTTCGCGTACGACGGTGAAGGTCACGTCCCCGACCGGCACCGTCACCTGCGCGCCCCGCGCGAGCTCGTAGGCGCGCAGGGTCACGCCGTCGGCATGGTCGTAGTCGGGCCGGTCCGCCACCGCGCCGACCGGGATCACCGCGCCCGGCCGCACCAGCAGCGGCACGCTCAGGAAGCCGTGCCGCTCGCGCACCCAGCGCGGTCCGGTCACCGTCCGTCCGCTGAGGAAGTGGGTCCAAGTCCCCTCGGGGACGTAGTAGTCGACGTCCCCCTCGTCGCTGAAGACCGGCGCCACCAGCAGGTCCGACCCGAGCATGTACTGCCGTTCCAGATGCGCGCACCCGGGGTCGTCCGGGAACTCCAGGACCATCGCCCGCATCATCGGCACGCCCTCGGCGTGGGCGGTGCGGGCAGCCTCGTAGAGGTAGGGCATGAGGCTCAGCTTCAGCCGGGTGAACTGCCGCAGCACGTCCACCGATTCCTCGTCGAAGAGCCACGGGACGCGGTACGAGGAGCTGCCGTGCAGCCGGCTGTGGGAGGACAGCAGGCCGAAGGCCAGCCACCGTTTGAACAGCGCCGGTGTCGGGGTGCCCTCGAAGCCGCCGATGTCGTGGCTCCAGTAGCCGAAGCCGGACAGGCCGAGGGACAGGCCGCCGCGCAGCGACTCGGCCATCGACTCGTAGGTCGCCTCGCAGTCCCCGCCCCAGTGCACCGGGAACTTCTGGCTGCCCACCGTCGCCGACCGCCCGAAGACCACCGCCTCGCCCTCGCCGCGGTGCTTGCGCAGCACGTCGAAGACGGTCCGGTTGTAGAGATACGTGTAGTAGTTGTGCATCCGCTCCGGGTCGGAGCCGTCGGACCAGGCCACGTCGACCGGGACGCGCTCGCCGAAGTCGGTCTTGAAGCAGTCGACGCCCTGGGCGAGGAGCGCCTCCAGCTTGGCCGCGTACCAGTCGCGGGCGGCCGGGCTGGTGAAGTCGACCAGGGCCATGCCGGGTTGCCACATGTCCCACTGCCAGACGCTGCCGTCCGGTCGCCTGAGCAGATGGCCGAGCGCCTTGCCCTCCGCGAACAGCGGGGAGCGCTGGGCGATGTACGGATTGATCCACACGCAGACATGCAGGCCGCGCGCCTTCAGCCGGGACAGCATGCCCTCCGGGTCGGGGAAGACTCTCGGGTCCCACTGGAAGTCGCACCAGTTGAACTCGCGCATCCAGAAGCAGTCGAAGTGGAAGACGGAGAGCGGGAGTTCACGCTCCCGCATGCCCTCGATGAAGGAGGTCACCGTCTCCTCGTCGTAGGAGGTGGTGAAGGAGGTCGAGAGCCACAGACCGAAGGACCAGGCGGGCGGGAGGGCCGGGCGGCCGGTGAGCGCCGTGTACTTGCGGAGGATGTCCTTGGGCGTCGGGCCGTAGATGACGTAGTACGTCAACTCCTGCGTCTCGGCGCTGAATTGCACCCGCGAGACCGCCTCGGAGGCGACCTCGAAGCTCACCTTGCCCGGGTGGTCGACGAAGACGCCGTAGCCGGCGTCCGTCAGATAGAACGGGACGTTCTTGTAGGCCTGTTCGGTGGCCGTGCCGCCGTCGGCGTTCCAGATGTCGACGACCTGGCCGTTCTTGACCAGCGGGCCGAAGCGCTCGCCGAGGCCGTAGACGGAGGTGCCGACGCCGAGGTTGAGCTGTTCGCGCAGGTAGTGGGCGCCGGTCGCGGTCTCCCGCATGATGCCCATGCCCTTGGGGCCGCTGGAGGTGAGCGTGCGGCCGTGCGCGAGGAAGTCCACGTGCCAGGTGCCGGTGCGGGCGACCCGGGCCGAGAGCGCGCCGGAGGTGAGGGTCGCGTGCTCCTCGTCGTACTCGGTATGGGCCGCGAACTCCTCTCCCTGGACCTCGAATTCGGGTCCGCGCGGCTGCTCGCCCTCGAAGTGGGTGAAGGTGAGGCCGATGACGTCCGGCATCGGGGTGTGGGCGCTGATCGTCACGACCGGTCCCTTCAGCAGGTCGCCGCGGTGGCGGATGGGCTGCGTCGGCGCGTGGATCTCCAGCGAGGCTTCCGTGGCGGTGACGTCGAGCACCTCGACGGGGTGGGCCGCGGTGACGCCCTCGCGCAGCAGCCAGTAACCATCGGTGAACTTCACGTGGGGGGTCCTTACTTGACGGCACCCACGGCGATGCCGCGGGTGAGGGTCCGCTGGAAGACGAGGAAGAACACGATCGCCGGGAGCACGCCGAGCAGGGCGGCCGCGTTCGTCATCGTGGCGTCCATCAGGCGCTGGCCCTGGAGGACGCCGAGGGCCACCGACACCGTCTGGTTGTCGTTGGAGATCAGCATGACCAGGGGGAGCAGGAACTCGTTCCAGGTCCAGATGAAGAAGAAGACGAGCAGCACGCCGATGGTCGGGCGGCTGACCGGGACGACGATCCGCCAGAGCACCTGCCACTTGTTGGCGCCGTCGATCCTCGCCGCCTCGATGATCTCGCGCGGGAACTGGCCGAGCACCGACGAGAGCAGATACGTGCCGAAGGCCGCCTGGATCACCGTGAAGACGATGATCACGCTCAACCTCGTGTCGTACAGGCCGACTTGCTTGCTCAGGTAGTAGATCGGGTAGACCAGCGCCTCCTGCGGCAGCATGTTGGCGAGCACGAAGAAGGCCAGCACCCAGGTGCGGCCCCTGATCCGCCCGATGCCGATCGCGTACGCGTTGAGCACCGAGAGCACGGCGGCCAAGGCTGCCACCGAGCCGCTGATCAGCGCCGAGTTGAAGAGCTTCTGGCCGAAGTCGACCCGCTGCCAGAAGTCCTTGAGGCCGTCCAGGTAGAGGCCCTGGGGGAGGCTCAGCGGGCCGTGCTCGGAGTACTCCGCCGGGGACTTGACCGCGTTCACGGCGACGATCAGGAACGGGACGACCATGAAGAGGGCCGCGATGCACAGGGCGATCAGCACCGGGTAGCGGCGCAGGGCGGTGGTCATGCGCGGGCCCCTTCCTCGTCGCGGGTCTGGAGTTTCAGCAGGACCAGGGAGAGCGCCAGGATGATCACGGTGAGGATCGTGGAGATCGCGGCGCCGTAGCCGACCTGCGTCTTCTCGAAGAAGGTGGAGAAGGAGAAGTAGGAGGGCACGTCGGTCGCGCCGCCCGGGCCGCCCTTGGTCAGCACGTACACCGCGCCGAACACCTTGAGCGCGGCGATCGTGCACCAGGTCAGGACGACGTAGATCTCCGGGCGGATCTGCGGCAGCGTGATGTGCCAGAAGCGGCGCCACCAGCCGGCCCCGTCCAACTCGGCCGCCTCGTACAACTGCGGGTCCACCCGCTGGAGTCCGGCCATGAAGACGACCAGCGGGAAGCCGATCTGCACCCAGACCATCACGCCCATGACGCTGTAGAGGGCGATGTCCGGGTCACCGAGCCAGTCCTGCTGCCAGGAGCCCAACCCCACTGCTTTCAACAGCTCGTTGAGGGAGCCGTTGTCCGGCGCGAGGATCCAGCTCCAGACGATGCCGGCCACCGCGATCGGCAGCACCTGGGGGAGGTAGAAGCAGGCGCGGAGCACCGTGGCCCACTTCGACCCGAAGTGCTTGCCGATGTAGTCGAACAGGGCGGCCGCCAGCACCAGACCGATCACCGTCGGTACGGCGGCCATCGCGACCACCATGAACAGGCTGTGCCGGAAGGATGCCCAGAACTCCGAATCGTCCAGCAGCTCACGGTAGTTGGCGAGGCCGGTCCACTTCGGGCTGCCGATGCCCTGCCACTCGGTGAAGCTCACGCCCGTGTTCATCAGGAACGGGACGACGATGATCGCCGTGAAGGCGAGGATGCCGGGCAGCAGGAACAGGGCGTACGAGTCGCGGGTACGGGGGCGGCGCGGGCCGGCGTGCGGATGCCTGCCGACGGCCCGCGCGTCCCGTTCGACGGTGACCGTCATTGGCTCGGGGCGCCCTTGTCGTACGCCTGCTGGAGATTGGACAGATAGGCGTCCGGTTTCTCACTGCCCGTGATCAGCTTCTGGGTCTCGGAGACCAGGACGTCGTAGAAGCCGGTGACCGGCCAGTCCGGGTAGAAGGCGAGGCCGTCGCGCCCGCTCACCGTGTTGAAGTTGGCGATCAGCTCCTTGGACTTCGGGTCCGTGATGGCGCTGGTGTCGGCCGCGACCGGGATGCCTCCCTTGTTGCCGAGCAGGTTCTGGATCTTCTTCGACATGGTGATGTCGATGAAGTCGTACGCCAGATCCTTGTTCTTGGCGTTTTTCGGGACCACCCAGAGGTTGCCGCCGGAGCCCGGGGTCAGGTTCGAGCCGGGCCACAGGGTGGTGTCCCAGTCGAACTTGGCCTCCGACTGGAAGCGGCCGTACCACCAGCTGCCGGAGAACAGGATCGGCGCCTTGCCCTGGATCCAGGAGACGCCCGCGTCCTCGGCCTTGGTGCTGGTCGACTTCTTGCTGATGTAGCCCTTCTTCACCCAGTCGGCGAAGGTGGTCGCGCCGTACGTCCAGGCCGCGTCGTGGAAGTCCGTCTTGCCCTTGTACAGCTCGTACTTGTCGACCCAGGAACGGTCGGCCTTGGAGAGGGCGAGCTGATAGAGGTACTGCTGGGCCATGTACTCGGCGCCGGCGTTGGCGAGCGGGGTGACGCCCTTCGCGACGAACTTGTCCATGGCGGCGGTGAGTTCGTCGAAGGTCTTCGGCTCGGCGATCCCGTACTTCTTGAAGAGGTCCTTGTTGTAGTAGACCATCGTGTACTCGGCGTAGTTGGGCACGCCGTACCACTTGCCGGAGCCCATCACGCCGTTGGTGTCGTACATGCTGGTCGTGGCCACGCCCGCGCTGAGCTTCTTGTCCCAGCCGCGCTTGGTGGCCTCGGCGGTCAGATCGGTCAGCAGGCCCTGTTTGGAGAGGGTGCCCGCGGTCGCGTTGCCCTTGTTGTACTCCATGATGTCGGGCGCGTCCGAGGAGTTGAGGATCATGGGCGCCGTCTTCTGGATCTGCTCGAAGCCCTTCTCCTCGAACTTCACCTTGACGCCCGGGTGCTTCGCCTCGAACTCCTTGATCGCCTCGGTCCAGGCCACGCCCATCGCGCTGTCGGGGCCCTCGTAGTACCAGAGCTTGAGCGTCTTGGCGTCGGAGGACCCGCTGTCCGAGCCGCCGCACGCGGTCAGCAGCAGCGATCCGCCCAGGAGCGCCGCCATGACCGTCGTCACACGCCTTCGTGCCGTCAACATCCCTGCCTCCAGGAGAGCCGGGTGGGGAGCCGGGTGGGTATCGGAGCGTCACGCGCCGGTGATCGATTCATCGAATCGATTCGATGCGTGGCGTCGAAGCGCTTCGACGGAGGAAGGTATGGGCGGGCTGTGGACCCGTCAATGCATCGGACGGGAATTGCTGTTCGGATCCATTGCCGCCTGCTGGGCCAGGGAGATCATCAGCGCCACGGCCGCGGCCGTCACCGGCACCCCGAATCCGGCGGTCGGCGACAGGTGGTCCACCATCCAGCCGCCGGTCGCCGAACCGGCCGCGATGCCGCCGAGCAGGCCGGTCACCGCGAGGGTCATGCCCTCGTTGAGGCGGGCCTCGGGGGTGCGCTGCTGCACCAGCGTCATGGTGGTGACCATGGTCGGGGCGGTCGCCATACCGGCGACGAGCAGCGCGAGCGCCAGGAAAGCGAGCGAGCCGGTGCGGGCGGCGGCGAGCAGGGGCAGGGTCAGCAGGGCCGTCATCGCCGCGACGCACCAGGGGAGCCGGGCGGCGGCGGAGCCGGTGGGCCGGAACACCCCGAACAGCAGTCCCGCCGCGCACGAACCGGCCGCCTGGAGCGCCAGCACGACCCCCGCCGCCGCGCGGTGGCCGTGCGCGTCCGCGAAGGCGATGGTCACGACCTCCATCGCCCCGAACACCGCGCCCATCGCCAGACAGACGGCGAGCAGGGACGGTATCCCGGGCGCCCGGAAAGGCGACCCGGCGGCGGTACGCGCGTACGGCGGGGGCTCGGTCGACCGCTGGGCGGCGAACAGCAGCATGCCGGTCAGCAGCAGCACCGCCCCGACCAGCGTGCCCGCCTCCGGGAAGAAGGTCCCGCACAGGAAGGCCGCGAACACCGGGCCCAGCATGAAACACAGCTCGTCGGCGGCCTGTTCGAAGGAGTTGGCGGTGTGCAGCGCACGGTCGTCGCCCTTGAGCAGGTGGTTCCAGCGGGCGCGGGACATGCCGCCGATGTTGGGGGTCGTGGCGGTGGCGGCGTAGGCGGCGAAGAGGGTCCAGGCCGGGGCGTCGTAGTGCACGCAGAGGAGAAGGGCGAGGGCGCCGAGCGCGGCGATCGCGGTGGCCGGTACGGCGATCCGGGCCTGCCCGTGCCGGTCCACGAGCCGTGCGGTCCAGGGGGCGACCAGGGCGGTCGCCGCGAGGCCGGTCGCGCAGACGGCGCCGGCCAGGGCGTACGAGCCGCGCGCCCCGGCGATCATCACCACCGCGCTCACGCCGAACATGCCCATGGGCAGCCGGGCGAGGAGGTTGCCGAGGGTGAAGGCGCGGGCGCCGGGGACGGTGAAGAGGCGGCGGTAGGGGCCGGGTGGGCGGTTGCCCGAACGGCGGTTTCCGGTACGGGAGTTGAAGTCGGCGATCACGAGGGTGTCGGCGGTGACCGTGAGCAACAGGGGCTTCCTGGAGGGCGGTTGCGGCATGGGCACCACGGTCGCCGGTCGGCGATCAAGCGGTCCAACACCTTCTCCGTACCGATTCACACATCCGTGTTGTCAATGCCCGGTGTACGTTCGCCGGATGCCCGCACCCCGTGACCTCGACCCCCGTCTCCTGCGCGCCTTCGTCACCGTCGCCGAGGAGCTGCACTTCACCCGTGCCGCGGCCCGGCTCTACGTCGCCCAGCAGGCGCTGAGCCGTGATGTGCGGCGCCTGGAGCGGGAGTTGGGGGCCGACCTGTTCGTACGGTCCACCCGGCAGGTGGCCCTCACGGCCGACGGTGCGCGGCTGCTGCCGTACGCCCGCCGGGTGCTCGCGGCGCAGGACGAGCTGCTCGGCGCCTTCGGGCAGGCCCGCCCACTGCTGGTCGACCTCAACTACCGGGACGCGGTCACCGCCCGCCGCGTGCTGCTCCGGGCCCGTGAACTCGCCCCCGAACACGAGCTGATGGCCCGCTACGAGAGCGGCCTGACCGGTGCGGCGGAGGAACTCCTCGCCGGGCGCCTCGACGCGTCGTTCGGCCGGTTCGCGGGCCTGGACCCGGTGCTGCGCGGCCGCCTCGACCACCAGCCCGTGCGCTACGAGCCGATGGCCGTCGTACTGCCCGAGGACCATCGACTGGCGTCCCTGGCGGCGGTGCCGCTGGCCGAGCTGGCCGGCGAGACGGTGTACGCGGGCGCCGGAAACCCCCGTACGCCCGAGTGGACGGACCTCGCCCGCAGCCTGTTCGACGGGCGGGGCATAGGGATCGCGCCGCCCGCGCCGCTCGCCGTCGGGGACGAGGAGTTCGAGCGGATCATGGCCAAGATGCGGAGCCCGATCCTCGCCGTGGTGGACTTTCCGGCCATGGCCGGGCGGGTGCTGCGGCCGCTGATCGATCCCGTGCCTTTGTCTCCGGTGTCACTTGTGTGGCGGAAGGGGCTGGTGCACCCCGGATTCGACGCGCTTCGACGGGCCGCGCGCGAGCTCTCGGCCGCGGAGGGCTGGCTGCGGGCGCCCGCTGAAGGATGGGTTCCGGCCATCGATCGAGAGCTCGTTCGACCGCGCAACTGACACATGTCGAACACGGGACCTCCTCGTGCGCTACATTCGTGGCCCGAGCACGCTGTGGTAGTGGGGGCGCTGGAGCCTGGTGGGGGCCGGGTTCAGCGACGGTGCTCGGAGTCGTGTGCGCACCCGGAACAGTCCCGTGGGGGGATGTAGGTGCGCGCGAAAAAGTGGCGGGAAGACGCCCAACCGGAATGGCCCGACGAGGCATCCGGCACCCAGGCCGTTCCGGCGGCGGAGGACCCGTACGGGCAGGCCGTCCGGATGGATGCCGACCGCTCGGATCCGGTCACCGGGTGGCGTGCGTTCGGGGAAAGCGGAACCTCCCGGAGCGGTGTCCCGCCGACCGGCGGCCGCCCGGGCGATACCTTTCGCCAGGCTCCCCGCGACCCCTGGGAGTCGTCGGCCGATCCGGCGCACACCCATGACCCGCACGAGGTGACCGTCCAGCTCGACGCGGTCGCCCTCCAGCAGGATCTGCGGCTGCGCAAGGCCGAGGGCGATGGCGCCGAGGGCGGCGACGGGCCGGTGTTCGTCGACGAGTCCGGCCGCCGCAGCCGCCGCTTCCGTCGGCTGGGCATCGCCGTCGCCATGGCCTGCGCGGTCTACGCGGTCGTCATCGTCGTAACCCTGCTGTCCGGCAGCTCCGACGCGCCCTGGCTGCCGGTGCCGGGGCAGCAGGACGAGCAGCCGGCCGGACAGGTCGAGCCCTCCACGGTGCCCACGGAGTCGGCGCCGCCCTCGGACAGCGCCGGTGTGTCGCCCGGTGCCACGCCGAGCGCCGGCGGCGGTACGACGCCGTCGGCGGACGCGAGCGGCAGCGCGCCCGGCGCGACGGCCGGCTCGCGCGGGACGGACGCGTCCAGTGCTCCCGAGCCGACGGCGACGAGGACCACGGCCAAGCCCGGCACCGGCGCGGGCGACCCCGACCCGTCGACCTCCGCCGATCCGACGTCCGCCGCTCCCGACCCCAGCCCCAGCGAGAGCCCGGTCACCCCGACCGAGTCCGCCGTAGGGCCCGGCACCGCCACGGTCGCCGACGGCCCGAGCATGCCCCGTCCGCTCGCCGAGGACCGGGCCGCTCCCGGCACCTCGCGCGCCTCCCCGTCCCCGGAGAACCTCCTCTGATGGCATCCCGCACCCGCCGCCACGGGCCCCCGAGCGGAGCCCGTGACGGCTCTCCGCGTCGCCGAGTGCCCATGCGCCTGCTGCTGCCCAGCCTCGTCCTCGTCGCCTTGATGGCGATGCTGATGCTCCGCGGCTACGTGCACAGCGAGATCCTCGCCGACCACCGCATCCGCCCCGAGGCCGCCACCGACAAGGTGCCGGAGCGGATCCTGGACGGCGGCCCGGTCATCGACACCCGCAGCGGCAGGACGACCAGCATGCGGGTGCCGGACCACCGTCTGGTCCTCACCTTCGACGACGGCCCGGACCCGGTCTGGACCCCGAAGGTCCTGGACGTGCTGAAGAAGCACCACGCCCACGCGGTCTTCTTCGTCACCGGCACCATGACCTCCCGCCACCCGGAGCTGGTCCGGCGGATGGTGGCCGAGGGCCACGAGGTGGGGCTGCACACCTTCAACCACCCCGACCTCTCCTACCAGTCCGAGAAGCGCATCGACTGGGAGCTGTCCCAGAACCAGCTGGCGCTCGCGGGCGCGGCCGGCATCCGCAGCTCGATCTTCCGGCCGCCGTACTCCTCCTTCGCGGACGCCATGGACGACAAGTCCTGGCCGGTGACGAAGTACATCGGCACCAAGGGCTATCTCACCGTCGTCAACAACACCGACAGCGAGGACTGGCGCAAGCCGGGCGTCGACCAGATCATCCGCAACGCCACCCCGCATGGCGGCAAGGGCGCCATCGTCCTCATGCACGACTCCGGCGGCGACCGCCACCAGACCGTGCGGGCGCTCGACCGGCTTCTGCCCGAACTCCAGCGCCAGGGCTACGAGTTCGACAACCTCACCGAGGCCCTGAACGCCCCCAGCGCCCTGACCCCGGTCTCCGGCCCCGACCTGTGGAAGGGCAAGGCCTGGGTCTTCCTGGTCGGCGCCTCCGACGGCGTCACCAGCGTGATGGCGGTCGGCCTCGCGGTGATCGGCGCCCTGGTGATCGCCCGCTTCGTGCTCATGCTCCTGCTGTCCGGCGTCCATGCCCGCCGCGTGCGGCGCCGGGGCTTCAGCTGGGGCCCGCCGGTGACGGAACCGGTGTCGGTGCTGGTCCCCGCGTACAACGAGGCCAAGTGCATCGAGAACACGGTCCGTTCACTCATGGCGAGCGAGCACCCCGTCGAGGTGATCGTCATCGACGACGGTTCCAGCGACGGCACGGCGAGGATCGTCGAGTCGATGGGCCTGCCGAACGTCCGGGTGGTCCGCCAGCTGAACGCGGGCAAGCCTGCGGCCCTCAACCGGGGCCTGGCGAACGCCCGTCACGACATCGTCGTGATGATGGACGGCGACACCGTCTTCGAACCGTCCACGGTCCGCGAACTCGTCCAGCCCTTCGGCGACCCGCAGGTGGGCGCCGTCGCCGGCAACGCGAAGGTCGGCAACCGCGACTCCCTGATCGGCGCCTGGCAGCACATCGAGTACGTGATGGGCTTCAACCTCGACCGCCGTATGTACGACATCCTGCGCTGCATGCCGACGATCCCCGGGGCCGTCGGAGCCTTCCGCCGCTCGGCGCTGGAACGGGTCGGCGGCATGAGCGACGACACCCTCGCCGAGGACACCGACATCACGATGGCGATGCACCGGGACGGCTGGCGGGTGGTCTACGCCGAGAAGGCCCGCGCCTGGACGGAGGCCCCGGAGTCGGTCCAGCAGCTCTGGTCCCAGCGCTACCGCTGGTCGTACGGCACGATGCAGGCGATCTGGAAGCACCGCGGGGCACTGGTGGAGCGGGGCCCCTCGGGCCGCTTCGGCCGGGTGGGCCTGCCGCTGGTGTCGCTGTTCATGGTCGTGGCCCCGCTACTGGCTCCGCTGATCGACGTGTTCCTCCTGTACGGCGTCGTGTTCGGCCCGACGCAGAAGACGATCGTGGCCTGGCTGGGCGTACTGGCGATCCAGGCGACCTGCGCCGCGTACGCCTTCCGCCTCGACCGCGAGCGCATGACCCACCTCGTCTCCCTCCCGCTCCAGCAGATCCTCTACCGCCAACTCATGTATGTCGTGCTGCTCCAGTCCTGGATCACGGCACTCACCGGCGGCCGCCTGCGCTGGCAGAAGCTGCGCCGCACGGGTGTCGTCGAGGCGCCCGGCAGCGCGGTGCCGCGCCGGCGGACGCGCAACAGCAGCAGTGATCGGAGGCCCGTGGCATGACCCACGGATACACGACCGGGATCCCGTACCAGCGTGGGCCGGAACCGCAACCGGCGCCGGCGCCTGCCGCCGGGGCGAGGAGGCCGGGCGGCCGGGACCGCTACCTGGACCTCCTCCGCTCCATGGCCCTGGTCCGCGTGGTCGTCTACCACCTCTTCGGCTGGGCCTGGCTGACGGTCCTGTTCCCCTCCATGGGCGTGATGTTCGCACTGGCGGGCTCGCTGATGGCACGGTCCCTGAAGCGCCCGGCCCTGGGCGTGATCCGCGGCCGGGTCCGGCGACTGCTGCCTCCCCTCTGGGCGTTCAGCGCGGTGGCGCTGGCGCTGATGTTCGCGGGCGGCTGGAACCCGGTGAAGGACCCCGACCATGGCGGCACCTGGGGCGTCGTGGACCTGATCAACTACGTCATCCCGATCGGCGCCCCGCCCTTCCCCTGGCACATCGGCTCCAAGTCGGGCCTCCTGGAGGACACTTGGGCGGTCCAGGCGTGCGGACCCCTCTGGTACCTCCGTGCGTACCTCTGGTTCGTCGTGGCGTCCCCGCTGCTGCTGTGGGCGTTCCGCCGGGTGCCGTGGGCCACGCTCCTCGCCCCCCTGGCGCTGACGGCGATCGTCGGCACGGGCCTGGTGTCCATCCCCGGCGAGACGGGCAACGCGGTCACCGACTTCGCGGTGTACGGCGGCTGCTGGGTGCTGGGCTTCGCCCACCACGAGGGCGTGCTGCAACGCATCCCGCGCTATGCGGCCGTCTCCTGCTCGGCACTGCTGATGGCGTTCGGCCTGTGGTGGGCGTCGGGCCACCTGGGCCCCGACGGCTGGGACCTGAACGACATCCCACTGGCCCAGGCGACCTGGTCCTTCGGCTTCGTGGTGATCCTGCTCCAGTACTCGCCCTCCTGGCAGGAGCTGCCGGGCCGCCTGGCGAAGTGGGACAAGCTCGTCACCCTGTCCAACAACCGCGCCGTCACGATCTACCTCTGGCACAACATGCTGATCATGGCCACGGTCCCGATCATCGACCAGGCCTACGACCTCCCGTTCATGCAGAGCGACCGGGCGGTGGCGGCACTGGACTCGTCGTACATGCTGTGGATGTTCCTGCTGGTGTGGCCGCTGATCGGGCTGGTGATCCTGGGGTTCGGGTGGATCGAGGACATCGCGGCGAAGCGGGGGGCGCGGTTGTGGCCCAACGGGGGCCAGTAGCTTGTGACCCGCCCACAGTCCCCTGACACGCCCACCACAGCCCCGCTCGCTACCTTCCGGCGTCCATGACGGGAAACCAACGCACATCAGCAATGGTCGCCGCCCTCGCCCTGGCCGCCGGCTCCAGCCTCGCCCTGGTCGCCCCCGCCCAAGCCGCCGCGTCCTCCTGCGCCACCCCCACCTTCACCCGGTCCACCACCGCCACCACCGGCACCAACCCCCGCCACGTCCTCACCGCCGACCTCGACGGGGACGGGGACCAGGACGTCGTAGCCGCCGATCTCGAGGGGAACTCGATCACCGTCCTGCTCGGCAACGGGGACGGGACCTTCGCCGACGGCGTCGCCTACACCGTCGGCACGCACCCGTACCAGACCGTTGCCGCCGACTTCGACGGGGACGGTGATCTCGACCTCGCCACCGCCGACTTCGGGGGTGCGACCGTCAGCGTGCTCAGTAACAAGGGGGATGGCGGCTTCGGTGATGCCACCTCCATCGGAGTCAGTGCGTCCCCACGCGCCCTCGCCACCGCCGACCTCGACGGGGACGGGAATCCCGATCTTCTCGTCGCCGAGCAGAGCACCAGCTCCGTACGAGTGCTGCTCGGTAAGGGTGACGGCGGTTTCGAGGACGAAGGGGAGACCGCCACCGGGGCTCAACCCCACGGCATCGTCGTCGGGGACTTCGACGGGGACGGGAGCGTGGATGTGGCGACCGCCAGTGTCGGCAGCGCGGGGATCAGCGTGCTACTCGGGGACGGGGAGGGCGGGCTCGGGAGTGCCGTGAGCTACTCCGCCACCTCTCGGCTCTACTCCCTTGCCGCCGGGGACTTCGATGGGGACGGCAGCCTCGACCTCGCCGCCGTGAGCAATGGATCCGACGCTCTTGATGTGCTTCCGGGGGACGGCGACGGGACGTTCCAGGCGGCTACGACCTACACCACCGGCTCCCTCCCCGTCGCCGTCGGCTCCGGTGACGTCAACGGGGACGGTGTCGACGACGTGCTCGTCTCTTCGCTCCAGGGGGACTCCGTCGCCGTGTATGCGGGAGGGAGCGACGGGCTCGCCGAGCTCGCGGCACTGAGTGCGGACGGTGCTTACGACGCCGCAGTCGCCGACTTCGACGGGGACGGGGACGCCGATGTCGTGGTCGCCGCCAGCGCGGCCTCTCAGGTCGAAGTCTTCCAGGGGAGCTGTTCGTAACGTACCGACGCACTACCTCTCATCCCGCCCCCGGGCGGGGTGAGAGCAAAGTTCCCTTCCGGTCACCCGGTGCCACAGGGCGGAAACGCCGCCTCCCTACCTTCGGGACTCATCACCGCTCATCTGCCCCCGAGCACGACCGAGCCCCGGAGCACCGTGGAGGCGTCATGACAGCCGCTGGCAAGTGGATCCAGCAGTGGGATCCCGAGGACGAGACCTTCTGGAACGAGACCGGCGAGAAGATCGCCAAGCGCAATCTGTTCTTCTCCGTTCTCTCCGAGCACATCGGGTTCTCGATCTGGACCATGTGGTCCGTGCTGGTGCTCTTCATGGGCCCGGAGTACGGGCTCACCCCGGCCGACAAGTTCCTGCTGACGTCCATGGTGACGCTGGTCGGCGCCGTGGTCCGGGTGCCGTACACCTTCGCCGTCGCCATCTTCGGCGGGCGGAACTGGACGATCATCTCGGCCGGTCTGCTGCTCGTCCCGACCGTCGCCGCGTTCGCGGTGGTCAAGCCGGGGACGTCCTTCGACACCCTGCTGTGGATCGGTCTGCTGGCCGGCGTCGGCGGCGGCAACTTCGCCTCCTCCATGACCAACATCAACGCCTTCTTCCCGCTCAGGAAGAAGGGGTGGGCGCTGGGCCTGAACGCCGGTGGCGGCAACATCGGCGTGCCGGTCATCCAGCTGGTGGCCCTCGCGGTCATCGGGGCGAGCGGCGGGCCGAGGGTCCTGCTCGGGATCTACATCCCGCTCATCGTCGTCGCCGCCGTCCTCGCCGCGCTCTACATGGACAACCTCGCGACCGTGAAGAACGACACCGGGGCCGCCAAGGACGCCGTGAAGGACGCGCACACCTGGATCATGTCCTTCCTCTACATCGGGACCTTCGGCTCGTTCATCGGGTACGCCTTCGCCTTCGGGCAGGTGCTGCAGGTCCAGTTCGGCCGTACGCCGCTGCAGGCCGCCTACCTCACCTTCATCGGCCCGCTGCTCGGCTCGCTGATCCGGCCGGTCGGCGGCTGGCTCGCCGACAAGTACGGCGGCGCGAAGATCTCCCTCTACAACTACGTAGGCATGGCCGCCGCGACCGCGGTCCTGGTCGTGGCCAGCATGCAGAAGTCGCTGCCGCTGTTCGTCAGCGTCTTCGTGGTGCTGTTCATGCTGAGCGGGCTCGGCAACGGGTCCACCTTCAAGATGATCCCGGGCATCTTCCAGGCCAAGGCCCTCGCCAGGGGACTGGAAGGGGAAGAGGCCGCGGCCTACGGGCGCCGGCTCTCCGGGGCCTCCATGGGGCTCATCGGCGCGGTCGGCGCGCTCGGCGGTGTCGGCATCAACATGGCCTTCCGCCAGTCCTTCCTCTCCAACGGCTCCGGCACCGGCGCCTTCGTGGTCTTCCTCGCCTTCTACGCCCTCTGCTTCGGAGTGACCTGGGCCGTATACCTTCGTCGTCCGGTGGGCGAGGCCGAGGCCGAGGCCGCCGCAGAGGCGAAGCCGCAGCTCAGCTACGCCGAGGTGTGACGTAACACCGGCGACATCAAGCCGAACCGAGCCTGTCACGGACCGTTGACAGGCTCGATCGGCATGCAGGCAGTACCGCCGTACTGCAGGTACGACGACTCTTCGGGACGAGAGCCATGTACGACGAACAGCAGCAACCCGACACCGCCCGGCACGGGCCGCTGGCCGGCTTCACGGTCGGCGTGACGGCCGCGCGCCGGGCCGACGAGCTGGGCGCACTGCTGCAGCGACGGGGAGCCGCCGTCCTGCACGCACCCGCCCTGCGCATCGTGCCGCTCGCCGACGACAGCGAGCTGCTGGCGGCGACGAAGGACCTCATCGACCAGGCGCCGGATGTCGTCGTGGCCACCACCGCCATCGGTTTCCGGGGGTGGGTCGAGGCCGCCGAGGGATGGGGCCTGGGGGAGTCGCTGCTCGACCGGCTGCGCGGGGTCGAGCTGCTCGCCCGCGGGCCCAAGGTCAAGGGCGCCATCCGGGCCGCCGGGCTGACCGAGGAGTGGTCGCCGTCCAGCGAGTCCATGGCCGAGGTGCTGGACCGGCTCCTGGAGGAAGGGGTCGACGGGCGCCGGATCGCCGTACAGCTGCACGGTGAACCGCTGCCGGGCTTCGTGGAGTCGCTGCGGGTGGCCGGGGGTGAGGTCGTCGGGGTGCCGGTGTACCGGTGGATGCCGCCGGAGGAGATCGGGCCGCTGGACCGGCTCCTCGACGCCACGGTGTCGCGGGGGCTGGACGCGCTGACCTTCACCAGTGCGCCGGCCGCGGCGTCGCTGCTGAACCGGGCCGAGGAACGGGGGCTGCTGCCCGAGTTCCTGGCCGCGCTCCACCATGACGTGCTGCCGGCCTGTGTCGGGCCGGTCACCGCGCTGCCCTTGCAGGCGCGCGGGGTCGACACGGTGTCGCCGGAGCGGTTCCGGTTGGGGCCGCTGGTGCAGTTGTTGTGCCAGGAGCTGCCGGGGCGGGCGCGGACGCTGCCCATCGCCGGGCACCGGGTGGAGATCCGGGGGCATGCGGTGCTGGTGGACGGGGACCTGAAGCCGGTGCCGCCGGCCGGGATGTCGCTGCTGCGGGCGCTGTCGCGGCGGCCGGGGTGGGTGGTGGCCCGGGCCGAGCTGTTGCGGGCGTTGCCGGGTGCGGGGCGGGACGAGCATGCGGTGGAGACCGCGATGGCTCGGCTGCGGACGGCTCTTGGGGCGCCGAAGTTGATTCAGACGGTGGTGAAGCGGGGGTATCGGCTGGCGCTCGACCCTGCCGCCGATTCCAAGTACGCGGACGTGTAGGGATGCTGGGGGCTGCC
Organism: Streptomyces sp. CA-249302; assembly: GCF_050936785.1. NCBI lineage: Bacteria > Bacillati > Actinomycetota > Actinomycetes > Kitasatosporales > Streptomycetaceae > Streptomyces > Streptomyces sp. CA-249302. The sequence goes on along the minus strand of NZ_JBNJMG010000001.1, from coordinate 4,299,611 downwards.
GCCCCCAGGCCCCGCACCACGTTCCACGCCACCCACGGATCCTCGAAGTGCTCCCGTGCCGCCGTCGGGTCCGTCGCGTACGCCAGCGTTCCGCATGACCTCGACGTAGACCCGGTCGTCGCGGCGGGCCAGCGCCGGCATGATCGCGCAGGCGAAGATGTAGAAGACCCCGCCGAGACGCGCGCCCGCATAAGCCGTCGTCCAGCCGTCGCGGCGGGTACGAGGGGTTCCGGCCGCGAGAACGGGCAGGCACTGTATGAGGGAACGGTTCTCTGAGCCCCACTCCCGCGTATCTCCCCAGCCCCACTCCCTCGTATCTCCCCCAGCCCCCTCTCACGCATCTCACCGGCCCCGCGCCCCGGGGCAACCCCTAGGCGGTGACAGGCACATGGCACTGGGTACGGCCACGGCCCCCTACGAGCTGCGGTTCGACGCCGGGCGGATCAGCCTGGATCTCCTCGCGACCACACACCCCGAGGAACGGTTCGACTCCCTCGACGTGCTGAGCGCCTGGATCGCGGGCGCGGGCCTGGTCCCGCCGGGCACGTCGCTCGCCCACGCGGACGCCTCGTGGCTGGTCGGCTTCCGCGAACTGCGGGGCCAGGTCGGGCAGTTGGTGCGGGGCGGACTGGCGGTGGGCAGGCCGTCGTACGAGCTCGCGCTCCGGACGTCGTACGACATCGCGCTCGCCCGGGTGAACGAGCTCGCCCGGGTCGCCCCGCCCGCCCCGCGGGCCGTGCGCGGCGAGGACGGGGCGCTGGTGCGGGAGTTGATCGGTCCGCCGGGGTGCGAGGAGTTGCTCGGGGCCATCGCGCGGGATGCCGTGGAGCTGCTCACCGACCCCGTCGCGAGAGCGAGTCTGCGTCAGTGCGAGGGCGACAACTGCCCGATCGTTTACGTGGATTCGTCCCGGGGGCGCAGGAGGCGCTGGTGCTCCAGTGAGGTCTGTGGGAACCGCGAAAGGGTGGCCCGGCACCGTCGGCGGGCGGCACTCGCCCGCGTCTAGTTGTCCGCTATGCCGCTTGTGTGAGGTGTGAGGCGTAGTGTTGTCGAAGTGATTTCGACAACACCGCGTTTGCCGGTGGCATACCGCTGACGGCCGGCCCGATCTTGCCGATGTGGCGGAAATGTAAAGATCGCGCGGTGGGAATGTGCTCTCATGTCCCTCTCATCACGTCACTCCGCAGAAAACTGTCGTACCGCTTTGAACATGATGCGGACCACATCCGTACCCGTGGACGAGCGACCGACTGGGGGAACCCCCGGACATCGGAGGTGGGCGTGCGCAAGGATTCCGTCGTGGCCAATGAACGTGGATCGAGGGCCCGACATCGCATGTCCCAGCCCTCGGAACCAGATGAGGAGCTGATGCGTGCCCTTTACCGGGAGCACGCCGGACCCCTCCTTGCTTATGTACTGCGCCTGGTCGCCGGAGACCGGCAGCGCGCCGAGGACGTGGTCCAGGAGACGCTCATCCGTGCCTGGAAGAACGCCGGCCAGCTCAATCGAGCGACCGGATCGGTACGCCCCTGGCTGGTGACGGTCGCTCGGCGCATCGTCATCGACGGCCACCGCAGCCGGCAGGCCCGGCCGCAGGAGGTCGATCCGTCGCCGCTGGAGGTCATCCCCGCGGAGGACGAGATCGACAAGGCGCTGTGGTTGATGACGCTGTCGGACGCGCTGGACGACCTGACCCCGGCCCACCGGGAGGTGCTCGTCGAGACGTATTTCAAGGGGCGTACCGTCAACGAGGCCGCCGAGACGCTGGGCATTCCCAGTGGCACGGTGCGGTCCCGGGTGTTCTATGCCCTGCGGTCGATGAAGCTGGCACTGGAGGAGCGGGGGGTGACGGCGTGATGAGTGTTTACGGGGGAAACCAGGGATTCGGCACAGGTGGGTCGGGTATGTCTGGACCCATGATGGGATCACCGGGGCCGAGCGAGCACGAGACGGTCGGTGCCTACGCTCTCGGCATCCTGGACGACGCCGAGGCGACCGCCTTCGAGGCACACCTCGCCACCTGCGAGTGGTGCGCCCAGCAGCTCGACGAGCTGGCCGGGATGGAGCCGATGCTGGCCGCCCTCGCGGATCTGCCGGGCTCCGGCACCCCCGCGATCGGCGAGTCGCTGTCCGCCAAGCCAAGCCCACGGCTGGCGGAGAAGCTGGTCGACGAGGTCGCCGAGAAGCGGAAGGTCCGCAGCCGGCGCAACTTCTTCGCGCTCGCGGCGTCCGTCGCGCTCATCGCCGGCGGTCCGCTCGCGGTCTGGGCGGCGACCAGCGGTGACGACGGCGGCACCGGGAACAACATGGCGATGGGGCCCGCCCAGGCGGCCTTCCAGGTCATGACCGACAAGAAGTCGGCCACGGACACGTCGACGCACGTCAGCGCGACCGTCGCCGTCGAGAAGAAGGACTGGGGCACGCACGCCGTCCTCCAGCTGAAGAACGTCAAGGGCCCGCTCAAGTGCTCCCTGATCGCCGTGGGCAAGAACGGCGAGCGCGAGACGGTGACCTCCTGGGCGGTCCCCAACTGGGGTTACGGCATCCCGAACGGCAAGACGGAAGAGGCCAGGAACCCTCTCTACGTCCACGGCGGCGCGGCCTTCACCCCGAACGAGATCGACCACTTCGAGGTCATGACGTTCAACGGCAAGAAGCTGGTACAGGTCGCCGCGTAGCTTCCACCGGCCCCCTTCGCGTACGGTTGACGGCTGCCCAGCACGTCAGAAGGGGGCCCGGTGGCCGCTCAGGCTCAGCAGGAAACCGCGGTCGGCTCGGATCACGACTCAGTGCGTGAACGGGAGATCAGCGTCGAGCAGGAACATCTGGACCGGGTGTACCGGCGCCTCGAGGAGAAGATCCACGAGGCGGAGTTCCTGATGAACGACGCGGCCAAGCGCGGCCAGGTCGGTACGCCCGGCGCCCTCGCCGAGCGGGACGCCCAGGTCTTCCGGGCCGGCGTCCACCTCAACCGCCTCAACAACGAGTTCGAGGACTTCCTCTTCGGCCGTATCGACCTGCTCCTCGGCAGGGACGGCAAGAAGGGGCCCGACGGCGCCTACACCGCCGTGGAACCGGCCGACGGAGCCGTCCGGGAGGACGGCACGGCCGACATCGCCGAGACCCTCCACATCGGGCGGATCGGCGTCCTGGACGCCGAGTACGCGCCCCTCGTCATCGACTGGCGGGCCCCGGCCGCGGCCCCCTTCTACAGGTCCACTCCGGTGGATCCCGGGCGTGTCGTACGACGCCGTGTCATCCGATCCAAGGGGCGGCGGGTCCTCGGGGTCGAGGACGACCTGATGCGCCCCGAGCTCAAGGCCTTCCTCGGCGGCGAGGAGCTGGCCGTGATCGGCGACGGCGCCCTGATGGCCGCGCTCGGCCAGGCCCGCAGCCACTCCATGCGGGACATCGTCGCCTCCATCCAGGCCGAACAGGACCTTGTCATCCGCGCTCCCGCGGCCTCCGTGACGTATGTCGAGGGCGGCCCCGGCACCGGCAAGACCGCCGTCGCCCTGCACCGCGCCGCGTATCTGCTGTACCAGGACCGGCGCCGGTACGCGGGCGGCATCCTCATCGTCTCCCCGACCCCGCTCCTGGTCGCCTACACCGAGGGCGTGCTGCCCTCGCTGGGCGAGGAGGGCCAGGTCGCGATCCGCGCGATCGGCTCGCTCGTCGACGGCGCCGAGGCGACGCTGTACGACTCCCCGTCCACCGCCCGGGCCAAGGGCTCGTACCGGATGCTGCGGGTCCTGCGGAAGGCGGCGCGGGGAGCCCTGGAGCTGGGGCCGGGAGGCGGCACGGGCTCCTCGGGTGCGGGTCCGCGCCCCGCGGGCGGTGCCAATGGCTCCGGCCAGCTCGCCTTCGGTGAGGACGACGACTCCGTTACGACGCCTGCGGCCCCGCCCACCCGGCTCCGCGTCGTCGCCTTCGGCCGCCGGCTGGAGCTGGGGGCCGCCGAGCTGGACCGCGTCCGCCACAACGCCCTCGGCGGCACCGCGCCCGTCAACCTGCTGCGCCCGCGCGCCCGCAAGCTGCTCCTCGACGCCCTGTGGGCGCAGTCCGGGGCCGCCACCCGGCACACCGACCCGGAACTCGCCGCCGAACTGCGGTCCTCCTTCGACGAGGACGTCGCCTCCGAGGACTCCTTCATCGCCTTCCTCGACGCCTGGTGGCCCGAGCTGACCCCGAGGGCCGTGCTCGCCGCCATGGCCGACGAGCGCCGCCTGGGCCGCTGGGCCCGCCGGATCCTCAACCCCGGCGAGGTCCGCCGGGTCGCCCGCTCGCTGCGCCGCGAGGGCCTCTCCGTGCACGACATCGCCATGCTCGACGAGCTCCAGTCGGTCCTCGGCACCCCGGCCCGCCCGAAGAAGCGGCGCGAGCTGGACCCGCTCGACCAGCTCACCGGCCTCGAGGAACTGATGCCGACCCGCGAGGAGTCGCAGCGCGAGCGCGCCGAGCGGCTCGCCCAGGAGCGCACCGAGTACGCCCACGTCATCGTCGACGAGGCCCAGGACCTCACGCCGATGCAGTGGCGCATGGTCGGCCGCCGCGGCCGGCACGCCACCTGGACGGTCGTCGGCGACCCGGCCCAGTCCTCCTGGTCCGACCCCGACGAGGCGGCCGAGGCCCGTGACGAGGCCCTCGGCACCCGCCCCCGCCGCCGCTTCGAACTCACCGTCAACTACCGCAACCCGGCCGAGATCGCCGAACTCGCCGCCAAGGTCCTGGCGCTCGCCATGCCCGGCGCCAAGTCCCCGTCGGCGGTGCGCTCCACCGGCGTACAGCCCCGCTTCACCGTCGTACAGAAGTCCCTCGGCGAATCCGTCCGAGCCGAGGCCGCCCGCCTCCTCGACCTCGTCGACGGCACCGTCGGCGTCGTCGTCGCCATGCAGCGCCGAGAGGAGGCCGCGCGCTGGCTCGCCGGGCTCGGCGACCGGGTGGTGGCGCTCGGCAGCCTGGAGGCGAAGGGCCTGGAGTACGACGCGACGGTCGTCGTGTCGCCCGCGGAGATCGCGGACGAGTCGCCGGCCGGACTGCGGGTGCTGTACGTCGCCCTGACCCGGGCCACGCAGCAGCTGACGGTCGTGTCGGCGGACCGGGACCAGCCGGACGCGGCGGGCGTGCCGGACCTGCTCAGGGATTAGAACCGGATGAACTCTCGGTGCGGGAATGGCCTTACGGGATCTGTTTGTTAGCCTTGACGTGACACCGGCCCGATCCAAGCCCCCGGGCCCAACCTTCGTCGCTACGAGCGACCACTTGCCGCGAGGCGAGCATGGCGGGTCGGTGTCGTTCTTCTTCTTCCGGTGCTTCCCGTACGGGCCTCTTCCGCCGTGAACAAAACGTTCGCAATCCAGTCCGACTAACGCCTACCCGTCAGTAGGTGACACGATCGGACGGCATACAGCGTCACAGGTGAAAGCAGAGGAAGTCGGCCATGGCAACGGCGCCCAGCGTCTCCTACTCGATGACGGTCCGGCTGGAGGTGCCCGCGAGCGGAACCGCCGTCTCGCAGCTCACCACCGCCGTGGAGTCCTCCGGAGGCTCGGTGACCGGCCTCGACGTCACCGCGTCCGGCCACGAGAAGCTCCGGATCGACGTCACCATCGCGGCCACCTCCACCGCGCACGCGGACGAGATCGTCGAGAAGCTGCGCGGCATCGAGGGCGTCACCCTCGGCAAGGTCTCCGACCGTACGTTCCTGATGCACCTCGGCGGCAAGATCGAGATGCAGTCCAAGCACCCCATCCGCAACCGTGACGACCTCTCCATGGTCTACACGCCGGGTGTGGCCCGGGTCTGCATGGCGATCGCCGAGAACCCCGAGGACGCCCGCCGCCTCACCATCAAGCGCAACTCCGTTGCGGTCGTGACGGACGGCTCGGCCGTGCTGGGCCTCGGCAACATCGGTCCCAAGGCCGCCCTTCCGGTCATGGAGGGCAAGGCGGCCCTCTTCAAGCGGTTCGCCGGCATCGACGCCTGGCCGCTGTGCCTGGACACCCAGGACACCGACGCCATCGTCGAGATCGTCAAGGCGATCGCCCCCGGCTTCGCGGGCATCAACCTGGAGGACATCTCCGCGCCCCGCTGCTTCGAGATCGAGGCGCGGCTGCGTGAGGCCCTCGACATCCCCGTCTTCCACGACGACCAGCACGGCACCGCGATCGTCGTCCTCGCCGCCCTGAAGAACGCACTTCGGGTCACCGGCAAGGCGATCGAGAACATTCGCGTCGTCATGTCCGGTGCGGGCGCGGCCGGTACGGCCATCCTCAAGCTGCTGCTCGCCGCCGGCGTCAAGAACGCCGTCGTCGCCGACATCCACGGTGTCGTGCACGCGGGGCGCGAGGACCTGGTGGACGCCGCGGCCGACTCGCCGCTGCGCTGGATCGCCGACAACACCAACCCCGAGGGCCTGACCGGCACGCTGAAGGAAGCCGTTCGCGGAGCGGACGTCTTCATCGGCGTCTCCGCCCCGAACGTCCTCGACGGCACGGACGTGGCCGCCATGGCCGACGGCGCCATCGTGTTCGCGCTCGCGAACCCGGACCCCGAGGTGGACCCGGCGGTCGCCCGCCAGACGGCCGCCGTCGTGGCCACCGGCCGCTCCGACTTCCCGAACCAGATCAACAACGTGCTGGTCTTCCCGGGTGTCTTCCGCGGTCTGCTGGACGCCCAGTCCCGCACGGTCAACACGGAGATGATGCTGGCCGCCGCGAACGCCCTGTCGGACGTGGTGACCGCGGACGAGCTCAACCCGAACTACATCATCCCGAGCGTCTTCAACGACAAGGTCGCCGGCGCGGTTGCGGGTGCGGTGCGCGAGGCGGCGAAGGCCGCGGCCACTTCGTAGCGACGGAGCCCCGGCCGCTTCGTAGGGATATATGCGTAGGCTGTGAGGATCGCCACGGCAAGGCCTTGCACCGGCGCGTCGTGGAACCTGGGCCTCCTGGTCGGCGTTTATCGTGTCGGCCAGGCTCAGGCCTCTTTTCGTGTGACTCCCAAGGGTGTTCTCACGATTCCTACGGGTGCCGGATTGGCTTTCGCGCCGCAGGTAGGGGCAGGATGCGTCCCTGGGCGCGAGGGTCTGACGTCGGACCCGGGTCCGGGGGCCCACCGAGGACCCTGGCAGCATCGGCTTTCGTTGTGCCCAATATGCGGCTCCGCCGCGTGGCACGCCTCAACAGCAAGAAGAACACGGGAGTAACAACATGAACCGCAGTGAGCTGGTGGCCGCTCTGGCCGACCGTGCCGAGGTGACCCGCAAGGACGCCGACGCCGTTCTGGCCGCGTTCGCCGAGACCGTCGGTGAGATCGTCGCCAAGGGCGACGAGAAGGTCACCATCCCCGGCTTCCTGACCTTCGAGCGCACCCACCGTGCCGCTCGCACCGCGCGCAACCCGCAGACCGGCGACCCGATCCAGATCCCGGCCGGCTACAGCGTGAAGGTCTCCGCGGGCTCGAAGCTCAAGGAAGCCGCCAAGGGCAAGTAAGCCGCATCAGCGCCGCTTCGGCTCGGCGCCGTGGGCGACTGCGGGCCGGCTGTGGCTGGTCGCGCAGTTCCCCGCGCCCCTTGGGGCGCTGCAGTCAACGCCGATGGGGCGGTCACCCGAGTCCGGGTGACCGCCCCATCGGCGTACGCAGGGACTGGGCCGGCCGAGCGCCTTGCCCGGCAACTCGACCTTCGCGCCCAGCTCCACCAGCTTCTCCATGCTGTGCTTACCCGGGGACAACCCCGGGACCCCCGGCCGGGGGCGTTGCCTGTGGCCGGGGTGATGGAGGCGGCGGTCAGCCGAGTGCTTTGCCCGGGAGCTCCACCTTGGCGCCCAACTCCACCAGCTTCTCCATGCTGTGCTTACCCGGGGGACAACCCCCGGACCCCGGCCGGGGGCGTTGCCTGTGGCCGGGGTGATGGAGGTGGCGGTCAGCCGAGTGCTTTGCCTGGGAGTTCCACCTTGGCGCCCAGCTCCACCAGCTTCTCCATGAAGTTCTCGTAGCCGCGGTTGATGAGGTCGATGCCGTGGACGCGGGAGGTGCCCTGGGCGGCCAGCGCGGCGATCAGGTACGAGAAGCCGCCGCGGAGGTCGGGGATGACCAGGTCGGCGCCCTGGAGCTTGGTCGGGCCCGAGACGACCGCCGAGTGGAGGAAGTTGCGCTGGCCGAAGCGGCAGTCCGAACCGCCCAGGCACTCGCGGTACAGCTGGATGTGAGCACCCATCTGGTTCAGCGCGGAGGTGAACCCGAGCCGGGACTCGTACACCGTCTCGTGGATGATGGACAGGCCGGTGGCCTGGGTGAGGGCGACGACGAGCGGCTGCTGCCAGTCCGTCTGGAAGCCCGGGTGTACGTCCGTCTCGAGCGCGATCGACTTCAACTGGCCGCCGGGGTGCCAGAACCGGATGCCCTGGTCGTCGATCTCGAAGGCCCCGCCCACCTTCCGGTAGGTGTTCAGGAACGTCATCATCGACCGCTGCTGGGCGCCGTGGACGTAGATGTTCCCCTCGGTCGCCAGCGCCGCCGACGCCCACGAGGCGGCCTCCAGGCGGTCCGGCAGGGCGCGGTGGTTGTAGCCGCCGAGCTTGTCCACACCGGTGACGCGGATGGTGCGGTCGGTGTCCATCGCGATGATGGCGCCCATCTTCTGCAGGACGCAGATCAGGTCCTCGATCTCCGGCTCCACGGCCGCGTTCGAGAGCTCCGTGACGCCCTCCGCGAGGACGGCCGTCAGCAGCACCTGCTCGGTCGCGCCCACGGACGGGTACGGCAGCCGGATCTTCGTGCCGCGCAGCCGCCGGGGAGCCTCCAGGAACTGACCGTCCGCGCGCTTCTCGATCGTCGCGCCGAACTGCCGCAGTACCTCGAAGTGGAAGTCGATGGGCCGGCCGCCGATGTCGCAGCCGCCGAGGCCCGGGATGAAGGCGTGCCCGAGGCGGTGCAGCAGCGGACCGCACAGCAGGATCGGGATACGGCTGGAACCCGCGTGGGCATCGATGTCGGCGACGTTCGCGCTCTCGACGTGGGTCGGGTCCATCACCAGCTCGCCCGGCTCCTCGCCCGGACGGACCGTCACCCCGTGCAGCTGAAGCAGTCCGCGTACGACACGCACGTCACGGATGTCCGGAACGTTGCGCAGTCGACTCGGCGAGCTGCCCAGCAGGGCGGCGACCATGGCTTTCGGTACGAGGTTCTTCGCACCGCGGACCCGGATCTCGCCCTCGAGCGGGGTTCCGCCGTGGACAAGCAGTACATCGTCAGAGCCGTTGACGGTCATGTATCTCGCGTTCCGATGAGTCGGGCAGGGGCCAGAAGGGAAAGGGTAATCGCCGCCCACCCCCCTTCTGTAAGCCCAGGGACGGCCCAGCTACGTCATAGCTGTGTCACAACACGAACCGTTGACTGTCGGGCACATGGGGTCACCGGTGGGTCGGCGTGCGCCGGGGATGCTTCCTTCCGCCCACCCGTCACCCGCCACCGCCCTGATCGGGGCCTTAGCAGGCCACTCCCTCGATTCAAGCTGCAATCACCCTTCTTACCCCCATTGCCTCCCCGCGCCACGGCCGGATGCGGGATCATGTCTGGCATGACCGAGGTGTCCTCGCTCACAGGGCGGTTGCTCGTGGCAACGCCCGCCCTGGCGGACCCGAACTTCGACCGTGCGGTCGTGCTCCTTCTCGACCACGACGAGGAGGGCTCGCTCGGTGTCGTCCTCAACCGGCCCACCCCGGTGGACGTCGGCGACATCCTGGAGGGCTGGGCGGACCTCGCGGGCGAGCCCGGCGTCGTCTTCCAGGGCGGCCCGGTCTCCCTGGACTCGGCACTCGGAGTCGCCGTCATCCCCGGCGGCTCCGCCGCCGACGGGGCACCGCTCGGCTGGCGCCGGGTGCACGGCGCGATCGGACTGGTCGACCTGGAGGCCCCACCGGAACTCCTCGCCTCGGCCCTCGGCTCCCTGCGGATCTTCGCCGGATACGCCGGCTGGGGCCCCGGCCAGCTGGAGGACGAGCTGACCGAGGGCGCCTGGTACGTCGTCGAGTCCGAACCCGGCGACGTCTCCTCCCCGTCCCCGGAACGCCTGTGGCGCGAGGTGCTGCGCCGCCAGCGCAACGAACTCGCGATGGTGGCCACGTACCCGGACGACCCTTCGCTCAACTGATGCGTGTGAGCTTCAGTACCCTTGGCACTTATGAGCACTCTTGAGCCCGAGCGCGGGACTGGTACGGGGACCCTCGTAGAGCCGACGCCGCAGGTGTCCCACGGCGACGGCGACCACGAGCGCTTCGCCCACTACGTCCAGAAGGACAAGATCATGGCGAGCGCCCTCGACGGGACCCCCGTCGTGGCGCTCTGCGGCAAGGTGTGGGTGCCGGGCCGTGATCCGAAGAAGTACCCCGTGTGTCCCATGTGCAAGGAGATCTACGACTCCATGGGTGCCGGTGGCGACGACAAGGGCAAGGGCGGCGACAAGTAGCCCGTAAGGCCTGAGGTTCGTGAAGCCCTCCGGGTGCGCTGAGGCGCGCCCGGAGGGCTTTTGCATGTCACGAAGTGGTTGAGACCTCTTGTGGGCATGTTCATGTAGTCCCTAGCCTCCGTTGTGCAGAGCGAAACCATCATTGCATATGTTGCAACGCATGCTCGGAGGCCCCACGCCATGAAGCTCCCCTCCCGACTGGCCGCGCTCCTCGCCGTGGCCGCGGTCGTCACCGCCTGCGCCCCCCAGACCTCCACCAACTCCTCCTCCGAGAAGGACGACAAGAGCGGCACCCTGCGGGTGTGGCTCTTCCAGGAGGTCGGCAACGATCCCAAGGCGAAGGTCGTCGACTCCGTGGTCACCGCCTTCGAGAAGGCCCACAAGGGCACCAAGGTCGACGTCGAGTACATCCCGATCGACACCCGCGCCCAGCGCGTCAAGGCCGCCTTCAACGACCCGAAGTCCGCGCCCGACGTCATGGAGTTCGGCAACACCGACACGGCCGGCTATGTGAAGGACGGCGGACTCCTCGACGTCACCAAGGAGTTCGGCGCCTGGAGCGAGTCCAAGGACACCGACCCCACGGCGAAGACGTCCGTCACCGTCGACGGCAAGCTGTACGGCTCCCCGTTCTACGTCGGCGTCCGCGCCCTCTACTACCGCACCGACGTCTTCAAGGACCTCGGCCTCCAACCCCCGAAGACCATGGCCGAGTTGGCGACCACCGCCCGCAAGATCCGCGCGGCCAGGCCCGACCTGTACGGCCTGGTCGTCGGCGGCGCCTACACGTACGGCGCGATGCCCTTCGTCTGGGCGAACGGCGGCGAACTCGCCACCGGCAAGGGCGGCTCGTACGCCTCCGCGATCAGCAGTGCGGCCGCCCAGAAGGGCATCAAGGCCTACACCTCCCTCTTCACCGACGACAACTGTCCCGCCGCCAAGTGCGCGGGCATGGGCGGCAACGACACGATCACCGCGTTCGCCGCGGGCAAGGCCGGAATGGCGATCGGCGGCGACTTCAGCCACACGGCCGTGGAGGCCGGGAAGGTGAAGGGCGAGTACGCCGTCGTACCGCTGCCGGGTGTCACGTCCGGCTCGATAGCGCCGGCCTTCGCGGGCGGCAACAACATCGGCGTCCTCAAGAGCACCTCGCACCGCACGCTGGCAGTGGACCTGATGGAGCAACTGACGTCGAAGAAGACGCAGTCGGCGATGTTCGACGCGATGGGCTTCCTGCCGACCTTCGCGGACGTACGGCAGCAGGCGGCCGCGAAGAACCCGTATGTGAAGCCCTTCGCCCAGACCCTGTCGGCCGGCACCAAGTTCGTCCCCGCCTCGCCCGCCTGGTCGCAGATCGACTCCCAGCTGGTGCTGCCGACGATGCTGCAGGAGGTCATCGCCGGGAAGAAGAACGTGGCGGCGGCTTCGGAAGAGGCCGCGAAGAAGATGAACGACGCGTTCGGCTCCGTGGGTTGAGCCGGTGAACCTCCGTACCGACCCCCGCTGGACCCCCTGGCTCTATCTCGCCCCGGCCCTGGTCGTCCTCGGCGGCCTGCTCCTCTACCCCATCTACCAGCTCGGCCTGATCTCCTTCTTCCACTACACCCAGGCCCAGGTCAGCGGCGGCGAACCCACCAGCTTCGAGGGGTTCGGGAACTACTCGGCCCTCTTCTCCGACGGCGAGTTCTGGTCGGTGCTGCTGGCCACCGTGCTCTTCGCGGCGGCCTGCGTGGTGTCGACCCTCGCCGTCGGCTGCGCGCTCGCCGTGCTGCTCACACGGGTGCGTGCCGTGCCGCGGCTGGCGCTGATGCTGGCCGCGCTCGGCGCCTGGGCCACCCCGGCCGTCACCGGCTCGACCGTCTGGCTCTTCCTCTTCGACCCCGACTTCGGCCCGGTGAACCGGATCCTCGGCCTCGGCGACCACTCCTGGACGTACGGCCGCGTCAGCGCCTTCTTCCTGGTCCTCCTCGAAGTGGTGTGGTGCTCCTTCCCGTTCGTGATGGTCACGGTCTACGCCGGGATCCGCGCCGTACCGGCCGAGGTACTGGAGGCCGCCGCGCTGGACGGCGCCTCGCAGTGGCGGATCTGGCGCTCGGTGCTCGCGCCGATGCTGCGCCCGATCCTGACCGTCGTCACCATCCAGTCGGTGATCTGGGACTTCAAGGTCTTCACGCAGATCTACGTCATGACGAACGGCGGAGGCATCGCGGGCCAGAACCTCGTCCTGAACGTCTACGCCTACCAACAGGCGTTCGCGTCCTCGCAGTACAGCCTCGGCTCGGCGATCGGCATCGTGATGCTGCTGATCCTGCTGGCCGTGACGCTGGTGTATCTGCGGCTGCTGCACCGGCAGGGGGAGGAGCTGTGAATCTTCTACGGCGTCCATGGCGCACGGCCGCCGAGGCCTCGGCGTTGCTCATCGCGGTCGTCGTCGCCTTCCCCCTCTACTGGATGGTGCTGAGCGCCTTCAAACCGGCCGGGGAGATCGAGTCGAGCGAGCCGCGGCCGTGGACGACCGCGCCTTCTCTGGATTCCTTCCGGCGCGTGTTCGGGCAGCAGGATTTCGGTCGGTATTTCGTCAACAGCGTGGTGGTGGCGGGCAGTGTCGTGATCGTCTCGGCGCTCGTCGCGTTTCTCGCCGCGACCGCCGTGACGCGATTCCGGTTCCGCTTCCGGACCACCCTGCTGATCATGTTTCTGGTGGCCCAGATGGTGCCCGTGGAGGCGCTCACGATCCCCTTGTTCTTCCAGATGCGCGACTTCGGTCTGCTGAACACGCTGGGCTCGCTGATCCTGCCGCACATCGCCTTCTCGCTGCCGTTCGCGATCTGGATGCTGCAGGGGTTCGTGAAAGCGGTCCCTCAGGCCCTGGAGGAGGCCGCGTACATCGACGGCGCGAGCCGTGCGCGATTCCTGTGGCAGATCCTTTTCCCCCTTGTGTTTCCGGGCCTTGTGGCCACGAGCGTGTTCTCCTTCATCTCGGCCTGGAACGACTTCCTGTTCGCCAAGTCCTTCATCATCAGCGACACCTCGCAGTCGACCCTGCCGATGGCGTTGCTGGTGTTCTTCAAGCCGGACGACCCCGACTGGGGCGGGGTCATGGCCGCGTCGACGGTGATGACGATTCCGGTGCTGGTGTTCTTCGTACTCGTACAGCGACGTCTGGTCTCCGGGCTGGGCGGAGCGGTAAAGGACTGAGGTGATGGACATGACTTCGGATACGGGACTGATTCCGGCACCCCGCGCCGTCGAGGGCCCGATGCGCTGCGGTGTCGAATGGGACGCCGGCACCACACTGTGGGCCGCGCCGGGGACGGAGGGCACGGAACGCTGGCTGCGCTCCACCCTCGGCGCCGCGCTGGGCCTGCCGCTCGCGACCGGGCCGGAGGACGCCCGCAACTCCGTACGGCTGTACCTGGACGACGCCCTGGAGCCCGAGGCCTACCGGCTGAGCGCGGTGACCAACTGGGGTGTCGAGATCCGCGGTGGCGGTCCCGCCGGAGTGTTCTGGGGAGCCCAGACCCTCCGTCAACTCCTCGGCCCCGACGCGTTCCGCCGCGCCCCACTGCGATCGGGCGCGACCCATGTGATCCCGCACCAGATCATCGAGGACGCCCCCCGATTCCGCTGGCGCGGCCTCATGCTCGACGTGGCCCGGCACTTCATGCCGAAGGAAGGCGTGCTGCGCTACCTCGACCTGATGGCGGCGCACAAACTCAACGTCTTCCACTTCCACTTGACGGACGACCAGGGCTGGCGCGTCGAGATCAAGCGGCACCCCCGCCTCACCGAGGTCGGCTCATGGCGGGCCCGTACGAAATTCGGCCACCGGGCCTCGCCGCTGTGGGAGGAGAAGCCGCACGGTGGCTTCTACACCCAGGACGACATCCGGGAGATCGTCGCCTACGCCGCCGAGCGGCATATCACCGTCGTCCCCGAAATCGACGTACCCGGCCACTCGCAGGCCGCCATCACCGCGTACCCGGAACTCGGCAACACCGACGTCATCGACACGACCTCCCTCACGGTCTGGGACAGCTGGGGCATCTCCGCAAACGTACTCGCCCCCACTGACAACACCCTGCGGTTCTACGAGGGGGTCCTCGAGGAACTCCTGGAGCTGTTCCCGTCGGAGTTCATTCACGTGGGCGGTGACGAATGCCCCAAGGACCAGTGGCGGCAGTCGGCCACCGCGCAGGCCCGCATCAAGGAACTCGGGCTCGCGGACGAGGACGGCCTTCAGTCGTGGTTCATCGGACACTTCGACAAGTGGCTGATCGCGCGCGGGCGTCGGCTCATCGGCTGGGACGAAATCCTGGAGGGCGGCCTCGCGGACGGCGCAGCCGTCTCCTCGTGGCGGGGTTACGCGGGCGGGGTCGCCGCCGCCCGGGCCGGCCACGACGTCGTCATGTGCCCGGAGCAGTACGTGTACTTGGACCACCGGCAGCACGGAGGCGCGGACGAGCCGGTCCCCATCGGCTACGTCCGCACCCTGGAGGACGTCTACCGCTTCGAGCCCGTTCCGACGGAGTTGACCGAGCAGGAGGCGCGGCACGTCCTCGGCACGCAGGCCAACGTGTGGACCGAGGTGATGGAGGACCACGCGCGCGTGGACTACCAGGCCTTCCCGCGGCTCGCGGCCTTCGCCGAGGTGGCGTGGAGTTCCCTGCCGGCCCCGGGGGAGCGGGATTTCGCCGACTTCGAGCGGCGGATGACCGCGCACTACGGGCGACTTGACGCCCTCGGTGTCGGCTACCGCCCGCCGGCCGGTCCCCTGCCGTGGCAGCGGCGCCCCGGTGTCCTGGGCCGTCCGATCGAGGGCGCGCCTCCGCGCAGGTAGGCCCCGAACGGGCGGCCGGGCCCCCGAACAGGGAGTGGGAAAACCTCGCAAGCATCACCGAAGAGTGCCAATTCGCGCGCTTCGGTGATGCTGTGCCAAATCGGGTCATCTCCCAGGTGGCGGGGGCGAATGCCGCCTAGCGGACCCCTGTCTTCGGGTGTTGCGAAGATGTGCCAGAGTTGCCACGTCCGCCCTGTCAGCACGTACCGTACGGCAGCAACAGGGCAGGACCAGGTGGGGCAGCGGGAAGGGGCAGCCGGTTTGACCACGCACGCACCGCAGGCGGCGCAGTCCGTCACGCTGCCCACGACGCTGGACGAGGCCGTGGCGGCGCTCGCCGCCGTGCCCACCGCCGTGCCCGTGGCCGGCGGGACCGACCTCATGGCCGCCGTGAACTCCGGACAGCTCAGGCCCGCCGCGCTGGTCGGCCTCGGCCGGATCAGCGAGATCCGCGGCTGGCAGTACCAGGACGGCCACGCGCTGCTCGGCGCCGGTCTCACGCACGCGCGCATGGGCCGCCCCGACTTCGCCGCCCTGATCCCGGCGCTCGCCGCCGCGGCCCGCGCCGCCGGCCCGCCGCAGATCCGCAACGCGGGCACCCTGGGCGGCAACATCGCCTCGGCGGCACCCACCGGGGACGCGCTCCCCGTGCTCGCCGCCCTGGAGGCGACCCTGATCATCGCGGGCCAGGGCGGAGCCCGCCGGGAGATCCCGGTCTCGCACCTGCTGGCCGGCGTGGAGATGCTGCGCGGCGGCGAACTCATCGGGTACGTGCGCGTGCCGCTGCTGCACGCCCCGCAGGTCTTCCTGAAGGCGACCGGCCGGACCGGCCCCGGGCGCGCCGTCGCCTCCGTCGCGGTCGTCCTGGACCCCGCCCGGCGCGGAGTGCGGTGCGCCGTCGGTGCCATAGCGCCGATGCCGCTGCGCCCCCTGGACGCCGAGCAGTGGGTGGCCCGGCTCATCGACTGGGACAACAACCGCACGATCGTGCCGGAGGCGCTCGCCGCCTTCGGGGAGTACGTCGCCGCGGCCTGCATCCCCGACCCCGTACCCGAGGCGGACGGCACCGTCCAACCGCTCCCGCCCGCCGTACTGCACCTGCGGCGCACCGTCGCCGCGCTGGCCCGACGAGCACTGGGGAGGGCGCTGTCGTGACCGACGACCAGCACGGAGAGGGCACGCCCCGCAGCGGGGGCCGCTGGGATCCGCTGCCCCAGGGCGACTACGACGACGGTGCGACCGCCTTCGTGAAGCTCCCCGAGGGCGGCATCGACGCGCTCCTGGCCTCCGCCGACAGTCCGCTCGCCGCGCCGGGACACGGGTACGTGCCGCCGCAGATAACGGCCGCACCGGGGACGGACGCCGACCCGTCCGCCACCGGGAACTGGGCCGTGCCCACCGACGGCGCGCAGTGGCCCGACCCCAACGCCGTGCCCCAGGAGACCGGCGGCGACCGGTTCACGTACAACCCCGCCTCTACACAGCAGTGGAACTTCGGCGAGACGGCGGCCACGGACGCCGCCCCCGCGGCGGGCCACGACGTGACCGGCCAGTGGTCGATCCCGGTGGCCGGCGGCGACCTTCCGGACGAATCGGGCGAGTTCACGACGTCGTCCCTGGTCCAGCAGTGGGGCGGCACCCCTCCGGCGACCCTCCCGGGCGGCGCGGCCGCCCCCTGGGCGACGGAGGCGACGGGTCAGCCCTGGGGGCAGGAGCCCGGGGCGGGTGACGAGAACGCCGGTCAGATCCACGAGTCGTCGGCGGGGACGGGGATCGCCCCCGGCCCAGCACGGGACGCGTCGACCGGTCACGCGCACGAGTCGGACGAGTCGGGGCACGCGCGCGGGGCGGTCGATCCCGGGTACGCGCAGGGTTCGCCCGCGGGGCGGCACCCCGGATCCACGGTTCCGGGCCCGGGGGCGCACGACCCCGAGAGCGCCCGCGCGTACGCCGCCGATCCCTCGGACCCGCCCGCCGCCGACTTCGGCCGCACGCACGCCGGTGACGGGGTCACCGACCCGCACGCGGCCCGGCGAGCCGCCGGGGCCTACGCGGACGCGCCCGCCGAACCCGCCGTAGACCCTTCGCGGCCCACCCACGGGAACGGTGGGCCCGGCGGGTCGGCCCACGCGCCCGTGGACGCCACGCAGCCCATCCGCAGTGTCGGCGGACCGGCCGGCTCCGCCGCCCACACGTCCGCGGACGCCGCACGGCCCGGTGGACCCGTCGGCTCCGCCTCGCACGCTTCCGTGGACCCCGACCGGACCGAGTACGAGCCCGAGGCCGCACGAGGGCACGCCGGCGAGCAGCCCTCCGCCACGGACGCCGCACGGGCCGCTCAGGGGGCCGGTGAGGGCGCTGGGGCGTCCGAGGGTGCCCGCGGGGCCGCAACGGCCGCCGTGGGGGCCGTAGAGCCGCTCGTGGAGCCCTCCGAGGCCGGACCGGACGATGCCGGGCGGCCCGCACGCCCGTCGGACGGACCGGCCGCCTCCAACGCGCCCGATTCCCCGGCCACTTCGGCCCGCACGGATTCCACCGGCGCCCCGGCCCCTGACACCGAGGCCGCCCCCGAGCCCACCGCCGAGGACGACTCCGCCCCCCCGCCCCCCGACGAAGAACACCCCCTCGCCTCCTACGTCCTGCGCGTCAACGGTGTCGAACGGCCCGTCTCCGACGCCTGGATCGGCGAGTCGCTGCTGTACGTGCTGCGGGAGCGGCTCGGGCTGGCCGGGGCCAAGGACGGGTGCTCGCAGGGGGAGTGCGGGGCCTGCAACGTGCAGGTCGACGGGCGGCTCGTCGCCTCCTGCCTGGTGCCCGCCGTGACCGCGGCCGGCAGCGAGGTGCGGACCGTGGAGGGTCTCGCCGAGGACGGGCAGCCGTCGGACGTGCAGCGCGCGCTCGCGCGGTGCGGCGCGGTGCAGTGCGGCTTCTGCGTGCCCGGCATGGCGATGACCGTGCACGACCTCCTGGAGGGCAACCCGGCGCCCACCGAGATGGAGACCCGCCAGGCCCTGTGCGGCAACCTGTGCCGCTGCTCCGGCTACCGGGGCGTCGTGGACGCCGTCAAGGAGGTCGTCGCCGAACGCGAGGCGCACGCCGAGGGCGACGCCTCCGAACAGGACGGCGACGAGGCACGTATCCCTCACCAGGCGGGCCCGGGCGGCGGCGGTGTCAACCCGTCGGCGTTCGACTCACCCGGGTTCCCCGCGACGCAGGGGCCGCATGACCAGGCGTACGGACAGGACGGAGGCCAGGCGTGAGCAACGAAGCCGCCACCGCGACCACCACCGCGGAGGCAGCCCCCGCCTCCGAGCAGCTGCCGCACGGCCTCGGCGTCTCCCTGCCGGCCGCCGACGCCCGCGCCAAGACCGAGGGCACGTTCCCGTACGCGGCCGACCTGTGGGCCGAGGGCCTGCTGTGGGCGGCCGTCCTGCGCTCCCCGCACCCGCACGCGCGCATCGTGGACATCGACACGTCCCACGCGCGGGAGATGCCCGGCGTACGGGCCGTCGTCACGCACGAGGACGTGCCGGGCGCCGCGCACCACGGCCGCGGCAAGGCCGACCGCCCGGTCTTCGCCTCCGAGGTGGTGCGCCACCACGGCGAGCCCATCGCCGCCGTCGCCGCCGACCACCCCGACACCGCGCGGATGGCCGCCGCGGCCATCATGGTCGAGTACGAGGTCCTGGACCCCGTCACCGACCCCGAGCAGGCCTTCGAGGCCGAGCCGCTGCACCCCGACGGCAACCTGATCCGGCACATCCCGCTGCGCCACGGCGACCCGGACGCGGCCGGCGAGATCGTCGTCGAGGGCCTCTACCGCATCGGCCGCCAGGACCCCGCCCCGATCGGCGCCGAGGCCGGCCTGGCCGTCCCGCGGCCCGACGGCGGCGTCGAGCTCTACCTGGCCTCAACCGACCCGCACAACGACCGCGACACGGCCGCCGCCTGCTACGGCCTGGAACCCGAGCGCGTCAAGATCGTCGTCACCGGCGTCCCCGGCGCCACCGCCGACCGCGAGGACCAGGGCTTCCAACTCCCGCTCGGCCTGCTCGCGTTGAAGACCCAGTGCCCGGTCAAACTCACCGCCACGCGCGAGGAGTCCTTCCTGGGCCACGCGCACCGGCATCCCACCCTCCTGCGCTACCGCCACCACGCGGACGCCGAGGGCAAGCTGGTCAAGGTCGAGGCGCAGATCCTGCTGGACGCGGGCGCGTACGCCGACACCTCCGCCGAGGCCCTGGCCGCCGCGGTCGGCTTCGCCTGCGGCCCCTACGTCGTCCCCCATGCCTTCATCGAGGGCTGGGCCGTACGCACCAACAACCCGCCCTCCGGCCATGTGCGCGGCGAGGGCGCCATGCAGGTGTGCGCCGCCTATGAGGCGCAGATGGACAAGCTCGCCAAGAAGCTGGGCGTCGACCCGGCCGAACTGCGCCTGCGCAACGCGATGGCCACCGGGGACGTACTCCCGACCGGCCAGACCGTGACGTGCCCCGCACCCGTGGCGGAGCTCTTGCAGGCCGTACGGGACTTCCCGCTCCCCGCGCTGCCCAAGGACACCCCCGAGGACGAGTGGCTGCTGCCCGGCGGCCCCGAGGGCGCGGGCGAACCCGGTGCGGTGCGCCGGGGCGTGGGCTATGCGCTCGGCATGGTGCACATGCTCGGCGCGGAGGGCGCGGACGAGGTCTCCACGGCCACCGTGAAGGTCCAGGACGGAGTGGCGACGGTCCTGTGCGCGGCGGTCGAGACGGGCCAGGGTTTCACCACCCTCGCCCGGCAGATCGTCCAGGAGACGCTCGGCATCGACGAGGTGCACGTGGCGCCCGTCGACACCGACCAGCCCCCGGCCGGCGCGGGCAACCGCAGCCGCCACACCTGGGTCTCCGGCGGCGCGGTGGAACGGGCCGCCAAGATGGTCCGCACCCAGCTCCTGCAACCCCTGGCACACAAGTTCGGCATGTCCACCGAACTGCTCCAGATCACCGACGGCAAGATCACCTCGTACGACGGAGTTCTGTCGACCACCGTCACCGAGGCGATGGACGGCAAGGAGCTGTGGGCGACCGCCCAGTGCCGCCCGCACCCCACCGAACCGCTCGGCGAACACGGCCAGGGCGACGCTTTCGTCGGCATGGCCTTCTGCGCGATCCGCGCGGTCGTCGACGTCGACATCGAACTCGGTTCGGTACGGGTGGTGGAGCTGGCGCTCGCCCAGGACGTCGGCCGCGTGCTCAACCCGGCGCAGCTGGCCGCCCGGATCGAGGCGGGCGCGACCCAGGGCGTCGGCATAGCGCTGACGGAAAACCTGCGCACCGCGCGCGGGTTGATCCGCCACCCCGACCTGACGGGCTACGCGCTGCCCACCGCCCTGGACGCGCCGGACATCCGGATCGTCAAGCTCGTCGAGGAGCGCGACGTGGTCGCGCCCTTCGGCGCGAAGGCGGTCAGCGCGGTGCCGGTGGTGACGACCCCGGCGGCCATCGCCTCCGCGGTACGCGCCGCCACGGGCCGCCCCGTGAACCGCCTCCCGATCCGCCCGCAGGCGGCGGTGGTGACGGACCGCTGAGTCCCCTGTGAGGGGCGTGGTGGTCATCACGGGCGATGGGGGTACCTCCCACGCCCTTCAGGCAGTGGGGGAGGCGGCCGGGAAGTCGACGGTCGCCCAGGCGCTGGCGGAGCGGCTGCCGCGCGCTGCACACGTGCGTGGAGACGTTTTCCGGCGGATGGTGGTGTCCGGACGCGAGGAGTACGTCCCCGGAGGCCGGGTTCACGGCGGTGGTGCAGGACGTGCTGCTGGGGGAGGAACTGGCCGCGTACGTCGGCCTGATCCGCACCCGGCCCCTGTACGTCGTCGTACTCGCCCCGAGCGCCGAGGCCGTCGCCGCGCGGGAGGCCGGGCGGGCGAAGACCGGGTACGGGGCCTGGACGGTGGCGGAGCTGGACGGCGAGCTGCGGGCGCGGACGCCGCGGCTCGGGCTGTGGCTGGACAGTTCGGAGCTGACGGTGGAGGAGACGGTGGGAGCGATTCTCGCGGGGCGGGAACGCGCGAGGGTGCGCTGAGCGTCATATGTGCAGAGCGTCACGTGAGCCGAGCGGCATGTGATGCAGGGCCGTTGTCAGTGGCGGGGCGTAGTGTTCTGGGCAGTGGGGAACAGCTGCCGGGTTCGTACGTGAGGCGGCTGCGCGCGCAGGAACATCCGGGGGAGCAATGAGCACGACCGACACCGCCTTCACGGCGATCAGATTCACCGAGGAACAGCTCGATCCGTACGTCGCCCATGTCCCGACACGCCACTGGCTGACCGGCACCGGACTGCCCGGCGCGGAGGGCCTGTTGACCTTCACCGCCCTGCACACGCGCGGTCTGCGCAGGCTGGCGGAGTACACGGACGCGGGCATGGACGCCGGCCTGGCCGACGAACTGCGCGACCGGCTGGTGCTGGGGGAGCTGCTCGCCCCGGCGGGCATGGCGGCGGAGTCCATACTCCTCGACGGCGGCACCGGCGAGATCAGCACCGCGTACCTGTTCGAGCTGCTGGAGGACCGCCCGCTCGCGCCCTCGCTCGAAGCGCTGGTGCGGTTCGCGGCGGTCACCGAGGAACTGGCGGACGTACGGGGCCAGTTCGCCTCCTTCGCCGGCCGGTACGGCACGAAGGCGGCGACCGAGGCCTCGCGGCAGCTCCTGGCGCTCTTCGAGGAGAGCACCGACGGCGAGGTTCCGCCGTACTGGAAGGCGGCCGCCCTGATCCGCCCCCTCTCCCTCGCCACCGGCCCCGGCACGGCCGGCGGCCTCACCCTGGACGTGCCGGCCCGCCTCCTGGACGAGGAGTTCGGACTCGGCCGCGTGGTCCGCTTCGAGGACGTCGACTTCCCGGCGACCCTCACACACGAGCCGACGCGGCGCTTCCTGCGGGAGACGGGCCTGCCGGAGGACACGGTCCTCTTCCAGCTCGACACGGAAGTACCCCTCCAGAGCCTCTCCGAATACGCGGCGGACGACCGCCCCGGCACGGCCTCCCCCTTCGAACTCCCCGCCAGGGCGGACCACTTGATCCGCCTCGGTCACCTGGTGGAGGACAACAGCCTGGTGGTGGACGGCGCGACGGGCGAGGTCCTCAACTGGAGCGAGCCGGAGGCGAAGCTCTTCCCTCTCAACACCGACGTCTCCACCCTGGCCTTCACCCTCTGGCTGCACCACCGAGAGCGCACGATCGACGAGGCCCTCTCCCACGAACTCTCCACCCGCGCCTACGACCAGCTGGCCGCAACCATGCTCCACGTCCTCGCCTCGGTCGACCCGACGGCCACGACGACGGACGCGGACTGGCACTACTGGACGCAGGCGTTCCAGGACGAGGCGGGTGGAGTCCTCTGACCGGGCACACGCAGGAGGCCATCACCGTCCGCCAGGCCGAACCGGCGGACCTGCCGGCAGTGGCCGAACTCCGCTACCGCTGGCTGTCGGAGACGTCCGACGAGCCCTTGACGGTCGAACGAGCCGAATTCGTAAGCCACTTCATCAACTGGGCGCGCGAAAACACATCCACGCACCGCTGCCTGGTCCTGACCCGGACCGCCACCGCCACCGCCACCGTCATCGGCATGGCCTGGCTGGCGGTCCTCCCCCGGGTCCCGTCCCCCAGAGCACTGCACCGCACGTCCGGCGACCTGCAGTGCGTCTACGTCATCCCCGAGGAACGAAACACCGGCCTGGGCGGCCACCTGATAGACGCGATCCTGTCCACGGCCCAGACCCTCGGCCTGGAACGCGTCACGGTCCACTCGTCCCCCCGGGCCATCCCCGCCTACGCCCGCCACGGCTTCGAACCGTCACCCCGTCTCCTGCACAGCCACCTGGCGCCTTGACAGCGTTGCTGATCCACGCCCGCGCCGACATGGAACGCGCACGCTCCGGAAGACCGCAACCGCAACCGCAACCGCAACCACTGCCGGAACTGGGCCCAACTCCTGACGACGAGCAGACGGACGGAAACTGACCCGGACGCAGGAATGGGCGGCACCCCGCTTGAGGTGCCGCCCATTCGTTCGACCTGGTCAGACAACCAGAGGCCGTGGCGGGAATTGAACCCACGTACCTCGCTTTGCAGGCGAGTCCCTAAGCCACTCGGGCACACGGCCGGGTCGGGGTGGAGCGTCGGGCTCCGTTCCGAACTCGGTGAGATGACCGTATGGCGGGGGTGCGGAGTGGCTCAAGGGGATCGCGGGGGCTGCAACGGGACTGCCATACGCCGTTCATGAAACGCGAGGGAGCAGGTCGGCGCGGCTGGAGCAACGGCTTCTGTCCAACGTGCTCCTGCGGCGGCCGGCGGCGCGGCCTTCGCGGCGCTCGGGGGCGGCGCCGTGACGCACACGTCGGCGCACACCGACGGCTCCCGTCCGGCCGCCTTCGCCGCGGTGTTCCTGCCGATGGCCGGGGTGGGCGTTGGTGGGGGCGTGGGTGACCACGCGGCTGCGGGCGGAGCGGGAACGCGATGGCACCAGGTGGCACCAGGTGGCACCGCGTAGTACCGCCGAGTCATGGCCGGATTGAACCTGCGTTTTACGGCCGAAGAGCTCGACGCCCTGCGGGAGCGCGCGGCGGCCGAGGGGCGGAGCATGCAGGCCTTCGCCCACGATGCCGTGATCGCAGCCATGAACGGGCACTCCCGGCTGTTCGACGAAGCGGCCGACCATGTGCTGAAGGCCGGCGCCGAGCTCAACCGGAGGCTCGCCTGATGCACTACCTCACGTTCCCCGAGCTGCTGAATCCCGCACAACGCCTCGGGGCGGACGAGGTGCGCGACTACGGGCTGCTGGACTCGGCGCTCGCCCGCCCCCGGTCCCTGCCGCGCTTCGCGCGCTGACTGTGACGTCGATCCCACCCACGAGTGACCCGGCCTCGTCCGCGCGTTGACAGCGTCGGGCCGCCGGTAGGGTGGCCCGGTTGTCATACGTAGCCGAGCCGCCCTACCACCCCACGGAGATCGTGACTACCACCGCCGCCAGCTCTGCCTCGCACTCCCACCATCTCTCTCCCGCCTTCCCCGGCCGCGCCCCCTGGGGCACCGCCGGCAAGCTGCGTGCCTGGCAGCAGGGGGCGATGGAGAGGTATGTCCAGGAGCAGCCGCGTGACTTCCTCGCCGTCGCCACACCCGGCGCCGGCAAGACGACCTTCGCGTTGACGCTCGCCTCCTGGCTGCTGCACCACCATGTCGTGCAGCAGGTGACCGTGGTCGCGCCGACCGAGCATCTGAAGAAGCAGTGGGCGGAGGCCGCGGCCCGGATAGGGATCAAGCTGGACCCCGAGTACAGCGCCGGGCCGCTCGGCAAGGACTACCACGGCGTCGCCGTGACGTACGCGGGTGTCGGTGTGCGGCCCATGCTGCACCGGAACAGGGTCGAGCAGCGCAAGACCCTCGTCATCCTCGACGAGATCCACCACGCCGGTGACTCCAAGTCCTGGGGCGAGGCCTGTCTCGAAGCCTTCGAGCCGGCCACGCGACGGCTCGCGCTCACCGGTACGCCGTTCCGCTCCGACACCAACCCCATCCCCTTCGTGACGTACGAAGAGGACAACGCCGGTATCCGGCGGTCCGCCGCCGACTACACCTACGGGTACGGCAGCGCGCTGTCGGACGGGGTCGTGCGGCCCGTCATCTTCCTGTCCTACAGCGGGCAGATGCGGTGGCGGACCAAGGCCGGTGACGAGATCGCCGCCCGGCTCGGCGAGCCCATGACCAAGGACGCGATCAGCCAGGCCTGGCGTACGGCGCTCGACCCCCGCGGCGAGTGGATGCCGAGCGTGCTGCGCGCCGCCGACCAGCGGCTGACCGAGGTCAGGAAGGGCATCCCCGACGCCGGCGCCCTCGTCATCGCCTCCGACCAGGACTCGGCACGCGCCTACGCCAAGCTCATCCGCGAGATCACCGGCAGCAAGGCGACCGTCGTGCTGTCCGACGACACCGGCGCCTCCAAGCGCATCGACGACTTCAGCGAGAGCAACGACCGCTGGATGGTCGCCGTGCGGATGGTGTCGGAGGGCGTCGACGTCCCGCGGCTCGCGGTCGGGGTGTACGCCACCACCATCTCCACCCCCCTCTTCTTCGCCCAGGCCGTCGGCCGCTTCGTGCGATCGCGGCGCCGCGGCGAGACCGCCTCCGTCTTCCTCCCCACCGTCCCCGACCTGCTCACCTTCGCCAACGAGATGGAGGTCGAGCGCGACCACGCCCTCGACAAGCCGAAGAAGGACGGCGAGGAGGACCCGTACGCCGAATCCGAGCAGGAGATGGAGGAGGCGAACAAGGAGCAGGACGAGGACACCGGCGAGCAGGAGCAGTTCGCCTTCGAGGCGCTGGAGTCCGACGCGGTCTTCGACCGGGTGCTGTACGACGGCGCCGAGTTCGGCATGCAGGCGCACCCCGGGAGCGAGGAGGAGCAGGACTACCTCGGTATTCCGGGGCTTCTCGAACCCGACCAGGTGCAGCTCCTGCTGCAGAAACGGCAGGCGCGGCAGATCGCGCACAGCCGCAAGAAGCCGGACTCCGAGGCCGACCTCCTTGAGATGCCCGCCGAGCGCCGGCCCGTCGTCTCGCACAAGGAGATGATCGAGCTGAGGAAGCAGCTCAACACGATGGTCAGTGCGTACGTCCATCAGAGCGGCAAGCCGCACGGTGTCATCCACACCGAACTGCGGCGCACCTGCGGCGGCCCGCCGAGCGCAGAGGCCACGGCCGGGCAGCTGAAGCAGCGGATCGCCAAGGTGCAGGAGTGGGCCACGCGGATGCGGTGACCGGCCGGCCCGCCAGGCCCGGAACCCGGTCGCACAGGGTTCCCGTATCAGGACAAACGGAGGCACTCCCTCCCCGGCCCCTCCCCGCCGGTGCCCGGATTCTGGACGGAGACTTCCGCTCAGCGAACCCCCTTCGCTACTGTCCCGCTACGCACACGCCCCGTGGCAGCGCCGCCGCGGAGCGCAGCCGTGAAGCGACGCGGTCCGGCACCGGCCGGACCGCCGGCCGATCGGCGGCCTCTGTTGCGCGTCACTGACGGGACTCGGTGACGCATCGCCGCGCGGAGGTCGTCGACCTCACCACTTGGAGGAGTGGGCGTCGTGACCGCGGAGACCTCTCAGACGCTCGACCGAGGACTGCGGGTCCTCAAGCTGCTGGCCGATACGGACCATGGGCTGACCGTCACCGAGCTATCCAACCGACTGGGCGTGAACCGGACCGTGGTGTACCGGTTGCTCGCCACGCTTGAACAACACGCGCTCGTACGCCGGGACCTGGGCGGTCGCGCCCGGGTCGGGCTGGGGGTGCTGCGCCTGGGACGTCAGGTGCATCCGCTGGTGCGGGAGGCCGCGTTGCCGGCGCTCCGGTCGCTGGCCGAGGACATAGGGGCGACCGCCCACCTGACGCTGGTGGACGGGGCGGACGCGCTGGCCGTGGCCGTCGTGGAGCCCACCTGGACGGACTATCACGTGGCCTACCGGGCCGGCTTCCGGCATCCGCTGGACCGGGGAGCGGCCGGCAAGGCGATCCTCGCCGCACGCGCCAAGCCGGTGGTGGGGCCCGGATACACCCTGACCCACGGGGAGTTGGAGGCGGGGGCCAGTGGGGCCGCGGCTCCTCTGATCGGGGTCACGGGGGTCGAGGGCAGCGTCGGGGTGGTGATGCTGGCCGATGCCGTGCCCGAGCGGGTCGGACCGCGGGTGGTGGATGCGGCCAGGGAGGTCGCGGAAGCCCTGCGCTGAGCCTGCTGGGCCCTCTGAGCCTGCTAGGCCCTCTGGGCCTGCTGGGCCTGCTGGGCCTGCTGGGCCTGCTGGGCCTTCATTTCCGGCCACCCCTTGGCTTTGGCCGACCCGCCAAATCGAACCCCACACCTCTGTCCGATCGTCACACCGACATCCGCCGTCCCCTCCGCATCATCAAGGGCCATAACCAGCCCGATGGCGGAGGGAACGGCAGATGGACACGGTCCGTACGCGGCCTCAAGCACAGCAATCCCCAAGAGCCGCAAGCCGGTTCACCCGGCGGCAGGCCGTAGGCGCGCTCGTCGGGGAAGCCGCCGGCAGTCCGCTCAAGCGGACCATGGGGGTCGCCCAGCTCACCCTGCTGAGCGTGGGCGCCACCCTCGGTACCGGAATCTTCGTCGTGCTCGGCCAGGCCGTGCCGGAGGCCGGGCCCGCGATCGTCGTGTCCTTCGTGCTCGCCGGCGTGACCGCGCTGTTCTCCGCGCTTTCCTACGCCGAGCTGGCCGGCATGATCCCCGGCTCCGGCTCCTCGTACAGCTACGCCTACGCCACCCTCGGCGAGCTCGTCGCCTGGGTCTGCGGCTGGTGTCTGATTCTCGAGTACGGCGTGTCCGTCGCCGCCGTCGCGGTCGGCTGGGGGCAGTACGTCAACGAACTCCTCGACCTCACCCTCGGCGTGACCCTCCCCGAGTCGCTCAGCGCGCCGCCCGGCCTCGGCGGCACCCTCAACATCCCGGCCGCCCTCATCGTCGTACTCGCCATGGTCGTACTGCTGCGCGGCGCCAAGGAGAGCGCCGTCGCCAACGTCGTCATGGTCGGCGTGAAGATCGCCGCGCTCGTCCTCTTCTGCGCCGTCGCCTTCACCGCCTTCCACGCCGGGAACTTCCAGCCGCTGTTCCCGCTCGGCGCCGCCGGCATGAGCGCGGGCGCGGCCTCGCTCTTCTTCTCGTACATCGGCTTCGACGCGGCCTCCACGGCCGGCGAGGAGGCCAGGAACCCCCAGCGCGACCTGCCCCGCGCGATCATCCTCTCCCTCGTCCTCGTCACCGTCCTCTACGTCCTCGTCGCCGTCGCCGCGCTCGGCGCCATGAAGTGGACGAAGTTCGAGGGGACCGAGGCCACGCTCAGCCAGGTGCTCGTGCAGAGCGTGGGCGGCGGGAACCTGTGGCCGATCCTGCTCTCCGTCGGTGCCGTCGTCGCCACCACGAGTGTCGTGCTCACCGTGCAGTACGGGCAGATCCGCATCCTCTTCGCCATGGCCCGGGACGGGCTGGTGCCGCCGCTGTTCGCCAAGGTCAGCCCGCGTACCGGGGTGCCCCGGGCCAACACCGTCATCGTGTCGTCCTTCATCGCCGTGCTGGCCGCGCTCGTCCCGCTCGGCAGCCTCGCCGACGCCACCAGCATCGGCACCCTCTTCGCGTTCATGCTGGTCAACCTGGCCGTGGTGCTGCTGCGCCGGCGCAACCCCGAGGCGCCCCGCACCTTCCGCGTCCCGTTCTCGCCGGTGACCCCGGTCCTCGGCGTCGGCTTCTGCGTGTACATGCTGTTCAGCCTGGGCGCCGACACCTGGATCGCGTTCGGCGCGTGGATGGCGGTCGGGCTCGTGATCTACGGCTGTTACGGCGTCCGGCACTCCAAGCTCGACAACCGCGAGGAGACCGCCGTATGAACGCCCTGGATCTCACGGCGGACGTCGTCACCCTCACCCGCGCCCTCGTCGACCTCCCCTCCGAGAGCGGCCACGAGGCCCCGATCGCGGACGCCGTCGAGGCCGCCCTGCGCGCCCTGCCCCACCTCAC
Source organism: Streptomyces sp. CA-249302 (assembly GCF_050936785.1). Classification (NCBI taxonomy): domain Bacteria; kingdom Bacillati; phylum Actinomycetota; class Actinomycetes; order Kitasatosporales; family Streptomycetaceae; genus Streptomyces; species Streptomyces sp. CA-249302. The sequence goes on along the minus strand of NZ_JBNJMG010000001.1, from coordinate 4,270,752 downwards.
CGTCGAGCGCCTCGGCAACTCCGTCGTCGCCCGCACCGACCTCGGCCGCCCCCAACGTGCGCTGATCGCAGGCCACTTGGACACCGTCCCGGCCGCCGGAAACCTGCCGTCCCGACTGGCGGACGGCCGCGTGCACGGCCTCGGCGCCTGCGACATGAAGGGCGGCGTCGCCGTCGCCCTCCTCCTTGCCGCCACCGTCCCCGCCCCCTCCCGCGACCTCACCTACGTCTTCTACGAGTGCGAGGAGGTCGAGGGCGACCGCAACGGGCTGCACCGCATCGCCGCCGACCGCCCCGGACTCCTCGCCGCCGACCTGGCGATCCTCATGGAACCCTCCGAGGCCGGCGTCGAGGCCGGCTGCCAGGGCATCCTCACCGCCGACGTCGTCGTACGAGGCACCCGCGCCCACACCGCCCGCGCGTGGACCGGGGTCAACGCCGCCCACCTCGCGGCCCCCGTCCTCCAGCGCCTCGCCGACCACACGCCCGAGCGGGTGGTCATCGACGGCCTGGAGTACCGGGAGGGGCTCAGTGCGGTGGCGCTGCGGGCCGGGGTCGCCGGGAACGTCGTACCGGACGAGTGCGTGATCACCGTCAACTCCCGGTTCGCGCCCAGCCGTTCGGCCGAGGAGGCGGAGGCGTACGTACGGAAGCTCTTCCCGGAGTACGAGGTGAACGTCACCGAAGTCGTGCCGGGCGCGCTGCCCCGGCTGGACCGGATCGCCGGCGTCACGGCGGCCCTGGGCGCGGCTCCCCGCCCCAAGCTCGGCTGGACGGACGTGGCCCGGTTCGCCGCGCTGGGTGTCCCCGCCCTCAACTACGGTCCGGGCGACCCGTCGTTGGCCCACACCGCGGGGGAGTACGTCCCGGTGGAGCAGCTGCACGCCTGCGCGGAGAAGCTCAGGCAGTGGCTCCGCTGAGCCCTGCCAGCGTCCTCAACTGGAGCCACAGCACCAGCCGTTCGTCGGGATCGTCGAGGTCGATCCCGACGTGCTGCTGGGCCTGGCGCAGCCGGTAGCGGCAGGTGTTCGGGTGGACGGCGAGCAGCTTCGCCGCCCCCGCCATGTCGCAGCCCGCGTCGAGCCAACTCACCAGCGTGCGCGCGTAGTCGGTGCCGTTGGCCGAGTCGTACGCCAGCACCCGCCGCCACGCCCCCGCGCCCAACTCGCGCTGCCCGCCCAGCACTTCGGCCAGCCGCAGCAGGGTGACCCGGGCGCGTACCTCGTCCACGGTGGCCACCGGCAGCTCCGGCCCCAGCACCCGCAGCACGAGGTCCGCGTCCGCCCGGGAGGCCACGGCCTCCGCCGCCCCGGCCACCACCTCGCCCAGCGCCGCCCGCACCGGCACCCGCAGCGCCTGCCCGGCCCGCGCCACGATGTCCTCCGCCAGCCGCTTGTGGCTCCCTCTGCGGGGCGCGTCGGACCGGGTCCCCGGCGCGGGCAGCAGCGCGTACACCACCCCGTCGACCAGCACACACGCGTGCCGCCCGTAACGCGCCTCGCACTGGAGTCGTACGACGTCCAGCAGCCGTAGCGCGGTCTGCTCGGTGTCCGGGAGGCTCGCGGCGTCCAGGACGAAGGCGGCCACCCGCACGGCACCCTCAAGTCCCAGGCGCCGCACGGCCGTCGGGGCGTCCGCCGTCCCGTCCAGGAGGCGGCGCAGCAGGTCGCCGCTCTGGTGGCGGGCGAGTTCCTGGGCGGCGCGGGCCCGCAGCAGGAGCAGGGCGGCCGTGGACGCGCCCTGCACGAGGGCCTGTTCGGCGTCGGGGGCGAGCGTGCCGTCGTCGACCACCCAGACCGAGCCGAGCGTCTCGCCGCCGGCCCGTACGGCGACCGCGAGCCGGGGCAGGTCGCCCTCGTGCAGCGCGGGCAGCCGGACCGGACCGTCGGCCGCGAACAGCACCCGGTACTGCTCGGTGTTGCGTGAACTGGCCGGCACCCGGAGGCCGAGGATGCCCTCGCGCCGGTCCTCGTCGACCGGCTGGCCGGAGACGGTCGAATAGGCGAGGATCCGCTGGCGCGGGTCCTCCACGGCCGTTGCCCCGCCGGTCGCCGTGGCCACCGCGTCCGCGAGCGCGAACAGGTCCCCGTGCCCGCCGGCCGCGGCGGCGGGCCGGGCGCCGATGGCCGAGCTCAGCAGCAGGTGCACCTGGTGCCAGGCCGCGTCCTCGCCGACCGACAGCAGCGCGAGCCCGCACGCCTGTGCCTCACCCACCGGCCCGTCCGCACCGCGCACCACCACCCCGGCCATCCCGGCCTCCGCCGCCGTCCGCACCAACGGCCCCGCGGCCGCCGCCCGCACCCCCACCGCCAGCAGCAACGCCCCCGGCGTCCGGGTGAGCGGGACATGGGCGTCGTACAACACCGTCTCCGTGACGGGCGTGGTGAGCCCCGTGGCGGGTGCGGTGTGCAGGCGTACGGCGGTGCCACCGACGACGTCGAGGAGGTCGCCGAGGGTGCAGGCGTCCATGGGGCTCCTTCAGCAGGCGGTCGGCCGATCAGACGGTTGGCCGATCCGGAAACGAACCTACGCATCCCTTGTCCGTCCGCACAATGTGAAGGCGCCCACCCGCTGGCCAGACTGCCTTCCATGACCCTCGACCGTCCGCCAGGAGTGAGCATCCGCACCGTCCACGACGTCGCCGGCCTCGCCGCCGTCACCGACTACTTCAGCGACGTCTGGCAGACCCCGCGCACCGCCCCGCCCTACCCGGCCGAGGTGCTGCACAGCCTGGTCCACGCGGGCGGCGCCGTGCACGCCGCGTACGACGGGGCGCGTCTCGCCGGGGCCTCGGTCGCCGTGTTCGGGCCGGGCGGCGACACGTACTCGCTGGTCGCCGCCGCCGACCAGGGGCTCGGGACGGCGGTGAAGCAGGCCCAGCGGGACTGGGCCCTCGGCCTCGGCGCCCGCGTCATGCGCTGGACCTTCGACCCGCTGGTCGGCCGCAACGCCCGCTTCAACCTGACCAAGCTGGGCGCCACGGGCACGGAGTACCTCGTCGACTTCTACGGCCCCATGGCCGACGGGGTGAACGACGGGGACGAGAGCGACCGACTGACGGTGACCTGGGAACTGGGGGCGCCGACACCCTCGTACCCCTCGTACCCCTCACACCGGGAGATCACGGACCGCGAGACGGCCCCCGCCACCCGCACCGCCCCCGACGGCGGCACCCTGGCCTTTCGTGATCGCGCCGGCCGGCACGTCTGGTGCCGGGTCCCGCAGGACATCGTCGGCCTCCGCGCCGCCGACCCCGGCCTCGCCCTGCGCTGGCGGCGGGCCGTGCGTGAGGTCTTCACGGAGGCCTTCGCGGCGGGCTTCACGGCCACGGGGATGTCCCGTGACGGCTGGTACACGCTGACCCGGAAGGCGGCCGCGGAATGAAGCTCGAACGCGTCGAGATCGTCCATGTGGCGATCCCCCTCGTCACCCCGTTCCGTACCTCCTTCGGCACGATGACGACGAAGGACACCTTCCTCCTCCACGTCGTCACGGACGCGGCCGAGGGCTGGTCGGAGTTCGCCGCGGACCCCGAGCCGCTGTACTGCTCGGAGTTCACGGCCGGCGCGGAGCTGGTCCTGCGGGACTTCCTGCTGCCGAGGCTGGCGTCCCTCCCGGACCTCACCACCGCCCTTCTGGCGCCCGCCCTGGCGAAGATCAAGGGGCACGAGCTGGCGAAGGCGGCACTGGAGACGGCGGTCCTGGACGCCGAACTGCGGTCGTACGGCATGCCGTTGGCGAGGTATCTGGGCGCGGTACGGGAGCGGGTGCCGGCGGGCGTCTCGGTCGGCATCAAGGAGTCGATCCCCGCGCTCCTGGACGACGTCGAGCGCTACCTCGCCGAGGGTTACGTCCGTATCAAGCTGAAGATCGAACCGGGCTGGGACCTCGATCCGGTACGGGCCGTCCGCGACCGCTTCGGCGACGAACTGCCCCTCCAGGTCGACGCCAACACGGCGTACACGCTCGCCGACGCGGAGCACCTGCGGCGCCTCGACGAGTTCGGTCTGCTGTTGATCGAGGAGCCGCTGGACGAGAACAACCTGCACGCCCACGCGCAGCTCCAGAAACGCCTGCGCACCCCCGTCTGCCTGGACGAGTCCCTGCACAACGCCCGCGACACCGCGTCCGCGATCGCCATGGACGCATGCCGGGTGGTGAACGTGAAGCCCGCCCGCGTCGGCGGCTACCTGGAGGCTCGCCGCATCCACGACGTGGCCCACGCGCACGGCGTGCCGGTGTGGTGCGGCGGCATGCTGGAGACGGGAATCGGCCGCGCCCCCAACCTCGCCCTGGCCGCCCTCCCCGGCTTCACCCTCCCCGGCGACACCTCGGCGTCCAGCCGCTACTTCGCCGAGGACATCACGGAACCGTTCGTCCTGAAGGACGGCCACCTGCCGGTCCCGACGACACCGGGGATCGGTGTCGAACCGCTGCCGGAGGCGCTGCGCCGCTTCACTTCGGCTCGGCGAGACTTGTACGTGCGCCAACCGGCGCCTGGCCGGAAGTCACCGTCACGTTAGATTGATCCCGTGCTCTCTCGCCTCACACGCCCCCAGGCCCTCGCCGTCTGCGCCGCGCCCGTCGTGGCGCTGCTCGCCACGGCGGTCTTCGCGCCGCTGCCGTTCTCCCTGGCGCAGCCCGGGATGACGGCGAACGTGCTGGCGGACAACAAGGGCACCCCCGTGATCACGATCTCGGGGGCGCCGGTCCGGAAGACGACCGGACAACTGCGCATGACGACGATCGAGGCGACCAACCCGGACACGCGGGTTTCGCTGGGTGATGTCCTTTCGGCGTGGTTCGCCACGGACAAGGCGGTCATGCCGAGGGACTCCGTCTATCCGAGCGGGCAGAGCACGAAGCAGATCGAGGAGCACAACACCGCACAGATGAAGGAGTCCCAGGACGAGGCCACCCAGGCCGCGCTGGACTACCTCCACCTGAGCGACGAGAAGGTCAAGGTCACCCTCAAGCTGGCCGACGTGGGCGGGCCGAGCGCGGGGCTGCTCTTCACCCTCGGCATCATCGACAAGCTCGACGGCAACGGCAGCGGGGGCGACCTCACGGGTGGCCGCAACATCGCCGGTACGGGGACCATCGACGCCGACGGGAAGGTCGGTGCGGTGGGTGGCGTGGCGCTGAAGACGCAGGCGGCGCGGCGGGACGGGGCGACGGTGTTCCTCGTCCCGAAGGACGAGTGCTCCGACGCCAAGTCCGAACTGCCGAAGGGGCTTCGGCTGATTCCGGTCACGACGCTGAAGGGCGCGGTCTCTTCGTTGGCGGCCTTGGAGACCGGGAAGGGCTCCGTACCTAGCTGCCGGTAGGGGTTAAGACCGGCCTTGGCGTGGCCAGACGCAGGCCCAGTTCTACGAGGGTCCAGCCGACGCGGGTACGGAGGTCTCGGCGGGGGTGGATCGCGGCGGCGAGGTTGTGGGCCTCGGCCTCGGCCCGGAGTTCGGCGGCGCGGGCGTGGTGCAGGGCGAGGTGGGTCTCGGGGTGCATCGGACGGTCGCCTTTCACAGCGGGGTGCTGGGGAAGAGGTGCGTGTGGATACGGACCGTCTGCGCACCCGGGGTGTCCTCGGGCAGGGGACGGTAGCTCTCGATCAACTCGTGCATCTTCTGGATGAGTTCGCGCGCCAGCTCGGGGGTCAGCCGCCCGGTGAAGTCGCTGAGGTCGGTCGCGCTGTCCCACTCCTGCGGCCATTCGTGCTGGTTGCCGAGCCAGGTGGTGACTTCCTGGGTGTGGACGTTGGCGACCTCGAAGCGGAATACGGCGGCGGCTCCGCGCACGGTCGGGTCGGGATCCCGGAGCAGGGTGTCGTCGAACTCCACCCCTCGGTCCACCGCTTTCCACCAGCGCTCGCGCCCCTTGCCCTTCTCGGGCGCGTCCACGACGAAGCCGTGCGTGGCCAGCTGGCGCAGGTGGTAGCTGGTCGACCCGCTCGACTCGCCCAGTTTCTCCGCCAGTTGGGAAGCAGTGGCGGGACCACTACGGCGTAGCGCGACGAGCAGCTGCATACGCAGCGGATGGGCAAGTCCGCGCAGCGACCGAGCGTCGAGCAGGCGGGGGCGGCTGAGTTCGTCCGGCATACATGCAAAGGTAGCGTTGCAAAGGAACTGTTGCAATGCTTTCTTTGCAACCTCTACTTGACCAGCCCCTCCGCCTTCATCCACTCCAACGCCACCTGATGCGGATCCTCCCCGTTCACGTCCACCCTCGCGTTCAGGCTCTGCGCCACCGTGTTGTTCAGCTTCTTCGTCACCGGGTCCAGGACCTCCGCGATCGCCGGCCACTCCTTCAGGGCCTTGGAGTTGATCTCCGGCGCCGCGTTGTAGTTGGGGAAGAACTTCCTGTCGTCCTGCATCACCGCGAGGTTCATTGACTTGATGCGGCCGTCGGTCGTGAAGACCTCGCCGTAGGTGCAACTGCCCTTCTTCACCTGGGTGTAGATGATCCCGGTGTCCATCTGCGTGATGTTCTTGGCCGGCACGTCCATGCCGTACGCCTTCTCCATGCCCGGCAGCCCGTCCGCCCGGTTGGCGAACTCGCTCTCCACGCACAGCGTCACCGCACCCGGGTCCTTCTTCGCCAGCGCGGCCACGTCCGAGAGCGTCCTGGTGCCGTACTTCTTGAAGTTGGACTGGTTCATGGCCAGCGCGTAGGTGTTGTTGAGGGCCGAGGGGGACAGCCAGGTCAGGCCGTTCTTCAGGTCCGCGTCCCGGACCGCTTCCCACTGCTTGCGCGGATCGGTGATCGGTTCGCTGTTGCCCAGGTACGTGATCCAGGCCGTGCCCGTGTACTCGTACATGCCGTCCGCGTCACCGGACTTGACCGCCTCGCGGGCGCCGATCGAACCCTGGATGCCCGTGCGGTCGAGCACGTCCGCGCCGGCCGCCTGGAAGGCGATGCCCATCATCGCGCCGAGGATCAGCTGCTCCGTGAACTCCTTCGAGGTCACGGTCAGATGGGCGCCCTTCAAGGGCTCGCCCTTCCCGATCGAGCCCGGCACGACGTCGTCGACCATGGGGGAGCCGCTCTGCAGTCCGCAGGCGGAGGCCAGCAGCAGGACCGTCCCGGCGGCCGTCAGAAGGCGTCCACGTCGTCCACGTCGTCCATGTCGTCCATGTCGGCTGGGGCTCATGTTCCCACCTCCAATCCCCTTGGTCTGAGCAGGAGTTCGGCGAGCGAGGCCAGCCAGTCCACCAGCAGGGCGAGTACGACGGTGAGGATCGAGCCCAGCATCAGCACCGGCATGCGCTGCGTGGTGATCCCGGTCGTGATCAGGACGCCCAGGCCGCCACCCCCGCCGAAGGTCGCCAGCGTCGCCGTACCGACGTTGAGGACGAGGGCCGTACGGACGCCGGCGAGGATGAGGGGGACGGCGAGGGGGAGTTCCACCGTGCGCAGGACGCCCAGTGAGGACATGCCGATGCCCCGCGCCGCCTCCAGGAGCGTCGGGTCGTTGGCCTTCAGACCCGCGATGGTGTTGGACAGGACCGGCAGGACGGCGTAGGCGATCATGCCGATCAGGGCCGCCTTCGTGCCCGTGCCGAGCCAGATGACGAGGAGGGCGAGGAGACCGATCGCGGGGGTCGCCTGGCCCATGTTGGCGAACGCCATCGCCACCGGGGTCGCCTTCCGGAACGCCCTGCGGGTCAGCAGGATGCCCAGCGGGATCGCGATGATCAGTACGAAGAAGGTGGAGATCGCGGTCAGTTCGATGTGCTGCCAGAGAGCCTTGGAGACCTCACCGTTCGCGAGGGCGTTGTGGGAGATCGAGTCGAGGGTCGCCTGCTCGAACCAGAGCCAGGTCGCGAGGAGTACGGCGATCAGGACGGCCGGCAGGAAGGTCAGCTTCTGCCAGGTGACGCGCCGCCCGGCCCGCTGTGGCGGCGGAGGAGGAGCCTCCTGCTCGGCCTCGCCCTCGTCGCGGAAGGCGAGGCCCTTCACGTCGTGCTCGCCGTCCTGCCGCATACGTTCCGCCGGGGTGGTCACGCCTTCGCCTCCCCGCCGGGGCCCTCCTGCTCGGCGTGCGTCTGCCCGGCCCGGGCCTCCTCCAGCTCGTGCTGGTGCTCCATGGCCTCCAGCCGGTCGGCCTCGAGGAGTTCGTGCACGGAGTTCATGAGCGTCTCCATGTCGACGACACCCTCGTACTCCCCACGCCGTCCGGTCACCGCGACCCGCCCCGCGTTGTCCGTCAGCACCGCCTCCAGGGCGTCGCGCAGGGTCGCGTCCCTGGTCACCGTGTCGTGCACGAGTGTGCCCGCCCGGGCCAACGAGCCGCGGGCCCGCATCAGGTCGCCGCGCCTGAGCCACTTGTAGGGGCGGCCGCGCTTGTCGAGCAGCAGGATCTCGTTCGTACCGCTCCCGCGGAGCTTGTTGAAGATCTCCTGGAGCGGGTCGTCGACGGTCACCGTCGGGTAGTCGGTGATCTCCACGTCCCGTACCCGGGAGAGGTTGAGCCGCTTCAGCGCCGCGCCCGCGCCGACGAAACCGGACACGAAGTCGTCCGCCGGGTTGGTGAGGATCGCCTCGGGGGTGTCGAACTGAGCGATGTGCGAGCGTTCGCGCAGGACGGCGATACGGTCACCGAGCTTGATCGCCTCGTCGAAGTCGTGCGTGACGAACACGATCGTCTTGTGCAGCTCGTGCTGAAGCCTGATCAGTTCGTCCTGGAGATGATCACGGGTGATCGGGTCGACCGCGCCGAACGGCTCGTCCATGAGGAGGACCGGGGGATCGGCGGCCAGCGCCCGTGCCACGCCCACCCGCTGCTGCTGCCCGCCCGACAGCTGGCGCGGATAGCGGCCGTGGAACTCGCCGGGGTCGAGCCCGACGAGGTCGAGCAGCTCCTCGATCCGGTTCCTGATACGGGACTTGGACCAGCCGACCATCTTCGGGACCAGGGCGATGTTCTGGGCGACCGTCATGTGCGGGAAGAGGCCGGCCGACTGGATGGCGTAGCCGACCTTGCGGCGCAGCTTCACCGGGTCCATGTCGGTGACGTCCTCGCCGTTGATGCGGATGCGTCCACCGGACGGCTCGATCAACCTGTTGATCATCTTGAGCGTGGTCGACTTGCCGCACCCGGACGGGCCGACGAAGATGACGAGTTCGCCCGCCTTGATCTCCATGTTGACGTTGTCCACGGACGGGTTGGGGTTGCCCGGATACCGTTTGGTGAGGTTCTCCAGCTCGATCGTTGCCCCCTGGGTGCTGTCAGGCACGGATCCCCCTCGGAATGGTCAGCCGTCCGATCAGGACGTACGCGGCGTCGAAGAGCAGGGCGAGGACGATGATCCCGAGCGTGCCCGCGAGGACCTGGTTGAGCGCGTTCTTGCTGCCGAGCGAGCCGATGCCGCGGAAGATCTCATTGCCGAGCCCGGGCCCGGAGGCGTACGCGGCGATCGCGGCGATGCCCATCAGCATCTGCGTGGAGACCCGGATCCCGGTCAGGATCGGCGGCCAGGCCAGCGGCAGCTCGACCCGCAGCAGCCGCATCACCCGGGACATCCCGATGCCCTTCGCCGCGTCCACCAGCGAGGGGTCGACCCCGCGCAGCCCGACGATCGCGTTGCGCACGATCGGCAGCAGCCCGTACAGGGTCAGCGCGATCACCGTGGGCGGCACGCCCAGCCCCACGATCGGGATGAGCAGACCGATCATGGCGAGCGAGGGAATGGTCAGAATGGTCGAGGTGGCCATGGTGGCCAGGTTCCCGCCCCATTCGCTGCGGTAGGTGGCGACACCGATCAGGACGCCCAGCAGGGTCGCGACGACCATGCACTGGAACACGGCGCTCGCGTGCTGATAGGCGTCCGTGAGCAACTGCTGGTGCCGGTTGCCCAGGTACTCCCAGAAGCTCACGCGCGCTCACCTCAGGTCGACTTCGCCCTCTCGTCGTCCTCCGCCGCCTGCTCCACCAGCGGGATGATCCGCAGTGGAACGGGGTTCTCCATCACGATCGCGGTGGCGGCCCGGACAATGCCATCAAAACCGACAACCCGGTCGATGACCCGCTGGAGATCGGCGTTGGAGCGGGCCACCAGGCGGCACAGCATGTCCCCGCTGCCGGTGGTGGTGTGCAGCTCCAGCACCTCGGGCACGGTCGCCAAGTGCGCCCGCACGTCCGGTCCTTGGCCCTGCCGGATCTGGAGGGTGGCGAAGGCGGTGACGGGGTACCCGAGCGCCGCCGGATCCACCTGGGGCCCGAATCCCCGGATGACGCCATTCGACTGAAGCCGGTCGAGGCGCGCCTGCACGGTGCCCCGGGCGACCCCCAGCCGCCGGGACATCTCCAGCACCCCGATCCGCGGCTCCCGCGCCAGCAGCACGATGATCCGCCCGTCCAGCCCGTTGATCCCCACAGCAGCCTCCCGAGCCGGTGGTCATCCTGTACAGAGACCCCGTAAATCCGCGCCTTCCACTGAACATATTGTCCAGCAGATACGCAAACTATTGCGCACCTTGCCGATCCAGGAACACGCTTCCGTTATGACGCAGACCACACACCACACTCCCGACACCGCCCGGCAGGCCGACCCCTTCCCGGTCAAGGGAATGGACGCGGTCGTCTTCGCCGTGGGCAACGCCAAGCAGGCGGCGCACTACTACTCCACCGCCTTCGGCATGCAGCTGGTCGCCTACTCCGGACCGGAGAACGGCAGCCGCGAGACCGCGAGCTACGTCCTGGAGAACGGCTCCGCCCGCTTCGTCCTCACCTCGGTCGTCAAGCCCGCCACCACCTGGGGCCACTTCCTCGACCGGCATGTGGCCGAGCACGGCGACGGCGTGATCGACCTCGCCATCGAGGTCCCGGACGCCCGGGCCGCGTACGCCTACGCCCTCGAACACGGCGCCCGCTCGGTCGCCGAGCCCTACGAGCTCAAGGACGAGCACGGCACCGTCGTACTCGCCGCGATCGCCACGTACGGCGAGACCCGCCACACCCTCGTCGAGCGCACCGACTACGAAGGCCCCTACCTCCCGGGCTTCGTCGCCGCGTCCCCGATCGTCGAGCCGCCCGCGCACCGCACCTTCCAGGCCATCGACCACTGCGTCGGCAACGTCGAGCTCGGCCGGATGAACGAGTGGGTCGGCTTCTACAACAAGGTCATGGGCTTCACGAACATGAAGGAGTTCGTGGGCGACGACATCGCCACCGAGTACAGCGCGCTGATGTCGAAGGTGGTCGCCGACGGCACGCTCAAGGTCAAGTTCCCGATCAACGAGCCCGCCATCGCCAAGAAGAAGTCCCAGATCGACGAGTACCTGGAGTTCTACGGCGGCGCGGGCGTCCAGCACATCGCGCTCAACACCGGCGACATCGTGCAGACGGTACGGACCATGCGCGCGGCCGGCGTGGAGTTCCTCAACACCCCGGACTCGTACTACGACACCCTCGGCGAGTGGGTCGGCGACACCCGCGTACCCGTCGAGACCCTGCGTGAGCTGCGGATCCTCGCCGACCGCGACGAGGACGGCTACCTGCTGCAGATCTTCACCAAGCCGGTCCAGGACCGCCCGACCGTCTTCTTCGAGATCATCGAGCGGCACGGCTCGATGGGCTTCGGGAAGGGCAACTTCAAGGCCCTGTTCGAGGCGATCGAGCGGGAGCAGGCCAAGCGCGGAAACCTGTGAATCTCCGGATCTTGCAACCGGTTAACGGCAGTTGACACTCTCAAGTCCTGCGGGTGCCGAGGGGCGCCCCGGGACTGGGAGAGAGCGTGACCGCGCCGATAAACCTCGCCGTACCGTCGGACCGCTGGCTGTGGCAGAAGGCCACGCTGAAGGAATCGACGGTGCTGCAGTCGTTCGCCTTCGACGAGAAGAACAAGCACCTGTACGTCCTCCAGGTGACCGCCACCGGCCACACGGCCGGCGACCTGTGCCTCAACAGGCTGGACTACAAGGGCAACCGGCTCGGCGCCATGTACCTCAAGGGCTTCGGCCACGGCGTCAGCATGGGCATCCAGCACGACGCCGAGGACGGCTCCACCTGGATCTGGACCGAGGCCGACGCCGAGAACGGCTACGGCCAGGGCGTCACCCGCTTCCACTTCAAGGACGGCGCCGTGCGCACCGGCGCGGACGTGCGCATACGCAAGCCGATACCGGACTCCACCAACAACCAGCCCTCCGTCTGCACGGCGTCCGGGCGCATCGCGATCCGCTACCGCGACAAGGACAACAAGCCCCGCTACCGCGTCTGGGACCTCGCCCGCTTCACCGCCCGCGACTACGCCGACCCGATCGCGGACGTCGCCCAGGTCGGCGCCCACCCCGACCCGAAGATCCCCTTCCAGGGCTACGCGCTGTACCGCGACACCGTCTTCCAGATCGCCGGCACGGCCTACGACGCCAAGACCAACCCCGTCGCCGAGCGCGGCAACGCCTACGTCTCCAGCCTCGACATCACCACCGGCGAACTGCACCAGCAGGAGCGCACCGAGGCCGGCCACACCCTGGTCTACCGCGAGCCGGAGGGCATCGCCGTCCGCGGCGCCGCGGACCCGAAGGCGTACATCGGCTTCGGCTCGGGCGAGCTGGGCGCGCGCCGCTTCTCGATCTTCGTCAAGGACGGCGAGGGCGCGTAAAGGCTCCTCAACGCTCCTTCTCCGCCGGCTCCTTGCTCTCCTCGTCCGAGGGCAGCGGCTCGTCCGGCGGATCTCCCAGCGCCGCCAACGCCTCCTTGGCTAGCGGGACTTGGAGGGGTGAGAAGTACGGGTTGACGCGGAGGGCCTCCTGGAGGTGGCGGCGGGCGGGGCCGTACTGCTCCAACTCCTGCTCGATCACGCCCCGGTGATACAGGTACGGCGCACTCCGCACGCCGCCCCCGTGCGCCCGGTCCGTCGCCACCGTCGCGAAGCGCAGCGCCTCCTTGTCGTCGCCGGCGCGGTGCAGGGCCCAGCCCAGCGCGTCGGCCACTGCGATCCCCGGCTGCCGCCGCCACTCGGCCCGCAACCGCCGTACGGCGGCGGCCGGATCGCCGTGGTCCGCCTCGAAGGCGCCCAGCACCAGCTCGTCGTCGACACCCCCCGCCGCCTCCTCGCGCACCCGCGCCCGCAGCAGGTCGTACTGCACCCGGGCCGCCTGCCCCAGCCCCAGCGACTCGTACAACTCCCCGAGCTCCAGGGCGTATTGGGGGCACGGCTGCTTGGCGAGTGCCACCCGGTACGCGTTCAGCGCCTCCGTGGGCCGCCCCAGCCCCGCCAGCGCCCGCCCCTGCCCCGCCTCCGCGGCCCGCTGGTCGGGGTCGATCCGTACGGCCTCCTGGAAGTGCCGCAGCGCGTCCTCCAAGTCACCGCGTTCGAAGGACAGTTGCCCGGTCCGCTCCAGCCAGGCCGCCCGCTCGGCGGGGGACCGCGCGGCCGCGGCCGCGTCGGTCAGCGCGGCCGCCGCGTCCTCGCGCCAGCCGCGGTCCCGGTAGACGGCCCCGGCCCGCGCCAGCACGGCGGGCCCCGAGCGCAGCTCCAGCAGGCGGTCCAGCATCCGCTTCGTCGCCTTGTAGTCACCGAGCCCGGTGTAGGCGTCGATCAGCAGCGGATACGTCGTCCACCGCTTCGGCGCCGCCTTCAACGCGGCCTCACCCCAGGTCCGGGCTCCCCGGAAGTCCCGCCGGGCATTCGCCAGGGCGGCCATCCCGTCCATCGCCTCGACGTTCCCGTTGCCCCGCACCTTCAAGGACGCCCGCAACGCCCGTTCACCCCGCGGGTAGTTGCTCGCGTCCGCGGTCCGCCGCCCCTGCTCGACATAAGCCGCCCCGAGCACCGCCCACGCCCGGGCGTCCCGGGGATGCGCCCGCACGAACGCCTCGCGCTCACCGACGAGCACGGCGAGATCGGGCAGGGCGGCAGGCACCCCCGCGGCGACGGCACCGAGCGCCTGAGCCCCCGGCGCCGGAGCGACCGCCTTGTGCACGGCCCGCTCCCAGGGCCACATCGCCATCACCCCACCGAACACGGCACACCCCGCGACAGCGGCAGCGACCAACCACAGCCCGGCGGGGGACCGACGCGCCACGGCCGAGGCGCCCGAACCGGCTGAGACGCCCGAGCCGGCTGAGACGCCCGAACCGGCCGAGACGCCCGAACCGGCCGAGGCGGTCGGCGTTTCCGAGGCACCCGACGTGCCCGGGGCGCCCGACGGGCCCGGGGCCACCCGGCGACCGGCTTCCGCCCCCCGCTGCCCACCCGCCGTCGGCTTTCCCTGCCGCTCGGCCTCCGAGACCCCTTGCGCCTCGGCCGTCACGTCTCCCCGCGGCCCGACTCCGGCGTCCCCCCGCCCCCGGCCGCCACTTCCCGCTGTCGGCCCCCCGCCGCCGCGTCTCGCTTGTCCATGCCGCTCACTGTGCGCCAATACGACGACCACACCCGGCATACGTCCAGTGCCGTAGACGGGGTTCACACCGATGGCCCCGGGTGCGACGCTGTGATCATGAGCCGTATCGAAGCGCCCACCGACGAAGCCACCGGCAACCTCGTCGACCGGCTGCTGGCCGGGCTGCCCGCCGAAGCCGTCCTGACCGACCCGGACGTCACGGCCTCCTACGCCAACGACATGGCCAGCTTCTGCCCGGCTGGCGCCCCGGCCGTCGTCGTACTGCCAAGGACCGTCGAGCAGGTCCAGCACGTCATGCGCATCGCCACCGAGCTGCGCGTCCCGGTCGTCCCGCAGGGCGCCCGCACCGGTCTGTCCGGGGGCGCCAACGCCTCCGAGGGCTGCATCGTGCTGTCGCTCGTCAGGATGGACCGGATCCTGGAGATCAGCCCCGTCGACCGGATCGCCGTCGTCGAGCCCGGCGTCATCAACGCCGCCCTCTCCCGCGCGGTCAACGAGCACGGCCTCTACTACCCGCCGGACCCCTCCAGCTGGGAGATGTGCACGATCGGCGGCAACATCGGCACCGCCTCCGGCGGCCTGTGCTGCGTGAAGTACGGGGTGACGGCGGAGTACGTCCTCGGCCTTGATGTCGTCCTCGCCGACGGCCGTCTGATGTCCACCGGCCGCCGCACCGCGAAGGGCGTCGCCGGCTACGACCTCACGCGCCTCTTCGTGGGCTCCGAGGGCTCCCTCGGCATCGTCGTCAAAGCGGTCCTCGCCCTACGCCCCCGGCCCCCGCAGCAACTGGTGCTGGCCGCCGAGTTCGGCTCCGCGGCCGCCGCCTGCGACGCCGTCTGCCGGATCATGGCCGGCGGCCACGTCCCCTCGCTCCTCGAACTCATGGACCGTACGACGGTCAAGGCCGTCAACGACCTCGCGCACATGGGACTCCCGGAGACCACCGAGGCCCTGCTCCTGGCCGCCTTCGACACCCCGGACCCGGCCGCCGACCTCGCCGAGGTCGGCGCCCTGTGCGAGGCGGCCGGTGCGACGCAGGTGGTCCCGGCGGACGACTTCGCCGAGTCCGAGCTGCTCCTCCAGGCCCGGCGGCTCTCGCTGACCGCGCTGGAGGCGGTCAAGGGCACGACGATGATCGACGACGTGTGCGTGCCCCGCTCCCGGCTCGGCGACATGCTGGAGGGCGTCGACCGGATCGCCGAGAAGTACCAGCTGACCATCGGGGTGTGCGCGCACGCCGGTGACGGCAACACGCACCCCACCGTCTGCTTCGACGCGGCCGACCTCGACGAGTCCCGGCGCGCCCGCGAGTCCTTCGACGAGATCATGGCCCTCGGCCTGGAGCTCGGCGGCACCATCACCGGCGAGCACGGCGTCGGCGTACTGAAGAAGGAGTGGCTGGCGCGCGAGATCGGGCCGGTCGGGGTGGAGATGCAGCGGGAGATCAAGCGGGTCTTCGATCCGCTGGACATCCTCAACCCCGGCAAGCTGTTCTGACGGCCTCTTCCCAAGGGCCCGAGGGCCCGAGGGCTCACTGGGCGAGCAGCTGGTCGAGCGCGTCGTCGATCCCGAGCTGCTCGCCCTCAGTCCCCGGGGGCACCACCCGCAGCGTGCGCTCGAGCCAGGCGGAGACCTGGGCGGCGGGCGCCTCCAGCAGGGCGTCGCCGTCCGGTGAACTCAGCGCCATCAGGACGACGCTGCGGCCCTCCGACTTGGTCGGCCACACCCGCACGTCGCCCTGCCCGCACGGCCGGAACACCCCCTCGACCAGCAGTTCGCGGGAGAAGGTCCAGTTCACGGGCTGCTCGGAGTTGATGTGGAAGACGACATGGACGGCGTACGGGTCGTCGGTGCGGTAGCTCAGCCGGGCCGGGACCGGGATGCTGCGCTCCGGGGACAGGATGAGTTTGAGCTCCAGCTCGCGCTCCACAACGGTGTAGTGCATGGCGTGCGGTTCCTCTCTCGGGCAGGTGTACGGGGCCCGGTGAGCGGGCCTGTACACGTGAGAGGGCCGTGGGTGCCCGGGCATTACGCGGGTTCGGAGAAGTTTTTTTCGCCGCTTTCGCTTCGCATCCCCTTCGCATCCCTTTGGCTGTCCGAGCTCTTCCCGAAAGTGTGGGTCCGGTGGGACTGGCGGTGGGGATTGCGCCGGTCTGATAGATGTGGAGCCCCCGATATCCACCCCCGAGCAGATACAGGCGACGGACATGAGCGCCCCAACCCCGGCCCCCGGTGACGACAGGCCCCGCGAAGGGTATTACCCGGATCCGTCCATTCCTGGATATGTCCGGTACTGGAACGGTGCCGCGTGGGTACCGGGCACCAGCCGTCCGGCACCTTCGGACGGCGAGTCGCTCGCCCCGCCGCACGGCTCGGCGCCGTCCCTCTCGGTGGAGGAGACCGGCCCGCACTTCTTCGACGAGGACCCCGAACCGCAGTCCGCGCCCCCGTCCGAGGCCCAGCACGGCAGCCGTCCCGAGCCGGCGTCCGCGTGGGGCGCCGACCGCGCCCACCAGTCGGGCTTCGGCGGCGACCAGGACCGGCGTGTGTCCTGGGGGTCCGACCCGCGCACGGGGGCCGACGCCCAGGCGGGGGCGGACGGTCGTGCCGGGTCCGACGGCCGCGGTCCCGCCCAGCCGGACGGCCGGTCGGCCCGTACCGACGGCTCGGCGACGATCCCGCCGGCCGACAACGGCTCGCCGGACCCGCTTCCTGACGGCACGTTCGTGTTCCGGCGGCCGACGGCGGGCCCGGGGCAGGCGGCGAACTCCGGGGCGGCGGGCCGACCGGGCACCGGCGCCGCGGGCACCGCGACTCCCGGCATCCCCGGCCCCGCCACCCCCGCCCCCGCCCCCGACGAGGGCACCATGACCTTCCGCGCGCTGTCCCCGCGCACGGGTCAGCAGGGTGGGGCGCAGAGCGGGGGCACGGGGGCGCCCAACTCGCCCGGCTTCGGCGCGGGGAAGGCGGCGGCCGACCGTGCCGCGGCGCAGTCGGGCCCCGCCGTACCGGGCGCCCAGTCCGCCCCCACCGCCCTCTCCGGCCCCCAGCACCCGGCTCCCGCGGTCCCGCAGCAGCCGAGCGGCCCGCAGTCCGTGCCCGCCGCCCAGCCCCCGGCCGGCCACGCCCCCGCCGCCCAGCCCGCCGCCGCCGGCCAGTCCCCGGTCAACCAGCCCGCCGCCCCCATGTCCAGCGGCCCCGGTGGCGGTCAGCCCTCCTGGGCGCAGCAGGTGCACCGGCTGGCCGGCGCCTCCGAGGGCGAGCAGCCCGTCACGCCCTGGAAGCCTCCCGTCGAGGACATCTTCCAGGCGGCCGCGAGGAGGCAGTCCGAGGCCCGCCCCGCCGGGCTCGGGAAGCGGCTGGCCGCGCGGCTGTTGGACACCGTCGTGGTCGGCGCCGTCACCGCCGTGGTCGCCGTACCCTTCGGCACCAAGGCGGTCGACCACATCAACGACAAGATCGACGCGGCGAGGCTCAGCGGCGAGACCGTGACGGTCTGGCTGCTCGACGGCACCACCTCGGTCTGCTTCGGCATCATCCTCGCCGTCCTGCTCGTGTTCGGTGGCCTCTACGAGGTGCTGCCCACCGCCAAGTGGGGCCGCACCCTCGGCAAGAAGCTGCTCGGCCTCGAGGTCCGCGACATCGAGGGCCACGAGCCGCCGTCCTGGGGCGGAGCCGTACGCCGCTGGCTCGTCTACCTCGTCCCCGGTCTGCTCGGCATCGGCGTGGTCGGCGTTCTGTGGTGCGTCTTCGACCGCCCGTGGCGCCAGTGCTGGCACGACAAGGCCGCCCGTACGTTCGTCGCGGGATAGCCGACTACGGCATACGGCCCATCGGAATCGGTACTCCGGACGGACGTCCGCCGGATGCGGAACGGGGAGGTTCGCGGTCCACTCGGGCCATGAGCAGCGAACCCCCCGGCTCCGGCCCACAGCCGCCGGACGACGACCCGTTCAGGAAGCAGCCCCCGCCCGGAGCGCCCGGAACGCCGGGATCGGGCTCCCCCTATCCGCCCCAGGACCCTTACGGCGGCGGTTCCTACCCCAACGACCCCCTGGCGGGCATGCCCCCGCTCGCCGACAGCGGCAAGCGGACGCTCGCGCGCATCATCGACCTGATCCTCGTCGGCATCGTCGTCTGGCTGGTCACCTGGCCGCTCGGCGTGCACGAGTACAGCGTCAACGGCGACAAGGTCGAGTACGGCAAGTCCTTCGCGCAGTCGCTCGTCGCCGCCGTCCTCTACATCGGCTACGACACCTATCTGATCAGCAAGTCGGGACAGACGCTCGGCAAGAAGTGGCTCAACATGCGGGTGGCCAACCTCGACAACGGGTCCACGCCCTCCGTGCAGACCGCGCTGGCCCGCTCGGCGGTGCTGTGGATCCCGTTCGCCTTCTGCTGTGCGTGCATCTGGACCGCGATCTCGGGCGGCTGGAGCTACTTCGACCGGCCCTACAAGCAAGGCCTGCACGACAAGGCGGGAAAGACGGTGGTGGTCAGCACCAACTGACCCGGCACCGACTGACCCGCCTCACGCAGGAGTCGTGCTGCGGTCACGCAGCAGTCGACGAGCCCGTTGCCGCGACCGGCACGGGCTCCTCGGCTTTCTGGGGCTCCGCGGTGGCGGGCCCGCCCACCGCGACGACCCGCGTCCGGGGCAGCGGCACCGTCATGGCGACGAGGAGACCGAGGGCGAGCGCCGAGGCGGCGATGATCGCGATCCCCAGACCCGAACTCGTCTGTGACAGCAGCAGCATGGCGAGCGTCGAGAAGATCACGGTGCAGGAACCGTAGGCGAGCTGTGCGGCAGTCGGACGAGGCATGGCAATCGTGTCCTCGGAAGTGGGGGTCCACGGGGGTGTCGGCCTGGCTTTCCGCCGTTTCGGGGGCGTGCCGCCAGCCGACTCTAATCGCGTGCATGCCCGAGTGGAACGAACGGTAAGCGTGACCTAACCAACAGTGCCGGTGCACAGGGGGCGCACGGAGTCATGGCGTCCAACACGTGGACGTTCGAACGCGCCGGTCGGGGTGTCCGCAAAGCGAACCCCGGCTCCGCATAGTGCACTTGTTCTGTCCAAGTCAAGGTCTGTTTTTTCTTACCAACCTCTAGTCGAATTACGTCACTTGAAATACCACCTTGACCACGAGGACCTCAAGTGACCCTAAAACCCTGGACGTTCAGAGCGGCCGCGGTCGGTGTCGCGCTCGCGGCGGCCACCGCCACGTTCTCGACGTTCGCCGTGGCGCAGGCCGCCGACAGCGCCAAGACCGCCACCGTCGACCGCCACGACCCGTCGGCGGCCGAGAGCAGCACCGAGCACGACCTCGACGGGCCGCTCTCCAAGACGCAGGAGGCGCAGCGCCAAGAAGCCCTGAACCAGGTCATATCCGGCAAGAGCCAGGTCAAGGACCGCAACGGCTCGCAGGTCGTCCAGCTCGACAGCAAGAAGGGCGACAGCAAGTACGTAGAGCTGGGCCGGGAGAAGACGGACAAGATCTTCACCATCCTGGTCGAGTTCGGCGACCAGACCGATCCCCGCTACGGCGGCACGGTCGGCCCGCTGCACAACCAGATAGCCGAGCCGGACCGCACCAAGGACAACTCCACGGCCTGGCAGGCGGACTACAACCAGGCGCACTTCCAGGACCTCTACTTCGGCACCGGCAAGAACACCGAGTCGCTGAAGAAGTACTACGAGAAGCAGTCCTCGGGGCGCTACTCGGTCGAGGGCGAGGTCACCGACTGGGTCAAGGTCCCCTACAACGAGGCCCGTTACGGCAACAACGCCTGCGGCTCCACCACCTGCTCCAGCGTCTGGAACCTGGTCAAGGACGGCCTGACGTCCTGGGTCGCGGGCCAGAAGGCGGCCGGCGAGTCCGACGCCGCCATCAAGGCGGACCTCGCCCAGTACGACCAGTGGGACCGCTACGACTACGACGGCGACGGCAACTTCAACGAGCCCGACGGCTACGTCGACCACTTCCAGATCGTGCACGCCGGCGAGGACGAGTCCGCCGGCGGCGGTGCCCAGGGCACCGACGCGATCTGGGCGCACCGCTGGTACGCCTTCGGCACGGACGCCGGTTCCACCGGCCCCGACAACAACAAGCTCGGCGGCACCCAGGTCGGCGACACCGGCATCTGGGTCGGCGACTACACCATGCAGCCGGAGAACGGCGGCCTCGGCGTCTACGCCCACGAGTACGGCCACGACCTCGGCCTGCCGGACGAGTACGACACCAACGGCGGCGAGAACTCCACCGGTTTCTGGACCCTGATGTCCTCCGGCTCCTGGCTCGGCACCGGCAAGAACGCCATCGGCGACCTGCCGGGCGACATGAACGCCTGGGACAAGCTCCAGCTGGGCTGGCTCGACTACGACACCGCGAAGGCCGGCACCAAGTCCGCGCACAAGCTGGGCGTCGCCGAGTACAACACCAAGAACAAGCAGGCCCTGGTGGTCTCGCTGCCCGACAAGGCGGTCACCACGACCGTGGTCACCCCGGCGCAGGGCTCGACCCAGTGGTGGAGCGGCAGCGGCGACAACCTCAAGAACACGCTGACGCGTTCGGTCGACCTCACCGGCAAGTCCGCGGCCACCCTGAGCCTCGACGGCTGGTACGACATCGAGTCGGGCTACGACTACCTCTACGCCGAGGTGTCGACCGACGGCGGCGCCAACTGGACGCCCCTGGACGGCACAGTGGACGGCCAGGCCATCCCGCGCGACGGCAGCGACAAGCCGGCGCTCACCGGCACGGTCGACGGCTACAAGAAGCTGTCGTACCCGCTGGACACCTACGCGGGCCAGAAGATCGACCTGCGCTTCCGCTACCAGACCGACGGCGGCGTCGCGCTCAAGGGCTTCGCGGCCGACGAGATCACGGTCACCGCGGACGGCGCGACCGTCTTCTCCGACAACGCCGAGTCCGCGGACGCGAGTTGGACCGCGAGCGGCTTCTCCCGCATCGGCGCGTCCTTCACCAAGGACTACGCGCAGTACTACATCGCCGAGAACCGCCAGTACGTGTCGTACGACAAGACCCTGAAGGTCGGCCCGTACAACTTCGGCTTCTCGACGACCCGTCCGGACTGGGTGGAGCACTACCCGTACCAGAACGGCCTGTTGATCTGGAAGTGGGACCTCTCCGAGGCGGACGACAACACCAGCGTCCACCCGGGCACCGGTCTGATCCTCCCGATCGACTCCCACCCGACGCCGCTGAAGTGGTCCGACGGCACGCTGATGCGCAACCGCATCCAGGCCTACGACTCGCCGTTCAGCCTGTACCCGACGGACGGCATCACGCTGCACAAGGCGGACGTGGCCACCAAGATCAAGGGCTCGCACGGGGTGCCGGTCTTCAACGACCACACCAGCAGCTACTACGACGCCTCGAACCCGGCCGCCGGTGTGAACGTCACTGACACCAACACCAAGATCAAGATCGTCCGGGAGGCCCTGGACGGCTCGACGATCTCGCTCGAAGTCGGCCCCGCGGTGAAGTAGTCGGTATTTCCGCAGGTCAGAACCGTATCGGCGGTGACCCCCTGGCGGGTCGCCGCCGATCGTGTTTAGGTGCGTCCTGTGCCCTTCTTATTGACAGACACGTCGACAGGCGTGTCGACACCGACTCGCACGGGGGTGTGACCTGCATGGCCGCAGGAGGTTTCTGCAAGCTGCCGACCGGCAGCGTGGTGGTGGCTCTGAACCTGCCCAGACCCGCCACCGACGGCACGGGCTCGGTCCGTGTCCTCGTCCACGCCCGCAACCGCGCCCGAGCCCTGACCAGGCTGCGGAACCTGGGCATGCGAGCGGTCTACCTCCGCGGCAACGCGGCCCCGCCGACCCCGGACGAGATCACCGCGGTCCTGCACCATCCCGACGGGCTGATATGGCGTACGGCCCCTGACAACGGTGTCGTGGCGGGCCCCGAGCTGGCCCAGGAGCTGTGGCACCCCATCAGGGCCCTGAAGAGGCGGCCGACGGCCCCGGCGTGAGCCGGTGAGCCGGAGCCCGGGTCAGGCGACGACCGGCTTCCCGGAGAGCTCCACGCCCGCCTCGCGCAGCTCCTCCAGCGCCCGGTCGGTGGTCTCCCGGGCCACCCCGGCGGTCAGGTCGAGGAGCACCTGCGTACGGAAGCCCTCCCGGGCGGAGTCCAGGGCGGTGGCCCGTACGCAGTGGTCGGTGGCGATCCCGACCACGTCCACCTCGCCGACCTCCCGCGCCCGCAGCCAGTCCGCGAGCTTCACCCCGTTCTCGTCGGCGCCCTCGAAGCCGCTGTAGGCCGCCGCGTACGCCCCCTTGTCGAAGACGGCGTCGATCGCCCCGGAGGCGACGGCGGGCGCGAAGTTCGGGTGGAAGCCGACGCCCTCGGTGCCCGCGACGCAGTGCGCGGGCCAGGAGTGCCGGAAGTCGGGGTTGTCGGCGAAGTGGCCGCCGGGCGCGATGTGGTGGTCGCGGGTGGCCACCACGTGCTGGTAGCCGGAGCCGCCCGCCTGCCCGATCAGCTCGGTGACGGCGGCG
The DNA here is from genome assembly GCF_050936785.1 of Streptomyces sp. CA-249302. Classification (NCBI taxonomy): domain Bacteria; kingdom Bacillati; phylum Actinomycetota; class Actinomycetes; order Kitasatosporales; family Streptomycetaceae; genus Streptomyces; species Streptomyces sp. CA-249302. The sequence goes on along the minus strand of NZ_JBNJMG010000001.1, from coordinate 4,247,879 downwards.
GCCACATCGGCACCGCCGGCCACGGCGAGGCTGCCCCCCTCGCAGAAGTCGTTCTGCACGTCTACGACGATCAAGGCGCGGCGCATGGTGGGTTTCCTTCTCGACGAGGGGGTCGGGGGAGGGGTGCGGGCCCGGCCGTTGAACTTCCGAGCCTATTGACTTCTGCGGCGATACGGGAGGGGCATCACGGGGGCGCGTCCGACGGCACCCGCTTTAGCTACCCGAGCGCCCCACGGCGTACTCCGTCGGGATCACCGGTTCCCCGCGCGACAGCTGGGTGGCCGAAAGCGGCAGGTTGGCGCGGGCCGCCGCATGCCGGTCCCGCACGGTGTCCAGCGGTTCGCGGGCCACCACGTCGCCGCCCTTGACCAGCTCGACCAGCAGCTGGTGGTCGGCGAGCTCCGGCGGTACGGCGCCCGTGCCGACGACCTCGGCCTCCGCGACCCCGTCCGCGTCCGGGCGGCGCGCGGCCCACTTCCGGCCGCCGATGGAGGTCTTGCCGCCCGCCGCCTTCTTCGCCACCGGCACCAGCGGCGCCTCCGGGTCGGCGGACTCGGCGCGGGCGACCAGCTTGTAGACCATCGAGCAGGTCGGGTGCCCCGACCCGGTCACCAGTTGCGTCCCCACGCCGTACGCGTCCACCGGCGCCGCCGCCAGCGAGGCGATGGCGTACTCGTCGAGGTCCGAGGTCACGATGATCTTCGTCCTGCCAGCGCCCAGCTCGTCCAGCTGCTGCCGCACCCGGTGCGCGACCAGCAGCAGGTCACCGGAGTCGATGCGCACCGCGCCCAGCTCCGGACCGGCGATCTCGACGGCCGTCCGGACGGCCGCGGCGACGTCGTACGTGTCGACGAGCAGGGTCGTGTTCCGGCCGAGCGAGTTCACCTGGGCCCGGAAGGCGTCCCGCTCGTGGTCGTGGAGGAGGGTGAAGGCGTGCGCGGAGGTGCCGACGGTCGGGATGTTGTAGCGGAAACCGGCCGCCAGGTCGGAGGTCGAGGTGAAGCCGCCCACGTACGCGGCCCGCGCGGCGGCGACCGCGGCGAGCTCGTGGGTGCGCCGGGCGCCCATCTCGATCAGCGGGCGCTCCCCGGCGGCCGAGGACATCCGGGAGGCGGCCGCGGCGATCGCGGAGTCGTGGTTGAGGATCGAGAGGATCACCGTCTCCAGCAGCACGCACTCGGCGAACGACCCCTCCACCCGCATGATCGGCGAGCCCGGGAAGTACACCTCGCCCTCCGGGTAGCCCCAGATGTCGCCGGAGAAGCGGTACGAGGCGAGCCACTCCAGGGTCGGTCCGTCGACGATGTCCCGCTCCCGCAGGAAGCCCAGGACGTCCGCGTCGAACCGGAAGTTCTCCACCGCGTCCAGGACCCGCCCGGTGCCCGCGACGACGCCGTAGCGCCGCCCCTCCGGCAGCCGCCGGGTGAAGACCTCGAAGACGCTCCGCCGCTCGGCGGTGCCGCCCTTCAGCGCGGCCTGCAGCATCGTCAGCTCGTACTGGTCAGTGAAGAGCGCCGTCGAGGGAACGTCCACCGGCAGCCCAAGGTCCGCTGTGTTCATAGCACCGGATGCTACCCCACTTCGCGTCAGTGTGACGATTTATGGCGCCCGTGGCAGCATGGGCCCTGTGACGTCACCCGCTCCCCTGGAAGTCGAACGCACCGAGTCGGCGGAAGAAGTCTTCGCCGTACCCGAGCCCGACGTCCCCTGGGTCACCATCGTCCACAACGACCCGGTCAACCTCATGAGCTACGTGACCTACGTGTTCCAGACGTACTTCGGGTACACCAAGGACAAGGCCACCAAGCTCATGCTCGACGTCCACCACAAGGGCCGGGCGGTCGTCTCCAGCGGAACCCGCGAGGAGATGGAGCGCGACGTGCAGGCCATGCACGGCTACGGTCTGTGGGCCACCCTCCAGCAGGACCGGAAGTAGCTGAACTGACCTTCATGCCTGGACACTTCGAACCGCTTCCCGGCGGCGGCGCGGCCGTCGCCCTCGACGACGTCGAGATCTCCATCATCCGGTCGCTGGCCGTACAGCTCCTGGAACTCATCGGGCCCGGCCCGGGGGAGGACGCCCCCGACGACCCCCTCGCGGAACTCTTCGCCGAGGGCCCGACCGAGCCGCCCAGGGACCCGGTGCTGCGCCGCCTCTTCCCGGACGCCTACAGCGACCCCGAGGGCACCCCGGGCCCCAAGGAGGCCCAGGAGCAGCAGGAGTACTCCGCCGAGTTCCGCCGCTACACCGAGAACGACCTGCGGGCCGGCAAGCGCGACAACGCCCTCGCGGTGATCCGCTCCCTGGACTCCCTCACCCCGGCCCTCGACGGCGGCGCGGTCCTCAAGCTCTCGGTCGGCGAGTCCCGGCAGTGGCTGAACTCCCTCAACGACCTGCGCCTGGCGATCGGCTCCCGCCTGGAGATCCAGGACGAGGACGACACCGACCTCCTCTACCGGCTCCCGGACGAGGACCCCCGTAAGCCGATGGTGATGGCCTATCTCTGGCTCGGCGGGCTCCAGGAGACCCTCGTGACCACCCTTATGCCGTGAAATGCGACGGCCCTGTGTTCGCTCAGAGGACGCTCAAATCCGGATAACGATCACATCACCGCCGCGGCCTGGTCCGCCCGCGTTGAGCGTCGTATGTCCGCTTCTTCCTGTGTGATGCGCCACATGCGACCCGGGTGATCAATGTTGCGGCCGTGATAAATCTTCACGACCGCCCGGCGAACACCACCCACATGTTCGACCGGGTGCGCCACCGAGCCGGCAACCGCCGGCCAGGCACCACTCCATCAATCCGGGGGGATCGAGACCCGATCCGAGGCCGACGAGAGGCCCGGTTCGGGATGGAGAAAGGCGCATCACACACATGACCTCCGCTCAGGTCGACACAGGCTCGGGGCAGCCCTCAGAAGAGGGCTACGAGCGCGGACTCGGCAGCCGCCAGGTCCAGATGATCGCGATCGGCGGCGCCATCGGCGTCGGCCTCTTCCTGGGAGCCGGGGCGAACATCGCCAAGGCCGGACCCAGCCTCATCTTCATGTACGCCCTCGCCGGCGTGATCATCTTCTTCATCATGCGGGCCCTCGGCGAACTGCTCCTGTACCGCCCGGTCTCGGGCTCCTTCGCGGAGTACTCCCGCGAGTTCCTCGGCCCGTTCTTCGGCTACTTCACCGGCTGGACGTACTGGCTGATGTGGGTGGTCACCGGCATGGCCGAGCTGACCGCCGCCGCGATCTACGTCAACTACTGGTTCCCGCACATCCCGCAGTGGGTGACCGCCCTGGTCTTCCTGGTGATCCTGTTCGGGGTCAACCTGATCTCCGTGAAGCTCTTCGGCGAGCTGGAGTTCTGGTTCTCGATGGTCAAGGTCACCGCCCTGATCGGCATGATCGTCATCGGCCTGGGCGTACTCACCTTCGGCTTCAGCAGCGCCGGCGACACCGCCGCCGTATCGAACCTCTGGGCCTTCGACGGCTTCTTCCCCAAGGGCGTCGGCTCGTCCCTGATGACCCTCCAGGGCGTCATGTTCGCCTACCTCGCGGTCGAGCTGGTCGGCGTCACGGCCGGCGAGTCCGAGGACCCGGAGAAGACCCTCCCCAAGGCGATCAACACCCTCCCGTGGCGCATCGCCCTCTTCTACGTCGGCGCGCTCACCGTCATCCTCTGCGTCGTGAAGTGGACCGAGTTCGCCCCGGGCGTCTCGCCGTTCGTCGCGGCCTTCGCGAAGATCGGCATCCCGGCCGGCGCCGGCATCGTCAACTTCGTCGTCCTCACCGCGGCCCTGTCCTCCTGCAACTCGGGCATGTACTCCACCGGCCGCATGCTGCGGAACCTCGCCGACAGCGGTGAGGCGCCCGCCGTCTTCCGCAGGCTCTCCGCGTCGAAGACCCCGGCCCTCGGCATCACGGTCTCGGTCCTCTTCATGGGCATCGGCGTGGTCCTCAACTACGTCGTCCCGGAGAAGGCCTTCGGCTACGTCACCTCGGTGGCCACCGCGGCCGGCATCTGGACCTGGCTGATGATCCTGGTCAGCCATGTCCTCTACCGCCGCGCGGTCGACGCGGGCCGCCTGCCGGCCTCGTCCTTCCCGGCCCCGGGCGGCGCGAAGTGCTCGTACATCGCCATCGCGTTCCTGCTCTTCGTCACCGGCCTGATCGCGTACGACGCCGACTCCCGGGTCTGCCTGTACGTGATGGCGGGCTGGGCCGCCGCGCTGGGTGTGGGCTGGGCCGTACTCAAGGCCCGCAACCCGCAGATAGCGGAGCGCCGCGAGCCGGAGCTCCAGAAGGTCGGCTGATCCCACAGCCCACCATGTGGGCCGTCCCGTACCACCCATCGGTACGGGACGGCCCTTCTGCTTATCCTGACGAACATGCTGACCATCACCCAGGCCCTCGTCGACCAGATCGTCGCGCACGCGCGCAAGGACCACCCCGACGAGGCGTGCGGCGTCGTCGCGGGAGCGGCCGGCTCCGACCGGCCCGAGCGCTTCATCCCCATGCTGAACGCGGCCATGTCGCCCACGTTCTACGAGTTCGACTCCGGCGACCTGCTCAGGCTCTACCGCGAGATGGACGACCGCGACGAGGAGCCGGTGATCGTCTACCACTCGCACACCGCCACCGAGGCCTACCCCTCCCGCACCGACATCTCCTACGCCAACGAGCCCGGCGCCCACTACGTCCTGGTCTCCACCGCCGACACCGACGGCCTCGGCGACTTCCAGTTCCGCTCGTTCCGGATCGTGGAAGGCGAGGTCACGGAGGAGGAGGTCACGGTCGTAGAGGCGTACTGATCTCGCGGTTCGGTCAGAATTCATCCAGCATGCGAGATCACACTCCGGGATCCGGACCGGGAATCGATACGATGACCCCATGGTTCTGAACGACGTGAGCGAGAAGACGCCGGGCATCCTGCTCGTGGCGCGGCTGCACGTCGACCTGTGCAGGCTGAACAGCGCCATCTGTTGACGTCCCCTGCCGCCGTACGGCCGTGAGCCGCGGCGCGCGCCGTCGTGCGCCCACCGACCAGAACACTTCCCGACAGGAGCCCGCAACCATGGCCATCGAGGTCCGCATCCCCACCATCCTCCGCACCTACACCGACGGCCAGAAGGCGGTGGAGGGCACCGGGACCACGCTCGCCGAGCTCTTCGCCGACCTCGAGACCCGGCACGCGGGCGTCCAGGCCCGCATCGTGGACGGCGGTGAGCTGCGCCGGTTCGTCAACGTGTACCTGAACGACGAGGACGTCCGCTTCCTCGACGGCATCAACACCAAGCTCACCGACGGCGACAACGTCACGATCCTGCCGGCCGTGGCCGGCGGCATGGCCTGATCCTCGATGCGCTACGACTCCCCGCTGGCCGCGGTGGGCAACACCCCCTTGGTGCGCCTGCCGCGGCTGTCGCCGTCCCCCGAGGTCCGCATCTGGGCCAAGCTGGAGGACCGCAACCCGACCGGCTCGGTCAAGGACCGCCCCGCCCTGCACATGATCGAGCAGGCGGAGAAGGACGGCCGCCTCACCCCGGGCTGCACGATCCTGGAGCCCACCTCCGGCAACACCGGCATCTCCCTCGCCATGGCCGCGAAGCTCAAGGGCTACCGCATGGTCTGCGTGATGCCCGAGAACACCTCGCAGGAGCGCCGGGACCTGCTCGGCATGTGGGGCGCCGAGATCATCTCCTCCCCGGCCGCGGGCGGCTCCAACACCGCCGTACGCGTCGCCAAGGAGCTCTCCGCCGAGCACCCCGACTGGGTGATGCTCTACCAGTACGGCAACCCGGACAACGCCGGCGCCCACTACGCGACGACCGGCCCGGAGATCCTCGCCGACCTGCCGTCCATCACCCACTTCGTGGCGGGGCTGGGGACGACGGGGACGCTGATGGGCGTCGGCCGCTACCTCCGCGAGAACAAGCCGGACGTCAAGATCGTCGCCGCCGAACCGCGCTACGACGACCTGGTGTACGGCCTGCGCAACCTCGACGAGGGCTTCGTACCCGAGCTGTACGACGCCTCCGTCCTCACCACCCGCTTCTCCGTCGGCTCCGCGGACGCCGTCACCCGCACCCGCGAACTCCTCCAGCAGGAGGGCATCTTCGCGGGCGTCTCCACGGGCGCGGCCCTGCACGCGGCGATCGGCGTCGGCAACAAGGCGCTGAAGGCGGGGGAGTCCGCCGACATCGCCTTCGTGGTGGCCGACGGCGGCTGGAAGTACCTGTCGACCGGCGTGTACACGGCCGCGACCACGGAGGAAGCGATCGAGACGCTCCAGGGCCAGCTCTGGGCGTGACCTCTCAGGTCGCCAGGTGACGGACCTGGTCCCACAGGACCGGGTCCACCACACCCACCCGCCGCCGGAACTCCCATACCGGCACCTCGCGCAGCTCGTCCGTCTCCAGGAAGCTCGCGCGCCCCTGGGCGTCGCCGACCGCACCCGGCGGCAGCGGGATCACCCCGGCCCGCTCGTCGTGGTACTTGCTGGTGATCTTCGCGACCGTCGCCCGCTCCCCGTGCACGACCAGCACCAGACACGGCCGGTCCTTGGTCCCCGGCCCGTCCTCGTAGGGCACGTTCGCCCACCAGATCTCCGCCGGCTTCGGCCGCCCGCCGCCGCCCCGGGTCCTCGGCCGACCCGGCGGCCGGGTCCGCCGCCCCGCGGGCCGGCGCCCGCGCCCCCAGCCGTCGACGAGCGTCGCGACCAGCGCGAGCAGTACCACCGCCACGAGCGCCAGCCACCAGGACGTGTCCATACGAAGACGTTACCGGCGCGCGCCCGCCGTCGCGCGCCCTCTCGCGAGCATCACACGCCCCGCTTCCAGCCGAACCGGTGACACCACAGGTGAGTTCGCCCACAACAGCCCCTGGCGGAGGAGCGACGGGGGGTTTTGCGCCTTACGCTCGACGGACCGCACGAACCCCCCGTCCCCCTTCCCAGAAAAGTTTCCGCCCGCGGAGGTTTCTGTTTCATGAAGCTCACCGTCGTCGGCTGCTCGGGGTCGTTCCCGTCCGCGGAATCGGCCTGCTCGAGCTACCTCGTAGAGGCCGACGGCTTCCGGCTGCTCCTCGACATGGGCAACGGCGCCCTGGGCGAGCTGCAGCGCCACTGCGGTCTCTACGACCTCGACGCGATCTTCCTCAGCCATCTGCACGCCGACCACTGCATCGACATGTGCGTGTACTTCGTCGCGCGCTACTACCGCCACGACGGCGGCCGCTGCGACCCCATGCCGGTCTACGGCCCCGAAGGCACCGAACACCGTCTGACCACGGCCTACGCCGACACCCCCACCGCCTCCTCGATGAGCGAGGTCTTCGACTTCCACACGGTCAAGCCGTCCACGTTCGAGGTCGGCCCGTTCACCGTGCACACGGAGCGCGTGGCCCATCCCGTGGAGGCGTACGGCATCCGCGTCGAGCACGGCGGGAAGTCCCTCACCTACTCCGGTGACACCGGCGTGAGCCCCGCCCTGGACGAACTCGCCCGCGACACCGACCTGTTCCTGTGCGAGGCGGCCTTCACGCACGGCAAGGAGAACATCCCCGACCTCCACCTCAACGGCCGCGAGGCGGGCGAGACGGCGACCCGCGCGGGCGCCCGCCGCCTGCTCCTCACCCACATCCCCCCGTGGACCGACCCGCAGGTCAACCTCGTGGACGCGCGTTCGGTGTACACCGGGCCGGTGGAGCTGGCGGTGCCGAGGCAGTCGTACGAGATCTGACGCATCCATCGGACGCCTTACGACGACGACGGCCCCCGGAGCCTCATCGCTCCGGGGGCCGTCGTCATGTCGTACGACTCACGCCTTGGTGAGGTCCTCGACCTCCTCCTCGGGCTCGCGGCCCGGGGTGGGGAGGTTCCACTTGGCGATGGCGAAGCGGAAGACGAAGTAGTAGATCGCGCCGAAGACGAGACCGATCGGGATGATCAGCCAGGGCTTGGTGGCGAGGTTCCAGTTGAGGCCGTAGTCGATGGCGCCGGCCGAGAAGGTGAAGCCCGCGTGCACGCCCAGAGCCCAGGTGATCGCCATCGACAGGGCGGTGAGCAGCGCGTGGATGCCGTACAGCACCGGGGCGATGAACATGAACGAGAACTCGATCGGCTCGGTCACACCGGTCATGAACGAGGTGAGCGCGAGCGAGATCATCATGCCCATCACGGCCTTGCGGCGCTCGGGACGGGCGGAGTGGGCGATCGCGATCGCGGCGGCCGGCAGACCGAACATCATGATCGGGAAGAAGCCGGACATGAACTGACCGGCCGTCGGGTCGCCGGCGAAGAAGCGGGTCAGGTCGCCGTGGACGACGGTGCCCGTGGCGTCCTTGAAGTCGCCGATCTGGAACCAGGCCACGGAGTTCACGAACTGGTGCATGCCGATCGGGATCAGACCGCGGTTGATCAGACCGAACAGACCGGCGCCGAAGGCCCCGAGACCGGTGATCTGCTCGCCGACGTTCGAGATGCCCTCACCGATCGGCTTCCAGACCAGGCCGAAGAAGACGCCCATGAGCAGGCCGACGAAGGCCATGATGATCGGCACCAGACGGCGGCCGTTGAAGAAGCCGAGCCAGTCGACCAGCTTGGTGCGGTGGAAGCGCTGCCAGAGCACCGCGGACAGCAGACCCATGATGATGCCGCCGAGCACACCGGGGTTGTTGTAGGTCGCGGCTATGTCCGCGCCCTTCAGGATCTTCGCGTCGGTGACCGGGAACGCCTTGAGCACGTTGCTGTAGACCAGGAAGCCGACGAGCCCGGCGAGCGCGGTCGAGCCGTCCGACTTCTTGGCGAAGCCGATCGCCACACCGATACAGAACAGCAGCGGCAGGTTGTCGAAGATCGCGCCACCCGCCGTGGCGAAGACCGCCGTGACCTTGTCGGGGAGGTGCAACTTGTCCTGGACGTCCTGCTGTCCGAGACGCAGCAGGATGCCGGCCGCCGGAAGCACGGCGATCGGGAGCTGAAGGCTGCGTCCTACCTTCTGCAGGCCCTGGAACAGGCCTGATCCCCACTTCTTCGTGGGGGCCGCCGTGGGCGCGGTGGCGGTGCTCATAGACTTCCTCCATCGGGTGGTGGTCTACACCACTCAGTGGTGTAGACCTGTTGTAGCACGATGAAGGTGAGATAAGGAACCCGCGATTCCCGTGACCGCGGAGCTACTTTGGGCTACGCCTTTGTGACGTCCTCGCGCTCCTCCTCGGGCTCTCTGCCCGGGGTTTTCAGATCGAATTTCGTGATCGCGAAACGGAAGATGACGTAATAGACGGCCGCGAAGCACAAGCCGATCGGAATGATCGCCCACGGTTTCGTCGCCAGGTTCCAGTTGATGACGTAGTCGATCAGCCCGGCGCTGAAACTGAAGCCGTCGTGCACGCCCAGGCCCCAGGTCACCGCCATCGAGACACCGGTCAGCAGCGCGTGGATCGCGTACAGCAGCGGCGCGATGAACAGGAACGAGTACTCGATCGGTTCCGTGATGCCGGTGACGAACGAGGTCAGCGCGACCGAGAGCATCAGACCGCCGACTTCCTTGCGGCGGCTCGGCTTGGCGCAGTGCGTGATCGCGAGCGCGGCGGCCGGCAGCGCGAACATCATGATCGGGAAGAACCCGGACGTGAACTGACCGGCGTTCGGGTCGCCCGCCAGAAACATGTTGATGTCGCCGTGCACCAGGGTGCCGTCCGGCTTGGTGTACGTGCCGAACTGGAACCAGATGGGCACGTTCAGGAACTGATGGAGCCCGATCACCAGCAGAGCGCGGTTCGCGAGACCGAAGATGCCCGCGCCCCAGGAGCCCGCGTCGCTCAGCCAGTCGGAGAAGTTCTCCAGGCCGTCACCGATCGGCGGCCAGATCCACAGACACAGAGCCGCGAACGCGATCGCGACGAAGGCCATGATGATCGGCACGAGACGGCGGCCGTTGAAGAAGCCGAGCCAGTCCACCAGCTTCGTACGGTGATAGCGCGCCCAGAGGAAGGCTGCCATGAGTCCCATGACGATGCCGCCGAAGACGCCCGGGTTCTGGTAGGTGAAGGCGCTGACGGTTCCGTCCGTGACCTGGCAGCCCGTCGCGGTCGCCTTCGACCCGGCCGCGCAGTCCTCGGGGAACTGGCGCAGCACGTTGTAGTAGACGAGGAACCCGGCAACCGCCGCCAGCGCCGTCGACCCGTCCGACTTCTTCGCCATACCGATGGCCACGCCCACGCAGAACAGCAGCGGCAGCCCCAGCGAACCGTCCAGCAGCGCGCCGCCCGCGCCCGCCATCACCTTGGAGACATTCGTCCACCCCAGCCCGTCGTCCCCGAACACGTCCGGCTGGCCGAGCCTGTTGAGGATGCCGGCCGCCGGCAGCACCGCGATCGGCAGCTGGAGACTGCGGCCCATCTTCTGCAGGCCCTGGAACGCCGACTGCCACCGCCGGCGCGCGGGAGGTGTCTCGGTGGTGTCCGCACTCATCAGTTGGCGACCGCCTGTCAGGTGGTGTAGACCAGTTACGACGATTGGGATGCTGTGACGTCAGCTTTCGGTACGCACGGCGCAATCGCTCGTGAAGTTGGGCCAACTGTGCGTGAGGAGACCGAAATGGCCAGCAAGGCAGAGAAGATCGTCGCCGGGCTCGGCGGCATCGACAACATCGAAGAGGTCGAGGGCTGCATCACCCGCCTGCGGACCGAGGTCGTCGACGCCGGCAAGGTCGACGAGGCCGCGCTGAAGGCCGCGGGCGCGCACGGCGTCGTCAAGATGGGCACCGCCATCCAGGTCGTCATCGGCACCGACGCCGACCCCATCGCGGCGGAGATCGAAGACATGATGTGAACGTCGGGGAACCTCCGAGGTTCACCCGAGAGGGGCTCTTCCCGACGCGGGAGGGGCCCCCTCCGTCCGTACCACTAGGCTCGACGGCATGTCTCGAATCGACGGCCGCACCCCCGAACAACTCCGCCCGATCACGATCGAACGCGGCTGGAGCAAGCACGCCGAAGGCTCCGTCCTCGTCTCCTTCGGCGACACCAAGGTCTTCTGCACCGCCTCCGTGACCGAAGGCGTCCCCCGCTGGCGCAAGGGCAGCGGCGAGGGCTGGGTCACCGCCGAGTACTCCATGCTGCCCCGCGCCACCAACACCCGCGGCGACCGCGAGTCCGTCCGCGGCAAGATCGGCGGTCGTACGCACGAGATCTCCCGCCTCATCGGCCGCTCCCTGCGCGCGGTCATCGACTACAAGGCGCTCGGCGAGAACACGATCGTCCTCGACTGCGACGTCCTGCAGGCCGACGGCGGCACGCGCACGGCGGCCATCACCGGCGCGTACGTGGCACTCGCCGACGCCGTCGCCTGGGCGCAGGGCAAGAAGCTGGTCAAGGCCGGCCGCCAGCCGCTCACCGGCACGGTCTCGGCGGTCTCGGTCGGCATCGTCGGCGGCGTCCCGCTCCTGGACCTCTGCTACGAGGAGGACGTCCGCGCCGACACCGACATGAACGTCGTCTGCACCGGCGACGGCCGCTTCGTCGAGGTCCAGGGCACTGCGGAGGCGGAGCCCTTCGCCCGCGAGGAGCTGAACGCCCTGCTGGACCTCGCCGTCACCGGCTGCGCGGAACTCGCCGTCCTCCAGCGCAAGGCTCTTGATACGGTCCTCGAAAAGTAAAGGGCGCACCAAGAAAAGGCGGCCGGCGGGGCAACCCCCGACGCCTGCGGGGGCGTCCCTATGTATGCGGGCGCACGGCACACCACCGTGCGCCCGACCAGTACGGGGGGCTCTTCGGGGCCTGGACAGGGAGGAACCACAGTCATGGCCGGGAACGCGAACCGGGGCCGCCGCGGTCGCCGTATCGCCACCACTCTCGCCGCACTCGCGGCAGTCGGCCTGACGGTCGGCCTGACCGCCGGCTGCGACGCCGTCGACAAGGCCCTGGACTGCGTCCAGACCGCCGACACCATCGCCGACAGCGTCACGGCCCTCCAGCAGGCCGCCGAGAACGCGGCGAACGACCCGACCCAGCTCGACGAGTCCCTCGCCTCGATCGACAAGAACCTCGACCGGATCGGCGACAAGACGGACAACGCCGATGTCAACAAGGCGGTCGACGACCTGGACAAGGCGGTCTCCAACGTCCGTACGTCGATCAAGAACGGCGACAACACGCCGGACGTGAGCCCGGTGACGGACGCGGCGGGCGAACTGACGAAGGTGTGCACCTCGTAATCGCCGGCGGTCGGGCCCTAATACTGTGGGCCCATGACCCGCCTGATCCTCGCCACCCGTAACGCCGGAAAGATCACCGAGCTCAGGGCGATCCTCGCCGACGCAGGACTCGCCCATGAGCTGGTCGGGGCGGAGGCCTACCCGGACGTCCCCGATGTCAAGGAAACGGGAGTGACGTTCGCCGAGAACGCGCTGCTCAAGGCCCACGCCCTCGCCCGGGCGACCGGCCTCCCGGCCGTCGCCGACGACTCCGGCCTCTGCGTCGACGTCCTGAACGGCGCCCCCGGCATCTTCTCGGCCCGCTGGGCAGGCACCCACGGAGACGACAAGGCCAACCTCGCCCTCCTCCTCGCCCAGCTCGGCGACATCGCGGATGAACACCGGGGAGCGCACTTCGCGTGTGCGGCGGCGCTCGCTCTCCCGGACGGCACGGAACGGGTCGTCGAGGGGCAGCTGAGGGGCGTCCTCCGCCACACGCCGACCGGAACGAACGGCTTTGGCTACGACCCGATCCTGCAGCCGGAGGGCGAGACCCGGACGTGCGCGGAACTGACCCCGGGCGAGAAGAACGCGATCAGCCACCGGGGGAAGGCGTTCCGGGCGCTGGTGCCGGTGGTGCGGGAGCTGTTGGGCTGAGCGATCAGAAGAGGGGCCGCCCTCTGGGGCGGCCCCTCTGTGCGTGCGGCCGGTGGGACTCGAACCCACACGGGTGTGAACCCACTGGGACCTAAACCCAGCATGACTGCCAAATTCCATCACGGCCGCTCAAAAACGGTCATCACGCTCGACCGGCAGCGTTCAGTGTACGGGTAGAGCAAGTTACGCGGCGAGGGGTGCCTTCGCCTTCTGGTGACACCACGTCTCCGTCAGCGCGTGACAGTTGGGGCACAGATATCGCAGATTTTCTCGGCGGTTGTCGCGCCAGTCTCCGTTGACATGGCCGATCTGCAAGGTGATGGGCCGCCCCAGCCACTCACCCTTGTTGCCGCAGGTCTCGCATGCGTAGGGCACCCCGATCTCGGCCGGCGCCCGGTGAAGCTGAGATCTGTTGGTCCGTCCCGCATTCGAGGGCAGGACGATCAGCACTCGGTGCGAGGTGGGCTCAGGGGCAGGGCGCTCTGGCTTGGCCCACGTCCTGCGCTTGAAGTGCCGCGTGTCCAGGCCGAGTTGAGACGCTGCGCGTCGAATGCGTCGGTGGTTGGTGTCGTTCACATCCAAGCCGAGGCCTCGCATCACATCGGCGTAGCTCGTGGAGTTCTCGACAAGTTCACGAAGTTTGTCCTCGGGCATCGATGCGCGCTGATGGGAGAAGTGTCCGGTGTCGATACCCTGGCCGCGCAGCATACGGCTCAGGGTCGTCCGCGAGCGGCTGTCGTCCGCTAAACCCAGGGCACGAGCCAGGCCTCGGACGCTGGTCGCCGTCGCCGCGGCTGCCTTGAGTTCCTCGGTGGTGAAGGGAAGGTCCAGGTCGGGCCTGTCGATGCCGGGGAAGTGACTGATGTCGATGCCCGCCGCGTGAATGCGACGACGGATGTTGTGACAGGGCGCCGGTGGCCGACGTGGCGCCTACTTGCGCCACGGGCTGTGCTTGGCGAAGTGGCTCGTGTCCAGTCCGTGCCCGGCGACCTTCTCCTGGAGGACACGCCGCTGGCCGCCGCTCCTCTTGAGTCCAAGTCGTCGCATCAGGTCCGTCCAGTTGCGGGCCTCGGTCACCGCTTGTGTGAGTCGCTCTTTGTCGTACGGATTCGACTTGTTCGCCATGCGCTTGCCCCTCCGATCCGGCCGCATGTTCGCAGCTCGTACGGAGTAACGAACGACTCGTCGGGCAGTCACGCCCGAAACGTAAAGCGGCCCGCACCGGATCACGCCGGTGCGGGCCGCTCGATCGGCGGGAAAACGGGGTCTCAGATGCCCAGGTCCTTGATGATCTTTGCCACGTGGCCTGTCGCCCGGACGTTGTAGAGGGCCCGTTCGACCTTGCCCTCCTCGTCCACCACGATCGTCGAGCGGATGACGCCCATGTAGGTCTTGCCGTAGTTCTTCTTCTCGCCGTACGCGCCGTATGCCTCCGTGACCCTCTTGTCGGGGTCGGCGGCGAGGGTGACCTTCAGGGACTCCTTCTCGCGGAACCTGGCCAGCTTCTCGGGGGCGTCGGGGGAGATGCCGATGACGTCGTAGCCGGCGCCGGCCAGGACGTCGAGGTTGTCCGTGAAGTCGCAGGCCTGCTTGGTGCAGCCGGGGGTGAGGGCCGCCGGGTAGAAGTAGACGATGACCTTGCGGCCCTTGTGGGCCGAGAGGGACACGTCGTTGCCGTCGGCATCCGGGAGGGTGAAGTCGGGGGCCACGTCCCCGGGCTGGAGTCGCTCGCTCATCGGACCAGCGTAACCGGGGGTCCTGACAGTGCGGGCGCGGCGGGAACTGACAGACTGTCCAGAACAGCAACGGCGACTTCGGAGGCCCCACCGTGGCGGACACGTCGGACACCAGAACCCCGGCGCAGATCGAGGCGGACATCAGGCGCCGCCGTGACGTGCTGGCCGAGACCCTCGACGAGATCGGGGTGCGGGTGCACCCGAAGACGATCGTCGGGGACGCCAAGGCCAAGGTCGTGTCCAATATCGATCACACGCTGGGCCGGGCCTACGTCGGTGTCAACAAGGCCGTGAGCGATGTGAAGGCGCAGTTCGTGGACGAGGAGGGCGCGCCGCGGATGGAGCGGATCGTGCCCGTCGCGCTCGTCGTGGTCGGGCTCGTGGGGCTGGTCGCCTTCGGTACCCGGCGGCGCAGGAGCTGAAGGAGAGCTGTAGGTTCGTGGGCGTGAGCGCCAACAGAAACCAGCACAGCGGCAGCCAGCACGACAAGCTGCCCATCCGGATGCTGCACGACCGGGTTCTGGTCAAGCAGGACTCCGGGGAGGGCGAGCGGCGGTCCGGCGGGGGCATCCTGATTCCCGCCACCGCGGCCGTCGGGCGGCGGCTGGCCTGGGCCGAGGTCGTCGCCGTCGGGCAGAACGTACGTACCGTCGAACCCGGCGACCGCGTCCTGTACGACCCGGAGGACCGCGCCGAGGTCGAGGTGCGGGGTGTGGCGTACGTGCTGATGCGCGAGCGGGATCTGCACGCCGTGGCCGCCGACCGCTTCGAGGGGTCCGAGGACACGACCGGCCTGTATCTGTAGAACAGCGCCGAAGAGGGGCTGGTGACCGTCGTCACCAGCCCTTTTGCCGTCCAATCGGCCTCTTACTCTCTTCGGCTGGTCGACTGCGGGCCCGCTGTGCCCGCGGTCGTCCCCCCGGTGTCCGTGCCGGTCGTGCCGCCGGTCGTGCCCCCTGTCGTGTCGCCGGTCGTTCCGGTCGACGTATCGCCCGTGGTCGTGCCGGTCGACGTGTCCCCGGTCGTGCCGGTCGTCGTGGTGCCGCCCGTGGTGGTGTCACCCGTCGTGCCGCCGGTCGTCGTACCGCCCGTCGTGGTGGTCGCGCCGCCGGTCGTCGTGGTGCCGCCGTTGTCCTGGCCCTGGGTCTGGCCCTGGTTGTCGTCGCCGCCCGTGGTCGCGCCGCCGTTGTCCTGGCCGCCGTTGTCCGGCCGGGTCGGCTCGACGCTCGGCGGCGAGGTCTGCTCGGCGCCCGCCTGGAGCTGAAGGTCGAAGTCGGTGACCGGCTTCCCCTTCAGCGCGGCCTTGGTGTACTGCGCCCAGATCTGGGCCGGCGGGCCACCGCCGTTGACGCGCTGCAGGCCCATCGCGCCGTACAGCGGCTCGTGCTGGGCGGTGTCCGGGTTCTGGCCCATGACGGAGACGACGGTCGCGAGCTCCGGGGTGTAGCCGGCGAACCAGGCGGCCTTGTCGTCCTCCGCGGTGCCGGTCTTGCCGGCGGCGGGGCGGCCCGCGTCCTGGGCGGCGGTCGCGGTGCCGTTCTCGACGACGCTCTGCAGGATCGAGGTCGTGGTGTCGGCGGCCTCCTGGCTGACGGCCCGGGTGGTCGTGTCCTTCGGCAGCGTGACCGGCTGACCGTCCTTGGTCATCGACGCGATCATCGTGTACGTGTGCCGCTCACCGTGGTTGGCGAGGGTGGCGTAGGTCTCCGCCATGTCGAGGACGCTCGCGGTGTTCACACCGAGCGCGATGGACGGGGTCGCGGTCAGGTCGGGGGTGTCGGCGGGGATGCCGAGGTCGATGGCGGTCTGCTTCACCTTCGCCGGGCCGACGTCCACCGCCATCTGCGCGTACACCGCGTTGACGGACTTGTCGGTGGCGCTGCGCACGGTGATGTCGCCGTAGGAGACGTCGTCCTCGTTCGCGGGGGCGTAGGTGCCGCCGCTCCAGCCCTGCACGGGGCGCTTGTTGGTGCCGTCGTAGTACGTGTTCGGCGTGATGATCTCGCCGTCCTGCGTCTCCGAGTGGTTCTGGACCGCCGAGGCGAACACGATGGGCTTGGTGATGGAGCCGGTCTGGAAGTCGCCGCGGGTCGCGCCGTTCGTGTACTGCTTGACGTAGTCGATGCCGCCGTACATCGCGACGACCTTGCCGGTCTTCGGGTCGACGGAGGCGCCGCCCGCGCGGACGTAGTTGTCGACCTTGCGGCTCTTCTTGTTCAGCTTGTCCATCACCTGGTCGTTCACCGCCTTCACGAAGGCGTCCTGCTTCTTCCTGTCCAGGGTGGTGGTGATGCGGTAGCCGCCGTGCGCGAGCTCGTCCGCGGTGACGATCTTGTTCTCGGCGAGGTAGCTCTCGATCGCCTTGACGATGTAGCCGCGCTGCCCGGACATGCCGGTGGAGGCGGTCTGCTCCTTCGGCATCGGGAACTTCAGCCCGGTCCGCTCGGCCTCGGTCAGCCAGCCCTTCTTGACCATGCCGTCCAGGACGTAGTTCCAGCGGGCCACGGCCGCCGACTTGTTCTCGGGGTGGGCGACGACGTCGTACTCACTGGGCGCGTTGACCAGCGCGGCGAGGTAGGCGGCGTGGGCCGGGTCGAGGTCGGTGGCGTCCATGCCGTAGTAGGCCTGGGCGGCGGCCTGGATGCCGTAGGCGTTGCGGCCGAAGTAGCTGGTGTTGAGGTAGCCCTCGAGGATCTCGTCCTTGGACTTCTCGCGGTCCAGCTTGATCGAGATGAAGAACTCCTTCACCTTGCGGGTGACGGTCTGTTCCTGCGCCAGGTAGTAGTTCTTGACGTACTGCTGGGTGATCGTGGAGCCGGACTGCTTGCCCTTGCCGGTCGCGGTGTTCCAGCCGGCCCGCAGCATCGCCTTGGGGTCGATCGCGGACTCGGAGTAGAAGTCGCGGTCCTCGGCGGCCAGTACGGCGTGCTGGGCGTCCTTGGAGACCTGGGCGAGGGTGACGTTCTCCCGGTTGACCTCGCCGTCGCGGGCGATCTGGGTGCCGTCCGAGTACAGGTAGACGTTGGCCTGCTTGGTGGCGAGCGCGTTGGCCGGCGGGATCTTCACCATCGAGTAGCCGAGGAAGAACAGGCCGATCAGCAGCAGTATGCCGATGACCGAGGTGCCCAGCACCATGCGCCAGGTCGGGATCACCCGGCGCCAGCCCGTGCGCTTGGGCCGCTTCGGCTTCTTGCCGCCGGGTTCCTGAGGTCCGCCCGGCACCGCGGGCCCCTGCGGTTCCCTCGGCGTCCAGCCCTGCGGCTGGGCGGCCTGCTGCGGCTGCGGCTCGTCACTCATGGTGTGCGCGGACTCCTGTGGTGCGGTGCGTCGTATGTCCCGGAGGACCGGTACGTCTCCGGCGCTTACGGCGCCTTCGTTCCCGGAGGTTACTCATGCCTCCTTTGATGAAGACTGTCCCATCCGCCGATCAGTTCCCCGACCACGGCACGCGTGTTCCTGTGAGCTCGGGCACTGCGGCCGGCCGCGGTGGGCGCGGGCGCGGAAGGGGCCGAAAAACCGGAGGCGCGCCCGCCCCGACCGCGCATAGGCTTCTGCGCTTCGGTGTCGGCGGGCCGAGGAGGGCTGTGGTGTGGGCGCGGGACGGTTGTACGTCGCCGTCGCGGCGGGTGGATTCAGGCGGTACGCGACCTATCGGGCGGCGACGGCGGCGGGGGTGTTCACCAACACCGTCTTCGGCGTGATCCTCGTGTACACGTATCTGGCGCTGTGGGACGAGCGACCGCATCTCGGCGGGTACGACCAGGCGCAGGCCGTCACCTATGTGTGGCTCGGGCAGTGTCTGTACGCGACCCTCGCGATCCAGGGCGGCGGCGCCGAGAAGGACCTGATGGAGCGCATCCGCACGGGCGAGATCGCGGTCGACCTCTACCGGCCCGCCGACCTCCAACTGTGGTGGCTGGCCAGTGACCTGGGCCGCTCGCTGTTCCAGCTCCTCGGCCGGGGCGTGGTCCCCTTCGCGTTCGGCGCGCTGTTCTTCCCGATGGCGCTGCCGACGGAGGCCGGCCCCTGGGCGGCCTGTCTGGTCGCGCTGCTGCTGGCGATGCTGGTGAGCTTCGCGATCCGCTATCTGGCCGCGCTGAGCGCGTTCTGGCTGATGGACGGGATGGGCGTCTCGCAGGCCGTGATGATCACGGGCGTGTTCTTCTCGGGCATAGTGCTGCCGCTGAACGCCTTCCCGGGCGGCCTCGGCGACCTCGTGCGGGTGCTGCCGTGGGCCGCGCAGATCCAGATGCCCGCGGACGTGCTGATGGGCGAGATCGACCCGTGGCGGGCCTTCGCCTTCCAGGCGGTGTGGGCGGTGCTGCTGCTGGCGGCGGGCCGGCTGCTCCAGTCGGCGGCGACCCGGCGGGTGGTGGTCCAGGGTGGGTGAGCGGAGCAGACTCGCCGAGGGGCTGCGCGCCTACTGGCTGATCGCCGGGATGTGGGTGCGGTCCGCCATGACGTACCGCACCTCCTTCGTCGTCACCATGTGCGGAAACGGACTGATGACCGCCATGGACTTCGCCGCGATCCTGCTCATGTTCGCGCAGATCGACTCGCTGGGCGGCTGGTCGCTGCCCGAAGTCGCCTTCCTGTACGGCCTGTCGGCGACCTCGTTCGGCCTCGCCGACCTGGTGCTCGGCTCGATGGACGTGCTGGGCGCCCGGATCCGCGACGGCTCCTTCGACACACTCCTCGTACGGCCCGCGCCGGTGCTCGCCCAGATCGGCGCCGACCGCTTCGCCGTGCGCCGCCTGGGCCGGATCCTGCAGGGCGCGGTGGTCCTCGGCTGGGCGCTGGCCGCGATCGACGTCGACTGGACGGCGGCGAAGATGCTGCTCGTGCCGGTCATGGTGGTCAGCGGGGCGGCGATCTTCTGCGCGCTGTTCGTGGCGGGCGCGGCCTTCCAGATCCTGGCGCAGGACGCGTCCGAGGTGCAGAACGCGTTCACCTACGGCGGTACGACGCTGTTGCAGTACCCGCCGACCGTGTTCGGCAAGGACCTGGTGCGCGGGGTGACGTTCATGCTCCCGCTCGCCTTCGTCAACTGGGTTCCGGCGTCGTATGTGTTGGGGCGGCCGTACCCCTTGGACCTGCCGGACTGGGCGGCCTTCGCCCCGCCGCTGGTGGCCGCGGCGTGCTGCGCGCTGGCCGGGCTCGCGTGGCGGGCGGGGCTCGGGGCCTATCGGAGTACGGGGAGCTGAGAGTGACAGAGCAGGCGTTCATCGAACTGGACCGGGTGGAGAAGGTCTTCGAGGTCCGCAAGAAGGCGGGCTTCCTGAAACGGGAGCGGCGGCAGGTACGGGCGGTCGACTCGCTCTCCTTCACCGTGGCGCGCGGAGAGATGGTCGGCTACATCGGGCCGAACGGCGCCGGGAAGTCGACGACGATCAAGATGCTGACGGGAATTCTGACGCCGAGCGGCGGCCGGCTGCGGGTCGCGGGCATCGACCCGTCGCGCGAGCGGACGCGGCTCGCGCATCGAATTGGGGTCGTCTTCGGGCAACGTACAACCCTCTGGTGGGACCTGCCGCTGATCGACTCGTACAAGCTGATGCACCGCATGTACCGCATCCCGGACGCCCGTTACCGCGAGAACCTGGAGCGGTGTGTCGAACTGCTGGAACTGGGCGAGTTGTTGGACGTTCCGGTACGGCAGCTGTCCCTGGGGCAGCGGATGCGCGGCGACATCGCGGCGGCCCTGCTGCACGAACCCGAGGTGCTGTACCTGGACGAGCCGACGATCGGGCTCGATGTGATCTCGAAGGCCAAGGTGCGGGGTTTTCTGCGGGAGTTGAACGCCGAGCGGGGGACCACTGTGCTGCTGACCACGCATGACCTCCAGGACATCGAGCAGTTGTGCTCGCGCGTGATGGTCATCGACCATGGGCGGCTCATGTACGACGGTGCGCTCGCCGGGCTGCACGAGGTGGGGGAGAGCGAGCGGACGCTGGTGGTGGACCTGGAGCGGGAGCTGCCGCCGATCGACGCGGCGCCCGCGCGGGTGGTGAAGGTGGAGGGCCCCAGGCAGTGGCTGGCGTTCCCGGCGGGCGAGTCGGCGGCGGCGCTGGTGGCTCGGGTCGCGGCGGAGTATCCGCTGGTGGATCTGTCGGTGCGGGAGCCGGACATCGAGGCGGTGATCGCGAAAATGTACGGGGGTTCCGTTCCGGGGCAGGCCGAGAAAGCGGTCTCGTAGCCTCCCGCCGGGGGAACTCGTAGGCTGCTGTACATGACCGACGACGCAGACGCAGTCCCGGAACTTCGCGCATCCGACGCCGACCGTGAACGAGTCGCCGAGGTCCTGCGGGACGCCCTCGCCGAAGGGCGCCTCGACATGGAGGAGTTCGAGGAGCGGCTGGAGGCCACCTACAAGGCCCGGACGTACGGCGAGCTGACACCGATCACCCGGGACCTGCCGGGCGCCGGGGTCGCCGTACCGCCCATCTCGTTGGTCAAGGAGCCGGTGCCCAGCGGGAGTTGGGCGGGCCGGATCACCGGCGGCGAGGGCACGTCCTCGTGGGCCGTCGCGGTGATGTCGGGGTTCCAGCGCAAAGGGCGGTGGACCGTGCCGAAGCAGTTCAACTGCTTCGCGTTCTGGGGCGGCGGGGAGATCGACCTGCGTGAGGCGAACTTCGCCGACCACGAGGTCGAGATCAACTGTGTCGCGATCATGGGTGGGATGAACATCATCGTGCCGCCCGGGGTCGAGGTCGTGGTGCGCGGCATCGGGATCATGGGCGGGTTCGACCACAGCGAGGAGGGCGTGCCGCCGGAGCCGGGTGCGCCGCGGGTGATCGTGAACGGGTTCGCCTTCTGGGGCGGGGTCGGGGTGGAGCGCAAGCTCACCAAGGAGGAGCGGCGGCGCCTCAAGGAGGAGCGGCGGCAGGGGAAGCTGGACCGGAAGACGTCGATGCGGGAGCTCCAGGAGGACTACCGCGAGGAGATGAAGGACGCCCACCGCCGCATGCTCGAAGGGCACCGGGACCTGCTGCGGGAACGGCACGACGACCGCCGGGAACGGCACGAGGAGCGGCGGGAGCGGCAGCGGGAGCGGCGGGACAGGCGTCGTTACGACGAGTACTGAGACGGCTGCTGAGACGACTGCTGAGACGACTGCTGAGACGAGTACTGAGACGACTGCTGAGTCGTTACGGCGTTCGCGGCGACCTACAGCTCCGCCGGTGCCGAGCCCTTCAGGTCCTTGAGGTCGAAGGCCTCCGCCATCCTCGCGTAGCCCTTGTCGCTGGGGTGGAGATGGTCGCCCGAGTCGTAGTCCGCGCGCAGCTTGCGGGGGTTGTACGGGTCCCGTAGCGCCTTGTCGAAGTCGACCACCGCGTCGTAGACCCGGCCGGAGCGGATCTCGGCGTTGACCTGTTCGCGCACCGCCTCGCGCGCCGAGCTGTAGCCGCGGTGGCCCTGGAACGGCATCAGGGTCGCGCCGATGACCTTGATCCCGCGGGCGTGGGCCTGGCGGACCAGTGTGCGCAGGCCGGCGACGATCCTGTCGGGGTCGGCGAGCCGCGGGTTGCGCAGGATGTCGTTGACGCCGAGGTCGACGATCACGACCTTGACGTTGGTGCGGGACAGGACGTCGCGGGCGTAACGGCTCAGGCCGCTCTGGTTGTCGGCGGGGCGTCCGAGGCCGTTCGCGAGGACCTGGTTGCCGCTGATGCCCTGGTTGACGACGCTGTAGCGGGGCAGGTCCCGGCCGGACTCGACGGCCGTGCGCAGCCGCTGCGAAAGGACGTCCGTCCAGCGGCGGTTGGCGCCCTGCGTGGAGGTGATCCCGTCGGTGAGCGAGTCGCCGAACGCGACCACCGTGCCGTCGGCGTCGCGGCTGAGCACGTCCACGGCGGTGACGTACCGCCAGAACGGTGTCTGCTCGCTGAACCCGGTGCCGGTCACGTCCTCGGTGAGGTCGCCCTGGGCGACGTAGGAGATCTGCTGCGCGTGCGGGTGGTAGGTGACCGGGCCGGACGCGGTGGGGGAGTACGTGGTGACCAGGACGTCGCTGCCCTGCGGGACGACGACGCGGACCGCGTCGCTCAGGATCTGCCGGCCGGCCGGGACGACGACCGTGGTGTTGCCGTCGAAGGTCAGCCGCCGCATGGTGTCGGCGGTCGCGGCCGCCGTGTCCGAGGCGGCCGCCACGGCGATCGACGCGTGGGTGATGGTCAGCGCGGACTGGCCGTAGAGGTTCGAGAGGGTGATACGGGCGCTGGTGCCGCCCACGCTCATGTGCACGACGTTGCGGACCGAGCGGCCCGCCATTCCGGTCGTCTCGGTGCCGGGCTCGGCGCCGGCCGGGGACGCGGACCAGGCGCCGACCCAGATGCCGGTGGAGGCGGGGGCGGCGGGGTTGCGCGCGGCGCCGCCCTTGCCGATGGCGTTCGTGCTGGTGGTGCCGTCGTCGGCTGCGACGCCGACGTATATGGCGGCCGAAAGGCCCACGATCAGGGCGATGATCGCGGATAGCAGGGCATAACCATGCCGTCTGGTCATGCGGTGCGTTCTCCTCGGGTGGATGGGAGCCCGAGGCTCCGAAGTGATCATCCCAATGATGCGTCATGGGATGCGGGGTAGTTGGACAGGACCCCCCCGTCCGAGCAGACGCCGGGAACTCTTGTTCCGTTCCAGGAGTCGGTCAGGAAGGGACAATATGTGCAGGGGATCACGAACGGGTGGAGTGGATGGAACGTACGGATCCGCATAAGGCTGGTGTCGTTTCGGCCGCGCGTGCGATGACCACCTTCAGCGCCGCAGACCTGGAGAAGCAGCGCGGGGTGCGGCGGATGAAGCTCATCGCGGCCGGGCTGCTGCTGTTCGTGGCACTGGTGTATGTGCTGGCCAAGTGGGCTTCGAACTCGGGTGCGGGTGCCTGGGCGGGGTACGTGGCGGCCGCCGCCGAGGCCGGGATGGTCGGCGCGCTCGCCGACTGGTTCGCGGTGACGGCGCTGTTCCGGCGGCCGCTGGGGCTGCCGATTCCGCACACCGCGATCATTCCGACGAAGAAGGACCAGCTGGGGGTGTCGCTGGGGGAGTTCGTCGGCGAGAACTTCCTGTCCGAGGATGTCGTACGGCAGCGGTTGCGGGCGGTGGGCATCGGGAGCCGGCTGGGGGCGTGGCTGGCCGAGCCCGAGCATGCGGACCGGGTGACCGCGGAGCTGTCGGCGGCGCTGCGGGGCGCGCTGACCGTGCTGCGGGACTCGGACGTCCAGGCGGTGGTGGGGGAGGCGATCACCCGGCGGGCCGACGCGCAGGAGATCGCGCCCGGCATAGGGAAGATGCTGGAGAAGATCGTCGCTGATGGTGGGCATCGGCGGGTTGTCGATCTTGTCGTGACGCGTGCGCACGACTGGCTGGTGCTGCACGACGACGAGATCATGAACGCCGTGCAGGGCGGGGCGCCGGGGTGGACGCCGCGGTTCGTGGACAAGAAGGTCGGCGAGCGGGTGTACCGGGAGCTGCTGCGGTTCGTGACCGAGATGCGGGACATGCCGACGCATCCGGCGCGGGGGGCGCTGGACCGGTTCCTTCGGGACTTCGCTTCGGATCTTCAGTCGGACACGGACACGCGGGTGCGGGTGGAGCGGCTGAAGGGTGAGGTACTGGGGCGGGGCGAGGTGCAGGACCTGATCGCGTCGGCCTGGACGTCCGTGCGGTCGATGATCGTGTCTGCGGCGGAGGACGAGCGGAGTGAGCTGCGGTTGCGGGTGCGGGCTTCGCTGCTGTCGCTGGGGGCGCGGATGGCTGTCGACCCGAAGTTGCAGGGGAAGGTCGACGGCTGGGTGGAGGGGGCGGCGGTGTACGTCGTCACCACGTATCGGGGGGAGATCACCTCGCTGATCACGGACACGGTGGCGGGGTGGGACGCCGAGCACACGACTCGGAAGATCGAGGCGCATATTGGGCGTGATCTGCAGTTCATCCGGATCAACGGCACGGTGGTGGGGTCGTTGGCGGGGCTGTTGATCTATACCGTTTCGCGGGTCTTGGGCGCGTGAGGGTGCGCGGCCGTTCGTGGGTGGGTCGGGGTCGGGGCGGTACGGCGAACCCGCCGCCGACGGTACTGCTGTGTCTTGAGGGGGGAACGAGCCCAACGGACCACGTAAGCGGCGGGTTGCGCCGTACCGCCCCGACCCGCTCCGGTGCGTTCGCGGCTGCGGGTGCGTGGGGGCGGCCCATCCCGATCCGCTTCGGCCCATCCCGACCCGCTCCGGCGCGTGTATGCCGCTCAGGGGCGCGGGGAACTGCGCGACCAGCCACGATGCACCTGCAGCCGCTCTACGACCCCTCGTGGCACCCTGCGTTGCGACGGGCCCCTACTCCGCCGCACCGCCCTGGCGCATCCGGTCCCGGCGGCGCAGCAGAAGCAGGCCTCCGGCGACCGTGGTGATTCCGGCCGCGGCTGCCCAACCGACCGTGTCACTGGAACCCGTGGCCGCAAGGTCGGCACCGCTGCTGCCGGATGACGGCGACGCGGACGGGGATATGGGGGTGCTGCCCGCTGACTGCGGCTTGGGGTCCGCGCCCGTGGGCGTCGGTGAAGCAGCAGCCGTCGGTGTCGTTGACCTGTTCCGGGTGAACGCCAGTGTGCCGAAGCCCAGTTGGTCGTAGCCGCCGCTGTTGGGGCCGTAGTCTCCGCCGCCTCCCTCGGGGGCCGACTTGGCGGCGATCTGGGTGAGGTAGGAGGCGGAGAGGGCTCGGCGTTTGGTGTAGTGGTTGGCGATCATCGCCCAGACGGGGCGGGTCATGGCAGGGTCGACGGCGGCCGCGGCGGTGGCCGTCTCCGAGCCGGACCAGCCGCCGATCGCGCCCTTGCGGCGGGTGTTCGGCGTGTAGTCGACCTGCCCGCCCATGCTCCACTTGGCCACGTACTGGGCGCCTTTGAGGAAGCGGCTGTCGTCGTAGCCGTAGAGATCGATGCCCTGGTTCCACGCCATCTCGCAGAACGTGCCCATGAGGCCGACCCCGAGGAGCGCGTGGCCCTGGTCGCGGCCGGCTTCCAGCCACTCGGCCAGTCCGTCGTCGTGGAGGACCGGGATCGCGTTCTTGATCGAGCCGAGTCCCTCGCCGTTCTTGAAGTAGTCGACCGCGTGGGCGACTTGGGCCTTGTCGTCGCAGAAGATGCCGGTGGCGAGGACGCAGGCCATCGCGCAGAGGTCCCAGTTGGTCCAGTAGTTGGTGACGACGGCGTTGTTGTGGTGGACGAGGAAGTCGTCGCTGAGCGGGGCGAAGACCTTGCTGAGCATCTCCTGGAAGCGGGCGAGGTCGAAGTCGCCGTGGTCGCGGACGAGTTCGGCGGCGTTGGCGAACTGGTAGCCGTAGAGGCCGGCGGCCAGGAAGCGGTCGGCGCTGCCGGCGACGGCTGTGAGCTTGGCCGACCAGGCGTTGAGGATCGCGACCGCCGTGTCGGCGTGGGCGCTGTCGCCGCCGACGTGGTAGCGCAGGGCGTTCTGGTAGGCGGCGTGGACGTCGTTGTAGAGGGTGGCGTAGTTCTGGGGGCTGCCCGCGCCGCGGTAGACGGTGGCCTGGGGGTTGGGCGTCCAGCCTGCCTGCGCGTGGCGGTTGGCGGTCAGCTTGGCGTAACCGGCGGTGTAGGGAGCGGCGTTCGCCTTCACCTTGGTGGCCATGCGGGCGAGATCGGTACGGGTGTGCAGCAGGCCGGGGTGCGCGAAGGCGCCGCTCGCCGCCTGCGCGGGCGTGGCAACGGCGGCGACCCCGACGCCGACGGCTCCGGCTGCCGCGCAGGTGGCCTTGAGGACGGTGCGGCGGCTGATCTGTCGAGTCTGCCGAGTCTGTCGAGTCACATGCATGGCATGGAGACGCCCACGTCCGACGCCGATAACGAAAACCACGTGACCCTCGTCAGCGCGACGTACGACAACCGTACGGCCCAGGACATCTGGACCATCCAACTTGCCACCCCCGTACCGCCGTTGCGCAAGCGGCAGACCCCGCTCGCGTCTCAGGCGTGCCGGTCCGCGACCGCCCAGGACGCCAGCGCCACCGCGCCCGCCACCCCGAACACGGCCGGCCAGGCGCCCACTTTCTTCGCGAGCGGGTGCGACCCGGCGAAGGCGGCGACGTACGTGGCCGTCAGTGCGCCCGCGGCCTTTCCTCCCGCCTGCTGCCGCCACTGCTGCGCGGCCGCCGCCCCCGCGACGGCGAGCACGGCCCCGCCCAGCTGCCGCTTCTTCGTCCAGCGAGCCACGCCGTACCCACCGACGAGCCCACCCGCCGCGACCACCGCACTGGGAACCTTGGCCATGCCTGCCTCCTACCGCCCGCTTTGACTGATGTGCCCGAGGCTAGCTGTGTGGCGGACGACCGGAGCAAACCTGAGCCGAGGGTTGTCAGGTTCCGTGGACCCCCGTCCCCCTGAATTCACTCGCCCCGGCCGGCCGGGTGCCTGCTGCTCGTCCGACGCGCATGCTCGTCGATGAGCGCGAACGTCGCCTCCGGCTGTTCGACGTGCGGCAGGTGGCCCGCCTTCGGTACGAGTTCGAGGTGGCCGTCCGCGAAGGCGTCCGCGTACGCCGCCCCGTAAGCCGGCGTGACGATGCGGTCGCTCTCGCCCCAGACGAGGAGAGCGGGTTGGCGTACCCGGCCGAGGCGTCGCAGGAGCTTCGGGTCGTGCATGTACGGGTCGCCGGCCAGGGCGCGCATCGTGGTCATGTTGGCCTGGCGGCGGGCGAGTTCGTCGGCGGGGAGGGTGGCGGGGTCGGCGTAGAAGCGGTCCGGGTCGTGCCAGGAGTGCTCGGCCGCGGCGCGGGGGTCGAGGGCGAAGAAGTCGGCGATCGGTTCGGAGTCGACGTGCACGCCGACGGCGTTGATCAGGACCAGCCCGGTGATGCGCTGCTCGGTGTCCCGTACGGCCATCTCCGCGGCGATCCAGCCACCGAGGGAGGAGCCGACGACGAGTACGTCGTGCAGGTCGCGGTCCTGGAGGAGGTGGAGGTAGGCCAGGGCCAGGTCGTCGATGCCGGTGCACCAGTCGGGGCGCGGGGTGCCGTCCCAGCCGGGGTGGACCGGGGCGATGACGTCGGCGCCGGTCTCGGAGAGGTGGCGGGCGAGTCCGGCGACGGTGGCGGGGCCGCCTCCGCCGTGCAGGACGAGGACGGGGCGGAGGGGGTGCGGGTGGAGGGGCTTCGAGTGGAGGGGCTGGGTGGTGTTGGTGTCCGTGGGAGTCATGGCCCCACTGTAACTAAGGATGTTTATATAAGCTAGCTTAGTTAGTGGGGTAGGCTTGCCCCATGCGCGATGACCTGCGAGTTCAGCTCCAACTTCTCGGTCGAGCGGTCAAGCAGACCCAGTACCGCCAACACCGTGCACTGGACACCGCGTTGACGGCCGTCGGCACGACCTTGGCCCAGTGGGACGCGTTGCGTGCGATCAGCCGTACGCCCGGAGCGTCGGCGCGCGAGCTCGCGTCCGCCACCTTCCAGACGGAACAGGCCTTCGGGGGGCTTGTGGGCCGGCTCGCGGCACAGGGGTTGGTCGAACGGCGGCCGGGGCGAGGCCGCCGTATCGAACACCACCTCACCGTGGTGGGCGAGCGCACCCTCGCGGCCGGTCACGAGGTCGCCGACGAGGTGCTGGCGGAGTGTTTCTCGCCGTTGGACGAGGAGGGCCGCCGGGCACTGCTGGAACTGCTCGAACGCCTTGCCCCGAGCAGTGATTGAGGCTCTGCCCGCATGCGTGACGACTGCGGGCCCGGGGCTGAATCCCGGGCCCGCGTCATGTCACGAGGACAGCCACTCCGTGGCGTTCAGCGCGAGGGCCGCGTTGGTGGCGCCGGTGTCGTTCCAGCCGTCGTAGAGCGTGTTGCCGGACTGGCCCGTGCCGTCGTCGATCGGCGAACTGTCGCCCCAGAAGGCGACCTTGCCGCTGCCGTACGTGCTGGTCAGGAAGAAGGCGCCGGTGTTGCCCGAGTAACCGGAGCGGTAGAGCAGACCCTTGACGGCCGAGTTGTCGGCGGGGGCGAGGGTGGCCGTGGTGCCGTTGGCGATGAGGCTCTTGGTGACCGTGCCGAAGGAGCCGTGCAGGACCGGGTCGCTGCTGTCGGTGATCGCCTTCGGGTAGCCCGAGCTGATGTTCAGCGAGTCGATCGAGAAGCCGAACGGGTCGTCGCTGTCCACGCTGTTGTTGGTCATCAGGTCGTTGAGGATCTCGACTGCGTCGTAGCCGTCGCTGTTGCGGTCGGCGCCGGTGTGGTCGGAGATCATGAACAGACCGCCGCCGTTCTTGACGAAGTTCATGATCGCGGTCTTCTCGGCCGTCGTGAACTTCGTGTTGGGCTCCGGCAGTACCAGCGTGTCGAATTTCGACAGGTCGGTCGCGGACGAGCCGCCGTAAGTCAGCGCGCTGGTCGCGGTCTTGAGGCTGTAGTCGCCGGTCTGCTGCAACGCCACGCCCCACGAGGAAAGCGCGCCCGTCCAGTCCGTCTCGTCGCTCGGCGAGGAGTCCTCGCCGAGCGGGTCGGGCTTGCTGGTGGAGATGATCCAGTCCGCGTTGCCCGCCTCCTCGGCGTGGCCGTCGTCGAACAGGACGCGGTGTGTGGTGGCAGCGGCGGCGGGCGTGGCCGTGGCGGTCGCCTGGGCGACGGCGCCGGTGGCCAGCAGGCCGAAGGCGGTGAGGGCGGTGAGGGGGGCGGTGAGTCGACGACAGGACTTGCCGGGACCGGACATCCGGTTGACCTCCATGAGGGGGGACTCCATGAGTGGGGGAACTCCATGTGGGGGGCGGGAGGTGGGGGATGGAGCTGGAGCGGCGGTGCGGGTGCCGAATCTTCGCGCGTAGAACGGCAATTGGGCGAGCGCCGTTCGACACAAGGGAGGACGGTATAGGGAAGATCGCGGACGGCGGGAGGGCGTTCCGGGGCTTCACGTAGATCTCTTACCTGGCCCAAGTCCGTTTGGATGGAGGGGAGTTGGGGCAGCGGCAATGGCCTTTTCTACGGCGTTAACGCGGATGTTCGGCGTGCGGTACCCGATCGTTTCCGCACCGATGGGCGGTTCGGCCGGCGGCGCCCTCGCGGCGGCCGTGTCCAGGGGCGGCGGACTCGGGCTGCTCGGAGCGGGGGACGGCAACCGGGAGTTGCTCGCCCGCGAACTGCCCCTGGTGGCGGACTGCGGCAGGCCGTGGGGCGTCGGCTTCCTGACCTGGGCCACCGAAGTCGCCGCCGTGGAACGGGTGTTGGAGCACCGCCCCGACGCCGTGATGCTGTCCTTCGGCGATCCGACGCCGTACGTCGAGCGCATCCGCGCGGCGGCCGGTACGTCGTATACGAAGGTCATCCTCCAGGTCACCGACCTGGACGAGGCCCGACAGGCGCTGGACCTCGGCGCCGATGTCATCGTGGCGCAGGGGACGGAGAGCGGTGGGCACGGCGCCCGACGCGGGATGTCCACGCTGCCGTTCGTGCCGCTCGTGGTGGATCTCGTGGCATCGGCATCGGCATCGGTACCGGTACCGGTGCTGGCGGCGGGCGGGGTCGGCGACGGGCGGGGAGTGGCTGCCGCGCTGGCGCTGGGCGCCGCCGGAGCGCTGCTCGGCACCCGCTTCCAGGCCACGTCCGAGTCCCTGGCGGACCCCTCGATCGTCAAGGCGATCGTGGAGGGGCGGGGCCGGGACACGGAACGCAACAGCGTCCTCGACATCGCCCGGGGGGCCACGGCGTGGTCGTCGTCGAAGTACACGGCGCGCACGCTCGGCCATGCGTACCTTGATCGATGGCGAGGCAGGGAGGCGGAGCTGGCCGCGTCTGCCGAGGCCCAACAGGCCTACCAGGACGACGTGTTGCGGGGCGCGGTGCCGCCGCTGCCCGTGTGGGCGGGCGAGGCCGTCGACCTCGTGACCGACCTGCCACCGGCGGCGGAGCTGGTGGCGAGGCTGGCGGCGGAGGCCGAGGAGGCGTTGGGACGGGCGGTGGGACGATGATGTGCGTGTAGACGTACGGGCAGATGTACGGGCAGACGTACGCGCATCGGAGCAGCCGCGGAGCCTACTGGCCGGACATGGCCTCGCGCAGCGCCTTCGCGGTCACGCTCGGGTCGTAGCCGTCGGGAACGCCGGGCGCGAGGACGATGTCGCCCGCGATGTGGCGCGACCGCAGCGGCGCGATCTCCTGATACGCGGGCGAGTCCCACCAGCCCCGGGCCTCCTCCATCCCCGGAAACCCGATCACCACGACATGCCCCGGCCAACTGCCTTCCTTCACCTCATGCGGCGAACCGTGCACGAGGAAACGCCCGCCGTACGGCTCGAAGGTGGAGGTGATGCGCTCGATGTACTCGGCGATCTCGGCGTGCGGTGCGGCCTCTTGGAGGTGGGCTATGGCGTAGGCGGTCATGGTGTCCCTCCGGCTCGGGGTGGGTCGGGCTCCGTGCTCTGCATACGTCGACGATCGTGGCAGGCAGGCGCGGTTGGGGTCGATTACCCGGCAGGTAATCCCCCTGAGCCCCTGAGCGCCCCTGAGCACCCGAAGGGAGCCGCACCGATGGGCGTTACGCTCCTGTCCCATGCCGCAGACGCGCCTGGACACAGCCCGTATCCGGGCCGCCCGCAGCCTCATCGACCCGGTGTTCCTCGACACTCCGCTGTACCGCTGCGAGGCACTGGAACCTGAGCTCGGCTGCGCGGTGAGCATCAAACTCGAAACGGCGAACCCGGTACGCAGTTTCAAGGCCCGCGGCACCGAGCTGGTCGCGAGCCGACTCGCTGCGAGCGGCGCGCAGTCCGCGGTGTGCGCCAGTGCCGGCAACCTCGGCCAGGCCCTCGCCTGGTCCGCCCGCGGCCGCTCCCTCGACATCACGGTCGTGGCCTCCCGCTTCGCGACCCGTGCCAAGCTCGACCGCATCCGAGCGCTCGGCGCCCGGCTCGAACTGGTAGACGGGGACCACGAGTTGGCCCGAGAACGAGCCGCGGCCATCTCCCGTCACGACGGCATTCGCCTGGTCGAGGACAGCCTGGACATCGAGACCTGCGAGGGCGCGGCGACCATCGGCCTGGAACTGCTGGACGCCACCCGAGCGGAGGCGGAGGCGGACGCAGTGACGCCGCCGCCCTTCGACACGGTCCTCATCGCCCTGGGCGGCGGCGCATTGGCAACGGGAGTGGGCCACATCCTGAAGTCCCTCGCCCCAGAGGTCGAGTTGATCTGCGTCCAACCCCTCGGCGCCCCGGCTCTCACCCACTCCTTCCACCAACGCCGAGTCATCACCACCCCCACGACCAACACCATCGCCGACGGAGTCGCCGGCCGCTTCCCCATCCCGGCCGTCCTGAACGACCTCCTCGCCGTCGCCGACGACGCGGTCCTGGTCGAGGAGCCGTCGATCATCACGGGGATGCGGCTGCTCCACGACCACGCGGGCTTGGTCGTCGAACCGTCGGCGGCACTCGGCATCGCGGCGATCCTGGAGAACCGGGAGCGGTTCGCGGGGAGGCGGGTGGTGACGGTGGTGTGTGGGAGCAACGTGGATGTGGATGCGTATCGGGGGTGGGTGGGGACGGCTGGCGTGCGCGGGTCCTGACGCCCTTGCTACGGTCGCGTCCATGACGCTCTCGGTCTCCACGGGTCAGGTTGTCGACCTACGTGTACAGCCGGTTGACGAGGTTCTTGACCGCGTCGAGCGGTCGCTCCAAGTGGGGCTGCTCCCGGACACG
Source organism: Streptomyces sp. CA-249302 (assembly GCF_050936785.1). Lineage (NCBI taxonomy): Bacteria > Bacillati > Actinomycetota > Actinomycetes > Kitasatosporales > Streptomycetaceae > Streptomyces > Streptomyces sp. CA-249302. The sequence continues at coordinate 4,215,629 of NZ_JBNJMG010000001.1, read as the reverse complement.
ATGGTGCGCAAGCGCCGATCCGTGGGGGCCAGAACAGACCGCGACACCTGGGTTCGGATTGAGCGGCGCCTGTTCGACAAGATTTCCGACCAGGGGTGGAACGGGACGGAGAGTGCCGCTCGTCTGAAGGGCATCGCCCAGCCCGAATGGCACGGGTGTGTGGTCTGGCGGGCCGCGGACGGGCCGGTGCTGTGGCGGGCCGACGAAACCGAGCTTCTGCCAGGGTCTCTTGTCGGAAGCGCCATCTTGGGTGAAGCCCCGGAGCTGCCGGATGGCTGGTGGGAGGCGTTGAACGCGTCGTTGGACGCGCTTGCGGCCCAGAGCACGAGCCGCATCGCCACACCGGACACCGACACCATCACCCAGGCTCTCGTCACTGAGTCCATCCGCAGTGTTTTCTCCGGCGATTTCGATACGACCATCGAGCAGTGGGTGCCGGCCCACGCGGACCTGAACTGGGCCAACATGACCGCCCCGGTGTTCAGTCTCTTCGACTGGGAGGACTGGGGTAACGCGCCGCTGGGTCTGGACTCGGCCTCGCTGTGGGCGAGTTCGCTTGCTGTCCCGGCTCTGGCCGATCGCGTACGGCGCGAGCGCCGGTCGGACTTCGAGAGCCGGGACGGCAAGCTGATGACGCTGTTCGCCTGCTCGAAGATCCTCGGCCCGTACGCGCACCCGGAAGACCCTCGGCGTGAACCCGCCCGGCGCATGGCCGAACAGCTCATCAAGGAACTTCAGACCGGCTGATCGCGTGAACGGTCGCGCAGGAGACTCCGGTACTCCTGGACCGTTCGTTCGTCGACCTCGCCGACCAGTTCGCGCAGATGGGCGGGCTCAAGCGCGCCCACTTGGGGCTGTTGCGATCAGAGGCGTAACCGCGACGCGTCTCCAAACGCCAAGAGGTACGAGATCGAGGCGAACGACTGGAGCGCGGAACCCTCCCTCCCGGCCGCGTGCTCGCTCACCGGACGGGACAGGTCAGGCCCGGCCTCGAACGGTTCGGAGAGCATGTCACCACCGCCAGCGACAGATACGACGGCCGCTCAAGGTAGAAGCCGAGCGATACGTCCCCGCCCGAATCCAACCTCAGCGCAGTCGAGTCAACCAGCGAGGAAATACGCGCGAGTTGGCGATCCTCCTCGATGCCGAACCGGGCCATGTACTCGACCATACGCTCCCCCAACCACACGGCCGCCTCCTTGGGCTCGCCCCATGTCCCGCGAACCAGGGAGCCCGGTTTGACGAGCCAGTACGCCGTCTCCAGCGGTGGAAGGTCCGAGATCGGGAACCCTGCCGCCATCTCGCGATAGCGCTGTACGAGTTCCGGTCGGCTACCGGCAGCAGGAGGCTCCGCATGCGGTGGACGCCGTAACGCCTCCTCGTCGAATCGCGGCTTCGGACCTGTCCAGAGATAACCGTGGTGGTGCACCAGTCGTCCCCATCCGGCGTCAAGAATCGAGGGAGACCGGTCCCATTGCGCTACGGCACCGGGACCGGTCGGGAAGAGGAGCCGCCGGTCAGACGGACGACAGCCCGAACCTCGCGGGATCGATACCGGCCGCGTCCAACTCCTCCGTCGTGAACCGCAACGGCTCGGCCCCCGGCCGCTTGCTGTCACCGAGGGCCCAGGCGCTCTCACCGATCCGCGCGAGCGTCACGCACCCTTCGGTGCAGGGGCCTCCGCAGGCCTTCACGAAGGACGCGCTGGTGATGTCGAGGTCGTAGAGGTGGGTTCCGTCGAGCATGGGTTTGCCTTTCTGGTTCAGCTGACGCGGTCTTGGGGGACCGCCGCCGCCCGGGGTGGGCGGGAGTCGGTGGTGGCCTCGGGCGTACCGAGACGGTGCGGGGGACCAAACGCGGCGTCCTGTACCGGAGGCGTTTCGGGACAGCCATCGCGATGGCTATACGTCACGTGGGGCGGGCCCGATGCCCTGTCGTGGACGTGTTGGTCATACGTGTCTGTTGGGCGAATGCCGAGTTGGCACCGGCAGCAGATCAGGACCATCGAACGCCCACCCACGCTTGACGCAGTTGGCGTCCGAGCAGGCATGATTCGGTGCCGTGCGCACATCCGGAGCAAGCCTCGTAATGGCCGACGAGCGCTTCGTACGCCTCCGCAGACGATTGCTTGGTGACGATCGCAGCGGCGCGGGCCAAAGCGTCATGCAACTTCTCCGGATCAGTGAGGAAGTTGCTGAGACCGGGAGGCACACGCCAGTGAGGCCCAACCGTGCACTGCGGACCCGGTACGACGAGATGAGCGGTGTCGCCGAGCACGGTGACATGTGACGACTCAGGCATTTCCCATGCCGTCGCCCGCCCTGTAGGGACAAGCCAATAGAGGGTGTCGGACCACGGATCCTCCATCACGGCCCCGGACTCGTCGCGTAGGCGGTCGAGGGTCTCCAACGCGATGGCGCGGGGGACCTTGATGGCGTCCCACCACTTGCCCGCAGGAAGCAACGACACCGAGTGACCCGTCGGCATCCATTCCAGAGAAGCAGTGTTCATGGAGCCACCATCGGGTGACAGACCGTGTCGACTCGATATCCAGCCGGTAATCTCACCGTGGGATACATTCCGATCCCGCCTGCGAATAACGGGAGTTGATCCGTGACCGCCCCGCTTGCGCCGATCGAGCTGCCGGACTGGGCCTGGGAGCGTGCCGAGGTCAGACAGGCTCTGCGCGCACGGAACATGGGCGCCGTGTTCCGGTACGCCCAGCAGTACGCGGGCGCCAGCCAGTCACGCATCGCCGCGGCGGCTGGAATGACGCAGGCACGCGTCAACGAGATCATCAACGGGCGCCGTGAGGTCTCCCGGCTCGATGTCTACGAGCGCATCGCGGACGGACTCCGCATGCCCGACGACGCCCGGCACTTGCTGGGCCTCGCGGCGAGCAGGGAGAAGCGGTCCGGCGGTGTGGCCTTCGACCTGGCCGCCTTCCCCGAGGTCGTCCGGGTGTACGCCGCCCAGCACTCGGCAGCCGAGGAGATCCAACAACAGGCCCGCGAGGCAACCGAGTTAGACCTGCTCGCGGTACGCGGCCTTGGCCTGGTAGGGCTCAACGACAGCCTGCTCCGCGCCTGCCTGCCGCGCGAACGTGGCGGAAAGGGACTCCGCGTACGAGTCGCGCTCCTCGATCCGGACAGTGACGCTCTCACCCGGCGGGCAGCCGAGATCGGAGAGTCGGCAGAATCCCTCGCCGGCGGCGTACGCCTGGCCGAGGCCCGGCTACGAGAGCTGGCCGACGTGTGCGACATCAGTGTGTGGCGCTACCGGATGCTGCCCACCTGGCGGGTCATTCGTATGGACTCCACCATGTTCGTCGGCGCTTTCGATGCAGGGTGGGAAGGGCATGAGTCGGCGACCTACAAGGTCATGGAGACGCCGCACGGACCCCTGTTCCGGGGATTCCGCAGGATGTTTGAGGCGGTCATTGCCGGCGCGCAGCGCACGGTACGACCGGGAGAGGGGAACCGCTCGTGATCGAAGCGGAATTGAAGGCCCGTGTGCACGCACCGGAGCAAGTCATGCGGCGGCTCGACGAGCTCGCAGTGGCCCGCGTGGAGGTATACCGGGATACGTACTACGACCGCCCTGATGGCTCGTTGGAGAAGGCGGATCAAGAGCTGCGTGTCCGTACGGTCCACGGAACGGGCGGCACACGGACGGTGCTGACCTTCAAGGATGCGACTGTCGACGAGAGTTCTGGATCAAAACCTGAGTACGAGACCCGAGTTGAGGATGCGGAGGCTGCGCATGCCATCTTGCGCAGCCTCGGTCATGTCGAGGTCATCGCGTTCGAAAAACGCTGCAGGAACTACGAGTTCCAGGCACGTGGTCGACTGATGCTGGCAACACTCGTTCGGGTGCCGGAGGTCGACGGGACCTTCCTTGAGGTAGAGACGCTCGTCGACGAAGCCGAGACGACAGCGGCTCTGAAGGACGTGCGTGCTGTCCTCGCTGGGTTCGGTATCGGATCTGAAGACCTTACCCGGGACACGTATACGGGTGCTGTGGCTGCGCAACGGGCACGTTCAGGCTTCATCAGCCCGGAGTGACGGCGGGGACTCTGGGTAACGCTGAACCGTGGCTCTACCAGGGCTTCCACAAAGCTGCTCGGGCTTCCATGCGTGGGTGACGCTCCGTCATAAGCGGTGTGACACTCGCTGAGTGCGGGGACTTCTGCAGACGGTGTTACCCCACCAGGGCGAGGGTGCCGTCTCGGCGACGGTGCGGTCGCCGGCCGGCAGGTGTGCATCGAACCCACGGTGAATCGCTTTTCTGCGACGGACGCACCGTGGAGTGTACGCAGGTGCGGCGAGGGCGCCAGGTCCGCAATCTGTCGTGATCACTATGCAGGACTATGCAGGACTAAGCAGGAACGCGGTCGTCTGAGGTCACCGCGACGATGGCCACGGTGGGAGGCGGCGGGACGCGTACGCCACTGCCAGTCCTGGAATTCTGCCCCGGGGTTAGAGCTGGGTCTTGCGGACTTCGCTGCTGTCGGGGCGGGGCTCACCGAGTAGGATCCCGAGCCTGGGCACCCGTTCCATTTCCTGCCGGGGCATCTCCAGGGCCTCCTTGGCTCCGAGAGCTTAGATCCGTGCGGCCGCCCGAACCATCACGGCCGCAATCACGGTGCTCAGCGGCCCAGGCTCCCACGGGGCTGCTGACCCTACGCTCCATCAGCGAAAACGCAGCCTCCAATCCTGGAATGACAATAGCTACCCAGGTGGATGCAGTCTGACGGCTGGGTGACGTCTGCAGCGTGCGCAGATGCGCTCGGGTGGAGCCTCATGTGGCGCCGGCGGGGCGGCTCAAAACTGCTCGCAGTATGGCGCCGGCGTCATCGAATGCTCCTTCCTCGTTCAATTCCAGTGACACTGCCATCGCATGTCTCGGGTTTCTCTGATCTCGCCCGTAGACGTGGATCAGGTCGTCAGCCAGGTGGTCATGCTCCCCCTGCCTCAGCTCCAACAGGACCAAAGCGGTCTCGACCGGGGTCAGCAGTTCGGTAGTCGTCTGTCTGAGGAGGGTGAGCGCCGAGGCTGGGTTCCCGGCGGCGTCCAGATCCTTGGCGTGTGCCGCCAACTGCCGAGCCGCAGCCACCTCTTTCTCGCTCCGCTGCCGGTCCCGCCGCTGGCGGGGGACCGGCAGCGGAGTCTTGGAAGCTTTGGCCATCGCCAGACGGGCTTGCAGGCCGGCTTCAACGGTTTCCATTTCCTGGACAGAGGCCCTTAGGGCTGCCGCCTCGCCCCGGAGCGTCGCCAGCTCTGCCGCTCTTTCATCCTGTGCCTGTTGGCGGACCGCGCAGGCGCGGCAGGGCCTGCTGAGCTGCTGCGTAAGCGAATCGATTCGCCCGCCCAGCTGGACGCAGAGCTTGCATCCCAGCCGCTCGCCCTCGGCGCTGGCACGGAGGGCGAGCAAGTAGTCGTGAGTGATGCAGACATCCTGGCCGCTGGCGGCGGCATCTGCTGAAGCTTCCTTGTGCAGACGCTCGACGAAATTCTGCGAAGGCACCCTGGGGCGGTTCAGGTACCTCGACAGTGAATCTGCGGTACAGCCAAGACGTTTCGCTGCGTCCGCCTGAGTGGGATAGCTATCTGCCGGTTTATCCGGGTTTTGCGTTTTGAGCAGCCTGGACAGGGCTCGAAGCGCCAGTGCGAGATGCCGCTTCCGTGGAGGTACGTCAGCGTTGAATCCCTTCCCAGGATCCAGCCAACCGCGTCTTGCTGAGCCCCTTCCGGCCGATGACATGCGATTTCTGCCTTCCTGGGCTGCTTGTGCGTCCTAAGGGGTCATCCGCCCCAAGGTCTTCCCGTGATCCGGCAATTGTGCCCCAGGGGCGATGTTCCTGCGCCCCATTCTCTGCTTCTCGGGTACCGGACGGACTTGCTCTTTGAGAGCAAGTCCGTCCGGTAGAAATTGCTTTACCCGGGCAAGCTCGAAAGCCCTGGACTTTCACCTGGTCCTTGGTGTCAGCTGAATGAGCCGCTGAGGGGCGGGGGATCGCGGAGCCCAGGTGACTGCACTGTCAGTTGCGGTTGCCGCACACTCCGAAACAAAAGGCGTGTCATCGGCACGAGTTCACGGAGGCGTTAATGGCGGAAATCCCGTCCTACCAGGACAAGCAGTTCGGCAGCATGGTGAGGGCTGCGCTGTGGCTGGTCACCGAGGTGGGGGAGGGGAACATCTTCACCAAGGCCCAGCTGCGTGAAGCCTTCCCGGAGGTGGCGCAAATCGACCGCAGGCTGCGGGACCTGCGCGATCACGGCTGGCGGATCGACACGAGCCGCGACGACCCCTCGCTGCTCCAGCAGGAGCAGCGGTTTGTGATCAGGGGTGCTGATGTCTGGATCCCTGGCAAGTCGAAGGCGCCGAAGCACAAGGCCAGCCTCACCGCTGCCCAGCGGGCGAAGGTACTCCAGGACGACAACCACCTGTGCCGGTCGTGTGGCATCGGCGCCGGCGAGGCGTACGAGGACGGCGGCGGGATCGAGCTTGCCAAGCTCAACGTCTCACGGCGTAAGGTGCTCAACTCGGACGGGAGCGTCGAGCACCAGCTCGTCACCGAGTGCAAGCGGTGTGGGACCGGCGGCGGCGCCGACCGGGAGGTTGACCTCGGGGCGCTGCTGGAACTTGTCGAGGCTCTTGCTCCGCTGGAGCAGCGCCTCTTCGCCAAGTGGATCGATGCTGACCAGCGCTCGTTCAGTCCCATCGAGAAGGTGTGGGGCATTTACCGCACGCTGCCCGAGGAGTCGCGTGCTGCGGTGGCGCAGGCCATCGACGACATGACCGGCTGATCCGGAACGACCGGCAAAAGTAGCTGACATGACCGGCGACAGAAAGGGACGGGGAAAAGACATGGTGCGGGAGTTCCCGCCGCCGCCGCGCGCGGAGCAGTTCAGTGAGCTGATCAAGAAGAGGGTGGCGGAGGCGAAGGGCGCTGGAGGCACCCGGGAAACGGTCACGGTCGACTGGAACGGGCAGCAGATCCACGTCGATGTGATCGACCTCCCGTTGAACGACCTCTACCTCAACCCGGGTACGCACAGGATCCGCGCCCAGCGCAGTCACAAGCCGGACCAGGACCGGAACTTGGACAAGGATCCTTTTGGAGAGGCAGGCCAGGAATACCTGAGCGGCCTGCTCCAGGCCATGCCGTCTGACCCGGAGCTTCAAGACCCTGCCTTCGACAAGCTGATGGAAGACCTCCGGGAGTTCGGCCAGAACGACCCCGGGCTGGTTACACATCACGGCGTACTGGTGAACGGCAACACGCGTGCCGTCGCCTTGCGGAAGCTCCACAAGCCGTCCATGCGCGTGGGCGTGCTCCCTCCGTCGTTTACCCAGGCCGACATCGACGCCGTGGAGCTGGCCCTTCAGCTCCGCCAGGACCAGCGGCGCGACTACTCGTATGTCAACCGGCTTCTCGCCATGGAGGAGCAGGCGGCGCTGGGCCGTACGCCCGAGCAGATCGCCAAGGAGTTCCGGATCCGGCCGGCGACGTACCACCAGGAACGGTGGATCCTGAGCGTCATCACGGAGCTGAACGAACGCAGCGCGAGTGGCGGGGGCGTCGCGCTGCGGCTCGTGGACTGGGAGAGGGCCCAGGAGCGCCTCAAGGAACTCCAGCGGCTCTACGTGAAGTTGGAGAACCTGGACCGGGACCAGGCCGAAATCATGAAGGAGCGGCGCCTGGCGGCGATCCTGCTGAACTTCTCGAAGACGGACGTGCGCCACATCGACGAGGTGTTCCTGGAGGAGGGGTATCTGGAGAAGGAGCTGCCGCCGGCGCTGGCGGACACCGGCACGACAGCCCAGCCCGAATCCGTGTCCATCCCCGGGCTCGGGCTGGACGTACCGGCCGCCTCGTCGGCTGTGTCGGCGGCCCGTGCCCTGAACGACAGCATCCTGCGGGCAGCCGCCACTGTCCGTAATACCTCGGCGGGGCTGCCTGACAGCGAGAAGGCTTCGGCGCAGGCGCTCCTGGACCAGGCCAAGGATGCCTTCGACAAGGCGATCGACAGCCATGGCCGCGACGCCCGGGTCCGCAAGCGCAAGCAGCTCGCGCCGGCCCGGCTCGCGGACGCGTGCGCCAACATCGATCAGTGCATCATCGAACTGGTTCAGGCCCGGACCTCGAACAGCCTGGATGAGGAGGCCTTCGACGAGGCTGTGGTCAAGCTCCAGACCAGCCTGCGCAAGCTCGCCCAGCAGGCGGGGCGGGGGATCCCGAACCCTGGAGACGGCGTCTCCTGGCTCATTGCCGCTGCTACCGCGGAGGGCACCCAGTGACGGAAACGTCCCTGCACCTGGGGTTCGACGACTCGCGTACCCGTGTGGTCTTGCGGACCACCGACCAGTACCGGCAGAACCTCGTTCAGCTGGCCGCCCGGTTCCGTACCGGCGGCCAGCTGGGCCCTCTCTCCGCTTCGGTGGCCCTGGATGAGCTCCTCGCGAACCTGCCTTTCCTCAGCAGTTGGCCCGCCCCCGCCGACGTGGAGTGGACTCCGGAGCTCAGGAAGCTCGTCGCCGGGGTGGTCAACGACTCCAGATTGGTTGAGGAGCGCCTCGCCGACTCCGGGGCATCCTCGGAAGTCGCTGCTGACGATGTGCTGAACCTGCTCGGAGACACCTGGAAGGAAGACCTCAACACCTTCCAACGACGTGACATCGCCAAACTGCTTTCGCTTGGGCACGGGGCGAATTTCAGCGTGCCCGGTGCTGGAAAGACCCGCGTGGCGCTCGCCGTGTACGCGGCCCAGCGGGCAGAGGGTGCGGCCAGCAGACTGCTGGTTGTCTGCCCTAAGTCGGCCTACGAGTCGTGGCGTTATGAAACGGCCGTCTGCTTCAACTACCCGCTCCGCACCCATGTGCTCGACGGCTCGCTGGACGAGTGGGCTGAGGTCCTCATCGTCAACTACGAGCGCTTGGACCGTTCCCTGCCTCTGCTCGCGAACTGGCTTAAGTCCGCCCCGTCGATGCTCATTCTCGACGAGGCCCATCGAATGAAGCTCGGTGCACGCGGTACGTACGGCGCCGCGTGCATGGCGCTGGGCCCGCTCGCGGAACGACGGCTGATCCTGACCGGTACACCGGCCCCGAACGGCTCCAAGGACCTGGAGAACCTCATGGGCTTTGTCTGGCCAGGGCACGGGCAACGCACGGTCACCCGGGCGGTGGCCGGCGGGGACCTTGCCTACGCGAGCACCGTTCTGCGCCCGCTGTTCACCCGGACGACCAAGCAGGAGCTAGGCCTGCCGCCCATGACCCTGCGGATGCGCTACGTCGACATGCCGGACCTGCACGCGGAGATCTACAGCTCGTTGGTGGGCGGCATTACCAACGGCACCGCGCGGGAGGATCTCAGTGCGCTTGGCAAGACGGCACTGCGTCTGCTGATGGCCGCGACGAGCCCAGCCTTGTTGGTGGAGGGCGCCACCAAGTACGAGCCGTTGGCCTACCAGTTGCCTCCGCTGGATCCTCCGGCTGGCAGCTCGCTGTATTCGCTGATGCAGAACCTTCCCGACTACGAGCTGTCCCCCAAGTACAAGGAAGCGCTGGCAATCGTCGCCGAGAACGCCGCGCAGGGCCGTAAGACGTTGGTCTGGACGACCTTTGTGCGCAGCTTGACCACCTTGGCGCAGATGCTGGAGAAGTACAGTCCGGCAGTCGTGTACGGCGGTACGCCTGACAGGGAAGAGCAGTTGCGCCGCTTCCGGGAAGATCCCAGCTGCATGGTGCTGGTCTCTAACCCGGCGACTCTGGGAGAGGGCATCAGCCTGCACCATGTTTGCCATGATGCGGTTTATGTGGACCGCGACTTCATGGCTGGGCGCTACCTGCAGAGCCTCGACCGCATCCACCGCCTGGGGCTTGCCCCGGAGACGGAGACCAGGGTCACGGTGATCGCAGCGCGTGGGACGGTCGATGAAGTCGTCGAGGTGAGCATGGACCGGAAACTTGAGTTCATGGGGAAGATCCTCGATGACCCCACGGTCCAGCAGCTGGCTGACCTGGAGGAGGAGCCCTCGGTGGCCGCCGGGCTCGCACCTGGCGACATTGAGGCGCTGCTGCGGCACATCCGTGGCGGATAGTGGGTCCGCTGCTGGTCGGTACCCCTCGTGCGCACGGCGATGACGACTTTGGGCGCGTCTGGTGGGAAGAGTGGTGCGTAAGATCACAAGGTTGAAAAGTGGTCGTTGGTGTCTCCCCTGCCCCCTCTCACCGGTCAGGGGAGAGACAGTGGGACACTCGTCGGCGTCGAGTGTTCAAGAACCAGGCGAATGAGCATGGCCTCTGGGACACTTGGGCATCAGTTTTGAGTCACTCCCGGAAGGACCACTATGAGCGCCAGCGGTCGCGAGCGTCCGCAGTTCACCCGGCCCCTGACCTCGCTTGAGATCTGTGCCGGTGCGGGCGGCCAAGCCGTTGGACTGCACAACGCGGGGTTCGACCACTTGGCGCTTGTGGAGTGGGATCCGCATGCGGTGGAAACACTGCGGGCGAACGTCGGCGGCTGGCCGGGGTGGGGAAAGGAACACACTAGGGCACTTAGGCCTATGGATGTGAAGGAATTTCTCAAAACTGAAGTACGCGGGAACTTGCCGATCGAAAAGGGTAAGCTGGATCTCCTCGCCGGTGGTGTGCCGTGCCCTCCGTTCTCGCTGGCTGGCAAGCGGTTGGGAAAAGATGATGAGCGTGACCTTTTTCCTGACGCTTTGAAGATTATTGAAGATTTTATGCCGCGAGCGGTAATGATTGAGAACGTTCGAGGGATCCTGGAGCCCCCGGAGGTTTTCATTGACTATCGCCGGGATATTCTCGGCGAGCTCCGCCAACTCGGCTATGTGGTTCCAGAAATCAAGAAGAGCTGGTCGGCCGTCGAGCAGGATCGCGTTATGCGAAAGGTCTGGCGGAGAATTGACGCGAGTAACTTTGGTGTTCCGCAGCTTCGTCCGCGAGCTATCTTGGTTGTCATTCATGAAGATGAGTTGGTTTCATCGGACACCGAATTCCTGTGGCCATCCAGGATCAGAGGCGGGCAGGCGACCGTAGCTAGCGAACTCGCAGCCAGTATGGAGGCCCGTTGCCGGAAGTACTGGACGAAGAACAAGGATGGGGAGCGGGCGAAGCCGGGAGAGCGTACTGGCAAGGATGTCTACCGGGACTGGCTGCGCAAGGCTTCCAGGGCAGCTGAGGTGGGCCGGGGGGTCGCTCCGACCCTGGTCGGAGGGTCTAAGAAGCATGGTGGTGCAGACCTCGGGCCAACCAGGGCCAAGCGGGCCTGGGAAGCTCTGGGGGTCGACGGGATGGGGGTTGCCAACGATCCCAAGGACTGCGATCCAGAGCGGGATCTTTTCCGTCCTGCTGGTCCCATGCTGACGGTTGAACAGGCCGCGCTCATCCAGGGTTTCCCGCAGGGCTGGAAGTTCCAAGGGCGCAAGACGGCTCGGTACCGTCAGGTTGGTAACGCTTTTCCGCCCCCGGTCGCTCAGGCGATAGGGAGTGCCATCGCCGCTGTGCTCCGGCCTGAGCATAGGGATGAACTTCTCGGCGAATATGAGCTGGATACTGATGGCTCTGCCTCGGATGCGCTTCAGACGGAACAGCTCTTCCTTCCGGTATCAGACAGGCCGCGTCCTACTACTTCTGCGCCGCCGGTTAACCGCAGTGGCAATCTTGTCCGCGCATGAGTCGGGTGGCTCGTGCTCCCAGAACCGGAGCACGAGCCACCCGGCATCCATGAGCCGCTGATCAGTGTCACGGTCACGTTCGACGTTACGCAATACTTTCTCTGACCAGTAACCAGAGTTCGTCTTTGGCGGTACGTAGTGTTCTGGGCAACCGTGCCAATAGCAGCCGTCGATGAAAATGGCCACCTTTGTCGGTCGGAACACCAAGTCTGCTGTCCGGCGAAGGGTCGGCAGAGGGCGGGCAGCCACGCGATACCGCAGCCCTTGGGCGTGCACGAGTCGTCGAATCAGCCACTCAGGCTTTGTGTCGCGGCTGCGGATCGCCTGCATGTTGCGGCGCCGTGCCGCAGACGAAGCCCAGGAGCCTTCCGGCGCTTCCCACTGCGGATCATCAGGCACGGCACAGAGCCTAGACCCAAGTAAGCCGGGTCTTCGAGGCTGAGCGGTGTACGAACCGACGGCCCCAGGTCACCGCGTCGATCATGGGCACATCTGGGCCAGACTTGGCGGCCACGACCAGCGCTTCGCCGAGCCGTCAGTGGCCCAGATGCTTCAAACGCTTTCGACTGACCAGCCCCTAAGTTGAGCGGTGCTGGGCTGGGTCGGTTACGTCGTCACGCCCCGTGGCACTCCCCATACCCCCGCCCCGACCCGCACCAGCAAGCCGCTCCCCGCTGCGGCGGCCAAGCCACCGCTCGCCCCCGTGCCGCCAGCGTCGTCGCGTACTGCGGTAGCAGTCCCGTGTCCGACGGGGATGCTGCTTCCGATGCCGCGAAGGCCTCGTACGACGGGACCGTGCCCGTGACGATGCCCAGGTTCGCCGTGCCGCTGGCGGCCAGTTCCCGAAGCGACGCCTCTATCGTCGACAGGTGTTCCTCGTGGGAGGGGTACTCCTCGGAGAGAGGCGGGTAGGCCGCGAGGAGTTCCGTCAGTTCCGCCGTCGGCCAGTGCAGGACCGCCACCGGGAACGGGCGGGAGAGGGCCTCTCGGTAGGCGCCGAGTTCTGCTCGGAGGCGGGAGATCTCGGCTTCCAGTTCCGCCGGGTTGTCCGAGCCCAGGGACCACACGCGTTTCGGGTCGTGGAGTTCGTCCAGGGAGACCGGGGAGGAGTGCAGGGTGTCGGCCAGGGCGTCCCAGTCGTCGTGGGCCACGCCCAGCATGCGGCGTACGCGGTGGCGGCCGAAGAGGAGGGGGTGCGTGGAGTACGGGGGCTCGGTCACGTCCGTCAGGAGCAGGCGGGCTCCCTCCGTGAACGTTTCCTGCGCCGCCTCCAACTCGTCGTGGGCCTCCAGGGCCTCCGCGACGATCACCCAGGGGGCCGGGTCGCGGGGGGACGCCGCGCGGACGCCGTCGATGATCGCTCGGGCCTCGGCCTCGTGGCCGTACTCCCAGAGGTTCGAGGCCTTGAGGGCCCGTACGAGATACGGGTTCTCCAGGCCGGACTGGGTGGAGAGCAGGCGGTCGTAGAGCGCGGTCGCGGCGGGGCGGTCGCCGGCGAGTTCCAGGTGGGCCGCGGCTTGCAGGAGCAGGGCCTCGGCGTCCTCGGGATACAGGCCGGCGGTCCGCTCCAGGCGGGCCGCTTCGGCGGGGTGGTCGACGTTCTCGGCGGGCGTGTCGGGGCGCATGAACGACACCGTACTGCCGATGGCTGGGGGAGGCGGAGAGAGGAGGAGAAGGAAGAAGAGCGAAGTGTGCAGGTCGGCCATGAACACTTCGCCGGGAAGCAGCACCGCTGACGCCGGGAGGCCTCAGCGGTGACGCCGGGAGGCAACAGCGGTGATCATCAGGCTCGCTCCGGTTCTGGCGTCGCCTGGAGTGTGGCTCGGGCCGCGTACGTCATCACTGCCAACGCCGTCAGCGTCAGTGCCGCGCCCGCGTACAGCGGGGCCGTAAAGCCGAGGCCCGTGCTGATCGTCACGCCGCCGAGCCAGGCGCCCAGGGCGTTGCCGATGTTGGAGGCCGAGACGTTGGCGCTGGCGGCGAGGGGGACGCCCGCTGCCTCGTCCGTTACGCGGGTGATCATGCCGGGGACCGAGGCGAAGCCGGAGAGGCCGAGGAGGAAGAGGAGGGTTACGGCGGCCGGTTTGCTGGCGGCCAGGAGGCCGAAGAGCGTGAGGGTGGCCGTGAGGCCCGCCAGGGACACGATCAGGGTGGCGTCCCGGTTGCGGTCGGCGCCGCGGCCGCCTGCCATGTTGCCGGCGACCAGGCCGGTGCCGTAGACGATCAGGAGCCAGGGGAGGTCGGTGGTGGAGAAGCCGGTGACCTCGGTGAAGGTGTACGCGAGGTAGCTGAAGGCGCCGAACATGCCGCCGTAACCGAGGGCCGTGGCGGTGAGGGTCAGCCAGACCTGGCGGGAGCCGAAGGCGTGGAGCTGGGGGCGCAGACCGTCCCCGGAGCCGGAGGTCAGCTGCGTGGAGCAGGAGGTCACCTGCGTGGAGCCGGAGGTCATCGGCGTGCCGGCCCAGGACGGGACCAGGGCGGTGATCGCGAGTAGGGCCGCCACCCCTATCGCCGTGATCGCCCAGAACGTGGCTCGCCAGCCCCAGCGTTCGCCCACCAGGGCGCCGAAGGGGACGCCCAGGACGTTCGAGACGGTCAGGCCGGCGAACATGACCGCGACCGCTCGGGAGGCGCGTTCGGGCGGGACCATGCGGCGGGCCACCAGGGAGCCGATGCCGAAGAAGGAGCCGTGGCAGAGGGCGGCCACCACCCGGCCCAGGAGCATCACCGGGTAGGTGGGGGCGATCGCGGAGAGGAGGTTGCCCGCCACGAACAGGGCGACCAGGCCGATCAGGACCGTCTTGCGGTGGAGGCGGGCGGTGGCGGCCGTGAGCGCTATCGCGCCTACCGCCACCGCCAGGGCGTAACCGGAGATCAGGCGGCCCGCCGCGGCCTCCGAGACGTCGAGGCCGCGGCCGACCTGCGGGAGCAGGCCGGCGATCACGAACTCGGTCAGCCCGATGCCGAAGCCGCCGAGCGCGAGCGCGGCGAGACCGGGGCCAGGGCCAGGGCCGGAGCTGGGGACAGGGCTGGGGCCGGGATGGCTACGACTACGGCTATGGCTATGGCTATGGCTATGGGTACGACTTCCGTCCGGTGCCGCCAGCTAGATCACCACCCCGTCGATCTGCAGCGTCTGTACCGCCTTCCCGGCGATGGAGACGGCCACCGTCTTTCCGCTCAAGTACGTGTCGGAGTACGACTTGTAGAGGTCGCCGCCCGTCGTCACCGTGTTCCAGCGCGGGACCAGGCCGCCCGAACCGCCGGTCACGGTGGTGAAGTTGGCGAGGTTGAAGGTGAAGGTCTGGGCGGATGTGGAGGTGTTGAGGGCCACGATCACCAGACGCTTCGCGGTCGAGTCGTAGGCCGCCACCGCGTTGCTCACGCCCGTGTCGAGGATCTTCATGCCGGGGCGGATGTGGCGGCTGAACTGGGCCATTGTGTAGTACTTCGTCTGCACCGCGCCCGCCGCCAGGGTGCTCGCGTCGTACGCGATCATCGCCCAGTTCGTGGACGGGTCCATGACCTGCCAGTAGACCCAGGCGGTGGGGTGCAGCCAGCGGAAGTCGTAGAGGAGGTTGAAGGCGAGGGTGTAGCCGGTGCCGTCGTTGTCGCCGGTCTCGGAGTTCCACAGGGCCTTGCCGGCCGTCGTCACGACGTCCGTGTACAACAAATCCCTTCGGCCGCCGGAGCCTTGGTAGCCGTGGACGTTGACTCGGTCGACGTACCCCTTCGTCGTGGAGGAGAAGGAGCTCCAGGTGGTGCGGGCCAGGTCGTAGCTCGTCTCGTCCGAAGCCGAGATCTTGACGCCCGTCAGGCCCCGGGTGTTCAACTCGCTGCGGAGGTACGGGAGTACGGCCGACTGGACCGTCGCGTCCATGTGGCAGCCCTCCTGCGTGCCGGTCGCCGTCCACCAGCTGGAGCTGGGCTCGTTGAAGGCCTCGACCGTCGCGAAGTTCACGCCCCAGTTGTTCTTGGCGTAGAGAGCGACGGCCGCCAGATGCGAGGCGTGCTGGCGGTAGTTCCAGGACTGGAGGTTGTTGCCGCCGTCGGAGGCGCCGGACGGGTTGTGGTTCAGGCACATCCACCACATGGGGGAGTTGGCGAAGAGCTCGGTGGTCGCGCCGCGGGCCACCGCCTTGGTCAGCATCGCGCGCTGGGTGGCGTCCGCCGTCCACTTCCAGGCCGAGGAGGTGGGGTCCTCGTTGTTCCAGTCCTGCCAGTAGCCCTCGATCTGCTTGAACGCCGGGATGTTGGCGGAGGCGACCATGCTCTCGCCGTTCACGGTGTTCGAGCTGCACGCGCCCAGGTTGTAACGGGCGATGTTCAGGCCCAGGCCGGGGAGCGAAGTGCCGTTGTACGTCGTCGACTTGGTGGTGAAGAAGATGTCGGCGAAGTCGTCCCGGGCGCCGAAGACGTTGGCCCACCAGGCCAGGGAGGTGCCCCAGCCCTCCCAGGTGCCGTACGAGGTACCGGGGCTGACGGCGATCGTCGCGTCCGCGCGGGCGGTGCCGGTGGCGAGCGCGCTCCCGAGGAGGGTGCCGCCGGCCGCGGTCAGCAGGGTTCTGCGTCGGATCATGGTTACTTCTCCGAGCTTCTTCTCCGGTGTGGTGGCCTGTCCCGTTCATGCCACGACTGCACGCCACGACGAAGCATCGGGGGTGGGGCGCGGGCTTGTCGAGGGTTACGACAGCCCTTTCTAAAACCTATGTACGAAGTGCCGAACAGGGCAGGCCGAGGAAGGCCGGGGCGTGCGGGGCTGGTGACTTGAAGGCCCGGCCCTTATGGTCGGGCGGCCCGGTGGCGGAGGGAGACGTACGGATGCGACGGATGCGATGGATGCGGATTCCCGTCGTGCAGCGGATTCCCGTCGTGCAGCACAGCAGCCGGCGCCGCTCGGCCCGGCGCCGCCGTGTGCTGTGGGGCGGCGGCGAACTCCTCGTCACCGTGGGGGTCGTGCTGGCGCTCCTCGTCGTCCATCAGCTGTGGTGGACCAACCGGGAGGCCCGGCGCGGCGCCGAGCGCAAGGTGGAGGCGCTGGAGCGGGAGTGGGGTGACGGCAACTCCGGTACGGGCGGCGGAGATTCGAGTACGTCCGTGCCCACGGCGTCCCCGTCGCCGTACAAGAAGAGTGGTGGCCGTGACCGTCAACAGGCCACCACCGTACGGCGGTCCAGCCCCTCCTGGTCCCAGGCCTACGCCATCCTCACCATTCCCCGCCTCGGTCTGCGCGTCCCGGTCGCGGAGGGGGTGAGCAAGCAGAACGTCCTGAACAAGGGGTACGTCGGCCACTACCGCGGCAGCCAACAGCCGGGCCAGGCAGGGAACTTCGCGCTCGCCGGGCACCGGAACACGCACGGGGAGCCGTTCCGGTACATCAACCGGCTGCGGGCCAAGGACGTGGTGGAGGTGGAGACGAGCAGTGCGACCTATACGTACGTCGTCGACAAGACGCTGCCGCAGACCTCGGCGCGGGACTCGGGGGTCATCCGGTCCGTCCCGCGGTCGACCGTCAAGCCGCGGTACGGGTACAGCGCGCCCGGGTACTACATCACGCTGACGACCTGCACTCCCGAGTTCACGTCCAGGTACCGGCTGGTGGTGTGGGGGAAGCTCGTCTCGGTGCGGCCCCGGTGAGCGGGAGCCGATCCGATCCGGTCACGCCCGCTCCCGCAGGACCAGTACCGCGAACGCCGCCAGCAGGGACAGGCCCGCCGAGACCAGCAGGGCGGTGTTCGCGCCGTGGCCGAGGCCGGCCTTCGTGGAGGTGACGATCGCGATGGTCAGGGCCACGCCGGCGCAGGAGCCGATGTAGCGGAAGGTCTGCTGGGCGCCGGAGCCCATGGCCGCGCGGGCGGCCGGTACCGACTCGACGGAGAGCAGGGGCAGCGCGGCGTTCAGCAGGCCGCTGCCGATGCCGCCGAGGACCAGGCCGGGCAGCAGGCGGTGCCAGGAGCCGGAGTCGATCGCGCCGAGCATGGTCAGGACGCCGGCCGCGTGCAGGGCGAAGCCGACGGCGAGTTGGTGGCGGGGTGGGACGCGGCCCGCGAGGCGCTTGGCCTGAAGGGCGACCGTGAAGGAGAGGCCGGACCAGAGGAGGAAGAGCCAGGCCGTGTCCATCGGGGACAGGCCCAGCACCTGCTGGAACAGCACCGGCAGGAAGCTGAACAGGCCGATCACCGCGAGGCCGGTGAACAGCCCGCCGGCGGAGGAGGCCAGGAAGCCCGGGCGGCGGAGGAGGGAGAGGTCGATCATCGGGGTCGTGGTGCGGCGTTCCACGAGGGTGAACACGCCCACCAGGACCACGGCCGCCAGGAACAGCAGGCCCACCTCGGTGCGCAGCCAGCCGTCGCGGCCCAGGGTGAGGGCGGCGACCAGGGAGACCAGGGCGAGGCCGAAGGTCAGCGCGCCCAGGATGTCGGGGCGCCCGCCCCTCGGTGAACGGGACTCGGCGAGGGGGCGGGGCGCGAGGGCGGCCACCAGGAGCGCGGCGGCGCCGAGGACGCCGTATGCCACCCGCCAGTCGGGCATCGCGCCGGCCAGCAGGGGGCCGAGGGCTATGCCGCCGCTGACGAAGGCGCCCCAGACGCCGGTCGCGTGCAGGCGGCCGCGCGGGGTCGGGAAGGCATGGACCAGGAGGCCCAGGCTGCTCGCGAGGATCGCCGCGCTCGCCGCGCCCTGCGCGATACGGGCGAGCGTGAACTGGAGCGTGGTGGAGGCGAGGGCGCCGAGCGCCGTGGTGATGCCCAGGGTGAGGGTGCCGAGGAGGAAGATCCGGCGGCGGCCGTAGTCGTCGGCGAGGCTGCCGGCCACCAGGAGGAGGGCGGCGAGGCCCAGCGGGGTGCCGTTGATGAGCCAGGCCTGGGCGGAGAGCGAGGTGTGCAGGTCGGCGGCGGTGTCGCGGAGGGTGATGATCGGGGCGGTGTACGTCATCAGCGTCACGGCGGTGGCCGCGCTGGTCAGGGCGAGCGTGGCGCGCGGGTGCGGGGGCGCCTCGGCCTGGGGGGCCGGCTTGGGCTCGGCCTCCAGGACGGGCTGGGTTCGTGATTGAGTTCGCGGTTGGGTTCGTTCATTGAACCTAGTCATGCCTGGACTCTAACACCATGGGTTCGGTCATTGAACCAACCGCGGGAAAAGTGGTTACAGTGGACGGCATGGCACTGGGCAAGGACTACGCGTCACAGGACTGCTCCATCGCCCGCGCGCTGGAGGTCATAGGCGAGCGGTGGACCCTGCTGGTCATCCGCGACGCCCTCTACGGCGTCCGCCGCTACAACGACTTCCTCGTCCACCTCGGCATCCCGCGTGCGGTCCTCGCCGCCCGCCTCCAGGCGCTGACGGCGGAGGGGATCCTGGAGAAGCGCCGGTACCAGGAGTCGCCGCCGCGCGAGGAGTACGTCATCACCGAGCGCGGCATCGCCCTGTTCCCGACGCTGCGCTCCCTCGGCCTCTGGGGTCGCGAGCACTTCGACGAGGCCCAGCGGCGCCGCTTCGAACACGTCGACTGCGGCACGGAGCTCGGCCCGTACGGCGAATGCCCGGCCTGCGGGAAGGTCGTGCCGGTCGCGGACGTGCTGATGGTGCCGGGGCCGGGACTCGACCCGGAACCGGCCGATCCGGTCAGCCGGGCGCTGCTCGCGCCGAGGCGGTTGCTGGAGCCGATCGGGACGACGGTCTAGTTCCGGGGGAGAGGACGTCCACGGTGGGGTGGGGTCGGTCCAGTCCGTGAACCGGGTATTGCGGGATGGACGTCGAGCTTGGAGGATCGACCAGTCATCCGATGGCTGCACCCGTCGGAGGATGCCCCGCGATCGAGGGAGATTGTGATCATGAAGCTGCTGCGAGTCGGTACGGCCGGTGCGGAGACGCCTGCGCTGCTCGACGCCGACGGGGTCCTGCGGGATCTGTCCGGTGTCGTGGACGACATCGACGGAGCGCTGCTCGCCGACGACGCCGCGCTGGAGCGGGTGCGGTCCGCCGGGGCGGGCAGTGAACTGCCGGTGCTGGACGCGGCCGGGCTGCGGATCGGGCCGCCTCTCGCGCGGATCGGCAAGGTCGTGTGCATCGGGCTGAACTACTACGACCACGCGCGCGAGACGGGGGCCGAGCCGCCCGCCGAGCCCGTGATCTTCTTCAAGGCCGCGGACACGGTGGTCGGGCCGAACGACACGGTGCTGGTTCCGCGCGGGTCGGTGAAGACCGACTGGGAGGTCGAACTCGCGGTCGTCATCGGGCGTACGGCGCGGTACGTGGAGTCGGCGGAGGCGGCGCTCGGGCATGTCGCGGGGTATGCGGTGGCGCACGACGTGTCGGAGCGGGAGTTCCAGATCGAGCGTGGCGGGACCTGGGACAAGGGGAAGAACTGCGAGACGTTCAATCCGCTGGGGCCGTGGCTGGTGACGGCGGACGAGGTCGGCGATCCGCAGGGGCTGTCGATGAAGCTGTGGGTCAACGGGGAGCTGAAGCAGGACGGGACGACGGGCGAGCAGATCTTCCCGGTGGGGGAAGTGGTGCGGTACGTCAGCCAGTTCATGACGCTGTACCCCGGCGACGTCATCAACACCGGTACGCCGGCGGGGGTTGCCCTGGGGCAGCCTGAGCCCAAGCCCTTCCTGCGGGCAGGGGACGTGGTGGAGCTGGAGATCGACGGGCTTGGGCGGCAGCGGCAGGAACTCAAGGACGCCTGAAAGTCAGCGGTAAAGGGTCACTTCAGCAGATCGGCCAGCCTGCGCCATTCCTCTCGCGGGAGCGTGTTGCGGTCGCCGCCGTTCACCACCTGTAGGGCCACGTGGTCCGCGCCCGCCTCGAAGAAGGTGTCGATGCGGGTGCGGACCGTCGTCTCGTCGCCCCAGGCGAAGACCGCGTCCACCAGGCGGTTGCTGCCGCCCTCCTCGAGGTCCTCCTCGGTGAAGCCGTGGCGGAGGAAGTTGTTGGTGTAGTTCGGGAGGGCCAGGTACATGGCCAGGTAGTCGCGGGCGATGGTGCGGGCCCGGGTCGGGTCCGCTTCGGGGACTACCTTCAACTCGGGGGCCAGCAGCGGGGTTTCGCCCAGGATCTCGCGGGCGTGGGCCGTGTGCTCGGGGGTGACCAGGTACGGGACCGAGCCCGCCGAGCGGTCGCGGGCGAGCTGCAGGGTCCTCGGGCCCAGCGCGGCCAGCACACGGCGGTCGGCGGGGACGCCGGCCTCGTCGAGGGCGTCGAGGTAGGCGACCAGGGCCGAGTACGGGCGCCGGTACTGGTCCGCGAACTTGGCGTGGCTCACGCCGAGGCCCAGCACGAAACGGCCGGGGTGGGCGGACTCCAGCTCGGCGAAGCCCGCCGCGCTCTCGGCCGCCTCGTACTGCCAGATGGACTGGATGCTGGTGCCGACGGCGAGACGAGACGTCGACTCGACGAGCGGAACGGCGTGGCGGGCGGCGCTGCTGCCGCCCAGCCAGACGGCGCCGTAGCCGAGCTGCTCCAACTCGGCCGCGGTCTCGGCGAGTTCGGTGCGGCGGGACGGGTCCTCCGAGCGCAGCGCGACGCTCCAGATGCCGTAGCGGCCGACGGATCGTTTCAGGGTGTCACTCACGGGGCGGGTTCCCTCCGGTCGGTGTGCCGTACATCCGTGCTGTACGGCGATGTCAACCGGAGGGGGCGCGAGGATCTTCCCCTCGATGTATCGGTGGGCTCAGCGCTTGAGGAACTCCTCCAGCGCCTCCACCACGAAGCGGTGGTCCTGGAGTTGGGGCAGGCCGCTGACCGTGACCGCGCCGATCACGCCCACGCCCTCGACGTTGATCGGGAAGGAACCGCCGTGCGCCGCGTACTCGTCGGGGTCGAGGCGGGAGGAGTCCTCGAAGGTCGTGCCCTTGGCGCGGAAGCGGTGGCCGACCAGGTAGGACGCCTCGCCGTAGCGCTCGACGACCCGGCGCTTGCGGGCGATCCAGGCGTCGTTGTCGGGCGCGGAGCCCGGCAGTGCGGCGTGGAAGAGCTGCTGGCCCGCGCGGTGGATGTCGACGGCGACCGGCGCCTGCCGCTCACGGGCCAGGTCGACCAGGAGCGAGCCGAGGGCCCACGCGTCCTCGTAGGTGAACTGACTGAAGACCAGGCGCCGTTCCTGCCCCTCCAGCTCCTCCAGGGACGGAGTGATCTCCGGGTGGAACTTGGGCGTGATCTCGGTGTTGTGCGTCACAGCGTCACCGCCACTCCGTCGCGGGCCGAACGGTGGGCCGCCTCGATCACGTCGAGGGCGGCGGCCGCCTCCAGAGCGGTCACCGGGTTGGGACCGCCGTCGTTGAGGGCCCTGTTCACGGCCGCATAGTACGCGGGGTAGTCGCCGGGGAGGGTGGGTACGACGGTGCCGCCGCCGGTGATCGGGGACTCGCCGGCGCCGATACGGCCGTACAGCTCCGCGGGCTCCGCACCCCAGCCGGCACCAGGCCGCCGGCCTTCCCGCAGGTCCGCTTCCTGGGGGTCGAGGCCGTACTTGACGTAACCCGCCTTCGAGCCCAGGACCCGGAAGCGCGGGCCGAGTTGGGCGGTCGTCGCGGAGACGTAGAGGTGGGAGCGGACTCCGTTGGTGTGCGTGAGGGCGAAGAAGGTGTCGTCGTCGGTCTCGGCGCCGGCGCGGCGGACGACCGCCTCGGCGTAGACGGTACTGACCGGGCCGAAGAGGGTCAGCGCCTGGTCGACGACATGGCTGCCGAGGTCGTAGAGCAGACCTCCGATCTCTGCGGGGTCGCCGGACTCGCGCCAGCCGCCCTTGAGTTGCGGCCGCCACCGCTCGAACCGCGACTCGAACCGCCATACGTCGCCCAACTCGCCCTCGGCGAGCAGGCGCTGGAGGGTGAGGAAGTCGTTGTCCCAGCGGCGGTTCTGGAAGACGGAGAGGAGCAGGCCGCGCTCCTCGGCGAGGGCGGCGAGCTCGCGGGCCTCGGCCGCGGTGCCGGCGACCGGCTTGTCGACGACGACCGGGAGGCCGGCCTTCAGGGCGGCGGTGGCCAGCGGGACGTGCGTCTTGTTGGGCGACGCGATGACGATCAGGTCCAGCTCGGCGGCGCGGTCGAACAGCTCCTCGGGCGTGGCCGCGACGCGCACGTCCGGGAACTCGGCGCGGGCCTGCTGCTGCCGCTCCGGGTTCGAGGTGACCACCGTGTCGAGGTGCAGGCCCTCGGTGGCGGCGATCAGCGGGGCGTGGAAGACGGAGCCCGCGAGGCCGTAGCCGATCAGGCCGACGCGGAGGGGAGTGCCGGGCGTGCCAGTCGTACCAGTCATGCGCCCCACTTTCGCAACGCTGTTGCCAAAGTGCAAGTGCGGGGGAGAATGGGGGCCGAGGGAAGCGCGGTCGGGATGGAAGGGCGGCAGGTCGTGAGGGGTGCGGGTCCGGGCTCGGACGTGGTCGGTGGCGTGAATCTGCTCGGCCTGCGCAGCCACAACACGGCGCTGGTGCTGGATCTGCTGCGTACGGCGGGCGCCGACGGGATCAGCCGCCTCGAACTCGCCGAGCGGACCGGGCTCACCCCGCAGGCCGTCAGCAAGATCACCGCCCGGCTGCGGGCCGACGGCCTCGCCACGGAGGCGGGGCGGCGGGCGTCGACGGGGGGCAAGCCGCGGACGGTGCTGCGGCTGGTGCCGGAGGCGGGGCATGCGGTGGGGGTGCACCTGGATCGCGACGAGGTGCGGGTGGTGCTGGTCGACCTGACGGGCGCGGTGGTGAGGGAGCGGCGGGCGTCCGTGGATCTGGGGGCGGGGGCGGAGGCCGTGGTGGAGGTGGTCGCGGGGGAGGTGGAGGCCTTGGTGGAGGTGGTCGCGGTCGCGGGGGAGGCGGAGGGTTTGGGCGTGGGTGGGGCCGGCGAAGGTGCCGTGGCCGTTGGCGCTGCTCCCGCGGGCGTCGCTTCCGGCGCCGACCGGGCTCCCGCTGCGAGCCCCACGCCGGGCGCCGACCTTGCTGCCGCCGCGCATGCTCCCGGCATCGACCTTGCTGCTGCCGCCCAGGTCGCCAGTGCCGGCCTTGCTGCCGCCGACCGGGCTCCCGGTGCTGGCCTTGCCGCTGCCGCTGCCGCTGCCGCTGCCGCTGCCGCTGCCGCTGCCGCTGCCCAGGCTCCCGGTGCCGGCCTTGTTGCCGCGGCCCACGCTCCCGGCCTTGCTGCTGCCGCCCACGCCGACGCCCACGCCCAAGCCCCCGGCGCCGCCCCCCTCCTCGGCGTCGGCGTCGCTCTCCCCGGCCCCCTCGACCACACCCTCGGTGTCCTCCACCGCGTAACCGGGTTTCCCGAGTGGGACGGCTTTCCGCTGCGGGACGCGCTCGTGCGGCGGCTCGGGGTGCCGGTGGTCGTCGACAAGGACACCAATGCGGCGGCGTTGGGGCTGGCCGTGCGAGGGGAGGGCGGCTCCTTCGCGTATCTGCATCTCGGTACGGGGCTCGGGGCCGGGCTCGTGATCGGGGGTGCCGTGCATCGGGGTGCGCGGACCGGGGCGGGCGAGTTCGGGCATCAGGTCGTCCAGCTGGACGGGCCGCCCTGCACCTGCGGCAACCGCGGCTGCGTGGAGGCCCTGTGCCTCGCCGCCGCGGCCCGCGACGACCTGGCGGAGGCGGCACGCGTCCTCGGCACCGGCGCCGGCAACCTGGTCGCGCTGCTCGACGTGGACCTCGTACTGCTGGGCGGCCGCACGATCGCGGCCGATCCGGACGTGTTCGTACGAGGGGTCGCCGCCGTCCTGGAGGAACGTGCCCGGCGCGTAGGCGAGGCCCCGGTGCCGGTGCGGCTCGCGCCCGGCGAGGTCGCGGAGGGCGCCGCACAGCTGCTGCTGGCGCCGCTGTTCGGGCGGGCGGAGGGCTGACGCGGGCGCGGGCGCGGGTGCGCCGAGCGGAGGGAGCCGCGGCCGATCGAGGGGAGCCGCGGCCGATCGAGCGGACTTGCGGCCGATCGAGCGGACTTACGCGCCCCTCGGTGCGGCGGCCCCCCATCCCGCCCCGCACCCGACAGGGTTATGTGTTCATGCGACTGTCCAAGCCCACGTTCCTCTGCCTGGCCGCAGCCGCCGCCGCCCTCCTCCCCGTACCGCCCCCGGCGTCCGCGGCCCCCGCCCCCACCTGTGCCGCGCCGGACGGCCGCGGCTTCCCCCTCACCACCCGCATCCACGACGCCCCCGCCGACTACGAGGCCGGCGGCGGATACGGCACCTGGTATCTGGACCTCACCAACACCACCACCCGCACCTGCGCGGCCATCCACCCGGTCGTCGTGCTCGTCGACGCGAAACGCGCCCTGAAACCGTCCCAGCCGCGCCTGGAGTTCTACGACGGTCCGCGCACCCACCCCGTCCACTTCGAGCCGACGGACGAGGCCGAGCTCGTCGGAGCCTTCGACGACGGCTTCCCGGGCTTCACCGTCGGCCCCGGAAAGACCCTCACCGTCAAGGTCCGCCTCGCGCTGACCTCGGGCGCCGTACCCAACGAGGTCACCGTCAACGCGGCCGTCGTCCAGCGCCACGACGACGACGGCGACTGGGTCGGCCAGTCCAACGACTACCGCTTCCGCGTCTCCGACGCCCCGCTCCCCGACACCACCCCCACCGGCACCGCCCCACCCGCCCCGACCGGCCCCTCCCCTTCGCCGACGAACTCGCCCGCACGGGGCTCACCGCCCCCACCCTCACCGCCACCGCCGCCGGGCTCCTCCTCGGTGGCACCGTGCTCCTGCTGGCGCGACGCCGGCGCCGCTGAACCCCGCCGCGGGAAACAACCGGAAGTGGGCCATTCCCTCAAGATCCGGCCACTGTTTAGGGTGGGCCCCACGCAGCACCGCGTACATGCGTACGGCAGGAGATCCCGCACATGTCAGAACGCAGGCCCATCGAGTCGTGGCTCACCGACATGGACGGTGTGCTCATCCACGAGGGCGTACCGATCCCCGGCGCCGACGCCTTCCTGAAGAAGCTCCGCGAGTCGGGCAAGCCCTTCCTCGTGCTGACCAACAACTCCATCTACACCCCGCGCGACCTGCACGCCCGGCTCCAGCGCATGGGGCTGGACGTGCCGGTCGAGTCCATCTGGACCTCGGCCCTGGCCACCGCCCAGTTCCTGGACGACCAGCGGCCGGGCGGCAGCGCCTACGTCATCGGCGAGGCCGGCCTGACCACCGCGCTGCACGACATCGGGTACATCCTCACCGACCACGAGCCCGACTACGTCGTCCTCGGCGAGACCCGCACGTACTCCTTCGAGGCCATGACCAAGGCGGTACGGCTGATCGAGGGCGGCGCCCGTTTCATCTGCACCAACCCGGACGAGACCGGCCCCTCCACCGAGGGTCCGCTGCCGGCGACCGGCGCGGTGGCCGCGCTGATCACCAAGGCGACCGGGAAGCAGCCGTACTTCGCGGGCAAGCCGAACCCGCTGATGATGCGGACCGGGCTCAACGCGATCGGCGCCCACTCCGAGACCAGCGCGATGATCGGCGACCGCATGGACACCGACGTGCTGGCCGGCATGGAGGCCGGGATGCAGACCTTCCTGGTGCTGACCGGGCTGACCCGGCCGGAGCAGGTCGAGGACTTCCCGTACCGGCCGTCGAAGATCGTGGACTCGATCGCGGATCTCGTCGACCGGGTCTGAGCGGTCGTGTCCGAGCGGTCGTGTCCGAGCGGTCGTGTCCGAGCGGGCGTGAAACCTTTCGGGACCCGTACGGAGCAGTGAGGCCCCGCTGAGGATGCGGGGCCCCCGGCCGCGGGGGAGCCTCCAGATATCTGGAGGTTTCACGATGGGCTCACTTCGCCTCACTCGCTGTACCGGAACTCTCTGTACCGGACTCCTGGCCGCCACGGCCGCCGTCCTCCCGGCGGCGCACGCGCACGCGGCCGACGGAGGTGGCGGCGGAGGCGGTGTCTCGGTGACCCCGTCGTCCCCCGCCGCCGGTGCCGACGTCGCGCTGCGGGTGACCGGCTGCTCCGGCAAGACGGCCACCGCGGTCTCGGCGGCCTTCGTCGCGGACGCACGGCTCGCCGGAGTCGACGGCACCCTTGCCGGGGACACCAAGGTTCGCTCCACGGCCGAACCCGGCTCCTACGACGTGAAGATCAGCTGCGCCGACTTCGAGATCAAGGGCAGGATCACGGTCGTGGCCAAAGGGGCGCAGCCCTCCACGCCCGCTTCTCCCGTCGCGCCTGTCCACGCGGGCGGCGGCGGCACCGCCCACCTCGCCTCGGTCGACGCCCGCGCGGACGGCCCCGGCACGGCGCACGCGGTGACCGGAGTGATCCTCGCCGGCGTGGCCGCGGTCGCGGTGGCCCTGCTCAGCGGGCGCCGGAGCCGCAGGGCGGAGTGAGCGGGCATGGGTGAGGGTGAGCGCACCTCCATGTCCGGCCGGCTCCTCATGGGCCTGGCCTGGGCCGTGCTGCTGCTCGGGCTGTGGCTGTGGGGGCGACAGGTGACCGATGTGCGGCAGGGGATATCCGCGCCCGCCACCGGGGACATGGCCGCGGTCGGGCGGCCGCCGGAGGCCGAACTGCCGCCCGCTGTACGGCCGTTGGGGGACGCGCTGCCGCAGCGCGTGGACATTCCCGACCTCGGGGTGCAGGCGCCCGTCGTCGCCCGGGGGCTGGACCGGCAGGGGGCGATCGATCCGCCGCCCTTCGACCAGGCGGGCGTTGTCGGGTGGTACGCGGCCGGGGCGAAACCCGGGGCGGCCGGGACCGCGCTGCTGGTCGGGCACGTCGACACCGAGACCCGGCCCGCCGTCTTCTACAAACTCAGCGCCCTCAAGCCCGGCGAGACCGTCCGCGTCGTCCGCGACGACGGCAGGGTCGCCGAGTTCACCGTCGACGACGTACAGGTGCTGACCCGCGAACGCTTCGACGCCCGCCAGGCATACGGCCAACGCCGGTCCGGGCGGGCCGAGTTGAGGCTCATCACCTGCGGCGGCACCTTCGACCGCGCCAGCCGCGGCTACACGGCGAACGTGATCGTGTCGGCGTACCTGACCGGAACCGGTCTCTAGAGCCTGTCGTCAAATTCCCGTCTCCCCCGGAGGGCTCGGGCACCTGGCCCGGTCGACGGCTCGCTCCCCCCGAAGCCGCCGACCGGGCTGGTCCTCAACCGCGCGCGCACGGGTTGCGGGAGTAACCCGGCGACGGGCGCGGGAGGTTTGTGAGCCACAGTTGGTGAACCACTGACCGGGGGCTGGGGCCGTCTGAGAAGACTCTAGAACGGATGAGCGCCGGAGCCTAGGGGGTGTTTGACGCCAGGTTCCACTACGGTGGCTCTCTGTCATATGCCCAGGTGGTCCGTGACTCCCGGACCGCTCCCGTACCCCTCCCGGACGGCTCCGGGACCACTCCGGGACCTGCTTCAGGGCGTTTCCCGCGCCTCCCGGCGCAGTTCCGCGTCGTCCGCGAGCCCGGCGATGACGGCCCGCGCCACCTCGTCCAGCGGCAGTTGACGCCGGCGCGCGTACTGCCTCAGCGCCAGGAACGCCCGGTCTGCCGCCGTGCCCCAGCGCTCCGCGAGCATGCCCTTGGCCTGCTCGATCCGCACCCGGCTGGCGAGCGCCTGCTGCAACTGCCCGCTCAGGGTGCGGTATCGCGTGTACTGGTGGCGGTTGTGCAGCCCGAGCGCCGCGGCGTCGGCGAGCACCTGGGCCAGCAGCACCTCCGAGTCGGAGCCGGACGGCGAGTCGTCGGGCAGCGTCGGCGCGAACACGTTGAGCGCGCCGAACAGCGTCCCGCCGCGCCGCATCGGCACTGCGAAGGTCGACGCGATGTCGTGGCCGAGCGCAGCCGCGGTGAAGTCCGGCCAGCGGGCGTGGGCATGCGCCACCCTGATGGAGACGGGCGGCACGGGCAGCCCGGAGCCGTAGCTCTCCACGCAGGGCCCGCCGCCGTGCTGGGTCCGCAGCAGGTCGAGCGCAACCTCCTGCTGCCGACTGCTGCCGGCCAGGGACACCGACCGGTCGCCGTCGACGAGCATGATCCCGGCGGCCCGCGCGGCCAGCAGATCCACGCACTGGTCGGCCACCCGCCGCAGATGCTCCGGGGCCTCGAAGTCGTCGGCGAGCGTGTCGGCGGCCTCCACCAGTGCCGTGGCCAGCCTGAGTTCCCGGGTCGTGTGGTGCATGACAGCGCATCCCCTTCCCTGCCCGCCCGCTCCCGGCCCGTTGTGCGCCTACCCCTACCCTCTGTGCTGTAACAGCTCTCCGACAAGGCGTGGGCGACCTCGTGGGCGCCACGGGGTGTATGTCAGGATTGAGACTTGGACCGGTGCACCCAAGGGGGAGTTGGATGTACGGCAGCAGGGGGGCCGCGATGCGTGCTTCCACGGCGGTGCTGGGGGCGGCGCTGCTGATCGCGGGGTGTTCCTCGGGGGGCGACGGCGACAAGAACGCCGGCGCGAAGATCACCCAACAGCCAAGGAGCAGCGACCCGTTCTGGGTCAACCCGGACGGCAACGCGGCCCGCCAGGTCGCCGCGTACGCCAAGTCCGGCAAGGACACCGACGCCGAGCAGATCCGCAAGATCGCCGAGCAGCCGACCGGCGAGTGGATCGGGCCGGAGAACCCTCAGAAGGAGGCGCAGGGCTTCACCGAGGCCGCCGACAAGGTCGGCCGCACGGCTCTGCTCGTCCTCTACAACATCCCGCACCGCGACTGCGGCCAGTACTCGCAGGGCGGCGCGGCCGACGGCGACGCGTACCGGGAGTGGATCGACGGGGTGGCCGCGGGCATCGGGGACCGTCCCGCGACGGTCGTCCTCGAACCGGACGCCGTACTGCACCTGGTGGACGGCTGCACCCCGGACGAGTTCCACGAGGAGCGCTACGACCTCCTCAAGGGCGCTATCACCAAGCTCAAGTCCCTGAAGAACACCAAGGTGTACCTGGACGCGGGCAACGCGGGCTGGGGCCACCCCGACCAGATCTTCCAGCCGCTCCAGTGGGCGGGCATCGCCCAGGCGGACGGCTTCGCGGTCAACGTCTCCAACTTCTACTCGACCGAGGACTCCATCGCCTACGGCAAGGAACTCTCGTCGAAGGTCGGCAACAAACACTTCGTCATCGACACCAGCCGCAACGGCAACGGCCCCTACACGGGCGGCGACGAGGACGAACGCTGGTGCAACCCCCCGGGCCGCGCCCTGGGCGAGACCCCGACGACGAAGACGGCGGACCCGCTGGTGGACGCGTACCTGTGGGTCAAGCGGCCGGGGGAGTCGGACGGGACGTGCAAGGGCGGGCCCAAGGCGGGCCAGTGGTGGGCGAGTTACGCACTCGCCCTTGCCAAGGCCAGTAAGTAGCCGACGGCTACGGCACCTTGACCCACTGCGCCTTGCTCGGCGTCCCCTGGTCGTCGTCCACGAAGATCATGTACCACCCCGACTGAACAAGGTTCTTGTTCTTCGGCACGGTCACCGTGATCTTGTTGCCGGACGTCTTGAAGTCCAGTGCGATCGACCGCTGATCGACATCGGTCACATGGGTCGACGCACTGGGCCTGATCAGCCGTACCTTCTTGATCGCGGAGGCCTGCGGTGACGTGAACGTCCCCGATCCGCCCCGCGCGATGGTCTGCGGCCCGCCGGAGAGCGAGGGCCGCGAGTCCCGGTACAGATACGGCGGCGTGTAGATCTCGATCCGCTGCTCGAACTTGCCCGGCTTGGTGTTCGCCTTGTCGCCGTACAGCGAGTCCGACCCGAAGAACATCACCCGCCCGTCGGGCAGCAGGATCGACCCGGAGTGGTAGTTGCGCCCCACCAGCGGATCCGCCACCCGCTCGAAGGAGTTCGAGGACGGGTTGTACAGCCGCGCCTGGAGGATGTTGGAGTCGCCGCGCCCGCGATAGTCCTCCGAGCCGCCCGACACCAGCACCGAGTCGTCCGGCAGGATCGAGGCCTGCGGATACCGGGTCCCCTTCTCCAGCGTCGGCCCGTCGGTGAACTTCGGGTTCGCGTCCTTCAGGTCGATCAGCCGCGTCTTGTTGCTGGACTTGGCGGACTCGCCCACCCCGCCCCCGCCGATCACCATGAACTTCTCGTCCTGTGCCGGCGGCAGCAGCACGGTCCCGGAGGTCTCCATCTCGTTCGCGTCGCTCAGCCCGGACAGCTTGGTGAACTGGTTGGTGCCGACGTCCCAGATCCCCGGAATCCGCCCGACGTTGTCCGGCCCGTACCCCGCGTTCGACCCCGAGTAGAAGATCTTGCCGTTCTGCATGAGGAACAGCGCAGGGTAGGTCGGGAACTGCCGGATCTTCTTGGTGTACGTCCATTTCTTGGTCGCCGGGTCGAAGATCTCGTTCTTGCCCGGGACCAGCTGCCCGATGTCGTCGAGCCCGGAGACGCTGAGGACCTTGCCGTCCGACAGCGTGGTGAGCGTCGGATACCAGCGGGCCTCGTTCATCGGGTCGACCTTGATGTACTTCTCCGCGACCGGGTCGAACTCGAAGGCGTCCCGGATCCCCTGGAAGTCCTTCTTGTCGAGCGCGAGCTTCTGCGCGATGCCGTACGTGTTGCGCGCGTCGGTGCCGGTCAGGCCCTGGATGCGGTAGTTGTCCTGCGTACCGGTCTCGTACTTGGTGCCGCTCCGCCGCGCCTCGACATAGATACGGCCGAGCCCCGGGTCGTTGCGCAGGAACTTGCCGGTCGCCTTGTCGAAGACCTTCTTCGCGCGCGGCACCAGCACCGGGTCCTTCGACACGAAGGTCTTGCCGTTCTCCTTGCCGGTGAACACGGTCCCCGCGGGCAGCGTTATCGGCTTGTCCGGGTTCTCGTTGTGCACCACCATCAGCCCGCCGGCCTTGGTGACGTCACCCTTCAGCTTCTCGTACCGCTTGGTCCCGCCCGCGATCAGCAGATTGCCGTTGGCCAACTGGGTGTGACCCGTGCAGAACAGGTCCTTCGGCGTCGGGATCTTCTTGATCGTCCCCTTGACCGGGTCCCAGATCCGGGTGTCGAACTTCTTCGCGTTGAAGTTGTCCTGGTTGTTCCCCGAGCCCGCGATCAGGAGCACCTTGCCGGTGCGCAGCAGCGCCGCGTGGATGGTGTCCTGGCGGTACTCCTTGGGGAACTCGACGATCTGCCAGTGGCCGTTGTCCGCTTTGTACTCGGGTCTGTTGATCTGGTACTGGTGGTACTTCTCGGTCCCGAAGCGGTACAGCCACGGCCCGTTCATCCCGGCCAGCGCGAGCACCACCGCCGTGCCGATCGCGAGTCGACGGGCCCGGCGGTGGCCTGCACGGTCGTTCATTCCTTACGTCCCCCAAATCCACCCAGGGCGATCTGCATCGTCTGGTCGTTGCCTTGGTCGCCGCCCTCGCCCGAGGCCCCGTCGGAGGCGGCCCAGGTGGGCTTGTGCCCGGTGCCGTGCGGCGAGTGCTGTGCCGGCACCTGGTGCTGCGGCTGGTACGCGCCCGCTGGCGCCGGCGCGCTCGCCGGTTCGTACTGGACCGGCTCCGGCGGCCGCTTCTTCTCCTGCCACAGCGAGTAGCGCCAGGCGAAGATCGGGGAGGCGGTGATCAGCAGGGCGAAACTGGCCCAGATGATCATCGCCGGGTGCGAGTGCCCGTACGCGAAACCGGCGGAGATCGAGGCACCGAAGACGAAGATGAAGAACAGGTGGATCCGGAAGGTCCCGAACAGGGTGTCCGGGCTGGCCGAGTCGCCCTTGGGCGTCACCACGAACTTGCTCTTGCGGCGCAGCACGGCGTCCATGAGGGAGCGCGCGTAAATCGGTGCCGACAGCGCGGACATCACCATGCCCGCCACACCACCCGAACCCTCGGGCTCGTGCGGCGAGACGTTGTGCCGGCGGTTCCAGACGTAGAGGCCGATCTGCAGCGCGGACGCGTTGCCGTAGAGCATCAGCCACACGGTCGGGTCGATGTTCACACCCGAGGCGCCCAGGCCCAGGAAGAGCGCACAACTCAGCGCCGCCAGGATCCAGTTGAGGGCCGACATCGGGTAGAAGATGATCATCATCGTGTAGTTGAAGAGCTTGCCCGGAGGCAGCGAGAACCAGCCCTTCCAGTACTGCTTCAGGATCGTCTCGTACGTCCCTCGCGACCACCGCAGCTGCTGCGTGAAGAAGTCGGTCCAGGCGCCCGGGCCCTCGCCCACCGCGAGCACGTCCGGCGTGTACACCGACCGCCACTTCTTCCCCGTCGCGGGGTTGCGGTGCCGGTGGATCTCGAAGCCGGTCGCCATGTCCTCGGTGATCGAGTCGTACAGACCGCCGATCTGCTTCAGCGCCTTGATTCGTACGGCGTTCGACGTACCCACGAACATGGGTGCGCCGTAGAAGTTTCCGGCCCGCTGGATGAGCGCGTGGAACAGGAACTGCTGCGACTCCGCGGCCTTGGTGATGGGGTTGTCGTAGTTGCCGTACACCTGCGGGCCGATGACGAAGCCGACGTCCGGGTCGCGGAAGAAACCGAGCATCCGCTCCAGGTAGTTGGGCAGCGGCACATGGTCGGTGTCGACCGAGGCGAAGAAGTCGTACTCGTCGCCGTGCGCCTGGAGCCAGGAGTTGTAGTTGCCGTGCTTGGTCTTCGCGCGGAACGGGCCCTTCTTCCGGTTCCACTGCTCGACTCCCTTGCGGGAGAAGTGGTGCACACCGAGGCGCGCGCAGACCGCCTTCACCTCGTCGTCGTCGCCCTCGTCGAGCAGCCAGATGTGCAGAAGGCCCCGGTGCCGCAGCCGTACGGCGGCCTCCAGGGTCTTCGTGACCATCTCCAGGGGTTCCTTGCCGGGCACGTACGTGGTGATGAACGCGACTCTCGTGCCGGTCTCCGGCACCACCGGCACCGGGTCGCGGGCGACCAGGGTGGCATGTGCGTTCGACAGCACGTTCATACAGCGGAAGAACTCGATAAGACCGATCGAGACCAGCATCACGATGTCCAGCGCCGGCAGGAAATCGAACGCGGGATAGTCACGTTCGGTCCAATGCTCCGGCTGGAGCAGCCAGGCGAGCAGAATGAGCGAGAGCAGGGGCGCGGCGCCCAGCATCAGGGCGGCGCGCAGGCGGTGCGGCTCCTGCGAGAGCAGCGAGCGGTACTGCACCTTGTACGGCTTGTTCGGATCGGGCTGGGTGAGGGGACCGGCCAACCGGCTGTAGTGCTCGTAGTCGTATCTCGGCAGTGTCTTCTTGATCCGGCGGAACTGGCCCGTCGTGCTGCTGTTCCGGTGCGAAGGCACCCTGAGCTGGGTGGTTTCTGACGGGTCGAAGTTCTGCCGGGCGCCCGTCGGCGTCGACGTCATGAGTCATCCCCCCACACGCAGGTCACCGCGTGTTGTGTCGGTTCCTTCCGTCCGCGCACGAGTCCCCCTCGACTCGTCACAGACGTATCAGTGACCGGCCGCAGTCACCACACTTTCCACACCCATAGACATGGAACCGCGACCTTCCGGTTGCATGATGCCCCCCTCGGCATCCCCTCGTGAACGGGGCCCCCTATCCCCGCAGACCGGGCAACCGCTTACTAGACCCCCAACTACCGCGTATCCGCAGCATCTTGAAAAACAGGGTTCTACGGCGTTCATCATGATCGCAAGATGCGAAACGCGGTGTTTACCGGTCATACGCGTTCATTGTGGCGCCTGTGGGGGTCTTGTGGATGCTCTGTGGACAGGCGGGTACGGATGTTGTCGAAGTGCTCTCTTATGGCCTCCTCCGCCCGCATCGAGTCGCCGGACCGCACCGCGTTGAGGATGTCCCGGTGCTGTCGGCAGGTGACCCGGTGGTCCGGCGGTGCGCCGCCCAGATCCGTGTGAACCCGGTGGAAGGCGTCCCAGAACGCCTCCAGGACCTCGCCCAGAAGCACGTTGTCCAGACCCCGGTAGAGGGTGGCGTGAAAGGCGCGGTCGGTCTCGGCCAGGCCGGCACCTCCCTGTGCGGCCTGTTGTTCCATACGTCCCACGAGCGCCTCCAGTTCAACGAGGTCCCGTTCGGGAATCCGCCCCGCGAGCCGGGAGACCAGCCCGCTCTCCACCGCCTCGCGCAGCTCCAGCAGCTGGAGGAAGGAGTCCTCGCCCCGGTAGTGCCCGGCGACCGTGCGGAAGGCCAGGCCCTCGATCATCGGCGCCAGGGTCATCGGGCCGACATACGTCCCGAAGCCGTGCCGGATCTCCACGATGCCCATCGCCTGGAGCGCCTTGAGCGCCTCCCGCACCGAGTTCCGGCTCGCACCGAGGAACTCCATCAGCTCGGGCTCGGTCGGCAGCGGGGCCCCGGAGGGAAGCCTGCGGTCGATGATGAGCTTCTTGATCCGCTCCTGAAGGTCACGCGCAGCCATGGCGAGAGAGTATCCGGCCAAACCGGGGGAGCCCCCTGTTCCGGCCAAGCAAAAGGCCCCCCGCTCTCACGGAGGGCCTTCGCTGTCGGTGCGCCGCCAGGGACTCGAACCCCGGACCCGCTGATGCTGTGTTCATCTGGGGGATAACCCCCAGACCCCCAGCCGCCTTGACGGAGCCGCTGGGGTTCAAAGGCAAAGGCCCCCCGTGATCACGGAGGGCCTTGCTGTCTGTGCGCCGCCAGGGACTCGAACCCCGGACCCGCTGATTAAGAGTCAGCTGCTCTAACCAACTGAGCTAGCGGCGCCTGCTGACAGCGGAACTCTACCGGATCCGCGGGGGTGCTCCCGACCGCGGGCGGGCCGTGTCACCAGGGGTTCGGGGTGGCCGCGTACGTCATTCGGACCGTCAGAATGCGCGTCCGGAAGACAGTTGGGAAACTGATCGACGTGCACGAACGCGGACATTTCCACCTGGAGTGTGAGGGGAATCGCATGGAGACTCCGGTATTCGAGGAAGTCGACCCCGCGAGCGACTGCGACTGCCCCGGCTGTGCCCACTGGCGGCGCGTCCTGCCGTACTCCCGGTCCGGCCGCCACCCGGCCGCGCACCGGACGCTCATCGTCGCGGCCGCCGCCTCCGCGGCCCTCGGCGCCGGTCACGCCGTACCGGCGATCGCGGCCCCGCACGCTCCCCCCGGCCCCGGCGTCCCCGCGGCTGACGAGCCCGCCACCCCGCAGGGCGGCAAGGCCCCGCTGCACGGCCCGGCGGGCAAGCCGGCCAGGCCGCCGCACGCGGTCAAGGCGCCGGCCACCACCCGTGCGGAGATCATCCGGCGGGCCAAGACCTGGGTCGCCGCGCAGGTGCCGTACAGCATGGAGGAGTACTGGTCGGACGGTTACCGGCAGGACTGCTCGGGGTTCGTCTCGATGGCCTGGAACCTGCCCGGGAACGAATGGACCGGCAGCCTCGACCAGTACGGGGAGCGCATCCCCAAGGACGACCTCCAGCCGGGCGACATCCTGCTGTTCCACAATCCGGCCAACCCCGAGAACGGCTCGCACGTCGTCATGTTCGGCGGCTGGACGGACTACACGCACACCTACTACATCGCCTACGAGGAGACCCGCCCGCACGCCCGCCGGCAGGCCACCCCGTACGCGTACTGGAGCCACTCGGACCGCTATGTCGCCTACCGGTACAAGGGGCTCGCGGCGGACACGGCGGGCGCCGGGGCGGGCGCGGGCGCGGGAGCGGGAGCTGGGGCGGGCGCGGGCGCGGGCGCCGGTGCCGGGGTCGGGGTCGGGGTCGGTACCGGGGTCGGGGTCGGCTCCGGGAAGGACGCGACGCCGTACCCGGGGGCCTTGTACTTCGGGCCGGGGGCCGACAACAAGTACGTCACCCGGCTCGGGCAGATGCTCGTCGCGCGGGGTGCCGCGCGCTTCTACACCTCCGGTCCCGGTCCGCGCTGGTCGGACGCGGACCGGCGGGCCACCCAGGCCTTCCAGCTGGCGCAGGGGTGGAGGGGTGCGGACGCCGACGGGCTGCCCGGGCCGCAGACCTGGGCCCTGCTGGTGAGCGGGACGGGCAAGGACATCGCGGCGGCCGGGGCGGCGGGGCCGCCGGCCCCTGCATCTCACGGGAAGCCCGCCTCGCACGGTGTCCCCGGCTACCCGGGGCGGGGCATGTTCCGGCCCGGCGCGAACAACGCCTTTGTCACCCAGTTGGGGCGGCAGCTGGTGAAGAAGGGGTTCGGCAAGTACTACGCGAACGGGCCGGGGCCGCGCTGGGGCGAGGCGGACCGGCGCAACGTCGAGGCCTTCCAGCGCGCCCAGGGCTGGCGCGGCGGCGCGGCGGACGGCTACCCGGGGCCGGAGACCTGGAGGCGCCTGTTCTCCTGAGCGGTCGCCGAGACGACCCACCCGCCCGTTGAACCCACCTGTTGAACCCACCTGTTGAACCCACCCGTTGAACCCACCCGTTGTGACGCATCTGGCGCGGAGGCTGGAGGCACGCATGAGTACCACGACCACATCGCAGACGCCCGAGTCCGAGGGACCGGCCCGGTCCGGTCGGCTCATCCAGAACGAGTCGACCATGGAGATCCCGGTCCACCTGCTCTTCCGTGACGACCCGGACCCGGTGTCCGTGCCGCTCAGGCCCGCCGTCGTGGGGCGCCGGCAGGGCACCGGTGAGCAGCCCCGCTTCCGCCGCCCGCTGCCGGCCAGGCCCCGCCCGGCCGTACAGGTCGACCCCGAGCTGGCCGAGCGGCCGGCCAGGGTGCTGCCCGGGGCGGCGGGCGTGCTCGCCGGCGCCTGCGGGGTCGCCGGCTGTCTGGCCAGTTCCTGGTGGGCGGGCGTTCTGCCGCCGCTCGCGACGGAGGCGCTGCGGCTGCCGGAGTACGCGGGTGCCGGACTCGGTCCCGCCCAGTGGGCCGCGTACGCCGGGGCCGGCGCCCTCGGTCTGTTCGGGTTCGGCGGGCTGGCCCGCGGGCGGACCGGACGGGCCTGGGTGCTCGGCCTGTTCGGCCGCTACCGGGGGACGGTCCGGCGCACCGGCCTGATGTGGGTCAACCCGCTGCTGCTGCGTCGCCGCGTCGACGTACGGCTGCGGCACTGGCGCAGCGAGCCGATGCCGGCCGCCGACGGCAACGGGGTCGCGCTGCGCGCCGTCGTCCTGGTGGTGTGGCGGGTCCGGGACACCGCGCGGGCCGTGCTCGGGGTCGAGGACCACGAGACGTATCTGCGCGAGTGCGTGGAGGCGGCCCTCGCCCGGGTACCGGTCGAGATGCCGGGCGGCACCCGGGGCTCGGCGGAGCTCGCCGGGGACGCGCTGACCCGGCTGGTCGCGGCGGACGCGGCGCCGGTCGGCCTGGAGGTGTTCTCGGTGCAACCGGTCCGGGTCGAGTACGCCCCCGAGGTCGCCGCCGCCATGCACCGGCGCCGCATCGCCGCGCTGGACGCCCAGCACCGGGCGACCGTGCTCTCGTCGGTCGTGGACTCGGTGGAGGACACGGTGACCCGGCTGACCGTACGCGGACTCGTGGAGCTTGACGACTACGAACGCAAGGCGCTGGTGAAGGACTTGACGGTGGCGTTCTGCTCGGGACGCGGGGAACAGGGAGCGTGATTGGTATGGACACGTCGTTTCTCTAGACACGGTCAACTAACGGCAATAATCTGGGACTTGGTCTAGACCTGCACGCCTCATGGAACTTCCCCCACGTTCTTCAGGAGCGGCAGCATGCGCACAAGGACCAAGTCCTACGCCGCCGTGGTGGGTCTCGTCACCGCCGGAGCCTTCGTGTTCTCCGCCGGCGGTGCCAGCAGCCACGGCTACACCGACCTCCCCATCAGCAGGCAGAAGCTCTGCCAGAACGGCACCGTGACGAACTGCGGCGACATCCAGTGGGAGCCGCAGAGCGTCGAGGGGCCGAAGGGCTTCCCCGCCGCCGGACCGGCCGACGGCCAGATATGCAACGGCGGTGTGAGCAGGTTCAGCCAGCTCAGCTCGCCGACCACCCCGTCCGGCGGTGCCTGGCCCACCACCAAGGTGACGGGTGGTCAGAGCTACACGTTCCGCTGGCAGTTCACCGCCATGCACGCCACGACCGACTTCAAGTACTATGCCACCAAGCAGGGCTGGAACCAGAACCACAACCTGGCCCGCTCCGACCTCAACACCACCCCGTTCCTGACCGTCCCCTACAACGGTCAGCGCCCCCCGGCCACCCTCTCCCACAGCGGCACCCTGCCGTCCGGGCTGAGCGGCCACCACGTGATCGTCGCGGTGTGGACGATCGCCGACACGGGCAACGCGTTCTACGCCTGCTCGGACGTCACGTTCTGAGCGTCGCTTTCTGAGCATCGCTTTCTGAGCATCGCTTGAGCAAAACCGGCTTTCCCCGAGGGTAGGTTCACCGCACCAAGCAGTACCTGACCTCGGGGGAAGCCATGGACGTGGTGTTCTATCTCGTGCCCGGCCTGATCATGGCCGGCGCTCTCTTCATGGCGTACCGCGTGCTGCGCCGCTGGTTGCAGGTGCGTGGCGCCTGGAACAGCGGGCTCACCGCGCAGGGGCGGTGCCTGCGGATGTTCACGACGACGCACGGCGGCGGCCACGACACCCATGTGCGCACGACCCTGCACCACGTCTACGAGTTCACCACCCACGACGGCCGGCAGGTCCGCTTCGAGGAGGAGGACGGCCGGGCGACCGTCCTGGAGGGCGACCTCGTCACCGTCTACTACCAGGACGGCCCCACCGTGGTCGCCACCGCCCACGAGCCGGGGCAGCTGAAGCAGGCGGCGGCGACCGTCGGCCTCCTCGCCTTCCTCGGGGTCGTGGTGGTGTTCTGCGTCGGGTTCATGGTCACCTTCCACACGATGGACTCCGGCTCGGACGACTCCGGGTACTCGGCGACGCTGCCGTAGCAATCTGACGGTGCGTCAACTACCGTGCGCCCCCATGGAGTCCAGTGGGTCCAGGGAGTCCGGAAGGCGCACGGTCGCCGAACTCGTAGCCGGGCAGTGGGGCGACCACCGCCCGGCCCTGTGGTGCGAGGACCTGGTCCTCACCCACCACGAGGTGGCCGCCGGCGCCGCGGCCCGCGCGGCCCTGCTGGCCGACCTCCTGCCGCCCGGCGCCGAACCGCACGTCGGGGTCCTGCTCGACAACACCCCTGAATACCCACTGTGGTTGAGCGCGGCGGCTCTCGCCGGAGCCGCCGTCGCCGGTATCAACCCCACCCGCCGCGGCCCCGAACTCGCCCGCGACATCCTGCACACCGAGTGCCGGGTCCTCATCACCGAGCACACCCACCTCCCGCTCCTCACAAGCCTCGAACTCCCCGGCGTACGACTCCTGTTGACCGACTCCGAGGAATACGAGGCCCTCCTCGCGCCGTATACGACCGCGGTACCCGACGCCTCCAAGGCCGCCCCGGGTGACCGTCTGCTCCTGTACTTCACCTCGGGCTCGACCGGCGCGCCCAAGGCCGCGATCTGCACGCAGGGGCGGCTGGCCGCGGCCGGGGCCTCGCTGGTGGGGCAGTTCGGGGTGCGGCGGGAGGACGTGCACTACGTCTGTATGCCGATGTTCCACGGCAACGCGGTGATCGCCG
Organism: Streptomyces sp. CA-249302; assembly: GCF_050936785.1. NCBI lineage: Bacteria > Bacillati > Actinomycetota > Actinomycetes > Kitasatosporales > Streptomycetaceae > Streptomyces > Streptomyces sp. CA-249302. The sequence continues at coordinate 4,175,543 of NZ_JBNJMG010000001.1, read as the reverse complement.
ACTGGGCGCCCGCGCTGGCGGCCGGGGCGGGGGTGGCGCTCAGGCGGCGGTTCTCGGCGTCCGGATTCCTCGCGGACGTGCGGAAGTTCGGGGCGACGTACTTCACGTATGTGGGGCGGGCCGTGCAGTACGTACTGGCGACCGAGGAACGGGACGACGACCGCGACAACCCCCTCCGGCTCGGCTTCGGCACGGAGGCGGGGGCGGTCGACGCGGCGGCCTTCGAGCGGCGGTTCGGGGTGCGGCTGGTGGAGGGGTACGGGTCCTCGGAGGGCGGGGCGGCCGTGCAGTGGTCGCCCGGGACGCCGGCCGGGGCGGTGGGGCGGGCGGCGCCCGGTCTCGTCGTACTCGATCCGGAGACGGGGCGGGAGCGCCGGGCGGCCGTGTTCGACGGGGCCGGGCGGCTGCTGAACGGGGACGAGGCGATAGGGGAGCTGGTCAACCGGGGGCCGAACCCCTTCGAGGGGTACTGGCGCAACCCGGACGCGGAGGCCGAGCGGCGGCGGGACGGGGCGTACTGGACCGGCGACCTCTTCTACCGCGACTCCGACGGCTATCTCTACTTCGCCGGGCGCACCGACGACCGTATCCGCGTCGACAGCGAGAACCTGGCCGCGGCGATGATCGAGAACATCCTCGCGCGGTACGAGGGGGCCGACGCCGTCGCCGTGTACGCGGTGCCGGATCCGGTGACCGGGGACCAGGTGATGGCGACCGTCGCCGGGAGCTTCGACCCGACCGCCTTCGCGAGCTTCCTGGCCGCCCAGCCTGATCTCGGCACGAAGATGGCACCACGGTTCGTGCGGGTGCTGGAGCGGATGCCGGTGACGGCCACGAACAAGATCCACCGCGCCCTCCTCCGGCGCGAGGGCCTGAACTGCACCGACCCGGTGTGGTGGCGCCCACCGGGCGAGACGACGTACCGGAAACTCGCACCGGAAAACACCGAAGGCCCCCTCGCTCCCACGAGAGGCCCTTCACCGGCGCGCCACCAGGGACTCGACCCCCGGACCCGCTGATGCTGTGTCCATCTGGGGGCTGTGTCCACTAGCGGCTCCGCCGCGGGCCCCCAGACCCCCAGCCGACCTCGCAGCACCCGGAAAACGCCGAAGGACCCCTCGCTCCCACGAGAGGCCCTTCTGAAGTGCGCCGCCAGGGACTCGAACCCCGGACCCGCTGATTAAGAGTCAGCTGCTCTAACCAACTGAGCTAGCGGCGCATGACTCTCGCCGACCACTTGGGCTGTTCCTCGTGGGCGGCGACGAAGAAAATACTACCTGGTGTGGAGGGGTGCTTCCGACCAAGGTCAGATGGCCAGGGAGAGCAGGACCGGGGCCGCGTTGCGGTTCAGGGCGTCGGCGGCCTGGCGGAGGCGGTGGGCGTCCTCGACCGGGAGGGAGAGGGCCAGGCAGCCGACCGCGGAGCCTGCCGTGATCGGGACGGCCGCGCAGACCGTGCCGACCGCGTACTCCTGGAGGTCGAGGTGGGGCACGGTGGGCGGCTGGGACTCCAGGCGGTGGAGGAGGAGCTTGTCGCTGGTGATCGTGCGTGAGGTCAGGCGGGCCATCTTGTGGCGGGAGAGATGGTCGCGCCGGCCGTTGTTGTCCAGCTGGCCCAGCAGGCTCTTGCCGATCGCGGTGGCGTGCGCCGAGTAGCGGAAGTCGACCCACTCGTTGACCACCGGGGTGGTCGGGCCGTCCGCGTACTGGGCGATCTTCACCTCGCCGTCGACGTACCGGCTGAGGTAGACGGCCGCGCCGACCGAGTCGCGCAGCCGGTCCAGGGTGCGCTGGAGCTTGTCGCGCAGGGCCTGCTCACGGCCCTCGGCGGAGCTCAGGCGGTTGAGGGCGTCGCCGGTTACGTACGCCCCGTCGGCGATCTGCTCGACGTAACCCTCGCGGCGCAGCATCCGCAGGAGGGTGGTCAGCCGCTCCGGGGTGAGGCCGGTGAGCCGGACGAGCTCGGTGTCGTCGACTCCGGTGGTGTGCCGCGCCACGGTCTCCAGGACGCGCAGGGCGTCCTGGGCCGAGTGGTACGGCGCGGTCGGCTCGTGCTTCAGCGCCACGGTTCCCCCTGCGCGCTCGGTCGCTCTACAACTGGGCCGTCATACCATGCAGCGAATCTCTTCCAAGATAACGGCCAAGAGGCTTGTTGTGAGCGGCTGTTGACGAGATTCCGACCCCGCTCCACCGCCCTCAACAGGGACGTCGGCACTCTGGCATATGCCGAAGGTAAGATCCGGGGCCTGGACCTCGGAGGTTGAACCGTGTTCAATCCCTGAGGTCACAGCACCGCGCTGAGAAATTCCCGGGTCCGGTCCTGCTCGGGCTCGCTGAAGATCTTCTCCGGCGGCCCCGACTCGATGACCTTGCCGGAGTCGAACATCAGCACCTGGTCGGAGATGTCCCGGGCGAAGTTCATCTCGTGGGTCACACAGAGCATCGTGATGTCGGTGGTGCGGGCGATGCCGCGGAGCACGTCGAGGACGCCGGCCACCAGTTCCGGGTCGAGCGCGGACGTCACCTCGTCCAGGAGCAGCACCCGCGGCCGCATGGCGAGGGCCCGTGCGATCGCGACGCGCTGCTGCTGGCCGCCGGAGAGCCGGGTCGGGCGGGCGTCGGCCTTGTCGGCGAGGCCCACCAGGTAGAGGAGGTCGCGGGCCCGCTGCTCCGCCTCGTCCTTGGGCAGGCCGAGCACGGTGACCGGCGCCTCCATGATGTTGCGCAGCGCGGTCATGTTCGGGAACAGGTTGAACTGCTGGAAGACCATCCCGATCTTCTTGCGGACCTCGCGGACCTGCTTCTCGGGCGCGGGGAAGAGCTTCTCCCCGTCGACGGTGATGGTGCCCTCGTCCGGCTTGGTGAGGGTCATCAGCAGCCTGAGGATCGTCGTCTTGCCGGAGCCGGACGGGCCGATCAGCGTGACGTGCCTGCCCGAGTCCACCGAGAAGTCGAGGCGGTCGAGGACCGTGTTCTGCCCGAACCGCTTGGTGACCTGCTCGAGCCGGATCAGCTCGCTGCCGTCCACCGCGGGGTTGCCGCCCGCGTCGGGCTCTTTCGTCAGAGGGGTGTCAGCGGACAAGGCGTCGCTCCAGGGCTCGTACGAGAAGGGAGGCCGGACAGGCGATGAGGATGAAGGCCACGCCGATGACCGTCAGGGGCTCGGTGAACTGGAAGTGCTCCTGGGAGAACAGCCGGGCCCGGCCGAGCATCTCCATGACGGTGATCGTCATCAGGATCGGCGTGTCCTTGAGCATCGCGATGACGTAGTTGCCGAGGGCCGGGACGACCCGGCGGATCGCCTGCGGCAGGATCACCGCGGTCCAGGTGCGCCGCACCGGAAGGTTCAGCGCGGTCGCAGCCTCCCACTGACCGGCGGGGACCGCCTCGATGCCGGCGCGGTAGACCTGCATCGTGTACGTCGAGTAGTGCAGCCCGATCGCACAGATGCCGGTGGTCAGTGCCGACCACGTCAGGCCCCACTCGGGCAGGACGTAGAAGAAGAAGAAAAGCTGCACCAGCAGCGGTGTGTCGCGGATGAACTCCGTGACCACACCGACCGGCCAGCGCACCCAGCGCGTCGGTGCGCGCATCAGCAGCGCCCACACCAGCCCGAGCGCGAACGAGATCAGCGAGCCGATGGCCAGGATCTGCAGGGTGACCAGCAGACCCTCCCAGAACTTCGGCATGAAGTCGGAGACGGCGCTCCAGTCCCATTTCATCCGAGGGCACCTCCCGCACCCACACCGGTCGTCTCGGGACGGCGCAGCTCCTGCTCGGGCGTGCGCCCGACCGGCCTGCCCAGCCCCGCCTTGAGCTTGCGTTCCAGTCCGCGCATGCCCCGGGTGAGCAGGAAGGCGATGACGAAGTAGATCAGCAGGACGTACGTGTAGATCTCCGCGCTCTCCTGGAGCGCGAGGCGCACCAGGTTGGCGCTGAAGGCGAGGTCGCCCATGCCCATGACGGACACCAGCGCGGTGCCCTTGAGCAGCTCGATCAGCAGGTTGGAGAAGGGCGGGATCATCTCCGGCACCGCCTGCGGCAGCAGGACCAGCCGCAGCCGCTGCCAGGGCGTGAAGCCGAGCGCGATCCCGCCCTCCTGCTGCGCCGGGTCGACCGAGTTCAGCGCGCCGCGCACGATCTCGGCGCCGTACGCGCCGTAGGTCAGTCCGAGCGCGAGCGTGCCCGCCCACAGGGGCACCAGCTGCCAGCCGAAGGCGATCGGCAGCACGAAGAACACCCAGAAGATCATGATCAGGGCGGAGGTCCCGCGGAACACCTCGGTGTAGAAGCCCGCGAGGAAGCGGACGATCCACAGCCGGTGGGTGCGGGCGATGCCCACCCCGAAGGCGACGGCCGCGGCCACCAGCCCGCTGAGGACCAGGAGTTGGACGGTGGTCCAGATGCCTTTGAGTACGAGTTCCCAGAGTCCGGAGGTCATCAGCCGGTCCCTCCGGCGCAGAGTTCCTTGGCGGTCAGGTCGGTCATCTCCGCCTTGGTGAAGCCGAACGGCCGCAGGATCCGGAAGAGTTCGCCGCTCTCCTTGAGCTTGCGCAGCTCGACGTTGAAGGCGTCCCGCAGCCTGGTCTCGGTCGGCCGGAACGCGAACGCGCCGCCGTCGACATGGGGTTTGCCCTTGACGAGCGGGGCGAAGGCCTTGGTCGACTCGGCCTTGCCCGACTTCCTGACCACCTCGCGGGTGGTGAGCGCCGTACCGGCGAAGACGTCGACCCGGCCCGCCTCCACGGCGTTCAGCCCGGCCACCTGGTCCGGCACGATCAGGATGTCGCTCTCCTTGTACCCCGCCTCGACGGCGTACTGGATCTCCGCGTACCCGGTCCCGGTCGCGAACTTCGCCTTCTTCGCGACGACGTCCTCGTAGTCGTGCAGCCCCTTCGGGTTCCCCTTGCGCACGATGAACGCGTCGAGCATCTGGTAGTCGGGGTCGGCGAAGACGACCTGCTCGCAGCGCTCGGGGTTGACGTACATCCCGGCCGCGACGACGTCGAACTGCTGCGAGTTGAGGCCCGGGATCAGCGAGCCGAACTCGGTCGGCACCGGCTGGACCCGGTCCACGCCGAGCCGTTTGAAGACCGCCTTGGCCAACTCCGGCGCCTCGCCGGTCAGTTCGCCGTCCTTGTCGATGTACCCGAACGGGATCTCGCCGGCGATGCCGAGCCGTACGACACCGGCCGCCTTCAGCCGTTCGAGCAGGTCGCCGCCTTCCGTGGTGGACGCGGTGGCCACGCGGCTGCAGCCGGCGGTCCCCAGCACACCGAGCGCCGCCACCCCCGCGAGCAGCGACCGGCGTGTTGTCCGAGGTGTGTCTCTCTCGTTCCCCATAGGTGGAGCCATGGCGGCGCGGCTACCCGAGAGCATGCGATGTATGCACCATGGAACGCATGGCTGACCGCTACATCGAAGTCTCGCTGGTCAAGCGCGGTGTCTCCGGCACGGCAAAACTGCTGGACGACCGCGCCCCCGTCACCTGCGCGGCCGTGTGGGACGCCCTCCCGCTGGGCGGCGACGTCTACCACGCGAAATACGCGCGCAACGAGATCTACGCCCTCTTCCCACCCTTCGCCCCGACCGAGCCACCCCTGGAGAACCCGACCGTCACCCCGATCCCCGGCGACCTCTGCTACTTCTCCTTCGCCGGCACCGAACTGGGCACGAAGTCGTACGGCTACGACCGCGAGGTCCGCGCCGGCACCACCGTCGTCGACCTGGCTCTCTTCTACGAGCGCAACAACCTCCTGCTCAACGCCGACGTCGGCTGGGTCCCCGGCATCGTCTGGGGCCAGGTCGTCGAGGGCCTCGCCGATCTGGCCGAGGGCTGCAACGACCTGTGGCGCTCGGGGGCGGCGGGGGAGACGCTCAGCTTCCGCCGGGCGTGAGCCGTCCGTCCGACATGAGCGCGTGCGCCGCCCGCAGCACCAGTCCGTCCCGGTGCCGGGCGGCCACCAGCTGAAGCCCGATCGGCAGTCCGTCCCCGTCCGTGCCGACGGGGACGGTCGCCGCCGGCTGCTGGGTCAGGTTGAAGGGGTACGTGAACGGGGTCCACCCCGTCCAACGGCGGAAGCCGGACCCCTTCGGCACCTCCGCGCCCGCCTCGAACGCCGTGATCGGCAGGGTCGGCGTGACGAGGAGGTCGTAGGACTCGTGGAAGCGGCCCATGCGGCGGCCGAGATCCATCCGGACGTCCACCGCGGCGAGGTAGTCGAGCGCGGAGTACCGGGCGCCGGTCCCGCAGATCTCCCGCAGCCCCGGGTCGAGCAACTCCCGCTGGTGCGGCCCGAGTTGCTGGGTCACCCGGGCCGCCCCCGAGAACCACAGGGTGTGGAAGGCGTCCACCGGGTCGGTGAGGTCGGGGTCGGCCTCGGTGACGTACGCGCCGAGCTCCGCCAGCCGCTCCACCCCGCGCCTGACGGCCGCCGCGACCTGCGGCTGCACGGCCACCTGCCCGCCGAGTGAGGGCGAGTACGCCACCCGCAGCCCGCGGACGCCCTCCGCCAGCCCCGCCGAGAACGGCCCCGGCGCCGCGTCGAGCGCCGACCAGTCCCTGCTGTCCGGCACCCCGATCACGTCCAGCAGCAGCGCCGCGTCCGCCGCGTCCCGGGTCATCGGCCCCACGTGCGACAGCGTCCCGAAGGCGCTCGGCGGATAGAGCGGCACCCGTCCGTACGTCGGCTTCAGCGCGAAGATCCCGCAGAACGCGGCCGGGATACGGACGCTGCCGCCCCCGTCGGTGCCGAGCGCGAGCGGCCCCGCGCCGAGCGCCACGGCGGCCGCCGCGCCCCCGCTGGAGCCGCCGGCGGTACGGGACGGGTCGTGCGGGTTGCGGGTCACCCCGGACAGCGGCGAGTCCGTGACGCCCTTCCAGCCGAACTCCGGGGTCGTCGTCTTCCCGACGAACACGGCCCCGTGCTCGCGCAGCCGGGCGACGGAGGGCGCGTCCTCGCCCCAACTCCCCTTATCGGAGATGGTCTTGGAGCCCTTCAGGGTCGGCTCCCCGCGCAGCAGGATGATGTCCTTGACGGTCGTCGGAACCCCGTCCACCAGCCCCTTCGGCTCCCCGCGCCGCCACCGCTCCGTCGACTCCCGGGCCTGCGCGAGCGCCTCGTCCGCGAGCAGCCGTACGAACGCGTTCACCTCCGGCTGGATCCCCTCCGCCCGCTCCAGTACCGCCCGGGTCGCCTCCTCCGGACTGAACTCGCCCCTGCGATACCCCTCGACGAGTCGTACGGCGGTCAGTGCGGTGAGGTCGAGGTCCGTCATCTGCCCTCCAGCGCTGGGTGGTTCGGCGGTTCAGGGGATCAACGCCCAGGTACATACCCGCGTTTCTTGTCCACCACGTTCACCAGCGGCCGCCCCGCCGCCCAGCGCTCGTACAACTCCACGAACTGCACGCCGAGTTCGTCCCGCCAGCCGATCGTGTCGCCGCTCATGTGCGGGGACACGATCAGGCCGGGGACCTGCCACAACGGGCTTTCGGGGGTGAGGGGTTCGTGTTCGAAGACGTCCAGGGCGGCGCCCGCGATCCAGCGCTTGGCCAGCGCCTCCGCGAGCGCGTCCTCGACCACCAGGCCGCCCCGCCCGATGTTGATGAAACGGGCCGAGGGCTGCATCACGTCGAAGCGGCGCGCGTCGAACATGCCGTACGTCTGCTCGGTGAGCGGGGCCGCCGCGATCACCCAGTCGGCGCGGGCGATCAGGCGGTCCAGGTCCTCGGGGCCGTGGATGCCGGTGTGCGGGGTACGGCCGACGAGGGCGGTGGTGATGTCGAGGGCCTTGAGCGTGCGGGCGATCGTCCGGCCGATCGGGCCCGAGCCGACCACGACCGCGCGCGTGCCGGCCACCCGCTGCGACTCCCGGTGCCGCCAGGTGCGCTCCGCTTGCAGCGTCCAGGTCGTCGGGAGGTCCTTGGCCATGGCCAGGACGAGGGCGGCGACGTACTCGGCGATGGGCTGGTCGAAGATGCCGCGCGCGTTGGTGACGACCGTGTCGGAGGCGGCGAGTTCCGGACACATCAGGTGGTCCACGCCCGCGCTCGCCGTGTGCACCCAGCGCGGCCGCGGCCCCTCGCCCGGCCAGGCGCTCCGCACCACCCGTGACGTGAAGTCCCAGACCAGCAGCACATCGGCGTGCGGCAGCAGCTCGGCGAGCGTCGACTCGTCCGCGTGCTCGACACGGGCGCGGCCGGTGAGTCTGCCGAGGCGGGGGAGGGGTTCGGCGTCCAGGACGAGAAGGGTGGGGACGGTCATGCAGGAGGGCTCGATTCCGGGTGCGTGGCGGCCGTCTGACATGCGAGGTTTGACCACGCTCGCACCCGAACCTACCTTCGTCAACACGGGCGTTGCGTACGGTCCGTTGCTCACCACTTCCTGACCGTGAGGGCGGTGTCCGTCATGGACGTTTCCTTCCTTGGTGGACCACGGCCGCAGCGCGGCGTCGGAGTGGTCGCCCCCTGCGACTTCGCGCTCGACCGCGAGCTGTGGCGCTGGGTGCCGGACGAGGTCTCGCTGCATCTGACGCGGACCCCGTACGTGCCGGTCGAGGTGAGCCTCGACCTGGCCCGGCTGGTCAGCGAGCACGAGACGCTGGACGACGCGGTCCGCACGCTGACCGCGATCGCCCCCGAGGTCGTCGCCTACGCCTGCACCTCCGGCAGCTTCGTCGGCGGGATCGCCGGCGAGCGGGCGATGTGCGCGGCGATGACGCGCGCGGGCGCCGTCCCCTCGGTCACCACCTCGGGCGCGCTCCTGGAGGCACTGGCGGCGCTCGGTGCACGCCGGGTGGCGCTCGTGACGCCGTACACCGTGTCGGTGACGCGCGCGCTGGAGGAGTACGTCGCCGAGGCGGGCGTACAGGTCACCGGCTGCGTCTACATGGGCCTGACCCGGCACATCTGGAAGGTCCCGTACCGCGATGTGGTCGCCATGGCGCACAAGGCGGTGCGGCGCGCGGCCGACGTCCTGTTCATCAGCTGCACGAACCTCCCCACCTACGACGTCATCCCGCAGCTGGAGGCCGAACTGCGCATCCCGGTGATCTCGGCCAACCAGGTGACGATGTGGGCCGCGCTGGCCCGGCTGGGTACCCGAGCGGTGGGGCCGTATCAGGCGCTGATCGATCCGGCGGCGCGCTCCGGTCCCGTACTGCCGGAACTCCCGGACGGTGAACAGCACCAGGAAGGCAGGTCATGACGGCACTCGGTTTCCTCTACCCCGGCCACTCCGCCGAGGACGACTACCCCCGCATCGAGCAGCTGCTCGGCAGCGACATCCGGCTCGACGTCGTCCACACCGACATCGGCACGGACGCGCACCGGGTGGACGCCCTGCTGGAGATGGGCTCGGCCGAGCGGCTCGGGGCGGGCATCGAGGAACTGCGCATGGCGGGCGCCGAGTCGGTGGTCTGGGCGTGCACCAGCGGCAGCTTCGTGTACGGCTGGGAGGGCGCCCACGAGCAGGTCCGCACCCTCGCCCGCGGCGCGGGCATGCCGGCCTCCTCGACGTCCTTCGCCTTCGTGCACGCGGCACGGGAGCTGGGGCTGCGGCGGGTGGCGGTCGGCGCGACCTACCCGGACGACGTGGCGGACCTCTTCGCCCAGTTCCTGGGCGCGGCCGGCCTGGAGGTGACGTCGGTCCGCGGCGCCGGGATCATCACGGCGGCGGAGGTCGGCACCTGGGGCGAGGCCGAGGTCTTCCTGCTGGCGAGGGACGCCGACCGCCCCGACGCGGACGCCGTCCTCCTCCCGGACACGGCCCTGCACACGGCGGCCCACATCCCCGCCCTGGAGAAGGAACTGGGCAAGCCGGTCCTCACCGCGAACCAGGTCACGGTGTGGGAGGGCCTGCGGCTGGCCGACCGCAGGGTGAACGCGCCGATGCTGGGGACGCTGTTCACCCGGGAGCCGATTGTGCAGGCGTGATCACCACCCCGGGGAATAAAGCGGAGAGTGCCTCCTGTTAGCGCCGGAAGAACAGCGCACGGCCAAATACAGGAGGCATCCACCGTGACGGCAGACGAGATCCGCGGGACCGCACTGGGCACCGCCCCCGTCCCCCTCTCCGTACTGGACCTGGTGACGGTCGGCGCCGGCAGTACCGCCACCGACGCGCTGCGGACCAGCGTGGAGCTGTCCCGGTTCACCGAGGCCCGTGGGTTCCACCGCTACTGGGTCGCCGAGCACCACTCCATGCCGGGCGTCGCCTCCTCCTCGCCGGCCGTGATCCTGGCCCACCTCGCCGCCCACACCGACCGCATCCGGCTCGGCTCGGGCGGCGTCATGCTGCCCAACCACGCGCCGCTCGTCATCGCCGAGCAGTTCGGCACGCTGGAGGCGATGGCCCCGGGGCGGATCGACCTCGGCCTCGGCCGCGCCCCCGGCACCGACGGCGCCACCGCGGCCGCCCTGCGCCGCACCGACACCCTGAACGAGGGTGCCGACGACTTCCCCCAGCAGCTCGCCGAGCTCACCCGCTTCCTGGACGACGACTTCCCCGACGGCCACCCCTACCGCCGTATCCACGCGATCCCCGGCCCGATCCAGGCCACCACCCCCGGCGGCGTCCAGTCCCCGCACCGTCCGCCGGTCTGGCTGCTCGGCTCCTCCGGCTTCAGCGCCCGCCTGGCCGCCGTGCTCGGTCTGCCCTTCGCCTTCGCGCACCACTTCTCCGCGCAGAACACCGTCCCGGCCCTCGACCTCTACCGCGAGTCCTTCCGGCCCTCCGAGGTCCTCGACGAGCCCTACGCCCTCATCGGCGTCTCCGCGCTCGCCGCGGACGACGAGCGCGAGGCCCGCCGGCAGGTCCGGGCGACGGCCCTGAACATGGTCCGGCTGCGCACCGGCCGCCCCGGTCTCTTCCCCGACCCGGCGGAGGCCGAGAAGCACGAATTCACCCCGTACGAGGAGGAGTTCGTCCAGTCCTGGGCCGGCAACATCGTGCACGGCACCGCCGAGGAGGTCCGCGACGGCCTGGACGCCCTCCAGAAGCGCACCGGCGCCGACGAGTTGATGCTCACCTCGCACGCCCACCGCGGCGAACTGCGCCTGCGCTCCTACGAACTGATCGCGGACGCCTACGGGTTGCCGACCGCCGAGGTCTGATCACCCACGGCCTGATCCCCCATCAGCTCGGAGATACGATCCGGCGACACCGGCCGCGAGTACAGCCACCCCTGGCCGGTGTCGCAGCCGATGCTGCGCAGCCGGGTCGCCTGCGCGGAGGTCTCCACGCACTCCGCGGTGACCGTGAGGCCCAGCCGGTGGGCGAGTTGGATCATCGCCTCGACGACGACCTCGTCGGCGGGGTTCGGCGGGGCGGCCTCGTCGCTGCGGCCCTCGTACTGGAAGCCCCGTACGAAGGAGCCGTCCAGCTTCAGGACCGAGACCGGCAGGCGGCTGAGGTACGCCAGGTTCGAGTAGCCGGTGCCGAAGTCGTCGATCGCGATCCGCACGCCCATCTCGCTGAGCGCCTGGAGGGCCTGGAGCGGGCGGCCCGCCGAGCCCATCACGGCCGACTCGGTGAGCTCCAACTGGAGGAGATGCGGGGCGAGTCCGGTCTCCGCGAGGGTCTGTGCGACGTCCGCCACCAGGTCGGAGTCCCAGACCTGACGCACCGCGACGTTGACGCTCACGAACAGCGGCGGATCGTCCGGGTGGTCCAACTGCCAGCGGCGGGCCTGGCGGCAGGCGGTGACCAGGATCCAGCGACCGAGCGGCACGATCGAGCCGTCCTCCTCGGCCAGTCCGATGAACCGATTCGGCGTCAGGACACCGAACTGCGGGTGGTTCCAGCGGATGAGCGCCTCGACGCCGTTCACCCGCCCGTCCTCCATGCCCACCAACGGCTGGTACTCCAGCACGAATTCACCGCGCTCGATGGCCGGGCGGAGGGTGGAGGCGAGGGCCTGGCGGGTCATGCGGTGGGCGTTGCGCTCCGGGTCGAAGAGCGTCCAGCGGTCCTTGCCGTCGGCCTTCGCCCAGTAGAGCGTCGTATCGGCCGCCTGCATCAGGGCGGTCGGCGTGGTGCCCGCCGCGTGCCGCTCGACCACGCCGATCGACGCCGACACCGACAGCCGCTGCCCGGCGAGGTCGAACGGCGCCTGCACGGCCTTCAGTACGGACTCGGCGAGGTCGGCCAACTGGTCCGTGCCCGTGGAGTCCTCCACCAGCAGCGCGAACTCGTCGCCGCCCAGTCTCGCCACCAGCGGGGTGCTGGCTCTGGCGTGACCGGCCTCGTCCGCGCAGCGCGTGAGCCGCTCGGCGACGGCGGCGAGCAGCCGGTCGCCGACGCGGTGGCCGAGCGTGTCGTTGATCGCCTTGAAGCCGTCGAGGTCCAGGTAGCACAGGCCGATCCGGCCGGTCCCGCTCTCCTCGTACGACCCCGCCTCCAGCGCGGCCGTCAGACGCTCGAAGAACAGCGTGCGGTTGGGCAGCCGGGTCACCGGGTCGTGCATCTGCAAGTGCCGCAGCCGGCCCTGGAGTTCGCGCTGGGCGCTGATGTCGGTGACGGAGAGCAGGATGCCGTCCTCCTGCGCGGGCAGAGGGGTGACGGTGACCTGGACCCAGACCGACTGGCCGTCGGTGTGCTTGAGCCGGCGGGTGCAGCGCAGCCGGGCCTCGCGGCCGCGCAGCACCTCGCGATAGGCGTGCCAGGTGCGCGCGTCGGACGCCAGGTCCACCAGGTCCGCGCCGATCCGGCCCACCAGCGCCTCGGCGGGGCTGCCGAGCAGCGCGCCGAAGCCGTCGTTGGCGGTCACGACCAGCCCCTCGCGGTCGACGACCGCCATGGCCAGGGGTGCGGCCGCGAAGACCGAACGGTACGGCGGTGGTTCGGCACCAACAGCCGTAAAGATGTCACTCTCTGTTACGGCGCCCCGGTCGAGGTCTGCCGCGGGCGCCGGCCCTTCGGACGTTCCGCTCACCGCTAGCTCCCGCAGTGCACTTGATCGCTGTCCGTGCAGGAAAGTGTGCCGATCATAGAGGCAGACCCGAGGGCCTTCCAGCCACCATCCAGTGTCCCGGATGGAGTGGCACTTCTGACAGATCGTTTCTGCCCGCAGCTGGGCGGGTTCTTGGGGTCCCCGACCACTTGTGACGTTCCGTGAGCGGTTCGGGGGTGTCGGGCCTGACGGCCTTTCGGGTGGCTCACTCTTTTGGGGCAGACAAACAGGGCGTAGTACGACAATCCAACACAGGCTGGGTGCGGTGTCCCGCGAACCGCTCCCGGAGGTCCCTGTGCCGCGTCCGTTCCCCTTCAAAACCTTCAGGGGTTCCCGACTGCGCAGCACCGCCGCCGTGTGCACCACTCTGTCCGCCCTCGCCGCGACCTCGCTGATCACCGGGCCCTCGGTCGCCGAGCCGTTCTCTGCCGGTCCGTGCGCCCTCCAGCGCACCGACGCGCACCACTCGGAGGGCCTCGACACCTGGAACGCCGCCTATCCGCGCCCGGCCCGCCGGCTGGACGCGGTGATGGTCTTCCTGTCCTTCCCGGACGCGGCCCCGCGCACCACGCCCGCCCAGCTGACCGCCGATCACTTCCCGGCCACCAGCCGCTTCTTCGAACGCGCCTCCTACGGGAAGTTCACCCTGCGCCCGCATCCGCTCAAGCACTGGATCCGGATGCCGAGACCCTCGACCGCGTACGCCATACAGCGCGACTGGAAACCCGAGGACCGCGCCGCCTACCTGCGCGACGCGCTCGCCGCCGCCGATCCCCAGGTCGACTTCTCCCGCTACGACGTCGTCTACTTCGTCGCCGACCCGGACGCGCCCGGCGTCGACTCGGACGCGACGAAGGTCGTCAACCTGGACACCCCGCTGCGGGCCGACGGCACGGACGTCCGCCGGGTCGTCACGGTCTTCGAGAAGCACCCGCCGGACCGGCTGGTCCTCGCCCACGAGACCGGCCACGTCTTCGACCTGCCCGACCTCTACCACCGGCCGGTCGACGGCAAGGGCGACTGGGACACGTACGTCGGCGACTGGGACCTGATGGGCAGCCAGTTCGGGCTCGCGCCGGATCTGTTCGGCTGGCACAAGTGGAAGCTGGGGTGGCTGGAACCGCGCCAGGTGGTGTGCGTACGGGAGTCGGGCACCACCCGGCTGACGCTGGAGCCGCTGGAGGCGGCGCCGGGCCTGCCGGTGACAGGTGCGGCCGGGGCGCCCGCCTTCGGGCTCGGCCGCGGCACCAAGCTCGCGGTCGTGCGCACCGGCCCCGACAGCGTGCTCGCCTTCGAGGCGCGCGGCCCGGTCGGCAACGACACGGCGACCTGCCGCTCCGGCATCCTCGTCTACCGCGTCCGCAGCGGCGCCCAGTCCGGCGACGGCCCGGTCCAGGTGATCGACGCCCACCCGCGCACCGAGGCCTGCTGGGAGAACTCCGTCTACCCGCCGCTGGCCGACGCCCCGGTCGCCCTCGGCGAGAGCTTCACGGTGCCGGACACGAAGGTACGGGTGGAGGCGGAGGGACGGACCGCCTCGGGGGCCTGGAACGTGAAGATCACGGTCCGCTGACGCCCTGCCACCGCACCAGGACCGCTCGAGCCGGACGCGAGCGGGCCCGCTCACCCTGCGCCGGAGCGGGACTACTCACGGTCAGGAGGCGGCGATGCGGAGTGGCAAGAGGTGGGGCATGCGGACACGGAAGTGGATGGTCGAGGCCCTGATGGCGCTCGGCACTTCCTATATGTACGGAGAGGCCCAGCAGGAGGTGCTGTACCGGCTCATCGGGTACCGGCCCGCCTGGCCGGGGCGCTCGGAGTACCTGCACGAGCCGCCGCCCGGACACCCGGAGCGGCTGCGGCCCGACATCCCCCTCACGGCGGACGAACTCTGGCTGGGCCGCCAGCTCACGGCGGCCTACACCCGCGCCGACGAGGAGGAGGGCACGAGGCCGGCCTGAGAGCCTGTGTCACATCCCCGGCCGCCGCCCACCGCAGTTCGAGCCCCCGTCGAGCCCTCGCCGCAAGACTCGAAGGAGCCTGAGCCGAGACCAGCGGGAGGAGCGTCACATGGACGGGGGGCGCGGTACGACGGGTCCGCAGCACGGGACGTGGCTGCCGGCCGGAGGACGACCGGGCCGGGACGCGGTGCTCCAGGTGCGGGACGGGGGTGCGGTACGGCGGCTGTCGTACGGCGAACTCACCGCGCGCGTCGAGCGGCTGGCGGGCTGGCTGCAGCGGCGGGGAGCCGCGGGTCGGCGGGTGCTGGTGGCCGTGGAGGAGGGGCCCGCGGCGGCGGTCGCGGTGCTCGGGTGCCTGCGGGCGGGCGCGGTGGCCGTGCCCGTTCCGCCGCCCTCCGCCTCACGGGCCGCCGCGCAGCGCACGGCGGCCGTCGTCCGGGACGCCGCCGCGAGCCTCGCGCTCACCGAGTCCGCGCACGCCGCAGAGCTGTCGCAGACCCTGTCGCTGGCCGGGTTCGGCGACCTGGAGTGCCTCGCCGTGGACACCGGCCCCGCCGAGTCGGCGGACGGGGCGGCGGCGCCGCGGATCGGGCCGGACAGCCCGGCCCTGCTCCAGTACACCTCCGGCTCCACCGCCGCCCCGCGCGGGGTGCTGGTGACCCACGGGAACCTCCTCGCCACGATGACGGCCGTGCGGGGCGCGCTCGGCACCGGCCCGGACGCGCGGATCGGCGGTTGCCTGCCGCTCCATCACGACCTGGGCCTGGTCGGGCAGTTGCTGCATCCGCTGTGGCTGGGCGCGACCGCCGTGGTGCTGCCGGTCCGGCCGGTGCTGCGCGACCCGGTGCGCTGGCTGGAGGAGATCGCCCGGCACGGCGTCACCGTGTCGGCCGCCCCCGACTCGCTGTACGCGCGCTGTCTCGGCGCCCTCACCGACGAACGGGTCGCCGCCCTCGACCTGTCCCGCTGGCGCACCGCCGTCGACGCCGCCGAACCCGTCTCCGGCGCCACCCTGCGCGCCTTCGCCCGCCGGCTGGCGCCCGCCGGCCTCGACCCGCGGGCGCTCGCCGCCGGGTACGGGCTGGCCGAGGCCACCTTGATGGTCTCGGTGTCCGCGCCGGGTGCGGCGGGGCGGGCGCCGACCGACGAGCGGGCCGCGGTGAGCTGCGGGCCGGCGCACGGGGCCGAGGTGCGGATCGTCGACCCGGACAGTCACGCGGTGGTGTCCGAGGGGCGGGAGGGCGAGATCTGGGTGCGCGGGCCCGCGGTCGCGGCCGGGTACTGGAACCGGCCGCTGGACACTGCGGAAACGTTCGGCCGCAGCACTGCCGAGGGTGAGCGCGGCTTCCTGCGCACCGGTGACCTCGGCCGGCTCACCGGCGGCGAGATCCGGGTCACCGGGCGGCTGAAGGACCTGATGCTGGTCGACGGCGCCCCGCTGCACCCGCACGACCTGGAGCGGGTCCTGCTGGAGAACGGCCCGCCCTTCGTCTCCGCCGCGGTCTTCGCCCTCGCCGCGTCCGCCGCGGCGGACCGGGTCGTGGTGGTCCAGGAGGTACGACAGAGCGGCGGCGCCCGCTGGGACCCGGACCGCCTGGTCGGCACCGTACGGCGCGGCCTGGACGAGGAGTTCGGGGTGACGCCGTACGAGGTCGTCCTGGTCCGGCCCGGCACGGTCCGCCGCACGACCAGCGGGAAGGTCCGGCGGTCGGTGATGCGGGAGATGTATCTGCGCGGGGAGTTGCGGCCGTTGTTCACGGAGGGGCGGGCGGCGGCATGAGCGTGGTGCGGAGGGGACTGCCGGGTGGGTGGCGGCCGGTGGGTGCGGCGGGGAGGGCGGTCGGATGACCCTCGCGGCCGACCGGGCCGACCGGGCCGACCGGGCAACGGCGGGTGGCTCCGACCGGGACGCGTGGGATCGGGCCGGCGCCCTCGATCGGCTGCTCGGCGATCCGCACGACGACGCCGGTCCGGCCGGGCTGCGCGCCCTGCTCGACGCCGAGCGGCGCGGGGAGCCCGCCGCGGGGGCCGAGGAAGTGCTGGACGCCTTCGGGCTGGGGGCCGAGTTCGTGCCCGTGGCGCTCGGCGGGCGGCTGGAGCGGGCCGACGGGCTGGCCGCCGTGCTCGCGCCGGTGTTCCGCCGGGACCTGTCGCTCGGGTTCGGACACGGCATCACCTCGCTGTTCGCCGCCTCGCCGGTGTGGGCGGCGGGCAGTGCGGGACAGCGGGACGCCATGGCCCGGCTGCTGTGCGGGGGCGGGCGGGCCGCGATCGTCCACCACGCGCTCGCCCAGGGCAACGCCCTGCTGAGCGGCGAGATCAACGCGGCCCCGGCCGCCGACGGCACCTTCGTCGTCGGCGGGCGCAAGGACGCCGTCATGAACGCCGACCGGGCCGGGCTGTTCACCGTCTACGCCCGGACCGCCCCGCGAGCCACCCACGGCCCCGGCACCCTCTCCGTCCTGCTCCTCGACCCCTCCGGACCCGGCCCGCACCGCACCCGGCTGCTGCCCCACCGCCCCACCGCGGGCCTGCGCGCCTGCCGGGTCGGCGGTCTCGAACTGGACGGCCGTACCGTGCCGCGCGACGCGCTGGTCGGCGCCGAGGGGCAGGGCATGCGGCTCGCCCTGCAGACCTTCCAGCTCAGCCGCGCCCTGATCCCCGCCGCGCTGACGGCCGGCGCCGACACCGTGCTGCGGGCCGCCGCGCGCGCCGCCGTCCACGGCACCGCGGGCGGGCCGGGCGCCCGGCAGACCGGTGTGCTCGTCGGCGTCCTCGCCGACCTGCTGCTCTGTGACAGCCTCGTGCAGTGCGCCCTGCGCGCGCTCCATCTCACCCCGCGCAGCGCCCACCTGACCGCGGCCTGCGTGAAGTACCTGGTGCCGGAACTGCTCCGGGACGCCTTGGAGGAACTGTCCGCGATCCTCGCCGGCCCGGGCCGGTACGCCGAGCGGGGCGCCGGGCAACTCGCCAAGCTGCTGCGGGACATGCCCGCCGCGGGGCTCGGCCACGCCGGTACCGCGACCTGCCAGGCGGTGATCGTCCCGCAGCTGCCCCGGCTCGCCGCCCGCTCCTGGTTCCGCGCCCCCGAACCGGCCGCCGCGCTCTTCACCACCCGCGCCGAACTGCCCCCGCTCGACCTCGGCGCCCTCGCGGTCGCGGGCGGGGACGACCTCACGGCGGCGCTGACCGCCGGCGCCGGCCGGCTGTCGGACGGGGCGCCCGAGGGGCCGTACGGGCCGGTGCTGCGCGCCCTGGCCGACGCCCTCAACGGCGAACTCGCCGCCCTGCGCGACCGCTTCCGCGCCCTCGCCCCCGACGGACGGCCGCTGCCGCCCGGGCCGGTGGTGTACTCGCTGGCCGACCGCTACGCCACCGTCGTCGCCGCCGGGATCGCGCTGTCGACCTGGCAACTCCGTTCCCCGGACGGCTCGTTCACCGCCCACCCGGCCTGGCTCACCCTCGCCCTGCAACGCCTGGCCCGCCGCCTCGGCACCCGCGACCTCCCCGACCTGCCGGCCGCGACGACCGGAGACCTGCGCGACGAACTCCTCGCACGGCTGCGGACGGGGCGGGCGTACGACCTGGGCGGGGCGCGGCTCGCCGGGGAGGGGTGATGGGAGCCGGGCCGCGACGGCCGTGCGAACCGTCGAGGACGGGCAGGCCGACTGGGCCGACTGGGCCGACCGGGCCGGAGGAGCGGACTGGGCCGGGCGAGCGGATCGGGCCGGGCGAGCGGACTGGGCCGGGCGAGCGGATCGGGCCGGGCGAGCGGATCGGGCCGGGCGAGCCTTCGGTCGCCCGCGAGCTGTCGGGGCCGCCCGGGAGGTCGGTCGCCCGCGAGCTGCCGAAACCGTTCGGGCGGTCGGCCGTGGGCGAGCTGCCGGGAGCGGCCGAGTCGTCGGCCGTGGGCGAGCTGGGTCAGCCCGTCGAGGTCGCCGGTCCCGGGGCGGGTTGGCAGCAGGTCGTCGACGACATGGCCGTGCACGGGACCGCCGTCGTGCAGGCGCGGTGGGCGGGGTGGTTGCCCGGGGAGTTCGACTCGGTGCGGATGCGGGCCCGGCTCGGGGCGCACGACTGGCGGCGTACCCGGGCGCTCGCGAACCCCGAGGCGCGGGCCCGGTTCGTGGCGACCCGGTTGCTGACCCGGCACGCGGCGGCCGCGGTGCTCGACGTGGCGCCGGACGAGGTCGACCTGGCGTACCGGCCGGCCGGGCGGCCGTATCTGCGCGGCTGTCCGCAGGTGGAGGTCGCGCTGACGCACACCGGGCCGGTGGCGGCGGTGGCGCTGAGCCGGTGCGGGCGGGTCGGGGTGGATCTGGAACCGGCGGGCCGGGCCATGTCGTTCGAGGGGGTGCAGCGGCTGCTGTGCACCCCGCGGGAGCGGGACGCGCTGGCTCTGCTGCCGCCGGACCGGCGCGGCCGGGAGCTGCTGCGGCTGTGGACGCTGAAGGAGGCGTACACCAAGGCGATGGGGCAGGGCATGCGGATGGGCTTCGCCGACTTCGGGTTCACCCCGGACGGACGGGAGCTGGTCTCCCGCGCCGGCGCGTCGATCTCGCCCGGCGAGTGGACCTTCGCCACCTACGAGGTGCTCGACGGCCATCTGCTGAGCGTGGCCCGGCACGCGGCCGGCTGGGAGCCGTCGGCGGACACCGCCGCCCGCTCCATGCTGGACGCGGGCTTCGTCGACGAGGTGCTCAGGGCGATGGGGGAGGCGGATCCGGTGGACGGGATCGCCTGAAGTGTCCGGGAGTTGGACAAGGCGTGATACCGCCTGCCGTCGAGTACCATCCAACCGTCACACAATGTTCGAGGGCGTACGGCCGTCGGCGGCCGCACCGGTGGGGACCGGCGCGACGCAGGGGAGGAGGCCGGGCCCGGTCGTGGGGCTACGGACTACGCACGGGGGAAAAGTGGTCTCTGTTCTGATAGCCGAGGACATGCTGATGCTCCGCAGAGCACTGGTGTCGCTGCTGGAGCTGGAACCGGACATCGAGGTCGTCGCGGAGGTCGCGGACGGGACCGAGGTGCTGCCGCAGGCGCGGAAGTTCCGCCCGGACGTCGTGGTCCTCGACATAGACCTGCCGGGCCTGGACGGCATCTCGGCGGCCGGCGAGCTCCATCGCGAGCAGCCGGACTGCGGCATCCTGATGCTCACCAACCTGCACCGCTCGGGCAACCTGCGCCGGGCGATCACGGCCGGCGCCTCCGGCTTCCTGCACAAGGACACCGACCCCGACCGGCTGGTCGCCTCGATCCGGGCGATCGCGCAGGGGCAGCAGGTGGTCGATCCCGAGATCGCCCTGGCCGCCCTGAAGGACGGGCCCGAGCCGCTGACCCCGCGCGAACTCCAGGTGCTGCGGCTGGCCGCGGAGGGCGAGGAGGTGGCCCAGATCGCGGGCCGGCTCTTCCTGTCCACCGGCACGGTGCGCAACTACCTCACCAACGCGGTGACCAAGCTGGGCGCCCGCAACCGGGTGGACGCCGTACGGATCGCCCGTGAGGCCGGCTGGCTCTGAGGCGTGGGCGGCGGCCGGGCGCGGCGGATCGTTCCGGCTGGCTGCTCAGGCCACGTTCTGCGTGTCCGTCGCGGCGGCGGACGGCCTCGGCTGCGCGGGCAGCAGGATCTCGGCGGTCAGGGCGAAGCGGCCGTCCGCACGGACCCCCGCGGTGAGCCGGCCGCCGTGCTCGCCCATCCGCTCGGTGAGGTTGGCGATGCCGCTGCTGGCGGTGGAGCCGTCGCCCGCGTCGGGGATCCGGCCGACCCGGCCCACCCCGTCGTTGACCACGGTCAGCCGCACCGTACGGCCGGTGCGCACCGCCTCGATGTCCACCGACTCGGCCTTGCTGTGCCGCAGCATGTTGGTCAGCCCCTCGCGCAGCACGGTCGCCAGCACCGTGTCCACCGAGGTGGGCAGTTCGCCGCAGTCGAGACGGACGGAGATGCGCAGGCCGAGCGTGGTGAGCATCGACTCGGCGGTGGCCGCCTCGGCCGGCAGCGACATGTCGCGGTAGCCGCGCGCCACCGAGCGCACGTCCGACAGCGCCTGCCGGGCCGTCTGGAGGATCTCGGTCAGTTCCTGCTGCACCCGGTCCGGATGGCGCAGGGCCAGCCGGTAGGTCAGCTCGCACTTGAGCGTGATCGCGGAGAGGCTGTAGCCGAGCAGGTCGTGCAGGTCGCGGGCGATGCGCAGCCGTTCCTGCGCGATGGCGAGCCGGGCCAGCTCGGCCCGGGACCGGTGCACCTCGGCGACCATGTCGGTCAGCCGGGACAGGCCGAACACCACGAGCGCGGTCAGTACGGTCGCCACGGTCGTGTAGACCGTGTCGGCCACTCCCGTGCCGAGGCGAAGCTCGATCAGGTCGGTCAGGAGCAGTTCGCCGATGAACAGCGGTACGGACAGCAGGGCGGGCAGGAGCAGCAGGGTGGACGCGGCGAGCAGGCCCGGCATGCCCAGCCAGGCCCTGCCGAACATGGTGAAGGGCGCGTACGTGAGCGCGGCCTGCACGGCGAGCGTGAGCCGGCCGGGGCGAATTCGGGACGGGGCCAAATTCACGAACGAATGCTGCAACTGGATCGCCACGATGGCCAGGAGCAGGACGGTCGCGGAGGCGAGCATCAGCGTGCTCGGATGTGCGGCGAGTACATATGTCGCCGCTATGCCGAAGAATCCGGCCAGAACCACGGCGGTTATCGTGGTGGCCACCCGTGGCGCCAGATCGGTGCGTTCCGGCTGTGCCTCGCCTGTGCTTCTGCTGAACGGCTTGCCAAAACGCATGTCCATCCCCCATGGAAGCGGCGTCCTGAGTCCGAGTGAGCATAGTCGGTTTCAAGCCGCGGCGGGTGGATGGAGTTTGACAAACCGTGATTGTTCAAACGCCAATTAATTTCCGGTAATTGACAGGAATTCAGTTCCCGTCGGGAAGTCCCAGGACGATTTCCCCCACACTGGGTTCCACCAGCCAGTCCAGGGCGAGCGCGCGCGCCGCCGCGTCCAGGTCGGAGGCGGTCAGCGCGCAGGCGCCGAGGCCCATCGCCGAGCACGTCAGATAGAAGGTCTGCTGGAGCGCGCCCACCTCCTTCAGCGCGTTGGTGTAGGCGACCGCGCTGTACTGGGCGGCCAGTCTGAGCATCCGGGTCGTCAACACCACCAGCAGCGGCGGCGGTTCGGCCAGCCCCGCCGCGGTGCAGGCGCCGGCCAGCAGGTCCCGGACGGCGTCCGGGTCGCCGGCCACGGGCTCCAGACGGTGCCCGAGCGGGTCGTAGTGGTACGGGCCCGGCGCGAGCCCCGGGCAGCGCGCGGCGATCAGATAGATCTCCAGGGCGTAGCTGTCCCCGGCGCTCGGATACGGGCGGGCGGTGCGCGGACCGCCGGTGGGGTCGGTGGCCGCGGGCGGCAGCAGCGCCCGTACCCGGGCCGCGCGGTGCAGCAGCACGCCCAGCTGTTCGAGGGAGGGGCCCTCGGAGGCGAGCCGGCGGGTGGAGCGACGGCCCTCCAGAACGTCCGCGAAAGGCCGGTCGAAAGCCCCCAGCCGCACCGGGTCGGGCCGGTCGAGCAGGACGGCCGTGCCGCCGGGGGAGGGCTTGACCGGCGGCTGCGCCGGGACGCGGCCGGCCAGCGGATACGTCATGCCGAAGTCGTCGTCGTGCCGGCCGAGCCGGCTGCGGGTGTGGGTGAACAGATCGGTGGGCGACCAGGCCAGCAGGGACGGGTCGCCGTCCTCCGGATAGCCCGCGCCGGGGCCGGTGCCGTCCGCGCACACCACCATCGCGGCCGCCGCCAGATGTACGTGCACCGCCTCGACCACCTCGTCCCCGAACGGCCGCGCCGGACCGGAGCCCGGCAACTCGCCCTCACGGCCGCCGAGTTCGCCGATCAGCCAGCCGACCCCGGGATGGCGCACCTCGACCCGGTGGCGGGCCAGCGGGGACTCCAGGCGCATGCCGTCGGCGGTGGCCCGCAGGACCGCGAAGCGGGACATCCGGCGGGCCCGGCCGGGTGCCAGCGGCCGCGGCGCGAAGCGCGCGTCGCGGGCCACCGGCACCACCGACAGCAGCGGGGTGCCGCCCAGCGCCAGGGTGCGCACCACGCAGTGCGCCACCCGCTCCAGGCCCTCGACGACCTCCTTGGCCTCGGGCGGCACGGCGTGCGCCATGGCGAGCACGGCCGGGAAACCCGGGACCACGTTGGCCGGGGTGACCGGGCCGAACGTCATCCGGCGCAGCAGCTCGGCCAGTTCCCGCCCCGGCCGCTCGATGCGGATACCGCCCCAGCGGGTCCGCAGCGTGACCGCCGGGCACTCCTCCCCGGCCGCCGCCGGCTCCTCGTGCTCGACCAGCACGTCCTCGCGCAGGGACCACAGTTCGGCGAGTTCGGAGCCGGCGAGCTGGTCGATACGCATGCGAAGGGCCGTCCAAGTCGGGGGAGGGTTCCGCG
Source organism: Streptomyces sp. CA-249302 (assembly GCF_050936785.1). NCBI lineage: Bacteria > Bacillati > Actinomycetota > Actinomycetes > Kitasatosporales > Streptomycetaceae > Streptomyces > Streptomyces sp. CA-249302. Next base: position 4,152,191 of record NZ_JBNJMG010000001.1, on the reverse strand, counting down.
GGTTCGCGGAACACGGTCGGGACGCGGCGGGCGGGTAACCCGTGATGAGGAGTCGCGCGGGGCCGATGTGATTCAGAGGAAGAGCGGTACGGGGTTGAGCTGTTCGTAGGAGAGGGGCGCGGCCAGCCGGCCGAGGCGCACCGGCACCTCGTACAGGCGGCCCGGGGCCAGCCGTGCCCAGTGCGGGCGCAGTCCGGGGACGATCACCCGGGCCACCGCGAGCCCCACGTCGGGCCGGGTCTGGTCGAGCACCATGAGCTCCAGTCCGCGCGCGGCGAGCCGGCCTTCGAGCAGCGCCACGTCCGCGGTCACGTCGTCGGTCGGCGCCGGGCGGTCGGTGACCACGGGGGCGTCGGCGCGGGGGCGCAGATAGGGCAGGTCCTCGTAGGCCGCCGTACGGAACCAGTCCAGGGCGTACGGGTCCGAGCAGCCGTAGCCCGTGCCGTCCGCGGTGGCCTCCACGACCGGTGGCAGCATCTGGTTCAGCTCGGTCAGCGCGCGGCGCAGCGCGACCCCGGGGTCCAGATGGGCGCCGAAGCCGAGCACGATGTCCTGGCCCCGGCCCGCCGGGCGGTCGGTGCGGCGGGACAGCGCGGCGACCACGGGCACGCCGAGGTCGGAGGTGAGGTCCAACGCCCAGATCTCGCGGCCGAGTCGGCGGTGCAGCTCGGCGACCTGGCCGACGTACGGGTCGGTGGCCGTGGTCAGGTCGATGCCGGGCTGGCGGGTGCGGTTGTACCACCACAGGGCGACCGCGTCCCGCTCGATCAGCTCCAGGGTGCCCTGCAATACGGCGTCCTCCAGGGTGGCGCCGGCGGCGGTGCCGTTGGAGTGCGCCCAGCAGTAGGTCCGGCCGGGGGCCTGCGGGGCGTTGTAGTAGAGGTACGCGGTGGGCAGCAGTCGCCGCCGTTGCCCGGTCAGTGACCAGACCGGCGTCCAGTCGGTCTCCGCCCGTTCGTCGAAGGGGTCGCAGACCCGGTGGACGGCGGCGTGCCCCGCGTTCCAGCGGTCGCGGTCGCGGAACTGACGCGGGTGGAAGAGCTGCACGGCGTCGGGGTGCACGGCCTCGGGCGCGAGGTCGGCGTACCGGCCGCGCCGGACCGGCTCGTCGCCCTGGAGGAAGCCGCTGTGCCGCTCCAGCGCCTCGCCCAGCGCGCTCACCCTGGCGTGCAGGGCGGTGACGCCCTTGCCGGAGCTGGTGTGCCGCAGCCCGGCCCGCAGGGCGTCCAGGCCGGACGGGCCGGCCACCGGATTGTGCCCGGCGTGGAAGCAGTTGAGGGCCTCCGGGCCGCGCGGGTCCCGCCGGATCTCGGCGACCAGGCCGGTGAGCGGGTCGACCAGCCTGCCGTGCCGGGCCAGCATCTCCTGCGGCGACAGCGAGCGGTGGCCGCCGCCGGACACGTCCCGCTTGGGCCGCGGTTCGAGGACGACGGGCCGCCGTACCCGGCGCGTCACCAGCCCAGGGTCCCCGCAACTCGCGCACTGCGGGCGGCGGTCCACGGGATGGTGGGTGCCCTGAAGGGTCAGCGTGTCCAGCGTCCACAGCGCCGCCTGATGCGCGTCCCGGTGCCCGCCCAGCCACTTGGCCGCCTCCAGCACGGCCAGTTGCAGCCCGGCGAGACGAGCGGCGGGCAGCGAGCAGCCGGGCCGCGGCGCGGGCCCCGGCCGCCCCAACAGCCGCTGCACATGCGCCTCGGCCTGCCGCCCCCGCCACAGCCGGTCGGCGAGACAGCTCCAGCAGGGGCCGACCGGGGATGGGAGGGCGGCGCTCTGTGCGGCGGAGCTGCCGGAGGGCGTGCCCTCGAGTGATTCGGTGTGCGTGCCGGCCGCGCAGAGGCCGACCGGGGGTGCGGGGGCGGCGCCCTGTGCGGCGGAGTTGCCGGAGGGCGTGCCGTCGAGCGAGTCGGTGTGTGTGCCGGCGGGCCGGGCCGTGTGCGTGGCTCCTGGTGTGCTCGCGGGCACGCCGAAGAACGGCCCCACCCAGAGCTCCCGGCCCGCCGTGCGGACCGGTAGCCATGGGGTGTTCGCGGCGCGGAACTCCTCGTCCACCCGGGCCAGTTCGGGGTTGAGGTAGTCGTCGCACAGGACGAGGGTGAGGGTGGCCGGAGTGCCGTCCGGGGCGAGGACGAGGCCTGCCGCGGTGAGGGCGGTGCGCAGCGGCCCGTCGTCGCCGGGGCCGACGCCGAGGACGCGGACCGTCGAGGTGGCGAGGCGGTCCGCGGCCGCCGTGGCCTCCAGGCCCGCCAGCTCCCAGTACGCCTCCTGCGCGCGCCGGCCGGGGTCGGCCGGGCGGGCCCCGGCGCGGTGCAGCAGCCCGGCCCGGTCGAGCCCGGCGACCAGGCGCTCCACCTGGTCGTCCGGGATCCGGTCCGCGCACGCCGCACGCAGCGCGCCGAGGTCCCTGGTGCCGTCGAGGAGCGGCGCCAGATGGGAGATCGCCGTGCCGTGCAGCGCCGTCACCCGCCGCTCGGAGATCAGGTACGCCGCCTCGCCGGGTACCGCCTCCACCCGCAGATGGGGCTTGAAGCCGAGGTAGGGGCGGGTGCCGGGCCGCACGGCCGCGGTCACCGGGCGGCCACGGCTGCGGAGTCGTGCTGCGGGGCGTGCAGGGCGGTGATCCAGCAGATGCAGATGCTGTTCTCGTCGGTGATGTCCTGTGCCAGCTCCTCGACCACGAAGCCGTCGACCGGGTCGCCGTACTGGATGGTGTTGCCGTTCATCGCTACCCCCTGTGTGGTGAACGTGCGCTGTCCGATGCCCCGAAGTCTTTCGGCCGGGGGCGGTCCGGAACAGTGCCGCCATCACGACTCGGCATGTGAGGAATTCACGGTTCGCGCCGGTAGGGATCCACTGCGGGTCAGGGATGCCGGCACTGGTGACGGGCGGGCCGCCCGGGTGATGGTCGTAGGGCCCCGAGGGGTCATGGCCGGCCCCGGTCCCTGCGGACCCGGAGGGGAAACAACGGAGGGAATCATGGAAATCAAGGCGCTGGGAGCGCTGACGGCCGAAGTACGCGGCCAGTCAGTCGTTCCGACCGCGGCGAAACCCCGCCAGATCCTGGCCCTGCTCGCCGTCCATGCCAACCAGGTGCTGCCCGTGCCGACACTGATGGAGGAGATCTGGGGGCACGACCTGCCGCGCAGCGCCCTCACCACGCTCCAGACGTACATCCTGCAGCTGCGCCGCAAGCTCGTCGCGGCGTACGGCACCAGCTCGGCCCAGGTCTCCCGCGAGGTGCTGATCACCCGGCACGGCGGCTACCTGCTGGAACTCCAGCCCGGTTCGGTGGACATCCACGAGTACGACCGGCTCGCCGCCGTCGGCCGGGACGCCTTCGAGCGCGGCGACGACGAGTCCGCCTCCGAGTACCTCGGCCGGGCGCTCGCCCTGTGGCACGGGCCCGCCCTGGTCGACGTACGGGTCGGCCCGATCCTGGAGATCGAGCTGGCGCGGCTGGAGGAGAGCCGGCTCAACACCCTGGAGCGGCGCATCGAGGCCGATCTGCGGCTCGGCCGGGACGTCGGACTGCTCACCGAGCTGAGCGAGCTGACGATCCGGCACCCGCTGCACGAAGGGCTGCACGCCCAGCGGATGGTGGCGCTGTACCGCTCGGGCCGCCCCTGGCAGGCGCTCGAGGTGTACCAGCGGCTGCGCGGCCGGCTCGTCGACGAACTGGGCCTGGAGCCCTCGCCGCGGCTGCGCCGGCTTCAGCAGGCGGTGCTCTCCGCGGACCCGGCCCTCGACCACGACGGAGCCGAACGGCGGCGCGTGCTGGACCTGTTCGCCGCGTAGGAAAACCACCTCAGGAAGAACAGGAAGAACAGCAGAACAGCAGAACAGGAAGAACAGCAAGAACACGACAACCGAACCGGCCTCATGCACCCCCGTGAATCCCCCCACGGCACCATGACGCCCGGCATCCCGCTGCCGGGTCCCCCCCGCGGCCCCGCTCCGCCGTTCCCCCCGGCCGGAGCGGGGCCGCACGTCTGCGCCCCACCCGTACTCGACCCGTCGTCCAGCGGCCGCGGTCAAGGTGCCCCGCGCGGTCCGAACCGGCCGCGTGCCCGACCGACCGGCCCTGGGGGTTGCCTTGTCCGCCTTGCCCGTTCCCATTGCTTCGCCGGGTACCCGGATCATCGATCTCTCGTCCCCGATCGACGCCTCCTTCTGGGAGCCCGACCCCGTGGTGCACGAGATCATGACGCCCGCCGAGGGCGCCCGGCACATGGCCGAGGAGATGAAGGCCCACTTCGGGATCGACTTCGACCCGGCCGACCTGCCCGGCGGTGAACTGCTCTCCCTCGACACGCTGACCCTGACCAGCCACACCGGCACCCATGTCGACGCGCCCTCGCACTACGGCTCCACCGGCGAGTACGGCAGGCCCCGGCACATCGACGAGATGCCGCTGGACTGGTTCCTGCGCCCGGCCGTCGTGCTGGACGTGACCGAGGCCGGCACCGGCACCATAGGCGTCGAACGGATCGAGAAGGAGATGGCCCGGATCGGATACCGGCCCGAGCCCCTCGACATCGTGCTGCTGCACACCGGTGCCTCCCGACACGTCGGCACCCAGCGCTACTTCACCGACTTCGCCGGACTCGACGGCCCCGCCACCGACTTCCTCCTCGACCTCGGCGTCCGCGTCATCGGCACCGACGCCTGGAGCCTGGACGCCCCCTTCGGGCACATGCTGCGCACCTTCCAGGAGACCGGCGACCGTTCGGTGCTCTGGCCCGCGCACTTCGCCGGACGGCGCCGCGAGTACTGCCAGATCGAGCGCCTGACCGGCCTCGGCGACCTGCCCCGCCCCTTCGGCTTCCAGGTGGCCGCCTTCCCCGTGAAGATCGCCGGCGCCGGCGCCGGCTGGACCCGGGCCGTGGCGCTGGTGCAGGAGTGAGCGCGGGGGACGGCCGCCGGCCGCCGTTGCTGCTCTGCTTCCACCACGCCGGCGCCGGCGTCTCCGCCTTCGCGCGCTGGCAGGCCCGCTTCGGCACGGCGGCCGAGGTGGTGCCGGTGCTGCTCCCCGGGCGCGACGCCCGCGCCCGGGAGCCCCGGATCACCGAACGGGCCGCGCTGCTGGCCGAGTTGGAGGTGGCGGCCGCGGTCACCGAGGGACGCCCGTACGCGCTGTACGGGCACAGCCTCGGCGGCCTGGTCGCCTACAGCTTCGCCGCCGCGAGGGAGGCCGCGGGGGCGCCGCCGCTCGCCGTGGCCATCGGCGCGGTGCTGCCGCCGCATCTGCGCTCGCCGCTCGCGCACAGCGCCGAACTGCCGGACGAGCCACTGCTGCGGCTGCTGGTCCGGCAGGGCGTGCTGCCGCCCTCCGCGGCCGACGACGAGCTGAACGGCGGCCTGTTCCGCCGCCGGGTGCTGCCCCGGCTCCGCGACGACCTGCGGCTCGCCCGCGACCTCATCGGGCGCGCCGGGACCCCCCTGCGCACACCGGTGCTGGCCCTCGCCGGCCGCGACGACCCGGTCGCGCCGCCCGCCGGGGTCGCCCAGTGGGAGCGGTTCGCGGCGGGCGGGTTCCGGCTGCGGCTGGTCGAGGGCGGCCATCTCTTCGTACGCGACAAGGCGCTGCCGGACCTGCTGCGGCGGGAGCTGGAGCGGCTGCCCGCCACCACGAGTCGAGCCGGGGTCCAGGGGACGCGGGCAAGGTCGTCCGAGCGGCAAGCGCCCGCGGCGTGACGGCACAGAGAGGTCGTGAGCACGTGACAGGACAGCATCCCCGCCGCCCCGCGGCGGACACCGGACACCGACGAGGGAGGCAGCGATGAGGCGGCGCGTGGTCATCACCGGCATCGGGGTGGTGGCTCCGGGCGGGGTCGGCACCAAGGAGTTCTGGTCCCTGCTGACCAGCGGGCGCACCGCGACCCGGGCCATCAGCCACTTCGACGCCTCCTCGTTCCGCTCCCGGATCGCGGCCGAGGCCGACTTCGACGCCGTGCGCGAGGGGCTCACCCCGCAGGAGGTGCGCCGCATGGACCGCGCGGCGCAGTTCGCGGTGGTCAGCGCCCGGGAGGCGGTCGCCGACAGCGGGCTCGACCTGGCGGCGGCCGACCCCTTCCGGACCGGCATCACCATCGGCAGCGCGGTCGGCGCCACCACCAGCCTCGACACCGAGTACGCGGTCGTCAGCGACGGCGGCGCCAAGTGGCTGGTGGACCACGAGTACGCCGTACCCCACCTGTTCGACCACTTCGTGCCCAGCTCCTTCGCGACCGAGGTCGCCTGGGCCGTCGGCGCCCAGGGCCCCGCCTCGGTGGTCTCCACCGGCTGCACCTCGGGGCTCGACGCCGTGGGGCACGCCGTGGAGCTGATCCGGGAAGGCACCGCGGACGTGATGGTCGCGGGGGCCACCGACGCCCCGATCTCGCCGATCACCGTGGCCTGCTTCGACGCCATCAAGGCCACCTCGCCGCGCAACGACTCGCCGGAGACCGCCTCCCGGCCCTTCGACGCCTCCCGCAACGGCTTCGTGCTCGGCGAGGGCTCCGCCGTCTTCGTCCTGGAGGAGCTCGGCGCCGCACGGGCCCGGGGCGCGCACATCTACGCGGAGATCGCCGGGTTCGCCTCCCGCTGCAACGCCTACCACATGACCGGGCTGCGCAAGGACGGCGCGGAGATGGCCGAGGCGATCCGGGTCGCCCTGGACGACTCCCGCCTGAACGGCACCGCCGTCGACTACATCAACGCGCACGGCTCCGGCACCAAGCAGAACGACCGGCACGAGACCGCCGCCTTCAAGCGCAGCCTCGGCGACCACGCGTACGCCACCCCGGTCAGCTCCATCAAGTCGATGATCGGCCACTCGCTGGGCGCCATCGGCTCGCTGGAGGTCGCCGCCAGCGCGCTCGCCATCGAGCACGGCGTGGTCCCGCCCACCGCCAACCTGCACGAGCAGGACCCGGAGTGCGACCTCGACTACACCCCGCTCCAGGCCCGCGAGCGCCGCATCGACACGGTGCTCAGCGTCGGCAGCGGCTTCGGCGGCTTCCAGAGCGCCATGGTGCTCACCCGGCCCGAGAGGAGGCCCGTATGACCACCGTGACCCCGGTGCGCGAACGCGCACAGGCCCCGGTCACCACCGCCGTGTTCACCGGCATCGGCGTCACCGCGCCCAACGGCCTCGGCACCGGCGCCTGGTGGGCGGCGACCCTGCGCGGCGAGAGCGGCATCCGCCCGCTCACCCGCTTCGACGCCACCGGCTACCCGGCCCGACTCGCCGGTGAGGTACCGGGGTTCGACCCGGCCGAGCACATCGCGAACCGGCTGCTGCCGCAGACCGACCACATGACCCGGCTCGCGCTGGTCGCCGCCCAGGAGGCGCTCGACGACAGCGCCGTCGACATCGCCGCGCTGCCCGAGTACGCGGCCGGCGTGGTCACCGCCGCCTCCGCGGGCGGCTTCGAGTTCGGCCAGCGCGAGCTGGAGGCGCTGTGGTCCAAGGGCGGCCAGTACGTCAGCGCGTACCAGTCCTTCGCCTGGTTCTACGCCGTCAACACCGGCCAGATCTCCATCCGGCACAAGCTGCGCGGCCCGAGCGGGGTACTGGTCAGCGAGGGCGCGGGCGGCCTGGACGCGGTCGCGCAGGCCCGGCGCCAGCTGCGCCGGGGCAGCAGCCTCATCGTCACCGGCGGCGTCGACGGCGCCCTGTGTCCATGGGGCTGGGCCGCCCAGCTGGCCGGACGCCGGCTCAGCACCTCCGACGACCCCGAGCGGGCCTACCTGCCCTTCGAGGCCGGGGCGGGCGGGCACGTACCCGGCGAGGGCGGCGCGATCCTCGTCCTGGAGGACGCGACGTCGGCACGGGCGCGCGGGGCGCGGGTGTACGGCGAACTCGCCGGGTACGCCGCCACGTTCGACCCGGCGCCCGGCACCGGCGGTGAGCCCGGTCTGCGCCGGGCGGTCGAACTCGCCCTCGCCGACGCGGGCATGGACCACGGCGAGGTGGACGTCGTCTTCGCGGACGCGGCCGGACTGCCCGCCCTCGACCGGGCCGAGGCCGACGCGATCACCGCCGTCTTCGGGCCCCGGGGCGTCCCGGTGACCGCCCCGAAGACCATGACCGGCCGCCTGTACGCGGGCGGCGGTTCGCTCGACCTGGCGGCGGCCCTGCTGTCCCTGCGGGACTCGGTGCTGCCGCCGACCGTGCACGTGGACCCGGACCGGCTCGCCGACGGCGTCGAGCTGGACCTGGTCACCGGCGGCCCGCGGGAGCGCCGCGAGGTGCGCACCGCACTGGTGCTGGCCCGGGGCGTGGGCGGGTTCAACGCGGCGGCCGTGGTACGGGCGCCGGACGGCAAGTGAGAGAACACCACAGGGGAACAAGGGAGATGGCACAGATGACCCTGGAAGACCTGACCGCGCTGCTGCGCGAATGCGCCGGGGAGGACGAGACGATCGACCTCGACGGGGACGTCCTGGACACGCCGTTCGACGAGCTGGGCTACGACTCGCTCGCCGTCCTGCAGACCACCGGCCGCATCGAGCGGGACTACGACATCCAGCTGTCGGACGACACGGTCGCCGAGGCGAGCACCCCGCGGCTGCTGCTGGAGTTCATCAACGAGGCGCTGGCCGGGGCGGAGGTCCGCGCGGCCTGACCCGAGCGACGCGAGGCCGGCCGCGGCACCCGACGGGGGTGCCGCGGCCGGCGCGTTCGGGTGTGGCGGAGGGGACACGGGCCGGGTGGGGCGTACGGGCATACGACTGCCCCCGCCGGCGGGGGACGAAGGCGGGGGCAGTCGGTTCGCGGGCCCCCGAAGGGGCCGTGGGGCCGGGTCAGACCAGGTCGTCGCGGGTGACCTGGCGGTGCTCGACCAGCCAGTCGGCGCCGTCGTGCACGAGCCGGTCCTCGCACAGGGTGCTGACCCGGATCGCGGCCTGGCCGCCGCGCGGGGTCTCGATGACCAGGGCGTAGCAGCGGGCGTTCACCCGGTTCCGGGTGCCCGGCTCGACGGAGACCATGCCGAGCCAGTGCCGGCGCTGCACGCCCTTGGCCGCGTACTCCTCGGTGGCCTTCGCGGCGGCCGCGGTGATGGCGGCGCGCCCCGCGGCCGGCTCCGGGTGGGCGTTGGCGGCGAAGACGCCGTCCTCGGTGAAGGTCAGCGCCCACTCGGCCACCCGCCCGTCGTCGAGCAGCTGCATCTGGCGGGCGTAGAACTGCTGGACCTGCTGGTACAGCGCCGCGGCGCCGGGGGCGGCCGCCTCGTCCGTCACGGTCATGGGTGGTCCTCTCTGGCCGGTGAACTCCGGTGAACTCCTGGCTTCTCGCTGCCGATCGTGGGTCCGGGCCCTCGCGGCCCTCTGGAGGAGCGGTCGACCGGACCGGCCCGAGCGGGGCTCCGTCCGGGGTCGAGACGGGACGCGCATGCTCGGGCCGGTCACCACGGAGGACTCGAGAGGAGCAACGGGCATGACGGGCAAGGAGCGGAAGGTCGCCCTGATCACCGGCGCCACCAGCGGCATCGGGCTCGCCGCCGCGCGCGAGCTGGGCCGGGCCGGACTGGCGGTGTTCATCTGCGCACGCACCGCGGAGACGGTGGAACTGACGGTCAAGCAACTGCGCGAGGAGGGTTACGACGCCGACGGCGCCACCGCCGACGTGCGCGACCCGGAGAGCGTGGCCGCCCTCGTCGACACCGCCGTCGAGCGGTACGGCCGGATCGACGTGCTGGTCAACAACGCGGGCCGGTCCGGCGGCGGCGTCACCGCGGACCTCGACGACGAGCTGTGGAACGACGTCCTCGCCACCAACCTGAACAGCGTCTTCCTGCTCACCCGCGCCGTGCTGCGCAAGGGCGGGGTGCGCGAGCGCGGCTGGGGCCGGATCATCAACATCGCCTCCACGGCGGGCAAGCAGGGTGTGGTGCTCGGCGCCCCCTACTCGGCGTCCAAGCACGGTGTCGTGGGTTTCACCAAGGCGCTGGGCAACGAGCTCGCCCCGACCGGCATCACCGTCAACGCGGTCTGCCCCGGGTATGTGGAGACGCCGATGGCACAGCGGGTGCGGGCCGGTTACGCCGCGGCGTACGAGACCACCGAGGAGCAGATCCTCGCGAAGTTCCAGGCGAAGATCCCGCTGGGCCGGTATTCGACGCCGGAGGAGGTGGCCGGTCTGGTCGGTTACCTGGCCTCGGACACCGCCGCTTCCATCACCGCGCAGGCCCTGAACGTCTGCGGCGGTCTCGGCAACTTCTGAGCCTACGGCTGTCCCAAGTCCCTTGTTTCTGAGGAGAGTTCACGATGACCATCCGTGAGGTCGAGCACGCGATCACTGCCTCGGCGCCGGCCGGGGCCGTCTACCGGCTGATCGCCGAGGTCCGCAACTGGCCGCGGATCTTCCCGCCGACCATCTACGTCGACCAGGTCGAACAGGACGGCGACAGCGAGCGTATCCGTATCTGGGCGACCGCCAACGGCGAGGCCAAGAACTGGACCTCGCGCCGCACCCTGGACCCCGAGGGGCTGCGGATCACCTTCCGTCAGGAGGTCAGCACGCCGCCGGTGGCGGCGATGGGCGGCACCTGGATCATCGAGCCGCTCTCACCGGGCGAGTCCCGGGTGCGGCTGCTGCACGACTACCGTGCCATCGGCGACGACCCCGGGGGGCTGGCCTGGATCGAGGAGGCCGTCGACCGCAACTCCCGCTCGGAGCTGGCGGCTTTGAAGCAGAACGTCGAACTCGCGCACGCGGCGGAGGATGTGACCTTCTCCTTCGAGGACACCGTGCACGTCGCGGGCTCGGCCAAGGACGTCTACGACTTCATCAACGAGGCCGGCCGGTGGTCCGAGCGGCTGCCGCACGTGGCGACGGTGCGGCTTCAGGAGGACACCCCGGGGCTGCAGTCGCTGGAGATGGACACCCGTGCGAAGGACGGTTCGACGCACACCACGAAGTCGTACCGGGTGACCTTCCCGCATCAGAAGATCGCCTACAAGCAGGTCACGCTGCCCGCGCTGATGACCCTGCACACCGGCTACTGGACGTTCGCCGACACCGCCGACGGTGTGGCCGCGTCCTCGCAGCACACCGTGACCATCAACACCGCGAACATCGCGAAGATCCTGGGTGCGGACGCCACCGTCGAGGACGCGAAGACCTTCGTACGGGACGCCCTGAGCACCAACAGCCGCGCCACCCTCGGCCACGCCAAGCAGTACGCGGAGGCGCGCCGTGGCTGAGGCGACGCGGCTGGACGGACTGGTCGCAGAGGCGGCTCGCACGCGTTCGGACCGCACCGCGATCGAGGCGGGGGAGCGCAGCCTGGACTTCGCCGGCCTGGAGCAGCGGGTGGACGCGGTGGCCGCCGCCCTCGACGCGCTGCTGCCCGAGCCGGGGGCGGCGGTGGCGGTCGCCTCCGTGCTGGACCCCGACTTCGCGGTCGCCTACTACGCCTCCGTGCGGGCCGGCCACGTCACCGCCGTGGTCAACCCGCTGCTGCGCGAGGAGGGCCTGCTGCACGTGCTGGCCCTGTGCGAGGCGCGGGCCGCGTTCGTGGACGCCGGACTGCTGGCCCGGCTCCACCCGCTGCTCGACCGGCTGCCGCACCTGGCGCACGTGTTCGTGATCGGGCCGGCGGCGGAGGGCGCGGTGCCGGGGGTGCAGTCCCTCGCCGGGCTGGTCGAGCGGTACGCCGGTCGGCGTGACTCCGGTCCGCGGCCCGCGCCGGACCTCGACGACGTGGCCTGCGTGCAGTTCACCAGCGGCACCACCGGACTGCCCAAAGGAGTCCGGCTCACCCACCGCAACCTGACCGCCAACGCGGCCCAGATCGCCGAGGCCCACCTGCTCGACGGCGCCTCGGTGACGGTCAACCACCTGCCGACGTACCACCCGATGCACCTCAACTCGGCGGTTCACGCGGGTGCCACGCAGGTGCTGTGCCCGGCACCCGACCCGGTGGACGCCGTGCACACGGCCAACCGGGCCGGTGCCAGCCACCTCTACAGCCTGCCGGTCCGGCTGGCCCGGCTCGCCGCCACCGCGCCCGACGGGCTGCGGCTCACCTCCGTACGGCACATCGCCTCCGGCGGCTCCCCGCTGCCGGTGGCCGCCGCGCGGGCGCTGACCGAACGCTTCGGCGTCCCGGTCTTCCAGGGCTACGGCCTCGCGGAGACCTCCCCGCTGACCCACAGCGACGATCCCGGGGCGCCGGTGCACGGTTCCGTGGGGCGGCCGGTGCGCGGGACGGAGTGCCGGATCGTGGACACCGAGACGCGTGCGGTGCTGCCGGTGGGGGCCTCCGGCGAGGTCCAGCTGCGCGGGCCGCAGGTGATGAAGGGGTACCTGGGGCGGCCGGACGGCTCCGGGACGGACGCGGACGGCTGGTTCACCACCGGGGACGTCGGTCGGATCGACGCGTCGGGGCGGCTGTTCGTCGTCGACCGGCTGCGGGACGTCTTCAAGTGCGACAACTTCCTCGTCGCGCCCTCCGAGATCGAGCAGGTCCTCGCCCGGCACCCCCTGGTGCGCGAGACGGTCGTGCTGGGCCTGCCGGACGAGGCGCACGGCGCGGTGGCCGCCGCGCTGGTGGTCCTGGCCGACGGGGCCCCCGAACCCGACCTCGCGGTCAAGCAGTTGCGGGCGTACGTCGAGGAACACCTGCCGTACTACCAGCACCTGCACCACGTACAGCCGGTGCCGGCCATCGAACGCTCGGCCAACGGGAAGATCCAACGACGGGTGCTGGCCGAGGAGTTGGCGGCCAGGGTGAGGAGGGCGTCATGAGCGGCGCCGGGCCGGACCGGCGGGCGGAGAGCCGCTCGGCGGCCGGTGGCGCGGGGGCGGAGCGGTGGGCGGCCCGGGATTCCGCGGTCGGCGGCCTCCGGCTGGACGGGCGGGTCGCCGTCGTCACCGGGGCCACCCGGGGGGTCGGGCTCGCGGTTGCCCGGAAGCTGTGTGCGTCCGGGGCCCAGGTGGTCGTCAACTGGGCACACAGCGCCGAGGACGCCGAGCGGGCGTTGGCCGAGTTGGCGCCGCTCAAGGGCGGGGCGGTCGCCGTGCGGGCCGACGTCACGCGGGAGGAGGAGCTGCGGGAACTGGTCGGCCGGGTGCGCGCCGACCACGGCGGGCTCGACGTGTTCGTGCACAACGCGGGCTCCTGGCACCCCGGCCCGGCCGTCGGCGCGAACCCCGCGCACGTCCGGGCGGACATCGCCGCCGGCGTCGAACCGCTGCTGGTGGCGGCGCCGTTGCTGGCCGAGGCGATGGCGGGCCGGCCCGGCCGGATCGTCGCCGTCTCCAGCAGCGGGGCCCGCTCGGTGATCCCCGGCTACACCGGCCAGGGTCTGGCCAAGGCCGCCGTGGAGAGCCTGGTGCGCTACCTCGCCGTCGAGCTCGCGGGCCGCGGCATCACCGTCAACGCGGTCTCCACGGCCAAGGTCGACAAGGGCCCGGCGACCCCCAACCCCCAGGCTGCCGCGATCCTCGCCGCCCGCACCCCGGCCGGCCGCCTCACCCGCCCCGAGGACATCGCCGACACCGTCGCCCTGCTCTGCACCGACGAGGCGGCCTGGATCCACGGCCAGACCCTCACCGCGGACGGCGGCCTGAGCCTGCTCTGAACGGGCGCCGCCCACCACCCACTGACGCGTGCCACGCCGAACGGAAGTGACGCGTGCCACGCCGAACGGAACGGATGGAGAAGAGGACATGACCGCCGCCGAGGACGAAGTCACCACCGACGTCTGCGTCGTGGGCGCCGGGCCGGCCGGCCTGGTGCTCGCGCTGCTGCTCGTGAGGTCCGGCGTGCGGGTCGCCGTGGTCGAGAAGAGCGGCAGCGGACAGCGCGAGTTCCGCGGGGAGATCCTTCAGCCGGGCGCGATGGCCCTGCTCGACCGGCTGGGCGTGCTGGCCGGCGCCCGCGCCCGCGGCTGCCACGAACACGCACGTTTCCGGCTGGTCGAGAAGGACCGCGTCCTGCTCGACATCGACTACCGCGCGCTGCCCGCCCCCCACGACCACCTCCTGAGCATCCCGCAGCCCCATGTTCTCGACGAACTCCTGCTGCACTGCGGCAAGTTCGAGCACTTCACCCACCTGGACCGGCACCGCGTCTCGGAGCTGGTGCGCGAGGACGGACACGTCCGCGGCGTCCGTGCCGACGGCCCCGGCGGCCGGGTCACCGTGCGCGCCCGGGTCGTCGTCGGCGCCGACGGCCGCTTCTCCAAGGTGCGCCGCCTCGCCGGCATCGACGCGGGCCGCACCGAGGCCTTCGACCTGGACGTCCTGTGGTTCAAGCTGCACCGCCCCGACGGCGCGGACGGCGCGGAAGGCCAACGCGAGCGTGACGTACGGGTGTTCCGGGCCGGCGGCAGCCCCGTCCTGGCGTACGACTCCTTCCCGGACCGCATCCAGCTCGGCTGGACCCTGCCGCACCAGGGCTACCGGCAGGTCGTCGCCCGTGGACTCGACCACGTCAAGTCCGAACTCGCCGCGGCCGCCGCGCCGTACGCCGACCTGATCCACGAACAGATCACCTCCCTCAGGGACCTGAGCCTCCTCGACGTGTTCTCGGGGCGCGCCGAACGCTGGGCGGCGGACGGCCTGTTGCTGATCGGTGACGCCGCGCACACCCACAGTCCGATCGGCGCGCAGGGCATCAACCTGGCCGTGCAGGACGCGGTCGTCGCCCACCCGCTGCTGGTCGGTGCGGTGCGCACGGGCGACGCGAGCCGGGCCGCGCTCGGCGCGTTCGAGGAGCTGCGGGCCCCGGACATCAGGCGCGTCGCCAAACTCCAGGCCGTCCAGAGCACGGCGATGCTCTCCCACGGCACCTTCGCCACCCGCGTCCGCCCGAAGCTGGCGTCCGCCCTCCGGCACACCCCGGTCTACCGAAAGATCCTCGACGCCATCGCGTACGGCAACCGGTCCATCGGCGTCGCCGAGGACCTGTTCCTCGACTGACCGCACCCGTTCGTTCCCTCCGTCTCCCTTCCGTCTCCCTTCACGAAAGGCGGCTGCCATGGCCGACACCCTCTTCACCGTCATCAACACCTTCACCCTCAAGGACCCCGCGAAGGCAGGGGAGTTCGAGGAGCGGTTCCTGAGCCACGTCGAGTGGATGCGGGCCCAGGAGGGCTTCCGTTCGCACCAGGCCGTACGGCTGACCGAGCGGCCCGGCGTGTACGTCAACCTCGGGCGCTGGCGCTCCCCGCAGGACTTCCAGAAGGTGCTCGGCAGCGAGGTCTTCCAGGCCCACGCGGCCGAGTTCCACGAGCTCGTCGAGGTGTCGGCCGCGCCCTCCTTCAACGTCGTGCGCGCCGGTGACGTGGCCGCGGTCACCCCGGTCGTGGTGGTGGAGACCTTCGAGAGCACGGACGACCCGGAGACCGTCGCCAAGGCCTGGTCCTCCTACGCCGAGGAACTCGCCGCCCGCGACGGCTTCCGCCACGCCGAACTGGACGCCGCGATCCTGACGCAGGGCTCGTACACCTTCGCCACCTGGTGGACCTCCGCGGACGCCGCCCGCGCGGCCCGCGCCGAGGTGCCGGCCCCGGCGGACACCGACGCCGACGAGGCGACGCACGTCACGGCGGCCTGACCGCCCGACGCCGAGCGGCCCGTCCCACCTGACGAGGGGCGGGCCGCTTCGGCGTGCGCGGGGCGCCTGGTGCAGCTCGGATGGCTTCGGCGTGCGCTGGGCGCCGGAATGCCCGCCGACCCTGCGCACGCCCGGGGCGGGCACAGCCGGCAACGCTCCCGCACGTGGGGCGTGTTCCGGCCGGGTCGTCCACGGCGCGGACCCGGGTCGGCGGGTGCGGCCCCGCAACTGTCCGGCGCGGCACGTCTGTTCCGGTACGGCGCAGGGCCGCCCCCCCGGGAGGGGAGCGGCCCTGCGGGTGAACCGGCCTCAGGCGCTGGCGAGTTCCGTCAGACGGGGGACCAGGGACGCCGGTGTCGGCATCGCCGCGATCTGGTCGCCGGCCAGCACCGCGGCCCGGTGGACGGACGGGTCGTGGGTGACCTGGTCGAGGGCGGTCGCCACCGCCTTGCCCAGGTCGCCGTCGGCCTCGGTCAGCGCCCGGCCCACGCCCGCCGCCTCGACCCGGCGCCCGGCGGCCGCCAACTGGGGCTGCTGGGCCGGCAGTACGACCTGCGGGACGCGGTGCGCGGCCGCGGTGAGCGTGCTGCCGCTGCCGCCGTGGTGCACCACCGCCGAGCAGCCGCGCAGCACCAGGTCCAGGGGCAGCGGGGCGTGCAGCCGGACGCCGGCCGGCAGCGCGCCGACCGCCGGGTGGTGCTCCTCGTCCAGCAGGACCACCGTCTCCCGCCCCGCCACCGTCCCGGCCGCGCCCGCGATGTCCCCGATGACCTCGCCGAGCCGCCCGCTGTCCGCCAGCAGCCGTGTTCCCCACACGCCGAAGACCACGCAGACGCGCTCGCCGTCGGCCGGTGCGAGGGCCCAGCCGGGGATCCGTTCCGCCCCGCTGAACGGGATGTGCCGCACCTCGTGGGCCGGGCCCGCGTCCGGGGCTCGCAGCAGCGCCGGAGTCGGGTCGATCACCAGCGCGGGCTCCGGCAGCCCCGCCTCGGCGCCCCGCTCCCGGCACAGCGGCCCGAAGACCCGGCGGGCCGCCGCGTTCATCGCCACGCTGGAGTCCCAGGCGCCCAACTCGTGTACGACGACCGGGATGCCGGATATGGCGGCGGCGACCTGGATGCCGTACCCGAACGGATCGGTGAGCACCAGGTCCGGGCGCCAGCCCGCCAGCAGCTCGACGAACTCCCCGAGCCCGGCCCGCAGTTGGGGCTCCTTGCCGGCCAGGATCCGGTCCCAGGGCGGGGAGCCGGCCGGAGCGGCCGACCCGGGCTGCGGGGGCGCGCCGGTCTGTGGGGACGCGCCGGGCCGGGGGGAGGCTTCCGGCCGCCGGGACGGTTCGGGCCGCGAGGATTCCTCGGCCCGCGGGGACCGCTCGGCCCGCGCCCGCCCCGGCCCGGTCTCCCCACCCGGGTTTCGGGTCGCGCCGGTGACCGGTACGGCGTTGAGGCCGGCGGCGCGGCCCGCCGCGGCGACGTCGGTGCCGCCCACCACCAGCAGGTCGTGTCCCGCCGCCCGCAGTGCCCAGGCCAGCGGCAGCATCGGTGAGAGGTGGCTGGCGATCAGCCCGTTCAGCAGAACTCGCACGGGGGTGCCCCCTTTCCTTCGGTCTTCGTGTCGCTTCGTGTGCCGGATCGCTTCATCCCGCTCGGTCCATCTCCCGGCTCATCTCCCGGCTCATCTCCCGGCTCATCTCCCGGCTCATCCCCGACCGCGGCCAGGCCCGTGGCCAGGTCGGCCTCCGCCCAGGCGCGCAGCGCTTCCCGCGGCCCGGGCAGCGCCGCCCGCGGCGACGACAGGACGAGGCTCGCCGTGAGCCGGGTCCGGTCGGCCGAAGCCGGGGTGATCCGCCAGCGGCGCAGGCACAGTTCGAGCGGGTCGGGAGGTGTCAGGTCCTGGTGCACCACGGCCCGGCCGGGCACCGCGATGCGCAGCGTGCGGCCGGTGTGCGTACCGCCGGCGGGGGCGCGGGTCACCACGTCCGCGAAGTCGGCGCCGGTGCCTTCGTGGCCGAGCGCCCGCACCAGGCGGTCGTACGACTCCTCGGTGCCGTACGGCAGTTCGCGGTGTGCCTCGACCCGCAGCACCCGGTCCGTGAACTCGGCGCGCCGCTCCGCCTTGGCACGCAGGGTGGCGAGCTGGCGGGCGCTGTTGCGGTCCAGCTCACCGGCGGTCTCGTCCGGGTCCCGGTCGGTGGTGAACCAGTGCTCGGTCGCCACCCGGCAGCCGTCCGGACCCTCCGGGTGGAAGATCCAGGTGCCGCCGAGACCGGTGATCGGGCCGACCGAACCGAGCTGTTCGAAGTCCATGCGCAGCGCCCGCGGGTCCAGGACCCGGCGCGAGGTCCAGTTGCGTACGGTCCCGTCCGGCTTGACCGCCCAGAACTCGACGAGGTCCCGCCCGCCCTCGCTCTCCAGCACCTCGGTGTGGGCGATCCAGGGGTAGAGCAGCGGCCATTCGGCCACGTCGGTCAGCAGCCGGTAGACCTCCCCGGCGGGGGCGGCGACCGGGGCGGACGCCTCCGTGCGGTGTGCGTCAACGGTGGTCACCGGGCACCTCCCGCGATCAACTCCGGGAGGTTCAGGGCGAGTTCGGCGGGGCTGGGCAGCGCGGCGATCTCGTCGCGCAGCACCGCGGCCCGCTCCCGGTAGGACGGGTCCTCCAGCAGCGGCCGGCACTGTGCGACGACCGCCTCCGGGTCGGCCTCCTGCGGGGTGAGCCGGCGGGCCACGCCGAACTCGTCGAGGCGGCGGGCGTAGTCCCAGGTCTCGGCGATCACCGGGACGATCATCTGCGGTACGCCGGCCACCAGGCTGGTCATAGTGGTGCCGGAGCCGCTGTGGTGGACGATCAGGTCGCAGGTGGGCAGCACCATGTTGAGCGAGACCCGGCCGACGGCGAGGACGCCCTCGGGCGTCGGCCGCAGTTCCTCGGCGGCCGTGTCGTCGATCGCCACGACCACTTCGAGGTCCAGGTCGGCGGTGAGCGTCTTCATCAACTGGCTCATCATGCCGAGGCCGCCGCGCAGCGGCACCTGGGTGCCCAGGGTGAGCAGGACCCGGCGTCCGCGGCGCGGGCGCAGCAGCCAGTCGGGCAGGACGGCGGTGCCGTTGTAGGGGACGTAACGCAGGCCCGTCACGGCGGTCTGCTCGGGGCGGCGCACGCTCGGCGGGCAGACGTCCAGAGTGAGCGCCGGGGCGGGCAGGGCGGGCAAGCCGAGGCGCTCCAGGTCGGGGGCGACCTCGGCGCGGGCCGAGTCGTCCATGACCGGCGGCGAGCCCATGCTGAACCCGAGCCGCACCCACGGCAGTTCGCGGGCGCCGGCGACCAGTCCGCCGACCAGGCCCTGCGGATCGCTCATCACGACGTCGGGGCGCCAGTCGTCGGCGAGGGCCAGCGCCTCGTCCAGGGTCCGGCCGGCCAGGCGGCCGTAACCGCGGCCGATGTGGGCGAGCAGCTCGTGCTCGCCGCCGGACGGCATGGACTGCGGATTGCCGGCCCGGTCCTTGCGGAGCAGGTCGGGGAAGGTCACCGGGTCGCGGTACGGGGCGAAGGGCAGTCCGGCGCCGGTGACCAGCGGCCGCACGTTCGGCGGGCCGCTGACCAGCACCTCGTGTCCGGCGGCGCGCAGCGCCCAGGCGAACGAGGTCATCGGCAGGACGATGCCGTCCGAGCAGGACCCGGTCAGCAGAATCTTCATGATCACATCCAGTGGACGAGAGGGAGAGGCGGTGGGAGGGGGCTGTTCAGCCGGTGGCCGCCGCCGGGCGGGCGGGGCGGTGTGCGGGGTGCCGGGAGCCGGCCACGGAGCCGGGCGGCAGCAGGGCGGCGAGCCGCGCGGACTCATCGGCGGTCAGTTCGAGGCCGGCCGCGCCGATGTTGAGCAGCAGATGGGCCTCGCTGCGGGTGCCGGGGATCGGCACCACGTCCGGGCCGCGCGACAGCAGCCAGGCCAGCACCAGCTGTCCGGTGGTGACCTCGTACCGTGCGGCCGTCTCCTCGACCGCGCCGAGCAGGGCGCGGTTGCGGGCGAGGTTCCCGGCGCTGAACCGGGGGTGGTTGCGGCGGATGTCCCGGGCGCCGAGCCGGTCCGCGGAGTCGAGGGTGCCGGTCAGGAAGCCGCGGCCCAGCGGGCTGTGCGCGACGAAGCCGATGCCGAGGGCGCGGGCGGCGGGCAGGATCTCGTCCTCCACATGCCGTTCCCACAGCGAGTACTCGCTCTCCAGTGCCGACAGCGGATGCACGGCGTGCGCCCGGCGCAGCTGCCCGGCACCGGCCTCGGAGAGGCCGAGGTGGCGCACCTTGCCCTCGGCGACCAGCTCCGCGAGGGCGCCGACGCTCTCCTCGACCGGCACCTCGGGGTCGACGCGGGCGAGGTAGTAGAGGTCGACACGGTCCGTGCCGAGCCGGCGCAGCGAGGCCTCGCAGGCCTGCCGCAGATACGCCGGACGGCCGTCGGTGACCGACGGGGGGCCGCCGGGAACCGCGGAGCGCACTCCGCCGCGGGTGGCCAGCACCACCTCGTCGCGCCGTCCGGCCACCGCCCGGCCCACCAGCTCCTCGCAGGCCCCGCCGCCGTAGAAGTCGGCGGTGTCCAGCAGGGTGACGCCCTCGTCGACGGCCCGCCGCAGCAGCGCGACCGAGCCGGCCTCGGGGGCCTCGCCGTAGCCGCCGCTGAGCCCGAGGCAGCCGAGGCCCACGGCGGACACGGTGAGGCCCCGGCCGAGCGTCCGTGTCCGTACGGCTCCCCGCGGGAGTCCGGACGGTGCGGGTGCGCTCACCGGGTCTGCCAGTCGGGGGTGCGCAGGATCTCGATCACCGCGCTGCCGATGCCCACGCCGGGGCCGATGCCGATGGCGAGCAGATGGTCGCCGGGCCGCAGCGCGCCGGTGGCCAGCAGGTGCTCGAAGGACAGCACCTGGTCGCTGGCGGCGATGTGCCCGATGCCCCGGCCGTAGTCCCAGGTGGACCGCTCCAGCGGCAGGCCCAGCGGGCGCAGCAGCCGGTCCTCGACCATGTCCCGTTCGGTGTTCATGTAGGCGACGCGGGTGATGTCGGCCAGCTTCACGCCGGCCTCCTCCAGGCTCTGCCCGATCAGCTCCTCCTGCGCCTTGAACAGCCGCAGCCCGGCATCGGCCGGCCGGTCCGGGGAGGCGAAGAAGGCCCCGGCGCGGGAGCCGAAGTCCAGCTGCCCGCCGGTGGTCGCGCCGGGCGGGAACAGCGGTTCGGTGCCCCGGTGCAGCTGCTCCATCTCGGGCACCGTGCGGGTGGCCACGCTGCGCAGCCGGGCGAAGCCGTCCCGGTTGCTGAGCACCAGGGAGCTCGCGCCGTCGCCGAGCACGAAGCCGGGGTTGGCCCGCCAGCGGTCGACCAGCGGCGTACCGAAGTTGTCGGCGGCCGCGATGAGCGCACCGCGTCCCTCGCGCCCCGCCAGCAGCCGGGCGGCCGCCAGCTCCAGCGCCCCGAACACGCCGTTGCAGCCCTGCCGGATCTCGGCCGCGAGGCAGTCGCCGCCCAGCAGGTGCCGTTGCAGATAGGCCTGCGGGCACCAGCCGTCCGGCCCCTGGTGCCAGACGGTGACGTACAGCAGGGTGTCGATCTCCTCGGCGGTCAGCCCCGACCGCTCCAGCGCCTGGCGGGCCGCGGCCAAGGCCATGTCGGGGGCGGGCAGTTCACCGGCGACGGCCGCGCCGGTGAGGCCGTAGCGTTCGATCTCCTCGGTCGAGTACCGGCCCTCGGCGACCGCCGTGTCGGCGGAGACGACTTCGGGGAGAAAGCCTCCGACTCCCGCGACGTACACGTCCGTTGTGCGCACGGTCCGCTCCTCTCGTGTGTCCGGTTGGCAGCCTCAGGCTGCCGACGCCCGGTCGGCGGCCGGTGGAGAGCCGCTCGACACCGGCGGGCCGGCCGGGCGCACACCGCTCAGAGCGTGAGCTTCTCCAGGTCGCGGACCACGTCGGCCGGGCTCGGCTGGGCCTCGATCTCGTCCCGCAGCGACCGGGCCGCGGCGGTGTACGCCGGGTCGTCGAGCAGTGAGCGCAGACCGGTGCGGACCAGGCGGACGCCGGCGTCCCCGGCGGGCACGTCGCTCTGCCGCAGGTGCCGTACCGCGCCGGTACGGGCCAACCGCCGCCCGGTGACGGTCAGTTGCGGGATGCGGGTGACGGACAGCTGGGGCACCCCGCAGGCGGCCGCCGTCAGGCTGGTGCCGGGGCCGCCGTGGTGCACGACCGCCGCGCAGGTCGGCAGCAGCAGTTGCAGCGGCAGTCCCACCGCGCACCGGGTGCCCTCGGGGAGTTCGCCCAGCAGCTCCCGCAGGGCGGGGCTCGCCGCCACGACGATCTCGGCGTCCAGGCCGGCCGCCGCGTCGATCGTCTGGTGCACGGCGTCCAGCATGGCCGGGCCGAGCGCCTTGGCCGTCGTACCGCCCCAGGTCAGGCAGACCCGCGGGCGGCCGCCGGACGTGTACAGCCAGTCGGGCACCCCGCCGGGGCCGTTGTAGGGGACGTAGCGCAGGGGCAGGGTGCGCTCGTCGGTGGTGTAGCGGACCGAGGGCGGGCAGGGGTCGAGCCAGGCGTCGGGTTCGCGGTGCGGGCCGGCGCCGTACTCGGCGAGCAGTTCGGTGAACCCGGGCAGCGGGCCGCCGCCGTCCAGCCGCCACTCGATGCGCTGGAGGTAGGGGATGCCCCACTGGTAGCGGACGTTGGGCACGTCGAGCACGGCCGCCGCGACCGGGCCGGCCAGGGTCACCGCGTCGCTGACGATCAGGTCGGGCCGCCAGTCGCGGGCGTGGGCCAGCAGCGGGTCGAGCATGGACCGGGCGATGACGCACTGCATCGCGCCCATGTTCTCCAGGAAGTGACGCTGTTTCGCGCTGAGCGTGCGGGGGTCGGCCGGCCAGTCGTCGGGCCAGCCGTCGGGTTCCATCCCGGCGATGTGGCTGCGGCCGCCGAACAGTTCCTTCAGCTCGCGCACCGCGGGGCCCACCTCGACGGCGGGCAGGCCCGAGGCCCGTACCGCGTCGGCGAGCAGCGGCATCGTCGCCACCTGCACCTCGTGCCCGGCCGCCCGGCAGGCCCAGGCCGTGGGGACGACGGGGTAGTAGTGCGACTCCCAGGGGAAGGTCATGAACAGGATCCGCATGCGGGTCTCCTTCGGGGACGGCCGGTGTGGTGGAGGGCCGGCGGTGGTACGGCCCACGACCCGCCGGCCCACGACCCGCCGGCGCCGACACGGCCGGGGCCCGTCCGGTCGGCCGGTCCGCGGTGTCCGCGGTGCCGGCGGGCCGGACGGGCCCCAGCGTCCTCGGGAGGGCTCGAACCCCGGTCGAGCCTTCCGGGTGTCAGGCGTCCGCCGGCACGGCGGCCGACGGGGCGCTCGGAGCGGTCGGGGAGGCGGCGGCGCGCAGCCGGAGCAGGGCGAGGACCGCGAGGACCATGATGACGGCCGCCGTGACGAAGATCAGGTCGGTGGCGTCGACGAACACCGACACCGCGTGGCTGTGCTGTTCGCCGGTGAGGCGTGCGATGCCGCTGAGCGGGACGCCCGGCGCGTCCGCGGCGAAGCGGTGCGTGAGCAGGGCGCCGAACACCGAGGCGCCGACCGCGTTGCCCACCGTCTGGAAGAAGCGCAGCGCGGTGGTGGCGACGCCCAGCTGGTGCTCCGGGGAGCTGACCTGCACCACCATGATCAGCTGGCCGACCATCTGCCCGAACCCGACACCCAGCAGCAGCAGTTCGGCGCGCAGCACCCACAGCGAGGTGTCCGCGGAGGTCAGCGCCAGCAGTCCCATCGCGACGGCGGCGCAGGCCGAGCCCGACACCAGGAAGGTGCGCGCCCGCCAGCCGCGGTCGGTGAGCTTGCTGACGACGATGCCGCTGACGGTCATGCCGAACGCCATCGGGATCAGGAAGAGGCTGGCGTCGATGGCGCTCAGCGCACGCGCCGTCTGGAGGTAGACCATCATGTAGACGACCGAGCCCATCAGGCTCACACCGACCAGGAACTGCACGACGAACCCGGTCCGCAGCGCGGGCACCCGGAACAGGCTCAGCGGCAGGATCGGCTCGGCGGCGGTGCGCTGCCGCCACACGAACAGCACGAGCGCCGCGACCGCGCCGGCGATCAGCCCGAGGACGACCGGCGAGGACCACGCGTACTTGTCGCCGCCCCAGTCCGACACCAGCAGCACGACCGTGGTGAAGCCGGCCGCGAGGCCCGCGCCGAGGAAGTCGATACGGCGGCCGCCGCTGCCCGCGGGCAGCTTCAGCATCAGGGCGCTGCCGACGAGCACGGCGAGGCCGAGCGGCACGTTGACGTAGAAGATCCAGCGCCAGTTCAGGTCGTCCGCGAACAGTGCGCCGACCAGCGGGCCGACGGCCATGGCCGCGCCGCCCACGATGCCGCCGACACCGCCGCCCTTCTCCTCCTCGCCGGGCTCCATGAGCTGGGCGAGGACCACCATCGTGACGCTCATCAGGCCGCCGCCGCCCGCGCCCTGGAGTGCCCGGAAGGCGATGAGCTGGCCCATCGACTGGGCCGCTCCGCACAGCATCGAGCCGACCAGGAAGGTGCCGACGGAACCCAGGTAGACGCGTTTGGCGCCGTAGAGGTCGCAGAGCTTTCCGTACAGGGGGAGCGTGGCGGTCGCGGCCAGGGAGTAGGCCGTGATCAGCCAGGGGAGCCGGTTCACGCCGTTGACCGGGTCGAGGTCGCGGACGATCGGGACGGAGGCCGCCGACACGATGTTCATGTCCAGCAGGGCCACGATGATCGTCACCAGGCAGAGCGCGAAGCACAGCTTGCGCCGGCCGGCCGTCATGGGGGGCAGGGAAGGTGCGGTGGTCGTTGTCATGACTCCAGGCTTCCAAGAATCTTGTAGTGAGTCAATGTATTTGGTGAGTCAATTTCTGTGTTGACTCGAACTGTATAGTTGCTACACTGCGGTTCATGGCCAGCCTTCGAACGCTCAAGAAGATGCAGACCGAGCGGAAGCTGTGGACGACGGCGATCGAGCTGTTCACCCACCGCAGCTTCGACAAGGTCTCGGTCGCCGAGATCGCCGCCGCCGCCGAGGTATCGACGATGACCGTCTTCAACTACTTCCCGACCAAGGAAGACCTGGTCATGCGGCCTCTTGAGCGGCACACCGACGAGCTCGCCCAGGTGGTGCGCGAGCGTGCCGTCGGCCGGTCCGCGGTGGACGCGGTGCGCGAGCAGTTCCGCGCCGCGCTGGCGGAGTTCGACCCCTCGACCGGGCTGAACGACGAGGAGACGATCCTCGCCGTGGTCCGGCTGATCCATGCCACCCCCTCGCTCCAGCAGCGTCGGCTCGCGGTCGTCTCGGCGGTCGAGGAGGCCCTGGCCGCGGAGCTGGCGGAACAGGACGGGGGCGACGACCCGCTGGCACCGCGGCTCGCCGCGGCCCAACTGGTCGGTGCCCGCCGCATCCTGGTCCTGGAGAACCAGCGCCGGGTCCTGGACGGCGAGCGCGCCACCGCACTCCTCGACGAGGCACACGCCGACGCGGACCGCGTCTTCGCCCGGGTGGAGTCGGGCCTGGGCGACTACTGCCGCCGCTGACCCGACCACCGCCCGGGCGGGCATGCCATGCCTGGTCCAGCGTCGGACAGCCGCCTGGTGGCCCACTCGCGCACCGGTCGAGCGGGCTTGCGCAGCCGCATCCGGAGCGCCTGCGGGACCGCGCCCGGAGTGCCCGCGCGACCACATCCGGAGCGCCTGCGCAGCCGCACTCCGGAGCGCGTGCGTCCCCGGACTCCTTCGCCGTCGTCCTTCAAGTGGCCTTCCAGTGCCTGCCTAGCGGGTGCCCGCACAGTGGAGCGGCGTCGGCCCCACTAGGCGAAGGAGCACCCATGGAATTCGGCTGGACGCCCCAGCAACAGGCCGCCTACGACGGGGCGTTGGCAGCGGCCCGGTCCGTCCTTCCGGACGGTTTCGGTACGGCCGAGTACTACACCCGCGACCACTGGCGGGCCCTGGGCGAGGCGGGCCTGCTCGGGGCGAGCGTGCCCGTCGAGTACGGCGGCGGCGGACACGGCGCCCTCGACGCGGCCCTGCGCTTCGAGGCCTTCGGCAAGGGCTGCCCCGCCACCGGCCTGGTCTTCGCGGCGGCGGCCCACCTGTTCGCCTGCGCCATGCCGATCGCCGAGTTCGGCGCGGACGCCGTACGCAAGGAGCTGCTGCCCGACCTCTGCGCCGGGCGGCTGGTCGCGGCCAACGCCATGACCGAGCCCGAGGCCGGCTCCGACGTGTCGAGGCTGGCCACGAGCGCCCGCAAGGTGCCCGGCGGCTGGGTGCTCGACGGGCTCAAGAACTTCGTGACCAACGGGCCCGTCGCTGACCTCTGCGTCACCTACGCCACCACCGACCCCGCCGCCGGCCACCTCGGGCTGACCGCCTTCGCCGTGGACACCGGCACCCCGGGCCTGCTCCTCGGCGAACCCTTCGCCAAGATGGGCATGCTGGCCTGCCCGGCCGGCACCGTCGAGTTCCGCGACTGCTTCGTGCCGGACGAACGCGTCCTGGGCGCCCCCGGTCTGGGCGCGGTGATCTTCCAGCAGTCCATGGGCTGGGAGCGGGCCTGTCTGTTCGCCCTCTACCTGGGGCTTCAGGACCGGCTCGTCGAGCAGGTCGTCGCGCACGTCCGCGAGCGGCGCCAGTTCGGCCGCCGGATCGCCGAGTTCCAGTCCGTCTCCGACCGCGTCGTCGACATGAAACTCCGGCTGGAGAGCGGCCGGTTGCTGCTGTACCGCGCCTGCTGGGAGATGGACCGCGGCGGCTCCGCCGTACTCCCGATCGCCCTGTCCAAACTCCAGGTGTCCGAGGCCGCCGTGGCCTCCGCCCTCGACGCCGTCCATCTCTTCGGCGGCCGCGGCTACCTCGCCGAGACCGGCGTCGAGGCGGCCCTGCGCGACGCCGTCCCCGCGACCCTCTTCTCCGGCTCCTCGGAGATGCAGCGCCGGCTGGTCGCCGCCGAACTCGGCCTGTGACACCGGACGTCCGCACGGGACGTCCCCGCCCCGGGCGCCCCGCGCCCACCACGAACGGAGGTCGCGCCATGGGCGTGAACCCGCAGCCGGACGACGACCTGCTGCACCACCTCGTCGTCCGGGCCGCCGCCCGACGGCCCGACGCGCCGGCCGTCGTCGACGACGCCGGCACCACCGACTACCGCCAACTCGACCGCATGGCCGACGACTTCGCCGCCGCCTTCACCGCGCGCGGGGTGCGCGCCGGCGACCGGATCGTGCTCTGGGCCGCCAAGTCCGCCCGGACGGTGGCCGCCATGCAGGGCGCGCTGCGGATCGGCGCGCTGTACGTGCCGGTGGCGCCCACCAACCCGGTGGCCCGGCTGCGCCGTATCACCGACAGCTGCGCGCCGGCCCTCGTCGTCACCGACGAGTCCGGTGCCGCCGCGCTGGCCGCCGCCCCGCAGGCCGGGCCCGCCGCAGACTCCGTCACCGAGGCCGCACTGCTCACCGAAGGCGCCCGGTCGCCGCGGCCGGCGGCCCACTCGGGCGCCCCCGACGACCCGGCCTACATCCTCTACACCTCCGGCTCCACCGGAGAGCCCAAGGGCGTCTGCATCAGCCACCGCAACGCGCTGGCCTTCGTCCACTGGGCGGCCGAGGCCACCGCCCTCACCCCGGACGACCGCCTCGCCAACCACGCGCCCTTCAACTTCGACCTGTCGGTGTACGACCTCTACGCGGCCTTCCTGGCCGGCGCCGCGGTCCGGCTGATCCCCGCCGACCTCGCCTACGTCCCCGACCGCCTGGTCGACCTGGTCCACGACGAGGGCATCACCGTCTGGTACTCGGTGCCGTCGATCATCCTGCTGATGATGCGCGAGGGCCGCTGGACCGAGCGGCCGGTCGGGCTGCGCGTGTGCGTCTTCGCGGGGGAGCCGTTCCCGCTTCAGCAGGCCAGGGAACTGCGCGCCGCCTGGCCCGGGGTGCGCATGTTCAACTGGTACGGGCCGACCGAGACCAACGTCTGCACCGCCTACGAGGTCACCGCGGCGGACCTGTCGCGCACCGCGCCGCTGCCCATCGGCCGGGCCTGCTCGGGCGACACGGTCGTGCTCGACGGCGACGAGGACGGGCTCGGCGAGGTCGTGGTGAGCGGGCCCACCGTCATGCTCGGCTACTGGGGGCGACCCGCCCACCAAGGCCCGTACCGCACCGGCGACCTGGCCCGCCGCGACGCGCACGGCGAACTCGAGTACGCCGGCCGCCGCGACCACATGGTCAAGGTCCGCGGCCACCGGATCGAACTCGGTGAGATCGAGGCCGCGCTCGGCACCCTCGACAGCGTCGCCGAAGCCGTCGTCACCGTACGCGGCAGCGGCCTGGACGCGCGGCTGCACGCGATCGTCGTGGGCAGGGACGGCCGGCGCCCCGGCCTGCTGGACGTGAAGCGGCACTGCGCCCAGCGCCTGCCCGGCTACATGCTCGTGGACACCCTCCAGGTCGTCGACGAACTCCCGCGCACCGCGAACGGCAAGACCGACCGGGCCGCGCTGCAGGCTGTACCCGCCGCCGCCTGACACCCCGTCAACCACCCGACACCCAGCCCCGTTCCAGGAGGGACCATGCTCACCGTCACCGACCGCGACGAGCTGCTCACGCGCATCCGCGACCACATCGTCCACGAACTGCTCACCGACGCCGGCGACATCGAACTCGCCCCGGACACCCCGCTGTTGGAGTGGGGCATCCTCAACTCCCTGTCGACCATCCGGCTGCTCAACCACCTCCGCCAGGACCTGGGGGCCGCCGTGAGCACCTCGGACCTGGTCGGCGACAACTTCCGCGACCTGAACTCCATCGTGGCGCTGATCCTCTCCGCCGACCGCGCCCGCCAGGAGGCCTGACCTCCCACCCGTACACCCGCCGCCCGCCGCCCGCCGCCCGACCAGGGGCGGCGGGCGGCTCCATGTCCGCCCGTCCCGGACTGCATCCCCGTTCGAGGACGACACGACCGGACCGCCCCATGCTCCGCCTGTCCAAACGACCCGTCATCACGCAGCGAGAAGAGGTTTCTCCATGAAAGCCCTGGTCCTGTCGGGCGGTTCGGGCACACGCCTGCGGCCGTTCAGCCACTCCATGCCGAAGCAGCTCATCCCCATCGCGAACCGCCCGGTCCTGGAACACGTCGTGGACGGCATCCTGCGGCTCGGCGTCACGGATATCGGGATCGTGGTCGGCGACCGCGCCGCCGAGATCGAGGCCGCCCTCGGCGACGGCTCCCGCCACGGTGCCCGCCTCACCTACATCCGCCAGGACCAGCCGCGCGGCCTCGCCCACTGCGTCGCGATCGCCCAGGACTTCCTCGGCGACGACGACTTCGTGATGTACCTCGGCGACAACATGCTGCCGCAGGGCGTCGGCGAGGTCGCCCAGGACTTCCACGAGCACCGCCCCGCCGTGCAGGTCGCCGTCCACAAGGTCGCCGACCCGCGGGCCTTCGGCGTCGCCGAGACCACCCCCGACGGCACCGTGCTGCGCCTGGTGGAGAAGCCCCGCGAACCCCGCTCCGACCTCGCGCTGATCGGCGTGTACTTCTTCACCCCGGCCATCCACCGGGCCGTCGCCGCCATCCGGCCCAGCGCCCGCGGCGAACTGGAGATCACCGACGCCATCCAGTGGCTGGTCGCCCACGGCGAGCCGGTGCGCGCCACCGAGTACGCCGGCTACTGGCGCGACACCGGCCGCGTCGAGGACGTACTGGAGTGCAACCGCGAGATCCTCGGCGGACTCTCCCGCGAGGTCGCCGGAGAGGTCGACTCGGCCAGCGAGATCATCGGCACCGTGGTGGTGGAGGCCGGCGCCCGCGTCGTGCGCTCCCGCATCGAGGGACCCGCCGTCATCGGCGCGGACAGCGTGGTGAGCGACAGCCACATCGGCCCGCACACCTCCATCGGACGGGACTGCGCGATCAGCCGCACCGACATCGCCTACTCCATCACCCTCGACGGGGCTCGCGTCGTCGGCGCCCGGCGGCTGCACGGCTCGGTGATCGGCCGCGCGGCCACCGTCACCACCCCCGACCACCCGGCCGGCCTGCGCTCCCTGGTCGTCGGCGACCACGCCCGGATCGAGGTGGCGGCATGAGGATCCTGGTCACCGGCGGCGCCGGTTTCATCGGCTCGCACTACGTCCGCACCCTCCTCGACGGCGGTTACCCCGGCTACGAGTTCGCCCGCGTCACCGTCCTCGACGCCCTCACCTACGCAGGCAACCGCGCCAACCTGCCCGCCGCGCACCCCCGGCTCCAGTTCGTGCAGGGCGACATCGGCGACCTGCCACTGCTGCTCGACCTGCTGCCCGGCCACGACGCGGTGGTCCACTTCGCCGCCGAGTCGCACGTCGACCGCTCGGTGGAGTCGTCCGCCGCGTTCTTCCAGACCAACGTCGTCGGCACCCAGAACCTCCTGGAGGCCTGCCACCGCACCGGAGTCGAACGCTTCGTCCACGTCTCCACCGACGAGGTCTACGGCTCCATCACCGAGGGCTCCTGGACCGAGGAGTGGCCGCTGGCTCCCAACTCCCCGTACGCCGCCTCCAAGGCGGGCTCCGACCTGGCCGTCCGCTCCTACTGGCGCACCCACCACCTCGACGCCTCCATCACCCGCTGCTCCAACAACTACGGCCCCCACCAGCACCCCGAGAAGCTGATCCCGCTGTTCACCACCAACCTGCTCCAGGGCCGGCCGGTCCCGCTGTACGGCGACGGACTCAACGTCCGCGAGTGGCTGCACGTCGACGACCACTGCCGGGCCATCCAGCTGGTGCTGGCCGAGGGCCGGGCCGGTGAGATCTACAACGTCGGCGGCGGCAACGAGCAGACCAACCGCGACATCACCGAGCGGCTGATCGAGCTGTGTGGCGCAGACCGCTCCCTGATCCGCCGGGTCGCCGACCGCAAGGGCCACGACCTGCGCTACTCCCTCGACGAGACGAAGATCCGCGAGGAACTGGGCTACGCGCCCCGCGTCGGCTTCGAGGAGGGCCTCGCCGGGACGGTCGCCTGGTACCGCGACCACCCCGACTGGTGGCAGCCCGTGCGGGCGGCCGACACCCGGACCGGAAGGGCGGCCTGATGAGCACGCCCCCCGGCATCCGCCCCCAGGTCCTGGTCGTCGGCGCCGGACCGGTCGGACTGACCGCCGCCCACGAACTCGCCCGCCACGGAGTGCGCGTCCGCCTGGTCGACGCCGCCCCCGGCCCCGCGACCACCAGCCGGGCGCTCGCCAACCACGCGCGCACCCTGGAGACGTACGACCACATGGGCGTCGTCGACGAACTGCTGTCGCGCGGGCAGCGCGTCGAGCACTTCACCCTGCACCAGAACGGGCGCCGGCTGATCCGCTTCGACACCGACTACAGCCGGCTGCCCACCCGCTTCCCGTTCACGCTCATGGTGGACCAGGTGATCACCGAGGAGGTGCTGCGCACCGCCGCCGCCAAGCGGGGCGTCGAGGTCGAATGGGGCGTCCGGCTCAGCCGGTTCGAGGACCGCGGCGACCGGGTGCGGGCCGTCCTCGAACACGCCGACGGCACGGTCGAGGAGACCGAGGCGGACTGGCTGGTCGGCACCGACGGCGGCCACAGCACCGTCCGCAAGGCCCTCGGCCTCAAGCTGACCGGCGAGTCCTCGGAGACCTGGCTGATCGCCGACGCGGTCGTCGACTGCGACCTGCCGCGCGACAGCATCCACTGGATGCGCACCCCGGCCGGCACCGTGATGCTGGTGCCGTTCCCCGAGCCCGGCAAGTGGCGGCTGCTGGACACCGCCGACGTCGACTACGACCCCGACGTCCCCGGCGACGGCGCGCGGGTCGCCCGCCGGTTCGCCGACAAGATCCGGCAGGGTCTCGGGCGTGAGGTGCGGGTCGAAGAGCCCACCTGGGTCTCGGTCTTCACCATCCAGCAGCGGATGATCCACCGGATGCGGGTGGGCCGCTGCTTCGTCGCCGGGGACGCCGCCCATGTGCACAGCCCCGCCTCCGGACAGGGCATGAACACCGGTGTGCAGGACGCCTTCAACCTCGCCTGGAAGCTGGCGGCGGTCCTGCGGGGCGAGGCCGGCGAGACCCTGCTCGACAGCTACACCGCCGAGCGGGTCCCGGTCGGCGAGGCGCTGCTGCGCTCCACCCGGTTCGCCACCGCACTCGTGCAGCTGAAGAGCCGCACCGCCGCGACGCTGCTGCGGTCCTTCTTCACGCTCATCCGCCTCACGCCCGCCGCCAAGGGCCGGATGCAGCGCGAGATCATGGGCGGCATGTCCGCGCTGGGCCTGGTCTACGAGCGCGGCGCCCTGCGACCGGCCGCGGGAGGTACGGGACCGGTGCGGCCCGGCGCCCGTGTGTCGCGGGTGTCCGGCACCCGCTTCGAGCTGTCCGCGGGCTGGCGGGAACTCCTCGCCCAGCTCAGGGAGTCCGGCTGGGTCCTGCTGACACCGGACGCGGAGACGGGGAGCGCGGCGGCGGCCCGGCACCCCTGGCTCACGGTACGGACCGTGGCCGACGACCTCGGCGCCCCGGTGCCGGGACCGCTGGCGGACCCGTACGGCCACCTCCGCCAGGACCTCGGCCTCACCCCCGGCACCTGGCTCCTGATCCGCCCCGACGGCTACGTCGCCGCCACGGCACCCGGCGACCCGGACGAGGCGATCACGGCCCTGGGCCTGGGGCCGCGCGCCCGAGGCTGACGCCGGCCAGGGCATGCGGTGACGGGCCTGCCCCCGCCCACGGCCCACCGCACCGACCCGCCCACCGCCCTCCCCGGGGCCGCCGACACCCCCGAGTGCCGGCGGCCCCGGGCCGTCCGCACACCGCCGAGTCCCTGCACACCGCCGAGTCCCTGCACACCGAAAGCCCCCGGGCTCCACGGCCCCGCACGGGCCCGATTCCCGAGTCCGGCACGGGCTCGATTCCCGAGCTCCGCATGGGCCCGATTCCCGAGTCCCGCATGGGCCCGATTCCCGAGCTCCGCACGGGCCCGACTCCCGAGTCCCGCATGGGCCCGACCCCGCGCACCCCCCACCGGCCCGACCCCGCGCACCCCCCACAGACCCGACCCCGCGCACCCGGAACTCCCCGGCCCCCACGCTCCGCCCCCGGTCCGCCCGTACTCGAGCGGTCCCCCACACGCTGACGCTGTTTCCCGACCAAGGCACGGGCGCGGTCCCGGCCCGGACACGGAGGAGGGGCGCCCCATGGCGCACGACGAGCCGCGAGACGTACCCACCGAGCAGGCCGCGGCAACGGCCGTCGTGCTCGGGGCCACCGGGTTCGTGGGGCGGCACATCTGCACCGCGTTCGAGGCGGGCGGCACCCGGGTGCTGCGCGTCGCACGCGGCGGCGCCCGGGCGGGCGGTGGCCCCGTCACGGCCGTCGATCTCCTGGCCGCGTCCCCCGCCCGGATCGCCCGGCTCCTCGACCGCGCCGGCGCCGACGTCGTCGTCAACGCCGCGGGTGCCGTCTGGGGCACCACCGAGGCGCAGATGCACCAGGCGAACGCGGAGCTGCCCCGCCGTATCGTCGAGGCCCTCGGCCTGCTGCCGACGCGCCCCCGGCTGATCCACCTCGGGTCCGTGCACGAGTACGGTCCGACCCCGTCGGGCGCCCGCATCGCCGAGGACCTGTCACCCGCCCCGGTCGGACCGTACGGCACCTCGAAGCTGCTCGGCGCCCGCGCGGTGCTGGAGGCCGCGCACACCGGCCGGGTGGACGGGCTGGTCCTGCGGATCGCCAACGTGTCGGGGCCGGGCGCCCCGCCCGGCAGCCTGCTGGGCACCGTCGCCGCCCACCTCGCCACCGCCCTCGCCCGCCCCGGCCGGCCCGCGCCCCCGCTTCGGCTGGCCCCGCTGCGGGCCCGCCGGGACTTCGTCGACGCCCGCGACGTCGCCGACGCGGTCGTCGCGGCCGCGCACGCCGACGCGCACGGGCACGTCATCAACATCGGCAGCGGACAGGCCGTCCCCGTACGCCTGCTGACGAGCCGTCTGATCGAGCTCAGCGGACTCCCGGTGGCCGTCGTCGAGGAAGCCGTCGGCGCCGCGCCGCGGGGCGGTACCGGCGGCCGGTCCGACGCGGAGTGGCAGCAGCTCGACATCTCGCGCGCCGCCCGCCTCCTGGACTGGCGGCCGCGCCGGACGCTCGACCAGTCGCTGCGCGATCTGCTGACCGAGGCCGCGCGGGAGTGCGCCGCGCTGGCCGGCTGACCCCAGGAGGTGTCGAGGGGCGTTCGAGCGCCTTGGCCCAGGGTGTGAAGCCGGGCGGGAAGTCCGCGAAGGCGCCCGACACCACGAGAGACGAGGAAGCCATGAGCGATCACAAGGCGCTGGTGCTCGACGAGGTCCGCAAGTACCACCAGGACACCCAGGACGGGCGGCCGTTCGTCCCGGGCGTCACCGAGATCTGGCCGTCGGGGGCGGTCCTCGACGAGGAGGACCGGGTGGCCCTTGTCGAGGCGGCGTTGGAGATGCGGATCGCCGCCGGGCGCAGCTCCCGGAAGTTCGAGTCGGCGTTCGCCCGACGGATGAAGCGGCGCAAGGCGCATCTGACCAACTCCGGGTCCTCGGCGAACCTGTTGGCGACCACCGCGCTCACCTCGCACCTGCTGGAGGACCGGAGGCTGCGCCCGGGCGACGAGGTGATCACGGTCGCCGCCGGCTTCCCCACCACCGTCAACCCGATCCTCCAGAACGGCCTGGTGCCCGTCTTCGTCGACGTCGAGCTGGGCACGTACAACACGACCGCGGCGCGGGTGGCGGCGGCCATCGGCCCGAAGACCCGGGCGATCATCATCGCGCATGCGCTGGGCAATCCGTTCGAGGTGGCCGAGATCGCCCAGCTGGCCGTGGAGCACGAGCTGTTCCTCATCGAGGACAACTGCGATGCGGTCGGAGCCACCTACAACGGGCAGCTCACGGGCACCTTCGGTGACTTCACCACGGTCAGCTTCTACCCGGCGCACCACCTCACCATGGGCGAGGGCGGGATCGTGCTCACCCAGAATCTGGCGTTGGCGCGGATCGTGGAGTCACTGCGCGACTGGGGCCGGGACTGCTGGTGTGAGCCGGGTGAGTCCAACAAGTGCCTGAAGCGGTTCGACTACCAGATGGGCACGCTGCCGGCCGGCTATGACCACAAGTACATTTTCTCGCACGTCGGTTACAACCTGAAGGCGACCGACCTCCAGGCCGCCCTGGGCCTGACCCAGCTGGCGAAGCTGGACGGTTTCATCGCCGCGCGCAAGGCCAACTGGCGGCGGTTGCGTGAGGGTCTGGAGGGTGTGCCGCATCTGCTGCTGCCCGAGGCCACCCCGAACAGTGACCCAAGCTGGTTCGGTTTCGTGATCACGGTCGACCCCGACGCGCCGTTCAGCCGTGCCGCGCTGGTCGATTTCCTGGAGGACCGGAAGATCGGCACCCGGCGTCTGTTCGCGGGCAACCTCACCCGGCATCCCGCCTACATCGGTACCGATCACCGTGTCGTGGGGGACCTGACCAACAGCGACATCGTCACCGAGCAGACCTTCTGGGTCGGCGTCTACCCGGGCCTGACCGACGAGATGCTCGACTACGTCGTGTCCTCCGTCCGCGAGTTCGTCGCCGCCCACTCCTGAACCAGCGACCCTGCCCGACGGAGGCACGGCATGACCACACTCACCGCCCCCACACCCGCACTCCGGTCACGCACCGACACCGGACTGCCCGCACGCCTCGCCCGCTCGGCCGCCGCCCGCGAGGGCGCCCACCTGGCGACCGGCGACTTCGCGGACTGGCTGGCGGCCCGCGGCCGCGCCAACCGCTTCCGGGTCGACCGGATCCCGTTCACCGCGCTGGACGGCTGGTCCTTCGCCGAGGGCACCGGCAACATCGTCCACCGCAGCGGCCGCTTCTTCACCGTCGAGGGACTGCACGTCACCCACGACGACGGCAGCCGCCGCGAGGAGTGGTACCAGCCCATCATCAAGCAGCCCGAGATCGGCATCCTGGGCATCCTGGTCAAGGAGTTCGACGGCGTCCTGCACTGTCTGATGCAGGCCAAGATGGAGCCCGGCAACCCCAACCTGCTCCAGCTGTCCCCGACCGTGCAGGCCACCCGCAGCAACTACACCAAGGTGCACAAGGGCGCCGACGTGAAGTACCTCGAGTACTTCACCGACCCGCGCCGCGCCCGGGTCGTCGCCGACGTGCTCCAGTCCGAACACGGCTCCTGGTTCTACCGCAAGAGCAACCGCAACATGATCGTCGAGGCCGTCGGTGAGGTCGAACTCCACGACGACTTCTGCTGGCTGACGCTGGGTCAGCTCGGTGAGCTGCTGCGCCGCGACAACGTCGTGAACATGGACTCCCGTACCGTGCTGGCCTGCATGCCCTTCGACGGCGACCCCGGACACGCGCTGCACTCCGACGCCGAGCTCAGGTCCTGGTTCACCGCCGAGCGGTCCCGGCACGACGTCGTCGCCGAGCGGGTCCCGCTGGCCTCGCTGCCCGACTGGCGGCTCGGCGAGACGACCGTCTCGCACGACCAGGGCCGCTACTTCGACGTGGTCGCCGTCGACGTGCAGGCCGGCAGCCGCGAGGTCGCCCGCTGGAGCCAGCCTCTGTTCGAGCCGGTGGCCCCGGGCGTCGCCGCGTTCCTCACCCGCGACTTCGGCGGTGTGCCACATGTGCTGGCGCACGCCCGGGTCGAGGGCGGCTTCCTGGACACCGTGGAGCTCGGCCCGACCGTGCAGTACACCCCCGGCAACTACGCCCACCTGCGCGGCACCGACCGCCCGCCCTTCCTCGACCTGGTGCTGGCGGCCGGGCGGGACCGTATCCGCTACGAGGCCGTGCACGCCGAGGAGGGCGGCCGGTTCCTCAACGCCGTCAGCCGCTATCTCGTCGTCGACGCCGACGCCGTGGAGGCGCCGCTGGACCCGCCGCCCGGCTACCGCTGGATCACCCCCTGGCAGCTGTCCTCGCTGGTCCAGCACTCCCACTACGTCAACGTCCAGGCGCGCACCCTGCTCGCCTGCCTCGACCCGGGGACGGGACGGCCGCGGTGAGGCCGCTGCGCGTCGGCGTCCTCGGCTGCGCCGGCATCGCCCGCCGCCGGATGCTGCCCGCCTTCGCCGCCGCCCCGGACACCGAGGTCACGGCGGTCGCGAGCCGGGACGCCGAACAGGCCCGGCGCACCGCCGAGCCCTACGGCGCCCGGCCCGTGCACGGCTACGCAGCGCTCCTGGAGCGGGACGACGTGGACGCGGTGTACGTGCCACTGCCCGCCGCGCTGCACGCGCGGTGGACGGAGGCGGCGCTGCGGGCGGGCAAGCACGTGCTCGCGGAGAAGCCGCTCAGCCTCGAACCGGCCGCGACGGCCGCCCTGTTCAAGCTCGCGCGGGACCGCGGCCTGGTGCTGATGGAGAACGTCATGTTCGTCCACCATCCCCAGCATGCGGCGGTACGGCGCCTGGTCGCCGAGGGTGCCATCGGTGAACTCCGGGGCTTCGGCGCCGCGTTCGCCATCCCCGAGCCGCCGCCGGACGACATCCGGCTCGACCCGGAACTCGGCGGCGGCGCGCTGTGGGACGTCGGCGTCTACCCGGTCCGGGCCGCCCTGCACCTGCTGGGCCCGGACCTGGAGGTGGCCGGCGCCGCCCTCGAACACGGGCCCGGGCAGCGGGTCGAGACGGCCGGGGCGGCGCTGCTGCGCACCGCCTCGGGCGTCCTCGCCCACCTCTCCTTCGGAATGCGGCACGCCTACCGCAACACGTACGAACTGTGGGGCAGCGAAGGGCGGATCACCGTCGACCGCGTCTTCACCCCGCCCGCCGACCACCGGCCCGTGGTCCGCATCGAGCGGGCCGCGGGCACCGAGGAACTCCTCCTCGACGCGGCCGACCAGGTGGCCGCCACCGTCCGCGCCTTCGCCCGCGGCGTGCGCCGGGGCCACATCCCCTTCGCGGACGAGAGCCTGCGCCAGGCGCTGGTCCTGGAGTCGCTGCGCCACCGCGCGCGGCACTGAACCGGAACGGAGGAAAGCCGTGCCCGTGCCATCCACCACCACCGAACCGCGGTCGTCGGCCCAGACGTACGTCGAGATCCTGCAGTTCTACGCCCACCAGATGCACCTTCTCGACGAAGGCGCCGCCGACAAGTGGGCGCTGACCTTCACCGAGAGCGCCTGGCTGGACCTGCCCACCGAGCCGGAGGCACTGCACGGCCGCCGCGCCATCGCGGACGCCGCGCTGCGCCGCCGTATCGAACTCGACGGCTCGGACCACCGGCAGCGGCATCTGCCCAGCTCGGTGACGGTCGCCCCGGGCGAGGGCGCCGCGGTGCGCGCCACCTGCCAGGTCCTGGTGCTGTCCACGCCGCGCGGCCGGCGCCCGTCCCTCGCCCACTCCATGACCTGCGAGGACGTCCTGGTACGCGGCGCGGACGGCTGCTGGCTGGTGCACGACCGGCTGGTCGTCAGCGACTCGACGGGCTGATTCCCGGCCGTAGTGCTCGTGCGGGAGGGCCCTCCGTCGGTACGGAGGGCCCTCCCGCACGAGCACTACGGCCGGTCCGCGCTCCAGCCGACCGGCGGCCGGTCGGTCCCGTCCGCCGGCCACCAGCCGGAGGGCAGGCGCTCGGCGAGCGGGGCATCGGCGCCGTGCCGGGCCCGGGCGAGGGCCAGCACGACGGTGAGTACGGCGGCCAGCTCCGGCCCGGTCGGCGCACCGCGCACCACCCGCAGCAGCGGTTCGGTCCCCGGCCCGCTCACTGGGGCTGGTTCCCGTGCTTGCGGCGGGGCAGCTGCCCGTCCTTGCGACGCAGCACCCCCAGCGCGTCGATGATCCGGGCCCGGGTCTCGGCCGGTTCGATCACATCGTCGACGAGACCGCGCTCGGCGGCGTAGTAGGGGTGCATCAGCTGCTCCCGGTACTCCTCGATGTACCGCTTGCGGGCCAGCTCGGGATCGTCGGCGGCGGCGATCTCCCGGCGGAAGACGACGTTCGCCGCGCCCTCGGCGCCCATCACGGCGATCTCGTTGACCGGCCAGGCCAGCGAGACGTCGGCGCCGATCGAGCGGGAGTCCATCACGATGTACGCGCCGCCGTACGCCTTGCGCAGGATGACCTGCACCCGGGGGACGGTCGCGTTGCAGTAGGCGTACAGCAGCTTGGCGCCGTGCCGGATGATGCCGCCGTGCTCCTGGTCGACGCCGGGCAGGAAGCCGGGCACGTCCACCAGGGTCACGATCGGGATGTTGAAGGCGTCGCAGAGCTGGACGAAGCGGGCGGCCTTCTCGCTGGCGTCGATGTCGAGGACGCCGGCCAGCACCGCCGGCTGGTTGGCGACGATCCCGACGACCCGGCCGTCGAGCCGAGCCAGCCCGCACAGGACGTTGCGGGCCCACGCCTGGTGCACCTCCAGCCAGTCGCCGTCGTCGACGAGCTCGGCGATCACCTGCCGCATGTCGTAGGCCCGGCCGGGGTCCGCCGGCACCAGCTCGGCCAGCGCCTCGGTGCGGCGCTCGGGCGGGTCGGACGACGGGGCGCCGGGCGGCAGTTCGCGGTTGTTGGCGGGCAGCAGGGAGAGCAGGTAGCGCACCTCCTCCAGGCAGGTCTCCTCGTCGTCGTACGCGAAGTGCGCCACCCCGGAGGTGCCGGCGTGGGTGTCGGCGCCGCCCAGCTCCTCCTGGGTGATGCGCTCGCCGGTGACGGCGTGCACCACGTCCGGGCCGGTGATGAACATCTGCGAGGTGCCGCGGACCATGAAGACGAAGTCGGTG
The DNA here is from genome assembly GCF_050936785.1 of Streptomyces sp. CA-249302. NCBI lineage: Bacteria > Bacillati > Actinomycetota > Actinomycetes > Kitasatosporales > Streptomycetaceae > Streptomyces > Streptomyces sp. CA-249302. The sequence continues at coordinate 4,112,843 of NZ_JBNJMG010000001.1, read as the reverse complement.
AGCGCCGGCGAGTAGGCCGCGCCGCCCGCGCACGGACCCATGATCACGCTGATCTGCGGGATCACCCCGGAACTGCGGACGTTGCGCTGGAAGATCCCGCCGTACCCGGCGAGCGCGGTGACTCCCTCCTGGATCCGGGCGCCCGCGCCGTCGCACAGCCCCACGATCGGCGCCCCGGCGTCGGCGGCCATGTCCATGATCTTGTGGATCTTCTCCGCGTGCGCCTCGCCGAGGGCGCCGCCGAAGACCCGGAAGTCGTGGGCGTAGGCGAACACCGGGCGGCCGTGCACCCGGCCCCAGCCGACGACCACGCCGTCCGTGTGGTGCCGCTTGTGCTCAAGGCCGAACCCGGTGGCCCGGTGCCGGCGGAAGGGCTCCAGCTCGGTGAACTCCCCGTCGTCGAAGAGGAGTCCGAGCCGTTCGCGGGCCGTGAGCTTGCCCTTGGCGTGCTGGGCCTCGGTGGCCCGGCTGCTCGGCCCGCTCCGGATCCGGGCCCGCAGCCCCATGAGTTCGCCGATCCGCGCCCCCATCCGCGGCGGCCCGTCGTCGTATCCGTCGAACCCCTCGTCGTCCGGGAACGGGGCTCGCACCGGACTGTCCTCGACGATGCTCATCGACATGATCCCTTCTCGCTGGCGGAACCGATGACGGGGCAGCATGACGACGGTGACTGGAGAAGTCCTCGACCGGCGCCTCGGCGGGAGGGGCCGGCGACGGCGGCGGCGCGACCGGCATTCGAGTACGGCGCCCTACAGTCCCGGCCCATGGAGATACAGGAGATGGCCGTGCCCGACGCCTACCGGGTCGCTCCGCGCCTGATCCGGGACGCCCGGGGCAGCTTCCACGAGTCGTACAAGTACGGCGAGCTGGCCCGCCGCACGGGCCATGTCTTCCGCCCGTCGCAGGTCAACTACTCGGTCTCCGCCCGCAACACGCTGCGCGGCATGCACGGCGTGGCCATCCCCCCGGGCCAGGCCAAGTTCGTCACCTGCGTACGCGGCATCCTGCTGGACATCGTGGTGGACCTGCGCCTGGGCTCACCGACCTTCGGGGTGTACGACACCACGGTCCTGGACGCCCGCAAGGGCACCTCCGTGTACGTCGCCGAAGGCCTGGTGCACGGCTTCGTGGCACTCACCGACGACGCCTGCATCAGCTACCTATGCTCCACCGCGTACGTGCCCGGCACCCAGTTCGAGATCGCCCCCTTCGACCCGGACCTGTCCCTGCCCTGGGCGAGCTGGCTCACCGGGGAGCCCCTCCTCTCCGACAAGGACCGCGAGGCCCCGACGGTCGCGGCGGCGACGGACCTCGGCATCCTGGCCCACTACGACGAGTGCCTCGCCCTCTACGACCGCCTCCGCACGGAGGCCGGCGAAGACACCGGCCACGAGCCACGCAAAAGGCCCCCCACTGATGTGGAGGGCCTTGCTGTCTGTGCGCCGCCAGGGACTCGAACCCCGGACCCGCTGATTAAGAGTCAGCTGCTCTAACCAACTGAGCTAGCGGCGCCTGCTGACGTCGTAGACCTTAGCATCCTGATCGGCGGACGACGAAATCGATATCCGTACGGCCGCACGGGCCGCCCGCACGGCCGCCCAGAGCAGGATTTCCGGGCCCGGCAGCCACGGGTGGCGGGTGTCCGGGGCGACCAGCCAGCGGGAGTCGGCCGAGGTCGGGGCGGGGATGCCGAGCAGGGGCGGGACGGTCACCGCGTCGCCGTTGCCGTGGCACAGCAGCGGCGGGATCGCGCCGGTGCGGCCGAACTCCTCCCACTGCAGCAGCGAGGGCAGCCGTTGCGCGGTGCCGGGCGCCGCGAACAGCAGCATCCGGCCCCGGTAGGCGGCGACCGGGCCGGAGCCGGGGCCCTCGTCCCACAGTCGGTCGATCATCCGGCGCCCGAAGACCGCGGGCGCGTTGACGACGTCGAAGACGGCGCCGCAGGGCAGTACGAACGGGGCCTCGGGGCGCTCCTCCCAGAGGGCGAGCGTGCTGCGCGGATACGTTCCTGCCGAGGCGAGCCAGGAGGCTCCGTCCGCGGTGACTCCGCTGATGTCGCGTGCGCTGCTCATGGCAACTACATCTACCGGGGGTGAGCAGTCCGTTCCTGAGAGTTGCCGGAATTCGGGACAGGGCGGGGTGAGGAGGCGTATCTTGCTCGCCTGGCATATGCCAAACCGAATCGACGCGTGTTCACACCGGGGTCGGAACGGGCTGGGGACGGGCTTGGCTCATACCGGGTCGGCGGAGTTGCGGCCGCCCTCGGCGCCGCTCAGCAGATCGCGGCCGAACTCGACCATCTTCTTGGCATAGTCCTCGGTCCACCCGGCGCGCTCCGCGATGTCCGCGGGCGTCAGCCGGTCGAAGCGCCGGGGGTCGGCGAGCTGCGCGGCGGCCATCGCCTGGAACTCCACGGCCCGGTCCGCCGCCGCGCGGAAGGCCTGCGTCAGCTCCGTCGCGCGGGCGAGCAGGGCGCGGGGGTCGTCGATCGACTCCAGGTCGAAGAAGTGCTCGGGATCGGCCGCGACCTCCGCGGGCTCGAAGAGCAGGGGCGCGGGGCGCAGCCGCGATTCGTTCCGACGCGGCGTCTGCTCCGCCATGTCTTCTCCTCCTCGTTCGTTCAAGCTCGTACTGACCACCGTCCATTGTCTCGTGCCAGTGCAAGAGGGTCTCGAGAGCCGAGGATCCGGCCCCGGCACTGGCCCCCCACCGGCCCCGCAGTCTCAAGGCGTCCAAGCGACCCGATGTTCCCCCAGCCGAGCCAACACCGCGTGATTCGCCTCCCAGCCGTCAGGGCTGTATTCACTGGCCGCCTCCGGCGGCGTGCCGGACTCCGTCCGGCGAAACGGCGGCGTGATGCTCGGCGTGGATGCTTCGATCACCCCTGCCAGCCCACCCGATGTTCCCCCAGCCGAGCCAACACCGCGTGATTGGCCTCCCACCCGTCAGGAAACTTCACGAGCGTCCCCAGCTGCACCGGCTCCGTCGACGGGTAGTCGTCCAGCAGCTCCGTCACGCCCGCGCGGCAGACCACGATGCAGGCGTGCCGGTGGCGGGAGGCGAGGACGCACAGGCGGCCCGTCTCCAGGTGGAAGGCCGTGGCGTCGGGGCGGCCGGAGAGGGGGTGCAGGACGACCGTGACGTCGTACTCGCGGCCCTGGAGGCGGTTCGCGGTGTCGACGGTGACGTCCGTGACGCCCAGGTCCGCGAGGGCCGCGCGGACCGAGGCCGCCTGATCGCGGTGGGCCGTGCCGACGGCGATGCGGTCGGCGGTGAGGGGGGCGGGGTCCGGTGAGCGCTCCGAGGTGGCCGCGCCACCCCGGTCCAGCAGGCGTCGTACCACCGTCGCCACCGCCCGTACCGCCTCCGGGTCCGTCCGCGGGGTGTGCCGGGCGGGCAGCTCCAGCAGGCCCCAGCCGGACTCCGCGGCCTCGTCGATGACCCGGTCGGGGCCCGAGCCGTCCGAGGGGACGGCGAAGGAGAGGGCGCGGTCGCCGTGGCCGGTGCCGCTGCGGAAAGGGGTGTACGGGTAGAAGGCGTCCGAGACCAGCTGTGCCGCTGAGGCCGGGAGCCGCCAGGAGACCGGGAGGCGGTGCTGCGGCAGCTCGGGGTTGTGCGCCAGCAGGGTGGTGACCGCGGAGGCCGAGGGGTCGTACGACAGTCCCGCCCACTGCTCGCTGCCGACGATCGCGAACGGGTCGAGCTGGCCGGGGTCGCCCACGAACAGCGCCCGCTCGAAGAGGCCGGCCACGGCCAGCAGCGAGTCCGAGCGCATCTGGTACGCCTCGTCGACGATCGCGTGCCGCCACGGCTCGTCGACCTTCACATGAGCCCACTTCGCGGCCGTGGAGATCACGACCGAGAGGCCGGTCAGGTCGGCCGCCTTCGCCGACTTGCGTACGTTCGGCAGGTCGTCGAGCGCCTTGTCGTACGGGTCGGCGTCACTGCTGTGCAGCCGGCCGACCGGCAGCTCGGGGTTCTTCTCGGCGAGCCGCAGCACGAGGTCGTCGACCTGGGCGTTCGTCTGCGCGACCACCATCAACGGGCGCCCCGCGTCGGCCAGTTCGAGCGCGGCCCGCACGACGAGCGTCGACTTGCCGGCACCGGGCGGGGAGTCGACGACCACGCCCCGGTGGGTGCCGTGCAGGGTGTCGTGGAGGATCTCGGCGGTGGCGCGGGAGGCCTCGGCACCGGGGTCGAAAGCCTGGGCGGTCACAGGACGTCCTCCGCGGTCACGGGGTCGGCGGACTCGGTCTCGGCGGCCTCACCGGGCGGCCCGCCGTGCGTCCACGGCGTCGCCTCCGGGTCGGGCAGCCTGGGGCCGCCGCGCTGCTCGTGCTCGAAGAGCGTGAAGCAGAGCCGGTCGCCCTTCTCCGGCACGGACCCGGCCTCGGGCTCCTTGCCGCGGCCCATCTTGTCGAGGACCCGGAGCACCACCACGGCGCCGTCCTCCTCGTACCCGACGAACTCCGCCGACTGCGGCTTCCCGTCCAGCGAGCGGTACACCTTCGCCCGCTCGCCCAGATGCGGCCGGTCGTCGGTGCGGACGGTGACCAGCGGGCGCGGGCTGGGCCGCTTGCTCTCGCTGTACGCCATCGCCACATCCGTGACCTCGCCCGCGAACGCCTCCCCGGACAGCCGTCGCCCGGCCATCACCAGCGGGTCGTCGAGGGCTTCCTGCGCCTCCAGGCGGGCCTGTTCGCGCTCGCGGGAGGCGAGCTTGTTGGCGGCGGTGACGGCGTCGTCGCGGCGTGGCTGCGGGGGTTCGCCGGCGGTGACCCGGTCGCGGTGGGCGGTGAACGACCAGCGGTCGCGGGTCCACCGCTCCTCGACGTGCGCGCCGTCCGGCAGGGCCCGCACCAGGTCGATGCCGTCCCAGACCTTCTCCCAGGTGGGACGGGTCTGGCCCGCGACGAGTTCGCGGATCTCCCGCTCGGCGGCGGTCAGTTGGCCCAACCGGGCGTCCGCCTCCAGACCGTCCTCGGCGGCGGCGAGGGCGGTACGCGCGCGGTCGTGGCGCTCGAGGGCCGGGGCGAGCAGCTTGTTGTCGAAGGCCGGGTCGGTGGCCGGTCCGGCGGGTGGGCAGCGGAGTTGGCCGCGCGGGTCGCGGGCGAGCTCGGCGTGCAGGGCCGCCTCCGCGCCGGACAGGCCCTCCGGCGTGGCGATCCAGGCGAGCAGCGCGCCGAGGTGCTGGTCCTCCAGGTTCGACTGGCCGGTCGCCCAGTGCCGGGACAGGACGTCGGTCATGGCCAGCAGCAGCGACGAGCCGGGGACGCGGGCCCGCTCCCCGTAGTGGGTCAGCCAGCGGCCGAGCAAGGGCACGCGCGGGGGCGCGGGATACGGCGTCTCCGGGTCCTGCTCCGCCGTACGCCTGAGGCGCATGGAGCGGCCGAGGAGCCGTACGAAGTCGACGCCCGTGCGGCTCGGCACGATCAACTGTGGGGCGTCCGCGCACAGTTCGACCTCGACCTTGACCCGCTTGCCGGTCTCGGGATCGGTCTCGTTGCGCTCGGCGGCCTCCACGTCCTCGGCGTAACCGTCGATGTACGGCAGCACGACGTCCGCGAGCTCGGCCAGGAACGCGAACCGCAGATCCCGGTCGCGCGGCTGCGGTACGGCGAGCAGCCGCGGCGCGTCCCGCTCGGTCCCGACGAGCGCCCCGAGCGGAGCCCCGGCCTCACCGGCGGTGGTGAGCGGCACGAACACGAGGGGCCGGGCGGAGAGGTGCCGGTGCCGGACGGTGGCGGCGGGCTGGGCGCGGCCGGTGGTGACGGCTTCCAGGCGGGCGAGGGTGGAGATCAGGGACATGGGGTGACCTCCGGGGCGAGGGCTTCCGACCGCAGCCGCGCAGCCCTCCGCAGTGCCGTCACCGCCGGGTCCTCCGGGTCGCCCGACTCCCCGCGGGCCGCCGACAGGACGTCCTCGACGGTCGTCAACCCGCCCAGTTCCGCGCGGATCGAACGGCCCAGGGTCGTGACCGCGCCGGACTCGCGGGAGCGGGCCCGGCAGTGGAAGGCCAGTTCGCAGGCCGAGAGGCACTCGGGGGCGTAGGTCGCCGGGACCGACTCGACGGCGGCGGTCAGCTCGGGGGCGGGGAGGTCGGGGGCGAAGCAGGTGCCCTCGGGGAGGGTGTCGGCGATGTCCTCGATGCGGGTGAGGCGGGCCAGCTGGCGGCCGGTGACCGCGCGCTGCTTGCGGACGTCGACGGCCGAGGCGGTGGGGAGGTTGGAGAAGTCCTTCGGGCAGACGAGGAGCACCTTGTGCCGTACCTCGGGGGCCGGATCGAGGCGGGCGGCGACCTCCTCCAGCGCCAGCACGTACACCGCCGCCTGCCGGGCAGCCGCGCCCACCTTCGCCGGGTCGGCCGAACCGTCCAGCATCGGGAAGGACTTGATCTCGACGACCGTCCAGCTGCCGTCGGGGTGGACGACCACCGCGTCCGGCTCCAGGAAGGCGGGGGAGCCGGCGACGTCGAGCGCGAGCATCGGATGGTCGAGGAGCGTCCAGGTGCCGGGCGCCTCGGCCGCCTCGCGCAGCGCCAGCGCCGTGCGGGCCGTACGCCCCTCGGGGCCGGTCGCCGTGAGGTCGGGCACGCGCGCGTCGGCGGGCGGTTCGGCGCGGCGGTCCAGCTTCTCGTGCACCAGCCGCAGCAGCTCCGCGCCGCCGTCCGCCTTGACCTTCGCCTCGAACGCGTTGCCCCGCGTCAGCGCGAACTGCGACTGGCCGAAGGCCGACGGGGAGCCCAGCGCGCTCGCCAGCGCCGTCTTGTTCACCCCGGCGCCGTCCAGGATCGCGCGCCGCCTGCAACCCGGGTTGGCGGCGAGGGCCGCGAGGGCGCGCGCGTCGAGGGCCTTGGCCGGTACGTCGGGACCGCGCAGCTCAGCGAGCCGCTGCCGGAGCGCCTTCCCCTGCGTCCGTGGGGGAGGCACTCGGCGCGGCTCCGGATCCGGGCCGGGACTCGCGCTGCCGTGGAAATCGCTCACCCGTGGAAGTCTGGCATCCGGCACTGACAATTGAGGAACCTGCGACCTGAGAGCCCCCTGCGCCGAAGGGCAGCTGCTCCCTGATCCGGTCCGCGCCCCGCATCACGTACGGCGTCAGGAACAGGCCGACGCCCATCACGGCCGCGCCCGCCACCGCGTCCAGGAAGTAGTGGTTGGCGGTGCCCATGACCACGATCGAGGTCAGCAGCGGGTAGGCCACCGCGGCGACCTTCGTCGTACGCGTCCTGCCGTACCGCCACAGCATGACCCCGCACCACAGCGCCCAGCCCACGTGCAGGCTCGGCATGGCCGCGAACTGGTTGGTCATGCCCCCGAGCCCCTTCGGGGCGCTGGCGGCGCCGCCCCACCAGCCGTACGAGCTGTACTGGGCCATGGTGTCGACGAAGCCGTGGCCCGGCGCGAGCAGTCGGGGCGGGCAGGTCGGCAGCAGGGTGAAGCCGATCAGGCCGATGAAGGTGGACGTCATCAGCCAGGTGCGGGCCGCGCGGTAGTGCACGGCACGCGACCTGAACAGCCAGACCAGGATCGCGGGGGTGACCAGGTAGTGCAGCGACGCGTACCAGAAGTCGGCCGGCACGCCGAGCCAGGCCTCGCGGGTGAAGAGCCGGTTCAGCGGGTGCTCGGCGTTGATGTGCAGGAACTTCTCGATGCGCAGGATCGCCAGGCCGTGGTCGACGGCGCCGGTGTTGTCACCGCGGGCGAGGAGCCGGCCGGCCGAGTAGCAGGCGTACACCAGCATGATCAGCGGCAGCTCGGTCCACCAGCGCAGGCGGGTGCGCGGGGCTGCAGCCTCGATGCCCGGTGTCGTCTCGGTCCTCGGCATCCGATCGCCTCCCCCTTCATTCTCGTGCGGCGCCCGGTCGGTGGTCGGGTCGTGCCACTTTACGGCGTACGTGCGCTCCTCGGTGGGGCGCCCCCGGCCCTCAAAGACGCAGAGATCGACCACCGGGTTGCCCTCGGACCGGCCCGATCAGGGTGCGCGATGATGGAGGGGTTCCGCCTGCGAATTCTTCGGAAGGGGTTCTCCTCCCATGGCACCGCGCATCCTGCTGGCCCGGCACGGACAGACCGAGTGGTCGTTGTCCGGCAAGCACACCGGCCGGACCGACGTGCCGCTCCTGGAGGAGGGCCGGCGCGGGGCCAAGCTGCTCGGCGAGCGCCTGCACCGGACCCCCTTCGACGGGCTCCCCGGGGTCGAGGTGCGCAGCAGCCCGCTGGCACGCGCGCGTGAGACGTGCGAACTCGCAGGGTTCGGGGAGCGGGCGGCCGTCTGGGACACGCTCATGGAGTGGGACTACGGCGCCTATGAGGGCATGACGCCGGACGACATCCAGGGCGTGCGCCCCGGGTGGCTGATCTGGCGCGACGGCGTCCCGGAGGGCGAGTCACCCGTCCACGTGACCGCCCGGGCCGACGAGGTGGTGGCGTGGGCGCGGGCGGCCGACCGGGACGTGCTGGTGTTCGCGCACGGGCACATCCTGCGGTCGATCGGGGCGCGGTGGCTGGGTCTGCCGATCGACTTCGCGGCCCGGATCAGGCTGAACCCGGCCTCGCTGTCCGTGCTGGGCTGGGCGTACGGCGAACCGGCCGTCGAGAGCTGGAACGACACGGGGCACCTGGTGTGACCGGAGCCCTTCATGCGGTTCGGGGCAGCGAGGCGTGCCTCTCCAGGAACGCCGACACCCCGGACGCCCGCCGGTGCGGCAGCAGTACGCGTGCCGTCCCCGCCAGCATGGTTTGAATTCTGGACGACTGGACCTGGTCCAGCAGATCCAGGACGCGCATACCCGCCGCCGCGGCCTCGTCCGGACGCCCGCCCCGTGCCAGGTCGTCCGCGAGTTCCGCCGTGTAGAGGGCGATGTTGCGGCTGAAGTGCGGGTTCTGCAGCTGTGCCGCCCGGCGGGCGTGCCGGGACGCGCGCGGCCAGTCGCCGAGCGTCGACCAGCACTGTGCCTCCAGGCCCTCCAGCTCGGCCTCTCCGTAGAAGCTCATCCACTCGGGGTCGGCGTCCGAGGTGCCGCGGTCGTAGAGGGCCTGCGCGCGGGCCAGCGCCTGCTCGCAGCCGGTGCGGTCGGCGAGACCCGCCCAGCCGCCCGCCTCGCGCAGCGCGAGCAGCGACATCAGGCGGGCCGAGCCCAGGGGGCGGGCGACGCGCTGCGCGGCCTGCGCGGCCCGCACCGCCTCCCGCGGCCGCCCCGCGTCACGCGCGAGGAACGCCGTGTTGCAGAAGGCGTGTGCCTCCAGGGCGTCGTCCCCGGTCATCCGGGCGGTCGCGAGCGCCTCGGCGTAGTGCGAGCGGGCGTCGTCGAACCGCCCCGAGTCGTGCGCCAACCAGCCCACCGAGATGGCGAGTTCACCCGCGCCCGAGTGCAGCCGGTCGGCGGTCGTCTGCCGGGTCGCGCCGGCGTCAAGGAGCGCGTAGGCGGCGCGCAACGGCTGTGACGCGCGCCGGTAGAGGCCGTCCGCGCCGTGTCGGTCGTCGAGCAGCCGGATTCTGCGTACGGCCTCTTCCAGCGCGTACGCGTCGCTCGTCCCGGGGCGGCGCACGGGACGTCCCGCCGCCGCGGCGTCGAAGGCGAGCCCGATGGGCCCCAGCGAGGCGGCGGCCACGGTGGCGCCCCCGCCGGTCATGAATGCGCGACGTAGCACGTCGCTCTCCTCGTTCTCGTGCGTCTCGTACGGGTCGTGCTTCTCGTGGTCCTGCGTGTCATACGGCTCGTACGCCCCGGGTGTCTCACCTGGCGCATATGCCAGGCTCGTTGGGTGAACGGGGGGCGCGTCCCCGGCCGCGTGCGCCCGGCGTCCGCGTACGGACGAGCGGGGCGCGAAGCCCAGGTCGGTGAGCGTGCGGCCGGGGAACATGTGCAGGAACACCCGTTCGTACGCGTAGTTGGGGCAGCGGATCTCGCCCGCCTCCACCCGGCCGACGTAGCGCGCGTCACAGCTGACCCGCTCACCGATCTCGCGGGCTGCCCGGCGTACCGCGGCGGCGAACTCGGCCGGCGAGCGCTGGCCGCGCAACTGCCGGAAGACGAGGTTCGGCCGCGGTGGCCGGGTGGGCCGGTACGAAGTCACCTTTGACGACGCCATGGCCGGGTCCTCTCGTGCGAACCGTCGAACCATGCCGGAATTGAGGTGAGTTGTTCGTGTGCCACCCTGTTTCCGGCGGGCAAGAACGTACCTGCTGTGTCGGACCCGCCACGCAGGGTTTGGCTACAAACCGGATATCTCATCCGGGATCCGCCATGAACTGCCATCCTTTGCGGCGGACTTCCGCCGTAGCCGTTGACGCGCGCGTGCGTTGAACTCCACGGACCGGGAGCCACCCGAACTCCCGACCCGCTTCGTTCAAGGAGGGGTTCCGTGGTGGAGGCCGGGATGGAGACGACGCCATTGACGTCGGCGGGGCACACGCCGACTCCCGAGCACAGCGAGCCACCCCCGCCCGGGGGCGCCTGCGACCTGGTCACCGTGCCGGCCCGGCAGGGCCTGGAGGCCGTGGACATCCTGCGCCGCGGGGCCTGCGAGGCGGTCGGGCCCGTACTGCACGACGACGGCTGCGACACCCTGGGCTTCGTCGTCCCGCCCGGCACCGCGGCCGGCTGGGACGTCCCGGGCAGCACCTGTACGGAGACGAACGGCCGCGGCCTCAGCCTGAACCCCGAGCCCCCCGTCGAGGGTTCCGACTGGCTCCTCCCACCCGGCGAGGCCGACCTCGCCACCGACCCGGCGGTCCTGCGCGCCGCGCTCGGCGAGGCGGCCCGGATGATCGAGGCGGCGGACGGCTGCCGGTGACGCCCACGCGCGCGTGCCGACTCCGGTCGCGGCGACCGGCGCGGGCAGGCGGGCCGCCACCGGGCCGTCGATAATGGCCCCATGGGAAAGTCCAGGAACCCCCGGCGCGGGGGAGCTGCCGCCGAGGCCGTCGTCGAGCCCGTCGACGGTGGGCTCGCCCAGCTCATACCCGACCGGGACCGGGCGCGGGCCTGGACGCTGCTGATCGACGGGGCGCCGCAGTCGCACGTCGACCTCGACGACCCCGCCCACCTCTCCTTCGAGTACCAGCGCCGCCTCGGGCACGTCGTCGACCTCGTCGCGCCGCCCGGGAGGCCCATCCACGCCGTGCACCTGGGCGGAGGCGCCTGCACGCTCGCCCGTTATGTCGCCGCCACCCGCCCCCGCTCCACCCAGCAGGTCGTCGAACGCGACGCGGCCCTCGTCCAACTGGTGCGCCGGGAGCTGCCGTTGGACCCGAACGCCCGCATCCGGGTGCGTTCCGTGGACGCCCGCGAGGGGCTCGCGAAGGTCCTGGACGGCTGGGCCGACCTCGTCGTCGCCGACGTCTTCAGCGGCGCCCGCACCCCCGCCCACCTCACCTCGTCCGAGTTCCTGGACGAGGTCCGCCGCGTCCTGCGCCCAGGCGGGTGCTACGCCGCCAACCTCGCCGACGGCCCGCCGCTCGCCCACCTGCGCGGCCAGATCGCCACCGCCGCCGCCCGTTTCCCCGAGCTCGCCCTGATCGCCGACCCGACGGTGCTGCGTGGCAAACGCTTCGGCAACGCCGTCCTGGTCGCCGCCGACACCCCGCTCCCGATCCCGGAACTGACCCGCCGGGCCGCCTCCGACCCCCACCCCGGCCGCGTCGAACACGGCCGCGAACTCCTGGACTTCACCGGCGGCGCGGCCCCGGTCACGGACGCGGCGGCCGTCGCCTCCCCGGCGCCGCCACCGTCGGTGTTCCGGTAGCGGCCGATACGGCTAGTAGTTCCCCACTAGTAGTTCCCCACGTCCACCCGTGGCGGCCCGTCGTGCCAGGTGCAGATCACCGAGACCTTGTCCGTGCCCGAGGTGAACTCCACGCGGATCCAGGTGTCCGTCTTCCATGTCTGCATCGACCAGCCGGTCGCCGGGGTCGCCATCACCAGCGACGCGGACGTCTTCCCGAGGTCGAAGACCACCCGCCCGCCGTCGGTGTCGTAGCTCTTGACCTGGCCGGACGCGGAGGGGGAGGTGGACGGCGTGGGGGAGGCGGACGGCGTGCTCGACGGGGTGGGCGTCGGTGTCGCCGAGGGCCTGCTCGACGGGCTCTTCGGCGGCGAGGGGCGGGTCGTCGAAGAGGCCAGCGGCTTCGACTCCTGCGTGGTCGCGTCGGCCGCCGTGATCGGCAGCGCGCGCGGCGGGTCGTACGCCGTGCCGGCCATCACCGTGTGGACGCCCCACCACGACAGCGTGACCGCCGCGCCCGTGGCGAGCGACCAAGCCAGTACGTGTACGAGTCCTCTGCGCATCGCCGGTCATACTGCCTCACGCGTCCCACCCGCCGCACCCGTCCGGAGTTATCCACAGCCCTTACCGGTAGCTGCCGGGAGTTGTCCACAGGCCCCGATGCGGCTCGCCCGCATGGCGTACGGTGCCGCGCATGGCAAGTGTGCTCGTGGTCGAGGACGACCAGTTCGTGCGTTCGGCGCTGATCCGGCACCTGACCGATGCCGCGCACACCGTGCGCAGTGTCGGGACGGCGCTGGAGGCGCTGCGCGAGGTCGCCCATTTCCGTTTCGACGTGGTCGTCCTCGACCTCGGTCTGCCCGACCTGGACGGGTCCGAGGCGCTGAAGATGCTGCGCGGTATCACCGACGTACCTGTGATCATCGCCACGGCCCGGGACGACGAGACGGAGATCGTCCGGCTGCTGAACGCGGGCGCGGACGACTACCTGACCAAGCCGTTCTCGGTCGAGCACCTCTCGGCGCGGATGGCGGCCGTCCTGCGCCGCTCCCGCACCGTGCCCGGTGACGCCCCACCCTCCTCGGTGCTGCGCGTCGGCGGCCTCACCGTCGATCCGCTGCGCCGCCAGGCCGAGCTGGACGGCGTCCGACTCGACCTCACCCGGCGCGAGTTCGACCTGCTCGCCTTCCTGGCCGGCCGCCCCGGTGTCGTCGTCCCCCGCAAGGAACTCCTCGCCGAGGTGTGGCAGCAGTCGTACGGCGACGACCAGACGATCGACGTCCATCTTTCGTGGCTGCGGCGGAAGTTGGGCGAGACGGCGGCCCGGCCGCGGTATCTGCACACCCTGCGCGGTGTCGGCGTGAAGCTGGAGCCGCCGGGCGGGGAGGGGGCGCGATGAGGTGGGCACTGGTCAAGGTCTGTGTGGCGGTCACCGCCATGGTCGTGGTCGCCTTCGCGGTGCCGCTCGGCCTGGTCATCAAGGAGATGGCCCGGGACCGCGCGTTCTCGAACGCCGAGCGGGAGGCCGCCGCGGTCGCCCCGGCGCTGTCCATCACCACCGAGCGCGACCAGCTGGAGCGGGTCGTCGCCTCGGCCGGCTCGGACTCCGGGATGGCCGTCCACATACCGGCGGCCGGCGACCAGCAGGCCGTCGACATCGGGAAGCAGCGCGCCGCCGGCAAGGACATCGCGACCGTGCGCCGGCTCGGCCGCGCCTCCACCACGAAGGTGTCCGGCGGGGCGACCCTGCTGCAGCCGGTCGCGCTGAGCTCCGGCGCGATCGCGGTCGTCGAGGTGTACGTCCCCGAGTCCGAGGTCAGCAACGGCGTCGGCACGGCCTGGGCGGTTCTCGCGGGCGTCGGCCTCGCGCTGATCGTCGGCTCGGTCGCGGTCGCCGACCGGCTGGGCGTACGGATGGTGCAGCCCGCCCAGCGGCTGGTCGAGGGCGCGCACGAACTCGGCGAGGGGAAGCTCGGGTCGAGGGTGCCGGAGGAAGGGCCGACCGAACTGCGGCTGGCCGCCGTCGCGTTCAACTCCATGGCCGACCAGGTCGTACAACTGCTGGCGAATGAAAGGGAGTTGGCGGCGGACCTGTCGCACCGGCTGCGTACGCCGCTGACCGTGCTGCGGCTGAACGCGGCCTCGCTCGGGGACGGGCCGGCCGCCGAGCAGACCCGGGCCGCGGTCGCCCAGCTGGAGCGCGAGGTCGACACGATCATCCGGACCGCCCGGGACGCCAAGCCGCAGACCGCGGCCGCCGGGCCCGGGGCCGGGTGCGACGCGGCCGAGGTGGTGCGGGAGCGGATGGGCTTCTGGTCGGCGCTGGCCGAGGACGAGGGCCGCAAGTGGCGGGTGGCCGGCGCGGACCGGCCGGTGCGGATACCGGTGGCCCGGGCCGACCTCGGGGCCGCGCTGGACGCCCTGCTCGGCAACGTCTTCCGGCACACCGCCGAGGGCACCGCCTTCGCCGTCGACCTGCACAACGGCGAGGACGCGGTGATCGTGCTCGTCTCCGACGCGGGCCCCGGCATAGCCGACCCCGAGGCGGCGATGGCACGCGGCCGGGGTTCGGGCAGCGCCGGCTCGACCGGCCTGGGCCTGGACATCGTGCGCCGGCTCGCGGAGGAGACCGGCGGGGACGTACGGATCGGCTCGTCGGTCCTGGGCGGCACCGAGGTGCGGATCTGGATCCAGCTGGACGGGCGGGAGCGGACGCCGGGCCGCAGGGGACACCGGGGAGCCGGACGACGTCACCGACAGGGCAAATTGGTCTCGACCTTTAACCGTCCCCGATCCCTCCCTTAAGCGCACCCTAAGAACCTCAACCCCCGCCCGGAACAGGCACTTTGCCCGTTTCCGGGTCGCTAGCGTGCTGCCGCACCCACCCCGGGAATCCCAGTGAACTCCCGTGAATCCCCGTGGACCCCGTGAAAACGAAGGCAGGCACGCGCATGAGCACGCACCGGCGCAAGGTCAGTGGCAGAAACAAGGTGATCGGCGGGGCCGTCGCCGCGGCCGTGGTCGGTGGTGGCGCGCTCCTGCTGACCGGCACCGCGCAGGCCGCCGGGGTCGGCGCCGCGTACACCAAGACCAGTGACTGGCAGACGGGTTACACCGCCCAGTACGTCGTGACGAACAACAGCGGCGCCACGGAGAAGACCTGGAAGCTGGAGTTCGACCTGCCGTCGGGCGCGAAGCTCAGCTCGCTGTGGAACGCCGAGTCGAGCGTGAGCGGTCAGCACGTCACGGTGACTCCGGCCAAGTGGGACACCGACGGGCTCGCGGCCGGCAAGTCCGTCGACGTCGGCTTCGTCGTCAACGGCAGCGGCGATCCGACCGGTTGTGTCATCGACGGCGCCAAGTGTTCCGCGGACGACGGCGCGACCCCCGAGCCCAGCGGCCGCCCGACGCAGTCCGCGACGCCGACGGCCACCCCGACGCCCACCGCGACCGCGACCTCGAAGCCCACCCAGTCGGCGACCCCCACGGCCACCGCCTCCCCGACCCAGAGCTCCGGCACCGGCACGACCGTGAGCGCCGGCTTCGCCCCGTACGTCGACACCTCCCTCTACCCGGCCTTCGACCTGCTCGCGAGCGCCGACGCGACCGGCGTGAAGAACTACAACCTCGCCTTCGTCACCGACGGCGGCGGCTGCACCCCCAAGTGGGGCGGTGTGACCGACCTCGGCAGCGACGGTGTGGCCGCCCAGATCGGCGCGCTGCGCGCCAAGGGCGGCGACGTCCGCGTCTCCTTCGGCGGCGCCTCCGGCTCCGAGCTGGCGACGACCTGCTCCTCGGCGGACGCGCTGGCGACGGCGTACGGCAAGGTCGTGGACGCGTACAAGCTGACCAAGGTCGACTTCGACGTCGAGGGCGGCGCGCTGCCCAACACCACGGCGAACACCAACCGCGCGAAGGCGATAGCCAAGCTCCAGGCGGCCCACCCCGACCTGGACGTCTCCTACACCCTCCCGGTCATGCCCGAGGGCCTCACCCAGGACGGCGTGAACCTCCTCTCCAACGCCAAGTCCAACGGCGTGAGGATCAACACCGTCAACATCATGGCGATGGACTACGGCGCCTCGTACAGCGGCGACATGGGCACGTACGCCGAGCAGGCAGCCACCGCGACGCAGGCCCAGATCAAGAGCGTGCTCGGGCTCTCCGACGCCGCCGCCTGGAAGGCGGTCGCGGTCACCCCGATGCTCGGCGTCAACGACGTCTCGTCCGAGATCTTCAAGGTCGACGACGCCTCCCAGCTGGTCAGCTTCGCCAAGTCCAAGGGCCTCGGCTGGCTGTCCATGTGGTCGGCCACCCGCGACAAGCAGTGCGACGGCGGCGCGAAGAACTTCGCCGACGCCACCTGCAGCTCGATCGTCCAGGACAAGTTCGCCTTCTCGAAGGCCTTCGGCGCCTTCAACTAGCCGCCAGGACACGGGGGTCGACGCGCCCCGGCCGGCACTTCCCCCCATCCGGCCGGGGCGCGCACACGTACATTCGGCGGTACGGCGAATACGGCGGTACGGCGGTCAGAAGGGCCCGGGGCCTCCGAAGCCGCCGAAGCCCCCGAACCCGCCCCCGCCCGGCCCGCCGGGCCCGGGCCCGTGATGGTGGAACCCGTCGAAGAGCGCGTCCGCCAGCAGCATCCCGCCGACGCCCGCCGCGCCCGCCACCAGCGCCGTCTTCCACCAGGGCCGGCTGTACCAGCCGCCCGGCACGGTACGGCCGCCGACCACACCGCCCGGGTAGTAGTACGGGTTCGCCGCACCGGGCTGCGCGGACGCGGTGTACGTCTGCCCGCCGACCGTGACCTGCCCGCCGCCCAGACCGGTGGTGGGCAGGGCGGGACCGGGGTCGAGGCCCAGCGCGGTGCGGGCGGTGCGCACATGGTGCAGGCCCTCGACCGCGGTCTGGGTGACCAGCGCGTACTGCGCGGGGGAGTAGGCAGTGGCGAGCTGGCCCTGGGCCGCCCGGTGCCGTTCGCCCGCGTCCGCCAGGGCCTGCCGGGCGGCCTGGTTCCCGCCCGCGTCCAGCGTCGACAGACTCCCGCCGAGCAGCTCCACCCAACGGTGCGCCTCGGCACCGGCGTCCGCGGTGGCGTCGTACGACTGCTGGGCGGATCCGCCGCCGAAGCCCGAGCCGAAGCCCGGACCGGTCCCCGAACCCGCCCCGCCCGCCCGCTGTCTGCCGACGAACGCGACCACACCGCCGATGACCAGCGCCAGCAGGACCAGCGCGATGAAACCCATGACGTCCTCCCGAGACCTGCGGGGTTCGCTTCTCATCCGTCCCGCACACCCCATGAGACGCCCCGGCGCTGAGAGGTCTCTGATCCCCGGCTGAGCGGTCCCTGTGAGTCCGTTCCGCAGCTCGTCTTCGGGGCGTTTCCGCAGGTCACAAGTGCATCAAGATCCTTACGGGGGTTGGGGGTTCACGCGCGGCCCACACTTGTGCGCCAGCTGGGGAGGAAGTGTGGACATCGCCCGAAACGCGTACAGGCGGCCCGTACCGGTACCACCCCTTCCGCTCCGGACTCGCACAGCTCACCGACAGCAACCCCCGCCCACCCCCTCGGCGAGCCTCCGCCGCGCACAAGAGGTGCCGCTACCTTCCGGCCGACACGGTCGAATTCCGGCCATGGCCTGCGAAGTTGCAGGCCAAGTTGAGGGAGGGCACTTGAACAGACGCATCGGGGGGACGCCCACCGGGCGCAGATCCCGGCACAGACGTGGCGCGCAGGCCGTCGTGGCGGCACTGCTGCTCACGGGGCTGGTCACCGCCACCGACCCGTTCGGCGGCACGACGCTGCTGAGCACCGCCACCGGGACGACGGCCTCGGGCGGCACCGTCCACGCCACCACCCTGGAGGACGGCGGCAGCGCCACCGCGGCCAAGGCGCTGTCCTTCCTGTCGGAGGACGAACTGGCCCGGCGCAAGGCCAGGTTGAGCGGAGAGCGGGTCGAGCTGACTTCGCAGCGCACTGCGGACTCCACCGTGTACGCGAACCCGGACGGCACGCTCACGGCGGAGTCGTACGCGGGCCCGGTGCGGGTGAAGCAGGCCGACGGCTCCTGGCAGGCCATCGACACCGACCTCTCGGACACCGGTCCCGCCCTGGAACCGGAGGCGGCGGCCGCCGACATCGCCGTCTCGGACGGCGGCGACAAGACCCTCGCCTCCGTCTCCCAGGATGACGTGTCCCTGACCCTCGGCTGGGAGAGCACGCTGCCCACCCCGAAGGTCGACGGCGACACCGCCTCGTACGACCTGGGCGACGACCAGACCCTCACCGTGACCGCCCTGAAGCAGGGCATCTCCGAGAACGTCCTCCTGGACGCGGCCCCCGACACCTCCGGCGGCGCGCTCTCCTACCGCATCCCGGTCCACCTCGACGGGCTCACCCTCTCCAAGGCCGCCTCCGGGCACCTGCTGCTGAAGAACGCCGACGGCGAGCTCGTCGCCGAGGCGCCCGCGCCGATGATGTGGGACTCCTCCAAGGACCCGGCCTCCGGCGAGTCGAAGCACATCGCGCCCGTCGCGACCGACATCGAGACCGCCGCCGACGGCAGCCAGACCCTCGTCCTCACGCCGGACCCCGCCTACTTCGACCAGGACCTGACCTACCCGGTCACCGTCGACCCGACCAGCACGCTCGCGGTCACCACGGACACTTGGGTCGCCACCAACTACCCCGACTCGCAGATATCGTCCGCCGAGTTGAAGTCGGGCACGTACAACGCCGGCAGCACGATCGCCCGTTCGTACCTGAAGTTCGACGTCTCGGACTTCGCCGGGACCGACATCCTCGACACCAACCTGGCCCTGTACTCGTACTGGTCCTCGTCCTGCTCGACCTCCGGCTCCGGCACCCAGATACGCCGGATCACCTCGACCTGGTCGTCCTCCACGATCACCTACGGCGACGAGCCGTCCTCGACCAGCACCGGCGCGGTCGTCTCCACCGCCGCCAAGGGCTACTCGGACGACTGCCCGGCCGGCACGGTCAACTTCGACATCGACGACATCGTGCAGGCCTGGGCCGACGGCTCCACCAACTACGGCATCAAGGTCAAGGGCACCAGCGAGACCGACAGCCTGACCTGGCGCCGCTGGCGCTCGGCCAACTACGTCTCCGGCGCGGACAGTTCGACCGAACCGCACCTGACGGTCACCTACAACTCGTACCCGAAGACGCCGACCTCGCTCACCCTCTCGCCGAGCACCACCAGCTCCGGCGAGAAGATCGTCACCTCGGTCAACCCGGTGTTCTCCGCCAAGGTCAGCGACGTCGACGCGGGCGCCAAGGCCAGGGTCCAGTACGCGATCGAGCCGGACCCCGACTACGCCGACACCACTTACGCGTACACCAAGTCCAGCGCGTACGTCAGCTCCGGCAAGGCGACCGCGCTCACCGTCCCGTCCTCCAAGTCCCTCACGGACGGCACCCACCTGCGCGTCCGCGCCCGCGCCTACGACGGCACCGACTACTCCACCGCCTGGACCTCCTGGCAGACCTTCACCGTCGACACCGGCGCCCTCGACATCCCGGACGTGCCGACCGACCTCCAGACCGGCGCCACCGAGACGGCCACACCACTGCTGACCGGACTGGTGGGCGCCGTCGGACAGGAGGCCGTCAACGCCGAGTACGTCCTGTACGACAGCACGGGCGCCGTCGTCGGCGACACCCCGCTGGGGACGGCCACCGTCTCCACCGGTGAGCGTGCCTCCCTGGTCGTGCCGCAGGACCTCACCGACGGCGCCACCTACAGCTGGAAGATGCGGGCCTGCGTGGAGGACGTCTGTTCCTCCTACACCTCGAAGCACACCTTCACCGTCGACGTGGCCGCCGAGGAGGGCGACGACACGTCGACGGACACCGTCCCCACGGCAGTTGAGCACCTGGCCGCGACGGCCGGAGAGACGGGCGCCCTCGTCACCTGGGAGCCCCCGGCCAACTGGGGTGTCACCGACGAGGACCTGAGCTACACCGTCACCGCCCTCAAGAGCGGTACCACCGTGGCCACTTCGACCACGGACGGTACGTCGGCGGTCATCAAGGGCCTCACCAACGGCACCGCCTACACCTTCAAGGTCACGGCGACCAACAGCGTCGGCACCGGCCCGGCCGCCACCTCCGGCGCCGTGACCCCGGCCGCCGTCACCGGCGGAACCGCCGCCTACCAGGCCGTCGTCCAGGCCTACCTGGACGCCCATCTCGCCCTGCTCACCGGCGACTACGCGAGCGCCGACGCCGCCGCCGACGCCAGCAGCTCCGGCACCGGCTTCGCCGACGTGCTCGCCGCCGAGCAGTCCGACCCGCTCGCCGACCGGGCCGCGCTCGGCGACGAGGACTCCGACACCTACGAGCCCGCGGTCGCCCTCACCGACGTACTCGCCATGCCCGGCACCACCACGGGCACCGTCGTACTGCGCGCCACCGCCACCCTCACCGACACCGTCGTCGCCGGTCAGGAGAGTGACGACCCGGACTCCACGGACGAGGCCGAGGAGACCACCCGCCTCTACACCCTCACCACCGCGACCCCGCCGGTGATCACCGGCTACCAGGACGCGGCCGCCGCCGAGACCACCGTCAGCGACTCCGCCGACGCCCTCGCGGTCGCCGACACCACCACCTCGGACTCCACCACCGTCCCGGACGTGATGGAGACCGACGCCGACGGCAACCTCGTCACCGGCACCACCACCACGGCCACCGCCGCCTCGGCGAACGCCACCTACGCGGCCGACATCTCCTGGGGCGGCACGGCCAGTTGGGCCCGCGACCACTGGAACTCCAAGCACGACTACGACAACGACTGCACCAACTTCGTCTCCAAGGCCCTCAACAAGGGCGGCGGGATGAACAAGAAGTCCGGCGGCACCCGTTGGACCTACGACGACGATGACTACTGGTGGCGCGACGACAGCAACACCTGGCCCAAGCGCTCGTACTCCTGGGCCAACGCCTACCACAACGCCAACTTCATCAGCCGACAGGCCACCTATGCCTGGCACACGAAGAAGAGCCAGGTCAACGTCGGCGACATCGTCTACTACAACTGGAACATCAGCGGCGACGACCACCCCAGCGGCTTCAAGGGGATCAGCCACGCCTCCGTCGTGACGAAGATCGACTCCCAGGGGAACATCTACATCACCCAGCACAGCAACAACCGCAAGAACTACCGGCTCACCAAGCAGCGCACAGGCAAGTACAAGAACATGTCCGTCTGGATCGTGTCCGTCTTCCCCTGGTACGAGTGAGGAAGGGCCCCCTATGCCCGCCACGTCACGTGTGAAAGGCCTGGGCGCGCTCCGGCTGCCCCTGCGCTGGTCGCTGCCGCTCGGTGCCGAGGCGGTCCTCGCCCTGGCCACCGCGTACGGCATGTACTCGCTCAGCGGACATGTCTACTGCGACCGGGCCACCCAGGACAGCCGCCTCTGGCTGGCCGCCGGGATCCTGCTGTCCCTGCCGCTGACCTGGCTGCTCGCCGGGCGCACCGGCCGCGGCGCCCGCCCGGCCATGTGGGCGCTGATCGTCGTACGACTGCTGCTGGCGGCCTTCGTGTTCCTGCTGCTCCAGCCGTTCTCGGGGGAGTGGTACATGGAGTGCTGACCAGGTGACCCACTGAACCGGGGCGCGGCGCCCCCCTCGGCCGCCGCGCCCCGCCCCCCGTCTGTGGACCCCCGTTACTGCGCCGTCTCCACCGGAGCCAGCGTCCCGGTCCGTGCCGCCTGCCCGTACCAGAGGGCGCTCGACTTCGGGGTGCGGGCGAGGGTCGCGTAGTCGACGTAGACCGCGCCGAAGCGCTTCTCGTAGCCGTACGCCCACTCGAAGTTGTCCAGCAGGGACCACAGGTAGTAGCCGCGCACGTCCGCGCCGTCGCTGATCGCGCGGCGCACCGCTGCGAGGTGGCCGTGCAGGTAGGCGATCCGCTCCGGGTCGTGGACGCGGCCGTCGGGGTCGGGCTTGTCGTCGTAGGCCGCGCCGTTCTCGGTGATGTAGAGCGGCAGGCCCGGGGCCTCGCGCGTGTAACGCATGATCAGGTCGTGCAGGCCCGTCGGGTCGATCGTCCAGCCCATCTCCGTGCGCTCGCCCGGGGTTTGATGGAAGGCGACGTCGTCGGCGCCCGGCCACGGGGTGTGCTCGCTCGCGCCGTGGCCGTCCGTGCGCGGACCGGTCATCGCGGTGTCCGCCGCCGAAACCAGCGACGGCGTGTAGTAGTTGAGCCCCAGCGCGTCCAACGGCTGGTGGATCGCCCGCAGATCGCCGTCGAGGACGTACGACCAGTCGGTCACCAGCTCCGTCGCCGCGAACAGCGACTCCGGGTACGCCCCGTGCAGCATCGGACCGTGGAAGACGCCGTTGGCCAGGTCGTCGATCTTCCGGGCCGCCGCCAGATCGGCCGCCTCCTGCGAAACCGGCCTGACCACCGCCGAGTTGAGGCTGATCGCCACCGAGTTGCGGGCGGGCATCACCGACCGCAGCGCCGAAGTGCCGAGCCCGTGCGCCAGGTTGAGGTGGTGGGCGGCCCGCAGCGACGCCTCCGGGTCCGTCCGGCCGGGCGCGTGCACCCCGGAGCCGTACCCCAGGAAGGCGCTGCACCACGGCTCGTTGAGCGTGATCCACTGCTCCACCCGGTCGCCCAGCGCCTCGCCGACGATCTGCGCGTACTCTGCGAACCGCAGCGCCGTGTCCCGCTCCGGCCAGCCGCCCGCGTCCTCCAACTCCTGCGGCAGATCCCAGTGGTAGAGCGTCACGGCCGGCTTGATGCCGTGCTCGAGCAGCTCGTCCACCAGCTTCCGGTAGAAGTCGAGGCCCACCTGCACGGCCGGGCCCCGTCCGGTCGGCTGCACCCGCGACCAGGAGATCGAGAAGCGGTACGCCGACAGGCCGAGCTCGGCCATCAGCGCCACGTCCTCGCGGAAGCGGTGGTAGTGGTCGACAGCGATGTCACCGTGCTCGCCGCCGGCCGTCTTGCCCGGCGTATGGCTGAAGGTGTCCCAGATCGAGGGCGTACGGCCGTCCTCCCGCACCGCCCCCTCGATCTGGTACGCGGAGGTCGCGGCGCCCCAGAGGAAGGCGGGAGGAAAGGTCACCGGGGTGGCCGGCGTTGCGGGTTCAGGCATGGAAGCGCTCCCATTGGAGGTCGTGGAGACCGAGACGTATGACAGATGACGTGTGCTATATGACATGTCACATGTGACATGTCATATGTGACATAGCACTGACGGGTCGTCAGCCCTTGATCGCACCCTGCATGATCCCGCCCACGATCTGCTTACCGAACAGCACGAAGGCGATCAGCAGCGGCAGCGTGCCGAGCAGCGCGCCCGCCATGATCACGGCCTGGTCGGGGACATAGCCGGTGCCGAGCGAGTTCAGGGCGACCTGCACGGTCGGGTTCTGCTGGTTGAGGGCGATGATCGGCCACAGGAAGTCGTTCCAGGCCATGACGAAGGTCAGCAGCCCGAGCACGGCCATCGCGGGCCGCGCCGCCGGGAACACCACGTGCCACACCACCCGCAGACTGCTCGCGCCGTCCACCCGGGCCGCCTCGATCAGCTCGGTGGGCAGCGCCTGCAACAGGTACTGCCGCATGAAGAACGTGCCGAAGGCGCTGACCAGGGTGGGCAGGATGACCGTCTGCAACTGATTGGACCAGCCGAGGTCCGACATCCACAAGTACAGCGGTACGACGGCCAGCTGCGGCGGGATCATCATCGTGCCGATGGTCAGCAGCAGCAGGGTGCTCGAGAACCTGAACCGCAGCTTGGCGAAGGCGAACCCGGCGAGCGTGGAGAACACGACCGTACCGAGGGTGATGGTCCCGGCGACGATCGTGGAGTTGACCATCGCGGTGCCGAGCCCGGCCTGGTCCCACGCGGCCTGGAGGTTCTTGAACAGGTTCGCGCCGAACCACAGCGGCGGCGGTGACTGCGCCAGCCGCTCGTTGTTGCGCGAGGCCGCGATGGCCGTCCAGACCAGCGGGGCCAGCGAGATCAGCGCGAAGACCACCAGGACGACGTAGGTGACCGGACCCGCGTGCATCTGCTTGCCCGCGCCCATCATCCGGCGCGACCGTCGCGGCTCCTTACGGATCTGAGGAACCGTCAGTTCACTGGTGGTCATTGGGACTTCCTCAACCGTCGGGTGATCAGCAGGTTGACCGCGGCGACGACCAGCAGGATCAGGAACATCGTCCAGGCGATCGCGGAGGCCTTGCCGAGGTTGCCGATGCCCCAGCCCTGGTCGTACATGTACAGGCCGAGCGTCTGGTACTGGTGCGCGGAACCGCCCTTGGAGCCGCTGACCCCGCCGAACAGGAGCGGCTCACCGAACAGCTGCGTCGCGCCGATCGTGGAGACGACCACCGTGAACAGGATCGTCGGCCGCAGCATCGGGACCGTCACATGGCGGAACTGCTGCCAGCGGCCCGCGCCGTCGATCGCCGCCGACTCGTACAGGTCGGAGGGGATCGCCTGCATCGCCGCCAGGTAGATCAGCGCGTTGTAGCCCGTCCACCGCCAGATCACGATCGAGGAGACCGCGAACTGTCCGCCCCAGTCGGACTCGCGCCAGTTGATCGGGTCGATCCCCACGAAGTGGAGCAGCCAGTTGACCATGCCGCCGTCCCACGAGTACAGCAGCGTGAAGACCAGCGTCGCCGCCGCCACCGAGGTGGCGTACGGGGTGAGCATCACGACCCGCCACAACGTCGAGCCGCGCAGCCGGTAGTTGAGCAGATGGGCGATCCCGATCGCCATCAGCAGCTGCGGGACCGTGGAGATCACGCCGATGGTGAAGGTGTTCTCCAGGGCGTTCCAGAAGAACTCCGAGGACAGCAGGTTCTTGTAGTTGTCCAGTCCGGCCCACGTCTGGTGGTCCAGGCCGGACAGCTGCACGTTGTGCAGCGAGTACCAGGCCGTGTAGAGGAGCGGCACGAGCCCGAAGGCCCCGAAGATGACGAAGAAGGGGGCGATGAACGCGTACGGGGACGCCTTCATGTCCCAGCGGTACAGCCGGCTGCGCCACGATTCGGGGCCGGGCGGCGGCGTACCGCGACCGTGAGCGCCCCGGGCCGCGCCCGGCGGGGTGCCGGGCGCGGCCTCGGCGCTCGACGCGGGATGCGCGAGTGCCTGCTTGGAGCTGCTCACTGGCCGAGCACGTCCTTGACCTCGTTCTTGGCCGCGTCCCAGCCCTGCGTCGGGCTCTTGCCCTTCTGCTCGACCTGGAGGATGCCGACGTCCGTGATCGCGGTGTTGATCGGCTGGTCCTTGACGCCGAAGTACTGGACCGGGATGGTCTTGGCCGAGTCGGCGAAGATCTGGGTGATCGGCGCGTCCGAGAAGTAGGCCGTGGTGTCCGCGGCCGGCTTCAGGGCCGAGTACGCCGACGGGGTCGACGGGAAGCTGGCCTGCTTGGCGAAGACCTTCGCCTGCTGTGCGGGATCGGTCAGCCACTTGGCCAGCGCGATGGCCTCCTTCTGGTGCTTGCCCGCCGTCGGCACGCCGAGGAAGGAGCCGCCCCAGTTGGACGCGGTCGGCGCGGCCGCCACGTCCCAGTTGCCCTTGCCCGAGTCACCGGACTTCTGCTCGATGTAGCCGATCATCCAGGCCGGGCAGGCGACCGTCGCGAAGGACGCCTTGGCGTAGCCCTGGTCCCAGGTCGGGTCGAACTGCTTCAGCTTGGCCGACATGTTGCTGGTCGCCACCGACATCGCGACGTCCCAGGCCTTCTTCACGCCATCCGACTTGTCCCAGATGACGTTGCCGTCCTTGTCGTAGTACCGCTCGGTGCCGCCGCCGAGGGCCGCGTTGTACACCGACGACGCCGAGTCCACGAACTTGGTGCCCTTGGGCGCCTTCTTCATGTACTCCTTGCCGACGTCGACGTACTTCGCCCAGTCGCCCTTCCACTCCGCGGCGAGCTTGGTGCGGTCGGTCTCCAGACCGGCCTTCTTGAACAGGTCCTTGCGGTAGCAGATCGCCATGGGGCCGACATCCGTGCCCAGCCCGATGAGCTTGCCGTCCTTGGTCGTGGCCTGGGCGTTCTTCCAGTCCAGCCACTGGGACTTGTCGACGTCCTTGCCGAGGTCCACGAACTTGTCGCCCTGCGTCTGCACGGCCTCGGTGATGTTGCCGACCTCGATCGCCTGGATGTCGTCGGTGCCGGAGCCGGCCTGGAGCCGGGTGAGCACCTTCGGCCAGTACACGTCGGTACGGGTGGTGACGTTCTCCTTGATGCTGATGTCCGGGTGCAGCTTCATGTACTCGTCGTAGAGGCCGGCCTGCTTGTAGCCGAACACACCGAAGGTGCCGACCGTCAGCGTGGTCTTGCCGCCTGAGTTGCCGCCGCCGCTGTCGTTCGACGAGCTGTCGTCCGAGTCCTTGGAGCAGCCGGCCAGCAGTCCCGTCGCCAGCGCGGCGACGGCCGCGAGGGCCATCAGCCTGCGGGACCGTCGGGTACTCGTGCCCATTTGCGTCCTCCTGTTGCCTGACGTGCCGACCCCCCGGCCAACTGCATTGGTGGCGCCCGTTCGTACTCGCTGCGGCTCGGGCGGGGAACGTGCGGGATGTGTATGTGTCAGGTACTGTGGGAGCGCTCCCACAAGTGATGTGTTGAAGGTTCGCCGGTTCCGGCGGGGGTGTCAAGGGAGTCGGCATGGCGAGATGCGTTCAGTTATCGGGCTGTTAAGTGGACTTGATGGGTCCGGTGCCGGTGGGGATTCTCGGGCGCCCCCGGGGGGTCGCTCACTGATCCCCCGGGACTGTTAGATTCCAGGCCAACACTGGTTCGACGGCGGAAGGGCGGAGCCAATGGCGCGGAGCCGGAGCGGGGGTCGTCCGACCCTCGAAGAGGTGGCCGCGCGTGCCGGTGTCGGGCGCGGCACGGTCTCCCGGGTGATCAACGGGTCGCCGCGGGTCAGTGACGCGACCCGCGCGGCGGTGGAGGCGGCGGTTGCCGAGCTCGGCTACGTGCCCAACACCGCGGCCCGCGCCCTCGCCGCCAACCGCACGGACGCGATCGCGCTGGTGGTCCCCGAGCCGGAGACCCGGTTCTTCGCGGAGCCGTACTTCTCGGACATGCTCAAGGGCGTCGGCGCCGAACTCTCCGACACCGAGATGCAGTTGCTGCTGATCTTCGCGGGCAGCGACCGCGAGCGCCGCCGACTCGCGCAGTACCTGGCCGCGCATCGCGTCGACGGCGTACTCCTCGTCTCGGTGCACGCGGACGACCCGCTCCCCGACCTCCTCGCCCAGTTGGAGATCCCGGCGGTGATCAGCGGCCCCCGTTCCGCCGCGGAGACGCTGACCTCGGTGGACTCCGACAACTACGGCGGCGGCCGCTCGGCCGTGGAGCACCTGCTGTCCCGGGGCAGCGGAAAGATCGCCCACATCACCGGCCGCCTCGACGTGTACGGCGCCCAGCGCCGCGTCGACGGCTACCGCGACGCCCTGCGCGACGCGGGCCACGAGGTGGACGAGAGCCTGATCGAGCCGGGCGACTTCACGGAGGAGGGCGGCCGCCGGGCGATGACGAGGCTGCTGGCCCGCTGCCCCGACCTGGACGCGGTCTTCGCCGGCTCGGACGTGATGGCGGCGGGCGCCCGCCAGGTGCTCCGCGAGGAGGGCCGCCGTATCCCCGACGACGTGGCCCTGGTCGGCTACGACGACTCGGCCATCGCCCGCCACATGGACCCACCCCTCACCAGCGTCCGCCAGCCCATCGAGGAGATGGGCCGCCGCATGATCGACCTCCTCCTCACCGAGATCGCCGACCGGCGACCTGCGGTGTCGCGGGGGCTGGAGCGTCGGCAGGTGGTGCTGGCCACGGAGCTGGTGGAACGTACCTCTTCCTGATCACCGTCCCCCAGCGCGCTCTGACGCGCACGACTCCCCGTCCCCTGCGGCCGTTGACGAACTCCCCGCTGCCGAGCCGTACCCCGGCGTTCAGTGGGGTAGGGCCAGGCGCCAGCGTTGCTCGCCGTCCTGTTCCTCCGCCGTCGGCTCCAGCCCGGCCGCCCGGGCCACCGCGGCGGACGCCGTGTGGTCGGGGTGGACATGGGCGACGACGGTCCGGATGCCGGGGCGGGTCGTGAGCCAGGTGACGAGTGCACGGGCGGCTTCGGAGGCGAGGCCGCGGCCCTGCCAGGGGGTGCCGACGACCCAGGCGATCTCGGCGGTGGGCCCGGCGACGGTGGCCTGTACGGTGCCCACCAGGCGGGAGTCCGTTCGCTGCCGCAGGATCCAGTTGAGCCAGGTGACGGCGGGGTCGGGGGAGCCGGTCACCAGGCGTTCGTAGCGGGTGCGCAGGGCTTCGGGGGTGGCGGGGGTGCCGCCGATGAAGGTGTGCAGGGCCGGGTCGGACAGTACGGCGGCCATCTCGGCGGCGTGTTCGACGCGGAGGGGGAGGAGGTCGAGGCGGGAGGTGTGGATGACGTCGGCGGTGTGCATGTCGGTATGAGTGTCCCTCTTCACGCGGAAACCGAAAGACGGTCGGTCATGGCCGGACGCTCCCCGTAGAGGATTCCAGAAGCCGACGAGACGCGCGTCGGCTCAGGGGCGTTACCCTCGTCTTCCAGACGGACCGAGTCCCAGGACCCGGCTGACGGGGGGATCGTGGAACTCATCGGTCGGGATGATCAGCTGGAGCTGTTGCGCCGGCTGCTGGCCGAGCCACGGAGTCACGCGAGCGCGATGCTGTTCCGCGGATCGCCCGGCATCGGGAAGACGGCGTTGCTCGGCGAGACCGCCGCCCTCGCCGAGGGGCTCGGCTACCGGGTCCTGCGTACCAGCGGCGTCGAGGCCGAGAGCGACATCCCCTACGCGGGTCTCCAACTCGTCCTCCGCCCTCTGGCCGCGGGAGCCGCCGAGCTCGCCGCGCCGCACAGACAGGCCCTGGACACCGCGCTCGGACACGCCGGGGCCGGTGTTCCCGACGTCTTCCTGGTCGGTCTGGCCGTGCTCAACCTCCTGGCCGACGCGGCCGCGGTCGCGCCGGTGCTGGTTCTGGTCGACGACGCCCAGTGGCTCGACGACGCCACGGCGAGTGTCCTTGCCTTCGTGGCGCGCAGGGTCGGCACGGAGCCGGTGGTCGTGGTGGGAGCCGCACGCGACGGCTACCGGTCGCGGCTGGGCTCGGACGAACTCACGTCGGTGACCCTGGGCCCGCTCACGGACGGCCAGGCCATCGAACTCCTGGCCGACCGCGCCCCGGATCTGCGGCCGACCGTGCACCGGCGGCTGCTGGCCGAGGCCGCCGGGAACCCCCTGGCCCTGACCGAGCTCTCCCGCACCCTCGGCGCGTCGGCCGATCCGTACTCGTCCGAACTGCCGCTCACCGAGCGGCTCGAACGGGCCTTCACCGACCGCCTGGAGGCCCTGCCCGACATCACCCGCAGTCTGCTGCGGATCGCGGCCCTCGACGACAGCTCGTCGCTCCCCGAGATCTACCGCGCGACCCGGCAGCTCACCGGCGCGACGGCCGGAACCGCGCAGCTCGAACCGGCCGTGCGCGCCCGGCTGGTCCAAGTCGTGGGTACGGAACTGCGGTTCGGGCATCCGCTGATGCGGTCGGCGATCCACCAGACCATGCCCACCGGCGTCCGTCACGCGGTCCACGCCGCACTCGCCGCCGTGCTCGACGATCATCCGGACCGTCGGCTGCGGCACCGGGCCGCCGCGGCCGACGACCCGGACGAGACGGTCGCCGCCGCGTTGGAGGACGCCGCTCACCGGGCCGCACGCCGCGGCGGCATCGCGGCGGCCGTCACCGCCCTCGAACAGGCCGCCGGGCTCAGTGAGGACGCCGACCGCCGGGCGGAACGGCTGTTGCGCGCCGCCGACTTCGCCGTCGAACTCGGCCGGCCCGAGACCGTGACCCGGCTGCTGGACCAGGCGCTCACCGGGCCGCTGTCGCGACGGCAGCACGCCACGGTCGTCTGGCTCCGCGGCAGCTTCGACGAGGGACTGCACAGTCACGCTTCGGGCGCCAACTCCCTGACGGCGCTCGCCGAGGAGATGGCCGCTCAGGACCGTGCACTGGCGCTGCGGATCCTGTGGAGCGCCGCGCAGTTGTGCTTCTGGTCCGACCCCGGCGCGGAGGGCCGCCGCACGGTTCTGCGGGCCGTGGAGCGAATGGATCTCGACGAACTCGATCCGTGGCGCCTGGCCATCTGCGCCTACGCCGCGCCGGTCGACCGCGGCGCCTTCGTCCTGGACCGCGCCCGCCACGTCGCCCTGAAGGAGGGCGACGACGGCCGTGCCTACCGGATGCTCTCCACCGCCGCGCTCCTGGTCGGCGGATTCGACCTGGCGCGGGCGTTCTCGGCGGCCGGTGGTGCGCCGTTGCGCGCCCAGGGACGCCTGGGGCTGTTGGCCCGGACGGTCGGCGCGGACGCGTGGAGCGCTCTCGTGGTCGGCGACCTCGGCGCCGCGATCGCCGCGACCGAGGAGTCACGGAGGCTGGCCCGCGAGACCAGCCAGACGATGATGTACGCGCTGATGACAGCCACCGCCGCCAAGCTGGCCGCGTTGCGCGGTGAGGCGGATTCCGCCCTGGAGCTGGCCGAGGAGGCGGAGGAGATCGGGCTGCCGGCCGGCGCACGTCCGGTGCTGGCCACCGCGTCGATGGCGCGCGGGCTGGCGGCCTTGGGCGTGGGGCGGTTCGAGGAGGCCTTCGGCCATTTCCGCCGCCTGCACGATCCGGCGGATCCCGCGTTCCAGGTCGCGCTGCGGCTGACGGCCGTGGGTGACCTCGTCGACGCGGCGACGCACTGCGGGCGGTCGGAGGCCGTGCTCCCCGTCGTGACGGAGCTGGAGGAGGTCGCCACGGTGACCTCGGCGCCGGTGCTGCACGCCGAACTGCGCCTGGCCCGGGCACTGCTGGCCGCCGACGAGGACGCCGATCCGCTCTTCTCGGGTGCGTTGAGCGCCGACCTCAGTGCCTGGCCGCTGATCAGGGCCCGTACTCACCTGGCCTATGGCGAATGGCTCCGGCGTCGGCGGCGCAGTGTCGAGTCCCGCGAACACCTCCGTGCCGCCCGGGACATGTTCGACGCCCTCGGCGCGATCCCCTGGGGGGAGCGGGCCCGCAGGGAACTGCGCGCCGCGGGCGAGACCAGCCGCCGCCGGGCCCCGGACGCCCGGGACCGGCTGACCGCGCACGAGCTGCAGATCGTCCAGCTCGCCGCCGACGGGCTGACCAACCGCGAGATAGGCCAGCGGCTCTACCTGTCGCACCGGACCGTCAGCTCGCACCTCCACCGGATCTTCCCCAAGTTGGGCGTGGTGTCGCGCGCCGAACTGCGCACGGTGGTCAGCGCACTGCGCTGACCACCGTCACATGACGCTCGCTTCCGCCCGCACGGCGCTCCTAGCGTTTCCTCTCGTCAGGACATCGGCAGGGGGGCGGTCCCATGGTGTGGAACGGCGTCCAGCAGGCATCCGATCCGCCGATGGTCGGCCGCCAGGCCGAACGGGAAGCCATCGGAGGACTGCTCGACGCGGTGCGCGACGGACTCGGCGGAGTCCTGGTCCTGACCGGCGAACCAGGGATCGGCAAGACCCGCCTCCTCGAGTACGCCGCGGCCACCGCTGCGGAACTGCGCGTGGTCCGGCTGACCGCGGTCGAGCCCGAGACCGGTCTCGGCTTCGGCGCGCTGCACCGGTTGCTGCGGCCGTTCCTGGACCGGAGGGGCCGGCTGCCCGGGCCGCAACGGGCAGCGCTGGACGCGGCCCTGGGCCTGGTGCCGGGGCCGCCCGCGGACCGCTACCTGGTCGGCCTCGCGACGCTGACACTGCTGTCCGAGGCCGCCGCCGACCAGCCACTCCTGTTCCTTCTGGACGATGCGCAGTGGCTGGACCGGGAGTCGGCCGAGGCACTCGCCTTCACCGCTCGGCGACTGCACGCCGACTCCCTGGGCCTGATCATCGCCGTCCGTGACGGACTCGGGGACAACGGCCTGTTCGACGGGTTGAGCGTGTTCTCCGTGACCGGTCTGCCGGAGCCGGAGGCCAAGGCCCTGCTCTCCTTCGCCGGCCGGCGGGTGGACACGGCGGTCGCCGACCGGATCGTCGTCGGTACCGGCGGCAATCCGCTCGCGCTGCTGGAGCTGGCCGACGCCCTGGCCGCCGAACAGCTGTCCGGTGTCGCCCCGTTGCCCGACCCGCTGCCGGTGGGCCGACTGCTCGAAGGACACTTCCGACGCCTGGTCGCGGCCCTGCCGCCGGAGACCGCAACCCTGTTGCTGCTGCTCGCGGCGGCCCCTTCGGACGACGCGGGGATGATGTGGCGGGCCGCCGGGCGACTGGGCCTGTCGGCCCGCGCCGTCCAGCCGGCCCTCGCCGCCGGAATCCTCGACCGGGACACGCCGACGGCCTTCCGGCATCCCCTGATCCGCTCGACGGTGTACGCCGGAGCCGAACCCGGCGAGCGCCGCCGGGCGCACGCCGCACTGGCCGCCGCCTGCGACCCCGTACGGGACGCCGACCGCCGCGCCTGGCACCGCGCCGAAGCCGCCGAGGGTGTGGACGACGCCGTCGCCGACGACCTGGCGGCCGCCTCCGAGCGGGCCCGCGCCCGCGGCGGCCACTCCCAGCAGGCCCTGTTCCTGTCCCGGGCCGCCGAGTTCACCAAGGACCCGGACAAACGGGCCGAGCGGCTGCTCGACGCGGCACAGGCCCACCTGATGTCCGGCGACCCACCGGCGGCCGGGACCGCGCTGGACCTGGCCGGTGCCGACATCCGCGGCCCGGTGATGCGTACCCGCGAGCTGCGGATGCGGGCGACCGCGCAGATGTTCCGGATCGCCGTCGCCGACGTTCCCGCGATGCTGCTGGACGCCGTGACCCGGCTCGGCGCGCGGGACCCGCGGCTCACCTGGGAGCTGCTCTGCGAGGCGCTGCATGCCGCGCTGGTCGCCCGTGACACCCTGCGGGGCACCTCGCTCGCCGAGGTCGCGGCGGCCGTCGTCGCCGCGCGGCACACCCCCGACCCCGCCGGGCGCGGCCGGGACCTGCTGATGGAGGGTCTGGCCCGTCGCGTGGCCGAGGGCTACGAGCACGGCGCGCCCGTGCTGCGGACCGCTGTGGACGACATGCGGGGCGGCGGCGGGATCCGGGACGCGAACAGTCCGTTCGCGGTGATGCTGACCATCGCCTGCGACGACCTGTGGGACATCCGGGCCGGGCGTGAGCTCACCGGCCGCCTGGCGGCGGCGGGCCGCGACTCCGGTGCGCTGTACGCGCTGAGCATCACGCTGCTCTGCGAGGCGTACTACGAACTCTGGGACGGACGTTTCACCGAGGCGGAGGTCCGCTACGCCGAGTTCGACGACCTCGCGGCCGCCACCGGCTTCCCCGGCGGCGGGGACATCAACCGGCTCAACCTGTTCGCCCTGACCGGCCGGGAGGCCGAGCTGCGGGCGGCGGTGCGGAAGGCCGCGGAGCTGAGGAGCATGGGCCACGGCGTGCTCCAGCTGATGGCGCAGCACGCGCTGGCTCTGTTCGAGTTGGGGCGGGGCCGCTACGGGCAGGCGCTCAAGCACGCGCGGACGGTTTTCGGGGAGGATCCCCCGGCCGGCGGCAACCTGGTTCTGCCGCTGCTCGTCGAGGCCGGTGTCCGCACCGGTGACCGGGCCGCCGTGAGCGCGGCCCTGGCCCG
The DNA here is from genome assembly GCF_050936785.1 of Streptomyces sp. CA-249302. NCBI lineage: Bacteria > Bacillati > Actinomycetota > Actinomycetes > Kitasatosporales > Streptomycetaceae > Streptomyces > Streptomyces sp. CA-249302. The sequence continues at coordinate 4,079,441 of NZ_JBNJMG010000001.1, read as the reverse complement.
GCTGGAGGAACGCGCCCCGCTCGCCGGCACGCCCTGGGCCCTCGGCAGCCTGGCCCTCGGCCGGGCGTTGACGACCGAGGGCGACGATGCCGAGAAGTCGTACGAGGAGTCGGTGGACCTGCTGGGACAGGGACCGCTGGCCCTGGAACAGGCCCGCTCCCGGCTGCTGTTCGGTGAGTGGCTGCGCCGCCGCAAGAGGCGTTCCGATGCCAGGAGGCAGCTGCGTGCCGCGTACGAGAGCTTCGACGCGTTCGGCGCGGTGCCGTACGCCGAACGGGCCAGGACCGAGCTGCTGGCCACCGGCGAGAGGGCCCGCAGGCGGACCGAGGAGACCAGGTTCGATCTCACTCCGCGGGAACGTCAGGTGGCCTCCATGGCCGCCTCGGGGCTGACCAACGGGGAGATCGCGACGCGGTTGTTCGTCACCGCCTCGACGGTCGAGTTCCACCTGAACAAGGTGTTCCGCAAGCTCGGCATCACCTCCCGGAAGCAGATCCCCCACGCGATCGGCGAACCGGGCCCGGCGACCGGCGGCTGACTACTTGGCCAGGAAGGCCAGCAGCGCCGCGTTGACCTCCTCGGCGTGCGTCCACAGCAGGCCGTGCGGGGCGCCCTCGATCTCGACGTACTCGGCCGAGGGCAGCAGCGCGTGGAAGGGCCGCCCGGTGGCGTCGACCGGCAGGATCCGGTCGGCCGTGCCGTGCAGGATCAGTGTCGGTACGTCGATCTTGGCGATGTCGGCCCGGAAGTCGGTGATCCACGTGGGCACGCAGGCCACCGACGCGTATGCCGACGCGCCCGCCGCAACGTTCCAACTGGCCCGCACGGCCTCTTCGCCGATACGGCTGCCGAGCGTCTCGTCGAGGTTGTAGAACGCCTCGTAGAAGCTGGTGAAGTAGGCGTAGCGGTCTTTGGTGACAGCCTCCAGGATGCCGTCGAAGACGGACCGGTCGACGCCGCCGGGGTTGTCGTCGGTCTTCACCAGGAAGGGTTCGAGGGAGGCCAGGAAGGCGGCCTTGGCGATGCGCTGCGAGCCGTACCTGCCCAGGTAGCGGCCCACTTCCCCGGTGCCCATGGAGAACCCGACGAGTACCGCGTCGGTGAGGTCCAACTCGGTCAGCAGCGCGTCGAGATCGGCGGCGAAGGTGTCGTAGTCGTAGCCCGTGGTCGGCTGCGAGGACCGGCCGAAGCCGCGCCGGTCGTAGGTGACGACCCGGTGGCCCGCGTCGAGGAGGGCCGGGAGCTGCTTCTCCCAGGAGTGGCCGTCCAGCGGGTAGCCGTGGATCAGTACGACGGGCCGCCCGCTCCCGTGGTCCTCGTAGTACAGCTCGATGTCGGCGGAGTTCTCCCGGCCGACGGTGATGTACGGCATGTCGGTTTCCCTTCGTGTGCTCGGCGGGCCGGCGGGCGGCTCACAGGGACGGCGGCGGTCCGGTGACCCGCAGGTGGAAGGCCTCGGCGGAGGCCACGACCGCCGCGAGATCGAACTCCGGCGGCAGGTCCCCGGCCTCGGCGACCGGGGTGCCGTTGGCCCTGAAGTACTCCTCTATGCAGGCCGGGCTGAACAGCACGGCTATCCGCGCCCCCTCGGGCGAGCGCACCAGGTAGCTGTGCGGAACCCCGCGCGGCCCGTACGCGACCTGCCCGGGCACCAGGTCATGGCGCTGGTCGCCGACGAAGAACGTCACCTCGCCGTCGAGGACGAACCAGACCTCCTCCTCGTCCTCGTGAACGTGGTGCGGAGGTGCGTGGCCGACCGGGTCGGCGAACTCCATCAGACTGAGCCGGTTGTCGGTCGCGGTGCCGGGCAGCAGGATCCTGGCCCGGCCGCCGAGGAACCAGAAGGGTTCGCGCTCGGCCGTCGGCTCGAAGGTCGGGAAGAACCGGGTCATGTCCGCTCCTGTCGTCATCGTGGGCCGCCCAGGAAGCGCAGCAGCGTCTCGGTCATCTCTTTCGGGTGCTCCTCGTAGATCCAGTGGCCGGAGTCGGGGACGACGGCCGGGGTGACGTGGGTGGCGTACCGGCGCACCTGTTCCGCGACGGACGAACCGAGGCTGCCGGAGGCGCCGATCGCGAGCACCGGCATGGTCAGGGGCTTCTTCCGGAACCGCGCGTTGTCGGCGATGTCCTGCGGGAACGTCCGGAACCACGCGAGACTCGCTTCCAGGTGTGGGTAGTCGCGCAGGTAGGAGGCGAAGACTGCGAGGTCATCCGAGGTCAGGGCGTCCTTGTGCACCGCGATGCCCCGCATGAAGCCGGTCGTCCAGGTCAGCTCGCGGCCCCGGATCAGGCTCTCCGGGAGACCGGTCCGCAGGGAGAAGAAGCCGAAGTGCCACGCCCCTGGGCCGTCGGCCGTCAGCGACGGGAACTCGTAGACGGCCGGGTCCGGGATCGGGGCCTCGCTCAGCACGAGCTTCCTGACGCTGCCCGGGTACTGCGCCGCGTAGGCGTAGGCGACCATCGTGCCGATGTCATGGCCTACGACGTTCACGTCGTGGTCCTTGCCGAGCGACACCAGGAGCGCGTGCAGCGTGGCGGCCATGGTCTTCTTGTCGTAGCCGGACGCCGGGGCGTCACTGCGGCCCGCGCCGGGCAGGTCCGGCGCGATGACGGTGTAGTGCTCGGCGAGCGCGGGCATGATGCCGTGCCACTCGTACCAGGTCTGGGGGTAGCCGTGGATCAGGACCAGGGTCGGGCCGTGGCCGCCGATCACGTAGTCGATGCCGGTTCCGGCGACCCGGGTCCTGTGTTCGCTGAAGCCGGCGGGCATCCGCTCGCCGTGCGACGACGCCGGCCCGGCGGAGGCGGAGGCGGTGAGGGTGGTCGAGCCGAGGCCGACGGCCAGGGCGAGGAACGCGGCCACCAGGCGGCCGGATCTGGGCAGGCGGAATCTCACTGCTCTCTCCAGGGGATGCCGGGGACGGCCGGTCAGAGGGATTCGACGAGGCCGCCGTCGATGACGAAGTCGGCGCCGGTGATGTTCGCCGCGCGCGGGCCGGCCAGGTAGAGCACCAGGTCGGCGACCTCGGACGGCCTGGTGAAGCGGCCGGTCACCGACTGGTCCGCCGCGCCGCGGGCCACGTCCCGCGGGTCGACGCCCTGGGCCTGGCCGACCGTGGCGGCGACACCGCCCGCGCCTTGCCACAGCGCGGTCTCCACCGGGCCGGGACCGATGGTGTTCACCCGCACACCGCGCGGCCCCACCTCTTTGGACAGGGCCTTGCAGAAGTTGGTCAGCGCCGCCTTCGCCGCGCCGTAGTCGATGACCAGCGGGTCCGGCAGCCGGGCGTTGACCGAGGAGACGGTGACGATGTTTCCCTCGCCGGCGGTGAGCAGGTGCGGCAGCGCGGCCCGGGTGGTGCGGACCGCGGCCATGAGGTTGACCGTGAACGTCCACTCCCAGTCCTCGTCCGTCACGCCCAGGAAGCCGTCGGTCCGCGGCCGTACCGCTCCGACGTTGTTCACCAGGACGTCGACACCGCCGTGGACCGCCACGGCCTCGGCGACCAGCGCCGCCGGACCGTCGGGCGTGGCGAGGTCGACCTCCACGACGGTGAGTTCGGCACCCTGCTTCACCCGCTCGTCGAGGGCGTCGGTGCGTTCCCTCGACCCCGCGACGACACGGGAACCGGCCGCGAGGAAGGCCTCGACGATAGCCAGCCCGATGCCGCGCCCGGCACCGGTGACCACCACGGTCCGTCCGGCCAGGCCCGGGTCGGAGGTCATCGCCCGGTCTCCGGACCCTGCTGTCGCAGCCAGGTGAGAACGGTGTCCGCGACCTCGCGCCAGCCGCCGTCGATCGTCAACGAGTGCCCGCGGTCGGCGAAGTTGACGATGTCGGTGACGGCCTCGGAGTGCCGGTACTGCTTGAGGGTGGCCCGGGTGACGACCTCGGGCACCGTGTGGTCCTTGCCGCCGGAGATGAGCAGCAGCGGGCCGCGTCCGCTGTTCTCGGTGTCGACCTTCGCCGGCGAGTGGGGGTTGAAGTTGGCGGCGGCGGCCTCGTACAGCGGTTTGCCGGGCGCGGGGACGGTCCAGCGCTCGTACAGGGCCGCCGATTCCTCCTCCGGAACGGCGTTGCCGAACGCGAACCGGAACTGCTCCGCGGTCAGGGAGACCGACCGGCGCTTGTTGGCCGGGTTCCTGAAGACCGGGAACGTCGCCTTCAGCGCGGACAGCGGCAGGGGCAGGACGCCCTTGATCTGCGCGGCGTCGATCGCGACCGCCGCGGCGGCGCGGTCCTGACCGAGCAGTTTCTGCGCGATCATCCCGCCGAACGAGTGGCCGATCACGACGGGCCGCACGGGCAGGGCCTCGATCAGGGCCGCATAGTGCTCCACGACGTCGTCGATGCCGTAGCCGGCGACGCTCTCGGGGTTCAGGCGCGCCTCCTCGACGGTGTCGGGGTCACCGGGCCAACCGGGCGCGGACGGGTCGTAGCCCTCCTCGCGGAACAGCTCGATCCACGGTCGCCAGGAGGTGCTGTGCAGCCAGAGTCCGTGGACGAAGACCACGGGGAGCGGAAAGGTCATGGGCACACGAAACCCGGAACCCCGGTGCGTTCGCACCGGGGTGGCACCCCAGTGGTTCGGGGGCGTCCAGCCGTCTGTCCGTCGGTACGAACGACGAAAAGGCTCTCGGCCCGTGTTTCCACGGGCCGAGAGCCTTTTGCATCAGGGTGAGTGACGGGACTTGAACCCGCGGCATCCTGGACCACAACCAGGTGCTCTACCAGCTGAGCTACACCCACCATGACCGGCGTTACTGCTTCGGGTCTCCCCTACCGGCCGAGAAAAAGTGTACAGGGTCCGAAGGGGTGCTCGCGCACGACTTCCGCGGCGCCCCTCCGGACCGCTACTGAGCAGGCAGAACGTGCTTCGCGGCGATGGTCCTGGCGGTGTCCGAGTCGGGGCCGGGCTGGGGGACGAAGACGGCCTCGCGGTAGTAGCGGAGCTCGGCGATGGACTCGCGGATGTCGGCCAGGGCGCGGTGGTTGCCGTTCTTCTCCGGGCTGTTGAAGTAGGCGCGCGGGTACCAGCGGCGGGCCAGCTCCTTGACCGAGGAGACGTCGACGATGCGGTAGTGGAGGTAGCCCTCCAGCGTCGTCATGTCCCGGGCCAGGAAGCCGCGGTCGGTGCCGACGGAGTTGCCGCACAAGGGGGCCTTGCCGGGTTCCTTCACGTGCTCGCGGACGTAGGAGAGGACCTGGTCCTCCGCCTCCGCGAGCGTCGTACCGCCGGCGAGCTCGTCCAGCAGGCCGGACGCGGTGTGCATCTGGCGGACCACCTCCGGCATCGTCTCCAGGGACCTGGCCGGCGGACGGATGACGATGTCCACGCCCTCGCCGAGGATGTTCAGCTCGGAGTCGGTGACGAGGGCGGCCACCTCGATGAGCGCGTCGTCGGACAGCGAGAGGCCGGTCATCTCGCAGTCGATCCACACCATGCGATCGTTCATGCGACCACCCTAAAGCGGGCGCTCGCTTTTGTGGTCCCCGGCGTCGGTGCGGGCGTGACTGGGGGCTGCCGCCCCCAGACCCCCGCTGCGGCCTGAACGGCCTCGTCCTCAAACGCCGGACGGGCTGAAAACCGCCCGGCGCTTCGAGGTCACATACCGCTGCGCTGCCCCGGCAGGGTCGCCCGGCCCGCCAGATACGCCTCGCGCCCGTTCTCGGCCGAAGCCGAGGCCGACGCGGATGCCGTCGCCGACAGCGAGGCCCCCGAGCCCACCGCGCTCGCGGCCGCCCGGCGGCTCTGCAGCGGGACCGGGCCGTCAGGGTGCAGGACAGGACCCGGAGCGGCCGGCCCCGGTGTGCCCTCCACGTCCGTCGGCTTGTCGCCCTGCGGGCGGCGGGCCCGGTACGCGGCGCGGTACGCCGCCGGGGACGAGCCCAGCTGGCGGCGGAAGTGACCGCGCAGCGCGACGGGGGAGCGGAAGCCGCAGCGGCCCGCGACCTCGTCCACCGAGTAGTCCGACGTCTCCAGCAGGCGCTGTGCCTGCAGCACCCGCTGCGTGATCAGCCACTGGAGCGGGGCGCTGCCCGTCAGCGAGCGGAAGCGGCGGTCGAAGGTGCGGCGGCTCATGTACGCGCGTGCCGCCAGCGTCTCCACGTCGAACTGCTCGTGCAGGTGCTCCAGCGCCCAGGCGACGACCTCGGCGAGCGGGTCGGCGCCGATCTCCTCTGGTAAAGAGCGGTCCAGGTAGCGCTCCTGACCTCCCGTCCGGCGCGGCGGGACGACCAGACGACGGGCCAGCGCACCGGCCGCCTCGTTGCCGTGGTCCGTCCGCACGATGTGCAGACAGAGGTCGATTCCGGCCGCCGTACCGGCCGAAGTCAGTACGTCCCCGTCGTCGACGAAGAGTTCTCTCGGATCCACGTGCACCGACGGATAGCGCTTGGCCAGCGTCGGCGCGTACATCCAGTGCGTGGTGGCGGGACGGCCGTCCAGCAGGCCGGCCGCGGCGAGCACGAAGGCACCCGTGCACAGCCCGACTATGCGGGCGCCTTCCTCGTGCGCCCGGCGCAGTGCGTCGAGCGCCTCCTCCGGCGGCGGTGAAGTGATCGAGCGCCAGGCCGGTACGACGACCGTGCCCGCGCGGGAGATCGCTTCCAGGCCATGCGGCGCGGTGAGTTCCAGGCCCCCTGTGGTCCGCAGTGGGCCTTCCTCGCCGCCGCACACCAGCAGTCGGTAGCGCGGCACGCCGGCGTCCTGGCGGTCGATCCCGAACACCGACAGCGGTATGGAACTCTCGAAGATGGGGCCGCCGCTGAACAGCAGCACCGCGACGATCTCCTTGCGGCGTCGCCCGGAAAGTTTCCGGGCCGCGGCTTCCGGCGCGGCAGTGGAGTCGTGGCTCATACTGCTAAGCCCCCCTCGGTGGTCGCGGCTCCTCGGTTGTGTCGCTCCTGCACGTTTCCCCTCGGTCCTGCACGAGTCCCCCGCCGTAAGACGTCAAGATCGAATCTACTGTGTCCCGTGGTGCCGGGGTGACCCAGTTCGGGAACCGGCACATTGTCGACATGGCAACTTGGCGTGAAGCATTCGATCACGAAGCGTTGCACTCGTGGGCCGTGCAGGGAAGTGCGCCTTGTCGTGGTGGCCAATCCACGTAGGGTGCGCGGGGTCCGTTGACCCCTGTCCGTGCAGGTCGAACGGGGGTTGGGGGGTGGTGCGGGGTGGTGATGCACGGGGGCCGGAAGTTGGCTGAAAAGCGTCGGGCGCGTGCATCGAAACCGGTCAGCCGACCGGTGTATTTCCCCCAGTGTGACGTCCGCCTCTGTGTGCACCCGTACCCGTTCTGTGACGGCGGCCCCGGTGCGGGGCGCGTTCCTCGGCCAGCATTCTGGCCGCACCGCGCTCGGACTGGCGCAGCAACAGCCGGCATACGGCCGTGACGGCGGCGAGACCGAGGGCCGTACCGGCCGTGCCGGCGAGCGAGGTGCCGTACCAGAGGAGGACCACGGGAACCAGGACGCAGCTGAAGGCCGCCCAGCGGACGACGTCGGTCGCCGGGTCCTGGGGCGGGTTGGTCGCGCGGGGGGAGTCGGGGGTGGGGTGCGGTCCGGACATGCGTGCTCCCTGGGGCGTGGGTACGGGGTTCAACGCGTGTTCGACCCGTCGGTCACTGTGCGCGGGGCCCCGGACGGCCCCCGGGTAAGTGAATCCTGTGCAAACCGCCTGTACAGCGCAGCAACCATTGCGTTACGGGCGCCCCCTCGTGCATGCTCCCTGGAACCCCCACAGACCGTGGGCGGGATCTGGGCGAAGGAGGCGTGGCGCCGTACCCTTGGGGGTATGGGCGTGGGAAGACCATTCCCGGACACAGCTCCGCCGCACACTGCCGCAGTTGGCAGCGAGCTCCGCTCGCGGGCCCTCCCACAAAGGATCAAAACGCCGAGACAGCCATGGCCGCTCACGAATTCTTCGAACCCGCGGACCGCAAGCGGCCCGTCGCCGATCCCACGGCGGCCGAGCCCCAGGCGGCGGAAGAGCCACGTCATTCCTGCGATCCAGCCTTCAAGCACGGCGTCGTCGTAGGCTTCGACGGCTCCATGTCCAGTGAACGCGCCCTCGCGTACGCCATCGGCATGGCCCATCGATCCGGTTCGGGCCTGATCATCGTCCACGTCGCCAACCGGCTGCCCACCACGGTGTGGGCCGGCTGCGAGCCGCCGGTCTTCGTGGACGTCCCGGACCACCGCACCGAGGTGCTCGGACTCGAACTCGCCTGCGCGGAGTACCTGTCCGAGGTGCCCTGGATCCTCGTCGAGCGCGGCGGCGACATCTGCCACGAACTCGAAGAGGTCGGGCGGGAGTACGAGGCCGACGCGATCGTCGTCGGTTCCACGCACGGCATCGTCGGGCGGATCTTCGGCTCCGTCGCGGGGCGGCTCGCCAAGCGCGCCAAGCGCCCTGTCGTTGTCATTCCGTAACTCCCCGTTCTCCCAGGTGAGATGCGCCCTGGGAAGGGGTGGCTTTCTTTGTGCAGCGTGCAAATCTACTCGCGCGTAGAGGTGTTTGTGCTCTTGTGAAGGGCATATATCGGTCACCGCACAACTGCACATGCATGAAGGGAGCCCGCAGTGGACAAAGACGTCTCCGCGGGGACTGCGACCACCACCGTGGTCGGCCGACTCGCCCTGGGAATCACCCTGTTGGCGTTCGGACTCGGATACACCGACGTGATCAACGGCGTATCGGCCGCTGACGCCGTATCACTGGCCCACTATGTAGGCGGCGTTGCGCTGTTCGTCGCCGGACTCCTCGCCTTCCGTGAAGGCGACTCCGTCAACGGTACGGCGTTCTCGGCGCTCGGTGCGCTCTGGTTCACCTGGGCCGTCGCCGCGCACGGCTCCGCCAATGCGGGCGGGCTGTTCCTGCTGCTGTTCGCCCTCGTGGCCCTTTCCCTGACCCTCGCGGGCGGGGACCAACTCACCCAGGGCACCTACGGGTTGTTCTTCGTCTCCCTCGTGCTGCTCGCCATCGCGGAGTTCGGGACCAGCGGTTCGCTCACCAAGGTGGGCGGCTGGTTCGCCGTGGCGGCGGGGGCGGTGGCCTGGTACGCGGCGACCGCCGCGCTGGCCCACTGGCCGACCGTCCTTCCCCGACGCGCTGCAGGCCGGGGGGTGACGGCCACCGGCTGACGCAGCGGTGGGCCGGGGTACTTGGGCGGCCCCGGTCCCTGAAGGAACGACCCCCCGTGCTGGTGGCGCACGGGGGGTCGTTCATGTCCGGGAAGAAGTCCCGGAGGGAATCTGGGAGTTACTACTCCACCGTCACCGACTTCGCGAGGTTCCGCGGCTTGTCGATGTCCCGGCCCAGCGCCAACGCCGTGTGATAGGCGAGGAGTTGCAGCGGGATGCCCATCAGGATCGGGTCCAGCTCGTCCTCGTTCTTGGGGACCAGGATCGTCTGGTCCGCCTTCTCCTGGTCCTGGTGGGCCACCGCCAGGATCTTGCCGCTGCGGGCCTTGATCTCCTCCATCGCGGCGCGGTTCTTCTCCAGCAGGTCGTCGTCGGGGACGATCGCGACCGTGGGGAGGGCCGGCTCGATGAGGGCGAGGGGGCCGTGCTTGAGCTCGGAGGCGGGGTAGGCCTCCGCGTGGATGTAGGAGACCTCCTTGAGCTTCAGGGAGGCCTCGCGGGCGACCGGGTAGCCGCGGACCCGGCCGATGAAGAGCATCGAGCGGGCGTCGGCGTACAGCTCGGCCAGCTCCTTGATGCGCTCCTCCTGCTTGAGGACCTCGGTGATCTGCTCGGGCAGCTTGCGCAGGCCCTCGATGATCCGCTTGCCGTCGCGGACCGAGAGGTCGCGGGTGCGGCCGAGGTGGAGGGCGAGGAGCGCGAAGGCGACCGTCGTGTTCGTGAAGCACTTCGTCGAGACGACGCAGACCTCGGGGCCCGCGTGCACGTAGATGCCGGCGTCCGCCTCACGGGCGATCGCCGACCCGACCACGTTCACGATGCCGAAGACCCGCGCGCCCTTCCGCTTGAGCTCCTGGACGGCCGCGAGGACGTCATACGTCTCACCGGACTGGGAGACGGCGACGTACAGGGTGTCGGGGTCGACCACCGCGTTGCGGTAGCGGAACTCGGAGGCCGGCTCGGCGTCCGCGGGGATGCGGGCCAGCTCCTCGATCATCTGGGCGCCGATCATGCCCGCGTGGTACGAGGTGCCGCAGCCCAGGATCTTCACCCGGCGGATCTGGCGGGCCTCCCGGGCGTCCAGGTTCAGGCCGCCGAGGTGCACGGTGGAGAAGCGGTCGTCGATCCGGCCGCGCAGCACGCGGTCGACCGCCTCGGCCTGCTCGTGGATCTCCTTGTGCATGTACGTGTCGTGGCCGCCCATGTCGTAGGAGGCGGCCTCCCACTCCACGGTGGTGGGCTCCGACGTGGTGCGGGTGCCCTCCGTCGTGTACGTGCGGAAGTCGTCGGCCTTGAGGGTGGCCATCTCGCCGTCGTCGAGAGTCACTATCTGCCGCGTGTGGGTGACCAGCGCGGCGATGTCCGAGGCGACGAACATCTCCTTCTCGCCGATGCCGAGGACCACCGGGGAACCGTTTCGAGCCACCACGATGCGGTCCGCGAAGTCGGCGTGCATCACCGCGATGCCGTACGTGCCCTCGATCACCCGCAGGGTCTCGCGGACCTTCTCCTCCAGCGTCTGAGCCTGGGAGCGGGCGATCAGGTGGACGAGGACCTCGGTGTCGGTCTCGGAGAGGAACTCGACGCCGTCCGCCTCCAGCTTGCGGCGCAGGTCGGAGGCGTTGTCGATGATGCCGTTGTGGACGACGGCGACCTTCTGGTCGGCCGACATGTGCGGGTGGGCGTTCACGTCGGACGGGGCGCCGTGGGTGGCCCAGCGGGTGTGGGCGATGCCGGTCGTGCCCTTGAAGCGGGCCGGGACCCTGGCCTCCAGGTCGCGCACCCGCCCCTTGGCCTTGACCATCTTCAGCCCCGCCGTCTTCGGGGAGGTGACGACGATGCCCGCGGAGTCGTAACCGCGGTACTCCAGCCGCTGGAGGCCCTCCAGCAGCAGCGGGGCGACGTCACGCTTCCCGATGTATCCGACGATTCCGCACATATATACGTATCCCTCAGCGTTCGCGGATCCCGATGGATCAGCCGTAGACGATGCGGCGCAGCTGCCTGAGCGTAAGCTCCGGCGGCGCGACCGCCCGGTATTTCAGGTCCGCCTCGATCCGGTCGAAGATCTCCGCGTTCACCAGGCCCTGGGCCTGCAGCTCGCGGTGGCGGCGACGGACGTACTCCGTGGTCGTCTCGTCGAAGAAGGCGAGCACGTCCTGGATCACCCGCAGCGCCTCGCCCCGGTTCAGGGGCGTGGAGCGCGTCAGATGATCTACGAGTTCGTCGTGCACCCGGTAGATCCTGAGGTACCGCGAGGGGATTCGCAAGAATCCTGCCCGATTTCGGGCAGGCTGCTGTTAAGGATCTTTGGGGGAACGTTGAATCTCTCATGGCACTCTGTTCGCAGGCTGTCCATTCCGCGTCTTGCGGTTTGTCGTCTGTGGAGACGAGTTTCAGACGCCATGGACATTCCTCGTATGGGAGTACCCGAAGAGCTCGCCGAGCGCATGAGCATGGCCGAGCAGCACGAGTACCTGCGCGCGAGATTCTCGCGGCGCAACCTGATGAGAGGCGGTGCCGTGACCATCGGCGCCGTCGCCGGTGGCGCGTTCGTGCCGGGTGCCGTGGCGCAGGCCGCGGTCCCCACGCAGAGCACCGCCCCCGCTACCGAGTACGTCGACGGCTCCCTCGTCGCCCCGTTCGGCCGCCACCTCGCGTTCGGCAACGACGCGAGCACCGAGATGACCGTCTCCTGGCAGGTCCCGGTCGCGGTGAAGAAGCCCTTCATCCGCATCGGCGCCCACCCGTGGGACCTTTCCCGCAAGATCGAGGCCGAGATCCGCACGCTCTACACGCCGGCCGGCGTCGGCGCGAGCGCCGACCACACCCAGTACTACGTCCACGCCAAGCTCAGCCACCTGCGCCCCGGCCGGACGTACTACTACGGCGTCGGCCACCAGGGCTTCGACCCGGCCGAGCCGCACCTGCTCGGCACCCTGGGCACCTTCACCACCGCCCCCGGCCGCAGCGAGCCGTTCACCTTCACGGCCTTCGGCGACCAGGGCGTCAGCTACCACGGCCTGGCCAACGACAGCCTGATCCTCGGCCAGAACCCCAGCTTCCACCTGCACGCCGGCGACATCGCGTACGCCGACCCGGCCGGCCAGGGCAAGGCCGCCGACACCGGCTTCGACTCCCGCGTGTGGGACCAGTTCCTCGCGCAGACCGAGTCGGTCGCCAAGTCCGTGCCGTGGATGGTGAGTTACGGCAACCACGACATGGAGGCCTGGTACTCGCCGAACGGTTACGGCGGCGAGGAGGCCCGGTTCAGCCTCCCCGACAACGGGCCGGACAAGGCGCACCTGCCGGGCGTGTACTCCTTCGTCCACGGCAACACGGCGATCATCTCGCTGGACCCGAACGACGTGTCCTTCGAGATCCCGGCCAACCTCGGCATCTCCGGCGGCACCCAGACCACGTGGTTCGAGGGCCAGCTGAAGAAGTACCGCGCCTCGAAGGACATCGACTTCATCGTCGTGTTCTTCCACCACTGCGCGTACTGCACCTCCACGGCGCACGCCTCGGAGGGGGGCGTGCGACAGGAGTGGGTGCCGCTGTTCGAGAAGTACACGGTGGACCTGGTCATCAACGGCCACAACCACCAGTACGAGCGCACCGACGTCATCAAGGGCAACCAGGTCGTCAAGAAGCTGCCGATCGGCGAGACCGCGTACCCCGAGACCGAGGGCGTCGTCTACGTGACGGCGGGCGCCGCGGGCCGCAGCCTGTACGCGTTCACCGCGCCGGACTCCTACGAGGGCCACCTCAACGAGCAGGAATCCGTCGCCTCCTTCATCAACACCAAGGACGGCAAGGTCAACGAGACCGTCGCCTGGTCCCGGGTGCGCTACCTCAACTACTCCTTCCTGCGCGTGGACGTGGAGCCCGCCGCCAAGGGCCGCTACGCCAAGCTGAAGGTGTCGGGCATCGCCGAGACCGGTGACCGCATCGACCACTTCACGGTGGCCCGCCGGGCCAAGTAGCGGTACCGGTACGCCCGGAAGGCAGGGCGCACCTCCGGGCAGGCGGTCCTCACATGCGTTTGAGGACCGCCTGTTTGGCCATGGCGAACTCCTCGTCGGTCAGCACCCCGGTGCGGTGCAGCTCGCCGAGCTCCCGCAGCCGCCGTAGCAGAGCGTCGTGGTCGTCCTCGCGCGGTCCGGCGGCCGCGAGCTGCTTCGGGGGCTCCGCGAGTGGTACGTCCGTCACGGCCGGCGCGGACGGATGCGGCAGCCGTGCCTGGACCGCGGCCGCGATCAGGGCCATCAGCGGGTCCTTCTTGAAGCCCCACAGCTCCACGGAGTTGGGGTCGTACTTGGGCGGCGCCTTGGTCGGCGCGTGGCGCACGGTGAAGCGCAGATGCCCGTTCTCCAGGCCGACCGCGGGCTGCCACTCCACCGAGACGAGGTCGGTGACCGGCAGGGTGCGGGTGCCGGCGGCGGCCTTGGCGTCCTCCGTCTTCCAGTTCCACTCCAGGCGTACGTGCTCGCCGTCGAAGCTCGCGGTGCCGTCCCCGGCGGAGACCGAGAGCGGGACGGGCGGGCCGGGCAGCAGATAGCCGTCCACCGGGTCGGACGGCACCTCGTCCAGGAGCAGCGCGTTGCGGACCTCGTCCACGAAGTACTCGGCGACACCGTAGCGGTCGGACTCGACGAGCAGTTGGTACGGGTCGTTGGGCTCGGTCAGCCGGCCGCCGGAGGCGTGCAGCAGCGGGTCGGCGCCGTCGCGCAGCCGCAGCCTGAGCCGCCCCGACTTCTTGCCCTGCTCGAAGGAGACACCCGCCAACGCACCCAGCGGGACGACGAGTTCACCCAGAGTGCGGCGGAGGAGGCTGACGTTTCTGTCCCGTCCGGGCGTCAGCCGCAGGGCGTCCCCGTCGAAGGCCCACGTGCCGTCCTTCTGGATGATTTCCGCCATGGGGGGATTGTTTCACCGGATCTGCGGGAGAGTGGTCTCTACCAATCGAAGGGAGCGCATGTGAGAATGCACCGCGTTCTGGGATCGCTGCTGCTCGTGGCGGCGGTCGGCACCTTCACAGTAGGAGCCACCACGGTGACGAAAGCCGCCCCGACCCCGCTCGACCGAGTGGTTCCGGCGCCCGAGTCGGTGACACCCGGTGGGTCCCCGTACCGCATCACCCATGACACCGCCGTCCACGTGGACGGATCGGGTGAGGCACGCAGGGTCGGCGAGTACCTCGCGGACATCCTGCGCCCGTCCACCGGCTACCGACTGCCGCTGACCGCCCATGGCAAGGGCGGCATCCGACTCCGGCTGTCCAAGGGCGACTTCGGTGCGGAGGGCTACCGCCTCGACAGCGGCCCCGCAGGCGTCACCCTCACCGCCGCCCACTCCGCCGGTCTCTTCCACGGCGTCCAGACCCTGCGCCAGCTCCTGCCCGCCGCGGTGGAGAAGAGGTCCGTACAGCCCGGCCCCTGGCTGATCGCCGGCGGCAGGATCACCGACTCGCCGCGCTACGCCTACCGCGGCGCCATGCTCGACGTCTCCCGCCACTTCTTCACGGTGGTCCAGGTCAAGCGCTACATCGACGAGTTGGCCCTCTACAAGATCAACAAGCTGCACCTCCACCTGAGCGACGACCAGGGCTGGCGCATCGCCATCGACTCCTGGCCGCGGCTCGCGACCTACGGCGGCTCGACCGAGGTGGACGGCGGACCCGGCGGCCACTACACCAAGGCCGACTACAGGGAGATCGTCCGGTACGCCGCCTCCCGCTATCTGGAGGTCGTCCCCGAGATCGACCTGCCCGGGCACACCAACGCGGCCCTCGCCTCCTACGCCGACCTCAACTGCGACGGCAAGGCGCCCCCGCTCTACACCGGCACCGACGTCGGCTTCAGCTCGCTGTGCGTGAACAAGGACGTCACGTACGACTTCGTGGACGACGTGATCCGCGAGCTGGCGGCGATCACGCCGGGCCGCTATCTCCACATCGGCGGCGACGAGGCGCACTCCACGCCCCACGACGACTACGTGAAGTTCATGGACCGGGTGCAGCCGGTCGTCGCCAAGTACGGGAAGACGGTGGTGGGTTGGCACCAGCTGACCGGCGCGCACCCGGCCAAGGGGGCGATCGCGCAGTACTGGGGTCTGGACGACACCGACGCGGCGGAGAAGGCGCAGGTCGTCAAGGCCGCGCAGAACGGGACCGGCCTTGTCCTCTCGCCCGCCGACCGGGTCTACCTCGACATGAAGTACACCGAGGACACTCCGCTCGGGCAGGACTGGGCGGGGCTGGTCGAGGTGAAGCGGTCGTACGACTGGGATCCGGGCAACTACCTTGCCGGGGTGCCGGGTTCGGCGGTCAGGGGTGTCGAGGCGCCGCTGTGGACCGAGACGATCGTGACGAGCGCCGACATCGACTACATGACCTTCCCGAGGCTGCCGGGCGTCGCCGAGCTCGGGTGGTCGCCGGCCGCGACGCACGACTGGGACGGCTACAAGGTCCGGTTGGCCGCGCAGGCGGCGCGGTGGGATGCCATGGGGATCGGCTACTACCGGTCTCCGCAGGTCCCGTGGCCTGCCAACTAGGCTGAACATGCCGAACGGGCACCCCGGAGGACCGTACTCCGGGGTGCCCGTTCGCTGTGATCAGAACCCCGCGACGGGATTTTTGAGGGTTCCGATCAGCTGGAGGGCGCCCGCAGGGTCGGCGAGGTCGACCATCTGCTGGTTGTTGCGCAGCTGGAGCCGGTTGAGGCAGGACAGCGCGAACTCGGGCGCGAACATGTCGTACTGCTCGAACTTCTCGGCGAGTTCGGGCGTCGAGGCCTGGTACTCGCGGGTGACCTCGGCGACCGTCCGCCAGAAGTCGTCCTCTTCCAGGACCCCTTCGCTCGCGAGGTTCGCGGCGAGGAAGCGGAAGAAGCAGTCGAAGACGTCGGTGAAGACGGAGAGGAGCTTCTTCTCCTCGGGGACCTCCACACGCAGCCGCTCGACCGTCGGCGGCAGCACCGCGTCCGGGTCCATGACGGCGATCTCCTCGGCGATGTCCTTGTAGATCGCGCGCCGGACGACGCCGTCCTCGAGGACGAGGATCACGTTCTCGCCGTGCGGCATGTAGACCAGGTCGTAGGCGTAGAAGCTGTGCAGCAGCGGCGTGAAGTAGGCCCGCAGGTAGTGGCGCAGCCACTCCGCCGGCGCCAGTCCCGACCGCTCGATCAGCGCGCCCGCGAAGGACGCCCCCTCGTGGTCGACGTGCACGAGGGAGGCCATGGTGGCGAGGGACTCGCCGTCCCGCAGGCCGGCGACCGGGCTCTCGCGCCACAGCGCCGCGAGCATCTTCCGGTACGGCGAGTAGCGGTCCGTCGCCTTCTCGTACTCCAGGTGCCGGTAGCCGACGGCCGCCCGCTCCCGGATGATCGACAGACCCGTGGCCTTCAACACCGGGTCGCCCTCGACGAGTTGGGCCAGCCAGTCGTTGATCGCGGGGGTGGCCTCCATGTAGGCGGCCGAGAGTCCGCGCATGAAGCCCATGTTGATGACGGACAGGGCCGTCTTCACGTAGTGCTTCTCGGGGCTGGAGGAGTTGAAGAAGGTCCGGATGGACTGCTGGGCCAGGTACTCGTCGTCGCCCTCGCCCAGACACACCAGGTGCTTACGGGCGACCTCGGCGGCGAAGGTGACGGTGAGCTTGTTCCACCACTGCCAGGGGTGGACGGGGATGAGGAGGTAGTCGGCGGGGTCGAGGCCCTGCTCGCGCAGGACGTCGTCGAAGCGCTCGACGGTCTTCTCGCCCAACTCCTCGCGCACGAAGGACTCGTACTCGATTCCGACACCGGCCGTGAAGGCGGCACGGGACCGGTGCGCGGCCAGCCACACCAGCCGGACCGGGCTCGCGGTCTCGGGGGCGTACGACAGGTACTCGTGGATGCCGAAGCCGAGCCGGCCGTTATTGGCGACGAAGCAGGGGTGGCCCTCGGTCATGCCGGTCTCGATGGCCTGGAAGTCGGATCGCACCAGCTCGGCGACCGGGAGCTGCGGCTTGGTGAGCTTGTAGCAGGTGCCGGAGAGGGTGGAGGAGATCTCCTCCAGGTAGACCGGCAGGATCTCGTCGCTCAGGCCGAGCGCGTTCCTCAGCTCGATGAAGAAGTCCAGGGCGGCGAGGGGGAGTTCGGCGCCGTCGCGGTGGCGGGTGATCGAGTCGGCGTCGACCTGCCAGTGGTCGAGGGCACGGCGGGCGGCGGTGAAGCGGTAGCGGGTGAGGCCGTCGTCGCTGCGGACGACGTACGTGTCGCCGTCCGGCTCCGGCGTGATCAGCCGCTCGTGGGCGAACTCGGCGAGGGCCTTGCGGATCAGGAGGCGGTTGGCCTTCTCCCAGCGCTCGGGGGAGAGGTGGGCGACGGAGTCGGCGAGGCTCATGCGGGCACCATCGCCTTCTCGAACTGTTCGCGGGTGCAGAAGCTCAAAAGGGCCATTTTCTCGGGCTTCTGGATCTCGCGCTCGGCGATGAATCCGACGGCTTCGTTCAGGGCGTGGACGGCCTTGTTGGTGACGTCCGGTTCGACGACCACGCGCTCGGCCGACGGGTCCTCGAAGAGGTGCGCCATGACGGCGGTGATGACCGCGCGGGTGAAGCCGTGGACGGGCGTGTCGGTCGGCGGGGTGAGGAAGTGCATGCCGACGTCACCCGGCAACGGCTCGTACAGGCCCACCAGTTCGCGGTGGCGGGGGTCGTAGTACTCCATGAGGAAGGCGGGGACGCCGTACCGGTCGAGGCCCAGCAGCGCGTGGTGGTGCTCGTCGGCCGCGATCTCCATGTAGGCGCGCTCGACGTCGACCAGGCTCGCGTCCTGCATCATCCAGAAGGCCGCCTTGGGGTGGGTGACCCAGGAGTGCAGGAGTTCGCCGTCCTTCAAGGGGTCGAGGGGACGGAACGTGAAGGTCATACGGCGAACTCCTGGAACGCGATGGTCTTCTCGACCGGGTAGTACTCGGTGCCGAGCAGCTCACGGATGATGTAGCTGTTGCGGTAGGCACCCATGCCCAGGTCGGGGCTGGTGATGCTGTGGGTGTGGACGCCGGCGTTCTGGAGGAAGACGCCGCGGCCGGTGGTGTCGATGGAGTAGTTGCGGGCGATGTCGAAGTTGCCCTGGGAGTCGTAGCGCAGCCGGTCCTTCACCGGGGCCAGGAACTCGGGCTCGGCGTACTTGTAGCCGGTGGCCAGCACCAGGCCCTGCGTCTCGAGGTCGTACTCCTTGCCCTGCTCCTCCTGACGGAAGGAGAGGGTGTACGTGCCGTTCTCCCAACGCGCTTTTTCGAGCGCCGAGTTGGTGAGCAGCCGGGTGGGCACCGGGCCGCCGAGGTTCTTCTGGTAGAGCAGGTCGAAGATCTCGTCGACGAGGTCGCCGTCGATGCCCTTGAAGAGGCCCTTCTGCTGCTGGGTGAGCCGGTAGCGGGTGGCCTCCGGGAGCTCGCGGTAGTAGTCGATGTACTCCGGGCTCGTCATCTCCAGCGTGAGCTTGGTGTATTCGAGCGGGAAGAAGCGCGGCGAGCGCGTCACCCAGTTCAGCCGGTAGCCGTGGACGTCGATCTCGCTGAGCAGGTCGTAGTAGATCTCGGCGGCGGACTGCCCGGAGCCGACGATCGTGATCGAGTCCTTCTTCTGGAGCTCCGCCTTGTTCTGCATGTAGCGGGAGTTGTGGAAGAAGTCGCCGCCCAGACCGCGCACGGCCTCCGGGTGGTGCGGCGAGGTGCCGGTGCCGAGGACCAGGTGCCGGGCGCGGTAGACGTCACCGGCCTCGGTCCGCACGCCGTAAAGGCCGTCCTCGTACGTCACTTCGGCGACCGTCGTGCCGAAGCGCACGCTGCTCAGCCGGTTGGCGGCCCAGCGGCAGTAGTCGTCGTACTCCACCCGCAGCGGATAGAAGTTCTCCCGGATGTAGAACGAGTACAGCCGGCCCTTCTCCTTCAGGTAGTTGAGGAAGGAGTACGGCGAGGTCGGGTCGGCGAGCGTGACCAGGTCCGACATGAACGGGGTCTGGAGGTGCGCGCCGTCCAGGAACATGCCCGCGTGCCACTCGAAGTCCGGCTTCGACTCCAGGAAGACGCCGTCGAGTTCGTCGATCGGCTCGGTGAGACAGGCCAGGCCCAGGTTGAAGGGGCCGAGCCCGATCCCCACGAAGTCGAGGGTTTTGGACGGGGTTTCAGGACGCGCGGTCAAGGGACTCTCCCAGGTACTGCTCGGCGTGGCCGGCGATCAGGTCGAGGACGGCGGCGATGTCGGCCGTCGTGGTCTCGGGGTTGAGCAGGGTGAACTTCAGGTAGTGGCGGCCCTGGACCTTCGTGCCCGCGACCACGGCGTCGCCGGAGGCGAACAGGGCCTTGCGGGCGTACAGGTTGGCGCGGTCGATCTCGGCCGGGTCGGTGACGGCGGCCGGTATGTAGCGGAAGACGAGGGTGGAGAGCGTGGGCTCGACGACCACGTCGTAGCGCGGGTCCGCGGCCAGGATCCGCCAGCCCTCCACCGCCAGGTCGCAGACCTCGTCGAAGAGTTGGCCGATGCCGTCGGCGCCCATCGTGCGCAGGGTCATCCACAGCTTGAGGGCGTCGAAGCGGCGGGTGGTCTGGAGGGACTTGTCGACCTGGTTGGGGATGCGCTCGGTGACCATGCGCTTCGGGTTGAGGTACTCGGCGTGGTAGGTCGCGTGGCGTAGCGTCGAGGCGTCCCGGACCAGTACGGCGGACGAACTCACCGGCTGGAAGAAGGACTTGTGGTAGTCGACGGTGACCGAGTCGGCGCGCTCGATGCCGTCGATGCGGTCCCGGTACTTCAGCGAGGCCAGCAGTCCGCAGCCGTAGGCGGCGTCGACATGCATCCAGGTGCCGTACTGCTCGCAGAGCTCGGCGATCTCGGGCAGCGGGTCGATCGAGCCGAAGTCGGTGGTGCCGGCGGTGGCGACGACGGCCATCGGGATCAGGCCGTCGCGGCGGCAGCGCTCCAGCTCGTGGGCGAGGGCGACGGTCTGCATCCGCTTGTCGTGCCCGACGGGGACGGAGACGACCGAGTCCTGGCCGAGACCCAGCAGTTTCGCGGACTTCTTCACGCTGAAGTGGCTGACCTCGGAGGCGAAGATGCGCAGTTTGGCTAGGGAGTCGGTCTTCGACTCCTCGCGCGCCAGCAGCAGGGCCTGGAGGTTGGACTGGGTCCCGCCGGAGGTGAAGACGCCGTCGGCGTTCTCGCCGAGGCCGATACGGGCGGTGGTCCAGTCGATGAGCTTGCGCTCGATCAGGGTGCCGCCGGCCGACTGGTCCCAGGTGTCCAGGGAGGAGTTGACGGCGGACAGGACGGCCTCGCCGAGCACCGCCGGGATGACGACCGGGCAGTTGAGGTGGGCCAGGTAGCGGGGGTGGTGGAAGTAGATCGCGTCCCGGAGGTAGACCTCCTCCAGCTCGTCGAGCACGGCCCCGGTGTCGTGCAGCGGCCGGTCGAGGTCGATCGCGTCGATCCGGGGAGCGAGAGCGTCGACCGTGACGCCGGTGAACGGGCTTTCGGTGGCGGCGAGTTTGGCGGCCACCCGCTCGACGCCTTCCGTGACGGAGCGACGGTACTGCTCCGCGGTCGTGTCATTGAGCAGGTGCGAGCGCATGTGCGGGGTCCTCCGGTGCGGGAGCGTTTACTTAGGTTAGCCTAACCTAAGTAATGCGGGTTGAGGGCAGCCTTGATCGTGACGGTGATCACTTCGGGGTACGTCGTGAACTACTCGGCCGCGCGCAGCTCTTCCTCGGTCATGCCCTGCCGCCAGTAGCCGACGAAGGTGACCCGGCGCCGGTCGATCCCGCGCTCGCCGACGAAGTGCCGGCGCAGCGCCTTGACGGACCCGGACTCGCCTGCGATCCAGACGTACGGGTGCTCGGCGGGCGGGAGTTGGGCGTCGCGGAGGGCGTCGAGGGCCATGGATGACCCCTCGGCGCCGGTCTCGTCCCGCACGAGCCAGGTGATCTCGGCGTCGGCCTCCGTGCCGAGGTCCTGGATGTCCCCGGCGTCGTGCACCTCGAGCCAGACGCGGGCGCGCTGTCCGGCGGGCAGGGACTCGAGGATCGCCGAGATGGCGGGCAGCGCGGTCCCGTCGCCCCAGAGCACCACGAGGTCGGTGTCGGCGGGCGGGCGGAAGCGGATCGCACGGTTGTCGGCGATCGCCGGGCCGAGCAGGAAGACCCGGTCGCCGGCGCAGGCCCGGGCGGCCCACGCGGAGGCGGGCCCGGCCGGGGTGTGCAGCACGAAGTCGATGTCGATCTCGTCGGGGTTCCGACGCAGCGACCGGAGCGTGTACGACCGCATCACGGCCCGTACGTCGTCCGGGAGTTCGCGCCAGGCCTGCCACCAGCCGTCGCCGAGCTCGACCGGTACGACCGGTTCGCTCTGGTGCGGGTGCGGCACGAACAGCGACAGGGACTGGTCGCGGCCGTCGGAGAAGAAGTGCTGCAGTTCCTCGCCGCCGAAGGTGACCCGGACCAGGGACGGGCCGAGCCGCCTCGTCCGTACGACCTGGAGGGAGAAGAAACGGAACGGGGCGGCTACGGCCGTAGTCATGTCAGCTGACCTTCTTCGCCTTCTCGATCGCCTCCGCCAGGCTGGTGAGCAGCGGGGTGCACTTGTCGTAGGACAGGATCGGCTCGGGGTTGCGGGCGATGACCTGGCCGGCCTTGACCGCGGGGAGCTTCTTCCAGGTCGCCTCGGTGATGTCGGCGGGCTGGATGGCCGAGGTGCGGTTGTCCATCATGATGATGTCCGCGTCGTACTTGTCGACGTTCTCCCAGCTCAGCGACTCGTACCAACCGCCGCCCTTGGCCTTGGACTTCTCCGAGGGCTCGACGAAGGTCACGCCGAGGGCCTTGAAGTACTCCAGGTCGACGGAGAGGTTGGAGCCGGAGACGTAGAACAGGTCGGCGCTCGCGGAGCCGGCCATCACCTTGATGTCGGGGTTGGCCTTGGTGGCCGCGCGCAGCCGGGCGGCGGCGTCCTCGAAGGCCTTCTTGGCCGCGGTGACCTTGCTCGAAGCGGTGTCCGCGCCAAGGGACTTGGCGAGTTCCAGCATGCGCTGGAGCGGCTCGGTGAGCTGGCGGTCGTAGACGGAGATGCCGACGCTCGGGGCGCCCACGGCGAGGATCTTCTTCTTCGACTCGTCCGGGACGTACCAGAGGGTGCCGGCGTCGTCGAACATCGTGGAGATCAGTACGTCGGGGGCGAGGGCCGCGTACTTCTCGATGTTGAACTGGCCCCACTCGTTGCCGAGGACGGTGACCTTGCTGATGTCCATGTCGCCGGCCTGGACGTCGGCCTTGCCGTCCTTGGTCTTCGTCGGACCGAAGACACCCTTGGACTCGATGCCGTAGTCGTACAGTGCGGCGGCGACACCGACGAACGCGACGATGTTCGCGGGGATCTTGTCCGTCTTCGCGGTCTCGCCGCGGTCGTCCTTGAAGGTCCACGGGCCGGACTTGGCCGCCGCCGTCTCCTTGCCGGAGTCACCGCTTTTCGCGTCGTCGTCCCCGCAGGCCGCGAGCACGGCACCGAGACCGAGGGCGCCGCCGGCGGCGAGGATGCCGCGTCGGGTGAGGTGGGTGACTCTGGCGTTGGGCATGGTGTGGCTGCTTTCGAACGGGGCGGAGCGCCCGCCGGACAAGTTCGAACGAAGGTTAGCCTAACCTCAGCTGATGTCCAGAGTCGGGGGCTCTGTGACCGGCGCCACATCGCCCGCTGTTCAGGTCTCGTTTTCCGGGTGTTCCCCTTTACCTCTCCTTTTATTTCGGGGAATTGGCCAAAGCGCGGGTAATCCGCGGATCAACCTTGACTATGGACGGTCAAGGTGCGTAAAAATTGCGCCAGTTGGGGACTTGTGGCTCACGGGGGGCTGTAGTGACACCTGTTCTGACGTTCCGTCAAAGACCTGTGCGCGGAAGATGGTTGACTCTCGTCACCGTCCTCGCGGTGGGCATGGGGACACTCAATGCGCTTCCTGCGGCCGCAGTTTCTTCCGTTTCCGCCGAAGAGCAGGAAAAGCAGCCGGAGTTGACCGACGCTCAGAAAGCCGCCCAGGAAGCGGTCGAGAGCGGCGAGCGCGTCGAAGTGAAGAGCGAGCGCACCGAATACGCCACCACCTACGCCAACCCGGACGGCACCACCTTCTCCCTGAGCATGTCCACCGTGCCGGTCCGTGCGCGGCAGTCCGACGGCTCCTGGGCGGAGCCCGACGCCACGCTGGAGCGACGGGCCGACGGCACCGTCGGCCCGAAGGCGAGCGTCGCGGACGTGTCCTTCTCGGGCGGCGGCTCCGGCGCCGACCTCGTGACGGTCGCCGAGGGCGGCCACTCCCTGACCGTCGGCTGGCCGGGCACCCTGCCCGAGCCGACCCTCGACGGAGCGTCGGCCGTCTACCCCGAGGTGCTGCCCGGCGTCGACCTCAGGATGACCGCGACCACCGAGGGCTACCGCGAGGTGCTCGTCGTCAAGACGCCCGAGGCCGCGGCGAGCGACGAGCTGAAGAAGCTCGACTTCCCCGTGCAGGCCCAGGGGTTGACCCTGAGCGAGGGCGCGGGCGGCGGTCTGAACGCCCTCGACGACAACGGCAACGCCGTCTTCCGCACCCCGACCGCACGCCAGTGGGACAGCGCGGGCGACGCGGCAACCTCCGGGGCGACGGGGGCGTCGGAGGCATCCGGGCCGTCCACCATGTCGCTGACCGCGGCGGACGAGCAGGTCCCGTCCGACGGCGACCACACCCCCGACCCGGCGGCCGGCCCGAGCGACGGGGACGCCTCCACGGCACTGCCGGTCACGGCGGACGCCGACTCCATCAGCGTCGTACCCGACACCGCGCTGCTCACCGGCGAGGACACGGTCTACCCGCTCTACATCGACCCCGACGTCTCCTGGGGCGAGTCCGAGCGCACGCTGCTGTCCTCCGACGGCGACACCTTCTACAACTTCTCCGGCGGCGACGACGGCGAGGGCGTCGGCTACTGCGGCACCTATGTGACCGGCGGCTACGCCTACTACTGCGGCTCCGGCTACAAGCAGCGCATGTACTTCGAGTTCGCGCCGACCGCGCTGCGCGGCAAGCGGGTGCTCGACGCCACGTTCCGGGTGACCGAGCGCTGGTCGATGTCGTGCACGCACACCACCGTGCAGCTGGTGCGGACCCCGAACATCTCCTCCGCGACCCGCTGGCCGGGGCCCACCAGCAACTGGGACATCATGGGCGACCGCACGGTGTCGGCCGGCCGCGGCACCGCCTGCGACCCGAGCCAGCCCGACGCGCCCATCGAGTTCAACGACGACCCGGCGCAGAGCTACGAGAACCTCACCAACACGGTGAAGTCCTTCGCGGCCGGCGACTTCTCCCGCCTCACGCTGATGCTCAAGGCGTACAACGAGGCGGACCCCAACGGCTGGAAGCGGTTCGACGACGACGCCGTGCTCGACGTCGACTACGTGGGCGTCCCGGCGCCGCCCACCAGTCCCGGCGTCCTGTCCGGCGAGGTCTCCTCGTGCGAGACGGACGCGAGCGACCCCGACGTCCTGTCCGACCCCACGCCCACCCTCAGCGCGGTCGCCCAGACCCTCGCCGGCGGCGAGTCCGAGGCGAACCTGCGCACCCACTTCTACGTGCAGAAGAAGAACGCCGACAACACCTGGAGCCTGATCACCGAACCCGTCCGCCCGGTCAGCCCCGGCTACACCGGAGACGGGAAGAAAGTGGAGGTCAGTTCGCCGGTGACGCTGGCGGACGGCGGAACGTACCGAATGGCCGTGTTCACCCGCTCCTACTACAACGGCGGGGCGAGCTATCTGGAGTCGCACAGCACCGTGACGACCAAGGGCTGGTGCTACTTCAAGGTCGACACCACCGCCCCCAAGGCCCCGGTGATCACCTTCGGCACCCCGTACTCCGCCTGCACCGCCAACGACTGCCCGCCGGCCGGTGGACCCGGCGTGAAGGGCACCTTCACCTTCGCCCCGGCCTCCGGTGACGCGGCCACCGTCGTCGGCTACCGCTACAAGCTGTCCTCCGCCACCGCCTGGTCGTCCACGGTCTCCGGTACGACGGTGGTGAAGAGCATCGCACCGGAGCTGGCCGGCACCCAGGTGCTCCAGGTGCAGGCGCTGGACAACGTGGGCAGCGGACGCTGGGGCGCCAAGGCGAGCGTCAAGTTCAACGTGCAGGAGGGCCAAGGGGCCAGCGGACGCTGGCACTTCAACGACAGCGCGGTCGGCTCCGGCGAGACCCTCGCCGCCGACGAGGCGACGACCGCCGGCACCCGCCACCCGGCCACCCTCTACACCACCGGCGCCGGCTGGTCCGGCTGGGGCCGCCGCGGCTCCAGCGACCGCTCGCTGTGGCTGAACGACACCTCCGACACCACCCGGCAGACCGGATACGCGGCGACCGCCTCCGCGGCCGTCAACACCCAGTCCTCGTACACCGTCTCGGCCTGGACGTACCTGACCGACAGCAGCGCCTACCGCACGGTCCTCTCCCAGACCGGCAGCGACAGCTCCGGCTTCTCCCTGTACTGGTCGGGCGGCGTCAAGCGCTGGGTGTTCCGCTTCAACTGGTCCGACAGCAGCGGCACCCGGCACTTCGTCACCAAGAACGCCCTCGCCGAGGGCCCGCCGCTCAAGGTGTGGACGCACGTCGCGGGCGTCTACGACGCCGACGAGAAGACCATCCAGCTGTACGTCAACGGACGCGCCCAGGGCACCCCGGTGGCCGTCCCGTCCGGCGGCGAGAAGCAAACCCCCGACGGCCCGCTGCAGTTCGGCCGCGCGAGCTATGTGTACGGCACCTTCGAGCAGTACTGGAAGGGCCGCATCGACGAGGCCGCCGTCTTCCAGGAGGCGCTCACGCCCGCCGCGGTCGCCACCGAGGCCAGGCTGCTGGACTCCACCGACACGGCGACCGCCACCGAGATGGTCGCCGCCTGGAACCCGGAGGGCGCGAGCGGCACCACGCTCGCCGACACCGTCACCGGCTACGCACGCACGCTGACCCTGACCGGCGGCGCCTCGCTCGACGGCGAGGCGATCGTCCTGGACGGCACCGACGACGCGGCCACCACCGCCGGACCGGTCGTCGACGACACCGGCTCCTTCACCGTCACCACCGAGGTCGAACTCGACCAGACCGCCCTCAACGCCAAGGGCACCGGCTTCATCGGGCAGATCCTCGGCCAGCGCACCGCCGACGGCTCCGCCTGGGGCCTGTGGTACGAGACGACCGGCACCGAGACCCGTTTCGACGACGACGACAATCCCTACGAAGTCCCCGTCGGCTTCTGGCGGTTCGGCCGCCTCGACGCCGCCGGCACCTTCACCGCCGTCGACTCCGACAGCGCGGCCGTGGTCGGCAGCCGGGTGCGGCTGACCGGTGTGTACGACGCGCAGGCCGGCACCATCGCGCTCTACCTCGACTCCACGCAGAACGACACCGATACCCCGTACACCGCGGTCGTCGGCTCCGGTGAACTCGCCGTCGGCAAGAGCTTCGTGAACAGCGCCTGGGGCCACTACCTGCCCGGCCGGATCTCCGACATCCGCATCTGGACGGGCGCGGCGGCCGACGGCACCCAGGTCGACACCATGACCGGCGGCTGACGACCACCGCCCTCCTTCGACTCCTTTCCCTCCGTGGCCGCGCCCGCGGCCGTGCCTTGACAGGGGTATGTCGTGAACACCGGTACGAGAGTGGTTCGTTGGCTGCGCGGCAGACGCGCGGGGATCGTGGTGACGCTGGCCGTCGCACTGGCCACCGGCGCACTGCCCACCGCCGCCGTACAGCCGGCGAGCGCCGCGACGGGCGGCCTGGGACGCCCCGACCTCCCCGAGCAACGGGACAGCGACGTCCGGGCGGTCACCGGCCTTGGCGCCGCCAAGGCCCGCGCCGCCGTCGCCACCGCACGCCAGAAAAACGCCACTCAGGCCCGCCGCGCCACCGTCGAACAGCACTCCGCCTGGCCGAAGCCGGCCCGGACGACCGTCGCTGTACCCGGCACCCGGTCGGGCCGCGCGACGACGAAGCCGGGCGGACTGCCGGTCACGGTCGCCCGCGGCAGCGTGGGCAACGTGGCCGCCGGCGACGCCACGATCCGCGTACTGGACCGCAAGTCCACCGCCGCCGCGGGCATCAAGGGCGTACTCCTCACCGCGACCGCCACAAAGCCCGGCCGCGCCCGTCTCACCCTGGACTACTCGCAGTTCGCCTCGGCCTACGGGGGTGGGTGGTCGGGGCGGATGGGGCTGGTGCGGCTGCCGGAGTGCGCGCTGACGACGCCGGAGAAGGCGGCCTGCCGTACCGGCACCCCCGTGGCCTCGGACAACGACGCCCGGAAGCAGACCGTCTCCGCCGACGTCCCGATGGCCGCGAGCGCCTCCGTCCTCGCCCTCGCCGCCACCTCCACGACGTCCCCCTCCGGGGCCGGCACCTACACCGCGACCCCGCTCTCCTCGTCCTCCACCTGGGAGGCGGGCGGCAGCGCCGGCTCGTTCTCCTGGTCGTACCCGATGAGCGTGCCGCCCGCCGCCGCCGGCCCCGCGCCCTCGCTGCAGCTGTCGTACGACTCAGGAAGCATCGACGGCCGCACCGCCTCCACCAACAACCAGACGACGACGATCGGTGAGGGCTTCGACCTGTCGGCGAGCTCCTACGTCGAGCGGTCGTACGGCAGTTGCGACAAGGACGGCCAGGACGACAAGCACGACCTGTGCTGGAAGTACGACAACGCCTCGCTCGTCCTCGAAGGCAAGTCCAGTGAGCTGGTCAAGGACGACACCACCGGCGTGTGGCGGCTGGCCAACGACGACGCCTCCACCGTCACTCACTCCACCGGCGCCGACAACGGCGACGGCGACGGCGAGTACTGGACCGTCGTCACCGGCGACGGCACCAAGTACGTCTTCGGCCTGGACAAGCTCGCGGGCGCCGGCACCGAGCGCACCGACTCGGTGTGGACCGTGCCCGTCTACGGCGACGACTCCGGCGAACCCGGCTACGACCAGGGCTCCGCCTTCGCCGACCGGGCCGCCACCCAGGCCTGGCGCTGGAACCTCGACTACGTCGAGGACACCAGCGGCAACGCGGCCAGCTACTGGTACACCAAGGAGACCAACGCCTACGGCAAGAACGGCGCCGCCACCGCCACCACCGAGTACGTCCGCGGCGGCCACCTGGACAAGATCCTCTACGGCCAGAACAAGGACACCCTGTTCACCGGCGTCACCTCCGACAAGGTGACCTTCACCTACGAGGAGCGCTGCACCGCTGCCGACTGCTCCGAGCTCAAGGACTCCACCGCGCCGAACTGGCCGGACGTGCCCTACGACGCGATCTGCAAGAAGGACGCCGACTGCGACGCGCACAGCCCGGCCTTCTTCACCCGCAAGCGGCTCACCCAGGTCGACACCTGGGCCTGGTCGGCGACCACGAGCGCCTTCACCCCGGTCGACACCTGGGCGTTCACCCAGCAGTACCTGGACGGCGGCGACATCGGCGACAGCACCGACCAGACCCTCACTCTGAAGAGCATCAAGCGGACCGGCAAGAACGGCACCGCCATCTCCCTCGACCCGATCTCCTTCACCTACCAGATGCGGGAGAACCGGGTCGACGCCACCGACGACATCCTCCCGCTGTCCCGCCCCCGCATCGAGAGCATCACCTCGGAGACCGGCTCCATCACCCGCGTCACCCTCTCCGAGCCGGAGTGCGTGCGCGGCTCGAACATGCCGGCCGCCGAGGACGACAACGCCAAGTCCTGCTACCCCCAGTACTGGGGCATCAACGGCGCGAGCGAGTCGAGCATCGACTGGTTCCACAAGTACCGGGTCCTCGCCGTCACCGTCTCCGACCCGACCGGTCACAACGACGCCGTGGAGACCTCCTACAGCTACTCCGACCCGGCCTGGCGCTACAACGAGAACCCGCTGGTCTCCGCCGACGAGCGCACCTGGTCCATCTGGCGCGGCTACGGCAAGGTGACCACCACCAAGGGCGTCGGCGCCTCCGCGACCAAGACCGTCTCCGTGTACCAGCAGGGCATGAACGGCGACCGGCTGCTGGGCTCCGACGGCAAGCCGGACCCCGACGCACGCCGCACCGCGACCGTCAAGGGCATCGGCTTCACCGGCCTCGACGTGCCCGACCAGACGGACACCGAGCAGTACTCCGGGATGCTGCGCGAGCAGATCGCCTACAACGGCACGACCCCGGTGACCGTCACCGTCAACGACCCCTGGTCGAAGAAGACCGCCACCCAGCACAAGTCGTACGCCGACAGCGAGGCCTACTACGTCCGCACCGCGAAGACGTACACCCACACCTATCTGACGGCGACCGCCGGCTGGCGCACCCGCACCACCGCCACCAGCTACGACGACTACGGCATGGCCGCCACCGTCGACGACGCCGGTGACACCGCCAAGAGCGGCGACGAGACCTGTACCCGCACCTGGTATGCCCGCAACGACTCCGTCGGCATCAACTCCCTGGTCTCCCGCACCCGTTCTCTCGCCCGCGCCTGCTCGGTCGGCGAGACCTCGCTGTCCCTGCCCACCTCGTCCGCCACCCGCGGCGACGTCCTGTCGGACACGGCGAGCTACTACGACAACACGTCGGCGACCGCGTGGAGCGCGAGCCAGACCCCCACCAAGGGCCTGAAGACCTGGGCCGGCCGGGCCTCCGCCTACCCGGCCACCGCCACGGGCGGCGAGCGCAACCCGACCGCCTGGCAGACCACCGGCACGAGCGGCTTCGACAGCCTGGGCCGGGTGGTGAGCACCACCGACGCCGGCAAGAACACCACCACCGTCGCCTACACGCCCACCACGGCGGGACCGCTGACCCGGATGGTCGTGACCAACCCCAAGACGCAGAAGTCGTACACCTACCACGATCCGGCGAGCGGCCAGATCACCAAGGTCTACGACGTCAACACCAAGCTCACCGAGACGGCGTACGACGCCCTCGGCCGCACCACCGCCGTGTGGCTGCCCAACCGCTCCCACTCCGGCGGCCAGAGCGCCAGCTACACGTACGACTACTCGGTGACCAGCGACAAACCGTCCTGGACCTCGACCGGCACGCTCAAGGCGGACGGCGACACCTACAACACCAGCTACACGGTGTACGACTCGCTGCTGCGTACCCTGCAGGTCCAGTCGCCCACCGCGCTCGGCGGCCGTCTGCTGACCGACACCCGCTACGACAACCGGGGCCTGGTCTACGAGACGTACGCGGACATCTTCGACCAGGACCACACGCCGACCGGCACCTACACCCGCGCCGAGTACGGCGAGTCCCCCAAGCAGACCGAGACCGCCTTCGACGCGGCCGGCCGCCCCATCGACAGCACTCTCTACGTCTACGGCGTCAAGCGCTGGTCGACCACGACCAGTTACACCGGTGACTCCACCGCCGTCACCGCCCTGTCCGGCGGCTCCGCCACCCGTGACATCACCGACGCCCTCGGCCGTACCGTCGAGCGCCGTGAGTACGCCGGCACCGCCACCTCCGACACCGACTACGGCGCGAGCAGCGGCGCCCCCTACACCAGCACCAGGTTCACGTACACCCTCGACGGCAAGCAGTCCACGGTGACCGGGCCCGACAAGGCCAAGTGGAGCTACGGCTACGACCTCTACGGCCGTCAGGCCACCGCCACCGACCCCGACAAGGGGAAGACGAGCACCGAGTACACGGCCCTGGACCAGGTCTCCAAGGTCACCGACTCGCGCAACACCTCACTGCTGTACGAGTATGACGTCCTCGGCCGCAAGACCGGGGAGTGGACGGGCTCCAAGACCGACGCCAACAAGCTGACCGCCTGGGCCTACGACACCCTCGCCAAGGGCCAGCTGGACTCGACGACCCGCTACGTGAGCGGCGTGGGCGGCGCCGCCTACACCAAGAAGGTCACAGCCTACGACGCCAACTACCACGCCACAGCGACCCAGTTGGTGCTGCCGTCGAGCGACGCCCTGGTCACCTCGGGCGCGGTCAAGGACACGCTGGACTTCTCGACGTACTACAACATCGACGGCACCCAGCAGTACATCAACGAGCCCGCCGCGGGCGGCCTCGCGGCCGAGAAGGTCACCTCCGAGTTCAACGGGATCGGCCTGCCGACCAGCCTCTCCGGCGCCAGCGGCTATGTCCTGGGCGTCAGTTACTCCGCCCTGGGCGAGACCGAACAGCTCACCCTGGGCACCTCCACCGCGACCGGCACCAAGAAGGCGTACCTCACCAACACCTACGAGGAGGGCACGGGCCGGCTCACCCAGGCAGTGCTGACCGACCAGACCCACGGCTACGAGCTCCAGGAGCTCAACTACGCCTACGACGACACCGGCAACGTCACCTCCATCAAGGACCCGACGACCCTGGGCGGCACCTCGGCGGCGGACAACCAGTGCTTCGCCTACGACGGCCACCGCCGCCTGACCGAGGCCTGGACGCCGGCCGGCGGCGACTGCACGGCGACTCGGACCACGTCCGGGCTGGGCGGGCCGAGCCCGTACTGGACGTCGTACACCTACACGGACTCCGGACTGCGCGCCACCGAGACAACCCACACGACGACCGCCACCACGACGAAGACCTACTGCTACAGCGCCACTCAGCCGCACGCCCTCAACGCGACCACCACGGCGGCCTCCTGCACCGGCGTCACCCCCGTCTACGGCTACGACACCGCGGGCAACACCACCGGCCGTCCCGACGGCACCGCCACCCAGTCCCTCGCCTGGTCGCCCGAAGGCAAGCTCGCCGAGCTGAAGGAGGGTACCGCCACCACCGGGTACGTGTACGACGCCGACGGCAACCTGCTCATCCGCCGCAACGCGTCCGGCGAGACCGTCCTCTACCTGGGCACGACCGAGGTCCACCTCGACAACACCACCGGCAAGTACTGGGCCCAGCGCTACTACGGCTTCGACGGCGACGCGGTCGCCCTGCGCAGCAACAAGACCGGCACCGACACCCTGTGCTGGCTCGCCGCCGACCAGCACGGCACCTCCAGCGTCGCGCTCGACTCCTCGACCCAGGCCGTCACCAAGCGCTACACCACACCCTTCGGCGCGACCCGCTCCGGCGGGACCGGCAGCTGGCCCGACGACAAGGCGTTCCTCGGCAAGACGGCGGACGCGAGCACCGGCCTGACGCATATCGGCGCCCGCGAGTACGACCCGTCGACCGGCCGCTTCATCAGCGCCGACCCGCTCCTGGAGGCCGACAAGCCGCAGACCCTCAACGGCTACACGTACGCCGCGAACAACCCGGTCTCCTTCTCCGACCCGAGTGGCGAGCAGCTCATGGAGTGCGCGGAAGGTCTGATCGAGTGCCGGGGCGGCATGCCCGTCACGCACAACAAGAAGGCCTCCTCGTCCGGCTCCGGCAGCAACGGCAAGGGCAACAGCGGCAAGACGGTCGTCCGCAACGGCGGCAAGAGCAACGTCGGCTCCGCCTGCGCCCTGACCTTCCACATGAGCGGCCACGACGCCGCCGTCTGCCAGTCCGGGTACGCGGCGCAGGTGTGGGCCATGGAGTACAAGGTCGAGGGCTACGTCACGGTGGACGTGGGCGACGGCGGCACCACCGCCAACACCGTCCCGGGCGCGAGCGGCAACAACACCGGCAACGACGGTGCCGCGGACGTCATCCTGTGGACGAAGGACAAGGTGTACATCTGGGAGGTCAAGCCGGGCAACGACTACGGCAAGACCGACGGGCCCAAGGACCTGACCAGGTATGTCGAGGGTATGTCCGACTACCTGGAGGACCAGGGCGACGACCGGACCGTGGAGCGCGGCCCAGGCCTGCTCTCCGGCCGGGCGGCGTCCCGGGAGGGCATCGTGAACGTCTGGTCCAAGGCGGAGTACCCCGGCATGCGCTTCTACGGCCGCAAGAACCGCGACAATCCCACGCCCAGGCCCGGCCCCAGCCCCACCCCAAGCCCACCGCGAGCACCGCGGCACCGGTCGAGGAACCCGCACCGGGCACGGTCGACGCCCCGGCTCTGGAACCGGCGCCGGGCCCGACCGGGGTGGCCTCGGCGGGCGGGGCGGCGGGCGGCTTCGAAGTGTCGCCGGGCGCGCAGAAGGCCGGAGCGGGAGTGATGGTCTTCACCGGTGTGCTGTTCACGGTCGGATTCATCTTCAACGGCCTGACGGGCGGGGCCTTCGCCTGACAAGGCGCCCACTAGGGTCTGAGACGACGGGAGAAGGGGAAGGCCGCGATGAATGAAGAGGCACCCAGCATGGACGTGACCATCTGGGCCACGTTGGACGAACGGGCGCCCGCACCGCGCGGGGACCTCGTCGTCCACTGGTTCCGCACCGCGATCGACTCCTTCTTCTCGGGCGAGGCGAAGGAGACCATGGGCTCCTACGCGGCCGTCACCCAGGCGATCAGCGGCGAGGAGGAGACCCGGCTCAAGGACGTCCGGCTGAACTGGACGACGCTCGCGGAAGCCTTGCGTACGCACCCCTTCTACGCGAGTGCCGGCTTCCACGAGTCGTCGGTGGACGAGGAGGAATGGGTCGACGACTTCGGGCGCGTGGGCAGCCAGCACCGGGGCCGCGGCGGTACGCACACCGAGCTGTCCGCGGCCCTCCTGGCCGGGGACCGGATCTCCGACCCCGCCTTCTGCGCCCGCCTCGTCGACTTCCTGGTCACCGCCCTCGACGGCGCGAATCCCGTCTTCGCCCGCGTCGACCACCTGAACTTCCACGACACCCCCGACCTGGAGGCGGCGCTGCGGCGGACCCACCGCAGGTACCTCCAGGAGTCCCGCACCTACCTGCGCGGCTACTCCTGGATCACCGTCGTGCCCGCCGAACTCGACGCCCGCCTCGGCGGCGCCCCGCGCCTCACCGCGACCGGCGCCTTCCACGCCGTACGGGAACTGCGGGGCGGCGGCCTGCTGCTGCAAGCGACCGGGACGCTCGCCGGGTACGACGACCGGGCCATGCGCCAGGTCTTCCGTGCCCTCGCCCCCGTACTCCCACCGGGCATCCCGCAGGACGACCCCGCCCGCGAGTACCTCCGTGTGGTGTTCGAGGACGCGAGCGGGGTCTGAGGCGTATCAGGTGAACCCCTTGGACACGCTCATCCGGGAGCACGTGGCCCCGGTCACGAGGGCAGCGGGCTTCGCGAAGAAGAGCAGGATCTTCCGGCGGGCCGCGCCGAACGGCGATCACGCGTTCCTGCACATCGACGCGGATGCGGTGGATCCCGAGAAGTCCGTCTTCGAGGTGAGCTTCTGGATGGTGCCCCTGCCGAGTTGGGAGTTTCGTGTATCGGAGCCACCGAGGAGGCGGTTCCGTACCGAGTTCCCCCCGGCCCCGGCCGCACGAACGGCAGCCACCTGGGCCCGCGAAGCCGGCCTCACCCCGGACCCCGCGGGCCTCCTCGCGACGTTCGCGGAGGAGGACAGCGACTTCGCGGAGGAGCTGTTCTTCCGGATGCTGGACCAGCTGGGCATCGGACCGGCCGAGTGACGGTGCCGTCCGGTCCGGCCGGTCAGCCCACCAGCCCCAACTCCCGTGCGATCAGCATCCGTTGCACCTCGCTCGTGCCCTCCCCGATCTCCAGGATCTTCGAGTCGCGCCACATCCGGGCCACCGGGTACTCGTTCATGAAGCCGTAGCCGCCGTGGATCTGGGTGGCGTCGCGGGCGTTGTCCACCGCGATCGTCGACGAGTACAGCTTCGCCAGGGCCGCCTCCTTCTTGAAGGGGGCGCCCGTCACCAGGCGGGCGGCCGCGTCGCGCCAGGCGAGGCGGGCCGTGTGGGCCTTCATCTCCATGTCGGCGATCTTGAACTGGATGGCCTGGTTGGCGCCGATGGGCCGCCCGAAGGCGTGCCGTTCCTTGGCGTACTTCACCGACTCGTCCACGCAGCCCTGGGCCAGGCCCGTCGAGAGGGCCGCGATCGCGATCCGGCCCTCGTCGAGGATGCGCAGGAACTGGGCGTAGCCGCGGCCGAGTTCGCCCAGCAGGTTCGCCGCCGGGACCCGGACGTCCGAGAAGGACAGCTCGCGGGTGTCGGACGCGTTCCAGCCGACCTTCGAGTACGGCGCCGCCACCGAGAACCCCGGTGTGCCGGACGGGACGATGATCGAGGAGATGAGGGGCTTGCCGTCGGGCCCCCGGCCGGTCACCGCCGTGACCGTCACCAACCCCGTGATGTCCGTGCCCGAGTTGGTGATGAAGCACTTGGTGCCGTTGATCACCCACTCGTCCGTCGACTCGTCCAGGCGGGCCGTGGTGCGGGTCGCCCCCGCGTCGCTGCCGCCGTCCGGCTCGGTCAGGCCGAAGGCCCCCAGGATCTCGCCCGTACACAGGCGCGGGAGCCACTCCTGCTTCTGTTCCTCCGTGCCGAAGAGGTGGATCGGCATCGCGCCCAGCGACACCCCCGCCTCCAGGGTGATGGCGACGGACGAGTCGACCCGGGCCAGTTCCTCCAGGGCCACGCCCAGCGCCAGATAGTCGCCGCCCATACCGCCGTACTCCTCGGGGAACGGCAGCCCGAACAGGCCCATGCGGCCCATCTCGCGGACGATCTCGTAAGGGAACTCGTGGTGCTCGTAGAACTCGCCGATCTTGGGAGCCACGACGTCGTGCGCGAACTCCTCGACGGTGCGCCGGAGTTCCTCCAGCTCGGGGGAGAGTCGGTAGTCCATGGCGGTGATCACTGCTCCTGGTGGGAGAGGGCTCGGACGGTGCGGGACGGGCTGGGTCGGCCCAGTTGTTCGGCCATCCACACGCTGGTGGCGACGAGACGGCCGAGGTCGACTCCGGTGTCGATGCCGAGACCCTGAAGCATCCACACGAGGTCCTCGGTGGCGAGATTGCCGGTGGCGGACTTGGCGTACGGGCAGCCGCCGAGGCCGCCGGCGGAGGCGTCGACCGTGGTGACGCCGTGCTGGAGGGCGGCCAGGGTGTTGGCGAGCGCCTGGCCGTAGGTGTCGTGGAAGTGCACGCCCAACTTCTCGACGGGTACGTCCAGTTCGGTCAGCAGGGCCTGTACGTGACCCGGTGTCGCCACCCCGATCGTGTCGCCGAGGCTCAGCTCGTCGCAGCCCATGTCCAGCAGCGCCCGGCAGACCCGCACCACCTGGGGGACCGGGACCGCCCCCTCCCACGGGTCGCCGAAGCACATGGACAGATAGCCGCGGACATGCCCGCCGGCCGCCTTCGCCCGGCCGACCACCGGCTCGAACATGGCCAGCGCCTCGTCCACGGTCCGGTTGAGGTTGGCCTTGGCGAAGGACTCGGTGGCGCTGGCGAAGACGGCGACCCGGCGGGCGCCGAGGGCGAGGGCACGGTCCAGCCCGCGCTCGTTCGGCACCAGCACCGGAAGGTCGACGGGAAGGCCGGTGATCTGCGGGAACAGGTCCTCGGCGTCGGCGAGTTGGGGCACCCACTTCGGGTGTACGAAGCTCGTCGCCTCGATCGTGGTCAGTCCGGCATCCGCCAGCCGCCGCACGAACTCCGCCTTCACCTCCGTCGGTACGGTCGACTTCTCGTTCTGCAGACCGTCCCGCGCGCCGACCTCGTGGATCCGTACCCGCGCGGGCAGGTCCGGGGCCGGTACGACCATGGGCAGTGTCACTGGTCCTCCTCCGCTGCCGCGATGACGGCGAGCACCTGGTCCATGGCGACCGTCGTCCCGGGCGTGACGTCCAGCTCGGCGACGGTGCCCGCGTGCGGGGCGGAGACGACGTGCTCCATCTTCATCGCCTCGACCACCAACAGGCTCTGCCCGGCGGCCACTTCGTCCCCCACGGCCACCTTCACCACGGTCACCGTCCCCGGCATCGGTGCGGTCAGCGAGTCGGCCCCCGCATGCCCCGCGCCGGTGAGGGACGCGGCGACCGGGTCGTGGTCCCGCACCTGCCAGGCGTCACCGTCCCGCCCGATCCAGTCGGCGGCCCGGTGGAAGGTGTGCCGGACGCCGTCGAGGGTGACGGAGACGCCGTCGGGGGTGACGGCGTGGGTGCCGCGTGGCACGTACTCGACCGGATCCTGCACACGCAGATGGAATCCGACCGCCCGGGGAACACCCCCCAGCCGCCAGCCGCTCGGCACCGAGAAGGGGTCGACCCAGCCACTGTCGCGCGGCCTCAACCCGTCCAGCCGTACGGCCGCCGCAGCCTCGTACACCTCCTCCGGTACGTCCGTGGAGACCAGCCCGTCGACCTCCCGCTCCACCAGCCCGGTGTCCAACTCGCCCGCCACGACCGCCGGATGGGCGAGCAGCCGTCGCAGGAAGCCGGCGTTCGTCTGCACGCCCAGCGTCACCGTCTCCGCGAGCGCGGCCCGCAGCTTCCGGATCGCCGTCTCCCGGTCCGGCCCGTACGCGATCACCTTGGACAGCATCGGGTCGTACAGCGAACCGACCTCGGTGCCCTCGCTGAGCCCGGAGTCGGTGCGCACCCCGTCGCCCTGCGGCTCGTGCAGCCGCAGCACCGTGCCGCCGGAGGGGAGGAATCCACGCGCGCCCTCTTTGATGGACACAGTCTCGGCACACACGCGTGCCTCGATGGCGTGCCCGGTGAGGCTGATGTCGCCCTGCTGGTAAGGCAGTCGCTCACCCGCCGCCACTCGCAGCTGCCACTCCACCAGGTCGAGGCCGGTGATCAGCTCGGTGACCGGATGCTCCACCTGGAGCCGCGTGTTCATCTCCATGAAGTAGTACGACGACGGGTCGCCGCCGGGGACGATGAACTCCACCGTGCCCGCGCCCCGGTACCCGCAGGAGCGGGCGGCCTGGACGGCGGCCTCGCCCATGGCGGCCCTGGTCCCCTCGTCGAGGAGCACGCTCGGCGCCTCCTCGATGATCTTCTGGTGCCGGCGTTGCAGCGAGCACTCGCGCTCGCCGAGGTGGACGACGTTCCCGTGGCCGTCGGCCAGCACCTGGATCTCGATGTGCCGGGGCCGGTCCACCCACCGCTCCACGAGGAGCGTGTCGTCGCCGAAGGAGGCGCGGGCCTCGCGGCGGGCGGCGGCGATCTCCTCGGACAGCACGGCGAGGTCCCGGACCAGCCGCATGCCCTTGCCGCCACCGCCGGCCGACGGCTTGAGCAGCACCGGTGCGCCCAACTCGCGGGCCGCCCGCTCCAGTTCCGGGTCACGGCCGCCCGGCACGACCGGCACCCCGGCCGCCTCCACCGTCTCCTTGGCCCGGATCTTGTCGCCCATCAGGGAGATGGCCTCGGCGGGCGGCCCGATGAAGACCAGTCCGGCGTCGGCGCAGGCACGCGCGAAGCCGGCGTTCTCGGCGAGGAAGCCGTATCCCGGGTGCACCGCCTGGGCGCCGGTGCGGGCCGCCGCCTCCAGCAGCCGCTCCACCGACAGATAGCTCTCGGCCGCCGGCGCCGGACCGATCCGTACCGCCGTGTCGGCCTCCCGGACGTGCCGGGCGTCCGCGTCCGCGTCGGAGAAGACGGCCACCGAGCGCACGCCCAGCGAGCGGAGCGTACGGATCACACGGACGGCGATCTCACCGCGGTTGGCGACCAGCACTGTGTCGAACATCGGCCCTCACATCCGGAAGACGCCGAACTGAGGCTCACTCAGTGGCGCGTTGGCACAGGCGGTCAGTGCGAGACCCAGCACCTGGCGGGTCTCCAGCGGGTCGATGACCCCGTCGTCCCAGAGGCGGGCCGTCGCGTAGTAGGCGTTGCCCTGGCGCTCGTACTGCCGGCGGATCGGCGCCTTGAAGGCCTCTTCCTCGTCCGCCGGCCAGGAGTCCCCACGCCCCTCCAACTGGTCGCGCTTGACGGTCGCGAGGACGGACGCGGCCTGTTCGCCGCCCATGACGGAGATCTTGGCGCCGGGCCACATCCACAGGAAGCGGGGGGAGTAGGCGCGGCCGCACATCGAGTAGTTGCCCGCGCCGTACGAGCCGCCGACCACCACCGTCAGCTTCGGCACGCGCGTGCAGGCGACCGCCGTCACCATCTTGGCGCCGTGCTTGGCGATGCCGCCCGCCTCGTAGTCCTTGCCGACCATGAAGCCGGAGATGTTCTGGAGGAAGAGGAGCGGGATGCCGCGCTGGTCGCACAGCTCGATGAAGTGGGCGCCCTTCTGGGCGGATTCGGAGAACAGGATGCCGTTGTTGGCGACGATGCCGACCGGGTGGCCGTGGATCCGGGCGAAGCCGGTGACCAGGGTCTGCCCGAACTCGGCCTTGAACTCGGCGAAACGCGAACCGTCGACCACGCGCGCGATGACCTCGCGGACGTCATAGGGGGTGCGCGGGTCGACCGGCACCGCGCCGTACAGCCCGTACGGATCCATCTTCGGCTCGGCGACCGGCGCGACCTCCCAGGGCAGCGGTCCGCGCGCGGGGAGCGTAGAGACGATGTTCCGCACGATGCGCAGGGCGTGGGCGTCGTCCTCGGCCAGGTGGTCGGTGACGCCGGAGACGCGGGAGTGGACCTCGCCGCCGCCGAGCTCCTCGGCGGTCACCACCTCACCGGTGGCGGCCTTCACCAAAGGGGGCCCGCCCAGGAAGATCGTCCCCTGGTTGCGGACGATCACGGCCTCGTCGCTCATCGCGGGCACATACGCCCCGCCCGCCGTGCACGACCCGAGCACCGCCGCGACCTGCGGGATCCCGGCGCCGGACATCCGCGCCTGGTTGTAGAAGATCCGCCCGAAGTGCTCGCGGTCCGGGAACACCTCGTCCTGCATCGGCAGGAAGGCGCCGCCGGAGTCGACCAGGTAGACGCAGGGGAGGCGGTTCTCCAGGGCCACCTCCTGGGCCCGGAGGTGCTTCTTCACCGTCATCGGGTAGTACGTGCCGCCCTTGACGGTCGCGTCATTGGCGACGATCACGCACTCGCGCCCGCTGACCCGCCCGATCCCGGCGATCACACCGGCGGCCGGGGCCGCCCCGTCGTACATCCCGTCGGCCGCGAGGGGCGCCAGCTCCAGGAAGGGCGAGCCCGGGTCGAGGAGCGTGTCCACGCGGTCGCGCGGCAGCAGCTTGCCGCGCGCGGTGTGCCTGGCCCGCGCCTTCTCGCCGCCGCCGAGGCGCGCCGCGGCCAGCTTGCCGTGCAGCTCCCCGACCAGCGCGCGGTGCGCCGCCTCGTTGGCCCGCCAGGCCTCCGACGCGGGGTCTGCCGCGCTCGTCAGCTCCGGTGCCTCGTGCATCCTGCGGTCCCCTCACCCAGTGGTCGACTGTTAATGAGCGTTAACCATCTCCTTCAGGTTAACGACCGCTAACCTCCCTGTCTAGAATTACTTCCATGGCCACCAGAACCGACGCCCCCACCCGCCGCGAGCAGATCCTCAAGGAGGCCGCGCGGCTGTTCGCCGAGCGCGGTTTCCACGGGGTCGGCGTCGACGAGATAGGTGCCGCGGTCGGCATCAGCGGCCCCGGTCTCTACCGCCACTTCGCGGGCAAGGACGCGATGCTCGCCGAGCTGCTGGTCGGCATCAGCGGGCAGCTGCTGACGGGGGCGAAACGGCGGCTGCAGGAGGCCGACGGGAGCGCCGCCGACACGGTGCTCGACTCGCTCATCGAGGGGCACATCGACTTCGCGCTCGACGACCGCCCCCTGATCACCCTGCACGACCGCGAGCTGGACCGCCTCCGGGACAGCGACCGCAAGCTCGTACGGCAGCTCCAGCGGCAGTACGTCGAGCTGTGGGTGGAGGTGGTCCGCGAGGTCTATCCGGGCCTGGCCGAACCGGCGGCCCGCTCGGCCGTCCACTCGGTCTTCGGCCTCCTGAACTCCACCCCCCACCTGGGCCGCCCGGGCTCCCTCCCGGGCCGCGCGGGCACGGCGGAGCTGCTGCACCGGATGGCCAGGGGCGCCTTCGCGGCCGCGGGGGCGTGACGAGCGTTACGGGGGTTGGCCACTGGACGGCCTTGCCTACTCGCCGGTACCTTTGAGTCTGAGCAAGCGCTTAGACAGAGGACCCAGGAGGTAGCGCGGTGCGTCGTACGGTGTTCAACGAGGATCACGAGGCGTTCCGGGAGACCCTCCGGGCCTTCATCGAGGCCGAGGTCGTACCGGTCTACGACGAGTGGTTCGCCGCCGGCCAGGCGCCGCGCGAGTTCTACTACAAGCTCGCCGAGCTGGGCCTCTTCGGCATCAACGTGCCGGAGGAGTTCGGCGGCGCCGGCATCGACTCGTACAAGTTCGAGGCCGTGATGTACGAGGAGACGGCCCGCGCGGGCGTCCACTTCGGCGGCTCCGGCGTGCACGTGCTGCTCGCCCTGCCGTACATCAAGATGCTCGCCACCGACGAGCAGAAGAAGCGGTACCTGGAGAAGTTCGTCACCGCCGAGGAGATGTGGGCCCTCGCGATGACCGAGCCGGGCACCGGCTCCGACCTCGCGGGCATGAAGACCACCGCGAAGCTCTCCGAGGACGGCACGCACTACGTCCTCAACGGCTCCAAGACCTTCATCACGGGTGGCGTGCACGCCGACCGCGTGATCGTCTGCGCCCGCACCGCCGCGCCGACCGCCGAGGACCGCCGCCACGGCATCTCCCTCTTCGCCGTGGACACCAAGTCCGAGGGCTACTCCATCGGCCGCAAGCTCGACAAGCTCGGCCTGCGCACGTCCGACACCGCCGAGCTCGCCTTCGTCGACGTCAAGGTGCCGGTCGAGGACCTGCTCGGCGAGGAGAACAAGGGCTTCTACTACCTCGGCCACAACCTCGCCTCCGAGCGCTGGGGCATCGCCTTCGGCGCCTACGCGCAGGCCAAGGCCGCCGTCCGGTTCGCCCAGCAGTACGTCACGGACCGCACCGTCTTCGGCAAGACCGTCGCGTCCTTCCAGAACACCAAGTTCGAGCTGGCCGCCTGCAAGGCCGAGGTGGACGCCGCGGAGGCCGTCGCCGACCGCGCCCTGGAGGCCCTGGACGCCGGTGAG
Organism: Streptomyces sp. CA-249302; assembly: GCF_050936785.1. Taxonomy (NCBI): domain Bacteria; kingdom Bacillati; phylum Actinomycetota; class Actinomycetes; order Kitasatosporales; family Streptomycetaceae; genus Streptomyces; species Streptomyces sp. CA-249302. The sequence continues at coordinate 4,037,382 of NZ_JBNJMG010000001.1, read as the reverse complement.
CTGACCCCCGCCGAGGCCGCCTCCGCCAAGCTGTTCACCACCGAGGTCGCGCACCGCGTCATCGACCGCTGCCTCCAGCTGCACGGCGGCTACGGCTTCATGAACGAGTACCCGATCGCCCGCCTGTACGCGGACAACCGCGTCAACCGCATCTACGGCGGCACCAGCGAGATCATGAAGACGATCATCGCGAAGGACATGGGTCTGTAAGCCGTCCGCAATTACCGGCCGGTACAACAGTTCTCATGAGCCAGGCACTACAGGATCTCCTCGATCTGCTCGACCTGGAGCAGATCGAGGAGAACATCTTCCGCGGCCAGTCGCGGTCCGCCGTCGTCCCGCGCGTCTTCGGCGGACAGGTGGCGGCCCAGGCGCTGGTCGCCGCCGGGCGTACGGTCCCCGCGGACCGGCACGCCCACTCCCTGCACGCGTACTTCCTGCGCCCCGGCGACCCGGGCGCGCCCATCGTGTACACGGTCGAGCGGATCCGCGACGGCCGTTCCTTCACCACCCGGCGGGCCGTCGCGGTCCAGCACGGCCGGCCGATCTTCGCGCTCTCGGCGTCCTTCCAGACGTACGAGGAAGGCCTCGACCACCAGGCGCCGATGCCGCCCGCGCCCGACCCGGTCAGCCTGCCCACCTCCCAGGAGCGGCTGCGCGGCTACGACCACCTCCCGGCCGAGATCACCGAGAGGTTCCTGGAGGCCCGCGAGGCCGTCGACCTGCGCTACGCCGAGGAGCCGCCGTACGGGAAGTACGGCGAGCCGCGCGAGCCGCACTCGCAGGTGTGGTTCCGCACCAACGGCAAACTGGCCGACGACCCTCTCCTGCACGTCGTCCTCGCCACCTATGTCTCCGACATGACCCTGCTCGACTCGATCCTGCTCGCGCACGGCCGCGGCGGCTGGGCGGTCGGTGACGTGGTCGGGGCCTCGCTGGACCACGCGATGTGGTTCCACCGCCCGTTCCGCGCCGACGAATGGCTGCTGTACGACCAGGAGTCGCCGTCGGCGCACGGCGGCCGGGGCCTGGGCCAGGCCCGGATCTACACGCAGGACGGAAAGCTGGCCGTCTCGGTCGTACAGGAAGGCGTGGTGCGCGTCCCTCGGGAAGACTGAGGGGCATGACCTCAGCAGCGGAGAGCGGCGGCGAGAGCACCTTCACGGTGATCGTCGCCGCCGTCGCCAACCTCGGGATCGCGGTCGCCAAGGCGGTCGCCGGCGTCATCAGCGGCTCCAGCGCGATGCTCTCCGAGGCCGCGCACTCGGTCGCCGACACGGTCACCGAGGTGCTCCTGCTCACCGCCCTCAAGCGCAGCGAGAAGCCCGCCGACGAGGAACACCCGCTGGGCTACGGCCCCGAGCGGTACATCTGGGCCATGCTGGCCGCCGTAGCCACCTTCGTCGGTGGCGCGGTCTTCTCGGTCTACGACGGGATCCACACCCTCGTCGCGGGGGAGGAGCTGGGCGATCCGCTCGTCTCGTACGTCGTCCTCGGCGTCGCCTTCCTGCTGGAGGGCTACTCGCTGCGGACGGGACTGCGGCAGGCGCGCGGGGAGGCGGCCCGGTTCAAGGCGCCGTTCAGGCTCTATCTGCGGCACACCCCCGACACCGCCGTGAAGGCCGTCGTGCTGGAGGACTCGGCCGCGCTGATCGGCCTGGTGCTGGCGGCCGGCGGTCTGCTCGGCGGACAGCTCACCGGCTCCGGCGTCTGGGACGGCATCGCCTCGCTCCTCATCGGCCTGCTTCTGCTCGTCGTCGCCTGGGTGCTGGGGCGCTCCAACGCCGAACTGCTCATCGGGCGGCCGCTGCCGGGGCCCATGCGGGAGCGGATCCGGGCCGAACTGCTGGCGATCGAGCACGTCGAGGCCGTACTGGAACTGACGACGCTCGTGCAGGGGCCGCGGGAGGCGCTGGTGGCCGCGAAGGTGGACTTCCGGGACGTGTCCACGGCGGCACAGATCGAGTGGGCCTGCGAGCAGGCCGAGCTGCGGATCCGCGAGGTGTACCCCGCGGTGAGCCGGGTGTACCTGGACCCGACGCCGGGGTTCGCGCAGCGGCGCGAGGAGGGGCTGAATCCCTGGCCGTGAAAGTCGGTCCAGGGGGTTCGCGGCGGGCACATCCCCACCTGGGGCGACCGGTCCCCTCTACGGTGTGCGCATGACTCCTGAGACGTGGGACCGCTTAAGTCCCTTTCGTGACAAGGCCATCGCGCAGGGCATACCGGCCGAGGACGTGGAGCGGTGGCTGTCCGCCGCCGCCCGTCCGTGCGCGACGCTGACCCTGGACGGGGACGGGCCGGTCGTGGGCGAGTTCGGCGGTCCGCTGCTGCTCCCGGCCGACACCCCGGACCCGAAACACCCCTACCTCGGCTCCGTCGACCTCGCGGCCCTGCCCGCCGACGCCACGGACCTGCCCCTGCCGCCCGACGGCCGGCTGCTGTTCTTCGCCTTCCCCGAGAGCGACGGTTACGACAGCCAGGGCAGCGTGGTGTACCTCCCCGCCGGCACGGCCGTGGTCGAACGGGACAAGAACGCCTGGGACCCCTTCGAGTGGGACGACAACTTGGCGATGTTCGCGAAGTACCCGCAGGGGCCGATGCGGATGACGGCCCAGGTGTCGCTGCCCTTCCACGAAGAGGTCGTGCTGCCCGGCCCGCCGCTGCCCGGACCGGACCGCTCCGAGGAGTTCGTCGCGGTCTGGGACGGCACCCGTGACGACATCGCCCCCGCGGGGACGCTGCAGCTCGGCGGGTACGCCGACGAGGAGTGCATCGACGGCGACCCGGTCGCCACCGCGGTCGAGTGGGTCACCCACGCCGCGCAGGCGGGCCACTGGGACGGACCCGTCTCGGACGACGTCGCGGACTGGGTGCTCCTGGCCGACTGGCAGGCCCGCGAGGACGTGGAGGGCTGGGAGAGCTCCTCCGTCCACTTCGTGATCCAGCGCGACGACCTGGCCGCCCGGCGCTTCGACCGCGCCTACACCAGCGTCTTCTGGAATCCCTGACCTAGCCCAGTTCGGCTTCCGCCAGCAGGAACGCCGTCATCGGGTCGTAGTACCGGGGGCTGACCACGTGGTCGTCGAGCGGGACCGTCACCTGGACGGTCCCCTCGGCCTCGGCGAGGAACAGCGCCGGGTCGTTGCAGTCGGCGTAACCGACCGAGTCGACACCGTGCTGACCGGCGTAGCCCGCCCAGCCGTGGTCGGCGACGACGAGGTCCGGCAGCGGGCGGCCCTCGCGCTCAAGTCCCGTCAGGATGGCCTTCATCGGCTCGCCCGAGTGGGTGTGCCACAGCGTGGCGCCGTGCTCGAGGACAGCCACGTCCGCGAACTGCATGACGTACCCCTCGTCCGTCTGCAGCCCGTCCGGAATGACCACGATCTCGCAGCCTGCGGCCCGCAGCGCGACCGCCGTCGCCCGGTGCACGTCCAGCAGGCCGCCCGGGTGGCCGGTGGCGAACAGCACCCGCTGCCGGCCCTCGGCCGCCTTGCGCAGCCGCCCGGCCAGCCGCTCCAGGGCGGCGACCGTCAGCTCGGGGTCGATGGTGTCCTGGCCGTACCGGTACTCCGGGTCGTCGTTCACGCCCACCCGCTCCGCCATCACCGCGAGCACGTCCTGCTCGTCGCTCCAGCGGTCGCCGAGCTCCAGGCCGAGCCAGTAGTGGCGGTCGCCGTTCGCCAGCTTGCGGTAGTGGTTCAGGTTGTTCTCGCGGGGCGTCGCGACGTCGCCCGCGATGCGGGTCCGTACGAGGTGGTCGACGAGCTCGGCGCGGCTGGGTGTCCCGGGTATCGGCATGAAACCCATTGTGAGGCAGCGGACTGTGCACGTCCCTGGCGTCCCGGACGCTGCGACGTGGGTCACGTACTCATGGCGTTGAGCCGCGGTACCTATTGCCGGCGCAGGACCTGTGGCTGCCGCAGCGCGAACCACAACTCCATGCGTACGTCGGGGTCGTCGAGGTCGGTGTCGAGCAGCGCGGCGCAACGGGCGATCCGCTGGCGGACGGTGTTGCGGTGGACGGCCAGGGCGACGGCGGTACGGTCCCAACTCCCGTGCAGCGACAGCCAGGTGCGCAGCGTCTCGGTGAGCGCCGGGGAGTCGCCGATCGGCGCGAGGAGGGTACGGGCGTGCGCGGCGGCCTCGTCCGGCGACAGCAGGTCGGCGAGCCCGGCGCGGTCGCTGTGCCGGACCAGGGCGGTACGGGTGGCACAGGCACGGGCCAGCGCACGCGCGGCCTGGGTGTCGGCGGACGCCCAGGCATCGGGAGTGACGGCGGCACTGATGCCGAGGGTCCAGCCGGGGGGCGGGGCGGGGTCACGGTCGGCGGGGAGGAGGACGCGGACGATGTCGCCGGCCAGATCGACGAGGGGGGATCCGAGGGCGGCGCCGAGGGCGGAGGCGGACACCGGGTCGGGGGTGGGCGAGGGGCGGGCGGCCGGGCCCGCGGAGGCGGCCCTCGCGCCGGAAGCCTGCGCGTCGAGGCCTTGGGCGGGGCGGGTGGCACCCGGCCCGGCGGATGCGGCCGCCGCACCGCCCGTCTGCGCGTCCGGCCGCGCGTGCACCACCAGCCACCGGCCCGCGCCGCCCTCGCCCGCCCCGAGCAGCGGCGCCACCTCCTCCGGCGCCGCCCCCAGCAGCACCCGTACCAGCGCCGAGGACCGGGCCGCACCCGTGCCGCTCTGGTGCTCGCCGGTCAACAGGGACAGCAGTACCGCTGCCACCGAGGCGATCGTGTGGTCGCCCGGTTCGCGGTGCGGGGAGGCGACGGCGAGGACGAAGCCCTGGCCGGCGCCGAGGGCGTAGGCGGCGAGGTGGGTGCCGGCGGCGGAGTCGGTCGCGGAGGTGGGGGTGCCGGGGCCCGACGGGCGTACCACCTCGGCGAGTTCGGCGAGGGATTCCCGGATGGCGGCGCCCGCCAGGCGGCCCGCCGCCGCGACCTCCACGCCCTCCGGGCCGTACAGCACCGCCCGGCCGCCGACCCGCTGGGCCAGCTGCCGCAGTACCGACGGGACCGGGTCCGGGCGGGAGGCCGCGGCCGCCAGGCTCTGCTGGGCCTCCGTCACCCGGCGCAGCTCCGCGAGGCGGGCCTGGGCCATCAGCTGCCAGACCGCGCGGGCCACGCCGGAGAAGGTCGTCTGCGGCGGCACCTCGATCAGCGGCAGCTCGTAGGTGTCGCAGGCCGCCACCAGCGCCCGCGGCACCGTGTCGTGCACCGGCGCCACCCCGAAGCCGAGGGCCGCGCCGCCCGCCGCCACGATCCGCGAGACGTAGTCGTCGAAGTAGGCACCGGTACCGGCGGCCTCCGGGACATGCACCCCGGCGGTGAGCAGCAGCTCGCCGCCGAGCAGATACGGGTACGGGTCGGCCATCTCCGAGGTGTGCGCCCAGTGGACGACGACGTCGGGGTCGACGGGGCCCGCGATCTGCTTCAGGGCCAGGTCCTCACGGGCCAGGAGCGCCGCGAGGGGCACGGGTGGCGTAGGGGGAACCGTGGGTTCCGGCATGGTGTGCGTTCCCTCCATCCCGTACGGCTCGAATGGATGAAACGTACACTTCGCAGTCGCTTTCCGGCCACCTAGTGTCGTGCCACGTCACCCGCCGGCGAACCCACTGCGACTTCGAAGCGAAGGAGGCCCTCCCATGGCCGTCGACTACACAGTGATCGTCGTCTATCTGGCCGGCATGCTGGCCATGGGCTGGTGGGGCATGCGCCGCGCCAGGTCGAAGAGCGACTTCCTGGTCGCCGGGCGCCGCCTCGGGCCCGCGATGTACTCCGGCACCATGGCCGCGATCGTCCTCGGCGGCGCGTCCACCATCGGCGGCGTCGGCCTGGGCTACCAGTACGGGCTCTCGGGCGCCTGGATGGTCTTCACCATCGGCCTCGGCCTGCTCGCCCTCTCCGTCTTCTTCTCCGCCCGCATCGCCCGCCTCAAGGTCTACACCGTCTCCGAGATGCTGGACCTGAGGTACGGCGGCCGCGCGGGCGTCATCTCCGGCGTCGTCATGTGGGCGTACACCCTCATGCTCGCCGTCACCTCGACCATCGCGTACGCCACCATCTTCGACGTCCTCTTCGACATGAACCGGACCGTCGCGATCATCCTCGGCGGTTCGATCGTCGTCGCGTACTCGACGCTCGGCGGCATGTGGTCGATCACCCTGACCGACATGGTGCAGTTCGTGGTCAAGACGATCGGTGTGCTGCTGCTCCTGCTCCCTATCGCGGTCGTCAAGGCCGGCGGCTTCAGCGAGATGAAGGCCAAGCTGCCCACCGAGTACTTCGACCCGCTGGGCATCGGCGGCGAGACGATCTTCACCTACGTCCTGATCTACACCTTCGGCATGCTCATCGGCCAGGACATCTGGCAGCGCGTGTTCACCGCCCGCAGCGACCGGACGGCGAGGTGGGGCGGCACGGTCGCCGGTACGTACTGTCTGGCGTACGCCCTCGCCGGTGCCGTCATCGGTACGGCCGCCCGGGTGCTCTACCCCAGGCTCGGCAGCCCCGACGACGCCTTCGCGACCATCGTCAAGGACGAACTCCCCGTCGGTGTACGAGGGTTGGTGCTGGCCGCCGCCCTGGCCGCCGTGATGTCGACCTCCTCCGGTGCGCTGATCGCCTGCGCCACCGTCGCCAACAACGACATCTGGTCCCGGCTGCGGGGGAAGGCCACCTCGGGTGACCATGATGAGGTGCAGGGCAACCGGGTGTTCATCCTGATCATGGGCCTGGGGGTGATCGGTACGGCGATCACGCTGAACAACGTCGTGGAGGCGCTGACGGTGGCGTACAACCTGTTGGTCGGCGGTCTCCTCGTCCCGATCCTCGGCGGACTGCTGTGGAAGCGCGGCACGGTTCAGGGGGCACTGGCCGCCGTGACCGTCGGCAGCCTGGCGGTGATCGGCCTGATGGCGGGTTACGGCATCCTCGCCAACGAACCCGTCTACTACGGCCTGCTGGCGTCCCTGGCCGCCTACGCCGTCGTGTCCCTCGTGACGAAGCCGACCGACGCGACCGTGCTGGCCACCTGGCGTGAACGGCTCGCCGGCCACGCGGCTCCCGAACCCACATCCGAAGCGATCCCGGCTTCCCACTAGAAAGGTACTCCACCATGAGCAGCAACGAGACGCCCCGCGGCCCCGTCGACTCCTCCCGCGTCCCGCGGTACGCCGGGCCGGCGACCTTCGCCCGGCTGCCCCGCCTCGACGAGGTCGGCCGCGCCGACGTCGCCGTGGTGGGCGTGCCGTTCGACTCGGGCGTCTCGTACCGGCCGGGCGCCCGCTTCGGCGGCAACGCGATCCGCGAGGCGTCCCGGCTGCTGCGGCCCTACAACCCGGCGCAGGACGCGTCCCCGTTCGCCCTCGCCCAGGTGGCGGACGGCGGGGACATCGCGGTCAACCCCTTCAACATCAACGAGGCCGTCGAGACCGTCGAGGCGGCCGCCGACGAACTGCTCGGCACCGGCGCCCGGTTGATGACCCTGGGCGGCGACCACACCATCGCCCTGCCGCTGCTGCGGTCCGTGGCGAAGAAGCACGGCCCGGTCGCGCTGCTCCACTTCGACGCCCATCTCGACACCTGGGACACGTACTTCGGCGCGGAGTACACGCACGGCACCCCGTTCCGGCGGGCGGTCGAGGAGGGCATCCTCGACACGTCGGCGCTGTCCCACGTGGGTACGCGCGGGCCCCTCTACGGCAAGCAGGACCTCACCGACGACGAGAAGATGGGCTTCGGCATCGTCACCTCGGCGGACATCTACCGCCGCGGGGCCGACGAGGTCGCCGACCAGCTGCGTCAGCGCATCGGCGACCGCCCGCTGTACATCTCGATCGACATCGACTGCCTTGACCCGGCCCACGCGCCCGGCACGGGTACGCCGGAGGCGGGCGGCATGACCTCCCGCGAGCTGCTGGAGATCCTCCGCGGTCTGGCGGGGTGCAACCTCGTCTCGGCCGACGTCGTCGAGGTGGCCCCCGCGTACGATCACGCGGAGATCACGTCGGTGGCCGCGTCCCACACGGCGTACGAACTGACCACCATCATGTCCCGCCAGATCGCAGAGGCGAGGACTCAGGAGAAGGCTGCGAAGTGACCCACGACCACGACCTGGAACTGCGTCCGACGGCCGCCCAGACGGAGGCGGCACTGAATCCCCCTCCGGGCCGCAACGGCGGAGACCTGGTGGTGGAGACACTGGCCGGGCTCGGCGCGACGACCGTCTTCGGCCTGCCCGGCCAGCACGCCCTCGGCATGTTCGACGCCCTGCGCCGCTCCTCGCTGCGGTACATCGGCCTGCGGGTGGAGAACAACGCGGGGTTCGCGGCGGACGCGTACGGCCGGGTGACGGGCGAGGCGGCCCCGCTGCTGCTGTCCACCGGCCCCGGCGCGCTGACCTCCCTGGCCGCGCTCCAGGAGGCGGCCGCGGCCTCCGCCCCCGTGCTCGCGATCAGCAGCCAGATCCCGACGCCCGGGCTCGGCGGCGGCCGCCACGGCTACCTGCACGAACTCCCGGACCAGTCGGCCTCGTTCAGAGGGGTCGTCAAGTCGGTCCACACGGTCCGCACCCAGTCCCAGATCCCGTCCGCGATCGCGGCGGCCTGGAAGTCGGCGCTCACGGCTCCGCACGGCCCGGTGTGGGTGGAGATCCCGCAGGACGTGCTGCTGGCCGAGACGTCGATCCCGGTCGTGACCGGCGGCGACGCCTTCCCCGAGGACCTGCCCCCGCGCCCCGAACTCACCGCCGTGGCCGCCGACTTGCTGTCCCGCGCCGAGCGCCCGGCGATCATCGCGGGCGGGGGAGTGGTACGGGCGGACGCGAGCGGCAAGCTGCGACGGCTGGCGGAGCTGCTGCGGGCGCCGGTCGTGACGACACCGGGCGGCAAGGGGGCCTTCCCGTGGCAGCACCCGCTGTCCCTTCAGTCCTGGATCGAGGACCGGCACACCACGGACTTCCTGGAGGACGCCGACGTACTGCTGGTCGTCGGCTCCGGCCTGGGTGAACTCTCCTCCAACTACCACACGTTCAAGCCGCGCGGCCGGGTGATCCAGATCGAGGCGGACCTGGGCAAACTGGAGTCCAACCACCCGGCGCTGGGCATCCACGCGGACGCGCGGCCGGCCCTGCAGGCGCTGCTGGAGACGGTTTCGCCCCGCGAGGACGAGTCGGCCCCGGAGCGCGTACGGGCAGTGCTCACCCGCGTCGCCGACCGCATCGCCGCCCAGGAACTCACCCTGGAACAGGACGTGTTGGCCTCGGTCCGTCGCGCCCTCCCCGCCGACTCCCCGTCCTTCTGGGACATGACCATCCTGGCCTACTGGGCCTGGTCCGCCTTCGACGCCAAGGGCCCCAACCTGCTCCACTCCGCCCAGGGCGCCGGCGGCCTCGGCTACGGCTTCCCGGCGGCCCTCGGCGCGGCGGCGGCCGACCCGACCCGCCCGGTCCTCGCGGTCTCCGGCGACGGCGGAGCCCTGTACTCCATCGCGGAGTTGGCGACGGCGAAGCAGTACGGGCTCGACGTCACCTGGCTGATCGTCGACGACGGCGGCTACGGCATCCTCCGCGAGTACATGACGGACGCCTTCGGCGAGCCGACGGCGACGGAACTGACCCGCCCCGACTACGTGGCCCTGGCCGAGTCCTTCGGGGTACCCGGTGTCCGGACGACACCGGAGACCCTGGAGACGGACCTGACCAAGGCGCTTACGACGCCGGGGCCCTGCGTGGTCGTACTCCCCGCGGTGCTGCGGATGTTCGCGCCTACGCACCTTGGCTGACCGTGCCCTGGACTGACGCCGTGTGACGATCTAACCTCGATGCGCATCTACGCTTCGGGGGAAGTTGCTACTGCGCATGACAGTCGAACTGCGTGTTTACGTGAACGGCGTCGGGCGGCTCGACGGGCTGCGCGACTGGATGGGTGGACATCCGGGCGTCGAGGTGGACGTCGTGGAGCCGCCGCCCGAGCGCAACAGCCAGGGCACCGTGTGGGACTTCCTGTCGGTGGTGTGTGCCGCCGGCGGGCCGATCGTCGCCGCGGTGAGCGCCCTCCAGCTGTGGATCGGGGCCCAGACCACCGAGATCGAGGTCGAGGTCGGCGGCAAGCGCTTCCGGGTGAACGGGCGCAACGCCGAGGTCAAGCTCCGCGAGGTCATGGAGGCGGCCAGGGCCCTGGAGACACCGGCACCGGCGGAGGCTCCGGATGACCCGGCGTGACGACATCGACTTCGGTCGGTCGCGCGCCATCCTGCTGGGCACCTCGAAGTACACGGCCGGCTTCCAGGACCGCAGCCCCATGCCCGCGGCGCTCAAGAGCCTGGAGGAGATGCGCCGGGTGCTGACCGGGCCTGCGGAGTGGCCCGCGAAGCGCATCACCTCCTTCGCGGACCGGCGCGACAGCAGCAAGGTCCTGAGGGACATGGCCAAGCTGATCGACGACGTCGACGACGTGCTGCTGTTCTACTACGTCGGCCACGGCCAGCTGCTGACGAGCAACAGCGGCCGTTACGACCTCGGGCTCGCCCTCACCGACACCAGCGAGGACCCCGCGCAGCGCGCCCTGACCTCGCTCCGCTTCCGCGAGGTGCGGGAGCTGCTGGAACGCGGCAACGCCCGCATGAAGATCTTCGTCCTCGACTGCTGCTGCGCCGGCATCGCCACCCGCTACGCCGAGCCCTCCGCCGGCCTCACCGGCCACGCCGACGGCTCCAGCCCGACGCGCGGCGCCGGCACCTACATCTGGACCGCCTGCAAGCACACCCAGAAGACGTACTTCGAGGAGAAGCCGGGCGGCCTGACCTACTTCACCAAGTTCCTGTCGGAGGTGGTCCGCGAGGCACACGCCGAGGACTCCCTTGGGGCGACCGTGGCCGACCTGCACGACGACGTCAGGAGCCGGCTGCGCGGCACGAGCCTGCCGGACGTGAGCACTCCGCCGATGCCGGATCTGCACTACAGCGGGCGGCCGGACCAGTTCCTGTTCGTGCGCGGCCAGGCCGCGGTGCGGGCCGCCGACGAGTTCCGCTTCGAGCCGCTCAAAGACGTCGACCCCCGCAAGATAGGCCCGTACGTCCTCAAGGCGCGGCTCGGGGAGGGCGGGGCCGGCCGGGTCTTCCTGGCGTTCACGCCCGGCGGGCAGCCCCTCGCCGTCAAGGTCCTGCACGCCGACCTGGCCCAGGACCCGGAGTTCGCGAAACGCTTCGCCCGCGAGGTCGACATCGCCCAGCGGGTGCGCGGCAACCATGTCGCCCAACTCGTGGCCGCCGACCCCTGGTCGGACCCGCCCTGGCTGGCCGGCACCTATGTGTGCGGGCCGTCCCTGCTCGAACTCGTCAGGGAAGCCGGTCCGCTGCCCACCCGGGACGTGATGCTGATCGCCTCGGGGATGGCCCGGGGACTCGGTGACATCCACGCGGTCGGCGCCATCCACCGCGACCTGAAGCCGGCCAACGTCATGCTGGACGAGACCGGGCCCAAGGTCATCGACTTCGGCATCGCCAAGTCCGTCACGGCCACCCGCATGACCCACACGAACACGCAGCTGGGCACGCCGGCCTACCGGTCCCCGGAGCAGGCGACGGGACGGCAGCCGGTCACCCCCAAGTCGGACATCTTCACGCTGGGCGCCACGATCTACCACCTCGCCACCGGCAAGGACGCCTTCGCGGCCGAGGACCCGCTCGGCGTCATCAACCTCATCGCGCACGAAGAGCCCGACCTCGACGCCCTGGACCCGGTGGTCCGCGACCTCGTCCGGCAGTGCCTGGCCAAGGACCCCGACCAACGGCCCACCGCGGCACGGGTGGTGGAGATCTGCGCGGCGGCCACCGGCCCGGTCAAGCCCGGCGCCTACCTGCCCGTCGAGAAGGCGGCACCCGGCATCCACGCCCGCAACCAGTCGCTGCGCCGCCTCATGCAGAACGAGGCCGTCAAACGACCACCGGTCGCCACCCCGCCGCCGCGGCCCCCCGACCCGGGCTCCGGCACCCCTCCGCTGCCCCCGCCACCCCCGCCGCCGTCCCCACCGGCGGGACGCGGCGCCCTGGTCGCCCTGCTGGCACTGGTCTGCCTGGCGCTCCTGATCTGGCTGCCGGTCCACTTCGCCGACGCGGGTTCGAGCGACGACAACCGCAGCTCCGGTTCCACCCGGTCGGCGCCGGACACACCCTCGTACACCGAACCGGAACCGGATCCGACGACGTCCGACAGCGAGACACCGGACGATCCCACGACGGAGCCCGAGGACACCCCGACGCCGAGTCCCAGTCCGACGAGTTTCTGGGAGACGACGGGTACCGGCGACTGCCTCGCCAACGAGGGCACGTACGAGAAACCGGTGCTGCGGAAGGTCGGTTGCACGGGCGGGGACTTCAAGGTGGTGCAGGCGTTCGACGACACCACGGATTCCGGGGAGTGCTCCGGTACCGCGGACAGCGACTACAACGTGAGCAACGCCTACTACGACCGGGTGCTCTGTCTCTCCTACAAGGCCACCAGCGCCTATCACGCGCGGGTCGGCGAGTGCGTCTTCGGCCCCAACTCGGCGGCCAGCGCCTGGTACCGGCAGTCCTGCGCCACGGGCAACTTCACCGTGAAAGCGCGGCTCACCGGCACGGACGACTCGTCCCGCTGCCAGTCGTACGCCAATGTCGAGGAGACCATCAGGACCACCACCAAGTGGAGCCAACTGAACGTCGTGCACTGCCTGTCGATGAACTACCCCGACGCAGCCGGTCGCGCCCCGGTCGGGTCCTGTCTGCTGATGACCGGCTCCGGGCAGCAGCACACCTTCCAGGCGGCCTCGTGCAGTGTCGCCAACGTCGTGGTCACCGGCCGCGTTTCCGCGTACGACGACACCGCCTACTGCGGCTCCAACGGCTGGACCACCTGGCGGTCCAACGCCTTCCCGTCGATCGCCTACACCGTGTGTTTCAGGCGCAACTGAGCGGTCCGCCCGCCCAGTTGCGCCCGACGCGCGGTGCCTACCAGATCGCCTCGACCCACTCCGGGTGGTCGATGAACGGGTTGCGGTTGTGCTGGTAGGTGTCGTAGATGACCTGGTTGCGGTTCTCCTCGAAGGCGCTCGGCGGGTCCGCCTCGTTCCAGGCCTTGAGGACGGAGAGCTTGCCCATGTAGGGGTTGGAGCCGTTGTTGACCTTCTCGTTGGGCTCCAGGTCGGCGAAGCCGTCGTCGCCCTCGTAGCGCACGGCCATGTAGAGGATCATGCGGGCCACGTCGCCCCGGTCCGCGGCGCGCGGCGCGAAGGAGTCGGAGTCGACGGTGCTGCCGCCGCCGTTGGTGACCGCGCTGCCGCCGTTGTCGAAGTCCAGGTTGCCGCGGATGCTGTTGACCTGGACGTCGGCCGGGCGCAGGTGGTGCAGGTCGGTGCCGGGGCCGGTCACCTCGCCGAAGTCGCCGTGGGACTTGGCCCACACGTGCTCGCGGTTCCAGTCGCCGACGTCGCCGCCGTTCAGGGACTTGGCACGGGAGACGCCGCTGTACAGCAGGATCACGTTGTTGCTGTTGTTCGGATCCTGGTCGGTGACCTTCAGCGCGTTCCAGACCGCGGAGTACGAGATCTTGGTCTGGCTGCTGATGATTGTGTGCAGGGCCGACTTGAGGCTCGTGCCCGACTTGCCGATCGCGTTCTTGTAGTACGTCGAGTCGTAGTCGGTCGTCGTGGCGGCGGCCGGGGTCGCGGAAACGGCCGGGACGGCGAGGCCCACCAGGACGGCTGCCGTGGCCAGGGCCACCGACTTCCAGCGCCGTATGCGTGTCGCCAGCATAAAGGTTGTCCCATCTACGCGGGTTGAATGGAGGCGGCAAGAGGGAGGGTGACATGGACATGAGGTCTTGGAGGTTAACGGGATGTTAAAAAAGGCCCCCGACCGTGTGGTCGGGGGCCTTTGGCCGGATGCCTACGTCGGGGTCACTTCACGTCCGACGGGTCCAGGCGGTAGATCGAGGCGGTCGTGCTCGTGCTCGACGACGAAGCCGAGGAACTCGACGAACTCGACGTCGAACTCTTGCTGTACGCGCTCTCCTTGACCGCCGTGCCGTGCGCTTTCACCCAGTTCGCGACCTCGGTGGCGAGCGTGTTGTTGCCGCCCATTCCACCGCCCATGCCGCCGCTGCTGATCTGGATGTAGTGCAACTCGCCCTTCTTCACGATCTCCTTGAGCTTGGCGACCGTCATGCCGTTGTCGGAGCCGGTGAAGCCCCACATGGAGATGACCGGTTCCTGGGCGCTCAGCTCGATCTGCGCGGAGCTCTGCGAGTTGGACACCGCGAGCAGCCACTTGGCGCCGTCCTGGTGCTTCTTCAGGTACGCGATGAGCTCGCTGGAGGCGCCGCCGCCCATGCCGCCGCCACCGCCGCCGCCGAAGCCGCCGCGCTGACCGGTCGTACCGCCGCCGGGAGCCGTACCGCCCGCCTCGCCGGTGCCGCCCGGAGCCGTACCGCCGGCTTCGCCGGTGCCGCCCGGGGCCTGGCCGTTGCCGCCCTGGGGCAGCTCGCCGTTCCCGCCGCCCGGCATCTCACCGTTCTGCTGGCCCCCGCCGGGGAAGCCGCCCTCGGGCGCGCCGCCGGCCTGGTTGTTCTGGCCGCCCTGCTGGGTGCCGCCCGGCATCTCGCCGCCGCCGGGGAAGCCGCCGCGGGTGCCGCCGCCACCGCCTGGGCCGCCGCCCATGCCGCCGCCCGTCGAGGGGCCGGCCGTCGGGTTCGAGCCGCCCATGCCGCCGCCGGTCGAGGAGTCGAACGCCGGCGAGACGGCGTACGCCGTCGGGCCCGCCAGGGCCGCCACCAGCGCCGCGGCGACGGACGCGGTGAGCAGCCGTGCCTTGTTGCCGGACCGGAAGACGAGCAGGCCCGCGATCGCCAGGGCCGTCACCAGCGCGATGGCCGGCCACAGCCAGGTGTTCCAGCCGGAGGCCCGGCGCAGCAGCACGATCGCCCAGATGCCGGTGACGCCGAAGGCGACCGGCAGGACCCAGGCCCAGCGCTTGTCGTTGCGGTAGGCGTCGAAGAGCATCACGCCACCGCCGCCGCACAGCGCCGCGATGCCCGGGGCGAGCGCGGTCGTGTAGTACGGGTGCATGGTGCCCTGGGCGGTCGCGAAGATGACGTAGTGGAGCAGGGTCCAGCCGCCCCACAGGACGAGGCCCATCCGCTTGAGGTCGGTGCGCGGTGCGCGCCCGCACAGCACCAGGCCGCCGATCAGGGCGATCGCGGAGAAGGGCAGCAGCCAGGAGATCTGGCCGCCGAGGATGTCGTTGAACATCCGGCCCAGGCCCGCGCTGCCGGAGAAGCCGCCGCCTCCGCCGCCACCGCCGCCGTTGCCCTCGCCGCCGAAGACGCGGCCGAGACCGTCGTAACCCATGATCAGGTCCCAGGCGGTGCCGTCCGTCGAACCGCCGATGTACGGGCGGTCGGAGGCGGGGACCAGGGAGACCGCGAGTGCCCACCAGAAGCTGAAGACGGCGAGGACCACCGCGGCCAGCAGCAGGTTGACGGCGCGCTTCACCCAGGGGGCCTTCGACGCGTACAGGTAGAGCGCGAAGACGGCCGGGAGGGCGATCCAGCCCGCCAGCAGCTTGGTGTTGAAGGCCAGGCCGAAGCAGGCCGCCGAGCCGAGCAGCGGCAGCAGCTTCTCGTCACGGGTGGCGCGCAGTGCGAGCGCCGCGCCCGCGACCATGAGGAAGACCAGGATGGTGTCGGGGTTGTTGTCGCGGTTGATCGCGACGGTGATCGGGGTCAGCGCGAACACCAGCGCGGCGACGGTCGCCGCGACATGGCCCCACACACGCTTCACGGAGGAGTGCAGGATCCAGATCGCGCCGAGTCCGGCCAGGACCTGCGGCAACATCATCTGCCAGGTACCGAAGCCGAAGATCCGGGCCGACAGGCTCATGACCATCGTCGCGAACGGCGGTTTGTCGACGGTCATGAAGTTGCCCGGGTCCAGCGAGCCGAAGAACCAGGCCTTCCAGCTCTTCGTGCCGGCCCAGATGGCCCCGCTGTAGAAGGTGTTCAGGCTGGAGCCGGACAGGTTCCAGGCGTACAGGACCGCCGCCAGGACCAGGATCGCGAGCAGGGCGGGCAGCGACCAGCGTGGCGCCTTGTCCGGGGGCGACGCCGGTGGAGCGGGCGGCGGCCAGTCGGCGGACACGGTCTCGGTGTGGGGGTGCGGATCGGTGGCAGATGTCACGAGCGTCATGGTGCAGGCGCGGGGTGGGTGAGAGCTGTTCCGCGCCTGGCAGTTGGCTGTGAATGTGCCAAGGAGTCCGTAAGGGGCGGGTCATGGCTCATGCAAGGAAGCCGGGCGGCTGGATATTCCGGTGCATTATCCGGATCCCTGCGCCGAACTTCTGTCAACTGATGGGACCCTTCCATTTCCCGATGCATCGAACCCCTATCGGACTTACTTCTCCCGCTCTATGGTTTGGGTCCGGCACGTCGGCAATCCATCAGGTCTGGGGGACTTAATGGCCGACATTAAGAACGTTGTCGTTCTCGGCGACAGCATGTCCGACATCGGGAACAAGTGGATCTGGCCGTGGGGTGAAATCGGCCGGCTCACCCGGAGGATGCGCGTAAACGAGACGGGTCGTTTCAGCGACGGCCGGAACTGGGCCGACTTCCTGGTCGAATGGGCCACCGGCGAGACGCTCATGTGGGGAAACCGTGAGCTGTCGATCCGCAAGTCCAACGACTACCGCACGCTGTCGAAGTATTCGACACTGGAAGTCGGCAGCTGGGACCGGCCGGTGGAAATGCGACCGTGGAAAACCCTGGAGGACTATATCGCGGAGCTGAAAAGGCCGCAGCCTCCGAAACCCGCGCCGCCCGAGCTCAGGTACGTCAACTACGCCATGGGCGGCTGCATCGTCACCATGGACTGGACGTTCCCGCCCAAGTTCGGTGCGCTCAGTTACCTCAGGGGGCAGGTGGAGGACTACATTCTCCAGCGCCGCGAGATGGGCACGCAATTCGGCGGCCCCACGCTGCACGTCGTGTGGATCGGCCTCAACGACTTCGTCACCGTGCTGCGGCCCGACTACGACCCGGCGAAGACCCAGAACCTGCCGGCCACGGACGACTACGCGGCCTGGCGCACCTGGAGTCAGAACAACCCGGGACAGCTCACCGGCGGTGTGGGCGTCTTCCCGGCCGTCGCGGAGATCCAGTCCCTGGTCGAGCTGATCAACTCCAGCTTCACGGACGGCGAGGGCCGGGGCGACCACCACTTCATGGTGGTGGACCTGCCCAGCGTCTACAACGCCATCAGGTACATGGAGGGCCTCGCCGAGCCGAACATGATCGAGGAGGCGCGGAAGATCGAGCCCGTCACCCGCCGCTACAACGCGATGCTGGCGAGCCTCGTGCAGCACTGGCCGGACGGGCCGAACGCGCCGCTGCCCAACAACGTCCAGCTCGTGCAGATGAGCCGCTGGATGAACTCCATCAGCGCCAACCTGCCCACCTGGCATCTGGAGCGGGAGCCCCAGGACAGGGGAGTGCCGGTCCACTACGAAATCAGCATGCCACCGGGGGCGAAGGACCCGGTCCCCTCGAACATGCGCCGGCGCATCACCACCAGCGACCTGGGGCATCCGACCGAGGCGGTCTACCACCTCATCGCCCGCTACTTCGTCAGCGAGATGCTGAAACGCCACACCCTGGGCAGGCTCGACGCCGCCACCTGGACGAAGAACAAGCCCTTCCCGGACCTGCCGGACGAACCACAGGGCTGAGACCGGGCGGTTCCGCAGGAGAATCCGGGCGGTTCCGCAGGAGAAGCGGATAACGGATCGCACATCTCTTCGCTCCCCGTGCAACCTTTCGCAGGTGTCGGTGGGTCAACTGGGGCATGAGAAACCGGATATCCGGCGAGCGACTCAACGGGTCCGGCCGCGCGAGAGTGCTCGTGGCGGCCGGACTCGGTGTGTCAGCGCTCGTGACGGCCCTCGCCCCCGCCGCCGCGGCGGCCACACCCACCGTCAGCTGTACGTCCTCCAAGGCGGCCCTCGCCACCAAGCTGAAGAAGGACATCACCGCCGCCCTGGCCGACCGCAAGGGCACCGTCGCGGTCGGCCTCTACGACCGCTCCACCAACACCACCTGCTCGCTGCGGGCCACCAACTCCTACGACTCCGCGAGCGTGGTGAAGGTGACCGTGCTCGCGACCCTGCTCTGGGACGCGAAGAAGCACAACCGCTACCTGACCGACACCGAGGCCGCCCGCGCCAAGGCCATGATCACCAAGTCGGACAACGACGCGACCAGCAAGCTCTGGAAGCAGCTCGGCCTGACCAAGATCAAGGGCTTCCTCTCCGCCGCCGGCATGACGAAGACCGTCCCCGGCGCGAACGGCTACTGGGGCCTGACCCAGATCAACGTCACCGACGAGCAGAAGCTGCTCAAGCTGGTCACCGCGAAGAACTCGGTGCTGAGCGACAACTCCCGCGCCTACATCCTGAAGCTGATGGGCCAGGTCATCTCGTCGCAGCGCTGGGGCACCCCGTACGGCCGCCCGGCCGGCGTCACCTGGCACGTCAAGAACGGCTGGCTGCAGCGCTCCACGCACGGCTGGCGGGTGCACAGCGTCGGCACCTTCACCGGCGGCGGCCACGACTACATGATCACGGTGCTCACTTGGGACAACAGCACCATGAACTACGGCATTACGACCATCCAGGGCGTCGCAAAGGCAATTCACAAGGATCTGGCCGCAAGCTGACGCTTCACGCGTCGGACTCCCGTGCGTCACCGACCCGTCCTACGGTGACGCCCATGCGCCTGAGAAACGTACTCGCGACCGCCACCGCGGCCCTGGCGGCGGCCACCTGTCTGTCCGCCGCCGGGCCCGCCGCGGCCACCGATGTTGTGGCCGCCAACTCCCTTCCGGGGAACGCCTGTTCACCGTCCGTCTCGATCGACCGCTTCTCCGACGCGCTCGACAAGACGACGTACCAGGGCACCTTCGTCGGCAACTTCTCCGCGCTCGCCGTGGACAAGGACGGCTCCCTCGCAGCCCTGGAGGACCGCTCGTCCCTCTTCGACCTGGACGCGAAGACGCTCGCGCCGAAGCGGGTCGTGCAGCTCGCCGACGAGAACGGCGCCGCGCTGGACTCCGAGGGCCTGGTCATCGACGGCGACGGCACCCGCCTGATCACCTCGGAGACCGAGCCGTCGATCCGCCGCTACAGCGCCGACGGCAAGATCCTGGACCGCCTCCCGGTCCCGTCCTCGCTGCTGGTCGCCCCCGCCGGCCGGGCCACCACGAACCAGACCTTCGAGGGCCTGACCCTCCTCCCCGGTGGCCACACCCTGCTGGCGTCCATGGAGTACGCGATCTCCGGCGACTCGACCGGCATCGTCCGCTTCCAGACCTGGACCCGCACCAAGGGCGACCACTGGAAGCTCGGCGCCCAGTACGCCTACCGCACCGACGAGGCCATCCTCGGCGTCCCCGAGGTCCAGGCCCTGCCCGACGGCCGCCTCCTCGTCCTGGAGCGCGGCTTCACGTCCGGCGTCGGCAACACGGTCCGCCTCTTCGTCGCCGACCCGCGGCACGCCACGGACACCAGCGGCATCGAGAACCTCACGGGCCAGTCGGACGTCCGCCTGATCAGGAAGACGCTCCTCACGGACATCGCCGACTGCCCGTCCCTCGGCGCCACCGCCAAGCAGCCCCAGCCCAACCCGCTCCTCGACAACATCGAGGGCATGGTGATCACGGGCCATGACAAGGGCCGCTTCAAGGTCCTGCTGGTCAGCGACGACAACGCGGGCGCGACCCAGACGACCCGGTTCTACTACCTGACGGTCAGGCCGGGGCACTAACCTGCCGATACCGGCCGGGCGTGGACCTCACCGCCCGGCCGTGATCAGCTTCCGCGCGAGGCTCGCGATCTCCGGGACCAGGGCGCCCGCGTAGTTGGACAGCACCACCACGCCCCAGCCGGTCTCCGGGAACACCTCGACCGACGTCGACACGCCGAGGGTGCTGCCCCCGCCGTGGCTGAACGTCCACCGGCCCGAGACGAGCGCCCCGACGGGGCCGTAGCACTGGAAGAGCGCCTGTGCGGGGACGCCGGTGTCGTCGCCGGTCGGGGCCGTGGGCGCCGGGGGCAGCGGCACCTTGCCGCTCAGCATCAGCGGCGTCCAGCCCGGGTCGAGGAGCCGCCCCCGCCACAGCAGACGTCCGAAGCGGTCGAGGTCGGCGCAGGTGGTGAACGCGTCCCCCGCCGGATCGCCCACCACGTACCGGGCCTCCGGGACGCCGTCGGTCCAACTGCCCTGTCCGTCCGGGTAGTAGGGGTGCGCGATGTTCCGGCCCGCCTGCCACTGCGGTCTGGTGAGGAAGCGTGTCCGGGTCATTCCGGCCGCGGCGAAGACGTACCGCCGCACGTAGTCGTAATACGACATCCCGGTCACCTTCTCGACGATCGCGCCGAGCAGGACGTAGCCGGAGTTGCTGTAGGCCCAGCCCGCGCCCGGCTGGAAACCGGGCTCGGACTGCCGGATGAGGTCGACGAGGCCCTTCATGGTCTGCTCCGGGGTGGTCCAGCCGGCCTCGGCCGCCTGGTAGCCGGGCAGCATGTGGACGTCGCCGAACCCCGAGGTGTGGGTGAGGAGTTGGTGGACGGTCACGTTGTCGGCGACGGAGGAGGGGAAGCCGTCGAGGTAGGTGCCGAGGCGGGCGCCGTAGGTGACCTTGCGCTGCTGTGCCAGCTGGTGCACGGCGACCGCGGTGAACAGCTTCGTCACCGAGGCCAGGGCGAAGAGCGTGTCCGGCCCGTTCGGGACGGATCGCTGCTTGTCGGCCATGCCGTACGAGCGGGCCAGTACGGTCCGGCCGCCGCGGGTCAGCAGCAGCGAGCCGGAGAACTCGTCCGCCGCCGCCTCGGCCGCCACGTAACGGTCGAACTCGCCGCCGGGCCGCAGACCTTCGGGCACCGGGCCGGACCGGTCGTCCGCCGCGGCCGGGACGGCGGCGCCGGTCACCAGCCCGCCGGCCGAGGCCGCGCCGAGCGCGCCGATCACTGAACGCCGGGAGGGACTGGCCGACATGGTTGATTCCTTTCGCAGTCGAGGTGGAGCGGCAGCAGGTCTACCGGGCCGCGGGTATGCGTGATCGTTCGTCCGCCCATACGGGATCCATAGGTCCCGGTGGCGATAATCCGGGCCCATGAGGGTGCTCTTGGTGGAGGACGAACAGCCCTTGGCCGGATACATCGCGACCGGCCTGCGCAAGCACGGCTTCGCCGTCGACCTCGCCGGGGACGGCGCGGTGGCGCTGGAGAAGAGCGAGGTCAACTCGTACGACGTCGTGGTCCTCGACCGGAGTCTGCCGGTGGTGCACGGCGACACGGTGTGCCGGCGCCTGGCGGCCCGGGGAGCCACCCGCATCCTGATGCTGACCGCCTTCGGCGCGGTCGAGGACCGGGTCGACGGGCTCCTCCTCGGCGCCGACGACTACCTCGGCAAGCCGTTCGCGTTCGCCGAACTGGTCGCCCGGGTGCACGCGTTGGCCCGGCGCAGCGCCCCCGCCCGGCCAACGGTGCTGCGGGCCGCCGACGTGACCCTCGACCCCGCGCGGCTCACCGCCGAACGGGCCGGGCGGCTGCTCTCGCTGGCACCCAAGGAGTTCGGCGTGCTCACCCAGCTGCTGTCGGCGGGCGGTGCGGTGGTCAGCGCCGAGACCCTGTTGGAGAAGGTGTGGGACGAGCACGCGGATCCGTTCACCAACGCGGTCCGGATCACCGTCGGCACACTGCGCCGCAAGCTCGGCGACCCACCGCTGATCGAGACGGTGACCGGCGCGGGCTACCGGCTGCGGGCGTGACGCGTCGATGTCCCTGCGCCCGACCGCGCGCAGCCGACTCACCCTGCTCTACACCGCGTTGGTGCTGATCACGGGAGCGCTGCTCAGCCTCTTCACCTATCTGCTGACGCGCCGGAGCCTGGGTGAGCGCAGGACCGTCGTGCGGTACACCGCCACACCGAGCGGCACCGAGCCACCGCCACCGCTGGACTCCTCGGAGCTGGCCCGGCAGGTCCGCGACGACACCCTCGCCACCCTCGTGCGCCAGGAGTGGATCGCGCTGGCCGCCGTGACCCTGCTGGCCATCCTGCTCGGCTGGCTGCTGGCCGGCCGGATACTGCGGCCGATCCGCACGATCTCCGCCACCGCGCGGCGCCTGTCCGCGGAGAACCTGTCCGACCGGATGCCGGTCAGTCCCGCGCGCGACGAGCTCGCGGCGCTGGCCGAGACCGTCAACGGGATGCTGGACCGCATCCAGCGCGGCATCGCCGAACGCGACCGGGCGCTGGAGAGCCAGCGGCTGTTCACCGCCAACGCCGCGCACGAGCTGCGCACCCCGCTCGCCACCATGCGCACCGCGATCGACGTGACCCTCGACGGCGAACCCGACCGGACGGAACTGCTGGCCATGGCCGAGGACGTCCGGACCGCGGCCGAGCGCAGCCGCCGCACGCTGGACGGCCTGTTCGCGCTGGCCCACAGCCACGCGGGCCTGGGCGAGTCCCGCGCGGTGGACCTCGCCACGGTCGCCGCGGGCGCACTGGCGGCCGCCACCACGGGGCTGACCGCGAAACACCTCACGGCCCACCAGGACCTGCGACCCGCGCCGACGCACGGCGACCCGGTGCTGCTGGAACGCATGGCGGCCAACCTGATCGGCAACGCCGTCCGGCACAACCACCCCGAGGGCCGGATCACCGTCACGACCGGCCACACGCCGGCCGGCGGCTTCCTCCGGATCACCAACACCGGCCGGACCGTCCCGGCGGAACGGGTGGACCGCCTCCTCCACCCCTTCGTCCGCGGCGACGACGGCCGCACCGCCCCCGACGAGGGCGCCGGCCTCGGCCTCTCCATCGTCCGCGCGGTGGTCCTCGCCCACCACGGCGAGATCACGGCGACCGCCAACCCCGACGGCGGCCTGGACATCAGGGTCTGCCTGCCGTCTCGGCCGCGGTGAGGCGCCCGCGTTCACGAGGGCACCGGATAGCGGAGGGCCCCGGCGTCGGGGCCGTCCGTGTCCGCGAAGTCGTAGCGTGTGCCCGCGAGATGCCACCGGTAGGTTCCGTCCACCCACGCCAGCAGTGCGTCGGCCTGGCGCCGTTCCGTCGCGCCGACCCTGGCGTCGGCGTGCAGTGCGGTGACCAGGGCCCCGAGGTCGTGGTGGACGGCGGAGACCAGGGCGAGGGCGCACGGGAAGGTCTGCTCCGGGCGGATGCCGTACTCCTGGGCCAGGACCCTGAAGAGGGTGAACTCCTCGCCCCGGCGGATCTCCATGGGATAGGAGATCAGGTCGTTGACCAGGCTGGTGAGCAGCCCGGTCGCCGCCGAGATCCGGGCCAGGCCGTAGGTGTACGGCTCATGGGGGTCCAGCAGATCCGGCTGGAGCCGTTGCAGCAGGGAGGCCTCGTCGATGGCCAGGCAGAGCGCCCGGTAGTCCAGGTACTCCGCCAGCGAGGGCAGCCGACCGGTGCGTACCCAGTGCCGGCGGCGGCACCAGGCCCCCAGAATGCCGAGGACTCCCCGGGCGAACCCGGGGACCAGCGACGCGTCGAGCCGCAGCACACGCTCCCGGATGTCGGCAACGGCCCGGACCAGGCGGTGCGCGCCCTCGGGCGGCTCCCCTCGGCGCATGACCCCGTCCACGGCGTCCGTGAAGGCCTCGATGGTGACGTCGGCGTAGATGAGCTCGTCGTTCACCGCCGCGAGCCACGCGTAGTAGCGGGCGAGGATGCCGACCACCTCGACCGGGGCGTCCGGCATCACATAGCAGGGCACCAGCATGGACTGGTCGAGCCGGTGTCCGCCGGGCGCCGCCCCGTCCGCGATGTGGAACTCCTCGGCCCACTCCCGCACCGCGGCCGCGATGTCCCCGGTGTCCGGATGGACACGCGCCGGCCCGTGCAGCCGTTCCAGATGGGCGCGGAACCAGATCAGCAGTTCACGTGCCCGTTCGAGATCCGCAGGTCTGCCGCCCATCGCACCGTTCCCCGTCCGCCCGTCGCGACCCGTCCGCTCCACTGAACCGGCCCGCCCCACGGCACGCCAGGCCCTGCTCGGGGGCGTACGTGCTTGTGGTGAGGCACGGGGCGCGTCAGGGCGGTCCCGAAGAGCGCCGGTTTCCGCCCCCGATTGTTGCGGCGGGATGAAATCACCGCTCCCCGGCGTTGTGCCCTTCCGGCAGAGTGCGACGTGGCGACGGAGGGTACCGGCGTGGGACAGCGGCAGGGATGGGCACGGCGGCTCGCCGGATACGCCTGGCGGTATCCGAAGGACGTCGTGCTGGCCCTGGGGTCGAGCCTCGCCGGCATGGCGGTCATGGCGCTCGTCCCACTGGTCACCAAGGTGATCATCGACGACGTCATCGGTGACCACTCCCGTTCCATGGCCCCCTGGGCCGGCGTCCTGCTGGCCGCCGCGGTGGCCGTCTACGCGCTCACCTACATCCGCCGCTACTACGGCGGCCGCCTCGCCCTCGACGTCCAGCACGACCTGCGGACCGAGATGTTCGAGACGATCACCCGGCTCGACGGCCGGCGCCAGGACGAGCTGTCCACCGGCCAGGTCGTCGGCCGCGCCACCAGCGACCTCCAGCTGATCCAGGGCCTGCTCTTCATGCTCCCGATGACCATCGGGAACGTCCTGCTCTTCCTGATCTCCCTCGTGATCATGGCCTGGCTGTCGCTCCCGCTGACCCTGGTCGCCCTCGCCGTCGCGCCCGCCCTCTGGTGGATCGCCAAGCGCTCCCGCTCCAAGCTCCACCCCGCCACCTGGTACGCCCAGGCCCAGGCCGCCGCGGTCGCGGGCGTGGTCGACGGCGCCGTCAGCGGCGTACGCGTGGTGAAGGGCTTCGGGCAGGAGGACCAGGAGACCGGGAAGCTGCGGGAGGTCGGCCGGAAGCTCTTCGCCGGGCGGCTGCGCACCATCCGCCTGAACAGCACGTACACCCCCGCCCTCCAGGCCGTCCCCGCCCTCGGCCAGGTCGCCATGCTGGCACTCGGCGGCTGGCTCGCCGTCCGCGGCCACATCACCCTCGGCACCTTCGTCGCCTTCTCCACCTACCTCGCCCAGCTGGTCGGCCCGGTCCGCATGCTGGCCATGGTCCTCACGGTCGGCCAGCAGGCGCGGGCGGGCACCGAGCGCGTGCTCGAGCTGATCGACACCGAGCCCTCGATGACGGACGGGACGAAGGAGCTTCCCGCCGACGCGCCTGCCACGGTCGAGTTCGACGACGTCTCCTTCGGGTACGAGGGCGCCCCCGGCAAAACCAGTCCCGTCCTCGACGGGCTCAGCTTCGAGATCCGCCCCGGCGAGACCCTCGCGGTCGTCGGCTCCTCCGGCTCCGGCAAGTCCACGGTCTCCCTCCTCCTCCCGCGCTTCTACGACGTCACCCACGGCGCCGTCCTCGTCGGCGGCCACGACGTCCGCGAGCTGACGCAGGACTCCCTCCGGGCCGCGATCGGGCTGGTCCCCGAGGACTCCTTCCTCTTCTCCGACACCGTGCGCAACAACATCGCCTACGGGCGCCCCGACGCGACCGACGAGGAGATCGAGAAGGCCGCCCGCGCCGCGCAGGCGGACCGTTTCATCAGAGAGCTCCCGGACGGTTACGGCACCACGGTCGGCGAGCACGGCCTCACCCTGTCCGGCGGCCAGCGCCAGCGCGTCGCCCTGGCCCGCGCGATCCTCACCGACCCGCGCCTCCTCGTCCTCGACGACGCCACCTCCGCGGTGGACGCGAGGGTCGAGCACGAGATCCACGAGGCCCTGAAGGAGGTCATGCGGGGCCGGACCACGCTGCTCATCGCCCACCGCCGCTCCACCCTCAACCTCGCCGACCGCATCGCCGTCCTCGACGCCGGCCGCCTCGCCGACATCGGCACCCACGAGGAGCTCCAGCAGCGGTCCGCCCTCTACCGCCGCCTCCTCACCGACCCGGACGAGCTCGGCGGCGTCTCACCCGGCCACACCCCGCCCGCCTGCCCCCAGGAGGACACCTCCGTACGGGACGAGCTGGACGCCGAGTTCGACGCCGAGCGGGGCATCACCCCGCGGCTGTGGGCGGGCGAGCGCGTCCCCCGGGACACCGCGATGGAAGGCATGCCGGCCACGCCCGAACTCCTCTCCCAGGTCGAGGCGTTGCCCCCGGCCACCGACACCCCGGACATCGACGAGGCACGGGCGGTACGGCCCGAGGAGTCGTACGGACTGACCCGGCTGCTACGAGGCTTCGGGCTGCCCCTGCTGGTCAGCCTCGGGCTCGTCGCCGTGGACGCCGGGATGGGGCTGCTGCTCCCGGTCCTGATCCGGCACGGCATCGACAAGGGCGTCTCCGCGATGGCGATCGGCGCGGTGTGGGCGGCGGCGCTGCTCGGGCTGGTCGCGGTGGTCGTGCAGTGGGCGGCGCAGATCGGTGAGACCCGGATGACCGGCCGCACCGGCGAGCGGGTGCTGTACTCGCTCCGGCTGAAGATCTTCGCGCAGCTCCAGCGGCTCGGACTCGACTACTACGAGCGGGAGTTGACCGGCCGGATCATGACCCGGATGACGACCGACGTCGACGCCCTCTCGACCTTCCTGCAGACCGGTCTGGTCACCGCGTTCGTCTCGGTCGTCACCTTCTTCGGCATCATGGTCGCCCTGCTGGTGATCGACGTGCAGTTGGCGCTGGTCGTCTTCGCGACGCTGCCGCCGCTGGTCGTCGGCACGTTCTTCTTCCGCCGGGCGAGCGTGAAGGCTTACGAACTCGCCCGTGAGCGGGTGTCGTCGGTCAACGCCGACCTCCAGGAGTCGGTGTCCGGGCTGCGGATCGTGCAGGCCTTCCGGCGCGAGCGGGACGGCGGGGCGCGGTTCGCGGAGCGCAGCGACAGCTATCGCCGGGCCCGCATCCGGGGCCAGTGGCTGATCTCGGTCTACTTCCCGTTCGTGCAGCTGCTGTCCTCGGTCGCCGCCGCGGCCGTGCTGATCGCGGGCGCCGGGCGGGTCGACGACGCCACGCTCACCACCGGCGCGCTGGTCGCCTACCTCCTCTACATCGACCTGTTCTTCGCGCCGGTCCAGCAGCTCTCCCAGGTCTTCGACGGCTACCAGCAGGCCACCGTCTCCCTGGGCCGCATCCAGGAACTCCTCCAGGAGCCGACCTCCACCAAGGCCGCCGACGAGCCTCTCGAAGTCCTCTCCCTGCGCGGCGAAGTCGCCTTCGAGGACGTGCACTTCGCGTACGGCGAGGACGAAGAGGCGCTGGGCGGCATCGAGTTGAGGATCCCGGCCGGGCAGACGGTCGCGTTCGTCGGCGAGACCGGCGCCGGGAAGTCGACCCTCGTGAAGCTCGTCGCACGGTTCTACGACCCCACCGGCGGCCGGGTGACGGTCGACGGCACCGACCTCCGTGCCCTCGACATCACCTCGTACCGCCACCGGCTCGGCGTCGTCCCGCAGGAGGCGTACCTCTTCCAGGGCACCGTCCGGGACGCCATCGCCTACGGCCGCCCCGACGCGACCGACGCCGAGGTGGAGGCGGCCGCCCGCGCGGTGGGCGCCCACGAGATGATCGCGACCCTCGACGGCGGCTACCTCCACGAGGTCGCCGAACGCGGCCGCAACCTCTCGGCCGGCCAACGCCAGCTCATCGCACTCGCCCGCGCCGAACTCGTCGACCCCGACGTCCTCCTCCTCGACGAGGCGACGGCCGCCCTTGACCTGGCCACGGAAGCCCAGGTCAACCAGGCCACGGACCGCCTGGCGGGCCGCCGTACGACCCTCGTGGTCGCCCACCGCCTGACCACCGCGGCCCGCGCGGACCGGGTGGTCGTGATGGACCACGGGCGGGTCGTGGAGGACGGCACGCACGACGAACTGCTGGCCCTTCAGGGGCGGTACGCCGAGCTGTGGCGGACGTTCGTCGGCGCGCCGGACCCCGAGGAGCCGGTCGGCGCGGCGCGGTGAGCGGTCAGGTGTCCTGCTTCTCCCACTTGGGGCCGCGCTGCTTCCAGCGGGCGAGGACGGGCGCGGAGATGATCGCGCCGCCGTGCTCCTTCTCCTGGATGCGCTGCGCCTGAGCGAGCTTGTCCGCGACGGCCTGCCAGTCGACGGTCGGCTGACCCGCCAGGCTCAGCGCGTCGTTCAGCGCGCTCGACCGAGGCGTCATCGCGCCCGATTCGATGTTGAAGTCGGTGCCGGAACCGGGGTCGCCCGTCCGTGTGTCGCTGGCCGGCCCCATCTCCAGGTTGGCGGGCATGTTGTGCAGCGCCTTGACGTCCTCGGCCGTGGAGGCCAGCACGGCCCGGATCCTGTCCAGGAAGACGAAGAGCGGCGCCGCCTGCGGCCCGTCCCGCTCCGCCGCCGCCATGATGCGGTCCAGTTCGCTGCGGGAGATCTTGTGGTGCAGGGTGGTCCGGTCGCCCCAGTGCGGATAGGCGATGCGCAGCTTCGCGTGCGCCGAGGTCACCGCGCCCGCCGCCCATTTGCTGCTCCTGCCGTTCCCCTCGCCGGCGGTCTGGAAGCCGGGCTCGTGCTCCGCGTTCCCCAACTCCTCGCGGAACGCCCCCGGCAGGTCCTCGTCCTCCAGTACGGCGTCGAGGGTCTTGTAGGCGGTCCCGATGCCGAGGTTCTCCAGGATGAGTTCCTTCTCGTTCGGCGGCTTCGCCTTGAACCCCTCGTCGAGGGCGTCGAAGAAATCGACGATCTTCTCCTGCTCGCTCTTCTCGGCCACCGGCTCCGCCTCCGGCTCCTGGGCCGCCGCGGCCTTCTTGCCCTTCCTGGCCGTCTTCTCCTTCATGCGCTGGATCGTGCCGGGTTCCCCGTCCGCACCGGTCGCGACCGAGCGCTGCACCGCCGCCCCGCCGGACATCACCTGGTCGGCCACCCGCTCCGCCGACTGCTCGAAGTGGTCGGAGGGGTCGCTGATCCGCACCCCGCTGCCGTCGTCGGTGCCGGCCACCGCGCCGGCGCGCTGCTGGCGTACATGCTCCAGCTCATGGGCGAGGGTCTTCTTGTCGACCGTGCCGCGGAACACGATGTGGTTGGTGTGCGTGGTGTACGCCTCGGCCCCGACGGCCTCGCTGGAGGCGCGCGCCGCGGTGCCGGTGTGCAGGGAGACGTCGGAGAAGTCCTCGCCGCCGAACCTGCCTTCCATCTCCCGCTGCAGCGAGGCGTCCATCCGGCTGCCCCCGGAGCGCACCAACGAGCCCACGTCGTCGGCGACCCGCCGCTGCACGGTGGGCTCATGGCCGCAGCCGGCCCCGTGCCGGTGCTCCTCGCCGGCCGCCCGCTCCCGCTGCAGCTCGATCATCCGCGTCACCGCGGCGTTGCCGGCGGTGCGCTGCAGAGCGGCGACCGCCTGCGGGGAGTGCGTCCCGGCGGCGGCCTCGGCCACCCCGGCCACCAGGGGCGACGGGGCCGGCGGACGGTGGGCACCGGTGTTCTTCTCCGGCAGTTCCTTGGCGTGCACGGCGGGACCTCCTCGGGACTCCCCTGCATCTCCACACAGTCGGCGGGCCGCTACAAGAGCCGGGAGGGCAGACCCGAGTGCACGAAGGTCCCGCAACCATCCGACGTACGTCATGCGTCCGTACACCCGTACGCCCATAGACGGTGCACGGGAGGGACACAGTGGACACTGGTGCGATACGTCGGCGGATCGCGCTCGGCATGGCCGTGCTGACCGCGTCCGGACTGCTCGCGCTCGCCGCGCCGGGCAGCGCGCAGGCGGCCGACTCGTACTGCCCCGGCCGCAAGGTGAAGGAGCTGCCCTTCTCCACCGGCACCGTGTACGTCTACAAGTCCGACGGGGGGTACGTCTGCGCCGTCACCTTCCCCAAGCACTCCTCCTCGGCCAAGCGCTCCATGTCGGTCAGCGTCCAGGCCCGCGGCAACCGCCCGGTCGTCGACAAGGGCAAGTACAGCCACCACGCCGGACCGATCACCGTGCACGCCGGACACCGGTGCGTGCGGATCAAGGGGTCGGTGGGGTCGGGCAAGGTGAGCTCCGGCTGGATTCTGTGCTGACGCAACATCCCCTGGTGTGACGGCAGTTGCTCCGATAGCTTCCGGTTCACAACTGCCTCACAGGGGAGGGTGCATGCGCAAGGCGCTCAGATGGCTGCTCGCGCTCGTCGTGCTCATAGGCACGCTGAGCACGGCCGGGGCGGCCACCGCCGCCCAGTCGGAGGCCACCGGCACCGACATCAAGGATCAGCTGCTCGCGATACCCGGGATGAGCCTGATCGAGGAGAAGCCCTACACCGGCTACCGCTTCTTCGTCCTGAACTACACCCAGCCGGTCGACCACCGGCACCCGTCCAAGGGCACCTTCCAGCAGCGGATCACCGTGCTGCACAAGGACGTCAGCCGCCCGACGGTCTTCTACACCGGCGGCTACAACGTCTCCACCAACCCCAGCCGCCGTGAGCCGACCCAGATCGTGGACGGCAACCAGGTCTCCATGGAGTACCGCTTCTTCACGCCCTCCCGGCCCGACCCGGCCGACTGGTCCAAGCTGGACATCTGGCAGGCGGCCAGTGACCAGCACCGTATCTTCAAGGCGCTGAAGAAGATCTACACCAAGAACTGGATCTCGACCGGCGGTTCGAAGGGCGGCATGACCGCCACGTACTACGAGCGCTTCTACCCGAAGGACATGGACGGCGTGGTCGCCTACGTCGCCCCGAACGACGTCGTCAACGACGAGGACTCCGCCTACGACCGCTTCTTCACCAAGGTCGGCACCGCGGAGTGCCGCGACCGGCTGGACGCGGTGCAGCGCGAGGCGCTGGTGCGCCGGGAGCCGCTGGAGAAGAAGTACGCGGCCTACGCGGCCGAGAACGGCTACACCTTCACCACCATCGGCAGCCTGGACCGCGCCTACGAGGCCGTCGTCCTCGACTACGTCTGGGGCTTCTGGCAGTACAGCCTGCTCTCCGACTGCGCCACCATCCCGGCGGACGCGAAGACCGCGAGCGACGACGACATCTGGAACTCCGTCGACACGATCTCCGGCTTCTCCTTCTACACCGACCAGGGCCTGGAGCCGTACACGCCGTACTACTACCAGGCGGGCACCCAACTCGGCGCGCCCACCATCCACTTCCCGTACATCGAGAAGAAGTACATCCGGTACGGCTACCAGCCGCCCCGGAACTTCGTGCCGCGGTCGATCCCGATGAAGTTCCAGCCGTACGCGATGCGCGACGTCGACACGTGGGTGAAGCACAACGCCCACCACATGCTCTTCGTCTACGGCCAGAACGACCCTTGGGGCGCGGAGCGCTTCCGCGTCGGGAAGGGCTCCAAGGACGCGTACGTCTTCACCGCGCCCGGCCTCAACCACGGCGCCAACGTCGCCGGTCTGGTGGCGGACGAGAAGACGCTCGCCACCGCCCGCATCCTGGCGTGGGCCGGCGTCCCGGCCGCCTCCACCGCCCAGGCGAAGCCGCTGGCCGCCTTCGACAAGAAGCTGGACGTGCGTGACGTGCAGCGCGAGCCCACGCTGCGGCCGTAACTCCCGTGCTGCGCCCGGCCGTTGACCGGATCAGGTCACACCGGCCGGGCGCAGCCCACCGGTTCCCCGCCCTTCAGCCGTACGTACAGCGCGGTCCCCGTCGGACACAGTGACCGTTTCGCGACCGCCTTCACCACCCGGTACTGCGGCTTCTGCTTCGCGCTGCCGTCGCAGGCCGTCTCGCGGACCTGTCCGCTGCCGGAGCCGTAGACGCAGTCGCCGACGATGGTGCGCGGGCCGCCCCCGCCGCCCGGGTCGCCGGGGTGCGGTGGCTCCAGGTTGCGCATACAGGCGTAGCCCTGCGGCACCGTGCCGTCGCCGTCCTCGTCGGAGGACGGGCTCTGCTCGCTGATGTGCAGCACGAAGTCCGTGGTCGCCGGACACAGCGGACCCTTGTCCACCTGGCCGTCGTAGCGCGCGATGACCCGCGCCGCCGCCCGCTCGCTCGTGCACGGCACCTCGGTGAAGCTCGACGTGCCGAACGAGCTGCACTCGTCGACCGCGAGGAACACCGCCCCGTAGCCCGAGGGCTGGGTGGCGGTGGCCCTCGGCGTCGAACTGGGCTCGTCGTCCTTCTCGGCGGCCGACGAGAAGGCCTGGCAGCCGGTCAGCAGAGCGGCGACCAGTACCAGCAGTGCGCAGACCACCCCCGCGGAACATCTCTCACGCATCGCAATCCCCCCGGGCACCTCCCCAGATGACCCGCATCCAGCGTGACCCGCCACAGCGGGCGCACGCCAGACGCGCGGGATGCTTTGAGCACTATGGGGGTCGTACGCCCGTTGTGTGGCGTACGCCCCCTGCGCCGCCTCTAGTACGACAGCCCGTACCCGATGGGGTACAGCACCTGCGTCGGATCGTCCGCCCGCTGCACCGGCACCGGCAGCTTCCCGCGCGGCGCCACCTTCCCGGCGATCACGCGCGCGGCCGCCCGGAGCTCGACGTCGGTCCAGGAGTATGCGGCCAGATGAGCGGGAACGGAAGGGAGTTGGGCCACGTCGTACGGATTCCGGATGGCGACCGCCACCACCGGCTTCTCGGTCGCCACCAGCTGCTCGGCGAGCGTCTTCTGGGAGCTGTTCGCGGTGACGTTGTACGTCCCGACGACGATCGCGTCCGCATCCTTGGCCGCCGCGACGGCCTGCGCGATGGTGGCGGCGGACGGAGCCGTGCCGGTACTCAACGCCGTTGCCGTGAAGCCGAGTTCGGTGAGGGCGCCGGCGAGGACGCCGGTCGGCGGGCCGGTCGTGCCCGACGGGGAGGCCGGATCGGCGCCCACGACCAGCACCTTCTGCTGCGTCCGCCGGGACAGCGGCAGCACACCGCCCTTGTTGACCAGCAGGGTGGTGGTCCGCTCGGCGATACGGTCGGCGGTCGCGAGGTGCGCGGCCGTGCCGACCACCCGGTCCACGCCCGCCCGGCTGACGTAAGGCTTCTCGAAGAGTCCGAGCCGCGCCTTCAGCCGCAGGATCCGCAGGATCGACTCGTCGAGCCGCGCCTCGGTCAGCTCTCCCCCCTGTACGGCCTTGAGGACGGCGTTCCAGGCGGTGGCGAGGTCGGGCGGGTTGAGGAGCTGGTCGACGCCGGCCTTGAGGGCGAGCACCGGCACGCGGTCGTCGCCGTACTTCGTGCGTACGCCCTCCATGCCCAGGGAGTCGGTCACCACGACCCCGTCGTAGCCGAGTTCGCCGCGCAGGATGCCGGTGAGGATCGGGTGGGAGAGGGTGGCCGGGTCGCCGGAGTCGTCCAGGGCCGGGAACTGGATGTGCGCGGTCATGATCGAGCCGATGCCGGCCTTGACCGCTGCCCGGAAGGGGACCGCGTCCAGCTTCTCCCAGACGTCGCGGGTGTGGGTGATGACCGGGAAGCCGTAGTGGCTGTCGACGGCGGTGTCGCCGTGCCCCGGGAAGTGCTTGGCCGTGGCCGCCACCCGCGACTTCTGGTACCCGGCGACCTCGGCGGCGACCAGACCGGCCACCGCGTCCGGGTCGGCGCCGAAGGAACGGACGCCGATGACCGGGTTGGCCGGGTTGATGTTCACGTCGGCGTCGGGGGAGTAGTCCTGGTTGACGCCGATCGCGCGCAGCTCGGCGCCCGAGATGCGGCCGAGGGTGCGGGCGTCCGCGCGGGAGCCGCCGGCGCCCATCGCCATGGCGCCCGGGAAGAGGGTGGCGGGCCTGCCGACGCGGCACACTATCCCGTGCTCCTGGTCGGTGGTGACGAGCAGCGGCAGCCCGCGCGGCTGCGTCAGCGAGGCCTTCTGGATGCCGTTGGAGAGGTCGGCGATCTGGTGCGGGTTCTCGGTGTTGTGCGCCCAGGTGAAGTAGATGATGCCGCCGACCCGGTACCTGGCGATCAGCTCCGCGGCCGTGCGGACGCCGATCTCCTTGAGGTTGGCGTCGACGTCGGCCTGGGCGGGATCGGTGGCGGAGTCGCCGTACACCCGCATGACGAAGAGCTGGCCGACCTTCTCCGGCAGGGTCA
The DNA here is from genome assembly GCF_050936785.1 of Streptomyces sp. CA-249302. Taxonomy (NCBI): domain Bacteria; kingdom Bacillati; phylum Actinomycetota; class Actinomycetes; order Kitasatosporales; family Streptomycetaceae; genus Streptomyces; species Streptomyces sp. CA-249302. The sequence goes on along the minus strand of NZ_JBNJMG010000001.1, from coordinate 4,003,349 downwards.
TACGGGCGATGAGCGAGCGGAGCTTCTTGTCGTCGGTGGTACCGGCGTCGGCGGTGGTGGTGCCGAGGGCCAGAGCCGCGGAGACGCCTGCCGTGGCGGCGAGGACGGTACGTCTGGAGGGCACGTGCGCTCCTTCCGGGGTGATCCGCAGTGATCCAGAGTGATCCACTGAAGGAAACTTCCGTCCGGGAAGCAATATCCGGGAAGTTTCTGCCAGTCAAGGGAGCGCGCAGATGCCGGCGGAGAGAGAGGTGCCGCCATCGGCGCTGTTGGAGGGGGGCGCGCCGATGGCGGCTGTGCTGCCGGCCGCAGTACGGCGGAGAGGGTAGGTCAGCGATCGCAGCCAGCAGCGAGGGCCGACACCGCACGGCGGAGACTCATCCGGCAGCTTGCGGGTTGGACGAACGCTAGTCGGGCGGGGTTCCCGCCTTCCCGACGAATCCCGGAAGTAGGTGCCGGAGGGGTCAACGGGACGGATGTGCCGTGACCTTCGGCCACTGCTCCTGCAAGGTGCGTACGGTCTCTGCGATTGCCGGACGACGCGCGGCTCCTTTGCGCCACAGGGCGTACAACCGCCGAACGGGGGTGGGATCGAGCCGCACCTCGACGACCCCGGCCGGCAGCGGGCCCCGGCCGAGCCGTGGCACCAGGCAGATTCCCAGCCCGCCCGCCACCAGTGCCACGAGGGTCGGATTCTCGTCGGCCTGGTGGACGATCTCCGGCTCGTGGCCCGCGGCGCGCATCGTGCGCACCAGCCAGTCGTGGCAGACCCGGCCCGGCGGCTGGCACACCCAGCGCTGGCCGCCCAGCTCCTCCCGCCGCACCGACTCCCGCCCGGCGAAGGTGTGCCCGAGGGGTACGAGCAGGGTGCTTTGGTCGTCGCCGATCTTCGCGCTCTCGACCCCGGCCGGCACGGACAGCGGCGCCACGTCCCAGTCGTGCACGACGGCCAGGTCCACGGCCCCCTTGGCGACGAGATCGACGGAGAGATGCGGATCGACCTCGGTGAGCCGGGCGTCGAGGGCCGGATGCCGTACGGCGAGATCGGCGAGCACGGCGGGCATCAGCCCGCGCGCGGCGGACGCGAACGCCCCGATCGTCAGCCGCCCGGACGGCACTCCTCGCCGCTCCTCCATCTCGATCTCGGCCCGCTCGACGATGGCGAGCAACTCCTTGGCCGTATCCACGAGTTGATGAGCCTCCGGGGTGAGCCGCACCCCGCGCCCCTCCCGCTCCAGCAGCACGGTCCGGGTCTCCCGCTCCAGCTTGGTGATCTGCTGGGACACGGCGGAGGGCGTGTACCCGAGCGCGGCGGCGGCCGCGCCGACGGTGCCGTGGAGGGAGACGGCGTGCAGGGCGCGGAGACGCTGAAGATCGAGCACGGGAACCCCTGACCAATTAGCTTTGCTTCATCCGACCATGCAGCAATCATCGCTGGTGCTTCACGGTTGTGGGAAGTGATGCTCGACGCATGAAACCCGCACACCTCGTTCTCGCCGTCGTGGTGGCCGCCGTCTGGGGCGTGAACTTCACCGTCATCGAGATAGGCCTCGACCACTTCCCGCCCCTCCTCTTCTCGGCCCTCCGCTTCTTCACGGCCGCCCTCCCCGCGGTCTTCTTCGTGGGCCGCCCGAAGGTGGCGTGGAGGTGGGTGGTGGCGGTGGGCCTGGTCCTCGGGGTGGCGAAGTTCGGCCTGCTGTTCGTAGGGATGGACGCGGGGATGCCGGCGGGCCTGTCGTCGCTGGTCCTCCAGATCCAGGCGGTGTTCACGGCGGGGGTGGCGTTCGTGGTGCTGGGCGAACGCCCGTCCCGCGTGCGGCTGTTGGGCATGCTGGTGGCCCTCTCCGGCATTGGAGTGGCGGCACTGGACGAAGGCACATCGGGCCCCCTCGGAGCCTTCGCCCTCGTCGTCGCGGCGGCAGCCTGCTGGGGCGTCTCCAATGTCCTGACCCGCAAGGCATCCCCACCCGACGCCCTGAACTTCATGGTCTGGGTGAGCACGGTCCCGGTCCTCCCCCTCCTCGGCCTCTCCTTGCTGCTGGAGGGCCCGAGCCGCGATTACGACGCCCTGCGCGCCCTGGACTGGCAGGGCGCGGGCACGGTCGTCTACGTCGCCTGGGTCACGACGGTCTTCGGCTTCGGGGCATGGGGCTGGCTGCTGCGCCGCCACCCGGCGTCGACGGTGGCGCCCTTCTCGCTCCTGGTCCCGGTGTTCGGGATGTCGTCGGCGGCGCTGTTCCTGGGCGAGTCGGTGAGCCCGCTGCGCTGGTGCGCGGCGGCGCTGCTGGTGGGCGGGGTGGGGCTGGCGTCGGTGACGCGCAGGCGACCGGAAGGGGTCCATCCCGTGGACGCGGCGGCACAGCGGCCCGCGCCCGTCCGATCATGAGGACATGCCCGTAGCAGCCATCCCCGGTTCCAAGTCCATCACCGCCCGCGCCCTCTTCCTGGCCGCCGCGGCCGACGGTGTCACCACCCTCGTACGCCCGCTGCGCTCGGACGACACGGAGGGCTTCGCCGAGGGCCTGGTACGGCTCGGCTACCGCGTCGGCCGCACGCCGGACGCGTGGCAGGTGGACGGCCGGCCGCAGGGCCCTTCGGTGGCCGAGGCGGACGTCTACTGCCGGGACGGCGCGACGACGGCCCGCTTCCTGCCCACACTGGCGGCGACGGGCCGGGGCACGTACCGCTTCGACGCCTCACCGCAGATGCGGCGCCGCCCCCTGCTCCCGCTGAGCCGCGCCCTGCGCGACCTGGGCGTGGACCTGCGGCACGAGGAGGCGGAGGGCCATCACCCGCTGACGGTACGGGCGTCGGGGGTCGAGGGCGGGGAAGTGGTCCTGGACGCGGGCCAGTCGTCCCAGTACCTGACGGCGCTGCTGCTCCTGGGCCCGCTGACGCGGAAGGGCCTGCGCATCCGGGTCACCGATCTCGTCTCCGTCCCGTACGTGGAGATCACGATCGCGATGATGCGGGCGTTCGGGGTGGAGGTGGAACGGGAGGGAGACGTCTTCGCGGTCCCGGCGGGCGGCTACCGCGCGACGACGTACCCGATCGAGCCGGACGCGTCGACCGCCGGCTACTTCTTCGCGGCGGCCGCGGTGACGCCGGGGGCGGAGGTCACGGTGCCGGGGCTGGGGTCGGGGGCGCTCCAGGGCGACCTGGGCTTCGTGGAGGTGCTGCGCCGGATGGGCGCGGAGGTGGAGGTCGGCTCGGGTGGCACGACGGTCCGTGGCACGGGTGCGCTGCGCGGCCTGACCGTCAACATGCGGGACATCTCGGACACGATGCCGACACTGGCGGCGATCGCGCCCTTCGCTTCCGGCCCGGTACGGATCGAGGACGTGGCGAACACGCGGGTGAAGGAGTGCGACCGCTTGGAGGCGTGCGCGGAGAATCTGCGGCGGCTGGGGGTGGAGGTGGCGACCGGCCCGGACTGGATCGAGATCCGGCCGGGGGTACGTGCGTCGGGCGGGGCGGAGATCAAGTCGTACGGGGATCACCGGATCGTGATGTCGTTCGCGGTGACGGGGCTGCGGGTGCCGGGGGTTTCGTTCGACGATCCGGGGTGCGTGCGGAAGACGTTTCCGGGGTTCCATGAGGCGTTCGGGGAGTTGCGGGCGGGGCTCGTGGGGTGAGGCGGGTTCGTCAGGGGCGGACGGCGATGTGCACCAGGAAGTCGCCTCTTCCCTGCTTCTGGAGGTGGGTGACGCCGAGCTTGGCGAGCCGCAGCGACTGGCCGGCGCGGATGCCCTTGGGGATGCGGACGGTCTTGGGGCCGTCCAGGGTCTCCACGGAGACCGTGCCGCCGTTCACCGTCGTGGACAGCGGGATCGTCATGTCGTAGTGCAGGTCGTCGCCGACGCGCCGGAGGGCGGGGTGCGGGCGTTCCTCGATCTCGACGAACAGGTCGCCCGCCTCGCCGCCACCGGGACCGATCGGGCCCTGGCCGGCGAACTGGATACGCGTTCCGGTCTCCACACCCGCCTGGATCTTGACGCTGAGCGTGCGGGTGGCGCCGACCCTGCCGTCGCCGTCGCACCCGGGGCAGCGGGCGGGAAGGACCGTCCCGTAACCCTCGCACTTCACGCAGGGGCCGGATTCGACACGTTCGCCGAGAAAGCTGCGCACGGTTCTGGTCGTCTGTCCGGCGCCGCCACACGCCTCGCAGCGGACGGGCCGGGTTCCCGGCGCCGTTCCCGAGCCCGAGCAGCCCTGGCACACGACCTTGGTGTCGATCGTGATGTCCTTGACCGTGCCGAACGCGGTCTCCTTCAGGTCGAGTTCGAGGGGGAGCGTGATGTCCGCACCGCGTCGACGGCGGGAGCGCGGGCCGCCGTCCGCCGACGTCGCGAAGAACGCGTCCATGATGTCGGTGAAGGACTGGTTCTCGGGGTTCTTGGCAAGCCGCTCGTCGCCCGCCCCGACCACCCGCGCCACCGTCACCTGGTACTCCAGGTCCGCCCACATCCGCGGCCGTTGCCGTACCCCCGCGCGCTGCAGTGACTCGTACACGTACTCGTAAAGCTCGGTGACGGTGATGCGGCCGTCCCCGTTCAGGTCCGCCGCACCCGTGCTCAGCCCCTCGATCAGCGCGCCCGTGAAGCGGGACGGCTGCGGTTCCTTGGAGTTGACGTGGTCGCCCTCCCAGGCGTACTCCGTGCGGTTGGTCGCGGTGAGTACCGCCCGCCCGTGGCCCCCGAGTTCGTCGCGTACGTGGATCTGGTCGTCGCCCTTCGCACCCGGCAGGAAGGCACCGCTGTAGCAGCAGTCGAGGAGTACGACCACGGTATGGGCCCGGCAGCGTTCCATCCGGTCCCGCAGGAACGCAGCCGGGACCGCCGTGGACGCCGGCAGGTCGCGGTCCGTGTCGCGGGCGGCGAAGTACAGGTGGCCGTCGTCATCCTTGATGCCGTGGCAGGAGATGTGCAGCAGGAGCAGGTCGTCGCGGCTGCGGTTCATGAAGAATCGCTCCACGGCACGCATCACCTGATGCGCCTGCGCGTCCTTCAACTGCTCGGTGCGGAAGCCACCGATGCCCGGGTCGGCGAGCACCCCGGCGAGGCTCGCGCAGTCCTGTCCCGGGGAGCGCAGCGTGCTGAGGGTGCGGTCGTCGTACGCGCCGGTCGCGATCAGCAGGGCGTCCCTGCGGCCCGGGCCGAAGGGGAAGTCGGTCATGTGCGGTCCGCTCCCGTCACTCCGGGTCGGCGGGCGGCTGTGCGGCGGAGTCGGCACGGATGCCCTCCAGGAAGGCCTCGACCAGGAGCCGTTGCTCTTCCGGGGAGGCCTGGCCGAGTTCGAGGGTGCGGCCGTCGACCTCGACCTTCACCGTGCGTACGGGACGGTTCTGCAGCCATGTCTCCACCACGCGCAGAGCGGGCCGGAAGACGGCGGGTGCGAGGGTCACGGCGAGCGCGCCGACGGTGATGAGCTCACCCGGCTTGGCGCCGGAGGGCGGCGACCCGTCCGACCGCTCCGGCCGTACGTCGTCCACGTCGTCCAGTTCGAGCAGCCACTTCCTCAACTGCGCGGTGAGCGAGTCGAGTTCCTCGGGGTCCAGCTCGTCCCACTCGTCCCCACCGGACAGCACCAGACGCATACGGTCGGCCACGGCCACCTCGTCCCCCAGTTCCCCCTGCTCATCTGCGCAGTCAGTCTAGGCGCGCGGGCCCCTTGAAATCCGTTCGACGGAGCAAGGCGGTACGGGCAGACTCCCGCCGTGACCTTCACATGCGAAGCACCGCTGCTCCAGGGCCGGTTGGTGCGACTGGAACCACTGACCCACCGGCACGCGGCCGACCTCGCGGTCGCCGCGGAGGAGGAGCGGGGGACCTACGAGTTCACCTGGGTGCCGAGGGCGGCGGAGGTCGGGCAGTACGTCGACGCGCAGCTCGCCCGCGCGGAGACGGGACGCCTGCTGCCCTACGCCCAGGTGTCCGTCGCGACCGGGCGGGCCGTCGGTGCCACGTCGTACTGGGAGCCGCGGTGTTGGCGGGACGAGGAGCGGTTGGACGCCGTCGAGGTCGGGTTCACCTGGCTCGGGGCCTCCGCCCAGGGCACGGGGATCAACGCCGAGGCCAAGTTGCTGCTGTTCCGGCACGCCTTCGAGGTGTGGGGTGTGGCGCGGGTCGACCTCAAGACGGACGCGCGCAACGAACGCTCCCGCGCGGCCATCCAGAGCGTCGGCGCCCGCTTCGAGGGCGTGCTGCGGAACTGGTCGCGGTCCTGGGCGCCGGGGGAGGACGGGCGGTTGCGGGACTCGGCGATCTTCTCCATCACCGGGGAGGAGTGGCCTGAGTGCCGGGGGCGGTTGGAGGAGCGGGTGGCGCGGGCGCGGTCACTGGTGGAGGTCGGCGAGGAAGGCTGACCAGGTGGTGGGGGAGACGGTGAGGTGGGGTGCCGCGGGGGTCTTGGAGTCGCGGATGTGGATGGCGGTGACGGGGGTGGGGGCGGCGACCTCGACGCAATCGCCGCCGGAGCTGTCGCTGTAGGTGCTCTTGCGCCAGGTGAGGGCGACTTCGAGGCAATCGCCGCCGGTGTTGTCGCTGTAGCTGCTCTTGAACCAGGTCAGCTCGTTCACAGTTCACCCGCCAACTGCTCGATGAAACTCAGGGATTCGTCCGGGCCCAGGGCCTGTGAGCGGATCATCGCATATCGCCGATTGAGCACTCCGACCTCGTCGCGGTCGGAGACCAGCACGCTGTTCCCCTGTCCCTCCAGGTAGACGAGGGGCAGCTGTTCCGGGGTCTCGATCAGCTTCATCGGCCCGGCGAGGCAGGCGTGTCCGGCCCGTGCGGCGGGCATCACCTGCAGCGTCACGTTCGGGCGGGCCGCGCAGGCAATGAGGTACTCGTACTGGGCGCGCATCACTTCAGGACCCCCGATCAGCCGTCGCAGGGCGGACTCCTCCAGGATGACGTGAATCATGCATACCGGCCTCCGGTCGAAAAGAGCCTTCCGCTCCATGCGAGCCGAGACATGCTGCTCCACCTCCTCGGGGTCCAGCGGTGGAACCGCGTGGTCGTAGAGCGCCCGGGCGTATTCCGGGGTCTGCAAGAGGCCGTCGATCAGCATGACGCAGTACGAGGACACGCTGAGTGCTTCCTGTTCCAGTTGCACGAACCCCTGGAAGTGAGCGGGATACCGCTCCAACCGCAGATACTTCGCCGCCGCCGAGACCAGCCCCCCAGCCCCCAGCGCCTTCTCCGCCGCCCCGATGAACTCGTCCGTCGCCGGTTTCGCGCACGTCTCCACCGCGCTCACCGCCGCCCCCGAGTAACCCATCACGTCGCCCAACTCGTTCTGGGAAAGCCCCTTCGCCGTACGCAGCAACCGCAGCACCTCCGCGAAGTACTGCGCCGCAGGCGAGGCGGCCTTCTTCTTCGGTTGCCCCATCGCAAGCGACCCCCTCAACGCGGCTCAACGACATTCAACGCGCCCTCAACCTCACTCACCGTTCCCGATCGTCGAGGCGCGATCTCTATCGAAGTTAGCCACCAGGACCGACAGTCGTACCGTGAACACGGAAAGTCACCCCCACCACTGGCACCGCTCCTTCATGCCGGTCGTCGAGAACATCCCCGAGGCCCGCCACGGTGCCCAACTGGTGCTCGTCTCCTGGGACGTGCCGGACGACCTCTCCGACACCGTCGCCCTGATCCTCACGGAGCTCGCCACCAACGCCGTCCGGCACGCGCACGCCCACCGACCCGGCCGTACCTTCACCGTCGCGCTCGCGCACGACGGCCGTAAGACCATCGAGGTCGAGGTCTACGACGGCTCTCCCCGCCACCCCGTCCTGAACGGCTACGACCCCGACGCCACCTCGGGCCGCGGCCTGCTCCTCGTGGACGCCCTGTGCGAGGAATGGGGCGTCCGGGAACGGGAGTTCGGCAAGTCCGTATGGGCGCGAGTCGTCGGCTGACCGCTCAGGCGCGGTCGTGCAGCGTGATCCGGTAGCCATCGGGGTCGGCGAAGGTGAAGGTCCGGCCGAAGGGGCCGTCGACCGGTGCGGAGGCGATGGTGTGGCCGTCGGCGGCGAGCGCGTCGTGGATGGTCTGGACGTCGGTGGCGTGGAGCCAGATCGCGGTACCGATGCCGGGCTGGGCGACGGAGGCGAGGTCGGTGCCGGGGATGACGTCGCGGAGTGCGAACGCGATCGGCTTGGTCTCGAAGACGACGGCGTGCGGAGGTCCGGCCGGCGAGCGGACGAGGCCCAGGTACTGCTCGTAGAACGCCTGTGAAGCGTCGAGGTCGCGCACTTGCAGCGAGATGAAGTCGGGGCCGGTGGCGGGCATGGTGACGCTCCTTCTGTCGTGGCAGCTCGTGCTCGTGTCAGTTTTCTGACATGGGCAAGCTATGTCAGAATACTGACATGAGTCAAGAAGGTGTCGGCGTCGACCTGGAGACGTCACTGGGCTACCTGCTCAAGGAGGCGTCGAGCGCGCTGCGCGCGGCCATGGAGGAGGTGCTGCGGCCGCTCGGGATGAGCGTCACGCACTACTCCTGCCTGGAGCTGCTGGCGCAACGGCCCGGACTGTCGAACTCCGAGCTCGCGCGGGGCGCGTTCGTGACCCGGCAGACGATGAACGTGCTGCTCCAGGCCCTGGAACGGGACGGCTATGTGACCCGGCCCGCGGCGGCGCCCGTCGGGAAGGTGCTGCCCACGCGGCTCACGCCCAGTGGCCGGCGGAGCCTGGAGAAGGCGAGCGCGGCCGTCCGCTCCGTCGAGGCCAGAATGCTGGCCGGTCTGACCGAGACCGAGCAGTCGGCCGCGTTCCGGATCCTTCAGGGCATGGTCCGTTCCCTGCGCGACGGCGACGAGGGTCCGTAGCGTCGCGCAGGGAGCGGCCGGTCACCCGCCGGAGACGGTCCAGTTGTGCCACTTCCCGCCGGAGAAGCAGTTCTGGTAGTGGGTGTTGTTGCTGGTCACGTAGACGATGACGCAGCGCCGGACCCCGTCCCAGAACAGGTAGCCGGTCGTGTTGTCGGCGCGTCCGCCGCCGGGCATCTCCTGCCACCCGCCGGCGTTCTTCCAGACGTGGTAGATGTGGCGGTTCGTGGCGACGACGAAGACCTCGTCGACACTGCCGTTCGCCGTCCAGTCGGCCTCCACCACGTGGGACCCGCACTTGTAGTGCCCGGTATAGCCCCACTTCTTGATGGCGCAACTCGTCCCCGACGCCTGGGCACTGCCCGCCGATGCGACGGTGCCGCCCAGACAGAGCATCGCCGCTGCCGCCCCGGCCATCGCCTTCGTCATGATTTTCACTCGATACCCCCAGTTCTCGATGTGTCGGGAGCATCGCAGTCGGCGTGGTCGGAGTCGTCAGACGAGTGGCTTACTCCGGGAGTCAACTTCTGCGGTAGTCGGCGCTGGAGAGTCAACCGGCAGGTGTAGGGGAGCAGAGCGGTACCGGCGAGAACGGCCTGCCGCGACCAGCGAGTTCCAGGACCGGTTCCGTTGGAAAGGCAGCTCGAAGAGCTCGGCGAACAGCCGGGCCGCCAGGAGTGACGCCGGCAGTCCCACCGATACCGCGAACAAGAATGTCGGGACGCCGGGTGCCACGAAATGCGGGGCGATTCGCCGGATGACCGTCATGACGATCGGCAGATGGATCAGATAGAGGCTGTACGAGGATTTGCCGAGGGTGCGAATGGCTCGCGTGCCCAGCGTGCGCATCAGCGGGGCGGGCCGGCCCGTGGCGACCGCCGCCAGGAGCATCGTCATGGCCGGCACGATCGCGAGGTCCACCCAGAAGTAATGCCTCGCCGTCCAACCCGGTCCCCTCACGACGACGAGGGCGCAGACCGGCAGGGCGGCCAGGGCGGCGAACCAGTGCCACGGCAGGCGCCGTACCTTCTCCGCCGCGACGACGATTCCCGCGCCGACCAGACCGGCGACGAATGCGGGGGCCAGATTCGGGGTCAGCCAGTTCGTCGCCTCGACCGGGGTCGCGTGGGGTGCCAGCAGGCCACGCGCGACCACGAGCAGCGTCACGCCCGCGACCAGGACCGCCGCGCCCAGCCGCCGCCGGATCAGCAGGAGGAGCGGGAAGAGGAGATAGAGCTCGGCCTCCACGCCGATCGACCAGAAGGCTCCGTTCGGTGTCGGCGCCATGAAAACGTCCTGGAGGACGAGTCCGTACACCAGGATTGATTTCTCGCTCGGCGGCCCGAAATGCGATGCGGGTACGACGAACCAGGCAATGAGCAGGCTGAATACGAGCGCTGCCCAATACGGCGGCAGAATTCGCCAGGCGCGGCGACGAAGGAATCGGGCGGTGCCGCCCGTACGCCAGCCGTTGCGTGCCGCGGAGATCGCCAGGGAAAAGCCGGACAGCACCAGGAAGAAGACGACGGCGAGGCGCCCGTACATCAGCCACCCCGTCCAGAAGGGGCCGGAGTTCCTGGGAAATCCGGGAAAGGTGTACAGCCAGCAGTGGAACAGGACGACGTACAGGGCGGCCAGGCCGCGGAGTCCGTCGAGCCCCTGAACATGAGGCTCGCCCGGCTTCAAAGACATCGTTCGGCCCTTTCTGGCATCCCACCCGTGGTGACTGGTACGTCGCTCACGGCCAGGAGGTTCAACGAGGTCCGGGCTTCCACTCCTCGGCCAGGAGCCCGAGCAGGACCTCGTCCAGGAACTCGCCCATCACCCAGGCCGAGGAGCGCAGCACGCCCTCGCGGACGAAGCCGTTGCGCTCGGCGGAGCGGAGCATGGCGAAGTTGTCGGCCAGCGTCTCTATCTGCAACCGGTGCAGACCGCGGACGACGAAACCGTAGTGGCACAGGGTCGCGACCACGTCGGTGCCGTACCCCTTGCCGCGGGCGGCCGGCAGCAGGCCGAGGCCGATGTGCGCGACCCGGTTGTGGGTGTCGATGCCCCACAGGTTCGCGGTGCCGATCAGCGTCCCGTTCTCCAGCTCCACCACGGAGAACGGGACGGAACCCTCCTTGGTGTCGTCCACCACGAGCCGCGGATCCTTGGTGGAGGGCGAGAGCGGCCGCCACGGCCCGCCCTCGGCCCGCGAGGCGTTGACCACGTCGTCGTAGAGCTCGTCCAGCAGGACCGGGATGTCGTCCTCGTGGCGGGCCCGCAGCCCGACCTTGTTCCCCTTCAGCATGCTGGTTTCCTATCCGACGGACCGACCTGCGGCAACCGAATAGAAGGCGACCGACCACCGGCGCGCAGCCGGTCCCGCACCGCCGTCAGTACCGCGTCCCCCTCCGCCCCCGCCCGTACCGCCGCGAACACGTTGCGGGACGGTGCCTCGCCGAGCAGTGGGACCACGGACACCCGGCGCCGCTCGTACAGCTCCCGGACCAGACGCGGGACGAGAGCCACCCCCTGTCCCGCCTCCACCAGCGCCGCCAGCGCACCCCAGTCGTTCACCGCGTGCCGTACGTCCGGAGTGAACCCCGCCGCCGCGCACACCGACCGTGCCACCGCCCCGCAACAGCTCTCCGCGGCCCCCACGATCCACACGTCCCGGGCCAGCTCCCGCAGGGGCACCGGATCTTGACCGGCCAGCCGATGTCCGTCCGGTACCACCAGGTCCAGTACGTCCGTGAACAGGTCCACCCGTTCGTACCGCCCGTCCGTGTGCGGCGGCGCCGCGGCGAAGTCGACGGCCACGGCCACATCCACCTGACCGGCGTCGAGCGCGGTGAACAGGTCCGGCGGCTCCGCCTCGACCACGTCCACGCGTACGTGCGGCAGGCGTTCGGCCAGGTCGCGCAGCACGCCCGGCAGCAGCCCCAGGATCCCGCTGGAGAAGCAGCCGATCGTCACCGAGCCGCGCCCGCCCTGCCCGTACGCCGCCAAGTCGGCCCGGGCCCGCTCCAGTTGGGCTCCGATGACCTCGGCGTGCGCGAGCAGCACGCGGGCCTGACCGGTGAGCCGTACGCCCCGGCCGTCCTTCTCCGTCAACGGTACGCCCGTCTCGCGGGCCAGCGCGGCGATCTGCTGGGAGACCGCGGAGGGGGTGAGGTGCAGGGCCTCGGCGGTGCGCGCCAGGCTGCCCCGGCGCTGCAGCTCGCGCAGGACGGTCAGGCGGCGCAGGTCGACCGTGAAGGTCTCGCTAACCCATTCCACCGTAAAAGATTAACTGGACGCGAGGTCGGGCGCCCGGAACCATCGACCCCATGACCTTCCTCATCCTTCACGGCTGGCAGAACCACCGGCCCAAGGACCACTGGCAGCACTGGCTCGCCGACCGGCTGACGGCGCTCGGGCACCACGTCGTCTACCCGCAGCTGCCCGACCCCGACGACCCGAGCCTGGAGGTCTGGCTCGGTGAGCTCGACCGGTGTCTCGGTGGACTCGCCGGTCCCGAACGGGTCGTGATCGCGCACAGTGCCTCCGCGCTGCTGTGGCTGCACGCCGTGGGCCGGGGGATGGTGAAGGCAGGGACCGTGGACCGGGTGCTGCTGGTCGGGCCGCCGTCCGCGTCGATCCTCGCCCCGCTCCCCGAGGTCGTCGAATTCACCCCGCCCGCCCTGGACTTCACCCTCCCCAACCCCACCCGTCTGGTCTCCGGCGACGACGACCAGTACTGCCCGGAGGGGGCGCGGGAGACCTACGGGGATCCGCTCGGCATCCCCACCGACCTCCTGCCCGGCGCCGGGCACCTCGACCTGGACGCGGGTTACGGCTCCTGGCCGTCCGTGCTGGAGTGGTGCCTGGATCCCGCCGCCGAGCTCACGGTCCGCCCAACGGACGGCCCCCGCCCCTGAGTTCGGGAGTCGTGGCGCTTACGGCGGCGACCGCGAGCAGGCACATCAGGCCGCCGGTGACGATGGCGGTCGTGCCGGAGGTCCAGCCGGCCAGGAGGCCGCCGCGGACGTTGCCGAGGCTGGGGCCCGCCTGGCCGACGATCGCCTCGGCCGCGGTGACCCGGCCGAGCAGGGCGTCCGGGGTGCGGGTCTGCACGATCGTGGAGCGGGAGACGACGGAGGTGGCGTCGGCGGCGCCGGCCAGGACCAGGAGGGCCAGGCCGCTCCAGGGGTTCGTGGCCAGGCCGAACAGGACCAGGGCGGCGCCCCAGGTACCGGCGCCGCAGAGCATGACCAGGCCGGGGCGCCCGAGCCGCGTCACCGGGCCGGACAGCGCCGTCGCCGTGATGCCGCCGAGCGCCATCGCGGAGAGGAACAGGCCCAGGGTGCGCGGGTCGTCGCCGAAGCGCTCGGCGTTGACGAGGGGGTAGAGGCTGACCGGGAAGGAGAGGACGGTCGCGGCCAGGTCGGTGATCAGGGCGCCCCGCACCACCCGGTGGCCCGCCAGGAACCGCAGGCCGTCCAGGACGCCGTGCAGGCCCGCCCGCGACGGCTCGCCGTGCGGCGGCAGCGCGGGCAGGCCGAAGGCGCCGTAGAAGGCGAGACCGAAACTGGCCGCGTCCAGCAGGTAGCAGACGCCGACGCCGAAGCGGGCGAGCAGGAGGCCGGCCAGGGCGGGGCCGAGGAACATCATCGCCTGGGCGGCCGCGTGGTTGAGGGCGAGACCGGCGCCGACCTGATCCTTGGGCAGCAGCCGTGGGACGAACACGCCGGCCGCGGGGGCACCGAGCGCGCCGAAGGCCGACTGGACGGCCACCAGGCCGAGTACGGCGGCCACCGGCACGTGACCGGTGAACCCCTGCACGGCGAGCAGCACGGAGCAGGCCGCCTGTCCGACGGTGGCGGCGAGGAACACGCGGCGGCGGTCGGCCCGGTCCACCCACGCTCCGGCGAACAGCCCGAACCCCACGAGCGGCAGGGCCTGAGCGAGCCCCACCGCGCCGGTCCACGCCGTGCTGTGCGTCATCGCCCACACCTGGTACATGACCGTCACCATGGTCATGAACCCACCCAGGATCGACACCGTGCGCCCGATCAGCAGCCGCCGGAAGAGAGGGGAGCTGCGCAGCGGCCGGACGTCGAGAAACGTACGGCTGAGACTCATGAGGGCATACGGGGGCAGGGTGGGGCGGGGTGCGGGTTCACGGCGGGGACGCTATCCGGCCACGCGCGTGTCCGGCGAGCGAATTACCTGTGGCTGTGCACCCCGTAAGGCTAGGCACACTCGTTGAGCAGCCGTCCCAGATGCTCGCGCCCCGCGGCCAGCTGATCGGCGAGCGGCGCGGCCTCGTCGTACCACCGCTTCTCGTACTCCCAGCACAGCCACCCGTCCCAGCCGTGCCGGGACAGGACGTCCACGACCTCGGTGAGCGGCAGGACACCGGCGCCGAGCGTGAGGGGGGTCTTGTCCTCGGCGGAGGCGATGTCCTTGACCTGGACGTACCCCAGGTACGGCGACAGCGCGGCGTAGCTCTCGGAGGGCTGTTCGCCGCCGAGCCAGGTGTGCATGACGTCCCAGAGGGCGCCGACGTGCCGGTGGCCGACGCGGCCGAGGACGCGGATCGCGTCGGCGCCGGTGCGATGCGAGTCGTGGGTCTCCAGCAGGATGCGTACGCCGAGGTCGGCGGCGTACTCCGCGGCCGTGCCGAGCCGCCGCGCGGCCGCCGCGTCGGCCCGCTCGCGGCTCTGCTCGTGGCCGCCGCCCGGGAAGACGCGGATGTAGGGGGCGCCGAGGTCGCGGGCGAGGTCGAGCAGCTCGCGCATCTCGTCGATGACCGGGCCGTCGTCGCCGGGCGCGGCCACCCGGGCGTACCCGGCGAGGCCGAGCACCTCGATGCCGCCGGCCTTGAACTCGGCGGTCACGTCCTCCCGTTCGGTGAGGCCGATGCCGGGATGGACCGGCTCCTCGGGGTGCGCGCGCAGTTCGACACCGTGGTAACCGTGGGTGGCCGCGAGCCGGATCACGTCGGTGATGGGCAGGCCGGGGACGCCGAGGGTGGAGAACGCCAGTCTCATGACCCCTACTCTCACTCGTACGCCCGGTGCAGGTCCAGGCTCCCACTCATTCCTGCGCGCCGCCGTGCAGATCCAGCCGCCAGTCCTGCCCGTTGAGGTCCTTCCCGAACGACCGGTGGGGTTTCTCGGCGACCAGGACGAAGCCGTGGCGCTGGTAGATGCGGCGGGCGGCGGCGAGGACGTCGTTGGTCCACAGGACCAGGTCGCGGTAGCCGACGCCGCGGGCGAAGTCGATGACGGCCCGGGTGAGCCGGTCGCCGACGCCGAGGCCGCGGGCCTCCGGTTCGACCAGCAGGAGCCGCAGCCGCGCGGTGGCGGGAGCCTCGTCCCGTACGCACATCACGCACCCCACCGGCCGCCCGTCCAGCTCGGCGATCCACACCCGCTCCAGATGCGGGTCGTGGTCCTCGGCGAAGTCGGCGACGATCCGGGCGACGAGCCCCTCGTAGTCGGCGTTCCACCCGTACTCGGCGGAGTACACAGCGGCGTTCCGCGCCACGATCCAGCCCAGGTCCCCGGGCCCGGGCTCGCGCAGGATCACGTCCTCGCGGCGCGGCGGCCGCCCGTCGGAGAGCAGTTCGCGGACCGTCCGCATCGCCTCCGACAGCCGCGGCCGGTCGTCCGGCGGCACGGTGGCGAGGAGCGCGCCGACGGACTCGTTGGCCCGCTCGGCGAGCAGCGCGGCGGTCTCCCGGCCGCGACCGGTGAGGGTGACGTGCCGCCGCCGCGGGTCCTCGGTGGAGGCCGTGCGCTCGATCAGCCCGGACTCCTCGAACTTGTTGAGGATCCGGCTCAAGTACCCCGCGTCGAGGGAGAGTTCGGTCCGCAGGTCGGCGGCATCTGTCCGCGGCGAATGAGCCAGCTCGTACAGCACACGCGACTCGGTGAGGGTGTACGGCGCGTAGAGCTGGCGGCTGTAGTCGAGGGCGCCGATGACGTTCGTGTAGAAGCGGTTGAAGGTGCGGATGTCCTGGACGGTCATGGTCGTCGCCCCCGGTCCCGATAGTTGACTCAGTCAGAGATACCGTCGGCCCGAGCCTAGGACACCCGCACCGTCCGGGGCTACCCCTCGGCGGCCGGCCGGTAGACGCTCACCTGCACGCCGGTCCTGGACTTGCCGCCGCAGAGAATCACCGGCATGTGGATGAGCCGGAGCTCGTCGACGAGGCCCTCCTGGATCAGCGTCCGCACGAGGGTCGAACTCGCTCCCTCGTTTCGTGCGGGGGCCTCTTGAGCAGTGTTACGGCAGTCGGACCGGGGCGCGGCACGGAAGCCATCGGTGCGGCGGCGAGGGGAAGGGTGGCCATGGCGGTGGCGACGGCGGCGTACGACGAACACGCCGACTGGTACGACGAGCACATGTCCGCGGACGGTGCCTCGGCCTACGTCCAGCGCGTCCACGACACCCTGTCCGGCCTGCTGGGACCCGGCACCGGAACCTGCCTGGACGTCTGCTGCGGCACCGGCGCCCATGTCCGCCCGCTCGCCGGGCTCGGCTGGACCCCGGTGGGCGTGGACCTCTCCCGCAACCAACTCCGGCATGCCGCGGCCCGGTTGCCGGTCGCGGTGGCGGACGCCACGGCACTCCCGCTGGCCGACGGCTCGGTACCGGCCGCGGTGTGCGTCCTGGCCAGCACGGACGTGCCCGACTACGCGGCCGTCCTGCGGGAGATCGGGCGGGTGCTCGCTCCCGGCGGACGGTTCGTCCACCTGGGTGTGCACCCGTGCTTCGTGGGCGCGTTCGCCGAGCGCGTCGAGGTGTCGAAGGTCGTGCTGGACGGCGGGTACGCCGACCGTGCCCGCCGCTTCGACGGAAACCCCGCAGGGGTACGGGTCCGGGTCGGTGCCTGGCACACCCCACTGGCCGACCTGCTGAACGCCGTCACCGCCGCGGGCCTGCGCCTCGTACGCACCGCTGAGGCCGGTGAGGGCGGGATTCCCGAGCTGTTCGGGTTCGCCGCGGTGAAGGACTGCGTGCCGGTGAAGGACTACGCGCCGGTGCCGGAAAGCGTGCCGGTGCCGGAGAGCCCGCCGTGGCAACGTGGCGTGGAAAAACGCCGTGCGCCCACGGTCACCCCCGCCGCACACTGACCCGATGACCGACCCAGACGCCGAATCCGACCTGCGCCGCTACCTCCAGGACGCCCGGGACTGCCTCCTCCGTAAGCTCGACGGCCTCTCGGAGTACGACGTCCGCCGCCCCATGACGCCGACCGGCACCAACCTCCTGGGCCTGGTCAAGCACCTCACGGGCGCGGAGGCGATCTACTTCGGCGAGACCTTCGGCCGCCCCTTCGAGGGGGGCCCGCTGCTGTGGGTCACGGGCGCCGCCGAACCCAACGCGGACCTGTGGGCGACGCCGGACGAGACGCGGGAGCACATCGTGGGGGAGTACCGGCGCTCCTGGACCCACGCGGACGAGACGATCGCCGGCCTGCCCCTGGACACCCTCGGCCGCGTCCCCTGGCCCCCGCACCCCGAACTCACCCTCCACCGCATCCTCGTCCACATGATCGGCGAGACCCACCGGCACGCCGGCCAGGCGGACATCGTGCGCGAACTGATCGACGGCGAGGTGGGGTTGCGGGGCCCGGGCGACAACTTGCCCTCTGGGGACGTGAATTGGTGGGCGGAGCACCGGGAGCGGGTGGAGCGGGCGGCGAAGGAGGCGGCGGCCACCGGCACTTGACGCCGGTCGGTATTTCCGGTCGGCCCGGGGTCGGGTCACGCCTTCTTGCCGATGTCGGCGGACCGGGCCACGAAGCGGGCGGCTCCCCCGGTCACCCGGAACAGGAACCCGCCGCCGTCGTCGCCGGCCTGGAAGTACTGAGTCGAGGCGTCGAAGCTCATGAGGCGGGTGATGCCCTGCCAGGGGCGGCGCAGGAGTTCCGAACGCAGCGCGGTGCGGCCGTCGTCGCCGACGGCGGCGAGGCCGTGGGCGGCGAACCGGACGGCGTCGTAGGCCTCGGCCGCCCACGGCCCCGGCGCATGTCCGTGGCGGGCGCGGAACGCGGCGGCGAACGCCTTGGTACGGGAGTCGGCGCTCGCGTCGGTGTAGCCCGTACCGATCCGCCAGTCCTCGCCGACGGCGAGAAACGGGGCGTCCAGGACGTGCTCGCCCGCGACCCGGACGCCCCTGTGGCCCGCGTCCCGCAGCGCGCGGGCGCAGGCGGCGGCGCGGTCGGGGCTCGCCCCGGCGAAGAGGACGGCGTCGCGGGGGCGGGCGGCGATGCGGCCGGCGGCCCCGGTGAAGTCCTCGTCCGCGGCGACCTCCTCGACCGACGTCCCGCCTTCGAGCTTGCCGTAGACGGTGGTGAGACGGACCGTGGCCAGGCTCTCCACCTCGGTGGCCAGGTCGTGCACGATCACCGTGCGGGCCGATTTGACGACCCGGTTCAGATAGATGATCGCCGCGAACGGGCCGAGGGTCTGGGTGGCACGCAGCACGAGCGCGGTGGAGGTGTTGACGGTGTCGAGGTCCTCGGTGTCGGCCCGGGTGACCAGCAGGGTCAGCCGGGCCTTCGTACACGCGGGCAGGGCCGCGGGAACGGTCGTGTTCGAACCCGCGGCGATCACCACGGACACGTCCGGGTCCGCGGCCAGCCGCGTGGCCGCGGCGGCGGAGCCTGCCGCGGTGCCGCCGTCGTCCGCGGTGCGCAGCACGAGGTCGACCGTGCGCCGGGCGTCCTGGTTGTGCTGCTCGACGGCGAGGAGGGCGCCGCGCCGGTGGTCGGTGAAGAAGGGGTCGGCCGGGCTGCCGAGCAGCGTGATCACGTGGCGGGAGCGCCGTACGGAACCGGCGTCGCCCGACGCTCCGGCCCGCCCCCACCGCCACCACGCGCCCGCCCCGGCCACCGCGGTGACACCGAGGACGGCCCCGGAGACGAGCAGGCGCCGTCGGGTGGGCGAGGGAGGTGCGTCCACGGGGGAGGGCCCGGTGAGCCGGGTGGGGTCGGGAACGGGCAGGTCGAGGACGTGTGCGGCGCGGGCGGCGACCAGGGCCGGCAGCCCTTCGGGCAGCCACTCGTCCACGGCGAACTCGCCGAGGACGTCGCGGAGTTCACGGACGCTCAAGCGCCGCTCCGGTTCCTTCGCCAGACACCGCCGTACGGTCGGGGCGAGGTTTTCCGGTACGCCGTCCAGGTCCGGTTCCTCCTGCACGGTCCGGTACAGCACGGCCGCGGCACCACCGGTGCCGAACGGCGGGCGGCCGGTGGCCGTGTGGGCGAGGACGCAGCCGAGCGAGAAGACGTCGCTGGGCGGACCCACGGTGCGCCCGCGGGCCTGCTCGGGCGAGAGGTAACCCGGGGAGCCCACGACGGAGCCGTCCGTGGTGAGCGCGGTCGCACCGACGGCCCGGGCGATCCCGAAGTCGATCAGTCGTGGCCCGTCGGCGGCCAGCAGTACGTTCGCCGGCTTGACGTCGCGATGGACCAGCCCGGCCGCGTGCACCCCGTCCAGTGCCTCGGCCAGCACGGCACCGAGGCCACGCAGCTGCGCCTCGGGCCAGGGGCCGCGCAGCGCGACCGCCTCGGCGAGGGACGGGCCGGGCACATAGGCGGTGGCCAGCCACGGGGAGCGGGCGTCGGCGTCGGCCGCGACGACCGGCACGGTCCACCGGCTCGTGAGGCGCGCCGCGAGTTCGGCCTCGCGGCGGAAACGGGCCCGGAAGCCGGGGTCGTCGGCGTACTCGGCGCGGATCACCTTCAGCGCGCACCAGGCGCCGTGCGGCGAGCGCGCCAGATAGACGACGCCCATGCCGCCCGCGCCGAGCCGTCCGGCGAGCCGGTGGCCGCCGATCAGGGACGGATCGGAGGGCAGGAGCCGTTCCACGTCAGCCACCCCCCGTTTCCGTATGGTTCCCGCCCGTCAGCTCTGGCCCTCCGACGCGCGTTGCAGATCGCCGAGCGATCCCACCTGCCGGAACCGCCCGCCGCGGACCTCGTGGACGAAGGTCTCGTCCGCCCAGCCCGCCGCGCTGTTGTCGTACTGGTGGTAGTCGCCGAAGGCGTAGGTCCGGGCGATGCCCTGGTACTTGACCTTCGCCAGCCGCACGGCGAGATCGGCCCGCACCGGCCGCCGACGTGTCCCGGCGGGGACCGTGCGGGCGAACTCGGTGAGCAGCATGCCCACGCTGTCGTACGCCTCGGTGGCGTAGGGCTCCGGAGTGCTGCCGTAGCGCTTCCGCCAGGCCGCGGTGAAGTCCTTGGCCCGCTTCGTCGTCAGTACGGACGGGTCCACGGCGTCCGTCACCACGTACCAGCCCTCGCCCGCCGCGCCCGCGAGGCGCGGGAAGTCCGAGCCGTACAACTGGTGCTGCATCCAGCGCGGCCCGGTGAAGCCGGCCGCGGACAGGTCCTGGGCCGTGCGGACGGTGGCGTCCAGGGGGCCGAGGTACGCGAAGGCCGCGACGCCGGCGGCGAGCAGTTCGCGCACCGCCTTCGGGCCGTCGTCCGTCTCCTCCGCGACGACGCGGGCCACGACCTCGCTCTTGAGGATGTCGCGCCAGTTGTTGACCACCTGGGTGCCCTGGTCCTGGACCACCGAGCCGCCGGCCCGGTCGATCACGACGCCGGCCCGCACCACCTGTCGCGTGACGAAGGCGTGCAGCGCGATCCAGCTGCCGAGCGCGGAGTGGGCGGGGCCGCTCTGGAACGAGGTCTTCGGCGACGTCAGGAAGTAGTCCTGCTGGCCCGTGCTGCTGGAGACATGGGTCAGCCCCGCCTCACCGTAGACGGCCGCGGCCGTCCGCATGGGGATCTCGGCGACCGGCCCCAGTACGGCGACGACGTCCCGGTCGGCGGTGAACCCGCGGGCCACCTCCTGGGCGGTGTCCGCGTCACCCCGGTCGGCGAGGACCTTCACCTTCAGGTCGTAGGAGCGCTTCCGCGTGGCGTTGTGCTCGGCGACGGCGAGGCGGGCGGCGCGTTCGGCGGCCCGGCTGACGGCGGCCTCGGCCGTGCCGGTGGTCGTGTGCACACCGAGGACGTACACGGGACGCCCGGCGCTCGCGGACGGTTTCCCGTCGTCCCCCGACGCCCACACCGCGGCTCCGGTCCCGCCGCCCGCGAGCAGCAGCGCACCGCCGGCCAGCAGCAGGCGGCGCCGTGCCGGGTGCCGGGCGGGGGCGGCCGGATCGTCCACGACCGTGGGTTCGACATCCGGGAGGGCGAGGCTCTCGGCGGCCCGGGCGGCGACCATCCGGGCGACCGGGTCGGGGAGCCAGCCGCCGGACGCGTCCGGAGCGTCGTCGGCGAGCAGACTCCGTAGGTCGTCGGCCGTGGGCCGGGCGGCCGGGTCCTTGGCCAGACAGCGCTCCACCAGGGTCCGCAACTCGCCCTCCACCCGGCCGAGTTCCGGCTCGTCGTGGACTGTGCGGTAGATCAGGGCGTCCGGCGTCCCGGTACCGAAGGGAGGAGCGCCGGTCGAGGCGTACGCCAGCACGCAGCCCAGCGCGAAGACGTCGCCGGCGGACGTGGCGGGCTGTCCCTGGGCCTGCTCCGGGGCGAGGAAACCGGGGGTGCCGACCACGAGTCCGGACGCGGTCAGTGCCGTGTCGTCGGCGGCGCGCGCGATGCCGAAGTCGATCAGGCGCGGCCCGTCCAGGGCGAGCAGGACGTTGCCCGGCTTGACGTCCCGGTGGACGAGCCCGGCCGTGTGCACGGCGTCCAGTGCCTCGGCCAGCCGCCCGCCGAGGACGCGTACGGCATGCGACGGCAGGGGGCCGTGCGCGCCGACCGCCTCGGCGAGGGAGGGCCCGGGGACGAACGCGGTGGCCAGCCACGGCTCGTGTGCCTGGGCGTCCGCGTCCAGGACGGGAACCACCCAGGGGTCGTCGACCCGCCGCGCCAGCTCCACCTCCCGCGCGAACCGGGCGCGGAAGCCGTCGTCACCGGCGCTCTCGCCCCGGATCACCTTGACCGCGGCGAGCGCCCCGGAGTCGGTGCGGCCGAGGTAGACGACGCCCATGCCGCCCGCGCCGAGCCGCCGCAGCAGCCGGAACCCCGCGATACGGGACGGGTCGGACGAGCGCAGCGGTTCGCTCACTGCCCCGCCCCCTTCGTCCCGGTCGGTTCGGGGGTGGCACTCGCATCGCCCGTATCGCCCGCCTTGCCCTGCCGGTCGATGTCGGCGGCGACGAAGCTCACTCCCTTGGCCATGTCGGTGGTGACCGTGGAGTCCTCGGCCTTGCTCCGGCCCGAGCCGTGCCGCGCGGTCGCGGCCACGGTGACCGGCCCCAGCCGGAACTTGGACCAGTCGAAGGGATGCGCCGTGCCGCCTTCGGTGAGCCAGTCACCGGTCTCCGTCAGGTCGTCGTCGGAGATCACGGACCGCGCGTCGGCGAACGCGTCGACCCGCGAGTACAGGCCGCGCACCCGGTCGGTGGCGTTCAGCTGCTGCTCGGGGCAGCGCAGTGCCTCCTCCAGGGATCCGGCCATGTCGCGCCGCGCCGCCACCACGTCCTGGTGCACGGTGACGGTCAGCGACACGTACACCGGACCCTTGCCGTCCTTCGCCGGCAGCTCGAACGCCCGCGTGAGGCTGGCCAGTACGGTGCCGGGCAGCGTCTCGCGCCGCCACAGGCAGTCGTCGCCGAGTACGGCCCACTCGGCCGGATCGCTCTCGAAGGGGTCGCGCTTGCGATACCCGGTGCCGAAGTAGTCGGGGCGCACGTCGAGTTCACGAACGAACTCGACCGCCTCGGCCCGTGTCCTCGGCGCCCGGTTCTCGGCGAGCGAGTACGGCTCGTTGACGGGCGACTCCGAGGCCGACGGCGACGCGCCGGAACTCTTCTCCGGCGTCCCCTGAGCCTTGGGCTCGTCGCCCGACCCGCTGCTGCACCCCGCCAGCAGCAGCACCCCCGCCGCCGAGGCTAAGACTGGTCTCCACCCGGACATGCATCACTCCCACCCCAGTGCCCGCACCCTTGAAATCAGTGTGGCGCACGGCAACATCCTGGAGGCCTTAACTACCCATATAAATATGAGTAGTTAAGGGCCCGGACGCCACGCGGGCGTGGGGGGCAGATCAGGAGCAACTCAAACTCGAGGCCCCCCGGAAGACCCCCGGACCATCAACTCCCCCCGGATCGCCGCAATCCCTCCCGGCGGCGGCTCCTCCCGGCCCATCGCGATCCGCCCGGCCCGAGCCCCCGCCTCCCCCAACGGCAATCGCACGGTCGTCAGCGCGGGCACCGCGTCCACACTGAACGGCAGATCGTCGAACCCGGCGACCGACACGTCCTCCGGAATCCGCAGCCCCGACTCCCGCAGCGCCGCACACGCCCCCAGCGCGACGGAGTCGTTCGCCGCCACCACGGCCGTGAGCGACGGATCCCGCCGCAGCAGCTCCAGCGTCGCCTCGTACCCCGCCTGCCGGTCGTACCGCCCCCACACCGTCCACCGCGGATCCTCCTCGATCCCGGCCGCGGCCAGCGCGGAGCGATGCCCCTCCAGCCGGTGCCGGGTGGTCGTCCGCTCCTCCGGTCCCGCGATGTAGCCGAGGCGCCGGTGCCCGAGCCCGATCAGGTGCTCGGTCAGCCGCTGCCCGCCGCCACGGTTGTCGAAGGTCAGCGCGATCGCGCCGGTGTCCGGCGCCGGCGGCCGCCCGCACAGCACCACCCGCGTCCCCGCCTCCGCCAGCTTCCGCAGCTTCGACGCCACGGCCGCCGCGTGCGGCTCGTTCTCCACGGCCCCACCGGTCAGGATGACGGCCGCCGCCCGCTGCCGCTGCAACAGGGTCAGATACGTCAGCTCGCGCTCCGGCGATCCCCCGGTGTTGCAGACCACCGCCAGCCGCTCGCCCCCGGCCCGGCCGCCCGGCCCCCCGATCTCCGCCTGGATCGCGCTCGCCATGATCCCGAAGAAGGGATCGGCGATGTCGTTGACGAGGATTCCCACCAGGTCGGACGTCGCCGCGGCCAGCGCGCTCGCCGGACCGTTCAGTACGTAGTCCAGCTCGTCGACCGCCTTCAGCACCCGCTCACGGGTGGAGGCTGCCACGGGGTAGTTCCCGTTCAGCACGCGCGACACCGTCGCGGGCGAGACCTGCGCGCGGGCCGCCACGTCCGCCAGGGTCACCGTCATCTCGTCGTCCTCCGGTCGCGCATCGCTTCGTCGTTGGCCGGGCAGCCTTGGGGAGGCGTCCCGGCGGGGTTTCCTTCGCGGAGGTGTCCCAAGGAGCAGACCATACGGCCCCAGCCCCCCATTGTTCGCCCCCTCGAACAACTCGACCCCGTCACAGCCTTGTACAGACCACCGGTCAGAGGCTAGCTTCTTCTTGGATAGAAAGCGCTTGCTGCATAGGTGGCTAGGGCGAACGAAGGGACAGCACGTGACACGCAAGACGGTGCGCATCGCCATGAACGGCGTGACCGGACGCATGGGCTACCGCCAGCATCTGGTCCGCTCCATCCTGGCCATCCGCGAGCAGGGCGGCCTCGACCTCGGCGACGGCACCGTGCTGTGGCCCGAGCCGATCCTGGTCGGCCGCCGCGAGCACGCCCTCAGGGCACTCGCCGAACAGCACGGCCTGGCTCCGGAGAACATCTCGACCGACGTCGACGCGGTCCTCGCCGACCCCACCGTCGACATCTACTTCGACGCCCAGGTGACCTCGGCCCGCGAGGAGGCGATCAAGAAGGCGATCGCCGCGGGCAAGCACATCTACACCGAGAAGCCGACGGCCACCGGTCTGGACGGTGCCCTGGAACTCGCGCGGCTGGCGAACGACGCCGGCATCAAGCACGGCGTCGTCCAGGACAAGCTCTTCCTCCCGGGCCTGCTCAAGCTCAAGCGCCTGATCGACGGCGGCTTCTTCGGCCGGATCCTGTCCGTCCGCGGCGAGTTCGGCTACTGGGTCTTCGAGGGCGACTGGCAGACCGCCCAGCGCCCGTCGTGGAACTACCGCTCCGAGGACGGCGGCGGCATCGTCGTCGACATGTTCCCGCACTGGGAGTACGTGCTGCACGAGCTGTTCGGCCGGGTGAAGTCCGTCCAGGCCATCGCCACCACCCACATCCCGCAGCGCTGGGACGAGAACGACAAACCCTACGACGCCACCGCCGACGACGCCGCCTACGGCATCTTCGAGCTCGACGGCGGCGCGATCGCCCAGATCAACTCCAGCTGGGCGGTGCGCGTGAACCGCGACGAGCTCGTCGAGTTCCAGGTCGACGGCACGGAGGGCTCGGCGGTCGCCGGCCTGCGCAACTGCCGTGTCCAGCACCGGTCGTTGACCCCCAAGCCGGTCTGGAACCCCGACATCCCCGCCACCTACTCCTTCCGCGACCAGTGGCAGGAGGTCCCGGACAACGACGAGTTCGACAACGGCTTCAAGGCCCAGTGGGAGCTGTTCCTGCGGCACGTCTACGCCGACGCCCCCTACCACTGGGACCTCCTGGCCGGCGCCCGCGGCGTCCAGCTCGCCGAACTGGGCCTGAAGTCCTCGGCGGAGGGCGTCCGTCTCGACGTACCGGAGATCGCGCTGTGACCATCCGACTCCCGGACTTCCAGGGAGGGTTGAGGTCGTACGACCCCCGACCCGAACCCCTCGCCGTCACCCCCGGCACCCCCTTCACCTCTCGTACGGTCTTCTCGGCGGCCCATGTCGTCGCGGACCCCCTCGCCGACGTGTCGCCCGACTCGCCCGCCGCCGTCGACTGGGACGCCACCCTCGCCTTCCGCCGCCACCTGTGGTCCCACGGGCTCGGCGTCGCGGAGGCGATGGACACCGCCCAGCGCGGCATGGGCCTGGACTGGGCGGGCGCGGCCGAGCTGATCCGGCGAAGTGCCGCGGAGGCCAAGGCGGTCGGCGGCCTGATCGCCTGCGGCGTCGGCACCGACCAGCTCACCGGCCCGGCGACCCTCGCCGAGGTCCGGGCGGCCTACGAGGAGCAGCTCGCCCTCGTCGAGGCGTCCGGCGCGCGGGCCATCCTCATGGCCTCCCGCGCGCTGGCCGCCGCGGCCGCCGGCCCCGAGGACTACCTGGAGGTCTACGGCCACCTGCTGAGCCAGGCCACCGAGCCGGTGGTCCTGCACTGGCTGGGCCCGATGTTCGACCCGGCCCTGGAGGGCTACTGGGGCTCGTCCGACCTGGACACGGCCACCGACACCTTCCTGGAGGTCATCGCCGCCCATCCCGACAAGGTCGACGGCATCAAGGTGTCGCTCCTGGAGGCTCAGCGGGAGATCGACATCCGGCGCCGCCTCCCGAAGGGCGTCCGCTGCTACACCGGCGACGACTTCAACTACCCCGAGCTGATCTCCGGCGACGAGCAGGGCTTCAGCCACGCCCTGCTCGGCATCTTCGACCCGCTGGGCCCGCTGGCCGCGGAGGCGGTACGGGTCCTGGACACGGGGGACGTGGCCGGTTTCCGCGGCTTGCTGGACCCCACGGTCGAGCTGTCCCGCCACCTCTTCCAGACCCCGACCCGCTTCTACAAGACCGGCGTCGTCTTCCTCGCCTGGCTCGCGGGCCACCAGTCGCACTTCACCATGGTCGGCGGCCTCCAGTCGGCCCGCTCCCTCCCGCACTTCGCCCGCGCCTACGAACTCGCCGACGGACTGGGCCTGTTCCCGGACCCGAAGCTGGCGGAGGAGCGGATGAAGACCCTGCTCGCCCTGTACGGAGTGAACCAGTGACGACCGGAGACCTCTCCCGCTTCTCCGTCAACCAGATGACGGTGAAGCAGCTGTCGATGCCCGAACTGGTCGACGCCTGCCTGGAGTTCGGCGTCCCGGGCGTCGGCCTGTGGCGCGAACCCGTCCAGTCGTACGGTGTGGAGGCGACCGCCAAGCTGGTCCGCGACGCGGGCCTGACGGTCACCACCCTGTGCCGCGGCGGCTTCTTCACGGCGATCGACCCGGCCGAGCGGGCCGCCGCCCTGGCCGACAACCGCCGCGCGATCGACGAGGCGGCGACGCTCGGCACGGAGGTGCTGGTCCTGGTGTCGGGCGGCCTGCCCGCCGGCTCCAAGGACCTGCACGGAGCCCGGGAACGCATCGCCGACGCGCTGGCCGAGCTCGGCCCGTACGCGGAGGACCATGGGGTGAAGCTGGCCATCGAGCCGCTCCACCCGATGTACGCCGCCGACCGCTGTGTGGTCTCGACGCTCACCCAGGCCCTCGACCTGGCGGAACGCTTCCCGGCCCACCAGGTCGGCGTCACCGTGGACACGTACCACATCTGGTGGGACGACAACGCGCCCGCGCAGATCGCGCGGGCCGGCGCGGGCGGCCGTATCCACACCTTCCAACTCGCCGACTGGACCACCCCGTTGCCGGAGGGTGTGCTCAACGGCCGCGGGCAGATCGGGGACGGCTCGATCGACATGCGGGAGTGGAAGGGGTACGTGGAGGCGGCCGGCTACACCGGTCCCATCGAGGTCGAGCTGTTCAACGACGGCCTCTGGGCCAGGGACGGCCGCGAGGTGCTGGCGGAGACGGCCCGCCGCTTCGTCGAGCACGCGACCTGACGAATCCAATTGTGAGGACACCTTCACACAGGTCTCGCTAATCAATGCAGTTCACGGCGTATCGGCTCATTCGAATTCCTGTGATTGGGCTGTCAATTCAATTCTTTCTAACCAGAGGGAACCGAGTCTGACCTGCATGTGTCTATAGGATCAGGCTCGCCGCAGGGGCCGGGTAAAGCTTCCGGAATTTGCGGCCGAATTGACATCCCCTATCACAGGAAAAGGAGTTCGCTGTGAACGTGCGTATTGCAGCCGTCGCCGTCCTCTCCGCCGCCGCGGTCGCGACCGGTGCCACCGCCGCCGTCGCCGCCCCGGCGCCCGCGCCGGCCATCACCGTCAAGGCGAGCAAGACCGCCGTCAAGCTGGGCGACGTCGTCACCTTCACCGGCAAGACCACCGGGGTGAAGGAAGGCAGCAAGGTGACGCTCCAGCTCAAGGACGGCAAGAAGTGGGTCGCCCTGCCCGCGACCACCAAGGTCAGCAAGAGCGCCTACAAGCTGACCGACAAGTTCGAGAAGAAGGGCGTCGAGGTCCTGCGCGTCAAGGACGGCGACGCGATCTCCAAGACGGTGACGATCACCGTCAAGTGACGGCGGCCACAACTCGCTGACACCCCATGAACCCTGCCCCACCCCGTCCGATCCGGGGTGGGGCAGGTTCGTAGATTGTCCGTCACATCGGCTGGACCTGCCCAGAGGCGTATGCAGAATGTGATCTCGTGAGCCAGAGCCCCGGACCCGTCGCCGCCCTCTACCGCTACCCCGTGAAGTCGATGCTCGGCGAGCGCCTGGACGCCGTCCGGGTCACCGACCGTGGTCTGACCGGCGACCGCGGGTACGCGCTCCTCGACGAGGAGACGGGGAAGGTGGCGAGTGCCAAGTCCCCGCGCCTGTGGCGGCAGTTGCTCACCTGCACGGCGACGCTCACCCGGACGGGCCCGCGCATCACGGCCCCCGACGGCACCGAACTCCCCGACGCCGACGCCCTCTCGGCCCTCCTCGGCCGCAAGGTCACCCTCACCGACGTACCCCCACCGGACGGCGCGCTGGACCGCTCCCGACCGGACGAGGTGCTGGCGGCGGGCCTGGAGGCCCAAGTCACCGCCGACATCGTCCAGTTCGGCTCGGCCTCCCCGCCCGGCACCTTCTTCGACTTCGCGCCGGTGCACCTGATCACGACGTCGACGCTGGCCCGGATCGCCGAGCTGAGCCCGAGGGGGACGGCGGAGCCGGAACGCTACCGCCCCAACCTCCTCATCGACACGGGCGAGGGCGAGGGCGAGGGCGACGGCAACGGCAACGGCTTCGTGGAGCATGCCTGGATGGGCGAAGAGCTGCACATCGGCGGGGAGCTGACCCTCCGCGTCATCGCCTCGACGCCTCGCTGCGCCGTCCCCACCCTCGCCCACGGCCACCTGCCCCGCGACCCCGACGCCCTCCGCGTCCCGGCCCGCCACAACCGGGTACCGGCCCTTCCGGGACGGGCGGCGGAGCCGTGCGCCGGGGTGTACGCGCAGGTGGTACGGGGCGGATGGGTACGGGAGGGCGACACCGTCCGGATCTGACGGCCGCGGCGCCCGCGGACACGCCGTTGGGCCCGCCGGTTCTCAGCCGCCCCGTACCGCGCGGCGCAGCACCTCGGCGCCGAGTTCGAGCGTGGCGTCGCGGGTGGCCGTGCCCAGGAGATCCGTGTGGATGGGGCCGCCGGCGGCGAGATGACGGTCGTAGGGCAGGACGACGACGCTGACGCCGGTCTCCTTCAGGTGCGCGCGGGCCGCCTTCACGTCCAGGGTCGTGTCGGGGGAGTGCGCGGTGAGCGCGACGACGGTCGTGGACAGCGCGGAGTGCGGCAACTGGCCCAGCCAGTCGAGGACTTTACGGGTGCCGCCGACGCCCTCGGCGGTCGTCGGCGCGACCACGACCCGGGCGTGGGCGGTGTCCATCGCGGTACGGGCGACATCGCCGGGCAGGGTCTCGCAGTCGACGACGGTGACGGCGAAGTAGCGGCGCAGGGCGAGCGTCACGGTCCGGTAGGTCCGTACGTCGAGGGGTGCGCCGACCCGTCCCTGGCTGGCCGGCAGCAGCCACCCGCCGTTCGACACGGGCACCAAGTAGCCGATGACGTCGGTCAGTTGCATGGCCGGGGTGAGGATCCGGGCGAGGTCGGCACAGGACCAGCGCACCGACTCGGCCCCCATTCGCACCGGCAGCGTCCCGAGCGCGGCGTCGGCCTCCAGGGTGAGCACCGGATCGTGCCGGTAGTGGTTGAAGGTACGCCCGAGCAGCGCGGCCACGGTCGACTTCCCGACGCCCCCGCGGATGGAGGTGACGGCGATGACCCGCCCGGTCGTCACGGGCTGCTGCAACTCCCGTGCGACACGCGTCTGTTCGGCCACGTCCTGCGAGACGGAGGAAGTGAGCCGACGGAGGGTGCGGGTGGTCCGGTGGGCGAGCGAGTCACCGTGATGGGGCCGACCGAGGGCGAGGGCCAGACGGGGGTCGAGGGTGCGGACGGATTCGGGGGAGGGGAGGGGGACGGCGGGGGTTGAGGTGGTGCGGGGGGCGGGTGGCCCGGGGGTGGTTGCGGGTCTGGAACTGGGGGTGGGGGCGGGGGGTGCCGGCGTGGGGGCCGGGGGTACAGGGGCGGCTGGAGTCGGGGCTATGGGGGTGGCGGCAATCGGGGCCGGGTGCGCGGGGGTGGCGGCCAGGGGGGCAACCGGGTGCGGGGGAAGGGGGCGAGCGGCGGGGTGGGCGCGGGTGCGGAGGGCATGGCTGTGGAGTGAGCCGGTGCCGGTGCCGGTGCCGTGGGCGCGGGAGCGGGCGGCGGGAGCGGGTAGCCCATGGCAGGCGTGGGTGGGGAGGCGGTGGTCTGCACGGGGTGGTGCTGGGCAGGCGGGACGGCAGGCGGGAGCGGCAGCGCATGTTCGGCGACCGGACCGGCCTGCTCGGCGGCCTCCGACGACCTCACGAGCCGCAGCGCAGGCTCGGCCGGTTCGACCACCTGCGGCCCCGGCCCCTCGGCCACACCGCCCTGCGCCAAAACCCCGCGCCCCTGCGCCTCTTCAAGCTGCCGCAGCACTTCGAGCTGCCAGTCGCCACCGCCGTGCGCGGCACCACTACCGCCGGCCTCACCACCGCCGTGCGCGGCACCACCACCGTAGGCATCGCCGCCGCCGCCGTCGCCCCGCGCCCCGCCCTGCCAGTCCCCGGCGTCCACACCCTCCCGCGCCCGTTCCTGACCCCGTTCCCCCTGACCCTCACCCATGCCGTCCCGTCTCCTAAGCGAAGGTGTCGAGCAGCCGCCCGTACACGCCGAAGACCCCGATGAGCAGCGGCAGCAGCGCGCTGACCCCGGCGGACTCCAGCAGGTCACCCGCCCTCCGCAGTCGTACCCGTACACCTTCGCCGGGCTTCACGACGAGCCCGGCGAGCGTCACCACGGCCAGCACCACCAGCACGGCGACCGCCCCGCCCGCCCCGGCCCGTTCCGCCCACGCGCTCAACAGCCGTACCGTCACCAGTGAACCGCCCGCCAGCAGCACCACGACCTCGGCCGCCAGCGGAAAGGCCCTGGCCCGCAGCGCCATCACCACCGCCGTGACCGCGGCGAGCAGCACCGTCCACACCGTCGGCGCCCGTAGCACCCACACAGCGGCCGCCGCCCCGCACCCGGTCACCACGACCGTGGCGAGCACCAGCCCGCGATGAGCTGCGGCCAGCGCCGAGGACGCCTGGTGCAGGCTCACCGAGACCCCGCCGGCCCGCCGGTCGTCGAGTCCCGCCAACCCGGAGGCCATGAGCGCCAGCCGAGGCAGCACACCGAGGCCGACGACGGACACGACGGCGAGTACCGCCCCGACCCGCGCCTGTTGTACGTCCGTCGAAGCCCCCGACTGAAGGGCGACGACCGCCTCCCAGGCGAGCACGAAGACCGCCACGGCGGCGGCCCCGACCAGCCCGCCACGCCCCAACCCAGTGAAGAGCCCCAGCAGTACGAGGGTCACGACCCCCACGGCGGACAGCACGGCCACGTGCGCCGGCAACGACCACCCCCAGGAGTCCGCGAGCGCGGAACCCCCGACCACCCCCAGCACCCCGGCGACACACAGCAAGGTCGCCCCGAGCCCACGCGGCTCCCGCCCGACCGACGCCCCCGCGAGTCCGGCGACGACAGCCACGGCGAACAGCACACCCGCGACGACACCGGCCCCGTACGCGGAACCGGCGAACATGCCGGCCGCACCGGCCCAGCCCACCGCGAGCACCCCCGCGGCGACGCGCCCCGCACCCGGTCCCTCGACGGGCCCGTCGGTCACCTCGGACGAAGCGCCCCCGACCCGCACGAGCCGCAGCACCGCCCCGTCCAGCACACCCGCGGACTCAAGGCTGCTGTCATGATCGAGCGCGGCCCCGTCCACGGTCACGAGCCGCCGTTCACCGGCGCCATCGTCCAGCACTCGCAGAATCTCGGGCATCAGCGCCCCGACCGGCTCCCGCGCCGGCAACACGAGATCGATACGCCGCCGCTCCCCGACCAGGGTGACGCGACTCAGAACGACCGCGGTCCCACTGGCCGCCGTACGACTCAAGGCCCCCGCAGACATCACGTGCCCGAACTTATCACCGGCTGGTCAGCGAACCAGCGGCCTCGGCGCCCCCGCCCGAAGGCTGCACAGACTCCCCCCGAAAAAATTCTCAGGATGCCGTGCAACCCTTCCCCCACCTCGCGGGTCGTACTTGGCATCAGGACTCTTGGAGGGGGATCTGGGGGGATCGCGGGGGTTCTGATGTTGGAGGGGAAAAGCCGAGGGGGCCCGGTCGACGGATCGGGCCCCCTCGAATTCAGAAGAACACTCCGCACTTCAGCAGCACGTTCGCGTACGGCTGTGCCTCGCCCGTCCGTACCACCAGCCGCGCCCCCGCCGACAGCTCCTTGAGCTTCTCGTGCGAGACGAGTTCGAGGTCCGGGAACTCGTCCTCCAGGAGCGAGGTGGCCGAGGGATTGGCCGCGCGGATCTCCCGCGCCGCCGTGGCGCCCTCCACCACCAGCTCCGCCAGCAGCCCGTCCAGCACCTCCGCGAACGACGGCACCCCGGCCCGGAACGCCAGGTCCACGACCCTCGGTCCCGCCGGTATCGGCATGCCCGCGTCGCAGACCAGCACCCCGTCGCCGTGGCCGAGTTCGGCGAGCGCCCCGGAGAGATGACGGTTCAGGATCCCCGCCTTCTTCACAGTGCCTCGACCTCCTGCGCGGTCGGGAAGGACACCTGCGCGCCCTCCCTGGTCACGGCGGCCGCTCCGACGCGGGCCGCGTAGGCAGCGGCCTCGGCCAGCGACGCCCCCGCGCCCAGCCGGAACGCCAGCGCCGCCGTGAAGGCGTCGCCCGCACCCGTCGTATCCACCGCGTCGACCTTCACCGAAGGCACCCGCTCGACCCCGTCCGCGGAGGCCACCAGCGCCCCCTCCGCGCCCAGGGTGACCACGACCGAGCGCGGGCCCTTGGCGAGCAGGAGGCGCGCCCAGTCCTCGGGTCGGTCGGAGACACACGCCTCGCCCAGGACCACCTTCGCCTCGTGCTCGTTGACGATCAGCGGGTCGCAGGCCGCCAGCAGCTCGGAGGGGAGCGGGCGGGGCGGGGACGGGTTGAGGACGAAGCGGCTTTCGGCGGACAGGTTGCGTACCACCTCCACCACCGTCTCCAGCGGGATCTCCAGTTGCGTGGAGACCACCTTCGAGGCCTGGAAGAGGCTCGCGGCGGCCCGGACGTCGCCCGGCGCCAGCTTCCCGTTCGCGCCCGGCGACACCACGATGCTGTTGTCCCCGGACGGGTCCACGGTGATCAGTGCGACCCCGGTCGGCGCCCCGCCCACCAGCACGCCCACCGTGTCGACCCCGGCCGCCCGCTGCGAGTCGAGCAGCAGCCGGCCGTGCGTGTCGTCGCCGACCCTGGCCAGCAGGACCGTACGGGCCCCGAGGCGGGCGGCGGCGACCGCCTGGTTGGCGCCCTTGCCGCCGGGGTGGACGGCGAGGTCACCGCCGAGCACCGTCTCGCCGGCGGCCGGCCGCCGCTCGACCGCGATCACCAGGTCGGCGTTGGCCGAACCGACGACCAGGAGGTCGTAGTCGTACATGAGAGAAACTCCCCAGATAAGTGACTTGGGGCGGACGGTCCCCCTGACCGCCCGCCCGTTCCCCGTCGTCAGCCGCTGAAGCCGGCCACGTTCTCCTTCGTGACCACCTTCACCGGCACCTTCACCGTCTCCTCGACCTTCTTGCCCTGAAGGGCCTTGAGCGCGTTGTCCACAGCGATCCTGCCCAGCTGCGACGGCTGCTGCGCCACCGACGCGTACAGCGTGCCCTTCTCAACGGCCGTCAGGCCGTCCGGAGTTCCGTCGAAGCCGATGACCTGCACCGACTTGCCGGCCTTGGAGCCCAGCGCCTTGATCGCGCCGAGCGCCATCTCGTCGTTGGCGGCGATGACGCCCTGGACGTCCGGGTGGGCCTGGAGCAGGTTCGACATCACGTCGAGGCCCTTGGTGCGGTCGAAGTCGGCGGGCTGCTGGGCGACGACCTGGATGCCCGGGTAGGCCTTGAGTCCGGCGGCGAAACCGGCCGCGCGCTCCCGGGCGGCCGACGTACCCGCCTGGCCCTGAAGGATCACGATCTTGCCCTTGCCGCCCAGCTTCTCGCCGAGGGTCCGCGCGGCGAGTTCACCGCCCTTGACGTTGTCGGAGGCCACAAGGGCGTCCACGGTCGCCTTGTTGACGCCGCGGTCGACCGCGATGACCGGGATCTTCGCCTTGTCGGCGGCCTTCACGGAGTTGCCCGCCGCGTCCGAGTCCACCGGGTTGACGATGATCGCGCCGAGGTTCGAACTGGTGAAGTTCTGCAGCTGGTTGGCCTGCTGCGAGGCGTCGTTCTGCGCGTCGGTGACGGTCAGGTCGATGCCCAGCTTCTTCGCCTCGGCCTGTGCGCCGGAGCGGATCTGCACGAAGAAGGGGTTGTTGAGGGTGGAGAGGGACAGGCCCATCTTCGGCGTGGTGGAGGACGAACCGCCGTTGTGGAGGAAGGAGGTCGCGCCGACGAGCGCCACGGTGACGACCGCCGCGAGCGCGTACGTCCCCGCCTGCTTGCCCTTGCCGCCACCCGCAGCGGCGGCGAGCGGGGTCGCCCCCGCCTTGCGCCGCAGCGTGTCGAGGAGCACGGCCAGCGCGATGACGACACCGATGACGACCTGCTGCCAGAAGGCGGAGACATTGAGCAGGTTCAGGCCGTTCCTGAGCACCGCCAGGATCAGCGCGCCGATGAACGTGCCGGACGCCTTGCCCGTGCCGCCGGCCAGGGAGGCGCCGCCGATGACGACCGCGGCGATGGCGTCCAGCTCGTAGCCGTCGGCGGCCTGCGGCTGCGCGGAGGAGAGCCGGGAGGCGAGGACGATGCCGGCGACCGCGGCGAAGACACCCGACAGCGCGTAGATCGCGAGCTTCTGCTTCTTGACCCGGAGACCGGACAGCCGCGCGGCCTCTTCATTGCCGCCGATCGCGTACATGGAGCGGCCGATGTACGTCCGTCCGAGCACGAAGGCCGCGATGAGCCCCATGACGACCATCACGAGGACCGGCACCGGCAGCCAGCCGCCGAGCGTGTCGCCGAGGTGCGAGACCGAGTCCGGGAAGGGGATCGGGGAGCCCTCGGAGATGACCAGGGACAGACCGCGGGCCACCGACAGCATGGCCAGCGTCGCGATGAACGGGGGCAGTTTGCCGTATGCGATGAGGAAACCGTTGACGAGACCGGCCGCTATGCCGGTGGCGACGGCCAGGATCACGGCGAGGAAGACCGGGACGCCGTGCGAAGTGGCGCTCCAGGCGAGGACGGTGGCGGAGAGGGCGGCCACCGAGCCGACCGAGAGGTCGATGCCCGCCGAGACGATCACGAAGGTGACGCCGAAGGCGAGGACGGCGGTCACGGCCGCCTGGACGCCGACGTTGAGCAGGTTGTCGGTGGTCAGGAAGTCCCCTGACATCGCCGACAGGGCGATGACCAGGACGATCAGCGCGGTGAGCGCGCCGTTGTCGAGGAGCAGGCGGCGCAGGCCGCTGGTGGTGCTGCCGGCGCCCGCCCGGCTCTTGAGCGTGTCAGTGGCCACGGCTGGCCTCCGTTTCGGTCTTCTCGTTCGTGGGGTTGCTGACGGCGAGGGCCATCACGGCGTCCTGGGTGGCGTCGGCGGCGGCGAGTTCGCCCGCGATCCGCCCCTGGGCCATCACCAGCACCCGGTCGCTCATGCCGAGCACCTCGGGCAGATCGCTGGAGATCATCAGTACGGCGGCCCCGGCGGCCGTCAGTTCGTTGATCAGCTGGTAGATCTCGACCTTGGCGCCGACGTCGATGCCACGGGTCGGCTCGTCGAGGATGAGCACCTTGGTGTCGGCGAGGAGCCACTTGCCGATGACGACCTTCTGCTGGTTGCCGCCGGACAACGTCCGTACGTGCTGCCCGAGTCCGGCCATCCGCACCCCGAGCTGCCCGGCGATCCGCGCGGCGGCCTCGTGCTGCCCCTTGAGATCGACGAGCCCCGCGCGGGTGGCGGCCCGCATGGTCACGAGCCCGAGGTTCTCCTCGACGGTCTGGTCGAGCACCAGCCCCTGCCCCTTGCGGTCCTCGGGCACCAGGCCGATCCCCGCGGCCATCGCGGCATTGACGTCATGCCCCTTGAGCCGCGCCCCGGAGACCTTCACGTCCCCCTTGTCGTACGGATCCGCCCCGAACACGGCCCGCACGACCTCGGTCCGCCCGGCCCCGACGAGCCCCGCGATGCCGACGACCTCACCGGCGTGCACCTCGAAGCCGACGTCGTGGAAGACCCCGTCCCGGGTCAGCCCCTCGACGGTGAGCAACGCGCCGCCCTTCTCGGGCACTTCACGCGGGTACTGCTGCTCGATCGACCGCCCCACCATGAGCCGTACCAGCTCGTCCTCGGTGGTCGTGGCGGGCACCTGCCCGACGGACTTCCCGTCCCGGATGACCGTGACGCGATCCCCCAGGGCGGCGATCTCCTCCAGGTGATGGGTGATGAACACGACCCCCACCCCGTCCGCGCGCAGCTGCCGCACGATGACGAAGAGCTTCTCCACCTCCTCGGAGGTGAGCACGGCGGTGGGTTCGTCCATGATGAGCACGCGCGCGTTCAGGCTGAGCGCCTTCGCGATCTCGACCATCTGGAGGCGCGCGATGCCGAGTTCACGTACCCGCGCGCGTGGCGACACATTGACCCCGACGCGCTTGAGCAGCACCTCGGCGTCGGCCTCCATCGTCTTCCGGTCGATCATCCCGTAGCGGCGCGGCTGCCGCCCCAGGAAGATGTTCTCGGCGACCGTCAGGTCGGGTACGAGGTTGAACTCCTGGTAGATGGTGGCGATGCCGAGCCGCTCGGCGTCCTGCGCCCCGCGGATGTGCACCTCCTCGCCGTCCACCAGGACGCGGCCCTCGTCGGGGTGGTAGGCGCCCGACAGCATCTTGATCAGCGTGCTCTTGCCGGCGCCGTTCTCACCGAGCAGCACGTGCACCTCGCCCCGGCGCAGGTCGAAGTCGACGCCGTCGAGCGCGACCACGCCGGGGAAGGACTTCCGGATGCCTTCGATGCGCAGCAACTCGTCCCGGTTGCTCACGACTTGCTCCTTCGTACTGGGATGGCGTCCTCGCCGCAGGAGCGGCGGACGACGAGACGGGCGGGGAGGGTGACGGACTGCGGGGGCCGTCCCTCGATGCGGTCGACCAGGGCGCGTACGGCGGCCCGGCCCAGTTCGCCCGTGGGCTGGGCGATCGCGGTGATCGGCGGATCGGTGTGCACGAACCACGGGATGTCGTCGAAGGCGGCCAGTGCTATGTCACATGGCACTGACAGCCCCCGCGCCCGGATCGCGTCCAGCGCGCCGAGCGCCATCAGGTTGTCGGCGGCGAAGACGACCTCGGGCGGCTCGGGCAGGTCGAGGAACCCCTCGGTGACCCGCCGCCCGCTCTCGGCCTGGAAGTCGCCCTGCCCGATGTAGGCGTCGGGCAGATCCAGGCCGTACGCCTGGAGCGCCTCCCGGAAGGCCGCCACACGCTCCTGTCCGGTCGTGGTGGCCGCCGGCCCCGCGATGATCGCGAGCCGCCGGTGCCCGAGCCGGTGCAGATGCGCGACGAGGTCCCGAACGGCGGCCCGCCCGTCGGCCCGCACCACGGGCACGTCCACGCCCGGGATCCAGCGGTCGACGAACACCATGGGCGTCCCGGCCCGAGCGGCGTCCAGCATGAGCGGCGAGCCGCCGTCGGTGGGGGAGACGAGCAGTCCGTCGATACGGCGGTCCAGCAGCGTCCGTACGTGGTGGTCCTGGAGCTCGGGCCGCTCGTCGGCGTTCCCGATGATCACGCTGTAGCCGAGCGCGCGGGCCTCTTCCTCGACCGATCGGGCCAGCTCGGTGAAGTACGGGTTCATCACGTCGCTGATGACCAGCCCGAGGGTGTGGGTCTGGTCGGTGCGCAGCGAACGGGCGACGGCGTTCGGGCGGTAGCCCAGCGCCTCGACGGCGGCCAGCACGCGTGCACGTGCGTCGGCGCTGACCGACGGATGGTCGTTCAGGACCCGCGACACCGTGGCGACGGAGACGCCCGCCTCGGCAGCGACGTCCTTGATGCTCGCCATCGCCGCCCCACCTCCTCGTGGAATCGATTACACGGCTCTGTGTATCGAGGATTGGAATCGATTACACGGCGGTGACGCAAGGCCTTGAGACCGGATCGTGATGTTCGCCGGTGTGCGGGGGCGGGGCGGCGCTTTAATCGCCTCTACGGGCAGCGGCCGGGGCCCGGTCCGAACTGTCGTGCCGGGAGAGGGAGTTGGGTATGAAGGCAGACAACATCGACGAGGTCGTGGACGGTCTCGTCGGGATCGTGGGGGAGGCCCGCCGGGCCGGTGACCGGGTCGGCTACTTCGCGGCGCTGTACCGGCAGGTGACGGTGGAGGTCCGGGCCGCCATTCGTGCCGGGCAGTTCGAGGACGGCGCCCGGATGGACCGCTTCGACACGCACTTCGGCAACCGCTACTTCGAGGCGTACGACGCCTGGCGCCGGGACCGGAGTGGGCCGCGCTGCTGGCGGGAGACGTTCGGGCTGCTGGACGACGCCGACACGATCATCGTCCAGCACCTGCTGCTGGGCGTGAACGCGCACATCAACCTGGACCTGGCCGTGGCGGCGGCGCGCACGAGCCCGGGCGCGGACATCCGGGCGCTGCGCCACGACTTCCTGCTGATCAACGACATCCTCGCGAGGGTGGTGCTGGCGGTGCAGGACTCGGTGGACTCCCTGTCGCCGTTCATGTCCCTGCTGGACAAGGTCGGCGGCCGCACGGACGAGCAGATCCTGGACTTCAGCATCCGCCAGTCCCGGGAGGAGGCCTGGTACAACGCGGTCCTGCTGGCCGGCCAGACCGAGGAGCAGCAGGCGACGACGATCGACCGCCTCGACATCAGGGCAGCCGTCCTGGCCCGGCTGATCGCCCGCCCGGGAGGCCTGGTCCGACCGGCCCTGGAGTTGATCCGCAGAACCGAGGAGGACGACGTGCCCACGGTCATCAGGCACCTGGACGGCGCGACGGGGGGTGCCTCGGCAGGCTAGCGGCGATCACGCCACCCCTGCCCCCCTTGCCTTGGCTATCGAAATTCGATAGATTCCCATCGCAATTCGATGGAAGGGTGGGTCATGGGAAAGCTTGCGGTGCGGGCGCTGTGTGCCGTGCTCGGGGTGGTGTTCGTCGGCACCCTGTTCGTGCAGGCGGGGATGGTGTGGACGCTGGTCGGCGGGAACGATCCGGAGGACGGGAAGCTCCCGCTG
Organism: Streptomyces sp. CA-249302; assembly: GCF_050936785.1. Classification (NCBI taxonomy): domain Bacteria; kingdom Bacillati; phylum Actinomycetota; class Actinomycetes; order Kitasatosporales; family Streptomycetaceae; genus Streptomyces; species Streptomyces sp. CA-249302. Next base: position 3,964,151 of record NZ_JBNJMG010000001.1, on the reverse strand, counting down.
ACCGCGTTCCGCGTCATCACGATCCTGGGCATGGTGTCGGCGCAGGTCGTCGTGGTCTGCGTATGGCGGCTGGTGACGATGGTGCGGCGCGGGACGGTGTTCTCGCACGCCGCCTTCCGGTACGTGGACATCGTGATCGGCGCGATCGTGGCGGTCTCCCTCCTGTGGTTCACCGTCACGGCCATCAACGCGCCGGGCCAGCGGGACGACCCGGGCGTCAGCGTCATCATGGCCGGGATCGGCCTGGCCATCCTGGGGGTCGCGCTCATCGTGCTCGTACTGCGGATGCTGCTGGCCCAGGCGGTCGCGCGGGATGTCGAAGCGACGCAGATGCAGGCCGAGTTGAACGAGGTCATCTGATGCCGATCACCGTCGACATCGACGTGATGCTGGCCAAGCGGAAGATGTCCGTGGGGGAGCTGGCGGACCGGGTGGGGATCACGCCCGCCAACCTGGCGGTCCTCAAGAACGGCCGCGCCAAGGCGGTCCGCTTCACGACGCTCGCCGCGCTGTGTGAGGTGCTGGAGTGCCAGCCAGGGGACTTGCTGCGCTGGGAGGCGGAGGAAGGGGCGGAAGAGGGTGCGGAGTCAGTCGCCGGTGGAGGGGAACGCGGGCCTGCGCCGCAGTAGCCACTGGCCGAAGGTCCGCCGTGGGGGCCGTACCACCACACGGCCGTGCGCCTTCTGCCCGACGAGTTCCACACGCAGGACGACCGGCGCACCGGAATCCGTCGGAGCCGGACGGGACTTGACCTTCGTGTGCACGAGCTGCAGACCGTCGGTGTCGACGAGGATCCCCGGCCGCGTGACGAGCGTCAGGGTCTTGCCGGTCATGGCCAGGTCGATCCGCAGGGTGTCGTGCGTGATCACGGCCTCGCTGAAGTCGAGCGTCACCTCGCAGTACGTCACCGCGAGTTCCATTCTCCGCGGCACGACCCAGCGCCCCACGCGCTCGATGGCCCCGCTGTGGACCTGCTCGATCCGGACCACGTCCTTGACCTCGACGCCGGTCGCGCCGGCCATGGCGGAGACGGACGGCAGGTCGGCGGTGAGCGGGGCGAGTTCGCTCAACGTCCGCGCGGACAGGGCGGCTTCGACGCGCTCGTCCAGCTCGTCGGAGGTCAGCCGCCCGTCCCCCGCCGCGACCCGCAGCACGTCGACCACCCGGTCCCGGTCCGCATGAGAGGCCCGCAACTCGGGCGCCGGGCCGGCGTCGCCGGAGGGGTTCCCAGCGGACTTCCCGATGGGCGAGACATCTCCCGACATGCTTCCGTCCTGGTCCGACATCGTTGTTACGTGTGTACGGCGTCGTCCATCATGCCGAGGCCGGGGCGCCACAACAACCGGGTCCCGGGGGCCGGTTCGGCCGCCGCGCGGTGCCTCGTGATCGAGCCTGCTCAGTGGGCGACGGCGGCGGCGGAGAGGAGCGTCGCGGTGGCGAGGGTGCCCCAGAGGGCGGTCGGGCCGTGGGGTGCGAGGGCGGTGATGACCGCGGGGGACGCGGCGAGGCCGAAGCCGGTGGAGAGCTGGAAGCGGGCGAGGGTGCGGCCCAGGACGTGCGCCGGGGCGAGGGCGGTGACGAGCGCGGTGGCGCTGCCGGCGTAGACGATCTCGCCGAGGGTGCAGACCACGGACACGGCGGCGACGGCCGGGGCACCCCAGCCGTGTCCCAGCGAGGTGGCCGCGAGGAAGCCGAGGTAGGACGCGGTGAGCACCACGCCGGCGACGGCCAGCACGGACCGGCGGGGGAAGCGGGACATCAGGATGGTGACCGGGACCTGGATGGTGACCACCAGCACCGTGTTGGCCACGAAGACGGCCGCCGACCACACCGGGGAGGCGTGCAGCTGTGTCACCAGGACGAGCGGGAGCGCGATCTCGGGGACGTTGAGGCAGAAGACGTAGATCACGTTGGCGGCGAGCAGCGCGCGCATCCGGGGCGCGGGCTCGTCGTCCCGGTGGCTGTCCTTGGCCGTCGCCGGTCGGGCGCGCACATGAACCGACCACGCCAGGCCCGCCGCGGCGAGATAGGCGAGCCCGGTGACGACGGCGAGGGCCTCCAGTGCGGTGGTGCCGCCGGTGAGGCACGCGGTGGCGACGAGTGCGCCGACGCCCAGCCCGGCGTTGCGCAGGGCGCGGCCCCCGGCGAGGGCGGCGTCGCGATCCCGGCCGTGGGCGACCGTGGCCACGAGGGCGGCGTGGGCGGCGGGCCAGGCCTGGTTGCCGATGCCGAGGAAGAGCGCCGCAGCAGCGAACAGCCAGACGTTCCCCGTAGGGGTGGCCGGCAGCAGGGCAACTCCCAGCACCCGTACCAGCATCGACGCCGCCACGACCGTGCTCCGTGCGCCCCGGTCCAGCCACCGGCCCACCGGCGGCATGCAGCCGAGACCCGCGAGGACGCCGACCGTCATGGCGGTGCCGGTGACGGGCGCGGACAGCCCGAGCACGGTCACGCCGTAGAGGAGCAGAAAGGGGCGGAGCAGGCCGGTGCCGAGGGCGTCCACGGCGAGGGCGACGGCGTAGCGGGGGCCGCCGGAGGCACGTACGAGACCGCGGGGCCGGATCGTGGTGGTGGTTGGCATGGCGCCAACGGTCATGTCGGCCGCCGGATGCGGCACGCCGGTTGACGGACATCGTCAACAGACGCAGCCACCGGCCGTCCGACCAGCGATGCTGGGGTGATGACGCTGCGCATCGACATCTCCGGGCTGCCGGCCGAGCGGCTGCGGTTCGCCGCCTCCCCGCTGGCCGAGCTGACCGCGATGCTGCACGTCCTGGCCGAACCCGGGCATCACCCGCGCCTGGCCGCCTGGGCCGGGGACGTCTGGTCCGACATGCCGCCGGAGCTGGCCGAACGACTCCGGGAGGCGGAGTTCCTCTGGCGCTCGTCACGAGCCGACTTCCTGGTCCCCGCCCGACCGCGGCAGACCCTCGCCGAAGAACTGGACGACGTCGACCGGATCGACGACGAGACCTATGTGACGGCCGCGCTCATCACCACGTGCGGCAGCAGCCGGGTCCACTTCGCGGCGTCGTCGCCGCTCGCCGACGCGGCCGCGCGCGAGCGGGCCCTGGACCTGGCGCAGGCCCGCGGCGCACTCCAGGAGGCGTTCGCGGAACGGCTGCTCGCGGACCCGGCGGCGGTACGGGCGCGGGTGCGCCACACCCTCGAAGAGTGCGCCGAGACGTTCTTCGACGCGGCCTGGACGGGGGTCGCCGCACAACTGGCCACCGATCTCCGCCTGAAGAACGACCTGCTGAAGCGCCAGGGCATCGAAGCGGCACTCACCTCGGTGTCGGGGGCGGTCACCCTGGCACCGGACGGCGACTGCATCGTCGTGGACAAGCTCCAGGACAACGCGACCGCCGCGCACGGCACCGGGGTCACCTTCATCCCCAGCGTCTTCGGCCGCCCGCACCTGGTGGCGGTGCACGCGCGCGGCTGGCGGCCGGTGGTGCAGTACCCGGTGGCCGAGCCGACCCCGTCGGACCCGGTACCGCTGGAAACGGTCACCCTCCGCCTGGAAGCACTGGCCCACCCGGTACGCCTCCGACTCCTGCGAACCCTGGCCCGCGGCCCACACACCAACGGCGAACTGGCCCACGCCTGGGAACTCTCACCCCCGGAGGTCTCCCGCCACCTCGCCGTCCTGCGCCACGCGGGCCTGCTCACCGCCACACGCCAAGGCCGCTACGTCCAATACACCGTCAACCTGCCCGAGTTGACGACCCTGGGCACAGACCTACTGACGGCCGTCCTGCGCTGAGCAACCGGCAAGTTCGCACCACACGTACTTGCCCCGATTGCCGTGTCTCGACAGCGGATGCCACCCCCATACGTCCGCACAGGCCCGCACCAGCAGCAGCCCTCGCCCGGCCTCCGCCTCGCCCAGCCGCGTCAACGGCACGGGTGGCTCGGGCGGTTCGGGGTCGGCATCCCACGCGCCGATCCGCAGCGTGCCGGGCGGCGACCAGCGGACTCGTAGCGCGGCGGGGCCCTTTGTGTGGCGTACGGCGTTGGTCACCAGCTCCGTTGCGAGCAGTTCGGCGACGTCGACGAGGCCGATCAGTCCGTGCGCGGTGAGGATCAGGCGGAGGGTGCGGCGACTGACGGTGACGGCGCGGGGGTCGTTGGGGATGGAGAGGCAGTACTCCCAGGGTTCGGGCTCGTTTTCGGGCATGCGTCAACTCCGTTTGGGTGAGGGGTAGTTGGCGGTGGCATCGCCGCGGCCGTCGGAGCGGGCAGGACGGAGCGGTGCACTTCCGCAGAGTGTGCGTCGCGTCACCGACGGTAGGGCTAACATGTGTGACCAAGCAAGCCGATCGCGTAATCCGACCCGAACGAGGAGCAATTGATGCCCCTGAGGCGCGAAGCAACCGCACGTCAGATGCGCTTGGGCGTCGAACTGCGCAGGCTCCGTGAGGCTGCGGGCCTTACTGCCATCCAGGCGGCGGCGTTGCTCGGGGCGAATCGCGCGCAGATGAGCCACATCGAGTCCGGACTCGCGGGCGTGAGCGAGGAGCGGCTGCGACGCCTCGCATCCCACTACGCCTGTACGGACGCGGAATTCATCGACGCCCTGGTCGCGATGGCCGGCGATCGGACGCGTGGTTGGTGGGAGGAGTACCGGGGGCTGCTGCCCACGTCGTTCCTGGACCTGGCGGAACTGGAGCACCACGCCACATTCATGCGCGAGGTGGCGGTCCTGTACGTTCCGGGCCTGCTGCAGACGGAGGACTACGCCCGCGGCGTCTTCTCGTCCAGGGTGCCCGAACTCACCGATGGCGAACTCGAGTTGCGTCTACGTCACCGCTTGCAACGCCAGCGGTTCACCATCCCGTACGAGTTGGTGATCCACGAGTGCGCCCTACGCATCCGGGTCAGCGACCGGGCCGCCGCCCGAGCGCAGCTTCTGAAACTCGCAGAGCTCTCCGGGGCCGAGAACATCACCGTGCGAGTCATCCCGTTCGACCTGGACGGTTTCGGCAGGGCGGCCAGCACTATGACGCATGTCGGCGGCCCCCTCCCCAAGCTGGACACGGTCGTACGCGACGTGCCCCATGGCTCCGCCTTCATCGACTCCGAGGCACAGCTCAGCGCCTTTCGAACGCGCTTCCGTAAGGTGGAGGCTGTGTCACTCGACTCCGAACGGTCGCGTGACTTCATCCACCGGCTGGCGAAAGAGCTGTGAGGCACCCCATGGACAACTGGCGGAAGTCGTCCTATTCAGGCCCCGACGACGGCAACGCCTGCGTGGAGATAGCGAACTCCCCCACCCACACCGCCGTCCGCGACTCCAAAACCCCCACCACCGGCACCCTCACCTTCCCCACCCCCACCTTCACCACCTTCCTCGAAGCCCTGAAGAAGGACCAACACCCCTGCCCCTGAGGCAGATCAAGACGTCGGCGCAATCCCGCCCAACAGCTCCGTAAGCTCCCGTGCCGTCTCCGTGACCCGGCGCCCGATCTCCGGCAGGCGCTCATGCGTCACCCGGGACGCCGGCCCCGAGATGCTGATCGCCGTGACCACCGCGCCCGCGTGGTTGAAGGCGGGAGCCGCCACGCAGCGGATGTCGAGTTCGTTCTCGACGTCGTCGATGGCGTAACCGCGCTCGCGGATGACCGCGAGGTCGGCGCGGAGCTGGTCCGGGGACGTGATGGTGGCCGGCGTGCGGGCGGGGAGGCCCGCCGCGAGGACCGTGTCCAGGACGTCGTCGGCCGCGTGTGCGAGGAACGCCTTGCCGGTCGCCGTGCAGTACGCCGGCTGGCGTCCGCCCACGCGGGAGTGCATGCGTACCGCCTGCGGGCTCTCCACCTTGTCGATGTAGACGATCTCCGGCGGGTCGAAGCTGACCAGGTGCACGGCCTCGCGCGCGTCCTGGGCGAGCCGGTGCAGCAGCGGGGACGCCGTGCGGCGGATGTCGAGGCGCTCCAGGTAGACCTGCCCGAGCAGGGCGTTCTGCGGGCCGAGCCGGTAGTGGCCGTTCTCCGGGTCCTGGTCGACCAGGCGGGTGTCGCGGAGGGGGGCGAGGAGCCGTAGGACCGTGCTCTTGCTCAGTTGGAGGCCGGTCGCGAGGTCCGTGAGGGACGTGCCGTGCGGATGGCCGTCGTCCTCGGCCAGGTACATCAGGATGCTCAGCGCGCGCCGCAGGGAGGACGAGGAGTTGCGGCGGGGCTCGGGGGAGTCCGGGGTGTCGTCTCGGGTCACGCGGCGCACCCTACCGTACTGCATTGCAAAACTGAATGTTACATATTGAAATCCACCGTTGACGGTCCCGGGGGTCCGGGCTAACTTCTCGCCAACGCAATGCGAAACGTCGTTTTGCATTGCAGGACACTCTTCGACGCTCTTCAGCTTTTCGGCTCCCCGGCCCCCCGCCTCCCGGCTCCCCTCGCACCCTCCCGGAAGGGAACTCATGTGATGAGATTTCGTCACGGTACCCGCAATCTCGTAGCGATTTGTATCGGTGTGACCGCTGTCGCATCCCTGTCCGCCTGCACCTCCGCCTCCGCGGGCACCAGCGGCTCGGCCTCCGGCTCGCAGTCCTCGACGCTCCAGGACGTCGTCAAGCGCGGCACCCTCAACGTGGCCAGCTGCCTGACGTTCCCGCCGTTCGGCTCGATGGACAAGAACAACAAGCCGCAGGGTTTCGACGTCGACGTGGCCACCGCGATGGCCACCGCGCTCGGCGTCAAGGTGCACATCGTCGACACCACCTCCGCCAACCGCATCCCGAACCTCCAGACCAAGAAGGTCGACGCGGTGGTCTGCAACTTCACGACCACCGCCGAGCGGGCGAAGCAGGTCGCCTTCAGCGACCCGTACATCGTCGCGGGCGAGGTACTGCTGGTGAAGAAGTCCAGCGGCATCGACACGCTCAAGGACCTCACCGGCAAGACGGTCGCCGTCACCAAGGGCTCCACCAACGGCGACGCGGTCAAGGCCGGCAACCCCAAGGCGAAGATCCAGGAGTACGACACCTCGTCCGCCGCCGTCCTCGCGGTGAAGCAGGGCCAGGCCGACGCGATGGTCGAGGACTCCAACTTCCTCAACTACCAGGCCAAGCAGGACCCTTCGCTGAAGGTCACCAAGGAGTCCGTCGTACCGCTGGAGTACAACGGCATCGGCGTCCCGCTCGGCGACGCCACCTGGCTTCAGTGGGTCAACACCTGGCTGCGGGAGTTCAACACCTCCGGGCAGGCCGCCGACCTCTACAAGAAGTGGTTCGGCGTCAGCCGCCCGTACCCGCTCAACCCCTCCTACTGACCTCGACCTTCACCTCGGTCCTCACCTTGACCCACTGAGTCCCGGTCGGGCGGCGGGATCCTTCCCGCTTCCGCCGCCCCGGGAGGAGTCCCATGTTCGTCGACTGGAGCTACGCCCTCCGGGACTGGCCCACCTATCTGGACGCCGCCTGGCTGTCCCTGCGGCTGTCGCTGGAAGCCTTCGTGCTCGCCTTCGCCCTCGGCCTGCTCGGCGCGCTCGCCCGCGGATCCCGTCTCCGCGTGCTGCGCGCACCCGCCGCCGTCTACGTCGAGGTCATCCGCAACACCCCTGTGCTGCTACAGATGTTCGTCGCCTACTTCGCCCTTCCCTCGGCGGGGCTCCGGCTCAGCCCGGTGGAGGCGGGCGTGCTCGCCCTCGGCGTGAACGTCGGCGCCTACCTCACCGAGATCTTCCGCGCCGGCATCCAGGCCGTCCCGCGCGGCCAGCGCGAGGCCGCCCGGGTGCTCGCCCTGAGCCCGGCCCGCACCTTCGCGCACGTCGTACTCCCGCAGGCGCTGCGCAACGTCTACCCGGCCGTCGTCAACCAGCTGGTGCAGATCATCCTCGGCTCGTCCCTGCTCTCCGCCATCTCGGTGCCCGAACTCACCGGCACCTCCATGGTCATCAACTCCCGCACCCTGCTGACCGTCCAGGTCTTCGGCATCGCCGCGATCCTCTACCTGGTCCTCACCAACGCGGTGGTCGTGGTGGCGGGGCTCGTCGGCCGCGTCGCCTTCAAGCCCCCGCTGCGGCCCGCCGCCCGGCCGCGCGCGCTGAGCGCCGTACGACGTCTGCTGCCGGCCCGGCCCACTCCGCCCGCCCCGAAGGAGGCCTGAGATGGACTGGTCTCTCATCTGGTCCAACCGCGAGCTGTATCTGTCCGGGCTGTGGTCCACCGTGCAGCTCTCGCTCGCCGCGATCGCCACCGGCACGCTGCTCGGCCTGGTCGTCGCCGCGATCCGCACCAGCCGCCTCCCGGTGCTGGCCCAGCTCGCCCGCGGCTATCTGGAGGTCTTCCGCGGGACCCCGCTGCTCATCCAGATGCTGTTCATCTACTTCGGCGCCGCCTACCTGAGCGGCTTCGGCATCACCATCTTCGGCGCCGCCCTGCTCGCCCTCACCCTCTACCAGGGCGCCTACATCGCCGAGATCTTCCGGGCCGGCATCGAAGCCGTGCCGCGCGGCCAGTGGGAGGCGGCGCGGGTGCTGGGGCTGGGCCGGGCGCGTACGTTCGTGAGCGTCGTACTGCCGCAGACCCGCGCGATCGTGCTGCCGCCACTGGTCGGCCAGTACCTCTCCCTGATCAAGGACACCTCCATCGCCGTGGTCATCGGCTACGTCGAACTGGTCCGCCAGGGCCAGGCCGTCATCGACCGCATGGGCGACCCGGCGACCTCCTACCTCGCCGTCGCCGTCCTCTACTTCGTCATCTGCTACCCGCTGTCGCGGCTCGTGCGGCACATGGAGCGAAAGGCCGTCACCGCATGATGATCACCGACCCCGCCGCGCAGCAGCAGGCGGTGACCCCCGCCCGCATCTCCCTGTCCGGCGTCCACAAGCGCTTCGGCGACCTGGAGGTCCTCAAGGGCGTCGACATCGACGTGGAACCCGGCGAGGTCGTCGTCCTCATCGGCGCCAGCGGCTCCGGCAAGAGCACCCTGCTGCGCATCATGTGCGACCTGGAGCGCGCCGACAGCGGCGAGGTGTGGGTGAACGGCGTACCGCTGCACGACCGGGGGCGCGCCCCGGAGATCTTCGGCCATGTGGGCATGGTCTTCCAGCAGTTCAACCTCTTCCCGCACAAGACGGCCCTCGGCAATGTCACCCTCGCCCTGCTCAAGGTGCGCAAGCTGCCGCGTGCGGAGGCCGAGGAGCGCGGCCGGGCCGCCCTGAAGCGGGTCGGGCTCTCCGAGAAGGCCGACGCCTATCCCGCCCAGCTCTCCGGCGGCCAGCAGCAGCGCGTCGCCATCGCCCGCGCGCTCGCCATGGACCCCGCGATCATGTTCTTCGACGAGCCGACCTCCGCCCTCGACCCCGAACTCGTAGGCGAGGTCACCGGTGTCATGCGCTCCCTCGCCGAGGACGGCATGACCATGGTCGTCGTCACCCACGAGATGCGCTTCGCCAAGGACACCGCCGACCGTGTCGTCTTCATGGACGGCGGCGTGGTCCTCGAACAGGGGCCTCCGGAGCAGGTGTTCGGCAGCCCGGCCGAGCAGCGCACCCAGCAGTTCCTGCACCGGGTCCTGGACACGTGAGGGGCGGTGCCGGGGACGACACGGGCACGGGCGCCGGCACCGGTACGGACGTGGTCTGCATCGGCGAGACCATGGCCGTCCTGAGCCCCGCCGACGCCGCCCGCCCCCTCGCCCACCAGACCACCCTCGCCCTCTCCGTCGGCGGTGCCGAGTCCAACGTGGCCTGCACCCTGGCCGCCCTCGGGCACCGCGCCGCCTGGCTCGGCCGGGTCGGCGACGATCCGCTCGGCCGACGCGTACTCGACGAGCTGGCCGACCGGGGCGTGGACGTCTCGGCCGTCCGGACCGACCCCGACCGGCCGACCGGCGTCTACTTCAAGGACCCCGGCCCCGCAGGCACCGGCGTCCACTACTACCGCCGAGGCTCGGCCGCCTCCGCCATGGGCCCGGATCTGGCCGCCCTGCCCCTCCTCCGGCACGCCCGCATCCTCCACCTCTCCGGCATCACTCCCGCCCTCTCGGACGGCTGCGCCGAACTCGTCGACCGTCTCGTCGTCCGCCGGGCCGTCCCCGGCCCACTCGTCTCCTTCGACGTCAACCACCGCCCGTCCCTGTGGCGTGGCCGCCCGACCGACGCGGCCCCCGTCCTCCTCGAACTGGCCCGCGCCGCCGACCTGGTGTTCGTCGGCCGCGACGAGGCCGAGACCCTGTGGGGCACCCGCACCCCCGCAGCCGTCCGCGACCTGCTCGGATCGCGAGACCCCGGCCGCACTCTCGTCGTCAAGGACGACGGGTACGGCGCGACGGCGTACGGCGCCGACGGCACCGAGGCCTTCGTCCCCGCCCCAGCCGCCCGGATCGTCGAACGGGTGGGCGCCGGTGACGCGTTCGCCGCCGGCTACCTGGCCGCCGTCCTCGAAGGCCGCACCTCCGAGGCCGGCCTGCGCCTGGGTCACCTGGCCGCCGCCGCGGCCCTGGCCACGCGTGAGGACGTCCCGGCCGTCCATCTGGCCCCTGGGTGTCAGACCTCCCCGGTACCGTCGGATCATGGCTCAACAGGCGGGGGACCCCACGGGTGAACGGCGACTGGCCGTGCTCGAAGGCGTACTCGAACGCATCACCTACGCCAACGAGGAGAACGGCTACACGGTCGCCCGCGTAGACACGGGAAGAGGCGCCGGCGACCTCCTCACCGTCGTCGGCGCGCTGCTGGGTGCCCAGGTCGGTGAGTCCCTCCGCATGGAAGGCCGTTGGGGCTCGCACCCCCAGTACGGCAAGCAGTTCACCGTCGAGAACTACACGACACTGCTCCCGGCCACGGTCCAGGGCATCCGGCGCTACCTCGGCTCGGGCCTGGTCAAGGGCATCGGACCGGTCTTCGCCGACCGCATCACCCAGCACTTCGGCCTGGACACCCTCCAGATCATCGAGGAGGAGCCCAAACGCCTCATCGAGGTCCCCGGCCTCGGCCCGAAGCGCACCAAGAAGATCGCCGACGCCTGGGAGGAACAGAAGGCGATCAAGGAGGTCATGCTCTTCCTCCAGACCGTCGAGGTCTCCACCTCCATCGCGGTCCGGATCTACAAGAAGTACGGCGACGCCTCCATCTCCGTCGTCAAGAACCAGCCGTACCGCCTCGCCTCCGACGTCTGGGGCATCGGCTTCCTCACCGCCGACAAGATCGCCCAGTCCGTCGGGATCCCGCACGACAGCCCGGAGCGCGTCAAAGCGGGCCTCCAGTACGCCCTCTCCCAGGCCACCGACCAGGGCAACTGCTTCCTCCCCGAGGAACGGCTCATCGCCGACGCGGTGAAGCTGCTCCAGGTCGACACAGGCCTTGTCATCGAGTGCCTCGCCGAGCTCGCCGCGCCGCCCGAGGATGGCGAGGACCCCGGTGTCGTACGAGAAAAGGTCCCCGGCCCCGATCCGGGCTCGGACCCCGTCACCGCCGTCTACCTCGTCCCCTTCCACCGCGCCGAACTCTCCCTCTCCGCCCAGCTGTTGCGCCTACTGCGCGCGGACGAGGACCGGATGCCGGGCTTCCACGACGTCGCCTGGGACAAGGCGCTGGGCTGGCTCAAGGACCGCACCGGCGTCGACCTCGCCCCCGAACAGGAGGCCGCCGTCAAGCTCGCGCTGACGAAGAAGGTCGCCGTGCTCACCGGCGGCCCCGGCTGCGGCAAGTCCTTCACCGTCCGGTCGATCGTCGAGCTGGCCCGCGCCAAGAAGGCGAAGGTCGTCCTCGCCGCCCCCACCGGCCGCGCCGCCAAGCGCCTCGCCGAACTCACCGGCGCCGAGGCCTCCACCGTCCACCGCCTGCTGGAGCTGAAGCCCGGCGGCGACGCGGCGTACGACAAGGACCGTCCGCTGGATGCCGATCTGGTGGTCGTCGACGAGGCCTCCATGCTGGACCTCCTCCTCGCCAACAAGCTGGTGAAGGCCGTACCGCCCGGCGCCCATCTGCTCTTCGTCGGAGACGTCGACCAGCTGCCGAGCGTCGGCGCGGGGGAAGTGCTCCGCGATCTCCTCGCCGACGGCGGGCCCATCCCGGCGGTCCGGCTCACACGCGTGTTCCGGCAGGCCCAGCAATCAGGGGTGGTGACGAACGCGCACCGGATCAACGCCGGCCAACACCCCGTCACCGACGGCATGAAGGACTTCTTCCTCTTCGTCGAGGACGACACGGAGGAGGCCGGGCGGCTCACCGTGGACGTCGCCGCCCGTCGGATTCCGGCCAAATTCGGGCTGGACCCGCGACGGGATGTGCAGGTCCTCGCGCCCATGCACAGAGGCCCCGCGGGCGCCGGAAACCTCAACGGGCTGCTCCAGCAGGCCATCACGCCGGGCCGTCCCGACCTCCCCGAAAAGAGATTCGGCGGCCGGGTCTTCCGCGTCGGCGACAAGGTCACCCAGATTCGCAACAATTACGAGAAGGGCAAGAACGGTGTCTTCAACGGCACCGTGGGCGTTGTCACCTCGCTCGACCCGGTCGACCAGCGCCTCACGGTGCTGACGGACGAGGACGAGGAGGTTCCGTACGAATTCGACGAGCTGGACGAGCTGGCCCACGCGTACGCCGTGACCATTCACCGCTCGCAGGGGAGTGAATATCCCGCCGTGGTGATCCCGGTCACCACGGGCGCCTGGATGATGCTCCAGCGGAATCTGCTGTACACGGCCGTGACCCGCGCCAAACAGCTGGTCGTGCTGGTCGGTTCGCGGAAGGCGATCGGGCAGGCGGTACGCACGGTGTCGGCGGGGCGGCGGTGTACGGCGCTCGACTTCCGGCTCGGCGCGACTCGACTGTGACTCATCTCGAAAAATGATCGATCAAATGAGTCGTGAAGGTCACAGAGCTCTTCCGGATGGGCAGGACAGGGGGCAGGATGAGCAAGTTGGCGGCACTCAGTGCCGCCGATAGGCCCGATGGTCGACCCCGAGTGCACTCTCCTGAGCCAATTGGGGGATGGTAGAGACAGTCAGGGCAACCTCGAAGATGAGGCACTACGTCGGTGAGGGAAGACGTGAGCGACAACTCTGTAGTACTGCGGTACGGCGACGGCGAGTACACCTACCCGGTGATCGACAGCACCGTCGGCGACAAGGGCTTCGACATCGGGAAGCTCCGCGCCCAGACCGGTCTGGTGACACTGGACAGCGGTTACGGGAACACCGCCGCCTATAAATCCGCCGTCACCTATCTCGACGGCGAGGCGGGCATCCTCCGGTACCGCGGCTACCCGATCGAGCAGCTGGCGGAGCGCTCCACCTTCCTGGAGGTCGCCTACCTGCTGATCAACGGTGAGCTGCCGACCGTCGACGAGCTCTCCGTGTTCAAGAACGACATCACGCAGCACACCCTGCTGCACGAGGACGTCAAGAACTTCTACAAGGGCTTCCCGCGCGACGCCCACCCGATGGCGATGCTGTCGTCGGTCGTCTCGGCGCTGTCCACGTTCTACCAGGACAGCCACAACCCCTTCGACGAGAAGCAGCGCAACCTCTCGACGATCCGGCTGCTCGCCAAGCTCCCGACGATCGCGGCGTACGCGTACAAGAAGTCGATCGGCCACCCGTTCGTCTACCCGCGCAACGACCTCGGTTACGTCGAGAACTTCCTGCGGATGACCTTCTCGGTGCCGGCGCAGGAGTACGACCTCGACCCGGTCGTCGTCGCCGCGCTCGACAAGCTGCTGATCCTGCACGCGGACCACGAGCAGAACTGTTCGACGTCGACGGTCCGCCTGGTCGGCTCCTCGCAGGCCAACATGTTCGCCTCGATCTCGGCCGGTATCAACGCGCTGTGGGGCCCGCTGCACGGCGGCGCCAACCAGTCGGTGCTTGAGATGCTCGAGGGCATCCAGGCCAATGGCGGCGACGTCGACTCCTTCATCCGCAAGGTGAAGAACAAGGAGGACGGCGTTCGCCTGATGGGCTTCGGCCACCGGGTGTACAAGTCCTTCGACCCGCGCGCGAAGATCATCAAGGCGGCGGCGCACGACGTCCTCTCGGCCCTCGGCAAGTCCGACGAGCTGCTGGACATCGCGCTGAAGCTGGAGGAGCACGCGCTCTCGGACGAGTACTTCGTCCAGCGCAACCTCTACCCGAACGTCGACTTCTACACCGGCCTGATCTACCGCGCCATGGGCTTCCCGACCGAGATGTTCACGGTCCTCTTCGCCCTCGGCCGCCTCCCCGGCTGGATCGCCCAGTGGCACGAAATGATCAAGGAGCCCGGCTCCCGCATCGGCCGCCCCCGCCAGATCTACACGGGCGTGGTCGAGCGCGACTTCGTACCGGTCGAGGAGCGCTGACAGCTGCTGTCGAGGGGCGCCCTTCGTGGTGCCCCGTAGGCGCGCGGTCGTAGCACGCACGCGGAATGTAGAAGGCGCCCTGGCGTCAGTCCCCCCACGGGCCGACGTCCAGGGCGCCTTCCCATGTCCCGGTGCGGATTCCCCCCACGGGATCCGGCCGGGCGCTGAGAGGACAGCGCCTGAATCGCTGTCTGTACTGCATGGTTCGAACAATCTGTACTGCGATTGAGCAGAACGAGCAAAACTCCTCGTACTACTCCTGTGTGCGGTCTGCCGGGACAACGCACGCTCGGGAGGGCCGCTCAAAGCTTCCCGAAGTACGTGCCCCGGCAACGCAACTCTGAGGAAGTCCCCCAAGACATCCTCAGATGCCAGTTCGCGCCCCCCAAGACGCTCCCTGACATCGTCAACTTAGACCTTCGAACCCCTTCGATGGTTACGTTCACATCACTGTGATCTGCGTCTCTTGCATTTGTCCGTTTGATACGCAAGAGCCCCGGTGCGATGATCGGGGCCCAAGCGTAAGGATGATGCGCGAGCCTTGTGAAGAGCTTATGTGAGCCCGGCCCAGGACTCCAAGGGGGCCTTCGTCTCGACTTGGGCCTAACCGCCGGTAACTTTCCCGCTGTTCAGCGGAACGTCCGCAATCTGAGACTGTTCGTGACCACGAACACCGAAGAGAAGGCCATCGCGGCCCCCGCGATCATCGGATTGAGTAGCCCCGTGGCGGCCAGCGGCAGCGCCGCCACGTTGTATCCGAAGGCCCACACGAGGTTGCCCTTGATGGTCGACAGCGTCTTCCGGGACAGCCGGATCGCGTCCGCCGCCACCCGCAGATCCCCGCGCACCAGCGTCAGATCGCCGGCCTCGATCGCCGCGTCCGTCCCGGTGCCCATCGCGAGCCCCAGATCGGCCGTGGCCAGCGCGGCCGCGTCGTTCACCCCGTCCCCGACCATGGCGACGACCCGCCCCTCGCCCTGCAGCCGCCGTACGGCGTCCACCTTGTCCTCGGGCAGCACCTCGGCGATCACCTGCTCGATGCCGACCTCCCGCGCCACCGCCTCCGCGACGGCCCGGTTGTCCCCGGTCAGCAGCACCGGCGTCAGCCCCAGCGCGCGCAGCGAACGCACCGCCTCCGCGCTGCTCGGCTTCACCGCGTCCGCGACGGCCACGACACCGCGTGCCACCCCGTCCCAGCCGACCACGACGGCCGTACGACCGCCCCGCTCGGCCTCGTCCTTGGCGCGGGCCAGCTCCTCGGGAAGCGTCGCGGTGTACTCGGCGAGTCGCCCGACGGCCACCTCGCGGCCCTCCACGCGCCCGCGCACGCCGCGACCGGGCACGTTCTCGAACTCCTCGACCTCGGGGAGCCCGCCGACCCGCTCCTCGGCGCCCACGGCGACCGCCCGGGCGACCGGATGCTCGGAGGCGTGCTCGACGGCGCCCGCGAGCCGCAGCACCTCCTTCTCGTCGGCGCCCTGGGCGACGTACACCTGCTGGAGGGTCATACGGCCGGTGGTGACCGTTCCGGTCTTGTCGAGTACGACGGTGTCGACGCGGCGCGTGGACTCCAGTACCTCTGGGCCCTTGATGAGGATGCCGAGCTGGGCGCCGCGGCCGGTGCCGACCATCAGGGCGGTCGGCGTGGCCAGGCCCAGCGCGCACGGGCAGGCGATGATCAGCACCGCGACGGCCGCGGTGAACGCGGACACCGTGTCACCGGTCACGGCCAACCAGACCCCGAAGGTGCCCAGCGCGATGGCCATGACGATCGGCACGAAGACCGCCGAGATGCGGTCGGCGAGGCGCTGCACCTCCGCCTTGCCGTTCTGCGCGTCCTCGACCAGCTTCGCCATCCGCGCGAGCTGTGTGTCGGCGCCCACGCGCGTGGCCTCGACGACCAGCCGTCCGCCGGCGTTCACGGTCGCCCCGGTGACGGTGGAGCCCACCGTCACGTCCACCGGCACCGACTCACCCGTCAGCATCGACGCGTCCACCGCGGACGCGCCCTCGACGACGGTGCCGTCGGTCGCGACCTTCTCGCCGGGGCGTACGACGAAGCGGTCGCCGACGGCCAGCTGGGAGACGGGGACGCGGACCTCGCGGCCGGCGCGCAGCACGGAGACGTCCTTGGCACCCAGTTCCATGAGTGCCCTGAGCGCGGCGCCCGAGCGGCGCTTGGCGCGGGCCTCCAGATAGCGGCCGAGCAGGATGAACGCGACGACCCCGGCGGCCACTTCGAGGTAGATCGTGGACGCGCCGTCCATGCGCGAGACGGTCAGCCGGAACTCGTCGTGCATGCCGGTCATGCCCGCGTCGCCGAAGAACAGCGCCCACAGCGACCAGCCGAACGCGGCCAGCGTGCCGACCGAGACCAGCGTGTCCATGGTCGCGGCGCCGTGCCGGGCGTTCGTCCAGGCGGCCCGGTGGAGGGGCAGGCCGCCCCAGACGACCACGGGCGCGGCGAGGGTGAGCGCGAGCCACTGCCAGTTGTCGAACTGGAGGGCCGGGATCATCGAGAGCAGGATCACGGGGACCGCCAGCAGCGCCGAGACCGTGAACCGCTCGCGGTAGGCGGCGAGTTCGGGGTCCTCATCGGTCGCAGGGGTCTCCTCCGGTACCGGCGGCGCGGGCTCCTCGGCCGTGTACCCCGTCTTCACCACGGTGGCGATCAGGTCGGCGACCTGGATGCCCGCGGGGTAGCTGACCTTCGCCTTCTCCGTCGAGTAGTTCACCGTGGCGGTCACGCCGTCCATGCGGTTGAGCTTCTTCTCGACGCGGGCCGCGCAGGAGGCGCAGGTCATTCCGCCGATCAGCAGCTCGACTTCCGCGGGCTCGGCTATCGGTGACTCTGTGGTCGTGCTGGTCATGTCCGGACTCCAGACATCGGACCGGACCGTACGGATCCAGTATCAGCTGGTCGGCACGGCCCGGTCGAGGAACAGGTTTCAGACCGTGCCGACGAGCTCGAAGCCCGCCTCGTCCACCGCGGCGCGCACCGCGGCCTCGTCGAGCGGGGCCTCGGAGACGACGGTGACCTCGCCGGTGGACGCGACCGCCTTCACCGAGCTGACACCGGGGAGCTCGGAGATCTCGCCGGAGACGGAGCCCTCGCAGTGTCCGCAGCTCATCCCGGTCACCTTGTAGACGGTGGTGACGGAACCCTGGGTGTCGGTCTGGGCGGTCATGTCGTTCTCCTCGTGGAGGCGGGTGGGGCGGACGGGACCCACGATCGGTTCCCGTACTCCCCACACTATACCCCTAGGGGGTATTTCTCCAAGAAGGGTCGCGCCGCGCCGGCCGCCGCTCGGTCGGCCGCGGGATGTATCCCTGGGCGAACAACTGTCCGTCCAGATCCGTTCCGGCCGGCCGCGCCACCAGCCAGATCGCGATGCCGTGCGTCGAGTCCCGGCTCTCCAGCGCGGCGAAACCGAAGCCGACGGTCGCGCCGAGCACCAGTCCCGCGCGCATACCCCGGATCCGTACCTGCCGGCGCAGTACGAGCATCAGCGCGCCCAGCTTCACGGCCTCCTCGATGAGACCGACGCCGACGAACATCCACAGGGAGGGGTGCAGGAGGTAGTACTCCATGACCGAGGTGCCGAGGACCCCGAGCGCGCGTACATGACGAGCGCGGTCAGCACCCACAGCGCGAGCCCGCCGCCCAGGCCGTGTTTCCACAGGCCGGGCCGGATCCGGGGATACGTCGGCGGGGGTTTCTGCGGTCCGGGGGTGCGGGCGCGGGGCGCGCCGGGCGGCGGGGGTGGGGGGTGGGCCACGGCAAATCCACTCGTACTGGTGCAGGGTGGATTTATCGGAACTTTAGGTGGTCGGCGGCGCGGTCGCCCGTCAGGTGGACCGGGCGGTGGTCACCGCTTCCGTGCGGCCGAGGCGGTCGCCGACCAGGGGTTCCAGGTAGCGGATCAGTACGTGCTTCAACTCCCGGACGTAGGCGTCCCGTTCGGCGCCCTCGTGGGCGAGGATCAGCTCCAGGCCCGCCTTGTAGACGCCGAGGCAGACCTGCGCGGTGCGGGTGAGGTCGGCGGGCGGCGCCTCGGGCAGGAAGCTGCCGAGCAGGTCCTCGATCCGGGCGAGCAGCGTCGCGTGCAGGGCGTCGTGCTCCTCGGTGATCCGGCCCGGCATGTCCGGCCCGTGCATCAGTGCGAAGAACACCGGGTGGTCGCAGTTGAAGGCGATGAACCGGTCGACGGCCGCCCCGACCGCCTCCTCGAGCGGGGTCGCGGGGTCGACCGGGGCGAGCGCCTCGCCGTACGTCTCCCGCATCTCGTGCATCAGCCGCTCGCCCAGCTCGATCGCGATCGCTTCCTTGTTCGGGAAGAACTGGTAGAGCGTGCCCGGTGAGACGCCCGCCTCGCGGGCGATCGCGTTGGTGCTGGCGGCGGTGTAGCCGGTGGTGCAGAAGACGTTCGCGGCCGCTTCGAGGAGCTGGGCGATACGGCGCTCGCCGCGGGCCTGGCGGCGCCGCGGCTGTTCCTTCTGCTCGTTCTCGGACACGCGTTATCCCCAGCTCTCCGAACGTCATTGACAAACACGAGTGCTCGCTCGCATTCTGGATCCAGCTGAAACGCGAGCGATCTCTCGTATTTGCACTTTCATGGTGCCACGAAGAAGGGGACACCGCAGGATGACCGAAGTCAACAAGCCCCCGAGGCCCGGAGGCTGGACCCGCTTCGTCACGGCCCGCCCGCGACTGTCCCTGCTCCTGGCCCTGCTCATCACGGCACTCGCCGTGATGGCCGGCAGCGGAGTCGCCGACCGTCTCGGCAGCGGCGGCTGGGAGGACCCGGCCGCCCAGTCGACGTACGCGACCAAGGCCCTGGAGCGCGAGTTCCCGGCCTCCCAGCCGAACCTCCTGCTCCTGGTCGACTCGGGCGACTCCTCGGTCGACGCCCCCGGGGTCGCGGCCGAGGCCGAGCGCCTGACCGCTCGGCTGGCCGGCGAGAAGGGCGTGACGGGCGTCGGCTCCTACTGGCGGTCCAAGTCGCCCGAGCTGCGCGCGAAGGACGGTCACGAGGCGCTGATAGCGGCGCACATCTCGGGAGACGAGAAGGCGGCGGCCGACACCCTGGACCGCATCGCCCCGCACTACCGGGGCACCCACGGCCCGGTGGAGGTCAGGGTCGGCGGCCTGGTCGCGGTGCGCCACGACATGCAGACGATCATCAAGGAGGACCTGGCCAAGGCCGAGATGATCGCCCTCCCGGTGACCCTCGTACTGCTCGTGATGGTCTTCGGCTCGGCGATCGCGGCCCTGCTCCCGCTGGGCATCGGCATCGTCGCGATCATCGGCACGAACGCGGTCCTGCGCGGCCTCACCGAGTTCACGGACGTCTCGGTCTTCGCGATCAACCTGACCACGGCCCTGGGCCTGGGCCTGGCCATCGACTACGCGCTCTTCATCGTCCGCCGCTTCCGAGAGGAACTGACCACAGGGTCCGACCCGTTGACGGCCGTCGGCACCACCCTCCGCACGGCCGGCCGCACGGTCCTCTTCTCGGCCCTGACCGTCGCGGTCTCCCTCGCCGCGATGCTGCTCTTCCCGCAGTACTTCCTGCGCTCCTTCGCGTACGCGGGTATAGCGGTCGTCCTGCTGGCCGCGGCAGCCGCGCTCGTCCTCCTCCCCGCCGCCCTGGTCCTCCTCGGCCACCGGGTCGACTCCCTCGACCTGCGCCGCCTGTTCCGCCGCGGCCGCCCGCCCAGGACCTCCGGCGAGGAGGGCACGACCTGGGCGCGCATGGCCACCCTGGTGATGCGCCGGGCCCCGTTCTTCGCGGTGGCGACGACGACGGTCCTGATCGTCCTGGGCCTACCCTTCCTGGGCGTTAAGTTCGGCACCGCAGACGACCGCCAACTGCCCTCCACCGCCCAGTCGCACGTGGTCCAGCAGCACATCCGCGACGGCTTCCCCGGCAACCCGGGCGGCGGCCTCGAAGTACTGGCGGAAGGAAAGGCGACCCAGGCGCAGTACGCGACCTACAAGAACCGGATAGCGGCCCTGCCCGGAGTCCTCCGCGTGGACGGCCCGCTGGTGAAGGGAGACGCGGCCTACTTCACGGTCCTCCCGAAGGGCGAGTCGGTGGACGACACGGCCCAGCACCTGGTCGGCGAACTGCGCACCACCGACGCCCCCTTCGACACCAAGGTGACCGGCACGGCGGCGGTCCTGGTCGACTCCAAGCACGCGATAGGGGAACGCCTCCCCTGGGCGGCCGCCTTCATAGCGATCGTCACCCTGATCCTGGTCTTCCTCCTGACCGGCAGCGTCCTGATCCCGATCCAGGCGGTGGTCCTGAACGCCCTCAGCCTGACGGCGATGTTCGGCGCCGTGGTCTGGGTCTTCCAGGACGGCCACCTCTCCTCCCTCCTGGGCTTCACCAGCCCCGGCTCGATCGAGACGACCCTCCCGGTCCTGATGTTCTGCGTGGCCTTCGGCCTCTCCATGGACTACGGCGTCTTCCTGCTCTCCCGCATCAAGGAGGAGTACGACAGCACGGGTGACCACAACGAGGCGGTCCGCCACGGCCTGCAACGCACGGGCGGCCTGATCACGGCGGCGGCGGTGATCCTGGCGGTGGTGATGGTGGCGATAGGCACGTCCCGGGTCACCAACACCAAGATGCTGGGCCTGGGCATAGCCCTGGCGGTCCTGATGGACGCGATGATCGTACGGAGCTTGTTGGTACCGGCGGTGATGCGCCTGACGGGCAGGGCGACTTGGTGGGCGCCGGGCCCGCTGCGCAGGTTCCACGAGCGGTTCGGTCTGAGCGAGGGTGAGCAGGAGCGCCCCTTCAGGGGCGCGGGGAACTGCGCGACCAGCCACGACGAACCCGCAGACGAAAACGGCGATGGGATGGCAGATGCGAGCGGTGGTCTTCGAACAATACGGCGAACCGGCTGAGGTACGAGAAGTCACCGACCCTCACCCACCCACCCACGGCGTGGTTGTCCGCGTAGAAGCCACCGGCCTCTGCCGAAGCGACTGGCACGGCTGGCAGGGCCACGACCCCGACATCACCCTCCCGCACGTCCCCGGCCACGAACTCGCAGGCACAGTCGAGTCCGTCGGCCCAGGCGTAGGCAACTGGCACCCCGGCGACCGAGTGACCGTCCCCTTCGTCTGCGCCTGCGGCACCTGCGCGACATGCGCCTCCGGCAACCACCAGATCTGCGAACAGCAGACACAGCCCGGCTTCACCCACTGGGGTTCCTTCGCCCAGTACGTGGCACTGGACCATGCCGACGTGAACCTGGTCGCGATCCCGGACGGCATGTCCTACGCCACCGCCGCCTCCCTGGGCTGCCGTTTCGCAACGGCGTTCAGGGCGGTGGTCCAGCAGGGCAGGGCCGCCGCAGGCGAGTGGGTCGCGGTGCACGGCTGCGGCGGCGTAGGCCTCTCCGCCGTGATGATCGCCGCCGCGTCCGGCGCGAGGGTGGTGGCCGTCGACGTGTCACCCCAAGCCCTGGACCTGGCGCGGAAGTTCGGCGCGACGGAGTGCGTGGACGCGTCGCGGACGCCGGACACGGCCGCGGCGATCCTCGAACTGACCGGCGGCGGCGCCCACTTGTCGCTGGACGCCCTGGGGTCGCCGATCACCTGCACCGCCTCCGTGAACGGCCTGCGCAGAAGGGGCCGGCACGTCCAGGTGGGCCTGCTCCCGTCGGCGGACGGCACGACCCCCGTCCCCATGGCCCGCGCGATCGCCCTGGAGCTGGAGATCCTGGGCAGCCACGGAATGGCGGCGCACACCTACCCGGCGATGCTGGAGCTGGTACGGGCGGGCGTACTGCGACCGGACCTGCTGGTCACCTCCACCATCACCCTGGACGCGACCCCCACCGCGCTGGCCGCGATGGGCACGGCACCTGGAGCGGGGGTGACGGTCATCGAACCCTGGGCCTGAGGTCGACTCGCCGTCGCGACCGTCACCTGGAGACCGGGTCGGACGTCTCCTCCAGGTCGGATGCCCCATCCGGATCGGCGACTTCCACCCCGCGGACCCGGCGCCGCGAGGGCACCGACGCCGGCACTGGCACTGCCGCCGGCACCAGATGCGCCGCGCCCCCGCGCAGCTTCTCGCAGGTCTCCTCGTGCTCCCGTTCGGGCCGGGACTGCCCGACGATCCCCGCGCTGGCCTGGACTCCCCGGCCCTGTGGCTCTACACCTCCGGCACCACCGGCACCCCCAAGGCCGCCATGCACCGGCACACCTGCATCCGCTTCGTCGCCGAGCACTACGGCGAACAGGTCCTCGGCCCGCGCCCGAGGACCGCTGCTTCTCCGTCGCCAAGCTCTTCTTCGCAGACGGCATCGGGAACTCCTGCTTCTTCCCGCTCGCCGTGAGCGCGGCCGCCGTACTCGACCCGGCCCCGGGCCGCCCGATCCACAGAGCACCCATGACGAACGGGTGCCGGCGCCGCAGCGCACAGGCACCCGAAGTCGTCCTCGTCCGAATCCTCGTCAGTCCTCTCTGCGCCCGCGGTTGCCAGGCCGGGACGCCACCCACTTCCGCACGGTGTCGGCGTACCAGAAGGGCTTGCCGCCCTCGACGTGGTCGGGCGGGGGCAGCAGCCCGTGCTTGCGGTAGGAGCGCACGGTGTCGGGCTGCACCTTGATGTGCGCCGCGATCTCCTTGTAGGACCAGAGCCGTCGGTCGGTCATGGGCTGCACCTCCCTGCGCGCACCGCGGGGGCGGCCGGGGGGTGGCCGTCGGGGGAGCCGGGCGCTGCGCTGGCGATCACAAAGCGTGTGCCCCGTGAACGACGGAGAGTGAGGGCAGGTCAGGGCCTGTGCACGGGGTGTGACGCAGGACCCGCGTACACGCGACATGTGTGACACAAGGGGGGCGTTTGTGACACGAGTGCAGCAAGGGCGTACGCGGGCTCAAAGGCGCGGCGCGTTGACATTCAAGGCGAGACGGTCCGGCGAGGTGGGCCGGACCCGCTGCGCCGGGCCCGGCCCACCGGCTCCCCCGCCCCCCTTGGCTGTGCTGTGGCCGTGGGAGACCGCTGTCCGGGGATCAACCGGCCGGACGACGATCAGCGTGCACGGACCGCACCCGGCCGGTCTTGGAGAAAACCGCACTCCGGGCAGACGTGAGCAAGAGGCTCGTGGCCTCCCCTGCCATCCGGTCGGCGGCCGGCACCCCGGGCTGCGAGACCGGCGCGACACCCCGGGCCATGGTGAACTCGCGCGGGGTGCAGCCGGTCATCGTGCGGAACTCCCCGCTGAGATGAGCCTGGTCGTAGAACCCGCACATGGCCGCGGTCTCCGCCTGCCCGTGCCCCGCCGCCAGCAGCCGCCGCGCCCGCTGCAACCGCAGCACCCGGGCCGCGACCTTCGGCCCCAGTCCGATCTGCTCCCGGAACCGGTTCTCCAACTGCCGTACGCTCCACCCCACTTCATCGGCGAGCGACCGCACCGGAACGGCACCCCAGGTCCGTACGAGTTCCGACCAGGCGGCCACCACGCGCCCCGAACTGGGGGTCCCGGCCTCGGACCACCGCACCAACACGTCATCGAGCAGCCCGAACCGCTGCTCCCAGGTGGGCAGGGAGGCGAGCGCCGTGGAGAGTTCACGGACACTGCTGTTCCGCCGGGTCCCCAGTGCATGGGGCAGATCATCGGGATCGATGGTCCGGTCGATGACCTCGTACAAGGGAGTCCCGAAGAGCCCGAAGGACGCCCAGGGAGTCATCAACACCTCGATCCCCGACAACCGCCCATTGTGTTCGCCGAGCGCGGGGGTGGTCGTGGGCCCGGCGAACACGGACACGAGAGTCGCCGGGGGCCGACCCATGCGGGTGACAGTGACCGGCTCCTCGAACCCGAGCAACAGGGTCGCGGCCCCGATGGGAGCCTCCAACCGCCGCCGGGGCCGGTCCAGGCGGAGCCGCAGCCCGCGATAACTGATCACGCCGGGCCGCAACCGAGGATCGGGCCGGGCAAGCACGGTCTCCCAGGACCCCCAGGCCCCTTGTCCCGACCTGCGTCGCACAGCTTCCGACATGCACTTATAGTCCTACGCCCACAGGGAGGCGCCTAGGGGCGCGGGACAGTATCAATTTGCGGCTCCGCCGCGCGGGCGCGACAAGCCCCCACGCACCCGCAGCCGAACTACGCCCCGCAGGACCTCAAAAACGCCCGAGTCCGCTGAGCAATCGGCAACGGCTTGTCCGGCGCACAGGGATACATGTCCTGCTCGACGATCGCGAACAGATCCACGTCCAGCCGCCCCGCAGCCTCCAGCACGGGCCCCAACGCGGGCACACCGGCAGGCGGCTCACACATCACACCCTGCGCAACAGCGGGCCCGAACGGCGTTCCCTTCGCCCGCACGTCCGCCAGGATCTCCGGATCCACCTGCTTCAGATGCAGATACCCGATCCGGGACCCGTACGTCTCGATCAGCTTGACGCTGTCCCCACCGCAGTACGCGTAGTGCCCCGTGTCCAGACACAGCGACACGAGCGAGGAATCCGTCGCGTCCAGGAACCGTACGACGTTCTCCTCGCTGTCGATGTGCGTGTCCGCGTGCGGGTGGACGACGATCTGAAGGCCGTACTCCTCCTGCACCCGCTGCCCCAGCCGCTCGGTCAGCGAGCTGAGATTGCGCCACTGCTCCGGCGTCAGCGTGTCGGACTCCAGCACCTCGCCCGTCTTGTCGTCCCGCCAGAACGACGGGATCACGACCAGATGCTTCGCCCCCATGGCCTGCGCGAGCACCGCGTTGTCGGCGACGTGCGCCCACGTCTTGTCCCACACGGACTCGCCGTGGTGCAGCCCCGTGAAGACGGTCCCGGCCGACACCTTCAGCCCCCGGCGCGTGACCTCCTCGGTCAGCACCGCGGGATCCGTCGGCAGGTACCCGTAAGGGCCAAGCTCGATCCACTCGTACCCGGAGCCGGCCACCTCGTCGAGGAACCGCTGCCAGGGGACCTGCTGGGGATCGTCGGGGAACCACACACCCCAGGAGTCGGGAGCCGACCCGATCCGGATGCGGGACAGTGAGGACTGGGGCGCGGGTGCGTTCATGGCGGCCAGCCTCCGCGGCAGCGGTAAGCGCTGTCAAGGTCTCGTCCGAATGTCTGGACAAAACATTGACAGGGCTCGGGGCTCGGGACTACAAACGCGGGGGAGAGCCGTAACGAAGGGAAGTCGATGGCGTACGACCTGATCACCATGGGACGGATCGGGGTGGACCTGTATCCGCTCCAGACCGGTGTCCCATTGCCGCAGGTGACGAGCTTCGGCAAGTTCCTCGGCGGCTCGGCCAGCAACGTCGCGGTCGCCGCGGCCCGCCTCGGCCGCCGCACCGCGGTCATCACCCGCACCGGCGACGACCCCTTCGGCGCCTACCTGCACGAGGCCCTCCAGGGCTTCGGCGTGGACGACCGCTGGGTCACCCCGGTCCCGGGCCTGCCCACCCCGGTCACCTTCTGCGAGATCTTCCCGCCGGACGACTTCCCGCTGTACTTCTACCGGCAGCCCAAGGCCCCGGACCTGGAGATCGACGCCCACGAGCTGGACCTCGACGCCGTCCGGGACGCCCGTATCTTCTGGGTCACCGGCACCGGCCTGAGCGAGGAGCCCAGCCGTACGGCGACGCTCGCGGCCCTCGCCCACCGGGCCAAGGCCGGCACGACGGTCTTCGACCTCGACTGGCGCCCGATGTTCTGGCGGGACCCGGACTCGGCCCGCCCCTTCTACACCGAGGCCCTGCGCCACACCACCGTCGCGGTCGGCAACCTCGACGAGGTGGAGGTCGCGACTGGTGTCCGCGAACCGCAGGCCGCGGCGCAGGCGCTGCTGGACGCCGGTGTCGAGCTCGCGGTCGTCAAGCAGGGCCCCAAGGGCGTCCTCGCCGTCAACAGCAAGGGCGAGTCGGCCGAGGTGCCACCCCTTCCGGTGAACGTCCTCAACGGCCTCGGCGCCGGCGACGCCTTCGGCGGCTCCCTCTGCAACGGCCTCCTGGAGGGCTGGGACATCGAGACGATCATGCGGCACGCCAACGCGGCCGGCGCGATCGTCGCCTCCCGCCTGGAGTGCTCCTCCGCGATGCCGACCCCGGACGAGATCGAAGCCGCCCTCAAGGCCGGAGCGGTCCTGTGAGGGCCGGCCGGGTCCACGGGGCCGGGGACGACGAGACGGGCGGCACGGATACGGCCGTGACGCCCACGGCGCCGAAGAGCGTCGACGTCGGTGAACTGGTCCGCCTGCGCGCCCAGCGCCCCGAGGCCGTCGCCGAGGCCGCCGCCCGCCGCACCCGCAGACCGCTGCTCGGCGACTCCGGCCGCCTGATGATCGTCGCCGCCGACCACCCGGCCCGCGGCGCGCTCGGCGTCGGCGACCGCAAGTTCGCCATGGCCAACCGCGCCGACCTGCTGGAACGCCTCTGCCTGGCGCTCTCCCGCCCCGGCGTGGACGGCGTCCTCGCGACCGCCGACATCCTCGACGACCTGCTGCTGCTCGGCGCCCTGGACGGCAAGGTCGTCATGGGCTCCATGAACCGCGGCGGCCTCCAGGGCGCCAGCTTCGAACTCGACGACCGCTTCACCGGCCACCGCGCCGAGGACATCGAGCGGTTCGGCTTCGACGCCGGCAAGCTGCTCGTCCGTATCGACTACGACGACCCGGGCTCCCTCACCACCCTGGAGTCCACCGCCCGCGCCATCGACGACATGGCCGCGCGCAGACTCCCCCTGTTCGTCGAGCCGTTCATCAGCCGCCGCACCGACGAGGGCAAGCTGAAGAACGACCTCTCCGCCGAGGCCGTCACCAAGTCCATCGCCATCGCCAGCGGGTTGGGCGGCACCTCCGCCTACACCTGGCTGAAGCTCCCCGTCACCGAGAACCCCGACGACATGGCTGAGGTCATGGAGACGTCCACCCTCCCCGCCGTGCTGCTGGGCGGCGAGGTCGGTGACGACCAGGACGGCGCGTACGAGAAGTGGCGCGGCGCCCTCCAACTCCCCACCGTGCGCGGCCTGGTGGTCGGACGTTCGCTGCTGTACCCGGCGGACGGCGACGTGGCCGCCGCCGTGGACACCGCCGTAGGACTGCTGTGAGGGCCGCATGAGCAGTACGGAGCTGTACATTCCGCGAGGCGCCACCACCGACGCCAACTACGTGCTCGACGTCGACCCCAAGAAGGCCGGCTGGGAGTACTCGAGTCTGCGCGTCGTCGAGCTGGGGCCGGACGGCACCCACACCTTCACCACCGGTGACAGCGAGTGGATCGTGCTTCCGCTGGAAGGCGGATGTACCGTGCAAATAGCGGATGAACGGTTCCAACTCCTGGGCAGGGAAAGCGTGTTCGCGTCGGTCACCGACTTCGCGTACGCACCCCGGGACACCCAGGTCCAGATCGCCTCCGGCGCGGGAGGCCGCTTCGCCCTGGCAGGAGCGAAGTGCGAGCGACGACTCCCCGCCCGCTACGGCCCCGCGCCGGAGGTCCCCGTCGAAGAGCGCGGCAGCGGCACGCAGTTGCGGCACGTCCGCAACTTCGCCTCTGCCGACGCCTTCGACTGCGCCAAGCTGATCGCCGTCGAGGTCATCACCCCTGGCGGCAACTGGTCCTCGTATCCGCCGCACAAGCACGACGAGCACCGGCCGGGCGTGGAAGCCGAGTTGGAGGAGATCTACTACTTCGAGGTCGACGGCCCGAACGGTTTCGGCTATCAGCGCGTATCTCCCTCCCGTGAGGGCGGATCCGACGTCCTCGCCGAGGTCCGCTCCGGCGACGCCGTCCTCGTCCCCGACGGATGGCACGGCCCGTCCATCGCCCAGCCCGGCCACGACATGTACTACCTGAACGTCATGGCGGGACCGGGTGAGACGCGGGAGTGGCGGATCTGCTTCCACCCGGACCACACGGAGGGTTACCGATGACGACCTCGACGACGAGGCTCACGGTCGCGCAGGCGCTCGTCCGCTTCCTGTCCGCCCAGTACACCGAACGCGACGGCGTACGGCGGCGGTTGATCGACGCCACCTGGGGCATCTTCGGCCACGGCAACGTGGCGGGCATCGGCCAGGCGCTCATCGAGTACGCGGATGTCATGCCGTACCACCAGGGCCGCAACGAACAGTCCATGGTCCACGCGGCAGTCGGCTACGCGCGACAGTCGGGCCGCCTCTCCGCCCACGCGGTGACGACCTCCATCGGCCCGGGCGCCACCAACCTCGTCACGGGCGCCGCCCTCGCCACGATCAACCACCTCCCGGTCCTGCTCCTCCCCGGCGACGTCTTCGCCACCCGCCCCGCCGACCCGGTCCTCCAGCAGCTCGAAGTCCCGTACGCCGGCGACGTGTCGGTCAACGACAGCCTGCGCCCGGTGTCGAGGTACTTCGACCGGATCAACCGCCCCGAGCAGCTGATCCCTTCGGCCCTCCAGGCGATGCGGGTGTTGACCGACCCCGTCGAGACCGGCGCCGTGACTCTGGCTCTGCCACAGGACGTTCAGGCCGAGGCCCACGACTGGCCGGACGAGTTCTTCGCCGAGCGCACTTGGGCGGTACGACGTCCAGGTGCCGATCCGGCCGAACTCGCCGAGGCCGTGCGGGCGATCAGGGACGCGCGGCGGCCGCTGGTCGTCGCGGGCGGCGGCGTCCACCACAGCCGGGCCGAGGAGGTCCTCGCCGAGTTCGCGGAGACCACCGGGATACCCGTCGCCTCCACCCAGGCCGGCAAGGGCTCCCTGCGGCACGACCACGCCCAGGACGTCGGCGGGATCGGGCACACCGGCACGGCGACCGCGAACGAACTCGCCCGCACCGCCGACCTGGTGATCGGGGTGGGGACGAGGTACACCGACTTCACCACCGCCTCCGGCACCCTGTTCACCGGCGACGGAGTCCGCTTCCTCAACCTCAACATCGCGCCCTTCGACGGCCACAAGCTGGCCGGGGCGCCGCTGATCGCGGACGCGCGCAGCGGCCTCGCCGAGCTGACCCAGGCGCTGGAGGTTCACGAGCACCGGGTCGACGCCTCCTATGTCGCCGAGTACACGGAGGACAAGGAGCGCTGGGAGCAGCGCGTCGACGCCTGTTACGAGGCCGACGAACCGGACGTACGCCCGACGCAGCCGCAGGTGCTGGGCGCCCTCGACGCCCTGGTGGACGAGAGCGACATCATCATCAACGCGGCCGGTTCCCTCCCCGGCGACCTGCACAAGCTGTGGCGGGCGCGCTCGCGGGACCAGTACCACCTGGAGTACGGCTACTCCTGCATGGGCTACGAGATCCCGGCCGCGATCGGCGTGAAGCTGGCCGCCCCCGAGCGCAATGTCTGGGCGCTGGTCGGCGACGGCACCTACCTGATGATGCCGACCGAGATCGTGACCGCCGTGCAGGAGGGCATCGCGATCAAGGTCCTGCTGATCCAGAACCACGGGTACGCGTCCATCGGCGGGCTGTCCGAGTCGGTCGGCGGCGAGCGCTTCGGCACCGCCTACCGCTACCAGTCCGACGACGGCACGTACACCGGTGCCCCACTGCCCGTGGATCTCGCCGCCAACGCGGCCAGCCTGGGCATGCGGGTGCTGCGCGCGAAGACCGTCTCGGACCTGCGCGAGGCGCTCGCCGAGGCCCGCGCGACCGACACGCCCACATGTGTCTACGTCGAGACCGAAACGGCCGACACTGTGTCGGGCCCGCCACCGGCGCAGGCCTGGTGGGATGTACCTGTGGCCGAGACCGCGACCCGACCGTCGGCGGTCAAGGCACGTGAGCTGTACGAACGGCACGTCTCTACCCGACGCCGCCATCTGTAAAAGGAGTAACTGGGCATGACGAAGATCGTCAACCACTGGATCGGCGGCAAGACCGTCGAAGGCGCGTCGGGGAACTACGGGCCGGTCACCGACCCGGCGACCGGCGCGGTCACCACGAACGTCGCGTTCGCCTCGGTGGAGGAGGTGGACTCGGCGGTACAGGCCGCCAAGGACGCCTTCGCCTCCTGGGGCACCTCCTCGCTCGCCAAGCGGACCACCATCCTCTTCAGGTTCCGGGCGCTGTTGGAGGCGAACCGGGACGCGATCGCCGAGCTGATCACCGCCGAGCACGGCAAGGTGCACTCCGACGCGCTGGGCGAGGTCGCGCGCGGCCTGGAGATCGTGGATCTGGCCTGCGGGATCACCGTGCAGCTGAAGGGCGAGCTGTCGACCGAGGTGGCCAGCCGGGTGGACGTCTCGTCCATCCGCCAGCCGCTGGGTGTGGTGGCGGGTATCACGCCGTTCAACTTCCCGGCGATGGTCCCGATGTGGATGTTCCCGATCGCCATCGCGACCGGCAACACCTTCGTGCTCAAGCCGTCGGAGAAGGACCCGTCGGCGTCGATCAAGATTGCCGAGCTGCTTGCCGAGGCGGGTCTGCCGGACGGTGTCTTCAACGTTGTACACGGTGACAAGGTGGCCGTGGACCGCCTGCTGGAGCACCCGGACGTCAAGGCGGTCTCCTTCGTCGGCTCGACCCCGATCGCCCGCTACATCCACACCACGGCTGCCGCCAACCACAAGCGTGTGCAGGCGCTGGGCGGTGCCAAGAACCACATGCTGGTCCTCCCGGACGCCGACCTGGACGCGGCCGCCGACGCGGCGGTCTCCGCGGCCTACGGCTCCGCGGGCGAGCGCTGCATGGCCATCTCGGCCGTGGTCGCGGTCGGCTCCATCGGCGACGAGCTGGTCGACAAGATCCGCGAGCGCGCCGAGAAGATCAAGATCGGCCCGGGCAACGACCCGGCCTCCGAGATGGGCCCGCTGATCACGAAGGTGCACCGCGACAAGGTGGCCTCCTACGTCTCCGGTGCCGCCGCCGAGGGCTGCGAGGTCGTCCTGGACGGCACCGGTTACACGGTCGAGGGCTTCGAGGACGGCCACTGGATCGGCATCTCGCTGCTCGACAAGGTCCCGACCTCGGCGAAGGCCTACCAGGACGAGATCTTCGGCCCCGTCCTGACCGTCCTGCGCGTCGACACCTACGAGGAGGGCCTGGCGCTGATCAACGCCTCCCCCTTCGGCAACGGCACCGCGATCTTCACCCGGGACGGCGGCGCCGCCCGCCGCTTCCAGCTGGAGGTCGAGGCCGGCATGGTCGGCGTGAACGTCCCGATCCCGGTCCCCGTCGGCTACCACAGCTTCGGCGGCTGGAAGGACTCGCTCTTCGGCGACCACCACATCTACGGCAACGACGGCACGCACTTCTACACCCGCGGCAAGGTCGTCACCACCCGCTGGCCCGACCCGGCGGACGCCCCCTCCGGCGTCGACCTGGGCTTTCCGCGCAACCACTGAGCGTGACCTGATGCCCTGACGGGGCCGTCCGATATACGGACGGCCCCATTTTTTTATGCCCCCGCGCTGCGGTTACCGCACCCCCGAAAGTCGCTCGTTGTTGGCCTTGACGCAACGTTAACGCGCGGGAAAGGGCCTTTCGGCAACGAATTCCGAAGACCAAAGGCCATTGACGCACCGGTTTTCGTCGGGGTTCCATTCAAGCGCCGGGAGCGGACGAAGACACCCAGAACGCGATCCGCCGGAGGCGATAGCGCTCCCGAGCCTCACCCTCAGTTCCACGAGTCGATCGGACCCAGCCGCATGACCGACACGCTCCGCCCTGTCGCCACCGACGTCGCAGAGGCAGCGGACAGCAGTCCCCAGAAGCTCAAGCGCTCCATCGGGGTGGTCGGCGGGACCCTGCTGACCCTCTCGTGCGTGACGCCCGCCTCCACGCTGTTCGTGGTCGTCCCGGACCTGTTCGGCTCCCTCGGCACCGCCACCGCCCTGACGATCGCCATCGGCTCCCTCCTCTGTATCGCCGTGGCGTTCTGCTACTCGGAGCTGGGCACCCTCATCCCCAGCGCGGGCGGCGAGTACGCCATGGTCTCGACGATGGCCGGCCGCCTCGCCGGCTGGCTCGTCTTCGTCCTCTCCCTCCTGGTCGTGATGATCGTCCCGCCGGTGATCGCGATGGGCACGGCGGACTACCTCGCCCCGGTCGTGCACCTCGACCCGTCGATCGCGGGCGCCGGCGTGATGCTCCTGGCGACCCTCGCGGGCCTGCTCGACCTGCGCGCCAACGCCTGGATCACCGGCATCTTCCTGGTCCTGGAGGTCATCGCGGCGGGCGTGGTCGCGGTCCTGGGCTTCGCGCACAGCGAGCGCGGCCTCGGCAGCCTCACCTCGATGCAGGTGACCGGCTCGAACGGCCACACGGACACGGTCACCGCCATGCTGGTCGTCTCCGGCCTGGCGATCGCCCTCTTCGTCACCCAGGGCTTCTCGACCGCGGTCTACCTCTCCGAGGAACTGGAGCACCCGCGCCGCAACGTCGCCCGTACCGTCCTGGCCACCCTCGCCATCTCCACGGTGATCATCCTGGTCCCGGTGGTCGCGATCACCATGGGCGCCTCGGACCTCGCCACCCTCACCGGCGGCGACATCAGCTCCATGGTCACCGCCTGGTCCAACTCCGCGGTCGGCACCTTCGTCAGCCTCTGCGTGGCCCTCGCGATCATCAACGCGGGCATCGTCATGGTCATCCAGAACTCCCGCGTCCTGTTCGCCTCGGCCCGCGACAAGGCCTGGCCCCAGCCGGTCAACAACGTCTTCTCGAAACTCGGCCGCTTCGGCTCCCCCTGGGTCGCCACCCTCGCGGTGGGCGTCCCCGGCGCCCTCCTGTGCTTCGTCAACCTCGACACCCTCTACGGCGTCACAGGCGTCTCGGTGACGGGCATGTACCTCCTGGTGGCGGTGGCGGCCCTCCTCTCCCGCCGCGGCACCCACAAGCACACCCCCGCGTGGCGCATGCCCCTGTGGCCGGCGATGCCGATCGTGCTGATCGCTGTCCTGGCGTACATCCTCAGCCAGCAGGAGACGAGCTACCTCCTGTGGACGGGCGGCATCACGGCGGCGGCGACCCTGTACTGGGCCCTGTATCTCCGCCCGCGCCGCGAGACGCGCTGGCTGGTGTCGATCCCCGAGGACGCCCAGGCATAGCTCTTCCTACCGCGCCTGGTGTACGTGCCGAGTGGTCCGTACGCCCGTGGGAGGTCCGGGGGTTCAACCCGGGGGCTGCATCGGTTGTCGGTGGCGGCCCGTACCGTTGATGCATGGATCTTCGACTGCCCCGTCTGCGAGGGCTGCTGCGGAGGCCCCGGAGGCTGCTGGCCGCCGGGGCCGCCGTCGTCGTACTCGCGGGCGCGGGGACGTGGACGGCCGTCGCCTCGGACGGCAAGGCCCCGGTGCACCGGACGGACCGAGTCATGGCCATCGACGGCGTGCACATCGACACCTCGTACTTCACGTCCGGCTCAAGCGGCCGCAGGCCCGCCGTCCTCCTCGCCCACGGCTTCGGCGGCACCAAGGACGACGTTCGCGAGGAGGCCCAGGACCTGGCCAGAGACGGCTACGCGGTCCTCACCTGGTCCGCCCGCGGCTTCGGCAGGTCCACCGGGAAGATCGGCCTGAACGACCCCAAGGGCGAGGTCGAGGACGTCTCCAAGCTCATCGACTGGCTCGCCGAGCAGCCCCAGGTCCAGCTCGACAAGCCCGGCGACCCGCGCGTGGGCGTCGCCGGTGCCTCGTACGGCGGCGCGATCTCCCTCCTCGCGGCCGGCTACGACCACCGCGTGGACGCCATCGCCCCGGCGATCACCTACTGGAACCTCGCCGACGCCCTGTTCCCGAACGGCGTGTTCAAGAAGCTGTGGGCCGGCATCTTCATCAACTCCGGTGGCGGCTGCGACAAGTTCGAACCGCAGCTGTGCCGGATGTACGAGCGCGTCGCCGAGTCGGGCAAACCGGATGCCGCCGCACGCGCGGAGCTGGAGTCCCGCTCTCCGTCGGCCGTCGGCGACCGCATCAAGGTGCCCACACTCCTGATCCAGGGCCAGACCGACTCCCTCTTCCCGCTCGGCCAGGCGGACGCGGCCGCGAAGGCGATCCGCGCCAACGGCGCCCCCGTCGACGTCGACTGGATCGCCGGCGGGCATGACGGCGGCGACCTGGAGACCAGCCGCGTCCAGTCACGCGTGCAGTCCTGGTTCGACCGCTACCTCAAGGACGACAAGGCCACCGACACCGGCCCGGCCTTCCGCATCACCCGCACCGGAGGCGTCGACTCCACCGACGGCGCGGCCCTGCTGCGCGGCGCGAGCGACGGCACCTACCCGGGCCTGGAGAGCGGCGTGAAGTCCTTCGCCCTCGCCGGCCGCGAACAGGACTTCGCCAACCCGCCCGGCGCCAGCCCACCCGCCGTCTCCGCCCTGCCCGGCCTCGGCGGCGGCGGCCTCGCCCAGCTGTCCTCGCTCGGCGTCGGCGTCTCGCTCGACTTCCCCGGCCAGTACGCCCAGTTCGACTCGGCCCCGCTCACCCGCGGCCTGCGCATCACCGGCTCGCCGACGGTCACGGTCCACGTGAAGTCCACGACCGACGACGCCGTCCTGTTCGCCAAGGTGTACGACGTCGGATCCGTCGGCACGACCCCGGTACTGCCCTCCCAACTGGTCGCCCCCGTCCGCATCGAGGGCGCGAAGGCCGGCAAGGACGTCACCCTCACCCTCCCGGCCATCGACCACGAGGTGGAGCAGGGCCACCACCTGCGCCTGGTCCTCGCCTCCACCGACCTCGGCTACGCCTCCCCGGCCGCCCCGGCGACATACACCGTCTCCCTCAAGGGCGACCTGAAGGTCCCCACGGCCCCCGGTGTGACGACCGCGGCCGCCCCACTGCCCTCCTGGGTCTGGTGGCTCCCCCTGGCCGGCGCCCTGGTCGCCCTGGCCCTCCTCCTGACCAGCCGCCGCCGCACGACCACGGCCCCGCCCCCCGACCCGGCCCTCGCCGAAGTCCCGCTCCAGATCACGGACCTGAGCAAGCGGTACGCGAAGTCGGCGGACCGTTACGCGGTCCGGGACCTCTCCTTCCGCGTGGAGAAGGGCCAGGTCCTGGGCCTGCTGGGCCCGAACGGCGCGGGCAAGACGACCACCCTCCGCATGCTGATGGGCCTGATCAAACCCGACGCCGGCGAGATCCGCGTCTTCGGCCACGCGATCCGCCCCGGCGCCCCGGTCCTGTCCCGGGTCGGCGCGTTCGTGGAGGGCGCGGGCTTCCTCCCGCACCTCTCCGGCCGCGAGAACCTGGACCTGTACTGGCAGGCGACGGGCCGCCCGCCCGAGGACGCGCACATGGAGGAGGCCCTGGAGATCGCCGGTCTCGGCGACGCCCTGGCGCGCGCGGTCCGCACCTACTCCCAGGGCATGCGCCAACGCCTGGCCATCGCCCAGGCCATGCTCGGCCTCCCGGATCTCCTGATCCTCGACGAACCGACCAACGGCCTGGACCCGCCCCAGATCCGCGAAATGCGAGAGGTGATGATCCGCTACGCGGCAGCAGGCCGCACGGTCATCGTCTCCAGCCACCTCCTGGCCGAGGTGGAACAGTCCTGCACCCACTTGGTGGTCATGGACCGAGGCCGCCTGGTCCAGGCAGGCCAGGTGAGCGAGATCATCGGCTCGGGCGACACTCTGCTGGTCGGCCTGGCGACGGAGATCTCAGACCCGCTGCTGGAAAAGGTGGCGACCCTACCGGGCGTCGAATCGGCAACCCGAACCGACGGCGGCCTGCTGGTTCGGTTGGCTGCGACGTCCCTCAGGGGCGCGGGGAACTGCGCGACAAGCCACGACGAACCCGCAGACGCACCACAACACTCCGAGGCACTCACAGAGCGCACAAACGCAGCTGCCCTCCTAGTAGAACTCGTACGCCTGGAGATCCCAGTCGCCTCCCTCACCCCCCACCGCCGCCTCGAAGACGCCTTCCTGACCCTGATCGGAGGCTCCGCATGACCACCACCACACTCACCGAACGCACCGAAACAGCCTCCGGCTACAAGCCCACCCACACCCTCCCCCTCCGCGTGGAGCTGGCCCGCCAGCTGAAACGCCGCCGCACCCTGGTCATGGCCGGCATCCTCGCCGCCCTCCCCTTCGTCCTGCTGATCGCCTTCGCCATCGGCGGCACCCCGAACGGCCGCAACAACACCATCACCCTGATGGACACGGCCACCGCCTCCGGCGCCAACTTCGCCGCCGTCAACCTCTTCGTGTCGGCCGGCTTCCTCCTGGTCATCCCCGTCGCCCTGTTCTGCGGAGACACCGTCGCCTCGGAGGCCGGCTGGTCCTCCCTGCGCTATCTCCTCGCCGCCCCCGTCCCACGCGCCCGCCTCCTGTGGTCCAAGCTCGTCGTCGGCCTGGGCCTCAGCCTCGCCGCGATGATCCTGCTGCCGCTGGTCGCGCTCGCCGTAGGCACGGCGGCCTATGGCTGGGGCCCCCTCCAGATCCCCACCGGCGGCTCCCTGGACTCCGGCACGGCGGCCCAGCGCCTGCTGATCGTCGTGGCGTACATCTTCGTGTCCCAACTGGTCACCGCGGGCCTGGCGTTCTGGCTGTCGACGAAGACGGACGCCCCGCTCGGCGCGGTCGGCGGCGCGGTCGGCCTGACCATCGTCGGCAACGTCCTGGACGCCGTCACGGCCCTCGGCCACTGGCGCGACTTCCTGCCCGCGCACTGGCAGTTCGCGTGGGCGGACGCCGTCCAGCCCAATCTTCAGTGGTCCGGCATGATCCAGGGCACGGCGATTTCCATAACGTACGCACTCGTGCTGTTCGCCCTGGCCTTCCGCGGTTTCGCCCGCAAGGACATCGTCTCCTAGGTCAACGGAGGATCTCCCACCGGTCTCGACGGGCCATGATCGTGGCCGCTTCGAGATCCATCCGCAACGGTCCGTCACGCACGTTCCGGCCCCCCGCGCCGTCACAGTCACAGACGGCGACGTCCGTCGACCTACGTCAATCGACAAAGGGGGCACGGAAGATGGACCAGCGCGACCGAACACCCGAGCCGGGCACACCGCTCCGCCGCCGACGGCTGTGCGCCGCCCTCCTCGCCCTCACGGCGACGGGTGGCCTGCTCCTCACGGCGTGCAGCGCGAGCGACAACAGCAGCAGCTCCGCGGACCGTTCGAACAGGACCGGCGGCCTCCCGGCGCCGGCGCCGGACGCCACCTCGGCCGACGGGCAGCGCAGCATCACCGGCGACGAGAGCCGCTCACCCTCCGCCGACTACCTCTCCACCTTCGCCCTCGACGTGGACACCGCCTCCTACGGCTACGCCCGCCGCGCCCTGAACGACGGCCACCTGCCCGACCCGTCGACGGTCCGCCCGGAGGAGTTCGTCAACAGCTTCCGCCAGGACTACGAACGCCCCGACGGCAACGGCTTCACGGTCACCGTCGACGGCGCCCGTACCGACAGGTCCAGTTGGTCCCTGGTCCGAGTCGGCCTCGCCACCCGCGCCGCAGAGTCGGCCGACGACCGCCCGCCCGCAGCCCTCACCTTCGTCGTCGACGTCTCCGGCTCCATGGCCGAACCCGGCCGCCTCGACCTCGCGAAGAAGTCCCTCGACACCATGACGGACAAGCTCCACGACGACGACTCGGTCGCCCTGGTCACCTTCAGCGACAAGGCGAGGACGGTCCTGCCGATGACCCGCCTCGGCGACCACCGCGGCCGGGTCCACGACGCGATCGACGAACTGGAGACCCAGGACTCGACCAACCTGGGCGCGGGCGTCGACAAGGGGTACGCCACCGCCGCCGAGGGCCTGCGCGAGGGCGCCACCAACCGGGTGGTGCTCATCTCCGACGCCCTCGCCAACACCGGCGACACGGACGCCGACTCGATCCTCGAACGCGTCTCGCGCGAGCGCCGCGACCACGGCATCACCCTCTTCGGCGTGGGCGTCGGCAGCGACTACGGCGACGCCCTGATGGAACGCCTCGCCGACAAGGGCGACGGCCACACCGCCTACGTCTCGAACGACGCCGACGCCCGCAAGGTCTTCGTCGACCAGCTCCCGCAGAACATCGACCTCACCGCCCGCGACGCCAAGGCCCAGGTCGCCTTCGACCCCGAGACGGTCGCCGAGTTCCACCTCGTCGGCTACGAGGACCGCAAGGTCGCCGACGAGGACTTCCGCGACGACAACGTCGACGGCGGCGAGGTCGGCCCAGGTCACACGGTCACCGCCGTCTACGCCGTCCGCACCCGCCCCGGCGCCGACGGCCACCTCGCCACGGCGAGCGTCCGCTGGCTCGACCCCGACAGCCGCGCCCCGCACGAGGAGTCCGGCCAGCTGGAGACCGGCGACCTGCACGACGACGTCTGGACCGCACCGACCCGCTTCCAAGTCACCGCGGTGGCCGCCTACTTCGCCGACACCCTGCGCACCCACGACTCCGAGGCCGACAACGTGGGCTCCCTCCCCGGCAACCCCGGCCTCGACGAACTCGCCGAACACGCCCACGCGTTGGCGAACAGGACCGAGGACAAGGACGTCGACGACCTCGCCGAGGCCATCGACGAGGCGAGCCTCATGAAATGAGCCGTTCCCCATTGACGATTCCTTACCAGCGAGTAAGTTGTCCTGCCTGTCAGAGCCGACTGGGAGCCGTCATGGGCGTACGCAAGGATCTGCAACGGGCGAAACAGCGCGCCGACCTGGCGGCCCGCACCCGGGTCGAGGTCGTCAGGGACGAGCACGGCGTGGTGCGCGAGGCCCGCACCGCGCCGATGGCGCAGCGGCCCACCACCGGCAGCATCGCCGACCTCCCGTACACCAACGCGGCCGAGGCGCCGGACGCGGTGGTGCTGCGCCGTAAGCAACAGGGCACCTGGCAGCCCGTCACCGCCGCGGCCTTCGCCGATGAAGTCACCGCCGTCGCCAAGGGGTTGATCGCCTCCGGCCTCGAACCGGGCGGCCGGGTCGCCGTGATGTCCCGCACCCGCTACGAGTGGACGGTCCTCGACTTCGCGATCTGGGCGGCCGGCGGCCAGACCGTCCCCGTCTACGCCACCTCCTCCGCCGACCAGGTCGAGTGGATCGTCCGCGACTCGGGCGCCCGTTACGTCGTGACCGAGACCGCCGAGAACGCGGACACGGTGACCACCGCCACCGCCCGCCACCAAGACCCGCCCCGCATCTGGCAGTTGGACGCCGGCGCCCTCACCCGCCTCGCCCAACTCGGCCTGGACGTCCCGGACGAGGAGGTCACCAAGCGCCGTACCGCCCTCACCCCCGACACCATCGCGACCATCTGCTACACCTCCGGCACCACCGGCAAGCCGAAGGGCTGCGTCCTCACCCACGCCAACCTGCACGCCGAGGCCGCCAACACGGTCGAGCTGCTCCACCCCATTTTCAAGGAGGTCACCCGCCAGACCGCCTCCACCCTCCTCTTCCTCCCGCTCGCCCACATCCTCGGCCGCACCCTGCAGATCGCCTGTCTGATGGCCCGGATCGAGATCGGCCACTGCCCGAGCATCAAGCCCGACGAACTCCGGCCCGCCCTCAAGGAGTTCCGCCCGACCTTCCTGGTCGGCGTCCCGTACCTCTTCGAGAAGATCCACGACACCGGCCGCGCGACCGCCGAGAAGATCGGCCGCGGCGCCTCCTTCGACCGCGCGGACCGCATCGGCGTCCGCTTCGGACAGGCGTACCTGAACAGGTTCCTGGAGACCGGCAAGGGCCCCACCCCGGCCCTCTACGCCGCCTGGGCCCTGTACGACCTGCTGGTCTACCGCCGCGTCCGCAAGGAACTCGGCGGCCGCATGCGCTACGCGATCAGCGGCGGTTCCCCGCTCGACCGCAACCTCAACCTGTTCTTCTACGCCGCGGGGATCATCGTCTACGAGGGCTACGGCCTGACCGAGACCTCCGCCGCCGCCACCATCGTCCCGCCCCTGAAACCCCGCCCCGGCACCGTCGGCCAGCCGGTCCCCGGCACGGCGGTCCGTATCGCCGAGGACGGCGAGGTGCTGATCAAGGGCGGCATCGTCTTCGGCGCCTACTGGAACAACCCGGCCGCCACCGACGCCGTACTCCGGGACGACTGGTTCGCCACCGGCGACCTCGGCGCGCTGGACGAGGACGGCTACCTCACCATCACCGGCCGCAAGAAGGACATCATCGTCACCTCCGGCGGCAAGAACGTCGCCCCGGCCGTCCTGGAGGACCGGATGCGCAGTCGCTCACCGGTCGGCCAGTGCCTGGTCGTCGGCGACAACCGCCCCTTCGTGGCCGCCGTGATCACCCTCGACCCCGAGGCGGTCGCCCACTGGCTGTCCGTGCGCAGGCTCCCCGCCGAGACCCCGATGTCCGTGGTGGTACGGGACCTCCGCATCCGCGCCGAGGTGCAGAAGGCCGTGGACTACGCCAACGAGGCCGTCTCGCGCGCCGAGTCGATCCGCGCGTTCGCCCTGGTCGAGGGCGAGTTCAACGAGGAGAACGGGCTGCTGACCCCGTCCCTGAAGGTCAAGCGCCATGCCGTGCACGCGGTGTACGCGGACGAGATCGAGGCGCTGTACAAGAAGTAGCCCGGCATACGGGCGCACGGAAAAGCGGGCCGCCGAGGTGCTCGGCGACCCGCTTCCGCGGTGCTGCTGAGGTCAGCTGCCCTGGGCGCCGTTGCCCGACAGGACCGGGATGTTGTCCAGGATGTGCGACAGCGGCTCGTCGCCCTTGGCCTGGGTGGAGTTCTCGGTGCACTGCTGGTTCTGCGGGGCCGACAGGACCGGGATGTCCTGGACG
Source organism: Streptomyces sp. CA-249302 (assembly GCF_050936785.1). NCBI lineage: Bacteria > Bacillati > Actinomycetota > Actinomycetes > Kitasatosporales > Streptomycetaceae > Streptomyces > Streptomyces sp. CA-249302. Next base: position 3,923,210 of record NZ_JBNJMG010000001.1, on the reverse strand, counting down.
CCGACGTTGACCAGGGCGAGGATGGACTGGGCGTTCACCTTCGCGGGCAGGCCGATGCAGGGCTTGTTGAGCGTGCCCTGGACGAGCGAGAGCTGGGGGCTCATGTCGCCGTGGGTGGCCTGGTTGCCGTACTTCTGGACGGCACCGTTGCCGTTGGTGGTGGTGACGCCGTCGTCGTTGCCGATGGCCATCGCCGGGGCGGCCGTGGCACCGACGACGGAGGCAGCGACGGCCGCGGCGGCCAGCAGCTTCTTCATGTTTCGTTCCCTTTCGGAGAGCGGACCCCGTTGCAGAGCCGCGTTTTGATCAACCCGCGCCGACCGGTTTGGTTGCGCTGTTTGCCCCGTTCGGCCTATCGCGTACTAAAAAGTGACGATGTTGAAGGCGGGCCGGCGAGCCGTCCGCGCAAAGCAGGCAGCGATGAAGGCATGCGAACGGGCCGCCGAGAACTCGGCGGCCCGCCGCGCGCGCTGGGAGGTCAGCTGTCCTTGGCGCCGTTGCCCGAGAGAACCGGGATGTTGTCCAGGATGTGCGACAGCGGCTCGTCGCCCTTCGCCTGGGTCGAGTTCTCGACACACTGCTGGTTCTGCGGGGCCGACAGGATCGGGATGTCCTGGACACCGACGTTGACCAGGCCGACGACGGACTGCACGTTGCCCTTGAGCGGCAGGCCGACACAGGGCTTGTTCAGCGAGCCCTGGATGAGCGCCATCTGCGGGCTCATGTTGCCGTAGGTGGCCTGGTTGCCGTAGATCTGCTCGGAGCCGTTGCCGTTGGTGGTGGTGACACCGTTGTCGTTGCCGATCGCGAGCGCCGGAGCGGCGGTGGCGGCCGAGACACCGGCGACGGAAGCGGCGATCGCCGCAGCAGCCATAACCTTCTTGATCACTTGCATGGTCCCTTCTGGAGTAACCCCGTCCACCGGAGCGACCTGAACAACTGGCACCGGCCCGCATGGTTGCTCCTGTTCACTCCAATGGCCCATGGAAATCCGGACGGGTGAAGTCGCGTCACCATTTCCCGGATCCCCGGTTGAGGTGGGAGCAGGAATGTGTGCCTCCGTCAGGAAAGGACCGGAGAAATGTTCAAGAAGGCAATGGCTGCTACGGCGGTCGCGGTCTCCGTCGTCGGCGTGTCGGCGACGATCGCCCCCCAGGCGCTGGCCATTGGCAACGACGGCGGCGTCACCACCACCAACGGCAACGGTGCCGCTCAGGTGTACGGCAACGGCGAGACCAAGGGCGCCATGAGCCCGCAGGCCTCGCTGGTCCAGGGCACGGCGAACAAGCTCTGTGTCGGTCTGCCCGCCAAGGCCGACGTGCAGTCCGTCGTCGGCATCATCGCCAACGTCGGTGTCCAGGACATCCCGGTCCTCTCCGCTCCGCAGAACCAGCAGTGCGCGGAGAACTCGACGCAGGCCAAGGGTGACGAGCCGCTGTCCCACATCGTCGACAACGTGCCGGTCCTGTCCGGGAACGGTGCCAAGGACAGCTGACGGCTGACCCCTCGTCAAGAGCCGCCCGGGCGGCCCGCCTTACTCATTCGGGCGGGCCGCCCGAGCTGTTTTCCTGATTTTCTCTACTCCGCCAGAGAAGCGTTTCTGCTCCTTGCGGGTCAAACTGGCAATTCAACACGGGGCGTTCGAGTGAATTATCCCGCGCCTCACGTTCCGTAGTTTCTTCGGCTGTCTATCCCTCGTTTTGCAGCCTGCAGGTCATGCAGTAGGGCGTGACCGCGGAGAAGGGATAGTTCATGAAGAAGACCGCCGCTGTCGTCGCGGGCATGATCATGGCCCTCGGCGTGGCCGCCCCGGCCTTCGCCGACGCCGACGCCCACGGTGCCGCTGTCGGCTCGCCGGGTGTCCTCTCGGGCAACGTGGTTCAGGTTCCGATCCACATCCCGATCAACGTGTGCGGCAACTCGGTCAACGTCATCGGCCTGCTGAACCCGGCCATCGGCAACGAGTGCGTCAACGACTGACGACTTAGCACTCACACACCAGCCGCCCGGCTGTGTCACGGCCGGCCTTGGACGTCTTGTCTCCTTCCAGGGCCGGCTTTTCCCACTTCTTCAAGCAGGAAGACAACGAGATTGCGACAGACCCTGAGCAGGGGAATGGTCGCGGCGGCCGCCGCGACGAGCATCCTGTCCCTGTACGGCGGCGCCCCCGCACTCGCCGACACGCACGCGGGCGGGGCCACCAAGGATTCACCGGGCGTCCTGTCCGGCAACAACGTCGCGGTACCCGTCGACGTCCCGGTCAACGCCTGCGGTGACTCGGTCGACGTGGTCGCCGCGCTCAACCCGACCTTCGGCAACTCCTGTGCGCACGACTCGGGTTCGGGCAAACACCGCTCGCACGAGATGTCGTACGACGACTACGGCTACGGCGATGACGACGACTCGGACGTCACCGGCTACGGCGATCACGGCTACGGCGATCACGGCTATGGCGACCATGGGTACGGCGACCACGGCGGCGGAGGCGGCGGGTACGGAGATCACACGCCCCCGGCGGTGAGCACACGCCCCCAGGTGGTGAGCACACGCCGCCCGGCGGCGGGCACACCCCTCCGGGTGGCGGTGAAAGCACGCCTCCCGGTGGTGGGCACTCCACGCCTCCGGGCGGTGGTGAGTCGACGCCTCCGGGTGGTGGGCACTCCACGCCTCCTGGCGGTGGTGAGTCGACGCCTCCCGGTGGAGGTCACTCCACGCCTCCCGGCGGTGGTGAGTCGACGCCTCCGGGTGGTGGGCACTCCACGCCTCCTGGCGGTGGTGAGAGCACGCCTCCCGGTGGAGGTCACTCCACGCCTCCCGGCGGTGGTGAGTCGACGCCTCCCGGCGGCGGGCACAGCACGCCCCCCGGTGGCGGAGAGACCACACCTCCGCAGCTGCCGCACACCGGCGGTGACGGAGGGGCTCTGCTCGCCGCGTCGGGTGCCAGTGCCGCGATGATCGTGGCCGGGGCCGTGCTGTATCGGCGGGGGCGGCGGGCTGCGGATCATCGGTAGTACGCCAGGTAGTACGCCAGGCAGTGCGACGGGTGCCGGACGGTTTCATGTCCGGCACCCGCGCCGGTTCTACAGGGTCCCGCCCCGCATGGGGACCGGCGCCGCCCCCGCCGTACGACCGCCGACGGACTGACGGCCGATCAGGCCACCGCGCGGCGCCGACCGCAGATGCCGTCGTACGCCCCTCACCAGCGCCCCCGCCGTATAAGTCGCCCCGTGCACGAAGCGCATCGCCGGGCCGTAGCCCGCGGCCGTCACCAGGCCCGCCATGAACAAACCGGGGTACGTCGACTCGAAGTCCCGCCCGACCTCCGGTGAACCGTCCGCCACCGTGCCCAGCGTGGCGCGCAGGTCGGGGGAGAGCAGGTCCAGGCGGTCGCAGGCCGCCGTGAAGCCCGTGGCGGCGATGACGTGTTCCGTCTCCAGGGGCCGGACCCGGCGGCCGGACCCCGCCGAGCGGCCCCTCGTCTCCAGACGTACACCTGCCGGCACCGCACGCGCCGCCGTGACCTCGTGGTCGAGGAGGACCTCGACGGCCGGCTCCACCCGGTCCCGTACCCACCAGGCGCCCGCCGGGCCGAGTGCGTTCGCCGCGATGCGGGCGCGGGTCGGTTCGGGGAGGCGGCGGAAGAGGCCGGGGCGTTCCGAGTAGAACCAGTTGCGCCAGCCGGGGCCCAGGCCGCTGTGCGGGGAGCGGGCCGACTTCCACCACGGGCGTTCCCACGGCGGCGGCACATCGTTCCAGACCAGGCGGTCGGCGCGGGCCAACACCCGTACCCGGGTGCCCTGTTCGGCGAGCAGGGCCGCCGTCTCCAGGGCCGCCTGACCACCGCCGATCACCGTGACGTCCTTGCCGTGGAAGCCCATCAGGTCGCTGTGGTGGCTGCTGTGCGAGACCAGGGCGGAGTCCAGGCCGCGCAGGGCCGCGGGGATCTCGACGAACGGCATCACCCCCACCGCCAGCGCGACCGAACGGGCGTGCAGCACCTCGCCGTCGTCCGTGACCGCCTCGAACCCGCCGGGGCAGGACGCCACCCGGGTCACCGTGCGCTCGTCGACCTCCGGGACGGCATGGCGGGCGAACCACAGCCCGTACTCGGCGAACATCTCCACCGGGATCGGCTCACCGTGCCGGGCGGTCACGCCCCGGCCCTCGCAGTAGACGTCCAGCCGCAGCCGGCCGCCCGGGTCCGAGAGGTTGGAGGCCCACGGCTCCGACTTCAGGAACATGCCCCGGGGCATGTGGTCGCGCCAGGAGGCCATGGGCCGCCCGAAGACACGCAGACGCAGCCCGGCGGCCGCGGCGTGGGACGCGATGGACAGGCCGTACGGGCCCGCGCCCACCACCAGCAGGTCGTACATCAGCAACTGCTCGCTTTCTCGTCGTCGGACAGGTCGGTGAGGGAGGGGGAGACGGGGGGTGCCTGGTGCACCACGTGCGGACGGGGCCGGCCGGTGGAGTCCGGGCGCGGGCCGCGCAGGCGGTCCAGGAGGCGGCCGGAGACGTGGCGCGCCCACAAGGTCCACAGGGCGCGGCCGGGGGCGCGGTCGTCGGGGGCTCGCCAGGCGAGCTCGCGGCCCGCGGGGGAGGGGCGCAGGGCGGCCAGGGGCGCGTAGTTCTCCACGACGAACTCGCGGTCGGGCAGCGGCGCCGAGACCGGCAGCGGACGGTGGGTCAGGTCCAGGTGCTGCGCGCGTACGACGTCCAGGCCGGAGCCGTCGGCGAAGAGGCGGAACTGGGCGCCGGGGCGCGGGTTGAAGTCGAGGAGGTGGTAGCGGCCGGTGGAGCCGCAGCGGCGGAAGTCGAGGTCGAGGATGCCGCGGTAGCCCAGCTCGGCGGTGAGGCGCTCGGCGAGGGCGGTGACCTGGGCGTTGGTCGCCCAGCGGCCCACCGCCGTCAGGCCCGCGCCGCGCGGCCAGGACCGCAGCTTGACGCCGGGTCCGCCGCCGCGGACGGCGCCCGCCCGGTCGACGTAACCGTGGAAGAACCAGTCGCGCTCGGGGCCCGGCGGCAGGAACGCCTGCAGCAGCAGTCGGCTGCCCGCCTCCTCGGTCCGCCGGTACAGCTCGCGCGCCTCCTGCGCCGAGCGCACCACGACCGTGCTGCGCAGGCCGGTCCCGGTCGGCACCAGCCAGGGGCGGCTCCACTTCGCCACCACCGGCAGACCGAGCCGCCAGGCGGCGCTCGCGGCCTGGGCGGGGCTGTCCGGGACCAGCGTCGGCGGGTGCGGGACGTCCAGGGCCGCGCACAGGTCGGCCAGCTCCGCCTTGTCGGCGACGTGCTCGGGCAGCGCGGTCGGCATCGCGGGCAGCAGATAGGCAGGGGCGAGTTCCTCGCGCAGCCGGCCCACCGCGACGGCGCTCGCGTCGTCCATCGGGATCAGTACGGCGGGGCGGGAGATCCGGGCGGCGACCCTTCGCAGCGATACGGCGATCTCGTGCGCGGATGAACCGGGTGGCGGCGGGGGATGCATCTGGCGTACAAATCGGGACCGGGAAACGGGACTTCCCGTGGAATCGGCGACCACATGCACGTCGACCCCCGCTCTGCCGAGCGAGCGCACGGCGCCGAGCGTGCCGTGGTGAAAGGGATTCCGGTCGATCCGCAGCAGAACTGCGGGAACCCGGATGTCAAACAGCGACACGGTCATCAATTTCTTCTCACTCGTTGGCCGTAACGGCGGTGGCGTAATTCCTGTTCATATGACTGAGTGTCAGTAACCGGATCTCAGTAACCGGATCTCAGAAAGGAGCGGGCATGGACCGAAAGAAACGACGTCCTCGGTCCCGTCGGCTGGCCGTCGTCGCGGCGACCGTCGCCGCGTCCGCCGTACTGGCCTCGGGTACGGGGTTCGCCTCGGGGGTGGTGCGGGTCGCCGACCCGCCCGCTCCGACGCCCACGACTCCCGCGCCCGCGGTCCCCGCGCAGCCGACTCCCGTCCCGCCGAAGCAGGACACTCCGGCCTTCGGGGCCTTCCTCAACTCCGACGGGCGGGGCGTGGCGAGCATGCCCGCGCTGAGCGCCTGGCTGGGCGGCGCCGAACTGCGCGTCGGGCACACCTATCTGCCCGGCAACAGCTGGACCGACATCGAGGGGCCCCCGGGCATCCTCAACGTGTGGGCGGACTGGCGGACCGAGAAGGCCGACCGGATGCTCGTCCTGAACGTGCCGATGCTGGACCGCAACGAGGACGGCGTCTCCGACTTCCGGGTGCGCTCGCTGCTCCGGCAGGGCGCGGCCGGCGCGTTCGATCAGCACTTCAAGGCCCTGGCCGAGCGGCTGGTCGAACTGAAGGTGCCGGACACGGTGATCGTGCTCGGCTGGGAGATGAACGGCACCACGTACACCTCTCGCTGCGGGCCGGACCCGGAGGCCTGGAAGAAGTACTGGAACAGGATCGTCACCACCATGCGTTCGGTGCCGGGCCAGAAATTCCGGTTCGACTTCACGCCGACCCGCGGCCGGGACGCCGTTCCCTGGACGCAGTGTTATCCGGGTGACGACACGGTCGACATCATCGGCATGGATTCGTACGACCAGCCGTCCGGGCTGACGTTCGATCAGCAGGTGAAAGAGCCCTACGGACTCCAGGAACACGTGGACTTCGCCAAAACCCACGGCAAGCCCATTTCCTATCCCGAATGGGGACTCTTCCGCAACGGCGACAACGCCGAATACATGAAGCGGATGCTCGCCTGGATGGACGAGCACAAACCGCTCTACAACACGCTCACCGACTACTGCCCGCACGGTGTGTGGCAGTGCGGGGCCAACCCGAAGTCGTCCGCGGTCTACCGTTCGGTCCTCTTCGGCCGCACAGACGACCCGACCCCGACTCCGACCCTGCCCCCGACTCCGGAGCCGACCAAGCCGACGCCCACTCCGACGCCGACCCCGACGCCCGTGCACCCGCCCAACTGCTCGCCGATCGACCTCGGTGACTGGGTCGAGTACTGGCTCGGCGGGAAGCTGTGCCTGCGCTTCGACTGGTGGTCGCGCAGCCGGTGAGCCCGGCGCGGTGGCGGCGGCCGGATCACGGTCCGCCGCCACCGCGCTCCCTCCACTTCCGCACGAGCTGCTTGCCCCGCCCGCGGGCGGCCACGTCACAGACGGCCGCCGCCAGCAGCGGGGCGGTGCGGCGCCGGGCCAGCAACAGCCGCTGGTTCACGACGGGTTCGGGCCGCCAGTGGTGTTTGTACGGCTCGTTCCCGCGCAGCAGGCTCAGCGTGCCGCGCGCATGCCGGGTGCACGCGTCGAGCAGCATCACCGCCACGTCCGCCTTGCGTTCGCGCAGACACGGATGGGCGCCGTACAGATAACCGCCCGCCAGGCACCGCGACAGCAGCGTCAGGTCGACGGCCACCACGTCCTCGTCGAGCCGGAATTCGGTGACCACCGCGTCCCCGGCGGCGACCATCGGCCCGACCGCCCGCACCAGGTGCGTGCCGAACCGCTCCCGCAGGTGCTCGGACGTCACCTTCCGTCCCTGCCACTGGAGTTGGTGGAGTTCCAGCAGCCGGCGCAGCGCCTTGTCCACCTCGTCGGGCTCGACCACGTGCCGCTCGACGCCGAGCGCGGAGAGCTTGCGGAGCTTGGCGCGCACCCGCTGGGCCTTCGCCGAGGGCAGGCGGGCGACCAGTTCGTCCATCGGTACGGCGGGCAGCTCCAGGCAGGTCGAGTCGGCCACCCGGCGGCGCGGCCCGCGCCAGCGGTCGTAGACCCGCTCGGCCGCCCCGCCCGGCCGCACCTCGCGCAGGTCGACGAGGGCGGTGCGGGCGCAGGCCGCGAGTCCCTCGGTGAGCGCGGCGACGGCCGGCTCGCCGCGCCCGTCGTCCAGCAGGACGTCCCCGTAGTCGGAGATCGCCCCGCCGAGCGGTACCAGCGCGGGCACCGGACGCCGTACGAGCATCAGCGGTGCGGCGCCTACGAGTTCACCGTCCTCCCGCACCAGGACCAGGCGCAGCCGGCCGGGACTGCCGTACGAGAGCCACCAGGAGTGCAGCCAGGCGTGGCTCTGGAACGGGGTCGCGGTGGCGCAACTGCCTTGCAGGCGGGCCCAGTCGGGGCCGAGTCCGGCGAAGGCGGTCTCGTCGGTGACGAGTTCGGTCGTGTACGTCACAGCTGGCCGTGGGCTTCGGCGGCGACGGCCGGTCCCGGCACCGGGGCCGGGCGCGCGGTCCCGCCGGTCGTGCGCCGGGGCCGGACCAGCAGCACAAGCCCGCCGAGCAGCCCGCCCGCGCTCGCGCCCACCAGACCGGTCACCGCCGGGGAGGCCGATGAGGGAGCGGTCGGCTTGGTGGCGCGGGCGAAGCTCTGGAGCTCGACGTGGGTGTCGTCCTTGGTGTCGTTCGCGTGCCGGGTCAGGGCACGGGAGACGGCGTTGGCCATGTCGGCGGCCAGGTCGGGGCGGGCGGAGGTGGCGGTGATCGCGACCATCGGCGCGTCCGGCGAGGTCGCCGTCTGCACGCTCGACTGGAGCGTCTTCACCGGAACCCCGGCCCACACCTGAGCGTCCCCGAGCACCGCGAGCTGGGTGGCGACCCGGCCGTATGCCTGCGCGAAGCCCAGCGCGGACGCCGGGTCGGACTTCGCGGTCGGTACGGCGACGACGTAACTGGTGGCCGTGTAGGTGGCCGGCTTCGCGATGCCGTAGCCGCCGCCGAGCAGGCCGCCGGCGAGGACGCCGGCCGCGAGCAGGGTCCAGGGCGGCAGGGTGCGGGCGAGGGCGGCCGGGCGGCGCGATGCGGTGGGGTTCTCGGTCATGAGGAACTGGCTCCCTGGAGTGACGGGGACGACGAAGGGGACACCGCGGCCGTGTACACGCCCATGAGCTGGGCGGCGCTGCGGGTGATGCAGTAGTGGCGGGCCGCGTCGGGGACGGTCCGCGGGCCCGGCTCGTGTGCGCGGGACGCGGCGATGGCCGCGGCGAACTCCGCTGCCCCGCCGGTGACTTGGCGGGCGGTACGGGCCGCGTGCGCGGGCAGGTCCTCGATCGCCGGGCAGGAGGTGTAGAGCACGGGCAGTCCGGCGGCCAGCGCCTCGACGATCGCCAGGCCGAAGGCCTCCTCGGGGGAGGGCGAGGCGAGCAGGTCCATCGCGGCGGCGAGGGAGGGCAGGTCGGGTCCGGGGGTGCCGTCCGGGACGTAGGGGCGTTCGCCCGCGAAGAGCACCCGGTCGGCGACGCCGGCCTCGTGGGCGGTGCGGCGCAGGAGGTTCTCCTCAGGGCCGCCGCCGACCAGCAACAGCCAGTGATCGTCCGGGAGCCCGGCGAGGGCGTGGATGAGGACGTCGAAGCGCTTGCCGGGTGCCAGGCGTCCGACGGCGCCGATGACGTACGCGTCTTCGGGCAGCCCGAGCCGGCGGCGGGTCCGGTGGCGGCGGACCGGGTCGAAGCCGAAGCGGGTCAGGTCGATGCCGTTCGGGACGACCTCGATCCGGGGGGCCGGAACGCCCCAGCGGCGGAGCCGGTCGGCGACCGTGGGGGAGACGGCGACGGTGGAGCGGCCCAGGCGCTCGCTGGCGAGATACAGCGAGCGCACCCCGCGCGAGAGCCTGCGGCCCTCCATCTGGGAGTCGCCCAGGGAGTGTTCGGTGGCGACGATCGCGCGGACGCCCGCGAGACGCGCGGCGAGGCGGCCGTAGACACAGGCGCGGTAGAGGTGGGTGTGCACGAGGTCGTAGCCGCCGGTGCGGATGAGGCGGGTCAGGCGGGGCAGGGCGGCCAGGTCGCGGTTGCCGGCCATGCCGAGGTGCACGACCCGGACGCCGTCGGCGACCAGGCCGTCGGCGACCGCGCCCGGGTTGGTGAGCGTCACGACGTCCGCCTCGACCGGCAAGTGCCGCAGCAGCAACCGGAGTTGCTGCTCGGCGCCGCCGACGCCGAGGCCGGTGATGACGTGCAGGGCGCGCACCTCAGACCCCCTCGACGGGGCGCCGGCGCAGCCGGTGCAGCCGGTGCTTGAGGAAGAGGCGTCCGGCGTGGTCGTTCTGGCCGATGTGCACGCGGGGGAGGGCGTGCGGGCCGTTGAGGGGGCCGGGGTCGATGGCGCAGGCGTAGGCGTAACCGGCGTCCCGGACGGCGTCCACCGCACGCTCGTCGATCGTGCCGTACGGGTAGCAGAACCCGGCGACCTGAGCGCCCGTCAACTCCTCCAGTACGGCCCGGCTTTCGTAGACCTCGGCCTCCAGCGTCGCGTCGTCCGCCTTCGTCAGGTCCAGGTGGGTGAGGCCGTGCGAGCCGATCTCGATGCCCTCGGTGGCCGCGTGCCGGATGCCGTCGGCGGTGAGCAGCGGCTTGCGCGGGCCCTGCGGGTCCCAGGCGTTGTCGCCGCCGAGCCGGCCCGGCAGGACGAAGAGGGTGGCGCCGTGGCCGTAGTGCCGGAGCAGCGGCAGGGCGTTGTCGACGAAGTCGGCGTACCCGTCGTCGAAGGTGAGCGCGACCAGGTCCCGCCCCTCGCCACGGGCCCGGGCGGCGAGCAGCTCGGCCATGGAGACGCCCCGCAGCCGCCGCCGGCGCAGCCAGCGCAGCTGCTTCTCCAGCCGCTCGGGCGTGACCGTGATGCGGTACGGGTCGTCGGAGCAGTCCCCCACGGAGTGGTACATCGCCACCCACGGGACGGGGCCCGGGGCGAGACGTCTGCCGGTGTCTACGGAGTCAACGGCCATGCGAGAGCCTTCGTGTGACGGTGCGTACGGAACGGAGTGCGGGAGTGAAACCCTCGGCGCGCAGAGCCACGCCGAGCAGGACGAAGACGGTGAGGACGGTGGCCGCGCCGGCCGCCAAGGCGGGCAGGGGGGACTCGGTCCGCAGGGCGGTCGCGTGTGCGACGAACGCCCCGGCGACCGTCGCGACCACCGCGGCGCGCACCGGCTTGGACAGCTCCGCCAGCACCCGGCGGGTGCGGATCGGGACGCTCCTGGGGCCCAGGCCGGCCAGCAGCAGGACGGCGGTGACGGTGATGCCGGTGGCGTTGGCGACAGCGATGCCGTCGACGCCCCAGGAGTGCACGGTCAGGGCGCCGATCCAGGAGGTCACGACGATGCCGGCGGCCATCGCGCCGACCGGGTACCAGGTCGGCCGCCCCGCCGAGAAGTACGACCGGACGAGCACCCCGACCAGCGTCTGGCCGAGCAGCCCGAGGGCGTACACCCGCATCACGCCCGCCGTCGCCGCCGTGTCCCTCGCGGTGAACGCGCCCCGCTGGAAGAGGAGTTCGACGATCTGCGGGGCACAGGCGATCACCGTGGCCGCACCGAGCAGCACCACACAGGCGGCCAGCGCGAGATCCCGCTCCACCCGGGTGCGGGCCGTCTCGGTGTCGCCCTCGGCCAGCGCCCGGGCCACCACCGGGAAGGTGACCGTGCACAGCATCAGCGACAGCACCATCGGCATCTGGGCGACCTTCTGCGCGTAGTTCAGATGCGAGATGGCACCGGCCGGGAGGTGCGAGGCGAGGAAACGCTCGATGAGGACCTGCGACTGCCGGCAGAGCGCGAAGAGGAGGACGGTGGCCACGAGCGCGAAGTCGATGGGGCGGGACCCGGACTCGGCAGGAGCCGCCACGCTGTCCTCGGCAGTGACCCGCCCCCGCAACTGCCGCCACAACGACGGCAGTTGTACGACGACCATCAGGCACCCGCCGACCGCCACCCCGGCCGCCGCCGAGCGCACGCCCCAGCGGCCGCCGAGCACGAACATCCCGGTGATGATGCCGGTGTTGTAGGCGACGTAGATCGCGGCGGGGGCGAGGAACCGGCGGTGGGCGCGGAGTGCGGCGCTGCAGTAGCCGGCCAGGCCGAAGCTGAGGACGCAGGTCGCCGTGAGGCGGGTGCAGTCGACGGCGAGCGCGGGGTCGGGCAGACCCGGGGCGAGGGCCTCGACCAGCTGCGGGGCGATGCCTACGAGCAGGGCGCCGACGGCGACGAAGGCCAGCGACAGCCGCGGCAGCGTGGCGCCGACCAGGGCCCGGACGGGGTCGCCCGGGGCGCCCTGGGCCCGGCGGGCCAGCGCCAGGCTGAACGCCGGGATCAGCGCGAAGGCCAGCCCGTCCTCGATGAGCAGCGTGGCCGCGAACTCCGGCACGGTCCAGGCGACCAGAAAGGCATCGGTGTCACTCCCGGCCCCGAACAACCGGGCCAACGCCTGGTCCCGCACCAGCCCGAGCAGCGCCCCGGCGACGGAGAGCACGGCGGTGACGAGGGTGGCCTTGGCGAGGAAGCGGCGGGAGACGGGGGCGAGTCCGGTGACGTCGTCGGTCCGGGCCCGCGCCGGAGGTACGGTCGCCGCACCTTCGGCACCGGCCCGCGGAGTCCGGGAGGGCGTCACCGTCATCGCGTCACGGCCTTCTCGGCGGGCTCGGGAACCGGGACCGTCGCCGCCGGAGTCTCCGGCCGGTCGGCCCCGACCAGCGACCACCAGGCCACCACCCCGAACACCACCGCCGTGAGCACGGTTGACGGCCCGCCGATGTCGGCGTAGGCGAAGTCGATCAGCTGCCAGATCAGCAGCCCGCACGCGACCAGCGCGCAGTCGAGGCCGGCCCCCGAGCCCCGCGCGCGCCACAACCCCCGCAGCCCGCACGCCAGGAGCACCAGCCAGCTGCCCGCCAGGGCGAGCAGGCCGATCAAGCCCTGTTCGGCGAGGACGAGGAGGTACATGTTGTGCGGGGAGAGCAGCGGCTGCTTTCGGTACGCCGCGCCCGCGCCCTCGGTGTCGCTGCCCGACGAGAGGGCCAGCGAGGCATGTCCGTCCCGGTACTCGGGGAAGCCCTTCAACCCGACGCCGGTGAGCGGCTGTTGGCGCCACATGCCGACCGCCGCCGCCCACATGGTGTACCGGTCGGTCACCGACTGGTCCGGCGCGTCCGTGACCTGCGTGATGCTGTCGATCCGCTCCTGAAGCATCGCCGAACCGACCCCGAAGCCCCCCACCAGCACCACGCCCGCCGCGACCGCGACCGCCGCCACCTTCAGCGCCCGCCGCAGCCCCGCCAGCACCAGCTGCACGGCGCAGGTGGCGGCGGTGGCGATCCACGCCCCGCGGCTGAAGGAGAGGGCGAGGGGGAGGAGCAGGGCCAGCGCGCAGGAGGCGGCAACCGCCCGCTGCCTTACGGAAGTCCGGCCCAGCGCCAGCCCCAGCGCGCACACCAGGCCGAAGGAGACGACCGTCGCCATGCCCATCACGTCCGTCGGCCCGAAGGTGCCGACCGCCCGGATCTCCTCGCCCTGGTACGAGGCGCCGGTCCCGGTGACGTACTGGTGGACGCCGATCGCGCCCTGCCAGCCGGCCAGGGCGACGAACGACCAGGCGAGGAGCCGGAAGTCGCGGCGGCCGCGGACCAGGAGGAGGACGGCCGCGGGGACGAGGACGAAGATCTGGAGGTAGCGGCCCATGCCGGTGATCCCCGCGCCCGGCGAGGACGCCCCCATCGCGGCGACCGCCAGACCCAGCACCGGCAGGCCCAGGACGGCCGCGGCCGTGCGGGACAGGGGGCGCCGGCGGTCCCGTACCAGCCGGATCGCGCAGTACAGCACCACCAGCGCGGAGACGGCGTCGGCCGGGCCCGCGCCGCTCTCCCCGGCGGGCGAGATCGGCAGGCCGAGCAGCACGATCACGGCGATCGCCGGGAGGACCGGGGGCCACTCGCGCGCCCGGGGCAGGGACAGTGCCTGGCTCATCGGCGGTCAGCTCCCCGTCGGACGCACGAGCGCGGCCGCGGTGCGCAGCAGGATGCAGATGTCCTGCCACAGCGACCAGTTGTCGATGTAGGCGTTGTCGAAGCGGGCTCGGTCCTCGATCGAGGTGTCGCCGCGCAGCCCGTTGATCTGGGCGAGCCCGGTGATGCCGGTCTGCATCCGGTGGCGGGCCGCGTAGCCCGGGTGGGTCTGGCTGAACTTGCCGACGAAGTACGGGCGTTCGGGCCGTGGGCCGACCAGGCTCATGTCGCCCCAGAAGACGTTCCACAGCTGGAGCAGCTCGTCCAGCGAGGTGCGGCGCAGGAAGCGGCAGAACCACGACATGCGGTGCTCGTCGGCCACGCTCCAGCGGGTCGCCGACTCGACCTCGTCGACCGGGCGGTGGGTGCGGAACTTCAGCAGCGTGAAGGGGCGCCCGTTCCGGCCGATGCGCTCCTGCCGGAAGACCACACCGGGCCCGTCGGTGACCCGCAGCCACACCGCGCACACCAGCAGCACCGGGCTGACCAGCAGCAACAGCGTGCCGGAGACCGCGATGTCCAGCGCCCGCTTGCCGCGGCTGCCGCGCCGGCGCCCGTACCCCATGTCGAGCCGCCGGCAGGCGAACCCGGCGAGCTGCTCCCGGCTCGCGTACGACGGGGAGTCCGCGTCGACCTCCCACACCGCGCACCCCGACTCGGCGAGCGCCCGCAGCAGCGGCCCCTGCTGGGTCCGTACCGACGGGTGTACGGCGAGCACGTCCCGTACGCCGTTCTGGATGAGCGCCCGCTGCACCTCCTGACCGGTCGTCAGGACCGGTAGCCCGTCGGCGCCGTCGGGGTGTTCGGCCACGATGCCGACCGGGAGCACTCCGCAGCGCGGATGGCGCAGGACGGCGGCCGAGACGCGCTGGGCGGTCGCCGCCGGGCCGATGACCAGGGCGGTGCGGGGGCGGCTGAGCAGGGCGGTGCGGCGGCGCCAGTGCGCCAGACCGCGGCCGGCGCAGCTCGCCGTGCACTGGAGCAGGAAGCCCACGACCAGGGTGTGGGCGGAGAGCGCGTGGTGGGGGGCGTACGCGGCGACGAGCGCCGCCAGCGCCATCCAGGCGACCGCGATCCGGCCGCAGACGGCGGGGAGTTCGTCGAGGACGCCGGGGGCCGGTCTCGGCGGATGCGGGCGCAGCAGCATCGACGCGGCGACCAGCAGGGCCAGCAGCAGCGGGCGGTGCTCGGCGCCCGCGAAGGCGACGGCGCCGAGCAGCGCGGCGACCAGGTCCGCGGCGAGCAGCGGCACCGGGGAGGCGGGCCGGGCCGGCGGGCGGCGGGCCGGGAACCGGAAACCGGCGGTGGTGCCGCGCGCGGGCATGACCGAGACGGGCGAGAATCCGAGATCCCGTGCTTGCCCACCGGGCGAGGGGACCGTACTTTCCGCAGTCACGAGTGGATGGACTCCCTGCACTCGGAGGGCACGGCGGGCATCGCGGACGCGTCGGCGAGCAGGTCGCGGTACACGCCCGCCACCGCCTCGGCCGCGTGCCGCACGTCGTGCGTGGACAGGACGTAACGGCGCCCCAGATGGCCGAGCGACTCGCGCAGCAGCGGATCGAGCAGCAGCGCGGCGACGGCGGAGGCGAGGTCCGTCGGTTCCCCGGGGGGCACCAGACAGTGCGACGCGAGCTCCGGCGGCAGGCTCTCGCGCGCCCCGTCCACGTCCGTCACCACCACCGGGCGGCCGCAGGCCATCGCCTCCAGGGGCGCCAGGGCCATGCCCTCCCAGCGGGAGGGGAGGACCACCAGGTCGGCGGCCTGGTACCAGGGGGCCGCGTCGGGGACGGCACCGGCGAGGATCACCGACTCCGGGGCGCGGGAGCGGAGTTCGGGCAGATCGGGGCCGTCGCCGACCAGCACGAGACGGGCGTCCGGCACCTTGTCGTGCACGGCGTACCAGGCGTCCAGCAGGACGTCCTGCCCCTTCTGCCGGCACAGCCGCCCGACGCACACCACCAGGGGCGCCGCCGGATCGACGTCGGGGAGGAGTGTCGCCCGTACGGTGTCCACCGCGGCGGGGTGGAAGCGCTCGGGGTCGATGCCGTTCGGCACGACCGCCCACCGGCCGGCGATACCGGCGCGCACGCCGGTCGCGCGCTCCGCCTCGCTCACGCACACCACCCGGGAGGCCCAACGCGCCCCCCACCGCTCCCACTTCAGCGCCAGCGCCGCCATGCCCCCGTCGACCGCCTCGAACGACCAGGCGTGCGGCTGGAACACCGTGGGGATCCGCCCGCGCACCGCCAGCCGCCCGGCCAGCCCCGCCTTCGCGCTGTGCGCGTGCACCAGATCGGGCCGTACGTCCTCGACCACGCGAGCCAGACGGCGTACCTCTCGAACGAGTGTCGGACCCGGCGAGCGGGTCGCCCGCCAGTGCCGTACGTCGGCGCCCAGCGACCGCAGTCCGGCCGCCAGCGGGCTCTCCGGACAGGCCACCGTGACGTGCAGGCCGGCCGCGAGCTGGGCCCGCGCCAGGTCCGTCACGACACGGGCGACCCCGCCGTCCACCGGCTGGGTAACGTGCAGGACCCGGGGCCGGGGGCCGGGTGGTGACTGGTGCATTGCGCGGTTTCCTCGCTCACGGGTAAGCCTCGGGACTGCCGGCGGGAACGCGCCTCACTGCTGTGCGTCGACGGCGACGAAGAGCGCCCCGGCCCACGCCGCGTCCCGCTGGGAAACGAGCCGGACGGCCAGCTGGTCACCACCGCGTCCCAGAGCCCCGCCGAGATCGAACACATCGGAGTCGTAGCCGAGCGTGTTCGAGTACGCCGGCTCGCGCCGGGCGGGAGTCGCGCCGGGCTCGGTGATCGTGGAATTCAGCACGTCGGCACCGGGGTTGGCGGAGTCGGTCAGCACGGTGGCGGCCCGGCCGCCGGTCGACACGGTGAGCGAGTCGCCCGTACGGCCGCGGTCGCCGTCGTACGCGACCAGGCCGGCGCGGCCGCCGGCGCCCTTGGGGATGCGCACCCCGCGCAGCGACAACTGCCGGCCGGCGCCCAGGGTGTCGAAGCCGTCCCAGAGGGCCAGTCGGCGCAGGGGCTCGGCCGGGTTCTCGTACGCCACGACCAGCGTCCAGCCGCCCCACGCCCCGGCGGCCGACCTGCCCATCGCCACGTTGACCTGCGCCACCGTGTACAGGCCCGAACGGCTCGCCTTCACCAGCTCGGTGACGTCCGCCGAGGCCTGGAAGGCGTCCGCGCCCTGGGCCACCCGGTGGCCGACCACCGTGTCCGCCAGCACCGCCTTGTACTCGCCGCCGGGCTCCGCGATCAGCACCCGTCCGTCGTCCTGCGGCGGCTTCTGCTCGCCCACCCGCAGGTTGCCGCCCCAGTACAGGCGCGCGTACGTCACCTGCGCGCCCTCCGGCAGCCGGAGTTCGGCGCGGGAGGAGTTGTAGGTGTTGGGGTCGCGGTCGACGTCGACGTAGAACATGTCGAAGTCGCCGTTGGCCGCGGTCGCGCCCTCACGGGCGGAGAGGCAGGACGGGGCGGCCTCGCGGGTGGTGACGGTGCGGCAGCTGATGGCCGAGTTGGCCGCGCGGACGATCCCGCCGTGCTGAAGCGCGTGGTAGCGCTCGGCGAACGGCAGGCGCTCGGCCTCGGGGGAGGGAGCGACCGGGGCGGCGGCACACACCGGAGCGCACAGCACTCCCAGGGCAAGAACGCCCACCGTCGCACGGCGCAGCAGCGGACCCGGGGAAATGCGCATGACCGGCCTTGCCCTTTCAGAGGTAATTCATGAATGCGATTGGCTGGCTATAGGGGTGGGTCGGGAGGTGCGCAACTGTAGTCGCTATCCGTATTAATGCGGAGAAACCGGGCAAGTGTGTCGGAATGGTGAAGCTCAGCATGTCGGGGGATCACCCCATTGGCGGCACAACCCACGCGGGCGTCACGCGTTGACACAGCGCCGGGCGTCCGCCCGGATGTTTGTGTCAACCCCCAAGGAGCACCTCTCCATGTCGCGTATCGCGAAGGGCCTGGTCCTTTCCTCCGCTGCCGTCGTGGCCGTCGCCGGCGGTGCCGGTATCGCCTCCGCCGACAGCGACGCGCACGGCGCTGCCGCCCACTCCCCGGGCGTGCTGTCGGGCAACGTCGTCCAGGTTCCGGTCCACGTGCCGGTCAACGTCTGCGGCAACACCGTCAACGTGATCGGTCTGCTGAACCCCGCGTTCGGCAACGAGTGCGCCAACGACTGACGTCGGCTGACGCGTTCGCCTCAGGCGCGCAACCCCTTTGCCGGCCGTCCTCCCCTGGTTCCTGCCACGGGAGGGCGGCCGGTTCGCGTTGCCCCGGATGGGCTACCGCTCGTAGTCGCTCGGTTGCAGGGCATGGTGAGCGCTTTCACGGTGGATACAAGGTCCCTCGCACCACCGAAAGGAACACCCATGCGTGCTCTGCCCGCACGGCGTATCGCGTCCTCCGCTCTCTGCGCCGCCCTCCTCGTCGGGATCGCCGCACCGGCCGCCGTCGCGGTCGACCGCGTCCCGGTCCGGGAGCAGCGCGTCAAGGCCGCGGCCGATGCGCCCGTCCCCGGCGCGGACGCGCTCCTCGCCCAGGTGAAGGGCCTGGGTGACCTCGGCACGGTCCTCACCCCGGTCACCGACCTGCTCAACGCGGTGCTCAAGGCGGACAACGGCCAGCTCCCGGCCGCCGACGCCGACTCGCTCGGCAAGGCCGTCACCGACGCCATCGCCAAGGTCACCGCCGCGGCCCCGGCCACCCCGGCCACGGCCGCGACACCGGCGACCCCCGCGACCCCGGCGCTGCCCAGCACGCCCGCGCTGCCGAGCACCCCCGCGCTGCCGAGCACCCCCGCGCTGCCGAGCACCCCCGCGCTCCCCAGCACGCCGGCCCTGCCCAGCACCCCGGCGCTGCCCACGCTGCCGTCCCTCACCCGGAGCGGCGACGACGCCAAGGCGCCGGCCGCCGACCTCAAGGGCGACGCGCTGGCCGCGCTCCAGAAGGCCGTCGACACGCTGCTGAAGGCGGTCACCTCCGGCGACGTCACCCAGGTCGTCCCCGCCGTCACCGGCGTGTTGACGGGCCTCGTCAACGTCCTCGCCGCCACCCTCCTCGGCGGCGGCCTGCCGGCCCCGAGCCTGGCCGGCCTGCCCGCCCTGCCGAGCCTCCCGGTGGCGGCCCCCGCGCTGCCCGTCGCCCCTCCCGCGCTCCCGGTCCCGCTGCCCACCGGATGACGTAGCGGCGGAATTCCGTACGGCCGTCGGGCCGATCCTTTCCGGGTCGGTCCGACGGCCTTTGTCGTGGGGTCATTCATATGAGGATGGGAAACGCCGATTAGACACACCGTTCATTCGGGTGGGGGCGCAGAAAGTTTCTGCTCACGGGGTTTCCGGTGCGGCCGTCAATCGTTGGGCACGTCGTCAGAATTCCCTCTGGTGACATGAGTTGCCGAAGAAAGGAACGCGATGAAGTCCCTGAAGGCTGCCGCCGTCGTTGCCGGTACCGTTGCCCTCGCCGGCGCCGCCGCGCCCGCGTTCGCCTACAACGCCTCCGACGTGACGCCCACCAGCCTCAACGGCGCTGTCAACACGCTCACCAGTGGGCACCTGGACCCGGTCGACTCGGCGATGCCGCTTCAGCACCAGTCGAACGCGCTCGACACCGAGAACAAGGACTCCCTGCTCAGCACCGTCAAGGGTGCGACCGCCGCGCTGAACAACAACGGCGGGCTGCTCGGCGGGCTTCCGCTCCAGCACTGAACTCCCGCTCGGCGTGGGCCGGTTCCGGATGTCGGGAACCGGCCCTCGGTGTTGTTCGACGCGCGTCCCTCGTTCGTGTGGACAGGGCGGGGGCGATCCCCCGGTCGGGTGAGAACGCGCCCGGCCGCCTTCCGAGGCGTCGATAAGGTCGCGCGGTGACCTCAACCTCAAGTGAAACCCGCCCCTTCAACGCCGCCGACCTGGGCACTCTCGTCGTCATGGCGTGGAGCGGCGAGGCCCCCGACGGCGACATGCCCTACCTCCTGGCCTACCCCCTCGGCGACGCCCCGGCCGGCCCCGAGGCCGCGTCGGCCGCCGTCGCCGGGCTGCTGAAGACGAGCGGTCTGCCGATCGGCGGGGAACTCGTCGACGCCGCCGCCCGGCCGAGCCTGCCGGTGAGCATGCTCGTCGAGGCCGGCACGGCCGTCGTCACCCTGCCGGGCTGCAACGCCCAGTGCACCCCGCCCCCGGAGTGGCTCGCCGCCGTCGGCGAACGCGGCTACGCCTACCTGGTGTTCACCACCCGCCCCTGGCCCGAGGCCGAGCCGGGCAAGCCCGTCGACCCGGAGGAGTTCGCCGCCTTCGCGGGCGCGGAGGAGACCCTCACCGCCGCCGCACACGTCGTCCTGCCGGCGCGCAAACTCCGCGGCTGACGGTCGTGGCCGCGGGAGCGCGCACCGGGGAGCGGACGCGCGCCGGGGGCGCCGGTGCCGGGTTCGCTCTGCTGCTGGTGATCACGGGCGCGGCCGGGCTGCTGGCCTCCTGGGTCATCACCCTCGACAAGTTCAAGCTGCTCGAGGACCCGAACTTCACCCCCGGGTGCAGCCTCAACCCCGTCGTCTCCTGCGGCAGCGTGATGAAGAGCGACCAGGCCTCGGCCTTCGGGTTCCCCAACCCGATGCTGGGCCTGGTCGCCTACGCCGTCGTGATCTGCGTCGGCGTCGGCCTCCTGGCGGGCGCCGCGTTCCCCGGCTGGTACTGGCTGGGCCTCGACGCCGGGTGCCTGTTCGGCGTCGGGTTCGTGTCCTGGCTCCAGTTCCAGTCGCTGTACCGGATCAACGCGCTGTGCCTGTGGTGCTGTCTGGCCTGGGTCGCCACGATCCTCATGTTCTGGTACGTGACCTCGTATGCCGTACGACGTCAATTCCTGCCCGCGCCAAGGTGGTTGAGGGAATTCCTCGGCGAATTCACCTGGGTGCTGCCGCTGTTGCACATCGGGATCGTCGGGATGCTGATCCTGACCCGTTGGTGGGACTTCTGGACAAGCTGACAACTGCTGCACCCGGGGGAATCTTGAACTGATGGCGTCGGCAGTCTCGTTACTCGGTACGCACGCAGAGCCCGCCGAAAACGCGAAAGGGACCGTACCCCTGATGAAGTCGACCACCCGAGGAACCATCGCCGCCGTCATCACGGGCGTCGCGGCCGCCATGGGCGCCGCCGCGAGCCCCGCCGCCGCGGTCGGCACGGTGCCCGTCCCCGTGCCGCTGGAGGGCGCCGAGCAGTCCCTCGGCATGGAACTGCCCAAGATCGGCGGAGAGATCCCGCTGCCGATGCCGGGCAAGCCCGACGGGCCCCGGTACGTCGAGGGCCGCCTCATCCCGGAGCACGTCCTGCCGCAGCTGCCGGTCACCGGCGGGCTGCCCGGCGCGGGTCTGCGCGCCCCCCTGCCGCACATCCTCGGCGACCAGTTCGACCACGTCGGTGTCGCCACCCCTGCCTCCGACCTGCGCACCCTCGCCCCCGGCCTGAACCTGGACGCTCCCCTGAGCCCGCCCAACCCCAACAACGGCCTCCCGGAGCCGAAGCTCCCCGAGGTGGGCGTCCTCGCGCCGGTGCTCCAGACGGTGCCGGCGGCCAACCTGGGCCTGGGCCCGGGTCTGTAGGCGCCGTACGACGGAAAGAACTCTGCGGGTCCGGGCCCTGGCGACGGTCCGGACCCGCCGTCATGTCCCATCTCCCCTTCTCTCCCTCGCCCCCTTCTCTCCCTCGCCTCTTCTCTCCCTCTCCCCTTCTCCTCGTCCTCTCTTGGCCGACCGATGGTGACCGTGCGGGCCCGAGGGCGGTTAGCGCTGCTGAGGATCGAACCCGAGCGCACGAGGAGCAAGCCATGGTTGTCAGCGCAGGCGGAGTGCCGGTGGGCGCGGAGCACGAGGCGACGAGACCGGGGACGCGGCGGGACGTGCTGCGCGGGCTGCTGGCCCCGGCCGTCGTGCTGGCCCTGGCCCCCGTCGTCGCCGCCTCCCGGCCCGCGCGCCGCGAGCCGCGCCCCGGTGAGGACGTCGCTTTCGACGAGACGTACCACGGCCGCCGTATCCAGGGATTCAGGACGACCGCCACCGAGGACGGCCGCGCCTTCGACGGCGAGCAGTGGCAGGTCACCGTGGACGGGCGCCCGCTGCATCTGATGCGCCGGGCCGACGGCACCTGGCTGAGCATGGTCGACCACTACCGCTCGTATCCGACGCCCCTGGAGGCGGCACGCGCGGCCGTCGACGAGATGGGGCCGGGGGAGCAACTGCGCGACATGGCGCCGGGGCCGATGAGCGGCGAGCGGATGGACATGGGGGGACACATCCACATGGGGGGCGACCATGGCGTACACGCGTAAGGACGTCAGCGCGCTGACGAGCGCCGAGAAACGGCGGTTCGTGAAGGCGATGCTGGAGGTCAAACGGCGTGGCCAGTACGACGAGTTCGTGCGGATGCACATCGAGTACTACACCTCCGACGGTGAGGACGGTCTGCGTACGGCGCACATGGCGCCGTCCTTCCTGCCCTGGCACCGGCGCTTCCTGCTGGAGCTGGAGAAGGCGCTGCGCAAGGTGGACCCGTCGGTGACCGTGCCGTACTGGGACTGGACCCGGGAGCGTTCGAAGACGGCCGTGCCCTGGACGAAGGACCTGCTCGGCGGCAACGGGCGCTCCTCGGACCACCAGGTGACCACCGGGCCGTTCGCCTACGCGGCCGGCAACTGGACCATCAAGGAGGGCATCACCGACGGGGAGTTCCTCACCCGGGACCTCGGACGTGCCCGCGACCCGATCGCACTGCCCACCAAGGACGAGCTGGAGTCGGCGCTGGCCGAGCCGGTCTACGACTACTCGCCCTGGGACTCCACGGTCACCAGGGGGTTCCGCAACCGGCTCGAGGGGTGGGGGACCGGGCGGGGCAGCGTCGCCTGGCGCAACCACAACCGCGTGCACCGCTGGGTCGGCGGCGCCATGCTCGGCGGCGCCTCCGTCAACGACCCCGTCTTCTGGCTGCACCACGCCTTCATCGACCTTCAGTGGTACCGCTGGCAGCGACGGCACGGGGGCGCCCGCTATCTGCCGGCCAACCCGCCGGGCCCCGGCGACGAGCAGCACGAGCGGATCGTGGCCCGGCGTCAGAAGATGCCGCCGTGGGACGTGACGCCGGACTCGCTGGAGGACGTGAGCCGGATCTACCGGTACGCCTGACCACCGGGTTCTCTGCTTCCGTACACGGGAAGAGCCCCGGCGCTCGAGGTGCCGGGGCTCTTTCTCGGGTGGGGAAGGCTCAGTTGCCGTACCCGTAGCCACCGTGCTTGTCGTGGTCGCTGACGTTGGCGCAGTGGTTGCCGAAGGCCGGGTTCAGCAGGCCGATCACGCTGACGGTGTTACCGCAGACGTTGACGGGGATGTGGATCGGGACCTGGACGACGTTGCCCGACAGCACGCCGGGCGAGCCGACGGCCTCGCCCTGGGCGCCCGCGTCCGCCATGGCCAGGCCGGCGCCGCTGACGACGACGGCACCGGTGCCGAGCGCGACGGCGGCGACCTTCGCGATGCGAGACATCACGTTCTCCTTTTGACTCGGGGAGTGCGCCGGCACCACTCGCCGCCGCACTCCCCCTTCAACGCGCCCGCTGACGGAGGGTCACGCCGTTCATCGGTGCATCACCCTTTTTGAACCCCTCATGACCACCCGGTCGAGTCAGCCGAGCCGCCGCACGGGTGTTCCGTCGAGGAACGCGCGAATGTCCGCCACGGCCTCTCCGTAGTACGTCTCGTAGTTCGCCCGTGAGACATAGCCCAGGTGGGGCGTGGCGAGCAGGCGGGGCGCGGTGCGCATCGGGTGGCCGGCGGGCAGGGGTTCGGCATCGAACACGTCCACGCCCGCGCCGGCGATACGGCCCTCGTGCAGGGCGGCGAGCAGGGCGTCCTGGTCGACGATCGCGGCGCGCGAGGTGTTGACGAGGTGGGCGGTGGGCTTGAGGAGGGCGAGTTCGGCGGGCCCGAGCAGTCCGCGGGTGCGGTCGCTCAGCGCCAGGTGGACGGTGACGAAGTCGCTGTCGGCCAGCAACTCCTCCTTGGACGCGGCGAGTCGGACGCCCACCTCGTCGGCGTACTCCTTGGTCAGGTTCTGGCTCCAGGCGCTGACGTGCATGCCGAAGGCGAGGCCGACGTGCGCGACCCGGCTGCCGATCTTCCCGAGACCGAGGATGCCGAGGTGACGGCCGTGCAGATCGGCGCCGACCGTCTGCTGCCAGGGGCCGCCGGAACGCAGGGCGTTGGTCTCCTCGACCAGGCCGCGGGCGAGGCCCAGGATCAGTGCCCACGTCAGTTCGACGGGCGGGGTCGAGGTGCTCGCCGTGCCGCACACGGTGACGCCGTGCGCCTCGGCGGCGGCGTAGTCGATGACGGTGTTGCGCATGCCGGAGGCGACGAGCAGCTTCAGCCGGGGCAGGCGGGCGAAGAGCGAGGCCGGGAAGGGAACGCGTTCGCGCAGGGTGACGACGATGTCGAAGTCGGCGATGGCGGCGGCCAGTTCGTCCTCGGTGCCGAAGTGCTCCGGGAAGGAGACGGTCTCCACCTCGCCGGCCACGGGTGACCAGTCGGCGAGCTCGGTCGCCACCTGCTGGAAGTCGTCGAGCACAGCACAGCGGAGCCGCACGGTGGGTCCCTTCGTCGAGGCGTTTCGGGGCAGATCAGCAATGGTGGCGTACGACGGGGGCGGGGGCTGTGTCGGGTACGGCAGCGGCGGTGAGCCCCGCTCGGGGAGCCCACCGCCGCTGTCGTCGTCGTACCGGCGTGTCACGCCCTAGCTCTTCGCCAGGCCGGCCGGCGTGTCCTCGCGGTGGGGTTCGCCGCCTGTCACCCGGGTGGTCCGCTGTCGCGGGGTGCGCAGCAGGACCGCGGCGACGAGGGCCGCGAGCAGGGCGAGGGTGCCGGAGACCAGGAGGCACAGGTGGAGGCCGTCGAGGAAGGCCTCGCCGAGGGCGCCGAGGGCGCGGCCCTGGTCGGCGCCGAGGTTCAGGCCGGCCGCGGCGCCCAGTCCGCCCTGGTCCACCGCCGAGGTGACGGTGGTGACGGTCGCCTGCGGGAGGCCGGCGGCGGTGAGGTGGCCGGGGAGGGCGTCGGTGGCCTTCGTGGTGAGCAGGGTGCCGAGGACGGCCGGGCCGAGGGCGCCGCCGACCTGACGGAAGGCGTTGTTGCCGGCGGCCGCCATGCCGGCCAGGTGGTGCGGCACCGAGGCGACCGCGGTGGCCGTCATCGGGGTGATGACGAAGCCGAGGCCCAGGCCGAGGAGGGCCAGCCGCCAGGCCAGGGAGCCGAAGGAGGTGTCGACGCCGATGCCGGTGAGGGCGAACAGGGCGCCGGCGCTGACCAGCAGGCCTCCGGTGATCAGGTAGCGGGGCTGGACGCGGTGCATCAGCCGGCCGGCGACCGGGCCCACCACCAGGCACACCGCGGTGACCATGAGCAGCCGGTAGCCGGCCTCCAGGGTGTCCAGCTGCTGGACCATGCCGAAGTAGAGGCTCAGGGCGAAGAAGAAGCCGATCAGCCCGAGGAAGGTGATCATCGCGACCAGGGTGGTGGCGGTGAAGCCGGGGCTGCGGAACAGGGACAGGTCCAGCATCGGGCTGCCGCTGCGCCGCTCGACCAGCACGAAGGCGACTCCGGCGGCGGCCGCGGTGAACAGGGCGACCAGCACCTTGACGTCCGTGAAGGACTCCGCGCCGCCCTCGATGACGCCGTAGACCAGTGCGGTGACGGCGAGCGCGGCGGTGAACTGGCCGGGCCAGTCGAGGCGTCGGGAGGCCGAGCCCGGGGCCCGGGACTCGGTCAGGCCGCGGGCCGCGACCGCCATCGCGGCGAGCGAGACGGGGATGGCCGGCAGGAACACCCAGCGCCAGGCGAAGTGGTCCAGGAGCACGCCGGCCATCAGCGGGCCGAGGGCGAGCGCCAGCATCAGGGCGGACGCCCACAACCCGACGAACTTGGCGCGCGCCCGGTGGTCCGGGACGACGTGGCTGATCAGGGCGAGGGTGGTGGGCAGCAGGGCGGCGGCGCCGAGCCCGGCGAAGGCCTGACCCACCCACAGCGTCTGGACGTTCTGCGCGCACAGGGCGACGGTCGCGCCGACGGCGGCGCTGGCGAGTCCGGCCTGGAAGACCTTCTTCCGCCCGTGGACGTCGCCGAAGACACCCGCGGTCAGGATCAGGGCGGCCATCGGCAGGACGAACGCGTCGGACACCCAGGACAGTTGGGAGGTCGAGGCATGCAGGGCCCGCTGGACGGCGGGCAGGCTGACCGAGACGGTGGTCACCGGCAGATAGGCGACGAAGACACCGACGCAAGCCATGACAAGCGTCGCCGCCCGCCGCTCGACCGGCGGGGACACCGAGGTCGTGACGTTCACTGGACTCTCCCTTGCGGTGCGAGGCACCGGGGACGGTTGATACGCCCGACATTTTCAGCCGAATCGGCGAGGAGACGCGGGCCAGGGGGCTGCGGGGCGGAGGAATCCGATGCGCGGGGGCGGAGGGGTGGGGAAATCCGACATCGGAGGGCGTGGCGGGCGATCGGAATCCGAGATCGTGGGGGCAAGGCGCTTGGCCCGATGGCGCCGCGCATCCGCGGAGAAAAGAAAAAGACCAGCGTCTCCGCTGGTCAGAGGGTATTTGCGCCCCCGGCAGGACTCGAACCTGCGGCCAAGCGCTTAGAAGGCGCCTGCTCTATCCACTGAGCTACGGGGGCCGGGTGTGTGGCCGCTGTCTTGGGTGCCCGGGTGTGGGCCGGTCCGTGACGTTGCCGGGGACAAGGATAGGGCTCCCGCATCCGTGTCCCTGTTGCTTCGCCTCCGTGGCTCGATGTGGAGGTTCAGTGAAGCGGTCCTGATAATCGCAGGCAGGTACGAATCGTGCATCGCTTTTGGCCGCTCACGCCCCGGGTGTTGTGCACTCGTTATGCCTGGACTGTGCCCGCGTCCCAGTCATCCCTTCCGTCCCTTGTGTCCGGTCGGCGCGCAGACATGCTCATATGCTTCAGAATTCCCCTAAAATTGGGCATTCTTCGCATGTGGTGACCTTGGACGTACGGCCTCAGCTGCTCGACGCACTCTCCGCCCTGCGCGACCGTGTCGCCGCCGCACGCTTCCCGCTGCCCCTGGCGGGGGCTCCACGCGCGCGTGCCAACCGCGACGAACTGCTCGCTCAGCTAGACGATTACTTGGTGCCCCGGTTGAGGGAGCCCGAAGCACCCCTCCTGGCTGTCATCGGGGGATCGACCGGCGCCGGCAAGTCGACCCTCGTCAACTCCCTTGTGGGGCGGCGGGTCAGCGAGGCCGGCGTGCTGCGCCCGACCACGCGGACGCCCGTGCTGGTGTGCCATCCGGAGGACCATCACTGGTTCAGCGGGATGCGCGTGCTGCCCGACCTCACGCGCGTGTGGGTGCCCCAGCAGGACGGCGCGGAGGATCTGCTGCTGCCCGGGGAGGACCCCGCGCGCGTGCTGCGCGTCGAGACCGCCGACACCCTGCCGCGCGGCCTCGCCCTGCTCGACGCGCCCGACATCGACTCCCTGGTCGCCGACAACCGCGTCCTGGCCGCCGAACTCGTCTGCGCGGCCGACATCTGGGTCATGGTCACCACCGCCGCGCGGTACGCCGACGCGGTGCCCTGGCATCTGCTGCGCACCGCCAAGGAGTACGACGCCACCCTGGTGACGGTGCTCGACCGGGTGCCGCACCAGGTCGTCTCCGAGGTCTCGCGCCAGTACGGCGCCCTCCTCACCAAGGCGGGCCTCGGCGACGTACCCCGCTTCACCGTGCCCGAACTGCCCGAGTCCGCCTGGGGCGGCGGGCTGCTGCCGGCCACCGCCGTGGCGTCGCTGCGCACCTGGCTCGTACACCTGACGCAGGATCCGGCGGCGCGGCAGCACGTCATGGCTCGTACCGCCTACGGGGTGCTCAATTCGCTGAAGGCGCGGATGCCCGAACTCGCCAGTGCCGCCGCCGCGCAGTACGCGGCGGCCCTTCGGCTCACCTCCGCCGTCGACGGGGCGTACGACAGCGAGCACGCGCGCGTGCGAGGGCGGTTGCAGGCCGGGGCCGTACTCGCCGGGGACGCGCTGAAGCGGTGGCGCGCGTTTCCGGTGGACTGCGACGCCGGGGAGCTCCTGGACGCCCTCACGGAGAGCCTGGCCGCGCTGCTGCTGTGCGCCGTGACCGCCGCCGACGAGCGCGTGGACGAGGCCTGGCGGCGCGAACCCGCCGCGGGCGCCCCGGAGCTGGCGGGGCGCGACCCGTCGCTGGAGAGCGCCGAGCACCGTATCGGGATGGCCGTACGGCGGTGGCGGCGGGAGCTCGAGGAGTACGCCGAGGAGGAGGTGCGCGAGCTCGACCGCAGTGTCGCGCCCGATCCCGAGGTGGTCGCCGCCCTGGTGGCCACCGCGTTGCTCGGCGGACGCCGGGCGCGTTCGGCCGGCGAGGGGCTCGCGGAGCGCATCGGCGCGCACGGGGCGCTGCGGTTGCGCGACCGGGGCGGACGGCTGCTCACCGAGCACCTGGACCAGGTGATGAACACCGAACGGGAACGCCGGCTCGCTCCCCTCGACGCGCTCGACGTCCACCCCGAGCCGCAGGCCGAACTCATCGCCGCGCTGTCCGTACTGCAGAAGGAGAGGTGACTGGTGACCGCCGTCACTGACCAGGACCACACCGAGCACGCCGATCACACGGGGGACGCGGTGACCGAGAACGACGACGACAGCGGAAACGGCCACACCAAGGACGCGATTTCCGGGAACGGCCCCCTTGGGGACGGCACTTCCGAGGCCGCGCACCCCGATGCGCCG
Source organism: Streptomyces sp. CA-249302 (assembly GCF_050936785.1). NCBI lineage: Bacteria > Bacillati > Actinomycetota > Actinomycetes > Kitasatosporales > Streptomycetaceae > Streptomyces > Streptomyces sp. CA-249302. The sequence goes on along the minus strand of NZ_JBNJMG010000001.1, from coordinate 3,894,654 downwards.
GACGCCTCGGAGGCCCCTGAAGGGCCCGAACGCGACGACCACGCGCGCGTGGAGGGCGGTAAGACCTCCATGGACGCCACGGACTCCGTGGACGCCACGGACTCCACGGAGGCCACGGATTCCGCGGACCCCTGGGACGACGGGCTCATCGCCCGGCGCGTGACCGAAGGGGCCGCCGCCGAGCACGCGGCCATGGTGGAGGCCCGGGGCCACAACGCGCCGCCCGCGGCCCCGCTCGCGTACGACGGACACCTGCGCTCGCGCCTCGACGCCCTGCGCGAACTGGTCGGGCTCTCCCGCACCCGGCTCGACAGCCGCACCCTCGCCGAGGCCGGCCGGGTCCTGGACGAGGCGGCGGCGCGGCGCAGGCTCTCCGGGCAGCACACCGTGGTCGCCATCGCGGGCGCCACGGGCAGCGGCAAGTCGCAGCTCTTCAACGCGCTCGCCGGGGTGGCGATTTCGGAGACGGGCGTACGACGGCCCACCACGGCCGCGCCCATCGCGTGCAGCTGGAGCGACGGCTCCGCGAGCCTCATCGAGCGGCTCGGCATCCCGCCCCGGCTGCGCAGACGCCCGCTGCAGAGCGCCGAGGCGGAGGCGCAGCTGCGCGGGCTCGTCCTGATCGACCTGCCCGACCACGACTCCGCCGCCGTGCAGCACCGCGAGCACGTGGACCGCATCCTGGCCCTCGTCGACGCCGTCATCTGGGTCGTCGACCCGGAGAAGTACGCCGACGCCGTGCTCCACGAGCGCTATCTGCGGCCCATGGCGGGACACGCCGAGGTCATGTTCGTCGTCCTGAACCAGACCGACCGGCTGCCCGGCGAGGCCACCGAGCAGGTCCTCGACGACCTGCGGCGGCTGCTCGACGAGGACGGGATCGCGCTCGGCGAGTACGGCGAACCGGGCGCCACCGTGCTCGCGCTGTCCGCGCTCACCGGGGACGGCGTCGGCGAACTGCGCGAGGTCCTCGGGCAGTTCGTGGCGGAGCGCGGCGCTCCGGCGCGCCGGATCTCGGCTGACCTGGACACCGCCGCTGCCGGGCTGTGGCCCGTGTACGCCACCCGGCGGCGCACCGGCCTCAGCGAGGAGGCGCGGGACGAGTTCGCCGCCCGGCTCGCGGACGCGGTGGGCGCCACGGCGGCCGGCGAGGCGGCCGAGCGCGCGTGGCTGCGCAACGCCAACAAGGCCTGCGGGACGCCCTGGCTGCGGCTGTGGCGCTGGTACCAGGACCGGTACGAACCGGCCACGGGACGGCTGCCGTTGCGGGCGCAGGCCGACGAGGAGGCCACCGCCCGCCAGCGGGTCGAGCAGGCGGTACGGACGCTCGCCGACCGGGCCTCGGCCGGACTGCCCGCACCCTGGGCGCAGGCGGTGCGCGAGGCGGCCGTACGCGGATCGCAGGGGCTGCCCGAGGCGCTCGACGACCTGGCCGCACGGGCCGGACTGCCACCGGGGCGGCCGCCGCGACCGGGCTGGTGGCCGGCCGCCGTACTCGCCCAGGCGGCCATGACGATCCTCCAAGTCGTCGGCGGGCTTTGGCTGTTGGGGCAGATCATCGGGTTCATGGCGCCGAACCTCGGCGTGCCGGTACTGCTGATGGTGACCGGAATCGTCGGCGGCCCGCTGGTCGAGTGGAGCTGCCGGATGGCGGCGCGGGGGCCCTCCAGGCGGTACGGCATGGACGCGGAACGGCGGTTGCGGGAGGCGGCCGCGGGCTGCGGGCGGGCCCGGGTGCTGGATCCGGTGGCGGCGGAGCTGCTGCGGTACCGGGAGGTGCGGGAGCAGTACGGGCGGGTCGTGGGGGTGGGCGCCACGTAGGCGCCCCGTGGGCCCCGTAGAGGCCTGTGGCGGTGACGGTGGCTCACTCGTCCGGGTGATGGAGTTTTCCACAGGCGGGCGGTGGTCCACAGGGCTCAGCGGGCTCGGCCCGACGGAGGCAGTCTGGCGGTGCGGCGATCACGGAGCACGTGGTCGCCGCGGCAGACGCAGCCGTACGGGACGGGCCCGTACGCATGTCCGCCCGGCCTCGGCGGCCGGGTGAGGGAGGGGTTCGCGATGAACGAGACGATCGTCTGTGCCGTGGGCAACGTGGCGACGCGGCCGGTGTACCGGGATCTGGCCTCGGGACCGTCCGCGCGGTTCCGGCTGGCGGTGACCTCGCGCTACTGGGACCGGGAGAAGAGCGAGTGGACCGATGGCCACACCAACTTCTTCACGGTGTGGGCCAACCGGCAGCTCGCCGTGAACGTGGGGGCCTCGCTCGATGTGGGCGATCCCGTGATCGTGCAGGGCCGGCTGAAGGTGCGCTCGGACATCAGGGAGGGGCAGAACTGGACCTCGGCTGACCTCGACGCGGTCGCCATCGGCCACGACCTCGCGAGGGGCACGTCGGCCTTCCGGCGGGCGAGCAAGCCGGAGATGGGTATGGCGGGGTCGGCGACCCGGCCCGAGCCCAACTGGGAGACACCGCCAGGGGGTTCGGATCCGGCGGTTGTCCAACAGGAGCCGGAGCCCGCTGCGGTGGCGTGATGTCAGACAGTGCCCCGAGCTGACCGGACTGCGGCTTATCGACGAATGCGCTCCGAACGACCCGGTGGATTTGTCGATAAGCCCTGCTCACGGGCCGTGTTGGCGATAACGATTCCGAGTCGGATCTGTTGTCCGACGGTATGACCGGGAAGCGGGGTGCGCCCGCGTCCATAGGATGCCGGGCAAAGCTCTCGTGGCTCTCGGGGCTTCTGATTCTGCCGGTGGGACCGTAACCCCCCACGTCAACGGGTCCTGCTCGAAGGGGAATTTGGTGTTTGCTTCGTTCTCTGCGTTGTCGCCGCGCAGGCGAGGGGCGGCCCGCCTCGCCGCCGTGACCTGGGTGTCCGGGCTCGTCGCCGCCGGTGTGCTCGCCGGGGCCGGGTCGGCCGTCGCCGAGGAGACGACACAGAGCCAGGGCGGGGCGACCGCCACGATAGGCGGCCTCAAGACGTACGGGGAGGCCGTGATCCACGGCGACACCGGCGACCAGCAGGTCTCGGCGGGCCTGTTCGAGATGTCCGTCGACGGGGGCGGCACCCTGCAGACGTACTGCGTCGACCTCCACAACCCCACCCAGCGGGACGCCAAGTACCACGAGACGCCCTGGAGCGGGACCTCGCTGGGGGCCAACAAGGACGCCGGCCGGATCCGTTGGATCCTGGAGAACTCCTACCCGCAGGTCAACGACCTCGCCGCGCTCGCGAGCAAGGCGGGCGTGCGGGGCGGGCTGACCGAGCAGGACGCGGCGGCCGGTACCCAGGTGGCGATCTGGCGGTACTCGGACGGGGCGGACGTCGACGCCGTGGACCCCCAGGCCGAGAAGCTCGCCGACTACCTCCAGAAGAGCGCCGCCGACGTGGCGGAGCCCAAGGCCTCACTCACCCTCGACCCGCCCGCCGTCTCCGGCCACCCCGGCGAGCTGCTCGGCCCGGTGACCGTACACACGAACGCGGCCGGCGTGACGCTCACGCCGCCGGCCGACGCGGCCATCACGGGCGTACGGATCGTCGGCAAGGACGGCAAGCCGCTCACCTCGGCGGCCGACGGCAGCCAGGTCTTCTTCGACGTGCCCGAGGACACCGCGGCGGGCTCGGCCGAGCTGACCGTGCAGGCCTCCACCACCGTGCCGGTCGGCCGGGCCTTCGCCTCCGAGAGCCGCAGCCAGACGCAGATCCTGGCCGGATCGAGCGAGTCGACGGTGTCGGCGACGGCGAGCGCGGCCTGGGCGAAGAAGGGGGCCATACCGGCCCTGTCCGCGGCGCGGAACTGCGCGAAGAGCGGGGTCGACATCACCGCGGCCAACCAGGGCGACGAGCCGTTCACCTTCGCGCTGATGGGGGCCGAGTACAGCATCCCGGCGGGCGGGTCGAGCACGGTGACGATCCCGCTCCAGGAGGACCAGGCGTACGACTTCACGATCACGGGGCCGGGCGGGCTCGAGAAGCGGTTCACCGGGATCCTCGACTGCAAGACGCAGGCCAGTGAGGGCGGCGACGCGGTCCAGACGCTCAGCGAACCGAGCCCGGCCACGGTGGGCGGCACCACCGACGACACCAACCTCGCCGCGACCGGCGGCACCAGCGCGACGCCGCTGATCGCGGGGGTCGCCATCGGGCTGGTGGTGATCGGGGGCGCGGCGCTGGTGCTCACGGGGAAGAAGGAGACGTCGGCGGGGGAGTGAGCCTTCCCCGTGCGTCCATGCCGGGCCCGGGGCTCGGGGCGGCCGTCCGCGCGCTCGGCCAAACGCGTGCGGATCGGCGGCCACGATGGGCAGGATGAGGCCATGACCAAGTCACCGGTACTGCCTGGGGACAACGTCCCGTCCATCCTCTCCCTCTGGTCGCACGACTCGGTACTGTCGATCGGCTCGGTGGGCTCGGTCCTCTCCATCGGTTCCGTCGGCTCGGCCCTGTCCATCGGCTCGATCGGCAGCGCCCTCTCCGTGGGCTCGATCGGATCGGCGCTGTCCCTCATCTCGGCCGGCTCCTGGCTGAGCAAGGGTTCCGTGCTCTCCGCGCACTCCCAGTGGTCGATCCTGTCCTGGCGCTCGTCGCGCGCCTTTCGCTCGGCCGGGGCGGTCGGGGCCGCGGGTGCGGTGGCGGCCGCCGCTCTGCTGCTCGCCCGCCGTACGGCGGGCGGTGACGACTGACAGGGGCGGACACGCCCCCTCGGGGCGACTGGCGCGAGTGCCGGACCGAAGACACCGCAAGCGGCCGTCTACGGCTGGACTCGGTCGAACAGCGCGAGCGCTTCGGTGGGGTCCGGGCTCACGAGGCGTTCCAGGCCGGCCGTCGTGATCTTCGCCCACTTGCCGGCCCGTACCCACATCTGTTCCTCGAAGGCGCGGACGGCCTCGTCCAGATCTTCGGGGCCGGTGGCGATGGACTCGGCGAGTTCGGCGCCTTCCAGCATCGCGAGGTTCGCGCCCGCGCCCAACGGGGGCATCAGGTGGGCGGCGTCGCCCAGGAGCGTCACGCCGGGGACGTGGGCCCAGGTGTGGGACACGGGCAGGACGTGGAAGGGGCGGTGGGTGAACGCCGTGCCACGGCGGAGGAGGTCGAGGACGGGCGCGGCCCAGCCGTCGAACAGGGCCAGCAGGCTCGATCGCACGGCCTCGACGTCGGCCAGGTCCAGGTCCGCGTGCCAGTCCAGAGGCGCGCGGAACTTGGCGTAGACCTTGACGTGGCCGCCGCTGTTGCGCTGGGCGACGAGGGAGCGGTTCACGCCGTACGCGGCCACGGAACCGTCGCCGATCAGCCGGGCGAGGTCGGGGTGGCGGGTGTCGACTTCGTCGAGGCTGGTCTCGACCGAGGTGACGCCGGTGTAGTGCGGCGTCGCCGATGAGACGGCCGGGCGGATCCGGGACCAGGCGCCGTCCGCGCCGACCACGAGGTCGTACGTCTCCTGCCGCCCGTCCTCGAAATGGACCCGCACGCCGTCCCGGGTCCCCGGCACCACCCTCGTGACGCCCCGGCCCCACTGGACGTCGAGAGGGCCGCGCAGCAGGTCGCGGAGTTGCCGGCGGTCGATCTCGGGATTGGCCTGTTCGTCCGGGCGGGGTCGCCAGTCGCGCAGGACGGTCCCGTCCGTGTCCAGGATGCGCATGGCCTGCCCCTCGGGGCGGGACAGCGCCCGGAACTCCTCGAGCAACCCCGCCTTGCCCAGAGCGAGTTGGCCCAGCTCTTCGCGCAGGTCCAGCGTGCCGCCCGGGGGACGGGCGTCGGGCGCGGGATCACGTTCGAGGACGGTGACGGGATGGCCGTGGCGGTGCAGGACACGGGCGAAGGTGAGGCCGGCGGGACCGCCCCCGACGACTGCGATGCGCTCTCTCATGGCGATACACTGTATCGAAAAGGTACGGCGTATCCCAGCGGTACGGTGTGGGCATGACTGTGTGGGACCGGCCGGAGCCGCCGACTCGCCCCGTGCCGCTCGACCGGGAGCGGATCGTCGCCGCCGCCGTCGCGCTGGCCGACGAGGGCGGGCTGGAGGCGGTGTCGATGCGCAAGGTCGCCGCCCGGCTGAACGCCGGCCCGATGCGGCTGTACGGATACATCTCCACCAAGGAGGAGCTGTTCGACCTCATGGTGGACGAGGTCCAGGCCGAGATCATCCCCGAGGAGCAGCCCGGTGACTGGCGGGAGGCGCTGCACACCCTCGCCCACCGCACCAGGCAGACCGCCCTCCGCCACGAATGGCTGGCCGACCTGCTCGGCGGCCGCCCGGCCCTGGGTCCGAACGGCCTCGCCGTCGCGGAGGCCACGCTGACCGCCCTCGACGGCCTCGCCGACATCGACACCGTCATGCGCGCCGTGGAGACCGTCAGCGCCTACTCCACCGGCGCGATCAGACGCGAGATCGCCAACCTGCGCGCCGAGCGCGCCACGGGCCTGTCCAAGCACGACTGGCAACGCGCCTCCGGCCCGTACCTGACGCGCATGCTGGCCACGGGCCGCTTCCCGGCGGTGAGCAAGCTCGTGTACGACGGCACGGACGTGGACGCCGGAACGTCCTTCACGACCGGCCTGGACTGGGTCCTCCACGCGGTGGCCGCGAAACTCACCCGGCCCTGATTGTTCTTGGAAGCGAAACCGCAGGTCAGGGGCGGCTCGTCATACGCGTTTCCGTCCGGGGATGGACGTACGGCAAGATGGGGTGTATCTGCCCACTGCCTGATTTCAAGCTGCCGGACGGTTTCTCTTGGCTGAGTACATCTACACCATGCGCAAGACGCGTAAGGCGCACGGCGACAAGGTGATCCTTGACGACGTGACGCTGAGCTTCCTGCCCGGCGCGAAGATCGGTGTGGTCGGGCCGAACGGTGCCGGCAAGTCCACCGTTCTGAAGATCATGGCGGGGCTGGAGCAGCCGTCGAACGGCGATGCCTTCCTGTCCCCCGGGTACAGCGTCGGCATGCTCCTCCAGGAGCCCCCGCTCGACGAGTCGAAGACGGTCCTGCAGAACGTGCAGGACGGCGCCGCCGAGATCATGGGCAAGCTGCACCGGTTCAACGAGGTCGCCGAGCTGATGGCGACCGACTACTCGGACGCGCTCATGGAGGAGATGGGCAAGCTCCAGGACGACCTGGACCACGCCAACGCGTGGGACCTGGACACGCAGCTGGAGCAGGCCATGGACGCCCTGGGCTGCCCGCCCGGCGACTGGCCCGTCACCAACCTCTCCGGTGGTGAGCGCCGCCGCGTCGCCCTGTGCAAGCTGCTGCTCGAGGCTCCCGACCTGCTGCTGCTCGACGAGCCCACCAACCACCTGGACGCCGAGTCCGTGCAGTGGCTGGAGCAGCACCTCGCCAAGTACGCCGGCACCGTCGTCGCCGTGACCCACGACCGGTACTTCCTCGACAACGTCGCCGAGTGGATCCTCGAGCTCGACCGCGGGCGCGCGCACCCCTACGAGGGCAACTACTCCACGTACCTCGACAAGAAGGCCTCCCGCCTCAAGGTCGAGGGGCAGAAGGACGCCAAGCGGGCGAAGCGGCTCAAGGAAGAGCTCGAGTGGGTGCGGTCCAACGCCAAGGGGCGGCAGGCCAAGTCCAAGGCGCGGCTGTCCCGCTACGAGGAGATGGCCGCCGAGGCGGACAAGATGCGGAAGCTGGACTTCGAGGAGATCCAGATCCCGCCGGGCCCCCGGCTGGGCAGCGTCGTGGTCGAGGTCAGCAACCTCTCCAAGGCGTTCGGCGAGAAGGTCCTCATCGACGACCTCTCCTTCACGCTGCCGCGCAACGGCATCGTCGGCGTCATCGGCCCGAACGGCGCCGGCAAGACCACCCTCTTCAAGATGATCCAGGGGCTGGAGACGCCGGACTCCGGTTCGATCAAGGTCGGCGAGACCGTCAAGATCTCGTACGTCGACCAGAGCCGCGAGAACATCGACCCGAAGAAGTCGCTGTGGGCCGTCGTGAGCGACGAGCTCGACTACATCAACGTCGGCCAGGTCGAGATGCCGAGCCGCGCGTACGTCTCCGCCTTCGGGTTCAAGGGCCCGGACCAGCAGAAGCCGGCCGGCGTCCTCTCCGGTGGTGAGCGCAACCGCCTCAACCTCGCGCTCACCCTCAAGCAGGGCGGCAACCTGCTGCTCCTCGACGAGCCGACCAACGACCTCGACGTCGAGACCCTGTCCTCGCTGGAGAACGCGCTGCTCGAGTTCCCGGGCGCGGCCGTGGTCGTCTCCCACGACCGGTGGTTCCTGGACCGGGTCGCCACGCACATCCTCGCCTACGAGGGTGAGTCGAAGTGGTTCTGGTTCGAGGGCAACTTCGAGTCGTACGAGAAGAACAAGATCGAGCGGCTCGGCCCGGACGCCGCGCGTCCGCACCGTGCCACCTACAAGAAGCTGACCCGGGGCTGATCGATCTTGCGTCACGTCTACCGCTGCCCGCTGCGCTGGTCCGACATGGACGCCTACGGCCATGTCAACAACGCCGTCTTCGTCCGGTACCTGGAGGAAGCCCGTATCGACTTCCTCTTCCGTCCGGAGAAGGACTTCAAGCAGGGGTCGGTCGTGGCGCGCCACGAGATCGACTACAAGCGGCAGCTCGTCCACCGGCACCACCCGGTCGACATCGAGCTGTGGGTCTCGCAGATAAGGGCCGCGTCCTTCACCATCAGCTACGAGGTGAAGGACGACGACCTGGTCTACGTACGGGCCTCGACGGTCGTCGTGCCGTTCGACTTCGAGGCCCAGCGCCCGCGCCGGATCACCTCCGAGGAGCGGGAGTTCCTGGAGGAGTACACGGACGACGAAGAGGAGGAGGCCGTCGCCGCATGACGGTGCTCCACCTTGCCGACGAGGGGGAGGCGGCGGACCTCGCGGCCTTCCTCTCCCGGCTGCTCCACTACGACCGTGGAGCGGCGGTACGTGTCCAGGCGGCCGGCACCGCGCTCGCCGTCTTCGGACGGCCGCCGTCCTTCGAGGTGCTGGCGATCCGCGCGGTACGGCTGGCGAAGCCGTACGAGGACGGGCTGGACGTCACACTCGACGTGACCGTGTCCGCCGGTGAACTCCTGGAGACGGTCGAGGAGTCGGCGGCCACGGCCGTCGTGCCGGGGGCGGTGACCGGGCCGCCGTGGGCGGGCGTGCTGCCGCCGCGGGGCGGCTGGCGGGCCGAGCCCGGGCTGCCCGCGCCGGACGCGCTGCGGGCGATGGTCGGGGTGGCCGTCGCCGAATTCCGGTCCCGGACGCAGGAGTTGGCGCCCGAGGGGCGTACCCGGGCCGAACTCGACCGGATCGGGCGGGACATCTGGTCCCGGACGGTCGGGGACACCCACCTGCCGGTACGCGCCGTGCACGCGGCGCAGTCGCTCGGGTTCCTGCGGGGCGGGGAGTTGGCGTTGTTCTCGTCGGGGGCGTGGCTGCGGCTGCGTACGGCCTACGGGTCGATCGCCGTACGGCGGGCGGGGCTCGGGGCGTTGGACGTCAGCGTGCGCTGACCGGTCTCACCCCTGCTCGCTGTCGTCCGGCCATACGGCGATGTGGTCCGGCTCCAGTTCCAGGGCGACGCGGTCCTTCATGCCCAGTGCCTCGGTGTACTCGGCGGGGAGTTGGAGGCGGCCGGCCCGGTCGAGCATGGCGTACTCGCGGGCGACCATCGTCTCGTGGCCGGTCGTCTCGTCGACCTCGCTGCGGCGCAGGACCTCCGTGGAGGTGCGGCCGTCGCGGATGGCCACCGTGCGGCGCACCTCGCCGGCCACGGCCTGGTCGTGGGTGACGATCACGATGGTGGTGCCGAGGCGTTCGTTCGCGGTGCGGAAGGCGGCGAAGACCTGTTCCGCGGTGTGCGAGTCGAGTTCGCCGGTGGGTTCGTCGGCGAGGAGGACGGCCGGGTTGTTCGCGAGGGCCACGGCGATCGCCACGCGCTGCTGCTGGCCGCCGGACATCTGGTGCGGGCGGCGGTCCCGGCAGTCGGCGATCTCCAGCAACTCCAGGAGTTCCAGGGCTCGTTCGGACTGGGTGCGGCGCGAACTCCGGCCGCCGGCGAGCTGCATCGGGAGGGCGATGTTCTGGGCCGCTGTGAGGTAGGGGAGCAGGTTGCGGGAGGTCTGCTGCCAGACGAAGCCGACGGTGGTCCGGCGGTAGGTCAGGCGGTCCTTCGCGGACATGGTGAGGAGGTCGCGGCCTGCCACCCGGGCCGCGCCGGCGGTGGGGGTGTCGAGGCCGGCGAGGATGTTCATGAGGGTGGACTTGCCGCTGCCGGACGCGCCCACCAGGGCCATGAGTTCGCCCTCGCGGACCAGGAGGTCGAGGCCCTGGAGGGCTTGGACCTCGATGCCGTCCGTGGTGAAGATGCGGACCAGGCGGTCGCAGGTGATGAGGGCGTCATGGCCGTAGGTGGGGCGGTTGCGGGCGGTCGTCGCACGGGCCGCCAGGTCGGCGAGGGTGGGGTTGGTCGTGGTCATCGGGGTGTCTCCTGGATGGGGACTCGTCGGCTACGGCTCATCGCGCATCTCCCGCTCTCAGTTCGGCGACCGCTCCCTGTCGTCCCGTCCACCACGCCTGGACCCCCGCGACTCCCACCGTCACCAGCACGATCGCCGCCGCCGGTAGCGCCAGCGACATCGCGTCCGTCCGCAACACCGCCTCCCCGGCCTCGGTCCGGTGCGCGGCCAGGGCGATCGTCGTCACGTCCACGCCCGGGGAGAGCAGACGGATCGTCGCCCAGCCGGTCAGGGCACCGCCGGCTGCCGCCAGAGCCGCCTGCGGGAGGGACTCCAGGATGAGCAGGCGGCGGCCCTGGGCGCGGGTCAGGCCCATGGTGCGCAGGCGGGCCAGCAGGGCCGTGCGTTCGGGGGCCGCTCTGAGCAGGGAGAGGAGAAGGGCCAGTACGGCGTAGCCGGCGCCCGCCGCCACCGCCGCCGCGTAGACCCGTTCCGCGCCCGACTGGAGGGGCGAGTCGCCGTAGCGGGCGCGTTCCGTGGAGCGGAGTTGGATCTGGGCCGAGGTGCCTGCTGCCTCGCGCAGGGGGGAGAGCCTGAGGTGGGAGCCCGTGAGGAGGAGGGCGGACGGGCGGGCCGCACGCGGGGTCAGGATCGCGCGGTTCACCACCAGGAAGTCCGCGCCGATCACCGCCGGCGTGCGGTCCACGACCTTGGCGATGCGGACCGTGATCGTACTGCCGTCCTCCAGGCGCACCGGGAAGGAGCGCGTCCCGTAGCGGGAGGCCACGGACGGGGAGGCCAGGGCCGGTTGGGGGTCGGTGGCCGCGTGCTTCGTCAACTCGCCTGCGGCGAAAGCCCCGAGACCCGTCCGTGCCGCCAACTCCGCGTAGTCGTCCGGGTTCACGCCCGCCACCGGGACCGTGTGTTCCCCGTCCCCCGGCTTCGACTCGTACGAGAGGCTCACCGCCGACACGGCCCGCACGCCCGGCGTCCGGCGGATGCGGTCGGGCAGGTCCGTCGGCAGCGGTACCGGGGTCTCGACGCGGGCGTCCGCGCCGACGGCGAAGAGGGCCGCGCGGTCGCGGGCCTCGTGGACGCCGGCCAGGACCGAGCCGCCGAAGGCCGCCGTGGTGAGCGCGGTCAGCAGGGCCAGCAGCGGCAGCACCGCGGAGGCGGAGGTGCGGCCCGCGCGGGCGAGCGACAGATGGGTCACCGTGCCGCGCAGGCGGGCGGCCGGGCGGGCCAGGGCTCGCAGTGGGAGCGGGTAGAGGCGGATCAGCAGGAGCGCCGCGACCGTCGCCGTCAACACCGGGGCCAGGGAGGAGAGTTGGCCGCCGGAAGTGCCCGTGCGGCGCAGGGTCTCCACCGCGCCGAGGGCGACGACCACCAGGGTCAGCTCCGCGACCGTGCGGCGCCGGGACGGTCGTACCGTCGAGACGTCCGCGCGGGCGGCGTGCACCCGTACCGACCGGTGCACCACCGCGGCGCGGAGGGGGAGGGCCGCGCAGGCGACGAGGGTGACCGCGGTGGCCGCCGCGGTCGCGTGGACGGCGCGTTCCGTGGGGACCGCGAGCAGGGCGAGGGCCAGGCCCACGGCCCAGGCGGGGACGGCGACCACCGCCGTCTCGGCGAGCAGGCGGACCGCGAGGCCCCGCAGGGACGCGCCGCGGGCGCGGAGCAGGGCCAGTTCGGCGGCGCGGCGGTCGGCGGCGAGGCCGGCCGCCATCAGGAGTACGACGGCCGCGACCGTGCCGGTGCCGAACGCGGCCACGGCGACCAGCGGCCGGACCTTCCCGCGCAGCGCGCCGTAGGTGTCCAGCACGTCGTCGAGGTAGGTGGTGACGTTGGTGGACTGGTCGGTGGCCGCGCGGAGCCTGCGGGTGTCGGGGCCGGTCTCCATGGAGGCCACCGCGGACTTCAGGTCGTCCAGCTGGTGGGAGCGCAGGGCGGAGGTGGCGGGCGCCAACTGCCAGTAGCGCTGCGGGTCTCCGGCCGTACCGAGCAGCGCGGGGGCCGCGTCGGGGGCGAGCAGGAGGGCGCCGAGCCAGTAGTAGAAGTCGGTGTTCGGGACCGGGATCAGGTTGGGGGTGTGCAGGAGCTCGTGGGTGGCCCAGTAGGCGCCGGCGGGGTCGCGCGGGGTGACGATGCCGGTGACGCGGACGGCGAGCGGGGCGCGGCCCGAGCCCGGTACGTGGATCACCGAACCGACCTTGATGTGCAGCGACTTGGCGGTCTCGGCGCTGACGGCCGCCTCCACCTCCGTTGTCACGGCGGTCACTTGGCCGTCGGCACGGGGCAGCCGGCCGGCCCTGACGGTCGCGTGCGCGGCCAGCCCCTCCTGGGCGATCAGCTCCAACTGCGCGGGCAGTCCGTACGGTTGGGGAAGGAAAGGGTCGGGTGCCTTCTGGGGGTTGGCGGTGCGCACCCCGTACGTCGACTGGGCGCGGTCGGCGACGAAGGGGCGCCGGAGAGCGGCGAGGACACTGGCGTAGTGCGCGTCGAGCGCGGCGGGGCGCAGGGCGTTCTCCCGCATCCGCTGGGACAGGAGCGGGTCGGGCTGCTGGGCGTACACGGTCAGGCTGGTGTTGAGGGGGTGCGCCTGTTCGACGGCCTTCCGCAGCCCCGCGTCCTCGTACCGGTCGACCGCCCGCGGGAACGCCCCCGCGAGACACGCGGTGAGCGCCACGAGCAGCGCCAGCGCGGCAGCGGCGGCCGGGGCGGTGCGCAGCCGGGTGCGGATCCAGGGCGCCGGTACCTGGTTCACGTCACTCGCCCCCCTGATCCCGCAACGACACCACCGGATCCCCCCGCCGCACCGCCAGCCCCACCGTCACGGCCAGCGGCGCGAGAGCCACCGCCGCCAGGAGTACGGCGGCCGTGGAGACCGGGAGTTCGACCAGCACCGTCGGAACCGGGCGGGTGGCCTGGGCGGTCAGGACGATCAGCGGGATCACCGCCCGCGTGAGGACCGTACCGAGGGCCGCGCCCACCAGCAGCGCCAGCGCCACCAACACGCCCTGCTCCACGGCGATCATGCGGGCCAGCCGGCGGCGTGGGGCGCCCAGGGCGCGCAGCACCGCGAGTTCGGAGCGCCGCTCCCGCAGGGACCCCGCCGCGCTCACCGCGAAACCGACCGCGGCCAGTGCCGCCGCCACCCCGGCCGCCGCCGCGAACGCCGCCTCCGGGCCCGCGCCGAACGGATCGTCCCGCAGCTGCGCGGCCGTCTCGTCCCGCACCACGACCTGCTCGGGATCCACGTCGGGCAGTGCCCGCAGCGCCGCCGCGACTGACGCCGACCCGCCCGGCGCGGTCCGCAGCCACCACTCCGTCGGCGTGACCCCCATGCCGTACCGCGCCTCCAGCACCCGGTTCAGGGACCGCAGATCGACCAGCAGGGCACCGCCGTCGGAGTCGCCGGTCGTCGGCAACTGCCGTACCGCCCGCAGGATCCGCACCGGCACGACCTGTCCGCCGACCGTCACGTCCACCCGGTCCCCGACGCGGGCGGCGGCCGAGGTGAGGAAGCGGTCGGTGGCGAGGCCGGTGATCTCGGGCGCCTTGGGCTGGGCGACCTGCACCCGTACCGTCACCAGCGAGACGGTCCAGGAGTCCCCGGCCGGCTTGAACCCCGTGCCGTACGAGACCGTCGGCGGCCCGGAGTCACTCACCTTCGGTTTGGTCGCCGCGGCCCGCGGGTCCGTCGAGGACACCGTGCCGTCGACGTGCGTGGCCGCCGTCCAGTCCGCGGGCAACTGAAGCCGCCGTACCGCACCTTGGGCGTCCACCGCCGTCAACTCGCCCAGGGTGAGACGGTGTTGTTCCGGGCGGTCCAGTGGCTGGGGCATGACCAGCTGGATGCCGGTGAGGGTGAGCGGGCCGCCGGCGACGCTCATGGTGAGCGTGTGCGGCCGTCCGTCGCTGGGGAGTTGGCCGGCGCGCAGCTCGTACGGGGTGCCGTAGGAGTCCTCCACGGTGGCCGTCACGTCCGCCGTCGTCATCCCGGGGCCGGTGTCGCTGCGCAGGGTCGCCGTCAGCCGCAGCCGGGCCGTGTGCCCGGGGACGGCAGCCCCGGCCGCCTGCGCCTTCGGGCCGAGCGAGGCGAGCAGCGGCCGTACCGGCTCGGAGGACAGGTCCCGGCGCATCAGGACGGTGTCCGTGGCGTGTGCGGTGTCCAGGGCCAGCAGGGCGCCGGTACGGCTGCCGGACAGGGGCAGTTCGGCCCGTACGGCGGGCGCGATCCCGCTCACGTGCGGGACGGCCGCGTAGGTCTCCGTGCGGCCGACCCCGCCGTCGCCGGCACCGAGGACGCGGACCGGCGCGCCCGCGGTGAAGTCGGCCTGGTCGTCCTGCGAGCGTTCCCAGGAGGCGCCCTGGCCGATCGCGAGCATGCCGAGGGCGACCGCGAGGACCAGCAGCAGCACCGGGCCCGCGCCGCGCATCGGACGCCGGCTGAGCTGCCAGCCCGCCAGCGCCGCCGTGAGGCCGCGCCCGCCGGCCGCCCGGCGCTCGGCGAGCCGCGCCACCAGCGGCAGCAGCCGCAGCGTCAGCACCGTCCCGGCGAGCAGCGCGAGGGCGGGGCCGCGACGAGGAGCGGGTCCACGCCCAGGGTGCCCGACCGGTCGCCGCTCACGGCGCCGGAGGTGTGGCTGCTCAGCTGCCAGTAGGCGACCGCGGCCACGGCCAGCAGGCCCAGGTCCGCGCCCGCCCGCACCGACCCGGGCAGCGCCCGTGCCCGGCCCGGCCGGAAGCCCTCCACGGTCAGCGCGGGCAGCGTCACCGCCAGCGCGCAGCCCAGGGCCACCCCCGCTGCCACCAGCCACACCCCGAGCCGCCCGCCGGCCGGCACGTCCAGGCGCAGCCCGATCCGGGCCAGCGCCCCGTGTCCGGCGAGCAGCCGGGTCAGCGGCCCCGACAGCAGCGGCGCGCAGACCAGCGCGGGCACCGCGAGGAACAGCGCCTCCAGGGCGGCGAGCGCGGCGATACGGGAACGGGAGGCGCCGCGTGCCCGCAACACCCGTGTCTCACCGGTGCGTTCGGCGCTCAGCAGCCGGGCGACGAGGAGCAGCGCGGAGCCGGCGAGGAGCGCCAGCTGGAGGGCGACGATCAGCAGGGTCGAGCGGGAGACGAGGAGCGAGCGCCGGACGCGGTCCAGGACGTCGGGCAGGCCGGTGGTCACGGCCGTCGAGCCGCTCAGCGCGGGCTGCTTGCGCAGGGCGGCGGCGCCGGAGCGGGCCGCCTCGCGCAGCTCGCCGATCCGTCCGGTCGACAGGGTGGCGAAATCGGCCGAGGCCAGCCACGCCGACTGCCCCGCGCTCACCCGGTCACCGGCCACGACACTCGGGGCGGCGAGCAGGGGGCCGTACGTCGTGAAGCTGAGCGTGCGGACACCCCGGCCGCCCAGGTCGTCCAGGCGCCAGTACGGGTCGTTCGGTGCCGTCGGCCGGTACAGGCCGACCAGCGTGACCTGCACCTTCGGGCCGTCGAAGCGGTCGGTGAGGGTGAGGCGGGCGCCGGGCTTCAGGCCGAGGCGCCGGGCGGCGTTCTGCGGGAGGGCCGCCTCGACGCGGCCCGCGGCGGCCGTGGGCAGCCGCCCGTCGACGATCCGCACCTGCGCCCGGTCCAGCGCCGCGAGGTAGGTGAGGTCCGGGTCCCCGGAGCGCTGGGCGGGCGACTGAAGCGAGCGGGGGAGGGAGTACGGGCCGGAGCGCACCAGCGTCCGCACGGAGACCGGCAGCCCGTCGAACGTCCGCCGCGCAGCCTGTCGTACGGCCGTGTCCGCGGCCTTGCGCCGGTCCGCGGGAAGGTCGGCCTTGACGATCAGCGAGCTGTCGGCGGCGTTCTCGCCGTCCCGCAGGGAGTGGCGCAGGGCGGCGTCGCCGATCGCGCCGGAGTAGGCGGTGAGGGTCGCGAGGACGGCCGTGGTCAGCAGGACGGTGAGCAGCGCGGCGGCCAGCAGCAGACGGTGTGCGCGGGCACGGAGCAGCACGAACCTCGCCACCCCACCGAACGCTGACACCCCGACCCCCCGTGGTCGTCCAGATGTTGTCCAGACCTCCGGGCGATGTTGTCAGACGTGAGGGGCGACTTGTAAGCGCTTGTGGACCGGCCTTGACCGGATTGTGACCGGAATCCGGCGACGGACGACCGGAATCCGCACGTCATTCATGTCAGTCGGGAGTGTTGACCATCGAGGCCGCGGCATACGTCAGATAGCGCCACAGCTGTTCCTCGTGCTCCTCGGACAGACCGAGCTCGTCGACGGCGTCGCGCATGTGCCTCAGCCAGGCGTCGTGCGCCTCGCGGTTCACGGTGAAGGGGGCATGGCGCATCCGCAGGCGGGGGTGGCCGCGGTTGTCGCTGTACGTCGTCGGGCCGCCCCAGTACTGGATCAGGAACAGCGTGAGCCGTTCCTCGGCCGGCCCGAGGTCCTCCTCGGGGTACATCGGCCGCAGGACCGGGTCCTCGGCCACGCCCTCGTAGAAACGGTGGACGAGCCGACGGAAGGTCTCCTCCCCGCCGACCTGCTCGTAGAAGGTCTGCTCCTGAAGCGTGCCGCGCCGAATCTCTTTCACGCCCTCCATGGTGTCAGACCGGGGGAACGAGGACTTGAGGCTTAGGACCCCTGTACTCGCCTCAGCTCCCGTCCCGCAGCACAGTGGACGTATGGGCGCGCACGCTCTCGGCAAGGACCTGGACCGGCTCGCCGCCTCGGCGCGGGCGGGGCTCGTGCGGGAGATCGGGGCGAGTGGGGTGTGGGACGACGATCCCGTGTGGCGGGAGGCGTTCGAGGCGGTGCCCCGGCATCTGTTCGTGCCGTACTACTACGTCGGGGTCATGGGCGGCTACGAGCGGCGGTGGGGGGAGAGCCCGGATCCGCGGACGCGGGAGCAGTGGATGCGGGGTGCGTACGCCGACGCCCCGCTCGCCACCCGGCTGCGCGACGGCGAGCTGGTCTCCTCCAGCAGCCAGCCGTCGCTGATGGCGAAGATGCTGGTCGAGCTGCGGGTGGCGGACGGCGACCGGGTGCTGGAGATCGGGGCCGGCACCGGCTACAACGCCGCGCTGCTCGCGCATCGGCTCGGCGACGACGACCTCGTCACCACCATCGACCTGTACCCCGACATCACGGAGGCCGCCCGGCGCCACCTCGACGCCGCCGGCCACCACCCCGCCGTCATCACCGGCGACGGCGCCCGCGGAGTCCCCGAGCGCGCCCCCTTCGACCGCGTCATCGCGACCTGCACCCTGACCTCGGTCCCGTCGGCCTGGATCGCCCAGTGCACCCCGGGCGCCCGCATCCTCACCCCGCTGGCCACGGGCCTGCTCGCCCTGACCGTCCACGACACCGACCACGCGGAGGGCCGCTTCCTGCACACCCCGGCGTACTTCGTCCCCCTGCGCGGCGACACCCGCCCCGAGCCGGAACCGGCCCACCTGGGCGGCATCCCCCGCCACGCCCGCGACCACGAACTCTTCCGCTTCCTGCTGACCCTGACCCGAGGCAGCCTCGACCCACAGGAGGCCTACGCCCTGTGGGAGCGCGAGGGACAACCGCAGCGGGAGCGTTACGGCATCACCGTGGGCGCCGATCAGGAGTGGGCATGGCTGGACGACCCGGAGGGGCCGTACATCTGGCCCCTCCGATGAAACCGGCGGTGCGGCCTAGCCCCGCCGAATGGTGATCGTCGTCCAGGCCCCCACGTGCACCCGGTCGCCGTCCTGGAGGGGCACCGGCACGAAGGGCTGGATCGGCTCCTCGGAACCGTTCACCGTCGTACCGTTCGTCGAGTTCTGGTCGACGACCGCCCAGCTGCCGTCCGGCTGCTGGACCAGCACCGCGTGCTGGTGCGAGACGCCCGGGTCCTCCGGCGGCACCGCCAGGTCGATGTCCGGGGTGTCACCGGTGGAGTGCCGGCGGCGCCCGATGGTGATCTGGTTGCCGGAGAGCGTGCGCTGCTGCTCGGGCGAGTACGCGGGCAGGTTCAGGCCCGCGGCCTCGGGCCCCGAGCGCTGCATCATCGCCATGAAGTACTCACGGTCGGGACCGATCGTCGCCGTCCAGGTCGCCGGACCGGCCGCCTGCGGGAAACCGCCGCCGGGCGGCGCCTGGGTCGAGCCGGGCTGGGGGTAGCCGTAACCACCGCGCTGACCGGGACCGCCGGGACCGCCGGGCGCACCGGGGCCGGACGACGGCGGGGAGATCACCCAGTCGTCCTCACCGCCACCGAAGGACGGACCGCCCTGCGCCGGCCGCTGGGTCTCCTGCGGGAACCCGGGCGGGGCCGCCGGACCGGCCTGCTGGAAGGCCGACGGGAGCCCACCACCGGGACCGCCGGGACCGACGCCCGGACCGCCGGGGCCGATGCCGGGACCGCCGGGACCGCCGGGTCCACCAGGGCCGCCCGCGGTCGGCGTCGGGCCGGGCGGGGGCGGGACCGGGCGGGACGGGTCCGCGCCGAAGCCGGACGGGGCGCCGCCCGGGCGCGGGTCGTTGCCGTAGCCCTGCGGCGGGCCGCCGGGACGCGGGTCGTTCCCGAAGCCGCCCTGCTGACCGCCGCCGGGGCGCGGATCGTTGCCGTAACCCTGCGGCGGGCCGCCCGGACGGGGGTCGTTGCCGTAGCCCTGCGGCGGGCCGCCGGGACGCGGGTCGTTGCCGTAGGGGCCGCCGCGGCCGTCGTTGCCGAACGGGGGCGGGCCGGAGGGATCGTTGCCGAAGGGCGGGATCGGCTCGGCGGGGCGGTTCATCTGCGAGGGGCGGGAGCTCTGGTACTCGTACGAGTCACCGCCGCCGTACGACGGACCCGGCTGCTGCTGGTAGCGCACGTTCGGGGCCGGCGGGCGCGGGGCGGCCGGGGTGTACGAGGTCGCCGTGTTGGTGAGGAAGTTCCACCGGCACTCCTCGCAGAAGGGCGCACCGCCCTCGCGGGGCGTGCGGCACTGCGGGCACAGCTCGGGCTCCGGGTCCGGCACCGAGGACAGGTGCGGACGGCCGCCGGGCTGGCCACCGGGGCCGGGCGGCGGGAAGCCGTAGCCACCGCCGGGCGGCGGCGGGGGAGGGGGCGGAGGTACGGCACCGGCCATGCGGTGACCGCAGACCTCGCACCAGTCGTCGGAACCCGACTGGTGTCCGTTCGGGCAGGTCGGCATGTCGGCGCGTCCCCCTCTCCTTCAAGGTCCTGCTTGGGCGGTACTGGCGGTACTCATGTCACTTCTTTACACGAACAGTCTTTGTGGACCGTGTCTCGAGAGTCATCTCGTCCGCATCCTCGACCTTCGCCTTCAGTCGCACAGTACCCGTCGCGGCGTCGACCACGTCCACCACCTTCGCAAGCAGTTTCGCAGTATCCGCGTTCCCGGAGGCGCTCGCGAGCTGAACGGCCCGGCCCAGTTTGGCCGTTGCTCCGTCGAAATCGCCCGCTTTGCGAAGATCCAGCCCTTGTTGGATGGCCTGTGCCAGTTCGGCCTGCCCGGTGTAGTGGGCGACCTGAGGGTTGATCGACGTCGAGGCGGTCATGTCGTCGGTCCACACGGCCCTTACGAGGCCCTGGGCGCCGAGGTTCTCGGCGGTGCCGTCGGGCCGCGGGACCACGAGGGAGACCCGGGCGGCGAGCATCTCCTGGCCGAGGCCGGCGGCCGGGACCTCGACGCAGACGTGGTAGTCACGGGACTCGTCTCCCCAGGAGCCGGTGGGGTAGTCCCCGGCGCGCGGCCCGGCCTCGGTGCGGCGGTCGGTCAACTCCTCGACGGTGGGCGCGACTTGCTTGACGAACTTGATGGTCGTGCCGACCGGCGTCCACACCCGCAGCGCGACGTCGGAGACCTCCTTGCCCATCGCCGTCTCCATCATCCGCGTGAAGTCGGCGGCGAGGCCGGCCGGGTCGGCGACGATGTCGGCGGTGCCGAGCAGCGCGGAGGCGATCCCTGTGACTTCTTTCACTTCCCAGTCGGTGCCCACGCCCCGTGCGTCACAGGTGAACCGTCCGGCACAGGAGTCCAGGGCCGCCTTGAGGTCGGTCGGCGACTCGTGCTCGTTGCGGCCGTCGGTGAGCAGGATGCCGTGCCGGATCGCGACGTCCGCGGACGACAGCAGCCGGTCGGCCAGGCGCAGCCAGGTGCCGATGGCGGTGCCGCCGCCCGCGCTGAGCTTGCGCAGCGCCTGTTTGGCCTGCTCCCGGGTGGTGGCGTCGGCGACCGCGACCCGCCCGTTGCCCGGGTAGACCTCCTTGGCCACGTGCGTCCCGCCGATCACCGCGAAGTGCACCCCGTCACGCAGGGTGTCGATGGCGGCGGCCGTCGCGTCGCGGGCGTTGCGCATCTTGGTCGGCGGGTAGTCCATCGAGCCGGAGCAGTCGACCATGACGGCCACGGCCGCGGACGGTCCCTGTCCGTGCGAGTACAGGTGCGGTGCCGTGCTCGCGCTGCCGATCGTGCCGCCCCCGGTGGCGGTCACCGTCACGATCGCGTTGACCTCGCGGCCGCCCTCCGGCAGGTACTCGTTCTGGTACACGTCCATCGAGAACTGCGGCACGTTGGACTTCGAGAAATTGGCCATGCCTACTCAAATCCCCCTCGAAAACCCCGCGATCGCGGGGTGACGACTGTGTGCGGACCGGTCCCCTCCGATCCGCCGAGGCCTCCCCGTCGTATCCGGCCTCAGGCCGATCCTGCCCCCTGAGGCACGGCGGGGAACGGCACGACGGCCACTGTTACGTTGTCGTGGCCCCCGCCGTCCAGCGCGTGACCGACCAGGACCCGGGCGCTGTGCAGCGGACGTACGGCCGCGTCGTGCGGTACGACCTCGGCCATCTCCTCGGCCGCCTCCGCGTAGTTCCACAGCCCGTCCGTGCACACCACCACTACACCCGGCCGGTCCGGCTTGAAGGAAGCGGTGTGCGGCTCCAGTTCGTAGGCGTCCGCGCCGAGCCAGCCGGTGATCGCGTGGGCGCGCTCGTCGGCGTACGCCTCGGCCTCGTTCATCAGGCCCGCGGAGACCATCTGCGCGGCCCAGGAGTCGTCCTCGGTGAGCCGGGCCGGGGGTGAGCTGCGGTCGACCGGGACCCAGTAGGCGCGGCTGTCGCCGACCCAGCCGACGATCAGCAGGCCGGTGGTGACGACCGCGCCGACGATGGTGCAGGCCGGGGCGTTCTGGTGCGGGGCGTGCTCGCGGGCCGTGGCGGGCTCGGTGGCCAGCGCGTTGACGGCCTGCGAGGCGGCGACGATCGCGTCGTGCATCGCCTGCTGCGGGTGCGTGCCGCGCGGCAGGGCCGCGAGCAGCGACTCGGTGGCGGCGCGGGCGGCGGCCAGTGAGGCCTCGTCGGGGCGGGTCGCCGAGGAGACGCCGTCGCAGACGATCGCCACCGAGACGGGGGAGCCGTCCGGCAGGCCGGCGGTGCCGATGCCGAAGGCGTCCTCGTTGCGGTGGTGCCGCAGGCCGCGGTCGCTGACGGCGGCCAGCGGGCCGCATTCCTGCTCCATGTGGTCGCGCTCCCGCGGTTGGGCGTGCCCGCAGTTCTCGCAGTAGCCGTCGTTGTCCACCCGCCCCGCGCGGCAGGCCACGCAGAGCTTGGCGCCCTCGGGCGAGGACAGGTCGGCGACGCGTGGATCGGGGGCCTGCAAGGGGTACTCGTCCGGCTCCGGCGGACGGTCGAAGCGCACGCCGGAGGCCGGGGAGACCGGCGAGCCGGTGGGCGGCCGCTCCGGCGGCAGCGGGATCCCGCCGGAGTCCGTCCCGGGCAGGTCGGCCGGCAGATGCGCGGCCACCGGGGCGCCGTCGGACCGGGGCGCGACGGGCCA
Organism: Streptomyces sp. CA-249302; assembly: GCF_050936785.1. Classification (NCBI taxonomy): domain Bacteria; kingdom Bacillati; phylum Actinomycetota; class Actinomycetes; order Kitasatosporales; family Streptomycetaceae; genus Streptomyces; species Streptomyces sp. CA-249302. Next base: position 3,872,437 of record NZ_JBNJMG010000001.1, on the reverse strand, counting down.
GGCCACGCCGTCCGCGTCCGGCGCCAGGTCCGCGCCGTTCAGCGCGATCGTCGGGTGGTCGTCCGGCCGTGGCGGCACCGCGGACAGGTCGTATCCGCACGCACCGCAGAAACGGTCACCCGACTCGAGCGGCCATTCGCAGCTCGGGCAGGCGGACAACTGGGGCATCTGCGACATCAACTACACCCACGTCCGGGGGCGGTAACGATTGGCACGTTCCACCAGGTCGATCCTCTCCTCGCCGCCCGTCGCCAGCCGGGCCAGCGTGCGGTACGAACGCTCCAGGCCGAAGCGGAGTCCCCGCTCGTCCAGGTCGCTGCCGAGCAGCCCCCGCTGCTCCGCCGGCGTGGAACCCCGGCCCCCGGAGAGTATCCAGTCCAGCGCGCAGCCGAGGACCTCGGCCGACAACTGCTCCCGGCGAGCCGGGTCCAGACCGTACGAGTCCAGCGCCTCGACCTGCCCGGCGGCGGCCGTCAGATCCTCCAGGAAGGGCGCGTCCGCGGGCGCCGCGGTGCGCTGCCGCAGCCGCGCCCGTACGGCGGCCACCCGGGCGCCCGTGTAGTGGATCGACGACTCCGGCACCGACTCCAGCGTCTGTACGGCGGCGCGCCGGTCCCCGGCCGCGAGCTGGACCCGGGCCAGCCCGAAGGCGGTGCTCACATAGCTGGGGTCGGTCGACCAGACCAGGCGGTAGTACTCGGCCGCGTTGTCCAGCTGGCCCAGCACCTCCGCGCACAGGCCGAGCGCCAGCTTGGGCGCGGGCTCGCCGGGGAAGGCGTCGTAGATCGCGTCGAAGGCGAGCGCCGCGTTCTCGTGGTCGCCGGTGACCAGCGCGGCCACGCCCCGGTACCAGACCACCCGCCAGTCGTCGGGCCGTTCGTCCTCCAGCGTGCCGAGCGAGGTGAGCGCCGCCTCGGAGTCGCCGTTCTCCAGCCAGGCCCGGATCTGCCTCAGCCGCGTCTCCACCGAGGGCGCCGGGGCCGCCGAGAGCGCGCCGAGCAGTTCGGCCGGCGCGGTGGTCATCAGGCCCGCCAGGAAACCGGCGTTCGGGTCGGTGGGGTCGACCCTGGGGACGGGCAGCGCGAGGGCGGCGGTGGGGGAGTTGACGTGCTTGACGAGGGCGGGGGTGCCGTCGGGCGTGGGAACGCCGGCCGATCGCTCGGCGGCAGCGGCGGCGAGTTGGCCGACGGAGGACGAGGTCCCCGGAGCCGCCGACAGGTTGCGCCGGCGTACGTACCTTGCGCCCAGCCGCGACACGTCCCCCTCGAACTTCGGGAACAACTCCGTGTCGGTGACCCGCAGTTCGGGCCCGAACAGGGTGGACAGGGCGGGCCGCGCCCGGCCCGTCTGAAGCGAGACGACCTCCCGCAGCACGCCCGTCAGCTGCTCCGCCATCTCCTGCGCGGAGGCGAAGCGGCGGGCCGGGTCGGGGTCGGTGGCGCGGACCAGGAGGCGGTAGAAGGACTCGTACTGGCGGAAGACCTCGATGTTGTCCGGGTCGGGCAGCGAGTCCACGAAGACGTTCGTGTAGCCCTGGAAGTCGAAGGTCATGACGGCCAGCGTGCGGGCGACCGTGTAGAGGTCGGACGCCACCGACGGGCCGACCTCGGCGACCTCCGGCGCCTGGTAGCCGACCGTGCCGTAGATGGCCGACTCCTCGTCGTCCATTCTGCGCACCGCGCCCATGTCGATGAGCTTGAGCTGGTCCTCGGTCTGGATGGCGTTGTCGACCTTGAAGTCGCAGTACAGCAGGTTGCGGCTGTGCAGGTGGCCGAGGGCTTCGAGGGCCTCGATGCCGTACGCGCAGGCCTGCTCCACCGGCAGCGGGTCCCGCTTGCCGCCGGATGTACGGCGGTCGTTGGCGATCTCCTTGAGGGACTTGCCGCCGACGTACTCCATGACGATGTAGCCGTCGAGGGAGCCGGTGCGCTGGTCGAGGTGCTCCACGAAGTTGTAGATCCGCACGATGTTGGCGTGCTCGATCTCCGCCAGGAAGCGCCGCTCGGAGATCGCCGCCGCCATCGCGTCCTGGTCGCCGGTGTCGAGCAGGCCCTTGAGGACCACCCAGCGGTCGGCGACCGCCTTGTCCACCGCGAGGTAGATCCAGCCGAGCCCGCCGTGCGCCAGGCAGCCCGCGACCTCGTACTGGCCGTGCACCACGTCCGCGGCCTTCAGCTTCGGCACGAAGGAGTACGGGTGCCCGCACTTGGTGCAGAAGCCTTCTGTACGGCCGGTCTTCTCACCGCGTGAACGCCCCACCGGCGCCCCGCAGTCGGAGCGCGAGCAGAACCGCTTGCGCTCGGGCACCTCAGGGTTCTCCAGCACCATCGCGCGCGGGTCGGGCCGCGGCACGTCCGGCACCTGGACCAGGCCCGCGCCGAGCCGCCCGCGGGAACTGGTGTTGGTGCTGGAACCGGAGCTGCGCACCGACACCGAGCGGCCCGTCGACCTGCCCGACAGCGACCGCGAGAGGCGTCCCGACACCGAGCGCCGGGACTTCGACGACTGCGAGGACGTACGGGAGCTGGGGCGGCTGCCCGTGCGTGAACTGCCGCTGCCCGCCGAGTCCTTGCCGTCGCCGGAGGTCCCGGCGGACGACGAGCCCGCCACCCCGTTGACGGACACGACCGGCGCGAGGCCGCAGGTGTCGCAGTACAGCTCGCCGCCGCCCATGTCCTCGTACGACCCGTCGCAGCCGGGCCGCTGACAGGGCTGTTCCGCCTGACTCATGACGCTCTCCCCCCTGTGTCGCTCACGCTCCCGGCCCCCTACGGTCCTCGGGCCCGCCCTGGTCCGGCACGCGTGGGCCGCCGAGCACCTCGGCGGCCGCCCGCTGGTAGCGCAGCACGGCCTGTTCGGCGACGCGCAGGTCGCAGGGCGCGCTCCACAGCATCCGGCGGGCCGCGTCGTACCGCTCGATCAGGAACGGGTCCTCGGCGTGCCCGAGCCGGGCCATCTTCGCCTTGTACGCGTCGAGGCGGCCGCGCAGCTCCGCGCGGACCGCGAGTGGCTGGGTGACCGCGGTCAACGACTCGCGGGCGCGCAGCAGTTCGTCCTCCGCCTTCTGCTCCAGGGACTCCAGGAGCGGGGACAGGCGGTGCCACTGGGCGTGTCTGCGGTACTCGGCGGCCGTCGCCAGCTGCTCCTGCAGCACGGTCGGCGGACCGCTGACCACCGGCACCTCCGTCGCCGCGATCTTCGCCAGCACCTCGCCGCGCGCGGTGCGCGCCTCGGCGAGGGTGCGGTCGGCGCGGGAGAGCACGTCCCGCAGCTTCACCAGCCGCTGCTCGGCGTCCTGCCGGACGGTGAGCACGGCGTCGATCTCCCGGCGCACGTCCTCCAGGGCGCGCGCCTCACGGTCGTACACCGTGGTGTCCGGGCGGCCGCCGCCGGGCGCCGAACTGCCCTGCGCGGGCAGCCAGTACGTGAGCGGGTCGGAGACCACCTGCTCGCGCAGGCTGGTCAGGGTGCGGGTGATGCGCTCCAGGTCGTCGCCGGAGGGGTGTTCGCCGGGGCGCACGCCGACCGAGTGGGCGAGCTTGCGGGTGCGCTGGAGCTCCGCGGCCAGTAAATCGATCCGGGCGGGCAGCGCCGACCAGACGGCGTCGGCGGCGACGACCATGTCCAGGCTCGACGCGTACAGGTCGTTCATCAGCTCGACCAGGGCGGCCAGCGAGAACTGCTCGCTCAGCTTGCCCGGACCACCGGTCAGCGTCGGCACGTTCGCCGTCGCCGTGGTCGAGCCGGCGACCGTGACGGACGCGCCGCGCAGCAGCTCGGTCAGCTCCACCAGGTCCTCGCGGCTGGACCAGCGGCGCCGGGCCCGGATCTCCCGGGCGGCCCGCAACGCGTCCGTGTACGCGTCGAAGTAGGCCCACAGCAGCGTGATCGACGCCTCCGCGGCCGTCCAGCGCTCCTTGGTGGTCCCGGTGAGCTCGGCGCCTTCGAGGAGTCTGCGGCCCGCGTGGTCCTGGAGGGCGAGGAGTGAGGTCTCGATCGCCTCGTGCTCCGCGCCGAGCCGCGCCAGCGCACGGTCCACCTCGTCCCGGTCCATCACCGGCCCGGCGGGGTCCGTGACGCCCATCGATCACCTCTCGCTGCTGTCGTGTGCCGTTATTCGTCCGTGGTCAGTTGATGATCGGTCACTTGTAGTGTGCTTCGGGAGGGGTCGCCGAGGCCGACTTCTTGCCGTCCAGGTCCATGGTGGGGTGCAGCCAGGTCCGGTACGAGTCCGCCCAGCCGCCGTCCTTGATGTAGTTCTCCAGGGTCCGGTTGACCTGGCGTACCAGATCGGTCGAGCCCTGCTTCATCGCCACGCCGTAGTACTCGTCCGTGAACACGGGGCCCTTGAGCTCCACCGTCGGGTCCTGCGCGGCCTGGCTCGCGGCGAGCGCGCCGTCCGTCACCACCGCGTCGACCTCGCCGAGCTGCAACTTCACCAGGCAGTCGAGCTGGTTGGGGACGACGGTCCTGATGTCGGTGGAGGCGGGGATCCGGTGGCCCTTGTCCGCGACCAGGTTGTCGAGGGCCGTCGAGGTCTGTGCCGAGCAGACCCGCTTTCCGGCAAGGGACTTGTCGTATCCGGTGATCGTCGAGTTCTTGGGCGCGAGGACCTGCTGGCCGGTCTTGAAGTAGGGCGCGGAGAAGGCCACGTCCTTGAGCCGGTCGCAGGTGATCGTCATGGTGCGCACCACCATGTCGACCTCGCCGCCCTTGATGGCGTCGATACGGCGGCTGGTGGGGATGGCCTTGAAGGTGACCTTGGCCGGGTCGCCGAGGATGTCGCCGGCGATCCGGTGGGCGAGGTCGATGTCGAAGCCCTCCAGCTCGCCGTCGGCGTTGTTGGGGTCGAGGTAGCCCCAGCGGTAGCTGTTGGTGTCCACGCCGACGACCAGCCGGCCCCGCTCCTTGATGGCGTCGACGTTCTTCGTGTCGCCGCTGCCGCCGGACGGCGACAGGCTCTGGTCCTGCGGGTACTCGCCGTTCGGGCACTTCTTCTCCACGGCGGCCTGGAGCGCGTGGGTCAGGCGCCCGCCGCCGCTGCCCGTGGCGCCGCCCGCCCCGCTCGCCCCGGTCCGGGGCAGCAGCAGGACGAAGGCCAGCGCGAGGGCGCACACGACCGCCATCGCGCCCACACCTCCCCAGCCCCGCAGACGGTGTGCCAGACGTGGTGCGCTCATCCTCCCGCCCCCTCTCACCGGTACTCCGACAGCCTGCGCCCGATGCCGAGCACCGCGCCCGCCGCGCCCAGCACCGCGAGGATCGCGGCGCCGTACGGCAGTCCGGTCAGCGCGTCCCGACCACCGGTCGCCGCATCCTCGAACTCGCCCTGCTCATGGTCGAGGGCCTTCACCAGCGCCGCGTCGACGTTCTCGAAGCACACGCTCGTCGGATCCTTGCCGACGCCGATGACCTTGTCGCGGGCCTGCTGGTACGAGCCCGCGTCGCTCATCTTCTGCGCGACGCCGTGGCGGTCCTTCCACGCCTTCATGAAGCTGTTCGCGTCCGTCACCGGCTTCTTGCCCGCCGAGTCGTCGGCGAGGGAGCCGGCCCGGTCGAGCTTGGCGGCGAGGTCGGCGATCTGGGTGTCGTAGCCGACGGCGTAGGCGTCCTTCTGCTCGTCACCGACCTTCGTGGTGTCGGCGCCGCGGCGGATCAGGGCGAGGTTCTCGTCGCTGCGCGCGGTCAGGGACGCGATCCGGGCGTCGTGCAGGACGTTGAGCGAGCGGACGCCGTGGTCGTAGGAGTCGTTGAGGCCCACGCGGGCGACGGTGTGGCCGACCGCGATCCAGAGCAGCACCACCACGGAGACCGCGGAGGCGGTGACCAGGCCGTGGTTGAGCACCCGGTTGGTGCGCAGGTAGTTGCGCCGCTGCGCCCAGGCCAGACCGGCCAGGGCGATGACACCGAGGCCGGCGGCCGCCCACGGGAACGACTTGGCGTCCGCGTAGTCGGCGTCCAGCCGCTGGTTCTCACGCTCGTAGAGGCGCTGCGCCTTCGGCAGCATCTCCTGCTGCATCGTCTCGTTCGCCGCGCGCAGGTAGGCGCCGCCCACCGGGTAGCCCAGCCGGTTGTTGGCCCGGGCCGTCTCGACCAGGCCCTTGTACGTCGGCAGCAGCTTGTTCAGGTCGGCGATCGTCTTCGCCGACTCCGACCCGGCCTTGGAGTTGGCGGCGGCCGTGACCAGCTTGGCCGCGGCGTTGTCGATGTCCTTCTGGTACTGCTCCCGCATCGCGGGCTTCTCCTGCGGGCCCGCGAGATAGCCGCTGGCCGCGGCGGTGTTGGCGTCGGCCAGCGAGCTGTAGATGTCGGCCGCGGCGGAGCTGAGCGGCTGGCTGCTGTTGAGGACGTCGTCGGCGGCCGAGGCCCGGTCGGTCATCTGCCAGGCGGCGACCGCGCCGAAGGCGACGACGAGCAGGGCCAGCAGGGCTCCGATGATGCGCAGCCGCCCCGGTTCGGTGGTGGCCGCCGCGCGCAACCGGTCGACGCCCTCGGCGAAGGCGGTACGGCGCCTCGGGCCGGCCTCGGGAACAGCCGCGGGGCCCGGCGCGGTGGGGGAAGCGGGCGGGCCGGGCTGGGGCGGGACGACGGGCACCTCGGGCACGCTCGAACCCGGTGGCGCCGCGCTGCTCTTCGGCGGGTGTGTCACTGTTGACCTCCCCCATGGTCATCCGTCGCCGCAAGTATCGCGCCCGGCACCGACATCCGCACCGGCCTTCGCTGGATCTTGATCGGATCGCAGCGCGACGGCCGGTACGGAACGCGGTGTCGTAGCCGGTATACCGGCACGACGCGACGCCCGCAGCACCCCCCTGCCCATGAATACGCCATGGGAATCCGTTCGGTTCCCTGGGGGTCACCCTTCGAAGTGGGCCCGCAGTCTCTCGTGCACCTCCGTCCCCGCACCCACCCGGTCGAGCCCCAGCAGCGCCGCCCCCAGCACCGGGCTCGCCGTCACCACCCGGGCCACCGCCTTCGGCGCCCGCGCGGCCAGCAACTCCCTTATACGGTCGTTGAGTTGAGGATGCTGGGCGGCCAGCACCCCGCCGCCCAGCAGGACCGGAGTCTCCTCCTCCAGCAGGTCGAGGCGGGTCAGCGCGACCGTCGCCATCGCCACCACCTCGTCCGCGAGCCGGTCCACGATGGTGCGGGCGACCGGGTCGCCGCCGGCCGCCGTTTCGAACAGCACCGGCGTCAGCTCGTGCCGCCGGACCGGCGCCACCTCCTCCAGGTGCAGCGCCTCGATCAGCCCGAGCATGGTGTCGTGGCCGAAGTGGGCCGGCAGGGTGCGGGCGAGGGCCGTACCCTCGCCGCGCCCGTCCTCCGCGCGCGCGGCGTGCCACAGCGCCTCCTCCGCCAGGCCCCAGCCGCCGCCCCAGTCACCGGAGATACGGCCGAGCGCGGGGAAGCGGGCGGTGCGGCCGTCGGGGCGCATACCGACGCAGTTGATGCCGGCGCCGCAGACCACGGCCACGCCCCGGGGTTCGGTGATGCCCGCGCGCAGGATGGCGAAGGTGTCGTTGCGGACCTCGGTACTCGCGCCCCACGCGCGCGCGTGCAGCGCGGCGGCCAACTGCTCCTCCTCGAAGGGGAAGTCGGCGTTGGCGAGACAGGCGGAGACGTGCTCGGCCGACTTCACCCCGGCGGCGGCGAAGGCGCGCCCCACCGCCTCGGCGAGCGCGTCCACCGCCGTCTCCACGCCCACCACGGGCGGCCGGAAGCCTCCGCCGCGGCTCGTGGCGAGGACGGTGCCGTCGGCCGCCACGACCGCCACGTCGGTCTTGCTGTTGCCCGCGTCGACGGCGAGGACACGTGCGGTCATGCCCACGCGAGATGCTCCTGGTTGTGCGCGATCAGTCGGTCGGTGAGGGCCTCGGCGTACTCGTACTGGCCGATCAGCGGATGGGCCAGCAGGGCCTTGAACACCCGGTCCCGGCCGCCCCGCAGGGCCGCCTCCAGGGCCAGGTCCTCGTAGGCGGTGACGTTCGCCATCAGCCCCGCGTACAGCGGATCCACGGCGGGCACGGGCAGCGGGGTCGCCCCCTTCGGACCCACCGCCGCCTGCACCTCGATCACCGCGTCGTCGGGCAGGAAGGGCAGCGTGCCCCGGTTGTAGGCGTTCACCACCTGGTACGTCGATCCGCCCCCGCCCAGCAGCGCGGCCGCGAGGTCGACGGCCGCCTCCGAGTAGTAGGCGCCACCCCGCTTGCCGAGCAGCGCGGGCTTCTCGTCGAGCTCCGGGTCGCCGTACATCTTCAGCAACTCCCGTTCCATCTCGGCCACTTCGGCGGCCCGGGACGGCTTCGTGCGCAGCTCTCGTACGACCTCGTCGTGGGCGTAGAAGTAGCGCAGGTAGTACGACGGGACGACACCCAGCCGGTCGACGATCTCGCGGGGCAGCCGCAGGTCGGCGGCGATCGCGTCGCCGTGCTCGGCCAGCAGCTTGGGCAGCATGTTCTCGCCCTCGGGGCCGCCGAGGCGGACGCCGGTCTCCCAGGTGAGGTGGTTGAGGCCGACGTGGTCCAGGTGGACGTCGGCCGGCGAGACGCCGAGCAGGTTCGCGAACTTGCGCTGGAAGCCGATCGCCACGTTGCACAGGCCGACCGCCCGGTGACCCGCCTGGAGGAGGGCGCGGGTGACGATGCCGACCGGGTTGGTGAAGTCGATGATCCAGGCGTCCGGGTTGGTACGGCGCACCCGTTCCGCGATGTCGAGGACGACCGGGACCGTGCGCAGCGCCTTGGCGAGGCCGCCCGCACCGGTCGTCTCCTGGCCGACGCAGCCGCACTCCAGCGGCCAGGTCTCGTCCTGCTCACGCGCCGCCTGCCCGCCGACGCGGAGCTGCAGCAGCACCGCGTCGGCGCCCTCGACGCCCTCGTCCAGGTCGGAGGTCGTCACGATCCGGCCGCTGTGCCCCTGCTTGGCGAAGATGCGCCGGGCGAGCCCGCCGACCAGCTCCAGGCGCTCGAACGCCGGGTCGACGAGTACGAGTTCCTCGACGCGCAGGGTGTCGCGCAGCCGGGCGAAGCCGTCGATGAGTTCGGGTGTGTAGGTCGAGCCTCCGCCGACCACGGTGAGTTTCATACCTTGTTAACCCTTCACTCCGGTGAGCGTGACACCCTCGACGAACGCCTTCTGGGCGAAGAAGAACACGAGGATCACGGGGGCCATGACCAGCACGGTCGCGGCCATGGTGAGGTTCCAGTCGGTGTGGTGCATGCCCTTGAAGGACTCCAGGCCGTAACTCAGCGTCCAGGCGCCCGGGTTCTCCGAGGCGTAGATCTGGGGGCCGAAGTAGTCGTTCCAGGCGTAGAAGAACTGGAACAGGCCGACGGCCGCGATGCCCGGTTTGGCCATGGGGATCACGACCTTGAGGAGGGTCCACAGGTCGCCGCAGCCGTCCACCCTCGCCGCGTCCAGGTACTCGTTCGGGATGGTCATCAGGAACTGACGCAGCAGGAAGATGGAGAACGCGTCCCCGAACGCCATCGGGATGATCAGCGGCCACAGCGTGCCCGACAGGTCCAGCTGCTTCGCCCAGAACAGGTACATCGGGATGATGATCACCTGTGGCGGCAGCATCATCATCGAGATGACCAGCATCAGGGACAGGTTGCGGCCCCGGAAGCGGAACTTGGCGAGCGCGTACGCCACCGGGATCGACGACACGACTGTCAGGACTGTTCCCAGTCCCGCGTAGATCAGCGTGTTCTTCCACCAGGTCAGGAAGCCCGGGGTGTCGAAGACCTTCTTGTAGTTGCCCCACTCCCAGGTGTGCGGGATCAGGTCCCGGCTGAGTGCCTGGGTGTCGCTCATCAGCGAGGTCAGGAACACGAACACGAAGGGGAGGACGAAGAAGAGCGCGGCCGCGACACCGAGGGAGTGGATCGCGACCCACTCAAGGAGCGACTTGCGGCGGGCGGTGCGCTCGGCGGGGGAGACCGGTGCCTTCAACTGCACGGGCTTGTCCAGCACTTGGGCCATGGTCAGTCACCTGCCAGGTTGAGACCGCCCCGGCGCCGCATCAGGAACGCGGTGAACACCATGGACAGGACGAACAGGACGAGGGCGACGACACACGCCGAGCCGTAGTCGAAGCGCTGGAAGCCGAGGTTGTAGACCAGCTGCGGGAGGGTGAGGGTCGACTTCTCCGGATAGCCGGGCTCGAACTGGGTGCCCGCGCCCTGGATCACGCCCGAGGCGACCTTCCCCGCGATGAGTGGCTGCGTGTAGTACTGCATCGTCTGGATCACGCCGGTGACCACGGCGAACATCACGATCGGCGAAATGTTGGGAAGGGTTACGAACCGGAACCGCTGCCACGCCGAGGCGCCGTCCAGCTCGGCGGCCTCGTACTGCTCCTGGGGTACGTCGAGCAGCGCGGCCATGAAGATGACCATCAGGTCGCCGATGCCCCACAGGGCGAGCAGGGTGAGGGCCGGCTTGGACCAGGTGGGGTCGTTGAACCAGCCCGGGGCCGGGATGCCGACCTTCTCCAGGATCGAGTTGACCGGGCCCGTGCCGGGGTTGAGCAGGAAGGCGAAGGCCATCGTGGCGGCCACCGGCGGGGCGAGGTAGGGCAGGTAGAACAGGGTGCGGAACACCCCCGTGCCGGTCTTGATCTTGGTGATGAGCAGTCCGACGCCGAGGCCGAAGACGACCCTCAGGCTCACCATGACCAGCACCAGCCACAGGGTGTTGCGCAGGGCGGGCCAGAAGTAGGGGTAGTGCTCGAAGACGTAGGTCCAGTTCTTCGTCCCGCTCCACGTCGGCGGCTTGAAGCCGTCGTAGTGCATGAAGGAGAAGTAGACCGTCGAGATCAGCGGGTACGCGAAGAAGACCGCGAAGCCGATCAGCCAGGGCGACATGAAGGCGAGGTTTCGAAGCGCCGATTTACGGCGCTTCGACGCCAGGGTGATCGTTGCCATTACTTCGCCTGCGCGATGTCCGTGTCGATCTGCGCGGCCGTCTTCTTCAGGCCGGACTTGAGGTCGGTCACCTTGCCGCTCTCGTAGTCGTAGCCGAAGTTCTGGATCGTCGCGAGGTACACACCGCCGTTGATGGAGGCGGGGGAGGTGGTGGAGTCCGGGTTCGCGGCGATGTCCAGGAAGGTCTTGAAGCGCGGGTCGTACTTCAGCTTCGGGGACTTCAGGGCGGCCAGCGTGGAGGGCACGTTGTGGATGGCGTTGGAGAAGTTCACCACCGCGTCCGTGTCCGTGGTGATGTACTTGACGAACTCCCAGGCCGCGTTCTGCTTCTTGCTGTTGGCGGCGATGCCGGCGATGGTGCCGGTGATGTAGCCCTTGCCGTACTGGCTCGCCTGGTCGTCGGGGACGGGCAGCGGGGCGACGCCGATGTCGAACTTCGGCTTGGCCGCGAGGGCCATGCCCAGGCGCCACTCGCCGTCGAGCTGCATGGCCACCTGGCCGGTCTGGAAGGGGTGCTTGACGCCCCACTCGTCGCCGAGGGTGGAGCGGTAGGTCTCCAGCTTTTTGTAGCCGCCGAGTTCGTCGACCAGCTTCTTCTGCAGCTCGAAGCCCGCGGTGAACGCCGGGTCCGTGGCCAGGTCCGACTTGCCGGCCTTGTTGAAGTACGTCGGCGAGAACTGCGCGAAGTAGTGCTCGGTCGTCGTCTCCCAGCCGTGGTAGTTCGGCATGAACCCGAGCTGCTTGTACGTGTCGCCCTGGGTGATCGTCAGCTTCTTCGCGTCGGTCTCGAACTCGGACCAGGTCTTCGGCGGGCTCTTGATGCCGGCCTTCGCGAACGCCGTCTTGTTGTAGTAGAGCCCGTACGCGTCACCGAGCAGCGGCACCGAGCAGCGGTTGCCGTCGAACTGGGTGTACTCGTTCATCGCCTTCGGGAACGTCGTCTCCGGGTCGATGCCGTCCTTCTTGAAGAAGGGGTTGAGGTCGACCAGCGCGCCCGACGAGCAGAACTTGCCGACGTTGTTGGTGGTGAAGGAGGAGATGACGTCCGGGGCCTTGTCGCCGCCCGTGCGCAGCGCCTGGTTGATCTTGTCGTCGGTCATGTTGGCGACGACGTTCACATGGATGTTGGGGTGCGCCTTCTCGAACCCGGCGACCAGGTCGTTGACCGCCTTGGTCTCGGAGGCCGCGCTCCAGGCGTGCCAGAAGTTGATCGTCACGTCCTTGGAGGCGTCGTCGGACGCGCCGGACGAGGACTGGCCGGTACAGGCGGTGGCGAGAAGGGCGAGGGAGGCGGAGGCGGCGAGAGCGACGGCGGCTCGCCGGGACACTCCCTTCCGGGACGCTCCGGGTATGACGTTCCAGGACTTTTCGGGCATGACGAGGTCTCCCAAGTGCGCGGCAGGGCATGGCGAGGGGAAGCGGGCGAGGGGGGTGGGGCTGTGCGGGTGGGGCTTATGGGGTGCGGGACACGGCGGTGTCGTTGCGAGGGTTGCGGAGGTGTCAGCGCGAGGTGTCGAAGACCTCGTCGCGGGTGGTCGCGAGGGCGCTCTCCAGGGCGCCCCGCAGCACGGGGTGTTCGTGGACGTCGCCGACCACCAGCCGGGGCCGGGAGGCGGCCAGCTCCTCCAGCTCGGCCTGGACGAGTGCGCGCAGCAGCTCGCCGCCGGCCGTCAGGGAGGCGCCGCTGAGGACGACGAGTTCGGGGTCGAGGACGGAGACGAGGGAGGCGAGACCGGTCGCGAGCCGGGTCGCGTAGAGCTCCAGGAGCTTGCGGCCCAGGACGGTGTCCTCGGCGGCGGCCCGGGCGACGAGGGCGGCGGCGACCTCGGCGTAGGGGCCGTTCGGGATGTTCCCGATGCCGAGTTCACGGGCGAGGTGCGGGACGGCCTGGGAGCCGGCCAGCTCCTGGTAGCCGCCACTGTTGGCTTTGGTCACCTGCCGCACGAGCGGTGCTCCGGGAACAGGAAGGAAACCCACCTCTCCCGCGCCGCCGGTCCAGCCGCGGTGCAGCCGGCCGCCGAGGACCAGGGCGGCACCGAGGCCGCCCTCGTTCCACAGCAGCACGAAGTCCTCGTGGCCGCGGGCCGCGCCCAGCCGCTGTTCGGCTACGGCGGCGAGGTTGACGTCGTTCTCGTACTCCACCGGCATCGGCAGCGCGGCGGCCAGTTCGTCGAGCAGGGCGGGGGTGTGCCAGCCCGGGAGGTGGGAGGCGTAGCGCAGCCGGCCGGTGTTGGGGTCGAAGGCGCCGGGGGTGCCGATGACGAGCCGGTGGACGTCGTCCCGGGCCAGGCCCGCCGCCTTCACGGCACCGTCGAGGGCGTCGGTGACCTGCCGGACGACGGGCTGGGTGGGCCGCCGTCCGGGGGTCTGGAGCTCGAACGACCCCACCGTGCGGCCGGTGACGTCGGCGACGGCGGCGAGGATCCGCTCGGGGGTGACGTCGAGCCCGGCGGCGTACGCGGCCTTCGGGTTGACCTCGTACAGCTGGGCGTTGGGGCCGGGGCGTCCCTCGGTGGTGCCGGTGGCGAGGACGAGGCCGGCCGCTTCGAGGCGGGCCAGGAGCTGGGAGGCGGTCGGCTTGGAGAGGCCGGTGAGCTTGCCGATCCGCGTGCGGGACAGTGGCCCGTGCTCCAGGAGGAGGTCCAGGGCGGCGCGGTCGTTCATGGCGCGCAGGACGCGCGGGGTGCCCGGCGTACCGGCGGATCCTGCCATGTGGGTCGACACCTGCCTTTCGACTGCCCAGCTTCTCAGTGACCAGGGACGTTAGTCCATCCGCCGATCACCGATCGATCACTGTTAGGAAAGTTTCCTATTGGCTGGAAAGGAACGTAAGCCCGGGGCGAACCGGGCGTCAATAGAAACCGCCCCCGAGGCAACAGACTCGTTACCTCGGGGGCGGTAGGGGCCGGGTGTCGGTAAGGCTGACTAATCCTCGTACTTCGGCGGGTCGACCTCGACGTAGTCACCGGTGGAGGTCTTGGCGCCGGTGGTGGACGTACCGGCGAACTTGAACCGGTAGTAGCCGTCCTTGGAGGCCTTCACGGTGGTGGACAGCGCGCCGCCACTACCCGACTTCACCGTCTTGACGGTCGTGTAGGTGTCGCTGTTGCGGGCCCGGAACTGGAGCAGCACGGACTGCCCCTTGTAGCCCGAGTACTTGACGGTCTCCCAGTTGGCGCGGGTGAGCTTGCCCTTGACGGTGAGGGTCTTGCCCTGGACGGCCGGCTCCGGGGTGGCGTTGGTGGTGAGCTTCGCGGCGCGCTTGATCTGGGCGGTGCCGAGCGGGCCCCACAGGTCGTAGCCGTAGTCGAAGCTGATGTGGCCGTCGGAGTCGTCGGTGTCCTGGTCGACGTGGGCGTAGAAGCCGGCCGCCTTCCAGGTGGTGGCGTCCGCGGCCTCGTACAGGCTGTCCTCGGGGTCGATGACCAGCGTCTCGGTGCAGGCCTGGGTGACCGTGGTGTCGGTCGTGGCGGTGGTGGTGCAGGTGGGCGCGGCCTCGGGGTCGACGCCGTTGCTCATGTTCTTCAGCGTGCCGCGGTAGATCGTGACGCCGGCGAAGTTCGTCTTGTAGTCGACCGTGAAGTCGGCGGGCCGGGTCCAGGTGTACGTCACCGGGACCTTCACGGTGGCGGTCGTGCCGACGACGATCGCCTTGCCCTTGTTCACCACGACGTCGGAGAAGGTCAGGTCAGGGCTGGTGGCGGCCGACGCGACGGGCGCGGCCAGGCCGGTGAGAGCCAGGGCGCCGGACAGGGCGGCGCCTATGGCGAGCTTTCTCATGCGTTTCCCCAATTCGAGACGGGCCCCTGGGCGTAAGCGCTCCAGAACAAGGGCCCGCTGTGAGGTTGACCTTAGGTGGCGAGAAGGGGTGGCCGGAATGCGATCATCCTGTGAAAACGATGAAGGTTCGGATACGGGTGGGGCGGATGAGCAGGGCGGTACGAGGTGGGGCGTTGGCGCTGCTGGTGTGCGTGACGGTGGGGGCGTGCGACGCGGGTGGTCGCGCCCAGACACGTGCCGTGAAGTCGCCTTCCGTGACGGCGACTTCGTGCGCCGAAGGGACCATCCACTGGGGGAGCTCGACGAGGGAGTGGCAATTGGTCGCGGTGTCCCCGGTGGTGAAAGTGAGCGACTCGGACGGCTGGGTGACGTACCCCCTCGTCCCCGTACGGACCTTCGAGCCTCGGGTCGAGGTGAGCGACCCGAGCGTGTCCGCGCGGCGGGTCTACGCGGAGCTGGCCGAGCGGGTGGGCATGGGCAGCGAGGGTCGATTCGTACAGGCCGAGGCGGTCCGGATCCTCCAGTCGAGCTTCACCGTGGACTGCCCCGGGAGCACCACGACACCGGTGTACGGCAGCGTGACTCCCTACGGTGGCAGCGCGGGCGCCTCACTCCAGTGCGGCGTGGATCCCGCGAAGGAAGGCGGCGACGAGGCCTGGATGAAGGAGGCCTACGAACTGACCTGCGGCCGGATCTGACCGTGCCTCAGCTCTCCAGGAACGGCGCGGTGTCCAGGGTCGGGTAGGGCGCCGGGAGCGGGAGGGGCGCGCCGAGGTCGACCTTGGTGTCGGTGTCGTAGTAGGCCTCGGTGGGGTCCTCGCCGGGGAGGACCGGGTCCGTGTAGCAGTGGGCCGTCTTGGAGTGGCGGTCGATGAGGACGTAGACGGGGATGCCGGCGGCGGCGTAGGTGCGTAGCTTGGGGCCGGTGTCCGCCCAGTGGTTGGATGACGTGACCTCACCGACCAGGGCGATCATGTCGACGGGGTACCAGCCCTTGTTTGCCTTGCGATACGACTCGTCGAGTTCGGAGGCCTTGCGGCGGCGGACGTAGAAGTCGGGGACGACCAGCCCGAGCGTGCCACCGTCCTTGTTGGCGGCGCGGTAACCGTTACCCATGCCCACGAGCCGGAAGCCGGCAGCGCGGAACTGGAAGCTCAGCTCGAATGCACCGTCGTTGTGGTTGTCGTTCGGTTGCGGCGGCACGACGACCGTCCCCTCGACGTACTCGGGTCGAATCGGCATCGGCGACGCCTCTTCGATCGTCCTCAACAGGTCGATGGGGTCCACCTGCGGCATGACCGGCTCCATGATTGGCTCCGCGCTCATCACTCGGTCTCCTTGTCGGACTGATGCCAGGCTAAGCCCGCACCGGGTGCCCCGGCAGAACGATGGGGCACCCAGCGCGCCCTCGGCGCCGGAATGCCCCGCCCGTTCACTCGAACGAGTGTGCTGAACCGTTCCGCTACTTCCCGGGCGCCGACGCCCGCTGCTGCACGATCGGCGAAGCCGCCGCCGACTGCGGGGAGTCCGGGTTGGAGTGGGCCGACGGGGACGCGACCGCCGCCGTGAGGTCGTCGGGCTCCTCCTCGCCCAGGGGAGCCGTCGCGCCGCCCACGATGCGGATGTTCGCCGCGTCGAAGGCCCGCTTGACGCGCCAGCGGAGTTCGCGTTCGACCGTCAGGGACTTGCCGGGCATGGTCTTCGCCGAGACCCGGACGACCATCGAGTCCAGGAGGACGCTGTCCAGGCCGAGGACCTCGATCGGGCTCCACAGGAGCTCGTTCCAGGGGTCCTCCGCGCTCATCTTCTCCGCCACCTCGTCCAGCGTGGACTTGACCTTGTCCAGGTCCTCGTTCGCCTTCACCGTGACATCCACGCCGGCCGTGGCCCAGCCCTGGGAGAGGTTGCCGATGCGCTTGACCTCGCCGTTTCGGACGTACCAGATCTCACCGTTGTCGCCGCGCAGCTTCGTCACGCGCAGGCCGACCTCGATGACCTCGCCGGAGGCGACGCCCGCGTCGATCGTGTCGCCGACGCCGTACTGGTCCTCGAGGATCATGAAAACGCCGGAGAGGAAGTCGGTGACGAGGTTGCGCGCGCCGAAACCGATCGCCACGCCCGCGACACCGGCGGAGGCCAGCAGCGGGGCCAGGTTGATCTGGAACGCGCCCAGGATCATCAGCGCCGCGGTGCCCAGGATCACGAAGGACGCGACCGAGCGGAGGACGGACCCTATCGCCTGCGAGCGCTGACGGCGGCGCTCGGTGTTGGCCAGCAGACCGCCCAGCGTGGTGCCGTCGACCGCCTCGGCGGTGCGGGTCATCCGGTCTATGAGCTTGGTGATCGCCCGCTGTACGACCGCTCTGAGAATCCCGGCGATCACCAGGATCAACAGCACCCGCAGGCCGATCGCCAGCCAGGTCGACCAGTTCTGTTCGACCCAGCTCGCGGCGTTGGTCGCACTCTCCTGGGCGTCCTGGAGCGAGGGGACCGCCGGGGTCGTCGACTCCGAGGGGGTCGGCGACGGCGACGAACCGGCGGCCAGTAGGACGGCGGGCAAGGACACGGCAGGTACCTCCAGGTGCAGCGGTCCGCCCTCCGGCACGTCGACCCGGCCAGGGTCGCGTCGGTCAGGTCACGAAAAGGTCACCGGACGGGCAGGCCCACCACACTATCGGGGCACGGTGTGCGAATCCTTGCCGTCTTCTGAGGAGGGACCGTGCGCACCCCGCGATGAGCAGGTGGGATAAACCCGAGGCCCTCCGGGGGATGAATCAGATGTGGTCGAAAACACTCCCAGCCCGTTACCGGGACATGGTGGCGCTTCCACCAGGCAAGAGGGGAGACTGACTACAGATCGTCCCGGCGCGAGCCACGCGCCGCCGACGCCCAAGGAGGCATCCGTGCCGCATGTCCTGGTCCTCAACGCGTCGTACGAGCCACTCGGCGTCGTACCGCTCCGCCGCGCGCTCGTCCTCGTCCTGGAGAACAAGGCTGTCTCCCTGGAGGAATCCGGCGCCTTCATGCACAGCGCAACCGTCACAGTCCCCGCACCAAGCGTGGTCCGGCTCAAGCGATTCGTCCGGGTTCCCTATCGGGGGCCCGTTCCTCTTACCCGGCGGGCGCTCTTCGCGCGCGACGGGGGCCGGTGCATGTACTGCGGTGGCGTCGCAACCAGCGTCGACCATGTCATTCCGCGCAGCCGCGGGGGCAAGCACGTATGGGACAACGTGGTGGCCTCGTGCCGCCGCTGCAACCACGTGAAGGCCGACCGACATCTGTTCGAGATCGGCTGGCGGCTGCGCCACAAACCGGCACCACCGACCGGCCTCGCCTGGCGCATCATCGGCACCGGGCATAGGGACCCGCGCTGGCTGCCGTACTTGCAGCCGTACGGCGCGGAGGCAGCCATGGCCCGGATCGACGGCATTTCCGCCTGACGATCCGGGCCTTCGCACACCCCCGGTGAGGGGGCCTGCGGGCACAGCGTCGCCCGGCCCCGGGAGCCCTCCGTACTCCCGGGGCCGGACCGTCATGCGTAGCGCAGCTCCGCGGGGCGGACCGAGCGGCGCAGGAGCGGGAGCGAGGTCGCCGCCGCGAGCAGACAGGCCGCGTAGACGGCGAAGGGGACCAGCAGCGCGGTGAACGGGACGGGCACCGACATGTGCTCCGAGGTGGCCGAGCCGTACCAGATCCCGATCGCCAGGCCGCCCACGCCCGCCGCCGCGACCGCCGGCGCCAGCGGCAGCGCGGTCTCCAGGAGCATCGCCCGGGCCAGTACGCCGTGCGGCACCCCGGCGGCGGCCTGCGCGGCCAGCCCCCGGCGCCGGGTGGCGAGCGATTCCGCGGTGCCGACGGCGAGCGCGGTCAGGACCAGCGCGAGGGCGACCAGGACCGCGGCGGCGGTCAGGCCGAGGCCGCTGGTGTAGAAGGAGAGGTCCGTCCCCAGTGAACCCTCGCGGCTCGACCTGTGCAGGTCCGCGAGCAGCACCTCCCGTACTCCCGTGAAGCCCGAGGCGACGACCGTCACCAGCAGCACCGCGGCGTGTGTACGGGCCGCCGCCCACGGGTCGTCGCGCAGCCGTTCCGCCGCGATCAGCAGCTCCGGGCGGCGGGCCCGGGCGGCGAACCCCTCGCCCAGCTGCCGGGCCGAGGCGCCGGTCAGCCACACCGACACGGCACCGGCCAGCAGACACATGGCGAAGACCGTGAACGGGCCGAGCGCGAAGTCGACGGGGTTGCCGAAGAAGGGCGTCGTCGCGATGTACAGCGCCAGCAGCACCAGCAGCCCGGTCGCCACCCGGAAGAGCCGGCCCGGTCCCGCGGCCGGCCGCACCCGCCGTATCCAGCCCAGCGGCGAGGCCACCACCCGGCGCAGCGCCACCGCGCTGACCACCGCGCCCAGCACCGGCACCAGCACGGCCACCAGGACCATGCCCGCCGAGGACAGCGGATCGGGGTGGTGCCAGAGGGCGAGCAGCGTCGGTACGGCGACCAGCGTGGCCGCCGCCGAACCCACCAGGCACGCCAGTCCCGACTCCAGCGCCGCGATCCGCCGCACCTGCCCCGGCGTCGCCCCCGCGAGTCGCAGCCCGGCCAGCCGCCGGTCCCGGTGCACCGCGCCGATCCGCGCGCACTGCCCGAGGAACCCGGCCACCGGGATGAGCAGCAGCATCAGCGCGACGATCACCCCGGCACGGGTCCCCGGCTCGTCGAGCAGCCCGGCGCCGACGGTCACCTCGTGGTGCCCCTGCAACGGCAGCAGCGCGGCCACGACCAGCCCGATCCCCGTCGCCAGCGCCGCCCCCACGGCGGTGAGCAGCACCCGCCACCACTCCCGCTGGTCCGAGCCGCGCGTGAGCAGCCAGGCGAGCCGCAGATCGGCGCTCATACGGCGGCCTCCGTGGAGAACTCCGGTGCCACGGTGCCGTCGCTCAGCCGCACCTCGCGGTCCGCGTACGCCGCGACCTGCGCGTCGTGGGTGATCAGCAGCACCGCCGTGCCCGTCTCCCGGGCCGTGTGGGTCAGGGCCGTCATCACCTGTTCGGTCGCCAGGGAGTCCAGCGCTCCCGTCGGCTCGTCCGCGAAGACCACCTTCGGGCCGGTGACCAGCGCTCGCGCCAGTGCCGTGCGCTGGGCCTGCCCGCCGCTCATCTCGCCGGGCCTGAGCGCCTCCTGCCCGCGCACCCCGAACCGCTCAAGCCACTCGCCGGCCCGCGCCTGGGCCTCCGTGCGGGAGGTGCCCGCGAGCATCAGCGGCAGGGCGACGTTGTCGAGGGCGGTCAGTTCGGGGATCAGCTGGCCGAACTGGAACACCACCCCGAACTCGGTCCGGCGCAGCTCGCTCAGCCGCTTCTCCGGCAGCGCGTCGAGGCGCTCCCCGGCATAGCTCACCGAGCCCGCGTCCGGGCGGACGATGCCCGCCAGGCAGTGCAGCAGCGTCGACTTCCCGCTGCCGCTGGCGCCGGTCACGGCGAGGATCTCGCCGGCCGCCAGCTCCACCGAGGCACCGCGCAGCGCCTCGGTCCTGCCGTGCGCCTTGGCGAGGTCACGGGCCGCCAGGAGCGGCACCGTGCTGTCTGGGCTGTCCCCGTTGCTCATGCTGCGTCGACCTCCGCGGTCAGGGTGGTGAGCCGGTCCGCCGTCGTGGTCATCCAACGGAGGTCGGCGTCGAGGTGGTTGAGGGCGTAGTCCGCCGAGAGGACGGTCGCGAGATCGGCGCCCTTGGCGGTCTTCACCGCCGTGAGCTGCCGCATCCGCGCCATGTGCGCGGCGCGTTGGGCGGCCAGATAGGCCCCCGCGTCGCCGCCGGACAGGATCGAGACGACGACCTTGGCGAAGATCTCGTTCGTCACGAACGGGGCCGGCGGGGCGATCTCCCCGGCCCAGCGCGCCAGTTCACGCGAGCCGTCCTCGGTCGAGCGGTACGTCGTGCGCTCCGGACCGCCGTCCGAGTCCGTGCCCTCGACCAGCGCGAGGCCGTCCCGGACCAGGCGCTGGAGGGTCGTGTAGACCTGCCCGTAGGCCAGCGGACGGGCCTGTGGGAACCGTTCGTCGTGCCGCCGCTTCAGGTCGTAGCCATGGCTCGGCCCCGAGGCGAGCAGCCCCAGCAGGATGTGGCGGGTGCTCATGCCGATCATTATGCACTGGATACATGTACTGAGTGAATAGTGGGATCCGGCGCCCTGTGCGGCCGAAGTTGACGCAGAATGTGAGGAGAGGCACGTAGTTCCATCCGGTACGTCTGCCTCCGCGCCCGCTGGGTAGGGCTGCGGTAACCCTCAAGGTCGCCGTACTCACGAAGGAGGCCCCTCGTGGCCGCACCGGCACACCCCCTCTCCAAACGCGAGGCGCAGCTGCCGCCCCTCGAACCCGAGCCGCACTTCTGCGTCTTCAGCGCCGAGGGCGCCTGCGCCGAGATCCCCCTGACCAGCGAGCCGCCGCTGCCCGACGCGGAGCCCCTCACCAGTGAGCCGCCGCTCGCCGACGCGGCGCCGCTCACCAGCGAGTCGGCGGCCCCCGAGCCGGATCCCTCGGTGCCGTAGATGGCGGCGCAGGGGCCGGCCGAACCGCCCTCCGAGGAACTGTCCCGGCTCGCCGAGCTGCACGGCGTCGCCACTTCCTACAGCCCCTCCCCGGACCGCACGGTCGCGGCCTCGGCCACCGCCGTCACCCTCGCGCTGGCCGCCCTCGGCGTCGACACGGCTACCGCGGACGCGGCCCGCGCCGCACTCGCCGCCCGCGAACGCGAGACGGCCGAGCGGCTGCTGCCGCCGACCGTGGTGCTCTGGAGCGGCGATACGTCCCCTGCCCTCACCTCCCTCCCGTCCGGCACCCGGCTGCACATCGAGACCGAGCAGGGCGAGACGCGCGCCTCCGCCGATCAACTCCCGTCCGGCGTCCACCGTTTGACGGCCGCCGCACCCGACGGCCGTACCGCCGCCGCCCACCTGGTCGTCGCCCCCGCCCGGCTGCCCACGCCCACCGCACGCTCGTACGGACTCCTCGTCCAGCTCTACTCGCTGCTCTCCGGGCGCTCCTGGGGCATGGGCGACCTGGGCGACCTGAGTGAGCTCACCGCCTGGGCCGGCCGTGCCCTCGGCGCCGGGTTCGTCCAGGTCAACCCGCTGCACGCGGCCGTGCCCGGCGCCCCCACCGACCCGTCCCCCTACCGTCCCTCCTCCCGCCGCTTCCCCGACCCCGTGCACCTGCGCGTCGAGGACGTGCCCGAGTACGCGTACGTCAGGGAGCCGGAGAAGGTACGGGCCCTGCTCGAACGCGCCGACCGGCTGCGCGAATCGGTCCTGGAGAAGGGTGCGTTGATCGACCGGGACGCGGTGTGGGAGCTCAAGCGGGAGGCGCTGGAGCTGATCCGCGAGGTACCGCTCGGGCCCGGGCGGCGCGCGGCCTACGTCGACTTCCTCGCCGAGGCGGGCGAGGCGCTGGAGGACCACGCCACCTGGTACGCGCTGGCGGAGGTGCACGGCTCCGACTGGAGTCGGTGGCCCGAGCCTCTCCGTGATCCGCGTTCGGCCGAAACCGCCCGTGCGCGAGGGGAGTTGATGGACCGCGTCGACTTCCACTGTCGGCTCGCCTGGCTCACCGACGCCCAACTCACCGACGCCCAGCGGGTCGCGCGCGAGGCCGGGATGCCGGTCGGGATCGTGCACGACCTCGCGGTGGGCGTGCATCCGGACGGCGCCGACGCGTGGGCGCAGCAGGAGTACTTCGCCGCCGGGATGTCGGTGGGCGCCCCGCCGGACGCCTTCAACGCGCGGGGCCAGGACTGGGGCCTGCCGCCCTGGCGCCCGGACCGCCTGGCCGCGTCGGGCTACGAGCCGTACCGCCGCCTGCTGCGCGCCCTCTTCCGGTATGCCGGCGCCCTGCGCATCGACCACGTCATGGGCCTGTTCAGGCTCTGGTGGGTGCCGCAGGGGCATCCGCCCACGGAGGGGACCTACGTCCGTTACGACGCCGAGGCCATGCTCGCCATCCTGGTGCTGGAGGCCGCGCGCGCCGGGGCCGTCGTCATCGGCGAGGACCTGGGCACCGTGGAACCGGGCGTGCGGGAGAAGCTGCGCGAGCGCGGGGTGCTGGGCACCTCCGTGCTGTGGTTCGAACGGGACTGGGACGGCGACGGCCGCCCGCTGCCGCCGGAGTCCTGGCGCGCCGACTGCCTCGCCACCGCCACCACCCACGACCTGCCGCCCACCGCGGCCCGCCTCACCGGCGAACACGTCGAACTCCGCGACCGGCTGGGCCTGTTGACCCGCCCCCTGGCGGAGGAACGGGCGGAGGCCGCCGCCGACACGGGGGAGTGGCTGGCCGTACTGACCCGCCTCGGCCTGCTGCACGGCACGGGCGGCGCGCACGGCACTCCGTCGGAGGAGGCCGAGATCCAGGCCGTCCACCGCTTCCTGCTCCGCACCCCGTCCCGCATGCTCGGCATCTGGCTCCCGGACACGGTCGGCGACCGCCGCCCGCAGAACCTCCCCGGCACCTGGGACCAGTACCCGAACTGGCGCCTGCCGATCGCGGACGCGGAGGGCCGACCGGTGACGCTGGAGGAACTGGCGAGATCGCCCCGGCTGCACGCCCTGCTGGAGGTGCTGCGCCGGCCGGACAGCTGAGGGGCGGCCCCGCGGGGCACCCTCTTGCGCACCGTTTCCAGAGACTGAGTGGGAGTGAGTCCTGTTGCCAGGAGTCGTGCTCAGCCGAACGCCCCGAACGGTGTTGGGCGTTCTGGTCCACCGCGTTCTCGCCGCAGCCGGGCGGCACGGATCGTGTCCGTGGTCCGGGGGTCGTGGCGAGAGGTCTTCGTGGTGAGGGGTTTCTGCCAGTGCTGGGCGCCCCAGCGGCTGGTGTAGGCCGGATCGACGGCGACGACGGGGATGCCGAGTTCGGCGGCCATGGACATCAGCCGGGAGCGCAGCCGGGAGGTGGGCAGGCCGGAGATCAGCTTGCGGAAGCGCTTCTTGCGGCCGTGCTTCTCACGGGTCTTCTCCGTGGTGAAGTCGAGGTCCGCTACCGCGATCGCGAGGTGGTCGGCGTTGGTGTCCACGCCGACCACCCCGTTCGCGCGGGCCGCCTCCAGCGGCACGTCCCCACTGATCGTGGCCGGCCTCCGTGATGCTGCCCGCCCAGCGCGCGGAGGACTCCCCGGTCAGGGCCCGCTTGCGCTGCGCCCACGCGTCACTGTCGTGCGCAGGCCCGGCCGCACACCGCGCCTTCAGATCACGGGCGGCCAGCGTTCCCAGCAGATCACCAACCAGGCGCAGCTCCTTCTCGTCGGCGGACGTCAGACCCTTCAGCCGGTCGCGAACCGCCACCCCGGACGGTCCGGGCGCCACGAACGACGCCGCCACCTCCCGCAAGCCGCCCACCCCGTCACCCCCACGGCCGAAGAACCCTCCGACACCAGAAACGACCGACCCCCACCAAGGTCACGCATTCGACTGAAGAACACCAGTTTCCCTACCAGGACCCGCGAATCCCCGCGGCCGGGACAGTCATCCGTACACGCCGGAGCACGCCTATGAGCGGTCGGCAGGCGACAGTTCCCGACCCCGGGCGAGCGCCCCGAACCGGCGTTGGATACTTTGACCTCGTGGACAAGAAGAACGCCCTGCGCGCCGGCGCCCTGGCCGCCGGTACGACGCTGATGATGCTGCTCATGACGTCCCCCGCGCTCGCCCTGACGCGCGACGACGGCGACGACCCCGGCAAGGGCCTGAGCGTCGTCGAGACGCTGAGCCTCTACGTCGTGGCCCCGCTCGCGCTGTTCGGGATCATCGCGGGCCTCGTGATGGTCCTCGACAAGTCCAAGGACCGCCAGCCGAAGGCCAAGGCGAAGGCCTGACCTCACGTTCTCGCGAGGGCGCCCGCCCCGCCGCACGTACGCGTTCTCCGGTACGGCGGTGAGGTGGGCGCCCTTGACGTGCTTCAGGGGGTCTTCGGGGGCGTGCTCGGCGCCGTCAGGGGCTCGGCGCCGTCAGGTACCGCTGGATCGTGGGGCCCAGCCATGCCACGATCTCGCCCCGCCCCAGTGCCATGACCGGCTGTAGCCGCAGCACATAACGGGTCAGCGCCAGCCCCAGCACCTGCGTCGCCGCGAGCGCGGCCCGCGTCGGCACCTGCTCCGGGTCCGGGCACACCAGCCGGGTCACCGGCAGCAACTGGTCCCGGAAGACCCGCTGCATCCGCTCCGCCCCGGCCTGACTGGTCGCGCCGACCCGGAGCAGTGCGGTGAGTTCGTCGTTCTGCTCCCACACGTCGAGGAAGTGCGCGACGAGCGCCCGGCCGACCTCGTCCCGGGGCATCGAACCCAGGTCGGGGAGTTTGAGGTCGACCGTGACGGCCGCGGCGAACAGGCCCTCCTTGTTGCCGTAGTAGCGCATGACCATGGACGGGTCGATGTTCGCGTCCTTGGCGATGGCGCGGATGGTGGCCCGCTCGTACCCGTCGGCGGCGAAGCGCTCGCGGGCCGCGGCGAGGATCGCGTTACGGGTGGTGTCGGAGCGGCGACGGGGGCCGCCGGAACCGGAGTCGTCAGTGCCGTTCATACCTACGAGCGTATGCCAACGCTTGTGGGCCAACAAGTGTTGACTTGGCTGGGGCGGCGGCGCTAACTTCGTCAACAAGCGTTGGCAAACAGTTGTTGACCAACAGTTGTTGACCAACAGTTGTTGGCATCAGGAGGAGGCTCCCCATGAACTCCCACCCCACCCCCGCTCCCACCGCCCCCGTGATCGTCGTCGGCTCCGGCCCCGCCGGCCTCCTGCTCGCCGGCGACCTCGCCACCGCCGGTGTCCACGTCACCCTCATCGAGAAGCGCCCCCACAAGATCAGCAACCTCTCCCGGGCCTTCGTCCTGCACGCCCGCACCCTGGAGCAGCTCGACGCCCGCGGCCTCGCCGACGAGCTCGAGGCCGCCGGCCGCCCCCTCGACCGGCTCCGCCTCTTCACCCGCCTCTCCGTGGACCTCACGACGCTCCCCTCCCGCTTCAACCACCTCCTCGTCATCCCGCAGTACGAGGTGGAGAAGGTCCTGGAGCGGCGGGCCGTGGAGGCGGGCGTGGAGTTCCGGTACGAGACCGAGATGACCGGCCTGGCCCAGGACGCGGACGGCGTCACGGTCGAGGTCCGCGGCCCCGGCGGGGCGGCGGAGAGCCTGCGCGCCGACTATGTGGTCGGCACGGACGGCATGCGCAGCGCCGTACGCACGGCCATCGGTCTGCCCTTCCCGGGCAAGTCCGTCATCCGCTCCGTCGTCCTCGCGGACGTCCGGCTGGCCGAGGAGCCGGAGTCGCTGCTCACCGTCGACACCGTCGGCGACGCCTTCGCCTTCCTCGCGCCCTTCGGCGACGGCTACTACCGCGTCATCGCGTGGAACCGCGCCCACGACGTCCCCGACAGCGAGCCCCTCGACTTGGAGGAGGTCAAGGAGGTCACCCGGCTCGCCCTCGGCCGCGACTACGGCATGCACGACGCCCGTTGGCTCTCCCGCTTCCACAGCGACGAACGCCAGGCGCCCGCCTACCGCGTGGGCCGGGTCTTCCTCGCCGGCGACGCCGCGCACGTGCACACCCCGGCCGGCGGCCAGGGCATGAACACCGGCCTCCAGGACGCGGCCAACCTCGGCTGGAAGCTGGCGGCCGTGGTCCAGGGCCACGTGGGTGCCGCCCTCCTCGACACCTACCAGGCCGAACGCCACCCCGTCGGCAGGTCGGTGCTGCGCAGCAGCGGCGGCATCGTCCGCATGGCCATGGCCAAGCGCCCCTGGACGCTGGCCCAGCGGGCGGTCCTCACCGGCATCCTGAACACGGTCGCGCCGGCCCGCCGCAGGATGACCGAGCGGCTCACCGGCATCGGCTACCGGTACCCGGCCCCGCGCGGCGCCCACCGCCTCACCGGCACC
This sequence comes from Streptomyces sp. CA-249302, assembly GCF_050936785.1. Lineage (NCBI taxonomy): Bacteria > Bacillati > Actinomycetota > Actinomycetes > Kitasatosporales > Streptomycetaceae > Streptomyces > Streptomyces sp. CA-249302. The sequence goes on along the minus strand of NZ_JBNJMG010000001.1, from coordinate 3,845,812 downwards.
CGCGTCCCGGACGTCAGGCTGCGGAGCGGCCGCCTCTACGAGGCCCTGCGCGGCGGCCACTTCGTCCTGATCACCCCGGAGCCGCACGAGGACCAGAGCCTGCGCAAGGACCGCCTGGACGTACAGCAGTGGGCGAGCGACCGCCGCACGACCGTCCTGGTCCGCCCCGACGGATACGTGGCCTGGGCGGCGGACGCGGCGGACACCGAGACGATCGAGCGGGCGCTCGCCACGCATGTGGGCTGAAGAGCCCCGGTGCTAGTGCAGCGGCTTTTGGGTGCTCGCCAGCAACTCCCTCAACAGGTCGGCCAGTTGGTCGGCCTGTTCGGCGTTCAGGGCGGACAGGGCCTCTGTCTCGGCGGCCAGTCCGGCGCCGACCGTCTCGTCGATGAGGTGCAGGCCCTTCTCGGTGAGGGTGACCTGGAGGCCTCGGCGGTCGTGCGGGTCGGGGGAGCGGCGGAGGAGGTCGGCGCGTTCCAGTTTGTCGAGGCGGCCGGTCATGCCGCCCGTCGTGAGCATCAGGGTCGCCGAGAGCTGGCGGGGCGAGAGGGCGTAGGGCTCGCCCGAGCGGCGCAGGGTGGCCAGGACGTCGAACTCGCCGCGGGAGATCCCGAAAGGCGCGTACGCCTTCTCCATACGGTCGCCCATGGCGCGGGAGAGGCGGAAGATCCGCCCGAAGACCTCCATCGCCTTGGTGTCGAGGTCGGGCCGCACCTCGGCCCACTGCTCGACGATCGCGTCGACGGGGTCGCCTGCGGGCTGGGGGCGGGGGCTCGCGTTCATGGGGGGAGTATCCGTCGCCGACCGGTCGGTCGCAAGAAAGTGACTTGATGGAAAGTAGATCACTGGAAAGTAGCTTGCCTAAAAGTTGCTTAGCGCTAAGCTAATTCTTATGAACCGATCCGCGACCGTCCTGCTGACCGCCCTCGCCCCCGTCTCCTGGGGCACCACCTACGCGGTCACGACCGAGTTCCTCCCGGCCGACCGCCCCCTGTTCACGGCCCTGACCAGGGCGCTTCCCGCCGGGCTCGTGCTGCTGGCGGTGGCCCGGGTGCTGCCGCGCGGTGCCTGGTGGTGGAAGTCGGCCGTTCTCGGCGCGCTGAACATCGGCGCCTTCTTCCCGCTGCTGTTCCTGTCCGCGTACCGCCTGCCCGGCGGGATGGCGGCCGTCGTCGGGTCGGTCGGGCCGCTGTTCGTGGTCGGGCTCTCGGCGCTGCTGCTGGGGCAGCGGCCGACGGGGCGGGCGGTGGTCGCCGGGGTCGTGGCGGCGTTCGGCGTCAGTCTCGTCGTACTGAAGGCGGCCGGTGCGCTCGATCCCGTCGGTGTCCTGGCCGCGTTCGCGTCGGCGGCCTCGATGTCGACCGGCACGGTGCTGACCAAGAAGTGGGGCCGGCCCGAGGGGGTGGGCCCGCTCGCGCTCACCGGCTGGCAGCTGACCGCGGGCGGCCTGCTGATCGCGCCGCTCGCCCTCCTCGTCGAGGGCGCGCCACCCGCGCTGGACGCTCCTGCGATCGGCGGCTACCTCTATCTCGCCCTCGCCAACACGGCCGTCGCCTACTGGCTCTGGTTCCGCGGCATCGGCAGCCTCACCGCCACGCAGGTCACCTTCCTCGGCCCGCTCTCTCCGCTGACCGCGGCGGTGGTCGGCTGGGCGGCCCTCGGTCAGGCGCTCACTCCGGTCCAACTGGTGGGCATGGGGCTGGCGTTCGGGGCGACGGTGGCCGGGCAGCTGAGGGTCGGGGCGGCTCGTGGGTCCCGTCGATTGTTCAGTTCAGCTGAAGGTAATGGTCGAAAAGATTCGATGGACGTGACAGGTTCGGCGCTGCGACGGTAGGTGAACTGGGATCACCGGGATCACCGGGATCACCCACCACCGAAAGGACCCCATTGACTGCCGTCCTCGACCGGACCGCCGCCCCACGTGACGTCATGGCCCGCAACGCGCCCCTCCTCGGACTCGCCCTCGCCGCCCTGGCGACCGTCGTCTGGTCCGGCAGCTTCGTCACCTCCCGGGCGCTGCACGACAGCGTGCCGCCGGTGCAGCAGGCGTTCTGGCGGTGGCTGGTGGCGTTGGTGGCCGTGGCGCCCTTCGGGGCTCGACAGGCCTGGCAGCAACGGAAGTTGATACGGCGTCACCTCGGCTTCGTACTGCTCGTCTCGCTTCTCGGGGTGACCGTCTACAACACCCTTGTGAACCAGGCCGGGTTGACGACCCCGGCCGCCAACATGGGCATGATCATGGCCGCTTCGCCGGTGCTGATGGCGGGCTTCGAGCGGGCGGCGGGGGTACGGCTGGGCGGACGCCGGGTCGCCGGGCTGCTGACGGCCTGTGCGGGGGTGCTGCTGCTGGTGGGCGGCGGGGCCGGGTTCGCGGCGGGTGACCTGTGGATGATCGCGGCGGCCTGTTGCTTCGGCTCGTACAGCGCGCTGCTGCGGCGCCGACCCGCCGGGCTCGGCGGTACGGCCTTCCTGTTCGCCACCTTCCTGTTCGGCGTCGCCCTGCTGCTGCCCGCCCAGGTCGTGAGCCTGGCCGTGCAGGGCGGCTTCACCCCGACCACCGGCACCGTGCTGCCCCTCCTCTACGTCGGCATCGCCTCTTCGGCCGTTGCCTTCTTCGCGTGGAACAAGGCGATCGCCCTGATCGGCCCGACCCGCGCGGGAGTCGTCTACTACCTCCAGCCGGTGTGCGTGGCGCTGCTGTCGTGGGCGGTGCTCGGGGAGGGGGTCGGATGGAGGCAGATGCTGTGCATGGCGCTGATCCTCGGTGGGGTGGGGCTGGGCGCCGCGGGATAGGTTGCGGCCATGGTCGACTGGGACATCCGGAAGCTGCGGATTCTGCGGACGCTCGGGGAGCGGGAGACCGTGACCGCGACCGCCGAGGCGCTGCGCATGACGCCCTCGGCGGTGTCGCAGCAGCTGTCCAACCTCGCTCGGCAGCTTGGTGTGCCCTTGCTGGAGGCGCGGGGGCGGCGGGTGCGGCTGACGGACGCGGCGCGGCTGGTGCTGCGGCATGCCGAGGCCGTGTTCGAGCAACTGGAGCGGGCGGACGCGGAGTTGGCGGCGTATGCGCGGGGTGAGGTGGGGGAGGTGCGGGTCGGTGCCTTCTCGACGGCCGTACCGGCTCTCGTGGTGCCTGCGGTACGGGCGCTGCGCTCGGCCCACCCCGGCGTGACCGTGCGGGTACGGGAGGCCGAGGCCGGCCAGGCGTACGAGCTGCTCGCCGCCGGGGAAGTCGACCTCGCGCTCTCCCTCGCCGCGCAGGCACCCACGGCCGCCGACCCCCGCTTCACCCGCGTCCCGCTCCTGGCCGACCCGCTCGACGTCGCCCTGCCCCACGACCACGCCCTTGCCTCCGCCGACGGCCTGCGACTGGCCGACCTCGCCGGGGAACCGTGGATCTTCGGCGGCAGCGGCCCCTGGTCCGACATCACCCGCACGGCCTGCGAGGCGGCCGGGTTCAGCCCGGTGCAGGGGCATTCGGCGGCCGGCTGGACGGCGATCCTGGCGATGGTGGAGGCCGGGATGGGGGTGGCACTGGTGCCGCGGACGGCGGTGGTGGGGAGGCCGGGCGGTGTGGCGTTGCGGGAGCTGACCGTGGACCGGCCGCTGCGGCACGTCGTGGCCGCCGTGCGGAAGGGCGCCGAGGAAGGGGCGGCGGTGGGGCGGGTGTTGGAGGCGCTGCGGGAAGCGGCCGGAGCTGGTTCCTGAAGTACCGGAGCTGGTTCCTGAAGTACCGGAGCTGGTTCCTGAAGTACCGGAGCTAGTTCTTGAAGTAGTGGCCCTCTTCCAGGTCCTCCAGCAGTTCCGGTCCCGTCGGGTCCCAGTCCAGCCACTTCCTGGTCAGCGTGTTCGACGCGGGTACGTCGAGGCCGACGACGTGGCCAAGCCAGCCGAAGTGGGCCGCCGCCTCCTCGGGGGCGATGGAGCGGACCGGCAGGTCGAGGTGGCGGGCGATGACCGTGGCGATGTCGCGGAACGGGATACCCTCCTCGGCGACCGCGTGCAGACGGCTGCCCGCCGGGGCGCCCTCCAGGGCGAGCCGGACCAGGCGGGCCGCGTCCGTGCGGTGCACGGCCGGCCAGCGGTTGGCGCCGTCGCCGACGTGGGCCGCGAAGCCCTTCTCGCGGGCGATGCCGATCAGCATGTGCACGAAGCCGTGGTCGCCCAGGCCGTGCACGGTCGGCGAGAAACGGACCGACGCCGAGCGCACCCCGCGGTCGGCCAGCGCGACGGCCGTGCTCTCGCTCCGCCCGCGGACCTCCCCGAACGACCCCGGTGCGGGCGTGTCCTCCTCGGTGACGACCCGACCGCCCTGGAGCAGGGCCGTGCCCGAGGAGATCACGAAGGGCTTGTCCGAGCCCTCCAGCGCCGCCCCGATCGTCTCGATGACCCGCAGGTCGGCCGCGCACGCGGCGGCGAAGTCGAAGTCCGCCGAGAAGTCGTGGATGAAGGCGTGGTGGGCAACGGCGTCGGCCGAAGCGGCCGCCTCGGCGAGCCCGGCCGGATCGGCGAGGTCCCCGCGGTGCACGTCGGCCCCGGCGGCCGTCAGCGCCGCCGCGGACGTGTCCGAGCGGGCCAGGCCGGTCACCTGGTGCCCGGCGTCGAGGAGTTCACGGACCACGGCGGAACCGATGAAACCGGTGGCGCCCGTGACGAATACACGCATGGTGCGGCCCTTCGGAAGGGGGTGAGTGGGTGTGCCTCCATCCTGCGGAGGGGGCGGTCGCCGCGTCCAAAGCCTGTTCCGCATGGCGCAATACGGTTCGGGCATCACCACAGGTGAGAAAGGTGAAGGCGGTGAGTACGCTGGAGGCATGGCTGACCTCGACCTCCGACTGGTCCGGTACTTCACCGCCGTCGCCGAGCACCGGCACTTCGGCCGCGCCGCCGAGGCCCTGCACATCACCCAGCCGTCCCTGAGCCGGCAGATCGCGAGCCTGGAGCAGCAGGTCGGCGCCCGGCTGCTGGACCGCACCCCGCGCGGCACCCGGCTCACCGAGCCCGGCGAGGTGTTCCTGCGCCGTGCGCGGGCGCTGCTGCGCTCCGCCGAGCAGGCCGCGGCCGAGGCCCGGGCCGCCGCCGAGCCCAGCCGGTTCACCGTCGGCTTCACCAGTGGCCTGTTCGTCACCGCGGCCGTGCGCGAGCTGCGGCGCAGGCATCCCGAGGCCGAGGTGCGCAGTATGCACCTGCACTGGGACGAGGCGCGCACGGCCCTGCTCGAACGCCGGGTGGACGTGGCCGTGACCCGACTGCCCTTCACCACCGACGAGTTGGAGGTGACCGTCCTCTACGACGAGCCCCGGGCCGTGGTGGTCCCCGTCGGTCACCGCCTGGCCGGCAAGGAGTCCGTCACCGTCGACGACATCGCGGACGAGCCGATGCCCCGGATCGTCGGCGCCGACCCCGCCTGGGCCGCCTTCTGGCGGATCGAACCCCGGCCGGACGGCCGCCCGGTGCCCGAGGGCCCCGAGATCCGGGACCTGGAGGACAAGTTCGAGGTCGTCGCCGCCGGGGAGGCCCTGGTCATCACGGCCAGTCCGACCGGCGTACGGCTGCGCCCCGATCTCACCTCCGTACCGCTGCACGGCGTGGAGCCCAGCCAGGTCGCCCTGGCCACCCGGGCCGGCGACCGCAGCCGTCTGGTGGCCGCGTTCCGCAAGGTCGCCCGAACCCACCTCACCCGGCCGACCGAACCGGACTGACCGGAGCTCCCCTCCGGCCTTCGTACCGCGATAGCGTCACTCCGTCCCCGCGTGACGCGAATCCCGGACCTCCGGAGGTGCCCGTGGTCGCCGACCTCTGTGCCGGCTGCGGCAGACCGCTTCCCGAGCGGACCGGCCGCAAGGGCCGCAGCTCCCTGTACTGCTCGGCCGCGTGCCGGCAGAAGGCGTACCGGGAGCGCAAGGGGGCCGGGCCCGGCGTGGAGGGGCTGATCGAGGACATCGGGCGGCGGGTGAAGGAGCTCGTGCCGCAGCCGGCCTCCGTCCTCTACTCCGGCGTGACCGAGCTGTCGGCCTCCGTCGCCCGGCTCCGCCGGGTCGCACGGGTGGCCCGGGACAGCGCCAACGATTCCGTCACGCACCCGCCCGTTACGGAAAACGCCGCCACAGCGGACCTCGTGACGGAAAACGCCGTCACAGCAGACGTCGTTACGGAAATCCGCGGCGCGGAAACCGTCACCGAGGCCGACTTCGCCGCCCTCACCGAGTCGCACCGCCGCGAGATCCAGGTCCACTGCTACCGCATGACCGGCTCCTACGACGACGCCGAGGACCTGGTGCAGGAGACGTTCCTGCGCGCCTGGCGGGCCCGGGACGGCTTCGAGGGGCGGGCCGCCGCCCGTACGTGGCTGTACCGCATCGCCACCAACGCCTGCCTCGACTTCCAGCGCCGTACCGCCCGCCGCCCGCAGCGCTACGAGCCGATCCCCGGCATGAACCACGGCACCGGCGAGCCGCCCGCCCGTATCACCTGGCTCCAGCCCTACCCCGACGAGGAACTGCCCTCCGCGGAGCGGCAGCCGGAGGCCGCGGCCGTCTCCCGGGAGACCCTCGAGCTGGTCTTCCTCGCCGCCATCCAGCATCTCCCGCCCCGCCAGCGCGCCGTGCTGGTCCTGCGGGACGTGCTCGGGCTGAGCGCCGCCGAGACCGCCGAGGCCCTCGGCCTGACCGTGGCCTCCGCCAACAGCGCGTTGCAGCGGGCCCGCCCCACCCTGCGCGACCACCTGCCCGGACCGCGCGCCGACTGGCGCGCCGCCGAGCCGACGGAGGCCCAACGGGCCGTCCTTCAGGCCTACATGACCGCGGCCGAACAGCTCGACTTCGGCGCGATGACCGACCTGCTCGACAAGGACGTACGGCTCACCATGCCGCCCAACCCGTTCTGGTTCACCGGCCGGGACGCCCTCGTCGAGTTCCTGCGGCCCACCCTCGACCCCGCGTCCCCGATGTTCTTCGGCCACTGGCGCCACCTGCCCGCCCGCGCCAACGGCCAGCTGGCGGCCGGGGGTTACGTCCGCCGGCCCGGTACGGCCGTCTACCGCGCCCAGGTCCTGGACGTGCTCCGCTTCGACGCGGACGACCGGATCGTGGAGATCACGTCCTTCGAACCGCACCTGTTCCCGTCCTTCGGGCTGCCGCTGAAGCTGTGACCGATGAGCGTCCGGGGAGCCGTGCGTCTGTATGACCGACCGATACGGAACACGGAACACGCTTCCGAAGACGCAAGCAGATGCGAGGAGATCACCATGCTGCTCACCGACAAGACCGCGATCGTGTACGGCGCCGGCGGCTCCCTCGGCGGTGCGGTCGCCCGTGCCTTCGCCGCCGAGGGCGCCCGGGTCCACCTGGTCGGCCGGACCCGGGAGACCCTGGAGGCGGTGGCCGCGGACATCAAGGACGCCGAGGTGGCCGTCGTCGACGCGCTCGACGAGGCGGCCGTGGAGGAGCACCTCGCCGGGGTCGGGGACATCGACATCTCGTTCAACCTGGTCACCCGCGGTGACGTCCAGGGCGCCCCGCTCACCGACATGGCCGTCGACGACTTCCTGCGGCCCGTGGTCAACGGCGTCCGCGCGAACTTCATCACCGCCCGGGCCGCCGGCCGCCGCATGGCCGAGCGCGGCTCCGGCGTCATCCTCACCCTCAACAGCGGCTCCGCACACGGGAGTCCGATGATGGGCGGTACGGGACCGGCGGACGCGGCGATCGACACGCTCGTGCGCAACCTCGCGATCGAGCTGGGCCCGCGTGGCGTGCGGGCGGTGGGGCTGTGGGCGGCCGAGGTGCCGGAGACCTTCACCGTCGAGAAGCTCTCCGCGGTCAACCCGGCCATCGACGAGGGCGCCGTCCAGGGCATCGTCGACAACCTCGCCACGATGCGGATGACCCGCCGCAACCCCACCCTCGCCGAGGTCGCCGCGACCGCGGTCTTCCTCGCCTCCGACCACGCGGCCGGGATGACCGGCACCTTCGTGAACGTGACCGGCGGGATGGTCGTGCGCTGACGGTAGGACGGACGGAAGGGCGCCCGGAGCGATACCGGGCGCCCTTCGTCGTCGTACGAACGAGTGTTACTGCTGCGCGTCGGCCGCCTGGGCCTTCAGCGCGCGCTCGACACCCGCGCGGGACTCGGAGACCAGTCGGCGCAGGGCCGCGCTGGGCTCGTTGGCGGCCAGCCAGGCGTCCGTCTTGTCGAGGACCTCCTGGGAGACCTGGATCGACGGGTAGAGGCCGACGGCGATCTGCTGGGCCATCTCGTGCGAGCGGGAGTCCCAGATGGTCTTGACCGTCTCGAAGTACTTGTCCGTGTACGCCGCCAGCAGCTCGCGCTGGTCGGTCTGGACGAAGCCGCCGATGACCGCCTCCTGGACGGCGTTCGGGAGCTTGTCGGACTCGACGACCGAGGCCCAGGCCTCCGCCTTCGCCTCCTCGGTCGGGCGGGCGGCACGGGCGCTGGCCGCGTGGCGCTCACCCGCTGCCGTCTTGTCCCGCTCGTACTCGCCGGCGATCTCCGCCTCGTCGAACCGGCCGACACCGGCGAGCCGCTGTACGAACGCCCAGCGCAGCTCGGTGTCGACGGCCAGGCCCTCGATCGTCTGCGAACCGTCCAACAGGGCGTCGAGCAGGTCCAGTTGCTCCGGCGTACGGGCGGTCGCCGCGAACGCCCGCGCCCAGGCCAGCTGGTGGTCGCTGCCGGCCTCGGCGGACCGCAGGTGCGCGAGCGTCGCGTCGGTCCAGCGGGTCAGCAGGGCCTCGCGGGCGGCCGGGTCGGCGTACAGGTCGATGGCGAGCTTGACCTGGCGGTGCAGCGACTGCACGACACCGATGTCGGACTCCTTGCCGATGCCCGACAGGACGAGGGAGAGGTAGTCGCGGGTGGCGAGTTCGGCGTCCCGGGTCATGTCCCAGGCCGAGGCCCAGCACAGGGCGCGCGGCAGGGAGGACTCGAAGTCGCCGAGGTGCTCGGTGACGAACGTGAGGGACTGCTCGTCGAGTCGGACCTTGGCGTAGGACAGGTCGTCGTCGTTGAGGAGTACGACGGCCGGACGGCGCTTGCCCACCAGCTGGGCCACGGCGGTGAGTTCACCGTCGACGTCCAGCTCGACACGCTCGTCGCGCACCAACTTGCCGGAGTCGGAGTCGAGTTCGTACAGGCCGACCGCGATGCGGTGTGGGCGGAGGGTTGGCTCACCCTTCGCGCCGGCCGGGAGGGCGGGGGCCTCCTGACGGATGGCGAAGGAGGTGATGACACCGTCCGCGTCCGTCTCGATCTCCGGGCGGAGGATGTTGATACCAGCCGTCTGGAGCCACTTCTCCGACCAGTTCTTCAGGTCCCGGCCGGAGGTCTCCTCCAGCGCGCCCAGCAGGTCGGACAGGCGGGTGTTACCGAACGCGTGGCGCTTGAAGTACGCCTGTACGCCCGCGAAGAACTCGTCCATGCCGACGTACGCGACGAGCTGCTTCAGGACGCTCGCGCCCTTGGCGTACGTGATGCCGTCGAAGTTGACCAGGACGTCGTCGAGGTCGTTGATCTCGGCCATGATCGGGTGGGTGGACGGCAGTTGGTCCTGCCGGTAGGCCCACGTCTTCATGGAGTTGGCGAACGTTGTCCACGAGTGCGGCCAGCGCGACTCGGGGTGGTACGACTGGCAGGCGATCGACGTGTAGGTGGCGAACGACTCGTTCAGCCACAGGTCGTTCCACCACTCCATGGTGACCAGGTCGCCGAACCACATGTGGGCCAGCTCGTGCAGGATCGTCTCCGCGCGCACCTCGTACGCGGCGTCCGTCACCTTGGACCGGAAGACGTACTGGTCGCGGATGGTCACCGCGCCCGCGTTCTCCATCGCGCCCGCGTTGAACTCCGGCACGAACAGCTGGTCGTACTTCTTGAACGGGTACGCGTAGTCGAACTTCTCCTGGAACCACTCGAAGCCCTGTCGGGTGACCTCGAAGATCGCGTCGGAGTCGAGGAACTCGGCGAGCGAGGGCCGGCAGTAGATGCCCAGCGGCACGGACTGCCCGTCCTTCTCGTACACGCTGTGCACCGAGTGGTACGGGCCGACGATCAGCGCGGTGATGTACGAGGAGATCCTCGGCGTCGGCTCGAAGACCCAGGTGTCGTCCTTGGGCTCGGGCGTCGGCGAGTTGGAGATGACGGTCCAGCCGGACGGGGCCTTCACCGTGAACTGGAAGGTCGCCTTGAGGTCCGGCTGCTCGAAGGACGCGAACACCCGGCGGGCGTCCGGTACCTCGAACTGGGTGTACAGATAGGCCTGTTGGTCGACCGGGTCGACGAAGCGGTGCAGTCCCTCACCGGTGTTGGTGTACGCGCAGTCCGCGACGACCCGCAGGACGTTACGGCCCTCCAGCAGGCCCGGCAGCGCGATCCGCGAGTCCTGGAAGACCTCGGCGGGGTCGAGCGGGTCGCCGTTGAGGGTCACCTCGTGGACGGTCGGGGCGACCAGGTCGATGAAGGACTCGGTGCCGGATTCGGTCACGTCGAAACGCACCGTGGTCACGGACCGGTAGGTACCGCCCTCCTGCGCGCCGGAGAGGTCGAGATCGATCTCGTACGAGTCAACGGTGAGCAGCTTCGCCCGCTGCTGCGCCTCTTCGCGAGTCAGGTTTGTGCCAGGCACGCGGTCATCTCCTCGTTATGTGTGGGTTCGGCCATCCTTCCACGTGAGGGTGGGGAGGGCGACGAGGGTTTTCCCGATGGATCTCCGATCGGCGCGGCCGGAGTGCCGCGTCCGATTCCCGCCGGTGGCCCGGGTCCTCCCGCGCCACTCTGGAACACATGACGACCTGCACCGCACGGCCCATCGACCCGTCCGCCCTCAAGGAACTGCGCACCGCCGACGACGCCGGCCGCCCGCCGTCCCCCTTCACCGACGACGAGGGCGGCGCCCCACTCCGCTGCTGTCTGCGCCGCAGCGAGCCGGGGGAGCGGATCGCCCTCGTGTCGTACGCGCCGCTGCGGCGGTGGGCGGCCGAGTCGGGCGCCGAGCCCGGGGCCTACGACGAGCAGGGCCCCGTCTTCATCCACGCCGAGGAGTGCGACGGCCCCGACCCCGAGGGCCACCCCTTCCCCGGCGCGCACCGCACGGTCCGCCGATACTCCGCCGACGGGCACATCCTCGGCGGCGAACTGGTGGACACGGCCGACGACGAGGCCTTCCGGAACGCCTTCGACGACCCGTCCGTGGCACTGGTCCACGTCCGGGCCGTCGAGTACGGGTGCTTCCTGTACGAGGTGCGCAGGGACCGCTAGCCCCGGGCTCAGCCGCCCACCGAGATCGTCCAGGAGCCGTCGGCGCCGATGCGCAGTACGCCCGGGCCCTGGACCGGGGCCAGGACGTCGAGTCGGCCCACCTCGTTGACGAGGAGCTCGATGTCGTCCGGCCAGTCGGGGTTGCCGGTGGGGGTGTGGTGCCAGGCGGTGAAGTTGCTCTCGCCCTGGTGCGTGAAGGACAGCACGCCCGCGGGGCCCTCGTACACCAGCAGATCGGGGCCCTGCCCGTGGAGGGTGTGCGCCAGCCGCCGGGCGTGACAGAGCGGCAGCACCCGCAGGGTCCATGGCTTGTCGGCCTCCACGCTCAGGGAGAGCGGGCGGTCGTGCGGGACGGTGGCCAGGGTGCGGCCGTGCACCTCGTCCTCGTACGCGTCGAGGAGCAGCTCGTCGGTGCGGCCGTACTCGTCGCAGGAGTACACGGTGACCGAGATGCTCCTGCGGCACTCCACCTCGACGACCACCCGGCAGCCGGGCGGCATCGACGGCGGACAGACGACACGGTGCTTGCCGGTGGCCTGGTGGACGAAGGGCGGGAACTCGACCGCGAGGTCGGGGAGGGGGCTGCCCTGGACCTGTGCCGGAGGCGGTACCGGCATCGGCGGTGCCGGCGGGACCTGTGGCGCCTGCTCCTCCTCCACCGAGATGCCGAAGTCCGTGGCGAGGCCGGCGAGGCCCGAGTCGTAGCCCTGGCCGACCGCGCGGAACTTCCAGCTGCCGTTCCTGCGGTAGAACTCGCCGAAGACGAAGGCCGTCTCCGTGCTCGCGTCGGTGATCGCGAAGGAGGCGATCGGCTGCCCGGCCGGGAGGGCCACCCGGATGTCGAGCTGCGGTATCTGCCCGAACCGGCCCCCGTCGGCGGACGCGGAGACCACGACCCGGTCGACGGCGGGCTCCACGGCGGCCAGGTCGAGCCAGATCCAGTCGGCCGTGCCCCCGCCCGTGCCCTCCCCCTTGCCCAGATGGCGCACGGTGCCCGAGGGATGCGCGGGCTGGTTGTAGAAGACGAGGTCGGCGTCGGACCGCACCCGGCCCGTCGCGTCCAACAGCAGAGCCGAGACGTCGACGTCCGGGACACCTGGCCCGTGCTGCCAGGACACCGCCACCTGAAGGGTTTCCGTGGGAACGGGCAGATTGCTGCCCTTGGCCATCTGGGTCATGGCGTGATCTTCACACGAAGACCACGCCCGTGTGACCCGTTCGGACGACCGGAACGACCGCTACCGGTGTCAGCCCTTGAGCTCGGCCGCCACCAGCTCCGCGATCTGTACGGCGTTCAGGGCCGCGCCCTTGCGGAGGTTGTCGTTGGAGACGAACAGGGCGAGGCCGTTGTCGACGGTCTCGTCGCGGCGGATGCGGCCGACGTAGGACGGGTCCTGGCCGGCGGCCTGGAGCGGGGTGGGGATGTCGGAGAGCTCGACGCCCGGGGCCTTCGCGAGCAGCTCGGTCGCGCGCTCCGGGGAGATCGGGCGGGCGAAACGGGCGTTGATCTGGAGGGAGTGGCCGGCGAAGACCGGGACGCGCACGCAGGTGCCGGAGACCTTGAGCTCCGGGATCTCCAGGATCTTGCGGGACTCGTTGCGCAGCTTCTGCTCCTCGTCGGTCTCGTTCAGACCGTCGTCGACGAGGTTGCCCGCGAAGGGGAGCACGTTGAAGGCGATGGGGCGCTTGTAGACGCCGGGCTCGGGGAAGTCGACCGCGGAGCCGTCGTGGGTCAGCTTGTCGGCGTCGGCGACGACCTTCTGGGTCTGGCCGTGCAGCTCGGCCACGCCCGCGAGGCCGGAGCCGGACACCGCCTGGTAGGTGGCGACGACCAGCGCTTCGAGGCCGGCCTCGGCGTGCAGCGCCTTCAGGACCGGCATCGCGGCCATCGTCGTGCAGTTCGGGTTGGCGATGATGCCCTTGGGGCGGTCCGCGATCGCGTGCGGGTTCACCTCGGAGACGACCAGCGGGACCTCGGGGTCCTTGCGCCAGGCCGAGGAGTTGTCGATCACGACGGCGCCCTGCGCGGCGACCTTCTCGGCCAGCGCCTTCGAGGTCGCGCCGCCCGCGGAGAACAGCACGATGTCCAGACCGGAGTAGTCGGCCGTCGCCGCGTCCTCGACGGTCACGCCGTCCAGGACCGTCCCCGCCGAGCGGGCCGAGGCGAACAGGCGCAGCTCGGTGACCGGGAAGTTCCGCTCGACGAGGATCCTGCGCATGACCGTGCCGACCTGACCGGTGGCTCCGACGATTCCGACCTTCACGGCGACTCCCTCTAGGTGTTCTCTGCGTGTCCGCGGCTTTTCCATCATGCGGCCGACCCGGGTCCGCCTGTCCAATTCTTTGCGCTGCATGCCCGAGGAGTGGGACGCCGCGGGGTGTGACGTACGCCTCGGTGAAAACTCCCGGCGTGATCGCCGAACGTTTCCGTGCGCCCCGGCGTCGTAGAGGAAACGCGGTGAGGGGGGTGGCTTGTGCTGCGCAGAAAGGCCCGCCGGGCCCAGGAGGACGATCACGGGGATCCTCTGGACGCGGCCCAGGAACGCCGGGTGCGAGCGGTGCTCGCGCTGGGCGGGGTGCCGCAGACGGACCTGCCGGACGGGGTGCAGCAGGTCCGTCTGCGGCTGCTGGAGCGGGCGGCGAAGGGGTACGAGGCCCCGCGTGACGTCTCCGCGTGGGCGGCCGTCGTCGCCTCCAACCTGGCCATGGACTGGCACCGCGCCAGGAAGCGGCAGGAGCGGCTGGGGGAGCGGCTGTCGTCGCTGCGCCAGCACGAGCAGCCCTCCGGCGAGGACACCAGCGTGCTCTCGCTGGCCGTCGCCCAGGGCCTGGACGAGCTCCCCGACGCCCAGCGCCAGGTCCTCGTCCTGCGCTTCTACGCCGATCTGCCGGTCCGCTCGATCGCCGCGGAGCTCGGCGTCCCCGAGGGCACGGTCAAGAGCAGGCTGCACACGGCGGTACGGGCCCTGCGCGCCCGCCTGCACGAGGACGAGGTGGTGTGAGATGACCGCCGGACACGAGACCCACGGGGACTACGACGGCACCGACGCGCTCATGGCCGCGATCACCGGGGAGCCGCTGCCGGACGGCGCCGACGCGGCGTTCCGCGCCGAGCACCGCGCCGCCGAGGCCGATGTCGCGCTGCTGCGGGCACAGCTCGGGATCATCGGGGACGCACTGGCCGAGGAGCGGCCACAGCGGACGACGGCTCCGGTACGACGGCCACACGGCCGGCGTCCACGGCGGACGGCCCCCCGCGCGCCACGGAACCGGCGTGCCGTGCGCAGGTTCGCCTTCGCGGGCCTCGCCGTGACCGCCGTCGGGGGAGTGTTCTCCGGGATGATCTGGCTGGTCGGGCAGGCCGGAGGCGGCGCCGGCGACTCGAGCGCGAGCAGCGCGGACGCGGGCGGCAAGGCGGCGGCATCCGCGGCGGCCGGCTCCCCCTTCTCCAGCCCCGGCTACCTCGCCTGCACCCGCCTGGTCGCCGAGGGCGACGTCACCGGCGTGCAGCGGGTGGCGGGCGACGCCGGCCGGGAGCGGATCACCCTGCACGTGACCCGCTCGTACAAGCCGGAGAAGACGAAGCCGGACCTCACCCTGCTGATCGACGAGGAGGCCCTGCCCACCCCTCTGCGCAAGGGCGACCACATCCTGGTCGCCGTCCCGCGCCACACGTCCACCCCGGACTACGTCCTCACCGGCGAGCAGCCCATCGCCCGCGAACGGGCCGCGCTGGCAAGGGCGTTGCCCGAGTCGGCGTCCGTCGCCTGCGAATGAGCGAGGGCGGGCGCCCCATGGACGCCCGCCCTCACCGCCGTACGACCAACGACTACGGCGTGACCTTCTCGATCTTCACGCTGCCCAGGCCCGCGACCGTGCCGTTCGCGTTGACCAGCTGGACCTGGCCGAAGAACTCACGGCCCTCCGGCGCGGCCGCCGCGGCGGTGACGTTCGCGGCGACGGTCGCCGAGGCGCCCGTGCCGAGCTGTACCGGCGTCGACTCGTCGACCGTGACGGTGCCCAGGGCGGCGGAGAAGAACACGTCCTGGTAGTCGTACGCGGTGGAGCCGGCCGGGACCGAGTAGCCCGCGACCTCGATGGTGTACGTACCGGCGGCCGGCGAGGCGATGGAGACCGCCTCCTCCGAGTCGCCGTCGGCGGAGCTGCCGACGACCGTGCCGGCCGCGTTCTTCACCGTCAGGTCGAGGTCGGCGGAGGTGTCCGAGACGTTGCCGATGGCGACGTCCAGGGACTTGGCGCCCTCCGGGACCACGACCGTGGTGGTCTGGGTCTCGCCCTCCTTGATCGTCGGACGGGCCGACTTGGCGGAGCCGAGCGGGCCGCCGGCCAGCTTGCCGTCGATCGCGGCGAGCGTGTTCGTCACCTTCCAGGAGACGGCGGCCGGGGTGCCGACCTTGGCCTCCGGGACGGTCACGGTCTCCGGGTCGAAGGCCGCGCCGTAGACGGCGACGTTCAGCTTGTACGGGTTGTCGAGCAGCGGCGAGGTGCGGCGCGACTCGACCTCGATCTCCCAGACGCCGGCCTGCGGGTCCGCGTACGAACGCACGTCGGGCCGGCAGCCGTTGCCGTCGAGGTAGTTCGGGTAGCAGTACGGGGTACCGGAGTTGTCGACCGGGACGCCGTACGGGTGGATGGCGATGAACCGGGTCTGGCTCTTGTCCTTCAGGCCGCCGATCGCGACCTCGAGGGACTTGGCGCCCGCCGGGACGGTCACGAAGTACGACTGCGTGCTGTTGCGCTGCACGGTGTTCGACGCGGACCAGGTGTACTTGACCGGCGCCGAGACCACGACGGTGGTGAGGATCTGCTTGTCGACGCCCTCCGTCTTCGGGTCGTCGACCTCCAGGATCGCGCTCTTGAGGCCCGCGGAGCGCGGGTTCGCCTGCACCTTCACCGTCACCGGCTGGTTCAGCGGCAGCTTCACCTCGTCCTTGCCGACGATCCGGAAGGTGTGGCCGGCGTTGTTCTCGAAGGACAGCTCGTGCCGAACGGCCTTGTCCGCACCGGAGGTCCGGGTGATGGTGACGTCGTAGGTCTTCTTGTCACCGGCCTTGAGGCCGCCCTCGCGGTCGTAGAGGCCGGTTCCGAAGCCCGGCGTCTTCAGCGCGTAGTCGATCGCGGTGTCGACCGGCGCCTTGACGGTGTAGTCGTGGGCGGTGGCGCCGTCGCGGATCGAGTCCCAGGCGTCCACGATGTCGATGAGGCCCGCACCCTCCTCGTACGCCTGAACGCCCTTGATGTGCTTGGCGGTCGAGGTGAGAGCCGTGCGCAGGGTGGCGGGCGTCAGCTCGATCTTCTTCTGCTTGGCCGCGCTCAGCAGCAGCGCGGACGCGCCCGCGGCCTGCGGGGACGCCATCGAGGTGCCCTGGAGCATCGAGTAGCCGGCCGGCAGCGTGTAGCCCGCCTCGGCGACCGGCGAGCCCGGCAGCCAGGTCTGCGTGGTGTTGATGGAGGCGCCCGGCGCGGACAGGGTCGGCGTGAAGCCGCCGTCCTCACGCGGGCCGCGCGAGGAGAACGGCATCATCTGGTACGACCTGGTCACCTGGGAGCCGTAGTTGGACGCCCAGGTCTCCTTGGAGATGGTCGCGCCGACCGAGATGACCTTGTCGGCGAGACCGGGGTCGCCGATGGTGTTCGCGCCCGGCCCGGAGTTGCCCGCCGAGATGACGAGCTGCACGCCGTAGGTGTCGATGAGGCGCGTGTACAGCTCCGCACGGGCGTTGTTGCCGTCGTTCAGCGCCGGCAGACCGCCGATCGACATGTTCACGATGTCGACACCGCGGTTGACGACCAGGTCGATCATGCCCTCGGTGAGCGCGACGTTGGTGCAGCCGCCGGTCCAGGTGCAGGCACGGGACGAGACGATCTTCGCGCCGGGGGCCGCGCCGTTCATCTTCCCGCCGAACAGGCCGTTGGCGGAGGTGATGCCGGCGACGTGCGTGCCGTGCTCGGACTCGATGACGCCGATGTTGACGAAGTCCCGCTTCTGACCGACCCAGTCGCCGCCGTACGGGTCCATCGGCACGTCCTTGCGGATCTGCACGACGAACGGCTGGCGCTCCACGACGTCGGTGGACGGGTTGTCGGTCCCGAAGTAGCCGACCTGGTAACCGTCCTTGTACGGCTTCATCGGCGCGTCGTCCGAGAAGTCGAAGTTGTTGTTCAGGTCGACACGGACGGTCCCGGCGGCGGCGTCGTACAGCACGCCCCAGCTGTCGGTGGTGTCCCCGTCCCGGTTCGCGTCACCCGCCGCGTCGCCACCGGCGGTGTACGACTCCTTGAACGTGCTGACCTGGTACGACCCGGCGGGCGCCGTCCAAGTCCGGCCGCTGTAGGTGAAGGTGGGGCCGGAGACACCCGTGAGCATCGGCCGCCAGGTGGCGTCGCTGTCGACGATCGGGTCGGTCGAGGTCACCCAGTCGACGATCTTCCGCTCGCCGGTGGTGGTCTTCTGCAGCGCCGGGTGGCCGAGGTCCACGCCCGAGTCGAGGATGCCGATGGTGACACCGCGGCCGTCCGCCTTCGGGTGGTCCTGCACGAAGTCGACGGCGCCCGTCTCGAAGGACGGGTTGTACGGGTTCTCGGCGGGCGTCTTCTTGCCGGGGGCCGGGTAAGTGGCCGTCGCCGACGCGGACTTGGCGGTGCTCGTGGCGCTCGGGTCGTCGAGCGGTATCTCCTCGCGCAGGTCGATGCCGTGCACGGAGGAGAGCTTCGCGGCGGCCGCGATGGCCGAGTCGGCCTTGCCGGTGGGGACGGTGGCGCGGACGTAGCCGAGCTTGTCGTAGGTCCGGCCGACCGAGCCGCCCTTGACCGCGTCCAACTCCTCGGCGACCTGCTCGGTCTGCCCGGGAGCGGTGGCGATCATCATCGTGACGTTCTTGTCGCCGTCGGCCTTGGCCGCGGCGAGCAGGTCCGCGTCGTCCGAACCGAGCTTGTCGTCGGCGGACTTGACGCCGCCGTCGGTCGGGGCGGTGGCGGAGGGACCGTCGGCGGAGAAGGCCATGGGTATCGGCCCGGCCGCGGAGAGCGCGGCGACGAGACCGGCGGCCACGGCTATCCGGGCCACGCGTCTCTGGGGGGTGAGGGTCATCGGCATCCCTTGTAGGAAAAGGAGCGTGCGTGAACAGCCGCACCTTTACGCAAGGGACAGTTGTTTGGGAAGTGTTGACCGAAACGAGATGGATGTATGGGGAAAACCCGCGATGGGCTTTAGCCGTATTGCCCCTGTATAAGGGCAAATTGCTTCCCTTTTCAACTCTCCTTCGAGCGCGCGTAGTGCCGGGACGCCTTTGCCCGGTTCCCGCAGGCCGCCATGGAGCACCAGCGGCGCGTGCCGTTCCGTGAGGTGTCGAAGAAGTGCAGGATGCAGGACTCGTGGGCGCAGCCGCGGATGCGGTCGGGGGCGGTGGAGAGCAGCTCCAGATAACTCCGGGCGGCGAGCCAGGCGGGCGCCCAGGAGGGGTCCCCGAACTCGGGCAGCTCGCCGGGCCCGTCGGGGGTGAGCGTGGCCCGGATCCGCCCGTGCCCGAGCACGGCGTCGACGGCGGCCACGTCCTCCCCGTCCACCGCTTTCCTCAGCGCGTCGCGCGCCTGGCGGAGGTGGCGCAGCATCGCCTCGTCGGCGGCGTGATCCAGCCCGTTGGCGTCGAGCCACACGGCCAGCCCGTCGACGTCACGGAGCAGATCCTGTACGACCCCCTCCTTCATCCACCGCGTGTTGAGCAGATCGAGCGCGAGCGGCTCACCGGTGAGGGGGCGCGGGTCGAGGGCGGTGGGCATGAGGATCTCCTTCCGGCTAACCGTCAAAGATTACGTGACCGGTTGACGCACTCGAATTCTAACCGTTAACCTGACTTAGAAGGGTTAAGCATGCCGTCGGTACCGACGTCTCGAAGGGGAACCCCATGACCTTGCGCACCGGCCACACAGGCCTGAACGTCACCGACCTCGACCGCTCGCTCGCCTTCTACCGGGACGTCCTGGGCTTCGTCCTGGTGGGGGAGGGCAAGGAGGAGGGCAGGCGGTACGCGTTCCTGGGCGACGGCGAGCGACTCGTCCTCACGCTCTGGCAGCAGGCGACGGGCGGATACGACGGCGACCGGGCCGGCCTGCACCACCTGGCCCTGGAGGCGGACTCGATCGAACGGGTCCGGCAGTACGAGGAGGCACTTCGGGCGTACGGCGCCGAGTTCGCGTACGAGGGAGTGGTGGCCCATCGCGAGGGCGCGGCCTCGGGCGGCATCTTCTTCCACGACCCCGACGGGACCCGCCTGGAGATCTCGGTGCCGAGCGGCGCGGAGGGGGCACCGGTCCCGGTCGACTCGGCCCCCACCTGCGGTTTCTTCTAGCCATGTCCAGGCATTCCGTGTATCACGAGGGCTCCCGGGCGCTCCAGGACCGCGTGGGCGTCCGCGACACGGCCGACCACGTGGGCCGGGCGATCGGAGACGGGATCAAGCCGGTCGCCGCGGCTTTCCTGGAACTCCAGCCCCTGCTGGTACTGGGCGCGGCAGACCCCGGGACGGGCCGGGTGTGGGCGTCCCCGATGACGGGACCACTCGGTTTCGTACGGGCGACGGGCCCGCACCAGATGTCGGTGGCGGGCGGTGTACGGGCAGCGGACCCCTTGTCGTCGGCGCTGGCGACGCAGGGCGTACAGGTCGGCACGATCGCCCTGGACCCGCGCACCCGCCGCCGCATGCGCCTGAACGGCCGGCTCCGGCCCACGGCGAGGGGGCTGGCGATCTCGGCGGACAGGGTGTTCTCGAACTGCCCGAAGTACATCCAGCGGAGGGAGTCGTACGAGGTGGTGGCGGGCCGGGGCACGGCTGACCCTCGGCACGCCGCCGAACTCACGCCGGCACAGGCGGAGTTCATCGCATCCGCCAACACGTTCTTCATCGCGACGGTGCACGGGGGCGGGACGGACGTCAGCCACCGGGGCGGCAACCCGGGCTTCGTACAGGTCGACTCACCCCACGACCTGAGCTGGCGGGACTACCCGGGCAACTCCATGTTCCTCACGCTCGGCAACATCCGCTCCGACTCCCGGGCCGGCCTGCTGTTCCTGGACTGGACGACGGGCACGACGCTGCAACTGACGGGCGAGGCGCGGACGTCGTTCGGCCGGGACGGGGAGCGCAGGGTGCTCTTCGAGCTGACGGAGGCGATCGAGACGCCTTCGGCGCTCCCGCTGCGCTGGTCGGCGCCCGAATACTCGCCTGCGAATCCGGTCCCGGCGGACTAACGTCCGCGTGTGCGAAGGAAATTGAGGGTGGCGGCCTACGCCGTGTGCGTTCGCGACGACCAACTCCTGCTGGCCCGCGGGATCGACGAGCAGGGGGAGCCGGAGTGGACCCTGCCGGGGGGCGGGATGGAGCACGGTGAGGACCCTTACGACACGGTGCTGAGGGAGGTGGACGAGGAGACGGGCTACGAGGTGGAGATCACCGGTCTCCTCGGCGTCGACTCCCTGCGCCGCACCTTCCCGTACCACTTCCGCCGCGCCTTCCCCCGCGTCTTCCGCCGGACCACGGATCACCACGCGCTCCGCCTGGTCTACGAGGCCCGGGTCACCGGCGGCGACCTCCGTTTCGAGGTGGGCGGCTCCACGGACCTGGCGGCATGGCATCCGCTGGAGGAGGTGGAGACCCTGAACCGGGTCGGGCTGGTGGACACGGGGCTGGCGCTGTGGCGGAAGCGGCCGGCCGCGGGGCACTTGGAGCCCCACCCCTACCCCGGAAAGTGAACACTCCGTAACCGCCCCCCGTCCGCCCGAAGCACGCTCGCGGACGCACAGGGTCCTCCTAGATCCACGTACGGTGATCGGCGTTGCGCGTTGCCGTCTCGTTCACGCGCAGGTCATTCCCGGTGCCAAGCATCCAGAGCGAGCGGGTTCTTCGCGGCAGCGAAACGCCCGCGACCCTGCCGACGCGTTCGCACTCGGGGAGACCGCGCCATGTCGCGCATACGCTCTGTCGCCGCCACCACTCCGGCGATCAACCGCCGTACCGTCCTCGCCGCCACCGGCGCCGCAGCCGTCTCCGCGGGTGTCGGCTACGCCCTGCGGCCCACCGACAGCCAGGCCGCCACCACCGCGAGCGAGGCCCACGAGGCCACCGTGGCGCACTCCCGGCGGGTCGCGGCGCCCCTCGCGCCCTACACCAGGGGCACCACCCTCGCCACGGTCGCCGCCCCGCGCACCAGCACGCCGTACCGCCGGCTCGGCGACGGCCCCGGCTGGTCCCGCGTCGTGCGCAGCGAGCTCGCCGCCCCCAAGTCGGGCCGCGCGGGCCGCCGTACCGCACTCGCGGCCTTCGTGCAGCTCACCGACCTGCACCTGATCGACGCCCAGCACCCGATGCGGCTGGAGTACCTGCGGGCCACCAACCCGCACTCCTGGCGGCCGCACGAGGCGCTGACCGTGCACGGCGCGGTGTCGCTCGTGGAGCGGATCAACGCCCTGCGCGGCGCCCCGGTCACCGGCTCGCCGCTGCACTTCGCCATGACCACCGGCGACAACACGGACAACAACGCCAAGTCCGAGCTGGAGTGGTTCCTGAAGATCATGAGCGGGGGGAAGATCAGCCCCAACTCCGGTGATCCGCGGCACTACGAGGGCGTCCAGAACAGCGGACTCAAGCTGTACTGGCAGCCCGACTCCACCGTCCGCGACGGCGACAAGCAGCTCGGCTTCCCGCACCTCCAGGGCTTCCTGGCCGCCGCGATCCGCGAGGTCCGCAGCCCCGGCCTCAACCTGCCCTGGTACTCCACCGTCGGCAACCACGACGCCATGCCGCTCGGCTGCTACGGCCACGGCGACTCCTGGCTCGCCGAGTACGCCGTCGGCGGCAAGAAGCTGATGTCCCTGTCCGTGGCCGACTCGAAGAAGCTCCAGGCCCACATCAGCGCCGGCGACGACCCCAAGGGCCTCGCCTTCCGGGACCTCCTCAAGGCGCACACCCGCGACATGCGTTCGGTCACGCCGGACGACAAGCGCGCGCCCTACACCCCGGCCGACTACGTCAAGGCCCACCTCGACCCCGCATACCGCGGTATCGGGCCCGTCGGACACGGCTACTCCACCGCCAACCTCGACGCGGGCACCCAGTACTACACCTTCCGGATCTCCGACGACGTCATCGGCATCAGCATCGACACCACCGACCCGGGCGGCCACTACGAAGGCTCCATCGGCACCGCCCAGTTGAAGTGGCTCGACAAGCAGCTGACGGACAACAAGGACTCGCACGCCATCGTCTTCAGCCACCACACCAGCAAGACGATGGACAACACGAATCACGTCGACCCGGCCCGGCCGAACGAGCGGCGGCACGGCGGCCAGGAGGTCGTCGCCCTGCTCGCCAGCCACGCCAACGTCCTGGCCTGGGTGAACGGCCACATCCACCGCAACGACATCACCCCGCACTCGGCCCCCGACGGCCGTTCCTTCTGGGAGATCTCCACCGCCTCGCACGTGGACTACCCGCAGCTCGCGCGTGTCATCGAGATCGTCGACAACAAGGACGGCACGCTCTCCCTCTTCACCACCCTGATCGAGTCCGCGGCCCCGCACCGCACCGACTTCGCCGACCTCACGCAGACAGGCCTCGCCGCCCTCTACCGCGAGCTCTCCTACAACGCCCCCGGCGCCAGCAAGGTCCTCGGCGGCGACCCCGACGACCGCAACACGGAACTGGTCCTCAAAAAGGGCTGATTTCCGGTCATCCGGCCCACAGTGCGGCAACCTCCGCGCTGTGGGCCGGGTCTGTCTCCCCCGACCGGGCTCAGCCATGAGCAGGTAGGACAAGGGGGAAGACATGAAGGTACGTACGATCCTGGTCGCGGCGACGGCGATCGTGCTGTCGGCCGCACTGGGCGGGCCCGCCCTCGCGGCGCCACCCGTCAGCACGGACCACGACGCGACCCGGCGGGCCGTCGAGGCCGTGGTGAAGAGCGGCGTCCCCGGGGTGACGGCCACCGCGCAGGACGCGCACGGCACTTGGTCGACGACCGCCGGCGTGGGAGACATCAGGACCGGCAGGTCCCGGTCCCCGCACGACCGTTACCGGGTCGGCAGCATCACCAAGACCTTCGTGGCCACCGTGCTCCTCCAACTGGAGGCCGAGGGCAGGCTGTCGCTGGACGACACCGTGGAGAAGTGGCTGCCGGGCGCCGTCCACGGCAACGGCCACGACGGCAGCCGGATCACCGTCCGCCAACTCCTCGGCCACACCAGCGGAATCTTCAATTACACGGAGGACGACGAATTCGGCCGCGAGTACTTCACGAAAGACGGCTTCCTCCGGCACCGCTACGACCGCAAGTCCCCGGAGGATCTTCTCGCGTTCGCCATGTCCCACAAGCCGGCTTTCGAACCGGGCACGTCCTGGGGCTACTCCAACACCAACTACCTGCTCGCCGCGATGGTGATCGAAAAGGCCACGGGCCACGCCTACGGCACGGAGATCCACGACCGTCTCATCGCCCCGCTCCGGCTGACCGGCACCTCGGTCCCCGGCACCCGGGTCACCCTCCCGCAGCCCAGCAGCCGCGCCTACTCCAAGCTCGCGGAATCGACGACGGGACCGACGTACGACGTCACCACCCTCAGCCCGACCCTGGCCGCCGGGTCCGGCGACATGATCTCCGACAACGCCGACCTGAACCGCTTCTACCGGGCCCTCCTCGGCGGCGCCCTGCTCCCGCCGTACCAGCTCGAGGAGATGAAGACCACGGTCCCGACGGGCGGCCCCGGCACGGCCTACGGCCTCGGCCTCGGGGTCCACACCCTCTCCTGCGGAGTCCAGGTCTGGGGCCACGACGGCGGCATCCACGGGTCGAACTCGGATGCCGTGACGACGGCGGACGGCCGGCATTCCCTCGCGTTCAACTTCAACGGGGACTGGACGGGGGATGACGCCTCGGTGATCGAGGCGGAATTCTGCGGTAAATGACCTACAGGTAGCGCCTGTAATCGAGGAGACCCCGACACGAAGCGCCGAGTTAATCCGTACGCAATATTCATGCCGCCTCATATCGGCTAACCCGGACTTCACGGGGATGGCTCGATTTGTGCAAGGCGGGTGGTCGGATGCGCACGCGGCGCGGACTGCACGTGCTCTCGGTCTACGAGGGCTTCTTCTCCGGCGGGGCCCGGATCGTCCACAGCGATGTCGTAATGGGACTTCAGGAGGGTGGCCAGCATCATCGCGTGCTGAGCATCCACAGCGAGGTGCACCGGGAGGCCACCCGGCAGCGCATGGAGAGCGACGCCTGCTACCGGTCGCTGACCGCGGCCGGAGTGGGTGTCGCCTCCCTGGGCCGGGTCTTCCCCGCAAGCGGTGATCCGGCCAGCTTCACCGGCCCGGAGCTGGCCGATACCGCGCGGGCCACCGCCGACGCGGACGTCATCCTGTCCCTCAAGGAACAGCCCCTCCGACTTCTCAACCAGTCGGGCCTGCCGCGCCGCCCGGTCGTGGTCTGCCTGCACCGCTCCGACCCGGAGAACCAGGGCAGCGCCCTCGACGAACTCAAGGCGGCCATCGCCGACGGCACGGTCGTCGCGTGCGTGTGCTGCGCCGAGTCCACCCGGGCCGCCTACCAGGCCGCCGGCATCCCCGCCGAGCTGCTCCACGTCATCCCGAACGGCGTCGACCTCGAGAGATTCCGCCCCGACCCGGCCCGCCGGCTGGCCCTGCGCACCTCCCTCGACGTCCCCGTCGACGCCCCGGTCGTCGTCTTCGCGGCCCGCTACGACGCGATGAAGAACATCCCGCTGTTCCTGCGCTCGGCACGCGCCTGGCTCGACCGCGAGCCGGAGGGCCACGTCCTGATGTGCGGCGCGGGCATGACGGCTGCCAACCCGGGCCTGGACGCGGACATCGAGACCGCGTTCGGGGCCGAACCGGGGCCGGCGAACCGCCTCCACCGCCTCGGCGTCCGCCACGACATGGAGCACGTGTACGCCGCCGCCGACGTGGTCGCCCTCACCTCCTCCTGGGGCGAGGCGGCCCCGCTGTGCCTGGTCGAGGGCATGATGTGCGGCGCCGTACCGGTCTCCACGGACGTCGGCGACAGCGCGGCGATCGTCGCGGGCCACGGCTTCGTCACCCCACCGGACCCGGACTCCATCGCGACGGCGTGGACGGAGGCGGTCGCCTCCCGCACCGACCTCACCTCCGCCCTCGAAGCCAGCCGCGAACGCTTCAGCCGCACCCGCATGATCGCGGCATACGCAGCCCTGATCGACGGCATCCACCTCCGCACGACCATGCCCCCGGCCCTCCCGGAGCCCCTCTGACCGCCGCATGTAGCAGAGGAGTTGGAGACCGGGCACGACTACGGCGGTGACTGGAGCGCCCATGGGACCTGGGGGCGGAGCTGTTGTAGCCGCGCAAACCAGGCTGGTTGTTCCAGGTTTCCAAGCCGTCGGAATACAGGCGTCATGCTCCGTGTAGTAGGCACACCTCGATGACTTCACAGCGGCCGGCTCACATCGCGTTGTCAGTGGGGGCGGGTTGAATGGGGGCATGTCTGTTGTCGAGGTGATTCGGCGGCTGCCTGCGATATCTGTGGTTCGGGATCGCGGGCGGGCCATGGCCATGCTGGATGCCGTCATGAGTCCTGAATGGGACTCGCGGCACTACTCGTTCGACTCGCGCTGGTCGCCCACGGAGGAGATGGCGTCCATGCGGGACGGGTGTGGGAACGAGTACTCGGTCGTGTTCTCGGCGGCGGGGGCGTATGCCCGTGGGTTCGATCACGAGTCGCCGATGTCGCCTTACGGGCACGAGGATCATGAGACCCGGCCCGGACTCTTCGACGGGCTGCCCGAGGTGTTCCGGGCGTATGTCACCGAGCCCGCCTTCAGCGCCGAGGACGGCGGCAGCGCCGAGTGGCTCTTCGATGTGCTTGCCGACGGCCGGCCCGGGGCCTACCAGGAGTTCGCCGAGGAGTACTACGAGAGGGCGGTGGACATCGACGCCGTACGACATGTGTATGCGTTGCGCCCGCTGACGCGGGGCGTCGTCTCGGCGCTGAACCCGACCGCCGACCTGGCCGGACTCGCCGAGGACATCGCGGAGATCGGATATCCCGTATAGGCGTGCCCAGCGCCGGCCCATCACTGCTCCTGCTTCTGTTCCCTCGATCACCGCGATGCTGGGCACGTCGTCCGGCACGGCCAGAGCAGGTGAGCGCAGGGCCTGGTTCCAGTCGGTGGCCTGTAGCCCGGCCACCAGCTCCGCGGATGGGAGGCCGGACAGTGCCGTCGCGCAATCGGCTCGCTCGGCGACGGCGGAACTCAAGAGCTGGACGGCCGATCTCGAACTGCTCTCGCGCCGGCTGGACGACATGACCGGCGGAAGGGACTCCACGCGCGGTCGGGCCGTGATCATGACGGGACGGCGACGAGTCGGGAAGTCCCGGCTCGTCCAGGGACAAACGTAGAACGGGTATTACGTAGGTTGAATCCACGTCAATGCGAGGAAGGGCCGCCGGTCCCCCTCCGACCGGCGGCCCCTCCCCTTCCCCCCTGATCCCGCCCCGGTCCGTCACTACCGGGGCAGCACCACGACATACGCGGCCGGGTCTCGGTCGCCGGACGCCATGAGCGCCGTGCGGACCACCGCCGCCTGTTGTTCCGTTCCGTCCCGGAGTTTCTTCGGGGTGATGTAGACGACCGTGATGCCGAGCCGCTCCAAGGTCTCCCGCTTGCGGGCGTACTCCGACCACATCGCGTCCTCGTCCTGGCGGGGGGCGCGGGTGTCCAGTTCGACGGCCACGGCCTGTTCCGGCCAGTAGGCGTCGAGGCCGCCGAGGTGGGGGCCGCCGGGGAGGCGGAGGTCGACGTTCCAGACCGGGTCGGGGAGGCCGTGGTCGTGGACCATGCGGTAGAGGCGGTCCTCGGCGATCGCGCGGCCCTCGGCGAGCAGGGAGTCCACGGCGTCCACGACATGCGGGCGGCTGAGCAGTTTCGCCGCGTTCAACTCCCGTACCACCGAGGCCGGTTCGCAATGGCCGCCGCGTACCGCCTCGGTCAGCAGCCGGCGTACCGCCCCCGCGTCGGAGAGCTCGGAGACCGCGTCGGCCAGCGCGCGCGGCACCGGGGCGATCGGAACTCCCGTCACCTGCTGGGGAGTCGGGAGGGTGGGGGTGCGGACGATTCTGGCGCAGCCTGTCGAGCGGAGGCGGCGCAGGCGGGGGACCAGGACGTCGATCTTCTCGATGGACAGGAGCGGGGGCGCGGAGGTGAAGCCGTGCAGGGTGAGGGCCGCCAGGCCCGTGATCATCGCCTCCGCGTACACCGCGCGGTGCGGCGAGTCGGCGGCCGGCTGGGCCGGCACACCCGGCGTCGACTCCCGGGCCGCGTACATCAGCACCGCGTGCAGCCGCTCCTCGCTGGTCGGCGGGCCCGGGTGGAGCAGGAACACACCCGGGAGGATCTGCTGCCACGGGCCGTCGGGCCGGCACTGCTCGGTCATCTCCGCGGACGAGACGCCGTGCGAGCGGAGCTGGGCCGTGGTCAGCACCCTCCGGTGCACCTCGGAGAGGTGGCGCAGGGGGCGGGGGGAGGCCGGGGGGAGCGGGGAGCGCGGGGTGTTGTGGTTCATGCTTCGGGGTTTTCCGCGCCCGGAGCGGCCTTTAACCGCTGTTACAGGCCCGTCGACAAATACGGACAAGACGGCACTAAAGGACGGGTGTTCGGGTGCCGATAGGGCACGGAAAACCCCTGGTCCGATCGGGTGGGACCAGGGGTTACGGGTGTTATTGACCGGATTCCGTAACGGTCACTGCCGGCTCAGTCGTTGGCCAAAGCCTGGGCCCGCAGCGCCCGCGCCAGATCGTCCCGCGCCTCCAGCACCAGCCGCCGCAGCGCGGGCGCCGAACCCTCGTGCGCCGCGAGCCACGCGTCCGCCGCGTCCAGCGTCCCTCGCGCCTCGCCATCGGCCGGCCAGGCCGGGAACAGACCCCGTACGACATCCATGCCGATCTGGATCGACCGCTCCTGCCACAGCCGCTCGATCACCTCGAAGTACTTCGCCGTGTACGGCGCGGTCAGCTCCCGCTGGGAGGGCTGGGCGAAGCCCGCGATCGTCGCCTCGACCAGCGCGTTGGACAGCGCGTCCGACTCGACGACCTGGGCCCACGCCTGCGCCTTGACCGCCGCGGAGGGGCGGGCGGCCAGGCAGCGGACCTGGTGGCGCTTGCCGGACGCCGTGTCGTCACGGGCCAGTTCGGCCGCGAGGACCGCCTCGTCCGCCGCCCCGTGCGCGGCCAGCGGCTCCAGGAACGCCCAGCGCAGCTCCTGGTCGACCTCGAGCCCGTCGACCTTCTCGGTGCCGTCGAGCAGGGCCCGCAGCAGCGCCAGGTCGCCCGGCGCGGACGCCACCGACGCGAAGAAGCGGGCCCAGGCCAGCTGGTGCTCGCTGCCCGGTTCGGCCGCCCGCAGATCCCGCAGCGCGACCGAGGACAGGAGCTCCTCGCCGGCCGGACGCCAGGCCGGTGGCGCGTAGTTGACCAGCGCCGAGTTCGCCCACGCGTGCAGCATCTGCACCACGCCGATGTCGGACTCGCGGCTGGCGAACCGCGTGACGAGGTCCACGAAGCCGGCCGCGGGCAGCAGCGCGTCCCGGGTCAGGTTCCACAGCGCCGACCAGCACAGGGCGCGGGCCAGCGGATCGGTCATCGCGCCGAGGTGCTCGCGCAGGGTGGCCAGCGAGGTCTCGTCGAAGCGGATCTTGCAGTACGTCAGGTCGTCGTCGTTGACCAGGACCAGCTCCGGCGCCTCGGCACCGGCCAGCTCCGCGACGACCGTCCGCGGCCCGTCGACGTCGGTCTCGGTCCGCGCGTAACGCTCCAGCGCCCCGGACGCCGTACGCCGGTACAGCCCCAACGCCACGCGGTGCGGCCGCAGTTCGGGGTGAGACTCGGCCGCCTCCTGGAGCACGGCGAGCTCGGCGATCCGACCGTCCGCGTCCAACACCACCTGCGGGGTGAGGGAGTTGACGCCTGCCGTCTGGAGCCACGACCGCGACCAGGCTCCCATGTCCCGCCCGCTGGTCTCCTCCAGGACCGACAGCAGGTCACCCAGTCGCGTGTTGCCGTACGCGTGCCGCTTGAAGTAGCGCCGCGCGCCCTCCAGGAACGCGTCCTGGCCGACGTACGCCACGAGCTGCTTCAGTACGGAGGCGCCCTTGGCGTAGGTGATGCCGTCGAAGTTGAGCTTCGCGTCCTGGAGGTCGCGGATGTCGGCGGTGATCGGGTGGGTGGAGGGGAGCTGGTCGGCCCGGTACGCCCACGCCTTGCGGCGGTTGGCGAAGGTGATCCAGGCGTTCTCGAAGCGGGTCGCGCCGACGTTGGCGAAGGTGCCCATGAAGTCGGCGAAGGACTCCTTCAGCCACAGGTCGTCCCACCACACCATGGTGACCAGGTCGCCGAACCACATGTGCGCCATCTCGTGCAGGATGACGTTGGCCCGGCCCTCGTAGGACGCCTGCGTCACCTTGCCGCGGAAGATGAACTCCTCGCGGAAGGTGACCAGTCCCGGGTTCTCCATCGCGCCGAGGTTGTACTCGGGCACGAACGCCTGGTCGTACTTCCCGAAGGGGTACGGGTAGTCGAAGTGGTCGTGGAAGAAGTCCAGCCCCTGCTTGGTGACGAGGAAGACGTCGGCCGAGTCGAAGTAGGGCGCGAGGCCCTTGCGGCAGAGGGCGCCGAGCGGGATCTCCAGCTTGGTGCCGTCCTCGAAGGTGCGCGTGTACGAGTCCGTGACGTAGTGGTACGGGCCTGCCGTGACGCACGTGATGTACGTCGAGATCGCCTTCGTCTCCGCGAACCGCCACACGCCGTCGGCCAGGTCGCCGGCCCCGTTGCTCCACACCGTCCAGCCCTCCGGCGCCCGCACCTCGAAGCGGAACGGGGCCTTGAGGTCGGGCTGCTCGAAGTTGGCGAAGACGCGGCGGGAGTCGGCCGGCTCGTACTGGGTGTAGAGATAGACCTCGCCGTCCTCCGGGTCGACGAAGCGGTGCATGCCCTCGCCGGTGCGCGAGTAGGCGCACTGGGCGTCGACGACCAGCTCGTTCTCCGCGGCCAGGTCCTCCAGGAGGATCCGGGAGCCGTCGAAGACCTGACCGGGGTCCAGATCCCGGCCGTTGAGTGAGACGGAGGTCACACTCGGGGCGATCAGATCGGCGAAGGTGGCGGCGCCGGGCTCGTTGGAGCGGAAACGGATCGTGGTGACGGACCGGAAGGTACGAGGACCGTCCCCGCTCTCGTCGCCCACCGCCGAACGCAGGTCCAGAGACACCTCGTACCCGTCGACGGACAGCAGGGCGGCCCGCTCCCGGGCCTCGTCACGGGTCAGATTCTCACCGGGCACGGGCGGTACTCCCTCGACTGGCGTTCGGCATGTGGACAGGCCCGATCCTGCCATGTGCACCTGACCGCGGGCACTCGGGAATGGGGACGGCGATGCCCGGTGTTGCCGGTTGAAACGAACACTTTTCCTAGGAGCGCCATGTCCGAGTCCGCGAGCACCGCTGCCAAGACCCCCGTCGACTTCTGGTTCGACCCGCTGTGCCCCTGGGCGTGGATGACCTCGCGGTGGGTCCTGGAGGTGGAGAAGGTCCGGAACATCGAGGTGCGCTGGCACATCATGAGCCTGGCGGTGCTCAACGAGCCGAAGCTCGACGAGCTGCCCGAGCAGTACCGCGAGCTCCTTGAGACCAAGGCCTGGCAGCCGATCCGGGTGGTCACCGCGGCCTGGCAGAAGCACGGCTCCGACGTCCTCGGCCCGCTGTACACCGCACTCGGCACCCGTATCCACAACGAGGGCCAGGGCCCGACGCGCGAGGCCGTCGAGGGCGCCCTGGCGGACGTCGGCCTGCCCGCCGACCTGATCGAGTACTTCGACCAGAAGGACTTCGAGTTCGACGCCGAGCTGCGCGCCTCCCACAAGGAGGGCATCGACAAGGTCGGTCAGGACGTCGGCACCCCGGTCATCGCCGTGCCCGGCGCGGACGGCGAGCAGATCGCCTTCTTCGGACCGGTCGTCACCCCCGCCCCCAAGGGCGAGGAGGCGGCCCGCCTGTGGGACGGCACGATCGCCGTCGCCTCGGTCCCCGGCTTCTACGAGATCAAGCGCACCCGCACCAAGGGCCCGGACTTCAGCAACCTGTAGGCCCCGGGCGCGGCTGCCGGCCGGCGGGGCGTGCTCAGAAGCCCTCCGGCAGGTAGCCGCCGACCTGCCAGTTCGTCTTCTTCTGGACGCGGCGGCAGCTGTCGTTGCGGCACCGGTGGAAGGCTTTCGGGACGAACCGCTCGCCGTCCAGCGCCGCGAGCAGCACCAGCCCGGCGGCCGGTACCTCGGCGCCTTTCAGGTCGGTGAAGTTCTGCAGACCGTCATGACAGGTCGGGCTGGGACACCGCACGTACGCCATGAGCGCCTCCCGGGGCGACGAAGGCGGCGGCAGCCGGCCGCCGTGCGGCGAGCGTAGGGCCCCGGGGGCCGCCGGGGGAGCCCCGGAACCGGTCCCGCCACCCCCGCGAACCACCCGGAACCGGTCCCGCCGCCACCGCGTGGCGTCAGCGCCGCACCCGTTCCCGAGCCTCGCCGAGCCTCTCCAGGTACCGCTCGTACGCCTTCGTGTAGTACGCGGCCCGGTCCGGGTCGGGTTCCACCCCCGAGGTCGGCTCCGTCCACACCCCCGCGTCCAGCCCCACCCCGTACCGCTCCGCCGCCGCCAACACCGCGCCCCGCGCGCCCACTTCACCCTCCATGACCCTCAGCGGCCGCCCCAGCACATCCGCGAGCAGCCGCATCCAGGCGGGACTCCGCGTCCCACCCCCGCACACCGCCAGCGACCCCGTCAGACCCGCCGCCGCCAGGCAGTGCCGGGCCGCGAAGCCGATGCCCTCGCAGGTCGCCCGCACCAGGTCGCCCTTGGTCGACTCCAGGGAGACGCCGGTGAGTTCGGCCCGCAGACGCGGTTCGACGAAGGGTGCGCGTTCGCCGGAGGGCGCGAAGTACGGCAGCACACGCACGCCGTTCGCGCCGGGCGAGGTGTCGGCCAGCAGCGCGTCGACGTCTTCGTGGTGCACGCCGGTCGTCGACAGCACCCAGTCCAGGGCCGCCGTGCCGACCATCGCCGGCATCGCGCGCAGCCAGTGCCCGGGCCGGTCGGTGGAGATGTACAGGCCGGCCGGCTCGCCGCTCAGGTCGAGGTCGGTGGTGGCGACGAGGCTCGCGAGGCAGGTGCCGACGATCAGCAGCCCGTCGCCCGGGACCGTCACGCCGGCCCCGAGCGCACAGGCCGGCAGGTCGTACGGCCCGTTCGCCAGCCGCGTCCCGGCCGGCAGCCCCTCGCCGCGCGCCTCGGCGGTGGCGATCGGATCACCGACGGGCGCGAGCAGCCCGCGCCGGTGGGTGAGACCGAGCAGCTCGACGACCCGGTTGTCGTAAGTCCTCGTCCGCGGGTCCAGGAACGGCATCGACGCGTCCGACACGTCCGTCGTCACGGGCGCGCCGGTCAGCCGCCGGAAAACCATGTCCTTGCAGTACAGGGCGGTGGTAGCGGCATCCAGGGCCTTCGGCTCGTAACGGTCGAACCAGGCCAGCAACGGCCCCGGACACCCCGGGAACATGGCGCTCCCGGTCCGCCGGAACACGGTCTCGAAGGTCCCGTCGGCCAGCCACTGATCGAGCAGCTCGTGCGCCCGCCCGTCCATCCAGGAGGCGGCGGCCCGCACCCCCCGCCCCTCCTTGTCGACGAGCCAGACCCCGTCCCCCTGCCCGGTGAGCCCGGCCAGCTCGACGGGTTCGCCCACCCGGGAGGTGAGCGCGCCGAGCACCCCGACGACGGCCGAGTACACCTCCTCCATGTCCTGCTCGACGACACCGCCGTGCAGGGCCAGCCCGACCGGCCGCGCCTCTACGGCCAGTTCACGCCCGCTGCCGTCGAACGCGGCGGCCTTCACCATGGACGTG
This sequence comes from Streptomyces sp. CA-249302, assembly GCF_050936785.1. Classification (NCBI taxonomy): domain Bacteria; kingdom Bacillati; phylum Actinomycetota; class Actinomycetes; order Kitasatosporales; family Streptomycetaceae; genus Streptomyces; species Streptomyces sp. CA-249302. The sequence continues at coordinate 3,812,529 of NZ_JBNJMG010000001.1, read as the reverse complement.
CCCACATCGATACCGACGTACATCTCGCCTCCAGGCTCAGGTCAGACAGGGGGTCATCACCACACGGTCGGCCAGTTCGAACAGCCGCGAACCCTCCGGCACCGGCTCCCGCTCGTACGTGTCCAGCGCCGCCCCCGACAACCGCCCGCTCTCCAGCGCGTCGCACAGCGCGTCCTCGTCCAGCAGCGGCCCCCGCGCCGCGTTCACCACCACCGCCCCCTCCGGCAGCAGCGCCAGCTCCCGCGTCTCAGGCGTGAGACGAGCGTGCAAGGTGATCACCCTGGAACGCCGCAGAAGCTCGTCGAGCGAGGAGACCCGCAACCCTTGGATCTCCCCTCGCACATAGGGGTCGTAGACCATCACCTGCGCACCGAAAGCGCACAGCGCCCGAGCCACCCGACTACCCACCGCGCCGTAGCCGACGAGCCCGACCGGCAGATCCTCCAGCTCCAGACCGCTCTGCTCATACGTGTAGTAGGTCGCCCCCTGCCAACTCCGTTGCCCGGCAAGGAGGTCGTGGGCCTGCGGGATGCGTCGCAGCGCGGCGAGCAGCAGCCCCACGGTGAACTCGGCGGTGGCGGCGGCGTTCCGGCCGGACGCGTAACAGACCCGCACGTCGTTGACCTTCGCCGCGTCCAGATTGACGTTGACCGGCCCCCCACGGCAGACGACGACCAGGCGCAGAGCAGGGGAGGACTCCATGACACGCTCGGTCACCGAGGCCATCTGGGTGATCAGGACCTCCCGGTCGTCGGCGAGGGCCTGGATCACCGCCTCCTCCGTGCCGCCGGCCTCGTCGACCTCGGCCACCGGCCCGAAGGGTTCCAGGGGCCACCCCAGGGTCAACTCCCGTACCAGGAAGGCCCGTCCGGACCGCTCCCGCGGCCAGATCGCGGAGATGGTCTCGGAGATCATCCTGGGCCGCACGAAATGGTCGCCGGCCGCCACGATCCGCAGAATCTCGTTCATCGCGGGGAGTCTCCCGTCTCCTACGGCTCGTTCGCCCCGGTCGCGCAGATCCGGTGGTCGACCTTGTGCTCGTCCAGGTCCCGCAGGGCCTCCGCCGACGCCCCGTCGTCGACGAGGAGCAGGTCGAAGCGGGAGAGCGGGGCGACCCGGTGCAGGGCGGTCCGGGCGAGCTTGGTGTGGTCGACCAGCAGGACGTTGCGGGCGGCCGCGTCGAGCATCGCCCGCTTCACCGACACGATGTGCTGCTCCTGGTGGTAGGCGTAGCCCCCGTGCACGGCCGACGTGGACGCGAAGCAGACATCGACCCGCAGGGACTGGATCGCCTCCACGCAGGACACGCCCAGAAAGGACGAGTGCAGGGGGTCGTAGTCCCCGCCCAGGGCCATCAGATGGATGCCCCGCTGGTCGGCGAGGAGGTTGATGGCCTCAAGGAAGTTGGTGACCACCGTCAGCGGGGTTGTCCCACCCAGCCGCAGCAGCCGTGCCATCTCCAGCGTGGAGGTCGAGTCGTCCAGCATGACCGCCATGCCGGGCTCGATCAGCTTCAGCGCCTCCAAGGCCACGGCGGCCTTCTCGGCCCGCATGGTCTTCAGCCGGTACTGGACGTTCGACTCGAAGACCCCCGACGGCTGCGCGGTCACGCCGCCCCTGAACTTCCGTACGATCCCCTGCCGTTCGAGCTCGTCTAGATCCCGGTGGATGGTCATCAGGCTCACGCCGAACCGCTCGGCGAGCTCGGCCGCGGTCGCCGAACCGTCGGCCAGGACCTGCTCGGCCATGGCGGCCCGACGGGCCGCGGGCCCCTGCTGCTGCGCGCCACTACCGCTGCTGTTGCCACTCATCTCGCCAACCGAGGGTGTAACGGTGGAAGTTGCGCGTCAATCCCTCGCACAGGCGAAAACCGCGGGTCAATATCAATGGAGCCTGAGAAGTTCTCGGAATCGGCCGATGCCCGGAGGTACGGATGCTGGAGGAGCGGGAGGCGTGGCTGGGGATCGACCTGGGCACCCAGAGCGTCCGAGCACTGCTGGTCACGGCCGACGGAACGGTCCTGGGCCGAGGCTCCGCCCCCCTCACCGGCCGCCGGGACGGCGAACGGCACGAACAGGACCCGGAGGACTGGTGGGCGGGGGTGTGCACGGCTTCCCGCCAGGCACTGCGGAACATCCGTGCCGTACGGATCGGCGGCCTGGCAGTATGCGGAACCTCCGGAACGGTCCTGCTCACGGACCCGGCCGGCCACCCTCTCACCCCCGCGCTCATGTACGACGACGGACGCGCGTCCGAGGAGGGGGCGCAGGCCCGCGGAGTGGGCCTGCGGGTGCAGGACACCTGGGCGCTGCCGAAGGCGATGTGGTTGCTGGAAGACCACCGAGAAGCGCCCCCCACCCCCCGCGCACACCACCCCCACCTGCACCTGGTCCGCCCCTCCCCCTTCCGCCTCGCCCACCAGCCCGACGTGATCGTCACCCACCTCACCGGCGAACCCCCACCCACCGACTCCAGCCACGCCCTCAAGACCGGCTACGACCTGGAGCACGAAGCCTGGCCGTACCCCCGACTCGCCGAACTCGACCTCCCCGACGGCCTGTTGCCGGACGTCGTACGCCCCGGCACCCGCCTGGGCGAGGTCTGCGCGCAAGCAGCCGAGGCCACCGGCATCCCCCTCGCCACCCCCGTCATCGCCGGCATGACCGACGGCTGCGCGGCCCAGATCGCCTCGGCCGCCCTGCGCCCCGGCTCCTGGAACTCCGTACTCGGCACCACCCTCGTCCTCAAGGGCGCCGCCACCACCCCCGTCCAAGACCCCACCGGGGTGGTCTACAACCACCGCGCACCGGACGGGAGTTGGCTACCCGGCGGAGCGTCCGACGTGGGCGCGGGCGTACTGACCGCGACCTTCCCAACCGCCGCCCCCACCGTCATGGACAGGAGAGCAGCGTCCTACGAGCCGTCCGGCGCGGTGGCGTACCCCCTCACCTCACCCGGCGAGCGCTTCCCCTTCCGCGCACCGACCGCCACCGCCCTCCTCCTCGGCGAGCCCAAGAACGACGCCGACCTGTGGGCCGCCCTCCTCCAGGGCGTGGCCTTCACCGAACGCCTCTGCCTGGACTACCTGCACCACCTGGGCGCCCCCCTGCACGGCCCCCTCACCTTCACCGGCGGCGCCGCCCAAAGCCCGTACTGGAACCAACTCCGCACCGACATCCTGGCCCGCCCGGCCCGCGTACCGGCACAGACCGACCCCGCCCTGGGCATGGCGGCGCTCGCCGCCCACGGCACAGGCGCCGGCCCCCTCACCGAGGTGGCCGAACGCATGGTCCGTATCCACACGGTCCTGGAACCCCACCCCACCCGCACGGCCCGGTTCGCCGAGCCATACGCCCGCCTGATCGACGAACTAACCACCCGCGGCTGGCTACCGCCCCCCGTGGCGGCCCACGCACACGCCCGCCTGACCCAGGACACGACGGAGTCGTGAACGCACACCCCAGCCAGGACGGCGAGCCGGCCGCCCACGCACGGCAGCGGGTCGGACCACCCCCACGCACCCGCAGCCGCGAACGGGGCCGCCCCACGCACCCGCAGCCGCTCTCGCACCGGAGCGGGTCGGGCCGTCCCACGCACCCGCAGCCGCGAGCGCACGGGAGCAGGTCGGGCCGTCCCACGCACCCGCAGCCGCGAACGCACGGGAGCGGGTCGGGGCGGTACGGCGCAACCCGCCGCTTACGTGGCTAATTGGGCTCGTTCCCCTCCCGACCCACAGCAGTACCGTCGGCGGCGGGTTCGCCGTACCGCCCCGACCCCGACCCACCCACGGACGGACCGCGTCATGAGCAGCACCACCCTCATCCTCGCCCGCCACGGCCAAACCGTCTGGCACGCCGAGAACCGCTACGCCGGAGTCAGCGACATCCCCCTGACCGACACCGGCAGAGCCCAGGCCGAGGCCCTGGCCCGCTGGGCCACCGCCCACCCGGTCGACGCGATCTGGACCTCCCCCGTCTCCCGCGCGATCGTCACGGCCGAGCCCGCCTGCCACGCTCTCACCCTCACCCCCCACCGCGAACCCGACCTGCGCGAATGCGACTTCGGCGCCGCAGAGGGCCGTACCCTCACCGAATTCGCCGCCGAGAACCCCCAAGCCGCACGCGCCTTCCGCGAGGACCCCGTGGCCAACCCCTTCCCCAACGCCGAGGACCCGAAGACGGCAGCCACCCGAGGTGCCACCGCCCTGCACCGCATCGCCACCACCCACCCCGGCGCCCGCATCCTGGTCGTCGCCCACAACACCCTGCTCCGCCTGGCCCTGTGCCACCTCCTGGGCATCCCGCTCGCCGACTACCGCCGCGTCTTCCCCCGACTCCAGAACGCAGCGATCACCGAACTCCGCATGCAGGACAGGTCAGTTGGGCTGATCTCACTGAACGTGCCGTGCGAGCCGGACGAGGCGTAGGAGGATGACCGTATGACGGACATCGACACCTCCGTGCCCCACTCGGCCCGCATCTGGAACTACTGGCTGGGCGGCAAGGACAACTACCCCGTGGACGAGGCGGCCGGCGACGCCTACACCGCGGTGTTCCCCGGCATCGTCACCATCGCCCGCAGCAGCCGCGCCTTCCTCGGCCGCAGCATCCGGTACCTGGTGGAGGAGGCGGGCGTACGCCAGTTCCTGGACGTCGGCACCGGCCTGCCCACCGTCGACAACACCCACGAGGTCGCCCAGCGCAGCGCCCCCGAGGCGAGGATCGTCTACGTCGACAACGACCCCCTGGTCCTGGCCCACGCCCGCGCCCTGCTCACGTCGACGCCGGAGGGCGTGACGGCGTACGAGGATCTCAACCTGAACGACCCGGACGCCATCCTGGAGGCGGCCGGGAAGACCCTCGACCTCACCCGGCCCACGGCGCTGATCCTCAGCGGCATCCTCGGCCACGTGCCGGACTACCACGAGGCCCGCGCCCTGGTCCGCAGCCTCCTCGCGGGCCTGCCGTCCGGCAGCTACCTCTCCGTCAACGACGGCTCCCGCGGCACGGACCAGGCCTACGAACAGGCCCAGGACGCCTACAACGAGACCGGCGCGGTCCCGTACTTCCTCCGCCCGGTGGACCAGATCACCGCGTACTTCGACGGCCTGGACCTGGTGGCCCCCGGCATCGTCTCGGTCCCCCTCTGGCACCCGGCCCCCGGCGCGGACACGACCCCGATCGGCCAGCACGGCGGGTTGGCACGCAAGCCGTAGAAGCAGGCACCGGAAAGCCCCCGGGAGTCACGTCCTCCCGGGGGCTTCCGTCATTCCGCCTGCCCGGCGAAGGTTGAGAAGACGATCACGAGGCAGGACGCTCAAGGTTGTTCCCACTGCTCACGAGGCCGGCAGAAGCACATCCCCCCGGGACTTCGCGGCAGCGTAACGCCGGGCCACGTCCTGCCAGTCGACGACCTGCCACATGGCCTCGATGAAGTCGACCTTCTGGTTCCGGTACTGCAGATAGAAGGCGTGCTCCCAGGCATCGAACACGAGAATCGGTGTGGCCCCCTGCCCGACGTTCCCCTGATGGTCGTAAACCTGCTCGACGACCAGCCGCCCACTCAGCGGCTCGTAGGCGAGTACGCCCCACCCCGACCCCTGAGTGGTGGCGGCAGCCTTCGACAACTGTGCCTTGAACCCACCGAACGACCCGAAGGACTCGGCGACGGCGTCCGCCAACTCGCCCACCCCGTCGGCCTCCAGCGGCTCCCCGCCCCCGTCCCCGCTCATGTTCCGCCAGTAGATGCTGTGCAGGATGTGCCCGGACAGATGAAAGGCCAGGCTCTTCTCCAGCCCGTTGACGGCCCCCCAGCTCTCCTTGTCCCGCGCCTCCGCCAGCTGCTCCAGCGTGTCGTTGGCGCCCTTCACATAGGCCGCGTGGTGCTTGTCGTGGTGCAGCTCGATGATCTCGGGGCTGATCACGGGGGCGAGCGCGGCGTAGTCGTAGGGCAGGTCAGGAAGCGTGTAGACGGGCATGACGGGTTCCCTCCGAACCTTTATTGCAAGTAATTCGCAACAACAAGCTAGCAGCAAAAAGCCCCCGTGTGGATCACACGGGGGCAGATCGCGGTGGGACGGGGACCGACTACGCGGCCACGCTCGTGTAATGCGAGGCGTCGCCCTCGATCGAGTAGCTCTCCTTGCCTTCGATGCCGACCGGGATGTCGCCGGCGATGGTCACCCGGTGCAGACGGCGCGGCCGGCTGTCGTAGTTGTCGACGGCGTAGTGCTGGGTGATGCGGTTGTCGAAGAGGACGAGCTGGTTCTCCGACCAGCGGTGGCGCAGGATGTTCTCCGGCCGGGTGACGTACGCCTGGAGCAGGTCGAGGATCCTGCGGGACTCGCCCGGCGACAGACCGACGATCCGCTGCGCGAACCCGCCGATGAACAGCCCGCGTTCACCGGTCAGCGGGTGGACGCGGACCACCGGGTGGACCGTGCGGTACTTGATGGACGTGAACTGGGCCCGCTGGGCGGCCTGTTCCTCGTCGACCTCCTCGTCCGGTACGGCGTAGTCGTAGTCGTTGGTGTGCTCCGCCCACAGCGTGTCCGCCAAGTGGCGCAGAGGTTCCGGCAGTTGACGGTAGGCGGCGGCCGAGCTGGCGATCAGGGTCTCGCCGCCGTACGGCGGGACGGTGATGCTGCGCAGGGTGCTGGCCTGCGGCGGGTTGAGGACGAACGTGACGTCGGTGTGCCAGTGGTTGGCGGCCCGGCCGCGCCCGCTGTCGACGGGCAGGACGTTCGGGACGCCGTCGACGGACGAGACGGTCGGGTGGGCGGTGGTGATGTCACCGAAGTGGCGGACGAAGGCCTGCTGGGACTCGTCGTCGAGGTGGACGTCGTCGAAGACGAGGGCCTTGTGGACGTTGAGCGCCTCGCGGATCTCCTGGGCCGTCTCCGCACCGAGCGGCTCGGAGATGTCGACGCCGGAGACACGGGCGCCGATGTGGGCGGTGACCTTCTGGATTCCGATGCCGGACATGAGCGGGTCCTTTCAGACGAGCGCGGGCTGGGTGATGGACTGGGTGAGGTACTGATTGGCGGGCCGCGGAAGCCCGTATCGCTCCCGCAGGGTCTGCCGGGGTCCGTACTCCGTACGAAGCAGCCCCCGCCGCCGCAGAATCGGAACGACCTGCTCGACGAAGGTCTCCAGGCCGGACGGGAGCACCGCCGGCATGATGTTGAAGCCGTCGGCCGCGCCGCCCGTGAACCAGGTCTCGATCGCGTCGGCGACCTGCCCGGGCGTACCGGCGAAGGTGAGATGACCGCGCCCGCCGCCGAGCCGCCCGATCAGCCGGCGGACGGTGAGGCGCTCCCGCCGGGCCAGCTCGACGATCAGCGTGTACCGGCTCCTGGCCCCTTCGACGGCACTTTCGGGCGGCAGGTCGGAGGGCAGCTCGGCATCCAAATCAAGCGTCCCGAGCGGCAGTTGCAGCAGCCGTTCCAGATTGGCCACCCCGTGCCGGTGCACGATGTGGTCCTCCAGCAGCTGCTCCTGCGCCCGCGCCTCGGCCTCGGTCGACCCGATGACCGGCACGATCCCGGGCAGCACCTTGATGTGTTCGGGATCCCGACCGGCCTGCCGCGTACGGGACTTGAGGTCGGCGTAGAAGGCCTGTGCGTCGGCGAGGGTCTGCTGGGCGGTGAAGACGGCCTCCGCGTACCGGGCCGCGAACGCCTTGCCGTCCTCGCTCGACCCCGCCTGCACGAGCAGCGGGTAACCCTGCGGCGAGCGGGGCACGTTGAGGGCGCCCTCGACACTGAAGTACGTCCCCTTGTGCCGGGGCGGGTGGATCCGGGTGTCGTCGCCCCAGACGCCGGTCTCCTTGTCGCCGAGGATCGCGTCGTCCTCCCAGCTGTCCCACAGCTTGAGTGCGACGTCGAGGAACTCGCCGGCCCGGGCGTACCGTTCGGCGTGCGCGGGCTCGGCGTCGAGGCCGAAGTTCCGGGCGGCCTCCGCCCCGGCCGTGGTGACGATGTTCCACCCCGCCCGGCCGCCGCTGATGATGTCGAGGGAGGCGAACTTGCGGGCCAGGTTGTAGGGGGAGTTGTAGGAGGTCGACGCGGTCGCGATCAGACCGATGTGCTCGGTCGCGGTCGCCAACGCCGTGAGCAGCGTGAGCGGTTCGAGCGCACCGGCGGGCCGCTGCGCGACACTGCCCCACAGCTGCGGACCGTCGGCGAGGAAGAGCGAGTCGAAGGTGCCGCGCTCGGCGATCCGGGCGAGCTTCACATAGTGCCCGAGCTCGACATGGGCGTAGGGGTCGCTCTCGGGAAGCCGCCAGGAGGCTTCGTGATGACCGGTGTTCATGAGGAAGGCGTTGAGGTGCAGCCGGCGGGTCATGCGTGGTCCTCCGTGACTCCGAGGGCGGTCAGTAGCCGCTCTCGGTATTCGCTCAGCAAGGGGTCCCGGTACGAACGCGGGTGCGGTCGGTCTATGGCCAGGTCGAGTCCGATACGCCCGTTCTCCAGGACGAGCACCCGATCCGCCAGCACGATCGCCTCGTCCACGTCGTGCGTGACCAGCAGCACCGACGGCCGATGCGCCTTCCACAACTCCCGCAGCAGCGCATGCATCCTGATCCGGGTCAGTGCGTCCAGCGCACCGAACGGCTCGTCGGCAAGCAGGAGTTCCGGTTCCCGGACCAGCGACCGCGCGAGAGCGGCACGCTGGGCCTCGCCGCCGGAGAGCTCGTTGGGCCAGGCCCGTTCGCGCCCTTTCAGCCCGACCTCGGCGAGAGCCGCGCGCCCCTTCTCCTCGCCCTCCGTCCCCAGCAGTACGTTGTCCAGCACCCGTCGCCAGGGCAGCAGCCGCGAGTCCTGGAAGACCACGGACACCCGCTCCGGGGCCGCCAACCGACCGCCTCCGGCGACGTTGTGATCCAGCCCGGCGACGGCCCGCAGCAGCGTGCTCTTGCCGGACCCGCTGTGCCCGAGGAGCGCCACGAACTGCCCGGCGGGAATGTCGAGGTCGATGCCGTCGAGGACCGTACGACCCTCGAACGACCGTGTGAGCCCACGGAGTTGGACGGCCGGCCGGGTCAGTTGCTCAGTGTGCGGCGCCATGACAGCACCCTCCGTTCAATGAGACGGACCGCGCTGTCGGAGACCAGACCGAAGACCCCGTAGACCAGCAGGCCGACGAGGATCACGTCGGACTGGCCGTAGTTCTGGGCCTGGAACATCATGTAGCCGAGTCCGCTGGTGGCGTTGATCTGCTCCAGGACCACCAGGCCGAGCCAGGAGCCGGTCACCCCGAGCCGGAGTCCCACGAAGAATCCGGGCAGGGCGCCCGGGACGACGATCTGCCGGATGAACTGGAGCCTCGACAGGCCCTGCACCTCGGCCAGTTCGACGAAACGGCTGTCGATGCCGGACAGCGCGGCATGTGTGTTCAGGTAGATCGGGACGTAGACGACGATCGCGATGATGGCGATCTTGAAGGCCTCGCCGATGCCCAGCCAGAGGATGAACAGCGGGATCAGACCGAGGGTCGGGATCGCCCGGTTGAGGTTCACCGTCCCGTCGATCAGCGCCTCGCCGACCCGGCTGAGCCCGGCCGCCAGCGCGAGGGCGACGCCCGCGACGAGGCCGATCGCGAAGCCGTACCCGGCGCGCTCCAGCGAGGTCAGGATGTCGGTGCGCAGGGTCCCGGCGGTCCACAGGTGACCGGCGGTCCGCAGTACCGTCCAGGGCGCCGGGATCGCGCCGGGGTCGAGCCGTCCGGCGGCGGAGGCGGCCGCCCACAGGCCCAGGAAGAGGGCGGGCCCGACGAGCCGTGCGGCGGGCAGGCGTCTGCCGGGGGAGAGGCTCCGGCGCCGTCGTCGTACCCGATGGCTCTCCTCCGCGGCCGTCACCGGCGCGACAGCGGTCGTCGTGGTCATGGCGGTCACCTCCGGTACTCCGCCGGTACGGCCTTGGCGGCGATGGCCTCGAAGCGATGGTCGAAGAGCGAGGAGACGTCGAACTTCTTCACGAAGCCGCCCTCCGCGAGCAGATCGGCGGTCTCCTGCTCCCACTTGATCGCTTCGTCCCAACTGGGCGGGAACAGCGGCTTGTTGGCGAGCTCGGTGATGCTCTGGGCCTGTGCGAGGGTGAGGTTCTGCGTCTTGACGTAGAACTCCTCGTTCCAGATGTCGGGGTTCTCGTACGCCCAGACCTGGCCCTTGGCCCAGAACGGGATGTAGGCGGCGACCGCGGCGGCCTTCGCGGAGTCGTTGAGCACCGAGGCCGGCGCCCAGAGGAGGTTGAGGAGGTCGACGACGTCGGTGGTGATGGTGTGGGCGCCCTTGGACCCGTACTGCTGCAGATAGGCGGGCACCTGGGTGTTGGCGAGCGGTGCGATGTCGACCTGCCCGGACTGCAGGGCGGTCAGGAACTGGTTGCTGGTCAGCGGGACGAGCTCGACGTCGTCGTACTTGAGGCCCGCCTTCTTCAACGCCCGCAGAAGTACGACCCCTTGGGCCTGGCCCTGGGAAAAGGCGAGCTTCTTTCCCTTGAAGTCGGCGACCGAGCCGATGTCGCTGCCGGGCTTGGTGGCGAAGAGGTAGTTGGGCTTTCGGGTGATGTTGATCGCGACGATCTTCGCGTCGAATCCCTGGTAGTGCGCCTGGATCGGCGGAATACCGGCGTTGTTCCCGATGTCCAGGGACTTGGCGCGGAACGCGTTGATGACATCCGGTCCGGCGCCGATGTTGAGCCAGCTCGACACCTTGAACGGCAGGTCGCCCAACTTGGCCAGCTTGAACTGGAGTTGCTGGGTATTCAGATACGAGGCGATTTTCAGACTCGTGACCTTGTTGTCGGCGGCCGCGCTGCTGCCCGCGCAGCCGCTGAGCCCGGCGACACCGGCGGCGGCGCCCAGGACCGAGGAGAGGAACAGCCGCCGGTCGATACCGGACGTGCGGGAAAACGGCATGGGAGGACTCCCTGAATAAGCGCATGAGGAATTACCGAGAAGGAATTTCATGCGGAAGAAATGAGCGCGTCACGCGGGGCAACGTGTCAGCAACAAAGGGTGCGAACGTACAGGTGCGGGCTCATGAACAGGATGTTCCCGGTCGCATGGAACCGCTGTCAACATTCGGAGTTTCTGAATTAATTACGCTCAGGTCAGGCGGCCAGCGGATCCCGGTAGAGCACGTCCAATGCCACCGAACCGCCCGCCGTCGCCAGCACGGAATCCGGGAAACTCGTCGGCATCACCGAGGCCGCGCGTTCCGCCCCGACCCCCGCCCGCAACGCGCTCAGGCAGTCCTCCCGGTGGATGACACCCACCTCGGTCACCACCACCGTCTCCGGGTTGAGCACGTCGAGCAGCAGTCGCGCCGCCCGCCCGATCGCACCCGCCCGCGCCACCAGCAGCCGTACCGCCCGAAGGTCGCCCGCGGCCGCCGCCGTGACCACGTGCATCGGGTTCACGCCCACGGCGACGCCCGCCTCCCGCGCCCGCCGGCACAGCGTCCGCTCGCTCAACTCGGCCTGCAAGCAGCCGACTTCACCGCAGACGCAGGGCTCCGTGCCGCCCGGCACCGGGAGATGCGCGATGGCGCCGGCCTGGGAGCGCGGCCCGTGGTGCACCTCGTCGCCGGTGGCGAACGCCGCGTCGACCACGTTGCCGACGAACAGATGCAGCACGCTCCCGCTGCCCCGCGCCCGCCCGAACAGCCGCTCCCCGTTGACCAACGCCCGCGCGTGGCCGTCCACATGGACCGGCAGCCCGGTGCGTTCGCCGAGCACCTCGCGCACCGGCACGTCCCGCCAGCCCAGCAGCGGATGCTCCACCACGGTCCCGGACTCCCGGTCCACCCAGCCGCCGACGGCCACGCCGACCCCCAGCGGCCGGCAGCCCGGCGCCTCCGCGAGCAGTTCGGCGAGCCCCTCGGCGGCCCGCGCCAGCACCCACCCCGGATCGGTGCGCTCGTGCGGCAGCTCGCGTCGGCTCACCACCCGCCCACGCAGGTCGAGCAGCGCGACCGTGGTGTACGGCACCGCGACATGCACCCCGGCGACCACGAAACGCGAGTCGTCCAGGTCGACGGGGACATGCGGGCGGCCCACACCGTTCGAGCGCCGGGGCGCGGACGCCTCGCGGATCAGGCCGAGTTCGGCGAACCGGGCGCAGTAGTCCGTCACCGACGCCGGCGACAGACCGGTCAGCCGGGCGATGGTGGAACGCGCCACCGGTCCGTGCTCGAGCACGGACCGCAGGACGACGCTGGCGCTCGTCCGGCGCCTGGAAGTACTGGAATTACTGGATGTAGGGGATGCCAGGGCAGCGGGCATGGAAGACCGTCCTCGGGAACGGGGCCGACACGTCTCGGAGACCGAGGCGCGCCGCAGCCCGCCTCAGCCGGGACGGCGACAGGTGGCAGCACCCTGGCGTCGCAGGTCGACATAGCGACGCGACGTGAAGTTCCGGGCCTGGGCAACCATGGCTCGAAGGGTAGGCCAGGAAGGGCGAATCAGACCAGACCACTAGGATTCATTTGGCGGGACCTTACATACTCGCAATGGACCCCGGAGTGACCGCACCCTCCCCGCCTCAGTGACCGTTCTCACGCCGTACCCGGTGTAACAGGCATCCTTTGTCCGGAGCCCACCAAGCCCCCGCCCCACCATTTGTCGACCAATGACGGTGATCGGCTCAAGCACGCCGGGATAGCGTCACGGAGTCCCTGCATGTCCCCGTCACCCGCGGAGTCCCCATGAGCACCGCCGCCGTCACCGCCCGCCCCCGCGAGGTCCTCGCCGACCTGCTGCCCGCCTCCCGCGTCCGGGACGTGGCCCTCGTGCTCGGCGGCGCCGCGCTGACCGGCCTCGCGGCCCAGATCTCGGTGCCCGTCCCGGGCTCCCCGGTCCCGGTGACCGGCCAGACCTTCGCCGCGCTGCTCGTCGGCACCACCCTCGGCGCGAGCCGCGGCCTCTCCGCGCTCGTCCTGTACGCACTGGCCGGCCTCGCCGGCCTGCCGTGGTTCGCGGGCGGCACCTCCGGGACCTCCGTCTCCTTCGGCTACATCCTCGGCATGATCCTGGCCTCCACCGTCGTGGGCGCCCTGGCCCGCCGCGGCGCCGACCGCTCCGTCGTCCGCATGGCGGGCACGATGCTGCTGGGCGAGGCGATCATCTACGCCGTCGGCGTCCCGTACCTGGCGTACTCGGCCGACCTCTCCCTCTCCGCCGCGATCGCGGCCGGCCTCACCCCGTTCCTGCTCGGCGACGCCCTCAAGGCGGCCCTGGCGATGGGCGTGACGCCCACCGCCTGGAGGTTCGTCAACAAGCAGCGCTGACGCCACAGTTGTGACGGAAGAGGTTCGCCGGGTCGTACGACGACTTCAGCCCGGCGAGCCTCTTCGACGTCTCCCCGTCGTACAGCCCCTCGGTCCGGTCCCCGGCCCCGAAGGCGAAGTTGAGCGCCCGCCCGAGCGTCACGTCCGCGAGCAGCGCGAAGGCCGGATCCAGCACCGCACGCGCCTGCTCCCGGTCCCCGACCGTCAACAGCCGCACCAGAAAACGCCCTTCGCGATACGGCACCGCGCTGTCCCCGTAGTAGGCGTGCGGAAAGTCCGGGTCGCTGTGGATGGTGCGGCTCTCGGCGTACGGCATCTCCCGCAGCGAGTCGGCGAGCACCGGCCCCGACTCCCGTAGCGGAGCCACGATGTCCGGACCACCGGCGCCGGTGTGGGCGACCCGCACGGAGACCACGTACCGCTCCCGCAGCCGCGGCGGCAGCGCAGGCAGGTCCGGATACGGTACGACGGCGAAGGACGAGGTCAGCCCGTCGGGCAGGGTCCGCGTCCACTCCTCGTAGGCGCGCAGCAGCGCCGCCGGGTCGACCGCCCGCCCGTCGAAGGCGATCGAACCGCCGTACAGCGACTTCACCGGTACGAGGCCGATCTCCAGCTCGGTGACGATGCCGAAGTTGTGCCCGCCGCCGAGGAGGGCCCAGTACAGGTCGGGTTCGGAGTCCCGGGTGACGTGCCGCAGCCGTCCGTCGGCCGGCACGATGTCCAGCGAGCGCACATGGTCGGCCGCGTAGCCGAACTCCCTTGCCAGGATGCCGAGTCCGCCGCTCAGCGTGTAGGAGACGGCACCGACGCTCGGGGCGGATCCTCCCCACTGCCGAAGGCGTGGGAGGTACCCCCATTCGCGGCGCGAGCCCGTACGGCTCGGCGGCCGCGACCACCTGCCCCCAGCGCACGCCCGCCCGGACGCGGACGGTACCCGCCCCGGGGTCCACGCTCACCCCGTCCATCCGCCGCGTGGTGACGAGCACACCCCCCTCCGAGGCGCCGGGCAGCCCGTGCCCGGTGGCCTGGACACCGACCGGAAGCCCGCGCTCGGCCGCGTACCGCACGGCGGCCCGCACGTCCCCGGCCGAGGACGAGCAGGTCTGCGGTGCTGTCGACGAAGTCCATGGCAGGCACCCTGCCCGCATAACCTGACAACCACCATCAGCATTTACGGCGAAGTGGCGGCCGGGGTCCGAAGCCCCCGGCCGCAGTCGTGCGCCCTGATGTGCTGTTGCCCGGTCAGCCCCGGAGCTGCCCGCCCGGCCGCCGGGTCGACCACCACAGGCCCGCCGCACCGGCCGTCAGCAGCGCCGCGCCCGCCGCGCCGAGCGGCAGGAGGTCACGCCCGACACCGGTCTTGGGCAGCTCGCTCACGCCGCCGCCCGGAGCCACCGGCTTGTTGTCGGTGCCGAGGAGCAGGGGGGTGGCCGGGGCGTTCGGCGACGGGTTGTTCGTACCGAACGGAACCGGTCCCTGCTGCCAGTACGTCTTCTTTCCGTCACCTGTCTGCACGGGCAGACAGATCTTTCCGGTCTTCGTCAGGTCGAACGTGGCGTCCACCGCGTACGACTTCGACTTACCGGCCGCGAGATTGTCGATCGGGCAGGCGAATCCGCTGTTCGAGCCCTCCGGAAGACTTCCCTTGTCAATTGCGGAGCAGCCTTGAACGTTCTTGACCGTCAGGCCGTCGAAACCGACGACCAGAAGCTGGATCTTCCCGCTGTCCTTGGACCCGTCGTTCTTGACCGTGGCGGTGATCGCCGTCTTTTGTGAGCTGTTGTCGACCGAGATCTTCGAAGGCAGGAGAGTGGTCAGCTTGACACCTGCCGGGGCCTCGTCGATAACCTTTCCCCCCTTGCTGCTGCCGGGCCCCTGGTCGTCCGCGCTGGCGGTGAAGGAAAGGATCATCACCGCCGAAAAAGATGCCGCGACCACTGATCCCGCGATGGCCGTCCTGCGACGAGAACTCATGTTCACATCCCCCTTGGCTGCGCCTGAATTCGCAGTACTTGAAGAGCTACCACAAGATTTCTCCGCACTATGCTGGTACGGCATGAAGTGTGACCATTGTGTTTCACTCGGGGTGAACCGGGGCGTGGTCGAGGGGGTGCAGCGGATTTGCCGGGGAATACGAGGAGCGGCGGTGTTCCAGGGCTTCTGGTGACGGGGCGCTATCGGTTGGTCGAAAGTATCGGGCAGGGGGGAATGGGGCGGGTGTGGCGAGCCGCCGACGAAATGCTCGACCGTCCGGTGGCCGTCAAGGAGATGCGGATAGACGGCCTGGACGCGGAGGACACCCGCACCCGCCGCGAACGCACACTGCGCGAGGCCAGGGCGACCGCGCGGATCGACCACCCCAACGTCGTACGGGTCTACGACGTGGTGGACGAGGGCGAACGCCTGTGGATCGTGATGGAGTTGGTGAACGGCCGCTCCCTGGAACGGATCATGGTCGAGGACGGCGCGCTGGGCTCGCGCGAGACGGCACGGATCGGGCTCGGCCTGGTGGCGGCACTGCGCCAGGTGCACGCCCGCGGGGTCCTGCACCGGGACATCAAGCCGGGCAACGTCCTGGTCGAGGGCGCGGGCGAGCTCGGCGAGCGCATCGTCCTCACCGACTTCGGGATCGCCGCGATCCAGGACGCGAAGGCGCTCACCATGGTGGGCATGCTGGTCGGTTCCCCCGACTACATGGCCCCCGAGCGTGTCTCCGGCCGTCCCCAGGGCCCGCCGTCGGACATCTGGTCCCTGGGCGCGACGCTGTGCGCGGCGCTGGGCGGCCGGTCCCCCTTCTCCCGCGACACGACACTCGCCACGCTGCACGCGGTCCTCTACGAGGAGCCCGAAATCCCGCCCGCGGCGGGCCCGTTGGGCGAGGTCCTGGCCGCGTTGCTGGAGAAGGAACCCGAGGTCAGGCCGGGTCTGCCGGACCTGGAAGAGGCCCTGCGTCCGATCGCGTTCCCCGCGTCGACGCCGACTCTGCCGGTGGGCGGGGGAGAGGTTGCGGAGGCCGAGGAGGAAGAGCCGGTCGAGGCGGGGGGTGTTGACGCCGAACGGGAGGCGGACCTGGCTCCCGAGTCGGCAGGAGACGTGGAATCCGAGCCGTCGGTGCCCGCGTACGCCGTCGTACTCGAGAAACGGAGTGCGGAGCCGGCACCTGGAGCACCGGAAGCCACAGAAGTGCCTCAGGAGCTCCAGGAGCTCCAGGAGGTCCAGGAACCCGAGGAGCCCCCGGAACCCGAGGACACCCCGGCGCCCCCGGAGGACGCACGCCCCACCCCGCCCACTCCGTGGACCCCGAACGAATCACCCACCCCCGCCTACGTGGATACCCGCTTCGTACGAGCCGTCCGCGACCCCAGGCAACCCGAACCCGTCGAGGACGCGCCCCCGCCGGACCAGACCGACACCCACGACTTCGGCCACCGCACTCTGCCGACCCCGTACCCGCGCCGCACCGGCGACCGCACACCACCGGCGGCCGAACTCCCCAGTCCCACGGGCAACCGCACACCACCAGCGGGCGAACTCCCCGCCCCCACCCCCAGCGCCTCCACCGAAGTCCCCTCCGAACTCCGCCCGGACGTCCGCTCCGAGACCCCGTCGGCCCCCGCGCCCCACTCCGCAAGCTCCGCGCCCCCGACCGTCAAACGCGCAGGCGTCTCCCTGATCCGCGCCCAGGCCGCCATGACCCAGCGCCCGGCGCACCCCAACGGCGCCGACCACGAGCGGCGCACCCGCCCCGCCCTCGGCTCCCACCCGCTCAGGACGCCGGAGCACGAGAGGGAGCTGCCCGGTCCGCCGGTGCCGGCCGAGCCCCGGCGCGATCGTCGCCGTATAGGAGTCTTCGCGGGTGCCGGAGTCGCCGCCGTCGCCGCGGTCGTCGTCGTGCTGCTGCTCGCCAACTCCGGTTCGCCCGGCGACGACAAGGCCGCCGGGTCCTCGACCTCCCCGTCCACGTCGGCCACCAGCCCCTCGCCCACCGTCGAAGGCACCACCCGCCCCCGCACCCTGCCGCCCGGCACGCACGAGGAGGCCGGCGGATACGCCTGGGCCACTCCCAAGGGCTGGACGCGGAACGTGAAGACCGGGGCCGAGGTGCACTACACCTCCCCGGACACCGCCCAGGAACTCGTCGCCAAGTCCTCGGTGGCCCGCGGCGACCTGGTGAAGACGTGGGAGCAGTCGGAGCAGAACGCCCACCAGGGCAAGGACTACCGGAAGATCCGCTTCGAGCAGACGACCTTCCAGGGCAACCCGGCGGTGGTCTGGGAGTACACGGTCACCGTCAACGACGTCCCCTGGCACGCCCGCCTGCTGGGCTTCAACCAGGCAGGCAGGTCGTACCAGGTCAACATCTGGTATCACCCGGACGTGGAGGCCCAGGCCGTCAAGACGTACGACAAGGTCAAGGACAGCTTCACGGTGCTTTGACGGGGTCCTTGGCCTTGTCCCCGGTGGCGGCGGCCGTCCCGCGTCCGCCGCGCACCTTCTCCTTCACGAAGGCGATGGCCAGGACGACCGCGGCGACCAGCAGCGACAGCAGTACCGTCTCGCGGCCGTCGTGCTCCGCGTCGGTCAGCATGTAGCCGAGGACGAACACGATCAACGCGGCCGTCGCCCAGGTCAGATACGGGTACAGCCACATCCTGACGACCAGCTTCTCCGGCGCCTCGGCCTGGATGATCCGCCGCATCCGCAGCTGTGAGAAGCAGATCACCAGCCACACGAACAGGGCCACCGCGCCACTGGAGTTGACGAGGAAGAGGAAGACCGAGTCGGGGAACTTGTAGTTGAAGAAGACGGCCACGAACCCGAACACCACGGACACGACGATCGCTGCCATCGGCACACCCCGCGAGGTGGTCCTCGCGAACGCCTTCGGCGCGTCGCCCCGCTCGCCGAGCGAGAAGGCCATCCGGGAGGCCGTGTAGAGGCCGGAGTTGAGACAGGACAACACCGAGGTCAGCACGATGAAGTTCATGATCTGACCGGCGTGCGCGATGCCGAGGGAGTCCAGGGCGGCCACGTAGGAACCCTTGTCCTTGATGGACGGGTCGTTCCACGGCAGCAGCGTGACGACCACGAAGATCGAGCCCAGGTAGAAGACGGCGATCCGCCAGATGATGCTGTTCGTCGACTTCGTCACCGCGCGCTGCGGGTCCTCCGACTCACCCGCCGCCAGCGTCGCGATCTCGCTGCCCATGAAGGAGAAGACGACCAGCAGTACGCCGGTGAGGATCGCGCCGGGCCCGTTCGGCAGGAAGCCGCCGTGGTCGGTGAGGTTGCCCAGGCCCGCCTTGTCGGTGTGGGCGCCCGGCAGCACACCGAACACCGCGAGCGCGCCGACGACGATGAACGCGCCGATCGCCACGACCTTGATCCCGGCGAACCAGAACTCGAACTCGCCGTAGGAGCCGACGGAGACGAGGTTGGTGGCGGTGAGCACGACCATCACGATCAGCGCCCAGCCCCACTGCGGTACGGCCGGGATCCAGCCCTCCAGGATCTTGGCACCGGCGGTGGCCTCCACCGCGAGCACCACGACCCAGAAGAACCAGTACAGCCAGCCGATGGAGAAGCCGGCCCAGCGGCCGAGCGCGCGGTCGGCGTGCGCCGAGAAGGAGCCGGAGGTGGGGTTCGCCGCCGACATCTCGCCGAGCATCCGCATCACCAGCACGACGAGCGTGCCGACGAGGGCGTACGACAGGAGGATGCCGGGGCCGGCCGTGGCGATGCCGGAGCTGGAGCCGACGAAGAGGCCGGCGCCGATGACGCCGCCGATGGCGATCATCGACAGATGACGGTTCTTGAGGCCTGCTTGGAGCCCGGAAGTCATGGGGGGAATTCCTTTGCGCCGGGTGAGCGGTCTCCCGTACTGGGGTCTGTACGAGTCGGGCCAGTGAATCGCAGGTAAATCTATTCGTGAACCTCTGAATCCAGATCGTTACTTGAGGTTTTCTTGAGGTTCTGTGGTTGGGCCTGGATTTTCCCTGGTCGACACCCGGGGCTGCTGCCCGGAAACAGCCATGTCACACTCGGAGCCATGCGCGTGTATCTCGGCTCCGACCATGCCGGCCTCGAACTCAAGAACCACCTCGTCGAGTGGCTCAAGGAGGCCGGCCACGACCCCGTCGACTGCGGCCCGCACATCTACGACGCCCAGGACGACTACCCGCCCTTCTGCCTCCGCGCCGCGGAGCGGACGGCCGCGGACCCCGACTCCCTCGGCATCGTGATCGGCGGCTCCGGCAACGGCGAGCAGATCGCCGCGAACAAGGTGAAGGGCGTGCGGGCGGCTCTCGCGTGGAGCGAGGAGACGGCGTCGCTGGGCCGGCAGCACAACAACGCCAACGTCGTGGCCGTGGGCGCGCGGATGCACACCACGGAGGAGGCGACGAAGTTCGTCGAGACCTTCCTGGGTACGCCGTTCTCGGGCGACGAGCGGCACATCCGCCGCATCGACATGCTGACGGCCTACGAGACGACGGGCGACCTGCCGCCGATCCCGGCGCACCACCCGCAGCAGTAGAGGTTTTTCGAGTCCCGCCCGTCGAGGGACCGAGACGGGCGGGTGGGTGGAAAGGGGGTGCGTCGGTGCCGGAAGGGCACACTATTCACAGGCTGGCGTTGGACTACGGCGGCCGTTTCGCCGGTGTGCCGGTCAGGGTGACCAGTCCCCAGGGGAAGTTCTCCGATGCCGCCGAGCTGCTGAACGGCTCCCATCTCACCCGTACCGAGGCCCACGGCAAGCACCTCTTCCTCGGGTTCCGGGACGCCGACTGGGTCCACATCCACCTCGGGCTCTTCGGCAAGGTCGGCTTCGGTGACGCCCCCGCGCCCCCGCCCACCGACACCGTCCGCCTGCGCCTGGCGAACGCCACGTCGTACGTCGACCTGCGCGGCCCCACGACCTGCGCCCTCATCACGGACGCCGAGAAGGACGCCATACACGCCCGCCTCGGCCCCGACCCGCTGCGTAAGGACGCCGAGCCGCAGGCGGCGTACAAGAAGATCTCCCGCAGCCGTACGACGATCGCCGCACTCCTCATGGACCAGAAGGTGATCGCCGGTGTCGGCAACGTCTACCGTGCCGAGGTCCTCTTCCGGCACGGCATCGACCCGTACCGCCTCGGCAAGGACGTCACCCCGGACGAGTGGGACGCCGTCTGGGCCGACCTGGTCGAGCTGATGCACGAGGGCGTCCGGAACAACCGGATCGACACCGTCCGCCCCGAGCACACCCCGGAGGCGATGGGCCGCCCGCCGCGCGTCGACGACCACGGCGGCGAGGTGTACGTCTACCGCCGGGCGACCCTGCCCTGCCACATCTGCGCCGGCGAGATCCGCACCGCCGACCTCGCCGCCCGCAACCTCTTCTGGTGCCCCGCCTGCCAGCAGCGCTGACGACAGGCCCTAGAAGCCGTGCGGCAGCCAGGGCGCCACGGTCGACGCGAACGCGAGCGACGCCTCCGCCAGCGCGCCCTGCCGCAGCTCCCGTACCCGCCCGGCCGCGGCGAGCGCGTCCAGGGCCACGCCGCCGAGGTACGCCGAGCCCAACTCCCGTACGGACAGGGCGAGATCGGCGGGATCCTCGGTGCGCTCGCAGGACGCGCCCTTCGGGTCGCCGGTCAGCCGCCAACGCCCGCCGTTCCAGGGGCAGAAGGCGTCCTCGACCTCCAGCACCACATCCAACGGCGCCTGGTACGTACGGGCTTCGAGCGCGCCGCCGACGTCCACGAGGCGGACGTACAACGAGTCCCGCAGCCGCCTGCCGCAGCGGCGCAGGTCGGACGCCATGTACTGCCACGCCTCGTCCAGCGGCCGCATCCGCGCGCTGAGCGTCGACGTCAGGTCGATGTCGAACAGGAACCGCCACAGCGCGGCGTGCGCCGCCGGGTCCAGGGCCTCGGCGTCCGACAGGACCACCGTGCCCTTGGGGCCCGTGTGGTCCCACTCCGGCTTGACCCGGAAGCGCGCGTACCCCACGACCTGGCCGTCCCGCTCCGCGAGCACGCACTGCAACGGCGACGCCCCGTCCCGTTCGCTCTCCGGATCGAGCAGCCACAGCCGGTCCCAGCCCGGGAGCCGGGCCATCATCCCCGGCCGCCGGGACACCAGCCGCGCGTACACCGCCTCACAGGCGCCCAGCGACTCGGCCGGCGAGGCGTACCGCAGCCGTACGTCGTCGGTGCCGGGCGGCACGGTCAGCGTGACGCGGCTCGTGTCGATCTCGGCGTTCACGTGCTGCGTCCCGACGCCGTACCCGAACCGGCCGTAGATCTCCGGCTCGGACGCCGTCAGCACCGCCAGCGGCTCGCCCCAGGACCGTACGTCGTCCAGCTGCCGCCGCATCATGGACCGCAGCACCCCGCGCCGGCGGTGCGTGGCGGCCACGCTGACCATGGTGACTCCGGCCGCGGCCACCGCGGCCCCACCGGGCACGGTCATCCGGAAGCGGAACGCCCCGGCCGACCCGACGCACCGGTCCCCGTCCCAGGCCCCGACGGCCCGCTCGGTCTCGGTGAGCTCACGCCACAGTGCCCGCTCGTCGGCCGACTCCGGGACCCCGCCGAAGGCCCGGATCAGGTTGTCGTACCACGCATCCCACTCGCTCTCCGCGAGCACCCGCAAGTCAGTCCCCATGAACCATGCCTACCAGGGCACCGCAGGACGGGCGAGGGATTTTCGGTGCGGCCGCCGCGGGTGTTCGTCACCACACCCGGCTCCGGTCCGAAGGGCGACAAGTCGTGAACGCCCCTGTACAAAACGGGGCGTTCACGGTCCGAACGGTGACTGTGAAATCGAACCTCGGATGGGGGACAAGTCGTACCTCCTGTGCCAAGTGGCGGGTCCGACGGATAAGGTCCCGAACTAATGGCAGCAGGACGAGAGCGGCGCGCGGAGGCCGAGACGTTCACGGCCCGGTTGAGGATGCAGTGGCACCGGGTCCGCGTCGGCCTGCGCAGAAGCGCCGTGGACTACTTCCGCGGGGACGGCTCGGACTGGGTCGCGCTCGCCGGACTGCTGCTGACGATCCCGGTGATCGCGGGCGTGACCCTCATGAACTCCGTGTGGTGCTCGCCGGCCGCGCTGGTCGTCCCGATCGTCGCCGGCGGGCTGCTGCTGCGCCCGGCCAGCCTGCTCGGTCTGTACGCCGCCGGGGCCACCGCGCTGATCGTCGAGTCGGTGAAGCTGGGCCCGTACACGGAGGGGCCCTCACGGGTCACCCCGGGTGTGGTGCTGGTGGTGGCCGCCTGCGGGTTCTTCGGGCTGCTCGTCGCGCAGTTCCGCAGCCGGGTCGGGGTGCCCTGGCGGCGCGGCGGGACCATGCTCTTCGACCTGCGCGAACGCATCCGGGTGCAGAGCAAGCTGCCCAAGCTGCCGGACGGCTGGCACCGCGAGATGGCCCTGCGGCCGGCCGGCGGTCAGTCCTTCTCCGGCGACTTCGTGGTGGCCTCCCGGACGAACGGCGGCCGCACGCTGGAGGTCGTCCTGACGGACGTGTCCGGCAAGGGCATGGACGCGGCCTCCCGGGCGCTGCTGCTGTCGGGCGCCTTCGGCGGCCTGCTGGGCTCGCTGCCCCCGCACGCCTTCCTCCCCGCCGCCAACGGCTATCTGCTCCGCCAAGACTGGGACGAGGGCTTCGCGACCTCCATCCACCTGGTCCTGGACGTGGACTCCGGCGACTACGAGCTCTACTCAGCGGGCCATCCGCCGGGCCTCCAGCTGAGCGCGGGCAGCGGCCGCTGGGAGGAGAAGGCGGCCGAGGGACCACTGCTGGGTGTGTACGACGGCGCCCAGTTCGACCCCGTGAAGGGCTCGCTCCGTCCCGGCGACGTGTTGATGCTGTTCACGGACGGCCTCGTCGAGACCTCCGACCGGGACATCGTCGAGGGCATCGACCGCCTGACCGGCGAGGCCGACCGCTATGTGGCCGGCGGCTTCCACGGCGCCGCCTGGCACCTCATCGAGGCGGTCGCGAAGGACGTCAACGACGACCGGGCGCTGCTGCTGATCTGCCGTGAAGGCCCGACGGCGGCGGCGAAGCCCGTATAGCCGAGCAGTGCACGGTGCGGCCGTCGCCGCCGTCAACACCCTCGTCATGACCGTCCTCGACCGGCGCCGCGAACTCGGCACGCTCCGCCTCATCGGCTCCACCCGCCGCCAGGTCCTGCGCATGATCCGCTGGGAGGCCCTCATGGTCGCCCTCGCGGGCATCGCCCTCGGCACGGGCATCGCGTCGGCCACACTGGTCCCGATGATGAAGGGCCTGACCGGGCAGGGGGCGTACATACCCCCGCTGGTCCACGGCACCTTCGCGGGCGCGATCGTGATCCTCGGGGTGACGGCCGCGACCCTCCCGGCCCGCACGGCCCTCCGCAAGGAGACACTGGAGGAATGACACTGTCGCTGCCCGCCGTCGAGCGCATCGCCCGCACCGCCCACGAGGGCCAGACCGACAAGGCGGGACGGCCGTACGCCGAACACCTCCAGGCGGTCGCCGAAGGGGTACGCGCGCGTGGCGGCGACGAGGAGCAGATCGCGGCGGCCTGGCTGCACGACGCGGTGGAGGACCACGCACTCTCCGAACAATGGCTGGAACAGGCCGCGTTGAGCCCGCGCACGAAGGCCATCGTCCTCGCCGTCACCAAGCGCGCCGGGGAGCCGGGCGAGGCGTACGCCGAGCGCATCCTCACCACCCCGGGCGCGCTCCTGGTCAAGCAGGCGGACCTGGCCCACAACGCGGACCCGGCTCGCCTGGCCCGCCTCGACGACGAGCCGACCCGCAAAAGACTGACCGAGAAGTACGCACACATGCGCGCACTTCTCGGTCTGGGTCAGTGAGCCCTCAGGCGGGGACCTTCTGCCGCTCCCGCGCCCGCGCCAACTCCGCCGCGTCCGGCTTGAACGCCCACTTCATCTCGGGCTCCATCGCGAACCTGAACACTCGCTGCACGGGCCTGGTGCACAGCAGCGTGACCGCGGCCGCGAAGACGACCGTCACCAGGATCTCGCCGAGCGGCCGGTGCATCCACTCGTGGTCGAACCAGCCGTAGAAGTCCCCGGCCTTCACCAGGAAACCGTGCAGCAGGTAGCCGTAGAGCGTGCCCGCGCCGAGCGCCGTGAACCACATCGTCCGGCCTGGCACCCAGGCGAAGAAGCAGGCGGTCAGCAGCAGCGAGCAGCCGAACAGCGCCAGCGTCATGACCGGCCCGGTCCACCACGGCGCGCCCAACTCCTGGGCGGAGTCCCGGTGGTAGAACCACGCGGTGTCCATGCGCGGCACCGCCCACCAGCCGACGGCGAGCGCGGCCGCGAAGACCGGCACGGACAGGATCCGCACCCGGCGCGTACGGACCATCCGGAAGTGCTCGGGCCGCATGCACAGCCCCAGCACGAAGTACGGCAGGAACTGGAGCACGCGCTGCAGGTCGAGGTCGTCGCCGATGTCGGGGGAGACGGAGGCCAGCATGGCGACGCCGAGCGCGAGCGGCAGCGGCCAACGGACCGTCTTCCACAGCGGGGTGGTCAGCCGCCAGATGAAGAGGGCGACCAGGAACCAGGTGAGGTACCAGGGATCGAGCAGGCTGACGTCCATGCCGGGGTCGTGGTCGGCGTACCGCTTGAAGAGGGAGTACGCCGTCTCGAACACGACGTACGGCACGAGGACACCGGTGACCAGCCGCCGCAGGCGGTCGGGGCGCATGTCGAAGCTGCGGGAGAAGTAGCCGGAGATGACGATGAACGCCGGCATGTGGAAGGTGTACACGACCGTGTACACGCCCTCCAGGACGCGGCTGTCGCCCTTCAGCGGCTCCCAGGAGTGGGCCATCGCCACGAGCACGATCGCCAGGTACTTCGCGTTGTCGAAGAAGGCGTCACGCTGCTTGCCGGGCTGGGCCTGCCGCGGCGACTGTGCTGAGGGGAACGGAGTTCTCTGCTGACCGAGGGACGAGGCGGCGTGAAACATCTGAGGCACCCTAGCGTCGTCTGTGTGATTCCGTAAAACCGTGCACGTCATTCCTGCTTTTCGGCCTCGAGTACCCAGGAATTGGGGAAGTTGGCATCGCCAGGTCGGCGTCACCTCCTGCCCTTATGCACCTTTTAGTCAGGATGAATCCTGACAATCAGGGCCATTTGATGTGCCTGTGGCAACAATTCGAAATATCTGCGAACGGGTTGTGTGGACATGGAAACGAACCCGTTGAATTACCTGTGCGGGTGCCCCCTCGAATTGCCGTGCGGGCGGCGCCGGTTGGCGATCTCGGCGCCGGATCGCGTGCATGGCGCGGGCAAAGGTAGGGCACAGTGTGGGCGCCGATGCCCCACCCGCCGCATACGCGGGGCTTGTTGGTGGCACGATGGTTCTGGCGGGGGTGTGCGGAGCCGGCACCTCCGGGCCGGGAGAGCGGACCGACCGAGGGTGTGTGATCAGTTGTGGCCATTTCACTGTCAGTGGTGCTGCTGTTGGCGATCATCCTGGTGGTGTTGATCCGAGGCGGATCGATCAAGGCCGGCCCCGCCATCGTCGCGGTGCTCTTCGGCTTCTTCCTGGCGTCGACCGGCATGGCCCCGTCGATCAACCGCTTCCTCGACTCGATAGCGGAAACGATCAACTCGATCAGTTTCTGAGCCGACCCCGGGACGCCCGAGCGTCGCGCCCTCGCGCCGCGCCCCGGGCCGACCGCGCCCGCGTCACGTCCGGCAGGGGCCGACCCCTCGCAACACCAGCCCCTGGAATGGCTTGGCCCGCGCCTGCTCCTCGGACGCCGGGCCGGAGGAGACGGCCTTCAGCGAGACGGTTCCGGACGACAGGGTCAGCAGCCAGCCCTGCTTCTCCAGGGCCCATTGGTCGATGGCGCCCGACGACCGCCGCAGACTCTCCTCCCAGCCGCGGCCCTTCAGCGCAGCGGCCACCTTGCCGACGGCCGTCGCATCGGGTTCGCCCCCCACCCGCACGAAGGCCCCCACGTCGCAGGGCCCGAGCAGGTTCTTCGCGGCGACGAACCCGGGCTGCCCGAACCCTCCGGCGCCGACGGCCGCCCGGATGTCCTCGCGCAAGGTGTCACGGCTCACCGCGGCCGACGCGGACGTCGATACCCCGGCATCGGCCCTTCCGTCCGTCCCGCCCTTCTCGCCGCCGCAGGCCGTCAACACCACGGCCGCCGCGATCACGGCCGTGACCGCCCCCATTCCGCGCATCTGTCCTCTTTCCCGCCCCATGGATCGCGTTTCCCGCCCCATGGATCGCGCAAGCAGGCGCAGGTGATCACACAGGCGGGCCACATCCGGAATCGCCGAAGGCCCGGGGAGAGGAGTACGGCCTCTCACCCGGGCCTTCGGCACCGAGAGCGGGCGACGGGAATCGAACCCGCGTAGCTAGTTTGGAAGACTAGGGCTCTACCATTGAGCTACGCCCGCACAGCACGCGCCGCAGGTCAGCCGACCGCGGCACTGAAGGCATCGTAGCGGGTCGCCCCCCTCCGCCGCACACCCCGTTCCCGTCCGCCCCGGACCGCACACGGGGCCTCGGTAAATGCGGCAGCCGCACTGCCTGCGGGCATGTACCCTACGTGTCGCACCAGACGGGGTGTGGCGCAGCTTGGTAGCGCGTCCGCTTTGGGAGCGGAAGGCCGTGGGTTCAAATCCCGCCACCCCGACCATGATCGCCGTGATCGCATCGAAGTGATCGCCTTTGGGGCGTGTCGCTGCTGCCGTTACTATGCAAGCTGCATGCCCGTGTGTCTCTGTGCCGGGCACGATCCCTAAAGTCAGCCCCAAGGAGACCGAACCGTGAAGAGCGCCGTGGAGACCCTGAACCCGACCCGGGTTCGGCTCAGCATCGAGGTGCCCTTCGAGGAGCTCAAGGACAGCCTCGACGCGGCGTACAAGAAGATCAACCAGCAGGTCACGGTGAAGGGCTTCCGGAAGGGCAAGATCCCGGCGCGCGTCATCGACCAGCGGTTCGGCCGCGGTGCGGTTCTGGAGGAGGCGGTCAACGACGCGCTTCCGAAGTTCTACACGGAGGCGGTCAACGAGGCCGAGATCGACGTCCTGGGCCAGCCCGAGGTCGACATCACGGAGCTGAAGGACGGCGAGACGCTGAACTTCACCGCCGAGGTCGACATCCGCCCGAGCCTGGAGATCCCGGACTACTCCGGCATCGAGGTCGAGGTCGACGCGGTCGAGGTCACCGACGAGGACATCGACAAGTCGGTCGAGCAGCTCCGCGAGCGCTTCGCCTCCACCTCCCCGGTGGAGCGCGCCGCCGAGGACGGCGACGTGGTCACCATCGACCTTCAGGCCAAGGTCGAGGGCGAGGTCCTGGAGGACGGCGTCGCCGAGGGCGTCTCGTACACCATCGGCTCCGGCGAGCTCCTCGACGGCATCGACGAGGCCGTGAAGGGCCTGGAGGCCGGTGCCGAGACCACCTTCACCTCCGAGCTCAAGGGCGGCTCCGCGGCCGGCAAGGAGGCCGAGGTCACCGTCAAGGTCACCCAGGTCGCCGCCCGCGAACTCCCCGAGCTGGACGACGAGTTCGCGCAGCTCGCCTCCGAGTTCGACACCCTCGACGAGCTGAAGGCCGACAGCCGCAAGCGCCTCGAGAACATGAAGCAGTACGACCAGGCCACCCAGGCCCAGGAGCGCGTCCTGGAGAAGCTCCTGGAGCTCGTCGAGGTGCCCGTCCCCGAGAAGCTGCTCGAGGACGAGATCAACACCCGCAAGCACAACCTGGAGCACCACCAGCTCGGCCAGATGGGCCTCGACCTCGAGAAGTACCTCGAGATCCAGGGCAAGACGGCCGAGGAGTTCGACGCCGAGACCAAGGAAGCCGCGGTCAAGGGCATCAAGACCCAGTTCGTCCTCGACGAGCTGGTCAAGGTCGAGAAGCTCAACGTCAACCAGGAGGAGCTCACCGAGCACCTCATGCGCCGTGCCGCCTCCTCCGGCATGTCCCCCGACCAGTTCGCCCAGGCGGTCGTCGAGGGCGGCCAGGTTCCGCTCCTGGTCGGCGAGGTCGCCCGCGGCAAGGCCCTGGCCGTCGTGGTCGAGGCCGCCACGGTGAAGGACACCAACGGCGAGGTCGTCGACCTGGACGACGAGGACGAGGTCGAGACGGCCGCCGAGGTCGCCGCGGAGGCGACGGAGGCCGACGCCACGGACGCCGAGCCGGAGAAGACCGAGGGCTGACACCCACGGCGCTCCTGACGGACGTAAGACGGGCCCCTGGGACTTTCCCGGGGGCCCGTCGCGTCCCGGGGGACTACGCCCCCGGCGAACACCCCCCTTACCGGGATTCCCCGAAGGGACCAGCGCGTTAGGGTCCATGAATACGAGGGCAGTGGAGTCCCCGAACGGCTCCCGCCCCCGAAGGCAAACGTGAGACGGCCCGGCGCCGTCGTAAGACGAGCAGGTGGATACGTGACGAATCTGATGCCCTCCGCCGCCGGCGAGCCTTCCATCGGTGGTGGCCTCGGCGACCAGGTCTACAACCGGCTGCTCAACGAGCGGATCATCTTCCTCGGCCAGCCGGTCGACGACGACATCGCGAACAAGATCACCGCACAGCTGCTGCTCCTTGCCGCGGACCCGGACAAGGACATCTACCTCTACATCAACAGCCCCGGCGGCTCGATCACGGCCGGCATGGCGATCTACGACACCATGCAGTACATCAAGAACGACGTGGTGACCATCGCCATGGGCCTCGCCGCCTCGATGGGCCAGTTCCTGCTCAGCGCGGGCACCCCGGGCAAGCGCTTCGCGCTCCCGAACGCCGAGATCCTGATCCACCAGCCGTCCGCCGGCCTGGCCGGCTCGGCCTCCGACATCAAGATCCACGCCGAGCGGCTGCTGCACACCAAGAAGCGCATGGCCGAGCTGACCTCGCAGCACACCGGTCAGTCCTTCGAGCAGATCACCCGCGACTCCGACCGCGACCGCTGGTTCGACGCCGACGAGGCCAAGGAGTACGGCCTCATCGACGACGTCATCACCACGGCCGCCAACATGCCGGGCGGCGGCGGCACCGGGGCCTGAGACCCCCGCACAGCCCCCAGCCGACCGCCCAAGCTCCTAGGAGAGAGACAGTGAACGACTTCCCCGGCAGCGGCCTGTACGACCGCACACGCGCCGAGTACACGGGTCCCACGGCGGAGTCCCGTTACGTCATCCCCCGCTTCGTCGAGCGCACCTCGCAGGGCATCCGCGAGTACGACCCGTACGCGAAGCTCTTCGAGGAGCGCGTGATCTTCCTCGGCGTGCAGATCGACGACGCCTCCGCCAACGACGTCATGGCGCAGCTGCTGTGCCTGGAGTCGATGGACCCCGACCGGGACATCTCGGTCTACATCAACAGCCCCGGCGGCTCCTTCACCGCGCTGACGGCCATCTACGACACGATGCAGTTCGTGAAGCCCGACATCCAGACGGTCTGCATGGGTCAGGCGGCCTCCGCCGCCGCGATCCTGCTGGCCGCCGGTACGCCGGGCAAGCGCATGGCGCTGCCGAACGCGCGCGTGCTGATCCACCAGCCGTACAGCGAGACCGGCCGCGGTCAGGTCTCCGACCTGGAGATCGCCGCCAACGAGATCCTGCGGATGCGCGCGCAGCTGGAGGAGATGCTGGCCAAGCACTCCACCACGCCGATCGAGAAGATCCGCGAGGACATCGAGCGCGACAAGATCCTCACCGCCGAGGAAGCGCTCTCGTACGGGCTGATCGACCAGATCATCTCCACCCGGAAGATGAACAACGCGGCTGTGAAGTAGCAGAAGGCTGTATTGTCTGCCGCCCCTTGGCACGGTTGGTGTGCTTTGACACGCTGCACGTCAAAGTGAACCGCGCCAAGGGGGCCCGAACGGGGGGCCCGGCAAGGTACCGTCGGATTAGGCAGCACCAGGAGCCGCTGGATCTAGGCGTCTCCCAGGCGAAGGGGAAGCACACCGTGGCACGCATCGGTGACGGCGGCGATCTGCTCAAGTGCTCGTTCTGCGGCAAGAGCCAGAAGCAGGTCAAGAAGCTCATCGCAGGGCCTGGTGTGTACATCTGCGACGAGTGCATCGATCTCTGCAACGAGATCATCGAGGAAGAGCTCGCGGAGACCAGCGAGGTGCGCTGGGAGGAACTCCCCAAGCCCCGCGAGATCTTCGAGTTCCTCGAGGGCTACGTGGTGGGCCAGGACGCGGCGAAGAAGGCCCTGTCGGTCGCGGTCTACAACCACTACAAGCGCGTCCAGGCCGGCGAGAACGGCGGCGGCAGCGGCCGTGACGACGCGATCGAGTTGGCGAAGTCCAACATCCTGCTGCTGGGCCCCACCGGCTCCGGCAAGACCCTCCTCGCCCAGACCCTGGCCCGGATGCTGAACGTCCCCTTCGCGATCGCGGACGCGACGGCGCTGACGGAGGCGGGCTATGTCGGCGAGGACGTCGAGAACATCCTGCTGAAGCTCATCCAGGCGGCGGACTACGACGTCAAGAAAGCCGAAACAGGCATCATCTACATCGACGAGATCGACAAGGTCGCGAGGAAGAGTGAAAACCCCTCCATCACGCGCGACGTGAGCGGCGAGGGCGTCCAGCAGGCCCTCCTCAAGATCCTCGAAGGTACGACGGCCTCGGTGCCGCCGCAGGGCGGCCGCAAGCACCCGCACCAGGAGTTCATCCAGATCGACACGACGAACGTGCTGTTCATCGTGGGCGGTGCGTTCTCCGGCCTGGAGAAGATCATCGAGTCCCGGGCGGGCGCGAAGGGCATCGGCTTCGGCGCGACGATCCGTTCGAAGCGCGAGCTGGAGGCCAAGGACCAGTTCGAGGACGTCATGCCGGAAGACCTGGTGAAGTTCGGGATGATCCCGGAGTTCATCGGCCGCCTCCCCGTCATCACCTCGGTCCACAACCTCGACCGGGAAGCCCTCCTCCAGATCCTCGTCGAGCCCCGCAACGCGCTCGTGAAGCAGTACCAGCGCCTCTTCGAACTCGACGGCGTGGAACTGGACTTCGAGCGCGAGGCCCTGGAGGCCATCGCCGACCAGGCCATCCTCCGCCAGACCGGCGCCCGCGGCCTGCGCGCCATCATGGAGGAAGTCCTCATGTCCGTGATGTACGAGGTCCCGTCCCGCAAGGACGTGGCCCGCGTCGTCATCACGGCGGACGTCGTCCACTCGAACGTCAACCCGACGCTGATTCCGCGGGATGCGCGGGGGCGGGGGCCGGGGGAGCAGAAGACGGCGTAAGCCGCCTCCGACAACGAAGAAGTGCCCGGCGCCGAAAGCGGTGCCGGGCACTTCTCGCGTCTGGTCGCGACTACGCCTTGACGCGAACTTCCGTGCGCAGCTTGGCAGTCAGGTCGGCCGCCTCCGCGGGGTCGGTGGCCTTGCCCGCGGCGATGTCCGAGTACTCCATCGGCATCACGAAGCCGAGCGTGCTGTGGTCGCCCCACACGCAGTAGGTCACGTTCATTTCCTTGGCCATGCCCGAGGTCGCCGCCGCCGAGTTGTCGATCTTGGCTTCCTGGCACTTCAGGACAGCGCCGTCGAGGGAGGCGGGCTTGTACGCCTTCGGGCTGCCGACGAAGGTGACCTTCTCCTCCTTGGAGTCCTTCTTCATGAAGTCGAAGAACCCGTCCACCGCCTTCTCCGGGTCGCTGATCGTGCCGTAGACGCCGCCGAAGGAGAGCATCTTGCCGCCCAGCGGGTTGCTCGCGTCCTTGACCTCGTAGGAGGCGCTGACGTCCTTGGGGTTCTCGACCCCCCAGGACTTGGCGTCGTTGAGGTCGGACTTCGTCATCGTGTCACTGTCGCTGCCGGACTTCTTGTACTCGGTGAGCACGGTGGCCGGCGTGGTCAGCTTGTGCGCCCCGTCGTCCGCGACGCTGCCGCCACCACCGGAGCCGCCGCTCCCCGAACCGAGCACGAGGTACGCCCCCACCCCGATAGCCGCCACAACCGCGACCGCCCCGATGATCAGGCCCGCCTTCTTGCCGCCACCGCCCGGCGGGGGCGGCTGCGGGACGCCGTACTGGGGCTGGCCGTACGGAGGCTGCTGCCCGTACGCCTGCTGCTGGTCGTACGGGTTCGGCTGCCCCGGCACGCCCTGCGGAGGCTGCCCCGGAACCCCCTGCGGAGGCTGCTGCGGGTAGCCGTAACCGGGCTGGGCCGGAGGCGTCTGCTGGGGGTAGCCATAGCCGGGCTGGGGGGCCTGCGGCGGCTGCTGGCCGTACGGTCCCGGCTGGCCGTACGGTCCGGGCTGCTGAGGCTGCCCGCCGTACGGGCCCGGCTGGTTGTAGCTCATTTCTGGGTTCCCCTCCAGATGCTTTATGTGTTCCCGACATCCTGGCGCAGACACAGGAGACACACGGCATCGGGGGGCGCACCGTTACAGAACAAACGCGTTTCGGGACACCCCCGCGACACCCCTAAACTGGGCCCGTGACCGAGAACGCTCAGCAGCAGCCACCCGCGCCCGACACCGAACTGCCGACCCAGTACGCGCCGGCCGATGTAGAGGGGCCGCTGTACGAGCGCTGGGTAGAGCGGGGTTACTTCGAGGCGGACGAGAAGAGCGACAAGCCGTCGTACACCATCGTCATCCCGCCGCCGAACGTCACCGGCAGCCTCCACCTCGGGCACGCCTTCGAGCACACCCTCATCGACGCCCTGACGCGCCGTAAGCGCATGCAGGGCTTCGAGACGCTGTGGCAGCCCGGCATGGACCACGCCGGCATCGCCACCCAGAACGTCGTCGAGCGCGAGCTCGGCAAGGAGGGCAAGTCCCGCCACGACCTCGGCCGCGAGGCCTTCGTCGAGCGCGTCTGGCAGTGGAAGGCCGAGTCCGGCGGCCAGATCAGCGGTCAGATGCGCCGCCTCGGCGACGGTGTCGCCTGGTCCCGCGAGCGCTTCACCATGGACGAGGGCCTGTCCCAGGCCGTCCAGACCATCTTCAAGCGCCTCTACGACGACGAGCTCATCTACCGCGCCGAGCGCATCATCAACTGGTGCCCGCGCTGCCTCACCGCCATCTCGGACATCGAGGTCGAGTACCAGGACGACGACGGCGAGTTGGTCTCCATGAAGTACGGGGAGGGTGACGAGACCATCGTCGTCGCCACGACCCGCGCCGAGACCATGCTGGGTGACACGGCCGTCGCCGTTCACCCCGAGGACGAGCGGTACAGGCATCTGGTCGGCAAGCTCATCAAGCTGCCGCTGACCGACCGCTCCATCCCCGTCGTCGCCGACGAGCACGTCGACCCCGAGTTCGGCACGGGTGCCGTCAAGGTCACCCCGGCCCACGACCCGAACGACTTCGAGATCGGCCAGCGGCACGACCTCCCGGCCATCACGGTCATGGACGAGCACGCCGTCATCACCGTCCACGGCCCCTTCCAGGGCCTGGACCGCTTCGAGGCCCGCTCCGCCATCGTCGCCGCGCTGCGCGCCGAGGGCCGGATCGTCGCCGAGAAGCGGCCGTACGTCCACTCCGTCGGCCACTGCTCGCGCTGCAAGACCACCATCGAGCCGCGCCTCTCCATGCAGTGGTGGGTCAAGGTCGGCCCGCTCGCCAAGGCCGCCGGCGACGCGGTCCGCGAGGGCAAGGTCAAGATCCACCCCCAGGAGATGGAGAAGCGGTACTTCGACTGGGTCGACAACCTCCACGACTGGTGCATCTCACGGCAGTTGTGGTGGGGCCACCGCATCCCGGTCTTCTACGGCCCGAACGGCGAGGTCGTCTGCGTCGGCCCCGACGAGGAGCCGCCCGGCACCGAGGCGGAGGGCTGGAAGCAGGACACGGACGTCCTCGACACCTGGTTCTCCTCCGGCCTGTGGCCCTTCTCCACCCTCGGCTGGCCCGAACAGACCGAGTCGCTCGCGAAGTTCTACCCGAACTCCGTCCTGGTCACCGGCTACGACATCCTCTTCTTCTGGGTCGCCCGGATGATGATGTTCGGCCTCTACGCGATGGACGGCACCCCGCCGTTCCACACCATCGCCCTGCACGGCATGGTCCGCGACCAGTTCGGCAAGAAGATGTCGAAGTCCTTCGGGAACGCGGTCAACCCGCTCGACTGGATGGACAAGTACGGCAGCGACGCCCTCCGCTTCACCCTCGCCCGCGGCGCCAACCCGGGCGTCGACGTCCCGATCGGCGAGGACTGGGTCCAGGGCTCCCGCAACTTCGCCAACAAGATCTGGAACGCCACGCGCTTCGCGCTGATGAACGGCGCGACGGTCGACGGCCCGCTGCCTTCCCAGGAGCGGATGTCGGCCACGGACCGCTGGATCCTCTCCCGCCTCAACTCGGTCGTCGCCGAGGTCGACGCGTTCTACGAGGACTACCAGTTCGCCAAGCTCTCCGACGCCCTCTTCCACTTCGCGTGGGACGAGGTCTTCGACTGGTACGTCGAGCTGTCCAAGACGACGTTCCAGGCGGGCGGCGAGCCTGCCGAGGTCTCCAAGCGGGTCCTGGGCGAGGTCCTCGACGTCACCCTCAAGCTCCTCCACCCGGTGGTCCCGTTCGTCACGGAGACCCTCTGGACCACCCTCACGGGCGGCGAGTCGCTCGTCATCGCGGACTGGCCGAAGGACAGTGGCTTCCGGGACCAGGCGGCCGAGCAGGAGATCGAGAGCCTCCAGCAGGTCATCACCGAGGTCCGCCGCTTCCGCGCCGACCAGGGCCTCCAGCCCGGCCAGCGCGTTCCGGCCCGCCTCACCCTGGATGGCACGGCGCTCGCCCCGCACGAGGCGGCGATCCGCCAACTCCTCCGCCTCCAGCCCGAGGGCGACGCCTTCGCGGCCACGGCCACCCTCCCGGTCGCGGGCGCCACGGTCGCCCTCGACCTCTCCGGCACGATCGACGTCGCGGCGGAACGCAAGCGCCTCGCGAAGGATCTGGCGGCGGCAGAGAAGGAGAAGGCCCAGGCGACGGCGAAGCTGGGCAACGAGGCGTTCCTGGCGAAGGCCCCGGACAACGTGGTCGACAAGATCCGCGGCCGCCTGACCAAGGCCGACGAGGACATCGAGCGCATCAAGGCCCAGCTGGAGAGCTTGCCGCAGGCGTAGGTCGTTGTACGCAGGCGAAGGCCCCGGAGCTTGTCGGCACCGGGGCCCTTTGCCAACCAGGGGCGCGGGGAACTGCGCGACCAGCCACAGCTTGCCCGCACCCGCCGCACCACACCAGCTACCCCTTGCCGTGGGCGCACTGTCAGTCGGCCTCCGTAGACTGGCCCCGTGACCGACAGCGACCCCTTCGACGAGATCATCGAAGCCGAGACCGACCGCGACCCCGACCTCGCGGTCATCGAGGCCGGCAGCCGCACCCTCCGCACCCAGGGCGGAGCCCCGAGCGCCGACGTCCCCGCCCGCCCCGAGGACCCCGAGGTCGACAAGGCCCTGCGCGAGGTCGAGGCGGAGCTCGCGACCCGCTGGGGCGAGACCAAGCTGGAGCCCTCGGTCAGCAGGATCTCCGCGCTGATGGACGTCCTGGGCGACCCCCAGCGCTCGTACCCCTCGATCCACATCACGGGTACGAACGGCAAGACCTCCACCGCCCGCATGATCGAGTCCCTCCTCGGTGCCTTCGAACTCCGCACGGGCCGCTACACCAGCCCCCACGTCCAGTCGATCACCGAGCGCATCAGCCTGGACGGCGCCCCCGTCTCCGCCGAGCGCTTCATCGAGACGTACGACGACATCAAGCCCTACGTCGAGATGGTCGACGGACAGCAGCAGTACCGCCTGTCCTTCTTCGAGGTGCTGACCGCCATGGCGTACGCCGCCTTCGCGGACGCGCCCGTCGACGTGGCCGTCGTGGAGGTCGGCATGGGCGGCTCCTGGGACGCCACGAACGTCATCGACGGCGATGTGGCGGTCGTGACCCCCATCGATCTCGACCACACCGACCGACTCGGCGAGACGACCGCGGCCATCGCGACCGAGAAGTCCGGGATCATCAAGCAGGACGCGACGGTCATCCTGGCCCAGCAGCCGGTCGACGCGGCGCAGGTGCTGCTGAAGAAGGCGGTCGAGGTCGACGCCACTGTGGCCCGCGAGGGCCTGGAGTTCGGGGTCGTCGCCCGCCAGGTCGCCGTCGGCGGCCAGGTACTCACCCTGCGCGGCCTGGGCGGTGAGTACGAGGAGGTCTACCTCCCGCTGCACGGCCCGTACCAGGCACACAACGCCGCCGTCGCCCTCGCCGCCGTCGAGGCCTTCTTCGGCGTCGGCTCCCAGCGCCCCGAGCCCCTCGACATCGACACGGTGCGGAAGGCGTTCGCGGCGGTCTCCTCGCCGGGCCGTCTGGAAGTCGTACGACGGTCTCCCACCGTCGTCCTCGACGCCGCGCACAACCCGGCCGGCGCCCGCGCCACCGCCGAGGCGGTCGGCGAGGCCTTCGACTTCAGCCGGCTGATCGGGGTCGTGGGCGCGAGCGGCGACAAGAACGTCCGCGGGCTGCTCGAGGCCTTCGAGCCGATCTTCGCCGAGATCGTCGTCACGCAGAACTCCACCGCGCGCGCGATGGACGCCGACGAGCTCGCCGCGATCGCCGTCGAGGTGTTCGGTGACGAGCGCGTCCAGGTCGAGCCGCGGCTGCCGGACGCCCTGGAGGCCGCGATCACGCTGGCCGAGGAGGAGGGCGAGTTCGCCGGCGGCGGTGTCCTGGTGACCGGCTCCGTCATCACCGTGGGCGAGGCCCGACTGCTCCTCGGGAGGGGCTGACCCGTGCGTACGCTCTGTGCTTCCACCCTGATCGGCGAGTTCTTCGTGATCGGCTTCGCCGGACTGGTCGCCATGAAGGACCCGGACCTGTCGGGGGCGACGGTCTGGACGGTCAGCGGCATCGCGATGTTCCTGACGCTGGTGCTGTGCGGCATGGTGACCCGGCCGGGCGGCATCGCCCTCGGCTGGGCCCTGCAGATCGCCCTGATCGCCTCCGGCTTCGTCGTCCCGACGATGTTCTTCCTGGGCGCGGTCTTCGCGGCCCTGTGGTGGGCCTCGGTCCACTACGGCCGGAAGATCGACGAGGCGAAGGCGAGATTCGCGGCGCAGGCGGCGCAGCCGGGCTCCTCTACACCTGACGCTGCGTAACAAGGGCCCCGACACGCCCTGTAACCTTCGAACACCCCGCACGATCCATGATCCATAGGAGCCCGCAGTGACCCAGCGCACCCTCGTCCTGCTCAAGCCCGACGCCGTCCGTCGCGGCCTGACCGGCGAGATCATCAGCCGTATCGAGCGCAAGGCCGATTGGCGGATCACCGCGCTGGAGCTGCGCACCCTGGACCAGGAGACGCTGGAGCAGCACTACGGCGAGCACAAGGGCAAGCCGTTCTACGAGCCGCTGGTCGAGTTCATGGCCTCCGGCCCGGTCGTCGCCCTGATCGTCGAGGGCGAGCGGGTCATCGAGGGCGTCCGCGCGCTGGCCGGTCCGACCGACCCGATCGCCGCCGCCCCCGGCTCCATCCGCGGCGACTACGGCGTGATCGTCCGCGAGAACCTGATCCACGCCTCCGACTCCGAGGAGTCCGCCGAGCGCGAGGTGAAGATCTTCTTCCCCGGTCGGGCATAGGGCGGCATATGCGCGGCGATCGAGGGAACGAGCACCCCCGAACGCCCGTCTCCAGAAGCGGAGCCGCGCATCATCTGCTGACAATGGCGAAGACCCTCACGCAGTGTTCGCGAAGGCGCGTCTACGATGGAAGCCTTCACGTCACAGCACCCACTTCGCCGACCTGAAAAGCCCTCAAGCTCCCAGGAAGGCCAGACGAATCCTGATGGGGAACTCAATGTCGTTCATCGGCCGTGACATGGCTGTCGACCTCGGGACCGCCAACACGCTGGTGTACGTCAGGGGTCGCGGGATCGTACTCAACGAGCCGTCCGTCGTCGCGATCAACACGAACACCGGTGGAATTCTCGCGGTCGGCGCCGAAGCGAAGAAGATGATCGGGCGGACCCCCGGCAACATCGTTGCCGTGCGTCCGCTGAAGGACGGCGTGATCGCCGACTTCGAGATCACCGAGCGGATGCTCCGCTACTTCATCCTGAAGATCCACAAGCGGCGGTATCTGGCTCGGCCGCGGGTCGTCGTCTGTGTGCCCTCGGGTATCACCGGCGTCGAGCGCCGTGCCGTCATCGAGGCGTCGTCCCAGGCCGGCGCCCGACAGGTGCACATCATCGAGGAGCCCATGGCCGCGGCCATCGGCTCCGGCCTGCCGGTCCACGAGGCCACGGGCAACATGGTGGTGGACATCGGCGGCGGCACCACGGAGGTCGCGGTCATCTCGCTCGGCGGCATCGTCACCGCACAGTCCATCCGGGTCGCGGGTGACGAGCTGGACAACGCGATCATCCAGCACATCAAGAAGGAGTACTCGCTCCTCCTCGGTGAGCGGACCGCGGAACAGATCAAGATCACGATCGGTTCGGCGTACGACCTCGATGCTGACGAACACACCGAAATCCGCGGCCGGGACCTCGTCTCCGGGCTGCCCAAGACCGTCGTCATCTCGGCCGCCGAAGTGCGCAAGGCGATCGAGGAGCCGGTCAACGCGATCGTCGACGCGGTGAAGACGACCCTCGACAAGTGCCCGCCCGAGCTGTCCGGCGACATCATGGACCGCGGAATCGTTCTGACCGGCGGCGGCGCGCTGCTGCGCGGCCTGGACGAGCGGCTGCGGCGCGAGACCGGCATGCCGATCCACATCGCCGAGGACCCGCTGGACAGCGTGGCGCTCGGCTCCGGCAAGTGCGTGGAGGAGTTCGAGGCGCTCCAGCAGGTGCTGGACGCCCAGCCGCGCAGATGAAGTAACTCTTCGATTCCGCCGTACGAGATGATCTCCTCTCGTACGGCGGATCGTTGATATAGAGGCATAAGCTCGCCCATAAGCCTCCGCACCCCCGACATCTGAACACCCGCACATTCCTATGAGGAAGGCACGGCCGCCGCACGTGAGGGACACGAGAGAGAGCCGGCTGCTCCTGGTGCTGCTGATCGCCGTCGCGTTCGCGCTGATCACGGTGGACATCCGCGGCGGGGAGGACTCGCCGGTCGACGGTGCCCGCCAGGCCGCGGCCACCGTGTTCGGCCCGATCGAGGACGGTGTGTCGTCGGCGGTGGACCCGGTCGGCAACGCCGTCTCGGCGATCCGCGACTCCGGCACCAAGCACGACCGGCTCGCCCGCCTGGAGAAGGAGAACGCGGCCCTCAAGGCGAAACTCGGCAGCGACGACCGCAACGCCAGCCGGCTCAAGCAGTTGGACAAGATGCTGAACGTGTCGGCCGAGGGCCAGTACGGCATCAAGGGCGCCGAGGTCATCGCGATAGGAGCGGCCCAGGGCTTCTCCTGGACGATCACCATCGACGTCGGGGCGAACGACGGCATCAAGCGGGACATGACCGTGCTCAACGGCGACGGACTGGTCGGCCGGGTCACCACCGTCGGCCCCGACACCTCCACGGTCCTGCTCGCCAACGACCCCGACTTCACCGTCGGTACCCGCATGGAGGACAGCGACGAGCTCGGCTTCGCCTCCGGACAGGGCGACCGGCCGCTGCGCGTCGAACTCCTCAACGGCAAGGCCGACGTGAAGAAGGGCGACCGCCTGGTCACCTTCGGCTCGCAGGCCGACAAGCCCTTCGTGCCCGGTGTCCCGGTCGGCGTGGTCTCCCGCGTCGAACCCTCCGAGGGCGGCCTGACCCGCACCGTCTACGTGACGCCGTACGTCGGTTTCACCAAGCTCGACATCGTCGGCGTCGTCGTCGAGGCCCCGAAGAAGGACCCGCGCGACACGGTCCTGCCCAAGAAGCCCAAGCCGACCCCCACACCGACGGTCACCGTCACGGTCACCCCGTCGGCCAATGCGCCCGTCGACGGCCAGCAGCAAGAGCAGCAGTAGGAGCTGAGTTCCCCATGCGCGTCAACCGGATCCTGCTCTCCTCGGCCCTGGTCGTCGTCGCCCTGGTGATCCAGGTGAGCGTCCTCGCCCGCCTCCATCTCCCGGGCGCCGTACCCGACTTGCTGCTCCTGACCGTCCTGGGCCTGGCCATGGTGTACGGCCATGTCGGCGGCGCCCTCGTCGGCTTCGGCGCGGGTCTGCTCGCCGACCTCGCGCCACCGGCCGACCACGCGGCGGGCCGCTACGCCCTCGTGCTGTGCGTCATCGGCTACTTCGCCGGCCTGGTCAAACCGGAGAACGGCAGACTCAAGTCGGCCACCGGCCCGATGCTCGTCGTGGTCGCCGCCGCGATCGGCTCCACCCTGCTGTACGCCGGGGTCGGCGCCCTCGTCGGCGACACCGCCGCCCGCCATGTCGGCCTGACGAGCCTGCTGTTCTCTGCGGCCCTGTACGACCTGCTGCTCGCCCCGTTCGTGGTCCCCGGGATCATGGCGCTGGCCCGGCGCGCGGAGAACGACCCGCTCGCGGAGACCAACTCCTCGTCCAAGAAGGCCACCGACATCTCCTCCGGCTGGATCTCCGCCGGCACCGGCCTGAAGATCGGCGGCCAGCGCGGTGGGCTCGGCGGCCTGAAGACCAAGGCCCGCACCCGCACGGCCCGCGTGGGCCGCATCAAGGGGGTCAAGCGGCTGTGAGGGCCCGCGAGTTCACTCGAACGAGTGCGCCGGGGTGGAACGCGGCTTCACAGGTCACGCGTTCATCATTCGTACGCGCACACACATCCGCGCACTGAAAGGGGGAGGCAGCCACCGTGACCAACATTCCCGAGACCGGACGGACCCCACGCGTCCAGATCCGTCTCGTCGTCATCCAGATCCTCGTCCTCTCCCTGCTCGGCACCCTCGGCGGCCGCCTGTGGTACCTGCAGATCCGGGAGGGTTCGGCGTACCAGAAGGAGGCGTCGGGCAACCACGTCCAGCAGGTCGTCCAGCCCGCCGTCCGCGGCTCCATCCTGGACGCCCGCGGAGTGCCGCTCGCGGACAACGAGACGCGGCTGGTGGTCTCCGCCTCCCGCACCGACCTGCTGAAGATGAGCGACGACGGCAAGGCCGTCCTGACCAAGCTGGCCAAGGTCCTCGGCATGAAGCCCGAGGAGGTCGTGCAGAAGGTCCGGCTGTGCGACGCCAAGACGCCCAAGCCGTGCTGGAACGGCTCGCCGTACCAGCCCATCCCCATCACCGACGAGGCGACTCCCCGGCAGGCCCTCCAGATCCGCGAGCGCTCCGAGGACTTCCCCGGCATCACCGCCGAGCCCGAGGCCGTGCGCCGCTACCCGGCCCCCGGCAAGTCCAACACCGCCCAGGTGCTCGGCTACCTCTCCCCGGTCACCGACGACGAGATCAACCAGGCCAAGGACACCGACTCGCCCTACCTGCGCTCCGACCAGGTCGGCCGCTCGGGTCTTGAGCGCGAGTACGACAAGGAACTGCGCGGCAAGGCCGGCGTCACCCGGTACGAGGTCGACAACCTCGGGCGCGTGATCGGCAAGGCCAAGTCCGATGCGGCCGAGCCCGGTTCGAACCTGGTCACCAGCATCGACTCCCGCGTCCAGCGGGTCGCCGAGTACGAGCTGGACAACGCGATGAAGATCGCCCGCACTCAGTACGACAAGATCACCGGCGAGAACTACAAGGCCGACTCCGGTGCCGTGGTCGTGATGGAGGCCAAGACCGGCCGTATCGTCGCCATGGCGTCCGCTCCGACGTACGACCCGAACGTCTGGGTCGGCGGTATCTCCGCCAAGGACTACAAGACGCTCACCGGCAAGAACTCCGACTACCCGCTGCTCAACAGGGCCATACAGGGTCAGTCCGCGCCCGGTTCGACCTTCAAGGTGGTCTCCACGGCCGCCGCGGTCGAGGCCGGCTACGTCTGGGACGGCGGCTACCCGTGCACCAGCTCGTACTCGGTGGGCGGCCAGGTCTTCAAGAACTTCGAGGGCGAGAACTTCGGCCCGATCTCCCTGGGCCGCGCCCTGGAGGTCTCCTGCGACACCGTCTTCTACGGCCTCGCCGACCAGCAGTGGAAGAAGGACGGCGGCATCAACCCGAAGAAGGGGGAGCCCAAGGACTACTTCTACAAGGCCGCGCACCAGTTCGGCCTCGGCAAGGAGACCGGCGTCGACCTCCCGAACGAGGTCACCGGCCGCGTCCCCGACCGCACGTGGAAGCAGAAGACCTGGGAGGCCAACAAGGCCTACTGGTGCAAGACCGGCAAGAAGGACGGCACGTACGTCCAGAAGATCGCGTACGAGAACTGCCTCGAGGGCAACAAGATGCGCGAGGGCGACTCGATCAACTACTCCATCGGCCAGGGCGACACGCTCGTCACGCCGATCCAGGAGGCCATGATCTACGGGGCGCTCGCCAATGGCGGCACCGAGTACGTGCCGACCATCGGCAAGGCGATCGTCAGCGCCGACGGCAAGACGGTCAAGGAGATCAAGCCGCAGGTCAAGGCCAAGCTGCCGGTCAGCCAGGCCACCCTCAAGGGCATGGACAAGGCCCTCGCGGGCGTCATCACCAGCGGTACCGCCGCCTGGAAGTTCCAGGGCTGGCCGCAGGACAAGATCCAGCTGCACGCCAAGACCGGTACCGCGGAGGTCTACGGCAAGCAGACCACCTCGTGGCTGGCCACGTACTCCAAGGACTACACGGTCGTCATGACGATCGCCCAGGCCGGTACGGGTTCCGGCGCCTCCGGTGAGGCCGTCCGCAGCATCTACAACGCTCTGTACGGCGTCCAGGCCGACGGCTCGATCGACAAGAAGAAGGCGCTGCTGCCCACCCCGCAGAAGGGCCTGCCGAAGGTCAGGACCGACGGCACGATCGACTCCCCGAAGGTCGCCAAGGACCCGGTCAAGGACCTCCAGAAGGCCCAGGAGGAGGGCGCGACCGCCCCGGACGAGACCCAGCCCGGCGCGACCACCGCCTCGCCCACCGCGACCAACCGCACCAC
Source organism: Streptomyces sp. CA-249302 (assembly GCF_050936785.1). Classification (NCBI taxonomy): domain Bacteria; kingdom Bacillati; phylum Actinomycetota; class Actinomycetes; order Kitasatosporales; family Streptomycetaceae; genus Streptomyces; species Streptomyces sp. CA-249302. The sequence goes on along the minus strand of NZ_JBNJMG010000001.1, from coordinate 3,769,322 downwards.
CCGCAGGCGGCCTCGCAGGAGGGGAAGCCGGAGGATGCTCACATGACCGGAGCCAACAGCTTCTCCGTCTCCGGGTACGGGCCCGAGCGCGCCGGCTGGACGCGGATCTTCGCCCGCGACTCGCTGGCCCGCCGCCTGGACTGGCCGATACTGCTGGCGGCCCTCGCGCTGTCGCTGATCGGCTCGGTCCTGGTCTTCTCGGCGACCCGCAACCGCACCGAGATCAACCAGGGCGACCAGTACTACTTCCTCATCCGGCACCTGATGAACACCGGCATCGGCTTCGCCCTGATGATCGGCACGGTCTGGCTCGGCCACCGCGCGCTGCGCAACGTCGTGCCGGTCCTCTACGGTCTCTCGCTGCTCGGGGTCCTGATGGTGCTCACCCCGCTCGGCGCCACCATCAACGGCAGCCGCAACTGGATCGTGCTGGGCGGTGGCTTCTCGCTCCAGCCCGCCGAGTTCGTGAAGGTCTCGATCATCCTGGGCATGGCGATGATACTGGCGGCCCGGGTCGACGCCGGGGACCGGCAGTATCCCGACCACCGCACGGTCCTCCAGGCGCTCGGCCTCGCCGCCATCCCGATCCTGATCGTGCTGCTCATGCCCGACCTCGGCACGGTCCTGGCCATGGTGGCCATCATCCTGGGCGTGCTGCTCGCCTCCGGCGCCTCCAACCGCTGGATCTTCGGCCTGCTCACCGCCGGTGTGCTCGGCTGCGTCGCCATCTGGCAGCTGCACATCCTGGACGAGTACCAGATCAACCGCTTCGCCGCCTTCGCCAACCCCGAGCTCGACCCGGCCGGGGTCGGCTACAACACCAACCAGGCGCGGATCGCGATCGGTTCGGGCGGGCTGACCGGCTCCGGGCTCTTCCACGGCTCGCAGACCACCGGCCAGTTCGTGCCCGAGCAGCAGACCGACTTCGTCTTCACGGTCGCGGGGGAGGAGTTGGGCTTCCTCGGCGCGGGCCTGATCATCGTGCTGCTCGGCGTGGTGCTGTGGCGGGCCTGCCGGATCGCCCGCGAGACGACCGAGCTGTACGGCACGATCGTGGCCGCCGGGATCGTCGCCTGGTTCGCCTTCCAGGCCTTCGAGAACATCGGCATGACCCTCGGGATCATGCCGGTGACGGGTCTGCCACTGCCCTTTGTGTCCTACGGAGGCTCGTCGATGTTCGCCGTCTGGGTGGCGGTGGGCCTGTTGCAGTCGATCAGGGTGCAACGGCCCATGTCCGCCTGACTTCGGTGGACAGAGAACCCCGGCCACCTCGCGGTTACTGCGAGTTTGCCCGGGGTTCATCCATTGTGGGCTCTGTCGTCCCGGCTCGATAGCCACTAGATTCGGTTCATGGCGGACACAAAGCGTGAGATCGAGCGGAAGTACGAATCCGACGACAGCGGACTGCCCGACCTGACCGGCGTCGCCGGTGTCGCGGCCGTGGTCGACAAGGGCGTGGCGCACCTCGACGCCACCTACTACGACACCCCCGACCAGCGCCTCGCCTCCGCCTCCATCACCCTGCGCCGCCGCACCGGAGGCTCGGACGCGGGCTGGCACCTGAAGCTGCCGGTCGGCCCCGGGGTCCGCGACGAGGTCCAGGCCCCCCTCTCCGAGACCGTCCCGCGCAGCCTCACCGCCCTCGTCCGCGCCCGCATCCGGGACGCCGAGCTGCGGCCCGTGGTCCGGTTGCGCTCCGAGCGGGACGTCCGCGACCTGGTCGACACCGACGGCCGGCTGCTCGCCGAGGTCAGCGTGGACGCCGTACGCGCCGAGCGGCTCACCGACGACGGCGGTACCGCACAGTGGACCGAGCTGGAGGTCGAACTCGCCGACGGCGGCGACCCGGCGTTCCTCGACAAGGTCGACAAACGGCTGCGCAAGGCGGGTGTACGGCCGTCCAAGTCCTCCTCCAAGCTGGCCCGGGCGCTGGCGGAGACGGCACCGAAGAAGAAGCGCAAGAAGGAGCAGCGGGCCGCTCCGGATCCGGTGACCGCGGGCGACCACGTCCTCGCGTACGTCCGGGAGCAGCGGGACGCGATCCTGGAACTCGACCCGGCGGTACGGCAGGACACGTACGACTCCGTGCACCGTATGCGGGTCGCCACCCGGCGGATGCGCAGCACCTTCCGCTCCTTCTCCAAGGTCCTCGACCGCGCCGTCACCGACCCGATCGGCGAGGAACTGAAGTGGCTGGCCGGGGAACTCGGCGTGGACCGCGACCAGGAGGTGCTGACCGAGCGCCTCACGGCGGCCCTCGACGAACTGCCCCGGACGCTGGTCGTCGGCCCCGTCCGCACCCGCCTGCGCACCTGGGCGCACGCCCGGCGCGGGGGATCGAGGCGGCGGCTTATCGCCGTACTCGACGGAAAGCGGTACCTGCAACTGCTGGAGACCCTCGACGCGCTGGTCGTGGAGCCGCCGTTGCTCGAGGCGGCCGCCGGGAAGCCGGAGAAGGTGGTCGCCAAGGCCGTACGCAAGGACTTCGGGAAGGTGGCGGAGCTGGTCGAGCAGGCGCTCGGGGAGTCGGCCGGACACGAGCGCGACCTGGCGTTGCACGACGCGCGCAAGAAGGCCAAGCGGACGCGGTACGCGGCGGAGGCGGCCGTACCGGCGCTCGGGAGCCCGGCGTCCGCGCTGGTGAAGTCGGCGAAGGCGCTGCAGAACCTGCTCGGCGACCACCAGGACAGCGTGATGACCCGCGAGACCCTTCGGGAGATCGCGGCACAGGCGCACGGGGCGGGGGAGAGCGCCTTCACGTACGGGGTGCTGTACGGGCGCGAGGAGCAGCGGGCGGCGGCGGACGAGGCGGAGCTGCCGGGGCTGTGGGCGGAGATCAAGGGCGGGGTGCAGGTCTGAGGCGGGGCCGGGGAGGGCAGGCCGGCCTCGTGGTGTGGGGCTCGGGCGGTCGGGGTGGTCCCGTGGTCGCGTTAGGCTAGATGGTCACCCCTGTCAGTTCAGTCCAGCACCCTAAGGTTCGCGAGATGCCTGCCGAAGTCGCTGCGTCGGTGTTCCCGCAGCTCGAAGCTCTGCTCCCGCATGTGCAGAAGCCGATCCAGTACGTCGGTGGAGAGCTCAACTCCACGGTCAAGCCGTGGGAGTCCTGCGACGTCCGCTGGGCGCTGATGTACCCGGACGCCTACGAGGTCGGCCTGCCCAACCAGGGCGTCATGATCCTCTACGAGGTACTGAACGAGCAGGAGGGCGTCCTCGCCGAGCGCACGTACAGCGTGTGGCCCGACCTGGAGGCGCTGATGCGGGAGCACGCCGTCCCGCAGTTCACGGTGGACAGCCACCGGCCGGTGGGCGCCTTCGACGTGTTCGGCCTCTCCTTCTCCACGGAGCTGGGCTACACGAACATGCTGACCGCGCTGGACCTGGCGGGCATCCCGCTGGAGTCGAAGGACCGGGGGCTCGACGACCCGATCGTGCTGGCCGGCGGCCACGCGGCCTTCAACCCCGAGCCGATCGCGGACTTCATCGACGCGGCGATCATCGGCGACGGCGAGCAGGCCGTGCTGGACATGACCCGGATCATCCGCGAGTGGAAGGCGGAGGGCTGCCCCGGCGGCCGCGAGGAGGTCCTCTTCCGCCTCGCGAAGACGGGTTCGGTGTACATCCCGGCGTTCTACGACGTCGAGTACCTCCCCGACGGCCGGATCGCCCGAGTGGTCCCCAACAAGTCGGGCGTCCCGTGGCGGGTCAGCAAGCACACGGTCATGGACCTGGACGAGTGGCCGTACCCGAAGCAGCCGCTGGTCCCCCTCGCCGAGACGGTCCACGAGCGCATGTCGGTCGAGATCTTCCGCGGCTGCACACGCGGCTGCCGCTTCTGCCAGGCCGGCATGATCACGCGCCCGGTGCGCGAGCGCTCGATCACGGGCATCGGCGAGATGGTCGAGAAGGGCCTGAAGGCGACGGGCTTCGAGGAGGTCGGCCTCCTCTCCCTGTCCTCCGCGGACCACTCGGAGATCGGCGACATCGCGAAGGGCCTGGCGGACCGGTACGAGGAGGACAAGATCGGCCTGTCCCTCCCGTCGACCCGCGTGGACGCCTTCAACGTGGACCTGGCGAACGAGCTGACGCGCAACGGCCGCCGCTCGGGCCTGACCTTCGCCCCCGAGGGCGGCTCGGAGCGCATGCGCAAGGTCATCAACAAGATGGTCTCGGAAGAGGACCTGATCCGCACGGTCTCCACGGCGTACGGCAACGGCTGGCGTCAGGTGAAGCTGTACTTCATGTGCGGCCTGCCGACGGAGACCGACGAGGACGTCCTCCAGATCGCCGACATGGCGATGAACGTGATCGCCGAGGGCCGCAAGGTCTCCGGCCAGAACGACATCCGCTGCACGGTCTCGATCGGCGGCTTCGTCCCCAAGCCCCACACGCCCTTCCAGTGGGCCCCGCAGCTCTCGGCGGAGGAGACGGACGCGCGCCTGGAGAAGCTCCGGGACAAGATCCGCGGCGACAAGAAGTACGGCCGCTCGATCGGCTTCCGCTACCACGACGGCAAGCCGGGCATCGTGGAGGGCCTGCTGTCCCGCGGCGACCGCCGGATCGGCGCCGTCATCCGCGCGGTCTACGAGGACGGCGGCCGCTTCGACGGCTGGCGTGAGCACTTCTCCTACGACCGCTGGATGCAGTGCGCCGACAAGACGCTGCCCGCCTTCGGCGTGGACGTCGACTGGTACACGACCCGCGAGAAGACGTACGAGGAGGTCCTCCCCTGGGACCACCTCGACTCGGGCCTCGACAAGGACTGGCTCTGGGAGGACTGGCAGGACGCCCTCGACGAGACAGAGGTCGAGGACTGCCGGTGGACGCCCTGCTTTGACTGTGGGGTGTGCCCGCAGATGGACACGAGTATCCAAATCGGGCCTACGGGCAAGAAGTTGCTGCCGCTGACGGTCAAGAAGGACGCTGCGACCAGCGGACACGCTCACTGACGTGAGTGAGGCGGTCGGCGTCTCGGCGTGCGCGTGGGTCGGCGGGCCAATACGGTGGATGGGCTCGCACAGCACGGGAAGGCGGTTCTCAGATGCCTACAACATCCGACGCACCTGTTCTGGAAACGCTCGCTGCCATGACACTCGACTCGATCGAGCGCTGTGGCATGGATGCAGGAGCGCTCATCCTCACCCGTATCGCCGCGCTCGCGGCCATGGACGCTCCGGCGATCTCCTATCTCGCGCACGTCGATCCCGCCGTCAAGGCCAACCTGACCCTTGAGCAGGTGCAGGACGTGCTCGTGGCGATCGCCCCCGTCGTCGGCACGGCACGTGTCATGGCGGCAGCGGGTCACATCACCGAGGCGCTCGGCTTCGCCCTGGCGGTGGCCGAGTCCGACGCGGAAGCGATGGCCCAGGCCGAGTCCGCGAGTCGCGGCAAGTCCTGAGCGGGTCGGAGCCGTTCGAAGAAGGCCGCTTCCGCTGACCGCGCCGTGCTCAGCGGGCGGCGGAACGGGTGGACGTCGCCTCCTGCCGGTGCATGTCGACGGCCGCGATGGTCAGGGTGTCGTGGGCGACGTCCGCGCCGTCCCGCACGGTCACATGGACGGTGAGCTGCTCGCCGGCGTGCCCGAGACGCCCGGTGACCGTGACCTTGTGGCCGTTCACCACGACCTGCACGGGCGCCTCGGCGGCCGCCGACGCGCTCACGACGTGCCGCGGGCCGGCGGGCCACACGGTCACGGACGAAGCGAACTCCTCTCCGGCCGCGACCTCGATCCGCGCCGGAGTGAGGATCATGAAGCCTCTCGGGTGCCATGATCCGTTGCCCGGAGGTGTCCGATTGCTGGTCATGCCGCCAGCGTGCGCCGATGCTTCCGGTCGGGGCAGGTGACGGTCGGCCCGTACCGAAGGCCGTCCGCGGCACCTGTGGGGCCACTCGGGCCCTGTCCGTATCCGCGCGGATCTGCGCGGCGGTGATGGTGAGTGCGCGGTGGGCCGTGACGGCCACGATCAGCCGGGGGGATGTTCGAGTGGACCGAGCCTGTTACGTCGAGCCGTGACCGACGTGATGACGCTCTCCCGGAGGCCCGGCCCGGTGGCGGCGGCACGCTCGTACCAGCGTCCGTAACCGGCGGCGAGCAGGGCCGCCGATGCCCCGTGGAGCAGCACACTGAGTCCGATCGTGACCGCGACCACGCGGCTGATCAGCTCGACCCCGTGGATGTGCTCCTCGGCGACGAGGAGCCCGAACACGACCGAGGCGAGACCTCGTGGGCCGAACCAGCCGACGTACGCCACCGTCGGCCGTCTGAGTCCGGTTCCGGCCAGTGCGAGCGCGACGGGCAGCATTCTGATCACGGTGAGGCTGAGTACGGCGTATCCGACGATCCGCCAGCTGAGGTGCTGCAGAGCGGGACCGAGCAGCACGGCGCCGAAGAACAGCAGGCTCAGCATGGCCAGCAGGCCGCCCAGCCATTCGGCCAGTTCGGTGGTGTGTGCCACCTCGACGGTCGTACGGCCGCTGCTGCCCAGGGCGTAGGTGAAGGCGAACCCCGCCACCCACGCCGCGATGAAACCGCTGCCGTGGGTGACCACGGCCAGGGTGTAGGCGCCGACGGCTGTCGCGAGGACGTAGATCTGACGCCAGTCCGCCGCGACCCAGCCGCGGTCGACCGACACTGTCAGGAGCCGCCCGCCGAGGCCTCCCACCGCCAGTCCGAGGGCCGGGCTGAGCAGCAGGGCACGCCAGAACGCCCCGGCCATGCCCTCGTGCGCGTACGTGGTGCCCGGGACGGCTGCCAGGAAGAGCACGAAGAAGGGCAGCACCATGCCGTCGTTCAGTCCGCTCTCCACATTGAGTGCCTGCCGTACCAGACTCGGCACCCGGGGATCGGAGATGGCGCTCTTGCCGAGAGCCGCGTCGGTGGGGGCGAGGACCGCGCTCACCAGCGCCAACTCCCAGCCGGTCAGGCCCGGAAGGAGCGGCCAGGCGAGCAGCCACCCCGCCCCGATGGTGAGGACCAGTCCCACCGACAGCAGCCGCCCGGGCAGCGCGCCCCCGGTGCGCAGGTCCGTCGGGCGGACCGTGGTGGCGTCGGTGAAGAGCACCAGCGTCAGGGCGGCTTCCACCAGGGTGCGCAGCGGCTCGCTGTCGTGCCGCAGGCTCACCAGGTCCAGGGCGGCGGGCCCGATCAGGATGCCGAAGCCGACGAAGACCATCGCGGCGGACACCGGTGTACGGGACAGCCGTCGTGACGTGAGTGCGTAGGCGGCGGTGACTCCGGCCACCGCGAGTCCGGTCCAGGCGGTGTCACTCATGAATCCATCCCCGTTGGCGCCGTAGGGGGTATGTGTCCACCAAGCCTGTCGCAACCCGCGGCGGCTCACCCGGAGTGCGTGGTCATGTCGGTCGGCTCGGTCACCCGTTCGGCCGTCCGGAGCGCCTCCCGAGCGGTCGGCGGCGAACGCTGAGCCTAGATTCGGGCACGTACCGCACCGATCCGTGAGCGAAGGGCCGGGCATGACCAGACGCCCCAACATCCTGCTGATCGTCACCGACGAGGAACGCGTCGTCCTCCCCCGTCCGGAGGGGTTCTCCCTGCCCGCCCGGGAGCGGATCGCCGCTCGGGGGACCACCTTCGAGCGCTACTACACCGCCTCGGCGCAGTGCAGTTCCGCGCGGTCGGTGATCTACACGGGGCAGCACCTGCCCCTCACCGAGATCTACGACAACGACAACATGCCGTACATCCGCCCGCTGGACCCCGCGCTGGGCACGATCGGCACGATGCTGCGGTCCGCCGGCTACTACACGACGTACCAGGGCAAGTGGCATCTCTCGAACTGCTACGTCACCCCCGAGAACCCCGGGCCCACCACCGACGCCCTGGAGCCGTACGGGTTCAGCGAGTTCAACGACTGGGGCGACATCGACGGGGGTGCCTGGGCGGGGCTGAAGCTGGACCCGGTCATCGCCGGTCAGGCCGTGCGCTGGCTGCGCAACCGGGCACCGGTCGTCTCCCAGGACAAGCCGTGGTTCATGGCGGTCAACTTCGTCAACCCGCACGACATCATGAGCTTCGACTACGGCGGCCGACCCCAGGTCCAGCTCCCCTTCGGGCTCGCCCACGCGGTGGTGACCCGTGCGGCGGCGAACATCCCCGTCTACCGGCGCCGCTGGGACTTCGACCTGCCCGCCAGCCTCCACGACGACCTCTCGGGAGCGGCACCGGCCGTCGCGGAGTACGCCAGGATGCTCGACACGGTCTTCGGGCCGGTCGCGGACGACCAGCACTGGTACGACGGCCTCAACTTCTACCTCAACGCCCTGCGCGACGTGGACCGCAGCGTCGAGTCCGTCCTGGACGCCCTGGAGGCGTCCGGGCAGGCGGACCACACCGTCGTGGTGTTCACCTCCGACCACGGGGAGATGGCGGGCTCGCACGGCCTGCGGCAGAAGGGCAATCTGGTCTACGACGAGAACTTCCACGTTCCGTTCCTGCTGGCCCACCCGGATGTGGCCGGCGGAGCCCGCACCGAGTCGCTCGCGTCCGCCGTCGACATCGCGCCCACCCTGCTGGAGATCGCGGGACTCGATGCTGCGGAAACCGCCACCGGGCACCCGGCGTTGAAGGGCCACTCGCTGATGCCGGTGCTGCACGGGCAGGAGGTGCGCGAGGGGGTGCTGCACGCCGTGGAGTCAATCACGACCCTGGACGCCTCGTTCTGGTTCGAGTTCGCCGACCCCGAGGCGCCGAAGCGCGTCGCGGCCGGGGACCTGCGGCCCGACTGGAACAAGCGCGGGTTCCTGCGCGGCTACTCCGACCGGCGTTACACCTTCGGCCGCTACTTCTCCCCGCTGAACCCCAACCGTCCGGCCGGCACCGAAGAACTCCTGGCCGACAACGACGTCGTCCTCTACGACCGTGACCAGGACCCGGCCGAGATGCACAACCTGGCCGCCGATCCCGCCCACCGCGACCTCGTCGAGCGCTACCGGGGTCTGATGGAGGACCTCATCGACGCGGAGGTCGGCACGGACACGCGGGCCTGGGTCACCGAACGGCCGCGCCTGCTGGGCTGGCCCACCTGGCACGGCGACGACGAGCGTCCCGAGACACTCGCCGCGGCGGAGACGCAGACCAGGCCCTGATCATGATCAGGGCCTGGTCGTGGCGGTTGCGGACCCCTCGACCAGCGGCGACACCGCGTTCTGACAGGGCGTCCACAGCCGTCTCCCAGGCGGGCGGATCAGAATCCGGTGCATGTCTGCCGTCACCGCAGCCCCCGCAATCCGTCAAGGCGCCCTGCGTGTGCTCATCGTCGACGACGAGCCCGAGCTCACCGAGTTGTTGTCGCTGGCCGTCGTGGAGGCCGGCTGGCAGCCGTTCCTGGCGGAGGACGGGCGTAGTGCGCTGACACTGGCCCGCGGGTGTGCCCCGCACGCCGTCGTGCTGGACGGGATGCTGCCCGACCTGGACGGCGTGCACGTGCTGCGGCGGCTGCGGTACGAGAACGCGCAGCTGCCCGTGCTCATGCTCACCGCCCGCGACGCCCTCGAGCACCGGCTGGACGGACTGTCCGCGGGTGCGGACGACTACGTCACCAAGCCCTTCTCCCTCGAAGAGGTCATGCTGCGGCTGCGCGGTCTGCTGCGCCGCGCCGGGGCCGAGCGGGAGGCCGCGGCCGAGCCCGTGCGGGTGCTCGGGGATCTGGTGCTGGCCGAGTCGACGCGGCAGGTGCAGCGGGCCGGGACGCCGATCGCGCTGACCGCCAAGGAGTTCGACCTGCTCAGCTATCTGATGCGGCATCCGCGGCAGGTGCTGAGCAAGGCGCAGATCCTCGGTGAGGTCTGGAACAACTCCTTCGAGAGCGAGGGCAATCTCGTCGAGGTGTACGTCTACAGCCTGCGCGGGAAGATCGACAAAGGGCGGGCGCCGATGATCCACACGGTGCGGGGCGCGGGTTACGTCATCAGGGCGGCGGACGGCGGGAGATGACGTTCCTGAAGGGGAGGGGGCGTTCGCTGCGGGTGCGGCTGGTGGTGTTCACCACCGTCGCCCTGGTCGTCGTATGCACGGCCATGGCGCTCGCCACGATCCTGGTGCAGCGTGACCGGCTGCTGGACGATCTCGACCAGCGGGTCCGGGACACGGCCGCGCGGAGTCAGGGCGGCGCGCAGTACCGGATCGGTGGTGCCACGGACCTGAGCTATCTCAATGAGCAGGGGCAGCCCGCGGGCACGGTCGCGGCCCGGTTGTCCGACGGTCACGTCATCGTCGCCAAGGTGGTCGCCAGGGGCGGCGACCGTACGTCCCTCACCGCCGCCCAGTGCGCCGCGCTCGCCGGGATCCCCGCCGACGGCACCCTGCACACCCGTACCATCCCCGGCCTCGGCACCTACCGCGTGACCGCGCTGAGCAGCGACGACGCGGCCGTGCTGGCCGGGCTGCCCACCGGCCGCGTGCAGGACACGATCCACGATCTGGCGGTGACCGAGGCGGTGATCGCCGCGGTCGGGCTCGCCGTCGCGGGGTGTGTCTGCGCGGTGGTGATAAGGCGGCAACTGCGGCCGTTGGGGCGGGTGGCCGCCACCGCGGTGGAGGTCGCGCGGGCTCCGATGGACCGGGGGGAGGTCGCCGGGCTCACCCGGGTTCCGGCCGGGGACACCGATCCCGCCACCGAGGCAGGGCAGGTCGGGGCCGCGCTCAACCACCTCATCGACCACGTCGAGTCCTCGCTCACCGTGCGGCGGCGGACCGAGGAACGGATGCGGCGCTTCCTCGCCGACGCCAGCCACGAACTGCGCACCCCGCTCGCCTCCATCGCCGGGTACGCCGAGCTGATGGACCGGGAGACGGTGCGGATCGAGCCCCGGCAGGCGTGGCGGCGGGTCTCCGCGCAGTCGGCCCGGATGACCGGGCTGGTCGAGGACCTGCTGCTGCTCGCCCGGCTCGACGAGGGGCGGCCGCTGGAGTCGGTCGAGGTCAACCTCGCGACCCTGGTCGCGGAGGCGGTGTGGGACGCGCGGGCGGCCGGGGCGGGTCACGACTGGCGGCTCGCCCTGCACCTCGACGAACCGGCCACCGTGACCGGCGACCCGGCCCGGCTCACCCAGGTCGTCGCCAACCTGTTGGCCAACGCCCGTGTGCACACCCCGCCCGGCACCCGGGTCACGGTCGCCGTGGAGGCCACGCGCGCGTGCTGTCTGATCCGCGTGGCGGACGACGGCCCCGGCATCCCGCCCGCCGTCCTCCCCGCCGTCTTCGAACGCTTCACTCGCGCCGACGGCTCCCGCACCCGCGCGAAGGGCGGCGGCTCGGGCCTGGGGCTCTCCATCGCCGCGGCGATCACCCAGGCGCACGGCGGCCGTATCGAGGTGGCGAGCGAGCCCGGGCACACCGAGTTCACGGTGACCCTGCCGAACAGCGCCGCCTGAATACCCAGCGGATTCAAAGGCACGCAGGTCGTACGGCCGTTTCGGCGTCCTCCGCGGCCGTCGTGACCGAACCGCTTCAGCGCAGCCTCAGTTGGGCCCGCCAGGGTGGTCGCCCGGTGGCCGGTCCGCAGGGGACGCGGCCCGTGACGAAGGGAGCCGCGACGATGACGGAGCTCGACACCGGGGAGAGCGCGGAGCAGGAGGCCGGCCGGCGCGCCCACGCGAGCCGCCGTAACTTCATGCGCAAGGTCTTCTTCGCCTCCGGTGCCACCGCCGTCGCCACGATGGGCGGCGCCGGAGCCATGGTCGCGCTTGCGGACGACTCCACCGGCACCGCCACCGCCGGCGCCTCGGGGAGTCCCGCGCCGAGCGGCGGTCCGGGCGGCGGAACGGGAGGCCCCGGCAACCAGACGATCACCGAGGACTTCTTCGGCCTGACCACCGACGGCAAGCGGATCGACGACCTGTTCACGATCCACTCCACGAAGGTCGCCACCGCACCCGTCATCACCGCCGCGAACGCCTTCCTGGACGGCCTCACCGACACCCAGAAGACCGCCACCCAGTTCACCGTGCACTCCACCGAGTGGCGGCTGTGGAGCAACATCGACTCCTACGAGCGCCAGGGCGTCTCGCTGGCGGACCTGACGGATGATCAGAAGGCGCTGGGAACCGCCCTGTTGAAGGCCGCGCTGAGCGCCGACGGCCTGGAGACCTCGGAGAAGATCCGGAAGATCAACCAGGCGGCGGGGGAGGCGATCAACAACACGAACTCCTTCAACGAGGACGCCTACTACTGGACGTTGATGGGCACCCCGTCCGAAACCGAGCCCTGGGGCTTCCAGTTCGACGGCCACCACCAGGTGATCAACTACTTCGTCCTCGGCAGCCAGGTCGTGATGAGCCCCTGCTTCTGGGGCTCGGAGCCGACCTCGATGGAGATCGACGGCGAGACGGTGACGGTCTGCCACGAGGAGGTCGTCGCCTCGCTGGCCTTCATCAACTCCCTCACGTCCGCCCAGCAGTCGGTGGCGATCGCCTCCTCGACCAAGTCCAACGAGTCGATGAAGGCGGGCGCCTTCGCCGACAACACCGTCCAGGCGTACGAGGGCCTGCGCGGCGACGCGCTCGACCCGGCCCAGAAGAGGAAGCTCCTCGGCATCGTCGAGGCCTTCGTCGCCCGGGCCAAGGCGGACGTGGCCAAGGTGCGGATGGAGGAGGTGCGCCGGTACCTCGACGACACCCACGTCACCTGGGCCGGCGGCACCGGTGACTCCGACGCCTTCTACGTCCGCGTCCACAGCCCCGTCGTCTGGGTGGAGGTCGACTGCCAGGCGCCGGGTCCGCTGGCCGGTGCCTACGGTGCCACCCAGGGCGGCACCCCCACCCAGAAGCACGTCCACTCCATCATCCGTACCCCCAACGGCAACGACTACGGAAAGGAGCTCCTCAGGCAGCACTACCTGACCTCGCCGCACCACCGGTGAGGAACCCGGGTTTCCCGTCATGACGGAGGGCCGTTCCCGTTCGGGGACGGCCCTCCGTGTGCTGACAGCCGTATGATCGAAGTCGTGCGGCACGCTGTCGGTTTCCAGCCCAGCAACTCCTGACGGAGGACCCATGGCCGAGTCGAGCGGTCTCCTCGCGACGGCACTGCGCGAGCACCAGCTGTTCTACCAGTCACTGAGCAAGCATCTGCCCGAGCTGGAGGGCGAGGTCATCGCCGCCGCGCACGAGGCCATCCGTGAGCTGGCCACGGCCGCCGCCGTGCCCTGCGCGGCCTACGAACCGGTGATCGAGGCGGTCGCGTCCGCCGTCGAGTACTGCGAGTTCACGGGGCATCCGGAGGGGGCGCGGTACTACGCGTACTGGCACGTCCTGCTGCTCGCCGACCAGGCGCTGTGCGCGTCCGTCTGAGCGCACACACGCGGGGCGTCCGCGGAGAGCGGCGAGGCTCCCCGCGGACGCCCCGCGGCGTGACGGTCGGAGGTCAGGGGAGGGTGGGAGTGGTGCCGTCGTTGACCCCGTTCACGGCGGGCCGGTTGGCCGCCTCGGCCCAGACGTTGCCCGTGTTGGTGCCGCACTGAAGGATCGCCGGGAGCATGCCGTTGCTGTCGAAGGTGCAGGTGATCCGGTAGACGCGCCCGGTGGTCGTGACCGTCTCGAACTGGATGCCCCCCGACGTCGGGTGCTCGCCGACGGCCGCGCCGCACGGCAGCCCTGCGGCGCCGCCCGCGGGATAACCGTTGTGGGTGCTCAGGTCGGTCCACAGTACGGGCGGGTTCGCGTCGTTGCCGCTCAGGTCACGGATGCCGCCGTAGAAGCGGCCGCCGGTCAGCGCGGCCCGGTACTCGACGTTGCCCTGGGGGTGGTAGGCGTCGAGGTCGGAGCACGGCCCGGCGGCACCCGTGGCACCGGTCGCCCCGGTCATGCCCTGTGGACCGGTCGGTCCCGCGGGCCCGGTGGCGCCGGCCGGGCCGGTGGGGCCTGCGGGTCCGGTGGCACCGGGCGCTCCGGTCGCCCCCGGCGCTCCCGTGGCACCTGGAGCGCCGGTCGCCCCCGGCGCTCCCGTGGCTCCCTGAGCGCCCGTCGCCCCGGTCGCCCCCGTGTGCCCGGCCGGCCCGGTGGCGCCCGTGGCACCGGTCGCCCCCGTGTGCCCGGTCGGGCCCGTCGGTCCGGTGTTCCCCCTGGGCCCGGTCGGACCCGTCGGGCCCTTGCAGCCGTCCTTGCCGTGGTCGCCGGTCTGCGGAGTCGCGCGGTGGTTGGGCTTGTGGTTCGGCTTGCAGTGGTCGTCGCCGCCACGGACCGTCGGGGTCCGGTCGCCGATGTCGCGGGCCGCCGCGGCCGCGGGGGCGGCCACGCCGGTCGCGAGGACCAGCGTGAGGGAGGCCAGCATTCCGGCCTTCCTGAATCCGTCCCGGGCCAGCGGCCCGAGCAGCGGGGACGTCCTGTGCTCAGCACTCATCTCTGTGCTCCTTTCCTCGACGGCCCGGGACGGCTCCCGGCACCGAGGCGAGGGTGACCCGGACGTCCGGCGGCGACCGGCGTGCCCGGTCGGGACGCGCAGATTTATCCGTAGATCGGACTAGCGGGCAGGGCCGGACGGGCGATTTTGTGTGGGGATGTCCGGGACGGAATGCGCAGACATGCCAGATTGGCGAACCGTGAAGCAGCAGACTCTCTGCCTCTGCATGATCGTCAAGAACGAGGCGCAGGTCATCGAACGGTGCCTCGACTCGGTCCGCGGCCTCGTCGACACCTGGGTGATCTCCGACACCGGCTCGACTGACGGCACGCAGGAACTCGTCCGCAAGACCCTCGACGGCATCCCCGGCGAACTGCACGAGGAGCCCTGGACCGACTTCGGGCACAACCGCACCAGCAACATCCGGCGGGCCCGCGGCCGCGCCGACTACCTCCTCACCCTCGACGCCGACCACGTCATCCGCCAGGACGCCCCGCTGCCCCGGCTCACGGCGGGCTCGTACATGCTGCGTTACGACACTCCGGGCACCCAGCACCGTTTCAAGCACCTGCTGCGGGGCGACTGGGCCTGGCGCTACGAGGGCGTCACCCACGAATACCCGTGCACGGACGAGCCCGACGTCCAGGAGAACCTGGACGCGCTGGTCATCGAGGACCATGCCGACGGCGGCTGCCGCACCGACAAGTTCGAGCGGGACGCCCGGCTGCTCAGGCGCGAACTCGACCGCGACCCCGCCAATCCGCGCACCGTCTTCTACCTCGCCAACACCGAACGCGACCTGGGCCACCCGGCCGAGGCCGTCGAACTGTACGAGCGGCGCGCGGCGATGGGCGGCTGGCCGGAGGAGGTCTACTGCTCCCTCCTGGAGGCCGGAGTCCTCCGGGCGGAGGCGACCGACGACTGGCCGGGGGCGATGGACGCCTTCTCCCGTGCCTGGGAGGCGCGGCCCGAACGCCTCGAAGCGTGCTACGAGTTGGCCTCCCGACTGCGCCTCAAGGGCCGCTACCGCACCGCGCACGCCCTGCTCGCCGACGCCGTCGGCCGCCCCGAACCGGACGACCTCCTCTTCACCCGGTCCTGGGTCTACCGCTGGGGTCTGCTCTTCGAGTTCTCCATCACCGCCTACTGGGTGGGCGACCACAAGGCCGCGCTGAGGGCCTGCGACACGCTCCTCGCCATGCCCGACCTCCCCGAGAGCATCCGCGGCCAGACCGGGATCAACCGCGAGTTCTCCGCCCGCCACCTGCCCGCCGTACCCCCGCCCTCGTCACCGTCCCGCAGACGGAAAGTCGCCAAGAAGAAATAGTTGCCAAGAAGAAACAGGGGAACGGCCGCCGGACGGATCCGGGCGGGCCCGGCGGCGCGTCTACGTCGGTATGGATCTGGAGAAGCCGGCGGCACCGCCCGTACCGCAGCCGAGGGACAGCGGCCCCGAGGGATGTCTCGTCGTCGCGATCCGCATTCCGGTGCGGATCGTCGTGCTCGTACTGGTCGTGCCGGTACGGATGGTGTGGGACGCGTTCGTCGTGGCCGGCCGGTTCCTGCGGGACACGGTGCTCAGGCCGGTCGGACGGGTGCTGTTCGTCTGGCCGCTGATCGGGCTCTGGCGGTACGTCGTCGTGCCGGTCGCCAAGGCGCTCGGCCGGCTCGGGAACGTGGTTCTCGTCATACCCACCGGGTGGGTCTATCGGTACGTGCTGACTCCCCTCGGGCACGCCCTCGCGTGGGCCGCGCGAGCGGTGGGGGACGGGCTGGCCTGGCTGTACGCGCGCGTGCTCACGCCGATCGGGCGGGCGGTCCTGTGGGTGCTCACGCCCGTCGGGCTCGCGATCGCCTGGTGCGCGAAGGGGATCGGGTGGCTCCTGGAGAAGGCCGTCACCGGGATCGGCCTGGGCCTGTACTGGATCGCGCGGATCCTGCTCGTCCTGCCCGCGCTGGCGCTGTGGCGGTGGGTGCTCGTGCCGGTCGGGAAGGTCCTCGCCGTCGTCGCCCGTGAGGTCGGGGACGCGCTCGGGCACGCCTGGCGGGTCGCCGGGCGCATCTCGCTCGCCGTGGGGCGGGCGCTCGGGACCCTCCTGCGGTGGATCCTCGTCGAGCCCGTGAGCTGGTTCTACCGGACCGTGCTCACCCCCGTCGGACACGTCGTCCGGGACGCCGTGCTCAGGCCCGTCGCCGAGGCCGCGCGCAGTGTGGGCCGGGCCACCCGGCTGGCCCTGGCCTCCGCCCGGGAGTCCGTACGGCAGGCCCGGGCCGACTTCCGGCGGATGGTCTTCGGCGAGCCCGCCCGGACCGAGGCCGTCGACCGTCGGGAACCGGCGGGCCGTGAGACACGTACTCTTGGTAGCAGTACGACCGCACTCACGAAGGACTGAGCGACACTGGGCAAGCGACAGCCCGAAGGCCCGCCGCCCGCACCCGCGGTGCAGCGCATCCGACTGCGCTACACCAAGCGCGGCCGCCTCCGGTTCACCAGCCACCGTGACTTCCAGCGCGCCTTCGAGCGTGCGCTGCGCCGCGCCGAGGTGCCCATGGCGTACTCGGCGGGGTTCACGCCGCATCCGAAGGTGTCGTACGCCAATGCCGCACCCACCGGCACGGGCAGTGAGGCGGAGTACCTGGAGATCGCGCTCACCGCTTCCCGGGATCCCGAGAAGCTGAGGCTTCTCCTCGACGAGTCACTGCCCGCCGGACTCGACGTCATCGACGCCGTCGAGGCCCGGACCTCCGGGCTCGCCGACCGGCTCACCGCCTCCGTGTGGGAGCTGCGGCTGGACGGCGTGGAAGCGGCCGAGGCCGAGCGGGCCGTCGGCGCGTTCAACGCCGCCGAGGCCGTCGAGGTCCAGCGCACGACCAAGAACGGCGTCCGTACCTTCGACGCCCGGGCCGCGGTCGTACAACTGGAAACGCACAATGAAACGGCTGATAGGCCGACCGACCAGCCCTGTGCGATACTGCGGCTGGTTGTTCGGCACGTGACGCCTGCCGTTCGACCCGACGACGTCCTGTCCGGTCTTCGCGCCGTGGCCGACCTGGCGCCGCCGGTCGCCGCAGCGGTGACCAGGCTGGCGCAGGGGCTGTTCGATGAAGAGACCGGCACGGTGACCGACCCGCTCGCGCCCGACCGCGAGGCAGCGACGGCCCTAACCACGGCCGATACCGCTGCCGCCGCGAAGGCGCCGGCGTAAGGAAGGTCCCGCGAAGGACGGACGTCGTAGCGCCGCCCTCGTACTCGGGAGCCACCTGGGTCGGGCAGCGCACTGACCAGAAGACTTTCGCCAGGCCGTACCCAACAGGGTGTACGGAACCGGCGAGACAGGACACAGAGAGCTTCCGTGCGGCGCCCGCGCCCCGAACGGCGGCACCGCGCATCGCGCGAGCCGCGGACGTCAACGGCGATCGAGTCATCGATGCCGGACCGGGCGCGGCGCCCGGGAGCCTGACGGGAGAAAAGCCCGCATGCTCGAACCGACCGAACCCGCCGAGGGTTCCGAACTGAACACTCCGAGCGACACCCTGCCGCCGCGTCGTCGGCGCCGTGCCGCCTCACGCCCCGCGGGACCGCCCGCCGGGGGCACCTCCGGGACTCCGGAGGACATCACCGAGTCGGCCATACCGGCCGACGTCGACGAGAAGCCCGACGAGGACGAGACCGCCGGGGTGGCGGTCGAGGCCGAGGTCGAGGCTGAGGACATCGAAGAGACCGAGGCGCCTGCCGCTGCCGAGGAGGCTGCGCCTGCCGGGCGTACGCGTCGTCGGGCGACCCGTCGTGCTTCGGCGCCCGCCGGGGCTCCGGCCGCCGTCGAGGCGGTCGAGACCGTGGTGCCGGTTGCGGCGGAGCAGGTTGCCGAGGCGCCGGTGAGCGGTGCGGCCGAGGAGGCCGCGCCTGCCGGGCGTACGCGTCGTCGGGCCACGCGCCGTGCTTCCGCGCCTGCCGGGGCTCCGGCTCCGGTCGAGGCCGCCGAGACGACCGTGGTGCCGGTGGCTTCCGGTGAGAGCGTCGAGGAGGAGGCGGCGGAGGCCGTCGCCGAGGCGCCTGCCGCTGTCGAGGAGGCCGCGCCCGCCGGGCGTACGCGTCGTCGGGCGACCCGTCGTGCTTCGGCGCCCGCCGGGGCTCCGGCCGCCGTCGAGGCCGCGCAGGACGAGGCGCCTGTCGCCGACGAGGCCGTTCCGGCTGTCGAAGAAGTCGCCGATGACGCTGCCGATGACGCCGCCCCGCGTCGTACCCGTCGGCGTGCCACGCGTCGGGTGTCCGCGCCCGCGGAGGTGTCCGGCGAGGCCGAGGCCGCTGCCGAGGAGAGC
Source organism: Streptomyces sp. CA-249302 (assembly GCF_050936785.1). Lineage (NCBI taxonomy): Bacteria > Bacillati > Actinomycetota > Actinomycetes > Kitasatosporales > Streptomycetaceae > Streptomyces > Streptomyces sp. CA-249302. The sequence continues at coordinate 3,750,649 of NZ_JBNJMG010000001.1, read as the reverse complement.
TCCGCCCCTGTGGTGGAGGCCGCGCCGGCCGTCGAAGAGGCCGCGCCCGCCGCCCGTACCGCTGAAGTACCCGCTGCCGAGGAGGCCGCCATCGAGGACGCCGCTCCCCGTCGTTCCCGTCGTCGTTCCGTTCGCAAGGCCGCCGTCGGGTTCTCCGAGCCCGAGCGGGGCGGCGCGGCCGACGAAGGTGTCGAGGAAGAGGAGCCGAAGCGTCCGGCGCGTCCGGCCGTCGCCGTGTTCCAGGCGCCCGTGTTCACCGAGCCGAGGTTCCAGACGCCGCAGCGGGCCGCCGCCGAAGCGGCCGCCGAGGTCGAGGTCGAGGCCGAGGTCGCGGAGCCCGAGGAGCCGGCCGAGGAGCAGAGCGGTCCGCGGCGCCGGCGTCGGCGTGGGGCTGCCGGGTTCCGTGAGGAGGCCGAGCCGCAGGCTGTCGTCGAGACCGTGGTCGAGGACGAGGCGGAGGAGTCGGCCGAGGACGCCGGTGAGGACGACGCCGAGGAGACCGGTTCGCGCCGTCGCCGCCGCCGTGGTGGCCGTCGCCGGCGCCGGGGCGAGTCCGCCGACGCCGCCGGTGAGGACGAGGACTCCGACGAGGTCGCCGCGGAGCAGGCCGAGCAGGATGCCGAGGACACCGCCGAGCAGGACGAGGAGGACGAGGAGGACGCCCGTTCCGAGGACGGCGGCGGGTCCAGCTCCAGCCGTCGGCGCCGTCGGCGTCGGCGTCGCGCCGGTGACTCCTCCGGTGACAACGAGCCCGGCGACGGCGACCCCGAGCGCACCGTCGTCAAGGTCCGCGAGCCGCGCCCGAAGGCCGAGCCGTCCGACGAGGTGCAGTCCATCAAGGGCTCCACGCGCCTGGAGGCCAAGAAGCAGCGCCGACGCGAAGGCCGGGAGCAGGGCCGTCGCCGTGTCCCGATCATCACCGAGGCCGAGTTCCTCGCCCGCCGCGAGGCCGTCGAGCGCGTGATGGTCGTCCGCCAGAGCGGCGAGCGCACCCAGATCGGCGTCCTGGAGGACGGCGTGCTCGTCGAGCACTACGTCAACAAGGAGCAGGCCACCTCGTACGTCGGCAACGTCTACCTGGGCAAGGTCCAGAACGTGCTGCCGTCGATGGAGGCCGCCTTCATCGACATCGGCAAGGGCCGCAACGCGGTGCTCTACGCCGGTGAGGTCAACTTCGAGGCGCTGGGCATGGCCAACGGGCCGCGCCGCATCGAGGCCGCCCTCAAGTCCGGCCAGTCCGTGCTCGTCCAGGTCACCAAGGACCCGATCGGCCACAAGGGCGCGCGTCTGACCAGCCAGGTCTCCCTCCCGGGCCGCTACCTCGTGTACGTCCCCGAGGGCTCGATGACCGGCATCAGCCGCAAGCTGCCCGACACCGAGCGGGCCCGGCTCAAGACCATCCTCAAGAAGATCGTCCCCGAGGACGCGGGCGTCATCGTGCGCACCGCCGCCGAGGGCGCCAGTGAGGACGAGCTGCGCCGCGACGTCGAGCGGCTCCAGGCGCAGTGGGAGGACATCCAGAAGAAGTCGAAGAACGGCAACGCCCCGACGCTGCTGTACGGCGAGCCGGACATGACCGTCCGGGTCGTCCGCGACATCTTCAACGAGGACTTCACCAAGGTCGTCGTCAGCGGCGACGAGGCGTGGGAGACCATCCACGGATACGTCTCGCACGTCGCGCCCGACCTGGCCGACCGGCTGTCGAAGTGGACCTCCGAGGTCGACGTCTTCGCCACGTACCGGATCGACGAGCAGCTCTCCAAGGCCCTGGACCGCAAGGTCTGGCTGCCGAGCGGCGGTTCGCTGGTGATCGACCGGACCGAGGCGATGGTCGTCGTCGACGTCAACACGGGCAAGTTCACCGGCCAGGGCGGCAACCTGGAGGAGACGGTCACCAGGAACAACCTGGAGGCGGCCGAGGAGATCGTGCGTCAGCTGCGGCTGCGTGACCTCGGCGGCATCATCGTCATCGACTTCATCGACATGGTGCTGGAGTCCAACCGGGACCTGGTGCTGCGGCGCCTGCTGGAGTGCCTGGGCCGGGACCGGACCAAGCACCAGGTCGCCGAGGTCACCTCGCTGGGGCTCGTCCAGATGACCCGCAAGCGGGTCGGCCAGGGCCTGTTGGAGTCCTTCTCCGAGACCTGCGTCCACTGCAACGGCCGCGGTGTCATCGTGCACATGGAGCAGCCGACCTCCGCCGGTGGCGGCGGCAAGCGCAAGAAGCGCGGCCGGGGCGGCGACGGACAGGTGCACGAGCACGAGCACGAGGCCGCCGTGGCCGTGGAGGCTCCGGAGGCCGAGGAGACCGAGGCGGAGGTCGCCGCCGAGGTGGCCGAGCCGGTGGCGCTGTCCGCGCCCGCCTTTTCGCCCGACGAGGAGCTGTACAGCAGCGTCGCCGAGGCGGAGGCCGCGGTGCGCGGTGGCCGTTCGCGGCGCCGGGCCAGTCGGCGGGCGTCGTCCCCGGCGGGTTCGCCGAGGGGCGAGGACCGGCGTCCGGCCGGGCGGGACGACCTGCGCGCGCAGGAGCGCGACGCCGAGGCGCCGACCGCTCAGGACGTGACCGCCGAGACCGAGGCCGAGCGTCCGGTGCAGCCGGAGCGGGCCGCCGAGGCGCAGGACCGGCCGGTCGCCGCCGAGGACCCGGTGGTCGAGGCCGCCGAGTCCGAAGAGGCCGCGCCCAAGGGCCGTACGCGTCGTCGGGCCACCCGGAAGGTGTCGGCGCCCGCCGGTTCGCCGGCCGGGGCAGAGGCCGCCGTGGTGACGGTCGCCGAGACCGCGCCGGTCGTCGAGGCCGAGCCGGTCGTCGTGGCGGAGCCCGTGGCTCCGGCCGAGGCGCCCGCCGAGAGCGCCGCCCCGGCCCGTCCGCGGCGCCGTGCGGTGCGCAAGGAGACCGCGCCCACCGCGTCCGAGGAGACGGCCGTCGTGGTCGTCCCGGCCACCGCAGAGGCCGTCGAGGTCGCGGCGGAGGGCGTCGAGGAGGCGGCTCCGGCCAAGAAGACGGCCCGCAAGACGGCGGCCAAGAAGGCCACCGCGAAGAAGGCCGCCACCAAGAAGACGGCGGCCAAGAAGACGGTCGCGAAGAAGGCCACCGCCAAGAAGACGACGGCCAAGAAGGCCGCCAAGACGACGGCCGCGAAGACGGCTGCGGCACAGCAGAGTGCCTCGTCCGTCTCGGCCTCGACGGAGGACTGACCTCCACACCCGTCTCGAAGCGGGAACGACAGCGGCGCGGGCGTCCGGTTCACACCGGGCGCCCGTGCCGTCGTATGACCACCCCTTCCTCCTTGCGTAACGCTGTGTTCATCTCAAGGTTGCGCTGTGTTCCCGCTGTGACCAGGAAAGTCACAGGAGGTGATTTCACTGTCGTAACGCCCAGGAAAATTGCCGACCAAGTGCTGGTAACGTGCGGACTAGTTACGCAGCCGACGAGCACATCCGGCCCCCGTGCCGGGCACGGCTGACTTCCCGCAAGGAGCCCTCGTGGGGGCGAGGTCCTGTGTACGAACTGTCCATCCGCCTACAGGCGGCCATGGGCAACCAGGGATGCGGCCGTGCTGAACATCGACATGGCCCTTCCCGACGGCATGAGTGGTGCGCCCCAGAGGCCGCCGTAGAGGAGGGGGGATGTCGATGACCGACGCCCATGAGTTCATATCGGCCGCGAGACCCGTGATCGACGAGGACGAGATAGCGGCGGCGGTGCGCGTCCTGCGCAGTGGCCGGGTCGTCCAGGGTCCCGAAGTGGCCGCTTTCGAGGAGGAGTTCTCGGAGCTGGTCGGGGGGCGTCACTGTGTGGCCGTCAACTCCGGCACCTCCGCCCTCCATCTGTCGCTGCTGGCCCTCGGGCTCGGCCCGGGCGACGAGGTGATCGTGCCGTCGTTCTCGTTCGCCGCCTCCGCGAACGCCGTTCGACTGGTCGGCGCCGACGTGGTCTTCGCCGACATCGATGCCGACACCTTCTGCCTGGACCCCGCCGCGGTCGAGGCGGCCGTCACACCGCGCACCGCCGCGATCATGCCGGTCCACCTCTACGGCCACCCCGCCGCCATGGACGAGATCATGGCGATCGCCCGCAAGCACGGCCTCGCCGTCGTCGAGGACGCCTGCCAGGCCCACGCCGCCGCCCTGTACGGCATCCCGGTCGGCGCCTTCGGTGCCGCCGGAACCTTCAGCTTCTACCCGACGAAGAACATGCACAGCCTCGAGGGCGGCATGATCTCCACCGGCGACGCCGAGACCGCCCGCACCCTGCGCCTGCTGCGCAACCAGGGCATGGAGCAGCGCTACGCCAACGAGATCGTCGGCGCCAACGTGCGGATGACGGACGTCTCCGCCGCGATCGGCCGCGTCCAGCGCGGCAAGCTCCCCGCCTGGACCGAGCAGCGCATCGCCAACGCCGCCTACCTCACCGAGCACATCAGCGCACCGAACGTGGTCGCGCCGAAGGTCGCCGAGGGCGCCCGGCACGTCTTCCACCAGTACACCGTGCGGGTCCGGGGCGACCGCGAGGCCGCCATGGCGAAGCTCACCGAGGCGGGCATCGGCAACGCCGTCTACTACCCGACCCCCATCCACCGGCTGAAGCCGTACTGGGAGCCGGACCAGAAGGCGGGCCGCAACTGGGACCTGCCCGAGACGGAGCGCGCCGCCGCCGAGGTCGTGTCGCTGCCCGTCCACCCCTCGCTCTCCGCGAGCGAGCTCGACCGGATCGTCGCCGCCGTCAACACCCTGGGGGAACAGCTGTGAGCGTCGGGAAGCCGTTGCGCGCGGGGCTCGTCGGTCTCGGTTCCATGGGGCGTCACCACGCCCGGGTCCTGTCCGGTCTGGAGGGCGTCGACCTGGTCGGCGTCGTCGACCCGATGGGCGACAAGTTCGGCGCCTCCCAGGGGGCGCCGATCCTGAACACCGTCGAGGAGCTCATCGCCCTCGGCGTCGACTACGCGGTCGTGGCCTGCCCCACCCACCTCCACGAGGAGGTCGGCCTGGCCTTCGCCGAGGCCGGGGTGTGCGCCCTCATCGAGAAGCCGGTCGCGGAGACCGTGGACGGCGCCCGCCGCCTCGTCGAGGCCTTCGAGTCGCGCGGACTGGTCGCCGGCGTCGGCCACATCGAGCGCTGCAACCCGGCGCTGCGCTCGCTGCGCGCCCGCCTGGAGGCCGGTGAACTCGGCGACGTCTACCAGGTGGTGACCCGCCGGCAGGGCCCCTTCCCGCACCGCATCGCGGACGTCGGCGTGGTCAAGGACCTCGCCACCCACGACATCGACCTCACCGGCTGGGTGCTCGGACGCCAGTACGTGTCCATCGCCGCGCACACCGTCTCCAAGAGCGGCCGCAGCCACGAGGACATGGTCTCCGCGGTGGGCCGCCTCGACGACGACACCATGGTGAACCACCTGGTGAACTGGCTGAGCCCGCTCAAGGAGCGCTTCACCTCGGTGACCGGGGAGCGCGGCTGCTTCATCGCCGACACCCTCACCGCCGACCTGACCTTCCACTCCAACGCCGCGGTCGCCACCGAGTGGGAGGCCCTCCAGGCCTTCCGCGGGGTGTCCGAGGGCGACATGATCCGGTTCGCCATCCCCAAGCGCGAGCCGCTGCTGGTCGAGCACGAGCTGTTCCGGGACGCGGTGCTGGGCAAGGACGCCGACATCTGCACCCTGCGTCAGGGGATGCGGACCGTGCAGGTGGCGGCGGCGGTGCTGGAGTCGGCTACACACAACCGCAGCGTTTCCCTTCAGGCGGAGGACCTGGCGACACATGGCAGTTGAGAACAGGTCGGCGAAGCCCGCGGTGCGTGGTCGCATCGTCATGCTCGTCGACAACGGGGTGCACGGCGACTCGCGCGTGCAGAAGGAAGCACGCTCGGCCGCCGACGCGGGGTGGGAAGTGATCCTGCTCGGCAAGGGGAAGGCGAAGGCGAAGAGCGAGATCACCTGGGAGATCGGCAAGGCGCAGGTACGGCTGCTGCCGGTGCCCAATCCGCTGCACCGCCGCCGCCACGAGTACCGCCGGGCCGTACTACGCTCGCCGCTGGCCTACAAGCCGGGGCCGCTGGCCTCGTACCGCCGGCAGAAGATGAAGGCCTGGCGTGCCGATCTCAACGTCCGGCTGATCCTCGCCCGGCAGGAAGGGTCGTTCCTCGGCCGGCTGCGCCTGGTGCTGCCGCGGCTGGCGTCCCGGTTCGTGCAGTCCTGGGTGAACCTGCGGGCGCGCAGGACGTCCGAACTGGACCGGCGCCGCAGGGAGATGGAAGGCCCGCTGGACCGCTTCACCACCGCGTTCTGGCAGAAGACCATGGGCAACCGCAGCTGGCGCCGGCTCGAACCGCACCTGTGGGACCTGGAGCTGGCGTACGGCAAGGTCATCGACGAGCTCGACCCGGACCTGATCCACGCCAACGACTTCCGCATGCTCGGCGTCGGCGCCCGCGCCGCCCTGCGCGCCCGGGCCCGCGGCGGCAAGGTCAAGCTGGTGTGGGACGCGCACGAGTTCCTGCCCGGCATCAAGCCGTGGAACCCGCATCCGCGCTGGCACAAGGCGCAGTGCGCGCACGAGCTGGAGTACTCGCGGCACGCCGACGCCGTCACCACGGTGTCCGGCACGCTCGCCGGGATGCTCCAGGAGCGGCACGGTCTCGAGGAGCGTCCCTCGGTCGTGCTCAACGCGCCCGACGCGGAGCTCTCCCCGGAGCAGGCCGCCGAGCCGGTCCCGGACCTGCGTGAGCTGTGCGGTATCGGCCTCGACGTGCCGCTGACGGTCTACAGCGGTGCCGCCGCCCCGCAGCGCGGCCTCGACATCATGGTCGAGTCGCTGCCCCAACTGGCCGATGTGCACACGGCGTTCGTCGTGCTCAACACCGACTCCGAGTACATGCGGAGCCTGCGCGAGCGCGCCGAGGAACTGGGCGTCTCCGACCGGCTGCACATCCTGCCGTACGTGCCGCACTACCAGGTGGCGCGCTTCCTGTCGGCCGCGGACCTCGGCGTCATCCCGATCCACCACTGGCCGAACCACGAGATCGCCCTCATCACCAAGTTCTTCGAGTACTCGCACGCCCGGCTGCCGCTGGTCGTCAGCGATGTGAAGACCATGGGCGAAATGGTCCAGGACACCGGCCAGGGCGAGGTCTTCAAGGCCGAGGACGTCGAGGACTACGTACGCGCGGTCAAGTCGGTGCTCGCCGACGCGGACCGCTACCGGAACGTGTACGAGAAGGACGGCCTGCTCGACGAGTGGACCTGGGAGGCCCAGGCCGCTCTGCTCGACGAGGTCTACACCCGGCTGGTGCCGGGCAGCGCGGTCCGTCCGAAGGCGGAACGCCGACCGGTGGAGGCGGAGGCATGAACGGCAGACCGGACGTCAGCGTCGTCGTCGCGGTGTACAACACGATGCCCTACCTCACGGAGTGTCTGGACTCCCTGATCGGGCAGAGCATCGGACGGGAACGCCTGGAGATAGTCGCCGTCGACGACGGCTCCACGGACTCCAGCGGCAAGGAACTGGACCGGTTCGCGGCCCTGTACCCGGACACCGTCAAGGTGATCCACCAGCCCAACTCCGGCGGCCCGGCGGCGCCCAGCAACCGCGCGCTGGACGTGGCCACCGGCCGTTACGTCTACTTCATCGGCTCCGACGACCACCTCGGCGAGGAGGCCCTGGAGCGCATGGTGAAGTGCGCCGACACGAACGACTCGGACGTCGTCGTCGGCAAGATGGTCGGCACCAACGGCCGTTACGTGCACCAGGCGCTGTACAAGGAGAACGACCCGGACGTCAGCCTGTACGAGTCCGCGCTGCCGTTCACCCTGGCCAACACCAAGCTGTTCCGGCGGGAGCTGGTCGAGACGCACAAGCTGCGCTTCCCCGAGCACCTGCCCGTGGGCAGCGACCAGCCGTTCACCATCGAGGCGTGCGTGCGCGCCCGGAAGATCTCGGTGGTGGCCGACTACACCTGCTACTACGCGGTCAAGCGCGGCGACGCCAGCAACATCACCTACCGCGCCGACCATCTGGCGCGGCTGCGGGCGGCGGCGGAGATCGTCGACTTCACGGCCGGTCTCGTCGAGGCGGGCCCGGAGCGCGACGCCCTGCTGCGCCGGCACTTCACCTGGGAGCTGGCCAAGCTGGTCCAGGACGACTTCCCGTCCCTGGACCGGGAGTTGCAGCGGCAGCTCTGCGCGGGCATCGGCCGGCTCGCCGACGCGTACTTCACCGACGGCATCCGGGACGCCATGGACGTCAAGCGCCGGGTGCGGATCGCGCTGGCGCGGGCCGGGGCGGTCGACGAGCTGGCCCGGGCCATCTCCTCGGAGAAGGAGCACGGGGCGCCCCCGTTCGTGGTGGAGGGTGAGCGGGCCTACGCCCGCTACCCCGGCTTCCGCGACCCCCGTGTCGGAGTGCCCGACCGGGTGTACGAGCTGGTGGGGGAGGCCGTCCCGGGCCGCCTCGCCAAGGGCACCGAGCTGCTGTCCTCAGCGTGGGAACAGACGGGCGAGCAGCTCGCCTACACGGCTTCGATACGGGTGCCGGTCCTCGGTGACGTCGAAGGCGCCGGTGTGGCGCTGCGCCTGGTCAAGGGCGCGATGCCCAAGTCCGCCGACAAGGCGGGCGCGCGCCGGCTGCCGTCCGGGCACGAACTCGCGCCCGTGGTGGGCGAGATGAAGGTCGAGCCGTCCGCCGACGGGCGGGTCACGGTGCTGCGGGCCCGCGTTCCGCTGGAGCCGGTCACCGGCAAGCTGGGCGTGCGCGTGTACCTGGACGTGGCCGGTTCGACGTACGAGATACCCGTGCGCGGCAAGGGGCTGCCGATGCCGCTGGCCCGCCGGTGGAGCCGCGACGACGACCCGTACCGGGCGTCGGCCCTGGTCAACCCCAAGGGGCGGGTCGTGGTCGACACGGCGCAGATGTACCCCCCGAAGCCAACCGCGGCCCAGCGGGTGCTGGCGGGCCTCGCCCGGCTGAAGTCCCGTTCCAAGAGGAAGAAGTAGTCACCCTCCATGAACATCTGTGTAGTAGCCCTCGGCAAGATCGGGCTTCCGCTGGCGGTGCAGTTCGCCGCCAAGGGCCACCGGGTCATCGGCGCGGACGTCAACGAGAAGGTCGTCGAGCTGGTCAACGCCGGCGTCGAGCCGTTCCCTGGTGAGCACGACTTGGACGTCAAGCTGAAGCAGGCCGTCGACGCCGGTCTGCTCAGCGCGACCACGGACACCGCGTCCGCGGTCGCCGAGTCCGAGGCGGTCGTCGTGGTCGTCCCGCTGTTCGTGGACGCCGAGGGCGTCCCGGACTTCGGCTGGATGGACGCGGCGACGAAGGCGATCGCCCAGGGCCTCAAGCCCGGCACGCTGGTCTCGTACGAGACGACCCTCCCGGTCGGCACCACCCGCACCCGCTGGGCGCCGATGCTCGCCGAGGGCTCCGGCCTGACCGCGGGCGAGGACTTCCACCTCGTCTTCTCCCCGGAACGCGTCCTCACCGGCCGGGTCTTCGCCGACCTGCGCCGCTACCCCAAGCTGGTCGGCGGCATCGACGAGGCGTCGACGGCCCGCGGTGTGGAGTTCTACGAGCAGGTCCTCGACTTCGACGAGCGCGCCGACCTGGCACAGCCCAACGGGGTGTGGGACCTGGGCACCGCCGAGGCCTCGGAGCTGGCCAAGCTGGCCGAGACGACCTACCGGGACGTCAACATCGGTCTGGCGAACCAGTTCGCGCGCTTCGCCGACCAGAACGGCATCGACGTCAAGAAGGTCATCGAGGCCTGCAACTCGCAGCCGTACAGCCACATCCACCAGCCGGGCATCGCGGTCGGCGGCCACTGCATCCCGATCTACCCGCGGATGTACCTGTGGAACGACCCGTCGGCGACGGTCGTGCGCTCCGCGCGTGAGGCGAACGCCGCGATGCCGGAGTACGCCGTCGACCTGCTCGCGGCCGCCTACGGCGATCTGACCGGCGCGAACGTCCTCGTGCTGGGCGCCGCCTACCGCGGCGGCGTGAAGGAGACGGCCTTCTCCGGCGTCTTCCCGACCGTCGAGGCCCTCAGGGCGCGCGGCGCGGTCCCGTTCGTCTCGGACCCGATGTACACGGCCGAGGAGCTCACCGCGCACGGCCTCACCCCGCACGCCGGCGAGACGGTCACCGCGGCCGTCCTCCAGGCCGACCACGCCGAGTACCGCACCCTGACACCGGCCGACCTGCCGGACGTCAAGGTGCTCGTCGACGGTCGCCGTACCACCGACCCGGAGGCCTGGAAGGGCGTGCGCCGGGTGGTGATCGGCGGCTGACACCGCCCGTCGTACGATGCGGCCCCGGCCACCCGGCCGGGGCCGTTCCCTGTCGTCCATCGCTCCCGGGGGTGCTCACGTGCCGGACGTCCGTACCGCGCCCGCCGTGACGCTCGTCGCCAGGAGTCCGCGCCGGTGGCGGACCGCCCTGCCGCTGCTGGTCTGTGTCGTCTACGCCGTCCTCCAGCTGGCCGCCGGCCCCCAGTGGACGCTCTTCCCCGACTCCTACCGGTACGCCCGCGCCGCCGAGCGGTATCTGGGTGCCTCCCGGGAAGAGGCGCACCGCACGGCGCTCGCCGCGTTCTGCGCGAGCCGGGCGAGCCGGGAGGCGCACGAGGCTCGGCTCCAGCCGACGAACCACCGGGGCGAGCAGGCGCTGGAGGCCGCTGCCGACCTCAAGTGCCGCGAGCGCTGGGCCGACGCGGCGGACATCACCACGGCCGACCCCCGCTACCAGGCCATCTTCTCCGCCCGCCCCGGCTATCCGCTGCTCGTGGCGCCCTTCGTGGCCGCCTTCGGCGTGCTCGACGGCATGTGGTTGCTGGGGCTGCTCACCGCCGCGGGCGGCTCGCTGCTGGTCTTCGGGCTGCTGCGGCGCGGTGCGGGGCTGGGGCGGACCGCCGGGCTCACCGGGCAGGTGGTGTTCCTTGCCAGTCCGCTCGGCTGGTGGAGCGCCCAGGCCCTGAGCGAGGGGCTGTTCACGATGTGCACGCTCGGCGCGCTGTGGGGCGGCCTGGTGCTGCTGCGCCGCCGTTCCCTGCCGACGGCGGCGGCCTGCACGGCCCTGGCGTACGGGGTGGGCGCGGTCACCCGGTACTCGTCGGTGCTCGTGCTGGCCGCGTTCGTGGCGGTCGCCGCGACGGGCGCCCTGGTGGTCCCGGGGCGGCTGCGGCACCGGGGGACGGCCGTGCTGGCGGGAGTGTCGGCGGTGGCGGCCGCTGCGGTGGCCGTGGCGATGAAGGCGCTGGCGCTGCCGTCCGCGCAGGTGACCCTCCAGGACACCTTCACCCATCACTTCCGGCTGCCCGAGACGGCCGACCCCTGGGGCCAACTGCTCAGCCTGGCCGGCCGGTTCTGGCGGGACTGGGCCGCCCAGCAGGCCGGGCTGCCGTACTTCCCGGCCCTGACCGCCCTCGCGGTCTGGGCGCTGTGGCGGTACGGCGAAGGGCTGGGCCTGCTCGCCGCGGCGACCGCGCTCACCGGGGCGTTCGTGGTCAGCAACCATCCGCTGGTCCAGGAGGCGGACCGGCTCGGCGTGCTGATGTGGATGCCGGTGGTCCTGGGACTGCCGCTGGCGGTGGACCGGCACTGGGCCTGGCGCCGGGCCCGCGATCCGGAGCCGAGCCCGCCGCACGAACCGGAGCCCAGCCCGGCGGGCTGAGTCCGGTGCCGCTGGGCGGCTGGCTGAGTCCAGAGCTATGGGACGGTGCGCTGGGCCTGGTGCTGCGGGGCGGTGTGCAGGGTCCGGAGGTGCTGGGCGGCTGGCTGGGCCTGGTGCTGCGGGACGGTGCGCTGGGCCTGGTGCTGCGGGGCGGTGTGCTGGGTCCGGTGCTGCGGGGCGGTGCGCAGGGTCCGGAGGAGCGGGGCGGCGTGCTGGGCCCGGAGGAGCGGGGCGGCGTGCTGGGCCCGGTGCTGCTGGACGGTGCGTCGCGTCCCGTGCCGCTCAGACCGTGCGTTCGGTGAGGACGCCGTCCTTCTCGTCGTACAACTCGCCCGTCTTCGGGCACTCCCACACGCCGTTCTCGCCCTCACGCTCGGTCAGCTTGACGCCGGTGTGGCCGACCCAGCCGATCTGCCGGGCGGGGACGCCGACGACGAGGGCGAAGTCGGGGACGTCCTTGGTGACGACGGCGCCCGCGGCGACCATCGCCCAGCGGCCGATGGTCAGCGGCGCGACGCACACGGAACGCGCCCCGATCGAGGCCCCGTCGGCGATCTTCACGCCGACGGCCTCCCAGTCGCCGCCGCGCTTCTGCTTGCCGTCGGGGTCCACGGAGCGCGGGTTGTGGTCGTTGGTGAGGACCACGGCCGGGCCGATGAAGACGCCGTCGCCGAGCTCGGCCGGTTCGTAGACGAGCGCGTAGTTCTGCAGTTTGCAGTTGTCGCCCATGTGCACGCCCGAGCCGACGTACGCGCCCCGGCCGATCACACAGCCCTCGCCGAGGCGGGCGTCCTCCCGGATCTGCGCGAGGTCCCAGACGCTGCTTCCGGCGCCGATCTGGGCGCTCTCGTCGACCTGCGCGCTGGGCTGGACCCTGTAGTTCACTCGCTCGCCTTCCGGTGTCTGCCTTGGTCCGGCGAGCATACGGGCCCCGTGTGGACCCGTGGATATTCCCATGGGTTACCTGTGCGACACCTGTGATTTATGTCATGTTCCGGTAATGAGGGTGATTGTTGCGTGTGCACGTCACTCAATAGATGATTCCTTGACCTTCTTTAATGTTCGTTTATCAACGGGGTGCTTGTGTCAAGGGTGGGGAAAGTGTGGCGCCGTGCTGCCGGCGTCGTGGCCGTGAGCGCGCTGCTGAGCTGGGGGCTCGGGACCGGGGGAACGCCCGCCGTCGCGGCCGTCGCGTGCCCCTCGGGGGTCGAGTCCGACTTCAACGGTGATGGCGTCAGGGACACGGCGATCGCCGATCCCGAGGCGACCGTCGACGGCGTGGCCAAGGCCGGAGCCGTGCAGGTCGTGTACGGCGGCGGCAAGGGCAGCGCGACCGTCTCCCAGGCCCCGGAGAACATCCCGGGCGCCCCCGAGACGGGTGACCGGTTCGGCTTCTCGCTGGCCGTGTACGACGCCGACCTGGACGGCTGCAGCGACCTGGTGGTCGGCACGCCGTACGAGGACCTCGGCACCGTCGCCGACGCGGGACTGGTACAGGTGATCTACGGAGCCACGGGCGGACTCGGTACGGGCAAGGCCGTCAAGGAGTTCCTCCAGGGCACCGACAAGCCGCTGGCCGGCGCCGCGGAGGCGGAGGACTGGGTCGGATACGCCGTCGAGGCCGGGAAGACCTCGGCCGGCACGCCGTTCCTGCTGATCGGCAGCCCCGGCGAGTCGATCGGCACCGTCGAGGACGCGGGGTGCTTCTACTACGTCAGCGGCACCGCGCAGACCGTGGGCGGCGTCAGCCAGGACACCGAGACCGCCGGGGCCGTGTCCGGCGTGGCCGAGCGGGACGACCGCTTCGGCGCCTCGCTCGCCGCGACGCCCACCCACTTCGCGGTCGGCACGCCGGGCGAGGCGCTCGGCACCAAGACCTTCGCGGGCGGCGTCGGTTACTTCAGCCACGCCCTGACCTCGGGCTCCCCGAAGCCGCTCGGCGGTCTCGGCCAGGACCAGGCCGACGACCTCGTCAACGGTGCCGAAGAGGTCGGCGACCAGTTCGGCGCCGCGCTCGCCATGGTCCCGTACCGGGCGTCCGGCGCCACCTCCACCACCGAGTCGCTGCTCGTGGTCGGCGTCCCCGGCGAGGACCTGCTGACCACCGTCGACGCGGGCGCCGTCCAGGTGTTCCGGCTCACCGCGAGCGGCACCTTCAGCCAGGTCTCCTGGATAGACCAGAACACCGAGAACGTCGACGAGGCGGCCGAGGCCGGCGACATGTTCGGCAAGCGGCTCACCGCCGTCAACACCTCCCCGAACGCCACCTCCACCGCCGCCACCACCAAGGTCGCCGTCGGTGTGCCCGGTGAGGAGTCCTCCGAGGAGTTCACCGACGAGGGCGGCGTCCAGATCGTCCCGCTCGTCGGCGCCCCAGGCGCCGCCGACCAGTGGATCGGCCCCGGCCACGGCATCCCCGGCACGCCCGCGTCCCGCATGCTCGCCGGTCTGTCCCTGGCCGCCACCCCGTCCCTGCTGTACGTGGGCGTCCCCTACGGCCCGGCGGGCGGCCACGCGGTGCACGGCTTCCCGTGGACCGTTACCTCGGGCGGCGCACCGACCCAGACGATCAAGCCGGGCGAGGGCGGGATCCCGGCGACGGATGTGGCCTTCGGGGCGGCCGTCCGCTGACGAGGGGTCACCGGCCCGCCGTGGCAGGTGACTTCGCCCCACGCGCAACCGGGACGGTCGGCGCCGCCCTCGGCGTGAGCAGCCGACGACCCGACCCGAGACAGAGCTGAACCAACGGGAGAGTGGACGCGTGTCCGCAGACAGACACAGATCGATACGGCGTGGCGTGCTCGTGCGCGCCGCCGTCGCGGCCGCCGTCGCCGGTGCGGTGACCGCCGGCACCCTGGCGGCCCTGCCGGGCGGCGGCACGGGCCAGGACCGGACGACGGTCGCGGCCGACCAGCCGATGGTGACCGAGCAGCAGGCGATGGCCGCCGCGAAGGACAGCGGAAAGAGGACCGAGGTCGTCGGCGCGCGCACCGAGCGCCGGGAGATCTTCGCCGAGCCCGACGGCACCTTCACCGCCCGCGAGTACACCGAGCCGGTGCGCACGGTCCAGGGCGGCAAGTGGGTCCCGGTCGACGAGACGCTGGTGAAGCGGGCCGACGGCACCTGGGGGCCGAAGGCCGCCACCGTCGAGCTCAGCCTCTCCGCCGGCCAGGCGGGCAAGCCCTTCGTGACGATGCGCAAGGCAGGCCGCGAGTTCGCCCTGACCTGGCCGTACGGCAAGCTGCCCGCGCCGGAGGTGGACGGCGACACCGCCACCTACGCCGAGGTCCTGCCCGGCGTCGACCTCACCGTGCGCGCCGAGGCCGACGGCTTCGGGCATCTGCTGGTCGTCAGGACGCCCGAGGCGGCGGCCGATCCGCGGCTGGCCAGGATCGACCTCGGGATGACCACCGACGGCCTGAAGGTCGCGGAGGGCACCGACGGGGCGATCGTGGCGGAGGACTCCGCGGTCGGTGGCACCGTCTTCCAGGCGGGCAGGCCCTCGATGTGGGACTCGGCCGCCGTCGAGGAGGCGGCGAGCAGGAAGCAGGGGCCGAAGGCCGTCGCGAAGGCGCTGAAGTCGGCGGCGGGCACGGGCGAAGCGACCCCTTCCACCACCCCCGGCCCGCAAGCCGCCCCCGAGCCCGCCCTCGAGGGCCCGGGCGGTGGCGGCCGGGTCGCCCCGCTGGACGTCGAGGTCGGCAAGGGCAGGCTCAGCCTCGTACCGGACCAGAAGTTCCTCAAGGGCGCCGACACCGTCTTCCCGGTCGTCATCGACCCGATCTCCCGCACCACCTCCCGCACCTCCTGGACCGGCGTGATGTCCGGGATGCCGAGCGAGCAGGACTGGAAGTACTCCGGCAGCGCGGGCGTCGGCAAGTGCCCCACCGACTACAACCCGGTCTCCTGCAACGGCGTCGGCGTGCGCCGCGTGATGTTCACGATGCCGCTCTCCTTCTACAAGGGGAAGCAGATCCTGGGCGCCACCTTCTCCGCCCGGGTCGAGCACATCTACAGTGCCTCCCCGACCGCGGAGCCCATCCAGCTCTATCGGATCGGCGGCCAGAACCACTCCCTCAACTCGTCCAGCAACTGGTCCAACACCTCGGACGACTGGGACGACCATCTCCAGACCGTCGACAAGGCGATCTCCCCGGCCTCCTGCTCCAGCCAGGCCAACCTGCACTTCGAGAGCGGCGAGACCGGCGAGCTGACCAGCGAGATCAAGACGGCCGCCGCGGGCGGCTGGAACTCGATGACGCTGGGCCTCAGGGCCGCCGACGAGTCCCGCTTCGCCGAGTGGAAGCGGATCTGCGGCAACGCCTACCTGTCCGTCAAGTACAACAACCTGCCGCGGCAGATCAAGACGTCCGACATGTCCACGGACCCCGGTGGTCTGTGCAAGTGGGGCGCGAGCCGCGAGTACGCGGAGGTCCCGCCGAAGCTGTACGCCATCGCGAGCGACCCCGACCACGGCAACGGCCAGACGGACAAGGTCAAGGTCCAGTTCAAGGTGGAGTGGGACGGCGGTTCGTACACCTACACCACCCCGGACTGGCTGTCTCCCACGGCCGGTACCAGGTTCGCCCACACCGTGAAGTCCTCGATCCCGAAGAACACGGTCGTCTACTGGAGCGCGCGGGCCTACGACGGTGACGGCTACGGCCCGTGGAGCTCGGACGGCGACCCCGCACAGCGCTGCGAGTTCATCTACGACCCGGACCACCCCGGCAAGCCGAACGTGCTGTCCAAGGAGTACCCGTCCGACACCGTCTACCACGACGGCGTGGGCACCTACGGCACCTTCACCTTCGCCCCGAACCCGAACGACAAGATCCCGGACACCGACGTCGTCAAGTACCGCTACGCCTTCGACAGCACGGCGAGCCCGGCGACCGTCGCCACCCCGTCCGCGGCCGGCGGCCCGGCCTCCGTGCAGTGGATGCCGACCCGCTCCGGCCGGCACTGGGTCGACGTGATCGCCGTCGACAAGGCGGAGAACCCCGGCACCAAGGCGCACTACGAGTTCCTGGTGAGCGAGGGCACGCCGGTCGTCGCCCAGTGGAACCTCGCCGACGAGGCCGGTGACACCGAGGCGCACGACGAGGGCGACGAGTTCTCCGCGACCGCGGGCTCCGCCGTCACGTTCGGCGTGGAGGGCCCCGGCGGCAAGGTCGACCAGGCCGCCCGCCTCGACGGCAGCTCCGAGGCGTACCTCGACGCCAGCGAGACGGTCCTCGACACGGCCAAGGGCTTCAGCGTCAGCGCCTGGGTACGCCCCACCGCGCTGGACAGGGACATGGTGGTCGTCAGCCAGGACGGCACCGGCGAACCCGGCTTCACCCTCGGCTACGACGCCTCGGCGCAGACCTGGAAGTTCTCCGTCCCGGTCAACGACGTGGACTCCCTGGGCGAGTGGAAGGCCCTCTCCACCGGAGTGACCCCGGTCAAGGACCAGTGGGTGCTGCTGACCGGCGTGTACGACGCCCAGAAGAGCACCGGCCCCGAGCTCCAGCTCTACGTCAACAAGGACCTCAAGGGTTCCGCCGGCCGGCGCTCGACCTGGAAGTCGTACGGCCCGCTGCAGATCGGCCGCGCCACGGCCAAGAGCGGCTACCGCGACAACTTCACCGGCGACCTCGCCGAGGTCCGCGTCTTCGACCGTGTCCTGCCGCCCGCCCAGGTCGCCGAGCTGATGACCGTCAAGCCGGAGCGCAAGGCGTACTGGCAGCTCGACGACGCCACCGGCGGTGCCTCGGCCGAGACCGGCGGCGGCCAGGTGCTGACCCTCGCGGGCAACGCCTCGATCTACCGCCCGGCCGACCCGCTGTTCGACACCGCCGCCCTGGTCGGCGACGGCAACCTGGTCCTGGACGGCGACGGTGACTACGCGTCCACCGCCACCGCCCCGGTCACCGGCAACAGCAGCTTCACGGTGACCGCCCGCGCCCAGCTCACCTCGCTGGATCCGGAGAAGTCGCAGACGGTGCTGTCCCTGCCGGGCGCGAACGCCAACCGGCTCCAAGTCCGCTACCAGGCGGCCACGCAGCAGTGGGAGCTGGCCGTCGCCAGGACCGACGCCACCGCCCCCGAGGTCGTCACCTTCACCGATGACCAGGAGCTGCCCGACACCGGCGGCTCGGGCCAGCACCTGGCGGTCGTCTACGACGCCTTCGCCAACTCGGTGCGGCTGTACGTCGAGGGCCAGCTCGTGGCCGGTGCCTACGGCACGGACGACACGCTGTGGTCCGCCACCGGCGGTCTCCAGGTGGGCCGTTCGCTGCGCGGGGCGAGCGAGTACTTCGCCGGCGCGATCGACGAGGTCCGCGTCTACAGCGGTGCGGCCGACCGGATCGCGGTGCAGCAGATGGCCGCGCTGACGGCCCTGCCCGACATGTGACGAACCGTCACCTCCGGTGTCGGCCGGGCGCGTTGAGCGCACCCGGCGGACACCGGCCCGCCCCCGTGCTCTGCATGCCGCTCTCCTACGATCAGGAAGTTGCCGAATGTTCTTCCGTGGCCGCTCTCTGAGCCGCCGTATGCCCGGACCGGCGTTGGCCGCGACAGTGCTCGGGCTCACGCTCGCGCTGTCGGCGTCGTCGGTCCAGGCACTGGCGCTCGACGACGGCGACCGGGGCCGCACCAGCCGCCCCGGCGTCCAGGACGACGGGGATCCCGCCAAGGGGTCCGACGCGAAGAAGAAGTCCCGCCCCTCCGACCCGGCGCACAAGGCCGCGGTCAAGGGTCTCGACAAGGCGGTGTGGCCCAGGCAGGGCGGCGCCCGGGTGAAGCTCGGCGCGACCGCGGAGGCAGGCGGCCTGCCGGTCAAGGTCACCAAGGCGAAGTCCAAGGCCGGTTCCGCCCAGGCCGCCGACGCCGTGCGGGTGGACGTCCAGAACCCCAAGAGGGCCGCGAAGCTCGGCGTCGGCGTTCTGCTCGGGGTGGAGCGCGCGGACGGCGCGGACCAGGCCGGCAGGGTCCGGCTGACGGTGGACTACTCGGAGTTCGCGGAGGGCTTCGGCGGCTCCTACGCCTCCCGGCTCCGCCTGGTGCAGCTCCCGGCCTGCGCCGAGTTCGCCACGCCCGGCAGCAGGGAGTGCCCGCAGCAGCCCAAGGAACTGAAGACCGTCAATGACGTCGAGGCAGGCACCGTATCGGCGGACGTGACCGCCGCTCCGGCCGCGGCCGAGGGCGTCTCGACCATGGCGACCGACGCGACGTCCCTGGTGGCGGTGGCGGCGGGACCCTCCGGCGCGCAGGGCACCTACAAGGCCACCGCCCTTGCCCCGTCGGCCAGTTGGACGGTCGCGAACTCCTCCGGCGGCTTCTCCTGGAACTATCCGCTGCGCACGGTCCCGACCCCGGGCGGGCTGACCCCGACCGCCGGTCTCGGCTACTCCTCGCAGTCGGCCGACGGACGCACCGCGGTGACCAACAACCAGGGCTCCTGGATCGGTGAGGGCTTCTCCTACGACCCCGGCTACGTCGAGCGCCGCTACAAGCCCTGCTCCGACGACGGCCACGACGGCTCCGGGGAACAGTGCTGGGCGTTCGAGAACGCCACGGTGATGCTGGGCGGCTCCGCCTCCGAGCTGGTCAAGGACGACACCAGCGGCAAGTGGCGGCTGTCCGGCGACGAGGGCTCCAAGGTCGAGAAGCTGACCGGCGCCACGAACGGCGACAACGACGGCGAGTACTGGCGGGTCACCACGACCGACGGCACGGAGTACTACTTCGGCCAGAACCGCCTTCCGGGCTGGGCGACGGGCAACGAGGAGACCAACTCGGTCTGGACCGCGCCGGTCTTCGGCGACGACTCCGGTGAGCCCTGCTACAACGCCACCTTCACCTCGGCACACTGCCAGCAGGCCTGGCGCTGGAGCCTGGACTACGTCAAGGACACCCACGGCAACGTGATGTCCTACTTCTACGACCGCGAGACCAACTACTACGCCCTCAACGGGAAGACGGACGTCAACGGGACGGCGTACCACCGCGGCGGCTACCTCAAGCGCATCGACTACGGCCAGCGTGACGGTCAGGTCTACGCGGCGAAGGCCCCGGCCCGGATGGTCTTCAACGTGGCCGAACGCTGCCTGCCCACCGCGGACTTCGACTGCGCGGAGAGCAAGCGCACCACGGCCAACGCCTCCCATTGGCCGGACGTCCCGGTCGACCAGGAGTGCAAGTCCGGCACCAAGTGCACGGTCGGCCAGACCTTCTTCACCACCAAGCGGCTGACGTCCGTCGTCACCCAGACGCGCAAGGACGCCACGACCTACCAGGACGTGGACGCCTGGAACCTCACCCATCTGTTCACCGACAACGGCGACGACTCCAAGACGCTGTGGCTGTCGAAGATCGAGCACGAGGGCCGGGCCGGTACGGCGGCCAAGCTGCCGACCGTCGACCTCTTCGGCGAGCAGCTCGCCAACCGGGTCGACGCGGTCGGCGACAACATCGCGCCCTTCCACCGCTTCCGCCTCTCGGCGGTCCTCAGCGAGACCGGCTCCCAGCTCGACGTCAACTACGCGCCCACCGAGTGCACCAAGGCCGCCCTGCCGAAGCCGGGCGAGTCCACCAAGCGCTGCTACCCGGTGAAGTGGTCCCCGCCCGGCTACATCGAGCCGATCACCGACTGGTTCCACAAGTACGTCGTGTCGGCGGTGATCGAGACCGACCGCACCGGCGGCAGCGACCAGCTCGTCACCCGCTACGCCTACCAGGGCGACGCGGCCTGGCGTAAGGCCGAGCCCGACGGCATCACCGACGAGAAGTACCTCACCTGGGGCGCCTGGCAGGGCTACGGCAAGGTCAGCGTGACCTCCGGCAGCGCCGACGACCAGAAGACCCGCGTCGACTACACGTACCTCCAGGGCATGAACGGCGACGCCGACCCCGCCGGCGGTACCCGCTCGGTGAGCGTCAAGGACTCCACGGGCGTCTCCTACACCGACTCCGAGGAGTTCACCGGCCACGAGCTGGAGGTCGCGACCTACGACGGCGGCAAGATGATCTCGAAGGCGATCAGCGAGCCGTGGAAGCACACCACCGCGACCCAGACCAGGAGCTGGGGCACCACCCGCGCCAGCATCGTCAAGGCCGACACGGAACGCGGCTACAGCCTGCTGTCGAACGGCAGTTGGCGCCAGACGAAGTCGACCACGACCTTCGAGACGGCGCTCGGCACCGGCCGCCCGATCGAGGTCGACGACCAGTCCGACGTCTCGAAGACCGGCGACGACACCTGCACCCGTCTGTGGTACGCGGACAACACCGCGAAGAACATCCTGTCGCTGCCCTCGCGCAGCGAGAAGGTGTCCGTGAAGTGCTCCGCCACCCCGGACCGCAGGACCCAGGTTCTCGCGGACGAGCGCACCTACTACGACGACGGCGCGTTCGGCGCGGCCCCGGCCAAGGGCGACGCGACGAAGACCGAGCGCATGACCGCGCACGACGGCACCACCGCCACGTACCAGGTGACCGGCACCACCACGTACGATGACTTCGGCCGTCCCAAGATCCAGAACGACGCCAAGCAGAACCCGACGCGGACCGACTACACCGAGACGAACGGCCTGCTCACCCAGACCAAGCTGACCAACGCCCTCGGCCACATCACGACCACCGACTACGCCCCCGCCTGGGGCCTGTCCACCGGCCAGACCGACCCCAACTCCCGGCGCACCGACCTCGCCTACGACAGCCTCGGCCGGCTGACCTCGGTCTGGCTCCCGGACCGGGCCAAGTCGCAGACGCCGAGCATCAGGTACTCGTACAACGTCCGCAAGGACAAGGTCACCTCGATCAAGACCGAGAAGATCCAGAACGACGGGTCCTACGGCGCCGAGTACCAGCTCTACGACAGCCTGCTGCGCCCCCGCCAGATCCAGACCGAGGGCGCGAACGGCACCCGTATGGTCGCGGACTCGTTCTACGACGGCGCCGGCCAGGTCAGGCAGACCAACGCCACGTACAACGCGGCCGGCGCCGCCTCGGACGAACTGCTGATCGTGCACAACGGCGAGGTCGGCGCGCAGACGCGGACCGAGTACGACGCCCTCGGCCGCACCACCGCGGAGATCTTCGCGGTCTCCGGCGCCGAGCAGTGGCGTACCACGACCACGTACGACGGCGAGCTCACCCACGTCGACCCGCCGGTCGGCGGTGTGCCCGCGACGACGGTCTCGGACGCCGAGGGCGACATCACCGAGATCCGCCACTATCGCGGAGCCTCCCCGGTCTCGCCGACGCCGTACGACTCGACGAAGTACACGTACACGCCGGCCGGCAAGCTGGAGACGGTCACCGACGACGCGGGCAACGTCTGGCGCAACGAGTACGACCAGCTCGGCCGCAAGAAGAAGTCCGTCGACCCGGACGCGGGCACGTCCCGCACCGAGTACGACGAGCTGGACCAGCCGATCGCCCAGTGGGACGGCCGTGACAAGAAGACGTCCACGTCCTACGACGTGCTCGGCAGGGTCACCGGCACCTGGACGGGCGACGTCGGTACCGGGACCCGGCTGACCGAGACCCGGTACGACAAGGCCGGCTGGCTCGGCCAGGCGTACGCCCAGCTCAGCTACGTGTCCCCGACCGAGTACTTCGCGTCGGTCGTCCAGTCGATGGACGAGTTCTACCAGCCGCTGAAGACGGCCTACTCGGTGCCGGCGTCGCAGGGTTCGCTGGCCGGCACATACGTCTTCACCTCGACGTACAACCGGGACGGCACCGTCCAGTCGACGGGCCTGCCCGCCGCCGGCAGCCTGCCCGCCGAGGCCCTGACCTACGGCTACGACGCGCTCCAGCGCCCGGCCACACTGACCGGCACCACCTCCTACGTCACCAACACGGTCTACTCGAAGACCAGCGGGCTGCAGCAGCTGGAGCTGTACACGGGCTCCGGCAAGAAGGTGTGGCAGACCTTCGACTACGAGACCGGCACCGACCGCCTCACCCGCTCGACCGTGGACGTCTACGGCGCGACGGCACCCGCGAAGCAGTCGACGTACTCCTACGACCAGGCCGGCAACGTCCTGTCGATCTCGGACTCGGCGAACAGCACCTCCCCGGACGTGCAGTGCTTCGCCTACGACAGCCGGCAGCGGCTGTCCGAGGGGTGGACGCCGACGTCCACGGCGGCCGACGCGGCCGGCTCCGGAACGCTCGGCTCCACCAGCCCCGTCGACGGCTCCGGCCCCGCCGCCTGCAAGGCGGCCCCCGGCACGGGCGCGCTCGGCGGCCCCGCCGCCTACTGGAAGTCGTACACCACCGACGCCATCGGCAACCGGAAGACGGAGACCAACCACGACACCGGCCTGAACGCGGCCAAGGACATCACGCGCAGCTACGAGTACGGCGGCGCGGGCGCCCTCGGCGACGGTCCGCACCAGCTGACCAAGGTCGTCGAGAAGACCCCGACCGGTGAGAAGCAGTACGCGTACGAGTACGACGACGCGGGCTCGACCACCAAGCGGACGATCGGCGGCGACGCCCAGACGCTCGACTGGGACGACGCCGGCCGGCTCACCAAGGTCAAGGAGGCGAGCGGCACCGAGACGACGTACCTGTACGACGCCTCCGGCAACCGGGTCCAGCGCAAGGACACCTCGGGGACCACGGTCTACCTGCCCGGCATGGAGCTGAAGCTCTCCGCCGACGGCACCAAGAAGTCCGCGACCCGGTACTACTCGTACGCCGGCGAGACCGTCGCGGTCCGTACCGACGACAACAAGCTGTCCTTCCTCGCCACCGACCACCACGGCACCGGCGAGATCGCCGTCGAGGCGGCCACGGGCGCGATCTCACAGCGCCGCTTCGACCCGTACGGCGTCGAGCGCGGCAAGGCCACCGGTGCCTGGCCGGGGGAGAAGGGATACGTCGGCGGCACGATCGACGCGTCGACCGGTCTCACCCACCTCGGCGCGCGCGAGTACGACGCGGCGATCGGCAAGTTCGTCTCGGTCGACCCGGTCATCGACTACACCCAGCCGCAGCAGATCAACGGCTACACCTACGCCAACAACAGTCCGGTCACCCTGTCCGACCCGAGCGGACTGGTGTCCTCGACCACCTGCGCACTCTTCCCGGGTGCGCTCGGCTGCGGCACTCCGGACTGCGGGAGCCTGTGCAAGCCGGGCTCCGCGGGGGCGGAGGTCCACGAGGCGACGAAGCAGGTCAGCCAGGCCCAGAGCCAGCAGTCCTCGGCCAAGAAGCGGATCAGCTCGGCCGGCAAGGAACTCGTCAAGATCGTCCGGGACATCCTCGGTGTCGACGCGGCTCTTGACTGCATATCCACAGGTGACGTGGGTTCCTGCGGCGAGACGCTGCTGAACATCGCGGGCAGCTTCGCCGGCGGACTCGCCGGCAAGATCATGGCCAAGTACGGCGTGCCCTGGAAGTGGGCCAAGGGCGTCAAGCTCGCCAAGCGGGTCGTGGGCCTCGTCGGTGACCTCATCGGCGGAGTCAAGGACCTCCTCAAGGCGAACAAGGCCCTCTCCAAGGCCAAGGACGGGCTGGCCGCGGCCCGCTCGAAGGCCGCGGAGGCCCTGAAGAAACTGAGAAAGACCGAGTGCCACAGCTTCCTGCCCGGCACGAAGGTCCTGCTGGCCGACGGCTCCACCAAACCGATCGAGGACGTCGAACTCGGCGACAAGGTCACGGTGACCGATCCGAAGACCGGGAGGACAGTCGTCCGCGAGGTCGCGGGGACCATCGTCACCGAGGACGACAAGGAGTTCTCGGACCTGACGGTCGAGACGGAGTCCGGCACCGAGGAGATGCTGGTCGCCACGGTCACGCACCCCTTCTGGGTCGAGTCCGAGCACCGGTGGATCAAGGCCGGCGCCCTCGAACCCGGCATGAAGCTGCGCACCCCGTCCGGCGACACCGTCGAGCTCACGGCCAACCGCCACTTCGACAAGCGCCAGCGCACGCACGATCTGACGATCACCGGGATCCACGCGTACTACGTCCTCGCCGGACGGTCCCCACTCCTGGTGCACAACTGCGACCCGCTGTCCAAGTACGCGGATTCCCTTCAGCCGAAGGCGGGCAAGAAGTCCGTGCAGTACGCGTCCGAATACACCGACTCCACCGGCAAGAAGTTCTACGGGCACAATGTCCACCGGAAGGCGGAAGACCTTCCCGAGGGCTTTGTGGAAGCGATCGGTGAGCGTTCGCACTACGGCTGCGCCGAGGTGGGATGCCTGCTGAGTGCCTACAACGGCGCTCGTAATGCCGGTGCCAGTGTCGAGCAGGCGGCGACCGCTGTCAGAGGCGGATCCATCAGAACCGTGTTCGTGTTCAACTCGTTCGCGAAGGATGCGGCGAAACACGGCACTCCGGCGGATCCGTGCTTCAGCAAGTGTGACGCGATGCTGAAGGGGCTGGGCATAGACTTCTGACGGCTTCGGGAAATGGGTGCCTCCTGTGCTGCCCTTGCGGCGCACGGGAGGCACCGTCCTTTTCGGGATCAGTGGGAGATTCGTGGACGCGTTCGGTGTGGAGTGGGGATCCTTCGAGGTGGATCCGGAGGTGGCCCGGCGGGTCCAGGTCGGGTTGGACGAGCTCTTTCGTGCGGACGGCGAGGACGAGGCGATCGATGCTGCCCATGCCCTGCACGAGCTCGTCTGCTACGCGGCGGTGACGGTCGAGGAGGAGACGGTGCCGGCCGTGCGGGCGCTGCGCGGAATGCTCGGGCTGCCGGATTTCCGATGGAAGCAGTTTGCGCTCCAGCTCCTCGACACGATCATTTCGGTCGAGGGTGTCTTCGATTCCGCCGGCCCTCTCAAAGCCCGGGTGCGTGCGGAGGTGCTGCGTGCGGTGCCGCTCGCCGAGAAGGAGCAGAACAGCGCTTCCAGGGATGTCAGAGGGGCTGCCATCGTTTTTCTGGGCAGTGCTTCGGAGACGCCCGCTGCGGATTTCCAGCGATTCAGGAGTGCCTTCGAGAGGGAATCGGATCCGGTGATCCAGGCCGATTTCGCCCTGGCGGCGACAGCATGTGTCTGGGAGGCGGACCGAACGGTGGAGCACGCGAACGCGGCCGGATGGTTCGAGGAAGCCCTTGAGCACTCCAATCCGGCCGTCCGGTTCAGGGTCGGGCAGTTCCTGGCCGGGCGTGGGTTCCGGTGGAGCGGCGGTGATCTGGACGGCCTGGTCGCCGCGGCGATGCCCGTCGTGCTCGAGCGGCGGTTGTTCCGGCAGGAGTACCTGTAGGGCTCGGTTTGACCCCCGAACGGCGGCCCCGTAACCTTGACCGTCGGCGTGTCCTTGGATATGGGCGCGCCACATCCCCGTAAACCTCATTCCTCCAGGGCACTCGGTGCTCCGGAGAGGCTGCCCGTGTCGGGTGGCTGGACTGCGGGGGTGCCGTTCCCGAGCGAGAGAGTGAGATCCGCGTGTACGCCATCGTGCGCAGCGGTGGTCGCCAGCACAAGGTTGCTGTCGGCGACATCGTTGAGGTTGACAAGATTTCCACTGCCAAGGTTGGCGACACGGTCGAGCTCTCGACCCTGCTCGTTGTCGACGGCGACGCTGTGACCAGCGACCCGTGGGTGCTGGCCGGCATCAAGGTCCAGGCCGAGGTCGTGGACCACCACAAGGGCGTCAAGATCGACATCCTTCGCTACAAGAACAAGACCGGCTACCGCCGTCGTCAGGGCCACCGCCAGCAGTACACGGCGATCAAGGTCACTGAGATCCCCGCGGCTGCGAAGTAAGGGACTGAGGAGAGATGGCACACAAGAAGGGCGCATCGTCCACCCGGAACGGTCGCGACTCCAATGCCCAGCGGCTCGGCGTGAAGCGCTTCGGCGGTCAGGTCGTCAACGCGGGTGAGATCATCGTCCGCCAGCGCGGCACCCACTTCCACCCCGGCGCGGGCGTCGGCCGTGGCGGCGACGACACGCTGTTCGCGCTGCAGGCCGGTTCGGTGCAGTTCGGCACCCACCGTGGCCGCAAGGTCGTGAACATCGTTCCGGTCGCCTGATCGGAATTCTTCGCGAGGCGGACCTCACTTCCCGTGTGGGAAGGCGGGTCCGCCTTTCGCGTGTTTCTAATAGGGCACAGCAGTACAAGAGACATCCCGTAAGTAACTGGAGGCACACCCGATGACCACCTTCGTGGACCGCGTCGAGCTGCACGTCGCCGCGGGTAACGGAGGCCACGGCTGTGCCTCCGTCCACCGTGAGAAGTTCAAGCCGCTCGGCGGACCCGACGGCGGGAACGGCGGACGCGGCGGGGACGTGATCCTCACCGTGGACCAGTCGATCACCACGCTCCTCGACTACCACCACTCCCCGCACCGCAAGGCCACCAACGGCAAGCCCGGCGAGGGCGGCAACCGGTCCGGCAAGGACGGCCAGGACCTGGTGCTGCCGGTGCCGGACGGGACCGTGATCCTCGACCGGGCGGGCAACGTGATCGCCGACCTGGTCGGCCACGGCACCTCGTACATCGCCGCGCAGGGCGGCCGCGGCGGCCTCGGCAACGCGGCGCTGGCCTCCGCGCGACGCAAGGCGCCCGGGTTCGCGCTGCTCGGTGAACCGGGGGACCTCCAGGACGTCGTCCTGGAGCTGAAGACGGTCGCGGACGTGGCGCTGGTCGGCTACCCGAGCGCAGGCAAGTCCTCGCTGATCTCGGTGCTGAGCGCGGCCAAGCCGAAGATCGCCGACTACCCCTTCACCACCCTCGTCCCCAACCTCGGTGTGGTGACGGCCGGTTCGACCGTCTACACCATCGCCGACGTGCCCGGTCTGATCCCGGGCGCCAGCCAGGGCAAGGGGCTCGGCCTCGAGTTCCTGCGGCACGTGGAGCGGTGCAGTGTGCTCGTGCACGTCCTGGACACCGCGACGCTGGAGTCCGACCGCGACCCCGTCTCCGACCTCGACATCATCGAGGAGGAGCTCAAGCAGTACGGCGGGCTCGACCGGCGGCCGCGGATCGTCGTACTGAACAAGATCGACGTACCGGACGGCAAGGACCTCGCCGAGATGGTGCGGCCGGACCTGGAGGCCCGTGGCTACCGGGTCTTCGAGGTGTCGGCGGTGGCCCATCTCGGGCTGAAGGAGCTGTCGTTCGCGCTCGCCGACATGGTGGGCAAGGCGCGCGCCGCGAAGCCGAAGGAGGAGGCCACGCGGATCGTGATCCGGCCGAAGGCCGTCGACGACGCCGGCTTCACCGTGACCCGCGAGGAGATCGACGGCGAGTCGCTGTTCCGGGTGCGCGGCGAGAAGCCCGAACGCTGGGTGCGGCAGACCGACTTCAGCAACGACGAGGCCGTGGGCTTCCTCGCGGACCGGCTCAACCGCCTCGGTGTGGAGGACGAGTTGATGAAGGCGGGCGCCCGCTCCGGCGACGGCGTCGCCATCGGCCCCGAGGACAACGCGGTCGTCTTCGACTGGGAGCCCTCGATGTCGGCCGGCGCGGAGATGCTGGGCCGCCGTGGCGAGGACCACCGCTTCGAGGCACCGCGGCCCGCGGCGCAGCGCCGCCGGGACCGCGACGCCGAGCGGGACGAGGCGATGCGGGAGTACGGCGACTTCGATCCGTTCGCCGAGTAGGCGGACGGCGCGCCGGGTTGACGCCGGGAAAAGTCGGGGCGCACTTCAGGACAACCACCGCGCCCGACGGTGAGTCGTACTGGGCACGCGGAGGGGGGATCTTGGATCCCCTTGCCGCGGTCAACCGCCCTTCGGACTCCCGGAGTTGCCGCATGGACAGACGCAGACCCAGCACGGCCTGGCGTACCGGGCTCGCCGTCGTCATGGCCGTCACCGGAGCCGTCGCGCTCCCGGTCACCGCGCACGCCGCCGTCGGCAGCGGGCCCGCTGCCACCGGACTCCAGGACGACTTCAACGGCGACGGGTACTCCGACCTCGCCGTCGGCGCGCCCGCCGCGACCGTCGGCGGCAGGAAGACCGCCGGGTACGTCGCCGTGGTGTACGGCTCGGCGAGCGGGCTGAAGACCTCGACCAAGCAGGTGTTCAGCCAGAACAGCGCCGGGGTGCCGGGGACCGCCGAGGCCGGCGACCAGTTCGGCTCCGCGGTGACCAGCGCCGACCTGGACGGCGACGGGTACGCCGACCTGATCGTGGGGGCCGGCGGGGAGGACACCGCCGTCGGCGCCGACGCCGGGCTCGTCGAGGTGATCTGGGGCGGCGCCAGGGGACTCTCCGGTGGTGCCTCGCTGGCGTCCGGGAAGGCGTCGTACGACAAGCTCGGTGCCAAGGGGCATCTGGCGGCCGGTGATGTGGACGGTGACGGGGCGCCGGACGTGATCACCGTGCAGAACGCCCACGACCTCCGGATCCTCGGCGGTGGCTTCGCCCGGGACGGCTCCACCGCGCACGGCGGACAGGTTGTCGTCGACCGGTTCGACAGCCGGGTGCTCGACCTCGCCACCGGCGACATCAACGGCGACGGCATCACCGACATCGCCGCGGTCGAGAACGACGGCGACGAGTACGACGCCCGCCGGGTCGTGTACTGGACGGGCAGCGCGACAGAGATCAATCCGTACACGCTGGTCACCGACATCGACGGTGCCGCCCTCCAGGGCGGCGAGAACCTCGCCCTCGGGGACGTCAACAAGGACGGCTACGACGACATCGTGGTGGGCCGTGCCGTCGACGGCTACGACAGCGACCTCGACAACCCGTACGTCAAGGGCGGCCGCATCACCTGGATCCCCGGCACCGCCGACGGGCCCGACGGGGTCAAGGCGAAGTTCGTCTACCAGGACACCCCGCTGGTGCCGGGCACCGCCGAGACGGGCGACCGCTTCGGCACCGACGTCCAGGTCGCCGACGTCGACGGGGACGGCTACGCCGACATCGCGGCCGGCATACCCGGCGAGGACCTCGGCTCGGTCACCGACGCGGGCAGCGTGGTCGTGCTGCGCGGCACCAACACCGGCCCGACGAGCAGCGGCTCCATGGTGTTCAGCCAGAACACCGCGGGCGTGCCCGGCACCGGGGAGAAGGGCGACGCCTTCGGCTCGGCCACCCGCCTGGTGGACGTCACCGGGGACGGCCGCGCCGAACTCGCCGTCGGGGCGCCCGGGGAGAACGCCGGTCAGGGCGGGGTGTGGGTGTTCCGGGCCACCGAGCACGCCATCACCGCGACCGGCTCCTCCACCTTCGGCGCGGGCACCCTCGGCACGGTGGCCGCCGGGGCGAGGCTGGGCTCGGGCTTCGCCTACTGACCCGCCCCGCGAACCACCGACCGGAACCCCCGAAACCCCCGAACGGCCGTGCGGCGCGGGTTGCCTGACGTGCCGTGAGACCCGTTGCGACAAGATCGGGTTCATCCTGTTGTTCCCGTGTCGCAACGGGTCTTCTGTTGTCTACCCAGTTGTCATGCACGCGCAGGCTCGGGTTCAGCGGGTGGACCGCCCGACTGCGTGAGCCTTGCACGTGTCCAAGAGGCCAGCGAGGCAAGGGAGTTCGCGCATGACCGGTGCAATCCAGCCCGACCGTCGCCGATTTCTTACCGCAGGCGCCGCCGTCCTCGGCGCCGCCGCCTCCGCGCAGCTCTGGCTGCCGGGCACCGCCCGGGCGGCCGAAAACGCCCTGCCCGACGGGGTGTTCAGCCTGGGCGTCGCCTCCGGCGACCCGCTCCCCGACGGCATCGTGCTGTGGACCCGGCTCGCCCCCGACCCGCTCAACGGCGGCGGCATGCCCGACAGCGTGGTCCCGGTGGAGTGGGAGATCGCGCAGGACCAGCGGTTCAGAAAGCCGGTCCGCCGCGGTGTCGCCCAGGCCCGGCCCGAGTACGGGCACAGCGTTCACGTCGATGTACGGGGCCTGCACCCCGACCGCTCGTACTGGTACCGCTTCCGCACCAGCGGCCAGATCTCGCCGACCGGCCGCACCCGCACCGCCCCCCACCCGCACAGCAAGGGCGGCTCCCTGCGCGTCGCCCTGGCCTCCTGCCAGAACTGGCAGCACGGCTACTTCACGCCGTACGCCGACATGCTCGACCAGGACCCCGACTTCGTCCTCTTCGTCGGCGACTACATCTACGAGTCGACGCCGGCCTCGACGGGGCCGCGCAGGCACGAGGGGACGGGGGAGCCGTACACCCTGGTGCAGTACCGCAACCGGTACGCCCAGTACCGCAGCGACCCCGACCTGGCCGCGATGCACGCGAACGCCCCCTGGGTGGTCACCTTCGACGACCACGAGGTGGACAACGACTTCGCCGGCGAGGTCCCGCAGGACCCGGCCAAGCAGTCGCACGACGCCTTCGTGGCCCGGCTGACCGCGGCCTACCAGGCGTACTACGAGCACATGCCGGTCCGCGCGAGCGCCGTCCCGAGCGGCCCGCACATCCAGATGTACCGCCGCCTGGAGTTCGGCCGCCTGGCCCGGCTCAACGTCCTCGACACCCGCCAGTTCCGCAGTGACCAGGCCACCAGCCAGGCCGGCGCCCAGGACCCGGCGCTGACCATGCTGGGCGCGGAGCAGAAGGCGTGGCTGCTCGACGGGATGCGGGACTCGCCCGCCCGCTGGAACCTCGTCGCCTCGCAGATCATGATGGCCGAGACCGACCTCCAGCTCGGCGAGGGCAAGCTCTGGTACTACGACGCCTGGGACGGCTACCAGGTCGAACGAGGCGCCCTGCTCGGGGAGTTCGCGGACGTCCGCAACCCGGTCGTGCTCAGCGGCGACCGGCACCTGACGATGATCAGCGACCTGAGGACGGACTACGCCGACCCGGACTCCGAGGTCGTGGGCGCCGAGTTCGTCGGTACGTCCATCTCCAGCAACGGCGACCAGGACCAGGCCGCCTTCCACGCCCAGTGGGACCCGCTGAAGGCGGACAACCCGCACTGGAAGCTGATCGACGCGCACCGCGGCTACCACCTCTTCGACATCCGGCAGGGCGGCATCGACGCGCAGGTGCGGGTGGTCGACACGGTGGTGCGGCCGACGGCGACGGCGAGCACGTACGCCCGGCTGCGGGTGGAGAACGGCCGCCCGGGCGTCGAACTCGCGTGACGGCCGTGGCTGTGTGAAGCCGGTGTGAACGGAGCCTGGGACTCATCTGTGTCCCAGGCCTCTCTCAGGTAAGTCTCAGGTACTGCTCTTACCGTCCCTTAACCATGGAGACGGACTGTACGAGAGACGACGCCTTGATGAACGTTCTCGCCCCGCTGCCCGCCGGCACCCGGTTGCTGCACATCGGCCCGCACAAGACCGGGACGACCTCGATCCAGGGCGCGCTCTTCGCCGCCAAGGAACAACTGCCCGCGCACGGCGTGGAGTTCCCGGCGCACACCCGGCACCCGATGGAGGCCGCGCTGGCCGCCTGCGCCCGGCCGGCGATGATGGGCGACACCGTGCCCACCGACGAGCACTGGACGAAGCTGCTGCGTCAGGTCGAGGCCACGGGTAAGAACACCTCGGTCGTCAGCAGCGAGTTCTTCGCCGACGCGGAGGACGACGCCACGATCGCGCGGATCGTCGAGCAGCTCGGCGGCGACCGCGTGCACATCCTGGTCACCCTGCGCCCGCTGGCGAAGATCATGCCCTCGCAGTGGCAGCAGTACGTGCAGAACGGTCTGCGGATGGGCTACGAGAACTGGCTCACCCACATGCTCAAGAAGGCCCCGTACGAGCAGCCCAACCCCAGCTTCTGGCGCCGGCACCGGCACGACCGGCTGATCGAGCGGTGGGCCCGGGTGGTCGGGCCGGAGCGGATCACCGTCGTCGTGGTGGACGACAGCGACCGCGGCGGGCTGATGCGCACCTTCGAGGCGCTGCTCGGACTTCCGGACGGTCTGCTCCAGCCGGTTCCGGACACGGCGAATCGCTCTCTTACCCTCGCCGAGACCGAAATGCTGCGGAATCTTAATAAGGAATTCCGCGGCAATGAACTGCCCGACGAGCTGTATTCCAAGCTCGTGCGCAATGGCGCGGTGATGCATATGAAGAACGCGTGCAGTCCTTCGCCCGAGGACGTGAAGATCAGCACCCCGGCCTGGGCCCTGGAGGCCGCCGCCGGAGTCGGCGCCGAGATGGTCGAGCGAATCGACGGTTTCGGGGTACGCGTCCTGGGTGACCCCGCGCTGCTGGCCGCCGTACCGAAACCGCCCGTCTGGGAGGCTCCCGCCGAGCCGCGGATCGCCCCCGAGGTGGCCGCTCAGGCGCTGTACGGAGCCCTCGCGGCGGCCGCCGCGGCGCCCGTGCGGCACACCTCCGCGGCCAAGGCCCGTACGGTTCACCAGACCTCTTCCAAGGAACTTGTGAAAGTGCTTTGTCACCGCTGTCTGAAGAAGCTGCGGCGGCACTGATCAGCTGTGCGGTTACTCACAGCAACCAACGGCAATGGGTGGGCGGTCCCGGTAGGGGTTCGCGGTGTCACCAGCAGTGCAAGGTGAATACCAGGTGGCGCGTACATATGCAGCGAACGGCGCTCACCTTGCACAGCGGTAACCGCAAGTGGGACCATTTCCCCGTTCCCTGACGCCCCAAGGTAGGTCCTCTGTGTCGAAGCACATAGCCAAGCCCCGTACCACCGCAGTAGTCCTGGCCGGTGGTACCGGTCAGCGGGTGGGTCTGTCGATCCCGAAGCAGTTGCTGAAGATCGCCGGCAAGGCAGTCATCGAGCACACCCTGACCACCTTCGAGAAGGCCGACTCGATCGACGACGTCATCGTGCTGATGGCGCCGGGCTACGTCCCCGACATCGAGAAGATCGTCGCCAAGGCCGGGTTCACGAAGGTCAAGAAGATCATCGAGGGCGGCTCGACGCGGAACGAGACCACCGAGCGCGCCATCGAGGCCCTCGGCGAGGGCCTGGCCGAGGGCGAGGACATCAACGTCCTCTTCCACGACGCCGTACGCCCGCTGCTGGCCCGGCGCGTGATCGACGACTGCGTGACCGCCCTCGAGCGCTACCAGGCCGTCGACGTGGCCATCCCGTCCGCGGACACCATCATCGTCACGCGCACGCACGGCGAGGACGGCGAGTTCATCACCGAGATCCCGGACCGCTCCCGGCTGCGCCGCGGCCAGACCCCGCAGGCCTTCAAGCTGTCGACCATCAGGCGGGCCTACGAGGTCGCGGCCGGCGACCCCAACTTCCAGGCCACCGACGACTGCTCCGTCGTGCTCAAGTACCTGCCGGACGTACCGATCCACGTCGTCGCGGGCGACGAGTACAACATGAAGGTCACCCAGCCGGTCGACGTCTTCATCGCCGACAAGCTGTTCCAGCTGGCCTCCACGGCCGCCCCGGAGCAGGGCGACGAGGCCGCCTACCGCGAGCTGCTGACCGGCCGGACGGTCGTGATCTTCGGCGGCTCGTACGGCATCGGCAAGGACATCGCCGAGCTCGCCGAGGCCTACGGCGCCAAGGTGTACGCGCTCGGCCGCTCCACCACCGGCACCCACGTGGAGAACCCGGAGGAGGTCGACGACGCGCTGTCCAAGGCGTACGCGGAGACCGGCCGGATCGACTACGTCGTCAACACCGCGGGCGTGCTGCGCATCGGCAAGCTGGCCGAGACCGACAACGCGACCATCGAGGAAGCGCTGAAGGTCAACTACCTGGCCCCGGTGCAGATCGCACGTTCGAGTTACAAGTACCTCGCCGAGACCAAGGGCCAGCTGCTGCTCTACACCTCCAGCAGCTACACCCGCGGCCGCGCCGAGTACAGCCTCTACTCCTCCACCAAGGCCGCCATGGTGAACCTCACCCAGGCCCTGGCCGACGAGTGGGCCGGCGACGGCATCCGCGTCAACTGCGTCAACCCGGAGCGCACCGCCACGCCCATGCGCACCAAGGCCTTCGGCCAGGAGGCCGCGGGCACGCTGCTCTCCTCCGAGGCGGTGGCCCGCACCTCCCTCGACGTGCTGCTCTCCGAGCTCACCGGGCACGTCATCGACGTCCGCCAGCAGGACCCGACGGCGGGCGCCGCGAAGGCCTCCGGCTTCGAGCAGGCGCTGGCCTCGGTGCTGGACGTACAGGACGGCGTGTAATAATCGACGGGAATTAGTCTTCCGTTATTCAGGCCTCTGCTTTCCGGTGTTAATGCAGTGCATTCGGCAGTGCATCGACCGGGGCTTCGCAGGGGCCTGAATACGTAAACAGAACAAAACCGGCACTCCCCTCCCAGAGCAGGTTCTCCGTGATATCCACCGCTATTCGCGTCGCCCGGGTGGGCAGCGCGGCCGAGCTGGCCGCGGCGGCGCTCATGATGCTGGGCTTCCCGGCGCTGTTGCTGGCCGCGATCGTCCCGAGCACGCCCGCCTTCGCCGCAGCGGCAGCCGTGACGTACCTGGCCGACCACTATCTGCACCGCAAGGGCAGCTACCTCATCAACCTGCTCAACAAGGTCCGAGCCGGTCTGTCCATCCGGTTCCTGATCCGTGAGCTGCTGCTCGTCCTGCTGCTGGCCAGGCTCGGCCTGTCGGAGGAGCCGGTCTTCTACGCGGCGATCGCCTGCTTCATCGTCTTCTTCGGACTCCAGGCCCCGCACGGAGCACTGGTCACCCTGATCGGCAGGCGTCGCCAGCTGCCGGTCGTGACCCGCAACGTCGACCTGGCGTCCCGGCTGACCATCCCGGACGCCCCGCCGCGCGCCCTGATGACCAAGGCCGGGCAGAAGATGCTCCAC
Organism: Streptomyces sp. CA-249302; assembly: GCF_050936785.1. Classification (NCBI taxonomy): domain Bacteria; kingdom Bacillati; phylum Actinomycetota; class Actinomycetes; order Kitasatosporales; family Streptomycetaceae; genus Streptomyces; species Streptomyces sp. CA-249302. Next base: position 3,715,356 of record NZ_JBNJMG010000001.1, on the reverse strand, counting down.
CTGGACCTCGCGGCCATCGTCGGCCTGCTGGTCTGTGCCATCGGCGACGACCTCGACCTCGCCGGCTACATCGGCGTCGGCGTGACCCTCTTCCTGGGCATGCTGTACGTCCTGCTGCTGATGCCGCACCTACGCGCCGACCGGCTGCCGCCCAAGCCGGAGAAGGTGCTGGACACGGTGAGCACCTGGCTGCGCGAGTACCGCCCGGAGACCGTGCTGTACTTCTCCGGCTCCAAGGACTCCGCGTACCAGGTCAACATGTGGCTGGAGACCATGGAGCAGCTCGACTCCAGGCCGCTGGTGATCCTGCGCGAGCGGGCCATCCTGAACAACCTGGTACCGACCACGGTCCCCGTCGTCTGTGTGCCCGGCGGTGTGCACCTGATGAACATGGACCTCGGCACCGTGCGGGTCGCGCTCTACGCGGCCAACGTCGGCAAGAACATCCACCTGCTGCGCGTCCCCACCATGAAGCACGTCTTCATCGGCCACGGCGACAGCGACAAGCTGGCCAGCGTCAACCCGTTCAGCAAGGTGTACGACGAGGCGTGGACCGCGGGCCGCGCGGGCCGCGACCGCTACGCCATCGCCGACGTCGGCGTCCGCGACGAGGACATCGTGGAGGTCGGGCGCCCGCAGCTGGCGCCGATCCAGGGACTGCAGGGCGTGCCCGAGGGACGTATCCCCACGGTGCTCTACGCACCCACCTGGGAGGGCTGGGACGGCGACCCGGGCAACACCTCCATCGTGCTGGCCGGCGAGAACATCGTGAAGAAGCTGGTCAAGGCCGACCCGCCGGTCCGGGTGCTGTACAAGCCGCACCCGTTCACCGGCACCGTCAGCAAGGAGGCCGGCGCCGCGCACCGCCGTATCACCGCGCTGGTCGAGAAGGCCGCCGCCGAGCGTGCCGCCGACTCCCGCTTCACCGCCGATGCCGCGGCCCAGGCGCAGGCCAGGGCCGAACTCGCCAGGATCGAGGCGCGGCTGGCCGAGCTGTCCGGGACCGCGAGGGGCCGGGGCGACGAGGCCGAGACCGCGCGGGACGGGCTGGTCGACCAGCGGAAGCACGAGGAGGTCGCCCGGCTGCGCGGCGAGTGGAACGACGCCTACTGGCGGTCCCTCGGCAGCTTCGAGCACCGCGTCATCTCGGGCGCCGAGCCGCGACTGTACGACTGCTTCAACGTCTCGGACGCGATGGTCTCCGACATCTCCTCCGTGGTCTCCGACTTCATCGCCAGCGGCAAGCCGTACGCGGTGACGGACTCCGCCGAACTCGGTGTCGAGGAGTTCAAGCGGCAGAACACCGCCGTGCGCGCCGCCACGATCCTCTCCAACTCCGCCGCCGAACTGGGCGAGTTGCTGGCCGCGGTGCGCGACCCGGCCGCCGATCCGCTGGCGGCGGACCGCAAGGAGCTGAAGCAGTACCTGCTCGGCCCGGACGAGCCGACCTCCATCCAGCAGTTCAACACCGCGGTCGCGGACCTGGCGCTCAAGGCCGGGACCCGCAACCTCGGCCAGGAGTCGCGGGCCGCCGCGGCCGGGGCCGCCGGGGCCGACGAACTGTCGGACGCGCTGTCGGCGCAGCCGCCCACCGGATGAGGCCGCCGACCGTGTGAAAACGGTGAGAAGGACCCGGTTTCCGAGGAGTGATCCTCGAAAACCGGGTCCTTTTTACGTATCAACAGGCAACCCACAGACGGGGTCGTCCGTCTACTAGGTAGCCATTCGGACCATACGGGGGAAACTTTCCGTGACTAGGGGGAAATGTGACCGTGGCGCAGCCTGATGTGACTGTCGTCATCGGGGCGTACGAAGCGATGCCGTACCTGGTCGAGTGCCTGGCTTCGGTCGAGGCACAGACCATCGACCCGGGGCGGATCGAGGTCATCGCGGTGGACGACGGATCCACCGACGGGACGGGGGAGTGCCTGGAGGAGTTCGCCGAGCGCGTGGCCATGCCGGTCACGGTGATCCGGCAGGACAACTCCGGCGGGCCCAGCGGCCCGCGCAACGTCGGTCTGGGGAAGGCCGGCGGGCGCTACGTCTTCTTCCTGGACGCCGACGACCGGCTCGGCCCGGAGGCCCTGGAGCGGATGGTCGCGATGGCCGACCGCAACGGCACGGACGTGGTCCTCGGCCGCGTCGAGGGCGTCAACCGCAAGCCGCCGGGGTCGATGTGGGGGAAGACCCTCGAGCGCACCGACGTCTTCTCGTCCAACATCAAGTTCACGCTGAGCGCGCAGAAGCTGTTCCGCCGGGAGTTCCTGGAGCGGCACGGGATGCGCTTCGACGAGTCCCTGTGGACCGGCGAGGACGCGCTGTTCACGATGGAGGCGTATCTGCGGGCGGACGGGGTGTCCGTCATCGCCGACTACACCTGCTACTACCTGGTGGGCCGCGAGGACGGCAAGCACGTGACGAAGAGCGGCGGTTACACCCTGCGCTTCGACTCGGCGCGTGCGCTGATGAACCTGATCGCCGCGCATGTCCCTGCGGGGGAGCGGCGCGACTCGCTGATGCACCGGCCCTTCGTCGTCACGCTGCTGCCCCAGTTCGGGCCGAAGTTCCTCAAGGACAGCGAGAAGGTACGGCGGCACAAGTTCGAGCTGGCCAAGCCGCTGATCGAGGAGTTCTGGACGGAGGGCGTCGCCCAGCGGCTGCGGGTCGACGAGCGGCTGCGGATGCATCTGGTCGCCGAGCAGAAGCCGGAACTCCTGGTGCCCGTCGTGGAGTTCGTGAAGGCGAAGAAGCAGGCGGCGGCGTTACTGGAGAAGAAGGGGCGGGAGGTCTATCTCGTCTACCCGTACTTCCGTGACGCCTCGGCGGGGATACCGGACCGGGTGTATCTGGCTCCGGTGCGGGAGGCTCGGGCGTTTCCGGGGTATCGGGAGCACTCGCCGACCTCGGTGTTCCGGCGGGCTGTGCGGAAGGCCCGGCGGGTTTTGAAGGGGCGGGCGGTTGTGGCCGCCTAGGGGGTCGGGGGCGGGGGAGTCCGTGCGGCTGACGGTCCGTTGTGGCTTGTCGCGCCGGCGCGGCGGTAGCCGCAAATTCAACACAGCCCCGCGCCCCTGAAAAACCCGCAGTCCCCGCGTTCCTGGAACGCGGGGACTGCTGTCAGCGGCCCGACTGGAGCGCCTTGCGGATCGGGCGGGCCACCACCCGGCGGGCTCGGCGGTAGACGGACGTGGAAGCCGGGTCCGGTGTGGCGGACTTGGTCGCGCCCCGCTTCAGCTCTCGCTTCAACCGGTCGTTGTCCAGGGCCAGTTCCGCGATACGGCTCTGCATCCAGCCGAATCTCGACGTGAGCGAGGCCAGGTCGACGTTGTTCCAGGGGCGGATGCCCGCCGGGAAGGCCAGGTCGTTCATCCGGGACTCGAAGGCCGCGCCGGCGTCGCCGTGGGTGAAGGTGTTGCGCAGGCCGTTGCGGTCCAGGAACGCCGTGAAGCGTTCGAAGCGCTCCAGGTGGCCGCCGGTCAGGGCGGTGAAGTCGGCCTCCTCGTACAGGGTGGCCGGGTCCAGGCCCTCGGGCAGCGTGTCGATCCGGCGGTGCGGGATGTCGAAGTAGCGGCACAGCTCCAGCGTCCGCGAGTCCCCGCACAGCACCGTCGCCGGCGTGCCCGCGAGCAGCGCCGCGATGTTGCCGTGGATACGGGAGCCGAACGAGAAGTCGTACCCGCGCAGATCGTCGATCCAGGTCACCGGGTCGACGTAGACCCGGACCTTGTCCTCCCGGTACATCGGGTGGTCCGGGTGGGTCGGGATCGCGGTCACCGCGGCGTTCGGGTGGGACAGGTCCCGCCAGTGCAACTGCCGTGCGTCGCTGAGGTTCTGGCCGATGAAGGTCAGGTGCGGATAGCGGGCGTGGGCGCAGTCGATGACCTTGCCCAGACCCTGGCTGCGGACCGCGCTGTGCGAGCCGTTGACGGCGATCCGGGAGTCGGCGGTGAGCCGCGCCGTCCGCTTGTGTACCGGGAGTTCCTTGCCGTACATGAAGAGCGAGGGGCAGCCGATGGTCTCGACGTCCCGGAAGCCCAGGTCCCGCAGGTACTTCTCGGTGAACTCGCCGCGCACCCCGATCGAGGCGCTGCGGTCCAGCACCGCCGAGACGAACTCCCGCACGGACTGCTCCATCGGCTTCAGCCGTGCCGGGTCGTAGTTCAGCCCGGCCTGCGCGCCGACGCCCATGACCACCACAGGGATCCGCAGCTTGCCGATCAGCCGGGTCAGCCGCTTCAGCTGCGGCTCGAAGGACGGCCGGAAGGCGTTGGCGAGCGGGATGACGAAGGCGTCGTACTCCTCGTTGATCCGGCCCGCGGCGGAGACGTCGGTCCGGATACCGTTCGAGACCACCTCGGTACCGGGCGTCTCCAGGAGCTTGTGCGCGGCGTCGCTGAAGATCAGGTTGCCGGAGTTGGTGGCGATGACGTCCTGGTCGAGGGCCTCCTCGACCGGAACGGCGTCGAAGGGGCTCTTCCCCGAGCGGAGGAGGATGCGCTGCTGGTGTTGATGGTCTTTGGGTGGCACGGTGTTCAAATTAAGTTTGCCTGGGCTTTTATTTCTATAGGCAACCAGTGCAACCTTTTTGCCATGAGCACCACGTGAGCAACCGGTTACACGATGTCTGTCCGGGGACTGGACCGATGCGCGGTGGAGATGCCCCTTCGCGTAGATTGCCTGGCGGGGATGCCCGAGTGCGCGAGGGGACGGAACAGTCGGTGGCAGGGGCAAGGCAGGGCGTCGCGGACGCCCGCAGGATCGTCGTCAAGGTGGGCTCCTCGTCGCTGACCACCGCCACCGGCGGTCTCGACGCCGACCGGGTCGACGCGCTCGTCGACGTCCTCGCCAAGAGCCGCAGCGGGGGAGAGAGGGAGATCGTCCTCGTCTCCTCCGGTGCCATCGCCGCCGGTCTCGCCCCCCTGGGCCTGCGCCGCCGCCCCCGCGACCTGGCCCGCCAGCAGGCCGCCGCCAGCGTCGGCCAGGGCCTGCTCGTCGCCCGCTACACCGCCTCCTTCGCCCGCTACGGCGTCCGCGTCGGCCAGGTGCTGCTCACCTCCGACGACATGAGCCGCCGCGCCCACCACCGCAACGCCTCCCGCACCCTCGACAAGCTGCTCGCGATGGGCGCGTTCCCGATCGTCAACGAGAACGACACCGTCGCCACCGACGAGATCCGCTTCGGCGACAACGACCGGCTCGCCTCGCTGGTGGCGCACCTGGTCCACGCCGACCTGCTGGTCCTGCTCTCCGACGTCGACGGCGTGTACGACGGCGACCCGAGCAAACCGGGCACCTCGCGGATAGCGGAGGTGCGGGGGCCGGCGGACCTCGCGCACGTCGAGATCGGCAGCGCGGGCAAGGCCGGGGTCGGCACCGGCGGCATGGTCACCAAGATCGAGGCGGCCGGGATCGCCGCGGCGGCCGGGATCCCGGTGGTCCTGACCAGCGCCGTGCACGCGGCCGAGGCACTGTCCGGCGGGGACACCGGTACGTACTTCCACATCACCGGCAAGCGCTCCGCCGACCGCCTGCTCTGGCTCCAGCACGCCTCCACCCCGCAGGGCTCGCTGACCCTGGACGACGGTGCGGTACGGGCGGTCGTGGAGCGGCGCAAGTCGCTGCTGCCGGCCGGGATCGCCGCCGTCGAGGGCGAGTTCGTCGCCGGGGACCCGGTCGAGCTGCGGGACGCCGGGGGGCGCGCGGTGGCCCGGGGGCTCGTCAACTTCGACGCCAAGGAGATCCCCCAGCTGATCGGACGTTCGACCCGGGAGCTGGCACGCGAGCTGGGACCGGCGTACGAACGCGAGGTCGTGCACCGCGACGACCTGGTGATCCTGCATCCCTGACGCCCGTCGCGGCGGCGGGCCGACCAGGTGAGCGCGGCTTCCTGACGCCCGTCAGGGACCGAAAACAGGGGGAACGCCCCGCAAATCGGCCCGCCCTGAGGTGGACGTTCCGCAAAACCGCCCCACAAGCCCTTGCGGCCTGCTCAACTTTGCTCAGGGACACATTCCGCCGAGCATCGCTCGACCCTTGGTGAAGGAGGCCGTCGTGAGACGAGTGCGCCCTGGGGCGGCGGCGTCCCGCGACGGCGTCGCCTCCCGGCCGGCCGGCGAGGAGCGCGCCCTGACCAGCGTCGCGGCCGGCGACCGCTACGAGGAGCCGGCCGACCTGCCCCGGCTGTGGCACGTCACCCTCAGCGTCTCCGGCAAGGAGGCCCCGCTGAAGGAGGTGCGGCGCGGCCTGGAGCAGCTCGCCCACGACCACCCCTTTCTGCTGACCAGCAGATACGCCAACGACCACGCCGAGATCCGCTACTGGGAGGAGGCCCGCGACCTGCACGACGCCGCCGCGGTCGCCCTCCGCCTGTGGGGCGAGCACCGCCAGACCGCGAAGCTGCCGCCCTGGGAGATCGTCGGCCTGGAGGTCATCGACCGCGAGACCTACCACCAGCGCCTGGCCGAGGGCTACGGGCCGCCGCCGGCGACGCCGGTAGGGGTGCACCCTTTTTGAGCGGCCATGGACCGCAACCATCAATTGAGGAACCCCCACGGCGAGCAACCCGGTCCGCGAGAGCGGCGCCGGTTTAGGCGCAGAGGACAGTCTCGGGGTTTGGAATGCTCGCTGGACCCGTCCGCGTGGCGCACTACCCTTCCCTCATGACCACGTTTTCGCCGTACGACTCCATGTCCCCGGTCAACCGGGCCGCCTACCGCGCCAAGGCCGCCGCCGCCGACCTCGCCCCGCTGCCGCGCGCGGTCAAGGACGACGCGCTGGGCGCCATCGCGGACGCGCTGGAGGTCCGTACGAGCGAGATCGTCGAGGCCAACGCCAAGGACATCGCCAAGGCCCGCGAGGCCGGCACCAGCGAGGCGATCATCGACCGGCTGACGCTCACCCCGGAGCGGGTGCGCGCGATCGCCTCCGACGTGCGGGACGTCATCGCGCTGCCCGACCCGGTCGGCGAGGTCGTCCGCGGCTCGACCCTCCCGAACGGCATCGACCTGCGGCAGGTCCGCGTCCCGCTCGGCGTGGTCGGCATCATCTACGAGGCCCGCCCGAACGTCACCGTGGATGCCGCCGCCCTCTGCCTGAAGTCCGGCAACGCGGTCCTGCTGCGCGGCTCGGCCTCCGCCTACGAGTCGAACACCGCCCTCGTCCGGGTCCTGCGGGACGCCGTGGGCGGGGCTGGACTGCCCGCCGACGCGATCCAGCTCGTCCCCGGCGAGAGCCGCGAGAGCGTGCGCGAGCTGATGCGGGCCCGCGGTCTGGTCGACGTGCTGATCCCGCGCGGCGGCGCCTCGCTGATCCAGACCGTCGTGACGGAGTCGATCGTCCCCGTCATCGAGACCGGTGTCGGCAACTGCCATGTCTACGTCGACGCCGAGGCCGACCTCGACATGGCGATCGACATCCTGATCAACTCCAAGGCCCAGCGGCCCAGCGTCTGCAACGCCGCCGAGACCCTCCTGGTCCACCAGGACATCGTCCCCGAGTTCGTGCCGCGCGCCCTGGACGCCCTCGCGGAGGCCGGGGTGACCGTGCACGCCGATCCGCGGGTGCTGGCATATGCCAAGGACTCCAAGGCGACCGTCGTCGAGGCGACCCCGGAGGACTGGGACACCGAGTACCTCTCCTACGACATCGCCGCCGCCGTGGTCGACTCCCTCGACAAGGCCGTCGAGCACATCCGGCTGTGGTCCTCCGGTCACACCGAGGCGATCGTGACGACCTCCCAGCAGGCCGCCCGCCGCTTCACCCAGCTGGTCGACTCGACCACCGTCGCCGTGAACGCCTCCACCCGCTTCACCGACGGCGGCCAGTTCGGCTTCGGCGCGGAGATCGGCATCTCGACGCAGAAGCTGCACGCGCGGGGCCCGATGGGCCTGCCGGAGCTGACCAGCACGAAGTACATCGTCACGGGCGACGGGCACATCCGGCGCTGAGCCGCCGGGGGCGCATATGCGCCCGGCATGCGCCCCCGTACCGCACGAGATACGTCTCACAAAGCGGATGAATTTCCATACCGTCTGCCCAAATTGACCCCCCAGGTCTACTCTGGATTCGTGCCGGAGGACGTGGGGGGCACGCCGTTCCCTGACGGCTGGGAGCCCGACGACGACCACGACCGCGGGGTGTCGGACGAAGAGTTCGCCTCCGTGGTCTTCGACGAGGCCTTCGTACGGGCGGCCGTGGTGCACGAGCCGACCGCCGTCGAGCGCCTCCTTGCCGCCGCCCAGGCGAGAGCCGAGGCCTCCGAGGCGGAAGCGCGCCGCGCGCACGGCCGGGGCGAGCGCTACGAGGACGGGTACGGCCCCGAGGGCCGCGCGGATCTCGGCCATGATCCCGAGCTCGACGACCTGGACGACACCGACGTGCTCGAAGGTCGCTACGGCGCTCCGGGGACGTACGGCAAGAAAGTCCACTGGCACCGTCCGGTCGCCTGGATGCTGGCCCTGGTGATGGGGATCGGCATGGTCGCGCTGGCCTTCACCGCGGTCTACCGTGGTGGCTCCTCGGGCAGCCGGGACCGGGTGCCACCGCCGGCCTCGACCGGCCTGGAGCAGGGCACCGCGGCGGCGCCCTCCGCCTCCGCCGACACGTCCCAGCCGGCGATCTCGGTGATCCCGCGCAACCCCTGAGCGGTCGGTTGGCGCTCACTTTCGATCCTGGTGAGAACCTGTCAGAACTTGTCGTGTACCAGCGCGTTTACCTGAGCTCTCGGAGACCTACCCTGAATATATGGGCGGGCCTGGAAACCCACCTGAGGGGACACCCGAGGGCGGCCCCGGAGGTGGCGAGGACGAGTACCGATCCGTCGTCTTCGACGAATCGTTCGTCCGCGCTGCCCGCCTCCAGGAGTTCTCCGCGCAGGAGCGCATGGCCGACCACGCGCCCGCCGTACGCCGCCGTCCGACCCTCCACCGCGGCCTGTCCCGGCAGGCCCTGGTCCTGGTCCTGCTGATCGCCGTCGCCTTCGGGACGGCGATCTACATGGGTGTACGGCACCCGTACAGCACGCCGGCCGCCCGGCAGCCCGTCGAGCCGCTGCGGATGACCGTGATCCCGCTCTCGCCGCAGGGGAAGGTGCCCGGAGCGACCGATCCCGAGTACCTGTACGCGCACAGCCCCGCCGCGCAGTTCCGCGTCGGCGCCGAGGGCATCCCGCTGCCGGCCGCGCGGCGCACCGCGCACTTCTCCGACAGCCAGGTGGTGGCCGCGCTGACCACGGCGAAGGACTACATCGTCCGCTCCTCGCTCTACCCCGAGGTGATCACCGGTCAGGAAGTGCGGCCCGTGCGGGTCATGCTGGACGGCGACCAACTCGACCAGTTCGACCAGAGTTTCGAGCATCCGGTCGCCGACGGGCGTCACCAGCCCACCGGTTGGCTGGTTCGCTTCGACCAGACCCGCGCACAGCTCGCCGACAGCAGGATCCGCGTCGAGGGTTCGCTCCAGGTCGCCGAGACCGACTCGTCGGCCCTCGAGGTCACCGCGGACCACACCTTCGTGTACGCGCTCAAGCCCACGGGGTCCGGCGCCAAGGCGCAGGCCTCGCTGTTCACCGTCCGGCGCGAGCTGCACTTCCGGTTCGACCGGGACGATCTGCGGCTGCACCAGGCGCAGTTGATCGTGTCGTACGTCCAGGCGGGGCCGCTGTCCTGCGCCGAGGACTCGACCAACCACCTGCATCCGTTGCTTGCCGGGCAGACGGCCAAGTCGGGAGGGCCGGCGGGGACGGATCCGTATGCGACGGGCGGCACGACGGCGCTGTGCGGGGCGTTGGCCACCAGCGCGGAGCCGAAGGTGTGATGTGAGAAGCCAACGGGACGACTCCGTCCCATTGGCCTCCTCCCTCAGTCCTCGTCCCGCCGTGTCTCGTCCGTCGGCGGCTCGTCGGCCCCGGCCGGCCGGTCCTGCGCCGGTGCCGAGCTGGTGAAGCCGTCGAAGCCCCGCCGCACCCGGCCGCCGATGCCCCCGGCCCCGCCGGCGATGTCGCTGACCAGCTTCATCAGCGGGTCCTTGGAGCTCTTCACGTTGCTCGCGTAGCTCGCCGCCGACTCCTTGAAGGAGTCGGAGACCGAGGTGTCCTTGTCCTCCTCGCGGCGCGGGTAGTGGCCGTCCATGATCCGCTGGTAGTCGCGGGTCTCGGACCACTTCTTCAGCTCGGCCGCGCGGATGGTGGTGAAGGGGTGCGTGCGCGGCATCAGGTTCAGGATCTTCAGCACGGAGTCGCGCAGGTCGCCGCCCGCCTCGTACTCCTCGGCCTGCTTGAGGAAGGCGTCCACGTTCATCTCGTGCAGATGGTTGCCGCCCGCGATCTTCATCAGGCCGCGCATCGAGGCCTTCAGGTCCTGCCCGACCAGGAGCCCGGCCCGGTCCGCGGACAGCTCCGACTTGCGGAACCACTCGCGCAGCGCCGTCACGATCGCCATGATCGCGAGCGTGCCCAGCGGGATCCAGGCGACCCGGATCGCCAGGTTGGTCAGGAAGAGCAGGATCGTCCGGTACACCGCGTGACCGGACAGCGCGTGGCCCACCTCGTGGCCGATGACCGCGCGCATCTCCTCCTCGTCGAGCAGCTCGACGAGCCCGGTGGTGACCACGATGATCGGCTCGTCCAGACCGATGCACATGGCGTTCGGCTGCGGGTCCTGGTTGACGTACATCGGCGGGACCTTCTCCAGGTCCAGGATGTAACAGGCGTCCCGCAGCATGTCGTTGAGGTGCGCGAACTGCTGATCCGAGACGCGCACCGAGTCGGAGAGGAACAGCAGCCTGAGGCTGCGCTCGGGCAGCAGACCGCTGAGCGCCTTGAAGACCGTGTCGAAGCCGCTCAGCTTGCGCAGCGCCACCAGCGCGCTGCGGTCGGCCGGGTGCTCGTACGCACGCGAGGAGATCCCGGGGAAACGCCTGCGCTGCCTGCTCGGTACGTTCTCGTGTCCGTTGTGCTCGTGGCCGTCGTCGGACATGTCTTCCCCCCATGTGCGTGTGAGTGGCCCTTTGCGGACCCTTGTGCGGCCCTTTGCGCCCCCGAAGCAAGGCCCAGCCTAGGCGGAGTTACCGTGGACGGGCACTACACCGAAGGAGTCCCACAGTCATGGAGCACACCCCCGCGGCCGTCTGGCTCGCCGAGGCCACGAGCGCTGCCCAGCACCAGGGGTCGGGGTATCTGCTCCGGGTCGTGATCGTCGTGATGTTCCTGGGTTGCGCGTTCACCGGGTGGTTCTTGCTACGGGGCTACAAGCGGAAAGACGACTGAGCACCGCCCAGGGTTCCCCAACGGCGGAGTCGGCGTGATCGCCGCCGAGCCGCCCGCATACGATGGGCCCCACGTCTTTACCCCGCCCACACCGGATAGGTCTGCCGACGATGAGCCTCCACAGCACCGCTGCCCAGTTGGTCACCCTCGCTGCCGAGGGCGAGCACGGTGGCAACCACGAAAGCCTGCAGCCGGCCCTCACCGGCGGCGGCGCCCTCTTCATCCTGCTGCTTCTGCTGTGGATCACCACCCGCTTCAACCGCGACCGCTGAGTCCGGCGACCGGCACCCTCAGGCCGGGCCGGTAGGGTCTGCACGCATGGGAGAGCAGGACATGCCTACCGGTCCGGCGAAAGACGCGACGACCGGCACGGAGCGTCGCCTGGTGAGCGGCCCCGGCAACGGCCCGTCGAACCCGGGCAAGCGCCGCCTGGGCGTCATGGGCGGAACGTTCGACCCGATCCACCACGGGCACCTGGTGGCGGCCAGCGAGGTCGCCGCGCAGTTCCACCTGGACGAGGTGGTGTTCGTCCCGACCGGCCAGCCGTGGCAGAAGACCCACCGCGACGTCTCCCCGGCCGAGGACCGCTACCTGATGACGGTCATCGCGACCGCCGAGAACCCGCAGTTCTCGGTCAGCCGCATCGACATCGACCGCGGCGGCGCCACCTACACCGTGGACACCCTGCGCGACCTCCGCGCGCTCAACCCCGACACGGACCTCTTCTTCATCACCGGCGCCGACGCCCTCGGCCAGATCCTCACCTGGCGCGACTCGGAGGAACTGTTCTCCCTCGCGCACTTCATCGGCTGCACCCGCCCCGGCCACCCGCTGACCGACCACGGACTCCCGGAGGGCGGCGTCTCGCTGGTGGAGGTTCCGGCGCTCGCCATCTCCTCCACAGACTGCCGTGCGAGAGTCGCCAAGGGCGAGCCCATCTGGTACATGGTGCCGGACGGAGTCGTGCGCTACATCGACAAGCGCGAGCTGTACCGCGGCGAGTGAGCCGAGAGGGGCACCGGTGAACGACCGATACGACGCGGGCTACGGCGGAGACCGCGAGGACCAGTACGAGCTCGCCGGCTACGACGAGTACGGCCGGCCCGTGTACCGGCAGGCCCAGCCGCAACAGGCCCCCCAGCAGCAGTACGACCCGTACGCCCAGCAGCACCAGCAACAGGGCTACGGCTACGACCCGTACGCCACCGGCCAACAGCAGCCGGCCCCGCCGTACGACCCCTACGGCACCGGCCCGCAGCCGCAGGTGCCCTCCTACGACCCGTACGGCACCGGCGCGCCCCAGGGCGGCGCCCCCGCCGACCCGTCGTCGTACGACCCCTACGGGCGCGCCGCCGCCAGTGGACAGCAGCCCCGCGTCGCCGAGCAGACCGCCTACATCCCGCAGCAGGCCGGCCCGGCCGAGCCGGCGGAGGACACGGAGAGCCCGGGCCGGTCCGAACGGGACTACCACACCGGGCAGTTCGCCTTCGTCGAGGAGCCCGAGGGCGACTCCGAGGACGTCATCGACTGGCTGAACTTCACCGAGAACCGCACCGAGCGCCGCGAGGAGGCCAAGCGCCGCGCCCGCAGCCGCCTCGTCGCCCTCGTCGTGGTCCTCGCCCTGGTCGCCGTCGGCGGGGTCGGCTACCTCTGGTACGCCGGGAAGCTGCCCGGCCTGTCGAAGTCGGACACGAAGAAGGGCACGGCGACGGCCGCGGGCGCCCAGAACCGCGACGTGATCGTCGTCCATCTGCACAACACCAAGAAGGGCGGCACCTCCACGGCGCTGCTCGTCGACAACACCACCACCAAGCAGGGCACCACCGTCCTGCTGCCCAACGCCCTCTCGGTGACCGACGACGACGGCAACTCGACCACCCTCGCCAAGTCCGTCGACGACGACGGCTCCTCCGGCACCCGTGACGCCCTCGACACCGTCCTCGGTACGGACATCGAGGGCACCTGGCGCCTGGACACCCCCTACCTGCAGAACCTGGTCGACCTCGTCGGCAACATCGACGTCGACACCAACGCCGACGTCCCCGACCCGGACGCCACCAAGAAGGGCGCCGCGGCCCTCGTGCACAAGGGCAAGGACCAGACCCTCAGCGGCAAGATGGCCGTCGCCTACGCCACCTACCGCGCCTCCGGCGAGGCCCAGAACGCCCAGCTGGAGCGGTTCGGCCAGGTCATGCAGGCCACGCTGCGCAAGCTGTCCTCCGACCCGACCGGGGCGACCACGACCGTGCAGACGCTGGCCCAGATCCTGGACCCGTCGCTCACCGACAAGGACCTCGGCACCTTCCTCGCCAAGCTCGCCGACCTCGCCAAGGGCGGCGACTACAAGACCGCCCTGCTGCCGGTGCAGAGCGACGGCACGTTGAGCGCGCAGGCCAGCGCGAGCGTCGTCAAGGACGTCCTCGGCGGGACCGCGAAGTCCCCCGACCAGGGCTCCGCGGTCCGGGTCTCCGTCCAGAACGCCAGCGGTGTGAAGGACAACACGGAGAAGGCCCGCGTGGTCCTGCTCAACGGCGGCTTCACCTTCCTCGGCGGCGGCACCGCCTCCACCACCTCGGCCGCCTCCAAGGTCGTCTACACGGACGCCGCCGACAAGGAGAACGCCACCGAGGTCGCCAAGACCCTGGGCCTGTCCACGAGCGCCGTCAGCAAGGGCAAGACCACCTCGAACGCGGACGTGTCGGTGATCCTCGGCCAGGACTACAAGCCGTCCTCGTCCTAGCCGGGGCCACGGGCGCCCCGGGTGATCCGTTAATCACGTGGGGTGCCCCCGGCGGTCCGTGAGACCCTTGATGTCAAGTGACCGCCGACCGAAAGCCATGTAGTGACCGCCACTGACCGCTCCATCGAGCTCATCCACACCGCCGCCCAGGCGGCCGCCGACAAGCTCGCGCACGACATCATCGCCTACGACGTCAGCGACGTCCTGTCGATCACGGACGCCTTCCTGCTGGCCTCCGCGCCCAACGACCGCCAGGTCAAGTCGATCGTCGACGAGATCGAGGAGCGGCTGAACAAGGAGCTCGGCGCCAAGCCGGTGCGCCGCGAGGGCGACCGCGAGGCCCGCTGGGTCCTGCTCGACTACGTCGACATCGTCGTCCACGTCCAGCACAGCGAGGAGCGCGTCTTCTACGCCCTGGAGCGGCTGTGGAAGGACTGCCCCGAGCTGGAGCTGCCCGCCGACGCCAAGGCCACCCGCGGCAAGGCCGAGGAGCACGCCAAGCTGCGGGCCGCCGAGGAGGCGGCCGACCTCGGCGGTGAGTGGTGATGAGCGCCACCGGTGAGGTCTCCGCGGGCCGGCCCGGCCGGGGCCGCCGCGTCATCCTGTGGCGGCACGGCCAGACCTCGTGGAACGTGGAGCGCCGCTTCCAGGGCAGCACGGACGTCGAGCTCACCGAGACCGGCGTCGCCCAGGCCCGCCGCGCCGCCCGGCTGCTCGCCTCCCTGGGGCCCGACGCCATCGTCGCCTCCGACCTCCAGCGCGCCGCGAACACGGCGGCCGAGCTCGCCGTGCTCACCGGCCTGGAGGTCACCCACGACGAAGGGCTGCGCGAGACCTACGCGGGCGTCTGGCAGGGCCTGACGCACGAGGAGATCATCGGGCGGTACGGCGACGAGTACGCCGCGTGGAAGCGCGGTGAGCCGATCCGCCGAGGCGGCGGCGAACTGGAGACCGAGGTGGCCGAGCGCGCCGCCCCCGTCGTGCTCCGGCACGCCGACAAGCTCCCCGACGACGGCACCCTCGTGGTGGTCAGCCACGGCGGGACGATCCGCACCACCATCGGCCGGCTGCTCGGCCTGGAGGCCCGCCACTGGGAGAGCCTCGGCGGCCTCTCCAACTGCTGCTGGTCCGTCCTCGGCGAGGGCGCCCGCGGCTGGCGCCTCCTCGAGCACAACGCCGGCACGCTCCCGGAACCGGTGCTCGGCGACGACGACTGAGCGGATTTCACTTTCCGGCAGGTCGCAGGCTAAAGTTCTTCTTGTTCGCCCCGCCGGAAAGGCAGGGCGGGACGCAAGGGGCTATAGCTCAGTTGGTAGAGCGCCTGCATGGCATGCAGGAGGTCAGGAGTTCAATTCTCCTTAGCTCCACAGATCGAGGATCCCGTCTCCGTCAGGAGGCGGGATTTTCTGCTACAGCCGCACCTTCTGCTTCCGCAGCAGCGCGACCTTCGCCCGTGCCTCCTCGTCCTCCGGCGTGTAGACCACGATGCGGCACTCCGGCATCCCGTCGATCTGCATCGACTGCGAGGTCATCCGCAGCTCGCCCACTGCCTCGTGACGGAACGTCTTTACCCGCGGCCCCGGCGGCAGCACCTCGCCGCTCGCCCACAGCTCGGTGAAGTAGGGGCTGGCCGCCGAGAGCCCGCGTATGAAGTCCTCCCAGGCCGGCTCGCCCACATGTCTGCCGTACCAGGACCGCAGCGTCGCCACCATCAGCGGCAGCTCGCGCTCGCGGTACACCACCGGGCAGTCCTTCTCGCACAGCGTGAACAGCGTCCACAGCACGTTCGGGACCCCGATCCTCAGGGTCTCCCGCACCAGGAACAGGTCGCGGTAGGCGGTGTTGGTGGCGAGCACGTCGTACCGCGAGTTGTAGACCACCGCCAGGAGCGGGTCGAGGGCGTCGATGATGCCCTGCACCTCCGGCGCGACGGTCTGCGTCAGCCGCTCCCGGTCCGGTTCGAAGGGCACCTCCGCGAGCCGGTAGAGATGCTCCCGCTCCGGGGTGTCCAGCCGCAGTGTGCGCGCCACAGCGTCCAGGACCTGCGCGGACGCGTTGATCGGCCGGCCCTGCTCCAGCCACGTGTACCAGGTCACCCCGACCCCGGAGAGCTGGGCGACCTCCTCGCGGCGCAGCCCCGGCGTGCGGCGCCTGAAGCCCGGCGGCATGCCCACGTCGGCCGGGGTCACCCGGGCCCGCCTGCCGCGCAGGAACGCGGCCAGCTCGGGTCGCCTTCGGTGCGTCGTCGTCATCGTCACGTCCCCCACGTCACGTCTCTGTCGTACAACCATCCTCGGTGCCGTACCTGCCCCCTGCCAGGTGCTGTCAGTACCAGCATCGGCGGGCTCTCGGCACCCGTACCGGGGTCTCGCCAGGCTCGATGGCATGACGACGACATCCCGGACGGGGCCGGGCTCCGCCCCCGTGCCCCTTTCAAGCTCTGCCAGAAGTGAAGCACCCGCCACTGACAACCGGCGCCGGGCGCTGCTGGCGCTCGTGCTGGCCGCCCAGTTCATGGCCCTGCTCGACGTGTTCATCGTGAACGTCGCGGCCCCCACCATCGGTACCGAACTCCATGCCTCCGGCGCCGACCTCCAGCTGGTGATCGCCGGCTACGCCATCACGTACTCGGTGCTGCTGATCACCGGCGCCCGGCTCGGCGACCGGCTCGGCCACGGCCGGGTCCATCTCGCCGGGCTCGCGCTGTTCACCGCGGCCTCGCTGGCCTGCGGCCTGGCGCAGGGGTCCACCGAGCTCATCGTGTTCCGGCTGGTGCAGGGCGCCGGATCGGCGGTGATGATCCCGCAGGTCCTCAGTCTGATCCAGCGGAACTTCACCGGAGAGGCCCGGGCGAAGGCGCTCGGCGCGTACGCGGCGGTCATCGCGGTCGGCGCCGCGGCCGGGCAGGTGGTCGGCGGAGTCCTGGTCAGCGCCGACCTGTTCGGCACGAGCTGGCGGCCGGTGTTCCTGGTGAACGTGCCGGTGGGCCTCGTACTGCTGGTCATCGGCAGCCGGGTGCTGCCCGCGCGGGACGCGGCGGCGCGGGAGCGGGGGCGCGGCCTCGACCTTCCCGGTCTGCTGCTGCTCGGCGCGGCCGTGTCGCTGTTCACCGTGCCGCTGGTGCTCGGGCAGGAGCAGGACTGGCCGCTGTGGTCGTGGCTGTCCCTGGTCTCCGCCGCCGTCCTCTTCGCCCTCTTCTGCCTCTACGAGTCCCGGCTGGCCCGGCGCGGCGGCGCCCCGCTGATCGCGCCCCGCGTCCTGCGCCACCCCGGCATGGGTCTCGCGGTCTTCCGGATCCTCGCCGTGATGGCCGTCAACGGCGGCTTCCTGTTCGCGCTGACCCTGCACATCCAGGGCGGCCTCGGCTACAGCGCCCTGCGCGCGGGCCTCAGCTTCGCGCCGACCGCGATCGTGTTCGGCCTGGTCGGTCTGACCTGGCGCAACTGGCCGGCGTCCTGGCAGCGGCTGCTGATCCCGGCCGGTTTCGTGCTGACCGCCCTGTCCGTGCTCGGCGTGGGCCTGAAGGGCGGTGACGAGGGCGGGGTGCCGCTGTACTTCGCGTATGCCGGCGTCGGTGTTGGCATCGCGCTGGGATTCAGCCCGACCCTGACCCGGGCGCTGGCCACGGTCCGACCCGAGGACGCGGCGGACGCCAGCGGACTGCTCGCCACGGTCGCGCAGCTCGGACAGCTGACCGGAGTCGCCGCATTCGGCACACTGTTCTTGAACCGGCTTGAGTCACTTGGGGGCCCGGAGGCGTATACCTCTGCGGAGGCGCTTTTGGCGTGCATGTTCGCGCTGGCCGGGACGGCCGCGGCGGGTGCCGTGTCCGGACTGGTACTGAGGCGTCGCTGACCGTATCGGTCCGGCCGTGGCAGAATCAAACGGCCGGAAGGGGGCGCGGCCCGACGGGAGGGAGCTAGTGATGCCTGCGAGCATCCTCGAGGAGGACGGCCACCTCCTCGAAGCGGCGTCGACGCGGGACACGGTCACCCGCCTGAGCTGCCCTTCCTGCGGTTCCCTCCATGTCGCCCAGGTCCTTGGCGACAACGGTGGAATTTCCTACGTGTGCACGGCCTGCGGCCACAGCTGGAGCTGATCGATGGGTGCACACAGGCGAAAGTGCGACTGGTGCGGCAGCGGTACGCCGATCGTCCGCGACATGGAACCGGTCAATCCGGATTACCAGTACTGGTGCGAGGAATGCGCGCGGGCGCTGATCATAAAAGGCGACCCGATCGAGACGTACCGCGAACTGGAGGGCGAGCCGATCTACGGGCGCCTTCTGGAGGAGCACTGCACCCTCAAGCGGTTCTACTCCTTCGTGACCGCTTGACCTCGGCCGGGCCTCCGCAGTGAGGTCCCGGCCGGCACGAGGAAGAGACAGGCGGGCAGGACGGCCGGTGCCCAGGCACGAAGGGCGACATTAGTGGCCGTAACCGTCCGGAACGGAAACGATTTGGTGCTGGCCGGGGTCCACCGTGTAATGTTGGCGCCGCCGCCAGGGAAACCCGGCGGACCAGAGCACGGGGCTATAGCTCAGTTGGTAGAGCGCCTGCATGGCATGCAGGAGGTCAGGAGTTCAATTCTCCTTAGCTCCACAGCAGATCCCGCCGGATCGAGATGATCCGGCGGGATTTCTCGTTTCCGCAGGGGGAGTTGGGAACGCGGAAGGGCCGCCCGGATCGGGCGGCCCTTCGTGGTGCGGGGATCAGCGGCCGAGCGCGCGCCGGCCGCGGCCCTGGGAGAGGACCGGCAGGTTGCGGGCCGGGGCCCGGTCGCGCGGGGCCTCCTCCTCGATGCGCAGGGCCAGCGCGGGGCAGCGGCGCACCGCGCGCAGGGCCTTGGCCTCCGCGTAGCGCGGCACCTGGGCCTGGGCGACCGTCGGGAAGCCGTCGGCGCCGAGTTCGAAGACCTCCGGGAGGATGTCCGCGCACAGGCCGTGGCCGCGGCACAGCGTCCAGTCGACGTAGATCTTCTGGCGGCTGGCTCCGGTCTCCTGTGGCGCCTCTCCGCCGCCCGGGATGCCCGTGGGCATCTTGCCGTCCTCGAAGAGCGGCAGAACGCCCTCCACGGGCCGTCCGCAGCCGTTTCCGAGGACGTGGGCGGCGAGGTCGTCGGTGAACGCCTTGATGGTCGACTCCAGGAACATCGCGGAGCCGTCCGGGTGTGAGCACGCGCCGCGCCGCTTCACGTTCTTGGCGACCTGCTTGAGCGCCTCCAGGGCGGCCGGACCGCCGCCGTTGAGGATGTCCTCCATGCCGCGCGCGGCGGCCGGCAGACCGAGGTAGCAGGGGCCGCACTGGCCCGCGCTCTCCTCGGCCAGCCACTGCGCCACCCGCAGCGACTCGCCCAGGGGGCAGGTCTCCTGAGTGATCGGCAGGATCGCGCCGGCGCCGAGCGCACCGCCCACCGCGTCCAGGGAGTTGCGGGAGACGATCGCCTCGTTGACGGTCGCCGCGTCGATCCACTTGCCGTGGTAGCCACCGGTCAGCACACCCTGCGGGACCGGCGGGGCGCCGGCCAGCTGGAGGACGTAACGCAGCGGTACGCCCGTGGGGACCTCGATCACCATGGGGCGGGCGACGGCGCCGGAGACCGTCAGCATGACGGTGCCCGGCTCGTCGTACAGACCGGTGTTGCCGTAACGCTCGGGCCCGATGCGGGCGGCGATCGCCAGCTGGGCGAAGGTCTCGGCGTTCGACAGCAGGGTGGGCGCGCCGCCGACGCCGTTCTGGGAGGCGCTGACCTTGCGGCCGGGCGGGATCGCCGGGCCGCCGTCGATCGAGCGGATCAGCGACGCGGCCGCGCCGGTGACCATGCGGATGGGGTTGCGCTGCACGCTCGCGCGCAGCGCCGATCTACGGCTGTTGCTCAGGCCGCGTTCGGCGAGCGCGGCCTCCATGGAGCGCTGCGTCGACTCCCGGGTGACCCCCACCACGAGCGTGCGGGCACCCAGGGCTTCGGCGACCAGCAGCGCGCCGTCCAGGATGAGGTGCGGGGCACGGTTGATGAGCACCGTGTCCTTGCGGCAGGCCGGTTCGTCCTCACTGCCGTTGACGACCACGACGGGCCGTACACCGCGCTTGATCGCCGCTTCGGCCACCGAGCGCAGCTTCTTGTGGAAGGGGAAGCCCGCGCCGCCGCGGCCCTTCAGGTTGATGTTCTCGGCGAGCTTCGCGAGCTGCTCGCCGCCCAGGGGTTCGAGCGGTCCGTGCACCTTCAGGTGCATGGACAGATCGAGTCGTTCGACAAGGTCGAAGCCCGACGTGAGCTGCGGAAGGCCGACCACGCGGACTTCTGGTACGTCGGGCAGGGCCTCGTTCACCTATAGCCTCCGGAAGGCGTGTTCCAAGGTTCGCCCGACCCCGGCGCGTCGAAGGACTCACCGGACTGTGGTGCATTGGCGGGACCGCTGTTGTACGTGTCGTTGGGGTTGTACGTGCCGTACCCGGTGTTCATCTCACCGGTGTCGTACACGTCACTGTTGCGGTAGGCCGCGGTGCCCGTATTGCCATAGGTCGGGATGTTGTATCCGGTGTCCTGCATCGGGTCGTACGCCGACGGGGGCGCCTCGCCGACCGGCGGGGGCGACGGGACCGGCCAGCTGCCCGTGCCGTCCTGGCGCGGGATCGCCTCGGTGGACTGCATGTCGAACGGCAGGTCCATGCGGGCGGTCTGGTCGGCGCCGTACGGCTGTTGCTGCGGTGTCACGGCGCGGTAGGCCGCCGCGAAGCCGCCGGTGGACTCCGGGGACATGGTGCGCGAGGCGGAGGTGTCGTAGAACGCCGCCGCCGGCGTGCTGGTCGTCTCGGCGCGCGAGGGCCTCGGCGCACGCTCGTAGCCCGGCAGTGCGGAGGCGGTCTCGCCCACGCGCGCGCGGCTGGCTTCGAGCTCCTCGGCGCGCAACGAGCCCGGCTCGTTGCCCAGGAGTGCGGCGAGCCGGTCGGCGACCCTGCGCTTGAAGGGGCGCGGGGCCGCACGCAGGGCGAGCATCGCGGCGACGGCGACCAGGCAGAGCTCGTACGAGATCATGAAGAACGGCTTCGCCGCGCGACCCGCGAACAGGCCGTGGATCAGGGCCGAGCACCAGGCCGGGTAGGCCAGGGCGTGCATGGCGCGCCAGCGGGCGGCGACCGGCGCCGGGGAGGCGAACTGGTTGCGCAGGGCGCCGGTGACGCCCACGAAGATCATGAGCAGGCCGGCCAGGGAGCCGAGGCCGATGAGGCCCGCGCTGCCCGAGACGCCGAGGCTGAAGGGGATCAGCGCGGCGATCAGGACGGTGTGGTCCAGCGCCAGCTTGATGGTGATGTGGACCAGCAGGAAGGCGATGGAGCCGACGGCGGTCACCCGGTGGATGCCCTGCGCGACGATGCGCTGGCGCGTGTTGAGGATGAGCCGGTCCTGGGCGACCAGGCCCCAGATCACCGAGCACGTCAGACACACGAGAGACAGCACGCCGGCACCGAAGTTGAGGAAGTCCTGGAGCCAGCCACCTCCGAGGAGCACGACCACGGGTATGAGCAGCAGAACAACAGCGGACGCCACCCCGTAGGCCGACCGGCCTGTCTTGGGAAGCGAGCTGTTACTACGACGAGGGTTCATGGGGGCAACTCCGAGCGGTTCGGGAAAGCGGTCCCGGTGCCGCACTCTAAGCGGCGCCATACCGGTGGGTACGACGTTTGAGTTATTGCGTTGTTATCAAAGGACCACGCGACCGTTGCGATGTCCCGGTAGTAGGTGTTACGCGAAGTAACTTTTGACCTTCGTTCAGTTTTTGTCGGGTGTGATCCGATGCCAAGGACCCATACGGAAGCGCGTCGCAGTCCGCTCAAGCGCTGCGGTACCCTAACGCCATGCGTGCCGTACGCCTTCTGCTTAGCGAGCCGCGCTGATCAGTCCCGACCACCGGTCAAGACGTGGTCGGAATCGGCGCGGCGTCCCCTCCTGTGCGAGGGGATTTTTCGTTTCCGGACGACATAGCCGCTGGCAGAGACGATCGATGGAGCTTAAGGATCATGAGCGAGACGAACCCCGCTGCCGCCGAGGTGGCCGCGCCGCACCGCTACACGGCCGTCATGGCGGCCGAGATCGAGGCACGCTGGCAGGACTTCTGGGACGCCGAGGGCACCTACGCGGCGCCGAACCCCAAGGGCGACCTGGCGGGCGATCCGGAGGTCGTCGCGCGCCCCAAGAAGTTCATCATGGACATGTTCCCGTACCCCTCCGGTGCGGGCCTGCACGTCGGTCACCCCCTGGGCTACATCGCCACCGACGTCTACGCCCGCTTCCAGCGCATGACCGGGCACAACGTCCTGCACACCCTGGGCTTCGACGCCTTCGGCCTGCCCGCCGAGCAGTACGCCGTGCAGACCGGCACGCACCCGCGCGTGTCCACCGAGGCCAACATCGAGAACATGAAGGCCCAGCTGCGCCGGCTGGGCCTGGGCCACGACAAGCGCCGGTCGTTCGCCACGATCGACCCGGACTACTACAAGTGGACCCAGTGGATCTTCCTGCAGATCTTCAACTCCTGGTACGACGACGAGGCCGACAAGGCCCGTCCGATCGCCGAGCTGATCGCCCAGTTCGAGACCGGTGAGCGCGTCGTCCCGGGCCACACGCGCGCGTGGGGCGAGCTGACCGCCGCCGAGCGCGCCGACGTCCTGGGCGAGTTCCGGCTGGCCTACGCCTCCGACGCGCCGGTCAACTGGTGCCCCGGGCTGGGCACCGTGCTGGCCAACGAGGAGGTCACCGCCGACGGCCGTTCCGAGCGCGGCAACTTCCCGGTCTTCAAGGCCAAGCTGCGCCAGTGGAACATGCGGATCACGGCGTACGCCGACCGGCTGCTGGACGACCTGAACGAGCTGGACTGGCCCGAGGCCATCAAGCTGCAGCAGCGCAACTGGATCGGCCGCTCCGAGGGTGCCCGCGTCGACTTCCCGATCGACGGCGAGCGCATCACCGTGTTCACCACGCGCCCGGACACCCTGTTCGGCGCCTCCTACATGGTGCTGGCGCCCGAGCACCCCCTGGTCGAGAAGTTCACGCCGGCCGCCTGGCCGGAGGGCACGCACGACGTCTGGACCGGCGGTCACGCGACCCCGGGCGAGGCCGTCGCCGCCTACCGCGCGCAGGCCGCCTCCAAGTCCGACGTCGAGCGGCAGGCCGAGGCCAAGGACAAGACCGGCGTCTTCATCGGCGCGTACGCGACCAACCCGGTCAACGGCGAGCAGGTCCCGGTCTTCATCGCCGACTACGTCCTGATGGGCTACGGCACCGGCGCGATCATGGCCGTACCCTGCGGCGACCAGCGCGACTTCGAGTTCGCGCGCGCCTTCGAGCTGCCGATCCACTGCATCGTCGAGCCCACCGACGGCCGCGGCACCGACACCGCGACGTGGGAGGACGCCTTCTCCTCGTACGACGCGAAGATCATCAACTCCACGAACGACGACATCTCCCTGGACGGCCTGGGCGTCGCCGAGGCCAAGGCGCGCATCACCGAGTGGCTGGCGCGCAAGGGCATCGGCGAGGGCACCGTCAACTTCCGGCTGCGCGACTGGCTGTTCAGCCGTCAGCGCTACTGGGGCGAGCCCTTCCCGATCGTCTACGACGAGGACGGCATCGCCCACTCGCTGCCCGAGTCGATGCTGCCGCTGGAGCTGCCCGAGGTCGAGGACTACTCGCCGCGCACCTTCGACCCGGACGACGCGGACACCTCCCCGGAGACCCCGCTGTCCCGCAACGAGGACTGGGTCAACGTCACCCTGGACCTGGGCGACGGCCGCGGCCCGCGCGCATACCGCCGCGAGACCAACACCATGCCCAACTGGGCCGGTTCCTGCTGGTACGAGCTGCGCTACCTGGACCCGCACAACGATTCCGTACTGGTCGACCCGGAGATCGAGCAGTACTGGATGGGTCCCCGCGCGGATCAGCCGCACGGCGGTGTCGACCTGTACGTCGGTGGCGCCGAGCACGCCGTGCTGCACCTGCTGTACGCGCGCTTCTGGTCCAAGGTCCTGTTCGACCTGGGCCACGTCTCCTCCGCGGAGCCGTTCCACAAGCTGTTCAACCAGGGCATGATCCAGGCCTACGTCTACCGGGACAGCCGCGGTATCGCGGTGCCGGCCGCCGAGGTGGAGGAGCGCGACGGCGCCTACTTCTACGCGGGCGAGAAGGTCTCCCGGCTGCTGGGCAAGATGGGCAAGTCCCTGAAGAACGCGGTCACTCCGGACGAGATCTGCGCCGAGTACGGGGCGGACACGCTGCGCCTGTACGAGATGGCCATGGGCCCGCTGGACGTCTCCCGGCCGTGGGACACGCGGGCGGTGGTGGGCCAGTTCCGGCTGCTGCAACGGCTGTGGCGCAACATCGTCGACGAGGCGACCGGCGAGGTCACCGTCTCCGACGCCGAGCCCGACGACGAGACACTGCGCGCCCTGCACAAGGCGATCGACGGGGTGCGTCAGGACCTGGAGGGGCTGCGCTTCAACACCGCCATCGCCAAGGTCACGGAGCTGAACAACACCCTGACCAAGGCGGGCGGTGTGCTGCCGCGCTCGGTCGCCGAGCCGCTGGTGCTGCTGGTCGCGCCGCTGGCCCCGCACATCGCCGAGGAACTGTGGCGCAGGCTGGGCCACACCGACTCGGTGGTCCACCAGGACATCCCGGTCGCCGACCCGGCCTACGTCGTCGACGAGTCCGTGACCTGCGTCGTGCAGATCAAGGGCAAGGTCAAGGCGCGGCTGGAGGTCTCGCCGTCCATCTCCGAGGAGGAGCTGGAGAAGGTCGCCCTGGCCGACGAGAAGGTCGTCGCGGCGCTGGACGGCGCGGGCATCCGGAAGGTGATCGTGCGGGCACCGAAGCTGGTGAACATCGTTCCGGCGTAGTCGCCCACCGGCCGGTGTGAACGCCTCGGGGTAGTCCCCTACGGGCAGGTTCGGGGTTCTTCTGGAACTCCGGGCCTGCCTGTTGCGTTTACCGTGGAAGAGCGGCGCGACGCGTGCCGACGGGGTCGGAGGAGGAGCACGGTGGAAGCAGTGATCGCAGTTTTCGCCCTGCTCTTCGTGCTCTTCCTGGTGCTTGGTGCCTACGCCGCGGTGAAGGTGATCGGCGCCGCCAAGCGCGGCGTGGACCGCACCATCGACCAGGCCCGGCGCACGGTCGAGGAGCACACGCTGCGGGCCAAGACGTACGTCCCCGGCCCGGCGAGCGAGGTCGCCCAGCTGCGCCTGAGGCTGCGCACCTCCATGCGCGCCACCCAGGACGCGCTGCACGCGGGCGTGCAGGAGGACGAGTCGCTCAAGGAGTCCCTGGACCTCTTCCGGCGCCTCAGCGCGCACGGACACGAACTGGACGCCGAACTCAAGCGCCTGGAGTCCGACCCCGACCGCGTCACGCTCGCCCAGCGGCTGCCCGAGCTGCGCGCCCGCACCGAGCGCGTCACGGAGTCGGCGGACGCCCTGCGCTGGGCGGCCCGCGACCGGGCCCGCCGCTTCGCCGAGGACGACCTGGACTCGCTCAGCACCCAGATCGGCGTGGAGGCCGACGCCCTGCGGCACTGGACGAAGGCGCAGCCCGCGGAGACGCCGGAACCCTGGCCCGAGGCGCCGGTTCCGGACAGCGGGGCGGCGCAGCAGACCTGGCCGGAGACACCCCGCTCGCGCCCGGCCGAGGAGCCGACGCGGTCCGCCATCACCCCGCCGGGGCAGCGCCCGAGCTACCCCTGGCAGAAGAAACCCCGTCCCGAGAGCACTACTTGATCCGGTCAAGGGCAGACCAGGTGAGAGGGGCCGGGCTGCCGTCCGGGCGCTACGGCAGGTAACCTCCAGCTCATGTCCCGCCATGTCGCGATCGTCACCGATTCAACGGCCTACCTGCCGCCGCGGACGATGGAGCGCCACGGCATCACAGCGGTGCCGCTGACGGTGGTCCTCGGCAACCAGGCGCTGGACGAGGGCACCGAGATCTCCACCCGCTCGCTGGCCCAGGCGCTCCAGAAGCGGCGCCCCGTCACCACCTCCCGCCCCAGCCCGCAGCTTTTCGCCGAGACCTACCGCAAGGTCGCCGAGTCCGGCGCCACCGGCATCGTCTCCCTCCATCTCTCCGCCGAACTCTCGGGCACCTACGACGCGGCGGTCCTCGCGGCGCGCGAGGCGCCGGTGCCGGTGCGGGTGGTGGACACCGGGACGGTCGCCATGGCGCTCGGCTTCTGCGCGCTCGCCGCGGCCGAGGCGGCGGAGGCGGGCGGCACGGTGGACGAGGCGGTCACCGCCGCGGAGAAACGGGCCTCGGGCACCTCCGCCTACTTCTACGTCGACACCCTCGACTATCTCCGCCGCGGCGGCCGGATCGGCGCCGCGCAGGCCCTGCTGGGCTCCGCGCTCGCCGTGAAACCGCTGCTGCAACTGGACGGCGGCCGGATCGAACTCCTGGAGAAGGTCCGCACGGCGTCGAAGGCGATCGCCCGCCTGGAGGAGATCGCGGCCGACCGCGCCGGCAGCGCGCAGGTGGACATCGCCGTGCACCACCTCGCCGCGCCGGACCGGGCGTCGGCGCTCGCGGACCGGTTGCGGGCACGGGTGCCGGGGGTGGCGGACCTGCATGTGAGCGAGGTCGGGGCGGTGATCGGGGCGCATACCGGGCCCGGGTTGCTGGGGGTTGTGGTTTCGCCGCGGTGACGGTGGGGTGTCGCCCGTGAGGGTGGCGGAGTTATCCACAACTGGGCGGTAATCCCCGGGAATTGAGCAAGATCATCGCGGGATCGGTGCGGTGGCCGATCCTCGGCGCATGGCTCTTCGATCACGTTCACGTACAGCGACCGCCACGAGTGGGCCGGGGCGGGCACCTGCCTCCGACGGGCGGGCCGGTCACCGACGACCAGCGGCGGCTCGGAGCCGTGCCCGGCAGCGGCCACGGCAGCGGCATGCGTCGGCGGAGGAACTCCGGCGGCGGGCCGAGGTGTTGTTCCCCGAGCGGGCGGCGGAGCAGCAGGGGTCGAGGGCGGGGCTGCCGGGGCTGCCGGGGCTGCTTGTGGAGGAACGGGACGAGTTCGAGGCTCTCCCTCCTGACGGTGCCGGCGGTCCCGACGCCCTCCCTCACAACGCTCACGATGCTCCTCCAGCGAGTGATGTCGGGGAGAAGCCGGTTGCTCATCCGGCCGGGGATGCCTGGCGGGTGCGGCTGGGGCCGGCCGTGCGGGAGCGGATGCCGTTGTGGCTACAGGCTCGGTGCGGGCTGGAGCGGCGGAGTGTGATGGCGCTCGGGGTGCTGCTCGTCGTGGCCGCCGTCTTCGCGGTGCAGCACTTCTGGACGGGGCGGACGCAGTCCGTGCGGGCGCCGGAGGTGGTGCGGGCGGTGGCTCCGTTCGGGGACGGGGAGAAGGGGGAGACGAGCGGCGCGTCCAGGGCGGGTGGTTCGGCCGGTGTGCCGCAGGCGGCGGGCACGGCCGGGGCCGAGATCGTGGTGGACGTCAGCGGCAAGGTTCGTGAGCCGGGGATCCATCGGCTGCCGGCCGGTTCGCGGGTCGCCGACGCGCTGCGGGCGGCGGGTGGGGCGCGGCCCGGCACGAACCTGGAGAGCCTCAACCGGGCCCGCTTCCTGGTGGACGGGGAGCAGGTGGTCGTCGGCGGTCCTGCGGCGGCGCCTGGTCCGGCCGGTGCGGGCGCGGGAGCCGTTGGCGGCGCGGCGGTCGGTGCGGCTCCTGCGGCTCCCGTCGCCCTCAACACGGCCACGGTGGACCAACTCGACACGCTGCCGGGCGTCGGCCCGGTGCTGGCCCAGCACATCATCGACTACCGCACCCAGCACGGCGGTTTCCGTTCGGTGAACGAGCTGCGGGAGGTCAACGGGATCGGCGACCGCCGGTTCGCCGATCTGCGGAATCTGGTACGGCCATGAGTGGCATCCCGGGCCGCTCCGGGGGCGGCGACTCCGGGTTCTCGGCGGGCGGTAGCCCTGACCTTCCGGCGGTCGGCGTCCTGGGCCCCTCTGGGGGCGGCGACTCCGGGGTTTCGGCGGGCGGCACCCCTGACCTTCCGGCGGGCAGCATCCCGGGCCAGTCGGTAGGCGGCACCCCCGGCCTCTCGGCGGGCAGCGCCTCTGACTTCTCGGTGGGCGGTCCCCCCTGCCCCGCGTCCGGGCGAGCTGCGGTTCACGCTGCCTCCGAGGGACGGCTGGGAGCGGCTCATCCTCGGCAGGAGGGGCCGACGGATCTGCGGCTTGTGCCGCCGGCGCTGGCTGCCTGGGGGACGGCGGCGCTGATGCTGGATGCGACGGCGGGTTGGGTGACCGGGGTTGTCTCGGTGTGCCTGGTCGTGGCGGGGGCTTTGCTGCTGGCACGGAGATCTGGGGGTGGCGTCGGGCGAATGGGCGGGGCGTCGTCCAAGCAGCCGGCGAGCGTGCCGGTGCGGTCTGCGGGCGTTCCCGTGCGGTCGGCCGACAAGGCGGTGCCGGTCCCTGACCGCGATCGACCTACGCGGGCAGCCTGGCCGCGTGTTTCCGTGGCCGGTGTGCTGCTCTGTGTCGCCGCGGCTGCTGTCTCCGCGGGGCTGCACGGAGCCGACGTACGACGTGGTCCCGTGCCGGAGTTGGCGCGGCGGTACGCCACCGTGACCGCCGAGGTCGAGGTCTCCTCCGACCCACGGCTCACCCGGCCCCGGGTGAGAGGTGACCACGCGGCTCCTGCCTCCGTGCTGGTCGAGGGGGAGGTACGGAGGGTCGAGGAGGCGGACGGGACGGCCGTGGTGACGCGGGCGCCGGTGCTGATGATCGTGGACGTGGCCGCGCGCGGGGCGTCGTATCCCTTCTCCAGCGGTGAGAAACCCTCCGTCGAGAGCGCGACCCCTCTCACTGGCGACCGGAAGCACCCCGTCGCCCCTCAACCCCGTTCGTCCTGGCTCGACTTGCTGCCCTCCACGCGCGTGCGGGTCGCGGCGCGGGTCGTGCCTGCTCTGGCAGGGGGCGATCGGATCGCCGGGGTGTTGCGGGTTCGGGGGCAGGGCGTGCCGGAGGTTGTGGGCGGGCCGTCGGGGGCGCAGCGGTTCGCGGGGCGGTTGCGGGCGGGGTTGCGGGAGGCGACCGAGGGGCTGCCCGAGGACGCGCGGGCGCTGCTGCCGGGGTTGGTCGTCGGGGACACCTCGCGGATCACACCGGAGCTGGACGAGGCCTTCAAGGAGACCGACCTCGCGCACACGCTCGCCGTCTCCGGGAGCAACCTCACCATCATCCTGGCCCTGCTCATCGGACCGCCGGGCATGGCGCAGTTGGTGGAGCGGAGAGGACTCGCACCCCGGCTCGGCATCCCGTTGCGGACGACCGCGCTGCTCGGCGGAGCGCTCACCCTCGGTTTCGTGATCGTGTGCCGGCCGGACCCGAGCGTGCTGCGGGCCGCGGCCTGCGGGGCCGTCGTACTGCTGGCCCTGGCGACCGGACGCCGCCGGTCGCTGATCCCGGCGCTGGCGACGGCCGTACTGCTGCTGGTGCTCTACGACCCCTGGCTGGCCCGGAGTTACGGCTTCGTGCTGTCCGTGCTGGCGACCGGTGCCCTGCTGACGCTCGCGCCGCGCTGGAGCGAGGCGTTGCGGCGGCGCCGAGTTCCGCCGCGGCTGGCCGAGGGGCTGGCGGCGGCGGCCGCGGCGCAGGCCGTGTGCGCGCCGGTGGTCGCCGTGCTGTCGGCGCGGGTGAGCCTGGTGGCGGTGCCGTGCAATCTGCTCGCGGAGATCGCCGTCGCGCCGGCCACGGTGCTGGGGTTCGCCGCGCTGGCGACGGCGCCCGTGGTGATGCCGGTGGCCAAGGCGCTGGCGTGGTGCGCGAGTTGGCCGGCGGGGTGGATCGCGGGCATCGCCCGGACGGGGGCCGCGCTGCCCGGCGGGGGAGTGGACTGGCCGGGGAGCCGGCCCGGGGCGCTGCTGCTCGCCGGGGTCACGGTGGCCGTCGTGCTGGTCGGCCGGCGGCTGCTCGGGCATCCGTGGCTGTGCGCTGCCTGCGGGGTGCTGCTGGTGCTCGTCGTCGTGCAACCGGCGCCGTTGACCAGGGTGATCACGGGGTGGCCGCCGCCCGGTTGGCGGTTCGCGATGTGCGACGTGGGGCAGGGGGACGCGACGGTGCTCGCGGCGGGGGACGGCAGTGGTGTGGTCGTGGACGCCGGGCCCGATCCGACGCTCGTCGACCACTGTCTGCGGACCCTCGGCATCACACGGATTCCCCTGGTCGTGCTCACCCACTTCCACGCCGATCATGTGGCGGGTCTGCCCGGGGTGCTGCGGGGGCGTTCGGTGGGGGCGATCGAGACGACAGGGTTCGAAGAGCCGGAGGACCAGGTCGAGTTCGTGCGGAGGGAGGCTGCGGCGCGGCACATTCCGGTCACCCGTGCCGTCGCCGGGGAGCAGCGGCGCACCGGATCGCTGGCCTGGCAGGTGCTCTGGCCGCCGCCGCGTCCGGCGGCGGAGCCGGACGGGCCGAACGACGCCAGCGTGGCCATGCTGGTCCGCTCGGGCGGGCTGCGGCTCCTGCTGCTCGGGGACCTCGAACCCCCGGCCCAGCAGGAGCTGTTGAGATCGCCGCAGGGCGCGCTGCTGGGTGGCGTGGACGTGCTCAAGGTCGCCCATCACGGGTCCGCGTACCAGGATCCGGAGCTGATACGCAGGGTGGCGCCGCGGCTCGCGCTGATCAGTTGCGGGGAGGACAACCCGTACGGGCATCCGGCCCCCAGTACGGTCGCGGCGCTGCGGGCCGCGGGGGCGGTGGTGCTGCGGACGGATCTGGACGGGGCGCTGGCCGTCACGGGGGCGGGCGGAGAGCTGGCGGTGGCGCGAGACTGAGGGCATGGACATCACACAGGTCGACGCCTACCTCCGCCGCCTGGGAATCGAGCCCGGGGACCGGCCCGCCACCCCGACCGCCGACGTACTGCGGGAGCTGCACCTGCGCCAGCTGCACGCCGTGCCCTTCGAGAACCTGTCCGTCCATCTGGGAGAGGAGATCGTGCTGGAGGAGAAGCGGCTGCTGGACAAGGTGGTCGGGGCGCGGCGGGGCGGGTTCTGTTACGAACTCAACGGTGCGTTCGGGATGTTGCTCGGCGCGCTCGGGTTCGAGGTCACACCGCTCGCGGCACGGGTGCACGGCGACGGGGGACGGCTCGGGATTCCGTACGACCATCTCGCGCTGCGGGTGCGGACGGTGGACGGGGGCGAGTGGCTGGCCGACGTCGGGTTCGGGGCGAACAGCCACTATCCGCTGGCGTTCGGGGAGCGGGGGAGCAGGAGGATCCCGTGGGGACGTTCCGGATCGTGGAGGCGGGGCCGGATCTGGACGTTCTGCTGGACGGCAGGCCGCAGTACCGGCTGGAGCTGCGGCCGCGGGTGCTCGGTGACTTCATGGCCGGGGCGTGGTGGCACAGCACCTCGCCCGCCTCGCACTTCACGCAGTCACTGGTGTGCTCCAAGGTGACGCACGACGGAGGGAGGATCACGCTCAGCGGGCGGACGTTCAAGGAGACGGGTGCCGACGGGGCGCGCACGGAGCGGGAGTTGGGGACGGACGAGGAGGTGCTCGGGGTCTATCGGGAGCGGTTCGGGATCGAGCTCGACCGGGTGCCGACCGTGCGCAACCGCACCAGGGGCGACTGATCGGGACCAGCAAGGACGGCCGCCGGCCGGGAAACCGCGGTCGGCCGGTCCGCAAGGGCTGACCTGCGGGAGCCCTCCGGCGGTGGCGGACAATGGCTGCCGTGAGCGATGTGAGACATGTGCTGGTGCTGCCCGACCGCGATGCCGCCCAGGAGGTGGCCGAGGCGCTTCGGGAGCGGTTCGGACTGGCGGAGGAGCCGCGGCTCGTCCGGGACGCGCTGGCCGGCGAGGACGACGCGGAGGACGCGCAGTGGCTGGTCGTCCTGCGGGACGAGGACGAACGGCTGGACCCGGCGGAGCTGGACGAGTTCGCCGGGGAGTGGGACGGCTGGCGCGAGGAGCCGTAGCACCGGAGGCGGGCGGAGCCCGTTGTCAGTGGCCCGTGCCATGCTTTACGCAATGGCCAGGAAGACTGCGAATGACGACCCTCTCGCCCCGGTGACGCTTGCCGTGGGCCAGGAGGACCTGCTGCTCGATCGTGCCGTGCAGGAGGTGGTGGCCGCCGCCAGGGCCGCCGACGCCGACACGGACGTACGTGACCTGAACCCGGACCAGTTGCAGCCCGGCACCCTCGCCGAGCTGACCAGTCCCTCGCTCTTCGCGGAGCGCAAGGTCGTGGTCGTACGCAATGCTCAGGATCTTTCGGCCGACACCGTGAAAGACGTGAAGGCGTATCTGTCGGCGCCCGCCGAGGAGATCACGCTGGTGCTGCTGCACGCGGGCGGAGTGAAGGGCAAGGCGCTGCTCGACGCCGCGCGGAAGGCGGGGGCCCGGGAGGTCGCCTGTCCGAAGATGACCAAGCCGGCGGACCGGCTGGCGTTCGTGCGGGGCGAGTTCAGGGCGACCGGGAGGTCGGCGACGCCCGAGGCCTGTCAGTCGCTGGTCGACGCCATCGGGAGCGATCTGCGGGAGCTGGCCTCGGCCGTGTCCCAGCTGGTCGCCGACGTCGAGGGGACGATCGACGAGGCCGTCGTCGGGCGGTACTACACCGGGCGGGCCGAGGCGTCGAGCTTCGAGGTGGCCGACCGGGCGGTGGAGGGGCGGGCGGCCGAGGCGCTGGAGGCGCTGCGCTGGGCGCTGTCGACCGGCGTCGCGCCCGTGCTGATCACCAGCGCGCTCGCCCAGGGCGTACGGGCGATCGGCAAGCTGTCGTCCGCGCGCGGCGGGCGGCCGGCGGATCTCGCACGGGAGCTCGGGATGCCGCCGTGGAAGATCGACCGGGTCCGGCAGCAGATGAGGGGATGGACGCCGGACGGGGTCTCGGTGGCGCTGCGCGCGGTCGCCGAGGCGGACGCGGGCGTGAAGGGCGGCGGCGACGATCCCGACTACGCGCTGGAGAAGGCGGTCGTGACCATCGCGCGCGCGGCCCGTTCCAGAGGACGTTAGGCGGCCGGGGGAGGAGAATCGGGCGTATCAGCCGCATATCGCCTGACAAGGGAAGGCGGCGATTCACCATGGCCGAACACCCGCACGCAGCGCTCGTCCGCAAGGGCTACGAGGCTTTCCAGCGCGGAGACATGGACACCCTGCGCGGGCTGATGACCGGGGACTGCACCCACCACGTGCCCGGCTCCCACCCGCTCTCGGGGGACTACAAGGGCCTCGACAACATCTTCGAGGGGTACTACGGCAAGCTCTACTCGGAGACCGGCGGGTCCTTCCGCGTCGAGCTGCTCAACCTGTTTGTCGACGGCCGCGGGCACGTCATCTCCGCGCACCGCTTCACCGCCGACCGGGGCGACAAGCACATCGACGAGAACGGCGGAATCTTCTTCCGGATCGTCGGAGACAAGATCACCGACCTCGACGAGTGCGTCGAGGACATGGACAAGGACAACGCGTTCTGGTCGTGACCAGGGGCACACCAGCGGCACACCAGGGGCACAACGGCGGCACGCATGCCGAAGGCCCCGGTGTCCGCCCTTGGGGAAGGGCTGGGCACCGGGGCCTTCGGTTCAAGACGTCGAGCCCGTTCCCGCGTGGCGAACGCAGGCCGCGAACAGGCTCTTGGGGCCGGTCGGGGGCGGATGAGAGAGGGCCCGCCCGGGTCCTTCCGGCGTCAAATCAAGTGTCAGCCCTTGATGGACGCGACCTTGGAAGCAAGCGCCGACTTCTTGTTGGCGGCCTGGTTCTTGTGGATGACGCCCTTCGAGACGGCCTTGTCGAGCAGACGCGCCGCAGCGCGCTCGTGCTCGGTGGCCTTCTCGACGTCACCCGCGGCAGCGGCCTCACGGGCCTTGCGGATCGCGGTCTTGAGGGAGGACTTGACGGCCTTGTTGCGCTGCCGGGCCTTCTCGTTGGTCTTGATCCGCTTGATCTGGGACTTGATGTTCGCCACTGATGAGCCTTTTCAGGTTCTGGCACGGGACCGCGAAGGACCCGTACCGGTGATTTTCTGGAGAGTGCCTCGCGCTGAGAGGGCATGAGACACAGCCACCCAGGGTACCAGCGGCCCGGCCGACGGCCCAAAACGGTTCCCGGTCGCCGCCCGTGGGACCATGGAGCCTACGTATCGATCCGACCCGAGGCACAAGGCGCCTCAAGAGACAGGACCCTGCGTGCCCGCGACCCCTAACAATGTGCCCGAGCCGAGCCGTACCGCCCCGGCTCTGATCCGCAATTTCTGCATCATCGCGCACATCGACCACGGCAAGTCCACTCTCGCCGACCGGATGCTCCAGCTGACCGGCGTCGTCGAGCAGCGGCAGATGCGTGCTCAGTACCTCGACCGGATGGACATCGAGCGAGAGCGCGGCATCACGATCAAGTCCCAGGCGGTGCGTTTGCCGTGGGCTCCGACCCATGACAAGAGCAATACGCACATCCTGAACATGATCGACACCCCCGGGCACGTCGACTTCACGTACGAGGTCTCGCGGTCGCTCGCCGCCTGCGAGGGGACCGTCCTCCTCGTCGACGCCGCCCAGGGCATCGAGGCCCAGACCCTCGCCAACCTGTACCTGGCGATGGAGAACGACCTCACGATCATCCCCGTACTCAACAAGATCGACCTGCCGGCCGCGCAGCCCGAGAAGTTCGCCGAGGAGCTCGCGAACCTCGTCGGCTGTGACCCGGACGACGTGCTGCGGGTGTCCGCCAAGACCGGTCTCGGCGTCGACGCGCTGCTCGACAAGGTGGTCAGGGAGATCCCGGCACCGGTCGGCGTCGCGGACGCCCCCGCCCGCGCGATGATCTTCGACTCGGTCTACGACTCCTACCGCGGCGTCGTGACGTACGTACGGGTCGTCGACGGGCAGCTCAACAAGCGCGAGCGGATCCGGATGATGTCCACCGGCGCCACGCACGAGCTGCTGGAGATCGGCACGAACTCGCCGGAGATGCTCGGCGCCGACGGTCTCGGTGTCGGTGAGGTGGGCTATCTCATCACCGGGGTGAAGGACGTCCGCCAGTCCAAGGTCGGTGACACCATCACCAGCCTGCACAAGGGTGCGACCGAGGCGCTCGGGGGATACAAGGACCCCAAGCCCATGGTCTTCTCCGGGCTGTATCCGCTGGACGGCTCGGACTACCCCGAGCTGCGCGACGCCCTGGACAAGCTCCAGCTCAACGACGCCGCGCTGGTCTACGAGCCGGAGACCTCCGCCGCCCTCGGCTTCGGCTTCCGCGTCGGCTTCCTCGGCCTGCTGCACCTGGACG
Source organism: Streptomyces sp. CA-249302 (assembly GCF_050936785.1). Taxonomy (NCBI): domain Bacteria; kingdom Bacillati; phylum Actinomycetota; class Actinomycetes; order Kitasatosporales; family Streptomycetaceae; genus Streptomyces; species Streptomyces sp. CA-249302. The sequence goes on along the minus strand of NZ_JBNJMG010000001.1, from coordinate 3,680,066 downwards.
TGATCCGTGAGCGGCTGGAGCGCGAGTTCGGGCTCGACCTGATCGCGACCGCGCCGAACGTGGTCTACCGCGTACTCATGGAGGACGGGTCCGAGCACACGGTCACCAACCCTAGCGAGTTCCCCGAGGGCAAGATCAACGACGTGTACGAGCCCGTCGTACGCGCCACGATCCTCGCCCCGAGCGAGTTCATCGGCTCGATCATGGAGCTGTGCCAGACCCGGCGCGGCACCCTGCTCGGCATGGACTACCTCTCCGAGGACCGCGTCGAGATCCGCTACACGCTCCCCCTCGCGGAGATCGTCTTCGACTTCTTCGACCAGCTGAAGTCCAAGACGCGCGGTTACGCCTCCCTGGACTACGAGCCCACCGGCGAGCAGACCTCCAGCCTGGTCAAGGTCGACATCCTGCTGCACGGCGACAAGGTCGACGCCTTCTCCGCGATCACGCACAAGGACGCGGCCTACGCCTACGGTGTGCGGCTCGTCGCCAAGCTGCGCGAGCTCATCCCGCGGCAGGCCTTCGAGGTGCCCATCCAGGCCGCCATCGGCTCCCGGGTGATCGCCCGCGAGACCATCCGCGCCATCCGCAAGGACGTCCTCGCCAAGTGCTATGGCGGTGACATCTCCCGTAAGCGGAAGCTGCTGGAGAAGCAGAAGGAGGGCAAGAAGCGGATGAAGATGGTGGGTTCCGTGGAGGTTCCGCAGGAGGCCTTCATCGCGGTGCTCTCCAGCGATGACAGCGCGGGGTCGGCCAAGGGCAAGAAGTAACCGCGGGTTACACCCGGTTGAGGTCCAAACCGGGCAGAACAGGGGTCCGTCGTGCGAAAGCGCGACGGGCCCCTACGCGTGCGTAGCGTCGCTCTCTGTACGAAGTGACAGGCCGAGAGCCCTTACGAACCGGCCGGTCGGGCTCTAGTCTGATCTCTGCTCGATAGTTACTCGCGAGTTAAACAAACGCTACTGCGTGAAGCCAGCCGCAATTGAGCCAGCCGCACTGCCGCGGGCCCGGAGGATGTCGTGAGCGACACACAGACCCTGATCGAGAACCGTCCGCCGAGCGTGGCGAACCTCTTCCTGGAGCGCGTTTCGGCCACGCCGGACGCCGAGGCGTACCGCTACCCGGTGCCGTCGGCCTCCGGTGAGGGCCCGGACGCCTGGAAGTCGCTGAACTGGGGGCAGGCCGCCGAGCGGGTCTTCGCGATCGCGGCCGGTCTCATCGAGCTCGGCGTGCAGCCCGAGCAGCGTGTCGCCCTGGCCGCCTCGACGCGGCTCGAGTGGATCCTCGCCGACCTCGGCATCATGTGCGCCGGTGCGGCGACCACCACGGTCTACCCGCAGACCAACGCCGACGAGTCGGCGTTCATCCTCTCCGACTCCGAGAGCCGGGTGCTGATCGCCGAGGACGCGGCCCAGCTGGCCAAGGCGGTCGAGAAGCGCGGCGAGCTGCCCGCGCTCACCCACGTCGTGGTGATCGACCCGGCCGGCGTCGAGACCAGCGACTGGGTGCTCACCCTCACCGAGCTGGAGGCCCGGGGCGCCGCGCGTCTGGAGAAGGACCCCGAGCTGGTCAGGGAACGGGTCGGCGCGATCACCAAGGACCAGCTCGCGACCCTGATCTACACCTCCGGCACCACGGGCCGGCCCAAGGGTGTCCGGCTCGCGCACGACAGCTGGTCGTACATGGCGAAGTCGATCGCCGCGACCGGCCTGATCAGCGCCGAGGACGTGCAGTACCTGTGGCTGCCGCTCGCGCATGTCTTCGGCAAGGTGCTCACCTCGGGTCAGATCGAGGTCGGGCACGTCACCGCCGTCGACGGCCGCGTCGACAAGATCATCGAGAATCTGCCGGTCGTGCAGCCGACGTACATGGCGGCCGTTCCGCGCATCTTCGAGAAGGTCTACAACGGGGTCGCCGCCAAGGCCCGGGCGGGCGGCGGCGCCAAGTACAAGATCTTCCAGTGGGCCGCGGGGGTCGCGCGCGAGTACGCGAAGGTCTCGCAGGACAACTTCCGCCGGACCGGGACGGCCTCGGTGCCGTTCGCGCTGGGCGCCAAGCACAAGACGGCCGACGCGCTGGTGTACGCCAAGATCCGCGAGGCGTTCGGCGGCAACCTGCGCGCCTGCGTCTCCGGCTCGGCGGCGCTCGCGCCCGAGATCGGCTACTTCTTCTCCGGCGCCGGCATCCACGTCCTGGAGGGTTACGGCCTCACGGAGTCCTCGGCGGCCTCCTTCGTGAACCCCGGCGAGGCGTACCGCACGGGTACGGTCGGCAAGCCGCTGCCCGGCACCGAGGTGCGGATCGCCGACGACGGGGAGATCCTGCTGCGCAGCCCCGGCATCATGCAGGGGTACCACGGGCTGCCGGAGAAGACCGCCGAGGTGCTGGAGGCCGACGGCTGGTTCCACACCGGCGACATCGGCGAGCTCTCGCCCGACGGCTACCTGCGGATCACCGACCGCAAGAAGGACCTCATCAAGACCTCCGGCGGCAAGTACATCGCGCCCGCCGAGGTCGAGGGTCAGTTCAAGGCGGTGTGCCCGTACGTCTCCAACATCCTGGTGCACGGCGCCGACCGGAACTTCTGCACGGCCCTGATCGCGCTGGACGAGCCGTCCATCCTGGAATGGGCCAAGGAGAACGGCCTGGAGGGCAAGTCGTACGCGGAGATCGTCGCCGCGCCCGCCACCGTCTCCATGGTCGAGGCCTACGTCAAGGAACTCAACGCCGGCCTCCAGAAGTGGCAGACCATCAAGAAGTTCCGCCTCCTGCCCCGCGACCTCGACGTCGAACACGGCGAGATCACCCCGAGCCTCAAGCTGAAGCGCCCGGTGGTGGAGCGGGAGTACAAGCACCTCATCGACGAGATGTACGCGGGCGCCCGGGAGGCGTAAGGCGTAGAGCCCTTAGGGGCGGCCCCTGTCGAGGAGTTGGCGTAGTTCCCGGATCCGGTTCCGCAAGGTGTCCAGGTCCGGGGGCTCGTCGCCGTCCAGTTGTTCCTCCAGTTCGGCGAGTCTCGCGTTCACCTCTTCGTAGTCCGACTGCTCCTGGGCCAGCAGGCGTTCCAGCTGCAGGTTCTTGCGGTGCAGGTCCAGGAACACGGTCACCTTCGCTCGTAGTACCCAAGGGTCGAAGGGCTTGGTCAGATAGTCGGCGGCTCCGGTGGCGTAGCCGCGGAAGGCGTAGCCGGAGTCGTCCTCCGCGCCGGTCAGGAAGATGATCGGGACGTCCTTGGTCTGGTCGAGCCGCTTGATGTTGGCGGCGGTCTCGAAGCCGTCCATGCCCGGCATGCGCACGTCCAGGAGGATCAGGGCGAACTGCTGCCGCAGCAGTGCCTTCATCGCCTCCTCGCCCGAACGTGCGCGTACGAGCGGCTCGTTGAGGGACCCCAGGACGGCCTCCAGCGCGATCAGGTTGTCCTCCATGTCGTCGACGAGGAGGATGCTGGCCCGCTCGATGGTCGTTGCCTCAGCGCTCATGGTGACTGTGCCTCATTCAGTTTCGGGCGTCGGCGTCGCCGCCGCCTCCTCGACGTCCGCCTGGTCCTCGTGAACCGCGCTCTCCGGATCGAGCAGCGCGCACACGACGGTCAGCAGCTGGTCGACGTCCACCGGCTTCGGTACGTAGTCGTTGGCACCCCGCGCGATGGATTTCTCCCGGTCGCCGGGCATCGCCTTCGCGGTGAGCGCGACGATCGGCAGGCCGGTCCAGCGGGGGGTGCGGCGGATGGCGGCGATGGTCTCGTAACCGTCCATCTCCGGCATCATGATGTCCATCAGGACCAGTTCCACGTCCGGGTTGCGCTCCAGGGTCTCGATGCCCTCGCGGCCGTTCTCCGCGTAGAGGACCGGCATGCCGACGCGGCCGAGGACATGGGTGAGGGCGAAGACGTTGCGGATGTCGTCGTCGACGATCAACACCCGCCGCCCGGGCAGCACCTGACCGGCCCGCCCGGACTTCCACGCCTCCAGCTTGGTCGGGGCCGGCCAGGAGTCGTCCACGTCGTGCGTGGCGGTGTACGGCTCGCTCGACAACTGCTCCGGCACCGGCAGCGGACGATCCTCGGGCACCGGACCGGTCGCCGAGTGGCCGGGGCTGACGACGGGCACGTACAGCGTGAAGGTGGAGCCCTTGCCGGGCTCGCTCTCCGCGACGATACGGCCGCCGAGCAGGCCGGCGATCTCGCGGCTGATGGAGAGGCCCAGGCCGGTGCCGCCGTACTTGCGGTTGGTGGTGCCGTCGGCCTGCTGGAACGCCTCGAAGATCACCGGGAGTTTCTCGGCCGCGATGCCGATGCCCGTGTCGGTGACGGAGAAGGCGATGACCTCCTCGCTGTCGCGGACGCCCCCACTCTCGACTTCGCTCGAGCGGGGGGACCGCCAGCGGCCCTCGGTGTCGGTGAGCCGGTTGACGCGCAGCTCCACCCGGCCCGACGCGGTGAACTTGATCGCGTTGGACAGCAGGTTGCGCAGGATCTGCTGGAGGCGCTGCTCGTCGGAGTACATCTCGCGCGGCACGTCCTCGCCGACCGACACGTCGAAGGCGAGCCCCCGGTCGAGGGTGAGCGGGCGGAAGGTGGCGTGCACGTAGTCGAGCAGCTTGATCAGCGGCAGCCGCTTCGGGCGTACGTCCATCCGGCCGGCCTCGATCTTCGACAGGTCGAGGATGTCGTTGATCAGTTGCAGGAGGTCGGAGCCGGAGCGGTGGATCGTCGTCGCGAACTGGACTTCCTGGTCGGAGAGATGGCCGTCCGGGTTGTCGGAGAGGAGCCGGGCCAGGATCAGCAGCGAGTTGAGCGGCGTGCGCAGTTCGTGCGACATGTTCGCCAGGAACTCCGACTTGTACTGGGAGCTGGTGGCCAACAGGGCCGCCTTCTCCTCCAGTTCGGCGTTGGAGCGCTGCAACTCCGTCTGCTGCATCTGGAGTTCGTCGGAACGTTCCTGGAGCTGCATGGCCAGGCGCTGGGACTCGCCGAGCAGCGACTCCGTCCGGGAGTTGGCGATGATCGTGTTGATCGCGACGGCGATGGTGTTCACGAACTGGTCGAAGAAGGCCAGGTGGACGTCGGAGAAGCGGGAGAAGGAGGCCAGCTCGATCACGCCGAGGAGCTTGTCCTCGAAGAGGATCGGGATGATCACGACGCTGGTGGGTGCCGCTTCCCCCAGCCCGCTGTTGATCTTGATGTAGTCCGGCGGGGTCTCCTCGACCAGGATCCGCTTCTTCTCGCGGGCCGCCTGGCGGACCAGGCCGTGCACCGGGAGGCCGCCGGTCTCGACGGTCGCGCCCTGGGCCGAGCCGTATCCGGCGATGAACGCGAGGCCCTTCGCAGGAACGGTTGTGCGCAGGGCCGCGCCGTCCTCCTCCGGGTCGGCCAGGAAGAACGCCCCGTACTGGGCGTTCACCAGTGGGGTCAGCTCGCGCAGCAGCAGGTCGGCGACCTCCATCAGGTCGCGGTGGCCCTGCATCAGCGCGGCCAGCCGGGCCAGATTGGACTCCAGCCAGTCCTTGGCGCGGGTGGTCTCGCGGAGGTTGGACACCATCAGGTTGATGTTGTCCTTGAGGTCGGCGACCTCGCCCTGGGTCTCCACCGTGATCGAGCGGGACATGTCGCCCTGGGCCACCGCGGAGGCCACCTCGGCGATCGCGCGGACCTGTGTGGTCAGGTTCGAGGCGAGTTCGTTGACGTTCGTCGTCAGGCGCTTCCAGGTGCCGTAGACGCCCTCGACCCTTGCCTGGCCGCCGAGTTGGCCCTCGGAGCCCACCTCGCGGGCGACGCGCGTCACCTCCGAGGAGAAGGAGGACAGCGTGTCGACCATCGTGTTGATGGCGGTCTTCAGCTCCAGGATCTCGCCGCGCGCGTCCACGTCGATCTTCTTCGACAGGTCGCCGTTGGCGACGGCGGTGGTCACCTGGGCGATGTTCCGCACCTGTGAAGTCAGGTTGTCGGCCATGTAGTTGACGTTGTCGGTGAGGTCCCGCCAGACACCGGAGACGCCCAGCACCTGGGCCCGGCCGCCGAGCCGGCCGTCGGTGCCGACCTCGCGGGCGACGCGGGTCACCTCGTCGGCGAAGGCGCGCAGCTGCTCCACCATCGTGTTGACGGTGTCCTTGAGCTCCAGGATCTCGCCGCGCGCGTCGACGGTGATCTTCTTCGACAGGTCGCCGTTGGCGACGGCGGTGGTCACCTGGGCGATGTTCCGCACCTGCGAAGTCAGGTTCAGCGCCATGAAGTTGACGTTGTCGGTGAGGTCCTTCCAGACGCCCGAGACGCCTCTCACCTGCGCCTGGCCGCCGAGGTTGCCCTCGGTGCCGACCTCGCGGGCGACGCGGGTGACCTCGTCGGCGAAGGCGGAGAGCTGGTCCACCATCGTGTTGATCGTGGACTTCAGCTCCAGGATCTCGCCCTTCGCCTCGACCGTGATCTTCTTGCCGAGGTCGCCCTGGGCGACGGCCGTGGAGACGAGGGCGATGTTGCGGACCTGCGAAGTCAGGTTGTCCGCCATGAAGTTGACGTTGTCGGTGAGGTCCTTCCAGACACCGGACACGCCCCGCACCTGGGCCCGGCCGCCGAGGTTGCCCTCGGTGCCGACCTCGCGGGCGACGCGGGTGACCTCGTCGGCGAAGGCGGACAGCTGGTCCACCATCGTGTTGATGGTCGACTTCAGCTCCAGGATCTCGCCCTGGGCGTCGACGGTGATCTTCTGACTCAGGTCCCCGTTCGCCACCGCCGTCGTCACCTGGGCGATGTTCCGCACCTGTGAAGTCAGGTTCGAGGCCATGAAGTTGACGTTGTCGGTCAGGTCCTTCCAGACACCGGACACGCCCCGCACCTGGGCCCGCCCGCCCAGCTGCCCCTCGGTGCCGACCTCACGGGCCACCCGTGTGACCTCGTCGGCGAAGGCGGACAGCTGGTCCACCATCGTGTTCACGGTGAGCTTCAGTTCGAGCAGCTCACCGGTCGCCTCGACCGTCACCGTCCGGGTCAGGTCGCCGCGCGCCACCGCCGTCGTCACCAGCGCGATGTCCCGCACCTGGGCGGTCAGCCGGGACGCCATGGTGTTGACCGCCTCGGTCACATCCCGCCAACTCCCGGACAGCCCGGTCACCTTGGCCCGTCCGCCGAGCCGCCCCTCGGTACCCACCTCGCGCGCGACCCGGGTCACCTCGCCGGTGAACAGCGACAGCTGGTCGACCATCTTGTTCACGGCCCGGCCGAGCCGCCGCAGATCACCGCGCAGCTGCCGGTTGCCGTCGTGCAGGTCGACCCGCTGGGTGAGATCGCCGCCGGCCACCGCGTCCAGCACCCGCGTCGCGTTCGCCGCCGGGGCCACCAGGGCGTCGAGCAGCTGGTTCACGTCGTTCACCCGCGCGGTCCAGGCGCCCTGCCCCGGGCTCGCCGAGACCCGCTCGTCGAGCCGTCCGTGCCGCACCAGCTCCCGTTTCACGCGCTGCACTTCGCCGTCGAAGTGGGAGTTGCGGTCCATGATCTGGTTGAAGACGGCCGTCAGCTCGGCCACCATCCCATGGCCGGTTTCCGGCACCTTCGAGAAGTCGCCGTCCCGTGCGGCGGTCATCGCGGCGAGCAGCGGGCGCAGCTCCGATGCTCGGACTTGTTCCGGTTTCTGTCCGTCTTCGAGCACACGCGTAGCACTGTTCTCACTCATGGTGGCCCACTTCGGTAACTCGGCGCTTATGGGCGTGGCCAGTCTGTCACTCTGTCGGCATCACTTGAGGCGTATTCGTCCGAACCGTTCGGGGAGCTGTCGATGGGGGCCATTCCGACGCAACGGGAGACCGCACCGTGCGCCTCCGATGCGCCTGCGCACCTGCACGCGCTCCCTTACGGCTCCACGCACCCGCGTGCGCGGGCGCACGCGACCCTGCCCGGCAGCCCCGTCGCGCCCGGATCCGCCCGCGCACTGCTGCGCACCGAACTCACCGACTGGACCCGCCTCGGCCTGCCCGGCGCCGAACACCTCACCGAGGACCTCACCGAGAACGCCCTGCTAATCGTCAGCGAACTCGTCACCAACGCCGTCGTGCACGCGGGCACCGACGTCGAGGTGGCGTGCCGTCTGGAGGAGCCGACCGGCGCACTCGTCCTGGAGGTCTGCGACCGCCATCCCTCCCGCGCGCCCCGCGGCTCGGACACCGAATCGCCGTCCGAGACACCGGAGTACGGCCGCGGACTGCGCCTGGTCTCCACGCTCGCCGACTCCTGGGGCGTCACCTACCGCAAGGGCGCCAAGACGGTGTGGGCGCGGCTGTCCCCGGAGCGGGACGCCGGGGACGAGGAGGAGGGGGAGCGCACCGGCGGCGGGACAACCGGGTACGACGACCGGCAGGCACTCGAACGCGGCCTCGGCGTCGCCGAGTTCCTCGCCCCGGAACCCCGGCGCCCCGAGCGGGACCGTGACTGGCTCAACCGGGGCGCCCTCTCCTTCCTCGCCGAGGCCTCCGACCTGCTGGCCGGACAGCTCGACGAGAACCTGGTCGCCGCGCTCGCCGGCCAGCTGATCGTGCCCCGGCTCGCCGACTGGTGCGCGGTCTGGCTGGAGGACGAGGTCATGGGCCGCTGGGGCTCGGGCGGCAGCGACAGCGCGGGCGGCTGGGCGGCCGACGGTACGGGTGGTACGGGCGGTACGGGGCCGCGCTTGGCCCGCGTCTGGCACGGCAGCGAGAACCGCATCGAGCAGCTGCGCCGCACCCTGGAGAAGGACCCGCCCAACCCGCCCGGCGACTTACGGAGCGGACCGGTCGCGTACCCCTGGCCGGGGCAGGCGCTCGACCTGCGCGACGCGCACGGCACGGCGCTCGCCTACCGCCTGATCGCGGGCGGGCGTCCGCTCGGCACCCTCGTCATCGGCCGCTCCGGCGTGCTGCGCTTCCCCGACGAGATCACCGGCCTGGTCGAGGACCTCAGCCGCCGGGTGGCCCTCGCGATCGGCGCGGCCCGCCAGTACGCCCGCCAGGCCACCATCAGCCGGGTCCTGCAACGCGGACTGCTGCCCACCGCCGTCGCCGAGATCCCCGGGGTGCACAGCGCGCTCGTCTACGAACCCTGCGACAAGGGCGGCCCCAGCGGCGACTTCTACGACCTCTTCCCGGCCGGCGACGGCCGCTGGTGCTTCGCCGTCGGCGACGTCCAGGGCAAGGGCCCCGAGGCCGCCGTCGTCATCGGCCTCGCCCGCCCCTGGCTGCGGCTGCTGGCCCGCGAGGGCTACCGCGTCGCCGACGTCCTCGACCGCCTCAACCGGCTCCTCCTCGACGACGCGACGGAGGCCGCGGACGCGGCGGCCCGGGCCCTGGTCCAGCCGCCCGGCCCCGGTGACGGCCCGCAGACCCGCTTCCTCTCCCTCCTCTACGGCGAGCTGGCCCCCTTCGAGGGCGGCGTCCGCGTCACCCTCGCCTCGGCCGGCCACCCGCTCCCGCTGCTCCTCGGCCCCGAGGGCGACGTCCGCACCGCCGCCCGCCCGCAGACCCTCCTGGGCGTCATCGAGGACGAGACCTACACCAGCGAGACCTTCGAACTGCTCCCCGGCGAGACCCTCCTCTGCGTCACCGACGGAGTGACCGAGCGCCGCTCCGGCTCCCGCCAGTTCGACGACTCGGACGGCCTCGCGACCGCCCTCGCGGGCTGCGCCGGCCTGAGCGCCCAGCTGATCGCGGAGCGCATCAAGAGACTGGTGCACGAGTTCGGCGGCAAGCCCCCGGAGGACGACCTGGCGCTGCTGGTGCTCCAGGCGGAGTGAGCAGTCGCGAGGGTGCTGGACAATGGAAGGCATGCCTTCCGCACTCCCCGACGGCGAGCCGGTCCCCGCCGACGGCGCACTGCCCGCGTCCGCGCTCACCGGGTCGGCCACCCGCCCCCTCGGCTTCTATCTGCACGTCCCGTACTGCGCGACCCGCTGCGGCTACTGCGACTTCAACACCTACACCGCCACCGAGCTGCGCGGCACGGGCGGTGTCCTGGCCTCCCGCGACAACTACGCGGACACCCTGATCGACGAGATCCGCCTGGCCCGCAAGGTCCTGGGCGACGACCCGCGTGAGGTGCGGACCGTGTTCGTCGGGGGCGGTACGCCGACGCTGCTGGCCGCCGGTGATCTCGTACGGATGCTGGGCGCGATCCGCGACGAGTTCGGCCTCGCGCCGGACGCCGAGGTCACGACGGAGGCGAACCCGGAGTCGGTGGATCCGGCCTACCTGTCCGTACTGCGGCAGGGCGGCTTCAACCGGATCTCCTTCGGCATGCAGAGCGCGAAACAGCACGTACTGAAGGTCCTGGACCGCACCCACACCCCCGGCCGCCCGGAGGCCTGCGTCTCGGAGGCCCGTGCGGCCGGCTTCGAACACGTCAACCTCGACCTGATCTACGGCACCCCGGGCGAATCGGACGACGACTGGCGGGCGTCCCTGGAGGCGGCGATCGGCGCGGGCCCGGACCACGTCTCGGCGTACGCCCTGATCGTCGAGGAGGGCACCCAGCTGGCCCGGCGGATCCGCCGGGGCGAGGTCCCGATGACGGATGACGACGTCCACGCCGACCGCTATCTGATCGCGGAGGAAGTGTTGTCGGGGGCGGGCTACGACTGGTACGAGGTGTCCAACTGGGCCACCTCCGAGGCGGGCCGCTGCCTCCACAACGAGCTGTACTGGCGGGGCGCCGACTGGTGGGGCGCGGGCCCCGGGGCGCACTCGCACGTCGGCGGGGTGCGCTGGTGGAACGTCAAGCATCCGGGCGCGTACGCGGCCGCGCTGGCGGCCGGGAAGTCACCGGGAGCGGGCCGGGAACTCCTCTCCGACGAGGACCGGCGGGTGGAGCGGATCCTGCTGGAGCTGCGGCTGCGGGAGGGCGTACCCCTGGACCTCCTGAAACCGGCGGGCCTCACCGCCGCCCGCCGGGCACTGGCCGACGGACTGCTGCAGCAGAGCCCGTACGACGAAGGCCGGGCGGTGCTGACGCTGCGGGGGCGGCTGCTGGCGGACGCGGTGGTCAGGGACCTGGTGGACTGATCACTCCTGCGCGGTGACGAAGTCGATCAGCTCCTCCACCCGCCCCAGCAGCTCCGGCTCCAGGTCCTTGTAAGACCCCACCCGCTTCAGGATCGCCTGCCACACCGCGCCCGTGTTGTCCGACGGCCAGCCCAGCGCCCGGCAGACGCCCGTCTTCCAGTCCTGCCCGTGCGGGACGCGCGGCCACGCCTCGATGCCCAGGGACGACGGCTTCACTGCCTCCCAGATGTCGATGTACGGGTGGCCGACGACCAGGGCGTGTTCGCTGATCACCGACTCGGCGATGCGCCATTCCTTGGTGCCGGGGATCAGGTGGTCCACCAGGACGCCGAGGCGGGCGTCGGGACCCGGCGCGAACTCCTCGACGATCGACGGGAGGTCGTCCACGCCCTCCAGGTACTCCACCACCACGCCCTCGATGCGCAGGTCGTCGCCCCAGACCTTCTCGACCAGCTCGGCGTCGTGCCGGCCCTCGACGTAGATGCGCCCGGCGCGGGCCACGCGCGCGCGTGCGCCGGGGACGGCCACCGAACCGGACGCGGTACGGGACGGTCGTACCGGAGCCGACGAAGACGGGCGGACCAGCGTCACCACCCGGCCCTCCAGGAGGAAACCCCGCGGCTCCAGCGGGAACACGCGGTGCTTGCCGAAGCGGTCCTCCAGGGTCACCGTGCCCGCCTCGCAGCGGATCACCGCCCCGCAGAAACCGGTGCCGGGCTCCTCCACCACCAGGCCGGGCTCCGCCTCGACCTCGGGGACGGGCTTGGGCTTCTTCCAGGGAGGGGTCAGGTCGGCGGAGTACTGGCGCATTCGGATGACGATAGGAGAAGCGCGCGGGTGATCAGGGCGACACGCCGAAGCGCGCGGCGAGCGCGTCGCGCTGGACCCGCACGAACGCCGCGTCCACCACCGCTCCGTGACCGGGCACGTACAGCGCGTCCTCGCCGCCCAGGTCAAGGAGCCGGTCGAGGGCGGCAGGCCACTGGGACGGTACGGCGTCCGGGCCCGCCTGCGGTTCGCCGGACTCCTCGACCAGGTCGCCGCAGAAGACCACCTCGGGGGAGCCGGGGACCAGCACGGCGAGGTCGTGGGCGGTGTGACCCGGGCCCACGTTCGCGAGCAGCACCTGCCGGCCGCCGCCCAGGTCGAGCGTCCACTCGCCGGAGACATGATGCCGGGGTGGGACCAGGGCGGCCGTCGCCTCGTCCGCCGCGTGCGCGTCCAGCCCCTGGGACACCGCGTCCGCCCGCAGCTCCTCGCGCGCCTGCCGGGTGCCGAGGACCGTCTCGATGCCCACCGCGCCGTACACCTCCGCGCCCTCGAACGCGGCCGTCCCGAGGACATGGTCGAAGTGGGGGTGGGTGAGCGCGAGATGGGTCACAGCGTGACCGGCGAGCGCCGACGCCTGGGAGCGCAGCAGCGCGCCCTCCGTCAGGCTCGAACCCGAGTCGATCACCAGCGCGGTGCCGTCCCCGACGACCAGCCCCGTCGTGCAGTCCCAGCCGGGCAGTCGGCACCGGCCGACCCCGGCCGCCACCCGCTCCCACCCAAACTCTTCCCAAGTCACCGTCATACGGCGACGCTAGCGGTACGAGCCGTTCAACAGGGGTCGACCTTGCCCCGGGTGTACCCCACCGCCGTACACTGGCCGGTAACGGCTGGCACTCGGACGGACAGAGTGCCAGGCGAAACGCCCAGGGGACGACATCTGGAGGTGTGCGCGATGCTGAGTGAACGACGGCTCCAGGTGCTGCGCGCCATCGTCCAGGACTATGTCGGCACCGAGGAGCCGGTCGGGTCCAAGGCCCTGACCGAGCGGCACAGCCTCGGCGTCTCCCCGGCGACGGTGCGCAACGACATGGCCGCCCTGGAGGACGAGGGGTACATCGCCCAGCCGCACACCAGTGCCGGGCGCATCCCCACCGACAAGGGCTACCGGCTGTTCGTCGACAAGCTCGCCGGCGTCAAGCCGATGACCGCGCCCGAGCGGCGCGCGATCCAGAACTTCCTCGAGGGCGCCGTCGACCTCGACGACGTGGTGGCCCGCACCGTGCGGCTGCTCGCGCAGCTCACGCGTCAGGTCGCCGTCGTGCAGTACCCCTCGCTCACCCGCTCGACCGTGCGGCACGTGGAACTGCTCTCGCTCGCCCCCGCGCGCGTGATGCTCGTGCTGATCACGGACACCGGGCGGGTCGAGCAGCGCATGGTCGACTGCCCGGCGCCGTTCGGGGAGGGCTCGCTCGCGGATCTGCGGGCGCGGCTGAACAGCAGGGTCGCGGGACGCCGTTTCACGGACGTGCCGCGACTGGTCGAGGACCTCCCGGAGGGTTTCGACGTCGAGGACCGGGGCACGGTCTCGACGGTGCTCTCCACACTCCTGGAGACCCTCGTCGAGGAGAACGAGGAGCGGCTGATGATCGGCGGCACCGCCAATCTGACCCGCTTCCCGCATGACTTTCCCCTCACGATCCGACCCGTCCTGGAGGCACTGGAGGAGCAGGTCGTGCTCCTCAAGTTGCTTGGTGAGGCCGGTGATTCGGGCATGACCGTACGTATTGGTCATGAGAACGCGTATGAGGGACTCAACTCCACTTCCGTGGTGTCGGTCGGCTACGGTTCGGGCGGCGAGGCAGTCGCCAAGCTCGGCGTGGTCGGACCGACCCGCATGGATTACCCGGGAACGATGGGAGCGGTACGCGCAGTGGCACGGTACGTCGGACAGATCCTGGCGGAGTCGTAAGTGGCCACGGACTATTACGCCGTTCTCGGCGTGCGCCGCGACGCGTCGCAGGAAGAGATCAAGAAGGCCTTCCGTCGGCTCGCACGCGAGCTGCACCCGGACGTCAACCCGGATCCGAAGACCCAGGAGCGGTTCAAGGAGATCAACGCCGCTTACGAGGTGCTCTCGGACCCGCAGAAGAAGCAGGTCTACGACCTCGGCGGCGACCCCCTCTCGCAGGCGGGCGGCGGAGGCGCGGGCGGCTTCGGCGCCGGTGGCTTCGGGAACTTCTCGGACATCATGGACGCCTTCTTCGGTACGGCGTCGCAGCGGGGCCCGCGATCGCGTACGCGGCGCGGCCAGGACGCGATGATCCGGCTGGAGATCGAGCTCGACGAGGCGGCCTTCGGCACGACCAAGGACATCCAGGTCGACACCGCCATCGTCTGCAACACCTGCAACGGTGAAGGGGCGGCGCCGGGGACCTCCGCGCAGACCTGTGACATGTGCCGCGGCCGCGGTGAGGTGTCGCAGGTGACGCGGTCCTTCCTGGGCCAGGTCATGACCTCGCGGCCGTGCCCGCAGTGCCAGGGCTTCGGCACGGTGGTTCCGACGCCGTGTCCCGAGTGCGCCGGTGACGGGCGGATCCGCTCGCGTCGCACGCTGACGGTGAAGATCCCGGCGGGTGTGGACAACGGCACGCGGATCCAGCTGGCCGGTGAGGGCGAGGTCGGGCCCGGTGGCGGTCCCGCGGGTGACCTGTACGTGGAGATCCACGAGCTGCCGCACTCGACCTTCCAGCGGCGGGGCGACGACCTGCACTGCACGGTGACGATCCCGATGACGGCGGCCTCGCTCGGGACGAAGGTGCCGCTGGAGACGCTGGACGGGATGGAGGAGGTCGACATCCGGCCCGGTACCCAGTCCGGCCAGTCGATCCCGCTGCACGGCCGGGGCGTCACGCATCTGCGGGGCGGCGGCCGTGGTGACCTCATCGTGCACGTCGAGGTCCAGACCCCGAACAAGCTGGACCCGGACCAGGAGAGGCTCCTGCGGGAACTGGCGAAGCTGCGCGGCGAGGAGCGGCCGCAGGGGCAGTTCCAGCCGGGGCAGCAGGGCTTGTTCTCACGGCTGAAGGACGCGTTCAACGGTCGCTGAATCGCACTCGTCCCTGTGGTTCCGGCCACAGGGACACCCGATTCGGACTTGTTCGGAGGACGTGACAACATGCGGTCATGTCCTCCGCGCTGACCGATCTCTTTCCGCATCCGATCGTGCAGGCCCCGATGGCCGGCGGCGTCTCCGTGCCGCATCTCGCCGCCGCCGTGTCCGAGGCCGGCGGGCTGGGGTTCCTGGCCGCCGGGTACAAGACCGCCGACGGCATGTACCAGGAGATCAAGCAGCTCCGGGGGATCACCAGCAGGCCCTTCGGCGTGAACCTCTTCATGCCGCAGCCGGAGTATGCGGACCAGGGTGCGATCGAGATCTACACGCACCAGCTGGCCGGCGAGGCCGCCTGGTACGAGACCGAGCTCGGCGACCCGGACAGCGGCCGCGACGACGGTTACGACGCCAAGCTCGCCGTACTCCTCGACAACCCGGTGCCGATCGTCTCCTTCCACTTCGGCGTCCCGACCGGCGAGGTGCTGGAGTCCCTGCGCCGCGTCGGCACCTTCACCCTGGTCTCCGCGACCACCCCCGAGGAGGCCCTCGCCGTGCAGCGGGCCGGCGCCGACGCGGTGATCGCGCAGGGCGTGGAGGCCGGCGGTCACCAGGGCACCCACCGGGACGTCCCGGAGCACGACGGCTCCGGCATCGGGCTCCTTTCACTCATCGCGCAGGTCCGCGAGACCGTCGAGCTGCCGATCGTCGCCGCCGGCGGCATCATGCGCGGCTCGCAGATCGCCGCCGCCCTCGCCGCCGGCGCCACCGCGGCCCAGCTGGGCACCGCGTTCCTCGCGACGCCCGAGTCCGGCGCCAACGCGGTCCACAAGCAGGCGCTGACCAACCCCCTGTTCACGCGTACGGAGTTGACCCGAGCCTTCTCCGGCCGCCCGGCCCGCGGCCTGGTCAACCGCTTCATGCGCGAGCACGGCCCGTACGCCCCCGCCGCCTACCCCGAGGTCCACCACATCACCTCGCCGCTGCGCAAGAAGGCCGCCGCGGCGGGCGACGCGCAGGGCATGGCGCTGTGGGCCGGGCAGGGACACCGCATGGCCCGCGAGCTGCCCGCCGGCGAACTGGTCGAGGTCCTTGCCGCCGAACTCGAGGCCGCCAGGACAGCGTTGTCCGGCAAGGGGGACCTGCGATGACCGCGCCGGTGTTCGTCGTCGACCAACTGGGCGGCACCGGCGGGGAGTTCGTGCTCGACGGGCCCGAGGGGCGGCACGCGGTCTCCGTGAAGCGGCTCCAGCCGGGGGAGACGGTCGTGCTCACGGACGGTGCCGGGCGCTGGGCGGAATGCGCGGTGGTCGCGGCCGAGGGCAAGGACCGGCTGGTCGTCCGGCCGGGTGCGGTGACCGAGGAGCCGGAGCCCGCGCCCCGGATCACCGTCGTGCAGGCGCTGCCCAAGGGCGACCGCGGCGAACTCGCCGTGGAGACCATGACCGAGGTCGGCGTCGACGGCATCGTGCCCTGGCAGGCGGCCCGTTGCATCACCCAGTGGAAGGGCGAGCGGGGACTGAAGGCGCTCGGCAAGTGGCGGGCCACCGCGCGCGAGGCCGGCAAGCAGTCCCGCCGGGTGCGCTTCCCGGAGATCGCGGACGCGGCGACGACCAAGCAGGTTGCCGCACTTCTCGCCAAAGCCGACTTCGCCGCCGTACTCCACTCGGACTTCGAACACGCCGGCGCGCCCCTCGCCACCGCCGAACTCCCCTCCCGGGGCGAGATCGTGCTGGTCGTGGGGCCCGAAGGGGGCGTCGCCAAGGACGAGTTGGCGCTCTTCGAGGAGGCGGGGGCGAAGGCGTACTTCATGGGGCCTACCGTGATGCGTACATCGACCGCCGGGACAGCGGCCGCGGCCCTGCTCCTGGGCCGTACCGGCCGCTGGTCCTGACGACAGGGGGAACACCGTGGAACTCGCCCAGGTCCGGCTCCTCGTCGGCGACTTCGCCGCCTGCTACCGCTTCTACGCCGAGGTCCTCGGCCTCAAGCCGCAGTCGGGCGCGACCGAGGGCCCGTACGAGAAGTTCAGCCCGACCACCGGCTCGGCGGGCATCGCCCTCCAGGACCGCTCAATGATGGCGGCGGTGCTCGGAGAACTGGGCGACGCGGCCACCGGCCACCGCTCGCTGGTGGTGCTGCGGGTCGACGACCTGGACACCTACTGCGAGCAGATCACCGACCGCGGCGCGGTCCTGCTACAGGGACCCGCACCTATGACGGACCGCATGCGGGTGGCCCATCTCAAGGATCCTGAGGGCAACTTGGTGGAGTTGCAGGAGTGGTTGCTGCTCCGAGGGTGAGCTTCGGGGCCAGGATCCGGACATCCTCACGTCGGACGGCGAAGCCGCGGTAGCCGTTCGGGTCCCAGAGGTGGATCCAGTCCGCGGAGGAACCGAAGGACAGCACGGGCGTGGTCGGGACGGGGCCGTTGTCCACGGGGATCTCCTTGCCGGGGTCGACGAGGAGGACACAGACGAGAGTGCCCTGAAGCCCGTGGAACTCGGCGGGCGTACGGCTGTGCAGAGCGACGGCCTGCTGGGCGTCCACGGCGGCCGACCCGGCGTCGTCCAGGCCCGTGAGGACGGTGTACGTGACCGCGAGCGCCGATGCCACGCAAATGATCGACAGGATCGCGGCGCGGGTGGCCCGGTACACCAGATGCAGGTGGCGCGCCCAGCCGAGCAGGCCGAGGACCACCAGGAGATCGACGGCCACCTTCCACAGAATGGGCAGGGCGGCGCCGTACGTGGACAGGGCGGACACGGGCACTTCCTCTGCGGGAATGCCGAACTGGCGAAGATAGGCCTCGTGGGCCTGGCCGCCGAGCCAGGCCGCGACGGGCCACAGGGCCGGGACGGCCAGGGGAACGATCCACGCCGCGTGCCGGGTGAGCACGGTGTCGCGCACGGCGAGCCAGACGCCGAACACCGCGCTCACGGTGACCAGGAGCCATGCGATGGGTGCGAGGACGAGTGCGCTTCCCACGCCCACCACGGTCAGACCGGCGGTGAGGATCACACCCACGATCTTGAATTCCAGCGGTGTGTGGCGTTCGCCGGTGCACAGGGTGCGTCCCATTCGTGTCGTGAACCGGGAGCGGAAGACGAAAGGCGTGGTGCACATGAGCACGAGCACCAGCCAGAAGAGCCCGGATCCGGGAAACAGCCAGGTCGCCGCCCGTGCCGCTGGACCCGGGCAGAGAGCCAGCGCACATCCGTAGAGCAGCAGGCGGGTCTCCTCGACCGAGCTCGCGGGCGGTGGTTGCTCCTCTGACGACCAGTCGACCCGCAGGGTGTGGTGGGCCGCGTCGAAGTGGTGGCCGGCGAAGTCGGCCTGCGAGAGCTCCTGCCGTACCGTCGCGTGGTCCGTGCCGACGGGGACGCTGATGAGTCGGTGATCGGCAGTCCGGCCGGTCATCGTGCGTAACGCCGCCGAGATCGGGCCGTCCCCGCCCTCGTGCGATTCGGAGCGGTACACGTGGTAGATCACGCGCGTCGGCAACTCCGGGTCCACGAGCGCGGCTTCCCGTACCCACGCTCCCAACCCCGCATGCCGCGTCAGGAAGTCGGCATCCCGGACGGCATGCCCCACCGCCCCTCGGCGGGCACCCTGGACCCGTGCCTCGACGAGCAGATCCCCGGCAGGTTCGCGCTCGACGGACCAGTTCTGTCCCTCCAACAGCGCGACGACCGCATCGACTTCACCCGGACCACCGGCAACAGCGACCCGCATGAGCACGCGACGATCGCGCGGACGTACGACCGATACCCCCGATTGGGACAAGATCCCTCCCCCCGATGACAGTTGACGGAGTGCGCAGGTGAGCGCACCCCGTCGGACGCACCGCGCACATCCTGACCGCTTGTGGTCTACCGCGCCACGCCCTCAAGTGGGAGGCTGCCCTCCATGGGGGCATCGGGGTCTATTTGGGTTCGCCCACGTGGAGCGCGAGTGGCAGCTGTGGCGGCGCTCGCGGTCGTCGCCGTGGGCGGGGTCGTCGCGTGTGATCCCGGGGCGTTGAGCTCCGCGTCCATCGCGTACACGACCGACCAGACCGCGACCAAGGAGCTGGAGAACCAGCACGTCGACGTCGAGTGGCTGAGCTGCACCGCCAACTACGGGAACAACAACAAGGCCTACACGCCGGGCAAGTCGACGCCCTCGGCCAGTGAGACCACCGTCGCCAACGTGGACTGCCAGGGGCAGACCAAGGACGGGAAGGACATCACGGTCACCGGGAAGGTGACGCGAGCTGTCGACGGGGCGTGTGTGCGGGGGGATCTCACCGCCAAGGTCGGCGGGAAGACCTGGTTCCACGTGACCGGGCTCGGCAACTGCAACGCGACCCCCTCGCCGATCGTCAACCCCAGCAACGGCAACGGACAGCAGCCCGGGCCCACCGTCACGGTGACCGTCACCAAGACCATCTGGTGCAAGGGCGACCCCAAGTGCTGGCCCGTCGAGGGCAAGTGATCAAAACCCCCGACCTGCGACGCCACCGCTGCATAGGGTGATCGCGTGACGCAGCCCCCCGCCCCGGCGTATCTCCGGTTCCCGCATGTGCACGGCGAGTTGGTGGCCTTCACCGCCGAGGACGACGTGTGGCTCGCCCCGCTCGACGGCGGCTGGGCCCGGCGCGTCAGCGCGGACCACGTACCGGTGAACCAGCCCCGCATCTCGCCCGACGGCACCACCGTCGCCTGGAGCTCCACCCGCGACGGCGCCGCCGAGGTGCACGTGGCGCCGGTGGACGGCGGACCGAGCAGACGGCTGACGTACTGGGGCGGCTGGGGCGCCCGGGTGCGCGGCTGGACCCCCGACGGACAGGTTCTCGTGACCAGCGCGCACGGCAGGGCCAGCTCCCGCCGGACCTGGGCGTACGCCGTCCCCCTCGACGGCGGACCCGCCACCACCCTCCCGTACGGCCCCGTCGGCGGCATCGCCCACGGCCCGCACACCGTCCTCGCCACCGCGCCCATGCAGTCCGAGGCCGCCTGGTGGAAGCGCTACAAGGGCGGTACGGCGGGCAAGTTGTGGATCGACCGGGAGGGGGACGGGGAGTTCGTACGCCTGCATGAGGAGTTGGACGGGAACATCGAGCACCCTGTGTGGGCGGGGGACCGGATCGCGTTCCTGTCCGACCACGAGGGCACCGGCGCGCTCTACTCCTCCCTCGCGGACGCGTCGGATCTACGCCGGCACACGCCCCTCGACGGCTTCTACGCCCGCCAGGCCGCAGGCGACGGCACGCGGGTCGTGTACTCGGCCGCCGGTGAGCTGTGGCTCCTGGACGACCTCGACGGCGCCGAGCCGCACAGGCTGGACATCCGGCTCGGCGGGCCGCGCGCGGGCCTCCAGCCCTTCCCGGTGAACGGCGTCCGCCGGCTCGAGTCGGCCGTGCCCGACCGCACCGCGCGCGGCAGCGCGATCGAGGTGCGCGGTGCCGTCCACTGGATCACCCACCGCTCGGGACCGGCCCGCGCGCTCGCCGCCGAGCCCGGCGTACGGGCCCGCCTCCCGCGCACCTTCCGCGTCGAGGGCGAGGAGTGGGTGGTGTGGGTGACGGACGCCGAGGGCGACGACGCCCTGGAGTTCGCCCCCGCCACCGGGCTCGCGCCGGGATCCCGGCCGCGCCGGATCGCCGCCGGCCGGCTCGGCCGCGTGCTGGAGCTCCAGACGGCCCCCGACGGCAGCCGTACCGCCGTCGCCTCGCACGACGGACGGCTGCTGCTCGTCGAGCGCGAGTCCGGCGAGGTCCGGGAGGTCGACCGCAGCGAGGACGGCGAGGTGTCCGGCCTCGCCTTCTCGCCCGACTCGGCCTGGCTCGCCTGGTCCCACCCTGGCCCGCGCCCCCTCTGCCAGCTCCGTCTCGCCAACACCACCGACCTCTCGGTCACCGAGGCCACCCCGCTCCGCTTCCGGGACTACGACCCCGCCTTCACCCTCGACGGCAAGCACCTCGCCTTCCTCTCCAGCCGCTCCTTCGACCCGGTCTACGACGAGCACGTCTTCGACCTGGCCTTCGTGACCGGCGACCGACCGCACCTCATCACCCTCGCGGCGACCACCCCGTCACCCTTCGGACCGCAGCGGCACGGACGCCCCTTCGACGCCCCCGACAAGGACGAGACGCCCGACAGCGAGGGCACCCCCGCCACCCGTATCGACCTCGAAGGACTCGCCGACCGGATCGTGCCCTTCCCGGTCGAGGCCGCCCGCTACACCGGCCTGCGCGCCGCCAAGGACGGCGTGCTGTGGCTGCGCCACCCGGTGCACGGCGTCCTCGGCTCCTCCCGGGCCACCCCGGACGCCCCCGAGCCCAAGACCGAGCTGGAGCGTTACGACCTCGTCCAGCAGCGCGTCGAGTACCTCGCCTCGGACGCCGACGACTTCGAGGTCAGCGGCGACGGCAAGCGGGTGCTGCTGAGCACCGACGGCCGGCTCAAGGTCGTGCCCAGCGACCGGCGCGCCTCCGGTGACGACGACAGCGACACCAACATCACCGTCGACCTCACCCGGGTCCGCCAGACCGTCGAACCGGCCGCCGAGTGGCGGCAGATGTACGAGGAGACGGGCCGCATCATGCGGGACCACTTCTGGCGTACGGACATGGGCGGCGTCGACTGGGACGGTGTCCTGGAGCGCTACCGCCCCGTCCTCGACCGCATCGCCACCCACGGCGACCTAGTCGACCTGCTCTGGGAGGTCCAGGGCGAGCTCGGCACCTCGCACGCGTACGTCGTCGCGCACGGCGGCCACGGCAACGGCGCCCGGCAGGGCCTGCTCGGCGCGGACATCTCCCGCCACGAGGACGGCAGTTGGCAGGTCGACCGCATCCTCCCCGCCGAGACCTCCGACCCGGACGCCCGCTCCCCGCTCGCCGCGCCCGGCGTCGCGGTCCGCCCCGGCGACGCGATCGTCGCGGTGGCCGGCCACCCGGTCGACCCGGTCACCGGCCCCGGCCCGCTCCTCGTCGGCACGGCGGGCAAGCCGGTCGAGCTGACCATCTCCCCCTCCGGCGGCGGCGACGTTCGCCACGCAGTCGTGGTCCCGCTCGCCGACGAAACCCCCCTCCGCTACCACGCCTGGGTCGCCGACCGCCGCGCCTACGTCCACGAACGCTCCGGCGGCCGCCTCGGCTACCTCCACGTCCCCGACATGCAGGCCCCCGGCTGGGCCCAGATCCACCGCGACCTGCGCGTCGAGGTGACCCGCGAGGGCCTGGTCGTCGACGTCCGCGAGAACGCGGGCGGCCACACCAGCCAACTGGTCGTGGAGAAACTGGCCCGCCGCATCGTCGGCTGGGGCGTCCCCCGAGGCATGCGCCCGTACAGCTACCCCGAGGACGCCCCACGCGGCCCCGTGGTCGCCGTCGCCGACGAGTGGTCGGGCTCGGACGGCGACATCGTCAACGCGGCGATCAAGGCGCTGGGCATCGGCCCGGTGGTCGGCACCCGCACCTGGGGCGGCGTGATCGGCATCGACAGCCGCTATCACCTGGTCGACGGCACGCTGATCACCCAGCCCAAGTACGCGATCTGGCTGGAGGGTTACGGGTGGGGTGTGGAGAACCGGGGGGTGGAGCCGGACGTGGAGGTGGTGCAGACTCCGCAGGACTACGCGGCGGGGCGGGACGTACAGCTGGACGAGGCGGTACGGATCGCGCTGGAGGCGTTGGAGGAAACCCCTGCCAAGGCACCGCCGGGCCTTGACTGAGGTCCCTCGATACGATGTGCCCCCATACGTCGATCAACCGGCTTGAGGAGAGCGAATGTCAGGGGAGCCGCAGGACGACTGCCTGTTCTGCAAGATCGTCGAGGGCCACGTCCCGGCGACCATCGTCCGCGAGACCGAGACCACCGTCGCCTTCCGGGACATCAACCCGCAGGCCCCCACCCACGTCCTGGTGATCCCCAAGGTCCACTACCCGAACGCCGTCACCCTCGCCACCGCCGAACCGGCGATCGCCGCCGATGTCCTCCGTGAAGCGGAGTTCGTCGCCGAGGAGGACAAGCTCGACAGCTACCGCATCGTCTTCAACACCGGCGCCGGCGCAGGCCAGACCGTCTTCCACGCCCACGCCCACATCATCGGAGGCCGCGGCCTCCAGTGGCCCCCGGTTAGCAACCTGCCATGTCCGTACGCGAGTTGGTGGTCCTGGGCACAGCCAGCCAGGTCCCCACCCGGCACCGCAACCACAACGGCTACCTCCTGCGCTGGGACGGCGAGGGCATCCTCTTCGACCCCGGCGAGGGCACCCAGCGCCAGATGCTCCGCGCCGGTGTCGCCGCGCACGACCTGAACCGGATCTGCGTCACCCACTTCCACGGCGACCACTCCCTCGGCCTCGCCGGCGTGATCCAGCGCATCAACCTCGACCGGGTCCCGCACGAGGTCACCGCCCACTACCCGAAGTCCGGGCAGCGCTTCTTCGACCGCCTGCGCCACGCGACGGCGTACCGCGAGACGGTCGCCCTCACCGAGGCCCCCGTCGACGAGGACGGCGAGCTCGCGGTCACCCCCGCCTACACCCTCGACGCCCACCGCCTCTCGCACCCCGTCGAGTCGTACGGCTACCGCGTCACCGAACCCGACGGCCGCCGCATGCTCCCCGACCGCCTCGCCGCGCACGGCATCAAGGGCCCGGACGTCGGCCGCCTCCAGCGCGAGGGCGTGCTGAACGGCGTAACCCTCGACGACGTCAGCGAGATCCGGCGAGGCCAACGGTTCGCGTTCGTCATGGACACCCGGCTGTGCGACGGCGTGTACGCCCTCGCCGACGGCTGCGACATGCTCGTCATCGAGTCGACCTTCCTCGACGAGGACACCGACCTCGCGGTGGAGCACGGCCACCTCACCGCCGGGCAGGCGGCGACGGTCGCGCGCGAGGCGGGCGTAAGGCATCTGGTGCTCACGCACTTCAGCCAGCGGTACACCGAACCCGACGACTTCGAACGGCAGGCGAGGGCCGCCGGCTTCGAGGGCGAGCTGACGGTCGCGCACGATCTTCTCCGGGTGCCGGTTCCGAAACGGCGATAAAACACCCGTACGATGCTGCGATGCCCCTCCCCAAAGCAGAACTGCACCTCCACATCGAAGGCACCCTGGAGCCCGAGCTCGCCTTCGAGCTCGCCGCCCGCAACGGCGTCGAGCTGCCGTACGCCGACACGGACGAGCTCCGCAAGGCGTACGACTTCCAGGACCTCCAGTCCTTCCTGAACCTGTACTACGAGCTCATGGCCGTCCTGCGCACCGAGCGGGACTTCGAGGACCTCGCGAACGCCTACCTCGCCCGCGCCGCCGCGCAGGGCGTCCGGCACGCGGAGATCTTCTTCGACCCGCAGGCACACCTCGCCCGGGGCGTCGGGATGGGCACGGTGGTGGAGGGGCTGTGGCGCGCGCTGGGGAGCAGCGAGACGAACCACGGCGTGTCGACCCGGCTGATCATGTGCTTCCTGCGCGACGAGTCCGCCGAGTCGGCCCTTGCCACCCTGGAGGCCGCGAAGCCGTACCTCGACCGGATCACCGGCATCGGCCTCGACTCCGCCGAGGTCGGGCACCCGCCGGTGAAGTTCCGCGAGGTGTACGAGGCCGCGGCGGCCCTGGGTCTACGACGGGTCGCGCACGCCGGTGAGGAGGGGCCGCCGGAGTACATCACCGAGGCGCTGGACATCCTCGGCGTGGAGCGGGTCGACCACGGGCTGCGGTGCATGGAGGACGCGGAGTTGGTACGACGGCTCGTCCGCGACCGCGTCCCGCTGACCCTGTGCCCGCTGTCCAACGTCCGCCTGCGGACCGTGGACACCCTCGCCGACCACCCGCTCCCGGCGATGCTCGACGCGGGCCTGATGTGCACGGTCAACTCCGACGACCCGGCGTACTTCGGCGGTTACGCGGGCGAGAACTTCGACGCGGTGCGCTCGGCGCTGGGCCTGACCGAGGACCGCCTCCGGGAACTGGCCCGCAACTCCTTCCTCGCGTCCTTCCTGGAGGACGACGAGGAGCGGCGGGCGAGGTATCTGGCCGAGGTGGAGGCTTACGAGTTCTAGGCGGCCTTGGCAACGTCCGGTGCGGTCTCGCGCCCCGACAGGGGCGCGGGGCCGTGTTCATATGCGGCTCCGCCGCGAGGCGCGACAAGCTCCCACCGACCCGCACCCAGTGCAACAACCGTCATCGGCACGGCGATCACGACCAACCCCACCGCCAAAACGACTCCCATCACCGGGAACCCGGTCCGCGCGGCCAGCAGACTCCCCGTCACCGGCCCCGCCGCCGTCCCCAGCGACGACGCCGAACCCACCAGCACCGCCCAACGCCCGCGCGGGTCGAGGGACGCGGCCAGGCCGATGACGTACGACAGGACTACCGGGTAGAGCAGGTTCCAGGCGACCTCGCCGGCCGCGAAAGTGGTGAGGCTGGTCGCCGACGCGCTCAGCACGATGCACGCGGCGATGACCGCCGTCCCCGCCCCCACCGGCACCGCCCGCCCGAACCGCGGCCCCACCGCGCCCGCGACCGTCACGCCCAGCAGCCCCGCGCCGAGCGCCACCGCGAAGACCACGCCGACCGTCGCCTCCGTCAGATGCGCCTGGTCGAGGCCGATACGGCCGCTGACGCCCCAGAGGGAGTTCTGGGCGAGGGACCAGCAGAGCATCGCGGCGGCGAGGGTCAGGCCGGAGCGGAGGTGGGGGAGGCGGGTGCCGTCGAGAGGTGTGTGTGCGACCGCCGTGCGGAGGGGGAGCCGGCCGGTGAGCGGCCAGACGGCGAGCGCGGTGAGGGCGATCGCGGCGAGCGGCCGGCCGTGTCCCGCGCCCAGGTGGGGGACCGTCAGATAGACCGCGCCGGCGAGTGCGGAGACGCCGAGCAGGCCGAGGGTCGTCGTGCGGTGCGGGTCGGGCTGGGCGGCGATTCCGGTGGCGGCGACCGTCGTCGCCGTACCGGATCCGAATCCGCCGACGAGGGTGCCCATGACGACGGCCGGGACGCTGTCGGTGAGGGCGGCGGTGCCGTAGCCGAGGACGGCCAGGGCGAGGCCGATGCGGGCGAGGGTGCGGGGGCCGATCCGGTCGACGCGGGAGGCCAGGGCGAACCCGGCGGCCGCCGAACTCAGCAGCAGCGCACTGCCGATGGCGCCGGCCTGGGTGGCGGAGAGCGGAAGTCCCGAGTCCAAGCGGCCGACGGTGGTCGGGAGGAGGTACGGGGCGAGGTACCCGGCCGTGAAAAGGGCGACGAGGGGCCAGGGGGTGGTGCGGGCGAACACGGGCGTTCCCAGGGCATGCGAAAGAGACGGTTCAGGAAAGGGGGTTGGGCGACGACCGTCGACGGACAGGAACGCGCGAGCAAGTTGTATCAAGCAGGCGGTTGTGGAGAAAGGGGAGGGGGTGTGATGTGGCGCACGTTGTGTTTGGGGTGGGGGAGGTCGGGTAGACGAGGGTGCCGGTTCGGGGATTTCGGGTCGGCTAGCGCCAGTGAACGGCGCCGCCGGCACCCCGTGCCGTCGCCTCGATCTTCGTCCGGATCTCCCGCATGACCGCCACGATCCGCTCCTCGTGTTCCGGAGTCAGCCGGGCCAGCGGTACCGAGCAGCTGATCGCGTCCTGGGCCGGGGTCTCGTAGCGGAGCGCGAAGCCGAAGCCGACGATGCCGAGGACGCCCTCCTCGCGGTCGATCGAGTAGCCGCGGGTGCGGGTCGTCGCGAGGTCGGCGGTCAGGGCGGCGCGGGTCGTGCGGGTGTTGGGGGTGAGGGACTCGTACGGGTCCTCGGGGAGGTCGGTGTCGGGGCGTTCGGCCAGCAGGGCCTTGCCCAGCGCGCCCACGTGGGCCGGCAGACGGCGGCCGACGCGGCTGATCGTGCGCAGGTACTCGTGCGATTCGCGGGTCGCCAGGTACGCGACGTTCCGTCCGTCGAGGCGGCCCAGGTGGATCGTCTCGCCGAGCGCCTCCGAGGCCTCGTCGAGGTAGGGGCGTACGGCCCGGACCCGCGGGTCGGAGTCCAGATAGCTGGTGCCGGTCAGCAGGGCGTGGATGCCGATGCCGTAGAGGGAGCCGGTGATGTCCGTGCGCACCCAGCCCCGGCCGATCAGCGTCTGCAGCAGCGCGTACATCGAGCTGCGCGGCACGCCCAGCGCGTCCGCCAGCTCCTGAAGCCGGGCCGGCCGGTCGCCGCGCTCGGCGAGCAGTTCCAGCAGTTCGACCGTCCGCGCCGCCGACTTCACCTCGCGGACCCCGCCGCCTGTCTCCGACATGGGGCGATGGTAGTCGGCCGGTGCCGGGCTGTTGACTGCCCCCGTTCGCATATCTAGGCTTTGTCTCCATACGTAGATGTCATCTATATGGGGAGACCTCATGGCTGGGGAAGCCGGGACGACTGTGCGGAGGCTGCGGGACGGGATGGGGAACGGCGTGCTCTCCTTCCCGCTGACCTCCTTCCACGAGGACGGCTCCCTGGACCCCGACGGCTTCCGCGCCCATGTCGCGGCACAACTCGCCACCGGACCCGGCGCGGTCTTCCCGGCCTGCGGCACCGGCGAGTTCTTCTCGCTGGACGAGGACGAGTACCGGCAGGTCGTGAGCATCTCGGTGCGGGAGGCGGGCGGACGCGTGCCCGTCGTCGCCGGGATCGGGTACGGCTGGGCGCAGGCCGTCCGTTTCGCGCGCATCGCCGAGGAGTCCGGCGCCGACGCGCTGCTCGTGCTGCCGCACTACCTGGTCGCCGCCCCGCAGGACGGCCTGGTCGCCCAGCTGGAGCAGATCGCCGCCCGCACCCGGCTCCCGCTCATCGCCTACCAGCGCGGCCAAGTCGCCTTCACCCCGGCCTCGTTGAGGCGGATCGCGGACATCCCGAACGTCATCGGCCTCAAGGACGGCCACAGCGACCTCGACCGCCTCCAGCGCCTCACCCTGGCCGCCCCCGAGGGCTTCCTCTTCTTCAACGGCGCCGCCACCGCCGAGATCCAGGCCCGCGCCTACGCCACCGTCGGCGTCCCCGCCTACTCCTCCGCCGTGCACGCCTTCGCACCCGAGATCGCCGACGCGTTCTTCGCCGCGCTGCGGGGCGGTGACGACAAGACCGTGGACCGGTTCCTGCGCGAGTTCTACGTCCCCCTCGTCGAACTCCGCGACCGGGTACCGGGATACGCCGTGTCGCTGGTCAAGGCGGCGGCCCGGCTCCGCGGCCGCCCCGTCGGCCCGGTCCGCGCCCCGCTCACCGACCCCTCCCCCGCCGACCTGGCCGAGCTCAGGACCCTGCTCGCCACCGGCCTCGACCTCGTAGGAGCCTCGCTGTGAACCTCACGATCACCGACGTGCGGCTGACCCCGATCCTGGTCGCCGACCCGCCGCTGCTCAACACGCAGGGCGTGCACCAGCCGTACACGCCCCGGCTGATCGTGGAGGTCGTGACGGCCGACGGGATCACCGGGGTCGGGGAGACGTACGGGGACACCAAGTACCTGGAGCTGGCCCGGCCCTTTGCGAAGAAGCTGAAGGGTCGTCAAGTCAGTGACCTCAACGGTCTGTTCACGGTCGCCGACGAGGTCGCCGTCGACGACGCACGGGTCTCCGGACAGGTCGACGTCGGCGGACTGCGCGGTGTCCAGACCGCCGACAAGCTGCGCCTGTCCGTCGTCTCCGGCTTCGAGGTCGCCTGTCTCGACGCCCTCGGCAAGGCGCTCGGGCTGCCCGTGCACGCGCTGCTCGGCGGCAAGGTGCGGGACGCGGTCGAGTACAGCGCGTACCTGTTCTACAAGTGGGCCGGCCATCCCGAGGGCGTGGCCTGCGAGAAGGACGACTGGGGGGCGGCGCTGGATCCGGCCGGGGTCGTCGAGCAGGCGCGGCTGTTCAAGCAGCGGTACGGGTTCACGTCCTTCAAGCTCAAGGGCGGAGTGTTCCCGCCGGACGAGGAGATCGCGGCGGTGCGGGCGCTGGCCGAGGCCTTCCCCGGGCATCCGCTGCGGCTCGACCCCAACGGGGCCTGGTCCGTGGCGACTTCGCTGAAGGTGGCGGCGGAGGTCGGGGACGTCCTGGAGTACCTGGAGGATCCGGCGCTGGGCACCCCGGCGATGGCCGAGGTCGCCGCGGCGACGGGAGTGCCGCTCGCCACCAACATGTGCGTGACGACCTTCGCCGAGATCAAGGAGGCGTTCGTCAAGGACGCCGTGCAGGTGGTGCTCTCCGACCACCACTACTGGGGCGGGCTGCGGAACACGCAGCAACTCGCCGCGATCTGCCGGACGTTCGGCGTCGGGGTGTCCATGCACTCCAACACCCACCTGGGGATCAGCCTGGCGGCGATGACCCACGTGGCGTCGACCGTCCCCAACCTCCACCACGCCTGCGACTCGCATTACCCCTGGCAGTCGGAGGACGTCCTCACGCAGCGGCTGACCTTCGAGAACGGCAAGGTGGCCGTGTCGGACCTGCCCGGCCTGGGCGTCGAACTCGATCACGACAAGCTCGCGTTCCTGCATCAGCGGTGGCTCGACGACGACGGGTCGCTGCGCGAGCGGGACGACGCGGCGGCGATGCGGATCGCCGACGCCGGGTGGGTGACGCCGACGGTGCCTCGCTGGTAGGCGTCTCCTGCGCTGCTGCGGCGTGAGCGGCGGCTGGTTGTCAGTGGTGTGGTGCACACTGGCCTGAACCGCACCATTTCAGGGAGTGCACCGTGATCCCGTCCAGCGCGTCCAACGGGAAGGGACCGTCGTCCGTCGCGAAGGCAGCGGCCTGTCTGCCCCAGGTCGACCCGCTCGTCGCCCTGCGTACACCGGACGATCCGCCCTGGGACGTGTATCTGACCGGCACGGTCTTCCTGGACATCATCTTCACCGGGCTCGACTCCGCCCCGGTGCGCGGGACCGAGTCCTGGGCGCGCGGGATGGGGTCCAGCCCCGGCGGTGTCGCCAACATGGCCACGGCCCTGGCCCGGCTGGGGCTGCGGACCTCCCTCGCGGCGGCCTTCGGCGACGACCACTACGGCGAGTACTGCTGGGACGCCCTGGAGACCGGCGAGGGCATCGATCTGGCCACCTCGCGCACCGTGCCCGGCTGGCACTCCCCGGTCACCGTCTCGATGGCGTACGAGGGGGAGCGCACGATGGTCTCCCACGGCCACGAGCCGCCCCCGGAAGAGCCCGCGCCCGACTGCCCGCCCCGCGCGCGTGCCGCCATCGCCTCGCTCACGCCCGGCAAGCGCGCCCCCTGGATCGCCCAGGCCGCGAGCAAGGGCGCCCGCGTCTTCGCCGACGTCGGCTGGGACGACACGGGCGCCTGGGACCTGGCGGGGCTGGCCGACCTGGAGCACTGCGAGGCGTTCCTGCCGAACGCGGAGGAAGCCATGCGGTACACGGGCGCCACCTGCCCGCGCGCCGCGGCCCACGCCCTCACCGAGCACGTACCGCTCGCCGTCGTCACCCTCGGTGCCGAGGGCGCGTACGCCGTGGACCGGCGGACCGGGGAGAGCGCCGAGGTGCCCGCGATCGCGGTGGAGGCCCTCGACCCGACCGGCGCCGGCGACGTCTTCGTGGCGGGCTTCGTCACCGGCACGCTGGCCGACTGGCCGCTCGCCGACCGGCTGGCCTTCGCGGGGCTGACGGCGGCGCTGTCGGTGCAGGAGTTCGGCGGCTCACTGTCGGCGCCCGGCTGGTCGGAGATCGGGGCCTGGTGGCGGAAGGTGCAGTCGGTGGAGGGGCAGGAGCCGGCGGCACTGCGGCGGTACTCGTTCCTGGATGAGCTGGTCCCGGAGGAGACGGCGGCGAGACCGTGGCCGTTGCGGCGGGCGGTGCCGACGATCGGCTTCAAGTCGGCGTAGGCCGGAAGATCGGCGTGGGCCGGAAAGTCCGCGTGGGCCGGAGTTCCCGGGGCTCCGAAAAGCCCTACGGCGTTGTCAGTCCCCCGGCGTACCCTTGAAACCGCCAGGCGGCCCACCGGGGCAGCGTGCCGTTTTCAGGAGGACGAGCAAGGCCTACAGAGCCGGCCCATGACTCAGACACCCACAGCTCACACCCCCGCGCAGGGGCAGGCGAGAGCACAGTTCACGGTCCCCGCCCAGCACCCGATGGTCAGCCTGCTGGGTTCCGGCGACTCCCTCCTGCGCGTGATCGAGAAGGCCTTCCCGGCGGCCGACATCCACGTCCGGGGCAATGAGATCAGCGCGGTCGGCGACGCCGCTGAAGTCGCCCTCATCCAGCGCCTGTTCGACGAGATGATGCTGGTGCTCCGCACCGGACAGCCGATGACGGAGGACGCAGTGGAACGCTCGATCGCGATGCTCAGAGCGAGTGAGAACGGCGACGGCCCGGAGGAGACCCCCGCCGAGGTCCTCACCCAGAACATCCTCTCCTCGCGCGGCCGCACCATCCGCCCCAAGACCCTCAACCAGAAGCGGTACGTCGACGCGATCGACAAGCACACGATCGTCTTCGGCATCGGCCCCGCCGGCACCGGCAAGACCTACCTCGCCATGGCCAAGGCGGTGCAGGCCCTCCAGTCCAAGCAGGTCAACCGCATCATCCTGACCCGCCCGGCGGTCGAGGCGGGGGAGCGGCTGGGCTTCCTGCCGGGCACGCTGTACGAGAAGATCGACCCGTATCTGCGGCCGCTGTACGACGCGCTGCACGACATGCTGGACCCGGACTCGATTCCTCGGCTGATGGCGGCGGGGACTATTGAGGTGGCGCCGCTGGCGTATATGCGGGGACGCTCGCAGCCGCTTTTTACGAACGTCCTCACACCGGATGGCTGGCGCCCCATCGGTGACCTCCAGGTCGGTGACCTGGTCATTGGTTCGAACGGCGAACCGACTCCGGTCCTTGGCGTCTATCCGCAGGGTGAGAGGGACATCTACCGTGTCACGGCCCAGGACGGCTCCTGGACCCTGTGCTGCGGCGAGCACCTGTGGACTGTCCGCACGGCCTCGGACAAACGTCGGGACAAGCCGTGGCGGGTCCTGGAGACCCAGGAGATGATCGGCAACCTGCGCGCGGCCCAAGCTCGCCGCTACGAGCTGCCGATGCTCACGGCGCCGGTCAGCTTCCCCGAGCGCGAGGTCCCCATGGACCCGTACGCGCTGGGACTGCTGCTGGGTGATGGCTGCCTCACGGGCTCCACCACTCCGTCCTTCTCCACGGAGGACCGTGAGCTGGCGGAGGCACTGGAGGCCGCGCTGCCCGGTGTCGCGGTGCGGCACAAGAGCGGACCCGACTATGTTCTCAACCGGGTCAAGTCCCCCGGCGACGTGGTCACCCTGGAGAATCCCGTTACGCGAGTCATGCGTGAACTGGACCTGTTGCGAACGCGCTCGCACACCAAGTTCGTCCCGGACGACTACCTGCAGAACTCCGCAGAGGTGCGACTGGCAGTTCTCCAAGGTCTGCTCGATTCCGACGGTGGCCCGGTCGTGCAGAAGGACCGCACCTGCCGGATCCAGTTCTCGACGGCGTCGATCCTGCTGCGTGACGACGTCATCTCCTTGGTCCAGTCACTCGGTGGCGTCGCGTACACACGCCGTCGCCTCGCCGAAGACCGTAAGCAGGGCACAGCACTCGCGGCGCACCGCCACGACACTCTCGTCGTCGACATCCGCCTCCCCGAAGGCATCGAACCCTTCCGTCTCGCCCGCAAGCGCGACAAGTACCACGCGGCCGGAGGCGGCGGACGTCCGATGCGGTTCATCGACAGCATCGAACCGGCGGGCCGCGAGGAGACCGTCTGCATCCAGGTGGCCGCCGAGGACTCCCTCTACATCACCACGGACTACCTGCTGACCCACAACACCCTGAATGACGCCTTCATCATCCTCGACGAGGCCCAGAACACCTCGCCCGAGCAGATGAAGATGTTCCTCACCCGGCTCGGCTTCGAGTCGAAGATCGTGATCACCGGTGACGTGACGCAGGTCGACCTGCCGAACGGCACGAAGTCGGGGCTGCGGCAGGTGCAGGACATCCTGGAGGGCGTCGAGGACGTCCACTTCTCCCGCCTGTCGTCCCAGGACGTCGTACGACACAAGCTCGTCGGCCGTATCGTCGACGCGTACGAGAAGTACGACAGCCACCACGGTACGGAGAACGGCACCCACAAGGGCGGCCGGAACAAGCGGAAGTAGACAAGCCAGCACCATGTCGATCGACGTCAACAACGAGTCCGGAACCGAGGTCGACGAGCAGGCGATCCTCGACATCGCCCGCTACGCGCTCGCACGGATGCGCATCCACCCGCTCTCCGAACTCTCGGTGATCGTCGTGGACGCCGACGCCATGGAGCAGCTGCACATCCAGTGGATGGACCTGCCGGGGCCGACGGACGTCATGTCCTTCCCGATGGACGAGCTCCGGCCGCCCAGCAAGGACGACGACGAGCCCCCGCAGGGCCTCCTGGGCGACATCGTGCTGTGCCCGGAGGTCGCCAAGAAGCAGGGCGAGGAGGCGGAGACGCAGCACTCCATGGACGAGGAGCTCCAACTGCTCACCGTCCACGGCGTGCTGCACCTGCTCGGGTACGACCACGAGGAGCCCGACGAGAAGGCCGAGATGTTCGGTCTGCAGGCGGCCATCGTGGACGGCTGGCGGGCCGAGAAGGGCCTGACCGGCCCGTCCCCGGCTCCCACCGTCTCGTAGAGCCGCCCCATGAGTCCTCAGATCGTCGCGGGCGCCATCGCGCTGGTCGTCGTGGCCTGGCTCGCCGCCTGTGCGGAGGCGGGTCTCGCGCGCATCTCCAGCTTCCGCGCGGAGGAGGCGGTCCGCTCCGGCCGTCGCGGCAGCGCCAAGCTCGCGCAGGTCGCCGCCGACCCGACCCGCTATCTCAACGTCGCCCTGCTGGTCCGCGTCGCCTGCGAGATGGCGGCCGCGGCGCTGGTGACGTACGCCTGTCTCCAGGAGTTCTCCGGCACCACCCGCGCGCTGCTCGCCGCGATCGGCGTGATGGTGCTGGTGTCGTACGTCGCCGTCGGGGTCTCCCCGCGCACCATCGGCCGCCAGCACCCGCTGAACACGGCGACCGCGGCGGCCTACGTGCTGCTGCCGCTGGCCAGGATCATGGGCCCGATCCCCAACCTCCTGATCCTGATCGGTAACGCGCTGACCCCCGGCAAGGGCTTCCGCCGCGGCCCGTTCGCCTCCGAGGCGGAGCTGCGTGCGCTGGTCGACCTCGCCGAGAAGGAGTCGCTGATCGAGGACGACGAGCGCCGTATGGTGCACTCCGTCTTCGAGCTGAGCGACACCCTCGTGCGGGAGGTCATGGTGCCGCGGACCGACCTGATCGTCATCGAGCGCTACAAGACCATCCGCCAGGCCCTGACGCTGGCGCTCAGGAGCGGCTTCTCGCGCATTCCGGTCACGGGGGAGAGCGAGGACGACATCGTCGGGATCGTGTACCTCAAGGACCTGGCCCGCAAGACGCACATCAGCCGCGACGCCGAGTCCGAGCTGGTCTCGACGGCCATGCGGCCCGCCGCCTTCGTGCCCGACACCAAGAACGCCGGCGATCTGCTGCGCGAGATGCAGCAGGACCGCAACCACGTCGCCGTCGTCATCGACGAGTACGGCGGCACGGCCGGCATCGTCACCATCGAGGACATCCTCGAGGAGATCGTCGGCGAGATCACCGACGAGTACGACCGCGAACTCCCGCCGGTGCAGGACCTCGGCGACGACCGCTACCGCGTCACGGCCCGCCTCGACATCACGGATCTGGGCGAGCTGTACGGCCTCGACGAGTACGACGACGAGGACGTGGAGACCGTCGGCGGGCTGCTGGCCAAGGCCCTGGGCCGGGTCCCGATCGCCGAGGCGTCGAGCGTCGTGGAACTCCCGGACGGCCGCGAACTCCGCCTGACCGCGGAGGCCGGTTCCGGCCGCCGGAACAAGATCGTGACGGTCCTGGTGGAGCCCCTGGGCCCGGCGGACCCGCCCGCGGAGGAGGCGAAGGAGGAGTGACGGAGACCGACGGGGGACCGGAGGCCCGGATGCGGGTGAGCAACCGGGGCACGGACATGCTGGAACTGATCCTGGAGCCGTACGGCAGCGACCACTGGCTGCGGCCCGGCGAGGAGACCCCCGTATGACCCCGAAGGAACTGCGTGACTTCTGTCTGTCCTTCAACGCGACCGTGGAGGACTTCCCGTTCAACCCGGAGACCTCCGTCTTCAAGGTCCTGGGCAAGCTCTTCGCGTTGGTGAACCTGGACGGTCGTCCCCTGACGGTCAACCTCAAGTGCGAGCCCGAGGACGCGATCCGGCTGCGCGCCGAGCATGAGGGGTTGATCATCCCCGGGTATCACATGAACAAGCGGCACTGGAACACCGTTACGGTGGACGGCGGCCTGCCCGACCGGCTGGTGCGGGAGCTGATCGAGGACTCGTACGACCTAGTGGTGGCCGGTCTGCCGCGGGCCGAGCGGCTGCGCCTCGACCGTTCCTGAGTACGTATGCTCGGCTCATGACCGACAGCAGCGCGCTTGATCCCGAGGACCGCAAGATCGTCACCCTGGCCCGTTCCGCGCGGGCCCGCAACGGTGTGCCCGAGGGGGCTGCCGTCAGGGACGAGACCGGTCGTACGTACGCCGCCGGGACCGTCGACCTCCCGTCGCTGAAGCTGAGCGCGCTGCGGACCGCGGTGGCCATGGCGGTGGCGTCCGGGGCGAAGTCGCTGGAGGCGGCGGCCGTGGTGACCGAGGCGGAATCGGCCGCCGAGGAGGACCTGGCGGCGGTCCGGGATCTGGGCGGCGCGGGGACTCCGGTGCTGGTCGCGGGCGCCGACGGCACCGTGCGTACCACCGTGACCGCAGGCTGATACCCCCGGTAACACTTGGCCGGAATTCCGGCTTGCAGTTCCTCTTCCCTCGCGTATCAATGGGAACGTTGGTTCCGACGGACCGTCAGATTCCGAGCCGCGCAGCGCGCCGCACCCGCCTGCCGTGGACGTTCCGTCGGGGCGCACATACAGCCACCCCCCAATTCCCCCCAGAAGTTCCCGTACGCGGGAAGGGAGCTGAACCCCCATGAGACGCAAGCGCATTGGTATGGGTGCGGCACTGGCGGTCGGGACCCTCGCGGTCACCGGACTCGCCTTCGCGCCGACGGCCGCGGCCGTCACCCCCGACACCGCCACGATCACCGCCGACTGCGGAGCCTTCGGCGGCGGCGAGGCCACGCTCACCGCCACCCAGGACGGCACGGCGGCCACCGTCACCCTCACCTCGTCCGCGATCACCGCCCCGATCGCCCTGTCGGCGGACTCCATCACCTCCGACCTCACCTTCGTGAACAACACCACCGGCGGAACCACCTCCTTCACCGGCACGGAGAACCCGGCGATGGCCGCCGGCGACCCCGTCACCGTCGGCCCGCTCAGCGGCACCGTCGCCTCCGGCGACAGCCTGGAGGCCTACGGCGGTTCGCTCACGATGACCGTCTTCGGCATCACCATCACCTGCACGGCGACCGCCGCGCAGTCCCCGGGCCCGTTCGTCTTCGACTGAGCCCTCCCGGTTCGTTCACAGCAAACGGACCGTCAGTTCCTGGGCGACGAACAGGAACTGACGGTCCATCAGTTCATTTCGCGCTCTCCATTGACTTCTCACGCGATCCACACATCAATGCCCCCAGTGAGCGCAGAAGAGAGGGGGCACACACCCATGGGAACGCAGAACCGAAGACGCCGCTGGGCGTCTCTGCTCGGGGCGACCGCGCTCGCGGTCACCGCGGGCGGCGCACTGGCCTGTCCGGCCGGCGCCGCCACGGACGTGGACTTCGCCACGCACTGCATCCCGCCCGCGGTCGCCGGCATCCCGCCGATCGACGGCACCACCACCGCCAACATCGCGGTGAGCGACACCACCCCGGACGTCGGTGACACCGTCACCGTGACCTACACGGTGGTCAAGCCCGCCGCCAGCAACCCCACCGCGATCGCCCTGCCGGCCGACATCATGACGCCCACCGGCAAGGTCACCCTCGGCGGGGCGCAGACCGGTGACATCACGGTCGCGGGACCGAAGAAGAACGACCCGGTGCCGGGCAACGGCGCCTTCCCGTCGTTCTCCATGACCGGCACCTTCAAGGTCACCGCCGCCGGGTCGATCACTCTCTCGCCCGGCGACTACAACATCCACACCAGCTACATCCTGGAGCTGGACACCCCGTGCACGGTGACCAACCCGCCCGCGCCGGTCTCCGAGACCCTCACGGCGACGGACACCAGCACGCCGGTCAACAACCGTGCCATCGGCCTCGACAAGGCCACCGGCAACCCCGGTGACAGCGTCACCGTCACCGGCACCGGGTTCACGGCGGGCGCGACGGTGACCCTGGCCGGGCGGTCCGGGGACACCCAGACCGGGGACACGGCGACCACCACCGCGGGTTCCGACGGCAAGATCAGCGCTCCCCTCGTCGTCAACGACAAGACGACGACCGGGATCGTGGCGTACGAGGGCAGCGCGTGGACCGAGGCTCTCGGCTCACCGGCGGCCGCGTACACCGTCGTCGACAACACGCCGATTCCGCCCGGGAGTCAGAAGATCACGACGACCGTGAACGCGGGCACGCTGTCGATGTCCCAGGACGGGGACTCCGTGGCGCTGTCGGCGGTCAAGTTCGGCACGGGCGGGGCCTCCACCGGCGCGCTGCGGACGGTCACCGTGCAGGACTTCCGTGGCGGGCCGGCCGGCTGGTCGCTCACCGGTAAGGTAACCGACTTCACCGGGCCCGGCGCCAAGATCGATGCGAGCAAGCTGAGTTGGACCCCCGCCTGCGCCACCAAGGCGGGCAGTCCGAGCACCTGCCAGGCGGGTTCGGCCGGTGTGGTGGGCAGTTCGGGCGCGACGCTGGCGTCGACCCCCAACGGCACGGTCACCGGCGGTGAGTTCACGGCGGACGCGGGGCTCTCCCTCGACGTACCGGCGTTCACGCCTCCCGGTTCGTACTCCGGGGTCCTGACCCTCACGCTCAGCTGATCGACCGTACGGGCGTCCGCACCCGCCCGTCCAAATCTTCCACACGTGGGGGTCCGCACCCATGCGCAAGCTGTACGTCCTCCTCCTGGGCCTGGTCCTGGCCGCGCTGTCGGCCGCGCCCGCGCATGCCGCCGACAACGGCAGCTGGTCCGTCTACCCGGCCGCGTCGAAGCTCGGCGCACGGCCGTACTTCTATCTCTCCGCCGATCCCGGGACGACCATCTCGGACAAGGTGGTCGTCGCCAACAAGACCGGGAAGCCGCTGACCTTCCGGATGTACGCCGCCGACGCCTACAACACGGCGCGGGACGGCGGGTTCGCCGTGAAGACGGTGAAGGAGAAGCAGCGGGGGGTGGGTGCCTGGGCCCGGCCGGCCAAGTCCCGGATCACCGTCCCGGCGCACGGCAAGGTCACCGTACCCTTCACGCTCACTGTCCCCGAGGGCGCCGAACCCGGCGACCACCCGGGCGCGTTGGTCGCCCTCGACGAACGGATCGACCAGGGTTCCGGATCGCTCGCGCTGGGCGTCCAGAGGGCGGTCGCCGCCCGGGTCTACCTGCGTGTCGGCGGCCCGACCCTCTCCGCGATCTCGGTCGAGAACGTCCACGTCGTCCACCACCAGCCCCTCGTCCCCGGCCTCGGTGACAGCACGGCGACGATCTCCTACACCCTGCACAACACCGGCAACGTCACCCTCGACCCGAAGGTGGAGCTGCGCGCGAAAGGCCTGTTCGGCCGCACACTCCTGTCCCGCGACCTGACCCGCATCCCCGCCGAACTCCTCCCCGGCCAACGCGTCCACCTCACCGAACCCTGGCACGGCGCACCCCAACTCGACTGGGGCGACGTCACGTTGACGGCCAGCGCCAAGGACACCAGGGAATCGGCGAGCGCGTCCTTCTTCGCCCTGCCCTGGCTGGTCGCGGTGCTCCTGCTGGTGATCGCGGTACTGGGAACGGTCCTGCTGCTCAGAGCGCGTCGGGCCCGCGTTCTCCCGTCCGGACCCGTACGACCGTCTCGACCGGCAGTGCCCACACCTTCCCGTCCCCGATCTTCCCCGTCTGTGCGGCCTTGACGATCGCGTCGATGACGGCGTCGGAGTCGGCGTCGTCGACGACGACCTCGATGCGGACCTTGGGTACGAGGTCGACCTGGTACTCGGCGCCGCGGTACACCTCGGTGTGGCCGCGCTGACGGCCGTAACCGCTGGCCTCGGTCACGGTCAGGCCGTGGACGCCGATCTCCTGGAGGGCGGTCTTCACCTCGTCGAGGCGGTAGGGCTTCACGATCGCGGTGATGAGCTTCATGCCTGGGACTTGACCTTCTGGGCGGAGGGGACGACGGAGGAGCTGACCGGGGCGCCGTGGCCCAGGACGCCGTGATCGTATGCCGTCTCGGCGTGCACCGTAAGGTCCAGGCCGGTGTGCTCGTGCTCCTCGCTCGCGCGGAAGCCCATCGCCTTGTCGATCACCTTGGCGATCGCGTACGTGAGGACGAAGGCGTATGCCGCCACGACGACCACGGCCACCGCCTGCTTGCCGAGCTGGGCGAGCCCGCCGCCGTAGAGGAGGCCCTCGGTGCCACCGGTCATCGCCTTCTCCGCGAAGACGCCGATCAGCAGGGTGCCGATGACACCGCCGACCAGGTGGACGCCGACGACGTCGAGCGAGTCGTCGTAATTCAGCCTGAACTTCCAGCTCACGGCGTACGAGCAGACGACACCGGCGCCCAGGCCGACGACCAGGGCGCCGAGGAGCGAGACCGAGCCGCAGGACGGGGTGATGGCGACCAGGCCCGCGACCGCGCCGGACGCGGCGCCCAGGGTGGTCGGGTGGCCGTCGCGCTTCTGCTCGACGAAGAGCCAGCCGAGCAGGCCGGTGCAGCCGGCGGCGAGGGTGTTGAGGAAGACGGCGGCGGCGAGGCCGTTCGCGCCGAGCGCGGAGCCGGCGTTGAAGCCGAACCAGCCGAACCAGAGGAGACCGGCGCCGAGCATGACCATGGGGAGGTTGTGCGGGCGCATGGCGTCTTTCCTGAAGCCGAGCCGCGGGCCGAGGACCAGGCAGAGGGCGAGGCCCGAGGCGCCCGAGGTGATCTCGACCGGCAGACCGCCCGCGAAGTCGAGGGCGCCGAGGTGCTCCAGGATCCAGCCGCCCGGACCCCAGACCCAGTGGGCGACGGGAACGTATACGAGCAGTGCCCAGACCGGCACGAACACCAGCCACGCCCCGAACTTCACGCGGTCCGCGACCGCGCCGCTGACGAGGGCCGCCGTGATGATCGCGAAGGTGAGCTGGAAGGTGGCGAAGAGGAGGGTGGGGACCGTGCCCTGCACGCTGTCCGGGCCGAGACCGGCCATCCCGGCGTGCTGCAGACCGCCGATCAGCCCGCCGCCGAGGTCGTCGCCGAAGGCGAGCGAGTAGCCGGCGGCCAGCCACACCACGGTGACCAGCGCGATCGACACGAAGCTCATCATCAGCATGTTGAGGACGCTCTTCGTGCGGACCATGCCGCCGTAGAAGAGGGCGAGGCCCGGGGTCATCAGCAGCACGAGGGCGGTGGCGGCGAGCAGCCAGGCGGTGTCACCGGTGTCGATGCGCTCTGCTGCCAAGGACGCGGCGAGGGGCATGGGGGTCTCCAACGGGGTGGGGGCTCGTCAGAGGGTCACCGGCGTGCGTTTCCGGATGCGTACGACCGTGTTTCCGTGACGTTTCGTTGCCTGCGGGTTACCGAAACCTCACGGTGCGGCGGAGCTCTGTGGATCAGGGAGAATGGGCCGCATGAGCGTTCGCAGTCAGTCATCCGAGCCGTCGGCCGCGCCGGAGGCACCCCACCGCGCCGGCTTCGCCTGCTTCGTGGGCCGCCCCAACGCGGGCAAGTCCACCCTCACGAACGCTCTGGTCGGGCAGAAGGTGGCGATCACCGCGGACCAGCCGCAGACCACGCGGCACACCGTGCGGGGCATCGTGCACCGGGAGGACGCCCAGCTGATCCTGGTCGACACCCCCGGGCTGCACAAGCCGCGGACGCTGCTGGGGGAGCGGCTGAACGACGTGGTCCGCACCACCTGGGCCGAGGTCGACGTGATCGGTTTCTGCCTCCCCGCGAACGAGAAGATCGGCCCCGGCGACCGTTTCATCGCCAAGGAACTGGCGGGGATCCGCAAGACCCCCAAGATCGCCGTCGTCACCAAGACGGACCTCGTCGACTCCAAGGCCCTCGCCGAGCAGCTCATCGCCATCGACCAGCTGGGCAAGGAGCTCGGCTTCGAGTGGGCCGAGATCGTGCCGGTGTCGGCGGTCGGCGACAAGCAGGTGAGCCTGCTGGCCGACCTGCTCGTCCCGCTCCTCCCGGAGGGCCCCGCGCTCTATCCCGAGGGCGACCTCACCGACGAGCCCGAGCAGGTCATGATCGCCGAGCTGATCCGCGAGGCGGC
This sequence comes from Streptomyces sp. CA-249302, assembly GCF_050936785.1. NCBI lineage: Bacteria > Bacillati > Actinomycetota > Actinomycetes > Kitasatosporales > Streptomycetaceae > Streptomyces > Streptomyces sp. CA-249302. The sequence continues at coordinate 3,638,784 of NZ_JBNJMG010000001.1, read as the reverse complement.
CCTGGAGGGCGTCCGCGACGAGCTCCCGCACTCCATCGCGGTGGTGGTCGAGGAGATGCTCCCCCGCGAGGACCGCCCCGCCGACAAGCCCCTCCTGGACATCCACGCCAACCTCTACATCGAACGCCCCAGCCAGAAGGGCATCATCATCGGCCCGAAGGGCGAGCGCCTGAAGAAGGTCGGGATCAAGTCGCGTAAGCAGATCGAGGCGTTGCTCGGAACTCCCGTGTTCCTGGACCTGCACGTGAAGGTCGCCAAGGACTGGCAGCGGGATCCCAAGCAGCTACGTCGACTGGGGTTCTGACGGGGTCAGGTCCTGGAGGCCTACGACGCGCAGGAGTTGGAGGCGTTCGTAGGACTCCGTGCCCGGGCGGGCCGTGTGGATGACCAGCATGTGGTGGGCGTCCTGGGTGGCGAGGATCTCGCAGTCCAGTTCCAGGAGGCCGACCAGCGGGTGCCGGAAGCGCTTCGTGGACTGACGGCGTACGGCGACCTCGTGCTCGTCCCAGAGCGCCGCGAACTCCGCACTCCCCGCCCGTAGTTCGGCCACAAGACCGGCCGGTTCCGGGTCGTCGGGGCGGGCCGCCGCCACCGCCCGCAGGTTGGCCACATGGGCGCGCGCGTGGTCGGGCACGTCCTCCGGCGGGAAGAGCTCGCGGGAGGCCGGGTCCAGGAAGAAGCGGCGGAGCATGTTGCGTTCGCGGGGCGGGCGGGCGAAGGCGTCCCCCGACAGCGCCCGGGACATCGCGTTCTGGGCGAGCATCTCGCCGCAGTCGCTCGTCACCAGCGCCGGGGTGTCGTACAGCCGGTCCAGGACCAGCAGCAGCCCGGGGCCGACGTGTCCGGACGCGCCGCCCCGGCGCGGCGGCTCCTCGCCCGCCAGGTGGAACAGATGGTCCCGCTCGTCGTCCGTCAGACGCAGCGCACGCGCCAGCGCCGTCAGCATCTGGCGGGACGGGCGCGGGCCCCGGGACTGCTCCAACCGCGTGTAGTAGTCGACCGACATGCCGGCCAGCTGAGCCACCTCCTCCCGGCGCAGACCCGGCGTACGGCGGCGGGCGCCGGCCGTGAGGCCCACGTCGGACGGGTCCAGGCGGGCGCGGCCGCGGCGCAGGAAGTCGGCGAGTTCGGCTCGGTTCACCTCTCCAGCGTGCGGGAAGCCGGCCGGCTTATCCAGGGACTGCCGATCCCCTGATCGGGAGGTCTCTCCCGGTACCGGGATCCCCGTTGAAGGCTGGTCCGTGACGAGAGGAGCAGGACATGCTGACTTTGGTGACCGGTGTGACGGGACAGGTCGGACGGCGCTTCGTGCCGAGGCTGCTGGCGCAGGCCCGGCCGGGGGAGAGGGTACGGGTGCTGGTGCGGGACGCGGCCCGTGGGGAGCGGTTCGCGGAGCTGGGCGCGGAGGTCGTCGTCGGCGATCTGCGGGACACGGAGGCGCTCGGCAAGGCGGTGGCGGGCGTGGATGCCGTCGTGAACGTCGCGGCGGCGTTCCGTGGCGTGCCGGACGAGGAGGCGCGGTCCGTCAACCGGGACGCGGCGGTGGAGCTCGGCCGTGCGGCGCAGGCCGCGGGGGTTGCGCGGTTCGTGCAGGTCAGTACCGGGCTGGTGTACGGCACCGGGCGGGGGCGGCCGGTGACGGAGGAGGACGAGAGCCGGCCGGGCGGCGCGATGTGGGGTGCGTATCCCGAGTCGAAGGCGCAGGCGGAACGGGAGCTGCTGGCGATGGAGGGCCTGGACGTTCGGGTCGGCCGGCTGCCGTTCGTGTACGGGGAGGGGGATCCGCATCTCGCGCAGACGCTGATGTGGGCGGGGAACTGGGCGGCGACGCAGCGGCTGCACATGGGGCACCATGCGGATGTGGCCCAGGGGTTGCTGCGGATCCTGCACGCGCCGGGTATAGCGGGCCGGATCTACAACATCGCCGACGACACGCCCGTCACGGCGGTGGAGCTGCACCAGTTGAACGGCGCGGAGGTCCCGCCGGAGGTGCAGGACCGCACCGACCCCGACCCGTGGCTGGTGATCATGTCCACGGAGCGGATTCGGCGGGAGCTGGGGTATCGGCCGATCTATCCGTCGGTCTATGCGGCCAGGGACGCCGGGGCGCTCTAGTCGACGCCCCTTATACGGTCCACGAACACCACCCCCGCCACCCCGATCACCGCCGCCACCGCGTACAGCACCCGGTAGCCGCCGAGATACGTCACGAGCGGGGCGGCGAGGGCGGGGGCCGCCACCTGGGGGAGGGCGTTGGCGACGTTGATGACGCCCAGGTCCTTGCCGCGGTCCGCCGCCTTCGGGAGTACGTCCGTCATCAGGGCGAAGTCGACCGACATGAACACCCCCAGGGCCACGCCCAGCAGCGCCGCCACCACGATCGCGCCCGGCCAGGTCTGCCACGCGGCCAGCAACGCCGTGGCCGCCGCCATCAGCGCCCCGGACCACTTCACGAACGGTTTCCGGCGCCCCACCCGGTCCGACCAGATGCCGCCCACCACGACCGTGGCCAGCAGCGCCACGCTGTCCACCGCGGTCAGGATCAGCACGCCCTGCTCCGGGTCGGAGTAGTGCAGCCGGTCGCGCAGGTAGTACAGCAGGTACAGCAGCACCAGCGCGTTGCTGAGGTTGATCAGGAAGCGGGTCAGCCAGGCCCAGCCGAAGTCCGGGTAGCGGCGCGGGCTCAGCCAGAAGCCGCGTGCGAACGAACGCCAGGACCAGGCCGGCCGGTCCGTGGCCGCCAGCCGGAGGTCCGGGTGCCGGAGCACGTACGGCAGCACACCCGCCAGCGCGAACACCGCGCAGGCCACATAGCCCGCCGAGATCCCGCCGGCGACCGTCGCCAGGCCCGTCCCGGCGACCGCCCCGAGGATCTGCGCCGCCCCCAACCAGCCGCCCACCACGCCCCGTTGGAGCCGGGGTACCCGGTCCGGGACGGCGGCCGTGACCGCCGCGAACGCCGCGTTCAGGGTCAGTTGGACCAGGCACCAGCCGAGCGTCATCAGCCACAGCCCGCCCGCCCCGGCGAGCACCAGCAGCGACAGCGCACCGCCCGCCGCCCCGGCCACGATCCACGGCGAACGGCGGCCCCAGCGGGCCGTGGTGCGGTCCGACAGCGCCCCGAAGAACGGGTTCGCCGCCAGCGACACCACCGCGCCCACGCCGGTCACCCAGGCCAGCAGCGTCTCCTTCGACATGCCGGTGCCGGGCGCGAAGTCCTCGGCCTGCCGGGCCAGCAGGATCTGCAGCGGGCCGTACCAGCCCACCCAGATCGCCACGTTGGCGAGCGACAGGGACGCCGTCCAGCCGCGGCCGACCCGCTCGACCGGCTCGGCCAGGGCGCCCGGCGGGGCTGCGGTCACCTCTGTGCCCGCAACAGCTCCCGGAACCAGTCGTACGAGGCCTTCGGCGTCCGCTTCTGCGTCTCGTAGTCGACGTGCACGAGACCGAACCGCCGCTCGTACCCCTCCGCCCACTCGAAGTTGTCCAGCAGCGACCACACGAAGTACCCGCGCACGTCCACGCCCGCCGCCACCGCGTCGTGCAGGGCGCGCAGGTGGCCGTCCAGGTAGGCGATGCGGTCCTGGTCGTCGAGCCCCTCGTAAGAGCAGCCGTTCTCGGTGATGACGACGGGCGGGAGCCGGTCGCCGTAGCGCTCGCGGAAGCCGGTGAGCAGCTCGGTCAGGCCCGCCGGGACCACCGGCCAGCCGAAGTCGGTGACCGGGACGCCCTCGATCTGCCGTACCGAGAAGGGAAGTTCGGCCGGGATGGTGAGGCCGCCGAACTCGATGTCCTCGCCCTGCGGGGCGCCCACCCGGGTCGGCGCGTAGTAGTTGACGCCGTACCAGTCGATCGGCTCGGAGATGACCTTGAGGTCCGCCTCGACGTCCCCCGGCATCAACTCGCCGAGACCGTCCGGGTACTGGCCGAGCAGCAGCGGGTCGGCGAACAGGCGGTTCAGCAGCAGGTCGTAGAAGCCCGCCGCCTCCAGGTCCGCCGGCTCCTCGGACGCCGGCCAGGTCGGGCCGTGCGAGTTGGCGATCCCGATGTCGTTCGCGCCGGCCGCGCGCAGCGCCCGTACCGCCAGACCGTGCGCGAGGAGCTGGTGGTGGGCCACCGGCAGCGCGTCGAACAGGAGTTGCTTCCCGGGGGCGTGGGCGCCGAGCGCGTGTCCCAACAGGGTGTGTTCCGCGGGCTCGTTGAGGGTGATCCACTTCTTCACCCGGTCGCCCAGGCGCTCGGCGACGACCGACACGTACTCCGCGAACCGGGCGGCGGTGTCCCGGTCCAGCCAGTCCAGCGTGACCGGCAGGTCCCAGTGGAAGAGGGTCGGGACCGGCCGTACCCCCGCCGTGAGCAGCTCGTCCACGAGGCGGTCGTAGAAGTCGAGGCCCTTGGGGGAGTTCACCCTCGGCCAGGAGATCGAGAAGCGGTACACGTCCACGCCCAGGCCGGCCAGGAGGGCGACGTCCTCGCGGTAGCGGTGGAAGTGGTCGCAGGCCACCGCCGCCGTCGAGCCGTCCTTGACCCGGCCCGGCTCGGCCGTGAAGGCATCCCAGACGGACTGCTCGCGCTCGTCCGCCGCGCCCTCGATCTGGTGGGCCGAGGTGGAGACGCCCCACAGGAAGCCGGCCGGGAACTGGGGAATCGGGTTCGTCATGCGCGGATCATCCTTACCCGTCGGTAAGGAAGTCAACGCCTGTGCGTGAACGACCTGTTACGGGCCCTACGCGCCTTCCTTCAGCACCCTCGTGATCAGCTTCCGCTGCTCCTCGGTGAGCCGGGGATCGGCCGCGTAGACCGTCCTTCCGTCCACCGTGATCTCGTAGTTGAACCCGTCGGGCACCCCGACGGAGGGACCGCCCCGGCCGCCGGCGACCGCCCGCTCGGCCAGGGCCTGCCACTCGCTCGCGTCGGGCCGCCCCGAGGTGTCCACCTCGGCGCTGCGCTCGATGCCCGCGAACCCACCCGTGCGCCTCACTCGAATACGCATGGGTCCGTGTCTAGTACGGATTCACGCGGTACGCACGCCGACCTGCTCCCAGGCCTTCAGGACCGCCTGCAACTCCTCGCCGTCGTTGTAGCGGGCCTTGGCCGCCGCGACCGTGAGCTTCGCGAAGTCCGCGAACAGGGCGTCCTTCTTGAGCTCGCCGCCGGTCAGGACGTCGTACCAGACCTGCCCGGCCTTCTCCCAGGCGTTGCCGCCGAGCGCCGTGGCGACCAGGTAGAAGGCGTGGTTGGGGATGCCGGAGTTGATGTGCACGCCGCCGTTGTCGCGGCCGGTGCGGACGAAGTCGTCCATGGTCGCGGGCTGCGGGTCCTTGCCGAGGACGTCGTCGTCGTACGCCGTGCCCGGTTCCTTCATGGAGCGCAGCGCCTTGCCGGTGACGCGCGGGGCGAGCAGGCCGGCGCCGATCAGCCAGTCGGCCTCGGCGGCGGTCTGGCCCAGCGTGTACTGCTTGATCAGCGAGCCGAAGACGTCCGACAGGGACTCGTTGAGGGCGCCCGGCTGGCCGAAGTACGTCAGGTTCGCCGTGTACTGCGTGACGCCGTGGGTGAGTTCGTGGCCGATGACGTCGATCGGGATGGTGAAGTCGAGGAAGATCTCGCCGTCGCCGTCGCCGAACACCATCTGCTCGCCGTTCCAGAAGGCGTTGTTGTAGTCGTTGTCGTAGTGCACGGTCGCGTCGAGCGGGAGGCCGTTGCCGTCGATCGAGTAGCGCTCGTAGGCCTTCAGGTAGAGCTCGAAGGTGGCGCCGAGGCCCGCGTAGGCGCGGTTGACGGTGGCGTCCTTGCCCGGGTCCGAACCCTCGGCGCGGACCTTCTTGCCGGGGAGGTCGGTGTGGTGGCGGGCGTCGTAGATCGTGCGGTGCGGCTTGCCTTCGGCGGCGCCGGGCGGCGCGGCCACGCTCGGGGCGCCGATCACCGTGGTCAGGCGGCGATGGGTGCGCTCGAAGGCGTCGCGCTCCAGGGTCTTGCGGGCGGGATTCGCCAGCGCGGGGTCCTCGTTCTGTGCGAGCTTGTCGAGGACGTGAGGCGGCACGACGGTGCAGAAGACGGGCTCGAAGCCCCCGTTGGTCTTCGTCATGCCGGGAACCCTTGCACTGAGTTATTCAGGTGTCACTAGTAGCGACCATGATTGGTGAAATATCGGGACAGCGGGGCGCACGCTCCGTGACGAAGTGGTATGGCGCACTTTTTGTCCCGTTCGTCCCTCGGGTCCCGCATACTGATACGGCGCCCCGCACCCGGACCGGCTCGGCTAGCATGCTTCGCATCATGCGTTTCGGGCTGCTTCTTCTTAGCTGCCGCGGCGAGGGCCTGTAGTCCAGGTCGACTCCCTCCCCGCGGAGCTTCGCGTTGCGTCGTCGGCCGTCCTGCCGGACATCCTGAGGAGCCCCGCAAACATGGCGAACCGCCAGCAGCCCAGCACTATGCCGATCCACAAGTACGGCCGGTACGAGCAGGTCGACATCGCCGACCGCACCTGGCCCGAGCAGCGGATCACCTCCGCCCCCCGCTGGCTCTCCACCGACCTGCGTGACGGCAACCAGGCCCTGATCGACCCGATGTCGCCCGAGCGCAAGCGCCGGATGTTCGACCAGCTGGTCAAGATGGGCTACAAGGAGATCGAGGTCGGCTTCCCGGCCTCCGGCCAGACGGACTTCGACTTCGTACGCTCCATCATCGAGGAGCCGGGCGCGATCCCCGACGACGTCACCATCTCCGTACTGACCCAGGCCCGCGAGGACCTGATCGAGCGGACCGTCGAGTCGCTGAAGGGCGCCAAGCGCGCCACGCTGCACCTCTACAACGCCACGGCCCCCGTCTTCCGCCGGGTCGTCTTCCGCGGCTCCAAGGACGACATCAAGCAGATCGCCGTCGACGGCACGCGCCTGGTCATCGAGTACGCCGAGAAGCTGCTGGGCCCCGAGACCGAGTTCGGCTACCAGTACAGCCCGGAGATCTTCACCGACACCGAGCTGGACTTCGCGCTGGAGGTCTGCGAGGCGGTCATGGACGTCTGGCAGCCCGGCCCGGGCCGCGAGATCATCCTCAACCTGCCCGCCACCGTCGAGCGTTCGACCCCCTCCACGCACGCCGACCGCTTCGAGTGGATGGGCCGCAACCTGACCCGCCGCGAGCACGTCGTCCTCTCCATCCACCCGCACAACGACCGCGGCACCGCCGTCGCCGCCGCCGAGCTGGCGCTGATGGCCGGCGCCGACCGCGTCGAGGGCTGCCTGTTCGGCCAGGGCGAGCGCACCGGCAACGTCGACCTGGTCACCCTGGGCATGAACCTGTTCTCCCAGGGCGTCGACCCGCAGATCGACTTCTCCGACATCGACGAGATCCGTCGTACGTGGGAGTACTGCAACCAGATGGAGGTCCACCCGCGCCACCCGTACGTGGGCGACCTGGTCTACACGTCCTTCTCCGGCTCCCACCAGGACGCCATCAAGAAGGGCTTCGACGCGATGGAGGCCGACGCGGCCGCCAAGGGCGTCACCGTCGACGACATCGAGTGGGCGGTCCCGTACCTGCCGATCGACCCGAAGGACGTCGGCCGCTCCTACGAGGCCGTCATCCGCGTCAACTCGCAGTCCGGCAAGGGTGGCATCGCGTACGTCCTGAAGAACGACCACAAGCTGGACCTGCCCCGCCGGATGCAGATCGAGTTCTCCAGGCTGATCCAGGCCAAGACGGACGCCGAGGGCGGCGAGGTCACCGGCGGCGACATCTGGGCGGTCTTCCAGGACGAGTACCTGCCGAACCCCGAGAACCCGTGGGGCCGTATCCAGGTCCGCAACGGCCAGTCGACCACCGACACCGACGGCGTGGACACCCTCCGCGTCGAGGCGGTCGTCGACGGCGAGGACACCGTCCTGACCGGCTCGGGCAACGGCCCGATCTCCGCCTTCTTCGACGCCCTGGCGAAGGTCGGCATCGACGCCCGCCTCCTGGACTACCAGGAGCACACGATGAGCGAGGGTGCCTCCGCGCAGGCCGCCTCCTACATCGAATGCGCGATCGACGACAAGGTTCTGTGGGGAATCGGCATCGACGCGAACACGACGCGTGCGTCGCTGAAGGCGGTCGTCTCGGCCGTCAACCGGGCCGCCCGCTAACCCCTCTGACCGGCGGTTTCGGGGTCCTGATCTTCGTATACGGCGATCAGGGCCCCGTTCCTTTTCGGCCATCCGTCCGTGGAGGTCACGGAAAGGTCTCGTCCAGGGTGCTGACTAGGCCCTCTCCATGTGGCTAACATCACGCCAGCGCGACGATGTTGCCGCGCGGTTACGGAGGTGCGACGTGCTGCCAGTACGGGGACGAAACGGCCGAGCGGCCAGGCCTGCGCGCCTTCTGGGCACCCGCACCGCGTGGACACCCGTCGGAGACGGCGAGTTCTTCTGCCCGGGATGCGGGGGCGACCGCAACTACCAGCGCCTGACCGGCCGTCGCCGCTTCACTCTGCTCGGCGTCCCGGTGCTGCCGCGCGGCGAGACCGGGCCGGTCGTCGAATGCGCCGCCTGCCGCCGCCACTTCGGCACCGACGCCCTCGACCACCCGACCACCACCCGCTTCTCGGCGATGCTCCGCGACGCCGTGCACACCGTCGCCCTGGCGGTCCTCGCGGCGGGCGGCACCTGTTCGCGCACGGCCCTGGAGGCCGCCGCGGCCACCGTGCGCTCGGCCGGCTTCGACGACTGCACGGAGGAGCAGCTGGCCGCCCTCGTCGAGGCGCTGGCCGCCGACGCGGGCCGCGTGTACGGCGAGTCCTGCGGCGCGGGTCTCGCCATCGAGCTGCACGAGGCCCTCGACCCGCTCGCCCCGCACCTCGCTCCCGTGGGCCGCGAGTCGATCCTGCTCCAGGGCGCCCGCATCGCCCTGGCGGACGGCCCGTACACCCCGGCCGAACGCGACGCGCTGGCGACGGTCGGCGCGGCCCTCACCATCTGCACGGACGACGTGAAACGGCTGCTGGAGGCGGCGCGTACACCGTCGTCGTGACCGAGCGGCCGTACACCTCCCCGGTACTCCCGCGGGAGTAGTCCGGCACGCAGGCCACCCCCGGCAGTAGCCCCCGACTCGCCCCCAAGCCCGACGATCCCGCCCCCTCCCGCCGGGAGTCTGGAACCGATCCAGACATCCGACCGGAGGGAGGCCCGTCCATGGGGGCCGCAAGGACATCCGTACGGCGGCGGCGAGCCGTGCCCTGGGCGGTGCTCGGGCTGTGGCTGGCCGCGCTCGTGCTCGCCGGGCCGCTGGCCGGGAAGTTCGCCGACATCCAGCAGAACCGCTCCGTCGACTACCTCCCCGACAGCGCCGACTCCACCCAAGTGGCCCGTATACAGGACCGGTTGCCCGGCGGTGAGGCCACCGACCTGGTCCTCGTCTACCACCGCGACGGCGGGCTCACGGCCGCGGACAGGAGCAAGGCCGCCGAGCAGGTCGCCGGCATCGGGACGGCGTACCGGCTCACCGGGAAGCCGCGCGCGGTTCCCTCCCGGGACGGCAGCACCCTCATGTACCCCGTCTCCAGCACGCAGCCCGGTCAGGACGACAAGGCCCGCGACGCCTTCGTCGACGGCGTGCGGGACATCGCGGACGGCGGCGCGGGGCTCAGTGTCGAGGTCGGCGGGCCCGGCGGCCTCCAGACCGACATGAGCAAGGTGTTCGGCTCCATCGACGGCACCCTGCTCTACGCCACCCTCGGCGTCGTCACCGCCCTGCTGATCCTGATCTACCGCAGCCCCTTCCTGTGGCTGGTCCCGCTCGCCACGGCCGGGGCCGCCGCGGGCATGGCGATGGCCGCCGGATACGGCCTCCACGAGGCCTTCGGCGTCACCGTCACCGGCCAGAGCGGCGGCGTGATGACGGTCCTCGTCCTCGGCGCGGGCACCGACTACGCGCTGCTCCTCATCTCCCGCTACCGCGAGGAGCTACGGCGCCACGAGCGCCCGTACGAGGCCATGCGCGCCGCGCTCAAGGGCTGCGGCCCGGCGATCCTCGCCTCCTCCGGGACCGTGGCGGCCGGACTGCTGTGCCTGCTGGCCGCCGACCTCAACAGCAGCCGCGGAATGGGCCCGGTCGGGATGGTGGGCGTACTGGCGGCGCTGGTCGCGATGACGACCCTGCTTCCGGCGCTCCTGGTGCTGCTCGGGCGACGGGTCTTCTGGCCGCTGATCCCGGCCTTCGGGAGCGAGCCGAAGGTGCGGCGGTCGCTCTTCGCCGCGATGGGTACGTCCGCCACGCGCCGGCCGGTCGTCGTGCTGGCCGGCGGGGCGGTGCTCCTGAGCGCGCTGGCGCTCGGCGCGCTCAACCTCCCCGGCGGACTCAAGCAGGAGGACTCCTTCACCCAGCGGCCCGAGTCGATCTCCGCGAGCCGGACCCTCGCCCGCGCCTACCCCGAACGCGGCAGCCAGCCCATCACCGTCATCGCCCCGGCGGCCAAGGCCGACGCCGTCCTCGCCAAGGCCCGCACGACCGCCGGTGTCGCGCAGGCGACCACCGGGCGCAGCGGCTCCGGCTGGACCGAGATCTCCGTGTACGCCACCGCCGCCCCGGAGTCGAAGGGGGAGACCCGCACCATCGAGGCCCTGCGCGCCGGGCTCGACGACACCTACGGCACCTATGTCGGCGGCCCCAGCGCCCAGCAGCTCGACCTGGCCGACAGCCAGGCCCGGGACCGCGAGGTCGTCGTGCCGCTGGTGCTCGCCGCCGTGTTCGTGATCCTCGTAGGACTGCTGCGCAGCCTGGTCGCGCCGCTGATGCTGCTGGTCGCCGTGGTCGCGGTGTGGGGCGCGGCGCTCGGGATCGGCGGGCTGGTCTTCGGCCCGGTGCTCGGCTTCGACGGCACGGACTCGGGCCTTGGGCTGCTGTCCTTCGTCTTCCTCGTCGCCCTCGGCGTCGACTACGGCATCTTCCTCATGCACCGCATGCGGGAGGAGTCCCTCGCCGGCGCCGAGCCGCGCGCCGCGGCGCTCACCGCCCTGCGCACCACGGGCGGGGTCATCGCCTCCGCCGGTGTCGTGCTGGCCGCCACCTTCGCCGTACTCACCACACTCCCGCTGGTGGGGCTGGTCCAGCTCGGCTTCGTGATCGCGGTCGGCGTGCTCCTCGACACCTTCCTCGTGCGGACCTACCTGGTCACGACCGCGAGTGTCCTGCTGGAGCGGCGTGTGTGGTGGCCGGGGCGGCTGTCCAGGGCGCCCGAACCGGTCGCCGACGAACGGCAGCCGGAACCCGTATGACCGGCCGGGCGCTCCGCCCTGCCGGAGGAGTGCCCGCCTGACGGAAGATGAACCCCGTGCAGCAGAAGACGACGACGCCGTGGTCCCGGCGCGGTGAGCGGATCATGGCGGTGATCAACCGTGATCCGCGCACCGCCCCGCACGGCACCCGCAACGACGCGATCCTCGCCGTGGTGCTGGCCGCGGCGGGCGTGTGCCTGGCGCTGACCACCGACCAGAGCCGCCGCCCGGACGCGCTCGGCTGGGCGCTGCTGCTCGCCGCGTACGTGCCGATCGTCTGGCGCCGCCGCCATCCGCTGCCGGTGATGGCCGTGATGGTGGTGCTGGTCGCCCCGTACCACCTTCTGGACAACAACCACGGCGCGGTCGTCCCCGCCAGCTGCGTCGCGCTGTACACGGTCGCCGTCACCGGCCGCCCGCTGCGGACCATCGCCACCGCCGTCGTCGTCCTCGGCATCATCGTGACCGCCATGACCGCGATCGACCCCCACCAGGCACTCTCGCTCCTGCGCGTCTCCGGCTGGGTGATCGCCACCCTCTTCTTCGGCGTCGACGTCCGCTACTACCGCCAGTACGTCGCCGCCATCGTCGAGCGCGCCGAGCGCGCCGAACGCACCCGGGAGGAGGAGGCCCGCCGCCGGGTCGCCGAGGAGCGCCTGCGCATCGCCCGCGACCTGCACGACCTGCTCGCCCACACCATCACCCTCATCGGCGTCCAGACCTCGGTCGCCGCCCATGTCCTGGCCGCCGACCCCGAGCGCCTCGACCGGGAGACGGTCGCCAAGTCGCTGGACGACATCGCGGAGACCTGCCGGGCCGCGCGCGGCGAGCTGCGCACCACCCTGGAGGTGCTCCGCGAGAACGACTCCGCCGACGGCCGCGGCCCCCTCCCCGGCCTCGACGGCCTGCCCGACCTCGCGGAGGCGGCCCGCCTCGCCGGCGCGCGCGTGGCGCAGTCGGTAAGCGTGCAGCAGGCCCCGCCCGCCGTCGGCGCCGCCGCCTACCGCATCGTCCAGGAGGCGCTGACCAACGCGGTACGGCACGCGGGCCCCGAACCCGCCGTACGGGTCGAGTTGTACGAGGAGCAGGGCGCCCTGCTCCTGTCCGTCACCGACGACGGCAACGGCCCGGCCCCCGGTGGCACCCCCGGTTTCGGGCTGGTCGGCATGCGGGAGAGGGCCCGCAGCGTGGGTGGCACACTCGACGCCGGGCCACGGGCGGCGGGCGGCTTCGAGGTGACCGCCGTACTGCCGCTGAACGCCACAGGGGAGCCGACCGCAATGGGGGAAGGGACAGGATGACCATCCGCGTACTGCTCGCCGACGACCAGACCCTGGTCCGGGCCGCGTTCGCCATGCTCGTCGAGTCCGCGCGGGACATGGCGGTCGTCGGACAGGCGGGCACCGGCCGGGAGGCGGTCGAGCTGACCCGCGGCGAGCGGCCCGACCTGGTGGTGATGGACATCCGGATGCCGGACCTCGACGGCATCGAGGCGACCCGGCTGATCGCCGCCGACGAGACCCTCTCCGGCGTCAAGGTGCTCGTCCTCACCACCTACGACACCGACGAGAACATCGTCGAGGCGCTGCGCGCGGGCGCCTCCGGATTCCTGGTCAAGGACACCCGTCCGGCCGAACTCCTCGACGCGATCCGCACGGTGGCGGCGGGCGAGTCGCTGCTCTCGCCGGGACCGACGGCGCGGCTGATCGAGCGGTTCCTGCGCACTCCGTCGGCGCCCACGGCGGGCGGGCCGGAGTGCCTCTCCGACCGCGAGCGCGAGGTGCTGACCCTGCTGGCGCGAGGGTTCAACAACGCGGAGATCGGCGGCGCGTTGGGGCTGAGTCCGCTGACCGCGAAGACCCACGTGAGCCGGATCATGGGGAAGCTGGGGGCGCGCGACCGGGCGCAGTTGGTCATCGTGGCCTACGAGTCGGGACTGGTGTCTCCGGGAACCATGGGAACGTGACCATCCTGAGCCGCACACTCCTCGTCACTCTCACCGCCCTCGCACCCCTCACCTGGACAGCGCACGCCACCGCCGACACCGGCTGCACGTCCTCCGTGCCGTACGTCTCGGGGGAGGGCGGCTACGACACCTACCGCATCCCGGCGACCGTCACCACCCGGCGCGGCACCGTCCTCGCCTTCGCCGAGGGGCGGCTGGGCAGCGCCGCCGACTCCGGCCACATCGACGTCGTCCTCCGGCGCTCCCGCGACGGCGGCTGCACCTGGGGCCCGATGGAGGTGGTCGCCGCCGGGAACGGGAACACCCGGGGCAACCCGGCGCCGGTCGTCGACCCGCGCACCGGCGCGATCGTGCTCGTCACCTCCTACAACAGCGGGGCCGTGACCGAGGGTCAGATCATGCGCGGCGAGGTCACCCCGGAGCAGAGCCGCCGGGTGTTCGTGCAGGAGAGCCGGAACGACGGGCTGAGCTTCTCGGCGCCGCGGGACATCACGGCCGAGGTGAAGCCGGCGAACTGGCGCTGGTACGCCACGGGACCGGGCCATGCGGTCGCGCTCACCCACGGCCCGCATGCCGGCCGCCTGGTCGTCCCCGCCAACCACTCCGTCGCCCCGCCGGCCGGCTCCACCGACACCGGCCAGGAGGCCAGGTACTACGGCGCCCACGCCATCTACAGCGACGACGGCGGCGGCACCTGGCACATCGGCTTCGTCGACGGCGCCCACGACGGGTACGCCAACCCCAACGAGTCGACGGCCGCCGAACTCCCCGACGGCCGCCTCTACTTCAGCTCCCGCGACCAGAGCGGCACCAGCGCCGGCAACCGCCTCGACGCCTACTCCAGCGACGGAGCCGAGTCCCTCGACCGCCCCTACGCCATCCAGCCCACCCTGAACGACGTCCCGGTGGTGGAGGGCAGCGTCCTCCGACTCCGTGCCCCGGACGCCCCGTTGCTCTTCTCCGGCCCGTCCGTGCCGACGGTCCGCCAGTCGATGGCGATCTGGAGCAGCGCGGACGAGGGGGCCACTTTCACCAAGGTCCTGACGCTTAGTCAGCAGCGGGCGGCCTACTCGGACTTGGTGCAGGTGGGGTGGAACACGGTCGGGATCCTGTACGAGACGGGGGCGTCGGGCCCGTACGACACGATCGAGTTCCGGCGCCTGAACGCGAACGCGTTCTAGAGAAGTCCCGCCGCCGCGAGGAACTTGCCGACCCGCTCCACCTCCTCCGGCGACAGCGGCACCTGGGGCTCCGCCGTCGCCGGACAGTCGATGACCCCGCGCAGATGCAGCGCCGCCTTGAACGCGCCCAGCGCCGACGAGCTGCCGCCCATCCGCGCCGGATTCCCCACGCCCACGAGCCCGAACAGCCCGCACAGCCGCTCCTGTTCGGCCCGCGCCCGCTCCCAGTCCCCGCCCCGGCACAGCCGGTCGAGGCGGACGTACCCGTGCGGGTCGACGTTGGCGAGACCGGGCACCGCCCCGTCCGCGCCGAGCGCGAGCGCGGAGTCCACGACCAGCTCCGACCCCGTCAGCACACTGAACCGGGACAGCCCACGGGCACCCGTGACGACCTCCCGGAACCCGGCCAGGTCCCCACTGGAGTCCTTGAGCCCGGCGAGCGTTCCGTCGGCCGCCAGCTCCAGCACCAGGTCGGCGGGGAGTTTCGTGTGCACGGCGACCGGGATGTCGTAGGCGATGACGGGGACCGGGGAGGCGGCGGCGATCAGCCGGAAGTGGCAGGCGATCTCGGCGGGGTGCGTGCGCGTGTAGAAGGGCGCGGTGACGACAACGGCGTCCGCGCCCGCCGCCGTCACGGACTCGACGTGGTCCAGGACCCGCGGGGTCGTCATGTCGATCGCCCCGGCGAGGACTGGCAGTTGTCCGCCCACATGTCCGACCACCGACTCGACGACCGCCCTGCGCTGACCGTCCCGCAGATAGGCCGCCTCCGACGAGGAGCCGAGCACGAACAGCGCGTGCACCCCGCCCGCCACCAGGTGGTCGACGAGCCTGAGCAGGGAGGGGACGTCCACCTCGCGGTCCGGTGTCAGGGGCGTGCAGACGGGTGGTACGACACCGGTGAGCCGGGCGGGGAAGGTCATCAAGTCTCCCTGTTGTGTGGTGTTATGCGCCAACTTTCTTGTATGGTCCCAGTGTCGCGGCGGGACACGCCGGAGGGGTGACATCACACGAGTGATCGAGCGCCCGTGAACCTCAGCTCATCCGGGCTGGAATCCGTCCTCTTCGGAGGCGGAGGATGTCAAAGGATGGTGGCAGCGGAAGCTGTGGCCGGGCGTCGACGCAGTCGCGAGGCCCGGCATCACCTCCGCACACAGGGCGTCCGCCTTCCAGCAGCGCGTACGGAACGGGCAGCCGCTCGGCGGCCGCGTCGCCGACGGGACAGGCCCCTTCAGCGCGATCGGCTCGATCGGGTTCAACAGACTCGGCGTGGCCGAGAAGAGGGCGCGGGTGTACGGGTGCCGGGCCCGGTCGGTGACATCGGCGGCCGGGCACTCCTCGACGATCCGGCCGAGGTACATGGTGATCACCCGGTCGCTCATCCGCCGTACCGTCTGGATGTCGTGCGAGACGAACACCAGGGCCAGGCCCAGGCGTTCCTTGAGGTCGAGCAGGAGATTGAGGATCTGCGCCCGCACCGACACGTCCAGCGCGCTGGTCGGCTCGTCGGCCACCACCAGGCCGGGGTCGAGCGCCAACGCCCGTGCGATGGCGACGCGTTGGCGCTGACCGCCGGAGAGCTGACCGGGCAGCGCGTCCGCGAGGGCTCGGGGGAGACCGACGAGCGCCATCAACTCCCTTACCCGGTCGCCCCGTTGCTCCTTGGTGCCGTGGCCGTGCACGTCGAGCGGGTCGCGCAGGATCTGCCGGACCGGCAGCCGGCGGTTCAGGGCGGTGGACGGGTCCTGGAAGATCATGCCGGTGCCGGCTCCGACGGTGGTCCGGCGTTCGGCGGGCGGCATCGACCACAGGTCGCGGCCCCGGAAGGAGACCGTGCCCGCGGTCGGGCGCTGGATGCCGATCAGCACCTTGGCCAGCGTCGACTTGCCGCAGCCGGACTCGCCGACCACGCCGACCGTCTCGCCGGGCGCGACGGCGAGGTCGGCGCCGGTCAGCGCGTACACCCGGTCCCGTGTGAACAGGCCGCCGCTGCGCGCCTTGTGCACCACATGGGTGCCGGTCAGCTCGACGATCGCGTTCACTGGACGGCCTCCGAGGTCACGAGCTCGACCGCCGGGTGGTGACAGGCCGCGGTGTGGGTGGGCGTGCCGAGGAGGTCGGGAGGGGTGGTCCGGCAGAGCTCGGTGGCGAGCGGACACCGGTCGGCGAAACGGCAGCCGGCCGGGAAGTCCGCGGGGGAGGGCACGACACCCTTGATCTGGGTCATCCGCTCCTCGGCCGACTCCAGCGAGAGCACGCTGCCGAGCAGCCCGCGCGTGTAGTGATGGGCCGGTGCCTCCACCAGGTCGGCGGTCACGCCTGTCTCCACGATCTGCCCGCCGTACATCACCACCACCCGGTCCGTGACGTCCGCGACCAGCGCGAGGTCGTGCGAGACCAGGATCAGCGCGAACCCCAGCTCCTCGCGCAGCCGCAGCAGCAGCTCCATCACCTGCGCCTGCACGGTCACGTCCAGCGCGGTGGTCGGCTCGTCGGCGACGATCAGCTTCGGGTCCCGGGACAGCGCCATGGCGATCAGCACGCGCTGCCGCTGCCCGCCGGAGAGCTCGTGCGGATAGCTGCGCAGGGTCCGGTCGGGGTCGAGGCCGACCAGGGCGAGCAGTTCGGCGGGGGTACGGAGCCCACCGCGCCGTACGACCTGCTTGAGCTGGGCGCGGATGGTCATCGCCGGGTTCAGGGAGGAGAGGGCGTCCTGATAGACCATCGCCATCTCGTGCCCGAGGAGGCGACGCCGGACGCGCATGGGCTCGGCGAGCAGGTCCCGCTGGTTGAAACGGACTTGGCCACGGACTCGGGCGCCGCGGGGTTGCAGCCCCATGATTGTCAGCGCGGTCAGGGACTTCCCGCATCCCGACTCCCCGACCAGGCCGAGGACTTCACCGGCCTGCACCTCGAAGCTGATGCCGTCCACGATGTCGACACCGCCGTGGCGGTCCTCGAAGCCGATGGCGAGGTTCTCGACGGCGAGTAGCGGCAGCTGTCCCTCGGGGAGGACGCGGGCCCGGGCACGGAGTCGTCGGGCCGCGGCCGTGAGGCCGGGCAGCCGGAGCACCTCGCCGCTCCCTGCCTCCGCTGCCTCCAAGTGGTCGTCCTCGCGCCGGACTTCGACCTCCCGGGCCGCCGGTGCGGCCCACGCGTCCGACACCCCCTCGGACAGGATGTTCAGCGCCAGGACCGTCACCAGGATCAGCAGCCCCGGGAACACGGTCGCCCACCAACCTCCGGTGAACACCATGTTCTTGCCGTCCGAGATGACGCTGCCCCAGGACGGATCCGGCGGCCGCACCCCCGCCCCGATGAAGGACAGCGAGGCCTCGAAGACGATCGCCTCGGCGACCTGGACCGTGCAGAAGACCAGGATGGGGGCAAGGCAGTTGACGGCCACGTGCCGTACGACGATGTGCGGGGTCCGCGCCCCGATCACCCGTTCCGCCGTCACGTAGTCCTCGCCGTACTGGTCGAGGACGTTCGCCCGTACGACCCGTGCCACCGGCGGCGTGAACAGGAACGCGATCGCGCAGATCAGGACCGTGATCCCGCCCCCGAACACGGCCACAAGCACCGCCGCCAGGGCGATGCCCGGGAACGCCATCACCACGTCCAGACAGCGCATCAGCGTCTCGTCGACGCCCTTGCGGGAGGTCGCCGCGACCGCGCCGATGACCGCCCCCACCACCAGCGCGAGCGCCGTCGCGCCGAGGCCGATCGCGAGCGACCAGCGGGCCCCGTACATCAGCCGGCTCAGGATGTCCCGGCCGAGACTGTCCTGGCCCATCCAGTGCTCGGCGGACGGATGCCCCGTGCCGTCGACCGGCGCCTGCTGGTCGAGCGGGTCGTCCGGCGCGAGCAGCGGGGCGAGGACGGCCACCAGGACCACGACCGCCAGGAAGCAGACGGCGAACTTCGACAGCGGCGGCAGCCGGCGCCGGCCGCGCAGCCGGATGCCGGGCCGCGAGAGGGACTCGGCGAGGCTCTTGCGCGTGAACATCAGGACGCTTCCCTCAGTCGCGGGTTGACCAGCAGATACAGGACGTCGATGACGAGGTTGACGACGACGAAGCCGGTCGCGGTCGTCAGGACGACGCCCTGCACCACCGCCGGGTCGCCGTTCTTCACGGCGTCGATCATCAGCTTGCCCATGCCGGGGAGGGAGAAGATCGTCTCGATGACGACCGCGCCGCCGAGCAGGTAGCCGACGCGCAGGCCGAGGACCGTGAGGGGGTTCATCAGCGCGTTGCGCAGCACGTTGCGGCCCACCACCACCCGCGGTGGCAGCCCGCTGCCGATCGCCGTACGGACGTAGTCCTTGTCGAGCTCCTCGACCACCGACGTCCGTACGATCCGGGTCAGTTGGGCCGCGACCGGCAGGGAGAGCGCGAGGGCGGGCAGGGCCATCGTCTTCAGCCAGCCGGTGAGGGAGTCGGCCGGGTTGATGTAGCCGCCGGTCGGGAACCAGCCGAGGTCGACCGCCAGGTACTGGATCATCAGCAGCGCCAGCCAGAAGCCGGGCGCGGCGACGCCCGTGAGGGAGACGACGCGGATGATCTGGTCGGGGAGGCGGTCGCGGTGGATGGCCGCCGTGACGCCGCCCACGAGGGACAGGACGACCGCGATCGCCAGGCCCAGGAAGGTGAGTTGGAGGGTGAGCGGCAGCGCGGTGGCGACCTGGTCGAGGACCGGGGCGCGGGTCAGGGCACTGGTGCCCATGTTCCCCTGGAGCAGGTCGCCCACGAAGTGGACGTAACGGACCGGCAGCGGGTCCAGAAGGCCGTTCCGCTCGCGGAAGTCGTGCAGTTGCCGCGGGGTGGGGTTGGCGCCCTGGAAGAACGCGGACGCCGGGTCGACGTCCGAGAACCGCATCACCAGGAACACGAACAGCACGATGCCGAGCATCAGCGGCACCAGCAGGACGACGCGGCGGAGCAGGATCCGGACGACGGCGATCACGGGCGCGCCCCTAGACCCATTTGGCCTGGAGGAGATTGATGCCCGGGTACGGCTGTGCCCTTATGCCGGTGAGCCGGCGCGGATCCCAGGCGGTCATCAGCTCGTTGTGGACGACCGGGTAGAGCACGGCCTGTTCGGCGACGACGTCGATGTAGTCCTGGACCATCGCCTTCTTCCTGTCCGCGTCGGGCTCCTGGGTGGCCCGGTCCATGTCCTTGAAGAGCGCTTTGGCGACCGGGTTGTCGGCCCAACGGGTGTAGCCCATCCAGAGGTTGGTGGGGCCGTAGTTGTAGTGCATGATCAGGTCGGCGTCGAGGCCGAACTGGTTGGGGTTCGAGGCGGCGGCGACCACCTGGTAGTCCTGTTTCTGGTCCAGCTTGGTGAAGACGGCGGTCGTCTCCTGCGGGGAGAGGGTCGTCCTCACGCCGATCGCGTCCCAGGACGACTTGATGGTCGGCAGACAGTCGACGATCCAACTCACGTTCACCGCAAGGATGTCGATCCTCAGGTTCTTCACCCCGGCGGCCTTCAGCAGCGCCCTCGCCTTGTCGGGGTCGTAGTCGTAGACCGTCTTCGCGCGCCGGTAGCCGGGGTTCCCCTCGTTGAGGAACGAGGACGACGGCTTCCCGTGCCCCTTGAGCGCGACCTCGACCATTTTCCCGGTGTCGATGGCGTAGTGCAGCGCCTGCCGCACCCTGACGTCGTCGAAGGGCTTGTGCCTGGTGTTGAACATCAGGAACAGGTTGTTCATCCCGGCGCCGCCCGCGACCGACAGCCCACCGCTCCTGAGCTGCGCGATGTTGGCGTACGGGATGTTGTCGGAGATCTGCGCGCCCGCGCTGGACCCCGAGATCCGGGCGACGCGCGGGGCCGCGTCCACGATCGTCAGCCAGTTCATCTTCGCGAAGGCCGCCTTGCGCGGGCCGTTGTAGTCCGCGAAGGCGGCGAAGGTGGTGTTCGACTTCGGGTGGTGCGCGGTCTGCCGGTACGGCCCCGAGCCGACCGCGAGACCCGCGACGGCCTTGTCCCAGGCGCCGGGCGCGGAGAAGACGTGCTTCGGCATGATCTTGGCGAGGGTGAGCCGCGAAACCCCTTCCGGGAAGGGGAACTTGAGGACCAGCTCGACGGTCGACGCGTCGACCTTCCGGACCTCCTTCAGCCAGCTCGCGAAGAAGCCCTTGGCGAGGGTCTGGGTCTTCGGGTCGAGGATCCGGTCGAAGACGAACACGACGTCGTCGGCGGTGACGGGCTTCCCGTCGTGGAACCTGGCGCCGGCCCGCAGTGTGAACCTCCACGTCGTGGCGTTCAGGTCCTTCGGCACCTCGGTCGCCAGCGCGGCGTACGGCTGCCGGGAGATCGGGTCGGTGTCGAGGAGCCCCTCGTAGACGTGGTTGTTGGCAGCCATGCAGAACGCGGACGCGGTCTGGGTGGGATCCCAGCTGCCGTCGTTGCCGTAGCCGATCACCGCGGTCAGCGTGCGGCCCTTGCCGCCGCCGCTGCCGGTGTCGTTCGTGGACTGGGGCCCGGCGGAGCAGGCCGACAGCGACGCGGAGACGGCGGCGGCCGCGCTCAGGGCGCCGGTGTGCTTCAGGAAGGTCCGGCGGTGCACGGTTCCTCCAACGGTGAGGAGATACGACGTCCTACGTCCTGTCGTCAGGCGCGACCATAGGAGGGGTGCGGGGGGTGGTCAAGGCAGCGCACACGAATGGCGTAGCCGCCAGAGGTCGCACCAATGGCGCTTTCGAATGGCGGGAGTTGGCCCACGTCAGCGCCGGACATGGGACGTGGGATGTCCGGTGCGCGTACGATGCGGCCCATGCCCGCGGAGCCGAGGAACACGGAGACCCGGAACAGCCGGATCCGGCGCGAGGTCATGCAGATCATCCTCGACCGACGGCTCGCCCCGGGCGCCGCGCTGCCCACGGAGACCGAGCTGATGGAGGAGCTCGGCGTCAGCCGCAACTCGGTGCGCGAGGCCCTCAAGGCGCTCCAGGCCCTCGACATCGTGGAGATCAGACACGGTTACGGCACCTATGTCGGCCAGGCCTCGCTCACCCCGCTGGCCGACGGGCTGACCTTCCGCACGCTTGCCCGGCACGAGGACGACACGGGGGCGCTGGCCGAGATCCTTCAGGTCCGGGAGGTGTTGGAGGAGGGGCTGCTGAGGCGGGTGGCGGTGCTGCTCACGGACGCGGAGCTGGATCGGCTGGAGGGGGTGGTCGATCGTATGGAGGCGGCGGGGCGGGCGGGGCGGCCGTTTCCCGAACTCGACCGGGAATTCCATGAGTTGCTCTACGCGCCGCTGGGCAATGCGCTGGTGCCGCAACTGCTGGGTGCGTTCTGGGCGGTGTTCCGACGGGTTGCGGGGGTGCGGGGGCGGTGTGACGGGCCGGCTGCTGATGTCACGGTGGGGCGGCATCGGGACATCGTGACGGCGCTGCGCGCCCGGGACGTCGAGGGCGCGCAGCGGGCGATGGCTGTGCATTTCCGGGGGATCGAGGCACGTGCCTCAGGTGGGGTGGGGTAGCGGTTCGGTGGCGGCTGCGGGCCGGTGGGGGCCGGTCGCGCCCACACGACGGAGCCGCAGATTGATACAGCCCCGCGCCCCTTTACCCTTTACGGCGTTGCAGTCAGCTGGGTTGCGATGGAGGCTCCGTCCAGCCAGACGTTCTCCCTCGAGATCCTGCCGTTCTTGAACTCGAAGACGTGCAGCATCCTGAACGTGATCCTGCGGTCGTTGCCCGGGATGCCCATGAAGTCGCCCGTCACCACCGCGGTGATCAGGTCCTCGACCGTCGCCGCGTCGTCGGAGTAGTACGTGTGCGTGCGCTCCGACCTCTCGACGCGCAGATCCTTGACCAGCTGCTCGTAGCGCTCCAGCGCGGCCGGGATGCCGCGGATCGGGTCGCCCGGGAAGCCGACCACGTCGTGCTCGACGTCCTCGGTGTAGGAGGCGACCGCCTCCCCGGGGTCGCCGTGCTCCTCGGCCAGCATGTGGGACCCGATCAGGACTTCCATTTCGGCGGGTGTGATGGTGCCCATGGGGCACCCCCTCTCGCTCGTGCCGCACCCCGCAGGGCACGGCCCCCGTTTGTGAGACAGTGCTACCGTAATGAGAAGAGTCTCTCACGACAAGGGGAATTTCTCATGAGCGAAGGGCGTGCCGGAAGCACTACCGGCGCGCGGGGGGCGGACGCCGGGCCGGTCGGTGACGGCCGGCGCAACCAGAAGCTGCGCACCCGGCGCGCACTGGTCGAGGCCGCGGTCTCCCTGGTCCGCGAGGGCAGACCGGTCACGATCGCCGACGCCGCCCAGGTGGCCCAGGTGTCGGTGGCCACCGCCTACCGCTACTTCTCCAACCCGCAGGAACTGCTCCGCGAGACCAAGACCGTCGCCCGCGGCTTCGAGGCGGTCGCCGACCTCCCCGACGACCCGGCCGAGCGGCTGGACCTCGTGGTCTCGCGCATCGCGGACATGCAGCTCGGCGACGAGGCGGTGTGGCGGGCGGTGCTGATCGCCTCGCTGTCCCGCTGGACCGAGCCGTCCGAGGGCGACGACACCCCCATCCGCAACCGCCGCCGCCTCGACGTCACCCGCACCGCCCTCGAACCCCTCGCGGCGGACCTCCCACCCGACCTCCACCGCCGCCTGACCAACGCGGTCAACCTGGTCTACGGCGTGGAAGCCCTGGTGACCACCCGCGACGTCTGCGAACTCGACCCCGAGGAGGCCAAGGACGTGATGCGATGGGCTGCGGGGGCGCTGCTGGAGAAGGCGCTGCGGGAAGCGGGCCGGGAGTGAATCCCCTTGGCTGTTGCGGTGGTTGAGGAGGTCCGGTGGCGGGCGAGCAGTGGGACGAGCGCGGCGCCGGTGTGCTCCGGCTCCCGTCCGGACGTCTGATCCGCGGCCGCGGCCTGCGCCACCCTCTCGATCCGACGGCACCCACCCCCTCGTACGCCCTCTATCTCCTCGGCAGGCAACCCCCGCCCGTCCCCTGGCAGTTCACCTGGATCCGCTGGCCCGACTTCCGGCTCCCCACCGACCGGCCGGCCGCCCGCGCCGCGCTGACCGAGGCCTGGGAGCGGGCTCCGGGTGAGCGCGTCGAGGTCGCCTGCGGTGGCGGGCGCGGGCGGACCGGGACGGCGCTGGCCTGTCTCGCGGTGCTGGACGGCGTACCGCCGGACGAGGCGGTGGAGTTCGTACGGCGCCACTACCACCCGAGGGCCGTGGAGACGCCGTGGCAGCGGGCGTATGTGCGGCGGTTCGGCCGGTCCTAGAGGCGCAGGCGCATCACCAGGCGGTCCGCGCCCGGGCCGAAGTAGTCCTGGCGGGTGGTCTGTTCGGCGGTGAAGCCGAGGGTCTCGTAGAGGAGGATCGCGGCCGTGTTCGTCGGGACGACGGTCAGGAGCACCTCCGCCACCCCGATCCCGCGCAGCCGCCGCAGCGCCTCGTCCATCAGCCGCCGGCCGTACCCCTGTCCGCGCTCGTCCCGGGTGATGCCCAGCCCCAGGATCCAGCTGCGGCTCTTGTCGGGCGCGGTGCCGACCAGTACGTATCCCTTGAGTTCGGTGCCGTCGTCCAGGACGAGCAGGTGGTCCGGGTACACGTCGTACATCTGACGCAGTACGAAGTAGGGGTACGGCTCCTCCGGGAAGGTCTCCCGGTCGAGGAGGGCCAGCGCGTCGAGGTCCGCCTCCGTGACGCCTCTCAGCCGAAGTTGCCGTGCGGTGCGACGCGCGGGCAGAGCACCCATGCCACCTCCCGGGGGTCCCGCTCAGGATGACGGCGCGTCTTACGTGCAACAAGCACGCTTTCGGCTATGTCATTTTATCGACCCGGTTACTCGATCGCACATAGTAAAGTGGTAGCTTTCTTGGCGGTCACGCCGGGGTGTATGGTCGAGCATGACCTCCCGAGCTCCGGTCGACACGTGCGTCCTCAATAGCGACGCACCGTGGGACGAATTCGACCCCAGCGCATACCTCGCCCAGAATTACCGCGATCTTCTCGATGTGGATGCGGAGATCCTCTCGCTGATGAGGGATCACTTCAGCAGGCATTTCGCCGACCAGGCGGAACGGCCGATTCTGGGTATTGACATCGGGGCGGGGGCCAATCTCTATCCGGCGCTTGCGATGCTGCCGTGGTGCGAGGAGATCACCCTCTTCGAGCGGGCGCCGAAGAACGTCGGCTATCTCCAGGAGCAGTGCGACGGCCTCGACCCGGACTGGGACGCCTTCTGGAAGGTGCTGTGCGAGAGCAAGCCCTACGCCGACATCGACGGGGAACGGACGGAAAGATTTCACCAAACGGTCCGCGTCGAGGAGGGGAATCTGTTCGAGCTCGGCCGCCGCGGACTGTTCGGTGGGCCCGCCACCCGCGGCAAGTGGCAGATGGGGACCATGTTCTTCGTGGCCGAATCCATCTCCACCTCGCACAAAGAGTTCCGACAGGCGGTCCGGTGCTTCATGCGCAGCCTGGCGCCCGGCGCTCCTTTCGCCGCCGCGTTCATGGAGGGCTCCCGTGGGTATGACGTCGGCAACCGGCATTTTCCGGCGTGCGATGTCGACGAGGCACAGGTGAAGCAAAGCCTCCGGAAGTTCGCCGGGGAAATCGAGACAAAACGCCTGGGTGAGGTGAGCCATATGGTGCGTCCAGGGCATACCGGAATCATCCTGGCCTACGGAAAGAGGAATCAGGGCCGCCGGTCCTGAATTTCCCGTTCCGGAATCTGGTCTCGGGGCCGGGGCAGCGGTCACGACCTGTGTGAGGGGCATGGGGATGGAGATCAAGCCGAGGGCTCATCTGCTTCAGATCTGGGAAGCGATCGCCCGACACTCCTTCGACGACGGACGCTGGGTCTGGGGGGACTGGGGAGGGCACAGCAGCGTCGCCGACGCCGAGCGGCTGCTGTGCCTCATGTACCCGGCCACCGAGATCCCCGAGTTCCGGCTCGACGAGCCGGACACCACCCAGAAGGACGTCCAGCGCACGCTCAGACAGGTCGGCGGACGCACCGAGATCCCGACGGCCCTCGTCGCCGCGCTCACCGAGTTCATGCACCGGCACACCGCGGCCGACGGCAGCCCCAGCTTCGCCGGCGGCTACTACTTCGGCACCGAGGACCCGGACACCGAAGTCACCCAGGAGCAACGGGACTTGGGGGTGGTCGACTCCTTCTCCATGTCCGTCACGCTGTGCCTGGCCACCCTCGGCTTCCTCGACAAGTACAAGGACACCACCGTCCGTTCCGAGGTACGGCAGGCCGTCGACGAACTCAAACAGGCCACCAGCGAGCGGCTCACCGCCGCCATGGTGGGCCTGCTGCGCTCCTTCACCGTCAACGTCTTCGACGCCGACGACAGCACCCAGGGCCGGCGCCTCGCCCGCACCCTCGGCCAGCGCCGGCTGTCCGAACGGGCCGTGCTCCAGCAGTTCCAGGAGACCTTCGCGGGCCTGCGCGCCACCATCGCCGACCGCATCACGCTCGGCATCGACGTCGCGGACGGACTGGGCGACCCGAGCATGATGTTCGAGTGCGGCTGGGCCTGGGGCGTGGCGAGCGACGCGCCGCCGGTCCTCGGCGGCGGGCAGCCCATCGGCATCCAGTCCGACGGCGTCGCCGACCCCGTGCCCCACCTCTACTTCACCGTCGTCGCCCTGGACGGCATCCAGGACCTGTCCTCCGACCGCACCCTCGCCCTCGGTCTGCTCAACGAGGAACAGCAGACCCTTGCAGAGGCGCTGCGGCTGCGCTGGACCGTCACCCGCGAGTACTGGTCGGGCATCGCGCGCTTCGGCGCCGACCGCTGGCCGCTGGAGGACATCCCCTGGCGGGTCACCAACCAGAAACTCGAATCCGAGTACTTCTCGCTCTCCGTGGCCTCCCTCGTCGTCCACGACCTGGTGCGCAGCCGGGCCGGCGACGAGGAACTCGCCCGCACCGCCGAGGTGTTGTGGCGCCTCGCCGAACGCGGCCGCATCAACAGCCCCGTCACCCGCAACGACTCCGCGCTGGAACTGCACAGCCCCGGCGTGATCCTGCCCCTGGAAGGCAGCGAGAAGCTCGGACCCCTCCTCCAGTGGACCGTCACCGACTTCTCCGCGCACCTCCTCAAGCGCACCGTCCAGCTGGCCGCGTTCTCCCGCAACGTCGGCACCCAGAACCGGCTCCTGGAGCTGGCCGAGGCCACCTTCGAGCACCTGTGGCAGCGGCGCATCGAGGACGGCGACGGGGCCGACCTCTGGGACGACGTCCAGGCGGTCTTCCCGGTCGCGCCCAAGCGCGAGGAGCCGCTGTCCTGGAGCATGACCGAGCGCCTCACCGAGTGCATGGTCGCCGCGTACAACTTCTACGCGCGTGAGCCGGTGCGCAGCCCCCAACTCGGCACCTACGCCACCTCGTTGCTCAGCGAGGCCACCCACCGCTTCGGCAAGGAACAGATGCAGTCCGTCGTCGCCACCGACAGCGACCTGGCCAAGTCCCTGCGGATGATCGAGATCCGGCTGCGGCGCGCCCGCGAACTCGTCCGCAGGCAGCCCGGCACCGCGAGCGCACTGGCCATGTCCGTGCTCGTGGAGCTCGACACCCTCGCCCAGGCCCGGGGCGCCGCCGCCGGGGAGGTGCGCCGGTGATCGTCTTCGCCGCCTCCGACAAGGGAGGCACCGGCCGCTCCGTGACCAGCGCCAACCTCGCCTACCAGCGGGCGCTGGCCGGGGACGACGTGGCCTACGTCGACTTCGACTTCGGCTCGCCCACCGCGCCCGCCGTCTTCGACGTGCCCGACATGCAGCGCGGCATCGCGATCGAGGACGGCGGCGGCCTGCACTCGTATCTGGAGGGAACGGCCGCCGAGGCGGCCCGCGTCGACATCTGGCGGCGCACCGAGCACACCGTGCTGCGCCGGACGCCGATCGGGGCGGGCCGGCTCGTGCTGCTGCCCGGGGACGTCAGCGGCGGCGAGTTCGTCACCGACGGGGACTCCGTGGACCGCTGCGTGGACCTCCTGCTGCGCCTCGACCGCGAGTTCGACCTGATCCTGGTCGACCTCAGCGCCGGCCGCAGCTACGCGATGGACATGGTCCTGGAGGCCACCGCCCGCCGAGAGTTGCGGAACGTCGTCTCGCGCTGGGTGGTCTTC
Source organism: Streptomyces sp. CA-249302 (assembly GCF_050936785.1). Classification (NCBI taxonomy): domain Bacteria; kingdom Bacillati; phylum Actinomycetota; class Actinomycetes; order Kitasatosporales; family Streptomycetaceae; genus Streptomyces; species Streptomyces sp. CA-249302. The sequence goes on along the minus strand of NZ_JBNJMG010000001.1, from coordinate 3,611,273 downwards.
CACCGCTGGACCCGGCAGCACGTCATCGCCGCGGCCGGGCTGGTCTTCGAGGCCCGCGGCCTGCTCGACGGCGGCGCGGAACGCGGCCACGACAAGGACGCGCTCAGGTCCGTGATCCGCTTCGTGCGCGCCGCCGTACCCGACCCCGACTCCTCGCTGTGGTCGCACCTGTCGCCCGCTCAGTCCGCCTGGATGCAGATGTACGACGAACGACTGCGCCGGCTCGCGGCCGAACTCGGCGTGGGGGACAGCGTGTTGCTGGGCACCGTACCGCTGGAGCCGATCCTCCAGTGGCGTGAGCAGCTGATCACCGAGGAGGAGGTCGTGGCCACCCGGATCGCCAACAAGGAGACCCTGGAAGCGCTGGAGGAGATCGCCCGCCGCCTCACCGACGACATCCACTGGGGGCAGCCGTGACGGACGTCTTCCGGGAGACCGCGGCGCAGCCCCGCACCGAGTCGGTGCCGCTCGCCCATCTCTCCCTGGAACTCGGCCACTTGTACATGGAGGACCTGGAGGGCGGCCCGGACCGGCTGCGCGAGCACTTCGCCCGGGTACGGCCCTGGGCGGACGCGGCGCGCGCCGACATCGTGGCCCGGACCGAGGGCGGGCGGCCCCGGATCAGCACCTGCTTCCTCATCGACGACTACTTCAGCCGCTTCTCCACGCCCGCCGACCTCGTGCCGCTCGTCCTGGAGACGGCCGCGGAGGCCGGGCTCGTCATCGACTACCTGGCCCGCGAGTCGGCCTGTGCCGTCGCCGACAAGGTCCCGCTCGCGCAGGCCGTGGCGGGCCGCCTGGTCGAGTCGCCGCCGCCCGGCAGCTACGGCGCCCGGCCGCCCGTCAGCGAGTCCGGCTGGCTCGCCAACGGCCAGCGCACCCCCGCCGCGCGCTCGCAGGCCATGAGCAGGGGGGCACCCTGGCGGCCGCCGAGCGAGACCGCCGCCCGCCGGCACTCGATCTTCGTGGACGTCGAGCTGTGGGACGAGGACAAGGACGGCGACCGCACCTGGTCCTGCCCCTTCCTCGCCACCGTCTGGCAGCTCGCCCGCCTGGGTCTGCTGCGCAACGAGGGCGAGGCCGTGCTGACCCCGCGCGAGGCGAGCCCCGGTGAACTCCCGCGCGAATGGGACGAGTTACCCCCGCTGGTCCGGCTCAACCCGGCCGCGGCCCCGTTCAGCGCCTACCGCACCTGCTCCGTGCTGCCCGCCCGCTTCCTGCCCGTGGAGCACGCGGTGCGGGTGATCCTCGACCAGACCGACGTCGACAGCGGAGCGGTCGGCCAGATCACCGAACGCACCGGCAGGGAGCGGCATCCGACGCCCGACTCCGTCGTCGAGCGCGTCTCCTACGTCTTCTACCCGGACCTCTGACATGACGGCCCCGCCGGACACCGCACCCGCGGTCCTGGCCTGCGGAGAGGTGCGCACCTGCGTCCTGCCGTCCGGCCGGCCCCTCGACGCCCGCGCCGCCGCCCAGCTGCTGCGGCTGCGCGCCGACGAACGCGTCCTCGTCTCCGTGCGCCCCAACCTCTACGCGCTCTCCCCGCAGACCCTCACCGGCGTCGACTGCCGTCTGCCCACCGCCAACGGCGCGAAGGTCCGCGTGGTCGGCACGGTGGCCGCCCGCGCGGCACTCACCGAGGGCCGGATCCTGCAGACCAGCGCCTACTTCCGGACCCCGGCCCAGGGCCCCGACCGGCGCCGCCCCTGGGGTCATTACCTGATACGGCCCGGAGTCGTCGAACCCCTGGGCAGGCTCCCCGAGTCGGCCGCGCAGGGCCTCCTGAGCGGCGGCCGGCCCGGCGAACTCGACCTCGGCCTGATCGCCGACGGCGTGCTCACCTCCCTGGTCCGGCACCCGCTGCTCGACCAGCGGGCGCCCCTGAAGTCCCGCCCCACCCGCCTGCGCTGGGCGGCGCTGCCCACCGAGACCGGCCAGGGGCCCGCCATCGAGGAGTTCACCCTCGCCGAGGACGACCTGCGCACCGTACGACTGCGGGTTCCGGCCGGCACCGAACCGGCCGCGATCACCGCGCTCTGCGAGGACTTCGCGCTCCACGACTGGCTGCTCACCACGGTCGCCCGGCTGCTCGCGGGCGGACTCGGCCCGGTCGAGGGCCCCGACGCGCTCAAGGCCCTGCGGCCCGCCGCGGAGCACCTGATGCACCTGTGGATGCCCCGGGCACGCGGCGACCGCACACTCCGCGCCCTGTGGGACGTACTGGAACAGGACCCCGGATTCACCCGCCAGTGGGACAACCTCGTCCAGCGGGTCCGGGACCGACTGGCTCTGCTCAACGCCCTTCCGAAGCAGTCGACATGACGGGGGAGAAGACATGAACGGAGCACCGACGACCACTGCCACCACGACGACGACCACCGGACAGTCGCCGCCCGCCGCGCCGGGGCCGCGCCGCCCCGAACCCAGGGGGCTGCGGGTACCGCCGGTGCTGATGAAGATCCTGGTGACCTCCCTGGTCTTCGTCATCGCCCTGCTGGTCACCAACGCCCTCGACCAGAAACAGGGCGCCGGGGACGTGTGGAACCTGACCGCCTCCGTCGTCATCGGCGGCGCCGCGCTGATCGTGCAGTACCTGGTCGACTTCGAGAAACGGCTGGAGGAGATCGAGACCGGCCAGTCCGACCTGATCCGGGACGTGAAGGACAACCTGGTCAACCACCATGTCGCGCTCACCGAACTGGTCGACGACCGGTTCCGGCAGATCAACGCGGCGACCGAGCTGTTCAGCAACGTGGACCGCTCGGTGCTGCGCTCGGACGCCGTGATCAAGCTGGCCCGCCGGGCCACGGAGTGCGGCCAGCTGAACAACGAGACCGTGAAGACCTTCGCCAGCCTGGAGATAGAGCGGCTCGCGGGACTCCTGGAGAACCTCAGCAGCCGCAGCGCCGACTGCCTCGGCGAGAACCAGGACTGGCTGATCGGCCTCACCCAGTGCATCTCGCACAGCCTGGACGCGACCAGCACCTCCGTCGACCGGGACTTCTGGGACAGCGAGCCCGCCGCCCGCTATCTGGAGGCGCAGACCGACGCGGTGTCCAAGGGCGTGACGATACGGCGGCTGTTCCTCGTCGACATCCCCGAGGAGATCGACGACGAGGTACGGGCCCTGTGCAGCAACCAGCGAGCCCTGAACATCGACGCCCGCCTGGTCGCCCTCTCCGAACTCCCGCCCTGGGCACGGCACGGCACGAAGTCCGACTTCATCGTCTTCGACCGGGAGCTGTCCTACGAGATCGACCAGGACACCAACGACGTCAACGCCAAGACCACCCTCAACGCCCGCTCCGCCCACGTGGAACACCGCATGAGGCAGTTCACCCGCCTGTGGGACGCCACGCTGGGCCTGCCGGACGAGGGCATTCCACAACCCGCGCACTGACCGGCTACGGGCCCAGCACCTCGGCTAGCAGGGCCGCCGCCCGGCCATGCGACGGCCACGTCGTTGGTGGTGCCGTAGGAGCCGGAGCCCGTCTTGTCGCCGACCGTCCACGTCCCGGGCACGCCGGCGCGGATGCGCCCGCCACCGGTCGTGTTGCCCAGCAGCCAGCGGGTGAGGAACTCGCCGTCCGGGCGGTTCAGGGCGTCGCCCACGACCAGGCGGCCGTAGGTCCGGCCGATCGCGCGGGGGCTCGTGGTGTCCGTGACGCGGCCCGGTTCGGCCGTGTTGAGCTCCGGCTCCCAGCGGTCCGGACGGGTCACCGGATCGCCGCGTCACAGAGCTCGGCGACGGTCATGCCGTTCGCCAGGCGCTCCTCCGTCCCCGTGACGGGGGCGCCGTCCACCAGGTCGTCGCGGGTGCAGCGGACACGGCGGGCGAGCACCTCGCCGTGCCGGTCCAGGTCGCGCAGGACAGCCGCGGCGGCGAGGGTCTTGAAGGTCGAGCACATGGGGAAGCGTTCGTCGGCGCGATGCGCGACGGAGCGGCCGGTGCGGACGTTGTGCGCGAACACGCCCAGGCGGGCGCCGTGCTGCCGCCGACGATCTCTTCAGTGACCGACGCCGTGACTCACTCCTTCGTTGCCGGGCCGTAGACCATCGGCGGACGGCGGGGCGGGCCCGGGAACGCCACAGTGAGGGCATGGATGAGACGAAGGGGATCAGTCGGGCACGTTTTCTGGCGGGGGCCGCGGCCCTCGGGGTCACGGCGGCGGCGCTGGGGTCCGGGACGGCCGAGGCCACCGGCAGGGGGTTGCGGCACCGAGGTGTCGTCTACACCGTCGGCGAGGGTGAGACCCCCGGTACCGCCTGGAGCGCCGCCCGGATGCGTGCGGATGTCCGGGCGATTCGGGACCGGCTGCACGCCGACACCGTCGACGTCACCGGCGACGGTGTCGAGCGGCTCACCGCCACCGCCGCCGAGGCCGCCGAGCGGGGGCTGCACGTGTGGCTCCAGCCGACCCTCGCCGATGCGCCGGAGCGGGAGACCCTGGAGCACATGGCCGAGTGCGGGCGGTTCGCGGAGCGGCTGCGGCGGCAGGGCGCGAGCGTCGACTTCAGCGTGGGCTGCGAGTTCTGGCTGTTCGTGCCCGGGATCGTGCCGGGCGAGACGGTCCTGGAGCGGGTGAAGAACCTCCAGACCGGCAACTTCGACCCCGTGAAGATGCAGCGGCGCCTCGACCGCTTCACCGCGAAGGCGGCGAAGGCCGGCCGCTCCGTCTTCCACGGCAGGCTGAGTTACGCCGCCGCCCAGGACGACCGGGTCGACTGGCGGCTCTTCGACGTCGTCGGCATCGACTACTACTCGTACTTCCGCCACCACACCGACTACGTACGGGAGTTGAGGAAGTACCTGCGCTGGGGCAAGCCCCTCGCCATCACCGAGTTCGGCACCTGCACGTACAGGGGCGCACCCCGGGCGGGCGGCATGGGCTGGGACGTCGTCGACTACGAGAAGGGCGAGATCAAGGGCGATCTGGTGCGGAGCGAGCACACCCAGGCCGCCTATCTGGCCGACCTGTTGGCGGTCTTCGAGTCGATGGGGCTGTACGGCGCGATGGCCTTCGAGTTCGTCACCCCCGACGCCCCGCACCGCGCCGACGACCCGCGCAAGGACCTCGACCTGGCGAGCTACAGCATCACCAAGACCATCAAGGACCGCCCCGACGACCCCCGTTCGGGCTGGCACTGGGAGCCGAAGGAGGCGTTCCACGTGTTGGCCGGGCAGTACGGCCGTCGCTGCGATCACTTGCAGTAGAGGTCCGCGTCGGGCCGCTCACCGGTCGCCAGGAAGCGGGAGACGGTGGCGTCGCCGCACGCGTTGCCGTTCGCGAGATAGGCCTCGTGGCCGGTGGAGTCGACGGTCACCATGACCGCGCGGCGGCCGAAGGCCTCGCGCATCTTCCGGGCACTGCTCAGCGGGGTCGCCACATCGCGCTCGTCCTGCACGAGCAGGACGTCGGCCGGTCCCCGGTCGGTGATCCGCACCGGCGCCCGCTTCGGCTGCCACGGCCAGGCGGCGCACACCATCGCGTTACGGGGCATGCCGGCCGTCAGCGGGTACTTGGCCCGGCTCTCCTCGACCGCCTTCCGGTACACGGCAGTCGACTTCGGCCAGGCGACGTCGTTGCAGATCGTGGCGACGCCGACCGCGGTGACGTTCTGCAGCGCCGAGTCCGGCGGGGACTGCGGGGCCGGGAGCACCGTGCCCTTCCGCGCGGCCAGGATCAGCTGGGCCAGGCCGGCGTAGTCGTCGGGGTCGTAGAAGCTGTTCAGCATGGTCTGGCGCAGGACGTTGCCGTTCAGCTCCTCCGGGTTGGCGCCGGGCCAGGGGATCGGCTCGCGGTCCAGGCGGGCGGCGAGACGCAGGAAGAGCGGGCGGACCTCGGCAGCCGTGTCGGCCAGGCGGTACGGATTGCCGGGCGCGGACGCCCACTTGGCGAACTCGGGGAAGTTGTCCTCGACGCCCACCTCGTACGCCTGCAGCCAGGCGCGTTCCGCCCGGACCGGGTCGGGGTTGCCGTTGCTGTCCAGCACGATGCGGTCGGTGCGCTGCGGGAACAGCTGGGCGTAGGCCGCGCCGACGTAGGTGCCGTAGGAGACGCCCCACGCGGAGATCTTCCGCTCGCCGAGCGCCGCCCGGATCCGGTCGATGTCGCGGGCGTTGTCGACCGTGCTGATGTGCCTTATCAGCTCGCCGCCGTTGCGGGCGCAGGTGTCGGCCACGCGCCGGGCGTTGCTCATGTTCTCGGCGACGGATCCGTCCGGGGCGGGCCAGGGCCGCAGCTTCGTCAGGGCGAGGTCGGCGTGGTCGAGCCCACAACTGAGCGCCGTGGAGGGCGCGTTGCCGCGTGGGGCGAACCCGATCAGGTCGTAGGCGTTCCGCACGTCTTTCGGGAGCTTCTGTCCCTTGCCGGAGGGGTCGTCGAGGCTGCTGCCGCCCGGCCCGCCGGGGATCAGCAGCAGGGCGCCCCGGCGCGCGGACGGCTTCTCGGCGGGGATGCGGGAGAGGGCGAGGTCGATCTTCGGGCCGCCGGGACGGGCGTAGTCCAGGGGGACCTTGAGGGTCGCGCACTGCTGGCGTGGGTCCAGTCCGGAGCCCGTGCACCTGCCCCATTCCAGCGGCGCGTCGGCGGCGGACGCGGTGAGGGGGGTGAGGACACCGAAGACGATGCCGGAGGCGGCTGCGATCAGGGCGGCGCTTTTCGTGATCTCCTTCATGGACACGAGCCTCCCGGATCCGGCCCGCCCCTCCCATCCGGCCAACTGCCTTGTCGGAAGGGGGTTTACCCCCTCTGGACCGGCGGGTTTCTCATACGTCCCGCCGGTCCGGGACTCATGCCTCAGAGCAGCCGCTTGCCGCGCAGCCGTGCCTTCACCGCTTCCCGTCCGTTGCCGAGGACCAGCCTGCGCACGACCGGATCCGCCTCGGTGGCGGCCCAACGGACCATCTTCAGCAGTGTCTTGGGCCGCGGGTTGAGGAACCGCACGTCCCGTTCGGCGAAGCCGAAGTGTTTCGGGACGAAGTCGGCGGACAGCAGCCGGTCGTAGAGGAAGTCGGCCGCGTCCTCCGAGCTCACCGCACCGGCCTCGACCGCCTCGCACTGCCGGACCATCGCGTGGTACAGCTCGGCGAAGCCCTCGTGGTCCGGCCAGTACAGGCCCGGGTACGGCACCTCCTCCAGGTCGGTGAAGTGGCTGTCGCGGCCGTCCTTGCGGAACTCGGTGAGGGCGCTCTGCATGCGGTAGACGCCCGCGTTGGCGCCCCACGCCCAGATCCGGAAGACGGCACTCCACAGGTCGTAGTCGCGCCAGGAGATGAAGGCCGAGTTGACCAGGGTGTCGTTGTAGTCGAAGAGCCCCTGCTGGAGCCGGTCCACGGGGGCCATGCGCTCGCCGGAGAAGTCGTCGTCCTTGACCGCGCGCAGCAGGCGCCAGGCGAGCAGGTTGAGGGCCTCGGTGGTGTTGGACAGGCCGCGGGAGAAGAGCGGGTCGATGAAGCCGGCCGCGTGCGAGAGCAGGAACCAGCGGTCGCCCGCGGTCTGCCGGGAGGAGTACTGGAGGCGTCCCGTCGCCGTCCACTCACGCACCGGCTTCATGCCCTCGAACTGCCGGACGACGTCCGGGTACGGCGCCGCCAGCTGCGCGAAGTCCTCCTCGGGAGTGAGGTTCTCCGGCTTGGGATAGCGGCGCGGGTCGACCGTCATACCGATGCTGCACAGCGGGTTCTTCGACCACTTGTTGTTGTCGAAGCCGATCACCCAGGCCCAGCCCCGCTCGAACATGTGGTGCACGGTGCCCTCGTACCAGGGCACGGGCGGGCGCTGCTCGACCGGGACGTGGTCGAAGATGCGGTCGGTGGGGGTGAGGTCGACCACGTGGTTCCACACCGACCGGGAGTGGTGCTTGAACCGGCACGGATCCTCGCGCAGCCCGAACTTGTCCGCCACGGGCGACCGGAAGCCGCTCGCGTCGACCAGATACCGGGCCCGGTACTCGCCACCCCGCCCGGCCAGCGTCACCCCCGACCCGTCGAAGTCGATGTCGGTGACGAAGAAGTTCTGGCGGATGCTGCAGCCGTAGCGCACGGCCACCTGGAACAGGTAGGAGTCGGTGTCCTGCCGGAACAAGTGCGCCGCCTCGTGCAGGAGTTGGGGCGGCGTGTTGAACTCGTTGACCTCGCGCGGGTTCTGCGCGGCGCCCGGGTGGTGCAGCAGGAACCCGAAGTGCCGCTTGACGCCGAACCGGGGTCCGATGGCGCGCGTGGTGTCCGTGAACGAGGCGAGATGGGCGATCTCCGGGACGTCGTACCGCTCGGCCAGGGTGCGCATCGACACCAGCGTGAACGGGATGGTGGACTCGCCGATCGCGAACCGCGGATGCGAACCGGCGTCCAGCAGAAGGGTCCTGACGCCCTGTCGGGCAAGGATCGCGCCCAGGATGGAGCCGGCGACCCCCGATCCGAGGATCGCGACGTCGTACGTCTCCTTCTCCTTGGCGGGCTCTAACGTGCTGCTTGCCTGTGGCTCCATGATGTGCTGTCTCCTTGTCGTCGTCGGCGGCTCCTGAGCCGTTCCCTGACCAGCCCGGCCATGGCTCCCTTCAGCAGCGCGGCGGTCTCCTCGGGCGCCTCGGTACGCACCCAGCGGGCGGCCCGCACCATGCGTGCCGGGGTGTTGTGGAAGAAGCGGTCGGCGGGGTCGGCGAGCCCCAGTGGGGGCGGCACGTAGTCGGCGGCACCCAGCGCGGCGAAGATCCGCTCCGCCGCGTCCTTCGGGGTACGGCTGCCGCTCTCGACCTCCTCGCAGAGGGCGCGGGCGAGCGGCGCCAGGGAGGCGAAGTGCGCGCCACCGGGCAGGGCGGCCGCGAAGACGCCCTCGTCGCCGCTCTTCGCGTACGCGGCACAGGCGTTCTCCACCGCGAGCGCGCCGAGCACGGTGCCGAGCGTCCACACCCGGACGACGGCGTTGAACAGGTCGTAGTCCCGGAAGGCCACGAAGGAGGCGTACGCGAGGTCGTCGTGCGCGGCCAGCAGCCCCCGCTGGAGCTCCTCGACGGGCCGGAACCGCGCGGCCGACCAGTCGCCGTCCCGGGCGGCGTCGATCAACGGCCGGGCGAGCGCCCCGACGACTTCGAGACTGTGTGCCAGGCCGCGCGAGTAGAGCGGGTCGACGAATCCGGCGGCGTGCGCGAGCAGACAGTAGCGGTCGCCGACGGAGGCCCGGGAGGAGTACTGAAGGCGCGGGGCGGAGGTCCACGGCTGGACGGGAGCGGCGTGCTCGAACTGCGCAGCGAGGTCCGGGTGTCGGGCGAGCAGCGCCCCGAACTCCTCCTCCGGCGGCCGGACTTCACCGCCCGTCTCCCGCAGCACGACCCCCACACTGCACACCGAACCCGCCGACGGCTGCCGCTGGTTGCCGAACGGGATCACCCACATCCAGCCGCCGTCGAACACGTGGTGCAGGGTGCCCTCGTGCCACGGACTCGGCTGGCCGTTCAGCCGTCCGGCCGGGGTCCGGTCGTACGGCAGGACCCCGGCCATGTGGGTGAAGAAGGCGCGCGAGCGGTGCCGTAACGTGGGCGGCTCCTCCCGCAGCCTCAACTCCCGTGCCAGCGGGGACCGGTGACCGGCCGCGTCGACGACGTACCGCACGGCGAAGTCGTCCCCGTCGGCGGTGCGCAGCCGTACACCGCTGTCCGGATCGATCCGGACGTCCGTGACGTCGGTGCCGGTGCGCACGTCGGCGCCGTGGTGCCGGGCGACGTCGAGCAGATAGGCGTCGGTGTCCTCGCGGAAGAGGTGCGGCGGATCGGGTACGACCTTCGGGTTGACGACCTGGTACACCTCGCCGGGGTGCTGGCGCAGGCCCTCCCGGTGCAGCACGAACCCCATGTTCCGCATGACCCCGCAGCGCGCCGAGACGTCCCGCTCGACCGACCTGAGCGTGCCGAGCGCCTCCACCTCGGGCACGTCGTAGCGCCGGGCCACCGCGCGCAGCAGCGATGAGGCGTACGGCACGAGGGTCTCGCCGACGCGGAAGCCGGGGGAGGGGCGGGCTTCGAGCAGCAGCGTGCTCACGCCGTTCCGTGCGAGCGCGGCCGCGAGGACGGACCCCGCGAAGCCGCCTCCGACCACACCGACGTCGTATGTCATCGCAGGCCTCACCGTCACTGGACACGCCTATGAATGCACCCGGCGTTGAATTCTACACAGCGTGACTTCCTGCGCCAGGGGCCACCGTGGCGTGCACCGGTGGATCTTGAGGGTCTGCCGGCCCTCCCGGCCGCACAACTAATCGCCATATCGCCTGCCGTTGACGACCGTCAGTGAAAAGCGCTCGAAAATGCGGCCGTTCCGTGGGCGTCCGGAAATCCGTAGTGCGATATACGGGCGAGATTTTCGAATGGCCTGCGCAAAGTGTTGGCCATGGGCAACGCCCCTGACCTGCGCGGCACTTACAGTGCACAGACTCCTGCCGAGTGTAGGCGGAGCGGTCCGCGACGGAGATGCGAAGCGTGAAACTCAAAAAGAAAGGGGAACACCGTGGGGGTCGTAAAGGAGAAGAAATGAAACCCCCCGTCGGCACTCATGTAGTGGACACCCGCACCGGAAAGGTCGGCATCGTCATGGGCCATGAAGGGCCGTACGTCCAACTCAGACCGTACGGCGGCGGCCGGGAGTGGGACGCCGAGCCCGGCGTCGTACGGGGTGCCTCGCCGGCCGAGCGGCTGAGCGCGGCGACCGCGTACGCCAACGCGCGCAGCCGGGGCGAGGTGCCTTGACGTATAGGGTGCGGCCGCATGGGTCTGTGGAACATACGGAGCCGGCTGCGGCCGAGGGCCACCAAGCGGTATCCCGTCCCGCTCAGCACGCACCAGTTGTGGATGGTGTCGCTGAGCGCGCCGGTGAGCCGGGACCGCACGGCCTCGCGGACCACGCTGTACCCGTTCACCCGCATCGACGACGAGACCGCCCGCGGCTGGCTGGCCGAGCAGTGGGAGATCACCTCGCGCAAGGAACTGGTGGACCGGCTCGACGACCTCTCCCGCAGCGGCTACCGGGCCCGCGCCCAGCAGCTCTTCGGTGTCGCGCCGCTCGCCTGGGACGCCGCGCTGTACGTGGACATCGCCCGGCGCGGCTTCGGCTGCGGGCTGATCGGCGAGGCCGACGCCTGGACCGCGCTGAAGAACATCGTGCCGTCGGTCGTGCGGACGTACGCCTCCTGGCGGGAGTACGCCGACCACTACCTGCTCGGCCGGCAGGTCTGGCGCGACGGCCTCCAGGGCGCCGGGGACCCCGACCTCCCCGCCCCGCAGGCCATCGCCGACGCCCACCTGCGCGCCCTGCTCGACCCGGCGAACGCCGCCAGCCCCTGGAACCTGGCCCCCTGGGACACCATCAGCCACCCCGACCGCCCCCGCTGACCCCACCGGTACGCGAGAATGGCCCCATGAGCCTGTTCCGCGACGACGGCATCGTGCTGCGCACCCAGAAGCCGGGTGAGGCGGACCGCATCATGCTGTGCTGCCCCGGGGGGCACTCCCCGGCCCCCCGGCCGAAAGCCCGCGGGGGTACGCGATGAGTCTCTTCCGGGATGACGGCATCGTCCTGCGGACCCAGAAGCTCGGGGAAGCCGACCGCATCATCACGCTGCTCACTCGCGGCCATGGGCGGGTACGGGCCGTGGCCCGTGGGGTGCGTCGCACCAAGTCCAAGTTCGGGGCGCGGCTCGAACCCTTCTCCCATGTCGACGTGCAGTTCTTCGCGCGGGGGAGCGAGCTGATCGGGCGGGGGCTGCCGCTCTGTACGCAGAGCGAGACCATCGCGCCGTACGGCGGCGGAATCGTCAGCGACTACGCGCGCTACACCGCCGGCACCGCCATGCTGGAGACCGCCGAGCGGTTCACCGACCACGAGGGCGAGCCGGCCGTGCAGCAGTACCTGCTGCTGGTCGGGGCGCTGCGGACGCTGGCCCGTGGGGAGCACGCCCCGCACCTCGTCCTCGACGCCTTCCTGCTGCGGTCGCTCGCCGTCAACGGCTATGCCCCCAGCTTCAGCGACTGCGCCAAGTGCGGAATGCCCGGTCCGAACCGGTTCTTCTCGGTCGCCGCCGGGGGCTCCGTCTGCGTCGACTGCCGGGTCGCCGGCAGCGTCGTACCCTCGCCGCAGACCCTGGAACTCCTCGGCGCGCTGCTTACGGGAGACTGGGAGACCGCGGACGCGTGCGAGCCGCGGCATGTCCGGGAGGGGAGCGGGCTGGTCTCCGCGTACCTGCACTGGCATCTGGAACGCGGGCTGCGTTCGCTTCGTTACGTAGAGAAGTAATCGCTTCAAGAGGCTGGAAGAGGAGACGAGAAGCACATGGTCGTACGCGGGATCCTGGGGCGTCAGCGCCGCGAGTACAAGACGCCGGAGCCGCACCCGTCCGGCGCCCGCGCGCCGAAGCTCCCGGGTGAGCTCGTCCCGAACCACGTGGCGATCGTCATGGACGGGAACGGCCGGTGGGCGAAGGAGCGCGGCCTGCCGCGCACGGAGGGCCACAAGGTCGGCGCCGAGCGCGTGGTCGACGTCCTCCAGGGCTCCATCGAGATGGGCGTCCGCAACATCTCCCTCTACGCCTTCTCCACCGAGAACTGGAAGCGCTCGCCCGACGAGGTCCGCTTCCTCATGAACTTCAACCGCGACTTCATCCGCAAGAGCCGTGACACCCTCGACGAACTCGGCATCCGGGTGCGCTGGGTGGGCCGCATGCCCAAGCTGTGGAAGTCGGTCGCCAAGGAGCTCCAGGTCGCCCAGGAGCAGACCAAGGACAACGACCTCCTCACCCTGTACTTCTGCATGAACTACGGCGGCCGGGCCGAGATCGCGGACGCCGCGCAGGCCCTCGCCGAGGACGTGAAGGCGGGCCGGCTCGACCCCTCGAAGGTCACCGAGAAGACCCTCGCGAAGTACCTGTACTACCCGGACATGCCGGACGTGGACCTCTTCCTGCGGCCCAGCGGCGAGCAGCGCACCTCCAACTACCTGCTCTGGCAGAGCGCTTACGCCGAGATGGTCTTCCAGGACGTCCTGTGGCCGGATTTCGACCGCCGTGACCTGTGGCGGGCCTGCGTCGAGTTCGCCTCCCGCGACCGTCGCTTCGGCGGCGCGGTGCCGAACGAGGAGCTGATCGCCATGGAGGCGGCGATGCGGGGCAGGCCGGAAGGCTCGTAGCGGGGCTCCGAGCGGCCATCTGGCGGCTACCGGGGATTCATGGAGATCGTTGACGATCCGGCCATGAAGCGAGTCACCCCCGTCACCTCCGCCCTGGCCCTGTGCACCCTGCTGGCCGCGGCCGTGCCCTCCCAGGCCGCGGACCAGCTCGCGCACCGCGACAGCTACGGCACGAAAGCCACGTACGAAGCCGAGCAGAGCGCCCGCACCTACCAGAAGGCGCCCGCCGGCTTCACCCCCGTCTTCACGGAGAACGTCTCCCGCCACGGCTCGCGCTCGGCGACCGACAGCGAGGACGGCGACCTGGTCCTCGCCCTGTGGAACAAGGCACGGACGGCGGACCAACTCACCCGCAAGGGCGCCGAGTTCGGCCCCAAGGTGCAGGCGCTGCTCGACGCGATGGCCGAGGTCGGGTACGGCGACCTCAGCGCCCGCGGCAAGCAGGAGATCCAGGACACGGCGACCCGCATGGCCGACCGTCTCCCCACCCTCTTCAAGTCCATCGCCGCGGGCGGTGAGAAGATCGACGTCGTCAGCTCCGGCCAGGGGCGCGCGGTCGACAGCGCCAACCTGTACGCGGGCGCCCTCGCGAAGGCCGACCCGGACCTCACCTCCCTGATCGGCGCGACCCGCACCGACAAGGACCTCCTGTACTTCCACAAGGCCGCGGGCGGCGCGGCCTACCGCGACTACATCGCGAACGACCAGCGCCTCACGGCGACCCTGAAGTCGATCACCGACCAGCCGAAGACGCACAAGGCCGCGTACAGCGTCCTGCGCAGGCTGTTCACCGCCGACTTCGTCGACCAGCTCAGCAGCGACGACCAGGTGGCCGCCGCGACCGCGGTCTACAACCTGTACGCCATCGCCCCGGCGATGAGCGAGGAGAGCCCGAGCGGCAAGGGCTGGGGCATGGAGCGCTACATCTCCCACTCCGACGCCGACTGGTTCGGGTATCTGTCCGACGCCGAGGACTTCTACGAGAAGGGCCCCGGCTTCTCGGACAGCGACATCACGTACAAGATGGCGGACGTCCTGCTCGACGACTTCTTCAAGCAGGTCGAGGCCAAGAAGGCCGGCACCAGCACCCTCGGCGCCGAACTCCGCTTCACCCACGCCGAGGAGATCATCCCGCTGGCCGCGCTGATGGGCCTGCCGGGCAGCACGAAGGCGGCGACGGCGGGCGTCCCGTACACCTACGCCAACAATTCGTGGCGCGGCGCGGACGTTGCCCCGCTGGGCTCCAACATCCAGTGGGACGTGTTCAAGAAGGGCGACCAGTACCTGGTCCGCATGCTCTACAACGAGAAGGAGACGGCCTTCAAGGCGGGCTGCACGCCGGTCTCGAAGGGCAGCAAGTTCTACGCGCTGGACGAGCTGGAGAAGTGCTTCGGCCGGAGCTGACGTGTGGCTGTACGATCCCGCCTCATGGTCATGGACATGGGGCGGGACGCCGGGCAGGGCGTGGTCGAGATGACGTATGACCCGGTCATGGGCGACTTCACGGGGGTACTGCGGGAGCGCAACCGGCTGATACACCGAGGGCGGGGGCGGAAGTGGGCCGCCGGTGGCGCGGCGATCGGCTTCGTGCTGAACGCCTCCCTGTCGGTGGTGGGGCGGGCGGATCCCGTGTGGCCTCTGCTGATCGGCGTTCCCGTGGCCGCGTCGCTGCTGCTTCTCGCACCCTGGCTCCAGGCCCGCGCGTTCCTCAAACTCGCCGCCCGCAACGGCACCTTCCGCGTGACCGTGACGGATGCCGGGTTCACGATGGCCACCGACAACAGCACCACGACGCTCAACTGGGCCCCACAGCCCCGCTATCGGGAGACCCAGGACGCGTTCTACACCTACAGCGACGACAGGTACGCCCGCAGCTTCACCGTGCTCCCCAAGCGCGGCCTCGCCGACCCCGCAGACGCCGACCGCCTGCGCGAGATCCTCGACCGCAACCTCACCCGCGTCTGAGCGGCGTCAGCTCCCGGCCGCCGCGCAGTCCGCGCACGTACCGAAGATCTCCACCGTGTGCGCCACGTTGACGTACCCGTGCTCCGCGGCGATCGCCTCCGCCCACTTCTCCACGGCCGGACCCTCCACCTCCACCGCCTTGCCGCACACGCGGCAGACCAGGTGGTGGTGGTGATCGCCGGTGGAGCAGCGGCGGTACACCGACTCGCCGTCGGAGGTGCGCAGCACGTCGACCTCGCCCGCGTCGGCGAGGTTCTGGAGGGTGCGGTAGACCGTGGTCAGGCCGACCGAGTCGCCCTTGTGCTTGAGCATGTCGTGCAGTTCCTGCGCGCTGCGGAACTCGTCGACCTCGTCGAGCGCCGCCGCCACGGCGGCACGCTGCCGGGTGGCACGGCCCTTCACGGGCGGTCCAGCGGTCGTCACCGTTGTCTCCTCACGTCTGCGCCTGCCCGGACATTGTGCCAGCCCGGACTGTGGGCGGTCAGACGCCGACCTTCCCGTCGGCCTCCCTACTGGCCGGAATCGCGCACTCGGCGGGATCCCCGGCGGGCCGCGCGGCGGCCGCGGCCCGGGCCCGGCGGCGGGCCAGCGGGGTCGCGAGGGCCGTCAGCACGATGAACGCCCCGATGGTCAGCAGCACGATCGTCGCGCCGGGCGGGACGTCCTGGTAGTACGAGGTGACGGTGCCGCCGATGGTGACGGTGACGCCGATGGCGACCGCGATCGCGAAGGTGGCCGCGAAGCTCCGGCTCAGCGCCTGCGCCGCCGCCACCGGTACGACCATGAGCGCGCTCACCAGCAGCAGGCCCACCACCCGCATCGCGACCGTCACCGTCACCGCGGCGGTGACGGCGGTCAACAGGTTCAGGGCGCGCACCGGCAGACCCGTCACCCGCGCGAACTCCTCGTCCTGGCTCACCGCGAACAGCTGCCGCCGCAGCCCGAGGGTGACCAGCACCACGAAGCCCGCCAGCAGACAGATCGCCGTGACGTCCGACTCGGAGACCGTCGACAACGAGCCGAAGAGGTACGAGGTCAGGTTGGCGTTGGAGCCGCCGGGCGCGAGGTTGACGAACATCACGCCGCCGGCCATACCGCCGTAGAAGAGCATCGCGAGGGCGATGTCGCCGCGGGTCCTGCCGTACCAGCGGATCAGCTCCATGAGGACAGCGCCGAGGACCGAGACGGCCGTCGCCATCCAGACCGGGGAGGTGGAGAGCAGGAAGCCGAGGCCGACGCCCGTCATCGCGACATGGCCGATGCCGTCGCCCATCAGGGCCTGGCGGCGCTGGACGAGGTAGATGCCGATCGCCGGGGCCGTGATGCCGACGAGGACGGCGGCGAGCAGGGCCCGCTGCATGAAGGCGTAGTCGAGGAAATCCATGACGGGTCCTTCAGCTCAGCAGTCCGGTGCGCACGGGCGTGGGCTCGTGGGGATGTACGTGGTCATGACCCGGCAGGGCGTGCTGGCCGAGCGCCCGCGGGGGCGGACCGTCGTGCAGGACGCAGCCGTCGCGGAGCACCACCGCGCGGTCGATCAGGGGCTCCAGCGGCCCGAGTTCGTGCAGGACGAGCAGGACCGTCGCGCCCTGTGCCACCTGTTCCCTGAGCGTGCGCGCGAGCACCTCCTGGCTGGCCAGGTCCACGCCCGCCATCGGCTCGTCCATGATCAGGAGTTCGGGTTCGGCGGCGAGCGCGCGGGCGATCAGCACCCGCTGGTGCTGGCCGCCGGAGAGGGCGTTCACCGAGTCCTTCGCGCGGTCGGCCATGCCGACCTGCTCCAGGGCCCGGCGCACGGCCGCGTGGTCCGCCCTGCGCAGGACGCCGAAGCGGGCGCGCGACAGCCGGCCCGACGACACGATCTCGGTCACCGTCGCCGGCACCCCGCCCGCGGCCGTCGTGCGCTGCGGGACGTACCCGACCCTTCGCCAGTCCCGGAACTGTCGCCGCGCCGTCCCGAACAGCTCGATCTCCCCGCCGCTCACCGGGACCTGCCCGATGATCGTCCGGATCGCCGTGGACTTGCCGGAGCCGTTGGCGCCGAGCAGCGCGACGACCTCACCGCGGGACACGGTGAGGTCGATTCCGCGCAGGACGGGGCGCGAGCCCAGCTCGGCGGTCACGCCGCGCAGGGATATGACGGGCTCGCCCAAGGCACTCATGCCGTCCTCCGAAGTCATTTCTCTCCCAGTGCCGTCTGCAGCGCCTTGAGGTTGGCCTCCTGGACCGAGAAGTAGTCCTTGCCGCGGGACTTGGCGGTGATGCCCTCGATCGGGTCGAGGACGTCCGTCTTCAGTCCGGAGTCGGCGGCGATGGTCTTCGCGGTCTTGTCGCTGACGAGCGTCTCGTAGAACACGGTGGTGACGCCGTCGGCCTTGGCCATGCTCTCAAGTGCCTTGACCCGGGCGGCACTCGGCTCCGACTCGGGGTCGAGGCCGTTGATGGCCTCCTCGGTCAGGCCGTAGCGCTCGGCGAGGTAGCCGAAGGCGGCGTGCGTGGTGATGAAGACCTTGGTCCTGGTGTTCGCGAGCCCGTCCTTGAACCGGGTGTTGAGCGCGTCCAGCTTCTTCACCAGGGCGGCGGTGTTCGTCTTGTAGTCGGCCGCGTTCTTCGGGTCGGCCTTCTCGAAGGCCTTGCCGACGCCCTCGGCGACCTGGGCGTAGCGCACCGGGTCGAGCCAGATGTGGGGGTCGAGGCCGGCCAGTTCCTCGTTCTCGGAGTGGTCGCTCTCGCTCGCGTGGCCGCCGACCTCGTTGCCGTGCTTCTCCAGCGAGGTGAGGGAGGCGGCGTCGATCTTCGTCTTGACCTCGGACTGGGCCACCGCGTCGTCGACGGAGGGCTGGAGGTTCTTGAGGTAGAGGACCGCGTCTGACTCCTGGAGCTGCGCGGTCTGCTTGGCGCTGATCTCCAGGTCGTGCGGCTCCTGGCCGGGCTGGGTGAGGCTGGTGACGTGGACGTGCGAGCCGCCGATCTGCTCGGCGAGGTAGGCCATCGGGTAGAACGACGCGACGACGTCGAACTTTCCGGTGTCGGCCGCGGCGCTGTCGGTGGAGCAGGCGGAGAGCGTGCCGAGGCCGAGGGCGGTGACGGCTGCCACGGCCACCCCGGATATGTGCTGTCGTCGTACGTTCATGACAGTCATTTTCATCAAACATGGAAACCGTTGTCAATAAACCCTCTGCAAAGGGTCGGTCGCGAACCGATTTGATTGAGGGGGAGGCCCCGCCGGTACCCTGAAGCATTCGCTCGCCCACCGTCGTAATGAAGAGAGCACCGTGGCCGCCGACAAGATCGACACCATCGTCAGCCTGAGCAAGCGCCGTGGCTTCGTATTCCCTTGTAGTGAGATCTACGGCGGTCAGCGGGCCGCCTGGGACTACGGGCCGCTGGGTGTCGAGCTCAAGGAGAACCTGAAGCGCCAGTGGTGGCGCTACATGGTGACGTCGCGCGAGGACGTGGTCGGTATCGACTCGTCCGTCATCCTGGCCCCGGAGGTCTGGGTGGCCTCCGGTCACGTCGCCACGTTCACGGACCCGCTGACCGAGTGCACCTCCTGCCACAAGCGGTTCCGCGCGGACCACCTGGAGGAGGCCTACGAGGCCAAGCACAAGCGGCTCCCGGAGAACGGCCTGGCGGACGTCAACTGCCCCAACTGCGGCAACAAGGGCCAGTTCACCGAGCCCAAGCAGTTCTCGGGCCTGCTCTCCACCCACCTCGGCCCGACCCAGGACAGCGGCTCGATCGCGTACCTGCGCCCGGAGACCGCGCAGGGCATCTTCACCAACTTCGCCCAGGTGCAGACCACTTCGCGCCGCAAGCCGCCGTTCGGCATCGCGCAGATGGGCAAGTCCTTCCGCAACGAGATCACGCCCGGCAACTTCATCTTCCGCACCCGCGAGTTCGAGCAGATGGAGATGGAGTTCTTCGTCAAGCCGGGCGAGGACGAGAAGTGGCAGGAGTACTGGATGGAGCAGCGCTGGAACTGGTACACCGGCCTGGGCCTGCGTGAAGAGAACATGCGGTGGTACGACCACCCCAAGGAGAAGCTCTCCCACTACTCCAAGCGCACCGCCGACATCGAGTACCGCTTCCAGTTCGGCGGCAACGAGTGGGGCGAGCTGGAGGGTGTCGCCAACCGCACCGACTACGACCTCAGCGCGCACTCCAAGGCCTCCGGCCAGGACCTCTCCTACTTCGACCAGGAGGCCGGCGAGCGCTGGACGCCGTACGTCATCGAGCCGGCGGCCGGTGTCGGCCGCGCGATGCTCGCCTTCCTCCTCGACGCCTACATCGAGGACGAGGCCCCCAACGCCAAGGGCAAGATGGAGAAGCGCACGGTGCTGCGCCTCGACCACCGCCTGGCGCCGGTGAAGGTCGCGGTGCTCCCGCTGTCCCGCAACCCGGAGCTGTCCCCGAAGGCCAAGGGTCTCGCCCAGGCGCTGCGGCAGAACTGGAACATCGACTTCGACGACGCGGGCGCCATCGGCCGCCGCTACCGCCGCCAGGACGAGATCGGTACGCCGTTCTGCGTGACCGTCGACTTCGACACCCTGGACGACAACGCGGTGACGGTCCGCGAGCGCGACTCGATGAAGCAGGAGCGCGTGTCGCTGGATCAGATCGAGGGCTACCTCGCGGGCCGCCTGATCGGCGCCTGACCTTCCTCGCCACCGGTGCCGGGTCCCTCCGGGGGCCCGGCACCGTCGTGTCTACAGGTCCAGGTCCACGTAGAGGGCCGCGTGGTCGGACGCCGCGTTGGTCTTCGACGTCACGGTGTCGAAGGACTTGATGCCGTCCGCGAAGATCCCGCGGGTCTCCAGGCCGACGTGCTGCACCTCCTGCCACAGCGGCGGCGGGAGCAGCAGGTAGTCGAGCTTGTCGCGCTCGCTCCTGCACTCACCGTGGGTGCCGGGCACGCCACGGTAGGAGTGGTGACTCATCACGTCGCGCAGACCGGTGTCCCGCAGCACCGCGGCCGCCTCGCTGTCGGGGTCGTCGTTGAGGTCCCCGGCGACCATGACGTGCGGGGAGCGCTCCAGCGCGGCCCGGTAGATCTCCGCGACCCGCTTCGCCTGGGCCAGCCGCAACTCCGGATCGTCGTGGAACTTGCTCTTCAGGTGGTTGCCGAGGATCACCAGGGGCGTGCCGTCGAGCCTGATCTCGAACTCGGGGCAGTCCCGGCTGAAGAGGCGGTCCTCGGGGCGCTCCGGGTCGGTGTCGAAGATATGGGACCGCACGGAGGTGATCGGGTGCCGGCTGAGGATCCCGATGTCGATGCCCCGGGGGTCGTTGCCGTCGATCAGCAGGTTGTAAGGGTACGGCCGCCTGCCGAGCGCCCCGGCCAGGACCTGTGTGTTGAAGCGTTCCAGGGTGAGCCGGTCCTCGACTTCCGCGGTGAGCAGGATGTCGGCGTCGACCTCCGAGACCACGCGGCCGGTGTTGCGCACCACGTCCAGATCGAGGTCGTCCTGCCCCAGTTCGGCCCAACCGGACCATGCGGCACGGCCCTTGGCGGTGACCTCGACGCGGGTGTTCTTCCCGGTGCCGGTCGTCTTGAACAGCCCGGAGTCCTTGCCGGGGCGGGACTGGTTGACGTAGATCGGCGGAGGGTTCTTCGGGTCGATGTCGTACGCCCGGTGCTTCTCGACGATCCGCGCGATCTCCTGCTTGTCCTGGTCCGTGTACACCGCGTGGTCGAGGAGGCCGACCAACTGGGCGAAGTCGCCGAGGACTTCCTCGCGCTTCGCCGGGTCGGCCAGGCGGAACGCCGTGGGCCGGCGGAACAGGTTCTCCGTGTTGAAGGTGCCGATGCGGACGGTCATGGCGCGCCTCCTCGGGCGGCGCGGAGTACCGCGAGGCCGACGGCAGGCGCCGCCGGGGAGGCTGCTCGCCGACACTTCCAATTCTCCGAGCGAGGGTCGGCGCTGTCCAACGGAGTGGCGCCCATTGGTCCCCGAGTTCGGCGGGCGATTGGCCCTGTATCCCGCGGCGCGGCCACGAAAGGCTGGCCGCATGAGCCTCGCCTTCCTCCTCACCACCCTCGTCGTCGTCGCCACCCCGGGCACCGGCGTCGTCTACACCCTCGCCGCCGGACTCTCCCGGGGCCGGCGCGCGAGCGTGGTCGCCGCCTTCGCCTGCACGCTCGGGATCGTGCCGCACATCCTGGCCACCGTCACCGGGATGGCCGCGCTGCTGAACGCGAGCGCCACCGCGTTCCGGATCGTCAAGTACGCCGGTGTCGCCTACCTGCTCTACATGGCGTGGGCGACCGCGCGGGACCGGACGGTGATCGACGTCGAACGGGAGTCCGCGCCCGTCTCCGCGCGCCGCGTGATCGTGCGGGGCGTGCTGGTGAACCTCCTCAACCCCAAGCTGACGATCTTCTTCTTCGCGTTCCTGCCGCAGTTCGTCGACCCGGCCCAACCGCACGCCCTGCCAAGGATGTTGGGCCTCAGCGGCGTCTTCATGCTGGCGACCTTCGTGGTCTTCGCCGGGTACGGCGTCCTCGCGGCCTCGGTCCGCAGCCACGTCACCTCACGGCCGCGCGTGATGACGTGGCTGCGGCGCGGCTTCGCCGGGTCGTTCGTGGCGCTGGGCGCGAAGCTCGCCCTGACGGCCCGTTAACGTCCCTGCAGGGACTTCACGTTGTCGCCGAAGGTCCAGTTCTTCGAGCCGTCCCAGTTGATCGACCAGGTCATCAGGCCCTTGAGGGAGGTGCCGTAGTGCTTCCAGGCCTGGGAGACCAGGGACGGTGACATGTAGCCGCCGCCCGCGCCCGATTGCGCGGGCAGGCCCGGTACCTGCTTGTCGTACGGCACCCTGACCGTCGTACCCTGCACGACCAGGCCCTTGTTGAGGCAGTCGGTCTGGGCGGTGAAGCCGGCGACGGTGCCGGCCGAGTAGGAGTCGCCGGAGCAGCCGTACATGCTGCCGTTGTAGTACTGCATGTTCAGCCACCACAGGCGGCCGTTGTCGGCGTACTTCTTGACGATCGGCAGGTACGCGCCCCAGATCGAGCCGTAGGTGATGCCGCCGCCGGTGACGTACGCCGTCTCCGGGGCCATCGTGAGACCGAAGCCGGACGGCATCCGCGCCAGGATCCCGTCGATGATGCGGATCAAGTTGGCCTGGGACGTGGAGAGTTGGCCGATGCTGCCGCTGCCGACCAGGCCCGTCTCGATGTCTATGTCGATGCCGTCGAAGTTGTACTTCTTCAGGATCGGCACGATCGTCGCGACGAACCTGTCCGCCACGGCGGTGGAGTTGAGGTCGATGCCCGCCGCCGCGCCGCCGATCGACAGCAGGACCGTCTGGCCGGCCGCCTTGGCCGCGCACATCTCCGCGGGGGTGGCCACCTTCACCCCGCTGTCCATGCCGTCCTCCCACAGGGCCGTCCCGTCCGAGCGGATGACCGGGAAGGCCGCGTTGATCACGTTGTAACCGTGCGCGGCGATACGGGAGTCGGTGATGGGGGTCCAGCCGAAGGGCGGGTGGACGCCGTTGGCGGAGCCGTCCCAGTTCTCCCAGTAGCCCTGGAGGACCTTGCCGGCGGGCTTCGACTTCACGGCGCAGGTGTCGGCGGCGGACGCGGGGGCGGCGGCGGGGAGTTGGGTGAGACAGGCGGTCGCGAGCGTGGCCGCGAGCAGGCTCAGGGTGCGACGGATCATGCGAGGCCTCCCGGTGGGGGTGCGGTGAGGTGTCGTAGGCATGACAGTGCTCGTGGTCCAGACCTCTCGTCAATAGGTCTGGACCATGATGAGGAAAGTTGGAATGACAGATATTGAAATCTGTCAGCTGTCATGGCAGGGTGAACGTCATGACGATCCAGACGCGAAACCTCGGAACCACCGGCCCCCGGGTCGCCGCCCTCGGCCTCGGCTGCATGGGCATGTCCGGTATGTACGGCGACTCGGACCGTGCCGAGTCCATCGCCACCATCCACGCCGCCCTGGAAGCCGGCGTGACCCTGCTCGACACCGGCGACTTCTACGGCATGGGCCACAACGAACTGCTGATCGCCGAGGCCCTGCGCACCGCCCCGGCCGCCCTCCGGGAGAACGCGCTGACCAGCGTGAAGTTCGGCGCCCACCGCGGCCCGGACGGCGCCTGGCTCGGCTACGACACCCGCCCGTCCGCCGTGAAGACCTGGGCCGCCTACTCCCTCCAGCGCCTCGGCGTCGACCACATCGACGTCTACCGCCCCGCCCGGCTAGACCCGAACGTGCCGATCGAGGAGACCGTCGGCGCCATCTCGGAACTCGTCGAGCAGGGGTACGTCCGCCACATCGGCCTGAGCGAGGTCGGCGCCGAGACCATCCGCCGGGCAGCCGCCACCGCCCCGATCGCCGACCTCCAGATCGAGTACGCGCTCATCTCCCGCGGCCCCGAGCGGGAGATCCTGCCCACCCTGCGCGAACTGGGTATCGCCGTCACCGCGTACGGCGTGCTCTCCCGCGGGCTGATCTCCGGCCATGTCACCGCCGACCAGGGGTTCGGCGCGAACGACTTCCGGGCGCACACCCCCCGCTTCCAGGGCGACAACCTCCGGCACAACCTCACCCTGGTCGAGTCCCTGCGCAAGGTCGCCGAGCAGAAGGGCGTCTCCGTCGCCCAGATCGCCATCGCCTGGGTGCTGTCGAGGGGCGAGGACATCGTGCCGCTGGTCGGCGCCCGCACCCGCGAGCGGCTCGGCGAGGCCCTCGGCGCCCTGGACGTGACCCTGGACGCGGCCGACCTCGCCGCCATCGAGGCCGCCGTACCCGCGGACGCGGCGGCCGGTGAGCGGTACGCCCCCGCGCAGATGGCCATGCTCGACAGCGAACGCTGATCGTGGTGCCGGGTACCGTCTAGACATGCCTGCCACCAGCGAAGCCCTGACCGCCGAGCGCATCCTCGCCGCCACCGAGGAAGTGCTGCGCCGCCACGGCCCCGCGAAGGCCACCGTGGTCGACGTGGCGCGTGCGCTCGGCGTCAGTCACGGCAGCGTCTACCGGCACTTCCGGACGAAGGCCGCGCTGCGGGAGGCGGTGACCAAGCGCTGGCTGGACCTGACGACGGAGCTGCTGGCCGAGATCGCCGGTGCCACCGAACGCGACCCGGAGGCGCGGCTGCGCGAGTGGCTCGCGGCGCTCTTCGCCGCCAAGCGCCGCAAGGCGGGCGGCGATCCCGAACTCTTCGCGACCTACTCGGTGCTGGCCGAGGACGCCGGCGAGGTGGTGTCCGGCCACCTCGCCGAGCTGACCGGCCAGCTGACCGAGATCCTGCGGGCCGGCGTGCGGGCGGGCACCTTCGCGGTCGAGGACCCGGAGACCGCCGCCCGCGCCCTCTTCCAGGCCACCGCCTGCTTCCACGACCCGGGCTACGCCAAGGAGTGGGAACGACCGGGCGTGCTGGGGGAGTTCGAGGCCCTGGTGGATCTACTGATGCGCGGCCTGCGGGCCTAGGGGTGTCCTAGGCGTCCGACGGGTACACCGTCGCCTGGTGGGCCTCGGCGAGATGCTCCTCCGCTTTCAGCCAGGGCAGAAACTGCGCCCCCTTGCGCCAGCCGCACGTGTTGCATCTGATCGTGCGCTGCGGGCCTCTGCGCAGCACCTGGACGACGTGTTCGCGGCCGTGTTGGTCCCAGCGGCTCACCTTGCTCGTGTTGATCTGCAGCATGAAACCTCGCCTCCGGCTTGGAGTGTGCAGCAAGAACAACATCAACAGGAGAATCTGCACGGCGAGTTATCCAATCCTTGAATGCTCCCCTCCCTTGAGGGGGAGGGGATTCCTGGCTCAGGCTGCCGGGCGGAACCGCGTTCCGTCCGGTCTTGTGCCCTCGGCACCAGCAGGGCTCAAACCCGCCCTGACGAGCATCACGCGCGCGGAGTTCTTGTCTCTGGGCGAGACGTGTCCGCACGCGGTGCAGGTGTAGGTGCGCACGCCCAGCGGGAGTTGGTGCTTGGTTCTCGCACCGCACTCTGCGCAGTCCATCGTGGTACATGTGGGATGGACCAGATGCACGATCCTGCCGTGCTTGCGGGCCATGTGGAGCAGGGCCTGCTTGGTGACGCCGATGGCGGCGTCCGTGGCCTTCTTCGACATGGTCGACTTGGCCAGAAACTTGGGCTTGAAGTCCTCCACCGCGAGCACGTCGTGATCCCGGGTGACTTGCTTGGCCCACTTGCGGGCGGTGTCCTCGCGCTGCCGGGCGACCTTCTTGTGTGCCTTGGCGCGCAGGTGTTTCGCGGCCCGGTAGCCGCGCGAGGCGGGCTGTCCCTTCTTCGGCTTGCGGCGGGCCATCATCCGGTCGTATCGGGACAGCTTCGCCGTGGCCTTCTTGCCGTGCTCGGGATGCGGTAGATCGTGCGGATCGGAGGTGGTGGTGGCGATCTCCCGCACACCCCAGTCAACGCCGATCACTGCGCCCGTTGCCGGCAGCGGTTCGACGGCGGCGGGCATCACGAAGCTCGCGTACCAGTGGCCGAGACTGTCCTGGAAGACGCGGACGCTGGACGGGGCGGCGGGCAGCGGACGCGACCACACCACGGTCAGCACGACGCCGCCCGCCAGATGCAGCCGGCCGTCATCCTTCAACTGGAAGCCGCGCCGGGTGTAGTTCAGGCTCGGGCGCGTCTCGTGCCTCTTCTTGAAGCCCGGCATCCCGGCCCGCTGCCGCATCGGCCGCCGCTCCATGACGTCCTTGAGCGCCTTGGTGCGGGACTTCCCGAAATCCCGGATCATCTGCTGCTGCGGCACCGAACTGCCCGCCCGCAGCCACGGGGTCACGGCCCGTGCCTGGGTGAGCATCTTGTCCAGTTGGGCCGGACCACACGTCTGCTTGTCCTGCGGATGCGCGACGTTGTGCTGGTGGACGGCGATCGACTGGGCTACGGCCTCGTTCCAGATCCACCGGCACCGGCCCCACTCCGCGCCCAGCGCCGCCTCAGCGGTTGCCGATACCCGCAACCGGTAGGTGAAGCGGGCACACCCCACGCCCTCACCGCCTGTTGCCGTCCTGGCCGCCACGTCCCCACCCCCGCCCGGGCCGCTGTTCCGGTCATGCGCCCCTCACCGGAAACGACCATACGAGCGAGACCCGCACACCTGCCCGCACTTCACGCCACGATCACCCCTGCCAGCGATCACGCGCACACGCGTTCGCCTTCACCCCGGCTCCGCCGGGCCTTCGCGATCGGCACTCCGTGCCAGGAGCCGGAATGCGGCGACACTGCGCGTCGCTGCCACAG
This sequence comes from Streptomyces sp. CA-249302, assembly GCF_050936785.1. Classification (NCBI taxonomy): domain Bacteria; kingdom Bacillati; phylum Actinomycetota; class Actinomycetes; order Kitasatosporales; family Streptomycetaceae; genus Streptomyces; species Streptomyces sp. CA-249302. The sequence continues at coordinate 3,584,906 of NZ_JBNJMG010000001.1, read as the reverse complement.
GATGCGCTTCTCCCCCGCAAGTGGGAGGTACCCCCACCCCGACGTGAACGCCGGGGCATCCTCGCAAGACGTCAGGTGAACTCCGCTCAGCCGATCGTCCTCGGCAGCCGCAGGCTCAGCAGGCCGGTCAGGGCCACGCAGCCCAGCTGGGTGAGGAGCGTGACGACCAGCGCGTCGCGCATGCCCAGGTGCGGGACCAGGGAGAGGAAGAGGGTGCCGAGAGCGGCGACGCCGAGGGCGAGGGCCGACTGCTGGGTCGTCATCATCACGCCACTGCCGACGCCGGCCCGCGCGGGCTCCACCTCGGACAGCACCACCCTGAAGATGATGGGGAGTTGGAGCGCCTGGCCCGCTCCGGCGAGGGCGGCTCCGGGGAGCAGCTCGACGAAGCCGAGGTCCGGCCAGGCCCGCCAGGCCGCGAGGGCCATCAGGCCGACGCCGGCCGCCTGGAGCAGCGCGCCGGCCGTCACGATCCGGGTGCCGTAGCGGGCGACGAGGCGCGGGCCGGCCAGCGAGACGAAGAAGAACACGACCGCCATCGGGGCCAGCGCCATCCCTGCCGGGACCGGGCCCAGCCCGGCGCCCCGCTGCAGGGCCACCGCGATCACGAACATGAATCCGCTGAACCCGACCGAGAACGGCAGGATCATCACCAGCCCGCGCCGCAGGGAGGTCAGCCGGAACAGGCTCGGCGGGACGAGGGGGGTACGGCCGCGCCGGTCCTCCCGGCGTTCGACCAGGTAGAAGGCGGCCGCCAGGAACGGGAACGCCGCCAGCGACAGCCACGTCCACAGCGGCCAGCCCGCCGTCCGGCCCTCGGTGAGCGGGGCCAGCAGGGCGAGCAGGGCCGCGGTCAGCAGGACGGTGCCGGGGCCGTCGACCGGCTCCGGGTGCTGGGAGCGGGTCTCGGGGACGGCTCGGGCCGCCAGGACGAGGCCTACGACGACAACCGGGACGTTCACCAGGAAGACCGAGCGCCAGCCGGTGCCGGCGATGTCGGCGGCCACCAGGACCCCGCCGAGGATCTGCCCGGCGACCATGGACAGGCCCGCCGTGGCGCCGTACAGGCCCATCGCCCTGGCCCGGCGCGGGCCCGCGGTGGCCGACTGGATGGTGGCGAGGATCTGCGGCAGCATCGCGGCCGCCGCGGCACCCTGGAGGACCCGCGCCGCGACCAGGGTCCAGGCGCTCGGCGCGAGCCCGCACGCCAGCGAGGTCAGGCCGAAGGCCGCCATGCCGCCGAGGAAGAAGCGGCGCCGCCCGAACAGGTCGCCGAGCCGGCCGCCGAGGACCAGGAGGACGGCGTACGCCAACCCGTAACCGGCGACGACGAGTTCGAGCACGGACTCGCTCGCGTGGAGGTCCCTGCCGATCGTCGGCAGGGCCACGTTGACGATGAAGAAGTCGATGAGGGGGAGTGCGGCGGCGAGCAGCACGGTGAACAGTCCGAGGCCGCCGAGGGTGGGTGGGGTCGCCGGGGAGCGGGCGGTGGTGCGCGAGGTGATGGTTTCGGTCACGCCTACGAGCGTGCGCCCGTTCCCAGGCTGGTACCAGAGTCTTCTTATCCTGGTAGAACCACTACCTGGAAACAGGGTCCGTGGGGAGGCAGGCTGGAGGCATGGTGACGATGGCCCAGGAGCAGGCAGTACGTGGTACTGGTACCCCGGTGAGCAGGGACGTGGCCGGTTCGGTGGTGAGCCGGGACGCTGCCGGTTCGATCCGGCGGCATGAGCTCGCGGGGTTCCTCCGGCACCGTCGTGAGCACATCACCCCGGAACAGGTCGGCCTGCCGCGCGGCCGCCGGCGCCGCACGCCCGGTCTGCGCCGCGAGGAGGTCGCACAGCTCGCCGCGGTCGGGGTCACCTGGTACACGTGGCTCGAACAGGCCCGGGACATCCAGGTCTCCGTCCAGGTCCTGGACGCCCTGGCTCGCGCCTTGTTCCTTGATCCGGGGGAGCGCGCCCATCTCTTCCAGCTGGCCGGCCAGATCGACCCGACGCCGGCCACCACGTGCCCTTCGATCACTCCGGCGGTGCGGGCGCTGCTGGCGCAGCTGGATCCGGTGCCGGTGAGCGTGCAGAACAGCCGGTACGACATCCTCGCCCACAACCGCACGTACGGGCTGCTGTTGTGCGACATGGACGCGGTGCCGCCGCAGGACCGCAACGCGTTGGTTCTCTCCTACACGAACGCCGAGTGGCAGTCCTCGATCGTGCATCTGCAGGACGCCCAGCGGATGATGGCCGCGCGGTTCCGTGCGGCGATGGCGGGGCATCTCGCCGAGCCCGCCTGGAAGATGCTGCTGAAGCGGCTGCGGGCGGAGTCGGCGGAGTTCTGCGAGGTGTGGGACCGGCATGAGGTGATCGCGCCGAGCACGAAGCGGAAGGAGTTCGACAACCGGTATGTCGGGCGGGTGACCGTCGATCACACCGATCTGTGGCTGGGGCCGGAGTTGGGGCCGCGGATGGTCACGTATGCGCCGGCGGACGAGCAGTCCCGGGAGCGGTTGGAGCGGCTGCACCGTATAGCGCTGGAGAGGGCAACGCCCTGAGCCGAACTACGCGTTGACCCCTGCGGCTTGGCGTACCTCCGGGGACTCCAGCTGATCGGCCGCACGTTCGGCCGTCTTCCGAGCCCACCGTCCGCTCGTCAACGCGCCGAGCACAAGCACGACGACCCCGCAGCCCACGAGAATCCACCAGGCCGGCACGGCAGCCGACTCGAACGCCGACTTGTACGACGACGACCCCACGCCGGAGGCCAGCACCGCCCCCACGACGGCGACCCCGAGCGTCTGCCCCAACTGCCGGCTCGTGGAGGCGACGGCGGCCGCGACGCCGGCCTGGGCGCGTGGCATCCCCGAGACGGCCGTGTTGGTGATCGGCGCGTTCACGAACCCGAACCCGATCCCGAACACGACGTACCCCAGGAACAGCGTGACGTCGGACGACTCCGCGTCGAACGCCGCGAAGAGTATCGCGCTCGCCGTCATCGTCGCTCCCGCGATGACCAGGGACAGCCGCGGTCCGCGACTGCCGACCAGTCGTCCGGACAGCGGCGCGCACAGGAACATCGGCACCGCCATGGGCAGCATCCACAGCCCCGCGTGGAGCGCGTCGTACCCTCGTACGTTCTGGAGATACAGCGTCGACAGGAACAGGAAACCGCCGAGTGAGGCGAACGCGCCGATCGCGATGACGGTTGCCCCGCTGAACGGCACCGAGCGGAAGAACCGCAGGTCGATGAGGGGTTCGTCGCGGCGAGGCTCGTACCACAGCAGTCCCGCCAGTGCGGCCGCGGCGATCACCGCGAACGGCAGGACCGAGGTGAACCCCGAGGCCGGCGCCTCGATGATCCCGTACGTCAGAGAGCCGAACAGCGCGATGACCAGGAACTGGCCTACCGGGTCGGGGCGGCGGGCCTTGGGGGCGCGGGACTCGGGGACGTAGCGGAGGGTGAGGAGCAGTGCTGTCAGGCCCACCGGGATGTTGACCCAGAAGATCGAGCGCCAGCCGATCGACTCCACCAGCGCGCCTCCGACGAGCGGGCCCGCCGCCATCGATATGCCGACGACCGCACCCCACACGCCGATCGCCCGTGCGCGCTCACGTGCGTCCGTGAACGTGTTCGTGATGATCGACATCGCCACCGGGTTGAGCATCGAGCCGCCGATTGCCTGGAGCATCCGGAAGACGATCAGTGCGTCGAGGCTGGGGGCGAGGGAGCAGAGCAGCGAGCCCAGGGAGAAGACCACCAGGCCCGCCATGAAGACCTTCTTGCGGCCGATCCGGTCCGCGGTGGAGCCGGCCAGCATCAGCAGCGAGGCCAGCACCAGTGTGTACGCGTCGATCGTCCACTGGAGACCCGACGTGGTGGCGTCGAGTTCGTGCTGCATCGACGGGAGGGCGACGTTCAGGGCGGTGACGTCGAGGCTCACGATCAGCAGGCTCATGCAGCAGATCGCTAGGACCAGGAGGCGTCGGCGGGGGCTGAGCTCGGGCATGCGGTCCAGCGTACGCCGACTTCGATAGTGTGTCTAACTAATAGTGCCGCTAACTAATGGTTGGTACATGATCGCTGTTGGTGCGCGATGATGGGGCAATGTCCACGCCCTTGTCTCCCTTGCGGATCGGTCCGCATGCTGTCAGTCCGCCCGTTGTCCTGGCGCCCATGGCCGGGATCACGAATGCTCCCTTTCGGACCTTGTGCCGAGAGTTCAGTGGGGGCAAGGGGCTGTTCGTCAGCGAGATGATCACTACTCGGGCGCTGGTCGAGCGCAACGAGAAGACCATGCAGCTGGTCCACTTCGACGCGAGTGAGAAGCCGCGGTCGATTCAGCTGTACGGCGTCGATCCGGCGACTGTCGGCAAGGCCGTCCGCATGATCGCGGAGGAGGGGCTGGCCGACCATATCGACCTGAACTTCGGGTGCCCTGTGCCGAAGGTCACGCGGAAGGGGGGCGGGTCTGCGCTGCCGTACAAGCGGAACCTGCTCCGGGCGATTCTGCGGGAGGCCGTTTCGGGGGCCGGGGAGTTGCCGGTCACGATGAAGATGCGCAAGGGGATCGACGACGATCACATCACGTACCTCGACGCCGGGCGTATCGCGGTGGAGGAGGGGGTTACGGCGATCGCGTTGCATGGGCGTACGGCTGCGCAGCACTACGGGGGTACGGCCGACTGGGAGGCCATCGCTCGGTTGAAGGAGCACGTGCCGGAGATTCCGGTGTTGGGGAACGGGGACATCTGGTCGGCCGGGGATGCGCTGCGGATGGTCCGCGAGACCGGCTGCGACGGAGTCGTCGTCGGCCGTGGCTGCCTGGGCCGTCCGTGGCTCTTCGCGGACCTGGTGGCCGCGTTCGAAGGCCGGGAACAGGAGACCCTGAAGCCCTCTCTGCGCCAGGTTGCCGACATCATGGTCCGGCATGCGGCGTTGCTCGGGGAGTGGATCGGCGACGAGTCGAAGGGTGTTGTCGACTTCCGTAAGCATGTCGCCTGGTATCTGAAGGGGTTCGCGGTCGGGAGCGAGATGCGCAAGCGGCTGGCGATCACTTCGTCTCTGGCGGAACTCCGGGCGGGGCTGGACGAGTTGGACCTTGATCAGCCGTGGCCGGTGGGGGCGGATGGGCCGCGTGGGCGTACGTCCGGGAACAACAGGGTTGTGCTGCCTGACGGTTGGCTGAAGGACCCGTACGACTGTGCGGGGATCGGTGAGGATGCGGAGCTCGACACGTCGGGGGGTTGAGGTCGATGCCTGCGGCGCCTGTGCGGGTTCGGTGGGGGCTCGTGTAGCGCCTGCGGTTGGGTGGGGGGGCGGGGCCGGGGCGGGGGTGTCCGTCCTCGGAACGGCGCGGAATCGGTTGGTCGGATGGGGGACGGTGTTGACGCGCCAACCGCTGCGGGCGGACACCCCCGCCCCGTCCCCTTCTCGCCGTACGCGGCTGCTCATGCGCCCCTTCGGGGGCGCATCAGGGGCGCGGGGAACTGCGCGACCAGCCCCCGCCGGGCCGCAGCCGCCTACTGCCGTGTCACCCCTTCTTCGGGTGCGGAGTCGAGCCGTACGCCGTCAGGAACTTGTCGCGGAACGAGCTCATCTTCCACACCGGGGCGTTGTGCGCGGGGCGAAGGCCGTCGGTCCAGTTCCAGTCGTTGATCTTGTCCAGGACCTTGGGGTCCTTGGCGACGATCGAGATCGGGACGTCGCGGCTGGCCTTGTTGCCGCTGACCCGGGCTATCGGCTGGTGGTCGCCGAGGAAGACCAGGACCGTGTCCTTGGTGCCGTAGCGCTCCAGCCATTCGGTGAGGGCCGTCACCGAGTACTGGACCGACTTGCCGTACTCCGCCTGGGACTTGGGGGAGCTGGTGATGATGTCCGACGGGTTCTTGCCGGCCTTCTGGATCGAGTTGAAGACCGAGCCGTCGCCCAGGTCGTTCCAGGGGACCATCTTGGGGATCGGGGCCCAGGGCTGGTGACTTGAGGTCAGGATGACCAGGGACATCAGGGGCTTGCTGCGCTTCTTGCTGTGCTCCAGGTTCTGGAACTGCTGGAGCGCGTACTGGTCGGGCATCGTCGACCAGCTGAACTTCGGGCCCTTGTAGCCCATCTGGAAGGCGTTGCGGTAGGAGTCCAGGCCGTAGAACTTCGACTCCGGCCAGCTCTTCTGTACGCCCGGCATGATGCCGACCGTGTCCCAGTCACCCGTCTTCTTGAAGGCCTCGGTCAGGCTCATGTGGTCGCTCGCCATGAGCGTGCGGTAGCGCTGCTGGTTGCTGATCCACAGGCCCGACATGGTGGTGGAGTGGCCGAGCCAGCTGCTGCCGCCGTAGGTGGCGGAGGTGAGCCAGCCGCTCTTGGCGTGGAAGCCCGCCTTGGCCAGGGCCTTGGTGCGGGCGTCGAGCGTTGCGTCCACGCCGGGGGCCTCTACCGGGTCCTCGATCGCGCTGCGGCCGTAACTCTCGATGAAGGTGAAGATCATGTCCTTGCCGCGCAGGTCGGGGACCAGCTGGCTGGGCGGTGTGTTGCCGAAGGCGTCGACCTTGGCGATCTTCTGGAACTCGGCCTCGTCCCGCAGGGTGTCGTGCACCCGCCGGGCCTGGATGGCCACCGCCCCGGCCGTACGGTCCGATGCGATCGGTACCCCGGAGACCTGTAGTCCCAGCGCCGAGCACAGGACCCATACGACGGTGGCGATCAGGGTGCCGCGGGTGGCCGTCTGCTTGTTGCGGGCCAGGACGTTGCTCAGGCGGACCATCGCCAGCGCCATGAGGGAGAGGAGGAGGAAGATCAGGACGAAGACGCCGATGGTTGCCGCGATTGCCACTGTCTTGCCCATCGCGTCTTCGACGTACGACTGGGCGTCGGGGAGCAACTCCCAGTCCAGTACGACGTTGAAGGCCCGTCCGAGGTACTCCAGGAACCCCATGTCCAGCAGGTTCAGGATCGTCATCGCCCCGAGCGCCACTCCGGACACCACGGCCACGATCAGGCGGGGTCGGCGCGGCAGCGCGAGTGCGACGGCCGCTCCGAGGATGGCCTCCACGGGTATCCGGGTGAACCGGTCGGTGTGCAGCGCCTCGATCCGGTTGGGGAGCAGGAGCGCGCCGAGCACGAGAACGGCCGCGAGGATCGTGATCGTCCAGCGGGTGTTGCGGGTGGCGGTGGGATGCCGGTCGCGGAAGTCGGAGAGGCGGCTGCGCAGAGTGCGAGGGGCGGCCGGGGCCTGCTCGGTGGTCTCTTCCGGCTCGATCTCGGGTGATGTGTCCGGCTGTTGACGAAGGCGCGTGAAGACGGGCACCCGAGGGTCCTTCCGTGGCAGGCCTGTGCTGAGTGGCTGGCTGGCGGGCCACGCTGGGGAGGCAGGGTCCTCGGTTCAGGACCCGTTTGGCCCGCCACCATCCCGTACGGCCGACTTGTGCCCGGTGTTCACGACTCCGGGCAAACACCCGGCAAACGGCTGGTCAACGCCGCCAAGGGGCGCGGGGCTGTATCAATTTGCGGCTCCGCCGCGTGGGCGCGACCAGCCACGACGGGCCCCGCGGTCGCCAAGCACCTCATCCGCCCCGCGACTAGGCGCCCCCGACGGCCGTCAACAAAGCCAGCGGCGCCGCCGCGGACCGAGCCTCCCGCACACACGCATGCGGATACGGCACCGGCTCCGCATGCGAGTCCCGCCCGTACCCGGCGATGACCTCCGGCAGCCGATGCCCCGTCGCGGTCGCCGCGTCGACGAGGGCGTGTGCGACCGACCGGGCCTCGTCGTGCAGGCCGTAGCGGGCCAGGCCGAGGGTGATCAGTGCGTTGTCGTGCGGCCAGACCGAGCCGCGGTGGTAGGAGAGGGGGTGGTACGCCGCCTGGCCGGCGGCGAGGGTGCGTACACCCCAGCCGGAGAAGAAGTCCGGTTCCAGCAGGCGTCGGCCCACCAGCTCGCCGTACTCCTTGTCGAGGAGGCCCGACCAGAGCAGGTGTCCGGCGTCCGACGCGAGTGCGTCGAGCTGGTGTCCCTCGCCGTCCAGGGCGAGCGCGGGGAAGGAACGGTCCCGCATCCAGAAGTCCTGCTGGAAGCGGTCGCGGAGGTCGGCTGCCGCCTGTTCCAGGAGGGCCGCGTAGGTCTCGTCCGACCAGACCGTGCGGGCCATCCACGCTGTGCGGCGCAGGGCGTCGTAGGCGTAGCCCTGGGCTCCGGCCGCCATCACCGCGCCGGTGGCGCGGGTTCCGTCGGCGGAGCAGATCGCGCCGGGGGAGTCCTTCCAGTTCTGGTTGGCGAGGCCGCCCTGGTCGGCGCGGTAGACGAGGTAGCCGCGGGAGGTGAGGCCGCCGTGGTCCAGCATCCAGCCGATCGCCGCGCGGGCGTGGGGTTCGAGGCGGTGGGCGAGGGTCGTGTCGGCTGTGTGTTCGGTGTAGGCGCCGAGGAGGATGAGGAAGAGGGGGGTCGCGTCCACCGAGCCGTAGTAGCGGGCGTACGGGACCTGGCCGAAGTGCGCCAGCTCGCCGTGGCGTACCTCGTGCACGATCTTGCCGGGCTGGGCCACGGAGTCCGTGCTCGTCTCGGTCGCCTGGGTGGCGGCCAGGGCGGGGAGGGTGGCGGCTGCCAGCTGGGGGCGGTAGGGGAGGGCGAAGAGGGAGGTGAGCAGGGCGTCTCGGCCCAGGAGGGTCAGGAACCAGGGGGCGCCTGCGGCGGGGACGCGGAGTTCCTCGCCGTCCGGGCCCGTCGCGGGGACCTGGAGCGAGGCCAGGTCGGCGAGGCCTCGGGCGCAGGCCGCCGCCAGCTCCGGCCAGCCGGTCGGGAAGGCGACGCCCTCCACGAACTCGCCCTCCAGGGAGAGGAGTTGTTCGGTCATGGCTGCGGGGGAGGCCGGGACTCGTAGGGCTCGTTTGTCGCCGTGCGGCCTTGCCATCACCCGGAGGGTGAGGTGTGTGGTGCCGTGCGGGGGGAGGTCCAGGGTCCAGACGAGGCGGCGGGCGCCTGTGCCTGTCTCTTCGACGGCGTCCGGGGCGGGCTCGGCCGTGACCGTCGTACAGGAGCGCCATTCGCCGCGCTGGTAGGTGAACTCCACGCCGTCGTCCAGGACCTGGCGGGAGCGGGTCGCGCCGATCTTGGTGTAGGTGCGGTGGTCGGAGCGGAGTTCGAACTGGTCGGTGAAGTCGGCGTCCGCGGTGAGCGCGAGGCGGACGGTGGTGGGGGTGGGGCGGTTGCTGGTGATGCGGATCGATTCGACGAACGCGGCTTCTCCTACCGCCTGTTCGCGGAAGATCGTGTACGCGGGGGCTCCTGGCGTCCGCCGCGCGGGACGAGGACACAGCGTGCCGTGTCCCCGTCCGCGACCGGCGTGAGCGACTCCGGCACCGCGCCGTCGACCGTCAGTTGCCAACGGCTCAGGTGCCGGGCGTCGCGCACGAATAACCCGTCCGGGGAGCCGGACCCCCGGACGCCGCTGATGTCCCCGCTGTCGCCCACGGCCGCGAACGTCCCGCCGTGCACGAGCAGATGCTGCCGGTCACTCATCCCCGGATCCCTCCCTTTTCACTCATGTCGAACGTGCCGGTGGCGGTTGAGGACACGCCGTCCTCGGGGCGCACATGGAGCAGATCCAGCGCGAGCGCGGCGGTCCAGCTGAAGTCGGGTGCACCGCAGGGCTCGCCCGTGTACGGGTCGACGTACTCGGCGAAGCCCGAGGTGGCGGCGGTGGAGAGGAGGGCCGTGCGCAGTGCGTCGGCGTGTTCCGGTTCGCCCTGCGTGCGCAGGCCGCGTTCGATCAGCCAGCTTGTGTTGAACCAGGCCGGGCCCCGCCAGTAGCGGTGCGGATCGAAGGCCTCGCCGAGGAGGTCGTAGGACGGGGGGAGGCGAGTGGTTCCGCCCAGTCCGAAGTGGGGGCCGCGGGCCGTGCCGATCAGCGCTGTGGCGATCTCGCGCGGGAGCGTGGGCAGGAGGAGGGGGATCAGGCCGGAGACGCCGAGTTCGGGGATCAGGCTGCGGCTGTGCAGGTCGCGGCAGAGGAACATCTGTGTCGCCGGGTCCCAGAGGCGGTTCACCAGCGTCGTCGTCAGGCGTTCCGCCCGGGCGTGGCGGGCCGTGGCGGTCGCTCCCAGTTCGGCGGCGATGCGGGCCAGGGCGTGCTCGGAGGCGATGAGCAGGGCGTTGAACGCCGGGTCCTCCACGGCGAATCGGGATGTTCCGTCGGCGTAGCCGGCGTCGCGGTAGTCCGTCGCCAGGCGTACGTAGCGGCCGTAGTCGAGGTCCGTCGGGCGGTCCTCGGCGGCTCCGTGGTCCAGGTCGGCGCGGCGGAAGGAGCGGGCCGGGGCCGGTGTGACCCGGCTCAACGGGGCGTCCCAGCAAGGGCTGTTGTCCATGCCCTGTTCCCAGGGGTGGACGACGGAGGCCAGGCCGGCTCCGCCCAGGTCGCGGCGGTGCAGCAAGTAGCGGTGCCAGGCGGCGAGTTTGGGGTGGAGACGGGCCAGGAAGCCGCGCGCCCGGGACAGGCCCGGGTCGGCGCAGTGCACCAGCCAGGCCGCGAGCGCGTGCACTGGTGGCTGCACGATGCCCGAGGTCTGTACGGTGCGCGGGGCGCCCGCAGCGCGCCCCGCGGTCGAGGAGCGCCAGAAGTCGGGGCTCGGGAAGTACGCGTCGAGCGGGACGGAGGGGTTGAAGACGATGTGCGGGATGCGGCCGTCCCCCCACTGGGCCGACAGCAGTGTCTCCAGCTCCGTCTGCGCCCGTAGCGGCGACAGGTGGCGCAGGCCGATCGCGATGAACGCCGAGTCCCAGGACCACTGGTGCGGGTACAGGCTGCGGGACGGGACCGTGGAGGCGCCCGTCCAGTTGTCCTCCAGGACGCGCGAGGCCGCGACGTGCAGCGGGTCGGGGACGGGTGGTGGATCGTATGCAATGAGGTGCTCTGAGGCACGGCTGATGAGCTGGGCAGTGCGATCCACTCGGGGCTCCCCGAAGACGTCCGGCCGACCGGTTCGGTCGTGGCTACCGTAGGGTTACGTCTATTTAACACGCAAAACTCAATATGTAATGCAAGCTTGAGAAACACAAGGGGGTGCGCATGGCCGGGCGAGGACAGGCGAGTGCCGGAGATCTGCTCGAACTGGTGCGAAGCGGACGCGCGACCACGCGCGGAGCCCTCCAGCAGGTCACCGGGATGTCCCGCGCCACCGTCGGCCAGCGGCTCGACCGGTTGTTCCGTGCCGGGTGGCTGCGGGAGGGGGCGGGCGGTCCGGTGGACTCGCCGCTCGGCGGGCGGCCCTCCATCACCCTGGAGTTCGACGACGAGCATGCGGTGGTCCTCGCCGCCGACCTCGACACCCGGCACGCCCGCGCCGCCGTCCTCACCCTGACCGGCGAACTGCTCGCCGAACACGCCGGGGTTCTCGTCGTCGAGGACGGGCCGGATGCCGTACTGGGCGAACTCGGCCGCTGGTTCGCCGAGTTGTTGCCCAGGGCGGGGCGGCGGCCCGACCAGGTCTGCGGGATCGGACTCGCCGTGCCGGGGCCCGTCGACAGCGAGACCGGGCGGGTCGTGCAGCCGCCGATCATGCCGGGCTGGGACGGGTACGACATACGAGGGCGGCTGGCCAGGGCCTTCGCCGAGCACAGCGGTTCCGGCCGGGTGCCGGTGCTCGTCGACAACGACGCCAACCTCATGGCTTACGGCGAGCAGCGCGCCGGCTATGCCGACTGCTCGGCGTTCGTGCTGGTCAAGGTGTCGACCGGTATCGGTGCGGGGGTCGTGGTCGGCGGGGCGATCTATCGGGGGACCGACGGGGGTGCCGGGGACATCGGGCACATCCGGGTCGGTGCCGAGGCGCTCTGCCGGTGTGGCTCCTACGGGTGTCTGGCCGCGGTGGCGAGTGGTGGGGCCGTCGCGCGGCGGCTTGCCGAGGCCGGGGTGCCGGCCGCCTCCGGCTCGGATGTGCGGGAGTTGTTGGCCGCCGGGCATCCGGAGGCGGTGGGGTTCGCCCGGGAGGCGGGGCGGCAGGTGGGGGACGTACTCGCGACCGTCGTGACGCTGCTCAATCCCGGGGTGCTGATGATCGCCGGGGATTTGGCCGGAACTCCCTTCCTCACCGGGGTGCGCGAGCTCCTCTATCAGCGGGCGCTGCCCCGCTCCACGGCCCATCTGGACGTGGTCACCTCGCGGCTCGGGGAGCGGGCGGGGCTGGTGGGAGCCGGTGCGCTGGTCGTGGAGCATCTCTACGCGCCCGAGCGGGCCGAGGAACGGCTGCTGGCGATGGGTGTGTGACGTCCGTGTTTCGGTCTTGAGGCAGGTCCGGGGGCCGTCCGCATGGTGAAATCCGGCCCGCTGTGGCAGCGTGATTCTCGCCACGCCTGATAAGGGGTGCGCTCGGATGAGCGGATCTTGGGCGACTGCACTTCTCCAAAGGGTGGCACCGAGTGCCACCCTTTGATCGTTCATCGATCGAAATCAGATGCGCTTGAGGGCTGCTCAGATGAGCGGAAAACCGCCCTTGTGGGCAGTGCTGCGTTCAAGAAGTGAAAACATAAGCGGTTGGTTGCTTGCCGAGCTTTGACTTTCGATCCGCTGGCGGACGAGTGGTTACAGGCGCATGACGCGTGAGTAGACGTACCCAGACGCCTTTGATCTGGGTATGTTCCTGCCCGTCAGGGCAGCCACCGCGTCCCGAGGGAGTCGAGACCCGTGTCGGAAAACAAAGAACCCCACGCAGCGAAGTTCGTTTACGACTTCACCGAGGGAAACAAGGACCTCAAGGACCTCCTGGGCGGCAAGGGCGCCAACCTCGCCGAGATGACCAACCTGGGGCTTCCCGTTCCCCCTGGCTTCACGATCACGACGGACGCCTGCAAGGTCTACCTCGACAGCGGCGAGGAGCCCGCGGCACTGCGTGACGAGGTGAGTGCGCACCTCGACGCCCTCGAGACGCGGATGGGCAAGAAGCTCGGCCAGGCCGACGACCCCCTGCTGGTCTCCGTCCGTTCCGGCGCCAAGTTCTCCATGCCCGGCATGATGGACACCGTCCTGAACATCGGGCTCTCCGACAAGTCCGTGCAGGGCCTCGCCAAGCAGGCCGGCGACGACCGGTTCGCCTGGGACTCCTACCGCCGCCTCATCCAGATGTTCGGCAAGACCGTCCTGGGCGTCGACGGCGAGCTCTTCGAGGACGCGCTCGACAAGGCCAAGGAGGTCAAGCAGGTCTCGGTCGACACCGACCTCGAGGCCGCGGACCTCAAGAAGCTGGTCACCGCCTTCAAGAAGATCGTCAAGAAGGAGGCCGGGCGGGACTTCCCGCAGGACCCGCGCGAGCAGATGGACCTCGCGATCCACGCGGTCTTCGACTCCTGGAACACCGACCGCGCCAAGCTCTACCGCCGCCAGGAGCGGATCCCGGGGGATCTGGGTACGGCCGTCAACGTCTGTTCGATGGTCTTCGGCAACCTCGGACCGGACTCGGGTACCGGTGTCGCCTTCACCCGCGACCCCGCCTCCGGCCACCAGGGCGTCTACGGCGACTACCTCCAGAACGCCCAGGGCGAGGACGTCGTCGCGGGCATCCGCAACACCGTGCCGCTCGCGGAGCTGGAGCAGATCGACAAGAAGTCGTACGACCAGCTGATGCAGATCATGGAGACCCTGGAGAACCACTACAAGGATCTCTGCGACATCGAGTTCACCATCGAGCGCGGGCAGCTGTGGATGCTCCAGACCCGGGTGGGCAAGCGGACCGCCGGTGCCGCCTTCCGGATCGCGACCCAGCTGGTGGACCAGGGGCTGATCGACGAGACCGAGGCGCTCCAGCGCGTCACCGGCGCCCAGCTCGCCCAGCTGATGTTCCCGCGCTTCGACGAGGACGCGAAGGTGGAGAAGGTCGGCCGGGGCATCGCGGCCTCGCCGGGCGCGGCGGTCGGCAAGGCGGTCTTCGACTCGTACACCGCCGTGAAGTGGTCGCGTTCGGGCGAGAAGGTCATCCTGGTCCGCCGGGAGACCAACCCCGACGACCTCGACGGCATGATCGCGGCCGAGGGCATCCTCACGAGTCGCGGTGGCAAGACCTCGCACGCGGCCGTCGTCGCGCGTGGCATGGGCAAGACCTGTGTGTGCGGTGCGGAGGAGCTGGAGGTCGACACCAAGCGGCGGCGGATGACCGTGCCGGGCGGGCAGGTGGTGGAGGAGGGCGACCTCATCTCCATCGACGGGTCCAACGGCAAGGTGTACCTCGGCGAGGTGCCGGTCGTACCGTCCCCGGTCGTCGAGTACTTCGAGGGCCGGATGCACGCGGGCGCCCAGGACGCCGACGAGCTGGTCGAGGCCGTGCACCGGATCATGGCCTTCGCCGACCGCAAGCGCCGGCTGCGGGTGCGCGCCAACGCGGACAACGCCGAGGACGCGCTGCGCGCCCGCCGCTTCGGCGCGCAGGGCATCGGTCTCTGCCGTACCGAGCACATGTTCCTCGGCGACCGCCGTGAGCTGGTGGAACGCCTCATCCTCGCCGACACCGACGAGGAGCGCGAGGAGTCCCTCAAGCAGCTCCTGCCGCTCCAGAAGCAGGACTTCGTCGAGCTGTTCTCGGCGATGGACGGCCTGCCGGTGACGGTACGGCTCCTCGACCCGCCGCTGCACGAGTTCCTGCCGGACATCACCGAGCTGTCGGTGCGCGTCGCCCTCGCCGAGTCCCGCAAGGACCCGCACGAGAACGAGCTGCGCCTGCTCCAGGCCGTCCACCGGCTGCACGAGCAGAACCCGATGCTGGGGCTGCGCGGTGTGCGTCTGGGCCTGGTCATCCCGGGTCTGTTCACGATGCAGGTGCGGGCGATCGCGGAGGCCGCGGCCGAGCGCAAGAACGCCAAGGGCGACCCGCGCGCCGAGATCATGATCCCGCTCGTCGGCACCGTCCAGGAGCTGGAGATCGTGCGCGAGGAGGCCGACCAGGTCATCGCCGAGGTCGAGGCAGCCACGGGCGTGCAGCTGAAGCTGGCCATCGGCACGATGATCGAGCTGCCGCGCGCCGCCCTCACGGCCGGGCAGATCGCGGAGGCGGCGGAGTTCTTCTCCTTCGGCACCAACGACCTCACCCAGACGGTGTGGGGCTTCAGCCGGGACGACGTGGAGGCCTCGTTCTTCACGGCCTACCTGGAGAAGGGCATCTTCGGCGTCAGCCCCTTCGAGACGATCGACCGGGACGGCGTGGGCTCGCTGGTCAGGTCCGCCGTGGAGGCGGGCCGCCAGACCCGGCCCGACCTGAAGCTCGGCGTCTGCGGCGAGCACGGCGGTGACCCGGAGTCGGTGCACTTCTTCCACGAGGTGGGTCTGGACTACGTCTCCTGCTCCCCGTTCCGCATCCCGGTCGCCCGCCTGGAGGCGGGTCGCGCGGCCACCCAGTCGGCGGGCAGCGACCACCGCTAGACCATACGGCGACCACCGGAGAGAGGGCGGCACCCCGTGCGGGGGGTGCCGCCCTCTCGTTGATGTGGGAAAACGCCTTTTCTTGTGTGCCCACCCAGGAAATGCCAAGGTTTTCACAGCTTTCATTCCTGCCCTTAATTTCGAGTTTTCCGTTCGCCTCGCACAGGGGCGTGTTAACTTCTTTCTCATCGGGCGACGGGATCGCCCGTGATCGCAAACTCGAAAGGAGTCCGTCATGGCCTTCAGGGTAGTTGCACCGCTTGTTCCGCGCCGGAACGGGAACGCCGACCCGAACGTGAACGCGAACCCCGGTCAGGTTCCCCCGCCCCCGCCCCAGCAGCGCCGCAGGCGCCCGCGCCCCGGTGATCCGGCGCCCCAGCAGCCGGGCGCCTGAGGCTGAAAGCCCAGGTGGCAAGGGAGGGCCGCCGGTTCTCCGGCGGCCCTCCCGGGAGAAATATGAAAACGTCCGAAGAATCCTCGTGGGATCATTTACCACGTGAAATACCGCCGGATATGGAGCTGTCCGAATACGGTTTTCCGGTGATCCGGAATTCCGTCGCCTCCGGCTTCCATTTCCTCACCGCCCGAGCCGCATTCCGCCGTTTCTGGCCCATGACCAGGGGCCTGCGCCGCTGGCTCGTGGTCGTCTGGCTGTGCACCGTACTCGGCGCGCTCGCCGAGACCTCCGCGATCCTCCTGTTCGGCGATCTGACGGACAACGCCCTGCAGAAGGGCTCTCTCGACGCCTTCTGGACCCAGGCCGTGCAGTGGCTGGTCATCGCCGTCCTGGGCGCCGCGATCGGCTACGCGGGCGGCTCCCTCGCCGTATGGGTGTCGGAGCGGTTCGTGATGAGACTGCGCGAGCACGTGTTCGAGCATGTGCAGCGGCTGCCCCCGCACTTCTTCCAGCTCCACCGGCAGGGCGATCTGCTCTCCCGGCTCACCGGCGACGTCGAGGCCATCGAGCAGATGGCCGTCTCCGGGCTGATCGGCACGGCGTCCGCGCTGTTCAGCGCCGTCTTCTACGCGGCGGCCGCGTTCTGGCTGCGCTGGGACCTCGCGGCGGCGACCTTCGTGCTCGCCCCGCTGTTCTGGCTCGCGGCCCGGAGGTTCTCGGCCGGCGTCAAGGCCGTGGCCCGCGAGGGCCGGGTCGCGGACGGGGCCGTCACGTCCGTCGTGGAGGAGTCGCTCGGCAACCTCGTCCTCACCCAGGCGTACGGGCGCCACGACGCCGAGCGCCGTCGGCTCGGCCGGGAGGCGTCGGCGTGGTTCCGGGCCGCCGTCCGCTCGGCCCGCCTCAACCAGGCGTACGGACAGCTCGTCCAGGTCATCGAGACTGTCTGCGTCCTCGCCGTGATCGGCATCGGGGTCTGGGAGATATCCGAGGGCCAGATGACCCTGGGCCAACTCCTGTCCTTCGCCGCCCTGTTGAGCTACCTCTACCCGCCCGTCCGCAGCCTCGCCCAGCTCGGACTCCTGGTCACCGCCGCCACGGCCGGCGCTGAACGGCTCGTCGAGATCCTCGACACCCGGCCCGCCGTCACCGATCCGGCCCACTCCGGCCGGCAGACCGGACGCCCCGACGGCGTCGTCGAAATGAGGGACGTCTCCTTCCGCTACCCGGGCGCCGAGACCACGGCCCTCATGGGCCTCTCCTTCACGGCCCACCCCGGCGAACTGGTGATACTCACCGGCCCCAGCGGCGCCGGCAAGTCCACGGTCTCCAAGCTCCTGCTCCGCTTCTACGACCCCGAAGCGGGCGAGGTGACGCTGGACGGCGTCCCGCTGCGCGACTTCTCCCTGGACCGCCTGCGCGAGTACGTCACCCTGCTCCCGCAGGAGACCCTCGTCCTGCACGACACCGTCCGCGCCAACATCGCCTGCGGGCGCCCCGGCGCCAGCGACCGGGCGATCGAGGAGGCGGCACGGGCGGCCGACGCGCACGACTTCGTCGCCGCACTTCCCGAGGGTTACGACACCTGGATCGACCCCAACTCCGCCCAGCTCTCCGGCGGTCAGCTCCAGCGCCTCGCCATCGCCCGCGCGATCCTGCGCGACGCCCCGGTCCTGGTCCTCGACGAGCCGACGACCGGCCTCGACGCGATGGCCGCGCGCCGCATCGTGGAGCCCCTGCGGCGGCTGATGGCGGGCCGTACGACGATCATGATCACCCACGATCTGGGCCTGGCCCCGGACGCGGACCGCATCCTGGTCGTGGAGGAGGGGCGGCTCGTCGAGACCGGGCGCCATGACGAACTGCTTGCCCACGGGGGGACGTACGCGCGACTGCACTGGTCGCGGGAGACGGGCGGCGGGGACGGCGAGGAGACGTACGCGGGGTGGGCCGCCGCCGGGTGAGTTGGCCTTCGTGGAGCGGGCGGAGGAAGCTGGGAGGCGGTCGAGTCCGGTAGCGGAGGGGAGCCTGCCATGTGTGCCTGGAGCCTGAAGGACATCCCCGAGCAGGACGGCCGTGTCGCCGTCGTCACCGGGGCCAACAGCGGGCTCGGTCACGTCGTCGCGCGGGAGCTGGCCCGCAAGGGGGCGCGGGTGGTGCTCGCGTGCCGGAGCGAGGCTCGTGGGAGTGCGGCCGCCGACCGGATCGTGGGTGAAATACCGGGCGCGCTGGCGGAGTTCGCGCGGCTCGACCTCGGGGATCTGGGCTCCGTGCGGGAGTTCGCCGATCGGTTCCCGTACGACCGGGTCGATCTGCTCGTCAACAACGCCGGGGTGATGGCGTTGCCGTACGGGACGACCGCGGACGGGTTCGAGACGCAGTTCGGCGTCAATCACCTGGGGCACTTCGCGCTGACCGGACGGCTGCTGCCGCTGCTGCTCGGCTCGCCCGGGGCGCGGGTCGTGACCGTCTCCAGCGAGGTGCACGCGCTGGCCAACATCGACATCGACGACCTCAACAGCGAGCGCCGGTACCGGCGTTGGACCGCCTACGCCCGCTCGAAGACCGCCAACCTGCTGTTCACGCACGAGCTGGCGCGCAGGCTCGCGGCGCACGGGGCGGACGTGGTCGCGGCCGCCGCGCACCCCGGGTACGCGGCCACCAACCTCCAGGGCGCCGCCCCCCGGATGCAGGGGCGCCGGCTGGCCGGCTGGGCGATGGAGCTCGGCAACCGGGTCATCGCACAGTCCGCGGAGGCCGGCGCGCTGCCCACGCTGTACGCCGCGACGGCACCCGACGTACGGCCGGACTCTTTCACCGGACCGTCGTTCCTGATGTGGCGCGGCGCGCCGGCGCCTTCCTGGCGGGCGCCCTGGACCCTCAACGACACGGCGGCGGAACGGCTTTGGGCCGCCTCGGAGGAGCTGACCGGGGTCTCGTGCGACGTCCTGAAGGTGTGAAGGCAGTGGTGTGACGCCAGTGGTGTGACGCCAGCGGTGTGAGTCCATGGCCGGTCCTCGGCGGCCGAATGGTTTCCATCCCGGACGGCCATGGCTCACCGCCCGATTCACAGGAGCCACTCCCTTCTGCGGTCTCCCACGCGCTGCTTCACTCCCTGTCGCACCTCCGGCACGTCCGTCCCCCTGGAGTCGACCGCCGTATGAACTGCCGTACGGCGCACGGGAGTTGCCCCATGTCTGAAGCCATCCGTCAGCCGACCATGCGCTCGCGCGTCCGCGCCCTGCTCGCCGTCGGCGCCCTCGCCGCCGCGCCCACTCTCCTCGCCCCGGCCACCGCGCAGGCCGGGACCGGCGGACGCAGGACCGTCGCCGCGGGCGAGACCTGGGTCGTCACCGGGACCACCCGGCTCGACCTGCTCGTAGTCGAGGAGGGCGCCCAACTCACCGCCCCCGACGGCTACATAATCACCCTCACCGTGAACGGCGTCGAGACCGGCTCCGCCCTCGACGGCACCTACGGCGTGACCACCCTCATCGCGCCGGGCACCTACCGCGGCGACGTCGTCCTCACCCCGGCCGTCGAGCACCTGGTGACCTTCGCCGGCTACACCTTCCATCTCCGGCAGGCCGTCTACGTCGGCTCCGCGGGCGTGGTCGCGGAGAACTCCGTGCTGTCCGCGGTGCGTGGCGGCCGGCTCACCGACGCGTACGCGAGAGACGTCGGCCTCGTCTCCGAGGCCCAGGCGTTCAACGGGTTCTTCGTGGCCGACGGCGCCGACTACGCGCTGGAGGATCTGCGGGTCGCCTTCGACGGCAACGGCCGCTGCGACTTCGCCAGTTACGGCGCCGCCGTCACCGGCGCGGGGGAGGGCACCCGGCTGGTCGTGGACGGAGCGCGCATCGACACCCGGGGTGTGGTGCGCAGTGCGCTGATCGCGCGGGACGGGGCGAACGTCGTCGTCAAGAACTCCCGTATCCGCGCCCGCAACGGCGTCCTCCCCGACGACTACGTGCCCGCGGGCGGCGCCAACATGCTGACCGTGCCCTGGCGGCTCGGCCTGACCGGCGACATCCGCGCCACCAACGTCATCGGCACCAACACCAGGGCCACCTACGTCAACTCCGCGATCTCCTCCGAGCAGTGGGGCGTCCTGTCCACCGACTCGGTCAGCAACTCCCGCCTCACCACCGTCAATTCCTCCGTCACCATCACCGGCGACTCCGGCTACGGCACCTACGCCGACGGCAAGACCCAGCAGGACCTCTTCCTCGGCACCGACTTCGACGTGGCCACCTGGGTCGCCATCTCGACGGGCAGTCCCGTCGTGTTCGGCGACAGTACGGCGGAGGCGGTGGCAGCGCTGAATGAGGAGCTCGAACTCGGCCTGGGTGAAGGGGAGTTGGCGGCCATCGAGGCCCGCCCCTGCACCCTCACCTCACGTGGCTTCGGCGTGATGTGGCACAGCGGGGACGGCGGGTCCGTCGACATCAGCGGCGGGACCCGGTTCTCCACCGCCGAGACCATGTTCCTCGACAAGGCCGTGCAGATGGCCGTCACCGTCGACGGCTCCCAGGGCGCCGAACTCCACGCCGGCAACGGCGTCCTCGTACAGATCATGGAGACCGACAACCCCGGCTCCATCGACGGCGTCTACACCGAACCGACCGGGGATCCGGACCGGGACGACAGCTTCGACACCAGCGCCGAGCACACCGCCGACGCCACCGCCTCCTTCACCGGCATCGCGCTCCAGGGCGACTTCTACAACGCCATGCGCACCGGCAAGAACCTCGTGCTCTCCTTCGCCGGCAGCAGCGTCGAGGGCGTCATCTCGGCGAGCGCCTCCGCGCACGCGGTCTCCACGATCACCTCCGCCGAGTGGGCGCAGCTCAGCCACGTCACCAACACCGCGCGGCCCGCGATCAACAACGGCGTGATCGTGCAGCTGGGGGCGGGCTCGGTCTGGACGGTCACGGGGACGTCGTATCTGACGAAGCTGGTTCTCGACGCGGATGCCGAGGTGCGGGCGCCGGACGGTACGACCGTCGGCCTCACGGTCGACGGCACGGCAACCGCGCTCGAAACGGGGGCCACCTACACGGGCGCCCTCACCCTCACCGTCGGCTGACCCGGCTCACGCCGTCGCGCCGCCGTCCACCACCAGGTCGGTGCCCACCACCGAGGACGCGTCGTCCGAGGCCAGGTAGAGGACGGCGGCGGCGATCTCGTCGGTGGTCGAGATCCGGCCCAGGGGCAGCGTGGCCGCGGCCCGCTCCGCGCGGTCCGGCTCCGTCTCGCCCGCGCGCAGCGACATGGGGGTGTCGGTCGCGCCGGGGCTGACCGCGTTGATCCGGACGCCCTCGCGGATGTGGTCGCGGGCGGCGGCCCTGGTCAGGGCGGAGACGGCGGCCTTGGTGGCGGCGTACGCGGCGGCGCCGGGAACGCGCGCGTGCGCGCCGAAGGTGGAGGCGATGTTGACGATCGCACCGCCGGACGGCTGTGCGCGCATCTCCCGGATCTGGGCCCGCATGGCGAGGAACACGCCGGTGACGTTGGTGTCGAGCTGGGTGCGCCAGTCGGCCTCCGGCAGGTCCGCCAAGGGCTGCCCGCCACGGAAGACGCCCGCGTTGTTGACGGCCACGTCGAGGGAGCCGAAGTGCTCCGCGGCGGCGCGGACCAGTGCCTCGGCGTCGGCGGCACGGGAGACGTCGGCCGTCACCGCGAGCGCCTTGCCGCCCAGTTCCTCGATCAGGCGGACCGTCTCGTCGAGGGGTTCCGGGCGACGCCCGGCGGCGACGACCCGCGCCCCCTCCGCCGCGAACGCGAGCGCGATCGCCCGGCCGATCCCCGAGCCGGCGCCGGTGACGAGAGCGGTCCTGCCGGTGAAACGCGTCCCGGTCATGTTCGTCCTGGTCATGTTCTCCCCTGTTTTCTTGACCGATCGGTTCAGTATGGCGGCGAACAAGAAGCGCCCCGGAGTCAGGGACTCAGTCCAGCAGTGCCAGCGCCTGTTCCGCCGCGTCCCGCACGCGCGCCGGATCCGCCGACGCCTTCCCGACGACCCGCAGGCCCTGCAGCAGCACCAGCAGCATGCGGGCGAGGGCGAGCGGATCGCGGTCGGCCGGCAGCTCGCCCTGCGCCTGCGCGCGGACCAGCGCCGAGTGCAGCACGGTCTCCAGCTGGTCCCAGTTGCGCTCGACCTGCCGGGCGGCCGCCCGGTCGTGCGGGGCGAGCTCGGCCGCGGTGTTGGTCACCAGGCAGCCGTTCAGGCGCAGTTGCTCGTCGGCGGCCTCGGCGGCGTAACGCCGTACGACCGCCCGGACGGCCGGCAGCGCGGGCCCCGGCTGGGAGAGCTCCCGCACGATCGGCGGGAGTCCGGCCCGGTCATAGCGCTCCAGCGCCTTGAGGTACAGCTCGTGTTTGTTGCCGAAGGTCGCGTAGACGCTGGCGCGGCCGATGCCGAGACGGTCCACCAGGTCGGACATCGACGTCGCCTCGTAGCCGCGCTGCCAGAACAGCTCCAGGGCTGCCTGGAGCGCGGCGTCCGGATCGAACTCCTTGGTCCTGGCCATGTGTCGCAGCCTAGAACCATTCAGAACGATCGGTCAACAAAGGCCGGGAGAGGCCGCTGGACGCGCCTCCCCGCCCGGCTACGCGAACTCGGGGATCAGCTCGCCCACGCGCCGGATACTGTCCATGACCCGCTCGTGCGGGATCGCCCCGACCTGCTGGAAGCACATCAGCCGGTCGATGCCCGCGTCCGCGTAGGCCCGCAGCTTCTTGCGGCAGGTGTCGGGGCTGCCGACGATCAGGGAGTCCTGGGCCATCAGCGCCTCGAAGAGCTCGTCCTCCGGGACCGTCTCGCCCTGGAGGATGCGGCCGATCGCCAGCTGGGCCGCGTTGGGGGCCGCGTCGGCCTCGTCGCGCAGGAACGCGCCCGTGAGGCCGCCGCCGGACGGGTCGGCCAGGATGCCCTGCTGGATCCGCATCGTCTCGACGAACGCCTCCGCCGCCTCGAAGAAGGTCAGCGCCCGGGCCGTGTACCAGGCCGCCGCGGCCGCCGCGCCCGAGCGCAGGGCCTCCTCGTCGGTCTCCGCGCAGTGCACGAACGTGAAGAAGGCGATCTGGTCGTTGACGAAAGCGCCCACGGGCTGTTCGCAGGCGGCCACCGCCTCCCGGTACAGCTCCACCAGTCGGGCCACCCGGGTCAGCGGCTCCCAGAGCGTGGTGCCCAGGACGCCCACCCCGCGCCGGCCCGCCTCCTCGAAGGACGCCGGGGACGAGGCCGCCTGCCAGAGAGGCGGGTGCGGGCGCTGCAACGGGCCCGGGACCAGGGGCTGTTCCCCTGCGCCCGTCCACAGCCTGGGGACCTCCTCGAAGGCCCGCTGGGTCTGGGCCCGGGCACCCGCCGGGTCCACGCCGAACATGCGCCACTCGGGGGCCGTCGAGCGGGTCAGGCCCAGCTCCGTTCGGCCGCCGCTCAACTGGTCCAGCCAGGACGCCCGTTCGGCGATCCGCCGCGGGTGGTTGATCTCGGCCGGCGCCAGCACCGCCGCGTGCCCGAGCCGTATGCGGGACGTACGCTGCGACAGCGCCGCCAGCAGCAGCTCCGGCGCCGAGCTGAGGCTGAACTCCTCGGCCCCGTGGTGCTCCACCTGCCACCAGCAGCCGTACCCCAACTCGTCGGCGAGGACGGCCTGTTCGACCGCCTCTGTGATCCGCCGGTGCTCGTGGTCCTCGGCCGTCCACGGCCGGGGGTCCTGGATCTCGCTGAACATGTCGAGCTTCACGTGCTGAACTGCCCTTCTCGCCTGCCGGATTGACGTGGGAGGGCTCCCACGCGGCGCCTTCAGCGTGCCAGGCGAACGGGCGAAAAGCGGTTTGCCCCTCCGACGGGAGGGGCAAAACCGGAATCCAATGTTCAGCTTGTGCGGACCTCGTATGTCGCCACCCGCACCGACTCGTCGTCCAGGCACTGCCCCGACACCAGGTCGAAGCGCTGCTTGAGGAGGGGCGAGGCCACGAACGGGCGGCCCTGGTGGGTGCCGGTGAGACCGCGGGAGAGGACCGCCGCGCCGCCGAAGGGGTCGCGGTTGTCGATCGCGTACAGAGCGCCGTTGCGGTCGCGGAACACGGCCACCTGGCTGCCGTCGGGGAGGAGCGCCGCCACGCCCCGGCCGGGGACCAGCTGGTTCAGGTCGCAGACGGTGAACCAGCCGTCCGCGAGCTGGAGTTGGACCTTCAGGTCGGTGGTCTCGGGTGCCAGGGTCATCGCTGGGCGCTTCCTTCCAGGAGGTCTTCGGCGGGGCGCAGGCCGATGGACAGCAGCGGCAGGTCGGGCTTGATCTGGTCCCGCTCGGGCACGAAGCCGACGACCGGGTCGGGGGTGTCCGGGGCGTTCACGAAGGACACGAACCGGGCGAGCTTGTCAGGGTTGTTGATGGTGGTCGCCCACTCGTCGGCATAGTTCGCCACGTGGTCCGCCATCAGGGACTCCAGCTCCTCGCAGATGCCGAGGGAGTCCTCCACGACCACGTCACGGACGTGGTCCAGGCCGCCGGGGATCCGCTCCAGCCAGGTCGACGTGCGCTCCAGACGGTCGGCGGTGCGGATGTAGAACATCAGGAACCGGTCGATCAGGCGCACCAGTTCGGCGTCCGTGAGGTCCTGGGCGAGCAGGTCCGCGTGGCGCGGGGTGGCGCCGCCGTTGCCGCCGACGTACAGGTTCCAGCCGTTGGAGGTGGCGATGACGCCGAAGTCCTTCGACTGGGCCTCGGCGCACTCGCGGGCGCAGCCCGACACCGCCGACTTGAGCTTGTGGGGGGAGCGCAGGCCCCGGTAGCGCAGCTCCAGGTCGATCGCCATGCGCACCGAGTCCTGGACGCCGTACCGGCACCAGGTCTGGCCCACACAGGACTTCACCGTGCGCAGCGCCTTGCCGTACGCGTGGCCCGACTCGAAGCCGGCGTCCACCAACCGCATCCAGATCAGCGGGAGTTGCTCGACGCGGGCGCCGAACATGTCGATCCGCTGGCCGCCGGTGATCTTCGTGTAGAGGCCGAAGTCGCGGGCGATCTCGCCGATCGTGATCAGGCCCTCGGGGGTGATCTCACCGCCGGGGATGCGCGGGACGACCGAGTACGAGCCGTTCTTCTGCAGGTTGGCGAGGAAGTGGTCGTTGGAGTCCTGGAGGGCCGCCTGCTCGCCGTCCAGGACATAGCCGCTCGCGCCGATCGTCGGGGCGAGGGAGGCGATGATCGAGCCGACCGCCGGCTTGCAGACCTCGCAGCCGTCGCCGCTCTTGGCGCCGTCCCGGCCGTAGCGGTCGAGCAGGTCCTGGTAGGTGTTGATGCGCAGGGCGAGGACGATCTCGTACAACTCCTCGCGGGTCTGCGAGAAGCAGCCGCACAGGCCCTTGTCGACCTCGACGCCGGACGCCTCCAGCTCGGCGGTGACCAGCTGGCCGAGGACCTTGACGCAACTGCCGCAGCCGGTACCGGCCTTGGTGCACTTCTTCACCTCGGGCACGGTCGTGCACCGGTGGTCGGTGACCGCGCCGCGGATCGCGCCCTTGGAGACGTTGTGGCAGGAGCAGATGATCGCCTCGTCCGGCAGCGCGGACGGGCCGAGCTGCACGGACTCCCCGGTGCCGGCCGGCAGGACGAGCGACTCGGGCGAGACCGGCGGGACCGAACCGGTGAACGCCCGCAGCGTGCCGTACGCCTCCGCGTCGCCGACCAGGATGCCGCCGAGCAGCGTGCCGTCCCGGCCGATGACCAGCTTCTTGTAGAGGCCCGCGCGGGAGTCGGAGTAGACGACGTCCAGGCAGTCCTCGGTGGTGCCGTGCGCGTCGCCGAAGGAGGCGACGTCGACGCCGAGCAGCTTCAGCTTGGTCGACAGGTCGGCGCCGACAAAAGCGGCTTCATCGGAGGCGATCGTCGCGGCGGCCGTCTCGGCCTGCTCGTAACCGGGGGCGACCAGGCCGTACACCCGGCCGTCGGAGGCCAGCGCGCACTCGCCGATCGCGAAGACGTGCGGGTCGGCGACCGTACGGCACTGCTCGTCGACCGTGATGCCACCGCGCTCGCCGACCGTGAGGCCGCAGTCGCGCGCCAGCTGGTCCCTCGGCCGTACGCCGGCGCTGAACACCACCAGATCCGTGGCGAGTTCGGAACCGTCGGACAGCTTCATGCCGGTGACGGCGCCGGCCTCGTCGACCACGATCTCCTGCGTGCCGACGCCCGTGTGGACGGTCAGGCCCATCTCCTCGATGGTGCGCAGCAGGGCCGCGCCACCGCCGTCGTCGACCTGCACCGGCATCAGGCGCGGCGCGAACTCCACGATGTGGGAGGTGAGTCCGAGTCCCTTCAGCGCACCGGCCGCCTCGAGCCCGAGCAGACCACCGCCGACCACGGCACCGGTGGTGCGGGTCTTCGCGTACTCCTCGATGGCCAGGAGGTCCTCGATGGTCCGGTAGACGAAGCAGCCCTCGGCGTCCTTGTTCGGGACCGGCGGCACGAAGGGGAAGGAGCCGGTGGCGAGGACGAGGGTGTCGTACTCAAACACCTGACCGGACTTGGCCGTCACCTTCTTCGCCTCGCGGTCGACCGTCACGGCCGGGTCGCCGACGTACAGCTCGATGCCGTGCGTGTCGATGAACTCCATGTCCGTCATGGAGAGTTCCTCGGGTGTTTTGCCCGAGAAGTACGAGGTGAGGGCGACGCGGTCGTACGCGGGGCGCGGCTCCTCGCACAGCACGACCACGCGGTGCGTCGCGGTCAGGCCGCGCTCGGCGAGCGCCTCGAGGAAGCGCTGGCCGACCATGCCGTGGCCGACGAGCACGATCGTGGGGGTGGCCTCCGTGGCCTCCGGGGTGGCGGTCATCAGGAGCCTCCATCGTTGGTGAGCAGGTGGAGCAGGGGCCCGTCGTCGGGGAGCGGCTCTGCTCCCTCCCAGGCCCGGGCGAGCGCGCCGACGGTGCCGAGTTCGCCGACGAGGACCCCGCCGACCAGGCGGTCGTCGCGGACGACGACCTTGCGGTAGGTGCCGCGGGTGGCGTCCGCGAGCTGTACGACGTCGTCGCCGGGCCGCGGCTCGGTCTCGCCGAACGCGGCGAGGTCGAAGGGTGAGTCGTGCCCGACGAGTGTGAGCCGGGTCAGCGAACGGGTGCCGGTGTAGCGGGCGTTGGTGTCACCGGCGATCAACTCCGCGAGCGTCTCGGCCTGTTCGAGCGCCGGAGTGGCGAGCCCGTAGACCTGGCCGTCGTGCTGCACGCAGTCGCCGATCGCCCTGATGTGCGGGTCGGAGGTGCGGAGTTCGTCGTCCACGACGATGCCCTTGCGTACGTCGAGCCCCGCGACCTGGGCGAGGCCGACGCGCGGGTGGACCCCACAGGCCAGGACCACGAGGTCGGCGTCGAGGGCGTAACCGTCGTGCATCTCGACCGAGCGGACCGCACCGCCCACGCAGCGCACGTCACGCACCCGGCACTCGGTGTGGATCTCGACGCCGAGGTCCTTGAGATGCCGCTGCACGAGCTTCGAGGCGCTCGGGTCGAGCTGGCGCTCCATGAGCCGCTCGCCCTGCTGGGCTAGGACGACCTGCGCGCCACGCTGGGCGAGCGCGCGGGCCGCGGAGACCCCGAGGAGCCCGCCGCCGATGACGACGGCCTTCGTACCAGCCCGCACGGCCTTGGAAAGACCCAGGCAGTCGTCCATGGTCCGGAACGCGTGCACGCCCTCGGGCAGCACGTGGTCCGGCGTGAACAGGCCGCGCAGCGGCGGGAGTACGGGGTTCGAGCCGGTCGCCAGGACCAGCGTGTCGTATCCGATCTTCGAGCCGTCCGCGAGGTGTACGGCTCGCACCTCGCGGTCGATGCCCGTGACCCGGCCGCGGGTGAGCTCCGCGGGCGCGGGCAGCGCGATGACATCCGGGCTGTAGCGCCCGGCGAGCACCTCGGCGAGGAGCACCCTGTTGTACGGGCGGTGCTCCTCCTCGCCGATCAGCGTCACGGGCGTGCCGAGCTCACCGAGCCGCCGGGCGAGACGGACGCCCGCGAGGCCGGCGCCGATCACCACCACACGCGTATTCGAGGTCATGCCTAGGAGCGTGCGGTGCCGGTGTTACCCGGCAGCATCACCTCTGTTTCCCGCGAGGAACGCTGCCCTCTTCGGGAGCGCGCCGAGAGTGTGAGGGTTCGGCGGGCGCGCCGGGGGCGTGGTGTGAGGTCCCGCGGCGGGGCGGGGGTGGGGCTACCCGAACCCCCGGCTTCCGTGCAGGCACCATCGTCTACGACCACGGGCGACGGGAGCCTTGTCCCATCGGGTTTCACCAGCTCAGAGCAAGGGGGAAGCACCATGGACGCAGTCCGGGAGGTCCCGGTACGGGACGCGGCGGCCGTGCGGGTCTGGCGGGTCGTCCGCGAGCCGTTCACGGCCGCCACCTGGCGCCGTTTCGCATACGCCGTGATCGCCTTTCCGACGAGTGTGGTGTGCGTCCCACTGGCGCTGGTGGGGGCGCCGGCGGGGCGGTGGCAGCGGAGGCTTGTACGGCGGTGGCTGGGCGCCGGGGAGGTCGGCGGGGTCGACGGGCCGGCCGACGGGCCGCGGGCCGGGTTGGTCCACGCGTTGGTCTCGCTGCCGGTGAACCTCCTCACCCTGGCCGTCACCCTCTACGGCTGGGCGATCGTCCCGATGAACCTCGGCTGGCCGCTGCGCGCCGGCTCCGACCACTCCCACGCCTGGGGCGGGCCCACCTTCGCCGGGGCCTGGGCCTTCCACGCCGTCCTCGGCGGGCTCGGGTTCCTGCTGCTCATGCCGTGGGTGGGGCGGGGGCTGGCGGCGGTGCAGCTGCGGGTGGCGCGTGCGTTCCTCGCCGGGGCCGGGCGGCCCTAGGTTGACCTTCGTGAAGCGTCTCCGTTCCCGGTCCGGGCCGGGTGTCCCTGGGGCGACCCTCGTGAAGCGTCTCCGTTCCCGGCCCGAACCGGGCGCCCCCGGACCGGCCCTCGCGAACCGCCTGCGTTCCCTCGTCGCCGCCACCTTCGGCCGCCGTGCCCTGGCAGCCCTGCTGTACGGGGTGCTCGCGCTGCCGCTCGGGCTCGTCGGCTGTGTTCTCACGCTGGCCGGGCTGGCGGCGGGTGGGCTGTTGTCGGTGACCACGCTGGGGCTGTGGTTGCTGGCCGGGACCGTGCGGGGGGCGCTGGCGCTGGCGGCGGTGCAGCGGGGGCTGGCCCGGCGGCTGCTCGGGGTGGAGATCGAGGAGCCGGTGCCGCCGCGGGGGAGCGGGGTGCTGGCGTGGCGGCGGGCGGTGCTGGGGGAGCGGGCGGGCCGGCGGGCGGTGGCGTCGGCCGTGTTGACTCCGTTCACAGCGATTTTCCTGTACGCCGCTGTTGTCATCGGATACGTCTACGGCGTCCTGCTCACCCTGCATCCGGTGCTCCGCCACCTGAACTACAACACGGTTCACCGGCCCGACGGCACGGTGACGCATGTGTCACTGGAGTTCTTCGGCTACCAAGTCGACAGCTGGCCGCGCTGGTTGATCCCGTTCACCCTCGGCCTGCTGCTCCTGGCGTTCGCCCCCCGCTTCCTGCGACTCGCGCTCACACCCCACCGCGCCCTGCTGACCGCACTGCTCGGCCCGACCGCCGCCGACCGCCGTATCCGCACCCTGGAGGAGACCCGCGCCCAGGCCGTCGAGGACGCCGCCGCGACCTTGCGCCGCATCGAACGCGACCTGCACGACGGCACCCAGGCCCGCCTGGTCGGCCTCGCCATGCACCTCACGATGATCCGCGAACTCGTCGCCACGGGCGCCACCCCCGAGCGCCTCCTCGCCGTGGTCGACACCGCCCAGCACAACGCCAGCCAGGCCATCACCGACCTCCGCCACCTGGTCAAGGGCATCCATCCCCCCGTACTCGACGAAGGCCTCCCGGCAGCCCTCGCCACCCTTGCGGCCGACAGCGCGCTCCCCGTCGTCGTCACCACGGAAATCACGACCCGCCCGAGCCCGGCGGTCGAGTCCATCGCGTACTTCTGCACGGCGGAACTGCTCGCCAACGCGGTCAAGCACAGCGGCGCCGACACCGTCACGGTCGAGGTCACCACCGCCGACGGCCGCATCCGCCTGCGCGTCGGCGACGACGGCCGGGGCGGCGCGACGATCGGCGCCGGATCCGGACTCACCGGCCTGCTGGCCCGGGCCCGCACGGTCGACGGGACGCTCATCTGCGACAGCCCGGCCGGAGGGCCTACGGTGGTGACCGTCGAACTGCCGCTGTGATATGTGACATAGCACTGGACCTCGGGAGCTCAGGAGCCGTATGCGCGTCGTCATCGCCGAGGACTCCGCCCTCCTGCGCGACGGACTGGCCCAGCTCCTCCGGATGCGGGACGTGGAGGTGGCGGCCGCGGTCGGTGACGCCGAGACACTCGTCGCGTCCGTCGCCGAGCACGCCCCCGACGTCGCGGTCGTCGACATCCGGCTGCCGCCCACGCAGACCGACGAGGGCGTACGGGCGGCGCTGCGGCTGCGTGCCGAGCATCCCGGCACCGGGGTCCTGCTCTTCTCCCAGTACGTCGAGACGGCCCACGCGGCCCGACTGCTCGCCGACCCGGCGGGGTTCGGGTACCTGCTGAAGGAACGGGTCGCCGACATCGGCGAGTTCGTGGGCGCGCTGGAACGCATCGCGGCCGGCGGCACGGCACTCGACCCCGAGGTGGTCGCCCAGCTCTTCGGCGCGAGCCGCCGCACCAACGCGCTGGACACCCTCACACCCCGCGAACGCGAGGTCCTCGCCCTGATGGCGGAGGGCCGCACCAACCACGCGATCGCGACGGCGTTCACGGTCTCCGAACGCGCCGTCGAGAAACACATCGCCAACATCTTCACCAAGCTGGACCTGCCCCCCTCGGAGACGGGAAACCGGCGCGTACTGGCAGTGCTGCGATATCTGGAGAACGGCCGGGACGGCTGAAACGCGAACGAGGCCCGGGAATTGTCACTCCTCGACCCGGTCGGCGCGAAAGGCCTGAGCGATGACCGCGTACTGAGCGGCGATCTCAAGCCGGCGGCCTGCCGGCATTTCAAAGCCGGCGTCCTCGGCTCTCGCCAGGAAGGCGCGGGCGCGCTGGAGGCCGGGTGTATTCGGGGCGGTGCCACGGGCGCTTGGTCACGATGGTCATCCGTAGCCGTAATTCGCTTGACCAATTCCCGAGCCGAGGCTGCACTGTGCCAGGGCGCTGCGGGGTGTGGTGCCGGGATCATGGGGAGGCAGCCGCAGTATGGAGATCCGTCCTACTACCGACCAGGATCGCGACGTATTCGTCGACACGATGTTCGCCGCGTTCGGGCGTTTCCCGGAAACCCCGGCCGAGGGCGGTGGCGGGGTGTGGTGGGCGGCGCTGGAGATGGACCGTGGTGTGCTCGCCGTGACGGCGGACGGGCGGGCCGTCGGTACTGCGGGGGCGTACTCCTTCGAGCTCACCCTCCCCGGCGACATCCTCGTCCCGGCCCCCGGCGTGACCGCCGTCGGCGTCCTCCCGTCGCACCGGCGTCAGGGCGTGCTCAGCGCGATGATGCGGCATCAGCTCACCGAGCTGCGATCCCGCGGCGAGTTCCTCTCCGTGCTGCTGGCCTCCGAGGCCCTGATCTACCGCAGGTTCGGCTACGGCCCGGCGACCTACACCGCCCGCCTGACGGTGCCACGCCACCGCGCCGCCCTCGCCCTCCCCAGGGCCCGCGGCGCCGCCGACACCCCCGCCACGGGATCGGTGGAGGTACTGCGCCGCGGCGACTGCGGCGAGATCCTCGAAGAGGTCTACGACCGTTACCGCCGCGCCCAGCCCGGCGCGCTGTCCCGGCCGCACCGCTGGTGGGAGCTCGGCGCGGGGCAGCCGCCCATCGCCCCGGCGCAGCGTTACGTCGCCGTCCACCGTGACTCCGACGGCGTCCCGGACGGATACGCCAGCTACTCGCTCGACGACTCCAACACCCTGACCGTCGACGAGACCATCGCCACCGACGACGCCGTGTCCACGGCCCTGGCCCGGTTCGTCCTCGGACACGACCTGGTCGCTCAGGTCGTGTTCAAGCACTGCCCGCCCGACCACCCCCTGCGCTGGCAGCTCACGGACTTCCGCGCCGGCGAGGTCGGCGGCGACATGGACTGGCTCTGGGTACGGCTGCTGGACATCCCGCGCGCGCTCACCGCCCGCGGCTGGTTCACGGACGGCGAGCTCGTCCTGGACGTGACCGACCCGTTCCTCGGCGAACACGGCCGCTATCTGCTGACCGTCCGCGACAACAAGGCCGAGTGCGTTCCCACGGACCGCGACCCCGACCTCTCCCTGGACGTGACCGACCTGGGCTCGGTCTACCTCGGCGGCACCACCCCGAGCACCCTCGTACGCGCCGGTCACATCCACGCCCACCACCCGGACGCGGCCACCCTCGCCGACGACCTCTTCCGCACCGCCCGCGCCCCGCACTGCCTGCACTGGTTCTGACGCCGGTCGGGAGCGGGCGGCGATCACCCCTCCGGAGGCCCGCTCACGACAGCCGCCGCGATCGTCCGCGCGCAGTCCAGGGCCTCCGTGTGGGTGGTGTCCACTTCTACGTCGTAACGCACACCCTGGTGGACAAGGCCCGCCTGCTTCTCCGCCATGCCGCTCGGCCGGTCGCCGCGGACGATCTCGCGGCCCGCCGCCACCGCGGCCTCGCAGTGCACGCCGACCCACAGGACGTCCAGGCCGGACAGGGGCTCGCGCCAGCGGTCCTGGGACCTCGCGCCGCCGAGGAAGACATCGTCGACGACGATCCGGGCGCCCGCGCGGGCCGTCGCCGCGACGCCCTGGCGCCAGGCCGACTCCAGTCGGCCGAACTCCGGGCCCACGTGCACCCCGCCGTCCGGCGAGACGAGTTCGGCCCGCATGGACACGGGCAGCGAGTCGATCAGGCCGTCGATGCCGAAGGCCAGCCACGGGTCCGGCAGCACCGCCTGGAGGCAGCGCACGATCCCTGACTTGCCCGAGCTGGAGCCGCCGTTGAGCACGATCACCTGAGTCGTCACGCGGTCACAGTAGGGGAACGGGGATGCGGGGCCCCACTCGTTTTCAGGCGAGCCACTGCCCGTACGCCAGGTTCGCCACCAGCGCGAACACCACCGTCAGCAGCACGACGCGGACGAAGCCGCTGCCCTTCTTCAGCGCGGCGCGGGCGCCCAGGGTGCCGCCCGCGAGGCCGATGCGGACGGCCAGGCGTACGTCGATCGAGGTCCTACGGCTGTACTCCTCCACTGCCTGAAAGGCGTGGGAGGTGCCCGCATCCGCCCTGCCGCGAGGGCCGCGGCACGGAAGATGACGCCCATGGTCAGCGATATGTCGGGCATGATCGCGACCCTAGGGACGGGGTGCGTGTGCCGTCCATGTATTTGGGGGAGTTCTGAGGCTCGCCGGGAGCCCCTCGCTCAGCGGCTCCCGGTCAGGTGCGCGAAGACGACCACGTTCCCCTGATAACCGGTCGACCGCGAATAGCCGCCCCCGCAGGTGATCACCCGCAGCTCCGCCCGCCCCGCCGCCCCGTACACCTTCTCGTCCGGGAAGTGCTTCGCGTCGTACACCTCGACCGCGTCCACCGTGAACAGGGCCACGCTTCCGTCGCGCCGGTCCACCGTGATGCCGCTGCCCTTCTTCAGGGCTCCCAGGTCGTAGAAGACGGCGGGGCCGTCGGCGTTGTCGACATGGCCCGCGACGATCGCGGTGCCGCGCTCACCCGGGGTCGTGCCGGCCTCGTACCAGCCCGCGAGATTCTTCTTCTCGGCGGGTGGGACGTCGAGGCTGCCGGTGGGGGTGAGGCGGAGGCCCATGAGGGGGGCGTTCACCCCGATCGACGGGATGTGGACGCGGTCCGGCGGGGAGGGCGGCAGAGCGGGGGCCGAGCGGGCGTCGGCGTGGCCCGTGCGGGCCTGGGCAGCCGTCGGCTGCGGTGGGGCGTGCGTGTCGGCGCCGCTGCCCAGCAGCCACGCGCCGGTGCACAGGGCGACCACAGTGACGGCCCCTGTGGCGGTGTTGCCCAACCTGTGCATACCAGCCTCCTGAAGTGACCCGGTCCCCCTCCGGGCCGCGAGGGGCGTCGGGCCCGGAGGGGGAGGGACATGCGGTACCGGCGGACGGACAGCGGAGGGTGTCCGTCAGATCCCGTCGCCTCTCGCCCGGCGATGCAGGAGCCAGGTACCGCCCGCGGCGGCGACGGCGAGAGCCGCCACGCCGGCCGCGGTCTGCACGGGGTCGGGGCCCATCACGCCACCGACCCCCGTCTTCACACTTCCGCGGGGAACCTGTCCGCGCTCCGCGGTCAGCGTCACCACCAGGTCGCCGGAAACCTCCTTGTCGCCCTCCGCGCACTGCGCGACGATCTCGTACGTCCCCGGCTGCGCGCTCGGCGGCACCCTGAACTGCCCGATCGCGTCGCCCTCGTGCGTACTGGGCGCCAGCGTGAACGAGCCCGCGCCGACCGCGCCGGCGTCGCCCGTCGCCGTACCGTCGTCCCCGCACGCCGCGGTGTTCACCGTGACCTGGCCGCCCGGCACGGCGGAGGACGGGAACACCTCCAGGCTGCCGGTGTCGTCGGCGTACGCGGGCGCGGCGACGAACCCCGCGGCTGCGACGGCGAGCGCGGTACCGGTCAGCAGACGGGCGGTACGTCGCATCGATGCTCCTTCGAGCGTTCTCGGTGTCCCCTGCCCTTCCGAGGAAAGTCCCGCGGGGCCGACCGCGCTTCCTGAGGGTGTGTCAGAAATGTGCTGAATGGGTGTCAGGACGGCGGGTACGGGGCCTGCCCGGGGGAGTTTCAGCAGGTCACTGGCGTACGGCGGCCTGCCGGGCAAGAGAACCCGAAGGGCGCACGGCGCACGTGTGAACGGGTGACCCGGCGCTCGCTCGGGCGGATCGGGCCCGCCCCCGCGACGACCGGTGAATACCCTGAATTCCCTGTGAATAACTCCATCGGATAACAGGGAACTCTCAGCGCGGCCACGTAATACGGAAGACCGGTGCAAGAAGGCCACCTAAATCAAGGACACGGCCGAACTTTCCGAAAGGCGTTGAACAATGGGTACGCGACGGGCTTTTCTCGCGCAGGTCATGGGGGCGACGGTGGCGGTGGCGGCGGGGGCGACCGCCTGCGATTCCGGCTCCGGCGATTCCGGCTCCAGTACCGGTTCCGGGGACGGCCACATCAAGAGCGCGACCGCGATCACCCAGGTCTACGGCGACGGCCAGAAATTCATCGCCGTGGCGCTGGAGTACGACTCGGCCATCGACACCTCGAAGCTGTCGAAGTCGTCCTTCAAGGTCGACGGCCGGACCGTCACCAAGGTCTACGCCAACACCGGCGCCGCACTCGCCGACCAGGGCCGTGACGGCAGGTACGTCATCGTCGAGCTCTCGCCCGACGACAGCAGCGCGCTGCTGTGGGGCAACGAGAGCGGTGGCGGGACGGGGACGGGGCAGGCCTCCGGCTCCGCGTCGAGCGGTGCCGCAGGCGGCGGCCCGAAGGTGGGCCAGAAAGGCACGGCCAAGGGCGCCGACAAGGCGAAGGGCACCGTCACGAGTACGGGCAGTGTCACGACCACCGGCGGCTCGACCTACGCCGGCGGCAGCACCGAGCTCGCCACCGGCAAGCAGGTGAACCTGATCGTCGACGACTTCGAGCAGCTGTCGTACAAGGACCCGAAGACCGGCAAGACGCTGCCGTACAACCTGTTCGTTCCCGAGGACTACGACGAGAGCAGGAAGTACCCCCTCGTCCTGTTCATGCACGACGCCAGCGTGGTCAGCACCGTCACCACGGCGACGCTCGTGCAGGGGCTCGGCGCGGTGGTCTGGGCGAGCCCGGAGGAGCAGGCGAAGCGGCCGGCGTTCGTCCTCGCACCCCAGTACCCGGAGGTGGTCGTCGGCGACGACTACAAGCCGACGGCGTACTTCGACGCCACCGCCCACCTGGTCCAGGAGTTGACGGGCAAGTACAGCATCGACGCCGACCGGGTGTACTCGACGGGCCAGTCCATGGGCGCGATGATGACGCTCGGCCTGAACATCAAGTACCCGGATCTGTTCGGGGCTTCGTGGGTCGTCGCCGGTCAGTGGCCGTCCTCCCAGGCCGCCCCGCTCGCGAAGAAGAACCTCTTCGTCACCGTCTCGCAGGGCGACACCAAGGCGTACCCCGGCGAGAACGCGATCATGTCCGTGATCGAGAAGGAGGGGACGAAGGTGAGCCGCGCGACCTGGAACGGCAAGTCCACGGCCGCGCAGTTCACCAAGGACGTCGACGCGATCACCGCGAAGGGCACGGCGGTCAACTACGTCACGTTCGAGAAGGGAACCACCCTCACCGCGGAGTCCAAGAAGAAGTTCGGCACCGTCGAGCACAACTCGACCTGGCCGATCGCCTACACGATCGAGGGCGTCAGGGAGTGGATCTTCCAGCAGCGGAAGTGATCCACCCCCTCAACACCTGCTCCCGGGCTGTCAGTTCACGTTGACCGCGCTCCAGGCCGCCGCCACCGCGTTGTACTCCGTGCTCCCGGCCCCGTACAGGTCCTTCGCCGCGTTCAGCGTGGCCGTCCGGGCCCCCGCGTAGTTCGTCGAGGACGTCATGTAGACCGTCAGTGCCCGGTACCAGATGGCGCCCAGCTTGGCCCGGCCGATGCCGGTGACCGTGGAGCCGTTGTACGTCGGGGAGTTGTAGCTGACGCCGTTGATGGTCTTGGCGCCGCTGCCCTCGGCGAGGAGGTACGCGAAGTGGTTGGCCACGCCGGAGGAGTAGTGGACGTCGAGGTTGCCGACCGAACTGCTCCAGTAGTCGGCGGAGTTGCCGTCCTTGGACGGCTTGTCCATGTAGCGCAGGGCGTCCCGGCCGAAGCCGGACTTCACGATCTTCTCGCCGATCAGGTAGTCCCCGGGGTCGGAGGAGTTGTCGGCGTACCACTCCACGAGGGTGCCGAGAATGTCGGAGGTGGCTTCGTTCAGGCCGCCGGACTCGCCCGAGTAGGTCAGGGCCGCCGTCTTCGACGTCACACCGTGGGTCATCTCGTGCCCGGCCACGTCCAGCGACACCAACGGCCCGAAGGTCGTCCCGTCACCGTCGCCGTACGTCATGCAGAAGCAACTGTCGTCCCAGAAGGCGTTGTTGTACTTGTTGCCGTAGTGGACGCGGTTGTACGAGCCCTTGCCGTCGCCCGCGATGCCGCTGCGGCCGAAGGTGTTCTTGTAGAAGTCCCAGGTGACGTCCGTGCCGTACTGGGCGTCCACGGCCGCAGTGGCCCGGTCCGAAGTCGCCCCCGTGCCCCAGTGGTTGTCGGCGTCGGTGAACACCGTCGAGGGGGCGCGGCTGATGCAGATGCTGGTCAGGAAGCACAGGTCGGTCTTGTTCGCCGCGTCACCCGTGTACGTGTTCCCGCGCGTCGGGTCCTTCAGCTGGTACGTCGATCCGGAGAGCGTCGTCTCCAGCGGAACCGTGCCGCTGTAAAGGGAGTTGCCGTCGCCGGACGCCGTCTCGATGTCGTCCCAGGCGTCGATCTGCGCGCCGGTCCGGGCGTCCGTGATGACGGTACGGGCGACCGGGTTGCCGAGCGTGTCCTGCGCCGCGGCCTGGGTCCGCCAGGCCAGCTTCGGCGTACCGTGCAGGGCGTCGACGACCAGCTGGGGCTTGGCCGTCAGCTTCTTCAGCGTCTCGCCGAGGTTCACCGCGCGCAGGGCGTTCGCGGCGAGGTCGGCGGCCTTGGGGGCCGATATGGAGGGGACGATCGAGGCGAGGGATATCTCGCCCCTCGTCGCCCGGTTCGAGCTGCGGTAGGTGCCGTTCGGGGTCAGGTGGACCACGAAGTCGCCGCCCAGGACCGGGAGTTGACGGTACGTCCGGTCGTAGCGGACGTGCTGGGTGCCGTCCTTGTCGACGATCACGTCACGGACCGAGGTGCCCTCCGTGGAGGTGAGTCCGAGAGCGGCGGCGTGCGAGAGCAGGGCCTCGGCCGCGTTGGCGATCGCGTTGCTTCTGGTGGGTCGGTCGGCCGCCTGGGCGGCCGGGGTGAGAGCGGAGGCCAGCAGGGCGGCGGTGGTTGCGGCCACACCGGCGGCGGCGAGACGACGGGAACCTCGGACGTCGATCCGTATCCGACTCATCGATCTCCTCGATAGGGCGCCAACGGGCGCGTGGGGACGGCGTTGGTGTTGACCAAGATTTAAGGGGCCATGACATGTCGAGGTCCATAGGAAGTACGCGGAAGTATGTGAAGAGAGAGAATCGTTTTTGTGAGTCCCCAGCTGCCCTTCTTCGTCTACGGCACCCTCCGCCCCGGCGAGGTCAACCACGACCTCTTCCTGCGCGGCCGCACCCGGTCCGAGGAACCGGCCCGGATGAGCGGGCTCGTGCTGTACGAGGGTCCCGGCTATCCGTACGCCGTCGAGGAACCGGGCGGCGGAGGCGCCGTCCACGGCGAGCTCGTCACCGCACTGCCCGAGCGGTACGAGGAGTTGCTCGTCGCCCTCGACCGGCTGGAGGACTACGCGCCGGGCGATCCGCGGAACTTGTACGAGCGGGTCGAGCGCGAGGTGACCCGCGAGACCGACGGCGGCCCCGTACGGGCCTGGGTGTACACAGCCGCCGCTTCCGTCGCGACCCGGCTGCGTGCCCATGGCCGCCCGATCGGCGGCGGCGACTGGCTGGTCCGGCGCTGAGTCGCCGGCGGTGGGCCGTGCGGGCGACCCCTGCCGTGCGGCACCCGGGCCGCCCCGCGGGCCCCTGCCTACCCTCCCGCCATGACCGACAGGGATCAACTCAGCAGGCGGCGCGCCCTCGCCCTCGGCGGCACCACCGCCGGGGCCGTCCTGGGACTCGGGCTCACCTCGTGCTCCTCCGACGACTCCGGCGACTCGACCGACTCCGGCGCGGCCGCCTCGGACGCCGCCTCGCCCGCCGCCGACTCCTCCGACCTGTGCGTGCTCAACTCGAGCGTCACCCAAGGCCCGTACTACCTGGACGGCGCGCTGTTCCGGAAGGACATCACCGAGGGCAAGAAGGGCGTCCCGCTCACCGTGAAGCTGACGGTGCGCGACCAGACCGAGTCCTGCGACCCCGTCAAGGACGCCGCCGTCGAGATCTGGCACTGCGACGCCTGGGGCTACTACTCCGGCTACACCACCGCCAACCCCGGCGGCAGCGCGCCCAAGGAGAGCGAGGACACCAGCGGCGCGAACGACAAGACGTATCTGCGCGGCTACCAGACCACGGACGGCAAGGGGGTCGTCGAGTTCACGACGATCTACCCCGGCTGGTACACCCCGCGCGCCACCCACATCCACGTCAAGGTGCACACCGGCGGCAAGAAGGCCGACGACACCTACGAGGGCGGCAAGGTCAACTGGACCGGCCAGCTCTTCTTCGACGACAAGTACGGCGACGAGGTCTACAGGACCGAGCCGTACAGCGAGCACACCGGCACGGTCACCAAGCTCGACGACGACATGGTGTACGGCGGAGGCGGGGCCAAGGACGGCCTGATGACGATCACCGGCTCGGTGAAGAACGGTTTCACCGGCACGCTGACCGTCGGCATCGACCCCGACAAGGAGAACACCGGCGCGGGCACGGGAGGCGGCGGCAGCCGGCCACCCGGCGGCAACGGCAGCAAGCCCCCGGAGCCGCCGAGCGGCACACCGAGCGCCTCCGCCACATGAGCCGGGCCCGCGGCCCTCGCTAGCCGATCCGCACCAGCACCATCGCCGGCGCCTGAGGCAACCGCACCCGCAGCGCGCCGGCCTCGCCGTCCCACTCCACCTCCGTACCCGGCAACCCCGCCGCCGGATGCAGCACCTCGGCCCGTACGCCGTCCAGCTCCGCCAAGTGCGGTACGGGCAAGGTCAGTTCGGGCTCCCCCTCCCGCCGCCAAACCGACAGACAGGTCGCGCCCCCGACCGGCGCCCGCAGCCCCAGCGCGATCCATCCATCCGTCCAGCCGGGCAGCCCGAGCGGCCAGAAGGGGAGCGCGCCCGGCAGGTCGGGCCGGATCTTCTTGTACGTGTCCAACGCGGCCCGCACCAACCCGAGCTGACGCTCCGTCATCCGGTCCAGGTGACCGGAGAGATGGACCCGCCCCAGCAGCGCCGTACCGACCGCGAAGTCGATCTCCGCGTCGGTGAACTCCGGTTGGGGGTACGCCCACACCGCGCCCTGCTCCGGCGGTACGGCCGTCGGCGCCGCCGCCGCGATCGGCGGATACCGCACCGGGTCCTGCTGGTCGGAGGTCGACTGGAGCTGGGTGACGGACGTGGACGCCCCGTCCATCCGCATCCCGCCCGACGCACAGTTCTCGATGACCAGGCCGGGATGCCGGTCGAGGACGGCGGAGAGCCAGCTCCGCCACGCCCGCGTGTGGTCGAGGAGCCCCGGCGCCGAGGTCGTGATGTTGTAGTCCAGCTTCAGATAGCCCACGCCCCACTCGCCGACGATCCGGTCGACCGTCCCGTCGAGGTGGGCGCGGGCCGCCGGATGGGTCAAGTCCAGCTGGTGGCGGCCCTGTTCGGTGACCCGGGCGCCGTCCGCGTGCCGCAGGAAGGCGTCCGGCGGCAGCTGGTCGGCGACCGGACTGCGGACGCCGACCACCTCCGGCTCCAGCCACAGCCCCGGCACCATCCCGCGCTCCCGGATCCGCCCCAGCACCTCCCCGATACCGCCCGGGAAGCGCCGTGCGGACGGCTGCCAGGCGCCGACGCTGTCCCACCAGCCGCCGTCCGTCGTGTCGTCGTACCAGCCGGCGTCCACACAGAAGTACTCGGCGCCCGCGGCCGCCGCCGCGTCGATCAGCGGGAGCAGTCTGCCGGTGGTGGGGTCGCCCATCAGGGTGTTCATGTAGTCGTTGAAGATCACGGGCAGGTGCTCGTGGTCCCGGTGCGGGCGGCGGAGGCGGCGGCGGTATGTCGTCAGGGCGGCGAGTGCGTCGTCGAAGTCGTCGCCGAGGGCCAGGGCGGCGTATTCCGTGGTGAACGGTTGGACGCCGGGTTCCAGTACGGGCTGTACGCCGTGGTCGTCCGACGTCGGCCCGCCCAGCGCGAGGTACGTGTGCCCGGCCACCTCGCCCGCGTCCCACGCCCACCCCGCCGACGACTCGATCTGCCACAGCCAACTCCGCCCGTCCGTACGGTCGGTGAGTGCCCCCATGGCCAGGTGCCCGTCCGTGGGCCAGCTTCCGCGGCTCGTCGACCGCAGCCGCGCCCCCGAGTCCTGGCCGTGGACGTCCCGGCCGATGTCGGGAACGTGCTCGCGCAGCGGCTCGGTGTACCAACGGCACTCCGCGAGCCAGTCGTTGCGCGCCCGGTGCACGTCCAGCACATCGGGCGAGGGCAGCCCGCCGAGCAGCAGACTGCCGGCCGCGCGGATGGTCACCGGCCCGTCGCCGTCCTGGTGGACGCGGAGCCGGGAGCGCAGGACGGGTACGCCGTCGGGTGACGAGTACTCGACGATGACGGTCAACCGGTCCTTGGGCGCCACGAGTTGGACGGCCAGGTGATGCCAGCCGTCGCCGTAGGTGGCACGGTGGCCGCGATACAGAAGCTGCGGCCCGAGCGCCGTACCCCCGAAACGCGTGCTCGACCGGCCCGGGCCGGCGCCCGTCAGCGTCAGGTCGGCCAGGGGCAGCTCTGTCGGCGGGGGTTTCGGTTCGCCCGGGCGGGTCAGCCGCAACCGGCCGCCCGCCGGGTCGAAGTCGAAGTCGGCGATGAGCGCGGAGTGGCCCCAGCGGTAGCCGTAGTCGTCCTCAGCCATAGTGACACCACCCTATGGCGCGAACGCCCGTACAACCCCTAGGACTTGACAGTCTCGAGCCGCACCGCGCACGCCTTGAACTCCGGCATCCGCGAGGTCGGGTCCAGGGCCGGGTTGGTGAGGGTGTTGGCGCGGCCCTCGCCCGGCCAGTGGAAGGGCATGAAGACGGTGTCGGGGCGGATGGCGGTGGTGATGCGGGCGGGGGCGACGGCCCGTCCGCGCCGGGAGACCACGGCGACCGGGTCGCCCTCCGTCGCCCCGAGCCGTGCCGCGAGGCGGGGGTGCAGCTCCACGAAGGGGCCCGGCGCGGCGGCGTTCAGCTCGTCGACGCGGCGGGTCTGGGCGCCGGACTGGTACTGGGCGACGACCCGGCCGGTGGTGAGCAGGACGGGGTACTCGTCGTCGGGTTCCTCGGCGGTCGCCCGGTGCGACACGGGGGTGAAGCGGGCCCGGCCGTCCGGGGTGGCGAAGCGGTCGAGGAAGAGGCGGGGGGTGCCGGGGTGCGCTTCCTCACCAGGTGCCGCCTCCGGTGTCGGGCACGGCCAGAACACGCCGTTCTCCTCGGCGAGTCGGCGGTAGGTGATCCCGGAGTAGTCCGCGATCCCGCCCGCGCTGGCCCGGCGCAGTTCCTCGAAGACCTCCTCCGGGTCGGTGGGGAAGCCCTTCTCCACGCCGAGCCGGCCGGCCAGCTCGTGCATGACCTCCAGGTCGCTGCGGACGCCGTCCGGAGGGGTGATCGCGCGGCGGCGGAGGAGGACGCGGCCCTCGAGGTTGGTGGTGGTGCCGGTCTCCTCGGCCCACTGGGTCACGGGGAGTACAACGTCGGCGTGAGCTGCGGTTTCGGACAGTACTATGTCACATACCACAAGGAGGTCGAGGGCCTTGAAGCGCTCCTCGATGTGCCCCGCCCGCGGCGCCGACACCACCGGGTTCGACCCCATCAGCAACAGCGACCTGATGTCGCTCCCCAGCGCGTCCAGCAGCTCGTAGGCGCTCCGCCCCGGCCCC
The DNA here is from genome assembly GCF_050936785.1 of Streptomyces sp. CA-249302. Classification (NCBI taxonomy): domain Bacteria; kingdom Bacillati; phylum Actinomycetota; class Actinomycetes; order Kitasatosporales; family Streptomycetaceae; genus Streptomyces; species Streptomyces sp. CA-249302. The sequence goes on along the minus strand of NZ_JBNJMG010000001.1, from coordinate 3,542,342 downwards.
GGCAGACTGTCCGGATCCACCCCCCACACCTCGGCCACATGCCGCCGCGCGGCCGGATCGTCCAGCTTCCGGTACCCCGGCAACTGGTCGGCCTTCTGCCCGTGTTCCCGCCCGCCCTGCCCGTTCCCCTGCCCGGTCAGGCAGCCGTATCCGCTGAGTGGCCGTCCGGCCCGTCCGGTCGCCAGGCACAGGTTGATCCACGCGCCCACCGTGTCCGTGCCCTTGGACTGCTGCTCGGGTCCGCGCGCGGTCAGCACCATCGCGTTCTCCGGCTCGCAGAACAGCCGTACCGCCTCCCGGAGTTGGGGCACGGACACGCCGGTGATCCGCTCCACGTACTCCGGCCAGTGCGCCATCGCCGCGGCCCGCGCGTCCTCCCAGCCGGCGGTGCGCTCGGCGACGTACTCCTCGTCGACCCGCCCCTCGGCGACGACCAGGTGCAGCAGGCCGAGCGCGAGGGCGAGATCCGTGCCGGGGCGCGGCGCCAGGTGCAGGTCGGCCTGCTCGGCCGTCCTCGTCCGGCGCGGGTCGACGACGATCAGGGTGCCGCCGTTCTCCTTGAGTTCGTTGAAGAAGCGCAGTGACGGCGGCATGGTCTCGGCGAGGTTCGAGCCGACCAGGATCACGCAGCCCGTCTTCGGGATGTCCTCCAGCGGGAAGGGCAGACCGCGGTCGAGACCGAAGGCCTTCGTGCCGGCCGCCGCGGCCGAGGACATGCAGAAGCGCCCGTTGTAGTCGATCTGCGAGGTGCCGAGCACGACTCGGGCGAACTTGCCGAGCGTGTACGCCTTCTCGTTCGTCAGTCCGCCGCCGCCGAACACCCCGACCGCGTCCGCCCCGTGCTCCGCACGCGTACGACGGAACCCCTCGGCGATCCGGTCCAGTGCCTCGTCCCAGGTGGCGGGCACCAGCGTGCCCTCGGAGCGCACCAACGGGGAGGTCAGGCGCACCCGGGACGAGAGCACGGCCGGCGCCGTGCGGCCCTTGCCGCACAGCGCACCCCGGTTCACCGGGAAATCGGCGCGCTCGCTCACCTCGACCGTGCCGCCGGGTACGGGCGTCAGGTTCATCCCGCACTGCAGGGCGCAGTAGGGGCAGTGGGTGGGCGTCGCGGTGTTCATGCCGTTCAGCGTGGGTCGGGCGTGTTACGTGCGGGGCCGCCCCTTGTTACGCGGGCTTGACGGCGGCCTCCCGGCGGATCACCGGAGACGGTGAGGCGCGCACCTGCCCACCCACGAGTCGCCGCCGGATGGTGCGGGAGTTGCCTCTGATGTGAAAGACGCCACATGTGGCTCATTCCGTAGCGTGAATGGCCGAGCACGCGTTGTTGAGAGTTGAAGAGCCGAGGCCGCACCCTGGCTGCCGCATGACTCCGCACGGCGTTCGACACACCGGGCATGCCCGCCGCTCATCCCGGACCGGCACACAGCGCATCTCGACACTCGAAACAGCCAGGAGGTCTCCCCACCATGCCCCTGCGCCACTTAACCCCCCACGACCAGCACCTTTTCCAGCGATACGGCCGCGGGCCCACCGTTCCCGTCCCGGACCCGCTCGTCCACCACGCCTTCGAGCGGCACGCCGCGGCCGCCCCGCACGCGGTCGCCGCCGAGCATCTGGGCGCGACGATCACCTACGGCGAACTCGACCGGTACGCCGACGCGCTCGCCGCCCGGCTGGTCCGCGAGGGCGTACGGCCCGGCGACCACGTCGGCCTCTTCGTCCGCCGCTCGATCCCGATGCTGGTCGGCCTGCTCGGCATCCTGAAGGCGGGCGCCGCCTACGTCCCGCAGGACATCGGCCTCGCGCCCCCGGCCCAGCTCGCCCACGTCATCCGCGCCGCCCGCACCCGCGTGATCCTCACCCTCGCCGACCACGCCTCCAGCGTCCCGCTGCCACCCGGGCACACCCTGATCGCCCTCGACACCGAGCCCCTACCGCGCACCCCCGGCCCGCGCCCGGCGCTGCACCCCGACGACGGCTGCTACGTCCTGTTCACCTCGGGCACCACCGGCCGCCCCAACGGTGTGAAGGTCACCCACCGCACCGTCGCCAACATCCTCCTCACCGCCCCCGGCGACCTCGGCATCCGCCCCGGCGACCGGGTGGCCCAACTCCTCAACATCGCTTTCGACATGGCAAGTTGGGAGATCCTCGGCTGCCTCGCCCACGGCGGCACCCTGGTCGTCCGCGGCAAGGACATCGCGGCGGCGGCCCGCACGGCGGACGTCATCGTGGCGACCCCGACCGTCCTGTCCGGCATCGACCCGGCGGCCTGCCCGCACGTCCGCACGGTCGCCGTGGCCGGCGAACCCTGCCCGCGCCCGCTCGCCGACAGCTGGGCGGCACGAGCGGCGGCCTTCTACAACTGCTGCGGCCCCACGGAGACGACCATCGTCAACACGATGCGCCGCCACGACCCGGCCGCCCCGCTCCTCACCATCGGCCGCCCCACCCCCAACAACACGGTGTACGTCCTCGACGCAGACCTCCGCCCGCTCCCGATCGGCGAGGTCGGCGAGATGTGGGCGGGCGGCGACTGCGTCTCGGCCGGATACCTCGCCAACGACCGCCTGAACGCAGAGCGTTACGCCCCCGATCCCTTCCTCGGCCCCGGCCACCGCATGTTCCGCACCCGCGACCTCGGCCGCTGGACCGCCGACGGCGAGCTGGAGCACCTCGGCCGCACCGACGACCAGGTCAAGGTCCGCGGCTTCCGTGTCGAACTCGACTCCGTCTCCTCGGTGTTGGAGTCGGTGCCGGGCTGCGTCCGCGCGGTCACCCTGAAACGCGACGCCCGCAGCCTGGTCTCCTTCGTCTGCCCGGCCGACGTAGACCCGGACGCGGCCCGCCGCGCGGTGGCCGACGCCCTGCCCTACTACTGCGTACCGGCGGAGGTCCTGCCCCTCGCCTTCCTCCCCGAGACGGACCGCGGCAAGATCGACAAACCGGCGCTGCTGAGACTCGCCGAGGAGCGCACGGCGGTGGCCCGATGACGACGGCACCCACCCGGCAGACGGCCGCCCTGCCCCCGCTGACCTCCGCGCCCCGCCGCCTCCTCAAGCACCCGCGCCTGATGCACTACAACCGGCTGGCGGGCCTGGTGATCGCCACCAACCTGGCCTTCCTGTACACCAGTTGGCGACCGGGCACGGAAACCCTCGCCCACGCCTCCCTCGCCAACCTGGCCCTCGCCGTCCTGGTCCGCCAGCAGTACGTCGTCAACCTCCTCTTCAGGCTGGCGACTTGGCCACCGACGAGCTGGCCGCTCAGGATCCGCTGGACGCTCGGCAAGGTCTACCACTTCGGCGGCCTGCACGTGGGCGGGGCGCTCGCCGGAGCGGCCTGGTTCCTGGCCCTGACGATCAGCACACCCAACACCCCTCTGGCCGCCGTCGGTTGGACCCTCACAGGACTGCTGGCGCTCATCATCGCCACCGCCCTGCCCCCCTTCCGCTCCCGCCACCACGACCACTTCGAGAAGATCCACCGCTACGGTGGCTGGACCGCCCTGGCCCTCTTCTGGACGCACACCCTGCTCTCCGGCGCGGGCCCGCTCTCCGTCGCCGTCCTGGCCGTGGCCACCTTCAGCGTCGCCCTGCCCTGGTTACGGCTGCGCAAGGTCCCCGTCCGCCTCGAACGCCCGTCCCCGCACGTGGTGCTGGCCCGCTTCGACCACGGCGAGACCCCCTTCGCCGGCTCCTCGACCGCGATCAGCCGCAGCCCGCTGAAGGAGTGGCACTCCTTCGCCAACGTCCCGGCCCCTGGTGAGCCCGGCTTCCGGCTCACCATCTCCCGGGCCGGCGACTGGACCGGCGCCTTCATCGACGACCTCCCGCCGCGCGTCTGGGTCAAGGGCATCACCACGGCCGGGGTCGCCAACATCGAGACCCTGTTCACGAAGGTGGTCTACGTGGCGACCGGCAGCGGCATCGGCCCCTGTCTGCCCCACCTGCTCGCCGCCGAGGTCCCCTCCCGCCTGGTCTGGGCGACCCGTGAGCCCCGCACGACCTACGGCGACGCCCTGGTCGACGAGATCCTCGCCGTCCAGCCGGACGCCCTGGTCTGGGACACCTCCCGACACGGCAAGCCCGACATGGTCCGCCTCGCGTACCAGGCCTACCGCGAGTTCGGGGCCGAGGCGGTCATCTGCATCTCCAACAAGAAGCTGACCTGGCAGGTCGTGCACGGACTGGAGCGACGGGGGATTCCGGCGTACGGCGCGATCTGGGACTCGTAACTCGGCGTACTGGAGGGGAAGATGAACAACCTCAAGATCGAGCGGGACGGCCGTGTCGTGACCGTCCGCCTGCACCGGCCGCACGTCCGGAACGCGCTCAACGGCGAGCTGCTGGCCGAACTCCTCGAAGTCCTGGGCGAATTGGACGCGGACGCCGAGGTCGGCTGCTTCGTCGTCACCGGCTCGGAACGGGTCTTCGCGGCCGGCGCCGACATCAAGGAGATGGCGCCGAAGACGGCCGTCGAGATGGTGACGGAGGACTGCTTCGGGGCCTGGGAGGCCTTCGCGGACCTCCGCACCCCGAAGATCGCGGCCGTCAACGGGCCCGCCCTGGGCGGCGGTTGTGAGCTGGCGATGATGTGCGACCTGGTGATCGCGGGGGAGTCGGCGGTCTTCGGGCAGCCGGAGATCAAGCTGGGCGTGATCCCCGGCATCGGCGGCACCCAGCGGCTGACCCGCCTGGTCGGCCGGGCCAAGGCGATGGACCTGGTCCTCACCGGCCGCACGATGGACGCACGGGAGGCGGAGCGCTCCGGCCTGGTGTCGAGGGTCGTACCGGACGAACGCGTCCTCCCCGAGGCCCTGGCGGCCGCGGCCACCGTCGCCGCGTACGGCCGCACCGCGGTCCGCGCCGCCCGCGAGTGCGTCGACCGCGCCCTGGAGACCGGCCTGCGCGACGGCATCCGCTTCGAACGGCGCGTCTTCCACGCCCTGTTCGCGACCCACGACCAGAAGGAGGGCATGACGGCGTTCCTGGAGAAACGCGCCCCGCGCTTCACCGGTCGCTAGCCGGTCTCACCGCGCACCCGCTAGCGCCTTCGCGACCCCCGGTTCCTGCGGCCCGAGGAACCGGGGATCCGGATGGAACAGGACGTCCAGCGCCGCCTTGCCCGCCGCGAAGATCTCCCGAGTGCCCCCGTAGTACCAGGTCACGTCGTGCTTGGCGTCGACCCCGATGCCGTACGACGTGACCCCCGCCGCCTCACACAGCGCGACCGCGCGCCGGATGTGGAAGCCCTGGCTGATCAGCACGGCCCGGTCGACGCCGAAGATCTTCTTGGCGCGCACGCAGGAGTCCCAGGTGTCGAACCCGGCGTAGTCGCTGACGATCCGCGCCCCCGGCACCCCGTGCTTCGTCAGATACGTGCGCATCGCATCCGGCTCGTCATAGTCCTTGCGGCTGTTGTCCCCGGTCACCAGCACGACCTTGATCCGGCCCGCGCGATACAGCTCGGCCGCCGCGTTCAGCCGGTTGGCGAGATACGGCGAGGGCTCGCCGTCCCACAGACCCGCGCCGAAGACAACGGCGACCTCGGTGCGCGGCGCGTCCGCCGTCGTACGCAACCGGTCGCCCGTCGACACGTACATCCAGGTCGCCGGAAGCAGGGCGAGCACGCACCCGGCCATCACGGCCTGCACCAGCCGCCGCTGCCCGGTACGGGTGCGTGGCAGGCGCGGTCTGCGCAGCTTGGGTCGGCGCATCGGACGGTCCCCCTCTTCGGCCTCGTTCGACATCCAGAGACGTCCTGTCAGCCGATCCGGTTCGGTGCACGATACGTGACCAGCTTCACCCTCCGCCATGAAACCGCAGGTCACGCCACCTCACAGACCCCTCACACCCCACCGTGAACCGCCGGAAAACCCTCGTCATTCTCATGCAACGGGGAGGCAACCTGGCGCCGCGACCATCGGTGCATGACGGACAGTACGGCGCACCTCATGAACCAGATCGGCAGCCAGCTCGCCAGCCAGCTGAGCCTGATCTCCCTCAACGGCCGGCGACGCCCCGGCGGCCCCGCCCTGGTCGTCGTGGCCCACGGCAGCCGCGACCCGCGCGCCCTGCGCACCGTCCGCAAGCTCCTGGACCGGGTCCGCGAGCAGCGCCCCGCTCTCCAGGTCCACCTGGGCCACATCGAACTGAACGCCCCCCTGCTCCCCGACACCCTGGAGTCCCTCGGCACCCAGGAGGCGATCCTGGTCCCCCTCCTCCTCAGCCGCGGCTACCACATCAAGCGGGACATCCCCGAGATGGCCGCGGAATCACGGGTACACGCGCGCGTGGCCGGCGCCCTGGGCCCCCACCCCTTCCTCGTGGACGCCCTCGAGTCCCGCCTGATCGAGGCGGGCTGGCGCACGAGGATGGACGAGAAGACGCGGCGGGGGAGCGCGGTGGTCCTGGCGGCAGCTGGCTCCCGAGACCCCGAGTCCAAGGTCGACACCAACCGCACAGCCCAGCTGCTCGCCGACCGCCTGGGCGTCCCGGTGGTCCCGGCCTACGCGACGACGGCGGCCCCGACGGTCCAGGACGCCATCGATTCCTTGAAGGAAAGGGGTTTCCACCGAGTAGCAGTGGCCTCCTACTTCACGGCTCCCGGCCGCTTCGCAACGGAGTGCGCTGAAAAGGCCCCATGGATAGCATCGGCCCCCCTGGGCACGCACGAGGCGATGGCGAAGTTGCTCCTCCACCGCTACGACCAGGCACTTGCAATGCCGTTGCTGAAGGATGCCCTAAGGGGCGCGGGGAACTGCGCGACCGGCCACAACGCACCCGCACTCGCCATCTGACCGAACCCACCCGCCCAGTAGGCGGATTGTCACCCCCTGCCCGTACTGTCAAGACATGCCGTACGACGCGCAGTCAACAGAACGCTGGGCCCCAGAACCCGACAAACGCCCCGGCCGCACCGCCTTCCAACGCGACCGCGCCCGAGTACTGCACTCCGCAGCCCTGCGAAGGCTCGCCGGCAAAACCCAGGTGGTCACCCCGGGAACCCGCACCCAGGCGTGGGACGCCACCCCCCGCACCCGCCTCACCCACTCCCTGGAGTGCGCCCAGGTCGGCCGGGAACTCGGCGCGGCCCTCGGCTGCGACCCCGACCTCGTAGAAGCCGCCTGCCTCTCCCACGACCTCGGCCATCCCCCCTTCGGTCACAACGGCGAACAGGCCCTGAACGAGTTCGCCCAGGACTGCGGCGGCTTCGAGGGCAACGCCCAGTCGCTCAGACTCCTCACCCGCATCGAACCCAAACGGTTCACCCCGGAGGGCTCGGTGGGCCTCAACCTCACCCGAGCCGCCCTGGACGCGGCCACCAAGTACCCCTGGCCGAGAGGCGCCCACCCCACCGACCCGGCGTCCAACAAGTTCGGCGTCTACGAGGACGACCGCCCCGTCTTCGACTGGGTCCGCAAGGACGCCCCCGGCACCCGCACCACCTTCGAGGCCCAGGTCATGGACTGGTCCGACGACGTGGCGTACTCCGTGCACGACGTGGAGGACGGCCTGCACGCGGGCCACATCGACCCCAACTACCTGCACGCCGAACCGGAACGCGAGGAGGTCTTCGCGGTCGCCCTCGGCCGTTACGTCCCCGCGGACACCGACCCGGCGGAGCTCGCCGCCGCCCTGGACCGGCTCCAGGACCAGGAATGGTGGCCGCACGGCTACGACGGGACGGCCGTCGCGCAGGCCCGCCTCAAGGACGCCACCAGCCAGCTCATCGGCCGCTTCTGCCTGGCCGCCGAGACCGCCACCCGCGCGAGGTACGGCACGGGGCGCCTCACGAGGTACGACGCCGAACTCGTCGTACCGCACGAGGCCCGTCTCGAGTGCGCGGTCCTCAAGGCCGTGGCCGACCGGTACGTGATGCAGCGCGCCGAGCAGGAGCGGCTGCGGGCCGATCAGCGGGTCGTGGTGGCCGAACTCGCGCAGGCGCTCACCGCGCGTGCTCCCGACGGCCTCGACCCCCAGTTCCGCGCGCTGTTCGACCAGGCCGGGGACGACCGCGCCCGCAAGCGGGTGATCGTCGACCAGATCGCCTCGCTCACCGACGCCTCCGCCCGCTCGCTTCACCGGCGTCTGACGGGGCACACGTGAGACGGAAGGAGCGCGCGTGACGGAAAACGCGCCCGAATGTGACCCTCCGTGGCCTGATCGGGCCACTCCCTCTTCCCCCATCACGCTCCGTGCGGGACGCTCGCATGTGGCGGCACCGCTGTGTTCTCTGAGGGGACACCCCTCAGACACCCCGTAGGAGGCATGAAGTGGTCGACGCGGATCAGACATTCGTCATCGTCGGAGGAGGGCTCGCCGGTGCGAAGGCGGCCGAGACGCTCCGAGCGGAGGGCTTCAGCGGCCGCGTGATACTGATCTGCGACGAGCGCGACCACCCGTACGAGCGCCCTCCGCTCTCCAAGGGCTACCTGCTGGGCAAGGAGGAGCGCGACAGCGTCTTCGTCCACGAGCCCGCCTGGTACGCGCAGAACGACATCGAGCTGCACCTCGGCGAGACCGTCGACGCCATCGACCGCGAGGCGAAGACGGTCCGCTTCGGCGAGGACGGCACGCTCGTCCGTTACGACAAGCTCCTGATCGCGACCGGCGCCGAGCCGCGCCGCCTCGACATCCCGGGCACCGACCTCGCGGGAGTCCACCACCTGCGCCGGCTCGCGCACGCCGAGCGGCTCAAGGGCGTGCTCGCCGCGCTCGGCCGGGACAACGGGCACATCGTGATCGCCGGGGCCGGCTGGATCGGCCTGGAGGTCGCGGCCGCGGCCCGGGAGTACGGCGCCGAGGTCACCGTCGTCGAGCCGCTCCAGACCCCGCTGCACGCCGTCCTCGGCCCCGAGCTCGGCGGCCTCTTCGCCGAACTGCACCGCGACCACGGCGTCCGCTTCCACTTCGGCGCCCGGCTGACCGAGATCGTCGGCCAGGACGGCATGGTCCTCGCCGCCCGCACCGACGACGGCGAGGAGCACCCCGCGCACGACGTCCTCGCCGCGATCGGCGCGGCCCCGCGCATCGGGCTCGCGGAGGCGGCGGGCCTGGAGATCGCCGACCGGGAGTACGGCGGCGGGATCGTGGTCGACGACCGGCTGCGCACCTCCGACCCCGACATCCACGCGGCCGGTGACGTGGTCTCCTTCCCGCACGCCCTGTTCGACACCCGGCTGCGCGTCGAGCACTGGGCCAACGCCCTCAACGGCGGCCCGGCGGCGGCCCGCGCGATGCTCGGCAAGGACGTCACGTACGACCGCGTGCCGTATTTCTTCTCCGACCAGTACGACCTCGGTATGGAGTACTCGGGCTGGGCGCCCCCGGGTTCCTACGACGAAGTGGTGATCCGGGGGGACGCGGGCAAGCGTCAGTTCATCGCCTTCTGGATCAGGGACGGACGGGTGCTGGCCGGGATGAACGTGAACGTGTGGGACGTCACGGAGCCCATCCAGAAGCTGATCCGCTCCAAGGCACCGGTGAACACGGAGTCGCTGGCGGACCCGCACGTTCCGCTCGACAGCCTCGTCCCGTAGCCGACAGCCACGTCCCGGAGGTGTCAGTCCGCCACCGTAGAATTCACGCGTGGCAGGACGGATCAACGACGAGGACGTGAAGGCGGTACGGGACGCGGTCCCGATCGACGCCGTGGTGTCCGAGTACCTCCAGCTGCGCAACGCGGGCGGCGGCAACCTCAAGGGCCTCTGTCCGTTCCACGACGAGAAGTCGCCGTCCTTCCAGGTCAGCCCGAGCAAGGGACTCTTCCACTGCTTCGGCTGCCAGGAGGGCGGCGACACCATCACGTTCGTGATGAAGGTCGACCACCTCACCTTCTCCGAGTCGGTCGAGCGCCTCGCCGCCCAGGCGGGCATCACGCTGCGGTACGAGGAGGGCGGCTACAACCCCGCCCACCAGCGCGGCGAGCGGATCCGCCTGGTCGAGGCGCACAAGATCGCCGCCGACTGGTACGTCGAGCAGCTCGCGGTGAGCCCGGAGGCCGACGCCGGCCGTCAGTTCCTCGCCGAGCGCGGCTTCGACCAGGCCGCCGCCCAGCACTTCTCCGTCGGCTACAGCCCCCAGGGCTGGGACCACCTCACCCGCTTCCTGCGCGGCAAGGGCTTCACCGACAAGGAGCTGATCCTCTCCGGCCTCGCCCAGGAGGGCCGCCGCGGCCCCATCGACCGCTTCCGCGGCCGCCTGATGTGGCCGATCCGCGACATCGGCGGCGACGTCGTCGGCTTCGGCGCACGCAAGCTCTACGAGGCGGACAACGGCCCCAAGTACCTCAACACGCCCGACACGCCGATCTACCGGAAGTCCCAGGTCCTGTACGGCATCGACCTCGCGAAGAAGGACATCGCCAAGGTCTCCCGCGCGGTCGTGGTCGAGGGTTACACGGACGTCATGGCCTGCCACCTCGCCGGTGTCACCACCGCCATCGCGACCTGCGGCACGGCCTTCGGCGGCGACCACATCAAGATCCTGCGCCGCCTGCTCATGGACAACGGCTCGGCCCGCGTCATCTTCACCTTCGACGGCGACGCGGCCGGCCAGAAGGCGGCCCTGCGCGCCTTCGAGGACGACCAGAAGTTCGCCGCCGAGACGTACATCGCCATCGCCCCCGACGGCATGGACCCCTGCGAACTCCGGCTCGCCAAGGGCGACGAGGCGGTCGCCGACCTCGTCGAACCCCGCACCCCGCTCTTCGAGTTCGCGCTGCGCCAGATCGTCGTCCGCTACGACCTCGACACCCCCGCGGGGCGCGCGTCGGCCCTCGACGAGGCGGCCCCCATCGTCGCCCGCATCAAGAACAGCGGCGCCCAGCACGAGGTCGCCGTCCAGCTCGCCGGCATGCTCGGCATCCTGGACACCCAGTTCGTCGTCAAGCGCGTTGCCCAGCTGGCCCGTTGGACCCGCGAACGCGGCGGCAAGGGCCCGGCCCCCACCGGCCGCGGCCCCCAGCAGTACGACGCCGCCCCGCGCCCCAGCGCCCCCGGCCCCGCCCTCAACCTCCGCAACCCCGTCTACGCCACCGAGCGCGAGCTGCTCAAACTCGCCCTCCAGCGCCCGGAGCTGGTCTCCCCGGCCTTCGACGCGTACGGCGTCGACGAGTTCACCGCCGTGCCCTACGCCGCCGTACGCCTGGCGATCATCGAGGCGGGCGGCGCCGAGTACGGCCTCCAGGACTCGCAGGACTACCTCGTCCGGGTCCGCGAGGCCGCCCCGGACGACTCGGTCCGAGCCATGGTCACCGAGCTCGCCGTCGAGGCGATCATGCGCCGCACGGTCGACGAGCACTACGCCGGCGACCAGCTCGTGACCGTCCGCCGCCGCGCCGTGGAGCGCCGGATCACCGACATCCAGTCCCAGCTGACCCGCCTCTCGGCCGGCGGCGACCCCGCCCAGCTGGCCGCCGTACAGAACGAGTTGTGGGTGTTGCAGCAGTACGACCAGGCCCTCCGGGCGCACGGAGCCGCTGCTCTCTGAGCACATCCGTACGGCACGGTAACCGCGCGGTCACGGCCCGATTGCAAAAAGTCACCGCACGCCCCTCGTGGCGACGATGTGTCGTACTCCACACTGGGTTCCGGTGCCTGAGTCCTCGGAGCGCGGCCGATCCGTCCCACACGGGTCCCACACCCCCGCGGTTCCGCTCATCGCGTACGGGACGGACAGCGGCGTGGCCGCCGACTCCGCCCCCAAAGCAGCGCTGCCGCTCCGCTCAGCAGCGATCATCCTGGAGGTCGCCCCCGTGCAGACCCAGACCCTGACCCAGACCGACATCAGTACCGACGGCACGGAGCCGGACGCCGAGACCGACGTCCTGGTCGCGGTCCCGCCGCAGACCCGTGTCGTGCACCACCCCGAGGCGGACCCGGTGGAACCCGAGGACCCGCCCGAGCCGGCCGAACCGCCCGCCGAGGCGCTGGAGGCCCCGGAGGACCCCGAGCCGGTGGCCCCGCCGCGGGCCCGCGCAGCCGACACCGGCAGCCCGTCCTCCGACCTGTTCCGCCAGTACCTGCGTGAGATCGGCCGGATCCCGCTGCTCACCGCGGCCGAGGAGGTCGAGCTCGCCCGCCGCGTCGAGGCCGGCCTGTTCGCCGAGGAGCGGCTCGGCACCGCGCCGGACCTGGACAGCCAGCTCGCCCTCGACCTGGACCGCCTCGTCGTCATGGGCCGGATGGCCAAGCGCCGCCTCATCGAGGCGAACCTGCGGCTGGTGGTCTCCGTGGCGAAGCGGTACGTCGGCCGTGGCCTGACCATGCTCGACCTGGTCCAGGAGGGAAACCTGGGCCTGATCCGTGCCGTCGAGAAGTTCGACTACGCCCGCGGCTACAAGTTCTCCACGTACGCCACCTGGTGGATCCGCCAGGCCATGTCCCGGGCCCTCGCCGACCAGGCCCGGACGATCCGGGTCCCGGTGCACGTCGTGGAGCTGATCAACCGGGTCGTGCGCGTGCAGCGCCGCATGTTGCAGGAACGCGGCTACGAGCCGACGCCGGAGGAGGTGGCCGCCCACCTCGAACTTCCGCCCGAGCGGGTGAGTGAGGTGCTGCGGCTGGCGCAGGAGCCGGTCTCCCTGCACGCGCCGGTGGGCGAGGAAGACGATGTGGCTCTCGGCGACCTGATCGAGGACGGTGACGCGACGTCACCTGTGGAGTCAGCGGCGTTTCTGCTGCTGCGGGAGCACCTCGAGGCCGTGCTCTCCACCCTGGGGGAGCGGGAGCGGAAGGTCGTTCAGCTGCGGTACGGGCTGGTCGACGGGCGTCCGCGCACGCTGGAGGAGATCGGGCGGATCTTCGGGGTGACCCGGGAGCGGATAAGGCAGATCGAGTCGAAGACGCTCAACAAGCTGCGGGATCACGCGTTCGCGGATCAGCTGAGGGGATACCTGGACTGAGGAAGGGGCCGTTTCTCAACGGCCCCTTCCAGCTAATCCACTTCCGCCACCGCCTGCGCGAACTGCGCCTTGTACAACCGTGCATACGCCCCGTCCGCCGCCAACAGGTCGGCGTGTGCGCCCTGTTCGACGATCGAGCCGTTCTCCATCACGAGGATCGTGTCCGCGTCCCGGATGGTCGACAGGCGGTGGGCGATCACGAACGACGTGCGGCCGTGGGCCAGTTTGGCCATCGCCTTCTGGATGAGGACCTCGGTGCGGGTGTCGACCGAGGACGTCGCCTCGTCCAGGACCAGGATCACCGGGTCGGACAGGAACGCCCGCGCGATGGTGATCAGCTGCTTCTCGCCGGCGCTGACGCCCGTGCCCTCGTCGTCGATCACCGTGTCGTAGCCGTCGGGCAGCGTACGGACGAAGCGGTCGGCGTGGGCCGCCCGCGCCGCCTCCTCGATCTCGCCCCGGGTGACCTCGCGGGAGGCGCCGTACGCGATGTTCTCCGCGATGGTGCCGCCGAACAGCCAGGTGTCCTGGAGCACCATGCCGATCCGGGACCGCAGTTCGTCCCGGGACATGGCGGAGATGTCGACGCCGTCGAGGGTGATGCGCCCGCCGGAGACGTCGTAGAACCGCATGAGCAGGTTGACGAGGGTGGTCTTGCCGGCGCCGGTCGGGCCGACGATCGCGACCGTGTGGCCCGGTTCGGCCTTCAGGGAGAGGTCCTCGATCAGCGGCTTCTCGGGGTCGTAGCTGAAGGAGATGTTCTCCAGCTCGACCAGGCCGCGCAGTTCCTCGGGCCGCGCGCCCTGCACCGGGTCCGCCTCCTGCTCCTCCGCGTCCAGGAGTTCGAAGACCCGCTCGGCCGAGGCGACGCCCGACTGCACCAGGTTCGCCATCGACGCGACCTGCGTCAGCGGCATCGAGAACTGGCGCGAGTACTGGATGAAGGCCTGCACGTCACCGATGGACAGCGCGCCGGACGCGACCCGGAGGCCGCCGACGACCGCCACCAGCACGTAGTTGAGGTTCGACACGAACATCATCAGCGGCTGCATGACCCCGCTGTTGAACTGCGCCTTGAACCCGGCCTCGTACAGCGCGTCGTTCTGCTCGGCGAACTGCGCCGCCGACTCGTCCTGGCGTCCGAACACCTTCACCAGGGTGTGCCCGGTGTACATCTCCTCGATGTGGGCGTTCAGCTTGCCGGTGGAGCGCCACTGCTGCACGAAGTGCGGCTGCGAGCGCTTGCCGATCCGGGTGGCGACGACGAACGACAGCGGCACGGTCACCAGCGCCACGAGCGCCAGCAGCCACGACACCCAGAACATCACCGCGAGCACACCGATGATGGTCAGCACCGAGTTGATGAGCTGGCCCATCGACTGCTGGAGCGTCTGCCCGATGTTGTCGATGTCGTTGGTCGCGCGGGACAGCACCTCGCCGCGCTGGCGCTTGTCGAAGTAGGAGAGGGGGAGCCGCGAGAGCTTCGTCTGCACCTCTTCGCGCAGGCGGTACATCGTGCGGTTGACGGCCCGGTTGACCAGCCGGGTCGCCACCGCCATCAGCAGACCGGCGATCAGGAAGGTACAGAGCGCCAGCAGCAGTACGCGGCCCACCGCGTCGAAGTCGATGCCCTTGCCCGGCGTGAAGTCGGTGGAGCGCAGCATGTCGGCGACGCTGCCCTGCCCGTGCTCCCGCATGGAGGCGAGGACCTCGTCCTTGGTCTCCCCGGCCGGCATCTGCCGTCCGACGATCCCGGCGAACACCAGGTCGGTGGCCCTGCCGAGGATCTTCGGTCCGATCACGTTCAGGCCGACGCTGACGACCACGCAGAACAGCAGCGTGTAGATCGTCAGCCGTTCCGGCTTGAACTGGCCGATCAGCCGCTTGCCCGACACCTTGAAGTCCATCGAACGGCTGTCGGGGCCGCCGCCCTGGCCCATCATCCGCGCCATCGGCCCGGCCATCAGGCAGCCTCCGCTTCCGTCAGCTGGGAGAGCACGATCTCCCGGTAGGTCTCGTTCTCCGCCATCAGCTCGTGGTGCCGGCCCGTGCCGACCACCCGGCCCTCGTCGAGTACGACGATCCGGTCGGCGTCCCGGATGGTCGCCACCCGCTGGGCGACGATCACGACCGTCGCCTCCGAGGTCTCCTGTCCGAGCGCGGCCCGCAGCGCCGCGTCCGTCGCGTAGTCGAGCGCGGAGAAGGAGTCGTCGAAGAGGTAGATCTCGGGGCGCTGCACCAGCGTCCTCGCGATCGCGAGCCGCTGCCGCTGACCGCCGGAGACGTTCGTACCGCCCTGTGCGATGGGCGCGTTCAGCCCACCCTCCAGCCTGGTCACGAAGTCCTTGGCCTGCGCGACCTCCAGCGCGTGCCACAGCTCCTCGTCCGTGGCGTCCGGATTGCCGTAGCGCAGGTTGGTCGCGACGGTCCCCGCGAAGAGGTACGGCTTCTGCGGCACGAGGCTGACCGTCCTGGCGAGCAGCCTCGGCTCCAGCGTCGACACGTCCGTGCCGTCGACGAGCACCTCGCCGTCGGTCGCGTCGAACAGCCGCGGGACCAGCCCGAGCAGCGTCGACTTGCCGCTGCCGGTCGAGCCGATCACGGCGGTCACCTCACCGGGCCGGGCGACCAGGTCGATCGCCTTGAGCACCGGCTCCTCGGCACCGGGGTAGCGGAAGCCGGCGCCCCGGATCTCCAGATGCCCGTGCCGGCGCAGCTCGGTGACCGGTGCCACCGGCGGCACCACGCTGGAGGAGGTGTCCAGGACCTCCTCGATGCGCTCGGCGCAGACCTCCGCGCGCGGCACCATCATGAACATGAAGGTGGCCATCATCACGGACATCACGATCTGCATGAGGTAGGCGAGGAAGGCGGTCAGATCGCCGATCTGCATCCCGCCGCTGTCGATCCGGTGGGCGCCGAACCACACCACCGCGATCGACGACAGGTTCACGGTCGTCATCACCACGGGGAACATCAGGGCGAGCAGGTTGCCGGTCTTCAGCGACATCTCGGTGAGGTCGGCGTTGGACTTCGCGAACCGGCCCTGCTCGTACTCGTCCCGGACGAAGGCCCTGATCACACGGTTGCCGGAGATCTGCTCGCGCAGCACCCGGTTCACCGTGTCCAGCCGGGTCTGCATGGACCGGAACAGCGGCCGCAGCCGCCGTACGATCAAGGTCACGCAGATGCCCAGCGTCGGGACCACGGCCACCAGGACGCCCGACAGGGGCACGTCCAGGCCGAGCGCCAGGACGATGCCGCCCACGCACATGATCGGCGCCGACACCATCAGCGTGAACGTCATCAGGGCCAGCATCTGGACCTGCTGGACGTCGTTGGTGGTCCGGGTGATCAGCGAGGGCGCACCGAAGTGGCCCACCTCACGCGACGAGAACGACTGCACCCGGTCGAAGACGGCCGCCCGCACGTCCCGGCCGAGCGCGGCGGCGGTCCGGGCGCCGTAGTAGACGGCCCCGATGTTGCACACGACCTGGACCAGCGAGATGCCGATCATCAGGGCGCCGAAGGAGAGGATGTAGCCGGTGTCGCCCTTGACGACACCTTCGTCGATGATGTGCGCGTTCAGTGTGGGCAGGTAGAGGGTGGCGCAGGTCTGCAGGAACTGCAGCAGCACCAGCAGGGCGATCGGTTTCTTGTAGGGCCTGAGATAGGTCCGCAGAAGTCGTATGAGCACGCTACGTCTCTCGGAGTCGGCGGTAGGGCGGGGTTTCGTTGCCCCTGGCCCCTATCGTCGAACATTCCCCCCGCGTTACCTCAACCGATTAAGCCGAGAGCAGGCCTTCGTACGACCTTACGGGTGCCGCTCCTACCGGATCCTTACCTTCCGCAACAGCGTCTTTACGGCCGGAACGCCCCGGGATGCGTCTGCTCCCGTACCGACACGTACTGCTGCCGTACCGCCTGACCCACCGCCAGCTCCTCGCCGGGCTCCAGCACCTGCGCGGCCGCGCCCTGCCAGGCCGGCGGGGTGCGCGGGTCGAGCGTGCCCTGCGACGCACCGAGCGCCCAGGCCGCCTGGCGCGCCGCCCCGATCGCCGCGTAGTCCGCCGGCTGCGGCACGACGACCTGGACCCCGAACAGCGCCGGCGCCACCGCCTGCACGGCGGACAGCTCGGCGGCCGCCCCCAGCAGGAAGATCCGCCGCACGTCGACACCCCGGCCGCGCAGCACGTCCAGCGCGTCCCCGAGCCCGCACAGCATGCCCTCGAACGCGGCCCGCGCCAGATGCTCGGCCTTCATCGACTCCCGGCGCAGCCCGGCGATCGTCCCCGCGGTGTGCGGCAGATTCGGCGTCCGCTCACCCTCCAGATAGGGCAGCATCACCAGCCCGTGCGCCCCCGGCGTCGACTTCATCGCCAGATCCGACAGACTCTCCAGATCGGGCAGCCCGAGCAGCTCGGCGGTCCCACGCAGGGTCCGTACGGCATTCAGAGTCGTTACGACGGGCAGGTGCATGCCGGTCGCGTCGGCGAGGGACGTGATCATCCCGGAGCTGTCCACGAGCGCCTCGGGATGTACGGCCATCACGGACCCGGAGGCGCCGAGCGACACCACGGCATCGCCCAGGCCGATCCCGAGCCCGAAGGCGGCGGCCATGGTCTCGCCGGTCCCGGCGGAGATCAGCAGCCCCTCCGGGGTCGTACCGGCGGCCTCGGCCGGCCCGATCACCTCGGGCAGCATGGCCTGGTGACCGAGTGCCAGCTCGACGAGGTCGGAACGGTAGGCGCCGGTGGCCGCCGACCAGTACCCGGTGCCGGAGGCGCCGCCCCGGTCGGTGGTCCTTCTCACCGGCCGCCCGAGCAACTGCCACACCAGCCAGTCGTGGGCCTGCATGAGGATCGCGGCGCGCAGGGCGGCGTCCGGTTCGTTCTTCGCGAGCCAGCGCAGCTTGGTCACGGGCTGGGCGGCCTGCGGCACGCACCCCACGGCCTGTGCCCAGGCTTCCCTCCCGCCGAGCGCGTCGATCAGATCGGCCGCGGCGACCTGCGTCCGCTTGTCGCCGCCGACCATCGCCGGGCGCACGGTGCCGCCCTGGGCGTCCAGCGGCACCACGGCGTTCTGCTGCGCCGACACGCCGATGGCCTGCACGCCTTCGAGCAGGCCGCCGCCGGCCGCCTCGCCGAGGGACAGCAGCCAGGCCTGTGGATCGATGTCGGTGGGGCGGCCACCGTCCGGCGAGTCCACCGGATGGGGGGCGTACCCCTGCCTGAGCACGGCCCCTGTGTCCGCGTCACAGACGACGATGCGAGTGAAATCGGGCGCACTGTCCAGCCCGGCGACTATCCCCATGGCGAAAATTCTATGGGCGTAGCGCGGCAGCGGTGCGAGCGGTTCCGTCTGGTTCCGTCGGCCTAGGTGTTGCTCGTGCCCCAGTCGTCCTCGCCGGTGCCGTTCGTGTTGCGGTCCCGCAGGGAGCGGACCCGCTGGGCCACCGAGTCGGGGACCCGGTCGCCGACCTTGTCGCTCACCGCGTGGTACGCCTTGCCGGCGAACTGGCGGCCCTGCTGGGCGGCCGACTCGGCGGTGTTGCGGACCGCGGGGTTCTGGGCGACCTGGCGTGCGGACTTCTTCAGCTGCTCGTAGCGTTCGCGTCCGGCACGCGTGCCCAGCACGTAACCCAGTGCCAGTCCGACGACGAACGTGAGCTTGTAGCGCATGGAGGCCACCCTTCCCTCGTGTAGGCCGACGCCGGGGGAACCGATTGGCGGAGCACCCCCCTGCTTGCGCTAATGTATGTGTCGCAGCGAGCGCCCGCCCCCTGGCGAATACCCAGGTAGGTACGTTCGATGCAACGAGGCATTCCTCCGTAGCTCAATTGGCAGAGCAGCCGGCTGTTAACCGGCAGGTTACTGGTTCGAGTCCAGTCGGGGGAGCTCGGTCCTCCGTAGCTCAATTGGCAGAGCAGCCGGCTGTTAACCGGCAGGTTACTGGTTCGAGTCCAGTCGGGGGAGCATGCTGAACGAGGACCCCGATGGGGTCCTTTTTCATGTCCGCCCCCGGTGCGAGGGAACCGTGCAGGTCACGGCGGAGTCCTCAAGGGCGTGCGAAGTCGACCATACGAAGCAGGAGATCGTATGAGCGGCTATGCTGCGGCAGACGGCGCGCACACATGTACGCGACACGCCGCTATGGGGCGGTAGCTCAGCCGGTTAGAGCAGCGGACTCATAATCCGTCGGCCGTGGGTTCGAGTCCCACCCGCCCCACCTGTGCAGGTCCGTGACCTGCGGAAACGTTCATTTTTGGGTGTCGGAGCGTCAACTTTGCCTGAACGGACTGGATCCGCTGCTCGTAGATTTGGAGTCCGGCGATACTCGGGGGAGCTCCAACCCCTCTGACCTGCGGCGAAGCAGACGATCGACGTTGTTGCTCGCTGTCCGGGCGACTGGCCTGAGGCTCGATGCCAGGATTCAGGGGCCGTGCAGGGGCCAGGGTGGCGAAGACGGGTCCAGCTGAGGGTGTCTCCGGGCCGGTTCGTTGTCCGTACGTCTGGTGCGCAGGCCGGGGCGAGGAAACGGCCCGAAGAGGAAACGGTCCTACGGAGGCACGCCGCGCTCTCGTGGGGCGCCCCATGGTTCGGTTACGTAGGACGAGTCGGTGGGAGAACGAGCCCTGCGACGGCGATCATGGCCGGTCTTTGCTGGGATCCTGATCGCGGCCGCTGCCCGGTTCGACGACGAGTGAGGGCCGCTGCGCGGATCTGCTCCACGAGGTACAGCAGCGGATCCGGGGCTGCGGCCCAGCTGTCACCGGGCGGGACGGGGGCAGTGGGCTGGAGAGTCCGTTCCAGTCGCGCCAGGAGCTGTCCGTCTTCGGTCCGCACAGTGTTGCCCTCGTTCGGCGCCGTCAGGCGTCGACCACGAGATCCTCCCGTGGCTTGGCGCAGCACAGCAGGATCTTGTTCTGGGCGATCTCACGCGGCCGGATGCCCCCGTTGTGCCGCATGTCGACGGACCCGGACAGCAGGGTCGTCTTGCAGGTACCGCACATTCCCTGCGCGCAGGACGCCGGGAGGCTCAGGCCCGCTCGGGAGGCCGCCGCGAGGAGGGAGGTCTCCGCGTCGCAGGTGAGGGTGCGCCGGCTGCGGGTGAACTCGACGGTGTACGACAGGTTTTCGGCGGTGTCCGTCGGGTCGGCCGGGGGTTCGTCGGCCTGGGGCGGTTCGAAGCTGAAACTCTCCTCGTGGTGGTGGTCCATGGGGAACCCGGCCGCCGAGAGCAGGTCGCGCACCGCCGCCATGTAGCCGGCCGGGCCGCAGGTGAAGATCTCCCGGTGGCGGAAGTCGGGGGCGATCTGGCGGAGCATGTCGAGGGTCAGCCGACCACGGTGGCCGCCCCAGGGTTCGGTGGGGCCGTCCTCCTCGCAGACGTGCACCACCCGGGTGGTGGGCGCGGTGGCGGCGATGAGGTCGAGTTCGCGGCGGAAGAGGATGTCGTCGGGGGTGCGGGCGCTGTGCACGAACACCACGTCGGCCGGGTGCGCGAGGTCGTACAGGGTCCTGGTCATGGCCATCATGGGCGTCGCACCGCTGCCGCCGGACAGGAAGAGGTACTTCGGCGCGGGGTGCCGGGTGAGGGAGAAGTCCCCGAGCGGGCCCCGCGCCCGTACCGTGCGGCCGGGACGCAGATGGTCGTGGAGCCAGTTGGAGACCAGCCCGCCGGGCACCCGCTTCACGGTGATCGTGACCGAGTGGGGGCGGGTCGGTGGCGAGGAGACGGTGTAGAACCGCTCGACGGACCGGCCGTCGATGTCGACGCCGAGGGTGAGGAACTGCCCGGGGTCGTGGCGGAAGAGCCGGGGCTGCGGGGACTGGAGGACGAAGGTCCTGACGTCGGGGGTGAGGACGTGGACCTGTTTGCAGACGAGGAGCCCGTCGGTGGCCTCGTCGGTCCAGGGCAGGGCGTCGGTCCAGGCCGGGAGGGTGTGGGTGTCGGTCATCGTGCGAGGTGCGCCTTCAGTCGGGTCACGTACCAGTTGACGAACGCCTCGACCTGGTACTCGGTGGGGTTGTACGGCCCCGGGAGATAGGCGGGGCTGGAGATGCCCTGCTGGGCGCGGGCGACGAGGAGCGCGTCCTGGTCGTTGGTGGCCGTCCACACCCGGGTCAGGCCGTCGAGGTCGTAGTCGACGCCCTCCACCGCGTCGGCGTGCACCAGCCAGGTGGTGCGGACCAGGGTGCGGTCCGGGGCGAGCGGGATCACCGAGAAGGTGATGGCGTGGTCGGAGAGGAAGTGGAACCAGGCGTTGGGCTGCATGTGCATGGACAGGCGGCCCAGACGGGGCGTGGTGAAGTCGGACAGGAGTTTGCTACAGGCGGCCGTGCCGTCCTCGGTGAAGGACTCGCCCGCGCCGTCCAGCGGTTCGCGCTGGATGCGGAAACCCGTGGCGCGGGTGTCCAGTTCCTCGACCGCGGCGTACGGCAGGCCCAGCGACTCGTACGTCGTCCGGGATTCGGCGTCGGCCTGGAGGTAGCGGTCGTACGCCGGGCGCAGTACCGGCGGCACGTCCTCCTCCGCGTAGCCGTAGACGGGGAAGAGGGAGCACTGGAGCTCCGGGTGGCCGCCGCAGTGGTAGCACTCCCGGTTGTTCTCCATGGTGAGCTTCCAGTTGCCGTTCTCCACCAGGTCGATCTGCGTGGCCACCTTCGCCCGGCTCAGGCCGTGCGGCGCGATGTACGGCTCGATGCGGGCGGCCACCTCGTCGAAGTCGGCGGGCGGTTGATCGGCGAGGCAGATGAACACCAGGCCGGCGACGGCACGGGCGTGCACGGCGCGCAGCCCGAAGCAGGATCGGTCGAAGTCGGGCGGCAGCGACTCCGCGTGCAGCAGACGGCCGTCCACGCCGTACGTCCAACGGTGGTAACCGCAGACGATGTTGCCCACCGAGCCGCGCTTCTCGTCGAGGATGCGGGCGCCGCGGTGACGGCAGACGTTGTGGAAGGCCCGTACCTCCTCGTCGTCGTCGCGGAGCAGGATCATCGAGTACGGGCCGAGGGTCACGGTCACGTAGTCGCCGGGCTCGGGGAGTTCGGCCTCGGCGGCGACGAACAGCCAGCTCCGGGCGAAGACCGCCTCGATGTCGAGGTCGAAGAACTCCTGGCCGGTGTAGAAGGGGGCTTCGAGGCTCAGGCCGGGGGCGCGGCGGGCCACCAGGGCGGCCGGGTCCGAGACGGAGGTCACGGGGGTCACGGGGGCGAATGTCGTCAACTTCGTTTCTCCAGACGGTTGGTGACGGCCAGATGGTCGGTGACGGTCAGACCGGCAGGCACAGGCGCAGCGCGTCATAGACGGCAGCGTGGATGTTGCGGCTCGCGACCGCGTCGCCGATGCGGAACAGCTGGTAGCGGCCGGTGTCGTCGCGGACCACCGTCTGCGGTCGGTGGGCGAGCAGGGCGCGGTGGTCCACCTCGCCCAGGTTGCTGGATCCGGACAGGAGTTCGCGGTACAGCTCGTCCGCCGGGAGGGTGCCGTGTTCCACGATCACGTGGTCGACGGCGAGTTCGGTGCAGGTGTCGGCGTCGGTGTAGTCGCTGCTCAGGGCCGCGACCAGGCGGCCGTCCGGGGCGCGGCGCACGGCGCGCAGGCGGCGGGCGAGGGTGGTCGTGACGTCGTGTTCCGCGAAGACCCGGAGGTAGGCGGGGGAGTTCATGCTGCCGACGTCGGGGGCGAGGACGCGTTCCGGTGTCACGTAGTGCAGGCGGGCGCCGGAGGCGGCGAGCACCTCGACGGCGTCGAGGGCGGGGTAGCCGCCGTGGTCGTCGTAGACCAGCACCTCGCCCTTCGGGCGCAGCGAGCCGGTCAGTACGTCCCAGGTGTCGGCGACCAGGTCCGCGCCCACGTCCAGGAAGGTGCTGTTGGGCATGCCGCCGGTGGCGACGACGACCAGGTCGGGGTGCTCGGCGAGTACGTCGGCCGCCTCGGCGTATGTGCCCAGACGCAGGTCGACGCCGTGGTGCTTGCACTCGGCGACCCGCCAGTCGACGATGCCGAGCAGGTCGCGGCGGCGGGGGTTGGAGGCCGCGAGCCGGATCTGGCCGCCGGGCAGGTCCCCCGCCTCGAACAGCACCACGTCATGGCCGCGTTCGCCCAGGACGCGGGCGGCCTCCAGCCCTGCCGGACCGGCGCCGACGACAACTGCCTTCCTGCGGCGGCCCGTTGTGGCCGGGATGGTGTGGGGCAGGTGGAGCTCCCGCCCGGTCGACGGGTTGTGGACGCATTTCGTGTCGCCCGAGTCGTAGATCGCGTCGAGGCAGTAACTCGCGCCCACGCAGGGGCGGATACGGTCCTCCTGGCCCGCGGCGACCTTGGCGACCAGATGCGGGTCGGCGATCTGGGCGCGGGTCATGCCGACCAGGTCGAGCAGTCCCTCGCGCAGGGCGTACCGCGCGGTGGCGGGATCCGCGATGCGGGCCGCGTGCATCACCGGCACCCGCAGCCGGCGCCGGACCTCGCCGGTGAACTCCAGGAACGGTCCCAGCGGAGTGCCGATCGGCGGGATGGCACGTACCAGCGACGCGTCGCTCTCGATGGAGCCGCGGATGGTGCTGACGAAGTCGATGCCGTCCTCGGTGAAGCGCTCCGCGGCCACCAGCGCGTCGTCGAAGGTCAGCCCGCCGGGCCGGACCTCGTCCAGCATCAGCCGGATACCGACCACGAAGTCCGGGCCGACCGCCTCCCGCACCGCCCGGACCACCCGGCGCGGGAACGCCATGCGGTACGCCAGGCCGCCGCCGAACTCGTCGTCGCGGTGGTTGGTGGTGGGGGAGAGGAAGCTGTCGAGGAAGTGGCCGTACGCCTCCAACTCGATGCCGTCCAGGCCGCCTTCGTGGCAGCGCAGCGCGGCCGAGACGTAGTCGGCGGTGATCCGGTCGAGGTCCCACGGCTCGGCGGCCTTGGGGAACGCCCGGTGCGCGGGCTCGCGCAGCGGGGAGGCGGAGAGCACCGGCAGCCAGTCGCCGGTGTAGTTGCTGGTACGGCGGCCGAGATGGGTGACCTGGCACATCACCGCGGCCCCGGCCTCGTGCACCTCGTCGGTGAGCCGGCGCAGCCACGGCACGATGTCGTCCCGGTACAGCAGCAGGTTGCCGAAGGCGGGCGGGCTGTCCGGCGAGACCACGGCGGAGCCGCCGATCATGGTCAGGCCGACACCGCCGCGCGCCTTCTCGACGTGGTAGGCGCGGTAACGGTCCTTGGGCAGGCCGTTCTCGCCGAAGGCTGGTTCGTGGGAGGTGCTGACCACCCTGTTGCGCAGGGTGAGGTGTTTGAGGCGGAAGGGCTGGAGCAGGGGATCGAGGCTCTGGGAAGGCACAACCACTCCTCGGGAAGTGGGAGGCCGGCCGCTGCGTGAGGGCGCCGATGTCGCCACGCAACGAGCGCCGGTTGTCTCGTATTGCGAAACAAAATCGCGATGCGAGACAAATGGTGAAGGCGGCCGGCCGTAGCCGTCAAGAGGCGACCGGGATGCGGAAGAACCCTGTCAGACCTGCGGACGATGTCCCCGGCGCACGGAAATCCGCTCGCCCGCCTGCCTGACCTGCTCCGCGAGAGTCGGCACGGTCTCCTCGTCCACGCGGAAGGTCGGCCCGGAAACGGTGACGGCGGCGACGATCCGGCCGTCCGGGTCGTGGATCGGCGCGGCGATGGCGGCCAGCCCGATCTCGTGCTCCTGCGAGGTGGTGGCGTACCCGCGTTCGCGTACCGTCCGCAGCTCGGCCTTCAGCAGCGCCGGTTCGGTGATCGTGTGCGGGGTGTACCGCACGAGCCCGCGCCCCAGCACCTCGTCGGCCTGCTCCTCGGGCATGTATGCGAGGAAGAGCTTGCCGGCCGCGGTGGCGTGCAGGGGGCTGCGCTTGCCGACCCAGTCGACGCTGGAGATGGTCGCGCCCCCCATCTCCTGGTCGATGGTGATCACTTCGAGCCCGTCGTGGATCGCGAGGTTCACCGTCTCGCCCACCTCGGCGGCCAGCTCCCGGCAGACCGGGCGGCTCAGCAGAGACAGATCGCTCTGCCGTCCGGCGCCGGCGGCCAGCTGGACCATGCCGAAGCCGAGGCGGTAGCGACCGCGCTCGGCGTCCTGCTCGACCAGACCGCGCGACTCCAGGGTGGCCAGGAGCCGGAAGACCGTCGCCTTGTGCAGCCCCAGCGCCTCGGCGAGTTCGGTGACTCCGGACGGCCCGCGCCGGGACAGCGACTGGAGGATCGAGACGGCGCGGTCCACGGACTGCACCGAGGTGTCACGGGGCCTTCCGGTGCTGGTCATGGCGGAAAGGATAGCCAGCCGGGCGGCTACCACCGCTGCCGCCATCACTGTCGCCACCGCGGCCCCCATGGCCCGCCCCGCCGGTTACGGGTCCGTTTCGGCGGTTAATTCTCCGCGCCCGAGGGTTGGCGGGAAACCGTCCGCTGGCTATCGTTCACGCACTCCACTCAATCGTTCCGCTGAACGAATAGCGAGAAGGACGGTCGGCCCATGCCCGACACCCACCACCCAGGACGGCGGTCGTTCCTCACCGCTGGTGCCGCGGGCGCCGCCTGCCTCGGTGCGTCCTGGCTGCTGTCCGGATGCTCGGGCGCGGACGCCGGCACGGTGCTGCCGGCCGCGGCGCCCAAGGGCACCCCGGACCGCGGCGGCACCCTCCGCATCGCCCGGCCGCCCGCCTCGGACGCCGAGACCCTCGACCCGGCGAGCTCCCTGTCGGTGTACGAATACCTCGGAGCCCTCTACAACCGCCTCGTCCGGGTCGGCAGCGACGGCGAGCTCGCCCCCGACCTCGCCGAGTCCTGGGAGACCGACGCCAAGGCCCGCACCTGGACCTTCCGGCTCCGCAAGGGCGTCACCTTCCACGACGGCCGGGCCTTCACCTCGGCCGACGCCGCCTACACGCTGCGCCACATCATCGACAAGGCGACCGCGTCCCCGCAGGCCGCCGTACTCGCCCCGCTCGTCGACGCGAAGACGCTGCGCACCCCCGACGCCCACACGCTCGTCGTCCCGCTGAAGTCCCCGAACGCCGAGTTCCCGAGCCTGCTCACGCACTACAACTGCTACGTCGTCCCGGACGGCAGCGCGAAGTCCATCGGCCGCACCGGCATCGGCACCGGCCCCTTCAAGCTGGAGTCCTTCGCGCCCGCCGGCCCCGGCCGCGTCACCGCCTACGCCGACCACTGGGCCGGCCGCCCCGTCCTCGACGCGATCTCCTTCTACTCGGTCGCCGACATGTCGGCCCGCGCCAACGCCCTGCTGGCCGGCCAGGTCGACCTGCTCTCGCAGACCAACCTCGACTTCGCGACGGCCCGCGTGGTCGCCGCCTCCGACCGCGCGACCGTCGCCCGCGTGAAGAACGCCCAGTGGTACGTCCTCCCGATGCTCACCACCGACAAGCCCTTCACCGACGTACGCGTACGCCAGGCGATGAAGCTCGCCTACGACCCCGAGCACGTGGTGAAGGTCGCCCTGCAGGGCGCCGGCACCGCGGGCTGGGACAACCCGGTCCCGCCGGACGACCCGCTGCACATCGCCGCACATCCCGAGCACGACCCGGAGCGGGCGAAGTACCTGCTCAAGCAGGCGGGACAGGAAGGGCTGGCGATCGACCTCTACACCTCCGCCTACGACCCGCTGCTCACGCCGATGGCGCTCGCCTACCAGGAGTCCGCCAAGCGGGCCGGCATTCGCATCCGGGTCAAGACGGCCGCCGCGGACTCGTATTACACACAGATCTGGATGAAGAAGCCGCTGATGGCGACCTACTGGTACACGGGCCGGCCCGTCGACCAGCTCTTCACGCAGATCTTCCGCAGCGGCTCCTCGTACAACGAGACCGCCTGGTCCGACAAGGCCTTCGACACGCTCCTCGACCGCGCCCGCGCCGAGACCGATGACGCGTTGCGCCGCGAACTCTACGGTCAGGCGCAGACGATGGTGATCGAGAAGGGCGGGGCGATGACCCCGATGTTCGCCGACCGGCTCGTGGGGATCTCCCGCAAGGTGCGCGGATACGCCGAGCACGGCTTCGAGTTCGACTACCTCGGCATCGGCCTGAAGGGAGCCTGAGCATGCTCGTGTTCGCCGCCCGCCGACTGGCAGCCGCCCTCGGCACGCTGCTCCTCTCCTCCGTGCTGGTCTTCCTCGCCCTGCAGGCCCTGCCCGGTGACGTCGCCACCCAGGTCCTCGGCAAGGACGCCACCCCCGACGCCGTGGCCGCCCTGCGCAAGCAGCTGGGGCTCGACCAGCCCGCCTGGGAACGCTACTTCGACTGGATCAAGGGCGCCCTGCACGGCGACTTCGGTACGTCGCTGGTCTCCGGCAAGCCGGTGGGGAGCGAGGTCGCGCAGTACCTGGGCAACTCCGCGCTCATCGCCGTCGTCACCATCGTCTTCGCGGTGACCGGGTCCCTGGTGCTGGGCATCCTCGCCGGCCTGTACCGCGACCGCTGGGCCGACCACGTGATCTCGACCGCCAGCCTGGTCGGCATGAGCGTCCCGGAGTTCGTGGTCGCCACCGTGCTGGTGCTGTGCTTCTCGGTCGCGCTGCCGTGGTTCCCGGCGGTCGTCCTGTACGGCCCCGACGCGAGCGTCGGCCAACTCCTGCCCGCCGTATGGCTTCCCGCGCTCGCGCTCGCCATCGTGATGGCCGCCTACATCATCCGCATGGCCCGTACGTCGGTCATCGACGTCATGGCGAGCGAGTACGTCACCACGGCCCGGCTCAAGGGCCTGTCCACCTGGCACGTGGTCACCCGGCACGCCCTGCCGAGCGCGCTGCTGCCCACCCTGCACGTCATCGCCCTGAACGTGGCCTGGCTGGTGGGCGGTGTCGCCGTCGTCGAGAACGTCTTCAACTACCCCGGCATCGGCAAGCTGATGCTCAGCTCCGTGCAGAACCGGGACCTGCCCGTCGTCCAGGCCGTCGCCCTGATCAGCGCCGTCGTGTACGTCGTCTGCAACCTCGCCGCCGACCTCGGCGCCATGGCCCTCAACCCCAAGCTCCGTACGCGCGGGAGGACTTGATGACCACCCTCGACACCCCACCGGTGAGCGTGGCGACGGCGCCGGGGCGCGCAGCCCGCACCTGGCGCACCCTGCGCTCGTCCCGGACGGCCCTCGTCGGCCTCGCGATCGTCGGCGTCCACATGCTGATCGCCCTCCTCGCCCCCCTGCTCACCTCCTACGACCCCACCGCCAACGACCCCTCCCAGGCCCTTCTCGGATCGAGCTGGTCGCACTGGGCCGGCACCGACCAGTACGGCCGGGACGTCCTCACCCGGGTGCTGTACGGCGGCCGTTACGCGCTCGGCGTCTCCGTCGTCGCCACCGTCATCGCCCTCGCCCTCGGCACGGTCGTCGGCTGTGCGGCGGCGCTGCGCGGCGGCTGGTTCGACGACGTGCTGGGCCGGATCCTCGAC
Organism: Streptomyces sp. CA-249302; assembly: GCF_050936785.1. Lineage (NCBI taxonomy): Bacteria > Bacillati > Actinomycetota > Actinomycetes > Kitasatosporales > Streptomycetaceae > Streptomyces > Streptomyces sp. CA-249302. The sequence continues at coordinate 3,514,005 of NZ_JBNJMG010000001.1, read as the reverse complement.
GCGGTGCTGTCCGTGCCGTCCATCCTCGCGCTGCTCGTCGTCGTGACCGCGCTCGGCACCGGCCCGGTGGTCATCGTGATCGCCGTCGCCGTGGTGTTCGTGCCCCAGGTCGTGCGGGTGGTGCGCGGCGCGGCGCTGGCCGTCGTACCCGCCGACTACGTGACCGCGGCCCGCGCCCGCGGCGAGCGCACCTGGTCGATCCTGTGGCGGGAGGTCCTGCCGAACATCGCCGACGTGGTGTGCGTGGAGTTCGCCATGCGGGCCTCCTGGGTGGTCCTGCTGATCTCCTCGCTGTCCTTCCTCGGCTTCGGCGCCGACCCGCCGACCCCCGACTGGGGGCTCATGGTCGCCGAGAACCGCACCGCCATCACCGTCGTCCCGATGGCGAGCCTCGCGCCGATCATCGCCCTGGCCACGCTCGTGGTCGGGCTCAACCTCGCGGCCGACGGCCTGTCCAAGGCGTGGGGCGTGGACCGGATCAGGGAGGGCTCGTGATGACCTCTACCGCCGTGGTTTCCGTCGACTCCCTTCACGTGTCCTACCGTTCGGGCGGGCGTGACGTGCCCGTCGTGCACGACGTGTCCTTCGAGGTCGCCGAGGGCCGCACGCTCGCCCTCGTCGGCGAGTCCGGCAGCGGCAAGTCGACCGTCGCGGCAACTCTGCTCGGCCATCTGCGACACGGCTCGCGCCTGGACGGCGGGAGCGTGCGGGTGGACGGCAAGGACGTGTTCGCCCTGCCCGAGAAGGAGTTGCGGCGGCTGCGCGGCGGGACGGTGGCGATGGTCGGCCAGAACGCCGGGCACGCCCTCACCCCGTCCATGCGCGTCGGACGGCAGATCGCCGAGGCCGGCGGCGAGGTCCCGGTCCTCGACCTCCTCGAACAGGTACGGCTGCCCCGCCCCGCCGACCTCGCGCGCCGCTACCCGCACGAGCTCTCCGGCGGCCAGCAGCAGCGCGTCGCCATCGCCATGGCGCTCGCGGCCCGCCCCAAGGTCCTCGTCCTCGACGAGCCCACGACCGGCCTCGACGTCGTCACCCAGCGCGGCATCCTCGACCTCGTCACCGCCCTGCGCGACGAACTCGGCCTGGCCGCCGTGCTGGTGAGCCACGATCTCGGGGTGGTCGCGCGGATGGCCGACGAGGTGAGCGTGCTGCGGTCGGGCCGGGTCGTGGAGTCGGCAGCCACCCGTACCCTCTTCGCCGGAGCCCAGCACGCGTACACCAAGCGTCTGTTGGCGAGCGTGCCGCGCCTGACCGACGACGGGCTCGCCCTCGTCGGGGAGAACGGTGAGCGGGAGGTGCGGGCGAAGGCGGTGGTGGACGCGGACGCCCCGGTCGCGGTGTCGGCGACGGACGTCACCGTCGACTACGGCTCGTCGCGTGCCGTGCACGGCGTCTCCTTCGACGTCCGGCGCGGTGAGATCGTCGCCCTGGTCGGGGAGTCGGGCAGCGGGAAGTCCACGCTCGCCTGGTCCCTCGCCGGACTGCGCGCCCCCTCGGGCGGCACGATGACCCACGGCTCCGGCGACCTGGCCAAGCCCGCCCGAGGCCGCCCCACCGCGCTGCGGCGCCTGGTCCAGCTGGTGTTCCAGAACGCCGACACCTCCCTCAACCCGCGCCGCACGGTCGGCGACGCGATCCGCCGCCCGCTCCGCTTCTTCGGCACCGCCCCCGACCGGCGGCAGGCCTCCACCAGGGCCCTCGACCTCATCCGGGACGTACGCCTGGACCCGGCGCTCGCCGACCGGCTGCCCGCCCAGCTGTCCGGCGGCCAGCGCCAGCGCATCGGCATCGCACGGGCGTTGGCGGGCGAGCCGGACGTGCTGATCGCCGACGAGATCACCACCGCGCTGGACGTATCGGTCCAGGCCGAGGTGCTGCGCCTGCTCGACGACCTGCGCCGGGAACGGCAGTTGGCCTGCCTGTTCATCAGCCACGACCTGGCCGTCGTACGGGGCATCGCCGACCGCGTGCTGGTCCTGCGCCAGGGCGTGGTGGTCGAGGAGGGCCCGACCGAGGCCGTCTTCGCCGACCCGGCCCACCCCTACACCCGGGAACTGATGGCGGCGGCCCTCGAACCCGACCCCGACGCCGAGCCGTTCGTCACGGAGGCGCCGGACTGGCTCGACGCGGCGGAGCCGGGAGACGTGTGGACCGACCAAGGCGGTGGTCACCGCGTCCGCCGCTGGCGCCCGGCCGGCACCCCCCTCACCTCTGTCAGCGAAGGAGTTTCGTGAAGTACCGCGAGCGGTTCGAGCGCCAGGTCGTGCGCGAGGACGTCTGGATCCCCACCCGCGACGGCAGGGTCCGGCTGCACGCCCGTATCTGGCGCCCGGCCGACGCGGAGGCCGACCCGGTGCCCGCGCTGCTCGAATACCTCCCGTACCGCAAGAGCGACTGGACCGCCCCGCGCGACGCCCAGCGCCACCCCTGGTACGCGGGTCACGGCTACGCATCCGTCCGCGTCGACATCCGCGGCCACGGCGACAGCGAGGGCCTGCCTGGCGACGAGTACGACGCGCAGGAGCTGGCGGACGGCGTCGACGTCGTCAACTGGCTTGCCCGGCAGCCCTGGTGCACCGGCAAGGTCGGCATGTTCGGCATCTCCTGGGGCGGCTTCAACTCCCTCCAGATCGCCGCCCTCGCCCCCGAGCCCCTCAAGGCGATCGTCACCGTCTGCTCCACCGACGACCGCTACGACAACGACGTCCACTACATGGGCGGCGCGGTCCTCGGCATCGACATGCTCGCCTGGGCCGGCACCATGCTCGCCTTCGCCGCCCGCCCGCCGGACCCGGCGAACGTCGGCGCCGACCGCTGGCTGCCGATGTGGCGCGAACGTCTCGATGCCCTCGACCCGTTCCTGCACACGTGGCTCGCCCACCAGCAGCGGGACGAGTACTGGCGGCACGGGAGCGTGTGCGAGGACTACGGCGCGGTGCAGGCCGCGGTGTTGGCGGTGGGCGGTTGGAACGACCCCTACCGCGACACGGTGTTGCGGCTGGTCGAGCACCTCCCGGCCGACCGTGTCCGGGGGTTGATCGGCCCCTGGTCCCACCAGTACCCGGACCGCGGACTGCCCCCCGGCCCGGCGATCGGCTTCCTCCAGGAGACCCTGCGCTGGTGGGACCAGCACCTCAAGGACATCGACACGGGGGCCATGGAGGAGCCGCTGCTGCGCGCCTGGGTCAACGACCCGGTCCCGCCCGCGACTTCGTACGACGTGATGCCGGGACGGTGGGTCGGCGACAGGGAGTGGCCGTCGTCGCGCCTCACTTGGCAGGAGCGCCCGCTGGGCGTGGACGGCACCCCGCCCGTCCTCGTCCGCTCCCCTCACCACACCGGCATCGACGCGGGCCGCTTCTTCCCGTTCGGAAACGCGAGCGATCTGGCGCCCGACCAGCGGGAGGAGGACGGCCGTTCGGTCTGCCTGGACTCGGCGCCGCTGACCGAACGCGTCGAGATCCTCGGCCGCCCGCGCGTCCGACTCCGCCTGGACAGCGCCACTCCGCGCGCCCATGTGATCGCCCGGGTCTGCGACGTGGCCCCGGACGGCTCGTCGACCCTCGTCACCCGGGGCGTGCTCAACCTGCTTGCCCGGCACGGACGGGACAAGGCGGTGGAGTGGACGCCGGGCACGTGCGAGGACGTCGAGTTCGAGCTGAACGCGACCGGATACGCCTTCCCGCCCGGCCACCGCATCCGGGTCGCCGTATCGGACACGTACTGGCCGTGGGTGTGGCCGCACGGCGAGCGCGGCGAGCTGACCCTGCTGCCTGCGGACAGCGCCCTCCTGCTGCCGGTCCGTGCGGCCGGCGACGAGCCGCCGATCCGCTTCGAGGAGCCGGAACAGGCGCCCCCGCTCCCGGTGACGTACGACGTCGTGTCCGAGCCGCGCCCGGAACGCCTGGTCACCCATGACGTGGCGGCGGGGGAGTGGACCCTGGAGGTCGACCCGCGCTACGGCGGTTCCCGCACCTACCCCGACGGCCTGCGATACGAGGAGAACGCCCGGGAGACGTACCGTATCCGCAGCGACGACCCCCTCTCGGCCTCGGCCGTCTCCGAGTGGACGATCCGGCTGACCCGCGGCGAGGACGGGGACGAATGGGACGCCGAGGTCTTCGCACGGACGGAACTGCGGGCCACCGCGGCGGAGTTCGTCATGGACAGTCACCTCGAAGCACGGGCGAACGGAGAGACAGTGGCCAAGCGCGCATGGCACCGCACCACCCCGAGGACGTCGGGATGAAGGCCGAGAAGAGCCCGCGCCGCGCCGTCGCCGCCGCCGACCGCACCCGGCAGCCCACCGAGGTGCGTCGCAAGCTCATCGTCGAGGCGGCGGTCCCGCTGATCGCGGAGCGAGGCTACGCCTCGGTCGGGGTCCGGGACGTCGCCGCCGCGGCCGGGGTGTCCGTCGGCACGGTCACCTACCACTTCGGCAGCGTGCAGGAGATCCTCTCCGAGGCGATGGTGCTGCAGATCGAGCGGTACTACACGGGGCTGAGCGAGGCCGCGGACCGGGCCACCAGCGGGGCAGAGGGGCTGCGGCTGCTGGTCGACGCGCTGTTCACCGAGGACACCGACCGGCACTGGCGGATGTGGTTCGAGTACTGGAACGTCGGCGAGCACCACCCGGACCCGGCGTTCGCCCGCGGCCAGGACCGCCGCTACGAGAGCTGGCACCGGCAGATCCGAACCCTCGCCGAACGCGCCCTCGCCGAGGGCGACTTCTCCTCCGCCGATCTGGACGGCTTCACCGTCCGCTTTGCCGCCCTGGCCGACGGCCTGGCCCTGCAACGCCTGCGCCAGACACCGCCGTTGACGGTGGAGGACGCGCGGCGGCATCTGCGTCACTTCATCGAGACGGAGTTGGGCCGGGGACCGGGGTCCTGAGGTCGATCATGCGGACCGAGGTGCTTCCCCTTCGCGGTGAGCTGCTCCTGGTCTGCTGGTGGGGGACGCGATCCGGGCCGGCTACGAGGTGACGGTCACGGACCCGCGCGCGTTGTAGACGACGGCATCCTCGCGTTCGCCGTAGGCCCGGAAGACCTTGACTGCCTCGTCACGGAGCACGCCGGACACGACCTGGATGCCACGCTGCTCGAACTGCTCGGCCCAGTCCTCGCGCATGGGGCCCTCGTCGAAGCCGGTGAGGTGTTCGAGCTCGGGACCCTCTCCGGCGACGACCAGACGCCGGATTCCGGACCACATCGCGGCGCCGTAGCACATGGCGCAGGGGCGCCAGTTGACGACCAGCTCAAGGTCGGGGCCGCCCGGGGCGCCGAGGTCCCATGCGCCCAGACGGGTCTGCGCGAGGGAGAGGGCGACGACTTCGGCGTGGGTGGAGGAGAGCCCTGAGGACAGGACGAGGTTGACTCCGGCCGATACGAGCCGTCCGGTCCCCGTCTCCACGACGAGGGCGGCGAACGGCCCGCCGGTGTCCTCGCGGTGGTTGCGTTCAGCCAGACGGTTGGTGAGACGGACACGGTCTTCGTCGGTGGGCAGGGTCTCGGGCACGTCGGCCAGTTCGGTCAACACCCATGGGGGGAGTTGGGCGCCGAACGTGGTGGCGAAGGCGGAGGCATCCATCGAGCAGGTCTCCAGTTGCAGGCGGGACGGGGTCAGGCGCCCGGGCGGATGTTGGGCGCGAAGCGGGCCAGGGCGACCGTCTCGATGGCCGCGATGACGTTGTACGCCAGTGCGGACACGGCGGTGAGGACTGCGACCGAGGCCCAGAGGTGGTCGTAGTCGAAGGTGGAGGAGTCCTTGAGCATGGCGTAGCCGAGGCCTTGTCCGGTGGAGAGCCATTCGGCGAGCATCGCGCCGATCAGGGCTCCGGGGACGCCGACGCGGGCGCTGGCGAAGAACGCGGGGACCGCGCTGGGCAGCATGACCTTGCGGGCGATGGTCCAGCCTCCGGCGCCGTACGCGCGGCACAGGTCGGCGGCCTGGCGGGAGGCGGAGCGCAGGCCGAAGGTCATGGTGACCAGGGCGGGGAAGAAGACGATCAGGCCGCTGATGACGGTGGTGGCCATCAGGCCGCGGCCGAAGACGAGCGTGATGAGCGGGGTCATCGCCACCAGGGGCACGGAGCGTACGACGACCGCCATCGGCAGCAGGGCCTGCTCGACGCTCCGGAGGAGGACGAAGACGACCGCCACGCCCACCGCCGCCGCCAGCCCGGCGACGAAGCCGAACCCGGCGTCCAGCAGCGTGCGGCCCAGACCGGAGGAGACCAGGGAGCGGTGGGCGCCCGCGTCCGCGCCCGTGAACAGGTAGTGGAAGATGTCGACCGGCGACTTGGCCACCAGCGGGTCCAGGTCGTAGACCTGCAGGAAGACGATCCACAGGACGATGACGGCCGCCATCGTCACGACCACGTTCAGCAGCGGGCGCAGCACGCTCGCCGCGAAGCGCAGCGCGGGGGCCGTCTGCGTCTGGGGCGCGGTGCTCATGCGTGTCCGCCTTCCACTGTCGTCGTGCGCGACCATGGCAGGGCGTAGCGGGCGACGATCCCGACCGCGCCGTACGCGACGCCTGCCACCGCGCCCGAGACCAGGGCGATGCCCCAGGTGCGGGGCACGTCGAGCTGCTGCTGGGCGATGGTCATGGCGATGCCGAGGCCGCTGTCGACCCGGCCGAGGTACTCACCGATGATCGCGCCGAGCAGCGCCGCCGGTCCGGCGATCTTGAGCGCGGCGAGTGTGCTGGGCAGTGCGGCGATCAGGCGGACCCGCAGCATCTGCTGCCAGCGGCCGCCGCCGTAGGCGCGTACCAGGTCAAGGGTGGTGGGGTCGGCCGAGCGCAGCCCGAGCAGTGCGCCGATGAGGGTGGTGAAGAAGACCGACAGCCCGGCCATCGCGGACATCGGCTTGTCCCCGTCCAGGACGAGGGACAGGATCGGGCCGATCGCCACGATGGGCAGGCAGTAGGAGGCCACCGCGATCTGCGTGATCACCCGCTCCAGCACGGGCACCAGCAGCACCAGCACCGCCAGGCCCAGCGCCAGCCCGTTGCCGACCAGATACCCGGTCAGGGCCTCGCCCACGGTCTGCGTGACATGCGGGCTGTAGAAGGTCCAGCCGTCGTCGAACACGCTCGCCAGGACCGCCCATGGGGTGGGTACGCCGTCCCCGGTGCCGACGACCGTGGTGGACAGCAGCGCCCACGCTCCGATCAGAGCGGTGATGCCGATGGCCCCGCCGGTCCAGGCGGAACGCCGCGCACTCATGACACCACCGCCGCGGGACCGGGGGCGTCGGCGGCGGCGTCGGCACGGCCGAACAGGAGTTCCGACAACTGGTCGGCGTACGCGTGGAACTCGGGCGAGCGCATCATCTCCGGCGTGCGGGGACGGGGCAGGTCGATAGTGACCTTCTCCACGATCCGGCCCGGACGGGGCGACATGACCGCGACGGTGTCGCTCAGCAGCACGGCCTCGTTGATGGAGTGCGTGACGAGCAGGGTGGTCACCGCGCGGGCCTGCCAGATGCGCTGGAGTTCGAGGTTGAGCCGCTGCCGGGTCATGTCGTCCAGCGCACCGAACGGTTCGTCCAGCAGCAGTACTTTGGGGTCTACGACGAGGGAGCGGGCGATCGCGACGCGCTGCCGCATGCCGCCGGAGAGCTGGGCGGGGCGCGCCTTCTCGAAGCCTTCGAGGCCGACCAGCTTGATGAGGTCGGAGATCGCTGCCGGGTCGGGTTTGATGCCGCTGATCTCCAGCGGCAGCCGGATGTTGGCGGCGACCGAGCGCCACGGCAGCAGCGCGGCGTCCTGGAAGGCTATGCCCAGGTGGTGGCGTTTGCGGGCCGCCTCCGGGTCCTCCCCGTGTACGAGGGCCGTACCGGAGGTCGGGCTGTCGAGCCCGGCGAGGATCCGCAGAACGGTCGACTTGCCGCAGCCCGACGGCCCCAGCAGCGCGAGGAACTGGCCCTCGGCAGTGTCCAGATCGACGCCAGCCAGGGCGGGTACGCGCTGTCGGCCGAGCTTGAACTCCTTGCTCAGCCCGCGCAGGGACAGCCCGGTGCCGGTATCGGCTGATCCTCCGGAGTCGTCGGATGCCTCGGGAACGGCTGCTGCGTTACTCATCAGGTGACCTCTGTGTGCGGTGCGGGTACGGGGAGAGCCGGTACCGGCGGGCCGACATGGCCGCACCGGTACCGCCGGGGCCTCAGATCAGGCTGGGGTCTTCCTTGTAGACCTCTTCGAGGATCGAGAAGTCGAAGAGCTTGTCGGCGGTGATGTCGAGGCCGCCGTACTTCAGCGTCTTGAGGTTCTCGTCGATCAGCGTCTGCGTGACCGTGAACAGGCCGTTCTTCTTGGTGTCGGCGCTCACCATCAGCTCGCTCTCGTCCTTGGACTCGAGGGTCTGCTCCTTGGTCGTCAGCCCGAGCCCCTTGCCGTACGTCTCGGCCGCGAGCTTCGCGCCGAGCGCCGGGTCGGCGATGTTCGCCTTCCAGCCCTTGATCTCCGCGCGCAGGAACGCCTTGAGCAGGTCGCGCTGGTTGTCGATGGTGTCCTGGCGGACGCAGTACGTCTCCGAGACCAGCGGGTAGCCGGTGTCGGCGAGCAGCATCGTGGCGACCTTGAAGCCCTTCAGGCGCAGCGCGTTCGGCTCGTTCGTCACGAAGGAGAACCAGCCGTCGACGGTGCCCTGGGTCAGGGGCAGCGGGTCGAACTGCACCGGCACCTTCGTGATCTTCGACGCGTCCAGCCCGGTCGCCTTGATGTACGCCGCCCACACGGACTCGTTGCCCGCCTGGACGCCGATCTTCTTGCCGTACATGTCCTCCGGCTTGGCGATCGGGGCCTTGGCCATCGACATGATGCAGAACGGGTTCTTCTGGTATTGAGCACCGATGATCTTCAGCGGTGCGCCCTTGGCGACGGCCGCGCCGGTGATGTCGGGGGCGCTGATCGCCACGAGCGCCTTCTTGGTGACGACGTCCGTCTCCATCGGCGTCGCGGACGGGCCGCCGCCGATCAGCGTGACCTTCGAGAAGCCCTCGGCCTTGTAGTAGCCCTTGGTGTCGGCGATGTAGCTGCCCGCGAACTCGACGTTCTTGATCCAGGACAGCCGGAGCGTCAGCTCACCGAAACTCTTGGAACCGGAGGAGCTGGTGGAGGAGGCCGAGGACGACGAGTCGGAGTCGCCGCACGCGGCGAGCAGCGGGCCGCCGAGCAGCACGGCGCCGCCCAGCTGCAGTCCCCGCCTGAGGAAGAGACGGCGGTCGGTGGCGGCGAACGCTCTGCCGTCACTGTTCGTACTTCTGGTCATGGCGCGCTTTCCTTTCACTGACCGGTTGGGCACCGGCGCAGGGGGCGGATCTGAGGAACACGGGTGGGGCGTGGCCCGGACGGTGCCGGGCCGGTCTCCGGTCGAGCGGCGGCCCGGGATCAGGGATCCCGGGTCAGAGGTCGAGGAGGAGTTCGGGGGTGCGGGCGCGGGAGCAGCAGATGGTGATCCGGTCGCCCGCCGCGCGCTCGTCGGGGGTCTGGACCTCGTCGCGGTGGTCGGGTTCGCCGGCCAGGACGGGGGTGAGGCAGGCGCCGCAGATGCCCTGCTCGCAGGAGAGCTCGACCTCGACGCCGTGGGCGGTGAGGACCTCGGCGATGGTGCGGTCGGCGGGGACGGGATAGGCGGTGCCGGTGCTCGCGATCCGTACGGTGAACGCGGTGGCGACTTCGGCTTTCGCTCCGTCTCCCTCTCCGTCTCCCTCTCCGCCTCCGGTGGATGGTGGAGCCGCCGGGGCGAAGCGTTCGGTGTGAAGCTGGCCGGGCTGCCAGCCCGCAGCGGTCGCTTTGGCCACGACGTGGGTCATGAAGCCCTCGGGCCCGCAGACATAGACGGCCGTGTCCGGTTCCGGGACCAGGAGTTCGGCGGGCAGCCCCGCGCGGACGGTGTCCCCCTGGTCGCTGTGGTGGACCACTGTCCGCTCGCCGAGAGCGGAGGACTGGAGCCGCTCAAGGAGGGGGGCCTCCGCCGCGCTGGAGGTGTAGTGGTGCAGGACGAACGACGCTCCCCGAGCGGCCAGGGCTTCGGCCATCGACAGCAGGGGCGTGATGCCGATACCGCCCGCGACGAGCACATGATGCTCGGCCGCCACGAGTGGGAAGTGGTTGCGCGGGGGCGAGATCCGTAGCCGTCGGCCCACGGTGAGGTCACGGTGCAGGGTGCGGGAGCCGCCCCGGCCGGTGTCGTCGCGCCGTACGCAGATCAGGTAACGGCCTTTTTCCCGGGGGGAGTTGCACAGGGAGTACTGACGGACCAGGGAAGGCCCGAGATGAACGTCGATGTGGGCGCCGGCCTCGAAGGACGGCAGGGTCCCACCGTCCGCCGCCCGGAGTTCGTAACTGAGGCTGGTGCCGGAGGCGAGGGAGATCGTGTGGACGATGACGTCGAGTGTCTGCACGGTGGGGGCCCTACGCGGTGAAGAAGTGGCTCAGGCCCAGGTCGCACAGGCCGCGCCGGTAGGCGATGGAGCTGCGGTCGGCGGGGATGTGGACTTCGAGTTTCGGGTCGAGGGGGAGGTTCTCGGGTTTCTGGACCTCGACGATGGCGCGGTCCTCCTCGAAGACCGTGCGGTTGAAGTCGTATACGGCCTGGACGGGTTGGTCGGTGTCGAAGTTGCGCGCGATCGGGGCGAACATGCGGGTCTGGCGGGCGGAGACCGGGGAGGCCGCGTTCATGATGCTGAGCAGTCCGCCGTCCGGGAAGTGCACGACGAGGGTGGCAGTGAAGGGCAGGTGCACGTCGAAGCGGCGCAGCCACCGGTAGCCGGGCGGGGCCTGCTTGGTGCCGTGTGGGTAGTTGCTGACGGTGCTCCAGTAGTCGACGGAGTGGCCGTACTGGTGGCGGACGGGGGTGTAGTCGGGGACCTCGGTGTTGTCGGGGTCGCCGAAGGAGCCGAGGTGGACGAAGCCGAAGTGGGCGACGTCGAGGAAGCCCTCGACCTGGCGTCCGGCGAAGGCGGCGATGTCGATCCAGGGGCAGTTGATCTGCTGGAAGTCCTCCTCGTCCCAGTGGGCCATGGCCGGGATCACCGGGGCCGCGTCGGGCTCCGGGCGCAGGCAGGTCCACACCAGGCCGTACCGCTCGACGACCGGGTAGGTCCGCAGGTTCAGCCGGGACGGGATCTTCGACTCCGGATGAGCCGGCACCTGTACGCACCGGCCGCCCTCGCCGAACCGCAGCCCGTGATAGGCGCAGGTGATGCCGGTCCCGTCGCCGCCGCCGAGGCTCAGCGGCACCCCGCGGTGCGGGCAGATGTCGTGGGCCACGACCACGGTGCCCCGCGCTCGGTAGGCCACCAGGGTCTCGTCGAGCAGGCGCACGGCGGTCGGGGTGTCGCCGATCTCGCTCGACAGGGCGACCGGGTACCAGTGCTGGGCGAGGATCGCCCAGTCGTCGGCATCGAACGTGCAGTCCCGGGGCAGGACGGGCCGGGGCGGAGCAGTGGTCATGCACAAATCCTTCTGCGTAGCGCGGCTGGGAACGGCCGGACAGACACCTGTGAGGCACGCACGCCAGGACGACGGCGTGGGACAAGTGCGAGGCGAAAGAGTGCGGCGACAAGCCGATCCCGGGCCAGAGACACCGTGGAACCGCAGACCGGGCAGGGCACCGGCCGCGGTCGTCGGTATGAGGTCAGTTGTGAGAGCCCTCGGACTCCGGATGTGAACCGTGCGCCACGCGTCCGCGCGTCCAGGCCGACTGGTGGGCACGGCACCGGAGGTCTGTGCTGCACTCGCTGACAAAGCTCATCGCGCTTCCCTCCGTGCTCAGTGCCGACTGTCTGTTGCCGGACGACCAAGCCGAGACTGACGCACGGAGATTGCCCCGTCATTCCGTGTTTGTTACTTACGGATTCCATGCCCGGTTTTGGCTCGGGGCGCCGAAGCGAGCGCCCGCGCAGGAGACGGGCCGTCCATTCCGGGCAACCAGGTGAGCAAGCCGTGGGTGTATGTGATCAATCCCTGGCTGCCGGCCGAGGTGCTGCCGAAGACCGCCGTGTCCATGAACGTCCCGTCGAGCCCCGAGCCGCTCGGTCACGCCCGTTGAGCTGCGGGTAATGTGCCGGCCATGCCCGATACCCCGGCCCTGCCCGAGCGTGACCGCCTGCTGAGGCTGACCGCGGACTACGTCCTGGAGAACGGCGTCGCGGAGATGACCCTGCGCAAGCTCGGCAGTGCGATCGGCACCAACAATCGCATGCTGCTGTACTACTTCGGCTCCAAGGAGGAACTGATCACGGCTGCGCTGGCCGAGGCGAGCGGGCGCTTCCCGATCCTCGGCAAGGCGTTCGCGATCATGGACGACCAGCCGCGCCCGCTGCGCGAGCGGATCACCGCGGCCTGGGACGCAGTGGCGGCAGCCGAGAACCTGCCGTTCCACCGGACGTTCTTCGAGGTGTTGGGCCTGGCCGCGCATCAACGCGGCCGGTTCGACAGCTTCCTGGGGTCGGTAGGCAGGGACTGGCGCGAACAGCTCGCGGCCTCGCTGAGCGGCGGCGGCGTGCCGAAGGCCGCCGCGGACGATCTGGCCCGAGAACTGGTCGCGCTGTGGCGCGGCCTGCAACTGGACCTGATCACCTCGGGCGACCGGGCCGGGACCGATCGGGTGATCGCGTCCGCCGCCGAGTCGATCGCCCGGCGGGCGGCGACGGCCGCCGCCGCTCCTGGGTCCTGATGTCCCGTCACGTCTCCCTGGGCGATGGGGTCTTCAAGATGCCATCGGGATCCGGGGGACGACGATGTCCAGTGGGCCGTCCGGAACCGCGACCGCGTCCTGGCTCCAGCCCCAGATCGAACAGACCCTGCGCAGCGGGTCGCTGTACCCGTCCCTGCCGTGCAGCACCCGGTAGTTGTCGATACAGATCATCTCACCCGGGCCCACCCGGAACATCGGCCCGCTGTCACGGGCCGCGACGACCGCGTCCTGCCAGGCGCGCACATACGTCCAGTGCTCCGACTCCAACGGGCCCTCGATCGGCGCGAGATAGGGATGGTGACGGCCCTGGAAGCGGCCCGACGGGGTCCGCCGGACGATCGGCGAAAAGCCGCTCTGCGGGTAGTTGGGCTCGGAGTGGTCGATGTCGACAGTGCGGCAGAAGTCGGCAAGCGCGGTGCTGCCGGGATCGGTGGCCAGCAGGTCCAGCAGGCGGGCGGTGTCGATCAGGAAAGAGTCGCCGCCGCTGGCCGCGGGCCGCTCGCACCACAGGAACAGATGGTCGGGGGCGTAGTCACCGAAAGCGAAGCCGTCGTTGTGGGCGACCATCCGCTCCTCGGCCGGGCCGGCGTCGCGTTTGCGGCCACGCCTGTCGGCGGGCTGCGCCCTCATCTTCATCGCCTCGACCCGGCCGCTCTCCTTCGTCGCCTCGAACTGGGTGCCGCAACGCACAGCACGGTCCCCCATGATCGCGCGGCCCATCGCGACCGCCGTCTCCTCGTCCGGCAGCCCGGTCATGATGGCCGCGCCCTCGGCGGCGAGCACCGCTGCCGCCTCCTGCGGGCCGGCTACTTTGCGCGGGATGAAACCTGCGGTGCTGACGTCCAACACAGCGCCTCCTGAAGTCCGCGGAACCAAGCCCGATTGAACCAATCGGTTCAATCAGCGTAGAAGTCCCGTGTTTCACCGAAGTGACGCACCAGCGTGCTTTGGGTTGCCCATGCGGACCCTGGAGTCCATCCGGCCCTGGATGGTGTCCCGCCGAGTGGTGTAGCCGATCAAGCTGGCGGAATCCCCAGGTCGCGGCCCGAACCGCCCTCGCCGGAGAGCCTGTTGGACCCGGAGGATGCTGCACAGCCGCTGGATGCCGTACTCCGTATGGTGGTCGGAGATGAACCGCCGACGGCCGGTCATCGACCCATCTCCTTCGCGAAATACTGGGCTGCCTTGCGAAGGATTTCCTTCTCCAGCTCCAGTTCGCGGACCTGCCGGCGCAACCGCTTCAGCTCCTTGCGCTCCGACGGCGTCATCGCCGCACCGCCGGTGCCGGCCGAGGCTGCCTCGGCGGCCGGCCGGTGGAAGCCACCAACTCGACCGCGTCCCGTTCGGACTCCTCCGAATACCGGGCGGCACCCCTCCGGACACCTCCTCCGGCGCAGGCGGGGCGTTGGGTCGGCGCTCGGGTCATGCCGTCCGGATGACTCGTTTGCCGAAGCCTCCGCCGGTTTCGAGTGAGCGATGGGCGGCGACGATGTCGTCCATGGCGTAGATGCTCTCGATGACAGGGACGACCGCCCCGGTGTCGGCGAGCGTGGCCAGGTCCGTCAGCAGCCTGCGGGTGGGTGGCTGCTGGACGAATCTGACGCGGCGCGGACCGTGGACGGCGGAGGCGACAAGGTAGGCGGCCTGGCCGGCGCCTGCCACGATCATCGCGATCATGCGGCCGCCAGGCGTGAGCAGTCGGCGGTAGGAACGCAGGTCGCGTCCGACCGGGTCGAGAATGACGTCGAAACGGCCCAGGCCGTGCGGGTCGGTGGTGCGGTAGTCGAAGGCGTCGTCGGCTCCCAGTTCCCGGACGGCGTCCAGGTGCGGTGCGCGCGCCAGGGCCGTCACGTGGGCGCCCATGGCGTGAGCGATCTGGACGGCGGCCGTGCCGACGCCGCCGGCGGCTCCGCGGATGAGGACCCGGTGTCCGGGCCGCAGCCGGGCCGCGTCGCGCAACGCCCCGAGCGCGGCGGCGCCGACACCGGGCAGCGCGGCGGCGGTTACCGGGTCGAGGGTGTGAGGGCGGGCCGAGAGCCGTTCGGCGGGGGCCAGGACGTACTGGGCCGCGGCGGCGCAGGGGCGTGCCCTCAGCCCGTCGAGGAAGCCCCAGACCCCGTCGCCGACCGCGAAGCCGCCCGCACCGTCGCCGACACGGATGATGTCGCCGGTGAAGTCGAAGCCGGTCCCGCGGGGGAACGTCCGGCCACTGAGCAGTCTGAGCCCGCCGGACCGGACGGTGACGTCGGCCGCGTTGACGCTGGCGGCGGCAGCCCGTACCAGGACCTCGCCGGCCCGCACCTCGGGCAGGGGGACGGTCCGCACGCGCAGCACCTCCGGGGGGCCGTAGGTGTCGTACTGCACCGCACGCATACCAGGTGCTTCAGCCACGGTCGTCCGCCTTCTTCGCGGACTCGGTCGGCGCCGAGGTCCTGTTCATCTTCCTGCTCCTTCAAATCCTTCAAAGGTGAGCTGTTTCTGCGGAAACGCACTGGCCGAGGTGGCGGACCTGCCCCATGCCGTTCTCCTGTGACGTCCGAACCGGCCCCTGGCACGGGGATCGTGACGCCCGGGCGGTCCTGCTCGCGCCGCGGACGGCGGCGCCCGGGATCCCTGTCGCGGCGGACACCGAACTGTTGAGGGCGATCGGCCCGGCGCTCATCAGAGGGCCGTCACTTCCCGGGGCCGGTCTCGGCCGCTGCTGTGGTGGTTATGCGGCGGTGCGGCCCGCGTCGGCGGCGAGGGTCGCACCGGTGAGATAGGCGGAGCGGTCCGTGGCGAGGAAGAGGACCACCTCGGCGATCTCGCGCGGTGTGGCGAGGCGGCCCAGCAATGTGGTCTTGGCGATCTGCTGGGCGGCGTCCTCGCCCAGGGTGGAGAGGACCATGTTGGTACGGGTGGGGCCGGGCGCGACGGCGTTGACGCGGACGCCCGCCGGGCTGAACTCCGCCGCCCAGGTGCGGGTGAGTGATTCCAGGGCCGCCTTGGTGGCGCTGTAGACGGACAGGCCGGGCATGCCGATCCGGGCGGCCATGGTGCTGACGTTGACGATGCTGCCTGCTCCCTTGGCGACCATGCCCGGGGCGAGGACGGCGGTGAGCAGGTAGGGGGCGCGGATGTTGGCCGCGAGCGCCGCGTCGAAGGATTCCAGGTCCTGGGACACGGTGGGCGCGACCGGGAAGGCGGCGGCGTTGTTGACCAGGATGTCCACATGGCCGGCCTCCGTGGCCAGGCGGTGCAGTGAAGCCAGGTCGGTGAGGTCGGCCGCCACGAACCGGGCCCGGCCGCCACGGTCCGCGATGGCGCGGACCACGGCGGCTCCACGGTCGCTGTCGCGGCCGGTGACCACGACGTCGGCGCCGGCTTCGGCCAGCAGCCCGGCCGCCTCGGCGCCGATACCGGCAGTCGATCCGGTGATGAGGGCGGTCTTGCCGGTGAGTTCGCGGAGTGCCATGGGTGGGTCCTTCCAGGATCCATAAATGGGTTGCGCAGCCCAGAGTGCAGAGCAAAAAATGGGTTGTCCAATCCAGAAATTGCTATGCTGCTGCGCATGACCACCCACACAGGCCGCTCAACTGCGCGGAAGCTGACCAGCAAAGGGCAGGAAACCCGGCGCCGGATCGTGGCCGAGGCCGCGCAGCTCATGTACGAGCGGGGAATCTCGGAGACGACCCTGGAAGACGTCCGGGCCGCCGCCGGAGTGAGCGGCTCGCAGATCTACCACTACTTCGCCGACAAACAGGCCCTGCTGCTGGCCGTCATCGAGCACCAGACCGAAGCCGTGCTGGAACTGCAGGCGCCGCTTTTCGAGCGCCTCGACACCATGGCGGGCCTGCGCGAGTGGCGCGACGCCCTGGTGGATCACCAGCGACGCATTCAGTGCCGCGGAGGCTGCCCGATCGGCTCCCTCGGTGGCGAGGTCGCGGAAAGCAACCCGCACGCCCGGTTCGCCGTGGCCTCGGCCTTCCTGCGCTGGGAAGAGGCCATCCGCACCGGACTGCGCGCCATGAGCGACCGCGGGGAACTGGACGCGGATCCTGACGACCTCGCCCTCGCCGTCCTGGCCGCACTCCAGGGCGGACTACTGCTCACTCAGCTCCAGCGCCAGGTCAAGCCGCTGGAAGTCGCACTGGACGCCATGCTCGACCACATCCAGAGTCGCAGGAAGGACACCTGACGCATACCACGCGGTCAGCGCCCGGATACTGATGAGGCTCGTTGAACTGCACAGATCCCCATCGAGGCCCGACCCTTTCCGGCCCTGGCCACTGCATGGCCCGCGGCCCGCGGTTCAGGTCCAGGTCCATGCACGGTCCGACGGACGATCCCGCTTTCTTGACGTCGGGGACGCGGCCGCTTCTGGGGTGAGTGTCCGACTCGTAGACCCCCAGGGGCCATCGAGGGGCCGCAAGGACAGGAACGCATCGACGGGCACGGCTGAGGACTGACACGGATCAGCCGCGTCCGACCTGGGAAAACGGCCAGGATGGGCATTGATCGGCAAGGACCGCCAAGATCCCCGAAGGACTCACAATCCGTCGGCCGTGGGTTCGAGTCCCACCCGCCCCTGGAGGCCGAGCTGAGGCTGTGGGCCGAGCGGTACGGCAAGCTCATCGTCGTCACCGGGTGCGGCGCCGACACCTACGCCGGCGCGCACGGCACGGTGCCCGGTCCGTGGATCGAGGAGTACCAGGCCGACCTGCTCGACATGCACCACCGGGTCTTCGACCGGGTCGACGGCAACAAGAAGGGCGTCTTCACCCGCGAACGGCGTCCCAAGGCGTACCGGGGATGCAGGAACGTTTTCTTCCGCGGGAGCGCTGTCCCGTTCCGTCAACCGGTCGGTAGGGAGATTTCGACGCGGGTGCCGAAGGAGACGGAGACGTAGTGGGCGTGTTCGTCCAGGTAGGTGCGGTAGCCGCGGGCCTCCGCGTTGTCGGCGACGATCGCGGCGGTGGGGGAGAGGTCCGGTTCCAGGAGTTTCAGGACGTCCACGTAGAGGTGGCCGGGGCCGTCCAGGAAGAGCAGGTCGACGGGGCGTGGGCGGCGGGCCCGGAGGGTTTCGCGGGCGTCGCCCAGGAGGATCTCCACCTGGTCGTCCAGGCCGGCTTCCGTCAGGGTCCGCATGGCCTGCTCCGCCTTGGTCGGTTCGGTCTCCGTGGCGATGAGACGGCCGCCTCCGTTGTCCCGCAGGGCCGCGGCCAGATGGAGTGTGGAGACGCCGAAGGAGGTCCCGAACTCCACGATGGTGCGCGCCTCGCGGAGCCGGGCGAGGAGATAGAGCAGTTCCCCGGTCTCGGGGGTGATCGCCAGATGTGCCTTGCGGGCGGCCGCCGAGTACTCGGGCGAGCCTTGCTGGAAGCCCTGGGCGAGCAGGGCCCGCCGCTCCTCGTGGAACTGCCGCTGCGTGCGCTCCGCGTCGGAGAAGAGCCGGGTGAGGAGCTGCTGGAAGGCGGGGTCGGTGAGCGTGGACATGCGTGCTCAGTCGTCCTCTCCGGTGTCGTGGTCGGAGTGGTTGGCGGTGTCGAGCTTCCAGTACGCGCGGGTGTGCAGGGTGACCGCGGACGGGGACGAGGCAGACCTCGCCGTCCGGGCGCCTTGGGCCAGCAGGTGGCGGCGGATCTCCCGCATCACGCCCGCCTCGCAGCCGACCCAGACCTCCGTGGGCTCCTGCGGGTACGGCATGCTCCTGACGGCTGTCAGCAACTGCTCGCCGGGCCTGCCGGATTCGGTGGTCCAGGTGACGTCCGGCTGAGCGGGGCCGGAGACATCGATCCTGTCGTCGAGGGCGACGACCTCGACGACCGCCTCCGCGCGGATGCCCGCGGGCAGCGACTCCAGGATCGAGGACATCGCGGGCAGGGCGCAGTGGTCGCCGATGAGCAGGATCCTGGACGTGTCCCCGCGCGGGAAGAAGCCGCCTCTGGCCTGGCCGGAGATCTCCAGCGGGTCGCCGGGGGCGCCGGCGGAGGCCCAGCGGGTGGCCGGGCCGTCGGCGTGGATGCCGAACTCGAGTGTCAACTCACCCCGGTCCGGGGCGAATTCGCGCACGGTGTACGTGCGCATGGCGGTGCCGCCGTCGGAGGTCGGGACGAAGACCTTGAGGTGGGCGCCGGGGCCGTCCGCGGTCCAGCCGGTCAGGTCGCCCTCGGCGCGGACCCGGACGAGACGGGGCGTGACCCGGGTGACGTCGGCGACCGTCAGCCGGCGCCGCGGCAGCCGTCCTCCTCTGCCGCGCCCGCCCCTGGTCATGCCGGAGGTCTGGGGGGTGGTCATGTGATGCTCCTGGTGTTCGGTGACGGGTGTGCGAGGGGTCGGCTGCGTGGCGGCCGGGCGCCGGGACGTCACCCGGCGGCGTCGAGGCGCCGTACGAGGTAGTCCCAGGTCCGTAGGAGGTAGCCGTCGGACTCGGCGTGGACGTATCGCTTGCCGGGGTTGCGGAGTTCGGGGGTGATGCCGCCGGCCGAGGCGGCCAGGATCTGGAGGCGGCAGGCCCGTTCCAGCAGGATCGCGGTGGTGACGGCGGTGGCCACGGTGGAGCCGACGGCGATGATGCCGTGGCCGACGAGGAAGAGGGCGCGCGCGTCGCCGAGGCGGTCGGCCACCGCGGCGCCGAGTTCCGCGGTCTGGACGAGGCCGACCGGCTCCTCGTAGCGGGGCACACCGCCGGCGAAGGGACCGGCGCCGTTGGAGAACGCGTACAGCGGTTGGCCGGTGGCGGCCAGTGCGATGGAGTACGGCGGGTGGCAGTGCACCACGCTGTCGATGTCGGGCCGGGCGCGCAGGACCTCGGTGTGCAGCGGGTATTCGCGCGGGGGCGGTCCCGAACCCGCCACGAGGGCGCCGTCGTGGTCGACGAGCGCGATGTCCTCGTACGACACCTCGTCGAAGCCGCGGCCGCCGGACTTGAGCCAGACGCCGCGTCCTTCGGGGTCGCGTGCGGAGACGTGACCCCAGACGGGGTCGCCGTGGTCGTCCGTGCCCAGCACATGGCAGCCGGTGACGATGTCGGCGAACGGGGTCTTGGGCGGTCGGTTGTCGGTGGCCAGTGTTCTCACCTCGGGCTTCGTGTCGCTCGGTGGCCGGATGCGCGGCGGCCGGGAGCGGGCGCTCCCGGCCGCCGGGTGGAGTCCGCGGGGAGGGGACTCGTTCAGGTCGCCTCGTATGCGCGGTCGAGGATCTCGTCGACCACGGAGTTGAACCGCCCGGGGTTCTCCCAGTAGTCCGAGTGCGGCGCGCCCTCGACGAGTCGTACGTCGGCCTCCGGGAGGAGTTCGCGCAGGCGGGCGTAGGCCGGCTGGTAGACCATGACGTCGGCGCCGCCCTCCAGGACCGAGATGCTGACGCCCGCCTCGATGGCGTCGCGCATCTGCTGGATGGAGACGGATCCCTGGAGGGAGTTGGCGAGCCGGTTGGGCCGGCCGGGGCCGGTCTGGTTGAAGCTGCCGATCTGGAAGAACAGGTGCACGCGCTCCGGCTCCTTCTCCTGGAACTCCTTGGTGAGCAGGAAGTCGGCCACGGAGAGGTGGCGGACCTGCTCGCGGCCCTTGGCGTTGAGCTCGGAGATCTCGTCGCCGACCGGGCCGAGGGTGCTCGTCATGACGATCCCCGCGATGCGGTCGGTGTGGTGAACCGTGAAGGACAGGCCGCTGTAGCCGCCGAGCGACTGCGTGACCACGAAGGCGCGGTCGACCCCGGCGTGGTCGAGCACCGCCTCGATCGCGGCCGGGTGCAGGCCGGTGTCGAACTTCCCGGACTTGATCAGTGAGAGACCGAAGCCCGGCAGGTCGATGGTGATGACCCGGTAGCGCTGCTGGAAGTGCGGGACCTGCTGGTACCAGGCGGCGTGGTTGCCGCCGCCGCCGTGCAGCAGGACAAGGGCCGGGCCCTCGCCCTTGGACTCGTAGTAGACGTCGCCGTCGTCGGTGGAGGCGTAGGGCATGCGGTCACCACTCCCGGCCGGCGTGGTGGGTGATCTCGACGTGGTGGCCGTCGGGGTCGTGGATCGTGGTGGTGCTGGAGTTGTTCTGCGGCCGGGTGTACGGCTCGTCGTAGGGGACGCCGAGCTTGTCGAGGTGGCCCAGGAAGGCCTGGAAGTCCTCCACCTCTATCGCGAAGTGGTAGTGGATCTTGGGGTCCAGGTCGCTGATCGGCGAGAAGTGCAGGTCGAAGTTGCCGTGGGTCATCAACAGGGCCTGGATCTGCGGTGCGTTCGCCGAGCCGGAGCGGCCGCGCGGGATGATGCGCCGCATCCCGAAGACCTTGCCGTACCACTCCTCCGTCCTGGCGGGGTCCGTGATGGGGAAGTTGACGTGGTGGATGCTGTGCGCGTCCGTGCTGTTGTCGAGCTCGGGGGACTGGTTGAGGTCGGGGCTCATGGGTTTCCCTTCGCTGCCTGAATGTCGTGATGGGTCGTCAGCGCGCCATCTTGATGGGGCCGGTGCCGCCGAAGCCGATGACCGAGTCGACGTCGACGATGACGGCGACGCCCTGGCGCTCGGCGTCCCGTTCGCGCTCCACCTGGGGGATCCCGGCGTAGACGGTGTCGTCGAGCGACGGCTCCACGCGGGCCCGCCCCTTGATCACGATGCGCCGGGCGCCGACCGAGGGGTCCGGCCCCTGCTCGGGGTCGTAGTAGAGGATCGAGACCGCGGGGTTCTCGGCCACGTCGACGGCCAGCCCCTCGTCCTGCTTGCGCACCCAGATGGCGACCTGGTCGCGCGAGTGCACGTGGATGCTGCCCCGGAACGACACGGACGGGGTGCCGTCCACGGCGACCACGGCCACCACCGCGGGCCGGCCGCGTTCCATGGCGCTGTTGAGCGAGGTGGCGATGTGTCCGGTGAGGTCGATCTTCTCCGCGGGCTTGTCGGGGGCGCCCGGAGGCCTGCCTGCCATGTCGTCTCCCAGTGGGGATCGGGGCGTTGTCTGGTTTGCGGTCAGCGGGCGTCGTCCGCCAGCAGGCGGTACAGCCGCTTGCGGGTCTCGTCGAGCAGGCGCACCGCCTCCGCGGGAGCTTCGGCACCGCCGTCGAGGGCCACCTGCCGGGCGGCGGCCGACGTCGCGTGGATCGCCTGCTGGAGGGCGAGCGTGCCTTCGCCGGGGAGGCCCCAGGGGGCGGCGGGGTCGTTCAGGCGGTCCGTGAACGCCGTGCCGGATTCGGTCAGTTCGTACGTCCGGCCTGCCGCGTCGGCGCCGTCCGTGCCGCGGACCAGCGCCTCGCTCTCGAGCTGCCGCAGCATGTCGTGGACGAAGGCCGGGTCGGAGTACCGCGGGCCGTAGCCGCGGGTCTGCAACGCCTGAGCCAACTGGCCGCCGCTGCGCGGGCCTTCGGCCTTGAGCAGGGTCAGCAGTACGCGCCGGCCGCCGCCGTAGCGCCTGCCGAAGCCGGGCCATCCGCCGCCGGCGGGGCCGTAACGGCCGTACGGGAAGCGGCCGCCGCGACGGCCCCGGCGGCCACCGCCGCCGTATCCGCCGCGGAAGTATCCGTACGGCATCGGGAAGTCTTCGCTGTACACGTCATCTCCCTTCGGTGTGTCGATGATATATCGCTAACGATCGCTGTCAAGGTTGGCGATAGCGAGGGCAAGGCTTGCGGATTCAGCGTCGTAGCAGGTGTTGACGGTGGCGGCCGGAGGTTGTAGTCGCCGTGTTGCCGACGGTTTCCCTGCTGATACGATGCCGATATATCTATGGCCGAAGAGCGGCGAGCTCCTCGAGACTGTGATGAGGCGGAATGCGCAGCAGGGGAAGTCACGACCGTGGTGGTGAGGGTCGCCGCATGCGCCGGGGCAGAGTCCCCAGCCTTCTTCTCGCCGCGCTGCTCGACGGGCCGGCGCACGGCTACGAGCTGATGGACCGGCTCGAATCCTCCAGCGGCGGCACCTGGCGGCCGAGCCCCGGGTCCGTGTACCCGCTGCTCCAGTCCTTCGAGGACAGCGGGCTGGTCGAGGCCAGTGAAGTGCAGGGCCGCCGTATCTTCGCGCTGACGGAGGCGGGCCGGGAACAGGCCCTTCGGGGCCGGGACGGCGAGGGTGCCGAAGGCGGGCCGGCGTCCCACAACAGCGAACTGCACTCCTCCTCGCCGCTGCGCATGGAGATGGAGCGGCTGAAGAACGCCGCTCGCCAGGTGACCTCCGCCGGGGTCCCCCCTGAGCGCATGGACGAGGCGATCGCGGCCGTCCGCAACGCGCGGCAGACCCTGTACCGCATCCTGATGGACCAGTAAGTCCCTTTCCTTCCCTTCCTGTTCCCCTCTTGTTCCCCTTTGCTCCCTTTCCCGTGCCGGATTTCCCGTGCCGGAGCGAAGGCGTCCGCAACCGTTGACACACGTTTTCGCCAACACTACGTTGACGATCGCTCGCTAGCGTTAGTGATAGGTCGTGATAGTCGACAACCGCTCACCGAGAGGCGGGAAATGCCCAGAACAGTGCGAAGGTGTCCAGCCGTACTCACCACGCTGGCGCTCGCCGGGGCCCTGATGCTGCCCGGCGTGCAGGCATCGGCCGCGGATGCCCCGACCGCCACGTACAAGATCCAGTGGTTCAAGGGGACCAGGTCCGGGACGTACCCGGCGCAGGCCGTCTCCAGTGAGACGCGCACCGGCACGGCGGGGGAGAAGGTCCGGCTCACCCGCGACGACCTCGACGCCCCGCGCGGCTACGAGCTGGACAAGAGGAACACCACCGTCAGGTCGGTGACCGTCGCCGCCGACAACTCGACCACCATCTCCGTCTACTTCAACGCGGACGAGAAGGCGACCGATCTGTTCCAGCGGGGCAACCTCCTGTGGACGACGACCACTTCGGGCGACCCGAACAACGACGGGAAGTTCCTGAGCTCCACCACGGCCCGGAACAACCTGAAGGCCATGAAGTACTGGTACGAGTCGGCGAAGCTCGGCGACATCGGCGCCCTGGACGCGGTCGTCAACTACACCTACTACGAGCGCGGCGGATTCGTGCGGGACGACGAGTCCAACATCTACACGCCGTACTACGGCGAGAACATGGGCAACAACATCAAGGGTGAGTCGGGCTGGTCGGTCATCCGCCGCTTCGGGCTCAAGGCGGTCCACTCGGGCCTGGCCAACCTGAAGAGCCTCGACAACAGCGGCACCGCGCAGTCCGACATCTACCACGCCCTCGCCGAGTCGTACGCGAACGACGAGATGAAGGCCGTCTACCCCGAGATGATCGACTACAAGGCGTCGCTGCCGTACTACCTGGCGGCCGCGAACTCGGAGGGTGACTTCAAGGGCTGGCGGTATGTGGCCGAGCTCTACTGGTTCGGCCGTATCGCCCCCGACAGCGGGACGACCGCCGGCGAGGAGGCGCTCCAGTACATGGAGAAGGCGGCCACCGGCTACGACTCCACGAACTACCTGAAGAACGACGCCACCGCCAACGCCTATCTGGGCTTCTGGTATCTCAACGAGAGCGGCACCGGTCCCGACCTGCCCATCCCCGCGGGTGAGACGAAGGTGTCGATGGCGCTGAAGTACTTCACCCGGGCCGAGGACATCGCCGACCACGGCACCATCCGCAAGATGCAGGAAGCGCTCGAGAAGCTCGCGGAGATCTACGAGACCGGCGAGAACGAGGCCTCCGGCGGGCCGACCGCTGCGGATCTCGACAAGGCCCTCGCGGTGGACAACCACATGCTCGGCGCCGCGTACTACCCCGGCACGCAGAAGTACGTGGACGCGGCCGCCAGGGTCCGGGCGAAACTCGCGGCCATGGCTGAGGGCGGGAAGACCGCCGTCGTCCACAACGGCGCGCCCGTCACCCTCGACAGCCCCGCGACCGTGCAGGACGGCGAGGTCATGGTCCCGTCGACCGCACTCAAGTCGCTCGGCCTGACGACCGAGTACGACGAGGCGTCGCAGACACTGACCGCCACGAACGCCGACACGACGCTCAGGCTCACCGCGGGCAGCGACCGCGCGGTCGTCGTGCACACGGACGTCATGATGGACGCCGCCGCGCAGGTCGTCGACGGTGAACTGTTCGTCCCGCTCCTGTTCGTCGCCAAGACCGTCGGTCTCGACGCGAGCTACGACGCCGCGGTCAACACGGTCTCGCTGAGCGACCCGGCCGCGCCGGCGGTCAGCTCCGACTTCGACAACGGCGGCAACGCCGTCGTCACCTTCGGCGGACGCGACTGGATCGTCCTCGCGAAGAAGGACGACCGTCAGCTGATCGTCGCCGAGGACGACCTCACCGACGCCGCTTACAACAGCGCGTACAACCCGACCACGGGCCAGGCGCTGTACACGACTTGGGAGAACAGCGAGCTGCGTTCCTACCTGAACGGCACCTTCTACGACTCCTTGAGCGCCGACGACCAGGCGAAGATCATCGGCACCCGCATCGGCAACACACCGAACACCGACTACAAGACGCTGGGCGGAAGCGACACGACGGACAAGGTCTTCGTGCTGTCGCAGCAGGAGTACGAGACCTACGTCGGCGACGACCAGACGCTGGTGAGCACCCTGAACTCCGGTGGTTCGGGCTGGTGGTGGCTGCGGACGCCCGGCGTGGACCAGCGCTACGCCGCCTTCGTGAACTCCGCGGGCTTCCTCGCCTCGTACGGGCGCCTGGTGACCAACCCGCTCGGCGGCGTACGTCCCGCCCTGTGGATCAAGATCCCGGCGACCGACCCCGGCACCCACCCCACGATGACGGTCACCCGGACCGGTGCGCATCAGCTCACCGCGACCTTCGACCGGGCCCTGGACGCCGCGTCCGCGTCCTTCTCGATCGTGAAGGACGGATCGCCGCTGGACATCTCGTACTTCAAGTGGGCCGAGGACTCCAAGTCCGTGGTCTTCACGACGGCGGACGAGGTCACCGACGGCAGTTACACGGTCGACATGGCCAATGTCAGCAACGGAAGGACCCTGAGCGGAACGCTGGTGATCGGCGCCGCGGGTGCCGGTGGATGACGGAGGAAGAACCTGCTGAGGGGCTGTCCGGCCGATGCCGGACAGCCCCTCCTGGCTCGGGGACGAACGATCAGCTCCGGTCCGGTGCCGTGTCCGTCGCCGCCTCCGTCGTCAACGGGAAGTGGCAGGCCGCGAACCTGCCCGGCCGCACCTCGCGGATCTCGGGCTCCACCCGCGCGCAGAGCTCCTGGGCCAGCGGGCACCTGCCGCGGAACCGGCAGCCGCTGGGCGGTGCGAGCGGGGAGGGTACGTCGCCCTGCAGGGGGGAGCCGGCGAACGGCTCGTCCGGATCCGGCAGCGGTACGGACTCCAGCAGCGCCCGTGTGTAGGGGTGGGCCGGATCGTCGTAGACCTCGACGGAGTCGCCGAACTCGCAGACCTTGCCGAGGTACATGACCATCACGCGGTCGCTCACCGACCGTACGACCGCGAGGTCGTGGGCGATGAAGACGATCGTGAGGCCGAACTCGGGCTTCAGCTTCTCCATCAGGTTGAGGATCTGCGCCTGTACCGAGACGTCCAGCGCGGACACCGGTTCGTCGCAGATCAGCAGCTTCGGTTTCAGGGCCAGGGCGCGGGCGATGGACACGCGTTGGGCCTGGCCGCCGGAGAGCTGTCTGGGCAGGAGGTCGGAGAAGCGGTCGGGGTCCAGGCCGACTTCGGTGAGCATGTCCGCCACGAGCCTGTCCCGCTCGGCGGGTGGTGCCCCGGCGATGGCCAGGCCCTCGGCGACGATCTCCCGCACGTGCCGGCGGGGGTTCAGCGACCCCACCGAGTTCTGGAAGATCATCTGCATGTCGCGCCGCAGCGACCGCAGCTTCTTCCGGTCGGCGCGGTCGATGCGTTCGCCGGCGCAGGCGACCTCCCCGGAGGTCAGCTCGCCCAGTCTGAGGACGGCCCGGCCCATGCTCGACTTGCCGCACCCGGACTCGCCGACGATGCCCAGTGTCTCGCCCGGCAGGACGTCGAAGCTCACGTCGGAGACGGCCCGCACCGTGCCCCCGCGGGTGTGGTGCTCGACCACCAGGTTGCGCACGCTCAACAGGGCTTCGGCGCCCCGCAGATGTGCCGTTCCGCTACCGGCCATCGTGATCGTCCTTCGCTGTGGCAGGGGCCGCCACCGGGTTGGCGCACGCCACGTGCCGGCCATCGGCGATCTGGAGCATCCCGGGGCCCAACTCGTGGCAGCCGGCGGACGCGTGGGTGCAGCGGGCCGCGAAGCGGCAGCCCGGGGGCGGGTCGAACGGGCTCGGAAGGGAGCCCGGGATCAGTGGGAAGAGGCTGTGCCGTTCGTGCGCGATGGTGGGTGTGGCGGCCAGCAGGGCCTGCGTGTAGCGATGGCGGGGGGTCTCGAACACCTGCCGGGTGGAGCCGGTTTCGGCCAGGCGGCCCGCGTACATCACCGCGATGCGGTCGGTACGGCCCGCCACCAGGGGGAGGTTGTGGCTGATCAGGATCATCGACATGGCCCGGTCCCGCTGCACGCGGCGCAGCAGGTCCAGGATCTGGCGCTGGACGGTGACGTCGAGGGCGGTGGTCGGTTCGTCGGCGATCAGCAGCTCGGGCTCGCAGGCGAGTGCCACGGCGATCATCACCCGCTGGCACATCCCGCCCGACATCTCGTGCGGATAGGCGCGCAGCCTGCGCTCCGGATCGGATATGCCCACCTCGCGCAGGAGTCGAACGGCCCGGGCCCGGGCTTCGGACCTGCCCAGGCCGAGGTGCTTGCGCATGCCCTCGGTGAGCTGGCGTTCCACGGTGACCACCGGGTTGAGGGAACGGCTCGGGTCCTGGAAGACCATGGAGATCTGCGGGCCCCAGATCCCGCTCATCGCCTTGCGGGGCAGACCGATCAGCTCCTGTCCCTTGAATCGGACGGACCCGGACCGGTCGCCGCGGCGGGGCAGCAGACCCATGATCGCGCGGGACATGATGGACTTGCCCGAGCCGGACTCGCCGACCAGCCCCATGGCCTCGCCGTGGCCGAGCGAGAACGACACGTCGTCGACGGCCTTCACGACACCGCGTCGGGAGCTCAAGTACGCGCGCAGGTTGGTCACTTCGAGCAGCGGTTGGCTGTGCACGGCCTCCGTCACCCCTTTCCTTGCCGGACTCAATGCCCGACCGACTTGTCGAAGCGGTTCCTGAGGCCGTCGCCGATCTGGTTGAGGGCGAAGACGGTGAGGAAGATGGCGGTCGCCGGCACGAACACCAGGAAGGGCTGGTCGGCGATGGAGTCCTTGGCCGCGTTGATCATGCCGCCCCAGGAGGGGCGGGGGGCCGGGATGCCCAGCCCCAGGAAGCTGAGCGAGCCCTCCGCGACCACGACGTGTGAGAGCACGATCGGGAGGTAAGAGGCCAGCGGCGGCAGGACGTTGGGCAGGATCTCCCGGAACAGGATCCGGGTGTCGCTCGCGCCGAGCCCCTTCGCCGCCCGCACGAACTCCCGCGAGGACCAGGCCAGCGTGTGCGCGCGGGCCAGACGGAGGAACTGTGGGACGCCCATGACGCCCATGCCGACGACGAGGGTCCTGACGCTGGGGCCGTAGATGGAGGCCAGGGCCAGGAGCAGCACCAGGCCGGGGAAGGCGAGCATGACGTCGGAGAACAGCACCACGACGCCGTCGAACCACTTCCGGAAGTAGCCGGCGAGCATGCCGAGCACCGTGCCGACCACGAAGGCGATCAGACAGGCGGCGGCGCCGACCACGAGGGAGACGCGGGCCCCGTAGACCAGTCGCGAGAGCATCGACCGGCCGAGGCCGTCCGTGCCGAGCACCGTCGACAGGGAGCCGAAGTCCGGTGCCGTGTGCGGTGATCCGATCGGGATCGAGTACGACGGCAGCGGGAGCAGCGGCGCCAGGACGGCGAGGCCGATGATCAGCACGATCCAGGTTCCGCTGAGCCAGTTGAGGACCGACCTGCGCGCGGTCAGCGGGGTGACGTCCGGGAGGCGTGTGCCGTCGGCGGGCATCGGCGCGGCCTCCGTCCGGGGTTCCGTGGCCGTCATGCCGCCGCCACCCGCCTGACGCGGGGGTCGACCATGCCGTAACCGATGTCGGCGAGGGTGTTGACCGCGACGCAGACGATGCCGGTGAAGGCGACCATGCCCTGCACCATGATCACGTCACGGGTGCCGATGGAGCTGATCAGGAGCTGGCCCAGACCCGGCAGCGAGAACAGCGACTCCGCGACCGCCGTCGCGCCGACCAGTCTGCCGATGCTCAGGCCGACCATGGTGACCAGCGACAGGGACGAGGGCCGGAACGCGTGCCGGAACATGACGTACAGCGGGCTCATGCCGCGGGCGCGGGCCGCGTTGACGAAGTCCTCGCCGAGGGTGGTGATCAGGTCGGTGCGCAGCAGCCGGTGGAAGGCCGCGACCTCCACCAGGGCGATGGAGAGCGCGGGCATGACCGCCGACCGGAGGTTGGTGCCGAGGTCCTGGCCGATCGGGGTCCAGCCCATCACCGGGAACCAGCCCAGCCGTACCGAGAGGAAGTAGATCAGGACCGGACCGGCGATGAAGGCGGGCACGGAGAGGAACACCGAGGAGACCGCGGTGAGGGCGCGGTCGAGGAGGCTGCCCGGCCAGGCGGCGCACAGTACGGCGAACACCACCGCCAGCAGGAGGGCGAACAGCACTGCCAGCAGGGTGAGTTCGAGCGTCACCGGTATGCGGTCGGCGATCGCGCCGCCCACCGGCTGGTTGGTGAGCGGCGAGGTGCCGAGGTCTCCGCGGACCGCGTGGGCGAGCCAGTCGCCGTACTGTTGCAACACCGGCTTGTCCAGGCCGAGTTCGCTGTTGAGCGCCGCCACGTTCGCGGCCGTGGCGTTCTGGCCGAGGATCACCTCGGCGACCGAACCGGGGGCGCCGGCCATGAGGACGACGAGGGCGAAGGTCACCAGGAGCATCACCAGCACGCCCCGGCCGGCCTTCCGTACGACCGACCAGGCGGTACGGCTTCGTTTCGTCAGCTTTGTTCGGTTCGTCAACGTTCCTCGCTCACTTGGTCAGCCACAGTTCCGCGGGGAGCGGCGAACCGGACCCGTCGAGCACGACTCCGCCGACCTTCTTGGTCACCGCGGCCTGCGCGGTCCGGGCGATGAGGATGGCGGGGTCGAGGGCCGCGAGCCGCTCGGAGACCGTCCGGTACGCGGCGGCGCGGTCCTTCTCCGAGGTCGCCGAACTGCCCTTCTGGAGCGCCGCGTCGAGCTGGGCGTCCGCGATGAAGGACGCGTTGCGGGGCGACTTGCCGGAGAACGCGGCGGACAGCGCCGGCTCCGGGTCGAGGAAGAACGCGGTGGACGTCAGCATGTCGTACTGCTTCTGGCCGTAGACCTTGCCGGACTCCGACCAGTCCACCGTGTTGATCTTCACGGTGACGTTCTTGTACGCGCTGAGCTGCGCCTGCACGGCCTCGGCCAGGGCCTTGTCGGTCGGGAAGGTGGTGAAGGTGAAGGTGACCGGTTTGCCGTCGGCGGCGAGCTGGTCGAACAGCTTCTGGGCCGCCTGCTTGTTGTACGTGTGCAGGGCTATGTCGTTGTAGTAGGGGCTGTTCTTCGGGAAGAGTCCCGCCGCGGTCTCCGCCTTGCCTTCGTAGACGGCCGAGTTGAGCGCGTCCACGTCGAGCGCCTCGCTGACCGCCTGCCGGGCGCGTACGTCGTTGAAGGGCGCCCGCTTGGTGTTCAGCGTCAGGAAGCGGCCGCCGCCGGAGGGCACGGTGGTGACGGTGAGGCCCGCCGCCCGGTCCTTGCCGACCGCCTCCCAGTCGGTCTCGACCCCGAGGTCGGCGCCCCCGCTGGTCAGCGTGTTGACCCGCTGCTGGGCGTCGGTGGCGGTGGTCAGGGTGATGCCGTCGAGGTAGGGCTTCGGAGCGTCGTAGTACGACGGGTTCCTGACCAGGGAGAGGGCGCCGCCGCGCGTCCAGGACCGGAGGGTGAAGGGGCCCGCGCCGATCGGCCTGGCGTCGAAGGAGTTCTTGCCCTTCTTCAGCGCGGCGGGCGAGGCGATCCAGTTCATCGCGGTCGTGACGACCTGCTCCCCGTAGAGGGGGGTCGGCCTGTTGAGCGTGACTTCGAGGGTCGTCGCGTCGACCACCTTCGTCGACTTCACCACGGAGGCGTACGGCTGGGAGTCCGAGCCCAGGCCGGGGTCCTTGATGCGGTCCCAGTTGTACTTCACGGCGGCCGCGTCGAGCGCGGTGCCGTCGGAGAACTTCAGGCCCTTCCTGAGGGTGAGCGTGAAGGTCGTACCGCCGTCCTCGCTGGAGAAGCCCGTGGCCATCCGGTACTCGATGGCGCCGGTCTTCTGGTCGGTGACCATCAGGGTGCCGTAGAGCGCGTTGCCCAGGAACGCCGTGCCCTGGAGGGTGTTCTGGAGCAGGGCCGGATCGAGGTTGCGCGGTTCGCTGATCTCCACGGCCCGCAGGGTGCCGCCCGTCACCGGCTTTCCGGTCGCCGCCGAACTCCCGCTCTCCGTAGTCCCGTTGGACTCGCAGGCCGCCAACAAGAATGCGGTACAGCAGCCGGCGATCGCGATGCGGACTCTTTTGTTCCTGATCATGACTACCTCTCGAAGACGGGACGTCCGGAAGCTGAGGGCATGGGGAAGCGACGTCGGGTGCCGACTGCCTGCGCATCGCGGCCTGGCCGACGGCATGGCGTCGGCGGGCGGCGCGGCCGACTCCTGACCAGTCGGCGGCATCGAGGGAAAAGCACTGCGACGTGAAGCGGCTTGACGCCGGAAACAGTGACAACCCCGCCCGAGAGATGTCCAGGGTGCTGACAGACCTTCTTCGGGATGGGCGGCGCAAGCATAGCTTGCCTATCACGATAGGTCTCTAAATACGACACCGGCGGGGCGCGGAGGAAGCTGCTTCCTCCGTGCCCCGCCTGCTCGTTCTCATCTCGGCCCCGCCCCCTTGACGGGACGGGACAGCTGCTTAACGATACTTAGCGATAGTTCAGACCGACGCCTGGACGGCCCCTGACCGGACGCCCGGGCACCCGCACGCCGTGGGCGACGAAGCCCGCGAGCAAGGAGATGGCATGCCGGGACGGACCAACCGCGGCGCGGTGATCACGAGACGATCGAGTCCGCGATGCTCGGGACGGGTGCCTTGGTGTCGCCGCTGTGGTGCTTGGCACGCTGGATCTGTTCGTAGACGTGCGAGCGCAGTTCGCCGAAGCGGGTGCTCGAACGGGTGTGCAACTGGTCGCGCTCGTCGGGCAGATCGATGGTCAGGTCCTCCAGCACCACGGTCGGCGACTTCGACAGGATGATGGTCCGCTGGCCGAGGTAGACCGCTTCGTCGATGTCGTGGGTGACGAACAGGACGGTGACGCCCAGCTCGCGCCACAGCCGCCGGATCAGGTCCTCCAGATCCGCGCGGGTCTGCGCGTCGACCGCGGCGAACGGCTCGTCCATGAGCAGCACCTTCGGCTCGTAGGCGACCGCGCGGGCGATCGCCACGCGCTGCTGCATCCCGCCGGAGAGCTGCCAGGGGTAGGCCTGGTGGGCGTCGGCCAGGCCGACCACCTCCAGGGCGTGGTCGACGAGTTCACGCTCGCGCGCCCTGCCGAGCTTCTTGTGGCGCAGCGGGAGCCCGACGTTGTCGCGCACGTTCATCCAGGCGAACAGCGAGCGGCCGTACTCCTGGAAGACCACCGCCATGCCGGGCGGCGGGCCGGTGACCGGGCGGCCGTCCAGGCGTACTTCGCCGCCGGTGGGGGTGAGCAGTCCGGCCATGCACTTCAGCAGGGTCGTCTTGCCGCAGCCCGACGGGCCGACCAGACAGACCAGTTCGCCGGCATCGATGTGGAAGCTGAGACCACGCAGCGCCTCGACGGTGCGGTTGCGTCCGGAATACGTCTTCTGCAGATCGCGTACGTCGAGCATCGACGTCTCCTTCTCAGGTGTTGCGCTGTGCGTGGCGCAGGCCGTGGTACCAGGCCAGGACCCGGTTCTCGGCGAGGCGGAAGAGCAGCGAAAGGGCGAAGCCGAGCAGGCCGAGCAGCAGGATGCCGCTCCACATCTCGGGGATGGCGAAGGTGCGCTGGAACTGCACGATGGTGAAGCCCAGTCCGTTGCTGGCGGCGAACATCTCGCTGATGACCATGAGGATGATCCCGATCGACAGCGACTGCCGCATACCGGTGACGATCTGCGGGCTCGCCGAGCGCAGCACCAGATGCCACAGGCGGGCCGGGCCGGTGATGCCGTAGGAGCGGCAGGTGTCGCCGAGCACCTCGTCGACGGCGCGGACGCCCTCGACCGTGTTGAGCAGGATCGGCCAGACGCAGCCGCAGGCGATGACGATGACCTTCATGGTGTCGCCGATGCCCGCGAACAGCATGATCACGGGCACCAGCACCGGGGGCGGGACGGCGCGGAAGAGCTCGAGTACCGGCTCCAGTACGTCCCTTACGACGCGGTGCGTGCCGACCACGAGACCGAGTCCGACACCGACGACGACGGCTAGTAGGTAGCCCGCGGTGAGCCGCAGGAGGCTCGGCAGGACGTCGGCCCTCAGCCGCTCGCCCGTCCACACCTCCCCGAACTTCCGCAGGACGGCGGAGAGCGGTGGGACGTAGAAGTCGGTGCTGCCCGCGGTGGCGAACCACCACACGGCGAACAGGACCGCGGGCAGACCCAGAACGAGCAGGATCCGTCGGCCCGTCGCGAGAACGTTCATCGGGTCATCCCTCCGTGCGCCGCGACTGGTGCCAGTGCAGCGCTCGCCGCTCGACGGCCCGTGCCGCCAGGTTGATCGCGACCCCCAGCAGCCCGGTGACCAGCACCAGCGCGTACACGCGGGGCACGGCGCCGGAGGTCTGGGCGATCGCGATCTCGTGGCCCAGGCCGGGGGAGCCGATGACGAGTTCCGCGGTGATCGCGAGGACGAGTGCCACGGCGGCCGCCAGTCGGATGCCCGTCATGACATACGGCAGCGCGGTGGGCCACAGGACGTACCGGACCCGTCCCCAGCCGCCGAGTCGGTAGCTGCGGGCGGTGTCCTCCGCTACCGGGTCGACGTCGTGCGTGCCGGCCAGCACCTGGACGAGGACCTGCCAGAAGGAGGCGTACACCACCAGCAGCAGCGTGGACCGGAGGTCGGTGCCGTAGAGCAGCACCGCGATCGGGATCAGTGCCACCGAGGGGATGGGGCGCAGGAACTCGATGGTGGAGGCGGTCACGGCGCGCAGCACGGGGACCGAACCGATCACCACTCCGGCCGCCACACCGGCCACGACCGCGATGGCCAGGCCCAGGCCCCAGCCGGTGAGGGTGTCGCCGAGAGCCGTCCAGAACCCGCCCTCGCCGAGCAGTCGCCCGAGCGTGCGGCCGATCTCCGAGGCGGGCGGAAGGTAGTCGGCCGAGACCGCGCCGGTGTGGGGCAGCACCTCCAGGACCGCCACCAGACCGGCGAGCCCGGCGAGCCCGCGCAGGGCGGTGACGGTGCCCGGGCCGCGCCGGGCGGGGGGCCCGCCGGGACCGTCACCGGTCCCGGCGGGCTTCGTCTGCGGGGCTGCGATGGCCGAAGGGGTCACTGGAACAGCGCCGTCAGGTCGGGCTTCTTGTCGCCGAAGATGCCGTCCTGCTCGCCGAGCGAGGCCAGCTTCTCCAGGGAGGCCATGTCGTACTCGGCCGGCCAGGACGGCAGCGTCAGGTCCTTGAGCACCGTGGCGTCGATCTTGGTGTACGTGGTGATGGCCTGCCGTGCCTCGTCCGGGTGGGCGGTGGCGTACTTGAGCGACTCGGTCATCGCCGCGGCGAAGTTCTTCACCAGCGTGGGGTTGGACTTGGTCAGCTTCGTGGAGGTGAAGTACGCCGTCAGCGTGAGCTTCGGGTCGGTCTCGGCGAACGGCGAGGTGACGACCCGGTCGCCCTGGGCCTTGGCGATCGTGAGCGCGGGCTCGGCCATCCAGGCCGCGTCCACCTGGCCGCTGCTGACGGCGGCCGGCATCTGGTCGAAGGCCAGCTCCACGAACTTGACCTTGGAGGGGTCGCCGCCGTCCTTCCGTACGGCCTCACGGACGGTGGTGTCGCCGATGTTCTGGAGGGTGTTGACCGCCACCGTCCTGCCGGCGAGGTCCTTCGCGGACTTGATCGAGCTGTCCTTCTTGACCGCCACACCGCTGACGTCGGTCGTGGTGTTGCCCGTGGTGGCGTCCCCGTTGGCCACCGACGTCACCGGAACTCCCTTGGTCTGGGCGATCATCAGGGACGTCGTGTTGCTGAACCCGAACTGGAACTGCCCGCTCACCACACCGGGGATGATGGCGGCGCCGCCCTGGGCGCTCTCCATCTTCAGCTCGATGCCGCGGCTGCTGAAGAAGCCCTTCTGCTGACCCAGGTACAGCGGTGCCACATCCACGATCGGGACGATGCCCACCTTCACCTGGGTGGTCTTGCCCGAGGCCGATGAACCGCTGGTGTCCGCGGACGAGGATCCGCATCCTGCCGCACCGGCGGCCGTGACCACTGCTATCGCAAGCCCGAGAATGCGCCGTCGCATGGGGCTCCTCCTGACGGAAAGGGTGAATGAGGACGATTCGCCTGCGTAGTCGTGCGCTGAATCAGGCGAGTTGAGGGGGGTGACCCGTCGGGGCCGAGATGAGTCCGGGCGGCTGGTGGGCCGCGGCGACCGTCGATCTAGAAGTTGTGCATCTTCTTGACGGCCGCAATGTACACGCCTACCTTCGCGGTGTCATGCCCCCGGACAAAGGAGTCCGCTTCGTGAAGTCCCGCATGCGCAGACACTCACTCGTCGCCCTGGCGGCCCTCCTGCTCGCCGCACCGCTCGCCCCGGCGGCCGAGGCGGCGACGACCGACACCCATGTCGAAGGCACGCTGCCGTCCGGTGCGACCTATGTGATGGACCGGCCCGCCTCCTGGAACGGCACGGTCCTGCTCTACAGCCACGGCTACAACCCGGCCGGGGTGCCCAACCCCGCGCACGACGCCCCCGACGACACCACCAAGTCCCTTCTGCTGAAGGAGGGTTACGCCCTGATCGGCTCCTCGTACGCGAGCGACGGCTGGGCGGTGACCGAGGCGGTGCCGGACCAACTCGCCACCCTCGACGCCTACACCTCCCGCTTCGGCCCGGCCCGCCGCACCATCGCCTGGGGCACCTCCTACGGCGGGCTCGTGACCTCGGCCATCGCCGAACGGCACCCGGACCGGATCAACGGATCACTGTCCATGTGCGGCCTGCTCCAGGGCGGTGTGGCCAACTGGAACAACACCCTCGACCCGGTCTTCGCGCTCAAGACCCTGCTCGCCCCCGGCGCGGACATCCCCCTGACCGGCCTGGGGAGTCAGGCGGCGGCTGCCCGGGCGGCCGACACGCTGGCCACAGCGGTGACCGGCGCCCAGAACACGGCTGCCGGCCGGGCCCGGATCGCGCTGGCCTCCGCCCTCCAGGACATCCCCGGCTGGAACGACCCCTCGCAGACCCTGCCGGGGCCCACCGACTGGGACGCCCAGCAGGCCAACCAGTACCAGGCGCTCATGCTCCAGGTGAGGTTCCCGGCCTTCTCCTGGCGGCAGGAGGCCGAGAGCCGGGTCGGCGGCAACATGTCCTGGAACACCGGCGTCGACTACGCGGCCATGCTCCACCGCTCGCCCCTGTTCAAGGAGGTCGGCGAGCTCTACCGAGAGGCCGGCCTCTCCCTGAGGGCGGACCTCGGCACGCTGAACCACGCCCCGCGGATCGCCGCCGACGCCGGAGCCGTCGCCACGATGGCCCGCACCAGCTCCTTCACCGGCAAGCTGACCAAGCCCCAACTCACCATCCACACAACGGGAGACGGCCTGATCCCGGTACCGGCCGAGAGCGCCTACCGCCGAGCGGTCACCGCCGCCGGCTCCGGCCCCCTGCTGCGGCAGGCCTTCGTCGACAGCGCCGGCCACTGCAACTTCAGCAGCGCCGAGCAGGCCGCTGCCCTGCACACCCTGGAGGCCCGTATCGCCACCGGCCACTGGCAGGGCACCGACCCCGCCGACCTCAATGCCCGGGCCGCGCAGGAGGACTCCTCCGTGCCCGCGCGTTACGTGCCCTACCACCCGGCCCCCTACCCGCGCCCCTATGACCTCGCCCACCCGGCCGACCGGTACCGGCCCTGAGCCAGGGCCGCCCGCCGTGTCCACGGCGGGCGGCCGTACCCTTGCCGACGTGACGCTCTCCCAGGTCAACCCAGCCGACACGGACGCCGGGGACTCCGGCGCCGCCCCGGAATCGCCGGCCGGGCCGCAGCTGCGCCCGCAGTCGCTGCTGCTCGCCTTCTTCGGCGACCACGTCCTCGAAGAGGGGCCGCTGGGCGTGTACTCGGGCAGCGTCATCGACGTCCTCGGACGTGTCGGGGTGGGCGAGCAGGCCGTCCGCTCCACCCTCACCCGGATGGTCAACCGCGGCCTGCTGCAACGGCGTCGGCAAGGGCGCCGGATGTACTTCGGCCTGACCCCGCACGCGACGCAGATCCTCCACAACGGCCGCACCCGCGTCTGGCACACCAGCGCCGTCAACGACGACTGGGACGGCACCTGGACCCTGCTCGGCTTCTCGCTCCCCGAGGCCTGGCAGCGCCAGCGCCACGACCTGCGCTCCCGGCTCACCTGGTCCGGCTTCGGCCCCCTCTACAGCGGACTGTGGGTGGCCCCGGGCGACATCGACATCTCCGGGATCGTCGCCGAACTCGGCATCGCCGCCCACGTCAAGATCTTCCACGCGCACGCCGACGCGGCCACCGACGTCGACGTGATGATCCGGGACACCTGGGACCTGGAGACCATCGCCGCCCGCTACGCCGCCTTCGAGAAACGCTGGATCACCCACGTCGGCGACCACGCCGGCGACCCGCTGGCCGTCCATCTGCGCCTGGTCGCCGAGTGGTTGGGCACCATCCGCACGGACCCCCGGCTGCCCGCGCGGCACCTGCCGTCCGACTGGCCGGCCCGCTCGGCGGAGGCGACCTTCCGGTGCATCGCGCAGCAGACCGCGGAGCCGGCCCGCCGGGTGGCCGCCGAACTGCTGGAGACCACGCCGCTGGAGCCTTCCTGACGGTGTGTCACCGGCCGGCCGGGTCTCCGATCGTCGAGGCGACGTACTCGAAGGCCAAGTCCGCCAGCCGTTCCCGGAGTTCGTGCGCGAGCGCCTGTGCGGCCTCGCCGTGCCAGTCCGCCGGCAGGAGTTCCGTGGGCAGACCCGGATCCAGGTAGGGGAAGCGCATCCACTGCTCGAGGGCCAGTGTGTATACGGCGAAGGCGTCGCCGGGGTCGGAGACGCGGTCCGTCTCCCGCACGGCGGTCAGTACCGGCGACCACGAGCGCAGGTACCTGTCGTAGGAGGCGGCGAGTTCGTCGAGGTTCCAGGCGCGGCGGACGAGCGCCGCGGTGTCGCCGAGACCTTCGTGGTGGGCGGTGAAGGCGTCGACGTAACCCTCCAGGCCGAGCCTGCGCACCCACTTCAGGACGGTGGGGAGGACCCGCGCGGGAGCGAGCCACAGGCCGCTCTCGAGCTGGCCCATGCCGAGCCAGACCAGCCGTTTGCGCAGCGTGTAGCGCTTCTCCCGCTCGGCCTCGGGGACCGAGAAGGAGACGATGGCCCAGCCGTCCTCCGGCCGGGCCGGCTTCAGGGGGGCGTAGACGACCTCGTCGCCCTCCTCGAAGATCAGCCGCGCCTTGGCGGTCGCCGCGTATCCGCGGACCGTCCCGCGCCGCTCCGGGACCAGCAGGTCGCGGCGGGTCATCCGGGTCACCGCCGAGCGGGTCGCCTGGGCCGGTACGCCCAGCCGCTCGAGCAGCGTGATCAGGTCGGCCACCGAGGACCAGCCCCGCACCAGCCGTGAGTAGTGCCCGTAGACGGCCAGGATCAGCAGCTGGGTGCTGTTCTTCGCCTCGTCCTGCGGCAGGTCCACGCGCGGTCCCCTTACTCGCCTCTCGCCCTTCACGTCTCATTCTCGCCGGTGCCTCGCCCGGACAATTTTATGTCGGATCGCTTCCGGGCGGTCGCGATCCGACATACTCTGCTCGCATGAAGCGCGATCTCTACGACACCGACCACGAGGACTTCCGGGCCATGGCCCGCGCCTTCGTCGCCAAGGAGGTCAGCCCGTACCTCGCCGCCTGGGCGGCCGCGGGCGAGGTCGACCGGTCGCTGTACCGGGCGGCGGGGGCCGCGGGCCTGCTCGGGCTGGGGGTGGAGGAGGAGTACGGCGGCAGTGGCGTCGACGACTTCCGCTACAACGCGGTCCTCAACGAGGAGTTGTGCCGCGCGGGCGCCACCTCGGTCTCCATGAACCTCAACGGCTTCACCGACCTGATCGCCCCCTACTTCCGGGAACTGGCCACCCCCGAACAAAAGGCACGCTGGCTGCCCGGCCTCGCCGACGGCAGCCTGGTGGCGGCCATCGCCATGACCGAGCCCGCCGCCGGCAGCGATCTGCGGGGGATCCGCGCCCGGGCCGAACGGCGGGCGGACGGTTACCTGTTGAACGGCGCGAAGACCTTCATCAGCAACGGTTTGATCGCCGACCTCGTGATCGTGGTGGCCCGCACGACCGCCGAGGACGGGTCGGAGGGGCTCAGCCTCTTCGTGGTGGAGCGCGGGATGCCCGGCTTCGAACGCGGCCGCAGGCTCCACAAGCTCGGCCTGTCCGCCCAGGACACCGCCGAACTGTCCTTCACCGACGTGCCCGTACCGGCCGCGAACCTGCTCGGCGAGGAGGGGCGGGGCCTGGAGTACCTGAAGCGGAACCTGCCGCGGGAGCGGGTCAGCGTCGCCGTGACCGGGGCCGCCACCATGCGGCGGGTGCTGGACGACACGATCGCCTACACCCGCGACCGGACCGTCTTCGGAGGCCCGCTGTCCGAACTCCAGGCGACCCGGTTCACCCTGGCCGAGCTGGCGACCGAGACGGAGATCGCCCGGACCTTCACCGACCGCTGCGTGGCCGAACTGGTCGCCGGCCGGCTGACGGCCACCGAGGCGGCCATGGCCAAGTGGTGGGTGACCGAGCGCCAGCAGCGACTAGTCTCCCGGTGCCTCCAACTGCACGGCGGATACGGCTACATGACGGAGTACGCCATCGCCAGGGACTTCGTCGACACCAGGGCCGGCACCTTGTTCGCCGGCACCACCGAGATCATGAAGGAGATCATCGGCAAGTCGCTGGTGCGCTGACGCGAACCACGTCCGTCGCCTTCTCGCCTTTCTCTTGACATCGACACCCAGATCATCGAAGTGCCCTCGAGGGCAGCAACTCGATCCTCGGCACCTGGACCACCCTCGGCGACCTCTCCGGCATCGGCCTCACCGGCTCACAGGTCGAGGGCTCGATGTGGATGCGGTTCAACGGCACCGACAAGTGGGCCCTCTACCTGGACCAGTACGCCACCGGCGGCGGCTACATGCCGGTCCTCACCACCGACCCGTCCGATCCCGCCGCCTACCAGAAGCAGGCGGCCGGGAGTTACGGCATGGGCGGCACGAAGAAGCGCCACGGCTGGATCCTCGACCTCACGGCCGCCGAAGAGAACCGCGTGCCCGCCCGCCGGCCCAACACGGCGGTCAGCCGGCTCCAGTCGTACAACTATCCCGACCGGTACATCCGGCACTACGCCTACCAGCTGCGACTCGACCCGATCAGCACCGCGACCGGACGCGGTGACGCCACCTTCCGGGTGACGAGTTGACGGCCGCCGTTCAGGCGGAGGCGGCGACCCGGAAGCCCACGGTCGGGTAGCCGCCCGAGGGGTCGCGGCCCTCGCCCCGGTAGATCGCCGTGCAGCTGTTGAGGTTGGCGTACCAGGAGCCGCCGCGGATGGCGTTGACCTGCTGGCCCATCTCGCCGCCGTGAGTGGCGGTGATGACGGAGGTGGTCCACTCCCAGCAGTTGCCGGACAGGTCCCACACGCCGTCCGCGCTGACCCCGCCGGCGTAGGTGGTGACGGGTGTGGTGTAGCCGCCGGTGGCGGTCAGGGCGTCGTACACGTCGGTGTAGATGAAGCCGGTGCGGCTGGCGGTGACGTTCCAGCCGGCGACGGTTCCGGTGCTGCCGATGGAGAGGATCTCCGAGATCGGGAAGCTCTGGCCGTAGAGGTCGGAGCCGGTGGCGGTGTAGGTGGCCGACTCGTCGCCGTGCTCGGCGAGTTCGTAGGCGGCGCAGACCGAGTTGTAGTTGTAGTTGCTGGTCAGGACGGGGTCGGCGTAGGTGGTGCCGGCCGTGTCGCCCCACGGGTAGGTGAGGGAGTCGGGGCCCGAGGCGGCGAGTTCCCACTCGGCCTCGGTGGGCAGCCGGAAGGTCCAACTCGCGTCGTCCGCACGGTCGGTGAGCCAGGCGCAGTAGGCGGTGGCGGCGTCGAGGGAGACCTGGAGCACGGGGTGGTCGGCCTTGCCGTCGGGGTAGGTGCCGCCGTCCCAGTACCCGGGGGTGTCGGCGCCGGAGTCGTCGACGTACTCCAGGTACTGGGAGTTGGTGACCTCGTATGTGCCGAGCCAGTAGGCCGAGTCGACCGGCGAGGCCTCGCCCGAACCCGCCGTCCCGGACAGGTCGGTGGCGAAGACGAAGTCCGGGTCGGCGGCGATCGGGGTCAGGGACTGGCCCGCGACCGTGGTGCTCGCGCCGGTCGTCGCGGCGGTGGCTCCGGTCGGCCCCGCGAGGGCGGCCGTGCCGGTGAGGGCGAGGAGAGCGAGAAGGGTCCTTCTGCTGGGGCTCGGTGCGTCGCTCGCGTTCATGACGGCTCCTGGGAGTGATGGGCGTCGCGTGTCCCTTGCGCGTGCTGATGCTCCATCAACTTCCGCTCACTGTCGACACTTTGACCGTAACAACCGCCTGAGAGTGGGCTGTGTGCGGCGATGTGTCGGCACTACGAGCCTGTGTCGGGTGTCAGGCGCAGGTGCCGGTGAACACGTCCAGCTGATCGGCGCTGCTGCTCGCCACCACGAGGTCCTGCGTGCCGTCGGAGTCCAGGTCGGCGGCGGCGGCCTCGTAGGCACCGGCGGAGGTCAGCTCCGTCGGACCGGTCAACTCGCCCCCGGAGGTGCCCTGGTAGACGGAGACGGAGTTCCCGTTGAGGGAGGAGACGAGTACGTCCGTGACGTCGTCGCCGTCCAGGTCCGCCGCGTTGACCGCGACCGGGAGGGCCGAGGTGGCGTAGTCGGCGGGGTCGGCGAAGGTGCCGTCGCCGTTCCCGGCGTAGATCTCCAGGGTGTCGGAGCCGTTGCTGACGACGGCCAGGTCGGTGTTCCCGTCGCCGTCGAAGTCGCCGTCGGCGATGGAGTACAGCCGGTTGACGCTGGAGTACTCGGTGACGTCCCCGAAGGTGCCGTCGCCGTTGCCGAGCGCCACGCTCACGCCCCCGGCGGTGGCGACGCTTGCCGTGGCGACGTCCAGGTTGCCGTCACCGTCGAAGTCGGTCAGGACCAGACCGTGCGGCCGGGTCGTCGTCACGACCTCCAGCTCCGTGGTGAACGTACCGCTGCCGTCGCCGAGCAGCAGGCTGACCCCGCCGCCCGACTCCTCGGCCACCGCGAGGTCCAGGTTCCCGTCGCCGTCGATGTCGCCGGGGACGAGGGAGCGGGCGCCCGCGCCGACGGTGTACTGGGTGGAGGCCTGGAAGGTGCCGTCGCCGTTCCCGAGCAGCACGCTGACCGTGCCGCCGTCGAAGTCGGCGGTGGCGATGTCGGGGTTGCCGTCGGCGTCGAAGTCGGCGATGACCGACTGGTACGGCTTGTCGCCCACGGCGTAGTCGGCGGCGGTGGCGAAGGTCCCGTCGCCGTTGCCCAGCAGTACGGAGACGGTGTCGGCGTCGTTGTCCGCCGCCACGACGTCCGCGTTGCCGTCGCCGTCGAGGTCGCCGGTGACCACGTGGCGGGGGTTGTCGCCGGTCGCGGCGGAGGTGTCCGAGAGGGTGTAGGAGCAGGCGGTGGCCGTCGTGGTGTCCGACTGGGACGCCGAGGCGACGGCCACGACGCCCGCGGCCAGCGTTAAGGCGCCGGCGGTCGAGACGGCCAGGATGTTGCGGACGCGGTGCTTCTTGTGCTTGCTCATGAGTGGTGGGGTGCCCTTCCCGTCGTAGGCGATGAAAGGCAGGGGGCGGCGGAGCCGACCCCTGACATGGGCACGGGAAGTTAGGGGCCGCCCCTGTGAACCACGTGTCACGGGACGTGGTTTCTCTTAGGTATTCGTCAGGCGTCCGTCAGGCGTCCGTCACAGCCCGGCCAGCACCGCCTCCAGCTGACGCAGCGGCTGTTCGCCCGCGAACCGCAGGACCACCGTGTCCGCGCCGGCCTCCGCCAGCTCGTGGATGCGCTCGGCGGCCTGTGCGGCGGGGCCCGACACCGTGAAGACCTCCTCCTGCGGGCGGCCCAGCCAGGCGGCGTGGCCCTCCGTGTGCGGGTGCAGGGCGCGGGCGACCTCGGCGGGGTCGTCGCCGACGCAGGTGAAGGCGAAGACGGTGAGGGTGTGGTCCGGGGTGCCGCCACCCTTGGTGATCAGGGCGCGGGCGTTCGCCAGGTCGCTCGGTCCATGACCCTCGGCGATCACCGTGCCGTCCGCGGCCCGCCCGGAGAGTTCGAGGGAACGGGGGCGTACGACGCCCGCGACCACCGGCGGGACCTCGGCCGGCGGATGCACCAACCCGACGTCGTCCAGGCGGACTTCGCGGCCGTCCAGCTCCACCCGCTCGCCCCGCAGCAGCGCCCGCACCGAGGTGATCGTCTCCTCGAGAAGGGCGAGCGGGGAGTCGGCGGCGGCGCCCACCTGCGCCATCCACTCCGGCACGCCGTGCCCGATGCCGGCCACCAGCCGCCCCGGGAACACCCTTGCCAGCGTGGCCAGTTCCATCGCCAGCAACGCGGGGCTGCGCAGTGGGGCGGGGGCGATGCCGATGCCCACCCGGACGCGTTCCGTCGCGCCCAGCGCCACGGCGGCCGCCGACACCCCGCCGTTCCAGCCGAGATCCTCGACCACCCACACGTCGTCCGCCCCGAGCGCCTCGGCCCGCCGTGCGAACTCGGGCAGCCCTTCCGGAGCCCAGTCGCGGTCGTGCATCACACCGATCCGTACGTTCGTCATGACTCGGAAGCTATGCGCCGACGGCTCGCCGATCAACGGCGTTTACCGGCAGGGGCCGCCGACTCACCGCCCCCCACCCCACCCCGCCGCGCCCGGCGCCCGGTGTCCGCCCGGTTGCCCAACCCCCAAGAACCCGCCAGGCGTTGGCCAATCGCGTGCCATGCCCCGGTAAGGGTTCG
This sequence comes from Streptomyces sp. CA-249302, assembly GCF_050936785.1. Taxonomy (NCBI): domain Bacteria; kingdom Bacillati; phylum Actinomycetota; class Actinomycetes; order Kitasatosporales; family Streptomycetaceae; genus Streptomyces; species Streptomyces sp. CA-249302. The sequence continues at coordinate 3,470,081 of NZ_JBNJMG010000001.1, read as the reverse complement.
GCGAGGTCGTCGAGTATTCACCCAATGGTTCTACCCGCATAGACCCTCGCGGTGCTGTCATGCCCACGACTGCCCGGAGCCCCCGGGCCGATCGCGGGAGTCCCCCATGCGTCCCACCCGTCGCCTCACCGCCACCACCACGTCCCTCGCCCTCGCCGTCGCCGGAATCGTCCTCACCACCGGCCCGGCCGCGCACGCGCAGAGCTGCTCGCAGGCCTATCTGCCGCTGCCCGACCCGAGCTGCCAGCCCGGCGCCTACAACCCCGACGTCACCCAGAGCACCATCGGCTCGACGATATGCGTCTCCGGTTGGACCGCCACCGTCCGCCCGTCGACGTCGTACACCAACGCGCTCAAGGTCAAGCAGATCGCCGAGTACGGCTACGACGACACCAGCACCTCCGACTACGAGGAGGACCACTACGTGCCGCTCGAGCTCGGCGGTGCGCCCAAGAGTGAGAAGAACCTGTGGCCGGAGCCGCGCTACGGCGACGAGACCGCCGGGGGCAAGGACTCCGTGGAGAACAAGCTCAAGAAGGCCGTGTGCAACGGCACGGTGAGCCTTGCCGACGCGCGCGAGGCCATCGCCTCCGACTGGACCACCGCGCTGTCCGACCTCGGCCTCAGCTGACCTCGGGCTCAGCCGGCCTCGGCCCGTAGGCCGTCACGCAGGCGGCGCAGGTCGTCGGCGTGACGGCCGAGGCCGTTCACGCGCAGCCGGGCCGCCTCGGTGCGCGGGTTGCGGTGGACCGTGAAGGCCAGGTTCAGGGATTGCCGCAGCATCCACAGGTCGTACGCCAGCAGCCGGGCCGCCCGGTCCTGGGCGCGGGCGAGGTCCGGGTCGGTGATGCGCAGGTCCTGAAGCCGGGTGCGCAGCCGGTGCAGCGCGATGCTCTGCTGCCCGCACGCACGGGCCGTCTGCCGGGAGACCGGCCCCGGTTCGCCGCAGGCGGCCACCGCCCGGTCGGCCGGTGTCTGCGCGGCCACCGCCTCGTCCAGCACGGCGACCAGCGCCCGCACCTGGGCCGGCCGGGGCAGGCCCGCCGGAGCGCTGTGGCGGGGGAGGCGTAGGGGAATGCGCATGGCACCTCCTGGTCGCCTCCAGTGTGCGCCTCCCTGCCGGACGGGCCCTAGCGTCCGGTGAGGACTCCGTGGAAGCCGAAGGGTACGGGCGGAGAGGATCACGCCGTCGTCCTGGCCCCGGCCCCCCGGCTCGGGCACGGACACCGGCTCACCGGGGCAGCGGTCCTCCTCGCACCAGGTGAGCGTCCCGCCGGAACCGACGTCCAGCCGGACCAGCTGGTCCATGAAGTTCCCGCCCTTGCGGTCCTGCGAGCCGACACCGTACGCGTACCGGTACGGCCGCCCGGTACTCCCCGGACCGCTCAGCAGCAGTGCCAACGAGTTGACGCGGTAGGGGAATTCGACCAGCACGGCGTACGACGGGGTGATCGCGAAGCTCTGCATGTACGACGGTTTCGCGACCTGTTTCGCCGCCACCAGCTCGCGCAGGCCGTCGGAGTGCGGCTGTTGACGGTGGATCAGACAGCGGCTGGTGCGACCGAAGCGGATCGAGGTGTTGACGGGGGCGTCGCCGCCCGGCTCCAAGTGCGTTTGGGCTGTGGTGACTTGTGAGTTCGGCCGGTCCTCGTAGCCGAAGCGGTGGATCATCGCGTGGCCGTCGAACCAGTGGCGGTACGAACGCTCGTACTCACGCACCGGAGTGCGCGGGACAAACGCGAGTTTCAGCCGACCGCCCGGCGCTCCGTCTCCGTCAGGGGAGCGGCGTCGAGGTGGGGCCGCTTCGGGCCGAACAGCATCGGGACCAGCATGTCCGGCGAGAAGAGCCGCAGCGCGGGCTTCTCCAGGCTCATCACGTCGAGAAGGGCGCCGAGGGCACGCGGATTGCGGGCGCCGGTGGCGACCGCGCGGTCGACGAAGCGGGCGAGGAAACGTTCCACTGCGGTGGGCGGGCTGTCGGCGGCACCGGGGTAGAAGGCGTCCTGGCCGACCGCCAGGTCCCAGGCGGCGGCGACCGGGCGGGCGGTGGCGCGCTGGATCCGGCGGGCCGTGCCGGGGGCGGTGAGGGCGGTGGCGCGCAGCACCTTGCGCAGGGCGAGGGCGGACTGGGCGGCGACGGTGATGCCGTGGCCGTAGACCGGGTTGTAGCCGGCCACCGCGTCGCCGAGGACGGTGAAGCCGTCGGGCCAGTGCGGGAGTTTCTCGTAGTAGCGGCGGCGGTTGGCGGTGGAGCGGGTGGTGGCCACCTCGCCCAGCGGCTCGGCGCACTTCAGCAGCTCGCCGATCACCGGGTCGCCGAGGCCGAGCGCGAAGTCGGCGAACGCGTCGGCGTCGGCGGTGGGTTCGCCGCCGCGTGTGCCGGAGAGGGTGACGATCCAGCGGTCGCCCTCGACGGGCACGATGATGCCGCCCCGGCCGGGGGCGTCCGCCGGGTTCGCCTGGACGTTGACCAGCGGGAAGTCCAGGTCGGCCGCGGTGCCGGGGGCCCGGTAGAGGCGGGTGGCGTAGGCGACTCCGGCGTTCACCTCGCGCTCGGTGACCTCGGGCAGGCCGAGGGCGGTGAGCCAGCGCGGGGCGCGCGAGCCGCGGCCGGAGGCGTCCACGACGAGGTCGGCGGGCAGGTCGAGTTCCTCGGCGCCGGTACTCGACCCGGTGCGGACGCGGACCCCGGTGACGCGGGTGCCGTCGCCCAACAGGCCCTCTGCGGTGGTGTCCTGACGGAGCGTTATCCGCTCGTCGGCCAGGACCCGGTCGCGTATCACCGCGTCGAGCAGGTCGCGGGTGCAGACCAGGTTGCGGTGATGGGTGGAGGTGAAGCGGCGGAACCAGATCTCGTTGGGGGCCCGCGAGACCATGTCGCCCATGATGTGGACCAGCCGGGCGCCCCGCGCGACGATCTCCCCGACCAGCCCCGGCAGCAGCTCGTCGAAGGCCTTCACCCCGCCGCTCCACACCAGGTGTGCGTGCCGGGCCTGCGGGACGCCCCGGCGCGGCTCGGGTCCCTCGGGGAGCAGGTCGCGTTCGACGACCGTGACGTCGGCGAACTCGGTCAGCGCGGCGGCGGCGAGCAGGCCGGTGACGCTGGCGCCGATGACGACGGCGGCCGGTCTGTGGGCGGGGAGTCGGTCAGGCATGTGTGATCGGGCTTTCTGTGCTGGTCAACCGCCGGCGGAGGGTGTCGACGGTGCGGGGGTGACCGAGGGCCCGGGAGACGGCCTCGATGTCGTCGGTCACGAGAGCTCCGGTGCGTGTGTCCCGGGCCTCGACGGCAGGCGGGGCGCCCGCGCGGTGGGCGTCCAGGGCGGCGCGCACCACGACCGCGCCGGCCGCTGCGCCTGCCCCCGCCGTACCGTGCGCGGGCAGTGCGGCCGCGTACGCCTTGTCGTACAGGCCGCCGTCGAAGTACGGGCCGAGCAGCCGCAGCGCGTCGTGGATGCGCTGGCGGCGCTGCATCAGCCGCAGGTCCAGCGGCGCCCAGAAGCCCAGCCGGGCCGGGGCCGCCGACGCGCCGAGGACGCGCACCGCCCGCCACAGCGGCCGTAGCCGCCGGTGCTCGCGCTGGTCGCGCACCCAGCGCTGGAGGAACGGCCCGACCTGCGGCACCAGGAAGCCGAGCGCCACCAGGATCGCCTCGAGGAGCGCGAAGGGCGGGGCCGCCTTGGTGCTGAGCGCGTCCCAGTCCGTCCCGGACCAGCGGGCGCCGAGCGCGGTCAGCTTGGCCGCGTCGAACAGCAACCCCGAGGCGTAGCCGAGCTGTTGGAGGACGACACCGGTGCGCAGCCAGCGGTTGCCGATCTGCGGGAACCACTTCCACAGCAGATAGGCGGCGACCAGGCAGGACACCATGTGCGCGGTCAGGTAGAGCAGGATGTGCTCGCGCATCCACGGGGTGTTGGCGTAGTACGTGTCCAGGTCGTAGATCCGCGGCTCCGGCGCGTCCGCCAGCAGGAACGTCCCCCACAGGGCGGCCACCACCCCCGCGTACGCCCAGTAGATGCGGCGCATCCGGCGCGCGCGCCGCTCGGAGGGTTCCTCCCGCCAGCGGATGATCATCGTCAGGCCGGTGGCGCAGAACGCGGTCAGGAACGAATAGGCCCACGGCGAGGCGATGTTGGGCACGCCGGTCAGCCGGTTGAGCCGCTCGATGTTGACCGGGGTGATGACGACCAGGACGGCGGTGGCCGAGGCCAGCAGCACGGTGGTCGCGCGCACGTCGGGGTCGCGCCAGGCCCGCGCGAAGGTCGGCAGCTTGACGGCGAGCGCGGTGGCGAGCAGGACGGTGGGTATCCAGTAGGGGATGTGCGGGATCATCGCAGCAGGCGTCCGCCGCGGTTGCCGATCGACAGGTCGATACGGCCCTCCACGGTGGCCGGCGTGACCGGTCCCTGGGCGTAACGGCCGGTCATCCAGGTCCGTACCTCGCGCCCGAAGAGCAGCCCGAAGGTCTCCGCGTCCGCCTCGTGGTCGTCGGCGGAGGCGGACCGGGCCGTCACCGTGAGGCAGGCCTCACGGGGCACCTCCGCGGTGGCGAGGATCTCCTCGGCGGCGCGCCGGAGCAGCTCGGGGGTCTGGCCGGGGGCGTGCGCGCGGGCGGCCGTGGTGAGGGAGTGGCCGCCGCAGGAGCCCTGCTCCTCGTGCCACAACTCGTGGCCCAGGATGACCAGTTGGGCCTCGGGGACGGTGTCCTCCTCGACGACGATCACCGACCGGTCCGTGAAGTCCAGCCGCAGGCCCGACACGGGCAGGTCCGGCGGGAAGGCCCGGAACACCAACTCCACCGGGCGGCCCGCCCGCACGCTCATCGCGCGGCAGAACTCCGCCATCACCGCCCGCGGTTCGGCCGGCCGCCGGATCGACTTCGACGCCTCCGCGGCCAGGGTGGCGAGCAGGGACTTCATCGCCTTCGTGGTCATCGGGCGGTGTCCCTCTCCGGGCGGGCCAGGGCGGCGGGCAGGTGTGACGTGCTGCGCCGGCAGGCGCGGGGTCGTGCGATCGCAGCTTATGTCCGGACCGGCCCCGCCCGCCGACCCTTTCTCGGCCAAAAACGATCGTTTGCCAGTACGAAGTCGGGGGGATCTTGGGGTCACCCTCCTCCCTCGGGAGTAGCCGGAACGCACCGGATCCTGCCGGGGAGGCATGACAAGTGCCTCCGTGGGCACGATGTGCCGAAACGGCGCGCGTACGAGGCTGGTTCACGTCAGCCAGAGGGACACACCGACCCGAGGAGGGCGTCATGAACCGTCAGACCCGTATCCGCGTCCACCGCCGCCCCACCACGCCCCGCGACACGACGATCGACCGCAGGACCCCGTCCGGCCGGCTGCTGCCGTACTGACGCCATGACGAGACTCGACGCGGACGGCGCGAGACCGCCGTACCGATACCGCTGACGGGGCTTGGCGCGGGGGCGCGGCACCTGCCTGCCGACGCCGCTGACAGGGTTCGGCGCGGGTGGCGCGAGACTGCCGTACCGACGTGCCGCTGACCGGGCTCAGCGCAGCCGGCGGGAGACCGCCGTGCACAGCGCCCGGCGGAGTTTCGCGGGTGGGGTGCGGCCGGTGCCGCCGACTCCGGCCGTGACCGCCGCGGCGACCGCGCGCAGCTTGGTGTTGGAGAGCTGGGAGGCCTCCCGCAGGATGTTCCACGCCTCGTCGGAGGTGCAGCCGTGCGTGGCCATCAGGATGCCGCGGGCCTGGTCGATGACCGGCCGCGTGGCGATCGCCCGGCGCAGCTGCTCGACCTCGGTGCGCAGCAGCCGCAGCTGCTCCGCGCGCTCGAGGGCGACCGCGGAGGCGGCCGGTCCGGCGGAATCCGGGTCGGCGGGGCGGGCCGTGGGGTCCAGCGGGTCGGCGGGGCGGGCCGTGGGGTCCAGCGGGTCGGCGGGGCGGGCCGTGCGGTCCAGCGGGTCGGCGGTGTCCAGACCGGCCAGCTCCAGGATCCGCCGCGGCTGCCCGTTCCAGTGCGTGGCCCGCACCGGGATGCGGCGCCGGTGGCCGTAGGCGTCCAGCAGGTCCAGGAACTGCAGTCCCGCCGTGTCCATGAAGACCACGCCGGCCATGTCCACGTCGACCCGCCCGGTGTCGGCCGGCAGCTCGGCCAGCGTCCGCGCCAGGGTGTCCGCGCACCCCTGGACCAGTTCCCCGCGTGGCACGAGCACGGCCCGGCCCGCTTCCACACGGCCGTCGATGACCAGGATGTCCAGCCGCCCCGCGAGCGTGATGTGTGCCGCTGAGATCATGTCCCCGCCTCGTAGCTCCCCGACAGTCGTCCCGATGCCGATTCCCCTTGCCGCCGCCGGACGCCCCCGCCGGGAGTCGTGGACCGAACTCCGCGGGGCCCGGCGTCGCTGCGGCTTCGCCTGCCCGCCGAACCATGGCGTACACCCCGTACCCGACGGAATGGCCGACTCCCGACGGCCCGCCCGGCCGCCGCTCCTCGTCCTGAAAAAGGGCCCGGGGCTGCCGTAGCGTGAGGACATGCGGGTGCTGGTCGTCGAGGACGAGGAGCGGTTCGCGGCCGGGCTGAAGGACGGGCTCGAAGCCGAGGGCTTCGCCGTCGACGTGGCGCCGGACGGCGTGGACGGACTGTGGCTGGCCCGCGAGAACGCGTACGACGCGATCGTCCTCGACATCATGCTGCCCGGCCTCAACGGCTACCGGGTCTGCCGGGCCCTGCGCGCGGGCGGCGACTGGACGCCGATCCTCATGCTCACCGCCAAGGAGGGCGAGTGGGACGAGATCGAGGGCCTCGACACCGGCGCCGACGACTACCTGACCAAACCGGTCTCGTACGCCGTGCTCCTCGCCCGCCTGCGTGCCCTGCTCCGGCGCGAGGCGCACGAGCGGCCCGCCGTCCTCACCGTCGGCGACCTGCGCCTGGACCCCGCGGCCCGCACGGTCACCCGGGCCGGACGGACCGTCGAGGTCACCGCCCGTGAGCTGGCCCTCCTGGAGTTCCTGCTGCGCCGGACCGGCGAGGCGGTGTCCAAGCGGACCATCCTCGACCACGTCTGGGGCGACGACTTCGAGGGCGACCCGAACATCGTCGAGGTGTACGTACGCCGCCTGCGCAACAAGCTCGACCGGCCCTTCGGACGGCGGTCGCTGCTGACGGTGCGGGGGCACGGGTACCGGCTGGTGCGGGATGACGGGTGAGAGCGGGAGACCGGCGCGGCGGTGGCGCGCGGTGGGTGGGGCCGGGCGTGGGGCGCCGGCCGCGTCGGCGGCGGCCGGGGCCGTGGGTGGTGCCGGGCCGGTGGGAGTCGGTTCGTCGGCGGCGGTTGTAAGGCACCGGCGGCGGTTGCGGGCGGTCCGGGTGCGGGCCACCGTCATCGCCGTACTCGCCGTGGCGGTCGCGCTGGTCGTCGGCGGTACGGCGCTGGTGCAGGGGTTGCGCGCCGAGCTCTCCGGCGATGTGCGGGACGCCGCCCGGGCGCGGGCGACGGGGGTGGCCCGGGTCATCGGGGCGGGCCGCGGGGTGCCCGCGCCGACCGTCGCCGACTCCGGCGAGGAGTTCCTGCAGGTCGTGGACGCGGCGGGGAAGGTCGTGGCCGCCAGCGCCAATGTCGAGGGGCGGCCCGCGCTCGCCCGCCTGGAGCCCGGCGACAGCGCCTCCGTGCGCACCCCGCTCGACGAGGACCGCTTCCTCGTCGTCGCCGTCGGCGCCCGGGACGGCGACCGCGAACTCACCGTCCTCGACGGCCGTACGCCCTCCGGAGTCGCCGAGGCCACCGGGACCGTCACCCGGCTGCTACTCATCGGCTCCCCGGTGCTGCTGCTCCTCGCCGCCGCCGCGACCTGGGCCGCCGTCGGCCGCGCCCTGCGCCGGGTGGCCCGCGCCGAGGCCGCCCAGCGCCGCTTCGTGTCGGACGCCTCGCACGAGCTGCGTTCACCCGTCGCCACCGTCCGCCAGCACGCCGAGGTCGCCCTAGCCCACCCCGAACGCGCCGGCACCCTGGCGTCGACGGTGCGCGAGGAGGCCGTACGCATGCAGCGCCTGGTCGACGACCTGCTGCTGCTCGCCCGCGCCGACGAGGGCGCACCACCGGCCGCCCGGCACCCGGTCGACCTCGACGACCTGGTCCTCGCGGAGGCCGGCCGACTGCGCGCCACGACCGGCCTGCGCGTCGACACCACGGGCGTGGGCGCGGCCCGCGTGACGGGCGACGAGGGCGCGCTACGACGACTCGTGCGCAACCTCGGCGAGAACGCGGCCCGTTACGCCCACGCGCGCGTGGCCTTCACACTGACCGGCGCGGGCGAGGGCCGGGTACGCCTGGTGGTCGAGGACGACGGCCCGGGCATCCCGCCCGCCGACCGCCGCCGCGTCTTCGAACGCTTCGTCCGCCTCGACGAGTCCCGCTCCCGAGAGGCGGGCGGCGCGGGCCTCGGCCTGGCGATCGTGGCGGAGGTGGCGGCGGCGCACGGCGGGGGCGTGCGGGTGGAGGACGTGCCCTCGGGGGCGGGGGCGGGGGCGGGGTCGGGGGCCGGGGCGGACGCGGGGGCGCGGTTCGTGGTGACGCTGCCGTCGGGGGAGTGAGGCGTTCCGGTACGAGCGGAACTGAACGCTCCGTCAGGTGTGTTCAGCCTCTGTTCAGCGGTACGGCGGGACGCTGACGGGCATGAGGAACAAGACCATCCGGCCCGTCCTCGGAGCCGCCGTCCTGCTGGCGGCCGCCTGCTCCGGGAACCAGGCGCACCAAGGCGACTGCGTCCACGCGGTCGACGAGAACACGGGCCGTACGGCCGCGTCCTGTCTGCCCCTCGCCCCCGACAGCGCCCGGGTCGACCTCGCGACCCCCCGCTTCACCCACCCCACCCGCATCACCAACCCCCTCCACCCCACCGCCGAGGTCACCCAGACCATCTACGGCGGCCAGGAGTCCGGCAAACCCTTCCGCACCGAGGTCACCCTCCTCCCCGGCACGAAGATCATCACCTGGGGCGACCGCACGATCCACGCCGTGACCTCCCAGTACGTCGCCTTCTCGGCGGGCCGCGTCGAGGAGGTCGCCGACGACTGGTACGCCCAGGCCGACGACGGCTCCGTCTGGTACCTCGGCGAGGACGTCTTCAACTACGACAACGGCGTCGTCGCCGACACGGAGGGCACCTGGCAGGCGGGCCGCGACGGCGCCCCCGGCGCGATGATCATGCCCGCGCACCCGGCCAAGGGCGACGTCTACCGCACCGAGAACCTCCCCGGCGTCGTCTTCGAGCAGGTCACAGTGAGAGGCGCCGGGCAGACGGTCGACGGGCCGTACGGACAGATCAAGGACGCGCTGACCGTCCACGAACTCCACATGGACGGCACCACAGAGGACAAGGTCTTCGCCCCCGGCTACGGCGAGTTCTCCACCGGCTCGGCGGCGGGTGACCTGGAGGCGGTCTCGCTGGCCGTACCGACGGACGCGAAGCACGCGCCCGTGCCGGCGGGGCTGACCGCCCTGACCGAGGCGGTCCGCGCGGCCCACGCGACCCCGACGGCCGCCAAGGTCCGTGCGGCACAGGCCACTTGGAACACCTACCGCACCGCGGACGTCGTACCACCCCTGCTCCGGCGGCAGATGACACGGGACCTGAACACGTGGCAGAAGTCCCCGCAGGACCGGGCGGCGGCCCTGCGCACGGAACAGAACACCACCGACCTGCGCCTGCGCTACGAGCCCCTGGCCACCGTCGACCGGGCTCGACTCGCCATGTGGACACGACAGTTGGAGATCGACGAGAAGGCCGGGGACGCGGGGGCCGTGGCGGGTGACAGGGCCTGCATCGAGTTGATCCGGCAGCGGGGGAGTCGGTAGGGCGGGTGATGTGGCCTGTCGTGAGTTGATCGGTCGTCGCACGGTCAGACAGCCAGCGGCTCCAGGTGCCGGAAGGTGCGTCGCTTCAGCCGGACGTCCCTGGTGACGGGGCTTTCGTCGCCGAGTTGCAGGTGGAGCTCGCGTAGGATCTCGTCGTGCGCAAGGCCGGCCTCGTCCGAGCGGTCCAGAGCGCTCAGGGTGAGGGCGGAGTTGGCGGTCACGGCCAGGGTCTCCGGATGGTGAGGTCCCAGAACGGTGCGCAGTCTGTCGACCATCTGTTGCTCCAGGGCGCTGGCCTCCTCCAGTCGCAGTTCCTCGGCGAGAACGCTGGCGTAGTTGGCGCCGCACAGAAGCGTGTGGGGATGGTTCTCGCCCAGCGCCTCCGTCATACCGGCGTACGCCCGGCCCAATGCCTCTTCCGCCTCCTCGGTCTCTCCGCAGCCCCAGTGGTAGATGCCGAGGTTGTTGAGTGCGGCCTGAGTGTACGGGTGGCGCTCACCTGGGACTCGGAGGTACTGGGCAAGTACCTCTTGGGCCACCTCGCGGGCCGCCTCGCTCTCGTCGGCGGCGAACAGGTCGGCGGCCAGACCGAGATCGCACGCCAATGAGGCGGGGGTCGGCGTCTCGTATTGGGTGCGGTACCGGGCGCTGGTTGCCGTCGTCAGCCGACGGGCGTCCTCGAAACGACCCGCCTGCCGTAGTGAGACCGCCAGCGACGTCGCACAACTGAGCGTGCTCGGGAACTCCTTGCCCAGAACGCGCTTGTGCGTCTCGTAGGTGGTGGACAGCAGCGCCACCGAATCGGCGTACCGTCCGACCTCCCTGAGGTCTCGGCCGAGCCGGGCGGCCGAGGCCAGCGTGTAGGGATCTTCGGGGCCCAGGACTTCCCGGCGCCGGTCGAGCGTTTCCTGGTCCAGGGCGCGCGCCTCTTCGTAGCGGCCCACCGAACGTAGCGTGAGCGCCAGGTTGTTTGCCGCCATCAGGGTCCTCCGGTGCGCTTCGTGGAAGACCTGGCAGAACCCTTCGTATGCCTCACGGGCGAGTTCGACCGCCGAACCGTAGTCGCCCAGCGCCGCGAGATCGCTCGCGAGGGCGGAGGTGGTGATGTACGTGTGCGGGTGCGCGGGGCCGAGCGCTCTGCGCTGCCGTTCCAGGAGCTCGGTGTTGATGTCCCGCGCCTTGGCGAAGCGACCCTGGGAGCGCAGCACATTGCCGAGTTGGCCGCGCAGATAGAGGTACTGCACGTCGTCCTCGCCCAGCAGCGGCTTCCAGCGTCCCAGCACGTCCTCGGCGAGCTGTTCGGCGCCGACGAGGTCGCCGCGCTGCCAGAGGTAGCGGACCCGGTCGATGAGCAGACGGCGAGTGTCCGGGGCCGTGCAGTCGCATGCGTTCGAGGCGCCCAGATGCGGCCAGACGGCAGCGAACGCAGACCAGTTACGGGGATCGTCGACCGGCTCGTCCCCGTCGGGCCGGGCGCCAGCGAGCACGGTGTGCACCACATGCCGGGCCTCCCGCTGTTCCTCCTCGGTCAGCTGGGAGCGGATCACTGCCTGGACCAGGCGGTGTATCTGGACGCTGTTCGAAACCGGATCGACCTTGGCGAGCGCGAACCGGGAGATCTCGCGAACGACACGCCCGAGCAGGAGCTGTTCCCGGAGATCGGGATCGTATGGGACGAGGGCGTGGATCATCTCCTGGCTGTAGAGCAGACGCGAGGAGATCGGCTCCGGGGCGAGAAAGGCACAGAGCTGGAGCAGGCGCACGGAGGCGGGCGAGCGTTCCCGTAGCCGGGTGAGGGAGACGTTCCAGGTAGCGGCGACCGTCAACGGGTAGTCGAGGGGTCGGTTGAGGTCCAGGACGTCGGTGGAATGGTCGGCGAGCTGCCGCAGGTACTCCTCGACCGGGGTGGCGGTCTCGGCGAGCCAGGCCGCTGCCTGCTCGACGGCCAGCGGCAGATCCCCCACCGCCGTCGCTACCTGGCCGGCCTGATCGAGGGGGATACCCGGGGCGCGCAGGGCGAGATGCTCGACGCTCTCCTCACGCAGGAAGACGTCGACCGGCAGGGACCGGCCCGGAGCCGCCCAGGCCTGGTTCCTGGAAGTGACGAGGACGTGTCCGCCGCCTGTCGGGAAGTAGGGCGCGAGACTCTCCGGCCAGTCGGCGTTGTCGAAGACGAGCAGCCAGCGTTCGGTGGGAAGCCCCTGCGACAGCATCCGCACGGCTTCCTGGCAGGCCACGGTCAGGTCCTCGCCGTCTGGCACGCCGAGCCGGCCGGCCAGCTCGGCGAGCGACGCGACGACGTTCTCGCTGTGCTCGGCGTGCAGCCACCAGACGAGGTCGTAGTCCGCCATGAAGCGGTGTGCGTACTCCAGGGCGATCTGTGTCTTGCCGACTCCGCCCAGCCCGAGGAGCGCCTGCGGCCGGACGGCGGAGAAGCCACCGTCCAGCTGGCCGCGGACCTGATCCAGGACGGCATCTCGCCCCGTGAAAGTGGTGTTGCGCTGCGGTGCGTTCCAGATCCTCGGCCGGGTGCCGGGGAACCGCTGAGCCCCCGGGCCATGGGGGCGGGAGTCCTGCGGGAAGTCCAGGGCGTCCAACAGGCGGGCGGCGCACCGGTCCTCGTCGAGGCCGGGCAGATCGACGAGGGGATGACCGAAACGGTCGGGAGGCAGACGCACCTCGTCGACCCGTACCCCGATCACGGAGCCGCGCGGAGCGTCGGTGCCGGTGAGGGTGCGCCAGGTGGACGCGCCTTGGGGCGACTTGAGGCAGGGCGAGGACAGCAGAACCAGGACGCGCATGGAGGCGACGGGGCGTCGCACCGGCCCAGCGGTCACGTCGTGCAAGGTGACGGTGCAGCCGGATCGCTTCAGGATCCCCCCGACCCACTCCGCCCACATGCGGTTCTCGGCCACGTACACGACGAGAACCTCGGTCGGGGCCGCGGCCGGCCGGCGCCGGGCGTAGGCGTCGAGACAAGCCGACCGCACCGCGTCGGAGACCGAGGGCAGCGCGCCGGTCTCCCCGTCTGTGATCACCGAGGTGAGTCGCTCGTAGGCGGCGAGCAGCGAACCCGTGAAGCCGCTCTCGTCTCCGAAGACGGCCAGTGTCTCCTCGTATGCGTAGAAGGAGCGGTAGGGGATCTCGACGGACGTCCAGTAGGCGGCCAGGTCAGCACCCGTGAGCCCTTCGGGCAGCCCGTCGAACTTGAGCCTGGCCAGAGCGCGCCCGGCGCGGAGCTTTTCCTGTTCGCCCTCGCCGATCCTCATGGGTACGGGCAGCACCCGGATCGGACGGCCGCGGTAACCGCCTGCCACGCTGCGCGCCACGGCGGAGGCGCCGTCCATCGCCTGGTCGCTGAGCGTGAAGCAGTCGACCAGAACGTCCGGCAGATGGATGGTGCAGATGTCGGCGGTGTCGGACAGGCCGGTGCGACTGTCGACGAGCACGTAGTCGTACGACGCCTTCATGTCGTGGCGGAGTGCGTCCAGGAAGATGCCTCCGCCGAGGCGCTCGTAGAAGTTGTCCCAGTCGAAGGAGCCTACGGCAGCGGCGTATGCGCGGTTCTGCCGGCCTGCGGAGAGGAAGTCGAGCGATGCGCCGGACGGGAAGGCCCAGCCGAAGCGTTCGGGTGTGAGGGAGACGGCGTGTGGTTCGACCCGTGCGTGGTCCAGGTGCCATGAGCCGGATCGGTGGGTGTCCGTGGTCGCGGCCCAGGCGTAGTCCATGACGATGTCGATGACGCCGGGGGTGGCCGCGAGGGTGTCGGGAGCGATGAAGGGATGGAAGTAGCGGTGCAGGCCCGGGGCCTCCAGGTCCCAGTCGACGGCCAGGACCCGACTGCCGTTCGCCGCGAGGATCCAGGCGGTGTTCGCCAGCGCCATGGTGCGGCCGGTTCCGCCCTTGTACGAGTAGAACGTGATGATGCGCCCGTCGTGGTCGGCTGTCATGCCGCTCCTCCGTCATCGGGTCCCGCGGGCGTGGGCAGAGGGGTCGGCCCCATGAGCCGGGGCTTGGGAACCGGGGACGGGCCGGAGGGCGGACGGGCCGTCGCGTGCTTGAGGAACTGCCGTGTCGTGTGTGCCACGACGGCGGGCAGCACGTCGGTGAAGGCCTTGAGCGTGGGCACGCCAGTGGCGGCCGTTCGGCAGTCGACCCGCCGGCCCCGATCGAGGATCGACGGAAGCGTTTGTTCCAGTTCGGCCGCGAGCCGCTGGCCTTCGTCGCTGTGACACTGCTGGTCGGCGCGGTTCCAGGGGACGACAGCGCTGATCCATGGGCGGGCGTGTGCATCGAAAGCCTGGAGCTTGCGGCGGTGTTCCTCGTCGGTGACCACCCAGCGGTCGACGAGCAGGATGCCCGGCCCTCCCTCCGGTGTCCTGACGTCCCGGTCGGTGCTTTCTCCTCTTTCCGGGGCCCCTTCGTCCTCGGGTTCGTAGGGTTCGTCGGGTTCGTCGGCGAGTGAGGAGACGGTGATCCGGTAGTCGAGCGAGCGGATCAGGTCCTCGGCGAGATGAGCCAGAGGCCCGGCGGACTCCGGGTGGTAGGGGTTCCAGTCCCGCGGCTCCGTGCCGTAGGGGCGAGTGTCGCGGTGCTCGGGAAGCGTGTCCCGGGTGGGCGCGGCCACGGTCAGGTGCAGACGCCGTGGACCTGCGCCCCGTGGTCTGAACGCGCTCGGTGTCTTCTCATAGGCGCGCGGCCGGCCCGGCGGAAGAGGCGACTCGTGGGCCACCCGGACGATGCGCTGGGCCAGCTCCAGCACCGTCTCCTCGTACTCGTCGCGCAACCTGTTGAGCTTGATCAGACCGTAGATCCCCGTGGTTTTGTAGCGGTCGCCGAATGCGGCCCGGTCCACATGGACGTGGCGGACGGAGTCGGGGAGCTGGTCGTAGTGGACGTGGGTCCACAGCGCCGGGACGATGGCCGGAAACGCTCCGTGTCCGGCGGCGCGGGCGTGCAGGATGCGCTCGTTGAAGGCGAACCACTCGCGTCCGCACATCTCACTGGCGAAGTAGCGCGGCGAGAAGAGCGGTACGAAGACCCGGCAGCTGGCGAGGTTCTCGCTGAGCAGCTCCGGCCAGCCGTCGCCCGAACGCATCTCCCGATCCATGAAACCCGCGGGCGCGCCGGCGGGCAGGTCGGTGAGGGCCATGATGTGGTCGCACAGGTCGGCGAAGAGCATGCGTACCCAGTGGTCGGGATCGCTGCCGTCGGGTCCCCAGGACGGTGTGTGGGCGTAACTCAGGAAGAAGTACGGTCGCCGGTCCGCTTCCCGTGCCCACTCCGGTGTGTCCACACGCCCCCCTGCATGCTGACAGCCCTCGCCCCGCCGATGGCGTCACCTGACCGGAATCCTCAATATGCACGAGAGCCCGCTCCGGTGTGTGTCTCGTTTCGGTTCACTTCATGACGCGAAACCGGACATGCCGGTGAGCGCGTGGTCGACGGCCGCCCGCATGGCGAACAATCGCACGGCTCTCCCGGTCACTTCCCGCTCGGCCAGCTGTTCACGCGGAAGTCCGGCCCCGACCGCGGCGAAGTCGTGGTCGTCCAGGGCGATGTCCTCGTACGAGATCCAGTGGCCCGGTTCGCCGACGACGCAGCGGTAAGTGCGCTGCGGGAGTGGGGGCGTCGTGCGGTACTGGGCGAGGTGGAACGCGCTGCACACCTCGAAGCCGACGCGGAACAGCAGTATCTGGGCACCTGCGGCATACAGCTTCGCCAGCGGCGAGCGCTCGCCGAGGTGGCAGTGCGGGTCGTGGTCGGCCATCAACTCGGCGGCCCTGCGGCCGATTGCGGCGAACGAGGTCTGTGGGTGGGTACTGCGGATCGCGCCGGAGCTGGTGCGTATGCAGGTGGCGAGAGTCCCCATGGTCGGACATGGGGTGGTGTCCGGGTTGTACGGGAGCATGGACGCGAGGAATCGCGCCCGCTCCGGCGGGGACAGATCGCCGATGAGGGCCCTGTGGGCGCGGGAGGTGTCCGAGTTCTCCGGGGTGAAGGCGGGTACGACGAGCGTGCCGTCGGGGCCCAGGGCGTCCAGCAGCACGTCCCGGACGTCGACGGCCCGCAACCCGCTTCCGCCGAGCGAGGCGTGGACCAGGAGGACTCCACCGCGTGCCACGCCCAACTCGCTGAAGAGACGCGTCAGCTGAGCGGGTTCGGCCACGGCGGCACGCTTCTTTCGTGGGTCCGGCTGGTCCACTCGGCCCGCATTTCGACGGCCAGTAACCTGCCACCTTCAGTGAGATCCCCTCCCGCGCGTCCTTCCAGGTCGGCCAGTGCAAGGTCCGCCTGACGCAGGGCCTCCGCCCGCGGTCCGGCGTCGCCCCGGGGCTCGTGGCTCCACAGCGCGGCCATGCCCAGCCAACGGCCGGCCTCGTCGAGCAGACTCCCGGCTCTTGTGCCGGGGACGTTCAGATCTCCGGCTTCGCGTAGGGCGAGGAGCCGGGCCCGACGGCCCACCCCCGGTAGGCGACGTACGAACTCCTCGGGCTCGATGTCCAGGGCCACGCCGAGCGCCCCGAAGCCGTGATTGCCGATGTGCAGGCCGAACCCCGCCGCAAGCGGCGTGACCGTTGTCGCGACCAGCGCGTTGGCGTCCTCCCGCCAGCCCGGCCGGTACTCGTCCAACCGGTCGTATGCGATGTTCAGCCGCTTGCGGAAGATGGCCAGGTCGCTGGGGTCCAGCGGAGCCGAGAGTGGTACCGGATAGCAGTCGCGGTACGGGTCGGCGTCGTCGATGACAACCGCCGACCCGTCCGAGAGGACCACCAACTCGAGGGACCGCCAGACACCGTGTCCCTCCTCGCGCCCGGCCCGGGGATTCGCGTCGACCAGTATCCGGAACCCGTCTCCCGCAATGTGGTCCCCTCGCACCTGGAAACCCCCGGTCCGACCGTGACCTCGATCCAGCCGGGTCCCGGCAGCCTCAGGGTGCCCAGCCTCGGCAGGTACAGCTCCGGGTCGGGCTGGTCCCACGCGAGGGTCGCCGGGGAGCGTGCGTGGATCGCGGCGGCCACGGCGATCGCCGCGTAGCGGGCCGCCTTCTTGCGGTCGTTCCAGGGGTTGGTCAGCGAAGGGCGCAGGTAGGGGCGGCCGAAGACGGCTTCGAGATCGCCCTCGGCGTCGTCGATCCCGTCCAGCCTGACCAGAGTGCGCCACGCCTCGTCCACGGCGGGATGCCCGTCCATACGGTCCTTCACGGCGGTCACCAGCCCGCGATCCAGTTCGAGCTGGCTGAAACGGAGCTCTTCCGGACTGAGGACGGGAGCGACAACGGGATCGGTGATCCGCTCGGCGATCCCGTCCACCAGGGCTCGCAGATCGGTGCAGTGCACCGACGGGTTGTCGAAGCCCCGCTCGGCGCTGTACCGGTGCGCGTAGAGGCCCCCGCCGCAGGACTCGACCACCGGGCAGGCGCGGCAGGTCTCACTGACGCCGGCGATGCCCGCCTGGCGGGCCTGCACCCCGGGATGCCGTTCGAGTTCTTCGAAGCTGTTCCGGAAGACGTCGAGACCGGTGGCGGGGGCGCCTTGGTAGGCCGTCTTGAGCGAGTCGGCCTGTTCGAAACTGCCGTCGGTTTCCACGACCGCGAGATCCGACGGGGCGAGCCCGAGGGCCTCGGTGAGGCTGTGACCCCCGCGCAGAGTACTGTGCACCGAGTCGAAGACCCGCACCCGCATGCGCTCCCTCTGCGCCACCCAGTGGTCGTACACCGCGAGCAGCCAGTCGGCGTATGGCGTGCGCGAACCACCTGGTTTGGGGGGCGGGTCGGCCCAGGTCGCGTGCGGCAACAGATAGTCGATACACGGTGGTTCGAGCGCGGTGAGCGCGTCATGCACCGCGACAGGGTCGTTGGCCACGTCCACGGTGCACAGCAGTCCGGCGTAGAGGTGCCGGTACTCGGGCGTCCGCAGCAGCCCGATCGCCCGCAGTACCCGGTCGTAACTGCTGCGTCCCTGCCGGTCGACACGGTGCCGGTCGTTGCCGGCACGGTCGCCGTCGAGCGAGATTCCGACTTTGACCTCGAATTCCTTGAAGATCTCGAGATGCGCACGGCTCAACTGAACGCCGTTGGTGTGAATACGCAGATCCAGATCGGCGATCGGGGAGACCGCGTCGGTGAGTTCCCTGCAGATTCGGCGAAGACCAGGTGCGCCCACGAGCAGTGGTTCCCCGCCGTGCAGGATTACCGAAACCGATTCCAGCCCCTGGGCCTGCGCGTAGGTGGCGAGGCTCCAGCCCAGCCGTGTCACGGTTTCGGCAGACATGAACTTCGGCTGTGCCGTCCAGCTTTGATCCGCGTGCTCGTACACATAGCAGTGGTCGCACGCGAGATCGCACCGGCTGTGAATCTTGAGGACGAACTGTCGGAGCGGAGTGCCTGTCACTTTTGAAGTGTAGGGACTAGAGAGCCGAGTCGAAGGTGATCGGTTTGGCAGGACGCCCGCCGGGGATTTCCGTCAACCGCCCCATGAGCCTCCTGGTCACCGCGCAATTCGGATCGATGGCCGAGAGGGGCGTGTGCCGCCTGCTCCGTGGCCGTGGGGCGGCGGCAGTCGCGCACGTGGATGCGTTCACCGAAAGATTCATGGCCGTCTTGCTCCCTCATCTTCTGGCTGGGTGTGCGGAACATACACGAAGTACAGGTACGGCGACGCTCAACTTCCCTTACACCTGCACTGTGTTCGGAGCGCAATGAAACGGGGCACCCTTCCGGAGGGCCATTATCACGGGGGACGGCAATGGGGGCCGCGACACCTGAACCCAGCGCGACGCCGATCGAAGATGATCTGCCGACGCTCTATCGTGTCAACGATCGTTGGGCGTTGAGCCGGCAGAGTGAATCCTTTCGGTCCGTACGCGCACAGTTGCTCGTCCTGATGCTGGCCACAGTTGCCGCCATGGCTGCCGAACACATGGGCGGCCATGCAATGGCTGCCGTGGCCGCCACCCTCTATGCGCTGACGATCGCCCTGGGACTCGAAAGCGCCCGTCGACGTGCCGGGGTGCACTGGCAGGCGCATCGCGAGGCGGCCGAGACCGTCAAGTCACTGGCCTGGCAGTACATGGTGCACGGGGGGCCTTTCCACTCCGGTGTCGTCGCCCCCGAGGCGTTGTTCACCGGATTGCTGGACCGGCGGTTGCGGGATCTGCTCAAGGTCGGCTGGCAGGACACCCGGCCCGCTGCCGACCTCGATTCCGTCCAGGTCACCGCGGCCATGCGGGTGGTACGCGGCCGGGCGTTCGACGCGCGCAGAGACATCTATCTGCGCAACCGCCTGGTGGAACAGCTCATTTGGTACCGGAACCGGGCGGTACGGGCCCAACGCGCCTGCGTCCGCTGGTCGGTGGTCACCAGCGCACTGACCGGTCTCGCCCTGGCCGCGGCCGTGCTGAAGGCCTTCGGCATGTTCGGCGGCTGGGATCTGACCGGCCTGCTGAGCGCGGCCGCGGCGGCCGGTGTGGCGTGGCAGGAGGCGCGCAGCCACCGTCCGCTGATGTACGCGCACTCTCTCGTCGAACGGGACCTGGAGATCCTGCGGGTGACGATGGAGACGAGGGTCACGGAGGAGACGTGGGCCGAGGCTGTGGCCGAGGTCGAGCGGGTCGTGTCCCCGCAGCACACGCACTGGCTGGCGCGGTTCGGGCGCTGAGCGGCACAGGCCCCGGGGGTTCAGCCCCGCGACACCCCCGGCACCCAGAGCACCACCACCGCGACACCCGCGTGCCGCGCGTATTCGACGACGTCGCCCGTGCCGCCCGGGCCGAGAGCCGGACGTCCGTCCCAAACGGCGATCAGCAGGTCGCAGTGGTCCACGATCCAGCAGCCCGCTGCGAAGTAGGCCTGCTCGTGGGTGGGTTCGAGGGGCATGTCCACCCGTGTGCCACAGGACCCGAGCAGTCTGCGGTACCCGGCGCGCGTCTCCGCGTCGCCGAGGTGGCTCTCATACTCCGTGCCGTTCATGCCGGGGATCACGGCTGTGACCTGCACCCCCTCGTCCAGGGCGATGTCCGCGAAGAGTTGGTCGGCCCCGGCCGCGAGGCTGGTCAGGGCCTCCAGGTCCGCGCCGCTCAGCAGCTTCCGGATGCCCTCGCGTACGGATGGAAGCACGGCGGCGGGCAGGATGCGGTGGCCGGTGACGCCGATCCGGGTGGGTTCGGCCGGGCGGGGCACGTCCGTACGCGGCACGGGTAACGTCCCTTCGTCGTCGGTGCTCCTCAAACTAACCGCTGCCCCCGACCGGCGCGGATCACAGGGGCGCCTGCCAGGTCACCGTGGTGCCCGCGCCGCCGTCGCCGTGGTCCGCCCCGCTGTCCTCGTCCGCCCCGTCGTCGTACACCATCAGCCGCACCCCCTCCCGTCCGTCCGGCAAGGTCGCCGTCGCGTCGACCGTGACCTCGACGCGGGAGACGTCCGGGCGGCGGCAGGTGGCGGTGAGGGCGCGGCGGAGGGCGGTGAGGAGTTGGGTGGCCGCCTGGTCCGGGACGCGGGTGTCGACCGCGCCCGTGAACCGGGTGGAGGGCTTGAAGCCGAGCAGGGCCGCCGCAGCCGCCGTCTCCCGAAGTACCTTGCCGCGGAAGGTGGTCGGGGCTTCGGCGGGTGGCTGTTGCAGGGCGAAGATGGTCGTCCGTACTTCCTGGATGGTCGACTGGAGTTCGTCGACCGCCTTGCCGAGGGTGTCGTGGACGGCGGTGTCGGTGCTCCGGCGCTGGCAGGACTCCAGCATCATGCCGGTGGCGAACAGCCGTTGGACGACGAGGTCGTGCAGGTCGCGGGCGATGCGGTCGCGGTCCTCGAAGACGGCGAGGCGCTCCCGGCTGTGCTGGGCGTCGGCGAGGACCAGGGCCACGGCGGCCTGCGAGGCGAACTGGGTGGCCAGCAGCCGTTCGACGGGGGTGTACGGGCGGTCGCCGCGCCGCCGGGGCAGGGCGAGGGTGCCGATGAGCCGGCCGTCGGCCTGCAACGGCAGCATCATGCTGGGCCCGAACCGGTGCCGTACATGCGTCGTCATCCTCGGGTCGGTCGCCGAGTCGTCGATGAACACCGGTTCCCCGCCCAGGAGTTGGACGAGGACCGGACTCCCCGGCCGGATGGTCGTACCGACGATGTCGCCCGGGTCCTCGTACGTCGAAGCGGCCACGATTTCCATGCCGCCCTCCTCGGTGGGCTGGAGGATGACTCCCGCGTCGGCGTCGGCGAGGATGCGGGCGCGTTCGGCGACCGTCATCAGGGCGTCGGCGGCCCGCTCGCCGGTGAGCAGGGCGGTGGTGACGGCGGCGGCACCCTCGATCCAGCGCTCGCGCTGCCGGGCCGCCTCGTACAGGCGGGCGTTGCCGATGGCGATGCCGGCCTGGACGGCGAGGACGTGCAGCAGCTGCTCGTCCTCGGCGGTGAACGGGGAGCCGTCCGCCTTGCCCGCCAGATACAGGTCGCCGAACTCCTCGTCCTGCACCCGGATCGGCACACCGAGGGCGTCCGGTGTCCGCGGCGCGGCCGAGGCGGTGCGGATCTCCAGGAGCCCGTCCTGCCCCGGATCCCTGGTGGCGAGGGCCGCGTACCGGGCGCCGGTGAGCTCGGCGGCGCTGTCCACGATGTGCTGGAGGGTGGTGCGCAGTTCGAGGTCCGTACCGACGGTGAGGACGGCTTCGAGGAGGGGCGGGAGGGGCTCGGGCATGCTGTGTTCTTACAGCGGTTCAGGTGGCCAGCGGGTCGAGCACCAGCGGCTCGATCTTGCCCTCCAGCATGTAGCCGAGGCCCTGTACGGCGCACACGTCCGGTCGCTCGGCGATGTGCACCGGCATCCCGGTGGCCGCGCGGAGCATCTGGTCGAGGCCGGGGAGCAGGGCCGAGCCGCCGACCATCATGATGCCGCGGTCGGCGAGGTCGGCGACCAGGTCGGGCGGGCAGTTGCGCAGCACGCGCCCGATCCCGTCGAGCACGGCGGTCAGCGGGGTCTCGATGGCGTCCCGTACGGCGGCGGTGTCGACCTGCACGGAACGGGCGAGGCCGGTGGCGACGTCCCGTCCGTGGATCTCGGTCGAGGCGGGCCCCTGCGGGGTGAGTCCGTTGCCCGAGAGGGCGAGCTGAAGGGGCCGTACCGACTGACTCGGCAGCATCAACTCGTGCTCGTGACGCAGGTGTTGGACGATCGCGTGGTCGACAGCCTCGCCGCCCACGGGGATCCGCTCGGCGGTGACGATGGAGCCGAGGGAGAGGACCGCCACCTGGGTGGCGGCGGCCCCGCACACCATGATCATGGTCGCCTCGGGCCGTTCCACGGGCAGTCCGCATCCCACCGCGGCGGCGATGAGCGTGTCGACGAGCTCCACGCGCCGGGCGCCGAGCCCCACGAGCGTCTCGATGGCGGCGCGCTGGGCGAGCGGGTCGGCGTCGTGCGGGGTGCAGGCGGCGGCACGGAGGCGGGGCTTGCGGCGCAGGGTGCGGCGGATCTTGTCGCCGAGCAGATGCCTGAGCATCCGCTGGGCCATCTCGATGTCGACGACGGTGCCGCCGGAGACGGGCCGCATGACCCGGATGTAGTCGGGAGTACGCCCCGTCATCTTCTCCGCGAACTCGCCCACGGCGATGAGCGCGCCGGTCCGGGTGTTCACGGCGGCGACGGAGGGCTGGTCGACGACGAGTCCGGCGCCCTTCACATAGACGCGGGTCCGGGCCGCCCCCAGGTCGACGGCGAAATGGCAGCGACGCAACTGCTCCAGACTGGCGGTCATGGCAGGTCCTCCCGAGAGCGCAGACCGTGGGGGCCGCGGGGGCGGCCGGCCTCGATTCCGTGGGGCCCACGGGTGGCGGGCCTCATTGGAATCGTGCGGGGGTGGGGGAGGGGGCGCCGCTTGTAGGGGGCCGGGTGGGGTGCCGCTGAATGGGCGGTTTTGTCAGATATGTCTGATGTAAAGGTAGTTTAAAGGCCGTCAGATGGCGCGTGCGGCTTCGAGGAGGGGTTCGAGCGAAGGGACCGTCAGATCGGCGGTCGCCGTGCGCAGCTGGGAGTCCTTGGCGTAGCCGATACGGCGCAGGCCGAGGCCCTCGGCGGCCTGGAGTTCCGCGTTGGACGAGCTGATCAGGAGCCCCGCGCGCGGCGCCGTGTCAGGGGACCGGAACGAGTGCAGCAGCCGGTCCGGATTCGGCATCAGCGGGGCCAGCCACTTCTTGCGGCCCTGCACGCCGTCCACCGCGATCGTGCACCTCTCCAGGAAGAGCTGCACGGCATCCGGGGAGCAGTCCGTGACCACGACCACCCGACGACCGGACTCGCGCAGGGCGGCGACCAGGGGCTCGGCATGCGCGGTGGGCATGGCCTTGGCGGCGGCCCGCAGTTCGAGTTCGTCCAGCCGGGCGCGCAGGCGCGGGGCGAGCGGGTGGTCGGCGAAGGCGCGTAGCACGTCCAAGGGGTGCACGATCCCCTCCCGGAGGGAGATCGACCCGTCCTCTCCCGTGCCGGTGAGGGACCGGCCCGCCAGGGCGTCCGTGGGATCACGGTCCTCGACGACCAGGGACAGGAGGTCGAGTGCGGCGGTGCGCGCGGCGGCCTTTGAGAAGAGGCGGGTGAGGGGGCCGTCGAAGCCGATCAGGACGGTCTCGGCGCCGCGCAGGAGGAGGGTGAGGGGGGTGGAGAAGGCCGACTGCTGCGGGGTGGGCCCGGGGGTGCCACCCTGCGGGACCAGCAGGACCGAGTGCGACACGGTCAGCCCCGTCACCGGCCAGTGCCGCAGCCCTTCATGCAGGGCGTGCTGGGCGGAGCCGGCGCGACGGAGGGGGTGGCGGCGGGTGATTCGGGCGCCGTCCTTGAGGAAGTGGTCGAGGAGGCGTTCCGCGACGATGGGGGGCGCGTCCCGTACGTAGGCGACCGGATCGCCGACGTGCCAGGACAGCTCCAGGAACGCGGCGAAGGCGCCACCACCCGAACTCGGCAGCGCGACCTCGTAGTTGGCGTGGTGGGTGGTCAGGTCCACCTCGTAGTACGTCGTGCGCCGCGGCGGGCGTTTGCCCCACGGGTGGGCCGGGTTGAGGAGGGCGAGGGGGCCGTCGGGCTGGGTGTGCACGATGGCGGTGGTGCCGGGGTCGGGGGTGTCGAGGCGGGCGAGGTCGGGGGTGGTGTAGGGGCCGCGGATCAGGTCGCCGGGGTCGGGGCCCAGGTACTCCGGTTCGGTCGGCGGGAGGTGGAGGGGGCAATACCAGGCGACCGGGGGAGTGGTCGCGGCGTCGAGGTACAGGGGCTGGAAGGCGACGACGTCGAAGGGGACCCCGTTGTCGCCGAGTTCCTCGAACAGCGCGGGAGAGACGACGACCAGGACGTCCGCGTCGGAGCCCTCCAGGACGCTCTGTGCATCGGGAGACAGGGCGGGCTGGTCGGGGTTTGCGAACCAAGGGGCGTGCCAGAAGGTCACCCGGAACGGCGGAGGATCCGCCAAGTCGGCCAGGACGTCAGGGAGTTCGTGCAGTACGGCGCCGAGCACCGGGAGCACGTCGGCCTCGGGCTCGGTGAGGACGACGTAGCCGTCGGGGCGGGCGAGGACCTCGTACTGGTGCGGGGCGAGTTCGCCCCGGGAGAGGAGTCCGGTCACCGCGCGGCCGAGGGTGTGCCGGGCCTGTTCGTGTTCGTCGAGGCCGGGGGCCTCGAAGACGATGGTGGGGCGGGGCGGTAGGAGGAGGCGCGCAGGTCGCGGTAGAGCTCGTGGAGGGCGGGGTCGACCGGGTCGCTGTGCCGGCTGTCGAGTTGTGCCGTGTAGGCCTCGTACGACTCGATGGCCTCGCCGATCCGGCCCGTGCCCTGGAGCGCCAGCATGTGGAGTCGGCGGATGTCCTCGCGGTCGGGGTGTTCCTGGAGGAGGGCGGCGAGGTCGGTGGTGGCGCGATCGAAGTCGCCCAGTTCCAGGTCGAGTTCGGCGCGGGTGATGCGGAGGGTGAGGTGGAGGGTGCGGAGCCGGGCACGGGTGGCCTTGGCGGCGGGGCCGGGGACGTCGGCGAGGGGATCGCCGTGCCAGAGCGACAGGGCCACCTGGGTCCGGGCACGTCGGGTCCCGGGGTTCGGGGTGCGGACGGGGTGCGCCCGGAGGGCGAGGAGTTCCTCGCAGCGGAGCACATCGATGAAGGCGCCCGGGATGTGCAGGGCGTAGCCGTCGGCGAGGGACGCGAGGGTGCCGGGGCCCAGGCGTCGGAGTACCTCCGTGCACAGTACGTCGATGCGGCGGACAGCCTCGTCGTCGGCGGGTGGTTCGTCCCACAATCCCTGGGTGAGCTCCTCGTACGTCACCCGCCGCCCCTGTTTGAGGACCAGCATGCACAGCAGCGCCTGGGCCTCGGACACGGGCACCAGGACGGGCTCGTCACCGAGGGTGATCTCCAGCGGCCCGAGCAGCGTGAAGCGCAGGGACCGCACCCCGCCGCTCTCCAGTACGGCCCCGACCTCGCCCGGGATCAGGTCCAGGACCGACCGGCGTACGGACTCCGCGTCGGCACCCAGGTCGACGGCGATCCGCTGGAACAGCGGCCGGTACTCGTCCGGGATCTCCGTATGCAAGGTCAAGTACCTGAGCAGCGTGCTGAGTTCATGGAAGTCGGCCGCCGCGTCCCAGTCGCCCGACTCGTCGCCCAGAGCCAGGCGGTCGATCACGACGGTGCCGTCAGGCCTCAACAGCAGCCCGTTCGAGCCCCGTTGGCCGCGCACCAGGCCCCAGCGGTGCAGGACGGCCAGTCCTTCCGTCATGTGGAGCGCCAGGCGGGCCAGCACGCCGAAGGAGACCCCTGGACCGCTGCCCTGCTCCAGCTCGGCAAGGGTCACCCCGTCCACGAACTCCGCGACCAGGTACGGCGTTTCACCCTCCACACCCCAGTCCAGCACCGGGACCACGTTCGGGTGCCGCAGCCCCGCCAGCGTCTCCGCCTCCCCCAGGAAGCGCGCCGCCGCGTCCGCCTGCTCCGGGTGAAGATGCACCACCACCGGCCGCTCGCCTCGTACATCCACGGCCTCCCACACCCGCCGCCCCCGCCCCCGCGGCCTGACCAGCCGATACCGCTCCCCGAGCAGTTCCGGTGACGTATCGGGGCGCTGCCCTCCGACCCGCGCCGAGGAGCCCCCTTCCACCCCGCCGCCCAACCGCCGTACCGTCTCCTCCCGCACCGTGGCGATGGCCCCGTCCTCGCCCCCGCGCACCTCCGCCCGGAATTCCCCCGCCCTGACGCCCGCCTGCTCGTCGATCAACTCGCCGACCTGCGCCAGGAATTCACGCGTCCGCCCCCGAGCCGTCCGGGGCAGCGAGCGGAGCAGCAGGTCCCGTACGCCCGGGCGGAAGTCGTACGACCCCGGCGGTCCCGCAACCGTCGTCAGCATGCCGCTGAGGATGATCTCGGCCAGGTGCTGGGGGCGTGGGCTGTGTTCCAGGGCGCGTTGGACCAGGCGCATCACCGGGAGGGAGGGGGCGGCCAGGGCGAGGTGGCCGGCGAGGCGGAAGGCCTCCGGGGAGGCGGTGGAGCGGAAGTGGAGGACCAGGTCCTGGGGCGGGAGGGAGGCGATGTCCGGGGCGGAGGGCTCGGGCGAGGGGGTGGGACGGGTGCGGAGCGGGGCCGCCGCGCCGGGGGTGTGGGCGCCGCCGGGGGAGGCGACGAGGGTGGCCCAGTTCGCCAGCCAGGACGGGCCCGGTTCCAGAACCGGCAGAGCGGTAGGGGCTGTTGGGGCGTCCGGATCGTACGGGGTGAAGGTCAGCCGGGTGGTCGGGGCCGCCGCTCTCGGCGCGGCGAACAGGCCCGGCTCGGCCGGGAGGGCCGTGGTGGACCAGAGGTGTTCGGGGAGCGGCTGGAGTACGGCGACCGGCATCCGGCTCGCCCAGTGGTGGAGGGTGCGGTACCAGCGGTCGCCCGTCGGGCCGGGGCGCCACTGCGGGCCCATGCAGTCGCTGACGATCAGGGTGACCGTGCGGCCGTCGGAGGGGTCAGGGACGTGCCGGGCGCGGCCGTCGGGGCCGGCCGGGTGCAGGGTGATCGCGCGGAAGATGCCCGACTGGGCGAGCGTGGTGTGCAGTTCGCGCACCAGGGGGCGCCAGACCGGCATCGTCGGGCCGGTGTCGTACACGAGGTTGAGGCGCAGCCAGCGGTCGGGGGCCGGGCGCAGTACGGGCAGCCAGGCGTCGGGGCGGGCGCCGAGCCGGGCGATGCGATCGGCGGTGGCGTGCTCGTCGAGGACGCGGTCGCGGAGGGAGGGGACCTTGCGTTTGAGGGGGCGCAGCGCGCGTTGCAGGGCGAGGGGGTGGTGGAGCATCGGAGGTGCGGGGGCGAGGAGTTGAGCGCCGGGTGGATCGTGCGGGGCGCGGGACGGGGGCCCGGGGAGGTGGAGGGGGACGCGGCCGTCGGGGGTGGGTGGGGGCGACTGGTGCGGTGGCGGGGGAGGGGCGGGTTCGGGGGGTACGGCGGTGGGGGTGGGGGCGGGTGGACGGGCGCCCGGGTGCGGCTGAGCGGTCGACGCCCCGTCGCGGCCCTCTGTACTCTCCGGCGCCAACTGCCGGGCCAGCCAGAGCAGTTCGGCAAGCTCGCGGGTGGTGGGCCCGGCCTCACCGGCCGAGTCGGCCCCCGCGGCGGCACGCAGAATCTCGGCGAGCCGTCCGACGGAGCCCCCTTCAGAGTCCATCGCCGTCCGCCGCCGCGCTCAGATACGGCATCAGCTGGTCCGCCAGTTCCTCCCGCGAGCCCGCCTCCAGACCCGCCACCCCCGTCAGATAGATCGCGTTCAGCAGCTGGTCGGTGGCGAGCTCACCCGTGCCCGAGCGTTCCAGGAACTCCTCGATGAGGGACTCGGCCCGGTCGTCAGGGGCGCCCAGGTGGGCTCGGACGATGTCGGTGAGTTGTTCGCGGCCGGGGCGGCGCAGCTTCAGGCGGACGCAGCGGCGCAGGAAGGCGGGCGGGAACTCGCGTTCGCCGTTGCTGGTGAGGACGACGAAGGGGAAGGCCTGGCAGCGGACGCGGCCGCGGGACACGGTGACCGGTGTGTCCGTGCCGTCGGCCAGGACGTCGGCCGTGCCGGCGGTGGAGTGGCGGGCGGCGCGGACCAGTTCGGGGATCTCGTACTGGCCCTCCTCAAGGACGTTCAGCAGGTCGTTCGGCAGATCGAGGTCGCTCTTGTCGATCTCGTCGACCAGGAGGGCGCGGGGGCGGTCGTAAGGAAGGAGCGCGGTGCCGAGGGGGCCGAGGCGCAGGTGGTCCTCGACGCCGCCGCGCAGCCGTTCGCCGGCCTCCGCGCCGGGGCGCGCCGCGTACAGCCGGGACAGGGGGTCGTACTGGTAGAGGCCGTCGGCGAGGGTGCTGCGGCTGGTGATGTTCCAGCGCAGCACGGGGCCCAGGCGCAGCTCGCGCGCCACCGCGTACGCCAGCGAGGACTTGCCGGTGCCGGGCGGGCCGGTGACGAGGAGCGGACGGCGCAGGCAGAGTGCCGCGTTGACGAGCTGGATGCTTTCCGGCGTGGCCACGTACGTCTTCGCGCGGTGCACCCGGTCCGGTGAGATCGCCGCCGCGTCGTCCGTCTCGCCGGGCGGCGGCAGCGCGGGTCCGCCGTCGAACGCGCGCCAGGGCGGCGGCTCGGGCAACTCCGCGATGCCGTCGTGCGGTTCGCTGTTGCCGGTGTAGACGGACCAGTGCGGCATGGGGCGGGTCTCCGGTCTCCGGGCGGGGGCGGTCAGGCGATGGGGGAGCGCAGGTGTACGGCTGCGGTGTGCTCGTCGGTGAAGCAGCGCGGGTCGTCCCACAGCAGCTGGATGTCCCGCGCCCAGTGGTCCTCCTCGGCGTCGGCCTCCTCGCGCAACGCCAGTACCGTGCGCGGGAGTTCGGCGGGCGGCACATGCGCGAACCGGGCGTCGAGCGCGTCCAGGAACGCCGTGCCCGGGCAGCCGTCCGCGCCCGCGCACCCCGTGTCCCCCTGGGTTTCGCAGCCGCGGCGCGACCACACGATCACCGGGGCCGGCGCGGTGACCGACTCCTCGAAGTGCGGGCGGGTGCGGGCCCGCGGCGAGGCGGCGGCGAAGCCCGCGAGACAGGCGCCGGGCTGCCGCATCCGCTGCCGCAGCTTCATGGGGTTGTCGGGGCAGTCGCAGGCGACGCGTTGCAGCGGTGCGTCCTCGCAGGTGCGCAGCCGGTCCCAGACACGGGTCAGGACGTGCCGTTTGGCGGCCGTACGGCGAACATGATCGGTGACGACGACCGGGTAGGTGCAGCCGAGCGGGGTGGGGTCGTCCGGGGCGCTGCCCCAGCGGTCCACCGGCAGGTCGAGCCGGTCGCGGGGCAGCGCGAACGCGATCAACTCGTCGGCGCCCGGCGTCAGATACCGGAAGGCCGCCTCCACGTGGTCCTGGACGTAGGCGGGCAGCCGGTCCTCCGCCACCGTGTCCGAGGCGACCGGATGCCGACGCCGTCCGCTGTACGCCGACACCTCGACCCGGTACACGTCGCTGCCCGCGCCGCTGGGCCGCACCTCCACCAGGATCGGCGCCCATTCGGGCGAACCGCCGCTCCGGGCCGGGGCGCCCAGCAGCGCGTCCAGCCGCTCGGCGAACCGCGTCGGGGTGTCCGGGTCGTCGACCTCGCACAGTACGAACCAGGCCGCCGCCCACAGCGAGGCGAACCCCTCGGGCGGCGCGGGCGGGTCGAAGGGCCCGGCGGCGTCGCCGTACAGCCGTACCGGATCGCACTCCAGACCGGCGCGCACCGCCTGCTCGACGAGGGCGCGCAGCCGTCCGTGGTGGGCGTGGGCGTGCCCCGGGGTGGGGGCGAGGACACCGGGGGCGGGGCCGAGGACGTCGACGCCGGACCAGTACCGGCGGATGACCTCGGTGGGCATCATCCGCCCGGTGCGGACATCCCGGGCGCGGTCGGCCGCGGTGACCATGCCGACGACCTCGCCGGTGTCGACCAGGGTGACCGCGGCGCCGCTGAACCCGGCGACCAGCGGCTGGCCGTGCCCGC
The DNA here is from genome assembly GCF_050936785.1 of Streptomyces sp. CA-249302. Lineage (NCBI taxonomy): Bacteria > Bacillati > Actinomycetota > Actinomycetes > Kitasatosporales > Streptomycetaceae > Streptomyces > Streptomyces sp. CA-249302. Next base: position 3,440,289 of record NZ_JBNJMG010000001.1, on the reverse strand, counting down.
TCCACGCCTCCAGCTGGATCCACTCGCGGCTGATCAGGAACGGCCCCGCGGTGATGCGGTACTCGGCGAGCGTGCCCTCGTCGTACCCGGCCGGGAACCCGTACGCCACGAGCCTGCGGTCGCCGTGCGCCGCGTCGGCCGACGCGAGGGCCGCCGGGGTGATGGCGACCTCCCGGGCCAGTTCCAGGACGGCCAGATCGCCCCGGTCGGCGAGGTGACCGGCGGCCCAGCCGCCGTGCGCGACGACCCGGGCCGGGACGGGCTCGGACCCGGGGCGCTGCGGGAAGGACACCGTCAGCTCCGCCCGGTCGCCCCGCTCGACGACATGCGCGCAGGTCAGCACCTTGTCCCCGGCCACCAGAAAGCCCGCGCCGGCCACCTTGCCGCCGCACTCGATACGGGCGTGCCACTCGGCGTGGTGCATGGTCAGGCGCCGTGTGCCGCACTGCTGGGTAGGTGGCGATCCGGGTCCGGAGGCGGCGCCGGAGCCGGTGTCCACGACAACTTGACGACCAGATGCCCCTCGGCCGTGCCCTTGGCGATGAACGCGCCCGCCTCCGCGGACATCTTCACCCCGAACTCGATCTCGACCCCGTCCGGTTTGAGGCTGCCGTCCCGGAAGACCCGCAACGCGGCCTCGGCCGCCGCGCGCACCCCGTCCAGGGCGCCCTCGAAGGTGTGCGCCGCCTGGACCGTGCCGTCGCCGCGCCGGACCAGCCGGGAGCCCGGCCCCTCGTCCGCCCCCTCGACGGCGACCACGGAACCGTCGCCCATCGTGAACTCGACCACGCCTTCCATGACGCCCCCGTCCGTCGTGCCGCCCGAGCATCCCCATTCTTCCGGACGGCGTTCGGAGTTGTCCCGGTTTCCGCACCCCGCCCATGAGCACGCCGCGGCTGGCGGAAACCCGCCACAGCACCAACCCGCCACCCCCGCCCAACTCCCTTACCCCACCGGCCCCTCGACACTCTTCGCAGCACTCGGCGGCACCCGACCGCGCCCAACGGCGTTCGACGGTGCTCGACTCGGAGAGGTGTGCATGAGCAGAGGACCAGTCGGACGCGGGGCGATCCTCCTGTCGGCGGGGCTCGTGCTGGCGCTGTTGCCCACAGCGCGGGCGGGCGCACGGGACGGCACCCCCGCTCCCGTGCGCACCGCCGCGGCCACCCGCACCGTCACCCTCGTCACCGGCGACAAGGTCACCGTCACCGACCTCGGCGGCGGGAGGAAGACGGTCACCGTGCAGCGGCCCAGGGGCGCCACCGGCGCCGTGCGGACGCAGACCGACGACGGCCGGATCAGCGTCGTACCGGACGAGGCACGGCCCTATCTGCGGGCCGGTGCGCTCGATCAACGGCTGTTCGATGTCAGTGAGTTGATACGGCAGGGGCTCGCCGACGAGAAGACGGACGAGCTGCCCTTGATCGTCACGTACGAGAAGGGGGCCCGGGTCGCCACCCCGCCTGATGCCGAGCGGACACGGACCTTGGGGAGTGTCCGAGGGGCCGCCGTCGAAGCCGACAAGGGGCGGGACTTCTGGGAGGGGTTCACGCGGCAGGCCGGTGTCGAGAAGGTGTGGCTCGACGGGCGGGTCGACGCCGACATGGCCGAGAGCAACGCCCAGATCGGGACCCGGGCCGCCTGGGACGCCGGGCTGACCGGGAAAGGTGTCACCGTCGCCGTGCTCGACACGGGGGTGGACACCGGGCATCCCGACCTCGCCCAGCGGGTCTCCGTCACCAAGAGTTTCGTCGAGGGCGAGGATGCTGTCGGCGACCGCAACGGCCATGGCACACACGTCACTTCGACCGTCGGGGGAAGCGGTGCCGCCTCCGACGGGAAGGAGAAGGGCGTCGCCCCGGACGCCACCCTCGCCGTCGGCAAGGTGCTCAGCGACCAGGGGTCGGGGAGCGAGTCGCAGATCATCGCCGGTATGGAGTGGGCCGCGCGGGACGTGCACGCCAAGGTCGTGTCGATGAGCCTGGGTTCGACCGAGCCCAGTGACGGCACCGATCCCATGGCGCAGGCCGTGAACACGCTGTCGAAGGAGACCGGCGCCCTCTTCGTCGTCGCCGCCGGCAACACCGGCAGCCCCTCCTCCATCGGCTCGCCCGGCGCCGCCGACTCCGCGCTCACCGTCGGTGCCGTGGACGCGAGCGACCAGGCCGCCTACTTCACCAGCGCCGGGCCGCGTTACGGCGACAACGCCCTGAAGCCCGATCTCTCCGCCCCCGGCGTCGACATCCTCGCCGCCCGCTCCGGGCTCACCGACGGCAGCGGCTACTACACATCCATGAGCGGTACGTCCATGGCGACGCCCCACGTCGCCGGTGCGGCCGCCCTGCTCGCCCAGGAGCACCCCGACTGGACCGGCGTTCAGCTCAAGGACGCGCTGATGTCCAGTTCCAGGCAATTGGATTCCTCTGCCTACCAGTTGGGCGCGGGACGCGTGAGCGTGCCGGATGCCGTGAAGGCGAGCGTCACCGCCACCGGGAGCGCCGACCTCGGGTTCTACAGCTGGCCGTACGACGCGAACAAGCCGGTGACCAGGACCCTCACCTACACCAACACCTCCGATACGGCGGTGGAGTTGAGCCTCGCCGTGCGGGGCGCCCCGGACGGGGTCGCCACCCTCGCCGACTCCTCCCTCACCGTGCCCGCGCACGGCACCGCGTCGACGACGGTCACCGGGGACGGGTCCGAGGCGGACGTCGGGAACACCAGCGGGCAGATCGTGGCCTCCGACCGGACGACCGGAACTCCCCTCGCGCACACCGTGTTCGGCCTGGTCAAGGAGGAGGAACGGTACACACTCACCGTGCACGTCAGGGACCGGGACGGGGGCGCGACCCCCGCCGACCTGGTGGTGCAGAAGCTCGCGGCCGGCTCGGACGCCTACCCGGCGTACGTCGGCGACTCCGGCACGCTGAAGCTGCGGTTGCAGCCGGGGACGTACAGCCTCACCTCCTTCCTCGACGTACGCGGCAGCCACGGCGCCGACTCGCTCGGGCTCGGCTTCCTCGCGGCGCCTGAGGTGGACCTTGACCGGGACCGTGAAGTCACCCTCGACGGAAGACAGTTGAGGGAGGTCAGAGCCGAGGTCGGGCGGCGGACCGAGACCCGGCAGCTGCTCATGGAGTACGACCGCGACGCGGGCGGCTCCGATCTGTTCGGGGCCGTGCAGGTGCCGGTGAAGTACGACAGCGTGTTCGCCGCGCCGACGGAGAAGGTCACGCGGGGGACCTTCGAGTACCGGACCGTGTGGCGGCTCGGCAAGCCGCTCCTGGAGGTGAAGGGCGTCGGCACGGCGGTCGTCCAGGCGGGCGGCACGCTGATCGAGGGCCGGAGCCGGCTGCCGCTCGTGGACGTGGGCGACGGGCCCTTCAGTGGGGTCCGGGGCAAGGCGGTGCTCGCCCATCTCGCCGACGGGGCCGATCCGGTCGCGCTCGCCCGGGCCGCGCAGGACGCCGGGGCCAAGGCACTGTTCGTGACCGACGACGCGGCCGGGCGGCTGGGCGCCTGGTGGGGCAACGACGACAACAGCGACCGGCCGTTGCAGATCGCCACGGTGAACGCGGCGGATGCGGCGCGGCTGCGGGAGGCGAAGACGGTCGACATGACCGGTACCCGCAACACGCCCTACATGTACGACCTTTCGGAGGGCCACCGCGGGGCGATCCCGCGCCGCGATCTCACCTACGCGCCGAGCTCCCGCCAACTCGCCGTCGTCGAAACGAAGTTCCACGCCGTGAAGCCGGTGACGGACGGCGGCGAGTTCCGGTACTCGATCACCGACGCCTTCCCCATCGGGCTCGGGTTCGCGGAACGGATCGCCTACCCGGCCCAGCGGACCGACTATGTGTCCACCGGGGCCGGGCAGTTGTGGCACGAGTCGGTGACCGTCGGGGACGGGGCGCTGGAGGAACGCAGCGGGCTCGTGCGGTACGCCGGCGGGGCGCACCGCGAGCTGGACTGGTTCCGGCCCGTCTGGCATCCGTGGCTCGGGACCGGACTCGGCTGGGGGCAGCAACGGTCCGGAAACCAACTGCAGTTCAACACGCCGGGCTGGGGCGACTCGGGGCCCGACCACACCGGGTTCGGTGACGTGTGGAGCGCGGAGAGCGGGATGACCCAGACGACGGAGGTGTACATGGACGGCGGGTTGGTCGACCGGCGCACGGGCTCCGGTGCGTACGCCTGGGACGCGCCCGCCGACCAGCACACCTACAAGGTCGTCACCGACACCGCCCTCGACGCCGACCGCTGGAAGCTGTCCACCGAGGGGCACGCCGAGTGGACCTTCAAGTCGGCGGCCACACCCGCCGACCGCTGGACCTTCCTGCCGCTCATCAACCTCGCCTTCGACGTCGACACCGACCTCGCGGGCGATGTGCGGGGCGGGACGCGGGTGCCCGTCGGGGTCGGCGCGGAGTATGTGAAGGGCGCGCCCGACACCGGGACCATCGGGGATCCGCGGCTCGAAGTGTCGTACGACGACGGGAAGTCGTGGCGGACGGTGGAACTCGCCGCCGGGCACGGCAGGTTGACCGTGCCGCGCGATGCCTCCTACGTCTCCCTGCGCGCCTCCGCGAGCGACGACCGGGGCGGCTCGGTGGCGCAGGAGGTCATCCGGGCGGTGGGGGTGAAGTAGGAGAAGGGGGTACGAGACGGACGGCGCCGCCTCCACCGGAACGGGGGCGGCGCCGTTCTCACCCCCTCCGCAACGGAGGGGCGCCGTTCTCACGGATCAGGCCGGGCGTCAGACGACGCCCCGGATCACGCCCAGCTCCAGCAAGTCCTGCGGGCGGAGCCGGAGTTGGTCGGCCGTCGCCTCCACCTCCTCCGGCGGGCGTTTGAGGATGGCGGCCGCCGACTCCGGGGCGATCACCGAGAAGTAACTGTCCGGCGTGGCCCAGGTGTTGCCCGGTGCGGCGAGCGCGAGCGCCCCGCCGGAGCCGCCCTCGCCGATCACCAGGGTGGTGACCGGGGTGCGGGCGGCGGCCACGGCCGCGAAGACGTCCGCGATCGCCGCGCCCGCACCCTGCCGCTCGGCCTCCGCGTCGTTCGCGGCGCCGGGGGTGTCCACCAGGGTGAGCACGGGGATGCCGAGCCGGCCCGCGAGCCGGATCAGCCGGGCGGCGGTGCGGTACCCGGCGGGGCGGGTCGGGGTGCCGGTCTGGGCGGCGAAGGCGACGGTACGGCCGTCGTGCGCACCGAAACCGCAGAGCATGCCGGGGTCGGTGCCCCCGCAGCGGTCGCCGCTGATCGCTTCGCGGTGGGCGAAGTAGACGTCCAAGTAGGCCTCGGCACGGGGGCGTTGAGGGGAGCGGGCGTTTTGGACCGCGTCCCAGCCGGTGGTGGGGAGTTCCTGAGTGGTGAGGGCGGGTGGGAGCGGAGCCGCGTGGGGTGTCGCCGGGTTGGGTCGTGTGGCGTCTGCGGCGCCATCGTGGCTGGTCGCGCTCCGCGGCGGAGCCGCTGACTGATGCAGCCCCACGCCCCCTTGGGGCGCGTCACGAACCGTTGGCTCGGAAAGGAGCCGCAGCCATCGGCCCAGTGTCTCCCGCAGCTCCGTCAGCAGCACGACGGCGTCCACGGCCCCCGCCGCCAGTTGCCCTGCGGCCGTGTACGCCGCCGGATCTGCGTCCGGTGGGCGGACGCGGGAACCCGCGAAGCCGACCTGGGCGCCCGAGAGGGCGAGGATCACGTCGGCGCCCGCGCCCAGGGTGGCCCAGCCGCCGCCCGTCGTGGGGTCGCGGAGGACCGCGATCTGCGGAAGCCCGGCCTCCCTCGTCAGCGCCGACTGGTGGGCCACGCGCTGGAGTTGGGTCAGGGCGAGCATGCCCTCCTGCATACGGCTGCCGCCCGTGGCGATGAGCGGGACGACCGGCAGACGGTGTTCCCGGGCGTACGCGTACGCCGACTCCAGGCGGTCGCCGGTGCGTTCGCCGAGCGAGCCGCCGAGGAAGCCGAACTCGAAGGCGATCAGGACGGCTCGGGTGCCCGTGACGGTCGCCGTGCCGCAGACCACGGACTCCGTCTCGCCGGTGCGTTCGGCGGCGCGGGCGCGCGAGGTGTCGTAACCCTGCCAGGTGAGGGGGCCGTCGGGCTTGGAGTCCCTTGTCGGGTACGGGAGTTCGGTGAAGGTGGAGTCGTCGGCGACGAAGGTGACGACCTCGCGTGCGGAGCGGCGCTCAGTCACTGTGCAGGGCCCGCTTCATGATCTTCCCCATGTCGTTGCGGGGGAGGGCGGAGAGGTGGTGGACGACGCGGGGGCGCTTGTACGGGGCGAGGCGGCGGGCGACGTGATCGGCCAACTCGTCGAGTGCGGGCGGGGACTGGGGATCCACCGGCACCACCCACGCGACGACCCGCTCGCCCAGGTCCGCGTCCGGCTCCCCGGTGACGGCCGCCTCCCGTACCCCCGGATGCTCCAGCAGCGCGTTCTCGATCTCACCCGCCCCGATCTTGTAACCGCCGCTCTTGATCAGGTCGGTGGCCTTGCGGCCGACGATCCGGACGTACCCGTCGGGCTCGCGCACCGCCATGTCGCCGGTGCGGAACCAGCCGTCGGCCGTGAAGGCGGCCTCCGTGGCGTCGGGCCGGTTGAGGTAGCCGGTGAAGAGGTTCGGGCCGCGCACCTGGATCTCGCCGACGGTCTCGGAGTCGTACGAGGTGATGGGCGCCCCGTCCTCCTCGACGAGCCGCAGCTCGACGCCCGGCAGCGGTACGCCCACCGTGCCCGGACGGGCCTCGCCGTCGGCTCTCACACTGGGCCGGGGGTCCGGGGGTGTCCACCGGGACGAGCACAGCATCAGCGTCTCCGTCATGCCGTAACGCTCGATCACGCGGCGGCCGGTCGCGGCGGCGATGCGTTCGTGGTCGTGCACGGGGAGGGCGGCGGACCCGGAGACGAGCAGCCGGGCCCGGCCGAGCCCCTTGGCCAACTCCGGCTCGTCCGGCAGCACTTGGGCGATCCGGTGGTACATCGTCGGCACGCCGAACAGCATGGTCGCGCCGTCGTTCAGCTCCCGGGCCACGCCCTCGGTGGTGAAACGGCCCAGGTGCCGGACCGAACCGCCGCGCCGGAGCGGGCCCAGGATGCCCAGCACCAGGCCGTGCACATGGAACAGCGGCAGCCCGTGCACGAGCACGTCGGAGCCGGTCCACCGCCAGGCGTCGGCGAGCGCGTCCAGGGTGGTGGCGACGGCCCGGCGGGGGATGACGGCGCCCTTGGGCGGGCCGGTGGTGCCGGAGGTGTAGACGACGAGGGCGGGGTCCTCGTCGCCGACGGCGGGGGTGGGTGCGGTGCTTCCCGTGTCGTGCACGTCCACATCGACGCGCGGCAAGTCCCGTACAGGTAGAGGAAGTTCATCGCCCGGCGCCGCCAGCACCACACCCGGCGCACTGTCGGACAGGATGTGCCCGAGCTCCTTCTCGCCCGACTTCGGGTTGAGAGGTACGGCAGCCACCCCCGCCCGCAGCGCCGCGACGACGGCGACGGCAGTCTCCAGTTCGGGGGTGGCCCAGACGGCGACCCGGCCCGCGCCGCGCAACCGCTCCCCGAGGGCGCCGGAGGCCGCCGCGAGCTCCCGGTACGTCAGTGAACGCTCGCCGAACCGCAGCGCGAGCTGCTCACTCGGGCTCTCCAGGGCCGGAAAGAGAGAGGACACGCGGCGCACTCCTTGTCGTCGGGACGTGGTCGGAACCAACACCACCGTTCCTACACCAGGGCCGCCGGAATCAGTCGTCGCCGGGGCTTGATCCCGGTCACTCCCGGCGGGTGTGTCAGGTCGCGGCCACCTCCACCACGTCCGCCACCACGCAGCTCACGTTGTCCGGGCCGCCCGTCTCGTTCGCCCGGGCGATCAGGGTGCGGGTCGCTTCGGCGGGGGACGGGGCCTCGGTGAGGGTCGTGCGGATACGGGCGTCGGGGACGACGGCGGGGAGGCCGTCGGAGCAGAGGAGGTAGCGGTCGCCCGGGGTCACGTCCTGGAGGTGGAGGTCGGGGGTGGTGGTGCCGAGGGACTTGAGGAGGAGGGAGCGCTGGGGGTGGGACGTGGCCTCCTCGGGGGTGAGGCGGCCCTCGTCGATCAGGGACTGGACCACCGTGTGGTCGTGCGTGATACGGAACAGGGCGCCGTCGCGGAGCAGGTACGCGCGGGAGTCACCTATGTGGACGAGCGCCAGCCGGGAACCCGTCCAGAGCAGGGCGGTGAGGGTGGTGCCGTTCTCACCGGTGGCGTCGGCGTCGGTAGTGGCACCGGACGTCGCGTCGCGCACCGCCTCCGTCGCGCCCCGGACCGCTTCCTCCAGGACGTTCAGGATCTCGCCCGGCGGCACCTCCGCCGTGTCCAGGAAGCGCAGCGCCTCCACCGCCGCGCTGCTCGCGGGCGCGCCAGCCGGGCCGTAGCCGTCCGCGACCGCGAGCAGGCGGGTGCCCGCGTAGGCCGTGTCCTGGTTGGCGGGGCGGACCCGGCCCTGGTCCGAGTGGGCGTGGTAGCGCAGTTCCAGCATCGTCTTGTCCCTTCGGGGTGGTGCCGACAGGTGGTTGACCAGGAACTCCGCGAGGTCCCGCCGTACCACCGTCTCCGCCTCGACCCCCGCCCAGTACGCGCGGATCTCCACGGCCGCGGCCGCCGGTGCCAGCGCGCACACCTCGCGGATACGGACCAGCGGCATGCCGAGCCGGCGCAGCCAGGCCACCAGACGGGCCCGTTCCAGCTGGGCGACCGCGTAGTAGCGGTAACCGGTGTCCGGGTCGACCCGGGCGGGGCGCAGCAGGTCCAACTCGTCGTAGAGGCGCAGTGCTTTCGGGGACAGTCGGCACGCCTTGGCGAAGGCGCCGATGGTCAGCATGCGCGTCTCCACGACTCGTACACCTCGTTTCGTTCCGTACGGCGATGCTGCGGCTTCACCGAAGGGGAAGGTCAATCCGGTTGCCGTGGTTGCGGGAGGTCTGGCTAGCCTGCGAGGGATCCCGCCGGAGAGATGGAGCCTGTCGTGTCCCGTATCGCCCTCGTCACCTACGACCCCGGGTCGGAACCCAACCGAGACAGTGACCTGCCCGTTCTCCTGGACGCGCTCCGCGTGGACGGCGCCGAGGCGGACGCCGTGTGCTGGGACGACGCCGGTGTGGACTGGGGGTCGTACGACCTCGCCGTCATCCGTTCGACCTGGGACTACAGCTGGCGCGCGGCCGAGTTCGTGGAGTGGGCGGAGCGGTGCGGGAAGGTGACGCGGCTCGCGAACCCGGCCGGGGTCGTGCGGTGGAACACCGACAAGCGGTATCTCGGGGAGCTGGCGGAGGCGGGCGTGCCGGTCGTGCCGACCAGGTATCTCGCGCCCGGCGACGCGGCCGACCTGCCCGAGGGCCGGGAGTACGTCGTGAAGCCGACCTCGGGGGCGGGGGCCCGGTACGCGGCCCGGTACGCGCCGGGGGAGCGGGATGCGGCGGTACGGCATCTCGCGCGCATGCACGAGGAGGGACTCACCGCGATGCTGCAGCCGTACATGCGCGGCATCGACGCCGCCGGGGAGCGGGCACTCCAGTTCTTCGGCGGGCGCCTGCTGCACGCCAGTCGCAAACGGGCCGTGCTGAAGGCGGGCGCCGCCTACGACGCCGACAAGGTCCCGCACCCCGACCTGGAGCCATGGACCCCGACGCCGGCCGAACTCGCCGTGGCCGAGGCCGCGTTGGCCGCCGTACCGGAATCGCCCGAGCTGCTGTACGCGCGGGTGGACCTCGTCGACGGGGAGGACGGGGAGCCGCGGGTGATGGAGCTGGAGCTGGTCGAGCCGAACCTGTTCCTGTTCCTGCATCCGGGGTCGGTGGCGGTGGTGCGGGACGCGATCGTGGCGGCGGCCCCGCGCTGACGGCGGCTCACCCCGCCACCGCGACCCGCTGCAACAACCCCCAGGTGAACTCCGCCGCCACCTCCCGCCGCACCCCCGCCCCGTCCGGCGCCGCGAACGCCAGCCCCCACCGAGTCGGAGCCGTCCCCTCCAGGGGCCGGGCCGGGGCGAAGGCGCGCGCCGCCTCGTCCACGGTGCAGGACCAGGGGGTCAGGTCGTCGAGGGTCGTGAGAACCGGGCCCGCCACGCCCCGCGCCCGCACCAGCCACTCGTTCCACACCACCCCGTTCGGCGCGAGGAGCACCTCGAAGCGCAGGTCCGGCCAGAGGGGGACCGGCCAGAGGCGGGCCTCGCAGTCGAGGTCGCCGATGCGGCGGGGGACGGTGGACTCCGGCTCGCCGAGGATCGAGCGGTAGCGGGACGCGGCGGTACGAGATCGCGGCGAGTGCTGCATCGCCTGCCAACGCCTGTTGGCCTCCCGCATGTCCGCGATGGAGACGCCCAGTTCGTGTCGGGCGTCCTCCACCAGGTCCGGGTTGTGGTCGGCCATCCGGCGCAGCAGCACCAGCTGGAAGTCGAGCGGGGTGAACGGGCCGGATGAGCTAGCGGGGCGCTTGGCGGAGGGCATGGGTCCCATGGTCGCCCACGGCACTGACACCGGGGCGGCGGCCGTCCGGGAGGAAGAGGACGGAGTTCACGTAGCGGGGGCGGCTGCGGAAGGGCAGGACGCGGGGCAGCAGACCCTGGGTGACCACGTGCGCGGCGGCCTCCTGATGGGCCTCCAGCGGGAACTTCGCCAGCGGCACCCAGGTGGCGCCGGGCAGTACCCAGCCCTCGTATCCCAGCAGCGAGAGGTAGGTGACGACGGGGGAGATCGGCTGGATACGGGACTCGAGCTCGACGAAGAGCGCCGGGCGGTCGCGGGCCAGCAGGCCGGTCGCCCCGCGCAGGACGGCCAGTTCGCTGCCGTCCACGTCGATCTTGATGAAGCCGACCTCGCGCAGCCGGAGTTCGTCGAGGGTGACGCACGGGACCTCCAGCGCGTGGGCGTGGATGTCACGGCGGACCAGGGAGGACACGCCCCGGTCGCCGGCGTCGTCGGGCGGCAGCCACAGGCGGGCGATGCCCGGGCGGTCCGAGGCGGCGGCCTGGACGACCCGGACGTTCGGCGGGACGGCCGCGGTCAGGAGCCGGGCGAGATGCGGGACCGGCTCGACGGTCACCACCCGCCGGGCCCGCTGGGACAGCCGCCGCGTCCAGGGGCCGTACCAGCCGCCCACGTCCACCGCCGTCCCGCACCCGGCCGGACAGAGCTCGCCCAGCCGGGCCAACTCCGGTTCGAACCGCGGATAGACGGCCCGCGCGGCGGCGGCGACGAGGCGGGTGGGCAGCAGCGGGGCAAGGCGGGCGGCCAGGGTACGTGGCGCGGACACGGTCACGGGGCCACCCCGGGCGCCTGGGGCCCGCGACCGTCTCTGCCGCCGCGGCCGGGGTCACCGATGCGGCCGGACTCGCCGATGCCACCGCGGTCGTCGCCCCGGGCACCGCCGTCGCCGACGGTCCCGCCGCGGTCGTCTCCGCCGACACCGCCTCCGCCGGTGCCGCCGCGGTCGTCTCCGCCGACACCGCCTCCGCCGGTGCCGCCGCGGTCGCCGCCGATACCGGTGCGGCCGGACTCGCCGATGCCGGCACGGCCCTCGTCGCCGATGCCACCGCCGCCGGCTCCGCCCGTCCCGCCCCCGATATCACCGCCCCCGGCAACCCGCTTCAGCAGCTCCTCGTGCTCGTCGTCCGACACCTGCTCCCCGGACGACGGCAGCAGCTGCGGGATGCCGTCGACGATCGGGTAACGGCGGTGCAGGCGGGGGTTGTAGAGGGCCTCGGGGGTCGCCGGCCCGTCCGGTTTGAGCAGGTGCAGCGGGCCCTTGTCCAGCGGGCACGCCAGGATCCGCAGCAGCGGGTCGTCGGGGTTCATGGCGGGGTCAACTCCTTGGCACCGATGGGGGGTTGCTCGGGCGCGGTGTCGTGCTTGGGCATGGTCAGCAGCACGGAGACGGCGAGCGCCGTGCCGCCGAGCCGCAGGGCGAGCCGCAGCGGATCGTGTGGCAGCGCCTCGCCGAACGAGAGCGTGCCGAGCACCGCCGTGTACAGACAGGTCACCGTCGTGCACACCGGCACGATCAGCGAGGCCCGGCAGCGTTGCAGCGCGGCCTGCGACATGACGAGGCCGAACGCCCCGGTGAACAGCAGCAGATACGGATACGGCGACTCGAGTACGGCGACGACGGCGCCGCCCAACCCGCTGGTCGTCAGATAGCTCGACACCCCCTTGATCGCCAGCGAGCTGACGCCGTAGAGCAGGCCCACCGCGACCCCGTACTCCACGCCCGTGGTCGGCGCACGGTGCCGGTGCCGGGCCCGCCGCTCGGCGGCCCCGTACAGCCACACCCCGGCGGCCAGCGAGGGCACGCACACCAGCAGGATCAGCTGGTACGGGGCGCTCCGGCTGACCGTGTCCGAGCTCTCCTTCAGCGACAGGACGACCATCAGCAGCGCCGCCAGGATCGCCCCGAGCGCGTACCGCTCCCGCCCGGTCGTCTCCTCGCCGAGGAGCCGCGCGGAGAGCAGCACCAGCAGCACCAGGCCGGAGACGAAGATGCCCTGGGCGGCGGCGATCGGCAGCGTCCGGTAGACGGCGAGCTGCGCGCCGAACCCGGCGGCGAGGGAGAGCGAGCCGCCGATCCACAGCGGGCTGCCGAGCACCAGCCGCAGCAGCCGGGCGGGTTGACGGATCGTCACCTCGGGGAGCGAGGTGAGCGCCCGTTTCTCCAGGACGAATCCGAGGCTGTACAGGGTGTTCGCCAACAGCGCCGCGGCCACTCCCCACCACATGTCCCCGCCCCCTACGTCTTTTTGCGCGCGTGCAGCAGCAGGATCGACGCGAGCGACGGTCTGGAGCACAGCAGCCGGTCCAGCGGCCGCAGCGGACGCGGTACGCCGTGGAAGGGCGCCCCGGCCAGTCGTACGACCTCGAAACCTGACGTGGCGACGAACTCCCGTAGCGCACGGGCGGTGTAGAGCCGCAGATGCCCGACGACCTCCGACCCCGGCCGCCCGTGGATCCCCCGCAGGCTCACCTCGGAGAACACGGGCTGCACCCCCGCCGCCAGCAGCGCACGGTTGTACCAGGCGGCCAAGTTCGGTGTGGACAGCATGAGATGACCCCCGGGACGCAGGACGCGGCGGATCTCGTCGAGCGCCGAGTCCGGGTCGACAAGGTGCTCGATCACCTCGCTGAACAGCACGGCGTCCGCACAGCCGCTCCTGAACGGCAGCCCGCCGCCGGTGAGTTCACCGCGGATCGGGTACGACAGGTGCGCGCGGGCGCGCTGGAGGGCGTCCTGGGACCAGTCGACGCCGACGACGCGATGGCCGGTGAGCAGCGGGGCGGCGACGGCGGCCGCGGTGCCGTCGCCGCAGCCGACGTCGAGGACGGTCCGCGAGCCGGCGGCGGCCGGGCCGAGCGCGGCGGCCAGCATCCGGGCCTGCCGGAGGCTGCGCGGGGCGCCGGAGGCGACGGGGACGGACGGGTCCTCGTAGAAGTCGCGGAGGTCCTTCGGGCGGCGCTGGGGATGGGGTGCCGTGGTGGTCACGGGGACACCTCCGTCGTATGCAGGTAGTGCTCGAACAGGTCCCTCAGGTGCGCGCCGTCGCCGTGGCTGAGCAGGGCGCGGGACCAGCGCAGGGCCAGGTGGAGGCGGCCGGCGGTGGAGGCGGTGGTGACGGTGAGGCCGCGGGGCATCCGGGCCGGCGCGGAGAACCAGACCGCATGGGCCCGGCCGGCGTCCTCGCCGAAGTCCAGGGAGTAGGGGATACGGCCGATGTTGCTGAGCAGGGTCGTCGAGGTCCAGGGCGCGGCGGCCCTGCGCAGCCCTCTGGTGAGTGCGGCCCGCCAGGCGACGGGGGTGACGGGCGCGGTCAACAGGGCTGCCCCGTGCCCGAGTTGGGGCCGGGGGAGGGACTTGAGGGCACGGGTGCGGAGCGCCGTGCGCTGGAGCAGGGCGGGCATGTCGGCGGGGGCGTGTGCATCCAACTCCTCCGGCGCGAAGGGGACTTCGACCAGGCGGGTGCCGTTGCCGATGGGCATGGTGGCGTCCCGGGGGCGGTCGTCCACGGGCATCGTGATGCGCAGGGGGCGGGGGTGGGCGCCGTGTTCCCGGTTCCAGTGGGTGATGGTGAGGGCGGTGGCGACCATGAGCTGGTCGTTCACGGTGTAGGGGGAGCCCTTGGGGCGGTGGGGGAGCGGGAGTTCGGTGACGAGCATGCCGTTGCCGGGGGAGGGCTCGGGGGTGCCGGGGGCGACGCGGGCCGGAGGTGACCAGTTGGAGGGGGTCTCGCCGGGATCCTGGGGGGCGTCGGGGGTGGTGCGGGTGGGCGGCGCGGCGGGGGAGTTGTCCTTGCCGCCGTATATCCCGGCGGCGGTGGCGAGGACGCGAAGACAGGCGGGGCCGTCGAGGGCGGTGTGGTTGATGGTGAGGAAGAGGACGGTGCCGGTGCCGGTGCCGGTGCCGGTGCCGGTGGCGGTGGCGGTGGCGGTGGCGGTGGCGGTGGCGGTGGCGGTGGCGGTGGCATTGTGCGGCCGTCCGCCCGGCTGCGACGACCGCCTCGACACTCCGACGCCATCCGTGGCTTCGCTGCCCTCGACCGGCCCCGCCCCCGCCACCACCTCCAACCTGATCGGCGGGGACAGCGACAGCGACGGCGCCGTGGTCAGCGCCCGCGTCCGCGCGTCCCGCAGCGCACACCGCCCCGCCTCCGGAAAGCTCACCACCTCCACATCGGGCTCGGCCGTCAACTCCCACTCGTACCGCCGCCGGTACCAGTGCCCCGGCGCCTCCCGCATCAGGATCCGCGGATGCCGGCGCAGCGCCTCGGCGAAGGCGGCCCGCAGCCGCTCCCGGTCCAGCCGCCCGGGCAGATGGACCTCGATGTGCACGGTCTCCGGCTCCTCCTCCTGGAGACAGTGCCGGGCCACCTCGTCCACCACGGGGAAGGGGATACGCCCCGGCGGGACGGGCCCGTCGGTGCCGTTGCGGGCCGGATGTTCCAGTGCCGTCATGCGTTCTCGCCCCCCTTGTACAGGTGTTGGGTCGGCGCTTCCGAGGCCGGTGGCGGCGGCGGAAGGGTGCCGGACGCCACCGGTGGCGGCGGCGGTTGGCTCCCCGACGTCACCGGCGCCGGTTCGCCCGCCGGCGGGAGTACGGCCGTGGACCCCGGCCCCTCGTCCGGCTCCCGTACACCCACCACCCCCGCGAACAGCCCGATCAACGCGAGCAGTTGGGCCGCATGTCCGAACGCCCCCTCGCCCGCACCCACCGGCTTCCCGGCCCCGATGGCGGCGGCGATCCCCGCCCCCGCCAGCGCGACGAACGCGATCGGCACGAGCAGCGCATGGCGCCGGTACGCCAACAACGCGAGCGCGGGCACCAGCAGCGCGAACCAGCCGGCGATCACGACACCCACCGCCGTCAGTACGACCGTGCCGAGCCACAGCCCGGGCAGCGGCGGCACCGGCTGCGGCGGGTCGGGGTTCTCGGCCCGCCGGCGCCATACGACGAACCCGATCAGCGCCGCGAGCCCCACCGCACCGCCGATCAGCCCGCCCTCGTACGTCGTCGCGGGTTCGTACGACAGCTTGACCGTGCCACCGGACCCGGACGGGATCCGCCAGCCCTGCTGCCAGCCGTCGAGCCGGACCGAGGTCAGCTCCTTGCCGTTCAGGGTGGCCTTCCAGCCGTCGTTGTAGTTCTCGTACGTCGTCAGATAGGTGGCCGCACCCGACCCGACGCTCACCTCGCGCCGGTCACCGAGCCAGTCCCGTATGGTCAGTTGGCGGGTCTCGGCGGTCGGCTCGGTGACCGTGCCGCGGGTCAGGGTCAGGTCGGTCAGCGTGAGCGGTCCGGCATCCCCGGCCTCGACGCGATGCGTGCCCGCGGTGAGCTCCAACTCACTGTCGTCACGCCCCTGCTGACACAGGGTCACATCCACCTGGCGGCGCTCCGTCAGATCCCCGACCGTCCCCTTCACGCTCGTCTGGTACAGCTCGCCGTCCACCGCCACGTCCGGCCCCTGCCCGCACGGCAGCGAGAAGGTCCGCCCGGACCTGGGCTGCGGGGTGCGGTACTGGTCGAGCGCGGGGATGTACGCCTCGCTGAACCCCACCGGCAGTTGCAGATCCTCGTCGGCGACCGGGTTGGCCAGGGTCATCGGGGCGGTCTGGCTGACCGTGATGTCCAGCCGGTCGGTGGTGATCGGGTCGAAGCGGACCACGCCGTTCTCGTCGACACCGGCGACCGTCGCACCGTCCGGGGAGCTGATCTGCACCTGGGTCGCCCGGGTGGACAGCCCGCCCGCCGGCGCCAACACCACTTCCCCGATGGGCTGTTTGCCGTCCCAGCGCAGGTGGATCGTCGGGCGGTCCCCGGCGATCCAGGCCGTGGTCAGGTCGCCGTCGGTGAGGTTGCGCGCCGACAGGCCCGCGCCGAGGGCCGCCGTCGAGTCGGCGGTGGCGACGATGCGGTTCTGCTGGTCGGGGGCGACCTGGTAGAGCAGCTTGTCGAGTTCCGCGCCGTTGACCGGCACCGCGTCCGCCTTCACCTCGTACGTCCCCGCCGTGGCGGTGGTGAAGCTCCGGTGCAGGCCGGCTTCCGTGCCGGTCGCGGAGAGACCGGTCGGGTCGGCGGCGCGGTGCAGGGAGATCAGCGTGGCGGCGGCGTCGGAGTCGTCGGCGTCGGTCGGGAGCCGCAGCATCCGCGTCACCTGGACGTGCGGAAGGTCGATCTCCGAGAACCCGGCACCGGTCAGCCCCGCGCGCCGCGCGACGGAGTCGACGATCGTCAGCTTCATCCAACCGGTCGACCCGGCAGGGGCTTTGATGGTCTGTGCGGAGCCGTCAGGCCGCAGGAAACTGGTCTTCGACCCCTTCTCCGTCTCCACTCGCACCTTCGTCGCCGCCGACCGCACGCTCTCCTGCGGCAGCGGGCTCACCTTGAAGGACGAAGGCATGTCGTACGACCCACTGAACCCGATCCGCACCCACTGCCCGTCCGCAGACCCGGGCGCTCCCTCGGTCCAGGCGGTGTCCGGGTTCCCGTCGAAGGCGTTGACGGGATCGAACTGGGGCAGATGGAACAGCCAGTTGCCGTACGAGGACGCGGTCACCGAGTCGGCACCACGCAACTGCGCCACGGTCTGATGGTCGAGCCCCTTGCTCGGCAGGATCTGGTGCGGCTGCTTCCCCGCGTCCTGCGTGGCGTCCGGCGCGTTCCGCTCCGAACTCGTATACGTATAAGAGGTGTTGGCGGTGACGAGCCCGAACCGTGTGTCCGCGCGCCGCAGTCCGTCGCCCACCACCTGGAGGGACGGCGAGCCGAGGCCGGGATGGTTGTCGCCGGTCAGCACGGTCGCCCGGCCGCGCAGCTCGGTGGCGACCGGCAGCAGGGCCTCCGGCCCGCCGGAGACGACGGCCGTGTCCGACACGGGCAGCAGCCGGGCCTGCCCAGGCCGTGGCACGTCCTGACCGGACGGCTCGTAGATCTCCACCGCCCGCTGCCGCGGATACAGCCCCTCCACCTGCAAAGGCGCGTCATGGGCGATCACCCCGCCGGTCATCACCGGCCCGAAGCCCGTCACCCGCTGGTACCCGGACTGCTCCAGCGTCCGCTTCACGGTCGTGGTGGGTACGGAGTCGGCCTGGTCGGGGTCGAGGTCGTTGCGGACGACGACGTAATAGATGCCCGCCCGGCTCAAGTAGTCGGCCAGCCCCGGCACTTCACTCCCGGAGGCGAGGGCGTCCTCGACGGCGTCCATCGCGCGCCGGTTGCCCGGGGTGCCGAAGGGCACGAAGTCCCGTTGCGCCCAACGGGACTTGGCGAGGACGTCGAGGGGCTGGTCGATGGGGGAGCCCCAGCTGTAGACCCCGTGCGCGGTGGCCGGGACGACGAGGGCGCGCGAGTCCGGCGAGTACTTCTCCAGCCAACTGGCGGTGGTCTTCCAGTACTTGGGCAGTTCCTGGAACGACCCCGGATTGAGGATCGACCCGTTCAGATACGGCCACATCAGCCCCGGCAGGATCAGCACGGCCGCGATCAGCGGGGCGAACCGCCGCCCCCGTACCGGCCGGGCGCCACGCGCGTCCGTGGCCACCCCGACCACATGCGCGAGCCCCAGCGCCAGCGCAAGAGCGAGCCCCGTCTGGAACTTGTAGATGTTGCGGAAGGGGACGAGACCGCCGTTCAGCCAGTCCTGCACGACCCCGTGGAAGGGTGCCCCGAAGGCACCGCCGTACCCCGCGAGCAGCACCAGCACGCACGACACCACGGTCAGCACCAGCCACCGCCGCTCCGGCAGGTCCCGTCTGGCGAGCCCGGCCAGCCCCAGCCCCGCGGCCAGCGCCGAACAGACGATCACGACGACGGACGCGGCGACCGTCCACCCGGCCGGCAGCCAGGCCTCCCCGAAGTGCAGATAGGCGACCCAGTTCCCGGCCCCGCGCAGTGCCTCGGTGGCCGACATGGTTGCCGTCGTGGTCTGCGAACTCTCCACATAGGGAAGGAAGTTCTCCCCGTACACCCCCAACATGACGAGCGGAATCCACCACCAGGCGGTAGCCACGACGACCCCCGGCACCCACCACGCGATCAGCTTGCGCTGCCGTGGCCCGGGCGGCCGGGAGAGCAGATACAGCCCGACGGGCAGCAGCGAGGCGAGCGTGGAGGCCCCGTTGACCCCGCCCATGAACGGCACGACCAGCGCCGAGCGCAGCGCGGCGACGCGGGCGGTGTACCGCTCGTCGACCAGCGGCAACAGCACCCACGGCAGGAAGGCGCCGGGCAGCGCGGCAGCGGACGTGGACCCGACGACGATCGTGAAGACGGGCCAGAGCGCGTACGCGACCCCGGCCGGCAAGCGCGACCCGGCACTCCCGATCCGCAGCCGCTCGGCCAGCCGCAGCGCACCCCAGAAGGCAACGGACACGATCAACGACATCCACAGCCGCTCCGCCAGCCACACCGGCAGTTGCAGCGCATGTGCCAGCCAGTAGAACGGCAGCATCGGCCACAGATAACCGGCGTACTGGTCCTGAATGCCCCCGAAGGACCCCTGGTCGTGCCACAACTGCCCCAGATCGGAGAAGAACGCCCCTGGATCGACCGTGACACCCAGCTTCGTGTCGAAGGTCTGCCGCCCCGGGTGCACCACCAGGAACAGGAAGAACACCACGGCCCAGAACCCCACCAGCCAGCGCCGCGACCGCGGGCCCTCCGGCGGACCCGAGGTGGCCGCGGTGGTGGGGACGGCAGCCGGAGGAGGAGCCTGGACCGTG
The DNA here is from genome assembly GCF_050936785.1 of Streptomyces sp. CA-249302. Taxonomy (NCBI): domain Bacteria; kingdom Bacillati; phylum Actinomycetota; class Actinomycetes; order Kitasatosporales; family Streptomycetaceae; genus Streptomyces; species Streptomyces sp. CA-249302. The sequence continues at coordinate 3,421,052 of NZ_JBNJMG010000001.1, read as the reverse complement.
GTCGTCATGGTGGACACCGCCGGAGAATGAGGAGGAGGTTCCAGGTGGCCAACTCCCTTATGCCGGGCGCCTTCACGACGGTCTCGGCGAGGAAGGGCCAGTAGCGGGAGCGCGCCGAGACGACCGTGACGTCGTCCCGGGCACGCACCTGCCGCAGGGTGGTGCCGATGTGCACGGCGAACAGGTTCTCGCCGAGGGTGTGCTTGGCCGCCTTCCCGGTACGACGCCGGTAGCGGGCCCGGGCCCGCTCGGCCCCGAAGTAGTGCCAGGGCGCCCACTCGTGCCCGCCCCAGGGCGACAGCCAGTTGGTGAACGACACGTAGATCAGCCCACCGGGCCGGGTCACCCGAGCGAGCTCACTGAGAAACGTCTCGGGATCGGCGACGTGCTCCAACACATTGGACGAGAAGGTGACATCGGCGACCCCGTCGGAGAGGGGCAGCAGATACCCGTCGGCGACCACACTGCCTTCGGGCGGCTTCTCGCCGAGTTCTGTGATGTCGGGTTCGAAGAGGTAGGCGTGTGCGCCGCGACGCCGGAATTCTTCGGTGAAGTACCCGTTGCCGCCACCGACGTCTATGACCGTGCGCCCGGCCACGGGCCCGTCGTAGGCCTCGACCTGTTCGGCGGCGTCAGTGGCGAGGAGCGAGTAACAGGACTGGGGGTCGTCCTGTTCGTGGAGGAATGCCCGAAACAGGGCAAGGGAGCGCTGAAAGGAGGGGTCCTTCATCGCCGTAAAGGGGCGCGGGGCTGTATCGGACATGCGGCTACCGCCGCGTGAGCGCGACCAGCCACGACGCACCCGCAGCCGCCTCACGGCCCCCAGCCCCTCACCGCCTCCGCAGCCACCGCCCGAAACTGTCGAACCGTACGGTGCCAGCGATAACGAGCCGCCCGATCCCGAGCCGCCTTCCCCATCAACTCCCGCCGATGACCGGACAACGCCAGCGTGCACCAGGCAGCCGCAAAAGAAGACTCCCCGTGCGCCAGCACACCCGTCTCCCCGTCCACCACGGAATCCCGCAGACCAGGAACATCAAAGGCAACGGCAGGCGTCGACCGCGCAGCCGCCTCCGTAACGACCAGCCCCCACCCCTCCACCGCGGACGGATGCAGCAACAACCAGGCCGCACACAACAGCCGATGCTTCTCCGCCTCGGACACATGCCCCGCGAACTCCACACCAGGACCGGCGAGTTGCTCGAGCCGCTCCCGCTCCGGCCCGTCCCCGACGATCACCAGCCGACCGCCGGTCACCGGCCGCACCCGCTCCCAGAGTCTCAGCAGCAGATCGATCCGCTTGTACTCGACGAGTCTCCCGACCGCCACGAACAGCGGCTCGGCGGACCGGTCGGCCCGCGGCCCCGGCTCCTCGACGCCGTTGTGCACCACACGGATCCGGCTCCGTTCCACGCCGATCTCCCGCAGGGCATGCGCCGTGGACGGCGAGACCGCGACCAGCAGACTCCGGTGCTGCGCACCGGTAAGCGCCCACTGCTCAAGTCTTCGCCCGATCCGCGCGGCCGGCAGCAAGGGCCCGCCGAACCGCATCTTCCACAGATCGGAATGCACGTGATTCACCAGGCACAGGGTGGGGCCACGGTGCCAGAGGGGCGCGAGATACGGCATCCCGTTGCAGACCTCGACCAGCAGATCGGTCTCCCCGACCTGCCGGGCGAACGCGGAACGGGCCCGCAGGTAGTGGGCGAACTCGCCGCCGGCCGACACGACCCGGTAGTCCCGGAACGCGGCCGGTCCGCCGCAGATCAGCGTCACCTGGTGGCCGAGAGCGGTGAGCCCCTCGGCCAGCCGGTCGACCAGCAGCTCGGAGCCGCCGGCCGCCGGGTTGTCCAGATCCCGGTGGGCGAGGAAAACGATTCGGCGCGGTTGCGGGGGGAGCGCCGGAGGGCGCTGCGGTGCCCAGGGAACATCGGCACGCAGCGGAGATGGCACGTGCTGGGGCATGGGTGCTCCAACTCGTCTCAGGGTGCGGAACTCAGTGACTGGTTTCCGGACTTGCTGTGGGGGGACTGAGCTCTTCATGGGCGGGGGGTGTGGACAGCTTGTGCTCGGGTGGGGTTGGACAGTTTTCGCCCAGCCGTTCGCCACGGCTACTCACCGAGATGACAATTTGCGGCTTTATTAGAACTGACGTCATGTCACATCGTGAGCTGGGCCTCGGGTGATCGGGGCATTTCCGTCGAATCAGGACGCCTGCGCCCTCGTACCACCAAAACCCCACCCACCACTGCCAGTACGAATCCGGCCACAGCGGCACCAATCGGCAGCGTCTCTCCCACCATGCGCAGCTGCCCGCTCTCTTTCTTGGCCAGCTTCACCTGGTCCTTCTGCGTCGCGGTCGTGAACGCCAGCTTCCGGCTGTCCAGGAGCAGCACCGCGTCGTACTTGTGGCCGGGGGCGCGCAGCGTGCGGCGCGGGCCGACCTGGGCGTACAGCACGCGGCCGGTGCGCTGGTCGACGACCAGGCGGATGCCGTGGTTGGAGTACCACTCCTCGGCCAGCACCTGCGGGCTCTTCGGCTGGTCGACCAGGCTGCCCGGCACCTGCCGTGTGCCGATCTTCGTCGGCGGGACCGTGCCGGTGAAGGCGAGGCCGGTGTAGCCCTGGACCTTCTGCTTGCCCGCGTAGTGCAGCGTGACCACGTCGCCGAGCGAGTTGTCCCACCACTGGTACGAGCGTTTGTGCACGTCGAAGGGGAACTTCAGGTACGCGTCGCCCTCGAAGTACGGGTTCTCCTTGCAGCAGTGGACGGGCTGGTTGGTCTTCCGGTTGGTCACCCACCGGTTCAGGAAGAACTCCAGGGCGTCGTGCGGATCGGCGGCCGGCAGCGATTTGTCCGTGTCGACCGTCGTCGTCACGTCCCACACCGCGTCCCCGCTCTTCTCGCTGTCCGCGACATTGCCGCGGACCTGCTGGGTGACGGTGATCCGCTTGTCGGTGACGGTCGCCACCTCGTCGGTGTCGAAGTAGGAACCCGTGCCCTGGTAGACGGCGGTGGTGTCGATGTCGATGGGATTCACGGCGGCCCGTGGCTCGACGTACCAGACCAGCATCGGCGCCAGGACCAGCAGAAACGTGCCGAGTCCCAGCAGGATCAGGGAGAGAGGTGAGGCTGTACGGCGCATCCGGGCACTCCAGGGGGGAGGGATGACGGAGTTCGGGCCGCTCTGTGGGCGGGAACCGTAGGCGCCTCTTGACGGGGTGTCAATGCTTGTCGAGACTGGGCCGGACAGGCCGGGGTGGGACACCGGGGTGGGGACGACCTCCGTACAGATCCGTACAGAGAGGCTGACCCTGCGATGTCCAGACTGCTCAGCGCCGCGCTCACCGTGGTGGCCGCGGCCGCACTCGCCGTGGGCGCCGCCCTCGGCATCGTCGCGCTGCTCGACGCCACACCCGACCAGCCGAACACCCCCTTGATCACGTATGAGCAAGCGGGACAGGGGAGTTGACCGGTGGGGCCGGCCCGCTCACCCGCCACCACCACCCGCTCGGCCTGGCACGACGTCCCCCGTCTCCAGGTCCGCCGGTTCGCCGCCATCGCCATGGCGGAGGCGCCCGCGCTCGCCGAGGAGATCCTGCGCGAGATCCGCCGCGAGTACCCGCATCTGCCGGTCGTCCTCGACGAGTCCGGCGAGCCGATGGCCCTGGTCGGCATCCGCCGCGCCATCGAGGTCTTCGTCCAGCACCTGGAGACCTCGGAGGGCCGCCCCTCGGTCCCGCCGGGCGTCTTCCAGGAGTTCGGCCGCGGCGAGGGCCTTCACGGCCGCTCGCTCGACTCCCTCCAGGCGATCTACCGGATGGGGGTACGACTGGCCTGGCGCCGTTTCGCCGAGATCGGCCAGCGCGTGGAGATCCCGCCACCGGCGATGTACGAACTGGTCGACGCGGGTTACGAGTATCTCGACGGCCTGGTCGACCAGTCGGTACGGGGCTACGCCGAGGCGGCCGCGAGGCAGGCGGGCGAGCGCCTGCGCCTGCAACGCCGCCTGATGGAACTCCTGCTGGCCGAACACCACCGGGGCGACCCGGCCGACGCGCTCACCGAACGGGCCGCGCGGGTCGGCTGGCCGCTGCCCCGCAAGGTCGCCGTCGGCGTCCTGCTCCGCCCGGCCCGGGAGGCGGTCGCCCCGGCCGTCGGCCAGGGCATCCTGCTCGACATGGAGTACGAGCAGCCCCGCATGGTCGTCCCCGAACCGGACGCGGCCGGCCGCCCCGAGCTGCTCCAGCGTGCCCTGACCGGCTGGTCCGGCGCGATCGGCCCGCCGGTCCCGCTGGCCGACGCGGGGAAGTCGCTGCGCTGGGCGGAGGCGGCCGTACACCTGATGGAACGGGGCCTGTTGCCGGCCGGGGAGGTCCTGTACTGCACGGAACACACCGAGGCCCTCGTCCTGCTCCAGCCCGAGGAACTGATCGACGACCTGGCCCTTCGCTGTCTGGCCCCCCTCGCGCACTGCGGCCCGACGCACGGACGACGGCTTGCGGAAACGTTACTGGCGTGGCTGGAGACGCGGGGCGGCGCTCCGGAGGTCGCCGCCCGTCTGGGCGTCCACCCCCAGACGGTCCGCTACCGGCTCCGCCAGATCCGCGAACTGTGGGGCGACGAGATAGACGACCCCGACCGCCGCTTCGAGCTGGAACTGGTGCTGCGGGCACAGCGGTTGAGGGGGGCGCTGGGAGAGGCGAGGCGGGAGAGGAAGCCGTGACGGCTGGTCATGCGCGCTGCCGACGCCATGCCTCGTAGTGATCGAGGACGGTCTCCTCGATGGGCCGGTAGCTGATCCCCAACTCCCGCACGCTGCGGCTGTTGTCGACCTCGAAGCGGATGCCGAGGTGCTTGCGGATGTAGTCCTGGGTGAGCCCGAAGAGGGGGCCGAGGACGCGAACGGGCCAGTGGGGCAGCCGAGTTCGCGGTATCCGCCGCTCCTTCGGATACCGCGCCCGAATGATCCCGGCCATGTCGTGGAAGGAGGACATCCGCTCGGCGGCGAGGATGTAACGCCCCTGGGCGTCGTCCTTCTCGGCGGCGGCGATGTGGGCGTCGGCGACATCCCGTACATCGACGGTGGTGAAGCTGAAGTCGGGGGCGCCGTAGAAGAAGTACCCCTTGAAGAGCTCGTCGAGGAGGAACAGACTCCCGGACTCGGAGGCGGGCGTGAGGGAGGGCCCGAGCACGAGCCCCGGATTGACGGCGACCATCCGCCACCGCTCCTGCCCCTTCTCGGCCTCCCAAGCGGCTTGCTCCGCAACGGTCTTGGCGTAGTGATACGGGTTGTTCTCCACGGTGCTGCTGGTGTTGAAGTACCCCTCCCTCAACACCCGCCCCTCCATGTCGAACACGTCGACATAGTCGCCGAAGATCGCCCCGACGGTGGACGTGAACACGAGCCTCCGCACGGACGGGGTCCGCTCGATACTCCCCACGACGTTCCGAGTCCCGTTCAACGCGGGCTCGACGACGTCCCGTTGCCCGTCCTTGATCTTCTCCGGCATGAGAAAGGGCGAGGCGACATGAAACACGACCTCGCACCCCTTCATGGCCTCGTCGAAGGCGCCATCGCGAAGCAAGTCGGCCTCGAAGAGCTCCAGTTGCCCGGGGTGACGGTCCTGAAGCTCCTTGAGAGGCCGCACCTTCACGGCATTTCCGGTACTCCGCACGGTGGTCCGCACGCGATACCCACGCTCCAGCAACCGCCCCACCAGATGACAACCGACGAATCCACTGCCTCCGGTCACGAGGACGTCCACGCGTACTCCGATCATGTCCGGCCGACCGAAGTGGCGGCATCCGGGGACCAGAGTCGGGCACGTCCGGGTCGGAAGGGAAGCCGGGTGACTCAGCCGGCCGTGGTGCGCTGCTTGGCCGCAGTCCGTCGCGACGTGCCGTCGAGGTGCACCACCACCGTCGTATAGAAGCGTTGCACGGCGTCGTCCACGCTGCGGATGAAGCCGGACTCGGCGTTGCCGCGGCCGTTGCCCATGCCCTTGAGGAGGGAGAGGCGGAAGCCGGTGATGCGGGTGGTGGCGTTGCCCTTCGGCAGCATGTCGGCCGGTTCGGGGCGGAGGCGTTCCAGGGTGCCGCGGGGGCCGCCCGTCTCGCCTTCCACCAGCGTCTCGACGTGCAGGTCCGCCGGAGCCTCGGCCAGCTGGCGGACCAGACGCTTGGCCCAGGTCAGGGGGTAGCCCTGCTCCGGCGCCGGGATCTCGACGGACGTGCGCAGTCTGCCGGTTCGCAGGTCGGCGGTGACGCCGAGGAGGCCGGGCGCGCCCTCGACCCGCAGCTCCGCCTGGAGGCGTCCATCGGCACAGAGCCGGTCGGCCAGGCCGGCCCGGCGCTCCCCGGGGTCCGTGCCCCGCTTGGCCCGCTGCACCGGGAGCACCTTCTGCCCGAGCTCCCCGCCGAGCCCGAGGCATACCTGGCGGATCAGCCGCTCCCAGCTCTCCACCACCTCCAGCGCCCGCGGGTCGCCCTGGCACAGGGTCTCGTCGTCGATCCCGTTGCGGACCGGCACCCAGGACGAGCCCATGTTCTGGAAGCCGTGGCAGCCCGAGTTCTCGTGCTGGAGATAGTGCAGCAGCTCCTGGAGCAGCCAGGCGTGGGCGGCGTTCCCGACGCCCTCGTGGCGGATCAACATCTGTGCCTGGTACGCGACTTCGGCCCAGGACAGGTGCCGCAGGGCCACCTTGTGCTTGCGCCGCCCGTCGACCTTGACGCCGACGAGCGGGCTGCCCTCCAGGGCGACGTCGTTCGACAGCGTGATGACGGCCTCGTAGCCACGGCGGGCGGCGATGTCCATGTACGCCTGCACCTGGTCCGGCTTGAGGGCGTTGCCGTTGGTCTTCGTCTCGACCAGGGCCGTCCACAGCTTGCCGGCGCGTTCGACGCGGACGACTCCGTCGGGGCGCCGGGGTGTGTCGCCGTGCGGCAGCGAGACCTCGGTGAACGTCTCCATCCGCCCCGCCGGCGCCCCGAACCCCGCGGTGAGCCGCCGGCCGAACTCCGGCACCTGCGCCATCACCGACAGCAGCACCGAGGTCGCGCGCGTCTCCCGGTCCCGGTCGCTCTTGAGCACCGACACCGGGAACAGCCTGGCCACCCGCCACGACTCGTTGTCCGCCAGCGACTTCCTGGCCGCCTTGGGGAGAGTGACCTTCTGCTTCGCCGTACGAGGCCGGGCGGCAGGCTTCTTCGGCGCGGCCCCGGTCTCGTCGTCCGGCCTGCGCGGAGCCGGGATGGCTTCCAGCGCCGCCTGCGGAAGGGACTCGACGGCGACGGCCGTCTCCGGCTGCTCGCCGTCCCCCTCCACGTCGTCGTCGATATCGACCCCGAAGTCCGTCGCCAGCCCGGCCAGCCCGGAGTCGTATCCCTGCCCCACCGCCCGGAACTTCCACTCCTCCGCACGCCGGTACAGCTCCCCGAAGATGATCGCGCTGACCGGACCCGCGTCGTCGATGGCGAAGCGCAGCAGGTGTTCGCCGGCCGCGTCGGCCAGGGTCACCCGGAGGTCCTCCAGCTCGCCGAAGCGGGCCCCCTCGTACCGGCTCGCCGCCACGACGATCCGTTCGACCTCCGCCGGGACCGCCGTCAGGTCGAAGCCGATGCGGTCCTCGTTGCCGTCCTCCGTCGGCGTCTTGCCGAGCAGTTGCACGCTGCCGTCGGCGGCCACCGGGTTGTTGTAGAAGTAGAAGTCCGCGTCGCTGCGCACCTTGCCGTCGGTGTCCAGAAGTAAGACGGACACATCCGCGTCGCCCTCGCCGCTCGGGCTGGCCCAGCCCAGGCCGACGATCACCGAACCGGCGTTCTCGCTCAGGGCCGACAGTGAGACGTTCGAGCCCTTGGTCATTTCATGCATTTCTTGCATGTCGCGCATGGAACCCCCCCATCACCGCCGGGTGCCGCGGACCCCTCCCGTCCTGGCCGCCCGGTGTGCGACATGATGTGACGTGTCGCACATGAGCGACAGTAGTACCACAGGGCGTGGGAGGTGGTCTGCGCAGAACCATTGCCCGGGCAAACGCGCTGTCGCTAGCCTGTGTTCGTCATGCCGATCGTCTGTTGAAATTTCGAACGCAGACACTCTGATAATCAAGGGAGGGGGCCGGTTGTGGGACGCCTCGTACCTGCCGTGACCCGGGCTCTCGACATTCTCGAGCTCTTCCTCGACGGGGACGGGACTCTCTCCGCCCCCGACATAGTGCGCAGGCTCCAGCTGCCGCGCACCACCGTGCACGAGCTGGTCACCACGCTCGCCGCCCGGTCGTACATCGTCCAGGTCCCGGGTCAGCCGGGACGGTACCGGCTGGGGGTACGGCCGTACCAGCTCGGCAGCCGGTACGCCGAGCAGCTGGACCTCGCCGCCGAGGGGCAGCAGGTCGCCCGGTCCGTCGCCGAGACCTGCGACGAGACCGTGCACGTGGCGATCCTCGAAGGCACCGACGTCATCTACATCGCCAAGGTCGACTCGACCCACGCGGTGCGCATGGTGTCGGCCGCCGGGCGCCGGCTGCCGGCCCACTGCACGTCCGTCGGCAAGATGCTGCTGGCCTCCCTTCCGGCGCCGGAACTCAGCTCGCGCATCCCGGACGATGCCGATCTGGTCGCGATGACCCCGAACAGCATCACCGACCCGGCCGCCCTGCGCGAGGCCCTCGCCGAGATCCGGCAGCGCGGCCTCGCGGTGGAGAGCCGGGAGTCCAACCCCGACGTCAGCTGCGTCGCCGCGCCGGTCCGCGACCGTACCGGGCAGGTCGTCGCCGCCCTCTCCATCTCCGTGCCCATGATCCGCTGGAGCGACGAGCGCCGCGTCGAGCTGGAGCAGCTCGCAGCCAAGGGCGCAGTGGAGCTGTCGGAGCGCCTCGGCCACCGGACCGTCGGATGACGGCGTACGAGGTGGCCGTGCGCGCCGAGGCCACCCTCGGGGAGGGCCCGACCTGGGACGCGGACGCCGGGCACCTGATCTGGATCGACATCCTCGGCGGGCGGGTCCACACCTACGACCCCGTCTCCGGGCAGCGCACGGTCCGGGTCACCGACCAGCACGTCGGCGCCGCCAAGCCGCGGGCCGGCGGCGGCCTCGTCCTGAACCTCCGCGACGGCGTCGCCCTCGTCGACCCCGACGACACCTTCCGCTGGCTGCACCACGACCCCGTCCCCGGCCGCCGCGCCAACGACGCCGCCGTGGCCCCCGACGGCTCCCTCTGGGCCGGCACCATGCGCTACGACGAGGCCCCGGCCGGCGGCACCCTCTCCCGGATCACCGGGGACGGCACGGTCGAGCTGGTCCTCGACGACGTCGCCGTCAGCAACGGCACGGGGTGGAGCCCCGACGGGAGTCTGATGTACTACGTCGACTCGCCGACACGCCAGATCGACGTCTTCCATCACGAAAACGGCCAGATCTCGGACCGCCGCCGTTTCGCCCGGATCGAGGTGGACTCAGGCTTCCCCGACGGCCTGACGGTGGACGCCGACGGCTGTGTCTGGGTGGCCCTGTGGGACGGCAGCGCGGTACGCCGCTACACCCCCGACGGCGAGCTGGACCGACAGATCGACCTGCCCACACCTCGCATCACCGCCTGCGCCTTCGGCGGCCCGGACTTGACCGACCTGTACATCACGACAGCGAGGGTGGGGCTCACGGCTCCGCACCCCGTGGCGGGTTCGCTCTTGGTCGTACCCGGAGCCGGAAAGGGCCTGGCACAGACGGCGTTCACCGGTTAAGAAGCGGTACACCCGCGCCCCTTCAGGGGCGCGGGTCTGTATCGATATGCGGCTCCGCCGCGTGGGCGCGACCAGCCACAACGCACCCGCAGCCGCTCAACTACCGGTCGAGGCACCCCGAAACGCGCCGACCCCCGCCCGCACCGCCGCCAACTCCTCCGGCCGCCGCAGAGCATCGGACACCGCCCCGATCTCCCGCAACAAATCCGTCGTATCAGGCTCTGGCCCACCCTCGACGCCCCCCGACCCCGACGCCCGCCCCGCCACCGCGTCCTGCACAACCACAGCCCACGCCAACGCCATCGCCCGCCCCGGCTCATGCCGAAGGGCCACCGCAACCTCGTACAACCGCTGCCGCCTCCCCTCGTCCACATGCCGGGCCAGCGGAAGCAGCACGTCCCGGACGAACGTCTCCCGCCGGATCAGCCGCAACTCGGGCGTGGCCCGCAGGACGAAGGAGACCCCACCCCCGTTGACACTCCGCATCAGCAGATACAGCGGTCGCAGCCGCCGGTACGCCAGCCGGATGCGCCAGCGGTCGTGCAGGTACTGTCCGGCGTGCGGAAGGATGAAGCCGACGGCGATCATGATGGCCGACAGACACGCCAGCGGCGGTGCCACGCCCGTGCTCAGCCAGTCCAGGCGGTGGCCGGTCCAGCGGGCCACGACCGCCGGCAACTTCACGGCGTAGAAGGAGAGTTGGGCGGCGTATCCGACGCCCAGGAACTTCAGTCCCCAGCGCAGCCACGCGTCCAGCCCGTCCGTGCGCATCCAGTTCCAGATCAGCGCCGAGGTGATCACCGTGGCGACGGCCTGCGCGACCAGGTACAGCACGATCATCTCGCGCATGTACGGCGTGTTGGCGTAGTACGTGTCGAGGTCCCGCAGTCGTTCCACCGGCGCGTCGGCGAGCGCGAACAGCACCCACAGCGCGGCGATCACCCCGAGGGACCCGGCCACCACCCACCGTACGGCGCGGACCGTCGCGGCGGAGCGGTCGGACAGCCCGTTGCGCCAGGCGATGATCAGCAGCAGACACGAGCCGCAGAACGCCGTCAGCAGTGAATACACCCAGGGCGCCGAGATGTTGGGCACGCCCGTGATCCGGTTGACCCGCGCGATCGTCGACGGCGCCACGAACACGAACACCGCACAGGCGACCAGCAGTACGCCGCCCACGGCCCGCAGCAGTGGATCGCTCCACAGCCGGACGATCGTCGGCAGCTTGATCGCCAGCGCGGCGATCAGGACCCCGGCCGGGATCCACCAGAAGGACGGGTAGAACTCGTTGACGAACCCCGCGGGCGACCACGCGAGTTGGCCGAGAGCCGCGGTCACCGAGCCCACCGCCGTCGGGCCCGCGGCGACCGTCCCAGCGCTCACCGCGCCGAACTCCCGCGCCCGCGATAGCCCAGCGAGCGGCTCAGCGGCGTGAGCGGCGCGTCACTGTCCCGCCCGCTCAGCAGCGGCCGGAACGCGGCGGCGAGCCGGTGCCCGAAGTCGTCGGCCTCCGCCTCGTCGGCAACCCGGGAGCCGTCCCGCGCGGCCACGGACAACGCCATGTCGGACCATTCCCGCCGGTCCGCCAGTGCCGCCCCGGCCACGTGATGGTGGCTGTGCCCGGCGTGCAGATGCCACAACTCGTGGCCCAGGATGACCAGTTGCTGCACCGTCTCGGCCCGCTCCTCGACGATGACCAGGTCGAAGTCCTGGAACTCCACCCAGAGCCCGGTCACCTCGATCTCGTCCGGGAACCGCTCGAAGCGCAGCTCCACGGGCCGACCACCACGCCGTACGCTCATCTCCTCGCACAGCGCCCGGCCCAGCTCCCGCGCGTCGGCAGGCGGCCGCGGTCTGGCCCGCACCGCGGATACGAGGCCCGCGGTCAGCTCCCGCATTCCGGACACTCTTCGCGAGCGCCGCAGCGCCCCGGCGATCCGGGCCGCCTTCCTCCGCGCGCCCGCGATGTCCATCGCTCGCTCCCCCTTCCGCCGCCGCACAGCAGGCTGCCCGAGACTACGCCGTCGTTCAACCGAGAACGACCTCCGTGGCTGGAAAGGCCTGCGTAAACCATTGACTAGCAAGCGCTTCCTATCTACGGTCCCGTTCGAAGCCACGGGCATGATTCGATATATCGAACAGATAGGGCAGGGCATGGGACGACCTGACCTGAATCGCAGGCACGTGCTGGGCGGGCTCGGCGGGCTCCTCGTCGCCGGCAGCCTCGGCTTCGCCGCGCTGGGCACCGGTGCCGACGCGCTCGCCTCCACGGCCCGCACCCGGGTGCGGTACTGGAACCTCTTCAGCGGCGGCGACGGATCGAACATGATCGCGATGCTGGACTCCTTCCGCAAGGAGCACCCCGACATCGCGGTGAAGGACTCCACCCTCCAGTGGGGCAGCCCCTTCTACACCAAGCTCGCCATGGCCGCCGCCGGCAACCGCGCCCCCGAACTCGGCGTCATGCACATGGGCCGGGTCGCGGGCTTCTCGCCGGGCCGCCTTCTCGACCCCTGGGACGTCGACCTGCTCGCCGAGTACGGCGTGCGGGAGTCGGACTACAACCCCGCGCTGTGGCAACGCGGGGTCATCGACGGCAAGTTGTACGCCCTCCCGCTCGACATCCACGTACAGCTCTGCTTCTACCGCAAGGACGTGCTGAAGAAGGCGGGGCTGCTCGGCGACGACGGCCGGATGATCCCGGTGACCTCCACCACCGAGTGGTTCGACGTCCTGAAGAAGGCCAAGCAGGCCCAGAAGAAGGGCCTGCAGACGATCGGTCTGTGGACCAACGACCAGAACTTCCAGTGGTGGTTCTTCGTCGCCTTCTACACCCAGCTCGGCGGCCAGTGGTTCGACGACGCCCGCACCCAGGTCCTCTTCGACACCGACAAGGCCACCCAGGTACTGGAGTTCTTCCGGCAGCACGTCACCGACGGGTACGTCGTCCCGGGCGCGCCCACCGGCGAGCAGTTCATCAACGGCGCCCCCTTCACCTGGGAGGGCAACTGGTCGGTGCCGGTCTTCTCCGCCGCCAAGCTCGACTACGGCGCGACCCCGCTGCCGCCCGTCTTCGGCAGACAGGCCACCCACGCCGAGTCGCACTCCTTCGTCCTCCCGCACCAGACGGGCCGCGGCGGCGCCACCAACGAGGCCGCGCACGAACTCGCCGCCTACGTCGTCCGGCACGCCCTCCAGTGGGCCGCCGGCGGCCACATCCCGGCGTACACACCGACCCTGTCCACGGCCGCGTACAAGAAGCTCCAGCCGCAGAACGAGTACGTCTCCGCCATGGACCACCAGGCCACCGAGCCGAAGGTGTGGTTCGCGGGCTCCACCGGCATCCTCGCCCAGGACCTCGGCCCGCTGGTCGTCTCCTCCACCATGGGCTCCGCGGGGCCGGCCTCGGTCGCGCGGAAGATGAAGAACCAGCTCGTCAGGCTCCTCGCCTCGAAGAACCCCATGGACGGGAAGACCGCCGCGCAGGGAGGTGCCGTCGCATGACGGCCAACGCCGAGACCGTCGTCGTATCGCCGCGGGTGCGGACCGCCACGGCCACCGCGGCCGTCCGCCGCAAACAGGGCTTCCAGCACGGCGGTTGGTTCATCGCCCCCTTCCTGCTCCTCTTCGTGCTGTTCGTGATCTGGCCGCTGCTGCGCGGCGTCTACCTCAGCTTCACCGACGCCAACATCTCCGGCGAGGGCGCGAGCTTCATCGGCCTCGACAACTACCGCGAGGCGCTGCACGACCCGATGATGTGGGACGCGCTCGGCCACAGCGCGTACTTCACCCTCCTCGTCGTGCCCTGCATCACCGTCCTCGCCTTCCTCCTCGCGATGCTCGCCCACAACATCGAGCGCGGTAAGTGGCTGTGGCGCCTGTGCTTCTTCGCGCCCTTCCTCCTCCCCTCCACGGTCGCGGGCAACATGTGGCAGTGGCTGTTCACCCAGGGCATCGGCCTCTTCAACGAGACCCTCGGCATCCAGACGCCCTGGCTGACCGACAAGTCGTACGCCATGATCGCCATCGTCATCGAGACCCTGTGGTGGACGGTCGGCTTCAGCTTCCTGCTCTACCTCGCAGCCCTCCAGGGCATCCCCGCCCACCTCTACGAGGCCGCCAAGCTCGACGGCGCGAACGCCTGGCACCGCATGCTCCACGTCACCCTGCCGATGCTGCGCAACATCACCGGCCTGGTGATCGCCCTCCAGGTCCTCGCCTCGCTCCAGCTCTTCGACCAGGCGGTGGTGATGTTCGACTTCGGCACCGGGCCGGAGAACAGCACCCGGCCGTTCGTGCAGTACACCCTCGAACAGGGCTTCACCAGCTACCGCGTGGGCTACGCCTCCGCGATGTCCATCATCTTCTTCGTGATCATCGCAGTCGTCGCCCTGGCCCGGATGTGGCTGCTGCGCAACCGTGAGGAGGGCGGCGCCCGATGACCACCGCCGTACGGCCCCGTGTCCGCAAGGAGAGGCCCCGCAAGCCCTGGACGCCGACTCAGATCGTCCTCACGCTGCTCGGCGTCGCCGTCTCCGCCGTGTTCGTGGCGCCGATCGCCGCGGCCCTTTTCACCTCGCTCAAGTCCGAGGCGGAGGCGGCCGAGATCCCGCCGCACTGGCTGCCGAGGACGTTCACGACCCAGGCCTGGCGGGCGCTGTGGTCGACCGGGAACATCGGCGACTGGTTCATCAACTCGCTGGTCGTCTCGGTCCTGGTGACCGCCATCGTGCTGACCGTCGCGGCCCTCGCCGGATACGGCTTCGCCCGCACCGAGTTCCGCGGCAAGAAGGCCCTGATGGGCGTCGTGATGTCGGGCCTGATGGTCTCCCCTGCGGTCCTCGGCGTCCCCCTCTTCACCACCGTGCAGCAGATGGGCATGGTCGACACCTACTGGGGCATGATCCTGCCCCAGTGCGCGCCCGCCGCGATGGTCTACATCCTCTACAAGTTCTTCCAGGGCATCCCGCACGAACTGGAGGAGGCCGCCTTCATCGACGGCGCGGGCCGCTGGCGCGTCTTCTTCACGATCGTCCTCCCGCTCTCCCGCCCCTCCCTCGCCGCGGTCGGCATCTTCACCTTCATCGCCTCGTGGAACAACTTCCTGTGGCCCTACATGGTGACCAACAACCCCGACCTGATGACCATGCCGAACGGCATCGCGACCGTCATGAACTCCTACGGCATCCAGTGGGCCCAGCTCATGGCCGGCGGCCTGATGGCGGGCCTCCCGCTGATCGTCGTCTTCGTCTTCTTCCAGCGCCAGATCGTGGCGGGTGTCGCTCACACGGGATTGGCGGGACAGTGAGAATCCGCAGAGCGCTTACGGCCGTGACGGTCGCCGCCTTCCTGGCCTTCCTCCCCAACGCGGCCCAGGCGGCCGAGAGTTACCCCGACCCACTCCCCATCACCGGCCAGCAGATCATCCACGACCCGACCGTCGTCCACCTCAAGTCCGGTGGCTATGTCGCCTATTCGACCGGCGGCATCATCGGCGCCCGCACGTCGAAGGACCTGCGGCAGTGGGACGACGCGGGCAACGCCTTCGCCACGCCGCCGAGTTGGTGGTACGAGTACAACGCCACCGGCGATCCCTGGGCACCGGACATCTCCTACCGCAACGGCCGCTACTGGCTTTACTACGCCGTCTCGTCCTGGGGCACCAACCACTCCGCGATCGGCGTGGCCACCTCCCCGACCGGCCTCCCCGGCACCTGGACCGACCACGGCAAGGCGTTCACCTCGGAGACGATGGACACCTGGAACGCCATCGACCCCGCGATCATCCGGGCCGACGGCCGCCTGTGGATGGCGTTCGGCTCGTACTGGACCGGCATCCGCATGGTCGAGCTGGACCCGCGCACGGGCAAGGCGATCCCCGGAGCGACGGTCGCCCACCTCGCCACCCGCCCGGACGCCCCGTACGCGGTCGAAGGGCCGTACATCGTCAAGCACGGCCGCTACTACTACCTCCTCGCCTCCTACGACGCCTGTTGTGCGGGAGTGAACTCCACGTACAAGATCAGGGTGGGCCGCTCGACAAAGGTGACGGGCCCCTACGAGGACAGCACCGGCAAGCCCCTCCTGGAAGGCGGCGGCGACCTCCTGCTCGCCGGCCACGGTCGCTACGTCGGCACGGGCGGCGAGTCGGTCTTCCGCACGCACGGCCAGGACTGGCTGGCGTACCACTACTACGACGCAACCGACAACGGCACCCCGAAGCTGGGCCTGAACCGGCTTGGTTGGGTGCATGACTGGCCTGTTGTCAAGTAATCCCGTTTTCGAAAGGTCCCCATGAGCACCACCGCCCGCTTCACCCTCGACCCCGCCTTCACCGTCGGCGAGGTCAACCCCCGTCTCTTCGGATCCTTCGTCGAACACCTCGGCCGCTGTGTGTACACGGGCGTCTTCGAGCCGGGCCACCCCACCGCCGACGAGGACGGCATCCGGCAGGACGTCCTCGGACTCGTCCGTGAGCTCGGCGTCACCGCCATCCGCTACCCCGGCGGCAACTTCGTCTCCGGCTACAAGTGGGAGGACTCCGTCGGCCCCGCCGAGGACCGCCCCCGCCGTCTCGACCTGGCCTGGCGCTCCACGGAGACCAACCGCTTCGGCCTCTCCGAGTACATCGCCTTCCTGAAGAAGGTCGGCCCCCAGGCCGAGCCCATGATGGCCGTCAACCTCGGTACCCGGGGCGTCGCCGAGGCCCTCGAACTCCAGGAGTACGCCAACCACCCCGCCGGCACCGCCCTGTCCGACCTCCGGGTCGCGCACGGCGACAAGGACCCCTTCGGCATCAAGCTGTGGTGCCTCGGCAACGAGATGGACGGCCCCTGGCAGACCGGCCACAAGACCGCCGAGGAGTACGGCCGCGTGGCCGCCGAGACGGCCCGCGCCATGCGCCAGATCGACCCGGACGTCGAACTCGTCGCGTGCGGCTCCTCCAGCCAGTCCATGCCGACCTTCGCCGCGTGGGAGGCGACGGTCCTGGAGGAGACCTACGACCTCGTCGACCACATCTCCCTGCACGCCTACTACCAGCCCGAGGACGGCGACGTCGACTCCTTCCTCGCCTCCGCCGTCGACATGGAGTCCTTCATCGAGAACGTGGTCGCCACCGCCGACCACATCGGCGCCAAGCTGAAGTCGAAGAAGAAGATCAACCTCTCCTTCGACGAGTGGAACGTCTGGTACATCTCGCAGTGGCACGAGATCGAGAACTCCGGCGCGCGGGACTGGGCGGAGGCCCCGCGGCTCCTGGAGGACAACTACAGCGTCATGGACGCGGTCGTCTTCGGCTCGCTCCTCGTCGCACTGCTGCGGCACGCCGACCGCGTCACGGTGGCCTGCCTCGCCCAGCTCGTCAACGTCATCGCCCCGATCATGACCGAGCCCGGCGGCCCCGCCTGGCGCCAGACGACCTTCTTCCCCTTCGCCCAGGCCTCGCGGTACGGCCGCGGCGAGGTCCTCGACGTCCGGGTGGACTCACCGACGTACGAGACGAAGAAGTACGGCGAGGCCGACCTGCTGCACGCCACCGCCGTGCGCGCCGAGGACGGCACCGTCACCGTCTTCGCCGTCAACCGCAGCCGGACGGAGGCGCTGCCGCTCGAAGTCGCCCTGAACGGCCTCGACCTGACGTCCGTCGTCGAGCACAGCGTCCTCGCCGACGCCGATCCCGACGCCCGCAACACCCTCGACGACCCCGAGCGGGTCGCCCCGCACGCCGCCGAGGGCACCGCGCTGACGGACGGCACCCTCACCGCCGTACTCGAACCGCTGTCGTGGAACGTGATCCGGCTGGCATAGACGGCTTTCGGCGGACGGTCATCGCTCGATGTGCGCCTGCGCGGGCGGGTACGGGGACGAGGACGTCGTGCCTACGGCCCAGTAGCCGCCCGTGCCGGGGATCGCGGCAAGTGCCGTGGTCAGTACGGGAGTTGTGGCGGTCGCGCCGCGCTCGCTCACCCAGGTGCCGGCCTCCCACCGGAGGTGGTGCGCGCGGGTCTGGTCCCAGAAGTCCCAGCCCGCGATGCGGTCGGGGCCGCCCTGGCCGTCGTCGACGATCGCGGTGAGCGTGCCGACGGTGAACGGGGCGGTGACGGTGTTCCAGGCGTCGCCGTCCCAGTGGCGGAGGGTGACGCTCGGGGGTTTGCCGGGCGGGCCGCCGACTCCGTAGTCGTAGCCGGTGAGCCAGATGTCGTCGGCGGCGACCGGGAGGAGGTCCGTGACGTTGGGGCGGAGGCCGGCGGGGACGGGCAGTTCGGTCCAACTCTCCCCGTCCCAGCGGGCGATGAGCGCGCTGTCGTAGACCCAGACCTCCCCGGAGCGGGTCACACGGACGCCCGACGGGGCGATCGTGGGCGCGCTCGGGGGCGTCGGCTGCCAGGTCAGCTCCGTGCCGTGGGCGTGCAGCAGGACGGAGCCGTCCGAGTTGCGGCCGGAGAGCCAGAGGTCGCCGTCCGGGGCCACCGCGACACCGGTCAGCGAGGTGCCGCTCGCGCCCCGGCCGGGGAAGTCGGTCTCCCGCCAGGTCGTGCCGTCCCAGGAGAGCAGGTGGGCGGTGCCGTACTGGTCGGCGCCGACGGTCCAGGCGCCGGTGGCGGAGGCGGCGACGGAGCGCAGGTAGCCGTTGAAGCCCAGGCGGTCGATGTCCAGCTGGGTCCAGTTCCGGCCGTCCCAGAGGAGGGCGAGCGGGTAGCCGCGGGTGCCGCCGTTGCGCCCCTCCTCGCCGACGGCCCAGGCGAGGTCGGGGGAGGCGGCCGCCACGCCGAGCAACTGGGCGGCGGGCAGACAGTCCGGGGCGGTCACGGCCTGCCACTCGTGCGGCTCCCCGGCGGTGGCCGAGCGGACGCCGCTCGCGGACGCGGCCGTGGCCGTGGCCGCTTGGGACGGGCCGTCCGAGGCCGACGCGCCCGCACTCGCCGAGGCCAGGCCCAGCCCGGCCCCGGAACCGACTAATCCGCTGATGAATCGCCGTCTTCGCACGAGATTGCCTCCCCCTGGAGCGGGCCGCGGAGCCAACACCGTGAACCAGCCCGCAGCAGAAGGCAATGCGCGCGGACGCCCTTTTCAGGCCATACCGCAGGTCATACGGCGGTGACCGGCACCCCTCCCGCCGCCGCCCCCAGCAGCGTCAGCCGCACGTCCGACGGCCCCGCCGGTGTGGTCCCGTCGGACAGGACCGCCAGGGCGAGTGTGTTGGTGCCACGTGTGCGGAGGATCCCGTTCGGGAGCGCGAAGGTGTGCTGCGGACCCACGTCGTTGATGTACTGGCCCATGTTCCAGCCGTTCAGGAAGATCTGGACGCGGTACGCGCGGGCCGGGTCGTCGTCGAGGACGAGCCCGATCGAGGCGTCGATGCCCGCGTCCACGGCGAGCTTGAAGCTCGTCCGGTACCAGGTCACCCCCTGCCGCCGGTCCGCCCGTGGCAGTTCGGCCGTCTGCCAGCCGCCGTCGGCGTGGTCCGGCAGATGCCAGCCGTGCCGCTCGCCGTACAGCCCGCCGTTGTTCTGCGGCCCGCGCACGGGGTCGGGCGCCGCCTCGCCCTGGATCCGCCAGGTCACCTTCGGGGTGGCCCCAGCGAAGGTGACCGCGGTCAGCCCGCGCGCCACCTTGTGGGTGTCCTGCGCCTTGCCGTCCTGGTCGTGCTGCATCCGCCGCACCAGCACGGACAGCACCCGCGGCCCGTCCGCACGCAGTCCCTGGGGTACGTCGAACGCCGCGGTGGCGGCCCAACTCCCTTGCCGCACACTGCTGTTGTCCGGCACCGGCATCCGGTGCGTGCCCAGCGCCCGACCGTCCAGCCAGGCCATCAGCAGCCCCTGGGTGCCCGTGCTGTAGGCGAGGGACACGGACTCCGCGCCGAGCGCCTCCGTGAGGTGCCCGCGGTACCAGACGTCGCCGTAGTGGAAGCCGTAGTCGTCGGCGAAGAGGACGGGCTGTCCGTCGGGGACGGGGGTGGTGCTGTAGGTGGTGGTCCGGTCGGCGGCCTTCCAGGTGGAGTCGTCGTAGCCGAGCGCGGCTTCCGGGTTCTCGGTCTTCCGCCGCCACCCGGCACGCAGCGCGGGAAGGGTGACAGCCCCGACCCCCGGCAGGGACTGCGCGGCCCGCAGACTCCCCGACGCCGAGGTCCGCACCTTCAACTCTCTCCCGTTCCACGACACTTCACGCAGCCCGCGCGGCCCCCACACCTCCAGCTCCGCGGCCCGCACGGTGTCCCCGGTTAGCTTCACCGCCGTACCACTGACCGCGGCGGTCCGCAGCAGGGCGGGCCCGTACACCAGCACCGGGCCGGACGGCGTCTCGTGCGGCCACAGTCGTACGGACGTCTCGTCGTCCGCGAGGAGCAGCAGCAGCGGGGTGCCGACCCCGCCGCCGGACACCAACACCCGCGTAAGTCCGCCCAGTTGGGCTTCGATCCGGAGCAGCCCGTCCGCGTACGAGTACTCGGCGTCCCCCTCCACCACGGTCACTGTCGGCCGCGTCGCGCACTCCAGCGCGGTCACCGTCGCCTCGCCCGGACGTCCGGTGAGCACGGCGATCTCCTGGCGCCCGGCGGTGAGCGCCAGCATGGGCTGGGCGTTGGACCAACGCACCTTGCGCCTGCCCAACCTGACCCCGGCGGCGAGCAGCCGCGCGTCCTGCGCCGGGACGGTGACGGGCGCGTCGATGCCGGGCACGGCCGAAGTGACCGGCTGCTTGCCGTCGTTGCGCACGACGTAGACTTGGGCGCCGGTGTCCGGGTTGGCCAGGTGGTACACCTTCAGCCCGTCCGCCTTGACGTCGGCGGCGCGATCCAGTTTCGCGAAGTCCGGTACGTGGTGCAGCAGATGACCGAGCTGGTGCATCGGCACGAGCTTCTCCGTGGCCTGCCGTCCCTCGTCGATGGCCGCCCCGTAGTCGTACGAGGTGTACACGACCGGCGCGGGCAGCCAGCCCCAGGAGGTGCCGCCGAAGGTCATGTAGACGCTGTGCAGGGTGATGCCGTTGGCGAAGTTGGTGAGGTAGAAGCGCCGTTCGTAGGCGGCGTCCCGCTGCCGCCGTGACTCGGCATACCCCTTCCCCTTGAACCAGACCCCGCCCCAGGGATCGAACCAGCCCCCGCCGAACTCCGGTACGAACCCGGGGGTTTGGGGACTTGCCGTAGCCCCGCCCTTCACCCCACCCACCCCGAAGTGCCCCCAGTCGGGCGGCGCGAGCGTCGGCGACGGATACCCGTCGAACCCGTACAGCCAACCCCCCTCCTCCCCACCGGTGTCGAAGGCCCCCGGGATCCAGAACCCGTTCCTGCCCTTGTCGTTGTGGAACAGCGGTACGTCGATCCCGTCGGCCCGCACCTTCTTGTACAGGTGGGCCATGTAGTCCCGCCCGGCCGGCTCGGTGACGTGGGAGTCGTACTCGTTCTCGATCTGGTAGAGCAGGATCGTGCCGCCGCCGTCGGTGTACAGATGCCGGCGGGCGATGGCGTTCACCTGGTCGAGCCACTCGTCGACGTACTTCAGATAGGTCGGGTCCGAGGTCCGTGCCGTGCCCTTGGTGGCCGTCAGCCAGCCGGGGAAGCCGCCGCCGTCGATCTCCGCGTTGATGTAGGGGCCGGGGCGGAGGATGACGTAGATCCCCGTCTCGCTCGCCATCCGCAGGAAGAGGTCCAGGTCGCGGATGCCGGTGAAGTCGTAGGTCCCCGGCGCGGGGGAGTGGTAGTTCCACGACACGTAGATGCTGACCGCGTTGTAGCCGTGGGCGCGCATCTTCTGGAGCACGTCCCGCCACAGTGAGGGGCTCGGCAGCCGGAACGGGTGCATCTCGCCCGACCACAGCACCAGCCGCCTGCCGTCGACGACGAGCGAGTACCGGTCGAAGCCGATGGTGTGCCGCTTGCCGTCCGCGCCCGGCGGCGCGGGCGCGGGGCCCGTCGGCACGGTCGGCGCGGCATAGGCGCAGGTCGCGGCCCCGCTCCCGCCGAGCGCCAGCCCGAGTGCCGTGGTTCCGGCGAGGGCGCTGAAGGTACGTCTGCTGAGCCCCAAGGGACCCTCCCGTCGTGCCGGTCGGTCGGCGGTGCGTGCCAAGCGCTCCGCTGGCTGTGTTGACATGCGGCTTCGCCGCGGGGCCGCGATGTGCCGACTTTCGTCTGCAGAGCCGTCGTGGCTGGTCGCGCCCACGCGGCGAAGCCGCCAATCGATACAGCCCCGCGCCCCTTCAGAGCGCTGCCGAACCGCAGGCGACTTCGCCAGGATCTAGGTCATTGTGTACAGGTGGAGCCGCCACAATGGTGGTATGAGGATCTCGGCACGGGCGGATTACGCGGTACGGGCGGTTCTTGAGCTCGCCGTTCGGCAGGACGGCGGACCGGTGAAGGCTGAGGCCATCGCCGCCGAGCAGGACATCCCGCACAAGTTCCTGGAGGGGATCCTCGGCGATCTGCGGCGCGGCGGGATCGTCGACAGCCGGCGGGGCGGGGGCGGGGGCTACCGGCTGGCGCGGGAGGCGGCGAAGATCACCGTCGCGGACGTCATCCGCGCGGTGGACGGCCCGATCGTGTCGGTACGGGGCGAACGGCCGACGGGCCTCGAGTACACCGGCTCGGCGCAACCGCTCCTGCCCCTGTGGATCGCCCTGCGCGCCAACGTCCGCCGCATCCTGGAGGGCGTCACCATCGCCGACATCGCGTCGGACGCCCTGCCGGAACCGGTCCGGGAGCTGGCGGCGGAGCCGGCGGCCTGGGAGAACCCGTAGCCGATTTCCTCATCCCCGTCTCAGGCTCTCCTCAGCTTGACCCCCTAACGTCACCTCCCGTTCATCCCTACCTCTCCGGTGGGAAAACCAGGAAACCGAAGTCGGCGGCCCGGGACGGCGGACCGAACTCGGCGACACGGACGGGACCACCACATGCGCACGCTGATCCTGCTCGCCCTCGCGGGCCTGGGTGCCCAGCTCGTGGACGGCAGCCTCGGCATGGCGCACGGCGTGATCTCGACGGTGCTGCTGCTGGCCATGGGTACCACCCCGGCCGCCGCCTCGGCCATCGTCCACTTCGCGCAGATCGGCACCGGCCTGGTGTCCGGCGCCTCGCACGCGCGCTTCGGGAACGTCGACTGGAAGGTCGTGGCCCGGATCGGCGTCCCGGGTGCGGTGGGCGCGTTCATCGGGGCGACCCTGCTGTCCAACATGTCCACCGCGCTCGCGGAGCCGGTGATGGCGGTGATCCTGCTCGCCCTCGGCCTCTATGTCACCTACCGCTTCACGGTGCGCGGCGTGCCCAAGGGGAAGCTGGACCGGCCGCTGGGCAAGCGGTTCCTGGTGCCGGTCGGGCTGGTCGCCGGGTTCCTGGGCGCCACCGGCGGGGGCGGCTGGGGGCTCATCGGCACCCCGGCCCTGCTGGCCAGCGGACGCCTTGAGCCGCGCAAGGTGGTCGGTTCGGTCGACGCGAGCAAGGCGCTGGTGGCGGTCGCCGCGAGCCTGGGCTTCCTCTTCTCGCTCGGCTCGGACGGCGTGAACTGGTCGTGGGTGCTCGCGTTCCTCATCGGCGGCATGGTCATCGCCCCGGTCGCCGCCTGGCTGGCCCGCTTCGTGGCCCCGCGCATCCTGGGCTCGACGGTCGGCGGCCTCATCGTCCTGCTCAACGCCCGCACGCTGCTCGGCGGTGACTGGCTCGACGTGTCCGGAGCGGTCGCCACCTCCGTATACGTCCTCCTCTACGCCGTGTGGGCCGCCGCCCTGGCGTACTCGATCCGCGCCCACCGTCAGGAGAAGGCCGCGGAGGTCGAGCCCGCCGACGAGCGGCAGCCCGTCAGCGCCTGATCAGGAGGTGCTGACGCCCACGGTGAGGGTGGCCGTGTAGCCGTCGGACACGCTGGAGCCCAGCGCGGTCAGGGTGAGCAGGCCGGAGGAGGCACCGCCGTCGTCGTAGATGGTGTCGTCGTCGAGGGACGTCTCGGTCGTGGTGTTGTCGGAGTACGGCGAGCTCGCCTGGACCTCGGTGTTGATGTCCGGGTCGAAGAAGAGCTGACCGGTGTGGATGATCTCGCCGCCGGTGTACGAGTCGTCGGTGAGCGTCACGTCCGTGTGCACCCGCATATGGACGTGCACCGCGCGCGAGACGTAGTGCCCCGGCCAGATGGACGTGATGTTGACCTGGCCGTTGGAGTCGGTCATCTGGCCGCCGCGCAGGAACGTGCCGTCGTCCTCCTCGGTGTGGCCGTTGCCCCCGACGAAGCCGGAGTACTCCCCGAGCGAGTCGCAGTGCCAGATCTCGACCAGCGCGTCGGCGAGCGGCGCGCAGTCGTTGGCCTGGTCGACCACGGTGAAGGTGTACTGGACCTCCACTCCTTCCTTGTCCTCCCTGATGTCCTCGCGGACCAGGGCCCCTTCGAGGGAGTACGGCCCCTCGGTGACCTCGGCGTTCAGGGTGCAGACGCCGGTGGAGGCGGAGGCCTCGGTGGACACGGTCGTGTCGGTGGCCGAGTCGGTGGTCGAGGTGACCGTGTCGGCCGAGGCGAGGCCGGCGTACATGAGACCGCCCGCCACGGCCACGGTGCCGCCGCCGATGAGGACGCGCCGGCGCTGGACGCCCTTGTCCCGGCGGTGCCGGGCGGGCTGCTGGGTGGGTTGTTCGTTCTGCTGCTCGTCGTGCTCGTTGTTTCCCGTCATGGGCAGGGAAGTTAGGGGCGAACCTGAAGGATTCCTTAATGTGCGGCTGTGAATGCCCTGGGGATGCACCCGTCAACGGCCGCTTATTTCAACAGAGTTCGGACACGGGCTCAGCATGTGAAATCCACACCTGTGAATGGCTTGAGTTCGCCCTGACCGCTTCGTGTGCGTCTTCCTACGATGCGGATCGCCTCGGTCCTTCACAGGAACCCCACTGTTTCTCCAAAGGTTCCGTGAAGGCCGGGGTGTGCCACCCCCCACTCACAGAACCGGAGAGACCATGATCCGTGGACTCCTGCTGAGCGGCGGCGTCGCCGCCCTGCTCACCACAGCGCTACCCGCGCAAGCCTCGTCCCCCGTGTTCGACAACCCGCCCCCGGACAAGATCGTCATCGACGTGGCGACGGTGAACGGCTCCGGCTGCCCCCAGGGCACCGCGGCCGTCGCCGTGTCCCCCGACAACACGGCCTTCACGGTGACGTACAGCCAGTACCTCGCTCAGGCCGGCGGCAACTCCGACCCGACGGCCTTCCGCAAGAACTGCCAGCTCAACCTGATCGTGCACGTCCCGCAGGGCTTCACCTACGCCATCGCCAGCGCCGACTACCGGGGCTTCCTCTCGCTCCAGCCGGGGGCGAGCGCCACGCAGAAGGCGTCGTACTACTTCCAGGGCTCCTCGACGACGGTGCCCAAGAGCCACCCGTTCAACGGCTCGTACAACGACGACTGGCAGGCCACCGACTCCACCGACTGGGCCCAACTGGTCTGGGCGCCCTGTGGAGTTCAGCGCAACTTCAACATCAACACCGAGCTGAGAGTGAACGCGGGCACCGCGAACCCGGGCAAGGTCAGCTTCATGACCATGGACTCGACGGACGGTGACATCAGCACGGTGTACCACCTGGCGTGGAAGGACTGCCCGGCTTCCTGAGACAGGTGCACAAGGGGGTGGCCCGTGGCGCGCGCGGGCCACCCCTGAGGGGCTCAGCTCTGGGAGACGCCGAGCGTGAGCGTGCCGGTGTAGCCGGAGGAGGTCGAACTGCCCAGGGCCGTCAGGGTGAGCAGGCCGGAGGAGGCGCCGCCGCCGTCGTAGATGGAGTCCTGGGAGAGCGTGGTGCGGGTGACCGTGTTCGTCGAGTACGGCGAGATCGCGGCGACCTTGGTGGTGATCGACTCGTCGAAGAAGAGCTGCCCGGTGTGGAGTTCGGTGCCGCCGGTGAACGAGCCGTCGGAGGTGAGCGTGACGCCGGTGTGCACCTTGACGTGGATGTGGATGCACCGGCCGCGGTACCAACCGGGGTAGATCGTGGTGATGTTGGCGACGCCGGAGGAGTTCGTCAGTACTCCGCCGCGCAGGAAGGTGCCGTCGTCGGCCTCGTTGTGGCCGTTGTTGCCGACGTAGCCGGAGTACTCGCCGAGGGCGTCGCAGTGCCAGATCTCCACCAGCGCGTTGGGGATGACGGTGCAGGCGGAGTTCACGACGGTGAGTGCGAGCTTGAGCGGGATGCCCGGCTTGCTCTCGGTGATGTCGGAGCGGACGAGCGCTCCGTCGAGGTAGTAGGGGCCTTCGGTCATCTCCTTGGTGAGCGTGCAGACGGCTGCCGCGGCGACGGGCGCGGTGTCGGCAGTGTCGACAGCGGTGGGAGTGCTGCCGGGCGCGGCGGCGGCCACGGCGAGCCCTGCGGCCGTGACGCCGGTGGCGATGAGCACGGTACGACGCCCGATCTGGGTCGGGGTTGCTTCCGGAGTGTCTGTCATGGACACGGCAGGCTAAGAGCGGTTTCTGTCGACAGGCTGTCAGTTGGGTAAAGTGACGGAACGTCAAGTTCCTTGCCGGACAAGGGGAAACGTGTACGCGTCCGCAGCGGGCTGGGGAAGGTCGCTCATGGCTGCGGCGGAGGCCTCCCCTACGCGAGGCGATGGCTCTGCTCGACGAAGCGCCGACGCACTCGCGTTGCCGAACACCCTGGTTTCCGCATGAAGGCCTCTATTGCATGGCTATCGTATGGATGAGTCGCATGGGGGTGGACTGTGCCGGTCTGTATCGATGTAGTCGTGGGCGACGATGAACCTCTGCGAGACCTGTTCCGGTGGTTACGGGAAGATCTGGACGTAGCCAACTACGCGGCAGTCACTCTCGCTCCGTCCGTCCCGGCCGACGGGGCGATGGGAGCCGTCGAGATCATCAACCTGGTCGTAGGGCAGGGGTTCACCGCTCTGAACTTAGCCCTGTCGTACGCTTCGTGGCGTGCAGCGCGCCCGGATGCCCCTACCGTGGTGATCCGAGTCGGGGACGCTTCACTCGCTGTCGCGGACGACTCAGCCGAAACTCTCCGGGCCATCGTGACGTTGCTGGAGGATCGGTCCTCCCGGCGCACTGGTACAGAGACCCCTGGCCGACAGAGCCGCACGACGGGTGAAACGGCCTGAGCATGTCACCACCCGCAAAGTCACGTGTGGTCATTGTCGGCGTCGACCACTACACATCGTTGGCCCCGCTGCCATCGGTCGCCCCTACGGTAAAGGCTCTTGCGGCACTGCTCCGGGCGGGCGACCTGTGGGGGGTGGGAGCCGAGCAATACACCCTCGTCCTGAACCCGCGTTCCCCCCAGCAGTTGCTGGACGCCGTCCATGAAGCGGCGACGGCCGCTCAGGACTCGTTCCTGTTCTACTTTGCGGGGCACGGTCTGCTCTCGCCTTCCGGAGACCTCCACCTCGGCCTGCCCGACTCTGACACCCAGCGGTTGTACCGGGCCGTCGCCTATGACGAGATCCGGCGCTTGATCAATGCGTGCCGAGCGACTCGGAAGGTGGTGATCCTGGACTGCTGTTACAGCGGACGCGCATTGCTCGGACACATGGGAGAAGAGGGCGAAGTCGCCCAGCAGGCTGCCATCGACGGCACGTATCTCATGACCGCGGCAGCCGAGACGAAGCAGGCACTGGCTCCGCCCGACGAGAAGTACACCGCATTCACCGGTGAGATCATCGAGGCTCTCGTCCGTGGAATTCCCACAGCTTCTGACCCCATCACGGCAGACGCCCTCTATTGGCACGTGCGGCAGGAGTTGGCCGCCAAGTCCCGTCCCGTTCCGCAACAGCGGGCACGCAATGCCGGGCACAGCATAAGCCTGCTCCATAACCGGTGGAGGGTTGAGAGTCGGCAACGCCCGAAAGCGTCGGACAGCCACATCGCAAACCATGTCCTTCCCCTACCGGACTCAGTCTCTGCTGAGGAGGGCATGGCGTTTTCCTCATCGCCGTCTCCACGCCGGCGAAGCTCAAGAAGAGCCCAGCTGCGTGATGCAGCCCTAAGCCTCGTGATGACGATCGTCGTAGCAGGTCCCATCGTCTACTGGCTCGGCCCTCATACCGGTTTGGTTCGGTCAGGCGAGGGCGGGGAGAGCAGTGCTTCGGTCAGTGCGAGTGCCGGCGAACACCAAGTGAAAGACGCTGTGTCCGACGTGGGGAAAATCAAGCTCAACACGCGCCAGACCATGAGGCTCGAAACCTGCGAAAGCGAACGACTCGCGATCGAGGCGCGCTCGGAGCGCGACACGTATGTCGGTGCCGAGCAGGTGAAGATCAGCGTGAGCATCCGGCATGACGAGGTCGATCTGCCGTGTCGCGTGAATCTGGCCCGCACCGCGCTCTCGATGTCGATTGACTCAACCGGTGAATGGGCATCCACTGAATGGTCCTCATCCTGGTGCAACGGCTATCACGACAACCGATGGGCCACCTTGGACCCGCAGGTCACGGTAACGCTGAAGTGGGACAGGCTGTCTCTGTCCAAGGAGACATGCCGGCACGACTCCGCCCTTTCGGTCGACGCCGGCACATACTTGGCCACGGTCAAACTAGGTTCTCTTCGGGCAAAAACATCCTTCACTCTCAAAGGCGACGGATTATGAGCCACGGCGAAGGTCATCACGTCGGCGCCGGTCGGCGCGCCAGGCAAGGGTGGCTCTCGCAGTACCTGTGTCACCAGGGTCTCCCAGACGTCCAAAACCCCTGTCAACCTGGTTGCGCATTTCTCCACGACAGAAGAGACGGAGACCAATGGTGGACGGTCAATTCGCCACTCACAAAGAACTTTTCGATCTGAGTGGGAAGTACGCCCTTGTCACTGGCGGCACCCGGGGAATTGGATTGATGATAGCGCGCGGCCTTCTCCAGGCGGGCGCTCGCGTCGTCATCAGCTCACGCAAGGCGGACGCGTGCGCGGAGGCACAGCATCTGCTGTCCGAATTCGGCGACGTTCAAGCAATCCCCGCCGACCTGTCCAGGCACGACGAGTGTCGGCGCCTCGCTGATCTTGTCACGGTCGACTCGGAGCGCCTGGACATCCTCGTCAACAACGCGGGAGCGATGTGGCGCGAGCCGTTGGCGACGTTCCCGGACGAGGCCTGGGACGAAGTGATCGACCTCAACCTCAAGTCGCCTTTCTGGCTGGTGCAGGCGTTGCTCCCCGCACTTCGCAAGGCGGGCACCGCCGATGATCCCGCGCGGATCATCAACATCGGCAGTATCGCCGCCATCCACGTCGCCGACTCGCCCAACTACTCGTACGCCGGCAGCAAAGCGGCACTCCATCAACTCACGAGGGTGCTTGGCAGAGAACTGGGCCCACAGCACGTCACGGTGAACGCGGTGGCACCGGGACCGTTCCCGTCGCAGATGATGGCGTCCACGCTCGATGCCATCGGCGACATGATCGCGGCGAAGGCCCCTCTGCGCCGGCTCGGCCGCGACGACGACATGGCGGGTACCGCCGTGTTTCTCGCCAGCCGGGCCGCGTCCTACCTCACGGGCGCCATCATCCCGGTAGACGGCGGCATCGCGACAACCGCATCAGGTACCTAGGCGTCGGCGCGAGGCCTTGGCGACGGCCGACGGCCCCTCGCGAACACCTCCGAGTCGGGTCTCAACGCAGTCGTGGGAGGTAACAGCAGTGCCTCCCTCGGACTGCGGGACGGGCTTACGGTGAGGGGATGACCTCGATGGATCCACGCACCGATATCCGGGAGTTTCTCAGCTCGCGTCGCGCCCGCATCACACCCGAGCAGGCGGGCCTGCCCGCTTACGGCGGCAACCGTCGGGTCAAAGGTCTGCGCCGAGAGGAGGTAGCGCTACTGGCGGGGGTATCAGTCGACTACTACGTGCGTATGGAGCGTGGCAGCCTCGCCGGTGCCTCCGACGGCGTGCTCGACGCGTTGGCCTCTGCCCTGCAACTCGACGAGGCCGAGCGCGACCACCTGTTCCACCTCGCGCGCCAATCCGGGGCGCCCGGCGGCCCACGTCGGCGCAGGCCTGCCGTGACGGTGCGCTCGACACTGAAGCAGGTGCTCGACGCCATCTCCGATGCGCCGGCCTGGATCTGCAACGGACGTTATGACGTGCTCGCCATGAATCAACTCGCCCGCGCGCTGTTTTCACCGGTGCTGGCCGATCCACGGCGGCCCGCGAACACGGCGCGGTTCGTCTATCTGGCTCCCGAGGCGGCCCAAGACTTCTTTGTCGACTACGACCACATCGCCGGTGACGCGGCCGCGAAGCTACGCATGGAAGCCGGCCGCAATCCGCACGACGAGGAGTTGATCGCCCTGGTCGGCGAACTGTCGACGTGCAGTGAGCTGTTCCGGCAGCGGTGGGCATCTCAGGACGTGCGGCTGCACCGGTCCGGACGCAAGCGGGTGCACCATCCCATCGTGGGCCGGCTCGACTTGGACGTCGAGTCCATGGAACTGCCCGCCGAACCCGGCCTGCACCTCACCGTCTACACCGCACCCGCGGGCACGCCGACCGCAGACAATCTGGCGCTCCTGGCATCGTGGGCGGCCACCCGACAGACGCTGGCTACCGAGCTCGAAGCACACAACGGATAGCCCACCCCAGGCTGGTTCAGGTGGCGACCAGCGAGGCGTGGATCCGCCTGACGGCACGCAGGATTTCGTCGCGGTTCCCCGCTTGCTTGATCCATGCCGGAAGGCGAGCCACCAAGGTCATCTTCTGACCGGTGTCGTACCAGGGTGCTCGTTCCCGCAGGGATGCCTGGACGAAACGACGGATCAGGTCGAGGTGTTCGAGGTTGTACGCCCACAACCACCCGTGCCGGGTCTCGACCTGGAGCCAGAGCGGTAGGCCGAAGTACGGATCCGTCGCGGGTTGAGCCGTGCCGCGGGAGAGCGTGACATCACGGCCGCTGCACACCCGTGACAGCCCGCAGTCACGACAGATCAGACGCCGAGGCCTGAACAGCATCCGGCCCCCGGCATCGGAGCCTTCGGGCGCCGGAACGACCCGGGCGGGCTTTTCGCAACCAGGGCACCGCACGGTGATCAAGTCGATGAAGTCGTACTCGGTGCGGCGCGGGTCCCGGAACCGATCAGAGGGCAAGGTCACGGATGAAGTCCGACCAGGCAGTGGGGGAGACGGCGAACTGCGGGCCCTGCGGGTCCTTGGAGTCGCGGAGGTGGATGGTGGTGGGGCAGGCGGCGACCTCTACGCAGTCGCCGTCGCCGCTGCTGCTGTAGCTGGACTTGCGCCAGGAGAGGGCGATCTCTACGCAGTCGCCGGATCCGCCACTGCTGTAGCTGCTCTTGAACCAGGCCAGTTCGGACGTGCTCATAGGTCTCCTCGCATCCGCTGCAACAGGCTCGTGGAGTCCCTGAGCGTAAGAGCCTGTGAGCGCATCCTGGCATACCGCATCTGGAGCATGCTGACCACTTTTGGATCAGCGATGAACTGGCCGCTTTCCTGGCCCTCGCAGTAGGCGAAACGCTGGTTGTCCGGCGTCTCCAGCAGTTGCACGGGCCCATCCAACCCGGCGTGAGTCTCCTGCACCGTCGGCATGATCTGGATCTCCACGTTCCGCAACTCCGCGATCTCCAGTACGTGATCGATGAGTTCCCACGTGACATCCACCCCGCCCGTCCGCCGCCGGAACAGATGCTCCTCCAGGATGAAGCCGAACGCCGTGTTCGGCCGTTCCCGCAGCAGCTGTTGGCGCTCCGCCCGTGCGACCCACTGGGCCTCGATCTGCTCGTCGTCCAGCGGCGGAAGCTGGTTCGTGAACAGCGTCCGCGCATACGCCTCCGTCTGCAACAACCCCGGAATCAACCGGCATTCATACGTGTACAACGTGATCGCGGTCGCCTCAAGCCGTGCCCACTTCCGGAACCACGTCGCCAGCCCCGGCTGCCGTACCACCGTAGGCAACGCCTTCCGCAACGCCCCCGTGTTCCCCGTAACCCCCTCCGCCCGGTCCACGTACACCGCGTCCGGCATCCGCCGCCCCAACTCCACCGACGCCACCGTGTGCTTGGAGAACCGCACCAGGTCGCCGAACTCCTCCCGGCTCAGCCCCGCATGCTCCCGCAGAGCCTGATGCACCGCCCCGAACGTCCGCATGCTGTCCGACGACTCCGGCTCACCGCCACCACCATCGACCACAGTCGGTCACCTCCCGCGCTCATGGTCACGGGCAGTCACATGTACTGTCCAGTCCGTGACCGCGTACGCTCCGCGAGAGTACGCGCGCCGGACCTGGTGAAGTGCCCCGTCGGCCCGCCAGATTGGGGTCATGACCGCACCCCTCGCCAACCAACCCCCCGTTACCGTACGTACGTTCACCCAGCGCCTCAGCCCCACCCCGCGCGGTGCCCGCCTCGCCCGCCACCTCGCCCTGAACCAGCTGCACACCTGGGGCGTCCCACCCGGCAGCGACGCCTGCGACGCCGTCGCCGCGATCGTCGCCGAACTCGCCGCCAACGCCGTCACCCACGGTCGTGTCCCGGGGCGGGACTTCGAGCTGCGGCTGTCGCTCGTCACGGGCAGCGTCCGGATCGAGGTGACCGACACCCGCGCCGAGGAGAGACCGCCCGCCCCCGGCGCCGTACACCCTCCGCTTCCTCTCGACGAGAACGGCCGCGGTCTCGTTCTCGTCGACGCGCTCGCCGACCGTTGGGAGGTCCTGGAGCGGGAGGCGCCGGGCAAGATCGTGCTGGCGGAAGTCGATCTGCCGGGGTGGCGGGCCTTGGTCAGGAAGGCGCCTCGGTCCTGACCTCCGAGCGGCTCGGACCGTCGGCCTTCCCCGCGGAGCCCGCCGTACCGCTCTGCACGGACGTGATCCGCTGGATCAGCCACAGGATCAGGACCGCCGCGACGACGTTCAGCACCTCCGACGCCACCAGCAGTGGCAGCGAGGTCGAGGACCGCCAGAACAGGCCGACCGCCACATGCGCCGCCCAAGCCCCCCACCACGCGTTCACCAAAACCTCGCCGCGACGATCGCCGGCGGGGGCGCTCGCCCGCATCGTGCCGAGGAGCAGGCCGCGGGGGACCCAGAAGTTGACCAACGGGATGAGCCAGCCCGCCACGGCCCAGACGTCGTGGCCCAGGTCCACGCCGGGGGAGATCGCCCGGGCGTTGCGGCGGGCGCGGTGCTGCCAGGTCAGGAAGAGGGCCGCCGCGGCCGTCGTCGCGTACACGGAGACCATCGAGGCGAAGCCCGAGCGGCTCTCCGGCGTTCCGACGGGGTCGAGATCGTGTGCCCTCACCATCACGGCCCGGTACACCTCTGCGGCCGCCGCCACCGCTATCGCGCCCTGCGCGAAACGGGCCAGTGTCCAGGGGGCTTGCGCCGCACGTCCGTCGGGTCTCTCTGATGGCATGGTCATGCCGTGCAGGATATGTGCTCTCCGTCGGGCTCACAGGCAGGCCCCAGGAACGCTTCAGGTACGTCATGGACTTTGGTACGCATGCACGGACACCGACCACGTACCCCCGAAGCCGACCGCAGCCGCCGCTGGTTCATGAACAAGGCGCTGCTCGCCGGCGGAGTCGCCGCCATGGCGACCATGACCGGCTGCTCCTCTGGCTCCAACTCCTCGAACACGGCCAGCAGTTCGGCCTACGGCCAAGCCCCCTCGGGAGGGCCCGGCGGCATGCCCTCCGGTGGCCCCAGCGGCATGCCCTCCGGCGGACCCGGTGGGGGAGGCGGCGGCGGTATGGGGCCCGGCGCCAGCGAGGTGAAGTACGCCGACTTCAAGGGCGTCACCACCAACGGCAAGATCGTCGACGACCTGTACTCGATCCACTCCACCGACGTCTCCACCGACGGCATCGTCAAGGCTGCGCAGGCCTTCCTGGACGGGCTCTCCAGCAAGGAGCGCAAGTCCTGCGTGTTCGACGTGGACGACGACGAGTGGCTGAAGTGGAGCAACGTCGACGGGTACGAGCGCCAGGGCGTCCGGATGGGCGACATCACCACCAAGCAGCGCAACCTCGGTTACGCGCTGCTCGGCGCCGCCCTCTCCGCCGACGGCCTCACCCGGACCCGCAACATCATGAAGCTCAACGCCTTCCTGGGCGACTACAGCGGCGGCGGCCGGGAGACCCTCACCGAGGGCGCGTACTTCTTCACCTTCATGGGCACCCCGTCGACCACCAAGCCCTGGGGTTTCCAGTACGAGGGTCACCACGTCGCGATCAACTACTTCGTGCTCGGCGACCAGGTCGTCATGACCCCCACCTTCATGGGCTCCGAGCCGACCTCGGCCACCTACAAGGGCGAGAAGATCACCCTCTTCAGGACAGAGACCAAGGCCGGGCTCACGCTGCTGCGCTCCCTCACCTCCGCCCAGCAGAAGAAGGTCATCTCCTCCGAGACCAAGGCCCGCGACAACTTCAAGGCCGGCGCCGGGCAGGACAACGCCAAGCTCGCCTACCAGGGCCTGGTCGCCAAGGACTTCACCAGCGCCCAGCGCGACAAGCTCCTCGACCTGGTCCGCGTCTACGTCGGCAACATGAACGACGGACACGCCGAGGTGCGGATGACGGAGGTCGAGGACCACCTCGACGACACGTACTTCTACTGGATCGGCGAGACCAAGGACTCCTCGGCCTTCTACTACCGGGTGCACAGCCCGGTCGTGCTCATCGAGTACGACGCCCAGTCCCCGCTCGCCTACGGCACCGGCCAGGAGCCCACCCAGCAGCACATCCACACCATCATCCGCACCCCCAACGGCGGCGACTACGGCGTGGACCTGCTCAAGCTGCACCTGGAGAACGACCACTAGCGGCCGGTCGAGAGGCCCGTTCCTGGCGGAAGCCGCTCGGCGTCTCGCCGGTGTAGGCCTGGAAGGCCCGGCTGAACGCGCTCGCGCTGTCGAAGCCCACCGCGAGGGCGGTGGCGAGGACCGTGCTGTCGGGCTCGACCAGCAGGGTCATGGCGTGCAACAGGCGGCTGTGGAGCAGGTATTGACGCCATGTCATGCCGGTGGCGGCCTGGAAGCGGCGGCGCAGGGTGCGTTCGGAGACGGCGACCGCGCGGCAGACCTGGTCGAGGGAGACCGCGGCCAAGTGGGTGTCGGTGTGCCGCATGACCTCCGTGATCAGGGGGTCCGTGCTGGTCGGGAGGTGGAACGGCAGCTCCTCGTCGAGGCGTTCGCGGACCAGGTGGGACAGCGCCTCGAAGTAGGAGTCGGCGACCGCGTCGCCGGTCGTCCGGCCGATCGGCCAGCGCGCCGCGTAGATGAGCATCGCGCGCAGGATCGGGTCCACCGGAAGGACGCGGACCCGGCCGCCGGTGTCCCGCAGCAGCGCGGGATCGAAGAAGACCGAGACCGTCCTCGCCCCGATGAAGGAACTCTGGTGGGCGAGGCCGGCCGGTATCCACACCGCCTGGCGGGACGGCAGCCGGTGGCGTGCCGTCGCGGTCTCGACACCGACGATCCCCTCTGAGGCGTACTCGAGTTGGTGCTGGTCGTGCAGGTGCCACGGGGTCGTCCCGTCGCCCTCGAAGGCGAAGGCCCCCGCGGCCACCCCGACCGAACGCATCAACGCCCAGCGGGAGTTGGCCGCGGGAGGCACGGAAGTGGCCGTTCGTGCGGAGCCGGTCATGGCCCGGAGTATGTACGAATGAGTACATGACGTCCATGAACCAGTACCACCTGACCTTCCTGAACTCCCCGGAGTGGGCCGAGCTGCTGCGCACCCGGCTGCTGCCCTGGCTGCGGGAGGCGGCCGAACTCGGCGACGACGTACTGGAGGTCGGCCCTGGCCCCGGCCTCACCACCGACCTGCTCCTCGAACTGGCCGACCGGGTCACGGCGGTCGAGATCGACGCCGACCTCGCCCACAAGCTCGCCGCCCGCCTCGACGGCACCCGCGCCACGGTCGTCCACGGCGACGCCACGACCGTCGACCTGGAGCCCGACCGCTTCTCCGCGGCGACCTGCTTCACGATGCTGCACCACGTCGAATCACCCGAGGCCCAGGACCGGTTGTTCGTACGGGTGCGTCAACTGCTGCGTCCCGGTGGGATGTTCGTGGGGGCGGACGCCTCCGCCAGTGACGAGCTGCGCGAGGCCCACATCGACGACACCTACGTCCCGGTGGACCCGGACACCCTCGAACTCCGGCTCACCACCGCGGGGTTCACCGACATCACCGTCATCACGACGCCCGGCGAGAACCAGTTCCGCTTCACCGCCCGCAGGCCGCGCGGCTGAGGCTGCGCGGGCCGTTTCCGCACCTCGGCCGGCCGCTGCCTGCTGTACTCCACGGGTGGCGGCCTGGCCTACGGGACCGGACCGGACCGCGTTCAGCGTCGGCGGCGACGCCTTCTCCCCAAGCCGCGGGCTGGTGGTCCGATCGCCGCCCGCCCGTATGGGGCCAAGGCGGTCGAGGCGCCGTACATCGTGAAGCGCAACGGCTACTACTACCTCTTCGCGTCGTACGACGTCGGCATCAACCAGCTGAGCTGGAGCACCGGTTGGCCCGTCGCATACTAGCCGTAATGTCACCTGTATGGTCCAATCACCCCGTTCTGTGTGGGTGCGGTGAAGATCCGGGTGATATGAAACCCTTTGGCCGAAAGCGGAACATCAGAGGGTGGGCATGGGGAAACGGTTCGACCTGGGAGAACAGGTCGGTGTGGTGATCGTCGGGGCGGGCCCGGCGGGGCTGGTTCTGGGCAATCTTCTGCTGGACCGGGGTGTCGACTGCGTAATTCTGGAACGGCGTGGGCGCGCGGCGGTGGAGGGGCGGGCCAGGGCCGGTTTCCTGGCCGCCCACTCCGTCAGCGTGCTGACCGACAACGGCCTGGCAGCCGGACTGCGGACCCGCGGCCGTACCCACACCACCTGCCTCTTCCGCAGCGACCGGGGGGAGTTCACCCTCGACTACGGGCGGCTGGGCCGCGGCGAGGTGCACACCGTCTACCCCCAGCAGGAGCTGGTGCGGGACCTGGTCGCCGAGTACCTGCGGCGCGGCGGTGAGCTGCGGTTCGGGCAGGAGGTCGAGGAGATCACCGAGGGCGGCCGGGTGCGGGTGCGCGGCGGCCAGGACGTGACGGGACGGTACGTCGCCGGGTGCGACGGGCACCGGGGGGTGGCCCGCCGGACACTCGCCGCACGGGGGACGCGCACGGACCGCTGGGACCACGCCGTCTCCTGGCTGGCGGTGCTGGCCGAGGCCCCGCCCAGCATGGCCGCCGTCGGATACGCCCTGCACGAGCGGGGGTTCGCGGGCCACATGGCCCGTACGGAGTCCGTCACCCGCTACTACCTCCAGTGCCCGAGAGGAACCGATCCTGCCGAGTGGAGCGACGAGCGGATCTGGACCGAGCTGGCGACGCGGATGCGCACGGCCGAGTTCGGCCCGCTCCGGCAGGGCCCCGTGCTGGAGAAGGCGGTCGTGGACCTGCGCTCCGACGTGCTGGAGAGCCCCGGCGCCGGGCGGCTGTGGCTGGCGGGCGACGCGGCCGGGCTCATCAGCCCCTCGGCGGCCAAGGGCGCCAATCTCGCCGTACTCCAGGCGGAGTTGCTGGCCCGGGCCCTGGCGGAGGCACTGACCCGCGGCGACGAGAGCGGGCTCGTCCGGTACGCCGCGGACTGCCTGCCGCGCGTCTGGCGGGCGCACGAGTTCTCGCACTGGATGAGCGGCCTGCTGCACGGGCCCGCCGCCGACGGCGCCGAGGCCCGCTACGGCCGCGCCCTCCAGTACGCCCGCCTGGAGAGCCTGCGCGACTCCCGCACCCACCAGGACTTCTTCGCCGAGAACTACACCGGCATCTGACCGCGGAACACGCACACCCACGATCAACGGGAACCCTTCATGAACCTCCCCGTCGTACAGGCACGCCTGGCCGAAGCCGACCTGCAACGGATCCGGCGCGCGGTCGACCACGTCCGTGCCCACGACACGGACCAGGTCCTGGCCGAACTGCTCCCCGACCTCACCGCCGCGGAACGGGCGGACGTCTCCCGCCACCTGGTCTTCGACCACACCGCCGTTCTGGTCTTCCCCGCGACCCTCGACGGCCTGCGCGAGGAACTCCGCGAACGCGGCCTGGAACCGGGCGCCATGGCCCCGAGCGTGGTGGTACGAGGACGACTGGCCCGGCGCTACGGCGCGATCGTCGGCGACAGCCCGGTAGGCATCGTCCACGTGGCCGTAGAGGGCCGCAGCGTCGAGATCTTCGCGCTGCCCGTGCCCCCCGACTCCCCCCTGGAGGCCGTCGCGGTCGACGAACGCGCCGCCGACCACGAGTCCCACCACGCCTTCGCCCTCACCTCACCCGGCCCGGTGGTCCCGGCCGGACTGCGCACCCTGCTCCAGGAGCGGGCCGGCGCGGTCCCGGACGGCGGCGGCTACAACGGCCACGAGAACGTGACGGTCCTCTACTACCGCACTCGCACCCACCAGCGCTTCGAACTCCGCCTCCCCGGCCGCCACGACCCCCTGCCCGACCCCCCGGTCGCCCTGCTCAACACGATGACGGGCGCCTGGGCCACCCAGGCCGTCGCCACGATGGCCGAACTCCGCATCGCCGACCACCTGGCCGACACCCCGGGCATGGACGCGGACCTCCTCGCCAAACTGACCGACACCCACCCCGACGCCCTCCGCCGCCTCCTGCGCTACCTCGCCGCCCTGGGCCTGGTGACCTCCGCCGACGGCACGTACCACCTCACCGCCGCGGCCCAACCCCTGCGCACCGGCACGGACTTCTCCCTCCACCCCCTGGCCCTCCTCTACGGCGGCCTGTTCTACGACTCCTTCGCGGGCCTCACCCACTCGGTCCGCACCAGCGAGGAGTCCTTCGCCCACCGCTACGGCCGGCACCACTTCCCCTACCTGGCCGAACACCCCGAACTCGGCGACCTCTTCCACCGCGCGATGGCGTCGAGCGCGGAGATGTTCGCCCCGGTGCCGCACCTGGTGGACTTCACGGACGCCCACAAGGCGATCGACGTGGGCGGCGGAAACGGCGAGCTGCTGGGGCGGGTGCTGCGGGCACACGACCACCTGGAGGGCGTACTCCTGGAGCAGCCGGGGGCGTTGGAGGCGGCACGGTCCAACCTGGCTGATTTGACCGCCCGTTGCACCTTCATGCCGGGCGACTTCACGGAGGAGGTGCCGGAGGGCGGGGACGTCTACCTGCTGTCCCGCGTACTGCACGACTGGGACGACGACCGCTGCCTGACGATCCTGCGCAGGTGCGCGGAGTCGATGCGACCGGGTGCCCAACTCCTGCTGGTGGAACGCCTGTTGCCGAACCGAGAGGGAACTCCGTCACTCGCGGTGGCGTGGGATGTCCACATGCTGTGCAACGTAGGAGGCAGGGAGCGAGACGAGAGCCATTACCAACGGCTCTTGGAGGAGACGGGCTTCAAGATGGGGGAGTGTCATGCGTTGCCGCTGGGCGCGTCACTGATCAACGCCGTGAGGGTAGCGCCCCATTAGGGGCGCGGGGCTGTATCGATTTGCGGCTCCGCCGCGTGGGCGCGACCAGCCCCCACACACCCGCACCGAACCGACTACGCCCCCGCCGCACTGGGCCAACTCTGCGCATTGGGCCACCCGGTGGCCGGAGCCGGAGCAAGCCCGGGCCCGGTGGTACCGCGCACCTGCGCCGCGGTAAGCCCCCCACGAGCCGGCACACCGGGCGGCGTGGGCCCGGTGGCCATCGGCGCACCCATGGGCTCGGGCATTTGCATCGCGGCCGGCATGGGGGCCGGAGCAGGCATCTGCATCGGCGTCTGCATGGGCATGGGCGCCTGCATGGCAGCCGGCATGGCCGCCGCAGGCATGGGCGCGGGCATGGGCGTCGGCATCGGCATGGCGGCCGGCACCGGCACCGGAACCGGCTCAGGCGCCGCGGGCATCTGCATCGGCATCTGGATACCCGCCCCGTTGGTCTCCCCCACCAGCCGGTCCACGGCCGCCGTGCCCGAGCTGTAGCTGGTCCCGGCGCCCAGCTCGGGCACGGCGGCTCCCCTCCTGGTCCCGTAGAGCACCTGTTCCATGCCGGACACCAGGCGACGCACGTCCGTCTGGGGGCGCACCACGAGCCTCAGGAAGCGGCTGGACGAACCGATCTTGTTGCCGCACTCACGGACCAGGATCCGGTGCTCGGTGAGCAGGCGGTCCCGGACCACGGTGCCTTCGGCGCCCACGGGGAGGCGCACGAAGAGGAAGTTGCCCTGGGAGGGGTAGACGGTCAGACCCGGCAGCGAGGAGAGCTGGCTGGCCATGTCGAGGCGGTCGCGGCGGACCTGGAGCAGGCTCTGCGCGTACTCGGGCCCGTGCTCCTTGAGCATGAACACCACGTACTCGGCGAAGGCGTTGAGGTTCCACTTGGGGAGCATGGAACGGACCCGCCCGGCCAGCGCGGGGTTGGCGACCATGTAGCCGAAGCGTATGCCGTGCAGGCCGAAGTTCTTGCCGAGGCTGCGCAGCACGATGACGTTGGGCCGGATCATCGCCTCCTGGACGACGCTCGGCTCCTGCTCGGCGTCGGCGAACTCCAGGAACGACTCGTCGATGATCACGAGGTCCAGGTCGGCCATGGCGTCCATGAACTGCACGAGCGCGTGCTTGTGCAGGAAGCCGCCGTCGGGGTTGTTCGGGTTGCAGATGACGGCGACCTTGGTGCCGCGGGCGCGGATGAACTCGGCGTACTGGGCGAGGTCGAGGGCGAAGCCGCTGGACTCCTGGAGCGGGAACATGTCGACCCGCTTGCCGGTCTCCATGGGCTGGTCGGTCCAGCGGCCGAAGGTGGGGACGGGGATGGCGAGGGACTCGCGGACCATCAGGTGGTCGATCCAGGTGATGAGTTCGGTCGAGCCGTTGCCCATCGCCACGGCCTGCGGCGGGAGTTGGAGCAGGTTGCAGAGTTCGGCGGTGATGGTGTCGGCGCTGCTCGGGTAGAACGTCACGATGTCGCGCAGCCGCGCCGACATGGTGTCCATCATGGCCGGGGTGGGGAAGTAGGGGTTGCAGGGGATACAGAAGTCGATCGGGCCGGCCCCTTCGCCGCCTTCTCGGGTCAACGCCGCCATCGACGGGCTGTGAGCCGCGGTACTGCGGAACAGCGAGGTGACGTTGTCGGCCATGGAACCTCCGTATGGGGCGGATCCGGCGGGGACGACCGGGCCCGTCGTGTCTGGGTGGCCCGCGCGGGGGAGCACGGGCCGCCCTTACATACGGATGCCTGTGTGGCGCTGTTCAACCGCTGTGGATTCGATGGAAAATTGTGAAGCTCCTGTGAACCCCGCGGTGTCGGCTCAGGCGGAGAACGTGTGGACCGTGGTGGTCCGGTACGTCTGCCCAGGTCGCAGCACCGTCGACGGGAAGTTCGCGTGGTTCGGCGAGTCCGGGAAGTGCTGGGTCTCCAGGCACAGGGCGTCGCCCTGACGGTACGTCTTCCCGCCCGTACCCGTCAGCGTCCCGTCCAGGAAGTTGCCGGAGTAGAACTGGAGGCCGGGCTGGTCGGTCGCGATCTTCAGCGTGCGGCCGGAGCGCGGGTCGCGCAGGGTCGCCACGTGCACGGGCTTGTCGGTGATGCCCTTGTCCAGGACCCAGTTGTGGTCGTAGCCCTTGGCCTGCACCTGCTGGACGTGGCCGTCGCGGATGTCACGGCCGATCGTCTTGGTCTTGCGGAAGTCGAACGGGGTACCGGAGACCTTCGCCAGCTCGCCCGTGGGGATCAGTCCCGTGTCGGTGGGCGTGTACCGGCCGGCCGCGATCGTGAGCTCGTGGTCCTCGATCGTGCCGCTGCCCTCGCCGGCCAGGTTCCAGTAGACGTGGCTGGTCAGGTTGAGGACCGTGGCCTTGTCGGTGGTGGCCTCGTAGTCGATGCGCCAGTCGCCGTGCTTGGTGAGGGTGTACGTCACCTTCGTCTTGAGCGTGCCCGGGTAGCCCATCTCGCCGTCGATGCTGGTGTAGTGCAGCACCAGGCCGACGTCGGAGCCCTTGGTGAACGGCTCGACGTCCCAGATGTGCTTGTCGAAGCCCTGGGTGCCGCCGTGCAGGCTGTTGACGCCGTCGTTCACGGACAGCTGGTAGCTCTTGCCGTCCAGGGTGAACTGGCCCTTGGCTATGCGGTTGCCGTAACGGCCGATCAGGGCGCCGAAGTACGGGGTCTTGGCGACGTAGTCCGCGATGTTGTCGAAGCCCAGGGAGACGTTGGCGTAGTGGCCGCGCCGGTCCGGGATCTCCAGCCCCTGCACCACACCGCCCCAGTTGAGGACCTTGAGCCGGGTGCCGCCGTTCTCCAGCGACCAGCGGTAGACCTTGGTGCCGTCGGCGAGCTTGCCGAAGAGCTCCTTCACCGGCTTCTTCCCTCCGGAGGCTGCCTCGGCCGTGCCGCTGCCGAGGGTGGTGGCGGCGATGCCCGCGGCCGCGGCGCCCGCGATGACTGTGCGTCTGTTCAGTTCCATTTGTGCGGCTCCCGTAAAGGGGTGGGGCCCCGCCTCGCGACGGGGCCCGAGCTGACTTACGAACCTGACTTGCGCTTGTTCCACACGTCGAACCCGACCGCGGCCAACAGGGCCAGGCCCTTGATGACCTGCTGCCAGTCGGTGCCGACGCTGAGGAGGTTCATGCCGTTGTTCAGCACACCGAGGACGAGACCACCGATGATCGCGCCGAGGACGGTACCCACACCGCCGCTCATGGACGCGCCACCGATGAACGACGAGGCGATGGCTTCGAGCTCGAAGTTCAGACCCGCCTTCGGCGAGGCCGCGTTCAGACGGGCGGCGACCACCAGACCCGCCAGGGCCGCGAGCACGCCCATGTTGAGGAAGACAAGGAAGGTGACCTTCTTGTCCTTGACGCCGGACAGCTTGGCCGCCGGCAGGTTGCCGCCGATCGCGTAGATGTGGCGGCCGAAGACGGCGTTGCGCATGACGTAGCCGTATCCGACCACCAGCACACCCAGGACGATCAGGATGATCGGCGCGCCCTGGTAGCTGGCGAGGATCATCGTGACCGCGATGATCGCGGCGGCGATGGCGACGAGCTTGAGCAGGAAGGCGTTCCTGGGCAGCACGTCGAGCGAGAACTCCTGCTCGCGCTTGCGGTCGCGGACCTCCTGGAAGACCACGAAGGCGAGCAGCACGATGCCGAGCAGCAGCGTGAGGTTGTGGTAGTTGGTGTTCGGGCCGACCGCGGGCAGGAAGCCGTTGCCGAGCTTCTGCAGGCCGTCCGGGAACGGGCCGAGGGTCTGGCCCTGGAGGAAGATCTCCGTCAGACCGCGGAAGAGCAGCATGCCCGCGAGGGTCACGATGAACGACGGTATTCCGAGATACGCGATCAGGAAACCCTGCAACGAGCCCGCGACCGCGCCCACCAGCAGGCACAGCACCAGTGCGATCGGCCACGACACGCCGTGCTGCACGGTCAGCACGGCCGCGAACGCGCCGACGAACGCCGTCAGCGAGCCGACCGACAGGTCGATGTGCCCCGCGATGATCACCAGCATCATGCCGATCGCGAGGATCAGGATGTAGCTGTTCTGCAGCACCAGGTTGGAGACGTTGCGCGGGAGCAGCAGGTCGCCGCCGGTCCACACCTGGAACAGGACCACGATCAGGCCGAGCGCGATGAGCATGCCGTACTGCCGCATGTTGCGCTTGAGGCCGCCCAGCATCAGCTGAAGCAGTCCCTCGGAGTCCGAACCCCCGCTCTTGCCGGGCGGCGCCGAGGCCGGGACCTTGTCCGTCACATCCGTGCTCATCGCGTTACCTCTTTGTCCTTCGTCATCTGGCGCATCAGCACTTCCTGCGTGGCCTCGGCCCGCGGGACCTCGCCCGTCAGCCGCCCGGCGGCCATGGTGTAGATGCGGTCGCACATGCCGAGCAGCTCCGGCAGCTCGGACGAGATGAAGACGACCGCCTTGCCCTGCGCGGCGAGTTGGTCGATGACCGTGTAGATCTCGTACTTGGCGCCGACGTCGATGCCGCGGGTCGGCTCGTCCAGGATCAGCACGTCCGGACCCGCGAAGATCCACTTGCTGAGGACGACCTTCTGCTGGTTGCCGCCGGACAGCCGGCCCACCGTCTCGAAGACGGTCGGCGCCTTGATGTTCATGGACTTGCGGAAGCCCTCGGCGACCTTCCGCTCCTCGTGCTCGTCGACCACGCCCCGCTTGGCGACCTTGCCCAGGGCGGTCAGCGAGATGTTCCGGTTGATGTTGTCGATGAGGTTGAGGCCGTAGTGCTTGCGGTCCTCGGTGACGTACGCGATGCCGTGCTGGACGGCCTCCGCGACGGTCTTCGTCCGGATCTCCCGGCCGTCCTTGAAGACGTGGCCGCCCGCGTGCCGGCCGTAGCTGCGCCCGAACACGCTCATCGCGAGCTCGGTGCGGCCGGCGCCCATCAGGCCCGCGATACCGACGATCTCCCCGCGGCGCACGTTGATCGACACATCGTCGACCACCTTGCGCTGCTGGTCGATCGGGTGGTGCACGGTCCAGTTGCGGACCTCGAGCGCGGGTGCCGCGTCCGCCTCGCCCTCGTACGGCGTGCGGTCGGGGAAGCGGTGGTCGAGGTCGCGGCCGACCATGCCGGAGATGATCCGGTCCTCGGTGGTCTCCGCCGCCTTGACGTCCAGGGTCTCGATGGACCGGCCGTCGCGCAGGATCGTCACCGAGTCGGCGACCTTGCGGATCTCGTTCAGCTTGTGGGAGATGATGATCGAGGTGATGCCCTGCTTCTTCAACTCCAGGATGAGATCCAGGAGTTTGCCGCTGTCCTCGTCGTTCAGAGCCGCGGTCGGCTCGTCGAGGATGAGCAGCTTCACCTTCTTGGAG
Organism: Streptomyces sp. CA-249302; assembly: GCF_050936785.1. Taxonomy (NCBI): domain Bacteria; kingdom Bacillati; phylum Actinomycetota; class Actinomycetes; order Kitasatosporales; family Streptomycetaceae; genus Streptomyces; species Streptomyces sp. CA-249302. The sequence goes on along the minus strand of NZ_JBNJMG010000001.1, from coordinate 3,376,551 downwards.
AGCGCCTTGGCGATCTCCACCAGCTGCTGCTTGCCCACGCCGATGTCGGCGATCCGGGTCTCCGGGTGGTCGGACAGCCCCACCCGGCGCAGCAGCTCGGTGGCGTGCTTGAGTGTCTCGTTCCAGTTGATGAACCCGCCGGAGGCGTGTTCGTTGCCGAGGAAGATGTTCTCCGCGATCGACAGGAACGGCACGAGTGCCAGCTCCTGGTGGATGATCACGATGCCGTGGTGCTCGCTCGCCCGGATGTCCTTGAACGAGCAGACCTCTCCCTCGAAGAGGATCTCGCCCTCGTAGGTGCCGTGCGGATGGACGCCGGAGAGCACCTTCATCAAGGTGGACTTTCCGGCGCCGTTCTCACCGCAGATGGCATGGACCTCGCCCTGACGGACGGTCAGCGTGACGTCCGACAGCGCTTTGACGCCGGGAAAGGTCTTGACGATCGAGCGCATTTCCAGGACGGGTCCCGCCATGGTCGTGCCCTTTCAGTCCGTAGGAATGGTCGGCCTTCTCATCGAACTCATCGAAAAGGCGGACTACTTGAGCTCGTCGGCCGTGTAGTAGCCGGTGTCGACCAGTTCCTTCGTGTAGTTGGTCTTGTCGACGCTCACCGGCTGAAGGAGGTAGGCGGGGACGACCTTGGTGCCGTTGTCGTACGTCTTGGTGTCGTTGGTCTCCGGCGTCTTGCCGTTGAGCACGTCGTCGACCATCTTGGCGGCGACGTCGGCGAGCTTGCGGGTGTCCTTGTAGACGGTCTGCGTCTGCTCGCCCGCGATGATCGACTTCACCGAGGCGAGCTCGGCGTCCTGGCCGGTGATGACCGGGAGCGGCTTGCTGGAGGAGCCGTAGCCGTCCGACTTGAGGGCGGCGAGGATACCGATCGAGATGCCGTCGTACGGCGACAGGACCGCGTCGACCTTGGCGCTCGAGTACGTGGAGGTCAGGATGTCCTCCATGCGCTTCTGGGCGGTGGCACCGTCCCAGCGCAGGGTGGTGACCTGGGTGAGCTTGGTCTGGCCGGACTTGACGACGAGCTTCTTCTTGTCGATGTACGGCTGGAGCACGCTCATCGCGCCGTTGAAGAAGTACTTGGTGTTGTTGTCGTCGTTGGAGCCGGCGAACAGCTCGATGTTGAACGGGCCCTTGCCGCTGGCCAGGCCCAGCTTGTCGACGATGTAACTGGCCTGGAGCTCACCGACCTTGGTGTTGTCGAAGGACGCGTAGTAGTCGACGTTCTTCGTACCGAGGATGAGGCGGTCGTAGGCGATCACCGGGATCTTCGCGTCCGCGGCCTGCTGGAGCACGTTGTTGAGCGACTTGTTGTCGATCGCCGCGACGATCAGGCCCTTGACGCCCTGCGTGATCAGGTTCTCGATCTGCGAGACCTGCTGGTCGGGGTCGTCCTCGCCGTAGACCAGCTTGGTCTTGTAGCCCTTGGCTTCAAGGTCCTTGACGACGTTCTTGCCGTCGGCGATCCAGCGCTCGGAGGACTTGGTGGGCATCGCGATACCGATGGTGCCGCCCTTGGCACTGCCCGAGCTCTCCTTGCTGCCGCCCTCGCTGCTCTGCCCACAGGCGGACAGCGTGAGGGCGAGCGAGGCGGCTCCGGCTATGAGGGTGAGGGCGCTTCTACGAGTGCGCATGGTGATCAGTCCCTGTTCTTCTCGACGTTGAGAGGTGGAGAGGTGGTTCAGGCCTCGGTGGGAAAGCGGTTGAGCGTTCCGGGCAACCGGGAGCCGAGCGGCGCCATGTCGCCGTCCGCACCGTGCCGGGCGAGCAGGTCGAGAGCGAGGCGGCCGCGCCGCACCCGCTCCCGGGCGGTGTCCAGGGTCACGTCCCGCAGGTGGGTGCCCCACGGGTAGATGCCGGGAGCCTTGGACAGACCGAACTTCAGGTAGAGCGGTGCGCCACGCCGGATGAGCTCGGCGACCTCGTACATCCGGATGTAGCCGCCGAGGTCGTCGGGGGCTTCGATGTACATGTCCATGGGGGCGGCGGAGACCCGCCGTATCTCGGTGAGGTGATCGAGCGTCAGGTCGCTGGGCACGTTGACCGAGTCGGCGCCCAGGTGCTCGAAGACCGCGTACGCGGCCGGGTTGACTGGCCCGATGAGCGCCGACACCTTGAGGGTGGTGTCGGCCGGGATGATCCCGGCGGTGCGCGCCCGGTGCAGCGTCCACAGCACGCCCTCGTCGGCGACGAGCAGGCACTTGACGCCCAGCTCCGTTGCCCGCACCGCGTCCTCGACACAGCCGGCCACGGCGTCGTGGCCCCGTGCGCGCAGTCCGGCCCCCCGCGAGTCGGAGCGCACGGAGCCGCCGATGTCCCAGGTGCCGCGCGGGCCGGTGAACAGGCAGAGCTCGATGTCGCGTTCGTTGGTCGCGTCGACCATCTCGGTGATCTCGGCGTCGCTCAGCATCCAGATGCCGCTGCCCTGGCTGATCCGGTGGATCGGCACGTCGAGGCGCGAGGACTCCTTGAGGACGACGGCCAGTGCCTCGGGACCCTCGCACGAGGGGATCTCGGTGCGCCAGCGGCCGCCGCCGGGGAAGGTGTGCGCCGAGGCGTCGGCGGGATCGAGGGCGGGCGCGCCCAGACCGAGCGCGGTGAGCGCCTGCTCACCGGGTCGGCGGGCCGCCGGGGCGGAAGCGTCGGTCGTCACAAGCTGTCCTTCGTGTTCGGTATTTCGGACAAGGTTCGCGGCTCGGGGTATGAGAAGGCTCTGGGTGTACGCCGGTACGGGGGCCGTCAGGTCGCCCCCGTACCGGCGTACGTCTAGGGGCGGAGCAGCACCTTGCCCACCTTGGGATCACCGGATCCGACCAGCTCGATGGCCTCGGGGAACTCGTCCAGCGGCAGCTCGTGCGTGACCAGCGGCAGCGGGTCGAGCAGTCCGGCGCCGAACACCCGCACCGTGTGCGCCCAGGCGTCCGGCGGCGCCCCGAAGACGGTGTGCACCTCCAGCTGCCGTACCACCAGGTCCGTCGGGTCGAGACCCTCGGCGCCCGGCGCCGGGATCCCGGTGAGGACCAGGCGTCCGCCGCGCCTGAGCAGGGAGGCGGCGGTGCGCGCGGCGGACGCGGACCCGGCGGTCTCGATGACGACGTCGAAGTCGTCGGGGAGTTCCTGGTCCTTGGTACGGAAGTCGGTGGCGCCGAAAGTTTTCGAAAGCTCCGCACGGTCGGGTCGGGTCCCCACCACGAGGAGCTCGGCGGGCGAGCCCGCCTTCAGGAACTGAACGGCGAACATGCCCAGCGTGCCCGTGCCGACGACCGCGACTCGCTCGCCCGGCAGGGCGTTCGCCTTGATGGCGGCGGCCGCGATGCAGGCGGCGGGTTCGAGGAGAGCCGCGGCCGTCAGGTCCGCGTCGTCCGGCAGGGCGTGCAGCAGCCGCGCCGGCAGGGTGAGCGTGGCGGCCATTGCACCCGGCTGGGTGAACCCGGTCTCCTCGTACCCCGCGGTGCACAGCGTGGTCTCGCCCGCGTGGCAGCGGTCGCACACCTGGCAGTTGCGGAAGCCCTCACCGACGACCTTGCGGCCCACGAGGCTCCCGGGTACGCCGGCGCCGACCGCCTCGACCGTCCCGGACCACTCGTGGCCGGGGGTGAGGGGGTAACGGACGTACCCCTCGGGCCGGTTGCCCTGGTACACCTCGCGGTCGCTGCCGCAGATGCCGACGGCGTGGACGCGCACCAGCGCCTCCCCGGCCTCCGGCCGCCGCGGCTCGTGCGAGGTGACCCGGTGCTCGCCCGGCGCCTCGATGACGACCTGGGAGGTCACTTCGTGCCCTTCGGCTTGCGCTGCTCCCAGCCCTCGGCCCACAGGTCGAACCGGGCCTGCTGCTGCGGGAACTCGGCCGCCGCGTCCGCGTCGAACTCGACGCCGAGGCCGGGCCGGTCGGTCAGGTGGAAGTAGCCGTCCACGACCTCCGGCGCCCCCTTGACGACCTTCTTGATCTCCGCGTCCGCGAAGTCGTTGAAGTGCTCCAGGATCTTGAAGTTGGGGGAGGTGAAGCCGACCTGGAGGGAGGCGGCGGTGAGGACCGAGCCACCCACGTTGTGGGGCGCCACGAGCACGTAGTGGGCCTCGGCGGTCGCGGCCAGCTTCCGGGTCTCCCAGATGCCGCCGATGTGACCGACGTCCGGCTGGATGATGTCGACGGCCTGGCTCTCGAACAGCTCGCGGAACTCGATGCGGTCGTGGATCCGCTCACCGGTGGCGACCGGGATGTCGACCTTCGCGGCGACCTTCTCCAGCGCCTTCAGGTTCTCCGGCGGGCAGGGCTCCTCCAGCCACGCGGGCTTGAAGGGGGCGAGCTCGCGGGCCAGCCGGACGGCGGTGGCGGGGGAGAAGCGGCCGTGCATCTCCAGCATCAGCTCGGAGTCCGGACCGATGGCGTCGCGCACGGCCTCGATGAGGGAGACGGCGTACAGGGTCTGCTCGTGGTCGAGCTCGAAGTGCCCGGTGCCGAAGGGGTCGATCTTGACCGCCTTGTACCCGCGCTCCATGACCCCCTGCGCGGCCTTGTGGTACGCCTCCGGAGTCCGCTCCGTGGTGTACCAGCCGTTGGCGTAGGCCTTGACCTTGTCCGTCACCTTGCCGCCGAGCAGCTGCCAGACCGGCACCCCGAGGGCCTTGCCCTTGATGTCCCAGCAGGCCATCTCGATGACCGCGATGCCGGACATCACGATCTCGCCGGCCCGGCCGTAGTCGCCGTACTTCATCCGCCGTACGAGGTCTTCCACGGCGAACGGGTCGGAGCCCAGAATGTGGTTGGCCTCCGCTTCCCGCAGGTAGCCGATCAGCGCGTCGGTGTGGCCCAGCATCCGGGTCTCGCCGACTCCAGTGATCCCCTCGTCGGTGTGCACCTGGACGTAGGTCAGGTTGCGCCACGGCGTCCCGACCACGTGTGTGCTGATTCCGGTGATGCGCACGGCGATTGCCCCTCAGCTGTTCGAGATTTCGTCACACGTTCGAAATGCTGGCGTGACAGTAAGGACGGGGCGCCAGGAGTGTCAATGGGTCGAACGCATAACGGTTTCGACACCGCTTTCGATACGGCTTTCGGAGGCGGTTTCGGTGCGATCGGGGGAGATGCCCGGGAGATCTGGGACGAAGTCCTCAACTCGCCACGCCGGAACGGGTCGTTCACCACACAACTTTCACAGCTGTGACTATGAACGTGACCTGTCAGGAACTTAGTCTTCCCGCGTCATGGACTACTGCCTCCCGTGCCGACGGCACCTCAACGGCGCCCTCGCCTGCCCGGGGTGCGGTACCTCAGTCGAAGAGATACGCGCCCAGCAGGCGTCCCCGCGGGTGCCCGCGCAGTCGCGCCATGAACCGCAGGCGGAACTCCAGCAGGTGGCGGTCGGGGCGGCCCCCGGCGCCGCCGAAGCCGTCGTGGCGCCGGCGGGCGGCGGCCGTGCCGCGCGCCGGAAGGCCCGTGGGCGGGCCGCCGGAGTGCCGGACGAGCGTGGCGCCGCCACGGGCGTCCTCGCTCACGGCGACCCGGCCGACCCCGACGACGGCGACCCGGACGACGACCCCACCGTCGGCACCAGCCGACGCGATCGCAAAGCCGCGGCCCATCGCAGGCGCCGTCGCCGGACCCTGCTGATAACCACCGCGGCGATACTCGCGGCCGCCGGCCTCAGCCTCGCGGAACTCGGCGTCGACGCCCCCTTCACCAGCTCCAAGCCGGCCGCGTCCGGCGACGACTCGGCGGACGGCGCGGCATCGGCGGAGGCCGGCGGCACGGACAAGCCGGTCGACGGCAGGAGCGGCGGCGCGACGGGGTCCCCGTCGCCGGACGCCTCCGCCTCTCCGTCCGCCTCGGAGTCGAAGGATGCCGAGAAGGACGACAAGGACAAGCCGTCCAAGGACGCCCAGTCCGCCACGGCGGGCGCCAACCCGGGCACCGCGACGACGGCCCCCTCGGACACGGCACCGGCCTCGTCGCCCACCGCGACCTCCGCGCCGACGACGTCCGCACCGAGCGCCGACCCGTCGCCCTCGTGCACCCGGTTCCTGTGGTGGTGCACCTGAGCCCGAGGGGCTCGATCAGCGCACTCGGCCAGGGGCCCGGCTCAGGCCGTCAGCATCCGCTGTAGCAAATCCCGCAAAGAAAGCCGCTCCTCGTCGGAGAGTCCCGCCAGCGGCTCGCGCGCGAAGCGCAACCCGTCCCGCAGCTCCCGTGCGACCCGCAGGCCCTCGTCCGTCGCCGCCGCCAGCTTCACGCGCCGGTCCGCCGGGTCGGGGCGGCGCTCGACCAGTCCGCGGGACTCCAGCCGGTCCACGATCCCCGTCACGTTCGACGGCTCGCACTTCAGCTTCTGCGCCAGCTTCCGCATCGGCAGCGGCTCGAGCGACAGCAGGCTGAGCAGCCGCGCCTGCGCGCCGGTCAGCGCGTGCTCGCCCGCGGCCTCCTCGTAGTCCGCGTAGAACCGGGCCACGACGTCGCCGATCAGCTCGACGACCTCGAGGGTCAGTGCGTCGGGACGGCGGGTCTTCTGCGGAGTGGTCATGCACACCAGCCTACCCCTTTACTTGACAACCTGAAATATTCAGGAGCATTGTTGTTTCAGGTACTGAAGTATTTTCCCGCACGCAGTCCGTAGATCAAGAAAGGCCCTGTCATGATCAACCGCGAATGGCACCTGCTCAGCCGCCCCGAGGGCTGGCCGAAGCCCGAGGACTTCGCCCTGGTCGAGACAGAGGTCCCGACGCCCCGCGAGGGCCAGGTGCTGGTCCGGAACAAGTACGTCTCCGTCGACCCGTACATGCGCGGCCGGATGAGCGCCGCCAAGTCCTACGTCGCCCCCTTCGAGCTCGGCAAGGTCATGCAGGGCGGCGCGGTCGGCGAGGTCGTCGCCTCGAATGCCGAGGGCATCGCCGTCGGCGACCACGTCCTGCACTTCCTCGGCTGGCGCGAGTACGCGGCCACCGACGCGAAGAACGTCGTGAAGGTCGACCCCGAGGCCGCCCCCCTCTCCACCTATCTCGGCGTCCTCGGCATGACCGGCCTCACCGCCTACGCCGGCCTGCTGCGCACCGCCTCCTTCAAGGAGGGCGACTCCGTGTTCGTGTCCGGCGCCGCGGGTGCCGTGGGCAGCCAGGTCGGCCAGATCGCCAAGCTCAAGGGCGCCTCCCGGGTCATCGGCTCGGCCGGCTCCGACGAGAAGGTCAAGCTGCTCGTCGAGGAGTACGGCTTCGACGCGGCCTTCAACTACAAGACCGGCAAGGTGAGCGCGCAGCTGCGCGAGGCCGCGCCCGACGGTGTCGACGTGTACTTCGACAACGTCGGCGGCGACCACCTGGAGGCGGCCATCGGTTCCCTCAACCAGGGCGGCCGGATCGCGGTCTGCGGCATGATCTCGGTCTACAACAGCACCGAGCCGGTGCCGGGCCCGCGCAACCTCGCCCGCCTCATCCAGACCCGCGGCCGCATCGAGGGCTTCCTGGTGGGCGACCACTACGACCTTCAGCAGCAGTTCGTCTCCGAGGTCGGCCCGTGGGTGGCCGCCGGGCAGCTGAAGTACCGCGAGACCGTCGTCGAGGGCATCGAGAACAACCTGGAGGCGTTCCTCGGGGTCCTGCGCGGCGACAACACCGGAAAGATGATCGTCAAGCTGTAGGTCTTCCGAGGCCGAGAGGCCTCTTCCCTGCTGTTTCCGGCATGCGGTAACTTCTTTCCGAATTCCGTCGTCGATCGTGGGCGCGAGTCACGGCGGACCGAGGAGGAGGACACCGCATGTCCATTCAGCAGACCGACGTCCTGTACACCGCCGTCGCCACCGCCGAGAACGGCCGTGACGGCCGGGTCGCCACCGACGACGGCCGGCTCGACGTCGTCGTGAACCCGCCGAAGGAGATGGGCGGCAGCGGCGAGGGCACCAACCCCGAGCAGCTGTTCGCCGCCGGGTACAGCGCCTGCTTCCAGGGCGCCCTCGGCGTCGTCGCCCGCCAGGAGCGGGCCGACCTCTCCGGCTCCACGGTCACCGCGAAGGTCGGCATCGGCAGGAACGACGACGGCTTCGGCATCATCGTCGAGATCTCGGCGACCATCCCGAACACGGACACCGACACCGCCCGGGCCCTCCTGGAGAAGGCCCACCAGGTCTGCCCGTACTCGAAGGCGACGCGGGGGAACATCAGCGTGACGCTGGTGTGACACCGCTCGTTGCGTAGGACGGAGGCCGCACCCTAGGACGTGGGGTGCGGCTTCTGTCTTTGCTCCGGTCCGTTTCTGTCCTTGCTCCGGTCCGCGGTCAGCTCGCCAGTGCCGCCGCGTGCACGGCCTTCACCAACCGGTCGTTCTCCGGAGCGGCCCCGCCCGGGTAGGCCACCCGTCGGCGCGCGTAGCCGTAGGCGACCCCGCTGCGCGGGTCCGCGAAGGCCTGGGAGCCGCTCGCGCCGCTGTGGCCGAAGGCGCCCGCGCCCAGGAACGGGTACCAGGGGTCGGAGAAGACCGCCTGGAAGCCGAGCCCGAAGGACTTGTGCGCCCGGGCCACCAGGTCGTACCCGGTCGAGTGGATCTGGCCGACCTCGGCCATGGTGTCCGGCTTCAGCAGCGGCGGCCGCTCCGCCACCTCGCTGATCGCCGCCGCGTACATCCCGGCCAGCCCCCGTGCCGCGGCCACCCCGCCCGCCGACGCCGGCCCCTTGGCGCGCACGGCACGGGAGTTGGCGTAGTCCACCAGGTCCCCCGGCTCGGGCACATGCGTGTTGAAGGCGATCGACGTGAGCGAATGCGGCCCCTTCGGCGTCGCGTCCAGCACCACTTGCTGTGCCGGCGTCGGAGCCATCGGCTGCACCGACCGGAAGCGGGGCTCCAGCGCCTCGGGCAGCCCCAGGAAGAAGTCCAGCGCGTACGGCGCCCGCACGCGCTCCTCGTACACCTCCTGGAGCGTACGGCCGGTGGCCCGCCGCACCACCTCGCCGGTGAGCGCGCCGATGACCAGCGCGTGGTAGCCGAACGCCGTGCCGGGACGCCAGAACGGCCGCTGGTCCGCGAGCCGTTCGGCGATCGCGCGGTCGTCGGCCAGCTCGTCGTCGGTGAAGCCCGCGTCGAGACCGATCACTCCGGACCGGTGGGCCAGCAGATCGCGCAGGGTCAGCTGGCCCTTGCCCTCGGCCCCGAACTCCGGCCAGTAGTACGTCACTTTGCGATCCAGCTCCAGCGTGCCCTCCTGCACGAGCAGCGCGACCACCAGATGGGCGGCGCCCTTGGTCGACGAGAAGACACCGAAGAGGGAGTCCGGTCCGACACCCTCACCGGCCCACAGGTCGACGACCCTTCTGCCGTGCACGTACGCGCACAACTGGCCCTCGTAGTCCGGCAGTTCCCCCGCCACGAACGCGGCGAACTCCTCGCGCACCGCCTCGAAGCCGTCGGCGACGGTGCCGTGGATCTCCTGAGTCATCCGCTCTCCTCACCTGAACCGCTGTTCGTACGAGCCGTCGTGCTACCGGGCCATTGTGATCAACGCCCGTCCGACCTGCGCGAATTCCCCCTTCGGATGATCCCGGAAGAGGGGTTCGGTGCCGAACAGGACGGCATGCGGGCCACTGACGACCGAGGCTCGCCCGGCCGCCGCGGCGGGGCCGCCGGAACCGTCGCCGAGCGGCCTCCAGTGCCCGGACAGGAGGAGACCGCTCGTCGCGTACGACTGCTCCACCCGGACGCCGGGACCCAGGTCCGTGAACCACACCGGCGCGTACACGAACCCGTAGTCCGGGGCGCCCGCGGTCACCGGCCCCGAATTCACCACGCGCACCACGCCGTTGGCGTCCCCGTTGCCCTCGACCGGCTTCGCGGCCAGCAGACCGGCCGCCGAGTCGAGGGCCGCGCCCACGGCCCCACGGCCGACGAAGCCGTGCCCGGCGTCGAGGAAGGCGTCGAGGGCCTTACGCGCGCTTTCGTTCAGGTCGCCGTACTCCAGCCCCGCCGACACGAACAGCACATCGGCCGAAGACCAGTCGAACCCGGCGTTCAGCACATCCGTCGACACCGGTGTGACCTCGAAGCCCATCTCCCGCAGCGCGAACAGCTCACCGGGAGTGACGGCGGCGGCAACACGCAGGCGGGGAAGGGGAGTTGTGGCATGGCTGCCCGATGCCACGTCGAAGGCGACGTCGTACGTGTCCGCCGCCACCGCGGCCTTCGCGCGCGCCGACGCCGGGACGATCACACTGCCGTCGGCCGACCGTCGTACCGGAACGCCTTGCTGAAGAAGGGAGTTGAGCGCCGCGAACTCCTGTGGATCGGTCAGACCCAGCCGAAGGTCGCCGCGCGGCGGGAGATATGCGACGGGCGTGGCCGCGGCAACAGCCCGCAGTGGCACGTCCTTCAGGCTTCCGGACGTCACGGGCGTGACCGTCGCACCCCACAGCCGCCCCAGACTCCAGCCCGAGATGTCGTACATCACCGACACCTTGTCGCTGATGTCCCGCCCGTCCCCGAGCAGGGAGTTGGCGAGACCGCGCTTGGGCTGGTGCATGTCGACGACGTACGTGCCCTTCGGATACGACCGTCCGCCGAGCCGGAAGGCGCGGCTCGCGCGGGAGACGCGCACGTCGTTGGCGACGAGGTGGTCGACGAGACGGGCGGCGGCGGTGGACCCGGCCCCGGCGCTCCCTCCGGCGCCCGCCGGAATCACGTACGCGCGCGGGAAGTCGGTCGTGTAGACGTCCTCCGGCCCGATCCCCGGCACCCCCGGCACGGTCTCCGTGCTCACCGGCACCTGGGCCGCGCCCGCCGCCCCGCGCCGGAAGACCTCGATCTGGTCGGCGATCAGTGAACTCCGACTGCTCTGCACGAAGTTCAGCGTCGCCTTCATGGCGGCGCCCGCGACGGCCACGTTGACGGAGGCGCGGCGGCGCAGTTCCGCGACCGGCAGGGTGTCGTACTCCTCGTTGTTGACGGCGAGGGGGATCTCCACCGTGTGCGCGGCGACCGTGCCGTGGAAGGCCGCGTACTGCGGGGTGAAGATCGGCGGCCAGTCGTCCCAGCCCTCCTGCTGGTCCCGGAAGGGGATCTGGACCGGCTCGACGCCGTCCTTCTGCGGTGTGTAACCGAGGCCGTTGACGGCGGCCTCCATGCCGAGGGCGTTGGCATAGGTGTTCTTGAGGAAGAGGTCGTACTCGTAGTTCTCGCCGTGCGGGGGAGTCGTCGGCTCGATGAGGGTGCCGTTGACGTACCCGTGCAGATCCAGCATCGCGGCCGGCTGCTTGTCGATCTCGATCTGCCGCATCGCCCGCACCTCGGGCTGCGAGGCGGTGACGAAGTCCCGGTTCAGGTCGAAGCCGTTGGCGTTCGCCCGGGTTCCGGCGATACGGCCGTCCGGGTTCGCGGTGATGTTGAAGTAGAGCCGGGTGTGGGCGAGGAGCTCCTTGGTCCTGGTGTCCCTCGCGGTGGCGAGCTGCTCGATGAGACCGAGGGAGGCGTCGGTGCCCTCCCACTCGTTGCCGTGGATGTTGTTGTTGAAGAAGACCGGGGCCTTGTAACCCGCCTTGATCTCAAGCGACTTGGCGGCGACCGTGGGCGCGTTCTCGATCAGCTCGCGCATCCGCTCCTGCGCCCGGGCGGCGCGGGCCGACTCCGGCGCGGTGACGGTGACCAGGTACAGCCGGTGCCCACCCGCCGAGCGGCCGGTGACCTCGACGCTCACCCGGTCGCCCAGCGCCTGGAGGGCGTTCAGCCTCGGGGCGATGGCGTGGTACGGGGTGAGGCCGAGCTTGATGGACTTGTCGGCGGGGTTCTCCGGGTCGGGGGAGAGGACCTGCCGGCGCGGGTAGCCGCGGGTGGCGTCGAGGGCGGGGGCCGACCGGTCGTCGAGGGCCCTTCGCGCCGCGGACTCCGGGGTCTTCGCCGCCCGGTGGTCGGGGGCCGAGCCCTCCCGGACCGGTGGTTTCGGGCGGGCGTCGGCGACATAGGGGGTGAGCAGGAACGAGCCGGTCAGTGCGACGGTGGCGATCAGAGCGGGTCTCGCAAGGACGGTTCTCGTGGTGCGCACGCGTACCTCCTCCGGGGCTTCCGTAGATCGGTACGGCGAGATGTACCTGTTCGACTCAACCTCAACAAGAGGGAGTCGGCGTCACGGATACCCCGGATGGCGCATACCGGGCGCCCGGAAGGGGGCATGCTGGGGGCGGACCGCCGGCGACGCCCGTGAGGCGAGGAGAGCCCATGGCAACGATCCCTTCGCTCCCGACCAGGGACGACGTGCTGCGCATGGCACGGAACACGACCGACATCACCGGCCAACTCCTGGACACGGCCGGGAACATCACCAGGATCGCGATCAACACCTTCGACCCGAGGGACGGTTCCGGCGCGGAGGTGCTGCGCGTACTGCGGGAGACCACGGCCGAACTGGCCGAGGCGAGCGCGTCGCCCCAGGCCCAGGAGGCCTTCTACCGCATAGTCGACACCCTGACCCGCCTCGGCACGACCGGCGCCCCCCTAGCCGTCCACCCGGTCAGCGAACCGGCCCAGGCCCTCCTGACCGCCCTCGGCGACAGCCTCCTGCCGATCCTGGACGCGGTGGAACCGGCGGTCGAGGAGTTCGCGGACGCGATGGGCGACCTGGTGGAGGCGACGTCCCCGCTGCTGCCGGCCGCGGCGGGCGTGGCGGCGGGCACGCTGCTCGCCGTGACCCCGATTCTGCGGGCGGCGGCGGACGTCCTACGGGACTCGTCCCCCGAACTCCGCCGCATAGCCGACGCGTTGACGGCAGCCCTGGCCCCTCTGATGCCGCTCCAGGTGGCGTTGGCGGAACGCGCGGCGGCGGCCGGAGCGGGCGTGGTCCGGGCAACCCTCCCACCCCTGGCCGACCTCACGGAGGCAGCGGCGGCGACGACGAAGGCGGCCCGCCCGGTGCTGATAGCCGGCGAGGAGCTGGTGGTGTCGGCCCTGGAACAACTCCAGCCCCTGATGCTGGCAGCGGCCAACCGTGCGGGCCGCATCGCGAGGGCGGCGGCGGTACGGGTGTCGGCGGCGGTGTCACCGGCGGGCGACCAGGGAATCGTGGTCGCCGTTTCACCGGCATGACCGAGGCCGAACCCTCCCCGGTAAAGTCTTCCCCATGCGCGATCTTGGGGCAGGCTTCACGTACCTCCTGAAGGGCCAACGCTGGGTAGCCCGCCACGGCAAGCAGTACGGCTTCGGCCTGCTGCCGGGCCTGATAACCCTCGTTCTGTATGTGGTGGCGCTCGTCGCGCTGGCGATGTGGGGCGAGGACTTCGTCGGCTGGGCGACCCCCTTCGCCGACGACTGGTCCAGCCCCTGGCAGGGCCTCTTCCGGGGTTTCCTCACCGCCGTGCTCTTCGCCCTCGGCCTCCTCCTGTCCGTCCTCACCTTCACCGCCGTAACGCTCCTGATCGGCCAGCCCTTCTACGAGAACCTCTCCGAGAAGGTCGACCGCGACGTCTCCCCGGACGGCACCGCCCCCGAGTCCGGCCTCCCGCTCTGGCGCGAGCTGTGGATCTCGGCCCGCGACAGCCTGCGCATCCTCGTGCGCGCCCTGCTCTGGGGCATCCTGCTCTTCGCCTGCGGGTTCCTCCCGCTGGTCGGCCAGACCGTCGTCCCGGTGCTCGGCTTCTTCGTCACCGGCTTCTTCCTCACCGAGGAACTCGCCGCCGTCGCCCTCCAGCGCCGTGGCGTCGAACTCCGCGCCCGCCTCACCCTCCTGCGCTCCCGCAGGACCCTGGTCTGGGGCTTCGGCACCCCGCTGGCCCTCGCCTTCGTGGTGCCGTTCGTCGCGGTGTTCCTGATGCCCGGCGCGGTCGCGGGCGCCACGCTGATGGCCCGCGACCTGCTGGGCGAGGAGATCACCGAGGACGAGGACGAGGACGAAGACGAGGACGAGCCGGCTACTTCCTGAAGGTCACGTCCGCCGCAACGGTGATGATCGACCGCACCTGAGCGATGATGTCCACCCGGTTCTGCACGAACTCCGGATCGGTCACCGCCCCGGTCGCCGGATCCGTGTTCCCCGCCCCGAACTGGAGCACCGGCGTGTGCACATGCCCGCCCGGCAGCGTGTCGTGCAGCCCGAGCCGGTCGCGCAGCAGCGTCGCGCGGTAGGCGATCTCGTTGGAGAGATAGTTCCCGCCGCCCCCGGCACGCGCCGTGGACCCCTCGGTCGGCCCGTCCGGCCGCACCACCGCGGCCGTCCCTCCCGCCGGTATCTCGGTCACCTCGGTGTGGTCGTACACCGGGAAACGCCCCGTGTCCGCGGCCACAATCTCCTTGTACGGCAAGGTCGTTGTCGTCCACTGCGGCTGCGAGGCCGGATCGCTCACCGGGACGGTCTCGGTCCGCCCGATGTTGTCGTTGTCCGGAAACCCGCCCCGCCAGGCCCCGTTGGTCCGCTCCACGTCGAACCGCCCGACCCGCCCCTGACTCACGGTCGTGAACAGATCCACCTTCTTCAGATACGGCCGCAACGTCCGCTCCACCGTCCCGTCGGTGAAGTCCTGCCACCGCACCGGGAATACGACGGTCTCGACCCGCGCCGGCCCTTCCGCCGTCCGGATCACGCTCCCGTCGAGCGCGAGCGCGGTCGCCCCGGACGGATTGGAGATCCGGATGTCCCGGTCCAGCGTGAACGGGTCGAAGCCGGTGACGAGGATCCGCCTCATCTTCTTTCCGTGCGAATAGCGGACGTCGGTCTGCCCGCGGGAGGTCTTCTCCAACTCGCCCAGCAGAGCCGCACGTTGACCGTCACTGAGCCCGAACTCCGGCTCCCACGTCCGTACTTCCCTCGTCATCCCGAGCCGCGCCCAGTACAACGGCCGGTCGTCGTCCCGACTCAGATCCCCGCCCGCCGGACCACGCCCCTGCGCCCGGTCCACGGCCCGCCGCCATAGCGCCGACCCCTCGTGCACGAGGATCCGCCGGGCCTGTGCGTAGGAGTGCGCCTCGCCCAACTCCCCTTCCAGGCGCGGCGCCACGTCGTCGAACCCGGACCGGCGGAGGATCTCCTGCGGTACGGCCTTGTCGAGTCGCTGTTCCTCGACGGTGGGGGAGGGAGCGGGACTCTCGGCCGCAGTGGCCGTGGCCGTGGCGGGGGCGGAGAGCCCCGCGGTGAGGGCCAGTCCGAGGACGATGATCCGAACACGTAGGGAATTCAAGGGAGTTGAGTCCTTCCGTCGCCGTGGTGGGGGAGCGTGGTGCGGACGGACGCAGTATCGCGTGACGGAAGTGGTCTACGCCATGGGGTGGGACTCGGGGCCTGTCCGGCAGGGCCTAGGCGGGGATCTTCCCGGCCGCCTCCCGCAGCGCCCCGACGAAGGCCTCGGCCGCCGGGGCCGGCGTCCGCCCGCGGGCCGTCGCCGCGTACACCGCCCGGGCCGGGGCACCTTCGTCGAGCACCGGCAGCAGGACGACGTCCGGGCGGACCGACTCCGCGGCGAGCGCCGGGACCAGGGCCACGCCGAGGCCCGCGGCGACGTACCCCTGTTTGGCGGTCCACTCGCCGACGACGTGCGCGATGCGCGGGCGGAAGCCCTGGCGCACGGCCGCGTCGAGGAGCGTGCCCTCGGGGCGGGGGCCGCCGGAGATCCAGTCGGCGTCGGCGAGCCGGCCGAGCCGGACGGGGCCGGACCCGGTGAGGGGGTGGCCGGCGGGGACGGCGACGTACAGGGACTCGTCGAGGAGGTGGTGCAGGTCGTACGACTCCAGGGGCGCGCCCGGTGTCGTGGAGACGACCGCGAGGTCGAGGTGGCCGGCGGTCAGCCGGTCCAGGAGGCGTGGGGTGAGGCCCTCCTCGCGGGAGAGGCGGACGCGGGGGTGACGGGCGCGGAAGGCGGCGAGGGCGTGCGGGACCAGCGCCGCGTCGGCGGTGGGGAAGGCCCCGAACCGCAGCCGCCCGCCCGCCACTTCACGCAACGCGGCCAGCTCACGTCCGGCGCCGTGCAGGGCGTCGGTGACGGTCTCCGCGTACGGCACGAGCACCCGCCCGGCCTCGGTGAGCCGCACCCCGCGGGGCAGCCGGTCGAAGAGCGGGCCGCCCCCCAACGCCTGCTCCAGCGAGGCGATCTGCCGCGACACGGCCGACTGGGTCCACCCGAGCCCCCGCGCGGCCCCGGTGAAGGACCCGTGCCGGGCGACATCGAGGAACGCCCGCAACCACACGGTGGACAACTCCGGTTCGCGCTGCGAGTGATGCGGGTTTGGCATGTCAGCCATGCTAGACATTCGCTTGTGGCATCACAGCGGCCGACCTAGCGTCAGAGGCATGCAGATCACCCTGGGCAACCCCGCCGGCGCACCCCAGCCCCTGACCCCGTACTACTCCCAGGTCGCCCGCGTCGAACACGCCGACGGCGGCGCCCTGTTGTTCCTCTCCGGCCAGATAGCCGAGGGCGAGACACTGGCGGATCAGTCACGCGGCGTCTTCGAAACGATCGACGTCCTCCTGAGGGCCCACGGCGCGACCCTGGCGGACATCATCAACATCCGCACCTACCTGACCGACATCACCAAGCTCGCCGAATACGGGACCGTACGAAGGCAGTTCCTCACCGGCACCCCACCGACCAGCATGACCTTCGAGGTACCGCGGCTGTTCCGGCCGGAGGCGCTGGTGGAGGTCGAAGTCGTCGCCGTCACTCCACGCTCTCGCCCAGCAGGCTGAGGAAGTCCCGGAACGCGCCCGGCATGTCCACCGACTCCGGGTCCAGCAGCCACTGGTACTGGAGGCCGTCCATCACCGCGACCAGCAGAGGGGCCGTGCGTTCCGGGGTCAGGCCGTTCGGGAGGCGGTCGCCGTACTCGGTGCGCAGGACCGCCGCCATGCTCTCCCGCACCTGGCGGTAGCGGTCCGTGAAGTACCCGCGCGCCGGGTGCCCCTCCGTCACGCTCTCGCCCAGCAGCGCCGAGAAGGTCTGGATGATGCCGGGGCGCATCGCGTTGTACTCGACGAGGGAGGCGAGGAGATCGACCCGCCACTGCGTCGCCGGTACGGCGTCCCACTGGTCCCGTTCCTCCAGCACCGCGACGAGCAGCGCCTCCTTGGTCGGGAAGTGGTGCAGCAGCCCCTGCTGGGTGAGCCCGACCCGCTCCGCCACCGCGGCCAGGCTCGCGCCCCGGTAACCGCGCTCGGCGATCACTTCCAGCGCCGCCCGGACTATCTCCGCGCGCCGCTCCTCGCTCCTGACCCTGGCGTTCATGGCGTCACCGTACGGCATCCGAGTTCTGTGATTATTACGGCACGATAACGAAACCTACCGCGTTACAGGTAGCGGGTGCACGATGGGTGCCAGGACGACATGACTCGACGAGGAGGCACCGCGATGGCGGCTACCCCGGGAAACCCGGCCGATCAGGCCCGTGCGGCGGCCGTGGAGGCGGCCCTCGGCAAGCTGGACCTGGACGCGAAGGCCCGGCTGCTGGCCGGCCAGGACATGTGGTCGCTGCCCGAACTGCCGGAGATCGGCCTGCAGTCCCTCGTCATGTCCGACGGGCCGATCGGTGTCCGGGGCGTGCGCTGGACCGCCGACGACCCGTCGATCGCCCTGCCCTCCCCGACCGCCCTCGCCGCCACCTGGGACCCGGCGCTCGCCCGCCGCGCCGGCACCCTGCTCGCCCAGGAGGCCCGCCGCAAGGGCGTGCATGTGCTGCTCGCCCCGACGGTCAACCTCCATCGCTCCCCGCTCGGCGGACGGCACTTCGAGGCGTACAGCGAGGACCCGTACCTGACGGGACACATCGGCGCGGGGTACGTGACGGGCGTACAGGAAGGCGGCGTCGGCACCACCGTCAAGCACTTCGTCGCCAACGACGCCGAGACCGACCGCTTCACGGTGAACAACCTGGTGAGCGAACGCGCCCTGCGCGAGCTCTACTTGAGCCCCTTCGAGATCATCGTCGAGAACGCCCACCCGTGGGGCATCATGACCGCCTACAACACGGTCAACGGCACGACGATGACCGAGCACCGGTATCTCGTGAACGAGGTGCTGCGCGGCGAGTGGGGCTTCGACGGCTACAACGTCTCCGACTGGATGGCCGGGCGCTCGACGGTCGGTGCCGTCGAGGGCGGGCTCGACGTCGCCATGCCGGGGCCGAAGACCGTCTACGGCGAGGCCCTCGCCCAGGCCGTCCGCGACGGGAAGGTCGAGGAGCCGACGGTCGACGAGGCCGTCCGCAACGTCCTGCGGCTCGCCGCCCGCGTGGGCGCCCTGGAAGGCGCCGAACCGGCCGTCACCGAACTCCCGGCGACGGTCGACGGCGAGGCCCTGGCCCGCGAGATCGCCCGCCGCGCCTTCGTCCTCGTCAAGAACGACACCACCGTCAAGAACGACACCACCGTCGAGAACGGCGACAGGGCCCTGCCCCTGAAGCCCGGCACCGTCGCCCTCATCGGCGCCGCCGCCCGCGACGCCCGGGTCCTCGGCGGCGGCTCGGCCACCGTCTTCCCGGCCCGGATCGTCTCCCCGCTCGACGGCCTCACCGCCGTCCTGCCCGATGTCACCTACGCCGTCGGCGCCGACCCCAACACCGAACTCGCCGTCGCCGACAAGGGGTTCAGCCTCAGGGCGGTCTGCCGGGACGCCGACGGGAACGTCATCGGCACCGGCTCCGCCCCCAACGGCCAGCTCCAGTGGATGGGCACCGACCTCCCCGAGGGCGTCACCCACGACCGCCTGCACACCGTCGAGCTGACCGGCACCTTCACCCCGCGCGACTCCGGCCCGCACACCTTCGGCATCAAGGGCACAGGCCACTTCACCCTCGCCGTGGACGGCACCACGTACTACGACGACGTCCAGCGCCCCGCCGACGACAGCGACCCCTTCGAGGCCTTCTTCGGCTCCCCGGTACCCCGCGCCCAGGCCGAACTCACCGCCGGCGAACCGGTCGACGTCTCCCTCACCTACGTCTTCGCGCTCCCCGAGGAGATCCCCTTCAAGGTCGTCGCCTTCGCCCTGGCCCACCAGGAGCCGCAGCGCGACCCCGACGAGCTGATCGCCGAGGCCGTCGAGGCCGCCCGCGCCGCCGACACCGCCGTCGTCGTGGTCGCCACCACCGACCGCGTCGAGTCCGAGGGCTTCGACCGGGGGGACCTCGCCCTCCCCGGCCGCCAGGACGAACTGGTCCGCGCCGTCGCCGCCGCCAACCCGAACACGGTGGTGGTCGTGAACTCCGGCTCCCCGGTCGAACTCCCGTGGCGGGACGAGGTCGCCGCCGTACTGCTCAGCTGGTTCCCCGGCCAGGAGGGCGGCGCGGCCCTGGCCGACGTGCTGACCGGCGCGCACGAGCCGGGCGGCCGGCTCCCCACCACCTGGGGCTCCCTGTCCGACGCCCCGGTGACACAGGTGACCCCGGCCGACGGCGAACTGCCGTACACCGAGGACGTCTTCATCGGCTACCGCGCCTGGGAGAAGGAGGGCCGGACCCCCTCGTACCCCTTCGGGCACGGCCTCGGCTACACCGACTGGACCTATGAGTCGGCGGAGGTCGAAGGCACCACGGTCCGGGTGCGCGTGCGCAACTCCGGGGAGCGGGCGGGGCGGGAGGTCGTGCAGGTGTACCTGGCGCCGGGGGAGGCGGACGCGGGGCGTCCGGTGCGCTGGCTGGCCGGGTTCGCGGGTGTGGAGGCGGGCCCGGGGGAGGTCGTCGAAGCCGTCGTCGAACTGCCCCGGCGCGCCTTCGAGGTCTGGGACGAGACGGCGCGTGCCTGGTCGTTTGTGAAGGGTTCGTACGAGATCCAGGTCAGCCGCTCGATCACGGACCGCCGCCTCACCGCGACTATTAACGTCTGATCCGGGACAAGAACCCCCACGAACAGCCCCGGTCCGGGACCTGACCCCTGGACCGGGGCTCGTGTGTTCCCAGGGCCCGGCTACCGGGTCGTGAAGCCGTACACGGTCGTCGAGCGGAACACCCCGCCCGGCCGCAGTACCGTCCCCGGGAAGTCCGGCTGGTTCGGGGAGTCCGGGAAGTGCTGGGTCTCCAGCGCCACGCCGTCGCCGGGGGCGAAGGGCTCGGGCAGGTGGTCGGCGGTGTACAGCTGGAGGCCGGGCTCGGTGGTCGTCACGGTCAGGACGCGGCCGGACGCCGGGTCGTGCAGCTCGGCCACCTCGCGCGGCGTCTGGGTGACCCCGCCGGTCAGCACGAAGTTGTGGTCGTACCCGGAGCCGACCTTCCTCGTCTCCCGGAAGTCGAAGCGCGTCCCCGCCACCTCGGCGAGCTCGCCGGTCGGGATCAGGTCGGCGTCGACGGGGGTGTAGCGGGAGGCGTCGAGCCGCAGTTCATGGCCGCCCGCGTGGCCGGAGCCGGCCAGGTTCCAGTACGAGTGGTTCGTCAGGTTCACGACGGTCGGCGCGTCGGTCACCGCCTCGTACGCGATCCGCAGCGAGCCGGTGTCGTCGAGCGTGTAGGTCGCCGAGACGTCGAGGCGCCCCGGGAAGCCCTCCTCCCCGTGCTCGCTCACCCGCGACAGCCGTACCCCGTCCGCCACCGGCGTCACGTCCCACACCCGCTTGTCGAAGCCGCGCCCGCCGCCGTGCAGGGAGTTGGGCGCGTTGTTGGGCTCCAGGGCGTACGTCACGCCGTCCAGCGGGAAGCGGCCACCGGCGATCCGGTTGGCGTACCGGCCGATCAGGGCCCCGAAGTAAGGCCCCGGGCAGCTCAGATATCCGTCCAGCTCGGCGAACCCCAGCACCACGTTCCCGGTACGGCCGTCCCGGTCCGGGACCTCCACCGACTGCACGATGCCGCCATACGACAGGATCCGCACCCGCACGCCGGCCCGCTCCAGGGTCCAGCGGTGCACCGGGGTGCCGTCGGAAAGTGTGCCGAAGTGTTCGCTCATGAGCGGAACTCTAGGTCACCGGCCTGTCCGGCTCACGACTCCTTCGCCGTGACGGCGCGGTAGGCGATCTCCGCGAGCCGCGCCTGACCGTTCACACTCGGATGGAACCAGTCCCAGTGGCTCAACTGGTCGGTCCCGAACCGGTAGTCGTACACCGCGCCCCCGTCGAACCGGCACCGCCGGTCCTTCCCGCACACCTCCTTCAGCACCCCGTTGTACGCCTCCACCCGCTTCTGCACGGTGTCCCGCCGCAGGGTCGCCGCCGAGTCCAGCGCGTCCGCGTCGCCCAGCATCGACGGGCAGATCCCGAGCTTCCACACCTGCTTGCCCAGCTCGTTGGTCCGCCCCTGGGACCACAGCCGCTTCAGGTTCGGCACGCTCGCCACGTACACCTGCGCCTTCGGCAGATCGTCACGCAGGGTGCCCAGCGCGTCCTCGAAGTCGGCCCGGAACTCGGCCACCGAGGTCATCGCCGAGGTCGACGACCGGCACGCGTCATTCGCTCCGACCATCACCGTCACCAACTGCGGCTTCCTCGCCGCCGCCCGCGCCATCTGCCCGGGCAGATCGGCCATCCGCGCCCCGGTCACCGCGTAGTTCCAGCTGGCCTCGGCCGCCTTCGCCTTCCCCAGCAGTCTTACGGCGAGACTGTCGACCTTGGTGCTCGTGCCGGTCGCCCAGGACACCTCCGGGCAGTCCGACAGCACCGTGCACGCGTCGAAGCCGCGGGTGATGGAGTCCCCGACGGCGGCGATCGACGCCGGGCTCGCGTCCCACGCCGGCGCCGTCGTCCGCGCGCTGTGCGCCTTGGCCCCGGTCGGCCCGGCGGAGTTGCCGCCGACGGCGTCACAGCCGACGGCACCACCCAGAACGGCCGTCGCCGCGACGCTTGCGAGCAAAGCCCCAGGCTTCCGCATCCGCTGCTGTTCCCCTCGGTCGACGTATGTGGAGGTGTCCTCCCATAACAACGCGCGAGAGTTCCCGATCTCGGTCCGCTGCAACGGTTCACACCCGTACAAGCGTCCTGCCGGGTGAATGGCGGGCGTTTCGGCGCATCGGGACCGACGGTACGTCACACTCCTTGCGCCGCCGCACGGTAGCCTCGCCATCAACGTGGCTGCCCGGCCACACCGTCCGCCAGTTCGCAAGATCGTCCTGTTCTGCCCGGAGGTCCCGGTGACGACACGTGGAGTTCTGTACGTGCACTCCGCTCCGCGCGCGCTGTGCCCGCACGTCGAGTGGGCCGTCGCCGGAGTGCTCGGCACGCGCGTCAACCTCGACTGGATCCGGCAGCCGGCCGCACCCGGCACCTGGCGCTCGGAGTTCTCCTGGCAGGGCGAGGTCGGCACCGCCTCCAAACTGGCGTCGGCCCTCAGAGGCTGGCACCTGCTCCGCTTCGAGGTCACGGCCGAGCCCTGCGCCAAGGCCGAGGGCGAGCGCTACAGCTGCACCCCCGACCTCGGCATCTTCCACGCGGTCACCGGCATCCACGGCGACATCCTGATCCCGGAGGACCGCCTACGGGCGGCTCTGACCCGCTCCCAGCGCGGCGAGACCGACCTGGAGGCGGAGATCGCCAAGCTCCTGGGCAAGCCGTGGGACGACGAGCTGGAGCCGTTCCGGTACGCGGGCGAGGGAGCGCCGGTGCGCTGGCTGCACCAGGTCGTCTGAGCTTCCGTACACACCGAGTACACACCGAAGGGCCCCCACCGACCGGTGGGGGCCCTTCAGTTGCGTACGAGCGATTCTCAGATCGTGCGGAACGCCAGCACCACGTTGTGCCCGCCGAAGCCGAACGAGTCGTTCAGCGCGGCGATGCGGCCCTCCACGGGCAGCTTGCGGGCTTCGCCGCGGACGACGTCCGCGTTGGCCTCCGCCTCCGGGTCGAGGTTCTCGACGTTGATGGTCGGCGGAGCCACCCGGTGGTACAGGGCGAGCACGGTCGCGACCGTCTCGATGCCGCCGGCGCCGCCGAGCAGGTGACCGGTCATCGACTTCGTCGCGGAGACCGCCATGTGGTCCGCGTCGTCGCCGAACACCTTGCGCAGCGCCTTCAGCTCGGCGATGTCACCGGCCGGTGTCGACGTCGCGTGCGCGTTGACGTGCACGATCTCCGCCGGGTCCAGGTCGGTGCCCTCCATCAGGTGCTGCAGCGCGGCCGAGATGCCGCGACCCTCCGGCTCCGGCTGCACGATGTCGTGGCCGTCGGCGGAGATGCCCTGCCCGACCGCCTCGGCGTACACCCGCGCACCGCGCTTGGCGGCGTGCTCGGCGGACTCCAGGACCACGACGCCCGCGCCCTCGCCGAGGACGAAGCCGTCACGGGCGGTGTCGTAGGGACGCGAGGCACCCTCGGGGTTCTCGTTGTTCTTGGACATCGCCATCATGTTGCCGAACGCGGCGATGGGCAGCGGGTGGATGGCCGCCTCGGTGCCACCCGCGACGACCACGTCGGCGCGGCCGGTGCGGATCATCTCGATGGCGTAGCCGATGGCCTCGGCGCCGGAGGCGCACGCGGAGACCGGCGTGTGCACGCCCGCCCGGGCGCCCACCAGCAGACCCACGTTGGCCGAGGGGCCGTTCGGCATCAGCATGGGGACGGTGTGCGGGGAGACGCGGCGGACGCCCTTCTCCTTGAGCACGTCGTACTGGTCGAGGAGGGTCGTCACGCCACCGATGCCGGAGGCGATGACCGCGCCGAGGCGGTCGGGGTCGACGTTGCCGTCCTCGCCCGCCTTGTCGGTGAAACCGGCGTCCGCCCAGGCCTCCTTGGCCGCGACCAGCGCGAACTGCGCCGAGCGGTCCAGGCGGCGGGCCTGCGGCCGCGGGATGACCTCGGTGGGCTCCACGGCGACCGGCGCCGCGATACGGACCGCCTGCTCGGCGGCCCACTCCTGCTCCAGGGGCTTCACACCGGACTTGCCGGCGATCAGGCCCTCCCAGGTAGAGGCTGCGTCGCCACCCAGCGGTGTGGTTGCGCCGATACCGGTGACGACCACGGTGCGATTGGTCGGGCTCACGGGAAATCTTTCTCCAATTACGGGGATCAAACGGCGCCACCGCCGGGTGGCGGGGCCAGGCAGCCGGGGCCTAGAGGGTGAACTCAGGCCTGGTGCTTGAGGATGTAGTCGGTCGCGTCGCCGACCGTCTTGAGGTTCTTGACGTCCTCGTCCGGGATCTTGACGTCGAAGCGCTCTTCGGCGGCGACGACGACCTCGACCATGGACAGCGAGTCGACGTCCAGGTCGTCGGTGAAGGACTTGTCCAGCTGGACGTCCTCAACCGGGATGCCGGCGATCTCGTTCACGATGTCGGCGAGACCGGCGACGATCTCTTCCTGAGTGGCGGCCATGTCAGGCGCTCCTTCTTTGTGATCCAGAGGGTTTGGCAGTGATGCTCCCGTACCGGACGTGTGATCCGGCACGGAGTGCCTAGGGGAGGGTAACGACAGTCGCGGCGTAGACGAGACCCGCCCCGAAGCCGATGACGAGCGCGGTGTCGCCGCTCTTCGCCTCACCGGTCGCCAGAAGCCGCTCCATCGCGAGCGGGATCGAGGCGGCCGAGGTGTTGCCGGTGGTGCGTACGTCACGCGCGACCGTGACGTGCTCCGGCAGTTTCAGCGTCTTCACCATCGAGTCGATGATCCGCTCGTTGGCCTGGTGGGGAATGAAGACGTCCAGGTCGTTCGCGCTGATTCCGGCCGCGTCCAGCGCCTGCTGGGCGACCTTCGCCATCTCGAACACGGCCCAGCGGAACACCGCCTGGCCCTCCTGCGTGATCGCAGGGAACTTGCCCGTGGAGTCGTACTCGGTCCACGCCACGGTCTGCTTGATGGTCTCCGACTTGTCGCCCTCGGAGCCCCAGACGGTCGGGCCGATCGCCGGCTCCTTCGCCGGGCCCACCACGACCGCGCCCGCGCCGTCGCCGAACAGGAAGGCGGTGGCCCGGTCCTCGAGGTCGGTGAGGTCGGACAGCCGCTCCACGCCGATGACGAGGACGTACTCCGCGGAGCCCTCGACGATCATGCCCTTGGCGAGCGTGAGGCCGTAACCGAAGCCCGCGCAGCCCGCCGAGATGTCGAACGCGGCGGCCTTGTTCGTGCCCAGCTTGTCGGCGATCTCGGTCGCGACGGCCGGGGTCTGCTTGAAGTGCGAGACGGTCGAGACGATCACGCCGCCGATCTGCTCGGCGGAGATCCCGGCGTCGGCGATCGCCTTGCCGGACGCCTCGATGGACATCGCGGCGACGGTCTCCTGGTCGTTCGCCCAGTGCCGGGTCTCGATGCCGGAGCGCGAACGGATCCACTCGTCGGAGGAGTCGATCGTCTCGAGGATCACCTCGTTCGGCACCACGCGGACGGGGCGGTAGCCGCCCACACCGAGGATGCGCGCGTACGGGGCGCCCTTGCTGGGCTTGATCTTCGACATGCTCTCGGGCTCCTTCTCAGGCACTGTGCTCGGCGATGAGATCGCGAGCCGCGTCGAGGTCGTCGGGGGTCTTGAGCGCGAGCGTCTTCACGCCCGGCAGCGCGCGCTTGGCGAGGCCGACCAGCGTGCCACCGGGGGAGACCTCGATGATCGCGGTCGCGCCGAGCTCCTTGAACGTCTCCATGCACAGGTCCCAGCGGACCGGGTTGGCGACCTGGCCGACCAGGCGCTCCAGCACCTCGGCGCCGGTGGCGACCGTCTGCCCGTCCTTGTTCGAGACATACGTGACCGTCGGGTCGCCCGGCGTCAGATCGGCGGCGGCCTTGGCCAGCGCGTCGACCGCGGGGGCCATGTGGTGCGTGTGGAAGGCGCCGGCCACCTTCAGGGCGATGACCTTGCGGACGCCCGCCGGGGGCTCCTCGTTCAGCGCGGCGAGCTGCTCCAGGGTGCCCGCGGCGACGATCTGGCCCGCGCCGTTCACGTTCGCCGGGGTCAGGCCGAGCTTCTCCAGGTGCGCGACGGAGACCTCGGGGTCGCCGCCGAGCAGCGCCGACATGCCGGTCCCGGTGATCGCGGCGGCCTCGGCCATCGCCAGACCACGCCTGCGTACGAGGGCCAGCGCGGCGGTGTCGTCGAGGACACCGGCGAAGGCGGCGGCGGTGATCTCACCGACGGAATGTCCGGCGACGGCGCCCGGCGCGATGTCGGAGATGTCACCGAGTGCCGCGGCGGACAGGATCCCGGCCGCGACGAGGAGCGGCTGGGCGACAGCCGTGTCCCGAATGGCGTCGGCGTCGGCCTGGGTGCCGTAGTGGGCGAGG
Source organism: Streptomyces sp. CA-249302 (assembly GCF_050936785.1). Lineage (NCBI taxonomy): Bacteria > Bacillati > Actinomycetota > Actinomycetes > Kitasatosporales > Streptomycetaceae > Streptomyces > Streptomyces sp. CA-249302. Next base: position 3,350,478 of record NZ_JBNJMG010000001.1, on the reverse strand, counting down.
TCCAGGCCGATGGCGTCCGACCACGCGGCGACGCGGTCGGCGGCACCGGGGAGGTCGAGCCAGGGAGTCAGGAAGCCGGGCGTCTGGGCGCCCTGGCCGGGAGCGACGAGTACGAGCACTCTCACACTCTCTCTTGTGGACGGCCACGGCCGCCCGTGGGGACAGGGACGAAGAACACGAGGGGGTTTTGTGGGCCCCCGACAAAAGCCTAGGCCGGGAGATCTCCATCGGCCAGACGCCCCAGGATCAGCGCGATCCGCAACGTGAACGCCGAACGTACATCCGAGGGTGACCAGCCGGTGACGTCAGTCACACGTCGAAGCCGGTAGCGCACGGTGTTCGGATGCACGAAGAGCATCCGGGCCGCGCCCTCCAGACTGCTCGCCTGTTCGAGATAGACGGAGAGCGTCTCCAGAAGCGCGGACCCCGCCTCCTCCAGCGGTCTGTAGATCTCCTCCACCAACTGCTCGCGCGCACTCGGATCCCCGGCGATGGCCCGTTCCGGAAGCAGGTCGTCCGCCAGGACCGGGCGCGGGGCGTCCTGCCAGGCGGAACAGGCCTTGAGCCCGGCGGCCGCGGCCTGCGCGGACCGGGTGGCGGCGAGCAGATCCGGTACGACGGGCCCGGCGACCACCGGCCCCGCGGCATAAGGCCCGATCAGCGACTTGGCGACACCGATGGGATTGTCGCTGCCACCGGCGATCACGACGAGCCGGTCCCCGAGCACACCGGTGAGGACCTGCAGCTTGGCGTGCCGGGCAGCCCGCCGAATCGCTTCCACCGTCAGCTCGGAGTCCCCGTCGGGAGCCGTACCCAGCACCACACACACATGCTCGGGCGCGTTCCACCCGAGGGCCGCGGCCCTGCTCACCGCGCCTTCGTCGGCCTCGCCGCTGAGCACGGCGTTGACGACCAGCGACTCCAGCCTGGCGTCCCAGGCACCGCGTGCCTCGGCGGCCTGGGCGTACACCTGGGCGGTGGCGAAGGCGATCTCGCGGGCGTAGACGAGCAGGGCCTCGCGCAGCACCCCCTCGTCCCCCGGAGCCGCGACCTCGTCGATCGCGCTCTCCATGACCTCGATGGTGGTGCGCACCATCTCGACGGTCTGCCGCAGCGTGATGGCCCGGGTCAGCTCGCGAGGAGCGGTCCCGAACACATCGGTGGAGATGGCCTGCGGGGCGTCTGGATGCCGGAACCACTCGGTAAAGGCGGCGATACCGGCTTGTGCCACCAGTCCGATCCAGGAACGGTTCTCCGGGGGCATCGCCCGGTACCAGGACAGCGACTCGTCCATGCGCGCGATGGCCTGCGCGGCGAGAGATCCGGAGGACTGCTCCAGCCGCTTCAGGGTCGCGGAGTGCGGATGAACGGCGGGCGGTACGGCTGGACGCTTGCTGGCTTCGGGTTCGGGCACGGGGACAAGACTGCCTTATCCGGACGGGAGTGTGCGTAGCCGGGGCACCGCTACCGTGGGGTACGTGATGGACGTACGGCGCGCCGCGGAGCGCTACCGAGGCGGCGACCCCGCGGCAGGCATCGACTCGTACCATGCCTTCTCCTTCGGCCCGCACTACGACCCGGACAACCTCCGCTTCGGCGCGGTGATCGCCTGCAACGAGGAGCGGCTCGCGCCCGGCGCGGGCTTCGACGAGCATCCGCACAGCCACACCGAGATCGTCACCTGGGTGGTCGAGGGCGAGCTGACGCATCGCGACTCGGCGGGCCACGAGACCACGGTCCGGGCGGGCGACGTCCAGCGGCTGAGCGCGGCGGCGGGCGTCCGGCACGTGGAGCGCAACGACGCGGAAGAGCCCCTGACCTTCGTCCAGATGTGGCTGGCCCCGCTTCGGCCGGGCGGCGACCCCGCCTACGAGATCGTCCACGGCATCGCCGACTCCACGCCGTACGCGGTCCCGGAGGCAGGCGCGATGCTGCACGTGCGCCGCCTGTCGGCGGGGGAGCGGACGGCGGTGCCGGACGGGGCGTTCGTGTACGTGCATGTGGTGCGGGGCGAAGTGCGGCTGGACGGGGCGGAGTTGGGGGCGGGGGACGCGGCACGGATCACGGACGCGAAGGATCTGGACGCGGTGGGGGTTACGGCGGCGGAGGTACTGGTGTGGGAGATGGTCCGCTGACGCCGGACGCGTGCGCCTCTTCAACTCCCTTGTCCTCAAAGGTTGCTGACCTATCATCGGCCGCATGGCTGAGGGGGAGATGCGGCAGGTCGAGGCCGAGGCGAGCGAGCACAGCGAACCGGTGCCGCTGACCAGGCGACAGCAGCAGGCCGCGGCCGGAATCGGCGGAGTGCTCGCAGTCAGCGGGATCGCGGCGGTGTTCACGGGCGGGAACCAGGCCGGGAGCGTGGCGCTGCTGGTAGGCGGTGCGCTGTTCCTGCTGGTCGCGGTGAGCGGGATGCCGATCGTGGGCGCGAAGCTGCGGGACTTCGAGCTGCATCTGGCGGTGCGGCGCAACGAGGCGGTCAGGAGGACGGCGAGCCGGTTGCCTGACGCGGAGGCGGACCGCTTCCTGGAGATCATCGAGTCGGCGTACGGCAGTTCCGAGGAGCCCCTTCTGGAGCTCATCGAAATGCTGCTCCTCGACATACGGGTCCGCGACGGCCTGGTCTCGGACCTGGAGCCGGGCGAGCGTGTCGAACCACACCCCGAGGCGGGCATCGGCGAGCCGCTCGTCGTGCACGTCTCCGCGGACGGGGAGGTGCGCATCGGCGTCTTCTCGATGTACGCGCGCACCTGCCCCACGGAGTATCCGGCGGCGTTCGCGGCCGAGTTCCTGGAACGCATCCGCGCCACTGGCTGCGACGCCTTCGTCTTCGTGACGGCCGTACGCGACAACGGCGCCTTCGGCTCACTCGCCGCTCAGGTCCGAGCGCAGGGACGCCCCGTCTCCGTAGAAGACTGGCGCCCCCTCGGCGAACCCCGCCCCCTGCGCCCCGCCATCGAGCGGCTCACCTCGGAGGTGCTGGCCCGGCGGGCCGACGGAGCCGGGGTCATGCCTCCGCGAGCACCGCGTCCGTGAAGCCCGGCCACACCTCGACCGCCCACGGCCCGAAGGCCCGGTCCGTCAGGGCCACGCAGGCCAGTCCCGCGTCCGGGTCGAGCCACAGGAACGTACCCGACTGGCCGAAGTGACCGAAGGTGCGCGGGGACGACGAACTGCCCGTCCAGTGCGGGGACTTGGAGTCGCGGATCTCGAAGCCGAGGCCCCAGTCGTTGGGGTTCTGGTGGCCGTAGCCGGGGAGGACGCCCTTCGTGCCGGGGTACTGGACCGTCATCGCGGCGGCGACCGTGCGCGGGTCCAGCAGGCGCGGCAGCTGCACCTCCGCCGCGAAACGGAGCAGGTCGGCCACCGTCGAGACGCCGTCCTTCGCCGGGGAGCCCGCCAGGGAGGTGGCCGTCATCCCGAGCGGCTCCAGCACCGCCTGCCGCAGGTACTCGGCGAACGGGATCTCCGTCGCCTTCGCGATGTGGTCGCCGAGCTGCTCGAAACCGGCGTTGGAGTACAGACGGCGCTCCCCGGGCGGAGCCGTCACCCGGTGTTCGTCGAAGGCGAGCCCCGAGGTGTGGGCGAGGAGATGGCGGACGGTCGACCCGGGCGGCCCGGCCGGCTCGTCGAGTTCGATCGCCCCCTCCTCGTACGCGACCAGCGCGGCGTACGCGGCGAGCGGCTTGGTGACCGAGGCCAGCGGGAAGCGGCGGTCCGCCGGGCCGTGGGTGCCGAGCACCGTCCCGTCGGCGCGCACCACGCCCGCCGCGGCGGTGGGAACCGGCCAGTTCTCGATCAGCGCGAGGCTCTTGAGCGACATGCCGTCGAGACTATGCCGATCAGAGCTTCAGAATCATCGTGGGGTCCGGCTTGTGGACGAAGCCGAGGGACTCGTAGAGCGGCTCGGCCTGCACGGATGCCGTGAGCATGACCTGGCCGGCGCCCCGTTCGCGGAACCAGAGGAGGAGCTCCTCCATGCACGCGCGTGCGTAGCCGCGACGGCGGGCGTCCGGGTCGGTCGCGACGCTGAAGACGTACCCGGCCAGGCCGTGCGGATTGCCCGCCTTCCCGATCCGGTAGTCCACCGTCCCGACCACCAGCGCCCCGAGCGCCCCCGGCCGCTCCGGATGCTCGACGACGAACGCCGCGAAGTCCCCGTCCGCCTCGCCCAGCCGCTCCCGCAGGACGGGCAGCGACTCGACGTGCCATCCTGTGGAACCGTCGGACCCCGGCATCGAGTCGATCATCACCTGGCGCAGCCGCAGTACCTCCGGCGCGTCCTCGGGCACGGCACGTCGTACGAGACTCATGTCCCGCACGCTAGCGACCGCCACCACGCGATGTCGTGCCGATTTCCGCTGCGCCTATTTCTTATGGGTTCCGCTTGCTTGGAGTGCACTCCAAGGCCATAGCGTTGAGGCATGACGGTGATGGAGACCACCCCCACCAGGACCGACGCCTGCGGTGCCCCGCCCCACCCCCATCGGCGCCCCGAAGGCCAGGACAGCTACACGATCAGCGAGGTCGTCGCCTTCACCGGGCTGACCGCGCACACCCTCCGCTGGTACGAGCGGATCGGGCTCATGCCGCACGTGGACCGCTCGCACACCGGCCAGCGCCGTTACAGCAACCGCGACCTGGACTGGCTGGACCTCGTCGGCAAGCTCCGGCTCACCGGTATGCCGGTCGCCGACATGGTGCGGTACGCGGAACTGGTGCGCGAGGGCGACCACACCTTCGGCGCCCGCTTCGAGCTCCTCGAGGCGACCCGGCGGGACGTGCTCGCCCGGATCGCCGAGCTCCAGGACACGCTCGCGGTGCTCGACCGGAAGATCAGCTTCTATGCGGACGCGGACCGCGCCCGCGCCTACGAGTCGGAGAAGGTGCGATGACGAACGGCAGGATCCCGACCGTACGACTCGGCGACACCGGCCCCGAGGTCGGCGTGCAGGGCCTGGGCTGCATGGGCATGAACTTCGCCGTGTACGGCCCCTCGGACGAGAAGGGGTCCCGGGCCACCCTGGAGCGGGCCCTGGAGCTGGGCGTCACGCTCTACGACACGGCGGACGCCTACGGCGACGGGGAGAACGAGAAGTTCCTCTCCCCGTTCTTCAGGGCCCACCGCGACGAGGTCGTGATCGCCACCAAGTTCGCCCTGATGATCCCGCCCGGTGAGCCGACCCGGCGGATCATCCGCAACGAACCCTCGTACATCCGTCAGGCCGTCGAGGCGAGCCTGAAGCGCCTCGACGTCGACGTGATCGACCTCTACTACATGCACCGGCGCGATGTGAACGTGCCGATCGAGCAGACCGTCGGCGTCATGGCCGAGCTGGTGCGCGAGGGCAAGGTGAAGCACCTGGGCCTGAGCGAGGTCACCGCGGACGAGCTGCGGGCCGCGCAGGGCGTGCACCCGATCGCCGCGGTGCAGTCGGAGTGGTCGCTGTTCAGCCGGGACATCGAGGCGCGGGTGGTGCCGGCCGCCCGTGAGCTGGGCGTGGCCCTGGTGCCGTACTCCCCGCTCGGACGTGGCTTCCTCACCGGTGCCTTCGCCAACGCCGACAAGGACCTCGGCGACGGCGACTACCGGCGCACACAGCCCCGCTTCACCGGCGAGAACGCGGCCGCGAACCTGACCCTCCTGGACCCCATCCGCACGGTGGCCGAGGCCCACGGCGTCTCCCTGGGCCAGATCGCCCTGGCCTGGGCCCAGCGGCAGGCCACGGTCCACGACCTCCCGGTCGTCCCGATCCCGGGCACCCGCAAGCCGACGCGGGTGGAGGAGAACACGGCGGCGGCGAGGATCGTACTGACGGAGGACGAGCTGGCGGCCCTGGAGCCGATCGCGTCGAAGGTGGCGGGCGATCGATACCCAGACATGCGGTTCTCCTCGGCGGGCCGCGAGTAGACGTCCCTAGGGGCGCGGGGAACTGCGCGACCAGCCACGGACGGCCCGCAGTCGACGAACAACCTCAGAGCTCTGCGAGCAACTCCGCTTTCTTCACAGAGAACTCCTCGTCCGTCACCAGGCCTGCCTGATGCAGCTCCCCCAGATGCCGGATCCTCTCGGCGATGTCGGCCGGATCGCGCCTCGATGCGCCGGCCGACACCGCGACCGTCGCTCCGCTGCTGCGTACCGCCGCCAAGACGGCCGCCGCGAACGGCAACGACTCGTGCACCGGCCCGTACCCAAGCCCGAACACCACCGCCGCCGGATCCTGGTCGGGCTGGGCCGGAGCCGGCGCTCCGTCACGTCGCAGCAGTCGTAGATGCCCCTCGAAGACCTCCGGCGAGCGCCACTCCACGCCCGCCAGCTCCGCGACCGGGAAGCTCTGGTCCCCGGCCTTCCACTTCGCCGACGACGCCCCGGTCCAGAACCACCGGAAGCCGACGGTCTTCCCGTCGAAGGACGCCTTCGCGTCGTACGCCTTGAACTGCCGCGGCGCCTCGGGCGCGGCCACCAGGAACCGGTCCGCCGGAGCCGCCCCGTCGCCCAGCGCGGCCTTCAGTTCGTCGGCGTAGTACTCGGCCAGCGTCTCCTTCTCGGCCGGCAGCACCAGCCGGTACGGATCGCACCCTTCCTTCAGCTGCCCCGCGGCCGCCTCCAGCAACGGGTCGGCGCCGTCCCGCAGTTCGGCCCGCAGCACGACCGTGCCGCGCTTGCCCGGGGCCAACGTCACCCCCGAGATCGCCTCAAGGGGAACACGACGCTCACCGAGTGCCTGGAAGAGCTTGGGTGTTCGAATGCCCCGTTCGTAACGGATGAGCACGGAGTCGGACTCGAACTCCCAGGCGGCATGAAATCCGGCCAGTACGTCACCCATGCGGCTCATCGTATGCGTGACCCGCTCCTTCGTCGCCACCCCGCGCAGACCGCAGTTCCTGCGGTGCTACGCGCGTCCGGCCGCGGCCGCGCCGGACAAACCCGCGCGGCACACCTGATCCTCGCGCTCACACACGACCGACTGGTACGCGCCAACACCGATCTCCGCGAAGTTCAGCAGGCTCGCCGTGCCGGGCTCGAAATAGCCCGCGTGCCCCTTCGCGCCCTCGGCGGAGAGCACCCGCGCCCCGAACCCGCGCGACACCGGGTCCGCGCCGTGGCCCAGCCCGCCGACCTCCATGTACGGCACGTCCTGGATCCAGTCCGTGGCGTCCCGCATCGACCACACGCGAGCGCTCGTGTGCAGGCTCGCGGCCCGCTTGACCCGCATCCCGGGGCTCGCGGCCACGGCTATGTCGGCCACCCGGCTCGGCAGCGTGTGCGCGGCGACCCCGCACACCACGGAGCCGTAGCTGTGGCAGAAGAGGGAGACGGGCGCATTGCCGGGCAGGGCCCGCACCAGGGCGTTCAGCCGGACCGCGCCGTCCTCCGCGCGCATCGCGGTCGCCGAGTCGATGCCGAGCCCGGCCGGTGCCGTGTAGTCGGCCCAGGCGATCACGGCCGTCGGGGTCGAGGGGCTCGCGGCCTTCTCGGCCGCGTACAGCGACTTGGCCATGCCGACCGGCGCCGTGTACATGCGGTTGGTCTTCTGGAAGGTGAGCAGGTCGGTGTCGACGCCCGGCACGATCACCGACACGCGCTGGGCGTGCTGGAGATCGCCGAACACCTCGGCGACCCGGCCCGAGCCCTCGGGGTCGAAGGCGAGGATGTGCCGGCCCTCGTGCATCAGGGACTCGTAGCGGTGCATACGGCGGCCCGCCTCCTGCTGCCCGGCGGGCGTCAGACGCGGATCGTGCATGCGCTTGCGCTCGACCTTGCGCTGCTTGGCGAGCGCGAGCTTGTTGGCCCGGTAGCGCAGGGCGACCGGGGCGCCGTTCATGTTGCCGACCGCGAGCGGGTAGCGGCGGGCGAGCTCGGCGCGCTCCTGAGCGGTGAGCGAGGCGAAGAAACGGGACAGACGCGCGGGGGTCGCGTCGGCGTCCGGCAGCCGGTGCCCGTGCAGGCGGCCGTGGTCCCACGAGGAGATCGAGGCCTGCAGCGGAGTGCTGCTCCGGTGGGTGCGCAGGGCCGTCCAGCCGGTGGTCGCCAGCATCACGAAGACGACGGCCAGAGCGAGCAGCGCGCGCCAGACGTTCAGTTGCGGGGAGGTGTCGAAGGAAGTCACTGGGAGGACACACTAGGAGAACGAGAGGGTCTCGCGTGAGCCGAGTGACGGGTATCACGTTTCGATAAACGTGGCGATGACCTCAGTGTGTCTCAGCGTGTCCGCCAGTTCTCCGTGAGTGCCGGACCCACCTGTTCGAGGTACGAGATCGTCAGTTCGCGCATCGAGTCGAGGGTCATGTCCTCGCCGGTGCCCCACTGCCGCTCGGTCACCCGCATCACCCCGCCGAAGACGGCCACCGCCAGCCGCGGCCGCGGATCGGCGTCGACGTCCAGGCCCTCCCGCTCGGCGAGCACGCGCGCGAGGGTGTCCTCGGTCTCCAGGTCGCGCCGCAGATGCGCGGCGAGCAGCACCGGGGTCGACTCGATCACCCGGTACATGCGCAGATACGTCTCCACCGGTACGACGGCCTCGATCACCTCGTTGAGGGTCTCCCAGCCCTGAAGCACCGCCTGGCGCAGCGCGTCCATCGGCGCCTCCCCGGGCGGCCGCTCGCGCACCGCCTCGACGAACCGCGCCACCACCAGGTCCTGGAGGGCGAGAGCGGCCTCCTCCTTGCCGGCGAAGTAGCGGAAGAAGGTGCGCTGCGAGACGTCGACGGCCTCGGCGATGTCGTCGACAGTGGTGCGTTCGTACCCACGCGTGGTGAACAGCTCGACGGCGGCCCTCAGCAGGGCGTCCCGGGTGCGCTGTTTCTTGCGTTCGCGCAACGTTTCCATAGGCGTCAGTTACCGACTTGTGAATTGGTTTGTCAATTGTCAGTGGCTGTCACTAGCCTCGAACACATGACTAGTCAGACCACCATCGAGACGACGGGGTCGGGGGACAAGGCGCCGGCAGCCCCGTCGGACGGCTCGCCGGCCTCCGGGCTGCGCGGGCACCCCTGGTTCACCCTGATAACCGTCGCCGTAGGGGTCATGATGGTGGCCCTCGACGGCACCATCGTGGCCATCGCCAACCCGGCGATCCAGAAGGACCTCAAGGCGAGCTTCGCCGACGTCCAGTGGATCACCAACGGCTACTTCCTGGCCCTCGCGGTCTCCCTGATCACCGCGGGCAAGCTCGGCGACCGCTTCGGCCACCGCCAGACCTTCCTGATCGGCGTGACCGGCTTCGCCGCCGCCTCGGGCGCGATCGGGCTGTCCAGCTCCATCGCCGCGGTCGTCACCTTCCGCGTCCTCCAGGGCCTGTTCGGCGCCCTGCTGATGCCGGCCGCGCTCGGCCTGCTGCGGGCCACCTTCCCGGCCGAGAAGCTCAACATGGCCATCGGCATCTGGGGCATGGTCATCGGCGCCTCCACGGCGGGCGGCCCGATCCTCGGCGGTGTGCTCGTGGAGCACGTCAACTGGCAGTCGGTGTTCTTCATCAACGTCCCGGTCGGCGCGATCGCCCTGCTCCTGGGCCTGCTGATCCTGCTCGACCACCGCGCGGAGAACGCGCCCCGGTCCTTCGACGTGCTCGGCATCGCCCTGCTCTCCGGCGCGATGTTCTGCCTGGTGTGGGCCCTGATCAAGGCTCCGGCCTGGGGCTGGGGCGACGGGAAGACCTGGGCGTTCCTGGCCGCCTCGATCCTCGGTTTCGCCCTCTTCTCCTTCTGGGAGACGAAGGTCAAGGAGCCGCTGATCCCGCTCGGCCTGTTCCGCTCGGTCCCGCTGTCGGCGGGTGTCGTGCTGATGGTCCTGATGGCCATCGCGTTCATGGGCGGCCTGTTCTTCGTGACGTTCTATCTCCAGAACGTGCACGGTATGAAGCCCATCGACGCCGGTCTCCATCTGCTCCCGCTCACCGGGATGATGATCGTCGGCTCCCCGCTCGCCGGCGCGATGATCACCAGGCTGGGCCCGCGCATCCCGCTGGCCGGCGGCATGGCGTCCGTCGCGATCGCCATGTTCGGGATGTCCACCCTGGACACGGACACCGGCAGCGCGGTCATGTCCCTCTGGTTCGCCCTGCTCGGCCTCGGCCTCGCGCCGGTCATGGTCGGCGCCACCGAGGTCATCGTCGGCAACGCGCCGATGGAGCTCTCCGGAGTCGCCGGCGGCCTCCAGCAGGCGGCGATGCAGATCGGCGGCAGCCTCGGTACGGCGGTCCTGGGCGCCGTCATGGCCTCCAAGGTGGACGGCGACCTCGCGGGCAACTGGAAGGCCGCCGGCCTGCCGGCGCTCACCCCGGCCCAGCTGGACCAGGCCTCCGAGGCGGTCCAGGTCGGAGTGGCACCGGTCGCCAAGGGCACCCCGGAGGCGATCGCCGCGAAGATCACGGACGTCGCGCACGACACCTTCGTCTCCGGCATGAGCCTCGCGTCGCTGGTCGCCTGCGGCGTCGCGGTCGTTGCCGTCCTCGTCGCCCTGCTGACCAAGAGGGGCGCGAACGCGGAGGCGGGCGCGGGCGTCGGGCACATCTGAACCCGTGGCCCGGTCACATCCGAGCCGGTGACCCGGTCACCTCCGAGCCGCCGAATTCCCCGGGAATTTCCGGGACTTCGCCTATCAGGGTGAAGACGCTAAAGATCGCTCGCCCCCGGCACGCGCCGCAGGTCACAGTGGGTCATGCCCTCCGGAGAGGGCGGACCGGTGCTGCGGCGCGCTGTCGGAGGGGGACAGCGCGCCGCGAGCCCGGACATCGAGCCGCGTTCGCGGGGTACCCGAACTCCCAGAACCCCGAACACACCCAGGGGACCAGGGAGTTGATGATGGCGGGCTTCGGACACGGAACGCGCAGGCACCCCCGCTCACGTGGCCGGACGTGGTCACGGTCCGGGCCGGATCGCGCGACGCTCGGGATCGTCGGAGCCGTGTGCGCGGTCGCGGGCCTCTTCGTACTGGGGATTGTTCTGGGCCCGGTGGCGATCGTCTGCGGCTGGCTGGCCATGGGCCGCCGCTGGGCGGGATCGCGCCCGGTGCCCGCCCTGATCGCCCTGGTCCTGGGCGTGATCGACACGGCCGCGGCGCTGATGTGGACCTTCTGACTCAGGTCCGGACCGGCGGCTCGCGCAACTCCGCGACCTCGGCCCGCAACGCCCGCACCTCCGCGGTCAGCGCCTCGATCGCCTCCGTCTGACGGCGTTCCTCCACGTCGTCCTTCTCGAAGCGCGAGATGAACCAGGCGGCGATGTTCGCGGTGATGACACCGAGCAGCGCGATCCCGGAGAGCATCAGCCCGACCGCGACCATCCGGCCCAGACCGGTGGTCGGCGCGTGGTCCCCGTACCCGACGGTCGTCATCGTCGTGAAGGACCACCACAGCGCGTCACCCAGTGTCCGGATGTTCCCGTCCGGCGAGTCGCGTTCGGCCGACAGCACGGCCAGCGACCCGAACATCAGCAGCCCGACGACGGCCCCCGCGACATACGTCGTCAGCTGGATCTGCGAGGCCATGCGCGCACGCCGGCCCACGAGTATGAGCGTGGACACCATCCGCAGCAGGCGCAGCGGCTGGAGCATCGGCAGGACGACCGCGCACAGATCCATCCAGTGCGTACGGACGAACTCCCTGCGGCGCCGGGCCAGCCCCACCCGCACCACATAGTCGGTGGCGAACGTCCCCCACACCACCCACTCCACCACCGTGCACGCGGCCGTCAGCCGGTGACCCGCGGAGTTGTCCACGATCGGCACGGCATAGGCGACGGCGAAGGCCACCGCGAGCGCCAGCAAGGGGCGTTGGGTGAGCTGCTCCCAACGCCCCTGAGCCGTTTGTTGCTTCATGCCCGCATCGTAAGGACAAGCGGGCGGACCGCGGTTACGCGTCTCCGCCCGCGGCCCCCGGATCGGCCGCCGAGACGTCGAGCAGCTGGTACCGGTCGATGGCCTGCTTCAGCACCGAGCGGTCCACCTTCCCCTCCTTGGCCAGCTCGGTCAGCACGCCCACCACGATCGACTGCGCGTCGATGTGGAAGAAGCGCCGGGCCGCGCCCCGGGTGTCGGCGAACCCGAACCCGTCGGCGCCCAGCGACTGATAGGTCCCCGGCACCCAGCGGGAGATCTGGTCCGGCACCGCCCGCATCCAGTCGGACACCGCCACGAACGGCCCCTGCGCACCCGACAGCTTCTGCGTCACGTACGGCACCCGCTGCTCCTCCTCGGGGTGCAGCAGGTTGTGCTCCTCCACGGCCACCGCGTCGCGCCGCAGCTCGTTCCAGGAGGTCGCCGACCAGACGTCCGCCTTGACGTTCCACTCCTCGGCGAGGATCTTCTGCGCCTCGATCGCCCACGGCACGGCGACACCGGACGCGATGATCTGCGCCGGGATCGTCCCCGAGGCGGCCTCGGCGATGCGGTGGATGCCCTTGACGATGCCCTCGACGTCCACGTTCTCGGGCTCGGCCGGGTGCTGGATGGGCTCGTTGTAGACGGTGAGGTAGTAGAAGACGTCCTCGCCGTGCGGGTGCTGCGCGTCGCCGCCGTACATCCGCCGCAGACCGTCCTGCACGATGTGCGCGATCTCGTACGAGTACGCCGGGTCGTACGCGACACAGCCCGGGTTGGTCGAGGCGAGCAGCTGCGAGTGGCCGTCGGCGTGCTGCAGCCCCTCACCGGTCAGCGTCGTGCGTCCCGCGGTCGCGCCCAGCACGAAACCGCGCGCCAGCTGGTCCGACATCTGCCAGAACTGGTCGCCGGTGCGCTGGAAACCGAACATCGAGTAGAAGACGTACACCGGGATCAGCGGTTCGCCGTGCGTGGCGTACGCCGAACCCGCCGCGATGAGGGAGGCGGTGCAGCCGGCCTCGGAGATGCCGTCGTGCAGCATCTGGCCGGTCGGCGACTCCTTGTAGGCGAGCAGCAGATCGCGGTCGACGGACTCGTACTGCTGGCCGAGCGGGTTGTAGATCTTCGCGCTCGGGAAGAACGAGTCCATGCCGAAGGTGCGGTACTCGTCCGGCGCGATCAGCACGAACCGCTTGCCGATCTCCTTGTCCCGCATGAGGTCCTTGAGGAGCCGGACGAAGGCCATGGTCGTCGCGATCGACTGGTGGCCCGAGCCCTTCTTCACGCTCGCGTACGTCTTGTCGTCCGGCAGCGCGAGCGGCTTGGAGCGCACGACGCGGGTCGGGACGTACCCGCCGAGCCCCTTGCGCATGTCGTGCATGTACTGGATCTCCTCGGAGTTCCGCCCCGGGTGGTAGTACGGCGGAAGCCCGCTCTCCAGTTCCTTGTCGGAGATCGGCAGGTGCAGCCGGTCGCGGAAGCCCTTGAGGTCGTCGACCGTCAGCTTCTTCATCTGGTGCGTGGCGTTGCGGCCCTCGAAGTTCGGGCCAAGGGTCCAGCCCTTGATGGTCTTCGCGAGGATCACCGTCGGCTGGCCCTTGTGCGCCTTGGCCGCCGAGAAGGCCGCGAAGATCTTCCTGTGGTCGTGACCGCCGCGGCCCAGGTGCAGGATCTGGTCGTCGGTCATGCCCTCGACCATCGCGCGCAGCCGCTGGTCGTCGCCGAAGAAGTGGTCGCGGATGTAGGCGCCGGACTCGGTGGCGTACGTCTGGTACTGGCCGTCCGGCGTCGTGTTCATCCGGTTGACCAGGATGCCGTCGCGGTCCTGGGCCAGCAGCGGGTCCCAGGAGCGGTCCCAGATCAGCTTGATCACGTTCCAGCCGGCGCCCCGGAAGACGGACTCCAGCTCCTGGATGACCTTGCCGTTGCCGCGCACCGGGCCGTCCAGGCGCTGCAGGTTGCAGTTGACGACGAAGGTCAGGTTGTCCAGGTGCTCGCGGGCGGCGATGGTCAGCTGGCCGAGCGACTCAGGCTCGTCCATCTCGCCGTCGCCGAGGAACGCCCACACATGCGACTTGCTCGTGTCGGCGATCCCGCGCGCCTGCATGTAGCGGTTCATCCGCGCCTGGTAGATCGCGCCGATCGGGCCGAGGCCCATCGACACGGTCGGGAACTCCCAGAAGTCCGGCATCAGCCGCGGGTGCGGGTACGAGGACAGGCCGTTGGGCGCCTTCGACTTCTCCTGGCGGAACCCGTCCAGGTTCGCCTCGGTCAGCCGGTCGAGCAGGAAGGCGCGTGCGTAGATGCCGGGGGAGGCGTGGCCCTGGAAGAAGACCTGGTCGCCGCCGAGACCGTCGTCCTTGCCCCGGAAGAAGTGGTTGAAGCCCACGTCGTAGAGGGACGCGGAGGACGCGAAGGTGGCGATGTGGCCGCCGACGCCGATGCCCGGGCGCTGGGCGCGGGAGACCATCACCGCGGCGTTCCAGCGGGTCGCGTTCAGGACCTTGCGCTCGATCTCCTCGTTGCCCGGGAAGAACGGCTCCGCCCTGGTGGGGATCGTGTTCACGTAGTCCGTGCTGCGCATCTCGGGCACGGCCACGCGCTTCTCGCGGGCCCGCTCGATCAGCCGCAGCATCAGATAGCGGGCCCGCTCACGGCCGCGCTCGTCGACGGCGGCGTCGAGGGAGTCGAGCCACTCCTGGGTCTCCTCGGGATCGAAGTCAGGAACCTGACTCGGAAGGCCGCCAATGATGATCGGGTTGCGATCGGATCCGGAAGCCACGCTGTTCCTTACCTGTCAGAGGGCTGCTGTGAGCTCGCTTCGAGCTGCTTTTCGGTATGCCTGCACCGTTCCCCATCGTGTACCTCGGGGAAGCAAACGTCATCTCTACTGAGAGGTAACCGAGACCTACGTCAGCTCCCCGGGGTTCCCAAAGCCGCAAAGGGGGCAGAAGGGTGTGGTGTGGGTCACTTGCGGCAGCGGTGAGGTGGCTGGAGTTGCGGTGACACGGCCAGGAACGTCACCGTTTCGGCGGTCTGAACGGCCGGGTACTTGCGCGATCCGCCCCGCCCGTGTGGACTACGGCCAACGCTGCGCGCACGCGCGTGGCTGAGACATACCCAAAGACATGATCAGGAGGCAACCCGTGAGCGCGACCGCGGACCACGCGGAGACGAGCCCTGCCGTGAGGCTGGGCTTCCAGCCCGAGCAGGTGGTCCAGGAGATCGGCTACGACGACGACGTAGACCAGGAACTCCGCGAGGCCATTGAGGAAGTCATCGGCAGTGACCTGGTGGACGAGGACTACGACGACGTCGCCGATGCCGTGGTGCTCTGGTTCCGCGATGACGACGGCGACCTGACCGATGCGCTGGTGGACGCCACCACGTACATCGAAGAAGGCGGGTCGATCCTGCTCCTCACGCCGAAGACCGGCCGTGACGGATACGTCGAGCCGAGCGACATCTCCGAAGCCGCGACGACGGCGGGGCTGTCCGCCTCCAAGAGCGTCAGCGTGGGCAAGGACTGGAGCGGCAGCCGGCTGGTGACGCCGAAGGCGGCCAAGACCAAGAAGTAGCCTCGCCGGACGGGTCGAGCGGTGTGCTCGGCCCGTCCGCCGGCTCTCGGTGATCGCTGCGTAGGGTTGGTCCCACCACCCGAACAGCCCCACCGAAAGGGACGTACTGCGATGGCGATCCAGGTCGGCGAAAAGGCCCCCGACTTCGAGCTCAAGGACAACCACGGCGCCACCGTGAAGCTCTCCGAGTTCCGTGGCAGCAAGAACGTGATCCTGCTCTTCTACCCCTTCGCCTTCACCGGCGTGTGCACCGGCGAGCTGTGCGAGGTGCGCGACAACCTGCCGCAGTTCTCCGACCGCGACACCCAGGTGTTCGCCGTCTCCAACGACTCCATCCACACCCTGCGCGTCTTCGCCGAGCAGGAGGGCCTGGAGTACCCGCTGCTCAGCGACTTCTGGCCGCACGGCGAGGTCTCCCGGGCCTACGGCGTCTTCGCCGAGGACAAGGGCTGCGCGGTGCGCGGCACCTTCGTCATCGACAAGGAGGGCGTCGTGCGCTGGACCGTGGTCAACGCGCTGCCGGACGCCCGTGACCTGAACGAGTACGTGAAGGCGCTCGACACCCTGTGATTGTTAGGTCCCAAGGCCTGCGTGGGTCGGGAACCCGTAACTAGGATCGAGTCGTTGATCCGGTATCAAACGCACGGCGGGGCTCCCCGCCCCTGGACACCAATGGAGGACTCGTGGGAGTCAGCCTCAGCAAGGGCGGCAACGTATCGCTGACCAAGGAGGCCCCGGGCCTGACCGCGGTCATCGTCGGTCTGGGGTGGGACGTCCGCACCACCACCGGCACCGACTTCGACCTGGACGCCAGCGCACTGCTGGTGGACTCGTCCGGCAAGGTCGCCAGCGACGCGAACTTCGTCTTCTTCAACAACCTCAAGAGCCCGGACGGCTCGGTCGAGCACACCGGCGACAACATCACCGGTGAGGGCGAGGGCGACGACGAGCAGATCAAGGTCAACCTCGCCGGCGTCCCGGCCGACGTCGACAAGATCGTCTTCCCGGTCTCGATCTACGACGCCGAGAACCGCCAGCAGTCCTTCGGCCAGGTGCGCAACGCGTTCATCCGCGTGGTGAACCAGGCGGGCGAGGCGGAGATCGCGCGCTACGACCTCTCCGAGGACGCCTCGACCGAGACCGCCATGGTCTTCGGCGAGCTGTACCGGCACGGTGCGGAGTGGAAGTTCCGGGCCATCGGCCAGGGCTACGCCTCGGGCCTGCGCGGCATCGCGCAGGACTTCGGTGTGAACGTCTGAGACCGGCCGACCTCACCGCCCGGCGCCGCACCGTCCGTGTGCGGCGCCCGGCGGTGCCCCCGCCGGGGGAGCGCAGGACAACCAAAGAAGCACCATCTCGGGGAGGACCAGCATCATGGGCGTCACGCTCGCCAAGGGGGGCAACGTCTCCCTGTCCAAGGCCGCACCCAACCTCACTCAGGTGATGGTCGGGCTCGGCTGGGACGCTCGCTCCACCACCGGAGCCGACTTCGACCTCGACGCCAGCGCCCTGCTGTGCGGCGCGGGCAACCGGGTCCTGGGCGACGAGTACTTCGTCTTCTACAACCAGCTCAAGAGCCCGGAGGGCTCGGTGGAGCACACCGGCGACAACCTCACGGGCGAGGGCGAGGGCGACGACGAGTCGATCCTGATCGACCTGGTCAAGGTGCCGGCCCACTGCGAGAAGATCGTCTTCCCGGTCTCGATCCACATGGCCGACGAGCGCGGCCAGACCTTCGGCCAGGTGAGCAACGCCTTCATCCGCGTCGTCAACCAGGCCGACGGCCAGGAGCTCGCCCGCTACGACCTCAGCGAGGACGCCTCCACGGAGACCGCGATGATCTTCGGCGAGGTGTACCGCTACCAGGGCGAATGGAAGTTCCGTGCAGTTGGCCAGGGGTACGCGTCCGGCCTCCGGGGCATCGCTCTAGACTTCGGAGTCAATGTTTCGTAAAGCCGAGTGCGGCACGGGGGGACCCGTACGCCGAGGATTGGGTTAGCCAGTGCTTCTGAAAACCTTCGGCTGGTCGTTCGCGATTACCGCGATCGGCCTGGCTGTGGCCGTCCTCTACGGGGGGTGGGAGGCCTTCGGCATCGTGGCGATCCTCTCCATCCTCGAGATCTCGCTGTCGTTCGACAACGCGGTGGTCAACGCCGGGATCCTGAAGAAGATGAACGCCTTCTGGCAGAAGATCTTCCTCACCGTCGGTGTCCTGATCGCGGTCTTCGGCATGCGGCTGGTCTTCCCGGTCGTCATCGTCGCGATCAGCGCCAAGATCGGCCCGATCGACGCGGTCGACCTCGCGCTCAACAACAAGGACCACTACAAGGAACTCGTCACCGACGCGCACCCGGCGATCGCCGCGTTCGGTGGCATGTTCCTGCTGATGATCTTCCTGGACTTCATCTTCGAGGACCGGGACATCCAGTGGCTGCGCTGGATCGAGCGCCCGCTGGCCAAGCTCGGCAAGGTCGACATGCTGGCGGTCTGCATCTCGCTGGTCGTCCTGCTGATCACGTCGTTCACCTTCGCCACCCACGCCCACCAGCACGGCGGCGGGCACGCCGACAAGGCGCAGACGGTGCTGATCTCCGGCATCGCCGGTCTGATCACGTACATGATCGTCGGCGGTCTCTCCGGCTACTTCGAGGACCGTCTCGAAGCCGAGGAGGAGCGGGAGCACGAGGAGGAGGAAGAGGCCGAGCGCAGCGGCAAGAAGAAGCCGCCGGTCGTGCTGGCCGGCCAGGCCGCGTTCTTCATGTTCCTCTACCTCGAGGTCCTGGACGCGTCCTTCTCCTTCGACGGCGTGATCGGCGCGTTCGCCATCACCAACGACATCGTGCTCATGGCGCTGGGTCTCGGCATCGGCGCGATGTACGTCCGGTCGCTCACCGTGTACCTGGTCCGCCAGGGCACCCTGGACGACTACGTCTACCTGGAGCACGGCGCGCACTACGCGATCGGTGCGCTGGCCGTGATCCTCATGGTCACCATCCAGTACGAGATCAACGAGGTCATCACCGGTCTCGTCGGCGTCGTCCTGATCGGCTGGTCCTTCTGGTCCTCCGTGCGCCGCAACCAGAAGATGGCGGCGGCCGAGGGAAAAGCGACGGGCTCGGACGAGAAGACTGAGGTCTCGTCCGGGGTGTGACGCACCTGCGGGTGAGGGAACGCTCTGTGCGGGGCGGCCGGGCCTCCGGCCGCCCCGCCGGTCTTTTCAGGTGCTCAGGTGATACATGGGGGCGGGAATGGGTTTCTTCGACGGGCTGCTGGGATCGCGTACGGCCGACTTCGACTCCGGCAGCGCGGCCACGAACTCCATCGAACTGACCAAACGGCACAACCAGGTCTCGCTCACCAAGCAGGGGGCGGCGACCGGGCATCTGCGGGTCAACCTGAGCTGGCGGATGCGGACCTCCGACATAGGCGGCTCGCAGCGGGAGTCCCTGCTGCGGCACCCCTTCAAGGCGCTGCGACCACCGGAGGTCATGGGGCACAACCAGAGCATGGTCAACGTCGACCTCGACCTGGCCTGCCTGTACGAGCTGGCCGACGGCACGAAGGGCGTCGTACAGCCGCTCGGGAACTTCCTCGGGGACGTCAACGCGCCGCCGTACGTCAAGCTCAGCGGTGACGACCGGTTCGGGTCGGCGTCCGGGGAGACGATGTACGTCAACCTCGATCACCGGGACGAGATCAAGCGGCTGCTGGTGTTCGTGTACATCTACGACCAGACGCCGGCGTTCGACCGTACGCACGCGATCGTGACGCTGTATCCGAGCAACGGGCCGCGGATCGAGATCCACCTCGACGAGCGGCATCCACAGGCCCGGTCCTGCGCGGTGGTGATGATCGAGAACGTGAAGGGTGAGCTGGTCGTCCGGCGCGAGGTGAAGTTCGTGTACGGCTTCCAGGCCGAGCTGGACCGGTTGTA
This sequence comes from Streptomyces sp. CA-249302, assembly GCF_050936785.1. Classification (NCBI taxonomy): domain Bacteria; kingdom Bacillati; phylum Actinomycetota; class Actinomycetes; order Kitasatosporales; family Streptomycetaceae; genus Streptomyces; species Streptomyces sp. CA-249302. The sequence continues at coordinate 3,331,148 of NZ_JBNJMG010000001.1, read as the reverse complement.
CGGGTGGGGACTTCAGTGGGGGCGGGGATACAAGACGAAGGTGGAGAAGTAGACCCGCTAGCGTCCGATGAACTGAGGTCCCTGAGGGGGCAGTCGGACGTCCGGGTTCGGGATCGTCGTCACAGGAGGCGGGTAGCCGTAGCCGGACTGGGTGCCCGCCGCTCCTGTCGCCGCCGGTTGCGGGTAGCCGTAGGCCGGCTGGGTCGTCGGGGGGCCCTGCGGGTAGCCGTAGGCCGGTTGTACGGGGACCTGGGCCGGCTGTTCCGGGGGGAGCGGGTGGGAGAAGTCCGGTGCCGCCGGCTCCTCCTGGGTCTCCGACTCGTCCACCGAGATGCCGTAGTCCGTGGCCAGGCCCTTCAGGCCGTCCGAGTAACCCTCGCCCAGGGCACGGAACTTCCACGTCTCGCCGCGGCGGTAGAGCTCGCCGCAGATCAGGGCCGTCTCGGCGCCCGTCTCCGGCTTGATGTCGAAGGTGATCAGCGGCTCGCCCTCGGCGATCCGCGCGTCGTACAGCAGGATGCGCAGCCCGGGTACGCGGTCGAAGGTGACGTCCTCCGCCGATGCGACCAGCAGAATCCGGCTGACATCGGTCTCGACGCCGGCCAGATCTGTCTGGATCGTGTCGGTGGGACCATCGGCGAGGCGCTTCTTGCCGAGCCACCAGATCTTCCCGGAAGGATGCCGGGGCTGGTTGTAGAAGACGAAGTCCTCGTCGGAGCGCACACGACCGTCGGGACCGAGGAGCAGCGCGGAGGCGTCGACGTCCGGAACCCCCTGTCCGGGCGTCCAGCGCAGCACGGCCCGCACCGTCGTGGCTTCGAGCGGGACGTTCGACCCCTTCAGCATCGCGTGCGTCATGCGGTCATCCTGCCCTCTCGGTCCTGGTCACGACAACGCGGGGTACAGCAGCCGACTCGGCTGTTCATGTCCTGCGTTACCTGAAGTTCATGCCCGGTGGGAACCCCTGACATGGGTTTGTACGTACTATTACCGGCCACCTAATACCCAATCCACAGCCTTACCTTGCGTCACGGGGGAGTTCTATGCGTCATTTCGGGCACATCGCCCCGGAGGTGCGGCAGCGCCTCTTCCACCAGGAGCCGTGCGAGTTCGGCGCGGACTCCGCGGCCCGGCTGCTCTCCGCGGCCCTGGGCGCCACGCTCTACAGCCCGGCCACCAGGCCGCGGCTCGCCGACGACATCGTCAAGCAGGCGGGGCTCGGCGTGGTCTCGATGGTGCTGTGCCTGGAGGACTCGATCGACGACGCGGACGTGCAGGCGGGCGAGGAGAACCTCGTCCGCCAGTTCGCCGACCTCGACGCGCGCGAGGGCGACTGCGTGCCGCTGCTCTTCATCCGGGTGCGCACCCCCGAACAGATCCCGGATCTCGTACGACGCCTGGGCGCGTCCGTGCGGTTGCTGTCCGGGTTCGTGTTCCCCAAGTTCACCGAAGAGCGCGGAGTCCCCTTCCTGGAGGCCCTCGCGGGCGCCGAGGCCTCGAGCGGACGCAGGCTGTTCGGCATGCCGGTCCTCGAGACGCCCGAGCTGATGTACCGGGAGTCGCGCGTGGAGGCCCTGGAGGGCATCGCCCGCGCCGTCGAGAAGTACCGCGACCGCGTGCTGGCGCTGCGCCTCGGCGTGACCGACTTCTGCTCCTCGTACGGCCTGCGCCGGGCCCCCGACATGACGGCGTACGACGTCCAGATCATCGCCTCCGTGATCGCCGACGTGGTCAACATGCTGGGGCGGGCCGACGGCACCGGGTTCACGGTGACCGGCCCGGTCTGGGAGTACTTCCGCGTCCCGGAGCGCATGTTCAAGCCGCTTCTTCGCACCAGCCCCTTCCTGGAGGGGCAGGCCGTCGAACTGCGCGAGAAACTGATCGAGCACGCGATGGACGGCCTGCTCCGGGAGATCTCCCTCGACCAGGCCAACGGTCTGCTGGGCAAGACCTGTATCCACCCCACCCACGTCCTGCCCGTGCACGCACTGTCCGTCGTCAGTCACGAGGAGTTCGGGGACGCCTCGGACATCCTGCGCCCCGAGCGCGGCGGCGGAGGCGTGCTGAGGTCGGCGTACACGAACAAGATGAACGAGGTGAAGCCGCACCGGGCCTGGGCCGAGCGGACCATGCTGCGGGCCGAGGTCTTCGGCGTCGCACGCGAGGACGTCAGCTTCGTGGACCTGCTCGCCGCGGGCATACCCGGCTGAGCCGCACTATCTCTACTTTGGGGCACATCATCAACGCAGTGAACAAGGGCATCTGGTCCGGCAGCTGGGTCGCCGAGCGGCTCGGTGTCGAGCTCGTCGGCGACCAGAAGCTGACCGACCTGCTGGGCCTGGCCCTCCGCCGCAACCCCAAGCGGGCGCATCTCTTGGTGTCCAACGTGCTCGGCAAGCACGTCCCCCAGTCACCGACGGTGGTGTACGGCTACGGCTTCACCCTGGGCCGCAGGGTGCGGGAGTTGTTGGGCGCCGAGGAGGCGGCCGAGGCGGTGGTCCTCGGCTACGCGGAGACGGCGACCGGCCTCGGCCACTCGGTCGCGGACGGCGTGGGCCTGGCCCCGTACCTGCACTCCACGCGCCGCCCCGTGCCGGGCGTGGCACCCGCGGGCGGCTTCGAGGAGTCCCACTCCCACGCCACGTCCCACCTACTGCTCCCGGAAGATCCGGCCCTCCTGGCCGGCGACGGCCCCCTGGTCCTGGTCGACGACGAGTTCTCGACGGGCAACACGATCCTGAACACGATCAGAGACCTCCACGCCCGCTACCCCCGGGACCGCTACGTGGTGGTGGCCCTGGTCGACATGCGCTCGGCCGCAGACGCCGGACGCCTGGAGGAGTTCGCCCGGGAGATCGGCGCGAGGGTGGACTTGGTGGCGGCGGCTTCGGGCACTGTGAAGCTGCCGGAAGGTGTCTTGGAAAAGGGGCAGTCCCTTGTAGCGCAGCATGAGGTGTCCCACTCAGGGGCGCGGGGCTGTGTTGAATCTGCGGCTACCGCCGCGTGGGCGCGACCAGCCCCCACCGCGCCGCACCCGGCAACACACCGCCTGGACCTGCTGTGGCCCCGAAACCTCCCCGACGGCGGACGTCACGGCTTCACTCCCCGCCACCGAATACGCCTCGAATCCGCCCTCCCCACCATGGCGGCCCGACTCGCAGAGGCCCTCCCCACCACAGCCCACCGCGTACACATCCTCGGCTTCGAGGAGCTGATGTACGCCCCCCTCCGCCTCGCCCGCGAACTGGAACAGATCACCGACGCCGAGGTCACCTACTCCACCACCACCCGCTCCCCGGTCCTCGCCGTCGACGATCCCGGTTACGCGATCCGCAGCCGCATAACCTTCCCGGCCCACGACAACCCCGCCGACGGCCCCGGCGACCGATACGCGTACAACGTCGCGGGCGCCGGCTTCGACGCCGTCGTCGCCGTCGTCGACTCCTGTGCCGACACCCCACAACTCCACGCCCCGGACGGCCTGTTGGCCCAGCTCGCCGCCCACATCCCGCACGTCCTGCTGGCGGTCATCCCGTCGTACGTCCCCGAAAGGCCCGCCATGCTGCCCGAGCCCCTCCGCGGCCCAGCTTTCTCCTCGTACGCCCCGGAGGAAGTCGGCTGGCTGCTCCAGGATCTCTCGGACGTCACGCTGGAGGCGCCGACCGAGGAGCGGGAGGAGGCCATCCAGAGCGGCGGCGCGCACTACGCGGAGTCGCTGCCGGTGGAGTACCAACCCAGCGAGCAGTACCAGGAGTTGTTCCACGCGGCGCTGGAGACGACGGCCACCCGCCTCGCGCAGGCGGTGGGCGCCGTCACCGAGGTCGTGCTCGCGGAGCGGTCGCCGCGGCCCGTCCTCGTGTCGCTGGCCCGCGCCGGCACCCCCGTCGGCGTCCTGATGCGCCGCTGGGCCCAGTTCCGGCACGGCCTCGACCTGCCGCACTATGCCGTCTCGATCGTCCGGGGCCGCGGTATCGACGCCAACGCGCTGCGCTGGCTCGCCGCCCACCACGACCCGCAGGACGTCGTGTTCGTGGACGGCTGGACCGGCAAGGGCGCCATCACCCGCGAACTCGCCGACGCGGTCAAGGAGTTCGAGGCCTCCGACGGAGTCACCGGCTTCGACCCGGAGATCGCGGTGCTGGCCGACCCGGGCTCCTGCGTCCGCACGTACGGCACCCGCGAGGACTTCCTGATCCCCTCCGCCTGCCTCAACTCGACCGTCTCCGGCCTGATTTCCCGCACCGTGCTGCGCTCCGACCTGGTCGGCCCGCACGACTTCCACGGCGCCAAGTTCTACCGCGAACTCGCCGGCGCCGACGTCTCCGTGGACTTCGTCGACGCCGTCGCCGCCCGCTTCCCCGAGGTCGTCGAAGCGGTCGACGCGCAGGCCAAGGAGCTGCTGTCCGGCGACCGCGAGCCGACCTGGGAGGGCTGGGCGGCCGTCGAGCGGATCAGCGAGGAGTTCGGCATCCACGACGTGAACCTGGTCAAGCCGGGCGTCGGTGAGACCACGCGGGTGCTGCTGCGCAGGGTGCCGTGGAAGATCCTGGCGCGGGCCGGGGCGGGCGCCGACCTGGACCATGTGAAGCTGCTGGCCGAACAGAGAGGGGTACCGGTGGAAGAGGTGGCCGAACTGCCGTACACCTGCGTGGGTTTGATCCATCCCCGCTTCACGCGCGGTGCGACGGGTGCCGACGGCAGGGCGGTGAACGTCTGATGCCGGTGCTGGTGGCGAGCGACCTCGACCGGACGCTGATCTACTCCGCGGCGGCCCTCGCGCTGACCATGCCGGACGCGCGGGCGCCCCGGCTGCTCTGCGTCGAGGTGCACGAGAGCAGGCCGCTGTCGTTCATGACGGAGACGGCGGCGCAGCTGCTGACCGACCTCGGTGACGCGGCCGTCTTCGTGCCGACCACGACCCGGACCCGTAAGCAGTACCAGCGCATCAACCTGCCGGGCCCGGCTCCCACGTACGCGATCTGCGCGAACGGCGGCCACCTGCTGGTGGACGGCGTCTCCGACCTGGACTGGCACGCGACCGTGACGGCCCGGCTGGCGGAGGAGTGCGCCCCGCTGGACGAGGTCCGCGAACACCTCCTGGCCACGGCCGACCCGGCCTGGGTCCGCAAGCACCGGGTGGCCGAGGACCTCTTCGCCTACCTGGTCGTGGAGCGGGAGCTGCTGCCGGAGGAGTGGGTCAAGGAGCTGGCGGTCTGGGCGGAGAACCGCGGTTGGACGGTGTCGTTGCAGGGCCGCAAGATCTACGCGGTCCCGAAACCCCTGACGAAGAGCGCGGCGATGCGCGAGGTCGCCCGCCGCACGGGCGCGGACCTCACGCTGGCCGCGGGCGACTCGCTCCTGGACGCCGACCTGCTGCTGGCCGCGGACCGGGGCTGGCGCCCCGGACACGGCGAACTGGCGGAGGCCGAGTGGACCGCTCCGGCGATCAGTGCGTTGCCGGAGCGGGGCGTTCTGGCAGGTGAGCGGATCCTGAGGGAGTTCCTGAAGGCGGCGCGCTAGCCGCAGCACCCTCCACCACAGCAGCCGCCGCCTCCCTTGGGGGCGGCGGCTGCTTGCGCCGCGGCGGTCCCTCCGACCGCCACCGTCGACAGCAACTTCACGGTGTCGTCATGCCCCGCAGGGCAATCGGCGGGGGCCGACGACTCGGCCATCGGCCGGCTCAGTTCGAACGTGTCGCCGCAGGTCCGGCAGCGGTATTCATAGCGAGGCATGCGACCAGGTTAACGGCGCCACACGGCCGCAAGTGTGACCCAAGTCTCAAGCCCACCATGTTCCTTACTGATCGGTATGTGATCGTTCCTGTTGTATTCGTATGTGGAGAACCTGCGAAGATCGTTGATATTTTTCGAGGGTGACCGGGACAGCACAGCGTAGTGGCCGGCCGGCTGACCACCGCCGCCCACGCCGCCGCAGGGCGGCACCCAAGCGGTCCCCCTGGAAGTCGTTACGGCAGCGTCTCGCCCCCGCGTTACGCCGTTTACGCCCCGCCTACCCCCACTCCGACCGCACCGGCTGGCGCCGCTGGCTGCCCTCCCCGCGTCAGTGGCTCGGCGGCTTCCTGGGCGCCGTCGGTCTGCTGGGCCTCTTCCTCGTCGGCGCCTACGCGGCCACCGACATCCCGCAGAACCTGAACAGTTACGCCACCCAGCAGGACAACGTCTACTTCTGGTCCGACGGCACCCCGATGGCCCGTACCGGCTGGGTGCAGCGGCAGGCGATGCCGCTGAAGGACATACCCGAGGACGTCCGCTGGGCGGTGCTCGCCGCCGAGAACGAGAGCTTCTACTCCGACCCCGGCGTCTCCCTCAAGGGCCTGACCCGCGCCCTGTGGAGCACCGTCGGCAAGGGAGTCACCGAGGGCGGCTCGACCATCACCCAGCAGTACGTCAAGAACGTCTATCTGACGCAGAACCAGACGGTGAGCCGCAAGTTCACCGAGGCGATGATCTCCCTCAAGCTCGACAACCGGATGAGCAAGGACAAGATCCTCGAGGGCTATCTGAACACCAGCTGGTTCGGCAGGGGCACTTACGGCATCCAGCGCGCCGCCCAGGCCTACTACGGCAAGGACGTCACCCACCTGAACGCCAGTCAGGCTGCCTTCCTGGCCTCGCTGTTGAAGGGTGCCGGGCTGTACGACCCCACCGTCTCCAAGGCCAACCACAAGCGTGCGGTGGAGCGTTGGTCCTGGACCCTCGACCGGATGGTGAAGATCGGCAAGCTGTCGGCGGCCGAGCGGGCCACCTACAAGAAGTTCCCCGAACCGCTCGAGTCGGCCCGCACCTACGACACCGGCAAGCAGAGCGACTACCTCGTCGAACTCGCCCAGCAGTACGCCAAGAAGGCCGCGCACATCTCGGACAAGCAGTTCGACCTCGGCGGCTACCAGATCTACACGACCTTCGACCGTAAACGGGAGACCGCGCTCACCGACGCCGTCGCCAAGGCCCGCAAGCAGGCGAAGAAGGACGACCCCAAGCTCGCGAAGACCGCCCACTACGGCGCCGCCTCCGTCGCCACCGACGGACGGATCCTCGCCGTCTACGGCGGCCCCGACCACCGTACCCAGGGCTACAACGAGTCCAACTCCAGTACCGTGCAGGCCGGTTCGGCGTTCCTGCCGTTCGTCTACGCGGCCGGACTCGAACACGGCATCCGCAAGACGCGCTCCGGACCCGTCACCCAGGTCACCCCGCAGACCCTGTACGACGGCGACGACGCGGTGCCCGTGACCACGCCCGAGGGGCCGTACTGGGACCGCAGCGGCAAGGTGGTCGCCGTGCACAACGACGAGGAGAAGTCGTACGGGCAGATCTCGCTCGGCAAGGCCCTCGCGCAGTCCGTGAACACGCCGTTCGTGCAACTCGGCATGGACACCGGCCTCGACAAGGTGAGCGCGACGGCCGAGGCGGCCGGGCTGCTCGGCTCCAGCATCGGACCCCAGGTGCCCACGCTCTCCCTCGGCAACTCCACCCCCAGCGCCATCCGGATGGCCAGCGGTTACGCCACCTTCGCCGCCGAGGGCAGACACACCGAGCCGTACTCGGTGCGCCGTGTCACCCGCAACGGCTCCACCGTCCGGCTCGCCACCCCCACAGCCGAGCGGGCGATGGGCGCCCGGGTCGCCGAGCAGGTCTCCGAGGCGCTGACGGACGCCCTCAACGGCGCCCACCCCACCGTCGCCACCCCGACCGCGGCCGGAAAACCCGGCACCACCGCCGACGACACCGCCGCCTGGTACGCCGGCAGCGCCGACTCCGTGTCGACCGCCGTCGTCGTCTACCGCATGGACCTCGCCAAATCCCTTGAGCCGCTGCCGCTCAAGGGACTCGCAGGAACGTCCGCCGACGGCGTCCCGTACGCCGTCTGGTCGGGCGCGATGGGCCTCGGCTGACCCCCGGGACCTGATGGGTCTCGGCTGACTCCCGGGACCTGATGGGCCTTGGCTGACCCCCGAGGCCCGTACCCCCCACCACCCCCCTCGCAGATTGAGCACCGCATGCCCCACGAACACCGCATGCCTCGCCAGGATCGCCCGAAGCAGCCCACCGGCCGGCGTCGCAGAGAATCGACCCGCCTCCCCGCCCGCCACGAGGTCCGCACCCTGACCGCCTTCCTCGTGGTCGCCTCGGTCGTCGCGGGCTTCCTCGTCCTGACCCGCCCGGACAACACCGAACCCGCCGCCTCCACCCGCACCAGTGCCGCACCGAGACCCTCCGCCTCCTGGGACGGGAAGACAGAGATCCTCGGCGACGGCTCCACCTCCTACACCGGCCCGCAGACAGGGGAGTTGAAGCCGGAACCGCTCAAACCCGGTGAGAAGCCACCCCAGTTCGTCGTCTTCTCCTGGGACGGCGCGCTGGAGGGCAGCGACCATCTCTTCTCCCACTACCGGGAGTTGGCGAAGAAGTACGACGCCCATATGACCTTCTTCCTCACCGGCATCTACCTCCTGCCCAAGAGCAAGAAGACCCTCTACCGGCCGCCGCAGCACAAGCCCGGCTCCGCCGCCATCGACTACCCCACCGACGAACACATCCGCACCACCCTGGAGCAGCTCCGCCTGGCCTACGAAGAGGGCAACGAGATCGGCACCCACTTCAACGGCCACTTCTGCGACACCAGGACCAGCGGCAAGTACTGGAGCGTCGACGACTGGAAGCAGGAGATCGACCAGTTCTACTCCCTGGTCGAGAACTGGAAGACCAACACCGGCTTCACGGACGTCCCCGCCCTGCCCTTCGACTTCAAGAAGGAGGTCACCGGCGGCCGCGCGCCCTGTCTGGAGGGCCAGAAGAACCTCCTGAAGGCCATGAAGAGCTACGGCTGGCGCTACGACGCGTCCTCCACCGGCGACTTCCAGATCTGGCCGTCGAAGAAGAACGGCGCCTGGAACTTCCCGCTGCAACTGCTCCCCTACGAGGGCGGCAAGTACCAGGGCCTGTCGATGGACTTCAACTTCCTCTACAACCAGTCCGACGGCGAGACGGACGGCAACCCCGCCGACTACCCCCAGTGGGAGCAGCAGACCGTCGACTCCTACATGGCCGGCTTCAACCGCGTCTACTACGGCAGCCGGGCCCCGCTGTTCATCGGCAACCACTTCGAGGACTGGAACGGCGGCATCTACATGAAGGCCGTCGACCAGATCATCAAGAACGTCTGCACGAAGAAGGGCGTCAAGTGCGTGTCCTTCAGGGAACTGGCCGACTGGCTGGACGTGCAGAAACCGGAGACCCTCGCGCAACTGCGCAGTCTGGACCCCGCGCAGTCGCCCGACTGGTCGACGGTCGTGCAATGAACCACCCCCCACTCCAAGGAGAAAACCCCGTGAGACCCAGCAAGTCCCAGGTGACCAGAGCCCGTTGTACGGCCGTCGCCGCGATGTCCCTCTCCGTCGCCCTGCTGCCGCTGACCGCCGCCAACGCGGCCCAGGCTCCGGCGCCCGCCCTCACCGCGGCCACCACCGACGCCTTCGGCCGTATCGCCGACACCGTGCTCAGCGACCGCACGGCCGCCCTGGTCGAGGGCGCCAAGCCCGGCCTGACGGCCGCCTCCGCCCTGAAGGCGACGGGCGGTGTGCGAGTGGCCGCCGCGCTCGCCAAGTCCGAGGCGAGCGCGGTGACTTCACTGCACGGCACCCGCTCCCGGCTGGCCGCGCTCGGCGAGGCCTACACCGGCGGCGACACGACGGTCACCGTCGACAGCACGCGCCTGCGGGGGCGTACCGCGACGGTCCTGATCACCGAGGCGACCACCCTCACGTACGCGAAGATACGCGGCGACGAACCCGCCACCACGGGGTTCACCGCCCACCACGAACTGGTCTTCACCGCGGCGGCGGACGGGAGTTGGCAGCTGACGCGGGAGCGTCTCACCGACCGCGGCCCGCGTCCGGTCAACGAGCCGGTGGCCGCGGCTCCGGCGGCACCGGTCCGGCCGAGCGCCGTCATCGACGCGCCGAAGTCCGCCACGACCTATCCGGCGCCGGCCAATCCGAAGAACCTCGGGTCGGGGACGACGTACAACTACGCGGCGATGGCCACGTATGCGGAGAAGTACTGGAAGAACTACAACACCGCGTACCGGCGTTACAACAACGCCGGGGGCGACTGCACGAACTACCTCAGCCAGTCGCTCTACGCGGGCGGCTGGAAGCAGGTCACCAACTCCAAGGAGGACTACGACACTTGGTACTCCGTGACGTCCGGTGAGTCCGACACCTGGATCGGGGTCAACGAGTGGTCCTGGTTCACGCAGACCACCAAGCGGACGACCGCGCTGGCCAACGCGTACCAGATGGACGTCGGTGACGTGCTCCAGATGGACTTCGACAAGGACGGGGCGAAGGACCACTCGATGATGACGACGTATCGGAGTTCGAGCGGGGTGCCGTATCTGACCTACCACGACGCGGACACGTATCGGCGGTCGTTGGCGAGTCTGATCGCTTCCTATCCGAACTCGGCGTACTACGCGTACCGCAGCTAGGAAGTCGCAGTACCGCGTGATTCCCGGATCTGCGCGACCACTCCCGCCGCCGTCCGGCGTACCGCTTCCGTCTCCGTGAGGAAGTGCCAGTAGTCGGGGTGGCGGCCCTCCAGGGCGGCGATCGCCCGCTCGAGCCGCGCCACCGCGTCGTCCAACGGGCGCGCGTGGCGCGGGTCGGGTGTCGACCGGCCCGTCATCGCCAGGCGTTGGGCGTCGCGGATCGCGAACCTCGTGCGGTCGATCTCCTGTTGGGGGTCCTTCTGCACGGCGTTCAGGCGCTGCAAGCGGTCGCGGGCCGCCGACACCGACTCGTCCGTCGTGTTGAGGAGGGCCCGGACCGTAGACAACAGGGAGGTCGCGTCCGGCCAGCGCTGGGCGTCCCGCGCGGACTGGGCCTCCCTCAGCTTGAGTTCGGCCTGACGGACGTTCTCCGCGGCCTGGTCCGGGACGTGCTGGAGGTCCTGCCAGCAGGCCGCCGAGAAACGGCGCCGCAGCTCGCTGAGGACCGGCTCGACCTGGCCGGCGCGGGTGGTCAGCGCCTGCGCGCGGGTGCGCAGCGAGACCAGGCGGTGGTCGATCTCGGCGGCCCGCTCCGGCAGCCGCCCGGCCTCCACGCGGATCGCCTCGGCCTCCCGCGCCACCCGCTCGGCCCGCTCCAGGGTCTCCGGCACACCGTGCTTCCCCGCGCCCTGGTTGAGCTTGGTCAGCTCCGGCCCGAGGGCGGCGAGACGGGCCGCGAGATCGTCCGCTTTGAGCTTCGTCTCCCGTACGGCGTCGAGGGCATTCGACGCCGCCAGCAGCCCCTGCCGTGCCCGCTCCACCGCGGGGGCGAGCCGCGCCAGCTGGGTCTCGGCCTTCCCGAGCAGCGGGCCGAGGCTGTCGCCGAAGCGGTCCAGCTCACGCTTCACGTTCGTCAGCTCGTCCTTGGCCCGGGTGAGCTCGGTACGCGCGCGTGCCGCGACCGAGGCCTCCAGGTCGTCGCGGTCGAGGTCATGGGCGTCGACGGCCTCGATGTACTGGTGCGAGGCCTCGTCGATACGGCGGCCGAGCGCCTCGAAGTCGGAGACGACCCGGCGCGCGGCGGGCGTGTCGTCGACGGCGGTGATCGTCTCTATCGAGATCCGCATGTCCCGCTGCGCGGTGTCCAGCTCGTAGAACGCGGCCGCCGCGGCGTCCTTCGCGGCCTGCGCCTCGGCCCGCTGGCCCTCGGCCCGCCCGCCGAACCAGCGCCGGGTGCCGCCGCCGGCGAACGCGGCGGGCAGCGCGAGCGCGACGACGAGGGGCAGCGCGAGGAGGGTGACGGTGTCCTTGAACGCCTGGCGGCTTGCGCGCGCCTGGCGCTGTGCGCGCGGCACCAACGGCGAGTACGGCTGCGAAGGTGTCGCCGTCACATCCCTCTCCCGTGCTGTCATCCGTCCTGGCCGGTGCCTCGTTTCATTCTCCCACCGGTTAGGGACGAACACACGGGCCGGTCAGTTCGCGGTCCGCAGTGTGACTTTTCCGTCGCCGGTACGCGCCGAAACCACGTGTGAGCTGGAGTCGGAACGGGGAACGGACACGTCCACCGACCCGTCGCCCGTCTCCGTCGTCACACGGTACGTCGCCTTGGGCAGCGCGATGGTGACGGAGCCGTCGTGACTGCGGGAGTCGACCAGGTCGGGTACGGCACCGAGTTCGAGGTCCACGGACCCGTCACCGCTCTCCGCCCGGACCCGCCTCGACGACACGTCGGCGTGCACGGAGCCGTCACCGGTCTTCAGCGTCAGCGGCCCGCTGGAGTCCGTGACATGCACGGACCCGTCGCCCGTACGAATGCTCAGCGCGTCCTCGAACCCACGCGCCCGCACACTCCCGTCCCCGTCCTCCACCTTGACCTGCACCCCGCGGGGCACCTCGATCCGATGCTTTGCCGAACAGTCGGCGACGACCCCGGAGCACTTCATCCGCAGGGTGAGCCGGTCGTCCTTCATCGTCCAGCTCACCTTGGGGTCCTTCCCCAGGGCGACGGACCCCTGGAACCACCGGGTGACCTCCACCTTGCCCGCCGCGTTCCCGTCCGCGGCGACGATCTCCAAGGCCGAGTCGTCGGAATCGACGGTCAGCGTCCGCCCCTCGAGCGCGAACGTCCGGTGATCGGGATCCTTGTCGTCCCCCGCGGACGCCCCACACGCACTGACACTCCCGGCAAGAACGACGACGACACCGGCGGCGAGTGCGACGCGAGCGGTGACGTTACGACTACGGACCCGGACCATGGCGATCTCCCCCTGAACGGTTTGTGAAGGCTCTTAGACCGTAGGGAACCGGGGACGCATGGGGGATCCGGGCAGCTCCCGGATACGAGGTGGGGATAACCGTAGCTAGGGACTGAGCGGTAGTGAGCCCTGTTGCCATGGCTCGTGCCCAGCCGAACGCCCCACACGGTGTTGGGCGTTCTGGTCCACCGCGTTCGCTCCGCGTCCGGCGCGCACGGATCGTGTCCGTGGTCCGGGGATGCGGGGGCGGCTTCCCTCGCGCCCTGGGGCACCCGGTTCGGCCTGGACGGTCCGATGCCCGTACCCATCGCTCTGGTGGGTACGGGGCGGTGCCGTCCTCCCCCAGTGCCTTAAGGGCCTGGGAGGTACCCCCATCCGGATCGGATGTCCCAGGGCGCGCCTTCCGATCGCCACGGCGGCCGCGTCGTGGCGAGATGTCTTCCTGGTCGTGGTGGTGAGGGGTTTCTGCCAGTGCTGGGCGCCCCAGCGGCTGGTGTAGGCGGGATCTACTGCGATGACGGGGATACCGAGCTCGGCCGCCATCCCGACGAGCCGGGCCCGCAACCGGGAGGTGGGCAGGCCGGAGATCAGCTTGCGGAAGCGCTTCTTGCGGCCGTGCTTCTCCCGCGTCTTCTCCGCCGTGAAGTCGAGGTTCTCGATGGCGATCGCGAGACCGTGGCGCTTGGCCCAGTGCAGCATGCGGATCAGAGCATGTCTGACCTGCGCGTCGCGGTGCGCGGCGGTGCCGGACAGGTCGTAGTCGAAGCGTCGGGGATCGCCGACGGGGTTGCCGTGCGAGTCGAGGCGCCAAACGGCCAGGTGGTCGGCGTTGGTGTCCACGCCGATCAAGCCGCCCGCGCGCGCCGCCTCCAAAGGCACGGTCTGGACTGGTGGGAGGGTCCAGGACGCGGTCAGATACCACCGGCCCCTGCCCACGTCCTCGTGGATGCGGTAGGCGACCGCCCGGTTCGCGGTGATCCGGTCGTGCCACTGGTCGCCCCGGTGCGCGAACCGCACCCGGGCGGCCAGGACGTAGCGGCCGTGCGGGGCGTTGGCCAGATGCGCCAGCGGCGCGGGGAGCTTGAAGGAGACCTCGCCGTCAGGAGTGACGCGGATGGTCTCGTTGCCGAACCGCTTCCCGGATTCGCCGTCCGCTGCCAGGAACCGCCTCCCAGCCTGCCACCGCTGGCGCCATTCGGCCTCGGTGAGCTGCGCTGCCTGGAGGTGGTGGCGAGTGTTCAGCATTTTCTTGCCGCCCCGTACTACATGCAAGACCCCTGCTTCCCGGTCCGCCCGCACCGTCTGGAAGCCGGTCTTCGAGCGCGTGCAGGCGGCGGGACTTGGCGAACCACTCCTGCCGTGAGCGGTAGCCGCCCGGAGCCTGTTTCGTTCCCTTCCCGCCCAGCGGCACAGACAGCCGGTGTGCGATCGTCGCGATCCCGGTCTCAAGGCTCTGGATGTACGCGAGCTGACCTCGCCGGGCCAACGCCCACTGATCATGGCTGGCCTTCGTAATCGACCCGGCCCAGCGCGAGGAGGACTCCTCGGTGAGGGAGCGCTTGCGCTCGGCCCACTCCTCGCCGCTGTGGTCCGGCCCGGCCGCGCACCGAGCCTTCAGATCACGCGAGGCGAGCGTACCGAGCAGATCACCGACCAGGCGAAGCACCTTCTCGTCCGCCACCGTCAGCACCTTCAGCCGGTCACGGATCGCCACCCCGGACGGGCCGGGCACCACGAATGAAGCCGCCACCTCCCGCAACCCGCCCACCCCCCACCCTGCGCCGAAGATCCTGTCACCGGAACCAACGACCGCCATCTGCAAAGGTCACGCATTCGACCTGGGAACTCCAGTTCCTCTTCCTGTACACCTCGTACCCGCCGCGGCCCGGACGATCGCACACGCGCGCCCGAAAGTGCCTATGTGCAGGCAAACGACAGCGGCCAACCGCCGCCCCCCGCCCGGATGACCCGGATACGGGTTTGCGGGGCACCACCTCGGGCAAGGTAGGCTGTCGAATCGTCTCGGGTGCGTAGCTCAGGGGTAGAGCGCCTGCCTTACAAGCAGGATGTCGGCGGTTCGAAACCGTCCGCGCCCACCGTGTGAAGCACGAGCGAGCGGCCCCCTGGAGGAATCGGGGGCCGCTCTTGCCTTATGGGGTTGGGCCGCTGTTGCCGGACTGCTTCGGCTCGATGGCCCGTTGCGCGGTGTTCGATACGGCCCTGATCCCGAAGTAGGCCGTGGTCATCGTGCTCACCGCCGTGAAGGCGGCGGTGAGGATACTCGCCACCGTGCCCTTGTCCCCGCAGACTCTGTCGATGCCGATCCAGGCGGCCACGACGATGGCGATGTCGCCGATGACGACGGCACACATCCCCGTGAGCGCCCGGACCCGCTCCATACCCAGGCGCAGACGATTCTTGCTGACGTCCGGCTTTGTACTACCCGCTGCTGAAGTCACGGCTGTCCCCCGTCTCGTGCCGGTTGTCGAGTGGACAAGACGGTAGCGCTACGTGTTCGGATCGCCAATAGCTTCAATGGCGTAGAAGTTTCTGACCTGCGGAGATCATCGCCCCGGCAGGAGGGTCATCACTCAGCGCCACTTTTCTCTTCCTCGCGCGCGTGCTTCAGCCGCATCCGTGCCTCCACCCGGTCCCCGGACGTGACCTCGGTCCAGAAGCGGTGGGTGGTGACGAAGACCGCGAGTTCGTGTTCGCGTTGGCGGAGCTTCTCCACCTCGGCCTGTTCGTCGGGGGTCCAGCCGGGGGAGGCGGGGCGCTCCACCTTGCGCCAGCCGCCGGTGTCGCTGAAGCCGTCCAGGGGCTCGACCGACCAGGGCAGCCGCTTGAGCAGGCCCGACAGCTCGGCCCGGACCTGGTGCAGCTCCTCCTGTCCGGCGAGGAGGTCGCTCGGGAAGTCATAGGTCGTCGCCACGGCGCAATGGTACGCCTGTTCGAATTTGGGATGCGAGTTCCTTCGCGGGGTTCATGCGAACGAGTGTCCGTCCCAGCCGGGCCAGCGGAGACAGAGCCATCAGGACCGGCGAGAGCAGCATGCCCGCGGCTGCCACCAGGAGGCCGGTGCGGGTGCCCCACGCTTCCGCGAGCAGGCCGCCCAGCAGTGAGCCGAGCGGGGTCAGGCCCATGCCGACGAAGTTGATCGTCGCGGCCGCGCGGCCCTGCATCGCGTCCGGCGTGACGGTCTGGCGGACGGCCATGACCGTGACGTTCACCAGCTGGCTGAAGGTTCCGAAGGCGAAGTTGATCGTGAGGAGCGCGGGGACCGTGAGTGGGGAGCTGTCGGGTAGCACGGGTACGAACAGGAATACGCCGTCGCCCAAGGCCGCCGCGGAGACGAGTACGGCGCCGTATCCGAAGCGGGCAGGCAGGCGGGCGGCCAGCAGCGCGCCCAGGAGTGCGCCCGGCCCCGTCGCCGCGAGCGCCAGCCCGACCGCCGTACCCGACAGGTGCAGGTCTCGGGGCAGGAACAGCAGATACACGGTCATCACCGCCGCGAAGGAGAACTGGAAGACGGCCGAGGCCAGACACACGGTCCGCAGTGCGGGGTCGCCGGCGACGAAGCGGAGGCCCTCCCGGATGCGTCGCCAGATGTGGGGAGGGTACGCCTGGCGTTCCGGGACGGGTTCGCGGCGGCTGATCCGTCGTATCGACAGGAACGACAGCGCGAAGAACACCGCGCCGGAGGCAGCGGCGATCGGCGCCGACAGCACGGACACCAACGTGCCACCGAGGGCAGGGCCGCCGATCTGCGCGGCGGAACGGCTGCCCTCCAGCGCGCTGTTGCCGTGTACCAACTGATCGCGTTCCACCAGCCGTACCAACGACGCCTGGTAGGCCACGTCGAAGAACACGGACAGTGCTCCGACGACGAAGGCGACCACCAGCAGCGCCGACAGGCCGAGCCAACCCAGGAGGCCGGCCAGTGCGGCGGCGCCCAGGGCCAGGGCGCGACCGGCGTCCGTGAGCACCATCAGCGTGCGGGTCCGCCATCTGTCCACCCACGCGCCCGCGAAGAGCGACAGCAGCAGGATCGGCGCCTGGCCCACCGCGCGCAGGGCGCCCAACTGGCCGGCGGTGGCGTCGAGCGTCAGTACGGCGAAGAGCGGCAGCACCACCAGGCTTGTGTGTTCGCCCAGTTGGGAGGCGGTCTGGCCCGACCAGAGCCGGCGGAAGTCAGCGTTCCGCCACAGGCTTGAAGCAGAGGAAGTGGACGGCACTGGAACCCCCTGGGTCGCCGCGCGAACACTAACTCCCGCTCAACAGGGCACGAAAGCGATTAACGGGCGGGTGGACGGCGGGAGTTGGCCGGTCGGCCGCCAAACGGGGCTGCCTCTCGCCCCCAGCCGCTACCGTGGCTCCGCATGACCTCCACCGAGATCGACATCACCGCAGAGCTGGTCCGGGATCTGTTGCGCGACCAGCATCCGGATCTGGCCGGTCTCCCCGTGCGGCTCGGTGCGCGTGGGTGGGACAACCAGTTGTGGCGGGTCGGTGACGAGCTCGCCGTGCGGCTGCCCTGGGCGACGTCGTCCGCGGACGCGCTGTTGCGCAAGGAGCACGCCTGGGTTCCCGCGCTCGCCCCGGGTCTTCCGCTGCCGGTGCCCGTGCCGCAGCGGCTCGGTGAGCCCTCCGAGCGGTTTCCGCGGCCTTGGATCGTCACCACCTGGGTGCCGGGAACACCCGCCGACCGGGCCCCCGCCACGCGCGCCGCGGAGGCCGCCGAATCCCTGGCCGCCTTCCTGACCGCCCTCCATCGGCCCGCTCCGGAAGGGGCGCCGGTCGGGCGTGGCCGTGGGGGGCCGCCGGCCGACCATGTCGACGGGTTCGCCGGGCAGTTCGCCTCGGCCGTCGAGTCGGGGCTGATCCCCGATCCGGACGCCGTCCGCGCCGTCTGGGAGGACGCCGTCGGCGCGCCGGGGTGGGCGGGTCCGGCGGTGTGGCTGCACGCCGATCTGCACTCGGCCAACGTCCTCACCGAGGACGGCACCTTCTGCGGTGTGATCGACTTCGGCGACCTCTGCGCGGGCGATCCGGCCTGCGATCTCGCCGCCGCGTGGCTGCTGCTGCCGGACGGGGCCGTCGACCGCTTCTACGACGCTTATCGGCCCACCGCGGACCCGGCGACCCGGCGCCGCGCCCGTGGCTGGGCGGTGCTCAAAGCCCTCGCCTGCCTCCACATCGGAGAGGCCGGCGTCCACGGCCGCCCCGGCGGCAAACGCACCTGGGGGCCGCCCGCGGACGCCGCTCTGAGGAGGCTCGTCGCCACGGCCCGCCGCTGATCAGGCCGTCGTCGGGTACGGGGCTCGAGCCGGTCGCGTTGTCAGACCCGGGTTCTACTGTGGCGGTATGGACAGCGCGGATGTGGAGCGGGTGCGGTTGGTGCCCTGGTCGGACGGGGACTTCTGGCTGCTGCGGCGGAACAACAGCCCTGAGATGACCGAGCACCTGGGCGGGCCGGAGAGCGAGGAGAAGCTCGGCGCGCGGCATCGGCGGTATCAGGAGGTGGAGCCGGGGCGGATGTACCGGGTGGAGCTGGCGGAGGGCAGCGAGACCGTCGGCTCGATCGGGTTCTGGGAGAAGGAGTGGCGGGACGGGAAGGTGTGGGAGACGGGGTGGGGGGTGCTGCCCGAGTTCCAGGGGCGGGGGCTGGCCGCGGCGGCGGCCCGGGCGGTCGTGGAGGCCGCGCGGGAGGCGGGGCTGCACCGGTATCTGCACGCCTTCCCGAGCGTGGACCACGCCGCGTCGAACTCCGTGTGCCGCCGGGCCGGTTTCACCCTGATAGGGCAGGTCGACTTCGAGTACCCGAAGGGGCACTGGATCATGTCCAACGACTGGCGGGTCGACCTGCGGCAGACCGGTTGACGCCGACGCCAGGGGCGCCAACCGGTCGGTAGGGCAAGGGAGTTGACGTCCGTCAGCTCCCGCCGCCCGCCAGCTCCCGTACCACCCGCGCGGTCACCGGCACGCCCACCCCGTGCCGTTCGGCCGCGCGCAGCAACGCCCCGCCGATCGCGTTTAGTTCGAGCGCCCGGCCCGCCTCCGCGTCGCGCTGCATCGACGACTTGGTCTGCGGTGGGAAGGCGTCGTATCGGGCCAGCGCCTGGGCGGGGTCCGAGGGGCCGCCGGAGGCACGGCTCACCGCGGCCGTCTCCGACACCAGCGCGGTGAGTTCCTCGCGGTGCCGGGTGCGGACCTCGCCCAGGGGGAGCGCGTACCGGGTGGTGAGCAGGGCGAAGGGCGCCAGGAACGACATCTTGGCCCAGAGCGCCGAGGTCTCGTCGTCGAGGACGCGGGTGGTCGGACCGGCGGTGCCCAGCACAGCGGCCAGCACGTCCAGCCGGGCCCGGTCCACGCCCTCCCCGGTCAGGTCGATCTCCGCGAACGGGCTGCCGTGTTCGATCACCCCGGGCGCGACCCGGGTCGACTCGACGCGGATGACCGCCGGGGCGACCAGGTCGGCGCGGTAGCGGGCGCGCAGGGTCGCGGGGTGTTCGACGCCGTTCAGGAACGGTACGAGGAGGGCGTCGCCCAGCGCGGTCCGCGGGACGCGTTCCAGCGCGGCGTCCAGGGCGGTCTGCTTGACCGCGACCAGGCACGCGTCCACCGGCTCGCGCAGCGCGGTGTCTGCCTCGACGCGGGCGGTGAAGTCGCCGAACAGGCCGCTGCGCACGCGGATCCCGTCCGTGCGCAGCACCTCGGCGGTCTCCTCGCCGGCCAGGCAGATCACCCGGTGACCGGCCCGCGACAGCAGCGCCGCGAGCAGACCGCCGATCCCGCCGGGGCCCAGGACGGCCAGCGTGAGTTGGTCGTTCGCCATGATTCTTATGTCCCTTCGTCGGTCGGCCCCTGTCGGTGGCCGCCTCGGAAAGGATCATCGCAGGGCTGCGGGAGTTGGGGGAGACTTGTCCCATGTGCCGGAGCATCAAGACCCTTCGCCCGCCCGCGTTGCCCGAAGAGGCGACGGAGGAAGAGATCAGGGCCGCGGCCCTGCAGTTCGTACGGAAGGTGTCCGGCTTCCGGGCACCGGCCGCGCACAACCGGGAGGTGTTCGAACAGGCGGTTGACGCGATAGCCGAGGCCACGGCGGAACTGCTCACCGGGCTGGAGATAAGGGGCCAGAAGGCAACCGCGTAACAGGCGTTACGACGCCTTCACCGGCCGCCGCATCACGTAAGCCGCCCCCGCCCCCGCCCCGAACAGCGCCAGCACCGACACCCCGGTCCCCAGCCAGGTCGTGCCCAGCCACTGGCCGCCGTAATAACCGAGTGCCACGCTGTAGATCGCCCAGGTCAGACCCGCCAGTGCCGACCAGGGCAGGAAGTCGCGGGCCCGGCGGTGGGCCGCGCCCGCGCCGAGGGAGACGACCGAGCGGCCGGCCGGGGCGAAGCGGGCGAGGATGACCAGCGCGCCGCCGCCGCGGGCCAGCGCCGCGCCGAGACGTTCCTGCGCGACGGTCAGCCGGCGGGAGCGGGCGATCGCGCGGTCCAGGCGGTCGCCGCCGCGCCAGGCAAGGCGGTAGGCGACCAGGTCGCCGAGGACCGAGGCGCAGGCCGCGCAGCTGATCAGCGCGACGATGTCGGGGACCGCGTGCGGCACCTGGCCGGTCGCCGAGCCCGCGGCCGCCGCCGTGGCGGCCGTGATCACCAGTACGCCGCTCGGCAGCACCGGCAGGAACACGTCGAGCAGTACCGACACCGCCACCATGGCGTAAATCCAAGGGCTGCCCGTCAGCGACCCCACACTCTCCAGCACCACGACTCCCCGTGAACTCCCCCGTTGGCCAGACCGTGCCGCGATGTCGCGGGGGAGCGGCAGGGGCGGCCAGTAACAGCCATACAGCGTACGCCCGGGGTGTGACAGCAGATTCATGGGGGGCGCGTGTGATCGGCACAGGACGTTCACCCGGCTGCCGTCTCCCGAGCGGCGGGGCCCGCCGTCGTCCCGTAGCACGGAAGAGGGGTGACCAGTCACTGACGACAGTCGGTCACACGACGTGAGGAACGGACACACCATGGTGGCAGGAATATGCGCGGGCGCCGTCGCCGCGGCCGTACTGGCGGCGGGCACCGGCGGTGCCCACGGCTACTCGATGCGGACGGACGCGCGGTTCGCGCCGGCGACGGCATTCGTGCCTTCAGCCGCAGTGCTATATGACATAGCACTGGTCCCGGCCGGCGCCTGGATCGAGGTCGGCCAGCGGACCGAGGAGAGCGGCGCGACGACCGTGCGGCTGCGGGTCGACGGGCTGAAGCCCGGGCACGAGTACGGCGTCCATGTGCACCAGAAGCCCTGCGCCGCCGACCCGGCCGCCGCGGGCGGGCACTACCAGCACGAGAAGGGCACGGACGAGGCCCACGTCAACGCGGCCAACGAGGTCTGGCTCGACTTCACCGCCGACGAGCACGGCGCGGGCGAGGCGAGCGCCCGCCACGACTGGGGCTTCCGGCAGGGCGAGGCGTCCTCGGTCGTCATCCACGACATGCCGGGCACCCACGGAACGCGCGTGGCGTGCTTCACGGTCCCGTTCGGCTGGACCACCGGGGCGTCCTGAAAGCACGTGGGGCCTTCCCTTCACTTGCGGCGGAAGGCCCTCCGGCGTGCGGGATCAGGCGGCGACCGGAGTCTGCTCCGCCGCCCGCCGCTCCTCCGCCGTCGTGCGCCTGACGAAGAAGCGGTCCAGGCCGAACGCGCCGGAGCCGGTGAACACCAGCAGCAGGAGCGCCCAGCAGAACATCGCCGAGGCCTCGCCGCCGTTCTCCATCGGCCACAGGGAGTTCGGCTGGTGCACCTTGAAGTACGCGTACGCCATCGAGCCGGAGGCTATGAAGGCGGCCGCACGGGTGGCGAGGCCGAGCAGGACGAGGACGCCGCCGACGAGCTGGATGACGGCCGCGTACCAGAACGGCCAGGCGCCGGTGTCGACGGTGCCGCCGTTCGTGCCGGCCACTCCGCCGAGGACGCCGAAGAGCGAGGCGGCGCCGTGGCAGGCGAAGAGCAGGCCGACGACGATCCGGAACAGGCCGAGGGCGTAGGGCTGCGCGCTGTTGAGGCGTGCGGACATGTGGGGGGAACTCCTTCGGTCGGGCCGGTCCATGGGGGAACCGGTCTGGGGGGCGAGCCGAGTGAGTGATCCAGGTTAGGTCGACCTAATCAATGCTTGCAAGTTCAACATCAGGCCATCGGGAAGGTTCCGTTTCCGGTTCCGCTTCCGGTGTCGCCGCACGTAGCAGCGCCCTCGCCACCGCATCCGCGTCCGAAAGCGTGACCGAATCCACCCCGGGCCGGGCCCCCGCCGCGGTCACCCAGTGCACCCCCTCCGTGGGCACCCCGAACGCGAACCTCCTTGGATGCGCCCGGCCTTGACGGTCCATCAGGCGATACGGCCGCTGCGTCACGTCCAGCCCACCGGTCTCGTAACCGTCGACCACGTGCGGTCGGCACTGCCCCGCCCTCAGTAGCCGGGCGAGCAGCTCGTCGCCCGTGGTCCGCAGATCCGGTTCCGGAAGGCGGGCCTCTATGAGGGTGGTCACACGCACCTCCGAGCCGGGGACCTCGGGGGAGCGGGCCACCCAGGCCCTGTCGTCCTCCCGCACCTCGACGCGCGGCCCGAGCACCTTCACCACGCCCGCCTCCACCAGCGCGGTCAGCTCCTCGATGCGGCGCCGGGGCGGGCCGATGGAGAGGAACGCGTTGAGGGGGGTGTACCAGCGGTCCAGGTGCTCGCGGCGGGAGACGCCGGCGAGGCCGCCGTGGTCGACGATCAGCCGCAGCTCGTTGCGCAGGTCGCGCAGCACGTCAAGGGCGGCCTTCAGCGGGCCGGCCACATTGCCGAGGGCGGCCTGCGCCGCGTCCTCGCGCAGATACGCGAGCAGCCACTCCCGCCACTGGCCGGGATCCGCGAACTCCCGTTCCCCGTAAGGCCTGGAGATCCGGTCCCAGCTCCAGCGGTCGGCCTCGGCGACCCCGAACTCGTCTAGTATCAGCGCCTCTTGGGAATCCCGGTGCGGTACGGAGAGAAAGTGGTCGGCGAAGTCCGCTCGCCCCGTGAGCGCCGCGTAGTAGACCGTCTCCACCTCCTTCGCCACCAACGGCCATATCTCGCCCAGGAATTCGGGCGCCTCGCCGGAGTCCGCGCGCTTGCGGAAACCGGCGATCACCTCCGGGGTGAGGACGAGCGGGAGGTGGCGGCCGTACGGGCCCTTCGCGTTGTCGCCGCGCGCCTGGTACGGGATGCCGCGCCGCGAACCGGCGTACAGGCGCGGCTCGCGGCCGGAGCGGACGTACCGCAGTCCCCTCGGACCGGAGACGAAGCGGCCGCCGCGGCCGGTCGTCAACAGGGCCGTATGGTCGAAGAAGTTGAGGCCGAGGCCGCGCAACAGGACCGGTTCGCCGGGGGATATGGGGGAGAGGTCGAGGTCGGCCGGGTTGGCCGGCGGGAAGTGGAGGAGGCCGTGGCGGTCGGCGTAGTCGGCCGAGTGGCGGAGCGCCGGGTCCGGAGCCGTCGGGAGGTGGCCCTGGGCCAGGACGACGGCGGACAGGCCGGTGAGGGTGCGGCCGTCGTCGAGGGTGAGGGTCTGGTGACCGCCGGGGGCGTCGTCCAGCCGTACGGCACGCGCCCGGTGGGTCTCGACGCGCACGGCGGGCGGGGCGTCCCGCACCACCCGCGCGAACACCCACTCCAGATACCGGCCGTAATGCGCCCGTGTCGGGTACTCGTCCGCGCCCAGCTCGCCGCCCGCCCACTCGTACAGGCTCGGACCCGGCCGGATCGGTCCCGAGCAGTCCACACTCTCGTCGGTGAACAGGGTCACCTGGCAGGCCACCGTGTTCATCAGCAGCTCGGGCGACTGCGTGGTCCGCCACACGCTGCCCGCGCCCGGCGGCGCGGGATCCACCACGTGCACGGTCAGCCGCACCCCGGGCGGCAGCAGCTCCGGCACCGAGGCGCAGAGGCGCTCCAGCACGCCGGTGCCGCGCGGTCCGGCACCGACCACGGCGAGGGAGACGGACGGCTGCGGCGCGGGTGGTGCGGACAAAAGGGGGACTCCCGGGCGTGTGGGGGCGCTTGGCAGTGCACCGCCCACCGGAAGCGGACGGTCCGCCTCATCATGCCGTCGGGACCAACAGAAACCAACGCGAGCCCCAGGGGACAACGCCGGTCTCAGACACGCCGTTTGTCGCTCATGAGGCGGTCAGGGCGGACTCCTCCACCGTCTTCAGCGTGCTGTCCGCCTGTGCCTGCTCGAGCCGCAGCCGCGCCGAACGCCCGCGCAGGGTCAGGGTCATGAGCTGGTTCCCGAACCAAGGCCCGCCGGTCTTCCGCCACTTGACGGGCGTCGGCGCACAGCGTCCGTGCCGGGCGAACCGCCGGCCCAGCGCCCGGGCCGCCGCGCTCCAGCCGAAGCGGAAGCCGAGGCGTATCGCGAGCGGGATGGCGTTGTGCACGGGCGAGCAGGTCAGCTGGAGCACCCGGGCGTCCGGCCCGCCCGACGGCCACACCGGCTCGGCCACGTACGCGTGATGCACGTCTCCCGACAGCACCAGCACGCTCGCCGGCGCCTCCGCCCCCGAACCGGCCTCGGCGATCAGCGCGGCCAGCGCGGCGAAGGAGGCCGGAAAGGCCGCCCAGTGCTCCAGGTCCGCCCGCCGCCGCAGGTCCTCCCCGAACCGCGCCCAGCGCGCGCCCCGGGCGCCCCGGCACAGCGCCGCGTTCCACGCCTCGGCCTCGTGCACCAGGTGCGGCAGCAGCCAGGGGAGCGAGGTGCCGATGAGGAGGTGGTCGTACGACCCGGGCGCGTCCAGCGCCTGCTCGCGCACCCACTCGGCCTCGCCCGGATCGAGCATGGACCGCGCCTGTTCGTCCAGGACCCGGGCCGCCCGCGTGTCCACCATCAGCAGGCGTACGCGGCCGAAGTCGCGCCGGTAACTCCAGCGCACGGACGCCGGGTCGGCGTCGGCCTTGCAGGCGAAGGCACGCAACTCGTCGGTGCCGTCGGGGAGTTCGCGCACGGCCGCGTACAGCGGGTCGGTGGCCAGCTCGGCCGGCGACAGGTTCCCCAGGTGCTGGTGCACCCAGTACGACATCAGGCCGCTCAGCAGCCGCTCCCGCCACCAGGGGGTGGCCCGCATGTCGGCGAGCCAGGCGGCGGAGGTGTTCCAGTCGTCGATGACGTCGTGGTCGTCGAAGATCATGCAGCTCGGCACGGTGGAGAGCAGCCAGCGCACCTCGGGGTCGAGCCAGGACTCGTAGTAGAGGCGGGTGTACTCCTCGTAGTCCGCCACCTCGCTGCCCGGCGGATCGCCCAGGTCCCGGCGGGCGGCCAGCCAGCGCCGGGTGGCGGCGGAGGTCTCGTCGGCGTACACCTGGTCGCCCAACAGCAGCAGCACGTCCGGCCGTTCACCGTCCGGGTCGGCCGCGATGCGCGCGGCGAGGGAGTCCAGGGCGTCCGGGCCGACGGGGTCGGCCTCGTCGGCGGGCGGGGCGGCCCAGCGGCAGGAGCCGAAGGAGACGCGGACGGCGTCCTCGTCGCCCGGGGTGCGGATGACGGAGGGCGGGAAACGGGATTCCGGCAGCGGCCACACCCGATCGCCGTCGAGGAGGATGTCGTACGAGGTCGTCGAGCCCTTGGTCAGTCCGTCGACCTGCACCAGCGCGTAGTGATGGCCGGCGACCTGGAAGGTGCGGGTCTCGCCGCCGCTGCCGTCCGCGCAGCGCACCTCGGCAACGCACGGACGGCTCGTCTCGACCCACACGGTCGCGGACGAGCCGTCGACGTACCTCAGCAGTGGACCCAGGCGCAGTTCGGCCACGAGTTCGCCCTCCTCCGTCGCCCCGTACGGTACGGAACGACGGAGGTGAGCGGGGAGGTTCCGGAGATCACGAGATCGTGGAGGTTGCGCGGATCTCGCGACAGTGGGGGGTTCCGGGGACCTCGGACCCGTGGGGGGTGGGCTCCGGGATCAGCAGCCGCTGAGGACCGAGCTCAGCTTGCTCTTCTCCGCCGAGTCGACCGAGAGGTCGTAGTAGTACTTCACCTGGACCCAGGCGCGGACGTAGGTGCAGGCGTACGAGCTGAGCGGGGGCATCCACTCGGCCGGGTCCTGGTCGCCCTTGGACTGGTTCACGTTGTCGGTCACGGCCAGCAGCTGCGGACGGGTCACGTCGTTGGCGAAGGCCTGGCGCTGGGCGGTGGTCCAGTTGCGGGCGCCGGAGTCCCAGGCCTCGGCGAGCGGGACGAGGTGGTCGATGTCGACGTCGGAGGCGGCGGTCCAGGTGGCGCCGTCGTAGACCGAGTACCAGGAGCCGCTCGTGGCGGTGCAGGCGGAGTTGACGACGACGTTCGAGCCGTCGCGCTTGAGGATGTACTCACGGGTGTTGCAGGTGCCGCTGATGGTGATCCAGGTCGGGAACAGGTCGCGCTCGTATCCGGTCCTGACCTCGGTCGCCACGGTCAGCGAGGCGAGGTAGGTGCGGGCGGTGGCGGCGCTGACGGGCGTCGGGAGCGCGGCGGACGCGGTCGGGCCGTTGAAAAGGCCGACGGAGGCTATGAGTCCGGTAAGAGCCGCGAGTATGCTGAGCCGTCGACGCGCGTAGAACTTCGGCATGCGAACTCCCTTGGGGTGTGGGGGCGTTGGGGTGCGGGCGAATGAATGCTCGCGGCGCCGTGTTGCGGGGAGGTGAGCGTTGGGTAAGAAGGTAGTGACGCGTACATGACACGACAAGGTTCACGGTCGAACTTTCTTTCCCGTACAGTTGACGGCGCATGAAGGGGAGTAGCTCTTCGCCGGACCGTCGACATACTGCTCAGCTCGTCTGAGCCGGCGCCCGGAGGCGGGTCCCTTGCGGACCTCGTCAGCGAGACCTTCGGCAAGCAGTGCACCGACCGTGTGCTGCCCTGCCGAGGTGTCCGCGCACAGGAACGCACTCTCGGTGGGGCAGCCCCGACCGATTGAGGAACCTTGATCAGCATCACCGTCACGGCGCTCGTCTTCGGCGTCGTCTTCCTGGCCGAGCTGCCGGACAAGACTGCACTCGCCGGGCTCGTGCTCGGCACCCGCTATCGCGCGTCGTACGTCTTCGCAGGTGTCGCCGCCGCGTTCACCCTGCATGTCGTCCTGGCCGTCGCGGCCGGCAGCGTGCTCACCCTGCTCCCGCGGCAGATCGTGCACGCGGTGACCGGCGTGCTCTTCCTGGGCGGCGCGGCGGTGCTGCTGTTCAAGCAGGACGATGACGACGAGGAGATCCGCAAGCCGGAGGACCAGTCCTTCTGGAAGGTCGCCGGGGCCGGGTTCATGCTCATCCTGGTCGCCGAGTTCGGTGACCTGACGCAGATCATGACGGCGAACCTCGCGGCGCGTTACGACGATCCGCTGTCGGTCGGTCTCGGGGCGGTGCTGGCGCTGTGGGCGGTGGCCGGGCTGGGGATCGTCGGCGGGAAGGCGCTGATGAGGCGGGTGCCGCTGGCGTTGATCACGAAGGTCGCGGCGGTGCTGATGGCGGGACTCGGGGCGTGGAGTCTGTGGGAGGCCGTGGCCGCGTGACGCGGGTGGTGGGCCGCGGGGCGAGCTGAACGGTCGGTGAACTGTTGTCCAAGCCGGTGGCGGATGTCGGCCCGGTTTTGTACCGTAGGGGAACAAAGTGGCTCCCGCCCGTTTTCCCTGACCGGCGGGCGGGGCCGCCTTGTCCCTTCCTCCGCGCCTTGGAGCTGCCGATGACGGTCACCACCGTGCCCACCGTCCTGACCGCCCGTGCCCTCCTGCTGGACATGGACGGCACCCTTGTGAACTCCGACGCCGTCGTCGAGCGCTGCTGGCGGCGCTGGTCCGACCGGCACGGCCTGGACGCCGACGAGGTCATGAAGGTCGTGCACGGGCGGCAGGGGTACGCGTCCATGGCGCTGCTGCTGCCGGACCGGCCGATGGAGCAGAACCACGCGGACAACGCGCGCATGCTGGCCGAGGAGA
The DNA here is from genome assembly GCF_050936785.1 of Streptomyces sp. CA-249302. Taxonomy (NCBI): domain Bacteria; kingdom Bacillati; phylum Actinomycetota; class Actinomycetes; order Kitasatosporales; family Streptomycetaceae; genus Streptomyces; species Streptomyces sp. CA-249302. The sequence goes on along the minus strand of NZ_JBNJMG010000001.1, from coordinate 3,303,399 downwards.
CGGCCGACATCGACGGTGTGGTGCCGATCGCCGGGGCGGGGGAGTTCCTGCGCTCGTTGCGGGGGCTGCCGCATGCGCTGGTGACGTCCGCGGACGTGGCTTTGTCGACGGCCCGGATGGCTGCGGCGGGGCTGGAGCTGCCCGAGGTGCGGGTGACGGCGGAGTGCGTGGGGGCGAGCAAGCCGGATCCCGAGGGGTTTCTGAAGGGGGCGGCCGAGTTGGGGATCGATCCGGCCGACTGTGTGGTGTTCGAGGACTCCGCGGCGGGCATCGCGGCGGGGCGGGCCGCGGGGATGCGGGTCGTGGGGGTCGGGGCGCGCGCCGATTTCCATGAGCCGGATGTGGTGGTCCGGGATCTGACGCAGGTTCGGGTGGAAGCGGGGGGTGACGGCCGGATTCGGCTGTACGTGCGTTGAGGTGAGGTGGGTGCTGGGTGCTGGGGGCTCTGGGGCTGAAAGTCCCGTTACGGCTCCGTGGTCTCCGACTCCAGATGCTCCCGCGTCACCAGGTCGTACACCCCGTACTCGTCCACCTGGATGCCCCGCGCCTGCTGGTATCTGGTGACCGCGTCCTCCACGCCCTCGTTGTAGTGGCCGCTCGCCTTCCTTGTGTAGAGGCCGAGTTGGGTCAGGCGGAGTTCCAGTTCCTCGACCTCGTCGCCGCTGTCGCCCCTGCGCAGGACCGGGGGCGCGGTCTGGCGGTCGTTGCCGGTGGACGAGACCGTGCCTGTCGCGGTGACCGTCGGCGGGGGCTGGGTCGGGGTCGGCGAGGTGGACGCGCTCGGGGAGGTCGTCGCCGACGGGGATGCCGAGGCGGATGCCGTGGCCGACGGTGTGCGGGAGACCGGTGGCTGCGGTGCCGAGGGCCCGCTCGCGGACGCCGACTTCGACGGCTCGCTCGGCGACGCGTCCGGGACGCTCGCTCGTACGTCGTCGGGGAGTGCCGTGTCCCGTGACGGTGTCTCGTAGGAGAACAGACCGCTCGCCAGGCCGGCCGCGGCCACCACGGCCACCAGGGCGCCGCCGACGCCGAGCAGCACGGTGCGGCGGCGACGGATGCGCGGGCCGCGGGGTTCGTCCTCCGGAGGCTCGCCGTACGCGACCGCGCCGGGCTCGAACAGGCGCAGGTCCTGCGTGGCGGGCTCGCTCGGCGCGGAGCCCGGCACCGCCCGCAGCGGCATCGTCTCCTCGGCCGCCGCCGGAGCCTCCCGGGGTGCCCCCTCCAGCTCCACGTACGGCCGTATGCGCAGCGGGTCGAAGTCCTCCGCCGCGGCCGCCTCCGCCGTACGCACGTCGCGCAGGGCCTCGGACGCCCGCTCCGTGCAGCCGCACGACGGGGTGTTGTCGGTCGCTCTGGGCGTACCGCACTCCGGGCACAAGTGACCATTCGGTTCTGTCACGCGTTCGTCCCTCCCTCCGCGCTTCCCTGTCGCCTGTCGACGAACTCCAGAGATTATGCAGATCTCCTTCACCTCGTCTCCCACAAGCCCCCGGAATACCGGCCTCCGCAGACTCGACAGGCCATATCCGGTCACTCCGCCCACGATGGAAGATGGATTCACGCCCCAGGCGACCCTCGGGAGGCCTACATGGCAGGGGACGCGCCCGCTGTGACCGGGCATCGGCAGGAGGCACGGGACCCGCACGTGCCCGGGAACGTCCTCGTCTCGATCGGCGCCCTGCTGCTCGGGATGCTGCTCGCGGCCCTGGACCAGACGATCGTGTCGACCGCGCTGCCGACCATCGTCAGCGACCTCGGCGGCCTGGAGCATCTGTCCTGGGTGGTCACGGCGTATCTGCTGGCCTCGACCGCCGCGACCCCGCTGTGGGGCAAACTCGGCGACCAGTACGGGCGCAAGCGGCTCTTCCAGATCGCGATTGTGATCTTTCTCATTGGCTCCGCGCTCTGCGGAATGGCCCAGAACATGGGCGAGTTGATCGCCTTCCGGGCTCTGCAGGGCCTGGGCGGCGGCGGGTTGATGGTGCTGTCGATGGCGATCGTGGGGGACGTCGTGCCGCCGCGTGAACGCGGGCGCTACCAGGGGCTGTTCGGGGCCGTGTTCGGCGCGACCAGTGTGCTCGGGCCGCTGCTCGGCGGGCTGTTCACCGAGCATCTGAGCTGGCGCTGGGTCTTCTACGTCAACCTGCCCGTCGGCGTCGTCGCGCTCGCCGTCATCGCGGCCGTGCTGCGCATCCCGCGCAAGGACACCCGGCACGTCATCGACTACCTCGGCACCTTCCTCATCGCCTCCGTCGCCACCTGCCTGGTCCTCGTCGCGTCCCTCGGCGGGACGACCTGGGACTGGGGCTCCCCGCAGATCGTCGGGCTGGCGGTGCTGGGCGTCGTACTCGCCGGAGCGTTCGTGTACGTCGAGCGGCGGGCCGCCGAACCCGTCCTCCCGCTCAAGCTGTTCACCATCCGCACCTTCACGCTCTCCGCGGTGATCAGCTTCATCGTCGGCTTCGCGATGTTCGGCGCGATGACCTATCTGCCGACCTTCCTCCAGGTCGTCCAGGGCGTCTCGCCGACCATGTCCGGCGTGCACATGCTGCCGATGGTGTTCGGCATGCTGATCTCCTCCACCGCCTCCGGCCAGATCGTCAGCCGGACGGGGAGGTGGAAGGTCTTCCCCGTCGCAGGCACCGGCGTCACCGCGCTCGGGCTGCTCCTGCTCCACCGGCTCGACGAGCACAGCTCCACGGCAGAGATGAGCACGTACTTCTTCGTCTTCGGTCTCGGACTCGGCCTGGTCATGCAGGTGTTGGTGCTCATCGTGCAGAACGCGGTCTCCTACGAGGACCTCGGCGTCGCCACCTCCGGCGCCACCTTCTTCCGCTCGATCGGCGCCTCCTTCGGCGTGGCGATCTTCGGCACGGTCTTCGCGAGCCGCCTCGGCGACAAGCTGACGGACGCCTTCCGGGGCGTGCGGCTGCCGGCCGGCTTCTCCGCGGACACGCTCAAGTCCGACCCGCGCGGCATCGGTTCACTCCCACCGGCCCTGCGCGCACCCGCCCTGCACGCCTACGCCTCCGCCATCACCGACGTCTTCCTGTACGCCGCCCCCGTCGCCCTCCTCGGCTTCGTACTGGCGTGGTTCCTGAAGGAGGACCGGCTGCGCGGCTCGGTCACCGCGCCGGACCTCACGGAGACGCTGGCCAGCAACCCGGTCGAGCGGTCCTCGTACGACGAGGTGTGCCGCGCGCTGTCCCTGCTCGGCACCCGGGAGGGCCGCCGCGAGATCTACCGGACGATCACCGAGCGCGCGGGCTACGACCTTCTGCCGGGCGCCAGTTGGCTGCTGCTGCGGATGAAGAAGTACGGCTGGGTCGAACCCGGCGTCCTCGCCGAGCGCAGCGCCGTCCCGCTGGCCGTCATCCTCGCCGCCGCCCGCCAGGTCGAGGAACGCCGCCTGGCCGCCCGCGAGGGCCTCGACCTCGTCCTGACCGACCAGGGCCGCCAGGTCGCCGACGACCTCTCCCGGGCCCGCGAGGAGTCCCTGGCGGAGCTGCTGGGCGACTGGTGGGGTCCGGACCGCCCGACCGATCTCGCCCAGCTGGTCCGGGAGCTGAACGACGAACTGTGCGGCTCGGAGCGGGAGCAGCCCCGCAACGGGCCGGTCACCAGGCTCAGTTGAGCAGATCCTTGCGGAACCAGTGTTCGGCGTACTGGTCGTCGTTGTGCGGTTCGGTCTCCGTGTAGCCGAGGCGGGCGTACAGGGATCGGGCCTCCACCAGGTCGCCGCGGGTGTCGAGGACCAGGTGGCGGGCGCCCAGGGCGCGGGCGGCGTCCTCGGCGGCGCGGACCAGGAGCGGGGCGCCGCCCCTGCCACGCAGCTCCTCGTACACGAACACCCTGGTCAGTTCCGCGGTGTCGGTGTCCAGGAGGCGTACGCCCGCGGAGCCGGCCGGCTCACCGTCGTACCGCGCGATCAGCAACTGACCGGTCGGCGGGGTGAGTTCGGTGCCGGTGCGGGCGGTGATCTCGCGCTCCAGCTCGACGGGGTCGGTCCGCCGGCCCTCGTGCAGGAGGTACCAGCGGTCGCTGACCTCCGTGTAGTACGCCCGCCACAGGGCGGCGGCCGCGGGGGCGCCGACGGGTTCCGGGGCGACGGTCCAGTTGCTGCTCATCCGGTCATTCTGCGGAGACCGTGTGCGGGGCGCGCAAGCGAATATGGGTGACCCCCGGGGAATCCAGCACCTGCGTCTTCGCCCACTCGATGTGCTGCTCGCCCAGGTTGTCGAAGAGGCGGCGACCGCCGCACGCCAGCACGGGCACGACGTGCAGGAGCAGTTCGTCCAGCCACCCCGCCCGGATGAACTGCTGCACCAGGTCCGCCCCGCCCGCCAGCGACACGTCCTTCTCGCCCGCCGCCGCCCGTGCCAGCTCCAGCGCCCGCTCCGGACCCTCGGTGACGAAGTGGTACGTGGTCCCGCCCTCCTTCACCACCGACTCGCGCGCGTGGTGGGTGACGATGAACACCGGCGCGTGGAAGGGCGGGTTGTCGCCCCACGGGATCTCCCCGGTGACGTACATGCCGTGCCCCATGACCACCGCGCCGGGCCTTGCCACGTGCTCGGCGACCAGATCGTCGTCCGGGCCGGTCGTCCCGCCCTCCATCCCCTGCATCTCGCGGAACGTGCGCAGCCCGTACACCCAGGTGTGCAGCCGCTCCCCGCCGATCCCCAGCGGATGCTCCCGCCCCGACTCCGGGCCCGCGATGTACCCGTCCAGCGACACGGCCAGCCGCGCGATGACCTCACCCATGACAACCTCCTCGGTAGCGACACCTCTCCGGTGCCTTCACTCCTGCGTCGATCGGCCGGCCGCCGGATCGACACGCGGTTCACCCGAATTCCGGAGACCGGTCGGTATGAACCGCACCGACCGGCTCTACGCCCTGGTGGAGGAGCCCCGCGCCGCCGCGCCCCGTCCGTGCAGCGCCCGTACGCTCGCCGCCCGCTTCGAGGTGAGCGTCCGCACCATCGAGCGGGACCTGGCGGCGCTCCAGCAGTCCGGCGTGCCGGTGTACGCCGAGCCGGGCCGCCGCGGCGGCTACGCCCTGGACCGGCAGCGGACCCTGCCGCCGCTCACCATCACGCCGGCCGAGGCCGTATCGCGACGGTGTGGTCGGTGACCGGCGTACGCCGTTTCGCGGCCTGAGCGGCAAGCACTGGGCGCGAAGCCCTGGGCGTCGCGCCTTGAGCGTCATGCCCGGGCGTCACGCCTTGAGGGAGACGAGCCGGTAGCGCGGGTCCGGGCGGGGTGTGTCCGGATCCGGCAGTTCGGTGAGCCGTCGGTTCACTTCCGCCACCTGGTCCGGCGTCGCGTGCGTGCACCAGGGGATGCGGCCCGCCTCGATCGCCGCCAGCCACCGGCGCGGGCTGCGGCCCTGGCCCGTGCCGGGGAAGACGGTCTCGGCGGCGAGGGCCAGGCCATGGCCGGCCGCTCGGTCGAGCACGCGGGAGGAGTGGTCGGGTACGCGGGGAGCGTGCCGGCGGCGCAGTTCCGCCGTGACCCGGGCGATGTCGCTGTCCTCGGCGAAGTACGCGTCGTCCTTGTCGACCGTGGTGATCAGCACCCCGCCCGGTCGCAGCACCCTGGCCGCCTCGGCCAGCACCGGGGCGGGGTCCGGCAGCAGATGCAGCAGCCAGATGACGACGACGGCGTCCACGGCGTCCGTCGCGACGGGCAGCCCCGTCGCATCGCCGCACACCACGCCGCCCGGTGTCCGCCGGGCGGCGGCCAGGAGCATCCCGGGCGAGCGGTCGACGCCCAGTACCGTGCGCCGCGGCCGGAGCAGCCTCCTGGTCACGATGCCCGTGCCGCAGGCGAGGTCCAGCAGTGTGCACGGACCCTGCGGCAGCAACCGCTCCACCGCGTCCGCCGCGGCCCGCGCCCGTGCTTCGCCGCCCCGGGACGCGTCGTACTCCCGGGCCTCGTCGTCGTAGTCGATCATCTGTCGTCCCCTCCCGGCATCCCTGCGCCCCTGCGGCCCCGCACGTCGCGCCCTGCGCAGGCAGCACAAGCAGAACAGCCCGCGTACCTCCGCCGATGCCGTTTGGGTGGGGCCTGGTGGGCAACCCGGTCGGGGAACCGGCCCGTTGGGCCGACCCATCGGAAGGTACCCATGTCCACAGGCATGATCATCGCTCTGATCGTGATCGTGGCGGTCGTGGCCCTTGTCGCGGCCGCCCTCACCCTGCGTTCCCGGGGCCCGGGTGGCGGCCGGGACCTCAGGCGCCGATTCGGGCCCGAGTACGACCGGACGCTGACCCGGCACGACGGTGACGCCAAGGCCGCCGAGCGTGAGCTGGCCGAGCGGGTGGAGCGGCACGGGGCGCTGCGCGAGCAGCCGCTCGACGCCGGCCGGCGCCAGGAGTTCGAGCAGCGCTGGACGGCCGCGCAGGAGCGGTTCGTCGACGCGCCGCGGGACGCGGTCGTCGAGGCGGACCAGTTGCTCGCCGAGGTCGCCGCCGCGCGCGGTTTCCCGGCCGACGGCCAGTATGAGGAGCAGCTCGCCGCGCTCTCCGTCCACCACGCCGACCACGTCCACGGCTACCGGCACGTCCACCGCGTCGCCCGCGTCGGCGTCGGCGGGAAGGACGGCGACCGCGCGGACACCGAGGAGATGCGGGAGGCCATGGTCGAGGCCCGCGCGCTCTTCGAGGACCTCACGACGCCGAACCGCCACGACGACGATGCCAAGACGCCCGCCGCCGCCCGCACCGACGGCCACCAGGAGAGCCGCGGCCACCTGCCGTGGGCCCTCAACCGACGTCACGCGAAGGGGAGTTGAGTGACATGACGGACATGACGACAGGCCCCGGGGCCAGGGCAGGCCCGGCGACGGCAAGGGCACCGGCCGCACGGCCGCACCGACGCCGCCCGAGGAGGCACCCGGCACGCGCTCGGGCCGCCCTGTGACCCCGACCCCGCCCGAGGCGCCGGGCGCAGCCGACGGCAGGACGGAGGCACCCGGAACCCCCAGCAGGTCCGAGGCACCCGGAACCCCCGCCAAGGCCGAGGTCCCCGATGGCCCCACCGGCAAGGGGACCGGGCAGACGACGATCGCGCCGACCCCGACCGAGGTGACCGAAGAGTCCGCCGACCGCGGCGCAGGCTCCGACACCCGCCCAGGCAGCCGTCCCGGCACCCGCTCGGGCACCCGCCTCCTCCCGCACGACGAGTGCGACAAGCTCGAACTCCGGCTGCGCAACGCCGTCTCCGGCTTCGTCGACGGTCCTCGTGACGCCGTCCAGGAGGCCGACCAGGTCATGGAGGAGATCGCCGGCCGCTTCACCGAGGCGGTCACCCGCCGTCGCCGCGCCCTGCGCACCTCCTGGCAGGACGGCGGCCGCTCCGAGCCCGACCAGCACCCCGACACCGAGCAACTCCGGCTCGCCCTCAGGGACTACCGCGAACTGGCCGAACGGCTGCTACGAAGCTGACCCGTCCGTACCCGCGCTCGCTTCACCTGCGGTTTCTTCGCCCGCAGTCGTCCCACCCGCCGCCGTCCGCCGCTCACGCCACTCCCGTGCGACCTCATCGACGTCGTACGGCTTCATCCCGAGCGGCGGACCGGGCGGCGGTTTGAACATCATGTCGCGGATCTTGACGTTCACGTCCGTGACGATCTTCCGCGCGATCCGCTCCGAGGGCGCCGCGTACGCCGCGGCCAGCGCGTCCTCGGCCTCCTTGCGCAGCGCCAGCGTCGGCGGCAGCACGGAAAGTCCCTCGCGGGCCATCTTCTGCTTGATCCACCACAGTTCGTCGTACGACGTGTCGGCTCCCGCGGGCAACGGCTTGCCCGCGCCCGACAGTTGAGTGAACTCTCCGCGCCTCTCCGCGTCACGGATCTGCTTGTCGACCCAGGACTCGAACGGAACACCCGGTGGCTTTCGCTCGGTCATGACTCCATTGTGCCGGACGGGACCTGGCCGGGCGATTTATCATGCGGCGGGCTGCCCAAGGACACTTCAAGAGGAGCGCACGTGCTCGAACTCACCATGGCCACCGTCTCCGGGACGGAAGAGGGGGCCACGGCCGGGATGCAGATGGCGGACGCACCGAGCGAACCCGGCGCGATGCTGCGGGTGGGCCGGGACAAGTCCGTGTGCCGGCTGGTGACACCCGACGACTGGCTGTTCGTCTCGCGGGTCCACCTGGAGTTCCTGTGCGGCCCGGAGGGCACCTGGCAGGTGACCTGGCTGCGCGGCTCGCAGTCCGAACCCTCCTCCGAGGTCCGGCTCGTCGTCGGGGAGTACGCGCAACCCCTCGTCTACGGCGGAACGGTGACCCTGCCCAGGGGCGGCAACGGCGAGATCGTCGTCCAGGACCGCACCGCCCCGCGCAGCGTCAACATCGGCTTCTACCACGAGTTCTGAAACACCGACACGAGTTCTGATAACCCGACACTTCCACCGAACGTGTGTTTTCCGTCATGGTCGACGGGCAATCTCCCCTGGCAGCATCGGTGATCCACCGAACGGACGGGGGAACGCGGAATGACCACTGCACACAGACGGATTCGGCTCGGGGTGGGGCTCGTCGCGGCCGTGCTGTCGCTCGCGGGCTGTTCGGGCGGGGGTGACGACGACGCGGGGTCCGGCGCGTCCGCGACGGCGACCACGTCGGCCCCGTCCGTCACCCCTTCGTCGGCCTCGCCCACCCCCGTGGTCAAGCCGTCGAACGTGTATCCCACGAACGCGAAGGGCTGCCACCCGAACGCGAAGTGGAGCACGGCGAAGGCGGTGGACTGGGTCGACTTCGGACAGATCGGCACGCCCGCCCTGGACCCGGGACAGGTCCGTTTCCCCAAGTCCAGACCCGGCTTCGACGGGCCCCTGTGTGACCGGGTCACCGTCCAGGTCCAGTACTGGCGGATCAACTACCGCCCGTCCTCCGCGACTTCGGCCGCCGACCCCCTGTCGCAGGAGGTCGACTACGACTACGCCATGAAATCCCTCAAGCGCAGCGAACTGCACGTCGACGGCCGTACGGTCCACGACGTGAAGCCGCCGAAGGGCTTCGCCTCGACCACGGCCAGCCCCTGCGACGGCTTCCTGGAGGCGATCTACGTCGGCGCACCGCTCAAGTCCCGCGAACTGCCGACCAAGATCAGTACGGGCAACCAGATTCTCGGCGACACCGTCACCTTCCCCACCAAGCGCGTGGTCGACTACCACGTGTTCGCGCCGTCGGGGCCCCAACTCTGCGACGACAACGGCGTCCCCACGGCGTCCTCGGCACCGTCCAACCCCTCGTCCGGCTACGGGCTCTCCACGCCTTCCTTCCCCGACATCCAGCTCACCCCGAAGAGCTGACCCCGCCGGGAAGCGCCCGGGGCTACCCCAGCACGCGCGCCAGCGCGAAGCCGTCGTAACCCTTGCTGCCGACCGTCTGCAGCGCCGTGCCGGTCAACCTCGGGTGGCTGCCGATCAGTTCGATCGCGGCGCGGCTGCCCCGCACGTCCGGCGAGGCGCTGTCCGCGTCGGCGACCCGGCCCTGCCGTACGACGTTGTCCACCACGATCAGGCTGCCGGCGCGGGTGAGCCGCAGCGCCCACTCCAGGTACTGCGGGTTGTTGCCCTTGTCGGCGTCGATGAAGACCAGGTCGAACGGGGCCGGGTTCTCGTCCGCCAGCTTGGGCAGCGACTCCAGGGCCGGGCCCACCCGGACCTGGACGAGCCCGTCGAGGCCCGCCCGCGCGATGTTGCGGGTGGCGACCTCGGCGTGCCTGGCGCTGTACTCGAGGGAGATCAGCCTGCCGTCCGCGGGCAGGGCGCGGGCCAGCCAGATGGTGCTGTAGCCGCCGAGGGTGCCGATCTCCAGGATGGTGCGGGCACCCTGGATCTGCGCCAGGAGATGCAGGAACTTGCCCTGGGGCGGTGTGACGGCGACGTGCGGGAGCCCGGCCGCCTCGCTGTCACGCAGCGCCGCCGCCAGCGCCTCGTCGTTCGGCGAGAGCTGGGTGGTGAAGTAGTCGTCGACGTCGTCCCAGGTCCGAGACTCGCTCATGCACCTGTGCCTTTCGGATGGCTGGTCAAAGCTTCTGACTCGTTAAAGCTTCTAACTAGCCAGGCTAACGAACATGCGCCGCGTGCGCGGCCGCCGGCCGCCGGGTCCGTCGTACGGCGAACACCGCCCCGGCGGTGACGGCCAGCGCGAGCGTGCCGACGACCGTCAGCAGCCACGCCGGGACACCGGCCACCAGGCGCAGATGGTCCTCGTAGATCACCTGCCGGAACGCGGTGTCGGCGGACGCCCGGCGCAGCACGTGGTCGCCGGAGATCGCCGAGGGGTTCGGGAACTCCTGGCCGATCGCGGTGAGGTACGGCGCGCCCGCGGCCAGCTCGGCCAGCGGGCCGGACTTCACGGTGACCTGCCCGGCGAAGGTGACCCGGGGCCGGTCGCCGCCGATCGCCGACCGCGGCTCCATGCGGTGGTCGGACAGGACGTACAGGCCGAGGGACTGCGGGGTGGCGGCGAGCCGGGACAGGCGCATCGGGTAGACCGGCTGCCCGGACGCGAAGGTGAGGTGCAGCGGGTCCAGGGTGCCGTTCAGGGCCGTGCCGGCGGTCTCGGGGGCCAGCCGGACGGCGACGTACTCCCAGCGGCGGTCCACGTAGGGCTGGAGGGCGCCGGTGAGGCGGGGCGGCATGGTGAAGCCGTTGGTGGTGAGCCAGCCGTTCAGGGCGGCGGGGTCGGTGGCGGTCAGTTGGGCCACGTCGAAGGGGCCGAGCTTCTGGCGGGCGACCACGCTCACCCCGGACGGCGACGCGCCCACGCCGGGCGGGCCGCCCGCGGACTCGCCGCCGGTCGTCAGGGGCCAGTCGCCGTTCTCCGGCCAGAAGTGGTAGCGGTCCCGGTGGACCGGCGCGGTGGCCGCGCCGAGCTGGGTGAACAGCTCCGGGTCGGCCAGCCGGACGGTCGCCCGGTGCGGGACCGGCATGATCCAGGCGGCCCGGTCGGCGTCGCCGTCGACGGTCAGGCTCATCACGATCTGCTCCCGGCGCCCGTCCCAGCGCACCAAGGACTCCTCGCGGCCCACGCCCACGCGCTGCGCGGCCCCCGGGACCAGCGCGCCGCAGCCGCACGCGTAGGCCGGTGCGACCAGCGAACCCAGCTGGACGGTCAACAGGGCCAGCACGACCGTCACTAACCGCGTGCTCGCCCATTTCCGCAGGTAACCGGCCATACCCTGCACCCTCCCGTGGGTCCCATGGACAGGTCTTCCGACGTTACGCAGGTGACGGGCGGTCCGTGGGGAATCGGATGTGATCCATCTCGCGTCCTGACGGGGCAGCCCAACCTCCGGCGCACTATCGTCGTCGAAACAAAAGGAGGACGGACGTCAGGTGAAGGCGCGGTAGCCTGCGTCTCTCTCAGGGGGCTCAAAGAATCGGGGCGGGAGGCCTACGAGGCGTGGCGAACGTGGAGCACAGCGGGGGACCGGCGAAGGCCTTCGGGGCGACGGCTGTCGGCACGGTCAGGGGACGCCTGCGCGTGGCGCGCCTGGGCCTGTGGCTGGTCGCCGCGGTCCTCGCCGTCCGACAGGTGGCCGTCGTCCTCAGTACGCCCCGGGGGGAGCGGCTGACGGACCTGGAGACCTGGGTCGGCCCGAACGGCGTCCTGCACGTGAAGGGGTCGCTCTACGACTCCACGCAGTTCACCGGCACCCCCTTCGGCGGCCTCGTCCTCAAGCCGTTGACCAGGGCCGCCGAGCAGGCGCTCGGCTGGGGCTGGACCTTCGGCACGCTGCTCCTGGTGGTCGCCCTCGGCCTGGTCGTCGCCCGCGCGCTCCCGCAGCCGGTCAGCCGGCGCACCTCGCTGCTTGCCGCGCCGGTCGCGATCAGCCTGCTCATGCTGTCGCTGCCGGTCCGCAACACCCTCTGGCTCGGCCAGACCAGCATCATCCCGGTGCTGCTCGTCCTGGTCGGCTGCTTCGTCTGGCGCGGCGAGCGCACCAGCGGCCTGCTGATCGGCCTCGCCGCCGCCCTCCAGCCGACCGTGCTGCTCTTCGCCCCGCTGCTGTGGTTCACCGGCCGCAAGCGCGCGGCCGTCTCCACCGGGATCACGTTCGCCGCGTCGACGGTGCTCGCCTGGGCGGCGCTGCCGCACGACTCGTACACCTACTGGGTGCACCACATGGCGGGCACCGGCCTCGGCGGCCCGGCCGACGACCTCGCCAACCAGTCCCTGCACGGCGCGCTGCTGCGCCTCGGCCTCACCGGCCCACTGGAGATCGGCCTCTTCTTCACGCTGGGCACGGCCGTCGCCGTCCTCGGCGTCCGCCGCGCCGTCCACTACGCCCGCGACGGCCAGCTCCTGCTCGCGGTCGCCATCACCGGCTGTGCCGCGATCGCCGCCTCGCCCACCACCTGGCAGCACCAGCTCCTGTGGGTCCTGCTCGCCGTCGTCGGCCGGGTCGGCAAGCGCGCCTCGGACCGCTACGTCTGGCCGGTGGCCGTGGTCCTGGTCATGACCCTCCCGGCGAAGATGATGCTGCCGAACATGTCGGCCATGGACCCCCTGCGTGACAACGTCGTCCTGCTCGCCGCCCTCGCCGCCGCGACGGTCGTCCCGTTCCTGTCGCGCACCTCGCCGTACTACCGCGCGCCGATCCCGACGGAGTACGCGGCCCCGGTCCCGGCCCGCCTCAAGCACGTACCCCTGCTGCCGTTCCTGCGCCGGGTCCTCTCCCGCCCTAACCTCCTCCTCGAACTGCTGCTGATCCGCGTCACGTACGCGGCGTACCAGAAGGTCAGACTCGCGGCGACGGGCGGCTCGAACGAGGCCGGCCGGGTCCGGGCCGAACACCACGGCTACCAGATCCTCGACCTCGAACGCTTCCTGCACATCGACATCGAGCACTGGGTCAACCACGCGGTGGTGAAGGTCGACTGGCTCCGCGGCTTCTTCGACTTCTACTACGAGTCCTTCCACTTCGTGGTCCCGCTGACCGTGATGGCCGTCCTCTACTGGCGCCGCCCGGTCGACTACCGCTGGGCCCGCTCGGCCCTCGGCTTCGCCACCCTCCTCGCCCTGGTCGGCTTCTGGCTCTACCCCCTGGCCCCGCCGCGCCTCCTCCCCGGCCTCGGCATCATCGACACGGTCCACGGCGTCCAGGACTTCTCCAAGCCGGACTACGGCACCCTGACGGCCCTCACCAACCAGTACGCGGCGATGCCGTCCCTGCACTTCGGCTGGTCGCTGTGGTGCGGAGTGGTGATCGCGATCATCGCGCCGAAGTGGTGGATGAAGGCCCTGGGCCTCCTCCACCCGTTCTTCACGGTCTCGGCGATCGTCGCGACCGGCAACCACTGGGTGCTGGACGCGGTGGGCGGCGCGGTGGTCGTGGGCGCGGGCTTCGGGCTGGCGTACCTCTTCCAGGGCCCGCGGGCGAAACTCACGACGACGGCGTCCTCCCGCCAGAAGCAGCCAGAGACGAAGGAACCGGCGCCGAGCTGATCGGGTGGGGGTTTGGGCTGTGGGTCCGGTGCCGGACTGACCGGGCGCGGGCTTCGGCTGTGGGTCCGGTGTCGGGCTGGTCGGGTGGCATCCCGGGCCTGGATCCGTCGCCGGGGCTGGGTCGGGTGGGGGTTCGGCTGTGGGTGCGGTGCTGGGCTGGTCGGGTGGCATCCCGGGCCTGGGTCCGGTGCCGGACTGACCGGGCGCGGGCTTCGGCTGTGGGTCCGGTGCTGGGCTGGTCGGGTGGCATCCCGGGCCTGGATCCGCCGCCGGGGCTGACCGGGCGGGGTCCTGGGCCGTGGGTCCGGTGTCGGGCTGACCGGGCGGGGTCCTGGCCGTGCTTCGGGCGCCGGATGACAGCCTGGCCTCGCTCGCGGTGCAATGTGAGCGGAGGCGCCGATGGTGGACTGGGACGCTCAGGTCGTGCGGGGGCGGGAAGCCGTCCGTGCGCAGGCCTGGACCGAGGCGTACGAGGCGTTCGGCGCCGCCGATGCCGAGCGGCCGGTCGACAGCGCCGACCTGGAGCTGTTCGCCGAGGCCGCGGACATGCTGGGGCGCTGCGCCGACGCGGTGGCGCTGCTGCGGCGGGCGTACACCGCGTACGCCGGGGCCGGAGCGGTCGGGCGGGCGCTGCGGTGCGCGTACTGGCTGTGCAAGGCGCTGGCGTGGGGCGGGGAGTTCGCGCAGTCGGGAGCGTGGCTGGCCAGGGCGCGGAGGCTCGCTGCGACCGAGCCCGGCTGCCCGGAGTGCGGGTACCTGGGGCTGCTGGAGGCGGAGCTGCACTTCAGGGCCGGTGAGCACGCACAGATGCTCGACGCCGTACGCCGCCTTCCCGACCCGACGCCCGGCGGGGACGCGGACCTCGCGGCCGGTACGACGATGACGCGCGGGCTCGCACTGGTGAGCAACGGTGAGACCACGGCGGGGCTCGCCGAACTCGACGACGCGATGGTGGCGGTGGCCGAGGGCGCGCTGTCCGCGCGCTGCACCGGAATGGTCTACTGCGTGGTCATCGGCGCCTGCCAGGAACTCCAGGAGCTGCGGCGCGCGCAGGAGTGGAGCGACGCACTGGCCGAATGGTGCGCCGCCCAGCCGGACTTCACGGGCGCGTACCGCGGACTGTGCCGGGTCCATCGCGTGACCCTCCTCCAACTCGGCGGCGCCTGGCCGGACGCGGTCCGCGAGGCCCGCCTGGCCTGCGCGCAGCTCACGGCGGGCTACGGCGAGGGCGCGGCGGGCGGCGCCTTCTACCAACTGGCCGAACTGCACCGCCTGCGCGGCGACCACAGGGACGCCGAGGAGGCCTACCGAGCCACCCTGACCCACGGCTGGGACACCCAACCGGGCCTCGCCCTCCTCTGGCAGTCCCAGAGCCGCGGAGAGGCGGCGAGGGCGGCGATCCGCCGGGCACTGGCGGAGACGGGGGAGACGGGGCGGCGGGTGCGGTTGCTGGCGGCGGCGGTGGAGATCTTTTTGGCGGGGGTGGAGGGGGAGGGAGCGGGAGCGGACGGCGGGGGAGGTGCGCAGGCGGAGATCCCCGAAGGCTCGGGCGCGGCTCTGGTGCGGGAGGCCGTCGTCGCCGCGGAGGAGCTGCGGGCGGTCGCCGATGCGCATGGGGCCGTGGCGCTGCGGGGCATGGCCGCGCAGGCGTGGGGGGCCGTGCGGTTGGCCGAGGGGGCCGCTTCGGAGGCCTTGCCGGTGCTTAGGGAGGCCGGGCGGGTGTGGCGGGAGCTGGACGTGCCGTACGAGGCCGCGCGGGTCGGGGTGCTCGTCGGGCTTTCCTGCCGGGTGCTCGGCGACGAGGGCTCGGCCGGGCTGGAGCTGGAGGCGGCACGGCAGGTCTTCGAGCGGCTCGGCGCCGGGCCCGACGCGGTCCGGGTACGGCGCCTCATGAACGACGGCACACCGCCTCCACCCCCGCCCTCACCCCTCTCACCCCGCGAACTGGAAGTCGTACGGCTCATCGCCCGCGGCCGCACCAACCACGCCATCGCCGAGGAGCTCGTCCTCAGCGAGAAGACCGTGGCCCGCCACGTCAGCAACATCCTCGCCAAACTCGACGTCCCCTCACGCACCGCGGCAGCGGCATACGCCTACGAGCACGGCCTGGTCGACCGGGACCCGTCCGCGTAACCCCCGTACCAGCCCCGCATCACCCCTGCGCAGAACCACCCACACCCCCGCCCCGCGATTGGGCATTCCTCTCGATGCGCCCGCCCCCACCCCCGCACGAGCATCGAAGCGTGTCCGCCGACGACCGTCAGACCCCGCCCCGCAGCCTCCGCGAACAGGTCCGCGGCGCCCGGCTCCGTTTCGCCGACAGCGCCGTCGACCTCGGCACCCTGCTGCGCCTGCTCGGCGAGTACACCGAGGCCGAGCGGCTGCTGCGCCAGGCCGTGGAGATCTACGAGGCCGACCGCCGGACACCCCCCGAAGACGAAGACGAAGACGAACACGAACACGAACACGAACACGTAGAGGAATCCACCCGCACCCCACAGGAGCTGTCATGAGCATCGAGCGCATCGAGACCGTCGTCGTGGGCGGTGGCCAGGCCGGCCTCGCCACCGGATATCACCTCGCCCGCCAGGGGCGCCCGTTCGTGATCCTGGACGCGGGGGAGCGCGTCGGGGACGCCTGGCGCGGTCGCTGGGACTCGCTGCGGCTGTTCAGCCCGGCGAAGTTCGACGGCCTGCCCGGACTGCCGTATCCCGGCCCCGCCTGGTCCTTCCCCACCCACGACGAGTTCGCCGACTACCTCCAGGCCTACGCGGCCTGGGCCGAACTCCCGGTGCGCACCGGCGTCACAGTCCGACGGGTGTCGTACGACGGCGGCCGCTACGTCGTCGAGACGCACTCGGCGGACGGCGACGGCCCCCGCCCCCGGACCTACGAGGCCGAGAATGTCATCGTCGCGGCGGGTTACGACCGCCTCCCGAAAGTCCCCGACTTCGCGCCCCGACTCTCCCCGGACATCCGCCAGTTGCACGCCATCGACTACCGCAATCCCGGCCAACTCACCGAAGGGCCCGTCCTGATCGTCGGCGCCGGCAACTCCGGCGCGGACATCGGCCTCGAACTCGCCCGTACCCACCCCGTGTTGCTGTCCGGCCCGCACCCCGGCCAGATCCCCTGGCGCATAGAACGCAGGGCCGCCCGCCTCCTCACCCCCGCCCTCTTCTTCGCCTTCCGCCACCTCCTCACCGTGCGCACCCCCATGGGCCGCAGGCTCCGCCCCAAGGCCCTCGCCCACAGCGCCCCCCTGATCCGCGTCAAGCCCGCCGACCTCAAGGCGGCCGGCGTCCGGCGCGTGGAACGCATGACCGGCGTCCAGGACGGGCGCCCGGTACTCGCGGACGGTTCGACCCCCGAGGTCGCCAACATCCTCTGGTGCACCGGCTTCCGCCCGGACATCTCCTGGCTCGACCTGCCGCCCGACCCGAAGGTCTTCGACGCGACGGGCGAACCGGCCCAGCAGCGCGGGGTGGTGGAGGCGCAGCCCGGTCTGTACTTCGTCGGCCGGCTCTTCCAGTACGCCATGGCCTCGTCGATGATCCAGGGCGTGGGCCGGGACGCCGAGTACGTCGTACGGCACCTGGTGGACCGGACGGGCCGACGGCGCCGGGATGCCGTCGGCCCGAGTCAGTGGGGGGAAGCCGTCAACTCGTCGTCACCTGAAGGTGTTTGACGCCGTTGATCCAGGAGGAGCGCAGGCGGTCGGGGTCGCCGGTGAGGGTGAGGTTCGGGAGTGCTTCGGCTATCGCGTTGAAGATCAGGTCGATCTCCAGGACCGCGAGGGACTTGCCGAGGCAGTAGTGCGGGCCGCCACCGCCGAAGCCGAGGTGGGGGTTGGGGTCGCGGAGGATGTCGAAGGTGTCGGGGTCGGTGAAGACCTCGGGGTCGTGGTTGGCGGCGGCGTAGAAGATGCCGACCCGGTCGCCCTTCTTGATCTGCTTGCCGCCGAGTTCGAGGTCCTGCGTGGCGGTCCGCTGGAAGGCGTTGACGGGCGTCGCCCAGCGGACGACCTCCTCGGCGGCCGTCTCCGGCCGCTCCCGCTTGTACAGCTCCCACTGGTCGGGGTGGGTCAGGAACGCGTGCATCCCGTGCGTGATGGCATTCCGGGTCGTCTCGTTGCCCGCCACCGACAGCATCAGCACGAAGAAGCCGAACTCGTCGGAGTTCAGGTTCCCTTCGTCCTCCGCCGCCACCAGCGTCGACACGATGTCCTTCGCCGGGCACTGCTTGCGGTCCGCGGCCATGTTCATCGCGTAGGCGATCAGCTCGGTGGCCGACTCGGCGCCGACCTCCTCGGTGATCGCGTACTCCGGATCGTCGTACGAGATCATCTTGTTGGACCAGTCGAAGATCTTCGCCCGGTCGTCCTGCGGGATGCCGATCAGCTCGGCGATGGCCTGCAGGGGCAGTTCGCAGGCGACCTCGGTGACGAAGTCGAAGGAGCCGGAGCGGGCGCGCGCCGACTCGGCGATGTCGTGGGCGCGTTGGCGCAGCCGGTCCTCCAACGCCCGTATCGCGCGCGGGGTGAAGACGCGCTGCACGATCTGGCGGACCCGGGTGTGCTCCGGCGGGTCCATGTTCAGCAGGATCAGCCGCTGCGCGTCGATCGCGTCCCGCTCGATGTGCTCGCCGAAGCGGATGATCGCCGTGTTGAGGTACGAGGAGAACAACTCGGGGTGCGTGGACACGTACTTGACGTCGGCGTGCCGTGTGACGGCCCAGTAACCCTCGTCCCCGAACCCCGCCGCGCCCGCGGGCTGAGGGATCCAGCGGACCGGTTCGGCTTGCCTCAGCTCGGCGAACTCCGGCAGAGGCACTCGGGCGTGCAGCAGGTCGGGATCGGTGAAGTCGAACCCGTCGGGCAGAGCAGGACAGGAGGCCATGGGCGACTCACTCCGGCTTGGCAGGTCTGGTTCCTGACGGTCCATCAGTTTCATGGATTGCCGTGACCGTAGTAACGGGTTCTACAAGGTGCAAGGGGTACGGCAGGCCCAATTGCATGCACGACTCTTGCGGTTATGGACGCGCTGTCAGCAGACTGCTCACAGAACTAGAACACGTACTAGTTCAGCGTGGCGGGGCCGGCCGGGACGCCCCCGCGCCGCGCGGGTATCCCGAGGAGAGGACCTCCCCATGGCCGCGGAACCCGTGATCGTCGAAGCCGTACGCACCCCCATCGGCAGGCGCGGCGGAGCGCTCGCCAACCTGCACCCCGCCTATCTCCTGGGCGAGACCTACCGTGAACTCCTCGGCCGCACCGGCATCCCCGCCGACGCGGTCGAACAGATCGTCGGCGGCACGGTGACCCACGCCGGCGAGCAGTCCATGAACCCCGCGCGCACGGCCTGGCTGACCATGGGCCTGCCCTACGAGACGGCCGCGACGACCGTCGACTGCCAGTGCGGCTCCTCCCAGCAGGCCTCGCACATGGCCGCCAACATGATCGCGGCCGGCGTCATCGACGTCGGGATCAGCTGCGGCGTCGAGGCGATGTCGCGGGTGCCGCTGGGGTCGGGGTCGAAGCACGGCCCCGGGAAGCCGTTCCCCGACGAGTGGAACGTCGACCTCCCCAACCAGTTCGAGGCGGCCGAACGCATCGCGCGCCACCGCGGCCTGACCCGCGAGAACGTCGACTCGCTCGGCCTGATCTCGCAGGAACGGGCCGCCATCGCCTGGGCCGAGGAGCGCTTCAAGAAGGAGACCTTCGCGGTCCAGGTGCCGACCACGGAGGACGAGCAGCGGGCGGGCCAGGGCATGTGGCGGCTGGTCGACCGTGACGAGGGACTGCGCGACACGTCCATGGAGGCGCTGGCGGGCCTCAAGCCGGTCATGCCGACCGCCATTCATACGGCGGGCAACTCGTCCCAGATCAGCGACGGCGCGTCGGCGATCATGTGGGCGTCGAAGCGGATGGCGCGGGCGCTGAAACTGAAGCCGAGGGCACGGATCGTGGCGCAGGCCCTCGTCGGCGCCGACCCGCACTTCCACCTCGACGGCCCGATCGACGCGACGCGCGCGGTGCTGGGCAAGGCGGGCATGTCCCTGCGCGACATCGACGTCGTCGAGATCAACGAGGCTTTCGCGTCAGTGGTGTTGAGCTGGGCGCAGGTCTTCGAGCAGGACCTGGAGAAAGTCAACGTCAACGGCGGTGCGATCGCCCTCGGGCATCCGGTGGGCGCCACCGGGGCCCGGCTGATCACCACCGCACTCCATGAACTGGAGCGCACGGACAAGGAGTTCGCGCTCATCACGATGTGCGCGGGCGGCGGCCTGGCCACCGGCACGATCCTTCAAAGGCTGTAGAGGACAAAGGCAGTAGACAGCCGGCACCCGGGCTGGTCCACTTGCCCGATGCTGATCAACCTGATCCTCCGCGTCCTGCCCTTCTACATCCGCGACCCGCTGATCATCGCCATCTGCGCCTTCTTCACCGGCCTGGCCTTCTACTGGTTCTTCACGGCAGGAGGCCTGGGCCGGCTCGGCATCGGGCTGATGTTCCTGGCGGTGGGGGCGTTGCGGGTCTACTTCTTCCGCAAGGAGTGGAGATCGCACCGGGCGGCGAAGGAGGTGACGAACTGACGGAAGGCGTCGGGCCGGAAGGACAGCACCGGCCCGGTTGGGTTCTTGGAGTCGCGGACGCTTACGGCGGTGAGGGCTTCGGCGACTTCGAGGCAATCGCCGCCCTGATCGCTGCTGTAGCTGGACTTACGCCACTGAGCCGCCGTCTTCTCCATAGCGTTCCTCCATCACTCGCCGGATCAGCTCCGCCGAGTCCTTGAGGGAGAGCGCGGCGGCTTGCAGATGATCGTAACGGAGCGAGCAGTCCTTGACGGTGTCCGGGTTCGCGGTCGGATGCCCGCTCCCGTACCCCTCGGTGTAGACGATGGTCGGATCGCTCGCGAAGCGGTAGAGGTTGAACGAGCCTGTCAGACCGGCGTGTGCTCCGGCCGAAAACGGCAGCACCTGGATGTTGATCAGTGGGTTGTCCTCGAAGGTCAACAGGCGGGCCAGTTGGCCGCGCATGGTCTCCGGACCGCCGATCTCCTGGTAGAGGGCGGCCTCGCTGATGACCATCCAGAAGACCGGCGGCTCGTCCTTCTCGAAGATCCGCTGCCGGGCAAGCCGTACCGCTGTGCGGTCGTCGAGGTTGGTGCGGTCGAGGGCGCCGAGGGTGGCGCGTGCGTAGGCGTCGGTCTGAAGAAGACCGTGGATCATGCCCATCTGGAAGGTGCAGATCTCGACGGCCCGAGCCTCCAGCTCGGCCACCTGCCGAAACCAGGCCGGAAGTTGACTCCGCATCACCAACTCGACGAGCCGCGACAAGGCCCCGCCCGTGTCCAGCGCTGCGTCGGCCCGTTCGCTGAACTCCAGGGTCGGAAGCTTCCGCGCGGTCTCGATCTGACCGATCAGCGAGCCCGTGTAGTTGAGGATGTCGCCGAGCTGGCGTTGGGTGAGGCTCGCGGCCTCGCGGTAACGGCGCAGCTCGTAGCCGTAGTAGTCGAGGGGCGAGGCGCCCGGGTCGAGGGTGTTGATGTGGGTCACGCACGGCCCCCTGTGCAGTCAACTCCGCTTACATCGGGACGGGTTGTATTCGCCCTATAGCCCAGAGTAGTCGTGCCAGGTCACGCTCGTACCGTGAACCCATACTTTCCCCCCACCTACCGCCTCAGCCTCACGGTGGGCGCCCACTCGGCCCGCCACATCCGCAGTATCGTCCGCTCGCTGCTGGAGGAGTGGGACCTGCCGGAGCTGACGGACGCCGTGGAACTGGGCGTGACGGAACTGGTCGCCAACGTCGTACGGCATGTCCCGGACCGCCGCTGCGTGCTGCTGGTGCTGCGGCAGCTGGCCGGGGTACGGGTGGAGGTGACGGACGGGTGCCCTCGACTCCCGTCTGTGAGGGGCGAGTTGGGCCCGGATGCCGAGAACGGACGGGGGCTGCTGCTTCTGGACGCGGTGGTGGACAAGTGGGGGGTTTCGGCGGGGGTCGGGGGCGGCGGGAAGACGGTGTGGTTCGAGTGCGCTGGGCTTGACCGGAAGGGCCGTAACTCCTGCCCGGCTGAAAGGATGACGGAGTGACGGACGGACTCCGCTGGATCGTCGAGGCCTACCCCTTCGGCTACAGCCTCGTCTTCTGCGAGGGCCTGGCCCCGGAAGACGTGCTCGAACGCCTCGGCGCCCGCCGCGAGTTCGTCTTCCCGCTCACCCGCGTCGAGGCCCAGGAGATCGAGGTCCGCAACGCGGCGGACGAGCCGTACGACCTCGATCACCTGGCGGACCTGGATGTCGAGGCGGTGGCGGAGCGGGGTTTCCTGCGGCGGGAGACGGATGCTGTGGTGCGGGCCGGGGCGCTGGCGGGCTGGTCCTTCGCGATCCAGGCGTCCACGTCATACGTCTCCTCCCGCGTCTACCTCCCCACGCTCTCGCGGGGCACCCGCGTCATCGCCGTCAGCCGGGATGTGAACGCCACGCAGCGGGTGGAGTACGCCGTCGACGGGCGGGTGCTGTCCTCCTTCGACCCCGGGATCCCCGCGTACGACGACGGAGCCGATCCGGCGGCTTTCGGCTGGCCGGCGGACCGCGGGGGCATGACCGCGGCAGAAGTGCTGGAGCACTTGGAGAGCAGCCGGTACGGGCTGTGGCTGCCGAAGGACTCCGAGGAGCGGCGGCTCCCGGCGGCGGGCCTGTCGACGACCGGCCGATGAGTTCCGCTCTCCGCCGGGGTCTCTCTTGGTGACGAGGAGGTGTTCACGGTGGGCATGGACGCGACGGAACGGCAGGAAGCGCTGGCGCGGCTGGACGTCCTGGTCGGGGAGTGGGCAGTGGAGGCCGACTTCCCCGGGCTGGAGGTGCCGCCGGGCCGCTGCGTCTTTGAGTGGACCCTGGACGGGCAGTTCCTGCTCCAGCGGATGGAGGCGCCGAACCCGGCCCCGAACAGCACGGCGATCATCGCGGTGGACGGGGAAGCGGGCGGGTACAAGCAGCACTACTACGACTCGCGAGGCGTCGTACGGCTGTACGCGATGACCTTCACCGACGGACTGTGGCAACTGCTGCGCGAGAACCCGGACTTCTCCCCGCTGGACTTCCGGCAGCGCTACACCGGAACCCTGAGCGGGGACGGCGACACGATTCACGGCGCCTGGAAGATCGCGAAGGGCGAATCGGCTGCGTGGGAACGGGACTTCACACTGACGTACCGAAGGATCCGCTGATGACCTCCGCCGGGACAGCACGCGACATCGTGGACGCGAGCCTCTACATGACCCTCGCGACCGCCGACGCGGCCGGCCGCCCGTGGAGCTCCCCCGTCTACTTCGCGCATACCGAGTACCGGAAGTTCCTCTGGGTCTCGTCCCCGGAGGCCAGGCACTCACACAACATCGCGGTACGGCCCGAGGTGGGCATCGCGGTCTTCGACTCGTCTGTGGCGATCGGGACCGGACAGGGCGTGTACGTCTCCGCCGTCGCCGCGGTGGTGGAGGGGGCGGACGCCGAGCGTGCGATCGACGCGTTCTCCCGCCGCTCACTCTCACATGGAGGCCGTGCCTGGACCCTCGACGACGTGCGGGGTGATACCGGAATACGGTTGTACCGTGCCGTGGCCGACAACTATTCGATCCTGGCCAAGGACGGCCGCCCGGACCATCGGATTCCGATCGACCTGGGGCACATTTGACGGAAGAACAAGGTTACCGGCTGCTGAGGCGCATGATTACCCCCATGCCGCCACTAGGTCCGCAGCCACGATGGTGATCGAACCACATGTGAAGGCTATTTCATGGCTAAAACCGGAGGGGTGTGGAAGCGCCTCATCCAGTTGCAGGCTACCCAAGCGCGGCAGGGTGCCATCGGTTTCTTTGGTGGACACATCGAGGGCTTGGACATCGGAATACTGAATGCGCAGGCCGCTTTCATGTTTCCACTCATTGGGTGCGAGAATTACTTCAAGAGAGATCAAATCCCCGTCATCGGAAAGGGTAATCTTGTTCAATGTCAGATCCTTGATGCAGTGAGAGTTGTGAAAATCGTAGTGCCCAGGATCTGACACGAATTGCGCCACGCCGACAGGGAGACTCTTCGATACTTCAGGAAGTACCTCCAAATAGCCCTGCGGATCGAGGTAGTACCCGTACCGATCCTGAAGCGGTTCTACTCGTACGTACTTCATCAGCAACCACCTGTGATACGCGGACGCTTCCAGTTGTCGCCCTTGATGTTTTCGGTACCCTTGGATCCAATTCGACCCGCCGCCCGCATTTCACCCACAGCCAGTCCCTTTAGAATGTTGTAGACGTCCGGCGGGACGGTGACATCGGCGCTCTTTCCGTACTTCGGGAACCATCCGTTACTTCCAAAGATCCCGACTTCTGTTCCCCACTGGTAGATATGAACCTCAAAGTCCGCTGTGCCGCCGATGTTGATCCGGTCGAGGCACCCCGTATATCCGCTACCAAAGCTCAGAGGATCCTTCGATCCGCCGGCATTGTGTACCAGTACCGATGTCTGCCCCCGCCCGCGCATAGTACGTGCGGAGGATATGCTCTTCCGGGCCGGGTTTTCGCAGGTCGGCCGCGAGTTGTCAGTCTGTCGCCGTCTGCTGGTGTGCGCTGATGTCCGCCCCGGTTGCCGTCAGCGGCTCGGGCTCCATCTACCAGCGCAAGTACGGCCGCTGGGAAGCCGCCGGACACGTCCTCGCCCCCGGCACCACCCGCAAAGAAGCCCTGGCCAAGCTCACGGAGAAGATCGCCGCCAGAAACCGCGGCCTCCCCATCCCCTCCGCGCAGGGCAGTCTGGCCGCGTACCTGACGTACTGGCTGGAGAACGTCGCCATGCATCAGCTCCGCGAGAACTCCCACACGCGATACGCCGCCTGCGTCGACCGGTACCTGATCCCCGGCCTGGGCAAGAAGAAGCTCACCAAGCTCACCGCCAAGGATGTCCGCACCTGGCTCAATCAGCTCGGCGCCACCTGCCAGTGCTGCTCGCGTGGGATCGCTGCCCTGCGTGATGAGCCCCGCTGCTGTGCCGCTGGCCGGTGCTGCCGCAAGCTGCTCTCCCCGCTGACGCTCACCCATATCCACTCAGTGCTCAAGTCCGCCCTGGAGCATGCCGTGCGCGAGGAAGAGATCCCGCGCAACGTCGCCCGCAACGTCCGCACCGGCACCCCACGGCCCCGGCGCTTCGAACCCCTCACCGCCGACGAAGCCCGACGGCTCCTCACCGCCGCGCAAGGTCTCCGGTTGCACGCGCTGTTCGAACTCGCTCTTCACACCGGGCTCCGCAAGGGCGAACTCCTCGGCCTGCGTTGGGGGGATCTCGACCTCAGCGCGGGCACCGCCGCCATCCGCCGAACCTTGCAGCGCACCACCGTAGGCGGGCTCACCACACTGCCCACCAAGACACGGGCCCTCCGAACGTCGCATCGCCCTCCCCACCCGCTGAAGCACCACCACGAGCAGCAGCAGCGCGAACGGGAAGCCGCAGGCACCATGTGGCAGGACAGCGGGCACGTGTTCGCCACCGCGCAGGGCAGAGCGATCGACCCGACCAACCTCACCCGCGCCTTCACCATGCTTCTGCGCAAGGCCGGCTTCCGCCGCATCCGCTTCCACGACCTCAGATACTCCACGGCCACCCTGCTCCTGGAACAGGGCGTCGAGCTCGTCGTCATCAAGGAACTCCTCGGCCACGCCCACATCGGCGTCACCGCCGGCGTCTACGCCCACGTCCGACTCCGCCTCCAACGCCAGGCCATCGACACCCTCGGCAGCCTCCTCGGCACGACCGACGACCCGGATGACCCGCCCACCGCAGCCGTCGTCCGCTGACGTTGCCGTCACCGTTGCCGTCAAAACCCAGGATGCCCCTTTCTCCGTCACCCGGGAAAGGGGCATCCTGTTTCGCTCCGCAGGAGCATCTACGGCGATTCAGTCGTCACTCAGAAGTTGCAAAACTCCTTCAGGCCCACCTGAATCGATAATTCCCTTGAAGGAATCTAGCATCGTCGCCAGACCACCCTCCGGAATGATCACGAGGTCGGAACACTGGAAGTACGCACCGCTGGCGCATTCCCCAGTCTCCTGCCATCGATTCATCACCTGTTCGATCGCCCGTAGCGTCATGAACGTGGCGCTCCATCGTGTCCCATCCGGGAGGATTAGTTCAGCGTCAACGTTCTCAACGGTTCCCTTGTCGTCCTCCGCACCCAACATGAAGAGGGCACTGAACTGCTGGTTCTCTACGCGGTAGAGAGAGTCACTGACCATAGAGCTGGTTCAGCCTCGCAATCACCTTGGACTCGTTTGCCTTATCGGATTTCCCAACGATCTGAATCCCTCCGTCAACGTTCCGGAAGAATAGGCGACCGCCGTTTCGTCCTCGCGCGTAGGTAACATCCGTTCCAGACAATGCCTTACTTCCGAGCCCTGGATTCATATTTCCGCGCGACAGCTGCTGGAACAGGCTATCCAGGTCGGCCTGAACCTTCTGGTTCTTCCCTGCCTGCTGTGCAGCCTTCACCAGAGACGAGTCCCCACCAATCGCGGAAGACATCGTAAGGCAGCCACCGGAATTATGAACCAGGACCGGCGTGGCCCCCGCCAGCACATAGTAGGTGTGGAGGCCGTCGATGGTGAGGTTGCGGGTTTCGTGGTTTTCGTGGAAGTGGCGTGTGGCGGTTACTTCGACGGTGGCGCCGGTGTCGGTACGGAGAGATGTGCCCGGGGCGAGGTCTGCGGCATCCTTCCAGGTGCGGGTGGTAGCCGACCAGAAGGGGTGGTGGTCGGTTGCTGTGATCTTTGCGGTGCCGTGGGCGGTCTTCACCGTGAGTTCGGTGAAGGCCTTGTCCTCCTTGGTGATGATGGTGGCGAGGACGGTGCGGGCTTCGGTCTTGCCCGTGTCGGGGTCGGTGGCGAGGACCTTGTCGCCGGTCTTGATGTCCTTGATGTCCTTCACGGTGCCGTCGGCCATGCGGACGCCTGCGTCGGGCAGGAAGCTGTTGCAGCCTCGCGCGGACAAGGCGCGACTGAGTTCGTTGCCTTCGCCCAGCTTCAGCCGGATTCCGCCGAAGAGTTCCTCGTACGCGCCAATGGACGAGTTGCGCGTGTACTCGACGTCCTCGAAGTAGTTCTGCAACTGCTTGGAACAGCCGAGATCCGCGTGGACCCAGCAGACGTTGACGGCGGTGCCGATGGCGTTGTTGGCGTCCATCGTTTCGCCGCGTTCGTACTTCTTGCCCATGTCGGCGCGGTAGGCGGCGAGCCAGGCGTCGTAGAAGCTCTGGGAGGAGAATGAGGCGACGGCCGCGTAGATCTCGATCTCGGCGGCGCGGGCGGCATCGCGGGTCTCGCCGATGATGCCGCCGTCCGAGTCGGCCCCGGCGCCGCAGGTGTAGTAGCAGCCGCCGGCGCCTGTGCCGCCCGTCGGGACCCCGACGTTCTTCTTCTTGCCGGTCGATTTGGGGTGCGGTTCGCTGTGGCCGGTTCCGTCGTCGAGGTACAGGCCGGTCGGGTCGGAGTAGTTGACGGGGTCGTTGTCGCTGTAGCTGTAGGCGGAGAGGTTCTGCGGGTCGTACGGGGCGCTGAGGGGGTCGGTGCTCAGGAAGCGGCCCAGGTGTGGGTCGTAGGCACGCACGCCGAGGAGGGACAGGCCCGTGCTCGTGTCCTCGGTCTGGCCGAGGAAGCCCCGCGTGGTGCCGGTGGGGAGGCTTCCGCTGCGCTCGTCGCCGAACGGGGTGTAGCGGCGGCGGGCTGAAGCGCCGGTCGTGGCGTCCACGGAGAGTTGGGTGGAGGCCTGGGTGTCGGCCATCAGGTACGTGACCTTGCCCTTGGCCTCCGAAGTGCCCTGCGTGGTGCGCATCGCCACCGTCGCGCTGCCGCTGCTGTAGTAGCGGGTGGCGGTGGCCGTCTTGCCGTCGGTGGTGCGCAGTTCCGTGCCGCCGATGTTGGCCACGGTTTCCTGGGGGCTCGTGCGGACCAGGAGGTTGCCGTCGGCGTCGTAGGTGTAGCGGGTCAGCTGGCTGCCGCTGGAGGTCGTGATCTTGGCGGTGGCGAGCTGGGCGAGCTTGGTCCAGGTGTAGTCGGTGGTCTTGCCGGTCTCGACGCGCTGGGTCATCTGCCCGGCGTCGTCGTAGTAGAGCTTCTCCGTTCCGGTCGTGGTGCCGGAGGCGATCGTGTTGATTTTGCTGACGCCGTGCGGCCAGTCGGCGTTGGCGGTGGTCCAGGTGCCCGCGTCGTTGTAGCCGGGGTAGAGGTAGTCGCGCGTGGTCGACGTCCCGGTGCTGTCCTTGTCGGTGACGGACTGAAGGTTGCCGAGGCGGTCGTAGGTGTACTGGGTCTGGTACGGCGATTCGCCGGTGAAGTCGGAATCGGTGGTGAGTGAGCAGGCGCTCAGTTCCGCGCGGGTGTAGGCGTTGGTGAGGCGGGCCTGATCGTCGTACCGGAAGCACTGCGACTGTGCGGTCTGGCCGCTTGCCTGCTCCCGCAGTTGCGTGAGCTTGCCGTCGTCGTCGTAGTCGTAGAGGTCCTGCTGTTTCTCGCTGGTGTACACGCCGACGGTGGTGGTCGTGGAGATGCCCCGCAGCCAGCGGGTTCCGTTGGCGTAGTAGTAGCTGTAACTGCGCTGAGCGCTCACGCCCGTTGTGCCGGACGAGGCGGCGCCGTAGTAGCGGTCGGTCAGCAGGCCGTAGGCGTCGTAGACCGTGGTCCTGACGTAGGTCTGCCAGTCGGAAGCCAGGCCGCGGGGGCGGCCGTAGGCGTCGTAGGTGGCGGTGACCGTCTCCGCGTCGAGGCCGCCTGCCTTGGGGTAGGTGACCGAGGTGATGTGGTCGGCCGCGTCATAGCCGTATGTCGTCGTGTAGTTGCCGGCCAGCGCGGTGACGTTGGCGGGGATGCTGACCGTGCTGCTCAGGGGGCGGCCGCGACTGTCGAACCCGTCGGTCTTGACGGTGTAGACGTTGCCGTCGGCGTCGCGGTTGGTGGATGCCGTGACCTGGCCCTTGCCGCCCGCGATGCCGAGTCCGTCCCAGGACCAGGTGGCGAGTTCGCTGGTGTCGCTGCTGACGGAGACCTTGCGGCCCAGGGTGTCGTAGCCGTACGTCAGGACCGTCTTGGCGACGCCGGTGGTCGCGTTGATGTTGCTGCTGGCCTTGCTGATCCGGCCGTTGTCGTCGTACTCCGTCGTGGAGATGCCCGCGTCCGGGTCGTCCGTCCGGGTCCGCTGGCCGGCCCAGTCGTAGGTGTACTTGGTCGTGTTGCCACGAGGGTCGGTGATCTGCTGAAGCGAACCGGTCGGCGTGTACAAGTACTGCGTCGCGAAGGTCGAAGTGCCGTTGTGCTCCACGACCTTCGACGTCTGCCCGTAGACGTCGGTGTACGTGTCGGTGGGGGCGGAGGCAGCCGGAGTGACGGTGCTGTAGTCGCCGTAGTACGCCGTGGCCACCCGACCGGCGGTCATGCCTTGGGTCTTGGTGCCGTCACCGACGAGGATCTGGGACAGGGTTGTGCGTCCCGCCCAGTCCAGGGTCAGAGCGGTGTAGGACGGCAGGTCCTCGACCTTGGGGCTGACCGGGTCGGCGGAGCCAGCGGTGCCCTGGTTGCGGAAGACGGCCGACGAGCCGGTGGCGTTGCCGGCCGTGTCGTACCGGACGACCGCGACCTGCCGGTTGGGGACTTCCTCTCCCGTGGAGGGGTCGGTGCCGTCCGGGATGGACGTCTGTGTCTCCCGGGTGCGGCCCAGGCCGTCGGTGTAGGCGTACGACGACAGGTAGGTGCTGCCGGACTGAAGGGTGTGGGTGGCTACGCGGGGGAAGCCGCTGACCGAGTCCGGAACTCCGCCGTTGGTCGCGGTGGGAATGCTGTAGCTGAACTTGAGCGACGGCGAACTGCCGGTCTCCGTCGGCTTCCACACCTCGATGGGTCGGCCGGTCGCGTCCAAGGTGACCTTGGTGATGTTCCCGTTGGCGTCCTTGCTCTGATAAGGCGCGCCCCACAAGCGGGACATCCACACCGTCGTCGAGAGCGGGCCGCGCAGGGAGGCGGTGCCGTCCGGGTCGGGGGTGGTGGTCGTGACGCCGTCGGTCGGCCAGTTGGTTTCCGGGCTGTAGGTCGTGGTGGTGCGGTTCGCGTTGGCGTCCTCGCTCCAACGCAGGCGGCCCGCGCCGTCGTAGCCGGCCTTGGTCTTCTGGTAGTGGCTCGCCGTGGTGTAGGTGCGGGTCTCGGTGGCGTTGGCGTCGACCGGCTTGTTGGTGTCCACACTGGCGGCGCCGTCGTAGAGGACCGCGGTGTAGCCGTCCTGGTTCGCCGAGGCTCGGCTGGCGCAGCCGACCGAGTAGTGGCGGGTCTCGTCGACGACGATCATCCATCGCTGGATGTCGCTGCCGTCGAACAGGTCGGTGTTGTAGGCGCGGCCGTACGTGGTGCAGCGGTTGTCCGAGACGTCCTTCTCGCCCTGGTCGTCGACGCGCAGCGGCAGGCCGTACGTGGCCGAGGTGGCCGTGGTGTCGTCGTATTCGTTCTGGACGACATGCGTGCGCCAGCCGGTGGAGATCTTGGTGTCGGTGGTGGTCTCGTCCTCGCGGACGAAGCGGGCGTCGGGCAGGCCGGCGTACTGGGCCGTGTCGTACGTCCAGTAGTGGTGGAAGACCCGCTCCTGCGAGTTGCCGGCGTCGTCCCGCTGGGAGGTCTCGATCGTGCGGCCCTGGAGCCAGTCCGAGTCGGTGTAGGACGTGCCCTCGCCGTCGGTCACCGACACGGACCGGGTGGCGGTGGAGTCGGTCTTGGACGTGCGGTCGCCGTCCAGGCCGCGGTAGAGCCAGTAGAAGGTGGAGTGCTTGACCGTGCCCGTGCCGGAGGTGACCTCCACGCGCTGGTAGCCGCGCCAGTCCGACCAGGTCTCGTCGTCGTCCTTGGTGAGCGGATCATTGGTGAAGCGCCAGCCGGCGCCGCCCTGGTAGTCGTAGGAGGTGGTCATCTCCGGGGCGCCGTCCTGGTTGCTGGTCACCGTCGGATCGACGGTGACCTTGGTGACCAGGAACTTCTTGAACCAGCCGGACTTCGCCTCGGTCTCGCCCTCGGGCGTCCACTTCTGCCAGAAGCAGTCCTGGGCGTTCGACGACTGCGTGGGCAGGCTGTCGGCGCTGCACGCGTTGGGCGAACCGTACGTGACGCTGGTGGTGGCGCCCAGGTCGTCGTGGATGGTGTTGACGCGGCGGAAGTTGAGTTCGGTGGAGCCGACCTTGTTGTCCAGGTCGACGCCGTTGAAGTTGATGACGGGCAGGACGAGGTCCGTGCCCGACCCGTAGCTCTTGCGCTGGACGTAGTCCAGCCACAGCGTCTTGCCGATCGAACCGTCCGGGTTGGGCAGCCCGTGCTTCGTCTGGAACTGCTGCACCGGGTCCCAGCCGTCCGCGCCGGTGTTCAGCACGTACGTCTTGATGTCCCACAGCATGTCCTTGCTGAAGAACGTCGGGTAGTACGTCTTACCGGCGCAGTAGTAGTCGCTCGAACTGCCGTCGCACATCAGGTCCACCGGCACGTCCGGGTAGGACGAGGGGCTGGAGGAGATCGACGGGCAGGCGTCGGGCTCGCTGCGGAGCGGATCCGCGTCCGCCATGCGCTCAACGCACCGGCCGACGTGGGTGAGTTCCACCTTGCCGGTCGGCTTGGAGCCCGTGATCTGGGTCGGCCAGCCGTACTCGATCTTCGTCAGGTAGCCGCCGGCGGTGTAGGAGCGGGCCTTGTCAGTATTGGCGACCGAGCGGTAGTAGTTGCTCTCCTTGTCGTAGAAGTAGGCCGACTCCACCTCCTTTGCGTCCACCGTGCGGTCGAGGTTCCAGCGCCAGGCCTGTGTGCAGGGCTCCGGGAACTGGGCGTGGCACGGCTCGCCGGTGTCGTTGCCGACCACGGGGATGGTGAAGACCGAGGCGGTGGCCGTGCCGGTGCGCTCCGCGCGGCCCCAGCCGAAGTAGTAACGGGTGCCGTCCTGCGTGGAGATGACCCAGTACTCGTCATCGGCGCCATGTCCGCCGCTCAGGTGCTGCACCCGCCAGCCCGGGTCGTCCTGAAGGTGGTACGAGCCGGTGCCGTAGTCGTCCTGGACGAGTGTGGAGGCCACGCCGTTGAGGCTGATGACGTAGACAGCCCCGTCCGGCTCCTTGGCGGTGTTGGGAGAGTCCCAGCACATGTCACCGATCGTCGCCAACCCGTCCTCGGAACAGTTGCGGTAGCGGCGCTCGATGTAGTCGACGTTCAGGTCCCAGCCCATGCCGACCCAGGACGCCTGGTTGTTGGTCGACGAGGTACGGCCGTCCACCGACTGCGAGTTGTACGACAGCGCGAGCGACGGTGCCGTGCCCATGGCGGGTGTGGGCAGAGCGACGGGCAGGCTGTAGGTGAAGGCGCCGGAGCCGGTCGCCACGTCCCAGGAACCTGTGGGAGACAGGGTGGAGGCGCGGTAGTCGCCGTTGTCCGAGGACGAGCCCGTCGTCAGCGTGTACACGGAGCCGCTGGTGTCGGCCAGTTGGGTGGACAGGCCGTCGCTGTCAGGCTCGGCCGTCACCGTCGCGGTCAGGGTGCCCTTGGCGGTGTCGTTGTCGACGGGCACGTACTCGCGGCCCGTGCAGTCTTCGGCTTCCGGTGTCTCCAGAGCACAGGCGGGCAGCTTCACCAGCCGCAACCTGGAGGCGAAGTCGCCGCCGTAGGCGTACTTGAAGCCCGAGTAGTCGATGTCGACCTGGACCTGGCCGGGCTCGGTCACACCGTCAGTACGGGTGACCTGCAACCCCAGTCCCACGCCGCCCGCCGGCGCCACGTCTCCGCGATCCAGCAGCTGGACCGCGACCTGCTCCGGGGATACGGGGTCGGGGGTCGGTTCTGCCGAAGCCGAAGCCGAAGCCGAAGCCGAAGCCGAAGCCGAAGCCGAAGCCGAAGCCGAAGCCGATGGTGAAGGCTCCGCCGAGGTGCTCTCGCTGGGTTCCGGGGCGGCGGAGAGGCTCGCATCCGCGGTGGCTGAGGTGGTTGCCTCCGTGCTGTCCGAGACGGTTGGGGTCGGTGTGGGTGTGTCCTCGTCGGCGAGCCGTTCCCGGGACAACTGCGGGGCAGCGCTTGCTTCGTCAGGCAAGGGCGCGACCTCGACCACGTCGCCGACCTCGGTGGTGTCGCCGCTCGCCGATGCGGATGCCGACGGCTGGGGTATCACCGTGCCCGGATCCCCAGGTGCCGCCTCCGACAGGTCCACCGTCGCCTCAGCCGCATCCGGCCACGTCGGTTCCGGCAGCGGCTTGCCCACCTCCTCCGCCTGCTGGGCGGGAACCGTGCCCGCCGACTGCGACGGCACGAGCGGCGTCGTGTCGCCGTCGGCGGCGGTTGCCTGCTGCGGTGCCACCACTGAGACGGTCGACAACAGACCCGCCAACACCGCCCCCGCCAGAGCAACGGAAAGCGAACGCGCACGCCGAGCAGCCACTCGAACTCCCACCCCACGCGGTCCTCGCGCCGATCGCGCGCGAACCGCAGTCCAATACCCGAACAGTCACAGACCGAGGCGAACCGGCCGCGCTCCCCAGCGCAGCTGAGTCGGTTCACCGACAAGTCGATCAGTGAACCGTGAGAGTAATTGGCGTGAGCACACCATGAACAGATCCCGCGACAGGTGGTTCCCTTGTGTCTGCGTGATCTTGATCACGACCATGTCTACTGGTAGGTAGCATGTTGTCGGCATATCGAAAACCCCATACGCGCCTGCAACACAACTCCGCCTTGACTACCGGCATGACCAACAGCGAACCCGTACGAACGGCGAATCGCCGTACCCGATCGCTGGAATCCGGAATAACCGTCTACGGTTGCGAGCGGGACGAGGCCGTTCTGTTTCGGGAGTTGGCGCCTCGGTTCGGTGTCGTGCCGACCGTCGTCGAAGCCGCGGTATCCGAGAACAACGCCGGACTCGCGGTCGGGAACCGGTGTGTCAGTGTCGGTCACAAGACCCGGATCACGAATGCCACTCTCCTCGCGCTGAGCCGCGCCGGCGTGGCCTACATCTCCACGCGGAGCATCGGATACAACCACGTCGACGTGGAGTACGCGGCCGGCCTCGGCATTTCCGTCGAGAACGTCTTCTACTCGCCCGACAGCGTCGCCGACTACACGTTGATGATGATGCTGATGGCGGTGCGGCACGCGAAGTCCACTGTCCGGCGCGCGGATCTCCATGACTACCGGTTGAACGACGTGCGCGGGAGAGAGCTGCGTGACCTGACCGTTGGGGTCGTCGGAACGGGGCGTATCGGAACGGCGGTCATGGACAGGCTGCGGGGTTTCGGCTGTCGAGTGCTGGCCAACAGTAAGCGGCCGAGTACCGCAGCCGAGTACGTCCCGCTCGATGAACTCCTGCGGCTGAGCGACATCGTGACGCTGCATACGCCGCTCAACCGTGAGACACGCCATCTCCTCGATCGTCGGCGCATCGGACGGATGAGACAGGGCGCATTCGTCATCAACACCGGGCGCGGTTCGCTCATCGACACCGAGGCTCTTGTGGTGGCGCTGGAGAAGGGCAGGTTGGGCGGTGCGGCCCTGGACGTCCTGGAGGAGGAAGAGGGGATTTTCTACGCCGACCGCAGAAACACGCCCATCGACAGTGAACATCTGCCGCGGCTCCAGGAAATGCCGAACGTTTTCATCAGCCCGCACACCGCCTACTACACCGACCGCGCCCTGAGCGACACCGTGGAGAACTCCATCATCAACTGCCTGAAATTCGAGAGCGGGGAACAGCATGGCTAGGCTGAAGGTCGGAATCATATTCGGGGGTCGTTCCGAAGAGCACCCCATCTCCGTGAAGTCCGCGAAAGAGGTGGCCGAGAACCTCGACCTCGAGAAATACGAACCGTTCTACGTCGGGATCACGAAGAGCGGTGCCTGGAAGCTCTGCGAGCGTCCGGGAGCGAGCTGGGAGGACGGCGAGTGTCGTCCGGCCGTGCTCTCGCCCGACAGCGGCGCACATGGGCTGCTCGTCCTGGAGGACGGGCGATACGACACCGTCAGCCTGGACGTCGTACTGCCCGTCCTGCACGGCAGGTTCGGTGAGGACGGCGCGATACAGGGGCTGCTGGAACTCGCGGCCATTCCCTACGCCGGCTGCGGAATCCAGAGCTCTGCCCTCTGCCTGGACAAATCCCTTGCGTACACCGTCGTGCGCAGCGCGGGAATCGCCACGCCGGACTTCTGGCCCGTCATGGAGGACGAGAAGATCGATGCCGACTCCTTCACCTATCCCGTCTTCGTGAAACCGGCCAGTTCGGGATCCTCCTTCGGCGTCAGCAAGGTGTCGAGCGAGGAGGAACTGCCGAGTGCGGTGGAAACCGCGCGGCGGTACGACTCGAAGGTGCTGATCGAAGAGGCCGTCGTCGGCAGCGAGGTCGGCTGCGCCGTCCTCGGGAACGGCTCGGATCTGATCGTGGGCGAGGTGGACCGGATCGCTCTGTCCCACGGCTTCTTCAAGATCCATCAGGAGGACGACCCCGAAAGCGGCTCCGAGAACTCGACGCCCGTCGTTCCCGCCGACATCTCGGCGAGTTCGCGCGAACTCGTCCGGGAAACGGCGAAGTCCGTTTACCGCGCCCTGGGCTGCAAGGGGCTGGCGCGCGTGGACATGTTCCTCAAGGCGGATGGAGAGGTCGTCCTCAACGAGGTGAACACGCTGCCCGGCCTGACCTCGTACAGCCGTTATCCGCGGATGATGGAGGCCGCCGGGCTGCCGTTCGCCGAAGTGATCGACCGGATGGTGGCGTTGGCGTTGGCATTGACGGGGAAAGCCGATGAATGACGATTTCGTCTTTCTGGACGAGTTCATACCCGGCGTGCGCTGGGACGCCAAGTACGCCACCTGGGACAACTTCACCGGCAAACCGGTGGACGGCTACCTGGTGAACCGGATCGTCGGCACCAAGGCCTTGTGCGCGGCCCTGAAGAAGGCGCGTGAAGAGGCCGCGTCCCTCGGCTTCGGTCTGCTCCTGTGGGACGGATACCGTCCGCAGAGTGCCGTCGACTGCTTTCTGCGCTGGTCGCGACAGCCGGAGGACGGCAGGACCAAGCGGCGGCACTATCCGAACATCGACCGGGCCGAGATGTTCGAGGGTGGGTATGTGGCCGACAGGTCGGGCCACAGCCGGGGCAGCACGGTCGACCTGACGCTGTATCACCTGACCACCGGTGAACTCGCTCTCATGGGCGGTGACCATGACCTGATGGATCCCGTCTCGCATCATGGGGCAGAAGGAATAGCGCAGGTCGAAGCCAGAAACCGCGGGCGGCTCCGTTCGGTCATGGAGGCCTCCGGATTCCGCCCGTACGAGAACGAGTGGTGGCACTACACACTCGACGACGAGCCCTATCCGGACACCTATTTCGACTTTCCCATCACGCAGGTGGGCAGGCCCCGATGATTCCGCTCGGGCTCGTCGAGATCGCCGCGATCGTCGGTGGCACGGTCGCGGGCGACGGCTCCGTGACGGTGACCGCGCCGGCCGTACTCGACGGCCGGCGGGCCGAGCCGGGCGGGCTCTTCGTGGCCTTCGCCGGCGAGCACGTCGACGGCCACGAGTACGCCGGCCAGGCCGGCCGGGCCGGCGCGGTGGCCGTGCTCGGCTCGAAGCCGACTCCGCTGCCCACCGTCGTGGTCGAGGACCCCCGGACCGCGCTCCAGACGCTCGCCGCCCACGCCGTGGCCCGACTGCGCGCCGGGCTGACCGTCGCCGGGCTGACCGGCTCCCAGGGCAAGACCGGCACCAAGGACCTGCTGGCGGCCGTACTGTCGAGCGCCGCGCCGACGACTGCCACCATCGGCTCGCTCAACAACGAGCTCGGCGTGCCGCTCACGATGCTGCGCGCCGACGCGGCCACCCGGTTCCTCGTCCTGGAGATGGGCGCCCGCCACGTCGGCGACATCGCGGCGCTCACCGGGCTGGCGGCGCCCGACATCGCCGTAGTCCTGAACGTCGGACAGGCGCACCTCGGGGAGTTCGGGTCGCGCGCGGCCATCGCCAGGACCAAGGGCGAGCTGGTACGGGGGCTGGCGCCCGGCGGCACCGCCGTCATCAGCGCCGACGATCCCCGGGTGGCCGCGATGCGCGCGCTCACCGACGGCCCGGTGCTGACCTTCGGCCGGGCCGAGCACGCCGACGTTCGGGTGCTCGACCTGGCGCTGGACCGGCTCGGCCGCCCGTCCTTCACGCTCCGCACCGCCCACGCCTCGGTCCCGGTCACGCTGCCGCTCGTGGGTGCCCACCAGGCGCTCAACGCCTCGGCGGCCGCAGCGGCGGGACTGGCGGCCGGCGTCCCCCTCGACGTGGCCGCGGCCGCGCTGGCCACCGCCTCGCTGTCGAAGTGGCGCATGGAGCCGCGCGCCCTCGCCTGCGGCGCGACGCTGCTCAACGACTCCTACAACGCCAACCCCGACTCGACCCGCGCCGCCCTGGACGCGCTCGCGGCGGTCGAGGGCGGACGCCGTATCGCAGTCCTCGGCGAGATGCTCGAACTCGGCGCCGACAGCGAGGCCGAGCACCGTGCCATCGGGCGGTACGCCGCCCGCCGGGCCGACGTCGTGCTCGCGGTCGGCGAGGCCGCCCGGCCGATCGCCGACGGCGCGGGAGAGCAGGCGGTGACACCGGCCGACAGGGACGCGGCGGTGGACTGGCTGCGCGGGCAACTCGCCGCCGGTGACGTGGTGTTGGTCAAGGCCTCCCGCGGCGCCCACCTCGACGAAGTCGCCGCCGCGCTCGCGTAGGCCATAAGCGGCAGGCCATGAGACGCGGGTTCAGCGCCCGCGCCGCCGCATGAACAGGTCGAAGGCCCGGTAGATCGCCGGTCGTAGCGGCAGGTCCCACTCGCCGACGTACCGCACCGCCCGTCCGCCGATGCCGGCCTTGAATTGGATCAGTCCGACGTGCGGGTCGTCCGCGTCGAGGGTGGGGGTGATGCCGCGCAGGTCGTAGACGTCGCAGCCGGCTGCCAGCGAGTCGCGGATCATCGCCCACTGGCAGGCGTTGGAGCCGCGTACCTCGCGTTTCTCGGTGGCGGAGGCGCCGTAGACGTACACCGCGTGGGTGCCGACGCGGACCAGGACGGTGGCGGCGACCAGGTCGCCCTGATGGTGGGCGAGGTAGAGCCTGATCCGCTCGGGATCCTCGGCACGCAGCGCCGCGAACATGGTCTCGAAGTAGCGCAGCGGCCGGGGCGTGAAGCGGTCGCGCTCGGCGGTGTGGACGTACAGGTCGTGGAACGCCTTCAGGTCCTCGCCGACCGTGACATCACCTGCCGTGACATCACCTGCCGTGACATCACCGGCCGTGAACTCACCTGTCGTGACCTCGACGCCCTCCTTGGCCGCCTTCTTGATGTTGCGGCGCCATTGCTGGTTCATGCCCCTGAGCAGCTCGTCCTCGGTCCGGCCGGCCAGCGGGATCTCGTACTTGAACTGCGGATGACCGGCCCCGAAGCCGTCCTCCGGGTTCCGCGGCAGCCAGCCGGCGTCCCTGAGGTGACCCGTCACCCGGGCGCCGATCGGGTCGTCCCGCAGGCTGGGCAGCTCGGTGAGCCGCTTGATGCCCGGATCGGAGATGCCCTCCTTGACCTGACCGGCGCTCCAGGTGTTCGTGCGCACCGGCGGGCCGAGCCGGATCGCGAACGCGCCGTGCGCCTTGAGATACGCGGCCAGCGGATCGAGCCACGCGTCGATCTCGCCGGTCCAGTCGATGACCGGGCCCTCGGCCAGGTAGGCCAGCGTGAAACGGTCGAACCGCGGCACCGGACGGTGCAGGACGAGCCCGGCGCCGACCAGACGCCGACCGTCGAACCAGCCGAGGGACTCACTGCGCCACTCGGTCTTGACGCGACCCCATGCCGGGGTCTGTAGAAAGCTGACCGACGCCCGCGACCGTACGAACGCCAGGTGCTCGGCGGCGCCGATCGGCCGCACGGTCGGGCTCACCGGTCGCGCTGGTGCGGAGTAGGACATGCCCCCAGCCAAGTCAGTGCCGTGTTGCCGCCGCGTATGCGGTTTTCGATACGCCGACGATATGCGCATCGCCGATCCCCGCCCCTACTCCCGCCCGGAAGCCACCACCGCCAGCACCCCCGCCAGCAAGGCCGCGACCAGCAGCGGAACCCCCAGCCCGTGGTCCGTGACCAGCCACGCCCCGAGCCAGGCGCCGACCGCCATCGCCACCACGGACGCGCTGCGGCGGGGTGAGCGGTGGCCCGAGCCGCCGCCCGCGCGGGAGTCGGAGGCGAGGCCGGTGAGGGTCATCGTGAGGACCGTCGTCGTGAGCTCGGGGACGCCGAGCTTGCGGACCGTGGCGTTGCGCAGGCCCATGGCGAAGGCCGTGACGGCGATGAGGGTGTAGGTGGTGGCCGTGGCGTGCGGGGCCGCGAAGGCCACGGCGGCGCAGGCGCCCACCAGGACCGCCTCCGTGGCCAGCGTGAGGCGGGCCCACCTGCGCCGGGAACCCCTGCCAAGCCACCGGGACGTCCGGCCGCCGGCCACCGCGCCGAGCAGGAAGCAGACCAGTGAGGTCGCCGTGTGCGGGACCGAGAAGCCGGGGGCTCCCGCCGCCGCGAAGCCCAGGACGACCACGTTGCCGGTCATGTTGGCGGTGAAGACATGGCCGAGGCCCAGATAACTCACCGCGTCGATCAGGCCGCTGACCACGGTCAGCCCCAACAGCACCGGGACCAGGCGCAGTCCGCGGGATTCGTGTGCGGTCTCTTCGGTCTGGACGCTCATGAAGGCTGCTCCGGTGGGCCGGAAGGGCGGGCGGGGTGGACTCAAGTCCACCATGAGGGCGGGGGACTATCGGATGTCGACGCGAACAGTACGTCCGTAGCGTCCAGGACATGAGTGATGAGACGCGCAAAACACAGGAAACAAGGACCAGTTGGCGGACCCGGCGGGGACTCGCCGGCGCGGCCGTCCTGCTGCTCGCCGGGCTGGCCGCCGCTCCCGTCGCCGTCGCGGCCGGGGAGCGGCACACCGACTTCCGAGGCACCCTCGTCTCGGTCACGCCGGTCGCAGACCACGACGCCGGGGAGGTGAAGGCCTTCCTCGCGGGGAAGGAGATCGCGAGCGACTCGGTGCGGTACGGGGTACGGGCGTACCGGCTGACGTACCGGACGGTGGACCCGTACGGGAAGCCGACGACGGCGACCGGGCTGCTGACCCTCCCCAAGGGCGGAGCCCATCGCCTCGCCCTTGTCTCCGACACGCACGGGACCATGGTCAAGCGGAGCTACGCGCCGTCGGCGAGTGAGGACTTCGGGCGGGTGCCGTCGTATCTGAACGCCTCGGCGGGGCGGGCGGTCGCCGCTCCCGACTATCTGGGGCTCGGGGAAGGGCCCGGCCCGCACCCGTACATGGACACGGCCTCGTCGGTGACGGCATCGCTGGACATGCTGCGGGCGGCGGGCACCGCCGCCGAGCGGCTCGGGCGGCCGCTCACCGGGGACGTCTACGCGACCGGGTTCTCGCAGGGCGGGCAGGTGGCGATGGCGCTCGGGAAGGCGCTGGCGCAGGGGGCCGACCCTCACTTCCGGGTCAAGGCGCTGGCGCCGATCAGCGGGCCGTACGACCTGGAGGGCGCCGAGATGCCGGCCCTGTTCGACGGGCGGGTCAACGACACGAGCGGGGTGCTCTACACCTCGTACTGGCTGGTCGCCCAGAACCGGCTGCATCACTTCTACGACGATC
Source organism: Streptomyces sp. CA-249302 (assembly GCF_050936785.1). Classification (NCBI taxonomy): domain Bacteria; kingdom Bacillati; phylum Actinomycetota; class Actinomycetes; order Kitasatosporales; family Streptomycetaceae; genus Streptomyces; species Streptomyces sp. CA-249302. The sequence goes on along the minus strand of NZ_JBNJMG010000001.1, from coordinate 3,263,172 downwards.
CGGGCGAGGCCTTCCGGGCGCCCTACGCGAGCCGGGTCGAGGGGCTTCTCGACGGGACCCACGAGGAGGACGACGTGGTGCGGGGCCTCGCGCCGACGGTGAAGCAGCTGCTCACGCCCGCCTTCTACGACCGTCTCCAGCACCCCTCCGGCGCGCTGCTCGACGCACTGCGCGCCGCCGACCACACCTGCGACTGGAAACCGGCCGCCCCCGTCCGGCTCTACACCGGCGACAACGACACCGACGTACCCGTCGGCAACGCCCGCACATGCGCCCGCACCCTCGCCGGTGAGGGGGCGAGGGTGCGGGTGATGGACCAGGGCGCCACGGACCACTTCGGGACGTTCGTGGTGTCGGCGCCCCAGGTGGTGCGGTACTTCGACCGGGTGTCCGGCAGGGCGGCGGATCAGTACCAGCCGTTCGCCTGCCAGAAGGACCAGGCGCCGGTCGGGCTGCCGTAGCGGGAGTTCATGTAGTCGAGACCCCACTTGATCTGGGTCTTGGCGTTGGTACGCCAGTCCGAGCCGGCCGAGGCCATCTTCGAGCCCGGGAGGGCCTGGACCAGGCCGTAGGCGCCGGAGGAGGCGTTGGTGGCGTCGACGTCCCAGCCGCTCTCGTGCTCCACGATCTTGCTGAACGCGGCGTACTGGGCCGAGCTCGGGATCAGCTGGTGCGCGATCGCCTTGGCCTCGGTGGCCGAGTCGGCGGTCGCGGCGTGAGCGGGGGCCGCGGTCAGCACCATGCCGGCGGTGGCGGCGGCCACGGCGGCGGTGGTGAGGGCCTTCTTCGGGGACGCGATGCTGCGGACGATGCGGGAGACGGACACGGAGAACCTTTTCTTCGGGGACACGGTCGTCGCCTGCGTGTCCGGAGGACCGCGATGAACCTGCGAGTCCGGGGGACATGCGTCGGCGCCGAGGCCCGTGGGCTTGTCGGCGCCGTGCGACGTTGTCCAGAGAAACAGGCTCGGAGCCCGTCCGCAATGACCCCTTTTACTAGTTGTGGTCGCATGTGGGGCGGATGGGGCTTGTGTGAGCTGGATCTCTATGTGCAGGTCAGGGGTGGTTTTGGCGTGAGCATGGCGTCCGAAATGCACTACTAGGTAGGCTAGTGGGTGACATGGGTCATGTGGGGTGCTTCACCGGTCAACGAGGTTCGAATGTGACCGCGGTCTCGAAGGCGGCCCGGCGAGTGGCTCTGCGTAGCGCCCTGAGCACGGCCGGGCCGAGGAAGAAGGTCAGGACCACCGTGCACAGTGCCCGGCCCAGGTCCCAGCCCAGCGAGGTGGCCGCGCAGTAGAGGAGGAAGCGGGCCAGGTTGGCGGCGGCCGGGCCGTCCGGCTGGAAGGCGATGTTCGAGGCCTGGCCCTGCATGAAGGGCCAGCCGGCCAGGTTGGTGATCGTGCCGTAGGCGAACGCGGCGAGGAAGCCGTAGCCGGCCAGCAGCGCGAGCTCGGCCCGGCCGTGCAGCCGCTCCGCCCCGGGCAGCAGGCCCGCGCCCATCGAGAACCAGCCCAGCGCCAGCATCTGGAACGGCATCCACGGCCCCACCCCACCCGTGAGCAGCGCGGACGCGAACATCGACAGCGAGCCGAGCGCGAAGCCGAAGCCGGGGCCGAGGACGCGGCCGCTCAGCACCATCAGGAAGAACATCGGCTCGATGCCGGCGGTGCCCGCGCCGAGCGGGCGCAGGGCAGCGCCCGTCGCCGCGAGCACGCCGAGCATCGCGACCGCCTTCGGGCCCAGGCCCGATTCGGAGATCGTCGCGGCCAGCACGAGTACGAGGAGGACGAGGAGGCCGGCGAAGAGCCACGGCGCGTCGGCCGCGTGTGCGTTGACCTGGGAGGTCGGCGGGGCGAGGAAGGGCCAGCCGAGGGCGACGACGCCTACGGCGCTGACGAGGGCGAGGGCTGCTGTGGAGCGGGGGCCGAGGCGGATGACCTTCACCGCAGGGCCTCCCTCACCTGGGCCACCGTGAGCCACTTCTGCGGGGCCAGGACCTTGCTGACCTGCGGGGCGAAGGAGGGGGACGCCGTGATGACGTCGGCCGCCGGGCCGTCCGCGATCACCTCGCCGTCGGCCAGCAGGACCACGCGGTGGGCGAGCTCGGCGGCCAGTTCGACGTCATGGGTGGCCAGGACGATCGCGTGGCCTTCGGCGGCGAGGGCGCGCAGGACGGTGGTGAGGCGGGCCTTCGCCGCGTAGTCCAGGCCGCGGGTCGGTTCGTCGAGGAGGAGCAGGGGTGGGCGGGCGGTCAGCACCACGGCCAGCGCGAGGGTGAGGCGCTGGCCCTCGGAGAGGTCACGGGGGTGCGTGGTGTCGGGGACACCCGGGAGGAGGTCGGAGAGGAGGGCTCGGCAGGTGCCGGGTGCGGCTTGGGCGTCCTGGTCGGCTGCCCCGCATTCGGCGGCGACCGTTTCGGCGTACAGGAGGTCGCGGGGTTCCTGGGGGACGAGGCCTACTCGGTGGACGAGGTCGCGGGGTGGGGTGCGGTGTGGGGGTGCTCCGCCTACTCGTACCTCGCCGGTCGACGGTTCGATCAGGCCTACGAGGGTGTTGAGGAGGGTGGATTTTCCGGCGCCGTTGCGGCCCATCAGGGCGATGGTCTCGCCGGGGGTGATGGTGAGGGTGAGGTGGCGTAGGGCTTGGGTGCGGGATCGGGTGACGGAGAGGTCGTGGACTTCGGCGGTGTGGGGGGACTTCGGGGTGGTGGGGGTTCGTTTGAACCAGCGGCGGGGGGTGGGGGCGCCTGGGAGCTCGGGGGTGCGGGGTGTTGGCGGGTGCGGGTGGTTTGTGGCTGGTCGCGCCCCGCGGCGGCGCCGCACAGTGACACAGCCCCGCGCCCCTTTGGGGCGCTTGCAGTATCGGTCAGTTTTTCTCGCAGGTTCGCCGCTTTCCGGCGGGCGTCCCGCACCGTCAGTGGCAAGGGGGACCAGCCCGCCAGGCGGCCCAGGTCGACCACCGGCGGGTACACCGGCGATACGGCCATCATCTCGGCCGGGGTGCCCAGGAGGGGTGCTGCTCCTGGAGCCGGTAGGACCACGACCTGGTCGGCGTACTGGATGACGCGTTCCAGGCGGTGTTCGGCCATCAGGACTGTTGTGCCCAGGTCGTGGACCAGGCGTTGGAGGACCGCCAGGACCTCTTCCGCCGCCGCGGGGTCCAGGGCCGACGTCGGCTCGTCGAGGATCAGGGCCCGCGGGTGGGGGGTGAGGACCGAGCCGATCGCCACCCGCTGTTGTTGGCCGCCCGAGAGGGTGGAGACGGGGCGGGCGCGGAGGTCGGTGAGACCCAGGAGGTCGAGGGTTTCCTCGACGCGGCGGCGCATTGCCTCGGGGGCCAGGCCCTGGGACTCCATGCCGTAGGCGAGTTCGTCCTCGACCGTGTCCGTGACGAAGTGGGAGAGGGGGTCCTGGCCCACCGTGCCGACCACGTCGGCCAGTTCGCGGGGCTTGTGGGTGCGGGTGTCGCGGCCGGCCACCGTGACGCGGCCGCGCAGGGTGCCGCCGGTGAAGTGCGGAACCAGGCCGCTGACGGAGTTGAGGATCGTCGACTTTCCGGTGCCGGACGGGCCCACCAGGAGGACGAGTTCGCCTTCCGGGACCTCGAAGTCCACGCCGGTGACGGTGGGTTCGGCGGCTCCGGCGTAGGTGACGGAGACGTCCTCGAAGCGGATCACGACGGCTCCTTCGGGGATGGGGCGATGAAGGCGGGGAGGAGGCCCAGGAGGACGGCCGCCGCAGGCCAGAGGGGGAGGGCCGGGGCGATCAACGGGATCACCCCCGGGTGGAGGGCGGCGGGGTCCTGCGCGGAGGCGAGGGCGAGCAGGGCCGCGACCGCCGCGCCGGAGCCGGCGACCAGACAGGCGCGGGCGTCCCAGCGGTCGGGGCGGTAACGGGTGCGGAGGGTGCGGCGGCCGCCCAGGCGGAGGCCGACGAGGGCCGCGGCGAGACCGGCGAGGAGGAGGGGGAGGCCGTAGCCGCCGCCTTCGGCGGTGAGGAGGCCGTACGTCCCCGCGCAGACGCCGAGCAGGCCGCCGAGGGTGAGGGCGGTGGTCGTACGGCGGACGGGGGTGGGACGTCGGCGGTACGGCCGTAACCGCGGGCGTCCATCGCGGCGGCGAGGGCGACGGAGCGTTCCAGGGCGCCTTCCAGGACGGGGAGGCCCACCTGGAGGAGGCCGCGGAGGCCCCTGTCGGGGCGGCCGCGCAGGCGGCGGGCGGCACGGAGGCGCTGGACGTCGGCCATGAGGTTCGGGGCGAAGGTGAGGGCGACGACCGCTGCCACGCCCATCTCGTACAGGGCGCCGGGGAGGGACTTGAGGAGGCGCGTGGGGCTCGCCAGGGCGTTCGCCGCGCCTACGCAGATCAGGAGCGTGGCCAGTTTCAGGCCGTCGTAGAAGGCGAAGGCGAGGGTTTCGGCGGTGACCTTGCCGCCCAGGCGGATGCCCTGGGCCCAGTGGGGGAGCGGGGCCTCGGGGAGGGTGAGGAGGGTGTGGGTGCCGGGGAGGGGGAGCCGAGGGTGGTGGCGAAGAGGAGGCGGATGAGGAGGACGGTGAGGGCGAGCTTGAGGAAGGCGGAGTAGGCGTGGGAGGCAGGGGTGTCGGGGCGGCAGGTCGCCACCACGTACGCGGAGGTGGTGACCAGGAGGGCGAGGAGGAGGGGGTTGGTGGTTCGGGTGGCCGCGGTGCCCAGTGCCAGGGACCAGAGCCACCAGGCACCGGGGTGTACGTCAGACATGGCGCCTGCGCCGTCGTGCCTGCCACACCGCTGCCGCGCCCAGCACCGCCACCGCCGCCGCCCCTGCCCACAGCCCCACCGACGGGCCGATTCCCTTCTTCTCAGGGGGAGTTGCAGCCGTCACCTGTTCGCCGCAGCCCCTCTCCGGATACCCCGCGATCGCGCACAACAGAGCGTTCGTGTCGTAGCGCAGTGGTTTCGCCACCGAGGCCAGGGCCTCTGCCGTCGTCGCGTCCGAGGGGACCCTCGCGCAGGCCGTACGGCGGGGCGGTGGGGTCTCGTCCGTCGGGGCGTCCGCGCTCGTGCCGAAGTCGATGACCAGGGCCACCCGTTTCCGGCCCGCGTCCGCCGGTGTTCGCGCGCAGATCGCCCCGAAGGAGGCCGTTCCCCGGGGTGTCGCCGCGTCCGCGGAGTCCTCGCTCAGCGCGAAGCGGAAGCCCTGGATCTCGCCGTCGGCGGGGTGGGCGGTGGCGGGGCCCTGGGTGGCGTAGGTCCAGTGGTCGGCGTCGTGGGTCCAGAAGGACCAGTAGCGGTAGCCCGTGGCGTGGGCCTGGGGGCCGAGCCAGAGGGGGAGGAGCAGCGCGGTCAGGATGACGATCGCCCGGCGCCTCACTGCTGCCGCTTCCGGCCTCGGAGCATCAGGGCGAAGCCGATCAGGGCGCCGATGAGGAGGCCGCCGCCGACCGTCCAGGCGACGCTCAGGCCGCCCTTGTCGGAGGAGGAGTCGTCGGACGACCCCTTCGCGTCGCTCGCGCCCGCCGTCGGCAGTTCGTCCACGCTCTCCGGTGTCGGGCCGGTCGCGTTGAGCTTGGTGACCAGGTCCACGCCGCCGAAGTCGTGCACGTCGCCGCCCGGCGTCGCGGCCGCCGCGAAGACCAGCTGGGCGTACGCGGCCGGGCCCGACTTCGCCGCCCAGGCGCCCGCGTTGGACTCCAGCCAGTGCAGGGGCTTCGCCGCCTGGGCGCCCAGGCCCGAGGTGGAGAGGGCGACCACCGCGTCGGCCGTGTTGCCGTAGTCGGGCTGGGGATCGGCGCCGGGGAGGGCCGTCGTCAGGTGGCCGTCCTTCGCGAGGGCCCTGGCGAGCCAGGCCGCGCCGTTGGAACCGGCCTGGACGGGCAGGGCGCCGTCGACCTTCCGGCAGGTCCCGGCGGAGTCGTCCTCGTCCTGCGCGCTCCCCGCCAGCGTCTCGCCCTGCACCCCCAGCACGGCCGCCGCCGTCGCGTCCGCGTTGGCCGCCAACTCCCCCTTCTTGTCCGGCTGGTAGGCGAACGCGCCCCCGTCCTTCCCGTCACCGCACGGCAGCGCCAGCTTCAACAGGGCGTCGTACGGCGACTTACCGCCCTTACGGAGGTCGGGAACCGTCACCCCGCCCTCCGCGAGCGCGCCGATCACCACCGACGTCGAGTTCGCGTCGCTCGCGCCGCCCGCGAAGTAGCCCCAGCCGCCGTCCTCGTTCTGCACGGACTTCAGCCAACGGACCGCCTTGTCGACGCCGGCCTCGTAGCCGCCGATCTCGGCGAGCGCCTGCACCGCCGCGCCCGTGCTGTTGGTGTCGGCCTTGCAGGCCGCGTCCGGGCCGGCGCGGAAGGCGGCGAAGGCGCCGTCGGCGCACTGCTGCCCCGCCAGCCAGTTCGTGGCCGCACGGGCCGGCTCGACACCCACCGTGTGCTGCGCGAGCAGGGCCAGCGACTGACGCCAGACGCCGTCGTACGTCGGGTCGGTGGTGCCGTAGAGACCGTCGGGTATCGCCACCGACGGCGAGGGGGACGGGGACGCGGCGACGGCGGGGGTCGCGGTGCCGATCACTGCGGTGGCGGCCAGGGCCGCGGCGCTGCGGCGGACGACGTTCATGATCGGTGGGTGCCTCTCCCGGTGGGGGAGCCGGGCAGCACGGGAACACCCCGGGCGGCTCGGCTCCGTATTCCTCGACGGTGCCGTGCGCCGGCGGACCACCGACACACCTGAGCCGGTCACGTTCCGCGCGGGGCAGTCCGGCTCATCGGCCTCGGGGGGCCGGTTCACGGTTGCGGGTCAGCGCCGGAATTGCACCGGCTTCCCCCCGTACGGGTGTGATGACGACTGGGCAACCATACCCGCACGTGACCGGGTGCCTGAGGGGCGCCTGTGAAGCGGGGTAGTTTCCAGGGCATGGGGACTACGGGGAGACTGCTCGGCTCCGGCCGCACCTGCGACGTGTACGAGTACGAGATCGACGGGACCTGGGTGCTGCGGCGCAACCGGGAGGGGTGGGGCGACGCGCTCGCCGAGGGGCGGGTCATGGAGCATGTGCGCGCCCACGGCTGTCCCGTGCCGCGCGTCCGCCTGGCCGACTCCACGCGGACCGAGCTGGTGATGGAGCGGGTGGCCGGGGTGACCATGCTGGAGGCGTTCGGGGCCGGGACGCTCGGCGTGCGGGAGGGCGGGGAGATCCTGGCCGGGCTGTTGCGGCAGTTGCACGGCATTCCGGGGCGGCACTCCAGCGGCCGGATCCTCCATCTCGACCTGCATCCGGACAACGTGATGCTGACGCCGGACGGGCAGCCCGTGGTGATCGACTGGAGCAACGCGGAGGAAGGGCACCCCGGGCTCGACTGGGCCATGTCCGCCGTCATCCTCGCGCAGGTCGCCGTCGACGACGGGCCGTTGGCGCACCTGTCCGACCTGGCCCACGCCGGACTCGCCGCCCTGCTCGCCGACCCGTCTCAACTCACCGAGGAGGGCTTGGCGGAGGCCCGGAACCGTCGCTCCCGCAATCCGACGATGAGCACACGCGAGGTCGAACTCCTCGGTGACGCCGAGGAGTTGATCAGGACGTACTGGCGGGGGTGAACGGGTCCGGCGGCAGCGGAGTCGGCGGGTCCGGCGGCAGTCGAGTCGGTCAGAGCCGGTTGGTGGACATCAGCGCCACCGGCACCTCGGCCGGCTGGCACAGGACCAGGGCCAGGTCGTCGGTGGGGCGGGCGCCGGTGTGGGCGACGACCCGGGCGTACAGGGAGTCGAGCGCGTCGTCGGGGAGCGGTTCGCGCAGCGCGCGGGTCGCCTCCGCGAGCAGCGGGAACAGCGTGCCGTCGGCGGCCCGGGCCTCGGTGAGACCGTCGGTGTAGAGGAGCAGCCGGTCGCCGGGCTGCAGCCGCACCCGGTACTGGCGCGGGTCGGGCCGCAGCCCCAACGGCGGTACCGGCGCGAAGGGTTCGAGCAGCTCCACCTGCTGCCCGGCCCGCAGCGGCGCCGGATGCCCGCAGTTGACCAGCCGTACCTCGCCGGGCCCGAACTCGGCGAGCACGGCCGTGACGAAGTCCTCCGCGTCCAGCTCCGGGGCCAGCCGCTTGTCGAGGTCCGTGACGAGGGCGGGCAGATCGGGCGCGGTGTACGCCAGTTCACGGAAGGCGGCGATGGTCGCCGCGGTCAGCCGCAGCGCCTCCAGGCCGTGGCCGCGCACGTCACCGACCAGGACGCGCAGTCCGTACGGTGTCACGGCGACGTCGTACAGGTCGCCGCCGACGTCGGACTCGGGGGCGGCGCAGTGGTAGCGGGTGCAGACATGGGTGCCGGCCAGGTCGCGGGAGAGCGGGCGCAGGATCAGGTGCTGGGTGGAACGGGCCACCTCGCGGGCCCGGGCGCCGGCCGCCTCCAGGGCCGTGCGGTGGTGTGCCGCGTACGGTATGACGGCGCAGGCCAGCAGCAGGCCGGCGTACTCGACGTCGAACGCGAACGAGCCGAGGGCGCCCGACCAGGCGCCGATCGCCAGGGCCAGTGCCAGCGCACCGCCGCAGACGAACGCCGTGTGCCGGACGCTCAGCCAGACGCAGGCCAGCAGCGGTCCGATCAGGACGGGCGTGATCGGCATCGTGTGCATGACGTCCATGGCGCCCCCTCCTCCCTCTCCGTCGCCGCCCTGCGACGATGTCCGAATATCCACCCTCCGTCGCATGCCGACACGGACTTGAGCGCAACTCGTCGGAAAGTGCCGCGAAGTGTCCAGACGGCGTGATCTTTCTGTCGTCTGTGACGGTGTGGCGAATGTGTCCTTGCGAAACGCCCACACTGGTCGGCGTGTCTGGGACGAAGAATGTGCGCGGACCGGGGAACCTGCCGTCGGATGCCCGGGTCTTCATCGGCCGACGCGACGAACTCGCCCGGCTCGCGGCCGAGTTGGGTCAGTACGGCGACGGTGTCCGGCTGCTCACCCTGGTGGGGGTCGGCGGGGTCGGCAAGACGCGGCTCGCGCTGCGGGCGGCGGAGGGGGCCCGGGAGGCGTATCCCGACGGGGTCTGGGTGGTGGAGCTGTCCTGGCTGCGGCCCGGCGGCCAGTTGCCGCTCGCCGTCATGGAGGCGCTGCGGCTCGCCGACCAGACGACCGGGTCGGTGACCGAGGCGCTGTGCTTCTGGGCCCGGGACAAACAGCTGCTGCTGGTCCTCGACTCCTGCGAGCACGTGCTGCCGGACTGCGCGGCACTGGTGGCGGACCTGCTGGCATCCGCGCCGGGCCTGCGGGTCCTCGCCACCAGCCGGGAACGGCTGGGGCTGCCGGGCGAGCGGGTGCTGGAGGTCGAGCCGCTGCCGGTGGCCGACGCCGACGCCCTGTTCGTCCAGCACGCGGCCGCCGTCGATCCCGCGCCGGTCCTGGACGCCACCGCCCGCGAGCGGGTCGCCGACATCTGCCGGATCCTCGACGGCATCCCGCTCGCGATCGAACTGGCCGCCGCCCGGCTGGCGTTGTACTCCCTGGAGAAGCTCCACGAACTGCTCGGCGAACGGCTGGGCGCCCGCTTCGACATGCTCGCCGTCGACGGGGGAGTCCGCTCACGCACGCTCGCCGGCGAAGACGGGGGCGCCGGCCCGGGCACGCTCCCGGACGCCGACGGAGGTGCCCGCCCGGGCATGCTCGCCGGCGATGACAGAGGCGCTCGCCCGGGCATGCTCGCCGGTGAGGCGAGGGGCGAGGGCCCGCCCCGCCACTGGACCCTGCGCACCACCATCGGCTGGAGCCACGAGCTGTGCGCACCGCTGGAACGGCTGCTGTGGGCGCGGCTGTCGGTCTTCGCCGGTACGTTCACCACGGTCGCCGCCACCTGGGTCGGCGCGGGCGGACCGCTGTCCGCCGACCGGGTCTCGGACGCCCTGATGCGGCTGGTCCAGCAGTCGATCGTGCTGCGCCACCCGACCGACCCGGAGCGGTTCCGGCTCCTGGACACCGTCCGCGAGTACGGCGCCGACTGGCTGCGCGAGCTGGGCGAGGAGGACGCCGTACGGCTGCGGCACCGTGAGCACTACCGGCGGTTCGCGCAGGAGGCCTGCGCCGACTGGAACACCAGCCGCCAGGTGGCCTGGTGCGAGCGGGTGCTCGCGGAGCACGCCGATCTGCGGGCCGCGGTGGACGGTGCGCTGGCCGAGCCCGGCAGCGGCGTCGCGCTGGAGCTCGCGGGGAGCGCCGGGTTCCTGTGGCGGAACTGCGGGATGCCACGGGACGCCCAGTGGTGCCTGGACCGGGCGCTGGCGGTGGAGCACGAGCCGGGTCCGGATCTCGTGCTGGCCCTGTGGTCGCGCGGGGCGGTGGCGATGAACCAGGGTGACCTCGACGTGATGCGGGCCTGGGGCGAGCGGTGCGCCGACGCCGCGGGCAAGATCGGCGATCCCGCCATGATCAGGGCGGCCGCCTACCTCACGGGCGGGTATCTGGCCCTCGTCGGGCGGATGCCCGAGGCGGTCGAGACCCTCGCGGCGGACCCCCGGCTGCTCATCGGCATGGACTGGCGGGGCGCGGCCCTCGTGATGAACAGCCTCGGAGTGGTCTACAGCCACATGTACGGCGGCGACTTCGAGAAGGCCCGCGAGGCGGCCCGGGCGACCCGCACGAGCAGTGAGCGCTGCGGGGAACGCTGGTCGAGGTCCTTCGTCGACGCCATCGTCGCCCAGATGGACGCGATGCGCGGTGACACCGACGCGGCCCGCCGCAACTGCCGCGCCGCGCTCACCGGGCACCGGCTGCTGCACAACACGCTCGGCCTGGCCTTCACTCTCGACGTGCTGGCCGAGGCGGAGGCGGGGGGCGGCGACGGCCGGTTCGCCGCCCGGGTGCAGGGCGTCGGCCAGCGCATCTGGGAACTCCTCGGCCGCGCCCAGATGGACTCCCCGCAGCAGCTCGCCGCCCGCGAGACCCGCGAACGCACCCTGCGCGCCCGCCTCGGCGACGAGGCCTACGAGCAGGCGTACAAGGAGGGCACCGCGATGTCGTACGACGAAGGCCTCGACTATGCGCTGGGCGCCCCGGAGGCGTGAGGCGTGGGCCCGCCGAAGGGCAGGTGCAGGACCCGCCGGGCGAGCAGCCAGCCGCCGCCCTCGACCCGCCGGAACTCGTCCTCGTAGTCGCCGACCTGGACCGGCGGGCCGGCCGGGAGCATGCCGCCCGTCCACCCCTCGACGCGGTAGGTCGTGAAGTACGAGGTCGCCTCGGCCGTGTCCGGTGAGGTGACCGTGACGCGGATGTTGGACATGATCCGCCGCGAGAGCTTGTCCGGCGGCCGGGCCCCGAAGTAGGCCCGCAGCTCCGCCCGCCCCGCGGACCGCCGTCCGTCTCCCGGCGGCGGCCACTCCCACACCCCGTCCTCGGTGAACAGCCCGGCGACGGAGGCGGGTTCACCGAGGTCGAGGCGGTGGACGAAGTCGAGGATCAGACGCTCACAGGCGCGTTCGGCGAGAAGCCGCTCCAAGGGTTCCAAGGGTTCCAAGGGTTCCATGGTCATTGGTAGCAGCGCACCCGCGATACGCACGACCGGTTTACACCGCCACGTAAGCCACCGGCTCGCTCCCCGCCACCGCCTCCGCCCGCCCCAGCTTCACCAGCCGCCGCAGATGCGCTTCCGCCTCCGACACCGCGATGTTCCTGGATCCGTACGGGATCTGCTCCCAGGGCCGGTTCCACTCCATGCGCTCGGCGAGCTGCCACGGGGTGAGCGGTTCCACGAGGAGAGCGCGGAGGTCGGCGAGCCGTTCCTCGTGATGGTCGAGCAACTCCCGTACGCGGGCGGCCGCGTCGGTGAAGACGTACTGATGGGCGGGGAGCACCTCGGCGGGCCCCAGCCGCCCGATCCGCTCCAGCGAGTCGAGGTAGTCGCCGAGGGGGTCGGTGACGGTCGCGTCGTCGGGATCCTCGTACAGGCCGATGTGCGGGGTGATCTCGGGGAGCAGGTGATCGCCGGAGAACAGGCGTCCGTGGCCCGGGAGTCGGGACGGGTGCTCCTCCTCCAGGTGCAGGCAGACGTGACCGGGGGTGTGGCCGGGCGTCCAGATGGCGCGCACCCGTCGGCCCGGGAGGTCGAGGAGTTCGCCGGGGACGAGCTCGCGGTCGGGCAGGGCGGGGGAGAAGCCGGGCAGGGTGGTGCGGGGGGCGGCGTCGCGCAGGGGCGCGATGTGCTCCTCGGGGGCGCCGGCGGCGGTGAGCTTGGCGGTCATGTAGGCGAACCAGCGCCCCGGTTGGGTCTCCCGCGTACGGCGCACGATCGCCGTGTCGGCGGCGTGCATCGCGATCCAGGCACCGGAGGCCTCGCGCACCTTGCCCGACAGACCGTGGTGGTCGGGGTGGTGATGAGTGATCACGACACCGTGGATCTCCCCGACAGAGGTCCCACAGGCCGCCAGCCCTTCCCCGAGCACGGACCAGGAGGCGGGATCGTCCCATCCGGTGTCCACCAGCACCGGCCCGCGATCGGTGTCCACCAGGTACACCAGCGTGTACCCGAGCGGGTTGTCCGGAATGGGCACCTGAACGGACCGTATGCCCCCACCATGATCGAACGTCTCCACCATCTGCCCTCCGCTCCACGGCCGTTGTCCACTATAACTAGAACTCGTTTCACATTGGGTGGGCCTGTGGAAGGCGTCCTCGGGGGTGGGTTTCTTGAGTGTCTGGGCTTATGTGGTGATCGCCGCCGCGTGTATCGCCCTCATCCTGCTGGACATACGCGGAATCCGCATTTACCGCGCACTGCGTGGTCGCGGTATTCCGGTGAAGGCGAGATGTGTGGGCGTGAACCGGGAGGACGGAGGCCTTTACACCGTCCTGCTGAACTACACGCACGCTGATGGGAGGGTCTACCAGTTCAAGGAGGGAAGCCTTAAGGCCCCTGTGCGCATGGGTGCCGAGCTCGATGCGTTGTACGACCCTGCCGGATACGCTCCGCCGACGATCAGCTCGAGAGTCACCAGAAAACGAGCCTTCCCCTACTTCACGGTGGTGTGCCTTCCGTTGCTCGCGGCGGCGACGAGCGCCTTCGTCCATGTCCTTTGACGGTTGATCAGCCGCCGCCGGGGTGTCCGGGCCAGGCTGATCGCCGCTGCCGTGAGTCCTCCGGGTGTGTCGGTGAACCCGCTGGTGAGGGCCTATCCGGCACTAGGCCTGGCCTAGTTCGGCCAGAACTGGTATCAGTTCCTGAAACACCGTCAGAAACGAGGGCAGTGGTGATGGCCGAGCTCGTGGAACACGGACAGCTGTTCATCGGCGGGGAACTGACAGATCCCCTGGGCAAGGACGTCATCGAGGTGATCTCGCCCCATACCGAGGAGGTCATCGGGCGGGTGCCGCACGCCTCGCGGGAGGACGTCGACCGGGCGGTGGCCGTCGCGCGGCGGGCCTTCGACGAGGGGCCCTGGCCTCGGATGTCGCTCGACGAGCGGATCGAGGTCGTCACCCGGATCAAGGACGCGATCGCCGTACGGCACGAGGAGATCGCCCGGGTGATCTCGTCCGAGAACGGGTCGCCGTACTCCTGGAGCGTCCTCGCGCAGGCGCTCGGCGCGATGATGGTGTGGGACGCGGCGATCACGGTCGCGCGGAACTTCACCTACGAGGAGCGGCGGGACGGTGTCCTCGGGAAGATCCTCGTCCGCCGTGAACCCGTCGGGGTCGTCGCGGCCGTGGTGCCGTGGAACGTCCCGCAGTTCGTGGCCGCCGCCAAGCTCGCGCCCGCGCTGCTCACCGGCTGCACGGTCGTACTCAAGCCCTCGCCGGAGTCGCCGCTGGACGCGTACATCCTGGCCGACATCACGCGCGAGGCCGGGCTGCCGGAGGGCGTGCTGTCGATCCTGCCGGCCGATCGGGAGGTGAGCGAGTACCTGGTCGGGCATCCCGGGGTCGACAAGGTGTCGTTCACCGGGTCGGTGGCGGCCGGCAAGCGCGTGATGGAGGTCGCCTCCCGCAATCTCACCCGCGTGACACTGGAGTTGGGCGGCAAGTCGGCGGCGGTGGTGCTGCCGGACGCGGACGTCGCGACGACGGTCGCCGGGGTCGTGCCCGCCGCCTGGATGAACAACGGGCAGGCGTGTGTGGCGCAGACCCGCATCCTCGTACCCCGGTCCCGTTACGACGAGTTCGCCGAGGCCTTCGCGGCGGCGGCGGGCGCACTGGTCGTCGGCGACCCGCTGGACACCGCGACCCAGGTCGGCCCGCTGGTCGCCAAGCGCCAGCAGCAGCGCAACCTCGACTACATCCGCATCGGCCAGGAGGAGGGCGCCAAGATCCTCACCGGCGGCGGCCGTCCGCCCGGCCTGGACCGCGGCTGGTACGTCGAGCCGACCCTCTTCGGCGACGTCGACAACTCGATGCGCATCGCCCGCGAGGAGATCTTCGGCCCGGTCATCTGCCTGCTGCCCTACGGCGATGAGTCCGAGGCGCTGAAGATCGCCAACGACTCGGACTACGGGCTCAGCGGCAGCGTGTGGACGGCCGACGTCGCGCACGGCATCGAGGTCGCACGGCAGGTCCGTACCGGCACCTACTCGGTGAACACCTTCAGCCTCGACATGCTGGGCCCCTTCGGCGGCTACAAGAACTCCGGACTGGGGCGGGAGTTCGGGCCCGAGGGCTTCGGCGAGTACCTCGAACACAAGATGATCCACCTCCCCGCCGGCTGGGAGGGCTGAGCGGATGGAGGCACCTTCCGCACGAGCGGAGTCGAGCGTGGGCGCGGGCGACCGCTGGCACGTCGAGGTCGACCGCTCGGTCTGCATCGGCTCGGCCCAGTGCACGCACCGCGCCGAGGGCGCCTTCCGCCTCGACTCCGCGATGCAGTCCCACCCGACCGACCCGGAGACCGCCGCCAACGAACGCATCCTGGACGCCGCCGAGAACTGCCCGGTGGAGGCGATCGTGATCACCCTGCTGGGCAGCGGGGAGCCGGTGTTCCCGCCGGAGGAGTAGCCGCGCACGCTCCCGCGGCTGCCGGAGCCGGAGCCGGAGCCGGAGCGACCGGTGGCCGGCGACCGGCCGGCCGACCTGACGCAGTGCCAGATCCGACCTCCCGCAGTGGGCCGGCCCCCCGTGGCCGGCCCTTCTTCTGTCTCTCCCCGTCGCTAGCGTCACCTCCACCCCGCGTGCCGACCGGAGGGACAGGGCGATGGAGCCGCACAGGCAGGGAAGCGTGACCGGGCCGCCGGACGTGATGCGGCTGCTCGAACCCGACGTACTCCTCGATCCGCATCCCGTCTACCGGCAGTGGCACGCGCAGGCGTCCGTGCTGTGGGATCCCGGTATCGAGGCGTGGCTGGTCACCGGATACGACGAGGCGCTCACCGCGCTGCGGGACGCCGAGACCTTCTGTCAGGACTGGCGGCGGGTCGGCGTCGACACCCCGCCCTCGCTGCTCAGCCTGCAGACGCTCGACCCGCCCGAGCACACCCGGGTCCGGCATCTGCTGCTCGAGGGGTTCAAGGCCGTGGATCTGGGGGAGTTGGAGCGGATCGTGCGGGCCCGGCTGGACGAACTGCTCGCCGCCGCGGCCGTCGACGACAGCTTCGACTTCGTCTCCCGGGTCGCCGAACCGCTCACCCTGCGGACCGTGACCCGGCTGCTCGGCGTGCCCGAGCCCGAACAGGACTGGTTCGTGCCGCTGTCCAACACCGTCGTCGACGGCATGGACGCGAGCCTGCGCCCCGAGTGCTACGAGCCCGGAGTCGCCGCCCGCGCCGAACTCACCGCCCTCGTCGGCCGCTGGCTCGACACCGACCTGCCCGACGGCCTCACCGCCCGTGCGATGCGCCGGGCACCCGACGCCGACGTCGACCGCGAGGTCCTGCTCAACTCCCTGCGGGTCGTGCTCCAGGCCGGCTTCCAGACCGCCAGCCGCTTCCTCGTCACCGGCCTGCTCACCCTGCTCCGCATCCCGCCCGCGGACCGGCCCGTCGTCGGCACGGACAAGGCGGTCAACGAGCTTGTCCGGTACGCCGGTCCGGTGCATGTCGAGAGCCGCGCCTGCGTGCGCGACACCATGCTCGGCGAGCAGAAGATCCGCAAGGGCGAGATCGTGTCGATGTTCCTCGGCGCGGCCAACCGCGACCCCGCCGTCTTCGCGGACCCCGACACCCTGCGCCCGGACCGCACGCCCAACCGTCATCTCGCCTTCGGCCGGGGCCCGCACGCCTGCCTCGGCGCCCAGGTCGCCGTCCTGGTGGCCCGCACCGTCTTCGGCGTCCTCGGCACCCGCCACCCGCGGGCCCGCCTGGTCGCCGAACCCGTGCCCCGGCCCAACGTGACCGAGCACGGGATGCACCACCTGGAGATCGCGCTCTGAGAGGAGGTGTTCCGCCATGCGTCACGTCCACTGAACCGCAGAAACACCGACCACGTGAATCCGGGCACAATGAGGGAAACGCGCACGCACCACCGGGCCCGCCCCGCACCCGTACCAGGGCGGGCCCGGTGGGAACCCGCCGCAGAGGGAGGGGACTTGGCTCGTACGGCCGCCTCGGCGCCGCCCGCCGGCCTGGGCTCGGTGCTGCGCGTGCCGGGCATGCGGCCGGTGTTCGCCGCGCACGCGGTGTCCATGGCCGGCACCCTCGCGGCCGAAGTCGCCCTGTCCGTCCTGGTCTTCGAGCGCACCCGGTCCGCGCTGCTGTCCGCGCTGGTCCTGGTCTGTTCCTTCCTGCCGTACGCCGTCGGTGGCACCGTCCTGTCCGCGCTCGCCGACCGCTTCCCGCCCCGGCCGGTGCTGGTCTGCTGCGACCTGCTCAGCGCGGTCTGCATCGCGGCCATGCTGATCCCGGGACTTCCAGTCGCCGGTCTGCTGGGGCTCCTGCTGGTCACGGGGTTCATCGCCCCGCTCTTCCAGGGCGCCCGGGCCGTCAGCCTGGCCCGGCTCCTGGACGCGGAGACCTTTCCGCTGGGGCGCTCGCTGCTGCGGACGATCAGCCAGAGCGCGGTGGTGACCGGGTTCGCGGTCGGCAGCCTGGCCGTGGCGGCGGTGGGCCCGCGGTGGCTGCTGGTCGCCGACGCGGTCAGCTTCGTCGCGTCGGCCGTACTGATCGGCCGGTGGACGCCGGCGACACCGGCCGCCGCGCCGGACGGCGGACGGTCCCTGCTCGCCGTCGTACGGGACTCGACGGACGGGCTGCGGCACATCGCCGCGCACCCGCCGCTGCGCCGGCTGATCCTGCTCACCTGGGCCGTCCCCGGCTTCGCGGCGGTCGGTGACGGGCTCGCCGTCGCCTACACGGCCCAGACCGGCTCCGCCACCACCGCGGCCGGCGCCCTCTTCACGGGGTACGCCGTCGGCACGGTGGCCGGCGAACTCGCCGTCGCCCGCCTGGCACCGGCGCGGCGCCACCGTATGGTCACGCCCCTGCTGCTGGTCTCCCAACTCCCGCTGACCGCCTTCTGCCTGACGCCGAGCGTCCCCGTCGCGGCCGTCCTGCTCGCGCTCTGCGGCCTGGGCATGGCCTTCAACCAGGGCCTCGACCCGCTGATCCTCGCCGCGACCGAACCGGCCTACCGGGGGCGCCTGTTCACCGTCCAGACCAGCGGCCTGATGACCGTCCAGGGCATCGGCATCGCGCTGTCCGGCACGCTGGGCGTGTGGCTGCGGCCGGGTCTCGTCATCGCCGGGACGGGCGTGATCGGGACGATCTCCGTCCTCGCTCTCGGTCAACGGGTGCTGCGCAAAAGCCAGTTGTCGACAGGAGCCGTAAAGAGCTAGTCGTCGTCCGGCGCCGTCAGGTCGATCAGCCGGCACACCGTCTCGATGTCGATCTTCACCTGGGCGATGGAGGCGCGGCCCGACAGCCAGGTGATCAGGGCCGAGTGCCAGGTGTGCTCGATGACCCGGACCGCGGAGAGCTGCTCGGGCGTCGGGTGCTCCTGGCCCATCGCGTCCAGGATGATCACCGTGGTCTGCCGGGAGACCTGGTCGACCTCCGGCGAGACACTGCGGTCGGCGAAGGTGAGCGCGCGGACCATTGCGTCGGCCAGATGCGGCTCGCGCTGGAGGGCCCGGAAGGCCCGCATCAGGGTCTCGGCGACCCGCTCGGCGGCCGTCTCACCGGTCGGCGGCTTCTTCCGCAGCGTGCCGTGCATGTGCTCCAGCTGGTCCTGCATGGTGGCGACCAGCAGATGCACCTTGGACGGGAAGTAGCGGTACAGCGTGCCCAGCGCGACCTGGGAGGACTCGGCGACCTCCCGCATCTGCACCGCGTCGAAACCGCCCCGGCTGGCCAGCTGCGCACTCGCGTGCAGGATGCGCCGACGGCGCGCCTCCTGCCGCTCCGTGAGGGGCGGGGAGGACGTCCCCGCGGAGGCGTCCGGCTTGGTTTGCGCAGGCATGGGTCCCGTCCGGTGACAGTCGGTGAAGGCCGGTGATCGCACCGATCATGGCAGGGTGTCCGCCGTGGCGTGAATCACCTGATCCACTGCTCACAGTGCCCCTACCTGCCGGTAGATTCAGAGCCTCCTGGACGATCAAGTCTGAAACTTGTTCTAGATTAGCGTCCCGGCGTAATCTCGCGGGACAGTGCACGCAGAAGGGGGCCCAGAGTGACCGCTGAGGCCAGTCAGGCGGGGCCCCAGGAGGCCTCCGCCGCCGACGGCGAGCGACCGCTCCACATCGCGCTCCTCACCTATAAAGGGAACCCGTTCTGCGGCGGGCAGGGCGTCTACGTCCGCCACCTCTCCCGCGAGCTGGCCCGCCTCGGCCACCGCGTCGAGGTCATCGGCTCACAGCCGTATCCCGTCCTTGACGACGGCTACCCCGGGCTCACCCTCACCGAGCTGCCGAGCCTCGACCTCTACCGCTCGCCCGACCCCTTCCGCACCCCGAAGCGCGACGAGTACCGCGACTGGATCGACGCGCTGGAAGTCGCGACGATGTGGACCGGCGGCTTCCCCGAGCCGCTCACCTTCTCCCTCCGCGCCCGCCGCCATCTCCGCGCCCGGCGCGGCGAGTTCGACGTCGTGCACGACAACCAGACCCTCGGATACGGGCTGTTGGGCGACGTCGGCGCGCCCCTGGTCACCACCATCCACCACCCCATCACCGTGGACCGGCAGTTGGAGCTGGACGCGGCCGAGAACTGGCAGCAGCGCTGGGGCAAGCGCCGCTGGTACGCCTTCACCCGCATGCAGAAGCGCGTCGCGCGCAGGCTCCCCTCCGTCCTGACCGTCTCCGGCACCTCCCGCGCCGAGATCGTCGACCAGCTGGGCGTCCGCGAGGACCGTATCCACGTCATCCACATCGGCGCCGACACGAACCTCTTCTCGCCGGACCCGTCGGTCCCGGTCGTCCCCGGCCGGATCGTCACGACGTCCAGCGCCGACGTCCCGCTCAAGGGCCTGGTCTTCCTGGTCGAGGCGCTGGCGAAGGTACGTACCGAACACCCCGACGCCCACCTGGTCGTCGTCGGCAAGCGACCCACCGAGGGACCCGTCGCGCAGGCCATGGAGCGTTACGGCCTCGAAGGCGCCGTCGAGTTCGTCAAGGGCATCTCGGACGCCGAACTGGTCGACCTGGTCCGCTCGGCGGAGGTCGCCTGCGTGCCGTCGCTCTACGAGGGCTTCTCACTCCCGGCGGCAGAGGCGATGGCGACGGGAACCCCGCTCCTGGCGACGACGGGCGGCGCGATCCCGGAGGTGGCCGGCCCCGACGGCGAGACCTGCCTCGCGGTACCGCCGGGCGATTCGGGCGCGTTGGCGGCCGGGCTGAGCCGCCTCCTTTCCGACCCGGAGCTACGAGCACGCCTCGGCCGGGCCGGACGTGAGCGAGTACTGGCGAAGTTCACCTGGGCCCGAGCGGCGGAGGGCACGGTGGCCCGCTACCGCGCGGCGATCGCCGGCTCCGCCGCCGCCCCCACGAGCCGCTCCGCGCCCAGGCTTCCCGGCCGCTCCGCGGCCTCACCGGACGGCGACCCGAAGATCGGCGCCCCCCAACCGACCGACGCCGACATCAATCGCGAAAGCAGGGCCACGTGCTGACCGTCGACTTCTCCCGGTTCCCGCTAGCCCCGGGCGACCGCGTCCTGGACCTCGGCTGCGGAGCCGGCCGGCACGCGTTCGAGTGCTACCGGCGCGGCGCCCAGGTCGTGGCGCTCGACCAGAACGGCGAGGAGATCCGCGAGGTCGCGAAGTGGTTCGCGGCGATGAAGGAGGCCGGCGAGGCACCGGAGGGCGCCACCGCGACGGCGATGGAGGGCGACGCCCTCGCTCTCCCCTTCCCGGACGAGTCCTTCGACGTCGTCATCATCTCCGAGGTGATGGAGCACATCCCGGACGACAAGGGCGTACTCGCCGAGATGGTACGGGTGTTGAAGCCCGGCGGCCGGATCGCGATCACCGTCCCGCGCTACGGCCCCGAGAAGGTCTGCTGGGCGCTGTCGGACGCGTACCACGAGGTCGAGGGCGGCCACATCCGCATCTACAAGGCCGACGAACTGCTCGGGAAGATCCGCGAGGCGGGCCTGAAGCCCTACGGCACGCACCACGCGCACGCGCTGCACTCGCCCTACTGGTGGCTGAAGTGCGCGTTCGGCGTCGACAACGACAAGGCGCTGCCCGTGCAGGCGTACCACAAGCTGCTGGTCTGGGACATCATGAAGAAGCCGCTGGCCACCCGGGTCGCCGAGCAGGCGCTGAACCCGCTGATCGGCAAGAGCTTCGTGGCGTACGCGACCAAGCCGCACCTGCCGCGCCTCTCCGAGACCGGGGCGGCCGCCAAGTGACCACCCCCCGGACAGAACACCTCGTCCTGCCCGGGGTCCTCACCGCGGGGCAGGCCGCCGCGACCGTCGCCGGCATCCTCGCCGTGCAGCGGGAGGACGGGGCGATCCCGTGGTTCGCGGGACACCACCTCGACCCGTGGGACCACACCGAGGCCGCGATGGCGCTGGACGCGGCGGGCGAGCACGAGGCCGCCGAGCGGGCCTACGAGTGGCTCGCGCTCCACCAGAACGAGGACGGGTCCTGGTACGCGGCGTACCAGGACGGGGAGTTCGCCAACGTCACCGATCACGGGCGGGAGACGAACTTCGTCGCCTACATAGCCGTGGGCGTGTGGCACCACTACCTCTCCACCGGCGACGACGCCTTCCTGGACCGCATGTGGCCGGCCGTGTACGCGGCGGTCGAGTACGTGCTGCGGCTCCAGCAGCCCGGCGGCCAGATCGGCTGGAAGGGCGAGGACGACGGCAGCTTCACCGGCGACGCGCTCCTCACCGGCTCCTCGTCCATCCACCACGCCCTGCGCTGTGCGCTCGCCATCGCCGAACAGCGTGAGGAGCCGCAGCCGGACTGGGAGTTGGCGGCCGGGGCGCTGCGGCACGCGATCCGCCGGCATCCCGAGCGGTTCCTGGACAAGGACCGCTACTCGATGGACTGGTACTACCCGGTACTGGGCGGCGCGTTGACCGGTTCGGAGGCCAAGTCCCGTATCGAGGAGGGCTGGGAGCGCTTCGTCGTCCCGAACCTCGGGGTGCGCTGTGTCGTCCCCAACCCGTGGGTGACCGGCGGCGAGTCCGCCGAACTCGCCCTCACGCTCTGGGCGATGGGCGAGTCGGACCGCGCGCTGGAGATCCTCCAGTCGATCCAGCACCTGCGCGACGCCGAGTCCGGCCTCTACTGGACGGGTTACGTCTTCGAGGACGAGGCGATCTGGCCCCGGGAACTCACCACCTGGACCGCCGGCTCGCTCCTCCTCGCGGTCGCCGCCCTCGGCGGCCACGACGCGACCTGCACGGTGTTCGGCGGTGAGGACCTGCCGAGGGGACTGGACCCCGACTGCTGCTGACCCTCGTACCGTCGGAAATCCGGTCGAGAAATCCGCCGTCGGCGGCCACCCTGGCCGAATGCTGCTGAAACTCACCGGATCCAGCTGCGCGGGCAAGACGACCCTCGCCCGCGCGGTCGCGGACCGGCTGGACGGGCTGGTGGTGCACGAGTTCGACGAGGTCGGCGTACCGGACCCGCCGATCCATCCGCACTGGCGCAACCGCATGACCGAACTGTGGGTGCGTCGCGCGCTGGAGTACCAGGCCCGGGGACTGGACCTGCTGCTGTCCGGGCAGTCGCCGCTGGGCGAGGTCCTCGCCGCCCCCTCGGCCCCGCTGCTGGACGGGATCGCGGTGTGCCTGATCGACGTCGCCGACCCGGTACGGCGCGAACGGCTCGCCGCGCGCGACGGCGGCCGCTGGGACCAGGACGCCGTCGACGCCTTCTGCGGCTGGGCCGCCTGGCATCGCGGCCACGCCCGCGACCCGCGGTTCAGGCCCGAGGTCGTGATCGACGGCAGCTGGCCGGAGATGGCCTGGCACCGTTGGACCGGGTGGACCGCCGAGGACCCGCGTTGGCGCACCGACCTGATCGACACCACGGGACGCCCGATGGCGGAGTCGGTCGACCAGGTCGAGCGCTGGGTGACCGGACGACGTGAGGCGTACCGGTCCGCTCAGTGACGTTGCATCCGGCCGGCGATCGCGTGGCCGACGAAGAGGTAGACCACCGCCGCGAGGCCGTAGCCGGCGACCACGCGGGCCCAGGCCTTGTCGAAGGTGAACAGGTCACGCGACCAGCCGGCCAGCCAGTCGGCCACGTCATGGACGAACTGCACCAGTTGGTTGGCGCGGTTGGCGTCCAGCAGGTACATCAGAATCCACAGGCCCAGGAAGAGCGCCATGATGTCGGCGACGATCGCGACGACCGCCCCGGCCCGATTGCCACTGCTGTATCGAGACATGCTTTCCGGATTGCCGCGACTTCCCGGATGAAACCCGATCGGGTTCGCCCGAGTGGCGGAGGGCGCCGGTCCGGGGCAGGCTGCCGGAGGAACACCGACTCGGGGAGCACACCCCGGAGGACCCCGTGCCCGTACCGATGCGGCGCCTCTTCGTGGCGCTCACCCTCTGCTGCGCCCTCCTCGCAGGCGCCACCGCCTGCGGAAACAGCGGGACCGACGCCGCCCAGGACACCGCAGCGGTCGTGGCCGCCGCAGCCGACACCCCCAGCCCCACCACCTCGGCCGAACGGCAGAAGTTCGCCAAGACCCGCTTCGTGGCGAACGCCGGGCTCGCGGCCGGGGCGACGTACCAGTGGATCGTGAAGCCCTGGAAGGCCGGCAAGTTCAAGAAGGGCACCAAGGGACGCAGGTTCGCCCTGGTGAAGGCGGGCCTCGCGGGAGCCTTCGCCTACAACCGCCTCAAGGCGGCCACCCGCAACGCCCAGGGCGACCCGACCCTCTCCAAGGCCCTGGCCCCGCTCAGCGCCGGCATCGACGCCCTCAAGGACCTCCCGTCGAAACTCCGCAAGGGCGATTCCACCGACGACACGGTCGGCTCCTTCGACGACATCATCAACAAGGTCAAGGACGCGGGGAAGAGCGCGGGCGCCGAGGTGACGGACCAGGTCCCGTCGGCCGGGCAACTCACCGGGGGCTGAAGTCTCTTTTCCTCAACGGGACTTGAATCGGGCGAAAGGGCTGTCGCGACCGTCGGCGATTCGCACAATGGGAACGTGTCGAGCTTCGGCGAACTGCGCCTTTCCGATGGGACGCCTGTGCGTCTGGAACTGACCGAGGACGGCGGAACCCCCGCTCGTGCGGCGCCGGCCGACGATCTGCCGGAGGGCATGGGGGAAGTCATCCCGGTGTCCCGAGGTGGCCCGGCGGTCGCCGCGTTCGCTCTGGAGACCCTGCGCAGCACGCTGCGTCCGCTCGGGCCGTTCCTCGAAGAGGTGCATGACGCGGTCGTCGCCTCGGGGCGTCCTCCGCAGGAGGTGAACGTCACCTTCGGCGTCCAGGTCGGGCACGATCTGAAGCTCGGCATCGTAGGTGGCAACGGACAGGCCCATCTGACGATCTCGGCGACCTGGCAGCCGGCTCCGAGCGCGGACTGATGCATGAGCTGGTTCCTGAAGGCCGCTCGATCGGTGGCGGCGGATCCGCGGTACTCCGTGGTCGCAGTGCTGGGCACGACCACGGGCATGAGCGTCGGAGCGGGTGTCCTGCTGGCCCCCGATCAGGTGCTCACATGTGCTCACGTCGTCAATGACGCCTTGGGCAGGACCCCGTTCGACACTCGACCCCCGACCGACCGAAGCGTTCCCGTCGCACTGCACAGCCCTTCCGGCGCCGCGCGGCACAGCGCGCGGATCCTGCACTGGGTTCCCGCCCGCCGCCGGGACGGCACGCCCGGCGTGCGCGAGAAGGAAGACCGTGAATGGCTTGGTGACCTGGCCGTCCTCCAGTTCGAGACGATGCCGGGAACACTTGTGCCGCTGCCGGAGTGGCTGCCCATGGAACCCGGGCAGTCGCTGCGCGCCTGGCACGGCACCGGGTTGAGTGGTTCGTTCGCCGATGTGCGGGTCAAGACTTGCGACGGGGACATCGGGTACATGGACGGTGACTCGACGGGCATGGCTATCGGCCCGGCGTACAGCGGCGGTCCGCTCTGGTCGGTCAGCCAGAACGCCGTCGTGGGCATCGTGGCCGCCGTCATATCAGCGTCCGCCGATCCGATGACCGGTCTGCCCCAGTCGTTCAGCTCCCAGCTCATCGCGCGGCGCAGCTGGGGAATCCCCTGGCAGCGGGTCGAGCGCGAGTTGCGCGCCGTCGGGGCCGCCGCGCTGTTCGACGTGCCGGTGGCCGACCCGGAGGATCCGGCCCTGCCGCTGCTGATGGACCTGCTCGAAAGGCTCATGCCCTCCCCCAGCCTGCGCGGCGACCACGCCCGAGCTGTGGCTGAGCTGTGCGGGTATGGTCCCCCCGATGCTCTTTCCGCGCCCACGGCCGAGGAGTTCGCGGGACTGCTGATCACCGAGCCGCGTGCCCTGGCCGGGCTCGTTGACGTGTTGCACCGCCGAGACCCGGGGGCGGTACCGGAACTGCTGGCGGCGGGACGGCTCTCCCGGATCCCGAAGTTGCTGGCGCCCAGAGAACACCGCAAGCTCATGCACACCCTGAACCTGCTGCCCGCCCAGGTCAGGGCCCGCCTGCCCGAAGCGGTCCGGGCCGCGCTGCCACTGGCCGCCGCCTTCCGGGACGACACCCTGGACGGGCTCGTGGCCCATCTGGAGTCCCTTCCGGGCGACAGCCGCACCGAGGCGGACGGTCTGCGGGTACCCGGCCTGCTGCGCGTGATCGAGTACGTGGCCGTCCTATGCACGCCCACCCAGCGCGCCGATCTCCGACTGTGGAGCAGCGGCGTCATCGCCCGGCTGGGCATCCCCACGGCATCCTTGGCCGAACGCCGCTCGGACGCCGAGGACTGGGCCCGCACCCAGCAGCGGCGGACCGTGCCGTCACGGGTACTGGCACAGGTGATCGGTACGGCAGCGGACCGCTACCGACTGCGGGTCTGGTGCGACGAGGGCAGCGGTCCCCGGCAGGTGTCGACGGACGGTGACGCCACGTACGACGGAGCTGGCATGGCACGCGAACTCCTGCGGGTGCTGGAGCCGCTCGACCGGGCGGCTCAGGACGGCCGCCGGCCCCTGGTGGAGGTGCACGTGGACCGGGACGGGCTGAACCTTCCGATCGACGAGTGGAACAGCGCCGACCCCGACGACCTGGTCCCGGGGGTGCTCGGTGCCGAGTACCCGTTGGTGGTCAACTGCCCGGAACTCCTGTACCGGTACGAACGTTTCCTGTCCGACTGGCGCAACCGCTGGAGACGTCTCGACGCCGACGTATCGCTGCGCTTCGAGGACGCCGCCCAGGGGCGGGAGGTCTACGGCGCGCTGATGGAGAACAAGGATGCCGGCCGGGTGTTCGTGGACGTCGTCCCCCCACACACCCGTGACGAGATCGTGCAGACCTGCCTGATGATGGGGGTACCCGTAGTGGTGTGGGACCGCGGAGGCACACCGAAATCGCATGCCGTCGAGCGGATGGCCCTGGTGGCGGCCCGCGCACTGCCGGAAGAGGTGCGGTCCTACCGCGCCAGGACCATCAACAGACCGCACGAGTACACCGGCCACCCCGTCCTGGCCTGGGCGGACGCGGACCGTACGGTGCCCCGGTTGCAGCTGTCGGAGCCTCGGGAGAGCGCATGAGCACGTCATCGAACGGCAGTTGGCGCATCTTCCGAGGCGACAACGTACCTAGGTCGGTCACCATGCCGCCTGCACCCCCGTGGCGCCGTTTCAAGACGCCAGGGCGCCCCCTCGCACCGCTTCCGTATCTCATCGCTCCAGAGCACGCGGACATCGTCAACGCCGCTCTCCATCTGCGCAGGCCGCTGCTCGTCACCGGCCCCGCCGGCACTGGGAAGTCGTCACTGGCACGGGCCGTCGCCCATGAGCTGAACCTCGGCGAGGTGCTGCGGTGGCCGGTCAACAGCCGCTCCAACGTGCAGGACGCGCTCTATCACTACGACGCCATCGGTCGGCTCCGGGAGACCACGCTGAGCCGGGACCGGGGCGAGGCCGAACCGTCCATCGGCACGTTTATCCGGCTCGGCGCGCTCGGCACGGCCCTGGCCCCGCACGACACTCCGAGGGCTCTGCTGGTCGACGAGATGGACAAGGGGGACGTGGACCTGCCCAACGACCTGCTGACCGTGTTCGAGGAAGGCGTCTTCGAGATCCTCGAACTGGCCCGGCTGCCCGAGGACATGGCGGACGTCGAGGTGCTCACCGACGACCACCGGGGTACCGTCCGCGTGCACGCGGGCCAGGTTCAGTGCACCGAGTTCCCCGTCGTGATCGTCACCAGCAACGGCGAACGGGACTTTCCGCCCGCGTTCCTGCGCCGCTGCATCCGCCTGGACCTTCCGGCTCCTGACGCGGATCGACTGCGTGCCATCGTCGCCGCCCACCTCGGGCCCGATGTGCTGGAGCAGGTAGAGGACCTGCTGCAGGCCTTCCTGCGGCGGCGGGCGCCGGGGGAACTAGCCACCGACCAGTTGCTGAACGCGGTCTTCCTGCGGACCGGCGGGGTGGATCTCGACGCCGAGGGTCTGCTGGACGCCGTGCTTCACCAGCTCACGGGGACGGTCTGACCGTGGCGGCCGGTGCAGGCCGGTTGAGCGCGGTTCTCGGCGTCCTCAGGCGTGCGGGGCACGAGCTCGACCCGCAGGAAGTCCTGGACACGCTCTGGTTGGCCGGCCGCCTGTCGAGCCCGGCCGACGACCAACTGCCGCTCCAACGCGCACTGCGGAGGACGACCACGGCGGCGCCGGCCGTGGCGGAGGAGCGGCCGACGGCAGGCGATGACACCGCGGAGGAAGCCGACATCACCCCTGCGGACTCCGACCTGACCAGCCTCAACGCCCCTGAGCTGCACGCTGCCGCGCTGCCGCCTCTCCTGCCGGACCGCGTGCTGCAGACCCTGTCGGACCCGGGCAAACCTGCCCTGCCCCTGCTCGTCCCCGAGGAGAAGGCCCTGCGCAACGAGCTGGTGATCGGCCGGGCGCTGCGCCCGCTGAAGCAGAAGCATCCCAGTCCGTGGCGCGAAGAGCTGGATGAGGCGGCCACGGCATCGCGGCTGGCGGAGGAACCCCGGCTGCCCGATGTCGTGATGCGTCCCACGCCCGAGCGCTGGCTCCAGCTCGTGATCGTCATCGACGACGGTCTTTCCATGCTGCTGTGGCACCGGCTCACCGCCGAGCTGCTGACGGCGATGCAGCGCCTCGGTGCCTTCCGGTCGATCGAGATCCGCGGCATCGACACCCGCACGGCCGGGCCACCGACGCTGCACGGGCAGCCCTTCGGCGCCGACAGCTCCACGATGTCCCCGTCCGTTCTCCGCGACCCCTCCGGCAAGACCCTCGTCCTCGTCGTCAGCGACGGCATGGGGGCGGCCTGGCGGCGTGGCG
This sequence comes from Streptomyces sp. CA-249302, assembly GCF_050936785.1. Lineage (NCBI taxonomy): Bacteria > Bacillati > Actinomycetota > Actinomycetes > Kitasatosporales > Streptomycetaceae > Streptomyces > Streptomyces sp. CA-249302. The sequence continues at coordinate 3,235,377 of NZ_JBNJMG010000001.1, read as the reverse complement.
CCATGCACGACATCCTGCTGCACTGGGCGGCCTGCGGCCCGGTCGCGATCCTGCACACGCTGTCGCCCGACCACTGGGACGGCTCCGGCATCCAGGCCGACCGCTGGCAGGCCACCACCCGCCGGCCGGGCGGCGCCAACACGTCCTGGGAGATCACCGATCGGGTGCTGCCCCGGCAGTGGGTCGGGTTCACCGGGGTTCCGATTCCCGTTCTGGAGCCCACGCCCGATTCCCTGCGGGCCTGGACGCGGCTGCTGACCTCGCCGGGCACCACCGTCGAACTCCCCCTGCTGGCCCGCCCGAAACGCCATGCCCCCATCACCGCGTCCCGCGAGGTCAACAGCGTCCAGCACTTCCGGGACGCCGCGACGCCCGAGGCGTACCGGCTCGCCGCACACCTGGCGGCGGTGTCCCCGGTGTCCGTACCGGTTATGCGCCTGGTGCAGTCCGCCGTACCGTGGCGGGCCCGTACCTCGCATCTGGCCGAGGTCTTCCTCAGCGGCCTGATCCACCCGTTTCCGGCCCCCGTTCCCGGGCCGCTGCCGGCCAAGCATCGTGTCTTCGACTTCACTGAGGAGTGCAAGAGCGCGCTCTTGGACGCCGTGCCGAGCGGCGAACTGCTGCGCACCAGCCGCCGCATCGGGCGCCGTCTCGAAGAACTGGCGGGTCGTTCACCGGACTTCCCCGCCTGGCTCGCTCATCCGGAGGGCTCGGACACACTGCCGGCCGCGTTTCCGTCCTTCACCGTCGTCGAGCGACGGTTGATGGCCCGATTCGGCGTCACCCTGCCGTCCCCGACCGTCACTTCGCCCACACACCGGGTCGTACGGCCCCCGATCTGGAACCCGCTGTCCTCCCAGGACCCAGCGAACCTGGGCCCCTACGCCCTGCGTGGCCGCCGACAGGGCGGCCGCACCACCGTCTATCTGGCTCTGGACCGGGCGGGCGAGGAGGTGGCGGTGCGCACCGTCCGCCCCGATCTGCCCGCCTCCACCGAGCAACTCCTGGCCACCGAGGCCGAGGCACTGCGAAGGATGAACGGCCGCTACGTTCCCGCGCTCCTGGCCGCGAGCCTGGACGGCCAACCCCCGTGGATCGCCATGCAGGTCTTCCCGTCGGTCGGGCGGTCGAACGCCCAGCCGCCCCGGCTCGGCGAACTGCTCGACTACACCGGCCCCAACGACTCCGGAGCCTTCGACATCCTCGCCAGCCTTGTCCTGGGCTGGCATCTCGCGACCGCGCTGAGCATCTGCCACCTGAGCGGACTGGCGCCCGCCGACCTCTCCCCGGACTCCGTGGTCGTCCTGGAACGCTCCGTGCTCCTCACCGGCCTCTCGGACTGCGCCGTCGACGGCGAGTACCACGGTTCCGGTGCGCCACCGACACCGGAGGACAACGTACGATCCCTCGGTGAGCTGCTGCGGCTGATCAGCAGCCGGCCGCGCAAGCCCCTGCCGGGACTGCCCGAAGGCATGCACATGTGGCAGGGCGACACCTGGCAGCCGCTGCGGGAAGCCGTCCTGCAGTGCCTCTCACCGGATGCGGCCGCCCGGCCCACCGCCGTGGAGATGGCCGACAAGCTCGCCCGTTACGTGGCCATCGCGCAGGCCATGCGCAGCGGTCCGGGGCCGGCCACGTACACCTCGGCCCCGCCAGGCTGGAAAGCGGCGCTTCCGCCGCTGATGCCCCGCCGCGCGCGAGACACCCCCCTCCCACGCCTCGGCCGCAGATCCCCCCTGCGCCTCGACTTCGGCACCGGCCGCACCGCACACGGTTCCCTGCCGGCCGACGTCCGCACCACTCTCACCCACAGCAGACGTATCACCCTGATCGGCGCCCATCCGAGGTGCGGCCGGTCGACGACGACCGTCGTTCTCGGATCGCTCCTCACCGCAGTGCGCGGCGAGCCCGTACTGGCTGTGGACGGCGCGCCCGGGAGGGGCGACCTGCACGCCTACCTCACCCGGCAGGCCCCCGCGACACCGCACCAACTGACCCGACTGCCGCTGGACTCGGGATACGAGGAGATCCGGCGTCACACGAGCATCACGCCCTCCGGCCTGGAGATCCTCGCCTACCGTGCCCTCCACTCCACTCCGAGTCCCGCATACGCCGACGAGTACCGCTGGGTCCTCGCCCTGGCCGCGAGGCACTACCCCTTGGTGCTGACCGACCTGGCCATGTTCCGGCTCGACTCGCCCGCCGACGTGGTACTGGAGCTGACAGACCGTCTGATCCTTTGCTGCCGGGACACGGAGAGCTCAGTCGCCGACGCTCTGAGAGTCCTCCGCACACTCCGCGAACGGGGGTGGGGCACACTCGCGGAGAACGCCGTTGCCGTCATGGCCCGACTCGGTGGCCGCAAGCACTCGGTGAGGGACACGACTCTTCACGGTCCGCTGCGCGAGCGGTGCCGTGCGGTGGTCGTCGTACCGTTCGACTCGCATCTGTTCCAGCGCCAGGGAATCGACCTTTCCCGCCTCAGGGAAGGCACCGTGAAGTCCTATCTGGACCTCGCCGCCGCTGTCGCGGGCGAACCCGGTCCCACCGTCCAGCGCGGGGGCAACTAGGAGTTCAGCTCCGCCAGCACCCGCAGCGTCTCCCGGTCCGGGGCCAGTGCCAGCAGGTCCGTCACCGGCCCCTTGCGCCACAACTCCAGGCGTTCCGCGATCCGTTCGCGCGGCCCGACCAGGGAGATCTCGTCGGCGAACGCGTCCGGCACGGCCAGCACGGCCTCCTCCCGGCGTCCCTCCAGGAAGAGTTGCTGGATATGGCGAGCCTCCTCCTCGTACCCCATCCTCGCCATCAGGTCGGCATGGAAGTTGCGGGAGGCGTGGCCCATGCCGCCGATGTAGAAGCCCAGCATGGTCTTGACCGGCAGCAGCCCCTCGGCGACGTCGTCACAGACCTGCACCCGGGCCAGCGGGGCGACGAGGAAGCCGGGCGGAAGGGTCTCGATCGCCGCTCCGTACACGTCCGGCCGGGTCGGCGACCAGTACAGCGGCAGCCAGCCGTCGGCGATCCGCGTCGTCTGCTCCACGTTCCTCGGCCCCTCCGCGCCGAGCAGGATCGGCAGGTCGGGACGGAGGGGATGGGTGATCGGCTTGAGCGCCTTGCCCAGCCCGGTCCCGTCCTCGCCCCGGTACGGATGCGAGTGGAACCGCCCTTCCAGCGCGACCGGTCCCTCGCGCCGCAACACCTGCCGTACGACATCGACGTACTCCCGTGTCGCCGTCAGCGGCGACTTCGGGAACGGGCGTCCGTACCACCCCTCCACCACCTGCGGCCCCGACAGCCCCAGCCCCAGCATCATCCGCCCGCCGGAGAGATGGTCGAGGGTGAGCGCGTGCATCGCCGTGGTGGTCGGCGACCGGGCCGCCATCTGCGCAACCGCCGTACCCAGCCTGATCCTCGAGGTCTGCGCCGCGATCCAGGTGAGCGGCGTGAAGACATCCGAACCCCACGACTCGGCCGTCCACACCGAGTCGTACCCGAGCCGCTCCGCCTCCTGCGCGAGCGGTACATGGTCGGCGGAGGGGCCGCGGCCCCAGTAGCCGAGGGCGAGACCGAGTCGCATGGCGCCTCCAGCGGGTGTGTGAGGGGCGATATCTGACGGTTCATCAGCTACGGCCGCGAGCTGCGACTGTACGACAACGGCCCCCCGCCCGGAAGGGCGGGGGGCCGTCGTACGGCGTCGGCTCAGCCGCGCTGGATGCCGGAGGTGTCCTGGAGGACACCGCGGCGGCCGTCCTGCGTCTGGGCGACCAGGCCGCCCGGACCGCGCTGCTCGACGGCCAGGTACCAGGTGCCGGGGGCGAGTTCGGCGATCGGCGTCGGCGAACCGTCCTCCGCGAACAGCGGCCGCGCCACCGGGACGGCGAACCAGAACGGCGAGAAGTCCCCGGCCGGCTGCGGCGCCTGGGCCTGCGGCTGCGGCGCACCGTAGGGCTGGCCGGGCTGCGGCTGACCGCCGTACGGCGGCTGCTGGGCACCCGGGTAGCCGTAACCGCCCGGCTGCGGCTGGCCGCCGTACGGCTGCGGGGCCTGCGGCTTGGGCGCCGGGATCAGCGCGGCCTGGAGGGCCGGGACCAGCGGGGTGGCGATGGCGGCGCCCGCCGCGGCGAGCGCGGCGATGAAGCCGAGGATGAGACCGGCGGCGGGGCTGGTGCCCTTGCCGCTGTCCACCAGCCACCAGAACAGGCTCCACGCCACGATGACCGTGAAGCCCGTGCCCACCACTCCGAGGTCGAGTCCGGCGACCTTGCGCGGCTGCGGAAGCGCGCGGTTGACGACGATGAGGGCGGCGCCGACGACGCCGGCCATGTAGATGCCCAGGCCCATGCCGAGGCTGTCCCAGGCGTTCACGTCGATGTCGTACCCGGAGACGGTGTACGAGTTGAGGAACGACGCGATGAACAGCAGTACCGCTGCCCCGATCAACACGCCGTCGCCTCGGTTGAGGGAGCGGATATTCACTTCAGGTCCTTCGTAGGTCGTCTCGTCGTCGGTAGACCCTATCGTCCACCCGACCAGGGTGTCCGCAGAGATCAGCCCGCCGATCACGAAGCGCGCAGGAAACTCACGATTCCTTCAGAGATCCCCTGTGCCGCCTTCTGTCGCCAGGCTCCGCTGGTGAGCAGTGCCGCGTCCTTGCTATCCCGCATGTTGCCGCACTCGATGAACACCTTCGGAACCGTTGACAGATTGAGACCGCCGAGGTCCTTACGCGTGACGAGACCGGTGCCGTCGCCGATGTAGTTGGACGGGGGCTCGCCCGTCACCCGGACGAAGTTGCCCGCGATCCGCACGCCGAGGTCGGAGGACGGGGCGACGATGGCGCGGGTGTCGGCGGCGCCGGCGTGGACGGAACCGGGAAGGATGACGTGGAACCCGCGGTCGCCTGCCGCGGCCCCGTCGGCGTGGATGGAGATCGCGGCGTCGGCGCGCGCGAGGTTGCCGATCCGGGCCCGCTGGTCGACGCAGGGCCCCCAGGCCGGGGAGCCGGTGTCCCGGGTCAACTTCACGGTCGCGCCCTGCTTCTCGAGCAGCGCCTTCAGCCGGTGCGAGACGTCGAGCGTGAACTGGGCCTCCGTATAGCCCCCGTTGGTCGAGGTCCCCGTCGTGTCGCACTCCTTCCAGTTCGTGCCGATGTTCACCTTGCGGTTGATCTCGGCGGTGTGCTGGAAGTTCCCGGAGTTGTGCCCCGGGTCGATCACGACGACCTTGCCCTTGAGCGGCCCGGAGGCGGCGGGCGCGGAGGAGGTGGGGCTGACGAGACTCGGGCTCGTGCTCGGACTCGCCTCCTTGTCGTCGTCGCTCGGGGAAGCCGCGGCGCTGTTCGACGTCGCGGACGTGGACGTCCGTACCGTCGCCCGGTCGGAGGCGCCGTCACCCCCGGCCCCACCCACGGCCTCGTACACGAGCCACCCCAACAAGGCCCCCGGCACCAGCGCGGCGACCGCCACGGTCAGGGGGCTGCGCCGGGGACGGCGGGGCTGGGGAGGATCGAAGTCCGGGCCTACGTACGACACGTCTGCCACCTTACGGGCCGACCGCGGCCTCCGTGGGGAGAGCGCGGTCGAGGAACTCCAGCCGTGGTCGCGCGTCGCGCATCCGGCGCCGTATGTCCTCGGCTTCGGCGTGCAGACGACGGCCGCGCGCGGCGATGTCCGAGCGGCGCTCGAGGTTCGTCCGGCCGTCGGCCAGCCGTTCCAGCTCTCCCTCCGCCTCGCGCAGGGAGCGACGAAGCGGCCGGCTGGTGACGCACTGCTCGGCGAGCGCGTCCAGTTCGAGGCGGGCCGCGGCCATGGAGGCGGAGGCCGCGGTCAGAATCGGCCGGCACTCACCGAAGAAATCCATGAGGGTGATGTCGAGGTAGTCGGAGCCCTCCCGTGCCGCGTGATAGCCCGAGAGGGCCCACTCCCAGGAGCGGGCCCACTTGTCGAGCACGCGCGTGGCTTCGTCCAGTTCCTCCGGCGTGGCGTGCTTCTCGAGCGGCGTCTGCGCGTCCAGGTCGGCGAAGTACTCGGGGCAGACGGTGTCGAAGTGGGCCACCTGCCGCTGCGCGGCCTCGATGGGCATCGCCATGGCGTTTCGGCTCAGTCCGTGCCCCTGATCCAGGAAACGGACCAGTTCCTCGCGCCGTGCGGCGGTCCAGCGGGTGGCCGCCTCGACCTCGTAGAATCCCGCCGCCGCGTCCCGCAACGCCTTCTCGGCCCGCGCGAGCGCTCTCTTGCGCCGTCCCCACGGCCATATGTTCATGTCCGACACCCCCCCGGATGCTGAAGGGGGCCACTGTAGATCAGATACCTGTGCCCGTCCGCCGCAGGACGCGCAGCGAGTCGGTCACCGAGACCTCCGTGAAGGCGCCGGACTCCAGGGCCCGGAGGTAGACGCGGTACGGCGCCTGACCGGTGAACTCGTCCTTGGGATCCGGAAAGACGTCGTGGATGAGCAGCAGCCCGCCTTCGGCCACATGGGGTGCCCACCCCTCGTAGTCGGCGCCCGCGTGCTCGTCGGTGTGACCGCCGTCGATGAAGACGAGCCCGAGCGGCGAGTTCCAGAACGCCGCGACCTGCGGAGACCGCCCGACGAGGGCGACGATGTGCTCCTCCAGCCCGGCCCGGTGGAGAGTCCTCCGGAAGGTGGGCAGCGTGTCCATCACCCCGAGCTCCGGATCGACGGTCTCCGGGTCGTGGTACTCCCACCCCGGCTGCTGCTCCTCGCTCCCGCGGTGATGATCGAGGGTGAGAGCGACGACGCCGGCCTGCCGAGCGGCATCGGCGAGCAGGACGGCCGAACGCCCGCAGTACGTCCCGACTTCGAGGAGGGGGAGGCCGAGGGCACCGGCTTCGACAGCAGCGTCGTACAGCGCGAGCCCCTCGTGCGCGGGCATGAACCCCTTGGCCTTCTCGAAGGCGGCCAGGATCTCGGGCGAGGGCTCTGCCATGGGGGTCCTTCCAGTCGTACGACACTCAGCCCGCCCATGCTGTCGTACCCCCTGCCGATCATCTCGACAGGGGGTACGCGCAGCGTTTTCAGGGGCGCGGGGAACTGCGCGACAAGCCACGACGGCGCATCCGCCGCCAGACCACAGATCCCCCGATCCCTAGGCGCTGACAACCTCCCCGGGCAGCGAAAGATCCAGATCCACAGCCAACTCCTCACCGGAATGAGTCGCAGAGGAGGCAAGCGGCCCATGGCCGGAGGCCCGCGCGGCCAGCACATATGGCCCCCGCGCCGGCACGGCGAGCGCATAGCTGCCGTCCTCGTCGGAGACAGCCGCCCCCGCCTGCCGCCCCAGCCGGTCGATCAGCGTGACCTTGGCACGGGCAACCGGCTCGCCGGAGGCATCCAGCACACGCCCCCGGAACCCCCGCAGCACGGCCTCGGCGTTGGCGATCCCCGCCTCCTCCTCACTGCTGGCCCGCAGCTGAGGCGCCCGATTCGCCTTCGGCAGGAACAGCGCCATCAGCAACCCGACGGCCACCGCACCCGTGGCGATGAGGAACGACACCCGGAACCCGTGCATGGTCGGTATCTCGACCCCACCGACGTTGTTCGCCGTATTGGCCAGCACCATCCCGATCACGGCGCTCGACACCGACGTACCGATGGACCGCATCAAGGTGTTGAGCCCGTTCGCCGCCCCCGTCTCGGAGGCCGGCACCGCACCCACGATCAGCGCGGGCAGCGACGAGTACGCGAGCCCGATCCCCGCACCCAGCACGACCGCGATGACCAGGCTCTGCCAGGCCTCGCTCATCAGCCCCAGCCCCGCGCCGTACCCGATCGCGATGATCAGCATGCCGAGGATGAGGGTGACCTTCGGGCCGTACTTCGCCGAGAGGCGCGCGTACACCGGCGCCGTGACCATCATGGTCAGCCCCAGCGGAGCGACCAGCAGACCCGCGACGACCATCGACTGGCCGAGGCCGTAACCGGTCGCCTTCGGCAGCTGGAGCAGCTGGGGAAGGACCAGCGAGACGACGTAGAACGAGACACCGACCATGATCGAGGCCAGGTTGGTGAAGAGGACGGCCGGGCGGGCCGTGGTGCGCAGGTCGACCAGGGGCGCCTCGGAGCGCAGCTCGAACACGCCCCACAGGACGAGCACGACGGCCGACGCGGCGAACATGCCGAGCGTGCTGCCCGAAGTCCAGCCCCAGTCGCTGCCCTTGGTGATCGGCAGCAGGAACAGCACCAGACCGGCGGACAGGCCGAGTGCCCCCAACACGTCGAAGGAACCCTTCGCCCGCATCGGGGACTCCGGTACGACGAGGAGGGTGAGGACGATCGAGAGCGCGCCGAGGCCCGCCGCGCCGTAGAAGAGGGCGTGCCAGTCGGCGTGCTGGGCGATCAGTGCCGCGAGCGGCAGCGCGAGGCCGCCACCGACGCCGATCGAGGAGCTCATCAGCGCCATCGCGGAGCCGAGCTTCTCGCGGGGCAGCATGTCGCGCATCAGGCCGATGCCGAGCGGGATCGCGCCCATCGCGAAGCCCTGGAGCGTACGGCCGACGATCATCGTGAGCAGCTGGCTGGTGAGGGCGCTGACCAGCGCGCCGACCACCATGACGGCGAGGCTGAGGATCAGCAGCTTCCGCTTGCCGTAGAGGTCGCCGAGGCGGCCCATGATCGGGGTGGCCACGGCGCCGGAGAGCAGGGTCGAGGTGAGGACCCAGGTGGCGTTGCTGGGCGCGGTGTCCAGCAGCTGCGGCAGGTCCTTGATCACCGGGACGAGCAGGGTCTGCATCACCGCGACCACGATGCCCGCGAAGGCGAGCACGGGGACCAGGGCCCTGCTCGCCCGCCGGGCGGGCTGTTCGGTCGTCGTGTGGGTCATTGCGGGAGGCCTCCAGGCCGTACGGAACAGAGAGCTGTGCGAGATAAGTGCTGGGTAAACCTCGTATACACAGGCAACTATTCCGTTGCTTCGGGCCCCTAATCGATTCTTGACCCGGCCATGGGAATCTGATCTCCCGTCAGGGGCTGGTGAGTTTGTGGAACGTGTTCTAGTCTCGCGCGCCATGAGGGCATATGTGGCAGGGGTCGGGATGACCAGGTTCGAGAAGCCCGAGACCCGTGACTGGCAGTACTGGGACATGGTGCGGGAGGCGGGGAGCGCGGCGCTCGCGGACGCCGGGGTCGCGTACACGGACGTGGAACAGGTTCCCGTCGGCTACTGCTTCCAGCCCTCCACCGCCGGCCAACGCGCCGCCTATGAGCTGGGTCTCACCGGCGTCCCCGTCTACAACGTCAACAACAACTGCGCCACCGGCTCGACCGCCCTGATGCTGGCCCGGCAGCTGGTCGAGGGCGGCTCGGCGGACTGCGTACTGGCCCTGGGCTTCGAGAAGATGAAGAAGGGGGCGCTGGGGGGAGGGGCTGATGGCGGCGACTTCTCCCATTCTCCCGTCGCCCGGCATTACGGGATCATGGCCGCCCGGCACGGCTTCGAGATGACGCCGCCCACCGCGCAGATCTTCGGCGACGCGGCCCGTGAGCACATGGAGAAGTACGGCACCACCGAGGCGCAGCTCGCCGCGGTCGCCGCCAAGAACCACCGGCACTCCGCGCACAACCCGAACGCGCAGTTCCAGGACGTGTACGAGGTGGCCGACATCCTCGCCGCCCGCACCGTCCACCGTCCGCTCACCAAGCTCCAGTGCTCGCCGACCTCGGACGGCGCGGCGGCCGCGGTGGTGGTGTCCGAACGGTTCGCCGAGGAGCGCGGGCTCACCGGGCTCGTCGAGATCGTCGCGCAGGCCATGACGACCGACACCGAGGACTCCTTCGCGTCCGGCTCGTGCATCGACGTCGTCGGACAGCCGATGTCGCGGGAGGCGGCCCGGCAGGTCTACGAGCGGTCCGGACTCGGGATCGAGGACGTGGACGTCGTAGAACTGCATGACTGTTTCTCCGTCAACGAGCTGCTGACGTACGAGGCCCTGGGAATGTGCGGGGAGGGCGAGTCGGGGAAGCTGGTCGAGTCGGGGGCGACGACGTACGGCGGGCGGTGGGTGGTGAACCCGTCCGGCGGGCTGATCTCCAAGGGGCATCCGCTGGGGGCCACCGGGATCGCCCAAGTGGCCGAGCTGGTCTGGCAGTTGAGGGGCGAGGCGGGGGAGCGGCAGGTGGCGGGGGCCGGGGTCGGGCTCGCGCACAACATCGGGCTCGGCGGGGCGGCCGTTGTGACGCTCGTACGGCGGGCCTAGGCCTTGCGACCGAGGGCCGGGCCCGGCGAAATCCCGATGCAAGGACCGTCGGCGGGTTGAGAGCATGACAGCCATGCTGGAAGCCACCGACGTCACCCGGACCCCTCGCCTCTCCGCGCCCCCCACCTGGCTGGTGGTGGCGCTCGCCTGTGCCGGGCAGTTCCTGGTCGTGCTGGACGTGTCGGTCGTCAACGTGGCGTTGCCGTCGATGCGGACCGACCTGGGGCTGAGCGCGCAGGGCCTCCAGTGGGTGGTGAACGCGTACGCGATCGCCTTCGCCGGGTTCATGCTGCTCGGCGGACGGGCCGGGGACCTGTACGGGCGCAAGCGGATGTTCCTGGTCGGGCTCGCCCTGTTCACGCTGGCCTCGCTGGGCGGCGGGCTCGCGCAGGAGGGCGGCGAGTTGCTGGTCGCGCGGGCCGTGCAGGGGCTCGGGGCCGCGGTGCTCGCGCCGTCGACGCTGACGATTCTCACGTCGGCCGTGCCGGAGGGGGCCGCGCGGGCGCGGGCGATAGCGACCTGGACCGCGGTGGGCGCCGGCGGCGGTGCGGCCGGCGGGCTGGTCGGCGGGGCGCTGGTGGACGGGCTGTCCTGGCGGTGGGTGCTGCTGATCAACGTGCCCGTGGGGGCCGTCGTGCTGGCCGGCTCGATGCGCTGGCTGGCGGAGAGCCGCAACGGTGACGGGCGGCGGCTGGACCTGCCGGGCGCGGTGCTGGTGACCGCCGGGCTCGGGACCCTCGCGTACGGCATCTCGCAGACCGAGGCCGAGGGGTGGACGGCGGCCGCGACGCTGCTGCCGCTGGTCGCGGGGCTCGCGCTGATCGGCGTGTTCCTGCTGGTCGAGGCGCGTACGGCGGCCCCGCTGATGCCGCTCGGGCTGTTCCGGTCGCGGGCCGTGTCCTCGGCGAACGTGGCGATGTTCCTGTGCGGCTCCGCGATGTTCTGCATGTGGTACTTCATGACGCTGTACGCCCAGAACGTGCTCGGGTACACGCCGCTGGAGGCCGGTCTCGCGCTGGTCCCGAGCTCGCTCGCGGTGCTGCTCGGCTCCAAGGCCGCCCCGCGCTTCATGCCGCTGCTCGGCGCGCGCAACGTGGCCGTGATCGGCACGGTCGTCGCGGCGGTCGGCTTCGGCTGGCAGTCGCTGATGACGCCGGCCGGGAACTACCTCACCGAGATCATGTTCCCCGGCATCCTGATGATGCTGGGCGCCGGCCTCACCGCGACCCCGCTCGCCTCGCTCGCGACGGCGGGGGCGGCGCCGGGGGAGGCCGGGCTGGTGTCGGGCCTGGTCAACACGTCCCGGACCATGGGCGGTTCGCTCGGACTCGCGGTGATGTCGACGATCGCGGCGGCACGGACCGGGGACAGCCCCACGCTGGGGGCGCTGACCGAGGGGTACGCGCTGGTGTTCCGGACGGGGACGGGCGTGCTGGCCGCGGGAGCGGTGTTGATGCTGGTGTGGCTGCCGGGGCGGAAGCCCGCGGGAGGGGCGTCCGCGGGAGGGGAGTCCGCGAGAATCTCCGAGAAGTGAGGCAACGGTCCGGACGGTCCATGGACTCCTTCTTGTATCTAGGAGGTGCCCATGGGGGATCGCAGGGAGGCTCGGGACACGGAGTTCCAGAGCTTTTTCATCGGCCGCTGGCCGCGGCTGATGCGTACGGCATTTCTCCTCACGGGGGAGCAGCATGCCGCGGAGGACCTGGTCCAGTCGACCTTCGAGCAGGTGTACGTGGCCTGGCGCAAGGTCGCCGCCGCGGACGATCCGGAGGCGTATGTACGGCGCGTGATGATCAACGCGCACGCGCGCAAACACCGCAGGAGGCTGCGGGAGTTCCTGGCGCCGAAGGACGACTCGGGCCTGGTGCGCGAGATCGCCGACACCGGTGACCGCATCGCCCAGGCCGACGACCGGGGCGTCCTGCTGAAGGCGCTGGCCGGGCTGCCGCCCCGGCAGCGGGAGGCGGTCGTCCTTCGCTACTGGGAGGACCTGACGGAGACCCAGGCGGCCGAGGCGATGGGCTGCTCGGTCGGCGCGGTGAAGAGCAACGCGGCCAGGGGGATCGCGAAACTCCGCGCCATACCGGGACTGGCCGAGACGGTGACGCAGGGCAGGCGGAAGTGATGAGCGCGGACCGGGAGAGGAACCACGACATGACACAGACGGACATCGCCCTGCTCCTCGCGGACGCCGCGGACGAGGTCGAGATCGGCATAGCCCCCGTACAGGCGGTACTGCGCGGCGGACGGCGGCGCAGGGCGCGGCGCTGGGCGGTCGCGGCCGCCACCGCGGTGGTGCTCGCCGGTTCCACGGGGGCCACCCTGGTGCTGGCGGGGCTGCCCGGCGAGGGGGACGGCCCGGCACGGGTCGCGACCCAGCCGACGGTGCCCAAGCCCAAGGCGCGGCACGTGGACGAGCCCCGCGTCTCGCCACTCGCGCTCGGCATGGACCACGGCAAGCAGTGGGAGGTCGACCTCCAGGTGTGGGACGCCCCGCGCAACAAGGGGGAGGCCGAGGCCCAGTACGCGGCGATGGCCCTGTACGGGCTCTCGCCGGCGGACACCTCCCAGTCGTCCGACCTGGTCGGCAGGACCTCGTACTTCGTCACCCGCACCTACGGGGACGCCGGGCCGCAGAAGACGGTCATGTTCGACACGGTGAAGCGCTGGGGCCCCATGACCGGCACCGACCTCGAATCCGCGGCGGTCCCGCTCACGGGCGACAGCGGGCCCCGGCGTCTCGTCATCGGCCAGGTCGCGAAGACGGCCCGGGAGGTCACCTGCACCTGGAAGGACGGTACGAGCATGGTCGTCCGGCCCACCAAGGACCCGGGCTCCATCAACATGGGCGACCTGAACATCCGCCCGGCCGACGGCAGTCCGGTCAACTGGTTCGTCTGCCTCGCGCCGAAGGACACGTCCTACAAGTCGGCGGAGGTGACGAAGTAGGGGACCGGAGGAGCGGGCGGTCCTACAGCCACCCCTGCCGGCGGGCCTCCCGTACCGCCTCCATCCGGTTGCGGGTGGCGGTCTTGCCGATGGCCGCGGAGAGGTAGTTGCGGACCGTGGACTCCGACAGGTGCAGCTTCTCGGCGATGTCCGCGACCGTCGCGCCGTCCACGGACGCCTTCAGCACGTCGCACTCGCGGGTGGTGAGCGGGTTCGGCCCGGCGCTGAGCGCGGCCGCGGCCAGCGCGGGGTCGATCACGGTCTCGCCGGTGAGCACCCGGCGGATCGCGGCCGCCAGCTCCTCCACGGGCCCGTCCTTGACGAGGAAGCCGGCGGCTCCGGCCTCCATGGCCCGGCGCAGATAGCCGGGCCGGCCGAAGGTGGTCAGGATCAGCACCCGGCAGTCGGGGACCTCCTCGCGCAGCTCGGCCGCCGCCTCCAGGCCGCTCAGGCCCGGGAGTTCGATGTCCAGCAGGGCGACGTCGGGCCGGTGGGTCAGCGCGGCGTCCACGATCCTGTCGCCCGCCGCGACCTGGGCGACCACCTCCAGATCCGCCTCCATGCCGAGCAGCAGGGCGAGCGCGCCCCGCATCATTCCCTGGTCCTCGGCGAGCAGGACCCTCACGCTCTTCGCCGGGCGGTGGTCCCGGGGCATCTCGTCCACGGGCCAAGGGTAGAGCGCGCGCCGGGCGGCGGTGCAATTCAAAGACTCGACATAGTTCTGTTCCGCGAGTCTTGACGGTCTTCGGCAACGGCCCAACAATCGCCTCTGCATTGGGAGTTCACCATTGCAATTACTGTCCGCTACCCCTCTCCAATTGTTCGGTATTTCGATCCGCGAAATAGGTTCGGTATTTCGGTCGAACGGTGTCCGGGATATCGGACAGGGAAGAGGTCCACCGTGTTTCCAAGGCTCAGAACCGCGATCCTGGCGGCGCTGTCGGCGCTCGTCACGATCCTCGCGCTCGCCGCCGGAGTCCCGCAGGCCCAGGCCGCGAGCTCGCTGCCCTGCGACGTCTACGCCGCCGCGGGTACCCCCTGCGTCGCCGCGCACAGCCTCGTCAGGGCGCTCTACGCCTCGTACAACGGCTCGCTCTACCAGGTGCAGCGGGCCTCGGACGGCGCCACCGCGAACGTCGGGCTGCTGGCCGCCGGCGGCTATGCCAACGCGGCCGCCCAGGACTCCTTCTGTTCGGGCACGACCTGCATCATCACCGAGATCTACGACCAGTCCGCGCGCCACAACGACCTCACCGTCGAGGGCGCGGGCGGGGCCGGTGCGGCCGATGTCGGGGCGCCCGCGGACGCGCTGCCGGTGACCGTCGGCGGCCACCAGGTCTACGGCCTGGAGATCTCGGCCGGCATGGGCTACCGGGACAACTCGACGTCCGGGGTGGCCACCAACGGCGGGGCCGAGGGGATGTACATGGTCACCTCGGGCACGCACGTCAACGGCAGCTGCTGCTTCGACTACGGCAACGCCGAGACCAACAACAAGGACACCGGCAACGGGCACATGGACGCGATCAACTTCGGCACCGAGTGCTGGTTCTCGCCCTGCTACGGCGGCGGCCCCTGGGTGCAGGCCGACCTGGAGAACGGCCTGTTCCAGTCGAATCTCGGCTACAGCACGAACACGTCCAACACGGGCACCGGAGCACTGCCGTTCGTGACCGCGCTGCTCAAGAACAACGGCCAGGACCATTTCGCTCTGAAATACGGCAATGCGCAATCGGGCAGCCTCACCACGACGTATTCCGGCGGTGAACCGACCGTCAACGGTGGCGGATACTCGCCCATGCACCAGGAGGGCGCGATCGTCCTCGGCACCGGCGGCGACAACAGCAACGGCTCCATCGGCTCGTTCTTCGAGGGCGTCATGACCTCGGGCATCCCGACCGACGCGGCCGACAACGCCGTCCAGTCCAACATCGTCTCCGTCGGGTACGGCGGCTCGACCGGCTCGACCGGTTCACTGACCGCCGGTTCGGAGATCTCGCTGCGCGCCACCACCGCGTGCTGCACCGGCGACTACATTCGCCACCAGAACAACGCGGCGGTCGTCTCCGCGATCACCTCCAGCAGCTCCGCGCTCGACAAGGGCGACGCCACCTGGATCGTCCGCCGCGGTCTGGCCGACAGCTCCTGCGTGTCGTTCGAGTCCCGCAACTACCCGGGCGACTTCCTGCGCCACTCCAACTACAAGCTCTACCGCCAACCCATGAACGGCACGGCCCTGTTCAGGTCCGACGCGACGTTCTGCCCGACGACCGGCAAGAGCGGCACGGGGACCTCGTTCGCCTCGTACAACTACCCGACCAGATTCCTCCGCCACTACAACCTCAACGTCTACATAGCCAGCGACGGCGGCTCGAACGACTTCGACAGCGCCACCTCCTGGACGGACGACGTCAGCTGGGTGGTCAGCTCGCCCTGGGCGCCGTAAGCACCTCGGGGTCAAGGACTCCGCCGGGCTCCACGGGGAGTTCGGCGGTGACCGTGAAGCCGCCTCGCGGTGACCGGCCGGCCCGCAAGGAGCCGCCGGCCGCCGCGAGGCGCTCGGTCAGGCCCTTCAGACCGGTGCCGCCGGTGCCGTCGGGAGTGACATCGGACCGGTCGGCCGGGGTGTCGTCGCCGTTGTCGGCGACCGTGAGCCGGACCAACTCGGCGGTGCCGTGCACGGTGATCTCGCAGCGGGTCGCGGCCGCGTGCCGGACGACGTTGGTGACCGCCTCGCGCACCACCCAGCCGAGCAGCACCTCGGTCTGCGGGGCCAGCGGTGTGCCCGAGCGCTTGACCACGGACTCGACGCCGGCCGCGTCCAACGCCGAGCGCGCGCGGTCCAGTTCGGTGCCGAGGCTGCCCTCGCGGTAACCGGTGACGGCCTCGCGGATCTCGGTGAGCGCCTGTCTGCCGACCGACTCGATGTCGCTGATCTGGGCGAGCGCCGCGTCCAGGTCGCGCGGGGCCAGCCGCCGGGCGGCCTCCGACTTCACCACGATCACCGACATGGTGTGCCCGAGCAGGTCGTGCAGATCGCGGGAGAACCGCAGCCGCTCCTGCTCCACCGCGCGGCGGGCCAACTCCTCGCGGGCGGCGCGCAGTTCCCGTACCGCCTCGGACAGGGACAGGATCGCGGCGGTCACCATCGTGGACAGGAAGGTGCCGTAGGCGATGGTCATGGCGTTCGAGGCGTCGCGGAACGCTGAGACGACGCCCGCGAAGCCGGCCAGCAGCAGCCCCACCCGGCCCAGCCACGGCCCGCGCAGGGTCGCCCCTGTCGCGAGGCCCAGCAGCGGGAAGAACAGCAGCCAGTTGTCGCCGTATCCGACGGCAAGTCCCGTGGTCAGCAGGAACATCAGCAGCAGGGCGACCCGGGTGGAGGTCTCGCGGCGCTTCTGCTTGTCGAAGGAGCGGAACGCCACATAGATGTAGAGGGAGTTGAAGGTGAGCAGGCCCAGGCCGCCGATCCAGGGGTTGGGGGTCTTGCCCTGGAAGAGGTTGGACAGGGCGCCCAGTCCCATCAGCAGCCACGGCATGAGCGAGAAGCCGCTGGCCGGCGGGCCCGGGTGCTCGGGCTCCCGGCCGCCCCTCCGGGAGGATTTCCGCGCCTCCTTGTACTCCTCCATCTCCTCCTTCCACAGCGCGCGCGAGTACTGCCAGACCAACAGCTGGGCCATCACCCGCTGCCGCCATGTCATGCCACAGTCCATGTCCCGTTCCCCCGGTCAGTTGGTGCCCGCGCCGCGGCGGTACGACAGCACAGCGTACGAACCGAAAGCCAGCAGCCAGAGGGTCAGTACGGCGATCGCGCCGAGCGCCGGCGCATGGCCTTCCGCCACCGAGGTGCCCAGCTGGGCGAAGCGGTAGGTGGGGGTGTACGACGACAGGGCGCGCAGCCAGTCGGGGAACAGCGCGACGGGGAACCACAGGCCGCCGAGCACCGCCAGACCCAGGTTGCAGGCCATGTTGGCCACGCCGGTGGTCTGCCCGGTGAGCCGGTAGCCGTTGCCCAGCCCCAGCAGCGTGAACGGCACCGAGCCCAGCCACAGCAGCACCGCGATCGCCGCCCACTGCCAGACGTCCAGCCGAACTCCGTTGAGCAACCCACCGGCGGCGAGCACCGCGACGATCGCGGGCAACACGGTCACCGACCCGGTCAACGCCCGCCCGACCACCACCTGCCGAGGAGTCATCGGCGTCACCCGCAACTGCCGCAACCACCCGATGGCCCGGTCCTCGGCGACCCCGCCCCCGGTGTTCAGGGCGGACCCGACGGCCCCGTAGCCCGCCATCCCCACCATCGCCCCGGTCTTCCAACTCCCGTCGCTGGCACCGAGGTTGGTGAACAACAGATACATCAGTACGGGCATCGCGATCCCACCGACGACAAACCCGACGTCACGGAGGGTACGACGCACTTCGAGCCGCAGGTAGTCCAGCATTACGGCACCTCTCCAGCTGTCGGTATTTTCAGCCCGTCCGGGGTCCGGGGCGGAGCCCCGGGCGGTGAGGGCGACAGTCGGTCCCTGCCACCCGCGGTCAGTGTCAGGAACGCGTCCTCGAGCGAAGCCGGCGCCACCGACAGCCCCCGTATCGCCCCCAGCCCCGCCAGAGCGACCACCGTCGCATCCGGGTCGTCCGTCCGCAGCCGCGCCCGATCCCCCCGCACCTCCATCGACCGTACGCCCGGCAGCAGCTCCAACCCCGCCGCGCCGCGGCCCGCGAGGTCGAAGGCGACCAGGCCGCCGCCCACCGAGCGCTTGAGCTGCTCACCCGTGCCGTCGGCGACGATCCGGCCGCGGTCGACGACGAGGATGCGGTCGGCGTACGCGTCCGCCTCCTCCAAGTGGTGCGTGGAGAAGAGGACCGTGTGCCCGAGACGGGCGTACGACCGCATCGACGCCCAGAAGGCCTGCCGCGCCTCCACGTCCAGCGCGGCCGTCGGTTCGTCCAGCACGATCAGCGCGGGGTTCCCGGCCAGCGCGACCGCGAACCGCACGCGCTGCGTCTGCCCACCGGACAGCCGGTCCACCCGCCGCCCCGCCAGCCCGGCGATCCCGGCCAACGCAAGGGCCCGCTCGACCGGCATCGGCGCCGGATACCGCCCGGCGACGAAGGCCACCAGCTCCCGGACCGTGACCCTGGGCACCGCCCGCCCCTCCTGGAGCATCGCGCCGACCCGCCCGGCCCGCACCGACAGCTCCGGCGGACCACCGAACAGCCGGACACTGCCCTCGTCGGGCTCGTACAGGCCGAGCAGCAGCGAGATCGTCGTCGACTTGCCGGCGCCGTTGCGGCCCAGGAGCGCGACCGTCTCGCCGGGCGCGACCGCGAGGTCCACGCCGTCGACGGCCCGTACCGCGCCGAAGTTCTTGACCGCCCCCGTGAAGGAGACCGCGGCCGTTTCCGTCCCCTGCGTCATGTCTACGACGCTATGAAGCAGGGCGTCCGCCCGGCAGAGGCGCATGTACGGACTCGGGCAGTACAAATGTCACGGCCCGTCGACCGACACATCGACCTGACACATCGTCAGTAGCCTTCACAAGTGCGGTGCCCTGGGCTATACAAGGGGCGCCGGACTGGAACGCGTTCTAGATCGGCCCCGATGACGACCTCGGTCGCGGCCGACGGTGCGGACGGCCGCGCCGAGGTCTTGAGCCAACGCGAGCCACCAGGAGCCGTATGCCCATCGACGCAGCGAAGGCCCTCGCCGCCGAACCCCGGTCCGGCGAGATCACCTGGGACCGCAGGGACGTCCAGCTCTACCACCTCGGCATCGGCGCGGGAATCCCCGCGACCGATCCCGACGAGCTGCGCTACACCCTGGAGTCCCGGCTGCACGTCCTGCCCAGTTTCGCCACCGTCGCGGGCAACGGCTCGCCCGGCGTGATCAGCGGCCTGTCCATGCCCGGCGTCGACGTCGACCTCGCCAGGGTCCTGCACGGCGGCCAGGCCGTCGAACTGCACCGCCCCATCCCGGTAGCGGGCACCGCCACCGCCACCGGCCGGATCGCCGCCGTGTACGACAAGGGCAAGGCCGCCGTCCTGGTCATGCGCACCGAAGTCGCCGACGCGGACGGCCCGTTGTGGACCAGCGACGCGCAGATCTTCGTACGGGGAGAGGGCGGGTGGGGTGGCGACCGCGGCCCCTCCACGCGCCTCGAACCGGCCGCCGGCGAGCCCGACCGGATCGTCGAGCGCCCGATCCGCGAGGACCAGGCCCTCCTCTACCGCCTCTCCGGCGACTGGAACCCGCTGCACGCCGACCCGGAGTTCGCCAAGGTCGCCGGGTTCGAGCGGCCCATCCTGCACGGCCTGTGCACGTACGGCATGACGCTCAAGGCGGTCGTCGACACGCTGCTCGGCGGCGATGTGAGCCGGGTGCGGTCGTACGCGACGCGGTTCGCGGGCGTGGTGTACCCGGGGGAGACGCTGCGGATCCGTATGTGGCACACACCCGCGTCCACCACGGTCGCGGTGAGCGCGGTCGAGCGGGACGACGCGCCCGTGCTCGCCGACACGATCGTCGAACACACCTGATCAACACTCCTGATCCAGTAGGCAGTCGAGCATGTGAGGGGAGCCGCACCAATGCGAGCAGCCGTACTGCACGAGATCGGCCAGGACAAGCTGGAGGTCCTCGACGACGTCGAGGCGGTGGGCTTCGGGCCCGGCCGGGTGCGGATCCGGGTGCGGGCGACCGGGCTGTGCCACTCGGACCTCTCCGCGATGAACGGGGTGCTGCCGCAGCCGGGACCGTTCGTGCCGGGGCACGAGGGCGCGGGCGAGGTACTGGAGGTCGGCGAGGGCGTCACTCGGGTGAAGCCCGGCGACCGGGTGGTCGTATGCTGGCTGCCGGCCTGCGGGGAGTGTCCCGCCTGCAAGCGCGGCCAGACCGAGCTGTGCCTGGCCGGGTTCATGAACGCCGGCACCCCCAACTTCCGCCGCCCGAGCGGTGACGTCTTCGGCTTCGCGGGCACCGGCACCTTCACCGAGGAGGTCGTCGTCGACGCGGGCTGCGCGGTGCCGATACCCGAGGACGTGCCCTTCGACATCGCCGCGCTGATCGGCTGCGGGGTCACCACCGGGCTCGGTGCCGCCCTCAACACCGCGGACGTGGAAGCCGGTTCGTCGGTCGCCGTCATCGGATGCGGGGGTGTCGGGATCTCCGCGATCCAGGGCGCGCGGCTCAAGGGCGCCGCCGAGATCGTCGCCGTCGACCCGGTCGCCTCGCGCCGCGAGTCCGCGCTCAAGTTCGGTGCGACCAGGGCGGTTTCGCCGGACGAGCTGGCCGGCGCCAAGCAGGAGGTCACCGGCGGCGAGGGCTTCGACTACGTCTTCGAGGTCGTCGGCAAGTCCGCCACCGCCCGCACGGCGTACGAGAACACCCGGCGCGGCGGCACCCTCGTGGTCGTCGGCGCGGGCGCCATGGACGACTTCCTCCAGCTCAACATGTTCGAGCTGTTCTTCGACGAGAAGCGGATCCTGCCGTCCATGTACGGCGGCGGCGACGTCCTGCGCTCCTACGAACGCACCATCGCCCTCTGGCGGGCGGGCCGCATCGACCTGGAGGGCCTGATCACGCACCGCGTGCCGCTGGCCGACATCAACGAGGCGCTGGACCAGATGCGGACCGGCACCGCGCTGCGTACGTGCATCGAGATCTGACGGGAGTGTCCGTGTCGCTGCCACTCGAAGGACTGTCGGCCATCGTCACCGGCGCGGGTCGTGGCCTGGGCCGGGCCGAGGCGCTCGAACTCGCCCGGCTGGGCGCGGCCGTCGTCGTCAACGACTTCGGGCAGCCGGGCCGGGACGGCTCGGGAGAGGCCTCCACGGGTCCCGCCGAGGAGGTCGCCGCCGAGATCCGCGCGGCCGGGGGACGGGCGGCCGCCCACACCGGGGACGTCGCCGACTTCCAACAGGCCCGCTCGCTGGTCGAGTTGGCGATCGCCGAGTTCGGCCGGCTGGACATCCTGGTCAACAACGCGGGCATCCTGCGCGACCGGATGGTCTTCTCCATGAGCGAGGGGGAGTGGGACTCGGTGATCCGGGTCCACCTCAAGGGCCACTTCAACACGACCCACTTCGCGGCCGCGCACTGGCGGGAGCGGGCCAAGGCGACGGGCGGGCAGGTGTACGGCCGTATCGTCAACACCTCCTCGGAGGCGTTCCTCGCGGGCTCGGCCGGGCAGCCCAACTACGCCGCGGCGAAAGGCGGGATCGTCGGCCTGACGACCTCCACCGCCCTCGCGCTGTCCAAGTACGGCGTCACGGCCAACGCGATCTGCCCGCGCGCCCGCACCCGGATGACGGAGGACGTCTTCGCGGGCTTCGACCAGCCGGCGGACGGACTGGACCCGCTGTCTCCCGAGCATGTCGCCCCGCTGGTGGGCTACTTGGCCTCGCCCGCTGCTGGGCGCGTCAACGGCCAGCTGCTCGTGGTGCACGGCGGCATGGTCGCCGTGGTCGACCAGCCGCGGGTGCGCGCCAAGTTCGACAGCAAGCAGGACGCCTTCACCTACGACGAGTTGGACGCCGTACTCACTCCGCACTACGCGGAACGGCCGGACGGGGAGACGTTCGCGGCGTCGGACGTGCTGGGGCTCAAGAGGACCTAGAGGTTACGAAGAGGCCCGCACGCCAGTCGGAGTGCGGGCCTCTTCGTGGTGCGTGCCGTCAGGCGGCCGCCTCCGTGTCCTCGGACTGCTTGCGGTGCCGGCCGCGAGGGGCCGTGTCACCGTCCTGGGCCGAGTTCTGACCCCGGTGCCGGCCGTGGCCGGTGTCCCCCTGGGACTCGGTGGACAGCGGCTGCATGGTGCTTGCGTCGCTCATCGGAAGGATTCACCCCGTCAATATGATCTTTCTAACAGCCGGGCGATTTTAACCGGCCCACCTCACCCCGAATCCAGACGGCACAGCCAACCGGCACTAGTTCGTTACAAGCCGTCCCAGAGGAGACTTGCCCAAGGGCACCGGACGCGGCGCGGCGGGCTCCGCGGGTCCCGGTTCGGAAGCCTCTTCGAGTTCTTCCGTCTCTTCCGTCTCTTCCGTCTCTTCCGTCTCCGGTTCTTCCGTCGGCTCGTCAGTCGGCTCCTCCGTCCTTTCCACCCGCCCGCCGACCCCCGAAGGAAGCTCCAGCCGCGCCAGCCCGCACGTCACCTCGCCGTCGGCGTACGGCAGTTGGAGCACCCCGTCCTCGGTCCACAGCCCCGTGCCGGTCAACCACCCTTCCGGCGCCCGGAGATGGTGCACCTGCCGCAGGTCCGGCCGCCACAGTCCGACCCAGCTGCCCATCGGCCCGTCCACCCGCAGCGCCACCCCGCAGCTCTCCGGCATCAGCACCTGCCCCGGCTGGATCGCGAACGGCGTGACCGTGCAGTCGGGCACCCGCAGGCACTCCGGGAAGCGCACCGGCAGGGTGGAGCCGAGCACGCCCCAGCCGAGCCGCTCCGCGCCGGGCGAGGGCGCGTCCGAGGCGATCAGCAGCAGTCCGGTGTCCGGGTCGGCGAGCAGCAGCCGGTCGTTGCTGCCGGCCGCGATCTGGAGCAGCGGCGAGACCTCGCCGGACCGCTCCAGGTCCACCACGATCGCCTTGGTGCAGCCACCGACCTCCCGGTCGACCGCCAGCATCCGCCCCGCCCGGTCCAGCCACACCCCGCCGGAGCAGCGCCCCGGGATCTCCGCGACGTGCTCGGGCCCGAAGGTCCCGCCCGCCACCAGCCACACCGTGCTGGAGCGCCGGCCCACGGCGAGCGCGTACGCCTTCTCGCCGCCCGGCGCCGGGGGCAGCAGCCGCAGCCGGGTGCCCTCGTCCGGGCACTCGACCGCGCCGATCAGCACCTCGCCGGTGCCGGGGCCGGTCGGGTAGAGCAGCGAGAACACGTGCCGCCCCTCCGACAGGCGCCGGATCAGCACCCGCCCGTCGCCCATCGGCTGGACCTCGGTGCCGGGCTCCTCCGGCTGGTTGCCCGGCAGCGGCACCGCGTACGGCTCCGGTCCGTCCAGGGTCCAGCGCTCCGGGAACCACGAGTCGCCGTCCAGGGCGAGGCGGGCGGCGTAGGCACCGTCCGCGGTGATGGTGCAGCCGGCCCGCGGAACCTCGTTCTCGGGGGCAGCCTCGGGCTCGATCGCACAGGCCGTCATCGTCTGGTCACCTCCGGCCACGAAGCTAGTTTTCGCACGCACAGACGGGGGACCACGAGGCTCACCCTTCACACAAAGGGGTGGCACAGGAACGATTCGCCTGAGGGAACGGGGACGGGTGTGCTGAGCGGGGCGCCGGACGGGCCCGGAGACACCGGTATCGCTCCGGCGGGCTTCGGGCTGTCGCTTCACTTGGCTTCGGGCTTCGGTTCAGGTGCACGGAACAGCCAGGTAGCCTTTTGGGCGTGCCCCGTCTGTCTGAAGTCATCGCCGCGCTGGAGAACCTGTGGCCCGCCGCGCGTGCCGAGTCCTGGGACGCGGTCGGCACCGTCGTGGGCGACCCCGACCAGGAGGTCACGCGGGTCCTGTTCGCCGTCGACCCCGTGCGGGAGATCGTCGACGAGGCCGTGAAGATCGGCGCCGACCTGCTGGTCACCCACCACCCGCTCTACCTCCGCGGTACGACGACGGTGGCGGCGACCGATTTCAAGGGCCGGGTCGTGCACACCCTCATCAAGAACGACATCGCGCTGCACGTGGCCCACACCAACGCGGACACCGCCGACCCGGGGGTGAGCGACGCGCTGGCCGGCGCGCTCGACCTCCGAGTCGTACGACCCCTGGTGCCGGACCCGACCGACCCCGAGGGCCGCCGGGGCCTGGGCCGTATCTGCGAGCTCGACCACCCGGTGACCGTCCGCGAGCTCGCCGCGCGGGCCGCCGAACGCCTGCCCGCCACCGCGCAGGGCATCCGCGTCGCCGGCGACCCCGAGGCGGTCGTCCGCACGGTCGCCGTCAGCGGCGGCTCCGGCGACAGCCTCTTCGACCAGGTCCGCGCGGCCGGCGTCGACGCCTTCCTCACCTCGGACCTGCGCCACCACCCGGCCTCCGAGGCCGTACTGCGAAGCCCCCTCGCGCTGCTCGACGCGGCGCACTGGGCCACCGAGTGGCCCTGGTGCGAGCTGGCCGCCACCCAGCTCGACGAGATCTCCGACCGTCACGGATGGGACCTGCGCGTGCACGTCTCCAAGACGGTCACCGACCCCTGGACCGCCCACGCGGCGTCCGCCACCTCCGAATCACAGGGAGCCCCCAACTGAACGCCGCGCCCGCCGACCAGATCCGACTCCTCGACGTCCAGGCACTCGACGTACGCCTCCAGCAGCTCGCGCACAAGCGGAAGTCGCTGCCCGAGCACGCCGAGATCGACTCGCTGACCAAGGACGCCACCCAGCTGCGCGACCTCCTGGTCGCCGCCCAGACCGAGGAGAGCGACACCGCCCGCGAGCAGACCAAGGCCGAGCAGGACGTGGACCAGGTGCGCCAGCGCGCCGCCCGCGACCAGCAGCGCCTGGACTCCGGCGCGGTCACCTCCCCCAAGGACCTGGAGAACCTCCAGCGCGAGATCGCCTCCCTCGCCAAGCGGCAGGGCGACCTGGAGGACGTCGTCCTGGAGGTCATGGAGCGCATCGAGTCCGTGCAGGAGCGGGTGCGCGAGCTGACCGAGCGGGTCGCCTCCGTGCAGTCGAAGGTCGACGACGCCATGGCCCGCCGGGACGCGGCCTTCGAGGAGATCGACGGCGAGGTGGCGACGGTGACCAAGGAGCGCGAGGTCATCGCCGCCACCGTCCCTGCCGATCTCCTCAAGCTCTACGACAAGCTGCGCGAGCAGCAGGGCGGCATCGGCGCGGCCAAGCTGTACCAGCGGACCTGCCAGGGCTGCCGCCAGGAGCTGGCCATCACCGACATCAACGAGATCCGCTCGGCCGCCCCCGACACGGTGGTGCGCTGCGAGAACTGCCGCCGCATCCTGGTGCGCACGGGCGAGTCCGGTCTGTAAGGGGCGGCTGCCGTGCGGGAGTTCATCGTCGAGGCCGACGGCGGGTCACGGGGAAACCCGGGCCCGGCCGGCTACGGCTCGGTCGTGCTGGACGCGACGACGGGGGAGACGCTGGTGGAGGCGGCCGAGTACATCGGCGTCGCCACGAACAACGTCGCCGAGTACCGGGGGTTGCTGGCGGGATTGCGGGCCGCCTTCGAGCTGGACCCCTCGGCCTCGGTCCACGTCCGCATGGACTCCAAGCTGGTCGTCGAGCAGATGTCGGGCCGCTGGAAGATCAAGCACCCGGACATGAAGCCGCTGGCGATGCAGGCGGCGCGGGTGTTCCCGGCGGACCGGGTGTCGTACGAGTGGATCCCGCGCGAGCGGAACAAGCACGCGGACCGGCTCGCCAACGAGGCGATGGACGCGGGTACTTCGGTTGCCCCCTCTTCCCGCCGCGGAGCGGAGGAGCGCTCGGGCGGCGGAGCTGCCAAGGCCGACGCCGACGCACGTGCCGCCGGCGTCGTCGCCTCCCCCGGCTGGGCTCCCGCCGACATGGGGGCGCCGGCGACCTTCGTACTGCTGCGGCACGGTGAGACTCCGCTGACCCCGCAGAAGCGGTTCTCGGGGAGCGGCGGTACCAACCCGTCCCTCTCCGACGTCGGCCGGGACCAGGCCGAGCGGGCCGGGGCCGCGCTCGCCAGGCGCGGCACCATCCAGGCCATCGTCGCCTCCCCGCTCGCCCGTACCCGCGAGACCGCCGGCATCGTCGCCCGCCACCTCGGCCTCGACGTGACCGTCGACGAGGGGATCCGGGAGACGGACTTCGGCGCCTGGGAGGGCCTGACCTTCGCCGAGGTCCGCGAGCGCTACCCGGACGACCTGACCCGATGGCTGGCCGACCCCACGGTCGAACCCTCCGGCGGCGGCGAGAGCTTCGCGGCGACGGCGACCCGTATCGCGGCGGCCCGGGACAAGCTGGTCGCGGCCTACGCGGGCCGCACCGTCCTCCTCGTCTCCCACGTCACCCCGATCAAGACCTTCGTCCAACTCGCCCTCGGCGCCCCGCCCGAGGCCCTCTTCCGCATGGAACTCTCCGCGGCCGCCCTCTCCGCCGTGGCCTACTACGCCGACGGCAACGCGAGCGTACGGCTCTTCAACGACACCTCTCACCTGCGCTGAGACGGCGCGCCGAGGCCCCGCCCCTCACCCGCGCTCAGCGCCCCGCTTCCGCAGGATTTCCGCCGTCTCCGCGTCCGCCGGCAGAAACGCCTCCAGATGCAGCTCGGCCAGCGTGACGTCGACGGCGGTGGCGAAGGACGTGAGCGTGGTCAGCAGCCGTAGCTCCCCCTCCGCGCACCGCAGTCGCAGCGGCACGGCGAACCCGAGGTAGTCGTCCCCCGGCTCGCCCAACGGCGGCAGATACCCGGCCAGTTCCGCCGCCAGCTCGTCCAGCAGCGGATCGGGACTGCGCAAGGCCCGCGCCCGCAGGTTCTCGATGATGTGCCGCCCCCAGGCGTCGAGGTTCACGACTCGCGAGGCCATCCCGCGCGGATGCAGGGCGAGTCGGAGAACGTTGACGGGCGGCTTCAACAACTCCGGGTCCGCGCCCTCGGCCAGCACCTCGAAGGCCTCGTTCGCCGCGACGAGTTCACCCCGCGGCCCGGCGACGACCGCCGGATAGGGCAGATGCCCCTCCAGGATGCCGTCCAACGCCTCCCGCACGGCCCCCAGTTCAGCGGCATCCAGCGAGGACTCGGCGAACGCGGGCGCATAACCCGCCGCCAGCAACAGCCCGTTCCGCTCCCGCAGCGTCAGCCCCAACGACTCGGCCAGCCGTATGACGACCGCCCGCCCCGGCACGGACCGCCCGCGCTCGATGAAACTCACGTATCTCTGCGTGGTCCCCGCCCGCGAGGCAAGCTCCAACTGACTGACCCGCCGGCTGGTACGCCAGCGCAGCAGCTCCCGGGCGAAGGGCGGCGGTTGGACGGCATGGGTGGCGGTCATGGAACCAGTTGTACGTCACGGGTACGACAACGCCCCGGCCTCCTCCGGTCAGCCGCCCGGCCTCAGCCCCGCCGCCTCCCGCGCCAGCCCTTCGATCCGCCCCCAGTCACCGGCCGCGATCGCATCCGCCGGAATCATCCAAGTCCCGCCCACACAGCCGACGTTGGGCAGTCCGAGGTACTCAGGAGCATTCGCGGCCCCGATCCCACCCGTCGGACAGAACCGCGCCTGCGGCAAAGGGCCGGCCAGCGACTTCAGATACGCCGTCCCGCCCGCCGCCTGCGCCGGGAAGAACTTCATCTCCCGCACCCCGCGCTCCAACAGAGCCACCACCTCGGACGTGGTCGACACCCCCGGCAGGAACGGCACCCCGGACCCCCGCATCGCCTCCAGCAGTACGTCCGTCCAGCCCGGGCTGACCAGGAAGCGCGCCCCGGCCGCCACCGACTCCTTCACCTGCTCCGGCGTGATCACGGTCCCGGCCCCGACCACCGCGTCCGGTACGGCCCCGGAGATCGCCCGTATCGCCTCCAGCGCGGCCGGCGTCCGCAGGGTCACCTCGATCGCCGGCAGCCCACCGGCGACCAGCGCACGGGCGAGCGGCACGGCGTCGGCGGCGTCGTCGAGCACGACCACGGGGACGACCGGGGCGAGATCCAGGAGGGAGGTCATGACCTCATCGTGCCGCCGGTGCGCAGCATGCGCAAAGCTCGTTGCGCATGCTGCAATGCTATGTCACATAGCACCTGGTCATTTCAGTGCACCCGGCCATTTCAGTGCACCCGGCCATTTCAGTGGATCTCGTCCACCAACACGTCCAACATCCACGGCTTCCCGGCGCCCGCACCCTTCGGCGGCTCCACCTCCACCACATACCCCAGGTCCCGCAAGGCCTCCACCAGCTCGGCCGGCCCCTTCGGCGCAACCCCGGCCATCAGCAGACTCCGTACGATCCGCCCCTTCGTCGCCTTGTTGAAGTGGCTGACCACCTTCCGTGTCGGCGCGTGCAGCACCCGTACGCTCGCCGTCCGCCCCGCCACCTCACCCTTCGGCTTCCACGCGGCCGCGTACGCGGAGGACCGCAGGTCGAGGACGAGCCCGTCCCCGGCGGCCTCGGGCAGCGCCGCCGCCATCGGCGTCCGCCAGTGCGCGCCCAGCGCACCGAGCCCGGGCAGCTTCACGCCCATCGAGCAGCGGTAGGAGGGGATCCTGTCGGTCACCCGGACCGCACCCCACAGCCCCGAGAAGACGAGAAGCGACCGCGCGGCACGCTTCTTCGCGGCGGCTTCCAGAGTGGCCAGGTCGAGGGCGTCGTAAAGCACCCCCGTGTAGATCTCCCCGGCGGGCCGTGCCCCGGCCGTCAGCAGCTCCGTGTTCTTGCCGACCTCGCCCCGCAGGCCCTCGCTCAGGCCGAGCACCTCGCGTGCCTTCTCCTCGTCCCCGGCGCACAGCTCGACGAGTTCGCCGAGTACGGCCTCACGGGCGGGGGTCAGCCCCGGCAGCGACAGCGACTCCAGTTTGAGCGGGGCGCCCCGCCCGGAGGATGCCTTGCCTTCGGAGGGCGGCAGCAGGACCAGCACGAAGATCTCCTTCTCTTGAGCTCTGCGACAGCGTACGGCGTGCCACTGTCCGACCCGCGTTCTACGCTCGCCGTATGCCCCGCCGCCACATCCGCGTGACCGGCGCCCCCGAAGCCCCCCTCCGGGCCGCCCTCACCGCACTGCGCACCGAGCTCGACATCCCCGAGAGCTACCCCGCCGAGGCCCTCGCCGAGGCCGAGCGGGCGGCCGGGGCCCCCGCCCTTCCGGCGTACGACGCCACCGACATCCCCCTCCTCACCATCGACCCGCCCACCTCCACCGACCTCGACCAGGCGATGCACCTGTCCCGCCGCGGCACCGGCTACCGCGTCCGGTACGCCATCGCCGACGTCGCCGCCTTCGTCGTACCCGGATCGGCGCTGGACGCGGAGACCCACCGGCGGGTCACGACCCTCTACTTCCCGGACGAGCGCGTCCCGCTGCACCCCGCCCTGCTCAGCGAGGGCGCGGCCAGCCTCCTCCCGGACCGGACCCGCCCCGCCGCGCTCTGGACCATCGACCTCGACGCGGACGGCCGCACCCTCACCGTCGACGTCCGCCGAGCACTCGTCCGCAGCCGGGCCAAGCTCGACTACGCGCGCGTGCAGAGGCAGATCGACGAGAAGACGGCCGAGGAGCCGCTCGCGCTGCTCAAGGAGATCGGGGAGGCACGGGAGCGCCTGGAGGTCGAGCGGGGCGGTATCTCGCTCAACGTGCCCGAGCAGGAGATCGTCGAGCGGGACCACACATACGAGCTCACCTACCGTGCCCCACTCCCCGCCGACGGCTGGAACGCCCAGATCTCACTCCTCACCGGCATGGCGGCCGCCGACCTGATGCTGGCGGCCGGCACCGGCGTACTGCGCACCCTCCCAGCCGCCCCCGACGGCGCCGTCGGCCGCCTCCGCCGTACCGCGCAGGCCCTGCACATCGACTGGCCGCACCACGTCTCGTACGCCCGGCTCATCCGTTCCCTCGACCCGCACCGCCCCGACCACGCGGCCTTCCTCCAGGAGTGCACGACGCTGCTGCGCGGCGCGGGCTACACGGTCTTCCGCGACGGCGCCCTCCCCGCCATCGCCACGCATGCCGCGGTCGCGGCTCCCTACGCCCACTGCACGGCCCCCCTCCGGAGGCTCGCCGACCGCTACGCCTCCGAGCTCTGCCTGGCGGCCGCCGCCGGCGACCCCCGCCCGACTGGGTCCTCGCCGCCCTCGACACCCTCCCGCACGAGATGGCCGACGGCACCCGCCGCGCGGGAGCCGTGGAGCGCGCGTGCGTCGACATCGTCGAGGCGGCGCTGCTCAGGGACCGGGTCGGAGAGGTCTTCGACGCGGTCGTGGTGGACGTCGAGGAGCACCAACCCGCCGTCGGAACCGTCCAGTTGGAGTCCCCGGCGATCATCGGCCGCATCGAGGGCGAACACCTGCCGCTGGGCGAACGCCTACGGGTCCGCCTCACCCAGGCCGATCCGGAAGCAGCGACGAAGGTGCGCTTCGCGCCTGCGTGAGCACCGCTTCCTCCTTGAGAGCTCGTATTTCTTCTACGAGGGTGTCGGCGTCGTCGGCGTGGAAGCGGACCAGGCGGACGTCCCGACGGCGGTCGAGGAAGCCGAAGTGGGCTACGGGCTCGGTGAGTTCGAGGGTGACGGTGGTCTGGGAGCCGACGGGGAGGTCGAGTTCACCTTCGGCCCGTTCGTGAGTGGTACGCAACTCCCGTCGCACAGAGGCGATTTGATGGATCGGCACGCGCAGGTCGACGTGGACCGCACGCCGGATCCGCAGCGATCCGGAGTCGAGCACGTGCGGTCGTACGACCGAAGCCGCGTGCAGCGCGACGACGAACACCACCGTGTACGCGTCCAGCACGAACACCACTTGGTGCAGCGCCGGATAGCCGCGCAGCAGCACGGACATCGTCACCGTCTCGACCACGCACACGAACGCGAACCCGAACATCACCGCGCCCTGCCCCCGCGCGTACCCGAACGCCCGCCCGTCGCCGACCCCGTGCGTGCGCCGGGGCAGCCACATCAACAGACTGGCCAGCAACCGCAGTTCATGCCGGAACAGGACGTACGCCGTTCTCATGGTCCCTCCCCGGCGAGGATCCGGAGCGTCCGGCGGATCGCCTCCGCCTGGGCCGGGGCGAAGTCGGCGTAGAAGGCGCGCATGAAGCTGTTGTCCTCCTCGATCCGGTCCGCGGGGAACAGGCCGCGGGGCACGCAGTCGGCGAGCGCGCGGGCCGCCTCCGCCACGCGCGGGTCGGCCGGGTCGGCGTCGGCGAGTTCGTCGAGCAGGCCGTACGCGCCGACCGCCCGCGCCTTCGCCTCGGGGGAGGTGAGGGCGTCGCGCAACACGCCCATCAGCCGCTCCCGGTCCTCCACGGCCGCCATGGTCTCGATCAGGGCGAGCATCTCGCGGTCCTTGGCGGCCATGGGGGAGTCGCCGGCGAGGTGCGCCATGTCGCCGAGCAGGGAAGCGAGTTGGGGCGAGACCGGCCCCTCGGCGGGCGGCCCGCCGGTCGCCTCCCGCAGCGCCCGCAGCCGCGCCCGGCGCTCCCGGATCGCCGCCTCCTGTCGGGCCAGGTCCTCGTCGAGCTCGGTGAGCACCTCGGCGAGGTCCTTGCCGGCGTCCTCGGCGAGCACGTCCCGCACCTCGGCGAGGCCGAGGCCCAACTCGGTCAGCCGCCGAATCCGCGCGAGCACGACCGCGTGCCGCAGGGTGTAGTCCCGATAGCCGTTGGCCAGCCGCTCGGGTTCCGGCAGCAGGCCCTGGTGGTGGTAGTGCCGCACGGTCCGCGTGGTGACGCCGACGGTGGCGGCGAGTTCTCCGATCCGCATGGCACCAGTACAGACGCTGACGTCGCGGCAGGGTCAAGCGGCGGCCGGGGGTATCCGGAGGCATGTCGTGGGCCGACGGCCTTGACGGCTAACGCTGTTAGCCGTACCGTCGTGGTTGTGAGGCTAACGACGTTAGCCAGTCATCCGCAGGAGGCAGCCATGAGCACGGCCACGAGCGCGAGCACCACCCCGCACCGCACCGTCCTCTCCCACGTCCGCCGCACCGCATGGCTCGCGAACGCCCTGTTCTGGTCGGCCTTCGCGGTCCTGGAGGCCATGAACCACGGCTGGCTCGCCGGCACCCTGGCCCTCGCCTTCTTCATCGCACCGGACCTGACCTTCCTGGTCGCCCTCGACGACGCACCCCGGATGGCGAAGGGACAGCTCCCGCCGCGCGCGGTGCCGTACTACAACGCGATGCACCGCGCCCTGATCCCGCTCGCCCTGCTGGCCCTCTACGCCGTCGGCCCCTTCACCTGGGCGCCCGCCTTCGCGGCCCTGTGCGGCTGGCTGGCCCACATCTCGTACGATCGCGCCTTCGGCTACGGACTGCGTACTAAGGAGGGTTTCCAGCGTGGCTGACGGATCCGCGCCCGACCGCCTGACCCCCCGAGCCCGCGAGATCGCGACCGCCGCCCGGACCCTCCTGGAGGAGTCCGGGCCCGCCGCGCTCACCCTGCGGGCCGTCGCCGAACGCCTCGGCATCAAGGCTCCCTCCCTCTACAAGCACTTCCCCGACAAGTACGCGGTGGAGGTGGAGCTGATCGCGCAGATGCTGGAGGAGTCGGCGGCGGCGCTGGAGGCGGCGGAGGAGCGGGAGCCGGGTTCACTGACGGCCCTCGGGGAGGCGTACCGCACGTACGCCCTGGACCACCCCCACCTCTACTGCCTCGCCACCGAACGCCCCCTGCCCCGCGCCGCCCTCCCCGCCGGCCTGGAGGACCGGGCCGCGATGCCGCTGCTGCGGGTGTGCGGCGGCGACATGGACACGGCCCGTTCGGTGTGGGCCTTCGCGCACGGGATGGTGATCCTGGAGATCCACGGACGGTTTCCGGACGACGCCGACCTGGCGGCGGCATGGAAAAGGGGCCTGAGGGCGTTCCACCCATGACAGTGGCTCCGCCTGGAAAGGGGGCGTCGGGCGATGGGTGAACATGCTTCGTGGACGAGGGCGCGGCTGGGCCGGTGCGGCCCGTCCCTGGACCTCCTGACCGCCCGCTTCGACAAGCACGTCTACGCCCCGCACGCCCACGACGAGTTCACGGTCGGTGTCTGCGTCGCCGGCTCCGAGGTCATCGACTACCGCGGCGGCCGCATCCGCACGGGCCCGGGCTCCATCGTCGTACTGGCCCCGGCGAGGTGCACACGGGAGGCCCCGGCAACGCGACGGACGGCTACGCCTACCGGGCCTTGTACGCGGACCCCTCTCTACTGACGGAAGGAACGCCGGGCGGCGGCATCCCCCACTTCCGCGAACCACTGATAGACGACCCCGAACTGGCCGCCGCGATCCTCCTCACCCACACGGAACTGGGCGCCTGCCCCGACCCGTTGGAGGCGGAGTCCCGCCTCCCATGGCTGCTGACGGCGCTGGCCGGACGCCATTCGACGGCTCGCGCCGTGAGCGATGTCGTCCCCGGCGCGGACCGGGTGGCCACGGTCGTACGGGACCGCCTGGCCGACGAACTCCTGAACCCCCCGTCCCTCTCGGACCTCGCGACCGACCTGGGCCTGTCCCGTTACCAACTCCTCCGGGCCTTCCGTACGACGATGGGGCTGCCGCCGTACGCCTGGCTGGCCCAGCACCGGGTCACCCGGGCCCGTCGCCTCCTGGACACAGGCCTGCGCCCGGCGGAGGTGGCGGCGCTGGTCGGCTTCGCGGACCAGGCGCACCTGACCCGCTGGTTCCGCCGGGTCCTGGGTGTGACCCCGGCGGCGTACCGCAACAGCGTTCAAGACGGCAGGCCCTGATCCGGCCGAAGGTGTGTGCATGACTGCACGCGGCTGGTTCCTGTTCTCCCTGATGGGAGTGGTCTGGGGCATCCCCTACCTGATGATCAAGGTGGCGGTGGACGCGCCCCTTTCCCCGTCGATGGTGGTGTTCACCAGGTGCGCGCTGGGAGCGGCACTGTTGCTGCCTTTCGCCGTGCGAGGCGGCGGCCTGCTCACGACCATCCGCTCGCACTGGCTGCCGATGCTGGCGTTCGCGTGCATCGAGATCATCGGCCCGTGGTTCACGCTGACGGATGCGGAGCGCCACCTGTCCAGCTCGACGGCGGGCCTGCTGATCGCGGGCGTGCCGATAGTGGGTGTGGTGTTGTCCCGCTCCTTCGGCAACACGGAGCAGTTGGGCGTACGGCGGATGACGGGGCTGGCGCTGGGCCTGGCGGGCGTGGCCGTCCTGACGATCCCGCACCTGACGGGCGGCGACGCGCGCTCCCTCGGGGAGGTGTTCCTGACGGTCCTGGGCTACGCGACGGCGCCACTGATCGCGTCCCGCTGGCTTAAGGACGTACCGACGCTGCAGCTCATAGTCCCCTGCCTGACGCTGGCGGCGCTGGTGTACGCCCCGGCGGCGGCGACGACCTGGCCGTCCTCGATGCCGTCGACGTCGGTACTCGTATCCCTGCTGGCACTGGGCGCGATCTGCACGGCCCTTGCCTTCGTGGCCTTCCTGGAACTGATCAAGGAGGTCGGCCCGACGCGAGCGACGGTCTTCACCTACGTCAACCCGGCGGTGGCGGTGGCGGCGGGTGCGCTGTTCCTGGGCGAGGACCTGACGTGGGGCATCGCGGCGGCATTCACCCTCATTCTGGCGGGCTCGGTGCTGGCGACGGTGGCCGGTCCGGTGAAGGGTGGGGGCCCGGTAACATGGTCGACACGGCAGACGAGCCGGGCGGACGGCCGCGTGGAATCCCCTTGAGGGACTCCCCGAGGAACGTCCGGGCTCCACAGGGCAGGGTGGTGGCTAACGGCCACCCGGGGTGACCCGCGGGACAGTGCCACAGAAAACAAACCGCCCGGTGCTTCGGCGCCGGGTAAGGGTGAAACGGTGGTGTAAGAGACCACCAGTGCCCAGGGTGACCTGGGCAGCTAGGTAAACCCCACCCGGAGCAAGGTCAAAAGGAGCCGCCTTCTTGAAAGAGGGGCGGCTCTGCGGAGACGTTCGAGGGCTGCCCGCCCGAGTCCCCGGGTAGACCGCACGAGGCCGGTGGCAACACCGGCCCTAGATGGATGGCCGTCTCCCCGGTCACCGCGAGGTGGCCGGGTGACAGAACCCGGCGTAACATCCGAGTATCGTTCCCGTCCGCCATAAGCCCAGGTCAGAGCATATGCGGCAAGCCAAGATTGGCAGGCCGGGTCGAATCCGGGTCGAATTTCGCCGTGCGAGCGCAGAGCGTCGTTCGCCGCCTGAGGCGCCAAACAACGAAAGTGCTGTGACCAGCGGAAAAGCACCCGGCAGCCGGACACCTCGGACGATATAAAAATATCGTCCGAGGTGTCCGGCTTGGTTAAATGCGGGTGATCTGGACATCGGTACGGCTCTGTCAGACCTCGCTCGTATCCTCAGCCGTGATCGCAACTCAAGGTTCAGACGCGTCCGGGAGTGACGCAGCAGCACTCGCCGCCTGGCCGCCTCGGCCGACGCCCCTCGACATCGGGAGCGGTGGGCGCGAGGACCGGTTACGGATGCTTCGACAGATGCGGTCTGTCTGGGAAGACTTCAACGGGACCCGCCGTGAGCTGATCAAGAAGGAACTCGCAGTGGCCCGGGCCCGGCAGGCCGAGGTCGTCGCTTACTGGAATCGGCACAAGATCACGGTCATGGACCGGTGGGACAACCGTACTCGTGGTCGCGGAGAAGTGACCGTGGCGGACATCCCAGAGGTCGCAGCACTGTGGCATCAAGACAACCTCGTCCATCCCGAGAACGTCTCGGCGACAGCCCAGAGACGCGGCGAGGTCAGTCCGTACATGTGGCAATGCCCCCTCGCCTTCGGCCATGAGCCGTGGCCAGCCTGGCCCAAGGACCGCATTCAGAAAGGTGCAGGGTGCCCCGAGTGCCGTCGATTGACCCGGCTCGCGGACCTTCCGACGCTGGCTACTCAGTACCGCGGACAGAGACCAGCGAGCGACATTACCCACGCTTCACACGAGAGAGTGCCGTGGATCTGCCGGACATGGGGGGTCGACCCAAGTACCGGAGTGTGGCAGCCGGTTGAACATTGTTTCGAAGCGGTGGTCAAAGAGCGGGCGCTTCAGGGGGACGGCTGTCTGGTGTGTGCGGGTTACGTGATCGACGATACGAACTCGCTGTTCACCTGGTTCCCGGAAATCGCGGACGAGCTGGATGCTCCGGATCTTGACCCGCGTCGGCTGCCGACGAGCCAACACAACATTTCGCGGAAGCATGTTGCCGAAGCAGGCAACCGGGGCGTGTACGCGACCCTGTCTTGGCGATGCCGTCACGGTCACGGCTGGGAGGCCACGGTCCTCAATCGTGTCCAGGGCACCGGCTGCGGCAAGTGCTCGACTTCTGGGATATCGAAGGAGCAGGTCCGGCTGGTTGCTGAACTCGCGGGACTCATCGACCTCGTACCGCCGGAGAGCCGGGATCCACGGCTGCCGGCCGGTGCGCCCGACTTCGCCTCGCACCGTCTCACTGTTACGCCCGAGCACAAGCCCGCCCACTGGCGCTATAAGGACGTCGAGGTCGACGCCGTCTTCCATCTGCCGCACGGTGTCCGTGTAGGCCTCGAGTACGACGGCGCCTTCCACCACTCGACCAGACAGCGGGACCGCCGCCAGTACGAGAACGACAAGGGCCTGGTACTGGTCGCAGCGGGGCTCCTGGACCTGCTCATACACGTCAGAATCGGCGATCTGCCAGAGATGGAGGCTCCCCACGCTCTGATCGTGGCGGTACCTGAACGGGCCGCGGCCTATCAGCAGGCCGGCGCGGTGGCCTCGGCCCTCTCGGCACGCGTTCCCTGGGGTGTGCCGGGCCTGGACGCGTACCTCACCGGTGGCACGGCCCGGCACCAGGCCGCTGCCGATGCCTACATCACCGCAGTATGGGGCGAGCTGCGTCCTCCGCGCCGAAAGCCGAAGAAGGCGGGCCCGCCGACACCACGCCGCCTCTCACCGACGGCTCCGCACACAGACAGCCTGCTGTCAGCCGTTTCCGGCCCTTACCGGAATCCGGAAAAACCAGATGAGATCGTCCGCGACTACCGGTGCGATTGCGGCAACCCCGAGATCTTCACCGCTGTCCAGTCCCAGGTCGCCTCCGGAAACACCCGCAGTTGCGGATGTCTGGCCACACAGGCCAGGCAGCGTCCGCGACCAGCTGTCTCCAAGGCTGAGACGCACGCCGTCCGGACCTGGGCTCAGCAGCGGGCGATAGCCATCGGTGGCAGCGGACGGGTCCCGGACCAGGTGACGGCTTCCTTCCGGCTCGACCGAGCCGGGCGCGACGACCTGCTCGGCCCGGACGGGCTGCTCGACGAGGCACGCGTTCGCGAGTGGGCAGTCTCCGCAGGGCGTCAGCTGGGCGCGAGGGGCAGAGTGACCGGAGAGCTCTGGCTCGGCTACTCCACGAAGGAGCTTGCGGCTGGGCCGCAGATCAAGGCGACGCCGGATCCGCTCGTCGGTCGATGAGCGAAGAAACAAGGAGCCGCGCATGGTCGGCTAACATGGTCGACACGGCAGACGAGCCGGGCGGACGGCCGCGTGGAGCCCCCAGGGGCTTCCCGAGGAACGTCCGGACTCCACAGGGCAGGGTGGTGGCTAACGGCCACCCGGGGTGACCCGCGGGACAGTGCCACAGAAAACAGACCGCCCGGCGCTCAGGCGCCGGGTAAGGGTGAAACGGTGGTGTAAGAGACCACCAGTGCCCAGGGTGACCTGGGCAGCTAGGTAAACCCCACCCGGAGCAAGGTCAAAAGGAGCGCCGTAAAACGTGCTCTGCGCGGACGTTTGAGGGCTGCCCGCCCGAGTCCGCGGGTAGACCGCACGAGGCCAGCGGCAACGTTGGCCCTAGATGGATGGCCGTCTCCCCGGCCGCCGCGAGGCGACCGGGTGACAAAATCCGGCGTACAGCCTGACTCGTCTGTCGTTTTACGTTCTTGCAGGCCGCAGGATATTTGCGGGATTCAGATCTGGGGCGCCGTCTACTTCGGAAGTGAATAGCTACTTCTGGCGTAGCGGACAATTCCATCCGTGCGGCGTTATCGGGATGGTTTTCCTGCGCCGATCTGCGTCTGACGCTGATTTCTGGACTCACGGTGTTCTATGCGCGGCTGAACCTCTCACCGTCTCTGCCGGACATCGTGATCGGTGCGACCTCCCGTCGCATGGTCTTCGCCGGTGTCGCCCTTGGCGATCGCGATGTTGATCATCCCGCAGTACCGCGGGAGCAAGTGACTATCACAGGGCTTCTACGCCTCGTTGCCGCAGGGCCATCTCGTACTGCTGCAATGTCCACAGTTCGTTCTGCAGGGCGGTCGAGTGGGAGGGCTCCTCCGAAACACTCTCACGGGAAAGGGCGCTCAGGAGGTCCTGCATCCGCCGGTCGACGGAATGCCGCCTGACAACGACGAGCTGCTCGCCTGCGTAGGCCTCGTCGACGTTCTTGCGCATGATGGGCTCGGTGGCCAGCTCGGTGACCGTGGCGCGGATGGCTTCGTCGGGAGCGGATTGGAGTACCAAGGCGAGGTACTGTTGGGGGGCCTGGACGCCGTACTCAGCGCCGCCCGCTTCCATGATTGCGCGGCGTACAGCAGCGTAGGGCGGAGCCGTGAATTCGTCGATGCCGTAAGCGTCGAATGCTGGCGAGATCAAATCGGGCCGTTGCAAGGCGACCTTCAGCAGTTCACGTTCGGTGAGGTGTACCGGGTCGCGGAGATTGAGGGTCGGCTTCGTCGTATGCGGCGGACGCCGCTCCGCATCGGCCTGACCGACGTTGCCACGGGTCTCACGGGCTAGCAGCTTTACGCGCCTAACAACCAGGTCCGTGTCGAGGTCGCCGAGCTTCCCGGCGAGTTGCACGGCAACCTCAACGAGGGCGCCGTGCTCCCTGATGCGAGCGAAGACGGGAGCAGCCTCTTCCAGCGCGGACCGTTGCCCAGCGGGGGTTTTCAGATCGTAGCCCGCGATGATCTGGTCCATGAGGAATTCGAAGAAATGAGCGCGTGGTTCGGCAAGGTCCGCGACGGCAGCATCCCCTTTAGCCAGTCGCAATTCACTGGGACCGCCTGCGGTGACGGCGATGTAAGACTCTCCAGAGGCCTTGTGATAATCGTCGAGGGCACGCAGAGCAGCCCGACGGCCGAGGTCATCGTTGTCGACGATGAAGATGGTCTGTGAGCTCCCGTTGTCTTTGAGGAGACGCCGTAGGACGGCGATGTGGTCGCTGCCGAAGGCTGTGCCACAGGTGGAGACGGCCGTGGTAATGCCGGCCAAGTAGAAGGCCATGACGTCGGCGTAGTCCTCGACGACCACGGCACGGTTCGTCCTGGCGATACTCTTCTTCGCGAGGTCGACACCGAACAGAACCTGGGATTTCTTGTAGATCGGCGTTTCGGGCGTGTTGATGTACTTGGGGCCCGTATCCGCCTCGTACAACCTGCGGGCGGCGAAGCCGACGGCTTCGCCGCCGATGTTGCGGATAGGCCACATCAGACGGCCGCGGAAGCGGTCGACAAGGCCGTGGCGCCCCTCCTGGACGAGGCCGGACAGCAGGAGTTCCTTATCGGTGAAGCCTCTACCACGCAGATAGCGGGTGAGGTGGTCCCAGCCCTGGCGGCTGTAGCCGACGCCGAAGCGTGCCGCGGCGGCCTGGTCGAAGCCGTGCTCCGCCAAGAACTTGCGGCCTATCTCGGCCTCAGTGCTGGTGTTGAGTTCCGTGGAGTAGAACTCCGCGGCGGCGCTGTGTGCATCCACGAGGCGGATCCGCTCAACGTGCTGGCGGTCATGGTGGCCTGCGCCTGCGCGCAGGGTGATTCCGCCCTGTGCGGCAAGACGGTCCACGGCCTCTCCGAAGGACAGGCGTTCCATCTGCCTGATGAATGTGAGAGCGTCACCTCCGGCCGAACACTCGAAGCAGTGGTACACACCCTTGTTGCTGTTCACGGAGAATTGACCGCTCTCGTCGCCGCAGAACGGGCAAGTTCCCCGGAACTCGCGCCCGGCCTTGCGGAGCGGTACGTATGCAGAGATGACGTCGTTCAGCGGCACCGCCGCCTTCAGGGCTGCAAGGTCCCTTCTGTCTATGATGCGTTGTGGCTCGGGACGGGAAGACGGCCGGGTGGGCGCGTGAGGGCTCGCCTGGCTTGTCCGTCCACTCGGCGCGGAGGTGGTGTGGCTGGTGTTGCTCCACGCGTTCCGTGTGAAGGGCGCGCTGCTGGCGGTGTCGTCGACCACGCGGTTTGGCTGTGGAAGGTTGCGGGCCAGCATCCGTTGGCGTAGCGGCTCGTACAGATGGTCAAGCGTCAGGAGCGTCGGCCCGTTTGGTATCCCTTCGCGCACGAGGCTGATCAGCTCGCCGGTGAAGGAAGTGCAGGCGTTGGCCTGTTGCTCGAGGGGTACGACATGCGCGGGGCCGTCTGCGGCCGTCCATGTGTAGGTCCCGCGGACATCGGCTGCCAGCGCCAGGTTCTTTCCTGCTGGGGAAAGAGCTTGGACTGCCCTGCCGGAATGGCAGCAGTCGAGGATCGAGATCTTCACCCGGGCGGGGCTGCCCAGCAGGGCATCGCGAACATGCGAGAAGGGCATCCCGGTCAGATGGACATGATCCGTATCAGTCCTAGTCAAGGGTAGGTACAGCTTGGCACGCTCGGACAGCATGCCGTGGCCGACGAAGTAGAACAGGAAGGTGCCGTCGGTCCGTGCCGCGAGTTGGCTCAGCAGAACTGCGACTTCTGGTCCATGAGCAGGGTTGTCGATCACTGTCACTTGCTCAGGGAGCCAGCCGCAGAGTGCTGGATCCGTCAGCAGTTGATGCATCTGCCGAAGGCTGTTGGCTGCTGCGGGTACCGGGGTGAGCCGCTTGTCGCGGTAGTGCGACATGCCCATCAAGACAGCGCATTGTTCGAGCCTGCCGGTGCCAGTCTTATTGCTCATCGAGAGTCTGCTTGATGAGCCGCAGCAGCTCGGCCTCGTCTATGACGTCTGCGCCGTTGCGGACAATTTGAACGGACTTCCCATCGAGGGTCACTGTGACGCTCTGCTCGGTGCGCCTGCTGCTCAGCCAGGACCCGAGCGACGTGACGAAGGCCGTGGCGATGCCGCCAGAACCGACGGCCACACTGATCAACTCGAACGAGCCTCCGAGTTCCTCGGGCTTCGGCGCCCGGCGCTGGGCCCTCACCCGACCCTGAAGATCACGCTCACGGCGCAGCCACTCAAGGAGTGACGCGACCTCTGCATCGGAGGTGCCCTCACCCAGGCGTATCTCAAGTTCCACTCGGCTGTGCCCCCTAGGCTACTTTCCGATCTTTTCGCGCTGAGCCCACGTCCGCAGAGCCACTTTAACGGTCACAGACAGCCAGGTATGCCGGAGGAATCGTCGTTGGCGCCGGGCACCGAAGAGGCCGGTGTCGCGTAGGTGGCCAGCGGACGACCGGTTCTCGGCCCAAAGAAGGAGCTGTTCCGTCAGCGAGGAGCCGTCGGCAGGGCGGCACTCCGCGTTGTCCCCAACTCAGCGGGTACCCCCTGCGTGACGCGCGCACTGAGCCGCTGGGGGTCTGGTGGAGGCTTCGGCGATCCCGGACCGGCTCATTCACTTGCTTGAGCAGCGTCTCGCGGGTGCCGATGCCCGAGGGCTGTCACTGGGCTGCCGTAGCCTGATTGGCATGCTGCTACGCCGCCCCGTGCGGCCCGAAAGGCGGCGCGGGGGCGGTTGATTTCGGCATGGCTCTGGGACATATGAACATCGCCTGGGCGCTGCCAGCCACTGAGGTGGTCGCCGGACGATGGCTCTGCATGCGACGCACCCTGCGGAAGAAGGCCGACGCGATGTGGGATGGTCTGAATAGCCGTCAGCGTAGCTACTTGCTCGCCTGCTTTCGTGAGGACCAGGAAGCGGAGCGCCGAGCCAGGGCGGCGAGGTCCACTTATCAGGAGCCAGGGCCGGCCTCCGTATGGCGCAAGCTGCCGTTCTCGATCAAAGCCGAGCTTCCGTTCGCGGAGTACACCACGATTCAGAGACGCCTCTGCGACGAGGGCCGCCTTGACGCCGGAGCCGGGGCCACCCTGCACGCTCTCGCCCGCAGAGGACTTCTGAGGATCACTGAAGACCGGATCGACGTTCCGGAAGTCGGTCTCGTCACGCGCGTCCTG
Organism: Streptomyces sp. CA-249302; assembly: GCF_050936785.1. Classification (NCBI taxonomy): domain Bacteria; kingdom Bacillati; phylum Actinomycetota; class Actinomycetes; order Kitasatosporales; family Streptomycetaceae; genus Streptomyces; species Streptomyces sp. CA-249302. Next base: position 3,193,473 of record NZ_JBNJMG010000001.1, on the reverse strand, counting down.
GTGGAACTGACCCGTGCGGGCCGGGCATGTGCCCGTGCCGGACTAGGTATCGCCCCTGCGCCGCGCCGTCCCAAGCACCTGCTGTCGGAGTGGCTGTGGGGCAATCTGGCAAGGGTCGCCGCCGCCGGTCCAGACGGGCTGCCCGAAGACGTGATGGGAGGCAAGGCCAAGTACTACCTCGGTACCGATTACCGCCCCAACGGCGAGCCGAGTCGGGGGTACATCGATTGTTTCGCCGTTCGTACCGAGAAGGGGCGAGGGACGTTCGTCCTGGAGTACCGGTGGCGGATCACCGAGGCTGGAAGGCGGCACATCAACGCGTACCGCGTTGCCTATCAGACTGCGTACCCAAACGTCCAGGTAAACGTCCCGGATTCGCTGTAACGGCCCCGATTACCGCTCGATTGTCAGACCCCTCGTCTATGTTGCCGAGCGTGATGCTCACTTCCATGACCGAGCCGATCAGTCATGACGTAATCCGGCAGATGGTGATGCGGGCGGCGGCCATGTCGGCCGAGGCCTTCACGAACACCGAGCAGTCTCCCGAAGGCCGCCTTCGCACTCTGATGGAAGGCCACGGGGAGGTCCTCGCCGCCCGTGGACCCGGCCAGCCGCTCCCCTTCGACACCTTCCTGCAGATGCTGACCGGCGACCTCGCACTCCTCCTCCCTGCTGGGGTGCCGCCGGAGGAGATGACCGGCGTCCAACTCATCAATGACGACGGCCTGTTCGAAGAGGACCTGTTCGACCTGGACCATGAACAGAGAGAGGTCGCGCGAGCCGTCCAAAAAGCAACCCGGGACGGCCGGTCCACTTCCCTCGCGGAACTCGAACAGGAGATGGATCAGGTCACCGTCTTCCTGGGCCTGAGGAAACGCGGGACCCAAGAGGCCTACGTCAAGGGCCGTTCCGACCTGTCTCGTATGCCGGCCGGGAGCGAGACGGCGGTGCGGCGGCTGAACCTCCCCAGCGTCGTCGGTCAGTTCTACCGACCCATCAGCTTCGCTGCGCTGTATGAGCAGTGGTGGTTCGCCTGCCCCGTGTGCCGCTGGCCGATGAAGGTCACCCAACACCGTTCCCGCAAATCGGTCACTGGCAGGGTCCGCTGCTTCTACCGGCCGCACGCGGAGCTGATGGGGGCCTCCTTCACTTTCAAGATCCCTGATGCCGGGAAGCCGCCGTCGCTGATCCCCGGCGCTCCGCCCCCGGCCCCCACCGGAGCGGCGTCCGTTCTCGCCCCCGACCTGCGAGGGCCCGTGCCGCAGCCGTTGCCGGCCGCTGGGTATCTCGCGCTGACGCGTGGACCGTGGCGTTACACCACCGTTCCCGGCCTCGTCGAGATCGCCTTGTACGACGCGCTGCGCTCACGCGGTTTCGTTGCCACCCCTGAGCCCTACATGAGCCCCGACGCCCTGGGCGTCGGGGCCGACTGTCCCGGCGCCATCACCGTGTGGCCCTACCAGGATGCCTATGACCTGCACGTGGACGTGTGGCACCGCGACGACGAGACGGAGTCCTTCCTGCTCGACATCAAGGACTTCACCTCGGAGAAGCTGCTGGCGAAGAAGATCCAGGCCGACGGCGGCGACGCGGGTGGCGCAGAGTGGATTGTCGTCCCCGACCACCGCGAAGCCTCTCTTTCCCTGCTGCGCGGGGTGTGCGAGGAGTTCGGCCTGAACGTGGCCACCGCGGGTGACATGGGCGAGAAGATCTGCAGGAGGGCGGGAGTCCGATGGGCCTGACAAGCAAGCTCCGCAAGGACGACGCGGCGGTCTTCTGCGCGCTGGCGCTCGCCGCCCACTATTTCCCCGGCCCGCCCGACGAGCACGGACAGCCCACCGCCAGGTTCAGGCACGCCGCGTTCCTCCTGTCCGGCCAGTACGACAAGTGGTCAGCCTGGGCGAGCCTCCCGCACGGCGAGAAGCAACGCCTTGCCGACGTTCTCGTCAACGCTCCGGGTGAGTTCGCCAGCGCGCCGGCCTTCACACAGGCCGCCCGCAAAAGACTGGCAACGCCTCCTGCCGGGCAGGCCCCTCAGTTCGTTCCAGTCGGTAAACCGTCCGTGGCGGAAGCGGCCTCACCCCGGGTCGGAGACCATCTCCTGGGCTATGTGGACCGCACCCTGGAACGGGTCCACAAGGATCACCCCCGCTCCAAGCCTGCATCGCCCGCCGGGGCCGGGGTGTGGATGACCCGCAAGCTCTACGCCGGGGGCATCGGGGAGATCCAGGGCCGCGCCCTCCTCCCCACGTTCGCGGGCAGCTCCGGAACTGATCCGCGCCAGAGCCCGCCGCAGGTGTACACCGCCGCCCACACACCGAACGTCGAGATCCCTACCAGCGGCCTTCTTGACCTCGCCCGGCAGCTGGATCAGCGACTCAAGCCCGAAGGCCGGCACCTGCACCAAGTCCTCAAGGCGCTCTTTGGCCAGCTCAACACCACGGACACGATCTCTCCGAAGGAGATGATCCGCCTCTGCGCCGGTGCCACCGAGGTCTTCAACGCCCCCACCGGTACCGGGAAGAGCGTCCTCGTCCGCGTCATGGCGTCGTGGTTCGCCATTAACAAACTGACCCTCGCGATCGTCCTGCCCACCGTGGAGGCGACACTCGCGGCAGCGTGGGACATCAGCCAGGATCTCGCATTCCTCGGCCACCCCGAGACGTGCACGCCCCTGATGTCACCGTATGGGCTGCACGAGCGGGCTATGAAGGTCGCCTCCCGCATCGAGGGCTCGATCGCCGAGCAGTCGGACAAGACCCGGTGGAAGATCAGCCAGCTCTCCTACGGCTGCTCGCTGAACCGCTTCACCGAATCCACGCACCCCTACCCGGCCGGCTCGGAATCCTGCATGAGCCTCTATCCGCTGCCCCCAGCCAAGGGAACCCGACGCTGCCCGTTCGTTCCGGTGTGCGGGAAGTACCTGCAACACCACAACGCGTGCACCGCCTCCGTCGTGGTGACCAACCACCACAACTTCATGATGGGCCGGATGCCCATCGGCATCGACCTCGACGGCCGGCCCACCGACGGCCTGAGCGTGGCCGAGTTCCTGCTGCGCCGCTGCCACGCCACCCTCATCGACGAGATCGACCAGTTCCAGTCCACGGCCATCGGGAAGTGCTCCAGCGAGCTGGTCCTGGACTCGCGCCTCGACAAGAAGATCCCGCTCCAGCAGCTCCACGACGAGCTGGGCAAACAGCCGCCCGCCACGGTCAAGGAACTCGTCCCGCCGGTCACCTACGCCCGCTACCTCACCGAGTTCCTGCTGGCCGCCGTCTGCGAAGGTCAGCTCCACCTGCGGCACTACGAGGGCGACGGCGGCCCCGTCGGTGACCGGGCGGGTATGAACAGCACGGGATGGCACATCTCCGGAGGCCGGGACCGCCGCCTGATCCACCTGCTGTTTCCCGAATCAGGCATCACCAGCGAACACGAGATCCCGCAGGAGCTGTTCGACAAGCTCAACGCGCTCAGACCGCCCAAGCCCGGCCACGACCCGCTCGACGACTCGCTCAGCACCGTGGAACTGGAAGACCACTACCGGGAAGTCCGCGGCGTCCTCGGCGACCTTCTCGGCCACCGCGGTACCGATCTGCTCACCCACGCCCAACATTGCCTGGACGACCTCCTCAGAGACATCGTCAAGAACGAGCACGACCGCGCCGAGGCCGTCGAACTGCTCATCGTGCGCACGTGGCTTTCCGAGCTGGACGACACCCTCAACGACCTCACCGGCAAGACGGCCCAACTTCGCTCCAGCGGTCTTGCCTCGGCCCGCGCCCTCGCCGAACGCCTCGAACGAGGCATCGGAGCCAACATCCTTCCGTTCGGCACGCTCGGCCGCGCCCTGTTCGGCTACCGCATCACCGGCATGGACGACCCGGCCAAGACCGGCGAGCTCACCTCCCAGAGCATCACCGGAGATCCGCACACCTACACCGCCCAGCTGGGAAGCATCGTCTCCCTCGCTCTCGCAGGCGTGGAGCGGCCCGTCATGGGCCTGTCGGCGACCGCGTACTTCCCGCAGGCCGTCCGCGAGCACATTCACAGCACTGTGAAGTGGTGGATGACCGACGCCGCGCCGGACAGCATCCGCGCGAAGAAGCACACCATCACCGACTCCCTCAACAACCCCATCCAGATCTCCGGGCTCCCACAGAACCTCAAGGCCGCCGCCCTCAAGGCGCTCGGCGAGAGCCTGTACGACACCCGCATCCACCCCGAGCTCGAACGCTTGGAGAAGGAAGACAAGGACCGCGCCCACGCCGCCGTGGTGGTCAACTCCTACCTGCACTGCCGCTACATCGCCCTGGGCATTTACAACTCCGGCAACTACACCGGCGGCCTGTGCGTCGCCGTCCCACCGGACAAGGAGCGCCGCAGCGACCTGCCGCCGCTGCCCGCCGGCATCGTCGAGCTGACACCCGAGGAGTTCGAGACCTTCCCCACCAAGGGAAAGATCCTCGTCGTCCCCATGGCGCGCATCGCCCGGGGCCTGAACATCGTCATCGGCACCAAGTCAGCGATCACCCCCGTCTACCTGTGCACCCGCCCCCTGGCACTCTTGAGCGATCCTCCGGAGATGTACGCCTCGGTCAACGCCGCCGGCCTCAACAGCCTGCCGAAGGAGCCCAGCGACGACCCGGTCGCCGCTCTCACAGCGGCACGCACCGAGGCGTGGAGACGTCTCAGCCTGATCATGCGCTCCGCGCCCGGCTTCGGGTCGACCCACAAGGTCCTGCAGGAGGAGATCGTCGCAGGCATGGTCGTGGACATGATCCAACTCGCCGGACGAGCACGACGCGGTGGAACGGACATGACCCTTCACCTCGTGGACTACGCCTTCCACCGCGACTCCTGGCAGGCCGACCTCGCCAGCATCCTCAAGCGGATGCACGCCAACTGGGACGAGGACGAACGCCGCCGCATGAACGACATCTACCGCGAAGCCCTCGCGGCCTTCCTTGCCTACGCCGGAATCGACCCGGCCGCATGACCTCCGAAGGAGAAGCCGTCCCCATGTCCTCCCGCACGCCCAAGGCGACCCAGCGTCTCGATCTCCTCGCCGTCCGGGGCACACGCAGCCTCCTCTCGGACGCTTCCGTCCACGTCCGCGACTGCGGCCCGGCTGGCGTCAAGCTGTGGAACATCTTCGACAACGCCTACCGTCGACGGGCAGGGCGGGACGAGATCCAGGCCCCACACTCCGTCGCGACGACGGCCCTTCGCGCCCTCACCGGCGGGTACGTCTGGCTCGACGCCAAACGAGCCGTCCTGGCCAGCCGGGACCCCATCGACGATGACACGGTCCGCGACGTCTTCACCCTGCTGTACGGGCTGGCGACAGGCGAAGACATCGATGACATCGATCTGAACCAGCCCGTCAGCATCGCGGAGAAGTTCGCCTCCACCCCCCAAGAACAGCGCGCGCTGGCCGACTACCTGCGGCCCTCGCCGAGCAGACAGCCGGACGCCCCCAATTGGGTTTACGAGACTGTCGCCTGGGACCTCGCCCGTCGGGTCGCGGCCGAACCCTGGGCGATCGACGGCCTGTCCGTCCGGCTCCGCCCCGACACAGCGGGCGGCCTTGTCGCATGGGACGACCCGTGGCCGGACGAGAGCGGAACCCGATTCGCCCTGCCGCGGATCCGGATGCGGATGAAGACCGAGCCCAACGTGAAGGACCCCCTGATCCTCGTCTCCGCCTCGGCGACCCGTATCAGCAGCTCTATGGACTTCGCCCGCACCGTCCTCGCCGAGCAAGACCGCGCCGACCGGCCTCTGGTCGAGGTCGAACTCGATGGCCGGGGACGTATGCGCAACGTCAACAGGCTCGCCCTCCAAGCCCTCTCCCGGCTCGGCATGGGCCGCTCAGTCCTCCACGAGGTCGACCGGCAGGTCCAGGCCGACAGGCTGGCCCGCCAGCAAGCCCAGGAGAACGGTGAGGAGAGGCCCGCCCCGCAGCCACTGGGCACCGTGCGGCCCATCATGGCCAAGAACTTCTACTTCCCCGTCGGCTCGGGTGTCGGCATGGATTACTACCGAGGACTGTACGACCACGTCCAGACCACCCTCGGCGACAACTGCGAACCACTGTATGGCTTCTTCGAGGGAGGCAACTTCAAGCAGGCCAAGAAGGACGAAGTCCTCATGGAGCCGCTGGACGTTACCCGCTCCCTGGACGCCATGGGGCTCAAACAGCTGCGCATCGTGTGCCTGTGGGCGACCGACGAAATCCGTCAGCGGATGATCAACGCACTCGCCCGCGCCTACGGACTCGACCCCGCCAGCCTCAACCCCGCCGAAGGCAAGAGCGTCCCGCTGCACGGCACCCGGGCCAGCGTCGCCTTCCACCACGTTCCCGAATTCCTCCAGCACGGGCCCGCAGCCGGCCGGTCCGCGCACGCGGCCGACTTGGTCTCTTTGAAGGCAGCATCGGGGGAGATTGTCGGTGTGTGGGCGGAAACCGAGTACGGCGACGGGAAGAAAGGCTCCCCGCAGAGGCCGAAGGACAGCGAAGACGCCAAGCACCAGACCCACCGCCTCCTGGCCAAAATGGACCTGGTCGTCCAGTACATCGACAGGGCCGTCCAGACCGGCATTGACAAGTCCACCGGCATGGACCACCAGAGCCTGTCCTGCCTCATGGACCTCTACCGCAATCTCGGGTTCATCGACCGGCGGATCTCCCGTGTCCTGACCAAGCCCATCGGTGAGCTCCCCGCTGACGGCGTAGCGCACTGCGGCGTTCATGTCCGCAGGCAGTCACGCCGGCCGGGCGAGAGGGACGCCCGTATCTCCGTCTCCGCGAGCGTCCTCAAACCCCCCACCGTGCCAGACGGCGCGTGGACACTCCACGGATGGTCGTACACCGACCGCACCTGGAGGCCTTACCACCTGGCCGAAGCCGCCTTCCACGCCGCCGACTACCCGGCCGGGAAGATGACAGAATTCACGGACAACTTCGCCGGCTACTCCAGCACCGCCAAGGTCATCGACCAGGCGCTGGAAGACCTCGCCGACTACCTGGGTGGCACCCCGTACACGGTCACGGTGGACGGCGTGGCCTGCCGGCGGTTGTGGAAGGGCCTGAACAACAGGACCCAGGGCCAGCCACCCGAGCCCAACACGACCTGGCTCCCGGGCTCCACGATCGCTCCCAAGTACCGGCCGATCGCCGTGATCCGCCTCAACACCACCGATGAGGAGGTCCCCCGTCCGGTGCAGGTGACCATCACGGACGAGGACGACAGCGAGATCAAGACCAAGGAACGCACCACGCAGGTCTTCCGGATCGACCCGGATCCGGATCTCGGCAAGCAGTGCACCTGGCTGCTGGTCAACACCACCCACCAGTTCGACGGCAACGGCGCTGGCAGACAGGGCTCGAAGAAGACCCGTTATGGCGCACTGCCGTGGAACAAGGGGAAGAACGAGATCAAGGCGAACTACTACGCCATGACCGCCACCGAGATCTTCCCGATCGCCGTGAACTCTGACGATCGCCGAGAACTGATGATGGTGACCGCCAGGCTCTGCCACCAGGCACTCGCTTGGAAGCACCGCACCCGCTACCCGATCCCCCTCCACGCGGCCCTGCAGATGGACAAGGACCACCCGCAGTACCGACGCACCATCACGCCCGAGGATCTCGACGACGTGACGAACAGCGAGGACGAGTAGCTTTTTCGGTACGAGTCGGCCGTGGCCTTGCACGCCATGCTGCCTCGAAGGCCCGCCGGATCAGTGCGCCTGCCTTCTCCAAGTCGGTCGCCAGACAGATACGCACGTCCAGGTCACCCCTCCCGAGGTGGCCGACACCGTGCATGGCGCGGGAGAAGCCTTCCTCCAGCTCGGCCGTGCCCAGGTTCGGACTCTGAGGCAAACCACGATCACCTCGTGCTGGGGACGAGCGTGGTCAAGTCCCCTTTCGGAACCCAGCGCAGGTCTCACGGGGGCCGTTGAACATGTCCCAGGGCAGTGCGGTGGCGATGCCCTGGAAACCGGCGGCAAAGCGGCGGGAGGGGCCATCGACCAGATTCCCGGAAGGGCGGCGTGTGTCGGTGTTCGCCTGCAGGAGGGTGTCGTCGGCGAGGTGCTGGTCGAAGGTCTCGGTGCCGCTGCGTGCGGCTAGGGTCCGTGCTTGCTCTTCCCTTGCCGAGTGCGCGGAGCAGAACCTGGGGACATCGAAGCTGTCAAGGATGCCGCGGCGGGAATGCGATCACTTCGGTGTTGATAACCCACGTCGCGATGCCCTGGGCACTCAGGACGGCGCCGGGGTGGAGCATCCGCGTGGGCAGGAAGAGACTCGGTCAGCTCGGCCACAGATGCCACAAGCTGGGCAGATGAATTGGCCAGTGCGTTCTTCGGCCCAACACGGAGATGAGAGAACGGAGCCGCCGAAGCGGCGGTCAAGAACGGATTCCGAGGCGCCGATGGTGGCGAGGCCGTCCGGATCGAGCAGGGGGAAGGTGTGACCGCAGGCGAGGCAACGGCGGAGTTCCCACCGGGTGCTGCAGGAAGGGCAGAATACGGCGAACAGACCCTCATCACGGGCTTCGAGCGTAGGTCGACTTCCAGCGTCGGTTTTGGGGCACAGTGGGCACACTTCGAGGAGCGCCGTCTTCGCCGCCGCATCTTCAAGCGCCCCACGCAAGTCCTGCAGCCGCTGTGCGTCATGCCTCCCTGCTCGGCCACCGCCGGAGCGCGAGCGCGAACGATTCAACAGCCCAGGCAGCTGGTCGAGTTCGTTCGGCAGCGGAGCGCGTACAACAGCGACTCCGTCGGGGTGCAGTTCGAGCCAATCGCACTCCGAAAGGACTGAGCGTTCGGCTGCGGGCACAGACACTCTGTATGGATAACGGCGGGCATCGGCGCCCAGGGTCGCCCAGCTTATTGCGCGTACTAGGCGGCTGACGCTGAAGACGTCCAGCGGGGACAACGGGGCGACGCTGGCGCGTTGTTCCGGCGCATCACCGTCTCTGCGGCCAATGCGGTAGGAGGCACGGAGGACGTCCGGTTCGGCATCTTCCCGTGCCTGTAGCTGGCTTGGGTAGACGACGAGATCGTTCCCACATTCAGCAGGCGGTCGGTTCCGGAGGGCGTCGATGACCACGGCCCCGACCGAGGCAGCGTCGGGAGCCGTGCACAGGTCAGCGGTGATAGGCAGCACGCGCAGGGCCTGCTGTTCTCGCCAGTGGAGAGTGAAGTCGCCTGTCAGGGACCAGGTGATCGTCAACGGTGCTCCGCGCATCCGGAAGCGAGTGGAGCGGCCGCGGCCAGGAGCCGGTTGGTCGGCGACCGGAGTTGCCTGGAGAAGTCTGCAGGCGAGGAGCAGGAGGAGACCTGTGAAACGTTCGAAGGCGACGCCGACTTCCTGTCGGCGCCGGTCGGTCTCAGCCGCCCCGAGCTGCTGGACTTCAATGGTGGTGCACGCTTCCCATAGCGCGGCTACCCTCCGGTAGCTGGGATCGCTGCGGAACAGGTTGGTGGGATGCAGTTCGCGGGGTGGCGCGGCACGGTGGTCGACTGAGCGTGCCAGGGGTGAGCCCAGCATGATTTCCACAGAGGCGAGGGCAGATTCGAGCTCCCGCAGGCGGATTCCTGTTGCTGCTTGGTGCCTGCTGGAGTCTTCGACATTCCTCAGAAGCCGGGTCAGGTCCTGTCGGGCCCGCCACGTGCTCTCCGCAGAGTGCATCAGGAGCCCATGCACATCGCCGACCATCCTGCTCAGGTCGCTCAGTTTTGCGATCCGCTGCTGCAGATGCGACCGCATCACGCTGAGTACAGCGACAGCAACCCGGTTCTCGTAGATGTCGGCGTCTTCCTCGCTGCGCCGGGCCAGCAGTCGGGCAGGTCGGACGCCGGCGAGCGTGTGCGAAGCCCACTCCTCCGGGCGGGCGGCCAGCCGCGCCGCCGCGCCGGGGGCGATGGAGCGCACTCGGGAAGTTGGCAGGATCTCCTCCATCATGCGCAAACGTGTGTACGGCCGATTACAAACCGTACGCAGAGCACCGGAGTCGTGCTCGAAGGCAGCTTCCACCGGCAATGCCGTCGTCTCGTCGGAGACGTCGAGGATGATAGGTGGCATAGCCAGCCAGCTGTTGAGCGTCGTGTTCCCCTCGCTGAGATGGGTCGACAACGCGAGGAGATGGCGGACGAGCAAGGAATCGAGAGCCGGCTCCGCTGCTTCTTTGTTCATCGCCGACCACGCGAGCGGATCTCGTCATCCAGTAGTTGCTGCGTCGCGATGGGCTCGTAAGTGTCGTCGAACCCTCTCAGACTCTCCCCGAGGTCTGTGCGCAGTGTGTCGAGGGTGTCGGCGTGGATGTCGTACCGTCCTCGGACAGACCGCAGGATGCGGGTGGACAGGAGGTGGTCCAGAGCCTCACCGGCGCTGCCGCCTGCGGCGACCACGACGGGGGCGAACTCCTTGATCTGCAATTCCAGTCGGTTGCCCCAGCCGATACGCAATTCCTCAGCGAAGCGACGACGCCAGTTGTCGTCGAGGAAGTGAATGATGTCGGCGGCATGGACGCTGTAGTTGGCCCTCGCTTCGCTGAAGGCCTGGGTGAGACCTCGGTGGGCGACCGGCTCCGGAGGCGCGGTCGAGGTGTCTGGGAGATCTGGGTGCTGCCAGGGCAGTTCAAGGACGAAGGCTCGGTCGTAGGTCTTGTCAGCGAAGCCGACGGTCGTCTCGTCGTGGTTGGCGGTTCCGATGAACCAGACGTTATCCGGAACGGCGATGTGCGTTCCGTCGATCAGCAGTTGGGGAGGATTCTTGACGGGCGCCGTGGTCAGCGCCAGTCTGGGCCGGTCCTTGATGGACAGGGCCGAGAGCACTCCACTGAAGTACTGCTCAGTATGGGAGAGGTTCATCTCGTCGAGCACAATGAAGAACGGCCGATCCTTGAACGCTGGGCACTGTGCCTGGTACAAGGCCTTGGTGAATTCCGATTCGTAGAAGATCCGGTCGAAGCTGTTGTAGTACCCCATAAGATCCTGGGGATCCCGCCAGCCAGCCTGCACGGGGATGACAGCCACGCTGCTCGCGCTGCCGAAAGCGGTCGCCAGCGCACGTGCCAGTCCCGTCTTACCGATTCCGCTGATGCCCTGGAAGAGATGAAGTCGGCTCATGGCCATGCCCGCCAGGACAAGGCGCAAATCCGAATCACGATAAGAGAGGCCAGCCTTTTGCTGTATGACCGCTTGCATCTGCTCCATGAGTGCGGGCAGTTCCGGAGCCTTCGGAACGGACGGCAGGGGTGTGCCGAAGTCGTGATCCATGCGTGAGCAGGCCGGGAAGGCGTGGCCTTCCTTGCCAGCTTGGGCAGTGGCGTTGAGCTTGGCGGCTTCCTCATTTAGCAGTTGCCGAAGCTGGCTGTTGGCGGCGTTTAGCCAGTTGTTGGCTTCCAGGTAGTTCTGACGTTCGTTGACAGCGATGCGGTCGCGTTGCAGAGCGGATTCCAGTTCGCCTCGTTCCCTCACCAGCTCTTCGTTGTCGGCGGCCAGCTGCATCACCTGCTGTTGCAGTTGTTCGAGCATGCGGGCATCGGCCCGTGGCGCGGTGGCGTTCTCCTCTGTCAGACGGGCATTCTCGGAACGAAGCTCGGCCAAGCGCTCGACGACCTGCTCCAGGGTCAGACCACCGAGAGAGGCCAGCGCTGTCTCGTACTCAGTGAGGCAGGCACTGAGACGTTCGTTGCTGGCAGTAAGAGCCGCCACCCGGCGTCGGCCCTCTTCCATCTGCTCCATCAGCTGGCCGGTGCGGTCTGCCACCTCACGCTCGAACCGTTCGGCACGGCCTGACTGTTGCTCCTTTAGCGCGGTCCTGAGGTGAGCAACGTCCTCACGTTCCTCGTCCAGCCGGACTTGCTTGGATCGCAGGTCCCTCTCCCGCTGGGCAAGTTCACTCTCCCGTTGGTCCAGGGCAGCCTGGGCGTCAGCAAGGCGACGCTGCGCTTCACTCCACCTGGTCTGCCAGGCCTGGCGATCCGTGTCGAGGGCTTCGACGGCCTCCCGGCGCCGGTCTGCCAGCCAGGATTCCAGTTCCTGGCCCGCCTCCATACGAAGTTCGGCCAATCGGGCTTCGGCCGTACGCTCCCGATAAGAGAGCTCGCTCTCCTTGCGGTCGAGCAGAGTGGTTCGGGTTTCGAGCGTCTCCTGCTGCTCTTGGAGGGCTGCAGCTTGCTGAGCCTGTCGGGTGAAAGCCGCATCGAGCTCCAACCGCTCGGCACGGAGCTGTTCACCCTGCGCTGTCAGCGCGTCCGTGGCTTCTGTCTGGCGCTTGGCGAGCGCACGGTAGAGCTGCCAGGCATGCTCGAGTCCGGAGCCTCCGCTGTCAGAATCCTCACCGGCGGCGTTGACCAACTGAGCCTCGGAGGCCACCTGTTTGATTTCCTCAAGCAGCGCCGCCGTGCCGTCCGGCGCTACCGGAGGCCCCTCGAAGACCGCTGTCGCGGCTTGGCGGGCCCGGGTGGTCGTGGGACGCCGAGACGCCTGCGGCTGGCCCGGCCACACGGGTCCCTTCCCCTTACCGCGGCCCCGCGTCTGCTTTCTCCCCATGGCGTGGTTCACCCTCTTGCTGTCGATCGGCCACCGCTCAGTCCGAGCAAGTGGCGGGCTGCTTCGTAGGTGAGATTTCGGATGCGTTCCAAATCGTCGGGGGACGGAGCGTCAGTTGGTCCGTGCGTCGCGTTGTTGCGCAAGATTCGTGACCGATCGAGGTCCTCCAGAAGCGTGGGACGCTGCCGGATGAAAGAATTGAGGGGGTGCTGCTTGTTTTCTCCGGCTGCCCACACAGCCCTGATGATGTCCCCGGCCAAACTGGTATTTGGCTTGGCGCAGTTCTTTTGCATTTCCGGAGGCACTGAGGAGGCCCCGAGCCGGTAGGCAGTCAGTACGAATGCGCGCTCTCGTACGCCTGGCACACCTGACGTCGTCAGCTGCGCGGGGAACCTTTCGTTGAGCTCTGGAAGTATGCACTCAAAGACGCGCACTGCGTTGCGAGCCGCGTTCTCACGTTCCCGCGCAGTGTCCTTGACAAGGGCCAGCTCGAGGTCCGCGAGATGGGTGAAGACCTCGGGGTGTTCACGTATTTCTTCGCCCAGAATCCGCACGACGTCGGCGCGGGCGTCCTCAGCGAGCTCCCGGTCGACTTTGCGGGCGGTGGCGGTCCGATCGCGGCGGTCGCGACCGAGTAGGTCGTTGATCAGCCGACTCAACTCGTCATCTCGCTCGGCGCGGCTGGCCAGCAGGTCGGCGAAGACCCGCCCGTCGCCCACGGCGAACGGGTCGTGGACCGTCCACATGCGTCCAGATCCGTCATCGCCCTTGGCGGCATAGCAGACCAGATAGGCAGGATTGGGATCGCCATGGAATCCGATTCTGCGGGCTGCCACGGAAGCGTGGTCGGCGTTGCGGGACGTGCCGCGAAGGCCACGAGCCGCCATGTCATGACCTCTGCAGGCTTCGAGCACAGCGCGTTCTGACGGGCGCATCGAAGAGCCGTTGCCATGCAACGCCAGTGCACTCACTTCCCGGGAGGCGCCGGCTGTGCCGAACTGGATGGTGACCCGGCGTACGCGGTGCTCCCGCACGTCGGCGCGCACGGGGTCGGCGACCAGGATGCGTGGGAGCAGTGCCCCGCTGGCCGGGTCCTGGAAGACGCGCAAGAGCTGGGGTTCGGTTTCCTTTACCTCTCCCTGGGCCACTGTCTGCCGTCCTGCCTCGGTCAGCGTGAGGCCAGGCTTCATCAGCCGGCCCTCCACCAGCCGGGCGACCACGGTGCGGCACAGGGTGGTGCCGAGTCCGATCAGCCGGGACAGGTCGCCGATATCGCGGATTCCGGCGGCGCACAGGCGCAACACCACTGTCTGGAAGACATCAAGGGTCCGGGAGTAGCCGGTTGGTGCCGTCACTTGGTAGACCCATACCGGCAGGAGGACGGGCCGATAGTGTCCGTGGGGCGGGAAGGCGAGCTGAAATATGGGCGTCCTACGGTCGAATGACACGGCCATCCACCCCCTTCTGGCACAGGGCGAGGAAAGCGGTCAGGGGTTTGACCTCGGAGGGCGAATCAGGGCCGAACATGTCGTCGTCGCCGACCACGACAAGCAGCCGCTGCTGACGACTCATCGCCACACACAGTCGGTTGGCGACGGTCAGGTGCCCATAGGCGCGCTTGGTGTCAGTCCGAGCGGCCGGAGCGCAGCTGCGTACCGTGGACAAGTAGGTGACAGAGAACTCCATTCCTTGGAAGGCGTCGACGGTACCTACCCGCAACCGGTCCAGCGGCGCGCCGTCCTCGTCCCGGCAGAGCCGGGGCACGGGGCGCCATCCATCTGCCTCAGTGAACTCGGCGAGCCCGACCTTCTTCAGTTCCTTCCAGATCTCGGTGACCTGCGCGGCGTAGAAAGAGATGACCCCAAAGGTCAGCTGTCGGTGGCGTTCGATCAGGGCAGCGATCTCCGCTGCGATGGCAATGGCTTCAGCGTTACGGGCCCGACTGGTACCGCGTGAAATCTCGCCCCCGGACGACAGTGGTACGGGCAGCCACGCCGCAGGAACCTCCCCGTACCGGTCGATTCCGTGCGCGAACTCGGCCGCTTCACGGCCGTTGCGCAACTTCCTGTCGTAGAAGTTGTCACTGACGAAGCTGCCGAGCACCGGATGCATCCGGAACTGGGTGTCGAGGCGGACGAACCGAGAGTGTCCATCCGGCGAGCCGTGCTCCCACTGTCTGGCCAAGCGCTGGAACAGGCTCTCCTGCAACCGGTCGCGAACGTCATCGCCCAGCGAACCCAGTTCCCGTTCTACATCGGGTTCCAGCATGTGGGGAAGCTGTTCATGGTCGCCGACCAGAACAATCCTGCGGCGGGCCTGGGCGAGTGGGATGAGTAGGTCGAGAGGGTTTGCCCGCGCCGCTTCATCGACGATGACCGACTCGAACACGCCATCTTGACCACCTGCGTCCGCCATGGCCTTGGACACCGCCTGCTGGCACGTGGAAGCGAGCGAAATGGTATAGGCACGCAGGGTGTCGTCGACTCCCTCAGGGTCGCTGCGCAGATCGTCCCGATACTCGAGCAGCGCTGCTGCTACGGCATCGGGAGATCGGGTGACCGCCTCCGCGAGCTGTGCAGCCAGGCGGTCGAGGAGGCCCACGATCTCGGGGTCGGCGATGGTGACTTCCGGCACTCGGATCCGCGCGGTGAGATTATCCAGCAGCGTGTCGCGTAACTCGGCCAGCAACTCCAGCAGTTCTGGCAGGGACGTGGTACTCCGGATCGCCGCCTGCAGAGGCTCGCGGTACGAGACGCCCTCAAGCAGTGGGCTGTCGATGAGGTCGAGCCGGGTTAGCAGCGCGCGGGCCGTTTGGGGTCCATCGTCTTCGAAGCCCGTCGTTGTGCAGCGCAGGGACCTTACGTACGGCAGCAGGTCTGAGCGGGTCTCAGGGTCGGCGGCGGCTCGGTGCCGGTGCCTTTCGGCTCTGTTTTTCTGCGTACGTAGTTCCTCGACCAGTGACGGTTCGGCGATGTCGCCAAGCTCGGCCAGCACTTGGTTGAGGAATTGAGACAGAAACTCGGGCGGGACCGGTGCTGCTCGATACGTGGCGGCGAACTCCGCGGCGGCGCGTTGAGCGGCAAGATGTCGGCCTACGGGCCGCTCACGAAGCCGTAGATCGGCAGATCGAGCTGCCTCAATGCGCCAAGTGTCCAACGCGACCGTACTGCCCCGGCCGCGGGAATCCACCTTCAGGGGAGGCAGGCCAAAGACCCAGCCCCGACTGACCAGATGGTCGACTGCTGCGTGTTGGAAACTCGTCAGCAGAGTGGTTCCGGCGACGTTCCCGCCCTCGGCGAGATCACCCAGCTGGTTCACCAGGGCGGCGATTACCTGAGTCTTGCCGGTGCCCGGAGGCCCTTGAATGATTGCCACATCAGGCGTGTTGAGGGCAGTGAGCACGGCTTCCCGCTGAGCGGGTGTAGGCCCGTGCGGAGCGAAGCAGTCGACTGCTGAGCGGGAGAGCTTCGTGATCCGCCGTTGCGCTGGCTGCGGCCAGGAGCCACCCTCCAACAACGTCGGCAACGCGGGAATGTGCGTCCCGTCCGTGCGTAGCTTCTGCATCGCATTCTCGCGCCGGTCCAGTCGGCGCTGGTCACCGCGGTGTGCCAGGTAGAGCCAGCCCACGGGCGGCGGATCCTTCTGATAGTTGAAGGTCCCGGCAAGGCGCAGAGTCTCGGTGACGCTGTCGTATCCGACCGGTTCACCGATCCAAGCCCGCCCCTTCTGGGCGCGGGAGGCAACCAGCCATTCCCGATCCGTCATCACGGCATCGGTTGCGGAGGTCGGCACCTCCGTTGCTGCCTCGATCTCCAGCCTCTCTGTCGTTGCGGCGTTCTCCAACGAGGCTCGGGTGCGGGGCAACGCGCGGCTCAGGTCCACGGTGAAGGCGCAGCGGCCGTCAGACTCGACCTTGACTGCGGTGTAGCGGATGGTCCCGAAGTCTCGGATACGTCCCCGAATATGGCGGGCCTCCAGTTCCTGGTACCTGTCCCACATGGCCAGGTAGCCGTTCTGGTTGGCCACCAAGTCGAGCCCCTGCTGGATTCTCTCCCGGTCGCGCTGTCTGGCGGTCATGTCGCGGAACTCAATGGCGCCGACCGCCAGGGCCTTCTGGCCAACGCCGCGGTCATGGACTGCGCTGAGCAGACGGATGATGCGGTAGCCCGCGCTGTGCTTTTCGACGTCGGCCATGAGACCGGGCCCGTGTACCCGGAAGCCGGCCTCAAAACCTCCCGCCAGTCCTGCCGAGACCACCATGCGCCAGGTGGCGCCCGAACCTCCTGGGCGGGGAGCGAGGAGAAGTTCGCGGGTCAAGAATGCCATGACGGCTGCGGCATTGGCGGCGTCGTCTCGGCCCGCGTACTTCACAGCGTCTTCCAGTACGGCATCGCTGATGTCGAGTTGCAGCCCCGAGCTAAGTGGTACGGCGAGCCCCATTGCCGGTGCGTAGATGTGAGCCCGCACGGTGAAGGGCTCGTCGGTTGCTGGCGCAGATGAACTCGCCCTGCCCGCGCGGGGCCGCTGTTGTGTGCTCGCGACGGGCGGTCGCGGCACGACCTCATGAGCAGTCACTGCTACGCAGTTGGCTCCGGCGGACCGCACTTGGTCAAGCTTGCGTTGGTCCTCGGCGCTTGCTGGTCGGACACCGTATGTGGCGGAGGCGGTGACCAAGTCGAGCTGACCGGTGGGCCGATGATAAAGGCGGATCTCCGTGCCGCGGGAGAGCTTTTGGTCGGGAAGTCCCTGTAGCACGCGGTGCCAGAGGAGCGACACGAAGATCGGTTCACCCGGCATGCGGGCCGGCATCGATGCTGCCTTGGAGTGGACACTCACCTACCTGGCCTCCAAAGCCGTCAGACGTACCCAGCGGTGGATGGCGTCTCGCTCTCCGAAGTGCAGCGTCCAGGGGCGGCCGTCGACTGGAGCGGTTGCCTGGCCTCCCAGGGCTATCTCCCGCCAGGGGCGCCCATCCTGGTGGTCGAGCCAGAGGCTGTTGCGCGAGAGGTTCAGTACGGTGGCATCCTGCCCGTCGAGTCGCACTTGAGCGATCACGGCGTCGGGCTGGTCGGGAGCAGGAGAGGCGTGACGTGCGGTGAGCATTGTCTCGGCGTAGGGGCGCAGCACGGTGAAATCCGGCAAAGGCACTTCGGTTAGTCGGACGTCCGGTATGTCGTCGCCGGTCTCCGATCGGCCTTCCGGCTCAGCACCTACCGGCCCGGTCAGTCCATGGCGCAGTACCCAGGCCCGGTCTCGGGGGCGTCGGCACAAGAGGCATGAGGTTGCGGCCGCGCGGTAGGTCCAGCGGCACTCTGGGCACCGAACCGTTTGTACTGCCGCGGAGTGCAGTGCTGCGGCCCACTGGGCGGCGGACGGGCGGACGAGAGGGTCGGCCACAGCGTCGACGAAGCACTGGGAAGCCAGTTCCCACAGCCGACTCGACAGCAATTCTTGCCGAGGCGTGATACCAACGGTGCACTCGTTGCTGCGGTCGGTGGGGTGATCGATCCACGGCAGGCGGAAGCGGTCGGCGTATTCCTGCTGATAGTAGGGATCGGCGTCCAGTACCTCGTCACCACGGAATGGATGGCTCGCTGTCAGAGTTTCGAAGACCAGCACACCAAGCGCATGGGCGTCTGCCAGGGTGGTTGCGCCACTGGAGCCCGCAACAATCTCCGGAGCCCCGTATCCCGGGGTGTGCACCGGAGCAGAATCGACTGCGGAGATGAGACCGAGGTTGTCCACGTCGATGAGCCTGATCTCCTGCTGCTCAGGAGCGGCGGATACAAGGACGTTCGATGGAGACAGGTCTTGGTACACGATGGCTCGGGCGTGCAGGCGGGCGATGGCGTCTGCGAGTTTGGCCAGCAGACGCAGTCGGCGTTCCAGTCCGCCGGTACGCAGGTACCAGGCCGCTAAATCTTTCTCATCGGAGACGCAGAGCGTGTCCAACGGCACCATCTCGTCCGCGAGTTCCATGACGTAGCCAAGCTTGGGAGGGGCAAGCAAGGCCAGTACGCCGGCCAGTGGGACATCGTCCAGCGGAAGTCGCTGGATACGCCGCAGCCGAGCGTGTACGGTCTCGGCCGCTTCCTGAGTCGGAACCGTGATCATCTTGATGGCGGTGCGTCCCCCTCGGGCCAGCCATACCTCGCCCTGGCCACCGGCCCCGATGGAATGAGACAGCGACCACAGTTGGTGATACTCGTCCTCGACTGGCCGCAGCAGCCCGCCGAGGTCCCAGCGCGATGTCACCGGCTTTCCTCTCGCTGCGCGATTCTGCTGGCTCAGGCGCCGAAGTCGGACAGGTCCTCGGGGTTCAACACTGGTGCCCGGTCTGGGCGGGTGCTCTGGGCGCGTTGAGTGACAGTGACCGTCACCCAACGGAAGTACTGCTGGATCCGACTGACATCCTGCGCCTCGAATACGCCGCTGGCCTCATCGCTGACGAACCGTCGCAGCACAGCCTTCGCCTGCTCGGTCATGCCGGGCCCGCCGATAGCGACCGCAAGTCGGGTGGCCTTTGAACCCTTTGGGGAGTCGAGCAAACGGTCGAGTGCTTCTTCCCAGTCGTCAGTGGGTTTCCCGTCGGATACGAGAATGAGGGTGGGGGAGAACGCACGGGGCGGGACAGTTGCCTCGTCACGCAGCAGTTCGTCGGCGAGCGCGAGAGCGGCGCCCAGCGGGGTGCCGCCCCGGGCTTGCATGTCGGTCCACGAAGCTTTGGCTGCAGGAACCAGCTCCTGGTGCAGAACGGCGCCATCCTGGCTGAAGGCGATTACTCCGACGTGAATGACGCCCCGCCCAACGTCGGCCGTTGCGAAGTCGCTGAGCATGCGGCGGATGCACTCGTTGAGTACATCGATCTTCTCCTGGGGTTCCCCCATACTTCCGCTCACGTCCGCCAGCACAACGACTGGTAGTGGACGTGCCTTCGCAGCCATGAACCGCGGCGCGGTACTCACGACGCCCCCCAATGTTCTCGACCAAGGTGACCGCTCCAGACCGGCATCCCGGTCGCGGCCAGGCCGTTCTTGGCGCTGAGGCACACAAGGTACTACGAATCGCGTCTGACGGTGCCTCACACCGCAAGCTTGGTGAACATTGCCAGTGTCTGGAAGATGGCCCAACGGAACGATGCCGCCATGAAGAACACGCATGCAATGGGCCCCTAGGGTTCGGGCATGGCCAGTGCCGTGCATCCGCCGCCCGCACGGGGGCTTCTTGTGCGCGGCTGTCCGCAAAAGGGCAGCCGCGATGAGCGACACCTACGTACCGGAGCCTCGGAGCCTGAGCCGATCGACGTGATCTCAGTCATCCAGGTCACCGACTTCCGCAACAGCAACGGCGACTTCGAGCACCGGATCCCGCCGGTGAGTGCGACGGAGAAGGCCGAGGACGTCAACGGCGCCGCCAGCGCCGCGCATGCTTGTTCGCGTCGGCGGTGACTCAACCTTCAAGTAGCCCGCGGACTGCAACCCCACCTGTTCCGCGAAGAGTTCGGTACGTGGATCCAAGTTGCGAGGAGTCGGGAGAGTGGTCCAGCCAAGGGCACGTACGTCCAGGTATATATGCGTAGGAGGGCGAATCTTCGCTGTATTGCCGCACTCTCCAATGGGCGTCTATAGCCTGTGTGGATGCCTGCCCTCCAACCGGCTCATCGCGGCTACGAGTACCAGGACCTGCTCTGCGCGATGCGGCTGGTCGACCTTACGCTCGGGACGCTGTCCGTCGTGCGGGTCGATGAGAAACTGGTGCCCGACGATCGATTCGACGACCTGACGGTAACGACGGCGAGCGGTCGGCACGAACGTACTCAGTTCAAGCACACGGATAGTGATGACAAGCAACTAACGTGCCAGACGTTTACCAACGATAGGCGAGGTCTTCGTCTGGACAGGCTTGTCGCAGCTGCTACTGCATACCGTGACGGCCCAGGCTCCGGAGTTGAGTGCCTGTTCCGCGTGATCCTCCGTGACGTGCGGCCGGTGGAGGAACTGCTCACAGAGGTCCTGGTGCCCGCCACTCCTGATCCTGGGCCATTCGTCGCGGGCATGCCCACGCTGCGCCTTCGTTTTGATGTCGATCGTCTGTGGCCGCTGATTCAAGGCGGTGGAACGGCTGCGCGCTCGCCATTCGACTTCCTGCGCTCCGGGCCGAGGGCGGTGGACCGGTCGGATCTCGTATGGCTGTGTGAACGACTGTTCGTCGAGGTGGAGGCTCCGAGCTCAAGCGGAAGCCTGGTGGCCCCCGATGCCGCAGAGCAGATCCTGCTGACGAGAGTGCGTGCTGAGGTTGGTGCGGGTTCTTACCCGAACGCCGGCAGATCCGCCGCGGACGTCGCGGAGGCATTTACGGGCTACGCGCGGCAGGCTCGTCAGGGCCGCGTGGCGCCTTCCGCTGGGGAACTGCTGCGCCGTGCGAAACTCCGACAGGACTTCGGTGCAGTCGACCGGGTCGACCCGGTCGACCATGCGATCGAGGTAAGACGTCCCTCGACCCTGGCGCAGATCGAAGACGCCGCTGGTCAGGCAGCCCAGCATGGTGTGCCGTTGTTGCTGACAGGGCCCCCGGGACAGGGAAAGTCGTGGTTGACTGCCCAGCTGATCAAGACGCTGGAGGCATCCGGCTGGCTCGTGGCGGAACATTTCTGCTATCTGAACGACACGACCGATCAGCGTGATGAACGGGTCAATGCGGAGTGTGTTTTCGGTAGTCTCCTTGGGCGACTAGCGGACCTGGATGGGGCATTAGTCTCGGACTTGAGGCCCAGGTTCGCAGCGGATGAAGCCGCGCTGATCGGTACTGTCGCGCAAGCTGTTCTTTCCCGTCCGGACCGGCCAGTGGCGTTGATCGTCGACGGCCTCGACCATGTCGCGCGCGTCGCTCCGGCGCGCCCAGGGGCCGATCCATCCGCAGCGCTAGCCGCAGACCTTGCTGCGATGGAGCTGCCAACCGGGTGCGTCTTGATCGTGCTGAGCCAGCCGGGCGTTCACCTCGAACCTCTGCGGAAAGGCGAGGCAAAGGAACTATCAATCCCCGGCATGAGCGATCCAGAACTGCACGAACTCGTCGACCGCTTCGGACTGGTCGAAGCCGCGGAAGCGTCCAAGGAATTGACCGACGAGATGATAAATGGTGACTTCATTGCAGCCCTGAGAGACCGATCTCGGCGTAATGCGCTGTATGCGACGTACCTCTGCCGCGAAGTGTTACGGCGTCCCGCAGGCCAGGCAGATCTCGTCGGCTTGTTGCGTTCTCTACCTGAGTTTGACGGCACACTGGAGAACTACTACGCCCATCTCATGGTGAGGTTGGGGCTTGGCTCCGTCGTTGCTGAGGTTGTGGGTCTACTCGATTTTCCGGTCACCAGGACTGAACTGGCTGAGATGAGGCCGGACCTGGCCCATTGGCTCGATGAGGCCCTTGCGACACTCGCCCCTGTACTAGCGGAACGGGCCACTCAGGGCGGCTTGCGTGTCTACCACGAATCCTTCGCACGCTTTCTGCGGCGTCGAATGGATCAGCAGCCGGGCGCGCTGGCCGCGAATCTGAGCTTCATCATCGACTGGCTCCTAAAGCGGGGTTTCTTCCGTGATGAGAGAGCATTTCGGCATCTGCTGCCAGCTCTCGCGGCGGCCGGTCGGCACCGAGAGGCACTCGACCTGGTAAACATTAATTTCGCCGCAGATGCGGTCACTGCAGGACATCCGGCCTCTGCCATTTCCGTCAACCTCGCTCTTGCCAGTGGCAGCGCCGCGCACCTCCGTGATGTGCCGGCGCTGGCGAGATGTGTGGAGCTGGCCCGCGCAGCCGAGTCATTCGAGTACGAGCGCTTGGACTCCGTCCTACTCGAACATGTCGACGTGCCACTGAAGTTGCTTGGAGAGCAGCAATTTGTCAGCCGTCTCCTGTTTGACGGTAAGCCGTCCCTGCCAGCGAGGGCGGGATTGCAGCTTTGCAGCGCCCTAGACACGGCCGGTGTAGCGCCACCGTGGCCGGAATATATCGCCGCGTATGCGGCCTGGGAGAGTAGCGATAACACATCCTACGGACCCGAATCTGACATGGCTGTCGGGCTAGCCTGGCTGCGTGGCCAACTCCGGCGGTTCACAGGTGATTTGAGCGATGATGATGGACGCGCCAGGATCGCCGAATACCTCAATGACAGCGAGCTGCCGGTTGATGAAATCATTCCGATTGTCGCGGACGTATTCGGCATCGAAGAGACCTCACACCTGATCGATCTGCTCAATGTCCCCGGACACGCGGCTCTCGCTCTGGCCGAAGTCGCCAATTTGGATTCGGGGTCGGTGGAAGACGGCCTTATTGCACAACTTGTGGACAGCGCCTCGCACCAGTACCCGTTCGGTCGCGCCCACCGACTCATCGCGCTTGGTGCCGAAGCGCAGAGCCTGGGGCCATCCAAGAACGCTGACTTGAGAGTCCAACTGATCGAAGCAACCCGCTCTGTGACCAGCGATCAGGCGGTACACATTGACGGCGCGGTGCCTATGTGGCTGGACCTGTGCGTTCTTGCGGCTCATCGAGATGGTGCGATCCTCGCGACGGTCGAGGGCATGCTGGCCGGTGAGGGGTGGTATCGGTGCTGGCTTCGATTCACGCTGGCGCTGGCTCAGGCGGAAGCAGCCCCAGCCAGCGAGTGTGCCGGCCAGGCGCTTGGAGCGCTCGACCTGCTCACCGGCGACCTACGCCCCTTCAAAGGCACACCTCGGGCGTGCGATCTGTATCCGATCCATCCCCAGATCGGCGAGACCCTGCGTCGCGTGGTCGCCCTGCTCGGTGACGAGCAGTGGCCAACGGCACTTTCGATTCTCGCGAGTGTTGCCGATGGTCTGGGGCTGTCCTTGCGAGGTATGGATGCTGGCCCTCTAACCCAGGATGCCCTGCTCGCCATCGCGATTCATGAGACCACCGCACCGGCACGCAGACCAGCTACCCAGGCGCTCGTTGACAAGGCGCTGGCAGAAGGAGGGCGAGGTCGGTACTACTCGGCATCGGCTGAATACCGACTTAAGGCTGCGCGCCTGGCCATTGCCTTCGGGGATTTCGACGAGGCGCAAGAGCACTGGCATGCGGCTTGCCGACTGATGACAGCATACGGTTGGCGAAAGGACGCGACCGTCTACGACATTCTCGACCCCTTGTCAGACCTAGTTGTCGCGGATCGAAACCGCGCCCGCGTCCGTCTGGCGCGAGCACAGGCGACCTGCGAGCGAGTGGCCCTCCACACGGATGGCAGAGGAACCCGGAAGGCTTGGGCTCAATGGTGGACTGTCCTGGCCAAGGCCGATCCTGCTGCCCTGGTGGATCTCACCGTGCCGGCGCTTCTGCGTCGATGTGGAAAGGCCTACGACCTCTACAGCCAGACTATCGAGGACGTGTGGCGGGTCTGGCAACACACAGCCACCCCGGTCGTCGCGGCCCTACTCCGCCTAGCGCTGCCCGCCGCCCTGTATGACGAAGACGTCGACCTGGTCAAACGTGTGGCGGCGATGGCTGACGGGTCAGGGGCAGATCTGCCCGGCAAACTGCTGAATCTTCTGCTGGCCCGCGCCGACGAGCGCAGTCTGAGGGAGTCGGACACCGACGATGAGGAGGCCCACCAGACTACCAATCGCATCGAAGTGCTCAACACGATTGCGGCACAGGTGAACGCACCGCAGGTTGCCATCGGTCCGGTCCTTCCCCCGCGTGGAGCCTCAAGGCAGTTGCCACAACCACCCAAGTTCAACAACTGGGTTCGTACTTCGTTGCCCGAGGGTCCGGCAGGTATTGCCCGCGCGGTCAGGGTTTGGCGGCGACGGCCCCACGAGAGTGCGGATTCTGCCTGGGACGTGGACCGCTTTGCCAACGCCATTGGCTACCGTCTCGTGGAGCTCGCCGACGCAGGTGACGAACCGAGTGCCGTCGTGGCCCTCCACGCTCTCGCGACTTCACCAAGCCTCATGGAGAGTGACGGCCTACTCGCGTCTGTAGGGCATGGACTCGAACGGCTCGGTTACCCTCGCCTTGCTGCAGTGGCGCTCGCCCTGGCCTGGACACATGCCCGCGGTCAGGGCGGCTGGATGAATTTCGGCGGGCAGACCGAACTCGACTCCCTTCATCGTGCGACCAACTTGGCTCCAGACATAGCGCTTGCGACCGTCACCTCCGAAATCGCCAGAGTGGTCGCTGGCGGGCGTGGCACCACATACGGAGTGACTCAAGCCCTCATCTTCGCCCTCACTGACGGGGCCCTTGTCGCAGGACCCGCGCCGCTCGACACTGCCTTTGCTGCTTGGGACCAGGCACACGCAGTGATCGCGGCTAGGACACCCCGCATGGCAGACGACGACGACCCCGATGACCCCTACACGCCCGAGGCAGCTGTGCCCGAAGGCGAGGCGCCTGCCGACATTGACCTTGTTTTCGCCAAGGCAATCATTGGAGCGCTCGCCCATCCCGGTCAGGAGAGTCGCCGCCGCGCGCTCCTAGGCTTCACGATCCTGCTCGACATTGACCTAGATGTGGCTGCGTCCGCTCTGGGCGCGACCCTGCCTAGCCTGACGGAGCCTGCTGTCCTTTCTTGGCTGCTCACTATTGTTGACGACGCAGGCGAACCCGCGCGTCGTGCCATCGCGCGCGCCTGCCACGACACCCTCGACACCTTGGCCCGCGGTCCTCACCTGACCGTACGAGCCTTGGCGGCTCAATTGCTGGGAGAGCAGGCCCCTGAACCCCCGATGACCGCACCAGACAATTCGCTGCTTCACGGAGGTGACGAGCTGTGGCTGCCCGACTTTGATGAGATCCCGGTCAGTGACGCAGCTCGGATGGTCGCGATGCTGGCCGGAGAACGACTTAGTTCCGCTGAGCAAATGCTTCCGCTCCTCGGACAAGCCGTCACGGCACGCTTTGAGCGTGCCTTGGCTGAACCTTGTGCCGCCGAGGCCATCGATCATGAGCATCAGGAGCTCTCCGACAGAATGCACAGGCGCTGGGCCGATGCCTTCACCGGGCGGCCGAGCCTGCTCGAAGACATACTCCAGCGAACAGCGGCAGGTGGGCGTGCGAGCCTGGTTGCCTCTGGTGTGCCGCCTACAGATCCCGCCGCATGGGAATACGCTCTCGCACGCCTTCTGGTTAACGACCCCGCACTGCCACTAGCGATCGAGGCGACACGCCACCCCCGGATTAGTGTGCCGCCGCCCCCAGGGCCAGGCGATCCGGCCTGGTCCCAGATGCAGCCCGAGTGGCAACCGCGACCGGCCCAGAGAGTCAGGGCTGACCTTCTCATCACATCACTCATTGCGCCGCTGGCACGTTGCACCGTCCTGGAGACGGGTCGGTTCCAGGGTTGGCGGATAATTGCGGTGTCAGAGGAGCACACCTTTGACGCACCACGCTCGGCGCGTCATCCGCTGCGGGTTGCCACTCGAGCCCAGGCCGTGGAGTTGCGACTGCCTGACGACCAGGCGGGCCTTGATAGCCAGCCTTTCGCCGTCGGCCACGTTTCCGACTGGTTCCATGCGGCACCACCTCAGCCCGCTGCTCAGGTCCCTCGCCGCAGTGGACCGCTCATTGCAATTGACGTAGAGGGAGTCGGCAACGGTTTCGACGATGCTCGCCTCGGATTGGGCGTCCACCAGCCACTGCTAGCCCCGACCTTACTTCTCAGATCGGCCCTGGAACTACGCGCTGACGAGCATTTCGTCCTCCACGATGACCGCGGCCCTGCCCTCGCTTTGATCACTTGGCGTAGCCACTACGAGACCGGCGCGTACCACTTGCCGTGGCCACGCCGGCTCGGCTCAGCCCTCGCAGTGAGCCCGTCGGCATTCGACCGGCTTCTGAGCTGGGGGAGGGATGCCTGTCAATGCGCGAGGTCATGGAAGGTAGCCGCACGTTTGCCGAGCTTGACTAGGGGCCCAGGGGTATCACCTTCTCTACTCGAACCTGCGGCCAAGCGCATAGAAGGCGCCTGCTCTGTCACTCTCGCAAGCGTGGCGACCTGCACGTTCGAATGTCGCTGAATATCAGCAAGCTCCTGTGGACCGTATAAAGGACTTGCACGGGCCCGTGTGATCGATGGTGACCGCAGTTGTCGGTCTGCGGGGGCAACCGGTCGGGAAGCGCGTGATGTCAGGACACATCTGACGCCAGCGCAGCAAGTGTTGCCCAATTCCGCAGCGCGCCTGCTGGTCTGTCGATGAGTGAGAACGCGGCTCCAAACACGGTGACCGTGACCTCCTCGATGGCGAGGGGTGGGTGGGCGTAGGTATCCCAGGTTTCGGAGAATTTGGCGTGCCGGGAGAGTGCTTGCACGGTTTTCGGGTCGTGCTTGCCGGACCCGCCGAGCGTGGTGGTGTAGAAGTGCTTGAGGTCGTGGAAACGGGTTCTGTCCGGAAGCCCGGCTTGCTTCACCGTCCTTCGCCATTTCTGATGGAAGTCGCTGATCAGTACGGGTCGGCCATAACGGTTCGTGACGATCAGGTCCTCGTCCGGTGGCTCGACGTAGCCGCGTGCCCGACGGCGGCGCTCGGCGCCTGGTGAGACGGGTTCCGGCTCCGAGAAACGTGACACGTGGTGTAGCAGCCGCTCGATGAGGAAGTGATCCACTGGCAAGGTGGCGTAGCTGGCCTTGGTCTTGAGGCGTACGGCCTTACCGCGCTGCCGTTGTTCTTCGATGTGAAGCAGGTCGTGGTTCCAGGCCACCTGGCTTCGCTTCAGCCCGAAGGCCTCGCCCTGGCGTAGTCCGGCGCAGGCTCCGAGCCAGATCAGGACCTCGTAGCGCGGCGCGACCTTCCGCATTGCCGCCGCGACCGCGGCGACCTGCCCAGGAGACAGTGCGACCTTGACGCGTGGTGTGACGTCAGGGAGGTCGATCCTCGCCACGATGTTGGCAGGTAGCGAGACGTCCTCGTCCAGCATGTAGTGCACGAGGATGCGCCAGGTCTTGAAGATCTGGACGACGGTGCAGGCAGAGTCGAGGCCCTCCTTGTCGAGGAGGAAGTCGACGAAGGCCATGGAATCGGGTCGGCGCAGGCTGCTTGCACGGCGGTGGCCGGCGAAGGGCAGGATGTGGTTGCGGAGATGGCTTTCGTAGGTGTCGCAGGTATTGGTGTTCTTCTTCCGCTTGCGTCTCCTTTCCACCATCTCGGTTGCGAAGTATTCAACCGGCAGGCTGCCCGGATTACTGTCGCGCGACGTCTGCCCTTCGATCTCCGTGAGCACCTCGTCCAGGTAGCTGCGGGCTTGCTGCCAGGTGGCAAAGGTCGGCCGTTTCTCCTTTCCTGCGGAGTCGGTGTACCGGGCCTGCCAGCGATGGCCTCGGCCGTGGTCCGCAGATGGGTACAGAGGTTGCTGTGGCGTGCTGCACCGGCACGGGGTGTCACCGCGTTCTGGTTTTGGATATCTCTTGTGCCAGCGATCGAACGGATCGATTGGCTTGCTCATCTGCCCCGTCCACGAAACTGAGCTTGCTGGACCTGTCGCCGACCCTTTGCACTGGCTAGGCGGTGGGCGCGACGACGTTGTTGCTGCCCGCCACGGCGATGCTGTCCGTTACGACGAGTAGTTATGCACAGCTGTTCATGGTGCACGCAAAGGTGTGACGGTCGAGTCGCCGTGTGTCAGCACGTGAACCGTCACCGGACCCGCGACTCCTGTCCCTGGGTATGCAAATCCGTCGCCTCAGAGAGGAGCGGGGATACAGCCTGGAAAAACTCGCAGAGCGCAGCGGGCTGAGCTTTCGCGGCCTCATCTATATCGAGCACGGACAGCGCAGCCCCAGCGTGCTGACGCTCTTGGATATCGCTGCAGGGCTCGATGTGGAGCCGGGGGAACTCGTCAATCACATCGCTCAGGAAGAATCCGGTAAATCTGCCCATAATGGTTCGAGCTGACAATCCGAGGATCGTGATTTCGTCAGACGTGTGGGGTCGTGGCCTGTGCTTGCCATCTGGCGGTTCGTTCTGAGGCCCGCGCGTGTGGTGTGCAGGCGCCCGTCGAGGCGCCCGGCCCTTGACGTACTGCCGCGCGGTGCTCCAAGAGTCACTGATGGGCGCCGGGGTGAGCACGGAGCGCGGGTGTAAAGACCACTGCCGTGTGCTCAGTCACCGCGCGCAGCCAGCTTCGGGGGGCCGTTGCGCAGTGTCCGCCGGCCCCAGAAGCTGTCCTAGCTGGACATACCTCGGACCGCAGGGGAGCTGCCTTGGAAGAAAAAGAAGAAAGGGGCAGTGGCCGCAGAACGGCGAGTGCCCCTTTAAGTCTGCTGCCAATGTAGCACGGACTTTGCTAGATGAGCAGGGCGCAGTGTGGTGATCGGCTAGGGTGCTGCGATGGCATCGCCCCCTGCTTCGGAGCCCTACGCCCGGCACGTGTTAGCCCGGATGGCGGACTACTTTACTGACGAAGGCACGCCATGGGCGCGTCGGCTGTGGGACATAGGATCCGTGCTGGCTCTGGAAGAACTGTGGGAGGCGGGCTACTGGCAGGCCCACGGGGTGCTCTCACAGACTGCCTGTGACTGGCAACGTAATGAGCTCAACGCCTTGATCGGTCCCGATCGAGGCCTTGGCGACAGGGAGCTGCGCAAGGAGCTCACTGAGCTGCTGAAAAAGCCGCTGCCGGATCCGAGTCCCACCCGCCGCCGACTCAAGGAGATCATCGGCCACGTGCGGGCCGGCTACCTGGAACGCTGGGCAGCCGCCGTAAATGTTCCCGTCGAGGAGCGCGTCAAGCCGGAGCGCTACTCCCGCACTGTCGCCTCTCACCTCCTGGACCTGGGATATAGCGCCAGCCACCTGAAGGCATGGGCGAACGATCTCTATCAGGCCCGCGCAACCACGGCAGACATCGCAGACAGCGCCGCAGAACTCGCCAGGACCCCGGCCAGCATGTTCGAGGTGCTGGTGGTGCTGGAGAAGGTGCCCCGGCGGGAGCTGGCAGAGCCGCTGGAGAACTGGATGGGCAAAGGCAAGGTCGTGAGCTGGCTGCGCGAGCACGGCCACGACACATCGGGTGTCCGCCCCGGAGGCGGGTTCACTTACCAGGTCCAGGCCCGCGACCCCTTCAGCGCCGCCGAGCAGGCACGGCAGCTGGTGGAGCGCATGACCGCACGCGCCCAGTTCCTGCGCAGGGACCGGGGCGGTGTAGAGCCTCTCCCGTACATCTGGGTCGCAGGCCACGCAAGGCCTGTCCCGCTCGAACCCCCGGCTCGGGGCGCGGATGTCCTGACCCTGGTCAACGAGGGACACCTCTACCGAATCACAAGCCAGCGCAGCCGGATCGACGATGCACTGGAACTCGCGGCCGCGGTCAACCGTGGTCCGATGGCTCCGGCTGTCGCCGGGGCTTGGGCTGCTGTGGAATCGCTGCTTTCGCATCCGGACGATCCCAAGGAGAACGAGCGTTCGGGCAAAGCGGTGGCAGCCGACCGGATGGCGGCCATCATCGCCTGCTCCTGGCCCCGGGCTGAGCTCACCGCCCTCGCACACCGACACAAGCCCCGGGAAGCAGATGACCTCACCCAGGCAATCGCGGCCTGCACGACGAATCAGGAACGCGCCAGGCTGGTCGCCGAGGCATTGCGCACCAAAGGAGCCGGGGCACTGGACTTCACCCGGACGCCCACCAAATACTCCGACAACCCCGCTGCCCAGCGCATGGCCGACCTGGTTCAAGACCCCCGACCAGTTCTGAACGACGTCGCGGGAGCCTTTCGGATCGCGCTGCGGCGCTTGTACCGGACCCGGAACATCATCCTGCACGGCGGTGCCACCCAGGGCGTGGCGCTAGAGGCGTCGCTTCGCACAGCCGCGCCGCTCGTAGGCGCAGGCCTGGACCGCATCGTGCACGCCGCGTACGCCGAGGACCTCCCCCCTCTAGACCTTGCGGCCCGGGCCGAGGTCGCCCTCCAGCTCGTCAACGGCGAAACCAGACTCTCCGTAGTCGATCTGCTGGAACCTGTCTGAACGTACTGGCCGTCGGCGGTCACGCTCATGACCTGAGTAGGCCCGACAGTGAGAGAATTGGCCGTCGATGCTGAGGTATTCGTCAGCTGCTTAAGCCGACTCCCTCGCGAGCCGATCCCGGCACAGGTGCGACGGCCGCTCTGCGGAGAGCGGCCGTCGCGTATGGCTATCGCCTCTGCTCGAAAAGGACGAGGAAGGGGGA
The DNA here is from genome assembly GCF_050936785.1 of Streptomyces sp. CA-249302. Classification (NCBI taxonomy): domain Bacteria; kingdom Bacillati; phylum Actinomycetota; class Actinomycetes; order Kitasatosporales; family Streptomycetaceae; genus Streptomyces; species Streptomyces sp. CA-249302. The sequence continues at coordinate 3,162,726 of NZ_JBNJMG010000001.1, read as the reverse complement.
GACGTACCCCGAGGCCTCCAGCGGGGTGGTGTGCCCCATGATGATCAGCAGGACTCCGGCCAGCAGCGCGCTGCTGTACATGTAGAGGATCGCCGGATCGGTTCCGTGGTTGCCTTCGGCAGTGGTGCCGCTATCGGACATACTGGAGAAGCTCCTGTTCAATGCTGGACATGGGTGCGGTTACTCACAGCGCCTAGGAACCCTGTGAGACCGGGAGGACGGTCGGGATGGCGTCGCATGCCTGTGCGGTGTCATTCCGACCGTCAGTCATGGGTCGATACGAAACCTCCGTCTTCGCGTGGCCATACGACCTCGATGCACAGGGACGCACAGAGATCGAGCAGGTCCTCTCGCGGCTGTGAGGGAAGGAGTACCGCGAGGGTGGGCGTGGGGTTGAAGAATCGCCGGAAGTCCAGCAGCTTCCCGATCGCCTCACGGACGGCGGTCCGGGTTGCGCTCGCCTTCGCCTCGATCAGCCGGTTCTCGGTGGAGTCGAGGAGATCCACCCGGTAAGACGTCGTCTCGCCGGCGAGTGTCAGCTGAGCTTGGGTGAGGCTGCGCCCCGATGCCCGCAGATACGCGGCGTAGCGTTCCACCAGCTGCGCTTCGGTGTTCGCACGCGACGGCCGGATCTCTGAGGTGTGCCTGGCTTGGTATGTCGGCTGCACTTCGACGATGCGCACCGTCGTCGCCGGTGTCCGGGTGAGCTGTGGCCCGCCGTCGGCGATCGCGCCGACGGGCCGAAGGCGAAAGATGATCACGTTGCGGTTTTTGCCGTCCTCGTCCGGGGCGTCTGCGGAGTAGTACGGCGTCTCGTCGTCCAGGCGGAAGCGTCCCAAGTGGCGATACAGCGGAGCCTCACCGGTGTGCCGGTTCGGGAGCCGGTGGAAGACATGCAGCGTGCGGTTGTCTTCTTTGTGGCGCAAGAGGGAGCGGTTTCCCTGCGTCATTATCTGGTTGCCGCGGGCGCCCTGTCCCATGAAGTGGAAGGTCCCGTCGTCGCCCCACCCGGTGTAGTTCGAGGCAGGCGAACTGTCCATGGTGAAGAGCATGACCATCCGCGACGCAGAGGAGGGAGCGATGCCTCCCTGCGGGGTCCCGCCGAAACGCCGGTGCAGTTCGCGCCGCGTCAGTTCCTCGCCCACTACCAGCTCTGCATCGGTCATGCCCTCACCTCCTAGCGCAGAGGGTAACCAAACCAGGTTGGTATTCGACCCTGGTTTGCACAGCAGGAAGCTCACAGGAGGCCCATTCCATTCAATTATTTATGGATTAATGTGGATGAAAGGTTCACTTGTGCGCTCCGTCTAGTTATCGATTTGTTATTAGTCGTGACGGTCGGCTGGCTTCGCGTCGTCGCGTGGACCCGGTGGGGGCGTGTGGTTGCGCTCGGGCGGACGGGTTCGATAGGGCCAGTGGCTGATTAATGGGCGTGGACTACCGATCGAACAACGTGATCATGACATTCCCGAGAAGTGATGTAGGCCTCAACTCATGTGGTCTGTCCTGTATTCAGTGCACCGATAGCCTCGATGGGGCACACGCCGCTGTTGGCCGGCACCCTGCCGTATCGGGCCGGGGAGGCCTAGCGACAGGGCTGCTGGCGAAGGCCACGGCCGGGGGGGGGAGACCTGTGGGAGTCGCCGCGCGTACCGGGGATGGGCTGCTCTTCGGAGAATTGTTCGGGCGGGTGCCCGTCGCACTTGAGGGAGTACCGGAGGGACTGCGTGCCGTCACAGTCCCGACACGGCGAGACGGACAGGACAGGTTGCCGCGTGATAGACGGCGGCAGTTGAACGTCAGGCGGGTGGATTTGGTTCCAGGCGGTGAGGTGCCCCTATTCGGAGCGCCCGAAGGGCTGTCGGCGTCGCACCTGGTGTGGGTCCTGGACTCCGGTCGACGCGAGTGGGCGTCCGTGGTCAAGCGATTCGGTGCGCAGGCCTTCGAAGTGACGGCCGACCTGGTCCGATGCGGGGCCGTGGTGTTGCGTTGTGAGGTCGAGGAATTGCTCTACCTGGGTCGCCCGGTGCGCTGGACGTTGACTCAGGCCTGGCAGGAGCAAGCGGAAGATCGCCTGGCGGAATTGCGTGGTGCGCGTGATCCGCGCCGTGCGCGCCGGGAGCTTCTGCAGCTAATGGAACCGGTAGAGCAGCTCGCGCAGGAGCGCCAGCTTCTTGCCGCAGTCCCCGAAGGAGCCGGGCTGGTCGTTCCAACTGGAAGCCGCGTCCGGACGGCGGCGTGGTCTGTCTACGAGGCTGCGGTCCGGGCCGCCGCGCAGTGGTGGGAGCTGCGTGGCCAGGGGGAGAAAGAAGTGACCTTGAAGCAATTGGCCGCTCACGCGCTGGGCGGCTCCAAGACGTGGACGGCACAGCAACAGGTCGGGTTTGCCAACCTCATTGGCGTGGACTTCGAGGACGCAGTGCGTGAAGAAGATACCGATCTTCGGGTGAAGGGACCCCTGTCGTGGCACATCGGCGAGGTCGCCGCGGACGCCGCGGTCGCCCAACCCTGGGTCGGGCTGCCCTCTCAGGGCATCCGAGTGATCGGCCAGGCCCAATGTGGCGCCCGCGGTGTACTGGTGATCGAGAACTCCGACACCTTCGGAGCAGTTTGTCGCAGATTGCCGGAGCTGACCGCCAAGTGGCTGTGCGTCTGGGGCGCCGGCTACGCACGCGACCAGCTCGTCACGTTCCTCCAGTGGCTGCAGCCCAGGCCGATCGTCGCCTGGTGTGATCTGGACGCCGACGGCATCGGCATCATCCATGACCTGTCCCGCCGGCTCGGCACATCGGTGCACGCCGTCGGAATGGACGTGGACCTATGGCGCGAAGGCCCATACCGGCGGCGTAAGAATCCTGAACAAGACAAGGCCCTTGACGCCGAACATGCCGCGGACCTGGCACGGCACGTGACAGGCCCTCTGCGCGAGCTGGCCCGCGCCGTCGCCGAGAGCGGGGAATCACGAGAGCAGGAGACGCTTTACCTCTCCGTTCTCCCCCACCTGCCCGAGCTGCTGGAGCCCTTCCTGCCCGTACCTGAGGTCGCCCACCCGAGCCGGGAGCAGACGCGGTGAGCAGCGGCCAGCTGTCCTTGGACGAGCAGGACCAGGTTCTCCTCGCGCCCGGCCAACGGCTGATGAACTGGCGTGCATTCTTCGCGCCGTTGGCAGCGCACCGCGAGGCACTGGTGAAGGACCCGGAACTGGTTCGCCTGGCCGCGGACGTCGTCGCTGTCTTCGCCGAGCACGCCGCCTCCAGCGGACTGACCCGAAACCAGATGCGGGAGTTTCTGGGACCCAGCGGGAGGGGCTGGCCGTCGGCCGTCCTGGAATCGCGCCTGTCGCTGATGATTGACATGAGTTTCCTGGAGCCCTACGTACTCAAGAAGCACCAGGACCGCTACGTCATGCGCCCCGCGGGCCTTGCCGGCGCCATCGCCGCCGAACGCCTCGCCCTGCACGGGGGAGTCGACGAACTCATCGGCCTGCTGGACCGTACACGCGAGCTGCTGGAACGAGACGACCCAGATCCCACCCCCGTGCTGGAAGCACTGCGAACATGCCGGCACGGTCTGACGGTCTTCGCACTGGATTTGCAGCGGCAGGTCATCATGGCCACGCCCGCAGAACTCATCAACGCCCAGCGCCAGCACGACCACACCGACTTCACCCGCCAAGTGACAGACCTGAACGAGCTTGTCACCCGGGCATTCTCCGGAGACCTCGTGCTGGAGGACGCGGCCACCGCGCTGATCGAAGCCGCACAGTTCTACCGCGAGCAACTCATCGCGGCCATCGACAAAATCCTGGAGCACGGCGGCGGAAGCCTGAACCTTGACGTCCTCACCCCCGCCGAGTACCTCCACCTCGCCAAAACCGCCGGCGTCGACCGTCTCGGACACTTCGGTGAGTCCCTCGTCGCCGACACGCCCCCGGTGTGGATCGACGGCCAGCATGTGATCGACACCGCAGCCTCGTACACCCCGCAGCGGCCGCCACGACCGCGTCCGGCCCCGCCCCAGCCGACACCCGACGACGACGCCGATCCCTTCGTCGCCCTGGACGACGCCACCCAGCACGAAAACCTCCGCCAGGAAATCCTCCTGGAGGACCTTCTCGGCGGACAGCAGCACACGGCCCTCGCCGACGTACTCGAAGCACGAGGCTGGCCCGGAGCCGGACGACTGCTGGTCGAACTCCTGGCAGCCGACGCGGATCCCCTCGTCGACTGCCACATCGAGATCGCCGTGCCAGTACGCGTCGATCCCACCGCCAAGGTCACCTACCTCCACGACATCACCCTCCACGCCGGAACCGACGTGGGAGGCCACGACCGTGACCGGTGACAGCGCCCCACCGTCCCCCTCCGCGCTCCTGCTGTCCGCCATCCGAGCCGCCGGATCAGTCGCCACCCCCCGAAGCGCCCTGCTCAAGGAAACCGCCGATGCCGCCGGGCGAGCTGGCCGGACCGTGCTGCAGCTCCGGGCCGCCGGGGAGAGCATGACGAGGCTGAGACTGGGATGGCCCGCCGGCAGCGCCCCGGACGTCGAGCAGCTGGGGGAGCAAGCTCCCGCTGCTCTGGCCCGCATCCCCACCCTGGTCTGGGCCCTGTGCCTGAAGGCCGCGTGGCCCGATCCCACCCTGCCGCACTACCCCGGACAGCCCTTTTCCGCCCAGCTGATCGAGACCGCCTGCGCGCACCTGGGCGCGGATTGCAAGAGCGTCTCCACCGCTCTGGAACGCGTACTGCCCGGACACGGGCTCATCGTGGCGGTCGGCCCCTTGCTGCATCTGGGGCCCGCCGTGGCCACGCTGCCCGGTCCTACGATCGCCGCGCTCCGCAGAGGCCACCACCGGCTGCCCGATCCCTACCAGCAGCACGCCGTGCACTGCGCACCCCATCCCCCCGAGTCGCACGCTGACGATCCAGATACCGCTACCTCGCCGCACGAGCTCACCCAGCCCGAAGCGAGTCCTCGACACAGCAGTGAGCACATCAGCCGCAGCATCATCACCGCCCTGGAAATCGCACGAGGCCCACTGCCCCCACGCGACCTGCCGGCCCTCAGTGACCCCGACATCCGTGCCCACGTCCAGGCCGCCTTGGCCGACATCGGCCGCACACTCATCCGCACACCCCAGGGCACCTGGACCACCGGATACCCAGACCCGGTCGCCGAAGCACTCGCCGCAGCCGGGATCGGCACACTGAGCCCTGCCGAGCGAACCGTCCTCGCCCTCGTCCTTCTGCACACCGTCGCTCTGCCGCGAGCCCAGGGACGCCATACGCACCCGCACTGGAACGCCGCCCAGCATTCCGTCACCCTGCGCGAACTCGCCCGCAATCGCGCCCTGACCAAAACCACGATCCGTGAGGCCCTGCGCACCTTGACCGCGGCAGGGATGGTCGACACCGCCGGCCAAGGAAACTACGTCCCCGGCCCGTGCCTGCAGCGCCTGAGCGAAACCCGCATCGCCGCCCTGTGGGAGGACCTCATCCTCGCCGGCCGGCCCGACGGCCACCTCGCCCGCGCCATTGCACGGCGGCGCCAGGCCGCCCGCCCCACCTCCCCGTCCCAGGAGCACCCGTGACCATCCCGACCGGCCCCGACAGCCAGCTGTCCACCGGCATCATCGGCAGCCGCCAACTGGTCGCTGTGCAGACCTTCGCCATCGCCCGGCTCACCAGCGACCCGGTTGCACTGATTCCTGGCACCTTCATCGCTGTGACCGGCCGAGGCCCCAAGGACTCCAACGAGTCAGGCAAGACCAGCTTCCTCGCCGCCGTGGCGCTGCTCCTGGGCGACCCCGAGTGGCAGATCACCAGCAATGGCACAGCCAATACCGTCAACTTGCTCTTCGAACCCGTCATCGCCGGCGCCTCCACCCAGCTGGTCGACGCAGCCGACCGCGGCTACATCGCCGGCGTCTTCGCTGAATCCGACGGTAGCCGCCCGCACAGCGTGTGGCTGCAGATCAGCAACGACTCACCCCATGTCCAAGTACGCCACCACCCCGGCGTCCACCTGCTCACCGACGGAACTGACGACGAGCGTCACCGCGCAGCACCGGCCTTCTACCAGCAACTCGGTGTAGAGGCACTGGGCTCCAGCGAATACGCCAACCAGCTCTACGGCCGATCGCCCAAGGTACTGGCCTACGTGGCTTCCCGGGGGCAGGTACGCTCACGGCCCTCCCTGCTCAAGCTCGAAGCCGGCACCTACTCACCCGATCACATCGGGGATGCCCTGATCACTCTGTCCGGCCGCTCCAGCCTGCTCGAACACGACAAGGGACAGCGCAAGGCACTGGAGGACAAGCGAGCCAAGTACGCCAAGGCCCTTCAACGGCACGAAGAGGCACTCGCCCGGGAAGACACCATGCTCCGCGAGGCAGAGGCCCGAGACGAACTCCGTCGCAAAATCGGCAGCGCCGAAGCCGACCGCTGCGCTGCCCTGGCCCGTACTCTGCTGGACGAGGCCGCCCGCCTGCGCAGTGCCGAGGTCCTCCTGCCCCAGACCGCGGCGACCCTCAAGACGACGGCCGATCTTCTTGAACATCTGGAGGCCCAGAAGGCCACTGCCTCCAACCTCACCGCACTCGAGCAGGCCTGCGAAACAGCCGAGCAGACCAAAGACCAATGCCTCACCAACCTGACCAACGCACAGACCGAAGAACGCCACCTGGGAGAAGAACTCGCCGAGGCGCAAAAGGCACTAGACGAGGCCCGGACCCTCAGCGCCGCCCACGCTGGCGAAACCGCGGCCGCGCTCCAGGAAGAGCTGACACTGCTCGCCCAGCAGACGGCAGAGGCCGAGATCAACCGCGGTATCGCCCAACGCGACGCCCACACCTACAAAGACCAACTCGGTAAAGCCGAGCAGGGACAAGCAGGACTCGTCGGAGAAGTCCTACACTCGCTGGCCGCCGAAGAGGACATCACCGGCGTCGGCCTGCTTGACCAGATCGACCTCGACGACCAGACCCGAGACAGGTGGGAAGCCGCCCTTCACCCGTGGCGCGACGCCGTCTGCTTAGCACATACTGATCTGCCCGCCGCCCTCGAAGCACTGAACGATCTGCCCGGCGCAGTCCTGATCACCGAGGGTCCAGACAGGAACGCCACCGCCACCTCACCCACCAGCCACGAGACCACGTGGCCGGCAGGCATCCGCTCGGCACCAGAACCGGCACGCCAGTTCCTGCACGCCCTTGCCGCCCAGACTCAGTGGACGCAACAGCCCCCGCACTCCAGCGTCGACGCCCTCGGCGTCCACATCGTCGGATCCTTCCCCAACCCGACCGTCGGGCGGGCTGCCTTGTGCGCCCACCTGCGCACCCGTTACGACGAGGCCCTGCTCAGCCAGCAGAGAGCGGAAAACCTGATTAAGCATCTCGCACGCCGGGTCACCCTCGCAGAGGCTGAACTCAAGCGGGCTCAGGCCTTCGAAGCCCTACCGCAACTGGTGAAAGTTCACCGCGAAGCCACAGACAAACTCACCCACAGGCGCCGCACGCTTCCCCAGGTCGCCACCCTTCTCGCGGAGGCAGTGGACGCCTGGGCCATGGCCAAAGCCGCCCTCAGCGGCCGCAAGCAACGGATCGAAGAACTCGAGCGGCGCATCCGAGAAACGAACGTCACGCTCCAAAACTGCGACGGTGAGCGCCGCGAACAAGAGGCGGTCATCGCACGAGACGGCGCCAGCACCGCGGCAGCCGCCCTGGGTCTGGACGCGGACGCTGCCCGTACGCTGCTGAACTGGCCTGCAGACTGGCTACCCACGCAGTACACGCAGCTTCTCGCCGAAGCGCCACTTCCACCCGCCGCGCCCCACGGGGAACCGCCCCGGGAACGGCGCTCCGCCGCCCAACTCCACATGGCCGCCAACGCGACCGTCGACGGCTGCATGGTCGCCCTCTCTCTGCGGGCGGGAACCAGTGGCTATCCCACCGTCGCTCTCGCTCACGCCAGCCGCCTCGACAACGCAGACCTCGATGCCAAGGCCGACGCTGCACTCCAGGCTCTCAGCGAGTGGCTCACCGAAAACGAGGCCGCGGACGCCGACATCCACACCACGGTAGAGAAGGTGCGTGCCGAGCGCCTTGAGGAGAACGCCTTCATCTCCCGCTCGGTGGAAACCCTCGCCGAGGAACTCCGACACACTCAGGAAGTCATCACACAACGCGTTGCCGGAGCCCTCGACAACATCACCACGGCGCTGGACCAACTGAACCGTGACGCTGGCCTCTTCGGCGCAGATCTGCACTACCAGATTGACCCGCCCACGGACACCGATCACGGTTGGCGCTGCTCCGTCACACCGCGTTGGCGACGCAACCCCAACGGCCCAATGCTCGCCTACGACACCGTCACCAACACGGCCCAGGAAAAGCTCTTCTCCATCCACCTCGTTCTCGCCGCTCTCCTGGCAGCTCCTCACGCCCAAGGCCGAGTGCTCGTCCTGGACGAACTAGGCGACTCCCTGGGCCAAGAACACCGCCGCGAAGTGCTCAGCGCGATCACCAAAGTCGCCACCGCCCACGGCATTACCGTCCTGGGCACCTGCCAAGACACACTGATGCGAGACGTAGCCCCCGTGTGCGGGCAGATCCTCTACTTCCAGTACCCGTCAAAGTCCGAATACCTCAACCGTCCCACACGCATGTTCGGATACGACCCGCAAGCCGGACGAGTGGAACTCACCGCCGAACAACTGACCCGGCGACTCGCGCGCTGAGACCAGGCCCGGCAGCAACAGGATCCTGCTGCCGGGCACAGGACCAGTTCTGCCCCGCGGGCAGCCAAGCGGAACGCGCTTGGTGTTATCGGCCTTCCGTACCAGACCCGAGGGATCAGGCTGGGTCCTCACTGGTGCTCTCCCGCGAGATGCCCACGACCTCGTACAGGGAGTCTCCCCATGTAGCCCAGCGCTCCAGTTCCGTTGCACCGATCAAGTGGATCGCGTGGTCGTTGGCGAAGTCGCGCGCTGGCTCGGAGAAAGTGCCGTTGGTGACCATCAGTGCGATGTCAGCCTTGTGTTCGAGGCGAGCAGTTCCATTGAACGTCTGGACGTTCGTGCTGGTGACCATTTGTTTGGCAGCCCTGCTGGTCTGCTTGCACTGCACCACCACACGCCGGCCGTCCGGCGTCTGAGAGATGACGTCCGCACCCCGGTCCCCAGTGCCTCCGTGCTGACGGATCACCTTCATCCCATCGCGGTGTGTGAGCCACGCGACAAGAATCTCGAAGTTCTTACCATCGAACTCTTGGATGTGCCGCAGGCTGTAACTCTTCTGGCTCTGGGCGAAGAGGTTCCTCCGGTCATCTACAGCTTCGAGATGGTCCGTTTCCGCCAATGCCCGTTGATTCATTGCTGCGAAGCGTTCTGTGCTGGGTGTGATCTCGTCCCACTGCTCGGCGATCGTGTTCAGTGGAGAGTCGACACGGCCTGGAGCGTAGCGTGTGGACAGGTCTTCTTCGGGCAGCGTGCTGAGTTCCTCGAACGCCAGGCTCGCTTGTTGCAAGCAGCGCCCGATGAGGTCGAGCTCATCTTTCACCATGTTGATGAACGCGTCGAAGACCGAGTCAAGTTCGACCCGAGTGAAGTCCCAGGTGCGGCCACGAAAGTGCGAGTCTCCCTTGAGCTTCTCGAGCCTTTCAAGATTCATGCGAAGGGCATCTCTCTGCCGGCGCAGCCCGGTGCAGGCTTCGCGGCCGATCGAGATTTCCTGCACCCATAAGTACGCAGCGAGCAGGTCAGCTTGGTCGGCTTTGCCTAACGCGTCGCCCATCCATCTGCGGATGTCACGGTCCGGGTAGCGGGGAGGGACAACACGAGCGTCACGGTCAATGATCACCGGGGGAGCGTATATGCGGCCACTGACAACCCCCGGGCGGCCTCCGGCCCAGGATCCACGCGCGCAGGGACACCCCTAGCTCTTCGCCAGCGTGCACGTGATCCTCAATCGGCTCTCTCCCCATAGCTCGTCGGTCTGCCTGGTCATGTCGCCGTCGTCCTGGCCGGGGAGAGACCTGGCGGATATCCCTTTGCACGGAGCCAGGTGTCAACGGCCAGCGCCACGATGTCCCCGTGCGGTAGGCCGGTATCGGCGTGGAAACGGCGGATCCGGCGCTGGAGCTGCAGTGTTTCGGGGACGGCGTAGTTGAGTTGTCCGCGTTTGGTGCGCCGGTTGCTGATGACCTCCAGGGTGTCCGGGTGTGGCGAAAGAGCGTCATCGGTTGGCTCGCACTCAGAGTCGAGCGCGTCGGCGATTTCCCGCAGTCGGCGGGCGTAGAGGGAGTGGTCAGGCATGAGAGCTTCCCCGGTTGATCCGGCTAGGCGGATAGCTACCCGCCTAACGGCCTATTGGAATAGTCGGTAGGGGCGGCCGAACCCGATGTGGGGACGGCCGCCCCGTGCGTACGGCCGAGTTCAGAAGCCGCGGGCGGTGAGCCACTCATCCAGCGCGACCGAGACGATGTCGCCGATAGGCAGGTGATCCAGCTCGTTGTCCAGCGCGAAGCGCTTGATCCGCTTCTTCAACTTCAGCGCAGCGGGCACCGACGAGTCGAGACTCTCCCGCGCGATGATGCGCTGGTTGAGAACGACGACGACCTCGGGAACGTTGGGACGACCGGGACCGTGCGCATACGGAGCACCCTCGCTGGGAGCGTCCTGCGATCGAGCGTGCTGTTCCTGGTGGCCTGGACCATCGGTCCTCACTGGGAACGCGGTGCCGCCTGCCGCCGGGGGAACGGCCGGGCGAATGGCCACCTCGACGGCCGGGGCCACACCAGCAACCGCGGACGTGACAGCAGGCGGACCATGCTGCGCAACAGGTTCGGCCCGCTGCGTGGCCTGGACCGCAGGTGCTGCAGACTTGGGAGCTGGGACCACAAGCGATACCTGCCGCTCCACCGGCATCCCAGCGGACTCTGTCCTTGCCTCGGGAACGTCGACGGCCGGGTGAGTCGGCTGACTGGCGGCCGGCTCCGGCACCGGGCCACTCGGCGCCTCGGCAGTCGGCTGGGCTGCGGTCTGCGCTACTTCGGGCACCGCCCCGGTCCGGCCCTGTGCCGATGCTTCGGCGGGAAGGGCGGAAGGGCCGGGCTGAACCTGCGCCTCGCCCGCAGGGGGACGGCCTTCGCCCTGGGCGGCGGCCTGTTCGGCGGCGTACTGCTCGGGGGTGAGCTCGGCGGCCGGGGGAGGGGGCGGCGGGGTCGCCTTCTTGGCCCCGCCCAGAGTGCGGCCTGTGCGGCGGGTGGGGGGCTTCATACGCTCGCTCATGACGTCAGCTCCTTTATCAGTTCGGCGTACTCGCTCAGCTCGGTCGGGATCTCGCCGAAGGCCTCCATGTAGTGCACCCAGGAATGGATGACGGTCTCGGCGAGCGGGAACGCCTCGTCGCGGTCTGGGCCGATGCCTTCGCCCTCGGCGGGCTCCAGCAGCTGCTGCTTCGCCCGGCCGGGCAGGCTGGTGCGGTCATCTGCCTTGACCATGACCACGTGGGCGGTGACGTCGTGGCCGTTGCGGGCGGCGGCGCGCTCGGCCTCGTCGAAGGTGGCCACGAGCTTGCGGCGCTCGATCTTGGTGGGGGCGACCGGGACGAGCAGCAGGTTCGCCTCGGTAACAGCCTCGTAGAACAGCTTCGCGCTGCCACCGCCGGCGTCAACCACGATCGCGCCGAACTCGGCCCGCTTGGCCCGGATGTACTCGGCGATGTCGTCGAACGGGTACCGCTCGATGACGACGTTGGCGGGGATCTCGAACCCGGCGGCCTGGGCGACCTTGAACCAGTCGTAGGCGGACTGGCTGGTGGCGTCGGCGTCCAGCAGCAGGGTGGGCAGGTCGAGGACGACAGCGTGGTAGAGGGCGATGAACCAGGCGGAGGTGGTCTTGCCGGTGCCGCCCTTGAGCATGCCGACGACGATGACGAAGGCGTCCCAGGCGCTGGCCGCGGCCGCGGCCAGGGTCTTGGTACGGGTGTTTTCACTCACGTGTGCTTGATCTCCTGAATCGGGAAAGGTGTGTGGGGTTGCGTGCGCCGGCGAGAAGGCCGACGTTCGGTGGCGGCCGAGCGCGGGCGAAGGAGGACCCCGAGCAGCGCTGTATCCGGGATGGCTTGCCATCGGTCCCGCGGTCTGTCGGGCCCGTGCGGGGGCGCTCATGACCGTTTCCTTGGGGTGCGGGCCGGGCCGTGGTGGTGCTTGGGCCGCATGGGGGTGCCCGCTTGGTGCAGGAGCCGGTAGACGGTGCCGATGGAGTAGTTGCACTCCGCGGCGAGGTCCGGCACGGTGGCGCCGGCCTCGTACCGAGTCCGCAGGGACTTCGCGAGCTTCATCCGCCGTGCGGTACTGGCTGCGGAGCGGATACGGAGCGTCTGCTGGGTGGTGCGGGGCGTGCCCCCGGCCTCGATCAGCAGCCGCCGAGCCACACGTCGCGTCACGGACCCCGCCACGGCCAACTCCGCGAGGGTGGCGCCCTGTTGCTCGTAGAGGCCGCGCAGACGGGCCGCGAGGTTGCGGCGGGCTTGCCCGTCGCGGAGCCTGCGCGTCTGCCACGAGGTACGCATCACGGTCCCGGCCTCGTGTAGCCGGTTGAGGACCGTGCCGTACGACAGGCCACTGCTCGCCACGAGTTGGTCCACGGTGGAACCGGATTCGTACTGCTCCCGCAGTGCGTGCGCGGTGACTTGATCCTCGTGATCGGCCGCGGGTCGAAGGGGTGGGTTCACGCTGCGGACTCCCATTCGCTGCGGGCTTCGGCATGGGCGGCGGTCAGCTCGTCGTAACTGCGCTGGTCGGCGGGGGTGATGAGGATCAGCCGTCCATCGGTGGCGATCCGCCAGTCGGGAGCGGCGCGGCCGGTGACCGGATCGAGGACACAGCCGTCCGGGGCGTGCCAAGCGGCGGGAATCTCGTCGGGGCGTGGCGCGGGAACCAGCACCTGACGTCCGTCGCGGACGATCACCACGGCCTTGCTGCGGTGCTCCGACAGTCGCTCCAGCGCCCGTTGGTACGCCGCGCGTTCGGCGGCGTGCACCGCCTTGCGCCGGGACGCGACGCCTGCGGTCCGGTGCCGCGTCGCGACTGCGTCCCAGCCGCGGGCCGGCTCGGAGATCTTGTCGGCCGCAGCCTCCGGGTGGAGGTCACCGAAGCCCTCCAGGGCGCGAGGCGCCAGGGTCCAGGTCTCACTGCTGTGGGTGACGAGGCCGTGGTCGGCCAGGCGTCGCAAGGTGCGGTAGAGGGTGGCGCGGGAGACGGAGGACGAGCCGACGAGCTCGGTGACCGTCTGCGCCGCACGGGCGTGCAGTGCACCGATGATCACCAGTGCGGCGCTGCCGAGACCGCGGTGGGCGAAGGCGTCGTGGCCCATCAGCCGACCGATGACGGTGGAGTCGAGGTCGGCGGTTGTACCCGTCTCAGGGGTGGTCCACTCCTCAAGTGCCAGGTCGGGGGGGTACTGAGTGGTTCGGAAACGAGATGGCGGAGCGGGGATGCTGTGGCGGTCAGGGCCGGCCTCGGCGAGGTACCAGGTCGAGCCTTCGCGGCCGTGGCCGGTGCGCAGGCGTCGCAGCCAGCCCTGTGGTTTGAGGACCGTCTCGTAGACGGCCCGGAGGGTCGTGCGGGATATCCCCGCTTCCTCCGCGGTCTGCCGCTCGCTGGCGTGGTGCAGAGGACCGCCTGCGATCTCGGCGAAGTTCAGATGCGCCCTCAGGACCCGCAGCGCGGTCCGCCCGCGTTCCCCACGCCAGGGCGTCGTCTCGATGCGATCGCGCAGCGCGGCGAGCACCTCATACGCGTGGTGCCTCGATTCCAGCATCGTCGTGCTGCTGACCGCGGCCGTGGCGCTGGCCCACACCCGGCCGATGTATGCCAGGGCATGTGCCTGCCCGGAGCGCAGCGCGATGTTCCGGGCGTGCCGCCCGCCTTCGTGATCGGGGTGCAGTAGCAGTTGCGTCAGCTGATCGACGGTGCCGCTGGCGCGAGCGACGTGGCAGGCAATGGCCGACGTGATTCGGTGGCCGTGCTCGGCCGCGCCCTGGCGGTTCTCGCGCAGGACCACGCTCTGACCGTCGGAGGCGAACTTGCTGTAGCTGCCTGCCGCGTAGCGGCCGGTGAGGTCTCCGAGCAGGACGAGATCGGAAGCAGCCTGCGGCAGCCTGTAAAGGCCACGTCGCTCGCTTGGGTGAACTGCTTGTCGGGATGCGGATGCCTGGTGGGTGGTTTGTGGCACTGTGGGGTCGTCTCGCAAGGACGTGGACGCCACCCAGGCCCGCTAAAACCACGGGTGGTGTCCGGACCGACCTCCAATCGGTGCCAAGCGAAGCCTCCAGGACGGCAATCCTGGAGGCGTTCGTATGCCTGGCCTCGGTACTGGAGGCAGGTGTCCCCATCGCAGCTCGACCGAGATCGACTTGGGGTGCCGTCAGCAGGCTCACACCCTGTCCGACACCGCCCGACCTAGGCCGACTCCGAGCCAGACCGGAGGGCGATTGCCTCTGATCGGCTCTGAGCAGCCCCGGTCGAATCGGGGTCGAATCAGAGCGGTTTCCTCTGACTGCCTCCGGTCGCCTCTGCAACCCGACCTAGCAGGTCACAGCCGATCCGAACCGCGAAGCCGCAGGTCAGAGAGGTGCGTCAGGAATACCCGGCGTACAGCCCGACTCGTCTGCCTTCTCAGCTCGACCAGGATGGTGTCTACGGGGATGCCCTTTCACCCTTGCTGGTCTGCAAGTATCTGCGGGATTACCGGAGTTCGGCTACGGTTGCTTCGCGCCGTGTTTCTTCTTCGGAAGGTTCGGTCGGAACTGCAGAGGTCTGGCAGTGGAACGCATCCCTTGTGGACGCCACCTCGGTGGTGTGGACCGCCCGGTAGGGCAGGACCCGTTCTACCGCCTTCGCGGGGGGCTACCTCGCAGCTTTGCAGAAGGGCTGTTGCATGAGCATCGCCTCCGACAAGAACGCACAGGCACAGCGCGCGTGGCACCGCGAGTTCGCGCTCCGTATCGCCGCCGGCCTCGCGGCCAAGGCGCTGTGGAGCGTCGTGCGGACGGCGGCACGGGTCTGCGGTTTGTAGCCGCAGGGTGGTGGGGTCCTCGGGCCCCACCACTGGACCTGACCGTCAGCTCAGGGATTCGAAGCTCAGCTGCAGGTCTTGTGGACCCGCCTTCGGGCCCTTTCCGCGCCTGCGCCCGCGTTTCGGCACCGGTGGGAGTCGTACGCCGCGCGCTTCAGGCGGCAGGCTTTGCCATGTGGGGCGCAGGCCGCCGTCCTCCACAGGGCCGACCAACTTCTTGAGGTACGCCTGGGTCTCGGAATCCGTCGAATACAGCACCGTGGCCCGGCTGGCCCGGGTCAGCAGCACGTGGTAGGCGTTACGCACACACTCGTCGAACCGCTCATTGCTCCTGGCCCGGATGATCTCGTCGGCCGAGCCCGGCGTCCGCACCCGCCGAACGCCGCGTTCCTTGTCGCGGGTCAGCGTCGCGCGCCGGTACTCCCAGCGGTCCTCGCGCCAGACCATGTCGTCACCGATGATCACGCCGCACCAGTCCCACTCGAGCCCCTGTGCGGTGTACACACACCCGATCTGCTCGACGCCTTCGCGCCGTACGCCCCAGAGCTTGGCCGGGGGCTCGTCGTTCGCACCGGGCCTGTCCCCCTTGACGTTCCACGGGCGGTGCCAGTCCCCGATGCGCACGTCAGGCTCCAGCGTCCTGTCCTTGCGGAGCGGCGTCCAGGGCCAGCAGAAACCCGCGACCATCCGCGCGCTCGCCCCTGCCTCGGCCTCATCCAGGATGATCCGCTCGAGTTCCTCAGGACTGTCCGCCACTTCGACGTGCATGAGGCCGTCAGGTATCCAGATGTCCCGCTCACGGCCGGAGATGCCGAGAAGATCGTGGACCCAGTCGCGATATCGGTCGCTGCCTCCGCAGCGGAACTGCCTGTGGAGCTCGTACATCCTGGGGACGATGTGACGGTTCTCCGCGGCTTCCCGGATCAGCTTCACCGTCCCCACCTCGTTGGGGCGTACGACTTGGCTGCCGTCCAACAGGAAGACGGTCACGCGAGCGGCGTCGAGGAGATCGTCCACCTGCGGCTGCTTCCCCCACTGTTCCTCGGGCAGGTAGCGGGATGTCGAGCGGTTGCGCAGGCGATGGGCTTCGTCGCAGATGAGCAGGTCCAACGGGGGCTGCGGCGGGGTTATGAAGCTGCTGAAGAACGCGAATCTGTTCTGGAACTCCGCGTCTCCGTAGCCGACGTGTTTCCTCATCGCAGCGTCGAACGCACGGGAGCCGCTGGCGTATTTGACCGTTCGTCCGGCTGCTGAGAAGTGCTCCAGCAGTTCCAGACCGATCGCGCTCTTTCCGCTTCCGGCTCCGCCTTCCACGACGAAGACGGCACGTTCTTCGTTCGCGGGAAGGCGCTCCACGGCCAGACGGATGTCCCGGAAGACTCGACGTTGCTCGCCTCGCAGGGTGAACACGGTGTCTTCGCCTCGCGACGACACCATGGCGGTGAGCAGCGGCGTGTTCCGGATGGCCAGCCGCTGGAGAACCCTCTCCGCCGCAGAGGCGCTTCCGTTCTCTGCGAAGCGCTCCCTCAGGTCGGCGAGGAGATCAGCCCGCGTGTCGGCCGTGATGGTCAACGTGTGCGGTCCGGTGGACGTGTGGGCGGAGAACAAGGGGTCCACATCGGAGGAATGAGCGTTGTGCAGGTAGGAGAGGCCCGCGAAGTCGATTTGCATGTCCTTCAGCGGGCCGTTGTCGCCGGTGAAGAAGTCGTAGGAGGCTTTGAGCTGGTCGCTGGGACGGTGCTTCGGGCGGGCCATTCCGGGCACGACGACCTTTTCGGGCTTCTCGGTGCTCTGTGAGACGGAACTCCACCGTTTGAGTTCCACCAGCAGGACCGATTCCCGGTCTGTTTCCGGGTGCCGTCCCACCAGGACGACATCCACCGCTGTGCCGGCACCCTCCGGCATGCATTCCACGAGCATGCGTACGTCGCCGCGGTCCGCGCTCACAAGGTCGGTGGCGAGCTGGATGAGGCTTTCCTTCCAGGCGGCCTTCTCTCCTTGGCTGACTTCTTTTTTCTTGAAAGACAGCCAACGCGCTGCCAGATGGGACAGCAGCAGGCGTCGCTGATCAAGTCTGAGAAGGTCCACCGCAGGAAGCTGCAGCAGGAGCACGAGGAAATCCCCCAGGGCACGAGAAACTCGTGCGGGTGGGGGCATGTCCTGAGGGAAGCCCGTCGGGCCGCATCCGACAGTCGATCACTCTACGGTCAATTCGCTGTGTGGCTCACGTACTTCGGCAGCCGAGTGGGGCGGCCTGACATCTCCTTCGATAGGGTTCAAGCAATCGTCACTGCGGCCCGACGGGCTTCCGCTCCGCTTCGGCGGAGTACCGAAGGACATGCCCCCACCCGCACGAGCTACTTCGTGCTGCCTGGGGGCTGTCCTTGCTGTTCCGCGACTCTGCTTCTGCGGTCGCCGCCGAGATCCACGCCGGTTCGCTCTTCCTTCGGCTCACTGACCAGTTCGTCCACATGCATGGTTACAAGCCCGGCGGATCCGAGATCCGCTCCTGGGAGAAGAGCCTCCCCGTGCTCGCGAACGCACTGGTCGACTCCGGTCTCAGCCAGGTGGAAATGCTCATCGAGTACGGGCTGCCTCTCACCAGCAAGCGCGCCGACGTGGTTCTCGCGGGAGTCCATCCGCGGACACGGCAACCCTCCTACCTAGTGGTGGAACTCAAGCAGTGGAGCCAGGCGCAGCCCGAGGACGGCGATCCGCTGCGTTGCCGAATCGACGCCTATACGCAGCCCGTTCTGAACCCCATCGAGCAGGTGCGGGGATACTGCGACTATCTGGTTGCCTTCAACCGGGTTCTGGCCGAGCATCCGCACCGCGTCGCGGGCGTCGCGTATCTGCACAACGCCACCGAGTTCGGCGTCAGTGGCCTGTACGAGGTGGAACAGAGCGAACGCGGACGACTGTTCACCGCCGAACGCCGGGGAGAATTCCTCGAGTACCTGCGATCGAAGCTGTCACCCGAACCCGGTGCGTCGGCCGCCGATGAGCTCCTGGCCGCCAAGGTGCAGCCCTCAAAGCAGTTGATCGCCGTGGCCGCCCAGGAAGTACGGGAACGCGAACAGTTCGTCCTGCTCGACGAACAACGCGTGGCCTACGAAACCGTACTGGCCGCAGTCCGACGGGCGCGGCAAGCGGATCACAAGGAAGTCGTCGTCGTCACCGGCGGTCCGGGCACAGGCAAGAGTGTCATCGCGCTTTCGCTGCTCGGAGAGCTCTACCGGCGAGGCGTCGCGGCCCTGCACGCGACCGGATCACAGTCCTTCACCAAGACGATGCGCAAGGTAGCGGGCGCACGCAGACGTGAAGTGCAGGATCTCTTCAAGTACTTCAACAGCTTCATGAGCGCCGAACGGAACGGTCTCGATGTCCTGATCTGCGACGAGGCTCACCGCATTCGGGAGACATCGGCCAACCGTTACACGCGAGCCGCGGAGAGAACCGGCAAGGCGCAGATCGACGAACTGATCGACGCGGCACGCGTACCCGTCTTCCTCCTGGACCAGCACCAGGTAGTGCGGCCGGGCGAGATGGGCACCGTGGAAGAGATCAAGACTGCGGCGGCGGGGAAAGGGCTGCATTGCCGGGTCGTTTCCCTCGACAGTCAGTTCCGGTGCGGCGGTAGTGACGCCTACCTGCGCTGGGTGCTCCGCCTGCTTGCCCTGGAACCGGGCGGAGTCGTCGACTGGGAGCCCGACGGCAAGGTCGGTCTCGAGGTCGTGGACAGTCCAGAGGAGTTGGAGGCGTTCCTCGTCGCACGCCGGGCAGACGGGTACAGCGCCCGGATGTCGGCTGGGTACTGCTGGCCGTGGACCAAGAAGACGCCGCCGGGCCAGCAGCTTCCGGCCGATGTGGTCATCGGCGAATGGGCCCGCCCCTGGAACGTCTTCGGTGAACGTTCAGTGGCCGGTGCTCCGCCGGCCGCGCTCTGGGCCACCGATCCGGCCGGTTTCGGCCAGGTGGGCTGCGTGTACACCGCTCAGGGATTCGAGTACGACTGGAGCGGCGTGATCCTCGGCCCGGATCTTGTGTGGCGCGACGATCGCTGGGTCGTGGATCGCGCAGCCTCCAAGGACCCGGTTTTCAAGAAGTCCACGCCCGACGCGGACGTGGACCGGCTGATCCGAAACACCTACAAGGTCCTTCTGACGCGGGGCATGGTCGGAACGGTCCTGTACTCCACGGACTCGGAGACCCGCGCCAAACTCCGTTCCCTCATCCACCCTCGCGAGGAAGCCTTGGTCTCCACCCTGTGAGGGGCTCGCCGGAAGCCTTGAAGCTGACGAACGGGCTGCCTGAAGGAGGAGCCGGGTCAGGATCACCGCGCCGCCACTGTGCATTTGGAAGATCTCGCCCTGACCCGTCGGGCTCTCACCGTGATCGTGCCCCTTGCCGTGGTGTAGCCGCGTTCGGACGGGCCGGGTGGGACGGTCTGGGCGAAGGGCGCGCTGATCACACGGTGCCCGTGGCCGGCCTGGCCGGCTGTGCTGCTCACGCTGGACGGGTACGTACCCGTACCCGTACTCTATCGGGATCCGTACGAGGAGGTCTTCGTGTCCGACGCCAACATTCGCATCCCCGCCGAAGCCCGCGATCGGCTCGCCCGGATAGCTTCCTCCGAAGGCATGTCCCTGCGGGGCTATCTTTCCCACCTCGCCGAGACGCTGCTCACTCCCGAGGAGCGCAGCGCGCGCGCGGAGCGGGCGCGGGCCGCACTGCGCGAGTGGAATGGATACGACCCGAGTGCGAAGGAACAGGCCGCTTTGGACACCGAGTTGGACCGGCGGCTGAGTGAGGCAGGGGTCAGGTGACCGAGGCTCTGCACGTCGTCCTGGACGAGACGGCGATGGTCGCGGCCGGCAAGGGCAATCTGCTCGCCTCCCGGCTGATCCACCGCGCTCACGCCGAGGCGGGCTGGTTTCTCTATGCCCCGGCATGTGCACTGGTCGAAGCCGACCGAGTGCGACCCGGAACCGCCGAACACCTTGCCGCGCTGCCCAGCATCACCGTACTCGACCTGGATCTTCCGGCCGCCCTCGCCGTAGCTCGCGACACGTCCTGGGGTCCGGCCCATACGCGGCACGCCGCCGAACCTACGGCCGAACGCCCGAACGGGGCGGTGGTGGCCACCACCGCCCCCGAGGCCTGGAGGGGGCAGCCCGTCAGAATCATCGACCTCAGCCCTTGAGCCGTCCCGATCACGTCGAAGCAGGGCTGAACCTGCTCCTTCAGGTGGCAGGACGCTTCGTTGCGGCGGGACTCCGCTCCGTCGCAGGCCGTCCGGCCGGAAACCCGGCCGGACGGCGCGTCACTCGACGGTCAGGGCGTGCTCTTCGACCGGCGGATTCCCCGTGTGTCGGCCCAGGCCGTGCCTGGTGACCAGAGTTCGGTGCTGTCGGCGGCAGCCGGTCGGTCGGCACGGTCCGTGCGGTTGAAGCCGACCGTATAGGTGTGGGTGACCGAACCGTTGGGTGAGGTCACCTTGATGGTGCGGGTGGTGAAGCCCGAGGTGGTTGACGAGACCGTGGGGCTGCCGTTCGTGACCTTGACCCGTGACCCGGGCTGGGTCGGGACCGCGGTGACGGTCGGGATTCTCCCGCTCCTCGGCCAGTCGACCACGTACGTGGTGACGTTCGGGTTGAAGCCGTCGATCGTGACTCCGCCCACCGTGATCGCGCTCGCGTCCGCGACGCTCGCCTTCGTCGCGTCCGAGAAGTTCGTCACCGTGACCGAACCGTCGGCGTTCACGACCACGTTTGCAGACATGGCCGCCGCCAAGTTGATCCGCTGCCAGCTCGCCTCGCCGTTCGCGGTGAGGTCGAGTGGGTAGCCGGAGTCCGTTGCGGTCTGTTCCAGGATCTGGGTGCGCTGTTCGGTGGTGAGGTTCGGGAAGGCCGTGAGCAGGAGCGCTGCCGCGTCGGAGGGGGCCTTGAGGGTTCGGCCGGCCTTGCCCACCTGCGAGAAGCCGTAGGTCAGGCGTTGTGTGTACAGGTCTACGTCCTGTTGAGGGGTCAGGCCTGCGTAGGGGTCGCCCCCGCAGGACGTGAGCGTGTCGCCGTAGCCCTGCTTCTCGCACTGTGTGAGGAGTACGTTCTCGATCTCGGTGTGGGCCTGGGTCAGGAGTTTCGCGAAGTCGGGGTCCGCCCAGCGGTGGGCCACCGTGGCCTGGCCGGTGATGCGGCCGCCCATCACGTCGAGGGGGTAGTGGAAGCCGAGGACTATGCGGTTGTCGCCGTACTCCGAGGTGCGGGCGAGGATCGACGGGGCCAGTTCCGGGAGGAGGGTGGCCAGGATCGTGCCGGCCTCGTAGCCGCCGTAGGTGTGGCCGCTCGGGTAGGAGCCGCTGGTGGCCAGGCTGGAGTACGAGCCGTCCTGGGATTCGTACATGTCGCCGCCGTCGCCTACGAAGCCGAGCCGTACGTACGGGCGCAGGTAGCCGTAGTGGTTCTTTGCCGCGTCTACGCCGTCCAGGCCCTGTGAGACGCGGCCGAACAGGGCGTTGGTCTTGGGGAGTTGGCCGTTGTTCAGGGCGTCGAGGTAGATCTGGCCGAGTTTCGAGCCGAGGCTGTCGGCCATCGTGATGGTGGAGCTGTTCGTCGCGTCCACCTCGGCGCGGTCCACCTCCTTCTGCGTCGCCGCGTTGTTGATGTCGACTGCGATCTCGTCGTTCTCCGCGGTGGGTGAAGTGCCGGTGGGTACGGCGGAGTTGGCGCCGAGGGTGTCGGGGCCGAGGTCGTCGATGCCGTTGAGGAGGTTGTTGAAGTAGTCGGTCGTGGGCCAGGTGTCCGACGCGTACGTCGACTTGAGTGTGTCGTCGGAGAAGGGGGAGGGTTCGTACGTCGTCGGGTCGGAGGTGGTGGTGGAGGAGGACGTGGCCGTCGCCTGCGCGTCGGCTGATGTCCCCGCCGCGGTTACCGCGGTTACCGTCGCCGTGTGGGTCTTTGCCCTGCTCGTCGTCGTGAGGAGTGCCGTGGTCGTCGTGGCGGGGACGTGGGCGGTGGTTCCGTCGTCCAGGGACACGGTGTAGCCGATGATCGGGAATCCGCCGTCGCCGGACGCTCGCCAACTCACCCTTACCTGCCCGCCGTTGGTGACCACACCCGTCACGGTCGGCGTCTGCGGCTTGGCGCCGCCGGTGACCAACGGCTGGGTGGCGGTGCTCGGTTGTGAGGCTCCGACGGCGTTCAGGGCCCGGACCCGCGCGGTGTACGACCTCCGGGACGGGAGCCGGGTGAACGTCGTGCTGCGGCTCTCCGGGTCGTCGATCTCGACCTGGTGGCCGCCGCTGAGCGTGATCTGGTAGCCGGTGACCGGCGAGCCACCGTCGTCCGCGGACACCGACCAGGTGACTGTCACGCTCGTCCCGGACGACGCCGCCGACACCGCGTCCGGTGCGGCGGGCACCGTCTTCGGCTTCGTGACGAGCGCGGATCGGGCGTGGTCGAGGGCCTCGTAGCGGGTGGTGAGGGTGTCGTCCGTTGCCGTGGTGTCCGCGAGCGCGGTCCTGGCCTCAGCGAGCGCGTCGGTGAATGCCGTCCAAGACGCGTCCGTGTAGCGCGACTTGACGAGCGCCGTCGCGGTCGTGACCAAGTCCTCCAGCTTCAGCCTCGGCAGAGGGATCAGTTGGTTGGCGGCGAGGGTGAGGCTCCGGGTCTGGTTGTCGAGTTCGAGCTGAGTCGCACCGTCGGCGGCCACGAGGGCACGCGCGGCGGCGAGTTCGCGCAGGTACACCCCGAAGTCGACGATGTCGTAGCGCGATTCGTCGTCCGACAGGCCCTCGTACTGGTCGATCGCCTTCCGCAGGGCGGTCGGGTCCGTCGTGGTGGGCGTGTCGGCGTGGGTGAAGGTGATGCGGCCAAGGTTCGCGACGTACGGGTGCGAGGAGTCCGGGGTCGTCGTCAGGCGGAGGTGGACGGTGTGGGTGCCGGTGACTCCCTTCGGGAGGGTGAGGCTCGTCGTGCCGCCTGACGACCACGCTGAGCCCGTGACCGGGAGGGGGATCGTCGCGTACGGCGTTCCGGGGGCTGTCGGGTCGAAGGAGTCGAGGTAGAGCTGGACGGCCGAACCGGTGCCGCAGCGCGCGGAGTTGTTGACGTAGGTGATCGTGACGGTGTTCTTCGACGAGCTGCCGAAGTCGATGGCGCCGTAGTTCAGCCAGGCCCCGTTGTAGGTGCCGCCGAGGTCGGTGGCGGAGCCCGCGCCGGTCCAGCCGGCCGGCTCGCTCTTGAGACCGCCGCCGCTGTTGGAGGTGAACGCCGTTGCGTCGAAGCCGACCGGGGCGTCCGCGTCACGCGTCAGAGTCAGCGAGTAGATGCTGGCCACGTACGGCTGGGCGTCGGTCTGCGTGCTGGAGACGAAGACGGCGTACACGTCCTGGACGCCGGCGAAGACGCTCGGGTCCAGTTGGACGGTCGTGGTGGCGACGGTTCCCCAGCCAGAACCGGTGTACGGGAGAGGGATGTTGACGGTCTTCGTGCTGTCGTCCTTCGAGCTCAGGTGCAGCTCGATGTGGGAGTCGGACGCGGCGCGTGACTGGGGCTTGTCGTAGCTGACGGTCACCGTGTCCGCGCCGTCGCCGAGGTCCGTGCCCTGCCACTCGGCCCAGGCGCCGTTCGTCGTGTTCTCGAAGATGCCGTCCGCGAGGTTGAGCGGGAGTGAACCGCCGCCGGTTGTGGTGGTGTTGGCCGCCGTGAGGGTGGCCAGCGTGGTCGAGGTGGACGTGGAGACCGGGTTCGGGGAGAACTGGTACCAGTCGAAGTTCGACACCCACTGCTGGCCGGACGGGGCGTGGAACACGAACGTCGCGCTCGATGCGGAGAGTAGGGCCGCCGGGTCGGTGACGGTCGCCTGGATGGTCGTGTAGTACTGCCAGCCGCCGGTTCCGGGGAGCGAGGCGGTGGCTACGATCGGGCCGTCGGCCGTGCCTGCGTGGATGTCGACGCTGCTCGGACTCGCCGTCGCCGCCTGTGAGTTGGCGTAGCGGATGGAGATGCTCTGCGGGGCGACGCCGCCGAAGTCGAGCTTGGCGAAGCGTTCCCACGAGCCCTCGGTCACGCCGCCGAGGTCGCCGTCCGAGTAGTACGCCTCCTTCTTGAGGCTGGGGCCCTCCATCTGGTCGGGGTCCTCGGCCTGGAGGACGGCGTAGCCGCCCTCGTCGATGGTGAGGGCGTCGATGGCGGAGCGCAGCGCGTCGTCCGCGGCCATGAGCGTGGCCGTGCCGGACGCGGTGTCCGCGAGGGCGGTTCGGGCGCGGTCGAGCGCCGAACGGAAGAGGGTGTAGGAGCCGGCGGAGTAGTTGCCCTCGCGGACCAGGGACGCCTGGTCGACGAGTTCTGCCAGAGCCTTGCGCGGTACCGCGGCCGCGGAGATGAGGAGCGGGTCGGTCGCGGAGACGCCGGTGCCGGTCACCGTCGAGGCCGGCACTCCGTGGGCGAAGGCCGCGTCGCGGAACGTGATGCCGAAGCGCGCGTCCACCTTCGTGGTGCCGGTGAGGGACAGGGTCGCCGTGCGGGAGCCGGTGACGCGGAGGTCCGCCGTGACGCCGTCCGGCAGGCCGGTCACGGTCGCCGCGCCGGTCCCGGTGAGGCTGGTGCCCTTGCGCGCGGAGAACGATGCCGGGCCGGAGGAGGACAGGGCGAGCTGCACGCTGCCGTCCACTGTGCCGTCAGCGGCGGTCGCGACGGTGCCGGGCTTGGCGGTGACAACTGTCTTACCCTTCACGGTCTCTGACGAACCATCACCCTTGTCGGTGCTGAGGGAGTACGCGGGCTTGGTGCGGGAACCCCAGTCGGAGGGCTTGGAGCCCATGCGGAAGTCGAGCGTTCCGCCGGCCACGATCTGCGAGTAGTCGAGCCAAGTGTTCGTGAAGCGCGAGCCGTTGAGGGTCGCGCTCTGCACGTAGTACTTGCTCGGCGACACCCCGTCCGCCTTCACCGTGAACTTGTTGCCGTTGGCGCAGGTGATCGTCGTGGAGTCGAAGAACGGGCTGCCGATCTGGAACTGGCTGGAGCCGGCCGTCACCGGGAACAGCCCGAGCGCGGCGGCGACGAACATGGTCGACATGGTGCCGGCGTCGTTGTCCATGGTCGGCAGGAAGCCGTGCGGGGAGAGCTTGTAGACCTGGGTCTTCACCGGTGGGGTGAACTCGCCGCCGGAGCTGGGGAGTTCGTTGGTGGAGCCGGTCGCGATGTAGCGGTTCCAGGTCGTGCCGGTGTAGATGGAGCGCACCCACTTCTGCGTCAGGCTCGGCTCGCCGACGTAGTTGAAGAGGTACGGCGCCTGGAGGTCGATCTCGTTGGCGTTGGAGTGCAGCATGGTCGAGCCGTCGTCGGCGTCGGAGTCCTCGCCGAACATGTGCTCCACGGCGGCCTTTCCGGCCTTCGCGCCGCCCATGGCCTGGATGAGGCCGCCCATGTCGTAGGCGTCGTACCAGTGGTACTGCCAGAGCGTGCCCTGGTAGAGGCCCGCCGCCTCGAACTTCTCGTAGTCGGCGCTCTGCCAGTCGCCGCCCGAGGTGCCCGCGGCGCGCGGGGTGAGCAGGCCGACCTTGGTGCCGTCGGCGGCCGTCCAGGCACCGGACTTGACCAGGTTGTCGATCGCCATCGTCGACTGGGTGCGCAGCTTCTTCGCGTCCGCGTCCTTGCCGAGCGTGTCGGCGACAATGGCCAACGCCCACTGGTCGTAGCCGCGTTGGACGGTCGTACCGGGATCGCCCGTGACGTATCCCTGCCGCAGTTGCGCCCCCGTGTAGTAGCCGGTGTACGACTTCAGGGTCGGGTACGCCTCGTCGAGCCGGTCGAAGTTCTTGTAGCCCTTCGACAGCGCGTCGGCGATCACGACGGCCGAGCGCTCCCAACGCACGGTCGGGACCGAGTGGGTGAGGCTGCCGAGGCTCTTGCCCGAGGTGTGCACGTCGGCGAAGAGCAGGATGAGTGACTGTACGAGGTCGCGGTAGGTGGCCGGGTCGATGTAGGCCTCGACGGAGTACTTGCGGAAGTCGTCCCAGGTGGACCAACCGTCGTAGTACGTATAGCCGTTGGCTTTGTGCACGGCTCCGTCGGCACCGCGGTAGGTCCCGCTGGTGCTGGTCGCGTTCACCGGCAGTGCGTACATGCGGTACAGGTGCGTGTAGAACTCCTTGGTGAGCGTGGAGTCCGGGTCGGCGGTCGCGGAGGCCTTCACGGCGACGGCGCCGAGCGTGCTGTTCCAGTCCGCCGCCGTCCGTGCCCGCGCCTGGTCGAAGGTGAGGCCGCCCACCTCGTTGTGCTGGTCGAGCGTGGCCTGTTCGGCGCTGATCGGCGAGAGCGTGACGCGCAGTTCGATGTCGTCCCCGGCGGACTTGTCGAACCCGAGGATCGCGCCGGTGTCGGCGCCGTCCTGCGCGGTCGCGTCGCTCAGCTTGCCGTCGTCGCCCCAACTCCTCAGTGAGGTCACGGGGGTGTTGGTGGTGGCGTCGTAATACAGCTTGTACGAGGCGCCGTTGAACGATCCCGCGATGAGGCCGGTGATCGAGGTCGTCCCGTCCGCGAGCGTCGTCGCCTTCATGGTCGCGCGGGTGCGGCTGGTGAAGTTGTTCGCGAGGTCGAGGACCAGTTGGGGCTGTGACCCGGCGGGGAAGCGGTAACGCTCCAGCGCCGTGCGGGTCGTCGCGGTCACCTCGGCGTCGATGGTGCCGGAGTCCTGGGTCACGGCGGAACCGGTTCCGGAGAGCGCCCCGAGCCCCACCTGGTAGTAGCCGGGCGTCGCGGTCTCGTCGTCGTGGCTGTACGAGTGCGCGTAACTGCCGGTGGCGGGACGGCTGTTGTACTGCACGGACGTCGGTACGACCAACAGGTCGCCGCCGCCTCCGGAACCGCCGACGCCGTCCAGGTTGGTCGCCGTGAACCCGGCTATGTGGTCCTCGTCGTAGTCGTACCCGGTGTGGTTGCGGCCCGGCGTGGTCAAGGGGTTGACCTTGGCCAGACTGTGCGGCGCCTCGGCACCCGGCAGGTCGTTGCCGTCGTCACCGCCGGTCGATACGAAGGGGTCGACGAGCTTCGTGTAGTCGGTGCCGTCGGATGCCCCGGGGGAGGCCGTGGAGTCGGCGGACGTGGTCGCGCCGGGTACCGCGGCGGCCGCACCCCCGCCCGTCAGCGCGGCGAGGCCGAGCGCCCCGGCGAGCAGCGCGGCGGCCGTCGCACGCAGTGGCCGGCGGCGCCGGCGGGCGGGTCTCGGGAGGATCGTTCTGGGCAGGGGAGCGCGGGATCTGATGGGCACGGAACCTCTCCAGTGTCGCGACACACGCATGTCCGGCCTCACCGGGTGACAACGAGACAACGTTGTCACCCGCCGACCCGGAGAGCGTGAACACTCAGGGGTGAGACGGCGGTGAACCTACGGGATCGCACCCGTCATGCTCACGACCGCCAGACATCAAACATGGAGAAGGCGTACGGGGGAAGAACGAGATGCGTACAGGAGCGTGCGCACGGCGGGTTCCCTGGCCTGTTGTCGATCCATCGGCGGGTATTGGCGTAGCCCCGGTCCCGACACGGTAGGGGAAGTGTGCCGAGACGGGTTGCGGCTTGGGTCGGCCCGTTTGTGCTCGCTCTGCGGATCACGGAGGGCGGGGTAACCGTCGAGGAGGCGGTCTCATCGGCGCAGCGAATTCCGTCCCGGCAGGTGTGTGACCCGACGGAGCTGGGGCGTTCGCTCCCGCAGTGACCCAGCTGTGGCGGGAGATTGCCGCGGAGGACCCGGCGCCTTGGAAGGCGGCGATGGCGGGTCGCACCGCTCGGTTGATGCGTTTGCACTCGTCCTGCCACAAGGTGGGCACAGGTCCTCCGGGGCGTCGATCGAAGGCTGGACGGAGCCCGGCGTACAGCCTGACTCGTCTGCCCTCAGGCCCTGTCCTGCTGGCGTGCCGTTCTCGTCATCCGGGACCGGCAGAACCAACGTGCGAATCCGCCCACCGCGATGGACACGAGGATGGCTCCCCAGTCGATGACGTGGGGCAGGCCAGGGAAGAACGCGAAGAAGGCGAGCGTGGCTACGAGGCCCACGACGAACGCAGCGATACCGGTTCGTCGCCGCCGTGCTTCCGACGTCTGATCCGAGGCGTTCTGCTGCTCCTGCTCGACCATGAGGCACTCACTTCGTGATGTGGTGGCACTGACTCACGCGGCGCACTCCGTTGACGTAGAGGTGCGCGCACGCCTTGCCATAACGAGGCAACGTCTGGGGGGAGTTGTTCCGCATCGGGTCGATCTTGCACTCGTTGTGGGTACGGCCGCGTGAAGTGCGGTAGGCGTGGTTGTTGGTGTCGGTGTAGCTGAAGTCGATACGCCAGTTGCAGAAACCACTGCCGAGAGCTGCGACGAACGCGCAGTCGACGCCGGCGTTCTGGTACGTGATCTTCCTGCCGCCCCCGCGGATGATGTGCGTGAACATGCAGCCCGTCGGCACCTTCATGGTCATTCCACCCACGCTGTACTCGAAGGTGCGTACGGGTGTCGACCCGATCGCGGTGGCGTGTGCGGAGGTCGGTGCGGCGAGGGCGAGGGCGCCGGCGGTGATCAGGGCGGTGGTGAGGCGCGTGAGACGCTTCTGGAGTGACCGCGACTTGGTGATCAACGAACAAGCAGCTGACCTGCGGAAACGTTCATGTCCATCCGCTATCCCCGCCCCAGCAGCGCCCCCACCGCCCCCTCCAAATACCCCGGAAACTCCTCCCGCGACGGAAGTGCCGACGGTACCGCGTGGGCGAGTTGGGCGTGGCCCAGGTAGAAGCTGTATGCCATCAGGGCCCGTTGGGCGGCCTCTGGCTCGGGGAAGCCCAAGTCTGTGAACAGGGTCGCGATGTAGGCGATCCGGCGGTCCGTGACCTGTTGGAGGGCCGCTGCCACCTGTGGATGGTCCGTGCTCGCCAGCAGGGAGAGTTCCAGGGGGTCCGTTCCCGTCGGCTTCGTGACCTCCGTCAGGAGTTTTCGGAGGCGGGCCTCCGCGTCCCGTTCCGACTCCACCGCCTTGATGATCTCGTCCGTGTTCGTCTCTACCCAGCGCGCCAGGGCCGCCTCCACCAGGGCCTCGCGGTTGGCGAAGTGCCAGTAGAAGCTGCCCTTGGTGGTGGCCAGGCGAGTGGCCAGGGGCTCGATTGCCACCGAAGTCAGGCCGCCGCCCTCTCGGATCGCGGTCAGGGCCGCGTCCGCCCAGTCTCTGGCCGTCAGTCTCGGTTTCTTGGGGTGCTCGCGACCTGCGGCCCGTTCCCGTTGCGCCATGACCATACGCTACCGTACGGTTGGTTTCCGTACGGTAGCGTATGGAGGTGCGTGATGGTCAAGGACAGGCCCGTCGCGGTCCCGTTTCCTCAAGGCGCACGGTTGATCAGGGCCGCCCTGGAACGGCCCGACTATCAGGACGCGTATGCCATGGAGCTGCGGGCCGGGATGCCGCGTGATCCCGCCGCCTGGACCGGGATTCTGCGCGACGCATTCCCCGTTGTCGAACGGCGGGACGGCGAGGTGCTCATGCGGGTGAGTGCCGCTGGTCTCGACGCCTGGGCCTCGATCGTCGTCGAGGGGGAGTCCGTGACCCTGTGCAGTTCCGTGAAGGCCAACGGGTGGCGTTCCAGGGCCTATTGGGGCGTTGTGCGGTGGGTGCATCCCTTCATGGCCCGCGCCATGATGGTCCGCACCCATCGCAAGTTCGCACGTCCGCCGCTCAGTTCCGATAGCGGTAGAGGATCCGGCCGCGGGTCAGGTCGTACTCGCTGAGCTCCACGAGCACGCGGTCGAACGGGAGGATCCTGATGTGGTTCTTCCGGATCTTCCCGCTGATGTGCGCGAGCACGTGGTGCCCGTTCTGCAGCTCCACCTTGAAGGTGGCGTTGCGCAGGCATTCGAGGACGGTGCCTTCGATCTCCAGGCCGTTCGCAGTTCTTGCCAAGGTGCCTCGCTCAGAGAGTGGGTGAGTTGGGTGGGTGGTGGTGGGGGGTGGTGGGGCGGGGGCTCAGCGGCGCACCAGTTCCAGGCAGCTGCCCGATCGCCGCGCGCCGACGCCCTCCGCCAGTGCGATCGCCGCCGCGTTGGATACGTCGACCTCCGCCCACGCCGAGTCGATTCCTTCTCGGTGGAGGGCGTCCAGTGCGTGGGTCAGCAGCGCCCGGCCGATGCCGTGCCGGCGCTCGTCGTTCCGTATCGCGATCAGGCCGATCCGCGCCCGACGGCGCACCCGCGCGACCCGGATCAGGCCGACGTACTCACCGCCCCGGACCGCCGTCGCGTACTTCGACGGGTCCGCCGGCGTGCACCCGGCCGGGCGGGGCAGTACCTCGGCCGGCATGGTGTGCCAGCCGACGGTGGCTTCGACCTCTGCGCGGATCGTGCGGTCCAGGGTGCGGAGCAGGTCCGCGTCTGCCTCGCCGGCGGGCAGGATCGTGACGCTGCCCGGCGGGAGTTGCCGCCCGCCGAGCCCTGTCTCGTACGAACGCGTGGGCAGTACGTACTCCCACTCGCGGCGTCCGACCGTGAAGCCGAGCCGTTCCCAGCTCGACTTCAGGTCGTGGTCGGCCTCGCCGACCAAGGTGTGGAGCGGCTCGGGGAGTTGCGTCAGCATCGTGGCGGCGAGCCGGTCGAAGACCGCGTCCTGCCATGCGTCGACGCTGATGAAGCGCCGCCCGTCGGGCCGTTGCGAGACATCGCCCCGGCCGACGATCCGGTCGTCGGCCACGGCCTCCCACCGGTCCTCCGCGACCCGCGTGATCATCACAGTGTCCATAGGTGTTCGCCTTTCAGGAGTGCCTTGTCGGAAAGGCGCTCCTGCGACACCTGGATCAGTCGCACACCGTGACGGAAAGGGGGAGCACCCACCTCGATACAGCGGTCATGGGTGTCACCTCCTCCAGCGGAATCACGTCGTAATCACGGTTCGTTCGCAAGCTACCAGCCGGGCCGCCGCCCCGGCCAACCGTTTTTCCGTCCTTACGTCAGCTTCGTCGCCGTGACCGCCGTAGCCGTCACCGTGTTGTCGCACTCCGCGAACACCCCGTCGTCCAGGGCGACTTGGTGCGCACCCGAGCCCGGCAGGCCCACCACCAGCGTGGGGTACGACGACGGGGTCGCCCCCGACTTGCAGTAGCCGTCCGCCTCGCCCTGGACCTGGACGAAGGTCAGCTTGAGGCGGGCCTTTGCGCCGGGGGCCAGGGTGACGGGCGTGGCCGTGCCCGTCGGCGTCACGGTCAGGGGCGCGTTGTGGTCGGGGGAGCCGTTGCCGGCGCCCGCCACCGTCGGGTGCCCCTTGAGCGTGCACGCCTTGGACGACGTGTTCGTGAACTCGATGATCGCCGCCCCGGTTCCGGTGCCGTCCGGGCGGTCGGTCGCCTGGTGGGCGGTGACGTCGAGGGACTCCGGCGCGCAGGTCTTCGAAGTCCCGTCCGCCGAACCGGAGATGGGGGACGCCGTCACGGTCGGCGTGCTCGCGCCGGCCGACGTCTCCGCAGAGCTCGGTGTCGACGAAGGAGTCGACGAAGGGGTCGACGAGGCTGTCGACGAGGGCGTCGTACTGCTGCTCGGGGTCTTCGAGGGCGAGTCCGCCGCCTTCGGTGAGCCGCCGGACTGGCATGCCGTCACCGACAGGGCGGCCGAGAGCGCGGCGATCGCCAGCGCGGCCTTGCGGATGCCGTTCACGTACTGCATGGAGAGTCCCCCGAGTTCCGATCGTGCGGGGCCGGTCCTCGCCGGCGCCCGCACATGGAGACAAGGGGGACTGTTCCAAGGTTTCTGCTGTGGATCAGCTGTGACAGGCGTGGATCACTTGTGACAGTTCGTCACGCCGTCGGCCTCCCTGTCTCCTCCTTCTCGATCCCCACCGTCGCGTCCCCCTCGCCCTTCCCCCGCAGCGCGATCACGCTCAGGAGGGAGCAGGCCAGGGCCGCGATGCCGCAGACGACGTAACCGATGGCGTATCCGTTGCCGAGGGCCTCGAGGGCGATGGGCAGGGCGCCGCCCGGAGGGGAGGCCGGCGGGACCGAGTTGGCGGCCAGCGGGCCGCCCTCCGCCGCCACCTGGCCCGCCGCCGCCTTGACCTCGGCCGAGAGGCTGGAGGAGGCCAGCTTCTGCGTGAACTCGTCCGC
Organism: Streptomyces sp. CA-249302; assembly: GCF_050936785.1. Classification (NCBI taxonomy): domain Bacteria; kingdom Bacillati; phylum Actinomycetota; class Actinomycetes; order Kitasatosporales; family Streptomycetaceae; genus Streptomyces; species Streptomyces sp. CA-249302. The sequence continues at coordinate 3,130,526 of NZ_JBNJMG010000001.1, read as the reverse complement.
CGCGTGGCTGAGTGCCACCGCGCCGATCACCGCCGGGCCGAGCGTGAAGCCGAAGTCGCGGAGGAGGCTGGTCGAGGCGCTGGCCATGCCGGCGTAGTGCACTTCCACCGTGTTGACGGCGGTCGCTGTGATCGAGGAGACCGTGAGGGCGAAGCCGATGCCCACCAGGCCGATCGGGAGGATCAGGGAGGTCAGGGACCGGTCGCCGACCGGGAGGGTGGCGGCGATGAAGTCGCCGGTCGCCATCAACCCCAGGCCGGTGCCCAGGACCCACCTCGGGCTCACCTTCTCCAGCAACCTGGAGATCAGCGGCATCAGCAGCAGCGTCCAGGAGTTGAGGAGGATGAACGCGAACGAGCCGCGCAGGGGGCTCTGGTGCTGGATCGGACCCAGCCGGATGCTGGTCGCGTACGCCGTGCCGAGGTAGCTGAACATGCCGACCACCGCGACGAACGACGCCACCGCGAACGCCCGGTTCCTGAACAGGTCGAGCCTCAACAGCGGTGACGCGGCCCGGTGTTCGGCGACGAGGAACAGGGCTATGAAGACCGCCGCCACCGCGTACGCGATCACCACCGGCGTCGCCGTCCAGCCGTCCGCCGGGCCCTGGATCACCGCGTACAGCAGGGCGAACATGCCGACGCCGATGGTGATCTGGCCGGCCAGGTCCAGTGAACGGCCTTCCGGGGCACTGGAGTTCTGCGCGAACAACTGGCTGAGGAGGGTGCTGATCAGGGCCAGGCCGGTCACGACCACGAAGGCCCAGCGCCAGGAGCCGTAGTTGCCGGTGATGCCGCCCAGGACCGGGGCGACGAAACCGCCGCTGGACAGGGCCGCCGCCCAGATGGTGATCGTGCGGGCGCGGTCGCGGGCCGAGTGGGTGCCCGCGGCGATCATCGCGAGCGAGGTGGGGAAGAGTGCCGCCGCGCCCAGGCCGGCGATGGCCTGGCCGAACCAGAGCATGTGGATGCCGGTGCTCGCGGCGGCCAGCGCCTCGCCGAGCACGAGCAGTGCGCCGCCGCCGACCAGCAGCCGCTTGCGGCCGAAGAGGTCGCCCAGGACGCCGAAGGTCAGCTCCAGTACCGAGACGGGCAGCAGGAACGCGTCCGAGATCCAGGTCAGCTGGGAGCCGACGGGGTGCAGGTCCTCCTGGAAGAGGCCGTTGAGCGTGGCCGGCATGGCCAGCGCGATCTGGGCCAGGCAGACCGCGAAACAGCCGGCGACCAGGGTGCCGACGGGCAGGCCGCCGGAGGTCTTCCCGATGGCGGAATCGGGTTGGGTGCGCGCTTCGATGGACACGTGGGGCTCCCCTTTGAGCGGGTTGTACGGGGATGACGGCGCCGAGAAACGCTGTGAATGTAGGGCAGTTTTTCGACTACGGTCAATGGGGTGCCCAATATTGAGGGACGCGCCTCTCCCCGGGGAGGACCCACGGGTGGGTGTCGGGGCAGGTCAGAGGTCGGTGGCCGGGGCGGACAGCCGGCCGGCCACGTACTCCTCGCGGAGGACGTTCTTACGGATCTTCCCGGAGCCGGTCAGCGGGAAGGCCTCGACGAACACCCAGGTGCGGGGCGTCTTGTGCGGGGCGAGGTGGGCCCGTACGAGGTCGAAGAGCTCCTTCTCGGCCACCGAGCCGCCCGGGACACGGCGGACGAAGGCGGCGACCCGCTCGCCCCAGACCGGATCGGGCAGGCCGACGACCACGGCCTCGGCGACCGCGGGATGCGTGGCGAGGACCTGCTCGATCTCGCGCGGGTAGATGTTCTCCCCGCCCCGGATGATCATGTCCTTCAGCCGGCCCTCGATCCGGCAGTACCCGCGCTCGTCCATCGAGGCGAGGTCGCCCGTGTGCAGCCAGCCGTCGGCGTCGACGGCGGCCGCGGTGTCGGCCGGGGCGTCCAGGTAGCCGGTCATGACGTGGTAGCCGCGGGTGCACAGCTCCCCGGTCACCCCGGTCGGCACGGTCGCGCCCGCCGCGTCCACGATCTTCACCTCGGCCCGGGGCAGCGGCCTGCCGACGGTGTGGGCGCGGTCGTCCGCGGTGTCGTCGAGGCGGGTGATGGTGATGCCGGGGGAGGCCTCGGTCTGGGCGTAGATGACACACATCGGCACCCCGAAGGCCGCCTCGACCCGGCGCACCAGCTCGGGCGGGACGGTCGCGCCGCCGGACAGCATGTACCGGAGTGAGGAGACGTCCGTGGTGGGGAGCGCGGGGTGTTCCAGCATGGCGATGAGCATCGTCGGTACGCCGCCCATCACCACGCAGCGTTCGGACTCGGTGAGTTCGAGCATCAGGCCCGGCTCGAAGTGCGGCGGCAGCACGTGGGTGCCGAGGCCGGCGATCGACGCGAGGGTGGCCAGCACGCAGCCCGCCGTGTGGAACAGCGGCATCGGGTTCAACTGGGCCTCGCCGGGCCGCAGTCCGAAGGTACGGACGTACGCCAGCCGCGCGTTGTCGGTGATCCCGCGATGGTGCAGGACCACGCCCTTGGGGATGCCGGTCGTGCCCGAGGTGTACTGGATCTGGGCCGGCGACGAGGCGTCGACCTCGGGCAGCGCGCGGTCCGGGTCCGACCCCTCGGCGCAGAACTCGCCCCAGTTCTCGAACAGCACGCTCGTCCGCAGTTCGGGCAGGTCGGCGCGGATCTCCTCAAGGGTGCGGGCCATCGGGTTGCCGCGGTACTCCCGGCGGAGGAACACCCCGGCCGCGCGGGAATGGCCGAGCACATGGCGCAACTCGGCCGCGCGCAGAGCCGGGTTGACCGTCACCAGCGTCATGTCCGCGAGTCCGGCGGCGAGTTCGAGGATCACCCACTCCGGGATGTTGTTCGCCCACACCGCCACCCGCTCGCCCGGCGCGAAACGTCCGAGCAGGGCGCGGGCCGCCCGTTCGGCCTCGTCGAGCAGTTCGGCGTACGTCCACCGGCGCCGCTCGGCGGGATCCGGTAGGCCCTCGACCAGGGCGACCGTGTCGGGCGCGAGGGCGGCGGCCCGGCGGAGCAGGGAGCCGACGGTCTCTTCCCGCAGTTCCTCGTCGGGCTCGCCCTGCCAGTACGACGTCGTCACCATGCCGTCAGTATCCAGCAGCCCCGGACGCCCAGGGAGTCCTCAAGTCATCCGGAAACCACGTCGGTTGACGGTCCAAGGGAGCGTTCGGTGACCTTCTCCAGGTGGCGGGTGAACACCTCCCGGGTCTCCGGCGTCAGCGTGCGTAGCGCGATCAGGGCCGTGATCACCACGTCGCAGAGCTCGCCCTGCACGTCCTCCCAGGTGTGGGTCACGCCCTTGCGGGGGTTCTGGCCGGTCACGCCGATGACCGCCTCGGCCACCTCGCCGACCTCCTCGGACAGCTTGAGCATGCGCAGCAGCAGGCTCTCTTTGCCGCCGAGCGGGCGGTTGTCGTCCACCCAGGCCCACAGGGCGTCGACGGAGGACCAGAGGTCGGGGGAGGCGGGCTGATCGGTCATGCGCCCAGCTTGCCAAACGAACCGGCCTCCCTTCCCCCACGATCTCACTCCCCGAACAAGGCCTCCTGCGTGTCGAACTCGTCCGCCGCGTCGTCCGGATCCGGCTTGTCCAGCCGCCGGTTCCGCGCGCCGATCACCATCGCCGTCACCGCCGCCGTCGCGCCGAGCGCCGCCGGGACCATCCAGCCGCGGTCGAAGACATGGCCGAGGGCGTGGTCGAGGGAGAGCCGGCCGGGACCCGTGACCGCGAGACCGGCCGCGGCCAGGCCCAGGGTGGCCGCGTACTCGAAGCCGCCCTCCTGGTTGAAGAACCCGTTGGGCGCGTGCACCGCCGACGCGCCCGCCATCGCACCGGCCGCGGCGGCGCCCGCCCCCGGGGTGGCCAGGCCCAGCGCGAGCAGCGTGCCGCCGCCCAGCTCCGCGAGGCCCGCCGCCGTCGCGCTCGCCTTCCCGGGCGCGTACCCGACGGACTCCATGAACTGGCCGGTCCCCTCGATCCCGCGCCCGCCGAACCAGCCGAGCAGCTTCTGCGCTCCGTGCGCGGCCAGCACCCCGCCGGCACCCAGCCGGAGCAGCAGCAGGCCCAGGTCATGTCGGTTGTAAGCACTCACGACAACTCCCGTAAGAGAAGACGACAGCAGACAGGAACAGTCCCCTCCGCGTATCCACCGTCGCACCGCCGACACCTCCCGGGCCGGTTCGCGCCGCCGTTCGGGTGGCGGGGCCGGGGGAGCGGTGTGAGTCTGCTGGCATGACGATTCAGCCAGCCAAACTCAGCGACCCGGCCGTGCGCGCGTTCGTCAGCGCCGTCAACGCCCATGACCGCGACAGGTTCATGTCGCTCCTCACGGACGACGCGACCATGTCGGACGACGGCTCCGACCGCGACCTCGCCGAGTGGATCGACCGGGAGATCTTCTCCTCCAACGGCCACCTGGACGTGGCCAACGAGTCCCAGGGCGGCCGCGCCCTCGTCGCGAACTACCGCAACGACACCTGGGGCGAGATGCGCACCCGCTGGGCCTTCACGGTCGCGGACGACGGCCGGATCTCCCGCTTCGAGACCGGCCAGGCGTAAGACACCGCCGCGGCCCCCCTTGCCTTGGTGTGCGCTCCAACTCCTAGCGTCTACGGCATGGAGACGAACAGGACACTGGGTCGCAGCGGTATCGAGGTCAGCGCTCTCGGCTTCGGCTGCTGGGCCATCGGCGGCGAGTGGCAGACCCCCGACGGACAGCCCCTCGGCTGGGGCAAGGTCGACGACGACGAGTCCGTACGGGCGGTGCGGCGCGCCCTCGACCTAGGCGTGACCTTCTTCGACACGGCCGACACCTATGGCACCGGACACAGCGAACGCGTCCTCGGCCGGGCGCTGGGCAAGCGCCGCGCCGACGTCGTCATCGCCACGAAGTGGGGCAACGTCTTCGACGAGGAGACCCGCACCAGCCTCGGCAAGGACGACTCCCCGGGATACGTCCGCCGGGCGCTGGCCGCGTCGCTGAAGCGGCTGGGTACGGACTACGTAGACCTCTACCAGCTGCACATCTCGGACGCCGACCCGGAGCGTGCCGCCCAACTCCGCGAAGTCTGCGAGGAGTTGGTGGGTGAGGGCCTGATCCGCGCGTACGCCTGGAGCACCGACGATCCCGCGCGGGCCGCCGTGTTCGCGGCGGGTGAGCACTGCGCGGCCGTGCAGCACGCGGCGAACGTGCTCCAGGACGCCCCCGAAATGTTCGCGCTGTGCGAGGAGTCGGGGCTCGCCAGCATCAACCGCAGCCCGCTCGCGATGGGGTTGCTCACCGGCAAGCAGGCGGCCGGGCGCACCCTGGAGCCCGGCGACATCCGCAACACCCCACCCGCCTGGCTGCCGGGCTTCAAACAGGGCGCAGGCGCCGACGGGGACTGGATCGCGAGGGTCGAAGCCCTCCGCGACATCCTCACCTCGGACGGCCGTACTCCCGCCCAGGGCGCCCTGGCCTGGCTGTGGGCCCGCAGCCCGCGCACGATCCCGATCCCGGGCTTCCGTTCGGTCGCGCAGGCGGAGCAGAACGCCGGTGTCATGGAAAAGGGGCCGCTCACCACCGATCAGCTGACCGAGATCAACCAAATCCTCGAACGGTGACCGGCCCCACCTACTAGTACTGCTGATTGCCGTACTGCGCGTACTGCTGCTGACCACCGTAAGAAGGCTGCTGCTCGGTCACAGTCAGCTGCCCCGCCTTGATGGTCGCCAGCCGAGGCGCCCGCCGAGCGATCGACGAGTCGTGGGTGACCATGATGAACGTCAGCCCGTACTCCCGCCACAGCCCCTCCAGCAGGGCCATGATGTCGTCCCGGGTGCCCTCGTCGAGGTTGCCGGTGGGCTCGTCGGCAAGCAGCACCTTCGGCTTCTTGACCAGCGCGCGGGCGATCGCGACGCGCTGCTGCTGGCCGCCGGAGAGCTCGGACGGCGCGTGGCTGAGGCGCTCTCCCAGGCCCACCGAGCGCAGGGCCTCCGCCGCCCGCTCGCGCCGCTCGGCCGGCTTCACACCGAGCGGTACGAGCGCCGTCTCGACGTTCTCCTGCGCGGTGAGCGTCGGGATGAGGTTGAAGGACTGGAAGATGATGCCGATGTTCTCGGCACGCACCCGGGTCAGCTTGGTCTCGCTGATGCGCGCGAGGTCCACGCCGTCCAGCTCCACGCTGCCCTCGGTCGGACGGTCCAGGCCGCCGATCATCTGGAGCAGGGTGGACTTGCCGCCGCCCGTGGGGCCCTGGATGACGAGCTGGTCGCCGTCCTCGATGGTGAGGTCGATGCCGCGCAGCGCCTCCACCGTCTCCTTGCCCCGCGTGTAGCGCTTGGTGACGCCGGTGAGTCTGTACATGGGATCTCCGTGACTGAAGAAGAAGAGGGGTGGGGCGCCGCCGTCCCGGGGGGAATCGGAGGCGGCGCCCCAGTTCAGGGGAGGGGGTTACGACACGCTGCGCAGGGCGTCGGCCGGGCGCATGCGAGAGGCGCGCCAGCCGCCCATCGCGCCGGCGATCAGGCCGCCGGTGACCGCCAGGCCCACCGCGAGCGCGATGGTGGTCAGGGAGACCGGGGCGGAGAGGGCGATCTCCATGGTGTTGGAGGCCGACTGCTGGCCGGGGCCGCCACCGCCGGGGCCGCCGCCCATGCCGCCGCCACCGCCGCCGGTGCTGCCCAGCTCCGCGGTCAGCTTGGGGCTGATCGCGGTGACCACATAGGCGGCCGCGAGGCCCAGGCCGATGCCGAGGGCGCCGCCGAGCAGACCGTTGACCATGGACTCGCCGACGACCTGCCGGGTCACCTTGCGGCTCGGCCAGCCGAGCGCCTTCAGGGTGCCGAACTCACGCACCCGGCGGGACACGGCCGAGGAGGTCAGCAGCGCCGCCACCAGGAAGGCCGCGGCCAGCACCGCGATGGACAGCCACTTGCCGACGCTGGTCGCCAGGTTGGAGGCGGTGGACAGCGAGCCGGAGACCGTCGAGGCGAGGTCGGCGGAGGTGGTGACCGTCGTACCGGAGATGTTCTTCTGGATGGTCTTCTTGACGGTCGAGATCTGCTTGGAGTCGGTCGCCTTGACGTAGATCGTGGTGACCTTGTTCTTCGAGTCGCCCAGCGTCTGCGCCTGCTTCAGCGGGATGAACACGTCCGTGGTGGACTCGCTGCTGTCGGGCGTCGCGATGCCGATGACCGTGAACTTGGTGCCGGAGATCTTGAAGGTCGAGCCGACCTTGTACTTCTTCGACTTGGCGTAGGACTTGCTGATCACGGCGACCTTGGAGTTGGTCTGCGCGGTCGTGAAGGTCTTGCCCGAGGTGATCTTCGACGTGGCGAGCGGGCCGAGGTCCTGGTTGGTGACGTCGATGCCGGCCACCGAGTAGGAGTTGACGCTGAAGTTGGCGCCGCCGCCCTGGACCTGCGGCTGGCCGCCGCTGTTGCTGCTCGTGCCGCCGCCGGGGCCGCCCTGCTGGCTACTGCCGCTGCTGCTGCTCGTGGAGCTCTTCGCCTTGCCCTGGGTGAAGGAGCCGTCGACCTTGGTCACGTTCAGCGTGATTGCGCCGACCGCGTCGGCCACACCGCTCTGCGCGGCGACCTTGGTGACCAGCGAGGACGCCAGGACCTGACCGCCCTGCGTCATTACCCGGTCCGAGCTCTGGCTGGTCTTGCTGCTCGACTTGGCGTCGAACTTGAAGTTCGGGCCCTGCGAGCTGCCGGCCTTGGGCGCCGACTGTGCCTTGGTCACGGTCATGTCAGTCCCGAGACCGTAGAGGGACTTCAGGACCTTGTCCTGCGCCTGCGTCATACCGGCCGACACCGAGTTGACGGTGATGACCAGGGCGATTCCGAGCGCCAGACCCAGTGCGATGACCAGGGCCGCCTTCTTTCTGCGGCCCAGTTCGCGCTTGAGATAGATGCCAAACATCCCGTTCCTCGAAGGTTCTTGGCGCCCGCTGTGGGCGCGGCCACAAACTATGGAGAAACCTTTGAGTCGCACTGAGTAAAGGATGTGTCAGAGCTGAGAAAGCGGGGTAAGTCTTCAAATTTTCGTAAGACAGGCAATTCCTAACCTGTAGAGGGTGCACTGCCAGGAAACCCCTGTTGGGTGGCCCTCAGAAAGATGCAGTACGGTCCCGGGATGCACGGTTCCTCCCCGCTCTCCCGGCGTGCTGCGCTGGGCCTTGCCGCCGCCGCGATTCCGCTCGCCTCGGCGACCCCCGCATACGCCACGACGGTCGTCGGCGGCGCCCGTCTCGCCCGCGCCGGAATTCAGGGCACCGGACTGCCCAGGAAACTCACCGCCGCCGCCTGGCTCGTGGCCGACGCCGACAGCGGAGAGGTACTCGCCTCTTTCAACGCGCACCGGCGGCTGGCGCCCGCGTCCACGCTGAAGATGCTGTTCGCCGACACGGTGCTGGCGAAGTTCGACCGCACCGAGCGGTACAAGGTGACCGACGCCGACCTCGCCGACATCCCGTCCGGCTCCAGCTTGGTCGGCGTGAAGCCCGGGATCACCTACACCGTCGAGCAGTTGTGGCAGGGCGTCTTCCTGCGCTCCGGAAACGACGCCGTGCACGTCCTCGCCCACATGAACGGCGGGGTGGCGAAGACGGTCGCCCAGATGCAGGCCAAGGCCGAGGACCTCCAGGCCCTCGACACCCATGTGGTCAGCCCGGACGGCTTCGACCACAAGGGCCAGCTCTCCTCCGCCTACGACCTCACCCTCTTCGCCCGGCACGGCCTGAAGAGCGCCGACTTCCGCGAGTACTGCCACACCAGGACCGCGAACTTCCCGGCCGGCGGCAAGAAGACCTTCCAGATCCAGAACACCGACCGGCTGCTCACCGGCGCGTGGGGCGTGAAGACGTACGACGGACTCATCGGCGTCAAGAACGGTTACACCAGCAACGCCGGCAACACCTTCACCGGTGCGGCCACCCGCGGCGGCCGGACCCTGCTGGTCACCGTGATGCATCCCAAGAGCGGCTACAACGCCGTCTACGAGGAGACGGCCGCGCTGCTCGACTGGGGCTTCGGGAAGGGGAGTTCGGCGCCGGCCGTCGGCACGCTGGTCGAGCCGCTGAGCGAGGGCGGGGCGAAGGCGACGCCGACGCCGACCGGGAAGGCGCCGACGGCGGCGGCCGGAGCGCCGGGTTCTGCCGCGGGTGACCCCTCGCCGTGGCGGCTTCTGGAGGGCGCGGGCGGCACGGTCGTGCTGTTGGCGGGCGGGGCGTGGGCGCTGCGCAGGCGGTGGAAGAACCGGCCCCAGCAGGCGGATTGACCCGCGCGGATCGCGAACGGACGGCTCCGGCAGGCGGACCGACCCCGTCGCGGCAGCCGTTCCGCCCCACCGGTGCGCACCTCGCGGTCCCACGCGAGATCCACCCCCACCCGGTGCGGTGGAACGGCTGCCGCCTCCCCCCTCGGGTTGGCTGCGGAACTTCGGTCCCCCAAGTGTGAAGCTCTTGTGGAGGAGATTTGAGCATAGGCCTGCGACCGGCCGCAATGGTCCGGATGCTCAAATTCCGCTTGTGCAAGTTGAGTCAGCCGCGTCCGATGTAGGGCATCGCGGTGGCCATCACCGTCGCGAACTGCACGTTCGCCTCCAACGGCAGCTCCGCCATGTGCCGCACGGTGCGCGCGACATCGGCCACGTCCATCACCGGTTCCGGCGCGATCTCGCCGTTGGCCTGCAACGCCCCGGTCTCCATCCGCGCCGTCATGTCCGTCGCCGCGTTGCCGATGTCGATCTGCCCGACCGCGATGCCGTACGGCCGCCCGTCGAGGGAGAGCGACTTGGTGAGGCCGGTCAGCGCGTGCTTGGTCGCGGTGTAGGCGACGGAGAGCGGCCGGGGCGTATGCGCCGAGATGGAACCGTTGTTGATGATCCGTCCGCCCTGCGGGTCCTGCGCCTTCATCTGCCGGAAGGCCGCCTGCGCGCACAGGAACGCCCCGTTGAGGTTGGTGTCCACCACATGCCGCCAGGCCTCGTACGGCAGTTCCTCGACGGGCACCCCACCCGGCCCGAACGTCCCCGCGTTGTTGAACAGCAGGTCCACCCGCCCGAACCGCTCCACGGCGGCCGCGAACAGCGCGGCGACGTCCTCCGGCTTCGAGACGTCGGTGCGTACGGCGACGGAGGCGCCGTCGGGAGCCAGCGCCGCCGTCTCCCTCAGCGTCTCGGGGCGGCGGCCGGCCAGCGCCACGGACCAGCCGGCCTCCAGCAGCTCGACGGCGACGGCCCGGCCGATGCCCGAGCCCGCTCCGGTCACCACGGCGGTCTTCGCGTTCTCTGTGTCCATGGGCCCGCAGCGTAGGTGAGACTCCGCGATGCGGAACACCCTGTCCGCCATCCGGGTGTTGTGTGCCCGATGGCGCGTGTCATCCCCGGTCCGGCCACCGCTTCCTCCCTGAACTGTGACGGGAGGACAGGATGATCATCACACCAGCCAGTTCGCGGCAGCACGCCCCGGAACTCCGCGCCGCCGCCCGTCTGATCGGCCGCCGCCGCTTCATGAGCCTGACGGCCGCGGCCGCCGCGCTCGCCTTCGCCGTCGACCTGCCGGCCACCGGCGTCGCGGCCGCCGCCGAACTCGACGCGGCCCGCATCGACACCGACCCCTTCACGCTCGGCGTCGCCTCGGGCGATCCGCAGCCCACCTCGGTGGTGCTGTGGACCCGGCTCGCGCCCGCCCCCTACCAGCCGGACGGCGGACTGCCCGCCGAACGCGTCGACGTCGACTGGGAGATCTCCCAGGACGAGACCTTCGCCGTGCTCGCCGCCAAGGGCACCGCCACCGCGCACCCCGAGTTCCACCACACCGTGCACGTCGAGGCCGAGGGCCTGGAACCCGGCCGCGTCTACCACTACCGCTTCCGCACCGGCACCTGGCTCAGCGAGACCGGCCGCACCCGCACCGCGCCCGCCGCCGACGCCGCGACCACCGCGCTCTCCTTCGCCGCCGTCTCCTGCCAGGCCTACCAGGACGGCTACTTCACCGCCCACCGCCACCTCGCCGCCGAGGACGTCGACCTGGTCTTCCATCTCGGGGACTACATGTACGAGTACGCGGTCGACCCGGCGGGCGGCGCCCGCAAGTACACCGACCGCACGCTCCCGGCGCTCTACGGCCACGAGACGACGACCCTGGAGGACTACCGGCTGCGCTACGCCCTCTACAAGACCGACGCCGACCTGCGGGCCGCGCACGCCACGCACCCCTTCGTCGTCACCTTCGACGACCACGAGACCGAGAACAACTACGCCGGTTCCGTCTCCGAGAACGACGACCCGCCCGAGCAGTTCCTGCTGCGCCGGGCCGCCGCCTACCGCGCCTACTGGGAGAACCAGCCCCTGCGCACCGCCCAGCTGCCCACCGGCGCCGACATGCGGCTCTACCGGCGCCTCCAGTGGGGCACCCTCGCCCAGTTCGACGTCCTGGACACCCGCCAGTACCGCTCCGACCAGGCCTACGGCGACGGCAAGCACACCCCCGGCCCCGAGTCCCAGGATCCCGCGCGCACCATCACCGGCGCCGCGCAGGAGGCCTGGCTGCTCGACGGCTGGCGCACCTCGACGGCGCTCTGGAATGTCATGGCCCAGCAGGTCTGCTTCTCGCAGCGGAAAATGGACCTCAACTCACTCGCCCAGGTCTCCATGGACGCCTGGGACGGCTACCCGGCCTCCCGCCGACGGATCCTGGACGGCGCGAAGGCGTCCGGGGTCGCCAACCTGATGGTGCTCAGCGGCGATGTGCACGTCGCGTACGCCTTCGACATCAAGGACGACTTCGACGACCCCGCCTCGCGCACCCTCGGCACCGAGATCGTGACCACGTCGATCGCCAGCGGCCAGGACGGCACGGAGAAGCCGTCGAACTGGGCCACGTACACGACCGCCAACCCGCACCTGAAGCTCTACGACGGCCGCCGCGGCTATGTGAAGGTCGCGCTGGACCGCACTTCGGCGCGGGCCGACTTCCGGACCGTGCCGTACGTCACCCGGACCGGCGCACCGGTCGGCACGGCCGCCTCCTTCGTGACGGAGGCGGGCGCGCCAGGGCTCAGGCCGGCGTGACGGTCCCTCAGGCCCGCTCCTCGGCGGCCTCCTGCGGGTACCGCACCCCGATCTGCTCCCGGATCGTGTCCAGCGTGCGCATCACGGCCAGCGTGCCGTCGAGCGGGACCAGCGGGGACTCGGCCTCGCCGGCCCGCAGGGCGCGCATCACCTCGCGAGCCTCGTGCCGCAGGCTGTTCCGCGGCCCGTCGGCCGGGTCGGCCGTGAACTCCTCGGGGTCGCGGCCGTCCCGGTGCAGCACGAAGTGGTCCGGGAAGAAGAAGCCGTACGGGATGTCGATGCGGCCCAGGGAGCCGGTGACGGACGCCGAGGTCGCCGTACCGCCGACGATGGAGCAGTGCACCGAAGCGAGAGCGCCGCTCTCCCAGGAGAGCAGTGCTCCCGTCTGGAGATCGACGCCCTCGTCGGAGAGCGCTGCTCTCGCCGAGATCCCCGCGGGCTCCCCGAGCAGCAGCTGCGCGAAGGACACCGGATACACGCCGAGATCCAGCAGCGAGCCCCCGCCCTGCTCCGGGTCCCGCAGCCGGTGGGTGGGCGGCAGCATCCCATTCCTCGCCTCCGGCAAGAGGTGTCCCGCCAGCCCGAAGTCGGCCTGGACACTGCGGACTTCGCCGATCGCGCCGTCGTCGACGAGCGCCTTCAGACGCCGTACCAACGGATTGCAGTACATCCACATCGCTTCCATCAGGAAGCTCCCACGCCCCCGCGCCAGCGCGACCAGCTCCTCCGCCTCGCGAGCGTTCAGCGTGAACGCCTTCTCGCAGAGCACGTTCCGCCCGGCCTCCAGGCACAGGCCGGCGGCCGCACGGTGTGCCGAGTGCGGGGTGGCGACGTACACGACATCGATGTCCGCGTCCTCGGCCAGCGCACCCCAGTCGCCGTAGGCGCGCTCGATCCCGAACCGTTCCGCGAAGGCCTTGGCCGAGGCCTCGGTGCGCGAAGCCACCGCCACCACCTCGGCGTCGGGAAGGTCCACGAGGTCCGCGGTGAACGCCGCCGCGATCCCGCCCGTCGCCAGGATCCCCCACCGCACGCTCTCGTCAGCCATCCCGCCCACCCACCACCATCGCTCATGTGACTCTCGGCACTGTGTACGAGCTGAGAGCATAGGTGTCGTATCGAACGGAAAGGGAGGGGCGCATGCCCGAGCAAGGGGCATCGACACCGCAGCAGGGGACATCGACACCGCACATCGAGCAGACGGCCGGACCGGAAGCGGAACCGGCCGTCGTCCGCGAGGGGCGCCGTACCGGTCTGCTCGTCACGCTCATCCTCGGCGGCCTCACCGCCACGCCCCCGCTGGCGATGGACATGTACCTCCCCTCCCTCCCGGAGGTCACCCGCTCCCTGCACGCCCCCGCCGCCACCGTCCAGTTCACCCTCACCGCCTGTCTGCTCGGCATGGCGCTCGGGCAACTCGTGGTCGGCCCGATGAGCGACCGCTGGGGGCGCCGCCGCCCGCTGCTGTCCGGCCTCGCGGTGTACGTCGTCGCCACCGCCCTGTGCGCGTTCGCGCCGAACGTCGAGCTCCTGGTCGCCTTCCGGCTGACGCAGGGCCTCGCGGGCGCGGCGGGCATCGTGATCGCACGGGCCGTGGTCCGCGACCTGTACGACGGTGTGGCGATGGCCCGCTTCTTCTCCACCCTCATGCTGATCGGCGGAGTCGCCCCGATCGTCGCGCCGCTGATCGGCGGGCAGATCCTGCGGGTGACGGACTGGCGGGGCGTGTTCGCGCTGCTGACCGTCATCGGACTGCTGCTGGGCGGAGTGGTCTGGGCGAGGCTGCCCGAGACGCTGCCGGCGGCCGACCGGCACGGCGGGGGAGTGGGTGAGGCGCTGCACTCGATGCGGCGGCTCCTGGCCGACCTGCCCTTCAGCGGCTTCATGCTCGCGGGCGGCTTCGCGTTCGCCGCGCTGTTCGCCTACATATCGGCCTCGCCCTTCGTGATCCAGGAGATCTACGGCGCCTCCCCGCAGACCTTCAGCCTGCTGTTCGGCCTGAACTCGGTCGGGCTGATCGCCGTCGGCCAGGTCAACGGCAAGCTGCTGGTCGGGCGGGTCGGCCTGGAGAAGGTGATGGGGGTGGGCCTGGCGATCGTCATCGCCGCCGCGACCGCCCTCCTGCTCATGGCCACCGGCGCCTTCGGCGAGGTCGGGCTCGCGCCGGTCGCCGCCGGGCTCTTCGTCCTGATGTCCGCCATGGGCATCACCCTCCCCAACGCCCAGGCCCTCGCCCTGATGCGCACCAAGCAGGCCGCCGGCTCCGCGTCCGCACTGCTCGGTACGTCCTCCTTCCTCATCGGCGCCGTTGCGTCCCCGCTGGTCGGGATCGCCGGCGAGCACTCCGCCGTCCCGATGGCCGTCGTCCAACTGGCGGCCGCACTGGTGGCACTGGCCTGCTTCATGGGAATGTGCCGTCCTTGGAACACGCGTGCGAGCGTGGAGGGAGCAGAGCACTGAGCGCACCGAGACTGCGCGGCGACACCGCGGAACGGGCCGGGCTCGATCCCGGCGAACTCCGCCACCTCGTCCGGCAGGTCCACGACCTCACCACCGGGGAGCACCCCTGGGCCGCGGGCACCGTCGTGGTCGCCGGCCGCGGGCCGGTGATCGCCGTCGAGGAGGCGGCCGGGTGGGCCGTACGGTATTCCGCCTACGACGCCGAGGCCGACGCGGGGGTGGAGCTGCCGACGGCCGCCCGGGTGCCGATGAGCGTCGGCACGCCCTTCGACCTGGCCTCCCTCACCAAGCTGTTCACGTCCGTCGCCGCGGTGCAGCAGATCGAGCGGGGCACGCTCGGCATCGACGCCCGGGTCGGGGCGTATCTGCCGGACTTCCGGGGGGTGGTGCGGCACGGGGTGACCGTGCGGCAGCTGCTCACCCACACGTCGGGGCTGCGGCCGGAACTTCCGCTGTACGACTGCGCGGACGACGCGGAAAGGATGGCGCGGCTGCGGGCCGAGGCGCCGGTCGGGGTGCCGGGGACGTACACGTACTCGGACCTCAACATGCTGCTGCTCCAGTTCGTCCTGGAGCGGATCACCGGGCGGACGCTGGACGTGCTGATCCACGAGGGGATCACCCGGCCGCTCGGGATGACCGCCACGGACTTCGGGCCGTGTCCGGGGGCGGCGGCGACGGAGGACCAGCGGCGGCCCTGGGCGAAGGCGGACCGGGGAATGGTGCGTGGGGTCGTCCACGACGAGAACGCGTGGGCGCTGGGTGGTGTGGCCGGTCATGCGGGGTTGTTCTCCACGGGGCGGGACATGGCGGTCTTCTGCCGGACCCTGCTGGCGGGGGGTTCGTACGGGCCCGCGCGGATTCTCGGCCCGGATTTCGTGGAGCTGCTGCTGACGCCGCCCGGGCTGGGGTTCGCCGTGGACCAGGCGTGGTTCATGGGGGAGTTGGCGGGGAAGGGGGCGGCGGGGCATACCGGGTTCACCGGGACGTCCGTGGTGTTGGACCCCGGGACCGACACGTTCCTGGTCCTGCTGGCGAACACGGTTCATCCGGTGCGGCGGCGGGCGGACAGCGGACCGAGGGCGACTGCCGCGAACCACCTGGCAAGAGCCGTGAGAGGTGCCGGACCCCTTCCCAGAACCTGAGAGAATCCCACGGTGAACGCCCCCGCACCCCCGGCCGAGACCCTCCGCTCCGCCCTCACCGGTCTCCTCGACGGCCTTACGCCCAAGCAGGCCGCCTCCGCCGTCGAGCGGCTGATCGCCAGCTATCGGGGCGCCACCCCTACCGACGCCCCCATCCTGCGCGACCGTGCGGACGTCGTCGCCTACGCCGCCTATCGGATGCCGGCGACCTTCGAGGCGGTGCGGTCGGCGCTGGACGCGTTCGCCGATGCCGTGCCCGGGTGGGCGCCGGGGAGCCATGTCGACGTCGGCGGGGGCACCGGGGCCGCCACCTGGGCCGTCACCGACACCTGGTCCGGCGAGCGCGGTGTCACCGTGCTGGACTGGGCCGAGCCCGCCCTCGCCCTCGGCAGGGAGCTCGCCGCCGCCAACCCGGCGCTGGCAGGCGCCCGTTGGCAGCGCTCTCGGATCGGAGCGGCGCTCACCATCGAGAGCACCGATCTCGTCACCGTCTCCTATGTCCTCAACGAACTCACCGAGCCCGACCGCGCCGCCCTCGTCGACGCCGCCGCGGCCGCCGCGCAGAGCGTGGTGATCGTCGAGGCCGGGACCCCCGCCGGGTACGCCCGCGTCATCGAGGCGCGCGACAGGCTCATCGGCGCCGGGTTCCGCGTCGCCGCCCCCTGCCCGCACAGCGCCGCCTGCCCCATCGTCCCCGGCGAGGACTGGTGCCACTTCTCGGTGCGGGTCAGCCGCTCCTCGCTGCACCGGCAGGTCAAGGGCGGCTCCCTCGCCTACGAGGACGAGAAGTTCAGTTACGTCGCCGCCACCCGCGTCCCCGTCACGCCGGCCCCCGCCCGGGTGGTCCGGCGCCCGCAGATCCGCAAGGGCCAGGTCCTCCTCGACCTGTGCGAGACCGACGAACAGCTCCGCCGCACCACCGTCACCAAACGCCACGGCGACCTGTACAAGGCGGCGCGCGACGCGGACTGGGGGACCCCTGGCCGCCGTACACCGAGCAGTCGTAGACGCGAAGGGGTCGTGGGAACGCCAGGCGATACCGTCGGACCATGGTCAAGAAGCCCGTCCCCGACTCCAGCCGGCGCAGTGAGAAGTCCCGGCGTGCCATCTACGAGGCCGCCCTCGCGCTCGTCGGGGAGGTCGGGTATCCGAAGACGACCGTCGAGGGGATCGCGGCCCGGGCCGGGGTGGGCAAGCAGACGATCTACCGGTGGTGGGGGTCGAAGGCGGACGTCCTGCTCGAGGCGTTCCTCGACCTCAGTGCGCAGGCGGCGCGGGACGCGGGCCAGGAGCCGTACGTCATCCCGGACACCGGCGACCTCGCCGCCGACCTCAAGGCCGTGCTGCGGATGACCGTCGACCAGCTCAAGGACCCCCGGTTCGAGGTGCCCTCCCGCGCCCTGGCCGCCGAGGGACTGGTCAACGAGCAGCTCGGCCGGGAGTCCGTCGCCAAGCTCCTCGAACCCTCGCTCCAGCTGTACGTCGACCGGCTGCGCTCGGCCCAGGAGGCGGGCGAGGTCCGCACCGGGATCGACCCGCGCATCGCGCTCGAGCTCTTCGTCTCGCCGCTCGCCCAGCGCTGGCTCCAGCACACCGGGCCGATCTCGTACGAGTACACGGACACCCTCGTCGACTACGCCCTGCACGGCCTGGCGCCCCGCTGAATCACGACAAGGGCGGTAATCGATCCCGATCCGGGTGTGAGGCAGGCCCTACCGCTCATGTCGGCTCCCGGCCCCCCGGCGCCGGGGAAGGTGGGACCATAGGGCATGCTGTTCCGCACGACAGCGAGGCGAGGGGTAGATGAGCGCGGATTTGGGCGGCCGGACCGGCCTGCAGGGCAAACTCTCCCAATGGCTGCGCGGACGCCGCCCCAAGGAGGCCGCCGGTGACGGTGGCCGGGAGGACCTGCTGCTGGCCGCCGCGGGGGCCGGGCTGCCGCTCGCACCCGCCGCCCACCCCGCTCCGGGCTACCGGTGTTCCTGTGATCGTGTGGGGTGTCCCACGCCCGCCCGGCACCCCGTCTCCTTCGCCTGGCAGACGCAGTCCACCACCGACCGCGCCCAGATCGAGCGCTGGGCCCGCCACCAGCCGCAGGCCAACTTCATCACCGCGACCGGCATGGTGCACGACGTGCTGGACGTGCCGCTGGAGGCGGGCCGGGAGGCCCTGGAGCGGCTCCTCGGGGCCGGCATCGAGGTCGGGCCGGTCGCCGAGAGCGACGACGGGCGGCTGCTGTTCTTCACCCTCACCCGCGGTACGCCCGAGGACGAGGACGAGTGGTGGCCCTGCGAGCTGGACTGCCACCCCGAGACGGCCGACGAGCACCCCGGACTGCGCTGGCACTGCCGTGGGTCCTACGTCCTCGTACCGCCCGCCCGGCTGCCCGGGGACCAGGGCGTGTACTGGGTGCGCGGCCTCGAACACCCGCTGCCGGACCCGCTGAGCCTCCTGGAGACCCTCACCGACGCCTGCGCCCGCTACGCGGGCGAGGAGCCCGACCACGCGAGCGCGGCCTGGCCCCTGCGCCACTGAGCGTCCGCAACACGCTTCAGGAGCCCGTCGCCGAAGTCAGGCCCTCCAGGCGGGAGATCATCGTCACCTGGCCCTGCTTCGGGTCCACGGCAACGCCGTTCGACATGAACTCCATCGTGAACGACTGCTCGATCTCACCCTTGGTCAGCGCCTTCACGAACGCGTTCTGCGAGGGGATGGAGGCGCCCGTCTGCTTCGCGTAGCGGCGGGTGGTGAAGAACACCAGCGCGCCGCCGTCCTCGGTGCGCAGCGCCAGCGGGGCGTAGTCGCCGCTGGTGAGCGGCTCGTCGATGAACTGCGTGACCAGCCCCGGCTTCCTGGCCTCCTTCGCACGCTTCGCCCGCAACTCGTCGGTGTGCGGCCCGGACGCGAAGGTCTTCCCCGCCCCGGTCTTCAGATACGTCGTGTAGTCCTTGCTCAACTCCGCGGGCGGTACGACGAGTTCGGTGGAGTTCGCCGGTACGGCCTCGGCCCAGCCGTCCGCGTCCTTCTGCACCTTCGGCAGCGAACCCGGCGTGATCAGCGTCAGATACGCCACCTGCCAGGGCTCGGCGAGACGGTTGCGGGTGAACACCAGCAGCCAGTGCGCGTCGCCGCCCTTGTTGCCCTTCGCCTCCGCCACGAACCAGCGGGGCCAGCCCGCCTTCTTCGGGATCGTGAACGTCGCGTCGGTCAGCTTCAGCGGTGTGTACGAGGCGTTGCCGCTCGGGCTGGTCGCGTGACCGGCCTTCAGCCGGGCCGCGTCGATGTCGCCGAGGGCGCCGGTGACATGGTCGGCGTCCAGCGAACTGTCGTACGCCTTGTCGGCCTTGTTGTACGCGGTCGTGAACTGCCGGAGCGCCTTGGCGGCCTCGGCACGGGTGGAGGCGGGGAGCACCTCGCGCTCCCCGTGCACCACCACGCAACCGCTCGCCGTCAACGACAATGCGGTCACCGAGGCCGCTATCAGTACCCTTCGGTCAAGCCTGCGGAGCCTTCGAGGGCCGCGATCCCTGCTCATCAGGTGCCTTCACCTTCCCCTTCCCGGAGGCGAACCCTACCGGGGCGAAGAAGAGCGTGAGCGTCGGGATCAAGTACAGCAGCCACACCGTGACCTGAAGCACCGTCGGGTCGGGCTGGAAGTTGAACACGCCCTTCAGGAGCGTGCCGTACCAGCTGTCCGGCGGGATGGTGTCGCTGATGTCGAAGGCCAGGTTCGTCAGGCCGGGGATCCAGTCGGCCTCCTGGAGGTCGTGGAAGCCGTACGCCAGCACGCCCGCCGCGACCACGACCAGCATGGCGCCGGTCCAGGTGAAGAACTTGGCCAGGTTGATCCTCAGGGCGCCGCGGTAGAACAGCCAGCCCAGGAAGACGGCGGTGGCGAGGCCGAGGGCGACGCCGATCAGCGGGCGCGGGGTGCCGTCGCTGGCCGCGTGGACGGACGCCCACACGAACAGGGCGGTCTCCAGGCCCTCCCGGCCCACGGCGAGGAAGGCGGTGGCGACCAGGGCGCCGGTGCCCATCGCGAGGGCCGCGTCCAGCTTGCCGTGCAGCTCGGACTTCAGATGCCGCGCGGTGCGCCGCATCCAGAAGACCATCCATGTCACCAGGCCGACCGCGACGATCGACAGCGAACCGCCGAGCGCCTCCTGGGCCTGGAACGTCAGCTCCTGGGAGCCGAATTCGAGTGCGCAGCCGAAGCCCATCGCGATCAGCACCGCCACCGCGATGCCGATCCAGATCGGCTTCAGGGCGTCCCTGCGGTCCGTCTTGACCAGGTAGGCGATCAGGATGCAGACGACGAGGCTGGCCTCCAGGCCCTCGCGCAGACCGATCAGGTAGTTGGAGAACACGGGCTACGCCTCCTTCGAGAACAGCGTGCTGCCCCACCAGTCGTCCTTGTCGCGGACGCCCGGCGGGACGGCGAAGACCGCCGAACCCACGTGCTGGATGTACTCGTTGAGCGCGTCCTTCGCCGACAGGCTGCGCTGCAGCGGGATGAACCCCTTGCGCACGTCCCGCTGGTAGGCGAGGAAGAACAGGCCCGCCTCGAGCCGGCCGAGGCCGTCGGTGCCGTCGGTGAAGGAGTAGCCGCGGCGCAGGATCGTGATCCCGTTGTTGGAGTCGGGGTGCGCGAGACGAACGTGCGCGTCCGGCTTCATCGCCTTCAGGAACGGCGCGTCGTGCTCCTTGGCCTTGCCGACCGGAGCGCCCTCGCCCTTGTCCCGGCCGAAGATGTCCTCCTGCTCCTGCAGCGAGGTCCGGTCCCAGGGCTCGATGTGCATCCGGATGCGCCGGGCGACGAGATACGACCCACCGGTCATCCAGTCCGGCCCGTCGCCGTCGGCCACCCACACGAACTTCTTCAGGCGGTCCGTCTCGGTGCCCGCGATGTTGCGGGTGCCGTCCTTGAAGCCCATCAGGTTGCGCGGGGTCTGCGCGTCCGGCGTCGTCGACGAGGTCTTGCCGAAACCGAGCTGCGACCAGCGGATGTTGACGGTGCCGAAGCCGATCCGGGCCAGGTTGCGGATCGCGTGCACGGCGACCTGCGGGTCGTCCGCGCAGGCCTGGATGCACAGGTCGCCGCCGGTGCGGGTCTTGTCGAGGGCGTCGCCGGAGAACTGCGGCAGGTCGACGAGGGCCTCGGGCCGGTGGTCCTTGAGCCCGAACTTCTCGAACAGCGACGGACCGAAGCCGATCGTCAGCGTCAGCCGCGAGGGCTTCAGGCCCAGCGCCTCACCGGTGTCGTCCGGCGGCGCCTCGGCGAGACCGCCGTACGCACCCTCGCCGACCGCCTTCCCGGCCGTCATCCGGCGGGCGGCCGCCGTCCAGTCCTTCAGCATCCGCACGAACTCGGCGCGGTCGTCCGTCTGCACGTCGAACGCGGCGAAGTGCAGCCTGTCCTGCACCGGGGTGGCGATGCCCCCCTGGTTGGCGCCGTGGAAGGCGACCGCGGCCCCGGTCTCGGCGGCGGTCGGCTCCACGTCGTTGCCGACCCGGGTCATCGCGACCGCACCGCCGGCCGCGGCGGCACCGAGCGCGAGCCCGGCACCGCCCCAGCCGATCAGCGAACGCCGGGAAGGACTGGGGGAGTTGCCGGCCTCGACGGTGGCGGCTTCCTGGGTGTCCTTGGTGTCCGTCATGGTTGTCCCGTCCCTACTTCACGACGGCGGCGGCGAGCTTGGACAGGGGCTCGGCGAGCGCGTTCACCGCGTCCGACAGCTCCTTGCGCTGCTCCTCGGTGACCTTGTCGTACGACACGAAGCCGTTCTGCGCCGTCTCCTGCGGATCGTCCGTGCGGTACTTGTCGAGCGTCGTGTTCAGCGCCGCGAACTGCTTGTCCAGCTCGGTGGTCAGCGCCTTGTCGTTCGTCTGCGCGACCGGCTTGAGCAGCTCGTACGCCTTCTCCGCGCCCTCGACGTTGGCCTTGAAGTCGGACAGGTCGGTGTGCGAGTAGCGGTCCTCCTCACCGGTGACCTTGCCGGTGGCGACCTCGTCGAGCAGCTCCTTGGCGCCGTTGGCCATCGAGGTCGGGGTGATCTCCGCCTTGCCGACCCGCTTCTGCCAGTCCTTCAGGTCGGTGAGCAATTGGTCGGCGAGGGTCTTCTGGTCGGCGCCGATCTTCTTGTCCTGCCACAGCGCCTTCTCCAGCGCGTGCCAGCCGGTCCACTTCTGGCCCTTCTCCAGGCCGTCCGCGCGGGTGTCGGTCTTCGGGTCGATGTCGCCGAAGGACTCCGCGATCGGCTCGGTGCGCTCCCAGCCGACGCGGGAGGGGGCGTAGGCGTCCTGGGCGGCCTTGAGGTCGCCGGCCTTGATCGCCTTCACGAAGGTCTCCACCTTCGGGATGGTCGCGTCGGCCTGCTCCTGCGCGTACTCGCGGTAGTCGGCGACGGCCTTGTCCAGCTTGGGGTTCCGCTTGGCGACCGTGCCGGAGCCGGTGACCGTGAGCTTCTGCCGCACGCCGTGGCCCTTCATGCCGGGCCGGCAGGCGATCTCGTACGAGCCCTGCTTGACCTCGGCGGTCAGCGTGTACTTGGTGCCGGGCCCGATGTTCTCCTTCTCGGAGACGATCCGGTCGTCCGGGAAGAGGATCTCGACCTCGGTCGCCTTGGAGCCCGTGTTCTCGATCTTCAGGGTGACCTGGCCGGCCGGCACGGACTTGGTGGAGGTCTCGCACTTGGCGTCGGCGGCGGTCACCTTGATCGCGGCGTCGCCGTCGCCCTTGCTCTTCTCGGTGCAGCCCGTGACGGCGGTCAGTGCCGCCGCGGTGGCGACGGCGGTGACAACGGTGAGTCTGGCGGCTCGCATTCGGGCTCCAAGCGGCTCAAGGGCTGGCGAAAAATCGCGTGTCGGGGCTCACACAGGGATGGTGAGGCTCGCCTAACTTATCTAAGGCTTGCCTGCGTGATACCCACCCATGCGGTGATTCAGCTCTCATGGACGCCGTATGGGCACGGAACGATCACGGTGGCCTAAAACAGACCCCAAGAGACGGTCAAAGGAAATTCAAAGGTTCCGCTTCGGGGTGATCAGGAGCGCGTCCGTACGGGGGTGCCGGACGACCTCGACGGGCTGGTCGTAGACCTCGGAGAGCCGCGACTCGGTGAAGACCTCGGCGGGCGGGCCCTCGGCCGCGACACGACCGGCGCACAGCATCGCCACCCGGTGCGCGTACGCGGCGGCGAGCCCCAGATCGTGCAACACGACGACGACACCGTCCCCTTGACGCGCCCTCTCCCGGCAGAGCCGCAGCACGAGTTCCTGGTGCTTCAGGTCGAGGGCGGCGGTGGGCTCGTCGAGCAGGAGCAGCGGGGCCTGTTGGGCGAGCACCCGGGCGAGCGCGACCCGGGCGCGTTCACCGCCGCTGAGTGCGGAGAAGGGACGGCGGGCGAAGGGGGTGACCTCGGTGGCGGACATCGCCTGTACGACGGCCAGGTCGTCCTCGGCGGGGGAGGTGGCGTGGGGGGCGCGGCCCATGCGGACGACTTCCTCGACCGTGAAGGGGAAGGCGAGGGTGGCCGATTGGGGGAGTACGGCTCGACGGAGGGCGAGTTCGGGGGCGGTCCACTCCGTGGTGGGGCGGCCGTGGATACGTACGGTGCCCTGGGTCGGTGCGAGGTCGGCGGCGAGTGCGCTGAGGAGGGTGGACTTGCCGGCGCCGTTGGGGCCCACGAGGGCGAGGATCTCACCGGGGCGGACCGCGATGTCGACGCCGTGGAGGACCTCTCGGGGGCCGAGGGTGATGTGGAGGGCCTCGGTCTCCGCGAGAGGTTGCGACGGGTTCGGCACCGCCGGGATGCGTCGTCGTGGTTGAGCGCCGTTGCGGCGGAGAAAGGATGCGACGGAGTTCATGACACTGACAGGGTTCATGAGACGGACAGGGTTCATGCCCAACCTCCTTGCCTGCGGCGGGTCCTGCGCAGTAGCCAGAAGAAGAACGGGCTGCCCAGGAGGGCCGTCAGGACGCCCAACGGGAGTTCCGCAGGGGCCGCGATCGTGCGGGCCGTCAGGTCCGCGGCCAGCAGGACCAGTGCGCCGAGCAGGGCACTGGCCGGGATCAGGAAGCGGTGGCCCGGGCCCGCCGCCATGCGGAGCAGGTGCGGGACCACCAGGCCGACGAAGCCGATGATGCCCGACACGCTCACCGCCGCCGCCGTCAGCAGGGCGATGACCAGGATCAGGGCGATACGGAGGCGCTCCACCTCCACGCCCAGGTGGCGGGCCGGGCGTTCGCCGAGGGAGAGGAGGTCCAGACGGCGGGCGTACAAGGGCGCCGCGGTCAGGCCGATCGCCGCGCACGGCAGGACCGCCAGGACCTTCGGCCAGGTGGCCTGGGAGAGGGAGCCGAGCTGCCAGAAGGTGATCTGGTTGACGGCAGCCGTGTCCGCGAAGAAGAGGAACAGGCCGATCAGCGCGCCCGCGAAGGCGTTCACCGCGATGCCGGTGAGGATGAGGGTGACGACCTCCGTGCGGCCGCCCGAGCGGGACATCGCGTAGACGAGGAGCACTGTGGTGAGGCCGGACACGAAGGCGAAGGCCGAAACCGTCCAGTTGCCGAGGAAGTCCAGGCCGAAGGCGATCGCGCCCACCGCCCCGACCGCCGCTCCGGACGAGACGCCGATGACCCCCGGCTCGGCGAGCGGATTGCCGAACACGCCCTGCATCAGGGCCCCCGCACAGCCCAGCGAGGCCCCGACGAGCAGCGCGAGCACGATCCGCGGGAAGCGGACGTTCCACAGGACGGACTCGGCGACCCGGTCCAACTCCCGCCCGTCCAGCCCGAGATGGTGCAGCACGGAACCGAGCACGTCGCCGACCGGGACCGGATAGGCGCCCAGCGAGGCGGCCACCGGGACCAGCGCCAGCAGGGCGGCGGCGAGGGAGACGGTGAGCAGCCAGGGGGTGGTATGGCGTCTCGTGTTGCCGACCTGAGTCGACGTCTCGTCAACCGCCTTCTCCAGTACGGTCATTCGGCGCCCCCCTTGCCGTACAGCTGCGTCACGACGGACTTCAGCACCTGGTCGGTGCGCGGTCCGTAGTTGAGCAGCACCCCGTCCTCGATCGACACGACCCGGCGGTCCAGGCCGGCCGGGGTCTGGGCGACGCCAGGGATCTTCACCAGGCCGTCGACGCCGCCCACGGACTCAAGTCCCTTGGTCATGACGAGGATCGCGTCCGGGGCCGCCTTGACCAGGGCCTCGCTGGTGATGGCGGTGAAGTCCTTCTTCAGGCCCGACTCGGCCCCCGCGTCGGTCGCGCCGGCCGCCTCGATGAGGGAGGTCGCGCCCGAGTCCCTGCCGCCGATGAGGTACACGGACGCCGAGCCGCGGAGGTAGAGGAAGGCGACCCGCGGCTTCTTCTTCTCCTGCGGAACCGCCTTGCGTACGGCGGCGATTCGCTGTTCGGAGCGGTCCGTCAGTTCCTTGCCCGCCGCCGGTACGCCGAGCGCGTCGGCGACTGTCCTGATGCGCGGGCCCACGTCGTCGAGACCTTGCGCCGGGTCGACGACCAGGACCGGGATGCCGGCGGCGCGGATCTGGTCCATCGCCTCGTCGGGGCCGGTGGTGGTCTCGGCGAGCACCAGGTCGGGCTTGAGGGAGAGCACGCTCTCCGCGGAGACGTCGTGGGCCCGGGTGACCACGGGCAGCTTCGCCGCCTGCTGGAAGGTGGCGGTGATGTCGCGGGCGACCACCCGGTCGCCGAGCCCGAGCGTGAAGACGATCTCGCTGAGGCTGCCGGAGAGCGGGACGATCCGCCGCGCCTCGCGGACGGTCACCTTCCTGCCGTCGGCGCCGGTGACCGTGACGGGGAGCTTCGGCTCGGGGGTGTCCGTCAGCGGCTCGACCCGGTTCGCGGCGGTGGCGGCGGCCTTCTTCGGGGAGGTCTCCGTGGCGCCTCCGCACGCGGTCGCGGTCAGGGTCAGGGCGAGCACGGACAAGAGTGCTCCCGCCAGTCGGGTGCGCAAGCGTGGCACGGTCCGGTCCGTTTCTCTCGGGCGACTTCCCGTATGGGCTCAGGGAAGCTTAGGTTAGCCTTACCTTTGTTCGCTACCGGCAGTCGTATCCGGAGGACCTCCCATGCCCGCGCGCCCAAGAGCCCTGGTCACCGTGTTGCTCGCGGTCGTCCTGGGCGCCCTGCTCCCCATGGCCACCGCCGATGCGGCGAGCCGTACCGTGCAGGGCGGCCGGCTCGACTGGGGCATCAAGTCCTCCTTCCAGAGCTACGTCACCGGGCCCATCGCGAAGGGGAGTTACTCCCTGACCGGGGGCGCCGCCACGGTCGGCGCGAGCACCTTCCGCTTCCACTCGGCGACCGGCACCTACGACGGCGACTCGGGCGCCTTCCGGGCCGGCTTCTCGGGCGGCGTCCACTTCGTGGGCCACCGGACCGACGCCGGGACCTACCAGCTCGACCTCACCCTCAGCCGGCCCACGGTGAGCATCTCCGGGGCCACCGGGACGCTCTACGTGGACGTCGTCAGCAAGGCGAAGGGCACCGGGACGGTCACGACGTCCGCACAGGTGCCCTTCGCCTCCCTCTCCCTCGGCGCCATCTCCATGAAGGGCGCCGGCGCCTCCGTCACCCTCGACAACCTCCCCGCCAGGCTCACCGCCGAGGGCGCCAAGTCCTTCGCCGGCTACTACACCGCTGGGACCGAACTGGACCCGGTGAGCCTGGAGGCGGACGTGCAGGCGGCGGCGACCCCGAAGGCGTCGAGCACGCCGAAGGCCTCCAAGTCGCCCGCGAAGAAGGAGACTTCGGGCGACGAGCTGACGGACGGCGCCGTCGACTGGGGCGTGCGCCGGACCTTCCGGGAGTACGTCACCGGGGACATCGCCGAGGGCGAGTGGACGCTCTCCGCGGGCGCCCAGGACGGCGGTGCGCTCTTCCGCTTCCCCGGCGGTGAAGGGACGTACAAGGACGGCGAGTTGGAGGCGTCGTTCAAGGGCGCGGTCCGCTTCACCGGTGCGCACGGCCTCGACCTGAAGCTGAGCGGAGTGCGGGCCGCGGTCGAGGACGGCAAGGGCACCCTGTACGCCGACGTCACGAGCCCCGACCTCACCGAGAAGAAGGTCCCGCTGGTCACCTTCACCGCGAAGGGGCTCAAGGCCGCCGACGGGCTGGCGAAGCTCACCGAGGCGCCCGCGAAGCTCACCGCCGACGGGGCGAAGGCCTTCGGCGGGATGTACCAGCCCGGCACGGAGATGGACCCGGTCTCCCTCGCCGTAGCCCTCACCGACGACGCCGAACTCCCCGCCCTGCCCGACCTGGGCAGCACGCCCACGCCGAGCGTCTCGCCCAAGCGGGCGTCCGCCGAACCCGTCGCGAGCAGCGCCGACGACGGCGGGGGTTTCCCCGCCCTCCCGGTCGGCCTGGCAGCCGGCTCGGTTCTGCTGGCGGCCGCCGCCTACGCGGTCGTACGAGCCCGCCGTACTCGTGTCGCGGTGGAGCCGGCGGCGCCGGACGGCAACTGAACTCACCTCCCCTCTCCGCCTCTTGGCGGACCTGTCCCACCCCCAAGGAGAAACACCATGCCCGTCAGACGACGTCGCGCCATCGCCATCGCCGCCTCCGTGGCGACGGCCGCCGCACTCGGTGCCACCGCGCTCGCCACCTCGGCCTCCGCCGCCGAAGTGCCGCTCTCCGGCTACGAGTTGACCTGGGGCATCAAGCAGTCGTACCGCACCTACGTCACCGGCATGGCGCGGGGCACCTTCACGCCCGCGGACGGCGCGACGCAGGCCGCCGACAACGGGGCGTTCACCTTCACCGAAGGCACCGGCACCTACGACTCCACCGCGCACACCGTGGGCCTCGCCTTCAAGGGCAGTCTGAAGATCGCGTCGCAGCTGCACGGCTTCGAAATCACCCTGGCCGACGTGAAGTTCGACAGCGCGGCCGCCGAGATCACCGCCGACGTGACGAAGAGCGGCACGACGACGGACGACGTGCCCCTCGCCAAGGTCACCGTCACACAGGCGATGACGGACATGACGACCACGCTGACCAAGGAGGCCGCGGACGTCTTCGGCAGCGCGAGCTACGAGGGCGCGGCGGGCGACCCGCTGACCGTCGTACAGAAGACGACGACGTCCGGGACGCCCGATCCGTCCGACTCCACGTCCGCGTCCGTCGGCCCCTCCGACAGCACGACCCCGTCGCCCGCGGACAGCGAGACCCCGTCCCCGGCCACCTCGGACAGCACCAGCCCGTCGCCGGCCGCGTCCGCCTCCGTGGCCGCGACCAAGGGCGACATCGTCGACGGCGAACTCGGCTGGGGCGTCAAGGAGTCCTTCCGGACCTATGTCGTGGGCAGTGTCGCAGGCGGGAAGATCGCCGCGTCCGACGGCGCGACCCAGGCCACCGGCAACGGCCCCTTCACCTTCACCGGCGCGACGGGTACGTACGACACCGACGCCGACACGCTCGCCGCGTCCTTCGAGGGCGCCGTGAACTTCAAGGGCCATGAGATGAACGGGACCTACGCCCTCGACCTCACCCTCTCCGACCTCAAGGCGACCCTCGAGGACGGCACCGGCGAACTCACCGCGGACGTCACCAGCCTCGGCGAGAAGTCCGAGGACGTGGTCCTCGCCGATCTCGAGGCGGACTCCGCCGACCTGACCGCGAAGAGCGACGTCATCACCGTCGACGACATCTCCGCGACCCTCACCGCCGCCGGCGCCGAGGCCTTCAGCGGCTACTACGAGAAGGGCACCGAACTCGACCCGGTCGACCTGTCCGTGGCCCTGAGCGCCGACGCCGAACTCCCGTCCGGGGACGGCGAGTCGGGCAGCTCCGGCTCCACCGCGACCGCGGACACCTCCGGCAGCACGAGCGGTGGCGTCACCGGCTCCACGACGGGCGGCGTCTCCGGCGCCCTCGCGTCGACCGGCTCGGGCACCCCGGTCGCCGCTCTCGGTGCGGCGGCCGCGGTGACCGTGGCGGCGGGCGCGGGTGTCGTGTTCGCGATGCGCAGGCGCCGGACGGCGGAGTAGACCGTCGCCGGGGTCAGCGTTGGCCGTGCTCGTTGAAGAGGTCGACCAGGCGCTGGGCCGTGTTGTCCGCGGAGTCGATCCCGTGGATCTCGGCGCCCTCGAAGACGGCGATCTCGGCGCCGCGGGGGAACATCGCCGCCTCGTACTCGGCGAGCGCGGCCTCGACGTCGTCGGGGTGCGCGGCGAGGGCCTTGCCGAGTTCGGCGCCGTCGAGCATGGCCAGGTTGGCGCCCTCGCCGTTCGGGGCCGCGAGGTGGGCGGCGTCGCCGAGCAGCGTCACGCCCGGCACCCGCTCCCACCGGAGCCCGTTCGGCAGGGCGTGGTACGGGCGCAGGACCGGCGTGGTGTCGCCCTCGGTGATCAGCGCGGTGAGCTCCGGCGCCCAGCCCTCGAACTCCGCCGCGATCCGCGCGGTCGCCACGGCGGAGTCGGTGAAGTCGATGCCGGCGAACCAGTCCTGCGCCTTGCTGAGCATCACGTAGATGTGCAGGGTGTCGCCGCTCTCCCGGTGGGCGAAGATCTCCTTGCCCGGCGAGGGCGCCATCATCGACCCGCCGCCGACCGCCTTCGCGGCGGCCGGGTGCCGGGTGTCGGCCTCGTACAGGAAGATGTCGACGCACGAGGTGCCGGTGTACTCGGGCACGGCGGCGGTGAGCAGCGGCCGCACCCGCGACCAGGCGCCGTCCGCGCCGACCAGCAGACCGGTCTCGACGGTGCCGCCGTCGGCGAACGTCACCTCGTACCGCCCCTCGCCGAGGGCCCGGGTCCCGCTGACCTTGTGCCCCCAGCGGACGGTGCCGGCCGGCAGCGAGTCGAGCAGGATGTCCCGCAGCTCCCCGCGCATCACCTCGGGCCGCCCACCGGAGCCGTCGTCGGCCTCCTCGAACAGAACGGTCCCGTCCGTGTCGAGCACCCGCATCGCCTGCCGCCCCTCCAGCACGATGCCCCGGAACTCCTCCGTCAGCCCGGCCGCCTCGACGGCGAGCTGCCCGTTGTAGTCGTGGATGTCGAGCATCCCGCCCTGCGTACGCGCCGCCGGCGAGGCCTCGGCCTCGTAGACGGTGACGGGGATGCCGTGGACATACAGAACACGGGCGAGCGTGAGCCCGCCGAGTCCGGCGCCGATGATCGTGACAGGGGTGCTTGTCATGGTGACTCCTCGGGATCAGGGCCACCGGACGATCTCCGGTGGCCGTGTCCCGAAGGTGTCAACCCCCACCGACGCCCCGCCGACAGGCCACCTACACGGGCCCGACGGCGCCGATGGATCACCGACACCGGCCGGAGAACCCCTGGCCCCACCACCTGGGACGACCTCGCCGCCCGTGCGGTGTTTGAATGCCCCCCGTGACTGACTACGACGTGCTCCGTGTCTTCTGTGCGCCCAACGGCGGTTACGGCAACGAACTCGGTGTCGTCCGTGAGGGTTCCGTCATGCCCGGGCGGGCGGAGCGGCAGGCGTTCGCCGGGAAGCTGGGGTTCAGCGAGACGGTGTTCGTCGACGACCCCGAGCGCGGTGTCATCGACATCTACACCCCGACCCTGCGGCTGCCCTTCGCCGGTCATCCCTGCGTCGGCGCGGCCTGGCTGCTCGACGTGGAGGAGCTGGTCACGCCCGCCGGTCTCGTCGGGGCCCGGCAGGACGGGGAGTTCAGCTGGATCGAGGCGCGCGCGGAGTGGGCCCCGCCGCGGACCCTGCGCCAGTACGCCACCGCCGCCGAGGTCGACGACCTGCCCGTGCCGCCGAAGGGCGAGTGGATCTATGCCTGGGCCTGGGAGGACGAGCCGGCCGGCCGGGTCCGCGCCCGCGCCTTCCCCGGCCGCGACGACGGCATTGACGAGGACGAGGCGACGGGCGCGGCGGCCCTGCTCCTGACGGACCGGCTCGGCCGCGCCCTCAACATCACCCAGGGCGCGGGCTCCCAGATCCTCACCGCTCCGCAGCCGTACGGCTGGGTGGAGATCGGCGGGCGGGTGTACCTGGAACGCCAGCCGGAGCACTAGGCGCTCAGCGGGAATTCGTCACCGAGGGCGCGGAAGACCGCGGTGTTCAGGGCGAACGCCCGCTTGCACTCCGTCACGATCCGCTGCTTCTCCAGGTCGTCCGCGTGGATCGCGTCCAGCAGTTCCCGGTAACCCCGCTTGAACGCGGCCGGGTTGGCGATCTCCTCGAAGACGTAGAAGCGCACGCCGTCCCCCTTGCGCGCGAAGCCCCAGGTCTTCTCCGCCTTGTCGCGGATGATCTGGCCGCCGGACAGGTCGCCGAGGTAGCGCGTGTAGTGGTGGGCGACATAGCCGGCGGGCCACTGCTCGGCGCAGCTGCGCACCCGGTCCGCGTAGGCCTGGGTGGCGGGCAGCGCGGAGACGCCCGTACGCCATCCGGGGCCCCGCAGATGCTCCAGGTCCCGCTCCAGGGCGCCCAGTCGGAACAGCTCCGGCCGGATGAAGGGGCCGGCCACCGGGTCCGACGCCAGCCGCTCCGCGCCGGCCTCCAATGCCTCGTACACGAACCACAGTTGCTCGGTGTAGCGGGCGTACGCGTCCACGCCCAGCCTGCCGCCGAGCAGATCGCTCATGAACGACGAGGTCTCCGCCTCGATGTGCTGTTCGTGGGACGCGGTGCGGATGACTGTCGAGAAGGAGTCCATGCGCCCCATCCTCTAAGGTAAGGCTTACCTAAGTCAACAGCTTTCCCGACCCTCCGTCGGTAAAGTTGCCGACAGCTTGTCGGTAAAAGCGTACAAGAAAAGACCCGCCCCCAGCAGAGGACGGGTCCGGAAGATCCTTACGGCAGCGTGAGAATGTCCGCCCCCGTCTCCGTCACCACCAGCGTGTGCTCGAACTGCGCCGTCCGCTTGCGGTCCTTGGTGACGACCGTCCACCCGTCGTCCCACATGTCGTACTCGTGCGTCCCGAGCGTCAGCATCGGCTCGATGGTGAAGGTCATCCCGGGCTGCATGACGGTCGTCGCGTGCGGGCTGTCGTAGTGCGGGATGATCAGGCCTGAGTGGAACGACGAGTTGATCCCGTGCCCCGTGAAGTCCCGCACCACGCCGTACCCGAACCTCTTCGCGTACGACTCGATGACCCGGCCGATGATGTTGATCTGCCGGCCCGGCTTGACCGCCTTGATCGCGCGGGCCAGCGACTCCCGGGTCCGCTCGACCAGCAGCCGGCTCTCCTCGTCGACGTCCCCGACCAGGTACGTCGCGTTGTTGTCGCCGTGCACCCCACCGATGTACGCCGTCACGTCCAGGTTGACGATGTCGCCGTCCCGCAGCAGCGTCGAGTCCGGAATGCCGTGGCAGATCACCTCGTTGACGGAGGTGCACAGCGACTTGGGGAAGGCGCGGTAGCCGAGCGTCGAGGGGTAGGCGCCGTGGTCGCACATGTACTCGTGCGCGACCTTGTCCAGTTCGTCGGTGGTGACCCCCGGCGCGATCAGCTTCGCGGCCTCCTCCATCGCCCGCGCGGCGATCCGCCCGGCGCGACGCATCGCCTCGACGGTCTCGGGAGTCTGCACCTCCGGCCCGGTGTACGGCGTCGGCGCGGGCTTGCCGACGTACTCGGGCCGCCGGATGTTGCCGGGGACGGAACGGGTGGGGGAGAGCTCCCCTGGAACGAGCAGCGACTGGCCAGACATGCCAGCGAGTCTAACGAGCCGCCGTGGGGGAACATGTCCAAGGCGAGAGGAGCAGGTCATGGCGTTGTTCAAGAAGCGCACGGTCGGCAAGCCGGGCGAGTGGTACTACTGCCTGGAGCACAAGAAGGTCGAGGAAGGGCCGGAGTGCCCCGCCAAGGACCGCTTCGGGCCGTACGCCTCCCGGCAGGAGGCGCAGCACGCGATGGAGACGGCCCGCGAGCGCAACCTGGAGTGGGAGAACGACCCGAAGTGGCACGACGCCCCGGCGGGCAGCGGCACCGACGAGGACTGATCAGGCCTGCGCCGGTACGGCTGCCGAGGTGCGCTGCTCGCGCATCCGTACCGCGTGCTCGTTCGTACGGACGTCGTACGTCATCAGCTTCGGCAGGCACAGCGCGAGCAGCCCGACCGCGCCCGCGCACAGCAGACCGCCGGACCAGACGGACGCCCGTACGCCCCACCACGCGGCGAAGCCGCCCGACCTGACCTGGCCGACGGTCGGACCGACCGAGTACGACAGCAGCTCGATCCCGGCGAGCCGGCCGCGCAGCTCGTCCGGGATCGTCTGGTTCCACATGGCCCCGCGGAAGATCCCGCTGACCATGTCGCAGCCACCGGCCACGGTCAGGAACAGCAGCACCAGCCATACGTTCCCGACGACACCGGCCGCCGCGATCGCCAGGCCCCACAGCGCCGCCGACAGCACCACCATCCGGCCGTGCCGGTGCACCCGCGAGGTCCAGCCCGCGGTCAGACCCACCAGCATCGAGCCGAATGGGACCGCCGCGTACATCAGGCCCAGCGACCAGTTCGCGTCCAACTCGTCCGCGAGGAACGGGAGTACGGCCAGCGGCATCGCCAGGAACATCGCCGCGAGGTCCACGGCGTAGGTGCCGAGGAGCTCCTTGCGGCCCCAGGCGTACCGCGCGCCCTCGGCGATCGCCCTCAGTGACGGCTTCGCGGCCTCGTGGGCGGCGGGGGAGGCGGCGATGCGGATGATGAGGACGACCGAGACGACGAAGGTCAGCAGGTCCGCGCCGTACGCCCAGCCGAGCCCCGCGTACGCCACCACCACGCCGGCCACCGCCGGGCCCGCGACGCCGCCGACCGTCCAGCGCAGGGAGTTGAGGGCGGTCGCCGCGGGCATGTGCTCGTGCGCCACGATCCGCGGCCAGAGCGAGTCGATCGCCGGGCGCTGGACCGAGACCAGGGCGGAGGAGAGGGCGGCGACGGCGTACAGCGGCCAGACGGCGGGGTGCGGGAGCAGCGCGTTGAGCAGCAGTGCGGCCGACAGCAGGCCCTGGCCCGCCTCCGTCCACACGATGAGCTTCCGCTTGTCCAGCGCGTCGGCGAGCGCACCGCCGTACAACCCGAAGACGAGCAGCGGCAGCAGCTCCACGGCACCGATCGCGCCGACCGCCGCGGCGGAGTCGGTCAGCTCCTTGAGCTGGACGGGCAGTGCGACGAAGGTCAGGAAGCTGCCGAAGTTGGAGATGGTCCCCGAGACCCAGAGCCGCCGGAAGTCGCGGGAGGCCTTCCAGGGGGCGAGGTCGGGGAGGATCGCGCGGAGGCGGGAGGGGGGATTCGGAGAGCCTCCCGCAGCGGCCCCGGGAGCGCTTTCGGAGGGCGGCCCGGGGGCGGGCTCGGGGGTGGGCTGGGAGGCGTCGGCGGTCACGATGGGCCATGGTCGGCCGGGACGACTGCCAGGGGCAACCGCTTTTCCGCCGGTGCGCCGGCCTACCAGCCCGTCGGCGGCGGTGCCGTCAGCTGGTCGGCCAGCCGGGACAGCCGGTCCCGTAGCCGTCGGTGACCCCTCGGGGTCGGCAGGAAGTTCTCGCCGGCCGCAGCGCTGACCAGGTGCTGGACCGTGTCCAGGTCCAGCTCCGAGCCCTCGGGGACGGTCAGCGACTCGTGGGCCATCGCCGTCAGTTCGCCCTCGGCGGGGCCCAGCGCCAGCACCGTCGCCCCTGCCCTGCGCGCGTCGTGGACCCGTTCCAGGAGCGGGACCTCCGGCCCCTCCGGCGACACCACCAGCAGCGTCTCGCCCCGCCGCGCGCCCGCCAACCGCCCCAGCCCGACCGCCAGATGAGCCGGGTCCGAGGCGCGCGCCCCGTGCCGTACGAGCGTCGGGGCCAGCTCCGGCGTGCCCGACCACGCGGCCTCGTCCACCAGGTGGGCCGCGAGATGCCAGGGCTCGTACTCCGGTGTCCCCACGAGCAGCAGGCCGCCCCCGTGCGACACCACCGACCCGCGCAGCGCCCCCGCGAAGCGCCGGGTGGCCCCCAACCACTTGGTCCCGGCGAGCACTTCACGCAGCAGCGCGACCCGTACGGCGTCCATGCCCCCGCATCCTGCACCAAACGGCCACTCGTGACCCGGAGTTCACCCCGAATTCGCCCGACTTGGGGAAGGGATCGGCTTACTGGGACCGAGGATGATCACCGGCGGCCGGCCGGGAGCGCCGGGGTCGCCGAGGAGTGCGAGGAGTGCGCCCATGGCCGAAGCATCCGTCCCCTTCCGCGCGGGCCGTGAGGGATACGCGAGCTACCGCATCCCCGCGGTCGTCGCCACCGGCAAGGGCACGCTGCTCGCCTTCTGCGAGGGCCGGGTCAAGAACGCCAGTGATCACGGCCACATCGACATCGTGCTGAAGCGCTCCACGGACGGCGGCCGCACCTGGGGCAAGCTCCAGGTCGCCGCGAGCAACGGCACCGACCTCGCCGGCAACCCCGCCCCGGTCGTCCTCGACACCGGCCGCGTCCTCCTGGTCCACGTCCGCAACGCCGCCTCCGCCTCCGAGCAGACGATCCGGCTCGGCAAGGTCGCGGACGCCGACGGCCGCCGGGTCTGGGTGCAGCACAGCGACGACGACGGGGTCACCTGGTCGAACCCGACGGAGATCACCAAGTCGGTGAAGAAGACGGACTGGCGCTGGTACGCCACCGCACCCGGCCACGCCATCCAGCTGAGCACCGGCCGGATCGTCGTCCCCGCCAACCACTCGCTGCCGCCCACCGGCACGGACCTCGGCACCGAGGGCCAGTACAACAGCGGCCACTGCCTGCTCAGCGACGACCACGGCGCGACCTGGTCCATCGGCTACGTCGACGACAACCCCGACGGCTACATCAACGCCAACGAGACCACCGCCGCCGAACTCCCCGACGGCCGCGTCTACTTCAACACCCGCAACGACTCCCCGGCTCCCGGCAACCGCGCCGACGCCCACTCCGAGGACGGCGGAAAGACGCTCCACACCCCCTTCCGCCCCCAGGCCGGCCTCGACGGCCCGGTCTGCGAGGGCAGCGTCCTCCAGCTCCGCGACCCGGACGTCCTCCTCTTCTCCGGCCCGGCGCACGCCTCCGCCCGCGCCCTGATGACCGTCCGCGCCTCCGCCGACAGCGGCAGGACCTGGCGCCCGGCGTACACCGTCGACGGGCTGCCCGCCGCCTACTCCGACCTGGTCCGCGTCGACAAGGCGACCGTCGGACTCCTCTACGAGACGGGGGACTTCGGGACGTACGAGCGGATCGTCTTCCGGCGGGTGCCAGTGACCCGCCTCACCTGACCGGCCGGGGCCGTCAGGGCGGACGTGCTGCATTTTCCCGGGGATAACCCCCGGACCCCCAGCCGAAAGACAGTGACGGGGTGACCGGCGCGGACATCGCGAGGCGAGCCTAAGTAAAGTCGGGCCCATGACCTCTACCGACAGTGCTGCACAGACCCCCGCGAAGGCCCCCGCCAAGGACCCGTGGGACCTGCCCGACGTCTCCGGGCTCGTCGTCGGCGTCCTCGGCGGGACCGGGCCGCAGGGCAAGGGCCTGGCCTACCGGCTGGCCAAGGCCGGCCAGAAGGTGATCATCGGCTCCCGGGCCGCCGAGCGCGCGCAGGCCGCCGCCGACGAACTCGGGTACGGCGTCGAGGGCGCCGACAACGCCGAGACCGCGCGCCGCAGCGACGTCGTGATCGTCGCCGTGCCGTGGGACGGGCACGGCAAGACGCTGGAATCCCTGCGCGAGGAACTGGCCGGCAAGCTGGTCGTCGACTGCGTCAACCCGCTCGGCTTCGACAAGAAGGGCGCGTACGCGATCAAGCCGGAGGAGGGCAGCGCCGCCGAGCAGGCCGCCGCCCTGCTGCCGGACTCCCGGGTCGCCGCCGCCTTCCACCACCTGTCGGCCGTGCTGCTCCAGGACCCGGAGATCGACGAGATCGACACCGACGTCATGGTGCTGGGGGAGGAGCGGGCCGACGTCGAGATCGTGCAGGCGCTGGCCGGCCGCATCCCCGGCATGCGCGGTGTCTTCTCGGGGCGGCTGCGCAACGCCCACCAGGTGGAGTCCCTGGTCGCGAACCTGATCTCCGTCAACCGCCGCTACAAGGCACACGCCGGGCTGCGCGTCACCGACGTATGAGCGGATGGGGGACACTGGTGGCGAGAACCCGGTGTCCCCTCGCACCCGTCCCTCCCGACAGGAGAACAGCCCCCATGCCCCGCCTGGCCCTCTACGCCCTGGCCGTCTGCCTCCTCTCGGTGGCCGCGGCGGTCGTCTCCTTCGTGCAGGGCAGCTGGCTGGGGGTCGTGTGGGTGCTGCTGGCGAGCCTGTCCTCGAACATGTGCTGGTACTACGTGAAGCGCGGCCGGGTGGCGGCGGCTCAGGTCCAGAAGCGGTAGAGGCTGTAGCCGTACGAGGTGTCGTAGTCGTTGACGCCGAGTCCGCGCAGGATCGCGTCGACCATGTCGAAGAACTCCCGGTTGATCGACGACTGCCACAGCAGCGCGAACACGAACAGCAGGCCGAACGGCGCGAACGGCTCCACCTGCCGCTTCACCTTGTACGACAGCCAGGGCTCGATGACGCCCCAGCCGTCCAGGCCCGGGACCGGCAGGAAGTTCAGGATCGCCGCCGTGACCTGGAGCAGCGCGAGGAACGCGAGCGCGAAGCGGAAGTCCTGCGGTACGCCGTCCAGCGCGTCCAGCCAGAACGGGGCCGTGCACACGAGGGCGAACACCACGTTCGTCAGCGGTCCGGCCGCCGAGATCAGGCTGTGCCGCCAGCGCCCCTGGATGCGGTTGCGCTCGATGAACACCGCGCCGCCCGGCAGACCGATCCCGCCCATGATCACGAAGATGACGGGGAGCACGATGCTGAGCAGCGCGTGCGTGTACTTCAGGGGGTTGAGCGTGAGGTAGCCCTTGCTGCCGATCGTGATGTCGCCGCTGTGCAGGGCGGTACGCGCGTGTGCGTACTCGTGCAGGCACAGGGACACCACCCAGGCCGCGGTCACGAACAGGAACACGGCCACGCCCGGCTGCTCGGCGAACCCGGTCCAGGTGGCCCAGCCCGCGACCGCCGTGACGGCCAGGATCCCGACGAAGACGGGGCTGATCCGCCGGTCGCTGTGACGGGTGGTCGCGGTGGTCATGGGGCTCCCTGGACTGGACGTGCGCGCGGTGGGACTGCCCGACGGTACCGGGCGTACCGGGAAAACGTCTCGCGGTGGGGCAAGGGTTCCATGGAAGGTGGCCCACAAGGTGTTGGCATATGTTCTACGTTCACCTGTTCTACGTTCCTCGGCGCCTCGCCGCCGAATCCCGTGACCGGCCCCGACCCGACCGGAGACAATGGACCCCGTGCGCTATCGCATCCTCGGATCGGCTCAGGCGCTCCGCCCCGACGGCACCCCCGTCCCGGTCGGCGGAGCGCGGCTGCGTGCCCTGCTCACCGTGCTCGCCCTGCGGGCCGGCCGCACCGTACCCGCGGGCGTGCTGGTCGACGAGGTCTGGGGTGCCGACCCGCCCGCCGACGCGTCCGGCGCGCTGCAGGCGCTCGTCGGCCGGCTGCGCCGCGCTCTCGGTGCCGACGCGATCGCCTCGGCGGAGGGCGGCTACCGGCTCGCCGCCGCCCCGGACGACATCGACCTGCACCGGTTCGAGCGGCTGACCGGCGAGGGCGTGCGGGCGCTGGCCGACGGCGACCCCGCCAAGGCGGCCGGCGTCCTGGACGACGCGCTCGCCCTGTGGCAGGGCCCGGCCCTCGCCGACCTGCCCGACCGCACCGCCGAGTCGGCCCGCTGGGACACCCGCCGCCTCGACGCCCTGCGCGCCCGCCACACCGCCGCGCTCGCGCTGGGCCATGCCGAACACTCCCTCCCCGAACTCACCGCCCTGTGCGACACCAACCCCCTCGACGAACCCCTCCAGTCCCTCCGCCTCCGCGCCCTGCGAGCCGCGGGCCGCACGGCAGAGGCGTTGGCGGCCTACGAGGAGGTACGGCGGCTGCTGGCGGAGCGGCTGGGAGTGGACCCGGGACCTGAACTGAGGTCCCTGCACGGGGAGTTGCTGCGCCCGGAGGAGTGGGAGGAGCAGCAGGAGCAGAAGGACCGGGATGCGCGCACACGTGGGAACGGGAGTGGTCCCGCTTCCCCCGCTGCGGGCCAAGAGGCATCTCCCGCGGTTCCGGCCGCCTCCGAAGCCACCACCCCCGCCCCGACCACGCCCACCCCTCAGCCTCCCGGCAACCTCCGCGCCCGGCTCACCTCCTTCGTCGGCCGGGAAGCCGACATCGATGCCATCCGGGGTGACCTCGCGACGACCCGGCTGGTGACGTTGCTCGGGCCCGGTGGCGCCGGGAAGACCCGGTTGTCGCAGGAGGCCGCCGAGACCGTGCGGTACGCCGCCCGGGACGGGGTGTGGCTCGCCGAGCTCGCGCCCGTCGACGACCCCGAGGCCGTACCGGAGGCCGTGCTCACCGCCGTCGGCGCCCGCGAGACCGTGCTGTACGGCGCCGGCGCGGAGGCGATGCGCGCGGGCGGCGAGCGGCACGACGATCCCGTCGACCGGCTCGCCGAGCACTGCGGACGGCGCCGGATGCTGATCGTCCTCGACAACTGCGAGCACGTCGTCGAGGCCGCCGCACGGCTCGTCGAGGAGCTCCTCGAGCGCTGCCCCGAACTGACGGTGCTGGCCACCAGCCGTGAACCCCTCGGCGTACCCGGGGAGTTGCTGCGGCCCGTGGAGCCGCTGCCCGAGCCGGTCGCGCTGCGGCTGCTCGCCGACCGCGGGGCCGCCGCCCGGCCCGGGTTCCGCATCGAGGACGACCCCGAGGCCTGCGCCGAGATCTGCCGGCGCCTGGACGGCCTGCCCCTCGCCATCGAGCTCGCCGCCGCCCGGCTACGGATGTTGACGCCACGTCAGATCGCGGCCAGGCTCGACCACCGCTTCCGCCTCCTCACCTCCGGCAGCCGTACCGTCCTGCCCCGCCAGCAGACCCTGCGCGCGGTCGTCGACTGGTCCTGGGACCTGCTCGACGAGGAGGAACGGGACGTCCTGCGCCGGCTGTCCGTCTTCGCGGGCGGCTGCGACCTCGCCGCCGCCGAGGCCGTCTGCGGCCCCCTCGCCCTGGACGCGCTCGGCTCGCTGGTCGACAAGTCCCTTGTGGTGGCGGCCCCTTCGGGCGACGGCGGCATGCGCTACCGGCTCCTGGAGACCGTCGCCGAGTACGCCGGCGAGCGGCTCGCCGAGACCGGCCGCCGCGCCGAGACACAGCGCGCCCATCTGACGTACTACCGCGAACTCGCCCGCACCACCGACCCGTTGCTGCGCGGCCCCGGCCAACTCGCCGCCATCGGCCTGCTGGAGCGCGAGTACGAGAACCTGCGCACCGCCCTGCGGTACGCGGTCGGCGAGCGCGACGAGCAGGAGGGCCTCTGCCTGATCCTGTCGCTGTCCTGGTACTGGCAGATGCGCGACGCCCGCATCGAGGCCCGCAACTGGTGCGTCGAGGTCATGGCCC
This sequence comes from Streptomyces sp. CA-249302, assembly GCF_050936785.1. Classification (NCBI taxonomy): domain Bacteria; kingdom Bacillati; phylum Actinomycetota; class Actinomycetes; order Kitasatosporales; family Streptomycetaceae; genus Streptomyces; species Streptomyces sp. CA-249302. The sequence continues at coordinate 3,090,426 of NZ_JBNJMG010000001.1, read as the reverse complement.
TGGGCCCCGACCCGTTCACCGCCCCCGTGCGCCGCGCCGCCCCGGTCTGGCAGCGCTGCACCGACGTCCCGCCCCCGCTGAGCGGCGAACTCCTCGACGAGGCCCGGCGCGGTGTCCACCTCGCCCATCTCGCCTGCATGGACACCGAGTTGGAGGCCTGGGAGTCACCGGCGGCGAAGGAGAAGCTGCGGCTGATCACCGAGGTCTACGAACCCGGCCTGCCGCAGACCTGCCGTACTCCCGGCATGCTCTGGTTCTACGCCGTGATGCTCAGCGGCAGCGCGCAGCAACTGCCCGGGATCCTGGACGCCTGTGTCCGCACCTGCCGTTCCAACCCCGGCATGGAGTGGGAGCTCGCGGCCGTCCTGCAGATGCGTGCCAACATTCTCGCCAACCGCAGCGACTGGGCGGGTGACGCCGCCCGCGACGCCGACGAGTCGCTGGAGATCTACCAGCGGATCGGCGACCTGTGGGGCACCGCCGAGGCGCTCTCCGCGCGCGGCGAGGCCAACGAGCGCGTCGGCGACTACCACCGGGCCGCCGCCGACTACGAGTCGGCCGTCGGCCACGCCGAAACACTCGGCGCCCGCGCCCAGGTGGCCGTGCTCAACGCCCGGCTGGGCAGCGCGCTGATGGAGGCGGGCGACAGCGAGCGCGGCGAGCGGGTCCTGCGCGACGTGCTGGAGAGCCGCGACGTCTCGGGCACCGAGGCGCTGCCCGCGGCCCGGATGTTCCTCGCGGGCCGGCTCGCCATGTCCGAGCGGATCCCGGAGGCGCGTGAGCAACTGCGGCTGCTGCGCGAGCAGTTCAAGATCGCGCACTTCGTCATCTTCGACGCGTTCATCCTCGGCTCCGAGGCCTGGCTGGAGCTGATCGACGGCAAGCACGAGCTCGGCCTGGAGCTGGTCCGGCAGGCGCTGGAGCGGGCCGGCGACCCGCTGGCGGAGACCATGACCCCCCACATGCGCCCCCTGTACCTCGCCATGGCCGCGATCGGCCTCGCCGCGGCCGACGGCGCCGACCGGGCCCGCGACGCCGCCCGCTGCCTCGGGGCTGCACGGGCGAAGCTGCCGGCGGGCCATGTCGCCACGTCCATGGAGCGCGAGACCTACCGCCGGGCGGAGCAGTACACCCGCGCCGCACTCGGCGACGAGGCCTACGAGGCCGCGCACGCGGAGGGCGGCGGCCTCTCCCTGGAGGAGGCCACCGCCCTGGTGTGACGCGTGCCGACCGCTCGGCCGCCCAACGTCAGCTCTTGGTACGGAACTTGTGGATCGCGTACGGCGCCGCCACCGCGGTGATCGCCACCGACCAGCCCAGCGTCACCCACAGGTCGTGCGCGACCGGGCCGCCCACCATCAGCCCGCGCGCCGCGTCGGCGAGCGTGGACAGCGGGTTGTAGTCGGTGAAGTTCTGCAGCCAGCCCGGCATCGACTTGGTCGGCGCGAAGATCGAGGAGCCGAACTGGAGCGGGAACAGCACCAGGAAGCCCATCGCCTGCACGGACTGGGCGTTCTTCAGGACCACGCCCAGGGTCAGGAACACCCACATGATCGAGGAGGCGAACACCGCGGACAGGCCGACGGCCGCGAACAGACCGCCCCAGTGGTTGATGTCGAACCCGACCAGCACGGCCACGATCATCAGCACGGTGGTCGCGAACAGCATCCGCACCAGCTCGACCGAGATCTTCGCGAACAGCACCGAGCCGCGGCCGATCGGCAGCGACCGGAAGCGGTCCATGACACCGGAGTTGAAGTCCTGGCTGAAGCCGGTGCCGACGCCCTGCGAGAGCGTCATGCTCATCATCGCGATCATGCCCGGGATGACGTACTGGACGTACCCGTCCTGTCCGCCGCCCAGCGCCTGCCCGATGGAGCCGCCGAAGACGTACACGAAGAGCAGGGTGAAGACGACCGGCATCAGCAGGGCGTCGAACATCGACTCCGGGTCCTGCTTGATCCACAGCAGGTTCCGGCGGACGAGCGCGCCGGTGTGCCGGAGGTGGCCGCGCAGCGGAATGCGCGCGTCGGCGGTGGTTGTGCCGGCGGTGGAGGTGGCGGCGCTCATACGGCGACCTCCTCGCGGGTGTCGGTGGGAACGGTGTCCTGCGGGGCACTGGCCTTGTGACCGGTGAGGGAGAGGAACACCTCGTCCAGGCTGGGCAGTTCGGTGGTGATGGAGCTGATGGTGATCCCGCGCGCGGTGACGGCGCCGACCACGGCGGTCAGCTGCTCGTCGCTGAGGATCGGGACGAGTACGGCGCCGCTCTCGGCGTCGACGGTCGTCGTGGCGAGCCCGGTGATGCCGAGTTCGTCGAGGGCGGTGGCGAGCGGCCGCAGCTGCAGCGGGTCGACGGGCCGTACCCGCAGGGTCCGGCCGCCGACCTTGGCCTTCAGCTCGTCGATGGCACCGCCCGCGATGACCTTGCCGTGGTCCACGACGGTCAGTTCGGAGGCGAGCTGCTCGGCCTCCTCCATGTACTGGGTGGTCAGCAGGACGGTCACGCCGTCGCCGACCATCGACTTGACCTCGGTCCACACCTCGTTGCGGGTGCGCGGGTCGAGACCGGTGGTGGGCTCGTCGAGGAACAGCACCTCGGGGCGGCCGATCATCGAGGCGGCGAGGTCGAGCCGGCGCCGCATACCGCCGGAGTAGGTGCTCGCGGGCCGCTTGGCGGCGTCCGTCAGCGAGAACCGCTCGAGCAGCTCGTCGGCCCTGGCCCGGGCCTCCTTGCGGGGCAGGTCGAGCAGCCGCCCGATCATGTAGAGGTTCTCCCAGCCGGGGAGCTTCTCGTCGACCGAGGCGTACTGCCCGGTGAGCCCGATGACCTTGCGCAGCTGCCGGGGCTGGCGCAGGACGTCGTAACCGGCGACGGTCGCCTGGCCCGAGGTCGGGGCCAGCAGGGTGGACAGGATCCGTACGAGGGTGGTCTTTCCGGCCCCGTTCGGCCCGAGCACACCCATCACGGTGCCCTCGCGCACGTCCAGGTCGACGCCGTCCAGCGCCTTGGTCTCGCCGTAGTGCTTGACCATCCCCCGCACGGTGACGGCGTTGCCGCCGCCGCTGGAGTTCTTGTCGATTCGCGTCATACCGAGGACGGTGCCAGCCGTCACCGACAAACGACCGACAGGCCGCCGACAGGGAGATGTCGGTACCTACAGAACGCCGACAAAGCAGCAGCCCGCCGACGGGGGAAGATCGGCGGGCTGCCTCTGTGCCGCTATGGCTCTAGTGGACGGAGTGCTCCTCCAGCGGGAAGTTCCCGCCGACGACGTCCTCCGCGAACTCCTTCACCGCATTCCCCATGACCTCACGGAGATTCGCGTACTTCTTGACGAACTTCGGCACCCGGCCCGAGGTCAGTCCGAGCATGTCGGTCCAGACCAGCACCTGCGCGTCCGTCTCCGGCCCCGCGCCGATACCCACCGTCGGGATGTGCAGCACCCGCGTCACCTCGGCCGCCAGCTCCGCCGGCACCAGCTCCAGGACCACCGCGAACGCGCCCGCGTCCTGGACGGCCTTGGCGTCCCGCAGCAGCTGCTGGGCCGCCTCCTCGCCGCGCCCCTGCACCCGGTAGCCCATGGCGTTCACGGACTGCGGGGTCAGGCCGATGTGTGCCATGACCGGGATGCCGGACTCCACCAGGAGGCGGATCTGCTCGTGCGAGCGCTCGCCGCCCTCCAGCTTGACCGCGCCCACCCCGGCGTCCTTCACCAGCCGGGTCGCCGAGCGCAGCGCCTGCACCGGGCCCTCCTGGTAGGAGCCGAAGGGGAGGTCGCCGACGACCATGGCGCGCTGGGTACCGCGCACCACCGCGGAAGACAGCATCGTCATCTCGTCCATGGTGACGGGCACGGTCGTCTCGTACCCGAGGTGGCAGTTGCCCGCCGAGTCGCCGACCAGGATCACAGGGATCCCGGCCTCGTCGAAGACGGACGCGGTCATCGCGTCGTAGGCGGTGAGCATGGGCCACTTCTCGCCGCGTTCCTTGGCGAGGGCGATGTCGCGAACGGTGATACGGCGTGTGCCCTTCCCCCCGTACAGCGCCTTGCTGCCGTCGGAGGGGCTGCTGTTCACAGTCTGGGCAGCCGAAAGCTGCGTCATTGCAACGGCTCCTTCAGTCATCTCGAGGCACCCTGACGGTGTCCCCGGATCACCTCCATGGTGGCACCTCGTGCCAGGCGGAGCCAAGGGGACCTGCATCACGTACGGGGTGGACGTAAGGGCTGGGTAAAAACATTTACGATACGGCACCGTCTCGTATCGGAATTGCCTAGTCTGGACCACATGACCACTCCACCCCTCTCCGCTCCCCGGATACCGGAAGCGGTGCACCGGCGCCGCTGGGCGATCCTCGGCGTGCTGATGCTGAGCCTGCTGATCGTGGTGCTCGACAACTCGATCCTGAACGTCGCCATCAAGACGATCTCCACCCCCGCCCCGACCGGCCTGGGCGCCACGCAGAGCGAGCTGGAGTGGGCGATCAACGCCTACACCCTCGTCTTCGCCGGCCTGCTGTTCTCGGCCGGCCTCATCGGCGACCGGGTGGGCCGCAAGAAGGTGCTGCTCGGCGGTCTCGTCGTGTTCGGCATCGGCTCCGCGCTCGCCGCCGAGTCCGGCTCCCCGGGCCAGCTCATCGCCTTCCGCGCGCTGATGGCCCTCGGTGCCGCGTTCGTCATGCCGGCCACCCTCGCCGTCCTCATGAACGTCTTCGAGCGCGAGGAGCAGCCCAAGGCCATCGGCATCTGGGCCGGCGGCGTCGGCCTCGCCATCGCGATCGGCCCGATCACCGGCGGCGTCCTGCTCGACCACTTCTGGTGGGGCTCGGTCTTCCTCATCAACGTGCCGATCGTGCTGATCGCGCTCGCCCTGATGGTCTGGCTGGTGCCCGACTCCCGCGACCCGAAGCCGGGCCGCGTCGACCCGATCGGCGTCGTGCTGTCCGTCGTCGGCCTGGTCCTGCTGGTCTACGGCATCATCAAGGGCGGCGAGCTCGCCGACTTCACGGACGTCCAGGTGCTCGCGACCATCGGGGCCGGCGTCGCCGTACTCGCCGCGTTCATCGTGTTCGAGAAGCGCAGCGACCATCCGTCCCTGGACGTCACCTACTTCAAGAACAAGGTGTTCTCGGCCGCCATGGCCGCCATCGCGCTGGTCTTCTTCGCGCTGATGGGCGTCACCTTCTTCTCGGTCTTCTACACCCAGAGCGTGCGCGGCTACTCGCCACTCCAGTCCGGTCTGCTGATGCTGCCGCTCGCCGCCGCCCAGATGATCTTCGCGCCGCGCGCCCGGCTGCTCGTCGACCGGTTCGGCAACAAGGCGACCACCGGTGTCGGCCTGGTGCTGCTCGCGGGCATGCTCGCCGCGTTCGCAGGCTTCGAGGCGGACACGCCGATCTGGGTCCTGGAGGTCGTGTTCTTCCTGATGGGCGCGGGCATGGCGCACGTCATGACCCCGACCAGCGTGGTCATCATGCAGGCCCTGCCGCGCGAGAAGGCCGGCTCCGCGTCCGCGCTGAGCAACACCTTCCGCCAGGTCGGCGGCGCGCTCGGCATCGCCGTACTCGGCTCGGTCCTGTCGACGGCCTACCGCAACGGCATCGACGGCAAGCTCGGCCTGGTGCCGACCGCCCTGAGGGACACGGCGGGCGAGTCCATCGAGGCCACGCTCGGCGTCGCCGCCAAGCTCGGACCGCAGGGCAAGGCCCTGGTCGCCCCGGCCAACGACGCCTTCCTGCACGCCATGCACGTCACCGCGCTGTGCGGCACCGGCGTCGCGCTCATCGGCGCGGTGGTGGCCTTCCTGTTCCTGCCCGGGAAGCCGCCGGCCAGTCAGCAGGGCGAGGAGCGGCAGGAGTTGGTCGTCGCGGCGGAATAGCGTCTTCCGTCGCACCGGGAGTCACCAGGGAGAATCGCTCCAGCGCTACGAAGGGACGGCAAGAGTGAGCCTCGCCGACAGTCCAGCCGCCGCCGGGGTCCCCGCCAGGGGGCGCCCGCGCAGTGAGGCGGTCGAACGTGCCGTCATAGAGGGCGTGATGAAGCTCCTGGAGGACGGCGTGCCGCTCGCCGAACTCTCCATCGAGCGCATCGCCCGCACGGCCGGCGTCGGCAAGGCCACCATCTACCGCCGCTGGAGCGGCAAGGAGGAACTCTTCGTCGAGGTCGTCCGCGCGGCCGAGCCGCCGGACCCCGAACTGCCCGGCACCTCCATGCGCGACGACCTCGTGGCCATGCTGGAGCAGCTGCGTCAACGCGGCGTGATGAGCCGCAGTTCGGTGCTGCTGCACAACGTGTTCGCCCAGATGAAGAGCAGCCCGAAGGTCTGGGCCGCGTACCACGCCTCCGTCGTCGGGCCCCGGCGCAGGATCCAGATCGAGGTCCTGCGCCGCGGCCAGGAGAACGGCGAACTACGCGCGGACGTCGACGTCGAGCTGGTGAACGACCTGATCGTGGGCCCGATGCTGCTGCGCAGCGTCATGCGCCCCCATGCGGACCTGGAGTCCGACCTCTCCGAGGGCCTGTCCGAACGCATTGTCGACACACTGCTCGAAGGGCTACGGCCCGTCAGTTCGCCGTCCGCGTAGCGGCCGTGTGCGCGTTTCGTCACAGAGCACGCTTTCCACCCCGCCATCCGGAACTCCCGGCCCCGGCTCCCTCGTCCCACTGCCAGTACGGCCGTCGTGGACGGCAGGAACGGACCCGATCATCCCCTAGGGTCTTGTGCTGGGGGACGGACGGTGTGCATGGCAGGCAGTGAGGCGACGCGGTATGGCGCAGCAGGCGTACGTGACGGAGACGGACAACGGAGGCTCGGGTCCCGAGCGCCGGGGAGACCGGTTCCGGCGCCTGCTCAATCGCTTTCTGTCCGGCTGGCGAGGTGATCGGAGAATCTGGCGCCGGGGCGTCCTCGTCGCCGCGGTCGCCATACTGCTCGCCCTGGTGATGGTGCTGCACGCGCGGATCCCGAACCGGATCGGCAACCTGGGCAGTCTCACCGAGACCTTCCTGCCCTGGCTGGGCCTGCTGATCCCGCTGCTCTTCGTGCTCGCGCTGGTGCGCAAGTCGGCGACCGCGCTGGTCGCCGTACTCATCCCGTCGTTGGTGTGGCTGAACCTCTTCGGCGGGCTGCTCACCGACAAGACCGGCACCGGCGGCGACCTCACCGTCGCCACCCACAACGTCAACGCCGACAACCCCGACCCGTCCGGCACCGCCCGCGACGTGGCCGCGTCCGGCGCCGACGTGGTGGCCCTGGAGGAGCTGACCGCGACGGCGGTGCCGGTGTACGAGAAGGCGCTGGAGTCGACGTACAAGTACCACTCGGTGCAGGGCACGGTCGGCCTGTGGAGCAAGTACCCGATGAGCGACGTCAAGGCCGTCGACATCAAGCTCGGCTGGACCCGCGCGATGCGCGCCACGGTGACCACGCCGGAGGGCCGGGTCGCCTTCTACGTCGCCCACCTCCCGTCGGTCCGCGTCAAGCTGGAGGCCGGCTTCACCGCCCGCCAGCGCGACAAGAGCGCCGACGCGCTGGGCGAGGCCATCGCCGACGAGCCGCTGAAGCGGAAGGTGCTGCTCGGCGACCTGAACGGCACCATGAACGACCGCTCGCTGAACGGTGTCACCTCCCAGATGCGCTCCACCCAGGGCGCGGCGGGCAACGGCTTCGGCTTCAGCTGGCCGGCCTCGTTCCCGATGGCGCGGATCGACCAGATCATGGTCCAGGGCATCGAGCCGGTCAGCTCCTGGACGCTGCCCGCGACCGGCAGCGACCACCTCCCGGTGGCGGCCCGTGTGAACCTCGACACCACGTCTTAACCTGCCGGAATACTGGGCCTGAGAGGCTTTGTTCCGCGAGTGAACTTACACTTGCGGAACACGGATCCCTCTGCACTCCTCTGCACTCCGAAAGGAACAGGCCCCTTCATGCCTCTGGCCCTGCTCGCTCTGGCCGTCGGCGCTTTTGGAATAGGCACCACCGAATTCGTGATGATGGGCCTGCTGCCCGACGTCGCGACCGACCTCGGCATCTCCATCCCCACCGCCGGCCACCTGGTCTCCGCGTACGCCCTCGGCGTCGTCATCGGCGCCCCGCTGCTCGCCGCCCTGACCTCACGGATGCCCCGCCGCACGGTCCTGATCGGCCTGATGGCGCTGTTCGTCGCGGGCAACGCGCTCTCCGCGTTCGCCCCGGGTTACGACTCCCTCCTCGCCGCCCGCTTCCTGAGCGGTCTGCCGCACGGGGCGTTCTTCGGCGTGGGCGCGGTCGTCGCCACCAACATGGTCGGGCCGGAGCGCAGGGCCCGCTCGGTCTCGCTGATGTTCATGGGCCTGACGGTCGCCAACATCGCGGGCGTGCCGGTGGCGACGCTCATGGGGCAGCACCTGGGATGGCGGGCGACGTTCCTGGGCGTCAGCGTGATCGGGCTCGCGGCGATCGCCGCGCTGGCACTGCTGATCCCGCGCGACCACGCGCACGCGGCGCCCGCGGCGGGCCTGCGCGGCGAACTGGCGGCCCTGAGGTCGCTCCCGGTCTGGCTGGCCCTCGGCACGACGGTCGCGGGCTTCGGCGCCCTCTTCGCCGCGTACAGCTACATCACGCCGATGCTGACGGACGCGGCCGGATACGCCGAGGGGAGCGTCACGCTGCTCCTCGCCCTGTTCGGCGTCGGCGCGACGATCGGCAACCTGGTGGGCGGCCGCCTCGCGGACCACTCCCTGCGGGGAACGCTCTTCGGCGGCCTGGTCTCCCTGATGGCCGTGCTGGCCCTGTTCCCTCTCCTGATGTCGACCCGGTGGAGCGCCGCACTGGCGGTGGTCCTGCTGGGTGCGGCGGCCTTCGTCACGGGCTCACCGCTTCAGCTGATGGTCATGGAGAAGGCCTCGGCGGCCCCGTCCCTGGCGTCCTCGGCGAACCAGGCCGCGTTCAACCTGGCGAACGCCGGTGGCGCGTGGATCGGCGGAGTGGCCCTGGCGGCCGGCTTCGGGGCGACGTCGCCTGCCCTGGCCGGGGCGATGCTGGCGGTCCTGGGGCTGGGAGTCGCCGCGGTCGCGTACGCGGTGGACCGGCGGCGGGTTGCTCCGCGGGTGCGGGCGGGCCGGGAACGCCTGGTGGCTTCCCACGTGCCGCAGCAGCCGGAGGCGCTGCACCGCTGAGCCTCACTGCTCGAACGCCGGTCGAACTCCAGCCCGTCCGGGGGTCCTCCTTTGGGGGAGTTCGAGGACGAGGCCCTTGGGCCGATGGGGGTCTGGGTGCGCAGCCCCCAGGGCCGCGCACCCCCACCCGGCCGATGCCTCAGCGCAGCCCGTTGCCCCGGGCGATGGCGCCCAGGTAGCGGGCGCTGTCCTTGACCTCGCGGCGCTGGGTGTCGCGGTCGACGGCGATGAGGCCGAAGGTGGGCCGGTAGCCGAGCATCCACTCGTAGTTGTCGAGGGCCGACCAGTAGTAGTAGCCGCGTACGTCGACGCCGTCGGCGAGGCAGCGTTCGAGGCCCTCGACGGTGCGGCGGATGAACTCGGTGCGGCGGCTGTCGTCTGCGGTGGCCACGCCGTTCTCGGTGACGATCATCGGCAGGCCGGCCCTCGCCGCGCGGCGCAGGACGCCTTCCAGCGCCTCGGGGTAGAACTCGTATCCCATCTGGGTCAGTTCGGCGCCCTGGGGGTGGGGCTGGATGCCGTCCTCGGTGACGACGGCACGGGTGTAGGTCTGGACGCCGAGGAAGTCGTCGCCGTCCATGGCCGGCAGGAAGTCGTCCAGGAGCTCGGCCCACATGCGGTCGGCTATCTCCTCCGCGCCGGGCCGCGGCTGGAAGTCGGACAGGGCCAGCGTGATGCCCACCTGCGTGGACGGGCTGAGCTCCTTGATGACGCGGCGGGCTTCCGTGTGGGCCCTCTTGACCACGGCGACGCCGGTGTCGCTGGTGGTGAACATGAACAGGTTCATCTTGTCGGGCGTGGTGCCGAGCGCGTCGGCGCCGGCCTTGAGCCCGGGGCCGAGCGCGTCGGCCATTCCCTCACCGATCCCCACGGGCGCGTGGGAGGACTCCGCTTCGTCGGGCTTCGGCATGAGGCTGCGGATCAGGGGGGCGATGTTGGCCTCGTTGATGGTGCACGCGTACGGGACGAGCGGGCCGAGCTCGCTCATCACGGCGCTGACGTAGGCCGCGAACCGCTCGGGAGTGCCTTCGTACTCCCAGCCTCCGAGCTTCATCAGCCAGCGGGGGCTGGTGAAGTGATGGAACGTCACCATCGGGGTGATGCCGAACTCGTGGCAGGTCTGGAGCACGTCGCGGTAGTGGGCGATCGCGGCCCGGGAGAACCGGCCGTCCTCGGGCTCGACCCGCGCCCACTCGATGGAGAAACGGTACGAGGTGAGCCCGAGTTCCCCGAGCTGGGCGATGTCCTGGCGGTAGAGCCGGTACTGGTCGCAGGCGTCCCCGCTCGGCTCGGCGAAGAACGTGCCGGGCATGTTCTCCAGGACCCAGTAGTCGCTGGCGATGTTGTTGCCCTCGACCTGGTGGGCGGCGGTGGCCGTGCCCCAGAGGAAACGATCGGGGAAGGTCATGGAAGTGCTCCCGTGTGGCCTGCTGTAAAGACTCCTGGCGAAACCTGAGTGAAACAGGGAAAACGGGAGGGGGTCAAGAGGGAATCCCGCAGTGAGCGGCGTCCACTGCCCTGAAAATGACTAGCTACTTAGAATTCAGAGCCCGGTCTCCGGGTCGAGGATCCGGTTGCGGGCCTCCATCCAGTTCTGGCCGCTCAGCCGGCGGAACGCGCTGACGAGGAGGTCGCCGAGGTCGAAGGACGGATCCACCAGCCACTGGGTCTGCAGTCCGTCCCAGGTCGCGACGATCTGGCGGCCCGTCTCGACGCTGTCCAGCCCGGGGTGTGCCAGGCCCGCCGCCTGGCGCCGTTCCACCAGGGCGGCGAACCAGGTGACGGTGGTGTTGTAGCGCTGCGCGAAGTACTCCTGTGCGGGGTGCCCGGGTGTCGTCGCCTCGCCCGCCAGTGCCGAGTACAGGCGCATGATGCTCTCGCGCCGCGGGGTGGTCCGCGCGAAGCCGCGCAGTTCCTCCAGGCTGAAGTCCGAGGGGACGTCCCCGCTCAGCCGCTGCTCGCTGTCCTCGGTGTCCGAGTGTTCCAGGGCCGCCACGAGCAGGTGATCCTTGCTCGGGTAGTGGTACAGCACCGTCGCCTCGCTCGAACCGACCCGCTGGGCGACCTCCGCCGTGGTGACGTTGCCGTACCCCTTCTCCACCACGATGTCGAGCACCGCGCGGGCGATGGATCGACGGCGCTCCGCCGTCCTGGCGTAGGGGCCGCGCGGCCTGCTGCTGGCGCTAGTCGTCATGGCTCGACTCTACGGCGACCGTAAAACCTAGTGATCACTTAAATTGAATGTGATGCACGCCACATCAGCGGCGAAGATTTTTCATTCTTGCCCCTTGCTGGCAACTCAAACTCAATGTCTACTCATGTTTCGCTCCAGCCATCCCGCCCATGAACCGGTGGTTTCCATGACGCACAGCCAGGACGCGACCCTCGACGCCGCACCGCCCACGACTCCGGCCCCGCACGCCGCGAGCTACCGGCTAGGCCCCCTGTACCTGATGATCCCGCTGGTCGGTGCCGTGCTGACCATGGTGTGGGTCGGCATCGGTTCGTTCCTGATCCCGATGCAGGTCGCCGCGATCAAGGGAGGCAACGACCCCGACGCACTCAAGAACGCGGTGGCCGTCGGCGCCGCGATCGCCGCCATCAGCAACCCGGTCTTCGGCCAGATCGCGGACCGCACCCGCTCCCGCTACGGCCGCCGTGCCCCCTGGATGCTGATCTGCACGCTCCTCGGCGCGGGCGCACTGCTCTGGCAGGCCAACGTCAAGTCCATCGCCCTGCTGGCCGTCACCTGGGGCAGCGTCCAGTTCCTGCTGAGCGGCTTCCAGTCCGCGTTCACCGCCGTCATGCCGGACCGCGTGCCGCCCGCCAAGTACGCCTTGATGTCCGGGCTCAGCGGCCTCGCCATCCCGATCGGCACCATCGGCGCGGCGTTCGTCATCGGCGGCATCGACGGCCACAAGTTCGGCTACGACGGCGTCCTCGGAGGCTTCGGCGGCACGTTCCAGGGCGCGAACGGCTACTACCTGATCGCCGCGGTCCTGCTGGTGGCCGTGCTGCTCTTCTGCGTCGTCGCGCCGGAGAAGTCCAGCAAGGGCATGACGGTCGAGCCTTTCGACCTGGGGAGATTCGCCTCGAACTTCTGGGTCGATCCGCGCCGGCACCCCGACTTCGCCCTCGCGTTCATCTCCCGCTTCGGGGTCATCACCGGATACTTCATGATCCAGATGTACAGCTTCTACATCCTGATGGAGTACATCCGGGTCGCGCCCCAGGAAGCGGCCTCCACCATGGGCTTCCTGATGGTCATCAGCGCCCTGGCCACCGTCGTGGCCGCCGTGGGCGTCGGCAAGCTGGCCGACCGCTTCGACCGCATCAAGCCCTTCGTCCTCGTCTCCGGCATCCTGGGCGCGCTGTCACTGGTCATCCCGATGCTCTGGGCCAGCGTCAACGGCATGATCGCCTTCAACATCGTCAACGGCATCGCGTTCGGCGCGTACCTGGCCGTCGACCTGGCCCTGATCACCCGGGTCCTGCCGCGCGGCGCGGACGCCGGCAAGGACATGGGCCTGCTCAACATCGCCAACGCCGCCCCGCAGGTCGCCGCCCCGTTCCTCGCCGCGGCGATCGTCAGCGCCTGGGGATACAACGCGCTCTTCCCGATCTGCGGAGGCGTCGCCCTGAGCGGTGCGGTGGCGGTGGCCTTCGTGAAGTCGGTGCGCTGACACCACCGTGGAAGGCGCCGGGCAGCGTTCCACGTACTCCGGAACGCTGCCCGCACTGTCAGCTGTGATCCACCATCCGAGGATCTTCGAAGTCGGGCCTGACGACAGGCCCTAGTCGAACCGCTCCAGATCCCGCAGCCACACGGCCGCCGAACTGTCCGAAGGCGCCCGCCAGTCCCCCCGAGGCGACAGCGAACCGCCCGCCGACACCTTCGGCCCGTTCGGCATCGCCGAGCGCTTGAACTGCGCGAAGCCGAAGAACCGTCGGCAGAAGACCTCCAGCCAGCTCCGGATCTCCGGCAGTTCGTACGCCACCCGCTTGGTCTCCGGGAAGCCCGGCGGCCACTCGCCACCCTTCTCGTCGTGCCAGGCGTGCCACGCCAGGAACGCGATCTTCGACGGCCGGAACCCGTACCGCAGGACGTGGAAGAGCGTGAAGTCGTGCAGCGCGTACGGCCCGATCCTGGACTCCGTCGACTGCATCTCCTCGCCCGGCACCAGCTCCGGACTGATCTCGGTGTCGAGGATCGCGGAGAGGATCTTGCCGGTCTCGTCCTCGAACTGCCCGCTGCTGATGACCCACCGGATCAGATGCTGGATCAGCGTCTTCGGCACGCCCGAGTTGACGTTGTAGTGGCTCATCTGGTCGCCCACGCCGTACGTCGACCAGCCGAGCGCCAGCTCGGAGAGGTCACCCGTGCCCAGCACGATGCCGCCGCGCTGGTTGGCGAGCCGGAACAGGTAGTCGGTGCGCAGACCGGCCTGCACGTTCTCGAAGGTGACGTCGTACACCGGCTCGCCGGACGCGAACGGGTGGTCCATCTCGCTCAGCATCAGCCGCGCGGTCGGCGTGATGTCCAGCTCCGCCGCGGTCACCCCGAGCGCCCGCATCAGAGCGTGCGCGTTCTCCTTGGTGTGCTCGCTGGTGGCGAAGCCGGGCAGCGTCCAGGCCAGGATGTCGCTGCGCGGCCGTCCCGCACGGTCCATCGCCCGCGCGGCGACGATCAGCGCGTGCGTGGAGTCCAGACCGCCGGACACCCCGATGACCACCTTGGGGCCACCGATCGCCGCGAGCCGCTGCTGGAGCCCCTCGACCTGGATGTTGTAGGCCTCGTAGCAGTCCAGGGCGAGCCGGTCGGCGTCGGCCGGCACGAACGGGAACCGCTCGAGCCGCCGCCTGAGCCCCAAATCGGTGAGCGGCGGATCGAGCTCGAACCCGACCGTCCGGAAGTCACCGCTCCGCGCGCCGTGCGTACGCCGGTTGTCGTCGAACGTGCCCGTCCGCGCCCGCTCCTGCCGCAGCAGGTCCAGATCCACGTCGGCCACCGCGTACTCGTCGCCCAGCGGGAAGCGCTCGGTCTCGGCCAGCAGCGCGCCGTTCTCGTAGATCATCGTCTGCCCGTCCCAGGACAGGTCGGTGGTCGACTCGCCCAGGCCGGCCGCTGCGTAGACGTACGCGGCGAGGCAGCGCGCCGACGCCGAGCGGCACAGCAGCCTGCGGTCCTCGGCCCGCCCGACCGTGATCGGACTGCCCGAGAGGTTGACCAGGACGGTCGCACCCGCGAGGGCCGCCTCCGCGCTGGGCGGCACCGGCACCCACATGTCCTCGCAGATCTCCGCGAACAGCACGAGCCCCGGCACGTCCTCGGCCGCGAACAGCAGATCCACGCCGAACGGCACGGACTCACCGCCGACCCGGATCGACCCGCCCCGCTCGTCGGCGCCGTCCGCGATCTGCCGGCGCTCGTAGAACTCCCGGTAGTTCGGCGGGTACGACTTCGGTACGACACCGAGGACCCGGCCGCGGTGCACGATCACCGCGCAGTTGTAGATCCGGTTGCGATGGCGCAGCGGGGCGCCGACGACCAGCACCGGCAGCAGGTCCGCCGACCCGGCCACCACCTCGCCGAGCCCCTCCTCGACCTGGTCGAGCAGCGCGTCCTGGAGCAGCAGGTCCTCGATCGAGTAGCCGCACAGCCCCATCTCCGGGAAGACGGCGACGGCGACACCCTCCCCGGCACACCGGCGCGCGTGGCGCAGGATCGCCTCGGCGTTGGCGTGCGGGTCGGCGATGACGGTGTGGCCCGTGCACGCGGCGACGCGTGCGAAGCCGTGCTGATAGATCGACCAGAAGTTCAACGGTGCTTCCTCGCAAGAAGTGGTCGGGTACTCCGGAGTCTAATCGTCAGAGCGACACGATGGGGTGGTACGGGGTGTGGGTCGCCCCACGCCCCGCGCCGTCACGCCCTCAGTCCCGGTACCCCAGAATCGTCATCATCCCCGCCTCCGAGTGGTAGACGTTGTGGCAGTGGACCATCCACAGCCCCGGGTTGTCGGCCTCGAAGTCGACCGTGAGCGTGCCGTTCGGCATGACCGCCGCCGTGTCCTTGCGGGGGCCGCCCACCGTATTGGCCAGCGCGAAGGTGTGCCCGTGGAGGTGGAGCGGGTGCCACATGGTCGTCGAGTTCTCGAACTCCAGCCGGACCCGCTCGCCGGCCCGTACGGCGTGTCGCTGCGTGGGGGAGTACGGCTTCCTGTCGAACGCCCAGTCGTACTTCATCATCCCGCCGGTCAGCTGGAGCCTGATCGTACGGTCCGGCTCCCTGCGGGTGAGTGCCACGGAGGCGTCCGCCCTGAGCCTGTCCGCGGTCAGGATCCTCCCGTCGAGTTCCTTCGGGCGGACGGAGGCTGCCGGTGCCGTGCCGCCGCCGGTGCGCAGGACGGCCATCGTCGACGCCTTCTTGCCCTCGGCCAGCGCGGTCAGCGGGAAGACGCCGTCGCCGGCCGTCACCAGCACGTCGTACCGCTCGCCCATGCCGATCAGCAGCGCGTCCGTCCGCGCGTGCCGGACCGGGTAGCCGTCCGTGTGGGTCACCGTCATCTCGTGGCCGCCGAGGGCGACCCGGAAGGCCGTGTCCCCGCCCGCGTTGACGAACCGGATCCGGATGCGGTCCCCGGGGCGGGCCCGGAAGCCCGAAGGGGCCGTCGCCGTACGCCCGTTGACCAGGTAGTACGGGTACGCCACATCGCCCGCGTCCCCGCCCAGCAGCTCGCTGTCGGCGCCCATCAGCATGCGGGACGGACCGGTGGCGGAGGGGGACGCGGAAGTCCCGCCGCTCATCGACATGTCGGACATGCCGTGGCCGGAGCCGTCGCCCATGTCCATCCCGCCGCCCATGCCCCCGCGCAGCTCCGCCAGCACCGCGTCCGGGGTCGAGCCGTCCACCCCGTCCACCCAGTCGTCCAGCACGACCACCCACTCCTTGTCGTAGGACAGGGGCTCCTTGGGGTCCTCGACGATCAACGGCGCGTACAGCCCGCGGTCCTGCTGGACGCCGGAGTGGGGGTGGAACCAGTACGTGCCCGCGTGCGGGACCGTGAAGCGGTACGTGAACTCGGCGCCTTGTTTGATCGCGCGCTGGGTGAGGCCGGGGACGCCGTCCATGTCGTTGCGCAGGGCGAGGCCGTGCCAGTGCAGGGAGGTGGCGGCCGGGAGATGGTTGGCCAGGGTGAGAGCGAGCGTGTCGCCGGCGGTGACGCGGATCTCCCTGCCGGGGAGCTGGTCGCCGTATGCCCAGGACCTGACCGTACGCCCGCCGAGGTCCAGCCCGGTCTCGGCGGCGGTGAGGCGGACCTTCCGGACGGTGCCGCTGCCGGTGGCGGCGCGCTTCTTCTCGGCGGCGGCGACCTGTTCGCCGGCCGGGTCGACGTAACCCTTGGGGGCAGTCTTCGTGGAGCCGCCGTGGCCGGAGTGGTCCGGGCTTGAGCAGGCGGCCAGGATTCCCGTCCCGGCGACGGCGATGGATGCGCCGAGCACGGAGCGGCGCGTGGGAGTACGCATGTCTTGCTGACACCTCGTCATGAGTGGTGCTGGTGGATGGCCTGGACGCATCTGCTGCTTCTGGTACACCGCTCGACGCGCGGAGGTTCCCACTCGATCGAGGACGACCTGATCGAGGGCAGGCCGAAGCAGCCGGTGCGCAGGCCTAGATGCGCAGCACCGACAGACGGGAGAGGAGGCGTCTGGGAGGGGGAGGGTTGGGCCACAGGTCGCGGAGGAGGCGGGCCGGACGGGGCGGTGCCAGGCGGACCCGCCGGGTGCTGACGTACAGCGCGGCCAGCAGCAGGAGCAGGGTGAAGCCGCCCAGTACGGCCAGACACACCGACGCGGGATCCATGCCGCTCATCGAAGGCATCGCGGTCACGGCGCCCACCCACTCCTGCGGGTGAGGTGCCGCGACCTGATGGCTCCGGTGCGCGCCGACCGGCGAGACGGAGCCCGAGCCGTGTTCCGAAGGGTGGCCCAGCGTGTGCATGGTCACGATGCCGAGGAGCAGGACGGCGAACAGCAGCAGCCGTCCGCACGTCTCTCTCCTCGGGCCTGCCATGCTCCGGACTATACCCCTACCCGGTATAGAGGGCGTAAGCCCTGTCCGGTCTACGGGGTCGTGAGGACGACCAGCCGCTGGGTCGCCCGGGTCATCGCGACATACCGGTCCACCGCCCCCTCGATGCCCTCGCCGAACTTCTCCGGGTCGACCAGGACGACCAGGTCGAACTCCAGGCCCTTCGCCAGTTCCGGAGTCAGCGACCGGACGCGCGGCGTCTCCCGGACGGCGGGGGCGCCGATGACGCAGGCGACGCCCTCGGTGTGCGCGGCGAGCCAGGTGCCGAGGATCGGGTCCAGGTCCGAGGCGGAGCCGTGGGCGACCGGGATGCCGCTGCTGCGGACGGACGTCGGCACGTTGGCGTCCGGCAGCGCGGCCCGGATGACCGGCTCGGCCTCCGTCATCACCTCTTCCGGCGTGCGGTAGTTGATGCTCAGGGAGGCCATCGCGACACGGTCCAGCCCGATCCGCGCCAGCCGTTCCTGCCACGACTCGGTGAACCCGTGCCTGGCCTGGGCGCGGTCCCCGACGACGGTGAAGCTCCGGGACGGGCAGCGCAGCAGCAGCATCTGCCACTCCGCGTCGGTCAGTTCCTGCGCCTCGTCCACGACGACGTGCTCGAACGGACCGGCCAGCAGGTCGGGTTCGATGCCGGTCGGCGCGTCCGTGTCGATCAGGGTGTTCTGGAGGTCCTGACCGGTCAGCATCGTCATCAGCATGCGCTGCCAGTCGTCGTCGGTCCTGACCAGGTCCTCGGTGACCCGGGCCCGGTACTCGCGCTCGGCGGCCGCCTCGGCCCGCAGCCGGCGCCTGCGCAGGGACGCCTCCGGATCGCCGAGCCGCTGCCGGGCCGCGTCCAGGAGCGGCAGGTCGGACACCGTCCACGCGTGCGTGTCCGTGCGCTGGAGCCGCTTGACGTCCTCGGCGTCCAGCCAGGGCGCGCACAGCCGCAGGAAGGCGGGCACCGACCACAGGTCCCCGACCAGATCGGCCGCCTCGACCAGTGGCCACGCCCGGTTGAACGCCGTGCGCAACTCCCTGTTCTGCATGAGCGACCTGCGGATCAGCGCGACCGGGACCTCGTCGTCCTCGTCGTCACTGCGGTCGTACGACTCCTCGTGCTTGTCCACGAGGATGGTGAGCAGTTCCTCCCAGACCTGGTCGCGCCCCTCGTTGTGCGGGGTGCCGGGCTCCGCCGCGTCGAAGGCCTCGGACCAGTCGACGGGGCTGAGCCCGACCTCGCCCCAGGGGGTCGTGACCGTCATCCCCTGGGTGGGCGCCTCCTCGTAGAAGCGGACGCCCTTCTCGATCGCCCGCACCAGGTCCGCGGACGACTTGAGGCGGGCGACCTCCGGGTCGGACTCGAGCGTCGCCGCGGCCCCCTCGGCGACCAGGTCCCGCAGGATGCAGGTCTGCACGCCCTCCTCGCCGAGGCTGGGCAGGACGTCGGCGACGTAGTTCAGGTAGGGCCGGTGCGGGCCGACGAACAGGACGCGGCCCCGGTGGTGGCCGATGCGCGGGTCGGAGTAGAGCAGGTAGGCCGAGCGGTGCAGGGCGACGACCGTCTTGCCCGTGCCGGGACCGCCGTCGACGACGAGCGCGCCGCGCGACCCCGCGCGGATGATCGCGTCCTGGTCGGCCTGGATGGTGCCCAGCACGTCCCGCATCCGCCCCGAACGGTTGGAGCCGAGGCTCGCGATGAAGGCGGACTGGTCGTCGAGCGCCGCGTGCCCCTCGAACGCGTCCGGGGTGAACACCTCGTCCCAGTAGTCGCCGATCCGGCCGCGCGTCCAGCGGTACCGGCGGCGGCTCGCCAGCCCCATCGGGTTGCCGTGCGTGGCGCCGAAGAACGGCTCGGCCGCCGGTGAGCGCCAGTCGATCAGCAGCCGCCGGCCCGCGCTGTCGGTGAGGCCGAGGCGGCCGACGTACACCGGCTCGGAGCCGTCCGCGGAGACCATGCGCCCGAGGCACAGGTCGAGGCCGAAGCGGCGCAGCGTGCGCAGGCGGGCGGAGAGCCGGTGCACCTCGATGTCCCGGTCCATCGCCTCCTGCCCCGCCCCGCCGGGCGCCCTGCGTACGGTGTCGAGCCGCTCGGTCAGCTCGGCGATCGACTGCTCCAGGCACTCCGCGATCGCCACGAAATGCCGCTCGTCGCCGGCGATCAGCGCCGGGTCGGCCTTGCTGGAAAGACGGTCGGGCAATGCGAACGCCGACAGGACCACAGACACTTCTCCGTTCCCCCATTTCGCCAGGTACTGGCTTTGGCCTGCGATTCTGCGTCACGAGGGGGGCCTTGCCGCAAGCCCCCAGGTGCGCTATATGTTGAGAGTGGCAAGGAGTGACGGACCTCCTTGCCTTTGCTGTTTCCCGCGCCTCTTCGGCCCGCACGCAAAGAACCGCCCGCGGCCCCCGAAGGGGAGACCGCGGGCGGTTCTCAGTGAGTCGGCGACTCAGTGACGGCGGTACGACTGGACGTAGCCGTTCGCGGGCGTGCCCACGCCGGTGACGTCGTCGTAGCCCTTGACCGCGGACAGCGAGCTGTCCTTGCCGAGGCTGCGGACCGAGGTGATCAGGCCGTCGGTGGCGTCGTAGCCGTTGACGAAGTCGACGCGTGCCTCGGCGAGTCCGGAGCCCGTGGGGTTGTCCGTCACGTCGTGGTACGCCTTCGACCCGTACTTGGCGTAGATGGACGGGTTGGCGAAACCGATCGCCTTGCCGCCGCGCGCCTCCTGGGCCAGGGCCTGGACGGCCGCCATCACCGGGGAGGCCAGCGAGGTGCCGCCGATGCGGTACTCGCTGTACGACTCGGTGCCGTCCGCCTGGGTCTGCGTCTGGCCGACCTTGAACCCGGTGTTCGGGTCCGCGACCGCCGAGATGTCCGGGACGACGCGGTTACCGGCCGCGTTGTTGGCCTTGGCCAGCGCGTCCGGGACGACACCCTTCTGGTAGAAGGGCTCGGCGACCGTCTTGCTGGTGCCGCCGCCCGCACCCGAGGTGAACGCGCCGGGGAAGTTGGTCCAGCTCTTGCCGTCCGCGGACAGCACGGCCTTCTCGGTGCCCCAGCCGGTCTCCCACAGGTACTTGTCGCCCTTGCCGACGGCGAGGGAGGTACCGCCGACCGCCGTCACCCACGCCGAGTTGGCCGGGGTGTCGACCTGCTTCGTACCGGTGTTGGCGACCTCGTCGCCGTTGTCACCGGAGGAGAAGTAGAAGCCGATGCCCTCGACCGCGCCGAACTGGAAGACCTGGTCGTAGGCGGCCGCGAGGTCGGGCGTCTGGTTGGCCTCGATGTCGCCCCACGAGTTGGAGACGATGTCGGCCAGGTGCTTGTCGACGATCTTGCTGAGCGAGTCCAGCAGGTCGTCGTCCATGCAGGACGCGGCGCCCACGTAGGTAACGTTCGCGTCCGGCGCGACCGCGTGCACGGCCTCGACGTCGAGGGTCTCCTCGCCGTACCAGCCGGAGGCGTCGCAGGCCTCGGTGTTCGTGTAGTTCTTCGGCAGCGACTGGCTCAACTGGCCGGTCTTCCAGGCCGCGTCACCGTGCTTCTTCGCATAGGTCTGCGCGTCGAAGGCGATGGTCGGCGAGGCGTAGGCGTCCGTGATGGCGACCCGGACCCCCTTGCCGGTGTAGCTGCCGGCACCGTAGGCGGCGCGCAGCTGCTTGCCGGTGTAACCCTCGATCGCGTACGGGATCTTCGAGCCGTACGCGTCCGGCAGGGTGCTCGCGATGTTCGAGCCGTAGTACGAGGAGAACGGCCCGGAGTTCTTGAACACCGTCGTCGGACCCGGGAGTTGGTCGTCGTGGTTCGCCTTGTGCGGGGCGTTGTCCAGGCCGGTGACGGTCAGGACGGCGCCCTTCAGGCTGTCCGGCGCGGAGGCCGCCTTCGCCGGGGCCCGGTAGGTCTTGGAGCCCTTGGCGTAGTTGTGCAGCTGGGTGCTGAACGCCTTCTCCGCGGCGGCCACGTCACCGGTGACGGAGACGTAGTGCTGCGTGACGCCGGTGACCTTCAGGCCGTTGGACGTCAGCCACGACTTGACCGCGGCCACCTGGGCCTTGGTCGCGCCGAAGCGGGCCTGGGCCTTCTTGGCGCTCAGGTACTTGCCGTACGACGGCGAGCTCGGGTCGGAGACGGCCTTCGCGTACGCGGCGAGGCCCGTCGCGTCCTTGCCGGCCAGATAGACCCGGAGCGAGACCTGGGCGCCGTTCGAGGCGTCGCCCTTGTCCGCCTTGGCCGTCGCCCACGCGGGCTTGGTGCCCGCGAGCGCGTCCCGGCCCGGGTTGTCCGCGGCGTGCGCCGCGGGTATGCCGAGCGCCAGCGCACCGGCGAGCATGGGCAGAGTTGCCGCCATGCTCACGGCGCGCGTTCTGGCGCGATTGGATCTCATAGAACCCCCTGCGATGCGGTTCTTCGCATGTGTGGTTGGTCGTCGCAGTGATCCGCGTAGATGTCCCGCTCCGCGGCGGAGGCGCGGGCATTGGATCAAGCGATGGGGGCCACTCTCTCGATGAACCGTTCATGCCAGGGGAATGAAAAGGCCAAGGAAACCCCAAGTGGCGCCAGTTGCGCGCACTTTGGGGCGTTTTAGGGTGGGCGTCGAATGTTGCAGCATGATTGCGATCGTCGGAGAGCGCTTGCGGGCCCAAGCGATCAACTCGCCGACTGGAACGATCAAGAGCTCGCGCCGCGCTCCTTGAGCATGTCCGCCATCAACTCGATCTCGGACTGCTGCGCGTCCACCATGCCCTGCGCGAGGCGTTTCTCCACGCCCACCGTGCACTTGGCCACGCAGCCCTCCGCCATGTGGATGCCGCCCTTGTGGTGGGCCGTCATCAGCTGGAGGTAGAACACCTCGGCCTGCTTGCCGCTCAACGTGCCGAGCTTCTTCAACTGCGTGTTGGTCGCCATGCCCGGCATCAGCGCGCCGTCCTTGCCGGAGGCCATGCCGCCCATGCCCATCCAGGTCATCGGCGGATCGGCCGACACCTTCGGGAGGTCCCACAGGTCCAGCCAACCCAGCAGCATGCCGCGCTGGTTGGCCTGCGTCTGCGCGATGTCGTAGGCGAGCCGCCGTACGTCCTCGTTCTTCGTGCGGTCGCGCACGATGTACGACATCTCGACGGCCTGCTGGTGGTGCACCGCCATGTCCCGCGCGAACCCCGCGTCCGCCGAGTCGGCCGACGGAGTGCTCGCGGCCGTGCCGCCGTCCTCGGCGACCGCGTAGGTGATCGCGCCGGCCGCGACCAGCACCGCCGCCGTGGTCCCGGCGATCCAGCCGATGTGCTGCTTCTTCACGTCACATCGTCCCGCCCGTGCACGAGGCGCCCGGCTCCGGCGTCTGGTCGCCCTGCACATACGTCTCGAAGAACTTCGCGACCTTCGGGTCGTCGGCGCTCGTCACGCTCAGCTGGTGCCCCCACGCCGACAGCTCGATCGGCGAGGTCTGGTCCGCGTACGGGCTCATCAGCGAGTACGGCGTCTGCTTCACCTTCGCCGCCAGCGTCGCCACGTCGGACTTCTTCGCCTTGTCGGTGTACGTCACCCAGACCGCGCCGTGCTCGAGGGCGTGCACCGCGTTCTCGTCCTGCACGGCCTTGGTGTAGACGTTGCCGTTGCAGTTGAGCCACACCTGGTTGTGGTTGCCGCCGACCGGCGGGTGCATCGGGTACTTCACGGTCCCGGCGACATGGTTGCGGGACAGCTTGCCCGTCCAGGCCCGCACGCCGTTCTTGTCGGCGGTGGCGAAGTGCCCGGAGTCCCCGGAGCTGCCGCCCTTCGCGTCACTCGCCGTGTCGGACTTCTTGTCGTCGCCCTGCGACTTCACGACGAACACCCCGCCCACCACCAGAGCGGCGACGACCACCGCGCTGGCCGCGATGATCAGGATCCGGCCGCGGCGCTCACGGGACTGCTCGGCGCGGCGCATCTCCTCTATACGTGCCCTGCGTGCCGCGCTGCTGCTCTTGGAGGCCATGGCAGGAATCCTTCTGGGGGAAAGGGACGGTCGGGTCGCCTGATCGTAGTGGGGAAGGGGTGGCGTTTCGCAGCCGGGCCACAGGAAAGTCGCCACCGCGGAGCCATTGCCGGAACCCCCGCCGGGTCTCCCATTACGGATGTCGGTGCGAGCAGGCAAGATGGGCGGTGAGCAGTACACCCGCTGTTGGTGAGGCGTTCGATCCGGAGTCGGCCGGCCGATCATGGTCGGCAACGCGCACGAAACGCTGTTGTGGTGTGATGCTCAGGTGCCCGACCGCCTCCTGCGGGACAGGGAGACAGGCGGCCTGACCAGCAAGGATGGGGAAGCGGAAGATGGACAAGCAGCAGGAGTTCGTGCTCCGGACCTTGGAGGAGCGCGACATCCGGTTCGTACGCCTGTGGTTCACGGACGTGCTGGGCTTCCTCAAGTCCGTCGCCGTGGCCCCGGCCGAGCTGGAACAGGCCTTCGACGAGGGCATCGGCTTCGACGGCTCGGCCATCGAGGGCTTCGCCCGTGTATACGAATCCGACATGATCGCCAAGCCGGATCCGTCGACGTTCCAGATCCTCCCGTGGCGCGCCGAGGCCCCCGGCACGGCCCGGATGTTCTGCGACATCCTCATGCCGGACGGCTCCCCGTCCTTCGCGGACCCGCGCTACGTCCTCAAGCGGGCCCTCACGCGCGGATCCGACCTGGGCTTCACCTTCTACACCCACCCGGAGATCGAGTTCTTCCTCCTGAAGGACCGCCCGCTGGACGGCACCCGCCCGACCCCGGCCGACAACTCCGGCTACTTCGACCACACCCCCCAGAACATCGGCATGGACTTCCGCCGCCAGGCGATCACCATGCTGGAGTCGATGGGCATCTCGGTCGAGTTCTCCCACCACGAGGGCGCACCGGGCCAGCAGGAGATCGACCTCCGCTACGCGGACGCGCTCTCCACGGCCGACAACATCATGACGTTCCGCCTGGTCATGAAGCAGGTGGCGCTGGAGCAGGGGGTCCAGGCGACCTTCATGCCGAAGCCGTTCTCGGAGCACCCCGGCTCGGGCATGCACACGCACCTCTCGCTCTTCGAGGGCGACCGGAACGCCTTCTACGAGTCGGGCTCGGAGTACCAGCTCTCCAAGGTCGGCCGCTCCTTCATCGCGGGCCTGCTCCGCCACGCGGCGGAGATCTCCGCGGTCACCAACCAGTGGGTCAACTCCTACAAGCGCATCTGGGGCGGCTCGGAACGCACGGCGGGCGCCGGCGGCGAGGCCCCGTCCTACATCTGCTGGGGCCACAACAACCGCTCGGCCCTGGTCCGCGTCCCGATGTACAAGCCCGGCAAGACGGGCTCGGCGCGAGTGGAGGTCCGCTCCCTGGACTCCGGCGCCAACCCGTACCTGGCGTACGCGACCCTCCTGGCGGCCGGCCTGAAGGGCATCGAGGAGGGCTACGAACTCCCGCCGGGCGCGGAGGACGACGTCTGGGCCCTGTCGGACGCGGAACGCCGGGCGATGGGCATCGAGCCGCTCCCGCAGAACCTGGGCGAGGCCCTGACCCTGATGGAACGCAGCGACCTGGTGGCGGAGACCCTGGGCGAGCACGTCTTCGACTTCTTCCTGCGCAACAAGCGGCAGGAGTGGGAGGAGTACCGCTCGGAGGTCACGGCGTTCGAGCTGCGGAAGAACCTGCCGGTGCTGTAGGGGGCAGGTCGGGGCGGGTTTCCCGCTGATTCGAGGAGTGGGGCCGACGGTCATGGACCGTCGGCCCCACTCGTCCCACCGCCGGAGCGGCTTCGTGGTAATGAGTTGGGTATGTCGGACGAACGGGGTACAACCAGTCGGTTGCGGGCCCTGCGGGCTCACCGCTGGGTGAGGTTGGTCTGGGTGGTGCTGTGCTTCGGCGTCGCTGCTCTCGTCTCGCACTTCTGGCTCGGCGAGTCGTGGAGCCAGGTGGCGTGGTTGGCCATTTCGCTGTCGGTCGTGGTGGGGGCTGTCGTGGAGGTCAGGGAGCGAAGGCGGACGAGACCGCAGGGCGACTGATGGTCAGCCGCCCGGGTACGCGGGCGACACCGCCGCCGTGCTGATCCGCCGTGCCTTCCCGGTGCCGTCCGCCGGAACGGTGTACAGGTCCGCGCCGTAGTCGCCGGGCAGGGCGTAGACGATCGTTCGGGCGTCCTTCCAGACCGCCTGGTCGTCCACGCTGCGGGACTCCGCGAGCGGGGTCTCGTGCATCGTGCGCAGGTCCAGGACGTAGAGGTGCCAGGGGGCGTCCTTCGGGAGGCCCGGGACGCGTTTCTTGTACGCGATGCGCGTCCCGTCGGGAGACAGGGACGGGCATTCCACGTTCGTGTGGAGCGTGGTGACCGTGTGGGTGCGGAGGTCGCCTCGGACCAGGTACGTCCTGCCCTTCGTCGCCAGCGTCGCGTAGAACGTGCGGTCGTCCGGCGCGAAGGTCACGCCCCAGAAGTTGACGTCCGCCGCGTGGTAGGCGTGGCCGTCCTTCATCACCCGGTACGACTCCAGGGACGGGGTCAGGGCGCCCGTGCGGACGTCCACGATCGCCGCCCGCGTCGAGAAGTTCGTGCCCGCGTACGAGTCGCCGCCCACGAACGCCGTCCACGCGGCGAAGTGGCCGGTGGGGGAGACGCGGGCGCGGGACGGGATGCCGGGGACGTCGTACCTCGCCCGCTCCTTCAGGTTCGCGTCCAGGATGACCGCCCGGTACGTGTCCGAGACCGCGCCGTGCACCGCCTGGAGGCATACGCCGGTGCCCGAAGCGGCGTAGAAGCGGAGGCACTTGACGCCGGACGCGGTGCGGGGGCCCGAGGGGTTCGAGGCGGGGACCGTCGTCAGTTCGTCGCGGTGCGGGCCCCAGGCCATGTTGCGGAAGACCATCCGGCCGGGGGTGGTGAGGGTGACCGTCCCCGAGGTCACGCGGGGGCCGCCCGGCTGGGTCTGGTCGCGGCGGTCCGCGCGGGCCGACGCGTGCAGGATCGAGGCCACGGCCACCGCCGCGAGGGCGAGCACCGCCGCGGCCAGTACCAGGATGCGGTTACGGATCGTCATGCCGTCGCCTCCTCGGCCGCCGGACGCAGCGTCGTCAGGGACACCGCCGCGCACAGCGCCAGCGCCGCCGTCGACGCCAGCAGCGCCGTACGATCGCCCCACATGCTCCATGCCGCACCGAAGCCGAGAGAGCACGCGAACCTGGCCAGTGCCTGTCCGGTCTGTACGACGGCCAGGCCCGAGGAGCGGAGTTCCTCCGGCACGCTGTCCGAGGCCGCCGCCATCAGCACGCCGTCCGTCGCCGCGTAGAAGGTGCCGTGCAGGAGGAGGACGGCGTAGGGGAGCGCGGCGCCGTGCCAGGACGTGAGGAGCAGGGTGTACGCCAGCAACAGCGCCCCGTGCCCGGCCAGGAACACCCGCCGGCGGCCCACCCGGTCCGCCAGCCACCCCAGCGGTATCGCCAGCAGCAGGAACGCCGCCGCCGTACCCAGCGGGAGCAGTGCGAACCAGCGGTCGGGGACGCCCAGGCGGCGCTGGAGGAGGAGGTAGACGAAGGAGTCGCTCACCGTGGCGAGGCCGAGCAAGAGCGCGCAGACGGTGATGCGGCGCAGGTCGCGACGCCGGAGGAGGGCGAGCGCGGCACGGATGGTCGGGCGGGCCGGCGTGTCGGTGGCCGGCCGGGTCGGGCGTACCGCCTTCTCTGCCTTCGGCCCCGACGGCGAACCCGGCACGAACAGCACCAGCACCAGTACCCCGACCACCGCCACACAGAAGCTCACCGTGAACACCGCGTCGTAGCCGTCCACCGTCGCCCGCAGGATCAGGAACGCAACCAGCGGGCCCAGTAGCGCGCCCATCGTGTCCATCGCGCGGTGCACGCCGAAGGCACGGCCCCGGGTCCCGGGGGTCGAGGAGAGGGAGATCAGGGCGTCGCGGGGGGCCGTGCGCAGGCCCTTGCCGGTGCGGTCGGCGGCCAGGATCAGGCCTATCGGCGTCAGGGAGGTCGCGAGCAGCAACAACGGCTTGCAGGCCGCCGAGATGCCGTAACCCAGTCCCGCCACCCACTTGTGGCGGCCGCCGCCGCGGTCGGCGAGGTGGCCGCCGGCCAGGCGTACCAGGGCCGAGAAGCCGTTGTAGATGCCGTCCAGGAGCCCGAAGCCCAGCGGGGACAGGCCGAGGCCCGCCACCAGGTAGAGGGGGAGGACCGCGGTCACCATCTCCGAGGACACGTCGGTGATCAGGCTGACCGTGCCGAGCGCGAGGACCGTGGGGGCGACCGCGGTGCGGTACCGCCCGGCGACGACGCGCCGGGCGGTACCTTCCGCGGACGCCTGCGCAGCAGTTGACGTGCTGGCGCGGCTGTCCGCTACGTACATGTCAGGAGGCCCAGATCCCCGTGATGTCGGACGCGGAGGCCGCGTTGCCGGCGTGGGTCGTCAGGCCCTGCGAGTCCTCCAGGGTGCGCAGCAGGTCGTAGTGGTTGTACGTGGTCGAGCTGCTGGAGCCCGCGGTGACCGGCTGCCCGTACAGGACCGTCGGGATGCGGTTGCCGGACAGGCGGTTGTCCTCGTCGAAGGTGACGACCAGGAGGCTGTTGTGGGTCTTGGCCCAGGTGGCGTACGCGCTCAGGTTGTTCTTCAGCCAGGTGTCACCGGTCGCCACCGAGCAGTCGTGCATGTCGCTGCACAGGTTCGGGACGACGAAGGAGACGTCGGGGAGGGTGGAGTAGTCGGTCGGGAACTGCGCGAAGGTCTTCGCGGTCGAGGTCGGGACGTTGCTGAAGCCGAACCACGGGTTGTGCTTGCGCGCGTAGTTGCGGCTGCTGCACGTCGTGGAGCCCTGGCTGGGCAGGGTCTCGTTGTAGCTGGCCCAGGTGCCGCCGGCGGCGATCACCTCGGAGGCCAGGTTGGCGGCCGAGGAGAAGCCGGGCGTGTAGCAGCTGTCGTCCGTGATGCCCTGGGTGGAGCCGGAGAACAGGGCGAAGTAGTTGGGCTGGCTCGGGTGGGTCTCGGCGTACGACTGGCTGAGGTTGGCGCCGCCGGTCTTCAGCGAGTTGATGTACGGGGCGCTGGAGGAGCCGATCACCTGGCTGTACGCGTGGTTCTCGAAGACCACGACGACCACATGGTCCGGGGTCGGGACACCGGCCGCGGCGGACGAGGAACCGCCGAGGCCGGTCCACAGACCGACGGCCGCCGCGGTGAAGGCGAGCGCGGACGCCACGGCCGTACGGCTGCGGCGGTACACGGAACTGCCGGACACATCTACCTCCGGAGGGGGGGAAGGGCGGGGGCGGCGGTGCGGACAGAGCATGCACACGCCAACATTCCCCCGCCCCACGTCACCCAACCGGCAGAGTGAAGAGCTGATGAACTGAAGTCAGGCGAATCGTTTCGACCTCAACTACTGCTGCTTGGCGGCCAGTTCGGCCAGCACCTTGTGCAGCGGCTCGGTCGCCCGGCGCCGGTACTCCTGGATCGCCCAGCCGTTGCCGTCCGGGTCCTTGAAGTACATGAACGTCGCCCCGTCCTGCGGCGCGAACTGCTGCGGCTCGCTGACCTCCAGACCGCGCGCGGTCAGCTCGTCGTACGCCGCCTTCGCGTCCGTCACACACAGCTGCATCCCGTGGTACGTCCCCGGCTGCGGCGTCCCCGTCGGCACCTGCAACCCGTCGACCAGCGCGATCGAACACCCCGAGCCGGGCGGGGTGAGCTGCACGATCCGCACCCCCTCCATCACCTCGCCGTCGAGGTCCACGTGGAAGCCGACCTTGTCCCGGTAGAACGCCTTGGCCCGGTCCACGTCGGAGACGGGGAGCAGGACCACTTCGAGGCTCATGTCCATGAGAACGACTCCTTTGTCGTACGTCATTCGAATCGCCACCGCGTCTGGCTGAACGGCTCACCCTTACCGAAGCCGAAAACGGTCCGGGGCGCCACCGAGAAGACGAAGGCGTGACCGCCACCGTGGTGGAACGCCCCGTCACGCACCTCGAAGTGCCAGAAGCTGCCGTACTTCGCCTCCCACGCAGCGGCCAGCACGCGCAGCCGTTCCTCGTCGGTCACGCGCACCGCCTCGCCCTCCACCACCAGGTCGTAGCCCTTGTCCCAGGTGTTGGTGCCGGTGGTCAGCACGACGTGCGGGTTGGTCTCCAGGTTCCTCGCCTTGCGTTCCTCCGGGCCCGTGCAGAAGTGGAGGGCTCCGTCCGTCCACACCGCGGGCAGCGGGGTCACGTGGGGGCGCCCGTCCGGTCGTACCGTCGAGATCCAGAAGAGCTCGGCGCGGGCGAGCTTCGGCTCGGCCTCGGGCCAGGGGGTCGCGGTGGCCTCTGGAGCGCTGTAGCTGCGGTCCAGGCGGGTGTGCGGTCGGTGGTGCGGCATGGGTGCTCCTTCGCCGGGTGCGTACTGGTCCTCGACAGGGCAGACCCCCGGTGACCGCAGAACTCATCGCCGCCTGTGCAGGCGCTTGTGCCGGTGGGTGAGGTTAGGCTCGGGCCAGTACGACCTTGATCCGACGGGAGGCCGAGGATGACGGCGCCGGGGCGCAGGAGCAGTACCTTCACGCGGCTGCTGCGGCACGGTTTCACCGATCCCTCGGCCGCCGAGCGGCTGCTGGACGCGCCCGAGCTGACCACCGTGCGCGACGATCCGGTGCTGCTCGACGCCCTGGGCGCCACGGCCGACCCCGATCTCGCGCTGCTGGGTCTGGTACGGCTGCTCGAGGCGCAGCCCGGAGCCACGGCCCGGCGTGAGCTGCTCGACACGCTGATAGCGGCCAAGCCGCTGCGTGACCGGCTGCTCGGCGTGCTCGGTGCGTCCGCCGCGCTCGCCGATCATCTCGCCCGGCATCCGCACGACTGGCAGGCGCTCGTCACGTATGAGCCGCGGGACCTGCATCCGGGGGTCGAGGAGTTCGAGCGGGGGCTCGCCGAGGCGGGCGATCCGGTGTCGTTGCGGGTCGCCTATCGGCGGTGTCTGCTGTCCATCGCCGCGCGGGACGTGTGCGGTACGACCGATCTGGCCGAGACCGCGGCCGAACTCGCCGATCTTGCTACGGCGACCCTGCGGGCCGCCCTTGCCATCGCCCGCTCCGCCGCGCCCGAGGACGCCGCCCTGTGCCGGCTCGCCGTCATCGCCATGGGCAAGTGCGGGGGCCACGAGCTGAATTACGTGTCCGACGTGGACGTGATCTTCGTCGGTGAGGCCGTGGACGGGGCCGACGAGGGCAAGGCGCTGCGGTCGGCCACCAAGCTTGCCTCGCACATGATGCGGGTCTGTTCGGAGACGACGGTGGAGGGGGCCATCTGGCCCGTCGACGCCAACCTGCGGCCCGAGGGGCGGAACGGGCCGCTGGTGCGGACGCTCAGCAGCCATCTCGCGTACTACCAACGGTGGGCCAAGACCTGGGAGTTCCAGGCGCTGCTCAAGGCGCGGCCGGTCGCCGGGGACATCGAGCTCGGCGAGGAGTACGTGGCCGCGCTGGAGCCGCTGGTGTGGAAGGCCGCCGAGCGGGACAACTTCGTCGGCGACGTGCAGAAGATGCGGCGGCGGGTGGTCGAGAACATTCCTGTCGCCGAGTTGGACCGGCAGCTGAAGCTCGGGCCGGGTGGGCTTCGGGACGTCGAATTCGCTGTGCAGCTGCTTCAGTTGGTGCACGGGCGGGATGACGCCTCGCTGCGTAGTGGTACGACTCTTGATGCCCTTCACGCTCTTGCCTCGGGTGGCTATGTCGGGCGGGCCGATGCCGCTCAGCTGGATGAGGCGTATCGGTTTCTGCGGTCCATGGAGCATCGGATCCAGCTGTACCGGCTGCGGCGTACGCATCTGGTGCCGGAGGACGAGGCCGACCTGCGGCGGATCGGCCGCTCGTTGGGGTTGCGTACGGATCCGGTGGCCGAGCTGAACCGTGAGTGGAAGCGGCATGCGGCTGTCGTGCGGCGGCTGCACGAGAAGATCTTCTACCGGCCGCTGCTCGATGCTGTTGCCCAACTCGCGCCTGGTGAGGCCAGGTTGAGTCCGGGGGCGGCTCGGGAGCGGCTCGTCGCGTTGGGGTACGGGGATCCTGCGGCCGCGTTGCGGCATCTGGAGGCGTTGGCTTCCGGGGTGACTCGGAAGGCCGCGATCCAGCGGACCTTGCTGCCGGTGTTGTTGGGGTGGTTCGCGGACTCGGCCGATCCGGATGCGGGGTTGCTCAACTTCCGCAAGGTTTCGGATGCGTTGGGGAAGACGCCTTGGTATCTGAGGTTGTTGAGGGACGAGGGGGCCGCAGCCGAGAATCTTGCGCGGGTGCTGTCCGCCGGGCGGCTCGCGCCTGATCTGCTGATGCGGGCCCCCGAGGCGGTGGCGCTGCTCGGTGCGGATGAGGGGCTGGCGCCTCGGGAGCATGCCGCGCTGGAGCAGGAGGTCCTCGCCGCGGTCAGCCGTGCCGACGGTGCCGAGCAGGCCGTCACGGCCGCGCGCGGGGTGCGCCGGCGTGAGCTGTTCCGTACCGCCGCGGCCGACATCGTGGGCTCGTACGGCACCGAGACCCAGCCTGCGGCTGCCGACCAGGGGGCTTTGGTGGACCGGGTCGGTGGTGCCGTCTCCGATCTGAACGCGGTGACGCTCGCGGGCACCCTGCGCGCCGTTGTGCGGGACACGTGGGGGGAGACCCTGCCGACCCGGTTCGCCGTCATCGCCATGGGGCGCTTCGGTGGGCATGAGCTCGGGTACGGGTCCGACGCCGACGTGCTGTTCGTGCACGAGCCTCGGCCGGGGGTGCCGGAGCAGACCGCCGCCGAGGCCGCGAACAAGGTTGTCGCCGAGATGCGACGGTTGTTGCAGGTGCCGAGTGCCGATCCGCCGTTGCTGATCGACGCCGATCTGCGGCCCGAGGGGAAGTCCGGGCCGCTGGTGCGGACGTTGAACTCCTATGCGGCGTACTACCGGCGGTGGTCGTTGGTGTGGGAGTCGCAGGCGTTGCTGCGGGCCGAACCCGTCGCGGGGGACGCGGATCTGGGGCGGCGGTTCATCGAGCTGGTCGATCCGTTGCGGTATCCGGCGGAGGGGCTGGGGGACGACGCCGTGCGGGAGATCCGGCGGCTGAAGGCCCGGATGGAGGCGGAGCGGTTGCCTCGGGGGGCCGATCCCAAGCTGCATACCAAGCTGGGGCCCGGGGGGTTGTCGGACGTGGAGTGGACCGTGCAGTTGTTGCAGTTGCAACATGGGTGGGCCGAGCCGGGGCTGCGGACCACGCGGACGCGGGAGGCCCTTGCCGCCGCGCGGGCCGCCGAGCTGATCTCCGGGGAGGATGCCGAGATCCTCGACGAGGCTTGGGTGTTGGCGACTCGGGTGCGTAATGCGGTGATGCTGGTGCGGGGGCGGGCCGGGGACACGTTTCCTTCGGACGGGCGTGAACTGGCTGCGGTGGGGCGGTACTTGGGGTATGGGCCGGGGCATGTGGGGGACATGCTGGACGCGTATCGACGGACTGGGCGGCGGGCTCGGGCGGTTGTGGAAGTGCTGTTCTACGGGGCGTAGCGCCTGCGCCGGGGGTGTGTGGTGGGGTCGGGGTCGGGGCGGTACGGCGAACCCGCCGCCGACGGTACTGCTGTGGGTCAAGGGGGGAACGAGCCCAACGGACCACGTAAGCGGCGGGTTGCGCCGTACCGCCCCGACCCGCTCCCGTGCGTTTGCGGCTGCGGGGGCGTGGGGCTACGCGTTCGCTGTGCGTAGCGCCCGGGCATGGTTCAGGTAGCCCTCCAGGCCCACCTCGAAGGCCCGGTCCGCCCGGCCCTCGCCCACTGCCGCGAGTGCCCTGGCCAGTCGGGGGGTCGGGGTCGAGTCGCTCAGTACCCACATCGTCTCCGGAGCCGCCAGGTCCAGGGCTGAGCCCAGGATGAGGTTCTCCATGGCGATGATCAGGGGCATGACGGACGGCGGGGCGAAACCGGCGTCGAGCAGGAGTGTCACCGCGCGCTCGTACTGCTCCAGTACCCGGGGTGCTCGTACGGGTGATGTCATCAGGAGCGGGATCGCCTTCGGGTGGGCGGCGAAGGCCGCTCGGTAGGAGCGGGCCCATGCCTCCAGGGCGCTGTCCCAGGGCGTCAGATCCAGCGTTCCGGGGTCGATCGCGGCCGCGACCCGCTCCCGCAGGAGCTCCACGATGCCCTCACGGCCGTCCACATGGTGATACACCGAGCCCGTCTGCGCCCCTAGCCGCTTCGCGATCTGCGGGACGCTGAAGTCGCCCTGCTCGTCGACGAGTTGCAGTGCCGTCGTGGTGATGCGCTCACGGTCGAGGAGCGGTGTGCGCGGCCGTCCCATGCGTGTGTTCCCCCCTGAAGGTGCGAGACAGGTCTTCCCGGATGCCCACGAGGAGGCTACATTGCCGAAACCGAAAGCCTTTAGGTTTACGAGTCCAGGGTGCCGTTCGATCAGTGGTGCCCCGGGAACGCCGGCCATCCCGCACGCCCGGAATCCTCCCCGTCCGCCGCGCTCGAAGGGCTTGCCCATGTCCGTCACCACCCCGGAGGAGAGAACGCCGAACGCCACGGCGACCCTCCGCTCCGGCTCCCTCGGCACCGCCGACATCGCGTTCTTCGTGGTGTCCGCCGCCGCCCCGCTCACCGTCATGGCCGGCGTCGCCCCGCTCGCGATTCTCCTGGGGGGAATCGGCGCCCCGGCCGGCTACCTCATCGCCGGCATCACCCTCGCCGTCTTCGCCGTCGGCTTCACCACCATGAGCCGGCACGTGAAGAGCGGCGGCGCCTTCTACGCCTACATCACCCGCGGCCTCGGCCGCCCCGTCGGCATCGGCGCCGCCCTGCTCGCCCTCATCGGCTACAACGGCATGGAGATCGGCGTCTACGGCCTCCTCGCCAGCGCCACCAAGGACAGCCTGCGCGCCCTGTTCGGGACCGACGTCCCCTGGCTGCCGATCTCCCTGGTCGGCCTGCTCCTGATCGGATACGGCGGCTACCGTTCCATCGAGTTCGGCGCCAAACTCCTCGCCGTCCTGCTGGCCGCCGAGACCGGCATCCTCGTGCTGCTTGCGGGTGGGGTGCTCGTCAAGGGCGGCGCGGGCGGGTTGTCCGGTGCCTCCTTCGCGCCGGGGAATGTGTTCGTTTCCGGTACGGCGGTCGTCCTCGCCTTCGCCTTCGCCGCGTTCACCGGCTTCGAGTCGACCGTCATCTACCGGCGGGAGGCTCGGGACCCGGAGCGCACGGTGCCGCGCGCGACCTATGTGGCCATCGGTTTCCTGGGGCTCTTCTACGCGTTCATGGTCTGGATCGTCATCCAGGCCTTCGGGGACGCGGGGGTGATCGCGGCTGCCGCCAAGGATCCCGGCGGCCTTTTCTTCTCCGCGATCACCACGTATGTCGGGGCCTGGGCGGCCGACCTGATGCACATCTTCATCGTCACCAGCGTCATCGCCTCGCTGCTCGCCTTCCACAACGCGATCAACCGGTACTCCCTCGCCCTCTCCGAGGAGGGCGTGCTGCCCAAGGCGCTCGGCCGGATCCATGCCCGACACCGTTCCCCGTACGTCTCCGGCATCGCCCAGACCCTCCTCGGCGCCGTCGTCGTCATCGCCTTCTGGGCGGCCGGCGCCGACCCCTACGGACAGCTGCTCCTCTGGGTCAACACCCCGGGAATGATCGGCCTGTTCACCCTCCAGCTCCTCGTCGCCATCGCGGTGCCCTGCTACTTCCGCCGGGTAAGCCACCAGGAGGGCGCCCTGCGCACGGTCGTCGCGCCAGTCGCCGCCGCCCTGTTGCTCGCGACCGCGATAGGGCTCGTCATCACCCACATCGACCTGTTCACCGGCGCGTCCGACGTCGTCAACACCACCCTGATCGTCATCGCACCGGCCGTCTTCGTCACAGGGCTTGCGCTGGCGTGGTGGCTGCGCCGTCAACGGCCAGAGGTCTACGCCGACTTCGCCGCCGAGCCGGCCGAGCTCGCCGAGCCCGCCGAATAGCCGTACAGCCGTACAGCCGAATAGCCGTTCAGCCGTACAGCCCTACCGAACAAGGGAGTTCCGTCACTCATGCCCACCCCCGACCTGATCCTCACCGGCGCCAAGGTCCGCACCCTCGACCCCGCCCGCCCCCATGCCACCGCCGTCGCCGTGAGCGACGGGGTGATCGTGGCGGTCGGCGACGAGGGGGACGTACACGAGTGGCGGGGGGCGGGTACGGAGGTCGTGGCCCTGGAGGGGGCGCACCTCGTGCCCGGACTCGTGGACGCGCACAGTCACCCCGTGTGGGGGCTGGACATGGCGACCGGGGTGGATCTGTCGGGTGTGCGGGATCTGGAAGGGCTGAGGGCGGCTTTGGCCACGGCCGAACGGATCGAGGGGTGGGTGATCGGGTACGGGCTCGATCACAACGCCTTCGAGGGGCGGGCCGTGGATCGTGCGCTCGTCGAGGACGTGCTCGCCGGCGCACCGGCCTTCCTGCGCCTCTACGACGGCCATTCCGCCCTCGCGAGCGGCTCGGCGCTCGCCGCGGCGGGCGTGACCGGGCCGCGGGCCTTCGCCCAGCGCTCGGAGGTGGTCTGTGACGCGGAGGGGCGGCCGACGGGGCATCTCGTCGAGCACGCGGCCATGGACCTGTTGGCAGGGGCCGTGCCCAGGCCGTCGTACGCCGCCCGCCGGGCCCGTCTGGTCGAGCTGCTGTCGGCGATGGCGGCGACCGGGCTGACCGGGGCGCATGTCATGGATGCGGGGGACGCGGAGCTGGTCGAATCGGTGGCGCGGGAGACCGTACTGCCGGTGCGGCTGCGGTTCGCGCCCTGGTGCATGCCGGGGGTGGACGAGGAGGGCCTGGAGGAGCTGATCGCCCTCCAGGGACGTGCGGGCCGGCACTGGCAGGTCGGCGGGGTCAAGTTCTTCATGGACGGGACCGTGGAGGGCGGCACGGCCTGGCTGGAGCACGCGGACTGCCACGGGCAGGGGACGGAGGCGTTCTGGCCGGATCCGGAGGCGTACGGGGCTGCGGTGCGGCACCTGCACGCGGCGGGCGTCCGCACGGCCACGCACGCCATCGGGGACGTGGCGGTACGGCACGTGCTGGACGTGGTGGCGGGGCTGGGGGAGGGGGCCCGGGGACGGCACCGGATCGAGCACATCGAGACCGCTCCGGACGCCCTTCTGCCGCGGTTCGCGGAGCTGGGGGTGGCGGCGTCGATGCAGCCACCGCACACCGGTTACACCCGGTCCGACGGTACGGACGAGTGGTCGAGGAGGCTGGGCACCGAGCGGTCCGGGCATGCATGGCGCCTACGGGACCTGCGGGACGCCGGCGCGACGGTCGCCCTGGGCTCGGACTGGCCGATCGCCCACTACGACGTACGGGCGGTACTGGCGACCGCGCGTGCGCCGAGGGGCGCGGCGTCGACGAGGGCGGGTTTGACGGGTTTGGAGGCCCTGGAAGGCTGCACGAGCCATGCGGCGCAGGCGGCGGGTGAGGCGGAGGTGGCGGGCCGTATCGCCGTGGGGTACAGGGCTGACCTGACGGCCCTGGGTCTGGATCCGGTGGAGTCCCCGGCGGACGAACTCGCGGAGGCACCGATCAGGCTGACGGTGACAGGCGGTCACGTGATGTACCGGGCCAGTGGAGATGCCTAAGGGGTGCGGGGAACTGCGCGACCAGCCACAACAGGCCGTCAGCCGCCCGACAACCTACCGCGCCACTTCCAGCCGCGGCATTCCCCCCGGCACCCGAGGCAACGCATAAGGCATAGCCCCGTACCAGACCCGCGCCACCGCGAACCCGAACGCCAGGCACAGCATGCCCCCCACCGCATCCAGCCAGAAGTGGTTGGCGGTCGACACGATCACCATCAACGTCACCGCCGGATACAGCAACCCCAGCACCCGCACCCACGGCACCTTGGCCAGCGCGAAGATCGTCAGCCCGCACCACAGCGACCACCCGATGTGCATGGACGGCATCGCCGCGTACTGGTTGGACACGTGCTTGAGGTCGCCGGACGCCATGGAGCCCCAGGTCTGGTGGACCATGACCGTGTCGATGAACGTGCTGCCGTTCATGAGCCGCGGAGGCGCCAGCGGATACAGGTAGTAACCGACCAGCGCCACACCCGTGGTCGCGAAGAGCACCAGCCGCGTCGCCGCGTAGCGGCCGGGGTGGCTGCGGTAGAGCCAGACCAGGACGCTCAGCGTCACGATGAAGTGCAGTGTGGCGTAGTAGTAGTTCATGCCGACGATCAGCCAAGTCACGGAGTTCACCGCGTGGTTGACGGACTCCTCGACCGCGATGCCGAGATGGTGCTCCATCCGCCAGATCCAGTCGGCGTTGCGCAACGCCGCCCCGCGCTGCTCCGGCACCGCGTTGCGGATGAGTGAGTACGTCCAGTAACTCACCCCGATCAGAAGGATCTCGAACCAGAGTCGGGGGCGCCGCGGGGTGCGCAGCCGGCGCAGCGGACCCGGCTTGTCCGAGGCCGTGACGGGGTTCGGAACGGCCGCCTGCTCACGGTCTTCCAGACTGGTCACGGTCGAGTCACCCATGGGCACAAAGTCTGCCAGAAATGCCTTCCGCCACCGATCATCCCTCGGTCGGGTTCGGCGCGCATGTTCTACAACAAACGAACCCCCGGACCTACTCCCTAGGAACGATTCCGGTCCCCAGGAGCCGAAGCGGTCGAACCCCGCACCACCAGTTCCGGCATGAACACGAACTCACTGTGCGGTGCCGGTGTCCCGCCGATCTCCTCCAGCAACGTGCGCACCGCCGCCTGACCCATCGCCGGGACCGGCTTGCGGACGGTGGTGAGGGGCGGGTCGGTGAAGGCGATCAGGGGGGAGTCGTCGAAGCCCACGACCGAGACGTCCCGCGGGACTTCGAGGCCGAGCTGGCGGGCCGCCCGTATCGCGCCGAGCGCCATCATGTCGCTCGCGCACACCACCGCCGTACAGCTGCGGCCGATGAGCGCGGTGGCGGCCGCCTGGCCGCCCTCCAGGGTGTAGAGGGAGTGCTGGACGAGGTCGGACTCGACGGCCTGCGCGCTCAGGCCCAGCTGGTCCTGCATCGCGCGCACGAAGCCCTCGATCTTGCGCTGGACCGGGACGAACCGTTTCGGTCCGAGGGCGAGGCCGATACGGGTGTGGCCGAGCGAGACCAGGTGGGTCACGGCCAGGGTCATCGCCGCGCGGTCGTCGGGGGAGATGAAGGGGGCCTGGACCTTCGGGGAGAAGCCGTCGACCAGGACGTACGGCACGCCCTGGGCGCGCAGGCGCTCGTAGCGCTCCATGTCGGCCGTGGTGTCGGCGTGCAGGCCGGAGACGTAGATGATGCCGGCGACCCCGCGGTCCACGAGCATCTCGGTGAGCTCGTCCTCCGTCGAGCCGCCCGGGGTCTGGGTGGCGAGGACGGGCGTGTAGCCCTGCCTGGTCAGCGCCTGGCCGATCACCTGGGCCAGGGCCGGGAATATAGGGTTCTCCAGCTCCGGGGTTATCAGGCCCACCAGGCCCTCGCTGCGCTGCCGCAGACGTACGGGGCGCTCGTAGCCGAGGACGTCGAGCGCGGCGAGCACGGACTGGCGGGTGGTGGCGGCGACGCCCGGCTTCCCGTTGAGGACGCGGCTGACGGTCGCTTCGCTCACCCCCGCCTGGGCAGCGATGTCGGCTAGCCGTGTGGTCACAGGGGTGGACTGTACCGGCCGACTGTCACTTTGCACACCAATCGGGCGCCGGGCACGAGCGGTCGCCCGGCCCCGTGCGGGTTGCTGCGTCATCGCGGTCCCTCGTGTTCGCTGGGCGCCAGGTACGGCAAGAGCTTGCAGAGTCTTGCACAAGAGTGCCCCAGCCCGCTCAGCGGCTTCAATAGGCGGTTGCGCGGGGGTCGAAGCGAGGTCACGGGCGGGTAACCTTCGGGCCGTCTTGCAATTTTTTGCTGCAAGGTCTTTCGCACCGCTTACAACGCTGTTACGTTCGGCGACGCCCGGCGGCCGCAAAGGCGCAGTCGGCACGGCGGAGACGGCAGACGGGGCCGGCCTCCGCACCACACGGGCTTTCACCCTCAAGGAGATCTCATGCGGCGTGGCATAGCGGCCACCGCGCTGGTGGCGTCCCTCGCCCTCGCGGCGACGGCCTGCGGCGGAAGCGACGACAGCGGCAAGTCCAGCGGTCCGGTCACCATCACCTGGTGGGACACCTCCAACGCCACCAATGAGGCGCCGACGTACAAGGCCCTGGTCAAGGAGTTCGAGGCCGCCAACAAGGACGTCAAGGTCAAGTACGTCAACGTCCCCTTCGACCAGGCGCAGAACAAGTTCGACACCGCCGCAGGCTCCAAGGGCGCCCCGGACGTGCTGCGTTCCGAGGTCGGCTGGACCCCCGCCTTCGCCAAGAAGGGCTACTTCCTGCCGCTGGACGGCACCGAGGCCCTGAAGGACCAGAGCAAGTTCCAGTCCAGCCTGATCACGCAGGCCCAGTACGAGGGCAAGACCTACGGTGTCCCGCTGGTCACCGACACCCTCGCGCTCGTCTACAACAAGGCCCTCTTCAAGAAGGCCGGCATCACCGAGGCCCCCAAGACCTGGGACGAGCTGAAGGCCGACGCCGCCAAGGTCCAGGACAAGGCCAAGGTCCCCGGCTACTGGGGCTCCACCCAGGCCTACTACGCGCAGACCTTCCTCTACGGCGAGGGCACCGACACCGTCGACGCGTCCGCCAAGAAGATCACCGTGAACTCCGACGCCGCCAAGAAGGCCTACGGCACCTGGCTGAGCCTCTTCTCCGGCAAGGGTCTGCACAAGGCGGACACCACCGCCGACGCCTACGCCCACATCCAGGACGCGTTCGTCAACGGCAAGGTCGCCGCCATCATCCAGGGCCCGTGGGAGATCACGAACTTCTACAAGGGCTCCGCCTTCACGGACAAGTCCAACCTCGGCATCGCCACCGTCCCGGCCGGCTCCACCGGCAAGGCGGGCGCCCCGACCGGCGGCCACAACCTGTCCGTCTACGCCGGTTCGGACAAGGCCCACCAGACCGCCGCGCTGAAGTTCGTCAACTTCATGACCTCCGCCAAGTCCCAGACGGAGATCGCCCTGAAGAACTCCACGCTGCCCACCCGCGACGACGCCTACACCGCCGAGGTCAAGGCCGACCCGGGCATCGCCGGCTTCCAGGGTGTCCTCTCCGCCGCCCAGCCGCGGCCCGCGCTGCCCGAGTACAGCTCCCTGTGGGGCCCGCTGGACACCGAGCTGCCGAAGATCGCCGGCGGCAAGGAGTCCCTGGACAAGGGTCTGAGCAACGCTGAACTCGCCATCGCCAAGCTGGTGCCGGACTTCAGCAAGTGAGCCCCGCGTGACCGCCGGGTCCCCTCTGATCATGGGGGGAGGGGATCCGGCGGTCACCGGCCTGTGCCCAGCCACTTCTCAGAGCCGTAGAACTTCCAGAAGGTGTCGAACATGACAGTCGCCATCGACCGCGCCACCGGCAAACGCCACGGTGACCGCGCGCCGCGGCCCGGGCTGGGCCAACGCCTCAGGAACAGCTTCCAGAAGCACTGGTACGCGTACGCGATGATCGCCCCGGTCGCGATCGTCCTCGGCGTCCTCGTGCTCTACCCCTTGGTGTACGGCGTCTACCTGACCCTCACCGACGCCAACAGCCTCAACACCGCGCGCACGATCGGCGTCAACCACATCGACGCCACCTACAAGTTCATCGGGCTCGACAACTACAAGGACATCCTGTTCGGCCCGACCTCCTACGACCGCTTCTGGTCGCACTTCATCTGGACCATCGTGTGGACCGCGCTCTGCGTCGCCCTCCACTACACGATCGGCCTCGGCCTGGCGCTGCTGCTCAACCAGAAGCTCCGCGGGCGGACCCTGTACCGGCTGATCCTCATCCTGCCGTGGGCCGTGCCGACCTTCGTCACCGTCTTCGGCTGGCGGTTCATGCTCGCCGACGGTGGCATCATCAACATCGCCCTCGACGCGCTCCATCTGCCCCAACCGGACTGGCTGGAGAGCACGTTCTGGCAGCGGTTCGCCGCGATCATGGTCAACACCTGGTGCGGTGTGCCCTTCATGATGGTCTCGCTGCTCGGCGGCCTCCAGTCCATCGACGGCTCGCTCTACGAGGCCGCCGAGATGGACGGCGCCACCGCCTGGCAGCGCTTCCGGTACGTCACCCTGCCGGGGCTGCGCTCCGTCAGCTCCACCGTCGTACTGCTCGGCATCATCTGGACCTTCAACCAGTTCGCCGTCATCTTCCTGCTGTTCGGCAACACCGCCCCCGACGCCCAGATCCTGGTCACGTGGGCCTACTACCTCGGCTTCGGACAGCAGCCGCGCGACTTCGCCCAGTCCGCCGCCTACGGCATCCTGCTGCTGGCCGT
This sequence comes from Streptomyces sp. CA-249302, assembly GCF_050936785.1. Lineage (NCBI taxonomy): Bacteria > Bacillati > Actinomycetota > Actinomycetes > Kitasatosporales > Streptomycetaceae > Streptomyces > Streptomyces sp. CA-249302. Next base: position 3,048,859 of record NZ_JBNJMG010000001.1, on the reverse strand, counting down.
CCTGATCGTCTTCACCTCCTTCTACCGCCGCTGGCTGAACCGCAATGAGCAGCAGCTCGCGATCTGAGGCAGGAGCCCCCATGAGTACGACCACTGTCGAGACCTCCGCGGCGGCCGGCGAGCGGGACTCCGCGGCCGTCCCGCCGCGCAGGGTGCGCCGCCGCGGCGAGCAGAGCCCCACCGGGCGTCTCGTCTCGCACGGCATCCTGATCGTCGCGAGCCTGATCGCCTTCTTCCCGGTGGCCTGGCTGATCTACCTCTCCCTCGGCCCCGACAAGGACGACTACCTCCACCCCGGCGGCATCTGGTCCAAGATGTCGTTCTCCAACTACTCGTTCGTCCTCCAGCACACGGAGTTCTTCGACTGGTTGAAGAGCTCGCTGATCGTCTCGCTGGGCACGACGGTCATCGGCGTCCTGATCGCCGCCACCACCGGCTACGCGGTCTCCCGGATGCGCTTCCCGGGCTACCGGAAGTTCATGTGGGTGCTACTGGTCACCCAGATGTTCCCGGTGGCCGTACTCATGGTGCCGATGTACCAGATCCTGTCGGACCTCCAGCTCATCGACAGCTACCTTGGGCTCATCCTCGTCTACTGCACGACCGCGGTGCCCTACTGCGCCTGGCTGCTGAAGGGCTACTTCGACACGATCCCCTTCGAGATCGACGAGGCCGGACGCGTCGACGGGCTGACCCCCTTCGGCACGTTCGCGCGACTGATCCTGCCGCTCGCCAAGCCGGGCCTGGCGGTCGCGGCCTTCTACAGCTTCCTCACGGCCTTCGGCGAGGTCGCGTTCGCGTCGACGTTCATGCTGTCCGACACCAAGTACACGTTCGCGGTGGGCCTCCAGACCTTCGTCAGCGAACACGACGCCCAACGCAACCTGATGGCGGCGACGGCGGTACTGATCGCGATACCGGTCTCGGCGTTCTTCTACCTCGTGCAGAAGAACTTGGTTACCGGCCTGACAGCAGGCGGCACGAAGGGCTGAAACGCCGGTCCGGAACAGCGCCCCGATAGGGGCGCGGGGAACTGCGCGACCAGCCCCCACGGCGCCGCACCCAAAACCCGAGACGGCCGCGATGTCCATCCGACCCCGCTGACACCGCGGCCGTCTCGTCACGCATACCTGACCCAATGACTCCGCTGAGCCCCAAGGACGCCATGACCCAGCAGCACTCCGCCATCGCCGCCCCGGCCCAGACCCCCGCCAAAGCCAAGCGCAGCGACTGGTGGCGGGACGCGGTGATCTACCAGGTCTATCCGCGCAGCTTCGCCGACAGCAACGGCGACGGCATGGGCGATCTGGAAGGCGTACGTTCCCGACTCCCGTACCTGCGCGACCTCGGCGTGGACGCCGTGTGGCTCAGCCCCTTCTACGCCTCCCCGCAGGCCGACGCGGGCTACGACGTCGCCGACTACCGGGCCGTGGACGCCATGTTCGGCAACCTGCTCGACGCGGACGCGCTCATCCGGGACGCCCGCCGGCTGGGCCTCAGGATCATCGTCGACCTGGTCCCCAACCACTCCTCCGACCAGCACGAGTGGTTCAAGCGGGCGGTCGCCGAGGGCCCGGGCTCGCCGCTCCGGGACCGGTACCACTTCCGCCCCGGCAAGGGCGAGAACGGCGAACTCCCGCCCAACGACTGGGAGTCCATCTTCGGCGGCCCCGCCTGGACGAGGCTCCCGGACGGCGAGTGGTACCTGCACCTCTTCGCCCCCGAGCAGCCCGACTTCAACTGGCAACACCCGGCGGTGGGCGACGAGTTCCGCTCCATCCTGCGCTTCTGGCTCGACATGGGCGTCGACGGCTTCCGTATCGACGTCGCCCACGGCCTGGTCAAGGCGGACGGCCTGCCCGACCTCGGCTCCCACGAACAGCTCAAGCTGCTGGGCAACGATGTCATGCCGTTCTTCGACCAGGACGGCGTGCACGACATCTACCGCCAGTGGCGGCTCATCCTCGACGAGTACAGCGGCGAGCGCATCTTCGTCGCCGAGGCCTGGACCCCGACCGTCGAGCGCACCGCCAACTACGTCCGCCCGGACGAGCTCCACCAGGCCTTCAACTTCCAGTACCTGTCCACCGACTGGGACGCGGACGAGCTCCGCAAGGTCGTCGACCGCACCCTGGACGCCATGCGCCCGGTCGGCGCCCCCGCCACCTGGGTCCTGTCCAACCACGACGTCACCCGGCACGCCACCCGCTTCGCCAACCCGCCCGGCCTCGGCACCCAGATCCGCCTGGCCGGCGACCGCGCACTCGGCCTGCGCCGGGCCCGTGCCGCCACCCTCCTCATGCTCGCGCTGCCCGGTTCGGCGTACGTCTACCAGGGCGAGGAGCTCGGCCTGCCGGACGTCGTCGACCTCCCGGACGAGGTCCGCCAGGACCCGGCCTACTTCCGCGGCGCGGGCCAGGACGGTTTCCGCGACGGCTGCCGGGTGCCGATCCCGTGGACGCGGGAGGGTTCGTCGTACGGCTTCGGCGCCGGCGGCAGCTGGCTCCCGCAGCCGGACGGCTGGGGCGAGTTGAGCGTGGAGGCGCAGACCGGCGTCGCCGGCTCCACCCTGGAGCTGTACCGCGCCGCCCTCGCCGCCCGCCGCGAAGAGCCCGACCTCGGCGCCGGTGACACGGTCGAGTGGCTGCGTGCCCCCGAGGGCGTACTGGCCTTCCGGCGCGGCGAGTTCGTGTGCGTCGCCAACACCGGCGGCGAGTCCGTCACGACTCCGGCGTACGGCCGGCTGCTGCTCGCCAGCGGCGAAGTCACCGAGGCGGACGGCGAGACGAAGGTTCCGGCGGACACGACGGTCTGGTTCACCACCCGCCCCTGAAATTTCTTGCATCAACTTCACACGGCCCGCTGCCTTTTCAGGCAGCGGGCCTTTAACATCTCCGTCACCGCAAGTTAATTGAAAACTTGCAGCAAGAACCTTCAAAGGTGAAGGAGCCCCCACATGGCCCCCAGAAGATACGTTTCCGCGGCCTTTGCCCTGGCCGCCGCGACCGCCGTCATGTCCCCCACCACGGCGTCCGCCTCCCCGCCCGGCACCAAGGACGTCACCGCCGTCCTCTTCGAGTGGAACTTCGCCTCGGTCGCCAAGGAGTGCACCAACACCCTCGGCCCCGCCGGCTTCGGCTACGTCCAGGTCAGCCCGCCCGCCGAGCACATACAGGGCTCGCAGTGGTGGACCTCGTACCAGCCGGTGAGCTACAAGATCGCGGGCCGGCTCGGTGACGCCACCGCCTTCCAGAACATGGTCAACACCTGCCACACGGCGGGTGTGAAGGTCGTCGTCGACACGGTCGTCAACCACATGTCGGCGGGCAGCGGGACGGGCACCGGCGGCTCGTCGTACACGAAGTACAACTACCCCGGCCTGTACTCCTCGTACGACATGGACGACTGCACCTCCACGATCACCGACTACACCAACCGTGCCAACGTCCAGAACTGCGAACTCGTCGGCCTCGCCGACCTGGACACCGGCGAGGAGTACGTCCGCGCCACCATCGCCGGCTACATGAACACCCTCCTCGGCTACGGGGTCGACGGCTTCCGCATCGACGCGGCCAAGCACATCCCGGCCACCGACCTCGCCAACATCAAGTCCCGGCTGAGCAACACGTCGGTGTACTGGAAGCAGGAGGTCATCTACGGCAGCGGAGAGGCCGTCCAGCCGACCGAGTACACGGGCAACGGGGACGTCCAGGAGTTCCGTTACGCCTACGACCTCAAGCGCGTCTTCAACAACGAGAACCTCGCCTACCTGAAGAACTACGGCGAGGGCTGGGGCTACATGAGCAGCTCGGTGGTCGGCGTCTTCGTCGACAACCACGACACGGAGCGCAACGGCAGCACCCTCAACTACAAGGACGGGGCGAACTACACCCTCGCCAACGTCTTCATGCTCGCCTACCCGTACGGCGCCCCGGACATCAACTCCGGCTACGAGTGGTCCGACACGGACGCCGGGCCGCCCAACAACGGCTCCGTGACCGCCTGTTGGCAGGACGGCTGGAAGTGCCAGCACGCCTGGCCGGAGATCATCCGCATGGTCGCCTTCCGCAACGCCGTGCGCGGCGAGTCCGTCACCAACTGGTGGGACAACGGCGGCGACGCGATCGCCTTCGGGCGGGGCAGCAAGGGTTACGTGGCCATCAACCACGAGTCGAGCAGCCTGAGTCGGACGTACCAGACCTCGCTGCCCACCGGGACGTACTGCAACGTGCAGAACAACACGAGCGTCACGGTGAACTCCAGCGGCCAGTTCACCGCCACTCTCGGCTCCAACACGGCGCTCGCCATCTACACCGGCAAGACGAGCTGCTGAACGACCAGCGGGGCGCGTGGGATTGACGCTCGTCGAGTGTCGTCCTACGTTCCCTGCTGTCCGTCGTATGGGAGCGCTCCCACTCGTGCGCTCCCGCTGAAGGGAGCATCATGCAGCGCAGACTCGGGAAGTGGGCGTCGACGGCCGCGGCGGCCTTACTCACGGCCGCCGGTACCACCGCGGCCACCCTGCCGGGGGCCGCCGCCGCCACCTCGGCCACCGTCAACGGCGCCACCGCGTACCAGCCCATCGACGGCTTCGGCATCTCCGAGCACTTCGGCCGCGCCGCCATCATGAACGGCTCGCAGGGCCTGTCCGCCCAGCACCAGCGCGAGATCCTCGACCTCCTCTTCAACCGCACCACCGGCGCCGGCCTCAGCATCCTGCGCCTGGGCATCGACTCCGGCATCCAGCCCACCGACCCGGGCGGCCCGAACGCGACCCCCAAGTACACCTGGGACGGCTACGACAAGGGCCAGGTCTGGCTGGCCGAACAGGCCAAGTCGTACGGCGTCAACCGCTTCTACGCCGACGCCTGGACGGCCCCCGGCTACATGAAGACCAACGGCACGGACGCGAACGGGGGTACCCTGTGCGGCCTCTCGGGGGCCACCTGCGCGAGCGGCGACTGGCGGAAGGCGTACGCCGACTTCCTTGTGCGGTACGCCCGGTTCTACGGCCAGGAGGGCATCGGCGTCACCGACATCGGCTTCACCAACGAACCCGACTGGACGGCGACGTACGACTCGATGCGGCTGACACCGGCGCAGGCGGTGGAGTTCACGAAGGTCTTCGGTCCGGTCGCGTCGGCGAACGGCTACAAGGTCACCTGCTGCGACTCCTTCGGCTGGACCCAGCAGAAGGCGTACACGAGCGCGATCGAGGCCGACCCGGTGGCCCGCGGCTATGTCACGACCCACACCGGCCACAACTACGCCAGCGCGGTGGACAGCCCCCTGCCGACCTCGAAGCGCACCTGGATGTCGGAGTGGTCGCCCAACGGCACCACCTGGAACGAGAGTTGGGACGACGGCAGCGGCTACGACGGCTTCACGGTCGCCTCCGCCGTCAACGACGCCCTGACGAAGGGGAACGTCAGCGGTTACGTCTACTGGTACGGCGCCTCGACGGGCGCGACCCGCGGCCTGATCCAGATGGACGGCGACAACTACCACGTGTCCAAACGCCTTTGGGCGCTGGCCAACTACAGCCGCTTCGTCCGCCCGGGCGCGACCCGCATCGCCGCGACCACCGGCGACACGAACCTCAGGCTCTCGGCCTTCCGCAACCCCGACGGCACGGTGACGGTCGTGGCGCTCAACGCGTCCACGACCGCCACACCCGTGTCCTTCAGCCTGCAGAACACCGGCATCACCACCGGGACGGCGACCCCGTACCTCACCGACGGCACGCACGGCATGGCTCAGCAGTCGGCCGTTGCCGTGAGCGCGGGGACGCTGAACACCACGGTCCCGGCCCGCTCCCTGGTGACGTACACGATCAAGAAGCAGTAGCCGCGCCGTCGTAGACGTTGTGCGGAGTGACGATGCGCGTGATCGCGCGGGCGAGGAGGGAGGACGGCTCCTGGCCCTGGCTGGTGATGTCCGTGTTGATCATGATGACCAGGGTGGCCCGCTGGGAGGGCAGGTAGACGGTCACGGTCTCGTAGCCCGGGATGGAGCCGTTGTGCCCGATCCAGCCGCCGGTCTCGAAGATGCCGAGGCCGTAGCTGGTGCCGGGGAAGCCGGTCGGCAGGGTCTTGAGGCGCTGGGCCTGGGTCTCGGGGCTGAGCAGCTTGCCCGTGGCGACGATCTCGGCCCAGCGGCGCAGGTCGTGCAGGTCGGAGATCATCGCCCCGGCCGCCCAGGCCCAACTCGGGTTCCAGTCCGTGGAGTCGGCGACCTCGCCGCTCAGGGTCTGGTTGGTGTAGCCGCGGGGGTGTGGCTCGGGGAACTCCGGCCCGTGCGGCAGCAGTGTGTGGTGCAGCCGCGCCGGTCCGAGAACCCGCTCGTCGAGGAAGTCGCCGAGCCGCTGCCCGCTCACCTTCTCGACCACCATGCCGAGCAGCACGAGATTGCTGTTGGAGTACTGGAACTGCGTGCCCGGCTTGAAGGTGTTCTTGTGCTTGAAGCCGTACGCCAGCACTTCCCGGGGCGTGAAATAGCGCTGCGGGTCGCTCAGGAGGTCATGGGCGAAGTCCGGGTCGGCGCTGTACGGGAACAGCCCGCTGCGCATCTCCGCGAGCTGGCGGAGTGTGATGTGGCGGCCGTTCGGCACGCCGTGGACGTACCGGGAGATCGGGTCGTCCAGCCCGATGAGCTGCTCGTCGACGAGTTCGAGCAGCGCGGTGACGGTGAAGGTCTTGGTCTCGCTGCCGATCCGCCAGAAGTTCTCGGTGGCCATCGGCCGCCCGCTGACCTTGTCGGCGACCCCGCTCGCACGGACGTAACACCCCTTGCCCGGCATCCACAGCCCGACGACGGCACCGGGGATGCCCGCCTGCCTGCGCACGTCTGCGATGGTCCGGTCCAGCCGGGTGGTCGTCTCCTGCCCGAGACCACCCGGCCGGCAGTCACCGTGCGGATGCCGCTGCCCGCTCACGGCCTGTCCGGCCGTGGCGGGAGCGGCTGCCATCGGAACCAGCAGCGACGCCACGAACAGCGTCGCGCCGAGCAGTCGGCGGTGGGGGATACGTCGCATGGCGCGGTGCCTCTTTCGGTCAGGGGTTCGGACCGCAAGATCACCATCAGTGACGTTCCACCAGGCCTTCTTCCGACAGTCGTACCGGCGAGTTCACTCGTTCAGCTACTTCCAGGTGTCACTGGTGGAGTAGCCCGACGAGCTGCCCGTGGTGTACGAGCGGTTCGTCCCGGACTCCCAGGTGACGTTCCCGGAGCTGTCCTTCTTGATGTACTTGTACGTGAATGCCGTGCTCTTCGGCACGATCACCAGCTTGCTCCACGTCGGGTACGACTCCGACGACAGCGGGATCGCGTCGCTGGTGTTCCAGGAGCCGAGGGAGGCGATGGAGCCGACGACGTAGACGTTGGTGCCCCAGTCGGTCGTCGCGTACTCGTTGAAGGTGACGTCGGTGGCGTCCGCGTTCGCCACGTTCCAGGAGTTGTTCAGGTTGATCGCCGAAGTCGTGGTCGTGGCCGACCTGTTGGCGTTCGACTCCCAGGTGACGTTTCCGGACGAATCCTTCTTGATGTACTTGTACGTGAACGACGTGTTGATCGGCACGCTCACCGCCCCCGACCAGATCGGGTACCCGGACGACGACAGCTGGATCGCCTTCGAGGTGTCCCAGGAGCCCAGGGCGTCGATCGAACCGACGACGTAGACGTTGGTGCCGGTCGTGGTGGAGGCGTACTCGTTGAAGGTGGCCGTCACCGTGGAGGTGGAGCCGCCGCCGCTGCCGGAGTCGTCGCAGCCGACCGTGCAGGTGTAGGAGGAGTTGTAGAAGGCGACCGCGTCCTTCGCGGGGATGGTGATCGACGCGTTGCCGCCGGAGACGGTCACCGTGCTCGCGCCGCCGTCGATGACGTTGGAGTACGTGCCGTCGGCCATGCCGGTCGCGAAGGTGTAAGTGGCCGAGGACGAACCGTTGTTGACGGCGAAGAAGCCGGCGCCGCTGCGGCCGAAGCCGATGACCGAGGACGACTTGGTCGACCAGTTGGAGACGGCCGCGCTGCCTGCCGCGTTGTGCCAGGCCACCATTCCGACCACCGCCGTGTCGCGGTCGAGGCAGTTCCAGCTGCCGGAGCAGTCCGTGTCGGTGACGAAGCCGGAGGAGTTCGGCGGGGCCTGGTCGCTCTGGGTCCACTGCCAGCTGGAGTAGATCGTCGGCGTCGACCACTTGTAGGCGAGCTCGAAGAGGTTGGCGAGCTTGTAGGCGTCGCCGTCCTTGTAGCTCATGTGCAGGCCGTTGCGCTCGGTGTCGTGGTTCGTCACGAAGGAGACCGAGTTGGCGGCGGGCAGGATGCCGCTGCTTTCGAGCGACGACAGGTCGCTGACGTTGCCCTGGAAGGCCGACTTCATCTTGCTCGCGTACGTGAAGTCGAGGACGTCACCGGAGCCGTAGTAGTCGCTGGGCTGCGGGGTCGAGCCCGGGTAGACCTCGTCGAAGATGTACGGCGCCGCACCGGACGTCGTGGTGTTCAGCTTGGCGACGATCGCGGCCATGTCGGTGGCCGGGATGTGCTTGGCCGAGTCCACCCGGAAGCCGTCGACGCCCAGTGCGATCTGCTTGTTGAGGAAGGCGGCGAGGCCCGAACGGACGTTGTCCGCACTGGTCTTGAGGTCGGGCAGGCCCAGGAGTTCGCAGTTCTGGACCTGGGTGAGGTTCGAGTAGTCCTGGATGGTGAGGTCTGAGGTGGGGCAGTCGGCGGAGGTGTGGTAGTCGCTCGCGTCCCAGTCCGGGGTGTCGTACTTGTTGGTGATCGTGGTGCCGTCGTAGCCGGTGCCGGTCTGGGCGGCCGTGTGGTTGATCACCGCGTCCGTGTAGACCTTCACGCCCGCGTTGTGGCAGGCGGTGACCATCGACGCGAACTGGGTCGCCGTACCGAAGCGGCTGTTGAGGGTGTACGAGTACGGCTGGTAGACGTCCCACCAGTAGTACGACGACTGCTTGAGGGACTCGGAGGGCGGGGCGACCTGGACCGCGCCGTAGCCCGCCGGGCCCAGGACGTTTGTGCACTCGGAAGAGATGGAGGCCCAGTTCCACTCCCACAGGTTGGCGATGACATCGCCCTTTGCGGTGGTGTCCGCGTGCGCGGCGGCGGCCGGCAGGGCGATGACGCCCGCGAGCGCCAGCGCGCCGGCGGCCATGGCACTGGCCGTGCGCCGGAAGACACCCGGGGGTCGGTGTCTGGTCATGTGCGGCTCCGATGAAGGGTGTTGGGGTTTCAACCAGTGGTGAGAGTGGGGGAGTTGAGAAGGGCACGTCAAGGTTGGCGTTGAAACTTCTTGCTATGAGTTTCAAGACTCTTGCTGTAAACCTTGCGTCAGCGATACCGTCACGCGGGGTCGGACCCAAGAGAGCCGCTATCGCTAGGAGTTCACACCGGTGATACATGTCAGACGGGTCGCGGCCGTCGTGGTCGCCGCCCTCGCCGCAGCCCTGATCCAGCCACTCGCGGCGCATGCGGACACTCCGCCGCCGCCCCCTTCCGACGCCAGGCTCGCGGCCGAGCCCGCCCGGCACGACGACACGCGCGAGCAGTTCTACTTCGTCATGCCGGACCGCTTCGCCAACGGCGACACGTCGAATGACGAGGGCGGGCTGACCGGTTCACGGCTGAGCACCGGATACGACCCCACCGACAAGGGCTTCTACCAGGGCGGCGACCTCAAGGGTCTGACCAGGAAGCTCGACTACATCAAGGGCCTGGGCACCACCGCCATCTGGATGGCCCCGATCTTCAAGAACCAGCCCGTGCAGGGCACCGGGAGCAACGCCTCGGCCGGCTACCACGGTTACTGGATCACCGACTTCACCCAGGTCGACCCCCACTTCGGGACGAACAAGGACCTCAGCACCCTCATCTCCAAGGCGCACGCCAAAGGCATGAAGGTCTTCTTCGACGTCATCACCAACCACACGGCCGATGTCGTCGACTATGAGGAGAAGTCGTACGACTACCTGTCCAAGGGCGCCTTCCCGTACCTGACCAAGGACGGGCAGCCCTTCGACGACGCCGACTACGCGGACGGGAAGAAGAAGTTCCCGGCCGTCTCCAGCGCCTCCTTCCCGCGGACGCCGACCGTCCCCGCCGCGAAGAAGAACGTCAAGGTCCCGTCGTGGCTCAACGACACGACGATGTACCACAACCGCGGCGACTCCACCTACGCCGGCGAGAACGCCACCTATGGCGACTTCTCCGGCCTCGACGACCTGTGGACCGAGCGTCCCGAGGTCGTCAGCGGCATGGAGAAGATCTACGAGCGGTGGGTCCGGGACTTCGGTGTCGACGGCTTCCGGATCGACACCGTGAAGCACGTGAACATGGAGTTCTGGACGCAGTGGGCGACCGCGCTCGACGACTACGCGGCCCGGCACGGCCGTAAGGACTTCTTCATGTTCGGCGAGGTCTACTCCGCCGACACCTCGATCACTTCGCCGTACGTCACCCAGGGCCGCCTCGACGCCACCCTCGACTTCCCCTTCCAGGACGCGGCCCGCTCCTACGCCTCCCAGGGCGGCAGCGCGCAGAAGCTCGCTTCGGTGTTCGGCGACGACTACAAGTACACGACCGACAAGGCGAACGCGTACGAGCAGGTCACCTTCCTCGGCAACCACGACATGGGGCGGATCGGGTACTTCCTGGAGCAGGACAACCCGAAGGCGACCGATGCCGAGCTGCTTGCCAAGGACAGGCTCGCCAACGAGGTGATGTTCCTCAGCCGCGGCAACCCGGTCGTCTACTACGGCGACGAGCAGGGCTTCACCGGGTCCGGCGGTGACAAGGACGCCCGCCAGACGATGTTCGCCTCCAAGGTCGCCGACTACCTCGACGACGACGAGATCGGCACCGACCGCACGCACGCGAGCGACTCGTACGACACGAGTGCACCGCTCTATGAGCAGATCAGTGCTCTCGGCAAGCTGCGCAAGGAGAACTCCGCCCTCACGGACGGCGTCCAGACCGAGCGTTACGCGGCCGACGGCTCGGGCGTCTACGCCTTCAGCCGGACCGACGCCAAGACCGGCCAGGAGTACGTCGTCGCCTTCAACAACGCGGGCGAGGCGAGGTCGGCCACCTTCCCGACCGGTTCGGCGGACATGAAGTTCCTTGGGATCTACGGGACTTCGGCCGACGTGACCTCCGGTGCCGACAAGAAGGTCACCGTCACGGTCCCGGCCGGCTCGGCGATCGTCCTCAAGGCGGCCGGCAAGCTCGCCAAGCCCACGACCGCCCCGACCGTCACCCTCAAGGCCCCCGACGCCGGCGCCACCGGCACGGTGGACGTCTCCGCCGACGTCGAGGGCGGTCGGCTCAACCGGGTCGTCTTCGCCGCCCAGGTCGGCAACGGCAAGTGGCAGACGCTCGGCTCCGCCGACCACGCCCCGTACAAGGTCACCCAGACGATCGGCAAGGACGTGCCGGCCGGAACCGCCCTGCGCTACAAGGCGGTTGTCATCGACACCGCCGGGCACACCGCGAGCGCCACCGCCGCCTCCACCACCGGCACCCCTCCCGCCACCGAGGTCCCCACCGCCTCCTCCCGCGACTACGCGATCGTCCACTACAAGCGCACCGACGGCGACTACGACAACTGGGGCATGTACGCCTGGGGCGACCTCGCCGACGGCGAGGCGACCACCTGGCCGGCCAGTCACCCCTTCGTCGGCCGGGACGCCTACGGCGCCTTCGCCTACGTCAAGTTGAAGGCCGGCGCCTCGAACGTCGGGTTCCTCGTCATCGACAAGGACGGCAACAAGGACGTCTCCGCGGACCGTTCGATCGACGTCACCAAGACGGGGGAGGTGTGGATCGAGCAGGGCAAGGCGGACGTACAGACCACGCGGCCCGACTACCCGGCGCAGGACAAGACGAAGGCGGTCATCCACTACCACCGGGCTGGGGGCACCCCCTCTGGGGGAGGGAACTACGACGGCTGGGGTCTGCACGTCTGGACCGGTGCCGCGAATCCCACGGACTGGTCGAGTCCGCTCAAGCCGGTGAAGACTGACGCCTATGGTGCGGTCTTCGAGGTACCGCTCACCGACGGTGCCACCAGCCTCAGTTACATCATCCACAACGGCGACGCGAAGGACCTCTCGGCCGACCAGTCGCTCGACCTCAAGGCCAACGGCTACGAGGTGTGGCTGTTGAACGGCCAGGAGAAGTACCTGCTGCCCCAGCCGGCCGGTTCCGCCGCCGCGCTGGACCTGACCACCTCCAAGGCGGTCTGGATCGACCGGAACACGGTCGCCTGGAACGGCTCCGACGCCGCCGCCTCCACCCAACTGCTCTACTCCCACGACGGTTCGATCGCCGTGCAGGACTCCACGCTGACGAGCGACGACGAGCGCTGGCTGCGGTTGACGAAGACCACGCTCACCGACGACCAGAAGGCCAAGTTCCCCTATCTGAAGGACTACACGGCCTGGTCGGTCGACCCGCGCGACCGCGACCGGGTGCGCGAGGCCCTCGACGGGCAGCTCGTCGCCTCCCAACGTGCCGCGAACGGGGCCGTGTTGGCCGCGACCGGCGTGCAGATCGCCGGCGTACTCGACGACGTGTACGCGAGCGCGACCAAGGCGGAGTTGGGGCCGACCTTCCACAACGGCCGTCCCACGCTGGCCGTCTGGGCGCCGACCGCGCAGAGCGTCTCGCTGGAGCTGGACGGCTCCCTCAGGGCGATGAAGCGCGACGACGCGACCGGTGTCTGGTCCGTCACCGGGCCCAAGTCCTGGAAGGGCAAGGCGTATCGGTATGTCGTGAAGGTGTGGGCGCCCACCGTCCGGAAGGTCGTCACCAACAAGGTCACCGACCCCTACTCGGTCGCCCTCACCGCGAACTCGCAGCGCAGTCTCGTCGTCGACCTGGACGACAAGTCCCTTGCCCCGAGCGGCTGGTCGGGCCTCGCCAAGCCCAAGGCGGTACCGCTGAAGGACGCCCAGATCCAGGAGCTGCACGTCCGGGACTTCTCCATCGCGGACGAGACCGTGCCGGCCGCGGACCGGGGCACCTACCTCGCCTTCACCGACAAGGACAGCGACGGCTCGAAGCACCTGCGTGAGCTCGCCAGGTCCGGTACCTCGTACGTGCATCTGCTGCCCGTGTTCGACATCGCCACCATCCCCGAGAAGAAGGCCGACCAGGCGACGACCGACTGCGATCTCGCCTCCTACCCGGCCGACTCCGAGAAGCAGCAGGAGTGCGTGGCGAAGACCGCCGCGAAGGACGCCTACAACTGGGGGTACGACCCTTACCACTACACGGTCCCCGAGGGTTCGTACGCGACCGACCCGGACGGGACGGGGCGTACGGTCGAGTTCCGCAAGATGGTCAAGTCCCTGAACCAGGACGGCCTGAGGGTCGTCATGGACGTCGTCTACAACCACACCGCGGCCGCCGGGCAGGCCGACACCAGCGTCCTCGACCAGGTCGTCCCCGGCTACTACCAGCGGCTCCTCGCGGACGGCTCGGTGGCCAACAGCACCTGCTGCGCCAACACGGCCACCGAGAACGCCATGATGGGCAAGCTGGTCGTCGACTCGGTCGTCACCTGGGCCAAGGAGTACAAGGTCGACGGCTTCCGCTTCGACCTCATGGGCCACCAGCCGAAGGCCAACATCCTCGCGGTGAGGAAGGCCCTCGACGCGCTGACCCTCGCCAAGGACGGCGTCGACGGCAAGAAGATCATCATGTACGGCGAGGGCTGGAACTTCGGCGAGGTCGCCGACGACGCCCGCTTCGTGCAGGCCACGCAGAAGAACATGGCCGGCACCGGGATCGCCACCTTCTCCGACCGGGCCCGGGACGCGGTCCGCGGCGGCAGCCCCTTCGACTCCGACCCCGGCGTCCAGGGCTTCGCCTCCGGCCTGTACACCGACCCCAACTCCTCGACCGGGAACGGTACTTCGGCCGAGCAGAAGGCCCGCCTGCTGCACTACCAGGACCTGATCAAGGTCGGCCTGACCGGCAACCTCGCCAAGTACCGCTTCACCGACACCGACGGCAAGGAGGTCACCGGCGCCGAGGTCGACTACAACGGCCAGCCCGCCGGCTACGCGGACGCGCCCGGCGACGCCGTCGCCTATGCCGACGCGCACGACAACGAGTCCCTGTTCGACGCGCTGACGTACAAGCTGCCATCCGGTACGTCCGCCGCCGACCGGGCCCGGATGCAGGTCCTGGCGATGGCCACGGCCACCCTCTCGCAGGGGCCGTCCCTCTCCCAGGCGGGCACCGACCTGCTCCGCTCCAAGTCGCTCGACCGCAACTCCTACGACAGCGGCGACTGGTTCAACGCCATCCACTGGAACTGCGCCGACGGCAACGGCTTCGGACAGGGGCTGCCGACGGCGGCCGACAACGAGTCCAAGTGGCCCTACGCCAAGCCCCTGTTGACTACGGTGAAGGTGGGGTGCGACCAGATCGAGGGAGCCTCGGCCGCGTACCGCGATCTGCTGAGGATCCGTACGACGGACAGCGTCTTCTCGCTCGACACGAGTGGACAGGTGCAGTCGAAGCTCTCCTTCCCCTTGTCCGGAAAGGACGAGACGCCCGGGGTGATCACCATGGCGCTCGGCGACCTCGTCGTCGTCTTCAACGCGACTCCGGACGGGCAGAAACAGCGGGTGGAGGCGCTGGCCGGGACCGGTTACCGGCTGCATCCGGTGCAGGCGGCGGGCGCGGACTCCATCGTCAAGTCCTCCTCGTACGATCGGGAATCGGGCACGTTCGCCGTTCCGGGGCGCACTGTGGCGGTATTCTCCCGGACCTCCTGATAAGAGCATTACTTTGGTGGGGCAGGCCCGGAAGCAGGGTCTGTCCCACCGGTGCTGTCCAAGGGCTGGAAGATGGACGTCAACGGCAAGCTGACAGATACGACCGTGCTGGTCGTGGACGACGCGGGAGCCAGCCGGTACGCGATGGACACCCTGTTGCGCCGGGCGGGCCACAAGGTCGTGCCCGTGGCCAGCGCCGGTGAGGCGCTCGTCGAGCTCGACGAGCGGCTGCGCAAGGGGACCCTGCCGGACGTGGCCCTGATCGACGTGCATCTGCCGGACATGAGCGGCTTCGATCTGTGCCGCCTGTTCAAGGAGCGGCCGCACACGGCCCGCCTGCCCGTGGTGCACTTCTCGGCGGCCGCCCTGGCCCCCGAAGGGCGCTGCCCGGGGCTGGCCTCGGGCGCCGAGGCGTTTCTCACGGTGCCCGCCGAACCCGAGGAGATCGAGGCGGCGGTACGGGCCGCGGTCCGCACCGCGCGGGTGCGGGCCGACGACCAGGCACTGGTACGGCGTCTGAAGCTGCTGTCGGAGACGATCGTCGGCATCCAGGCGGCGCGCACCCTGCGGGAACTCGCCACCGCCGCCGCCGACGGGACCGCGCGGCTCCTCGGCTGTCCCGCCGCCGTCTTCGTCCTCGACCAGGACGACGAGCTCTACCGGGGCCTGTGCCGGGAGCGGAGCGTGTTCCCCGTGCCTGACGAGGGCGCCCACCGGACCGTGGCCGGTCTGCTGCGCCGGCTCACCCGGGGGCAGGTCGGGCTGCAGCTCACCACGGTGCCCGCGCCGCTGTGGCCGGCCGGGTTCTTCCGGCCCGGAGTGCAGAACGACGCCCGGCTCGCGCTGGTCGTCACCCAGGACGGCAGGTCGCCGGTGTGCCTGGCCGTGCCCACGCGCGGGCTGCGCCGGGCCGGCCCCGAGACCGAGGCCCTGCTGGCCCAGCTCGCCCAGGCCGCCGCGCTGGCGGCCGAACCGCTGCTCATGTACCAGGTCGAGCGGCATGTCGCGCTCACCCTCCAGCACAGCTTCCTGCCCCAGCCGCACCGGCTGCCCGAACTGCCCGGCATCGACCTCGCGGTGCGCTATGTGCCCGCGTCGCAGCAGACCGAGATCGGCGGCGACTTCTATGCCGCGATACCGGTGGCCGGCGGGGCGCTCGTCGCGGTCGGCGACGTCGTCGGGCACTCGCTGGACGCGGCCACCGTCATGGTCGAGATCCGGCACGCGCTGCGCGCCTACTGCGTCGAGGAGAACGACCCGGCGGTGCTCGCCGAGCGGCTCGACCGGATGCTCCAGCACTACCACGCCGAGATCACCGCCACCGTCTGCCTGGCCCATATCGACCCCGGCACCGGGCGGGTCCGGATCGCCAACGCCGGCCATATCCCGCCGCTGATCCTGCGGGACAGCGGGGACGCCGAGTACGTCAAGGCGGCCGGCCCGCTGCTCGGCGTGGGCCTGCCGCACCCGCCGCCGGTCGAGCTGGTCCTCGAACCCACCGACCGGCTCCTGATGATCACCGACGGCCTGATCGAGACCCGCGGCACCGACCTCACGGCCTCCATGGAACACCTCCGCGCGGCCGCGGTCGGCGCCCTCCCCGGCCTGGAGGCCCTCTGCGACACCCTCCTGGCCTCCTTCGGCCACGACCGCGAGGACGACATCGCCATGCTTGCGCTGCAACTCGGCGACCAGGGGAACTAGGGTTGCCCCTGTTGCTGCCGTAGAACAGGAGTGCCCATGCCGCAGATCACCGTCGACTACTCGAACTCGATCCAGTTCGACCAGGAGGGTTTCGCGCGGGACCTGCATCAGGCGGTCGTGGAGATCGCGGCCGCCAAGCCCGAGGCGTGCAAGACGCTGTTTCGTCCGTCCGAGCTCACCGCGTTCGGTTACGAGGACCCGCTGGACTTCGGCCACGCCGTCGTGCACGTCACCCTCGGCCTGCTCGCCGGCCGCACCGAGGACACCAGGTCCAAGCTGACCGAGGCCGTACTGGAGCTGCTGCGCAAGCACATCGAGGACGAGGGCGGCGGCATCGTCCTGCACGCCTCCGCCGAGGTCCGCGACCTCGACCCGTCCTACCGGAAGTTCGAGCGCTGAGACCTTTCTCCGCGGCGATCAGGAGGCGAGGGCGATCAGCCGGCCGACCAGGTCCGCGAAGGGGCCGTCGGCCGGCTCGTCCTTGAGCATGCGGCGCAGCAGCGCGCCCATCTCCTCGTCATAGGCGGCACTCACGGCGGCCAGCGCGGCGAAGTCGTGCACGAGCTGGGTCTCCAGCTCGCCGCGCGGGATGCGCCGGCCGTCCAGCCAGATCAGCGCGGTCGACTCGGCGAGCGAGATCCAGGAGCGTACGACCAGCTCCAGTCGCGCGGGCGGATCCTCGATCCCCAGATGCGACAGGATCTGTTCGTACGCCGCCTGCCGTACCGAGTCGATGAGCGCGTTGGTCGCCGAGGAGCCCACGGCCGGGCCGCCGCGCATCAACGCCGAGAAACCGGGCCCGTGTTCGTCGACGAAGTCGAAGAAGCGGCGCATCACCCGCCGCAGCCGGTCCCCGAGCGGACCCTCCTGCGGCTCGGCGAACCGGCCCGCCAGATCCTGCGCGGCCCGCTTCAACGCGGCCTCGTACAGGCTGAGTTTGCCGGGGAAGTAGTGGTAGACCAACGGCCGCGAGATACCCGCGGCGGACGCTATCTCGTCTATCGACACGTCATCGGGCGAGCGTTGGCTGAACAGTTCGAGGGCGACGCCGATCAACTGCTGCCGCCGCTCCTCGACGCCCATTCTTCGACGCACCCCGGTAGTCATGCGAACACCTTACCGATCGGATCCGGCCCGGAACGGACCGGTCCGGCCTCGGGCGTTCACATATCCAACACGAGCCGATCACTTCGCGCCCGCGAAACGCAGATCAGTATCGAGTCCGCCCGCTCCGCGTCCGTCAGCAACTCGTCCCGGTGCTCCGCCACCCCTTCCAGGACCCGCTGTTGGCAGGTCCCGCAGAATCCCTGCTCGCACGAGTACGCCGTGTTCGGCAGCTCGGCGCGCACGGCGGCCAGCACGGTCGAGTCGGCGGCGACCGTCAACGTGCGCCCGCTGCGCCGGAGTTCGACCTCGAAGGCGGTGCCATGGGCGGCATGGGGCGTGAACCGTTCGAGGTGGACCCGCGGGAACCGATCCTGTGCGGCCGTAATGAGCCCTTCCGGCCCGCAGCAGTAGACGGCCGCTTCCTCGGGCACGTCCAGCGCGTCGAGATCCGGCGCCCCGGCGACCACCGTGACGCGATTCCGGCCGAGCTTCTCGACCTCCTCCAGGAACGGCATCGACTCCGGCGACCGCCCGCAGTACAGCAGCCGCCACTCCGCGTTGTCCCCAAGTGCCCGCAGCATAGGGAGAATTGGCGTTATCCCGATTCCCCCGGCGATGAAGACGTACGACTGGGCCTCGACGAGCGGGAACCGATTGCGCGGTCCCCGCACCTCCAGTGCCATCCCTTCCCGCACCTGCTCATGAACTTCGCGCGAACCGCCCCGACCGCCCTCGACCAGCCTGGTGGCCACGGTGTACGACGAGGTGTCCGCCGGATCACCGCACAGCGAGTACTGCCGCACCAGCCCCGAGGGCAGCACCAGATCGAGATGCGCCCCGGGCTCCCAGCGCGGCAAGTCCCTTCCTTCCAGGCGCAGTTGTACGACCCCTTCGGCGACCGTCTTCCGTGAGGCGACCACCAGCTTCAGTGCCCTCGACCGGGGCCGCCCGGAGGTCGGGTTCTCCAGGGCCGGCATCGGCCACAGAGGCGAGGCCTGGATGCGGTTGCGCAGGGCCCGCCGGGTGAGCAGCGCGGCCCCGGCGAGGACGGCGACGGTGCGCAGCTTCGGCATCACGCGGCTCCCTTCTCGGCCGCGATAGCCGCGACGGCCGCGGGGGAGGAGGCGAGATAGGCGACCGCCTGCTCGGTGCAGCCCTCCTGTGAGGGGTGGTAGTCCCGGCTGAGGTAGCGCGGGATGGACCTGAGCATGTCGCCGGTCGCGGGCAGCGTGCCCCGGCGGCCGCCGACGTAGAACTGCTTGAAGGAGGCCTTGCCGTCGGTGAGCGTGGGGTCGTTGGCCATGAAGAAGCGGGACCCGCGCTGCCACAGGAAGACCAGTGCCGTGAACGCCGTCGCCCAGGTGCGCACCCGGCGCCGGTAGCCGCCGTCGACGTGCATGAACAGGTCGAAGGCGACGGACCGGTGCTCGACCTCCTCGGCACCGTGCCAGCGCAGCAGGTCCAGCATGGTCGGGTCGGCACCCCGCCGGTCCAACTCCTCGGCGTTCAGCACCCAGTTGCCGAGGAACGCGGTGTAGTGCTCGATGGCCGCGATGATCGCCACCCGCTCCAGCAGCCACCAGCGACGGGCCCGGCCCGGCGGCAGGGTCCGGTCGCCGAGCAGCTTCTCGAAGAACCAGTCGACCTGCGCGGTGTACGGCGTCGGATCGAGCCCCTGCTCGCGCAGATGCGGCAGCACCTCGTCGTGCGCCTGCGAGTGCATCGCCTCCTGCCCGATGAACCCGATCACGTCCTCGCGCAGCCGCTCGTCCCGGATCAGCGGCAGCACCTGCTTGTACACGTGCACGAACCACCGTTCACCGGCCGGCAGCAGCATGTGCAGCACATTGATGGTGTGCGTGGTGAAGGGGTCCCCGGGCACCCAGTGCAACGGCGTGCCGTCCCAGGAGAAGGACACCTTCCGGGCCTTGAGCGGCGGCGTGTTAGACATGGCGTCAATGTACTGACGGGTAGGGGTCGCGGGAACCCCTGTGCGTGCTCTTGTTTACATCGGCGTCAGCAAGCCCGCTTCTCAGCGGAGCCCACTGATCACTCGCCCGTCGCTCAGGGTCCCCTTCAGCTCGGCCTGCGCCCCCTGCTTCGCCCGCACCGCCAGCAGATTCCCCTGGCCCGACCCGGTGATCCCACCCGTCGCCGTCACCGCCGACGTCCCCCGGCTCCCGGCGGCCAGCAGATACCAGCTCCCGGCTTCCGACTTCCACAACACCCCGGCCAGCACGTTCGGGTCCTTCGGCCCGCAGGCCGCCGAGTTCTCCGACTTCGCCGCCACCGCCCCGTAGATCCCGCCCGGCGTGCGGAACTGCGCCAGCACTCGCGTCCCGCCGCCCCGCCAGGTCTCCGCCCGCGTGCACACCCAGTCCGCCGAGCCGGTCGCGTCCGGCAGCGGCTGGGTGGCGTACGCCCAGACGTTCACCGTGCGCACCCCGGCCGAGCGCACCGAGGCGAGCGAGCAGGCGTACGGCGCCCAGGTGCGCAGCGACCGAGCGCCCGAGGTGTCCTCGGTCGAGCCGGGGCGGCCGTCGGTGAGGACGGCGGGGACCAGTTCGCCGAGGTCGGTCAGCAGGCGGGTGCCCGTGCCGTCGGTCAGCTGGAGCACGTTCCAGGAGGTGCAGGCGCCGGTCTGGGTGGCCGGGCTGGCCAGCGGCGCCGTGATCCCGTGGGACAGGTCGAGGCTCATCGCACCGGCACTCGGCTTGAGCAGGTCGCGCTCGGCGGCCTTGGTGACCCAGGGCGCCGTCAGATAGCGGACGTTGCCGTCGGCCCGCCCCAGCACCACCGCGCTCGCCCCGGCCCGCCCGGCCCCGTCGACCCGCGCGAAGTCGAGGGCGGCGCCCTTGGTGCCGTCCTTCGGCTCGGCGTAGCGGGCGATACGCAGGCCGTCGTAGAGGATCACCACGCGCGCGGAGTCGACGGTCCCGGCGTAGAGGAGCTGCGGCGGGCCGGCCGGGCCGCCGGACGGGGTGCCGGGGGTCGCGGAGACCTGGACGCTCTCGCCGGGGCGGGCCCAGACCGCGAGGGCGCGGCGGAGCAGGGCCTTGTCGCCGGTGAGGTCGCCGCGGGCCGGCCAGACCGAGAAGTCGGTGCGGGACGCGGACTCCCAGGCGGTCGGCGCGACCCGGGTGAGCTTGGCCGGGTCGAGGGCGGCCTCGGCGGCCGGGTTCTGTGCGTACACCGGGGCGGCGGCGCCGTCGGGGGCCCAGCCGTCGCCGGGCAGGCCGAGCAGCGCCCCGCACACGGCGAGGGCCGCGGCGGCGGCGAGCGCGGCCTTGGTGTGCTGGCGGCGCCGCATGAGGTCGGTGGGCCGGGCCTGTAGCGAGCAGGGGTCGAACTCGGGGGAGTCGAGCAGCGGGTAGTGCGCCGCCGGTACGTCACCTGCCTCGTCCAGCGCCTCGTCCACGTCGGCGCAGCCGGCCGCCGCGAGGATCCCGCGTACGTCGCCGTCGGGGAGTTTCTCCAGGCCGCGCAGGACGTAGGCGGCGCGGGCCGGGCCGGACAGGGCGGACAGGCGCTGGTCCAGGGCGAGTTCGTCGGCGCCGCCCGAGCGGGGGAAGAGTCGCAGGCCCCAGACCTGGGGGAGCAGCGGCGGGAGCTGGGAGCGCTTGGGGAACGCCGTGCGCCTGAGCGGAAGGCCCGCCTCCAGGGCCGTACGGAGAACCTGGAGGCGGACGAAGGCGTACCCGGGGTCGCCGTCCCGGCCGGTCGACTGGGCCGGGATCATCGGGGCCGAGGCCCGGCCCCTGGGCAGGGCGCGCTGGGTGAGGGCGTGTGCGGTCACCACGCGCCGGTTGCGGCCGAGGCTCGGCGGCAGGACCAGGTAGGCGAGCCGGACCAGCCGCGGGTAGTGCTCGACGAGCGCGGCCTCGGCCTGCTCGACGTCGACGACCGGGTCGGAGACGGAAGGTGCGGGGCGCGGGGCGACATCCTGTGACTGCACGTTCAGCAAAACGAGCGAATGGTGGGTTGGTCACCGCCACCCGCGTACGGTGCCGTCCCGGGGGACAACCCCCGGACCCCCGGCGGAAGGCGAGTCGGCCGGGACGCCCGGCGCGGAGGCCGCGAGGCACACCCAAGTGCCCGGCCGCCCTGGGGAGTTGGCCCCCGGCGGCCCTGAGCGGGAAGGCGGGTCGGCAGGCGTGCCCTGCGTGGACAGCGCCAGGCGAACCCGAGTGACTCACTCCTCGGGGTCGACCAGCAGCCGCGCGTAGTTCGCCATCGACCGCTGGTAGCGCGGGAGATGGGGGGCCAGGGCGGCGAGGACGAGGGAGAGGCCCTCGCGGTCGCGGCCCAGGCTGGACAGGCACAGTGCCAGACAGCCCCGTACCGCGTCGTCCAACTCGTCGGAGGGCGCATCCAGTTCGGGCGTCAGCAGCTTGACGCCCTCCTCGGCCTGCCCGATGTTCCTGAGCGAACTCGACAACTGGATCTTGGCCCGCCGCCCCTTGTACCCGCTGACCTCGCTCAACCCGTGCGCCAGCGCCTTCCGGTACAGCGGCGCGGCCTTGTCCGAGTGCCCCGTCGAGTCCCAGGCGCAGGCCTGCTCGAACGGCCCCAGCGGACTGCCCGCCGGCAGCTCGGCGACGAGCGCGTCGATCACGGCCCGGAACTCACCGGCCCGCTCCTCGGGATAGTCGTCGAAGGCGGCCCAGGCGGCGGTCACACGGTCTTCCCAGTCTTGGTTCACAGGCCATACGTTCGCACACCCGTACCCTGACTCCCACCGGATTTGAGTGCCCCGCCCCTCACAGCCGTATCGAAGGGGACGGGCTCAAGGGGCCCGCCCGGCAATTCGACCCGGAGGAACAGATGAGGTTGACCCGACCGATGCTCGCCGTGGCCGGTGCCACGGCCGTCCTGGCGCTGGCGGGCTGTGGATCCGGAGACAGCGAGGCCGCCGCCAAGGTGCCGGTCACCGCGACCGGCAGCCTGGAGAGCCTGGCCGCCAGGGTGAAGTGCAAGCCGGACATACAGATCGACTCCGACGAGGTCCGCCAGGCGATCTGCAAGACCTCCGACGGCAAGTACGTCTTCGCCACCTTCGCCACCGACCGCGGCCAGCGCGAGTGGATCAACGACGCGAAGGACTACGGCGGTTTCTACCTGGTGGGCCGCAAGTGGGTGGTCGTCGGCGAGGACAAGATCGTCAAGACGCTGCAGAAGACGCTGGGCGGCGGCGAGGAGATCGGCACCAACCACAGCGCGCACACCGGCCACAGCGGCTGAGCTTCCCTGGACATACGAGAAGCGGGCGGTGGGAGAATCCCACCGCCCGCTTCCTTGTCCCCCTAGGGGGTCGTCGTCACTGGCACTTCTTACCGCTGTTGATGCAGTTGGCGATGGTGGTCGCCAGGTTGTTCTTGAAGACCGCGATGAAGTCGTCGTGGTCGGTGGCCGCCTTGTGCAGCTGCTCCGGGAAGCCGTCCACCGCGTAGGCGTTCTTCACCTGGCCGTTCTGCAGGACCGGCGGGGTGATCTTGTAGACCAGGCGCATCGTCAGCTGCGGGATGGCCTTGAAGCCGTTGGCGCAGTTGCCGGCCGCGTCCGCGAAGGCCACGTGCGTACGGTGGTTGGCGCTGTCGATGTTCGTCCCGTCCCAGCAGGACTGGAAGGCGAACGTGCGGACCACGTTGCTGCCCTGCGGGCAGATCGGGTACTGCGTCGTCAGCTGGACCTTGTTCTCGAAGCCGGTGCAGCTCCAGTGCGCGTTGGCGTTCGCCAGACCGTTGGTCGTGGTCTTGGCGTCACCGGTGATGATGCGCAGGAACTGGGGCATCGCGGTGACCTTGCTGGTCGGGCTGCCGACGTACTTGATCTGCGCCTGGACCGGTGTCAGGATCTTGCCGACGTTGCCCTCGGTGCCACCGCCGGCCGCGTTCTGGTCGAAGTCCTGCGTGCCGTCCTGGATACGCACCACCGGCCAGTAGTAGGCCGACAGGTCGCTCTGGTTCTGGCAGCTGGTCTGGTCCGCGATCAGCGTGTCGTTGGTCGCGAACGCGTCGACCTTCTGGTTGCCGACGTAGTCGTGCAGGTGGTGCGCGCCGTTGGTCACACCGGGCGCCACGATGACGTTGTCGGTGTTGTGGTTCTTGTTGGCGTTCACACCGCACCGGGTGGTGAAGGTGCCGGTCGAGCCGTTGCCGTTGTTCCGCGGCTTGGCCGCCACGTTCGCCTGGACCTTCGTGATGTCCACGAAGTCGGCCGCGACCGGACCGTTGCCGGCCTGACCGCCCACGTTGGCCGGCGCGCTCGCACTGGCGCTGGGCGCGGCCGAGGCCGTGGCCTGCCCGTTGCCCTGCTGCTGACCGCCGTTGTTGTTGTTCTGACCACCGTTGTTGTTCTGGCCGCCGTTGTTCTGGCCGCCACCGGCGTTGGTCTGGTTCGCGGTCTGCGTCGTGCAGGCGGCGAGCGCGCTCAGACTGGCCGCGTCCACCTGACCGCCGACCCGCTGGATGTCGATGCGGATCCGGTCCAGCGTCGCGGCCCGCTTCTCCTTCAGGGGGCCGACGATCGCGTTCTGTACGAAGTTCGCGTCGCCGGCCTGCGCCTGACGGGTGGAGGCGAGCCGGGCGTAGGCCTCGGTGATCTGCTTGTCGAGGTTGGCCAGCTCCGTCGCGACGCCCTGCTGGGCCTTGGCGGGCACGTTCGTCAGCTTCTGCTGGACGTCGGGGCAGGCGATCGTGGCCACCGAAGCGGCGGCGGCCTTGGTCTGGTTCTGCCCGTTGTTCGACTCGTGCGCCGAGGCGTAGAAGTTCGCCCAGATCAGCCCGCCCCCACCGAGCGCTAGGGCCGCCGATGCGGCTATGGCCTTGGTGGCCAGCGGCGTACGGCGTTTTCGATTGTTGCGTCCCATGGAACTCCTCTGACTTCCTTGCGGGCTTGGCGGGGCATCGAGGCGCCCGACAGGAGTGAAGCGGCTCCCATGGATACGCAGGGGGTCCCAGGGGTGTTCAGCAGCCCCACAAACAAATCAGAGGATTAATCGGCCGCCGGTCCCCAACAGCCGCCTGAACAGCGGAGGTTACGCAAAATCAGCAACCGCTTACCGGCCCTGGTCCAGATAGGCGAGGACGGCCAGAACGCGGCGATTGTCATCGTCCGACACCTCAAGGTCCAGTTTGGCGAAGATGTTGGAGGTGTGCTTGGCGATGGCCCGTTCTGTCACCACCAGCTGCCCGGCGATCGCCGCGTTGGACCGCCCCTGCGCCATCAGCTCCAGCACCTCACGCTCCCGTGGGGTCAGCCGCGCCAGCGGCCGGTCGCCGGCGGCCCGCCGCGACAGCAACTGCTGGATCACCTGCGGATCCATCGCCGTACCACCACCCGCCACCCTTCGTACGGCGTCCACGAACTGCTCCGCGTCGAACACCCGGTCCTTCAGCAGATACCCCACCCCGCCGCTCCCGTCGGCGAGCAGCTCACGCGCGTACAGCTGCTCGACGTGCTGCGAGAGCACCAGCACCGGAAGCCCGGGTCTGTCCCGCCGGGCCTGCAAGGCGCACTGGAGCCCCTCGTCGGTGTGCGTCGGAGGAAGTCTTACGTCGACCACGGCGACGTCCGGCTCCAGGTCGGCCAGCGCCCGGGTGAGCTCGGGGCCGGACTCGACGGCGGCGGCGATCTCGAAGTCGTGTGCCTCCAGGAGCCGGACCAGTCCGTCGCGCAGCAGGAAGAGGTCTTCGGCTAGGACAACGCGCAAGGGATCTCCATGGTGACCATGGTGGGACCGCCCGCGGGAGAGCTGACGGCCAGGACGCCGTCGAATGTACCCAGTCGCCGCTCGACTCCGGCCAGCCCGGAGCCGGCCCCGGGCACCGCGCCGCCCTTGCCGTTGTCGGTGACGGTCACCCGCAGCCGCTCGTCCTCGTGGTGCAGGTCGACCCAGATCCGGTCCGCGCCCGAGTGCTTGACCGCGTTGGTGAGCACCTCGCTGACCGCGAAGTAGGCCGCCGACTCGACCGGCGCGTCCGCCCGCCCGCTCAACTCCACGTTCACCTCGGTGGTGATGGGCAGCCTCAGCGCCAACGCCCTTACGGCGTCGCCCAGTCCGCGCTCGGCGAGCACCGGCGGGTGGATGCCGCGGACCAGGTCGCGCAGCTCCGCGAGCGCGTCGACGGAGGACTTGCGGGCCTGCGAGATGAGTTCCTTGGCCTTCGCCGGGTCCTTGTCCATCAGCATCTCGATGGTGCCGAGGTCCATGCCCATCGCGACCAGCCGGGCCTGCGCCCCGTCGTGCAAGTCCCTTTCGATACGGCGCAGTTCGGCCGCGGAGGTGTCCACGGCGTCCCGCCGGGTCTCGGTCAGCACCCGGACCCGCTCGGCCAACTCGCCCTGGCTGGCGCCCAGTACGGCCCGGGT
Source organism: Streptomyces sp. CA-249302 (assembly GCF_050936785.1). Taxonomy (NCBI): domain Bacteria; kingdom Bacillati; phylum Actinomycetota; class Actinomycetes; order Kitasatosporales; family Streptomycetaceae; genus Streptomyces; species Streptomyces sp. CA-249302. The sequence goes on along the minus strand of NZ_JBNJMG010000001.1, from coordinate 3,022,883 downwards.
GAGCCGGAAGTGGGCGTTCAGCAGCCACGGGGCGAGCGGGAATGCGAGGGCGAGGAGGGCGGCGGCCAGGACGCCGGCGCCGAGCGCGGAGGCCTGGTCGGTGACGTGCACGAAGCCGTACCAGTACCCGCCCCACTGGGAGAGCGGCCGCCACAGCCCGGCGGCGACCGCGAACCCCTCCAGCGGATAGAAGAGCAGCACCGCCGGCAGCAGCGCGGTGACGTACCCCGCGCTCATGTCGACCTGCAACCACCGCAGATCACGCCAGACCGCCGGGTCGCGCAGCATCTCGTACGTCTTCGTCCAGGGCTTGGCGTCCTCGGGTATCGGCCGGTACGCCGACGGGATCCGCACCCCGCCCCACTCCGCCGCGACCACCCGCCGCCAGTCCGCGAACGCCCGCAGCCTGCCCAGCACCCATGGCGTGGTGAGCAGCCCGACGCCGATCGGAATCAGGGAGATGGACACGAGGGTCGACGTGAAGCACAGGACAGCTCCGGGAAGCGTCACCAGCGCCAGCACGAACCCCCGCCCGGCGGCAAGTGCGAGGGCCCGGGCCCTCGTCAGCAGAGAGCCGCTCTTCGTGTTGGTGTTCATGCCGTCAGTCTCGCGGAGCGGGGAAGGCCGGTCACTGGGCCAGGCACCCCGCTCGGGGGGTGGTGCTGAGTACACCCCGGGACCTGTAGCGCCCCTTCAGGGGCGCGGGGCTGTGTCGAATTTGCGGCTACCGCCGCGTGGGCGCGACAAGCCCCCACCGGCCCGCACTCTGATCACGACCCTCCCAACACCTTCTCCTCCACGTCCGGATCCAGCCCCTTGACGGCCACCGCGGAACGCAACGGCGCCACACCCCCGACGTCCCGCAGCCAATCCCACGTGTCGGCCACCGTCTCCTCAACCGGCCGACAGACGAGCCCCGTCCCAAGAGCTCGAGACACATCCGCCGCATGCAACGCATCGTGCATGTCGGTCCCCGGCGGCACCCACACCGGCAACTGCGTCCACGGCTCGATCCCGGCGTCGAGGATCACCTGGGGGTCGGTCCACCGAAGCTCCGCGTCAGACCCGGTGACCGTGACACACGCATCGAGAAACTCCCCCATGGTGGTGTGCCCCTGCGCGCTCATCAGATTGAACGGCCCGCTCAACTCCAGCTCGACCGCCCCCACAATCCACTCCGCAAGGTCCCGCACATCGATGTACTGCAAGGGCAACTCCCGCGGCCCCGGCGCCAGCACGCGCCCGCCTCGCGCGATCCGTCCCAACCACCACGGCAACCGCCCGACGTTCTCGTGCGGCCCGAGGATCAACCCGGCCCGAACCAGTACCGTGCGGTCCGCACCGAACGCGTCCAGCGCGGCCAGCTCCCCGCCCCGCTTGTCGCGGGCGTAGTCGGTCTGCTCCGCGTCCGCCGCCGCACCCTCGACGACGTCCGCGTCCTCGGTGTACCCGGCGGGCGGCGCCCACGTGTACACCGAGCAGCTGGACACGTACACGTACCGCGCGGCGCGACCCCGCAGCAGCCGCGCGGCGTCCCGGACCGCGGTGGGCGCCAGCCGCCAGGTGTCCACGACGGCGTCCCACTCCCCGTCGGCGAGCGCGTCGAGCCCGCCGGGCGCGGTGCGGTCGCCGACCAGCGACCGCACCCCGGCTGTCGGTACCTGCCGCCCCCTGTTGAAGACGGTCACGTCCCAGCCGCGCCCCAGCGCCGCCTCGACGACGGCCCGCCCCGCGAACTCCGTACCACCCAGCACCAGAAGTCTCATGCCCGAGACTCTGCCCGCTGCCGGGCGGCCACGGAACCGCGCTCTGCCGTCAGCAGAGGACCACCGGCAGACGGCGGACGGCGGACGGCGGACGGCAGCTCAGCGGATCACGGGCGTGCGGCGGCTCAGCGGGCCGGCGGCGTGTACTTGTAGCCGACCCGCCGCACCGTCTGGATCGCCCCGCGGTGCTCGGCGCCCAGCTTGCGGCGCAGCCGGGCGATGTGGACGTCGACGGTGCGGCCGTCGCCGACGTGCCCGTACCCCCACACCGTGGTCACCAGCTGGTCGCGGGTGTGCACCCGGTTCGGATGGGCGACGAGGTGGGCGAGCAGCTCGAACTCCAGGTAGGTGAGGTCGAGTTCGCGCCCGTCCACCTCGGCGGTGCGCTGCACCGGGTCGATCCGGACGAGCGGGGTGGCGCCCTCCGCGGAGCCGGCGAGGTCGGCGAGGACGGGGCGTTCGGCGAGGCCGGTCTGGCCGGTCCGGCCGGGGTGCGGGAGGTCGGCCGGGATGAGGACGAGGTATCCGACCATCGGGGGCTGCCCCGGCAGCGTGGGGAGCGTGTGCTGCGGCGCGGGCAGCCAGGTGGCGCCCGGGGGCAGGAACTCCGATACGTCGATCACCTCGTCCCGGTCCACGGCCCGCAGGCGGTGCCTTGCACCGTTGGGAGCGGGGGAGGGGGTGTCGAGCGCGGCGGTGGACAGAGAACGGATGATCGCCATGAGAGGTCAGCTCTTTCGCGCGAGAGGTTCGACGGGGGACGTACGTCGTTCCGCGCTGGCCGAAGGCCGGGGTGTACGGCTTTAGAGGGCCGGCGCGTTCATCGCGCGGCAACACACCCGGTCGAAGTCGTGGTGCTGACGGGAAGGCCAGAAGGGCTCGAGGTCATGGCGACCCGTCGCGGTGTTCTTCTGGATGCTGGCCATACGCCCATTGAAGCAGACGCGGTCCACGACGAGGAGTCTCCTCTCACTGCTTGGACGCTTCCCTGGCGTGAAGCGGACGTTGCACCCGTCACCCCACCAGGCGTTTGCGCCAGGTCAGGGGCGTGACCTCGATCGCCTTGTCCGGATTACCGTCCCACACTGCGGACAGCCCGGCCACGCCCAGAGCGGCGACCACCTCCCGGCCGACGGCGGCGGTGGTCTCCACTGAGCCGTCGAACCCGCCGTAGTACAGGGAGAGTCCGTGTCCCTCGGCCGCGCCCTCGGTGCCCTGCTGATGGAAGAAGACGAAGCCCTGGGCGCCCGCGCGCTCGGCGCCTATCGCGCTCGAGCGGGGGGACCCCCATCAGCCACAGCCGGTCGACCAGCTTCCTGGCCTGCGCGCGCAACATGGGCCGGTTGTCGCCGTCCACGAGGTGGTCCTCGGCGGCCTCGGCGAGTTCCTCACGGGTGCCGTACCCGCGGCGCACCCAGACCCGCACCCACGGCTCCAGCCGCTCGCGCACCGCGTCCGGCAGTTCGGGCACCTCCTCGGTGGGCCCGAGGCCGACCGGCTCCTGCGGGAGGTCCGGTATCCGCTGAAGGACGAGCAGATCACCATGACACGCACGACTGACAACGCGATCGGCGCAGCGCGATCGCCGGCACGCGGAAGGGGCGCCCACCGCGAAACGGTGAACGCCCCTCGAAGCCCTGTGGAGAACCGGGTCGGATCAGACCTGGCCGGCCTTCTCCAGCGCGGAGCAGCAGGTGTCGACGATCAGCCGCGTGACCACGTACGGGTCGACGTTGGCGTTCGGGCGGCGGTCCTCGATGTAACCCTTGCCGTCCTTCTCGACCTGCCACGGGATACGCACCGAGGCACCGCGGTTGGAGACGCCGTAGGAGTACTCGTTCCACGGGGCGGTCTCGTGCAGACCGGTCAGGCGGTCGTCGATGCCGGCGCCGTAGTTCTTGACGTGGTCGAGCGGCTTGGAGCCCTCGCCCAGCGACTCGGCGGCGGTGATGATCGCCTCGTACGTCTCGCGCATCGCCTTGGTGGAGAAGTTGGTGTGCGCGCCCGCGCCGTTCCAGTCGCCCTTGACCGGCTTCGGGTCCAGGGTGGCGGAGACGCCGAAGTCCTCGGCGGTGCGGTAGAGCAGCCAGCGGGCCACCCACAGGTGGTCGGAGACCTCCAGCGGGGAGACCGGGCCGACCTGGAACTCCCACTGGCCGGGCATGACCTCGGCGTTGATGCCGGAGATCGCGAGGCCGGCGGCGAGGCAGTTGTCCAGGTGCGCCTCGACGACCTCACGGCCGAAGATCTCGTCCGCGCCGACACCGCAGTAGTAGCCGCCCTGCGGGGCCGGGAAGCCGCCCTTGGGGAAGCCGAGCGGGTAGCCGTCCTGGAAGAACGTGTACTCCTGCTCGATGCCGAAGATGGGCTCCTGGGAGCCGAACTTCTCGGCGACCTCGACCAGCGCGGCACGGGTGTTGGACTCGTGCGGCGTCATGTCGATGTTGAGGACCTCGCACATCACGAGGATGTCGTCGCCGCCGCGGATCGGGTCCGGGCAGGTGAAGACCGGCTTGAGGACACGGTCCGAGGAGTGGCCCTCGGCCTGGTTCGTGGAGGACCCGTCGAAGCCCCAGATCGGCAGCGCGTCGAGACCGGCCGGCTCGCCAGCGATGATCTTCGTCTTGGAACGGAGCTTCGCCGTCGGCTGGGTGCCGTCGATCCAGATGTACTCAGCCTTGAAGGTCACGGGCCACTTCCTTCGGGGTGTGTCTACGCACTTGCGGGTGCTGCGGCGCAGCGGCACTGGGGCGCCGCGGTGGATGTGCGCGAGCCTGTCAACAGGCGATTTCCCGTCGATTGCTCAAATGTGAACCCCGTGTTACCTGGCGTTTGTGTGGCGAGATTCACGGTGTGAGGACCCGCGGTGAGGCTGCCGACGGTCAGTCCCGCTCCCGTGCCGCCTCCCGCACCCCCTCCAGGAACCCCCTGATCGCGGCCGTCTCCCGCTCGTCGTACACATGCAGAAGCTCCACCACCCGCCCGATCAGCGGCCCGAAATGCGCCCACCCGAGCCGGACCGCCCCGTCGGTCACCTCGATCACGACCCTCCGCCGGTCCGCCTCACTCCGCGCCCGCCGCACATGCCCCGCCCGCTCCAGCCGGTCCACCAACGCGGTCGTCCCCGCCGAGTTCAGCCCGAGCGCCGCCCCGAGCCGCCCCGCCGTCATCTCCGCCTCCGCGCGCGAGGCGTCCATGAGAGCGATCAGAGCGCGTACGTCCGTCGGGTGCATGCCGTTGTCGTTCGCGAACCGGGCGCTGTGCAGGCCGAGTTCGACGGTCACCGCGCGCAGCAGATGGACGACCTCCATCCCGGGTTCCTGGTTCCCCACGACCGGCCTCCGTCCTATTATCTCGTTCATCGAGTATCTCGCTCAACGAGATAATAGGGGAGGCGGGGCCGATGAGCGCCGTGTTCGACAGGGACGGCTTCCTGGTGGCGTACGACAAGGTCATGGCCAAGTGGCCGGCCGAGCGGGAGGCGGTGACCGTCCCGACGCCCTTCGGGACGACGTACGTCAATGCGTGCGGCCCGTCCGACGGGCCCCCGGTCGTCCTGCTGCCCGGCGGCGGTGGCGCCACGTCCGCCACCTGGTACGCCCAGGCCGCCGACCTCGCCCGTACCCACCGGGTCCTCGCCGTCGACCTCCCCGCCTGCGCGGGCCGCGGTACCGAGGCCGCCGACCGTCACCCCCGTACGGTCGCCGACCTGACGGCCTGGCTGGACATGGTTCTGGACGGCCTCGGTGTCGAGGGGGCGGACCTGGGCGGGCACTCGTACGGCGGCTGGATCGCGCTCCACTACGCGCTGCACGCACCCGCGCGCATCCGCCGTCTCTTCCTCCTGGACCCCGCCATGTGCTTCGCCGGATTCCGGCCGGCGTACCTGCTGCACGCCCTGCCGGTGCTGCTCCGGCCCTCACCTCGCAGGGCCCGTGCCTTCCTGGAGTGGGAGACCGGGGGAGCGGCGCTCGACCCCGATTGGCTGCGTCTCCAGGAGGCGGCCGCCGGCTTCCCCTCCGTCGCGAAGCCGGTGACCGGCCCGCGCCCGGCGCCGGACGCCCTGCGCGGCCTGGACATGCCGGTCCTGCTGCTCCTGGCCGAGAGCAGCAGGACCCATGACACGTACGAGGTGGCCCAGAGGGCGAGGAAACTGCTGCCGCGTGCCGAGACGATCGTGGTCCCCAACGTGTCCCATCACGCGCTGCCACAGTCCGCACCCGCCGAACTCGGGCGCCACCTCGCGGAGTTCCTGAACCCTTAACCCTTGAGCCTCACCCCACCTTCTGGATCAGAGCGCGCCGGATGAGGAACTTGCCGGGCTCGCGGACCTGCTCGAAGGCGGCGTTGTTGAGCAGCGCGCAGCTGCCGGAGACCGAAGTGACCTTCACCGTGATGGACTTGTTGTTGTCCAGGTTGGTCACCTTCAGCGTGGTCCCCGCCGGGAACTGGTTGCTGGAGGCGGCAGGCGCCCCGCCCTCGCCGGAGAGCGTGACGGTGGAGCCGTTGCACACCTGCTGCCCGGAGGCCGCGGCACCGCCGGCGTTCCCGCCCGCGTTTCCCGCGGGCGCCGAGGCCGTCTGCGAAGGCTGCGCCGGCTGCGCGGGCTGCGTGGCCTGGGAGCCCTGAGCCGACTCCCCAACCGCACAACCCGACGCCTTCTGCTGGACCTTGATCTGTGCGATGACCGCCTCGCGGTTGGCGATACGGGCCGCGGACTGGGCGTCGGGATTGGCCCGTTGCCCGTCGATGAACTTCTGGTTGTTGCCGAGGGCCGTGGCCAGCCCCTGGCAGACCGTGGAGTCCGCGGCCGACAGAGTCCGTGGACTCTGCGCGGCGTTCGAGGTGCTCGCCATGACGAAGGCACCACCGCCCGCCACCGCCGCCGCGCTCACCAGCAGCGCGATCTTCTTCTTCGTACCGAGAGTTCTCCTACGCGACATGCGCGCCTCCTGAAGAGGTCGGGGAGCGTACGCCGCTATGTACGAGATACCGAACGAAGTTACTCAGTGGTTACAGGAGTCACTGAAGTAACGTACGTCACAGCAAAGTTGAAGCCGGCTCACAGGCCGCTGCGGACCGCCGACTACCGCGACAGCGCGTCCCGTACGGCCTCTTCCGTACGGCCGACCACCGCCGTGCCGTCCTCCGCGGTGATGATCGGACGCTGGATCAGCTTGGGATGCTGTGAGAGTGCGGCGATCCACCGCTCACGTGCCGACTCGTCCCGCGCCCACTCCTTGAGCCCGAGCTCCTTGGCGTCGGCCTCCTGGGTGCGGGTGATGTCCCACGGTTCGAGACCGAGACGGTCGAGTACGTCCCTGATCTCGTCCTCGCTCGGTACGTCCTCCAGGTAGCGGCGGACGGTGTAGTCGGCCCCCTCGGCGTCGAGCAGGCTGATCGCGCTGCGGCACTTGGAACAGGCCGGGTTGATCCAGATCTCCATGCGGCCACGTTACGCCGGAAAAGGGGCGCCGAAACCCGTCCTGCGCGTGTGTCACAGCGGCCCCGAAAGCCCTTGTGCCAGGGGCTTTTGTCAGTGGCGGGCGCTAGAATAGAAGCAGTGTTCGAGGGTGGTGCCAGGGTCGGGGAAGGCCCTGGTGGATGCCCTTACCGCGACAGGAGGATGCCTGTGCCCGCTGCCGCACTGAAGCCGAAGCCGACCCAGTCCACCCTGCAGCACCCGGTGCTGCTCGACCTGCCGTACGACCCCGTGGAGAAGCGTCCGCTGCCGCCGGGGCGGCCGCGCGACTGGTACATCTCGCACAACCGTCGCCTCAAGGCGATGCGACTCGCCATCGCCCTGCTCGATTCGGGCGTCTATCTGCCGAACCAGGCCCGCAACGAGACGATACGGAGTACGGCGCAGCTCATCGGAGTCCATCCGCCGTCGGACACGACGTGTCACATGGTGCGGGCGCTGATGCGTTACACACGGTAGGCCGATGGTGCCGGGTGCCCCCTGCTCTCGGGGTGCCCGGCGTCTGCGGTTCTGGGAGCTGCGCCCCCAGACCCCCGCTTCGGCCCTGAAGGAGTCTCGTCCTCAAACTCCCCCAGAGATTGCTAGACCGCCAACTCCTTCTCCACCGGCGTCCGGAATCTCGGTGTCACCCGGCTCGCCCCCACCCACCCCTGCAAGCGCTCCGCCTCCGCCGCGATCGCCGCCTTCTCCGCCCGGCCCACACCCTTCTCGTCCAGCAGCCGCCACGCGATCTCACCGTCGGGACGCTGCGCCCAGCCGCCCACCACCCGGCCGTCCCACCACACCGTCGGCCCCACATTGCCGCTGTAGTCGAAGAGCGGCGGCCGCAGTTCCGGCGCCAGATACCAGTCCCGCCCCTGCCAGCCCATCGCCGTCGGGTCCAGCCCGGGCAGCAGCGCCGCCCACGGCTCCGCGGGCCCGGCCACCGGACCGGCGTCTCCGTCGACGACGTACCCCGTGCCCTCGTCCAGCGCCACCGCCTGCGCCCCGATCGCCGCCAGCGCGCGCCGTACGTCCGTCACCTTCCAGCCCGTCCACCACTTCAGGTCCGCCTCCGTGGCCGGGCCGCAGACCGCCAGCCAGCGGCCGAGCAGGGCCGACTGCGCCTCCGCGACGTCGAGTTCGGGGTGCGGTGGCGCCACCGCCCAGCGGAACTGGCTGGACGTCCAGGAGCCGAGCGGGCGGCCCCGGACCACCTTGCCCTCGACGCCCAGCACCCTGAGCAGGCGGGTCGAGACGGTGTGGACGCCCTCGTAGTTCTTGCCGGCCGCGTACACGAACTGCTCCCGCAACCGCGGCTCGTCCGCGGCGAGTTCGGCTGCCGTCGCCTGGCCGCGCAGCGCCAGCGCGGCCAGTGCCGACTCCTCGACCTCCTTCAGCCAGGCCGCGTCCGGGGCGCCGGCCTTCGCCATGTCCTTGACCAGCGAGGCCCGTTCGCGGGCCGCGACCGTCAGGCCGGTCGAGGCGTGGACGACGGCGGTGAGGTCCGTCGGGAACACGAACACGGTGTGCCGCATGCCGTGCATCCGGACCAGGGAACGGTCCTCGTACAGGGCCCGCTCGGTCTCCGGCACCGTCCGCGCCGCGTCCGTCAGCCGGGCCCCCACGGCCAGGTGCACCGTCGCCGGATCGCTTCCGTGCAGCGCGACGAGCGACCGGGCGACCTCCTCCGGACTCCCCGCCCGCGCCCCTGGGGCCAGCCGCTGCCGCAAGGCCAGCCGCCCCCGCCGCTCAGCCACCCCGACATACCGCACCCCGCCACCCATCCCGACCTCCACCCGTCACACCACCCGTACTCCCATCCTCGCGGACGCCACTGACAACGAGCCCACCGAAGGACACGCCGGGAAGGACACGCCGGGAAGGGCACGCCGGGAAGGACACACGGGGAAGGGCGTCCCGGCCGACGCCACCCGACCAAGTCCCTCCCGTCCGTCGCTCCGGCGATCCCCGAACAATGGGCCCGCCGAAGGGCACCCCGGCCGACGGCCCCCGACCCCGCCCCTCCCGCGCGCCGCTCAGGGTGGCCCTCTTGCAAGGGGCCCATCGAAGGGCACCCTGGCTGACACCGTCCGGCCATCTCCCCCCTCCTCCCCCCTCGCGCCGCTCACGGCAGCCCCCGGCAACCAGCCACCCCGGCCCGCCACCCGATCCGACCGCGCCCCTCCGGACTCGCAGCCCCGCCGACTTCACTCTCCGTTCACCGCGACGTCACTTCCCGTCACCTGATCGCCGCCCCCGGCATGCGCCCGCCCCCGTCCCCGCCTTCACTTCGTTCAAAGGGCGGGAACAAGGGCGGCGGAACCGTGCGGCGCGACCGAGGTGGAGGCGTGATGGGCAGGTGTCGGGTGTGGCGGTGGGCGGCATGACCGTGCCGGCCGACCGGGCCGAGCGCGGCAGGGCCGCCCGCAAGCGCGTCGCCCGTTCCGGCCACGCCGCGTGGATCGCGCCCGTCGACCGGCCCGATCCCGTCGGCGTGCTGGAGCGGCAGGGGCGGGACCGGCTGCCCGAGCTGCTGCCGATCCGGTACGGGCGGATGGCCGCGTCGCCGTTCGCCTTCCTGCGCGGGTCCGCCGCCGTGATGGCCGGCGACCTCGCCTCCCAGCCGCACACCGGCCTCACCGTGCAGCTGTGCGGCGACGCCCATCTGCTGAACTTCGGGCTGTACGCCTCCCCGGAGCGCACCCTGCTGTTCGACCTGAACGACTTCGACGAGACCTTCCCCGGCCCCTTCGAATGGGACGTGAAACGGCTCGCCGCGTCGGTCGCCGTCGCCGGGCGGGAGAACGGGCACGAGGACGGGAAAGTGCGGCGCGCGGTCGTCGAGGCCGGCGCCGCCTACCGGCACAACATGCGGCGGCTCGCCCGGCACGGCGAACTCGCCGTCTGGTACGAGCGCATCGACGCCGACAGCCTGCTGCCCCTCGCCCGCTCCGCGCGCCGCCGACGCCAGGTCGCCGCCAGCCTGACCAGGGCCCGGCGCCGCACCAGCCTTCAGGCCGTCGGGAAGCTCACCGAGGTCGTCGACGGGCGGCGCCGGATCGTCCAGGACCCGCCGCTCCTCGAACCGGCCGGCGCCTCCGACATGGCCTCCCTGCGCAAGATCTTCAGCGACTACCGCTCCACCCTCTCCGAGGAGCGCCGCCTGCTCCTGGACCGCTACCGCTTCGTCGACGCCGCCCGCAAGGTCGTCGGCGTGGGCAGCGTCGGCATGCGGTGCTTCGTCGTGCTGCTGGCCGGCAGGGACGCGGACGATCCGCTGTTCCTGCAGATCAAGGAGGCGCGGAAGTCCGTACTGGAGGAGCATCTGCCGAGCGGGCCGTACGTCCATCCCGGGCATCGCGTGGTGGCGGGGCAGCGGCTGCTGCAGGCGGCCGGCGACATCTTCCTCGGGTGGATGACGGGACCCCAGGGGCGGGCCTTCTACTGGCGGCAGCTGCGGGACATGAAGGGCTCCGCCGACGTGGCCGGGATGAGCCCGGCCGACCTGCTCGGTTACGCCCGCCTGTGCGGCACCGCTCTGGCCCGCGCGCACGCCCGCTCCGGGGACCGGGTCGCCATCGCCGCGTACCTGGGCGGCGCCGACACCTTCGAGCAGGCGGTCGCCGACTTCGCCCTCGCCTACGCCGGCCAGACGGCCGCCGACCACGCCGTCCTGGGCGCCGCGGTCGCCGCGGGTGTGGTGCGCGCGGCACCGGAAGCGTGACGCCGGGCCTACGCTGATCGAGTGCAGCCGGCCGCGCCCGTGCCCGACGTCTTCGAGGTCGTCGCCGTGGCCTCCTCGGCCGGCGGTGTCCACGGCCTCGCGACCCTGCTCGGCGCCCTGGACGCCGACCTCCCGGTACCGGTGCTGGTCGTGCAGCACCTCGACCCCCGCCACCGCACCGTCATCGCCGAGGTCCTGGACCGCCGTACCGCACTGGACGTGAAGCTCGCCGAGGACCACGAGCGGACCGAACCCGGCACGGTCTACATCGCACCCCCCGACCGGCACCTGCTCGTCGGCCCCGACGGCCTGCTCACGCTCACCTACAGCGAACTGGTCCACTTCGTCCGGCCCTCCGCCGACCTGCTCTTCGAATCGGTCGCGGGGGCGTACGGGGCGCGTGCCATCGCCTGCGTCCTCACCGGGACCGGGCGGGACGGCGCGATGGGCGTGGACGCGGTGAAGTCGCGCGGCGGCACCGTCATCGTCCAAGATCCGGCGACCGCCGAATTCAGAGGCATGCCGGAGGCAGCTCTGGGTACGGGCACAGTGGACTTCGTGCCACCTCTGGAGGAGATCGCCGCTGTGATCAGCGGGTCGGCCGAGACCAAGAGGCAGTGGCAGGGAAGCGGCGGCAGCAATGGCGGACCGGCAGCCTGACGTGGAGACGGATGAGGAGCTCGAGGAACTCCTCGGTTTCCTCAGGGACGCTCGTGGCTTCGACTTCACCGGGTACAAGAGATCCTCGCTCGGTCGGCGCATCCGCAAGCGCATGGCGGACGCGCAGGTGACCTCATACGCCGACTACCGCGACCGCCTGGAGACGAACGCGGAAGAGTTCGACGCCCTGTTCAACACCATCCTGATCAACGTCACGTCCTTCTTCCGTGACATGGAGGCCTGGACCTTCCTCCAGCGCGAGGTGCTGCCCGAGCTCCTCGCGCAGAGCGGTGCCGACGAGGAGATCAGGGTGTGGAGCGCGGGCTGTTCCAGTGGCGAGGAGGCCTACTCGCTCGCGATCATGTTCGCCGAGTCGCTCGGCCTGGACGAGACCCTGGAGCGGGCGGGTCAAGATCTACGGCACGGACGTCGACGACGAGGCGCTGCGCGACGCCCGCACCGGCCTGTACCCGGCCAAGACCCTCGCGCCGCTCGCCCCCGAGCTGCGCGACAGGTACTTCGAGCAGAACGGCTCCCGCTTCGGCTTCCGCTCCGACCTGCGCCGCCGGGTCATCTTCGGCCGCCACGACATCACCCGCGACGCCCCCATCTCCCGTCTCGACCTGCTGACCTGCCGCAACACGCTGATGTACTTCAACGTCGAGGCGCAGACCCACATCATCGACCGGTTCCACTTCGCGTTGCGCGAGGGCGGATTCCTGTTCCTCGGCAAGGCCGAGATGCTGCTCAACGACGCCGACCGGTTCGAGGTCCTGAGCATGCGGCAGCGGATCTTCCGGCGGCGACCGGGCGAGGCCGCTTCGCCGTACCAGCCCTCACTCGTGAAGACCAGGGTGGGCATGGCCTCCGAACTGCAGACCGTGGCCCGGCACCGGCAGCTGCGCGATCTCATCCTCGACGCGACGCCCGGCGCGGCCCTGGCCGTCGACTCCGACGGCACGGTCATCCTCGTCAACAGCCACGCGCGCGTGCAGTTCGGCCTTGGCGCGAACGACATCGGGCGCCCCTTCCAGGACCTGGAGATCTCCTACCGGCCGGTCGAACTGCGTTCCCTGATCGAGCAGGCCAACCACGAACGGCGCACCCTGCGGGTCAACGGCGTCGAGCGCCGGGTAGGCGAGGACGTCCAGTTCTTCGACATCCTCATCCAGCCGCTCTACGGCACCGACGGTTTCGCGGTCGCCACCAACATCACCCTCACCGACGTCACCGTCGCCACCCAGCTCAAGTCGGAGGTCGAGCGCGTCCGCGAGGACCTGGAGACCGCGTACGAGGAATTCCAGTCCACGAACGAGGAGTTGGAGACGACGAACGAGGAACTCCAGTCCACCAACGAGGAGCTGGAGACGACCAACGAGGAACTCCAGTCCGGCAACGAGGACCTGGAGACCATGAACGAGGAGATGCGGGTCCGCACCGAGGAACTCGACGAGGCCCGCACCTTCCTGGAGGCCGTACTGACCTCCATCGCCGCCGGAGTCGTGGTCCTCGACCAGGGCCTGAAGGTCAAGAGCTGGAACCGAGGCGCCGTCGACCTGTGGGGCCTGCGCCCCGACGAGGTCCTCGACCAGCCCTTCTACGGCCTCGACTTCGGGCTGCCCGCCGAGAAGCTGCGCGAGACCATCCAGCGCTGCGTCGAGACCGGCAGGCGGGCCGACCCGCTGCCCGTGTCGGCCGTCAACCGCCTGGGCAGGTCGATCACCTGCCTGGTGCAGTGCAGCCCTTTCGACGGGCACAACGGCGGGGTCGTCCTGCTCATGGAAGAAGGCCGGACAAACGGTTCCGAGTAACCGGGCGGGGCGTACGCTTCCGGTATGCCCGCCGGGAATGGGGCCGAGGAGGCCACGGCATCCGCGGGGCGGAATGCCGCTGTGGCGCGTGCCCGCGCGGCATGCGAGATCACGTGTGCCGAGCACCACGAGAAGCTCGCCGGGGAGACGGCCGCCGAGGTGGTCCAGGATATGCACCTGCGGATCGCCTCCGTCCACCGCTCGACGGCGTCCTGCCACCTGACCGCGGCCCGGCTCCAGCAGACCTACGCGGCCCGGCTCACCACCTGGTCGGGGAATCGCGGTGCCCCGCGCCCCCTGTTCATGACCGGCGTCGCGGAGGCCTGCGGCACCGACAGCGCGGCCCTGACCCTGGTCGGGGGGACCCTCGACCAACTCGCGCTGGCCGCCTCGGACGAACCGGCCCGGGCCGCCCAGGAACTGGAGTTCCTGCTCAGTGAGGGCCCGGCCAGGGATGCGACCCACCTGATCCTGCCGGTGTCGGCGGCCGGTCCCGGGCTGCGCGACCGCTGGCCCGGATACGGTCCAGCGGTGGGCGAACTCGGCATCGGAGCGGTGGCCGCCGTACCGCTCAGTCTCTCGGGGACCTGCGTCGGGGCCCTCGCGGTCTTCGACCCCGCTCCCGGCATCGCCGACTCGCCCGCCTTCGCCGAGATCGCCGAGGCCATCACCCGCTCCATGATCCTGGGCGCGGACGGTGACTCCGGCCTGTACGACGACCTCGACCTGCGGGCACTCGTGCATCAGGCGGCCGGCATGGTCTCCGTACAGCTCGACTGTTCGGTGACCGACGCACTGGAAATGATCAAGGCGCACGCCTTCGCCGAGGGCATCTCCGCACAGTCTGTTGCGGACCGCATCGTGCGGGGTCGGCTGAGCCTCGGCTGAGCGTCGGTGGAGACAGAGGTGAAGGGGAGCTCATGACCAAGCCCGTGTCACAGCGGCGGCTGGCGAAGGCGTTCGTCGACCTTGCCGCGAGCGCGGTCACGGACGCCGACGACCCGACCGGGCTCCTCCAGGCCCTCGCGAACCAGGGCTCCGAGCTGCTCGACGGCTGCGCGGTCATCGTCCTGTACGCCCCGGACGAGCGCACCCCGGCCCAGGTGGCCGGCACCGGCGAGGAGCTGATGGGCCTGGCCCACGACGCCCTCGCCTGGGACGAGGGACCCGGACCGGAGGCTCGCCGCAGCGGCCGGGCCGTACCCGACACTCCCCTCGACGGCGAGCGGGCCCGGCGGGACTGGCCGCGCTACACCCCGCGGGCACTGGCCCTCGGCTACGGCCGGGCCGCCGCCCTGCCGCTGCACGCCGACCAGGACACCGTGGGCGCCCTGGTGCTGCTGGGCCGGGGCACCGCACCACTGCCCGCCGAGCTGCTGGAGCTGGGCCAGTCCCTCACCGACGCGGCCGGCTGGAACCTGGCCCAGGACCGGCTGCTACGGGAGAGCCGCGCCCTCGCCGACCAGCTGGGCCAGGCCCTGACCAGCCGTATCGTCATCGAACAGGCCAAGGGCTCGCTCGCGGCCCGGCACTCCATCTCGGTCGACGAGGCCTTCCACCTGCTGCGCTCCCACGCCCGCTCCCAGCGCCGCCGACTGACGGAGGTGGCCCGCGAGGTGGTGGAGCGGCGGCTGGAACTGCGGGTGAAGTAGCGGGTCCGCGCCGGAGGCCTCTCCCGTCGTCGCGCCGTTCGACTCCAGGGCGGCGAAAAAGGAGATGCACACCGAGTGATCGCGTCCGTACTCTGGACACACGTTGCGGAGCCGCCCACCACCGGTTACGGCAGGACAGGCATCGCCTGCCGGACTCGGGGCTACTCTCTACGCACCGACGGGCGGACGCTCATCCCCCAGCGCCCCGTCGGGATGCTCGAAAACCACCGCTCGTACACACCCACGCCCACGGAGGCCCGTCATGGGCACCATCTTGATATCCGGGACCGTCGTCCTGGCCCTCCTAGGATTCGGAAACCACGTCTGGTGGCTGGCCGCGGCCGGCGTCCTCTTCCTGTACCTGCAGTACGGGCGGGACGGCTCCGCCTCGCGGTCCTCGTCTTCCGGGGGATCCTCGTCGTCCTCGTCGGGGTCCATGCCCGCGTCGTACCAGGCCTACCGCAAGCGCCGTGACCAGCAGGCGAAGTGGGAGCGCCGGTACCGCCGCGAGCGCCCCCTGGAGACCCGCCGCCAGGAGCGCGAGAAGAGCAAGTAGGACAAACAGGACAAGCAGGCCTACAGGCCGGGGGCGCCCCATACCGGGAACCACCGGCTGAGGTCCTGCTCCAGCTTCAGGTCGCCGGCGAGAGCCGCCTTCACCTGTAGTTCCAGCGCGTTGTCGCGCCGCTGTCCCTCACCGGGCAGCGGCGCGAACGGATAGAACGTGCCGCGTTTGTAGAGATAGACCAGCGCGAGCCGCCGCCCGCCCTCGCCCTCGAACCCGGCCAGCGAGCACAGCAGCTGAGGTCCAAAACCATTGACCTCCATCGAACTGTTCACCGCGTGCAGGTCGTTGACCAGGTCGGACAGCTGCTCGGGGGAGCGGCGGGAGACCAGCCAGGAGTACCCGAAGGTGTCCTGGCTGAGCTCGACCGGGGGGCCGTCCCGGTCGGCGTCCGCGTCCAGCAGGGCCTGGACCTCCCGGTGCGTCTGCTCGAAGGCGGCGCCCTCGACCGTGGCGAAGCACACCGCCCCCGTGCCGGTCGGTGTGAAACCGGCCGCGGCCTCCAGGGTCACGGCCGCCGACGGCAGTCCGAAGAGCTGGTCCAGATCGGGCAGCGCCGGCTTGGTACGGCCGAGCAGGATGTCCAAGAGCCCCATGCATCACGCCTTTCCGGGGTTTTCCGGGGTTGCCGCCTCACCCAACTCGGCGGAGATCCGGCCCAGTTGGTCGAGGCGCTGTTCGAGAGTCGGGTGGGTCGAGAAGTACCGCTCGACGCCGGGCTCCTTGCCGGTGGCCGGCGTGAAGTAGAACGCGTTGAAGGCCTGCGCGGTACGCAGGTCCTTGGTCGGGATCCGGGCGATGTCGCCGGAGACCTTGGTCAGCGCGGAGGCGAGCGCCGAGGGGCGCCCGGTGAGCAGCGCGGCGGCCCGGTCGGCGGCCAGCTCCCGGTACCGGGACAGGGCCCTGATCAGCAGGAAGCTGATGGCGTAGACGGCCGCGGACACGCCCATCACGGCGGCGAAGACCACCGCGGTGTTCTGGTCCCGCCGGCCCCCGCCGAAGAGCTGCGAGTAGAAGGCGAACCGCACGATCAGGCCCGCGATCACCCCGAGGAACGAGGCGATGGTGATCACGGCGACGTCCTTGTGCGCCACGTGCGACAGCTCGTGCGCGAGCACGCCCTCCAGCTCGGCCGGCTCCAGCCGGCGCAGCAGCCCCGTGGTCACGCACACCACCGCGTGATCCGCGTTCCGCCCGGTGGCGAACGCGTTCGGCATGTCCATCTCGGACACGGCGACCACCGGCTTCGGCATGTCGGCGATGGCACACAGCCGGTCCACCACCGCATGCAGCTCGGGATACTCCTCGCGCTCCACGACCCGCCCGCGCATGGCGAACATCGCGATCCGGTCGGAGAACCAGAACTGCGCGACGAACATCGCCGCCATCAGTACGACGACCAGCAGCCAGGACTTCAGCAACACGATCAGCGCGGCCACGAAGGCCACGTAAAGCAACCCGAGCAGGAACATCGTGACCGTCATCCGCACGGTCAACCGCCGGTCGCTCCGGAAGCGGCTCTGCATCTGCCATCACCCCGCAGTCAGGCACTCGTCCCGCTGTCCAGTGTGCACCAGGCCACCCCCATGAAGTGGTCCCGATCGGCCCTAGTAGCAGCAAAAGGTCCTAGTGAGGTCCCTAGTAGGGAGCCCTGAAATTGCTGTACCCGAGCAGCAGGATGATCGCCGCGACGCTCCCCAGCACGATCGCCGTGGACACCCACGACGACCGCCCCGCCCGCACCGGCTCCGGATCGGCCCGGAACGGCTGTGGCTCAGGCGGGTTCCGCTTCCACCGGGCGGCCAGCATCCGCGCCCGCGCCGACGGCTCCTGGTGCTCGGCCCCGTCGGCCCACTTGATGTCGAACTCCCGCTCGTCATCGTCCTGTTGGGACATCCCCGTGTCTCCCCGTCACCCCGTGCGGTCCCTGTCGAACAGCAGTGCCAGAAACCATACGACGGCACCCCCGGCCCGGGAAACCGGAACGGGGGCGCCGTCGACAGACCGTGAACTACAGGTCGATCACACGTCGAAGTAGAGCTCGAACTCGTGCGGGTGCGGACGCAGCTGCAGCGGGGCGATCTCGTTCGTGCGCTTGAAGTCGATCCACGTCTCGATCAGGTCGGCCGTGAAGACGTCACCGGCGAGCAGGAACTCGTGGTCGCGCTCCAGGGAGTCGAGGACGGCCGGGAGCGAGGTCGGGACCTGGGCGACGCCCGCGTGCTCCTCGGGAGCCAGCTCGTAGAGGTCCTTGTCGATCGGCTCGGCCGGCTCGATCTTGTTCTTGATGCCGTCCAGACCCGCGAGGAGCAGGGCGGAGAAGGCGAGGTACGGGTTGCCGGAGGAGTCGGGCGCGCGGAACTCGACGCGCTTGGCCTTCGGGTTGGAGCCCGTGATCGGGATACGCATGGCCGCGGAGCGGTTGCGCTGCGAGTACACCAGGTTGATCGGCGCCTCGAAGCCCGGCACCAGACGGTGGTACGAGTTCACCGTCGGGTTGGTGAAGGCGAGCAGCGACGGGGCGTGCTTGAGGATGCCGCCGATGTAGTAGCGGGCGGTGTCCGACAGGCCCGCGTAACCGGCCTCGTCGTAGAAGAGCGGGGAGCCGCCGGCCCACAGGGACTGGTGGACGTGCATGCCCGAGCCGTTGTCACCGAAGATCGGCTTCGGCATGAAGGTCGCGGTCTTGCCGTTGCGCCAGGCCACGTTCTTCACGATGTACTTGAAGAGCTGGAGGTCGTCGGCCGCGGCGAGCAGCGTGTTGAACTTGTAGTTGATCTCGGCCTGGCCGGCGGTGCCCACCTCGTGGTGCTGGCGCTCGACCTGGAGGCCGGACTTGGCCAGCTCCAGGGAGATCTCCGCACGCAGGTCGGCGAAGTGGTCGACCGGCGGGGTCGGGAAGTAGCCGCCCTTGTAGCGGACCTTGTAGCCGCGGTTGTTCTCCACCGCACCGGTGTTCCAGGCGCCGGCCTCGGAGTCGATGTGGTAGAAGGACTCGTTCGACGAGGTGGCGAACCGCACGCTGTCGAACACGTAGAACTCGGCCTCGGGGCCGAAGTACGCGGTGTCGGCGATACCGGTGGAGGCGAGGTAGGCCTCGGCCTTCTTCGCCACGTTCCGCGGGTCACGGCTGTACTGCTCGCCGGTGATCGGGTCGTGGATGAAGAAGTTGATGTTCAGCGTCTTGTCGCGGCGGAAGGAGTCGACCCGGGCGGTCGACAGGTCCGCGCGCAGCGCCATGTCGGACTCGTGGATGGCCTGGAAACCGCGGATCGACGAGCCGTCGAACGCCAGCTCCTCGTCCGGGTCGAACGCCTCGACGGGCAGCGTGAAGTGCTGCATGACGCCCGGCAGGTCGCAGAAACGGACGTCGACGAACTTGACGTCCTCGTCCGCGATGAACTTCTTGGCCTCGTCGGCGTTCTGGAACATCCAGCTCCTCCTACTCCCGACCGTTCCCGTGCCGGGGTGGTAGTTCGTTGTGCGGCCAGTGCGGTGGCACACGCTGACCTCGACCCTAGGGACGCGTGATTTCTCGGGCGTGACCCATTTGTTTCGCACAAGTTAACCGGACCCGGCCCGGTTGACCCCACCTGTCCGTATCCCGAAACGGTGGCAGTACGGTGGACGGGTGGACAAGAGGGAAGCAGTTGGGTCGTGGCTCTCGGGCCCGCGCGCGGCCGCGGAAGAAGCCGGTGTCGACTTCGGATACCGCGGGGAGCGGCTGGGGCTGCCGGAGGAGGGACCCGGCTCGATCGCCCGCCCGGGCCGACGGTTCGCGGCCCTGGCCGTCGACTGGGGCCTGTGCCTCTTGATCGCATACGGCCTCATCACGCACGGCTACGACCAGGCGACCGGCAACTGGGCCCTGCTCCTCTTCTTCGTGCTCGGCGTCCTGACCGTCGGCACGATCGGCTTCACCCCGGGCAAGCGCCTCTTCGGCCTGCGCGTGGTCGCCCTGGCCACCGGCCGCCCGAGCCCCCTGCGTGCCCTGCTGCGCACGGCCCTGCTGTGCATCGCCATCCCCGCCCTCGTCTGGGACCGCGACGGCCGCGGCCTGCACGACCAGCTGGCCCGCACGGTCGAACTCCGCGGCTGAACCCCCGTACACAGGACGAAGGGGCGCCCGGATCACCGGGCGCCCCTTATTTCGTACGAGGATTCAGCGGGATTTCGTACGAGGATTCAGCGGGCCTTTCCGCCGCCCTTGGGCAGCTTCATGCCCTTCGGCATCGGCCCCTTCGGCAGCGGCATGTTGCTCATCAGGTCGCCGAGTGCGCGCAGCCGGTCGTTGGTGGCCGTCACCTGCGGGCCGGTCAGGACCCGCGGCAGCTTCAGCATGGTGGTGCGCACCTTCTTCAGCTCCACCTGGCCCTCGCCCGTGCCGACGATGATGTCGTGCACCGGCACGTCCGCGACGATGCGGGTCATCTTCTTCTTCTCGGCGGCCACCAGGGTCTTCACCCGGTTCGGGTTGCCCTCGGCGACCAGGACGATGCCGGCCTTGCCGACGGCCCGGTGCACCACGTCCTGGCTGCGGTTCATCGCCACCGCCGGAGTCGTGGTCCAGCCCCGGCCGATGTTGTCGAGCACGGCCGCGGCGGCGCCCGGCTGGCCCTCCATCTGCCCGAAGGCCGCCCGCTCGGCCCGGCGCCCGAACACGATCGCCGTCGCGAGGAAGGCGAGGAACAGGCCCAGGATGCCGAGATAGATGGGGTGACCGATCAAGAAACCGATCGCGAGAAAGACACCCAAGGTGATGATGCCGACAGCCGCGAGTACAAGACCGATCTTCTTGTCGGCCTTGCGGGTCATCTTGTACGTCAGGGCGATCTGCTTCAGTCGCCCGGGGTTAGCGGCGTCCGCCGCGTTGTCCTTCCTCGCCATGCCCCGCAGTCTACGTGGCCCCGGGAGTGCCGACGACGGCAGTGCCCGACGGGGATGGGGAGGGGCCGGTCAGTGGCGGACGGTGGTGACCTGCTCGAGGACGCGCTGCGCCTCGACCCGGTCCTTGGCGCGGCGGCGGTCCTCCAGGACGGAGGTCCAGGCGTTGCGGCGAGCGGTGCGCTGGCCGCCGCTCATGAGCAGCGACTCGACTGCACGCAGTGCATCGGTGAACGACGGGATGGCGGTGGCGCGAACGGGCGCGGCCTGCATAGTGGGGGTCCCCCCTCGGGACGGCTCTGGACGGGAGTGCACGTGGTGTGATTCCAGGGTCACTGTTTGGTGTTACCAGGGCGTGACCGACCGGTCAAACACCAATGAAACCTTGATACGAGGGCCGGAAACGCTGACGCGGCCCTGATGTCCGCCCTCATCTGCGAGGACGTTCAGGACCGCGTCGAACTGGCCGTTACCGGCCGGTAGTTACTTGTGCTCGGATTCACACGCACCGGGTGGCACTGCGTGCCATCAGACGGCCTGCGAGGCGACGTAGGTTCCTCCCCGCTGCGGAGCAGCTGATTGGCGCAGCTCGATGGCCATCTGGTAGAGTCGGCCGGCCCGGTACGAGGACCGGACCAGCGGGCCGGACATCACGCCGGAGAAGCCGATCTGCTCGGCCTCCTCCTTCAGCTCCACGAACTCGTGCGGCTTCACCCAGCGTTCGACGGGGTGGTGGCGCACGGACGGGCGCAGGTACTGCGTGATGGTGACCAGCTCGCAGCCGGCCTCGTGCAGCTGCCGCAGCGCGTCGCTGACCTCCTCGCGGGTCTCGCCCATGCCGAGGATGAGGTTCGACTTGGTGACGAGGCCGTAGTCGCGGGCGGCCGTGATGACCTTCAGCGAACGGTCGTAGCGGAAGCCGGGGCGGATGCGCTTGAAGATCCGCGGCACCGTCTCGACGTTGTGCGCGAAGACCTCGGGGCGGGAGGAGAAGACCTCTTCGAGCTGCTCGGGAACGGCGTTGAAGTCGGGGGCGAGCAGCTCCACCTTCGTACGGCCGGCCTCGCGCTCCGCCGTCTGCTGGTGGATCTGACGGACCGTCTCCGCGTACAGCCAGGCGCCGCCGTCCGCCAGGTCGTCGCGGGCGACGCCGGTGATGGTGGCGTAGTTCAGGTCCATGGTGACCACGGACTCGCCGACCCGGCGCGGCTCGTCACGGTCGAGCGCCTCGGGCTTGCCGGTGTCGATCTGGCAGAAGTCGCAGCGCCGGGTGCACTGGTCGCCGCCGATGAGGAAGGTTGCCTCGCGGTCCTCCCAGCACTCGTAGATGTTCGGGCAGCCGGCTTCCTGGCAGACCGTGTGCAGGCCCTCGCTCTTCACGAGGTTCTGCATCTTCGTGTACTCGGGGCCCATTTTCGCCCGCGTCTTGATCCACTCGGGCTTGCGCTCGATGGGGGTCTGAGCGTTGCGGACCTCCAGGCGCAGCATCTTGCGTCCGTCGGGTGCGACTGCGGACACGACCGGCTCCCTAGCGATTGATTCTTCGGCGTGCTCAAGGGTACGCCCGTGGATTTGAAAGCCTGCGGCGGTGTTCAGGCCGCCGGTGTCTTCTCGATCACCCTCGGCCGGAGGTCCGCGTTCTCGAGTACGTCCGTCAGGTGCCGCTCCACCACCGGCAGCACCTCGGCGATCGTCACGTCCCGGCCCAGCTCGTCGGCGAGCGAGGCGACGCCCGCGTCGCGGATGCCGCACGGGATGATGCGGTCGAACCACTTGTTGTCCGGGTTCACGTTCAGCGCGAAGCCGTGCATCGTGACGCCCTTGGCCACCCGGATGCCGATCGCCGCGATCTTCCGGTCCTCACGGCGCTGGCCGGCGTTGGACGGGGCGTACTCCGGGCCGTTCATCCGCGGGTCGAACTCCTCGTCGTGCAGACGGGGGTCGAAGTCGAGGGAGAGACCGCCGAGCGACGGACGCTGCTCGACCGGATCGCCGAGGATCCACACCCCGCTGCGGCCCTCGACCCGGGTGGTCTCCACGCCGAACTCCGCGCAGGTGCGGATCAGCGCCTCCTCCAGGCGTCGTACGTGCGCGACGACGTCCACCGGACGCGGGAGCTGCTGGATCGGGTAGCCCACCAGCTGGCCCGGGCCGTGCCAGGTGATCTTGCCGCCGCGGTCCACGTCGATGACCGGGGTGCCGTCCAGGGGCCGCTCGCTGTCCGCCGTGCGCCGTCCGGCCGTATACACCGGAGGGTGTTCCAGGAGCAGCACGGTGTCCGGGATCTCGTCCGCGAAGCGCGCCGCGTGCACCCGGCGCTGCTCGTCCCACGCCACCTGGTAGTCCACGGCCTCGGCACCGAATCCCATACGGACGAACCGCAGCTCACTCACGGCAAGCGCCTCCCTAGAAGGTCGTAAGGCACGAAACGTGCCTACGCCACTGTACGACTGCCCCGCTGGCGTCAGCCTCGCGGGCAATCCTCACACGATCGGATGAACGAGCGTCGAAGTGTGCGATCGACTGCTCACTCTCCGCTACATTCGCGCCGTTCACAGAGGCCATAAGGGCTGCTCACAGGCAATCCGGGCGCCAGGAGGCCGGCTCGGCCCCAGGACGGCCCGAAAGGCAGGAGACCGCACCGCAGATGACGGAACGACCCGCGCAGCGCACTCCCAACCGCCAGCTCGCCGCGCTCATCGCAGAAGCGGGGTTCTCCAACGCGGGGCTCGCCCGTCGCGTGGACCAACTCGGTCTCGAACACGGGCTTGATCTGAGATACGACAAGACCTCCGTGACCCGCTGGCTGCGTGGTCAGCAGCCGCGCGGCACCACCCCCGCCCTCATCGCCGAGGTCTTCACGCGGCGCCTCGGCCGCCGCCTCACCGCCCAGGACCTGGGGCTCGACGCCTGCGCCCCGGTGTACGCCGGGCTGGAGTTCGCCGCCACCCCGGAGGAGGCCGTCGACATCGTCGGCGGGCTGTGGCGCAAGGACTCCGGCAGCCACGCCGAGCTCCGCAAGATCGCGTTCACCCCGGCCGGGCTCGTGGTGCCCAGCCGGGACTGGCTGATCGGCCGCGCCGACGACAAGGTGGCCCGCGGCGACCAGCCAGTGAAGGTCCCGGCCCAGGGCCGCCCGGTGGTCCCGCGCCAGCGTGGGGGCAGCGAGCGCGGACCCGGCCAGAAGGTCACCGGCGGCGACATCGCCGCGCTGCGCTCGGTCGGCGAGCTGTTCCGCACCCTCGACAACATGTACGGCGGCGGCCACGCCCGCCAGGCCCTGGTGCGCTACCTGGAGCACGAGTGCGAGCCGATGCTGCGCGGCACCTACGGCGAGCAGACCGGCCGCAAGCTGTTCGCCGCGGCCGCCGACCTGACCAGGCTCGCCGGCTGGACGTCGTACGACATCGCGGCGCACGGCCTCGCGCAGCGGTACTTCGTGCAGGCGCTGCGGCTCTCGCAGGCCGCCGGCGACCGGGCCTACGGCTCCTATGTGCTCGTCACCATGAGCCGGCAGGCCGTCTATCTCGGCCACGGGCGGGAGGCCGTGCAGCTCGCGCGGGTGGCACAGCAGGGGGTGGGGACCAACGCGCCGCCGGTCGTGCAGGCGCTGCTGCACTCGGCCGAGGCGCGCGGGCACGGGGTGCTCGGGGAGGTGCGCAACTGCACGGGCTCGCTGGTGCGGGCGGAGCGCGCCCTGGAGGCGGCGCGCTCCGGGGACGAGGTCCCGCACTGGGCGCGGTTCTTCGACGAGGCGCAGCTGGCCGACGAGTTCGGGCACGCGCACCGGGATCTTCAGCAGTTCCGGGCGGCCGCGCAGCATGCGGAGCGGTCGCTTCAGTTGCGTGCGCCGGCGTACGCGCGCAGTCGGTTGTTCTGCCGGGTTGTGCTGGCCTCCGCCCGGCTGGGGCTGGGGGAGTTGGATCAGGCCTGTGCGCTTGGGGCGGAGGCGGCGGGGGCGGCTGCGGAGATGCGGTCGGTGCGGGCTGTCGAGTATGTGCGGGATTTTGAGCGGCGGTTGGAGCCGTACAAGGATTCGGCGCCGGTGAGGGGGTATCGGGACAAGGTGGCGGCGTTGGGGTAGGGGCGAACCTCTACGCGGCCTGCGTTGTCGGGACAGGGTCCGCGCTGTGCATCGAGCCGGACGCCTCCAAGTCCGTCAGGATCGCTGACGCCGCCCGGTGGGCCGAATGCAGCGCTCCCTGGACCGTGCTGGTGTCCCGGTGGTCGCCGCAGACGTACAGGCCCGCCAGGAGGCGTACCGGGCGGCGGAGGTCGTGCGGTGGGCGCATGGCTGGGACCGCCTCCGGGGTGTGGTGGACGGCCAGGGTCTCCCAGCGGGTCGTCGACGTGCCGTAGAGGCGGGACAGGTGGATGCGGACGGCGGTGTCCAGTTCCGGTGGCGGCGGGCCGAGGATCGTCGAGGAGATCAGGGCGCGGCCCTCGGGGGCGCGGGTCGGGTCGACCCCGCTGATCACCGCGGTGTGGGCCACCGGGCCGCCCCGGTCGGCGTCCAGGAGCAGGGCCGCCCCCGTCTGAGGCGGCTCGTCGGTGGTGTGGTGGACCACCGTCAGCCGGTGGAAGTCCGGGACGCGCAGGCCGGGCAGCAGGGCCGCCGCGGCCCGGGCGTCGGTCGCCAGCAGCACGGCCCGGCAGCCGATCTCGCCGTGCTCCGCCGTCGTCACCGAGTTGGTCGAGACCGAGGTGACGCGGACGCCGGTGTGCACCGTGCCCGGCGGCAGCGTGCGGGCCAGCAGCTCCGGCACTGCCTCGGCGCCGCCCTCCGGCAGGCACAGCCGCCCGCCCGCGAAGGCGCGCAGCGCGAGGTCCGCGCACCGGCTGGACGTCGTCAGCTCGGGGTCGCAGAGCAGCGCGGCGAGGAGCGGGCGCAGGAAGCCGTCGACGGTACGGGCGGGGACTCCGCGTGCGGCGAGCGCCTGTCCGGCGGGCAACTCCGGCCGGGCCAGCAGCCGTTCGACCGGCATCCCTGCGAGCCGGGCCAGCGCCGCGCCGAGCCGGGCCTGGTCGACGGCGCTGCCGAGCGGGGCGCTCGCCCGGGGCGCGTTCTTCGCGGGGGCGCTCGCCAGGGCGCGTACGGCGTGGAGTGCGCCCCTCGCGCTCCCCGCGCCCTGGGCGCCCGCCCGGTGGTGCCGCCCGTCGCTGTGCAGCAGGACGCCGGGGGAGAAGGGGCGTAGTGACAGCCCTTCGAGGCCTGGTGTCAGGCGTTGGTCCGGATACTCCATGAAAGGCGCTGTGAGGAGCTGCCCGATGCGGTCGAGCCGGAATCCGTCGACCTTCTCCGTCGACATCCGGCCCCCGACCCAAGGGGCGGCCTCCAGGACCATGGTTGTCACTCCTGCGCTGGTCAGCCGATGCGCCGCCGACAGGCCGGCCACCCCGGCCCCCACGACGACCACTTCCGCCTGGTACGCGGGCTCAAGCACGTGCCCCTCCTCGAGGTTGCGCGGCCGGTGGAGACGTCATGCCCCCAACAGGCTCCGGGGATACCCGAGTTCGGGTCGAGGTTAGGGCCGTGATCGGTCAAGAACAGTCGCGCATGCACAGAGCACGGTCGCACAACGGTCGCATACGGTCGTTGGTACGTCCGGCTCTTGACGCCCGGCGTCAGGCCTCCGCGCCCGGGGCCACCGCTACGCCGCCCGGATCGCCGCCTCGATGTCCGGGAACGCGAACGTGAACCCGGACTCCAGCAGCCGCTTCGGCACCACCCGCGCGCTGCCCAGCACATCCCCGGCCATCTCGCCGAGCACCGTCCGCAGCACCGGCGCCGGCACCGTGAACAGCGTCGGCCGGTGCAGCACGCGCCCCATCGCCGCGGTGATCTCACGGTTCGTCAGCGGGGTCGGCGCGGTCACGTTGAACGGCCCGGACAGCCCGTCGGTGTCGATGAGATGCCGGATCGCGGCCACCTCGTCGTGCAGCGAGACATACGACCAGTACTGGCATCCGTCGCCCATCCGCCCCCCGAGCCCGGCCTTGAACAGCGGGAACAGCTTCCCCCAGGCGCCGCCCCCGCGGGCGACCACGAGCCCCGTGCGCACGAACGCGGTCCGTACGCCCGCCGCCTGCGCGGGCGCCGCCGCGCCCTCCCACTCGACGCACACCTCGGGCAGGAAGCCGCTGCCGGCCGGCGCGTCCTCGTCGACGACCCGGTCGCCGGTCTCGCCGTAGTACCCCATCGCGCTGCCGTTCACGAACACCCGCGGCCTCTCGTCCAGGGCGGCGATCGCCTCGGCCAGGGCCGTGGTGCCGAGCACCCGGCTGGAGCGGATCCGCGCCTTGTAGGTGTCCGTCCAGCGGCGGTCGCCGACGCCCGCGCCCGCGAGGTTGACCACGGCGTCGCAGCCGGCCAGCCCGGCCGCGTCCACCCGCTTGCCCTCCGGGTCCCAGCGGACCTCGTTCTTCGACCGGGGCTCGTGGCGCACCAGGCGCACCACCTCGTGCCCGTCGCCGGTCAGGGACCGCACCAGGGCGCCGCCGATCAGTCCGGACGCACCGGCCACCGCGATTCGGGATCGTTCCATGCGGGTCATTCTGCTCCGTACCTGCGTAAAAACGCCGTCGGGTACCGGCCGCGCGCCCCTTAGGCTGGCGCTCATGCAAGCTCCGCACATACGTCACGCCGGCCTCGACGACGAGGAGGCGCTGGGCCGCCTCGACCGCGTCACCTGGTCCCCGCTGCACTCCGTACAGCCGCGGCCCCAGCCGCCGTACGAGCCCTTCTACAACGAGCGGTTCGGGCCCCGGGACCACATGGTCGCCGAGCTCGACGGTGCGGTCGTCGGCTACATCCGGCTGGGCTATCCGACGCCGCTCGTCTGCAACGCCCATGTCCGGCAGATCCAGGGGCTCGTCGTCGCCGAGGAGGCGCGTGGCGCCGGGGTCGGGCGGGCGCTGCTGCGGGCCGTGCGGGACGAGGCCCGCCGCCAGGGCGCACGCCGGCTCACCCTGCGCGTCCTGGGCCACAACACCCCGGCCCGGCGGCTCTACGAGGCCGAGGGGTTCGTGGTGGAGGGCATCCTGCCCGGCGAGTTCCTGCTGGAGGGCGAGTACGTGGACGACGTCCTCATGGGGTGCAGCCTCTGACCCGCCCGGCGGGGCCTACGACGTGACCAGATCGCCCGTGTCCACCGCCGCCGTGGCGTTCGCCGCGCGGGTGGCGTCGGAGGAGACCTCGGCGGCGGTCAGGACGTAACCGGTCTCGTTGTCGGAGGTCGAGCGGGCGAAGACGACGCCGTAGACCTTGCCGGAGGTGGTGAGGAGCGGGCCGCCGGAGTTGCCGGGGCGGACCGTGGAGCGGATCGAGTAGATCTCGCGGGTCACCGTGGAGTCGCTGTAGATGTTCTGGCCGTTCGCCCGGACCCGGTTGGCGACGGTCGCCGCCTGGAGGTTGAGGTCGCCGTCCTGCGGATAGCCGGCGACCACCGCGGAGTCGCCGCGCTCGGCGCTGCCGTCGAACTTCAGGATCGGCGCGTCAAGGCCGGGCACGTACAGCACGGCCACGTCCTTGTCCGGGTCGAAGAGCACCACCCGTGCCTCGTACGACCGTCCGACCCCGCCGATGCGCACGGTGGGGGCGTCGATGCCGGCCACCACGTGCGCGTTGGTCATCACATGCTCGCGCGCGTACACGAACCCGCTGCCCTCGCGGCCCTGGTTGCCCGAGACGCCCTCGATCTTCACGGTGCTCAGCTTGGCGGCGTTCGTCGCCCTCGCGGTGACGCTGTCGCCGGTGGGCTTGGCGACCTCGGCCGTCGACTCGTTCTCGAACGGGTTGAAGACCTGCGGGAAGCCCGCCTGGGTGAGCGCGGAGGTGGCCCGCGAGAACCAGGTCGGTGTGGTGTCCGGCATGAGGTTCTGCACGGAGCGCAGCAGCGTCGAGTCCTGGATGGAGTTGGTCACCAGCGGGGACGAGGAGGCGCCGAGGACGCTCGCGGCGACCCAGGCCACGATCAGCACGGCGATCGAGTTGGCCGCGGCCCCGCCGATGCCGTCGGCGACCCTGAGCGGTCCCTGGTCCAGCTCCCGCCGCAGCCTGAGCGCCAGCCGCCCGGCCAGCTCGTGCCCCACCACCGCCGGGACCAGCACGGTCAGCACCGCGGTGACCGTCGCGCTCGTGGTGCCCGCCGTCACCAGGTCCATCATCCAGGGCAGCACCCACACACCGATGACCGCGCCGCCCACGAACCCGGCGAGCGAGACACACCCGGCGACCAGTCCGCGCCGGTAGCCGGATGCCGCGTAGGCCAGAACCACCAGCATCAGCAGGATGTCGAGCAGGTCCACGGAGCCGCCTCTCTCTCAGATCCCCTAATACGCGTGGGACGGGCCCAGTGATCAGCCACGCGCGCGTGGTTTCCACCGGAGCGGGCCACGCGTGCGTGCACCCGGAAAAACGTCTCGGACCAGGACGATGGTTCCACCGGGTGGCACAGCACACATCGCGGGCGGAGGGGATACGGCCGAGAGTGGAGCCATGCGTGTCCGAAGAGTGCGGGGGGCACGAAGACGGAGTGCGGCGCGAATACGGCGGCGCGCGGGGCTGGTGCCCCGTGCGGTGCGGATACGGCGGGCCGGGCGCCGCCCGCGTCCACGGCGGCCGGTGCCCCGTGCCGTGCGGGTGCTGGTCGCCTGTCTGCCGGGGCTCGCCGCAGTCGTCGGCCTGGTGCTGTGCGTGGACGGGGTCGAGCACTCCACCGCTTCCCGGGCCGCCGCGCCGGCCGTCGTGGCCCGGCCCGCGGTCGCCCGGCACGCCGCCACCAAGCCCCGTATCGTGCCCCGCTCGGTCTGGCTGGACGACCTCGCCCGGCACGTCCAGCCGCCACCGCGCTACGACGACAAGGTCGTCGCGGTCTTCGTCCACCACACCGACTCGCCCAACGGGTACGCCTGCGCCGACGCGCCCCGCATCATCCGCTACCTCTACGCCGGCCAGACCGGCGCCCGGAACTGGGACGACATCGGCTACAACTTCCTCGTCGACAGGTGCGGCACCATCTACGAGGGCCGGGCCGGCGGCGTCGACCGCCCCGTCACCGGCGCCCACACCCAGGGCTTCAACCACCGCACGGCCGGCATCGCCGCCCTCGGCACCTTCACGGCGGGCGTCCCGGTCCCCAAGGCGATGACCGACGCGATCGCCGCGCTGGCCGCCTGGAAGCTGGGCCTGGCCGACGTCGACCCGCGCACCAAGGTCCGCCTGACCTCCAGCAACAACCTCAGCCGCTACCACTCCGGCACGACGGCGACCCTGCCCGCCCTGGCCGGCCACAACGACGGCTACATGACCAGCTGCCCGGGCGCCGCCCTCACGGCCCGCCTGCCGGAGATCAGGGAACTGGCGGCGCGGCTCCAGGGCAGGACCCCGTGACCGCGGGCGTCCTCACCTGCGCCCGAGATAGATCCCCAACGCCCGCTGAAGCGTCTTCCCCTGGCTGCCCACCGGCCGTTCCCACTCGCCGAGGTACTCCACCGCCCGGCCGCCCGCCCCCGTCTTGAAGGTCAGCCGCCCCAGCAGCCGGGCCTCGGTGAGATGGGGCGTGATCGAGCGCAGGTCGTAGGTGTCGGCGCCGGACGACCGCGCGTCGCACAGCATCCGCCACAACAGGGCGCTGCTGGGCCGCAGTTCACGCCCCCGGCGGCCGGAGGCGGCGTACGAGTGCCAGGACCGGTTGCCGACGTTGATCATGAGCGCGGCGGAGAGGACCTCGCCGTCGTGCTCGGCGAGATACAGCCGCAGCCGGTCGTCGTCCTCCGCGTTCAGCGCCCGCCACATGCGCTGGAAGTAGTCCAGCGGACGGGCCTTGAAGCCGTCGCGGGCGGCGGTCGCGGTGTAGAGGCGGTGGAAGTCGGGGAGGTCGGCGCCCGAGCCCCAGCCGACCCGCACCCCCGACATCTCGGACGTCCGCAACGCCTTCTCCCAGTGCGGCGCGAGGCCGTCGCTCAGGTCGTCCACCGACCGCCCGGCCAGCGGTACATGACACCCGTACCGCGGCTGCCCCAGCCCGAACCCGCTGTCCTCCTCGTCCTCCGCACACCGCCGCCACCCGAGCCGCCCCAGCCGCTCGGCCGCGTCCAGCGCGTACCCGTCGAGGCCGTCGGTGGCCAGATCGTGCAGATGGCGTACGTCGGGGTCGGCGATCCCCGCCGTCACGGTCGCCGCCTCCCAGTGCCGGACCACCAGCGGCGGCCCGATCCGCAGCGAGAACGCCCCGCGCTCCTCCACGTGCGCGACGAGCGGATCCAGCCACCGCTCGAGGCGCGGCGCCCGCCAGTCGATCGCGGGCCCGTCCGGGACGTAGGCCAGATGGCGCCGGGTGCCGGGCAGTTGCCGGTACAGCACCAGCGCCACCGCGAGCAGCAGCTTCCCCTCGAACCAGCCGACGCTCTCCGCCCGCCAGCCCGGCTTCACATCGGCCCACTCGGGTATCTGGAGATGGCTCGCGTCCGGATACAGCCGCAGCTGGGCCAGATGTTCCTCGCGCGTGATCTCCTGTACGGACAGGCTGGTCATGGGCAGGGTGCTCCTGTTCGGGGCGGCCACCGTAAGCCGGGGATCTCGGGGCCGGTCAAGAGTCCACGGCTGTGAACTGCACCCACGCCTGCGCCCAGGTGAACGCCCGCCGACGCGCGGGCGGCTTTCGTCCCCCGGTGCACCCTTCCGGGTGCGCCGACCGTGCCCCGTACCTCTGCTTCCGTGAGCCCCCGAACGGCGCACACGTGCCGGACCGCGCGCGGCCGGTCGGCCGTCATCCTTGAGCCCATGACGACCGATTCGCGCGGTTCCGCGGCATTCCTCATCGACGAGTCACTCGGTTTCCTCTTCCCGGCCGCGCTGCGGGCGGCGGCGGCCGTCGGGGTCGCGGACCACCTCGCCGACGGCCCCCGCTCACCCCGCGAACTGGCCGCCGCCACCGGCACGGACGCGCGCAACCTGCACCGGGTGCTACGGCTGCTCGCCACCCGCGGGGTCTTCGAGGAGGACGGGGAGGGCCGCTTCGGTCTGACGGCGGCCGGCGACGCGCTGCGCACCGACGCCCCGTTCTCGGTGCGTTCGGCGGTCCTCATGAACACCGACCGCACCATGTGGTGGCCGGCCGCCGAGATGGCCCGCTGCCTGACCGAGGGGACCTCGGCCTTCGAGGGCATCTTCGGGGTGCCGTTCTTCGACCACTTCGCCCGGGACGAGGAGACCGCGGCCGTCTTCCACAACGGCATGGCCGCGATGTCCGACCCGGAGAACGAACCCGTCGCCGCCGCCTGCGAACTCCCCGCCACCGGCACCGTCGTCGACGTCGGCGGCGGCCACGGCGGCCTGCTCCTCGAAGTGCTGCGCCGGCACCCGGGCCTGAAGGGCGTCCTGTACGACCAGCCGCACGTCCTCGCCGGACACCGCCTCGACACCGACGACACCACCGGCCGCTGGAGCCTCGCCGAGGGCGACTTCTTCACCGGCGCGCCCGCCGGGGACGCCTACCTCCTCAAGCGCATCCTGCACGACTGGGAGGACGACCGGTGCGTCACGATCCTGGACCACTGCCGACGGGCCA
This sequence comes from Streptomyces sp. CA-249302, assembly GCF_050936785.1. Lineage (NCBI taxonomy): Bacteria > Bacillati > Actinomycetota > Actinomycetes > Kitasatosporales > Streptomycetaceae > Streptomyces > Streptomyces sp. CA-249302. Next base: position 2,990,787 of record NZ_JBNJMG010000001.1, on the reverse strand, counting down.
TGGCACCGGGCGGCCGGATCCTGGTCGTCGACGCGGTGGTGCCCCGGGACAACGCACCCCACCAGGCCAAGACGCTCGACCTGCTGCTGATGGCCTCCCTGGTGGGCCGCGAGCGCACCGAGGCCGACTTCACGGACCTGTTCACCGCGGCCGGCCTGCGCCTCACCCACGTGCTGCCGACGCCGACCGTACTGTCGGTGGTCGAGGCGGTGACCGCGTGAGCGGTTGATCCGCGCTCACAGGTTTCTCGTAGGCGCCTCACCGGACTCCCCTTGGTCGCCTCCCTATCGTCATGCACACGCACTGACTGGAGGTGGGGAAGATGAACAGCAGTCACACCAACACCACGGAGAAGCAGACCGGTTGGGTCCGCACGACCTACGGCCCCTGGGCGGCTCTCTGCGCGGCAGCCGCGGTCGTCCTGGGCCCGGCCGCGGTCACCGCGACCGCCCTCGACCAGGCCAACGCGGCACCGATGCACCACGCGGTGAAGGCCGACCAGACGCAGGCGTACATCCCGTCGGACCAGACCCGCAGGCGTACGGCAGCGGCCTGAGCGTCAGTCCCTGAACCGTTCCCACAGCTTGGGATACCGCTCGGCCAGCGCCCCGTCGTTCTCGAAGTCGACCGGGGTGCCCTCCGGTTCGGAGGCGGCCGGGGGGATGCCCAGGTCGGGGGCGACGGCGCCGGTGAGCTGTTCGTAGGCCTCGTCGGCGGAGTAGCCCAGCTCCTCGCCGTCGCCGTCCAGCTCCTCGTCGAAGTCGTCGAGCAGGTCGGCCAGCGTGTCCGGCTGGTGCACCGCACCCTCGTACACCTCACGCCCCTGCCCGATCAGCCAGCACCGGAAGAAGTCGAAGGCGTCGTCGCTGGCCCCGTCGAGCAGCACCCAGGCGGCGCCCCACAGGTCCCAGGTGTACGCGCGGTTGTAGCGGGCCTCGAAGTGACGGGCGAAGTCGAGCACCATGTCCGGGTCCAGCTGAAGCAGCCGGTCCACGAGCAGGTCGGCCTGCTCCTCGGGGTCGCCCTCGGCGGCCTCGCGGGTGGCGTCCACCAGCTCCCAGAACTCCGTCTCGTCCATCACGGGTCCAGCATCGGCCCTGGGCGGGTGGGGCGCACGTGGAGTGCGGCGGATTGTTATGTCCCGTACAGGCGGCCCAGTCGTATCGCGTCCTCGGCGAAACGCGCCCGCAGGCTCTCCGGAGCCAGCACCTCCACTTCGGGGCCGAGCCCCGCGAGCTGCGAGTGGGCGACCTTCTCGGACTCCACCGGAAGTGTCAGGGTCAGCCACCCGTCCCCGTCCGGCTCGTCCGCCACTGCCAGCGCCTCCCGGGCGGACGCCGGATCGACGGCGTACGGCAGTCTCCGCACCCCGTCCTCGGAGAGCCGCACCACGACCTCGGCCTGCAGGATCGACCGCGCGAACTGCTCGGCCCGCTCCTCCCAGAAACCGGGCAGGTCGAACTCCTCGTCCCGTACGAACCGGTCGGCGGAGGCCTCCACCGCCGTGAACCGGTCGATCCGGTACACCCGGAAGGAACCGCCCTCGACGACCCGCGCGCACACGTACCAGACGCCCGCCTTGAGCACGAGCCCGTACGGCTCCAGCTCCCGCTCCACCTCGGCCTCCCGGCTCCGGTAGCGCGCGGTGACCCGGCGGTCGTCCCACACCGCGTCCGCGACGGCGGGCAGCAGCTCGGGTGCCTTGGGTTCCGTGAACCAGTTGGGCGCGTCCAGATGGAAGCGCTGGGCCGCCGTACGGGAGGCGTCCCGCAGGGACGGCAGAAGCGCCGCCGACACCTTCAGCCGGGCGGCCGAGGCGGCATCCTCCAGCCCCATCTCGCGCAGCGCCCCCGGCACCCCGCTCAGGAACAACGCCTCGGCCTCACCGCGCGCCAGCCCCGTCAGCCGGGTCCGATACCCGCCGACCAGCCGATACCCCCCGGCCCGCCCCCGATCCGCGTACACCGGAACCCCCGCCTCCGACAACGCCTGCGCATCCCGGGTGACGGTCCGCTCGGACACCTCCAACTCCCCGGCCAGCTCGGCGGCGGTCATGGAGGGCCGGGACTGGAGCAGGAGCACCATCTTGATGAGGCGGGCAGCGCGCATACGGCCATGATGCCGGGGCCCACTGACAACGCGAGGGCTACGGCATACCGGTGGCCATCTCCCGGCAGACCTGCTCGGCGCGCGCCCGCAGTGAGGCCGTGCCCGCGCGCTGCCAGTCCCTGTCCTCGCCGACGCACAGATCGACGATCACCGAGGTCAGATCGTCGTCCGGGCCCAGTTTCCAGCTTGCCCACCGGATGACAGGCAGCGACCCCTGACTGCAGTCCCTGATACAGGCACCCGTCTGCCGACCGGAGACCTGGATCGCGGCCCCCGTGACGGTGTCCCGCGGACAGGATCGGTAGCCCAGCCCGCGGAATGCCCCGCTGCGCATGTCGAGTTCATATCGAAACGTGAATACGCGCCCCGGGATCTGCCGCACCACGACCACGACGTAGGTCTCGAACCGTCTGACCCGGTCCGTGCCGAGGCGGCTGCGGCCGTGGGCGCCGTAGTCGATTCCATGGACCCGAAAGGTTTCCGGGACCGGAACCGCATCGGCCTGCGAACCCCGGCGCACGGGCGGAGCGGCTGTCGCGAGGACGGCGTCGAGCGACTGCTCCAGCCAGCGGTCCAGCTGCCTCTCGACGGCCGGCCGGGTCCAGCGTCGCAGTGCGAGATCGTGGGTGCAGGTGGCGAAGGCGCTCAACGCGACCGGCAGCCCCAGCCAGCCGGCCAAGGCGAGCAGCGGGTTGAGCCACAAGGGGAGGCTGCCCCAGGTGAACATCAGAGAGGCGATGACCGCGCCGCTGAAGAAGAAGCTGCCGACCACCGGTCGCGTGATCGCAAGCCTGTAGCGCACCGCCGGCGACGTGAAGTACCGCGCCACGACGTACCGCCGTCGCCTCGTCTCGGACGCCCACACGGCCTGCCCCCGTCCACAGGTCCCCGACCCAGTGCAGCACAGCGCGGCCCGCCGGCCCATACGCCGAACGGCCCGGTCGGTGGATGTCCACCGACCGGGCCGTTCGGGCGAGCGTCGGGCCTACAGGCCGTACTTCTCCCGCGCCTCCTTCACCGCCGTCGCCTTGACCTCGCCGCGGCGGGCCAGCTGGGCCAAGGCAGCCACGACGATCGACTGGGCGTCGACGCCGAAGTGGCGGCGGGCCGCCTCGCGGGTGTCGGAGAGGCCGAAGCCGTCGGCGCCCAGGGAGGAGTAGTCCTGCTCGACCCACTGCGCGATCTGGTCGGGGACCTGGCGCATGTAGTCGGAGACCGCGAGCACCGGGCCCTCGGCGCCGTGCAGCGCCTGGCGGACGTACGGCACCCGCTCCTCGCCGCGCAGCAGGGCCGCGTCGGCGTCCAGGGCGTCCCGGCGCAGCTCCGTCCAGGAGGTCGCCGACCAGACGTCGGCGGCCACGCCCCACTCCTCGGCGAGCAGCCGCTGCGCCTCGATCGTCCAGTGGATCGCCGTGCCGGAGCCCAGCAGCTGGATGCGCGGGGCGTTGGCGGCGGCCACGTTCAGGCCCGCCGACTCCGCCGTGCTGAAGCGGTACAGGCCCTTGACGATGCCCTCGTCGATGCCGAGGCCGGTGGGCTTCGCGGGCTGCGGGAGCGGCTCGTTGTAGACGGTGAGGTAGTAGAAGACGTTCGGGTCCTCGCCCGGCGCCGCCTCGCCGTACATACGGCGCAGACCGTCCTTGACGATCGTCGCCACTTCGTACGCGAACGCGGGGTCGTACGTCAGCGCCGCCGGGTTGGTCGCGGCGATGACGGGGGAGTGGCCGTCGGCGTGCTGGAGGCCCTCACCGGTGAGGGTCGTACGACCGGCCGTCGCGCCCACCAGGAAGCCGCGGCCCAGCTGGTCGCCGAGCTGCCACATCTGGTCGGCCGTGCGCTGCCAGCCGAACATCGAGTAGAAGATGTAGAACGGGATCATCGCTTCGCCGTGCGTGGAGTACGCGGTCGACACGGCGATGAAGTCGGCCATCGAACCGGCCTCGGTGATCCCCTCGTTGAGGATCTGGCCGTTCTTGGCCTCCTTGTAGTACATCAGCTGGTCGCGGTCGACCGGCTCGTACGTCTGGCCCTTGGGGGAGTAGATCCCGAGGGACGGGAAGAGCGACTCCATGCCGAAGGTGCGCGCCTCGTCGGGGACGATCGGCACCCAGCGCTTCCCCGTCTCCTTGTCGCGGACCAGGTCCTTGACCAGGCGGACGAAGGCCATGGTGGTGGCCAGGTTCTGGGTGCCCGAGCCCTTGTCGAAGGACGCGAACGTCTTGTCGGCCGGGGCGGGGAGGGGCGCCAGGGCGTGCGTCCGGCGCGCGGGGGCCGGGCCGCCGAGGGCCGCGCGGCGCTCCTGGAGGTAGCGGACCTCGGGGGAGTCGGCGCCCGGGTGGCCGTAGGGGACCACGCCGTCGACGAAGTCGCTGTCCTTGATGGGGAGTTCGAGCAGGTCACGCATCTGCTTGAACTCGTCCGTCGTCAGCTTCTTCATCTGGTGGTTGGCGTTCTTCGACGCGAAGCCCTCACCCAGCGTGAAGCCCTTGACGGTCTGCGCCAGGATCACGGTCGGGGCGCCCTTGTGGTCGAGCGCGGCCTTGTAGGCGGCGTACACCTTGCGCGCCTCGTGACCACCGCGGGAGAGGTGGAAGCACTCGAGGATCTTGTCGTCGCTCAGCAGCTTCGCCATCTCGGCCAGCGCGGGGTCGGCCCCGAAGAAGTCCTGGCGGATGTAGGCCGCGTCGCGCGTCTGGTACGTCTGCACCTGGGCGTCCGGCACCTGGCGCAGCCGTCGTACCAGCGCACCCGTGGTGTCGAGCTGGAACAGCTCGTCCCACGCCGTACCCCACAGCGACTTCACGACGTTCCAGCCGGCGCCGCGGAACTGGGCCTCCAGCTCCTGCACGATCTTGAAGTTCGCGCGGACCGGGCCGTCGAGGCGCTGGAGGTTGCAGTTGATGACGAAGGTGAGGTTGTCGAGGCCCTCGCGGCTCGCGAGTGCGAGTGCGGCCGTCGACTCCGGCTCGTCCATCTCGCCGTCGCCCAGGAAGGCCCAGACGTGGGAGGACGAGACGTCCTTGATGTTGCGCGCCGTGAGATAGCGGTTGAAACGCGCCTGGTAGATCGCCGACAGCGGGCCGAGGCCCATGCTCACCGTCGGGAACTCCCACAGCCAGGGCAGCCGCCGCGGGTGCGGGTACGACGGGAGGCCGCCCCCGCCCGCCTCCTGGCGGAAGTTGTCGAGGTGCGCCTCGGTCAGGCGGCCGTCGAGGAAGGCGCGGGCGTAGATGCCGGGGGAGGCGTGGCCCTGGATGTAGAGCTGGTCGCCGGACCCGTCGGCCTCCTTGCCCTTGAAGAAGTGGTTGAAGCCGGTCTCGTAGAGCCAGGCCGCGGAGGCGAAGGTGGCGATGTGGCCGCCGACGCCGTGTTTGCTGCCCCGGGAGACCATCGCGGCCGCGTTCCAGCGGTTCCACGCGGTGATCCGGCGCTCCATCTCCTCGTCACCGGGCACGCCCGGCTCGGCGGCGGTGGGGATGGTGTTGACGTAGTTGGTCTCGAGGAGCTTCGGCAGCGCGATGCCGTTGCCCTCCGCCCTCTCCAGCGTGCGGCGCATCAGGTACGCGGCACGGTGCGGGCCGGCCGCCTTGGCGACCGCGTCCAGGGAGGCCTGCCATTCGGCGGTCTCCTCGGGGTCCCGGTCGGGGAGCTGGTCGAGCTCGCTCGGCTGGATGGCGATGGGGTCGGTCATGTCGCCGCCTTCCTCAGTCGAAGGGGGTTCCCTCAATCAGGCAGGGTTTCGGGGTTGCCCTTTGTCTTTGGCAGGACAGGGCGGAGGGCCCGGGTGCAGGCCCGTCGGCGACAATAACTCGCTGATCGATGATCGATCAAAGGGTTCAAGGGCAAAACTTCTCGATTACGAGAAAGTAGGCACGGGGTGTCTTTCGGGCAGGCACCCGGTGCCGCGTTTTCCGCGGGTTTCCGCAGGTGAGCGAGGTTGCGCTCAGGCTCGCGGCGCGCAGCCCAGGACGTGCGCCTTCACCAGTTCCGGGATCCTCGGGTCCCGCCTGCGGAACGCCTGCACCAGCTCCTCGTGCTCCTCCGCGTACGACTGCTGAACGGTCCCCAGCCAGCGGATCGACAGTGCCGTGAAGACCTCGATGCCCAGGCCCTCCCAGGTGTGCAGCAGCACGGAGTTGCCCGCGGCCCGCACCAGTTCGCGGTGGAAGCCGACGGTGTGCCGCACCTGGCCCGTGCCGTCCGCCGCGCGGTCGGCCTCGTACAGGGCGGCGACATGCGGCTCCAGCGCCGAGCAGTCCTGCGCGAGCCGCTCGGCCGCCAGCTCGGCGGCGATGGCCTCGAGCCCGGCCCGGACCGGGTAGCTCTCCTCCAGGTCGGCCGCGGTCAGGTTCCGCACCCGCACGCCCTTGTTCGGCGCGGACTCGATCAGCCGTAGCGACTCCAGCTCGCGCAACGCCTCCCGCACCGGCGTCTGGCTGACCTCCAGCTCGGTCGCGATCCGCCGCTCCACGATCCGCTCGCCCGGCTTCCAGCGCCCGCTGACGATCCCCTCCACGATGTGCTCGCGGATCTGTTCGCGCAGCGAGTGGACGACGGGCGCGGTCATGAGAGCTCCTTAAGGGCGTTTGACGTTTAGACAATAAGGCCGCGGGCCCGTCCAGGAGGGGCGCACGGGGGCGCTTTCATGCAGGTGAGACGAGACTTACACGCCCTGCAGATCCGGGCCCCCTGTAAAGACCCGTACCGGGTACGGCCCGGAGGCGTCACCGCCGTGTCACAGGGAGAACCCGTTGCCCTGCCCCTGCCGTCGGGGTCGGCAGGAAGTTCCCGAGCGGGGAGCTTCTGCAACGCCAGGGGGATGGCATGAACACTCGGCAGCGGAGCAACCAGCGGGCCTGGATGATCTCGACGGTGGTGATCGGCGCGGGCGTCGGCCTGGCCCTGGCGCTCGCGGGGTGCGACCCGAAGATGCCGTGGTCGGCGGGCGACGACGGCAAACCGACGGTCACCGCGAGCCCGGCCACCGACACGGAGACGAACACCGGCACGGAGACGAACACCGGCACGGAGACCAACAGCGGTACGGAGATCAAGGGCATGTCCGGCGCGCTCACGTCCGCCGCCAGGCAGCCCGCCGGCCCCGGCGGCGCCTGCGTCTTCGTCAAGCCGGACGGCGCGCAGAAGTTCGGCCACGTGGGCTGGGGCTTCCGGATCACGGGGACGAACAAGTGGGTGTACGGCGCCGTCGAGAACCCCTCAAACAAGCTCTACACCCCGCCCGGCGGCTACATCGGCGCCTGGCACGCGCAGGGGTCGTACGACCGCATGCTCAGCGAGATGTCCCGGGACGCGCACTACCCCGGCAAGTCGACGCACCCGTACAGCCGTTACCGCTGTGTCTCGTCCTCGACCAGTGACGTGAACAACGCCTGGAAGATGATCCGCACCGTCGAGAACCGCGGCTTCCTGGTCGGCGTCGACCCGAAGACCGGCGACCTCACCTCCCGCGACTGCCTCGACGCCACCTACGACGTCCTGCACGCCTACCGCACCCGCCACCTGACGTACGCACCCCACCTGGACATCCCGAACGTGTGGGTGGAGACGCTGTGGGCGTGGAGCGACCACACGCTCAGGCCGCACTGACCGACCCGTCGTACGACTGCGCCCCCGTCCGGAAGTTCCGGACGGGGGCGCATCGTTACGAGCCCTACGGGTCGTTACGAGTCCTACAGGCCGAGCTCGACCTCGAACTCGCCCGCCTCCAGGATCGCCTTGACCGCCGTCAGGTAACGGGCCGCGTCGGCGCCGTCCACCAGCCGGTGGTCGTAGGAGAGGGTCAGGTAGGTCATGTCGCGAACGGCGATGACCGTGCCCTCTTCCGTCTCCAGGACGGCCGGGCGCTTGACCGTGGCGCCGATGCCGAGGATCGCGACCTGGCCCGGCGGCACGATGATCGTGTCGAAGAGCGCACCGCGCGATCCGGTGTTGGAGATGGTGAAGGTCGCGCCGGACAGCTCGTCCGGCGTGATCTTGTTGGCGCGGACCTTGCCGGCCAGCTCCGCCGTGGCCTTCGCGATGCCGGCGAGGTTGAGGTCGCCCGCGTGCTTGATGACCGGGGTCATCAGGCCCTTCTCGGAGTCCACCGCGATACCGATGTTCTCGGTGTCGAAGTAGGTGATCGTGCCTTCGCCCTCGTTGATCTTGGCGTTGATCGGCGCGTGCGCCTTCAGCGCCTGGGCCGCGGCCTTGACGAAGAACGGCATCGGGGAGAGCTTGACGCCCTCACGGGACGCGAACGCGTCCTTGGCCCGGGCACGCAGCTTCATCAGACGCGTGACGTCGACCTCGACGACCGAGGACAGCTGCGCCTGCTCGTGCAGCGCCTTGACCATGTTGTCGCCGATGACCTTGCGGATGCGCGGCATCTTGACGGTCTGGCCACGGAGGGGGGAGGCCTCCAGGGTCGGCGCCTTCTTCGCGGCCGGGGCGGCAGCGGCGGCCGCGGGGCCGGAGCCGCGGCGGCGGCCTTCGCGGCCTCGGCGGCGGCGATGACGTCCTGCTTGCGGACGCGGCCGCCGACGCCGGTGCCCTTGACGGTGGACAGGTCGACGCCGTTCTCGGCGGCGAGCTTGCGCACCAGCGGGGTGACGTAGGCGCCCTCGTCGGTGGCACCCGCGGCGGGAGCGGCCGGGGCGACCGGAGCCGGGGCGACCGGCGCGGGGGCCGGGGCGGCGGCGACCGGGGCGGGCGCGGCGACCGGAGCGGCAGGCGCCGGAGCCGGGGCCGGCGGCGCCACGGGGGCGGCCGGAGCCGGGGCAGCGGCGGCGGGCGCCGGAGCCGCGGGGGCCGGAGCCGGAGCGGCCGGGGCCGGGGCAGCCGCCGGAGCGGCACCCGGGGCGCCGATGACGGCGAGCTTGGCGCCGACCTCGGCGGTCTCGTCCTCGCCGACCACGATCTCCAGCAGGACACCGGCGACGGGCGCCGGGATCTCGGTGTCGACCTTGTCCGTGGAGACCTCGAGCAGGGGCTCGTCCTCGGAGACCTCCTCGCCGACCTGCTTCAGCCAGCGGGTCACGGTGCCCTCGGTGACGGACTCGCCGAGCGCCGGGAGGACCACGTCGGTGCCGGACGCGCCACCGGCCGGGGCCGCGGCGGGGGCGGCCGGAGCCGCAGGGGCGGGGGCCGGGGCGGCCGGGGCCTCGGCGACCGGTGCCGGGGCAGCGGCCGGAGCCGGCTCGGCAGCAGGGGCCGGAGCGGCAGCGGGCGCGCCCGTGCCGTCGTCGATGACGGCCAGCTCGGCGCCGACCTCAACGGTCTCGTCCTCGGCGACCTTGATGGACGCGAGGACACCGGCGGCGGGCGAGGGGATCTCGGTGTCGACCTTGTCGGTCGAAACCTCGAGCAGCGGCTCGTCGGCCTCGACGCGCTCTCCCTCGGCCTTCAGCCAGCGGGTGACAGTGCCCTCGGTGACGCTCTCGCCGAGCGCCGGAAGGGTTACGGAAACCGCCATGGTTTCGGTTGCTCCTTACGAATTGCGGAAGTCTGTGTCGTCGCGAAGTAGCGAACGGGGTCGCTTCGTCGACCGAGGGTCAGTCGTGCGAGTGCAGCGGCTTGCCGGCCAGGGCCAGGTGGGCCTCGCCCATCGCCTCGTTCTGCGTCGGGTGGGCGTGGATGAGCTGGGCGACCTCGGCGGGCAGCGCCTCCCAGTTGTAGATCAGCTGGGCTTCGCCAACCTGCTCGCCCATGCGGTCGCCGACCATGTGGACGCCGACCACGGCACCGTCCTTGACCTGGACGAGCTTGATCTCGCCCGCGGTGTTCAGGATCTTGCTCTTGCCGTTGCCCGCGAGGTTGTACTTCAGCGCGACGACCTTGTCCGCACCGTAGATCTCCTTGGCCTTGGCCTCGGTGATACCGACGGAGGCGACCTCCGGGTGGCAGTAGGTCACGCGGGGGACACCGTCGTAGTCGATCGGGACGGTCTTGAGACCGGCCAGTCGCTCCGCCACCAGGATGCCCTCGGCGAAGCCGACGTGCGCGAGCTGGAGGGTCGGGACGAGGTCGCCGACGGCGGAGATGGTGGGCACGTTGGTGCGCATGTACTCGTCGACCAGGACGTAGCCGCGGTCCATCGCGACGCCCTGCTCCTCGTAGCCGAGACCGGCGGAGACGGGTCCGCGGCCCACCGCGACCAGCAGGAGCTCGGCCTCGAACTCCTTGCCGTCGACGAGGGTGACCTTGACGCCGTCGGCGGTGTACTCGGCCTTCTGGAAGAAGGTGCCCAGGTTGAACTTGATGCCGCGCTTGCGGAAGGCGCGCTCAAGAAGCTTGGAGGAGTTCTCGTCCTCGAGGGGGGCCAGGTGCTTGAGGCCCTCGATGATCGTGATGTCGGTCCCGAAGGACTTCCAGGCGGAGGCGAACTCGACGCCGATGACACCGCCGCCGAGGACGATCGCCGACTTCGGCACGCGGTCCAGGACGAGGGCGTGGTCCGAGGAGATGATGCGGTTGCCGTCGATCTCCAGGCCCGGCAGCGACTTCGGCACCGAGCCGGTCGCCAGCAGGACGTGGCGGCCCTGGACGCGCTGGCCGTTCACGTCGACGGAGGTGGGGGAGGACAGCCGGCCCTCACCCTCGATGTACGTCACCTTGCGGGAGGCGATGAGACCCTGCAGGCCCTTGTACAGGCCGGCGATCACACCGTCCTTGTACTTGTGGACCGCGGGTACGTCGATGCCCTCGAAGGTGGCCTTCACACCGAACTGCTCGCTCTCGCGGGCCTGGTCGGCGATCTCGCCCGCGTGCAGCAGGGCCTTGGTGGGGATGCACCCGCGGTGCAGGCAGGTACCGCCGACCTTGTCCTTCTCGATCAGGGCGACGTCCAGGCCCAGCTGGGCCCCGCGCAGCGCCGCGGCGTAACCACCGCTACCACCGCCGAGGATCACTAGGTCGAAAACGGTGCTGGCGTCGTTCGCCACGTCACGTCCTCCATGCATGTGCGCCTACGCCGGACCCCTTTGTCCCCTACGGGAGGTTGACCGGTCGGTCGGCTGGTGTCCGGCCGCTCTTTCTCGGCCCTGTGGTGGGGGCCCTGTCCTGCCGTGCCCCATCTTCGCACTTGTCGGGGGTGAACGAGACGCCGGGCCGGTGTGTGAGACGTCCCACGTTCAGTCGAGCGGACACGGCGGCGGACATGGCGGACATGGCAGAGGGGGCTCCGCCCTACCCGCGCGCGGAGCCCCCTCCTACTCAGGGCGATATCAGCCCAGGTCGCCCGCCGCGGTCAGCTCGGCCAGCCGCACCAGCGTCCGTACCGCCGTACCCGTACCGCCCTTGGGGGTGTACCCGAAGGGGCCGCCCTCGTTGAAGGCCGGTCCGGCGATGTCCAGGTGGGCCCAGGTGATGCCCTCCCCGACGAACTCCTTCAGGAACAGGCCGGCGACCAGGCCGCCGCCCATCCGCTCGCCCATGTTGGCGATGTCGGCGGTGGGGGAGTCCATGCCCTTGCGCAGGTGGTCCGGGAGCGGCATCGGCCAGGCCGGCTCGCCGACCTCCTCGGCGGCCTCGTGCACGGCCGTGCGGAAGGCGTCGTCGTTGGCCATGATCCCGAAGGTCCGGCTGCCCAGCGCCAGCATCATCGCGCCGGTGAGGGTCGCCACGTCGACGATGGCGTCCGGCTTCTCCTGGGAGGCGGCCCACAGGGCGTCGGCCAGGACCAGCCGGCCCTCGGCGTCGGTGTTGAGCACCTCGACCGTCTTGCCGCTGTACATGCGCAGCACGTCACCGGGACGGGTCGCGGAGCCGGACGGCATGTTCTCGGCGAGCGCCAGCCAGCCGGTGACGTTCACCTCCAGGCCGAGGCGCGCGGCGGCGACCACGGCGGCGAAGACGGCGGCCGCCCCGCTCATGTCGCACTTCATCGTCTCGTTGTGACCGGCCGGCTTGAGCGAGATGCCGCCCGAGTCGTAGGTGATGCCCTTGCCGACGAGGGCGAGGTGCTTCTTCGCCTTCGAGGAGGTGTACGACAGCTTCACCAGCCGCGGTCCGGCCGCGGAGCCCGCGCCGACGCCGAGGATGCCGCCGTAGCCGCCCTTCTCCAGCGCCTTCTCGTCGAGCACCTGCACCTTGATGCCGTGCTCCTTGGCCGCGGCCGTCGCGACGGCGGCGAAGGCCTCCGGGTCGAGGTCGTTCGGCGGGGTGTTGATCAGGTCGCGGGCGCGGTTGAGCTCCTCGGCGACGGCGGTGGCGCGCTCGACGGCCGCCTTGTGCTCCTTGTCGCGGGGCTTGGCGCCGAGCAGCGCGGCCTCGGCGAGCGGGGCCTTGCCGTTCTTGGCCTTGTCGGCGCTCGTCGCGGGCGCGTTGTTCTTGTAGGCGTCGAAGGAGTACGCGCCCAGGAGCACGCCCTCGCCGATCGCGCCGACGTCCGAGGCGTCCACGACCGGCAGGGCGAAGGCGGCCTTCTTGGCGCCGGCGAGGGCGCGGGCCGCGGCGCCGGCGGCCCTGCGGAGGGCTTCCGCGTCGTAGCCGGAGTCCTCCTTGGGCTCGGCGCCGAGGCCGACCGCCAGTACCAGCGGGGTCTTGAAGCCGGACGGGGCCGGCAGCTTCGTCACCTCGCCCTCGGCGCCCGCGGCACCGAGGGTTTCCAGGACGCCGGCGAGGTTGCCGCCGTAGGCCTTGTCGACGGCCTCGGCGCCGGGGGCGACTACCGGGCCCTTGGCGCCCTTGGCGACACCGACGACGATCGCGTCGGCCCGCAGGCCGGGCGCCGCGGCGGTGCTGAGAGTGAGAGCAGTCACGGTGGTGAAATCTCGCTTCCGATGTGAAGTTCCAGTGGTCGATCGGTGTGGGTCGACCGGGCCCGACGGCCGACCCTAAGTCGAACCTCTGGCGGCGGTTCCAGCGGGGCCTTCCCCGGTACGGCGAACACTCCGGCTGAGCCTACGCGCGCGCGTGCCCCGGCTCATTCCCACTGCCATTCACCTGTGAGTTGCGCCATGGCCATGCGGATATCCCGACGGGGCCTTGCCGGACGGTGCCCGGCATCGGAGATCATCCTGGGAGAACCCTGTACGACACCCTGGAGCTCACCCCTTGAAACGCCCCGCCCTGCTGCTCGTCGCCCTCGCCCTCCTGCTGGCGGGATGCAGCTCCGTGTCCGACTCCGGGTCGTCCGGCAAGCGCTGGCAGCCGCGCCCCGGCGTCGCCTGGCAGTGGCAGCTCAGCGGCAAGAAGGTCGACACCTCCGTCGACGTGCCGGTCTACGACATCGACGGCTTCGACCAGCCCAGGTCGACGGTGACCGCGCTGCACCGCAAGGGCCGCAAGGTCATCTGCTACCTCTCGACCGGCGCCTACGAGGACTGGCGGCCGGACGCGAAGAAGTTCCCCAGGTCGGTGATCGGCAAGGGCAACGGCTGGGAAGGCGAGAGCTGGCTGGACATCCGGAAGACGAGCGTCCTGGCACCCCTGATGGCGGCCCGCTTCGACATGTGCCGCAAGAAGGGCTTCGACGCGGTGGAGCCGGACAACATGGACGGCTACAAGAACACCACCGGCTTCCCGCTCACCGCCGCCGACCAGCTCCGCTACAACCGCCTGATCGCCAAGCTGGCCCACGACCGGGGCATGGCCGTCGGCCTGAAGAACGACCTCGACCAAATCCCGGACCTGGTGGGGGACTTCGACTTCGCGGTCAACGAACAGTGCGCCCAGTACGACGAGTGCGCGGCCATGAAGCCGTTCATCAGGGCGGACAAGGCCGTCTTCCACGTCGAGTACGAGCTGCCGACGAGCCGCTTCTGCCCGGAGGTCCGGCGCCTGAAGTTCAGCTCGATGCTCAAGAAGTACGAACTGGGGGCATGGCGCCGGGCGTGCTGACGCCGAGCCCGGTGACCGTCGTACCGGCGACCCGGTCGGCGAGCGAGCGGCGGGTGGGGGCGAGCACCGGCAGCGCGTTGAACAGGAAGACGAACACCGCCAGCGCCCACACCAGCACCGACAGCAGGAACTGCCGCTCGACCAGCAGCACGCAGGCGACGGCGTAGACGGCGATGTCGGCGGCCGTGGTGACCAGCGCACGCACGGCGGCCCGTCGAGGCGCGCTCGGGGTGACCTTCAGGCCGAGCAGACCCTTGCCGATGGTGCGGCCGGCGAAGGTGAGGCAGCCCCACTGGTAGAGGAAGGTGGCCACGACCAGCGCGCCGATGGCCTCCTCGGTGGCGCGGACCGCCGTGCGCCACATCGAGAGCCCGAGGTCCGCCGAGGCGCCGATCACGTCACCGTGCGAGAACAGCAGGTCGAGGCCGCCACGGGTGGCGATCTCGGGCATGTCGGTGACGAGCCCGGCTATCCGGTGGAAGGTGAGCACGGCCAGCCCGGCGGCCAGCGTCAGCACCAGCGCGAAGTCGATGAACCAGGCCATGGCACGACGCAGCTTCGGCACGAACATCCCCCGATCGACCAACACTTGTCCGTGTACGGTGAACGAGACTAGTGCCCCAGGGACAACACCAGCAGCGAAACCGTCGCAGCCGTCTCGGCGAGCCCGCCGAACACATCGCCGGTGACCCCGCCGAACCGGCGGGTGCAGTGCCGCAGGAGGAGTTCGGCGACCCCCGCCGACACGACGACCGCGAGCGCCGTACGGACGATGTCGTACGACGACACGAGCGCCCCCGCGCCCGCCGCCACCGCGGTCACCACCACGGCCGCGGCCACCGCGCCCCGTACCGGCACCACCCCCGCGACCGCCGCCCCCAGCCCCTCGGGGCGTGCGGCCGGCACACCCGCCCTGGCCGCCAGGGTGAGCGCCAGCCGGGCCGCGGTCGCCGAGACCACGGCCGCCAGCGCGCCCCGGCCCCACGAGCCGCCGTAGGCCTGGGCGAGCGCGGCCACTTGGGCGAACAGCACGAAGACGAGGGTGATGACCCCGAACGGCCCGATGTCCGACTGCTTCATGATCCGCAGCGCGTCCTCGGCGGGCTTCCCGCTGCCGAGCCCGTCCGCGGTGTCCGCGAGCCCGTCCAGGTGCAGACCCCGGGTGAGCGCGGCGGGTACGGCCACGGAGGCGACGGCGGCGAGCAGCGGGCCCGCGCCGAGAGCCAGCAGGAGTACGCCGAGCAGGGCCGCGGAGCCGCCCACGACCAGCCCGGCCAGCGGGGCGCAGAGCATGCCGCCGCGGGCCGCGTCCCGGTCCCAGCGGGTCACCTTCACCGGCAGCACGGTGAGCGTGCCGAAGGCGAAACGGAGGCCGTCCGGCCAGGGGGTCTTGGAGGGTTCGGGCACCGGCGCAGGTTACCCGGCGGTCCGCGGGAGGCACGCGGCGGCCGTGGATACAGTGCGCATATGGGACATTGGCTACAGCGCAACATCATCGAGCCCGGCAAGCTGCCGCTGCTCCTCGCCCTCACCGCGTTCGTGCTGACGTTCCTGATCACCCGGGTCATCACCCGTCTCATCCGGGCGGGCAAGGGGCCCTTCGGCAACGTCAAGGCGGGCGGGCTGCACATCCATCACGTGGTGCCGGGCGTCATCCTGACCGTCGTCGGCGGCTTCGGGGCGGTGGCCAGCGGCCGGCACGGCTTCGGCGCGGCCGTCTGCGCGGTGATCTTCGGGGTCGGCGCCGGTCTGGTCCTCGACGAGTTCGCGCTGATCCTGCACCTCGACGACGTCTACTGGACCGAGGAGGGCCGCAAGAGCGTCGAGGTCGTGGTGCTGACGGCGGCTCTGGTCGGCCTGATGCTCGCCGGCTTCTCGCCGTTCGGCGTCAACGACATGAGTGCGGAGGAACTCCAGGACCGCGGCAGCGTGATCTCGACCGTCGCGATCAACTTCCTCTTCTCCCTGGTCGTCCTGAGCAAGGGCAAGGCCCGGATGGCGATCTTCAGCGTGATCGTCCCGCTGGTCGGCCTGATCGGCATGGTCCGGCTGGCCCGGCCCGCCTCCCCGTGGGCCCGCCGCTTCTACGGCCGCCGCCCGCGCGCCCGCGCCAAGTCCATCCTGCGCGCCTACCACCACGACCGCCGCTGGGCCGGACCCCGCCGCAGGATTCAGGACCTGATCGGCGGAAAGCCGGACCCCGACCCCGTCCTGGAGCGCCGGTGACGGTGCCGCAGCGCCGAGATCCCGATCAGCAGCACCACCGCCCCGATCGCCGCCAGGTGCTCCTTGCCGGCGAGGTTCCCCTTCAGCATCACCTCGACCACCATCGCCGCGGCCACCACACCCGCCGTGACGTGGGCGCCGTACCGCCATCCGACGAAGACGGCCAGGCCCACCACGGCCGCCGACGGGCCGGTGTCCACGACCAGGGCGTCCGAGGCGGGCAGGCCGAGGAGGTTGTCGAAGCCGAGCCGGATGCCCACGCGCGCGTACAGCGTCCCGGCGAGGGTGGCGGTGTACGCGATGACGAGGGTGCGCCACTGGCCGAGGCAGATCTCCGCGATACCGAACACGAACAGGATCTGTGCGAGGGCGCCCCAGACCGGCAGGTCGAGGGCGGGCACGAACAGCGACACGGGAGTACGGAGCAGGGCCGACCACAGCGGATCCTCGGCCCGCACTCCCCCCACGTCCTGCACGAACCGGTAGCCCCATGACTGGTTCTGCACGAGCTGTATGGCCGCCGTCAGCGCCACCGCCGCGAGCGTCATCGGGATCGCCCGCCACCGCCGCTTGACCAGCGGTTCGCGCACCGTGACGTACAGGAGCCCCCATTCGGCACGGGCCCAGCGGGCGAGGGTGTTCATCCGGCGGTCCTCGTCTGTGCGGTTCCGGGTCCTGTGCCGACTGCTCTAGCGGTGCGTCTCGAGGTGCTTGCGGTGCAGCCACTTGGGCAGGCCGGGCGCCTCCAGGAAGCCCTCCGCGCGGGCCGACGCGATGCCGATGCGCGGGAGGTCCGCGCTCTTCTCGAAGAGCAGGAACCGCGGCTCCCAGATGGGCCGGTACTTGGCGTTGGCGCGGTACAGCGACTCGATCTGCCACCAGCGCGAGAAGAAGCTCAGCAGCGAGCGCCACAGCCGCAGCACCGGCCCGGCGCCGAGCCGGGCACCGCGTTCGAAGACCGAGCGGAACATGGCGAAGTTGAGCGAGACCTGGGTGATGCCGATCTCCCCGGCGCGGCGCAGGAGTTCGAGCACCATGAACTCCATCAGCCCGTTGTCGGAGTCCCGGTCGCGCCGCATGAGGTCGAGGGAGAGCCCGTGCGGCCCCCAGGGCACGAAGGACAGCACGGCCTTCAACTCGCCCTGCCCGTCCGAGCATTCGAGCATCACGCACTGCCCGTCCTCGGGGTCCCCGAGCCGCCCGAGTGCCATGCTGAAACCGCGCTCGGTCGCCCCGTCCCGCCAGTCGTCGGCCCGCTTGAGCAGATACGCCATCTCGTCCGCCGGGATGTCCTCGTGCCGCCGGATCCGCACCGTGTACCCGGCCCGCTTCACCCGGTTGTAGGCCTGCCGCACGGTCCGCATGGCCCGCCCCTCCAGGGTGAACTCGGCGACCTCCACCAGGGCTTCGTCGCCGAGCTCCAGCGCGTCCAGACCATGCCGCGCGTACACGGTCCCGGCCTCCTCGCTCGCGCCCATCACCGCCGGGATCCACCCGTGCGCCCGCGCCTCGGCCAGCCACGGGTCGATGGCACCCGGCCAGGCCTCCGGATCGCCGATCGGATCGCCGGAGGCCAGCGAGACGCCGCCCACCACCCGGTAGGCGACGGCGGCCTTCCCGGTCGGCGACCACACCACGCTCTTCTCCCGGCGCAGCGAGAAGTAGCCGAGGGAGTCCCGCTCGCCGTTCCTGTCGAGCAGCACCCGCAGCCGCTTCTCGTCGTCCTCGGTGATCGGGTCGACGGCGCGCCGGGAGCGGAAGGCGGCGTAGAAGACGGCGAGGACGAGGGCGGTGCTGAGCGCGTTGATGGCGACGTTGACCCAGTTCGGCGCGTCGACGCCGGGGAAGCGGGACTCGTCCACGGCGACCGACACCAGCCGGAAGGTGCCGTAGCGCCAGCGCTCCAGGAAGGTCGAACTCGCCGCGTCCGGCGCCTGGTTGGTGACGGTCACCAGCAGGCCGGCCAGCAGCGAGGCGACCAGTGTGCCGCCGACCGCGACGGCGGCGGCGAGTCTCGGGTTGGAGCGGTCGCCCTTGGCGTAGAACTCCCTGCGACCGACGAGCAGCGCGGCCACGAAGGCGGCGGTGAGGGCCAGCGAGATCCAGTTCTGGGCGTACTGCCGGATCTCCGGGAAGGACAGGGCGAAGCCGAACAGGGCGAGGAAGGGGCCGGCCAGCGCGAGGTTGAGGATCCACGCGGCCCGTTTGCGGCGCCTCATGGTGATGGCGAGGAACGCCGTGAACACGCCGGAGGCGAAGCCCGCGGTCAGCAGGTACGGCGTGAAGAAGTTCTCCTGGTTGTGCCGGCGCACGTCCTGCCCCAGGGAGAGCCATACGGCACTGAGGAAGTTGACGAACGCGACGGCCCGCAGGTACCAGACGGCGAAAGCGGCGGCCCGCCGCGAGGCGGTGGTGGACCGGCGGGCCCGCTCGCCCGGCCTGGCCGGGACACGTTCCTGCGGTACGTCAATTCGGGCATCTCCCATGAGAAGGGATCATATGGTGGATGCCCCGGCCAACCCCTCCATCTTTCGGCTGGGGTCGGTCGACTTCCGGCTCTTCTCAGACCGGGTCGGTCTCTTCTTTCTCCGGTTCCTCGGAAACCGCAGGCTCTTCGTCGACCGTCGGCTTCTCCGGCAGCTCCGCGGCCAGCGCCGCCGCGGCCTGTACGAGGGGCAGCGCCAGCAGCGCCCCCGCGCCCTCGCCCACCGTCACGCCGTGCG
Organism: Streptomyces sp. CA-249302; assembly: GCF_050936785.1. Lineage (NCBI taxonomy): Bacteria > Bacillati > Actinomycetota > Actinomycetes > Kitasatosporales > Streptomycetaceae > Streptomyces > Streptomyces sp. CA-249302. The sequence continues at coordinate 2,971,888 of NZ_JBNJMG010000001.1, read as the reverse complement.
ACAGCAGCGGTTCCAGCGCCATCCGGTCCAGGGCCTTCGCCTGCCCCGGCTCCCCGCTGTCGTGCGCCGCCAGCCACCAGTCCGGCGCCCGGAACGCGATCCGCTGCGCCACCAGCGCACACGCGGCCGCGACGACGCCGTCCAGAATCACCGGCGTCTTGCGCACCGCGCTCTGGAGCAGGAACCCGGTCATCGCCGTGAGGTCGGCCCCGCCCACGGTCGCGAGCAGCTGCAACTGGTCCCCGAGCACCGGCCGGGCCCGCCGCAGCGCGTCCCGGATCGCCGCGCACTTGCGCATCCACGCCAGGTCGTCGATCGCGAGCCCGCCCCGCCCGGTCACCACCGACGCGTCGGTCCCGCACAGCGCGGCGACCAGCACACCGGCCGCCGTCGTCCCGCCCACGCTCACATCGCCGAGCACCACCAGATCCGTACCGGCGTCGGCCTCCTCGTCGGCCACCGTGACCCCGGCCCGGAACGCCGCCTCGGCCTCCTCGGCCGTCAGCGCGTCCTCGACGTCGATACGGCCGCTGCCGCGCCGCACCCGGTGCCGTACCACCTCGTCGGGCAGCGAGTCCGGGTCGCAGTCCAGGGCCAGGTCGACGATCCGCACCGGGACGCCGAGCCGGCGGGCCAGCACCGAGACCGGACGGCCGCCCTCCAGGATCTCCCGCACGAGCTCGCCGGCGCTGCCCGCGGGCCGTGCCGAGACGCCCAGTTCGGCGATGCCGTGGTCGCCGGCGAAGAGCACCACCCGGGGCTGTTCGATCGGCCGTACCGGCACCGAGGCCTGTGCCGCGGACAGCCACTCACCCAGGTCGTCGAGGCGGCCCAGCGATCCGGGCGGCACGATCTGACGCTCCCGGCGCGCCTCCGCGTCGCGGCGCACCCCGCCGTCGGGGCGCTCGATCAGATCGGTGAAGTCGTCGAGATTAAGCGAGCTCATTCGCCGAACAGTACCGGCACCGATCGAACGTCATCGCGCCACATCGCCACCACGCGCCCCGGACGTCGTTGCTCCCAAGATCAAGATCCCATACTTTCCGTTTTGCAGTGGATTGTCCTACGTCCCCGGGAGCCGTCCATGAACTCCGTGAACCGTCTGCGCACCCGCGTCCGCGACCTCGACCGACAACGCCGCCACCGCTCAACCGCCCGCGCGGTCCTGAGAGTTCTCCCCGAACCGGAGAGCTGGCTGGACGTCGGCACGGGCGACGCGCACTTCCCCGAGACCGCCCGCGAGCTCTTCCCGTACACGTCCTTCGACGGCACGGACACCACCACCCGCGTGACACGGGCCCGCGAGGCCGAACGCATCGAGGAGGCCCACGTCGGCACCCTCGCGGACCTGGCGACGGCCCTGCGCGCCCGCTACGACGTCGTCACCCTGCTCCGCCCCCCGGCCACCGCCGAGGAACTCGACGCGGCCGTGGCGGCCCTGCGCCCCGCCGGCATCCTGCTTCTGGAGTTCCCCCAGTCCCACGCGGACGCCCTCCGCACCGAGCTGGACCCCCGCCCCTGCACGATCCTCACCACGACCCGCCTAGTCCTCGACCGCTTCGCCACCAACACCCACCGCGTCGTCGCGCGCCGGGACCCCTCACCCTCGTAGCACCGAGGCCTGACCCGCCACCACCAGCACCACCTGCTCGCACTCGTCCGCGAACGCGGCGTTCAGCCGCCCGAGTTCGTCCCGGTACCGCCGCCCCGACACCGTGGCCGGCACGATCCCCGACCCCACCTCGTTCGATACGGCGACCACGGTCCGCCGGGACGCGCGCACCGCCTCCGTCAGCTCGCGCACCCGGTCCCGCAGAGCCCGTTCGCCGCCGTCCGCCCACACCGCGTCGTCCCACGCCCCGACGGAGTCCATCGCGTCCGTCAGCCACAGGGAGAGACAGTCGATCAGCAACGGCGCCCCGTCCTCGGCCAGCAGCGGTACGAGGTCGCAGGTCTCCGTCGTACGCCAGGAGCCCGGTCGCCGCTCGCGGTGCGCGGCGACCCGCGTGGCCCACTCGGTGTCGCCGCCGCGCCGACCGCCGGTCGCCACGTACAGCACGTCCGGGAAGGCCTCCAGGCGGCGCTCGGCCTCCACCGACTTCCCGGACCGCGCCCCGCCGAGCACCAGTGTCCGCCGCGGCACGTCGGGCACGTCCTCGTAGACGCCCACGGTCAGCGTCGCCCCGTCCGGCACGGCCCGCGCCCCGGCCGCCGCGAGCCGCCGCCGCAACTCGGCACCCGGCGGCACGTCATGGTCCAGATGTACGGCGATGACATCGGTGGTCGGCCCGACGGCACCGGACGCTCGCAGCTTGGCGAGGGCGTCCGGGCGGCCTACTACGTCGGATAGTAGTATGTCACATACCATTGAGCCGTTGGTCTCCAGCCCGGCCGGCGCCGCCCCCGGCGGCAGATACAGCAGCCGCTGCCCGTTCGGGCCGGTCACCGCGTACCCCGTGCCCGGCGCGTCCATCGCCACCGCCCGGACCCGATGCCCCGTCAGCAGCGCCAGCTCCCGCCCGTCCGGCACCCGCCCCGGCTGCGGCAGCCCGGCCGGCACCTCCACGGCCGGTCCATCGTGCGGATGGGTCAGCAGCACCTGCCGTACACCGCCCAGCGAATGGCCCGCCCGCGCGGCCGCGAACGCCGCGCCCGGCGTCAGGTCCAGCAGCAGGGTCCCGTCCACCAGCAGCGCGGTCGCCGCGCGCGCGTCCTGGCCGAGCGCGACCGCGCACGCCGCGCAGGGGCAGTCGGGGCGGGGGAGTCCCGCGGGGGCACCGGTACCGAGCAGAGTCACTTCCACAGGAATGATTTTCGCCGCTCACCTTTGGTACTGCGCCACGGGATACGCCCTAAGGGGCGCGGGACGTATCGATATGCGGCCACCGCCGCGGGTGCGCGACCAACCCCCACCGGCCGGTACGCGATCAACTACCGTAGGTTGCTCACGGCTCAACTCAGCGGAGGCGACATGGCGGCATGGACGTGGCGGTTCGAGAAGGCCGACGGCGGGGAGGTCCAGCCCGCGGTGCAGCCCGAGGAGTTCACCACGCAGGGCGATGCCGAGTCGTGGATCGGGGAGCACTGGAAGGCCCTCCTCGAAGGCGGCGCCGAGCAGGTGCGGCTGTTCGAGGACGCCGCGGAGATCTACGGGCCGATGAGCCTGCGTTCCGCGGAGGCGTAGGACGCCAAGGGGGCGGCCCGACTGCTCGCAGGCCGCCCCCCGCCTCACTGCTCGCCCAGCGTCACGTCGGTCTTCTTCTCGTCCCCGTTGCGGGTGTACGTCACCGACGTCCTGTCACCGGGCTTGTCCGCCGCCAGCGCCTCGGACAGGGACGTGATGGTGGTGATGTCCGTGTCACCGAGCCGGGTGATGACGTCCCCGGCCTCGATCCCGGCCTGGTCGGCCGCCCCGCCGCTCTTCACCTCGACCACCGCGACGCCGGCGGCCTTGAATTCGTCGTCCACGACCGTACGGCCCGTGATGCCGAGCGCGGCCCGGCCCGAGTCGGTGACCTTGCCGTCCTTGATGATCTGGTCGGCGACCGTCCGCACCATCGACGCCGGGATCGCGAACCCGATGCCGGGCGCGGCGCTGTTGCCCATGTTGGGGTCGATGGCGGCGAGCGTCGGGATGCCGATGACCTGCCCGTCCAGGTCGACCAGGGCGCCGCCGCTGTTGCCGGGGTTGATGGCCGCGGAGGTCTGGATCATGTTCGGGATCGTCGCCCCCGTGCTCCCGTCCGAGCCGCCCTCGCTCACCGTCCGCCCGGTGGCCGACACGATTCCCTGCGTCACGCTGGACGACAGCCCCAGCGGCGAGCCCATCGCCAGCACGATCTGCCCGACCTGGACCTTCGCGGAGTCCCCGAACATGGCCGCCTTCAGCCCGTCCGGCACCTTGTCCAGCTTGATGACGGCGAGGTCCTGCTCCGGGTACGAGTAGACGAGCTTCGCGGTCAGCGTGTCCTCGCTGTTGGCGGTCGTCACCTCGAAGGTCTTCTCGTCCCCGACGACGTGCGCGTTGGTGACGATGTGCCCCTTGTCGTCATACACGACCCCCGACCCGAGATCACTGCTCGCCTGGATCTGCACGACCGACGGCAGAACGTCCTTGATCACCTTCTGGTAGTCGCTCTGCAGATCGTTGCCCGACGCGGGTACGGCGGCCTGCGCGGCCTGCTTGGTCGACGCGTCCGACTTCCCGGCGGAACCGGAGTCCGAGCAGGCGGTCAGCAGCGCGAGCGCGGCGAGGGGAGCGAGCAGACGGAGGGCACGGGTGCGGGAGACGTCCATGCCCCGAGTCTCACTTCGGGGTGATCGTCCGGCTTGTACTGCTCCCCCGAACGAGCGCATCCGCGGATGCCCCGGGCCGCTAGCCGCGCACTCCGCACAGGTGCAGCAGTGCCGCCACCGACCGGTACGGATCCGTCCGCCCGGCCCGCTCCTCCGCCGCCAGCAGTGTCTCCACGTCGGCCGGGGCCTCCGCGTCGTCCGTCGCCGTGTCCGTGAACACCCGCACCCCGTACCAGGCGTGCAGCGGCGCGCCGATGCCGGCGAGCGCGTTCGTCAGCGTCTCCAGCCGGTCGGCCCGGACATCGAGGCCCAGCCGGTTCGTGTACGACACGGTGTCGAAGGAGGCCAGGGCGCCGGCCCAGTCGCCGTACAGCCCGGGCCGCATCGCGAGCGCGTCCGCGTTGCGCACCAGCAGCGACAGCAGGCCCCCGGGGCCAGCATCCGCGCCAGCCCCGCCAGCAGGGCGTCCGGCTCCTCGACGTACATGAGCACGCCGTGGCAGAGCACCACGTCGAAGCTGCCCGGCAGGAAGTGCACCCCGGTGTCCCGGCCGTCGCCCTGCACGATCCGCACCCGCTCCCGGATGCCCTCGGGCTCGGCCGCCAGGGCCTCCCGCGCGGCCGCGACCATGGTGGCGTCCTGCTCGACGCCGGTCACCTGGTGTCCGGCCCGGGCCAGCCGCAGTGCCTGCGTGCCCTGGCCCATCCCCACGTCGAGCACCCGCAGCCGCTGCCCGACCGGGTACCGCCCGGCTATCTGCTCGTCGAGCTGCCGGGCCACCAACTCCTGCCGTACGGCGTTCCGCAGCCCACCCAGCTTCGCCAGCCAGGATTCCGCCGCGCCCCCGGAGAACGACGTAGTGCTCAGGGCCGCTCTCCGCGCTTGACCTGCGGCTTCGGCAGCCGGAGCCGACGCATCTGGAGCGAGCGCATCAGGGCGTACCGAGTCGCGCCCTTGGTGCTCTGGCCGGGGAAGCGCGCGGCGAGCGCCTTGCGCAGCCGGAAGACGCTGACGATCGCGTCGACCACGATCAGCACGATCACGACCAGCCACAGCAGCAGCGCGATGTTCTGCAGCGAGGCCACCCGCACCACGCTCAGCACCAGGATGACCACGGCCATCGGCAGGAAGAACTCCGCCACGTTCAACCGCGAGTCGACCCAGTCGCGGGCGAACTTGCGCACCGGGCCCTTGTCGCGGGCGGGCAGATACCGCTCGTCACCGCCGGCCAGCGCCTGGCGCTGCCGCTCCAGGGCGGCACGGCGGTCCTCGCGCTGCCGCTTGGCCGCGTCCTTGCGCGTCAGCGAGGTGTTGGCCACGCTGCGGCGCTGGGACTGGGCCTCACTGCGCTTGGGCGTGGGGCGGCCCTTGGGGGCCTGCGGGTCACGGGTCTGCTTGGAGTCGGTCAAGCCCGCCTTGTCGGCGGGGGCCTTCTCTTCCTTGGCACGGCTACGGAACACAAAACCCAAGGGTAAGGGGTCCCGGGGTTGGACCCCAGCCCCGCGGGGAACGATCCGGCAACACCAGTCGTCATGTAAGGGACAGAGGGGGCGGTTTTCCAGGGGGATCCCGGCAGGGATCTCTGCAAGACACCTGGGGGGCCACCTACTCCCTACGCCGGAGCGGCAGCGCGTGCAGTCGTCCTTGGGGATGAGCGCATCCGTCCCGGAACAGTGCGTCAATGGATGCAGGGCCCGTACTGTGGGTTCTGTCGCAGAGCTGGAGCTGGAAGTCCGTCAGAAGGGGGCGCGCGAAGCCCATGAGCGGTGTCATGAAGCGTATGGGGATGATCTTCCGCGCGAAGGCGAACAAGGCCCTTGACCGGGCCGAGGACCCGCGCGAAACCCTCGATTACTCGTACCAGAAGCAGCTGGAGCTGCTCCAGAAGGTGCGCCGCGGAGTGGCCGACGTGGCCACCTCCCGCAAGCGTCTGGAACTGCAGCTCAACCAGCTCCAGTCCCAGTCCTCCAAGCTGGAGGACCAGGGCCGCAAGGCGCTCGCGCTGGGCCGCGAGGACCTGGCCCGCGAGGCGCTCTCCCGCCGCGCCGCGCTCCAGCAGCAGGTCACCGACCTCGAGACGCAGCACGCGACGCTCCAGGGCGAGGAGGAGAAGCTCACCCTTGCGGCCCAGCGGCTCCAGGCCAAGGTCGACGCCTTCCGCACCAAGAAGGAGACGATCAAGGCCACGTACACCGCGGCGCAGGCCCAGACCCGCATCGGCGAGGCCTTCTCCGGCATCTCGGATGAGATGGGCGACGTCGGTCTCGCGATCCAGCGTGCCGAGGACAAGACGGCGCAGCTCCAGGCCCGCGCCGGCGCGATCGACGAGCTGCTCGCCTCGGGCGCCCTGGACGACCAGTCCGGCATGCACAAGGACGAGATCCAGGCCGAGCTGGACCGGATCTCCGGCGGTTCGGACGTGGAGCTGGAACTGCAGCGCATGAAGGCGGAGCTGGCCGGCGGCTCGCCCCAGCAGGCGATCGAGGGCGGCACAGGGCAGGCTCAGTCCCAGCAGCAGCCGCAGGACACCCCGCGCTTCGACAAGCAGTGACGAACGCCGGGGGCCACGCCTAGGAGGGCCGACATGGGCGACATGGTCGTACGGATCATGGGGGAGGGGCAGGTGAGGCTGGCCGACAGCCACCTCACCGAACTCAACAAGCTGGACGACGAACTCCTGAGGGAGATGGAGAAAGGCGACGGCCCGGGCTTCCGCCGCACCCTCGCCGCCCTCCTGACCAAGGTCCGCGAACTGGGCACCCCCCTCCCGGACGACGCCCTCGAACCCTCCGACCTGATCCTCCCGTCCCCGGACGCGACCCTCCAGGAGGTCCGCGACCTGCTCAGCGACGACGGCCTGATCCCGGGCTGACGGTTTTTTGGGGCGGCAGCCCCCAAGGGCGGCAAGGCAAGGTACGGCTACCAGCAGTTCCGGCCCACACCGACGCCCCGTAATGTTCAAACGTGAGCGGCACCCTGGAACGCAGCAGACGGCACCTGAAGGCGCACCCCCTCGCCCTGGACGCGACCCTCGCGGCCGGCGTCCTCGTCTGCATGGTGGCCGGCTCCTTCGTGGACCCGCACGGCGCCGACGGCGTCACCTGGGGCGTCCGCACCCCCGACCCCCTCGCCCTGGTGCTCATGACCCTCGGCGCCCTCGCCCTGGTCTTCCGCCGCCGCGCCCCCAGAACCGTCCTCGCCCTCACCGGCACCGTCTCCGTCGTCGAATGCGTGATCGGCGACCCCCGCGCCCCCGTCGCCATGTCGGCCGTCATCGCCCTCTTCACCGTCGCCGCCAGCACCGACCGCCCCACCACCTGGCGCCTCGGCCTGCTCACGATGACCGTCCTGACCGGCGCCGCGATGCTCGGCGGCCCCCTCCCGTGGTACGCCCAGGAGAACCTCGCGATCTTCGCCTGGACCGGCATCGGCGCCACCGCGGGCGATGCCGTACGAAGCCGTAGAGCCGTCGTACAGGCCATCCGCGAGCGGGCCGAACGAGCCGAGCGCACCCGCGAGGAGGAGGCCCGGCGCCGGGTCGCCGAGGAACGCCTCCGCATCGCCCGCGACCTGCACGACGTCGTCGCCCATCACATCGCCCTCGTCAACGTCCAGGCCGGAGTCGCCGCGCACGTCATGGACAAGCGCCCCGACCAGGCCAAGGAAGCCCTCGCCCACGTCCGAGAGGCCAGCCGCTCCGCGCTCAACGAACTCCGGGCCACCGTCGGCCTGCTCCGACAGTCCGGCGACCCCGAGGCCCCCACCGAACCCGCCCCGGGCCTCAGCCGCCTCGACGAACTCGTCGGCACCTTCCGCAGTGCGGGCCTGCACGTTGAGGTCGCCCGCGCCGACCATGGCACCACCCTCCCCGCCGCCGTCGACCTGGCCGCCTACCGCGTCATCCAGGAAGCCCTCACCAACGTCCAGAAACACGCGGGTACGGAGGCGAAGGCCGAGGTCAGCGTCGTACGCGTCGGCCCGAACGTCGAGATCACCGTCCTGGACAACGGCGCCGGCGAGGACGACGACCCCGACAGCGGCGGCGGTCACGGCCTGCTCGGCATGCGCGAGCGCGTCACCGCCCTGCGCGGCACCCTCACCACCGGCCCCCGCTACGGCGGCGGCTTCCGCGTCCATGCGATCCTGCCCGTCAAGACCCGTACGGCCACCACCGGGGGAAGCGTATGACCATCCGTGTCCTGCTCGCCGACGACCAGGCCCTGCTGCGCAGCGCCTTCCGCGTCCTGGTCGACTCCGAGCCCGACATGGAGGTGGTGGGCGAGGCCTCCGACGGCGCCGAGGCGGTACGGCTGGCCAAGCAGGAGCGGGCCGACGTCGTCCTCATGGACATCCGGATGCCGGGCACGGACGGCCTCGCCGCCACCCGCATGATCAGCACCGACCCCACCCTGGCGCATGTCCGGATCGTCATCCTCACCACCTTCGAGGTCGACGACTACGTCGTGCAGTCCCTGCGGGCCGGCGCCTCCGGCTTCCTCGGCAAGGGCAGCGAACCGGACGAGCTGCTCAACGCCATCCGGGTCGCGGCCGGCGGCGAGGCGCTGCTCTCGCCGACCGCCACCAAGGGCCTGATCGCCCGCTTCCTCGCCCAGGGCGACGCCTCCGACGACGACCGTGACCCCGGCCGCGCCGAACGCCTCGAAGCGCTCACCGTCCGCGAGCGCGAGGTCCTCGTCCAGGTGGCCGGCGGCCACTCCAACGACGAGATCGCCGAGCGCCTGGAGGTCAGCCCGCTGACCGTGAAGACGCACGTCAACCGGGCCATGGCCAAGCTGGGCGCCCGCGACCGGGCGCAGCTGGTGGTGATCGCTTACGAGTCCGGGCTGGTACGTCCGAGGGTGGAGTGAGCTCAACCCGTCCGTACTGCGCCGGGAGTAGGCGCCGTATAAGGAAATGGACCTGGGGGCTACGGATCGCCTCACATGGATGGCACAGGGTTTAGGGGCCACCGCTTCTGCCGCTCACAGAGACGAGAACCCTCACCCATGTCCTGGCTGTCCCGATTCAGCCTCGCGCAACGGGCCCTGATCGGCCTGATGTCCGTCATCGCACTCGCCTTCGGGGCGATCGCGATACCCCAGCTGAAACAGCAACTCCTGCCCACCATCGAACTGCCCGTGGTCTCCGTCCTCGCGCCCTACCAGGGCGCGTCCCCGGACGTCGTGGAGAAGCAGGTCGTCGAGCCCATCGAGGACAACCTCGAAGCCGTCGACGGCATTTCGGGCGTCACCTCCACGGCGAGCGAGGGCAACGCCGTGATCATGGCGTCCTTCGACTACGGCCCCGACACCAAGCAGCTGGTCGCCGACGTCCAGCAGGCCGTCAACCGGGCCCGCGCCCAGCTCCCGGACGCCGTCGACCCGCAGGTCGTCGCCGGTTCCACGGACGACATGCCGACGGTCACCCTCGCCGTCACCTCCGACAAGGACCAGCAGGCCCTCGCCGACCAGCTCGACCGGACGGTCGTACCGGCCCTGAAGGACATCGACGGCACCGGCCAGGTCACCGTCAACGGTGTCCGTGACCTCCAGGTCGCCGTCACGCCGGACGAGAAGAGGCTGGCACAGGCGGGCCTCACCAGTGCTTCGCTGAGCCAGGCCCTGCAGGCGGGCGGCGCGACCGTCCCGGCGGGCTCCTTCGACGAGGACGGCAACAACCGTACGGTCCAAGTGGGCGGCGGATTCACCTCGTTGAAGCAGATCCAGGACCTGATGGTCACGGCCCAGGGCACTTCGGCGAAGAAGCCGGTACGGCTGTCGGATGTGGCGTCCGTCGAGCAGGAGCAGGCCCCCGCCGACTCCATCACCCGCACCGACGGCAAGCCCTCCCTCGCCGTGACGGTCACCATGGACCACGACGGCTCCGCGGTCGCCATCTCCAACGCGGTCGAGGACGAACTCCCGGCGCTGCGCAAGGACTTGGGCTCCGGCGCGACGATCACCGTCGTCAGCGACCAGGGCCCGGCGGTCTCGAAGTCCATCAGCGGCCTGACCACGGAGGGCGGCCTCGGCCTGCTCTTCGCGGTCCTGGTCATCCTGGTCTTCCTGGCGTCGGTCCGCTCCACGCTCGTCACGGCGGTGTCCATCCCGCTCTCGATCGTGCTGGCCCTGATCGTCCTGTGGACCCGCGACCTCTCGCTCAACATGCTCACGCTCGGCGCGCTGACCATCGCCATCGGCCGGGTCGTCGACGACTCGATCGTGGTCCTGGAGAACATCAAACGGCACCTGGGCTACGGCGAGGAACGTCAGGAGGCCATCCTCAAGGCGGTCCGCGAGGTCGCGGGCGCGGTCACCTCCTCGACCCTCACCACGGTCGCCGTCTTCCTGCCGGTCGGCCTGGTCGGCGGCATGGTGGGCCAGCTGTTCGGCCCGTTCAGCCTGACGGTGACGGCGGCCCTGCTGGCCTCGCTCCTGGTGTCGCTGACGGTCGTACCGGTCCTGTCGTACTGGTTCCTGCGCGCCCCCAAGAACACGCCCGAGGACGCTGAGGAAGCCCGCCGCCAGGCCGAGGAGAAGGAGGCGAGCAGCCGCCTCCAGCGCCTCTACGTCCCCGTCCTCCGCTTCGCGACCCGCCGCCGGCTTACGAGCGTCCTGCTGGCGGCCGTGATCCTCATCGGCACCTTCGGCATGGCGCCCCTCCTGAAGACCAACTTCTTCGACCAGGGCGACCAGGAAGTCCTCACCGTCAAGCAGGAGTTGAAGCCGGGCACCAGCCTGGCGGCCACCGACGAGCAGGCGAAGAAGGTCGAGAACCTGCTCGCCGGGGTCAAGGGCGTCAAGGACTACCAGGTGACCGTCGGCTCGTCCGGTTTCATGGCGGCCTTCGGCGGCGGTACGGACACCAACCAGGCGTCGTATCAAGTGATGTTGAAGGACGACGCGTCCTCCGACGACGTGACCGACGCCATCGAGGCGGGACTGAAGAAGCTCTCCGGGATCGGCACGACCACCGTGTCCGCCGGTGACGGCTTCGGCAGCCAGGACCTGAGCGTGGTCGTGAAGTCGGCCGACGCGGGCGTCCTGCGCACGGCCTCGGAGCAGGTGCGGGCCGCGGTGGCGAGCCTCGACGACGTCACGGACGTGACCAGCGACCTCTCGCAGAGCGTGCCGCGCATCACGGTGAGGGCCAACTCCAAGGCGGCCGCGGCCGGTTACGACGACCAGACGCTCGGCGCGGTGGTGGCCGAGGCGGTCAAGGGCACGACGGCGGCGAAGGCGACCCTGGACGACACGGAACGCGACGTCGTCATCAAGTCGCCGAAGCCGGCGCAAACCCTCGGCCGGCTCCGTGACTTGAACCTCGGCCGGGTCAAGCTGGGTGACATCGCCACCGTCCAACTGGTCGACGGCCCGGTCGCGATGACCCGCATCGACGGCCAACGCGCCGCTACCATCACGGCGAAGCCGACCGGCGACAACACGGGAGCGGTGAGCAACGCCCTCACCTCGAAGCTCGACTCCCTGAAGCTCCCGGCAGGCGCCACGGCGCAGATCGGCGGCGTCACCTCCGACCAGGACAGCGCGTTCAAGAACCTCGGTCTGGCGATGCTGGCGGCGATCGCGATCGTCTTCATGCTCCTGGTGGCGACCTTCCGCTCCCTGGCCCAGCCCCTGATCCTCCTGGTCTCCATCCCGTTCGCGGCGACGGGAGCGATCGGCCTCCTGGTGCTGACGGGCACCCCGATGGGCGTCCCCGCGATGATCGGCATGCTGATGCTGATCGGCATCGTGGTGACGAACGCGATCGTCCTGATCGACCTGATCAACCAGTACAGGCAGCAGGGTTACGGCGTAGTGGAGGCCGTGGTGGAGGGTGGCCGCCACCGTCTGCGCCCCATCCTGATGACCGCACTGGCGACCATCTTCGCCCTGCTGCCCATGGCCCTGGGTGTCACGGGAGAGGGCGGCTTCATCGCCCAGCCGCTCGCGGTGGTGGTGATCGGCGGCCTGATCACGTCGACACTGCTGACACTGCTGCTCGTACCGACGCTGTACGCGATGCTCGAACTCCGCAAGGAGCGGCGGGCGAGGAAGCGGGCGGCGAGGAAGGGCGGGCTGCCTTCGCAGCAGCCGACCCCGGCCGCCGAAGAAGAACCGGAGCCGGCCGGAGTCTGACCGCACTGATTCCCACCATGCCCGTCCCGGGAGAAGTCCCGGGGCGGGCACGGCTGTTGTGCCCATTGGGCGGAACGGGCCCTGGAACGTGGGCTTGTGCGTGCATAGGCTGCATGTCCGGGTGATCATGACTTGAGTTGGCGGTGCGGGAGGTCAATGAGGCCGGCGGGATCGAGGGACGGCCACTCGAACTGTTGGTCCGGGACACCGCGGCCGACCCGGACCGGGCCGCGGCGGCCGTGGAGGAGTTGGCCGGCCTGGGCGTGGCCGCGCTGGCGGGGGAGTACCACAGCGTGGTCGCGCGCGCCGCCACCGCGAGGGCGGACGCCCTCGGCGTTCCCTTCCTCTGCTCATCGGCGGTGCTGGACGAGCTCACCGACCAGCCGACGAACTGGGTCGCGCGCATAGCTCCAGCACAATCCCGTGGCTGGCGGCTCTACGCCGACTTCCTCCTCGGCGCGGGTCACCCCCACATCGCCGTAGCAACCCAACCGAGCGTCTACTGGGCCTCCGGAACCCGCGTCCTCCGCGACCACCTCGCGCCACACGGCGGCACGGTCACCGAACTCGACATGCGCACGCTCACCCCCAAGACCCTCTGCGACGAACTGGCCGCCAACGGCGCGACAGCCCTCCTCCTCCTGGTCGGTCACCCGGAGCCGACGGTGCCGATCGTGAAGTCCGTCCGCGGTGACGAGCGCCTCGCCGAGGTCCTGATCGGCGCACCGGCGGGACAGCCGGAGTTCGCGGAATGGGCGGCGCTGCTGGGTGCGGACGGCACCCTCCTTCGTCGCCTTCGAGGGCTACGACACGGTCACCGCCCTGGCCGAAGCACTGCGCGCCGGCGGCGCGGACCGGGCGCGAACTGCCGGATCCTGGCCGCGCGTTGAGGTCGAGGGCACCCGCGGACAGATCCGGTTCTCCCGCACGCCGGGCATCGGCGTCCGGCAGTGGGCCTGGCCGCCGGTCCAGGTCGTGGATCGAGATCCGGCAAATCCCGATCGCTTTCGAATCCTTCACGTCGGCTGAGAATTGGCGCAACGGTTTGACGAATCAGGGCAAACTGCGATGTCTATATGTCCTGCACCATGTGCAGCCCATCCAGCGTGGAGGCGGCGTATACGACTGGTGGATCGGGCGCTTGCTCATCGCCCCATCGAGTTGTAGTCGCAGCCGGCTCGCCATCGGTCTCAGCAGACTCTCCACCCGCACCCACCTCCCCCGTCACCCTCGTTACATATGCTGACCCCTCGAACAGCCGCGCGCAGAGAGGGGATTCGGGCGTGCCCTTGCACAAGGACGACCCGAAGTCGGTCGGCGGGTACCGGCTGGTCGATCGGCTGGGGGCCGGTGGGATGGGGATCGTGTACCGGGGGCGGGCCCGCTCCGGGCGTGAGGTCGCCGTCAAGGTGGTGCATGCGCAGTACGCCGAGGACCAGGTCTTCCGCGCTCGGTTCCGGCAGGAGATCGACGCCGTCCGCAAAGTGAGCGGCGCCTTCACCGCACCCGTCGTCGACGCCGACCCGGAGGCCGTACGGCCCTGGATGGCCACCCAGTACGTGCCGGCACGCTCCCTCGCCGAGCAGATACGCGAGTTCGGGGCCCTCCGCCCGGCCCAACTGCGGCAACTGGCCCTCGGATTGGTCGAGGCCCTGCGCGACATCCACCGGGCCGGCGTCGTGCACCGGGACCTCAAGCCGGCCAATGTACTCATGGCCGAGGACGGCCCCCGCGTCATCGACTTCGGCATCTCCCGCGCCGCCGAGAGCGGCAACGGCAACACCCTCACCGAGACAGGGCAGTTGATCGGCACCCCGCCCTTCATGTCCCCGGAGCAGTTCACCGACGCCCGCTCCGTCGGCCCCGCCTCCGACGTCTTCTCGCTCGGCGCGCTGCTCGTGTTCTCGGCCACCGGGAGCGGCCCGTTCGACGCCGACAGTCCCTATATGACCGCCTTCCGGGTCGTGCACGAAGCGCCCGTACTGGACGGCGTGGCCCAGCCGCTCCGCGCGATCCTGGAGCGCTGTCTCACCAAGGACGTCACCGACCGGCCCGGACTCGACGTACTGGCAAAGGAGTTCGCCGACGCCCTGCCCGAACCGGACCCCGCCGACCCGCCCACCATGACCCTCCGCTCGGACGGGCTGCTCGGCGCGGGCACGTTCCCCGGCAACGCCACCGACCGCACGGCAGCGACCGGTTCGGGCCGCAGGGGCGGCGGCCGCGCAGGATCGGGTACGAGCGGATCGGGTGCGAGCGGATCGGGTACGGCCGGATCGGGCCGCCGTGGCCTGGCCCGCCCCCTCTGGGCGGCCGTCGGGACCGTCGGCGCGGTGGGGCTCGGACTGCTCGCCTACATCACCTACGGCCCCGGCTTCCCGCAGAGCTGGAGCGGCGGATCGAGCCCCGCGCCCGCCTCCTCCCGCTGGGCCGCCGTGCCCACCGGCTGGACGCCCTGGCGGACCACGGTGTTCAAGGAGGCGCGGTGGGGCGAGGTCAACGCGCTCGGCGCGGCCGACGGTCCGCCGTCGGGCAGCCAGTCGGAGTGTCTGAGCCAGGGGGACGCCGTCTACTGCGGAGGCGACGGCGTGCTGCCGGTGCGGCTGGACGGGCGGACCGGGAAGACGGTCTGGCGCGCCGCTCTCGCCGCACCGGGCGACGACCCCACCGGGTACAACTCCTCGGTCGTCGGTGTGTACGACGGAGTGGTCCTCGTCCGGCAGGCCGTCGCCAAGGAGGGCTCCGCGACCAACCCGACCGCGGTCGTCGCCCTCGACGCGAAGGACGGCAACGAGCTGTGGCAGCGCAAGGTCGACGGCGACGTCGACCCGGTCATGTCCGGCAGCCTGGTCCTGACGCCCGAGACCGGCGGCCGTACCATGACCGCCCGCAACCCCCGTACCGGCGCGGCCCGTTGGGTGATGCAGCTGCCCGCCCGCGACTACTGCACCTTCCTGTCCGCCGGCAGCGGCCTGTACGCCCAGTGCTACCCGACGGAGCAGAACGCGAAGTACTCCGCGCTCCTGGAGGTGAACACCGGCGACGGAACCGTCACCGCTCGCCAGCAGGTCCCCTTCGAGAGCGGTCTCATCGGAGTCGTGGACAGCCACCCGGCGCTGCTCCTGGCCGAGGGCGAGAGCGGCTCGGTGTCCCTGGAGGACTCCACGTTCGGCAGGATCCTGCTGACCGACCCGACGACCGGGGGCCAGGTGACGACGAAGCTTGCGAAGACGTACGACGGCTCCGCGACGCTGGCGGTCGGCACCCTGTGGATCACGGGCTCGAACGGCCAGGTGACCGCGGTGTCCGCGCTGACCGGCAAGGCCCTCTGGCAGACCCGCACCAGCGTGGAGTACTCCGGCCCGCCGACCTACGACTCCCGCACCCACACCCTCTACCTGGCCAGCCCCAGCGGCCGGGTGGCGGCCCTGGACACCCGCAAGGGCACCCTCCTGTGGGAGACCGCCGCCCGGACCGACGGAGGATCGCCGGACGACGCGGCCAGTCCCAAGGTCCTCCTGTACGGCGGCGCCGTGACCGTCATGACCCCCGACGGCACCCTCTTCAGCCTCGACCCCGCCCACCCCGACCGGACGTCCGAGTCGGGGTGAGACGAGGCCCTGCGGCTACGGCAGCGCCAGCATCCGCTCCAGCGCCAGCTTCGCGAACGCCTCGGTCTCCCGGTCGACCTCGATGCGGTTGACCAGCTTGCCCTCCGCAAGGGTCTCCAGGGCCCAGACCAGGTGCGGGAGGTCGATGCGGTTCATCGTCGAGCAGAAGCAGACCGTCTTGTCGAGGAAGACGATCTCCTTGCCCTCCGGCGCGAAACGGTTCGCGAGGCGGCGGACCAGGTTCAGCTCCGTGCCGATGGCCCACTTGGAGCCGGCCGGGGCCGCCTCCAGCGCCTTGATGATGTACTCCGTCGAGCCGACGTAGTCCGCCGCGGCCACGACCTCGTGCCGGCACTCGGGGTGCACCAGGACGTTCACCCCGGGGATACGGGCGCGGACGTCCTCGACCGATTCGAGGGAGAAGCGGCCGTGCACCGAGCAGTGGCCGCGCCACAGGATCATCTTCGCGTCCCGCAGCTGCTCGGCGGTCAGGCCGCCGTTCGGCTTGTGCGGGTTGTAGAGGACGCAGTCCTCCAGGGACATGCCCATGTCGCGGACGGCGGTGTTGCGGCCCAGGTGCTGGTCGGGCAGGAAGAGCACCTTGTCGCCCTGCTCGAAGGCCCACTCCAGGGCCCGCTGGGCGTTGGAGGAGGTGCAGATCGTGCCGCCGTGCTTGCCGGTGAACGCCTTGATGTCCGCGGACGAGTTCATGTACGAGACGGGCACGACCTGCTCGGCTATGCCGGCCTCGGTCAGCACGTCCCAGCACTCGGCGACCTGCTCGGCCGTCGCCATGTCGGCCATCGAGCAGCCGGCGGCGAGGTCGGGCAGGACCACCTTCTGGTCGTCCGACGTCAGGATGTCGGCGGACTCGGCCATGAAGTGCACACCGCAGAAGACGATGTACTCGGCCTCCGGGCGGGCGGCCGCGTCCCGGGCCAGCTTGAAGGAGTCGCCCGTGACGTCCGCGAACTGGATGACCTCGTCGCGCTGGTAGTGGTGGCCGAGCACGAACACCTTGTCGCCGAGCTTCGCCTTGGCGGCACGGGCGCGCTCGACCAGGTCCGGGTCGGAGGGCGAGGGCAGGTCGCCGGGGCACTCGACACCCCGCTCACTCCTCGGGTCGGCCTCGCGGCCGAGCAGCAGCAGGGCGAGCGGAGACGGCTGTACGTCGAGCTCCGGGGTCTGGGCGGTGGTCACGACACGCACCCTTTCTTTTCGTCGAACTGACGTTATCTATCATAACCCGCTTCACGTCACCTTGACGATGGTCATTGCGTCGATGTGACGTGAATCCCGCCATCGTGCCGCCGGGCCCCATTGGGCCGCTGTTCGCTTCGGCTCGCGTGTGCGAGCATGAAAGGCAGGCGAAAGACAAAGACAAGTGCTCGGCCCGGAATGAATCCGCGGCCCCGGCGGTTGGAACCGTCGGCAAGCAGTCTCCGTACAACCCGGGAGAGATGTAGATGTCCGTATCGGACGAGACCAGCACCGTCACCGACGGCATCATCCTGTCCGACGCCGCCGCGGCGAAGGTCAAGGCCCTGCTCGACCAGGAAGGCCGTGACGACCTGGCCCTGCGTGTCGCCGTCCAGCCCGGTGGCTGCTCCGGCCTGCGCTACCAGCTCTTCTTCGACGAGCGTTCCCTCGACGGCGACGTGGTCAAGGACTTCGGCGGCGTCAAGGTCGTCACCGACCGCATGAGCGCCCCGTACCTGGGCGGCGCGTCCATCGACTTCGTCGACACCATCGAGAAGCAGGGCTTCACGATCGACAACCCGAACGCGACGGGCTCCTGCGCCTGCGGCGACAGCTTCAGCTAAGCCCCGCAGTCCTGAACACGCCGAAGGCGGCGGCCCCCTCCGACAGGGCCGCCGCCTTCGCGCACGTCCGGGGCTGCTGCGGGTTACTGCACCTCGGCCGTCGTCCGCGGCAGCCGCGCCCCCGGCTTCACCTGCGGAATCTCCTTGCCGTCCGAGCCGACGACCGTCCGGTCGCCGAGCGGCTCGTCCAGCTGCACCGTCTTCGTCATCTCCTTGGCGATCATGATGCAGACCTTGCCCTGCCAGGGCGTCTCGGTCACCGTCACGGTCACCTGGGCCGAGCCCTCGGTCGCCTTCGCGTCGTAGTCGCCGCAGACCCCGCCCGTGAAGGTGACGGTCAGCGCGTTGCCGTCGGCCGTGTAGCCGTCCACCTTGATGTCCCGGGTGGCCGGCGCCGAGGTCGGCTGGTCGCTCGGGCCGGTCGCCGACGGGGTGGGCTCACCGGAGGGTGTGTTCGAGGCCAGGTACTTCGGGTCGATCGCGGGATACGTCACCGTGAAGGGGTCCTGCGCGCCCGACGCCCGCACCTCGAACAGCCAGGACGGCACCAGCGCGGCCCGCCCGCCGACGGTGTGCGAGGCCAGCCCGAACACCGCCTTCTCGACGGTGACCGTGTTCTGCGCGGGCGTCGCCGTCGCCGTCGCGGCCGAGGTCCCCTGACCGCACGGCTGCTCGAGACGGTCCTTCAGCGGTACGGGGGTGGCGCAGCCGCCGATGCCCATGCGGTGGTCGACGGTCGGCGCCGCGTTCAGCAGCTCCAGCGTCTTCTTCGCGCCCAGCACAGGGTACGTGTCGCCCTTCACCGGCGCCTTCAACTGCCCGCTGCCGCCGACCACTTCGCCCTGCGCGCTCACGGTCAGCCCGGTCGTCCAGCCGTAAGTGGGCAGTCCGCCCACCACCGGATCGGCGTTCACGGCCCGCTGCGCGCCCATGACCTGGCTCGCGTCGACCTTCGCGTCGTCCTGACCCACCGCCTTGAGAACCGGCGCGGCGGCCTTCTTGGCTGCCTCCTCGCTGACGGTGTCGCCGGCCGGGTTGGCCGGATCCTTCTGGCACACGATCGTGCTCTGACAGGCGTCGGTCCCGGCGGCGTACCGGTGGAAGGTCCAGGCCCCCGGCGCCTGCTTGTTCACGACGAGACTCGGCCCGGATCCGTCCTTGCTCGGCCCCACCTGCCAGGCCTGCCCCTGAGCCACGGGCGTCCCGTCCAGCCCGAGCGCCTTGGCCAGCCGCGCGACCTCGTCCTTGGTGACCTCGCCGGAGGCCTTGTAGACGGCCGCCGACGAGGGCCCACCGGGAAGACCGCCGTCTGCCTCGTACGTCACCCCGTACGGATTCGGCTCCCCGGGCGCGACGCCGTTGCCCCCGCTGTATCCGTCGAGCGCGAGCGGCGGGGGAGTCCCGTCATCCCCGGACGCCCCGGAACTCGTACCCCCACCGGACCCGCCGGAAGCGGAGGCGGCGAGGTACGCACCCCCACCACCGACGAGGAGCACGGCGGCGGCGACGGAGGCGATGAGCGCGGGGGAGCGCCGCCGGGGCGGGCGGGGGGTGTCGGCGGGAGTTTCATGGGGGCCGGGGACTTCGGCGGGGGCGACCTCCGGAGACCCGGCCGCTTCGGCAGCGCCCGCCTGAGCGGCTTCCGGCTCTTCGACAGCGGTGGCTTCGGCGGCGGACTTCGCGAGGGCCGATGCCTCCGGGCGGAGGCTCTCGGTGTCGGTGTCGGTGTCGGTGTCGGTGTCGGCGGTGGCGGCCTCGTCGGCGGCACCAGCCCCTCCGGCGGCACCGTCCCGCGCGGCTCCGGGCTTGTCCATCGGAGTGAGCTCGGCCGTCTCGGCGTCGGTCGTCGTGGCCTGCGCCGCACCGGCCTCCTCGGCGTCAGCCGCGGTGGCCTCCGTCGCATCGGCCGTCTCGGCGTCAGCCGCCGTGGCCTCCGCCGCGCCCGCCCTCTCGCCGTCGCCCTCCGTCTCCGCGCTCACCCGGCCCGCGTCGGCCTCCGCGTCCGCGGCCCGCTCAGGAGCGCCTGCGTCGGCCTCCGTACCCTCGGGAGTCCCCGCGCCCGTGGCGCGCCGCTCCTCCCCGTCGCCCCGCTCCTCGGCGGAGCCGGCGGCGTCGTTGTCGGGTCGCTCGGTGTTCACCGCATCGCTCCTTCACGTGCACAGCTGTCCATGACCCTGACCCGACCCTGTCAAAACGGGCGGAGTGGGGTCGTATCGCGCATCCCCTTTCCGGGGGACGGCGATGGGACGCACCGGGGGAGCGCACGGTTCCCTCGCACGCGCCGATACGGGCCACGGACGCCGTTCCGGCCGCCGTGGCCCGGTACCGGGCGGTGGCGGCGCCGTCAGTCGCCGTAGTCCGACATCGCGTCCAGGAGCCTCGCCGACCTCGGCGGCACGGTCACGCCGTGGATGAGCGACGGGGAGACCGGCCGGGCGGTGATCCGGTCGGGCACGGCCCAGTGGGGAACCATCCGGGCGCAGTCGCCCCGCAGCGACGCGAGGTCGCCTTCGAGGTCGACCGGGGCCGGAACGGGGACCTTCAGCTTCGTCATGACGGAACCGTATGCACGCCGAACCCCGCGAAGAAAGATCTACTATCGGGTAGTTTTGGCCACTTCCGCGTCCCACCACGGCTCCGCCCCGACCGCTTCAGCCTGCCGCCTACGACCGGGTAGCGTGAACTGTCAATCCGTCTCCCCACAGGAGAGTCCTCGCCGTGCGCATCGCAGTCACCGGCTCCATCGCCACCGACCACCTCATGACCTTCCCCGGCCGCTTCGCCGACCAGCTCGTAGCGGACCAACTGCACACGGTCTCGCTCTCCTTCCTGGTCGACAACCTCGACGTACGCCGTGGCGGCGTCGGCGCGAACATCGCCTTCGGCATGGGCCAGCTCGGCACCCAGCCGATCCTGGTCGGCGCGGCCGGCTTCGACTTCGACGAGTACCGCGCCTGGCTGGAGCGGCACGGCGTCGACACCGACTCGGTCCGTATCTCGGAGACCCTGCACACCGCCCGCTTCGTGTGCACCACCGACGCCGACCACAACCAGATCGGCTCCTTCTACACGGGCGCGATGAGCGAGGCCCGCCAGATCGAGCTGAAGACGGTCGCCGACCGGGTGGGCGGCCTCGACCTGGTCCTGATCGGCGCCGACGACCCGGAGGCGATGCTCCGCCACACCGAGGAGTGCCGCTCCCGGTCCATTCCCTTCGCCGCCGACTTCTCCCAGCAGATCGCCCGGATGAACGGCGACGAGATCCGGATACTGCTGGAGGGTGCCACGTACCTCTTCTCGAACGAGTACGAGAAGGGGCTCATCGAGTCCAAGACCGGCTGGAGCGACGCCGAGATCCTCGCGAAGGTCGGCCACCGCGTCACCACCCTCGGCTCGCAGGGCGTCCGGATCGAGCGGGTCGGCGAGGACCCGATCGAGGTCGGCTGCGCGGAGGAGGAGCGCAAGGCCGACCCCACCGGCGTCGGCGACGCCTTCCGCGCCGGGTTCCTGTCGGGGCTGGCCTGGGGCGTCTCCCTGGAGCGCGCGGCCCAGGTCGGCTGCATGCTCGCGACCCTCGTCATCGAGACGGTCGGCACCCAGGAGTACCAGCTCCGCCGGGTCCACTTCATGGACCGCTTCACCAAGGCGTACGGCGACGAGGCCGCCGCCGAGGTCCAGAAGCACCTGGTCTAGTCAGGAGACCCGGCGGACCACATAGGCAGAGCCGTGGTCCGCCGGCTCCTCACCGACGTACTCCTGTCCCCGCATCTCGCACCACGCCGGAATGTCCAGCCGCGCCGCCTCGTCGTCGGCCAGCACCCGTACCGTCCCGCCCACCGGCACGTCCCCGATCACCTTCGCCAGCTCGATGACGGGCAGCGGGCACAGCTTCCCCAGCGCGTCCACGACCAGCGCGTCCTCCTGCCGCACCGTCACGGGAACCGGCGCCCCCAGCTTCTCCCGCACCCCCGCCACGGCCCCCGGCAGTACCTCCAGGAACCGCTCGACATCGGCCTCGGGCGTCCCCGGCGGCAGAGAAACCCGCACATTCCCCTCACTCAGCACCCCCATCGCCTTGAGCACATGGCTGGGCGTCAGAGTGCTGCTGGTGCAGGACGATCCGGAGGAAACGGAGAAACCCTGCCGATCCAGCTCGTGCAGCAGGGTCTCCCCGTCGACATAGAGACAGGAGAAGGTGACGGTCCCCGGCAGCCGCCGCTCGGCATCGCCCACCACCTCCACGTCCGGCACCAGCCGCGGCACCCGTACCCGGATCCGCTCCGTCAGCTCCCGCAGCCGTACCGCCTCTTGCTCCGCCTCGGCCCGCACGGCCCGCAGCGAAGCCGCGGCGGCGACGATCCCCGGCAGGTTCTCGAACCCGGCCGCCCGCCCGGACTCCCGCTCGTCGGCGGGCCCTTGCGCGGCGAATCGCACCCCTTTCCGTACGACGAGCACCCCGACCCCGGCGGGCCCGCCCCACTTGTGCGCACTGCCGGTGAGCAACGACCAGTCCCCGTCGACCGGCCCCCACCCCAGCGATTGAGCCGCGTCCACCAGCAACGGCACCCCGGCCGCCCGGCACGCGTCGGCCACGGCGGCCACCGGCTGCTCGGTCCCCACCTCGTGATTGGCCGACTGGAGACAGGCGAGAGCGGTGTCCTCCCGGAGGGTGGCCGCGTAGCCCGACGCATCCACCGCGCCCGATCGGCCCACACCCACTTGGGTGACTGTTCCGCCCCCGGCCTCATGCGCGTCGGCGGCATGCAGCACCGAGGAATGTTCGACGGCAGACACGATCAGGTGACGCCCGACGCGCCGCCGCCCGGCCAACGCGCCCGCAACACCGGTGTGTACGGCCGCGGTCCCGGAGGAGGTGAAGCTCAGCTCGTCCGCCCGACACCCCACGGCCTCGGCAGCGGCCTCCCGGGCGGCGTCCAGCAGCATCCGGGCCCGCCGCCCCTCGCGATACAGGCGGGAAGGGTCGGCCCACCCTTCGTCCAGGGAGGCCAACAGCGCCTGACGGGCTACGGGATGGAGGGGAGCACTGGACGCAGCGTCGAAGTAAGACACAGGTCAACGCTAACGCCGCAGGGGCGCGGGGAACTGCGCGACCAGCCACAACCCACCCGCAGCCGCCAATCCAGCGAACCCCCACCCCACTAGGCCCCCCTCCCCGCGAACCCCCGGAGGGCGTCGGCTAGGGTTTGGTCCGCATAAACATCCAAACCCCTGCCCGACGCAGGACGGCGACCGACCACCGAGAAGGCCAGGCCGCAGCCATACCGCGCGGGCGAGACTCTCGGGAAGGCGCTACGTGAGTCCCAACGGCTCCGACCGCTCGCCGCGGCGCCCGATGCGGCGGAAGCTGCTGCAGGCAATGACCGCGGGCCTGGTCCTGGCGACCGCCACCGGTTGCACATACAAGGACTTCCCCCGCCTTGGTATGCCCACCCCCACCACCGAAGAGGCTCCGCGGATCCTCTCGTTGTGGCAGGGCTCCTGGGCTGCCGCGCTGGCCACCGGCGTGCTGGTGTGGGGCCTGATCATCTGGAGCACGATCTTCCACCGGCGCAGCCGCACCAAGGTCGAGGTACCTCCGCAGACCCGGTACAACATGCCGATCGAGGCGCTGTACACGGTCGTTCCGCTCGTCATCGTCTCGGTGCTCTTCTACTTCACGGCCCGCGACGAGTCGAAGCTCCTCAGCCTCACGGACAAGAAGCCGGACGTCACGGTGAACGTCGTGGGCTTCCAGTGGAGCTGGGGCTTCAACTACATCACGCCCGTCGAGGGCGTGACCGGCGACGCGAAGACCGACAAGAACCTGGACGCCATTCCGGACCGGTTCAAGAACGCGTTCCCGGCGAACGCCGGCGGTGTCTACGACGTCGGCACGCCCGGCACGAAGAACCCGCAGACCGGCAACCCGGGTCCGACGCTGTGGCTGCCCAAGGGCAAGACGGTCCGCTTCGTCCTCACCTCGCGTGACGTCATCCACTCCTTCTGGGTGGTGCCGTTCCTGATGAAGATGGACGTCATCCCCGGCCACACCAACTCCTTCCAGGTGACTCCCAACAAGGAAGGCACCTTCCTTGGCAAGTGCGCCGAGCTGTGCGGCACGGACCACTCCCGGATGCTGTTCAACGTGAAGGTCGTCTCCGAGGCCCGCTACGAGGCGCACCTCAAGGAACTGGCCAAGAAGGGGCAGACCGGTTACGTTCCCGCCGGCATCGCGCAGACGAGCCACGAGAAGAACCGGGAGACGAACAACCTGTGAGCATCCTCAACGAACCCCAGGGTGCCGCGGCAGCAGGGTCCCACTACGCGGACGAGCTGCCGGTCAGGCGCAAGCAGCCCGGCAACGTCGTGATCAAGTGGCTGACGACCACTGACCACAAGACGATCGGGACGCTGTACCTCGTCACGTCGTTCGCGTTCTTCCTGATCGGCGGCGTCATGGCGCTGCTGATGCGCGCCGAGCTCGCCCGCCCTGGTCTGCAGATCATGTCGAACGAGCAGTTCAACCAGGCGTTCACGATGCACGGCACGATCATGCTGCTGATGTTCGCGACGCCGCTGTTCGCCGGCTTCACGAACTGGATCATGCCGCTCCAGATCGGCGCGCCGGACGTGGCCTTCCCGCGGCTGAACATGTTCGCCTACTGGCTCTACCTGTTCGGCTCCACCATCGCGGTCGGCGGCTTCCTCACCCCGCAGGGTGCGGCCGACTTCGGCTGGTTCGCCTACAGCCCGCTGTCGGACGCGGTCCGCTCGCCGGGCATCGGCGCCGACATGTGGATCATGGGTCTGGCCTTCTCCGGCTTCGGCACGATCCTCGGTGCGGTCAACTTCATCACCACCATCATCTGCATGCGCGCGCCGGGCATGACCATGTTCCGCATGCCGATCTTCGTGTGGAACGTGCTGCTGACGGCCGTGCTGGTCCTGCTCGCCTTCCCCGTCCTCGCCGCCGCGCTGTTCGCGCTGGAGGCGGATCGGAAATTCGGGGCACATGTCTTCGACTCGGCCAACGGCGGAGCGTTGCTGTGGCAACACCTCTTCTGGTTCTTCGGCCATCCAGAGGTGTACATCATCGCGCTGCCGTTCTTCGGCATCATCTCCGAGGTCATCCCGGTCTTCTCCCGCAAGCCGATGTTCGGCTACATGGGCCTGATCGGCGCGACCATCGCGATCGCGGGTCTGTCCGTGACGGTGTGGGCGCACCACATGTACGTCACCGGCGGTGTGCTGCTGCCGTTCTTCTCCTTCATGACGTTCCTCATCGCCGTACCGACCGGCGTGAAGTTCTTCAACTGGATCGGAACGATGTGGAAGGGGTCGTTGTCCTTCGAGACACCGATGCTCTGGGCGACCGGCTTCCTCGTCACCTTCACCTTCGGTGGTCTGACCGGCGTCATCCTGGCCTCGCCGCCGCTGGACTTCCACGTCTCCGACTCGTACTTCGTGGTGGCGCACTTCCACTACGTCGTCTTCGGCACCGTGGTGTTCGCGATGTTCTCCGGCTTCCACTTCTGGTGGCCGAAGATGACCGGCAAGATGCTCGACGAGCGGCTCGGGAAGATCACCTTCTGGACGCTGTTCATCGGCTTCCACACCACGTTCCTGGTGCAGCACTGGCTGGGTGCCGAGGGCATGCCGCGTCGTTACGCGGACTACCTCGCGGCCGACGGCTTCACCGCGCTGAACACGGTCTCGACGATCGGTTCCTTCCTGCTCGGCCTGTCGATCCTGCCGTTCCTCTACAACGTGTGGAAGACGGCCAAGTACGGCAAGCCGGTCGGCGTCGACGACCCGTGGGGCTACGGCCGCTCGCTCGAGTGGGCGACGTCCTGCCCGCCGCCGCGGCACAACTTCCTCACCCTGCCGCGGATCCGCAGCGAATCCCCGGCGTTCGACCTGCATCACCCTGAGATCGCGGCCCTCGACCAGCTCGAGAACGCGCCTCACGGTGAGAAGGCTCTGGCTGGTGGCAAGGAGGCCGGCAAGTGAAGGTTCAGGGCAAGATGTTCATGTGGCTGAGCGTCTTCGTCCTCGCCATGGCTGTCGTCT
Organism: Streptomyces sp. CA-249302; assembly: GCF_050936785.1. Classification (NCBI taxonomy): domain Bacteria; kingdom Bacillati; phylum Actinomycetota; class Actinomycetes; order Kitasatosporales; family Streptomycetaceae; genus Streptomyces; species Streptomyces sp. CA-249302. The sequence continues at coordinate 2,945,950 of NZ_JBNJMG010000001.1, read as the reverse complement.
ATGGCGTGTGGTCGAAGGAGGCGGCCGGTACCACGGCGCTCTTCATGGCCTTCGGTCTGTGCATCATGATCGGCTTCTACCTGGGCTTCACCGCCCGGCGGGTCGACGCGGGCGCGCAGGACAACAAGGAGGCCGACGTCGCGGACGACGCCGGCGAGGTCGGGTTCTTCAGCCCGCACAGCTGGCAGCCGCTCGCCCTCGGCGTCGGTGGCGCGCTGGCCTTCCTGGCCATCGCCATCGGCTGGTGGCTGCTGTACTTCTCGGCGCCGATCATCATGATCGGCCTGTACGGCTGGGTCTTCGAGTACTACCGCGGTGAGAACCGCACCCAGTAGCACACGCTGAGCTCACAGGAGCCCGGACACTCCGTCAGGAGGGTCCGGGCTCCTGCTTTTGCACCAGCACGGGTCGCTCGTACGAGTTACTCCGCGCGCCGTCCTTGACGAACGTCCATAGCGTGATGGTCATGAACCACACTCCGCGCACCCGCACCGTCGTCAGCTGCACGCTGCTGGTGATCGCCCTCGGCGCGGGCGGCACCGCTTGCGGCAGCGGCGGCAACCCGCTGACCGCCAAGCCGTACGACGCGTCGGACCAGATCTCCTTCAACGGCCCCTCGGGCAACGGGAAGAAGGCCGACCCGGACAAGCCCCTGGAGGTCACCGCCGAGGACGACGACGGCCGCATCACGGACGTCACCGCCACGGACGCCACAGGCCGCTATGTGACGGGCGAACTCAACGCCGACGGCACCCGGTGGCACAGCACCTCCCCGCTCGCCGCCAACGCCCACTACACGGTGCGGGTGAGCACCGAGGACGAGGACGGGGCGCCCGGCCGCAAGACGCTCGCCTTCGACACCAGCAGGCCCACCGCCAAGAAGCCCCTGAAGGTGACGTTCGGGCCCAAGTCCGGCACCTACGGCGTCGGTCAGCCCATCACCGCCGAGCTGAACAAGCCGGTCAAGGACAAGGCGCAGCGCGCCATCATCGAGCGGGGCCTCAGGGTCGACTCGGTGCCCGCCGTGGACGGCGCCTGGCACTGGGTGGACGACAAGGAGCTCCACTACCGGCCCAAGGACTACTGGCCCGCCCACGCCACCGTCACGGTCCACAGCAACCTGGACGGCGTCAAGATCAGCGACCGTCTGTGGGGCGCCGAGTCCAAGCCCCTGAAGATCGGCATCGGCGACCGGGTCATCGCCCTCACCGACGCCTCCTCGCACTCCATGACGGTCTACAAGAACGGCGAGGAGATCAACGAGATCCCCGTCACCACCGGCAAGCCCGGCTTCGAGACCCGCAACGGCGTCAAAGTGGTGCTGGGCAAGGAGTACTTCGTACGCATGCGCGGCACCACGGTCGGCATCTCCGAGGGTTCCGCGGACTCGTACGACCTCCCGGTCTACTACGCCACCCGCGTCACCTGGAGCGGCGAGTACGTGCACGCCGCGCCCTGGTCGGTCGGCTCACAGGGCTACGAGAACGTCAGCCACGGCTGCACCGGTATGAGCACCTCCAACGCCGAGTGGTTCTTCGACCACATCAACGAGGGCGACGTGGTGAAGGTCGTCAACTCCTACGGCGACACCATGGAGACCTTCGGCAACGGCTTCGGCGACTGGAACATGGGCTGGAAGAAGTGGCGCACGGGCAGTGCGCTGGTCGCCGGGACACCCGACGGCCCGAGCCCCGCCCAGGTGGCGAGGCTCAGGCCGGAAAGCGTCTAGGCGCTTTGCTGAAGCCGCTTCTGCCGCAGCAGGGAGGCCAGGGCCGAGGCGAACTCCACCGGGTCCACCGGATGGGTCACCGCCGCGTCCGCACGGCTCCAGGTCGCGAGCCACGCGTCCTGGGGCCGGCCGATCAGCAGCAGCACCGGCGGGCAGTTGAAGACCTCGTCCTTGATCTGCCGGCACACACCCATGCCGCCCATGGGCACGGCCTCGCCGTCCAGGACGCAGACGTCGATACCTCCCTTGTCCAGCTCCTTGAGTACGGCGGCGGGTGTCGCGCACTCCACGAACTCGACGACGGGGACGTCCGGCGCAGGCCTGCGTCCGGTCGCCAGCCGGACCTGTTCGCGGGTGTTGGAGTCATCGCTGTAGACCAGCACCGTGGCGGTCGCCTGCATCGTTCCTCCGCATCGTTGGTCGGGAACATCGGTTGCCGATGGGGCGGATGCTACTCCCATGAACACCGCGTCAACACCTGTTGGAACACGGCTTCGATGGGCCATCCGGGCAGTACACACGGTGCGGACACTCCGAACGGCACCCCCCGGAGTGAGGGCGGGATAAGCGACCGACATAATGTCGGTCGTGGCGACAGCAACGACAGTAGAAACCGGGCACGCGCACCCGTCGGTCAACCGGCCGAACCTCACCAGCGTCGGAACCATCATCTGGCTGAGTTCCGAGCTGATGTTCTTCGCGGCCCTCTTCGCGATGTACTTCACCCTGCGATCGGTGACCGGTCCGGATCACTGGAAGGAAATGGCGAGCAGCCTCAACCTTCCGTTCTCCGCGACCAACACCACGATCCTGGTGCTCTCCTCCCTCACCTGCCAGCTCGGCGTCTTCGCCGCCGAGCGCGGGGACGTGAAGAAGCTCCGGGGCTGGTTCATCGTCACCTTCGTGATGGGTGCGATCTTCATCGGCGGTCAGATCTTCGAGTACACGGAGCTGGTGAAGAAGGACGGGCTCTCCCTGTCCTCCGACCCGTACGGCTCGGTGTTCTACCTGACCACCGGCTTCCACGGCATGCACGTGACGGGCGGCCTCATCGCCTTCCTGTTCGTTCTCGGCCGCACCTACGCGGCCAAGAGGTTCACTCACGAGCAGGCGACCGCGGCCATCGTCGTGTCCTACTACTGGCACTTCGTCGATGTCGTGTGGATCGGCCTCTTCGCCACGATCTACCTGATCAAGTAGCCGGGCCCGTTCCCGCGTGCGCCTGGCGGGCGCACATCCCAGAAGCATCGACGCTGAAGATCCTGACACCGGGGTAATCCGTGAAAAAGCTCTCCGCACGACGACGCCATCCGCTGGCGGCGGTCGTCGTCCTACTCCTCGCGCTGGCGGCCACTGGGGGGCTGTACGCCGCGTTCGCGCCCGCGAGCAAGGCGCAGGCCGATGAAACCTCCCAGTCTCTCGCCATCGACGAGGGCAAGAAGCTCTATTCCGTGGGCTGCGCAACGTGCCACGGAACCGGCGGTCAGGGCACCTCCGACGGTCCGAGCCTCGTGGGCGTGGGCAGCGCGGCCGTCGACTTCCAGGTCGGCACCGGCCGTATGCCGGCCCAGCAGCCGGGCGCGCAGATCCCGAAGAAGAAGGTCATCTACACGCAGGCCGAGATCGACCAGCTCGCGGCGTACATCGCCTCCCTGGGTGCCGGCCCGACCGTCCCCACCAAGGCGCAGTACGGCCCCGACGGTGCCGACATCGCCAAGGGCGGCGAGCTGTTCCGCACCAACTGCGCGCAGTGCCACAACTTCACCGGCAAGGGCGGTGCGCTGACGCACGGCAAGTTCGCGCCGGACCTCGAGGGCGTCGACCCGAAGCACGTCTACGAGGCCATGCTGACCGGCCCGCAGAACATGCCGTCGTTCCCCGACACCACGCTGTCGGAGCAGAACAAGAAGGACATCATCGCGTACCTGAACGCGGTCAACGGTGACGACACCGAGAGCCCCGGCGGCCTTGAGCTGGGCGGTCTCGGCCCGGTCTCCGAGGGCCTGTTCGCCTGGATCTTCGGACTCGGCGCGCTGATCGCGGTCGCCGTCTGGGTCGCCGCTCGGACCGCAAAGGCCAAGAAGTCATGAGTAGCCAAGACATTCCAGAAGAGAACCTGCCCGCTGAGCAGGACGCGCACGGCGCCGTAAGCGTCGCGGACGAGCAGGACCCGTTCGCCGACCCCGGACTGCCGCCCCACGAGCACCGGGTGCAGGACATCGACGAGCGGGCCGCCAAGCGGTCCGAGCGTGTGGTGGCCATGCTGTTCACGGTCTCGATGCTGGCCACGGTCGGCTTCATCGCCTCCTACGTGGCGATCCCGCACGACAAGGCGATCTACGTCTTCCCGATCGGGCACATCAACGCGCTGAACTTCGCGCTGGGCCTGACCCTCGGTCTGGCACTGTTCGCGATCGGCGCGGGCGCGGTCCACTGGGCCCGCACCCTGATGTCCGACGAGGAGATCGCCGACGAGCGTCACCCGATCGAGGCGTCGCCCGAGGTCAAGGCCAAGGTCATGGCCGACTTCAAGCAGGGCGCCAAGGAGTCCGCGCTCGGCCGCCGCAAGCTCATCCGCAACACCATGTTCGGTGCGCTGGCCCTGTTCCCGCTCTCCGGCGTCATGCTGCTGCGCGACCTCGGTCCGCTGCCGGGCACCAAGCTCCGCCACACGCTGTGGTCCAAGGGCAAGCTGCTCGTCAACATGAACACGAACGAGCCGCTGCGTCCCTCCGACGTCGCGGTCGGCTCGCTCACCTTCGCCAAGCCCGAGGGCCTGGAGGAGCACGACGAGGACTTCCAGACCGAGATCGCCAAGGCGGCCCTGATGATCGTCCGGTTGCAGCCGGACAACATCAAGGACAAGCGCGAGCTCGAGTGGTCGCACGAGGGCATCGTCGCCTTCTCGAAGATCTGCACCCACGTCGGTTGCCCGATCTCGCTGTACGAGCAGCAGACGCACCACGTGCTGTGCCCTTGCCACCAGTCCACCTTCGACCTCTCCGACGGTGCCCGAGTGATCTTCGGCCCCGCCGGTCACGCCCTGCCGCAGCTGCGGATCAGCGTGAACGACGAGGGCTACCTCGAGGCGCTCGGCGACTTCGAAGAGCCCGTCGGTCCTGCATTCTGGGAGCGCGGATGAGCACCAACACCAGCACCGAGGCCCGGCGCGGCAAAGCGCCGGCCGGCGAGCGCGTCGCCGACTGGGCGGACGGGCGGCTGGGGATCTACTCCCTGGCCAAGAGCAACATGCGCAAGATCTTCCCCGACCACTGGTCGTTCATGTTGGGTGAAGTGTGCCTGTACAGCTTCATCATCCTCATCCTCACGGGTGTGTACCTGACGCTGTTCTTCCACCCGTCGATGAACGAGGTGGAGTACCACGGCAGCTACATCCCGCTGCAGGGCCAGATGATGTCCGAGGCCTTCAGCTCGACCCTGCACATCTCCTTCGACGTGCGCGGTGGTCTGCTGATCCGGCAGATCCACCACTGGGCCGCGCTGATCTTCCTCGCGGGCATGTTCGTGCACATGATGCGCGTGTTCTTCACGGGCGCGTTCCGCAAGCCGCGTGAGGTCAACTGGCTGTTCGGCTTCCTGCTGCTCGTCCTGGGCATGTTCACCGGCTTCACCGGCTACTCGCTCCCGGACGACCTGCTCTCCGGCACCGGTGTCCGCTTCATGGAGGGCGCGGTCCTGTCCGTGCCGGTCGTCGGCACGTACCTGTCGATGTTCCTCTTCGGCGGCGAGTTCCCGGGCGGCGACTTCGTGGCCCGGTTCTACTCGGTCCACATCCTGCTGCTGCCGGGCATCATGCTCGGTCTGCTGGTGGGCCACCTGATCCTGGTCTTCTACCACAAGCACACGCAGTTCGCGGGCCCCGGAAAGACCAACAACAACGTCGTCGGCATGCCGCTGCTGCCCGTGTACATGGCGAAGGCCGGAGGCTTCTTCTTCCTGGTCTTCGGCGTCATCGCGGCCATCGCGGCGATCGCCTCGATCAACCCGATCTGGGCCATGGGCCCCTACCGACCGGACCAGGTGTCGACCGGCGCCCAGCCCGACTGGTACATGGGCTTCTCCGAGGGCCTGATCCGTACGATGCCGGGCTGGGAGATCAACCTCTGGGGCCACACGCTCGTCCTGGGCGTGTTCATCCCGCTGGTGATCTTCCCGCTGGTCCTGGTCGCGATCGCGGTCTACCCGTTCATCGAGTCCTGGGTCACCGGCGACAAGCGCGAGCACCACATCCTGGACCGTCCGCGCAACGCCCCGACGCGTACCGCGTTCGGTGCCGCGTGGATCTCCTGGTACTTCGTGCTGATGATCGGTGGCGGCAACGACCTGTGGGCCACGCACTTCCACCTGTCGATCAACGCGATCACCTGGTTCGTGCGTGTCGCCTTCTTCGTGATGCCGGTCCTGGTCTTCATCGCCACCAAGCGGATCTGCCTCGGCCTGCAGCGCCGCGACAAGGACAAGGTGCTGCACGGCCGCGAGTCCGGCATCATCAAGCGCCTGCCGCACGGTGAGTTCATCGAGGTGCACGAGCCGCTCAGCCAGGACGCGCTGCACACCCTCACCGCGCACGAGCAGTACAAGCCGGCCGAGATCGGCCCGACGGTCGACGAGAACGGCGTCGAGCGCAAGGTCAAGGGCTCCGAGAAGCTGCGCGCCAAGCTCAGCGAGGCGTACTACGGCGAGGAGTCGCAGATCGCCAAGCCGACCGTCGAGGAGTACAAGGAGATCACGAGCGGCCACGGCCACCACTGATCACTGCTTGTCATTGCGCTCGCCACAGCGCACCAGAAGGGCCCCGTCCGGTGTTCGGACGGGGCCCTTCTGCATGCCCTGAGCTGGATAGGGTGGGGGCATCTGTTGAACCATGTCTTACGACCCTCAGGAGCGGCCTTATGAGCGCTGTGACCCCCGCAGGAGGCGACACCGCGGCGGGCCGTTCCTGGCCCGGCCTGCTGAACGGTCTGCTCGGCGGCCGTGACCTGAGCACCGACGACACCGCGTGGGCGATGGACCTGATGATGCGCGGCGAGGCGACCGACGCGCAGATCGCCGGGTTCGTGGTGGCCCTCCGGGCCAAGGGCGAGACCGTCGAGGAGATCAACGGCCTGGTCCGCACGATGTACGAGCACGCGAACGTGATCGAGGTGCCCGGCCCGACGGTCGACATCGTCGGCACGGGCGGCGACGGCGCGAAGACCGTCAACATCTCCACGATGTCCTCGATCGTCGTCGCCGGCACCGGCGCCCGGGTCGTCAAGCACGGCAACCGGGCCGCGTCCTCCGCGTCCGGGGCGTCCGACGTCCTGGAGAAGCTGGGCGTCAACCTGGAGTTGCCCGTGCAGCGGGTGCCCGAGGTGGCCCAGGAGGCCGGGATCACCTTCTGCTTCGCGATCAAGTTCCATCCGGCGCTGCGTCATGTGGGCGCCGCACGCGGCCAGTTGGGCATCCGTACGGTGTTCAACGCGCTCGGCCCGCTGACCAACCCCGCGAAGGTGCGGGCGCAGGCGGTGGGTGTAGCGGACCCGCGCATGGCGCCGATCGTGGCCGGCGTCTTCGCGGACCGCGGCAACTCCTCCCTGGTCTTCCGCGGCGACGACGGCCTCGACGAGCTGACGACCACGGCGACCTCCCGCGTCTGGATCGTCCGGGACGGCAAGGTCACGGAGGAGACCTTCGACCCGCGTGACGTCGGCATCGAGCTGGTCCCGGTGGAGGCGCTGCGGGGCGCTGACCCGGCGTACAACGCCGACGTCGCCCGTCGCCTGCTCGACGGCGAGACGGGCCCGGTCCGTGACGCCGTACTCCTGAACTCGGCGGCGGCCCTCGTGGCTCTCGATCCGGGCACCGGGACCCTGGCCGAGCAGATCGGGGCCGGGATGGCGAAGGCGGCCGAGTCGATCGACTCCGGGTCGGCCAAGCGGGCGCTGGAGCGCTGGGTGGCGGCCAGCAACGCGTAGCAGGGGTGCGCGGTCCCGTAATTCGGACACGAGTTGCGGGACCGCGATCACCTCGCGTACGTTCCTGTACCAGGTCATGAGTGACAGTCATGAGGCCCCGGCCGACTGTCCGGCAACCCTCCGTCCGTGGCGGGGTGCCCCGGGTGAGGACCAGGCCGTGAACAGCAAGGTTCACGGCAAGCGCGGTCGTCTGAGGAGTTCCCCATGAGCAAGCGAATGCGATAGGGCCGCTGAGCCCCGCCTCTGCGTACCCCTTCTCACCTTCTTTCTTGCCTTCCCCGGGAGCTCCCCCATGTCTGTCTCCACCGCTGCCTCCGCCCAGGCCATTTGCACCCCGCTGCCCGTTCTGGGCCGAGATGTCACCGTCCCGCTCGTCACCGGCGGCGAGGTCACCTACGCGGCCCTCGACTACGCGGCCAGCGCCCCCGCCCTCCAGCGCGTCTGGGACGACGTCGCGGCCTACGCGCCCTACTACGGCAGCGTCCACCGCGGGGCCGGCTACCTCTCCCAGCTCTCCACCGACCTCTTCGAGAACGCCCGCAAGACGGTCACCGAGTTCCTGGACTGCCGTGCCGACGACCAGCTGATCTTCACCCGGTCCACGACCGACTCGCTCAACCTCCTCGCCGCGGCCCTCCCCGCCGACTGCCAGGTCTTCGTCTTCGAGACAGAGCACCACGCCAGCCTGCTGCCCTGGAAGGATGCCCGGGTCACCTACCTCAACGCCCCGCGCACCCCGCGCCAGGCCGTCGAGACCCTGGAGCAGGCCCTCGCCGACCGGGACCCGTACGGCCCGGCCCTGGTCTGCGTCACCGGTGCCTCGAACGTCACCGGCGAGCTGTGGCCGGTCCGCGAGCTGGCCGCCGCCGCCCACGCGCACGGCGCCCGCATCGTCCTGGACGCCGCCCAGCTCGCCCCGCACCACCCGGTCTCCGTGCAGGACCTCGACGTCGACTGGGTCGCCTTCTCCGGCCACAAGCTCTACGCCCCCTTCGGCTCCGGCGTCCTGGCCGGCCGCGCCGACTGGCTCCGGGCCGCCGACCCCTACCTGGCGGGCGGCGGCGCCAGCCGCAAGGTCACCCGGCGGGAGGACGGGGGAGTCGACGTGGAGTGGCACGACAGCGCCGCCCGGCACGAGGCCGGCTCCCCGAACGTCATCGGCGCCTACTCCATCGCCTCCGCCTGCAAGGCCCTCACCGAGGCCGGCTTCGACACCCTGGTCGCCCGCGAGCAGCACCTGATCGAGAAGGTGCGCACGGGCCTCGCCGAGGTTCCCGAGGTCCGCGTCCTCTCCCTCTTCGGCGACGACGCCCCCCGCGTCGGCGTGATCTCCTTCGTCGTCGAGGGCTGGAACAGCTCGCACTTCGCCGCCGCCCTCTCCGCCGAGTACGGCATCGGCGTCCGCGACGGCCTCTTCTGCGCCCACCCCCTCGTCCGCACCCTGCTGGGCAGCGACCCGCAGACCCAGGGCGAGTGCGGCGCCCCCGAGGCCGCGCCCGGCGAGAAGTCCCTCAACGCGATCCGCGTGAGCTTCGGCGCGGGCACCCCGGACGAGCACGTGGAGCGGTTCGTGAACGCCGTCAGGGAACTCGTGACGGTCGGCGCGAAGTGGCAGTACCGCACCGAGGACGGCCGCTGCGTGCCGGCCGTCTGAGGCGTCGTACGACGTCCGACGTATACGCTCCTCCTCAAGCAGCAGGACGCTGACAGGGGGAGCACAGGGTGGAAGCGCTGCGCGCGAACGATCCGCGACGGATCGGACCGTACGAGGTGCTGGGCAGGCTCGGCGCGGGCGGTATGGGAGAGGTGTACCTCGCCGAGGGGCGGGGCGGGCTGCGGCTGGCCGTGAAGGTGGTGCGGGCCGAGCACGCGGAGGACCGCACCTTCCGGGCCCGGTTCCGGCAGGAGGTGCGGGCCGCGCAGACCATCGGCGGCGCGGGGACGTACACAGCGCGGGTCGTCGACGCCGACACCGAGGCCGAACGGCCTTGGATGGCAACGGAGTTCGTCGAAGGGCCGAACCTCCGGGACGCCGTGCTCGACCACGGCGCGCTGCCCGAGGAGGCGGTACGGCTGCTCGGCGCCGCGCTCGGCGAGGCCCTTTCCGCGATCCACGCCAAGGGGATGGTCCACCGGGACCTGAAGCCCTCCAACATCCTGCTCTCGCCGGACGGCCCCCGGGTCATCGACTTCGGGATCGTACGGGCCCTGGAGGCGACCGCGCTGACCAACACCGGGGCCGTCGTCGGCTCGGTCGGCTATGTCTCGCCCGAGCAGATCCGCAACGGCGCCGAAGTCGGCCCGCCGAGCGACGTGTTCTCGCTGGGCGCGGTGCTCGCGTACGCGGCCGCCGGTCGGGAACCCTTCGGCGAGGGGCAGGACTCGGTGATCCTGCTGCGCATCCTGACCCGCGACTTCGACCTCTCCGGTGTCCCGGACGCGCTCCGCCCGCTGGTCGAGTCCTGCCTGGCCGAGGACCCGGCGACCCGGCTCGCCCCGGCCGGGCTGCCCGCGGCGGTCGGCCACACCGCCGACTCCCTGGGCAGGGGCCTGCGCGCCGGCTGGTACCTGCCCCCGGCGGACCCGGCTCCCTCCATCGGCGACACCGAACGCTGGCTTCCGGAACGGGACTCGGGGGAGCGGGAGAGCCGGGTCGAGTACGTCGCCCCGATGACGGTCACCGAGGTGACGGACCTACCGGATGTACCGGACGTGACTGCCGACACGGGCGCGCCGATCGCCGAACGCCCTTCCCGGCGCGGCATGTTGAGAGTGCTGGTCGGTGGGGCCGTGGTCGCCGCCGGGGCCGGGACCGGCGGTTGGCTCTGGCTGCGGGACCGGGGTGGTGAGGACCCGTCGGGATCCGGAGACGGAGTTCCCGGTACGTCCGTGTCCAGCGACCGGTCGGCGGGTGCCACGCTGCCCGCCGGGGTGAGCTGGACTTACGACGTCGGTGGGCTCGGCGGCCGTGCGGGCGGGCGGCATGGGGCGTGCGTCGCGGTGTCACCCGCCGGCGACCGGTTGTACGTCGGGGGCGCGGACGGTTCCCTGCACGCGCTGACCCCCGCCGGGAAGAAGCTGTGGGCCGTCGACCTGGGCGGTCCCGTGATGCCGCCGGTGGCGACCGCGGACGGCGCGTACTGCCTGCTGGAGGACGGCGGCGAGGGCGCGTCGAAGCTGTGTGCGGTCGCGCCGGACGGCCGGGTCCGCTGGACGAAGAAGATCGACGGGGGCGGCAGCCAGTTCCCCGTGGTCGCCGGTGACTTCGTGCTGGTCACGACCGGTGCCACGTCGGAGGAGGGCGGTGTCCGTGCCTACAGCTCGGGCGGCGGTGTCGTCTGGGAGCGGCGGACCGACGGGGCGCCCACCAGCGAGCCGACGGTGGGGAACGGCCTGGTCCACGTCGGCACCTTCGGGAACTTCGTGCAGGCCCTCGGTCTGATGGACGGGAACCTGCGCTGGTCGGCACCGGCGGGGATCGACCCGGGGCGGCCCACCCTGGTCGGCAGCACCCTGATGGTGGGGTCCGGAGGTACCGAGGCCCTGCACGGCATCAGCACCGGCGGCAAGGTCCTGTGGAGCGTCGAGAACGACGACGCGGGCGGCGGCCGCTACTTCACCTCGGTCCGCCTCGGCGGCCTCGCGGTCACCACCGACCAGGGGAGCCTCGCGGCCATCGACCCCGCGACCGGGAAGACCAGGTGGGTCTTCGACGCCCCGCAGGGCGGCGCGGACCACAGCGATCCCACTGTCGTCGGGAGTTCCGTCTACGTCTGCCTGGACGGCGCCCTCCACGTCGTGGACGCGAACGGCAAGCAGCGCCGAAAACTGCCCTTCGCCGACCCCGAGCCCGACGGCGGGGTCCACAGCCCCGTGATCAAAGGCAGCCGCGCCTACGTGGCGACCGCGAAGGGAATCGCCGCCCTGGAGCTGTAGTCCTAGCTGTCCAGCCCGATCGCGAACGCCGCCTCCAGGTCGTGCTGGGAGTACGTGCGGAAGGCGACGTGGGTGTCCGTGGCCTCGACGCCGGGGATCTTGCTGATGCTGCCGGGGATGACCTCGGCCAGGTCCTCGTGCTGCTTGACCCGGACCATCGCGATCAGGTCGTACGTGCCGGTGACCGAGAAGACCTCGCTGACGGAGTCCAGCGCGGCGATCCGCTCCGCGATCTCGGGGATCCGGTCCACGCTGGTCTTGATGAGGACGATCGCGGTGATCACGGCTGGTTCTCTCCCTCGGGGGCCGGAGCTGGGGCGGACTTCACTCTAGTCGTACGGCGGAAACGGGCCCACGCGTACAGGAAGCCCAGGCCGAAGCCCACCATGTGCGCCAGATACGCCACCCCGGGGCCCTGGGGCGCCCGGCCCGCCGCCAGCCACTGGAGGGACGCCCAGAAGGGCAGGACGACCCAGGCCGGGAAGCGCAGCGGGAGGAAGAAGAGGAACGGGAGCAGACTGGTGACCCTGGCCCCGGGGAACAGGTACAGAAACGCCCCGAGGACCGCCGAGATCGCCCCGGAAGCGCCGACCAGGGACTGCTCGGACGCGGAGTTGGCCGCTGCGTACCCCAGCAGGGCCAGGTAGCCGCAGCCGACGTAGAAGAGGGTGAACTGGACGCGGCCCATGCGTTCCTCGGTCATGACCCCGAAGACGTAGAGGAAGAGCATGTTGCCCAGCAGGTGCACCCAGCTGCCGTGCACGAACAGGGCCGTGGCCGGGGTCAGGGCGGCCCGCGCCGAGCCCTCGAACAGCTCGGCCGGGACCACGCCCCAGCGGTGGAAGTAGGCGCGCTGGGCGGCGAGCAGCGCGTCCCCGGAGCCGTAGGCCGGATTCAGCCCCCGGCGGGACCGACCACGAAGGCCAGACAGCACACGGCGATCAGCCCGTACGTGACCGGTGCCGAGGGTCTCCGGACCGTTCTGAGCGCCCTGCCGGCCGTACCGCTCCAGTTGCTGATCATGACCACAGAGCATGACGTAACAGGGCGCAGCCGCCCAGACCGCCTCGCCGCCGTGGACGGACCAGCGGCGAGTTGCCGCCAGGCCGTAGGGTTACGGCCACACGCTCCAGGGAAGCTGGCGCGTCACGGAGACTAGAAGGAAAGCGAACAGTCACGATGACGGTTCCCCTGCCCACCGCCGCGACGCGGTGGCGTTGCACCCTCTGCGGCAACCTCACGCGGTTCGACGTGACCCGCTCGTCGAAGGTCGTCGAGTACGTCCACCTCGACCTGGCCGGAGAGCCGAAGGTCGAGGAGCGCGAGGTGGTCAGTGAGACCATCGAGTCGGTGCGCTGTCGCTGGTGCAACGCGGTGGATCAGGTGGAACTCGTGGACAGGCCGGGCGCCGGCTCCTGACAGGGAGCGGCCCCGCACAGTAAATGGGGTGTGACGGATGGTGGAGACACAAGGCGGGGGGCCGGGCGACGGCGCCGCTGAGGTGCTCGACCGTCCGCTGCCCGACGGGGTGCGCCGGAAGGTCGTCCAGATCGTCTCGGACGGCTTCGGCGGGCTGACCGTCGGTGAACTGCCCGCGCAGCTGCGGCAGTACGCCCGGTTCGCCCCCAACCGGCGGGCCAAGTTCGCCGGGAACGCGATGGCGGCCGCGCTGGAGACCGATCCGCTGTTCCGCCAGCGCATCGGGGAGAAGCTGAGAGAGGCCCAGCCGGAACTCACCGGCGCCCTCGACTCCGGCTCGCCGCCCCCGGCCGCGGATCCGCTCGACGTGGCGGCCGCGGCCTATGTGCTACGGCCCACGGGCTGGGTGAAGCTGGTGACCGCGGCCGGCGAGGAGGCCCAGCGGGCCGACGCCGAGCGGGCCGGCGAGGAGAGCCGGGCCGAGCTGGAGCGGCTGCGCGAGGAACTCGCCGCCGCCCGGGACCTCACCCGCGCCGAGACCGAGCGGCTGCGCGCGGAGCTGGAGTCGGCGAAGAAGGAAGCCGAATCGCTTCACCGCAAGCTGCGCGCGGCCCTCAGCGACGTCAAGCGCGGCGAGGCCGCCCTGCGCAAGATCCACGCCGAGATGGAGGCCTCGCGGACCGAGGGGCAGACCCAGGTGTCCGCCGCCGAGAGCGAGGCGCGGCGGCTGAAGGCGCGGCTCGGGGAGGCCGAGGCGGCCCTGGAGGCCACGCGCAAAGCAGCGCGGGAGGGGCGCAGTGTCGAGGACATGCGCGTCCGTCTGCTTCTTGACACCGTTCTGGACGCGGCCCAAGGGCTGCGCCGGGAACTGGCGTTGCCGCCCGTGTCGGTACGGCCCGCGGAGACCGTGGACGCGGTCGAACCGGGACGAATGACCCCGAAGGACATCGCCGCGCGCGCCCTGTCCGAGCATGATCCGGCCATCCTCGACCAGCTGCTCGCCCTGCCCCAGGCGCACTTGGTGGTCGACGGCTACAACGTCACCAAGACCGGCTATCCCCAGATGCCCCTGGAGAAGCAGCGTCTGAGGCTCCTCGGCCAGCTCTCGCAGCTGGCCGCGCAGACCGGCGCCGAGGTCACCTGTGTCTTCGACGGGGCCGAGCTGGCCGCGCCGGTGCTGCTGGCGCCGCCGCGGGGCGTGCGGGTGCTGTTCTCGAAACCCGGCGTCACCGCCGACGAGTTGATCCGCCAGCTGGTCCGCGCCGAGCCGCCGGGGCGGCCCGTCATCGTCGCCTCCACCGACCGCGAGGTGGCCGACGGCGTCGCCAAGGCCGGTGCCCGACCGGTCGCTTCTGCGATGCTTCTGAAGCGCCTGTCCTGAAGGCCGAACTTCCCTCCTGGGTGCCGAGGTTGAGGCTGGGGCTTTGCCTGGGTCTGCCGCGCATGTCCGTGTCGGTCGCGTGGTCCGACCTGTCTTTCTGCTGGGGGTCCGGGGGTTATCCCCCGGGAAGATGTGGCAATGCCCGAATTCGCGGGATCTGTCACGCAACGTAGTGTCAGGCGGGGATCACGGCACGTGAGTTGTGTGTAAAGAATGCATGGCGTGACAGGATTTTGCTCCTGAGGATTTGAACTGATCACAGGAAGGTCACTAGGGTCTGGGCTCGAACCTCCGAACGGGTGATCACTCAAAAGAAGGAGTTCACCTCCGTGGCGTCCCATCGTCGACCCAAGCAGCCGAGCCGTGCACGCGTGACCGTGCTCACCACCGCAGCTGCTGCCGCCGTAGCCATCAGCGCCCAGGCCGCGAACGCCGCGCCGAGCGAGAAGCCGTCCAAGGACGAGGTCAAGGCGAAGGTCGACAAGCTCTACGAGCAGGCCGAGCAGGCCACCGAGAAGCTCAACGGCGCCAAGGAGAAGCAGGGGAAGCTCCAGAAGGAGATCTCCACCATCCAGGACAACGTCGCCCGCGGCCAGGAGGAGCTCAACGAGCTCCGTGACTCCATAGGCCTGGCGGCAGCGGCCCAGTACCGCACCGGCTCCATCGACTCCTCCCTCCAGCTCTTCCTCTCGTCGAACCCCGACGACTACCTGGACAAGGCCTCCACGGCCGACCAGTTGAGCGCCCAGCAGGTCGATGCGCTGAAGAAGATCCAGGAGAAGCAGCGGGCCCTCGCCCAGGAGCGGGCCGAGGCCTCCGACAAGCTCAAGGATCTCGCCGACACCCGCGCCGCGTTCCTCGCTCAGAAGAAGGCGGTCCAGGCCAAGCTCGCCGAGGCGCAGAAGCTGCTCAACACGCTGACGGCCGCCGAGAAGGCCGCCCTCGCCGCCGCGGACGCCCGCGCCAGCCGCTCCGCCAGCTCCCGCGTGGACCTCGGTGACGACACCGCCGCCTCCAGCCGCGCCGCAGCCGCCTTCGCCGCCGGCCAGAGCAAGATCGGCTCGCCCTACTCCTGGGGCGCCACCGGCCCGAACGCCTTCGACTGCTCCGGCTTCACCTCCTGGGCCTACGCGCAGGCCGGCGTCTCCATCCCGCGCACCTCCGAGGCCCAGGCCAACGCCGGCACCCGCATCTACAGCGAGAGCCAGCTCAAGGTCGGCGACCTGGTCATCTTCTACGGCGACTACCACCACGTCGGCCTCTACGCGGGCAACGGCCAGGTGCTGCACGCCCCGCGCACCGGCACGGTCGTGCGCTACGAGTCGATCAGCAACATGCCGTTCCAGTTCGGCGTCCGGATCTGAGCCCGTACCCGTTCCAACCGGGCACAACACGACCCCCGAACGAGCGAATTACGACAACTTCAGCTGACCCCGCGCCCCGCCGATGACCTGCGTCAGAGGCGGGGCGTCACTGTGTGTGCCCGCCGAGGTCTTTGGTCGAGCCCCTGCCGCAGGGCTACTGTCTGCCGCGTTTCCCCGCTGCGCCGGGGAGGCAGTCCCTGTCGCCAACGGAAGGAGCGCGGCTTCCCGTGGGGTCACATCGCCGCCTTGCACCGTCCTCCGGTTTCAACCGGGGCGCGGGCGCCGCCCTGTGCGCCTTGTCCGCCGCTGCCGCCGCCCTCGGAGCCGTACCGGCGAACGCCGCACCGCACGACGACACCAAGGCCGAGGTGGACCGGCTCTACCAGGAGGCCGAGAAGGCGACCGAGGCCTACAACAAGGCCGACGAGACCGCGGGGACGCTGCGCCGCGAGGTGGGCCAGGCCCAGGACCGGATCGCCCGGCAGCAGGAGCGCATCAACTCCATGCGGGAGTCGCTCGGTTCGCTGGCCGGCGCCCAGTACCGCTCCGGCGGCATCGACCCGTCCATCGCCCTGCTCTTCTCCGACGACCCGGCCGACTACCTCGACAAGGCCTCGGTCCTCGACCGGATCGGCGCCCACCAGGCCGGTGAACTCAGGGAACTCCAGTCCGTCATGCGTGAACTGGCCCAGGAGCGCGCCGAGGCGGCCGGCAAGCTCGCCGAGCTGGACCGCAGCCGCAAGGCCGTGGTCACCCACAAGAAGACCGTCGAACGCAAGCTCGCCAAGGCCCGGCAGTTGCTCAACGCCCTGCCCTACGCGGAGCGCGCCGCCTTCGACCGCGCCTCCCGCGACGGCGACGTCCCCGACCTCACCGGCGTGGTCCCGCCGGACGCCCGCGCGGGCGCCGCCATCGCCGCCGCCCGCTCCGCGCTCGGCAAGCCGTACGTCTGGGGCGCCACCGGCCCCTCCGGCTTCGACTGCTCGGGCCTGATGCAGTGGTCGTACGCGCAGGCCGGCGTCCATCTCCCGCGCACCTCGCAGGAGCAGCGGTACGCCGGACACCAGGTCCCGCTCTCCCAGGCGCAACCCGGTGACCTGGTCGTCTACCGGTCCGACGCCAGCCATGTCGCGATGTACGTGGGCAACGGCCAGGTGATCCACGCGCCCTACCCCGGCGCGCCGGTGCGCTACGACCCGGTCAACATGATGCCGGTGTCGTCGGTCACCAGGGTCTGACCGGCCGGGCTGATCGGCCGTACGATCCTGAAGTGGCTGGTCGTAGGCGGGCGCCGAGGTCCGCGGTGGTGGTTCTCGTTCTGCTGCTCGTCTCCCTGGTGGCGTGCGGCGGGCAGTCCGCGGGCGACGGCGGCAAGGGCGACCTCCAGCGGGTCCTGGACCGGCGGTCAACGGCGATCATGGACCGCGACCGGGCGGCCTTCGTGGCGACGGGCGCGCCCGGCTGGTTCGAGAACGTGCGCGGGATCCCGCTGCACTCCTGGTCGTACCGCGTCACCGCCCTGCACCGCACCGGCGACCGGACCACCGCCGACGCCGAGCTGCGCTACGAGGTCGAGGGCTACGACAAGGCCCCCGTCACCGTCGGCCGCACACTCACCCTGACCCGCGACCCGGACGGCGACTGGTACGTGCTCTCCGACGCGCCCGCCAAGAAGTCGGCCCAACAGCTGTGGGACCAGGGCTCGGTGACCGCCGTCCGCGGCAAGGAGAGCCTCGTCCTGGGCGTCGGCCAGACCAGCGAGCTGCTGCACGGTTACGCGGACCTCGCGGACGCCGCCGTACCGGCCGTCTCCGGGGCCTGGGGCACCGACTGGACCCGGCACGTCGTCGTCCTCGTACCGAAGTCGCTGGAGGGCATGGCGGGGCTGCTCGGCTCGCCCGCCTCCCAGTACCGCGGGATCGCCGCGGTCACCACCGGCGAGGTGGGCGGCCCGCCGACCGCGCCCGCGGACCGGATCATCGTCAACCCGGACGCGTACGGCGTCCTCGGCACCCTCGGCAAGCAGGTCGTCCTCACCCACGAGACCACCCATGTCGCCACCCGTGCCCACACCACGGCGGCCACCCCGCTGTGGCTCTCCGAGGGGTACGCCGACTGGATCGGCTACCTCGGCACCGGCCGCACCGCCGGCCAGGCCGCGCCCGAGCTGGCGCGGGCGGTGGCGGACGGGCGGGCGCCGGCCCAGCTGCCGACCGACAAGGACTTCGGGTTCAGCGGCGACGCGACGAAGCTCGCGCAGGCCTACGAGGGCGGCTGGCTGGCCTGCCGGATGATCGCCGACCGCTGGGGCGCGGCGCGGCTCGGCGAGTTCTACCGGGCCGTCGGCGACCACAGGACCCGGGCCGGGTCGGTCGCGGGCGCGCTGAAGCAGGTGCTCGGGACGACGCCGGACAAGTTCACCGCGCAGTGGCGGGAGTATCTGCGGGACGAACTGGGCTGACCGGACCTCAACCCGCGCGCTCCAGCCGCTCGACGGCCTCCTTGAGCCACGCCCGCTCGGCCTCGCCGGTCGCCCGCGCCACCCGCAGCATGCCCTCCCGGAAGAGATCGCCGCTCGCCTCCGCCCGCACGGGCTTCCCGCCGTCGTAGAAGAAGCTCGACGGCGTCTCCAGGAACTCCAGCCGCCGCCTGAGCACCGCGGCCTGCTCCTGGCGGTCCGGCAGGTGCCGCAGGAACGCCAGGACGGTGTTGAAGCGGACGTGGTCGGTGATCTCCGCCCGCTTCGGGTGCCGGAGCCGCTCCAGCAGGTCCTCGCGGCCCGTGTCGGTGAGGGACAGGATCCGGCGGGGGGCCGCGCTCGCGCCGGGCTCGGTGTGCTGGTCGAGTTTTCCGGCGGTGACCAGGCGTGTGATGGCCGGGTAGAGGGCGCCGTCGCTGACCGGGCGGACATGACCGCTGAGCGCCTTGATGCGTTCCTTCAACTCGTAGCCGTGCAGCGGTTGTTCGGCCAGGAAGCCGAGGATCGACAGCTCCAGCACGCCTTTTCCCTCCTTGCGGACTTCTCCTTGTGGACTCCGGTGACACCATGGTACCTCTTATCGAGCTACCTCGTTTCGATGTAGCTCGATAAGAGGGGTGTACTCCATGAACGCTCACCGCAAGCAGCTCGTCTCGCTCGCCCACCCCGTCTACTTCTCGCTCCTGGCCACCGTGGCCGCCGGGATCATCAACACCGTCTGGGTCTCCCGGCTCGGCGGCGCCGCCGTGGCCGCGGTGGCCGTGGCGACGAACACCGAGAACGTGCTGCTCGGCGTCTCGCTGGTCTTCGCCTCCGGCACGACGGTGCTGGTCGCGCATGCCAGGGGCGCGCGGGATCCCGGGGCCGTCCGGGCGGCCGTGCGCGGTGGCTGGGCGCTGTGCGCGCTGGTCACGCCCGTGGTGGTGGCGGGCGGGCTGCTGCTGCGCGAGCCGCTGGCCCGGCTGGTGCTGGGCGGGGGCGACGGTACGGCCGTCCCGCTCGCCGTCGCCTACTTCGCGATCTCCCTCCCCGGCATCGCCGTCTTCTTCGCGCAGAACCTCGTCGACGGCATCCTCAAGGGCGCCGGCGACACCCGCACCCCGATGCGCCTCGCCCTGCTCGCCAACGGGCTGATCCTGGTCTGCGACCCGTTCCTGATCCACCTGTACGGCGTGCGGGGCGCCGCCGCCTCGACGGTGCTGTGCCGGTGCGTGGCGCTCGGGGTGGGGCTGCGGGTGCTGCGGCGGAACGCCCTGCTGCGGACGGCGGTCGCCGCGCGGCCCGCCGAGGGGACCGGCGCGGCGCTGCGGCGGACGCTGACGACCGGGCTGCCCATGTCCGCCGACTTCACCGTGCGGCAGGGCGGGGCGCTGGTCCTGGTCGCCGTGGTGGCACGGCTCGGGGTGACGGCGGTGGCCGCGTACGCGATCGCGTACAAGGTCATGTACGTCGCGACGATGGCGTTCTACTCGGTACGGCAGGCCGCCTCGATCCACACCGCGCACACCCGGGGCACGGGCCGGGACGAGCGGCGCGCCATCGGACGGCAGGCGATGCTGGTGTCCGGCACGGTCGGGCTTGCCGCGACCGTCCTGCTCGCCGTCACGGCCCCCTGGATCATGGCCGCCTTCGGCGCCGGTCCCGGCATCGCCCACGCCGGCGTGCTGTTCTTGCGCTGCGTCGGGCCCTACCTGCTGCTGATGGCCGGCTTCATCGCGCTGGGCGGTGTCTTCGAGGGCAGCGGGGGAGCGTCGGCGCTGCTACGGGTGACGCTGCTCGGCACGGCGGTCCAACTCCCGCTGGCGTACGCCCTGTCGGGCCTCGGCCTGCCGGGCATCTGCCTGGCGCTGGCGCTCGCCATGGCCGTGCAGTGCGCGGCGGTGGCCCTGCTGTTCCGCCGCGCCCGGCGTCAGGAGGACGCCGAGGTCTCCCTGGTGCGGGCCGCCTGAGCGGGCAGGGGCGGGACCGGCTCGCGGGAGACCGTCGACTGCCACAGCTCCAGGGCCGCGAGGACGGCGGCGACCACCAGGAGGCCGTTGCGGAGGACCAGGAGGGAGACGCCGAGCAGGTCGCTCGTGACCACGTGCGCGAACCAGATCGGGAACTCCAGGACCGTCACGAAGCAGGCCGCCAGCACCAGCCCGGCCGGCAGGCCCATCCGGCTGCTGCGGAAGCAGACGCAGACGGCCGCCGTGCCGATCAGCCACACCATGTACTGCGGGCTGATCACCCGGCTGGTGGCCGTGAACATCAGCACTCCGGTGAAGGCCGCGTCCGCGAGCGTGCCCGGCAGGAACCGGGTGGCCATCAGCCGCCACAGCAGCAGCCAGCCGAACGCGACCCCGGTCAGGAACAGGGCGGCCGAGCTGACGACGTTCACCCAGGGTCCGAGGAACTCCACCGAGCCGTAGTTGAGCAGCACCTGCCCGTTCCAGCCGAACTGCCGGGCCACATGGAAGACCAGCGAGCCCAGCGACTCCACCTCGGTGCCCCGGTTGCGCTGGAAGGTCAGGAAGGAGAAGGCGCCCGGCATCGACACCGCGAACAGGACCGCGATCGCGCCGACCGTCCCCGCCGCCCACGCCCAGGCGCCCTTCTTGCGGGCCCCGACCAGCAGCAGCACCGGCCACACCTTGAGCATCGCCCCGAAGCCCACGAGCAGGCCCATCACCCGGGGATGCCGGGCCCCGGCGAGCAGCGCGGCCACCGCCACCGCGGTCACCATCACGTCGTACCGGGCGTACACGGTCGGCCCGAGCAGCGGCACGCCCACCACCCACACCCAGGCCCCGCGCAGCGACTTGCCGGGGCGCAGGCCCGCGTACAGGAGCAGTGCGAGGACCGCGAAGTCCGCCACGAAGGCCAGCACGAAGAAGGCCGACGCGTACTGGAGGAAGGGCAGCAGCGCGGGGGAGAGGATCGCGAGGGACGCGGCGGGCGGGTACTGCCAGGTGACGTCGTCCAGCGGGAAGGTGCCGGTGCGCAGCACCTCGTACCAGCCCTGGTAGATCACCGAGACGTCGCTGGTCACGTCCGGGCCCGGGAAGACCCACACCTTGAAGACGAACAGAAGCAGTACGAGCCTGGTCAGGCCCCAGGTCGTCAGCAGTCCCGCGAGAGACCGCCTCGCACCCGCAATGTCCACCTGAGCCCCTGTCCGTGTCGCCCCGCCGTCTTCGGCTTGAGGGGAACATGATGTCCTGCCCACCTGTGTACTTGCCATAAACGTGGCCGAGCGCACTCGCGCGGACGGGCCCGGTAGGGTCGGCGGCGATGCACAAGACCCTGATCGTGACGAACGACTTCCCGCCCCGCCCCGGTGGCATCCAGGCGTTCCTGCACAACATGGCGCTGCGCCTCGACCCCGAGCGGCTCGTCGTCTACGCCTCCACGTGGAAGCGGAGCAAGGAGGGCGTGGAGGCGACCGCCGCCTTCGACGCCGAGCAGCCCTTCACCGTCGTACGCGACCGTACGACGATGCTGCTGCCGACGCCCGCGGCGACGCGTACGGCGGTCGGACTGCTGCGGGAGCACGGCTGTACGTCGGTGTGGTTCGGGGCGGCGGCGCCGCTCGGGCTGATGGCCCCGGCGCTGCGGAAGGCGGGCGCCGAGCGGCTGGTGGCCACCACCCACGGGCACGAGGCGGGGTGGGCCCAGCTGCCCGCCGCGCGGCAGCTGCTGCGGCGGATCGGGGAGTCGACGGACACGATCACCTACCTCGGCGAGTACACGCGCTCGCGGATCGCCACCGCGCTGACTGCTCAAGCCGCTGAGCGGATGGTGCAGCTGCCGCCGGGGGTCGACGAGAAGACCTTCCACCCCGGGTCGGGTGGTGACGCGATCCGCGCGCGGCTGGGGCTGACGGACCGGCCGGTGGTCGTGTGCGTGTCCCGGCTGGTGCCGCGCAAGGGGCAGGACACGCTCATCCTCGCGATGCCGCGCATCCTGGCCGCCGAGCCGGACGCGGTACTGCTGATCGTCGGCGGCGGCCCGTACGAGAAGGAGCTGCGCAGGCTGGCCCACGAGACCGGCGTCGCCGACTCGGTCCGCTTCACCGGCGCCGTGCCCTGGTCCGAGCTGCCCGCGCACTACGGCGCCGGCGACGTCTTCGCCATGCCGTGCCGGACGCGCCGGGGCGGCCTCGACGTCGAGGGGCTCGGCATCGTCTACCTGGAGGCCTCGGCGACCGGACTGCCGGTGGTCGCGGGTGACTCCGGGGGCGCTCCCGACGCCGTACTGGACGGCGAGACGGGCTGGGTGGTGCGCGGCGGCTCCCCGGAGGAGGCCGCCGACCGGATCACCGTCCTGCTCGCCGACGCGGAACTGCGGAGCCGCATGGGGGAGCGGGGACGTGAGTGGGTCGAAGAGAAATGGCGCTGGGACTTGTTGGCAGAAAAGTTGAAGGCGTTGCTATAGCCGGAAGCGCATAATCCGCAGATGCTGCGCACATGACAGCAAAACTGATGCAGCGTCAGCTGAGTAGACGTCAGATCCTGGGCATGGTAGCCCTCCAGACCGCGGCCGCCGCGGGTCTCACCCGCATCGGTCTCCAGTCGGCCCAGGCCGCCGAGGAGGCCGCCGCCGTCGACAACGCCCCCGCCATCGTGATCGGTTCGGGTTACGGCGGTGCCGTCGCCGCCCTCCGGCTCGGTCAGGCCGGCATCCGTACCCTCGTCCTCGAAATGGGCCGGCTCTGGAACACCGCCGGCTCCGACGGCAAGGTCTTCTGCAACACCGCCAACCCGGACCAGCGTTCCATGTGGTTCCGGACGCGCACGGAGGCGCCGCTGGCCACCTTCCTGTGGCTGGACGTCGTCAACAAGGACATCACCGCCTACCCCGGCGTCCTGGACCGCGTGCACTTCGACAACATGTCCGTGTACGTCGGGCGTGGTGTCGGGGGAGGGTCCCTGGTCAACGGGTCCATGGCGGTCACGCCTCTCAAGTCGTACTTCGCCGAGCAGTTCCCCTCCGTCGACGCCGACGAGATGTACGGCACGTACTTCCCGCGCGCCAACTCCATGCTCGGCGTCAACACCGTCGACCCCACCTGGTTCGAGTCGACCGAGTGGTACCAGTTCACCCGCGTCTCCCGGAAGCACGCTCAGAACACCGGCCTGAAGACCACCTTCGTGCCCAGCGTCTACGACTTCGCCTACATGCAGAAGGAGGCGGCCGGCACGGCCACCAAATCCGCGCTCGGGCAGGAGGTCATCTACGGCAACAACTACGGCAAGAAGAGCCTCGACAAGACGTACCTGGCCGCCGCGCTCGGCACCGGCAAGGTCACCATCAACACCCTGGAGAAGGTCAGGTCCATCACCCGTGCGAGCGACGGGAGTTGGCTGCTCACCGCCGACCGCATCGACGTCACCGGCGCGGTCGTCGAGACCAAGCAGTACAGCTGCACGTACCTGTTCCTGGGCGGCGGCAGCCTCGGCACCACCGAACTCCTCGTCCGGGCCCGGGACACGGGTGCGCTGCCCGCGCTGAACTCCAGCGTCGGGGCCGGCTGGGGGACCAACGGCAACACCATGGTGGGCCGCGCCAACTACCTCTGGGACACGACCGGCGCCAACCAGTCGACCATGCCGGTCATGGGCATCGACGACTGGGCCAACACCGACAACCCGGTCTTCGCCGAGATCGCCCCGCTGCCCACGGGTCTGGAGACGTGGGTCAGCCTTTATCTGGCGATCACCAAGAACCCGGAGCGGGCGTCGTTCACGTACGACTCCTCGACGGGTGGGGTGAAGCTCGGCTGGACCGCCGCGCAGAGCGCCGTGTCCGTCGCCATGGCCAAGAAGCTGTTCGACCGGATCAACTCGGCCAACTCGACGATCTACCGCTACGACCTGTTCGGTTCGACCAGCAAGGTCTTCGCCGACGACTTCTGCTACCACCCGCTGGGCGGCTGCGTGCTGGGCAAGGCGACCGACAACTACGGCCGGGTGAAGGGCTATTCGAAGCTCTACGTCACCGACGGCTCGCTGGTGCCGGGCAACATCGGCGTGAACCCGTTCGTCACCATCACCGCGCTCGCGGAACGGACGATGACCCGGGTCCTCGCCGAAGACACCTGACCCGACTCGCCTTCTACTTCTGGTAGATGGCCTCGATCTCGTCCGCGTAGTCCTTCGCCACCACGTTGCGCTTGAGCTTCAGCGAGGGCGTCAGGTGGCCCGACTCCTCCGTGAACTGGGAGGACAGAATGCGGAACTTCCGCACCGATTCCGCTTTCGACACCGCGGCGTTGCCGTCGTCGACCGCGCCCTGGATCGCAGCGATCAGATCCGGGTCATCGCGCAGCGACGCCGCGGTCACACCCTCGGGCTTGCCGTGCTCGGCGGCCCAACGGCCCAGGAACTCCTCGTCGATGGTGACCAGCGCGCCCACGAACGGCCGCCCGTCGCCCACCACCATGCACTCCGCGACCAGCGCGTGCGCGCGGATACGGTCCTCGATCACGGCCGGGGCGACGTTCTTGCCGCCCGCGGTGACGATGATCTCCTTCTTGCGACCGGTGATCCTGAGGTAGCCGTCCTCGTCGAGGGTGCCGATGTCACCGGTGTGGAACCAGCCGTCGGTGAGCGCCTCGGCCGTCGCGGCCTCGTTGTTCCAGTAGCCCTTGAACAGGTGCTCGCCGTGCAGCAGCACCTCGCCGTCGTCCGCGATCCGGATCACCGAGCCCGGCAGCGGCTGCCCGACCGTGCCGATCTTCGTACGGTCCCAGGGGTTGAAGGCGGTGGCCGCGCAGGACTCGGTCAGGCCGTAGCCCTCCAGGACCGTGAACCCGATGCCGCGGAAGAAGTGGCCGAGCCGCTCGCCCAGCGGGGCACCGCCGGAGATGGCGTACTCGCCCCGGCCGCCCAGCACCGCGCGCAGCTTGCTGTAGACCAGCTTGTCGAAGGTCTTGTACTTGATCTTCAGACCGAGCGAGGGGCCGGACGGGGTGTCCAGGGCCTGGCTGTACGCGATCGCGGTGTCGGCCGCCTTGTCGAAGATCTTGCCCTTGCCGTCCGCCTGCGCCTTGGCACGCGCCGAGTTGTAGACCTTCTCGAAGACGCGCGGGACGCCCAGGATCAGCGTCGGCCGGAAGGAGGCCAGCTCGTCGGTGAGGTTCTTGATGTCCGGGACCATGCCCAGCTTGATCGGCGCCATCATCGGCGCGATCTGCACCAGCCGGCCGAAGACGTGGGCCAGCGGCAGGAACAGCAGCACGGAGCAGTCGCCGGTGCGGAACAGCGGACGCAGGCGCTCGACGATGTTGCCGCACTCGGCGAAGAAGGCGCGGTGGG
Organism: Streptomyces sp. CA-249302; assembly: GCF_050936785.1. Taxonomy (NCBI): domain Bacteria; kingdom Bacillati; phylum Actinomycetota; class Actinomycetes; order Kitasatosporales; family Streptomycetaceae; genus Streptomyces; species Streptomyces sp. CA-249302. The sequence continues at coordinate 2,920,366 of NZ_JBNJMG010000001.1, read as the reverse complement.
TCAGCACACAGCCCTTGGGGCGGCCGGTCGTGCCGGACGTGTAGACGATCGTCGCCGGGTCGTCCGCCCGCGCCAGCGAGCTGCGGTCCTCGACCATCGCGTCGGTGACGTCCTTGCCGAGGCGCCCGAGCTCCTCGATCGCGCCGGCGTCGATCTGCCAGACGTGCTTCAGCGCCGGCAGGTGGTCGCGTACGGCCTCGACGGCGGCGACGTGGTTGTCCAGCTCCACGACGATCGCGGTGGCCCCGGAGTCGCTCAGGATCCACTGCACCTGCTCCGGCGAGCTGGTCTCGTACACCGGCACGGTCACCGCGCCCGCGCTCCAGATCGCGAAGTCGAGGAGCGTCCACTCGTAGCGGGTGCGGGACATCAGGCCGACCCGGTCGCCGGGCTGTACGCCGGAGGCGATGAGACCCTTGGCGGCCGCGTGCACCTCGGCCAGGAAGGCCGTCGCCGACACGTCCTGCCACTCGCCGCCCACCTTGCGGGCGATGACGGCGACGTCCGGATGCTGCGCGGCGTTTCTGCGGACGATGTCGGTCAGGTTGCCGTCCGCAGGGACCTCGTACAAAGCCGGAAGGCTGAACTCGCGCAAGACTGCTGCTCCTAATAAGGCGCCGGCGCCACGACGTTGTGTGATGCGACGGTGGGTCCAAGGCTCGGGCAGGTACTCAGGTGATCCTTTGTTGAAATCCTGAGCACGACTGGACTGCCCGGACGTTACCCGCCGGTATGGCTTCTTCGACAGGGGGTCCCGGCGAGATGTTCGCTGCGTCACACGGATTGCTGTTCCTTTGCGTACGGTAGTCCACCCGCTAACTGACTGGCCAGTAACCGCAGGTCCCGCCGCCACTGTTCACGTATGCCGCACACGCTTACCCTTGATCGCCATGGCATCCACACCAGCCGGAAACCGCAGGACGCGTGTGCACGTGGTCAGCGACGTGCACGGCAACGCCCGTGACCTGGCCCGCGCCGGCGAGGGCGCCGATGCCCTGATATGTCTCGGTGACCTGGTGCTCTTCCTCGACTACGCCGACCACTCGCGCGGCATCTTCCCCGACCTGTTCGGGGCGGAGAACGCCGACCGCCTCGTCGAGCTGCGCACCGCCCGTCGTTTCGAGGAGGCGCGGGAGTTCGGGGCCCGGCTGTGGGCCGGCATCGGCGCGGACCGGGCGGCGGCGATCGAGAAGGCGGTGCGCAGGCAGTACGCCGAGATGTTCGCCGCCTTTCCGACACCGACGTACGCCACGTACGGCAATGTCGATATGCCGCCTCTCTGGCCGGAGTACGCCGGACCGGGCACCACCGTGCTCGACGGCGAGCGGGTCGAGATCGGAGGCCGGACCTTCGGCTTCGTCGGCGGGGGCCTGCGCACGCCCATGCGCACGCCGTACGAGATCAGCGACGAGGAGTACGCGGCGAAGATCGAGGCGGTCGGCGAGGTGGACGTGCTCTGCACGCACATCCCGCCGGAGGTCCCGGAGCTGGTCTACGACACGGTGGCCCGCCGCTTCGAGCGGGGCAGCGCCGCCCTGCTGTCCGCGATCCACCGCACCCGCCCCCGGTACGCCCTGTTCGGCCACGTCCACCAGCCACTGGTCCGCCGGATGCGGATCGGCACGACCGAGTGCGTGAACGTGGGGCACTTCGCGGGGTCCGGGAAGCCGTGGGCTCTTGAATGGTGAGTGAACGCAGGTGGGGGTGAAGTCGGGTGGTCACGTGCGCGGTAGCCTTCACGCTGCACACACGTGCGCAGGACGACCTCATTACCGGCCCGCATCTGGAGGAGCCACGGCGATGGCGGAACACACCAGCTCGAGCATCACGATCGAGGCGGCACCGGCCGACGTCATGGGGGTGATCGCCGACTTCGCCCGGTATCCGGACTGGACCGGCGAGGTGAAGGAGGCGGAGGTCCTCTCCACCGACGCGCAGGGGCGGGCCGAGCAGGTGCGGCTCGTCATGGACGCGGGGGCGATCAAGGACGACCAGGTGCTGGGGTACACCTGGACCGGGGAGAACGAGGTCTCCTGGACGCTGGTGAAGTCCCAGATGCTGCGGTCGCTGGACGGGGCGTACATCCTGAAGGCCGCCGGGGACGGGGCGACCGAGGTCGTCTACCAGCTGACCGTGGACGTCAAGATCCCGATGCTGGGGATGATCAAGCGGAAGGCCGAGAAGGTCATCATCGACCGGGCGCTGGCGGGTCTTAAGAAGCGGGTGGAGTCGGGGGAGAAGTAGGCTCGTTCTTGGGTGCGGGTGCGTTGTGGCTGGTCGCGCCCCGCGGCGCAGCCGCTGATGTAACAGCCCCGCGCCCCTTAGGGCGTCTCCGTTACCGTTGCCCATCATGCGCACCATCCTGATCACCGGGTCTGGCGGAGTCGGTCGTACGACTGTTGCTGCCGCTACGGCCCTTGCGGCTGCCCGTGAGGGGACCCGCACCCTCGTTCTCAGCGCCGACCGTGCCGACAGCCTCGGTGTGGTCCTCGGCACGACGACCGGCCCGGCGCCCGTCTCCGTCGCCCCGAACCTCACGGCATGGCGGCCTGACGCCGCCGCCGGTTTCCGGGACGATCTCACTGCCTTCCAGGAGCGTGCCGCCAACGTTCTCGACCTTCTCGGCGCCTCCCGGCTCGACGCCGAAGAGGTCACCCCGCTCCCCGGGGCCGAGGAGCTCACCATCCTCCGGGCCCTTCGCGACGCCGTGCTGTCGGAGCGGTTCGAGTTGCTGGTCGTCGATCTGCCGGCCATTCCGCAGGCCCTCGCGCTGCTCTCCCTCCCCGAGGAACTCCGCCGGTACCTTCGGCGGCTGCTGCCCGCCGAGCGGCAGGCCGCGCGGGCGTTGCGGCCCATCCTCGGGCGGCTGGCCGGGGTGCCCATGCCGTCCGAGTGGTTGTACGAGACCGCCGCTCGGTGGGACACGGAGCTGGCGGCCGTGGAGGCGGTGCTCGCCGATCGGGACACCGTCCTGCGACTGGTCGCCGAGCCCGGGCCCGCCGGTGCCGATGCCGTGCGTGAGGCCGCGCTCGCCCTGGCCCTGCGGGGGCTGCAGCCCGACGTTCTCGTCGCGAGCCGGGTCGTGTCCGAGGAGTGGCCCGGCGGTCTCGTCGCCCAGCAGCGCAAGGTGCTGGAGGAGTGGCGGGAGTCGTACGACGTACGGACCGTTCCGCATCTCGGCCATGACCCGCGTGGCACCGACGACCTCGCCGCGCTACCCGTTCCCGGCGTCAACGACACGACCTCCACCGTCGAGTGGCCCGTCGTCGACCGGATCGGCGAGGACGGGGTACTCGTGTGGCACATCCCGCTTCCCGGGGCGATACGCGACGACCTGGACCTCGTCCGGCGCGGTGACGAACTCGTCGTCACGGCGGGGCGGTTCCGTCGGATCGTGGCGCTGCCGTCGGCGCTGCGGCGGTGCACCGTCGCCGGGGCCTCGCTGCGCGAGGGCGAGCTGCGGATCCGGTTCGCGCCGGACCCGGATCTCTGGCCGGAGAGGCAGTGAACGACGTACGCCCATTCGGGTAACGTCGTAGGGACGAACCGTAGTCAGGAGTCCGTCATGAGCGAAGAGCTCCCCCCGTCGGATGCCGGTGCGAAGGATGCCGTCGACGAGGTGCGGGCCACCGACGCCGACGCCTGGGCGACGGCGGTCGCCGAGGACCTCGCCGCGGAGAAGGCCCGCCGCCGTGCCGAGTACGGCCAGCCGCCGGTCTCGGCCGCCGAGGAACTGCGCAAGCTGGTCGACGCCGTCTCGGAGAAGCTGTCGTCGATCCAGTCGCCGCTGTTCGGCGCGGTCGCCGGGCCCGCCGCCCAGCAGGTGGTGAAGCAGGTCGTCCAGCAGGCCAAGGCCGCCGTCGAGCCCGTCATCGAGCGCAACCCGGATGTCTTCGATCACCTGGCGGCCGCGGGCGGTGAGCTCCTGGCCGCCTACCGCTCCGCGGTCCAGGCCCAGGAACAGCGCTGGACGCGGCCGACCGACCTGCACAAGGACCTGGACGAGAACAACCGGGACGACGGCGAGGGCACGGGGCCCGGGCAGCGCATCGACCTGGACTGACGGGTCCCTCTCGGGCCCGCCTGCCCGGCGGGTGGACGACGAGTCCCTGACCGCAGGGCCTCGGGTACGGTTGGCCGTAGCGGGGCTCGACCGAAACTGAGGGATTCATGGGACTCACCATCGGCGTCGACATCGGCGGCACCAAGATCGCGGCCGGTGTGGTCGACGAGGAAGGCAACATCCTCTCGACCCACAAGGTGCCGACCCCGGGCACGCCCGAGGGCATCGTGGACGCCATCGCCGCTGCGGTGGACGGCGCACGCGCCGGGCACGAGATCGTCGGCGTGGGTATCGGTGCCGCCGGCTACGTCAACCGCCAGCGCTCGGAGGTCTACTTCGCGCCCAACATCCACTGGCGCAACGAGCCGCTGAAGCAGAAGGTCGAGGCCCGCGTCGGCCTCCCGGTCGTCGTGGAGAACGACGCCAACGCGGCCGCGTGGGGCGAGTACAAGTTCGGCGCAGGCAAGGGCCACCGCAACGTCATCTGCATCACCCTCGGCACCGGCCTCGGCGGCGGCATCATCATCGGCAACAAGCTGCGCCGTGGACACTTCGGAGTGGCGGCCGAGTTCGGGCACATCCGGATGGTCCCGGACGGACTGCTGTGCGGCTGCGGCTCACAGGGGTGCTGGGAGCAGTACGCCTCCGGACGCGCCCTGGTGAGGTACGCCAAGCAGCGCGCCAACGCGACCCCCGAGAACGCCGAGATCCTGCTCGGCCTCGGTGACGGCAGCCCCGAGGGCATCGAGGGCAAGCACATCTCCATGGCCGCCCGCCAGGGCGACCCGGTGGCCGTCGACTCCTACCGCGAACTGGCCCGCTGGGCCGGCGCCGGCCTGGCCGACCTGGCCTCCCTCTTCGACCCCTCGGCCTTCATCGTCGGCGGCGGCCTCTCCGACGAGGGCGAACTGGTCCTGGACCCCATCCGCAAGTCCTACAAACGCTGGCTGGTGGGCGGCAACTGGCGCCCGGTGGCCGAGGTCATCGCGGCCCAACTGGGCAACGAGGCGGGCCTGGTGGGAGCGGCCGACCTGGCAAGAGAACCCGACCCGATCATGTAATCAGGCGCCAGGGAAATGTCTTTCAGGGGCGCGGGGCTGTGACATCAGCGGCTCCGCCGCGGGGCGCGACAAGCCACGACGAACCGGCACTCGCGCACGCTCCCCGCGCCCCTCCCCCTTGGGCGTACATTGATCCACATGGCAGTCGTCAAAGTCCTGAGCTACAACATCCGCTCGATGCGCGACGACACCGCCGCGCTGGCCCGCGTCATCACCGCCTGCGACCCGGATCTAGTCCTCGTCCAAGAAGCCCCACGCTTCTTCCGCTGGCGCAAGAAACTCGCAAGGCTCGCGTCGGCCTCGGACCAGGTCATCCTCACCGGCGGAGGAACCGCGGCCGGCCCCGCCATCCTCTGCAACCTCCGCGTCACGGTCGAACGCACCGAGGACGTCCTCCTCCCCCTCACCCCCGGCCGGCACCGCCGCGGCTTCGCGACCGCGGTCGTCCGCATCGCCGACGCCCGCCTCGGCGTCCTGAGCTGCCACCTGAGCCTCGACAACGACGAGCGCCACGACCAGGCAGGCCTGCTCCTCGACCGCCTCGCCGGCATGGGCGTGGACCACGCCGTCGCGGGCGGCGACCTCAACGACCGCCCTGAAGGCCGTACTTTCCGCCGCCTGGCCGAGAACCTACAGGACTGCCGGGCCGTCAAGCCCCGGGGCGGCGAGCACACCTGGACCCGCGACGAGCCACACCGCCGTATCGACGCGATCTTCGCCACCAAGGGCGTCGAAGTACTCGGCTGCGGTGTCCCCACCGACCTCCCCGGCGTCACCGACACGGACCTGAGGGCGGCCACGGACCATCTCCCGGTCCTGGCCACCCTCGGCATCCCCGCCGCCTAGGGGCGTTCCTTCACCCGGTCCACCACCGCCCAGCTGTCGAGATACGAGAGCTGGGTGTACGTCTTCATGGCGGCGCCGTCCCCCGAGGTCCGCTGGTCGCGGAAGCCGAGGAACTCGTACGTCACCGGGTCGAAGATGAAGTACCCGCCGAAGCTCCGCGAGCCCTTCGGGAGTGTCGGGTCGACGTACGTGATCGCCACCCCGGTACGCCCCTTCGCGTCCTTCTGGTCCGGCACGACCTTCACCCCCGGGACCATGCCGAGCGCCTCGTAGGCCGCGGGCCGCAGCCCCTCCGGCATCACCGGGACCAGCTTCAGCAGCCCGGCGAGGCTGAAGTGGATCTGCGACCAGTCCTCGTCGCTCAGGTCGTCGAGGGAGGTGGTGTGGCCGCCGTACTCGTTCTTGAGCGAAAGGATCAGCTGCTTCGGGTCGGTCGGCAGCTTCCGCAACGTGCCCCAGTCCTGCGGCGGCCACACGCTCTCGCCCTTCTTCAGCGGCGGCGACCACCAACCGTGCCCGATCTCCATGATCCAGGACCGCTGGGAGCCGTCCACGGAACGCCAGTTCTCGTCGACATAGCTCTTCGTGACCCCGGTCTTCTGGTTCGTCTCCTTGATGATCTCCTTGGTGTAGATGAACTGGTCGTCCCGCGGGCTCGCCGTCCGCGCGTGCGCACGCTCGTACGCGGCGGCCCCCTTGAGTACCGTCTGCGCGCTCACGTTCCGCATGGCGGGCGCGCTGGTGGCCGGCGGTTTCGCCGTGCGGTGCGTGGTGGTGCCGTCGTCATGGCGTACGGCGACCAGCACACCGGCCGCGACCGCGGCGGCGAGCCCGGCCGTCAGGGCGATGCGCAGGACGGGGCGGCGGGGCCGTACCCGCGCGGCGGGCCCGTCGATCGCCGCGAGCAGCCGGGCCCGGGCCCGCTGCCTGGTCGCGTCGTCGAGCGGGGGAGCCCCCGTGTCGAAGTCCCTCAGTTCACGCAGTTCGTCGATGTCACGCATGGGCGTCTGCCTCTCGGAAAGCCGTCGGATCGCTTCCGCCCAGTGCTTCGCGCAGTCTGCTGCGAGCCCGGTGCAGCCGCGATCTGACGGTGCCGACCGGCACGCCGAGCGCCTCGGCGGCCTCCTCGTAGTCGAGGCCGGCCCAGGCCACCAGCAGGACGACGTCGCGCTGCCGGGCGGACAACCCGCTCAGCGCGGCCGCCAGTTCCCGGCGCACCCCCGTGGCACCGGCCCTGGCGACCGCGCGCTCCGCGACCGGCTCCTCGTGCTCCACCGGCTCCGGCAGCCGGGACAGCGCCTTGAAGCGGCGTGCCTCGGCCCGGCGGTGCCGGCCCACGAGGTTGGTCGCGATGCCGAACAGCCACGGGCGGGCGTCGGCACGCGTGAGGTCGTACGTATGGCGTCGCTGGAAGGCGGTGACGAAGGTCTCCGCCATCAGATCCTCCGCCGTCTCCGGACCCAGCCGCCGGGCCGCATAGCGGTGCACGGCGTCGGCATGCCGGTCGAAGAGCGCGGCGAACCGCTCGGGCTCGTCCCGGGACCGTGCGATCACCCGGGCGTCGCTGTCCTCGCGATCCTCGTCGCGGGTGCCGGTGCCCGGTGGTCCGACGGTCATCGGGGCTCCTTTCGTTCCTCTGAACGCCTCGAAGGCTTGGGCTTGTTGAGCTCGTTCACCTGTCCTTCGCCGTTCGGCGCGATCGAGTTCCCTTTTCGGGGCGGAGACGCCCGAGGGCCCGTCCGGAGTGTCTCCGGACGGGCCCTCGGCCCAAGAAGTGCGCGTCAGACGACGGCGCCGCGGCCCGGGTCGTCGTCCTCCTCGTCGTCCGTGCGCATCCGCATCACCAGCGTCGCGAACCCGCCCAGGAAGCCGCCGATGCCGACCGTGGCCAGCCACCAGGTCATGTCCCAGCCGAACAGCACGGCGAGCAGCAGCAGGATCGGACCGCCGACCACGCCCAGCCAGGCGAACTTCGCGGTGGTGTCGGCGGCGGGCAGCGGAGGCGGCTCCGGCGGTACGAAGTGGCCCTCGTCGTCCTCTTCGAAGTCGTCCTCGGACGGCTCGGGCGACGTGTAGTCGCGCGGGCCGACGCCGGGTGCGAAGGAGACCGAGCCGCCCAGGGGCTTGGCCGGCTTCTCCTCCCCCTTCGTCTCCGTCGGCTCCTTCTTCTCCTTCGGCGTCTCGGTCCCGGAGCCGTCGTTCGTCTCCGGTTCGAGCAGCGCGAGGTCCTCGATCGACTTGAAGGGCTTGGTGCCCGGCGGGTCCTTCGGTTCCTCGCCGTACCCGGCGACGATCGCGGCCCATGCGGCGTCCTCGTCGAAGGGGACGCCTTGCTCTTCCGGTTCGCGGTCCTCGCGATCCGAACCGTGCTCAGCCACCAGCGGCCGTCCCTTCCTTGCCGACACCGGTTGCGAGCCGGCCGATGAACGCGAGGCTCTCCTCGAAGATCCGGTCCGCGTCATGGTCCAACGTCGCGACGTGGTAGCTCTGTTCCAGCAGGATCTCGCGCACGTCCCGGGACGAGACCCGGCCCAGGATGCGCGCCGAGTCGGCGGGCGGGACCACATGGTCCTGCGGGCTGTGCAGAAGCAGCAGCGGCTGGGTGACCTGCGGCAGCTCGCGGTCGACCAGCTGGAAGAACTTCCGCAGCGAGTGGGCCGCGTGCAACGGCACCCGGTCGTACCCCAGCTCCGCGCTGCCCTCCTTCGCGATGTCGCTGGCGATGCCCGGCGTCGTCCGGACGAGATGCCGGGCCACCGGAAGGGCGTACGCGGCGAGGCCGTGCACCTTGTTCGCCGGGTTGACGACCATGACGCCGGAGACCGCGTCCCCGTGCTTGGCGGCGAGCCGCAGGGCCAGCGCGCCGCCCATCGACAGCCCGGCCACGAACACCTGCGAGCAGCGCTCGGTGAGGGCGCGCAGCTCGCGGTCCACCTCCGCGTACCAGTCCTGCCAACCGGTGAGCTGCATGTCCTCCCAGCGGGTGCCGTGCCCGGGCAGCAGGGGCAGCGCGACCGTGAAGCCGCGCTCGGCGAGGTACTCCGCCCAGGGGCGCAGGGACTGGGGCGAACCGGTGAAGCCGTGGCAGAGGAGGACGCCGACCTCGCCGCCCTCGTGGCGGAACGGCTCGGCTCCAGGGAGGACCGGCACCATCGGTCTCCTGTTCATGAGAGTGGGTGTTCATGAGAGTGACGTGAGTCCAGGTGTGCTTCACCGTACGCGACGGCACTGACACCGACCAGGGCCGTCGGCGCCTTTGACGGCGGGCCGGGTTAAGGTCTGACCGACGGAAACAGGAGGCACACGGGTGTTGTACGGCACGATGAAGGTCGCCATCGGCGGACCGCTGAAGGTCGCCTTCCGACCCTGGGTGGAGGGCCTGGAGAACATTCCGGCCGAGGGGGCCGCGATCCTGGCGAGCAACCACCTTTCCTTCTCCGACTCGTTCTTCCTGCCCGCGGTCCTCGACCGCAAGGTGACCTTCATCGCGAAGGCGGAGTACTTCACCACGCCCGGCGTGAAGGGCCGCCTCACGGCCGCCTTCTTCAAGGGCGCGGGGCAGCTCCCGGTGGACCGCTCGGGCGCGCGCGGCGCCGGCGAGGCGGCCGTCAAGGCCGGCATCGAGGTCCTGGAGCGCGGTGAGCTGTTCGGGATCTACCCGGAGGGCACCCGCTCGCCCGACGGCCGCCTCTACCGCGGCAAGCCCGGCGGCCTCGCGCGCGTGGCGCTGGCCACCGGCGCGCCCGTCATCCCGGTCGCCATGATCGACACGGAGAAGATCCAGCCGCCGGGCAAGGTCATGCCCAAGCTGATGCGCCCGGGCATCCGCATCGGCAAGCCCCTGGACTTCACCCGCTACCAGGGCATGGAGCACGACCGCTTCGTCCTGCGCGCGGTCACCGACGAGGTCATGTACGAGATCATGAAGCTCTCCGGCCAGGAGTACGTCGACATGTACGCGACCGCCGCCAAGCGGCAGATCGCGGACGCGGCGAAGGCCGACAAGGAGCAGGCCAGGGAACTGGCCAGGGAACAGGCCAAGAAGGAGAAGTCCGGGGCCTAGGCTGGCGGTCGGTGCGGTCTATGGGGTGGGGGACGTGGCCAGACGTGAGCGGGTCATGAGGATGTCGGTCGAGCAGCCGCTGTGGCGTGCCCTGACCGGGTACCGGGTGCTCACCATGCTGTACGCGGTCGGCCTGTTCGCCACCGCCTACGACGAGTTCGACCACGCGGGCATCGCCGTCGCGTACTACTGCGTCCTGTTCGTCTGGACGCTCGCCACCCTGCCCCGGGTCCAGAACGCGGCCGCCTGCACCAAGCGCTTCCTCGCCGTCGACCTCGCCATCGCCCTCACCGGCATCCTGCTGACCCCGCTGGCCGCCAACGACGAGCACATCCACAGCGGCGGCCCCACCCTGCCGTCGATATGGACCGCCGGCTCGGTCCTCGCGTACGCCATCAAGGGTGGCTGGCGCTGGGCCGCCTTCGCCTCCACGCCGGTCGCCGCCGCCAACCTCATCGAGCGCGGCGCCCCGGCCCGCGACACCGTCCACAACGTGATCCTGGTCTGGGTCGCCTCCATCGCCATCGGTTACGTCGTCGAGGTCGCCCGCGCCTCCGAGCGCACCCTCGCCCGCGCCCTGGAGATCGAGGCCGCGACCAGGGAGCGGGAGCGGCTCGCCCGGGACATCCACGACGGCGTGCTTCAGGTGCTGGCCATGGTGCAGCGGCGCGGTGCGGTCATCGGCGGCGAGGCGGGCGAGCTGGGCCGGATGGCCGGGGAGCAGGAGGTCGCCCTGCGCACCCTGGTCTCCGGCGGCCTGGTCCCCGTGTCCCGGGCTTCGGAGAACGCGGCCGAGGGCGCGGTCGTAAGGGTCGTCGACGAGCCCTCCTACGACGAGGACGCCCCGGTCGACCTGCGCGCCCTGCTCGCCCCGTACGCCGCCGCGAAGGTCAGCTTCGCCGAGCCCGGCGCCCCGGTGCTGCTGCCCGCGCCCGCCGCGAAGGAGCTGGCCGCGGCCGTCGGCGCCGCCCTGGACAACGTGCACAAGCACGCAGGCGAGGACGCGCGCGCGTGGATCCTCGTCGAGGACGAGCCCGGCGAGGTCGTGGTGACCGTCCGGGACGACGGACCCGGCATCCCCGAGGGGCGGCTCGCGCAGGCCGAGGGGGAGGGGCGGCTCGGCGTCGCCCTGTCGATCCGGGGCCGGCTGCGCGAGCTGGGCGGCAGCGCCGAGCTGATCTCGATTCCCGGGCAGGGCACGGAGGTCGAGCTGAAGGTGCCCAAGGACGCGGAAGACGTGAAGGTGAGGAACCGATGAGCGAGCAGCAGGGCCCGATCAAGGTCATGGTGGTCGACGACCACCCGATGTGGCGCGACGCCGTCGCCCGCGACCTGACCGCGTCCGGCTTCGACGTGGTGGCCACCGCGGGCGACGGCGACCAGGCCGTGCGCCGCGCCAAGGCCGCCGGGCCCGACGTGCTCGTCCTCGACCTCAACCTGCCGCTGAAGCCCGGCGTCCAGGTCTGCAAGGAACTCGTCGGCCACAACCCGGCGTTGCGGGTCCTGGTCCTCTCCGCGAGCGGCGAGCACGCCGACGTGCTGGAGGCCGTGAAGTCGGGCGCGACCGGCTACCTGCTGAAGTCGGCGTCCACCGAGGAACTCCTGGACGCGGTGCGCCGTACCGCCGTCGGCGACCCGGTGTTCACGCCGGGCCTGGCCGGACTGGTCCTCGGCGAGTACCGCCGCCTCGCCTCCGACCCCGCGCCCTCCTCGGACCCCGACGAGCCGAAGGCCCCGCAGCTCACCGACCGGGAGACCGAGGTGCTGCGGCTGGTCGCCAAGGGGCTGAGCTACAAGCAGATCGCCGAGCGCCTGGTCATCTCGCACCGCACGGTCCAGAACCACGTCCAGAACACCCTCGGCAAGCTCCAGCTGCACAACAGGGTCGAGCTGGTGAGGTACGCGATAGAGCGCGGGCTTGACGACGAGTAAACCAACATCCCGCTGATTCACCGGAATTGCCCTTCCCGCCCATCCCTCTGTGACCTGGATCACCATTAGCGTGGCTGTATCCAGGCAACCGCGGCGAAGGGACATTTCCATGCGGGTCGGAGTACTGACCGGAGGCGGCGACTGCCCCGGGCTCAACGCCGTCATCCGGGGCATCGTCCGCAAGGGCGTGCAGGAGTACGGCTACGACTTCGTCGGCTTCCGGGACGGCTGGCGCGGACCCCTCGAAGGCGACACCGTCCGCCTCGACATCCCCGCCGTGCGCGGCATCCTGCCCCGCGGCGGCACCATCCTCGGCTCCTCGCGCACCAACCCCCTCAAGCAGGAGAACGGCATCCGCCGGATCAAGGAGAACCTCGCCAAGCTGGAGGTCGAGGCGCTCATCGCGATCGGCGGCGAGGACACCCTGGGTGTCGCGGCCCGCCTCACCGACGAGTACGGCGTCCCCGTCGTCGGCGTACCCAAGACCATCGACAACGACCTCTCCGCCACCGACTACACCTTCGGCTTCGACACCGCGGTCGGCATCGCCACCGAGGCCATCGACCGCCTGCACACCACCGCCGAGTCGCACATGCGCGTCCTGGTCTGCGAGGTGATGGGCCGGCACGCCGGCTGGATCGCCATCCACTCCGGGCTGGCCGGCGGCGCCAACGTCATCCTCATCCCCGAGCAGCGCTTCGACGTCGACCAGGTGTGCGCCTGGATCACCTCCCGCTTCAAGGCCTCGTACGCCCCGATCGTGGTCGTCGCCGAGGGCGCCATGCCCAAGGACGGCGACATGGTGCTCAAGGACGAGTCGCTCGACTCCTTCGGGCACGTCCGCCTCTCCGGCGTCGGCGAGTGGCTGGCCAAGGAGATCGAGAAGCGCACGGGCAAGGAGGCCCGGACGACCGTCCTCGGGCACATCCAGCGCGGCGGCACACCGAGCGCCTTCGACCGCTGGCTGGCCACCCGCTTCGGCCTGCACGCCATCGAGGCCGTCCGCGACGGCGACTTCGGCAAGATGGTCGCCCTGCGCGGCACCGACATCGTCCGCGTCCCGATCGCGGAGGCCACGGCGAAGCTGAAGACGGTCGACCCGAAGCTGTACGAGGAGGTCGGGGTCTTCTTCGGCTGACCCGAATCCGACCCCGACAGGCGCCTAGACGGTCGTGTTCCGCAGCTGACCGATCAGCTCCCGCACGACCGTGGCGCCGTCCAGCGTCAGGATCGACTCCGGGTGGAACTGCACGCCGGCGAACCCGGGGCCGCGTACGGCATGCACCTCGCCATTGTCGGCCCGGCTCAACTCGACGCCGTGGGCGGCGAGTTCACTGAGCGCCTCGTCGTCGCAGCGCGCCACGAAGCTGTTGTAGAAGCCGACGGTCTCGGCCTGTCCGAACAGGTCGATCGTCGTCTGCGCGCCCTGGTACGGGACTTCCTTCCGTACGATCTCCAGGCCCAGCTCGGCCGCGATCAGCTCGTGGCCCAGGCAGACGCCCAGCACACCGTGCCGGTGACCGCGGATCACCTCGGCGGTCAGCTCCCGCAGGAACCGCATCTTCGGGTCGTCCAGGTCGGACGGGTCACCGGGACCGGGGCCGAGCACCAGCGGCCCCTCATGGGCGAGAACAGCCTCCTTCAGGCCCGGCTCGTCATAGCGCCGCACGGTCACCTCAAGACCGCCCGACCGCAGCACATGCGCGAGCATCGCCGTGAAGGTGTCCTCCGCGTCGACGACCAGGGCGTGTCCGGCGAGTTCCGCGGACCGCTCCTGCATCCGCAGCCAGAACGGCGCGAGCGAGGCCCGGCGCCCGTCCAGCGCGGCACGCACGCGTGGGTCGTCGGCGAGACGTACGCGCGCGTGCCGCTCACGCGGGCGGGACGGCCGTACACCCAGAGCCGCCAGTACGCCCGCGGCCTTCGCGTGCGTCTCGGCGACCTCGCTCGCCGGGTCGGAGCCGCGGACCAGGGTGGCGCCCACCGGGACCCGAAGGCGGCCGTCGGCGTCGATGTCGGCGGTGCGGATCAGGATGGGGGAGTCGAGGGTCTGGGCGCCGCCGGAGTCCCGGCCGAGCAGCGCGAGCGCGCCGGCGTAGTAGCCACGTCCGCCGGTCTCGTGCCGCTCGATGACCCGGCAGGCGTTCTGCACGGGGGAGCCCGTGACGGTGGCCGCGAACATGGTCTCCTTGAGGACCTCGCGGACATCCAGTGACGACTTGCCGCGCAACTCGTACTCCGTGTGCGCGAGATGGGCCATCTCCTTCAGGCGCGGGCCGACCACGACCCCGCCCATGTCGCCGACCGTGCACATCATCTTGAGCTCCTCGTCGACGACCATCGACAGCTCCTCGATCTCCTTGCCGTCGGCGAGGAAGCCGAGCAGGTGCTCGGGACTGGGGCCTTCGGCGGGGTAGCGGTACGTCCCGCTGATCGGGTTCATGACGACGGTCCCGCCGGACATCCGCACGTGCACCTCGGGACTGGCGCCGACGAGCGTCCGGTCGCCGGTGTGCACGACGAAGGTCCAGTACGCGCCCCGCTCGCCCTCGAGGAGCCGCCGGAACAGGGCGAGGGCGTCGGCGCGTCCGAAGCCCGGAATCTCACCCTCGTACGTCCGCCGGATCACGAAGTTGGCACCCTCGCCGCGGCCGATCTCCTCGTGCAGGACGCGGCCGACGATCCCGGCGTACTCCTCGTCGGCGACGTCGAAGGTGCCGTTCTCGACGCGGACGTCGTGGGCGGGGAGCTGGGCGAGCGCCTCGGCCAGTGGAATGTGACATAGCACTGTAGGGGTGAGGGCCAGCAACGGCGTCCCGTCGTCCCGCACGTCGAAGCCCCGCTCGCGGATCTGCCGGAAGGGGACGAGCGCGAGCCCTTCGTCGGGCAGGTCGGCGAGCCGCTCGTAGGCGCGCACCGGCCCGAGGAACACCTCCACGGTGTCCTCGTCATGACCGGGCGTGCGGCGGCGGAGCAGGGCGAAAGGGCGGTCGTCGTCCAGCAGCTGTGTCAGGTCCATGGTTCCTCTGCCTGGTGAGGGAGGAACGACCCCGGAAACACCGAAGGCCGCCCCTCGGGCGGCCTTCGCGAAGTCTTGCGTACGCGCAGTCAGTGGGCCGCCGGATGAGCGGTCCACCACCAGTTCTGGGTCGAGTGCGCGAACATGCGCCGCACACTACCCCATGTCCGTACCGCGTACCCCGTGTCTCATTTGCTGGGCATGGCGCTGGAGCCAGGACACGACCCCGTAATGTTGTGGCGTGACCGTGAACGCTAAGACCAGCGCCAGCGCTGGCAACACCTGGCGAGACCTGCCCGCGGCGCAGCAGCCCGAGTACCCCGACACCGAGGCTCTGCGCGCAGTCGTTGCGGACCTCGAGTCGTATCCGCCGCTCGTCTTCGCGGGCGAGTGCGACCAGCTGCGCGCCCGGATGGCGGCCGTCGCCAAGGGAGAGGCGTTCCTCCTCCAGGGCGGCGACTGCGCCGAGGCCTTCGACGCGGTGTCGGCCGACCACATCCGCAACAAGCTCAAGACCCTGCTCCAGATGGGCGCCGTGCTGACGTACGCCGCGTCCGTGCCGGTCGTGAAGGTCGGCCGGATCGCCGGCCAGTACTCCAAGCCGCGCTCCAAGGGCACCGAGACCCGCGACGGCGTGACCCTGCCGACGTACCGCGGTGACTCGGTGAACGGCTTCGCCTTCGACGAGAAGTCCCGCATCCCGGACCCCGAGCGCCTGAAGCGGATGTACAACGCCTCCGCCTCCACGCTCAACCTGGTGCGCGCCTTCACCACCGGCGGCTACGCCGACCTGCGCCAGGTGCACGCCTGGAACCAGGACTTCGTGAAGTCGTCCCCGTCGGGCCAGCGCTACGAGCAGCTCGCGCGGGAGATCGACAACGCGCTGAACTTCATGCGGGCCTGCGGCACCGACCCGGAGGAGTTCAAGACCGTCGAGTTCTACTCCTCGCACGAGGCGCTGCTGCTCGACTACGAGGCGGCGCTCACCCGCGTCGACTCGCGCACCGGTCAGCTCTACGACGTCTCCGGGCACATGGTGTGGATCGGTGAGCGCACCCGGCAGCTGGACGGCGCGCACATCGAGTTCGCCTCGCGGATCCGTAACCCGATCGGCATCAAGCTCGGCCCGACCACCACGGCCGAGGACGCGCTCCAGTACATCGAGCGCCTCGACCCCGACCGGGAGCCCGGCCGGCTGACCTTCATCGTCCGCATGGGCGCCGACAAGGTCCGCGACAGGCTGCCCGAGCTGGTCGAGAAGGTCACCGCCTCCGGCGCGACCGTGGCCTGGGTGACCGACCCGATGCACGGCAACACCTTCGAGGCGGCCTCCGGTCACAAGACCCGCCGCTTCGACGACGTGCTCGACGAGGTCAAGGGCTTCTTCGAGGTCCACAAGGGCCTCGGCACCCACCCGGGCGGCATCCACGTCGAGCTCACCGGTGACGACGTCACCGAGTGCGTGGGCGGCGGCGACGAGATCTTCGTCGACGACCTGCACCAGCGCTACGAGACGGCCTGCGACCCCCGCCTGAACCGCAGCCAGTCGCTCGACCTGGCGTTCCTGGTGGCGGAGATGTACAGGGACCAGTGACGGGAGCACCTGTTACCGGCATATGAGTGGGGCGCGGATCACATACGATCCGCGCCCCACTCCACTTTTGCGGCCACTGCACGGCGGGTAAGGTTAGGTTAGCCTCACCGATCAACGGGGATGGCGCCACGATCCCGCCGGGAGGTGAACCGCGTGTTCGTCTGCAGCTGCTTCGGCATCACGGAGCAACAGGTCAAGAAGCACGCGGAGGACGGTGCCTGCACCCCCGCCAGATAGCCTCCGCCTGCAAGGCGGGCACGGACTGCGGTTCGTGCGTACGTCGCATTCAGGCGCTGCTCGGCAGGGGTGCGTGTCCGCGTCGGGAGCTGGCCGATCAGGGCCAGCCGGTGCTCTCCGAGATCGCGGACCTCGAGGAAGCCGCCTAGCTCTCTCAGCTCTCCGGCTGCTCGATCAGCTGTGCGATGTAGAGCGCCTCGCCGAGCTTCTCGACCAGTTCCAGCTGGGTGTCGAGGTAGTCGATGTGGTGCTCCTCGTCCTCGAGGATCGACTCGAAGATGTTCGCGGAAGTGACGTCGCCCTTCTCGCGCATCACCTTGATGCCCCGCTTGAGCCGGTCGATCGCCTCGACCTCGATCTGCCGGTCCGCCTCGAACATCTCCTTGACCGTCTGCCCCACGCGCACGTGGAAGAGGCGCTGGTAGTTCGGCAGCCCCTCCAGGAAGAGGATCCGGTCGGTGAGCACCTCGGCGTGCTTCATCTCGTCGAACGACTCGTGACGGGTGTACTTCGCGAGCTTCGTCCAACCGAAGTTCTCCTGCATCTTGGCGTGCAGGAAGTACTGGTTGATCGCGGTCAGCTCGCCGGTGAGCTGCTCGTTGAGGAATTCGATGACCTCGGGGTCGCCCTGCATCGCAGAGGCTCCTTCCGACCGTGGGAACTGGCAGGTTGCGCCGCATGATTGCACTGGCGACGAAGATCGTCCAGTAAGTCTTCACTTAGTAAGTAAGTCCATGCTTAGTCGCGATTGCCCGCCTTTGGGTGGTCGCGGTCGGATGCACCCTTCCCGGTCTGTCAGGATGGAGTCATGGGTCAGCCGGCGGAGCGCGAATCGGGAGAGCGCGATTCAGGAGAAGCGGGTCAGCCCGAGCTTCCGCCGGGACAGCGCCTCCAGCGCGGCTGGCCGGTGACCCACTACGGGCCGGTCCCCAAGTTCCGTTCCGAGCGCTGGGAGTTCAGGGTCTTCGGCGCCACCGCGGACGGCGAGAAGCACTGCTGGAACCACGAGGAGTTCACGGCCCTGCCGTACACCGGCGTCGTCGCCGACCTGCACTGCGTCACGAAGTTCAGCATGCTGGGCGCCGAATGGGGCGGCATTCAGGCCCGTACGATCCTGGAGTCCGCGCCGCCCGCGCCCACCGTCACCCATGTGATGGTGTGGGCCGAGTACGGCTTCAGTTCGAATCTCCGGCTGGCGGACTTCGCGTCCGAACGGACCATTTTCGCCACCCACAAGGACGGCGAGCTGCTGACCGCGGAACACGGCTTCCCGCTCCGGCTCGTCGTCCCGCACCTGTACGCCTGGAAGGGCCCCAAGTGGGTCCGCGGCGTGGAGTACATGACCGCCGACCGCCGCGGCTTCTGGGAGGAGCGCGGCTACCACAACGTCGGCGACCCCTGGAAGGAGCAGCGCTACTCCTACCAGGAAGAGCCCGGGGACGGCCCCGAGCTCTGACTCCCGGCGTCCTTCGCGCACGTCAGTGGTACTGGTGCACCACCGCGTGCCCCTTGCCCCGCCCGATCATCCACTTGTTGACGGGCGTGGTGACCAGGAAGGCGAGCACCAGCGAGATCGCCAGCGAGCCCCAGAACAGCAGGTCGGCGAGGCCGGCGTCCATCGCGTCCGGCCACAGCACGATCACGCCGTTGTCGATCAGCTCCATCACGGCGATCGACAGGGTGTCCGCGGCCAGCGCCACCCGGAACGCGGCGCGGAAGCCGAGGCCCGCCTTCAGCACCCCGCGCAGGGTGAGCGAGTAGCCGAAGAAGAACGCGAGCACGATCGCCAGGATCGTCGTCGACAGGTTCCCCCAGCCCAGCGCGGTGCCGATCACCATGCCCAGCACCTCGCCGATGGCGCATCCGGTGAGGCAGTGCAGGGTGGCCTGGGCGGCCATGGCCCAGGTGGCGGCGGCCGGGTGGTGGTGCGCGTGGGTCTCGTGCTCGTGTGCGTGTGCCTCGTGCTGCATGGGTGCCCCCAACGTCGGACAACGGTTCCTGCACCTGACAGGAACCGTATACCCCCCAGGGGTATTCCGCGAGGCTCGTACGACTACGAGTCCCGGAGCTTCTTCAGCCGCTCCACGTCCGCCGCATGCCCTTCCTTGCCGCCGGGCGTCTCGATGACCAGCGGTACGCCCTCGGTCGCGGGGTGGGTCATCAGCGCCCGGAACGGGTCCTCGCCGATGTGGCCCGAGCCGATGTTCTCGTGCCGGTCCTTGTGCGCGCCGACCACGTCCTTGGAGTCGTTGGCGTGGATCAGCTTCAGCCGGCCCTCGCCGACGGTGTCCACCAGCAGGTCGAGCGTCTGGTGCATACCGCTCGGGCCGGTCAGGTCGTGCCCCGCGGCGAAGATGTGGCAGGTGTCCAGACAGACGCCCAGCTTCGGATGGGCGTCCAGCGCCTCGAAGTACGGCCCGAAGTCCCAGGTCCGGGAACAGAGCGAGGCACCTTGCCCGGCGGTCGACTCCAGGAGCAGGAAGGGGTCGTCGTCGTGCGTCAGCTCGTCCAGCAGCGGCAGCATGTGCTCGCGCACCTGCTTCAGCGCCACGGACCGCTCCCGCCCGCCCGTCGCACTGCCGGTGTGCACCACCACACCCAGCGCCCCGATCTCCCGCCCGCGCCGCAGCGAGTGCCGCAGCGACTCCACCGACTTCTCGACGGTGGCCTCGGTGTGCGAACCGAAGTTGATCAGATACGGCGCATGGACGTACGCCGGGATCGACCCGTCCGCGCAGGCCGCGCGGAACTCCTCGTCCTGACGCGGGTTCCCGACGGGCGTGGCCCAGCCGCGCGGGTTGGCGACGAAGACCTGCACGGTCTCGGCCTTCAGCTCACGGGCGTAGGCGAGGCCGACCGAGTTCAGGCCACCGGCCACGGGGACATGACCGCCGACGGGGTTGCGGGACTGCTGCTTCTTCACCCACTCAGGGTGTCATGCGGTACGAGCCGTTCCGTCACCGGATCTTGATGGTGATCGTCGACCCCTTGGGTGCCGTCTGGCCGCCCTCCACGGACTGGCTCTTGACGGTGTCGCCGAACAGGCCCAGCAGACCCCGGTCCTCGTCGACCTGGAAGCCCGCGTCCTCCAGCGCCTTCTTCGCGTCGTCCACGCTGTCGCCGGTGACGTCCGGGACCTCGATCATCTCGGGGCCCTTGGACAGGGTCAGGGTCACCGTGTCGCCCTCGGCGGCCTGGCCGTCGCCCGCCGGGGTCTGCGTGGCGACCTGCCCCTTGTCGTACTCGGAGTTGACCTGCTGGGCGGCGACCTTCACGTTCAGGCCCGCGTCCTCCAGGTCGGCCTTCGCGTCCGCGAGGTCCTCGCCGGTGACGTCCGGGACGTCGACGGCGCTGCCCTTGCTCACGGTCAGCGCGATCGCCGAGCCCGCGTGCCGCTCGATGCCCTCGTCCGGGTCGGTGGAGATCACGAAGCCCTTGGGGACGTCGTCGCTGAACTCCCGGGTGACCATGCCCGGTTCGAGCCCGTCCTTCTTCAGCAGGGCGCGTGCCTTGTCCAGCCGGTAGCCCTCGAGCGAGGGCACCTTCACGGTCTCCGGACCGTCGGAGATGGTGAGCGTCACCCTGGAGTTGTCGCGGATACGGCTGCCGGGCTCGGGGTCCGAGCTGATGACCGTGCCCCGCTTCACCGTGTCGCTGTAGGCGTGCTTGACCGTGCCGAGGTCGAGCCCGGCGTCGCTCAGCTGCTTGCTCGCCTGGGTCTGCGTCTTCGCCAGCACCAGCGGGACCTTGGTGAACTGGCCGGAGTTGATGTACCAGACGCCCGTGCCGACGCCGAGGATCAGCAGGACGGCGACGACGATCGCCAGCGGTCCGCGCCGCGAGCGCGCGCCACGGCCGCGGGGCGGCAGCGGCGGGGGAGCCGCCAGCACGCTGGTGCGGTGGACGCCGGACTCGTCCTCGTTCACCGGCAGCGGGCGTGGCACCGTCAGCGAGCGCGGGATGACGCTCGTACGGTCCTCCGCGATGTTCCGGTCCGAGGTGACCGCCTGCGGCGGCACCAGGTCAAGCTGGTCCGGGCTGAGCGAAGCACGCACCTCACGGGTCTGCGCGAGCAGCGCCACCGCGTCGTACGGGCGGATGTCGGGGGTGCGGGCGGTGGCCGAGGCGACCAACTCGTCCAGCGCGTACGGCAGTCCGGGCACGACCGCCGACGGGGGCGGGACGTCCTCGTGGAGGTGCTTGTAGAGCACTATCGCGGGGGAGTCGCCCTCGTGCGGGCGGTCGCCGGTGAGCATCTCGTAGAGGACGACACCGCACGCGTACACGTCGACCCTGGGGTCGGCCGTGCCGTTGTCGATCTGCTCCGGCGCGAGGTAGGAGACGGTGCCGAGGACGGTCCCGGTCGTGTTGGTCACCGTGTCCACGGACCGGACGAGCCCGAAGTCGGCGACCTTGACCCGGCCGTCGTCCCCTATCAGCACGTTCTCCGGCTTCATGTCCCGGTGCACGAACCCGGCCCGGTGCGCGGCGCCGAGCGCGGCGAGCACCGGCTCCAGGATGTCCAGGGCGGCGCGCGGCTGGAGCGCCCCGCGCTCGCGCAGCACGTCACGCAGGGTGCAGCCGGCGACGTACTCCATGGCGAGGTAGACGTACGACCCGTCGGCGCCCTGGTCGAAGACCTGCACCACGTTCGGGTGCGCCAGCCGCGCGACCGACTTCGCCTCCCGGATGAACCGCTCGACGAAGGTGCCGTCGGCCGCGAGGCCCGGGTGCATCACCTTCAGCGCGAGCACGCGGTCGAGGCGGGTGTCCAGGGCCCGGTAGACCGTGGCCATCCCGCCGACCGCGATCCGCGCGTCCACGCGATAGCGGCCGTCGAGCACCTGCCCGACCAGAGGGTCCTGAAGGGTCGTATCCACGCAGGTGAGTGTACGAGCCGTCACTGACAGGGCCCCGGGTTCGGGTGAGATCGGGGCGGTACTGCAGCCGAGCTGTGACGGACATCGCACCGCCGTCCGGATCTGCTCGAACATATGTTCAGGGAAGTCGGCTCCGGATCCAGCAGTACCGGTTCAGAAGGCAGGCCGTTCCGGATCCAGCCGTGCCAGCCCCTCCGTCGGCGAGGACGCCTCCGCGAAGTGGCGCCGTGGGATCCGACCCGCCCGCCGGGCCAGCCGCCCCGCCTCCACCGCGTGCCGCATCGCCTCGGCCATCAGCTGCGGCTCCTGCGCCCGGGTCACCGCCGAGGCGAGCATCACACCCGCGCACCCCAGCTCCATCGCGAGCGCCGCGTCCGAGGCCGTACCGGCGCCCGCGTCGAGAATCACGGGTACGCGCGCGTGCTCGACGATCAGCTGGAAGTTGTGCGGGTTGCGGATGCCGAGCCCGGAGCCGATCGGCGAGCCCAGCGGCATGATCGCCGCGCAGCCGACGTCCTCCAGCTTGCGGGCGAGCACCGGGTCGTCGTTCGTGTACGGCAGCACCGTGAAGCCGTCGTCCACCAGGGTCTCGGCCGCCTCCAGGAGCTCGATCGGGTCGGGCAGCAGGGTGCGCTCGTCGGCGATGACCTCGACCTTGATCAGATCGGTGCCGAGGGCCTCGCGGGCGAGCCGGGCGGTGAGGACGGCCTCCCCGGCCGTGAAGCAGCCGGCCGTGTTCGGCAGCACCTGGATGCCGAGCTTCCGCAGGACGGACAGGACGGAGCCGTGCACCGAGGGGTCCACGCGGCGCATCGCGACCGTCGTCAGCTCCGTGCCGGAGGCGACCAGCGCGCGCTCCAGGACGTCGAGGCTGGGGGCCCCGCCGGTGCCCATGATCAGGCGGGACGTGAAGGACGTACCGCCGATGACAAGGGGATCGTCGGCCATGGGTCAGCCTCCTTGGACGGCGGTGAGGACCTCGACGCGGTCCCCCTCGGCGAGGGATGTCGACGGCCACTCGGTGCGCGGGACGACGGTTTCGTTCAGGGCGGCGGCGACTCCGGACGGGGCCGGGGTGAGTGCGCGTACGACGGTGTCGAGGGCCGTGCCGGGGGCGAACCGGCGCGGCTCTCCGTTGACGGAGATGTTCATGCGGGCTGCTCCACGCGCGCGAAGCGCCTCGGGGTGAACGGGCGGGCCTCGTCCGGGAGTTCACCGGTGGCCAGGGCGTGTGCCAGGGCGTCGCCGGTGACCGGCGTGAGCAGCACGCCGTTGCGGTAGTGGCCGGTGGCCAGCAGGAGTCCGGGCAGCTGCGTCGGGCCGAGCAGCGGGGCGTTGTCGGGGGAGCCGGGGCGCAGGCCCGCGCGGGTCTCCGTCAGGGGCAGCTCGGTGATGCCGGGGACCAGCTCGTGAGCGTCCCGCAGCAGCTCGTAGACCCCGCCCGCGGTGACCGTGGTGTCCCAGCCGAGCTCCTCGCTGGTCGCGCCGACCACCAGCTCGCCGTTCTCGCGCGGCACCAGGTAGACGCTGCTGCCGCGCACCACCGCGCGCACGGTGCGGCTCAGGAACGGTGCGTAGCGCTTCGGCACGGTCAGCCGCAGCACCTGGCCCTTCACGGGGCGCACGGGCGGCAGCACGTCGTCCGGGAGGCCCGGAAGCCGTCCGCTGAGGCTGCCGGCGGCCAGCACCACCTGGCCCGCGCCCAACTCGGTGCCGTCGGTCGTGGTGACGCCGGCGGCCCGGTCCCGTACGACCTCGAAGCGCTCCGCCCAGGTGCGGTGGAAGACCACGCCCGCGTGCTCGCAGGCGGCCACCAGCGCGCGTGCCAGTCGCCGCGGGTCGATCTGGTGGTCGCCGTCCACCCTGAGCCCCCCGCGCACGCCCGGCGCGAGCATCGGCTCCAGGCGCCGGCAGTCACGCCCCGACAGCCATTCGGACTCCAGGCCCGACTGCCGTTGCAGGGTGTGCAGTTCGCGCAGGTGGGCGCGGTCGTCGGCGTCCAGCGCGACGGCGAGGGTGCCGCAGCGGCGGTAGCCGAGGTCGTGGCCGGTGAGGTCGGCGAGCTCGGCCGCGAAGTCCGGGTAGCGGCGGGCCGAGGCCAGATTGAGGCCGAGCAGGGTCTGCTCGCCGTAGTGCAGCTCCGTGACCGCGGCCAGCATCCCGGCGGCCACCTGGGCGGCCCCGCCGCCCGGCTCGGGATCCACCACGGCCGTGGCGAACCCGCGCTGCGCGGCCCGCCAGGCCGTGACCAGGCCGATGATTCCGCCCCCGATGACGAGGACGTCTGACGTACGTGACGACATGGGCGTCCAGCCCCTCCCTTCGCCGGCATGACCCGGATCAGGTTCGTACGGTCGGAGGCCGCCAGCCTCCCTCTCAGCCCGGTGCGTCCGGGCTCCCGCGAGTGCTTGTACGTTGGCCACCCTAGCCCGACCCGCCGAGCCTCTGTAAGGGAGCCTCCCGCCATGCACCGCTCGCTGGACGGCCTCGTCCTCGCCCCGGTCGCCGACCAGGCCCCAGGTCAGGTGGGTACGCGCACGCGGTTCACCTACCACGAGAAGGACGGCGAGATCTGGGCCGAGTACGCGGGCGGCGACGTCGTGCGCGGACACCTCGTGGGTACTCGGTCAGGTGACCGGCTGGACTTCCGGTACGTCCAGCTCAAGCGAGACGGGACGACGTCCTCGGGGCACTGTGTGTCGACGGTGGTGGAGTTGCCGGACGGGCGGGTGCGGCTGGACGAGACCTGGGAGTGGGAGTCGCAGGCCGGCAGTGGGACGAGCGTTGTGGAGCAGGTCACTGAGTGAGCGCGACTGCTGACTGACAATTTGTCAGTTGGCTAGGGTGATCAGGTGAGCGAGCAGACGACGCAGTCGCAGCGGAGGGTGGTCGTGGTCGGCGCGGGCATGGCTGGCGTCCAGACCGCCGTCGCCCTGCGCGAACAGGGCTTCACCGGCACCGTCACGCTGATCGGCGCCGAGCCCCACCAGCCCTACGACCGGCCGCCGCTGTCCAAGGCGGTGCTGCTCGGCAAGTCCGAGGGCTCCGCCTTCGACGTCGACTTCGAGGCGCTCGGCATCGAGCTGCGGCTGGGCCGCGAGGTCCTGGGCGTGCGCCCCGGCGAGCACGAACTGGACACCGAGGTGGGCCCGGTGCCGTACGACGTCCTGGTCCTCGCCACCGGCGCCGAACCGATCATGCTGCCGGGCACCGAGGGCGTGCCCGGGGTGCATCTGCTGCGCACCCTGGACGACGCCGAGCGGCTGCGGCCGGTGCTCGCGCGGCAACACGACATCGTGGTCGTCGGAGCGGGCTGGATCGGCGCCGAGTTCGCCACCGCCGCGCGCGAGGCGGGCTGTGCGGTGACCGTCGTCGAGGCCGCCGACCGGCCGCTCGCGGGCGCGCTGCCCGCCGAGGTGGCCGCACCGATGGCCGGCTGGTACGCCGACGCGGGCGCCGTCCTGCGTACGCACGCGCGCGTGGAGCGCATCGAGCCCGGCGCGGTCGTCCTCGACGACCACACGCGCGTGCCCGCGGGCGCGGTCGTCGTCGGCATCGGCGCCCGCCCCGCCACCGCCTGGCTGACCGGCTCCGGCGTCGAGCTCGGCGTCCACCGCGAGGTCGTCGCCGACGTCCACCTGCGCACCTCGGCACCGGACGTCTACGCCGTCGGCGACTGCGCGTCCTTCCCCTCCGGGCGGTACGGCGAGCGCCTGCTGGTCCACCACTGGGACAACGCCCTCCAGGGCCCGCGCACGGTGGCCGCGAACATCATCGGCGAGGCCACCGGGGAGCCCGCGTCGGTCTACGACCCCGTGCCGTACTTCTGGTCCGAGCAGTTCGGCCGCTTCGTCCAGTACGCCGGCCACCACACCGCCGCCGACGCGACCCTGTGGCGCGGCGACCCGTCCGGCCGGGCCTGGTCGGTGTGCTGGCTGCGCGAGAACCGCCTGGTCGCCCTGCTGGCGGTGGGCCGCCCGCGGGACCTGGCGCAGGGGAGGCGGCTGATCGAGGCGGGCACGCTCATGGACCCGGAGCTGCTGGCGGATCCGGCGAAACCGCTGAAAGCGGCCACGGCCTAACCGGAAACCCCAGGTCGGACGGGTCCGGCTTCCGACTGTCAGTGCGGGATGGCAGGCTTGTGTCCGTGACCGAGATTGACGCAAAGATCGATGCTCTCGTCCCCGCCTGGCTCACCCTCCCCGACATCGCAGAGATGCTCGATGTCGAGGTGACGCGTGTGCGACAGCTGGTCAAGGAGGGCCAGCTCATCGCCGTACGCCGTGGTGAGAACCGCGCGCTGCACGTCCCCGCCGCCTTCATCGACGGGGCCGAGCAGAAGGTCGTCAAGGGCCTCACCGGGACCCTGACGCTCCTGCGGGACGACGGCTTCTCCGACGAAGAGATGCTGGAGTGGCTCTTCACCCCCGACGAGAGCCTGCCGGGCACCCCGGCGCAGGCCCTCAGCGAGAATCGCGGCACGGAGGTGAAGCGCCGGGCCCAGGCGCTCGCCGTCTGACCCGAGCACGCTGATCCGAACACCGTCGGCGTACGGGCCGGGGTCCGCGCGGGCCACGGCCACGCATCAGTGCGGCCTGCGGCCCGTACGCCGCCGACATCGAACGACACCCAGGGGGACCCTCGTATGTCCGACACCGCAGCCACCGCCCGCGCCGAGCTCGCCGACGCCCGCGTCTACCTGTGCACGGACGCCCGCAGGCGCCAGGGCGACCTGCCCGAGTTCCTGGACGCGGTCCTGGCCGGCGGTGTCGACATCGTGCAGCTGCGCGACAAGGGCATGGAGGCCGCCGAGGAGCTGGAGCACCTGGCCGTCTTCGCCGAGGCCTGCGCCCGGCACGGCAGACTCCTCGCGGTGAACGACCGGGCGGATGTCGCCCACGCGGCCGCCGCCGACGTACTCCACCTCGGCCAGGGCGACCTCCCGGTCCCCGCCGCCCGCGCGATCCTCGGCGGGGACGTCCTCATCGGCCGCTCCACGCACGCCGAGTCCGAGGCCGCGGCCGCCGCCGTCCAGGAGGGCGTCGACTACTTCTGCACCGGCCCCTGCTGGCCGACCCCCACCAAGCCCGGCCGCCACGCCCCCGGCCTCGACCTGGTCCGGTACACCGCCGGCCTCGGCGCCGACCGCCCCTGGTTCGCCATCGGCGGCATCGACCTCGACAACCTCGACGAGGTGCTGGCGGCCGGCGCCCGCCGGGTCGTGGCCGTCCGCGCGATCACCGAGGCGGACGACCCGGGCGCCGCGGCGGCGGAGTTCGCGAAGCGACTGCGGCAGGCCTAGGTCCTGGGCCCAGCGCCCGGTCCCGGATCGTCCGTCGTGCCGCGAGGGTGTCTCATGTTTGTCCAAGGGATGGACAACATGCCGACAATTCCGGCAAATCTCAGAGATCCGGTTGGGTGACCGCCGCCCCCTGACTAACCTGCGGGTATGGCCCTCGGAACCGCATCCACCAGGACTGATCGCGCACGCACCGTGCGTGACATGCTCGCCACGGGCAAGACGACGTACTCCTTCGAGTTCTCGGCACCCAAGACGCCCAAGGGCGAGCGGAACCTGTGGAGTGCGCTGCGCAGGGTCGAGGCGGTCGCCCCCGACTTCGTCTCCGTGACCTACGGCGCCGGCGGCTCCACCCGCGCGGGCACGGTCAAGGAGACCGAGCAGATCGTCGCGGACACCACGCTCACGCCGGTCGCCCACCTCACCGCGGTCAACCACTCCATCGCCGAGCTGCGCAACATCATCGGCCAGTACGCCGACGCCGGGATCCGCAACATCCTCGCGGTGCGCGGCGACCCGCCCGGCGACCCGATGGGCGACTGGGTCGCGCATCCCAAGGGCCTGACCTACGCCGCCGAACTCGTCCACCTCATCAAGGAGGCGGGCGACTTCTGCGTAGGCGTCGCGGCCTTCCCGGAGATGCACCCGCGCTCCGCGGACTGGGACACCGACGTCGCCCGCTTCGTCGACAAGTGCCGGGCCGGCGCCGACTACGCCATCACGCAGATGTTCTTCCAGCCGGAGTCCTATCTGCGACTGCGTGACCGGGTCGCCGCGGCCGGCTGCGCGACCCCCGTTATCCCCGAGGTCATGCCGGTGACCAGCGTGAAGATGCTCGAGCGGCTCCCGCAGCTCAGCAACGCGCAGATCCCCGCGGCCCTGAAAGAGCGGATCCTCACAGCCAAAGACGATCCGGCCGCTGTACGCTCCATTGGCATTGACTTCGCCACGGAGTTCTGCGCGCGGCTGCTGGCCGAGGGAGTGCCCGGACTGCACTTCATCACGCTCAACAACTCCACGGCGACGCTGGAAATCTACGAAAACCTGGGCCTGCACCACCCGCCGCAGGCCTAGACCGGCCGCACGGGTATACGACACACTGCGTAGCGGCGACTGGGAGAGGGGCGTACATGGGCTATACGGTCCTCTACATCGCGTTCGGAATCGTCGCGCTGTGGCTGCTCGGTGAAGTGCTGCTGCAGTACAAGGCGCGGCTGCGCTGGCGGCTGCTCGCCTTCGCCGGCTTCCTCGGCGTCGTGGCCGGGGTGCTGATCTCACAGGTTGTCGTCATCGGGCTCGGCGCGGCCGCGTTCGCGGTCGGCCAGACATACGTCACGCTCTCCTTCCGCCGCGGCTTCTCGGCCGGCTGGGCGGTCAAGCGCCCGGACGCCGAAGCCGACGCCGAGCTCGTGGGCGGCGGCAGCAGCAAGCGCCGGCGCGGCAAGGCGGACCGCCAGGACCCGACGCTGGAGGTCTCCGACCTGGAGCCGGCCGACGGCGGCTACGGCGACGCCCGCTCCTTCGGCCAGGACGGCGCCTCCTACGGCGCCGAGGAGGACTACGACCGCGACGACGTCTTCACCCCGGCCCGCGCCGCACAGCCCACGGCCGCCGAGACCACGTCCGTCTACGAGCCGCAGCCCATGCCCGACGACACCGGCTCGTACGGCGTCTACAACGACTCCGCGTACGCCGCCGCCGACCAGTCCTACGCGAACGCCGGCCAGACCCAGGACCAGTACGCGGCGGCCGCCCAGGGCGCCGACCAGAACTACGGGTACGACTACTCCGGCTACAACCAGCAGCAGTACGGCTACGACGCGGGCGGCCAGCAGCAGTACGCCGCCTACTCCGACCCGTACATCGGCACCCAGACCTACGGCGGCGGCTACGACGCCACGTATGGTCAGTACGACCAGCAGGGCTACGGCCAGGACCAGTACGCCACCGGCCAGTACGGCGGCGGCGAGACCACCCCGGCCGGCGGGGTCTGGGTCCCGCAGCAGCGCTCGGACGAGACCTACGGCGGCGAACTCCCGCCGGAACAGCAGTACCCGTACCAGGGCAACGGCCAGCAGCAGTCCCAGGGCAACGGCTACGACGAGCAGCAGTACCGCTTCTGAGGATTCCTCGGCTTCACCGAGGGCCGGAAGCTCACTGCGAGCCCTTGAACTCCAGTCCCTCCACGATCAGGCCGGCCACCAGCGCACCCGACATCCCGGCGTGCGGGAGGCCACCGCCGGGATGGGACCAGCCGCCCGCGGTGAACAGGCCGGGGACCGCGGTGGTGTTCGCGGGATGCAGCAGGCGCCCGTCGGCCGCGGCGAGCGAAGGCGCCGGTACGGCTCCGTCCGGCGCGCCGGTCGCCTCGGCGATGTGGGCCGGGGTGCGTACCTCGTGCCAGAGAAGGCGCTCGCGCAGATCCGGTACGGCACGTTCGGCGGCGGCGATCAGCTGTTCGGCGTGCCGCTCGACGGACTCCGGCTCCGCCTGGCTCCCCTCGGGCCGCGCGGGCACCACCGAGGTGAGGGCGACCGCCTCATGACCGGAGTCCGGGACCAGCTGTGGATCGTCCGGTCGCAGAACGGTGAGCGTGGGACGTCCGTCGAACCCGGCGGGGGCACCGAACAGCAGGTCCAGCTCCCGCTCACGGTCCTCCGCATGCACGACCGTCCGATGCGCCACCCCCTCCGGGCGCCCGCCGCGCAGCGCCAGCAACACTGTCATCCGGCTCGGCAGCCGGCGCTGCGGCGGGACCTCGCCGACATCCCGCACCGCCGACCCGCGCACACAGCGGCTCAGTACCTCGGGCGCGACTCCGGCGACCACGAAGTCCGCCTCCGCGACCGCACCGTCGGCCAGCTCCACGCCCGCCGCCCGGCCGTCCTTCTCCAGCACCCCGGTCACCTCGGCGCCGAAGCGGAACTCCACCCTGCGGGCCACGCACCGCTCGTACACCGCCCGAGCCAACTCCCGTGTCCCACCCCGCACATACCAGGTCCCGAAGGCGTGCTCCATGTACGGCAGCACGGCCGCGCTCGCCGGTGCGGTCCGGGGATCGAGGCCGTATGCGAGCGCCTGGCTCTCCAGGAGTGCCGCGAGCCGCTCGTCCCGCAGCTCCCAGGCGGCGACCTCGGCGAGCGTGGCCGCCCGGCGCGTGCGCAGCAGCCGCTTGTGCGGGACCGACGGATACGGCTCCTGTTCCGCCAGCACCGACCAGTTCGGCCACAGAGGCTCCTCGAGGAGGGGTCTGCGGGTACGGTCCCAGGCCTCGCGGGCCCGCACCAGGAAGTCGCCCCAGCGCTCCCCGGCCCCCGCCCCGAGCGCCTCGTCCAGAGCCGCGACCACGCCCGCGCGCGAGGCGTTCGGCAGCGACACCTCCGTGCCGTCCGCGAAAACGTGCCGCGAGGACGGGTCGACCTGGACCAGTTCGACGCAGTCCTCCAGCGGCTCCTTGCCGGTCTTGACGAACAGATCGCGCCAGACCGCGGGGAGCGTCAGCAGCCCGGGACCGGTGTCGAAGCCGAACCCGTCCCGCTCGAACCGGCGCACCGCACCGCCGTACGTCTCCGCACGCTCGTACACCGTCACCCGATGGCCCGCGACGGCCAGCCGGGCGGCAGCCGCCATCGCACCCAAGCCGGCGCCGATCACCGCAATCCGTCCCATGCCTGCGACTTTATCGGCCGCCACTGACAGTCCGGTCCGGCGGCCGTCAGCCGGGCGGCCGTCCCACCTGCGCCGCGAGCCGGCGCTCCTCCCGGCGCTGGGCCCGGCGGCGCCAGAAGCGCCGGATCCGGGAGATCAGGAACACCAGCACGATCAGGCCGGTCGCCAGCAGCACCGCCGCGACGACCGCCGCGGCCAGCGGGTGGAACATCGCGAAGGACACGATCCCGGCGACCCCGAGATCCTCGGCGAAGCTCAGCACGATGTTGCTGAACGGCTCCGGCGAGGTGTTCACCGCCATCCGCGTCCCGGCCTTGACGGTGTGGCTGGCCAGCGCCGTCGAACCGCCGACCAGGCCGGCCACCACGTCGTTGAGGGAACCACTGTGCCCGGCGAGCAGCGCCCCGACCCAGGCGCCCGCCACCGGCCGGATCACGGTGTGCACCGAGTCCCACACCGAGTCGACGTACGGGATCTTGTCGGCGACCGCCTCGCAGAGGAAGAGCACGCCCGCTGTGACGAGCACCTCAGGGCGTTGCAGGGCCGCCGGGACGTCGTCGCTCACGCCGGTCGCGCCGAAGACGCCGAGCAGCAGCACCACGGCGTAGGCGTTGACACCGCTGGCCCAGCCGCTGGTGAAGACCAAAGGGAGTACGGACACGGGGGCGATCGTAACCAGTCGGCAACAGAGCGTCCTGGGGGTGAGTGCGCACGGCTGAGTATCCGTACCTAGTGGGTGAGTTGAGTACGCGCGCGGATGGGGCCCGACCTGCGCGAACGAGAGAGTGGAGACACGGAAAGGGGCACGGCTCCGGCACCGGCGACACGGGGCGCCGGAACGGGGCCGCCCACGATCCGCTCCTTCCGCCGGCAGTCGTCGGCGGGAGCGAGGCACGGGGGAACCCGGGGGAACGACCGATACGGGGGTCCCAACGGGGGGACACGGGGGAAAAGAGAAAACGGGGGAGCACGAGAAGGCGCCGGTTCGAGGTGGCCCGCGGGGGACGCGGCCACAACGGACCGGCGCTTTCGTGTGCGGTCACGCGTGTGCGGTCACGCGTGTGCTCAGCGGTTGCCGCGCCCGCTCACACGCCCCTGGAGCAGCCGGGACAGCGCCGCGTGCACGTCGTCCAGGGAGCGCTCGGGCTGGAAGGACTGCCAGTCCAGGGCGGCCACCAGGACCATGCCGACCAGTGCCGAAGCGGTCAGCGGGACGTCGATCTCGTCGCTGAACTCGCCGTTCTCGATGCCCTCGCGCAGCACGTCCTCGACGACCGCCACCGCCTGCTGACGGACCACCATCAACGTGGACTGCCAGGCCCTGTTGGTGCGCCACAGCTCGGCCACGTACAGCTGTGTGAAGGCCGGGTAGCGGTCGATGAAGACGAGACCCGCGCGGATCATCGCGTCCAGGGCGTCGACCTTGCTGCCCCCGTCCCGTGCCGTCTTCTCCGCCGCCTCCCGCAGAGAGGCGGTGAGGAGTCCCACACCGTGCCGCAGCAGCTCCTCGAAGAGGACGGACTTGCTCGCGAAGTTGTAGTACACCGTGCCCTTGGCGACCCCGGCCCGTTCGGCGATCTCGTCCACGGTGGTGGCGGAGAAGCCCTGCTCGGCGATGAGCGTGACGGCGGCCTCGTAGAGCTTCTGCCGGGTGGCCTCGCGGCGGGTGCTGCCGCCCGGCGTGGTGCTGCTGCTTTCCATGGTCCCGATTGTCACAGGAGCCGTACCTCCACAGGTCCTGACCGGGCTTTTCACAGGCTCAGCTCCGGGTGAAGCCGATCGAGCGTCCACACCTGCCGCCGGCGGGCCGACAGCGCGGTCAGCGCGAGCGCGCCCGCGGTGAACGCGACGAGCACCACGCACGCGTGCCACACGGGTCCCAGCCCACCGCCCGTGATGAGCCTCCTGAGGGCCCCCACGACGTAACTCATCGGCAGGAAGGGGTGGAGCGCGTTGAAGAAGCCCGGGCTGGTCTGCACGGGGTAGGTGCCGCCCGCGGACGTCAACTGGAGCATCAGCAGGGCGAGTACGAGGATCCGTCCCGCCGCCCCGAAGCGCGCGTTCAGCCACTGCACGATCGCCGCGAAGCACGCCGTCACCAGGAACAGGAAGCCGACCGTCCCGGCCGCGCGGGCCATCTCCAGGCCGATCGCCCAGTGCAGCACCGACATCAGCGCCACCGTCTGAAGCACGCCGATCGCCACCACCGGAAGCCAGCCCGCCAGCGCGATCCGCCACCCGGGGGCGCCCGTGGCGAGCGCGCGCCGGTTCATCGGCGCGATCAGCATGTACGCCACCATGGCGCCCACCCACAGGGACAGCGGGATGAAGTACGGGGCGAACCCGGTGCCGTAATTGGGCGCCTTGTGCAGGTCCTTGGAGACCAGCCGGACCGGATCCGCCATCACCTCGGTGCGCCGGTCGCGGTCCTTCTTGTCGTAGTCGGGGATCTTGCCGGCCCCGTCGTGCAGTCCGCCCGCGAGCTTCCCGGAGCCGTCGACGAGCTTGAACATGCCGCCGTTGAGGTCCTCGGCGCCCGTCTTCAGCTTGCCGACGCCCGTGTCGAGTTCGGCCGCGCCGGTGGTGGCGGTGCCGAGCCCCGAGTGCAGCTTCCTGGCGCCCGCGGCGACCTTCCCGGCACCCGCGTTCAACTTGTTGACCTTGGTGACGGCGTCCTGGAGGTCCTCGGAGAGATGCGGGGCGCGGTCGGCGAGCGCCTGGGCCTGCTTCTGGAGGGTGGCGAGGTCGGCGTCGAGCCTCTTCAGGTCGCCGTGCTGGTCGCCGATCAGCGTGTTCAGGTCGTCGGCGACCACCGCCACGTCCGCGGCCGCGACCTTGGCCCTCTTGAGGTCGGCACAGGCCGGGTCCGGCAGTACGGCGTTCTCGCAGCGCGCTCCATAGACGTCGTTCAACACCTTGGAGGCCGCGTGCGCGCCCTTGGCGGCCGTCGGGGCCGACTTCACCAGGATGTCGAGGTTGTCGCGGATGGCCTTCGAGGAGTCGGCCACCAACTGGGCGGTGTCCCCAATGGTCTTCTCGTTGCCCTTGATGAACGGGCCCACCTTGTCGTCGACCGCGTTGACCTTGTCGGCCAGCGTCTGCGTGCCGTCGGCGACCTGCCGCGAACCGTCCTCCAGGTCGCCCGCGCCCGTGTTGAGCTTCTTCAACCCCTTGGACAGCGCGCCGCTGCCGTCCTTGGCGTCCTTGAGCCCGTCCGCGAGGTCCTTCGAACCCTTCTCGGCCTTCCCGATGCCGCCCTTGAGCCGGTCGGCGCCGTCGGCGGCCTTCACGGTCGCGCCGTGGATGTCGGAGAACGAGATGAAGATCCGGTCCAGGAAGGACCGCGACGCCTTGGTGGACGCGGCCGTCCGCACCTCGCTGAAGACGGTCCGCGAGATCTGCCCGACGATGTAGTTGTTCGCGTCGTTCGTACGCACCTGGAGTGCGCCCGTCTCCGGAGAGCCGCCCGCGCTGGAGGCGATCCGCCGGCTGAAGTCGGCCGGCATGGTGAGCGACAGGTAGTACCTGCCGTCCTCCACGCCCGCGCGTGCCTCGCTCGCACTCACCTCGTGCCAGTCGAAGACATCGCTCTCGCGCAGCCCCTCGGTGATGTCGTCACCGGCCGCGATCTCCTTGCCGTCGGCGGTCGCCCCCTTGTCGTCGTTGACGAGCGCCACGGGGATCCGGTCCAGTCGGCCGTACGGGTCCCAGAACGACCACAGGTAGAGCGCGCCGTACAGCAGCGGCAGCACCAGGAGCGCGACGAGCGCGGCCCTCGGCAACTTCCCCCGGCCGAAGCGCCTGAGCTCAAGAGCGGCCAGCTTGGGCGAGCGCATCGGCCCTCTCCTTCTCCGCGGTGCTTACGACGACGGTGTCCTCCGGTGCCTCGCTGCACACCGCCACGACGGTGGTCCCGGACTCGGCGATCGACCTCAACAGCGCCCACACCTCGGCCCGTTCGGCGTCCGAGAGCTTCAGGTCGGTGTCGTCGACGCCGAGGAGCCGGGGACGGCCGAGCAGGGCGAGCGCGATGGACAGACGTACCGCCTCAAGGCGTTCCAGGTCTCTTACGGCGGTCCGGGAGCCCTTGGGCAGGGCCGCCCGGTCGAGCCCGGCGGCGGTCAGCGCGGTGTCGATCCGCAGTTTCGCCTCGGCCGTGCGCTCGGCACGCGGCTTCAGCAGCCCCCGCAGGGAGTCGCCGAACCGCCGTTGCAACAGGGCCCGTTCGTGCAGGTGCTCGCCGACGGTCAGCGCCGGTTCGAGGTCGGTGACCCCGGCGACGTGCGCGAGCCCGCTCACCCGGCGTACGGCCGCCAACTGCTTGGGCAGCTTCCACTCGCCCACCTCGGCCGCGCCCTCGGTGGCCTTCATGCGGCCCGTGAGCGCGAGCAGCAGGCAGGTACGGCCGGACCCGGAAGGTCCCTCGACCGCGATCAGCGAGCCGGGCTCCGCGGCGAACGTGACGTCGCGGAAGGCCCAGCCGCGCGGGCCCCTGAGCCCGAGGCCGTGGGCCGTGACACCGGTTCCGGGCACGGTTCCCCCCATCCCCTGGATATGAGACTGAATTTGAACTGACTGGTCAGTGCAAAAACTACTCCGAACCTTAGATCGAAGCAAAACCGCAGGTCAGAACGGATTGTCAGTGCCATACCGCACGATGGGGACATACGGCTACCCGAATGCGGGCATGCCGTCACGCAGAGACAGGAGGTTCGTCATGGCCAGCTATCACGCAGCAGCCGCGCGCCGGCGCCGTGCCACCGGCCCTGCCCCCTCACTGACCGGCCCGGCGAGCGACGTCCACCCCGTGCTGCGCCGGGCCGCCGCGCCGCCCGCCGCCCTCGACCTGCTCGCCCAGGCCCGCGCCGGCCTGGACGAGGCCGCCGTCCTCGAAACGCCCAACGAGCGCTATGCCACCGCCCACCTCGCCGCCCTGCGCACCGCCGCCGCCGTGCTTGCCGCGCGAGGGCGCCCGGAGACCTCCGAGCGACGCCGCGCACGCATCCGGAGCGCCTGGGAAGTGCTCCCCGAAATAGCGCCCGAACTCGCCGAGTGGAGCGTGCTGTTCGCCTCCGGGGCCCGGCGCCGCGCCCGGGCCGAGGCAGGTATCCAGGGCGCGGCCAGCCGCCGGGACGCCGACGACCTGATGCGCGACGTGGCGATGTTCCTGCGCCTCGTCGAGCGCATGCTCGTCCTCCAGCCGGTCCTGCCGCAGCCCCGCCACGACCCCGACCACCCGCAGCCCGGCCCGGAACCGGACCGCGACTTACCGGACACGGGCTGAACCACCTGCTCGACCTCTGGTCCCGTCCGCGGTACGAGACGTTCCGCGGGCCGCGGCACCGGAGTGACCAGGTGCGGTGGCGCAGGCAATAGGGTGGAGGGCGCCTGAAGCCTCTCCTCCCGCACCCCGGGCCGGGGGAGGCAGCCCGTTCGCTCCGCCGTGCAACAGGCGGTGCCGCGCCGAGGAGTCAACTGCCGTGTCGGACCCGATGCGACCCCGCGCCTCCCTTCGTACCGCCGTCGTCTGGGAGGTCCTCCAGGACGCCCTCGACCGACGGGTCAAGGCCACGGGACGCCAGGCGCTGGACGTCCTCGACGCCGGAGGCGGCAGCGGCAACTTCGCGGTGCCGCTCGCCCGCCTCGGCCACCAGGTCACCGTCGTCGACCCCAGCCCGAACGCGCTGTTCGCGCTGGAGCGCCGCGCCGCCGAGGCCGGTGTCGCCGACCGCGTCCGGGGCGTCCAGGGCGACGCCCACGGCCTCTTCGACGTGGTCGAGCGGGGCGCCCACGACGTGGTGCTGTGCCACGGCGTCCTGGAGTACGTCGACGACCCGGCCGAGGGCGTGCGCAACGTGGTGGCCGCCCTGCGCCCCGAGGGCGTCCTCAGCCTGCTCGCCGCGGGCCTCGGCGGCGCCGTCCTCGCGCGGGCGCTGGCCGGCCACTTCAAGGAGGCCCGGCAGGCGCTCGGCGACCCGGACGGCCGCTGGGGCGACGGCGACCCCGTGCCGCGCCGTTTCACCGCCGAGCAGCTCACCGCGCTGGTCGAGGGCGCCGGCCTGCGGGTCGGCGCCGTGCACGGCGTGCGGGTCTTCGCCGACCTCGTCCCGGGCGTGCTCGTCGACACCGAGCCCGGCGCCCTGGAAGCGCTGCTGAAACTGGAGGAGGCGGCGGCCGAGCTGCCCGCGTTCCACTCCGTCGCCACCCAGCTCCACGTGCTCGGTGAGACCCAGGGGGCCGCCGAGGCCTGAGCGGCCTCCCGAGGCGAGCCGCTGATCAGCGCGTTGGCTGCGGATGGAGTACGCCACAGGCCCCCCGAACGGGGGCTCGGCGCCGTATGATCGAAGGAGATCACCCGGCATGACGGGTCGGCCGCTGGGGAATGGAAGATTCAGCGGGCCGGGACGTCCATGGCGGATTCCGGTTGGCCAATTGGCGCAGAGGGGCGGGTTTCACGGGGGCGATTCCCTGCCTATCCTGAAGGGACCCCCCGGGTCGCCCCCGGCGACTGCACGAATGAGGAGGACTCCGTGCCGCTCTCTGAGCACGAGCAGCGCATGCTCGAGCAGATGGAGCGAGCGCTGTACGCCGAAGATCCCAAGTTCGCGACAGCGCTTGAGGGAAGCGGGCTGCGTACGTACACCCGGCGGCGGGTGTATCAGGCGGTCGCCGGCTTTCTCGTGGGTATCGCGCTCCTCATGGCTGGAATGGTCGCCAAGCAGGTCTGGCTCAGTGTGGTGGGTTTCCTCGTCATGCTGGGGTGTGCGGTGCTCGCCGT
The DNA here is from genome assembly GCF_050936785.1 of Streptomyces sp. CA-249302. Taxonomy (NCBI): domain Bacteria; kingdom Bacillati; phylum Actinomycetota; class Actinomycetes; order Kitasatosporales; family Streptomycetaceae; genus Streptomyces; species Streptomyces sp. CA-249302. The sequence continues at coordinate 2,882,925 of NZ_JBNJMG010000001.1, read as the reverse complement.
CACCGGCTGGCGCAAGGCACCCAAGCCGGGCGAGCAGCCCGCCGGTGGTGCCGCTCCGCACGCGCGCCGTCAGGCACGGCAGAAGCGCTCCATGATGGACCGTATCGAGCAGCGCTGGCAGCGCCGCCGAGACGAACAGCAGGGCGGCCAGTAGCCGCCCCGGCTCCCACAGCGGTTGAGGGGGTGACCACCCGGGTGGTCACCCCCTCACGTATGCCCTGAAGACGGCGCCGCTCTGCAGCTGGGGCCGCTCTGAGGCCGGGCCCGCTCTGAGGCCGGGCCCGCTCTGAGGCCGGGCCCGCTCTGAGGCCGGGCCCGCCCCCTTCAAGGAGGCGGGCCCGGTCCGTCAGCCGCTCTGGCTCTGCTCGCCGGCCGGTCGCCGCAGCCGCGTCAGTGTCGCTGCCCAGCGCTCGGCGGCGCCGGCCTTGACGGCCGTCCAGCGGTCCATGAGGTCCCAGACCGCGCGGACGGCCGAGCGGGGCGCCACCACCGCACGGACCCGGGTGGCCCAGCTGACCTGGGACCGCAGCGCCGCCCGCATCCTGCGGACCTCGTCGGCCAGCCCTGGCACGGCGTGCGGCCGCGGCGAGAACAGCACCTGCTCCACCGCGCTCGCCACCCGGTGCACCGACTCCGCGGTGGCCGGGTCCAGTTGCCCCAGCCGCACGATCCGCGCCGCCGCCTTGCGCGGGGTGAGCGCGTCGTCCGGTGTGATGCCGTAGTCCCAGGCGGTGTCGGTGAGCTCCCGCCAGACGGCCAGGACGTGCCCGGCGGCCACCTCGGCGGCGTACCGCTCGTCCGCCTCCACCGCCATCGGCGGGGACTCCATGTCGACGTCCGTGGACCCTCGGCCGGGGCCCCGGGCCCGGCCCGCTCCGGCCGGCGTCCGGCCGGCCGAGGCGTGCTGGGCCGAGGCCAGCCGTACCGAACGCCGGCGCAGCCGCCACAGCATGGGCAGCAGCGGTGCGGCGACCACCAGGAGGCCGAGCAGCACCCAGCCGGTGATCTGGTACCACGGCGGGCCGCTGTCACCCGGCTTGCCCGTGTCCAGCGGCAGGGCCTCGCTGCACGCCTCCAGCTTCCGGTCCTGCGACGAGCAGCTGGTGCTCGCCGACGGGGCCGCCGAGGCCGACGAACCGGCCGACGTGGAGGGCTGCGTGACGTCCGGGAGGGTGCTGCCCGTGCTGTCCGACTGCGTGTACGAAGGGGCCACACCCCGGGTCGGGGTCGGCTCGAAGCGGGTCCAGCCCACGCCCTCGAAGTACAGCTCGGGCCAGGCGTGGGCGTCCTTCAGGCCCACCGTGATCGATTTGTCGGCCTGCGGGGAACCGGGCGCGAAGCCCACCGCGACCCGGGCCGGTATGCCCAGGCTGCGGGCCATCGCCGCCATCGCGAAGGAGAAGTGGACGCAGAAGCCCTCCTTGTCCTTCAGGAACTTGGCGATCGCGTTCGGGCCGGTGCCCACCTGCACCTGGGTGCTGTACTGGAAGCCGCCGGTCGAGGCGAAGTACTCCTGGAGCTTGACCGCCTGCTCGTAGTGGTTGGTGGCGCCCTCGGTGACCTGGCGGGCGGTCTTCGCCACCACGGCCGGCACCGAACTCGGCAGACGGGTGTACTCCCGCCTCATGGCGGCGGACGGCTCCGGCGCGTCGGCCAACTGCTCCGCCGTCGGCTGCACGTCGAGGCTCTTGACCAGGTACGTCTTGCCGCGCGTGGTCTCGCCGTGGTCGCCGACCAGCGTCATGCCCACCGGTTCGTAGCGCCACTTGCCGCTGACGTTCACATCGCTGGGCGGGTACGGCATCGGCAGCCAGTCCTGGGCGTACCAGTCGGCGGCGGAGATACGGGTCTCGATCTCCGCGCGCTTGACGTCGGGGCCGAGACCCGTCGGGGTCGGGAGTTTGTCGGGCACGGAGGTGATGTGCCGCTTGGACGGCTTCCAGGTGCTGCCGTCGAAGTCGTCCAGGGAGACGATCCGCAGATACAGGTCCGAGATGTCGTTCGTGTTGGTCTTCAGGGTCAGGACCTGGCGGTCCTGGTCCACGTTCAGACTGTCGCGCAGCGACACCAGTGGGTTCACCGCGGAGATCGTGCCCCCGCTGCCGTTGCCCGAGCCCACGCCCGTGCCGGCGCCGTCCAGCAGCCCGCCGTTCATCGCGGGCAGCGCGACCGGCACGACGAGGGCGATGCCCAGCGCGAGCACGCCGATGCGCCGCCCGGTGCGGACCGGCGCCACCGGTCCCGGCTCCCCGCCGGGCGTGCGTGGCGCCCCGCCGAAGACGCGGCCCCACTGGGAGAGCCGGTCCCGGCCCTCGGCGAGCAGCAGCATCAGATAGCCGCCCGCCGCGACCAGGAACCACAGCCAGTCGGCGCCGCCGTCGGAGAGCCCCGCGGCGACCGAGTACAGCGCGAGCAGGGGCAGTCCGGCCGGGGCCGCGCTGCGGAAGGTCACCGCGAGGGTGTCCACCGCGAGCCCGATGATCAGGACCCCGCCGAGCAGCATCAGCCGTATGCCGTCGGATTCCAGGGGTGCCGGGATCGCGTACCGGGCGATGTCGTCGCTTCCCTGCTGGAGCAGGTCGGCGAAGTGCTGGAAGGCCTCGGGGCCCGGGACGATCCCGAGGAAGGCCTGCTGCCGGGCGAAGGCCAGGGTCAGGATCAGCAGGGTGACCAGCGCCTGTGCCGCCACCGTCAGCGGCCGGGCCAGCGGCACCCGCCGGGTCAGCGCGCCCACGGCCGACTGCACGCCCAGCAGGAAGGCCGCCTGAAGGATCCAGGTGGCCGGGGAGACCAGCGGCAGCAGGGCGCAGGCCGCCATCAGCGTGGCCGCCCAGGCGCCCAGCGCCAGTCGTGCCCGCCCGCTCATGACCCCGCCCCCTCACCGCTCGTACCGCTCGCGGCGGTCGTCCCGCCCGTCGCGGCCAGGCCCGCGCGCTCGCGGTCCGCCTGCCGCCACAGCTCGCTCAGCGAGGCGCCGCGCGGCACGCTCAGGGCCGTCCAGCCCGCCTCCCGCAGCATCCGCAGCCGCTCCTCACGCCTGTCCAACGGGCCGGGCACATCGGTCGGTTCCCGCACCCACGCGCCGCTGTCCAGCAGGAACGCGACCGCGCCCCCGCTGCGCTGGCGCATCTTGGCGGCCACCGTGGCCTGTTCCTCGTCGAGGTCGCCGAAGAAGGCGACCAGCAGCCCCTCGTTCCCGCCGCGCAGCACGTCGTACGCACGGGACAGGCCCGCGCCGTCGGAGTGGTCGACCACCGCGAGGGTGTCCATCATCAGCCCGGCCGAGTCGGCCGTCTCCTGGCTCGCGCCCGCGAAACCGTCCGCGCCCTCGCCGGGCACCGAGCTGCCGGTGTCCGTCAACAGCCGGACGGAGAAGCCGCGTTCGAGCATGTGCACCAGCACGGACGCCGCGCCGGACACCGACCATTCGAAGGCCGAGTCGGGGCCCGCGCCCTGGAAGGCGATGCCGCGGGTGTCCAGCAGCACCGTGCAGCGGGCCCGCTGGGGCTGCTCCTCACGGCGCACCATCAGCTCGCCGTAGCGGGCGGTCAGGCGCCAGTGGACCCGGCGCAGGTCGTCGCCGTAGCGGTACCCGCGGGGGATCACGTCGTCCTCGCCGGCCAGGGCGAGCGAACGCTGCCGGCCGTCGCCGTACCCCTTCGACTCCCCGCTCAGCCGCACCGGCGGCAGTGCCTCCACACGCGGGATCACCGTGAGGGTGTCGTACGAGGAGAAGGACCGGGTCAGCTCGCACATGCCGAACGGGTCGGTCAGGCGCAGCTGGAGCGGGCCCAGCGGATAGCGGCCGCGCAGGTCGGAGCGGACACGGTAGGAGACCTCGCGGCGGCCGCCCGGCTCGACCCGGTCGAGGACGAAACGGGGCCGGGGGCCGAGGACGTACGGCACTCGGTCCTGGAGCATCAGCAGGCCCGTGGGCAGCCGCGAGACGTTGTCCATCCGCAGATGGACGCGGGCCTCGCTGCCCGCGGGCACGCGCGCGGGGGAGAGACGGCGGCTGCCGGCCACCCGGTAGCGCGTGCGGTACAGGAACAGCGCGCACACCAGGGGCAGCACGGCGAGCAGCAGGCCGACCCTGAGCAGGTCGCTCTGCCCGAGGACGTAGGCGCAGATGGCGGCCGCGATGCCGGCCGCCAGGAAGGAGCGACCGCGGGTGGTCAGGCCCGCCAGAGCCGTCCGGACGCCGCCCTTCTCGCCGCGGTCGGCGTCCGCCTGCCCGGTCGCCCCGGAGGTCATCACAGCCTCCGCGGCGGCTGCTGGCCGTATGCCGGCGTGCCGTGACCGAGGCCGCCGAAGCCGCTCTGCTGCTGGGGCGCCGCGGGCACCGCGGTGCGCTGGAGGATCTCCTGCACGACCTGCTCCGAGGTGCGCCGGTTCAGCTGGGCCTGCGCGGTGGGCAGCAGGCGGTGTGCCAGGACGGCCACGGCAAGCGCTTGCACGTCGTCCGGCAGGGCGTACTCCCGGCCGCTCAGGGCCGCCGACGCCTTCGCCGCGCGCAGCAGGTGCAGCGTCGCGCGCGGGGAGGCGCCGAGTCTGAGGTCCGGGTGGCTGCGCGTGGCCGCGACCAGGTCCACCGCGTACCGCCGGACCGAGTCGGCGACATGCACGCCCCGCACGGCCTCGACCAGCTTCACGATGTCGTGCGCGTGCGCCACCGGCTGGAGGTCGTCCAGCGGGTTCACCCCGCCGTGGATGTCGAGCATCTGAAGCTCGGCCTCCGCGCTGGGGTAGCCGATGGAGACCCGGGCCATGAAGCGGTCCCGCTGCGCCTCGGGCAGCGGATAGGTGCCCTCCATCTCGACCGGGTTCTGCGTGGCCACCACCATGAAGGGGCTGGGCAGCTCATAGGTGTGCCCGTCGATGGTGACCTGCCGCTCCTCCATGGACTCCAGCAGCGCGGACTGGGTCTTCGGCGAGGCGCGGTTGATCTCGTCGCCGATCACGATCTGCGCGAAGATCGCGCCCGGTTTGAACTCGAACTCCCGCCGCTGCTGGTCCCAGATGGACACACCTGTGATGTCCGAGGGCAGCAGGTCCGGGGTGAACTGAATGCGCCGCACCGAACAGTCGATGGACTTCGCCAGCGCCTTGGCGAGCATGGTCTTGCCCACGCCCGGAACGTCCTCGATCAGAAGATGTCCCTCGGCGAGCAGTACGGTCAGCGAAAGCCGCACGACCTCGGGCTTGCCCTCGATCACTCCTTCCACCGAACTGCGGACCCGCTCCACAGTGGCAGTCAGATCTGTAAGGCTCGCTCGATCGTCATAGGTCGTCACCCGGCCCTCCTCGGCCCGTTCTTTCTCCGGGCCGACGCTTGCTGTGCGGACCGGCCCACCCCGAATCACGGACACCACGCGTGAAAAGTTCCGCGTGACGCCACACCCGCATTCTTGCTGCCGTTACCGTTTCGTGTCACTCGACTGTGGACAACTGGCTGCGCTATGTCGGGTTTTACGGTGCTTGGGCTCCAGCATGCGCGGGATTTGCGAAAAACGAGAAGGGCCGGGGCGGGTTACGCGACCCGGTTACGCCGGGTCGATCTCGCGCAGCAGGCCCGTCCGCACGTCGAAGACGAAGCCGCGCACGTCGTCGGCGTGCAGCAGGAACGGCGAGGTGCGCACCCGCTGCATGGACTGGCGTACGTCCTGGTCGACGTCCCGGAAGGCCTCCACCGCCCAGGCGGGGCGCTGGCCGACCTCCATCTCCAGCTCGGTGCGGAAGTCCTCGGTGATCGCCTCCAGGCCGCAGCCCGTGTGGTGGATGAGGACGATGCTGCGGGTGCCGAGCTTGCGCTGGCTGATGGTGAGCGAGCGGATCACGTCGTCGGTGACCACACCGCCCGCGTTGCGGATGGTGTGGCAGTCGCCCAGCTCCAGGCCGAGCGCCGCGTGCAGGTCGAGACGGGCGTCCATGCAGGCCACGACCGCGACATGCAGGACGGGACGGGCGTCCATCCCGGGGTCGGTGAACTCGGCGGCATATCGTCCGTTGGCATCGACGAGACGGTCGGTGACGGTGCCGCCGCGTATGGCGCCTTCGGACTCGGTGGGTACGGATGCAGAAGTCGTCATAGCTATGACGTTACTGGTCACATGCGATCCGGTCTGCCTGTGAGAGCGGGAAAAGAGCGTCATCACGGTCCTCTTGTGAGGTAACCCACATAGGTGGCGGAGGTGGAGCCGTCAGGGTGATTTTCCCTGGTTTGCCGCTTCGCACGCACGCCGGGGCGCGACGCGCAGGCCGGTTGATTGACCGCGAGACACCGTGGACTAAAGTGACGCGAAGCGGGAGGCGAGGCTGTTCCTGCTGGACTGAAATCCCCAGGAGACCCCGGCCGCTGCGCCGGAATCTCCCCGCGGGCGGGGACCCCGGCGGTGCGGGCCCGCCGGATCTGAGAGGGCCCCTTGAGCCAGAGTCGACACGTCCCGGTGATGCTCCAGCGGTGCCTGGACCTGTTGGCCCCCGCCCTCGAGCGGCCCGGATCGGTGGTCGTCGACTGCACGCTCGGCCTCGGCGGCCACAGCGAGGCCCTGCTCCAGCAGTTCCCCGAGGCCCACCTGGTCGCCCTCGACCGCGACAAGGAGGCGCTGCGCCTGTCCGGCGAGCGACTCGCGCCCTTCGGTGAGCGGGCCACCCTGGTGCACGCCGTCTACGACGAGCTCCCGGACGTACTCGACCGGCTCGGCATCGCGCGCGTGCAGGGTGTCCTGTTCGACCTCGGTGTCTCCTCCATGCAGCTCGACGAGGCCGACCGCGGCTTCGCCTACGCCCAGGACGCGCCGCTCGACATGCGGATGGACCAGACGACCGGCATCAGCGCCGCCGAGGTCCTCAACACCTACCCGGCCGGCGAGCTCGTCCGCATCCTGCGCGCGTACGGCGAGGAGAAGCAGGCCAAGCGGATCGTCGCCGCCGTCGTGCGCGAGCGGGACAAGGAGCCGTTCGGCAACAGCGCGCGGCTCGTCGAGCTGATCCGGGACTCGCTGCCGCAGGCCGCCAAGCGCACCGGCGGCAACCCGGCCAAGCGCACCTTCCAGGCCCTGCGTATCGAGGTCAACGGCGAGCTGTCCGTCCTGGAGCGGGCGATCCCGGCCGCGGTGAAGGCGCTCGCCGTCGGCGGACGGATCGCCGTGCTGTCGTACCACTCGCTGGAGGACCGCCTGGTCAAGCAGGTGTTCGCGGCCGGCGCCGCCAACACCGCGCCCCCAGGGCTGCCGATCGTGCCCGAGCAGTACCAGCCCCGGCTCAAGCTGCTCACGCGTGGTGCCGAACTTCCCACCGAGGACGAGGTCGCCGAGAACCGGCGGGCGGCACCGGCGCGACTGCGCGGGGCCGAGCGCATCAGGGAGGACGTGAGTGAGTGATGCGGGCAGCGAGCGGGTTGGGAAACCGGACTCACTGGAGGTCCGGTGAGTAGGAAACCCGAACTGAGGGGGCGCGCGGCCCGTCTCGCGCGCCTCTTCCCGGGCCCGTCGGGCTCCGGCCCGCAGGCGGCCCGCACTCCCTTCGTCCTCCTCGTCGTGCTCCTCCTGGGCGGCGGCCTGATCGGGCTCCTGGTACTGAACTCCGCGCTCAGCGAAGGCTCGTTCAAGCTCGACGACCTCCAGAAGGACACCAAGAACCTCACCGACGAGGAACAGGCGCTCCAGCGGGACATCGACTCCTACTCCGCGCCGGACGCCCTCCAGCGCCGCGCCCGCGAGCTCGGCATGGTCCCCGGCGGCGACCCCGCCTTCCTGAACCCGAACGGCACCGTGAAGGGCGTCCCCTCGGCCGCCGCCCAGCAGTCCGCCGTGCAGATCCCGCTGGCCCTGCGCCCGCCGGAGACCATCACCCACAGCCCGGCCGCCGCCCCCACGCCCACCCCCGCGGTCACGCCCACGCCCACTCCGACCACGACCCCCGGCAGGTGACGGAAGTGTCCGACAGGGAACCGCCGCGCCGCCGGGTGCCCGGCCCCGCGCGCCCCGCCCGCCCCGCCGCCGGTCAGCGGCGCCCGGGCCCCGGCGCCCGTCCGCCGGCCCGCCGCCCGGCAGCGGCCCGTCCCGCCGCCCCGAACCTCCTGCGCCTGGGCAGCCCCCGCCCCCGGCTGCGCATGGTCAGCCTCGCGCTGACCCTGGTGCTGATCGCCTTCGTCGTACGGCTGCTCCAGGTGCAGGCCGTCGACGCGAGCACCTACGCCGCCCAGGCCGAGCAGAACCGGTACGTCGTGCACACCCTGGCCGCCGAGCGCGGCGGCATCACCGACCGCGACGGCGTGGCCCTCGCGGCCAGCGTGGACGCGTACGACATCACCGCCGACCCCACAATGTTCACCAGCAAGCAGCTGAAGGTCGACGACGGGCCCGAGCAGGCGGCGGCGCTGCTCGCCCCGATCCTCGGCGTCGACCAGGACTCGATCGTCAAGAAGCTCCGGCCGGCGAACAAGGCGCTGCGCTACGTGCTGCTCGCCCGCCGCCAGACCCCCCAGGTCTGGACGCAGATCAAGGACCTCAAGTCCGCGCTCAACACGAAGGCGGACACCGACAAGTCCACCGTCAACGCCCTCGCCGGCGTCTTCGCCGACCCCAGCAGCAAGCGCGTGTACCCCAACGGCGACCTCGCCGCCGGGATACTGGGCTGGGTCAACGACGACGGCAAGGGCGGCGGCGGCATCGAGCAGGAGCTCAACTCGGAGCTCACCGGCAAGGACGGCAAGATCCGCTACGCCCAGTCCGGCGGCCGCCTGATCCCCACCGCGGGCTCCACCGAGACGCCCGCGGTGCCCGGCAGCGACGTCGAGCTCACCATCAACCGCGACATCCAGTGGGCCGCGCAGAACGCGATCACCGAGCAGGTGAAGGAGTCCAAGGCCGATCGCGGGTACGTGATAGTGCAGGACACCCGCACCGGCGAGATCCTCGCCATGGCCAACTCGCCCGGCTTCGACCCGGGCGACCTGTCCGAGGCGGACCCCGATGCCCTGCACAACTGGGCCGTCGAGGACGCCTACGAGCCCGGCTCCACCGCGAAGGTGATGTCGATGGCCGCCGTACTGGAGGAGAACGTCGCCACGCCGCTGACGCATGTCGTCGTGCCGAACCGGCTGCACCGCGGCGACCGGCTCTTCAAGGACGACATCGACCACGCCACCTGGAACCTCACGCTCAACGGCGTGCTCGCCAAGTCCAGCAACATCGGCACCATCGAGGCCACCGGCCAGCTCGGCAAGACCCAGGCGCAGGCCAACAAGGTCCTCTACAAGTACCTGCGCAAATTCGGCCTCGGCAGCTACAGCGGGCTCGACTTCCCGGGCGAGACCAAGGGCATCCTCGCGCCGCCCGACAAGTGGTCGACCTCGCAGCAGTACACGATTCCTTTCGGCCAGGGCGTGTCGATCAACGCGATCCAGGCGGCGTCCGTCTACTCGACGATCGCCAACGGCGGCGTGCGCGTCGAACCCACGCTCGTGCGCGGCACCAAGGGACCCGACGGGCGCTTCACACCGGCCGCGACGCCCAAGAAGACAAGGGTCGTCAGCGCCAAGACGGCGAAGGAGCTCGCCCAGATGCTGGAGTCGGTCGTGGACGACCAGGAGGGCACCGGCACCAAGGCGCGCATCCCCGGCTACCGGGTCGCGGGCAAGACGGGTACGGCCAACCGCGTGGATCCGGCCACCGGCAAGTACCGCGGATACACCTCGTCGTTCGCCGGATTCGCGCCCGCGGACAACCCCCGGATCACCGTCTACTGCGCCATCCAGAACGCCACCAGCGGCAGTTACTTCGGCGGCCAGATCTGCGGACCCATCTACAAGCAGGTGATGGAGTTCGCCCTGAAGACCCTCCAGGTCCCGCCCACCGGGGCGAAGGCCGCGAACCTGCCCGTCAGCTTCACGCCCTGATCAGCGCAACCAGCCAGGAACGCTCCGTGACCATGATCACTTCCGACTCCGCCAACCCGGACGCGCCCCGCCCCTCACTTCGCCCGCAGGCGGGTGCGCCCGGTACGCTCACCGCCGTGCCACACGCTGATCAGTCCCAAACCACCCAGAAGGGCGTTTCCGTGACATATCCGGGGCCGCCACGACCGGTTCAGGTCTCCGCAACACCCCTCGCGGAGCTCGCCGATCAGCTGGGTGCCGCCGCGCCGGAAAGTCCCGCCGAGGTCACGGGCATCACCCATGACTCGCGCGCCGTCCGCCCCGGAGACCTGTACGCCGCCCTCCCGGGCGCCCGCCTGCACGGCGCCGACTTCGTCACGCAGGCCGCGGGTCTGGGCGCGGTCGCCGTGCTGACCGACCCGACCGGCGCCTCGCGCGCCGCGGCGACGGGGCTTCCGGTCCTGGTGGTCGACGACCCGCGCGGGCGGATGGGCGAGCTGGCGGCCACGATCTACGGCCATCCGGGCCGCGAGCTGCTCCAGATCGGCATCACCGGCACCTCCGGCAAGACCACCACCGCCTACCTCGTCGAGGGTGGCCTCAAGACCAAGAGCAACACCGGCCTGATCGGCACGGTCGAGACGCGCATCGGCGACGAGCGCATCAAGTCCGAGCGGACCACCCCCGAAGCGACCGATCTCCAGGCCCTGTTCGCGGTCATGCGCGAGCGCGGGGTCGAGGCGGTGGCCATGGAGGTCTCCAGCCACGCGCTGGTCCTCGGCCGGGTCGACGGCTGTGTCTTCGACATCGGCGTCTTCACCAACCTCAGCCCGGAACACATGGAGTTCCACTCCGACATGGAGGACTACTTCCGGGCCAAGGCACAGCTGTTCACGCCGGAACGCAGCCGGCTCGGCGTGGTCAACGCCGATGACGAGTACGGCCGCCGGCTCGCCAAGGAGGCCACCGTCCCGGTCGTCACCTTCTCCGCCGAGGGCCACCCGGACGCCGACTGGCGCGCCGAGGACGTCGAGATCGGCCAACTGGACTCGACGTTCACCGTGATCGGCCCCCAGGGCGAGCGGATCGAGGCCAGGGCGCCGCTGCCGGGCCCCTTCAACGTGGCCAACACCCTCGCCGCGATCGTCGCCCTGGCCGCCGCGGGCCTCGACCCGCAGACCGCCGCCGACGGCATCGCCGCCGTGCCGGGCGTGCCGGGGCGCCTGGAGCGGGTGGACGCCGGGCAGCCGTATCTCGCGGTCGTCGACTACGCCCACAAGACGGACGCCGTCGAATCGGTCCTGCGCGCCCTGCGCAAGGTCACCGAGGGCGAGTTGCACGTCGTGCTCGGCTGCGGTGGCGACCGGGACAGGACCAAGCGGGCGCCGATGGGCGCCGCCGCGGCCCGGCTCGCCGACACCGCCGTACTGACCTCCGACAACCCACGCTCCGAGGACCCCCTCGCGATCCTTGCAACCATGCTCGAGGGCGCGGCGTCCGTACCAGCACACGAGCGCGGCGAGGTCCAGGTCTTCGAGGACCGGGCCGCCGCGATCGCCGCCGCCGTCGCCCGAGCACGGCCCGGAGACACCGTGCTGGTCGCGGGCAAGGGGCATGAGCAGGGCCAGGACATCGCCGGGGTGGTCCGTCCCTTCGACGACCGCCAGGTGCTTCGAGAAGCCATCCAGAAGACCCAGGGATGAACTTGTGATCGCCCTCTCTCTCGCCGAGATCGCCTCAGTCGTCGGCGGGCAGACGCACGACATACCGGATCCGTCCGTCCAGGTCACCGCTCCGGTCGTCCGGGACTCCCGCGAGGTGCTGCCCGGCAGCCTCTTCGTCGCCTTCGTCGGCGAGCGCGTGGACGGCCACGACTTCGCCGCGCAGGTCGTCGAGGCGGGCGCGGTCGCCGTACTGGCGTCGCGCCCCGTCGGCGTGCCCGCGATCGTCGTCGAGGACGTCCAGACGGCCCTCGGCGCCCTCGCGCGTCATGTCGTACGACGCCTCGGCGCGACCCTCGTGGCCCTCACCGGCTCCGCGGGCAAGACCAGCACCAAGGACCTGATCGCCCAGGTGCTCCGGAGCAAGGCACCGACGGTGTTCACGCCCGGCTCGCTCAACAACGAGATCGGGCTGCCGCTCACCGCGCTCAACGCCACCGAGGAGACCAGGTTCCTCGTGCTGGAGATGGGCGCCCGGGGCATCGGCCACATTCGTTACCTGACCGAGCTGACACCGCCGAGGATCGGCCTCGTCCTGAACGTCGGGACCGCCCACATCGGCGAGTTCGGCGGCCGCGAGCAGATCGCGCAGGCCAAGGGGGAGTTGGTCGAGGCCCTTCCCTCGGCGGAAGAGGGCGGCGCCGCGATCCTCAACGCGGACGACCCCCTCGTACGAGCCATGGCAGGCCGTACGAAGGCCAAGGTGCTCCTTTTCGGAGAGGGCGACGAAGCGGACGTACGCGCCGAGAACGTGCGACTCACGGACAGCGGACAGCCCGCCTTCAGGCTCTGCACACCCTCCGGTGCAAGCGACGTGACCATGCGCCTGTACGGTGAGCACCACGTGTCGAACGCGCTCGCCGCGGCCGCCGTCGCCCATGAGCTGGGCATGTCCGCGGAAGAGATCGCCACCGCGCTCTCCGAGGCGGGCTCCCTCTCCCGCTGGCGCATGGAGGTCACCGAGCGACCGGACGGCGTGACCATCGTCAACGACGCCTACAACGCGAACCCCGAGTCCATGCGAGCCGCCCTGCGCGCGCTCGCGGCCATGGGCCGGGGGCGGCGGACCTGGGCGGTGCTCGGCAAGATGGCCGAGCTCGGGGACGAGGCGCTCGCCGAGCACGACGCGGTCGGACGGCTCGCCGTCCGGCTCAATGTCGGCAAGCTCGTCGCGGTCGGGGGCAGGGAAGCGTCCTGGCTGCAACTGGGCGCATATAACGAGGGTTCGTGGGGTGAGGAGTCGGTGCACGTGTCCGACGCACAGGCGGCGGTCGACCTGTTGCGCAGCGAGTTGCGCCCGGGGGACGTCGTGCTCGTGAAGGCGTCCCGGTCGGTCGGTCTGGAGAGCGTTGCCCAGGCGCTCCTGGAGACCGGTGCCGAGGGTGAGGTTGCCGCCCGATGATGAAGCAGATCCTGTTCTCAGGAGTCATTGGTCTGTTCCTCACCCTGGTGGGCACCCCGCTGCTGATCAAGCTGCTGGCCCGCAAGGGCTACGGCCAGTACATCCGTGACGACGGCCCGCGCGAGCACGCCAGCAAGCGCGGTACGCCGACGATGGGCGGTATCGCCTTCATCTTCGCGACGGTCGCCGCGTACTTCCTGTCCAAGGTCATCACCGGCTACCCGCCGACCTATTCGGGCCTGTTGGTCCTCGGTCTGATGGTCGGCATGGGCCTGGTCGGCTTCCTCGACGACTACATCAAGATCGTCAAGCGGCGTTCGCTGGGTCTGCGGGCCAAGGCGAAGATGGCTGGCCAGCTGATCGTCGGCATCAGCTTCGCGGTGCTCGCGCTCCAGTTCCAGGACGCCCGCGGCAACGCCCCGGCCTCGACGAAGCTGTCGTTCATCACGGACTTCGGCTGGTCGATCGGCCCGGTGCTGTTCGTGGTCTGGGCGCTGTTCATGATCCTGGCGATGTCGAACGGCGTGAACCTGACGGACGGTCTGGACGGCCTCGCCACCGGCGCCTCCGTGCTGGTCTTCGGCGCCTACACCTTCATCGGCGTCTGGCAGTTCCAGGAGTCCTGCGCCAACGCGACGACCCTGACCAACCCGGGCGCCTGCTACGAGGTGCGCGACCCGCTCGACCTCGCGGTCATCGCCTCGGCGCTGATGGGTGCCTGCCTCGGCTTCCTGTGGTGGAACACCTCGCCGGCCAAGATCTTCATGGGTGACACCGGTTCGCTCGCGCTCGGCGGTGTCCTCACGGGCCTGGCGATCCTCTCCCGCACCGAGCTCCTCGTGGCCATCATGGGCGGCCTGTTCGTCCTCATCACCATGTCGGTGGTCATCCAGGTCGGCTCCTTCCGGCTCACCGGCCGGCGCGTCTTCCGGATGGCGCCGCTCCAGCACCACTTCGAACTCAAGGGCTGGTCCGAGGTCCTTGTGGTGGTCCGCTTCTGGATCATCCAGGGCATCTGTGTGATCGTCGGACTGGGCCTCTTCTACGCGGGATGGGCAGCGGACAAGTGACCGACTGGCAGGTGCTCTCCCTGGAGGGCAAGCGCGTCACCGTCGCCGGGCTCGGAGTCTCCGGCGTCCCGGCGGCCAAGGCGCTGCACGCGCGTGGAGCGCTCGTCACGGTCGTCAACGACGGCGACGACGCGCGCGCGCGTGAACAGGCCGAGGAACTGGAGGCGCTGGGCATCACCGTGCGCCTCGGCCACGGCGCGACCCTGCCCGAGGGCACCGAACTCGTCGTCACCGCGCCCGGCTGGAAGCCCGACAAGCCCCTCTTCGTGGCGGCCCGCGCGGCCGGCGTCGACATCTGGGGCGACGTAGAGCTCGCCTGGCGCCTGCGCGGCCCGGACGCCGCCCCCTGGCTGGCCGTCACCGGCACCAACGGCAAGACCACCACCGTCCAGATGCTGGCGTCGATCCTGACGGCCGCGGGCCTGCGTACGGCCGCCGTCGGCAACGTCGGCGTCTCCGTGCTGGACGCGGTGCTCGGCGAGCAGGAGTACGACGTACTCGCCGTGGAGCTGTCCAGCTACCAGCTCCACTGGGCGCCCTCCCTGCGCCCGCACTCCGCCGCCGTGCTGAACCTGGCGCCGGACCACCTCGACTGGCACGGCTCCATGGAGGCGTACGCCGCCGACAAGGGTCGTATCTACGAGGGCAATCGGGTCGCCTGCGTCTACAACGTCGCCGACAAGGCCACCGAGGACCTGGTGCGCGAGGCCGACGTCGAGGAGGGCTGCCGGGCCGTCGGCTTCACCCTCGGCACGCCGGGCCCCTCCCAACTCGGGGTCGTCGAAGGCATCCTGGTCGACCGCGCCTTCGTGGAGAACCGGCAGCAGAACGCCCAGGAGCTCGCCGAGGTCTCCGACGTCAACCCGCCCGCCCCGCACAACATCGCCAACGCCCTTGCGGCGGCGGCCCTCGCGCGTGCGTTCGGGGTGCCCGCGGCGGCCGTACGGGACGGGCTCAGGAACTTCACGCCGGACGCGCACCGCATCGCGCACGTGGCCGACGTGGACGGGGTCGCGTACATCGACGACTCCAAGGCCACCAACACGCATGCGGCGGAAGCCTCGTTGGCGGCGTACGACTCGATCGTCTGGATCGCGGGCGGGCTCGCCAAGGGCGCGACCTTCGACGAGCTGGTCGCCAAGTCGGCAAAGCGACTTCGCGGGGCCGTGCTCATCGGCCGGGACCGCGCCCTGATCCGCGAAGCCCTCGCGCGACACGCGCCGGAAGTACCCGTCGTCGACCTCGACCGGACCGACACTGGGGCGATGCTCGCGGCTGTCCAGGAGGCCCGGCGGCTCGCGGCCGCGGGCGACACGGTGCTGCTGGCCCCGGCCTGCGCCTCCATGGACATGTTCGCCAACTACAACAAGCGCGGCGACGCGTTCGCGGAGGCGGTTCGCGAACTCGGCGTCTGACCGACGTAGCGGAGGCGTCTGATGCCCAGTAGCCGTACCGGACGGCCGCCCGTACAGCGGGCGGTCAGACGCCCCGCCGTTCCCCGGTCGCCCCGCGACAACCCCGTGCGGCGGCTGTACCTCAACGCCAAGCGGGCCTGGGACCGGCCGCTGACCGCGTACTACCTGATCGCCGGCGGCAGTCTGCTGATCATCGTGCTCGGTCTGGTGATGGTCTACTCGGCCTCCCAGATCACCGCGCTCCAGATGTCGCTGCCGGGCTCGTACTTCTTCCGCAAGCAGCTGCTGGCCGCGGTGATCGGCGGGGTGCTGCTGCTGGTCGCCTCGCGGATGCCGGTGAAGCTGCACCGGGCGCTGGCCTACCCGATCCTCGCCGGTGCCGTGTTCCTGATGGCTCTGGTGCAGGTGCCGGGGATAGGGATGTCGGTCAACGGCAACCAGAACTGGATCTCGCTCGGCGGCTCCTTCCAGATCCAGCCCAGCGAGTTCGGCAAGCTCGCCCTGGTCCTGTGGAGCGCCGACCTGCTCGCCCGCAAGCAGGACAGGAACCTGCTGAACCAGTGGAAGCACATGCTGGTGCCGCTCGTCCCGGTCGCCTTCATGCTGCTCGGCCTGATCATGCTCGGCGGCGACATGGGTACGGCGATCATCCTCACGGCGATCCTGTTCGGGCTGCTGTGGCTGGCCGGGGCGCCCACGCGGCTCTTCGTCGGGGTCCTGTCCATCGCCGCCACCCTCGGTGTGATCCTCATCAAGACCAGCCCCAACCGCATGGCCCGCCTCTCCTGCATCGGCGCCACCTCACCGCAGTCCGGACCGGTCGACTGCTGGCAGGCCGTGCACGGCATCTACGCCCTCGCATCCGGCGGAATCTTCGGCTCCGGGCTCGGCGCGAGTGTGGAAAAATGGGGTCAACTCCCCGAAGCGCACACGGACTTCATCTTCGCCGTCACCGGTGAGGAACTGGGCCTCGCGGGGACGCTGTCGGTGCTCGCCCTCTTCGCGGCTCTAGGCTATGCGGGTATCCGCGTGGCCGGCCGTACGGAGGACCCCTTCGTCAGGTATGCCGCGGGAGGCGTGACCACCTGGATCACGGCCCAGGCCGTGATCAACATCGGTGCGGTGCTCGGCCTGCTGCCGATCGCCGGTGTCCCGCTCCCGCTGTTCTCCTACGGAGGATCCGCCCTGCTGCCGACCATGTTCGCCATCGGGCTGCTCATCGCGTTCGCGCGGGACGACCCCGCTGCGCGGGCGGCGCTTTCGATGCGGCAACCTCGCTTTGGTAGAAAGCGGGCGGGAGGCGCCGGATCGGGACGGGGGCCTCGGAGATGGAACACGATGCGACGGCGTGCGCCTGCGGCGCGGCCGTCCGGAGAGCGGTGAATTTCGGTGCATGTCGTACTCGCCGGTGGGGGGACCGCCGGCCACATCGAGCCCGCGCTCGCCCTCGCGGACGCCCTGCGCAGGCAGGACCCCACCGTGGGGATCACGGCCCTGGGCACGGAGCGCGGCCTTGAGACCACGCTCGTACCGCAGCGGGGCTACGAGCTCGCGCTGATCCCGGCCGTGCCGCTGCCCCGCAAGCCCACGCCCGAGCTGATCACCGTCCCGGGCCGGCTGCGCGGCACGATCAAGGCGACCGAGCAGATCCTGGAGCGCACCAAGGCCGACGCGGTCGTCGGCTTCGGCGGCTATGTCGCGCTGCCCGGCTACCTCGCCGCCAAGCGCCTCGGCGTGCCGATCGTGATCCACGAGGCCAACGCCCGCCCGGGCCTGGCCAACAAGATCGGTTCCCGGTACGCCGCCCAGGTCGCCGTCGCCACGCCCGACAGCAAGCTGCGCAACTCCCGCTACATCGGCATCCCGCTGCGCCACACCATCGCCACCCTGGACCGGGCCGCCGCCCGCCCCGAGGCCCGCGCGATGTTCGGCCTCGACCCCAACCTGCCGACCCTGCTGGTCTCCGGCGGCTCGCAGGGCGCCCGCCGCCTCAACGAGGTCGTCCAGCAGGTCGCGCCCTGGCTCCAGCAGGCCGGCATCCAGATCCTGCACGCGGTCGGCCCGAAGAACGAACTGCCGCACGTACAGCAGATGCCGGGGATGCCCCCCTACATCCCGGTAAGTTACCTGGACCGGATGGACCTCGCGTACGCCGCGGCCGACATGATGCTCTGCCGTGCGGGCGCGATGACCGTCGCCGAACTCTCCGCCGTCGGACTGCCGGCCGCCTATGTCCCGCTGCCCATCGGCAACGGTGAACAGCGGCTGAACGCCCAGCCGGTGGTCAAGGCCGGCGGCGGACTGCTGGTCGACGACGCGGAACTGACGCCGGACTGGGTCCGGGGCAACGTCCTGCCCGTGCTCGCCGACCCGCACCGGCTGTACGAGATGTCCCGCGCCGCCGCCGAGTTCGGCCGCCGGGACGCCGACGACCTGCTCGTCGGCATGGTGTACGAGGCGATCGCCGCCAACCGTGCACGCCCGTAGGAACGGCATGTAGCTGTGTGAACGAAGGGCAGGGAGCGTGGCCGGACCGACCACCGCCGAGCGCGGTGAACGTCAGCAGGAGTCGTCCGGCCCGCCTCTCGCCCGGCGGTTGAGGCGACTGGGGCCGCCGCGACTTCGTACGATCATCGTTCTTGCCATCGCGCTGGTCCTCCTCGGAGCCGGTGCCGTCTGGCTGTTGTACGGATCCCAGTGGCTCCGCGTTGAACGCGTATCGGTTTCCGGTACCCGGGTTCTGACGCCCGAACAGGTTCGGACCGCCGCCGAAGTCCCCGTCGGGGCACCGCTGATTTCCGTCGACACCGATGCGATCGAGACGCGACTGCGCGCGAAACTGCCCCGAATTGACACGGTTGACGTGGTCCGTTCCTGGCCTCATGGAATCGGCCTGAAAGTGGTTGAGCGCACTCCGGTTCTGATTGTCCAAAAGGGCGGAAACTTCGTCGAAGTGGACCATGAAGGTGTCCGTTTCGCCACGGTTTCCCAGGCCCCGAAAGCCGTTCCCGAACTGGAATTGAAGCTGTCCTCCACCGGCTCGGCCGGCGCGAGTCTGCGCCGTTTCGGCGAGCAGCGGCTGGTGCGGGAGGCGGTGCGGGTCGCCGGTTCCCTTCCCGACGGGGTGGCCCGGGTCGCCCGGACCGTCAAGGTGCGTTCCTACGACGACATCTCGCTGGAGTTGAACGGCGGACGGACGGTCGCCTGGGGGAGTTCCGAGCGGGCCGCCCTGAAGGCGCGTACGCTCACCGCTCTCATGAAAGCGGCGCCGGACGCGCGGCACTTCGACGTCTCGGTTCCCACCGCCCCTGCGTCATCAGGGAGTTGACGCACATCCGCGCAGGCCAGCACCCTGGTTGGGCACTGCTACGGCTGATCACATAGGGTGAAAAGAAAAACGGGAGGTTCGGCGTGTTCGTTGAACGTGCGCCACTTGTCGACTTAGTGTCCTGTTCGGAAGAGTCCAGCGAACAGTCACACTGGTAACCCTAAACTTCAACGTTAGGGTTCGGGTCGGCTTGACGGACCGTCCCATTCGGCATCAGTCGCCAGATCGCATCCCCTGCGAAGCGGCGACACGTAACTCGAGGCGAGAGGCCTTCGACGTGGCAGCACCGCAGAACTACCTCGCAGTCATCAAAGTCATCGGTGTCGGCGGCGGTGGTGTCAATGCCATCAACCGGATGATCGAGGTCGGTCTCAAGGGCGTCGAGTTCATCGCCATCAACACCGACGCGCAGGCGCTGTTGATGAGCGACGCAGACGTCAAACTCGACGTCGGCCGCGAACTCACCCGCGGACTCGGCGCCGGAGCCAACCCGGCCGTCGGCCGCAAGGCCGCCGAGGACCACCGCGAGGAGATCGAGGAGGTCCTCAAGGGGGCCGACATGGTCTTCGTGACCGCCGGTGAGGGCGGCGGCACCGGCACCGGCGGCGCGCCGGTCGTGGCCAACATCGCGCGCTCCCTGGGCGCCCTCACCATCGGCGTGGTCACCCGCCCGTTCACCTTCGAGGGCCGGCGCCGCGCCAACCAGGCCGAGGACGGCATCGCCGAACTCCGCGAAGAGGTCGACACCCTCATCGTCATCCCGAACGACCGGCTGCTGTCCATCTCGGACCGCCAGGTCTCCGTCCTCGACGCCTTCAAGTCGGCCGACCAGGTCCTGCTCTCCGGTGTCCAGGGCATCACCGACCTGATCACCACGCCCGGTCTGATCAACCTCGACTTCGCCGACGTCAAGTCCGTGATGTCCGAGGCCGGTTCGGCCCTGATGGGCATCGGCTCGGCCCGCGGCGACGACCGCGCGGTGGCCGCGGCCGAGATGGCGATCTCCTCGCCGCTCCTGGAGGCGTCCATCGACGGCGCCCGTGGTGTGCTGCTCTCCATCTCCGGCGGCTCCGACCTCGGCCTGTTCGAGATCAACGAGGCGGCCCAGCTGGTCAGCGAGGCCGCCCACCCCGAGGCCAACATCATCTTCGGCGCGGTCATCGACGACGCCCTCGGCGACGAGGTCCGGGTCACGGTCATCGCGGCCGGCTTCGACGGGGGCCAGCCCCCGACCCGCCGGGACAACGTCCTCGGTTCGACCTCGACCTCGGCCCGCCGCGAGGAGCCGACTCCGGTACGGCAGACCGAGTCCCGCCCGTCCTTCGGTTCGCTCGGCAGCGTCACGCCGAAGGAGGACCTGGAGCCCGCGCCCGAGCCGGCCGCCGACCTCCCGGTCTCCCCGCCGGTCCCGCCGTCCCGGTCCTACACGGACAGCGCGGCCGAGGAACTGGACGTACCGGACTTCCTGAAGTGATAGGACAGCGCTCCGGAACGGGCACTGTGAACGGCGCGCACTTCGCTTTCACCGACAGGTGGGGCGGGGTGAGCGCCGTTCCGTACGAGGAGCTCAACCTCGGCGGAGCGGTCGGCGACGACCCGGACGCCGTACGGGCCAATCGTGAACTGGCCGCCAAGTCGCTGGGTCTTGACCCGGCCGACGTGGTCTGGATGAACCAGGTGCACGGCAACGACGTCGCCGTGGTCGACGGACCGTGGGGCGACCGGCCCGTGCCCGAGGTCGACGCGGTCGTCACGGCACGGCGGGGTCTCGCGCTCGCCGTCCTCACCGCCGACTGCACGCCGGTCCTGCTCGCCGACCCGGTCGCCGGGGTCGTCGCCGCGGCCCACGCGGGCCGGCCCGGCATGGTCGCCGGCGTCGTCCCGGCCGCGCTACGCGCGATGACCGAACTCGGCGCCGACCCCGCCCGGATCGTCGCCCGCACCGGGCCGGCGGTCTGCGGCCGGTGCTACGAGGTGCCGGCGGAGATGCGGGCCGACGTGGCCGCCGTCGAACCGGCGGCGTACTCCGAGACGAGTTGGGGTACACCCGCGGTCGACGTGACCGCCGGAGTGCATGCCCAGCTGGAACGGCTCGGGGTGCGCGACCGGGAGCAGTCTCCGGTGTGCACGCTGGAGTCGGCCGATCACTTCTCGTACCGCCGCGATCGCACCACGGGGCGACTCGCGGGATATGTCTGGCTGGACTGAGGGGCATGACGGACCGTAAGGACGAACTCGCCGAAAACCTGGCGAAGGTGGAGCGTCGTATCGCCGATGCGTGCGCGGCCGCCGGGCGGGGGCGCGAGGAGGTGACCCTGATCGTGGTCACCAAGACCTATCCCGCGAGCGATGTGCGGATCCTGTCGGAGCTCGGTGTGCGGCACGTGGCCGAGAACAAGGACCAGGACGCGGCCCCCAAGGCCGCCGAATGCTCGGATCTGCCGCTGACTTGGCACTTCGTGGGGCAGCTGCAGACCAACAAGGCTCGTTCGGTGGCCGGTTATGCGGATATGGTGCAGTCCGTCGACCGGGCCCGGCTGGTCACGGCGCTCTCCAAGGAAGCGGAGCGGCAGGGGCGCGAGCTCGGCTGTCTGGTCCAGGTCGCACTCGACGCGGAGGCGAGCGGGCGCGGGGAGCGCGGGGGCGTGGGACCCGGCGGAATCGAGGAGTTGGCCGAACTCGTGGCCGCGGCACCGGGGCTGCGGCTGGCGGGTCTGATGACCGTCGCGCCGCTCACCGGCGAGTACGCGGGACGCGAACTGGCGGCGTTCGAGCGGTTGATGGATTTGTCGACCGACCTGCGCCGAATCCATCCGGCTGCGAACATGGTCTCGGCAGGAATGAGTGCGGACCTCGAACAGGCCGTGGCGGCCGGAGCGACACATGTGCGCGTCGGCACCGCGGTACTCGGAGTCCGCCCGAGGCTCGGGTAACGTCGCCAAGAAGTCGGACCACAGCAGAAAATATGGTCAATGCCGCCGGAAGGCGGGCGTAACGACCTCGTGGATCGCGGGCACTTGGCAGTCGTCAGCCGATCCACCACAGAGCGGAGGACTCAGAGCATGGCCGGCGCGATGCGCAAGATGGCGGTCTACCTCGGCCTCGTGGAGGACGATGGGTACGACGGCCGGGGTTTCGACCCCGATGACGACTTCGAGCCCGAACTCGACCCTGAGCCGGAGCGCGACCACCGACGGCACGAGCCGTCGCACCAGGCGCACGTCGCACATCAGTCCCAAAGGGACGAAGAGGTACGAGTCGTGCAACCGCCCGCGCCGCGCGAACCGGTCGCCCGTTCCGCTTCGCTACCCGCGGAATCCGGCCGTCCGGCGCGCATTGCGCCCGTGGCGTCCATCACACAAGAACGCGCAAGCCTGGAGAAGAACGCACCGGTGATCATGCCCAAGGTCGTGTCCGAACGAGAGCCTTACCGGATCACCACACTTCACCCGCGGACCTACAACGAGGCCCGTACCATCGGGGAACACTTCCGTGAGGGCACCCCGGTGATCATGAATCTGACTGAGATGGATGACACAGACGCCAAGCGACTTGTCGACTTTGCGGCCGGTTTGGTGTTTGGTCTTCACGGCAGCATCGAGCGGGTGACGCAGAAGGTGTTCCTGTTGTCGCCTGCTAACGTCGATGTCACGGCGGAGGACAAGGCCCGTATCGCAGAGGGCGGGTTCTTCAACCAGAGCTGAGAAGTACAACCGGAACGAAGCGTGAAACAGGGGAGAGGGAAGCACAGTCCATGAGCGTGTTCGCGCAGGTGCTCTACATCGCGCTGATGGTTTTTCTCGTCGTGCTGATCTTCCGGCTCGTCATGGACTACGTGTTCCAGTTCGCCCGCTCGTGGCAACCCGGCAAGGCGATGGTGGTCGTACTGGAGGCCACCTACACTGTCACCGACCCACCGCTCAAGCTTCTGCGGCGGTTCATCCCGCCGCTGCGCCTCGGGGGCGTGGCGCTCGACCTGTCCTTCTTCGTACTGATGATCATCGTCTACATCCTCATCACTATCACGCAGAACTTCGTGGGGTGAATGTGGACGATACGGTCTTGCCGACTGCCGATGACTACGTTGAGGTGAAGAGATGCCGTTGACCCCCGAGGACGTGCGGAACAAGCAGTTCACGACCGTCCGCCTCCGAGAAGGCTATGACGAGGACGAGGTCGATGCCTTCCTCGACGAGGTCGAAGCCGAACTGACCCGCCTGCTCCGGGAGAACGAGGACCTGCGCGCCAAACTGGCCGCGGCGACGCGTGCTGCTGCCCAGAACCAGCAGAACATGCGCAAGCCCCCGGAGGGCCCCGGCGGTCCCGGTCCGCAGGACCAGGGACAGGGCATGCCCCAGGGCGGTATGCCGCAGCAGGGGATGCCCCAGCAGGGCATGCGCGGTCCGGGTGCCCCTGTGCCGGCCGGGATATCGGGCCCGCCGCAGCAGCAGATGGGCGGCCCCATGGGTGGCCCGCCCCAGCTGCCGAGCGGTGCGCCGCAGCTGCCCGCCGGTCCCGGTGGACAGGGCGGCCCGCAGGGTCCCGGCCCGATGGGCCAGGGTCCGATGGGTCCCGGCCCCATGCAGCAGATGGGCGGCCCCATGGGTGGCCCGCCGCAGATGCAGCAGCAGATGGGCGGCCCGATGGGTGGCCCCATGGGCGGTCCGATGGGCGGCCCCGGCCAGGGTCCCGGTGGCGACAGCGCCGCGCGCGTCCTCTCGCTGGCCCAGCAGACCGCCGACCAGGCGATCGCCGAGGCCCGTTCCGAGGCCAACAAGATCGTGGGCGAGGCGCGTTCGCGTGCCGAGGGCCTCGAGCGTGACGCCCGTGCCAAGGCCGACGCCCTGGAGCGGGACGCGCAGGAGAAGCACCGCGTCGCGATGGGCTCCCTGGAGTCCGCCCGCGCCACGCTGGAGCGCAAGGTCGAGGACCTGCGTGGCTTCGAGCGCGAGTACCGGACCCGGCTGAAGTCCTACCTGGAGTCGCAGCTGCGTCAGCTGGAGACCCAGGCCGACGACTCGCTGGCTCCGCCGCGCACCCCGGCCACGGCTTCCCTGCCGCCGTCCCCGGCGCCTTCGATGGCCCCGGCCGGCGCGAGCGCCCCGTCCTACGGCGGCCCCCAGGGAATGGGTGCGCCGAGCCCCGCTGCCCCGTCCTACGGCGGCCAGCAGCAGATGTCCCCGGCCATGACCCAGCCCATGGCTCCGGTCCGTCCGCAGGGCCCCGGCCCGATGGGCCAGGCTCCCTCGCCGATGCGCGGGTTCCTGATCGACGAGGACGACAACTGACGGCCGCGGCACGGTAGGTAGTACGCCGTAGGCGTCGGCAGCGTTCAAAGGGGCGAGCCCCGGACTTCGGTCCGGGGCTCGCCCCTTTTACGCGGGTTGAGTCAGCCAAGCTGAACGGGCGTGGGGAACTGTGCGACCAGCCCCCACGCCCCCGCAGTCGCCAATGGCGAGGATCACACCTTCCGAAGGCGGAAGGTGAGCGACAGCCCCTCGTCGGTGAAGGCGGAGCCGTACGTGTCGTCCGCCTCGCCCTGGGCGAAGTCCGTCGCCAGGACCTCGTCGGCGATCAGACCCGTGTGCTCGGTCAGGGCCGCGATGACCGCCGGGTCCGTGGACGTCCAGCGCAGGGCGATCCGGTCCGCCACGTCCAGCCCGCTGTTCTTGCGGGCCTCCTGGATCAGACGGATCGCGTCACGGGCGAGGCCCGCCTGCCGCAGCTCCTCCGTGATCTCCAGGTCCAGCGCCACCGTCGCACCGGAGTCGGAGGCCACCGACCACCCCTCACGCGGGGTCTCTGTGATGATCACCTCATCCGGAGCGAGAGAGACCGTCTCACCGTCGACCTCCACCGACGCCGTGCCTTCCCGGAGCGCCAGCGACAGCGCCGCCGCGTCGGCGTTCGCGACCGCCTTGGCCACGTCCTGCACGCGCTTGCCGAAACGCTTGCCCAGGGCGCGGAAGTTGGCCTTCGCCGTGGTGTCGACCAGCGAGCCGCCGACCTCGGAGAGGGACGCGAGCGAGCTCACGTTCAGCTCCTCCGTGATCTGCGCGTGCAGTTCACGGTCGAGGGTGTCGAAGCCGGTCGCCGCGACGAGCGCGCGGGACAGCGGCTGACGCGTCTTCACGCCCGACTCCGCGCGCGTGGCACGGCCCAGTTCGACGAGCCGGCGGACGAGGACCACCTGCCGCGACAGCTCCGGGTCGATGGCGGAGAGGTCCGCCGCCGGCCAGGTCGCCAGGTGCACCGACTCCGGGGCGCCCGGGGTGACCGGCACGACCAGGTCCTGCCAGACCCGCTCGGTGATGAACGGGGTCAGCGGGGCCATCAGCTTGGTGACCGTCTCCACGACCTCGTGCAGGGTGCGCAGCGCCGCCTTGTCGCCCTGCCAGAAGCGGCGACGGGAGCGGCGGACGTACCAGTTGGAGAGGTCGTCGACGAACGCCGACAGGAGCTTGCCGGCGCGCTGGGTGTCGTACGCCTCCAGAGCCTGTGTCACCTGGTCGGTGAGGGCGTGGAGTTCGGAGAGGAGCCAGCGGTCCAGGACCGGGCGGTCGGCCGGGGCCGGGTCCGCCGCGGACGGCGCCCAGTTGGACGTGCGGGCGTACAGCGCCTGGAAGGCGACTGTGTTCCAGTACGTGAGGAGCGTCTTGCGGACGACCTCCTGGATGGCGCCGTGGCCCACCCTGCGGGCCGCCCACGGGGAGCCGCCGGCCGCCATGAACCAGCGCACCGAGTCCGCGCCGTGGCGGTCCATCAGCGGGATCGGCTCCAGGGTGTTGCCCAGGTGCTTGGACATCTTGCGGCCGTCCTCGGCGAGGATGTGGCCGAGGCAGACCACGTTCTCGTAGGAGGACCTGTCGAAGACCAGGGTGCCGACGGCCATCAGCGTGTAGAACCAGCCGCGGGTCTGGTCGATCGCCTCGGAGATGAACTGCGCCGGGTAGCGGCTCTCGAACAACTCCTTGTTCTTGTGCGGGTAGCCCCACTGCGCGAACGGCATCGAACCCGAGTCGTACCAGGCGTCGATGACCTCCGGCACGCGCGTGGCCGTCTTGGCGCATTTCGGGCAGGCGAAGGTGACCTCGTCGATGTACGGGCGGTGCGGGTCGAGTTCGGACTGGTCGGTGCCGGTCAGCTCGGTGAGCTCCGCGCGGGAGCCTGCCACGGTGAGGTGGTCGTCCTCGCAGCGCCAGATCGGCAGCGGGGTGCCCCAGTAGCGGTTGCGGGACAGCGCCCAGTCGATGTTGTTGTTCAGCCAGTCGCCGTACCGGCCGTGCTTGACCGTGTCCGGGAACCAGTTGGTGTTCTCGTTCTCCTGGAGGAGGCGGTCCTTGACGGCCGTGGTGCGGATGTACCAGGAGGGCTGCGCGTAGTAGAGGAGCGCGGTGTGGCAGCGCCAGCAGTGCGGGTAGCTGTGCTCGTACGGGATGTGCTTGAAGAGGAGGCCGCGCTGCTGGAGGTCCTCGGTGAGCTTTTCGTCCGCCTTCTTGAAGAAGACGCCGCCGACCAGCGGGACGTCCTCCTCGAAGGTGCCGTCCGGGCGGACCGGGTTCACCACCGGCAGGCCGTAGGCGCGGCAGACCTTGAGGTCGTCCTCGCCGAAGGCGGGGGACTGGTGGACCAGACCCGTACCGTCCTCGGTCGTGACGTATTCGGCGTTGACGACGAAATGCGCCGGTTCCGGGAACTCGACGAGCTCGAACGGACGTTGATAGGTCCAGCGCTCCATTTCGGCGCCGGTGAAGGACTGGCCGGTGGGCTCCCAGCCCTCGCCGAGGGACTTGGCGACGAGCGGCTCGGCGACGACGAGCTTCTCCGCACCGTTCGTCACCACGACGTAGGTGACGTCGGGGTGCGCGGCGACCGCCGTGTTGGAGACCAGCGTCCAGGGGGTCGTCGTCCAGACCAGGAGCGCGGCTTCGCCGGCCAGCGGACCGGAGGTGAGGGGGAAACGGACGTACACGGACGGGTCGACGACCGTCTCGTAGCCCTGCGCCAGCTCGTGGTCGGAGAGGCCGGTGCCGCAGCGCGGGCACCAGGGGGCGACGCGGTGGTCCTGGACCAGCAGGCCCTTGTCGAAGATCGTCTTCAGCGACCACCAGACCGACTCGATGTACTCGGGGTCCATCGTGCGGTACGCGTCGTCGAGGTCGGTCCAGTAACCCATGCGGGTCGTGAGCGCCTCGAAGGCGTCCGTGTGGCGGGTCACCGACTCCCGGCACTTCGCGTTGAACTCCGCGATGCCGTACGCCTCGATGTCCTGCTTGCCGCTGAAGCCGAGCTCCTTCTCGACCGCCAGCTCCACCGGGAGGCCGTGGCAGTCCCAGCCGGCCTTGCGGGCCACGTGGTAGCCGCGCATGGTGCGGAAGCGGGGGAAGACGTCCTTGAAGACGCGTGCCTCGATGTGGTGGGCGCCCGGCATGCCGTTGGCGGTGGGCGGGCCCTCGTAGAACACCCACTCGGGGCGGCCCTCGGACTGCTCCAGGGTCTTGGCGAAGATCTTCTGCTCGCGCCAGAAGTCGAGCACCGCGTGCTCGAGCGCGGGCAGGTCGACCTGGGCGGGCACCTGGCGGTACGTCGGCGTTGTCATCAGCGAGCTTCCTCCGGCGGACTTGCTGCCTTCCGTCCGGAGGGACGAGAGTCCGTGCGCCGGTTTCGGCGCGCTCCCGCGGTACCACCCTCCTTGGCCCGCCGACACCTGGTGTGCGTCGGTGAGCCCCCTCATTGGGGTCGCGATGCCGGGTCTACGGGCTCTTGCGGGCCTTCTTCCGGCGGCTCCGGGGTGATCTTCACGTCGCGCTCGCCCCCGGGCTTCCACCGTCCCCGGGTCGCTCTGGGCTGCGTACGCCGCTACTCGTCCCCATCCACGCTTCTCGCTCCGCCCAGTGTACGGCGCCGCGCGGACAGCGGCCGACCGGTTTTCGGGTACCGGGGGCCGGGCCGCCGTACGGCCGGGGATGACCCGAATGGAGCGGTACGCGTGTTCGGATTCTGGGACGGGCGGTCCGGCGGATTACCCCGCGGGGAGCTGGGCACAACGCATGCAGGCTTGCGGAGCGGCATGCGCGAGCCGGGCGAATCGGGCGGTGCGCCCCGTTGCCGCGGGGCTCAAGTCGATTTATCGTCCCAGCACGATTCGCGTGCAAGATCACAATATGTGAAGGGGCCGCGGCCATGGTGGCGAAGAAGACCGCCGTACAGCACTCGGCGACGGGCAGGTCCACGCAGGCATCGGGCGGTGCGGCCAAGGACGTGAGCGGGAAGAAGAGCGCCCAGGGAGGCCCGTCGGCACAGGGGGCGAAGACAGCCGGAGCCGTGAAGCGGGTGCGGGGAGCCCAGGAGGAGGACGGGCCGGAGAGACCGGCCGGCACGAAGAAGGCCGCGGCCGGCAAGAAGGCGGCGGCCAAGAAGGCGGCGGCCAAGAAGGTGGCTGCGAAGAAGACGGCGGCCAAGGGGACGGTCCCGAGGAGGACGGCCGCGAAGAAGACCGTGGCGGCCGAGGAGACGGCGGCGGTGACGGCCCCGGTCAAGAAGGCGGTGGCCAAGAAAGCGGCCGCCAAGAAGGTGGTCGCGAAGAAGACGGCCACCAAAGAGGTGGTCGCGAAGAGGACGGCCACCAAGGAGGCGGTCGCGAAGAAGGCGGCCGTCGAAGGGGCCCCGGTCGGGAAGAGCGCGGCCAAGAAGAGCAAGAGCACGGCCAAGAAGGCGGGCGCGGCGCAGGCCGCGGAGCAGACGGGAGCCACGACGGTGGTTGCGAAGAAGACTCCTGGCACGGCCACGGCGGCGAAGACCGCCGTACCCAAGGCTCGCGTCGCCGCGGCGGTGGAGCCGGGCGAACTTGCCGTGCGCCCCGGTGAGGACCCCTGGACCCCGGAGGAGGTCGAGGAGGCGCGGGCCGAGCTGCAGTCGGAGGCGCTGCGGCTGCGCGCCGAGATCACGTCCTCCGAGGACGCGCTCCAGGGCCTGATGCGGGACTCCGGGGACGGCGCCGGCGACGACCAGGCGGACACCGGCACCAAGAACATCACGCGCGAGCACGAGCTCGCCCTCGCGGCCAACGCGCGCGAGATGCTCACCCAGACCGAGCACGCCCTGGTGCGGCTCGACGAGGGCACGTACGGTCTCTGCGAGAACTGCGGCAACGCGATCGGCAAGGCCAGGATGCAGGCGTTCCCGCGGGCCACCCTGTGCGTCGAGTGCAAGCAGAAGCAGGAACGCCGGTACTGAGGGTCCCCGGAGGCGTGCCGTACCCTCGTGCTCAGTCAGGTACCTAGGTTGAGGGACTCACGTGGCAGAGGCGGAGCGCATCATCGGTACGCCGGATACCCCAGAGGCGGCGGGGGCCGAGCCGGAGCAGGATGCGGCGGTACAGCCCAGGGGCAGGCGTCGGATCGCCGTGCTGTTCGCGGTGGCCACGTTCGCGTACCTGCTCGACCTGGGCAGCAAGCTGCTCGTGGTCGCCAAGCTGGAGCACCACGCGCCGATCGAGATCATCGGGGACTGGCTGAGGTTCGAGGCGATCCGCAACGCGGGCGCGGCCTTCGGCTTCGGGGAGGCCTTCACCGTGATCTTCACGGTGATCGCGGCGGCCGTGATCGTGGTGATCGCGCGCCTCGCCCGCAAGCTGTACAGCCTGCCCTGGGCGATCGCGCTCGGTCTGCTGCTCGGCGGTGCGCTGGGCAACCTCACCGACCGGATCTTCCGCTCGCCGGGCGTCTTCGAGGGCGCGGTGGTCGACTTCATCGCCCCGAAGGGCTTCGCGGTCTTCAACCTTGCCGACTCGGCGATCGTGTGCGGCGGCATCCTGATCGTGCTGCTGTCCTTCAAGGGACTGGACCCGGACGGGACCGTCCACAAGGACTGAGCCTCCGGTTCCGGCCGGTCCGGGGTTTTCCACAGGCTCGTTCGGGGGCGTCGGTGCTGTCCGGCATACTCGACGGGTGAGCACAGTTCCCGAGATCCGTACCCTGCCCGTGCCCGACGGCCTGGAGGGCGAGCGCGTCGACGCCGCCATCTCCCGCATGTTCGGCTTCTCCCGTACGAAGGCCGCGGAGCTCGCCGCGTCGGGGAAGGTCACGGTCGACGGCTCGGTGGTCGGGAAGTCCGAGCGGGTGCACGGCGGAGCCTGGCTCGAGGTCGAGATGCCGCAGGCGCCCGCGCCCGTGCAGATCGTCGCGGAGCCGGTCGAGGGCATGGAGATCGTGTACGACGACGATGACGTGCTCGTGATCGTCAAGCCGGTGGGCGTGGCCGCGCACCCGTCGCCGGGCTGGACCGGGCCGACGGTCATCGGGGGCCTCGCCGCCGCCGGGTACCGGATCTCCACCTCCGGGGCCGCCGAGCGCCAGGGCATCGTGCACCGGCTCGACGTCGGCACCTCCGGGCTGATGACGGTCGCCAAGTCCGAGCGCGCGTACACCTCCCTCAAGCGGCAGTTCAAGGAGCGCACGGTCGACAAGCGCTACCACACGCTGGTGCAGGGCCACCCGGACCCGACCAGCGGCACCATCGACGCGCCCATCGGCCGCCACCCCAACCACGACTACAAGTGGGCGGTCACCGCCGAGGGCAAGCCCTCCGTCACGCACTACGACCTCATCGAGGCCTTCCGCGCCGCCTCCCTGCTCGACGTGAAGCTGGAGACCGGCCGCACCCACCAGATCCGCGTCCACATGGCCGCCCACCGCCACCCCTGCGTCGGCGACCTCACCTACGGCGCCGACCCGACCCTCGCCAAGCGGCTGCACCTGACCCGGCAGTGGCTGCACGCCGTGCGGCTGGGCTTCGAGCACCCCGGGGACGGACAGTGGGTGGAGTTCGAGAGCGACTACCCGGCCGACCTCCAGAAGGCGCTGGACCAGGTCCGCGAGGAGACCTACGGATGAGCACGCGCGCGTACGCGGTGCGCGTCGCCGAGGAACCGGCCGACCTGGAGGCCTGCTTCGCCGTACGCAAGGAGGTCTTCGTCGGCGAGCAGGGGGTGCCCGAGGATCTGGAGTACGACGAGTACGACGCCGTGGCGGTGCATGTGCTGGCCGTGCGGGAGGACGGGACGCCGCTCGGGACCGGGCGGCTGCTGCACGGCGCGTCGGCCGCGGCGAAGGTCGGCGGTGACCTGACGGTGGGGTCGCTCGGGCGGCTCGCGGTCGCCCAGGAGGCGCGCGGGCTGGGTGTCGGCGTGGCGCTGGTGCGGGCCATCGAGGACGCGGCACGCGCGCGTGGGCTCGCGGCGGTGGACCTGCACGCGCAGACGCATGCGCTGGGGTTCTACGAGCGGCTGGGGTACGAGGCGTACGGGCCGGAGTACCCGGAGGCGGGGATACCGCACCGGGCGATGCGGCGCGCTCTGTAGCCGGGGTTCCGAAAGCGCTGGTGGGATCGGTGGCGTGGCAGGCTTGAGGCCTGCCCGTCGTACGTCGATCTGCTCGGAGTGCTGACCGTGGATCAGTTGGCCCTGCTGTTCGTGCTGTTGCTCGGGGCCGTGGTGAGCGTCCCAGTGGGGGACCGGTTCGGGTTGCCGGCACCGGTGCTGATGACCCTGCTCGGGATCGCGCTCGCGGTGGCCGACTTCGTGCCGAACGTCAACATCCCGCCGGACCTGATCCTGCCCCTGCTGCTGCCGCCCCTGCTGTACGCGGCCGTGCGACGGACCTCCTGGCGGCAGTTCGCGGCCAACGTCCGGCCGATCTTCCTGCTGGCGGTGGCACTGGTCTTCGTCACCACACTCTGCGTGGCCGTCACGGCGAACGCGATCGTGCCCGGTCTGCCCGTCGCCGCCGCGGTGGCGCTCGGCGCGCTGGTCGCCCCGCCCGACCCGGTCGCCGCGACCGCCGTCGCGGGCCAACTCGGGCTGCCCCGCCGACTGGTGTCCATCCTGGAGGGGGAGGGCCTCTTCAACGACGTGACGGCCATCGTGCTGTACCACGTCGCCGTCGCGGCGGCCGTCAGCGGCGAGTTCCATCCGGGGCGGGCCGCGCTCGACCTGGTGCTGTCCGCCGTCGTCGCGGTCGCCGTGGGCGTCGTCCTGGGCTGGGGCGCCAACAAGCTGCTCGACCTGCTGGGCGACGCGACCCTCCAGGTCGGCCTGACCCTGCTGGTGCCGTACGCCTCGTACGTCCTCGCGGAGGAGCTGCACGGCTCCGGGGTGCTCGCCGTGCTCACCACCGCACTGTTCCTCGCCGAGTACGCCACCGACCCCGACGACGTGCTGACCCGGCTCGCCGGACACACCTTCTGGGACATCGTCGACACCCTCGTCACCGGCGTCGCCTTCGGGCTGATCGGTCTGGAGCTGCACAACGCGATCCGTACGGCGTCCGGGCGGTGGGGCGAGATGCTCGGCTGGTCCGCGGCCGTCCTGGGGGTGGTCGTCCTCGTACGCCTGGTCTGGCTGCTGCCGGCGACCTGGCTCACCAAGCGGCTGCACGCCAGGCGGGACCACGACGAGGACATCCCGATGAGCTGGCGGGAGACCGTCGTCATGTGGTGGTCGGGGATGCGGGGCGTGGCCTCGGTGGCGCTGGCGCTGGCGATTCCGCTGAAGACGGACGACGGCTCGGCCTTTCCCGACCGGGACGAGATCGTGTTCGTCGCGTTCGGCGTGATCATGGGCACCCTGGTGTTGCAGGGGCTGACCCTGCCGTGGCTGGTCAGGAAGCTCGGGGTGCAGGCCGACACGGAGCGCGAGAAGCAGTTCGAGCGGGAACTCGCGGTGCGCGCGGCCAAGGCCGCCAAGCGCAGGCTCCGGGAGATCGAGGAGGTCGAGGAGCTGCCGGAGGAGCTGTCCGAGCAGATGCTGCGGCGGGCTTTCGAGATCGGGGTGCGGATCAGTCCGGACATGGGGGAGGAGGAGCGGCGGGAGGCGCACGACATGCGGGTACGGCGGCTCAAGCGGATGCGGCGGATCCAGGGGGAGCTGCTGAGCGCGGCGCGGCATGAGGTGCTGGCGGCGCGGAGTGAGGCGGGGGCCGACCCCGAGATCGTGGACCGGGTGCTGCGGCATCTTGATGTGCGTAGTCTGAGGTGATCTCCCACCCGCGCACCGCCTGTTTCCAGTTGGCTGAGAAGTGGGCCTCTCCGGTGGGGGTTGATCGCCGTCGGCGGCTGCGGGTGCCTAGGGTTGAATCATGGCTCGCAATGTGGTGATCAGCGGTGGTGGTACGGGGATCGGGCTCGCGGCGGCGCAGGTGTTCGCCGCGGACGGGGATCGGGTTCTGTTGCTGGGGCGACGGGCCGAAGTGCTGGAGAAGGCCGGGGTGCCGGGGGCGTTGACGTATGCCGCCGATCTGAGTGAGCCGGCCGGTGTACGGGGGGTCGTCGAGCTCGTCGCCCGGGAGTTCGGGGCCGTGGACGTGCTGATCCACAGTGCCGGTGGGGCCGGGCATCTGGAGGCGCCGGCGGCGAGCGAGGATCCGCTCGACCGGGTGCTGCACAACTGGACCGTCAACTTCCGGATCAACACCCTCACCGCGGCCCTGCTGACCGAGGGGTTGAAGGACCGGCTCGCCTCGCCGGGCGGCCGGGTGCTGTTCGTCAGCTCGATCGCCGCGTACCGGGGGTCCGGGAGCGGGGCGTACGCGGGGGCGAAGGCCGCGCTGCATCCGTACGCCCATGATCTGGCGCGGGAGTTGGGGCCGCGCGGGATCACCGCGAACGTGGTGGCGCCGGGCTACATCGAGGAGACCGAGTTCTTCGGGCCCGCGATCGACCCGGCCCGGCGCGAGCGGCTGATCGGCGACACTCTGAACCGGCGCGCCGGCACTCCCGGCGACGTGGCGGCGACCCTGCACTGGCTCGCCTCACCGGGGGCGGGGCACGTCACCTCGCAGGTCGTCCAGGTCAACGGGGGCGCCGAGCGCGGGCATTGAGTCCCGTACCGAGCGGCGTACCGTCTCAGCCGCGTCCCGTCCGCGGTGGTTCGTGGGCGCGGCGGGCCACCACGCCGTCCGGATCGGGACGGGGCACCCGGCCGTCCGTTGAGGCGGTGGGGGCCGGCCAACCCGGGGGCAGGGCCGCGTCGGCCGTGTTGACGCGGGGAAGGGCGTACGGGTGCTCCTCGCAGAGCCAGCCGATCATCCGCTCGCGCACCGTGACCCGTACCGTCCAGACGTCGTCCGCGTCCTTGGCCGTCACCAGGGCGCGGACCTGGATGGTGTTCGGCGTCGCGTCGGTGACCGCGATGCCGTAGTCGCGGCCGTCCCAGGCCGGGCACTCCCGCAGGATGTCGCGGAGCTGCTCGCGCATCGCCTCGATCGGCGCCGAGTGGTCCAGGTGCCAGAAGACGATGCCGGTCATCTGCGGGGTGCCCCGCGACCAGTTCTCGAAGGGCTTCGAGGTGAAGTACGACACCGGCATGGTGATCCGGCGCTCGTCCCAGGTCCGCACGGTCAGGAACGTCAGGGTGATCTCCTCGACCGTGCCCCACTCGCCGTCCACCACCACGGTGTCGCCGATCCGCACCATGTCGCCGAAGGCGATCTGCAGCCCGGCGAACATGTTGGCGAGGGTGGACTGCGCGGCGACACCGGCGACGATGCCCAGGATGCCGGCCGAGGCCAGCAGCGAGGCACCGGCCGCGCGCATCGCCGGGAAGGTCAGCAGCATCGCGGCGACCGCCACCACGCCGACGATCGCCGTCACCACGCGCATGATCAGCGTCACCTGGGTGCGCACCCGGCGGACCCGGGCGGCGTCCTGGTGCACGCGCGCGTAACGGGTGTACGTCGACTCGACGACCGCGGCCGCGATGCTCACCACCAGCCAGGCCGTGGCCCCGATCAGCACCAGCGTCAGTGCCTGGCCGACGGCGGCGCTGTGCTCCCGCGTCAGCTTCGCCTGGTCGTAGGAGCCTCTGAGCATCGCCGAGCACAGCACCAGTTGGTACGGCACCCGGCCGCGGCGCAGCAGACCCCACAGCGGGGTCTCGCCGTGCCGCCCGTCGGCCTTGCGCAGCAGCAGATCGGTGACCCAGCCGATGAGCAGCGTGAGCACCACCGAGCCACCGATCACGATCAGTGGGCGGAGTACGTTCTCCATGCCTTCGAACCTAACCGGCGGCGGGCGGTCATGAACATGGGGGCCGGTGGACCGGGCTCCGGGCGTTGTCGGTACCGGCTGGCACCATGGCCTCATGAACATCATGCTCTTTCACTCGACCTATGGGCTCAGGCCCGCGGTGCGCCAGGCCGCGGACCGGCTGCGCGCCGCCGGGCACGAGGTGTGGACCCCGGACCTCTTCGACGGGCGTACGTTCGAGACGGTCGAGGAGGGCATGGCCGCCAAGGACGGGATCGGCAAGGACGAGCTGCTGAAGAGAGCCGTGCTGGCCGCCGCGCCGTACTCGGAGCGAGGACTCGTGTACGCCGGGTTCTCGCTCGGCGCCTCCGTCGCGCAGACCCTCGCGCTCGGCGACGAGCGGGCCCGCGGTGTGCTGCTCCTGCACGGCACGTCGGACATCGCGGCCAGTGCCTCGGTGGACGAGCTGCCGGTGCAGCTGCACGTGGCCGAGCCGGACCCGTTCGAGACGGACGACTGGCTGAGCGCCTGGTATCTCCAGATGGGCAGAGCGGGCGCGGACGTGGAGATCTACCGGTACGCCGGTGCCGGGCACCTGTACACCGACCCCGAGCTGCCGGACTACGACGAGGAGGCCGCCGAGGCCACCTGGCGGGTGGCGCTCGGCTTCCTGGAATCCCTCTAGACGGTGGTCAGCACGCCTTGGGCGGGTTGACCTGCGACGGGAAGTGCCCGGACCACACCCAGGCGACCGGCTGGGAGTCGTAGATCCGGAACCACCGCTCCCCCGAGGGGGTGTTGGTGGTCGAGCACGCGATCTTCAGGGTCGTGCCCCGCGGCTCCGTGCGGTACTTCGTCGAGGACGAAGTGGGCTTCGCGTATATCGGCGAGGCCTCGGCGGTGGTCAGGTTGACGAACGCCGGGGCCGCCGAGGCCGCCTGCGCCTGGACGGTGGCGGTGAGCCCGGCGAGGGCCAGGGCGGCGCCGAGCACCGCGGACTTCCTCAGGACACTCTGGGGGGTGGCCATGTGACTCCAATCGTGAACAGAACCGACGGGCCGCCAACGCAGCGGCCCGCCAGACTGTTTGACGGCGCCAAGATCGTCCGGGTTGCCCGGAGGCCCGGATTTCTCACACCGGGTCGTACGTCCGCTCGACCTTCTGGGTGCCGGTGCGGGTGCGGTACGAGCGCTCCCAGGACGAGGTCGCGTTCTTGTCCGCGCGGTCGGACAGGACGTAGTAGTCCATCTGCGCCCGGTCGGCGGTGATGTCCAGGACGCCGTAGCCGTGCCGGTCGGTGTCGACCCAGTGGACGTGCCGGTTGGCGGCCCTGATGATCGGCGAGGCGATCGCGGAGACCGTGCCCTCGGGGACCTTCACGATGTCGTCGAGGTTGTCGGAGGTCACCGAGGTGATGACGAACTCCGTGGCGGCGGACGCCGACAGCGGGTAGGTCCCGGCGTCCACCGGCACGTCGTTGGCCCAGGACATGTGGATGTCGCCGGTCAGGAAGACGGTGTTGCCGATGGCGTTCGAGCGCAGGTGGGCCAGGAGTTCGCGCCGGTCGTCGGTGTAGCCGTCCCACTGGTCGGTGTTGAGGGCGAGGCCGTCCTGCGGCAGCCCGAGCAGCTTGGCGAGCGGCTTGAGCAGGTCCGCGGAGAGCGAGCCGATGGCGAACGGCGAGATCATCACCGAGTTGCCGACCAGCCGCCAGGTGGTGTCGGACGCCTTCAACCCGGCCTTCAGCCAGTCGAGTTGGGCGCGCCCGGTGATCGTACGGTCCGGGTCGTCGACCGTGCCGGACCCGGTGGACGCCTGTTGCGAGCGGAAGGACCGCAGGTCGAGCAGCGACAGGTCGGCGAGTTTGCCGAAGCGCAGCCGACGGTAGGTGGTGCCCGCGATCGCCGGGCGGACCGGCATCCACTCGAAGTAGGCCTGCTTGGCGGCCGCCTTGCGGTCGGTCCAGGTGCCCTCGGCGCCCTCGGTGTGGTTGACCGCGCCGCCGGACCAGGCGTTGTCGGCGAACTCGTGGTCGTCCCAGATCGCCACGACCGGCGCCTTGTGGTGCAGGGCCTGGAGGTCGGGGTCGGTCTTGTACTTGCCGTGCCGGGTGCGGTAGTCGGCGAGCGTGATGATCTCGTTCGCCGGCGCGTGCGGGCGGACCACCGTGCTGCGGGCCGCGTACTCGCCGGACTTGTACTCGTAGATGTAGTCGCCGAGGTGCAGCCAGGCGTCCAGGTCGTTACGGGCCGCGAGATGGCGGTACGAGGCGAAGTAGCCGGCCTCCCAGTTGGCGCAGGTGACCACGCCGAAGCGCAGGCCGGACACCGCGGCCTCCGCCGCCGGCGCGGTGCGGGTGCGCGCCACCGGGGAGTCCGTGGAGCCGGCCGAGAAGCGGAACCAGTAGTCGGTGGCCGGGGTGAGGCCCCGTATGTCCGCCTTGACGGTGTGGTCGGCGGCGGCGGTCGCCGTGGTGGAGCCCTTGGCGACGATGTTCGTGAGTGCCTTGTCCTTGGCGACGACCCAGCTCACCTCGGTGTCCGGGCCGAGCCCGGAGCCGGGCACCGCCTCGGCGGTGGGCGTCACCCGGGTCCACAGCAGGACGCCGTCGGGCAGCGGGTCGCCGGAGGCGACGCCGTGCAGGAAGGCGGGGGCCTCCGCGGCGGCGCGGGCCGGCAGCGCGGCGGCCAGCGGGCCGGCCAGCACGGCGGTCGCCGCCGCGGCCTTGACGACCGTACGGCGGCGGGGAGAAAGCGAGTTGGCGCCCTCGGACGGCGAGGCGGCGCTCCCGGGTGCTTTGTATCGACTGGTCACGAGCGCTTAGGTTACTGACCAGTAAGCGCTTGAGCGGGCGAACTCACAAAAGTTCGCCCGCTCTTCCACTGAAGGTCGATCTTCTACCGACGGTCGACCTTCTACTGAAGGCCGGTTCAGGCCTTGAGCGCCGCGTCGACCACCTTGGTGAAGTCGGCCACCGTCAGCAGCGGGGTGCCGCCGTTGAGCTGCTTGCCGTCCATCACGAAGCCCGGGGTGCCGGTCACGCCGTCCTTGTTGTCGTCGAACTGCTTCGACATGGCCATCGCCCAGGCGTCGTAGGTGCCGTTCTTCACCGCGTTCTGGAACTTGGTGTTGTCCTTCAGCGCGGGGACGGTCTGCGCGACCTTGATGAGGTAGCTGTCGTCCTTGAACTTGTCGGTGGTCTCGTCCGGGTGCCACTTGGTCGAGTACAGCGCCGTCTTGTACGCCATGAACGCGTCGTCGCTGACGTTCAGCGCGGCACCCAGGGCGCTCAGCGCGTTCTTGGAGCCCTCGCCGTTGTCCTTGTTGTCGATGAAGGTGGCGCCGACGTACTGGAACTTGAACTTGCCGTCGGCGAGGTCCTTCTTGAAGGTCGAGCCGACGGTCTGCTCGAACTGGGCGCACACCGGGCAGCGCGGGTCCTCGTACACCTTGAGGGTCTTCTTGGCGCTGGCCTCGCCGATGACGACGGTGGTGCCGTTCTTGCCGGTGGTGTTGGCCGGGGCGACGACCTTGTCGCTCTTCACGGCCTCCCAGTGGGTGGGCTTGTTGGCCTGGACGACCGCGTAGCCTATGCCGCCGGCCGCGGCGAGGACCGCGACGACCGAACAGGCCACGATGATCTGCCGCTTGGCCTTGGCCCGCTTGGCCTGGCGCTCGCGCTCGGCCCGCAGCCGCTCTCGGGCCGCCGTCTTCGCCGCCGCGCTGTTCCGCTTGCTCATGTTGGTGATCTCCATATGGGACGCGCACACGTCGTACGCGGGATACGTGTGGGGGACTGCTTGTGCTCAGGGGTCGTTCAGGCGAAGGCGACCGAGCAGGGCGGGCCACGCCGTCCCAGGGAGTGCACGAAGAGCAGGTCGCGGACGACCGAGGTGCGCGGGCCGGTGTGCCGTACCCGCCGGGCCGCCGGAGCCGTCCGTACGGTCACCGCGGCGACCGCGAGCAGCAGTGGCCGGAACGTCGTCGCGGTCACCGCCCGCAGCAGCTGGGCCAGCGCCCGCTCGCCACGGCGCAGCCAGGCGGCGGCGAGGAGGCCGACGCCGACGTGCGCGCCGAGCAGCAGCCAGGCGGTGGCCGGGTCGGCGTGCGCCAGCAGGGCCGCGAGGCGGTCGGTGCCGGTGTCCGTCACGCCCGTCACCCGGGCCAGCGGGGTGCCGACCTGCGCGTTGCTTCCGCACAGCAGGTCCCAGCCGACGGAGCGCAGCGGCCCGGCGACCGGGCCGCCCGCGGCGCCGTAACAGACGTGCTGGCCGGTGGTGAAGACCGTGTCGGCGGCCAGCTCCAGCGGGATCAGCAGGCCCGCGATGGGCCCGAAGCCGCGCTCGCGGCCGGCCAGTGCGTAGGCGAGCAGGAACACGGCGGCGGCGACCGCGGCCACCGTGTTCAACGGCAGCGGGACCCGCGACAGCAGCACGTGCGACGCGGTGCTGAGCGTCACGACCAGCGTCGTGAACAGCGCCGCGCGCAGCGCTCTGATACGGGTCCCGGATATGTCCATGGCGTGGAGAGTCTGTCACGCGGTCCTGTAAGAGACCCCTAAAACCTCCCTGTGAGATTACGGACTGTTAGAGACCCGGAATCCGGCCGTTGCGGAACAGGTCGACGAAGATCTGGTGGTCGCCACGCGCGCGTGTGCCGTAGTCGTGCGCGAAGTCGACCAGGAGGTCGGCGAAGCCGGCCTCGTCGGCGGCGATCGCCGCGTCGATGGCCCGCTCGGTGGAGAACGGCACCAGGGACTCGCCGGACTGGTCGTCGGCCGCCGCGTGCATGGTGGCGGTGGCCCGGCCGAGGTCGGCGACCACGGCCGCGATCTCCTCCGGGTCGTCGATGTCGCTCCAGTCCAGGTCCACCGCGTACGGCGACACCTCGGCGACCAGCTGGCCCGTCCCGCCCAGCTCGGTCCAGCCCAGCCACGGGTCGGCGTGCGCCTGGAGGGCACGCTGCGAGATCACCGTGCGGTGCCCCTCGTGCTGGAAGTACCCGGCGATCGCCGGGTCGGTGATGTGCCGGGAGACGGCCGGGGTCTGGGCCTGCTTGATGTAGATCACCACATCGTTCTCCAGGGCGTCGCTGTGCCCTTCGAGAAGGATGTTGTACGACGGCAGCCCGGCCGAGCCGATGCCGATGCCCCGGCGTCCGACGACGTCCTTCACGCGGTACGAGTCGGGGCGGGCCAGGGACGAGTCCGGCAGCGTCTCCAGGTAGCCGTCGAAGGCCGCGAGGACCTTGTAGCGGGTGGCCGCGTCCAGCTCGATGGAGCCGCCGCCCGGCGCGAAGCGGCGCTCGAAGTCGCGGATCTCCGTCATCGAGTCCAGGAGCTCGAAGCGGGTCAGCGAGCGGGCGGCGCGCAGCGCGCCGAGCAGCGGTCCCTCGGCGGTGTCCAGCGTGAACGGCGGCACCTCGTCGCTCTTGGCGCCGGTGGCCAGCGCGTGCACCCGCTCGCGGTACGCGCCCGCGTACACCCGCACCAGCTCGCCGATCTGCTCGTCGCTGAGCGCCTTCGCGTACCCGATGAGCGCGACGGAGGCGGAGAAGCGCTTCAGGTCCCAGGTGAAGGGGCCGACGTAGGCCTCGTCGAAGTCGTTGACGTTGAAGACCAGGCGGCCGTTGGAGTCCATGTACGTGCCGAAGTTCTCCGCGTGCAGGTCGCCGTGGATCCACACCCGCGAGGTGCGCTCGTCCAGGTACGGGCCGCCCCGCTTGTCGGCGTCCAGGTCGTGGTAGAAGAGGCACGCCGTGCCCCGGTAGAACGCGAACGCGGAGGCCGCCATCTTGCGGAACTTCACGCGGAACGCGGCCGGGTCGGCGGCCAGGAGCCGGCCGAAGGCGGTGTCGAAGACGGCGAGGATCTCCTCGCCGCGCTGCTCGTCATTGAGCTGGGGTACCGACATCGCGGGGTGCCTCCTGGTGCATGGATGTGTACGACAGCGTTTCTGTCGCTTCCAACGTGCGGCGGGTCGCGGAAGTGCCCGCGATCCCGCAGTGAAGGTACGCGGGGCCGCCCTCGGATTGTCAGTCCCCGGGCATAGACTTCGACGCTGACCCCAGGACTGTCTTCCAGCCCGTCGCCACGCGTTTCCCTTGGAGGCCCGACCGTGTCAAAGCCGCCGTTCACGCACCTGCACGTCCACACCCAGTACTCGCTGCTGGACGGTGCCGCGCGGCTCAAGGACATGTTCAACGCGTGCAACGAGATGGGCATGACCCACATCGCCATGTCCGACCACGGCAACCTGCACGGGGCGTACGACTTCTTCCACACCGCGAAGAAGTCCGGGGTCACCCCGATCATCGGGATCGAGGCGTACGTCGCGCCCGAGTCCCGGCGCAACAAGCGCAAGATCCAGTGGGGCCAACCGCACCAGAAGCGGGACGACGTCTCCGGTTCCGGTGGTTACACCCACAAGACGATGTGGGCCGTGAACTCGACGGGCCTGCACAACCTGTTCCGGCTCTCCTCGGACGCGTACGCCGAGGGCTGGCTCCAGAAGTGGCCCCGGATGGACAAGGAGACGATCTCCCAGTGGTCCGAGGGGATCGTCGCCTCCACCGGCTGCCCCTCCGGCGAGCTCCAGACCCGGCTGCGCCTCGGTCAGTACGACGAGGCCCTGAAGGCGGCCGCCGACTACCAGGACATCTTCGGCAAGGACCGCTACTTCCTGGAACTGATGGACCACGGCATCGAGATCGAGCACCGGGTCCGCGACGGACTCCTGGAGATCGGCAAGAAGCTCGGCATCCCCCCGCTGGTCACCAACGACTCGCACTACACGTACGCGCACGAGGCGACCGCCCACGACGCCCTGCTGTGCATCCAGACCGGCAAGAACCTCTCCGACCCGGACCGCTTCAAGTTCGACGGCACCGGCTACTACCTGAAGTCCACGGACGAGATGTACGCCGTCGACTCCTCGGACGCCTGGCAGGAGGGCTGCGCCAACACGCTCCTGGTGGCCGAGATGGTCGACACCGCCGGCATGTTCGAGGCCAAGAACCTCATGCCGAAGTTCGACATCCCCGAGGGCTACACCGAGGTCACCTGGTTCCGCGAGGAGACCATGCGCGGCATGGAGCGCCGCTTCCCGGGCGGGATCCCGGACGACCGCATGAAGCAGGTCGAGTACGAGATGGACACCATCATCTCGATGGGCTTCCCCGGCTACTTCCTCGTGGTCGCCGACTTCATCATGTGGGCCAAGAGCCAGGGCATCGCGGTCGGCCCCGGCCGAGGCTCCGCCGCCGGTTCGATCGTCGCGTACGCCATGGGCATCACCGACCTCGACCCGATCCCGCACGGCCTGATCTTCGAGCGGTTCCTGAACCCCGAGCGCATCTCGATGCCCGACGTCGACATCGACTTCGACGAGCGCAGGCGCGTCGAGGTGATCAGGTACGTGACGGAGAAATACGGCGCCGACAAGGTCGCCATGATCGGCACCTACGGCAAGATCAAGGCGAAGAACGCCATCAAGGACTCCGCGCGCGTGCTGGGCTACCCGTACGCGATGGGCGACCGCCTCACCAAGGCGATGCCGGCCGACGTCCTCGGCAAGGGCATCGACCTCGACGGCATCACCAACCCCTCCCACCCGCGCTACAACGAGGCGGGCGAGATCCGGGGGATGTACGAGAACGAGCCGGACGTCAAGAAGGTCATCGACACCGCCAAGGGCGTCGAGGGCCTGGTCCGGCAGATGGGTGTGCACGCGGCCGGCGTGATCATGTCCAGCGAGCCCATCGTCGACCACGCCCCGATCTGGGTGCGGCACACCGACGGCGTGACCATCACGCAGTGGGACTACCCGCAGTGCGAGTCGCTCGGCCTGCTGAAGATGGACTTCCTGGGTCTGCGCAACCTCACGATCATGGACGACGCCGTCAAGATGGTGAAGTCCAACAAGGGCATCGACCTCGACCTGCTGGCCCTGCCGCTCGACGACCCCAAGACCTTCGAACTCCTCCAGCGCGGTGAGACCCTGGGCGTCTTCCAGTTCGACGGCGGCCCCATGCGCTCGCTGCTGCGCCTGATGAAGCCCGACAACTTCGAAGACATCTCCGCCGTTTCGGCCCTGTACCGTCCCGGCCCGATGGGCATGGACTCGCACACCAACTACGCGCTGCGCAAGAACAAGCTCCAGGAGATCACCCCGATCCACAAGGAGCTGGAGGAGCCCCTGGAAGAGGTCCTGGCCGTCACCTACGGCCTGATCGTCTACCAGGAGCAGGTGCAGAAGGCCGCCCAGATCATCGCCGGCTACTCGCTCGGCGAGGCCGACATCCTGCGCCGCGTGATGGGTAAGAAGAAGCCCGACGAACTCGCCAAGAACTTCGTCCTCTTCCAGGCCGGCGCCCAGAAGAAGGGCTTCAGCGACGAGGCGATCCAGGCCCTGTGGGACGTGCTGGTCCCCTTCGCCGGCTACGCGTTCAACAAGGCGCACTCCGCCGCGTACGGCCTGGTCTCGTACTGGACCGCCTACCTCAAGGCGAACCACCCCGCCGAGTACATGGCCGGGCTGCTCACCTCGGTCAAGGACGACAAGGACAAGTCGGCCGTCTACCTCAACGAGTGCCGGCGCATGGGCATCAAGGTGCTCCCGCCGAACGTCAACGAGTCGGTGCACAACTTCGCCGCCCAGGGCGACGACGTGATCCTCTTCGGCCTCGAAGCGGTCCGCAACGTCGGCACCAACGTGGTGGAGTCGATCATCAGGAGCCGCAAGGCCAAGGGGAAGTACGCCTCCTTCCCCGACTACCTCGACAAGGTCGAGGCGGTCGCCTGCAACAAGCGCACCACCGAGTCGCTGATCAAGGCGGGCGCCTTCGACTCCCTCGGGCACACCCGCAAGGGCCTCACCGCGCACTTCGACCCGATGATCGACAACGTGGTCGCGGTCAAGCGCAAGGAGGCCGAGGGCCAGTTCGACCTCTTCGGCGGGATGGGCGAGGAGGACAGCAGCGAGCCCGGCTTCGGACTGGACGTGGAGTTCACGACCGACGAGTGGGAGAAGACGTATCTGC
Source organism: Streptomyces sp. CA-249302 (assembly GCF_050936785.1). Taxonomy (NCBI): domain Bacteria; kingdom Bacillati; phylum Actinomycetota; class Actinomycetes; order Kitasatosporales; family Streptomycetaceae; genus Streptomyces; species Streptomyces sp. CA-249302. The sequence continues at coordinate 2,839,047 of NZ_JBNJMG010000001.1, read as the reverse complement.
TCGCCCAGGAGCGGGAGATGCTCGGTCTCTACGTCTCCGACCACCCGCTCTTCGGCCTGGAGCACGTGCTGTCCGACAAGGCCGACGCGGGCATCGCCCAGCTCACCGGCGGTGAGCACGCGGACGGCGCGGTCGTCACCATCGGCGGCATCATCTCGGGCCTCCAGCGCAAGATGACCAAGCAGGGCAACGCCTGGGCGATCGCCACCGTCGAGGACCTCGCCGGCTCCATCGAGTGCATGTTCTTCCCGGCGACCTACCAGCTGGTCTCGACCCAACTCGTCGAGGACGCCGTGGTGTTCGTCAAGGGCCGCCTCGACAAGCGCGAGGACGTGCCGCGCCTGGTCGCGATGGAGCTCCAGGTCCCGGACCTGTCCAACGCGGGCACCAACGCGCCCGTGATCCTCACCATCCCGGCGCTGAAGGTCACCCCGCCGATGGTCAGCAGGCTCGGTGAGATCCTCAGCCACCACAAGGGTGAGAGCGAGGTCCGCATCAGGCTCCAGGGGCCGAGCAAGACGACGGTCCTGCGGCTGGACCGACACCGGGTGAAGCCGGACCCGGCCCTGTTCGGCGACCTGAAGGTGCTGCTCGGCCCGTCCTGCCTGGCCGGTTAGGCGTGACAGTGAGAGGGCGCGTCCGTGCACGGACGCGCCCTCTCGGTGTGCCTGGGTCTCAACAACCCGTTATGCAGATGTCAGTTGTGACCGAAGCTCTTCTGCCGGCCCTTGCGAGCCATGTCGCCCGGCGTGACCTGCGTGGCACGCTGCTCGGCCTGCGCCTCCATGGAGGTCTGCTCGGCCTGCTGCTGACCACGCTCGGACTGCGGCTGCTTACGGTTCTGCTTCTTGTTCTTGGCCATGGTGATCTGCCTCCTGAGGGGGATCTAGGGGCCAGGGCCGGGACCAGATTCACATAGGCTGACAACGAGCGCATTTCGGATAATTACCGTCTGTTACATGGCTTGTCGGAGCGCGAAGGTTCCCGGCGCACCCCGAAACGCCACGCCGAAGATCGAGTTCGGGCCGTTAACCCCTGCGTAGTCGGGCAGACTCGAAGGAAGCCCGAAGCAAACCTCCCGGGAAGAGGGTGAGTCGTGTGGACCGCTGCATCGTCCTGGTGGACGCCGGGTATCTGCTGGGGGCCGCCGCCAGTCTCCTTGCCGGGGAGCCCTCGCGATCCCGGATCACCGTCGACCACGCCGCCCTGATCCAGGGCCTGCGCGACCGCGCCGAGACCGACACGGAACGGCCCCTGCTGCGCATCTACTGGTTCGACGGCGCCCCCGACCGCGTCCCCCAGCCCGAGCACCGCCGGCTGCGGGTGATGCCCCGGGTCACCGTCCGGCTCGGCGCCCTGACCCGCAGCGACGGACGCTGGGCCCAGAAGGGCGTGGACGCGGCCATGCACGCCGAGCTCACCGAGCTGGCCAGAAACCGCGCCTGCTCCGACATCGTCCTGGTGACCGGCGACGGCGATCTGCTGCCGGGCATGATGGCCGCCAAGGAGCACGGCGTCGCCGTACACCTGTGGGCCGTGCAGGCGGCCGACGGGGACTACAACCAGTCCGAGGACCTGGTCGCCGAGGCGGACGAGCGGCGAGTGCTCGACCGTACGTGGATCACCAAGGCCGTACGGGCGAAGGAGCTCGGCGGGATCTGTGCGCCGCCGCCCGCGCCGCGGCCCGAGATCGCCGCGATCCTCTCGGCGCCGCTGCCGGAGTCCGCGCTCGCCGCGGCGGCCGAGCGGCCCGTGGACGAGGGCGAGCACGCCACTGCCGGCGTCTCGGAGAACGGCACGCAGGAGCGGGTGCCCGCGCCCAAGGGCGTGCCCACGCCGAAGGACCTCGCCGCCCTGCGCGCGCCCGGCGTGCAGCCCGCGCCGCAGCCGGCGAACGCGACGCTGCGCTGGTCCTCCGACAAGGGCTGGGTCGACCGGCCCGCGGCCGAGCCGCCGGAGATCGCCTCGATGCCGACGCTGGCCCAGCTGACCACGGCCGAGCAGCGCTGGGCCGACCGGGAGGAGGACATCACCACGGTCGGCGGCGACCCGTACGAGGTCGGACAGGTCTTCGCGCGGCGCTGGATGGAGCGGCTGGGCGACCAGATCCACCTGCAGAAGCTGTCCGGGATGTATCCGCGCGTCCCGCACCGCATCGACGGCGAGCTGCTGCGCTACGCGGCCCGGTTCGGTCTGCTGGCCCACAAGGACGACCAGATCGACGAGCACGACCGTTACGCCATCCGGGCCGGGTTCTGGCGCGAGATCGACGTCCGGACGGCCGCGGAGCACGCGCCTGCCGCTGAGTAGTTCTTTACCAGTGGATTTGCCGTTATGGGCCAACCCGGGAGCGGCCCGTGCCCGGCGACCCCGTACTCTCGTCCTTTGTGAGTACGCGCGTGGCACAGGCACTTCGGCAGGGTGGGGATGTCGTGTGCGCCGTGCGCGGGCTGACCAAGACCTATCCGGCCGTGCGCGGGCGGCGCGGCGCGCCGGGGACGCCCGCGGTGCGGGCCACGGACGATGTACGCCTGGACATCCGCCGGGGTGAGATCTTCGGGCTGCTCGGGCCGAACGGGGCAGGCAAGACCACCCTCGTCCGGCAGCTGACCGGCCTGATGCGGCCCGACTCCGGGCGAGTGGAGATCCTCGGGCACGACATCGTGCGCCACCCCGAGCGGGCCGCGCGGATCCTCGCCTACCTCGGCCAGGAGTCCAGCGCCCTCGACGAGCTGACCGTGTCGCTGGCCGCCGAGACGACCGGGCGGCTGCGCGGGCTGGAAGCCCGGGAAGCGCGGGCCGAGCGGGACGCCGTACTCGAAGAACTCGGCCTGACGGCCCTCGGCGGGCGGGCGCTCAAGAAACTGTCCGGCGGGCAGCGGCGGCTGGCGTGTCTCGCCGCCGCGCTGGTCGGGGAGCGGCCGCTGCTGGTGCTGGACGAGCCGACCACCGGGATGGATCCGGTGGCGCGGCGGGCCGTGTGGGCGGCCGTGGACCGGCGGCGGGCCGAGCGCGGGGCGACGGTGCTGCTCGTCACCCACAACGTCATCGAGGCCGAGACCGTGCTCGACCGGGTCGCCGTCCTCGACCAGGGCAGGGTGATCGCCTGCGACACCCCCGCCCGGCTCAAGGAACAGGTCGCCGGCGAGGTCCGGGTCGAGCTGGTGTGGCGGGAGGCCGCGCCGCTGCACGTGCCCGAGGTGGCCGTGCTGCGCGAGCGGGCCGTCGAGTCCGGGCGCCGCTGGACGCTGCGGCTGGCGCCCGAGGAGGCGCGTACCGTCGTGGCCACCGTCACCGGCGGCAGCGCCTTCGCGGCACTGGACGACTTCACGCTGGCCACGCCCAGCCTGGAGGACGTGTACCTGGCGCTGGGCGGCGCCGCGCAGCAGGGGTTGGTGAAGACGTGAGTCACATCGTGAGCGCGCGGGCGGTCTTGTTCGTATGGTCCCTGAGGGAGACTCGCGCAGTGAGTCCGAGCACGAAGGGGAGCAGCGCGACGTGAGTGTCGTACCCGCCGATGTCCTGCCGGGCGGTGTCCTGGCCGTGGAGGAGGCCGACAGCGGCGCGGCCGAGCTCGGGCCGCGGGCGCGGATGTGGCCGTCGCTGGTGGCCGTGTACCGGGCGCAGCTGTCGCGGGCCCGGGTCGCGCGGATCCCGCTGCTGTTCGTGGCGACCTTCCAGTCGATCGGCATCATGATCCTGATGCGCGGGGTCGTGGACGGCGGCGGCGAGGCCGAGTCGGTGGTGGCCGGGGCCTCGGTGCTCGTGGTCGCCTTCGTCGCGCTGAACCTGCTCGCGCAGTACTTCGGGCAGCTGCGGGCCAGCGGCGGGCTCGACCACTACGCGACCCTGCCGGTGCCGCCGGCCGCCGTGGTGCTGGGCGCGGCGGGCGCGTACGCGTCCTTCACCGTGCCCGGGACCGTGGTGACCGCCGTCTTCGGATGTGTCCTGTTCGGGCTGCCGCTGGCGCATCTGTGGGTGCTCGTGGCCGTGATCCCGCTCGCGGGGGCTGCCCTGTCCGGCCTCGGCGCCGCGCTCGGGCTGCTCGCGCCGCGGCCCGAACTGGCCACACTGCTCGGCCAGTTGGGCATGTCCGCGGCGCTGCTGCTCGGCGTGCTGCCGGCCGACCGGATGCCGGAGGCCGTGCGGTTCGCGCGCGACCTGCTGCCCTCGACCTACGGCGTCGAGGCCTTCGCGCGGACCTTCGGGGACCACCCCGACTGGGCGTTCGTCCTCGGTGACCTCGCCGTCTGCGGAGTGGTCGGGGTCGTCTCGCTCGCCGTGGCCACCTGGGCCTACCGCCGGGCGGCCGTCCGGTGACGCGCCGCACAGACGCGCCTGGCACGATGTCAGGGTGACCGCACCGTTGACTCCGCCTCCGCCGCCGCACGAACAGTCCCCGAACGACGCGTGGCAGCCCCCGGCCGCCGGGTACGCGGCTCCCGCGCCCCATGACGCGGTGTGGGACGGCACGTACGGACAGGACGGGCCCGGAATGAAGACCGAAGTGCGCGAGGCCGCCGTGGTCACGGTGGCGGTGGCGCTCGGCGGGGTGCTGCTCGGGCTGCTGTGGTGGTGGCTGGCGCCGCACGTACCGCTCGTCGGGGACGTGGTCGACAAGAGCTGGGTCGTCTATCTCTCGGACAGCGAGGGCGAGCAGGCGATCGGCGTGGACGGAACGTTCACGCTGCTGGCGCTGGCCCTCGGTGCCGTGAGCGCGCTGGCCGTCTTCTTCTGGCGCAGGCGCGGGGGAGTGCCGCTGGTGGTGGCGCTCGGCGTCGGCGGGCTGCTCGGGTCGCTGCTGGCCTGGCGGCTCGGCATCTGGCTCGGGCCCGCGCAGGACGTGATCGCCCACGCCAAGCAGGTGGGCAAGGGCGTCACCTTCTCGGCGCCGCTGAAGCTGGGCGCGAAGGGCGCGCTGCTGGCCTGGTCGCTGGCCGCGCTGCTGGTCCACCTCGGGCTGACGGCGCTGTTCGGGCCGCGTGACCCGGAGCCGTACGAGCAGGGCCCCGCGCAGAAGGATCCGTACGGGGCCCCGCTGTCCTGAAGCCTGTTCGGGCTACGCCGGACGGTGGCCGTGGTTGGAGCGGCCCTTCTTGATGCGCCACTTGCGTTTCCGCGTTTTCTTCGACATGTCCCTCGTACTTAGCCGAGGGATCACCGGTCGTCGAGGGGGCACGCAGGCCAAAGGTGCCGGGGCAGGGCAGGCCAAAGGCGTCGGGGCAGGCGCGCCAAGGGCGCCCGGTCACGCCCGCCCGACGGGTGCCACGACGGCTTCCGTGAGCTTCGCCAGGTCCTCGGGGGCGAGTTCGACCTCCAGGCCCCGGCGGCCCGCCGAGACGCAGATGGTGGCATGCGCGGAGGCCGAGGCGTCCAGGACCGTGGGCAGCTTCTTGCGCTGGCCCAGCGGGGAGATGCCGCCCCGGACGTAGCCCGTGGTGCGCTCGGCCAGCGCCGGGTCGGCCATCGCGGCGCGCTTGCCGCCGACCGCGGTCGCCAGCGCCTTGAGGTCCAGGGAGCCCGCCACCGGGACGACGGCCACCGTCAGGCTGCCGTCGACGTCCGCCACCAGCGTCTTGAAGACGCGGTCCGGAGACACGCCCATCGCCTCGGCCGCCTCCTCGCCGTAGGACGGGTGGGAAGGGTCGTGGTCGTAGGAGTGGACGGTGTACGCCACTCCCGCGGAGGTCAGCGCCACCGTCGCCGGTGTGCCGCCCGACTGCTGCTGTTTCTTCGGCTTCTTCGCCATACCGGCCTTCGCGGTCCCGTCAGTTGAGGCTCGTCCGGCCGCGCGTCAGGTCCGACGCCGGCAGTGACGGCAGGCTACGGATGATCGCCGTCTCGGCGCGCAGGAGTTTCAGTTCGTCGCGCAGCCGGGACGCGGTGTCCGGGGCCTGGAGCAGGCGCTGCTTGGTGGGGGTGTCGAGCATCATCGCCGCGGCCACCAGGTAGGAGACGACCGAGGGTTCGTCGGGCAGGTCGGCGCCCGTCGACAGGGACCTCTCCCGTGCCCCCGCCAGGCGCTTCTGGTACTGCCGGAAGGCGCGCAGGACGCCCTCGGCCAGCGCGCCGGCCTCGTCGCCGGGCTCCTCCGGGAGCTCCTCCAGTTCGGCCGTCAGGAAGGCCCCCGACGTGTCGACCGACACCAGGCGCATCCGGGTCGTCCCGGTCGCCAGCACCTCGAAGGTGCCGTCCTCCCGTTCCCGGATCGTCGCCGCGTCGGCCACACAGCCCACGCCGTGGAAGGACTTCGCGGGGTCGGTGCCGAAGCCCGCGGCGGGGCCCCGGTCGGGCAGCGCGGTCGGATCGGGCATGCCGGGGGCGCTCGGGGCCACCTCGTGGCCGTCGCGGATCGCCACGACGGCGAACCGGCGCGGTTCCTCCTCGGGGGTCTTGAGCAACTCGCGCATCATGGCGCGATAGCGCTCTTCGAAGACGTTCAGCGGAAGCACCAGCCCCGGGAACAGCACCGAGTTCAGGGGGAAGAGCGGTAGACGGACGGTGGTCACGGCGCAAGAGCCTAATGGTCGCCGGAGCGGACGCGACCGCCGCGCTCACTCCGTGGATTCCCGGCCGCGCCCGCGGGGTCCGCGACACGGGCCAGGATCTCGGCCCGCGTGCGCAGGAAAAGGGCCAGCGGATCGTCCGACAGATGGTCCCAGGGGAACGACGTGGCGTACGGACCGATCAGCCGCAGCTGGTCGAGCGCCTCCGGAAAACGCTCCAGGCGTACGAGGACGTACATCAGTTTGTTACGCAGCTCCGCCGCCCACGGATCCGCCGCCGGGAAGCGCGCCGAGAGCCCGATGGCCCGGTCGGCCGCCGCGTCCAGCCGCTCCAGCGGTACGTCGGCGCCGCAGCCGTCGGTCAGATACGCCAGGGCCGCCCGCGCCGGCAGCGCCTGGACCAGGGAGTCGGGCGGGGCGTCCTGGGCGGCCCGGTCGGCGAAGTCGAAGCACTCCGGGTGCGAGCCGTGCCAGGAGGCGGCGAGATAGCGCAGGGCGGCGACATGGCAGCCGTAGTGGTGCGGGGCGCGGCGCAGGGCCGCCTCCCACAGCTCGCCGAAGTACTTGTGGCCGGCGCGTGCCCCGCGCGCGTGGTCCAGCGCGATCCGCCACGGCACCGGGTCGCGGTCGTCGGTGCGGGCCGCGGCCGTGATGAGGGGGCTCACCTCGCGCAGCAGCTCGGTGCGGGCCGGGGAGCCCCAGGCGCGGTCCACGGCGAGCTGGGCGCCGAGCACCAGCACGTCCGGGTCGCGGGGCGCGGCGGCCGTCCACAGCTCAAGCCACTCGGCGCGCGAGCCGGCGAAGGCGGCGAGCCGTCTGGTGTACCGGTCCCGCAGCTCCCAGTCGCCGCGCGCGCGTGTGCCGAGGAGCAGTTCGGCCGCCGGCCGGTGGTCGCCGCGCGCGGCCGCGACCAGCACCGGGGCGAGCAGTTCGTCGGGCGCGTCGAGCAGCACCTCGTCGTCGGCGGGCAGCCCGGAGGGGCCGACGGCGGGGGAGTCGGCCTGGCGCGGCGTGGTCCGGGGGGTCCGGGCGGCGCGGCTGAAGGGGGGCAGCAGAGCCATGGTGTCGACCATTGAAAGACCGCAGGTCAGCCGAGCGCCAGTCGGAAGGGACAACTCATGGAAAGTTGTATGGAGGCCGGTCAAGGACCTGTAAAGGTCACATGTTCAACGACTGTATGAACTGTGTACGTTCGGTGATGATCAGTTACGGCGCAGCAGTCGCGTCGCCCCCGCGGCCACCGTCGTCGCCAGGATCCAGCCCAGCAGGATCAGCGCCGCGGCCAGCCACTGCCAGCCCCCGCTCAGCCGCCAGACCCCGACCTGGCCCAGGTCGATGACCGGCAGCAGCAGGTCCAGGGCGAACAGCGCCGGGTTCCACGGCGGATGCCCACCGGGCTGCACCGGCGGATGGCTCGCGTGCGCGAAGGCCAGCGAACTCGCCGCCCACAGCACCGCCATCCACACCGCGGCCCGCCCCGGCCGGTATCCGTAGGCCACCGTCCAGTCCTGCACGTACCCCCAGCACTTGGCGGCCAGCGGCAGGCTCTGCCGGCGCCTGCGCTGCTTGGCCAGCAGCACCTCGCGCGCGTCCTCGTCCTCGCCGCCCTCCCGCAGCACGGCGGCCAGGCGTTCGTACGGCTCCGGGTTGTACTCGGCGGTCGCCGCGGACACCCAGCCCAGCCGCTCCTCCAGCGGGAAGGGCCCCTGCGGTACGAGGTTCTCGTACTGGAAACCGCCCATGTGCAGGTTGCCCGGTCCCGGCCAGGCGCTCGTCCGGTCGACCAGGTTGACCACCCGGGCGCCGGACAGCACCACCGTGCCGCGCTGCGGCCGCTCGCCCAGGAAGCGCAGCTCGGGGGTCTGGACGCGGCGCAGGGACAGCTCCTGGTCGTCGGTGAAGGTGAACCGGGCCCGCTCCAGGTCGACCGCGTCCTCGAACCGCCCGTCGTCCAGCCGCACCCCGCCCTGGCACTCGAAGCGCTGGATCCGCGTCCCGCGCGCGGGCGTCGCGCCGCTGCGCATCGAGGCGCCGACGCCGGCCGGAGTCAGGTACAGCGTGCGTCCGACGGTCAGCTGGGGCGCGTTCAGCGCGAGGCGGCCGTACGGGTTGGCGAGCCGGGCACCGCGCAGGCTCAGCGAGACGCCGACCTTCGCGCTGCGCAGGCTCAGCTCGCCGTGCGACTCCAGGAGCTCGGCCTGGAGGTCCTGGCCCACGGTCATGCCGTCGGCGGCGATCGAGCGGCCGCTGCGGTCGCGGTAGACGATCGCCTGGTTGAGCAGCAGATCCGTGCCGATGTGCGCGTCGGTGAGCCGTACCCCGTTGTGGAACCGGCAGCGGGGGAGGTGCAGATCGCCCTCGGTGTGCACCCGGGCGGCCTCCAGGCGGGGCACCGAGCAGTCCACCATGCGCATGGTCGTGAACCGGGCCTCCGGCAGCAGCACCTCCCGCTCGAAGCGGCAGCCGCGCAGCTCGACGTACGGCGTGACGGTGCCACCCGCGAGGTCCATCGTGCCGCTGATCTGCACCCCGCGGAGCTTCAGCGACGACACCCGGCCGGCCAGCGCGGGCGGGCCGTCGAGCAGCAGCCAGCACACGATCCGCGCCCGCACGGTCCGTTCGGGGCCCCACGGGTGCCCGCCGTGCGGATCGTCGACGGTGGTGTCACCGCTGCTCAGGTCGTACACGCTGCCGTTGCGGAAGGCCTGCCACATGCCGGCCTCGGCGGCGGTCAGATCGTCCGGCAGGTCTCCGGCGCGGAGCCCGGCCCCCTCGGTCACTGCTCCTCACTCCTCCAGTCCCGTGTTCGCACAACCGTTCATGCCCGCTGTGTGACGCCCCGAACGCTAGACGTGAAGGCGATCTTCCGGGTTCCGGGTGAGTTCTGTATCAGCCATTGATACGCGCGGACGACGCCGGATCCCGGTCTGAGAGAATTGACGGCGTGATCTCCCGAATCGATCTGCGCGGCGACGCCCTCCCCGAAGGGCCCGCCCTGCGCGACCTGCTGCCCCGAGCCGACTTCGACGTTCAGGCCGCCCTGGAGAAGGTGCGTCCGATCTGCGAGGCCGTGCATCATCGGGGCGACGCGGCGCTGATCGACTTCGCGGAGAAGTTCGACGGGGTCCGCCTTGAGCAGGTGCGAGTGCCTGCCGAGGCGCTCACGAAGGCCCTGGAAGAGCTCGACCCGGCCGTGCGCGCGGCCCTGGAGGAGTCCATCCGGCGAGCCCGTCTCGTCCACCGCGAGCAGCGCCGTACCACCCACACCACACAGGTCGTGCCCGGCGGTTCCGTCACCGAGAAGTGGGTGCCGGTGGAGCGGGTGGGGCTGTACGCGCCCGGCGGGCGGTCGGTGTACCCGTCCTCCGTGGTCATGAACGTCGTCCCGGCCCAGGAGGCCGGCGTCCCGTCGATCGCCCTCGCCTCCCCGGCGCAGGCCCCCGCTTTTGAAAATGATCCAGCCGGCGGGCTGCCGCACCCGACGATCCTCGCGGCGTGCGCGCTGCTCGGCGTCGACGAGGTGTACGCGGCCGGCGGCGCCACCGCCGTCGCGATGTTCGCGCACGGCACCGAGTCCTGCCCGCCCGCCAACATGGTCACCGGCCCCGGCAACATCTGGGTCGCCGCCGCCAAGCGCTACTTCACCGGCAAGATCGGCATCGACGCCGAGGCCGGCCCGACCGAGATCGCGATCCTCGCCGACTCCTCCGCCGATCCGGTGCACGTGGCGTCCGACCTGATCAGCCAGGCCGAGCACGACCCGCTGGCCGCCGCGGTCCTGGTCACCGACTCCGTCGAACTCGCGGACGCGGTCGAGAAGGAGCTGGAGCCGCAGGTCGCGGCCACCAAGCACGTCGAGGACCGGATCGTGCCCGCCCTGAAGGGCCGCCAGTCCGCGATCGTCCTGGTCGACGGCGTCGACGAGGGCCTGAGGGTCGTCGACGCGTACGGCGCCGAGCACCTGGAGATCCAGACGGCCGACGCGGCCGCCGTGGCCGACCGGGTCCGCAACGCCGGCGCGATCTTCATCGGTCCCTGGGCGCCGGTCTCGCTCGGCGACTACGCGGCCGGGTCCAACCACGTGCTTCCCACCGGCGGTTGCGCCTGCCACTCCTCCGGCCTGTCCGTCCAGTCCTTCCTGCGCGGCATCCACATCGTCGACTACACGAAGGACGCGCTGGCCGAGGTCGCGCATCACGTGGTCACGCTGGCGGAGGCGGAGGACCTGCCCGCGCACGGCGCGGCGGTCAAGGCGAGGTTCGGATGGAAGGTTCCCCAGAGCAAGTGACCGACAACACCTCCATGTCCCCTTGGGACGAGCTCCCCGTCCGGGACGAACTGCGCGGCAAGTCCCCTTATGGCGCGCCCCAGTTGGACGTCCCCGTACGGCTGAACACCAACGAGAACCCCTATCGGCTGCCCGAGCCGCTGGTCGAGCGCATCGCCGAGCGCGTCCGCGAGGCCGCCCGCGACCTCAACCGCTACCCGGACCGGGACGCGGTCGAGCTGCGCACCCAGCTCGCCAAGTACCTCAGCGACACCTCCGGCCACCAGGTCGGCCTGGCCAACGTCTGGGCCGCCAACGGCTCCAACGAGGTCATCCAGCAGCTGCTCCAGACCTTCGGCGGACCCGGCCGTACGGCCATCGGCTTCGAGCCGTCGTACTCGATGCACGCGCTCATCTCGCGCGGCACCGGCACCGGTTGGATCTCCGGTCCGCGCAACGAGGACTTCACGATCGACCTGGCCGCCGCCGAGCGGGCGATCGCCGAGCACCGGCCGGACGTCGTCTTCATCACCACCCCCAACAACCCCACGGGCAACGCGGTGCCGCGCGAGACGGTCCTCGCGCTGTACGAGGCCGCGCAGGCGGCGAAGCCGTCGATGGTCGTGGTCGACGAGGCGTACATCGAGTTCAGCCACGGCGACTCGCTGCTGCCGCTGATCGAGGGTCGGCCGAATCTCGTCGTCTCCCGGACCATGTCCAAGGCGTTCGGGGCGGCCGGCCTGCGCCTCGGCTACCTCGCCGCGCACCCGGCCGTCGTCGACGCCGTCCAGCTCGTACGGCTGCCGTACCACCTGTCGGCGATCACCCAGGCGACCGCGCTGGCCGCGCTGGAGCACACCGACACGCTGCTGAAGTACGTCGAGCAGCTGAAGGGCGAGCGGGACCGGCTGGTGAGCGAGCTGCGCGCGATCGGCTACGAAGTGGTCGAGTCCGACGCGAACTTCGTGCAGTTCGGGCGGTTCGAGGACGAGGGTGGCTCGCACGCCGCCTGGCAGCGGATCCTCGACCAGGGCGTGCTGGTCCGGGACAACGGCATTCCCGGGTGGCTGCGCGTCAGCGCGGGAACCCCGGCGGAGAACGACGCGTTCCTCGACGCGGTACGTGAACTGAAGAAGGAGCAGAGCGCATGAGCCGCGTAGGACGCGTGGAACGAGTCACCAAGGAGACGTCGGTGCTCGTCGAGATCGATCTCGACGGCAGCGGCAAGGTCGAGGTGTCGACCGGTGTCGGCTTCTACGACCACATGCTCGACCAGCTCGGCCGGCACGGTCTGTTCGACCTGACCGTGAAGACCGAGGGCGACCTGCACATCGACTCGCACCACACCATCGAGGACACCGCCCTCGCGCTCGGCGCCGCCTTCAAGCAGGCGCTCGGCGACAAGGTGGGGATCTACCGCTTCGGGAACTGCACGGTCCCGCTGGACGAGTCCCTCGCCCAGGTCACCGTCGACCTGTCCGGCCGCCCCTACCTCGTGCACACCGAGCCCGAGAACATGGCGCCGATGATCGGCGAGTACGACACGACGATGACCCGGCACATCCTGGAGTCCTTCGTCGCCCAGGCCCAGATCGCGCTGCACGTGCACGTGCCGTACGGTCGAAACGCCCACCACATCGTGGAGTGCCAGTTCAAGGCGCTGGCGAGGGCCCTGCGGTACGCGAGCGAGCGCGACCCGCGTGCGGCCGGCATCCTTCCCTCCACGAAGGGTGCGCTGTAAGCCATGAACGGGCTGTCCACCGTCCTGATCGTCGTCGGCCTCTTCCTCGTCGGCGGCATCATCTCCTTCGTCAAGCAGGGGATGCCGAAGAGCCTGATCGTGCTGCTCTCCATCAGCGCCGCGTTCTGTCTGGCCGCCGGTGTCCTGAGGCTGGAGGTGTGGAGTTGAGCGCACCCAAGAAGGTCGTGGTCTTCGACTACGGCTTCGGGAACGTGCGGTCCGCCGAGCGCGCCCTCGCCCGCACCGGCGCCGAGGTCGAGATAACGCGTGACTTCGACAAGGCCATGAACGCCGACGGGCTGCTGGTGCCGGGCGTCGGCGCCTTCGCCGCCTGTATGCAGGGTCTGAAGGAGGCGCGCGGCGACTGGATCGTCGACCGGCGGCTGTCCGGCGGGCGTCCCGTCATGGGCATCTGCGTCGGCATGCAGATCCTGTTCGCGCGCGGCATCGAGCACGGCGTGGAGACCGAGGGCCTCGACGAGTGGCCCGGCTCGGTCGAGCCGCTCCAGGCCGAGATCGTGCCCCACATGGGCTGGAACACCGTCGAGGCACCGGCCGACTCCGAGCTGTTCGCCGGCCTGGACGCGGACGCGCGCTTCTACTTCGTGCACTCCTACGCCGTACACGACTGGACGCTGGAGGTGCACAACCCCTCCATGCGCGCCCCCAGGGTGACCTGGTCGACGCACGGCAAGCCCTTCGTGGCCGCCGTCGAGAACGGCGCCCTGTGGGCCACCCAGTTCCACCCCGAGAAGTCCGGCGACGCCGGAGCGCAGCTGCTCACCAACTGGATCGGAACCCTGTAGACCATGGCCAAGCTCGAACTCCTCCCCGCCGTCGACGTCCGTGACGGCCAGGCGGTCCGCCTCGTGCACGGCGAGTCCGGGACCGAGACCTCCTACGGCTCCCCGCTGGAGGCCGCCCTCGCCTGGCAGCGCTCCGGCGCCGAGTGGCTGCACCTGGTCGACCTGGACGCCGCGTTCGGCACCGGCGACAACCGCGCGCTGATCGCCGAGGTCGCCAAGGCGATGGACATCAAGGTGGAGCTGTCCGGCGGCATCCGCGACGACGACACCCTCGCCGCCGCCCTCGCCACCGGCTGCACCCGGGTGAACCTCGGCACGGCCGCCCTGGAGACCCCGGAGTGGGTCGCCAAGGTCATCGCCGAGCACGGCGACAAGATCGCGGTGGGCCTGGACGTACGGGGCACCACGCTCCGCGGCCGCGGCTGGACCCGCGACGGCGGCGACCTCTACGAGACGCTGGAGCGCCTCAACAAGGAGGGCTGCGCCCGCTACGTCGTCACCGACATCGCCAAGGACGGCACCCTCCAGGGCCCCAACCTGGAGCTGCTGCGCAACGTGTGCGCGGCGACGGACCGCCCGGTCGTGGCCTCCGGCGGCGTGTCGTCCCTGGACGACCTGCGCGCCATCGCCGAGCTGGTACCCCTCGGTGTCGAGGGCTCCATCGTCGGGAAGGCCCTGTACGCGAAGGCGTTCACGCTGGAAGAGGCCTTGGAGGCGGTAGCCAAGTGAGCGATGTACGACGGGTGACCACGGGTGCGCCCTGGGAGGACGCCTTCGGCTACTCCCGCGCGGTGGAGCTGCCGAACGGCCTGGTCCTGGTCTCCGGCTGCACCTCGATAGTGGACGGCGAGATCGCCGGGGGCGGGCCGTACGAGCAGGCGGTCAACGCCTTCAACGTCGCGCTGGCGGCGCTCGGGCAGCTCGGGCTCGGCCGGGACGACGTCGTGCGTACGCGCATGTACATCACGCACGCCCGGGACGTCGAGGAAGTCGGGCGCGCCCACAAGGAGTTGTTCGACTCCGTCCGGCCCGCCGCGTCGATGATCATCGTGTCCGGTTTCGTGGACCCCAGTCTGGTCGTCGAGGTCGAGGTGGAGGCGTTCCGAGGGGGGCCGCATGAGCCTGGCGGTACGCGTCATCCCCTGCCTGGACGTGGACAACGGCCGGGTCGTCAAGGGCGTCAACTTCCAGAACCTGCGCGACGCGGGCGACCCCGTCGAGATGGCCAAGGTGTACGACGCCGAGGGCGCCGACGAGCTGACCTTCCTGGACATCACCGCCTCGTCGGGCAACCGCGAGACCACGTACGACGTGGTGCGCCGCACCGCCGAGCAGGTGTTCATCCCGCTGACGGTCGGTGGCGGTGTGCGGGCGGCCGAGGACGTGGACAAGCTGCTGCGGGCCGGCGCGGACAAGGTGGGCGTGAACACCGCGGCCATCGCCCGCCCGGAGCTGATCAAGGAGATCGCCGAGCGCTTCGGCCGTCAGGTGCTGGTCCTGTCCGTGGACGCGCGGCGCACCGAGTCGGGCTCCTTCGAGGTGACGACCCACGGCGGCCGCCGTGGCACCGGCATCGACGCGGTCGAGTGGGCGCACCGGGCCGCGGAGCTGGGCGCGGGCGAGATCCTGCTCAACTCCATGGACGCGGACGGCACGAAGGACGGTTACGACCTGGAGATGATCGCCGCGGTCCGCAAGCACGTGACGGTCCCGGTCATCGCCTCCGGTGGCGCCGGGAAACTGGCCGACTTCCCGCCGGCCGTCGAGGCGGGCGCGGACGCGGTGCTGGCGGCGTCGGTGTTCCACTTCGGGGATCTGCGGATCGGGGAAGTGAAGCGGGCGCTGAAGGATGCGGGGCATCCGGTGCGGTGACGTCCTTGGTGATGTTGTAAGCCCCGGCCACCTGGTGGCCGGGGCTTACTGCTGAGCGAATACAAAAGAGAAGTTGCGCAAAATATGTTGTGCAACTTTTCTTTCGTATCTAGGGTGAGGGCATGGCAAGCAAGGAGAACCGTCGCATCACCGATGTGGGCACGCTCAAGGCGCTCGCTCATCCGCTGCGCATGAAGCTCTACCGGCTGCTGTTCGTGGCCGAGGCCGCGACCGCCTCGCAGCTCGCCGAGCAGGTGGACGAGGCCGTGTCCCTGGTCAGCTACCACCTGCGCAAGCTTGCCGAGCACGGCCTGGTGGAGGAGGCCGAGCCGCGCAGCGCCGACGCCCGGGAGCGCTGGTGGCAACCCGCCTCGGAGGGAGTCAGCGTCCGGGACGAGGACTTCCAGGACGCGCCGGAGAAGGTGGCCGCCCACCTGGCGGCGTCCCGGCTCTTCCAGGACCAGCGCTCCGAGATGTACCGCACCTACCTCGACGAACGGGCCCACTGGGGTGCGGAGTGGAACGGGGCCGCGCACGACTCGGAGTCGCTGCTGCGCCTTACGGCGGGCGAACTGGCCGAGTTGAAGAAGGAACTGCTCGACGTGCTCAAGAGGTACGACGAGCAGGGACGCGCGCGTGAGGCCGCCGGCGAGACCGGGGGCCGCGAGCACGTGGCACTGCACCTGTACGGATTCCCGTTCCGAGTCTGAGAGAGGCCGCCGCCGTGACCGTCATGTCCGCGATATCCGTCCCGTCGACCGAGGGAGCCGGGGTGCCCGCCCACCGCGACGGCAATGTGCTGCGCTGGCTCGCCGCCTACACCTCGTCCATGGTCGGCGACAGCGTCTACTACATCGCCCTCTCCTGGGCCGCCGTACAGGCGGGTACGCCCGCGCAGGCCGGGCTGGTCATGTCGGTCAGCGCGGTGCCGCGGGCGCTGCTGATGCTGGGCGGGGGAGTCGTCGCCGACCGGCTCGGGCCGCGGCGCGTCGTCATCGGCAGCGACACCGCGCGCTGCGTGGCCGTCTTCGCGGTGGCGGCTCTGCTCCTCCTCGCCGGCCCCGGCCTGTGGGCGCTTGCGCTGCTCGCCCTGGTCTTCGGCACCGTCGACGCCGTGTTCATGCCGGCGGTGGGCGCGCTCCCCGCGCGCGTGACGACCCGCGACCAGCTCGCGCGCGTACAGGGCATGCGGGGCCTCGCGATCCGCTTCGCAAGCGTCGTGGGGGCCCCGCTGGGCGGCCTCGGCGTGGCCCTGGGCGGCGCGGCGACGGCGTTCGGGCTGGCGGGGGTGCTGATCGCGGTGTCGGTGCCGCTGCTGGTGTCTGTGCGGGTGCGGGAGCTGCCGGGGGACGACGCGGTTGTCGGTGACGGTGCCGCGGTGGACCGCGGCGAGTCCGCTTGGCACGACCTCGTCAGCGGCCTGCGTTACATCCGCCGGCACCGCGTGCTCGCGCCCCTGATGTTCGCCATAGCCCTGGGGGATCTGGGCTTCGTCGGGCCGCTCAACGTCGGGCTGACGCTGCTGGCCGACCAGCGTGGCTGGGGTGCCTCGGGGATGGGGGCCGTGCTGGCCGGGTTCGGCGTCGGCGCGGGGGTGGCGTCGCTGCTGCTGACCGTGCGGGGGCGGCTGCCGCGTGCCGGGCTGGTGGCGGCGTGCACGATCCTCGCCGGGTCCGTCGCCATCGGCGGCCTGGCCTTCGCCCCGACGCTCGTCACGGCCGTCGGCACGGCCCTGCTCGTCGGCCTGCTCGCCGGGCTCAGCGGCGCCATGTGCGGCGCGCTGCTGCAGACCCAGGCCGACCCGGCGTACCTGGGCCGCGTCACCGCCGTCGCCGGCCTGGTCAGCCTCGGGATCGCGCCGTTGAGCATGCCGGTGTCGGCGGCCGCCATCGGGACCTGGGGCACCGGTCCCGTCTTCGTGACCAGCGCCGTCGTGTGCGGGCTGGGCGGCGTGGTCGCGCTGAGCGTGCGCGACCTGCGCCGCGCGGAACTGCCCCGCTGACCTCGGCCCCCGCCGCCCGCCCGTCGCCTCTCAGATGCCCAGCTGCTTGGCCTCGTGCAGCTTGGCGACCGCGTCCTTGTCGCCGTCCAGCTCCACGTCGGCGGAGCTCTGGCGGCCGTACGAGAAGAGCAGCAGCTCGGACGGTTCGCCGGTCACCGTCACCACGGGCGTGCCACGGTGCGCGACCGCCGTCTGGCCGTCGGGGCGGCGCAGCACCAGGCCGGTCGGGGCGCTGCGGCCCATCAGGCGCGCGGAGCGCTCCAGGCGGGACCACAGGGCGTCCTGGAAGACCTGGTCGAGCTCGCGCGGCGCCCAGTCCGGCTGCGCCCGGCGGACGTCCTCCGTGTGGACGTAGAACTCGACGGTGTTGGACATCTCGTCGACCTGCTTGAGCTGGAACGGCGAGAACCGCGGCGGGCCGGTACGGAGGAGCTGGATCAGCTCCTCGTACGGCTTCGCGGCGAACTCCGCCATCACCCGTTCGAGGCGCGGCGCGAGCTGCTTGATCAGGATGCCGCCGGCGGCATCGGGGCGGCGCTCGCGCACCACCACGTGCGCGGCGAGGTCACGGGTCCGCCAGCCCTCGCAGAGGGTCGGGGCGTCCGGGCCCTCGGCCTCCAACAGATCGGCCAGCAGAAGTCGTTCACGCTTGGCGAAAGTCGACATGCAGTCAGCCTACGACCACCCTGGGGACAGGCCCAGTGGACACTCCCCGGGTCCGCCCACTGGACACAGGACCGTCACTGTCAGTGGCGCGCGGCACAATGGCACCCATGACCAGCACGACCGGTACGCCCCGGCCCAGCAGCCTCGACCCCGAGATCGCCGCGCGTCTGAAGCGCAGCGCCGACGGGCTCGTCCCCGCCATCGCCCAGCAGTACGACACCGGTGAGGTGCTCATGCTCGGCTGGATGGACGACGAGGCGCTGCACCGGACACTGACCACCGGCCGCTGCACCTACTGGTCGCGCAGCCGGCAGGAGTACTGGGTGAAGGGCGGCACCTCCGGTCACTTCCAGTGGGTGAAGTCGGTCGCGCTCGACTGCGACGCCGACACCGTGCTGGTCAAGGTCGACCAGGTCGGCGCCGCCTGCCACACCGGCGCGCGCACCTGCTTCGACGTGGACGTGCTCCTCAAGGACGGCGCCGGTTCCGGCGCCCTCGCCTCGGATCAGTAAGGTCTGCCGCCATGGACCTCGAGACCTTCCGCAAGCTCGCCACCGACCGGCGTGTCATCCCGGTCACGCGCAAGCTCCTCGCCGACGGCGACACGCCCGTCGCGCTCTACCGCAAGCTCGCCGCCGAGCGCCCCGGCACCTTCCTGCTGGAGTCCGCGGAGAACGGCCGCACAGCGTTTCAATGGTCCCGCTACTCCTTCGTGGGCGTCCGCAGCTCCGCCACCCTCACCGCCCGCGACGGCCAGGCCCACTGGCTCGGCGCCCCGCCGGTCGGAGTCCCCGTCGACGGCGACCCGCTCGCCGCCCTGCGCGCCACCATCGAGGCCCTGCACACGCCCCACCAGGAGGGCCTGCCACCCTTCACCGGCGGCATGGTCGGCTATCTCGGCTACGACATCGTGCGCCGCCTGGAGAAGATCGGCCCCGGCGAGCGGGACGACCTCAAGCTCCCCGAGCTGACCATGCTCCTGACCAGCGATCTCGCCGTGATGGACCACTGGGAGGGCTCGGTCCTGCTGATCGCCAACGCGATCAACCACAACGACCTCGACACGGGCGTCGACGAGGCCCACGCGGACGCCGTCGCGCGGCTCGACGCGATGGAGGCGGACCTCTCCCGTGCCGTCGCCCAGCCGCCCGCCGTCCTCCCGCCCTCCGAGCTCCCCGAGTACACCGCGCTCTGGGGCGGCCCCGACTTCCAGGAGGCCGTCGAGGACATCAAGGAGCGCATCCGGGCCGGCGAGGCCTTCCAGGTCGTCCCCTCCCAGCGCTTCGAAACACCGTGCACGGCGAGCGCATTGGACGTGTACCGGGTCCTCAGGGCCACCAACCCCTCCCCGTACATGTACCTCTTCCGCTTCGACGGCTTCGACGTCGTGGGATCCAGCCCGGAGGCCCTGGTCAAGGTCGAGGACGGGCAGGCCATGGTCCACCCCATCGCCGGCACCCGCTGGCGCGGGGCGACCCCGCAGGAGGACCAGGCGCTCGCCGACGAGCTGCTCGCCGACCCCAAGGAGCGCGCCGAGCACCTGATGCTGGTCGACCTCGGGCGCAACGACCTGGGGCGGGTCTGCGAGCCCGGCTCGGTCGAGGTCGTCGACTTCATGTCCGTCGAGCGGTACTCGCACGTGATGCACATCGTCTCGACCGTCACCGGCAAGGTCGCCGAGGGCCGCACCGCCTTCGACGTCCTCACGGCCTGCTTCCCGGCCGGCACGCTCTCCGGCGCGCCCAAGCCGCGCGCGATGCAGATCATCGACGAACTCGAGCCGTCCAGAAGGGGGTTGTACGGCGGCTGCGTCGGCTACCTCGACTTCGCGGGCGACTCCGACACGGCGATCGCCATCCGTACGGCCCTGCTCCGGGACGGCACGGCGTACGTCCAGGCGGGCGCCGGCATCGTCGCCGACTCCGACCCGGTCGCCGAGGACCAGGAGTGCCGTAACAAGGCGGCGGCGGTGCTCCGCGCGGTCCACACGGCCAACCGGCTGGGCAAGTAGGGCGAGTGTCACGTGAACCCCGGGTGACCGTTCGCCCGGGGTTCGGGCGATAGTGGAGTACGTGACTGCTGTTCCTCACCCCCGTTCCGAAGCCGCCGGACCCGCCCGGGCCGGCCGCCTCAGTCTTGCCGTGGCCCTGCTGGCCGGTGCGCTCGGCGCCGCCGTGGTGCTGCTGTCCACCCGGCAGCGCTGGTCGGAGGGCACGGCGACGGTGGCCGGGGCCCCGTTCTCGCTGACCGCCAAGGGCAGCGACGTGACGGGGGTCCCCGCGGCCCTCGCCATAGTGGGCCTCGCCGCGCTGGTCGCCGTCTTCGCCGTCCGCAAGGCGGGCCGTCTGCTGGTCGCGGGGCTGCTCGCGCTGTGCGGCGGCGGCACGATCGCCGCGGCGCTGCTGGGCGTGTCCGACAGTTCCGCGCTGGATGACAAGGCCGCGCAGGCTGCGGGTGACACGTCGGCGACGGTTGCTGCGCTGAGCCATACCGCCTGGCCGTATGTGGCTGCCGTGGGCGGTGCGCTGCTGCTGCTCGCCGGGTTGCTGGCCCTGCGGTACGGGCGGTCCTGGCCTGCGATGTCCGGGCGGTACGAGCGGGACGGGGCCGTCCGGCCGCGGCGGCGGGCCGTTGTCGATCCTGACCGGCCCGAGGAGATCTGGAAGGCCATTGACCGGGGAGAGGACCCGACCAGCGCGTAGCGCTCCGCGGGGAGGCCGACTTCATGGTGCGGGCCGTCTGTGGCTGGTCGCGCAGTTCCCCGCGCCCCTTGGGCCGGCCGGCTCATCCGGCGTCGACGCGCGAGGGGCGACCCCCGGACAACGAACGCGCGAGCGTGCGGGACAATGTCGTCGAGCGTCCGGCTCAGACACGTAATCAGCAATGAGGAGCAAGTCATGGCGGGCAGCAGCCACGGTCACACCCCGGCCGCCTGGACCGGTGTCACTATCGCCTTCATCGGTTTCTGCGTTTCCGGTGCCTTCATGGTGATGGCCCAGCCCGCGGGCTTCTGGGCCGGCATGGTGGTCGTGGCCATCGGCGGTGTCGTCGGCTGGGTCATGAGCGCGATGGGCATGGGGCAGCCGAAGGACGCGCACGACAGCTTCCAGGCGGCGCTCGCCGAGAGCCAGTCGGCGCACGCCAAGGGCTGAGCGCCCACGGCTTCTCCGCGTACGACGTGAGGGGCGGTCCTGGAAACCGGGCCGCCCCTCACGCGTGCGTGGCGGCCGTACGGGGGGAGAATGCGAGACGTGAACGCCCAGAGCCAGCCCGTCACGCCGTCCCGCGCCGAACCCACCGTGGCGGCGCGGCTCGCCGTCCCCGCCAGCATCATGGCGGCCGTCGCCGGGGCCTTCGCGTACGTGGGGACCGTGGACCCGAACCAGCCCGGCCACTACCCCGTCTGCCCCCTCTACCGCTTCACCGGCCTCTACTGCCCCGGCTGCGGCGGACTGCGCAGCGCGCACGAGTTCATCCACGGGGACTTCCTGGGGGCGCTCCACGACAACGCCCTGGCCGCGATCGGCTATCCGCTCTTCGCCGTGCTGTGGACCGTATGGGTGGTCCGTGCGGCCCGCGGACGGTCCCTCGGGTTCCGGCTAGGGTCGGCGCACCTGTGGGCGCTGGGCACATTGCTGCTGGTCTTCACGGTTGTCCGGAACCTGCCGTTCGGTGGCTGGCTGCATCCTTGATCAAATGACGAATGTCCAGGTAGTGGGACCGGCGTCAACCGGATGCGAGGGCTACGCCTTCCTCCGGATACCATCGATATGACCACTGGTTTTCTCCCGTCGGTCAAACGCTTCAAAAAGTCAACCGTCTGGAAGGGGGCCGCTCGCGTGAGTGTGCTCGACGAGATCATCGACGGAGTCCGTGCCGACCTCGCGGAGCGGCAGGCGCGCGTCAGCCTCGACGAGCTCAAGGAGCGCGCGGCGAAGGCTCCCGCGGCCAAGGACGGTTTCGCCGCGCTGAAGGGCGACGGCGTCAAGGTCATCTGCGAGGTCAAGCGCTCCAGCCCCTCCAAGGGCGCGCTGGCCGCGATCGCCGACCCGGCGGGCCTCGCCGCGGACTACGAGGCGGGCGGCGCGGCCGTCATCTCCGTCCTCACCGAACAGCGCCGCTTCGGCGGCTCGCTGGCCGACCTGGAGGCCGTCCGCGCCCGGGTGGACATCCCGGTGCTGCGCAAGGACTTCATCGTCACCTCGTACCAGCTGTGGGAGGCCCGGGCATACGGCGCCGACCTCGCGCTGCTGATCGTCGCCGCCCTGGAGCAGCCCGCCCTGGAGTCCCTCATCGAGCGCGCCGTCTCCATCGGCCTCACCCCGCTCGTCGAGGTGCACGACGAGGACGAGGTCGAGCGCGCGGTGGACGCGGGCGCCAAGGTCATCGGCGTCAACGCCCGCAACCTCAAGACCCTCGAGGTCGACCGCTCCACCTTCGAGCGCGTCGCCCCCGAGATCCCCGACGACCTGGTCAAGGTCGCCGAGTCCGGCGTCCGTGGCCCCCACGACCTCATCGCCTACGCCAACGCGGGCGCCGACGCGGTCCTGGTCGGCGAGTCCCTGGTGACGGGCCGCGACCCCAGGTCGGCGGTCTCCGACCTGGTGGCAGCGGGCGAGCATCCGGCTCTGCGGCACGGGCGCGGCTGATCACCCGCTAGGCTGCCTCCGATGACTCTCACTGCGACAACCCTGGACCGGTACGCCCGCCTCGCGCGCGGCTGCCGCCCTCGGGGTTGCCGCGCGCCCGCCCGCCGGGTACACGGCCGCCGGGTGCGGTACGTCATCGGTGACGAACCTGGGCAGGTAAACGGCCGTCGATGGCAGCGCGCCCCTCAGGGGCGCGGGGAACTGCGCGACCAGCCACGCATGGCCTGAGGTCGTACGACAAGCCCCGCCCCCACGGCGATTAGGTATTTCCCAAACTCACCGTGAGGTTCAGCCATGCCCAGCGAGTTCTTCATTCCCGACCCCGACGGCCAAGTCCCGTCAGCCGAAGGCTACTTCGGCAACTTCGGCGGCAAGTTCATCCCGGAGGCCCTCGTCGCCGCCGTGGACGAGGTCGCCGTCGAGTACGACAAGGCCAAGCACGACCCCGAGTTCGCCCGCGAGCTCGACGACCTGCTGGTCCACTACACCGGCCGCCCCAGCTCCCTCACCGAGGTGCCGAGGTTCGCCGAACACGCCGGTGGCGCACGGATCTTCCTGAAGCGGGAAGACCTCAACCACACCGGCTCCCACAAGATCAACAACGTGCTCGGCCAGGCCCTGCTCACCAAGCGCATGGGCAAGACCCGCGTCATCGCCGAGACCGGCGCCGGCCAGCACGGCGTGGCGACGGCCACCGCCTGCGCGCTGTTCGGCCTCGAGTGCACGATCTACATGGGTGAGATCGACACCAGGCGCCAGGCCCTCAACGTGGCCCGGATGCGCATGCTCGGCGCCGAGGTCATCGCCGTGAAGTCCGGCAGCCGTACGCTCAAGGACGCCATCAACGAAGCCTTCCGCGACTGGGTCGCCAACGTCGACCACACCCACTACCTCTTCGGTACGGTCGCCGGCCCGCACCCCTTCCCGGCCATGGTCCGCGACTTCCACCGCGTGATCGGCGTGGAGGCCCGGCGCCAGCTCCTGGAGCAGGCCGGCCGCCTGCCCGACGCCGCCGTCGCCTGTGTCGGTGGCGGCTCCAACGCGATCGGTCTCTTCCACGCCTTCATCCCGGACGCCGGCGTACGCCTCATCGGCTGCGAGCCGGCCGGCCACGGTGTCGAGACCGGAGAGCACGCGGCCACGCTCACCGCGGGCGAGCCCGGCATCCTGCACGGCTCCCGTTCCTACGTCCTCCAGGACGAGGAGGGCCAGATCACCGAGCCGTACTCCATCTCGGCCGGTCTGGACTACCCGGGCATCGGCCCGGAGCACTCGTACCTCAAGGACTCCGGCCGCGGCGAGTACCGCGCGGTCACCGACGACGCGGCGATGCAGGCCCTGCGCCTGCTCTCGCGCACCGAGGGCATCATCCCGGCCATCGAGAGCGCGCACGCGCTGGCCGGTGCCCTGGAGGTCGGCAAGGAGCTGGGCAAGGACGGCCTGATCGTCGTCAACCTGTCCGGCCGCGGCGACAAGGACATGGACACCGCGGCCCGGTACTTCGGGCTGTACGACACCGACGCCGAGGTCGCGGCCAATGCCGCCGACACTGCCGAGATCGAGGGGGACGCCAAGTGAGCGGGAACATTCAGCTGCTGTCCGACACCCTCGCCGGTGCGAAGGCCGAGGGCCGGGCCGCGCTCATCGCCTACCTCCCGGCCGGGTTCCCGACCGTGGACGGCGGCATCGAGGCGATCAAGGCCGTGTTCGACGGCGGCGCGGACGTCGTCGAGGTGGGCCTGCCGCACAGCGACCCGGTCCTCGACGGCCCGGTCATCCAGACCGCCGACGACATCGCCCTGCGCGGCGGCGTCAAGATCGCGCACGTCATGCGCACGGTCAGGGAGGCCCACCAGGCCTCCGGCAAGCCGGTCCTGGTCATGACGTACTGGAACCCCATCGACCGCTACGGCGTCGAGCGGTTCACCGCCGAGCTCGCCGAGGCCGGTGGCGCGGGCTGCATCCTGCCCGACCTGCCGGTGCAGGAGGCGGGACTGTGGAGGGAGCACGCCGAGAAGCACGGGCTCGCCACGGTCTTCGTCGTCGCGCCCAGCAGCAAGGACGAGCGGCTCGCGCAGATCACCGCGGCGGGCAGCGGTTTCGTGTACGCCGCCTCGCTCATGGGCGTCACCGGCACCCGTGAGTCGGTGGGCGCACAGGCCCAGGACCTGGTCGAGCGCACCCGCGCGACCGGCACCGGCCTGCCCGTCTGCGTCGGGCTCGGCGTCTCCGACGCGGTCCAGGCCGCCGAGGTCGCCGGGTTCGCCGACGGCGTGATCGTCGGCTCGGCCTTCGTGAAGCGGATGCTGGACGCGCCGGACGACAAGGCCGGCGTCGAGGCGGTCCGCGAGCTCGCGGGCGAGCTGGCGAAGGGCGTGCGCGGACAGGCGTAATCCCTCGTCTTCGGACACCGCGGAACATTCGGTCACTCGAACGGGTGGACCTGGGACCGGGGAGGCGCACTGCGCCTCCCCGGTTCGTTCTGGGGGTGTGAGCGAGAAGAATCGTGATGGAAAGCGCACCGCCCGCGAGCGGCTGGCGGTCGAGCGTGAGAAGCAGAAGTCCGCGGAGAAGCGGCGGCGGACGCTGATCGTCGGCGCGAGCGTCGTCTGCGTCCTGGGCCTCGCGGCCGTGATCGGCGTGGTCGCCGCCAACGCCGGCAAGGACAAGGGCAGCAAGAGCGCGGGCCCGGTCGTGGCACCGTCCGGGGCGCAGGGCAAGGACAGCCTGGCGATCCCGGTGGGCAAGGACAGCGCCAAGTCGACGCTCACCGTCTGGGAGGACTTCCGCTGCCCGGCCTGCCAGGCCTTCGAGACGACATACCGCTCGACGCTCCACGAGCTGACCGACTCCGGGCAGCTCAGAGTCGAATACCACCTGGTCAGACTGATCGACGGCAATCTCGGCGGCACCGGCTCGCTGCGCGCGGGGAACGCGGCGGCCTGCGCCCAGGACGCCGGAAAGTTCCGCGACTACCACGACGTGCTGTACGAGAACCAGCCGAAGGAGACCGACGACGCCTTCGGCAGCAACAGCAAGCTGATCGAGCTGGCGGGCAAGGTGAGCGGGCTGGACACGGCCACGTTCCGCACCTGTGTCAACAAGGGCAACCACGACAGCTGGGTCGACAAGTCGAACGCGGCCTTCAAGGCGGGCGGTTTCAGCGGCACACCGACCGTGCTGTTCAACGGCAAGAACATCTACGCGGACCAGACGATGACCCCGGCGAAGCTGAAGCAGCTGGTGCAGCAGGCCGACAAGGGGTAAGGGGCGCGGGGCCATTCTCACCGGCCCGTTATGGACCCGTAGCCGGGCTGCTTGCCGTCGGCCCGGCTCGGCACGGTAGCGTCGACCCTGCCATGGAAGAACTTGCCTATATTCCCAGTCCGTCGCACGGGGTGTGGTACCTCGGCCCCATTCCGCTGCGCGGCTATGCGTTCTGCATCATCATCGGCGTCTTCGTCGCGGTCTGGCTCGGCAACCGCCGGTGGATCGCCCGCGGCGGACGGGCCGGCACGGTGGCCGACATCGCTGTCTGGGCGGTGCCGTTCGGCCTCGTCGGCGGCCGGCTCTACCACGTGATCACGGACTACGAGCTGTACTTCAGCGCGGGCCGTGACTGGGTCGACGCCTTCAAGGTGTGGCAGGGCGGCCTCGGTATCTGGGGCGCGATCGCGCTGGGCGCGGTCGGCGCGTGGATCGGCTGCCGACGCCGGGGCATCCCGCTGCCCGCCTACGCCGACGCCATCGCCCCCGGCATCGCCTTCGCACAGGCGATCGGGCGCTGGGGCAACTGGTTCAACCAGGAGCTGTACGGCAAGGAGACCAAGGTCCCCTGGGCGCTGCACATCACCTCGTCCGCGGACGGCCGGGTGCCGGGTTACTACCACCCGACCTTCCTCTACGAGTCCCTGTGGTGCATCGGCGTCGCGCTGCTCGTGATCTGGGCCGACCGGCGCTTCAAGCTGGGGCACGGCCGAGCGTTCGCGCTGTATGTCGCGGCGTACTGCGTGGGCCGGGCGTGGATCGAGTACATGCGGGTCGACGACGCGCACCACATCCTGGGGCTGCGGCTGAACGACTGGACCGCGTTGGTCGTGTTCCTGCTCGCGGTCACGTACATCGTGGTGTCGGCGAAGAAGCGGCCGGGACGCGAGACCGTGGTCGAGCCGGATGTCTCCGACGGTGGGACCGAGGCCGACGGCGAGGCCGACACCGAGGTGAAGGAAGCGGAGTCCGCTGAGGACGCCGTGAAGGACGACGCCGACGAACCGGCCGAGGCCAAGGACAAGGACGAGGCCGAATCGGCCAAGAAGGGCTGACGGTTCGATCCTCAGCGGCGGTTGGCGAGTGACAGCGTGCGTTGCGCCGCTGTCACCACCGCCGCGTCGATGAAGGTTCCGTCCGGCAGGGCCTGGGCGCCGTGTTCCGTGGTTGCCGCCTTCACGACGGTTTCCGCCTCCTCGATCTCGCGGTCCGTGGGGAGGTAGGCCCGCTCGATGACGGGCAGTTGGCGGGGGTGGATCGCGGCCCGGCCCAGGAAGCCCAGGGCGCGGCCGTGGGCGCAGGAAGCGGCGAGGCCCTCCAGGTCGCGGATGTCGGGGTGGACCGACTGCGGTGGTGGCGGCAGGGCGGCCGCCCGCGCGGCGACGATCACCCGGGAGCGCGACCAGTCCAGGCCCGCGTCCTCGCGTACGCCCAGGTCGGCCCGTAGATCCGTCTCTCCCAGCGAGATGCCGTGCAGGGACGGGTGGGCGGTGGCGATCGCGTAGGCGTGTTCGATGCCGAGGGCGGACTCCAGGAGGGCGAACAGGGCGGGCGCGCCGCCGGCCGCGGGGGCCGTCCCCTCCGCGATGCGGGTGATCTGGGCCGGGGACGTCACCTTCGGCAGGCGCAGGCCGGCGAGGCCCGGGAGGGCGGCCACCGACTTGAGGTCCTTCGCTGCCAAGGGGCCGTCCAGGGCGTTCACGCGGACGTGCACCGGGATCGGCGGGCGCTCCGAGAGGAGCTCGGCAGTCGCCTCGCGGGCGTAGTCCTTGCGCTCGGGTGCGACCGCGTCCTCCAGGTCGACGATCACGACGTCCGCGCCCGCGGCCAGCGCCTTGGCCACCACATGCGGGCGGTCCCCGGGGGCGTACAACCAGGTCAGGGGTGTGGTGGTCATACGGCGCCCTCCTCGCGCAGGGACGTCAACTCGGCCTCCGTCAGGCCCAGTTCGGTGAGGACGGTGTCCGTGTCCGCGCCGTGCGGGCGGCCCGTCCAGCGGATCGCGCCGGGGGTCGCGGAGAGGCGGAACAGGACGTTCTGCATGCGGAGGGGGCCGAGGTCGGGGTCGTCGAGGGTCGTGATCGTGTCGAGGGCCTGGTACTGCGGGTCCGCAAGGACGTCCCGTACGTCCTGGATCGGTGCCACCGCCGCCTCCGCCTTCTCGAAGGCCGCGAGGACCTCGGTGCGGGTGCGGGCGGCGATCCAGGTGCCGACCGCCTCGTCGAGGACGTCGGCGTGCGCGGCCCGGTCGACGCCGGTCGCGAACCAGGGTTCGTCGATCAGCTCCGGGCGGCCGACCAGGTGCATCACACGCTCCGCGATCGACTGGGCGGAGGTGGAGACGGCGACCCACTTGCCGTCGGCGGTGAGGTAGGTGCCGCGCGGGGCGTTGTTGGCGGAGCGGTTGCCGGTGCGCCGCTGGACGTAACCGAGTTGGTCGTACCAGGTCGGCTGGGGGCCGAGCACGGTCAGGATCGGCTCGATGATCGCCATGTCCACCACCTGACCCTCGCCGGTGCGGTCGCGGGCCGCGAGTGCCGTCATCACGGCGTACGCCGTGGCCAGGCCGGCGATCGAGTCGGCGAGGCCGAAGGGCGGGAGCGTCGGCGGGGCGTCCGGCTCGCCGGTGATCGCGGCGAAGCCGCTCATCGCCTCGGCGAGGGTGCCGAAGCCGGGACGGCGGGAGTAGGGGCCGAACTGGCCGAAGCCGGTGACGCGGGCGAGGACCAGGCGGGGGTTGGCGGCGGACAGCTCGGGCCAGCCGAGGTCCCACTTCTCCAGGGTGCCGGGGCGGAAGTTCTCGATCAACACGTCGGCGGTGGCGGCCAGTTGGAGGAGGGTGGCGCGGCCGCCGGGCCGGGACAGGTCGAGGGTGATCGTGCGCTTGTTGCGGCCGAGGAGCTTCCACCACAGGCCGATGCCGTCCTTGGCCGGACCGTGGCCGCGGGACGGATCGGGTTTCGTGGGGTGCTCGACCTTGATGACCTCCGCGCCGAAGTCGCCGAGCATGGTGGCGGCGAGGGGGCCGGCGAAGAGGGTGGCCAGGTCGAGGACGCGCAGACCGGTGAGCGGGGGAGTGCCGGGGGACTGGGGGTGCCGGGGGGCTGGGCGGCGGTGGTCATGAGTGGTACTGCGCCTCGATCTCGGAGCGGTATGGCATCGACGCGGAGGCGCCGGGGCGTTGGACGGAGCGGGCGGCCGCGGCGGCGGCCCAGGTCAGGGCCTCGCGGATGGGGCGTTCCTCGCCCAGGGCCACGGCCAGGGCGCCGACGAAGGTGTCGCCCGCGCCGGTGGAGTCCACGGCGGTGACCTGCGGGGCCGCGACGGCGAGGGGTTCGGCGCCGCGGGCCAGGTAGAGGCTGCCCGCCGCGCCGAGGGTGACGACCACGGCCGGGACGCTCTCCAGCAGGGCGGTGGCCGCGTCGACCACGTCGGTGCGGCCGGTGAGGGTGATCGCCTCGTACTCGTTGGGCACCAACAGGTCGGTGGCGGCGAGGAGTTCGGGCGGGAGCGGCTGGGCGGGCGCCGGGGTGAGGATCGTACGGACGCCGTGCGCGCGGGCGGCCTGCGCGCCCGCGACGACCGCCGGCATCGGGATCTCCAGCTGGAGCAGCAGGGTGTCGGCCGAGGCGATCAGGCCCTCGTCGCCGGGGGCGAGGTGGTCGACGGTGCCGTTCGCGGCGGGGATCACCACGATCGCGTTGCCGCCCTCGTCGTCGACGACGATGTGGGCGGTGCCGGAGGGGCCCTCGATCGTGCGGAGCAGGTCCGTGTCGACGCCGGAGTGTTCGAGTGTGGACCGGAGTCGGGGACCGTAAGCGTCGGTGCCGACTGCGCCGATCATCGACACGGTGGCGCCGGCGCGGGCCGCGGCGATCGCCTGGTTGGCGCCCTTGCCGCCGGGGATCGTACGGAACTCCCGTCCCGTCACCGTCTCTCCGCGCTGCGGTGCCTTCGCCACATACGCGACCAGATCCATGTTCGTGCTGCCCAGTACGACGATGTGGGTCATGGGCGGGATGCCTCCCGGTGGGTGAGGTGGGCGAGGGTGTCGAAGCCGACGCCGTTGAAGTCGCCGACGGAGGTGGCCAGTTGGTTCTTCAGAGGGGTGGTCCAGTGGTCGGGCAGGGCGGTGGGGGTGCCGGCGAGGAGGGCGGCGATGCTCCCTGCCGTGGCACCGTTGGAGTCGGTGTCCCAACCGCCGCCCACCGCGCGGGAGATGGAGCCGGTGAAGTCGCCGTGCGCGTGGGTGAGGGCGGCGGCGATCAGGGCTGTGTTGGGGATGGCGTGGACCCAGTGGTGGGTGTCGGCGTAGGTGGCGTGCAGTTGGTCCACGACCGTGTCGAAGTCCCGGTGTTCGTGCGCCAGTTGGATGGCGTGATGGATCGCCGCGGCCAGGCGGGAGCGGGGTGGGATCACCTTGAGGCCGGTGCTGAGACAGGTGTGGATGTCGTGGGTGCCGGTCGCCGCGGTGGCGATGGCGGCGGCCGTGAACATCGCCGCGTAGACGCCGTTCGCGGTGTGGGTGAGGGTGGCGTCCCGGTGGGCCTGTTCCGCCGCGGCGGCGGGGTTGCCGGGGTTGGTCCAGCCGTGGATGTCGGCGCGGATCAGGGCGCCGATCCATTCGCGGAAGGGGTTGCGGTGGCGGGCGGTGTGCGGGGGTTCGATGCCGGTGAGGAGGTTGCGGTAGGCGATGCGCTCGGCGGTGAAGGTGCGGCCGGCGGGGAGTTCGTCGAGCCAGAGTTTCGCCACGTCGGTGGGGGTGAAGTCCCTGCCGTGGCGTTGGAGCAGGAGGAGGTTGAGGAGGGGGTAGTTGAGGTCGTCGTCCTCGGGCATGCCGTCGATGTTCTCGGCGAGGGAGGTGGGGGCGGAGCGGCGGTTCCAGGGGTGGGCGGAGAGGAGGTCCGGGGGGACTCCCTTGGCGGTGAAGTATGTGGTGAGGGGCCAGTTGCCGGTGGACTCGGCGAGGCTGCGGATGGCTTGGAGGGGGAGTTTTTCGACCGGTTTGCCCAGGAGGCATCCGACGGCGCGTCCGAGCCAGGCCGCTTCCAGGCGGGGCTGGGTGGGGGGTGCTGTGGGGGGCGTTTCGCTTGAATGGCTGGGCCAGTTCGGGCAGCCGGCCCTGATCTTGGTGAGGTCCGTCGGTTCTTGATCCGCCAACCTGCTTGGGAGGTCGGCCAGTTCGTCCAACAGATCCTCGGCCAGCAGTCGCAGATATCTCGACGCCGGTTCCTGGGACGCGCCTGCTCTCGGTGGGGCCTCTCTGCCGCCCGCCGCCCTCCACCTCGCGGCGATCATCGAGGCCTCTCGGCCGTCCAGGGCCGCCTGTCCGAGCTCGTGGCCCACCAGGTCCTCCGGTTGGACCCAGGTCAGTCGGAGCATCTTGGGTCTCCGAGGTGGGCGAAGGCCGATTCGTGGGTTCTGCGGCGGCGTACGTCCTGTTCGAAGATCTCCCGGGTTACGGCGGTGAGGGTCGTCGCCGGTTCCCAGAGGTCCAGGCGGCTGGCCTCGGAGACCGTTTTGGACCAGGTCTCCGGGACGGGGGAGCCCAGGGCGCCGGACAGGGCGCCTGCCATCGTGGCGATCGAGTCGCAGTCGCGGCCGTAGTTCACCGAACCCAGGACCGCTTGGTGGTAGTCGCCGCCGGTCAGCAGCAACATGCCCAGGGCGATGGGGAGTTCCTCGATGGAGTGGAGGCGGGAGGGGCGGCGGGCACCCAGGGAGGGGGCGCGGTAGTCGGGGCCGACCGTGTCGAAGGGGACGACTGCCGCGCGGAGCGGTTCGAGGGCCGACTCGAAGTCCGTGTGGCAGGACGCCACTTCGCAGACCTGCTCGATCGCCGTGCGGGTGGCGTCCTTGGCCAGGGCGAGGGTGGTCCTGATGATCGAGGCCGGGGTCGCGCCGGGGGTCGCCGCCGCTGCCACCGCCGCTGCGAAGACGGCCGCCGCCTCTCGGCCGTACGACGACTGGTGGGCTCCCGCGATGTCCAGGGCCTCGGCGTAGGCGGCCCTGGGATTGGCCGCGTTGACCAGGCCGACCGGTGCCATGTACATCGCCGCGCCGCAGTTGACGATGTTGCCGACGCCGGCCTCCCGGGGGTCTGCGTGGGCGTAGTGGAGGCGGGTGACCAGCCATTTCTCGGCCAGGAAGATGCGGTGGAGGGGGAGGGCCTCCGCTTCGAGTTCCGGGATCCAGCGGGGGTTGGTCATGAGGTCGGGGACCAGGTGGTCGGCGATCGCGTAGGCGTCCAGGTGGTCGCGGACGGTCGCGTAGACCCGTACCAGCGCATGGGTCATCAAGGTGTCGTCGGTGACGTGGCCGTCGCCCTTGTGGTACGGCGCCAGGGGGCGGGCGGTGCGCCAGGCGTCGCCGTTCCAGGGGCCGACGATGCCGTGGACGCGGCCGCCGTGGCGTTCGAGGATCTGGGCGGGGGAGTAGCCCTCGACCGGGCCGCCCAGGGCGTCACCGACCGCTGCGCCCACGAGGGCGCCGGTGATGCGATCCTCGAGGCTCATTTCTGTTAGTTCGGGCTTCATGTCCCGAATCATCCACCCGGCGGGGCCGGTTGCGTGGCTTCCAGGAGTTCGGCGAGTTCCACCAGGTCGGTGCCGGTGAGGCGGGGGAGGGCACAGCCGGAGAGGGTGCGGCAGGCGTTCCGCCAGGACGGGGGGATCGCGTCGCCGCCGCCGAGTGCGCCGGTGAGGGCGCCGGCCAGGGCGGGGGCCGAGTCGGCCACTCGGGAGAGGCAGGCCGCGGCGGGTACGGCTTCCGCGATACGGCCCCTGGAGGCCGTGGCGAGGGCCAGGGCCACCGGGACTGTTTCGGCGGCCGCGATGCCGTAGCTGTAGACGTGGTCGACGATTTGGTGTTCGAGGAGGGGGATCAGGGCGAAGGCGGAGTCGGATTCCTGGGCCAGGTGCAGGGCGTGGCGGGAGTTGCGGCCGATCTCGGTGGATTCGGGGAGTTCGGTGAGGGCCGCGGCTACGCAGGTGTGTACGTCGGCGCCGGTCAGGGCGAGGGAGACGGCGGCGGCCATCGCTCTCGCGCCGTGGACTCCGTCGCCGTCCTGGGTGTAGCGGGCGTCGAACTCGGCCAGGTCTGCGGCGAGTCGGGGGTTTCCGGGGTGGGCTACGGCGAGGACGCAGGCGCGGATGCAGGCGGCGTCGTCGAAGTAGTGGGGGTTGTCGTGGCCGGTGGCGGGTGGGCGGAGGCCGGTGGCGAGGTTGCCGAGGCCGGCTCGGACGGAGATGCGGGCGCGGAGGGGGAGGACGGCGGATTCGATCTCGGGTGCGCGGTCTGCCGCGGCGGCGACTTCTGCGGCGAGGGCGTTCCAGGTGAGGTCGATTGCGGCTCTGGTGCGGCGTTCCTTGGTGAGGTCGCCGAGGGCTGTGTCGTCGCCGGCTCTGAGGAGGGCTTCTGCGGCGAAGGCTGCCCATTCTGCGTCGTCGGAGGGGCCCAGGCGGAGGGGTTCGGGGGGTTGGTTGAGGGCGATGGGGACGGGGAGGGTGGTGGTTGCGTTGTGTTCGGCGAAGGTGTCGAGTTCGCGGGTGAGGCGGCGGGTCCATTCGGGCATGCGGGTTGCGCGGTGGCGGGCGGCGGGCCAGCCTGCGGCGTCGCCTGCGGCGAGGCCCAGCAGTAGGCCGACGGTCCTACGGGCCTCGGCGGATCCCTGCGGGTGCGGTGCGGCGCCAACCGCCTCGGCTTCGCCTTCGGCGGGTTCGCTCCCACCCGCACCGCCCGTGCGACTTTCGTCGTCGGGTGCCGGTGGCCCCTGTGGGGCGAAATCGCCGTCGGCGGCTGCCGGTTCGTACGGCTTCGCCGCGACCGCCGGTTCGATCAGTTCCGCCACGGCCTTCGGCCCGGCCGGCTCCCTCACCGTTCCCTCGTCCCACGGGCTCGGCGGTGTCATGAGGCGGTCCCCATGGTTCCCGACGCCAGCGGGTCCGCCGTCTCCGCCGTCCTTGGCGTCAGCGGGTCCGCCACCCTCGCCGTCCTTGGCGTCAGTGGGTCCGCCACCTCCGTCGCCCCTGGCGTCAGTGGGTCCGCCACCTCCGTCGCCCCCGGCACCAACAAATCCGCCACCTCCAGCACATGATGGCCTGCCATCGCCGGGAGGCAGGTGCCCCGTGCAGGGGCGATTGCCGATGCCCACTCCGGGGGGATCGACGACGCTCCCCGCGTCGCGCCCGCCAACGCCCCCGCCACCGCTGCCGTCGTGTCCGCGTCTCGGCCCATGTTCACCGCCGTGAGGACCGCTTCGCGGAAGTCGCCGTCGGCTGCCGCGTATGCGCCGAAGGCCAGGGCCACCGCCTCGGGGGCCAGGTCCGTCCAGGGGTAGCCGCCGATGACGACCGCCGAGCGGACCGCTCGCTCGCCTCGGTGGGCCACCGCCACCGCTCGGCGCAGGGAGCGGGCCGTCCAGGAGTCGTCCGGGATGACGGCGAGGGCGGAGGCGACCACCGCGATGGTCGGAGCGCCTGCCATCGCCGCCGCCACTCCCGCCGCCACCGCCTGGCCGCCGTAGATGCCCTCGCCCTCGTGGCTCACCGAGCCGTCGATCGCCGCCAGACGGGCCGCTTCGGCGGGGCGGCCCGCGGCGAAGACGCCGAAGGGGGCCGCCCGCATCGCCAGGCCGTCGCTCCAGGCGTGGCGGTGCTGGGCGGAGATGGGGGCCGCCAGGCCGCGGCGGAGGTTCTCCAGGGTGCCGCGTTCGCTGAAGCCGGCGCCCCGGAAGGGGCCCTCGTCGCGGTCGGCGATCCATTCGTGCCAGGCCGCCTCCACGTGCGAGGCGGTGAGGGCCGAGCCGTGGCGGGCGAGGAGCAGGCCCGAGAAGATCGCGTACTCGGTGTCGTCCGTGCCGGCCGGGGTGTCCGTGACGTAGCCCGTGATGCGGCCCCAGCGGGAGCGGATCTCCGACGGCTTCATGTTCTCGGCGGGGGCTCCCAGGGCGTCGCCGACCGCCAGGCCCAGGAGCGCGCCGCGGGCCCGGTCGCGAAGTTCGGCGGTGTTCCCGGACGACGGAACCGTGGGGATGCAGGTGATCGATGACATGGGCGGCCTCTCCGGAGACGTTCCCGGATGTTTCCCACCATCGGCGGTTGACCTCAGCCTCGGAGGGCTTCATGTCACCCGGTCGACATATGGGCGGCAGGAGGTTCGGATGAGCGTTCGGCGGTAAAACCGCAGGTTAGCCCAGGCTTTCCTTGCTGGCGGGCGGGAATGTGGCGACGTATCTTCGGTGTTGTAGAGAATTAGAACTTGTCTAAAGTTAGCTTTGGCTTAGCTTTCCTGGGGGCCCGAAACATGGCGATCATCGAGACCGAGGCCGCGCTGCATGAGGCGCACCGTGACAACCACACTCACCGCGATGTCAACGGAGGGTGGCTGCGGCCTGCCGTCTTCGGTGCCATGGACGGGCTCGTGTCCAACCTGGCCCTGATGACCGGCGTCGCGGGCGGGGCCGTCGGTCAGCACACCATCGTGCTGACCGGGCTCGCGGGGCTTGCCGCCGGTGCCTTCTCGATGGCCGCCGGGGAGTACACCTCCGTCGCCTCGCAGCGCGAGCTCGTCGAGGCCGAGCTGGACGTGGAGCGGCGGGAGCTGCGGAAGCATCCGCTGGATGAAGAGGCCGAGCTTGCTGCGCTGTATGCGGGGCGGGGTGTCGAGCCGGGGCTGGCGCGGGAAGTGGCCCGGCAGCTGTCGCGGGATCCCGAGCAGGCGCTGGAGATCCACGCCCGTGAGGAGCTCGGCATCGACCCGAGCGATCTGCCCTCGCCGCTGGTGGCCGCCGTGTCGTCCTTCGGGGCCTTCGCGCTGGGCGCGCTGCTGCCCGTACTGCCGTATCTGCTCGGCGCGACCGTGCTGTGGCCGGCCCTGCTGCTCGCGCTGGTCGGGCTGTTCGCCTGTGGTGCGGTGGTGGCCAAGGTGACCGCGCGGACCTGGTGGTTCAGCGGCTTGCGGCAGCTCGCGCTGGGTGGTGCGGCGGCCGGTGTGACGTACGCCCTGGGCAGTTTGTTCGGAACGGCCGTAGGATGAGTCGGCTGCAAGTTATGCGTTGGGCCGCATAAGTAGCCGTTACCCGCTGGTTTCGGATGCATGACCACGGGGCATGAGCCGTAAGCGCCGTGGGCAATGAGGCCTGACGCGCACCTCGGGAAGAGCGACGTAGCCCTTCCCGTCTTCCGGACCGGCGGACATCGATCTGTCCCGCTCGGTCCCCATATAGCTTCCACCGCAGGCGCGGCACCCGCGCTGCAGCCGCGCGGTGTCCGCATGTTGGAACGGAATATCCCGGTTCCCGAGAACCGCTCCATCATGTAACCTGCACGAAATTTTGCACTCAGCAGAGGGCCAACGTCGTCCCTCGGCAATCTGCATATGCCAATAGAGACGACGACGGGAGAGCCGATGCGTACGCCGCGCCAGCCGTCCCAGCACTCCGCGAATGGCCAGAACTGGTCCTTCATGGATGCTCGCCCTGCTGCGCAGGGTATGTACGACCCCCGCAACGAACGCGACGCGTGCGGCGTCGGTTTCGTCGCCACCCTCACCGGCGAGGCGTCCCACACCCTGGTTGAGCAGGCACTCACGGTGCTGCGCAACCTCGAGCACCGCGGTGCCACCGGCTCCGAGCCCGACTCCGGCGACGGCGCCGGAATCCTCTCCCAGGTACCCGACGCGTTCTTCCGCGAGGTGGCCGGATTCGAGCTGCCCGAGGCGGGCGGTTACGCGGTCGGTATCGCCTTCCTGCCGGAGGACGGGACGGCGGACGCCGTCTCACAGATCGAGACGATCGCGGGCGACGAGGGCCTCACGGTTCTCGGCTGGCGCGAGGTTCCGGTCGCTCCCGAACTGCTCGGCGCCACCGCGCGTTCGACGATGCCCGCCTTCCGGCAGATCTTCGTCACGGACAGTGTCAGCAAGGACATCGCGCTCGACCGCAAGGCCTTCGCGCTGCGCAAGCGCGCCGAGCGTGAGGTCGGTGTCTACTTCCCGTCGCTCTCCGCGCGCACCATCGTCTACAAGGGCATGCTGACCACCGGCCAGCTGGAGCCCTTCTTCCCGGACCTCTCCGACCGCCGCTTCGGCTCGGCCGTCGCCCTGGTCCACTCGCGCTTCTCCACGAACACCTTCCCGTCGTGGCCGCTCGCGCACCCGTACCGCTTCGTCGCGCACAACGGTGAGATCAACACCGTCAAGGGCAACCGCAACTGGATGGTCGCCCGCGAGTCGCAGCTGGTATCCGAGTTGTTCGGGGAGAAGGGCCTGGAGCGGGTCTTCCCGATCTGTACGCCGGACGCCTCCGACTCGGCGTCCTTCGACGAGGTGCTCGAACTCCTGCACCTGGGCGGGCGTTCGCTGCCGCACTCCGTGCTGATGATGATCCCGGAGGCGTGGGAGAACCACGACTCCATGGACCCGGCCCGCCGCGCCTTCTACAACTTCCACTCCACGATGATGGAGCCCTGGGACGGCCCGGCCTGCGTCACCTTCACCGACGGCAAGCAGGTCGGCGCGGTCCTCGACCGCAACGGCCTTCGCCCCGGCCGCTACTGGGTCACCGACGACGGCCTGGTCGTCCTCGGCTCCGAGGTCGGCGTCCTCGACATCGACCCCGCCAAGGTCGTCCGCAAGGGCCGCCTTCAGCCCGGCAAGATGTTCCTCGTCGACACGGTCGAGCACCGCATCATCGAGGACGACGAGATCAAGGCGGGCCTCGCCGCCGAGCACCCCTACGCGGAGTGGATCGAGGCCGGCGAGATCGAGCTGGGCGACCTGCCCGAGCGCGAGCACATCGTGCACACGCACGCCTCGGTCACCCGCCGCCAGCAGACCTTCGGTTACACCGAGGAGGAGCTGCGCGTCATCCTGGCGCCGATGGCCAAGGCCGGTGCCGAGCCGATCGGTTCGATGGGTACGGACTCGCCGATCGCCGCGCTGTCCAGCCGCCCGCGGCTGCTCTTCGACTACTTCACCCAGCTGTTCGCACAGGTCACCAACCCGCCGCTGGACGCGATCCGCGAGGAGCTCGTCACCTCGCTGCGTTCCTCGCTGGGCCCGCAGGGCAACCTGCTCGACCCGACGGCCGCTTCCTGCCGCTCCGTCGTGCTGCCCTTCCCGGTGATCGACAACGACGAGCTGGCCAAGCTCATCCACATCAACGCCGACGGCGACATGCCCGGCTTCAAGGCCGCGACGCTGTCCGGCCTGTACCGGGTCTCCGGCGGTGGGGACTCCCTCGCGGCCCGTATCGACGAGATCTGCGCCGAGGCCGACGCGGCCATCGACAACGGCGCCCGGCTGATCGTCCTCTCGGACCGCCACTCGGACGCCGAGCACGCGCCGATCCCGTCGCTGCTGCTCACCGCGGCCGTCCACCACCACCTCATCCGCACCAAGCAGCGCACCCACGTGGGCCTGCTGGTCGAGGCCGGTGACGTCCGCGAGGTCCACCACGTCGCCCTGCTGATCGGCTTCGGCGCCGCGGCCGTCAACCCGTACCTGGCGATGGAGTCCGTCGAGGACCTGGTCCGCGCGGGCACCTTCCTCTCGGACATCGAGGCCGAGCAGGCCATCCGCAACCTGATCTACGCCCTCGGCAAGGGCGTTCTGAAGGTCATGTCCAAGATGGGCATCTCGACCGTGGCCTCCTACCGCGGCGCCCAGGTCTTCGAGGCCGTCGGCCTGGACGAGACCTTCGTCGAGAAGTACTTCAACGGCACCGCCACCAAGATCGGCGGCGTCGGCATCGACGTCGTCGCCAAGGAGGTCGCCGCCCGGCACGCGAAGGCGTACCCGGCCTCCGGCATCGCGCCGGCCCACCGCGCCCTCGAGATAGGCGGCGAGTACCAGTGGCGCCGCGAGGGCGAGCCGCACCTGTTCGACCCGGAGACGGTCTTCCGCCTCCAGCACTCCACGCGCACCGGTCGCTACGACATCTTCAAGATGTACACCGAGCGCGTGAACGAGCAGTCCGAGCGCCTGATGACGCTCCGCGGGCTCTTCGGCTTCAAGTCCGACCGCCCCTCGATCTCCATCGACGAGGTCGAGCCGGTCTCCGAGATCGTCAAGCGCTTCTCCACCGGTGCCATGTCGTACGGCTCCATCTCGCGCGAGGCGCACGAGACGCTGGCCATCGCCATGAACCAGCTGGGCGGCAAGTCCAACACCGGTGAGGGCGGCGAGGACCCGGACCGTCTCTACGACCCGGCCCGGCGCAGCGCCATCAAGCAGGTGGCCTCCGGCCGCTTCGGTGTGACGAGCGAGTACCTGGTCAACGCGGACGACATCCAGATCAAGATGGCCCAGGGCGCCAAGCCCGGCGAGGGCGGCCAGCTGCCCGGCCACAAGGTCTACCCGTGGGTCGCGAAGACCCGGCACTCGACCCCGGGTGTCGGTCTGATCTCCCCGCCGCCGCACCACGACATCTACTCGATCGAGGACCTGGCCCAGCTGATCCACGACCTGAAGAACGCGAACCCGCAGGCGCGGATTCACGTGAAGCTGGTGTCGGAGGTCGGCGTCGGCACGGTCGCGGCCGGTGTGTCGAAGGCGCACGCGGACGTCGTCCTCATCTCCGGCCACGACGGCGGTACGGGTGCCTCGCCCCTCACCTCCCTCAAGCACGCCGGTGGACCCTGGGAGCTGGGCCTCGCCGAGACCCAGCAGACCCTGCTGCTCAACGGCCTGCGCGACCGCATCGTCGTTCAGACCGACGGCCAGCTGAAGACCGGCCGTGACGTCGTCATCGCCGCGCTGCTCGGCGCCGAGGAGTTCGGTTTCGCGACCGCGCCGCTCGTCGTCTCCGGCTGCGTCATGATGCGCGTCTGCCACCTGGACACCTGCCCGGTCGGCATCGCCACCCAGAACCCGACCCTGCGGGACCGGTTCTCCGGCAAGGCCGAGTACGTCGTCAACTTCTTCCAGTACATCGCCGAAGAGGTCCGCGAGATCCTCGCCGAGCTGGGCTTCCGCACCATCGAGGAGGCCGTCGGCCAGGCCGGGACGCTCGACGTGACCCGCGCGGTCGACCACTGGAAGGCCCAGGGCCTCAACCTGGAGCCGCTGTTCCACGTGCCGGCGCTGCCCGAGGGCGCGGTCCGCCACCAGGTCATCGAGCAGGACCACGGCCTGGAGAAGGCGCTCGACAACGAGCTGATCAAGCTCGCCGCCGACGCCCTCGCCGCCGACTCGGCGACCGACGCCCAGCCGGTGCGCGCCCAGGTCGCGATCCGCAACATCAACCGCACGGTCGGCACCATGCTCGGCCACGAGGTGACCAAGAAGTTCGGCGGTGCCGGTCTGCCCGACGACACCATCGACATCACCTTCACCGGTTCCGCGGGCCAGTCCTTCGGCGCCTTCCTCCCTCGCGGTGTCACGCTGCGCCTGGAGGGCGACGCCAACGACTACGTCGGCAAGGGCCTCTCCGGCGGCCGCGTGATCGTCCGTCCCGACCGGGGCGCCGACCACCTCGCCGAGTACTCGACGATCGGCGGCAACACCATCGCGTACGGCGCCACCGGTGGCGAGCTGTACCTGCGCGGTCGTACCGGCGAGCGGTTCTGTGTCCGCAACTCCGGTGCCACGGTCGTCTCCGAGGGCGTGGGCGACCACGGCTGCGAGTACATGACCGGTGGCCGCGCGGTGGTCCTGGGCGAGACGGGCCGTAACTTCGCGGCCGGTATGTCCGGTGGCATCGCGTACGTGATCGACCTGAACGTCGACAACGTCAACGTCGGCAACGTCGGCGCCATCGAGGCCCTCGACGACACCGACCGGCAGTGGCTGCACGACGTGGTGCGCCGTCACCAGGAGGAGACCGGCTCCACGGTCGCCGAGAAGCTGCTCGCCGAGTGGGACACCGCGGTCGAGCGCTTCACCAAGATCATCCCCAGCACGTACAAGGCAGTGCTCGCCGCCAAGGACGCCGCCGAGCAGGCGGGACTCTCCGAGTCCGAGATCACCGAGAAGATGATGGAGGCGGCGATCAATGGCTGACCCGAAGGGCTTCCTGAACCACGGCCGTGAGGTCGCCAAGTCCCGTCCCGTCGGCGAGCGCCTGAAGGACTGGAACGAGGTCTACGTCCCCGGCTCCCTGCTGCCGATCATCAGCAAGCAGGCCAGCCGCTGCATGGACTGCGGCATCCCGTTCTGCCACAACGGCTGTCCGCTGGGGAACCTGATCCCCGAGTGGAACGACTACGCCTACCGCGAGGACTGGTCGGCGGCGTCGGAGCGCCTCCACGCCACGAACAACTTCCCGGAGTTCACCGGTCGGTTGTGCCCGGCTCCCTGCGAGTCGGCGTGCGTGCTCGGCATCAACCAGCCGGCCGTCACCATCAAGAACGTCGAGGTCTCGATCATCGACAAGGCGTGGGAGACCGGCGACGTCGCGCCCCAGATCCCGGAGCGCCTGTCGGGCAAGACGGTCGCGGTCATCGGCTCGGGCCCCGCGGGCCTGGCCGCCGCCCAGCAGCTCACCCGGGCCGGCCACACCGTCGCCGTCTACGAGCGCGCCGACCGCATCGGCGGCCTGCTCCGCTACGGCATCCCCGAGTTCAAGATGGAGAAGCGGCACATCAACCGCCGTATCGAGCAGATGCGCGCGGAGGGCACCCGTTTCCGTACCGGGATCGAGATCGGCCGCGACCTCAAGGCGACCGACCTGAAGAAGCGGTACGACGCGATCGTCATCGCCGCCGGTGCGACGACCGCCCGTGATCTCCCCGTCCCCGGGCGGGAGTTGAAGGGCATCTACCAGGCGATGGAGTACCTGCCCCTGTCGAACAAGGTCCAGGAGGGCGACTACGTCACCTCCCCGATCTCGGCCGAGGGCAAGCACGTCGTGGTCATCGGCGGTGGCGACACCGGCGCCGACTGCGTGGGCACCGCCCACCGCCAGGGCGCGGCCTCCGTCACGCAGCTGGAGATCATGCCCCGCCCGAACGAGGAGCGGAACGCCGCCTCCCAGCCGTGGCCGACGTTCCCGATGCTCTACAAGGTGACGTCCGCGCACGAGGAGGGCGGCGAGCGGGTCTACTCCGTCTCGACCACCCACTTCGAGGGCGACGAGGACGGCAACGTCCAGTGGCTGCACCTCAGCGAGGTCGAGTTCATCGACGGCAAGCTGACCCCGAAGCCGGGCTCGGAGCGCAAGATCCCCGCCCAGCTGGTGACGCTGGCCATGGGCTTCACGGGCACCGACCGCGACAACGGCCTGGTCGAGCAGTTCGGTCTCGACCTCGACGCGCGCGGCAACATCGCCCGCGACGCCGAGTTCCAGACCAACGTGCCGGGCGTCTTCGTCGCCGGTGACGCGGGCCGCGGCCAGTCGCTCATCGTGTGGGCGATCGCCGAGGGCCGCTCGGCCGCCCGCGGCACGGACCGCTTCCTGACCGGCGCGAGCGACCTGCCGGCCCCGATCAGGCCGACGGACCGCTCGCTGATGGTCTGACGGTCACAACAGGGACCTGACGGTCCCTCAAACAGCGTCCCGTACAAAGGCGTACGGAACACTGACGGCGCCTGCCCTCAAGTCCCCGACCGGACGACGGGCAGGCGCCGTTGCCTTTTCGGCCCGGACTCGGCCGCTCACACCGTCAGTTCCGCGACCTTCGCCATCGTCACGATGACCAGCAGCGCCAGCAGGGCGACGCACGCGCCCGCCTGGACGAAGGGGCGGCGCTTGTCGCGGGGGGCGTAGGCGTACGCCACGGTCACCACGGCGCCGGACAGCAGGCCGCCGAGGTGGCCCTGCCAGGACGTGGCGATCGCGGAGATCACCAGCCACAGCAGCAGACCGGCCATGAAGCGGTTGACCTGGTCCATGTCGGCGCCGAGCCGGCGGGCCATGACGTAGTACGCGGCCCCCAGCCCGAAGATCGCGCCGGACGCGCCGACCGTCGGGGTGTCCGGCGCGAGCAGCAGTACGAGCACCGAACCGCCCAGTGCCGAGAGGAAGTAGAGGGCGAGGTAGCGGATCCGGCCGAGCTGGGACTCGACCACGCGGCCGATGTTCCACAGCGACAGCATGTTCATCACGATGTGCAGGATCCCGAACGTCCCACCGGTGGGCGGCAGATGCAGGAACGCGCCGGTGAGCAGCCGGTACCACTCGCCGTCCACGACACCTTCGAGGTGGTAGTAGGAGGAGTAGCCGGCCTCCCACATGTAGTGGCCGCCGTTCTCCCCCTTCAGCCCGCGGCCCAGCATCTCGAAGCGGTCCACGATCCCCGGCCGTACCAACTCGCCCGCATAGGCGAGCACGTTGAGCGCGATCAGCGTGTACGTCACCACGGGTACGGTCGAGATCCGGCCGCCGAAGGCCGTACGTGCCTGCCGCACCGACCGTGCGCCCTCCTTCACGCACTCCACGCACTGGTGGCCCACGGCCGCCTCCCGCATGCAGTCGGGGCAGATGTACCGGTCGCAGCGGGTGCAGCGGAGATGGGACTCCACCTTGGGATGGCGGTAGCAGGTGGTGACGGTGGACTCGGAATCCACGGCCGGCTCCTCGGGGGTGGGAAGTGGGGCGGACGGTGAGCCGGTGGGGGCGGCGGCGAACAAAATAACGAACACCGGTGACTGGTGGGAAAGTAGGGGCCATGGTTGCGATCAGTCTCAAGAAGGTCGAGGAGACCGCGCCCGCGCTGGTCAGCCTCTACAAGAGCGCCGGGGCCTCGCTCGGCAGGCACGGGCTGGACGGTCTGCGGGCCGCGGTGTACCTCGTGGTCGACTACTCGGGGTCGATGAAGCCGTACTACCAGGACGGTTCGGTGCAGGCCCTTGCCGACCGGGTGCTGGGTCTGTCCGCGCACCTCGACGACGACGGCCGGGTGCCGGTGGTCTTCTTCTCGACCGACGTCGACGCGGAGACCGACATCCAGCTGGCCGAGCACGAGGGCCGCATCGAGAAGATCGTGGCCGGGCTCGGGCACATGGGCAAGACCAGCTACCACCTGGCCATGGACGCGGTCATCGACCACTACCTGGACAGCGGCTCGAAGGAGCCCGCCCTGGTCGTGTTCCAGACCGACGGCGGCCCGATCAACAAGCTCGCGGCGGAACGGTATCTGTGCAAGGCGGCGAAGCTCCCGCTGTTCTGGCAGTTCGTGGGCTTCGGCGACCCCGGCAGCAAGCAGTTCGACTTCCTGCGCAAG
The DNA here is from genome assembly GCF_050936785.1 of Streptomyces sp. CA-249302. Lineage (NCBI taxonomy): Bacteria > Bacillati > Actinomycetota > Actinomycetes > Kitasatosporales > Streptomycetaceae > Streptomyces > Streptomyces sp. CA-249302. The sequence continues at coordinate 2,795,110 of NZ_JBNJMG010000001.1, read as the reverse complement.
CTCGACGAGCTGGCCGTACCGCACAAGCGGGTCGTGGACAACGCCGGCTTCTTCCACGCCGGCGCGGACCCGCGCAAGGTGCCCGACGCCGAGTTGTACGACCGCCTGGTGGGGGAGTTCCCGAAGTGGCTGGTGGCCGCGCGGGCGGAAGGGATCGTACGGCCCTGACCGGAGCCCGCGGCCTCGCGAGCCGGTGTCACTCGCACGGCCGCACGCACCGTTGGCTTGGCCGGGGCATCGTGTCACCCTGAGGTTGATCCGGCGGGAGGCGACGAACGTATGGACGGCGCACGAACGGGGAACGAGGCGGCCGGCTCCGCACGCAGGGAGCCGCCGGGCACGGGCGAGAAACTCGCCGGCTGGGCCGACGGGCGACTCGGCCTGTACTCGCTGGCCAAGGCCAACATGCGCAAGGTCTTTCCGGACCACTGGTCCTTCATGCTCGGCGAGATCTGCCTCTACAGCTTCATCATCCTGATCCTCACCGGGATCTACCTCACCCTGTTCTTCGAGCCGAGCGGCGTCGAGGTGATCTACCACGGCTCGTACGTGCCGCTCAACGGTGTCAGCATGACCAGGGCGTACGAGTCCACCCTCGACATCAGCTTCGACGTGCGCGGCGGGCTGCTGATCCGGCAGATCCACCACTGGGCGGCGCTGGTCTTCGTCACCGGCATGCTGGTGCACATGATGCGGGTGTTCTTCACCGGCGCCTTCCGCAAGCCCCGCGAGGTCAACTGGCTGTTCGGCTGGACCCTGCTGATGCTCGGCATCATCACCGGCCTGACCGGCTACTCGCTCCCCGACGACCTGCTGTCCGGTACCGGCATCCGGTTCGCCGACGGCGCCATCCTGTCGCTCCCGATCGTCGGGACGTACCTGTCGATGTTCCTGTTCGGCGGGGAGTTCCCGGGCCACGACATCATCTCGCGGCTCTTCCCGATCCACGTCCTGCTGCTGCCCGGGATCATGCTGGGCCTGGTGGTCGCCCATCTGATCCTGGTCTTCTACCACAAGCACACCCAGTACCCGGGGCCCGGCCGCGACCAGAGGACGGTCGTCGGCATGCCCTTCCTGCCGGTCTACATGGCCAAGGCGGGCGGCTTCTTCTTCCTCGTCTTCGGCGTGCTCGCGATCATGGGCGGCATCGCCAGCATCAACCCCGTGTGGGCCTTCGGGCCGTACCGCCCCGACCTGGTGACGACCGGCGCCCAGCCCGACTGGTACCTCGGCTTCTCCGAGGGCCTGATCCGGGTGATGCCGGGATGGGAGATCAACCTCTGGGGCCACACCCTGGAGCCCGGCGTCTTCATCCCCTTCTCACTCTTCCCGCTGATCCTGCTCGCCCTCGGCGTCTACCCGTTCATCGAGGCCTGGGTCACCGGCGACAAACGCGAGCACCACATCCTGGACCGGCCGCGCAACGTGCCCGTGCGCACCGGCCTCGGCGTGGCCTGGCTGGCCCTGTACGCCGTCCTGTTGATCGGTGGCGGCAACGACATCGTGGCCACGCATCTGCATCTGTCCATCAACTCGATCACCTGGTTCGTGCGAATCTCCGTCTTCGTGATGCCGGTGGCGGCCTTCCTCGTCACCAAGCGGGTCTGTATGGGCCTGCAGCGGCGGGACCGGGACAAGGTGCTGCACGGCAGGGAGACCGGTCTCATCCGGCGGCTGCCGAACGGGGAGTTCGTCGAGGTCCACGAGCCGCTCGGGCAGGGGCAGTTGCACACGCTCACGCAGCACGAGCAGAGCCCGCCGTACGAGCTCGGGCCGCTCGTCGACAAGAACGGGGTGCGCCGGCCGGTGACGGTCTCCGAGCGGGTGCGGGCCCAGCTGGCGCGGGCGATGTTCGGGGCCGACGCGCAGATCGCGAAGCCGACGAAGGAGGAGTACCGGGAGCTCACCAGCGGCGACCACCACCACTGACCACGACGGCCCGGCACTCCCGCGGGCCGCCCCAGGCGGTGCGCAGGGCACGGGCCTTGGTGAGCCAGAGCGACAGCTCGTACTCCGCCGTGTACCCGATCGCGCCGTGCAACTGAAGCGCGGTCCGCGCGGTGGTGTACGCCGCCTCGCAGGCCGTGACCTTGGCCGCGGCGACGTCGGCCGGGTCCATCGTGAGCGCGGCGCCGAACAGCAGCGGACGCGCGAACTCCAGGGCGATCTTCGCGTCGGCGAGCCGGTGCTTGACGGCCTGGAAGGACCCGATGGCGACGCCGAACTGGGTGCGCTGCTTGACGTGGGCGACGGTTCTGTCGAGGAGCGCGAGACCTACGCCGAGGGCCTGGGCGGCGGTGGCCAGGCGGGCGTGGGCGAGGGCGCGCTCGACGGGTGGATCGGGCGTGAGGAGTTCACCGCCCGGTGCGAGGGGGGTGAGGCGGCGGGCGGGGTCGAGGGAGGGGCGGACCGGGCCGTGGCCGGGGGCGAGGCGGAGACCGTCGGCCGCGAGGGCCAGGCGGGTGGTCGCCGCGTCGCCGTCGAGGGCGAGTCGAGTGGCCGTCGTCGCGTCGCCGGCCAGGGTCGGGCGGGTGGCCGCCATCTCGCCGGCCAGGGTCGGGCGGGCGGTCGCCACGTCGCCGGCCAGGGCATACGGCGACTCCTGGGCCACGGTGGCCATCGCCTCGCCGGAGGCCAGAGGCGGCAGCAGGCGCTTGGCGGCGGGCTCGGCCTCGGCCTCGGAGAGCAGCGCCGCCGCCATGACCGTCTCCACCAGGGGCCCTGGCACCGCGTACCGCCCCAACTCGACGAAGCCGACGGCCAGTTCGACGGGCCGGACGCCCAGTCCGCCGTACTCCTCCGGTACGGCCAGCCCGAAGGCGCCCGCCTCGGCGATACGGCCCCACAGCGCGCGCCCGCTCGCGTGCTCGCCGCGGCTCCAGTCCCGTACGACCGAAGGCGTGTCCGCGGCCGCCAGCATCGCGCCCAACGAGTCGGCGAACGCCCGCTGTTCGGTGTCGAGCAGGAAGCGCATCACCGGCGTCCCTTCGGGAGGCCGAGCAGGCGCTCGGCGATGATGTCGCGCTGGATCTCGTTCGCCCCCGCGTAGATGGGGCCGGCGAGGGAGAAGACGTAGCCCTCGGACCAGTCGGTGTCGGCCAACTCGCCTTCCCCGCCCAGCAGATCCAGCGCCGTCTCGTGCAGCGCGATGTCGTACTCGGACCAGAAGACCTTGTTCATGCTGGACTCGGGGCCGAGGGCGGCGCCCTCCAGGACGCGGGAGGCGGCCGCGTAGGTGAAGAGGCGGTAGGCGCGGGCGCCTGTCAGGGCGTCGGCCACTCGGTCCTGCGTGTGCTGCGGGCTGCCCCGCTCCTCCCAGAGCCTGGCCAGTCTGTCCGCCGCCGCGAGGAAGCGGCCGGGGGAGCGCAGCATCAGGCCCCGTTCGTTCCCCGCCGTCGACATCGCGATCCGCCAGCCCTCGCCCGGCTCCCCTATGACGTCCGTGTCCGGCACGAACACCTCGTCCAGGAAGAGCTCGGCGAAGGCCGGCTTGCCGTCGAGGCGGCCGATCGGGCGGACCGTGACGCCGGGTGCGCGCAGGTCGAACATCAGGTAGGTCAGGCCCTGGTGGGGTTTCGGGGTGTCCGGGGCGGTGCGGAACAGGCCGAAGGCGCGGTCGGCGAAGGCGGCCCGGGACGACCACGTCTTCTGGCCGCCGAGCAGCCAACCCCCCTCCGTGCGCACGGCCTTCGACTTCAGGGACGCCAGGTCGGAACCGGCCTCCGGCTCCGACCAGGCCTGCGCCCACACCACCTCGCCGGTGGCCATCGGCGGCAGCACCCGCGCCCGCTGCTCCTCCGTGCCGTGATCGAAGAGCGTCGGCGCGAGCAGGCTGATGCCGTTCTGTCCGACCCGGCCCGGCGCGCCCGCCGCCCAGTACTCCTCCTCGAACACCAGCCAGGAGATCAGCCCGGCCCCTCTCCCGCCGTACTCCACCGGCCAGTTGACGACCGACCAGCGGTCCGCGGCCAGCTCCGCCTCCCATGCGCGGTGCGCCGCGAAGCCCTCCTCGGTCTCCAGCGACGGCAGGGGCACCTCCGGCACATGCGCCGCCAGCCAGGCCCGGGCCTCGGCGCGGAAGGCCTCCTCTTCCTGCGTGAAGGCGAGATCCATGGAGCGCCGTCCCTTCGGCAGACCTTCCCTAACAAGTGTTTGGTAGGTTAGCGTGGCCCCATGACAGGCGTCGAGGGTCCTGTGTACGAGCCGGGGCACGGGCTGCTGAAGGGGCGCACCGCCGTCATCACCGCGGCGGCGGGCGCCGGCATCGGCGGTGCGACCGCGCGGCGCTTCCTGGAGGAGGGCGCGCGCGTGGTCATCAGCGACGCGCATGTGCGGCGGCTCAAGGAGTACGAGGCGTCGCTGGCCGGGGAGTTCGGCGCGGAGTCGGTCGTGGCGGTGGCGTGCGACGTGACCGACGAAGGGCAGGTCGGCGCGCTCTTCGAGGCGGCCGTGCAGGAGCACGGGCGGCTGGACGTCGTCGTCAACAACGCGGGGCTCGGCGGCACTTCGGACCTCGTCGACATGACCGACGAGCAGTGGTCACGGGTGCTGGACGTGACGCTGAACGGCACGTTCCGGTGCACCCGGGCGGCCCTGCGGCTGCTGCGGGACGGCGGACGCGGCGGCGTGATCGTCAACAACGCCTCCGTGGTCGGCTGGCGCGCCCAGGCCGGGCAGGCCCACTACGCCGCCGCGAAGGCCGGAGTGATGGCGCTGACCAGGTGCGCGGCGATCGAGGCGGCCGGATTCGGGGTGCGGGTCAACGCGGTCTCGCCGAGCCTCGCCATGCACCCGCACCTGGCGAAGGTGACCACGCCCGAACTGCTGGAGGAACTCACCGCGCGCGAGGCCTTAGGGCGGTACGCGGAGCCCTGGGAGGTGGCCAACGTGATCGTGTTCCTGGCCTCCGGCTACTCCTCGTACATGACCGGAGAGGCCGTCTCCGTCAGCAGCCAGCACCCGTAGGACGAGAATGGGACCGTGCCGACCAAGAAGAAGCCCCAGGTGACCGCCGCACCCGCGCGGCGGCGCGAACTCCTCGACACCGCCGCCGAGGTCTTCGCCGAGCAGGGCTACAACGCCACCACCGTACGCAAGATCGCGGACCACGCGGGCATGCTCGCGGGCAGCCTCTACTACCACTTCGACTCCAAGGAATCGATGCTGGAGGAGATCCTGCGCACCTTCCTCGACGAGCTCTGGGACGGTTACGACGCCGTCCTGGACGCCGAGTCAGGTCCGCGCGAGACCCTCGAAGCGCTGGTCACCGAGTCGTTCCGGGAGATCGACCGGCACCGGGCCGCCGTCGCGATCTACCAGAAGGAGAGCCGGCAGCTGGCCGTGCAGGAGCGGTTCGCGTTCCTCGCCGAGTCGCAGCGCAGGTTCGAGAAGGCGTGGCTGTCCACGCTGGAGCGCGGGGTCGCCGCCGAGGTGTTCCGGGCCGACCTGGACGTCCGCCTCACCTACCGGTTCGTGCGCGACACCGTGTGGGTGGCCGCGTCCTGGTACCGGCCGGGCGGACAGCACAGCCCGGAGGAGATCGCCCGGCAGTACCTGTCGATGGTGCTGGACGGGATCGCCGTACGCATCTAACTCATAGCGGAGTCAGGGGAGTCGCCATGGCCGAGGCATACATCGTCGACGCGGTCCGTACGCCCGTCGGGCGGCGCGGGGGAGGGCTGAGCGGGGTCCATCCCGCGGACCTCGGCGCGCACGTGCTGAAGGAACTGGTGGCCCGCTCGGGCGTGGACCCGGCCGCCGTCGAGGACGTCGTCTTCGGCTGTCTGGACGCGGTGGGGCCGCAGGCCGGGGACATCGCACGGACCTGCTGGCTGGCGGCCGGGCTGCCCGAGGAGGTGCCGGGCGTGACGGTCGACCGGCAGTGCGGGTCCTCGCAGCAGGCCGTGCACTTCGCGGCGCAGGGGGTGCTGTCCGGCACGCAGGACCTGGTGGTCGCGGGCGGTGTGCAGAACATGTCGATGATCCCGATCGCCTTCGCGACCCGGCAGGCCGCCGAGCCACTGGGCCTGACCGGCGGTCCCTTCGCGGGGAGCGAGGGCTGGCGGGCGCGGTACGGGGACCAGCCGGTGAACCAGTTCGTGGGCGCCGAGATGATCGCCTCGAAGTGGGGGATCAGCCGCCAGGACCAGGAGGAGTTCGCGCTGCGCTCGCACCGCCGGGCGCTGCGGGCCATCGACGAGGGGCGCTTCGAACGCGAGACCGTGGCCTACGGCGAGGTCGCCGTCGACGAGGGCCCGCGCCGGGACACCTCGCCGGCGAAAATGGCCGGCCTCAAGCCCGTCCTCGACGGCGGCACCATCACCGCGGCCTGCTCCTCGCAGGTCTCCGACGGCGCGGCGGCGATGCTGCTCGCCTCGGAACGGGCGGTACGCGAACACGGGTTGCGGCCCCGCGCCCGCGTCCACCACCTCTCCGTCCGTGGCGAGGACCCCATCCGCATGCTCTCCGCGCCGATACCGGCCACCGCCCACGCCCTGAAGAAGACCGGCCTGACCATCGACGAGATCGACCTCGTCGAGATCAACGAGGCCTTCGCGCCGGTCGTCCTGGCCTGGCTGAAGGAGACCGGCGCGGACCCGGAAAGGGTCAACGTCAACGGCGGCGCGATCGCCCTCGGCCACCCCTTGGGCGCCACCGGCGTCAAGCTGATGACGACCCTGCTGCACGAACTGGAGCGCACCGGCGGCCGGTTCGGGCTACAGACCATGTGCGAGGGCGGCGGTCAGGCGAACGTGACGATCATCGAGCGGATCTGACTGCTCAGCGGCCGAGCGAGAACCCCAGCAGCACGCCCGCCGACACCTCCACCATGCCCGGTGCGAGGTCGCCCGCCGAGTTGCCGCCGCCACCTCCGTGGCCGCGGTACTGGTGGAACTCGTACGACTCGGAGTCCACGTCCTGGATGTGCACCACCGGCCCCAGCGGCACCCCGGTCGCCTCCGTGTACACCTCGGCCTTGCGCCGGGCGGCCGCCACCGCCTTGCGCCGGGCCTCGTCCCGCAGCGCGGGCTTGTCGTGTACGTCGAAGTCGACGCTGTCGATCTGGTGCGCCCCGGCGTCGACCGCGTCCACGATCAGCTGCTGGAGGTCGTCGAGCGCCTCGGTCTCGATGACGTACGAGGCCGTGCACCGGTAGCCGAGGAACTTCCGCTCGGCGCCGTAACCGGCGTAGTCCGAGCTGAGCTTGAGCCGGGAGCCCGACACCGACGCGTCGGCTATCCCGTGCCCGCGCAGCACCTCCCGCAGCCGCGCCACCGCAGCGCCCGCCCCCTGAAACGCCTTGTCCGGCAAGGGTTCCAGCACATCGACCGACAACTTGACCCGCACCAGCTGCGGTTCCACCCGAACGCTGCCCGCCCCGAACACACTGAGCCCCCAGGGCTCCCCGATCGTCTCCGTCATGCGCGCATTGAAGCACCGCCCTTCGCCAACTCGCCGATGATTTCCTCCACTTGGGCCATCACCCCGGCCACCAGCTCCGCGCAGGACGGCAGGTCCTCGATCACCCCGGCCACCTGACCGCTCGCCATCACCCCGAGGTCCGTACGCCCGTCCACCATCGCCGACTTCAGCAGCATCGGCGTGTTCGCGGCGAGCAGCACCTGACTCCAGGACAGCTCCTTGCCGTGCTTGAGGGCGAGCCCGTCGCGCACCATCTGCCGCCAGGTGAGCCCGGACAGCTTCCGGAACCCGGCCGCCCGGCGCACCGCGTGCAGCAGAGCCCTCGCGCGGCCGGAGTTCTCCAGCCCGTCCACCAGCTCGGTGCGCAGCATCCGGTGCGGCAGCCCGTCCACCGCCGTGGTCACCGTGACGTCCTTGACCGTCGCCGCCAGATACCTCGCCTTCACCGCGTCCGGCACCGTCGAGTCGGAGGTCAGCAGGAACCGCGTGCCCATCGCGACCCCCGCCGCCCCGTACGCCAGCGCCGCCACCAGCCCCCGTCCGTCGAAGAAGCCCCCCGCGGCCACGACCGGTATCCGCACCGCGTCCACCACCTGCGGCAGCAGCACGGTCGTCGCCACCTCACCGGTGTGCCCGCCACCCTCCCCGCCCTGCACGATCACCGCGTCCGCACCCCACGCCGCGACCTTCTCGGCATGCCGCCGGGCGCCGATGGACGGGATCACGACCAGCCCGGCCTCCTTCAGCTCCGCGATCAGCTCGGGGGAGGGCGCGAGGGCGAAGGACGCCACCCGCACCCCTTCCTCGATCATGATCCGCACCCGGTCGCCGGCATCCGACGCGTCGGCCCGCAGATTGACCCCGAACGGCGCGTCCGTACGGGACCTGACCTCCCGTATCGCCTCCCGCAGCCGGTCGGTCGTCATCGTCGCGGAGGCCAGGATGCCCAGCGCCCCCGCGTTCGCCGTCGCCGAGACCAGCCGCGGGCCCGCCACCCACCCCATCCCGGTCTGCACGATCGGATGCCGGACCCCGACCAGCCGGGTGAGCGCCGTCTCCATCACGAACCGACCTCCCGGGAGCGGGAGTTCGCCGGGTCGATGACCTCCCGGATGAGCCGCAGCTCGTCGGGGCCGGGTTCCCGGGTCGGCGGCACCTGGTCCGGGACCGTCAGCTCGAAGGCGGTCGCCTCTCGCACCTGCTCCACCGTGACCCCCGGGTGCAGCGAGGCCAGCCGCATCGAGTGGTCCGGGGTCGCGAAGTCGAAGACGCCCAGGTCGGAGACGACCCGCGGGATACGGTGGAAGCGGGCGCCGGCCGCATGGTCGTACCCGACCCCGCACACCACGTCGACCTTCTCGACGAACACCCGCCGGGAGTGCCTCGGCACCCAGTAACTGGTCGGGTTGTTCAGCGTGTTGACCGGCGCGCCCCGCATCCCGAGCAGCTGCCGCTTCGGCCGCTCCCAGTCGCCGATGCACGAGATGTTCTGGTTGCCGAACCGGTCGATCTGGCTCGCCCCCATCATCACGTGTCGCCGCCCGGTCGTGACCAGGTCCAGATGGGCGCGGTACGGCAGCCAGCCCTCGACCGTGCCGTCGAGACCGACCAGCAGCGCCTCGCCGTCGGTCAGCAACAGGTCCGGCGCGAAGGTCCGCTTGGCGAGCCGCGCCCCCACCGAGGGGATCAGCCCCATCGGGCTCGCGAGGATCTCACCCGCGTCCCGCCAGGCGTCGGCGCAGGCGATCACGCAGTACTCGGCGCGGGTGACGGTGGTCATGACCCCTCCCTGACGGCGGACCGGTACGCCTGCTCGTCCCCGGCCAGGTACCTGGCCGCGAACTCCGGCCACGGCGTGGTCGCGTACGTCTTCTGAAGAGCCTCGTCCCGCCCGTAGTCGGGTACGCAGGACGTGAAGTGCGCTCCGTTCGGCGCCTCCACGACCCCCGTCACGGTGTGGCGCTTCACCAGCAAGGTCTGCGGCGCTGCCTCCTTCGTCAACTCGGCCGTGTCGACGACCCGTTCGCACGACAGGTACGCCGCGTCCGCCGCCTCGCAGAACAGGTCGTCGAAGTACGGGTCCGGGCCCAGATACTGCCCGTTGCCCAGCCGGTCGGCCCGGTTGACGTGCACCAGGGCCGCGTCCAGCCGCAGCGCGGGCATCGCCACGAACGTCTCGCCGTCCTCGTACGGCGAAGTCACCGTCCGCAGAGCCGGGTTGACCCGCAGCACGTCCGAGCCGAGTCCCGCCCGGATCGGCAGGAAGGGCAGCCGGTGGGAGGCGGCGCGCAGTCCGGCCAGGAACATCGCCTCGTCGACCTCCATCAGCTCGAAGGCGCCGCGCTCACGCGCCGCGCGGTAGTGCGGTTCGAGCGGGATCGAGTCCAGGGTGACGAAGGCGGCGACCAGTTTCCGTATCCGGCCGGCCGCGGCCAGCATCCCGACGTCCGGGCCGCCGTACGACACCACGGTCAGATCGGTGATCCCCGACCTGAGCAACGCCCGCACCAGGGCCATCGGTTTGCGGCGCGAACCCCAGCCGCCGATGCCGAGGGTCATGCCGCTCTCCAGCCGGGAGACGACCTCCTCGGCGGTCATCGTCTTGTCACTCACGCCTGCGCCCCCTTCTGCTCCCCACCGAAGGTGTCCCGACCGAAGGTGTCCCGGACCCGGTCGGCCACCCCGACCGTGCTCGCCTCGTACGTGAAGCCCTGCTCGAAGCGGTAGCTGCGGCGCACGTCGACCGGATCGATGCCGTTGATGGCAGCCTTCGCCAGCCGCAGCAGCTCCCCGTCCTTGGCGGCGATCTCGCGCGCCAACTCCAGCGCCGCCGCGCGCAGTTCGGTACGCGGCACCACGCGCCACACCGAGCCGTGCGCGTGCAGCTCGGCCGCGGTCGCCGTGCGCGAGGTGTAGTACAGCGCGCGCATCAGGTGCTGCGGGACCAGCCGGGCCAGATGCGTGGCCGCGCCCAGGGCGCCGCGGTCCAGCTCGGGCAGCCCGAAGGCGGCGTCCTCGCTCGCCACGATCACGTCCGCGTTCCCCACCAGGCCGATGCCGCCGCCCAGGCAGAAGCCGTGTACCGCCGCCACCACCGGGACCTCGCACTCGTACACCGCCGCGAAGGCCTCGAAACAGCCGCGGTTGGCGCCCACCAGCGCGCTCGACCCCTGCGCCTGTATCTCCTTGATGTCCACGCCCGCGTTGAACCCGCGCCCCTCCGCGGCCAGGACCACGCACCGCACCCGCGGGTCGCGGCCCGCCGCGCGCACCGCGTCGGCCAGTGCGTACCAGCCGCGCACCGGCAGCGCGTTCACCGGCGGGAAGTCGACCGTGACGACGGCGATTCCCTCTTCGTCGGACCCCTTTTCCGGGTACGAGGTGGAGACACCCATGGCCGCATCAGCTACCTTTCCACCAAACGTTTGTTAGGTGGAGGGTAGCCGCCAATGGAGCTGAACGGGAAGGTCGCCGTCGTCACCGGCGGCACCCGGGGCGTCGGCGCCGGGATCGCGCAGGCCTTCGCCGAGGCCGGTGCGGAGGTGGTCGTGTGTGCGCGTCGACCGCCCGAAGTCCCGCTCAAGGGCGTCGAGTTCGCGCCCGTGGACCTGCGCGACCCCTCCGCCGTACGCGCCTTCTTCGGCGCCCTGACCCGGCTCGACGTCCTCGTCAACAACGCGGGCGGCGGGCCCTACCGCCGGCTGGCCGACGCGGACGCCGAACGGCACGCACGCGTCGTCGAGTTGAACCTCCTCGCCCCGCTGACGGCTTCGCTCGCCGCGTACGAACACCTCAGGCGCGCGAAAGGCTCCGTCGTGATGATCGGCAGCGTCAGCGGCAGCCGGCCCTCGCCCGGCTCGGCGGCGTACGGGGCGGCCAAGGCCGGGCTGGAGAACCTCGCCCGCTCGATGGCCGTGGAGTGGGCGCCGGACGTCCGCGTCAACACGCTCGTCGTCGGCATGGTCCGTACCGAACTGGCCCACCTCCACTACGGCGGCGAGGAGGGCGTCGAGGCGGTCTCCCGCACGGTGCCGCTGGGCCGCCTCGCGACCCCCGCCGACATCGGCGCGGCGGCCGTCTTCCTCGCCTCCGACGCCGCCTCCTACATCAGCGGGGCGAGCCTGCTCGTGCACGGCGGCGGGGAGCGGCCGGCCTTCCTCGACGCGGCAACCGCCAACAAGGAGACGTGAGATGAGCGGAATCTGCGCGGGACGGGTCGTCGTGGTCACCGGCGCCGGACGAGGCCTCGGGCGGGCGCACGCGCTCGCGTTCGCGGCGGAGGGCGCACGGGTCGTGGTCAACGACCTCGGCGTCGGACTGGACGGCGCGCCCGGCGCCGGCAGCCCCGCCGGGCAGGTCGTTGACGAGATCCGCGCGGCGGGCGGCGAGGCGGTGGCCCACGGCGGCGACATCGCGACCACCGAAGGGGCCGCGTCGCTGGTGGCGGCCGCCCTGGAGGCGTACGGCCGCCTCGACACGCTCGTCAACAACGCCGGTTTCCTGCGCGACCGGATGCTCGTCAACCTCGACGAGGACGACTGGGACGCCGTACTCCGCGTCCACCTCAAGGGCCACTTCCTGCCACTGAAACACGCGGCCGCGCACTGGCGGGCGGAGGCCAAGGCCGGTCGGGTGCCGGTGGCCCGGATCGTCAACACCAGCAGCGGAGCAGGGCTGTTGGGTTCGGTCGGGCAAGGGAACTACAGCGCCGCGAAGGCGGGCATAGTGGGGCTGACGCTGGTCGCCGCGGCCGAACTCGCCCGCTACGGCGTCCAGGTCAACGCGATCGCGCCGGCCGCCCGGACCCGGATGACTGAACGGGCCTTCGCCGAGACGATGGCGGCGCCCGCGGCCGGCTTCGACGCGATGGCCCCCGAGAACGTGTCGCCCCTCGTCGTCTGGCTCGGCTCCGCCGCGAGCGCGGGCGTGACCGGGCGGGTCTTCGAGGCGGAGGCCGGCCGGATCACCGTCATGGAGGGCTGGCGGCCGGGCCCGACCGCCGACAAGGGGGCGCGCTGGAGCCCGGCCGAGGCGGGCGAGACGGCACTCAAGCTCCTCGCGGAGGCCGAGGTTCCGGGAGCGGTGTACGGGGCGTAGCGCCTGATCCGCCGTACCCTGCCTGGGGCTGGGGCTGGGGCTGGGGCTGGGGCTGAGGCTGAGGCTGGGGTCGGGGCCGACGCACCCGGCGGATCAGACCTCGGACAGGAGCCAGCCGATGCGCAGCTCCTCCGCGCCCGGGCGGGACGTCCGCAACAGCTCGGCGCGCTCGGGGTCGTCCTCGGGAAGGTGGTCGGCGAGGAGGGCCTGTGCGGCGACCGTCTGGGGCCGGGCGCCGAGCGCCGCGCGCAGGTGCAGCGAGCGGCGCAGCATCGCGAGCCGCTCGGCGGGCTCCTTGTGCGGTGCCAGGTGCCGGATGATGTAGGACTCGAAGTAGCCGTCGCCGGACTCCGTCGCGACCTCGAGGGCCGTCTCGTACAGCGGGAGGGCGCCGGCCGGGTCCTCGTCGATGTTGTCCAGCAGGACGGCCCAGTGGTACTCGGCCCAGGCGCGCGTCATCTCGTCGCCGCTCTCGGCGGCCGCGCGGTAGCCGGCCTCGGCCACGGCTCGGTCGTCGGGGCGGGCGTCGCGCCCGAACAGCAGGCGGCTGTAGGCCAGTCGAGCCGTCAGCAGGTGCGCGGTCGGCGATGCGGGATCGAGTGCCGCGACCGCCTTCTCGGCCTCCTCGTGACCCTCCATCCGGAAGAACCAGCGGTCTACGGCGATCTCCGCCCGCAGCTCGGGATCGGCGTCCGGGCCCAGGACGGCGAGCGCGGCATCCCACTCCCCGAGAAGCTGCAGGCGGCGTGCCGTGTAGGTGTCATCGGTTAGCATGACGCCTACATTAGGAAGCGGCGATGTAGGTGGTCAAGTGCAATACGGTGACTACATTGGGAACGTGACGCGGCTGGCCGTCGAGCTGGCCAACACCGGGACCCTCGATCGGGACGGCGAACTGGTCGCCGTGTTCTTCGAAGAGCACGAGGTCACTCCGCCGGAGGGCGGCGACTACGGCGAACTGCCGGACCTCGTGCGCACGGCCCTGGCGGAGACGGTCGACCGCGCCGCCCCCGAAGCGGTGCACCGCCTGCTGCGCGACTATCCGCCGGAGATGCACCTGTCCGACCACGACGGCGACTGGCACGTCCACTTCAGCCGCAACGGCACCCCGGCGGAGCGCTGGGTCGGCCAACTGATCGCCGCCAAGCTCGCCCTCGTCGTGGCCGGCGATCCGGCCGTGACGCTGGGGCGGTGCGCCGCGGCCGGGTGCGAGAACTACTTCGTGGACCAGTCACGGAACCGGACACGCCGCTTCTGTTCCAACGCGTGCGCGAGCCGGACGACGGTCGCGGCGTACCGGGCCAGGGCGGCGAAGGACTCCTAGCGGAGCCATCGGCGGAAGCGAGAGGCCGCTTACGTGTCGCACTCCAACACCGTCCGGCACAGCCCGCACCGCGCCCGCATCCTCCCCTTCACCGGCACCCGGATCCGCTGCTGGCAGGTCGGGCAGGGGAACGACACCCGTAGTGGACCCCGGCCGTCGGGCGTGAAGGCGTACGGGGTCTCCGGGTGCGGAACGGGGGAGTGGTCCTGGGCGTGGCGGCGGTCGCGGGCGTAGCGGCGGCGGCCCGCCCAGCCGGCCGCCGTCAGCGGCGGTTGCTGTTCGTCGCGGCGGGCCATCGCCATGCCCCGGGTGTACGCCTCGTACGCCTGCGGGCTGGTGAACCACACGGACGGGTCCTCGCCGAAGACCAGGGCGCGCTTGGCCAGCACGTAGCCGAACTCCTCCGGGGTGAGGTAGCCGAGCTTCTGCGAGGACGCCGCGTCCTCACGGAAGGCGTCCAGGAGGAGCCAGCCGGCGCCGAGATACGTCGTCGCCGTGTCCGTGAGGATCTCGTTGTCCCGGGTGCCCGGGAAGGACAGGTCCAGGCGGTGCAGATAGACGTGCATCACCTCGTGGGCCAGCGCGGCCCCGATGTCCCGACGATGGCTGCGGAAGCGGTCGTTCAGCTCGACGAAGTACTCGGGACCCGCGGCCAGCTCCACGTTGGCCGCATGGGTCATCTCCCGGAAGCCGACGATCATCCGGGCGTCGGGGAGCCGGTAGTGCCGGACCAGCTCGCGGGCCACCCGCTGGGCCCCCAGATGGAGATCGTCCGTGTCGCAGAAGGCCACGTCGGCCGGGGCCACGCTCGCCGAGAAGGACTGGATGGTGTCGTACGACAACCGTTTGTAGAGCGCGGTGATGGCGGCCCGCACCGTCTCCAGGTGTGGGTAGCCGTGCTCGACCGGTCCGCCGTTCGCCACGCCCGACCCCCAAGACGCCCTGAACCCGATTCCACTCTACGGGGAGCCGAGCGGATTTTCCCTGGCCGGGTTCCGCGGCCCCGGCGTGAGATCCGTCCTTGTCATGCCCGCTACTTGATCTTCATATTGATCGTCGGATCCATCTGCGTCTTCTGCCACTCAACCCCCCAAGAAAGGACCCACGTTGACGTCCATCACCCCCGGGAGGCGCCGTCGGCCCCTGGTCCGGCGCGCCGCGGCCGTCGGTGCCGTCGCCCTCGCCGTCGCGAGCCTGGAACCCGTCGCCGCGGCGCAGGCCGCGCCGTCGCCCGTCGTCGGAGGAACGCCCGCCGCGCAGAACGAGTTCCCGTTCATGGTCCATCTCTCGATGGGCTGCGGCGGGGCGCTCTACAAGAAGGACGTCGTACTGACCGCCGCGCACTGTGTGGGCGGTTCCGGCAGCACCACCCGCATCACCGTCACCGCCGGTGTCACCGACCTGAACTCCACCTCCGCGATCAAGGTGAAGTCCACCAAGGTCAAGCGTGCCCCCGGCTACGACGGCAAGGGCAAGGACTGGGCGCTGATCAAACTCGCCCACCCCGTCAACCTGCCGACCCTGAAGATCGCCACCAACAGCCGCTACAACCGCGGTGTGTTCACCGTCGCCGGCTGGGGCACGACCAAGGAGACCAGCCACACCGGCTCCACCAAACTCCTCAAGGCCACCGTCCCCTACGTCCCCGACAGCATGTGCAGGTGGAACTACGGCAACCGGCTCACTCCCAAGGACGAGCTCTGCGCCGGTTACCCCCAAGGTGGTGTCGACACCTGCCAGGGTGATTCCGGCGGCCCCATGTTCCGCAAGGACGACGCCGATCACTGGATCCAGGTCGGCATCGTCAGCTGGGGCGACGGCTGCGCCCGCCCGGGCGCGCCCGGGATCTACACCCAGGTCGACACCTTCGCGGGCGACATAGCCCGGGCGGCGGCAGCGCTCTAGAGCCGCTCTACACGCTCACCAGGCGTACGGCGGCAGGTCCGGCGGAGTCCGTCCCCTCCAGTTCCAGCAGCCACACCTCGTTGTCGCCCTCCCGCAGTACCGGCCCGGGGACGTACAGCGACTGCTGCGGTCCGGCCGACCAGTAGCGGCCCAGGTTGAAGCCGTTGACCCAGGCGAAACCCCGGGTCCAGCCCGGGAGTTCGAGCAAGGCGTCGCCCGCGCCGGCGACCGTGACGGCGCCCCGGTACAGCCCCGGGGCGCCGTCCTCGCCGAGCGGCTCCAGGGCGACGGCCCCTATGTCGTCGAGTGCGTCCAGGCGCAGCCCACGCGCGCGTACGTCGTGCAGGTACTGCCGTTCGTGCAGCAGGCCCCCGGTGATGCCCTTGGGTTCGCCGCTGCGCGGCCCGTAGTTGACCCGCCCCAGGGACTCCACCCACAGCTCCACGCGCGCGTGCCCGGCGACCGGCTCCTTGAGCTCCTCGTCGCCCTCGGCGAGCACCCCGGCCCGCTCCCCGTCGACGTACACCACCGCCAGGTCCCGCAGACCGCGCGCGATGAGCGGGTACGGCTGCCGCGGACCCGGAATCGTCGCCGCGTACCGCACCAGGCCCCGGTCCACGTCCAGTTCCTCGAAGGTCGGCGGCACAGGAGCCGCCGTCTCCGGGCCGCCGAGCGTCTCCAGTACGGTGTCCAGGGACGCCCGGCCCGTCAGGGTCACGTCGGCCGCCGCGCCCAACCGCGGGGGTGCGGGCGGGAGTTCGGGCAGCGGGCCCTCCGCGTACTCGGCGAGCACCTCGCGGAAGCGCCGGAACTTGTCCGTCGGCTTTCCGAACTCGTCGATCGGGGCGTCGTAGTCGTAGGACGTCACGTCGGGCTCCAGCGGGCCGTCGTGCAGCGCGCCACCGCCCCGGTTGGCGCCCGCCCAGCCGGCGAAGTTCGTACCGCCGTGCGCCATGTAGATGTTGACCGAGGCACCGCACTCCAGGACCTCGCGCAGGGCGGCCGCCGCGTCCTGCGCGTCGCGGGTGACGTGCCCGGCACCCCAGTGGTCGAACCAGCCGCACCAGAACTCCATGCACATCAGCGGCCCCTCGGGCCGGTGCCGGCGCAGCGTCTCGAACGCCTCGCGCGCCTGGGAGCCGAAGTTCACCGTGGCGAGCACACCGGGGATCGAACCGCCGGAGAGCATGTGGTCCTCCGGGCCGTCCGAGGTGACCAGCGGGACGGTGACGCCCTTGTCCCGCAGCAGCTCCACCAGCCGGCCCAGGTACTCCGCGTCGGAGCCGTAGCTGCCGTACTCGTTCTCGGCCTGCACCATCAGCACCGGGCCGCCCCGGTCGATCTGCCGCTCCACGACCTGCGGCAGCAGCGCGTCGAACCAGCGCTCCAGGTGCGCCAGGAAGCGTTCGTCACGGGTACGCGCGCGCGTGCCCAGCTCGCCGGTCAGCCAGTGCGGCAGCCCGCCGTTCTCCCACTCCGCGCAGATGTAAGGGCCGGGCCGCACGATCGCCCACAGCCCCGCCGCCCGGGCCGCGTCCAGGAAGCGCCCCAGGGCGCCCACATCCTCGTAACTCCCCGGCCTCGGCTCGTGGAGGTTCCACGGCACGTACGTCTCCACGCAGTTGAGGCCCATGGCGCGCAGCATCCCCAGCCGGTGCTCCCAGTGCGCCTCGTGCACCCGGAAGTAGTGCAGCGCGCCGGACAGCAGCCGTACCGGCCGCCCGTCCAGCAGGAAATCCGTGTCCCCCACCCTGAAGTCGCTCATACGCCCCAGCCTCACCCCTGGCGGTGATCACCGTCCATGGACAAAGATCGGCGCTGCTTGGACGAAAACGACCGGTACGGCGACGGCCGGGACCGGAGCGGCGCCGGAAGGAGCGCGTCGATGTACCACACCTGGATGCGGTTCTTCACGCCCGGACCGGCCCACCACCGGCTCGGCCTGGTCTGCCTCGGCGTCGGCCTCCAGTACGGCGCGCTGCCCACCGTCGGCCCGCGCACCCTCGACCACCACGTCGCCGTCGTCATCAGCGCGGGCGGCGGCTGGTACCTGGCCCCCGACGGACGCCGTACGACCGTCACCGCACCCGCACTGCTCTGGCTCACCCCCGGAGTCCCGCACCACTACGCGCCCGACGCCGGCGCCGGCTGGGACGAGGGGTTCGTGGACTTCGCCGGGCCCGCCACGGTCACGTACACCGAACTCGGCTACATCGAGCCGGAGCGGCCCGTGGTGCCCCTCTCGGACGCCGCCGGCGCGCGTGCCGTCATCGGCCGTATCGCGCGCGCCGCCCGCCGCGGCAACCCCCTCCTGGAGGTGGAGACCGGCGCCGCCGTCCATGAGCTCCTGGTCGCCCTGCGCCGCGCCCGTGCCGACCTCGCCCCCGACGGCGACCCGGTCCTCAAGGCCCTCGCCCGCGACGCCTGTCTGCCGCTGTCCGTCGCCGAGCACGCCGCCCGCAACCACATGACCCCCGCCGAACTGCGCACCGCCGTCCGCCGCGGCGCCGGATGCAGCCCCAAGGACTACCTCCTCGGCATCCGCCTGGGCAGAGCCAAGGAGCTGCTGGCGGCCACGGAACTCCCGGTCGCCGCCGTCGCCCGCCGCGTCGGCTACGACGATCCGGCCTACTTCTCCCGCCTGTTCACCCGCCGCGTCGGCACGGCCCCGGTCCGCTTCCGCGCCCAGCAGGGCCGCGCCGTCCCCGGCGGTTGGAGCAACCAGGTCCCCGACCCCGACGATCCACCCATGATCGGGCCGGCGCCCGCCCCGTAGGCTTGGCGCCCATGACCACCAGCAACAACGCGACCGGTGACGTCGACCCCGCGGTCCGTGAGGAACTCGCCCGGCTGCGCGACAGCATCGACAACATCGACGCGGCCGTCGTCCACATGCTCGCCGAGCGCTTCAAGGCCACCCAGCAGGTCGGCCACCTCAAGGCCGTGCACCAGCTGCCGCCCGCCGACCCGGCCCGCGAGGCCCGCCAGATCGAGCGCCTGCGCACCCTCGCCGAAAGCGCCAAACTGGATCCGGCGTTCGCTGAGAAGTTCCTGAATTTCATCATCGCCGAAGTGATCCGCCACCACGAGCGCATCGCCGAGGACACGGTGAACGGCGCCGCAAAAACGGCGAATTGACCTCGGTGATTACCGCCGGGGGCGTGACAGGAGCGCCCGCGCGGGGCATGCTGCGCTGTGCACTCCTTGTCAGCTGACGAGCACACCGCGTCAGCGCATCGGTCATAAGCTGGTTGTCCCATGCGGGAGGGACGTCGGGCCATGCCGGATGCCAAGATCCTCATCGTCGACGACCATGAGGACACGTTGTACGCGCTGGAGAGCGCCCTGGCCCCGCTGGGCTACCTGCTGGGCCGCGCCACCAGCGGCGACGAGGCGCTCAAGCAGGTGCTCCGCGGCCAGGTCGGCCTCCTGCTGCTCGACGTCCGCATGCCCGGCGTCAGCGGCCTGGAAGTGGTCCGCTACATGCGCCGCGTGGAACAGACCCAGCACATCCCGGTCGTCCTGCTCACCGGCTTCGGCCCGGACCACGAACTGACCTCCGCCGCCTTCGGCCTCGGCGTCGCCGACCTCGTCATGAAGCCCATCGACCCCTGGGCGCTGCGCACCAAGGTCCGCTACCTCTACGACTCCCACCGCCGCCACCTCGCCCTGGAGCAGGAGATCCGCGACCTGCGCGCCCTGGTCAAGGGCCAGAGCGTCGCCGCCGAACCCGCACCCCGCGGCGCGCTGCCGCACCCGGACGCGCGCGTGCCCGTCCAGCGCACGCCCGAGGCGCACGACGGGGAGTTCGAGCAGGACCGGACATAGGGCGCGTACCGATCCGCCCCTGTGCCTTGTCAGTGGCATCGGGCAGCATTACCTGCATGTCCGTACTGACGCGCGACGAAGCGCAGACCCGTGCCAAGCTCCTCGACGTCCACCGCTACACGATCGACCTCGATCTGACCGCCGGCGACGAGACCTTCGACTCCCGCACCGTCATCCGCTTCACCGCCGGCACGGACGCGGACACCTTCGTCGAGCTCAAGCCCGCCGAGCTGCGCTCCGCGACCCTGGACGGACGTCCCCTCGACCCGGAGACCCTCGACGGCAACCGCCTGCCGCTGAAGAACCTCACCGCCGGCGAGCACGAGCTGCGGATCGACGCGAGCATGCGCTACTCCCGCACCGGCGAGGGCATGCACCGCTTCACCGACCCCACCGACGGGGAGACCTACCTCTACACCCAGCTGTTCATGGAGGACGTCCAGCGCGTCTTCGCCGCCTTCGACCAGCCCGACCTCAAGGCCGTCTTCGAGCTGACGGTCAAGGCCCCCGAAGAGTGGACCGTCCTCGCCAACAGCGTCACCGAGCACCTCGGCGAGGGCCGCTGGCAGGCCGCCCCCACCCCGCTCATCTCCACCTACCTCGTCGCCGTCGCCGCCGGCCCCTGGCACTCCGTGCGCACCGAGCACCACGGCCTGCCCTTCGGCCTGCACTGCCGCCGCTCGCTCGCACCCCACCTGGACGTGGA
This sequence comes from Streptomyces sp. CA-249302, assembly GCF_050936785.1. Taxonomy (NCBI): domain Bacteria; kingdom Bacillati; phylum Actinomycetota; class Actinomycetes; order Kitasatosporales; family Streptomycetaceae; genus Streptomyces; species Streptomyces sp. CA-249302. The sequence continues at coordinate 2,774,828 of NZ_JBNJMG010000001.1, read as the reverse complement.
CGCCGACGAGCTCTTCGAGATCACCAAGCAGTGCTACGACCGCTACCACGAGAAGTTCGAGGAGCCGTACCCCTTCGACTCCTACGACCAGGCGTTCGTACCGGAGTTCAACGCCGGCGCCATGGAGAACCCCGGACTGGTCACCTTCCGCGACGAGTTCGTCTACCGCTCCGCCGTCACCGACGCCGAGCGCCAGACCCGCGCCATGGTCATCGCCCACGAGATGGCCCACATGTGGTTCGGCGACCTCGTCACCCTGCGCTGGTGGGACGACATCTGGCTGAACGAGTCCTTCGCCGAGTACATGGGCTACCAGACCCTCACCGAGGTCGCCCTCGGGGGGTTTGGGGGGGTGCCCCCCAAATGGAGGGGCACCGACACCTGGACCGACTTCGGAGTCGTCCGCAAGGGCTGGGGCTACGACGCCGACCAGCGCCCCTCCACCCACCCGGTGGCCCCCGAGGCCGTCGACGACACCGCCGCCGCCCTCCTCAACTTCGACGGCATCTCCTACGCCAAGGGCGCCTCCGCGCTGCGCCAACTCGTCGCCTGGCTCGGCGAGAAGGACTTCCTGGCCGGCATCAACACCCACTTCGCCCGCCACCGGTTCGGCAACGCCACCCTCGCCGACTTCATCGACTCCCTCGCCTCCGCCACCGACCGCGACGTGCACGCCTGGGCCGACGCCTGGCTGCGCACCACCGGCGTCGACACCCTCCGCCCCGTGGTCACCCGGGGCGACGAAGGCACGTACACCCTCCAGGTCGAGCACGACGGCAGCCGCCCGCACCACATCGCCGTCGGCCTCTACGACCAGGACGTCTCCGACGAGGGCCGCCACCTCACCCTGCGCACCCGCCTCGACCTCGACATCCCGCAGTCCGAGCCGACCCCCCTGGGCAAGCGCCCCGCCCTCCTCCTCCTGAACGACGGCGACTTCACCTACGCCAAGGTCCGCTTCGACCCCGAGTCCTTCGAAGCGGTCCGCACCAGCCTCTCCGGCCTGCCCGAGCCGCTCACCCGCGCGGTCGTCTGGAACGCCCTGCGGGACGCCGTCCGCGACGGCGGCAGTGCCCATCGGGGGGCGACCCCCGAACCCCCGCTGCCGCCCACCGCCTACCTGGACACGGCCCGCGCCCACCTCCCGCACGAGACCGACCTGGCCCTCGTCCAGGGCGTCCTCGCCTTCGCCGCCGCCCAGGTGGCCGGCCGCTACCTCACCCCCGACGAGCGCCCCGCCGCCCTGGCCACCCTCTCCTCCCTCTGCCGCGACCTCATCCGCCGCACCGAGGACGGCGACAACCCGGGCCTGCGCCTCATCGCCGTACGCCACTTCATCGACGTCGCCGCCCAGCCCGACACCATCGCCGCCTGGCTCGCCGACGGCACCGTCCCCGGCGGCCCCGAACTCGACCCCGAGCTGCGCTGGCGCGTCCTCGCCCGGCTCGCCGTCCTCGGCGCCACCGACGAGGCCACGATCGCCGCCGAACTGGACCGCGACCCCTCCGCCACCGGCCAGGAGGGCGCGGCCCGCTGCCGCGCGGCCCTGCCCGACGCGGACGCCAAGGCACGGGCCTGGGACGCCATGTTCGCCACCGACGACCTCTCCAACTACCTCTTCACCGCCACCGCCCAGGGCTTCTGGCAGCCCGAACAGGCAGATCTGGTACGGCAGTACGTCCCCCGCTACTACGAGGACGCCGTCGCCGTGGCCGCCCGCCGCGGCCCCGCCATCGCCGACGCGGCCGGCCGCTGGGCGTTCCCGGTGTACGCGGTGGACGAGGAAACCCTCCGCCTGGGCGAAGCCTGTCTGGCCGACGCGAACCCGATCCCGTCCCTGCGCCGCAAACTGGTCGACCAACTGGACGATCTGGCACGGGCGTTGCGGGTGCGGGAGGCGTAGGACCGGCGACGTGGGACGGCGCGGTCGGGACTGGTCCCTGCCGACGATGCGGGGGGCTGATCGTCTTTCCTGGGCTCGACAGGGCCGAAGACGATCAGCCCGAGCCCTCCAGGAGGCAATCCCCGTGATCGTAGTGACCGGCGCCACCGGCAACGTCGGCCGTGCTCTCGTCGAACGACTCGTCGCCGCCGTGGCCGAGCGGACCCTCCTCGACACCGGCCACGAGGGCGCGGTCCACCGCCTTACCGGGCCCGGGCCGATCAGCAACGCCGAACAGGTCGGCGCGATCGGCCGGACGCTCGGACGCGACCTGGACTTCGTCGAGGTACCCCCGGACCGGGCCGGTGCCGGGCTCTTCCCGCACGTTCCGCCGGCACTCCTCGACGGCCTGCTGAAGACGTTCGCGGCCACCGTCGACGTCCTCCCGGAGATCACCTACACCGTCGAGAAGATCACCGGGACACCGGCCCGCGCCTTCGGCCGGTGGGCTCACGACCGCGCCGGCGACTTCCGCGCCTGAACGGCCCCAACAGGCTTTCTCCGCACGGACGTACCCCCTTTCGGGTTCCTCTCGTTGAACTTTTCGGGCACGCGCCCCCATCCGCATACAAGCTGGAACTCCCTCAGCGCGCGTGCCCGGGAGGAACCCATGAGCCCACCGAGCCTCGCCTCGGGCCCCGAAGGCCCGGACGCGCTCCGCCCGCTGCTCGACACCGTGCTCGACGCCCTCACCGACGGCGCCGACGCGCGCGGAGGCCCACTGCCGGCCGGCGGCCCCGACGCGGTCGCCGCCAGGGTCCGGGCCGCCGTGGGCGACGTACTCCCCGAAGAGGGCGATCCGGAGGCTCTACGGCGCCTGGTACGAGCCCTGGCGGAAGGTTCCGCCGACCCCGCCGACCCCTTCTGTGCCGCCCACCTCCACTGCCCGCCCCTGGCGGTGGCAGCGGCAGCAGACCTGGCGGCGTCCGCCCTCAACCCGTCGATGGACTCCTGGGACCAGGCCCCGGCGGCGTCAGAACTCGAGTCACTGGTGACACGTTCACTGGCAAGAGAGGCGTACAGCGATTCCCTGAGGGGCGCGGGGCTGTATCGATATGCGTCTCCGCCGCGGGGCGCGACCAGCCCCCACGCACCCGCACCCGAATCCCTGGTGACAACCGGCGGCACCGAATCCAACCAACTGGCCCTCCTCCTGGCCAGAGAAGCCCTCGGCGCCGACGTCCGACTCGTCTGCGGAGCCAACGCCCACCACTCACTCCCACGCGCCGCCTGGCTCCTGGGCCTACCCGAGCCGCTGATCGTCCCCACCCCCACCGGCACCCTCGACCCCGCCGCCCTCCACGCCGCCCTCACCGACGGCCCCCACCTCGTCGCCGCCACAGCCGGCACCACCGACGCCGGACTCATCGACCCCCTCCCCGAGATCGCCGCCGTCTGTGAAGCAAACCGCGCCCGAATGCACATCGACGCCGCATACGGCGGAGGGCTCCTCTTCAGCGACCGCGAACGGCACAAGCTCACCGGCCTGAGCGCCGCAGACACCGTCACACTCGACCTGCACAAACTCGGCTGGCAACCAGTCGCCGCCGGCCTCCTCGCCGTCCGCGACCCCCAGGACCTCGCCGCCCTCCGGTACCGCGCCGACTACCTCAACGCCGACGACGACACCGAGGCCGGCCTCCCCGACCTCCTCGGCCGCTCCCTGCGCACCACCCGCCGCCCCGACATCCTCAAGATCGCCGTCACCCTGAAGACCCTCGGCCGCACCGGATTCGCCGCACTGGTCGACCAAGTCTGCGACCGGGCAAGGGAGTTCGCCGACCTCGTCCAGACCCACCCCGGCTTCGAACTCCACGACCTGCCGGTCATCAGCACGGTCCTGTTCCGCCCCGCCCGCGTCGACGACGACGCCGTGGCCGCCGTACGCCGAAAACTCCTCACCGACGGCCGTGCCGTCCTCGGCCGCGCCAGGCTCGACGGACGGCTCTGGCTGAAGGCCACGCTCCTCAACCCCCACACCCGGCTCGACGACCTGGCCGCCCTCCTGAAACTGGTGGAAGGAAACACCCCCCGATGAGTACCGCCCCCACCCCCACCCCCACGCCCACCCCCACCCCCACGCCCCCGCCCCACGAGCCCGACGCACCCCGCGACCTGGTCGGCATCGGCATCGGCCCGTTCAACCTCTCCCTCGCAGCCCTCGCCCACCCGCTCGCCGAACTCGACACCGTCTTCTACGAGCAGCGCCCCGGCTTCGACTGGCACCCGGGGCTGCTCATCGAGGGCGCCCGCATCCAAGTCCCGTTCCTGGCCGACCTGGTGACCCTCGCCGACCCGGCCAGCCCCTGGACCTTCCTCAACTACCTCAAGGCCCGCGACCGGCTCTTCCCCTTCTACTTCGCCGAGCGCTTCCACATCCAGCGCGCCGAGTACGACGCCTACTGCCGCTGGGTCGCCGGCCAACTCCCCGGCCTGCACTTCGGCCACCAGGTCGACGCTGTCCGCTGGAACCCCGAACGCGACGTGTTCGAGGTCGACTTCACCCAGCTCGACGCGGACGGCGAGGCGGAGGCACTCGGGCGGACGTACACCCGGAACATCGTGCTCGGCGTCGGCACCGAACCGTACGTCCCCGAGCCGCTCAAACCGCTCGTCGAGACGCCGACCGTCCCCGTCCTGCACTCCGCCGACTACCTCGCCCACCGCGACACGCTGCTCGCCGCCGAGCACGTCACCGTCGTCGGCTCGGGGCAGTCCGGCGCCGAGATCTTCCTCGACCTGCTGCGCGCCCGTCCCGCCGGCCGTGAAGGGCTGCACTGGATCGGCCGCACCCAGGCCTTCGCGCCCATGGAGTACTCCAAGCTCGGCCTGGAGCACTTCACCCCCGACTACACGCGCTACTTCCACGCCCTGCCCGAGGGCGAGCGGGACCGGCTCGTCACCAGTCAGTGGCAGCTGCACAAGGGCATCGACGCCGACACCATCGACGCCATCCACGACGAGCTCTACCGCCGTACCCTGCAAGGCGGTTGGCCCGACGCCGTCCTCACCCCCGGCGTCCGGGTCCGCACGGCGGGCCGCATCGCCACCACCAAGGTCGAGCTGCACCTGGAACACGTCCAGCAGAACACCCGCTCCCGCCTCACCACCGACGCGGTCGTCCTCGCCACCGGCTACCGCGAGCGCCCCCTGGACCGCATCCTCGCCGGCCTCGACCCGTACCTGCGCCGCGACAGCCGCGAACGCCCGCGCGTGGACGAACAGTTCAGGCTCGTCTGCGACCCGTCCGTCACCGGCGCGATCCACCTCCAGAACGCCGAACGCCACACCCACGGCGTCGGCACCCCCGACCTCGGCCTCGCCGCCTGGCGCAGCGCCACCATCCTCAACTCCCTGACCGGCAAGGAGACCTACCCGCTGCCCACCCGCACGGCCTTCACCACCTTCGGCCTCGACCCACTGCCCCACATCCCCCGGGCCCGCCAGGCCCAGGTGCTCACCCCGCTGGTCGACGGTCGGTAAGAAACCGTGCGGGGAGGGAAGAAGTCCGCCGGCGGTGATGTTGGGCCCGCCATGACCACCACCTGGATCGCGGCCCACCGCTCCGCCGTCATCAACCCGCACGAGGGCTTCGGCCTCTTCGAGACCCGCGGCTTCACCGACCGGACCGTCCGCCAGTCCCTGCGCCTCGCGGGAGGCGGCGACGCGCTGCGCATCCGCCTCAGCAACCGCTACGGCAAGGAGCCCCTCCGCATCGGCGGCGCCCACCTCGCCGTACGCACCCGGGGCAGCGGTATCGACCCCGGCAGCGACACCCCCCTGCGCTTCTCGGGCGCCGAGACGGCCACCGTCCCGGTCGGCGAGGAACTCGTCAGCGATCCGGTCGAGCTGCCGGTGAGCGCGGGGGAGGAGCTCACGGTCAGCCTCTACCTGCCGGGCGACACGGGGCCGAGCACGTACACCGCGATCCCTTACGACATCGGGTACGCCGTCCCCGGCGAGCGACTGTCCGCCGAACTCCTCGAAGGCGCCGAGGAGTTGCCGACCGGCCACTACCTCACCGGCGTCGACGTCCTCGCCCCCGAGGGCACCCGTATCGCCGTCGCGTTCGGCGACTCCTGGATCGAGGGGGCGGCCACCACGCCCGGCGCCGACAACAGCTTCCCGGCCCGGCTCAGCCGCCGGCTCACCCGCGGCTGGATCGTCAACCAGGGCATCTCCGGCAACCGCCTGCTCACCGACGAGATCGGCGACCACCTGCTGTCCCGCATCGACCACGACGTCCTCGCCGTGCCCGGCGTCAGCCACGTCCTGATCCACATCGGCCTCAACGACCTCGGCCTGCCCGGCCACATCGCCTACCCCGAGCCCGCCGAAGGGCCAAGTGCCGAGGAGTTCATCGCGGGCCTGACCGCCCTCGCCGACCGGCTGCACGCGGCCGGCCTCACCGTCCTCGGCTCCACCATCGGCCCCTACCGCGGCACCGTCCACGACGGCTACGACACCGAGACCGGCCAGGCCGTGCGGAGCGAGGTCAACGCCTGGCTGCTCGGCGACGGCCACCCCTTCGACGCGGTCGTGGACGTCGCCGCCGCCGTCGCGGACCCGGACCAACCCGACCGGATCCGCGCCGAGTTCAACGCCGGCGACGGCCTCCACGTCAACGACGCCGGCGCGAAAGCCATCGCCGACGCCGTGGACGTGACCCTGCTGGACCTGTAGCGGCAGGCGCCTAGAAGACGGGCGTGCCGTCCCGGGTCAGCTTCCAGTCCGCCGACGCGAAGTCCTTCGGGTCCAGGACGCCCTTCGTGGTGACCCACTCCGCGATCCGGGTGCGGATCTCCGTCGACTCCGACCACAGTTCGGTCGCGGAGGCCACGTGCGGGAAGGCGCCGCCGCCGTTGGCACGGTAGTTGTTCACCGCGAACACGAACTGCTGCGTGTCGTCCAGCGCGGCCCCGTTGTAGGTGAGGTTCTTGATCCGCGAACCGGGCGCCTGGGCGATGTCGATGTCGTACGAAAGTCCCGACACGTAGTCGTAGTTGTAGTCCGGACGGCTGTTCGCGTTCGTCAGCTTCTCCACGTCGACCGTGGCGTCCGCCGCGGTCTGCACGAAGTACTGCGCCGAGTACTCCAGGTAAGCCCGCAGCTGCGCGCCCGTCAGCAGCTTCGCGACCAGCGTGTTGTCGTACACGTAGAGGCTGGAGAGGTCCCGGATCGTCACGTTGCCGGCCGGGATCTCCGAGGTCCGCGAGAACGGCGAGGCCTGCGCGATCACCGGCAGCGAGGCGTACGAGGTGCTCGCCAGCGCCGCCTTGACCACGTCCTCCTGGACCTTGGTGATCAGGTCGATGATCGGGGCGTCCTTGTAGCGCGCCTCGACCGTCGTCAGCGTCTCCGTCGCCGTCCCGACGACCTGGTTGACGTACTGAACGACCTTCGCGTGCTCGTCCGAGAGCAGCTTGGTGATCTTCGGGTCGTCGGCGACGGTGTTCGAGTTCAGCACCTTCGACGACACCGACTCGACCGTCCAGCGGCCCTTCGCGAAGACCAGCTGCACGTCGAAGACCGACAGCCGCTCCGCGTACGCCAGCGGCTCCGAAAGCACCACCGTCTTCCCGGACTTGGCGTTGGTGACCTTCAACTCCGGGATCTCCACGTGCGCGTGGCCGACCAGGATCGCGTCGATGTCCGGCACCTGCTGCGCCACCAGGGCCGCCGAGTTCTCCACGTACGGCAGCTGGTCACCGTACGAGGAAGTGCCCGAGGAACCGCTGTGCGCGGAGACGATGACGACGTCCGCACCCATCGACTTCAGCTTCGGCACCCACTTCGCGGCCTGCTCCTCCAGGCCGGGGAACTCCAACTTCCCCTGCACGTACGCCTTGTCCCAGATCGCGATACCCGGGTTCGTCAGCCCGAGCACCGCGACCTTGACCGGCGGCAGCCCGGGGACGTGGAACTTCTTGATGAAGTACGGCGGGAAGGCGGGCTTCTGTGTCTTCGCGTCGACCGCGTTCGCGCCCAGCAGCGGGAAGCGGCACTGCTGCTCGAACTTCCGCAGCGTCTCGATGCCGTAGTTGAACTCGTGGTTGCCCAGCGCCGCCGCGTCGTACCCGATCGCGTTCATCGCCTGCGCCATCGGGTGCACCGGACCGCCCTTGGCGGTGATCGGGTCGACCTTCGCGTAGTAGTACGTCAGCGGGGTGCCCTGGATCGTGTCGCCCGCGTCGAGCAGCAGCGTGTTGCACCGCCCCTTCTCCTCCCGCAGCTGGTTCACCAGCGTCGAGATCCGGGACAGGCCCTGCGCGTTGCCGGCCGCGTCCTTGTACTCCGCGTCCTTGAAGTAGTCCCAGTTGAAGACGTGCCCATGCAGGTCGGTGGTGCCCATGACGGTCAGCGCGTACCGCTTGGCGGGCTTCTTCGCCGCCGTGGCCTCGGCCGCCTGCGCCGCCGGAGCCGCGACGGCGCTCGCCACCGCCACCCCCGCCCCGGTCGCGGCGGACTTCTGCAGGAACTTCCGGCGGTTCAAGGGCATGTCTCGGTCTCCTAGGGGAATGGTCAACAACGCGCGTAGATTCTGACCTGCGCATGACCGGCGGCAACAGGTCCCGCAGGTTGCGATTGGATGACCGAAGCGGTCAACCGCCGCGCTGCGACCGGCCAAGAGCTGACAGAGTGGGGCGTATGGCCACCTCTTCGCCGGACGACCCGCAGCCCGCCGTCCCCTACGGCACCCCCGACGCCCCCCGCATCGCCGTCCGCGGCGAGGCCCATCTCGAGGTCGACCCCGAGATCGCCCGCATCGGCGTCACCGTCGCCTCCCGCGGCAAGGACCGCCGCGCCGCCCTCGACGACCTCACCCGCCGAAATGCCGGCGCCCTCGACCTCATCAAGACGTACGGCGAGGCGGTGGAGCGGCTGGAGACCGGCGCGTTCTCCATCAGTCCGGAACTGAAGGAGAAGGGCCGGGGCGAGCGCGTCCACGCCTACCACGGCCGCGTCCACATCACCGCCGAGCTGACCGACTTCACCGCGCTCGGCGAACTCACCACCCGGCTGGCCGACTTGGAGCTGACCCGGGTCGACGGGCCCTGGTGGGCGCTGCGGCCGGACTCGCCGGCCCACCGGCAGGCCCGGCAGCAGGCCGTGCAGGAGGCGGTCCAGCGGGCGCGGGAGTACGCGGAGGCCCTCGGCACGTCACTCGCCGCGCTCGTGGAACTGGCGGACATCGGAGCGGAGGACGCCCGCCCCTACGTCCAGCCCCAGGGGCGGATGCGATCCATGGCGTACGGCGCCGCCGCCGAGGACACCGCCGCCGCACCCCTCGACCTCGAACCCCAGCGCCAACAGGTGTACGCGGCGGTCAACGCACGCTTCACCATGGCGCCGCCGACGCTGTAGAAACCGCCGTAGAAATGCTCATCGGAGCGCCCCCGTGCACAATTCAATACTTGTCAACAGCCCTTCACGCAAAGGTTGTTGAGTGGCCATGCGGGACCAATTCCCTACCCACCGGTAAGGCCTAGGCTCGAAGTATGCGCCGAGCGAAGATCGTCTGTACTCTGGGCCCCGCCACCGACTCGTACGACCAGATCAAAGCCCTGGTCGAGGCCGGGATGGACGTCGCCCGCTTCAACCTCAGCCACGGCGGCTACGCCGAACACGAGGAGCGCTACCACCGCGTTCGGAAGGCCGCCGACGAGAGCGGCCGCAGCGTCGGAATGCTCGCCGACCTTCAGGGCCCGAAGATCCGACTCGGCCGATTCACCGAGGGCCCCGTACTCCTTGAACGCGGTGACACCTTCACCATCACGGTCGAAGAAGGCTTCGAGGGCAACGGCCACAGCTGCGGAACCACGTACTCCGGCCTCGCCGCCGACGTCACTCCCGGCGAGCGCATCCTCGTCGACGACGGGAAGGTCTGCCTCGAGGTCACCGAGGTGGACGGCCCTCGCGTGCACACCACGGTCGTCGAGGGCGGCATGGTCTCCGACCACAAGGGCCTCAACCTCCCCGGCGTCGCGGTCTCCGTCCCCGCCCTCTCGGAGAAGGACGAAGCGGACCTCCGCTGGGCCCTGCGCACGGGGTTCGACGTCATCGCCCTGTCCTTCGTCCGCAGCGGCCGTGACATCGAGGGCGTCCACCGGATCATGGACGAGGAGCACCGTCGGCTCCCCGTCATCGCCAAGGTCGAGAAGCCCCAGGCAGTCGAGGCGATCGACGACATCGTGGCGGCCTTCGACGGGATCATGGTCGCGCGCGGGGACCTGGGCGTGGAAATGCCCCTCGAAGCCGTCCCGATCGTCCAGAAGCGGGCGATCAAGCTGGCGAAGCGGAACGCCAAGCCGGTGATCGTGGCGACCCAGATGCTCGACTCGATGATCGAGAACTCCCGCCCGACGCGCGCGGAGGCTTCCGATGTCGCCAACGCGGTCATCGACGGCACGGACGCGGTGATGCTGTCCGGCGAGACTAGTGTCGGCAAGTACCCCGTCGAGACGGTCCGCACGATGGCGAAGATCGTGGAAGCCGCGGAGGAAGACATCCTCGCAAAGGGCCTCCCGCCTCTCACCGAACGGAACAAGCCCCGCACCCAGGGCGGCGCGGTGGCCCGGGCGGCGGCAGAGATGGGCGACTTCCTCGGCGCCAAATTCCTGGTCGCCTTCACCCAGTCCGGAGACACGGCCCGCCGCCTCTCCCGCTACCGCTCCCCGATCCCCCTCCTGGCCTTCACCCCGGACCCGGCCACCCGTTCCCAACTGAGCCTGACGTGGGGCGCGGAGACCTTCCTGGGGCCGCAGGTGGACTCGACGGACGCGATGGTCGACCAGGTCGACGAGCTGTTGTTGAAGTACGGGCGGTGCGAGAAGGGCGACGTGGTCGTGATCACGGCGGGTTCGCCGCCCGGGGTGTCGGGCTCGACGAACATGGTGCGGGTGCACCACATCGGGGAGGACGACAGTCCCAAGTAGCACCGATGAAGAAGGCGTGGGACAGAAGCACTGAGCACCTGTTCCGTACCAGGGTGCTGAGTTGCCGTGTCGTGGGGGAGGCGGTGACGGTGAAGCCGTGTGACTTCATGGCCGAGGTCATCTCCTCCAAACCCGTCCCGAAGCGGAGCGGCCCGACACTCTGGAGCGGCACGAGGTCCCACTGCGCGCGCTCGGCGTCATCGACGACGGACCACATCGAAAGCCCCTCCCGGCATCGCGGGACTGCCGTGGGCGGGCACGCTCGGGTGGCTGTACAACTGCCTTTGTTTCGATGCCTACGTGGTCGAGTGCCCCGGCCGTGCGTCGGCGCACGCGATCCGCAGGTAGTAACCAGGGCCGCGCAGCAAAAAGCGGATGCTCACGAGAACGTGGACATCCGCTTTTGGCGTCGCCTTCGAATCGAAGGAAAAGTGCCCCGGGTCGGATTCGAACCGACGCTGTCGGTGGTTTGAGCACCGTGCCTCTACCGCTGGGCTACCGGGGCTTCCTCTAAAACAAAGGTCAGCGGTCACCCGCTGTGCCCCTACCTTATCGCAGCTAGGTAGTCTCTTGTCAGCAGCACCCCTGCCCTGAACAAGGAGCCCCCGTGACCGCCCCCGAGTCGCCACAGCCCGTAGACGCGCCCGACGACGACAAGTCGCACGTGCCTCCGCTGACGACCCGTGTCGTCATCGCCGAGGACGAGGCCCTGATCCGGCTCGATCTCAAAGAGATGCTGGAGGAGGAGGGCTACAGCGTCGTCGGTGAGGCCGGTGACGGCGAGCAGGCGATCGAGCTCGCCCGCGAACACCGGCCCGACCTCGTCATCCTCGACGTGAAAATGCCCAAGCTGGACGGTATCTCCGCCGCCGAGAAGATCGCCGAGGAGAGCATCGCCCCCGTTCTCATGCTCACCGCCTTCTCGCAGCGCGATCTGGTCGAGCGTGCCCGCGATGCCGGTGCCATGGCCTACCTCGTGAAGCCGTTCAGCAAGAGTGACGTCGTTCCGGCGATCGAGATGGCCGTCTCCCGGTTCACCGAGCTCAAGGAGCTGGAGAAGGAGGTCGCCGACCTCACGCTCCGCCTTGAGACCCGCAAGCTCGTCGACCGGGCCAAGTCCATCCTCCAGACCGAGTACGGCCTGACCGAGCCCGCTGCCTTCCGGTGGATCCAGAAGACCTCCATGGACCGCCGGATGTCCATGCAGCAGGTCGCCGAGGCCGTCATCCAGGACGCCGACGAGAAGAAGGCCGGCAAGAACGGCTGACGCAGGCGTAGTACGTACGACAGAGGCCCGCGCCCCCTGAAGCAGGGGGCGCGGGCCTCTGTCGTGATCGAAGTAGTCGAAGAACCGTCAGTCCTCGCCGAGGTACGCCTTCCGTACGGACTCGTCGTGCAGCAGGTCCTGGCCCGTGCCGGAGAGGACGATGTTGCCGACCTCCATGACGTGGCCCTGGTCGGCCAGGGAGAGGGCCGCCTGGGCGTTCTGTTCGACCAGGAGGATGGTCGTGCCCTGGGACTTGAGTTCGACGATGGTGGACATGATCTTCTGCATCATGATCGGCGAGAGGCCCATGGAGGGCTCGTCGAGCATCAGCAGCTTCGGCTGGGACATCAGGGCGCGGCCCATGGCGAGCATCTGCTGCTCGCCGCCCGAGAGGGTTCCCGCGGCCTGCCTACGGCGCTCACCGAGGATCGGGAAGAGGTCGTAAGCGCGCTGGATGTCCTTCTCGATGCCTTCCTTGTCCTTGCGGAGGAAGGCGCCGAGCTGGAGGTTCTCCTCGATGGTCAGGCGCGGGAAGATGTGCCGGCCTTCGGGGGAGTGGGCGAGCCCGAGGGCGACGATCTTGTGCGCGGCGACACCGCTGAGCGGCTTGCCGTCGAACGTGATCTTGCCGGAGCTGGGCTTGAGCAGGCCGGACAGGGTGCGCAGGGTCGTGGTCTTGCCGGCGCCGTTGGTGCCGATCAGGGTGACGACCTGGCCCGCCTCGACGGCGAAGGAGATGCCCTTGACGGCCTCGATCTTGCCATAGGCGACCCGGAGGTCCTCGACCTCTAGCAGTGCGGTCACTGGGCGTCTCCCTTGGTGGTGCCGGCGGTGCCCTCGGCGGCGGCGACCTCGGCCGCCTCCGCCTCGCCGGGGTCGCCCTCGAACGGTTCGCCCAGGTAGGCGGCGATGACCCGCTCGTCGGCCTGGACGACCTCGGAGGTTCCCTCGACGAGCTTCTCGCCCTGGACGAGGACGGCGACACGGTCGCAGAGGTTGAAGATGAAGCGCATGTCGTGCTCGATGACGAGGACGGCGATGCCCATGTCCCGGATGGCGAAGACCAGTTCCTCGGTGGCCCGGGTCTCCTGGGGGTTCATGCCGGCCGTCGGCTCGTCGAGCAGCAGCAGGCCCGGCTCGGACGCCAGCGCCCGCGCGATCTCCAGCTTGCGCTGCTCGCCGTAGGGGAGGTTGCGGGCGAGGTGGTCGCGCTTGTGGGCCAGGCCGATGAACTCCAGGAGTTCCATGGCCCGGTCCTCGCTGGCCTTCTCCGCCTTCTTGAAGCCGGGGCCGCGCAGCAGGGCCGACCAGAGGCCTTCCTTGGTGCGGGTGTGGCGGCCGACGAGGACGTTCTCGAGGACCGTCATGTTGGCGAAGAGACGGATGTTCTGGAACGTACGGGCGATGCCCGCCTTCGTCACCAGGTGGGGCTTGGGCGGGAGGACCGTGCCCTTGTAGGAGACGGTGCCTTCCGTCGGGATGTACAGGCCCGTGAGGCAGTTGAAGAACGTTGTCTTGCCGGCGCCGTTGGGGCCGATGAGTCCGACGATCTCGCCGGAGTTCACCGTGAAGTCCACCGACCGGACGGCGGTGAGGCCGCCGAAGCGCATGGTGACGTCGCGGGCTTCGAGTACAGGTGTCGTCATGGTTCTTTACGCCCCTGCCTTGGTGATGGCCGGTTCGTCCGTCAGCGTTTCGGTGTCCGGTACGTCGAGTTGGCCGGTCTCGTGGAATTCGAGCTGGCGGCGGCGGTTGGCGATGATGCCCTCGGGGCGGAAGCGCATCAGGAGGATGAGCGCGATGCCGAAGGCGAGCAGGGACTTGTCCTGGAGGAAGTCGAGCTTCTCCGGGAGCAGGTAGAGCAGCGCCGCGCCGAGGATGGGGCCCGCGACCGTGCCCATGCCGCCGAGGACGACGGCGGCCAGCAGGAAGGCCGAGTTGGGCGGGGTGGAGCCGGCGAACTGGTAGGGGTTCGGGACCACGCTGTACGTCACGTGCGCGCTGACCGTACCGGCGAGACCCGCCAGCGAGGCGCCCAGCGCGAAGGCGATGAGCTTGACGCGGAAGCCGTTGATGCCCATGGCGGTGGCGGCGGTCTCGTCCTCGCGGATGGCGATCCAGGAGCGGCCGATGCGGGAGTCGGCGGCGCGGTTGTAGACGGTGACCACGATCGCCATGATCAGGACCATCAGCAGGTAGTAGTTGGCGAACCGGCCGAGGGTGAACCCGCCGAGGTCGTGCGGCTCCCCGAAGTTGAACCCGAGGAGGTTCAGGTCGGGGATGGCGGGGATGCCGTTGGGGCCGTTGGTGAGGTCGGGTCCGGACTCGCCGTCCATGTTGTTGACGGCGATGCGGAAGATCTCTCCGAAGCCGAGGGTCACGATGGCGAGGTAGTCGCCGCGCAGCCGCAGGGTCGGGGCGCCGATGAGGACGCCGAAGAGCAGCGAGGCGGCGGCGCCGGTGAGGGCGGCGGCCCAGAAGGGGAACTGGACGCCGGAGAACTTGGAGAACTCCGAGCCGGAGACCAGGGCGGCCGTGTAGGCGCCGACGCCGAGGAAGGCGACATAACCGAGGTCGAGAAGGCCGGCGAGGCCGACGACGATGTTCAGCCCAAGGGCGACGGTCCCGAAGATCAGGATGTTGACGCCGATGTTGGCGTAGTGGTCGTCGGTCTGGGTGAACGGGAAGGCGATGGCCGCGAGGAAGCCCATGGCGAGCGTGAAGCTGCGGTTGGCGGCGACCATGGCCGAGAAGCGGTCGAGCAGGCCGGCCGTGTGCAGTGCCCAGACGGCGAAGACGACGACGATCAGGAAGCCGATGAACAGCTCGCCGTACTCGGTGTCGATGCCGTAGGTGAAGACGGCGAGGCCGATGATGGTGCCGACGGTGATGACGGCCCGCTGGATCCAGGGGCTGGTCGGCTGCGGGGCCGGGATGCGGTCCGGCTTGGGCAGGTAGGACTTGAAGAAGTCCTTGGTCTCCGCGTTGTCCGGGGGGAGCGCGAGGGCGCCGAGGACGGGCAGCAGGGAGGCGATGATCGCGATCCAGGTGCCGGTCTCCCAGTTGGCGACGCCGCCGAGCTTGGCGGCGATCTCGATCGCGGTGAACCAGGTGACGGCGAAGCCGCCGAGGGCCACCAGGACGAGCGGCGCGTTGTTGCGGGCGGGCAGCAGCCAGCCGAGGCCCCGGATGCCGTACGAGGCGAGGGCGAACACGGCGGTGAGGACGCCGGCGATGAGGGACAGCCACTGCAGGCCGCCCGGGTAGCCGGTGACGGTGAGGTCGCCCGGGAACTCCGAGGTCCAGGTCCAGGCGAGGAACGTGGACGCGACGGTCGCGATGCCGCCGACCAGCAGCAGGGCGCGGGCGGCCGCCTCGGGCAGCGGGACGAGACCGTGCGCCGGGCGGGTGGGCACGGCGTCGGAGGGCGGCGTGGCGGGGGTCTTGGTCGTCTCGGTCATGTCATCACGCCCTGTCCGCGACGCGCTCGCCGAGCAGACCCTGTGGCCTGAAGAGGAGCACCAGGATGAGGAGTACGAAGGCCCAGACGTTGGCCCAGCTCTGGCCGCCGAGCTGCTGCATGCCGGGGATGTTGTTGATGTAGGCGGAGGCGAGGGTCTCGGCGATGCCGAGGACGACGCCGCCGAGCATCGCGCCGTAGATGTTGCCGATACCGCCGAGGACGGCCGCGGTGAAGGCCTTGAGGCCCATCAGGAAGCCCATGCGGTAGTCGATGCTGCCGTACTTGAGGCCGAAGGCGAGGGCGGCGACGGCGGCGAAGAAGCCGCCGATGGCGAACGCGATCACGATGATGCGGTTGGTGTCGATGCCCATGAGCTGCGCGGTGTCCGGGTCCTGCGCGGTGGCCTGCATGGCGCGGCCGGTGCGGGACTTGCGGACGAACCAGGCGAGCGCTGACATACAGATGATCGCGGCGGCGATCAGGAAGATGTCGGCGTCCTTGATGGTGACGGAGCCGATGTCGTGGGTGGCGTCGAGGCCGGGGAAGGGGAGGGCCTTGTCCGCGTTGGGGTAGAAGTTGCGGACGGCTTCCTGGAGGGCCAGGGAGAGACCGATGGCGGTGATGAGCGGTGCCAGGCGTGGTGCTCCGCGCAGGGGCCGATAGGCGAACCGTTCCGCGCCGACCGCGATCAGGACGGAGACGATGGCGCCGCCGACCAGCATCAGGGGGATGGCGGCGGCCATGGGGGTGCCGTCGGGCAGGATGTAGAGGTAGACCGTGAGGGCGCCGAAGGCCCCGGTCATGAAGATCTCGCCGTGCGCGAAGTTGATGAGCTGGACGATGCCGTACACCATCGTGTAACCGATGGCGATCAGCCCGTACATCGAGCCGAGAAGCAGCCCGTTGGCCAGCTGCTGCGGCAGGGTGTTCACCGCGTGGCCTCCATGTCGCTGGTGGTCGTGTGCACAGAGTCGTTGTGTGTGTGCACGGGGCGTGAGCAGGTTCTGGGTGTGGAAACGGGCCGCGCGGTCGGGATCCTCCTTCCGCGCGGCCCGTGGTGCGGTCTTGCCGGTACTGCGAGCGTCAGCTGGCGGTGCCCGTCTTCACAGCCTTCCACGCGCCGTTCTCGACCTGGTAGACGGTGAGCTGCTTGTTGCCGGTGTCGCCGTACTCGTCGAAGGAGACCTTGCCGGTGATGCCCTGGAAGTCGGACTTGCCGACCTCGTCGACGACCTTGGAACGCAGGTCGTTGATGTCGCTGGGCAGCTTGCCGCTGTTGGCGTCCTTGACGGCCTTCACGGCCTTGATGATGGCGGTGGCGGCGTCGTAGGAGTAACCGCCGTAGGCGCCGTAGTCACCCTTGTAGCCCTTGGCCTTGTAGGTCTCGACGAACTGCTTGGCGGCGGGCAGGGTGTCGACCGGGACGCCGACAGAGGTGACGAGGTCGCCCTCGGCGGCCTTGCCCGCGACGTCGATGTAGGTGGTGGCGTACATGCCGTCGCCGCCGAACAGCGGGATCTTGACGCCGGCGTCCTTGAGCTGCTTGGTGATCAGCGAGGACTCGTCGTACTGGCCGCCGTAGTAGAGCAGGTCGGCCTTGGAGTTCTTGATCTTGGTGACGAGCGAACCGAAGTCCTTGTCACCGGTGTTGACGTGGTCGGTCTGGACGACCGTGCCGCCGAGGCCCTTGAACTTGTCGGCGAAGATCTTGGCGAGGCCGGCGCCGTAGGTCTGCTTGTCGTCGACGACGAAGGCCTTCTTCTTCTTGAGGCCGTTGTACGCGTAGTCGGCGGCGAAGCTGCCCTGCAGCTCGTCGGTGGTGGCGGTGCGGAAGTACGTCTTGTACGGCCGCTTCTTCGCCGTCTGCCAGTTCTTGCCCTGGGTCAGCTCGGGGTTGGTGTTCGAGGGGGAGATCTCGACCATGTTGGCCGAGGCGAACACCTGCTGCATCGACTGGGCGACGCCGGAGTTCAGGGGGCCGACGGTGCCCACGACGTTCTTGTCGCCGACGAGCTTGGTGGCGTTCTGCTGGCCGGTGGCCGGCTGCGCCTTGTCGTCGAGGGGCTCGACCTTGAACTTGACGCCGGGAACCCAGTTGTTCTTGTTGGCGTCGTCGACGGCGACCTGGACGCCGTACTGGATACCGAGACCGGTGGTCGAGTTCTCGCCGGAGAGCGGGGCGTCGACACCGATGGTGTACGTGACGCTCGAACCGCTGTCGCTCTTGTCACCGCTGTCGTCTCGGGAGCCGCAGGCGGTGAGCGTCAGAGCTCCAGTCGCTAGGACGGAGGTAAGAACCACCAAGGAACGCTGTCGCACAATCAGTCCTTTCCGCAGGCATGTCCGCCCCGGTGGGGACGTTGGATGCCGCGCTGGTACCGAACT
Source organism: Streptomyces sp. CA-249302 (assembly GCF_050936785.1). NCBI lineage: Bacteria > Bacillati > Actinomycetota > Actinomycetes > Kitasatosporales > Streptomycetaceae > Streptomyces > Streptomyces sp. CA-249302. Next base: position 2,756,835 of record NZ_JBNJMG010000001.1, on the reverse strand, counting down.
CCCGATGGAGCGGTGACTGGCCGTGACTCTAAGCCCGATCTGTGGGCAGGAGCATCGCCGTGCGCTGGCTTGTGACTTTCTTGTTATGACGTGGTGCGGAGCGAGGTATCGGACGGCGGCTCTCAGCCGTTTTGGCGGATTATCCTCTCAGTCCGCATTCTGAGAACCTGCACTTCCGCTTGGCCGTGGGGCCGGACGGGCGGGAGAGCGGTTGCAGGCCCGCCGGAACAGAGTGGAGAGATCACGGGCGTACGCGCCGTCGAAGATGAAGCTGTGGTGTTGTATTGCGCGCGTGTTACGGAGCGTTACGTCAAGAAAGGGTAGGTCGGCGCTCACGGGCAGGCCCGAACAGTCGGACACCGAAATCTTTACGGTGACCCGGCGTGTCGTCCCGGCGAGAACGGTAAAAGCGGGCCGCGGCGTGGCGTGCGCGGTGAGTCCCGGGAAGGCGGCGTCGAGGACCGTCAGGGTCACGGGCGGGCCGATGTCGACGGACACGGCGAAGCGGAAACTCCCGCCGGTGGCACGGGAGGCGAGGGGTTCACCGAGGCCCAGGTAGTGCCAGTCGGTGACGTTCGCCGGGTAGGGGATCGGGTCCGGCGGCCGGGCGTGGTCGGGGCTGCCGGCCTGCGGCGCGAGCAGGGCCACGGCGGTGACGGCGGCGATCACGCCGGCCCCGAGCGCGGTCCGGCGGGCGCGTGGCGAGACGGTGGGCCAGCGGTCGGTGAGGCGCGGGGCATCGGCGCCGATGACGTCGTGGCCTTCGGCCGGCCCGGCGGAGCCGACGGGTTCGACGGGACCGATGCCGCTCATGACCGCAGCCTCATGGGGAAACGGTAGGTGAGAGGGGTGGCGTGGGATAGATGCCGGTGGCGAGCCCGTCCCCCGGCACCGGCGGCCGGTCAGCCCGCGGAGCTCAGATGCGCCCCGTCGCCCGGCCTGACGTCACGCAGCAGACAGGTCAGCCGCGCACTGCACACGCGCCGCCCCTCCTCGTCACTGATCACGATCTCGTACGTCGCCGTCGAGCGCCCCCGGTGCACGGGCGTCGCCACTCCGGTCACCAGGCCCGAGCGCGCGCCCCGGTGATGGGTGCAGTTCAGGTCGACGCCGACCGCGATCTTGGAGCTGCCGCCGTGCAGCATCGAACCGACGGAGCCGAGCGTCTCGGCCAGCACCGCGGAGGCGCCGCCGTGCAGCAGGCCGTAGGGCTGGGTGTTGCCCTCCACCGGCATGGTGCCGACGACGCGGTCCGCGGAGGCCTCCAGGATCTCCACGCCCATGCGCGTCCCCAGGTGGCCCGCGGAGAACAGGGCCGGCAGGTCGACGCCGAGCGCGGCGTACTCGTCGATGACCTCCTGCGGGAACCTCACATACTGGTGCTCGCCCATGGGCCGTGCTCCGTTCGTCGTGATCAGTCGTGCAACCTGCCTGAGCAAACGCTCAGTCGGTTGCCGATTGTTCCAGACGTACGACGACGGACTTGCTGGCCGGGGTGTTGCTGGTGTCCGCGGTGGCGTCCAGCGGGACCAGGACGTTGGTCTCCGGGTAGTAGGCGGCCGCGCAGCCCCGCGCCGTCGGGTAGTGCACGACCCGGAAGCCGGGCGCCCGGCGCTCGACGCCGTCCCGCCACTCGCTGACGAGGTCGACGTAGGAGCCGTCCGCGAGCTTCAGCCGCCGCGCGTCTTCGGGGTTGACCAGCACGACCCGGCGGCCGTTCCTGATCCCCCGGTAGCGGTCGTCGAGGCCGTAGATCGTGGTGTTGTACTGGTCGTGCGAGCGCAGGGTCTGCAACAGCAGCCGGCCCGCTGGCAGTTCGGGGTACTCCACGGGGGCCGCGGTGAAGTTGGCCTTGCCGGTCCTGGTCGGGAAGCGGCGCTCGTCGCGCGGGGCGTGCGGGAGCGCGAAGCCGCCGGGGTGCGCCACGCGCGCGTTGAAGTCCTCGAAGCCGGGCACCACGCGCGCGATGCGGTCGCGGACGGTCGCGTAGTCCTTCTCGAACTCCTCCCAGGGCACCGAGTTCGCCGCGCCCAGCACCCGGCGGGCCAGCCGGCACACGATGGCCGGCTCGGACAGCAGATGGGCGCTCGCGGGCTCCAGACGGCCGCGGGAGGCGTGCACCATCCCCATGGAGTCCTCGACGGTCACGAACTGCTCTGTGCTTTTCCCATTCGGGCCGACCTGGAGATCGCGCTCGGTGCGCCCGAGCGTCGGCAGGATCAGGGCACGCGCGCCCGTGACCGCGTGCGAGCGGTTGAGCTTCGTCGACACGTGCACCGTCAGCCGGGCGCGCCGCATGGCCGCCTCGGTGACCTCGGTGTCGGGGGAGGCGGAGACGAAGTTGCCGCCCATGGCGAAGAAGACCTTGGCCCTGCCGTCGCGCAGGGCGCGGATCGCCTCGACGGTGTCGTAGCCGTGCTCGCGCGGGGGCGCGAAGCCGAACTCCTTCTCCAGGGCGTCCAGGAAGGCGGGCGCGGGCCGCTCGAAGATGCCCATCGTGCGGTCGCCCTGCACGTTCGAATGACCGCGCACCGGGCACACGCCCGCGCCCGGGCGGCCGATGTTGCCGCGCAGCAGAAGGAAGTTGACCACCTCGCGGATGGTCGGCACGGAGTGCTTGTGCTGGGTCAGGCCCATCGCCCAGCACACGATGGTGCGCTTGGAGTCGAGCACCATGCCGAGGGCCTGCTCGATCTCCGTGCGCGTGAGACCGGTCGCGGCGAGCGTCTCGTCCCAGTCGGCGGCCTTGGCAGCGGCCACGAACTCCTCGTAACCATGGGTGTGTTCGCGCACGAACTCCTCGTCGACCGCGCCTTCGGTCTCGAGGATCAGCCTGTTGAGGAGGCGGAAGAGGGCCTGGTCGCCGCCGATGCGGATCTGCAGGAACAGATCGGTGAGCGCGGCGCCCTTGAGCATGCCCTGCGGGGTCTGCGGGTTCTTGAACTTCTCCAGGCCCGCCTCGGGCAGCGGGTTGACGCTGACGATCTTCGCGCCGTTCGCCTTCGCCTTCTCCAGGGCGGAGAGCATGCGCGGGTGGTTGGTGCCCGGGTTCTGGCCGGCGACGATGATCAGGTCGGCCTTGTACAGGTCCTCCAGGTGGACGCTGCCCTTGCCGATGCCGATCGTCTCGTTCAGGGCCGAACCGGACGACTCGTGGCACATGTTGGAGCAGTCGGGCAGGTTGTTCGTACCGAGCTGCCGCGCGAACAACTGATAGAGGAACGCGGCCTCGTTGCTCGTCCGGCCCGAGGTGTAGAAGAGGGCCTCGTCCGGGGAACCGAGGGCGGCGAGCTCCTCGGCGACGATGTCGAAGGCGCGCTCCCAGCTCACCGGCTCGTAGCGGGTGCCGCCCTCGGGCAGGTACACGGGGTGCGTCAGCCGCCCCTGCTGCCCCAGCCAGTAGCCGCTCCGGGTCGCCAGGTCGGAGACCGGGTGCGCGGCGAAGAACTCCGGGGTGACCCGGCGCAGGGTGGCCTCCTCGGCGACCGCCTTCGCGCCGTTCTCACAGAACTCCGCGGCGTGCCGGTGGTCCGGCTCCGGCCAGGCGCAGCCCGGGCAGTCGAAGCCGTCCTTCTGGTTGACGCTCAGCAGCGTCAGCAGGGTCCGCTTCACACCCATCTGTTGCTGGGCGATGCGCAGCGTGTGCCCGATGGCCGGCAGCCCGGCCGCCGCGTGCTTCGGCCCGCCGACCTGCGGCGCGTCCTGGACCGGATCGCCCTTGGGCGCCTTGCTGGCCATCGCGCACTCTCCTTCGCGTACACGTGCGGTACGTCTTCGATCCTCGCACGTGCCGGTGACAGCGAGGGCGTTCGAGCGGCGGCGGGCCGGACTGTCAGTGGCGCATGGCAGGATCGGGGATGTGGCAGAGACAGCATCGAAGAAGACCGAGAACAACTCCGGCGGCAAGCGGCCCCGGCTGATGCTCATGGACGGGCATTCGCTGGCGTACCGCGCGTTCTTCGCGCTGCCCGCGGAGAACTTCACGACGGCGACGGGCCAGCCGACGAACGCGATCTACGGCTTCGCGTCGATGCTCGCCAACACCCTGCGTGACGAGGAGCCCACGCACTTCGCGGTGGCCTTCGACGTCTCCCGCAAGACCTGGCGCTCCGAGGAGTTCACGGAGTACAAGGCCAACCGCTCCAAGACCCCGGACGAGTTCAAGGGCCAGGTCGAGCTGATCGGCGAGGTCCTCGACGCGATGCACGTCTCGCGGTTCGCCGTGGACGGCTTCGAGGCGGACGACATCATCGCCACGCTCGCCACCCAGGCCGAGGCCGAGGGCTTCGAGGTGCTGATCGTCACCGGCGACCGCGACTCCTTCCAGCTGGTCACCGACAGCACCACGGTCCTGTACCCGACGAAGGGCGTCTCCGAGCTGACCCGGTTCACCCCGGAGAAGGTATTCGAGAAGTACGGCCTGACACCCGCCCAGTACCCCGACTTCGCGGCCCTGCGCGGCGACCCGTCCGACAACCTGCCGGGCATCCCGGGCGTCGGCGAGAAGACGGCCGCGAAGTGGATCAACCAGTTCGGGTCCTTCGCCGACCTCGTCGAGCGCGTCGAGGAGGTCAAGGGCAAGGCCGGGCAGAACCTCCGCGACCACCTGGAGGCCGTCAAGCTCAACCGCCGGCTCACCGAGATGGTGCGCACGGTCGAGCTGCCGAAGACGGTCGGCGACCTGGAGCGCGCTCCGTACGACCGCAAGACGCTCGCGATGATCCTCGACACCCTGGAGATCAGGAACCCCTCGCTGCGCGAGCGGCTGCTGGCCGTCGACCCGGGCGCCGAGGAGGCCGAGGACGCCCCGGTCGTGGTGGCCGGCGTGGAGCTGGACGGCAAGGTGCTCTCCACCGGCGAGCTGGCCGGCTGGCTCACCGAGCACGGCGGTACCACCCTCGGCGTCGCCACCGTCGACACCTGGGCGCTGGGCACCGGCTCCGTCGCCGAGGTCGCGCTGGCCACCGGGGAGGGGCCGGCCGCCTGGTTCGACCCGGCCCAGCTGGACGAGGCCGACGAGACGGCGTTCGCGGCGTGGCTGGCCGACGACGCTCGCCCCAAGGTCTTCCACAACGCCAAGGGCGCGATGCGGGTCTTCGCCGAGCACGGCTGGAGCATCGCCGGCGTCTCCATGGACACCGCGCTCGCCGCGTACCTGGTCAAGCCGGGCCGCCGCTCCTTCGACCTGGACGCGCTGTCCCTTGAGTACCTGGGCCGCGAGCTGGCGCCTGCCGCCGCGGCCGACGGCCAGCTGGCCTTCGGGGCGGACGACGGTGCCGAGGCCGAGGCCCTGATGGTGCAGGCCCGCGCCGTGCACGACCTGGGCGAGGCCTTCGAGAGCCGGCTGCAGGAGGTCGGCGCGGCCGACCTGCTGCGCGACATGGAGCTGCCGACCTCCACCCTGCTGGCCCGCATGGAGCGGCACGGCATCGCGGCCGACCGGGCCCACCTGGAGGCCATGGAGCAGATGTTCGCGGGCGCCGTGCAGCAGGCGGTGAAGGAGGCGCACGCGGCGGCCGGGCACGAGTTCAACCTGGGCTCGCCCAAGCAGCTCCAGGAGGTCCTCTTCGGCGAGCTGGCCCTGCCCAGGACGAAGCGCACGAAGACCGGTTACACCACGGACGCGGACGCGCTGGCGTGGCTGGCCACCCAGACGGACAACGAACTTCCGGTGATCATGCTCCGCCACCGTGAGCAGGCCAAGCTCCGCGTGACCGTGGAGGGCCTGATCAAGACGGTGGCGACGGACGGCCGTATCCACACCACTTTCAACCAGACGGTCGCCGCCACGGGCCGGCTGTCCTCGACCGACCCGAACCTGCAGAACATCCCGGTCCGCACGGACGAGGGCCGGGCGATCCGCCGGGGCTTCGTGGTCGGTGAGGGCTTCGAGTCCCTCATGACCGCCGACTACAGCCAGATCGAACTGCGCGTGATGGCGCACCTTTCCGAGGACGAGGGCCTCATCGAGGCGTTCACCTCGGGCGAGGACCTGCACAACACGGTGGCCGCGCAGGTGTTCTCGGTCGACCGGGAGCATGTCGACGCGGAGATGCGGCGCAAGATCAAGGCGATGTCGTACGGGCTGGCGTACGGGCTGTCGGCCTTCGGCCTCTCCGGGCAGCTGAACATCGACGCGGGCGAGGCACGGGGCCTGATGGACACGTACTTCGAGCGTTTCGGCGGTGTCCAGGACTATCTCCGCCGGGTCGTCGACGAGGCCCGCGCCACCGGCTACACGGCGACCCTCTTCGGCCGCCGCCGCTACCTGCCCGACCTCAACAGCGACAACCGCCAGCGGCGGGAAGCGGCCGAACGAATGGCCCTGAACGCGCCCATCCAGGGCACGGCGGCCGACATCGTCAAGATCGCCATGCTCAACGTCGACAAGGCCCTGCGCACGGCGGACCTCACCTCCCGCATGCTCCTCCAGGTCCACGACGAAATCGTCCTGGAGATCGCCCCGGGCGAGCGCGCGGCGGTGGAGGAGATCGTCCGCCGCGAAATGTCCGACGCGGTCCACCTCAGGGTCCCCCTGGGCGTCTCGGTGGGCGACGGCCCGGACTGGGAGTCGGCAGCGCACTAGCCTGCGGCGGTGGGGCGGGGGTCGTCGCGGCGGGGGGTGCGGCGACGGGCCTCGCCGGGGGCGGAGTGGCGGCGGCCCTGTGGGGTGCGCGGCGACGGGCCTCCTGTGCTGCGGCGACGGGCCTCCTGTGCTGCGGCGGTGGGTCTCGGGCGGGGTGATGCGGCGACGGGTTTGTTGCCGTGCGGCGGTGGGCCCCTGCGGTGCGGGGACGGGCCTTGCGCTGTGTGGCGACGGGTCTCTCGTGCGGTCGCTGGGCGGTTGGCGGGCTCTGGGCGTGGTGGGGTTGCTCCGTCGCTATTCGGGCTGCCCCCCCGAGAACCCGTATTCGGCGGTGCCGTCCCCCGGACCCCCTCCGTCAAACGCCCCGCACAACCCCCGGCCAAGCCCCGCAGGGCGTGTCACTCACGTGGCCCCCGTCAAGGCGCCCCCCACCCCCGGCTCCCGCAAGGATGCGGGCATGGGTATACGCATGCTCAACCGCCGTCCGGCGAGAGCGCAGGCGAGTGTCGAGTCGGCGCCCGTCGTGCCCCCCGCGCCGGTCCCGGCCTTCGCGGCCGACGCAAGCACCGCCCGCATCCCCACCGACCTCGCCACTGCCCTGCGCAGCATCCCCACCGACCTCGCCACCACCCTGCGCCGCACGGCCACCGACCTCCGGCGCAGACTCCCCGGGCGAACCGTGGGCCCAGCCGACCGTGCCGAATTCACCGGCCCCCCGGACGACCCCGCCCGGCGGCGCTGACCGCCTCCGGTTCGGCTGTGGTCGGCGCGGGGCGCCACACCCGTACCCCCGCGGCGTACAGCAGCAGGCCAAGGACCAGCCCCGCGCCGGCGCCGAAGCACACGGTCGGGAGCAGTTCCCAGGGCTTCGCCGTGGAACTCCAGTACGCCCACCACCGCGTTGCCCGCTCCACCGCCGCGACCCCGGCGCACCCGCCGATGACGACCCCGGCCCACCACCGGTCCCGTACGGACAACACGGGGACCGCCGGAGCAACCGCCGCCGCCCCGACCCCGCGCCGCAGAGCCCACCCCACCCACAGGGCGATCACCGCCGCCCCCACCACCGAACTCGCGTACTGAAGGTACGAGAACAGCGGCGAGCCCCCGAAGTCCTCGCCGAGCACCGGGAACAGCCGTACCCCCCACCGGTCGTGGTGCGTGAACGCGTCCCACACCACATGGGTCAGCGCGCCCAGACAGGCGGAGACGTACCAGCGTGCCACCAGCGACGGCCGTACGCGGGCGCGCGGCGCCCCGCAGTGGAGCAGGGCCGCCGGACGGGGCTGCCAGGGGCGGGGGAGGAGCGCCACGAGTGGCTCGCGGAGCAGCAGCCACAGGGCCGCCAGCATCCAGGACACCAGCACGTCGACCGTGAAGACGCCGGGGAAGGAGTGCGTGACCTCGCCGAACTCCATCGCCCCGGGCACGACACTCGCCGCGTAGTAGGTCATGTCGGGCGCGAACGACCCCGCCACGAGCATGGCCGGAACCAGTCGCCCCCGGCCCGTTCCGTCGGTGCGCACGGCGGGCAGTACGGCCGCCGCGTGGCTCAGGGTGAACGGCAACGGAGCTCCTCGCGCAGGGGATTGGCCCGGGGTGATCGATTCCGTCCAGTATGGGCCCTGTACGAGCACGGACCCGCGGGGCAACAGGACATGGCCAACCGGTGAAAACCGGGCGCGAACGGGTCCCCATGGAAAGGAAGTTGTCATAGGGTCGCCTGGGTCACCGTGCCGGGGAACATGTCGAACGGAATACCGATCGGCACCACGGGGCAACCGGCACGGCAGGTCGATCGTCACAACAGGGCGAGGGCACGGACTCGGCACCACAGTGCGAGTGCAGCGACGGAGACGGGACGCCCGGGCGTCCACGGGAGGGGTTCACTCTATGGCGGCGCAATTCGGCAGGAGGCTGGCCAAGGGCGCGGCGACCACCGCCGTGGCGGCACTCGCGGTCGCGGCTCTGTCCGCGTCGCAGGCCCCGGGGGTCACCGTGGACGACCACGGCAGACAGTCCGCGTCTGACGCCCAGCCCACACCCGACGCCACCGCCGACCCGGGTGCCGCCACCGGCAACTCCCCCTATTACACGGACCTCCCGCCGCTGAAGAGTCCGAACCCCTCGCCCAGCGCGGGCGCGGGCACCCCGGTCGCCCAGGGGGAGGCCGAGGCCGGCATCCCCGCGACCGTGCTCGACGCCTACAAGAAGGCCGAGACGGCCATGCAGGAGGCCAAGCCCGGCTGCAACCTGCCCTGGCAGCTGCTCGCCGCCATCGGCAAGGTCGAGTCGGGCCAGGCCCGCGGCGGCGAGGTCGACGCCAACGGCACCACGATCACCCCGATCCTCGGCCCGCAGCTCGACGGCAACGGCTTCGCGCTCATCAAGGACACCGACGGCGGCAAGTACGACGGCAACAGCTCGTACGACCAGGCCGTCGGCCCCATGCAGTTCATCCCGTCGACCTGGGCCTGGGCGGGCCGCGACGGCAACGGCGACGGGGTCAAGGACCCCAACAACGTCTACGACGCCGCCCTCGCCGCCGCCCACTACCTGTGCCGCAACGGCTGGGACCTGTCCCAGCAGTCGAACCTCAACAGCGCGATCCTCAGCTACAACAACTCGCAGGACTACCTGAACACCGTCCTGTCGTGGCTGGAGTACTACCGCAAGGGCACCCACGAGATCCCGGACGGCACCGGCTCGGTCCCCTCCAACCGCAGCGACGACGACGAGAAGGCCAACCCCACGCCGTCGCCGACGAAGCCGTCCAAGCCGACGCCGGGCACCGGCTCCCCGAGCCCGAGCGCGCCGAGCAGCCCGAGCCCGTCCACGCCGAGCTCGCCGACGCCGACTCCGACACCCACCGACACGGTGGACCACCTGGAGGACGCCGGCACCGCCAAGCTCACCGCGATGGCCGGGGACGCGTTCACCAAGAAGATCAGCACCAAGGCCGAGACCAAGGCCGGCAAGGCCGTCGCCAAGGTGCGCATCCGGTTCACCATCGTCGGCGACACCGACGCCACCTTCACCGGCGGCGAGACCGTGGCCACGGTCGTCACCAACAGCACCGGCACGGCCGTCGCGCCCGCGCTCCAGGCAGGCGAGAAGACCGGCGACTTCACGGTCCGCACGACCGTCGTGGGCCGCACCATCACCGGCCTCGACTACACGGCCACCGTCACCGAGCGCGTCGCCGACACCCTCGTCCGCACCAGTGACACCGCGCTGACCTGCACCCCGGGCGCCGAGTTCGCCGACCAGGTCGAGGTGAAGGCCACCTACAAGAGCGCCGTCGCCGACAAGGTCGCGGCCACCGCCACCCTGATCAAGGCGGCGGACGACGCGACCGAGAACGACAAGGGCCCCTACTTCAAGGACGCGGACGGCAAGACCGTACGCACCCTGACGGGCCTGACCACCGACGACAAGGGCGTCCTCCAGCTGCCCAAGCTGTACGCGGACGACACCACCGGCACCTTCCTGCTCCGCATCACCACCGCGGGCGGCGCCACCCTCGACGTCCAGTTGACGGTGGCGGCCGCCGACTCGGCGAGCCCGAGCCCGTCGGCGAGCGCCTCCTCGTAAGCGAGAACGAAGTCCCTTCACGGCAGGGCGCCCGATCCGTCACGGCGGACCGGGCGCCCTTCGTCTGTCGTGTCCGACGTGTTCTCATCTCGCCCACCCGTTGCTACGGTGCCGGACCTGACGATGTATCAGTTCCACTCCGTCGGGAGGCAGGCATGCGCGCCCTGATCGCCGCGGCGACCGGTCTCGCCCTCGCGTTCGCGCTCGTCCTCACGATCACCGCGATGGGGCAGCCGACGGGCAAGACGTCCCCGAAACCGCTGCTCACGACGGTGCCCGCACACCCCTAGCCGTCCGCCCGGGAGGCCGAGATGCGCCGCAAGGCCAGTCTGGTCCTGCTCGCCTTCGCCGTGTTCTTCGCGGCCCTGTCCCCACTGCTGCGCTGGTACGCCTTCCCGCGCCTGGCCAAGATCCCGGCCAACCAGTACCAGGACATGGTCCTCGAGGCGAAGAACGCGACCCTCCTCGACTACGGCACCATGAAGGCGCGCACGGTCCCCAAGGTCACCATCGTGCAGACCCTCAAGGGCAACGTGGAGGCCGCGAAGCAGATCGAGAAGACGGCGGGCCGGGACGTCGTCGTCTGGGACGGCCTCTCCTACGTCCAGGGCCCCGACGGCAAGATGGTCTCCAAGATCCCCGAGCGCTACATCTTCGACGCCCACACCCAGGCCCCGGTGCACGCGACCGGCGAGATGGTCGACGGCGACCCGGTGAAGCGGACCGGCATCGAGTTCAAGTGGCCCTTCCTGACGCAGAAGCGGGACTACGAGTACTTCGACGCGCAGACCCGCACCACCAACCCCATCCACTACAAGGGTACCCAGGACTTCCGCGGCCTGAAGGTCTACTACTTCGAGCAGACCATCCCCTGGACCAAGGTCCACTTCCCGAAGACCATGCCCGTCAAGGGCATCACCCAGGCGTCGCTCGCCAAGACCGGCACCACCATCTGGTACACGACGGTCCGCAAGTTCTGGGTCGAGCCGGTCACCGGCGCGCCCGTCTACGGCGAGGAGATCCACAAGGAGGAGCTGCGCGGCGGCACCCTCCTCGGCGACCGCGACAAGGTGACGGCCTTCGCCGGCCACGTGAAGATGCGCGAGGACTACATCAAGCACACGGTCGCGCTGGTCAAGTCCAACCGCACGCTGGTCCTGCTGATGACCTCGTACCTCCCCTGGGGCTTCCTGGCCCTCGGCACCCTCCTCCTCGCCCTCTCCCTCTGGCTGGAGGCCCGCGGCCGCCGCCCGGCGGACCCGGAACCCGCCGAGTCCGAGACACCGGAACCGGTCATCGCCTGAGCCGTGCGTTGGTGTACCGGGTCGGCTCGGCGGATGCCGGGTCCTCCGGCCACGGATGCTTCGGATACCGCCCCCGCAACTCGGCGCGCACCCCCTTGTAGCCGTCCCTCCAGAAGGAGGCGAGATCGGCGGTCACGGCGGCGGGCCGCCCGGCCGGCGACAGCAGATGCACCAGCAACGGCACCCCGGCCACGGCGGGCGACTCGTGCAGCCCGAACATCTCCTGCAACTTCACGGCGAGCACGGGCTGTTCGGCGTTCCCGTAGTCGATCCGGATTCTGGACCCACTGGGTACGGCGATCCGCTCGGGCGCCAACTCGTCGAGCCGCCCCGCCTCCCCCGACGCCCAGGGCAGCAGACGGCCGAGCGCCTGCCCGGCGTCGATCCGCCCGAGATCCGCCCGCCGCCGGGCCCGCCCCAACTCCGGCTCCAACCACTCGTCCACGCGCGCGTACAGCGCATTTTCGGAGACGTCGGGCCAGGGCTCCCCAAGATGCAGATGAAGGAAGGCGAGCCGCTGCCGCAGTACGAGGGCATCGGCCGACCAGCGCAACAGACCGAGCCCTTCCTCCCGCAGCCCTTCGAGAAGCGCCTGGCGTACGAGGGTGCGGTCGGCGTCCTTCAACGGCCGCACGGCAAGCTCGATCGCCCCCAGCCGCTCCACCCGCCGCGCGACGACGTCCCCGTCGGCCCAGTGCACCTCCGGGCCCTCGGAGTACAGCGAAGCGGCGGCCTTCCGGGCCATGTCCTCATCCACCACGGCGGCAAGCTGCACACGCGCGTGCCCCTTGCCGACGGGCCGGTCGGCGACGGCGACGGCGATCCAGGGGGCGCCGCGCAGCGGACTGCCCTCACCGAGCTCGGCACGCGTCCCGGAGGCCATGAGATACGACCCGCCGTCGGCCTTGGCGACGCGTTCGGGGAAGGCGAGGGCGGCAACGAGTCCAACGGTGCGGTCGGCGACGTGCTGTGGCGCAGGTGGGTCGTCGGCGTTCGCCCGGAGCCTCCGTACCTCCGCACGCCACCGTCCCGCATAGGCGTCACCCCCACGCCGGGCAGAGCGCAGAGCGGCCGCCAGGTCGTCGCCGTACGCCCGGGGCGCCTCCTCGGACAGCAGCGCGACCACTTCGGCACCCCCAGCGGGAGCGTCGAGCAACGCCCGCCCCAGTCGCGGATGCAACCCCAGCCGGGCCAGCCGCACGCCCCTTTCCGTGGCTCGCCCGACGGAGTCCACCGCGCCGATCGCCGTCAGCACGCCCCGCGCCGCCGTCATCGCCCCGCCCGGCGGCGGATCCAGCAGCGCCAGCCCGGAGGCGTCCGGATCGCCCCAGCACGCCGTCTGGAGGGCGAACGCCGTCAGGTCGGCCACCTTTATCTCCGGCGACGGGAAGCGCGCCAGACGCGCGTCCTCGGCCTCCGCCCAGCAGCGGTACACCGCCCCCGGCGCCTCACGCCCGGCCCGCCCCGCCCGCTGCCGTCCGGCCGCCTGCGACGCCCGTACCGTCGTCAACGCGCTCAGCCCGCGCGCGTGGTCGACGCGGGGCTCGCGGGCCAGCCCGGAGTCGACGACCACCCGCACTCCGGGCACCGTCAGCGAGGACTCGGCCACCGAAGTGGCGAGGACGACCCGGCGCCGTTCGCCCGCCGCCAGCACCGCGTCCTGCACGGCGGCCGGCGCCCTCCCGTGCACCTGGAGCACGTCGACGCCCTCCAGAGCCCCCAACTGCCCCGCCACGCGCGCGATCTCGCCCACGCCCGGCAGGAAGCACAGCACGTCCCCGTCCCGCTCGGCCAACGCCCGCCGTACCGTCGACGCCACGTGGGAGAGGAGCGCGGGGTCCACGCGCATGCCGTGCGGCGGCCGTACCGGACGGCTCGGCGGTGACCACACCACCTCCACCGGATACGAGGCACCCTCCGCCTCGACCACCGGCGCACCGCCCAGCAGCCGCGCCCAGCCGTCCGCGTCCGTGGTCGCCGACGCGGCCACCAGCCGCAGCTCCGGCCGCAGCGTCTCGCGTACGTCCCACAGGAAAGCCGCCGTGGTGTCCGCGTCCAGGTGCCGTTCGTGGCACTCGTCGAGGACCACCACGTCGACGCCGGACAGCTCCTGGTCCCGTTGCAACCGCTGCAACAACACACCGGTCGTCACGACCTCCACGCGCGTGTGGCGGCCCACCACCCGTTCGCCGCGCACGGTGTGGCCGACGCTCGCGCCGGCCTTCTCGCCCAGCAGCCACGCCATCCGCCGGGCCGCGGCGCGGGCGGCGATACGGCGGGGTTCGGCGACCACCACTCGACGCGCAGGCCCGTTCCCGAGCAGCCCGGCCAGCTCCAGCGGCACGAGGGTGGTCTTGCCGGTGCCGGGAGGGGCGACGAGAACCGCCGTCCCGTGCCTCTCCAGGGCGTCGTTCAGGGCGGGCAGCGCCCCGCGTACCGGCAGTGCCTCCAGGGCGTCGTAACGGATCACGCCCCCAGTGTCGTACGACCCCCGAAGACGCCGTCACGCGCGCGTGCTTTCAGTCCCGCTCGCACACGAAGATCGCCGACCCCGGGATCAGGTTCCCGCGCAACGGCGACCAGCCGCCCCACTCCGAGGTGTTCCAGGCCGGCCACTCCGGCTCGACCAGGTCGACCAGGCGGAAACCGCCCGCCACCACGTCCCGGACACGGTCGCCGATCGTCCGGTGATGCTCGACGTAGACCGCCTGTCCCTCCTCGTCCTGCTCGACGTACGGAGTGCGGTCGAAGTAGGAGGCCGAGACGCTCAGGCCCTCGGGGCCCGGCTCGTCCGGGAAGGCCCAGCGGATCGGGTGGGTCACCGAGAAGACGAAGCGGCCGCCCGGGCGCAGTACGCGCCGCACCTCGCGCAGGACGAGGACGGGGTCCGCGACGAACGGCAGCGCCCCGTACGCCGAGCACGCCACGTCGAAGGAGGCGTCCGCGAAGGGGAGGGCGCCGGCGTCGGCGCAGACCAGGGGGAACGTTCCGCCGATGCGCAGCGCGTGCTGGAGCTGGCGGTGGGAGATGTCCAGGGCGACCGGGTGGGCGCCCTGCGCGGCCAGCCAGCGCGAGCACTGGGCGGCGCCGGCGCCGATCTCCAGGACATGCCGGCCCTTCAGGTCCTCGGGCGGACCGAGCAGCTCGGCCTCCACCTCGTCGAGGCCCTCGGGACCCCACACGAAGCGGTCGTCGCCGAGGAACGTGCCGTGCTCGACCTGGTACTCGTCCGCGTTCCGGTCCCACCAGCCGCGGTTGGCGCGGGAGCTCTCCGAGACGTCGGCCTGGCGTCGGGTGGCTTCCGGCTCGAACTCGGTCCCGGAAGAAAGAGGCTCTTGGATGATCGGCTCCCTCGTCGTACTCTTCCCTCCAACCCGACGCCCACGGGTGTGCTCGAGGGCGTCACGGAAGGGGTGTCTCAGGCCTGCGTGGCCTCCAGAGACAGTTCTTGTGCCGGGTATGCGGCGATCCGCCCCGGGTGTGCGCCTTCGCGCATTGACCCTGTCCGGCTGCCCCCGTATGCTACAAGTTGCGCTGCGGGCCTGCGCACCTCAGACGTAGCAGGCTGCGCTCGCATCTGTCGTATGTCCCCTCGGTTGTCGAGGCGCCACCGGATTTCAGTGGCGCTTCCTTGGCTGTCCGGCTTCTTCAGAGCGATCACGGGCTCCCGGCGTAGCAGTACCTACGACTTCAATGTCCGTACCGGAGCCCTTTCCCACATGACGAGCAGCACCGAGACCACCGCCACCACCCCGCAGGTTGCGGTCAACGACATCGGTAACGAGGAAGCCTTCCTCGCCGCGATCGACGAGACGATCAAGTACTTCAACGACGGCGACATCGTCGACGGCGTCATCGTGAAGGTCGACCGGGACGAGGTCCTGCTCGACATCGGTTACAAGACCGAAGGTGTCATCCCGAGCCGCGAGCTCTCGATCAAGCACGACGTCGACCCGAACGAGGTCGTCGCCGTCGGTGACGAGATCGAGGCCCTTGTTCTCCAGAAGGAGGACAAGGAAGGCCGCCTGATCCTCTCGAAGAAGCGCGCCCAGTACGAGCGTGCCTGGGGCACCATCGAGAAGATCAAGGAAGAGGACGGCATCGTCACCGGTACCGTCATCGAGGTCGTCAAGGGTGGTCTCATCCTCGACATCGGCCTCCGTGGCTTCCTCCCGGCCTCCCTGGTCGAGATGCGCCGCGTTCGCGACCTCCAGCCCTACGTGGGCAAGGAGCTCGAGGCGAAGATCATCGAGCTGGACAAGAACCGCAACAACGTGGTCCTGTCCCGCCGTGCCTGGCTGGAGCAGACCCAGTCCGAGGTCCGCCAGACGTTCCTCACGACCCTCCAGAAGGGTCAGGTCCGCTCCGGTGTGGTCTCCTCGATCGTCAACTTCGGTGCCTTCGTGGACCTGGGTGGCGTCGACGGTCTGGTCCACGTCTCCGAGCTGTCCTGGAAGCACATCGACCACCCGTCCGAGGTTGTCGAGGTCGGCCAGGAAGTCACCGTCGAGGTCCTCGACGTCGACATGGACCGCGAGCGTGTCTCCCTGTCGCTGAAGGCGACGCAGGAAGACCCGTGGCAGCAGTTCGCCCGGACCCACCAGATCGGTCAGGTCGTCCCGGGTAAGGTCACCAAGCTGGTTCCGTTCGGTGCGTTCGTCCGCGTGGACGAGGGCATCGAGGGTCTGGTCCACATCTCCGAGCTGGCCGAGCGCCACGTGGAGATCCCGGAGCAGGTCGTCCAGGTCAACGACGAGATCTTCGTCAAGGTCATCGACATCGACCTCGAGCGCCGCCGCATCAGCCTCTCGCTGAAGCAGGCCAACGAGGCCTTCGGTGCCGACCCGGCCACGGTCGAGTTCGACCCGACCCTGTACGGCATGGCCGCGTCCTACGACGACCAGGGCAACTACATCTACCCCGAGGGCTTCGACCCCGAGACCAACGACTGGCTCGAGGGCTTCGAGTCCCAGCGTGAGGTGTGGGAGAACCAGTACGCCGAGGCGCAGCAGCGCTTCGAGCAGCACCAGCAGCAGGTCATCAAGAGCCGCGAGGCCGACGCCGCGGCTGCCGCCGAGGGCGGCGACGCCGCCGGTGCGGCTCCGGCCGCGGGTGGCGGCGGCGGTTCGTACTCCTCCGAGGGTGCGGACACCTCCGGTGCGCTGGCCTCGGACGAGGCGCTTGCCGCTCTGCGTGAGAAGCTGGCCGGCGGCCAGAGCTGATCACTGAGCAGTAGCTCTTGAACTGAGGGCCCGTATCCCTTCGGGGGTACGGGCCCTCGGTATTGCAGAAACGTGCGGGATACACGAGTAACCCGTGGGCCGTAATCGGCCGTTGGGAGGCTCCCCCGGTCAATCGTGATCGGAAAGGGGAGCCGAGAGATGGCACAGATCCAGCGTGCGTCCGGTAGCAGCCGCCGCGCATTCCTTCGTGACGTGGGGCTCAGCAGTGGCGCCGGCGCCATGCTCGCCACCATGGGGGCCCTCGGGCTCGCGCCCACCGCGCAGGCCGCTCAGCGGGACGAGCCCTTTCGGGCGCTCAGCGCGGGCGACTTCAGCCTCACCGGGCGTGGCGCCGCCAAGGTGGTCGTCGTCGGAGGCGGGATCGCCGGACTCACCACCGCGTACGAACTGGGCAAGGCCGGCTACGACTGTACGGTTCTCGAGGCCAGAGAGCGCACCGGCGGGCGTAACTTCACCGTGCGCGGTGGGGACACGACCACCGATCTGTACGGGAACACACAGACCGCCCGCTTCGCCGACGGGCACTACATGAACTGCGGGCCCGCCCGTATCCCACAGTGGATGGTCACCCTCGACTACTGCCGTGAACTCGGCGTTCCCATCGAGGTGTTCACCAACGTCAACGCGGACGCGTACATCTACAACGAGTCCGCCGGGATGACCAAGGCGATGCGGTACCGGACCGCGAAGGCCGATGTCTACGGCTACGTCTCGGAGTTGCTGGCGAAGGCCACCGACAAGGGTGCCCTGGACAAGGAGTTGACCTCCGAGGACCAGGAGCGGCTCGTCGACTTCCTGGCGGACTGGGGCGAGCTCGGTGACAAGCTGACGTACGAGGGCGGCGAGCGGCGCGGGTACACGACCGTGCCCGCCGCGGCCGGGACGCCCGGAGTGCTGCTCGGGGACGTGCCCGGCGCCTCCGAGGTGTTCGCCAGCGGTGTCGGGCGCTACTTCTCCTTCGAGTTCGGCTTCGACCAGGCCATGCTGATGTTCCAGCCGGTCGGCGGCATGGACCAGATACCCAAGGCGCTGACCAGGGCGATCGACGCCCGGCGCATCCGTACCGGCGCGGTCGTCTCGAAGATCACCGACACGGGGAGCGGGGTGTCGGTCGCCTACACCCAGGGCGGCCGTACCAAGGTCGTCGACGCCGACTACTGCGTCGCCGCGCTGCCGCCCAACATCCTCGCCAAGGTGCCGCACAACCTCGGCTCGGGCGTGCAGTCCGCGCTGGAGGCGATCACCCCGTCCTCCGCGGCCAAGATCGGGCTCGAGTACCGGTCGCGCTGGTGGGAGCTCGACCACAACATCTACGGCGGCATCACCGAGACCGACCAGGACGTCACCCACATCTGGCACCCCTCGTACGGCTTCCATGGTGAGAGGGGCGTCCTCATCGGGTACTACAACTACGACGACAACGCCGACTCCTACGCCAAGCTCACGCCCAAGGCGCGCGAGGCACGGGCCGTGGCGGCCGGCGTGAAGATCTACGGGGACAAGTACCGCACCGAGCTCGCCTCCTCCTTCTCCCACCACTGGCGTCAGACGGCCCACCTCGAGGCCGCCTGGCACGACACCCCCGGCGGCCCCGACGACGTCCGCTACAAGCCGCTGAATGAGCCCACCGGGCGGGTCTGGTTCGCGGGCGACTGGCTCAGCTACACGGACGCCTGGCAGCACGGAGCGTTCAGCTCGGCGCGAAAGGCGGTGACGGCCCTGCACGCGCGCGTGATGTCCTCGTAGGGCCGCGGCCGGGCATGAAAAGGCAGTAAGAGAGGCCTGACCAGGGGCACGGGCGGGAATGCCCGTGCCCTGGGGTGCGTTGTGCAGTACGAACACGAGGAGGAGCGGTCACTGTGCTTGATCCGCAGGGTTTGTACGCATGGGAGCCGAAGGGGCTGGCCGTCGTCGACATGGCGCTGGCCCAGGAGTCGGCCGGACTGGTCATGCTCTACCACTTCGACGGATACATCGACGCGGGCGAGACCGGCGACCAGATCGTCGACCGGCTGCTCGACTCGCTGCCCAACCAGGTCGTCGCCCGTTTCGACCACGACCGGCTCGTGGACTACCGCGCCCGCCGCCCGCTGCTGACCTTCAAGCGCGACGAGTGGACCGACTACGAGGAGCCCACCATCGACGTGCGGCTCGTCCAGGACACCACCGGCGCCCCCTTCCTGCTGCTGTCGGGCCCGGAGCCGGACGTCGAGTGGGAGCGGTTCGCAAAGGCCGTCGAGCAGGTCGTGGAGCGGCTCGGCGTGCGCCTGGCCGTGAACTTCCACGGCATCCCGATGGGCGTCCCGCACACCCGCCCGGTCGGTCTCACCCCGCACGGCAACCGGACCGACCTCGTGCCGGGCCACCGCAGCCCCTTCGACGAGGCCCAGGTCCCGGGCAGCGCCGAGTCGCTCGTCGAGTACCGCCTCATCCAGGCCGGGCACGACGTCCTGGGCGTCGCCGCGCACGTGCCGCACTACATCGCGCGCTCCCCGTACCCGGACGCGGCGCTGACCGTCCTGGAGGCCATCACGGCCGCCACCGGCCTGGTGCTGCCGGCCATCGCGCACTCCCTGCGCACGGACGCGCACCGCACCCAGACCGAGATCGACCGGCAGATCCAGGAGGGCGACGAGGAGCTCACCTCGCTCGTCACGGGCCTGGAGAACCAGTACGACGCCGTCGCGGGCGCCGAGAGCCGCGGCAACATGCTCGCCGAGCCGGTCGACATCCCGTCGGCGGACGAGATCGGGCTGGAGTTCGAGAAGTTCCTGGCGGAGCGTGAGGGAGACAACTGACTCCTGAGGGGTGCGTTGTCAGAGGCGGGCCGTAAGCTGCCGGGCATGTTGAAAGTCGGCCTGACCGGGGGCATCGGTGCCGGTAAGAGCGAGGTGTCGCGGCTGCTCGTCGGATGCGGGGCCGTGCTGATCGACGCGGACCGCATCGCCCGCGAGGTCGTCGAGCCCGGGACACCCGGGCTGGCGGCCGTCGTCGAGGCCTTCGGCGAGGACGTGCTGGCCGACGACGGCACTCTCGACCGGCCCAGGCTGGGGTCCGTCGTCTTCGCCGACCCGGCCAAGCTGGCCGTACTGAACTCGATCGTGCACCCCCT
Organism: Streptomyces sp. CA-249302; assembly: GCF_050936785.1. Classification (NCBI taxonomy): domain Bacteria; kingdom Bacillati; phylum Actinomycetota; class Actinomycetes; order Kitasatosporales; family Streptomycetaceae; genus Streptomyces; species Streptomyces sp. CA-249302. The sequence goes on along the minus strand of NZ_JBNJMG010000001.1, from coordinate 2,736,996 downwards.
GGTGGGCGCGCGCTCCCGGGAGCTGGAGCGGGCCGCCGCCGAGGACGCGGTCGTCGTCCACGACGTACCGCTGCTCGCCGAGAACACCCTCGCGCCGCTGTACGACCTGGTGATCGTCGTCGACGCGGCACCCGAGACCCAGCTCGACCGCCTGGTGCGGCTGCGCGGCATGACCGAGGCGGACGCACGGGCGCGGATGGCCGCGCAGGCGACGCGCGAGCAGCGCCGGGCGATCGCGGACGTCGTCATCGACAACGACGTACCGCTGGAGGAGCTGGAGCGCCGGGTGAAGGAGGTCTGGGCCGATCTGGTGCGCAGAGCACAGGGGTCAGGGGACTTGTCTCAGCAGCCTCAGGAATAGCAGGCGCTTTCGGGCGCGTTGAACCCCTTGAGTGAGGGAAGGACTCTGCCGTGCCCGAGACCAGCGGATCGACCGGACGTACTCCGGAGACGCATGTCATCGACTTCCGTGCCGCCGAGCAGTTGCTCAACGCACGGGATCCGCGGGGCGCGGTGAAGCTGCTCGACTCGGTCATCGCCGCGCACCCCGAGAACACCGCCGCCCGGCTGCTGCGCGCGCGTGCCTTCTTCGCCGCCGCCCAACTGCGGCCCGCGGAGCTGGAGTTCACGATCGTCCTGGAGCGCGAGCCGGACAACTCGTTCGCGCACTTCGCGCTCGCCCGCACCTATGAGCGCCAGGGCCGGGACGAGCAGGCCAAGCGGCACTTCAGACTGGCGGCCGCGCTGGACCCCAACCCGCAGTACCTGAAGGCGGCAAGGTTCGACGAGTCGGCGTGAGCCGAGTCACCGGGGGCCGTCCGGTCCGCGGTCACCGGGGCCGGTTCTCCGGTGGGCGGTACGGCGGGACGTCCGGGCCCGGCTGGTAGTGCGGGCCCTGGCGGAGGTGCCGGAGGATGACGGTCATGTCGACGGTGACCACCAGCCACAGCACTCCGCAGGCCACCGCCCAGCCCGGGCGCCCGGCCAGCGCGAAGGCCGCCGTGCCGAAGACCGACCAGATCAGCCCCCACACGCTCAGCCAGAACCGCGCCCGCAGCGCACTGCGCGCGGTCGTCGGCTCACTGCCGGTGCGCATGGCCTGATCACTACTCCTCTTTGCAACGTACTCTTCGATGCGGACGTTCACCAAAGAGCCCGGACCAGGGGGACGCGTGCTGCCCGATGCCGATGAGCTGGCCGAGGTGCTGCTCGACCTCGCCGTACCGCACGAGGACATCAACGAGCTCGTACGCATGGGCCGGCGGGTGACCGACGACCCGGAGCTGCGCGGGATCCTGGAGGCCTCGGTCGGGGAACTCGTCCAGGACATGGGCGAGGTGGGCAGCCCGGTCGACCTGCCCGAGCTCGACTGGCCCTCGGGGCCGCTCCAGCGCTGCTTCTCCGTGTACGTGTTCGTGGCGGCGCTGCCCTACACGCGCGCCTACCACCGCGCACGAGGTGTCCCGGACGAGGTCTCGCGGCACACCCTCGCCGACCTCGGGCGGAACATGGCCGTGCACCGGCGGCGGCACGGGGTGCCGGGCGTGCAGGCCCCGTGGTGGCTGGTCCACCACTTCCGGGGCGAGCTGTACCAGCTGGGGCGGTTGCAGTTCGAGCGGGCCCGGCACGGGGAGCGCACGGCGCGGATGATCGCGGGGGCCGGCCTCGACGTGACCTCGGGCATGCCCTGCCTCAACCTCCACATCCCCGACTACCTCGGCCCGTTGTCGCCGCGGGCCTGCGACCGTTCGCTCGCGCTGGCCGCCGAGTTCCTCGCCCGGCACTTCCCCGAGGAGAAGTACCGCGCCGCGCTCTGCCACTCCTGGCTGCTGGACCCGCAGTTGAAGGAGTACCTGCCCGCCGACTCCAACATCCTCCGCTTCCAGGAGAGGTTCCGACTGGCTCGCCGGGACGCCGAGCCGGCCGACGCCGAGCCGGTCCAATTCGTGTTCGGGGACCCGGGGTTGGCGGTGGCGTCGCTGCCCCGGCGCACCGCAGTGGAGCGGGCCGTGGGGGACCATCTGCGGGCGGGCGGGCACTGGTACGTCGGGCACGGGTGGTTTCCCCTCTAGCCCGCTCCCACCGATGAGTTCGGACGCGCGCCCCGGTCTATCCCTGTGACAGCGACACCAACCGCTCACCGCAGGAGACCACCATGTCCGAGACCACCGTCCCCGTCGCCACCGCCTCCTCCGGCACCGTCGTCGCCGAGTCCGCGACCGCCCGTGGCCGCCGCGCCCGGATCGCCCTGCGCACCCTCCAGGTCGTGCTCGCCCTCTTCTACGCCCTCGCGAGCGCCCTGCCCAAGCTGATCGCCAACTCCTACGCTGTCGACTCCTTCGACAGGATCGGCTGGGGCAGCACGGGCATGTACACCATCGGCGCGCTCGAACTCGCCGGTGCGGTGGCCCTGTTGATCCCGGTGCTTCAGTCGGTGGCCGCGGGCGCGCTGAGCCTGCTGATGGTCGGGGCGTTCTTCGTCCAGCTCGTCGTCTTCGGCGGCGAGAACGCGGCGACCCCGCTCATCCTGATCGTGCCGCTGCTGCTGATCGCCTGGGCGCGGCGGGGCGCCAACCGGGAGCTGGTGAATCTGGTACGACGACGGGCCTGAGCCCGCCAGGCCCGGGGTCAGTGCCCGCCCGGGTGTCCTGTGCCGCCGTGGCCGCCGCCCGTCAGACCGCGCAGGCGTTCCAGTTCGCGGCGGTCGCGCTTGGTGGGGCGGCCGGTGCCGCGGTCGCGGATGCCGATGGGGGCGACGGCCTCGCGGGGCGGCGGGGGAGGGGAGTTGTCGACATAGCACTGAACAGCCACGGGGGCGCCCACGCGCTTGCGGATCAGGCGTCTGACGATGACGATCCGCTCCCGGCCCTCCTGGCGCAGCCGCACCTCGTCGCCGATGCGCAGGGAGTGGGAGGGCTTCACGTTCTGGCCGTTCACCCGCACATGGCCGCCCTTGCAGGCGGTGGCGCCGGCCGAGCGGGTCTTGATCAGGCGTACCGCCCAGATCCAGCTGTCGACCCGCACGGACGTGCCGTCTGCGGGTCCCGCGGCCTCGGCGGCGGCGATGGCGGCGGCCACCTCGGGGTCGACGTTCCTGTCCTCGTCAGCCATGCCCTGACCCTAGCTCCCCGGGACCGGGCACCCCGCACGGTTTTCACCTCGATGTCCGGCATCCGCCACTGCCGCGGACGGGAGAGCACCTCAGCGCCCTGCTCCTCGTGCGCGCAGGAACACCGCGCTGGTGACGGTGCCGAGCAGGACGACGGCCGCGTTCACCGCGATCGCCGTCTTCAGGCCGCCCAGGACGGCCGCGGTGCCGGAACCGGTCATCGCCGCCGTGGCGACCGCGCTCATGACCGGCGTGCCCATGGTGATGCCGATCTGCTGGGTCATGGTGGCGAGACCGGTGGCCAGGCCCTGTTCGTGGTCGGCCAGGCCCGAGGTCGCGGTGACCATGAAGCCGACGATCACCAGCATGTTGCCGACCCCGCCCACGAAGGTGCCGGTCAGCAGCAGCCACAGCGAGGTGCGGGTGTCGCCGAGGCCCAGCAGGGTCGCCGTGGCCACGGTCTGCGCGATCCCGCCGACGATCAGGGCCGGGCGGCTGCCGAACCGTCCGATGACCATCGGGGCGACGGAGCCGCCGACGACCGTACCCAGGCCGAGTACACCGAAGCTCAGACCAGCGGCCAGTGGGGAGAAGCCGAGCACTTCCTGGAGGTAGAGGGTGAGCAGGAAGACCAGGGACGTCTCGGTCAGGAACGCGATCAGACCGGCGACGTTTCCCCAGGCCACGGAGCGCTTGCCGAGCACGGTGAGGGGGACCAGCGGAGCGGTGACGCTGCGCTCGACGCCGTAGAAGACCAGCAGCAGTACGACGCCGGCCGTGAGCGACAGCAGGGCGGTGGGGGAGCCCCAGCCGGACTCGCCGGCCCGGGTGAGGCCGAAGACGATCGCCAGCAGGCCGAGGGTGACGCTGACCGCGCCGGGCAGGTCCAGCTTCGGGCGTTCGGCCTGGCGGGACTCCTCGACGACCGTCGGGGCGGCGAGGAGGACGGCGAGGGCGACAGGGACATTGATGAAGAACGCCCAGCGCCAGGAGAGGAGGTCTGTCAGGAGGCCGCCCAGGATGGCGCCGGTGGTGAAACCGGCCGACATCAGCGCCCCGTTGAGGCCGAGCGCCTTCTCGCGCAGCGGGCCCTCCGGGAAGGACGTCGTCAGCAGGGAGAGGGCCGCCGGGGTGACCGCGGCGGTCGCCAGGCCCTGGAGGATCCGTGCCGTGATCAGCAGCTCGGGGCTCTGTGCCAGGCCGCCCAGGAGCGAGGCGGCGCCCAGGACGGCGAGGCCTCCGAGGAACAGGCGGCGGCGGCCGAACAAATCCGCGACCCGGCCGAAGAGGAGCGTGAATCCGGCCGCGCACAGGGCGAACGCGGTCCCGATCCACTGGAGGTGCGCCATCGAGAAGCCCAGGCCGTCGCCGATGACGGGGAGGGCGACGTTCAGGATCGAGAAGTCCACGGCCAGCATGAACTGGGCCGCGAGCAGGAGGACCAGGACCAGGCGGAGGCGGGGGGTGAGGGTGGTGCCGGGTGACCTCGTGTCGCTGGCGGTCATGACGTCGTAACCCTTCCTGACGGTCTTTCGGCGCTGCGTGCCGCGCCGTTCAGGAAGGCTCACTCGCTGGGGTGGGCCCAGCCAGAACCTGCTCGTGGGTGGTCATGGCGTGACCACCCTCGGCGACCCCGTTCGCACAGGCCGGCGGGCATCATGGGGACGAGAGAAAGGAGGCGGTGGTGGAGGCCTTGTCCGAGTTGGGGGACTTCCTCAAGTCCCGCCGTGCCGCGGTGCGTCCCGAGGACGTCGGCATCAGTCCGCTGCCGAGCCGCCGCCGTGTCGCCGGGCTGCGCCGCGAGGAGTTGGCGATGCTCGCGGGCGTCAGCATCACGCACTACACGCGCCTGGAGCAGGGGCGTGGGAACGGCGCCTCGGACGCCGTACTCGAAGCGATCGCACGCACATTGCGGCTGACCGAGGACGAGACGGCGCACCTCAAGAGGCTCGCCCGACCCGTCTCCGGGTCCCGGTCGACCCCGGTGCGGGCTCCCCAAGTGAGCGCGTCAGCACGGCAGTTGCTGACGGCGATGACCGAGGTGCCCGCCCTCGTCCTGGACCGGCGCGGTGACGTCCTCGCCTGGAACCGGCTCGGGCACGCCCTGCTCGCCGGACATCTGGAACCGGACGCCCGCCCCAATCTGATCCGGATGCTCTTTCTCGACGAGCGATACCGGGAGCTCTACCCGGACCGGACGGAGGAGGTCCAACTCGCCGTAGCGTCCCTGCGGTTGGTGGCCGGTCGGCATCCCGACGACCGCAGGCTGGCCGAGCTGATCGGCGAACTCTCCATGAAGTCGAGGGAGTTCACATCGCTCTGGGCCCGACACCCGGTGCGCACCTGCACCTCGGGCGTCAAACGCCTGTGCCACCCGCTGGTCGGCCCGATGGACCTCGCCTTCGAGAACCTCGACATCCCCGGCAGCTCCGGACAGCGGCTGATCGCCTACACCGCCGAGCCCGGTTCCCCGTGCGAGGCGGCGCTGCGGCTGCTGGGTGACCTCACCGCCGTATCGGCTCATGACCGCACCTCTTGACATGTCCGCGGCCGGGTAGCACGCTCACCGCACCTCGTTCGGGAGCCGCCATGACCGTGCAGGAGTCCCCCGTCCTCCCCGAAGCGATGCGCCGGCACCGCCGCCGTGCCGTGGTCGCCAGTACGGTCGGTACCGCGATCGAGTGGTACGACTTCTTCCTCTACGGGACCGCCGCCGCCCTGGTCTTCCCGCAGGTGTTCTTCCCGGGCGCGGAGCCGTACACCGGAGTGCTCGCCTCGTTCGCCACGCAGTTCGTGGGGTTCGCCGCGCGACCGCTGGGAGCGGCGATCTTCGGGCATGTCGGGGACCGGATCGGGCGCAAGTCCACCCTCGTGACCACGCTCGTGCTGATGGGTGTCAGCACCTTCCTCATCGGCCTCCTGCCCGGCTACTCCAGCTTCGGTCTCGCCGCGCCGCTCCTCCTCGTGCTGCTGCGGGTCGCCCAGGGCATCGGCGTCGGCGGGGAGTGGGGCGGCTCGGTCCTGCTCTCCATGGAATGGGGGCCGGAGCGCCGCCGCGGGCTGATGGCCAGCTGGCCGCAGCTCGGCGTGCCGCTCGGTCTGCTCGCCTCCACCGGCATGGTCAAGCTGATGAACGCCACCGCCGGCGACGGCTTCGACAGCTGGGGCTGGCGGGTCCCCTTCCTGGCCAGCGCGGTGCTGATCGGCATCGGGCTGTACGTGCGGCTGCGCGTGCTGGAGAGCCCGGCCTTCACCGAGGTCAAGGAGGAGCGGGTGCTGGTGCGGCAGCCGGTCTGGAGCGTGCTGCGCCATCAGCCGCTCACCGTGCTGACCTCGGCCTTCGTCCGGATGTCGGAGCAGGCGCCGTTCTACCTCTTCATCACCTTCGTGCTCACCTACGGCACGAAGGAGCTCGGTCTGGCGCGCGGCGACCTGCTGAACTACACGCTCGTCGCGGCCGCCGTCGGGCTGGTCAGCGTCCCGCTCTTCGGCCACCTCTCCGACCGCTTCGGACGCCGCCGGATCTACGGCATCGGCATCGTCTGCACCGCCCTGTTCGCGTTCCCGTACTTCGGCCTGCTCAACACCGGCAGCTCCGGGCTCGTACTGCTCGCGATCGTGCTCTCCCTGGTCTTCCACGACATCCAGTACGGCCCCCAGGCCGCGCTGATCGCCGAGGGCTTCGGCACGAACGTCCGCTACAGCGGCGCCGGGCTCGGCTACCAGCTCGCCTCGGTCATCGCGGGCGGACCGGCGCCGCTCATCGCCACGGCGATCCTGGAGCACACCGGCTCCAGCACGGGCATCAGCTGGTACATCGTCGGCTGCTGCGCCGTCGCCATGGCCGCGCTGCTGATGATGCCGCGCCGGGTGTCCGAGGGCACGGCCCCGCGGCGGGCGGTGCCCGCGAGCACCGACGCGGAGGCCTGACCAGGGCCTACGGCGTGTTGCCCCACTCGTACGGTCCGCCGCCCTGCCACTCGATCAGCTCGGGGTCGTCGACCGCCCGGTCCTCGGTGGGCAGGCCGGCCCGGTGCACGAAGTCCAGCACGTCGAACAGGCTGTATGCGGTGCCCATACGCTCGCCGTCGACCGTCACATGCCGGCCGCCGTCCGACTCCGGCGGCAGCACGACCACACTGGGATGCGCGTCCATACCTCCAGCATGCGCCGTGGCCGGGCCGGACAGCTCGCTGACGGCGGGGTTCCTTGGGCCATACCGTTGACATATGGACCATCTCGCCGAGCTCGACGCCCGCGTCGCCGGGTGCACGGCCTGCCCCCGGCTCGTGGCGTGGCGGGAGGAGGTCGGGCGGGTCAAGCGCGCGGCCTTCCAGGACTGGACCTACTGGGCGCGCCCGGTGCCCGGCTTCGGCCCCGCCGACGCCCCGCTCCTGATCATCGGCCTCGCGCCCGCCGCCCACGGCGGCAACCGCACGGGTCGCATGTTCACCGGCGACCGCTCCGGGGACGTGCTGTACCAGGCCCTGTACGACATCGGGCTCGCCTCGCAGCCGACCTCGGTGAGCATCGACGACGGCCTCGAACTGCACGGCGTCCGCATCACCGCGCCCGTCCACTGCGCCCCGCCCGAGAACAAGCCGACGCCGGGGGAGCGGGACGCCTGCCGGCCCTGGCTGGTCCAGGAGCTGAAGCTGCTGCGGCCGACGCTGCGCGCGGTGGTCGTGCTCGGCGCCTTCGGCTGGCAGGCCGCGCTGCCCGCGTTCACCGAGGCGGGCTGGGCGGTGCCGCGGCCCCGGCCGGTGTTCGGCCACGGCACGCGCGTGCCGCTCGACGGCCTCGACCTCTTCGGCTGCTTCCACGTGAGCCAGCGCAACACCTTCACCGGCAAGCTCACCCCGGAGATGCTCCGGGACGTGCTGCGCACGGCGGGGGAGGCGGCGGGGCTGCCGGTGAAATGAGCCGGCGGCTCAGGTCGCGAAATGGGGAGGCGCCACGGTCGCGGCAGGGTTACGGTGCCCGGATGCCCATCCACCCGGAGATCGAGCCCTACGACCACGGCCTCCTCGACGTCGGCGACGGCAACCGCGTCTACTGGGAGACCTGCGGAAACCCCGACGGCAAACCGGCGGTCGTCCTGCACGGCGGCCCGGGCTCCGGCAGCTCCCCCTACTTCCGGCGCCTCTTCGACCCCGCCGCCTACCGGATCGTCCTCCTCGACCAGCGCGGCAGCGGACGCTCCACGCCGAACGCGAGCGCGTACGACACCGACATGAGCGTCAATACGACGGCTCGTCTCATCGCCGATCTGGAGCTGCTGCGGCGGGAGTTGGGGATCGGGCGGTGGCTGGTGTGGGGCGTTTCGTTCGGGTCGGTGCTCGGGCTGCGGTACGCGCAGACGCATCCGGAGGCGGTGAGCGAGATCGTGCTGACCGGGGTCGCGACCGGCTCCAACGCCGAAGTCGCCCTGCTGACCAGGGGACTTGGGAAGATCTTCCCGGAGGCCTTCGAGCGGTTCGTGAGTGAACTGCCGGAGGACGAGCGGGACGGCAACCTCGCCGCCGCCTACAGCCGGCTGCTGGAGTCGCCGAACCCGGAGGTGCGGGCGCGGGCCGCGCGGGCCTGGACCGACTGGGAGACGGCGACGATTCCCGCGGCGCCCAGGTCCGTCGAGCGGTTCGAGGACGCGGAGTTCCGGATGGGCTTCGCGCGTACGGTCACGCACTACTTCGGCAACGACCACTTCCTCGGCGAGGGCAACGACGAGGGCGTCGTCCTGCGGGACGCGCACCGGCTGAAGGGCATCCCGGGCACGCTCGTCCAGGGCGGGCTCGACTTCGGCAACCTGCTCGGCATCTCCTGGCGGCTGCAACAGGCCTGGGCCGGAAGCGAGTTGGTGGTCGTCGACGAGGTGGGGCACAACGCCGGGGCGGCAGGCATCGGGGAGGCGCTGGTGGCGGCGACGGACAAGTACGCGCTCAGGTCAGCTTCTTGAGCTGGGCCTCGACGACTTCTTCCGGTACGGCGGCCGTCTTGTCGCTGTTGGACTTGGAAGGTCTGACGAAGGTGGTGAACATGGCGATCGTCGCCCCCTGCCGGACGGCCAGCACGGTGTAGGGGACCTTGACGGTGCTGTCGGGCAGCAGCTGGGTGAGCTCCAGGGAAACGGAGTCGTCGCCGTAGTCGGTGCCGGACCGGACGCCCACGCCCTGGTAGTCGAAGTCCGCCATGACGTCCTTGAAGGTCTCGCACTTCTCGGCGGCCTTCTTCAGCGAGTCCATCACCTGGGCGGCGTCCTCGGCGCTGTGTGAGGAGAGGGTCATCTGTGTTCCCTGGCCGGCCTTCTTCGGGAAGACCGACCGGGCGACGCGCGCGGTGGCCGCGTAGCCGCTGCTGCCGCCGATCGCGGCGGCGAGGGGCGTGCACTCGGACGGTTGCGCCGTCCTGCGGGAGGCGAAGGTGGCGGACAGGGCGCGCTGCACCTCGTAACCGTCGAGGTCGGCGCTGGTGACCGTGGCCTTCTCCAGCTCCGCCGCGCTCAGGGTCCGGGCCGGTGCCACGTCGGGCGTGGTGTCCTTTTCCGAGCCGCAGGCCGAGATCGGCAGGATGGTCATGAGCATGACGACGAAAACGCCGAAACGGGCTGGTCGGGCCACTGTCTTCCCCCACTGGATGCGGCTTTGAATGCCGCTGGACGCGATTTTGACCGCACGCTGTCAGGCGAGCGGTTCAGTCTCCCCGAAGAGGTGGCGGACCGTCGACCGGTAATTGGTCCGCACGTGGGCCAGTGCGTGCGCGCGGGCCCGGTCCGGGTCGCCGGAGGCGATCGCCTGGTACAACTCGCGGTGTTCCACGAGGAGTTGGGGCCACTCCTCGTTCCGCCGGGTCATCCAGCGCAGTCGGCCGGCGACCGGTTCCAGGGCCGCGGTCAGCAGGCTGTTGCCGGCCATCGCCACGATGCGGTCGTGTAGGCGGCTGTTGATGTCCGTGATCAGTTCCGCGTCCCCGGCCTCGGTCGCGGCCGTCGCCTGGTCCAGGAGCTCCTCGACCTCGGTCAGATCGTCCGGTGTCGCGTTCGACGCGGCGAGCCCCGCGGCGTACACCTCCAGGGCCTCGCGCAGCTCGAAGAGCTCCCGGACGTCCTTCGGGGTGAGGCGGCGTACGACCGTGCGGCGCGGTGTCTCGAAGTGCACGAAACCCTCGGCGACCAGCGCGCGGATCGCCTCGCGGACCGGTACCCGGGAGACCCCGAGGCGCTCGGCCAGCTCCCGCTCGACCAGCCGGTCGCCCGGGCGGAGGCTGCCCGCGATGATCTCCTGCCGCAGGTTCGCCAGGACGCGTTCGCGGACCGCGCCCAGAGGTTCGATCTTCGTCGTCGTGGAGCTCATGGAGACATCTTCTCCGACCTCGGGGGTCTTTTACCGAGCGTTAACAATCGCGACATCGGTCCGAACTCTTGACGGCGGCACCATGACGGCAGTTTGGTATACCAAACGGCTGCCGTCCTCCGTCCCCTTGTCCCTGGAGGCCCCGTGTCCCTCGCCGACCGCGCCGCCGCCACCGGCGCACCAGCGTTCGTCCCCGACCCCCGACTGACCAACGAAGACCTCACCCCCGCCGAGAAGCGGAACTGGAAGGTCTTCGACCTCTTCGCCATGTGGATGTCCGACGTCCACAACCTCGGCAACTACACCTTCGCCGCCGGCCTCCTGGTCCTCGGCATGAACGTGTGGCAGGTCTTCACCTCCCTGCTCGTGGGCTTCGTGCTCATCTACGTCGGCATGAACTGGATGGGCCGGATCGGGCAGCGGCACGGGGTCCCGTTTCCCGTGGTGAGCCGCATCAGCTTCGGGGTGTGGGGCGCCAACATCCCCGCGCTGATCCGGGCCGTGATCGCCATCATGTGGTACGGCATCCAGACCTATCTGGCCTCGGTCGCGGTCAACGTGATGCTGCTCGCCGCGTGGCCGGGGCTGGAGTCCTGGACACACCACTCGTTCCTGGGACTCGACGCGCTGGGATGGGTGTCGTTCGTTTCCCTGTGGCTGATCCAGGCGTTGATCATCAGCCAGGGCATGGAGTCGGTGCGGAAGTTCCAGGACTTCTGCGGGCCCGCCATCTGGCTGGTGATGATCGCGCTGGCGGTGTGGGTGCTGTGGAAGGCCGACTGGAGCATCTCGCTGACGTCCACGCCGCATCCCGTGTCGGTGGGTGAGCAGTGGCGGCAGTGGTTCGGGGCGATCGGGCTGATCCTCGCCACGTACGGCACGCTGATGCTCAACTTCTGCGACTTCTCGCGGTTCGCGCCGGACTACCGGACCGTGCGGCGCGGCAACTTCTGGGGGCTGCCGATCAACTCCACCGCCTTCGTGGTGGTTTCGGTGATCGTGACGGCCGGTTCGCTGGAGGTGTGGGGGCAGGCCATCACCGACCCGGCCGAACTGGTCGCCAAGGTCGGCAACACCTGGGTGATGGTGCTGGGCGCGCTGACATTCGCCATCGCCACGATGGGCGTCAACATCGTCGCCAACTTCGTCTCACCGGCGTACGACCTGGCGAACGTCTGGCCGCAGAAGATCAGCTTCAAGATCGGCGGGATGATCAGCACGGTGGCCGCGCTGGTGGTGACGCCGTGGAACCTGTTCTCCAACCCGACCGTCGTCAACTACTTCCTGGGCGGTCTGGGGGCCTTCCTGGGCCCGCTGTTCGGGGTGATCATGCTCGACTACTACTGGGTGAAGAAGGGCCGGATCGACGTGAACGAGCTCTTCAAGGCCGAGCCCGGGTCGCGGTACTACTACCGCAAGGGCGTCAACCCCAAGGCGCTGTGCGCGTTCCTGCCGGCGGCGGGTGTGGCGGGTGTCCTCGCGCTGGTGAAGACGTTCAGCGATGTGGCCCCGTACTCGTGGTTCATCGGTACGGCGCTGGGTGCCGGGCTGTATCTGCTGCTGTGCCGGAACGACCGGGTGGCCGACCCCGTGGCCGACCCCGAGTTGCCCAAGGCTGCGGAGGTCTGAGGAACGTGCGGATCGTCGTCACCAACTGCAACACCACGCAGGAGATGACCGCGGAGATCGTACGAGGTGCCCGGGCCGCGGCAGGCCCGGGCACCACCGTGCTCGGGCTCACGCCTGCGTGGGGGCCGGAGTCGGCGGAGGGGTGGCTCGACAGCTATCTGTCGGCCGCGGCCGTCATCGATCTGCTGCGGACCTATGAGGGGCCCGCGTACGACGCCGTCGTCATGGCCGGGTTCGGGGAACACGGGCGGGAAGGCGTACGCGAGTTGGTCGACGTACCGGTCATCGACATCACCGAGGCCGCGGCTCATCTGGCGTGTCTGCTCGGGCGGCGGTACGGGGTCGTCACCACGCTGGAGCGGTCCTGTGGGCAGATCGAGGACAGCCTGGAGTTGGCGGGGGTGGGGCGGAACTGCGCGGCGGTGGTGGGGACGGGGCTGGGGGTGCTCGATCTGGGGGACGTCGAGCGGACGGAGGCGGCGTTTCTGGCTGCGGCTGAGCGGGCTCGGGAGGCGGGGGCGGAGGTGCTGGTGCTGGGGTGTGCCGGGATGACGGGGCTTCAGCGGGTGGTGGGGGAGAAGCTGGGGGTGCCGGTGGTCGACGGGGTGGGGGCCGCGGTGAAGTTGGCCGAGTCGTTGGTGGGGCTGGGACTGTCGACCAGTCGGGTCGGGGGGTGGGCTCGGCCGGTGGTCAAGCGGCGGGTGTGGGGGGCGGGGCGGTACGGCGAACCCGCCGCCGACGGTACTGCTGTGTCCTGGGGAGGGGACGAGCCCGACTAGCCACGTACGCGGCGGGTTCGCCGTACCGCCCCGCCCCTGCTCCCGCGCGTCCATGCGAGATGCGCCCCGGCTTGGGTGAGGGGTGAGGGGGAGGGGAGGGGGAGGGGGTGAGCGGGGGTGGGGTGAGTGGGCGGGTGCGGGGTGCGGGGTGCGGGGTGCGGGGTGCGGGGACGTGATCGTCGTTGGTCACAATGGGGCGTATGAATCTTCCCGACGGACTTCTTTCGGTTGGTGACGGCCTTCATCTGTGGGCGCCGCAGTATGCCGGGACCTGGGGTTTTGCCAACTGTCTGCTTGTCGTCTCCGGTGGGCAGGCTGCTCTGGTCGACACGCCTTACGACCGGGTGATGACCGAGGCTCTGATTGCCGCTGCTCGGCCGGTTCTGCCGGGGGGTGCCGGTGCTGTGCGGACGATCGTCAACACGCATGTCAACGGTGACCATACGTTCGGCAACGGCTGTTTCCCGGGGGCCGAGATCATTGCCACCAAGGCCAGCGCGGAGCATCTGTGCCGGGAACCCTCGCCTCAGCAGATGCACTTCCTGACGCACGGGACGCCGGCCGATCAGCCGCTCGGCTGGTATGCGCGGGAGCACTTCGGCCGCTACAGCTACGAGGGCGTGGAGGCCGTCCCGCCGACTGTCACCTTCTCGGGGCGGTACGAGTTGAGGGTCGGCGATGTCGAGGCGGAGCTGATCGAGGTGGGGCCGGCGCATTCGGCCGGGGACCTTGTCGTGCATCTGCCGGCGCAGGGGGTGGTCGTTGCGGGGGACGTGCTGTTCGCGGGGGACCATCCCGTGCACTGGGACGGGCCTATCGCGAGGGTGGCCGCGGCCTGCGAGACGATTCTCGGGCTGGAAGCGGAGGTTGTTATTCCTGGGCATGGTGGGGTGATGAGCAGGGAGGATGTCCAGTGCTATGTCACATATCTTTTGGAACTCGAAGCTTTGATTCGCGCCAGGCATGCGGCCGGTGTGCCGGCTGACGAGGCTGCCGCGGACATCCTGGCCGGTGGGTTCCACGAGGAGTTGGGGCTGCCGGAGCGGGTCGTCATCCTTACGGCGGTGGAATACCGGCACCTTGACGGCGAGACCGGGGAGGCGGACCTGGTGGGGCTGGCGGCGCGGGCGGCGGACTGGGCCTTCCGGCATCGGGAGCCCGGGCGGAGGCGTAGGGGTAGGGGTGGGGGTGGGGGTGGGCGTAGGCCAGGCCCGTCGGGGTGATGTTGTGGCCGCCTCGGCGGGCGTGTGCCGGGGTGGGTGTGCTCGGTCCCGCAGACTTCGGTGAGGGCGAACATGTCGTCGTCGTCCGATCCGACCAGTGCGTTGCCGCCGGATCTGCGCCGGATTGCCCTGTGCCGGCCGGTCCGGGCGATCCGGTGGCGGGAATGGAGTCGCCCGGTGGTCGTCAGTGACCGGCCTTCCCCTCTTTCTCCTCTTTCCCCTCTCTCCGGTCTCTCCGGGGCGGTGGCGCGTAGGTTGCTTGCTGCGCTGATGGTCGGTGCGTGTTGCGCCGGGGCGTCGGGGGGAGGGGGTGCGGTTTCGCCGTTCTGGGTGGACCCCGACTCTCGTGCTGCTCAGCAGGCGGCCGCATGGCGCCGGGAGGGGCGTGCGGCGGACGCCGCGCTCATGGACCGCATCGCCTCCCGCGCGCAGGCCGAGTGGCTGAACGGGCCCAACCCCGGCCCCGTGGTCCGCGCCCGCACCAGCGCGGCGGCGCGGGCCGGTCGGCTGGCCGTCCTGGTCGCCTACTACATCCCGAACCGCGACTGCGGCCAGTACTCCACGGGCGGAGCCTCCGGCGCGGCCGACTACCGCGCCTGGGTCGACCAGTTCGCGGCGGCCTTGGGCGACCGCGGTGCCTACATCGTCGTAGAACCGGACGCGGTGTCCCAGGTGGTCGCGGGGTGCACCAGGGTCGTGGCGGCGGAGCGGTACGGCCTGCTCGCCTACGCCGTCGACCGTCTCAAACGACAGCCGCACACGCACGTCTACCTCGACGCGGGCAACTCCAGCTGGATCCCGGACGCCTGGCGCCAGGTCGGGGCCCTGAAGTCTTCGGGCGTGGCCCGCGCCGACGGCTTCGCCCTGAACGTCTCCAACTTCCAGACCGACAAGGCGAGTTCGGCGTACGGCGACTGGCTGTCGAAGGACCTGGGCGGCAAGCACTACGTCATCGACACCAGCCGGAATGGGAACGGGCCGTATGCCGGGGCGGGGGGTGGCTCTGGTGGTGCGGCCGTTGCGGAGGCGACGGACGGCTGGTGCAATCCGCCCGGGCGAGCTCTGGGCGCACCGCCTACGACCCGCACGGGCAACGCCCTCCTCGACGCCTACCTCTGGATCAAACGGCCGGGCGAGTCGGACGGCACGTGTCGGGGTGGGCCGTCGGCGGGGCAGTGGTGGCCGGCGTACGCGTTGGAACTGGCGCGCAACGCGAGCGAATGAACCGGCTGCTCAGGGCGCCGCCAGTTGCTTCGGTGTGGGCGAGGCTCACGCGTCCGCCCGCTCGGGGACGACCGCGGTGGCCGTGATTTCCACCAACTGGCCCGTGTAGCCGAGGCAGTTCACGCCTAGCAGGGTCGACGAGTGCGGACCGGTGCTGAGGCCGGACGCCTCGACGACCTCCCAGACTGCGGACAGCACCGCGGGCTCGCTGCTCACGACGTACACGTCAGTCGCCACGACATGCGCCAAGTCGCTCCCGATCGAACGCAGTTGCTCCCCGAGATTCACGAGCACCTGCTCGGCCTGCCGCACCGGATCCCCCTCGCCGACCAGCTTCCCCTCGGCATCGAGCGGCACGGACCCGGCAAGAAACGCGAGCTTCGTACCGGCCTCGACGACGGAGGCGTGGGAGTAGCGGGGCGGCGGGAAGAGGGCGGGGGAGGTGACGCGCTGGATCACGGGGCGGCTCCGGAGGGCACGGGCGGCTGGGTAATTGGACGGCTGGGCGGCTGAACGTAGGGCAACTCACCGATGGTCCGGCCCGGCGAGCGGATCCGCATCCGAATTTCGGGGTGCGGGGGGTGCCCCTATGACTTCGGTCAAGGGGCAATGGGGGTTGGCGGTTGGTAGAAGGTGCCGTCGCGGAGCATTGCGAAGAGCACGTCACCCCGGCGGTGGACCGTACTCCCGTTCAAGCAGCTGCCGTTCGCACTCATGGGCAAGGTCGTCGTAGCGGGTCAGTCGATGGCGCAGGTAGTTGACCTTCCAGCGGGCGAGGGCGGCCGGGTCGGCGCCGTCGGTCGGCGCAGGGTCCGGTGTGTGGGCCCGGTGCTCGTGGGCCCGTTCCTCGTCACGGCGGTTCCGGTGCTCGACCGCGAGCCGGGCGAGCCGGTGCGGTGCGATCCGGGGTACGTCGATGGGCTCCGCGGCGACCCGCGCCAGCACCTCCCGGCGCCTGTGCTGCGCGGCGGCCCGGGCCGCGTGGGAGCGCCGGGCGGTGGCGGCCGACGCGGCCCGGAACTCCTCGCTGCGCTCGGCGGCTTCGACGCGCTTGACGGCGTAGAGCCGAGTCTGTGGCCCCGTACGGAAGTACGGGTTCGTACGCAGCAGATCGGGCGCACCGAGCAGCTGCCGCACCATCCCGACCGTCCACCCGCGCGCCCGCAGTCGAGCCACGGACACATAGCCCCTGTCCTGCCCCGCGTACTCCTTGTCGCATCCGTCCACCACGACCTCCCGCGTCGTTACGCTGAGTGATGACTCCATTGAAGCGTGCCCCACTGACAACCGAGATGGTCACCGGATAACCGTTCGACAGCGCACCCCCTGACCGGCCAGCCTTGCCTCCATGTGAGGTCCGCCATGTCACGCACCGTCCATCACGTCTCGAACCGCCACCGCGCCGGCCCCGCGCACTGAACGTCCGACCCGCAGGCCCGCACGAGTCGGTCGCCCGGGCGAAGCCCCAGGCCTTCCGCACCGCTGCCCGCCGGCGCTTGCGCGCGACGTCCGACGCCGCGAGGGCGATGGTGGCGTGCAAGGCCGCCTCCCCTCGCGCCTCTCTTCGCTCCCCCTCCCGCCCGGCCGACCCCAGGAGCCCCGCCCATGCCCGCCCTCACCAACCCCGTCTTCCTCGACTCAACCGCCGACCGCCTCGCCGGCCTCCCCGCGGTCCAGGCCGTGGCCCTGGGTGGTTCCCGGGCCCAGGGCACCCATCGGCCCGACAGTGACTGGGACTTGGCGATCTACTACCGGGGGCGATTCGACCCCGACGACCTACGTGCTCTGGGTTGGGAGGGAGAGGTCTCCGAGGTCGGGGGGTGGGGTGGTGGGGTCTTCAACGGCGGTGCGTGGCTGATCATCGACGGGTGGCGGGTGGACGTGCACTACCGCGATCTCGACGTCGTGGAGCGCGAGTTGGGGGAGGCGGAGGAGGGGCGGTTCCGGGTGGAACCGTTGATGTTCCACCTCGCGGGGATCCCGACGTATCTGATCGTCGCGGAACTGGCGATCAACCGCACCCTCCGCGGCGACCTGCCACGCCCGGCCTCGTACCCGGAGAAGCTCCGCGCCTCCGCCGCCACCCGCTGGCGCGGAACCGCCCACGCCACGCTCGCGTACGCAAAGACCAACCACGCTCCGGCGGGCCGCCTCACGGAGGTCGCCGGAGCCGTCGCCACGGCCGCGGTGCAGACGGGGCATGCCGTGCTGGCGGGACGCGGGGAGTGGGTGACGAACGAGAAGCGGTTGCTCGAACGGGCCGGGCTGCGCGGCGTGGACGACATCCTCACGGCCCTGCCTGCCGACGCGAACCCCGAAATCCTCACCGAACTCGTCACCCGGGCCGACGAACTCTTCGAAGCGGCCTGCACGGAAGGCAAGTCGGATCTCTAGGCGACAATGGATCACATGCTCCGGGTCACTGGGCGGACACGGTAGACCGCGCAGTGGACGTCACCACCGGCGATGTCGTTCTCTTCACCAGGCAGAACCAGGTACGGGCGATAGGTGAAGTGGGAGCGGTCTTCCGCAATCGCGCAGTCGCCGATCTCCTGTGCCCCCCCGCAGGCGGGCGGGACCAGCCGGCACACCACCTACAGCCTCCTGGATCTGGTTCCGGCGGAGATTCCGTACGAGGAACTCAACGCGGTCATCGGCTACCGGCGGACCTTCAGTTATCCGGGACAGATGGTGCTCCGGGGCCGGCCGGACGAACGGACGCACCGGATCGGGACCCGGGCGCGGTCTGACCGCGAGCAGGTTCTTCTGTCCTTTCGGCATCAGCGACATGTACGTCGAAGAGGCGGGCGAGGCGGAGGTGATCGAGGCCAAGAGCAGCGCGGGCCATGGCCACGTACGTCAGGCCCTGGCACAACTTCCCTGAACTCCCCGAGCCCCAGGGCATAGTGTTCCTGCACCGTTATGGCATTGATTGCGTCTACCCGGCGGACCCGATTGCGTTCATAAAGAACATGGTGTTTCCAAGCATCGTCACACCCCGGTAATACGACCGTCCCAAACCCCACAAGCCCGCGATCTACCGTGGACACCGCACCCCAAAGCCCGGCCAGCGTCGCCCGAAGGCTCACCTCCGCCCTCGTCACGACGTCAGGAGTCCGCTCTCCGTGTCCCGCCCCGCCGCCCGCACCGGCATCAGGACCCGTTCTCGTATACGTCCCGTACGTCCCGGCAGGCCTTTGCTTCCGCCGTGGCTGGCCCATGCCCTTCGGGCCCAGCGCGGTCCCGTGCCCTGGAGTGCCGTCGTTCGTGGGGCCCTTGCCGCGGGGCCCCTTCTCCTCGTCGCCGTTCTTCTCGACCGCACCTCCCTCGGCGTCGTCGCCGCCATCGCCGCCATGCTTGCCGGGATCAACGACCGGCCCGGGAGTCGGCGGGCGTCCGTCCGGCGGCTCGGGGTGCCTGCGCTCGCGGGGGCCGGTGGGCTGCTGGTGGGGACGTACGCCGGGGCGCACGCGCAGCCCGTCGTGCTCACCTTGATCCTCACCTGCGTCGGGCTCGTCGCCGGTGGGATCAGTGCGGTCGGGCCCGTGGCCTCCGGGGCCGGGACGCAGTTGCTCGTCGCGTCCGCAATCGGCGCCGGGATGCCCGTGCCCGAGGCCGGGTGGGAGCGGGCGTTGGCGTTTCTGGTCGGGGCCGGGTGGCTGGTCGGGCTGCGGCTGGCGCTTCCCACGCCCGGGGCCATCGCCGGGGATTTCCGGTTCGACGGGGAGCGGGACGCCGTCGCCGCCGTGTACGACGCCGTCGCCGAACTGCTCGATGCCGTCGGGGGAGCGCACGCCGTCGCCCGGCGGGCCGCGCTCACCGCCGCCCTCGATCACGCCCAGGACGCCCTCGCCGGGCCCCGGTTGCGGCGGTACGCCTCCTCGTCCGCCGAGCGGCGGCTGCGTGCGCAGTACGCCGCCGCCCTGCCGCTCGCCGAGGCCGCGACCGCGCTCGCCTGGGTCGGGGAGGCCGTCTCCGGGCGGGCCTCCGAGGGCCCGCGGCGGCTCGCCGGTGCCGTGCGGGAGAACGCCGCTACCGGGCCCTTGCCCGCGCCCCGCCGGTCCGCGCCCGCGCTGCGCGCCCTCGACGACGCCCTGTTGCTCGCCGCGGAGGCCTTCGACCAGGGCGAAGGGCGCGATCTGCACAGTCGCAGGAGGAGCGGCAGGAGTCTGGTACGGCTTGTCTTCGGGGCCGGCGGACGGGAGTACGGGCTTCGGGTCGCCCTCTGCTTCGGGGCCAGCGCCGCCGTGGCACAGGCCCTGCATCACGCCCGTTGGTACGGGCAGCACGAGCACTGGTACTGGCTGCCTGCCACGGCCGTGTTCCTGGTCAAGCCGGATCTCGGGCCGCTCGTCTCCCGGGTGTTGTGCCGGGCCGCCGGGACGGTGCTGGGCGCTCTCGTGTTCGCCGGGTTCGCAGCCGTGCTGCCGAGGCCCGAGGGGCTCGTCGTGCTCGTCGCCGTGAGCGGGGCGCTCATCCCCGTCGCCACCCGGCACTTCGCCGCGCAGACCGCCGTCGTGACCGTCCTCGTGCTGGCCCTGGTGATGGTCGGCGGTGAACCGCAGGCCTCCGCCAGCCGCATCGGCGAGACCCTGCTGGCCTGCGCGATCGTGCTCGTCGTCGGCCATCTGCCGATGCCGGGGCAGCGGGGCGGGGGAGTACGGGCGCGGGTCGCGGCGGCGGGCTCGGCCGCGTACGCCTACCTCGGCCACGTACTCGCCGAGAGCCGTGAGCCGGTCGGGTCCGGTGAGCCTGCCGGGGCCGGTGAGCCTGCCGGGCCGCGTGATCTTGCAGGGTCGGGTCGGTCCGCCGGGCCGCATGACCTTGCCGGGTCCCGTGGGCCTGCCGGGCCGAGTGACCTAGCCGGGCCCCGTGGGCCCGCCGGGCCGCGTGACCCTGCCCGGCCCCGTCGGCTTGCCGAGCCCTCCGTACCTCGCATCCGGCCCGACTCCGGCCGTGCCGCCCGCTGGACCCTCCGTCGCGAGGCCTACCGCACGCTCGCCGAGGCCCGTACCGCCATCGCCCTCGCCGCCGCCGAACTCCCCGCGCTCGCCCGGCACTCGGAGGGCGCGGACGAGGTCGTCGGCACCCTCGAACGGCTCGTGGACGCGACCACGGCCTGCGCTGTCCACCTCGACGACTCGGGACGCCTCTCGGCCAGGGACCGGGAGCAAATCACCGAGCTGCTGGGCGAGTTGGCGAAGGACCGCGATCGCACGCGGCTACGACTGCCCGAGTTGCCCCTCGCCGTATGACTTCAGTCCCTTCAAGCTCCGGCCCCCGGCAACCTCCGGCCCCCTCCCGCAAGCCCCAGCCCGCACAAACCCCAGCCCCCGACCTCACCGCACCAGCCGCCGCTCCTTCGCCACCGCCACCGCCCCGGCCCGTGTCTCCACCCCCAACTTGCCGTAGATCCGCCCCAGATGGGTCTTCACCGTCGCCTCGCTGATGAACAGCGCGCGGGCGATCTCCCGGTTGCCGAGCCCGCGCGCCAACTGGCCGAGGATCTCGTGCTCGCGGTCGGAGAGGGTGGGGTGCGGGCTGCGCATGCGGGCCATGAGGCGGTCGGCCACGGGGGGTGACAGGGCCGTACGGCCGGACGCGGCGCTGTGGATCGCCGCGAAGAGTTCCTCGGGGCGTTCCGCCTTCAGCAGGTAGCCCGTGGCGCCCGCCTCGATGGCTCGGGTGATGTCCGCGTCCGTGTCGAACATGGTCAACACCAGGACACGCGGGGCGAGTTCGGGCGCGGTCAGTTGTCGTATCGCCGTAACTCCGTCCATGCCCTCGCCCAGTTGGAGGTCCATCAGGACGACGTCGGGGTTCAGGCTCGCGGCCATGGCCAGCGCCTCCTCCCCGCTGCCCGCCTCACCGACCACCTCGATCCCCTCGGCGCTGGACAACAACGCCCGCAGACCGGCGCGGACGACGGCGTGATCGTCGCAGAGAAGCAGACGGACCGGACGGCCCGACCCATTCGCCCCGTCGCCCGGCGCGCCACCAACTGCCGTACAGCTGACTGGCGTACCACCCACCTGCATACCGCCCACCGGCATACTCATGAGACCACCACCAGCGGAATCGCCGCCGACACGACCGTGCCCTCGCCCGGCGTCGACTCCACCGTGAGCGTGCCGCCCGACTGGTGGGCCCGGATGCGCATCGCGGGGAGGCCGTGGCCGCGGGTGCGGTCGGGTTCCGTCGGCAGCGCGGTCGGTTCGAAGCCGCGGCCGTTGTCGGCCACGTCCAGCGCGATCCGGTCGTCCAGGCAGGTCAGGGTGAGCGCGGCCCGGGTCGCGGCCGCGTGCTCACGGACGTTGGCCAGCGCGCCCTGGGCGATGCGGAGCAGGGCCGCCTCTACGCGTTCGGGGAGGGCGGGGGACGGGGCGTCGCCGTCGTGGCGGAAGTCGACCGTCAGGCCGGGGCCGCTCTCCCGTGCGGCGAGCGCGGCGAGCGCCGCGGGGAGGGAGTGCTCCGCGAGGTCGGCGGGGGCCAGGTCGTGGACGAAACGGCGGGCCTCGGTGAGGCTGCGGGCGGTGATGCCGGCCGCCTTGTGGAGGTGTGTACGGGCCGTTTCCGGGTCCGTCAGCCAGACGCGTTCGGCGGCCTGCAGCAGCATCTGCTGGCTCGACAGGCCCTGCGCCAGGGTGTCGTGGATCTCCGTCGACAGCCGCTGCCGCTCCGCCAGTACGCCGGCCCGCCGCTCCGTCGCCGCCAGGTCACGGCGGGTGCGGACCAGGTCGTCGATGAGCGCGCGCTGTCTCGCCGCCTGACGCTGGAGGTGGACGAAGACGGCGGTGGCGACCGCGGCCACGGCGGGCGGCGCGACGACCATGTTGGGGTTCAACGGGCCCTCCGCCACCCGGATTTCGGAGATCACCACGAGAGCGGTGAGTACGGCGGTCAGTGGCACCGCGATCCTCGGCGGCAGCGCGTACAGGCCGGCGAACAGCAGCGGCATCGCGCACCAGGTGGCGCTCGGGGCGAGGGCCAGCAGGGCTACCCAGACCGCCGACACCGAGGCCAGCCAGGCCAGATGGCGACGGTTGGGCGGGGTGCCGGCGGGCGGAGGCGGGGCCAGGAAGTGGCCGAGGGCGTAGAGGAGAGCGAACGCCGTGAACAGTGCCACCACCCAGGCCGTACGGGTTCCGCCGTGGTCGCGGGTCAGGAAGCGCGCGAACGACGAGCACAGCAGCAGGAGGAACGCGGCATGCACGACCGCGGCCAGTCTGCGCTCGTCCGGATCGGTGGTGTTCGCCAAGTCCCGACTCTCCACGCCCTGTTTCTCCATTTCTCGTGTCTAACGCGGCCGGCAGCGCACCGCATCAACCGATCGGTTGACATCTCCGTCGCCCGAAGTTCCCACGGAGGGGCCCCTGTTGGCCGAGCAGCCTGCCCGCTTCCGCCCCGAGGCTGGGACCACCACTGACCGCACCTCCTCGGAAGGCCCCTCCCTTGCCCGCCAAGAACCTCACCGCCAACCGCGCCGCCCTCGGCCACCGCCTCGCCTACGCCCTCCGCCACCCCGACCGCGTCCCCCGCCATCTGGCCCGCGCCGCCCGGGATCTGTGGCTGAGCCGGCGTCACCCCGACCACGTCTCCTACTACCGGGCCGTGATGCGCTCCGACACCCGCAGCGACCCCGACGCGGCCGTCGGCAGCCGCAACCGGGAGCGCTGGCTGGCGCTCGGGGCGATGCAGTTCGACTACCTCGTCGGGCACGGGCTGCGGCCCGAGCACCGCATGCTGGAGATCGGCTGCGGGAATCTGCGCGGCGGCTGGCGGTTCATCCGGCATCTGGAGCCGGGGCACTACCACGGCGTCGACATCTCGCCCGACATCCTGCTCGCCGCGCAGGACACCATCGTGGAGATGGGGCTGGCGAAGCGGCTGCCTACGCTGACCCCGGTACGGGATCTGACGCTGCGGTTCCTGCCCGACGCGCACTTCGACGTCGTACACGCGCACAGTGTCTTCTCGCATTCGCCGCTGCCCGTGATCGAGGAGTGCCTGGCGAACGTGGGGCGGGTGCTGGCGCCGGGTGGGTGGTTCGACTTCACGTTCGACCGGACGGAGGGGGCGGAGCACCAGGTGTTGCGGGAGGACTTCTACTACCGGACCGGGACGCTGGTGGCGCTGGCCGGGAAGTACGGGCTGCGGGCGCGATTCATGGACGACTGGGAGGCGCTGCCGCACGGGCAGTCGAAGATCCGGGTCACCCTTGCGCCGAGTCAGGAGCCGTCAGGGCATACGTTGGCGGAATGACCGAGACCCCCGCCGATCTCATCATCACCGGATGCACCGTCCTCGTGCACGACGACCAGGAACGGATCGGGTTCGAGGAGGACGCGGCGATCGTCGTACGGGACGGGGTCGTGGAGTCCGTCACCGGCGCGGCCGCCGTCGAAGGCGTCCTGGCCGGCGAGCGCATCGACGCCCGCGGCCAGGTCGCCCTGCCCGGCCTGATCAACTGCCACACCCACGCGCCGATGGTCGCGCTGCGCGGCGTCGCCGAGGACCTGCCGACCGACGAGTGGTTCAACGACGTCGTGTGGCCGATCGAGTCCAACCTCACCGAGCAGGACGTCGAGTTGGGGGCGCGGCTCGCCTGCGCCGAGATGATCCGGGCCGGGGTCACCTGCTTCGCCGACCACTACTTCGCCATGGACGCGGTGGCCGCGGTGGTCGAGGAGTGCGGGATGCGGGCGCATCTGGGGGAGGCCTACTTCTCCTCCCTCGGGCCCCAAGGCCGGGAGAAATCACTGGAGTTCGCGCTACGGCACCGGGGTGGCGCCGACGGCCGTATCTCCACCGCCCTCGCCCCGCACGCCCCCTACACCGTCGATGACGCCGACCTCGCCGCCACCGCCGACCTCGCCCGCGAGCACGCTCTGCCCGTGCACATCCACGCCGCCGAGAACCGCGACCAGACAGACGTCAGCCTGAACCGGCACGGCGTCACCCCCATCGAGGTCCTCCGGCGCACCGGGATCCTCGACACCGACGTCCTCATCGCCCACGGCACCGGCATCCTCGACCGCGACCTGCCCGCCCTCGAGAACGCCGGCGGCCGTGTGGCCGTCGCCACCGCGCCCCGCGGCTACCTCAAGTTCGGCTGGCCCACCACCACACCGGTCCGCGCCCTGCACGACATCGGCGTCCCCGTCGGCCTCGCCACGGACGGCGCCGCCTCCAACAACTCCCTGGACGTGTGGGAGGCGATGGCGCTCACCGCCCTGATCCAGAAGTCGACGACCGGTGACCCGCGCTGGCTGACGTCCCGTCAAGCCCTGCACCACGCAAGCCTCCAGAGCGCGCGGGCGGTCGGGCTGGGGGATGTGATCGGCAGCATCGCGCCCGGCCGCCGCGCCGACATCGTCCTCGTCGACCTCACCGGCCCGCACACCCAGCCCGTCCACGACCTCGCCGCCACCCTCGTGCACAGCGCCCGCTCCTCCGACGTCCGCACGACGATCGTCGACGGGCGGATCCTGATGCGGGACCGGCAGCTGCTCACCCTCGATGTCCCGTCCGTGGTAAGGGAGTTGGGCGAGCGGATGCCGTCGTTGGTCGACCGGGGCCATGGCCGTCGTATCCAGGATTACAAGACCTGAAATCCGGTCGCGGAGCGGTAATTTGCCGCCAACCAGCGGTGACCGGGCCGTCACAGCAAGTGGTTTCACGCTACACAGGAAAGGTGGAGCTGACCATCAATGTCGCGGTGCTGCTCGCTGTCATCATCTTCGTGCGCATACGCCATCGCAAAGTGCAGGCC
Source organism: Streptomyces sp. CA-249302 (assembly GCF_050936785.1). NCBI lineage: Bacteria > Bacillati > Actinomycetota > Actinomycetes > Kitasatosporales > Streptomycetaceae > Streptomyces > Streptomyces sp. CA-249302. Next base: position 2,711,911 of record NZ_JBNJMG010000001.1, on the reverse strand, counting down.
CGCAGCCGGAACGACCAGTGGCTGACCGTCTTCCTCGCGCTGGCCTTCGGCGTGCTCATCGCGCCCACCGCCTTCGGGCAGGGCGTGTTCGGTTTCGTCGGTCAACTCGCCCAAGGCGTAACGCAGTCGGCGAGTCCGTGATCTTCTAGGGTGAGGTCCATGGATCCCGCCGACGGCCTCCTCGACCACCCTTACGACGTGTACCGGCGCCTGCGCGAGACCGCGCCCGTGCACCGCATCGCCGGGCCGGACGGCACTCCCGCCTGGCTCGTCACGCGGTACGACGACGTCCGGGCGGCGCTCGCCGATCCGCGGCTCTCCCTCGACAAGCGGCATGCCACGGCAGGCACTTACAAGGGCTTCTCCCTGCCGCCGGCGCTGGACGCCAACCTGCTGAACATGGACCCGCCGGACCACACCCGCATCCGCCGACTGGTCGGCCGGGCCTTCACCCCGCGCAGGATCCAGCAGCTGCGCGAACCGATCGGCCGTACCGCCGGCCAACTCCTCGACGCCCTCGGCCCGCACGGCACCGCCGACCTGATCGCCTCCTACGCCGCGCCCCTCCCCATCACCGTCATCTGCGACCTGCTCGGCATCCCCGCCGAGCACCGCATGGACTTCCGCGTCTGGACCGACACCCTCGTCGCCCCGGACCCGGCGGCGCCGCCCGGGGCCGCCAAGGAGGCGGTCGTGGCGATGCTCGGGTATCTGACCCGGCTGCTCGCGGACAAGCGCCGGCAGCCCGCCGACGACCTGCTGTCCGACCTGATCGCGGTGCGCGACGAGGGCGACCGGCTCAGCGAGGACGAGCTGATGTCCCTGGCCTTCCTCATCCTCTTCGCCGGGTACGAGAACACCGTCCAGCTGATCGGCAACGCGGTGCTCGCCCTGCTCCAGCACCCGGAGCAGCTCGCCGCCCTGCGCGCGGACCCGGCCCGACTCCCGGCCGCGGTCGAGGAGTTCGCCCGCTACGAAGGCCCCGCCCTGTTCGCCATCCGGCGCTTCCCGGTCGAGGACGTGACCATCGGTGGGGTCACCATCCCGGCCGGCGAGACGGTCTGGGTGTCCCCGTCCGCCGCCAACCGCGACCCCTCCCGCTTCCCCGACCCCGACCGCCTCGACCTCGCCCGCGACGCCTCCGGCCACCTCTCCCTCGGCCACGGCATCCACTACTGCCTGGGCGCGCCCCTCGCCCGCGCCGAGACCGAGATCGCGGTGGCCGCCCTCCTGGAGCGTTACGACGAACTCGCGCTCGCGGACGGGGACCTCCGGTGGCGCCGCTCGCTGCGCGCCCGCGGCCTGGTCGAGCTCCAGGTGTCGTACGCCCGAAAAAAAACCTGAAGCGGCGATGAGTTCCGTCCCGCGCGGCAGTCACACCAGGAACGGACCGCTGCACAGGAGGAGCCATGTCGCTTCCGGAGATCGTCTCGCGAGAACAATGGCGGGCGGCGCGCGCGGAGTTGCTCGCCAAGGAGAAGGCGGCCACCCGCGCGCGTGACGCGCTCAACGCCGAGCGGCGGGGGCTGCCCATGGTCGAGATGGACCAGGAGTACGTCTTCGAGGGCGGCGACGGGAAGGCCACGCTGCGCGAGTTGTTCGAGGGGCGGGCCCAACTGGTCGTCTACCACTTCATGTTCGCGCCCGAGTGGGACGCGGGCTGCCGCAGTTGCTCGGCCTTCCTCGACCAGATCGGCCACCTGGCGCACCTGAAGGCACGCGGCACGACCTTCGCGGCCGTGTCCCGGGCGCCGTATACGAAGATCCTGCCGTTCAAGGCGCGGATGGGGTGGACGGTGCCCTGGTACTCCTCGTACAACAGCGACTTCAACCGTGATTTCGGGGTCACCTTCGAACTCGACGAGGAACTCGCCGAGCGGCCCGGCGTCAGCTGCTTCCTGCGGGACGGGGAGCGGGTCTTCCATACGTATTCGACGTACGAACGCGGGCTTGACGGGCTGGGATCCACGACGAGCCTCCTCGATCTGACCGCGCTCGGGGCGCCCGCGGGCAGTGTGCGCATTCGTTATCACGACGAGTACGAGGACTGATGCGGAAAGTGATCGAGATCGTCGTAATGTGACCGGACCCTCACGGTCCGCGTTGAACGAGTGTCAACTACGTCTCAGTACCGCAACTCGGCGAGGCTTTCGACCCCCGGAAGGCGTTAACTCCTACAAGCACAACGCATTCTGGAGGTAGCGAGATGGTGAACGGGCGAACCGTGCTCGAGCGCTTTCCCGCAGGTGGGCCGCGAGGCTCGTGGCCGGCGGAGGAGTTCGCGCACGCACGACGGCTGGAAGGGCTGCCCGCCGAGGTCGTCATGGACATCGCGACGGACACGTTCCTGGTGATCGTCCGCAGCGACACGACCGTGAGCGCGGTGGCCTGAGGTACGTCAGCCCGCCTTCGGGGCGGGCACCGGCGCCGTGAACTGTTCGGCCTGGAGCGAGTACAGCTCCGCGTAGATGCCGCCGCTGGCCAGCAGCTCGTCCGGGGTGCCGGTCTCCGCGAGCCGGCCCTGGTCGAGGACGTGGACGAGGTCCGCGTGGCGCACCGACGCCAGCCGGTGGGTGATCAGGATGACGGTCTGGCCGGTCGAGGCCAGGGCCCGGATCTTCTCGAAGACCTCCAGCTCGGCCCGCGCGTCCAGCGCCGCCGTCGGCTCGTCCACCACCAGGATCCGGCCGCGCCGGTAGGCCGCCCGCGCGATGCCGAGCCGCTGCCACTGACCGCCGGACAGCTCGTGCCCGCCGCTGAAGTTGCGGGCCAGCAGCGTGTCCAGGCCGCGCGGCAGATCGGCCACCACGTCCCCGGCCCCCGCCTCGGCCAGCGAGGTGTCCATCCGCTCCTCGGTGAGCGGCGCCGAGGAGCGGCCGATGGCCACGTTGACCCGGGCCGTGAACGGCCAGCGCTTGAAGTCCTGGGCCACCATCGCGACCCGCTCGGCCAGTTGGTGCCGGTCCGCGCCCGCCGCGTCGACGCCGTCCCACAGGATCCGGCCCGCGTCCGGCTTGTAGAGGCCGGCCAGCAGCTTGACCAGGGTCGTCTTGCCGGAGCCGTTCTCGCCGACCAGCGCCACGATCCGGCCGAGCGGGATGGTCAGGGTGACGTCGTCGAGGGCGGGGCGGGCCGACTCGCCCGGGTAGCGGAAGGTGACGTTCTCGAAGCGGATCTCCCGCGGGTCCTTTGGCAGGGGCTCGCCGCCGACCGGGATCGCTCGTTCGGCCGCCTCGACGTAAAGCTTCTGGAGATCGCCGACGAAGAGGGCCTCCTCGTGCAGCGAGTTCACCGAGAGGACCAGGTTGTCGAGGCTCGACGACCCGGTCCGGATCGCGATGACCGCGGTGCCCGCCACCGACAGGGCCATCGCCCCGGTGAGCAGCAGCGCGCCGAGCGTCGCGTACGTCGCCACGGTCGCCAGGCCCGTCCAGGCCGCCGCGATCAGCCCGGTGCGCGCCGCGAGCCGGGCCAGCCGCGCCTGCTCGGTCTCCGCCGTCTCCGCCATGGCCCGGAAGTGCAGCAGCAGGAAGGGGCCGATGCCGTGCACCCGGATCTCCGGCGCCGCCGCGGGCTCGGTGAGCAGACCGCTGATCAGCTGGCCGGCCCGCGCGTGCTGCACCCAGGTGTGCCAGGACTCGTACCGCCGCCGCGCGTTCGTCAGCGCGCTCCAGGCGCTCGGCAGCGTCATCGTCACCAGCAGCGGAAGCAGTGCCGGGTGCAGCACGGTCAGCACGCCCGCGGCCGCGATCAGCGAGATCACCGCGTTCACCGCACGCGTGGCGTAGGAGATCATCCGCCGCGCCGACCCGGCCCCGTACTGCGCGGTGTCCAGCAGCTTGTGGAAGGCATGATCCTCGATCGCGGCCAGCTCCACGGCCGCCGCCCGCTGCAGATACAGCTCGGTCGCCACCCGCTCCACCTTGGGCTCCAACCGCCCGGTCGCATAGGTGGACGCGGCCCGCAGCAGGGCCCCCAACAGGGTTACGGCGGCCAGGGCGGCCAGCACCGGTACGGCGCCGCGCAGCCGGTCCGCGATCGCGCCGCCGCTGATCAGCCGCCCCAGCACGCTGTTCATGGCGAGCAGGATCACCGCCTGCACCCCGCCCCGGCCCACCTCGGCCGCCAGCACGATCCGGGCCGCCGTCCGGTCGGCCTGCCAGGCCAGCCGGAAGCTCGACGCCAGCAGGGCCGGCAGCCGGGTCACCATGGCCCGGAAACTCAGCTCCAGGAACGCGTTGTTGTGCTGGTTCCAGCCCATGTCGTAGCGCAGGGGACCGCCGAAGAGCAGTTGCTCGGACTCGGAGACCTCAGGTTCGTCCTCGCCACGCTTCTTTCCCACCCTCGGCCTCCCCCGACGCACCTCGCCGAACGGCCACTATCGCGGGGCCGCGTCCGCCGGGGCAGGGCGCGGGAGGGAGAAGGGCGAGCGCGCGGGCGTACGCCCCGATGTCGACGGATGTTTACGCAACCACGGACGGGTTACGCGATCACCGGCCGGGACCAGGTGGGCGTCGTCCCCATCACCCGGCACAGCGCGAGGTACAGCGGGATCGGCGGGGTGTACGGGAGGGTGCCGTCCGGCTTGTGGATCAGGCCGGGGACCGCCGGGGCGTCCGGAACAACCGCCCCGGCGGCGTAATGGGCGGGCGCCGGCCACTCCAGGGCGTAGTCCGAGTCGGACGGGACGAGCCACCACCAGTGCGCCTCATCGGCGTAGACGCACCCCACTCGTGGCAGCCGGGGCAGTACCAGTGGGCCGAAACGGGCCGGTACCGCCACCGCGTCGCACCCCAGGGGCGCCGTCATCCCGTCCGGCACGGGCAGCCGCCGGGGTGTGCCCGACGCGCTCAGCCCCCGCCTGAGGCGGACCAGCGTGTCCAGGCTCAGCGCCCGGCCACCGGACACGGCCCTCAGCCCCATGTGAACCCCGTCCCCGTCCCGTGGTGCGCACCCGGCTCGTCCTCGTCCCCCGAACCACCGGCCGGCTCCGGCTTGGGGCGGGCTCCCCACCCCAGGTCGTTACAGGGCCCGCAGTCGTGCCGGGGCTCGTCGGCCTTGCGCGGGAGCTCCGCCCAGACCAGTAGTCCCGGACCGTGCTCGTGCGCACCCCAGGCGTGGCACAGCGCGTCGATGAGAAGCAATCCCCTCCCGTGCTCCTCCTCGGGACGCGCCCGCAACGGGTGGGGTGCACCCGGCGCACAACCCTCGTCACGCACGGCTATGCGCACCAGGTCCTCGCCGTCGTGCAGCTCGCAGACTATGAGGCTGCTCGCCGTGTGCACGAGGGCGTTGGTGACCAGCTCCGTGATGACCAGAGCCGCCGTGTCGCAGGTGTCCGCGCACACCGACCAGCCGTCCAACCGGGCCCTGAGCAGGCGTCTCGCCTGCGCCGGGGACCCCGGATGGGCGGCCAGCTCGAAGCGGAACCGGCGCTCGGCGGGCACCCCGTCGGGGCCTGCCGCCGGGGCCGCCGCAGGGCCGAGGCGGCGGCCCGTGGCGGCGTCTGTTCCTAAGGGCGCGGACGGAATCACGCTTGCCACTATCGCCCCGCCGTGAACACTTGGCAAGTGTCACTCTGAAAATTGCAGAGTGCGGTGTGACTCTCTGGAAGGCCGTGGCACACTGCTCGCAACAGCACGTCGAGCGGCGCCAGTTGAGATCAGCGCAGATCCGTACAAAAAGGTACAGATCTTCGAATGGGTCTTCGAATGGCGCCGTATGGCTGTCAGCATGCATTTGAGGCCAACGATCAGTGGAGGTGGAGCGTGAGCGAACCGCGGTCCGCGCCGACCGTCGGCCAGGTGGTCCTCGGCCGACGGCTGCTGGACCTGCGGGAACGCGCCGGCCTCAAGCGCGAGGAGGCCGCCCGCGTCCTCCGCGTCGCCCCGGCCACGGTCCGCCGCATGGAGATGGCCGAGGTCGCCCTCAAGATCCCGTACCTCCAGCTGCTGCTGAAGTCCTACGGCGTCTCGGACGACGAGGCCGAGACCTTCGTGCAGCTCGCCGAGGAGGCCAACCGCCCCGGCTGGTGGCAGCGCTTCCACGACATCCTGCCCGGCTGGTTCTCCATGTACGTCAGCCTGGAGGGCGCGGCCTCCCTCATCCGCTCCTACGACCCGCACTTCGTCCCCGGCCTGCTCCAGACCGAGGACTACGCGCGTGGGGTCCTGCTGTCGGGCGCGATCGGCCAGACCCGGCCCGAGGACATCGAGCGCCATGTCGCCCTGCGCATACAACGCCAGGAACTGCTCACCCGTCCCGGTGCGCCCCGCTTCTGGGCCGTCATGGACGAGACCGCGTTGCGCCGCCACGTCGGCGGTCCGGAGGTGATGCGTGCCCAGATCGACAGGCTGCTCGAAGCCGCGAAGCTGCCCAACGTGACGTTGCAGGTCGCACCGTTCCTGAACGGGCCGCACCCCGGCACGTACGGGCCCTTCGTGCTGTTCCGATTCGCCATGCCGGAGCTTCCGGACATGGTCTACAGCGAGTACCTGACCGGCGCCGTCTATCTGGACGCGCGTGCCGAGGTGGCGACCCACCTCGAGGTCATGGACCGCATGGCGGCGCAGGCCGCTACGGCACATCGCACGAAGGAGATCCTCCGGGATCTCCGCAAGGAGCTGTGAATGGATCGCATCAAGCCGCGCAAAGGCGTCTACAACGGCATGCCCGCGCGGGAGTTGGGCAGTGAGGGCTGGCACAAGCCCTGGAGTGGTGGGAACGGCGGCAACTGCCTGGAGGCGATGAAGCTGGCCGACGGCCGGATCGCCGTCCGCCAGTCCACCGACCCGGACGGCCCGGCGCTGATCTACACCACCGACGAGATGACCGCGTTCATAGAAGGCGCCAAGGCGGGGGAGGCCGACTTCCTGCTGTCGTGACGCCACTTGGTCCCGACGCGCACTCAACTCCCCTTTCTCGATTGTGAACTGATGAACTGATGGTTAATCGATCAATGGTTGGGACCGGCACCGGCGACACCCCTGCGGGGCGGTACGTCTAGAGCCAGGACCACATGCGTCGGGGTGCGTCCACCAGGCGGCTGACCGCGACCACCGGAAGCGGTGGTTGCGCCACCCGCCCCGGACCGAGGCTCAGCCCGTAGTAGATCTGCTCGATCGACGGCGGTCCGACGGCGAGATTGCGTCGGACCGCCGTCGCGGACGACTGCTCCCCGGTCTGCACGAGATAGGCCGCGGCCATCGTCCCGGTCCGCCCGACCCCGGCCCCGCAGTGCACGAACACCGGCCCGGGCGCGGCGGCGACCACGTCCAGGAACCTCCGCACCTGCTCCGGCCTCGGCGTCTGCCCGTCCCGGATGGGCAGTCTTACGGCATCCATCCCCGCCTTGCCCGGCTCGGCGAGCTGGGCCGCGGTGAGGTCCTCGGCACGCAGGTCGACGACGGTGGTGAAGCCGAGCCGGGCCAGCTCGCGGTAACCGGCCGGGGAGGGGGCGGCACCGCGCCACAACCGCCCCTCGGTGTCCACGGGTTGGAAGTGATGGACGCCCTGCACGGTACGGGTCCCGGCGGGCGGCGGTGTCCCCTCCCGCGCCCAGTACGACAGCCCGAGCACACCCAGCGACCCGACGGCCCACAGCGCGAGATACCCGACGACGATCACCACGACGCCCCGCAACGCACGGCGCGGCAACGGGCCCTTCGGCAGGGCAGGTCGGGGCGGGCGAGCGAGGGCGACAGCCATGGGCGACCCGGGGGGCTCGGGGACGGGGGCGCGCATCGCATCGTAACCCGGGGGGCGGACTGGGGGGTTGGGGCCGTCACTTCCGGCCCGGTCGCTGCCGCTCGCGAGCCGGTCGTCCTCGCCGTCCGTTCAGTCGTCGTCCGCATCCGCGTCCCCGATGCCGACCACCGTGAGGTGGGCGCGGTCGAGGGTGGTGTCCTCCAGGCAGCCGCGCAGTCGCATCCGGTCGTGTTCGGTGAGCGCGGGCCGTACGACGCCGGCGAACACGCCGTCGCCCAGGTCGCCGAGGGCCGCGTGGCTGAGCGGCACGGAGGTGGAGTCCCGGCACCGCTCCCAGACCTGTTCGGCGGCGAGTTGACGCCGTTGCGCGGTCATTCCGGAACCGCGCATGTCGACCTGGACCAGCACCGAGGTCGCCTCGTTGTCGTTCTCGTGCTCCTCCCGGGTCTGGGTGAGGTCGGCGAGCCCGACGACCAGCGCGGTCAGCAGGGCCGCGCCGACGACGGCGACGACGGCGACCCGTGCGGTACGGCCCTTGGGGCGCGGGCCCAGCGGGGGCAGGTCCTCCAGGTCGGCGCCGGCATCGCGATCCGCGTTCGCGCCGGTGGGCTCGGGCGGCGCGGCGAGCACGGCCAGCCGTCCGGCGAGCCGCCGCTCGGCGGGCCCGGCGGTCGCCGACGCGATGCGCTGCACGACCCAGGCGATCCCGGACAGCAGCACGCCGGTGACCATGAGGACGGGCACGAAGACGTACGTACGCTCGCCGGTCTCCTCCAGCCAACGGAACCGTCGGCCGTCGTCCCGCCCACCCTCCGGTGCCACCCGCAGCCGGGCCAGCACGTCCTCCTGACGCACCGCCAACTCCCGCTGCCGGCCGTCGCTCTCCCGTAGCCGCTCCTCAATCCGGCCCAGCCGCCCCAGCGTCACGATGCCGAGCAGCATGACCTCGACGACGAGCAGCAGGATCCCGCAGAGGATGGCCCGCTGCCACTGCCACCGGTACAGGTAGATGACGAGGTAGACACCGGCGCCGGCCGCGGCAAGCCCACCGAAGAGGTAGGCGACGCGCCTCACCGCTGCTCCTCGGTGGGTACGTCCACGTCGTCATCGGCGGGCGTCTCCGCGCGTACGTCGCCCGTACCCCCGTCCATCGCCACGCGCGTGCCCGGCGGGAAACGTCGTACCGCGTCCGTCGCCCCGACCACCGCCGGCAGGCCGAACTCCCGGGCCAGCACGGCGAGATGGGACAGCGGGCTGCCGGTCTGGGCGATCAGGCCGGTGAGTTCGGGCAGGAGCGGGGCGAGGGCGGGGTCGAGGGTGCGTACGACAAGCACGGGGTCCGACGGCCGGGTCCCGTTCCCGTCCCACACCGTCCCGACAACGCGCCCACCGGACACGCCCCGACCACCACCGGCGTCCCCGTGCCGCTCGGCGACCACCTTCCCGTCCGCGAGCCGGAACGCGTCCGGCAACGGCGCGGACTCACCCTGCGGCACACGAGCATGAAGATCCCCGGGGAGCGGAACCCCGTCCTCCAGTACGGCGCCCAACTCCCGCCAACGCAACAGCCCGACGCGCTCGGGGCTGATCCCCAGCCGCCCCGCACCCTCCCGAACGAGCCGCACCTGAAGCTCCTGCACCCAACGGACCCAAAGCCGGAGGGCTTCACGCGGGGGGAGGGCGGGGGAGCGGTGGCGGGTGTGCGATAGGTCTGCCCCGGCCACGACGAACACCGAGCCTGGCACCGAGCCTGGCACCGAAGTCGGCCCGCCACTGCCGACGGCAGCTGTCCGGCCCGTCCCGACGGCCGATCCCTCACGCCGGTAGCCTCTGACCGCCGCAGTCCAGCTCGGCCCGACGGCGGCTTCCTCGCGCCCGGGCCTGTCGCCGCCCGCCGCAGTCCAGCCCGGCCCGACAGCCGCCCCCTCCTGCCCGGCGCCACCGCCACGAGTCGCCCTCGACACCGCCTGCCGCCCCACGTCACTCCCGTCAGCCGCCACCACCCCCGCGGCAACCTCCCCCGCCCCCGCAGACTCGGTGCCGTAAGTGCCAACACCACCGGAGCCTCGGCCACCGTCCGCTCGTCCGGCACCCCCCGTGCCCGTGCCTGTGCCAGCGCGCTCAGGGCCGCGCCCGCCGCCGTGCGGCTCTTCGGCGGGTCCTGGAGCAGCGCGCCCGCCAGCGCCTCCTGGGCGTGCAGGGAGACCAGTACCGTCCGTGTCCAGCGGAGCTCGGCCGTCAGGTCGGCGGCGCCCAGTTCGGCCGGTGCCGGGACGCCGGCGAGGTGGTGGTCGACGTCGGCGACGAGGTCCGTGGCGAGGCCGGGCAGCGCCGCCGTCAGGCGTCCCACCCGCCAGGCCGCGCCGAGCCGCCGCGCACCCGGCGCCGGGTTCAGCAGCGCCGTCCACCGGTGCCTCGGCGCCGCGGCCCCCAGCAGCCGCAGGTCCGCCGCGGCCCGCCCGCCGACCGTCGTCACCACCGGCACCCTCCGCAGCAGCCGCCGCGGCGCACTGCCCCCGATGTCCAGCGCGGCGGCGAGCCCGCGGGCCATCGGCGTCACCCACAAGTCCTCTTCCAGGGGCAGGAGTTGCTCGGGCAGCGTCTCAGCAACCGGCCCCGGCCCCAGCAGCCGCGCCCCACGCGCGGGCCGCGCCGCCATCGCCGTGATCGGCCGGCTCTGGAACAGCCACAGCCGCCCGCCCCCGTCGAACCCGAACTCGATGTCCTGCGGCCCCCCGAACACCCGCCGGGCCCGCCGCGCGAGCCGCGCCAGCCGGAACAGTTCGCGACGGGTGAGCAGCGCCTCCGCATCCGCCGGCTCGGTGCGCAGCAACCGACCCGACCGGCTCAACCAGTAGTTGATTCCCGCCTGTTCACCGCTGACCAGACTCTCCGGCCCACCCCGCACCGCACTCACCAGCATCCGGTCGGCCCGCCCCTCCACGGGATCCGCCCCGAACATCACCCCGCCGGCCCGAGCCACCAGCATCGGCTGCACCAGCACCGCCATCGGCACGGTCACCCCGTCGGGCCGCAGCGCCGAGTCGCGCACCGCCCGTACCGCCGAGCGGAACCCCCGCCACCCCCGCACATCCAGCACGGACGCGAACTGCCCCGCCAGCGACGACTCCTGGGTGTCCTCCTGCGGCGACGAGGACCGTACGACGAGGGACAGCACACCGCCCTCGGACAACTCGTCCCAGGCCCGCCGCAGGGCGGTCGTGTCGTCGTCCGCGCCGTCGGGGATCACGAATCCGGGAAGCACCGGCAGTCCGGCCCGGGCGGCCCGGGCGAGGTTCGCCGCCTTGGAACCGGCGCGGCGGGGGAGTGCGGCGGTGGGCGCGTCCAACGGGACGGCGGCCGGGCCGTACGCCCCCGCCGGGCCCCGCGCTTCGATACGGCCGTCTCCCTGACGTTCGTCGAGCGTCGTCATCAACAACACCCTCCAGGACCGACCGCCAACAGGGGGGACGCGCGGGGGTGGCCCAGCGCCTGACGGCGGAACGAAGGATGGGGCGGCCTCGGCCCACCCGGTAGGGGTACGGCCATGACACGCCTCCTGCGCCCATGGTCCCACCGGCGTTGTGCCACAGGTCGGTCGGACGTCACTTTCCGGTTCACCACGGGTCGATTTCGTGAGCCGGGAGGAGACCGCCGACATCGTCTCGTCCGGCGGTAGTACGCGGGCCATCCTCCGCAGGTGCGAGAGCCGACCTCCCGCGACTCACGCAGCGCCCGGCGCCCCCGCCGGCAGCACCCCGCACAGCGCCTCCAGTGCCGCCCCGTACGCATGCTCCGAGGGCGTCGCGTACCCCACCACCAGACCGTCGGCGGCCTCCATCTCCGTTGCCGGGTGCCGGAATTCGGCCAGCCCGTCGAGCGCGACCCCGTTCCAGGCCGCGGCCTTGACGGCGGACCGCTCCGTGCCGGGCGGCAGCCGCAGCACCGCGTGCAGGCCCGCCGCGACACCGGTCACCTCGATGTGCGGCGCGTGCTCGGCGAGCGTCGCCACGAGGCGGTCGCGCCGACGCCGGTACCGCTGCCGCATCCGCCGCACATGACGGTCGTACGCCCCACTGTCGATGAAGTCGGCGAGGCTCAGTTGGTCGAGGACGCTCGCCCACGCCTCCCGCTCGCCCTTGGCCGCGAGCACCCCGTCGACGTATCGCTCCGGAAGCACCAGCCAGCCCAGCCGCACCGCCGGTGACAGGCTCTTGCTGACCGAGCCGAGCAGGATCACCCGCTCGGGGTCGAGCCCCTGGACGGCGCCGACGGGCTTGCGGTCGTAACGGAACTCCCCGTCGTAGTCGTCCTCCAGCACCACCCCGCCACGCGCGCGTGCCCAGTCGATCACGGCGGCCCGCCGCTCCGGGTGCAGTGGCCCGCCCGTCGGGAACTGGTGCGCGGGCGTGAGCAATACGGCCCTCTCCCGCCCCAACCGGTCGACGAGCGCGCCGTGTTCGTCCAGCGGCAGCGGTACGGTCCGCGCGCCCGCGCCGGCGAGCAACTCCCGGTGGAAGGGCAGCCCGTACGCCTCCACGGCCAGCGGCCCGCGCAGCACCCCGCCCCCGAACAGCAGCCGCAGCCCGTGCGCGAACCCGGAACACACCACGATCCGCCCCGGCTCCGTCCGCACCCCACGCGTGCGCGCCAGATACTCCGCCAACGCCTCCCGCAACTCCACCCGCCCAGCGGGATCCCCCGGCCCGAACACCTCATTCGCCGCCCCCAGTACGGCCCGCCGATACGACGCGACCCAGTCCCCACGCGGGAACGCCGACGCGTCCGGTGTGCCCTGCCGGAGGTCGTGGAGCGGACGGCGGGGGACAGACGCCGCGCGCGGAGCACGCGCGCGTGGCGGCGCCGCGGACTCACGCGCGCGTGGAGACCGGCTTTCCGCACGATCGCGCGACTCCGAGCCCGCCTCACGCTCACGCGCGCGTGCCTGATTTCTTACGGCCCCCCGCTCGCCGCGCCGCAGCGGCTCGGCCCGTTCCGCGACCCGTGTCCCGGAGCCCTGCCGAGCCGTCAGCCAGCCTTCCGCGACGAGCTCCGCGTAGGCGTCGGCCACGGTGTTGCGGGCGACGCCGAGGTCCGCGGCGAGCGAACGGTACGGCGGCAGCCGGGTGCCGGGAGCGAGCCGCCCACCACGCACGGCCTCCCGCAACGCCGCGGCGACAGCAGCCCGCCGCCCGCCGGTCGCGGCCACCTCCAGATGCAGGTCGGCCCCGATCCGCTCGGCGGAATTGACCCACGATTTCGCCATGAAAGTGCACCCTACAGTGGGTCTTTCGGCCCCGTAGTTTGAATCACATGACGACGACCAGCACGCAGACGGCGACCAGCACCACTCACCCGACCGGCACCGCCCCCCGCCTCGACTTCGCGAAGTCCGCCCCGAAGGTCTTCCGCGCTCTCATCGGCTTCGACGCCGCCGCGCGCGAGGGCCTCGACCCCACCCTCGTCGAACTGATCCAGATCCGCGCCTCGCACCTCAACCGCTGCGCGTACTGCCTGCAAATGCACACGAGCGACGCCCGCAAGGCCGGCGAGCCCGAGGACCGGCTGCACATGGTGGCCGTCTGGCGCGAGGCCCGCCACTTCTTCACCGAGCGGGAGCAGGCCGCGCTCGCCCTCACGGAGGCGGTGACCCTGGTGGCAGACGGCGGCGTCCCCGACGAGGTCTACGCGCAGGCCGCGGCCGAGTTCGACGAGCAGGAATTGGCCCATGTGCTCGCCCTCATCCTCACGATCAACACCTGGAACCGGGTGGCGCTCTCGACGGCCAAGGTGGCGGGCACGGACGAGCGGCGCCGCTAGAGCGAGCCGGCGGTTTCTACACCGTCATCGGGCGGTCGTACGGCCCGATGGGCGCCGGGAGTTGCGAACTTCCCGTCAGATAGCGGTCGACGGCCGCCGCCACCGCCCGCCCCTCGGCTATCGCCCACACGATCAGCGACTGCCCCCGCGCCGCGTCCCCGGCGGCGAACACGCCGGGCACGTTCGTCGCGAACCCGGCGTCCCGGGTGATCGTCCCGCGGGGCTCCATCGCCAGCCCCAACTGGTCGACGAGCCCGTCCTCCCGGTCGGGCCCGGAGAAGCCGAGCGCGAGCAGCACGAGGTCGGCGGGGAGCGTCCGCCCGGTGTCCGGCAGCGGGCGCCGGCCGGCATCCACTTCCACCAGGTGCAGCGACCGCACATGCCCGCTCCCGTCGCCGGTGAAGCGGAGCGTGGACGCCGCGAACAGCCGCGCGTCCGCGTCCGCCGCAGGCGCCGTCTCCAACTCCCCGGCCTCCTCGTGCGCGGCCGACAGCCGGTAGATCTTCGGATACGTCGGCCAGGGCTCCGCGTCCTCGTCACGATCGGCGCCGGGCTGGGCGTAGATGTCCAACTGCGTGACGGAGGCGGCCCCTTCCCGCACCGCCGTCCCCAGACAGTCCGCCCCCGTGTCCCCGCCCCCGACGATCACGACATGCTTCCCGGCGGCGGACATCGGTGATCTCTCCAGGTCCCCCGCACACACCCGGTTGGCCAGCGGCAGATACTCCATCGCCTGCTGTATCCCGGCCAACTCCCGCCCAGGTACGGGAAGTTCACGCCAGGCCGTCGCCCCGGTCGCGATCACCACCGCGTCGTACCGCGCCCGCAGCTCCGCCGCCCCCACGTCCCGCCCGACCACGGTCGACGTACGGAACTTCGTCCCCTCGCCCCGCATCTGGTCGATCCGACGCTCAAGATGGCGCTTCTCCATCTTGAACTCGGGGATCCCGTACCGCATCAACCCGCCGAGCCGGTCGTCCTTCTCGTACACGGCGACCGTGTGCCCGGCCCGCGTCAGCTGCTGCGCCGCGGCCAGCCCCGTCGGCCCCGACCCGATCACCGCGACCGTCCGCCCGGACAGCCGGTCCGGCGCCTGCGGCGGCGCGAACCCCAGCTCCCACGCCTTGTCCGCGACGGCCACCTCGACGTTCTTGATGGTGACGGCCGGCTGGTTGATGGCGAGCACACACCCCGCCTCGCACGGCGCCGGACACAACCGCCCGGTGAACTCGGGGAAGTTGTTCGTGGCGTGCAGCCGGTCCGCCGCCGCCCGCCAGTCGTCCCGGCTCACCAGGTCGTTCCACTCGGGGATCAGGTTCCCGAGCGGACAGGCGTCGTGACAGAACGGGACGCCGCAGTCCATGCAGCGGTCGGCCTGCTTGTTGATGATGGGCAGCAGCGCCCCGGGGACGTACACCTCGTCCCAGTCCCGGACCCGCTCCCCGACCGGCCGGCGTGGCCAGTCCTGGCGCGGCGTGGTCATGAATCCCTTGGGATCGGCCATGGCGGTCTTCCTCGCGTCCGCGAACGACAGGCCGTGCGTCCGCGTACGACAGGCCATGCGTCATCGGGCGCATCGGGTGGCACTCTTTCGGCCACGATACGACGTGTCGGCCACGGGCGCAGAGTGGACGGACAGCGCTTTCCGCCCACGCTTCTCAGACTTCCCCCAGTCACCGCCGGGAACTTCTCAGCGTCTGCTCAGCACCGGCCCAGCGCACTCATCCCGTTAGCTCACCCAGTGGACTCCCCGGCGCCCTTCAGGTCAGCGCCAGCACATACGCCACCGCCGAACCGGCCGAGGCCACCATCCGCACGTGGTTCCACATCGTCCACTCGCGTACGTACGCCGGCCAGTAGGCGGCCGCCTCCGGGGTGCCGGGGTCCAGCTTGAGCAGCGTGTCGTTGCGCGGCACGTTCGCGACCATGGTCACGCCGAAGGACCCGAACAGATACAGCGCGCTGCCCACCAGCAGCTCCACCCTCCCGTCGTCCGGCCACAGCACGAAGGTCACCACACCGATCACCGCGCACAGCACGGCCGACCCCACGAACACGAGCATGAACGCCGGCATCACCGCCGTCACATTTATCGCGTTCATGGCGGCGACCCCCTGCGCGGGCGGCAACGCGGCCAGCCCCCGCATCACGAAGGTAGAAAACCCACAGAAAACCCCGGCCACCAGCCCGGTCCCGAGCACACCCAGCACGGTCAGCCAGAAGTACGGTCCATCGATCACGACAACGTCAACTCCCCGTATAGAGCCGAGATCCTCCCCGGCACCCCCCATCACCACAAGTCAAATCCCGTCCGCCCGGGAGGACCATGGCCGACCCGCGCAACCCCATACGCAAACGTCCACCCGCCCGTCCCCAACCCCTTCCTCCTGCCGGCCTCTCCAGTCCGCCGCAACCGCGCGCGCAACCACCGCGGCGCGTCCCGGCGGTGCCGTACCTCCACGAGCGCCCCTCCGTCTCCGCGCCGCCCTCAGCCCACCCCCGCCTCCGTCCCCTCGGTCCGCCACCCCCGTAGCACGTTCTCCACCCCCGCCCTGATCCGCCGCCGAGCCTCGTGCCGCGGCACCCCGCTCATCAGCAACTGGTCGTACGGCGTCTCCACATGCCGCACCGACGCCACCACCGCCGACACCACCGCCCCCTCCGACAACGCCCGCCCCGCCGCACTCCGCCCCACCCGCCCGCTGCCCCGCACCGACGCGTGCCCGGCGATCTCCCGCGCCCGCCCGTCCGGGCACCCGGGAAACAGCCGCAGGATCTCCGCCGCGAACGCCTCCGCGAACCGCACGTCCTCCACCGCCCGCCGCCGCGCGTCCCGCACCCGGCGCCGCTGCCGCGCCTCCGCGTCCGCCAGGCACCGCTCCTCGGCCCGGATCAACCCCGCCTCCTCGACCAGCACGCCCTGCCGCTCGTACCGCCCCTTGCGCCGGTTGAACCGCACTACCACCGCCGACAGCGCACTCTCCTCCCGCGACCGCCGAGTGAGCGCCGTGTCACCGCGCGCCAGGAACACCAGATGCCCGAGATCCGCGCAGTCCAGACACCGCGGCGCCCCCTCCTCCAGCACCAGCATCGACAACGGCCCCGCAAGACACTCCCCGCAGTGCCGCCGCTTGAGCGGCTGGATGACGAGAAGTCCGGTACGGGACGAAGGAGTTGCAAGACGCGCCATATGTGATTCCTTCCCCGGGCCACGCCCCGACCTACTCCGATCCGGTCACACCCCCGCCACCGATCACCGATCCCGGTCACCGATCCTGGATCACCGACATCCGAGTGCGGTGCGGTGCGGCGTAGGCGTCTCGATCTGTCCGTATCTCCGGCATCTCCGGCGGAAACGGCCCGGGACCGTCCAACACCGGCCGCCCCCTGACGCATCATGGGCGCTGTGCGACTCGAAGCGATCACCTGGGACCGGCTCGGCGACCTCCTCGCCGAGCGCCTGCTCGACCTGAAACCGGCCGACGGCAGCCCCTGGCCCCGCATCGCCTTCGACGGCGCCCCGGCGGCCCGCCCCGGAGACTTCGCCGAACGCGTCGCCGAAGCCCTGCGCATACACGGCCGCCCTTCGCTCACCATCGGCACGGAGGGCTTCCTGCGCCCCGCTTCCCTCCGCCTCGAGTACGGCCACCAGGACGTGGACGCCTACTACGACGGCTGGTTCGACACCCGGGCCCTGTGGCGCGAGGTCTTCGGCCCCCTCGAGCCCGGCGGCGACGGACGCGTCCTGCCCGACCTGTGGGACCCGGCCGCCGACCGCGCCACCCGCAGCCCCTACGTCCAACTCCCGCCCGGCGGCTTCCTGTTGCTGCACGGCCCCCTCCTGCTGCGCCACTGGTTCCCGTTCGACCTGACCGTCCACGTCCTCCTCTCACCCGGCGCCCTGCGCCGCCGCACCCCCGAGCCCGACCACTGGACGCTCCCCGCCTACGAGCGCTACGCCTCCGAGACCGACCCGGCCGGCACCGCCGACGTACTGGTGCGCGCCGACGACCCGCGTCACCCGGCGTGGAGCGGCTGACCCGGATCCCCCGGCTGATCCGGCAAACCACTTTTCAATGCAAGTGCATCTAATTATGCTGTCGTCATGACGATCTCCTCCGCGCCTTCCGTATCCTTCGGCGACCCCGTCCGCACCCTCCTCGACGGCAAGAACTTCGCCAGCGTCGCCACCCTCGGCCCCGACGGCTCCCCACAGAACTCGGTGGTCTGGATCAAACGCGAGGGCGACACCGTCCTCTTCTCCTCCACCGACGGACGCCAGAAGGTGCGCAACCTCCGCCGCGACCCCCGCATCAGCCTCACGGTCTTCGACCTCGCCAACCCCTACACCTCGGTCGAGATCCGCGGCACCGCCGAGATCCTCCCCGACGAGGGCAAGAAGCTCCCGCACGAGCTCTCGCACAAGTACCTCGGCATCGACCCGCCGGCCGAGAAGGACGACGAGGTCCGCGTGATCATCCGCGTCGTGCCGCGGAAGGTCGTGGGCTTCTCTGCCTGAGTGCCTGTGTCCGGCTCGCCCTCCCGCGGCGCCTGTTACCGCGGAGTTCCGCGTGCATCCGCCCTGCCGCGCGGCGAGAATGTAGGGCGCCGGGACTAGCGGAGCGTCCCCGCGCCGCGCCGGCCGTCCGGCACCGGGAGGTACTCCATGACCACCGCCTCAGACATCATGCACCGTGGCGCCCAGTGGATCCCCGCCCACGAGACCCTGGACCGTGCGGCCCAGCTGATGCGTGAGCTGAACGTCGGAGCCCTGCCCATCAGCGACCAGAACGAGCGGCTCTGCGGCATCCTCACCGACCGCGACATAGTCGTCGGCTGCGTGGCCATGGGACACGACCCGGCCAAGGTCACCGCCGGTGAGATGGCCCAGGGCACCCCGCGCTGGATCGAGGCGGACGCCGACGTCGACGACGTGCTCCGGGAGATGCAGGACCACCAGATCCGCCGGCTCCCCGTCATCGAGAACAAGCGGCTGGTCGGCATGATCAGCGAGGCCGACCTGGCCCGGCATCTGACGGAGGACCAGATCGCCGACTTCGCCCACAGCGTGTACGCCAGGAGCACGAAGTCCTGACCCGGCCGACCGCGCCCGTCACAGCCAGCCGTTGCGCCGGAATCCCCGGTACAGCACCAGGCAGGCCACGGATATCACGCCGATGACCAGGGGGTACCCGAACCTCCAGTGCAGCTCCGGCATGTGATCGAAGTTCATGCCGTACACACCGCAGACCATCGTCGGTACGGCGATCACCGCGGCCCAGGCCGTGATCTTCCGCATGTCCTCGTTCTGCGCGACGGTGACCTGCGCGAGGTGGGCCTGAAGGATCGAGTTGAGCAGTTCGTCGAACGAGGCGATCTGCTCCTTCGCCCGCATGAGGTGGTCGAGGACGTCCCTGAAGTAGGCCTGTATCTCGGGATCGACCACCCGGCTCGGCCTGGTGGCCAGGTCGTCCAACGGGCCGGCCAGCGGCGCCACGGCCCGCTTCAGCTCCAGGAGTTCGCGCTTCATCTGGTAGATCCGGCCGGGGTCGGCCCGCGCGCCGTTCGCCGCGAACACGTCCATCTCCACCTGGTCGATGTCCGCCTGGACCTGGTCGGTGACGTGCAGATAGTCGTCCACCACGTGGTCCGCGATGGCGTGCAGCACCGCGGCCGGCCCCTTCGCGAGCTGCCGGGAGTCGGACTCCAGCCCCTCGCGCAGCGGGCCCAGCGAGCCGTGCATCCCGTGTCGGACGGTGATCACGAATTCCTCGCCGACGAACACCATGATCTCGCCGGTGTTCACCACTTCACTGGTCGCCGTCAGCTGCTCGTGCTCGACGTAGCAGACCGTCTTGAACACGGCGAACAGCGTGTCGCCGTACCGCTCCAGCTTCGGGCGCTGATGGGCCTCGACCGCGTCCTCGACCGCCAGCGGGTGCAGGTCGAAGAGCTCGGCGATGCCGGCGAACTCCTGGTCCGTCGGCTCGTGCAGGCCGAGCCACACGAACCCGTCCCGGGTCTTGCGCACCTTCTCCACGGTGTCGACCAGGTCGCTGCCGCCGGGTACCCGCACGCCCTCCCGGTAGGTCACGCAGTTGACCACCGAGGAGCCCAGCGGGGACCTGGCCGGGTGGCTCAGGTCGACGCGGGGGCGCCGCCGGGCCAGCCGGGCCACCTTGCGAAGGCCTCCGACCCTGCCGAGGCTCGTGACCTTCCGCAGATTCCCTGCCATGGACATCTGGATCTCCTTGCGTGGATCTCCTCGGGCTCGCCGCGGGATCCGGCGGATGTGCCGGGTCCCGCGCTCTGGCGAGCCAGTTTGCCAGGTCTGCGTAAGCGGCAGGTGAGGCTGTGGGAACAGGAGGTTCCGCTTTGTTCCCGCCTGTGGACGAAGGGGTCCGCCCAGGCGGGCGCCGGACATCTCGCCGTAGCGCCGCGTCGACCACTCCCGGCAAGCCGGGCAACTGGGATGATCGCGGCATGACGCGATCCGACGGGTATCTCCTCGACAACCGGCAGTCCGAGGCGGGCGAGCGCTTCGACGCCTTCGCCACTCTCTTCGATCCCACGACCTTCCGGCACCTCGAAGGATTCGGCATCGGCCCCGGCTGGCGCTGCTGGGAGGTCGGAGCGGGCGGTACGTCGGTGGTGTCCTGGCTGGCCAAGAAGGTCGGCCCGACCGGAAAGGTCGTCGCCACCGACATCGACACCACGCGGCTCGCGGCCGCCGCCCGGCCGCCGGTGGACGTGCGGGTCCACGACGTGGCCACCGAGGAGCCGCCGGGGGAGGGCTTCGACCTCGTGCACGCGCGGCTGGTCCTCGTTCATGTCCCCGACCGCGAACGGGCGCTGCGGTCCATGATCAAGGCCCTGCGCCCCGGCGGCCGCCTCCTGCTGGAGGACGCCGACCCGGCCCTCCAGCCACTGGCCTGCCCCGACGAACACGGCCCGGAACAACGCCTCGCCAACCGCCTCCGCCAGGGCTTCCGCCAGCTCCTCGCCGACCGAGGCGCGGACCTCTCCTACGGCCGCCGACTCCCGCGCCTCCTCCGCGAACACGGCCTGCGCCGGGTGGAGGCGGACGCGTACTTCCCCCTCACCTCCGACTCCTGCGCCGCCCTCGAATCCGCCACGATCCGCCAGATCCGCCCCCAACTCCTCGAGGCGGCCATCGCCACGAACGAGGACATCGACCGGCACCTGGCGAACGTGGAGGCCGGGGGGATGGATCTGGCTACGGCGCCGATGATCTCGGCTTGGGGGAGGAAGGCGTAGAACGGCGGGGGAGCGGGGCGGGCGCTGGGCGCCGGAGTGGCCTGCGGCAGCGGGCGCTGCACTTCGCCCCCTCTCCTCAGCGCCGCCCCGGCGGCCGCCCCCCGACCCGCTGCACGGCCATCGCCCCCGCCCGGCAGCCCTCCCGTGCCGCCTCCTCCGGATCCGCGCCGGCGAGCAGGGTCGCCAGGAACGCGCCCGTGAAGGCGTCGCCCGCTCCCGTGGTGTCCGTGGGGGTCGCCGGTGCGGCCGGCACGCGCGCGTGCACTGCGCCACCGCGGGCCACCAGCGCTCCCTGCGCGCCCTGCTTCGTGACCACCAGCGGGACATGCCGGCTCAGTTTCGCCGCCGCGTCCGCCGCGTCGGGCAACCCCGTGAGCAGGCATGCCTCGTCCCGGCTGGGAAGCAGGAGGTCCACGCCTTCGACGAGCCCCAGGAACCGGTCGACGCCCAGCTCCACCAGGAAACCGGCCGACGCGGGATCCAGACTCACCGGCACACCACGCGCGCGTGCCGACTCCAGCGCCACCGCCACGAGCGCCCGGCTCGACTCGGAGAACAGCAGATAGCCGGACAGATGCAGCCGGGCCACACCGTCCAGCAGCGTCTCCGACCAGTCCCCGGGATCCAGCCGCAACGACGCCCCGCTGTCGGTCACAAGCGTCCGCTCGGCCGAGTCCTCGGTGTCGACGAGACAGATCACGGTCCCGGTCGGCGCCTCCGGGTCGACGACGAGCCGCGGCCGCACCCCGCACCTGGCCAACTCCCGCTCGTGCCAGTCAGCCGCGTCCACCCCCACCCGCCCGAGCAGCCGAACATCGGGACACCCCCAATGAGCCGCCCAGCAGGCCACATTGGCCCCCGCCCCACCCGGCACGGTCCGAATGCCGGCAGTCGTGTCGGTCCCCGCGGCAAGCGCCCCCCGATGCCGGGCGACGACATCCGTGATCACGTCCCCGACGACCAGCAGCGTTCCGTCCCGCGCACCGGGAGAGCCCGCCGCCCCGCCGGTGCGCGAGGCGTCGCCCGCCGAGCCCGCTCTCCGACGCTCGCCGCCTGCCACTCCATCCACCCCCGCGATCACGCCCCCGCCCAGGCCGCCGCGATCTTCGCGGCCAGCCGTACGTTGCCCCGTACCGCCGCCAGGTTCGCCGCCAGCGAGGCTCCGTCGGTGTGCCGTACCAGGTAGTCCAGCAGGAACGGGGTGACCGCCTGCCCGGTGACGCCCTCCGCCTCACACGCGTGCAGCGCGTCGGCGAGTACGCGCGCGTGCAGCTCGGGATCCAGCTGCTCGGCCTCCGGCACGGGGTTGGCGACGATCAGCGACGACGCCGGCCCGTCGAGCGCGTCCTGCGCCCGCATCACGTCGGCCACCTGCCCGGGGCTCTCCAGCGTCCAGTCCACCGGGTACCCCGAGTCCGACAGGTAGAAGCCGGGGAAGCGGTCCGTGCCGTACCCGGCCACGGCGACTCCCAGCGTCTCCAGCCGTTGCAGAGTCGCCGGCACGTCCAGGATCGACTTCACGCCCGCGCACACCACGGTGATCCGCGTCCGCGCCAGCAGCCCCAGGTCGGCCGACTCGTCCTGGGTCACCGTCCACTCCCGGTGCACCCCGCCGAGCCCACCCGTGGCGAACACCCGCACACCCGCGAGCGCCGCCAGCAGCGCCGTCGCCGACACCGTGGTCGCCCCGCTGGCCCCCGACGCCACCGCGAGCGGCAGGTCGCGGTGGCCCAGCTTGCGGATCCCGTCCTCGTTGGCGACCCGCTCCAACTGCTCCTTGTCCAGCCCGACATGGGGCCGCCCGTCCAGCACCGCGATCGTCGCGGGAACGGCGCCCTCCCGCCGTACGACGTCCTCCAGTTCCAGCGCCACCTGCAGATTGCGCGGGCGCGGCAGCCCGTGCGCGATGATCGTGGACTCCAGGGCCACCACGGGTCGACGCGCGTCGATCGCCTCGCGTACTTCTTCGGACACCACCAGCACCACGCGCCTGCCTCCTGTCGTTCGTTCTTCCCTCATCTCTGGCGGGCACCGTGCCCGGTCAAACACTTGCGGCCTGTGGCGGCCGACACCAGCCTGAGGAACATGACGGACAACACGACACGTCTCGACCACGTCGTCCTGTGGGTGCACGACCCGGTGACCTCGGCCGACTTCTACGAGAAGGTCATCGGGCTGCGGCCCGTCCGGGTCGACGAGTTCACCTCGGGAGAGGCCCCGTTCCCCTCCGTACGGCTCAACGACGAGACCATCCTCGACCTCATGCCCCACTCCATGGCGGAGCGCATGAAGATGCTCCCCGGCGCCGCCGACAGCGCCGGCCACCCCGTCAACCACGTCTGCCTGGCCCTGCCCGGCGACGCCTTCGACACCCTCCACAGCCGCCTGCGGGAACGCACCGTCCCCGTCTCCGAGTTCTCCTACGACTCCTTCGGCGCCCGCGGCAAGGCCACCCGCAGCTTCTACTTCCGCGACCCGGACGGGAACGTCTTCGAGGCCCGGCACTACGACTAGCAGGGCGCAGGGGGCGGCCACGCGCGCGTGAACGCGTGGCCACCCCCTGCCTCAGGGGTTCAGACGGGCCGTACGCCGTCCAGTGCCCCATGCGGATTCAGCACGTACTTACGGCTGGCGCCCTGGTCGAACTCGGCGTAGCCGCGGGGCGCGTCCTCGATGCCGATGACGGTCGCGTTCACCGCCTTGGCGATGTGCACGCGCCCGTGCCGTATCGCCTGCATCAGGCTGCGGTTGTACTTCATCACCGGACACTGCCCGGTCGTGAAGTGGTGGCTCTTGGCCCAGCCGAGGCCGAGCCGCACCTTCAGCGTCCCGGACTTCGCGTCCTCGTCGACCCCGCCCGGGTCGTCCGTGACGTACAGCCCCGGAATGCCCAGAGCGCCACCCGCGCGGGTGAGGCCCATCAGCGAGTTCAGGACCGTCGCGGGCGCCTCCGGGGCGTCCGGGCCATGTGCCCGGGCCTCGAAGCCGACCGCGTCGACCGCCGCGTCCACCTCCGGCTCCCCGGTGATCTGCGCGATCTGCTCCTCGATGCCGCCCTGCGAGACGTCGACGGTCTCGCAGCCGAAACTCCGCGCCTGGGCGAGGCGTTCGGGGTTGAGGTCGCCGACGATGACCACGGCGGCACCCAGCAACTGCGCCGACGCGGCCGCGGCCAGACCGACCGGGCCCGCCCCGGCGACGTACACCGTCGAACCGACGCCCGCGCCCGAGCTCACCACTCCGTGGAAGCCGGTCGGGAAGATGTCCGACAGCATGGTCAGGTCGAGTAGCTTCTCGCGCGCCTCGTCCCGGTCCGGGAACCTCAGCAGGTTGAAGTCCGCGTACGGGACCATCGCGTACTCGGCCTGGCCACCGACCCAGCCGCCCATGTCGACATAGCCGTACGCCGCCCCGGGGCGGGCCGGGTTGACGTTCAGACAGATGCCGGTCTTGCGCTCCTTGCAGTTGCGGCACCGCCCGCAGGCGATGTTGAACGGTACGGAGACGATGTCGCCGACCTCGATGAACTCGACGTCCGGCCCCCGTTCGACGACCTCTCCGGTGATCTCGTGTCCGAGGACCAGCCCCTCGGGCGCGGTCGTCCGCCCGCGCACCATGTGCTGGTCGCTGCCACAGATGTTGCTGGCGAGCACCTTGAGGATCACACCGTGCCGGCACTTGCGGCCGACGTTCTCCGGTGCCACCCCCGGCCCGTCCTGGAGTTCAAGCGTCGGGCGGTCGATGGTCTGGACTTCCACCGCGCCGGGCTTGAGATACGCGACTGCCCTGTTTCCGCTCATGCGATTTCGCCGTCCCTTCGGCTCCGAGCCCTCGGATGCCAGTGGCTGTGCGCATGGCGGAGTCTGCTACCGCCTCAGCCTTCCGGCCACCCTCCGCGTACCACCTTCGGTGCACCGAACGCGGCCGTCTGCCGGCGGGCGGAAGCCGGGCGACGGATCGTCAGAACAGCGGCTCGGGCAACACCCCCTCCAGGGCGAGCAGCTTCCGCTTCGTCTCCAGTCCGCCCCCGAACCCGCCGATGCCGCCGTCGCTCTCGACCACCCGGTGGCAGGGCACCACGACCGGCAGCGGGTTGGACCCCATCGCCGCGCCCACCGCCTGGGCCGCGCTCGGCTGGCCCACCCGCCCGGCCAGGTCGCCGTAGCCCACCACCGCGCCGTACGGCACCCCGGCGGCCAGCTCGCGCAGCACCTGCCGGTTGAAACCAGAGATCAGCGACCAGTCCAGCGGCAGCTCAAAGTCGCGCCGCGCACCGGCGAAGTACTCCTCGAGCTGCCGTATCGCCTCGGCGAGCAGCGGTGAGTCGGGTGCCTCGACGGGATCGCCGCCCAGTCGGGAGGCAAGCCCCTTGACGGCCTTGTCCCGCACCGCGTCGGTGGCGTGGAACACGACGTTGACCAGGCCCTCGCGGGTCGCGGCCAGCAGCAGTGGACCGATGCCGGTGTCCACCACAGCCCACACGACCTGCCGCTCGTACTGCCCATGGCTGTCCATGCGCCCACCGTACGACCCGCCACTGACAACGCCCGGGGAGCGGGCGCCGGCCTGCTCCCCGGGCTGCCGGACTCAGGGCGCCTGGAGCGCCGCCCGGACCACGTCCGCCTTGTTGGTGATGATGCCGTCCACGCCGTACCGGGCCGCCCGCCGGGCCGTGGGCGCGTCGTTGACGGTCCAGGTGAAGACCGTCAAGGGCCTGCCGTGCGGCCCGGTGAAGGCGTGCACGGCGGAGACGTAGCCCGTCGAGATCGAGTTGTACGAGGGGTTGATCCCGTCGGTGAAGCTCGCGTAGGAGGGCAGGTCCGACATGCGCGGGGTGCCCAGGAAGGCCGTCGTGACGGCGGGCTTCAGGTCGTGGACGATCTTGAGGCTGTCCGCGCTGAAGCTCTGCACGATCAGCCGGCCGGCCACGTGCTGCCGGTCGAGCCAGCCCTCGTTGGCGAGGAGCTTCAGGGTCTGCCGTTCGATGCCCGGGTACAGCTCCGGGTTCTTGATCTCCAGGAGCAGCTTCTGGTGGTTGTGCTCCACCCGGCGCATGTACTGCCTCAGCGTCGGTACGCGCGCGCCCGCGTACCGCTCGCCGAACCAGCTCCCCGCGTCCAGGCGGGCGATTTCGGCCGCTGTGAAGTCCTTCACCTTCCAGGGCGCCCGGTGGGGGAAGACCTGTTCGACGTCGGTGGTGCGCTTCAGGCTGTCGTCGTGGATGACGACGAGCTCGCCGTCCTTGGTGCGCTGGACGTCGTTCTCGACCCAGGTGACGCCCAGCCGGGCCGCCCTGTCGATGGAGGCCAGGGTGTTCTCGGGCGCGTAGGCGGAGGCTCCCCGGTGGCCGATGACCAGGACGTGCTCGCCGACGACGTCGCCCGCCCGGGCGTCGGAACCGGGCAGCAGGAGGGCGGCGACCCCCAGCAGCGCGGCGGTGATGGCGGCAACTGCGCGCGCGTACATGCGTGCTCCTCGCGTCGGACGATCACGGACAGCTCAACTGTGACAGCAGAGCGTCATTGTCGGCGCGGTACAGAATGGCCACACATCGAATGGAGTTGCCCAAGTCCTCTCACTGGTGCCGCACAACTGAGGCAACGACGTGTTTCTTTGCCGGAAAATCGTTCGACCATTCCGGTGGGAGTCATACTCTCTGCCTCAACCCTGACCGCTCGGGCGGTCCTGGGAGGGGGCGCATTTCAGGGAAATCAGGGACGCAAGAGGGCGGGAAGGGCAGCCGCGCATGCAAGGCACGGTCGACGGATTCAGCTACGGACTCGTCACACCGCTGGTGGCCTATCTCATGGCCTCACTGGGCGGCGCCCTGGGTCTGCGCTGCACCACCAGATCGATGCTCGTCACCCACTCGTGGCGGCCGGCCTGGCTCGCCCTCGGCTCGGCGGCCATCGGCTCCGGCATATGGACCATGCACTTCGTCGCCATGATGGGCTTCACGGTCAGACAGACGCCGCTCCACTACGACAAGGCGATGACGTTCGCCAGCCTCGGTGTGGCCATCGTCATGGTGGGGATCGGGATCTTCATCGTCGGCTACCGGGGCGCGAAGGGCACGGCCCTGTTCACGGGCGGCACGATCACCGGCCTGGGCATCGCCTCGATGCACTACCTGGGCATGGCGGCCATGCGCCTGAACGGGAAGTTGGAGTACAACACCCTCACCGTGGCCGCCTCCGTCGTCATCGCGATGGGCGCCGCGACCGCCGCCCTGTGGGCCGCCGGACAGGTCCGGGGGTTCCTCTGGAGCGTGGGTGCGAGCCTCGTCATGGGGCTCGCCGTCAGCGGCATGCACTACACGGGCATGGCGGCCCTCAGCGTCCACCTCCACGGCGCGTCCGCCCCGCTCGGCGGAGACTCGCCCGCCGAGCTCCTGTGGCCCATGCTGATCGGCCCGCTGGCCTTCCTCGTCCTCGCCGCCGTGGTCGTGATGTTCGACCCGCTGATGGTCATGGGCAAGCCCCGCTGGACCCCCGTGGAGCAGAAACCGGGCGTCCCGGCCCACCCCGCCGTCCACCACCCGGCCCACCGGCCGCGCCCGGTCCGGGGCAGTCGACGAGGATCCCGCACCCCGCAGAACCGCTGATCGCGCCGCGTTGTCAGTGGCGGGTCGTACGGTGGAACCCATGCGGCCCGTTTCCAACATCGAACGCACGGTGGCGCCCTTCGAGGTCGTCAGCCCCTACCAGCCCAGCGGCGACCAGCCGCAGGCCATCGCCGAGCTCGCCCGGCGCATCGAGGCAGGCGAGCGGGACGTCGTCCTGCTCGGCGCGACCGGCACCGGCAAGTCCGCCACCACCGCGTGGATGATCGAGAAGCTCCAGCGCCCCACGCTAGTGATGGCGCCGAACAAGACCCTGGCCGCCCAGCTGGCGAACGAGTTCCGCGAGCTCCTGCCGAACAACGCGGTCGAGTACTTCGTCTCGTACTACGACTACTACCAGCCCGAGGCCTACGTCCCGCAGTCGGACACCTACATCGAGAAGGACTCCTCGATCAACGAGGAGGTGGAGCGCCTGCGCCACTCCGCGACCAACTCGCTGCTCACCCGCCGTGACGTGGTCGTGGTCGCCTCGGTCTCCTGCATCTACGGCCTCGGCACACCGCAGGAGTACGTGGACCGCATGGTCCCCCTCCGGGTCGGCGACGAGCTCGACCGCGACCAGCTGCTGCGCCGCTTCGTGGACATCCAGTACACGCGCAACGACCTGGCCTTCACCCGCGGCACCTTCCGGGTCCGCGGCGACACCATCGAGATCTTCCCGGTCTACGAGGAGCTCGCGGTCCGCATCGAGATGTTCGGCGACGAGATCGAGGCCCTCTCCACGCTCCACCCGCTCACCGGCGAGATCATCAGCGACGACGAGCACCTCTACGTCTTCCCGGCCTCCCACTACGTCGCCGGCCCCGAGCGCATGGAGCGCGCGGTCAACGACATCGAGAAGGAGCTCGGCGAGCGCCTGGCCGAGCTGGAGAAGCAGGGCAAGCTCCTGGAGGCCCAGCGCCTCAGGATGCGGACGACGTACGACCTCGAGATGCTCCGCCAGATCGGCTCCTGCTCCGGCGTGGAGAACTACTCGATGCACTTCGACGGCCGCCTGCCCGGCTCCCCGCCGAACACCCTGATCGACTACTTCCCGGACGACTTCCTGCTGGTCATCGACGAGTCCCACAACACCGTCCCGCAGATCGGCGCCATGTACGAGGGCGACGCCTCCCGCAAGCGCACCCTCGTCGACCACGGCTTCCGCCTGCCCTCGGCCCTCGACAACCGGCCGCTGAAGTGGGAGGAGTTCCAGGAGCGCATCGGACAGACGGTCTATCTGTCGGCGACCCCGGGCAAGTACGAGCTCTCGCGCGGGGACGGCGCGGTGGAGCAGATCATCCGCCCCACCGGCCTGATCGACCCGGAGGTCGTGGTCAAGCCCACCGAGGGCCAGATCGACGACCTGGTGCACGAGATCCGCACCCGCACCGAGAAGGACGAGCGCGTCCTGGTCACCACCCTCACCAAGAAGATGGCCGAGGACCTCACGGACTACTTCCTGGAACTGGGCATCCAGGTCCGCTATCTGCACAGCGACGTGGACACCCTGCGCCGCGTCGAGCTGCTGCGCGAACTGCGCTCCGGCGAGTTCGACGTCCTGGTCGGCATCAACCTCCTGCGCGAGGGACTCGACCTGCCCGAGGTGTCCCTGGTGGCGATCCTGGACGCCGACAAGGAGGGCTTCCTGCGCTCCGGCACCTCGCTGATCCAGACCATCGGCCGCGCGGCTCGTAACGTCTCCGGCCAGGTCCACATGTACGCCGACAAGATCACCCCGGCGATGGAGAAGGCCATCGAGGAGACCAACCGCCGCCGGGAGAAGCAGGTCGCGTACAACACGGCGAACGGCATCGACCCCCAGCCGCTCCGCAAGAAGATCAACGACATCGTGGCCCAGATCGCCCGCGAGGACGTCGACACGGAGCAGCTGCTCGGCTCGGGCTACCGCAAGTCGAAGGACGGCAAGGGCGCCAAGGCCCCCGTGCCCGCCCTCGGCGGCAAGGCGGCCGGTGGCGCGAAGTCCGCCAAGGGCAAGGCCAAGGAGACGGTCCCGACCGACCGGCCCGCGGCCGAACTCGCCGACCAGATCGAGGAGATGACGGCACGGATGCGGGCCGCCGCCGCGGACCTCCAGTTCGAGATCGCCGCCCGGCTGCGCGACGAGGTCTCCGAGATGAAGAAGGAACTGCGTCAGATGAAGGAGGCAGGCCTGGCCTGACCCCCGCGGCCACCCGCCGTACCTCGGCAGATGCGCACTGTGTTGCAAGACCGACACAAAGTACGAGCCGGGGTACGGCACTGTCAGTGGCCCTGCGTAGGGTTCTGGTCAACCGCGGACTCCGCGGCAACAGGGGACAGTTCGAGAGGGGAATCAGCGCGTGACCGTCAACATGACCAAGGGTCAGGCCATCAGTCTGCAGAAGAACGACGGCGGCAGCCTGACCGCGGTGCGCATGGGTCTCGGCTGGCAGGCGGCTCCCCGGCGCGGCCTGTTCGGCTCGCGCACCCGGGAGATCGACCTCGACGCCTCGGCCGTCCTGTTCGCGGACAAGCAGCCGGTCGACGTCGTCTTCTTCCGCCACCTGGTGAGCGACGACGGCTCGGTGCGCCACACCGGTGACAACCTCGTCGGCGGTGTCGGCCAGGGCGGCGACGACGAGGCGATCCTCGTCGACCTCGCGCGCGTGCCGGTCCACATCGACCAGATCATCTTCACCGTGAACTCCTTCACGGGCCAGACCTTCCAGGAGGTGCAGAACGCGTTCTGCCGCCTGGTCGACGAGACCAACGGCCAGGAGCTGGCCCGTTACACGCTCGCGGGCGGCGGCGCGTACACGGCCCAGATCATGGCGAAGGTGCACCGCTCGGGCCCGG
The DNA here is from genome assembly GCF_050936785.1 of Streptomyces sp. CA-249302. Taxonomy (NCBI): domain Bacteria; kingdom Bacillati; phylum Actinomycetota; class Actinomycetes; order Kitasatosporales; family Streptomycetaceae; genus Streptomyces; species Streptomyces sp. CA-249302. Next base: position 2,681,667 of record NZ_JBNJMG010000001.1, on the reverse strand, counting down.
GCTGGACGATGACGGCCATCGGTACTCCGGCCAACGGCCGTACCTTCCAGGACCTGATGCCGGCGATCCTGCCGGTCCTGTAGGACCGTCGGGCGAGGCACACACGACACGACACCGGCGACACAGGGGGACGAGGGCGATGACCGCCGAGCTGGTGCGGGGGCAGAACCACCCGCTCTCCCAGGCCCGTCTGGAGATCCGGGTCTCCGCCGGTACGCCGATCGTGGCCTCGGCCGCGCTCGGCGACGAGCACGGCCGGGCCCGCGGTGTCGAATGGGTGGCCCACCCGGGTGCGCCCACCCTGCCGGGCCTGGAGGTCTCCCGGCAGGCGGCCGCCGACCACCGGCTCGCGGTGGACCTGGCCGCCATGCCGGAGGCCGTGCACCGCGTCAGCGTGCTGCTCGCCCTGCCCACGACGGCCGCGGGCGGCCCGGCCCGCTTCGGCGCCGTCGCCGCCCCCTTCGTCGCGGTCACCGGCCTCGACGGCTCCGAGGTCGCCAGCTACACGATCACCGGTCTGGACGCCGAGTCGGCCGTGGTCGCCCTGGAGCTCTACCGCCGTCAGGGCGCCTGGAAGGTGCGTGCCGTCGGCCAGGGGTACGCCGGCGGCCTCGCCGAACTCTTCACCGACCAGGGCCTGCCCGAGGCCCACCACCTCGCGGGCGGCATCAACGAGGCGGTGGCCCAGAGCCTGGCCCGCTCGGTACCGGCGCCGCCGCAGCGCACGACCGACGGCGACCGCACCCGCCAGGCGGCCACCCCCGCGCCGGGCTCCGACCAGGGCGGGCCCGCGCCGCAGGGCGCCGTACCCCCGCATACGGCGTCTCCGTACAACCCACAGGACGGGCAGCCGGGTTATCCCGGCGGACCCGCGGACCCATCCACCGTCACCCAGCCGTCCGCGCCCACCGCCGACGGCCCCGTGAACTACACCCACCCCGGCCGGCAGACCGCCGCTCCGCCGCCGCCCCCGCCGACCGCACCCCCGGCCCCGCCCGGACAGCCCGCTCAACCCGTTGCGGGCGACGCGACCGGCTGGTCCATGGACGAGCGGCTCTACAACCAGGTCTGGGGCATGTTCGAGGACCTGGCCCGCACCACGGCCGCGTACCGCAGCGCCGTCGACTTCGCCGACTCGCGGATGGAGAAGGAGCTCGACCAGACGCTGTCCGACCCGCGCAACAGGATCGGCGGGCAGGGCGATGCCGCGCGTGAGGCCGCCCGCGCCAAACACGCGGACCTGGTCGACCAGGCCCGGGCCGCCCTCGACCGTGACCTCGCCCAGCTCACTGCCGAGGCCGACGTCGTGGAGCCCGCGTTGCCGCCCGCGTACGCGCGCTGGGACAACCCCGTGTGGCACGGCTACCGGGTGCCCATGGAGATCCCCATGGCACTGCGCCTGGGCGACCTCTACCTGCCCGAGAGCGAGCTGCTGCGCATCCCGATGCTGGTGCGGCTGCCGCTGGAGCGCGGCCTGTGGATCGACAGCGGACGCTCCGGCTCCTTCGACGAGTCGTACGCCGACGCGCACGCGCTGGGGCACCTCGCGATGACCGCGGCCGTGGCGATCGCCGCGCGGCTGCTCGCGGTCTATCCGGCGGGCGAGTTCACCGTGCACGTCATCGACCCGGCCGGTTCCGGCGCGCAGGCGCTCGCACCGCTGGTGCAGACCGAGGCGCTCGCGGCCCCGCCCGCGCTGGGCGCCGCCGGGGTGACGGACGTCCTGACCCGGCTCACCCAGCGCGTCGACCTCGTGCAGATGGCGCTGCGCGGCGGCGCGGCCGACTCGCTCCCGCCCGGGTTCGACACCGCCCAGCAGCTGCTGATCGTCAACGACTTCCCGCACGGGTTCGACGACCGGGCCGTGAACCAGCTGCGCTATCTCGCCGACGAGGGACCGGCCGTCGGCGTCCACCTGATGATGGTCGCCGACCGCGAGGAGGCCTCCGGCTACGGGCCTTTGCTGGATCCCCTGTGGCGTTCGCTGCTGCGACTCACCCCGCTGCCCGAGGACCACCTAGCCGACCCCTGGGTCGGCCATGCCTGGACGTACGAGCCCGCCCTCGTGCCGCCCGGCAGTCAGGTGCTCCAGCAGGTCCTGACCCTGGTGGCCGCAGCTCGCACCAAGTACGCGTAAAGCCTCCCTGACCAGGTAACTTGGTCTTTTCTTTGCCAATCACTTTACCTTTCCTTGGTGTTTGGGGTATCGTTTCCGGCACGGAGGGGAGTACTCCCTGTCGACTGCGGCGTACCCGTCAATACGGATCGGATCCGATCCCGGGGCGTCGGCCCACCGTGGGTGGAAGAGACCTCCGGCAGCGCGACGACGCTGGTCATCTGCCGTTACGTAATGCCGGAGGCGCAAATGGATGTTTCCCCGACCCTGTGGGTCCTGACGATCGTGGGGCTGGCGGCCCTGATCGCGGTCGACTTCTTCATCGGCCGCAAGCCGCACGACGTATCCATCAAGGAAGCCGGGATCTGGACGGTCGTCTGGATCGCCCTCGCCGGACTCTTCGGACTCGGCCTGCTCGTCTTCGGCAGCGGCCAGGCCGGCGGCGAGTTCTTCGCGGGCTTCATCACCGAGAAGTCGCTGAGCGTCGACAACCTGTTCGTCTTCGTCCTGATCATGGCGAAGTTCGCGGTGCCCTCGCAGTACCAGCAGCGGGTGCTGCTCGTTGGTGTCCTCATAGCCCTGGTCCTGCGGGCGATCTTCATCGCCGCGGGCGCCGCGATCCTCGCCAGCTTCGCCTGGGTCTTCTACATCTTCGGCGCCTTCCTGATCTGGACCGCCTGGAAGCTCATCCAGGAGGCCCGATCCGACGAGGACGACGAGGAGTTCGAGGAGAACAAGCTGCTCAAGGCCGCCGAGCGCAGGTTCGGTGTCGCCGACCGCTACCACGGCACCAAGCTCTGGATCCAGGAGAACGGCAAGCGGGTCATGACCCCGATGCTGGTCGTGATGCTTGCGATCGGTACCACGGACGTCCTGTTCGCGCTCGACTCGATCCCCGCGATCTTCGGCCTGACCCAGGACCCGTACATCGTCTTCACGGCGAACGCCTTCGCCCTGATGGGTCTGCGTCAGCTGTACTTCCTGATCGGCGGCCTGCTCAAGAAGCTGGTCCACCTCAGCTACGGCCTGTCGATCATCCTGGGCTTCATCGGCGTCAAGCTGGTCCTGCACGCGCTGCACGAGTCGGGGGTCCACGTCCCGGAGATCTCCATCCCGGTCTCCCTCGGCGTCATCTGCGCGGTCCTGATCGTCACCACGATCACCAGCCTCCGGGCGTCCAAGAAGCAGGCGGCGGACGAAGCGGCGCAGGCGCGGAGCGAAGGCGCTCCGAAGGACAGCATCGAGGCCTGACCACCACGGACGTAGGAACAACCAGCACCGGGAGCGCCCCAGGATGAATTGCCGACCATCGCTCCCGGTGCTTCGTTGGGTGTTGAGCACTCCCGTCCCGGGAGAGCCACGACCGGGCGGAGGAATCCGTGGACGCACCCACCAAGTTCGTGCAGATCATCGACTTCGAGACCGACCGCTTCGAAGAGATGCGCAAGCTGGCCGAGGAGACGGACGAGCGGTTCGCGGGCCGCAGCGGCGGTCCCACGCACCGCCTCGTCCTCAAGGACCGCAACCGGCCGAACCACTACCTCGTGGTGATCGAGTTCAACTCCTACGAGGAGGCCATGGCCAACAACGACGCCCCGGAGACCACCGAGTTCGCGCAGCGGATGGCCGCACTCTGCACCCGGCCACCGGCCTTCACCGACTGCGACCTGGAAGGGATGACCGAGCTCAAGTGACGCGCAGCAGGCCCCGCAATGCCGGAATGCGGGGCCTGTGTCCCTCTGCGAGGATCGCGTCATGATCGCTCGGCTCAGGTCGCTCACCACGCAGTGGACGCTCCTCGTGCCGGTGCTGGCGGTCGTCCTGCTGGCCTTCACCTGGGGGCGGGATCTGCCGGGTGCGGTCGTCGCGCTGGTGACGCTGGTCCTCGCAGGGGCCGTGCTGGCCGCCGTCCATCACGCCGAGGTGGTGGCCCACCGGGTCGGCGAACCCTTCGGCTCCCTCGTGCTCGCCGTCGCCGTCACGATCATCGAGGTCGCCCTGATCGTCACCTTGATGGCCGACGGCGGCGACAAGAGCTCCACCCTGGCCCGGGACACGGTCTTCGCCGCCGTGATGATCACCTGCAACGGCATCGTCGGCGTCTGTCTCCTCGTCGCCTCCCTGCGCCACGGCACCGCGGTCTTCAACCCGGAGGGCACCGGCGCCGCCCTCGCGACCGTCGCCACCCTGGCCACGCTCAGCCTGGTGTTGCCGACGTTCACCACCAGCAAGCCGGGCCCGGAGTTCTCCGGCGTACAGCTCACCTTCGCGGCGATCTCGTCCCTGATCCTGTACGGCCTGTTCGTCGCGACCCAGACCGTGCGGCACCGCGACTACTTCCTGCCCATCACCCGCCAGGGCGACGTCATCACCGCGGACGACCACGCCGACGCGCCGTCCGCCCGTACCGCCTGGACCAGCCTGGGCCTGCTCGGCCTGGCGCTGATCGGCGTGGTCGGCCTGGCCAAGGGCGTGTCGCCCACCATCGAGTCGGGAGTGGAGGCCGCCGGACTGCACCACGCCGTCGTCGGCGTGATCATCGCCCTGTTGGTGCTGCTCCCCGAGACCATCGCCGCCCTGCGCTCCGCCCGCCGCGACCGCGTCCAGACCAGTCTGAACCTCGCGCTCGGTTCGGCCATGGCCAGCATCGGCCTGACCATCCCCGCGGTCGCCCTGGCCTCCATCTGGCTCTCCGGTCCGCTCGTCCTGGGTCTCGGTTCCACGCACATGGTGCTGCTCGCCCTCACCATTGTCGTCAGCTCGCTGACGGTGGTGCCGGGCCGGGCCACGCCGTTGCAGGGAGGCGTCCATCTGGTGCTGTTCGCGGCGTACTTGGAGCTGGCGATCAACCCATAGCAGAAACGTGCCTTCACGCTTCCCCACCGTCACCCGGCGGCCGGTTCCACCGCCGCTCCCGCCGGCACCGGCCGCGTCTCCGGCAACAGGGCGAAGCACCCCAGGCTCAGCAGCGCGATCGCCGTCAGATACGCACCCACGCCCCACGGCACCCGGCCCCCGTGCTCGGCCAGCGCCGTCGCCGCGATCGGCGTCAGCGCGCCGCCGAGTACTCCGCCGAGGTTGTAGCCGACGGCGGCTCCCGTGCAGCGCACCCGCGGCTCGTACAGCTCCGGCAGATACGCGGCGATCACCCCGAACATCGCCACGAACGCGAGCAGCGCGCCCAGGAAGCCGAGGAACATCAACAGCGGCTCACCGGTGGCGAGCAGCGCGACCGTGGGGAACATCCACAGGACAGCGGCGGTACATCCGGCCAGGCACATCGGCCGCCGTCCGTAACGGTCCCCGAGCAGCGCGGCCAGCGGGGTGAGCGCGCCCTTGACCACCACGGCGGCCATGATGCAGGTCAGCATGACGGTACGGCTCACCCCGAGCCGCTCCGTCGCGTAGGCGAGGGACCAGGTCGTGACGGCGTAGAAGATGGCGTACCCGACCGCCAGCGCCCCGGCCGTCAGCAGGACGAGCCGCCAGTGGTCGCGCACGACCTCCGCGAGCGGCACGCGCGCGTGGTCGTCGATTTCGAGGAAGCTGGGGCTCTCGGTGAGCGACGACCTGAGCCACAGCCCCACCGCGGCCAGCACCCCGGCCGCCCAGAACGGCACCCGCCACCCCCACGCGGCGAACTGTGCCTCGGACAGTGAAGCCGACAGCGCCAGCGTCACACCGTTGGCGAGCAGAAAGCCCAGCGCGGGCCCGACCTGCGGGAAACTCGACCACAGGGCACGCCGTTCCGGGGGCGCGTGCTCCGCGGTCAGCAGCACGGCCCCGCCCCACTCGCCGCCGAGCCCCAGCCCCTGCAGGAACCGCAGGATCAGGAGCAGCACGGGCGCCATCACACCGATGGTGTTGTACGTCGGCACACAGCCGACGGCGACCGTCGAGGCGCCGGTCAGCAGCAACGAGGCGACGAGGACCGGCCGTCGGCCACGCCGGTCCCCGATGTGCCCGAACAGCACCGAACCCAGCGGCCGCGCCACGAACCCCACCCCGAAGGTCGCGAAAGCCGCCAGCGTCCCCGCCAACGGGGAGAACGTCGGGAAGAACAACGGCCCCAGGACCAGCGCGGCCGCGGTCCCGTAGACGAAGAAGTCGTAGAACTCGATGGCCGTCCCGGCGAGCGAGCCCGTCGCCAGCCGCAGCATGGAGGGTGCCCTTACGGTGCGTACGTCGTGCATGCCGCGTCAACTACCCACGGTGACAGCGGGTTACGGGGGCGCGCGGGCGCGCGGGGACCGCGTCAGTACGTGACGGTGATGCGCCGGGCGGGGCCGTCGACGCGGACGAGACCGCCGTAGGGGATGACGAGTTGTGGATCGGTGTGGCCGAATTCCACGTCGAAGACGATCGGGGTGTTGGGGGCATACATGTGTATGGCTCGCAGCACGGCTTCACGCTGCTCGGTGGCGTAACGGGCCGCCTCCGCCGGGCCGTTGGGGTGCTCGAAGGACCAGGTCTTGGCACGGCCCATCAGCAGCGCGGAGAAGCGTTGAAGGAGCCCGCGTTCGCCCATGTTGCGCAGGGTGCGGAAGACCTCGGTGGCGCCGGGCAGTTCCTCGGAGGTCTCCAGGAGCAGCACTCCGCCGTCGTACGCGCTCAGGTCGTGCGCGATCTCGCGGTCGGCCATCAGCAGCCAGCCCAGGATCTCCAGATTGCCGCCCCAACTGTGGCCCTCGACCACGCGATCGGCGGCGTTCGTCCAGGTCCAGCCGGTGCCGGGCCGGGTCTCCGGCTCGGCGTCGAAGGTCGCGGGGTCGGCCCAGTCGCGGTCGACGTCGCTCCAGCGCTCGGCGGGCCCGAGTTCGTACTCGCCGGAGGTGAACAGCGCGGCCCGCAGCGACTCGGCCGTCATCGGGTCCATGGCCACCGGTCGCCCGAGCGCCGTCATCACCGTCGCGCCGTGGTAGCCGACGATTCCGGTGTTGTACAGGAAGGTGAGCAAGTTGGTGTTGTCGCTCATCCCGAAGAACGGCTTCGGGTTGGCGCGGATCAACTCCCGGTCCAGCAGCGGCAGGACGGTGATCTGGTCGTCGCCGCCGATCGACGCGATCACCGCCTTGATGTCCGGGTCGGCGAACGCGGCGTGGATGTCGTCGGCGCGCTCCCGCGGCGTCGAGCCCATCCTGCGCGTCGCCGGATACTCGACCGGTTCGAGCCCGTAGTCCCTGCGCAGCCGCTCCAGGCCGAGTTCGTAGGGGCGCGGGAACAGCCCAGGGAGGCCGGCGGACGGCGAGACGATGGCAATGCGGTCGCCGGGAGCGGGCTTGGGCGGGTACGCGATCGTCGTCATGCGGGGAGGGTACGGGTCGCACCGCGCCCGGTGCATCGTGATAAACCGGGTCTGAGCTGCCCCCCTTCACCGGACCGGAGGAACCGTGCCCCGCACCCTGGCCAACGCCCCGATCATGATCCTCAACGGGCCCAACCTGAACCTGCTCGGCCAGCGCCAGCCGGAGATCTACGGCAAGGACACGCTGGCCGACGTCGAGGCCCTGTGCGCCAAGGCGGCGGCCGCGCACGGCGGCACCGTGGACTTCCGCCAGTCCAACCACGAGGGCGAGTTGGTCGACTGGATCCACGAGGCGCGGTTGAACCACTGCGGCATCGTGATCAACCCCGGCGCCTACTCGCACACGTCGGTCGCGATTCTGGACGCACTCAACACCTGCGACGGACTGCCCGTCCTGGAGGTGCACATCTCCAACATCCACCAACGCGAGTCCTTCCGGCACCACTCCTACGTCTCGCTGCGCGCCGACGGGGTCATCGCGGGGTGTGGCGTGCAGGGGTACGTGTTCGGTGTGGAGCGGGTGGCGGCGCTGGTGGGACCGGCACAGGTCGACGCGTAGGCGCGCGCTGGAGGCAGCCGCGTAAGGGGTGTTGACCAGGCGCGCGAGTCTTACAGCCGCCCCGCCTCCACGATCCGCCGCAGGAAGCGCTGTGTGCGCTCCTGCCGCGGGTCACCGAAGATCTGCTCGGCGGTTCCACGCTCCAGCACGACGCCCGAGTCCAGAAAACAAACCTGGTCGGCTACGTCCCGCGCGAAGCCCATCTCGTGCGTGGCCAGCACCATGGTCATGCCGTCGTCCTTGAGATCGCGCACCACGGTGAGGACCTCGCCGACGAGTTCCGGGTCCAGGGCGGCGGTGATCTCGTCGAGCAGCAACAGCCGGGGGCGTACGGCGAGAGCGCGCACGATCGCCACACGCTGCTGCTGACCGCCGCTGAGCCGGTCCGGGTACTCGCCCGCCTTCCCGCCGAGTCCGAGCCGCTCCAGGAGCTCCCTGCCGCGCTGTTCGGCCTCCTCCCGGGAAACCCCGTGCACCCGCCGCGGGGCGAGCGTGATGTTCTCCAGGACCGTCATGTGCGGGAACAGGTTGTACGCCTGGAAGACCACGCCGATACGGCGCCGTACCGCGTCCTGGTCGACGCGCGGGTCGGTGATCTCCTCGCCGTCCAGCCAGATCGCGCCGTCGTCGATCTCCTCCAGCAGGTTGGCGCACCGCAGCAGCGTCGACTTGCCGGAACCGGAGGCGCCGATCAGCGCGGTCACCGTGTGCGGGGCGACCTCCAGGGCGACGTCCCGCAGGACGACCGACTCGCCGAAGGTCTTGCGGACGGACTCCATGCGCAGCACGGGCGCGTCGCTCATATCGCACCTCCCTGGGCACGCTGACGGTCCATCCGGGCCGTCACCCAGTCCGTGAAGCGGGTCATCGGGATGGTCAGCGCCACGAAGACCAGGCCCGCGACGATGTACGGCGTGTAGTTCAGGCTGCGTTGGGCGATGATGTCGGACGCCCGGACGGCGTCGATCGCGCCGCCGATCGACACGAGCCCGGTGTCCTTCTGGAGGGACACCAGGTCGTTCAGCAGGGGCGGCACCTGCCGTCGTACCGCCTGGGGGAGCACCACGTGGCGCAGGGCCTGCCGGTTGGTCAGCCCCAGCGAGCGGGCGGCGGCGCGCTGCGACGGATGCACGGACTCGATGCCGGCGCGGAACACCTCGGCCACGTAGGCCGAGTACGTCAGGGTCAGCGCCGTACCGCCGAGCCACACGGGATCCACGGTCACGCCCTGGAGGCGCAGAGCGGGCACACCGAAGACCACGATCATCAAGTTGATGATGAGCGGCAGGCCACGGAAGAAGTCCGTGTACGCGGCCGCCAGGGCCCGCAGAGGGAAGAAGACCGGCCCCGGCAGGGTGCGTGCGACGGCGATCAGCATGCCCAGGACGAGCACCAGCACGCCGCAGATCAGCAGCAGCCGGACGTTGAGCCACAGCCCTTCGAGGACCTTGGGGAGCGCCTCGCGCGCGTACTGCCCGTCGAAGAAGGTCTCCTTGGTGCGCTCCCAGCCCGGCGCACTGACCACGACCACGTACAGGACGACGGCCGTGAGCAGGGTCGACAGCGCGGCGATCGCGGTCGCTCTACGCGCGCGTGCGCGCTTGTACCGCTCGCGGTCCAGGCGCCGCTGCGAGGGGACGTACGGGTCGTCCCCGCCGGGCATGTCGCCCTCGCCGTCAGAGCCCTCCCGGCCGGAGTCGCCCTTCACGAGCGTCACTTGAGGACCGGAGCGTCGACGGCGTCGGAGAGCCACTGCTTCTCCAGCTTCGCCAGCGTGCCGTCCTTGCGCAGGGCGTCCACGGCCGAGGTCACGCAGGAGGTGAGGTCGCTGCCCTTGTCGAGGACGAGTCCGAACTGCTCGGGAGTGCCGCCCTGGTTCTCGAACTGGCCGACGATCTTCGCGTTCGTCACCTGGGCCGAGGTGATGTAGAAGGCGGTCGGCAGGTCGACGACGATCGCGTCCACCTGACCGTTCTTCAGCGCCGAGACGGCCTGGTCGTTCTTGGAGAACGCGGCCGCCTCCTGCGACGGCTTCACCACGTCACTGATGTAGTTGAGGCTCGTGGTGCCGACCTGGGCGCCGAGCTTGAGGCCCTTCAGACCCGCGATGCTCGTCGCCTTGGCGGCCTTGCCGCCCTTGAGCGCGACGACGGCCTGGCGTACGTCGTAGTAGCCGGACGAGAAGTCGACGGCCTTCTTGCGCTCGGTGCTGATGGACACCTGGTTGATGTCGAAGTCGAAGGTCTTCACACCGGGCGCGAAGGCCTTGTTGAAGGGCACGCTCTGCCAGACGACGGCGCTCTTGTCGTAGCCGAGCTGCTTGGCCACCGCGTAGGCGACCGCCGACTCGAAGCCCTCGCCGTTGGCCGGCTTGTCGTCCTTGAACCAGGGCTCGTACGCCGGTTCGTCGGTGGCGATGGTCAGCTTGCCGGAGGTCAGGGTGGCCAACTTGCCCTTGGCGCAGGTGTTCCCGGCCGACCCGGAAGCCTTGTCGGACGCCTTGTCCTCCGGCTGCGGCGCGCAGCCGACGGCCGTGGCGAGCAGGGCTATGGTTGCCGCGGCGACAGCGCGGCGCAGTGCGCGAGGGGCGAGGTGCATGGCGGGAGAGTGACAGTCGGACGTCCTGTTTGTCGAGGTCACGGCCGCAATTGTCCGCATACTGGGAACCCGTGTTGCGGTCCTGTGAACTCTTTCCGGACAGAGTCCCGTGAACCCTTTCCGGACAGGACGCCGGGGCCGCCGGCCGAGGGCGGGGATCGAAAGACCGGCGGCCCGTACCGCGCAGGAGCCGTCATCCTGTGCGGGGCTGCTTCCAGTTGACTGCGCAACAAGGTGCGCCGCGAGCGCGCGCATGACATCGGCTCGTGTGAATGGTTCACACGGGGCGCGTACACACAAGTGCGCCGGTGCTCACCACCCGCGCGCGTGCCACTCCGGCAGCTGCGGTCGCTCCGCGCCCAGCGTCGTGTCGTTGCCGTGGCCCGGGTAGACCCAGGTCTCGTCGGGGAGCGCGGCGAAGATCTTCGTCTCGACGTCGTGGATGAGACTGGCGAACGCCTTCGGATCCTTACGGGTGTTGCCGACGCCCCCGGGGAACAGGCAGTCTCCGGTGAACACATGGGGATGGCCGTGCGGGTCGTCGTAGACCAGGGCGATCGAGCCCGGCGTGTGCCCGACGAGGTGGCGCGCGGTGAGCTCCACGCGCCCCACCCGGATGACGTCGCCGTCGTCGACGAGGACATCGGTCGGTACGGGGATGCCGGTGGCGTCCTCGCGGCCCGCGTACGTGCGCGCGCCGGTGGCCTCGACGACCCGGGCGAGCGCCTGCCAGTGGTCGCCGTGCTGGTGGGTGGTGACGACGGAGGCGATGCCGTCCTCGCCGATCATCCCGACCAGGGTCTCCGCGTCGTTGGCCGCGTCGATCAGCAGCTGCTCGTCCGTGGCCCGGCAGCGCAGCAGATAGGCGTTGTTGTCCATCGGGCCGACCGCGATCTTGGTGATCATCAGGTCCTTGAGCTCGTGCACGTCCGCCGGGCCGCCGACCGTCACCTGTCCGCTGTACGTCATGGCGGTCAGCCTATAGCGGGACGGAGGCCCGGCAGTCGTCCGTGCACCTCCCCGGGGCACGGCAGAGGTCCGCCTCCTAGAGCGGCGGAAGCTCCGGAAGCGCGCCGCCCGCCACCGTCAGCCCGGAGCCGTCGCGGCGCCCGGCGAGCCAGCCGAGCAGTTCGGCGGCGGGGCCGGTCACGGTGATCTCCGGCGCGTCCGCCTCGCGACCCGTCCGCCACGCGCGCGTACCGTCCGTCAGGCGCGTGGGCGCCACGCCCGGGTGCCTCGAGAAGCGCTCCGCGAGGAAGTCGATCTCCCGCTCGGTGAACTCCGCCGGCAGGTCCTCCAGCTCGTACCCGATCCCGAGGTCGACATGGTGCAGCTCCACCTCGATCCAGCGCCGGAACGGCACCCTGGACGCGGAGTCGGTGACACCGTTGCGCAGCTCCACCGTCCGCGACCAGTCCGCCGGCTCGGCCCCCGCCGCCTGGAAGCGGTCGGCGCTCTCGCGCAGGTCGGCGACCTGGACGTCGAGGGGGCGCGGGGCGTCCCGGTCGATGTCGGCGTCCCGGGCGTCGCCGGAGGGATACATGGGGCGGCCCTCGAAGACGTTCACCAGGGCGTCCGCGTTACGGGCGAGGTGGGCGAGGACGTGGCCGCGGGTCCAGCCCGGCAGCCGTGACGCCTCGGCCACCGAAGCGTTGTCCAGTTCGGCCGCTGCGGTGAGCAGCCGCTTCGTCGCGTCACGTACAGATGCCAGGTCATGACCGTGATCAATCATGGTGCTGACCCTAGTCCCGCCACACCTTTGGGTGAAGGTGGTGAAGCTGTGCCGTAAATCGAATGCGCGTGCTATATGGTCGGGAGCGGCGTCGGGCATGCTGGATGGCCGGGGATTGTTATGCGTCCCGGGAATCCGACCGGCGTTGTCAGTGGCTCCCCCTAGTCTGAGAAAGCACGGGGGCCTCGCCCCTGTCACTCCTCTCAAGCCAAGAAAGGTGCGGACCGGCGTGGCCGACCGTCTCATCGTCCGTGGCGCGCGCGAGCACAACCTCAAGAATGTCTCGCTCGACCTGCCGCGCGACTCGCTCATCGTCTTCACGGGCCTGTCGGGGTCGGGCAAGTCCTCGCTGGCCTTCGACACCATTTTCGCCGAGGGACAGCGGCGCTACGTGGAGTCGCTCTCCTCGTACGCCCGCCAGTTCCTCGGCCAGATGGACAAGCCGGACGTCGACTTCATCGAAGGTCTCTCGCCCGCCGTCTCCATCGACCAGAAGTCGACCTCGCGCAACCCGCGCTCGACGGTCGGCACCATCACCGAGGTCTACGACTACCTGCGGCTGCTCTTCGCGCGCATCGGCAAGCCGCACTGTCCCCAGTGCGGCCGCCCGATCTCGCGCCAGTCGCCGCAGGCCATCGTCGACCGGGTCCTGGAGCTGCCGGAGGGGAGCCGCTTCCAGGTGCTCTCGCCCCTGGTGCGCGAGCGCAAGGGAGAGTTCGTCGATCTCTTCGCCGATCTCCAGACCAAGGGTTACAGCCGCGCGCGGGTGGACGGCGAGACCGTCCAGCTCTCCAACCCGCCCACTCTGAAGAAGCAGGAGAAGCACACCATCGAGGTGGTCATCGACCGCCTCACGGTGAAGGACTCCGCCAAGCGCCGCCTCACCGACTCCGTGGAGACCGCTCTCGGGCTCGCCGGCGGCATGGTCGTGCTCGACTTCGTCGACCTCCCCGAGGACGACCCGGAGCGCGAGCGCATGTTCTCGGAGCATCTGTACTGCCCGTACGACGACCTGTCCTTCGAGGAGCTGGAGCCCCGCTCCTTCTCCTTCAACTCGCCCTTCGGCGCCTGCCCCGACTGCTCCGGCATCGGCACGCGCATGGAGGTCGACCCCGAGCTGATCGTCCCGGACGAGGACAAGTCCCTCGACGAGGGCGCCATCCACCCCTGGTCGCACGGGCACACCAAGGACTACTTCGGCCGTCTGATCGGCGCCCTCGCCGACGCGTTGGGATTCCGGACGGACATCCCCTTCGCCGGCCTGCCGCAGCGCGCCAAGAAGGCGCTGCTGTACGGCCACAAGACGCAGATCGAGGTCCGGTACCGCAACCGGTATGGGCGCGAGCGTGTTTACACGACGCCCTTCGAAGGCGCTGTCCCCTTCGTGAAGCGCCGGCACAGCGAGGCCGAGAGCGACGCCAGCCGCGAGCGCTTCGAGGGCTATATGCGCGAGGTGCCCTGCCCCACCTGTGAGGGCACGCGCCTGAAGCCGATCGTCCTGGCGGTCACCGTCATGGAGAAGTCGATCGCCGAGGTCTCCGCGATGTCCATCAGCGACTGCGCGGACTTCCTGGGTGAGCAGAAGCTCAACGCCCGTGACAAGAAGATCGCCGAGCGCGTGCTGAAGGAGGTCAACGAGCGGCTGCGCTTCCTGGTCGACGTCGGCCTCGACTACCTCTCGCTCAACCGCGCGGCCGGCACGCTCTCCGGCGGCGAGGCCCAGCGCATCCGCCTGGCCACCCAGATCGGCTCCGGTCTCGTCGGCGTCCTCTACGTCCTCGACGAGCCGTCCATCGGCCTGCACCAGCGCGACAACCACCGGCTGATCGAGACCCTCGTCCGCCTGCGCGACATGGGCAACACGCTCATCGTCGTCGAGCACGACGAGGACACCATCAAGGTCGCCGACTGGGTCGTCGACATCGGCCCCGGCGCGGGCGAGCACGGCGGCAAGGTGGTGCACAGCGGCCACCTCAAGGAGCTGCTCACCAACGCCGAGTCGCAGACCGGTCAGTACCTGTCCGGCAAGAAGTCGATCCCGCTGCCCGACATCCGGCGCCCGCAGGACCCGACCCGCCGGCTCACGGTGCACGGCGCCCGCGAGAACAACCTCCAGGACATCGACGTCTCCTTCCCGCTGGGCGTGTTCACGGCCGTCACGGGTGTGTCCGGCTCCGGCAAATCGACGCTGGTCAACGACATCCTGTACACGCACCTGGCCCGTGAGCTGAACGGCGCGAGGAGCGTGCCCGGCCGGCACACGCGCGTGGACGGCGACGACCTCGTCGACAAGGTCGTGCACGTCGACCAGTCGCCCATCGGCCGTACCCCGCGCTCCAACCCGGCGACGTACACCGGCGTCTTCGACCACGTCCGCAAGCTGTTCGCCGAGACCACCGAGGCGAAGGTCCGCGGCTACCTGCCGGGCCGCTTCTCCTTCAACGTCAAGGGCGGCCGCTGCGAGAACTGCGCGGGCGACGGCACCATCAAGATCGAGATGAACTTCCTCCCGGACGTCTACGTCCCGTGCGAGGTCTGCCACGGCGCCCGGTACAACCGGGAGACCCTGGAGGTCCACTACAAGGGCAAGTCCATCGCCGAGGTCCTGAACATGCCCATCGAAGAGGCCATGAACTTCTTCGAGGCCGTGCCGGCGATCAACCGCCACCTCAAGACGCTCAACGACGTCGGTCTCGGCTACGTCCGTCTCGGCCAGTCCGCGACCACCCTGTCCGGCGGTGAGGCGCAGCGCGTGAAGCTCGCGAGCGAGTTGCAGAAGCGCTCCACCGGACGCACGGTGTACGTCCTGGACGAGCCGACCACCGGTCTGCACTTCGAGGACATCAGCAAGCTCCTGAAGGTCCTGTCAGGCCTGGTCGACAAGGGCAACACGGTCATCGTCATCGAGCACAACCTCGACGTGATCAAGACCGCGGACTGGGTCGTGGACATGGGCCCCGAGGGTGGCGCGGGCGGCGGACTCGTCGTCGCGGAGGGCACGCCGGAGGAGGTCGCCGGAGTCCCGACCAGCCACACCGGCAAGTTCCTGCGGGAGATCCTCGGCGCCGACCGCATCAGCGACGCGGCCTCGGTGAAGGCCCCGCGCAAGGCGGCGGCCAGGAAGACGGTCGCGGCCAAGTCGACGGCGAAGAAGACGGCGACGGCCAAGACCGCTGCGGCCGGGACCACCAACAACACGGCCACGAAGAAGGCGGCCGCGGCCACCAAGAAGGCGACCCCGGCGAAGAAGACGACGAGGGCGCGGAAGGCCTGAAGCCCACGAGAGGCCTGATACCTACGAGCAACACGGCCTGACAAATCCAGAAAAGTACGGTGCCTCGCGGGAACTTCCCGCGGGGCACCGCTCGTTCAACCATCAGCCACCCTGGCCCTGCGGTCCGACGGGTTCCACGAACTGCATGTCCAGATGAACCTTGACAACATCACCGAGAAAACCGGCTCCGAAGTCCAGCCCGAAGTCGCTGCGCCGGATCTCACCCGTCGCCTCGAACCCGGCGTGCTTCCTCTGCTCCACAGGATGGTCCACGGCCCCGCCGAACTCGACGGCGAGTGTGACCGGGCGGGTCACGTCCCCGATGGTCAGGTCCCCTTCCATCGACCAGTCCTCACCCCGCCCGGACACGCGCGTGGAGCGGAAGGACATCGTCGGCCGCTTCTGCACGTCGAGCAGTTCGGCCGAGCGGGTATGCGCGTCCCGGTCGGAGTTCCCGGTGTCAACAGAGGCAAGAGCGATATCGGCACTCACCCGCACCTCGTCGGCCGTACCGCCGACGGACAGCCCGGCCGTGAAGTCGGTGAACCGGCCGCGCACCTTGGCGATCCCGAGGTGCCGGATGGTGAAGTTGACGGCCGAGTGCAGCGGGTCGAGCTCCCAGTCGCCGGGCGCGAGCGGCAGAGCGGCGACGGACGTGGCGGCGGAGTTCGCGGGGTTGTCGTAAGTCATGTCCCCACCCTGCGAGTTCCGGGCCGGGGAAGGGAGGCCGGGCGAAGAGTGGTAGTGACAGGGACATCCTCCGCGGCGGCACGCGTTGTACGTTCGACAGGTGAGCGACAACGAGTTGGGGACCTTCCTGCGCACCCACCGTGAAGCCGTCACGCCCGCGGAGGTGGGCCTGCCCACGGGCTCCCGTCGCCGCACACCAGGGCTGCGCCGAGCCGAGCTGGCCACCCTCGCCGGCATCAGCGTCGAGTACCTCACCCGGCTCGAACAGGGACGTGACCGCAACCCCTCGCCCCAGGTACTGAGCGCCCTCAGCGAAGCCCTGCGGCTGACGACCCCGGACCACATCCTGCTGGCCCGCCTGGCCAAGGAACACGGCGTGGACAAGGTGCTCTGCCAGTCGGCCACCGCACCACCGGTCCGCACCGTACGCCCGACCCTCCGGGCACTTCTCGACCGCCTGGAGCCCGCCCCGGCCGTCCTGCTCAACTGGATCGGCGACATCGTGGCCCACACCCGGGGATACGAGCGGTACGCCGGCCCCCTGGGCCTGCTCGACGGCGATCCGCCCAACATCGTGCGGTTCCTGTTCACCGACGACCGGGCGCACACCGTGTACCCCGACTGGGACCGGCTCGCTGACGAGCAGATCGCCCACCTCCGCAGCGAGGCCTCGCTGCACGACCCCCATGTCGCCGCCCTGGCCGCGGAGTTGGCGGTGACGGCGGGCGCGGCGTTCAGGGACCGGCTCGCCGCCGTCCCGGCCATGCCCGCCCGGGCCGGCACCGATCTCGTCGACCACCCGGAGGCGGGCCGCCTGCGCCTGTCGTACGAGACGCTCACCCTGCCGGAAGAGGGTCAGCGCCTGGTCGTCCACATCCCCGCCGACGAGGCCACAGCCACGGCCCTCGACCGCCTCAACGGGCGCCGACCGGGAGCGTTGCGCGCGGTGAGCGGCTGACTCAGGCACCGCACGGGCGTCCCGAAGAGGAACGGCCCTTGAAGGCGGCGGCCTCGAAAGGGAAGGGTCGCTGCAAGCGGGTGGCGCCCAGAGCCGAACCGCTCCTACACCTCGCCCACTTCGGAGGCATACGGCGGTTCGGCGCCAGCCCGGGAGCATGTGATCGCCGCCGCGCGTGCCGCGAACCGGAGCAGGTGGGTCCAGCCGTCGCGGCCGAGGTCGAGGAGCGCCTCCGAGGACAGGGCGTCCCGGGTGGACAGGCCGTGCAGCAGGGCCGCGTTCACCGTGTCGCCGGCGCCGATCGTGTCGACGACGTCGACCTTCTCGCCCGGCACGGGGTACACGGCCCCACCCCGGACGAAGGCGGTGAGACCGTCGCCGCCGTGGGTGATCACGACGGCCGCGGGGCCGGCGGCCAGCCAGTCACGCGGGGTGCCGCCCAGCCAGTGGGCGTCCTCCTCGGAGAGCTTGAGCAGCGACACCGAGGGCAGCCAGTTCCTGAACCGCGCGCGGTAGGCGTCCGCGTCGGGGATCAGCCCCGCCCGGATGTTGGGGTCGAGCGCGGTGAACACGCCCTGGGCGGCCGCGGTCCGCAGCAGGCTCTCGTAGGCGGTAGCCCCCGGTTCCAGGACGAGCGAACAGGTGCCGAAGGACACGGCTCGCGTGGCGGCGGGGAGTGACTCGGGGGCGGTGAACAGGCGGTCGGCGGTGCCGTCGACGTAGAAGGAGTAGGAGGCCGAGCCGTTCCCGTCGAGCGTGGCGACCGCGAGCGTGGTCGGCTCGGTGCCGCGCTGCACGGCGGAGATGTCGACACCTGCCCCGCGGAGCCCGTCGAGGAGGGCCTCGCCGAAGGCGTCCTGCGAGGTGCGGGAGCAGAAGGCGGTGGGGGAGCCGAGGCGGCCCAGGGCCACGGCGGTGTTGTACGGGCCGCCGCCGAGCGCGGGCTGCAGCCCCGCGAGGGCACCCGTGCCCTGCGGTACCAGGTCGATCAGGGCCTCACCGGCGACGACGATCACGAGACGGTTCCTTCCGCGAAGTTCTGGGGCTGCTGATGCTTGGCAGGCTGACCGGATCGAGCGGGCAGGTGTCCCTCCGGGCACCCGCACGAAGTCCGGTGGACGAAGGCACAGGGAAGCCGCACCGTGCGACCGGGCCGGTCCGGGGCGGCGAGGCGGTCGAGGAGCACCCGAACCGCCTGGGCGCCGATCTCCCTGCTGGGCTGGGCGATCGCGGTGAGCCGGGGGGAGAACAGGTCCGCCCAGGCGAAGTCGTCGAAGCAGCACAGGGCGATGTCGCCCGGCACGGACAGGCCGTGGTCGCGCAGGGCGCGCAACGTGCCGATGGTCATGGCGTTGTTGGCGGTGACGAGAGCCGTGGGCGGGGCGGCGAGGGAGAGCAGGGCCGCGGTGGCCCGTTCTGCGCCGGCCGACTCGGAGTCGCCGTGAACCAGGAGGCGTTCGTCGTGGGGGAGGCCGGCGGTGGCCAGGCCGTGCCGGTAGCCGGCGATGCGTTCGCGGGTGGTGCTGAGCCCGGGCAGGCCGGCGACCAGGGCGATGCGGCGGTGGCCGAGCTCCGCGAGATGGGTGACGAGCCGGGCGGTCGGCTCGGTGTTCTCGGCGCAGACCTGGTCGCAGCGGGGCGTGCGATCGGCCGGTGGGTCGACGAGCCGGTCGAGGAAGACGGTCGGGACCTCGTGGCGGCCGAGGTAGGCGACGAGTTCACGCGGGTCGGCGGAGGGGGCGACGATCATGCCGTCCACGCGGCGTTCGTGCAGCAGTTGGACGACCTTGCGCTCGTGCTCCGGGTCGTCGTGCGGGTCGGCTATGAGCAGGCTGTAGCCCTGTTCCAGGGCGCCGGCCTCGACGCCCTGGAGGATCTCCGTGAAGTACGGGTTGCTGATCGCCGACACCGCGAGCCCGATGGAGCGGGTGCGGGAGGTCACCAGGGAGCGGGCCAGGGTGTTTGGGGTGTAGCCGAGGCGGTCGATCGCGTCCAGGACGGCCTGGCGGGTGCGGGGGAGGACCGGCCGGGTGTCGTTGAGGACGTGCGAGACGGTCGCCACGGACACCCCGGCGCTCCGTGCGACATCGGCCATGGTGGCCATCCCGTCCCCCTCACCGGCTCGACTCCCCGGTCCGGCGCGAACCCCTCGCGCGGACCCTCCGGCGGGGAACGTATCCCATCCGAGCACGCACGTAAACGCTTGCGCAATCGTTTACGTCCCCTCAACCCGCCCCAAGCCGGAACGTCAGTGCGGACGCGCTCCGACCAGTGCGGACCCGCCCCGCCCAGTCCAGATTCCCCCTGGAGCCCCGGATGACCGTCCGCCACGGACGGCTAGTTGAAGGCGTACAGCACGATCTGCGCACACGTGCAGTGCCCGATCAACGAGCTGGAGGGGACGACGCTGGTCTGCCCGTGCCACGGCAGCGAGTTCGACGCCGTGACCGGCAAGGTGGTGTGCTCTCCGGCGACCGAGCCGCTGCACGAGCTGCCGGTGGAGGCCAGGAACTACAGGATCGTCGCGGGGCCGGCGGACTGAAGGACGGCGGTCTCACTCCGAGGTCACTCCCCGCCCGTCCCGAGGTCACTTCCAGCCCGCCCCGAGGCCACCTCCGGCCCGTCCCGGGGTCACTCCCAGTCCCACCCGATCCCCACGACCCCCGTCCGCACCCGCGGTTCGACGAGGTGGACCGAGCGGTGGTGGCCGCTGAGGGGGAGTTCCTGGCGGCCGCTGCGGGGGGCCGCCGGGGAGTGCTGGGCGAAGCGGTGGCAGCGCAGTGGGAGGGCGCGTTCGTCGAAGTGGACCTGGAGGGCGTACTGCCCGCCCGCCGGCCCGAATCCGCGGACGTACTCGCGCGAGACACCGGCGGTGCCGTCCTCGACGCCGTAGCGGAAGAGGAAGGTGTCGCCGGCCCGCAGCCGGGTGTCGAAGAGCAGCTCGGCCACGAGCACCCCGGTGTCGTGGTGCAGGCGCACGCGTCCCGTGCGGCAGTTCTCCAGGGCCTGCACCCGCATGCGCTCCGGCGCGCACCCCGGGTCGCCGTGGTGGACGGCCACGAAGCGGTCGACGCCGTCCTTGTGGGCGCGCACGATGTGGTGAGACTCGCGCCCCGCGAGTTCACGGCGCGCCCCTATGCGCACCCGCTCGTGGTGCCCGAGGGTGTGCAGCCCGCCGTCCGGCGGCAGGTTCAGCTCGGTCAGCATCCGGTCGAGGACGTCGGAGGCCTGCACCAGGGAGCGGTACGAGCGGGCCGCGGTCCGCTGCCCGGAGGTGTGCTCGTCGGACTCGGCGAGCAGCCGGATCAGCGACTCCTCCGGGAGTTGGAGGATCTCCTCCAGCGCGCGTACGGCGCGTAGGGACTCGGGGCGCTGCGGGCGGCGGGCGCCCTGCTGCCAGTAACTCAGGCTGGTGACGCCGACCTTGACGCCGTAGCGCGACAGATGGTGCTGCACCCGCTGCAGCGGCAGTCCACGGGCGGCGATGGCGGCGCGCAGCGCGACGTGGAAGGGGCCGCCTCGCAGGGCCGAGTCCAGTTCCGCGGTGGCGACGGCGGTGTCGTCCGCGTGCTGTGTGGCGTGCGGCATGCAGGGGCCTTTCTGTGTGTGCTCGCTACGGCTGGTCGGGCCGGGTTCGCGCTGGTGTCCGGGGCCACCCCGTCGGCGTCGGGGGGTCTTCACATCCGTACGCCGTCGTTCACGGCCCCGAGTTCCCCCGCATTGAAGCGTGTTGACCAAGTCCCGACAACACCTGATGCCCAACAGCCGCGTACTCCTGGCCGAGACCCGATCAGCGGCCTCAAGTCGGCGCGGCCGTGCCGTCGTTGCCGAGCACCTCCCGGATCGCCCGTGCGGACAGGTCGGACTTGTGCAGGAAGCCGCGGGCCGGACTGACGGCGACCAGTTCCTGGAAGTCCTCGAGGGAGTGGGTGGAGATCAGGATGATGACGGAGGAGACCCGGCCGGCCAGTTCGGCCGCGACGTCGAAACCGCTCTCGCCGTCGAGGTCGAGGTCCACCAGGACGATGTCGGGGGCCAGTTCGGCCGCCCGCGCGAGCGCCTCCGCACCCGTCGAGGCCATGCCGACGACAGGTACGCCGTCGCGTTCGAGCAGGGTCCGTGCGGCCTCCAGGAACCGGATGCTGTCATCGACGAGAAGACAGCGCATGGACATGCGGACAGCGTCCCAACAGGCAGGTGATTGCGCTTTCCAGCTACCCGGAAAGAGTCGACGCGGCGCGGTACCGGTCAGCTGGAATGTGCTGAAGGCCTGTGCCGAATGGGCGGGTTCGCGGTTACCCCGCGCAGCGGCACGTCACCGGCGGTAGCATGAGCGCGCCCTGGGGATGGCCGCGTACGTCCGGTCGAGTGGGGGTGCGCTATGAAGGCGTCGCTCAGCAGGATTCTGGTCTCGGGGCTGGTGGGCACCGCCCTGTTGCTGGCCGGATGCGGTGGCGGGGGAGGTGACGGCAAGGCGCAGAAGGCGCACGGCGACACCACCTGCGACGGCAGGATCGACGGCACCGCGCATGTGACGGTGTGGTACCACTCGGGCCCGGTGACCGAGGTCGGCACGCTGGCCGAGCAGGTCGCGGACTTCAACAAGGCGCAGAAGAACGTGCGCGTCGAACTCGTCAAGCTCCCCGAGCAGCGCCCCTACTCCGAACTGGTCGAATCCGCCGCGGCCAGCGGCGACCTGCCGGACCTGCTCGACTTCGACGGCCCGAACCTCTACAGCTACGCCTGGTCCGGCAAGCTCAAGCCGATCGACTCCTGCGTGCCGAAGAGCGTCCGAGACGACCTGCTGCCCTCCGTCCGCCAACAGGGCACGTACGCGGGGCGGTTGTGGGGCATCGGCGCCTTCGACTCCGGGATGGGGCTGTACGTACGGCCGTCGGTGCTGAAGAAGGCGGGGGTTCGCATCCCCAAGGGCACCGGCGACGCCTGGACCGCCGACGAGCTGACCGGCATCCTGGCCAGGCTCCGCAAGCTGGGGTACCGGGCACCGCTCGACATCGGACTCCCGTACGTCGGGAAGGGCGACGAGTGGAACACGTACGGCTTCGCACCCGCGGTGTGGTCGGCGGGCGGCGACCTCATCGACCCGAAGACCTTCCGCACCGCCGACGGCTTCCTGAACAGCCCGGAGTCCGTCAGGGCACTGACCGTCATGCAGAGCTGGAGCAAGGCGGGCTACATCGACCCCGACAAGGACGAGAAGGCCTTCGACAAGGGTCGTAGCGTCATCGCCTGGAGCGGCCACTGGCGGTACCCGGAGTACACGAAGGTGTTCCCGGGCGACGTGGCGATCGTGCCGCTGCCCGACTTCGGGCAGGGCACCGTCACCGGCATGGGTTCCTGGCAGTGGGGCATCACCTCCGGCGCCACCGACGGCGACGCGGTGTGGAGCTTCCTCGCCTATCTGCTCAAGCCCGAGCAGGTGCACCGGATGAGCGTCGCCAACGGCGGCATCCCCGCCACCGGCAGCGCAGTGAAGCTGTCACCGGCCTTCGACACCGGCGGCGGCGAGCACCTCTTCATCGAGCAGCTGCGCGACGGCATCGCGCATCCGCGTCCGCAGACTCCCGCCTACCCGGCGATCACCGACGCCTTCGGCACAGCCTTCGCGAAGATCATGCTGCACGGGGCCCCGGTGCAGGCCACGCTCGACCAGGCGGTCAAGGCCATCGACAAGGATCTGGCGGCCCACGACGGCTATCCGCAGAAGGGGTCATGACCCAGCCGGCCCCGGCCCGGCGGACCCGTACGGCAACCGCGCTCCTGCTGGCCGGGGCCCTCCTGCTCGCGGGGTGTTCGGGCGGCGGGGACTCGGACGACCGGCCGGCGAATCCCCGTACCGACGCGACCTGCGACGGCAGGATCGAGGGCACCTCGCAGATCACCATGTGGTTCCACTCGCCGTCCGCGCAGGGCGAGTTGCAGATCCTGCGCGATCAGGTACGGAGGTTCGATGCGTCCCAGCAAGCAGTCCGGGTCCGCCTGGTGGACCTCCCCGAGGGTGGCGACTACGACGCCGAGATCCGTGCCGCGGCGGCCGACGGGACGCTGCCGGACCTGCTCGACTTCGACGCGCCGAAGCTCTTCGCCCAGGCCTGGGCGGGTCGGCTGCGGCCGCTCGGCTCCTGTCTGCCCGACGGTCTGCGGGCCGACCTGCTCCCCTCCGTCCACCAACAGGGCACCTACCGGGGTGAGTTGTTCGGCCTCGGAACCTTCGACTCCGGACTCGGGCTGTACGTCCGCCCGTCGGTGCTGAAGAAGGCCGGCATCCGCCTCCCCAGGGGCACCACGGACGCCTGGACCGCAGACGAGTTCACGGGCATCCTGAGGAAACTCCGCAAGGCGGGACACCGGGCGCCCCTCACGCTCGGGCTCCGGTTCGCGACACCGGGCTCGGAGTGGAACACGTACGGCTTCGCGCCCGCGGTGTGGTCGGCGGGAGGTGACCTCATCGATCCGAAGAACTACCGCACGGCCGACGGCTTCCTGAACGGCCCGCAGGCCGTCCGGGCGCTCACGACCATGCAGGGATGGGCCGAGGCGGGCCTCGTCGACCCTGACAAGGACGACCGGGCCTTCGACGAGGGCCGCAGCGTCATCTCCTGGAGCGGCCACTGGCGGTACCGCGAGTACACCGAGGCCTTCCCGGAGGACGTGGCGATCGTGCCGCTGCCGGACTTCGGCCACGGCACCGTCACCGGCATGGGCTCCTGGCAGTGGGCGATCCCCGCCACCAGCGTCGATCCGGACGCCGTCTGGCGCTTCCTGGCCTTCCTCCTGAGCCCCGACGAGGTGGTGCGCATGACGGACGTCAACGGCGCGATACCGGCGACCCGTTCGGCGATCGCCCGCACCGAGCAGTTCGCCGGGACCGGCCCCGAACGGCTGTACATCGAGCAACTGCAGAACGGCACCGCCCGCCCCCGCCCCCGCACCCCCGCCTACGCGGCGGTCACCGACGCCTTCTCCCGTGCCTTCGCGAGGATCGTCTTCGACCGGGCCCCCGTCCAGGCCGAGCTCGACCGGGCGGTCCGGGCCATCGACAAGGACCTCGCGGACCACCAGTACTACCCGCCCACCGGCCGCTGAGGACCGGCCGTGCGTCGCCCCCCGCCCTTTCGAAGACTCGGGTCCACGACGTCCAGGTCCCGCTCCTGGCAAGGCCGCACCCCCTTCCTCGCCCGTCTCCGCGTCGGCCGCAAGCTGATGCTGCTCGTGTTGCTCCCGGTGACCGGGATGCTGGTCTTCACCGCCTTCAGCGCCGTCGGACAGGCCGAGGAGGCGCGGACGCTGGACCGCTTCCACCAGGCGACCGGCGTGTCGTTCGCGACCACCGAGGTCTCCGACGCCGTGGCGCGCGAGCGCATCGCGGCCGTACTGGCCCGGCTGCACCCCGGCCGGGCCACCCTGGCCGAGCGGTCCACGACCCAGCGGGCCACCGACCGCGTGCTGCTGCGGGCCGCCGACCGGGCCGCCTCCTGGCCGCACTCCGACGTCGCGGGCAAGCTCGACGCCGTCAGCCGTCAACTGCACGCCGTACGCGTGGAGACCGGCACCGGCTCGCTCCGCGCCCCGGACGTCGTACAGCGCTACCAGTCCGTCGAGGACCAGCTGCTCGACACCGTCGCCGCCCTCGAGTCCGGACGCCCCACCAGGGCGGCGGGCCGCGCGGCCGACGCCCATGTCGCGCTCCTCGGGGCCATCGAGGCCGGCGAACGCGAGCGCGCCGAGGTGGCCATCCTGCTCGACGCCCCCGCCGGACGCAGCGCGGCCGCCGCCGGACGCTGGCCCGCCCTGGAGGAGGCCCAGCTGCGGGACTTCCGGCAGAACACCTCGGACCGGCTGTGGGCCGAGGTGTACACCACCCAGTTCCAGCCGCCCGGGCGGACCGTCCGCAAGGTCCGCGACCTGCTCACCGCGGCCGATCCACAGACCGCCCACTGGCCCTCGTACGACACCTGGCTGGCCGCCTCCACGGCGCGCATCGCCTCCCTGCGCGGCATCCAGGACCAGGCCGCGGCGGAACTCGCCCGCACCGCCGCACAGGAACTGGACGCCGCGAAGACCCGGGCCGTGCGCGACCTGGTCCTCTCCCTCACCGTCCTCGGCCTGGTCACCTTCCTCGCCCTGGCCCTCGGACGCTCGATCACCCGGCCGCTGGACGAGGTCTCCGCGGGCGCGCGGGCGCTGTCGGACGGCGACCTGTCGTACGACATCCGGTACGCGGGACGCGACGAACTCGGGGACGTCGCCGACACGTTCCGCGAACTGCGGGTGACCACTGAACGGCTGGCCGCCGAGATCCGTTCCATGAACACCGCGATCGACGACAACCGGCTCGGACACCGGGCCGACGTCGGCTCCTTCTACGGCACCTGGGCCCAGCTGCTGGGCGGCATGAACGGCACCATGGCGTCCTTCGCGGCCGCGCACGGCCGGCGCAGGAAGGCCGAACGGGAACTGGAGAGCATCTTCAACCTCTCCCTCGACCTGCTGTGCATCTCGGGACTCGACGGCTACCTGAAACGGGTCAACCCGGCCTTCGAACGCACCCTCGGCTACTCAGGAGAAACGCTTCTGTCCAGGCCGTACACCGAGTTCGTGCACGAGGAGGACCGGGCCGGCACCCGCGACGCCCTCGAACGGCTTGCGGTCGGCGTCGAATTGGCCGAGTTCGAGAACCGCTGGCTGCGCGCCGACGGCACCGAGTGCTGGCTGCAGTGGAGCGCCCGGCCGGTCCCCGAGGAGGGACTCATCTACGCCGCCGCCCGCGACGTCACCGAGCGGCGCCGCGCCGCCGAGGAACAGGCCGCGCTGCGCCGGGTCGCCACCCTGGTGGCGCACGGCTCGCCGCCCGCCGAGGTGTTCTCGAAGGTGGCGCAGGAGGTCGGGGACCTGCTGAGCACCAACGCGGCCGTGCTGCGCAACGAGTCCGACGGCAGCCGCACGGTCCTGGGGACCGTGCGCTGGATCCCGGACGAGCCCGAGGAGGCCACCCGCGAGGCGCGCCGGGCGGCGGCGCACGAGGCGCTGACGGAGGTGGCCCGGACCCGGCGCGCGGCCCGGGTCGGCCGGGCCGTGGCCGCGCCCATCGTCGTCGACGACCGGCTGTGGGGCTTCGTCGTCGCAGCCTCCGCACTGGACGCGCTGCCCGAGGGCACCGAGTCGCGGCTGGCCGACTTCACCGAACTGGTCGCGACCGCCATCGCCAACGCCGACAGCCGCGACCAGTTGACCGCTTCACGCGCGCGCGTGGTGGCCGCCGGGGACGCCTCCCGGCGCCGTATCGAGCGCGATCTGCACGACGGCGTCCAGCAGCGGCTGGTCGCGCTCCAACTCGATTTGCGGCTGGCCGAGTCCATGCTCGCCGACCCGACGTCCGAACTCGCCGAACAGATCGCCCACGTCAGCAAGGGCCTCGACGACGCCTTCCAGGACCTGCTCCAGGTGGCCCGCGGCATCCACCCCGCCATCCTCTCCAAGGGCGGCCTCGGCCCCGCGCTGCGCTCCCTGGCCCGCCGTTCCGCCATCCCCGTGGAGCTCGATCTGCGACTGCCGGCGTCCCGTTTCCCGGAGCAACTGGAAGTGGCCGCCTACTACGTCACCTCCGAGTGCCTCACCAACGCCGCCAAACACGCGCACGCGCGCGTGGTGCGCGTCGAGGCCGGGATCCGTGACGACGTCCTGGAGCTGACCATCGCCGACGACGGCGTCGGCGGCGCCGAGAGCGGACGGGGCTCCGGGCTCATCGGCCTGATCGACCGGGTCGAGGCGATCGGCGGCAAGCTGGCCGTCAGCAGCCCGCCGGGCCAGGGCACGACCATGCGGGTGCGGCTGCCGCTGAGCGGCGGACCCGCGGCACGGATGTGACCGCCCGGGCGTACGCGGAGGGGAGTCGTCCAGGACGGGGGGCCTTGGACTCGGTGACGTTCGCGCACGTCCGGGCGGTCATGTCGGACGGAGAGGCTGCCGTCCGGTTCTAGGGGCGGCCGGTGCCGCCGTCGCGCGCGCCGCCGAGCTGCTTGGCGCGCACTATGTCGGGGTCCCTGGGATCCAGTACGTCACTCCACGCGCGCGTGTCGTCCTGGTACCGGCGGGCGCGGACCGGCCGCCGTCGTTTCTCGATCCGCGTCCGACGCATTCCCGCAGCCCTTCGACCCGTGACCCGCCGGCTCTCGCCCGAGCCGGTCGGCCCACTTGCTCTGCACTCGTACGAGAATCGCTCCGATACGTCCTCATGTCGTCACGGCAGGCCTCCAATTCCGCTTCCGGCTAGCCGTAACCCCGCCGGTCGGGCAGGCTGTTGGGCGCGCACCGATCGGTCGGGGCAAGGGGAGCCGGGGCCATGGACGACGCATCGCAGCAGCCCGCGCGGGGACGGGTCGTCCTCGCCGACGACGACGTGTTGCTCAGGGAGGGGCTGGCCAGCCTGTGCCAGCGGGTCGGCTACGAGGTGGTGGGGCAGGCCGGCGACGCCACGCGGCTCCTGGACCTGGTCGCCACACACCGACCCGACCTCGCGATCGTCGACATAAGAATGCCGCCGGACCACTCCACCGAGGGCCTCAAGGCGGCCCGCACCATCCGGGACCGCCACCCCGACACCGGCATCCTCGTGCTGTCGGCGTTCGTCGAGGTGGAGGAGGCCCTGGAGCTGCTCGCCAGCGGCCGCAAGATCGGCTACCTGCTCAAGAGCCGGGTCACGGTCGTCGACGAGTTCATCGAGGCCCTGGAGCGCATCCACCGGGGCGGCTCGGTCGTCGACCCCTCCCTGGTGCAGGAGCTGTTCTCGGTCCACCGCCGCGACGACCCGCTGTCCCACCTGAGCGCCCGTGAGAAGGAGGTCCTCGCGCTGATGGCCGAGGGCCGCTCCAACGCCGGCATCGGCCGTCGGCTGTGGGTCACCGAGGGCACGGTGGAGAAACACGTCCGTAGCATCCTCGGCAAACTCCACCTCACCGAGGACACCGACGACCACCGCCGGGTACTGGCCGTACTGACCTTCCTGGAGACCCACTAGGCGTTGTCCACAGGCCCGCCGGACTGTCGGTCCCCGCCAGTAGGGTGTGAGACATGGCCGACCCCTCCAGCTACCGCCCCAAGCCGGGACAGATCCCGGACTCTCCCGGGGTGTACAGGTTCCGTGACGAGCACCGCCGGGTGATCTACGTCGGAAAGGCGAAGAGCCTGCGCCAGCGCCTGGCGAACTACTTCCAGGACCTGGTGAACCTGCACCCGCGCACCCGGACGATGGTCACCACCGCCGCGTCCGTGGAGTGGACCGTGGTGTCCACGGAGGTCGAGGCCCTCCAGCTGGAGTACTCCTGGATCAAGGAGTACGACCCCCGGTTCAACGTCAAGTACCGCGACGACAAGAGCTATCCGTACCTCGCGGTGACGATGAACGAGGAGTTCCCGCGCGTCCAGGTGATGCGCGGCCACAAGCGCAAGGGCGTCCGCTACTTCGGGCCGTACGGGCACGCGTGGGCGATCCGCGACACCGTCGACCTGCTGCTGCGCGTCTTCCCCGTGCGCACCTGCTCGGCCGGCGTCTTCAAGAACGCCACCCGCACCGGCCGCCCCTGCCTGCTCGGCTACATCGGCAAGTGCTCGGCACCCTGCGTCGAGCGCGTCTCGGCCGAGGAGCACCGCGAACTGGCCGAGGAGTTCTGCGACTTCATGGCCGGCCGCACCGGCACGTACATCCGCCGTCTGGAGAAGGAGATGACGGAGGCGGCCGAGGAGATGGAGTACGAGCGGGCCGCCCGCCTGCGCGACGACATCGAGGCCCTGAAGAAGGCCATGGAGAAGAACGCGGTCGTGCTCGCCGACGCGACCGACGCCGACCTGATCGCGGTCGCCGAGGACGAGCTGGAGGCGGCCGTCCAGATCTTCCACGTCCGTGGCGGACGCGTGCGCGGCCAGCGCGGCTGGGTCACCGACAAGGTCGAGGAGATCACCACCGGCGCCCTCGTCGAGCACGCCCTTCAACAGCTCTACGGCGAGGAGAAGGGCGACTCCGTCCCCAAGGAGGTCCTCGTCCCCGCCCTGCCCGACCCGGTCGAGCCGGTCCAGGAGTGGCTGGCCGACCGCCGGGGCTCGGGAGTCTCGCTGCGCATCCCGCAGCGCGGCGACAAGAAGGCCCTGATGGAGACGGTCGAGCGCAACGCCCAGCAGGCCCTCGCCCTGCACAAGACCAAGCGCGCCTCCGACCTCACCACGCGCTCGCGTGCCCTGGAGGAGATCGCCGAGGCCCTCGACCTGGACAGCGCCCCGCTGCGGATCGAGTGCTACGACATCTCCCACCTCCAGGGCGACGACGTGGTCGCGTCCATGGTCGTCTTCGAGGACGGTCTCCAGCGCAAGAGCGAGTACCGCCGCTTCCAGATCAAGGGCTTCGAGGGCCAGGACGACGTCCGCTCCATGCACGAGGTGATCAACCGCCGCTTCCGGCGCTACCTCGCCGAGAAGGAGAAGACGGGGGAGTGGGTCGACGACGGCCACGAGGACGGCCTCGCCGGCGGCCCGGAGAACGGCCTCACCGGCCCCGCGGAGAACGGCCTGAAGGACGAGGACGGCCGCCCCAGGAAGTTCGCCTACCCGCCCCAGCTCGTCGTCGTCGACGGCGGCCAGCCGCAGGTCGCGGCCGCCAAGAAGGCCCTCGACGAGCTCGGCATCGACGACGTGGCCGTCTGCGGCCTCGCCAAGCGGTTGGAGGAGGTCTGGCTGCCGGACGACGACGACCCGGTGGTCCTGCCCCGCACCAGCGAGGGCCTCTACCTGCTGCAACGCGTCCGTGACGAGGCGCACCGGTTCGCGATCACCTACCAGCGCACCAAACGGGCCAAGCGTTTCCGGTCGAGCCCCTTGGACGACGTGGCCGGCCTCGGCGAGGCTCGTAAACAGGCAGTTCTTAAGCATTTCGGTTCGTTGAAGAAACTTCGATCCGCCACCATCGACCAGATCTGCGAGGTTCCCGGCATAGGCCGCAAGACGGCCGAGAGCATCGCCGTGGCCCTCGCCCAGGCGGCTCCGGCCGCACCCGCCGTCAACACGGCCACT
The DNA here is from genome assembly GCF_050936785.1 of Streptomyces sp. CA-249302. Taxonomy (NCBI): domain Bacteria; kingdom Bacillati; phylum Actinomycetota; class Actinomycetes; order Kitasatosporales; family Streptomycetaceae; genus Streptomyces; species Streptomyces sp. CA-249302. Next base: position 2,651,355 of record NZ_JBNJMG010000001.1, on the reverse strand, counting down.
GGAGAGATCATGGAGGAGGAACCCGGCACCATGGGTTCCGGTGGGGAGCCCGTGACGACGGGCGCCCCGGACGAACGACGGGGGCAGGAGACATGAACGTGAACAAGCACGACGAGCAAGACGGGCAACAGGACCAGGGCGGAGACGGAGCACAGGTGAGTACGGGCACGACCAGCGAGACGGCCGCGGTTCCCGACGCGGCCATCCCCGAGCTGGTGATCATCTCCGGCATGTCCGGGGCGGGAAGGTCGACGGCCGCCAAGTGTCTGGAGGACCTCGGCTGGTTCGTCGTCGACAACCTGCCGCCGGCGTTGATCCCCACCATGGTGGAGCTCGGCGCCCGCTCGCAGGGCAACGTGGCACGCATCGCGGTCGTCGTCGACGTCCGCGGCCGCCGCTTCTTCGACAACCTCCGCGAGTCGCTCGCCGACCTCGACGGCAGGGGCGTCACCCGGCGGATCGTCTTCCTGGAGTCCTCCGACGACGCCCTGGTGCGCCGCTTCGAGTCGGTGCGCCGCCCGCACCCCCTCCAGGGCGACGGACGCATCGTCGACGGCATCGCCGCCGAGCGCGAGCTGCTCCGCGAGCTGCGCGGCGACGCCGACCTGGTGATCGACACCTCCAGCCTGAACGTGCACGAGCTGCGCGCCAAGATGGACGCCCAGTTCGCGGGCGAGGAGGAGCCCGAGCTGCGGGCCACCGTCATGTCCTTCGGCTTCAAATACGGCCTCCCGGTCGACGCCGACCTCGTGGCGGACATGCGCTTCCTGCCCAACCCGCACTGGGTCCCGGAGCTGCGCCCCTTCACCGGCCTCAACGAGGAGGTGTCGGCGTACGTCTTCAACCAGCCCGGCGCCAAGGAGTTCCTCGACCGCTACGCCGAGCTGCTCAGGCTCATCGCGGCCGGCTACCGCCGCGAGGGCAAGCGGTACGTGACGATCGCCATCGGCTGCACGGGCGGCAAGCACCGCTCGGTCGCCACGTCGGAGAAGCTCGCCGCGCGCCTCGCGGCCGAGGGTGTGGAGACGGTGGTCGTGCACCGGGACATGGGACGCGAATGACGGAACGTTCTTCGCGGCTGAGCAGGCTGCGCCGGGTGGTGCCCGAGTCACGCGCGGGCCGGCCCGTCGAGGCCCGCGGTGCCCGGCCGCGCCGGCGCGGTGCCCAGCCCAAGGTCGTCGCGCTGGGCGGCGGCATGGGCCTGTCCGCCTCGCTCGCCGCACTGCGCCGGATCACCGGCGACCTCACGGCCGTCGTCACCGTGGCCGACGACGGCGGCTCCAGCGGCCGCCTCCGTGACGAGCTGGGCGTGCTGCCGCCCGGCGACCTGCGCAAGGCGCTGGCCGCGCTGTGCGGCGACGACGACTGGGGCCAGACCTGGGCCCGCGTCATCCAGCACCGCTTCCAGTCCAAGGGGGACCTGCACGAGCACGCGGTCGGCAACCTGCTGATCGTCGCCCTCTGGGAGCAGCTCGGCGACCACGTCCAGGCCCTCGACCTGGTCGGCAGGCTGCTCGGCGCGCACGGGCGCGTGCTGCCCATGTCCGCCGTACCCCTGGAGCTGCAGGCCCTGGTCAAGGGGCACGACCCGGGGCGGCCTGAGGACGTGGACACCGTGCGGGGGCAGGCGACCGTGGCGCTCACGCCCGGCGAGGTGCAGTCCGTGCACCTGGTGCCGCACGACCCGCCCGCCGTGCCCGAAGCCGTCGAGGCGGTCCTGGACGCCGACTGGGTGGTCCTCGGGCCGGGCTCCTGGTTCTCCTCGGTCATCCCGCACCTGCTGGTGCCGGAACTGCTGGACGCGCTCACCGAGACGAAGGCGCGCCGGGTACTCTCGCTGAACCTCGCGCCGCAGCCCGGAGAAACCGACGGCTTCTCCCCGCAGCGTCATTTGGAGGTTTTGGGACGACACGCCCCTAAACTCGCCCTGGACGTGGTGCTGGCCGACGAGGCCGCCGTGCCCGACCGTGCGTTGCTCACCGAAGCCGCCAAGCGGCTCGGCGCCGCGGTCGAGCTGGCGCCGGTGGCCCGGCCGGACGGAACTCCAACGCACGACCCGGAGCTGTTGGCCGCCGCGTACGACCGTATTTTTCGGATGCATGGAAGGATCGGCCCATGGCGATGACGGCAGCGGTGAAGGACGAGATCTCCCGGCTCCCCGTCACCCGGACCTGCTGCAGAAAGGCGGAGGTCTCCGCCATTCTGCGGTTCGCCGGCGGCCTCCACCTGGTCAGCGGGCGCATCGTGATCGAGGCGGAGCTGGACACCGCGATGGCGGCCCGGCGCCTGAAGCGGGACATCCTGGAGATCTTCGGCCACTCCTCCGAGCTGATCGTGATGGCGCCCGGCGGACTGCGCCGGGGCTCGCGTTACGTGGTGCGGGTGGTCGCCGGCGGTGATCAGCTGGCCCGGCAGACCGGCCTGGTGGACGGGCGGGGCCGCCCGATCCGCGGGCTGCCCCCGCAGGTGGTCTCGGGGGCCACCTGCGACGCCGAGGCCGCCTGGCGCGGCGCCTTCCTGGCGCACGGCTCGCTCACCGAGCCCGGCCGCTCCTCCTCTCTGGAGGTGACCTGCCCCGGCCCCGAGGCCGCCCTCGCTCTGGTCGGCGCGGCACGCCGGCTGTCGATCGCAGCCAAGGCCCGCGAGGTGCGCGGGGTCGACCGGGTCGTCGTCCGTGACGGTGACGCGATCGGCGCCCTGCTGACCCGCCTCGGCGCGCACGAGTCGGTGCTGGCCTGGGAGGAGCGCCGGATGCGCCGCGAGGTGCGCGCCACGGCGAACCGTCTCGCCAACTTCGACGACGCCAACCTCCGCCGCTCCGCGCGCGCGGCCGTCGCGGCCGGAGCCAGGGTCCAGCGCGCCCTTGAGATCCTCGCCGACGACGTGCCCGAGCACCTCGCGGCCGCCGGCCGGCTGCGCATGGAGCACAAGCAGGCCTCGCTGGAGGAGTTGGGCGCGCTCGCCGACCCGCCGCTGACCAAGGACGCGGTCGCCGGCCGTATCCGCCGACTGCTCGCGATGGCCGACAAGCGCGCCTCCGACCTCGGCATCCCGGGCACGGAGTCCAGCATCACCGAGGAGATGGCCGACAACCTGGTCGGCTGACGCCGCGTCAAGATCGCTCAACACGTCGGTGCCGGCACCCACTTGGGGTGCCGGCACCGACGTATGTCTGCGCTCGTTTGTCTGTCTTTGAGGCGCTCTTGACTCGATCATGAACTGTCATGAGCCTGGCATCTGTTCGCTGCTGTGGCGGACCACTGCTAGGGGGGTTCATGAGACCTAGAGCGAGATCGATCCTCGCTGTCGGCGCGCTCCTGATCGGCGGAGCGAGCCTCGCACCCATCGCGCAGGCGCAGAACGGGACTTCACAGGGGAACGACCCGAACGAGGTCAACGTCTACCGTGCCGACGTCACGGCCAAGCAGGTACCCCTGCTGCTGGCCGCCGGACAGGACGGTCACGAACTCGGCGAGCAGGTTCCCGCGAAGGGGACGGCCACCGTCGAGGTCTACCTCACCGACCAGCAGGCCAAGTCCCTCGAGAAGAAGGGCGTCGACCTCACCGAGCACACACTTTCGGCCAAGGCCGAGGCGCGGGTCGAGGACGCCGCCCAGGGCGTGTACCGCCCGTACAGCGGGAGCGGCGGCCTGAAGGAGGAGATCGTCCGCACCGGCCAGGAGAACCCCGGCCTCACCAAGGTCGTCTCCATCGGCAAGACGATCAACGGCCAGGACATCCTCGCCGTCAAGCTCACCAAGGGCGCGAAGAAGACCAAGGACGGCTCGAAGCCCTCGGTCCTCTACATGTCCAACCAGCACGCGCGCGAGTGGATCACGCCGGAGATGACCCGGCGTCTGATGCACTACTACCTCGACAACTACAAGACCGACAAACGCGTCAAGAAGATCGTCGACTCCACCGAACTGTGGTTCGTGATCTCGGCCAACCCCGACGGCTACGACTACACCTTCCAGAACTCCGACACCCGCCTGTGGCGCAAGAACCTGCGGGACGTCAACGGGGACGGTGTCATCTCCACCGGCGACGGCGTCGACCTCAACCGCAACTTCGCCTACAAGTGGGGCTACGACGACGAGGGTTCGTCCCCCAACCCCACCAGTCAGACCTACCGCGGCGCGAGCCCGGGCTCCGAGCCCGAGACCAAGGACCTGGACGCCTTCGAGAAGCGGATCGGCTTCTCGTACGGCATCAACTACCACTCCGCCGCCGAACTTCTCCTCTACGGCGTCGGCTGGCAGGTCGCCACGCCCACCCCGGACGACGTCCTCTACAAGGCGCTCGCCGGTACGCCGGACAACTCCGCGATCCCCGGCTACCGCCCGCAGGTCTCCTCGGAGCTGTACACGACCAACGGCGAGGCGGACGGCCACGCGGCCAACGTCAACGGCATGTCGATGTTCACCCCGGAGATGTCGACCTGCCAGACGGCCTCGAACATCGATCCGAACGACCAGTGGAACGCGGCCGACTGCCAGTCCGTGTTCAACTTCCCGGACGACGAGAAGCTGATCCAGGACGAGTTCCTGAAGAACATCCCGTTCGCGCTCTCGGTCGCCGAGACCGCCGCGCACCCGGACACGCCGTCCTCCTCGCTGGGCCTGACGGCTGCCGACTTCACGCCGGCCAAGTTCGCCACCTCGTACTCGCGCGGCGCCGACCAGGAGGTCTCGGTCGTCGTACGCAAGTCCGTGCGCGACAAGGAGCTCAAGTACCGCGTCAACGGCGGCCGTACGCAGGAAGGGGCGCTCAAGTCCTGGAAGGGCGGCGAGACCTACGGCGGCGAGGACAACCTCCACTTCGACGAGTACCGGGCCAAGGTCAGGGACGGCGACCCGGGCGACAAGGTCGAGGTCTGGTTCACCGGTGAGACGAAGAGCGGCAAGAAGGTCGCCAGCGAGCACTTCACCTACACCGTCGCGCAGCGCGCCAAGGCCGACACCCTGGTCGTCGCCGAGGAGGGCGCGGCCGCCACGCAGGCGCAGACCTACGTGGACGCGCTGAAGGCCAACGGCCACAAGGCGATCGTCTGGGACGTCGCCACCCAGGGCGCGCCCGACGCGCTCGGCGTCCTGGACCACTTCGGCACCGTCGTCCACTACACGGGCGCGAGCGTCCCCGGCGTCGCCACCCAGCTCCAGCTGCGCGCCTTCCTCAACGAGGGCGGGAAGCTGATCGAGGCGGGCGAGCAGGCCGGCGGCAACGTCGACCTCGGCGGCGGCACTCTTTCGGACGACTTCAGCCAGTACTACCTGGGCGCCTACTCGCGTACGTCCACGCCCGGGGCCACCGGCTTCACCGGCTCCGGCAAGCTCGACGGCGCCGGCGCGGCCCTCGGCGCGGCCCCCGGCAACCCGCTCGACAAGGCGGGCACCTACGGCGTCACCTCCGAGGAACTGCCCGTCGACAAGTACCCGCAGTTCGCGAGCGCGGGCGCGGGCCAGTTCGCCGGCACCGTCAACCCGTACGGTCCGTACGCCGGTTCGTACATGGCCGCGGCCGTGCACACCGACGACGCCTACAAGCGCCTCACCCGCACCATCGACCTCACCGGCGTGACCGCGGCCGACCAGCCGACCCTGCGCAGCCAACTGCTGTGGGACACCGAACCCGGCTACGACAACGCGATCGTCGAGGCCCACACGGTCGGGGCCGACGACTGGACCACGCTCCCCGACAAGAACGGCGCCACCAGCACCGCCGTACCCGCGGAGTGCGGAGCCGGCTTCTACGTCGGCGAGCACCCCTGGCTGAAGCACTACCTGACGCTGACCGGCAACAGCTGCACCGCGTCCGGCACCTCCGGCCAGTGGAACGCCTTCACCGGCGCCTCCAGCGGCTGGCAGCAGGTGAACTTCGACCTGAGCGCCTACGCCGGCAAGCAGATCGAGGTCTCGATCAGCTACGTCACCGACCCGGGCACCGGCGGCCACGGCGTCCTCGCCGACGACGCCTCGCTCGTCATCGGCGGCACGGCGACCCAGACCGAGGGCTTCGAGACCTCGCTCGGCGCCTGGAGCGTGCCCGGACCGCCCGCGGGCAGCCCGGCCGTGCTCAGGGACTGGGCGCGCACCGGAACGCTGTTCCAGACCTACGGTGCCGTGACCACCGACCGGACCGTGCTGCTGGGCTTCGGCCTGGAGCACGTCACCGCGGCGGCGGACCGCAACACCCTCGTCAAGAAGGCCCTCGCGGCCCTCGAAGGGTGAACACCCTGGTCAATGATGACTAGCTCACCGTAGTCAAAAAGAGTGATCGGGCCTTCCGGCCCGGGCGGTCCGTACCCCTACTGGCGGGTACGGACCGCCTGCCCGTGTATGGGGCATCTCGATGTCACTCGGCGGCTCTCAGGGAGGTAGGGTCATGGGTGGTCGGGGACATCCCAAACAGAGCTCGCCGGCACCGCATGGCCGGCGTACCAACGAGGAGATCGGTTCGTGACGATCCGCGTAGGCATCAACGGCTTCGGTCGTATCGGTCGCAACTACTTCCGCGCACTGCTGGAGCAGGGTGCTGACATCGAGATCGTGGCTGTCAACGACCTGGGTGACACCGCGACCACCGCTCACCTGCTGAAGTACGACACCATCCTGGGCCGCCTCAAGGCCGAGGTCTCGCACACCGCCGACACGATCACCGTCGACGGCCACACCATCAAGGTCCTGTCCGAGCGCAACCCCGCCGACATCCCGTGGGGCGAGCTGGGCGTCGACATCGTCATCGAGTCGACCGGCATCTTCACCAAGAAGGCCGACGCCGAGAAGCACATCGCCGGCGGCGCCAAGAAGGTCCTCATCTCGGCTCCGGCCAAGGATGAGGACATCACCATCGTGATGGGTGTCAACCAGGACAAGTACGACGCGGCCAACCACCACGTCATCTCCAACGCCTCCTGCACCACCAACTGTGTGGCGCCGATGGCCAAGGTCCTCGACGAGAACTTCGGCATCGTCAAGGGCCTGATGACGACGGTCCACGCGTACACCAACGACCAGCGCATCCTGGACTTCCCGCACTCGGACCTGCGCCGCGCCCGCGCCGCCGCCGAGAACATCATCCCGACCACGACGGGTGCCGCGAAGGCCACCGCCCTGGTCCTCCCGCAGCTCAAGGGCAAGCTGGACGGCATCGCCATGCGCGTCCCGGTCCCGACCGGCTCGGCCACCGACCTGGTCGTGACGCTTCAGCGCGAGGTCACCAAGGACGAGGTCAACGCCGCGTTCAAGAAGGCCTCCGAGGACGGCGACCTGGCGGGCTACCTGTCGTACACCGAGGACCCGATCGTCTCCTCGGACATCGTCAGCGACCCGGCCTCCTGCACCTTCGACTCCTCCCTGACCATGGTCCAGGAGGGCAACACGGTGAAGATCCTCGGCTGGTACGACAACGAGTGGGGCTACTCCAACCGCCTCGTCGACCTCACGGTCTTCGTGGGCAACCAGCTCTGATCTGATCCACAGAGCAGGCAACTCGATGTGAACGCAGGGCTCGGGCGGCGCAGGGACGCGCCGCCCGGGCCCTGACTCGCGTACGCAGCAGCCCTCGTACGATCAGAGCAACCCTCACCAGGAGCCTCCCTAATGAAGACGATCGACGAACTTCTCGCCGAAGGCGTGGACAACAAGCGGGTCTTCGTCCGCGCCGACCTCAACGTGCCGCTCGCCGACGGCCTCATCACCGACGACGGCCGCATCCGCGCCGTACTGCCCACCGTCAAGGCCCTCGCCGAGGCGGGCGCCAAGGTGGTCGTCGCCTCGCACCTGGGCCGCCCCAAGGGCGCCCCGGACCCGGCCTTCTCCCTGCTCCCGGCCGCCGAGCGGCTCGCCGAACTCCTCGGCGCCCCGGTCGCCTTCGCCCAGGACACCGTCGGGCCCGCCGCCCACGACGCGGTCAACGGCCTTCAGCCCGGCCAGGTCGCGGTCATCGAGAACCTGCGCTTCAACGCCGGTGAGACGTCCAAGGACGACACCGAGCGTGGTGAGTTCGCGGACCAGCTGGCCGCCCTCGCCGATGTCTACGTCGGTGACGGGTTCGGCGCCGTGCACCGCAAGCACGCCTCCGTGTACGACCTCCCGGCCCGCCTGCCGCACTACGCCGGCTACCTCATCGCCACCGAGGTCGGCGTCCTGAAGAAGCTCACCGACGAGGTCCAGCGGCCCTACGTGGTCGTGCTCGGCGGCGCCAAGGTCTCCGACAAGCTCGCCGTCATCGACGAGCTGCTCGGCAGGGCCGACCGCATCCTCATCGGCGGCGGCATGGCCTTCACCTTCCTCAAGGCCAAGGGCCACGAGGTCGGCGCCTCCCTCCTCCAGGAGGACCAGATCCCGGCGGTCCTGGAGTACATCGAGCGCGCCGAGAAGACCGGCGTCGAGCTGGTCCTGCCGGTCGACGCCGTGGTCGCCCCCGCCTTCCCGGACCTGAAGACCAAGGCCCCGGCCGGCGCCACCACCGTCGCCGCGGAGGCCATCCCGGCCGACGGGATGGGCCTGGACATCGGCCCGGCCTCCGGCAAGCTGTACGCCTCGAAGATCACCGACGCCGCCACCGTCTTCTGGAACGGCCCGATGGGCGTCTTCGAGCACCCCGAATTCGCCGAGGGCACCAAGGCGGTCGCCCAGGCTCTCCTCGACTCCTCGGCCTTCACGGTCGTCGGCGGTGGCGACTCCGCCGCCGCCGTCCGCATCCTGGGCTTCGACGAGACCGCATTCGGCCACATCTCTACCGGCGGCGGCGCCTCCCTCGAATACCTCGAGGGCAAGACGCTCCCCGGGCTCGCCGCACTGGAGGACTGACCTACATGGCTGCATCTATTTCTTCTGGGCGCACGCCGATCATGGCGGGCAACTGGAAGATGAACCTCAACCACCTCGAGGCCATCGCGCATGTCCAGAAGCTCGCCTTCGCCCTGGCCGACAAGGACTACGAGGCCGTCGAGGTCGCCGTACTGCCGCCCTTCACCGACCTGCGCTCCGTTCAGACCCTGGTCGACGGCGACAAGCTCAAGATCAAGTACGGCGCCCAGGACATCTCGGCGCAGGACTCCGGCGCCTACACCGGCGAGATCTCGGGCCCGATGCTGGCCAAACTGAAGTGCACGTACGTGGCCGTCGGCCACTCCGAGCGCCGCCAGTACCACGCGGAGACCGACGAGATCGTCAACGCCAAGGTCAAGGCCGCCTACAAGCACGGCATCACCCCGATCCTGTGCGTCGGCGAGGAGCTCGAGGTCCGCGAGGCGGGCAACCACGTCTCCCATACCCTCGCCCAGGTCGAGGGCGGCCTCAAGGACCTGTCGGCCGAGCAGGCCGAGACCGTCGTGATCGCCTACGAGCCCGTCTGGGCCATCGGCACCGGCAAGGTCTGCGGCGCCGAGGACGCCCAGGAGGTCTGCGCCGCCATCCGCGGCAAGATCGCCGAGCTGTACACCCAGGAGCTGGCCGACCAGGTCCGCATCCAGTACGGCGGCTCCGTGAAGTCGGGCAACGTCGCCGAGATCATGGCGCAGGCCGACATCGACGGGGCCCTGGTGGGCGGTGCGTCGCTGGATGCCGACGAGTTCGTCAAGATCGTGCGCTTCCGCGACCAGTGAGTAGGCCCTAGCGGCGATCCGTCGTACCCTTGCGGGGGCATGGTAGGCAGCTAGCTACCGTGCCCCCGTTGTTTCATCCGAATCCGAGAGAGTTGGTCCAGCCGTGGTTTTGGGGTTCTCGATCGCCCTGATCGTCTTCAGCCTGCTGCTGATGCTGCTGGTGCTGATGCACAAGGGGAAGGGCGGCGGCCTCTCCGACATGTTCGGTGGCGGCATGCAGTCGTCCGTCGGTGGCTCCTCGGTCGCCGAGCGCAACCTCGACCGCATCACCCTGGTGATCGGTCTGCTGTGGTTCGCGTGCATTGTCGTCCTCGGCATCATCATGAAGACGAACAACTGAGCGGCAACGCACACACGGCACCTGCATTCCGCACGTAACGCCCCATGTTCGGTACGCGCAGCTGAGCGCGGCCTATCATGGGGCTTGCGTCCAGGTGTGGGGGCTGTAACTCCAATCACTGGACGCGCGTTGGGCCTTACGTAGACTGAGGCGCTCGCAACGAAGCGACACGCCGACTCGCTTCGCGGCACCATCACGCAGGGAGTTACACCGTGGCAAGTGGCAACGCGATCCGAGGAAGCCGGGTCGGGGCGGGGCCGATGGGCGAGGCCGAGCGCGGCGAGTCCGCGCCGCGTCTGCGCATCTCCTTCTGGTGCTCGAACGGGCACGAGACGCAGCCCAGCTTCGCCAGCGACGCGCAGGTTCCGGAGACCTGGGACTGCCCGCGCTGCGGCTTCCCCGCCGGACAGGACCGGGACAACCCGCCGGACCCGCCGCGCACCGAGCCCTACAAGACGCACCTCGCGTACGTCCGGGAGCGGCGCAGCGACGCGGACGGCGAGGCGATCCTCGCCGAGGCGCTCGCCAAACTGCGGGGCGAGATCTAGGAGTTGACGACCGGCCGGGCACCGCGGGGTGCCTGGTCGGAGCTGTTTCGTGCCCGGTCGGCCGACGGCCTCGAGACCGATTGTCAGTGGTGCCCTCTACGGTTTGTCCATCGCCTTCGTGGCGGGTGGATCGTGAGGGGGAGCTGTGGCTGCGGTCGAGTCGGTGGGCGTGTGCGCGCCCCCGTGGCGCGGGGGATTCGGGCGGTTGTGGACGGCCGCGGTGGTGTCCCGGTTCGGGGACGCGCTGCGGGGTGCGGCCCTGCCCTTGCTGGCCGCCTCGCTGACCGACCGGCCCCTGCTCATCGCTTCCGTCACCGCCTGCGGCTATCTGCCCTGGATCATCTTCGGCCTGCTCGGCGGCGCGGTCGCGGACCGGGTCGACCAGCGGCGCGCGATGTGGACGGTCGATGCGGTACGAGGGCTGCTCGTGGCCGCCTTCGCCGTGGCCGTAGCGCTCGGTCACGCTTCGATCGCGCTGCTCATCGCGCTCGCCTTCGCCCTCACCACCCTCCAGACCCTCTTCGACAACGCCGCCACGGCCCTGCTGCCCGCACTGGTGGACCGGGACGCGCTCGGCAGCGCCAACGCCCGGCTGATGACCGGGCAGCAGATCGCGGGCGGTCTGATCGGGGCGCCCGTGGTGCCGCTGCTGATCGCCGCGGGCGCCGCCGTGCCCTTCGCGGCCGACGCGGCGACCTTCCTGGTGGCGGCCGCGCTGGTGGCCTCGCTGCGGCGCGCGGCGCCTGGGCGGGGGCCGGGGCCGGGGCCGACGGGCGGCATCCGCGGGCGGGGAGCGAGAGGAGGCATCCGCAGGGCTGGACCGGCGGCCGGCATCCGCGGGCCGGGACCGGCGGCCGGCATCCGTGGGTCGGGACCGGCGGCGGGTACACGCGGACCGAGACCGGCCGGCAGCACCCTGCGCCAGGAGATCGCCGACGGCATGCGCACGCTGTGGCACGACCGGGCCCTGCGCGGGCTGTGCGTCGCGACGGCCCTGTGCAACATCGGCATGGGCGCGCTGATCGCCACGCTGGTGATCCTGGTGACCGGCTGGCTCGACGCCGGCACGGCCGGTTACGCGGCGGCGACCACCGCGTACACCGTGGGCGGCCTGGCCGGAGGAGCGGTGAACCGGCGGATCCTCGCCCGGCTCGGCCCGACACGGAGCGTGCTGCTCGCTGGGAGCGTGCAGATCGGCGCCCTCGTCGTCATGGGCTCCGTGCGCAGCCTGGCCGCGACGGTCGCGGCGCTCGCCGTCTTCGGGTTCATGGGCATGGTGTGGAACGTCAACACCACGACCCTCATGCAGCAGCGGGCCCCCGCCGACATGCTGGGCCGGGTCAGCTCCGCCTACCGCACCCTGGCCGTCGCCGGGGCCCCGCTGGGCGCCCTGCTCGGCGGCGCCGTCGCGACCGCCTGGGGACCGAACACGCCCGCGCTGCTCACCGCGGCCTTCTTCGTTCTGTCGGTCCTCGCGCTGATACCCGGGCGCAAGCGGGACGTACCTGTTGTTGCGCCGGACGACGACGCCACGACGGCTCACGCCCCGCGCTGATCAACTAGGTTGGAACAGCTGGGACAGGCACGAAAGAAGGCTGAAGTCGGACATGAACGCAGACGGCCGTACCAGGCTCAACCGGACGCCCGAGTGGACCGCGCTGGCCAAGCACCGAGAGGAACTCGGGGAGGTGCGGCTGCGCGAGCTCTTCGCCGCCGCACCGGACCGCGGCACCGGCTACACGCTCCAGGTGGGCGACCTGTACGTCGACTACTCCAAGCACCTGGTCACCGACGAGACCCTGCGGCTGCTGCGCGAGCTGGCCGCCGCCACCGACGTGGCCGGGCTGCGGGACGCCATGTTCCGCGGCGAGAAGATCAACACGACGGAGGACCGCGCCGTCCTGCACACCGCCCTGCGCGCCCCACGCGACGCGGTGATCGAGGTCGACGGGGAGAACGTCGTGCCCAGGGTGCACGAAGTCCTCGACAAGATGGCCGACTTCGCCGGGCGCGTCCGCTCCGGCGCCTGGACCGGCCACACCGGCAGGCGTATCAAGAACGTCGTCAACATCGGCATCGGCGGCTCCGACCTGGGCCCCGCGATGGCCTACGAGGTGCTGCGCGCCTTCACCGACCGCGACCTCACACTCCGCTTCGTGTCGAACGTCGACGGCGCCGACCTGCACGAGGCCACCCGCGACCTGGACGCGGCGGAGACGCTGTTCGTCATCGCCTCCAAGACCTTCACCACGATCGAGACGATCACCAACGCGACCTCGGCGCGCGACTGGCTGCTCGGTGAGCTGAAGGCCGGTCAGGAGGCCGTCGCCAAGCACTTCGTGGCGCTGTCGACGAACGCCGGAAAGGTCGCCGACTTCGGCATCGACACGGCCAACATGTTCGAGTTCTGGGACTGGGTCGGCGGCCGGTACTCGTACGACTCGGCGATCGGCCTCTCCCTGATGATCGCCATCGGCCCGGACCGCTTCCGCGAGATGCTCGACGGCTTCCACCTGGTCGACGAGCACTTCAGGACCGCGCCCGCCGAGTCCAACGTGCCGTTGCTGCTCGGCCTGTTGGGCATCTGGTACGGCAACTTCCACGACGCCCAGTCGCATGCCGTGCTGCCGTACAGCCACTACCTCTCCAAGTTCACGGCGTATCTGCAGCAGCTGGACATGGAGTCCAACGGCAAGTACGTCGGGCGGGACGGGCAGCAGGTCGACTGGCAGACCGGGCCGGTGGTGTGGGGCACGCCGGGGACCAACGGGCAGCACGCGTACTACCAACTCATCCACCAGGGCACGAAGTTGATCCCGGCGGACTTCATCGGCTTCGCCGAGCCGGTGGCGGAGCTGAGTGAGGGGCTCAGGGCGCAGCACGACCTGCTGATGGCCAACTTCTTCGCCCAGACTCAGGCGTTGGCCTTCGGCAAGACGCCGGAGGAGGTGCGGGCGGAAGGGGTGCCGGAGGAGCTGGTGGCCCACAAGACCTTCAAGGGCAACCACCCCACCACGACGATCCTCGCCCGCGAGCTGACCCCGTCGGTGCTCGGCCAGCTGATCGCGCTGTACGAGCACAAGGTGTTCGTGCAGGGCGCGGTCTGGAACATCGACTCCTTCGACCAGTGGGGCGTCGAGCTCGGCAAGGTCCTGGCCAAGCGCGTCGAGCCGGCCCTGACCGAGGGGGCGGAGGCGCCGGGTCTGGACGCGTCCAGCAGGGCGCTGGTGGCCAAGTACCGGGAGCTGCGCGGGCGGTGAAACGAAACGGGGTGCGGCGAGGAGAACCTCGCCGCACCCCGGTCGGTGCCTTCGCGCCGTCAGGCGCTCACGGTGAAGCCGGCGGGTACAGCGACCTCGGTAGCTGGGAAGCCGCTGCCGAGTCCAGCAGCCACAGGGTGCGTTGGCGGCCGCGGGCGCCCGCCGCCGGGGCCTGGATCTCGCCCGCTCCGGAGAGGGCGATCGCCGCGGCCTGGGCCTTGTCCTCGCCGGCCGCCAGGAGCCAGACCTCGCGGGCCGCGCGGATGGCGGGGAGCGTGAGGGTCACCCGGGTCGGCGGGGGCTTCGGGGCGCCGTGGACGCCGACCACCGTCCGCTCGGTCTCGCGGACCGCGGGGAGCTCCGGGAACAGCGAGGCCACGTGCGTGTCCGGGCCGACGCCCAGCATCAGGACGTCGAAGGTGGGCACCGCACCGTGGTTCTCGGGGCCGGCCGCGCGGGCCAGCTCCTCCGCGTAGGCCGAAGCCGCCGCTTCCACGTCGTCGCCCCACTCGCCGTCCGACGCCGGCATGGCGTGCACCCGCTTCGGGTCCAGCGGGACCGAGTCCAGCAGGGCCTCGCGGGCCTGCGTGACGTTCCGCTCCGGGTCGCCCTCCGGCAGGAAGCGCTCGTCGCCCCACCAGAGGTCCAGCCGACCCCAGTCCACCGCGTCCCGGGCCGGCTGGGACGCGAGGGCGGCCAGCAGGCCGTTGCCGTTGCGGCCACCCGTGAGGACCACGGACGCGGAGCCCCGGGAGGCCTGCGCGTCCACGATCTTCGTGATGAGGCGGGCCGCGGCGGCCTGCGCCATCAGTTCCTTGTCGCGGTGCACGACCAGCTGCGGAGTGCTCACGACGCCTTCGCCTTCTTGCCGGCCTCGTCAGGCTCCGTCACCGGCGCTTCCGTCGCCTTCGTCACCGATGCTTCCGCCGCCTCCGGTGCGGGAGCTTCAGCAGCGGCTTCGTCCGGCGCTTCCCCTCCGGGCGTGGAGCCGGCACTTTTGGATGCCCCCTCCCGGGCCGAGGCCACCTTCTCCTCGACGGACGCCACCGCGTCCTCCATGGAGGCAACGGCCTCCTCCAGGGAGGCCATCGCCTTCTCGACCGAGGCCCGGGGCGTCGCCGCCCCGTTCAGCCGCTCCACCCCGAACCGCAGCGCCGAGGCGTACGTGTCGTCCGGGTCCAGCCGCCGCAGCTCCTCCGCGATCAGCTCGGCCGTCTCGCGCCGCTTCAGCGCCACCGCACGGTCCGGCTGGCCCTGGATGGAGAGGGTCGCCAGGGACCCGTCCGCGCGGTCGAGGACGATCGGGCCGCTGTCGGTGTGCATACGGACCGCGGTCAGCCCCGGCCCGCCCGACAGCGTCCGCTTCACCGGCACGTCCAGCCGGTCCGCCAGCCACATCGCCAGCAGCTCGCAGCTCGGGTTGAACTCCTCGCCCTCCACCTCGACGCCCTCCACCTCGCAGGTGACCTGGTCGAGAGCGGCGGCCAGCATCGAGCGCCAGGGCGTGATGCGGGTCCAGGAGAGGTCGGTGTCGCCGGGCGTGTAGGTGTCGGCGCGGGCGGTGAGCTCCCGTACCGGCTGCTCGGCCGCGTAAGTGTCGGTCACCCGGCGCTGGGCCAGCGCGCCCAGGGGGTCGTTCGCCGGGTCGAGGGGCGCGTTCACCGGCCACCAGACGACGACGGGCGCGTCCGGCAGCAGCAGCGGCAGGACCACCGACTGGGCGTGGTCGGACACCTCGCCGTACAGCCGCAGTACGACCGTCTCGCCGGTGCCCGCGTCCGCGCCCACCCGGACCTCGGCGTCCAGCCGGGACTGCGTACGGTCGCGGGGAGTGCGCGAGACGCGCTTGATGACCACGAGCGTGCGCGAGGGGTGCTCGCGCGAGGCGTCGTTGGCGGCCTTCAGCGCGTCGTACGCGTTCTCCTCGTCCGTCACGATGACCAGCGTGAGCACCATGCCGACGGCGGGCGTGCCGATGGCCCGCCGCCCCTGCACCAGCGCCTTGTTGACCTTGCTGGCCGTGGTGTCCGTGAGGTCTATCTTCATGGCCGGCGCCAGCTCCGTCCGTCTCGCTCGAGCATTTCGTCCGCCTCGACGGGCCCCCAGGTACCGGACGGGTACTGGGCGGGCTTGCCGTGCGTGTCCCAGTACTCCTCGATCGGGTCGAGGATCTTCCAGGACAGCTCGACCTCCTCGGTGCGCGGGAAGAGGTTCGAGTCACCGAGCAGGACGTCCAGGATCAGCCGCTCGTACGCCTCCGGGCTCGACTCCGTGAAGGACTCGCCGTAGGCGAAGTCCATCGACACGTCCCGGATCTCCATGGAGGTACCGGGGACCTTGGAGCCGAAGCGGACCGTCACGCCCTCGTCCGGCTGGACGCGGATGACGATCGCGTTCTTGCCGAGCTCCTCCGTCGCCGTGTGGTCGAAGGGGGAGTGCGGGGCCCGCTGGAAGACGACCGCGATCTCGGTGACCCGGCGGCCCAGGCGCTTGCCGGTGCGGAGGTAGAACGGGACGCCCGCCCAGCGGCGGTTGTCCACCTCCACCTTGATGGCCGCGTAGGTGTCGGTCTTCGAGTTGGCGTCGATGCCCTCCTCCTGGAGGTACCCGACCGCCTTCTCGCCGCCCTGCCAGCCCGCCGCGTACTGACCGCGCACGGTGTCCCGGCCCAGGTCCTTCGGCAGCCGTACCGCGCCGAGCACCTTGGTCTTCTCGGCGGCCAGCGCGTCGGCGTCGAAGGAGGCGGGCTCCTCCATGGCCGTAAGGGCCATGAGCTGGAGGAGGTGGTTCTGGATGACGTCACGGGCGGCGCCGATGCCGTCGTAGTAGCCGGCCCGGCCGCCGATGCCGATGTCCTCGGCCATGGTGATCTGCACGTGGTCCACGAAGGACCGGTTCCAGATCGGCTCGAACATCGTGTTGGCGAAGCGGAGCGCCAGGATGTTCTGGACGGTCTCCTTGCCCAGGTAGTGGTCGATGCGGAAGACCTGGTCCGGGGCGAAGACCTCCTCCACGGTCGTGTTGAGCTCCTCGGCCGACTTCAGGTCGTGGCCGAAGGGCTTCTCGATGACCGCGCGCCGCCAGGAGCCGGAGGACTGGTCGGCGAGACCGTGCTTCTTCAGCTGCTGGATGACGACCGGGAAGGAGCGCGGCGGCACCGACAGGTAGAAGGCGAAGTTGCCGCCCGTGCCCTGTGCCTTGTCGAGCTCGTCGATGGTGGAGCGCAGCCGCTCGAACGCCTCGTCGTCGTCGAAGGTGCCCTGGACGAAGCGCATCCCCTGGATGAGCTGCTGCCAGACCTCCTCTCGGAAGGGCGTACGGGCGTGCTCCTTGACGGCGTCGTGGACCTCGGCCGCGAAGTCCTCGTTCTGCCATTCGCGGCGGGCGAAGCCCACCAGCGAGAAGCCCGGCGGCAGCAGACCCCGGTTCGCGAGGTCGTACACGGCGGGCATGAGCTTCTTTCGTGACAAATCGCCCGTGACGCCGAAGATGACCAGGCCCGACGGCCCCGCGATACGCGGGAGCCGTCGGTCGGCAGGGTCACGCAGCGGGTTGCTGCTCGACAAGGTTTCAGCCCTCCGAGGGGGCGAGGCGCTCCAGCTCCGCCTCGGTCGACTTGAGCAGGTCGTTCCAGGACGCCTCGAACTTCTCGACGCCCTCGTCCTCCAGGAGCTGCACCACGTCGTCGTACGAGATGCCGAGCTTCTCGACGGCCTCGATGTCGGCGCGCGCCTGCTCGTACGTACCGGCGACGGTGTCGCCGGTGATCGAGCCGTGCTCCTCGGTGGCCTGAAGGGTGGCCTCCGGCATGGTGTTCACCGTGTTCGGCGCGACCAGGTCGTCGACGTAGAGGGTCGGCTTGTACGCCGGGTCCTTCACGCCGGTCGAGGCCCACAGCGGACGCTGCTTGCGGGCGCCCGCGTTCTCCAGCGCGCTCCAGCGAGCCGTCGAGAAGACCTCCTCGTACGCCTCGTAGGCCAGCCGCGCGTTGGCGACGGCGGCCTTGCCGCGGGCGGCCTTGGCCTCGTCGGTGCCCAGCGCGTCGAGGCGCTTGTCGATCTCGGTGTCCACCCGGGACACGAAGAAGGAGGCGACCGAACGGATCAGCGACAGGTCGAGGCCGCGCTCCTTGGCCTTCTCCAGGCCGGCCAGGTAGGCGTCCATGACCTCGCGGTAGCGCTCCAGCGAGAAGATCAGCGTGACGTTGACGCTGATACCGAGGCCGATGACCTCGGTGATCGCCGGCAGACCCGCCTTGGTGGCCGGGATCTTGATGAGCGTGTTGGGGCGGTCGACCAGCCAGGCCAGCTGCTTGGCCTCGGCGACGGTCGCCTTGGTGTTGTGGGCGAGGCGCGGGTCGACCTCGATCGACACGCGGCCGTCCTGGCCGTCGGTGGCGTCGAAGACCGGGCGCAGGATGTCGGCGGCGTCGCGGACGTCCGCCGTGGTGATCATGCGGATGGCCTCTTCGACGGTCACCTTGCGGGCGGCGAGGTCCGACAGCTGCTGGTCGTAGCCGTCGCCGCTGCTGATCGCCTTCTGGAAGATCGTCGGGTTGGTGGTGACGCCCACGACGTGCTGCTGGTCGATCAGCTCAGCGAGGTTGCCGGACGTGATCCGCTTGCGCGACAGGTCGTCCAGCCAGATCGCGACGCCTTCCTCGGAGAGGCGCTTGAGTGCGTCTGTCATGGAATTACATCTCCTACGTGTCGTATGTGAGCGTCAGCGCTGGGCGGCGGCGATGGATTCCCGCGCCTTGGCGGCCACGTTCTCGGCAGTGAAGCCGAACTCCTGGAAGAGCACCTTGCCGTCGGCGGAAGCACCGAAGTGCTCCAGGGAAACGATGCGACCGGCGTCCCCGACGTACTTGTGCCAGGTCAGTCCGATACCGGCCTCGACCGCGACCCGCGCCTTCACGTTCGGCGGCAGAACGCTGTCCCGGTACCCCTGGTCCTGCTCCTCGAACCACTCCACGGACGGCATGGACACGACGCGCGTGGGCACACCGTCGGCCTGGAGCCGCTCGCGCGCCGCCACGGCGACGTGCACCTCGGAACCGGTGGCGATGAGGACGACCTCGGCGTCTCCGCCGTCGGCCTCGAACAGGACGTAACCACCCTTGGCGGCATCCTCGTTGGGCTCGTACACCGGCACGCCCTGGCGGGTCAGTGCGAGGCCGTGCGGGGCGCCCTTGCCGAAGACCTTGGTGTAGCGGCGCAGGATCTCGCGCCAGGCGATCGCGGTCTCGTTGGCGTCGGCCGGGCGGACGACGTTGAGACCGGGGATCGCGCGCAGGGACGCGAGGTGCTCGATGGGCTGGTGGGTCGGGCCGTCCTCGCCGAGGCCGATCGAGTCGTGCGTCCACACGTACGTCACCGGCAGGTGCATCAGCGCCGACAGGCGTACGGCGTTGCGCATGTAGTCGGAGAAGACCAGGAACGTACCGCCGTAGACACGGGTGTTGCCGTGCAGGGTGATGCCGTTCATCTCCGCGGCCATGGAGTGCTCGCGGATGCCGAAGTGGATGGTGCGGCCGTACGGGTCCGCCTCCGGCAGCGGGTTGTCCGCCGGCAGGAAGGAACTGTTCTTGTCGATCGTCGTGTTGTTCGAGCCCGCGAGGTCGGCGGAGCCGCCCCACAGCTCGGGGATCACGGCGCCGAGGGCCTGCAGCACCTTGCCGGAGGCGGCGCGGGTGGCGATGCCCTTGCCCGGCTCGAAGACGGGGAGCTTCTCCTCCCAGCCGGTGGGCAGCTCGCCCGCGTGGATGCGGTCGAAGTCGGCCGCGCGCTCGGCGTTGTTCTGGCGCCACAGCTGGAACGACTTGTCCCACTCGGTCTTCGCCTCGCGGCCGCGCTCCAGCGCCTGCCGGGTGTGCTTGAGGACCTCGTCGGAGACCTCGAAGCTCTTCTCCGGGTCGAAGCCCAGGACGCGCTTGGTGGCCGCGACCTCGTCGTCGCCGAGGGCCGAGCCGTGCGCGGCCTCGGTGTTCTGCGCGTTCGGGGCGGGCCAGGCGATGATCGAGCGCATCGCGATGAAGGACGGCTTGTCCGTCACCTTCTTCGCGGCCTCGATCGCGTTGTAGATCGCGTGCGGGTCGATGTCGCCGTCCGGCTTCGGCGCGACACGCTGGACGTGCCAGCCGTACGCCTCGTAGCGCTTGACGGTGTCCTCGGACACGGCCGTCTCGGTGTCGCCCTCGATCGAGATGTGGTTGTCGTCCCACAGCAGGATCAGGTTGCCGAGCTGCTGGTGGCCGGCCATCGAGGAGGCCTCCGCGGAGATGCCCTCCTGCAGGCAGCCGTCACCGGCGATCGCGTAGATGAAGTGGTCGAACGGAGACTCGCCCTGCGCGGCCTCCGGATCGAACAGACCGCGCTCGTAGCGGGCGGCCATCGCCATGCCCACGGCGTTGGCGACACCCTGGCCGAGCGGCCCGGTCGTGGTCTCGACGCCCTTGGTGTGGCCGTACTCCGGGTGGCCGGGGGTCTTGGAGCCCCACGTCCGGAAGGCCTTGAGGTCGTCCAGCTCCAGGCCGAAACCGGCCAGGAAGAGCTGCGTGTAGAGGGTCAGGGACGAGTGGCCGGCGGACAGCACGAAGCGGTCACGCGCGACCCAGTCCGGGTCGGCCGGGTCGTGCCGCATCACCTTCTGGAAGAGGGTGTAGGCGGCGGGGGCCAGGCTCATCGCCGTACCAGGATGGCCGTTTCCGACCTTCTGTACGGCGTCGGCGGCCAGGACGCGGGCGGTGTCCACGGCCCGCTGGTCCAACTCGGTCCACTCGAGGTCTGTGGTGGTCGGCTTGGTGCTCACCCTGGGTCAGGGCTCCTCTCCACATGTCACGCATGTAGCAACGTCACGCATGTCGAATGCCGGCGCACTGGACGCCCACCGGCCGTTGTCGAGCCTACCCCCGTGAGTACGTGCAATTTTTCGAGTCATTCCAGACTGCCGGGCCCACGGGGGATCCGCCTCCCGACCGGTCGGATCGCATTCGGCAACTGAATACGGAGCTGCTCATCCGAGTGCTCAATCGACCTTCCGTACGACCCTTCCCAACACGACCCCACCCCCGCGAATGTCGGGGTATGGGCAACGTCTACAGTGGCGTGGTACGCGCGGGCCTTTACCGGGACTTCACACGGCCGAGGCTCGCTGGGATGTCTCTGTAGGGGTGTGCGTGACGGCCGTCGAATCCCGTCCAGCGGGGGTAATCGCTGCGAGCGAGAGCCCGCGTCACCGGCCGTTCGGGGCCCGTGTCAAGGCGTTCGTGGCGCTGACCAAGCCGCGGATCATCGAGCTCCTGCTCATCACCACCGTTCCGGTGATGTTCCTCGCCCAGCAGGGTGTGCCGGACCTGACGCTGGTGCTGCTCACCTGCGTCGGCGGCTACCTCTCGGCGGGCGGCGCCAACGCGCTGAACATGTACATCGACCGCGACATCGACGCGCTCATGGACCGCACCTCGCAGCGCCCGCTGGTCACCGGCATGGTCTCGCCGCGCGAGTGCCTCGCCTTCGGCATCTCCCTCGCCGTCGTCTCGACACTCCTGTTCGGCCTCGCCGTCAACTGGCTGAGCGCCTGGCTCTCCCTCGGCGCACTCCTCTTCTACGTCGTCGTCTACACGATGATCCTCAAGCGCCGTACCTCGCAGAACATCGTGTGGGGCGGCATCGCGGGCTGTATGCCGGTCCTCATCGGCTGGTCCGCCGTGACGGACTCGCTCTCCTGGGCGCCGCTCATCCTCTTCCTGGTGATCTTCTTCTGGACGCCGCCGCACTACTGGCCGCTCTCCATGAAGGTCAAGGAGGACTACGCGCGCGTGGGCGTGCCGATGCTCCCGGTCATCGCCTCCAACAAGACGGTCGCCAAGCAGATCGTCATCTACAGCTGGGTGATGGTCTTCGTCTCCCTGCTGCTGACCCCCCTCGGCTACACCGGCTGGTTCTACACGGCCGTGGCCCTGGCGGCCGGCGGCTGGTGGCTGTGGGAGGCGCACGCGCTCCAGAACCGGGCCAAGGCGGAAGTGACGGGCGGGAAGCTCAAGGAGATGCGGCTGTTCCACTGGTCGATCACCTATGTGTCGCTGCTGTTCGTGGCGGTCGCGGTGGACCCGTTCCTGAGGTAAGGGTCACTCGGCCCATCCGTCGCCAAGCGATCTACCCGTCGGTAGCATCCTGACCATGGCAGACACGCAGCAGGTTGACCAGAAGGCCGAGCGCAAGGTGGCGCGCCTCGCCAAGCAGATCGACGCCTTCGCCAAGGCGCACGGCGGCGCCGAGGGCCAGGTGGCCAACATCGGCGAACGCGGCGCACGCATCGTCCTGGTCGGCGAGGACGGCGGCTGGGGCGACCTGGTGGCCCCGTCGTACGAGCTCGCCGAGAAGGCGGTGGCGAAGGCCGGCATCACGGTCCATGAGGACTTCGACGGCGAGTTCGCGGCGAAGGTGAAGACGGGCCCGTACGAGTGGAAGCGCATGGCCGGCATCCAGATCGGAGGCTGAGGGACCTCCCCCCATCACCTAGGCGCCCGTTCACCCGTTAGGACCTGTAAGCCAGCGCAGCGTCCCGTCGGGGAGTCCGGATGATCGAAACGCCGTCCCTCGTGGACCAGTACTGCCACGGCGTGCTGAGAACCGAGCTGGGCCTCGGCACCTTCGAGGCCCAACTCTCCCGCACCGAGGGCCCGCCCGCCCCCGGCACCACCCTCTTCGACACCCAGACCGGTTTCGCGGTACGACGCTGGTGTCCCCCCTTACTCGGCCTGGAGCCGCACTGCCACCCCGCCCGCTATCTCGCCCGGCGCCGTGAACTCGGCGTACTGGAAGCGGGCCGCAGGCTGCTCCGCGGCAGCGGCATCACGACCTACCTGGTCGACACCGGCCTCCCCGGCGACCTCACCGGCCCCTCCGAGATGGCCTCCGCGGGCGCCGCCGAGGCCCGGGAGATCGTCCGCCTGGAACTGCTGGCCGAACAGGTCGCCGACACCTCCGGCACCGTCGAGTCCTTCCTCGCCAACCTCGCCGAGTCGGTGCACGGCGCGGCGGGCAGTGCGGTCGCCTTCACATCGGTGGCCGGCGTACGGCACGGCCTGTCCCTCGCGCCCGAGCCGCCGGGCCCGGGGGAGGTGCGGGGCGCGGCGGGCCGGTGGCTGGCCGGCCGCCGGGTCGGCGGCGAACTGACCGATCCGGTTCTGCTACGGCACCTGCTGTGGATCGCCGTCGCCTCGGGGCTGCCCCTCCAACTGCACGCCGGGCTGGGCGAACCGGGCCAGCGCATCGACCGTACCGACCCCGTACTCCTGACGGACTTCGTCCGCGCGACGGCCGGACTCGGTACCGACCTGATCCTCCTGCACGGCTACCCGTACCACCGCCACGCCGCCCACCTGGCCGGCACCTTCCCGCACGTCTACGCCGACTCGGGCGCGGCCCTGGTCCGCACCGGCGCCCGCGCGGCCACGATCCTCGCCGAACTCCTGGAACTGGCACCCTTCGGCAAGATCCTCTTCTCCAGCGGCGCCCATGGCCTGCCGGAGCTGCACGTGGTGGGGGCGCGGCTGTTCCGGGAGGCGCTGGGGCGAGTGCTGGGCGGCTGGGTCGCCGAGGGCGCGTGGTCGCTGGCGGACGCGCAGCGGGTGGCGGGGATGGTGGCGGCGGGGAACGCGCGGCGGGTGTACGGGGTGGAGTGAGCCGTTCGCCCCCGTCGGCGCGTGCGCTATCCGGCCGCTCCCCAGTCCGGCTCCTCGTCCACGTCCGCCCAGGTCGGTTCGACCTCCGACCAGCCCGCCCGCACGGTGGGCAGGGGCAGCGGCCCGCCGTCCTCCGCGGTCACCGGGGTGCCGTTGTGGAAGTGCACCCGGGACGGGTCCACGGCGCTGTCGGCGCGGCAGAACTGGGTGTCGTAGAGCTCCGCGTAGGTGGTCGCCCGGCGCTCGGGAGGGCCCACCACGGCGCAGTTGAAGCCGTCGCCCGCTTCGAGATAGTCCGGGACCTCCCAATTCGCGCCGACCGCGAGGCTGTTGGAGAGGACGACCCAGGCGCCGAACTCCTCGACGCAGCGCTGCGCCGCCTGGCGCTCCCACTGGGTCCTCGCCCGCTGGATCGGGGCGGCGAACAGCGGGACGAGGATGTGCGAGACGCCGAGCGCCTGGAGCTTGGCCGCCCAGGGGACCGTCTGCTTGACGTCCTCACAGATCAGGACGGCGAGGCGGCCGAGGGAGCTGTCCAGCACGGTGATGTCGAGCCCTCGGGAGATGTCCTCGTGGGCGGGTCCTCGGTGCGGTCCGCCGGGCAGCCGCCACTGGTCGGCCAGGTCGGTGGTGAGGGTGAAGCCGGCCATCTTGTCCTGCTCCAGGATGGTCTCGCCGGTACGGCAGTCCACCAGAACGGCCCGGTTGGGCGGCGGGTTGGTGTCCCCGACCGGGCCGGTGCCGAGCAGCAGCCACCGCAGGCTGCTGTCCTTGGGCAGCTCCCTGAGCTGGTTCTCCCACCGCGGCACCAGCAGCTTGGACACCGTGCTCTCGGGCAGGACCCCGATTTCGGCGCCGGATTCCCGGAGATTGTCGATCACTTCGCCGAAGCGGTCGCCGAGATCCTTCGAAGGGCTGATCCGATATCGTCGGCCGGGGCCCCTGCGAGGCCATTCGAACACCAGGTCGTCGTAATTCTGCAGCATTGGCACGGCGCCGACCGAAATCGTTTCCCCCGCTGTGAATCCCGGATCGTTGCGGCTCGGTATCCGCTCGAGTCGAATGCGATCACAGTCGCTCCGGGTGACCCGGTGCACGCCGAAGAAGTCCGCTTTGTGCTCCCACTCGGACATGACCTTTCCGGGCCTTGCGCAACGGGGGAGCAGGAGTCCCGTCGTCTCCCGCGGGTTGTTGAGGTGGCCGTGCAGGACGTAGCGGACGCGCAGCGCGGACATGGCCGACTCGTCATAGGCGGGGCTGAACGGGTTGGCCGCGGCCAGGGCCCAGTCAAGGCCGACGAGGGCGGCGAACATGCCCCGGTGGCCGTGGTTGTCGATCTCGCGGACGATCTCGCCCGCCAGCCTTTCGGTGACCAGGCCGCTCTGGAGCACCCGCTTGCAGACGTGGTCCGCGAATCCCCTGACGGTCGAATTCTGTAACCAATCGGTCGCTTCGTTGCCACGGAAGCGCTCTTCTGGAAGCAGATCGTAAAGAATCACGAAGAGGTCGGCCGGATCCGCCGATAATTCAACCCCGCTGATCGAATGTTCGGCATCGCGCGACGCCATATCGTCCATGGTTCATCCCCCCGATGCGTGAAGCGCGTGAACCAGATGTTAACGGGGGCCGCCGCATATGCGCATTGAGTGTGTCAATGGATGTGTAACGAATGGGACTCGGTGATCTCCGAAGTGATCTCCGAAGTGATCACCGAGGTGATCTCCGGAAAGAATCATGAGGTGTCACTTGACAGTCGCTTGACATCACTTCATGGTGGAGGAGGAGCGGAAGTCGAGGAGCGGATCGGGGGACGACCATGAGTGAGCGGGAGAGCGATCGGCGCGACAGGGAGACCGAGGTACGGGATCTCATAGACGACATGCAATTGGACTACGGGATGTCGGAGGGATCCTTCGCCGCCCTCGGCATGCTCATCACCGACGCCTCCCTGGCCGCCGACGAGCCGGCCCTGCGCGCGGCCCACGACGGCCTACGACGCCTGTACGGACAGCTGGTACCCGACCGGGACAATCCCAAGGTCGCCGAGCAGCGCGGCCGGTTGCTCGGCCAGATCGACATCACCTTCTGGGCGTTGCGACGCCTGCCCTCCGGACTCCAGCTGAACCTCGACCCGAACGGCCACGCCGCCCGCTTCCTGACGGAGATCGCCCACGAGCCCGGGCTGAGCAACGAGCAGCTCGCCGACCGCCTCAAGGTCGACATCACCGAGGTCAGCCGGGTCGGCCGCAAGCTGACGGCGTCCGGTGTGGCCATGAAGAGCCGGCAGTGGCGGCACAACGCCTGGACCATCACCCCGCGCGGCGTCACCTGCCTGGAGCAGGCCGGTCTGGCCGAGGTCCAGGTGTCCGGCACGGACTGACGGACCGGGGGAATCGCGGTGACGGAGGGGGAGACGGGGAGATCCCTGCCGCCTCACGAGGGGCGGCCCGAGGCGATGACCGTGGGCACGCGGTACGCGTCGGTGCGGGACGTCGTCGTGATCGTCGGCGTACTGCTGGCCCTCTCCGTCGCGCTCGCCACCGCGCTGGTGCAGGCCTGGCCGCCACCCGTCGCGCCGGGCGCCGCCGAGAAGGCCGACCGGATACGCATCCTGTTCTGGACGCCCCGGCTGCTGCGCGACACACGGCTCTTCGTGGTCGTCACGGCGGCCGGCGGTCTGGGCGCCCTCATCCACGTCCTGCGCTCGGTCTACGAGTACGTCGGCAATCGGCGCCTGAGACGCAGCTGGCTCCCGATGTACCTCATCGAGCCCTTCGTCGGGGCCGCTCTCGCCCTCGTCGTCTACTGCGTGCTGCGTGGCGGCCTCACCACGAGCATGGCGTCCTCCGCCGACATCAACCCGTACGGAATGGCCGCCGTGGCCGCACTCGTCGGGATGTTCTCGCGGCAGACGGTCGACAAACTGCGCGACGTCTTCAACATGCTGCTGACCTCGCCGAAGGACAGCCCCGGCGAGGGACTGCCCCACACCGACCCCGACGCGAGCGCGCGGCCGACCGGCTCGTCAGACCCCGGCCCCGACAGCTGACCCCGACTGGGCCGGCCCCGGCAGCTGAACCTCCGCCGCCGGCCGCTCCCGCATCGCGAGCAGCACCCGGAGCACCCCGATCCACACCAGGCCGGAGCCGAGCATGTGGAGGGCGACCAGGGCCTCGGGGAGGTTCGTGAAGTACTGGACGTAGCCGATGACGCCCTGGGACAGCAGGATCAGGAAGAGTTCCCGGGTGCGGTCCAGGGGGCTCTTGGGAGCGTCGACCGCCTTGAGGACGAACCACAGTGCGAACGTCAGCGTCACCACGATCCACGCCAGTACGGCGTGCAGCTTGCTGACCGTCTCCCAGTCCAGTGGCATCCGCTCGACCTCGCTGGAGTCGCCCGCGTGCGGCCCGGAACCGGTCACCACCGTGCCCACCGCGATCAGCAGCACCGACGCCAGCACCAGGAACCACACCATCTGCTGCACCGGCTTCCCGACCAGCGGACGGGCCGCCCCGTCGCCCTCCCGCGTCCGCTGCCACATCACCGTGGCGACCGCGATCAGCCCGGAGGAGAGCAGGAAGTGCGCCGCGACGGTGTACGGGTTGAGCCCGACCAGCACCACGATCCCGCCGAGGATCGCGTTGCTCATCACGATCCAGAACTGCGCCCAGCCGAGCCGGGTCAGACTCCGCCGGTACGGCTTCTCCGCGCGCGCCGCGATGATCGCCCAGCCGACCGCCGCGCACAGTACGTACGTCAGCATCCGGTTGCCGAACTCGATCATGCCGTGCACGCCCATCGCACTGGTCGTGGTGAGCGAGTCGTCCGTGCACTTGGGCCAGGTCGGGCAGCCGAGCCCGGAACCGGTCAGCCGCACCGCACCGCCGGTGACGACGATGACGACGGACATCACGAGCGCGGCAAGCGCCGCCCGCTGAACCGTCTTCGGGGTCGGGGTCCAACGTGCGGCGATGAAGGCGAGCGGGTTGCGCACGGCGGCTACGGCGTCGGCGCGGGTCAGATTTGGCACGGGGTCCATCGTAGGCCGCCGCTTGTGCATGCGTTCACGAGGGGGCGGGGTGCGGGTCACAAGGGAGCGGGGCGCCGCGCCGGACGCCCCGCTTCCCCAGTTCAGCGGACGCAGATCACCTGCG
Organism: Streptomyces sp. CA-249302; assembly: GCF_050936785.1. Lineage (NCBI taxonomy): Bacteria > Bacillati > Actinomycetota > Actinomycetes > Kitasatosporales > Streptomycetaceae > Streptomyces > Streptomyces sp. CA-249302. Next base: position 2,623,755 of record NZ_JBNJMG010000001.1, on the reverse strand, counting down.
CCTTGAGCGACCAGGTGGCGGGCGTCCCGGGCGCCAGTTCGGTCAGACCCGCCCGTCCTTGGGCCGGAGTGGGCGGGATCGGCGTCGGGCGCAGCTCCACCGGGGCGAGCCGGTCGAGGGTGGCGCTGTTCCCGGAGAAGACGAGCCCCGTGGCGTACGCACGGCTGCCCGGCCAGCACCTGGCGACGGCCGTCTTCGACGAGGCCGCACCGGCAGCGGGCTTCCAGGCGCTCTCATGGAAGGTCTGCTGGAGCGGCTTGGCGCACACCGCGTAGGCCGTCAGCCTCCACGGCGCGGATGTGGCGATCGCCTCACCGGCCCGTGCGTAGCCCACCCTGAGCCCTCGGGTGAGGGTGAGGGAGTTGAGGCCGACCCCGTAGTCGGCGCCCGTGACCCACGCGCCGAGTCCGATCAGCCGGGTGGAGGCCGGGCAGGCGACGGCCACGGTCTTGGGGCTGAGGGAGTCGGACGCCGAGGTGGCCTGCTTGTACGTCAGCCCGGCGGGCTTGTCGGCGCACACCGCGTAGGCCCGCAGCTGCCACTTGGCCGTGGAGTCGGCTCGGACTTCCTCGGCCGATGCGGTCCACCGGTCCCCAGCGGACGAGTGGACCGGGTGCGAACCGCGCAGCAGCACGCCCTGCTTGCCGCCGACCATGCGCACTCCGCCCGCCAGCACCACCTTGCCGCGTGGGCACGGGGCGCTGACGGACCGCGAGGAGTTGGAGTCGTACGTGCTGTGTCGCTCCACGTAGGTGTACCCGGACACGGCCGTCGGCTCGTCCAGCAGCACGTTGGCCGCGGCCGGTGCCGCCGTGAGGCCGCTGCCGCCGAGCGCCGCGCACAGGACCGGCACGGTGGCCCAGAACACCGGATGGCGTGACAGGGATGAAGGGATCATGGCGACTCTCCTCGATTCCGGCCGCAACACCTCGTCGGCGAGCGGCTGTTGGGTGAAGTGGGTCACACTCCACCGCTCTGTCCCGCTACGCTCCTGAACGGGCGCTTGGAGCGCCTTGGTACCGGCTTGGAACGAGGGCGATGCCCCATGTCAGCCACGGAATTCGGCGTCCTGGGTCCCTTGCGGGTGATGCGTTCCGGCACCGCCCTGCCGCTGGGCGGACCCCGGCAGCGCGCGGTCCTCGCCCTGCTGCTGATCGAGGCGGACCGGGTCGTCACCCTGGACCGACTCGTCGACGAGATCTGGGGCGACGACCCGCCGGACGGGGCGGTCACCTCTCTGCAGACATACGTCTTCCATCTGCGCCGGATCCTGGAGCCGGGCCGCGCTCGCGGGGCCGCGGCCGAGCTGCTCGTCACCGAGGGACGCGGCTACCGGCTGCGCACCGACCCCGCGGCGACGGACGCCGGACGCTTCGAGGCGGCGGTCCGGAAGGGGCGCGAGGAGCTTGACGAGGGCCGGCACGCCGACGCGGGTCGGACGCTGCGGGCGGCTCTGGAGCTGTGGTGTGGGGCGGTGCTGGAGGATCTGGGCGAGTACGGGTTCGTACGACGGGAAGCGGCGCGGTTGGAGGACGTACGGCTGGCCGCGCTCGAAGCGCGTGTCGAGACCGACCTGGCGTCGGGACGGCATGCCGCTGTCGTGGGCGAGTTGGAGCAGTTGGTGGCCGCGCATCCTTTCCGGGAGCAGCTGTGCGCGCAGTTGATGCTCGCGCTGTACCGGTGTGGCCGGCAGGCGGAGGCGCTGGCCTGCTATCGGCGGTTACGGGAGCGGCTGGCCGATGAACTGGGCCTGGATCCCGACGAGTCGGTGCGGCGCGTCCATCAGGCGGTGCTGGCCCACGATCCGAGCGCGGCCGCACCGCGCCGGGTGCTGGGGCCGGTCCCGGGGCGGCGTCGGCGTACTCCCTCCCCGGTCGTGTCCTTCGCCGCGATCGCCGCCCTCTGCCTCGGCTTCATCTCCGGCGCGAGCGCGCCCCGTTCGGTCCCGGTCTCGCTGGAGGCCAACACCGTGGGGGCCGTGGCCGGTGGCGGTGGTCCGCCGGTGCCGGTCGGGCAGAGTCCGGACGGGCTGGCGTGGGGTGCGGGGTCGGTGTGGGCGGCGAACAGCGGGGACGACTCGGTCAGCCGGATCGATCCGGATACGCGGGCCGTCCAGTTGATTCCGGTGGGTGCGGGGCCGGTCGCCGTTGCGGTCAGTGGGGATGACGTGTGGGTGGCGAACAGCGGTGACAGGACGGTTTCGCGGATCAACGCCGACGTGAACCGGGTCGTCGACACGGTGCGGGTGGGCAACCTGCCCTCGGCGATAGCGGCCGGTCCGAGTGGGGTGTGGGTGGCGCTGAGCGGTGACAACGCGGTGCGGCGCATCGACCCCGAGTCGGGCCGCGTGGGCCGGGCCGTCGCGGTGGGCAGGGCCCCGGCCGGTATCGGCGTGGGCGAGCGCACGGTGTGGGTGGCCAACAGCCTTGACGGCACGGTTACTCCGGTGGATGTGGCTACGGGGCAGGCGGGGAGTCCTGAAACGGTGGGCACGGGGCCACGCAGCGTCGCTGTCACGGAGGACGCGGTGTGGGTTGCCAACGGGCTGTCCCTGACGGTCTCCCGCATCGACGCCCACACCGGTGTCGTCACCACCCACGCGGTGGGCGACGGGCCCCGCACGGTGGTCGCGGGGGAGGAAGGGGTCTGGGTGAGCAACGAGTACGACGCCACGGTCGTGCGGCTCGATCCCCGCAACGGACAGCCGATGCGGACGGTCCGTACCGGGAGTTCGCCGCGCGGGCTGGCGCTGGCGGGGGACCGGGTGTGGGCCGGGGCCAGGGCCTTCGCGTCGTCGGCTCATCGGGGCGGCACGTTGACAGTGCTGGGGCTGGGCGGGGCCTTCGAGGTGGGGATCGATCCGGCCGACGTCTATCTCGGCGAGGCGTACCTGGCCCTCAGCGTGGCCTACGACCACCTCGTCAACTGGCGCCAGGAACCCGGAGGATCGGAGATGACGCTAGTGCCGGACCTGGCCACCGAGATCCCGCGGCCGACCGACGGCGGACGCACGTACAGCTTCACGCTGCGGCACGGAATCCGCTATTCCGACGGGCGGACCGTCAGGGCCTCGGACTTCGGCCGTGCCGTACAGCGGGCGCTGACCGACGAGGCAGGAAACCCGCTGTCCTTCACCCGGATCATCGGTGGGGCGACGTGTATGGACGACCCCGACCGCTGCGACCTGTCGCGCGGCGTCGTGATCGACGACATGAAATCCACCATCACCTTCCATCTCACCGAGCCGGATCCGGACTTCCTGGGCAAGCTCACCCTGTTCGTGTCGCCGACGCCTCCGGGCACCCCGGCCGAGAACGTCGGTAACCAACCTGTTCCTTCGACCGGCCCGTACCGGATCGGCGAGTACCACAAGGGCAAGGAGCTCGTCCTCGTACGGAATCCGTACTTCCGTGAGTGGTCCCACGTGGCACAGCCGGCCGGCTATCCCGACATCATCCGCTGGCGGGCGGTCCCGACGGCCGACAAGCAGATCGCCGAGGTGAACGCCGGCAGAGCGGACCTCGCGATCCATCTCAACAGCCATCCCGGGTGGCCCGATCTGCGACGGCTCGCCGTGCGGTATCCCGGGCGGCTGCGTGTCGCCCCGTCGTTCTTCATGATCTACGAGGTTCTCAACACGCGTGTGCCGCCTTTCGACGACAAGCGGGTGCGCCAGGCCCTCGCCCACGCCGTCGACCGGAACAAGCTGGTGTCCTTGATGGGCGGGCCCGAAATCGCGTCCAAGACCTGCCAGTCGCTGCCGCCGGGCTTTCCCGGCTACCGTCCGTACTGCCCTTACGGACTCGACCTCGACCGGGCCAGGACGCTGGTCAGAGCCTCCGGTACGGCGGGCATGCGGGTGGGTGCCTGGACCTGGGACGCGGAGGCGAACCGCCGCGTCACCGCCTACTTCGTGGACCTTCTGAACGAGCTCGGCTACCGCGCGACCCTGCACGTCCTCCCGGACATCGACAAGTACTGGCCGACGGTGGCGGACTCACGCACACGAGCACAGGTGATGGTCCAGCCCTGGTGGCCCGACTACCCGTCGCCCTCCACCTACCTCACGCAGCTCCTCAGCTGTGACAGCTTCCGTCCGGCCAACAGACAGAGCCAGAACTTCGCCGAGTACTGCTCTCCATCGCTGGACCGGCTCATGTCCTCCGCCCAGGCCGCCGAGGGCTCCGACCCCGCGCTGGCCGGCCGGCTGTGGGAGCAGGTCGACCGGAAGGTCGTGGACGAGGCCGTCCGGATACCCGTGGCCAACGGCAGACAGGTGTCATTCACCGCCACTCGCCTCGGTAACTACCAGACCGCGCCAGGATTCGGACCGCTCATCTCCCAGATGTGGGTCCGCTGAACCCGGCCACTCACTCCCAGCGGAAGAACCTCCCCGCCACCGCCAGCCCCACAACCGCCCACACACCCAGAATCCCCAGGTCCCCCACGGCATCGCCGCCCCGTGCTGCAACACATCCCGCAACCCGTCCGACAGCGCCGAGATCGGCAGCAGCCCCAGCACGTCCTGCGCCCCCTGCGGGTACTTGTCCATCGGGACGATGACCCCGCCGCCCACCAGCAGCAGCAGGAACACCAGGTTCGCCGCGGCCAGTGTCGCCTCCGCCTTCAGGGTGCCCGCCATGAGGAGGCCCAGGCCGGAGAAGGCCGCCGTGCCCAGGATCAGGAGCAGAAGGACGGCGGCCGGGTTGCCGTGCGGGGACCAGCCCAGGGCGAAGGCGATCGCCGTCAGGAGCACCACCTGGAGGATCTCCGTGACCAGGACCGATGCCGTCTTCGCCGTCATCAGGCCCCAGCGGGGCAGGGGGGACGAAGCGAGGCGTTTCAGGACGCCGTAGCGGCGTTCGAAGCCCGTGGCGATCGCCTGGCCCGTGAAGGCCGTGGACATGACGGCCAGGGCCAGGACGCCGGGGGTGAGGAAGTCCACCGCCTTGCCCGCGCCCGTGTCGACGATGTCCACGGAGCTGAACAACACCAGCAGCAGCGTAGGGATCACGACCGTCAGCAGAAGTTGCTCCCCGTTGCGCAGGAGCATCTTCGTCTCCAGCGCCGCCTGTGCCGCGATCATGCGGGGGAGGGGGGCCGCGCCGGGCTTCGGCGTGTACGTACCCGCAGTCACGAGCGCAGCTCCTTGCCGGTGAGTTCCAGGAACACGTCTTCCAGGGTGTGCCGTTCGACCGAGATCTTGTCCGGCATCACGCCGTGCTGCGCGCACCAGGAGGCGACGGTGGCGAGCAGTTGGGGGTCGACCTTGCCGCCGACCCGGTAGGAGCCGGGGGTCAGCTCCGCGGCCGTGCAGTCCGCCGGGAGGGCCTTGAGGAGGGAACCCACGTCCAGGCCCGGGCGGCCGACGAAGCGCAGCGTGTTCTCGGCGCCGCCGCGGCAGAGGTCCTCGGGGGAGCCCTGTGCGATGAGCCGGCCCGCGTCGATGATCGCGACGTCGTCGGCGAGCTGCTCGGCCTCTTCCATGTAGTGCGTGGTGAGGACGACCGAGACGCCGTCGGCGCGGAGGTCGCGGATCAGGTCCCAGGTCGCGTGCCGGGCCTGCGGGTCGAGACCGGCGGTGGGCTCGTCCAGGAAGACCAGTTCCGGGCGGCCCACCACGGCCATTGCCAGGGCCAGACGCTGCTGCTGGCCGCCGGACAGGCGGCGGTACGACGTGCGGCCGCAGGAGCCGAGGCCGAGGCGTTCGATCAGGGCGTCCACGTCGAGCGGGTTCGCGTGCAGCTTCGCCACGTGCCGCAGCATCTCGTCGGCCCGCGCGCCCGAGTAGACGCCGCCGGACTGGAGCATCACGCCGATGCGGGGGTGGAGTCCGCGGGCCTGGCGCACCGGGTCGAGGCCCAGTACGCGCACCGAGCCGGAGTCCGGTTTGCGGTACCCCTCGCAGGTCTCCACGGTGGTCGTCTTGCCCGCGCCGTTCGGGCCGAGTACGGCGGTCACGCCCGCCTGGGCCACCAGGTCGAGGCCGTCCACGGCGGTTTTCGTGCCGTACCGCTTCACCAGGGCCTGAACCTGGAGCACGGGCTCACTTCGCATGGGCCCGAGTCTAGGTTCGGGGCCTGCGGCTTCGGTGGGCGGGTGCGGGATTGCCCTCCGTATCCACACAGGTGTCCTCGGCGTTCGGTATCTCGTCCTCCCGGGACCGGTGCAGCGCCAGCCACCGCTCCGCGTACGCCACCGCGTCCGCGACGGGGAACAGCCGTACGTGGGCCGCGCCCACCCTGCCTCGTACGACGGGACGGTCCCGTTCGAAGTCGTAGCCGAGTTCGTCGAACCGGTCCGAGGTGATCGACACCTCCGTCACCGTCTCCCAGCCGCCCCCGGGTGCCGGGCGGCCCACCGCGACCAGGGGTGAGGGGATGCGGTACTCGGCGAGATGGAAACTCGTGCAGGAGCCGTAGCCCGCGCCGAGCAGCAGCACCCGCGCGCCCAGCCGCTCGAGGCGCGCCAGCGGGCTGCGCTCGCCGAGCCGGCAGTCGGGTGCGTGACCCTCGACGATCTCCGCCGCGCGCGGGCCGACGGCCGCGAACGAGGTCTGCGGGTGAGCGCTGCGCAGGGCGCCCGGCCACGTCCGTACGGTCTCCGGGACCACGCCGACCCCGCGGGACGGGGTGATCAGGGGGTCGTACGCCGGCATCGTGGCCCGGATCCGGTCCCACCACTCCTCCGGGACCGGCGGGTTTCCCCACAGGGACGGGTCCGAGAGGTCGCCGGTCTGGGTCGGGACGACGATCGTGCCGTCCGGGCCGACCGCGTCGAGCAGCCCCTGGACCACCGCGACCGGGCCTCCGCAGACCCAGCCGAGACTGCTGAGGGAGGAGTGCACCAGGAGGATCTCGCCGGTCTCGACACCCAGTAGGCGCAGCTCTGCCGAGACTGTGTCGCGGGTGACAAGAGGGCCGGTCGGAGCGGGTTTCGGCATGGTTCGGGAGTCTCCCCGAAGGGGGACCGGGACGCCACCCGTTTGATCGATCAAAGATCGTTTTCGCAGGTCAGATTAGGTAAACCTAAGTGACGCAGGGCACCGTCCACCGGCCCGGACGTGGGTTGCCCGGTCCTGAGGAATTACGCAACAATGGCGTTGTGAAAAACGTCGGCGAGGCTCTGGAGGCCCCCATGGGGGCGCACCAGGAAGAGCACGCGACCGGTGAGCGCTCCACGCGCAACCGCGTCGCGCGATCGATCCTGGACCATGGGCCGTCGACCGTCACCGAGCTGGCCGGGCGACTGGGTCTCACCCCCGCGGCCGTACGACGGCATCTGGACGCACTCGTCGTCGACGACGTCGTGGAGGCACGGGAGCAGCGGGTCTACGGCGCACGCACGCGTGGCCGTCCCGCGAAGGTCTTCGCGCTCACCGACTGCGGCCGCGACGCCTTCGACCAGTCGTACGACAAGCTCGCCGCGGACGCCCTGCGCTTCATCGCGGAGCGGTTCGGCGGGGACGAGGCGGTCGTCGCCTTCGCGCGCGCGAGGATCGCCGAGCAGGCCGACGCCTACCGCAAGGCGATCGAGGCCGCCGCCCCCGAGGACCGCACGGAAGCCCTGGCCAAGGCCCTGAGCGCGGACGGGTACGCTGCTACGGCGCGCAGCGCACCGGTGGGCGAGCAGCTGTGCCAGCACCACTGCCCCGTCGCCCATGTCGCGGAAAAGTTCCCCCAGCTCTGCGAGGCGGAGACCGAGATCTTCTCCCAGCTGCTCGGGACGCATGTCCAGCGACTCGCAACCATCGCGCACGGTGACGGCGTCTGTACGACATTCATCCCAAAGATTTCCAAGACCACTGATAACGCATCTGTAAGCACCGCCGGGAGGAACCCCGCATGACACTCCCCATCGAGGAGACTGCCCACCCCGAGCTCGAGGGTCTGGGCAACTACGAATACGGCTGGGCCGACTCCGACGTGGCTGGTGCCTCTGCCAAGCGCGGTATCAACGAGGACGTCGTCCGGGACATCTCCGCGAAGAAGAGCGAGCCGGAGTGGATGACCAAGCTCCGTCTCAAGGGCCTGCGCCTCTTCGACAAGAAGCCCATGCCGAACTGGGGCTCGGACCTCTCCGGCATCGACTTCGACAACATCAAGTACTTCGTGCGCTCCACGGAGAAGCAGGCGGAGTCCTGGGAGGACCTGCCCGAGGACATCAAGAACACGTACGACAAGCTCGGCATCCCCGAGGCGGAGAAGCAGCGTCTCGTCGCGGGCGTCGCGGCCCAGTACGAGTCCGAGGTCGTCTACCACCAGATCCGTGAGGACCTGGAGGAGCAGGGCGTCATCTTCCTGGACACCGACACCGCGCTGAAGGAGCACCCGGAGCTCTTCAAGGAGTACTTCGGCACCGTCATCCCGGTCGGCGACAACAAGTTCGCGTCGCTGAACACCGCCGTGTGGTCCGGCGGCTCCTTCATCTACGTCCCGCCGGGCGTCCACGTGGAGATCCCGCTCCAGGCCTACTTCCGTATCAACACGGAGAACATGGGCCAGTTCGAGCGCACCCTGATCATCGTCGACGAGGGCGCCTACGTGCACTACGTCGAGGGTTGTACGGCCCCGATCTACAAGTCGGACTCGCTGCACTCCGCGGTCGTCGAGATCATCGTCAAGAAGAACGCCCGCTGCCGCTACACGACCATCCAGAACTGGTCGAACAACGTCTACAACCTGGTCACCAAGCGCGCCGTCGCCTACGAGGGCGCGACCATGGAGTGGATCGACGGCAACATCGGCTCCAAGGTGACGATGAAGTACCCGGCCGTCTACCTGATGGGCGAGCACGCCAAGGGTGAGACCCTGTCGATCGCCTTCGCGGGCGAGGGGCAGCACCAGGACGCCGGTTCCAAGATGGTCCACATGGCGCCGAACACCTCCTCCAACATCGTCTCCAAGTCGGTGGCGCGCGGTGGCGGCCGTACCTCCTACCGCGGTCTCGTCGAGATCGGCGAGGGCGCCCACGGCTCCAAGTCGAACGTGCTGTGCGACGCACTGCTCGTCGACACCATCTCCCGCTCCGACACGTACCCCTATGTGGACGTCCGCGAGGACGACGTGTCCATGGGCCACGAGGCGACCGTCTCCAAGGTCTCCGAGGACCAGCTCTTCTACCTGATGAGCCGTGGTCTGAGCGAGTTCGAGGCGATGGCGATGATCGTGCGCGGCTTCGTCGAGCCCATCGCCAAGGAGCTGCCCATGGAGTACGCCCTTGAGCTCAACCGGCTGATCGAGCTCCAGATGGAAGGCGCGGTCGGTTAACACCGGCTCACGCCCCCGTCGTAAGTCTTACTAGCGTCAGAAAGCGAGCAGACCGACAGCCATGGCTGAGGCTCAGAACATCCCGGTTGGCAGCACCACCGCCGGCGCGGTGGCCGTTGCCGCCGAGTCGACCGTCGCCACGCGCATGAGCGCGCCCCCGTCCTTCGACGTGGCGGACTTCCCGGTCCCCCACGGCCGCGAGGAGGAGTGGCGGTTCACGCCGCTGGAGAGGCTGCGCGGGCTGCACGACGGCTCCGCGGTCGCCAGTGGTGAGGGCGTGAAGGTCGAGGTGCAGGCCCCCGAGGGCGTCACCGTCGAGATCGTCGACCGCGACGACCCGCGCCTCGGCAAGGCCGGCACCCCGGTGGACCGCATCGCCGCGCAGGCGTACTCCTCCTTCGAGAAGGCCGGTCTCGTCACCGTCCCCAAGGAGACGGTCCTCACCGAGCCGATCCGCATCTCGGTGCACGGCGAGGGCGGGGTCCGCTACGGCTACCAGGTCATCGAGCTGGGCGCCTTCGCCGAGGCCGTCGTCGTCATCGACCACACCGGTGACGCGGTCATCGCCGCCAACGTCGACTACGTCATCGGCGACGGCGCCAAGCTCACCGTCGTCTCCATCCAGGACTGGGACGACAAGGCCGTGCACGTCGCCCAGCACAACGCGCTGATCGGCCGGGACGCCACGTTCAAGTCGTTCGTCGTCACCTTCGGCGGCGATGTCGTACGACTGCACCCGCGCGTCGCCTACGCCGGCACCGGCGGCGAGGCCGAGCTGTTCGGCCTGTACTTCACGGACGCGGGCCAGCACCAGGAGCACCGCCTCCTGGTCGACCACAACACCCCGCACTGCAAGTCGAACGTGATGTACAAGGGCGCGCTCCAGGGCGAGGGTGCCCACGCGGTGTGGATCGGTGACGTCCTCATCGAGGCCAAGGCCGAGGGCACCGACACGTACGAGATGAACCGCAACCTCGTGCTGACCGACGGCGCCCGCGTCGACTCCGTGCCGAACCTGGAGATCGAGACCGGCGAGATCGTCGGCGCCGGACACGCCTCCGCGACCGGCCGCTTCGACGACGAGCAGCTCTTCTACCTGATGGCCCGCGGTATCCCGGCGGACGAGGCCCGTCGTCTCGTCGTCCGCGGCTTCTTCGCCGAGCTGGTCCAGCAGATCGGCGTCGACGACATCGAGGCGCGGCTGCTGGAGAAGATCGACGCCGAGCTGGAGGCGTCGGTCTGATGTCGGCCTTTCTGCGCGCCTGCGGGCTGAGCGAGCTGGAGGAGGACACCCCGAAGCGGGTGGAACTCGACGGCACGCCGGTCTCGGTCGTGAAGACCGAGGGGGAGGTCTTCGCGATCCACGACATCTGCTCGCACGCGAACGTCTCCCTCTCCGAGGGCGAGGTGGAGGACTGCCAGATCGAATGCTGGCTGCACGGCTCCAGCTTCGACCTGCGCACCGGCAAGCCGTCCGGCCTGCCCGCGACGCGCCCCGTCCCCGTATACCCCGTAAAGATCGAAGGGGACGACGTGCTCGTCTCCCTCAACCAGGAGTCCTGAGGAACCCATGGCAACGCTTGAAATCCACGACCTGCACGTCACCGTCGAGGCCGACAACGCCACGAAGGAGATCCTCAAGGGCGTCGACCTGACCGTGAAGCAGGGCGAGACGCACGCCATCATGGGCCCCAACGGCTCCGGCAAGTCGACCCTCGCCTACTCCCTCGCGGGCCACCCCAAGTACACGATCACCGGCGGCACCGTCACCCTCGACGGCGAGGACGTCCTGGAGATGTCCGTCGACGAGCGCGCCCGCGCGGGCCTGTTCCTGGCGATGCAGTACCCGGTCGAGGTCCCCGGCGTGTCCGTGTCGAACTTCCTCCGTACCTCCGCCACCGCCGTCCGCGGCGAGGCCCCAAAGCTGCGCACCTGGGTGAAGGAGGTCAGGGAGACCATGGAGCGCCTCTCCATGGACCCCTCCTTCGCCGAGCGCAACGTCAACGAGGGCTTCTCCGGCGGTGAGAAGAAGCGTCACGAGATCCTCCAGCTGGAGCTGCTCAAGCCGAAGATCGCGATCCTCGACGAGACCGACTCCGGCCTGGACGTCGACGCCCTGCGCGTCGTCTCCGAGGGCGTCAACCGGGTCCGTGAGACCGGCGAGGTCGGCACCCTGCTGATCACGCACTACACGCGCATCCTGCGCTACATCAAGCCCGACCACGTGCACGTGTTCGCGAACGGCCGGATCGCCGAGTCCGGCGGCCCGGAGCTCGCCGACCAGCTCGAGGCCGAGGGCTACGACAAGTACGTGAAGGGTGGCGCATCTTCGTGACACAGCTGCCGGGCCTCCTCACTGAGTCCAATCTTCTTGGCGAGGCGATCCGCAAGGACTTCCCGATCCTGGACCGGCAGGTCCACGACGGCAAGAAGCTTGTGTACCTGGACAACGCGGCGACCTCGCAGAAGCCGCGCCAGGTGCTGGACGCCCTCAGTGGTTACTACGAGCAGTACAACGCCAACGTCCACCGCGGTGTGCATGTGCTCGCCGAGGAGGCCACGGCGCTGTACGAGGGCGCGCGGGACAAGGTCGCCGCGTTCATCAACGCGCCCTCCCGCGACGAGGTGATCTTCACCAAGAACGCCTCCGAGTCGCTCAACCTCGTTGCCAACATGCTCGGTTGGGCCGACGAGCCCTACCGGGTGGACAACGAGACCGAGATCGTCATCACGGAGATGGAGCACCACTCCAACATCGTCCCGTGGCAGCTGCTGTCGCAGCGCACGGGCGCGAAGCTGAAGTGGTTCGGCCTGACCGACGACGGCCGCCTCGACCTGTCCAACATCGACGAGATCATCACCGAGAAGACGAAGATCGTCTCCTTCGTGCTGGTGTCGAACATCCTGGGCACGGTCAACCCGGTCGAGACGATAATCCGGCGCGCGCAGGAAGTCGGCGCCCTGGTCTGCATCGACGCCTCCCAGGCCGCCCCGCACATGCCGCTGGACGTACAGGCCCTCCAGGCCGACTTCGTGGCCTTCACCGGCCACAAGATGTGCGCCCCGACCGGCATCGGCGTCCTCTGGGGCCGCCAGGAGCTGCTCGAGGACCTGCCTCCGTTCCTCGGCGGCGGCGAGATGATCGAGACGGTCTCGATGCACTCCTCGACGTACGCCCCGGCGCCCCACAAGTTCGAGGCGGGCACGCCCCCGATCGCCCAGGCGGTCGGTCTCGGCGCGGCGATCGACTACCTGTCGGCGATCGGCATGGACAAGATCCTCGCCCATGAGCACGCGCTGACGGAGTACGCGGTCAAGCGCCTGTCGGAGGTCCCGGACCTGCGCATCATCGGTCCGGCGACGGCCGAGGACCGGGGCGCGGCGATCTCCTTCACGCTCGGGGACATCCACCCGCACGACGTGGGCCAGGTACTGGACGAGCAGGGCATCGCGGTCCGCGTGGGCCACCACTGCGCCCGCCCGGTCTGCCTCCGGTACGGAATTCCTGCGACCACGCGAGCGTCGTTCTATCTGTACTCCACGCCGGCCGAGATCGATGCTCTGGTCGACGGACTGGAGCACGTACGGAACTTCTTCGGCTGAAGGGCGTGAGCTGAGACCGTGAAGCTGGACTCGATGTACCAGGAAGTCATCCTGGACCACTACAAGAACCCGCACGGGCGGGGCTTGCGGGATGGCGACGCCGAGGTGCACCACGTCAACCCGACCTGCGGCGACGAGATCACCCTCCGTGTGAAGTACGACGGCACGAGGATCGAGGACGTCTCGTACGAGGGCCAGGGCTGCAGCATCAGCCAGGCCTCGGCCTCCGTCCTCAACGAGCTCCTCGTCGGCAAGGACCTCTCCGACGCGCAGAAGATCCAGGAGACCTTCCTGGAGCTGATGCAGTCGAAGGGCCGGATCGAACCGGACGACGCGATGGAGGAGGTGCTGGAGGACGCGGTCGCGTTCGCCGGTGTCTCCAAGTACCCGGCCCGGGTCAAGTGCGCCCTCCTCAGCTGGATGGCGTGGAAGGACGCGACGGCCCAGGCACTGGGTGGCGCCGACGCCGAAAGGAAGACGGCATGAGCGAGACCGTTGAGATGAAGCCGGCCTCGGAGGAGGAACTCCGCGAGGCGCTGTACGACGTCGTCGACCCCGAACTCGGCATCGACGTCGTCAACCTGGGCCTGATCTACGGCATCCACATCGACGACGCGAACATCGCGACGATCGACATGACCCTGACGTCCGCGGCCTGCCCGCTCACCGACGTCATCGAGGACCAGGCCAAGTCCGCCACGGACGGCCTCGTCAACGAACTGCGCATCAACTGGGTCTGGATGCCGCCGTGGGGCCCGGACAAGATCACGGACGACGGCCGGGAGCAGCTGCGGGCGCTGGGGTTCAACGTCTGAGACGACTGACCGGGACGACCGGGACGACCGGGACGACCGGGGGACGCGGAAAACATCTGCGACACCCTGCGAGACGGCCATACCTTCTGGGTATGGCCGTCTCGCTGCATCACATCGTCGTCGACGCACACGACCTGCCGGGGCTCGCGCGTTTCTGGTGCGGGGTCCTCGACTGGAAGGTGCTGTCGGAGAAACCGCGTGAAGTCGTCATCGGGCCCGACGAGTTCGCCCCCACCGGTATCTGCTTCATGCCGGTGAGCGACCCGAAGACCGTCAAGAACCGCCTCCACTTCGACCTGGCCCCGGACGACCAGGCAGCCGAGGTCGAGCGCATCCTCGCGCTGGGTGCCCGGCATGCCGACAACGGCCAGTCCGAGAGCGCGAGCTGGGTGGTGCTCGCGGACCCCGAGGGCAACGAGTTCTGCGTACTCCGCCCCAAGGAATCCCTCACGGCCTTCCGCGGTGCTTCCTAGCCGCTCAGCCCGGCCACCAGCCGGAACGCCGAATCCTTCCGGTACAAGTCGCTGTACTGGTAAGGATCCAGCTTCAGTTGGAAGTTCTGGTGGCGCAGATACCGCCCCGGATAGTTCACCGACTCCAGCATGATCGCGCCGGAGATCGACGACGTGCGGGCGCAGAAGGTGGCGTCCTGTTTGAAGAGGTTGGAACCGTCGTTGGAGTCGGCGCGCAGGAGGAAGTTGCGGTGGCGGAGATAGCGGCCGTCCTTGGTGGCGAAGGAGTAACAGGAGGAGTTCGCCAGGCCCTTGACCAGTTTGAAGGTGGAGTCCTCGCGGGATTCCGAGCCGGCGACCGGGTCGAGCTTCACGTAGCCGCCGCTCACGTGCCAGTAGCGGTCGGGGTAGTTGACCGAACGGACCGAGCGCCAGGTGACCGAGGGCTTCGGTTTGGATGTTGAACTCGCGTGCGAGGTCGGGGACTTGGAGGGGTTCGAGCCTGCCGCCGCGGACGCTGAGCCGTTCTCCTGCGGGGTCGCGGAGGAGCTGGGCTCGCCCGACGACAAGCCGCTCTTCCCGGCCGCCGGCGTCGTCGCCCCGCCGGTGGAGGGCGTCGCGAAGGAGATCAACCCCGGGACCGTCGCGCCACCGGACGGATCCGCCTTGGTGCGTGACGTCTCGTCAGAATCATTGTCCATCACGGCAATTGAGGTGATGCACGTGATGACCGTGGCGATGGCCAGCCCGCCGGCCAGCCAGAGTCTTCGGGTGCCGGGGGCTCGCGAGGTGTCGGGGGCCCAGCCGTTCTCCCAGGGCTGCTGCGGAGGCTGGGGCGTGGTTTCTGGCATGCGCTGTTCCTCCAGCGGCGCCCAGGGCGGCGGCCGGGGGTGTGAGGGTGAGGTGAGTGAGCGGTGAAACACTAGTGGAGCCGGGGGAGTGCCGGGAGGTGTTTCAGCGAGCGGTTTCCATGAAAATTGAACCTCTGGGTCGTACGGGAGTTCACATCCCCTTCTCAGGGCCTTCCCAGCGTCGGCTCATCGCCCGGCGGCAGCCTCGCGGAGTGTGGCTACCTCTGCACTCACCCCCGCGCCGACCCCCGTCCGCCCCGTGTTCGTCCTCGGCTGCCCCCGCTCCGGCACCACCCTGCTCCAGCTGATGCTGCACGCCCACCCGCGCATCGCCCTCCCGCCCGAGACCCGCTTCGTGCTGCCCGCCTACGAGGACCGCCTCCGTTTCGGCGACCTGCGCGAGGAGGGCAACCGGGCCGGTCTCGCCGCCTGGATCACCGGCCGCAAGGAGACCCGCTTCCACGAGCTGGGCCTGGACGCCGGCCGCGTCGCCGAGCGGATCACGGACGGGCCGCCGACGCTCGGCTCCGCACTCGGGATCGCGCTCAGGTCGTACGCCGAGAGCCACGGCAAGGTCCGCTGGGGCGACAAGCGGCCGGCGTACGCGCTGCACGTCGAGGAGATCCTGCGGCTCTTCCCGACCGCCCAGTTCGTGCACCTCGTGCGGGACGGCCGCGACTGCGTCGCCTCGCTGCTCGGTATGCCCTGGTGGCACCGCGGCTTCCACGAGGCGGTCGCCACCTGGGCCCAGGTGATGGACGTGACCCGCCGCTACGCCCGCACCCTCGGCCCCGGCAGCTGGCACGAGCTGCGCTACGAGGATCTGCTGACCGACCCGGAACCCCAACTCCGCGAGCTGTGTGCCTACTTGGGTGAGGAGTACGCCCCCGAGATGACCGAGCCGCACCGGCTGGCCGGCACGGCGGTGCCCGCCCGCAAGACCTGGCACCGCCGCACCCACGGCACCCTGGACGCCTCCCGCGCGGGCAGCTGGCCGCAACGCCTGACGCCGGATCAGATCCGCCTCTGCGAAGCGGTATTGGGCGATCGCCTCCTCCGCAACGGCTACGAGCTCAGCGGCGCCGTCCGCCCCGACCCCGCCGAGCTCCTCCGCTACCGCCGCGTCTCGACCCTGCGCCGAGCCGCCCACGCCAAACGCCGCATGCTCGACCGCCTGGCGCGGATGCGCGAACCGGGTCCGCTGGCGGCCCGCCCGCACACCCCCACCACCTCCGAGTTCCGCCCCTGACCCAAGCCGCCGCCACGCCCCCCGGCATCCATGTGTACACCCGTACGCTTCGTTGTGTACGCTCGTACACATGGGATACCTCTTGCTCGGCACGGCCATCGCCGCCGAGGTGGGCGCGACGACCGCCATGAAGTACAGCGAGGGCTTCAGCCGGCTGGTGCCGACGCTGCTCACCGTCTTCGGCTACGTCGTCTCCTTCTTCCTGCTCGCCCAGACGCTGAAGACGATCTCGGTGGGCACGGCGTACGCCATCTGGTCCGGCATCGGCACCGCGGCCATCGCCACCATCGGCCTGCTCTTCTTCGGCGAGGGGCTGAGCGCGGCCAAGATCGCCGGCATGGCCCTGATCATCGTCGGCGTGGTGGTGCTGAACCTCGGCGGCGCGCACTGATGCCCCGCCGCTACGACCCCGACCGCCGCCAGCGCATCATCGACGCGGCGATCCGGGTGGTGGGGGAGAAGGGCCTGGCCGGTCTGAGCCACCGCACGGTCGCCGCCGAGGCGGACGTACCGCTCGGCTCGACGACGTACCACTTCAGCACCCTGGACGAGCTGATGGTCGCCGCCCTGCGCCAGGCCAACGAGGGCTTCGCCAAGGTGGTCGCGGCGCACGCGGCCCTGTCGGACCCGGAGAGCGACCTGGCGACGGAGCTCGCACGGATCCTCGGCGAGTGGCTCTCCGGCGACCGCACCGGCGTGGAACTGGAGTACGAGCTCTACCTGGCCGCGGTCCGCCGCCCCGCCCTGCGCCCGGTCGCCGCCGAATGGGCCGAGGACCTGACCGCCCGCCTCACCACCCGCACCGACCCGACCACCGCCCGCGCCCTCGTCGCCCTCCTCGACGGCATCTGCCTCCAGGTCCTGCTCACCGGAACCCCGTACGACGAAGGGTTCGCCCGCGCCACCCTGGCCCGCCTGATTTCCTGACCCCCGAGCGTGAACCATCCGCCCCCACCGGGGAACAGGAGGTGACACGCACGCACCGACGAATCAGGGGGAGCCCGGTGAGCGGACCACCGCCGACCACGGCAGGGACGGAGGACGACGCGCAGATCGTCGCCCAGTCCCTGGACCAGCCGGAGCTGTTCGCCCGGCTCTACGACCGCTACGCGCCCGACATCCACCGCTACGCGACCAGGCGCCTCGGCGACGGCACCGCCGACGACATCACGGCGGACACCTTCCTCACGGCCTTCCGCATCCGCTCCCGCTACGACCTCACCCGCCCCAACGCCCGCCCCTGGCTCTACGGCATCGCGGGCAACCTCATCGGCAAGCAGCGCCGCACCGAGGTGCGGGCGCTCAGAGCGCTGGCCCGCACCGGCCACGACCCGGTGGCGGCCTCCTGGGTCGAGGACACCGACAGCCGGATCGCCGCACAGGGCCCGCTGGCCGGCGCCCTCGCGGCGCTCTCGGCGGGCGACCGGCACGTCCTGCTGCTGGTCGCCTGGGCCGAACTGACCTACCAGGAGGTCGCCGAGGCCCTGGACATCCCGGTCGGCACGGTCCGCTCCCGGCTCAACCGGGCAAGGCGCAAGGTGCGTACGGCACTTGGGGCCGACCCCGCATTCGTGAACGACGCGGCGGAGGTGGCGTAGCGATGGACGAGCTGACCAGGGTGCGCGAACTGCGCGCCGACGCACCGACCCCCGACCGAGCCCGCCTCGCGCCCGGCCGGACAAGGCTGCTGGAGGCGGCCCGGGCCGACGAACGCCACCGGGCGCTGTGGCGCCGCCGCCAGTTCGTGATCGTCGGCGGTGTGGTGGCGGCGGTCACCGCGGTGGCCGTGACCGTCTCCCTCCTGCTGGGCGGCAGCGGCGGCGACCGCAAGGTCCAGCCGGCCACGACACCGGGCGTGCACCTCAAGGGAGTGAGCGCGAGCGACCTCCTGAACCGCCTGGCCGACGAGGTCGAGAAGCAACCGGACGCCGCCGTCCCCACGGCGAAGCAGTGGATCTACACCAAGACAATCGAGGAGCCGGTGAAGGACCCGAAGGCGGACCAGTACAAGAACCTCCCGAAGGGCGCCCTGAAGCTGATGACGGGCCCGCAGGAGAGCTGGCTCCGCTACGACGGCACCGCGCAGGCGGGCTGGAACCTGGACACCAAGGGCGAGAAGCTCAAGCTCCAGGTCACCGAGATGCACCTGGAGAACGGCGCGGAAGGCGACGACCGTTCACCGCGCGAGATGTACCGCACCCTGGCCGCCCTCCCTTCCACCGCCGAAGGAACACTGAAGGCACTCCGCGAGCAGAACGCGATCGCGGACGACAAGGGCGCCTCCCAGTCCCGCAACGACTACGCCGAGATCACCGTCCTCCTGCGAGCCGACGTGATGCCGGCAAAGGCCCTGGCCTCGCTCTACCGGGCCCTGGCAACCGTCCCCGGCGGCAAACTCACCGACCACCTGGTCGACACCGGCGCCGG
Source organism: Streptomyces sp. CA-249302 (assembly GCF_050936785.1). Lineage (NCBI taxonomy): Bacteria > Bacillati > Actinomycetota > Actinomycetes > Kitasatosporales > Streptomycetaceae > Streptomyces > Streptomyces sp. CA-249302. Next base: position 2,605,089 of record NZ_JBNJMG010000001.1, on the reverse strand, counting down.
CCGCCGGGCGATCGCCCTCACCTACGACCGCGCCGGCAGCACCCCGAACGGATCCGCCATGCGGGAACAGTGGCTGATCGACCCGCAGACGTACCGGGTCTTCGGCATGCGCCTGCTGGACGGCAACAAGATCGCGACCGGCAGCATCACGGTCTCGACCTCGGTCGTGAACGCCCCCGGCGACCGCGGCTGACGCCCCGGGCGGCCCGCACCACGAGGGGAGTACGGGCCGCCCGGGCAAGCGCCCTACACCGCCCCAAGACGCACAACCGTGTCAAGCACGGCACCCACACTCCCCGCGACATCGGTCACCGGATACTGCACCTCCCGCACCACCCGCTCCCGATCCACCACGAGCGTGAGCCGCTTCAGCCGACTGGCCCCCGCCGCCCGAAAGGTCGGCAGCCGCAACGCGGCGATGAACGAAAGCTCGGCATCCGACAACAACGGAAACCGCAACCCCTCCTTCTCCGCGAACGCCCGCTGCTCATCAGGCCGTTGAGTGGAGACCCCCCGCACGGCGGCACCGACACCCCTGAACTCGTCCAACCGATCCCGATAGGTACAGGACTCCAGGGTGCACCCAGGCGCACCGGGAATGTCCCCCCACCCAGGCGGATACGACTCGGCACGGGCATAGGCACCGGGAAAGCAGTACAGAACGGTGAACGGCACAAGCTGATCGATCGGATCCCGCAACTCCCCCCGATCATCAAGCAGTTGAATCTCCGGCACCTTCACCCCCACCAACTCGTGCACCCGCCGGGCCTCCACCGAGGCCTCGGCCGCGGTGGCCGTCGTACCCCCATCCCCCAACACCCAGGAATCGCCCCAGTCCTGAAGGGCGACGAGCACGGGCAGCAGGGCGTGACCACGAGGGGTGAGCCGGTACTCGTACCGCACCGGCCGCTCCTGATAAGGCACCCGGACGAGTACGTCAGCCTCCACCAGCAGCCGCAACCGCTCGGCCAACACCTTCCTGGAAACCCCGAGTTCACCCTGCAACTCGTCGAAGCGATGCACCCCCGAGCCGCGTCCCGCACGATCAACAGGGTCCACCAGTCGCCCACGACGTCCAGGGCCTGGGCGATGGCACAGGTGGCGTCCTCAAGACTCGTCCTGCGGGCCATAGCTGTCCCGTCCCTTCCCGTCAGCGCAGCACCATCCGTCGTTGACCTGAAGCTGCCATGCCCCCATAGTAAGTTCCCAAAGGGAACTCACCATCTCGCGGGGGCGAAATTGCGAGGTCGAGGGCTACGAGAGATACCGCGACCGGTCTGGCTGCTGGCCGGCGGCACCTTCGTGAACATGGTCGTGAGCGTGAGCTTCGCGTTCACGTTCCTGTACCTGACGGGCCCGCGAGGGCTCGGCGCAGGTGAGGCGGGCGTTCTCAGCGGCGTGGCAGGCCTCGGCCTGGTGGCCGGCAACTTCACGGGCGGCTGGTACGGAGACCACTTCGGCCACCGCCGCGTACTGCTCACCTCCGCAGCCCTCTCGGGCCTCACCCTCCTGGCGGTCCCGTACCTCCCCACCACCGCCCTGTTCGCCGCACTACCACTCGCCCAGTACACCTCGGGCACCCAACGCGCCTCGTCCTCCGCGCTGGTGGCGACCATCGTCCCCGGGGGCTCACGACGCCAGGCGTTCGCGCTGATGCGATCGGCATCCAACGGCGGCTTCACCCTCGGCCCGATCCTCGGAGCACTGGTCGCCACCCGGTACTCGTACGACTGGCTGTACGTGGCGGAGGGGCTCGGGAGTGTGGCGCTGGCCTGGTGGACGGCACGGGTGGTGCCGTCCCGTGGGGCCGGACGGCAGGCGGGCTCGCCGGAGCAGGGCGGGCGTGGGGGCGTGTGGACGGCGCTCCGGGAACGGCCCGCGGTACTGGTGCTGTTGCCGGCGATCGTGGTGATCGACGTGGTCTACCGCCAGCAGTACTCCACGTTTCCGGTCTTCCTCGCGGACCACGGCATGGACGCACGCGTGTACGGGGCGCTGCTGTCGATCAACGGGGGCGTGCTGCTGTGTCTGGAACTGCCGCTGGCGCTGGCGCTGCGCCGCCGCTCGCCGTTGCGAATAGTGGGCGTGGGGCTGCTGCTGGTGGGCGGCGGGTACGGAGTGCTGTTGCTGGGGGCCGGGGTCGGTACGGCCGCGGTCATGATGGGGTTGCTGACGACGGGGGAGGCGCTGTACAAGACCACGGCGACCGCTTACGTGGCCGATCAGGCGCCGGACCACGCCCAGGGCCGCTTCCAGTCCCTCTACGCGGGGGCATCGATCAGCGGAGTCGTACTGTCGGCCCCCTTGGGCGGAGCCCTCTACGAGGCGGCCCCCACCACCCTCTGGCCACTCTGCGCAACCCTGGGCGCACTGGCCGGGGCAGCCGTACTCCTGTCGGCCCGCACCCGCAGCCGCGAACGCACCGGGAGCGGGCCGGGCCGCCCCACGCACCCGCAGCCGCTCTCGCGCCGGAGCGGGTCGGGGCGGTACGGCGCAACCCGCCGCTTACGTGGCTAATTGGGCTCGTTCCCCCCTTGACCCACAGCAGTACCGTCGGCGGCGGGTTCGCCGTACCGCCCCGACCCCGACCCACCACGCACCCCCGGCGACCGACCACCCGCCCGCCCCCTGAGACACCACCCCGACCGGTTAGCCTCCACACCCCCCGTCCGGTTAGGTTGCCCTCATGACCGACACGACTGCTCCTCGTACCACCGGCGCCGTGGCCACCGGCCTCGCCACGATCGCCGCCGACGGCACCGTCCTCGACACCTGGTTCCCCGCGCCCGAGCTCGCCGAACAGCCCGGCCCGTCCGGCACCGAGCGGCTGTCCGGCGAGCAGGCCGTCGAACTGCTCGGCGAGGGCGCCGCCAAGGCGATCGGCCCGGACGCCCGCCGCGGCGTCGAGGTGGTCGCGGTCCGCACGGTCATCTCCACCCTCGACGAGAAGCCGGTGGACACGCACGACGCCTACCTCCGCCTCCACCTCCTCTCCCACCGCCTCGTCAGGCCGCACGGCCAGAGCCTGGACGGCATCTTCGGCCTCCTCGCCAACGTCGCCTGGACCTCCCTCGGCCCCGTCGCGATCGACGACATCGAGAAGGTCCGCCTCAACGCCCGCGCCGAGGGCCTGCACCTCCAGGTCACGTCCATCGACAAGTTCCCGAGGATGACCGACTACGTCGCCCCCAAGGGCGTCCGCATCGCCGACGCCGACCGCGTCCGCCTCGGCGCGCACCTGGCCGAGGGCACCACGGTCATGCACGAGGGCTTCGTGAACTTCAACGCCGGCACGCTCGGCACCTCGATGGTCGAGGGCCGTATCAGCGCCGGCGTCATCGTCGGCGACGGCTCCGACATCGGCGGCGGCGCCTCCACCATGGGCACCCTCTCCGGCGGCGGCAACGTGATCATCGCGATCGGCGAGCGCTGCCTGATCGGCGCCGAGGCGGGCGTGGGCATCGCGCTCGGCGACGAGTGCGTGGTCGAGGCCGGCCTCTACGTCACCGCAGGCACCCGAGTGACGATGCCCGACGGCCAGATCGTCAAGGCCCGCGAACTCTCCGGCGCCTCCAACATCCTCTTCCGCCGCAACTCGGTGACGGGCACGGTGGAGGCCCGCCCGAACAACGCGGTGTGGGGCGGCCTGAACGAGATCCTGCACAGCCACAACTGAGCGGGGCTTCAGCGGGCGCCCTTCCGACACACCTCGGAAGGGCGCCCGTTCACGTACGCAGAGCTGCCGCGAACTCCGACAGAGCAGTGAAGTCGCCCTCGCGCAGCCCGAGTCGCGGGCTGACGTGGTGAAGAAGAGCCGGCCCGGAGTGGTTCGCGCCCACAAACGCCTCGTCCGCCGCACTCTGCTCGTCATCCACCCAAGCGAACGCCCGCCCCCCGGCATACGCCACGATCGCCTCGGTCTTCCAGTGGACCCCGTCCGCCCGAAACGCGAACAACCTCGCCCCGAAGTCGACATACGGCAGCTCAGGCAGCCCGATCACCGGCCCGATCCACCGATTCGCCGCGTCCATCCAGGTCGTGGCCCAGCACAGCTCATACCCCAGCCCGAGCAACGCGGCCCCGTGCGACGGATTCAGCCACACCCGCAACGGCCGCCCGGGCTGCAAGGCCACCCGGATCGTCGTATACCCCTCGGGCCGCCGCTCGGGCTTGGCGGCGTACGGATTCAACGGACCGTCCACATCGAGGAACAGCAAAGGGCGGCTCACCCCCACAACGTACGACAGCAGCCCCCCGTACCCACCCGAATATCTTCCGAGGCACCGGCATAGCAGCACCCACCCACAAGCGTCACAAGGAACAGAAACAGAAGAGGCGGAGACCCAGCCCGCCCGGGGGAGAGCGTGGTGACGATGGACGCCGAAGCACAGGACAGCTTCCGCGAGTTCGTGGCGCACAGATCGTCCGCGCTGCTGAAGACCGCGGTGCTGCTCAGCGGCGGCGACCGGCACGCAGCCGAGGACCTGCTGCAGAACGCGCTGATCAAGGCGGCCGGCCGCTGGCACCGTATCGACGAGCCGGAGGCGTACGTACGGCAGATCCTCTACCGGCAGCAGATCAGCCGCTGGCGCCTGAAGTGGCGCAGACGCGAACTGACCGTCGCGGAGCCACCGGACACCGCCGGCCCGGACGCCTCGTCCGCCACCGACCTGCGGCTGCTGATGCGAGGCGCGCTCTCCCGTCTCACCGCCCGCCAGCGCACCGTACTGGTCCTCCGCTACTTCGAGGACCTCCCGGAGGCCGACGTGGCCCGCATCCTCGGTTGCTCAGTGGGCACCGTCCGCTCCACCACCCACCGCTCACTCGCCCGCCTGCGCACCCTCGCCCCCGAACTGACCGCACTCGACCCGGCCGGGAACGAACCGCAGCTGCCGTCACGCGACTACTCGCCCGTGGAGGTACGACCGTGAACGTCGAGGACCTGGTACGCGACTCCCTGCGCGAGCTGGCGGCCGAAGAACCGTCCGTGGCACCGGAGCTCGCCGACCGAGTACTGAGCGTCCGCCGACGCCGCCGCACCCGGAAGCTCGTCGCGGCGGCCGTCGCCACGACCGCCGCGGTGGCTGTCACGGTAGGGGTGCCGCTGCTGGACCCGGACCGCCACGACGCCCGCCCCGCGCGCGTCGTCCAGACGGACGGAGTCCGCACCGACACTCACCAGTGGCCGCCCGGCAAGGAGATCGGGTCGGGCGAAGCAACCCTCGCCGCCTACTACACCCTGAAGGTCCACAGGCAGTCCGCCGGCTGGGACCTGGCGGAACGCACGTACTGGCTGCTCAACCCCAAGACCGGCCACTACACGAAGGACCCGAGGTGGTCCGACGTGGCCGTCGCTCCCGGTCTGCGCACCGCCGCGGTCCTGGAGCGAACCCTCCCGGCGCACCGGATCGGCCTGCTCGACCTCGCGACGGGGGAGGTCGAGCGGTGGATCCAGGTGGACCGGGAGGTCGCCGGGCTCGCGTTCTCGGAGGACGGCCGCCGACTCGTGGCGACGACGTACGACAAGAACCCCGATCTGCTGCGTGTAGGTGAAGGAGACAAGGGCACCGGTGGATTCAACGTCCTCGACGACGTGAGCCGGACCGGCTTCTACGTCCTGGACGTGCACTCGGGACAGGGCGGCCCCTGGAGCGGGGTCGCGGCCGACCGGAACTCCACCGGTCGCCGTGACTTCTCCTTCAGCCGCACCGGCGACGCGGTGTACGCGCAGATCCCCGACTCCGGCCACGGCACGCAGCGGTTCTACGACCTCGACGGCAACACGATCGCCGCGCCCGCGGACGAGAAGTACCTGCGTGCCGACGTCCAGGCGAGGCTGTCCCCGAACGGCAGGCTCGCCGCCCTGGGCCTGGCCAAGGAGATCAAGCCGGGAAAGTCGTACTCCTCGATCCGCGATCCGCGCACCGGCAAGGAGATCACCAAGGTGCGCGGGGGTGAACTCCTCGCCTGGGTCGACGATCACCGGCTGATCGCCTGGGAACGGGTCACGAGCCTGGACGAGCCGTTCCGGGCCCGCCTGTTCCTGGTCACGATCGGCAGCGACAAGGTCGTCCCGCTGAGCGGGGTCGTGGAGCCGTACGGCCAGAGCCAGGGGTGGGTGCCGGTCTTCGCCCGGCCCTGATCAGACCAGCCGCTCGTACTCCGCGAGCAGCCCGTCGACCACCTCCCGGCCGGCGGGCCGCAGCGGCGCGCGCACCGGGCCCGCGGGCAGGCCGAGTTCGTTGAGGAGCGCCTTCGCGGTGACCGTGCCGGGAAGTCCGGCCGACATCATCAACTCGATCAAGGGGACGGCCTGTTGCTGCAGCCGGGCCGCCCCCGCCGTGTCCCCCGCGTCGAACGCGTCGAGGACCGCCCGCAGTCGACCCGGCACGACGTTCGCGACCGTACTCACATACCCGGCCCCACCCACCGCGTACAGCGCCAGATTGTGCTCGTCGCACCCCGCGTAATACGCCAACTCACTTCGCCCCAGCACCTTCTGGGCGCCCAGGAAGTCGTACGAGCAGTCCTTCACCGCCACGATCCGGGGATGCTCGGCGAGCCGGAGCAGGGTCTCCGGCTCGATCCGGGTGCCCGTGCGCCCCGGGATGTCGTACAGCACGACCGGCAGCCCCGACGCGTCCGCGACCGTCCTGAAGTGCTCCTCCAACGCGTCCTGCGGAGGCCTGCTGTAGTACGGGCTGACCACCAACACCCCGTCCGCGCCCGCCTTTTCGGCCTCCAGCGCGAGCTGCACGGTGTGCCGGGTGTCGAAGGTCCCGACCCCCGCCACGACCGAGGCCCGCTCGCCCACCGCCTCCCGTACCGCCCCGACGAGCGCGGCCTTCTCGGCGTCCGAGGTGGTCGGCGACTCGCCGGTCGTCCCGGACAGCACCAGCCCGTCGCAGCCCTCCGAGACCAGCCGGTCGGCGAGCCGCTGGGCGCCGTCGAGGTCGAGCTCGCCCGCCTCGGTGAAGGGCGTGATCATGGCGCAGAGGGCCCGGCCGAAGGGGGCGGCAGTCGTCATGGGAGTAGTCTCGGCCGCCCGACAGTGAAGCTCCACTTAATTCTTCTACGAGATATCGCGAAGAAATACTACGTAATTCGGTGCCGGACCTGTTCATCGGTGGCCCTATGTCAAATGCGGCGCTCATGGTCCACCATGGCTGGGACGGTGATTTGTCCCCTGTTCCCGGGAGGCGTCATGAAGCTCGGCAAGGCACTCGCCACTGGAGTCGCGGAAGAGCGGCCGCAGGCCCATGTCGAAGAACCCGACCTCGAACTCGAACTCCCCGAGGAGTCGCAGAAGTTGACGGCACCCGAAGAGGTCCCGGCGGCCCGATGAGACTGCGGCTTCCGGAGGAACGCCCGACGGAGCCGCCGACCGGATACAAGATCGCCCACCCGCTGCTGTCCCAGGACGGCACCCGGGCCGGGTTCACCGGAGTGTCGCTCGGCGGCGCGCTGCCGTACGGCGTCCTGGCCGACGCGTCCTGCGTCTACGGCCTGCGCCACCGGTCACCGCACCGCCGCTGCGACTGCGGCTTCCACTGTGTGCACGACCGTACGGCGGCCGAGGCACTGCTGTGCACGGCCGAGCACCGGGCCGCGGTCCTGCTGGAGGTCTCCGTCCTCGGCCGTTTCATCCGCTTCGAACGCGGCTTCCGCTACGCCCGTCAGCGGGTCCGCACGGCGACGGTCGGCCCCTGCGCCTGCGGAACCGTGGCCGCCGCCCTGGCCGACGCGGAGTGGGGCCGCCCCGGCTGGCGCGCCCTCGCACCGTCCTGCGCGGGCTGTGTCCGCGGTCGTACGTCCGTGTCTCTGGCGGCGTTCGCGCGGCTGGCCGGCGAGGGGCTGCGGGTCGTCGCCGGAAGTGCGGGCGCGCGCCGGGTCGCCGACCTCGGCGCGGGCCCCGACGATCTCGGCGTACCCGAACTGGCCGCGGAGGCCGCCCTGTTGCAGGCCCGCCTCGACTGGTTCCAGACCCAGCTGGCCCGGCTGCGCGAGCCCGGAGCGGGCGGCGGGCAGGGCTAGCGCGAGCCTCTGTGACTACGCGGTCCTACCGACCACGCCGTCCCGTCCGCCACGCCGACCCACCGAAAACTCTGCCCGTCTGGACAAAAAAAGTTTTCGGTGGGACGGTGGACACATGTTGGACGTGACCGTGATCGAGGACCCCGAGGCCGCCGCCGTCTCCCTGGACCCCATAAGGGCCCGGCTGCTCGCCGAGCTGGCGGACGGACCCGCGTCGGCGGCGATGCTGGCCGGCAAGGTCGGGCTGCCGCGGCAGAAGGTGAACTACCACCTGAAGGCGCTGGAGCGGCACGGCCTGGTCGAGCTGGCCGGTGAGCGCCGCAAGGGCAACGTCACCGAGCGGCTGATGCGGGCGACGGCGGCGTCGTACGTCATCTCCCCGCTCGCACTCGCCGCTGTACAGCCGGACCCGGACCGTTTCCGGGACCAGCTGTCCGCCCGCTGGCTGCTCGCCCTCGGCGCGCGGCTGGTGCGGGACGTGGGCTCACTGATCACCGGCGCGGCCAAGGCCCGCAAAGGGCTGGCCACTTACGCCCTGGACGGCGAGGTGCGGTTCGCCTCCGCCGCCGAACGGGCCGCGTTCATCCAGGAGTTGACGGCCGGGGTCACCGCGCTGATCCAGAAGTACGACGCCCCGGACGTCGCGGAGGGACGCGATCACCGGATCGTCGTCGCCGTCCATCCCACGCTGAAACAGACCGAGTTGGAATAGCCAGGAGCACACCATGTCCAAGGAATTCGAGATCGTCAGCGAGTTCGAGGTCGACGCCACGCCGGAAGAGGTGTGGGAGGCGATCACCAACGCGAGCGGGGCCTACCTCTGGCCGATGGACCCGCCCGAGCCGCGGGTGGGCGGCAAGGCCGCCTTCGGCTCGACGGTCACCGTCTACGACCCGCCGCACCACCTCACCGTCCGCAGCGACGACGTCGGCTTCCCCACCCAGAGCGCCAACCAGCTCGACCACACCATCGAGCCGCGCGACGGCGGCAAGCGCGCCTGGGTGCGCTATGTGCACAGCGGCATCTTCACCGACGACTGGGACAACCAGTACGACGGTGCGGCCAAGCACACCGACTTCTATCTGCACACCCTGCGCGAGTACCTCACGCACTTCGCGCCCCGGCCGGTCGTCTTCGCCCAGCTCCAGGGGCCCGAGGCCTCGCAGGCCGCCGGCGCCTTCGGTGCCGTGGCGTCCGCGCTCGGGTTGGGGAGCGACGACGTCCAGGGTGCGAGGGTGGCCGTGCGGGGGCCGGGCGCCTTCGACGCCGTACTCGACTACCGGAACCCGTACTTCATCGGGCTGCGGACCGACGGCGCCCTCATCCGCTTCTTCGGACGCGACCACTGGGGCGCCCCGGTCGGTATCAGCATCCACGACTTCGCGCCGGACGCGGACGCCAAGGCGAACGAACTCGCCTGGCAGGACTGGCTGAACGGCGTGTTCAGCCAGTCCTGAGCGGCTCCGCTACGGGCGGAACCGCAGCACCTGCGGGTCGTGGTCGCTGATCTGGTCGTGGAACTCCGAGTTGACGTGCACGCTGTCGTACTCGAAGTCGCAGCCGCGCCGGATCGACGGGCTGATCAGGATCTGGTCCAGGACCTGCTGGTTGCCCTGGTAGTCGTAGGTGTAACGCTCGCTCTTCGGCAGCGACTTGATCGCCGACCAGAGCTCGCCGTCACCCTCCAGGATCTTCGCGGTGTCGGAGAAGTCGAAGTCGTTCATGTCGCCGAGCGCGATGACGTCCGCGTTCTTCTGGACGTCGAGGATGCTCTTGACGAACGCGTTGACCAGCGTCGCCTGCGCGTGGCGCTGGGTCTCCGAGCTGCGCACCACCGGCTGGTACTGCGAGGTCAGACCCTGGTCGCCACCCTTGGAGTTGAGGTGGTTGGCGATCACGAACACGGTCCGGCCGCGGAAGACGAACTCGCCGACCAGCGGCTTGCGGCTGCTCGCCCAGGCGGAGTTCGTCGGGTCGATGCGGCCGGGGGAGGCCGTCAGCTGGGCCTTGCCGTGGGTCTTGGTGACGCCGACCGCGGTGGTCGCGTCGCCGCCCGCGCGGTCCGTGAAGGACACCCGCTCCGGGTTGAACAGGAACACCTGGCGGATGTTGCCGCCCGGCTCGCCGCCGTCGGTGTCGTTCGTCGGGGTGATGGAGCGCCAGTCGTACTTCGGGCCACCCGCCGCGACGATCGCGTCGATCAGCTTGTTCACCGTCACGTCCGCGGCGACCGTGCCGTCGTCCGTCGCGCCGTTGTTGTCCTGGATCTCCTCCAGGGACACGATGTCGGGCGACTGGAGGTTGTTCACGATCGCGGCGGCGTGCGCGGCGAAGGTGGTGTCGGAGGGGTCGAGGTTCTCGACGTTGTACGTCGCGACCGCCAGTTCGCCGCGGGCTTGTTTCTGCGTCGTCTCGCGCTCCAGGCCCGCGCTCTTCAGCGTGCCGAGCTCGCTCGCGACCAGGGTGTAGCCGCCGTACTGGTTGTAGTCCAGCGGGCCGGTCGTGCTGCCGGTCAGGGTGTCGCCGACGTTCGCCACCGGGAAGTCGGCGGTCGCGCCGAGCGACTGGATCTGGAGGCGGCCGGTGTTCTGGGACTCGTAGGAGCCGTAGAGGCTGCCGCCGCGGCGGGTGCGGTTCTCGTGCGGCTTCACCGTGACCCACAGCTCGCTGTACGGGTCGGTCGCGGTGACCACGCGGGCGTCCTCGACCCGGACGTTCATGCCCTCCAGGGACTCGTAGTAGTCCAGGGCGTACTTCGACGGGTCCAGGGTCAGACCGTTGATCGAGTTGCTCGCGGTCGGGTCGCCCGCCGGGGTGTACTGGCTGGGCACCGACTTCGCGTCGATCACCGTCGGGGCCGGGACCGCGTTGCCCGTGGAGACGGTGGTGACGGTCGGCTTGGTGATCTCCGTCAGCGACTGGTTGCCGGTCGAGGCGCCGCCCGGGACGTACTCGGAGACCGTGCCGGTGACCGTGACGGAGTCGCCGACGGCGGCCTTCGGGGTGGAGCTGGTGAAGACGAACACGCCCTCACTGGTGGCCGGGTCGTCGTCCGGGGTCGGATCCTGCATCCAGAAACCTCTGGAGGAGCCGTACGTGCGCGTGGCGGTGACGATTCCGGCCACGTCGGCGACCTTCTGGCCGGCGTACGGGGATATACGCGTGGTGCCCTGGATGTCATGGATGCGCACGGAGTCCGCGTGCGCGGGCGAGGTCAGGGCTACGGCGGACGCCGCGGAACAGACGGCGGCGACGGTGAGCGCGGCGAGGCGCGCGGACTTCTTGCTCGGCAAGGGATCCCTCCGGGGACGTGCGTGGGCGCCGGGACGAGGGTGGTGCGGTGGGCTGTGACGCGCGTAGATACGGAGTGGACGGTTTGCCCTGCCGGTTTCTACGCGCGTCAATCTCCAGCCTGGTCAGGCCAGTTGTCAAGGTTTCGGCCATGTACGGACACCGGCCGGGAGATGAACCGGGCGGCATGGGGCGAAATCCGTCTACGCTGAGCGATTGAGTCGTACGGCGTCCAGGTGGTCGTACGGTCCCTGAGCCGCCCTAGGAGAATCAACCGATGTCAGACAGCTCCCCCCTGCCGCCGGTGCGGCTGCACACCGAAGCGGAGCTGGCGCGGGACGCGCTGTCCACACCGCTGCTCGCCCGGGCCGCGCGGCTCGCCCGCTGGGCCGGGCCGGACACCCGGGTCGACGCGGGGGCGGGGCTCGTCGACGAGCAGCTGCCGGCTGCCGCCGAGGTGCTGGGGCTGGCCGGGGTGGACGCCGAGGCGCAGGCGAGCGAGGCCTGGCGGGTGGCCGTGGACGCGGGTCTGGTGGAGGTCGTCGACGAGGACGAGGGGACGGTCGCGGCGGGGGAGGACCTCGCGCTGCTGACCGGTGGTACGCCGCACGACGTGCTCGCGGTGTGGCAGGGGGCGCTGGAGACGGTGCTCGCCGACGTGAGTGTGCCGGACATCGAGGGGCTGGACGACGCCCTGGACGAGGGCGGCGAGATCGACTTCTCCCGGCTCGAGTGGGATCCGGGGGCGGAGGCCGACTTTCTCGACGGGGTGCTCGGGAACCTGTACTTGTTGACCGTCAGCGAGGACGGGCCCGGTGAGGCGCCTGTGCCGTTGCCCGCGCTCGCCGCCTCGATGATCGTTCCGTCGGACATGGGGGAGCCCACCAACGACGTCCTGGAGCAGGTCTCCGACGCGATGATGAAGCTGGACGATCAGTTCCGGCTGCTGGAGCCGGTGGGGCTGGTCGAGTATCAGCCTGTTGACGAGGCGCTGATGGCGGACGGTGACGAGGAGCCCGCGGCGCCGGTCGATGACACTGACGTGACGCGCTACGGGATGGTGCGGCTTACGCCGTTGGGGCTTTACGGGCTGCGGGCTCGGTTGCTGGAGGCCGGGCTGACGGCGCCCGCCGTGGGGGACCTTGCCGACAAGGGAGCCGATGCGCTGCTCGACGGGACGGCTGCGTTTCCGCGGCGGGCTGCGCAGGCCGAGACCGAGATGTGGCTGGACCGGCGTGAACCCCTTGCTGCGGCGCGGGAGTTGCTTGCGGCGGCCAAGGGCGGCGACGTCGGTGCGCCGCTGCGGCGGCTGCGGTGTCAGCAGGCGCTGTCGTTGCTCGGTGGGGAGGCCGAGCCTGCGTTGCGGGACGTGCTTGGTGATCCTGAGTTGGGCGGGCTTGCTCGGGTGTGGCTGGCCGAGCGGGGGGCCGTTGACGTGCCGCCGCCTTCGGAGGCGATGATCTTCTGGCTCACGGTCGACACGGTTGCCGCGCAGCTTGCCGCCGAGGGGAACTCCGAGGAGTTGACGGAGTTGGTCGAGGGGCTGGCGCAGCAGCATCAGGGGTTCTTCGCGGCTGCGTGGCGTGTCGAGCATCCGGCTACGGCGGATGTGCTGGAGGCCATGGGGCGGCTGCATCCCGACAAGCGGATCGCCAAGGAAGCCCGGAAGGCTGCCTTCAAGGCTCGGTCGCAGCAAGGTAGTTGACCGCACGGTGGGTTGTGGGTCGGGGTCGGGGCGGTACGGCGAACCCGCCGCCGACGGTACTGCTGTGTTTTGAGGGGGGAACGAGCCCAACGGGCCACGTAAGCGGCGGGTTGCGCCGTACCGCCCCGACCCGCTCCCGTTGTGTCGCGACTGCGGGTGTGTGGGGGTGCGTGGCCTGCTTGGGTTCGGCGTGAAAGTGCCCTTCCCTGCGGGAACGATTGGGCTGAGGACCGCACGACGGGCCGTCGGCGGGCTCACTCTTCGGGGGCGGCGGAGTGCGCATGGACCGGGCTGCGGCGGAGCGGCTGGTGCGGGAGGCTTGCTCGAACTGGCGTGCCGACAGTTTCCTTGGTGGCCTGAGTCGTGTGGGGCAACTTGCCCTCGCCGGGCGGGCGTCGCTCGTCTCCTTTGCCTCGGGTGCGGTGCTGATCGAGGAGGGGGACATCAGTTCTGACGTCTTTCTGTTGGTCGCCTCATATGTCAAGGTCACCGCGGCCCTCGCAGATGGGGGCTGGACGCTTGTCGCCGTACGTATGAGCGGTGATCTGGTGGGTGAGCTTGCGGGGATGAGCGGGGCGCCGCGCAGTGCGTCGGTCAGGGCTTGTGGCGTTGCGCCGGTGACCGCGATGCGGCTCGGCTGGTCCGAGTTCGATGCGGTTGCGGAGGAGCATCCGGAGGTGCTGCGGCGGCTTCAGGAGACGGTCAGCCGGAAGCTGACGGCGGCCACCCGGCGCCGGGTCGACTTCCATCACCGGTCTCCAACCGTGCGGTTGGCCCGGGTGCTGGTCGAAATGGCCGACGACTTCGGGCAGTCGGTGCGCGGACGCGAGATCATCCTTCCGGTCGACCTCAAACACATGGAATGGGGCGAGCTGATCGGGGTCTCAGAGAGCACGGCGTACCGGGCGCTGAGGGAACTGCGTAATCTCGTGGACGCCCACCACCGGCGCGTCATCGTCACGGATCTGACGGGGCTTCGGAAGGTCGCCGACGGGGTGTGAAAAAAGGTACCGAAGGTAACCCGGCGCCAGGTGGCGACCTCTCGGACAGATGTGGTAAGCACTGCTGTCATACGACTATGGACTTCGTTCTCCTGCTTCAGGATTGGTCAGGCGCGCACGTTGCACGACAACGCGTCCGGTTCCGATGACGGATTCGGATCAGATCCAGCCGAGCCCCCTTACGACGCTGTCTTTGTTCGGGTCGATCTTGGCCATTACAGCCGTTTTCCCGGCCCGGAGATGCGCCCGGCACAGGCGGCGCTGTGCGGGGCGCACGCAGCGGCGCTCGGGCAGATGCCCGACAAGCTGCGGAGCAGTCTCCTCGCCTTCCTGAAAGACGGCGACGGGTATCTGCTGGTGTGGCCCAGCAACCTGATGGCCCTGGTGGTTTCGTGTTATGTCCCGGCCTTCAAAGACAGCATCGCCAAGCAGAACGTGGACCGGGAGCCGTCCATGCTCCTGCGCGCGCGTCTGGCCGTGGCCACGGGTCTTGCGGAGACGGCCGAGCTGGGCATCGCCGGGCAGGGGGCCGTCGAGGCGAAACGGCTGGTCGACGCCGAACAGGCGAAACTGCTGCAGGAGGAGTTCCCCGAGCAGCAACTGGTCGTGATCCTCAGCCGGTATGCCCATGAACAAACGATTCGCGTCGGCTGGGCGAAAGGCGTCGACCCCGAGGCCTTCGTCCCCGTCGTGGTACTCGACAAGTGGAACGAGAAGCGCGACGCCCACCTCACCGTCCCCGGCCGCACCGTGGACGAGGTGCGCCGCACCTTGAACCCGTCGCTGCTGACCCGGATGCGGCGGTACTTCGGCAAGACCGTGATGCCCGGGGTGAAGAAGGTCGTACGGGCCGTGCCCAAACTGGTGCTGGCGGCCGCGCTCGTGCCCGCCATGGCGGCCTGCGCGGTGGCGGTCCTGGCCCCCGTGGCGTTCTCCACCACGCGGGGCGAGGCGCCGGGCGACGGTTCGGCCTGGGCGGAAGGGACCGCGTCCGCCCCGACCGACCGTCCCGGACCGGCGACCTCGCGCTCCCTCGACGAGCGGCCCACGCTGACCCCGCAGACCCAGGAGCTGCGGGCCGTCCCCGTGCCGGGCCGGGAGGGTGCAGTCCAGCTCCGCGACGGAGCCCAGCCTCCGAACTGCCTCACCGGGAACGGGAAAGGCCAACCGCTCACCCTGGAGACATGCCGTCCGGGGGACCGTACGCAGGAGTGGGCGGCACCCTGACCGCGCCGGGTTCGCGCCCCGTGCGCGCACGCGCCCTCCCTCTCGCTCCGGAGCCTCCCCGTCAGGTGACGGGCGATGCACGGTCCGGGCCCTGAACGGCGCACTCTGCTGGTACGGGAGACGTGGCAGGGGGCGTCGATGACGGACTACGGGGGCGGCAGGGGTGTCGAGATCGCCGTGGCGGCCGGGCTGGGGGCGCTGACGGCCTTCCAGGGCTATGTGCAGGAGGCCGACGCGAAGGTCAACAGCATGCTCGTGGTGCATACCGGCGGGCTGGTCGCGGTGGTGACCACGCTCGGCTCAGGCGGCGGTCGCCCCCGCGGCGCGGTCACCGATGTCGCGCTGGCCGCCTTCGCCGTTACCTTCCTCGTCTCCGGCTACCATCTCGCGCTGGCGATGCGGCCGCGGCTGGAGCTCCCGCTGCCGCTCAGCCCCTTCGGCTTCATGGGGCTCGGCATCCCGCCGGCCACCGACCCCGGCCGCCTGTGCGGTCAACTCTGGGACATGGCCCACCTGTTGGGTCACATCGCACACGCCAAGAACCGTCATCTGTGCCGGGCCATGCCCTGGACCGGACTGATGTTGTGCCTCGGAGTGACGGTGTCCTTGCTGGGCACCGCCTGAGACAGGTCCTGGCGACCAGACGCCGTGGTGGCGCGACGGGGGTCCGCGCCACCACGGCCCGATGCCGGATGGCATTACCCGTACCCGACGGTCTTTTGATTCCTGTGGTCGGGTGCGTACGGATTCATGGAAGTGCGGCAGTCGAAGTCGCCCTGTGTTCAAGTGCCGTTCAGGCCCGGGCGGGACGGTGGCGCCGATCCGAGGTCCGCCACCCTCCACGGCACACCGACCGTCACAGGAGACACCATGTCGCTCACTCGCAGGGACTTCGCCAGGAAATCCGCGATCACCGGTGCCGGGGTCGCGCTGGCGGGCAGCGTCGGAGCCCTCGCCACGGCACCCAACGCGCTCGCCGCCACCGATGTCGAGAGCGAGGGCGTGGAGAGCGCCGGCGCCCACGGTGGAGTCGGCTACGGGCCGCTGATCGCCGACCCGGACGGCATCCTCGCGCTGCCCGCCGGGTTCAAGTACAGGGTCATCACCTACAGCGGCAAGACCAAGCTGGAGTCGGGCGAGTTCACGCCGTCCAACCACGACGGTACGTCCACCTTCGACGGGCCGCGCGGTACGACCCTGCTCGTCAACAACCACGAGCTGGCCGGGCCCCGTGCCAACTGGCCGCACCCGGTGCCGCTCACCGAGGGCCTCGTCTACGACCCGGCCGCGGCCGGGGGCTGCACGGTCGTCGAGGTGCGGCCCGGCGGCAAGGTCGCCGAGTGGGTCGGCATCGCCGGCACCGCCACCAACTGCGCGGGTGGCAACACCCCTTGGGGCACCTGGCTGACCTGCGAGGAGACCGAGGACAAGACCGGCACCAACGGCTTCACCAAAGACCACGGCTATGTCTTCGAGGTCGATCCCGAGGACCGTCGGGCCAATCGGGATCCCAAGCCCATCAAGGCGCTCGGGCGGTATGCCCATGAGGCCGTCGTCGTCGACCCCAAGCGTGGGCATCTGTATCTGACGGAGGACGCCTCCAACCCCAACGGCCTGCTGTACCGCTGGACCCCGCCCGAGGGCTTCTGCCACGGCCACGGCAAGCTGCGTACCCTCGCCGAGAACGCGGGCACCCTCCAGGCCTTCAAGTGCTTCGACTCCGGCGGCCAGTTCATCGACGACCTCTCCCGCGCCACCAAGATCGGCACCGTGTACGGCGTCGACTGGGTCGACGTCCCGGACCGGGACGCGCGGACGACCTCCGTCCGTAAGCAGTTCACCGCCGGTCAGGTCACCCGCGCCCGCAAGCTCGAAGGCATGTGGTGGGGTGACGGCGGCACGTACATCGTCTCCTCGTACGCTCGCACCGAGAGCCCCGTCCAGCACGACGGAGCGGTCTGGTTCTACGACCCGAAGCGGCGCACACTGACGCTGAAGGTCCTCATCGGCGTCAATCCGGACCCGTCGGTGGACGGTGCCTTCGACGGTCCGGACAACATCACCGTGTCTCCGTACGGTGGTCTCGTCATCGCCGAGGACGGTGAGGGACTTCAGCATCTGTTCGGTGCCACGGAGAGCGGTCGGACCTACCCCATCGCCCGCAACGAACTCAACGCCGGCACCGCGGACGACCCCGAGTACAGCGAGTTCACCGGCGTCACCTTCTCGCCCGACGGAAAGACGCTGTACGCCAACATCCAGACGCCGGGCATCATGCTCGCCATCACCGGGCCCTGGAAGCGTCAGAAGCGCGGCTGAACTCCGCCCGTAGTTTAATTCGTTCGCTCGACCCGCGGCCGTCCTCCTAAGGTTATGCACGTCCAGGTGCGAAGGCAGGACCTACTTCCACTCATAATGGGGCGGCCGCGGGTTCGAGTCCCGCCACCGGTACCAACAGGCCGGTGTAGCTCAGGGGTTAGAGCACCTACGTCGGTTCCGCCGACCTCGATCTCTGGACACCACAACTTCATTGCACCTCCCGGTGCGAACTGTTTGATCTCGGGGAGGCGCAGCTCAAGGTGGGTGGCCGGTGCGCAGGCAGCGGATACTTCAGGGCCCTGGTGCTTCGTTGAAGCATGCGGGTTCGAATCCCGTCATCGGCTCAGGGCCGATGTGGCGGAAATGGAAGACGCGCCAGGTTATAGTCCCGTCGCCGAATCCTGATCTCGGACATCTTCCTTTTGCTGCGCCTCCCTCCGAAACCGGAACTGGAATTCGGGGGAATTCGTCATGGCTCGATTCAACAGCAAGTCCGCCCGTGCGCAGCCCACTTCGCGGGTCACCTCCACGGGACGCGTACTGCGCAGCTACGAGGGTGGTAAGGGGCGTGAGCGGGACGCGCGTTCCGAGCTCTTTCTGCTCGCCGTCGCCAACTACGTGTCGCAGCAGACCTTTTACGAGGCGGGTGCCGAGCGGGACGACCGGTTCGCGCGGCTCGTGCGGCAGCTCGCGGTCGAGGATCCCGAGTGGACCGCCGGGCTGCTCGGCTGGCTGCGCGGGGACGGGAACCTCCGTACCGCCTCGATCGTCGGCGCCGCCGAATACGTGAAGGCGCGCCTCGACGTGGGCGCCACCGACGGGCCGGCCAACCGGCAGGTCGTGGCCTCCGCGCTGCGGCGCCCCGACGAGCCCGGCGAGTTCCTCGCGTACTGGACCGCGATGTACGGGCGTAACGTCCCCAAGCCCGTCAAGCGCGGGATCGCCGACGCCGTGCGCCGCCTCTACAGCGGCAAGTCGCTGCTGAAGTACGACACCGCGTCCAAGGGCTACCGCTTCGGCGACATCCTCAACCTGGTGCACGCGGCCCCGGACGCGGACAAGCCGTGGCAGGGCGAGCTGTTCCGGTACGCCCTCGACCGGCGGCACAACCCGGACACCGCGGTGCCGCCCACGTCGAGCCGCGTGCTCACCGCGCACCGCGAGCTGATGGCGCTGCCGGTGGCCGAGCGGCGTGCGGTCGTGACGTCGGAGGGCGGGGCCGAGCGGCTCGCGGCTGCCGGGATGACCTGGGAGGCGCTGGCCGGGTGGCTCCAGGGGCCGATGGACAGGGCGGCCTGGGAGGCCGTGATCCCGTCCATGGGCTCGATGGCGCTGGTCCGCAACCTCCGTAACTTCGACCAAGCGGGTGTGTCGGACGAGGCCGCGGCCGTGGTGGCCGCGCGCATCAGCGATCCGGCCGAGGTCGCGCGGTCGCGGCAGTTCCCCTTCCGGTACCTCGCCGCGTACCGGCACGCGCCCTCGCTGCGCTGGTCGTACCCGCTGGAGCAGGCGCTCGGGCACTCGCTGGCCAACGTGCCCGCGCTGCCCGGCCGCACGCTTGTGCTGGTCGACCGGTCGGGCTCGATGTGGGCTCCGCTGTCGGACCGCTCGGAGCTCAACCGGGCCGACGCGGCGGCGATCTTCGGCACGGCCCTCGCGCTGCGGGCACAGCACGCGGACCTCGTCGAGTTCGGCACCACCAACCGGCGGCTGAGCCACGGCAAGCGCGAGTCGGTGCTGAAGATCCTCGGGCGCTTCGGCGACCTGGGCGGGACCGACACCGTCAGCGCGATCCGCGCGCACTACCGGGGGCAGGACCGGGTGCTGATCGTCACCGACGAGCAGTACGCCTACAGCCAGTACGGCGACCCGACCGAGCAGGTCCCGGCGAAGGTGCCGGTCTACACCTGGAACCTCGCCGGCTACCGCGTGGGCCACGGCCCGTCCGGCAAGGCGAACCGGCACACCTTCGGCGGCCTCTCGGACGCGGCCTTCCGGATGGTCCCGCTGCTGGAGGCGGCACGGGACGCCGACTGGCCCTGGGCCGCCTGAGCCGGCCGATCGAGTCGGCCGCCTGATCGTGGCCCGCACTTCTACGGGGGGTGCGGGCCACACCCATGCCCGGCCTGGCCGGCCCTTGCCGGGGTCCGTGATTGACATCTAACATTTCAGTTGTGGAGGCCATACGACCAGTCCGGCGCACCCTCCTCAGGGACCGCGCCTACGAAGCCATCCGGGACGCCATCGTGGCCGGGCAGATCGAGCCCGGCGCCGTGGTGCGGGACGCCGAGCTCGCCGAGCGGCTGGGGCTGTCCCGGGCGCCGGTGCGGGAGGCCTTCTCCCGGCTGGTCGACGAGGGCCTGCTGGAGAGCAAGCCGCAGAGCTACACGCGGGTCACGCCGGTGGTGGCCGCCGATGTGCGGGACGCGGCCGCCGTGGTCGGCGCCATGCACGAGCTGGCCACCCGGGTCGCCGTGCCCAGGATGTTCGCCGCCGACGTCCAGGCGATGCGCACCGCCAACGAGCGGTTCGCCGTCGCCGTCGCCGTGGGTGACGTCGACGAGGCCCTGCTTGCCGACGACGCGCTGCACGACGTCCTCGTCCGGGTCGCCGCGAACCGCGCGGCCGCCGCGACGATCGCCCGCCACACCCCGCTCATCCGCCGCCTGGAGCGACGCCGCTTCGGGGAGAGCACCTGCCGTTCGGCCGGACTGCACGAGCAGCTGATCGACGCCTGCGCGGCCGGCCGGGTGGACGAGGCGGTCCGCGTCACCGCCGAGATCTGGCGCACCCTCGCCGACCTCGCCGACGGCGACTGATCCCCACCCCGGGAGGACTCATGTCCCTTTCCTCGTACGACCGTTACCCCCTCCTCTTCGGCCCCTCGCCGGTGCACCCGCTGGAGCGCCTGACCGCGCACCTCGGCGGCGCCGCGCTCTGGGCCAAGCGTGAGGACTGCAACTCCGGCATCGCGTACGGCGGCAACAAGACCCGCAAGCTGGAGTACCTGGTCGCCGACGCCCTCGCCAAGGGCTGCGACACCCTCGTGTCGATCGGCGGCGTCCAGTCCAACCACACCCGCCAGGTCGCCGCCGTCGCCGCCCGCGCCGGGCTCAAGTGCGTGCTGGTCCAGGAGAGTTGGGTGGAGTGGCCCGACTCCGTCTACGACAAGGTCGGCAACATCCTGCTCAGCCGCCTCGCCGGGGCCGACGTACGGCTGGTGAAGGCCGGGTTCGGGATCGGCTTCAAGGAGAGCTGGGAGCAGGCACTGAGGGACGTCGAGGAGTCGGGCGGCAAACCGTACGCCATCCCGGCCGGCGCCTCCGACCACCCGCTCGGCGGCCTCGGGTTCGCCGGATGGGCGTACGAAGTCGCCGAGCAGGAGCGGGATCTGGGGGTCTTCTTCGACACGGTCGTGGTGTGCTCGGTGACCGGGTCGACCCAGGCGGGCATGGTCGCCGGCTTCCGTGCCCTGGAGCAGGCGGGCGGCCGGGAGCGCCGGGTGATCGGCATCGACGCCTCGGCCAAGCCCGCCGCCACCCGCGAGCAGATCGCCCGGATCGCCCACAACACCGGTCAGCTCATCGGCGTAAAGAAGGAGTTGACCGAAGCGGACGTGGAGCTGGACGAGCGGTACCACGCCGGGATCTACGGCATCCCCGACGAGACCACGCTGGCGGCGATGCGGCTGGCCGCCCGCACCGAGGGCATGGTCACCGACCCCGTGTACGAGGGGAAGTCGATGGCCGGGATGGTCGACCTGGTCGAACGAGGGGAGATCGACCGGGACTCCACGGTGCTCTACGCCCACCTGGGCGGGCAGCCGGCACTCAACGCCTACAGCGCCCTGTTCTAGCGGGCGGTTCGAGCGCGGGCCTCGTGGCGGCTTCCTATGCCGCCACCCGCCGCTCCGCGGTCCGCGCGCGCCGCCCGAGCACGTACCCGGCCTGGAGCCGTGTTCTGGCGCCCAACGCGTCCAAGAGGTCCGCGATCCGCCGCTGGCAGGTCCGCAGGGAGATGTCCAGGCGCCGGGCGATCACCTTGTCCTCCAGGCCGTTCAGCAGCATGCGCTCGATGGACCCGTCGATCAGCGCGGAGGCCGAGCGGGCGCTGTCGTGGTCGTAGCGGCCGTCGAAGGGGCGTGCCTCGCCCCACGCGCCGTCGAGTGTGCGCCACAGCGCGGCGACCACGGACGGTTCGCGTACCACGCTGAGTCCCGGTCCCTCCCCGACCGGGACCACGGCGACCTCGGCGTCGACGACCAGCAGCCAGGTCGGCGAGGCGGCGGCCGTACGCACCTCGCCGCCGCGGGCGTACAGGGCCTCGGCCCGCTCGCGCATCCGTACGTCGAAGCGGGCGGCCTCCGGCAGCAGCACCCGGAGCAGGCCGGGGCGCGTCCCGGCGTATCTCGGCCACGGGCCGCGGTCCGGGTCGGCCGGCTCCTCCCAGGGATCCTCCGCGGGCAGCGACAGCAGGATCTCCCGCTCGGCCTCCGCGGTGACCGTGGAGAGGATGCCCCCGGCCGCCGAGGGGTCCTCGACCCGCTGGACGTGCGGCGGTCGGGCCTCGTCCACGAGGTTGGCCCGGTACAGCGGCAGCAGGCTGTGCATCTGCTGCCGCAGCCGCTCCAGTTCGTGTCGCCGCTGCTGCAAGGCCTCGTCGTGCACGGCCAGCAGTTGCAGGGAGGCGGTCAGCGGATTGACGGCCACATAGGCGTAGGTGCAGCCGTGCACCAGGTGCAGCAGCCGCAGCCGGACGAGGTCCTCGATGGCCTCGGCGGCCTCCGCCTCGGAGATGCCGAGATCTCGTACGCAGCGGTGTATGTCGACCCAGTCGCTGCGTAAGGCGAACGTGTACACCTCACTGGCCGCTGTGCCCGCCTGCGGGACGTCCGGCAGTACGGAGATGTCGTCGATGGTCATGGTTTGTCTCCCCTTCGTATTCGTGTCTGACGTAAGTCGACGGCTGCCCGTCGGGCGGCCGCCGATTGATTCTTCAACGGGAGAGGGGCGCGCGCCGAAACCCGGCACGCCGTCTTCGTCGATCTGCAACAACCGAGCAACACAAGCTGGGCCGAAGCATGGGAGACGCATGAGCCACCGCCAGTCCGTAAGGCCTTTACCGGGCGTTTGGTCCGATCTGAATCCGGCCGGGGGCCTGCCGGGGACAACCGACGTACAACGCGGCGACAACGTCCTGGGGCGGATCAGCTTCGCCGACGCCCCCGGCGCACCCGGACTGGACGACGGCAGCCCGCGGCTGACCACCCACATGGCGAACGAACTCGCCCCGCCCGTCCAGGAGATCTGGCGGACCGACCGCCCCGTGCGGTCCGGCACCGCCGGGGACGCCGTCTTCGCCGAGGACGGCGAACACCTCTTCTACGCGGCCCGCCTCGGACCGCGGCCGGTCTACCGGGAGGCGGCGCGCGAACTCTACGAGAACGCCCTGAAGTTCACCTGGGAACGCGGCTACACCGACCTGGTCCGCATGTGGAACCTCATCGGCGGCATAACCAGCCCGAACGCCGAAGGCCTGGAGATCTACCGCGACTTCTGCATCGGCCGGGCGGAGGCCTTCGCCACCTACGCCGAGCAGTTCCCGCAACTGCCCGCCGCCACCGGGATCGGCACGCTCAGCCCCGGCGTCGACCTCTGCTTCATCGCCGCGAAGCCCGGCCGCGCCGTACACCTGGAGAACCCCCGGCAGACGCCCGCCTACAAATACCCCTCCGCGTACGGGCCCAAGTCGCCGAGTTTCGCCCGGGCGACCTTCCTGCGGGACCTCGAAGCCCGGGGCGCCGGGCGGCTGTTCGTGTCGGGCACCGCGAGCATCCTGGGCGACGACACGGTGCACGTCGACAACGTTGCCCGGCAGACCGAGGAGACCCTCCGCAACATCGAGGCCCTGGTCGGCGGCGACAACCTCGGCCGGCACGGCGTGGACGGCGTCGGCTACGACGTCAAGGACCTCGACCAGGTCAAGGTCTACGTCCGCGACGCCGAGGATCTCCCCGTGGTGCGGGGCATCTGCGAGTCCGCGTTCCCCCGCGAGACCGACATCGCGTACTTCAACGTCGCCGTCTGCCGCCCCGACCTGCTGGTGGAGATAGAGGGAGTGTGCTCGTGACCGACATCCTCACGCACTCCGGGGCCGCGCCCGCCGAGACCGCGCCCGCCGACGCCAACCTGGCCGCACGGCTGGAGCAACTCGCCCGCGAGAAGGGCTGGTTGGAGCGGACCGCCTACCTCCAGGGCACCCACCGCTACTCCTACGGCGAGGTGTACGACCGGGTACGGCGCACCGCCGGAGCCCTCCGGGCGCTGGGCGTCGGCCGCGGGGAGCGGGTGCTGCTGGCGCTTCCGGACAGCGTCACCTTCGTGGTGACGTTCCTGGCCGTCCTGCGGATCGGCGCGGTGGCCGTCCCGGTGAACACGTTCTTCCACGCCGACGAACTGCGCTCCAGCGAGGAGATCGCCGAGGCGTCGATCGTCGTCTCCGACGCCGCGTTGCGGGAGGAGTTCCGCGGCCGGACCGTCACCCCGCGGGACCTCACGGAGGCCGACGACGACTCGGCCGGCGCGCCCGAGCCGGTGCCGTCCGACGCCCCCGCCTTCGCCGTGTTCACCTCCGGCACTACGGGCGCGCCCCGCCTCTGCTTCCACGACCACGGCGACGCCCGCCACTTCGACCGGGCCATCGGCGGCGTCCTCTCGCTCCGCCAGGGCGAGGTGAGTTACTCCGTCTCACGGATGTACTTCGCCTACGGCCTCGGCAACTCGGTCCTCCTGCCGCTCCAGCGCGGCGCCTCGGCCGTACTGACACCCGAGCGTGCCGACGAGACGATCGCCCTGTCGGTCCTGCAACGCCACGGCGTCAGCGTCCTCTACGCCCAACCCAGCTTCTACGCCCGGCTGTTGGCCCACCCCGACGCGCAGGTCCTGGGCCGGCTGCGGCTGGCACTCGTCGCCGGGGAGACACTGCCCCGGCCGCTGGAGGACCGGCTGCGCCGCATCCTCGGACCGCGCCTGCTGAACATCTGCGGCACGAGCGAGATCGGCCACGCCGTCCTGGCCAACGGCCCCGACGAGATCCACCCCTACAGCCTCGGCCGCATCCTGCCCCCGTACCGGGTGCGGGTGGTCGACGACGCCGAGGTGCCCGTACCGGCCGGCGAGGTCGGGCGGCTGCAGATCGCCGGTCCGACCATCGGCCCCGGCGTACGGCGCGGCAGCCTGCCTCCGCACCGGCTGGCCCCCGACGAGTGGTTCACCACCGGCGACTCCGCCCGCCTCGACGAGGACGGCCTGGTGTGGCTGTTCGGCCGGGTGGACGACATCGAGATCGTCGCCGGCGCCAACGTCCACCCCACCGAGGTGGAGGACCTGATCACCGGTATCGCCGGGATACGGGAGGCCGCGGTCGTCGCGGTGCGCCGGCCCGGCGGGGTGACGAGCCTGCGCGCCTACGTCGTCACCGAGCCGGGAACCGGCCGTCCCGCCGCTCTGGCCAAGGCGGTCCGCGCTACCGCCGAGGCCGCGCTGACCTCGTACAAGGTCCCCGAGGACGTCGAGTTCGTCGACGCCCTGCCCCGCAACAGCACTGGGAAGATCCTCCGCCGGGTCCTGCGCGGATGGAACACAGAGGACAAGGTGGTACCCGATGGCACGGACTGAGACACCCCCCGTCGAGGCGGCGAAGATCCCGCCCGCCGCGACGGCCGCCGCACTGCTCACCATGGTGCTGTGGGCCTCCGCCTTCGTGGCGATCCGGCACGTCGGCGAGAACGTGCACCCCGGCGCCCTGGCGCTCGGCCGCCTCCTCGTCGGCTCCCTCGCGCTCCTCGCCGTGGTGGCCGTCCGCCGCGAGGGACTGCCGCCGCGCGCCGCGTGGCCCGGGATCGCCGGCATGGGCGTCTTCTGGTTCGGGCTCTACATGGTGGCGCTCAACTGGGGCGAGCAGCACACCGACGCGGGCACGGCCGCCCTTCTCGTCGGCACCGGTCCGCTGATGGTGGCGCTGCTCGCGGGCTTCCTGCTGCACGAGGGCTTCCCGCGCCCGCTGCTGATCGGCCTCGCGGTGGCCTTCGCCGGTGCGGCGCTGGCCGGGGCCTCCAGCGGTGGCGGCGACACGGCCGTCGCCGGTGTGCTGCTCTGCCTGGCCGCCTCGGCCGGGCACGCGGTGGGCGTCATCTTCCAGAAGCCGGCGCTCTCGCACGCCTCGCCGCTCCAGGTCACCGCCTACGCCTCCGCGATCGGTGCCGTCGCCTGTCTGCCCTTCGCGGGCCAGCTGGTCGACGACCTCGGCGACGCCTCGGCGGGCAGCTGGGCGGGCGTCGTCTACCTGGGGCTCCTGCCGACCGCGCTCGCGTTCTGGACCTGGTCCTACGCCCTCTCCCAGATGCCGGCGGGGCGCCTGGGCGCGGTGACCTACATCGTCCCGGCCCTGACCGTGGTGCTGGCCTGGCCCACCCTGGGCGAGTTCCCGTCGGCGCTCGCACTGGCCGGCGGCGCCCTGTGCCTGGTCGGCGTGGGCGTCGCCCGCCGCCCCGCACGGACCGAGCCCGCCCAACAGGACTGAGAACAGGGCGAGTTCGCCCCCTGCCCGCCCCCGGTACCCACCGGAGGCGGGGCGGGCACTGCTGTCACCGGGTGGTCCTCCGCTGCCCGGTGATCACGAACGCACAGACGAGCAGGGCGGTTACGGCGATCAGCGCGCCCACGCCGAAGGCACGCGCCGCCCCTTCGGTGAGCACCTCGGCCGGAGTGCCCGACGCGTGGCGCGTCGCCGTGCCGAACACCGTGACCAGGACCGACAGTCCGAGCGTGCCGCCGAGCCACTGGAGCGTCTGCAGCAGACCTGACGCGGCGCCCGCCTCGTGCGGCTGGATACGGGCCAGGATGGTCGCGTTGAGCGGCATGAAGCTGAGGCCGACGCCGATTCCCATCAGCAGGAGCGGGCCGAGCAGGCCGTCCGCGTAGCCGTCGCCGGGTTCGAGGCGCCACAGCCAGGCGGCGGCCGTGGCGAGCAGGGCCATGCCGGTGAGCAGCACCGGTTTGGCGCCGAACCGGGGCAGCAGCCGCGGCACGAAGCGCACGGTCGTGAACATCGCCAGGGTCATCGGCAGGAAGGCGAAGCCTGCCCGCAACGGGCTGTAGTCCAGCACCTGTTGGCTGACCAGGGTGAGGAAGTAGAAGGCCCCGAACATGCCCGCCGGCAGCAGCAGGACGCCCGCGTAGCCGCCCGCGCGGTTGCGGTCGGAGAAGAGGCGCAGCGGCATGATCGGCTGGGGTGCGCGGGACTCGACCAGGGTGAAGGCGGCGAGCAGCGCGGCGGCCGTGCTGAATCCGACCATCGCCTGCCTGTCGCTCCAGCCCGACTCCGAGACCCGGATGAAGGCGTAGACGAGCGAGCTCATCCCCGCCGTGCCCGTGAGCGCCCCGGCCGCGTCGAACTTCCCCGCGTGGCGCGGGGTTTCGGTGACGAAGCGGGGCAGGGCGAGGGCGACCGCGGCGCCGATCGGGACGTTGATGAGCAGGGCCCAGCGCCAGGACGCCCAGGAGGTGAGCATGCCGCCGAGGAGCAGGCCGACGGAGGCGCCTATGCCGGCCATGGAGGCGTAGATGCCGAGAGCGTGGTGGCGGCGGGGTCCGTCGGGGAAGTTGGTGGTGATCAGGGCGAGGGTGGACGGTGCGATGAGGGAGGCGCCGACGCCCTGCAGCGCGCGGGCCGCCAGCAGCCAGGCGCTGTCGCCGGCGAGGCCGCCGAGCAGGGAGGACGCGGCGAAGACCAGGACGCCGGTGACGAGCGTACGGCGGCGGCCGATGATGTCGCCGACCCGGCCGCCGAGCAGCAGCAGACCGCCGAAGGCGAGCGTGTAGGCGTTGAGGACCCAGGACAGGCCGGTGCGGCTGAAGCCGAGGTCGTGCTGGATGTCCGGCAGAGCTACGTTGACGACGGTGGAGTCGACGCCCACCATCAAATAGGCCGTGACTACGACGAGGAGGACGGTGCCCAGTCGGGCGGGGTGGTCCGGTGGGGCGGAGCGTGTGCCGGTGGTCGTGGACGGGGTGGACATGGAGTTCTCCCGTTTCGAGGTCCCCGGTGAGGTGGGTGCGGGCAGCACGCAGTGACGGATGTGGGCAGGTCAGGGTGGCCCGCGGAGATAACCGGGGACTGTCTCCGTTTAACTCTCGCTAAGATACGGAGAGGGTCCCCGGTTCGCAAGGAGTATCTGGATGACGCAGGTCAGGCCCATGCGCGCGGACGCCCGGCGCAACTACGAGCGGTTGCTGAAGGCGGCGGCGGAGGCCTTCGCCGAGCACGGGGAGCAGGCCTCGCTCGATGACATCGCCAAGCGGGCGGGGGTCGGTTCGGGCACGCTGTACCGGCATTTCCCGACGCGGCAGGCGCTGTTGGAGGCGGTGTACGTCGACACCATCGAGGCGCTCGGCAACCGTGGGGACGAGCTCGCGAAGGAGCTGCCGCCGGGTGAGGCGCTGGGGGAGTGGCTCTACGAGGTGTGCATCGGCACGATTCAGGTCCGCGGTCTGAAGTCGCTGCTGGGCTCGGCCGTGACGGACGGCAGCAATGTCGCCCTCACGGCGTGCGGAACCCATATGAAGGGGGCGGCGCAGCGGCTGGTGGAGGCGGCGCAGCGGGAGGGGACCCTGCGCAAGGACGTCGAGTCGATCGATGTGCTGCGGCTGGCCCACGGGGTGGCGTCGGCCTCGGAACTGGCGAACGGCGGGACGCAGCACCTCCGCCGGTATCTGTCGCTACTGACGGAGGGGCTGCGGACGTAGTCGCGCTGGTCAGAGCGCCTGGGCGGCCGGCTTCACCATCCCGCGCACCGTGCGGGACTTCACGAAGTCGCCCATCGCCGTCATGTCCCACTCACCGGAGAACTGGCGGATCAGCTTCGCCATCATCACGCCCGTCTGAGCCTCCGCGCTGGTGAGGTCGAAGCGGACCAGTTCCTCGCCCGTCGCCGCGTCCAGGAGGCGGCAGTAGGCCTTGGCGACCTCGGTGAACTTCTGGCCGGAGAAGGAGTTCACCGTGAAGACCAGGCCGGTGACCTCCTGGGGGAGGCGGCCGAGGTCGACCACGATCACCTCGTCGTCACCACCGCCCTCGCCCGTGAGGTTGTCGCCGGAGTGCTTGACCGCGCCGTTGAGGATGGACAGCTTGCCGAAGTAGCAGCTGTCGACGTGGTTGCGCTGCGGGCCGTACGCGATGACCGAGGCGTCCAGGTCGATGTCCTTGCCGCGGTAGGCCGGCTCCCAGCCGAGGCCCATCTTGACCTGCGAGAGCAGCGGGCGGCCGCCCTTGACCAGGGAGACCGTCTGGTTCTTCTGGAGGCTGACCCGGCCCTTGTCGAGGTTGATCTTCCCGGCGCCCGGGGCGGGCGGACCCCCCACGGGTGCGGGCGTGGGCGGGGGCGGCGGCATGGTGGACAGCGGCGGGACCGGCGGTGCCACCGGGGGCTGCATGGCGGGCGCGGGCGGGGCGACGGGAGCCGCCGGGGCCACGGGGGCGGGCGCCGGCTCCTCCACCGAGACGCCGAAGTCGGTGGCGATGCCCGCGAGCCCGTTGGCGTACCCCTGGCCGACCGCTCGGGCCTTCCACGCGCCGTTGCGGAGATAGATCTCGACGACCACCAGCGCCGTCTCGGTGCCGAGTTGCGGCGGGGTGAAGGTGGCCAGCACCGAGCCGTCGTCCGTGCCCCGGACGGTGGCCGTCGGCTCGATGCCCTGGAAGGTCTGCCCGGCGGCGTCCGGGCTGGCGGTGACCACGATCTTCTCGATACCCGGCGGCAGCGCGGCCGTGTCGACGAGGATCGCGTCCGGTGCCGTACCACCGCCCGAGCGGTAGGTCACACCGGGGCCGCTCGGCTGGTTGTAGAAGATGAAGTCGTCGTCCGAGCGCACCTTGCCGTCGCCCGTGAGCAGCAGGCCCGACACGTCGAGCCGCACCGGGGCGGCGACGTCCACCGTCACGCGGGCGGTGGGGAGAGGGATGTTCGAGCCAGGGGTCATAGCTGTCATGCCCGGTGAACGAACGACCTCGCTTTACCGTTCCCTTAAACTTCTACGGCACCACGACGATCTTCCTCCCGACCCCCGCCGCGAACTGTTCCAGCGCCTGCGGGTACCGCTCCAGCGGGATCCGGTCGCTGATGAAGACCTCCGGGTCGAGGACCCCGTTCGCGAACAGCTCGGCCGCCCGCTCGAAGCTGTGCAGGACCGCCATGGAGCCGGTGATGGTGATCTCCTGGTTGTAGATGCGGTACGGGTCGATGGTCACGCGGGTCGCGTAGTCCGCCACCCCGAACTGGAGGAAGGTGCCCGCCTTCGCGACCCGGTCCAGGCCGTCCTGGATCGCTGCCGCGTTGCCCGTCGCGTCGACGACCAGGTCCCAGCCCTGCGGCCGGTCCAGCTCGTCCGCGTTCGCCGCCGACGCCGAGACGCCGAGCCGTACCGCCGTCTCCAGGCGGGCCGGGTTCAGGTCGACGATGTCGACGCTCGCCGCGCCGGTGCGCTTGGCGAGTTCCAGCATCATCAGGCCCATCGTCCCGGAGCCGTAGATCAGGACGTGCGCGCCGAGGCGGGACTGGAGGACGTCGTAACCGCGGACCGCGCAGGACAGGGGCTCCACCAGGGCCGCGTCCTGGGGGCGGACGTGTTCGGGGAGCTTCACGCAGTTCGCGACCGGGGCGACCGCGTACTGGGCCGCGCCGCCGGCGGTGGTGACGCCGATCGCCGCCCAGCGTTCGCAGAGGTTGTTGTGGCCGGTACGGCAGTACCGGCACTCGTAGCAGTAGAGGGACGGGTCGACGGCCACCTGGTCGCCGACCGCGACCTCGGTGACCTGGGCGCCGACGCCGACCACCTCGCCGGCGAACTCGTGGCCCGGCACGATCGGCAGCTTGGGCGCGAACTCGCCCTGGAGGATGTGCAGGTCGGTGCCGCACAGGCCGCACGCGGCGACCTGGACGACGACCTCGCGGGGGCCGGGTGTCGGGTCGGGGACCTCGGTGACGACGGCGCGGCCCACGGACTCGATGACGGCGGCCTTCATTTGACGGCTCCCAAGGACAGGCCCTGGACCAGTTTGTCCTGGGCGGCGAACCCCGCGGCGAGCACCGGCAGGGAGATGACGAGCGACGCGGCGCACACCTTGGCCAGGAACAGGCCCTGGCTGGTGATGAAGCCGGTCAGGAAGACGGGGGCGGTCTCGGCCACCACGCCGGTGAGCACCCTCGCGAACAGCAGCTCGTTCCAGCTGAAGATGAAGCAGATCAGGGCGGTCGCGGCGATGCCGGGCAGCGCGATCGGGGCGACCACGCGCGCGAGGATCGTCGGCAGGCGGGCCCCGTCCACCCGGGCCGCCTCGATGATGGCCACCGGGACCTCGGCGAGGAAGGACTGCATCATCCACACCGCGATCGGCAGGTTCATGGAGGTGTAGAGGACGACCAGGAACCAGATGTTGTCCAGCATGTCCGTGTTCTTGGCGAACAGGTAGATGGGCAGCAGGCCCGCCACCACCGGCAGCATCTTCGTGGACAGGAAGAAGAACAGGATGTCCGTCCACTTCTTCACCGGCCGGATCGACAGGGCGTACGCCGCCGGGAGCGCCAGCAGCAGCACCAGGACCGTCGAACCGATCGACGCCACCGCGGAGTTGATCAGCGACGGCCAGGGGCTCGCGCCGCCGCCCGTGCCGAAGAACTCGCGGTAGCCGTCCAGGGTGAGGGCGGCCCCGAAGGACGGCGGGTTGGTGGCCGCGTCCGCCTCCGAGTGGAAGGACGTCAGCGCCATCCACGCGATGGGCAGGAAGAAGACGATGCCGACCAGCCAGGCCACCAGCCCGAGCCCGCCTCGACGCAGTACGGCGTTCATGCGCGGGACACCTCCTCGCGGAACAGGGACGACACCACGCGCAGCGCGAAGGTCGCGATGATGATCGAGCCGATGACCACCAGGACGCCCGCGGCCGAGGCGAGGCCGTTCTCGTGGGCCTGGTAGAAGCTCTGGTAGACGGTGTAGGGGAGGTTGGCGGTGCCCAGGCCGCCGGAGGTGATGGTGAAGACCGCGTCGAAGTTCTGGACGATGTAGATCGAGCCGAGCAGCGCGCCGAGTTCGAGGTAGCGGCGCAGGTGCGGGAGCGTCAGATGGCGGAAGATCTGCCAGTCGTTCGCGCCGTCCACCCGCGCGGCCTCCAACTGCTCGTTGTCACGGCTCTGCAGGCCCGCCAGCAGGATCAGCATCATGAACGGCGTCCACTGCCAGATCAGGGATGCCTCGACCGCGAGCAGCGGGTTGTCGGAGATCCAGTCGGGCTGCGGGCCGCCGACGTAGTGCAACAGGCCGTTCAGCAGGCCGTATTCGGGGTTGAACAGCACGTGCTTCCACAGCAGGGCCGCGGCCACCGGGACCACCAGGAATGGCGCGATCAGCAGCGTGCGGACGATGCCCCGGCCGCGGAACCTGCGGTCCAGCAGGAGCGCCAGCGCCAGGCCGAGGACCAGGCTGACCAGGACGACCGTGACCGTCAGCAGGACCGTCGTCCACACCGAGTGGCGCAGGTCCGCGTCGGTGAGGACCTCCTTGTAGTTGTCGAGGCCGGTGAAGTGACGGGCCTTCGGATAGAGGGCGTTCCAGTCGAAGAACGAGATGATCAGCGTGGCCACGAAGGGCAGCTGGGTCACCACGATCATGAAGACCAGGGCGGGCAGCAGTGGGGCGCGGGTGGCCCAGGCGCGCATCCGGGTGGACGGTTGGCGCGTGGTGCGTACGGGAGTTGCGGCTATCGGAGCCGTTGTCGTGGCGCTCATCGCCCCTCGTACTCCTTCGAGATCTTCTCGGCGAGCTGCTGGGACTTCTTCAGGGCCGCTTCGACGGACTGGCGTCCGGCGATGGCCGCGCTGATCTCCTGGGAGACCTTGGTGCCGAGATCGGTGAACTCGGGGATGCCGACGAACTGGATGCCGGGCGCGGGGCGCGGCTGGACCCCCGGGTCGTTGGGCCTGGCGCCCTCGATGGCCTCCTTCGTCATCTCCTGGAAGGCGGCGGCCGACTTGACGTACTCGGCGTTGGTGTAGGTCGAGGCGCGTTTGCCGGCGGGCACGTTGGGCCAGCCGCTGGTCTCGCCGACCAGCTCCTCGTACTGCTTGCTGGAGGCCCAGGAGACGAACTTCCAGGCCTTGTCGGGGTTGCGGGAGGCCTTCTGGATGCCCCAGGCCCAGGTGTAGAGCCAGCCGGCGTTGTCCGTCTTCTCGACGGGCGCGGGCGCGTAGCCGAGCTTGCCCTTGACCGGGGAGCCGCTCGCCTCCAGCGAACCGGCGGCGCTCGTGGCGTCGTACCACATGGCGACCTTGCCCTGGGTCATGTTGTTCAGGCACTCGGCGAAGCCGGACTGGGCGGCTCCGGACTCGCCGTGCTTGCGCACGAGGTCGACATAGAACTTCGTCGCCTTCTCGAAGGCGGGGGAGTCGAGCTGTGCCTTCCAGTCCTTGGTGAACCAGGTGCCGCCGAAGGTGTTCACCACGGTGGTCAGCGGTGCCATGACCTCACCCCAGCCGGGCAGGCCGCGCAGACAGATGCCGCGCATCCCGGACTCGGCCCCGTCGACCTCGGCGGCGAGCTTCGCGACCTGGTCCCAGGTGGGGTGGGCCGGCATGGTCAGGCCCTTCTTCGCGAAGACGTCCTTGCGGTACATCAGGAAGGACGACTCGCCGTAGAAGGGCTGCCCGTAGAGCTTGCCGTCGTCGGCGGTCAGGGACTGGCGCATCGGCTTGAGGACGTCCTGCTCGTCGTAGGACGGGTCCTTGGCCACGTACGAGTTCATCTCGTGCAGCCAGCCGTTCTTGGCGTAGATCGGGATCTCGTAGTTGGAGAGCGTCGCCACGTCGTACTGGCCGGCCTGGTTGGCGAAGTCCTGGCTGATCTTGTCGCGGACGTCGTTCTCCGGCAGCACGGTGAAGTTCACCTTGATGCCGGTCTCCTTGGTGAAGTGCGCCTTGGTGAGTTTCTGCAGCTCCACCATCTGCGGGTTGTTGACCATCAGGACGTTGACGGAGTCACCGCCGGAACCGGACCCGCCCGCCCCGACCCAACAGCCGGAGAGCAGCGGGGCGAGCAGCGTCCCTGCGGCGGCCATGGCGAGCAGGGCTCGCGGCGGCCGTCGTCGGCTCTGGGTGCGCATGGATCGCTCCTGAACATATGGGGATATAAAGGGCATGCTTGGGGCAGAGGGGTGCCCTGGAGGGTGGGTTTGTCTTTCAGACGCGGATGACCTGTGGCCCCTGCAGCGAATACCGATGGGCCTCGGCGGAGGGCAGCAGCGTGCTCGTGACGATCGTCTCCAGCGCGCCGATCTCCGCGAACCGGCAGAAGCTGACCGCCCCGAACTTGGTGTGCACGCCCGCGAACACGGTGCGGCGGGCGGCCCGGATGGCCTGCGCCTTGACCTCGCTGACGGCCGGGTCGGGGGTGGTCAGGCCGTGCTCGCGGGAGATGCCGTTGGCGCCGATGTAGGCGAGGTCGATGACGAAGCCGGCCAGCATCTTCGTCGTCCAGTGGTCGACCGTGGCGAGGGTGCCGGGGCGGACCCGGCCGCCGAGCAGCAGTACGGAGATGTTGCCGGCCTCGGCGAGACTGCCCGCGACCGGCAGGGACGCGGTGACCACGGTCAGCGGCCGGTCCGCGGGCAGTGCCTCGGCGATGAGCTGCGGGGTGAAGCCCTCGTCGACGAAGACGGTCTCGGCGTCCCCGAGCAGCTCGGCCGCGGCGGTCGCGATCCGGCGCTTCTCGGGTACGTGGCTGGTGGCGCGGAAGGCGAGGGTCGTCTCGAAGCCGGCGCTCTCCACGGGGTAGGCGCCGCCGTGGGTACGGCGGACCAGGCCGTGGTCCTCCAGGGCGCGGAGGTCTCTTCGCACGGTTTCCTTCGCCACGCCGAGCTGGGTGGCGAGGGTGTTGACGTCCACGGCGCCTGTGGTGCGGGCGGCTCGTACGATTTCCCGCTGGCGTTCCTCCGCGGTACTGGTCATTCGGTCACCCGCTTTCCTGTCGTGCTGCCCGTTCGGGCCGTATGCAGGAAGTTGTACAGCGGGTGGGGGGTGGTGACCAGGTCTGTTGCGGGGGTGATCCTGTCCGTCTCTGCCCGTTCGGGCGGCGGTGCGCCTATGAGCTCGGGTGCTGTGCGTATGTGGCGGCTACAGGCTCGTCGTGGCTGGTCGCGCCCCGCGGCGGAGCCGCAAATATCACAGCCCCGCGCCCCTGGAATGGGCGCTGACGCGCCGCAATCCAGCGCCGTATCCGTGCCCGAACATGACCGCGGGCGGGCCCGTTCGGTGCCCGCCCGCAGTGAGAATCGGCCGATCTAGTACGGCCAGATCGGCGGGTCGCTCACGAAGTGGCCGCCCAGGTAGGCGTGGGCGATGTTCTCCGGGTCCAGGTCGCCCTGGTCGGCGATCAGCTTCTCCGCGTACGGCTCGGAGTCGTCCTGGGGGGCGTAGCCGAGAGCCCGGGCCGTGGTGAGGTCCCACCACAGGCGGGTGTTGGCCGAGGAGCCGTAGACGACCGTGTGCTCCACGTTCTCCGCGGTCAGGGCCGCGTGGAAGAGGCGGGCGCCGTCGGACGGGCTCATCCAGACCGACAGCATCCGGACGCTGGTGGGCTCCGCGAAGCAGGAGCCGATGCGTACCGAGACCGTCTCCAGGCCGTGCTTGTCCCAGTAGAGCTGGGCGAGGTCCTCGCCGAAGGACTTGGACAGGCCGTAGAAGGTGTCCGGGCGGCGCGGGGTGTCGATCGGGATGAGGGGGGCGTCGCCCTGGGGGCGGGGGGTGAAGCCGACCGCGTGGTTGGAGGAGGCGAAGACGATGCGGGCGACGCCCTCCTCGCGGGCGGCCTCGTACAGGTTGTACGTGCCCTCGATGTTCGCCCGGAGGATCTTCTCGAAGGGGGCTTCCAGGGAGATGCCCGCGAGGTGGATGATCGCGTCGACGCCCCGCACGGCCTCGCGCACGGCCTCCTTGTCGGCGAGGTCCGCGACGATCGCGTCCGGCTCGCCGTCGATCGGGCGCAGGTCGAGCAGGCGCAGCTCGTAGCCGTACTCGGGGAGCAGGTCCCGCATCAGGGTGCCGAGTCCGCCGGCGGCGCCGGTGAGCAGAACGGTGCGGGGGGCTGGCATCCTCGCGTCTCCTTCGGTCGGCGGCTGCATGCGTGCACGGTATTCACATCCGTGGACACGCTAGGGAGCGTGAGCGGCGCTCGTCAAGTATCCCGTGGAGGTGGGGAATCCGCTGGTGTGATGCGGGTTTGCGCGCTTGACCGACCCCGAAGGGGCGCCTTAGCGTGAGGATGTTCAGAAATATAGACGAGGATCATAGACATGGAACCGGGAGCGCCCGTGACGCCTGCCCCCCTCGCCGCTCGACTCAGCATCCCCAGCGGGCCGCTGTTCTTCCCCGTCACCGCCTACAGCCCGGACGGCGCGCCCGACCTGGACGCCTACCGCACCCATGTGCGCCGCGGGGTCGAGGCCGGGGCCGCCGCGGTCTTCGCGTGCTGCGGCACCGGCGAGTTCCACGCGCTCACGCCGGAGGAGTTCGAGGCGTGCGTACGGGCGGCCGTCGAGGCGGCGGACGGGCGGATCCCGGTCGTGGCCGGCGCCGGGTACGGCACCGCGCTCGCCGTGCGGTACGCGCGCGTGGCCGAGGCCGCCGGCGCGGACGGGCTGCTCGCCATGCCGCCGTACCTCGTGGTCGCCGGGCAGGAGGGGCTGCTGCGGCACTACCGCGAGGTGGCCGCCGCGACCGCGCTGCCGGTGATCGTCTACCAGCGCGACAACGCCGTGTTCACCCCGGAGACCGTCGTCGAGCTGGCCCGCACGGACGGGATCATCGGCTTCAAGGACGGCGTCGGCGACCTCGACCTGATGCAGCGCATCGTCAGCGCCGTCCGCACCGAGGTCCCCGGCGACTTCCTCTACTTCAACGGCCTGCCGACCGCCGAGCAGACCCAGCTCGCCTACCGCGCCATCGGCGTCCCGCTCTACTCCTCCGCCGTGTTCTGCTTCGCCCCGGAGCTCGCGCTCGCCTTCCACCAGGCGCTGGAGGCGGGCGACGACACCACGGTCCAGCGCCTCCTGGACGGCTTCTACCGGCCGTTCGTCGAGCTTCGCGCCCAGGGCCGCGGGTACGCCGTCTCGCTGGTCAAGGCGGGGGTACGGCTGCGCGGGCTCGACGTGGGGGAGGTCCGGCCGCCGCTGCACGAGCCCACCGAGGACCATGTGAAGCGACTCGCCGAGCTGATCGAGCGCGGCTACGGGCTGCTGGAGGAAGGCAAGTGAAGGCGTCGACCTTCGTCTACCCCTGGGACGTCAACGGGGACCCGGCGGCCGCGGGCCGTATCGCCGCGCTCGGCGTGCGACAGGTGACGCTGGCCGCCGCGTACCACTCCACGCGCGCGCTCACCCCCCGCCACCCCCGCCACCGCATCGTCACCGCCGAGCACGCGGCACTGCTGTATCCGGCCGGAGAGCGTTGGAAGGGACGGGACCTGAGGCCGTACGCGGCCGGCGACTGGGCGCCCGGCGACGCGTACGGCGAGGCCGCCGAGGCCCTCGCGGGCGCCGGTCTCGAAGTCCACACCTGGGTCGTGCTCGCCCACAACTCCCGCCTGGGCGCCGACCATCCGGACACCTCCGTCGTCAACGCCTACGGCGACCGCTACCCGTGGGCCCCCTGCATCGCCCAGCCCGCCACGCGCGCGTACCTCGTCGACCTGGCCGCCGAGGCGGCCGTCCGCCCCGGTGCGAGCGGCACCGAACTGGAATCCCTCGGCTGGTACGGCCTCCAGCATCTGCACGCCCACGACAAGACCGCCGGGATCGGCCTCGGCGACGCGGGCCACTACCTGATGTCGCTCTGCTTCTGCCCCACCTGCCGGGAGGGTTACGGCGAACAGGGCCTGGACGCCGACGAGTTGGCGGCCGCCGTACGCGACGCGC
This sequence comes from Streptomyces sp. CA-249302, assembly GCF_050936785.1. Classification (NCBI taxonomy): domain Bacteria; kingdom Bacillati; phylum Actinomycetota; class Actinomycetes; order Kitasatosporales; family Streptomycetaceae; genus Streptomyces; species Streptomyces sp. CA-249302. The sequence continues at coordinate 2,567,496 of NZ_JBNJMG010000001.1, read as the reverse complement.
TGGAGCCGCTGTGGCAGGGTGCGCCCGACGACGGGGGCTGGGCCGGGGTCGAGAAGCCGCTCGGTGAGGCGCGGGCGGCGGCCACGCGCGCGTGGCGCGACGAAACCGCCCGCACGCTCCAGGAGACGGCGGTCCGCGCGGTGCGCGAGGCGGCTCCCGAGGGCTTCCAGGTGCTGTTGCACGCGGACCCGGTGACGTATCACGTGGGCGCCAACCCCGGCGTCGACCCCGAGCACATCCTCTCCGTCGCGGACGGCGTGGTCGTGCCGTGCGCGGGCGGTACGGGACTGCTGACGCCGTTCGCCGAGCAGGGCCGCGAGGGTGCGGTGATCGCCGCCAACTTCCCGGTGGTGTCCGGGATGGGCGGCAGCCCGGACACGCTGGCCGCGGACGTGGCGCAGGCCCGGGGGCGTGGGGCCACCGAACTGCGGCTGTATCACGCCGGGTTGGCGTCGGACGGCGACCTGGAGGCGGTGCGCTCGGCGCTCGCCGGGCTCTGAAGCAGCGGGGCGGCCGTGGCCGCCAGGACCGCGGCGAGGGCGAGCAACACAGGTCGGTAGTCGACGAGTTCGACCAGGGTCGCCCCCGCGGCCAGCCCGAGCACGTTCGGCGTGAACATCAGGGTGTTGGCGGTTGCCGCGGTACGGCCGAGCAGCGCGTCCGGCGTCTCGCGCTGCACGGCGGTCAGGGCGGCGATCAGGACGCAGGGCAGCCCGATGCCGCTCGCCAGGCCGGAGGCGAGAGCCACCGGGTCGGCGGGGACGGCCCGCGCGGCGACCGCCACCCCGGTGAGGGCGATCCCGAAGGCCGCGAACCGGCGTTCGCCCAGGCGGCGCAGGGCCGGGCCGGAGACCAGCCCGACGGCGACCGAGCCGACGCCCTGGACGGCGTACAGGACACCGGCGTACGCGGGGGCGCGGCCGAGGCCGTCGATGACGGCGTAGAGCAGCGCACCGGCCAGACCGGCGCAGAACATCATCGCGCCGCCCGCCAGCACCAAGGGGCGCAGCCGCGTATGCGACCAGAGGTGGCCGGCGCCCTCCGCCGTCCGCGCCCACCAGCCACCCACCGGCGGCGCGGGCGGCTCCTCGTGGACCCGGAGCAGTGCGTACACACCCGTGGCCAGTACGAAGGTGACGGCGTCCAGCAGGGCGACGCTCGGGCCGCCGTACGCCGCGAAGAGGCCCGCGCCGGCGAGCGGGGCGACCAGCTTCATGCCCTCGGTCGCGGTCATCCGCAGCCCGTTGAAGTCGCCGAGCAGCGACCGGTCGACGGCGGCCGCGACCAGCGCCGACTCGGCCGCGTCATGGACGACGCCTGCGGCGCCGTACACGAAAAGGACCGTGTAGAGCAGCCACAGCCGGCTCGGGGAGTCGACGGTGAGGAGGGTGAGGAGGAGGGCGGCGAGCAGGAGGTTCGTGCCGATGAGGAGGGGTTTGCGGCGGACGCGGTCGGCGAGGGTGCCGAGGAGGGGGCCGGCGAGGGCGGGGGTCCACATGGCGAGCAGGCAGAGCGCGGCCAGGCCGTCCGAGCCGGTCAGCTCCTTGACCCAGACGCCGGAGGCGAGCCACAGCGCGGACGTGCCGAAGCCGGAGACCACGACGCCCGCGAGATACAGCCCGGCGTTGCGGTCGCGCAGGACCCGCGCGACCGCCCATGTCGATGTCGTCATGCCTGGCCATGGTGGGTCTAAGGCCACGGCGCGTGGATGAGGCAGGTGCCCTAGAAGCGGGGGAACCCGGGGGCACGGCGATGAGTTTCGGGGGTGCGGCGATGAGTTTCGGGGGTGCGGTCGGTCTACCCCTCAGGAACAGCCATGAGCAGGACCGTGTGCAGAACCGTGAGGAGCACCGAATGACCGACACGACCCTCGACCTCGGACCGCAGGCCCGCGTCATCGCGCGGCTGGCGGAGGGCGTGACCGACGGACAGCTCGCGGACGCCACGCCGTGTCCGGACTGCGCGGTGCGGAACATGCTGGGCCACGTTCTCGGGCTGTCCGTCGCCTTCCGCGACGCCGCCCGCAAGGACCTGGGCGCCACGACCGACACCAACCCGGGCGACGTCACCCCGGACCTCGACCCCGACTGGCGCGAGGAACTCCCCAAGGCCCTCGACGAACTCGCCGACGCCTGGCGCGACCCGGCCGCGTGGACCGGCATGACACGGGCGGGCGGCGTCGACCTGCCCGGCGAGGTCGCGGCCGCCGTCGCCGTCGACGAACTGGTCATCCACGGCTGGGACCTGGCCCGCGCGACCGGCCAGCCGTACACCCCCGACCTGGCCGCCCTGCAGCTCTCCCACGACTTCCTGTTCGCCGCGGCGAACGACCCGAGCAGGGGCGGCGGCATCTTCGGCCCGATCGTCCCGGTCCGGGCCGGGGCGCCGCTGCTGGAGCGGGCGGTGGGGTTGAGCGGGCGGGACCCCGGTTGGAGGCCGTGACGGGCCGGTGCATCTGGCCCACCCCCGACCTTCGGGTCGGCGAGACCCACATCCTCTGACTCGTAGTCCCGACTTCCTTTGTCAGAAGCATTGACGAAACATGCGCCCCCTCCTACCTTCAACGCGTCGTACTTCGTACGTCATATATGAGACGCGATATGTGAGATCCGAGAGGCGCGCATGACCTCTGTGCCCATGCCGATCCCGTCCCGCACGCAGTTCGTGCTGGACGCGATCAAGCACCGCATCCTCACCGGGCAGTTGACGCCCGGGCAGGCCCTGGTCGAGACGGAGCTCGCCGCGCAGTTCGGGGTGTCGAAGACCCCGGTGCGTGAGGCGCTCAAGACCCTCGCCGGGACCGGGCTCGTCGTGATGAGCCAGTACAAGGGCGTCACGGTGCGCATGGTGGACGCGGACATGGCACGCGAGGTCTACGACGTACGGCTGCTGCTGGAACCCGAGGCGCTGAAGCGGGCGGTGAAGCGAGGGGCCTCCCTCGACGCCGCCCGTGACGCGCTGACCCGCGCCGACGACGCCGGCGACACCGCCGAACGCTCCCTCGCCAACCGGGAGTTCCACCGCGCCCTCTACGTCCCGTGCGGCAACCCGCTGCTCGGCCGGATGCTCGACGAGGTCCGCGACCAGGCCGCCCTGGTCTCCGCCGTCGCCTGGGCCGCCAACCCCTCCTGGGAGCGGGAGGCCGCCGAGCACCGCGAGATCCTGCGACTCGCCCTGGCGGGCGACGCGGACGGCGCCGCGACCGCGCTCCACGCCCACATCGCGTCCTTCGTCCAGCGGGCGTTCCCCGAGGCGCCGGAACAGGAAGGTCAGGAATGAGCAGCGTGACGTTCGAGTCCCGACGGGCGGCGCTGGCCGACGTGGTGGCGATCCCGGTGACCCCGTTCGCCGAGGACGGCTCCGTCGACCAGGACGCCCACCGGGCCCTGCTGCGTCGGCTGCTGGAGGGCGGGGTGCGCATCCTCACCCCGAACGGGAACACCGGCGAGTTCTACGCCCTCACCCCCGAAGAGCGCCGCCTGGTCACGGAGTTGACCGTCGACGAGGCCGGCGACCGCGCCGCGGTCCTGGTCGGCGTCGGCCACGACGTGCCCACCGCCGTCGCCTCCGCCCGGCACGCCCGCGAGCTCGGCGCCGAGATGGTGATGGTCCACCAGCCCGTGCACCCGTACGTCTCCCAGGACGGCTGGGTCGACTACCACCGCGCCATCGCCGAGGCCGTCCCCGAGCTGGGTGTCGTCCCGTACATCCGCAACGCGCAGCTGTCCGGCGCCCGGCTCGCTCAGCTTGGCGAGGCCTGCCCGAACGTCATCGGCGTCAAGTACGCGGTCCCGGACGCCGCCAAGTTCGCCGCCTTCGCCCGGGACGCCGGCCTCGACCGCTTCGTCTGGGTGGCGGGGCTCGCGGAGCCGTACGCCCCCTCGTACTTCTCGGCGGGCGCCACCGGCTTCACCTCAGGGCTGGTGAACGTCTCCCCGTCCGTTTCGCTGAACATGATCGAAGCGCTTCGATCCGGCGACTACCCGGCCGCGATGAAGGTCTGGGAGCAGATCCGACGCTTCGAGGAGCTGCGGGCCGCAGGCGGTTCCGCCAACAACGTCACCGTCGTCAAGGAGGCCCTCGCCTCCCTCGGTCTGTGCCGCCGAGACGTCCGCCCGCCGAGCAGGCAACTGCCCGAGGACGAACGCGCGGAGGTCGCCGCCATAGCCGCCGGGTGGTCGATATGAGCGACAGAGAGCGGATGCGGCCGGAGGAACTGCGCAGCCATCAGTGGTACGGCACCGAGGGCCAGCTGCGCACCTGGTCGCACAACGCCCGGATGCGACAGCTCGGTTACGAGGCCGAGGAGTACCGGGGCCGCCCGGTGATCGCCGTCCTCAACACCTGGTCCGACATCAACCCCTGTCACGTCCATCTGCGCGAGCGCGCCGAGGCGGTCAAGCGGGGCGTGTGGCAGGCCGGCGGCTTCCCGCTCGAGTTCCCGGTCGCCACCCTCTCGGAGACGTACCAGAAGCCGACCCCGATGCTCTACCGCAACCTCCTCGCCATGGAGACGGAGGAGCTGCTGCGGTCGTACCCGGTCGACGCGGCGGTGCTGCTCGGCGGCTGCGACAAGTCGACGCCGGCGCTGCTCATGGGCGCCACCTCAGCCGACGTACCGTCGATCTTCGTTCCTGCGGGTCCGATGCTGCCGGGGCACTGGCGCGGCGAGACCCTCGGGTCCGGCACGGACATGTGGAAGTACTGGGACGAGCACCGTGCGGGCAACCTGACGGACTGTGAACTGCGGGAGTTGCAGGGCGGGTTGGCGCGTTCGCCCGGTCACTGCATGACCATGGGGACCGCGTCCACGATGACCGCGGCGGCGGAAGTCCTTGGCATGACCCTGCCGGGCGCCTCGTCGATCCCGGCCGTCGAGTCCGGTCACGAGCGGATGGCCGCCGCCTCCGGGCGCCGGGCCGTGGAACTCGCCTGGATCGGGCTGAAGCCGTCCGGGATCCTCACCCGCGAGGCCTTCGAGGACGCCGTCACCACGGCGCTCGGGCTGGGCGGCTCGACCAACGCGGTGATCCATCTGATCGCCATGGCGGGGCGCGCGGGCATCAGGCTCACCCTCGACGACTTCGACCGCATCGCGCGCACCGTGCCGGTGCTGGCGAACGTGCGGCCCGGCGGACAGACGTACCTCATGGAGGACTTCCACTTCGCCGGCGGCCTGCCCGCCTTCCTGTCCCGGATCACCGACCTGCTGCACCTCGAACGGCCCACGGTGAACGGGACGTTGGGAGAGCAGATCGAAGGGGCCGTCGTGCACGACGACGACGTCATCCGCACCCGCGAGAACCCGGTCGCGAGCGAGGGCGGGGTCGCCGTCCTGCGTGGCAACCTCTGCCCGGACGGCGCGGTCATCAAGCACATCTCGGCCGAGCCGCACCTGCTCAAGCACACCGGCCCCGCGGTCGTCTTCGACGACTACAGGACCATGCAACGCACGATCAACGACCCGGAGTCGGGCATCACCGCCGACAGCGTGCTGGTGCTGCGCAACGCCGGCCCCAAGGGCGGCCCCGGCATGCCCGAGTACGGCATGCTCCCGATCCCGGACCACCTCCTCAAGCAGGGCGTCCGAGACATGGTCCGCATCTCCGACGCCCGCATGAGCGGCACGAGTTACGGCGCCTGCGCACTGCACATCGCGCCGGAGTCGTACGTGGGCGGCCCACTGGCCCTCGTACGCTCCGGGGACCTCATCACCCTCGACGTCGAGGCACGCAGCCTCCATCTCCATGTGGACGAGGAGGAGTTGGAGCAGCGCAGGGCGGACTGGACACCCCCGCCCACCCGCTACGAACGCGGCTACGGCGCCCTCTACAACGACCAGATCACGCAAGCCGACACAGGCTGCGACTTCAAGTTCCTGGCCAAACAAGGCAAGTCCCCAGCCCCATACGCAGGCTGACTGAACCCACTTAGGGGCGCGGGGAACTGCGCGACAAGCGCCAACGCACCCGCACCCGCCACACATCAGCAAGTGGCACCCCGCACCGCGAACCCAGCGCCGACCTCCGCCCATCGAGAAAGCGCTTCCTGAACCAAAAGCAAGCCGCACGCACCTGAGAACGGAGACCAGTGATGGCCCAAGCCGCTGTGGCGAACCCGCGGCGCCGCGCCTCCGCCACGCCCCGCAGGCTCCCGTACCTGCTGATCGCACCGGCGGCCCTGCTGATGCTGGGCTTCATCGCCTACCCGGTCCTCAGCGTCTTCTACTACAGCCTGCAGAACTTCAACCCCACCAAGCCGTGGCGGAACGGCTACGCGGGCTTCGACAACTTCGTCCAGATCTTCACCAAGGACACCCAGTTCTGGGACACACTGACCTTCAGCGCCAAGTGGGTCGTCGTCGAGGTCGGGCTCCAGCTGCTCTTCGGTCTCGCACTCGCCCTGATCGTCAACCAGACCTTCGTGGGACGGGCGCTGGGCCGCGCGCTGGTCTTCTCCCCGTGGGCCGTCTCCGGCGTGCTGACCTCCGCCATCTGGGTGCTGCTCTACAACTCCCAGACGGGCATCACCCGTTACCTCGCCGACGCGGGAATCGGGTCATACGGCACCAGCTGGCTGTCCGACACCTCAACCGTCTTCCCGGCGGCGATAGTCGCCGACCTCTGGCGAGGCGTCCCCTTCTTCGCGATCCTCATCCTCGCCGACCTCCAGTCCGTCTCGAAGGACCTGTACGAGGCCGCCGAGGTGGACGGCGCCAGCCGCCTCAAGCAGTTCTGGCACATCACGCTGCCGCATCTGAAGGACGCGATCGTCCTGTCGACGCTGCTGCGCGCGGTGTGGGAGTTCAACAACGTCGACCTGCTCTACACCCTGACGGGCGGCGGACCGGCCGGCGAGACGACCACCCTCCCCTTGTACATCGCCAACACCAGCGTGGACGCCCACAACTTCGGCTACGCATCGGCCCTGACCACGGTGGCGTTCGTGATCCTGCTCTTCTGCTCGATGGTCTATCTGCGCCTGAGCAAGTTCGGAGGTGAGGAGAAGTGATCACCGAGATCGCACCCGCACCGGAGCGCGTGACGCCCCGGCCCGCCCACCCGGGGAAGAGGCGCCGCGCCTGGGACGAGGTCCCCCGATGGCACATCTACGTCCCCCTGTCGATCTACCTCCTCTTCACCCTGATCCCCTTCTACTGGATCCTCCTCTTCGCGCTCCGCCCGGCCGGCTCGACCTCGCTCGTGCCCTGGCCGATGACCTTCGACCACTTCGACAAGGTCTGGAACGAGCGGGCGTTCGGCACCTACTTCCAGAACAGCGTGCTCGTCGGCGTCGCGACCCTGGTGATGACGACCCTGGTCGCGCTGGCCGGCGGCTACGCCCTCGCGCGCTTCGACTTCCGGATCAAGAAGGCGTTCATGCTCGCCCTGCTCTGCACGCAGTTCGTGCCGGGCGCGCTGCTCCTGGTGCCGCTCTTCGAGATCTTCGCCAACCTGCGGATGATCAACTCGCTGGTGAGCGTCATCATCGCCGAGACCGTCTTCCAGCTGCCGCTGTCGATGATCCTGATCAGCGGGTTCATCCGGAACGTGCCGTACTCCCTCGAAGAGGCCGCCTGGGTCGACGGCTGCAACCGCTTCACCGCCTTCCGGATCGTCGTACTCCCGCTGCTGCGGCCCGGGTTGATCGCCGTCGGCTCCTTCGCCTTCGTGCACGCCTGGAACCACTTCCTGTTCGCCCTGATGTTCCTGAGCGACCAGGGCAAGCAGACCATCCCGGTCGGCCTCAACACCCTGATGAGCTCGGACAGCGTGGACCTGGGTGCGCTGGCGGCGGGCGGCATCATCGCGGCCGTACCGGTCGTGATCGTGTTCGCCTTCATCCAGAAGTGGCTGATCACCGGCTTCAGCGCGGGGGCGGTGAAGGGATGAGACTCCGTCAGATCGCTGTGGCGACCGCCGTGTTGGGGGTGCTGTGCGTCCCCGCGCACGCCGAGGCCCGCGACATCAGCCGCGACACCCTGCCCGCCGACGACGGCTGGGCGTCCGAAGGCACCGGCACCACCGGCGGATCGGCGGCCGACGACGCCCACGTCTACACGGTCACCGACCGCGCCGGCCTCGCCCGTGCCCTCGACGGCGGCAGCGACACTCCGAAGATCATCAAGGTCGCCGGCACCGTCGACGCCAACACCGACGACGACGGCCACCACCTGGACTGCGCCGACTACGCCACCGACGGCTACACCCTGAAGAAGTACCTCGCCGCCTACGACCCCCGCACCTGGGGCTCCGCCAAGCCGAGCGGTGAGCAGGAGGACGCCCGCCAGGCCTCCGCGTCCAGGCAGGCGGAGCGGGTCACGCTGTCCGTCGGCTCCAACACCACGATCGTGGGGCTCGGCGACGCCGTCCTGAAGGGCACGAACCTCCAGGTCAGGAACGCGAACAACGTCATCGTCCGCAACCTCGACCTGCGCGACGCCTACGACTGCTTCCCCGTCTGGCAGCCCAACACCGGCGGCCTCGGCGACTGGAAGACGTCGTACGACAACATCTGGCTGACCGGTGCCACGCACGTCTGGATCGACCACGTCACGGCCTCCGACAAGGGCCACCCGGACGCGAAGGAGCCCACCTACTTCGCCCGCAACTACCTGCGCCACGACGGCCTGTTGGACATCACCAACGGCTCGGACCTGGTCACCGTCTCCTGGAGCCGGTTCCAGGACCACGACAAGGCGATGCTCATCGGCAACAGCGACTCGGCGACCGGGGACCGGGGCAAGCTGCGCGTGACCCTGCACCACAACCAGTTCGAGTCGGTCGTCCAGCGCGCGCCGCGCGTCCGCTTCGGGCAGGTACACGTCTACGACAACCGGTACGTGGTCACCGGCGACGACTACAGGTACTCCCTCGGCGTCTCCACCGAGTCCGGCATCTACGCCGAGAACAACGCCTTCCACACTCCGGGCCATGTCGAGGTCGCCGACCTCGTGAAGAGCTGGAACGGCAGTGCGCTGCACCAGACCGGCACCCTCTTCAACAGCTATCCGGTGGATCTCCTGGCCATCTACGACGCCTACAACTCCGGCAGCGAGCGTGATCTCACGGCGGACGTCGGCTGGACGCCTACCCTGCACGGAACGATCGACAGCGCCGAGGCGGCCGACCGAGAGGTGGCGCGCGGCGCGGGCGCAGGGAGGATCCCATGAGCACCGTAGACATCGTCCTGGCGGGCGCGCGCGGCCACGGCCGCTGGCACCTCGACAACATCCGCCGGCTCCAGGACAAGGGAATCGTCCGGCTGGCAGGCATCTGCGAGCTGACCCCGCTCGCCGCCGACGAGATCCCCGACGGCCTCGGTACGCCCGAGCAGTCCCCGGACTTCGGCGCCCTCCTCGACTCCACCGGCGCGCGGATCGCGGTGATCTGCACGCCGATCCCGACCCACACGGACCTGGCGCTGACGGCCGCCCGCAAGGGCGTGCACCTGCTGCTGGAGAAGCCGCCCGCGCCCTCGTACGCCGAGTTCCGCCGGATGGCCGACGGGGTCGCCGAGGCGGGCGTGGCCTGCCAGATCGGCTTCCAGTCGCTGGGCTCGCACGCCGTGCCCGCGATCCACGACCTGATCGCCGAGGGGGCGATCGGGGAGGTCACCGGGATCGGTGGGGCCGGGGCCTGGGTGCGCGCGCAGGCGTACTACCGGCGTGCGCCCTGGGCCGGGAAGCGGCGCCTGAACGGCGTCGACGTCATCGACGGTGTGCTGACCAACCCCCTGGCCCACACCGTCGCCACCGCCCTCGCGCTCAACGGCTCCACGCACGCCGAGGACGTCACCGGCATCGAGCTGGAGCTGCTGCGCGCCAACGACATCGAGTCCGACGACACCTCCTGCGTCCGCATCTCCACGGCCCAGGGGCGCCGGATCACCGTCGCCGCGACCTTGTGCGCCGAGCGCGACGGCGAGCCGTACGTCCTGGTGCACGGCACCAAAGGCCGGATTACCTTCTGGTACAAGCAGGACCGGGTGCTGCTCCAGCGCGCCGACCACGGCCCCGAGGAGTACGACTACGGCCGCACCGACCTGCTGGAGAACCTCGCCGACCACCTCACCGACGGCACCGAACTCCTGGTCACGCCCGACTCGACGGGCGCTTTCATGACGGTTGTTGAAGCGATTCGACAGTCCCCGGACCCGACCCCGCTCCCGTCCGACGCCTGGCATCTGATCCCCGACGAGGACCGCAGGGTCGTCCCCGGCATCGACGGGCTGGTCGCGGCCTGCGCCGACACCCTCTCCACCTATTCCGAGCTCGGCGCCACCTGGGCCCTACCCAAAGAGGTGAGCACCTGATGACGACCAACGACTCGCCGGTCCTGCGTGTCGCGGGCCGCCCGGTCGGCCGCTATGTCACCCGGCCCGAACTCCCCGCCCGGCTCTCCCCGCGCCCCTACCTGCACCCCGTCACCACCCCGGCCGGCACGGCGGTCACCGAACTCAGCCCCGCCGACCACATCCACCACCTCGGCGTCGGTGTCGCCGTTCCCGACGTCGAGGGGCACAACTTCTGGGGCGGCCGGACCTACGTCCGCGACCAGGGCCCGACCGAGCTGGACAACCACGGCGCCCAGCGCCACAACTCCTTCCAGCTCCGCGACCCCGACGGCTTCGTGGAGGAGCTGCGCTGGGTGGCGTCGGGAGCGGAACTGCTGCGCGAGCGCCGCACCGTCGCGGCGACCGAACTCACCGACTCCGCCTGGGCGTTGGACTTCACCTTCTCCCTCACCAACGTCACCCCCGGCCCCCTCTCCATCGGCAGCCCGGCCACCAACGGCCGCCCCGGCGCCGCATACGGCGGCTTCTTCTGGCGGGCCCGGAAAGAACAGCGGGAGCCCGACGTCTTCACCCCCGACCGTGAGGGCGAGACGGAGGTCCACGGCGCCCGCGCCGACTGGCTCGCCCTCGCGGGCGCGAACTGGACCCTCGTCTTCGCCGGCGCCACCGAACAGACCCGCCGCGACCCGTGGTTCGTGCGCACCGCCGAATACCCGGGCGTGGGCTCGTCGTTGGCGCACGAGGAGCGGCTGCCGATCCCGTCGGGCGAGACCGTCGTACGGCGCATCGTGACCGTCGTCGCCGACGGCCGCCTCGGCCGCGACGAGGCAACGGCCCTGGTACGCAAGGCGGTGAGCCAGTGACGTACACGAATCCGATCCTGAACGCCGACTGGTCCGACCCCGATGTCGTCCGCGTCGGCGAGGACTTCTACCTCACCGCGTCCAGCTTCGGCCGCGTCCCCGGCCTGCCCCTGCTGCACTCGCGCGACCTGGTCAACTGGACGCTGGTCGGCCACGCCCTCCAACATCTGGAACCGGCAGGCGAGTTCGCGACCCCCCGGCACGACTGTGGCGTCTGGGCGCCGTCGATCCGGTACCACGACGAACGCTTCTGGATCTTCTGGGGCGACCCCGACCGGGGCATCTTCCAGATCAACTCCCCACAGGTACGCGGCCCTTGGACCAGCCCGCACCTGGTGAAGGAGGGCAAGGGCCTGATCGATCCCTGCCCGCTGTGGGACGAGGAGACCGGCGAGGCCTACCTCGTGCACGCCTGGGCCAGGTCCCGCTCCGGGGTCAAGAACCGCCTCACCGGCCACCGTATGACTCCCGACGGGACGTCACTTCTCGACGAGGGCAAGCTGATCGTCGACGGCGATCGGATCCCCGGCTGGTTCACCCTCGAGGGTCCGAAGATCTACAAGCACGACGGCTGGTTCTGGATCCTCGCCCCCGCGGGGGGAGTCGAGACCGGCTGGCAGGGCGCCTTCCGCTCGCGCGGCTTCTTCGGGCCGTACGAGGAGCGGATCGTCCTGGAACAGAAGGACACCGAGGTCAACGGCCCGCACCAGGGCGGCTGGGTACGCACGGCGTCGGGTGAGGACTGGTTCCTGCACTTCCAGCAGCGGGGTGCGTACGGCCGGGTCGTGCACCTCCAGCCGATGCGCTGGGGCGCCGAAGGGTGGCCGGTGCTCGGGAACGAGGGCGCCCCCGTCGCCGTACACCCGAGGCCCGACCTTCCGCCGCAGCCGGCCGCCGCGCCCGCCACCGACGACGACTTCCCCGGCGGCCGCTTCGGCCGCCAGTGGTCCTGGACCGCCAACCCGCAGCACGGCTGGGCCACCCACCACTCCGGGGACGGGCTACGGCTGTCCTGCGTCCGCTCGGCCGACGCCCATGACCTGCGGAAACTCCCCAACGTCCTCACTCAGCGGCTGCCGGGTACGCCGTCCGCCGTCGAGGTCGAGCTGAGGCTGCACAGCGAGGAGCCGGGGGCGCGGGCCGGGCTCGCGGTGCTCGGGGACGCGTTCGGCTGGATCGGGCTGGAGCGCGGGGCCGACGGGACGGTGCAGGTGGTGCACCGGTTCGCGGAGGGCGTTGCCGAGAGGGAGCGGGACGCCGATCATCCACTGCTCGCGCCCGAGGGGCGCGTGCGGCTGCGGATCGAGATCGGGTCCGGGGCCCGCTGCCGGTTCTTCTACGACATCGGCGACGGCCCGCGTCCGTCCGGCCCCGTCTTCGCCGCCACGCCCTGGCGTTGGGTCGGCGCCCTGCTCGGTCTGTTCGCGCTCGCGCCCGTCGGCTCGGGTCACGCCGGCGCGGCAACCTTCACGCACTTCAGGATCGACTCCTTGTAGCCCGACGCAGTAACCCACCGCACCCGTATGCCTGTTGGGAGCCGCAATGACGCAGCACCTGCATAGCAAGCGCTTGCCGAGACCGAGGGGCGGCCTTGTCCTGGCCGCCGTGACGGGCCTCGTGGCCGCGCTGTTCCTCGGGGCCGTGGCGCCGGCCAGGGCCGTGAGCGCGGCACCGGCACCGGGCCCGGTCTCGGCGGACCGGTTCAGCGACCGGGCGCACGGCTTCGCCTCCCTCGCCGGCGGCACCACCGGTGGCGCGGGCGGCAAGGTCGTGACGGTCACCGACCAGGCCTCGCTGGTGAAGTACGCGGCGGCCGAAGAGCCGTATGTCATACGGGTGTCGGGGTCCATTGCGGTCGAGCCCTTCGGCTCCAACAAGACCGTCATCGGCGTCGGGGACAGCGGCGAGATCGTGCACGGGGAACTGCATCTCAACCCCGGTACGCACAACGTCGTCATCCGCAATCTGACGATCCGCGACTCCTACGTCGAGGGCGACTGGGACGGCAAGACGCAGGACTTCGACGCGATCCAGCTGGACACCGTCGACCACGTCTGGATCGACCACAACTGGTTCACGGGCACGAAGCAGCGCAATCCCTCGTACGGGAACTGGGCCCGCGGCCACACCAGGATGGTCATCGAGAACAGCTATTTCGACGGTGTGCAGCACCCCTATCAGGCGGATGCCACCGCGGAGTTGGTGCAGCGCGGATCGATTCTGAGGAACACGAGCGGGCGGACCGACGAATGGGGTGCCGCCTTCGATCCGCGGGATTTCTACCGCTACCGGCTGGACCCGGCCGCCGCCGTTCCCGCGCTGGTGAAGCGCTTCTCCGGTCCGCAGGCGCGGATCGGTCACTGACCCCCCACAACTTCATATCTCCGCGCACGAGTTCACAGCTCCGTTGGATCCAGAAGAAGAGAGCCGACCAATGAAGAGCAGCATCCGTAGAAGCAGGCGCGCCGCCATCGCCGTCGCCCTGGGCTCCGTGCTCGCGCTGACCGCCACCGCCTGCGGCGACGACGGCAGTGGGAGCGCGGGGGACAAGGGGAACGAGGGCTCCGGCAAGGGCGAGATCACCTTCTGGGACAACAACGGAGGTGTTCGCACCGACATCTGGAAGGAGATCATCGCCGACTTCGAGAAGGCCAACCCGAACATCAAGGTCAAGTACGTCGGCATCCCCGCCGCGAGCGCTCAGTCCAAGTACGACACGGCCATCCAGGGCGGCGGTCTGCCGGACGTCGGCGGTGTCGGTACGGCGATGCTCGCCGAGGTGGCCGTGCAGGGGGCGCTGGAGCCGCTGGACAGCCGCCTGGAGAAGAGCTCGCTCAACGGCAAGCTGAGCCAGAACCTCCTGGACAGCAGCAGGGCCGCCGGAGGCGGCGACAAGCTGTACCAGATTCCGACCTCGTCGAACAACGGCACGCTCTGGTACCGGACCGACCTGTTCAAGAAGGCGGGTCTGGAGGCGCCGACCACCTGGTCGAAGTTCTACACGGCCGCCGACAAGCTCACGAACAAGGGCAAGAACGAGTTCGGGTTCACCATCCGCGGCGGCGAGGGGTCGATCGCGCCGGCGCTGGACGCGGCGTACAGCCAGAGCGGGATCACCTCGTTCTGGAACGGCGACACGACGACCGTCAACGACCCGAAGAACGTTGCCGCGTTGGAGAAGTACGTCGCGCTGTACAAGAAGGACACGCCGTCCGCCGACGTCAACAACGACTTCACCAAGATGGTCGCGCAGTGGGACAGCGGCACGATCGGGATGCTGAGCCACAACCTCGGGTCGTACCAGGACCATCTGAAGGCGCTGGGCGCGGACAAGTTCCGTGGACTGCCGAACCCGACCCAGGACGACGGGACCCGGGTGCAGATCTCCAACCCGGTCGACGGGATGAGTGTCTTCAAGTCCAGCAAGAACAAGGCGGCCGCCTGGAAGTTCGTGGAATTCGCGGTCTCGCACGCGGAGAACTCGAAGTTCAACGAGTCGGCGGGGCAGATTCCGGCGAACACGGAGGCCGCGCAGGACGCGTGGATCCAGAAGGCCGAGCCTACGAAGTTGGCGGCGGAGGCCTTGAACGGTGACGGTACGAAGATCGTGCAGCTGCCGTATTACCTGCCGGACTGGAACACCATTTCCAAGGCCGACAACGAGCCGAACTTCCAGAAGGTGCTGCTCGGGAAGATGAGTGTGAAGGACTTCCTGGACACGCTGGCGGATCAGCTCAACAAGGCCCAGGCGGACTGGAAGAAGAACCACTGAGGCGTTGGGTGGTTTCGGACTGTGGGGGACTGCGGGTCCGTTGTGGCTGGCCGCGCAGTTCCCCGCGCCCCCAAGAAAAGGACCTGAGAGGTGAACGTCTGTGTCACTTACCCGTAGACAGGTTGCCGCGGCCGCTCTTGCCGCTGTTCCTCTCGCACTGGCCGTCAACGGGACGGCCCAGGCCGCCCGGCGGTCCCGTACGCTCTATATCGCCGGTGATTCCACCGCCGCCCAGAAATACGCCGACGCCGCACCGGAAACCGGGTGGGGAATGGCGCTTCCGTTCTTCCTCCGCAAGAACCTCGTTGTCGCCAATCACGCCGTGAACGGGCGGAGTTCGAAGAGCTTCGTCGACGAGGGCCGACTCGACGCGATACTGGCGCTGATCCGGCCCGGCGACCTCCTCCTCATCCAGTTCGCGCACAACGACGAGAAGAGCGACGACCCGACCCGGTACACCGAGCCCTGGACGACGTACCAGGACTGTCTGCGGCTGTACGTCGAGGGCGCGCGCTCCAAGGGCGCCCGACCCGTGCTCGCCACGCCCGTCGAGCGGCGGCGCTTCGACGCCGACGGGAACGCCGTGCCGACCCATGGCGAGTATCCCGCGGCCATGCGGGCGCTCGCCGAGGAGGAGCGGGTCGCGCTGCTCGACGTCGAGGCGCTGTCGCTCGCGCTCTGGCAGGAGCTCGGGGTCGAGGAGACGAAGGTCTACTTCAACTGGACCGACACCGAGCAGGACAACACGCACTTCAATCCGCCGGGCGCGATCGCCGTGGCCCGGCTCGTGGCCCGGGAGCTGCTGCGCACCCGGGTGCTCGCGCCGCGGGACGTCATCCGGCTGCACGACGACATTCCCACGTCCTGGATCACCTGGCCCGAGGCGACCGACGCCTCGGTCGCGTAACGAGGAGAGCCGTACAGTGCGTACACAGAAATGTCATGGACGCGTCATAGCGTCCATCGTGGGGTGCACCGCCCTGGTGCTCGGCGTCACCGGGACGACCGCTGCCCAGGCCCAGCCCCGGGACCTCGCCCGCCAGGTGCTCGGCGCGAACGACGGCTGGGGCTCCTACGGCACCGGCACCAGCGGCGGCTCGGCCGCCGACGCCGCGCACGTGTACACCGTCACCGACTGGGCCGGCTTCAAGGCCGCCCTCGCCGACGGCGGCACCGCGCCGAAGATCATCAAGGTGAAGGGCGTCATCGACGCCGACGGCCCGAGCTGCGACTCGTTCACGGCGGCCGGGTACGACTTCGCCGCCTACCTCGCCAAGTACGACCCCGCCGTCTGGGGGCACGACAAGACCCTCGACGCCGAGCCCGACGACAGCCCCGAGGGCCTGCGCCGCGCCTCCGCCGCCAACCAGGACGCCTACATCAAGGCGGACGTCCCGGCCAACACCACGATCATCGGCGTGGGCAAGGATGCCGGCTTCAAGGGCGCCAGCCTGCAGATCAAGGGCGTCGACAACGTCATCGTGCGCAACCTCGCCTTCGAGAGCCCGCTGGACTGCTTCCCGCAGTGGGACCCGACCGACACGGCCGACGGCAACTGGAACTCCGAGTACGACAGCGCGGTCGTGTACGGGTCGACGCATGTGTGGATGGACCACAACACGTTCACCGACGGCGACCACCCGGACAGCACACTGCCGTACTACTACGGACGGATCTTCGAGCAGCACGACGGCGAGCTCGACATCGTCAAGGGCGCCGACTACGTCACGGCTTCGTGGAACGTCTTCGAGGACCACGACAAGACGATCCTGATCGGCAACAGCGACAGCGCCTCCACGGCCGCCGTCGACCGGGGGCATCTGAAGGTCACCTTCCATCACAACCTGTTCTCGAACCTCGTCGAGCGGGCGCCGCGTGTCCGGTTCGGCCAAGTGGACTCGTACAACAACCACTTCGTCGCCCAGGACGGCTTCTCCTACAGCTACGGCATCGGCATGGAGTCCCAACTCGTCGCCGAGCACAACGCGTTCACGCTGGCCGACGGGGTGAGCGCCGGTTCGATCCTGAAGAAGTGGAAGGAAGCGCCGCTCACCGCCGACGACAACTACGTGGGCGGTGAGCTCACCGATCTGATCGCCGTCCACAACGCCGAAGTGCCCACCGAGATCCTCCAGTCGGGCGCGGGCTGGACACCCACCCTGCGCACGAAGATCGACCCGGCCAAGAAGGTGCCGGGCATCGTCGACCGCGGCGCGGGCGCCGGCCGCATCTGCTGAGGGCGCCCCCACGACCGGCCGGGGCGGACACCGGGGGCCGCCCCGGCCTCCCCGCAACACCCCCCACGCGAGGAAACCCCCTGCTCGAGCCGCACTCCCAAGGAGCACCCGCATGTCCTCGCACCACAGCCAACTCCCCCTGTCCAGAAGGGGATTCCTGCTCGCGACCGCCGCGACGGGAGCCGCGCTCGGCCTGGCGTCGGGCCCCGCCCGGGCCTCCTCCGAGGCACCCGCGTCGGTACCCGCCCGGCCCGAGGCCCGCCGCCGTCCCTTCGGCCGCTTCGGATCACCCGCAGCCCGCCTCACCGCGCAGACGCTGTACGTAGACCCCCAGGGCCGCGGCGACCACACCACCGTCAAGGACGCCGCCACCGCCGCCGTCGGCAGCGGCTGGACGCTGGTCCTCGCGCCCGGTGTCTACCGGGAGACGGTCGCCCTCGACGTCACCCGTACCGAGGCGACCTGGATCGGCGCCTCCGAGGACCCGCGTGACGTCGTGATCGTCTACGACAACGCGGCCGGCACCGCCAAGCCCGGCGGCGGCACCTACGGCACCACCGGTTCCGCCACCACGACCGTGCAGGCCGACGGCTTCACCGCCCGCTGGATCACCTTCGCCAACGACTGGCTGCGCGCCGACCACCCCGAGATCACGGGCACGCAGGCGGTGGCCATCAAGGTGCAGGGCGACCGCAGCGCCTTCGCGCACTGCCGCTTCCTCGGCCACCAGGACACCCTGTACTCCGACTCGATGAGCCTCGGCACCTTCGCCCGCCAGTACTACAGCCAGTGCTACGTCGAGGGTGACGTCGACTTCGTCTTCGGGCGGGCCACCGCCGTCTACGACCGGTGCCACTTCCGGACGCTGAACCGCACCGACCTCGCCGCCGCCCCCTACGGCTTCGTCTTCGCGCCGTCCACCGCGGTCGCCAACCCGCGCGGCCATCTGGTGACGCGGTGCAAGGTGAGCAGTGAAGCGCCGGACGCCTACTACAAGTTGGCCCGCCCCTGGGTCCCGGGCTCCGACCCCACCGCCCGCCCGATGCTCACCGTCCGCGACACCCACCTCGGCCCCGGCATCGACGCGGTCGCGCCCTACACCAACATGTCGGACACCTTCCCGTGGCAGAGCCAGCGCTTCGCCGAGTACCGCAACTCCGGGCCGGGAGCGGTCATCACCGTGCCCGAGAACCGGCCCCAACTCACCGCCGTACAGGCCGAGTCGGCGACCCGTGAGGCCTACCTCGGCGACTGGGCGCCATGGAAGGAGGGCTGCTGAGATGCCCACCCGACGCACCCTCCTCGCGGGCCTGACCGGCGGTCTGCTGGCCGCAGGTGCCGGCCCTGCCCTCGCCGCTGCCCCCGCCCGTCGTGTGCTGCACGTCCACCCCGGCGACTCCCTCCAATCAGCCGTCGACACAGTGGACGGCCCGGGCCGGACGATCGTCGTACACCCGGGCACGTATCGCGAGGTCGTCAACATCCCGGCGGAAAAGGAGCAGTTGACGCTCCGCGGCGCCTCCCGCGACCCCCGCTCCACCGTTATCGTCTTCGACAACGCCAACGGCACGAAGAAGCCCGACGGCACCACCTACGGCACCGCGGGCTCCGCCACCTTCACCTCCGCGGCGCCCGGGCTGACCGTCCGCGACCTGACCCTCGCCAACGACTGGCTGCGCGCCGACCATCCCGACATCACCGGCACCCAGGCGGTCGCGGCCTACGTCACCGGCGACCGGTCGTACTTCGAGAACGTCCGGCTCCTGGCCCACCAGGACACCCTCTTCGTCGACACGAGCGCCCTCGACGCCTTCGACCGGCAGTACTTCCACCGCTGTCACATCGAGGGCGACGTCGACTTCGTCTTCGGGCGGGCCACGGCCGTGTTCGAGGCGTGCCACTTCCACACCCTCCAGCGGGACGTGACCTTCACCCCCAAGGGCATGGTCTTCGCGCCCTCCACCGCCCGTGCCAACCCGCACGGCATCCTCGCCGTCCGCTCCCGGATCACCTCCGGCGCGGAGGACGCGGCGTACAAGCTGGCCCGCCCCTGGGTCCCCTCGTACGAGACGACCGCCTGGCCCTCGCTGGTCGTCCGGGACTCCTGGATCGGGCCCGGCATAGACCCGGTCGCGCCCTACACCAACATGCGGGACGCCTACCCCTGGCAGACCATGCGCTTCCACGAGTACGCCAACTCCGGCCCCGGCGCGGTGATTTCAGTGCCCGAGAACCGGCCGCAGCTGACGCCCGAGGAGGCCGGCTCGCACACCAGGAAGGCGTATCTGGGCGACTGGCGGCCGTATGCCCACCCCTGAGGACCTGTACCCGGCGCTGAAGAAGGAGCTCGACTTCCCGCTCGCCTGGGGCACTTCGCCGATCCGCGACTTCGAGGAGTGGCGGCACACCGCCCGCGTCAAGGTCGAGGAGCACCTGCTGGTGGAGCGGCAGGACGAGACTCCGTACGCACCCGAGTACGGCGGGGCCGAACAAGGAGAGGACTGTACAAGGGAGTTGGTCACCCTCTCCCTCACCCGCCACGAGCGCGTCCGCGGTGCCCTGCTCACCCCGCACGGCGCCGGGCCCTTCCCCGCCGTCCTGCTGCTCCATGACCACGGCGCCAGGTTCGACATCGGCAAGGAGAAGCTCGTCCGGCCCTGGTACGACGACAGGCGCCTCGTCTCCGCGCGGGACTGGGCGGGCTGTTGCTTCAGCGGACGGTTCGTCGGCGACGAGCTGGCCCGGCGCGGATACGTCGTGCTGTGCCTGGACGCCCCCGGCTGGGGCGACCGCGGACCGATCACCTACCAGCAACAGCAGGCCCTGGCAGCCAACTTCTACAACCTCGGCTCCTCCCTCGCCGGACTCATGGCCCGCGAGGACGCCCGCGCCGCCGGGTTCCTGGCCGGCCTCGACCGGGTGGACCCCCGACGCGTCGCGGCCCTCGGCTTCTCGTTCGGCGCCTACCGTGCCTGGCAGACCGCCGCGCTCACCGACGCCGTGAGCGCCGTCGCCGCGGTCTGCTGGATGAGCGGCCTCAAGCAGCTGACGGTGCCCGGCAACAACATCCTGCGCGGACAGTCCGCGTACTACATGCTCCACCCTGGACTGCCCCGGTTGCTCGACTTCCCCGACGTGGCGAGCATCGCCGCACCCAGGCCGATGCTCTTCTTCGACGGCGGGCTCGATCCGCTGTTCCCCGCCGAAGGCGTCCAAGCCGCCTACGACCGGCTGCGCGCCGTCTGGCGCTCCCGCCACGCCGAGGAGCGGTTGCACCTGAAGTCCTGGCCCGAGCTCGGCCATGTCTTCACCGACCGCATGCAGGACGAGGTCTTCAGCTGGCTCGACCGTGTCCTGTGATCCCCGTCCATCCCCATCTCCGCACGACGAAAGGACCGCACTCCATGTCTCGTCGTACCGCTCTCGCCACCGCGGCGGCCCTCGCCCTCGGCGCCGGCCTCGCCGTCCTCCCCACCCAGGCGCAGGCCGCCACCGTGGTCGTCAGCAACTCGACCGACCTCTCCAACGCCATCAAGAACGCCACCGCAGGCACCGTCATCCAGGTCCGCGGCGGCACCTACTACCCGACGGCCACCCTCCAGTCCACGGCCAACGGCACCTCCTCCGCGCCGATCACGCTCACCGCGTACGGCTCGGAGACCGTGAAGATCGACGGGTCCTCGCTGCCCTCCGGCGACTGGATCTTCAAGCTGACCGCCGACTACTGGAACGTCTCCAACATGACCTTCCAGAACTCCCCGGACAGCGCGGTCGTCTGCCAGTCCTGCACCGGCACCAACTGGAACAACATCAAGACCATCAACGGCGGCGACTCCGGCTTCACCCTCACCGGCGACGGCACCGTGAACAACACGGTCAAGAACATCGACTCGTACGGCAACTACGACTCCGCCAACCATGGCGAGAACGCCGACGGGATCGCCATCAAGTTCGGCTCCGGCAGCGGCAACCTGGTCACCGGCGCCCGGCTCTACAACAACTCCGACGACGGGATCGACTTCTGGTCCTTCTCCACGCCGGTCACCGTCGAGCACACCTGGTCCTTCGGCAACGGCGTCAACCGCTGGTCCGACTCCGCCTTCGCGGGCGACGGCAACGGCTACAAGCTGGGCGGCGACGGCGAGGTCGTCGCGCACGTCGTCAACAACTCGGCGGCCTGGGGCAACGCCGGCAACGGCTTCACCGAGAACTCCAACACCGGCGCGATCGTCATCAACCGCACCACGGCCTACGCCAACTCCAAGTGGGGCTACTACTTCGCCACCAGCTCCGCCAAGCTCGGCAAGAACCTCGCGGTGAGCAACGGCAGCGGCTCGGTCACCAAGGGCTCCTCGGTCACCTCGGCAGGCAACAACTGGGACTCCGGGATCTCCACGCCGGCGTTCGTCTCGACGGACGCGAGCAGCACGTACAACGCCCGCAGCTCCAGCGGCACCCTGCCCGCGACCACGTTCCTCACGACGGGCAGCAGCACCATCGGCGCCACGATGAACTGACCCCGCGGACCGCCGCCCAGGGCGCTTGACCCGTTTTTTGCCTGTGAAAGAGATATCGATCAGGCAACGGGTCTCGCGCCCGCGGGCGTGACGCGCGTAGAAACCTGTCATGCATAAGCCACTGCGTATCGCGGCGATCGCCGCAGCGTGTGCCGTCACCGGCGCCGCCCTCTACGGCGCCGGTGCCGCCACGGCCGGCCAGTCCACGGCCAACTCCACCCACGAGCCCTACAACATCGGGCTCCTGGTGAAGGACATCGACACCTACTACGGCACCACGGCGGACGCCAACGGCGTGTACCAGGCGTCCTCGGACAGCCAGTACGCCAAGGATCTGGCGCGGATCGACTCGGCCGCGCGGAAGCAGATCGACCAGGCGGCCCGCAAGGCCCACCACCGCGGCGAGAAGCCCGCGGTCGTCTTCGACATCGACGACACGCTGCTGCTCAGCCTGGACTACGAGAAGCGCTACAACTACACGTACAACTCGACCACTTGGGCCGACTACGTGAACAAGGCCGACCGCCCCGGCGTGTTCGGCAGCGCCGAGCTGGTCCAGTACGCCGAGTCCAAGGGCGTCGAGGTCTTCTACAACTCGGGTCTGAGCGAGGCGCAGCGCACCGCGGCCGTCGCCAACCTGAAGAAGATCGGCGCCGACGTGAACCTCGACGCCGACCACATGTTCCTCAAGGACAAGGCCAACCCGCCGTCCTACCTGAGCGCCTGCGCCACCCCGGGCACCTGGACCTGCACGACCGTGCAGTACAAGTCCGGCACGCGCAAGCACATCGAGGACGACCTCGGCTACGAGATCGTCGCCAACTTCGGCGACCAGTACTCGGACCTGGACGGCGGCTACGCCGATCGCACGTACAAGCTGCCGAACCCGACGTACTTCGTCAGCTAGGCTTGTCGGTCCGTACCGGCCTGATGGACTCCAGGGTCGGCACGACCGGCTGAAGGGTACCGTCCGCGGCGAACCACAGCCGGTCGACGGTCGTCTCCCGGTGCATTCCGTCACCGCCGGGTGTGCCCGGCCCGTTCAGGGCGAACCGGTGGTAGACGATGTACCAGTCGTCGGTGCCGGGCACGTTCACCACGGAGTGGTGGCCGGTGCCGAGGATGCCGTACTCGGGACGCTTGGACAGGATCGTCCCCCGCTTGGTCCACGGACCGAGCGGGGACGGTCCCGTCGCATAGGCGACGTGGTAGTTCTCGCTGCGGGTGTCGTCCTCGGACCACATGAAGTAGTAGGTCCCCTTGCGCTTGATCACGAAGGACCCCTCACGGAAGTCGTCCGGGGTGATGTCCTCGACCTTCGAAGGGTCGTACGAGGTCATGTCCTCGTTCAGCGGTACGACGTACCCGTGCCCGTTGCCCCAGTAGAGGTACGAGGTCCCGTCGTCGTCCGTGAAGACGGCCGGGTCGATCATCTGGCCCGGCAGTGAACCGCCCTTCGCCACCAGGGGTTTGCCCAGCGCGTCCTTGAAGGGTCCGGCGGGGGAGTCGGCGACCGCCACCCCGATCTGCTGCTCGGCGCAGAAGTAGAAGTAGTACTTGCCGTCCCGCTCGGCGACCGCGGGCGCCCACGCGTACTTGTCCGCCCAGGAGACGTCCGGACCGAGGTCGAGAATGACCCCGTGGTCCTTCCAGTGGACCAGATCCCGTGACGAGTACGCCTTGAAACCGGTGCTGCCCCAGCCCTGGTGGCCGTCCGTCGTCGGGTAGATCCAGTACTTGCCGTCGAGATAGTGCACGTCCGGGTCGGCGTTGAGGCCGGGCAGGATCGGGCTGCGGGTCCGGACGGCCTCGACGGTCCAGGTGCGGGCCGTACCGTCCGGGGCCGTCACGGTGTACGTCTGCGGGGTGCGGAGGTCGCGGTGCGTACCGGAGCTGGGGCTGACGCTCGCGCCCGCACCCACGGCGAGCTTCGGCGCGAGGTGGGAGAGGTCGGCGTCGGGCTTCATCGGCAGCACGACCTTCGAGGAGGCCTCGGTGACGACGGCGTACCCCTTCTGGTCCTTGGCCGTCGCGTCCACGACCGAGGTGGGCGTCGCCGGATACGCGGCCAGCAGCCGGTCGTACTCCTCCTGCGTCACCGGAAGTACCGTTCCGTGCCGGGGACTTGCGGGCAGCTGGTAGTTCGTCGAGGGCGTCCACTTGCCGGAGTCGAGGTCGGTCGTCTCGAAGGGGACGTAACCGCGACCGCCGTACTCGTCGATGAACAGGTACCACTTCTTCTCGGTGTTGGACTTGAAGACCGTCGGGCCCTCGCCGCGGTCGATCGCGCCGCTGCCGATGCAGTCCGAGACGAAGTCGTACTTGGTCGAGGTCAGGCTCGTCGACTTCTCGCCGGTGATGAACTTCGAGCAGGGCGAACTGGAGGACGGGTCGCGCTCGTCCTTGGTGTATCGGTAGTAACTGTCCTTGTACTTCACGACAGTCGAGTCGATCACCGAGTAGCCGGGGTCGTCCCAGACCTTGGGCTCGCTGAAGGTGCGGAAGTCCTTCGTCGTCGCGTACAGCATCTTGTTGTACGTCGATCCGGTGTGGTCGGGGTCGTCGTCGGCGTACAGCTTCGACGCCCAGAAGACGACGTACTCACCGAGCGAGTCGTCCCAGTAGGCCTCCGGTGCCCAGGTGTTGCCCGCGTTGTCGGGGGCGACCTTCACCAGGCGCTGGTCGGTCCAGTGGACCAGGTCGGTGGACTCCCAGATCATGACGGACTTGCTGCCGTGGCGCTGGACGTAGTCCCAACTGCCGCTGCTGTTCTTGTACATGCGCAGGTCGGTGGCGATCAGATAGAACTTGTCGCCTTTCGGCGAGCGGATCACGAACGGGTCGCGCAGGCCCTTCTCGCCGATGGTCGACGTCAGGACGGGCTTGCCCTGGTTCAACTCCCGCCAGTGCAGGGGGTCGTTGCCGCGGCTGAGGGCGTAGCGGATCTGTTCGCCGTCGGCGGTGCCCTCACCGGTGAAATAGGCGAAGAGGTAGCCGGCGTACTGGGGATGGTTCACGGGCGGGGCTCCTGAGTGGGTGGTACCGGCGGTGCTGGGTGGCGCGGTGAACAGGGCGAGCAGAAGGGCCAGGCAGGCGACGAGCACGGCTCTGGGGCGCATGGGCAATCCTGTCGGAGTGTGGGGGATTCTGTTGGGGGACGCGCGCCTTCGGAGTGTCACCAGTGGGAAACAGCACGTCAACCGGTAGACGGAGGATGGGGTGGGGCGAAAGTTTCGGGGTTTTTCGGTGGGGCGCGGCAACCTTTCCCGCCCTGGCGGCGACCTGATCGCGTAGGCATCCCCTAGGAAAGGAACGGCCAGTGCGACTCAGCACCGGGCGCCACCGTCGGACCCGCACGCTCTCGATCGCCGCGGCGGTGGCCGTCTCCGCCGGGGCGGGCGGCGTCTGCCTCGGCCTGTCCAACGGCGGCGCGCAGGCCGCGACGACGACGGTCACCGTGTCGACGACCGCGCAACTGGAGTCGGCCGTGAAGAACGCGGCCGCAGGCACCGTCATCCAGGTGCGCGCCGGTACGTACTACCCGACGGCCACCCTCAAGTCCACGGCCAGCGGCACGAGTTCGGCCCGGATCACGCTCCAGGCGTACGGCAGCGAGAAGGTGAAGATCGACGGCTCCAAGCTGCCCGCCGGCTCCTGGCTCACCGGCATCTACGGCAGCTACTGGACCGTCCAGAACCTCACCTTCCAGAACTCCCCGGCCCAGGGCTTCGTCGTCACCTCGTCCACCGGCGGCATCTTCAAGAACCTCGTCACCGGGAACAACGGCGACTCCGGGTTCACGCTGCGCGGCGACAACACGGTGAACAACCTCGTCCAGAACCTCGACAGTTACGGCAACTACGACGCGGCCGGGCACGGGCAGAACGCCGACGGCATCGCGATCAAGTTCGGGTCCGGCACCGGCAACAAGGTCACCGGGGCCCGCCTCTACAACAACTCCGACGACGGCCTCGACCTCTGGCAGTTCTCCTCGCCGGTGACCATCGAGCACAGCTGGGCCTTCGGCAACGGCAAGAACCGCTGGAACGACTCGGCCTTCGAGGGCAACGGCAACGGCTTCAAGCTGGGCGGCGGGGGAGTGGCGGTCGCCCATGTCGTCAACAACAACGCGGCCTGGGACAACACCCTCAACGGCTTCACCGAGAACTCCAACACCGGTGCGATCGCCCTGAACCGCAACACCGCGTACGCCAACACGGAGGCCGGCTTCTACTTCGCCACGGGCAAGGCCCGGCTGGCCCGCAACCTGGCGGTGAGCAACAAGGGCGGCCTGGACAAGCTGAGTTCCTCGACGGTCTCCGCGGCGAACAACTGGGACAGCGGGGTGAGCACCCCGGCCTTCAAGTCGACGGACGCGACCACCGCGTACGGCGCCCGCAAGTCGGACGGCTCGCTGCCGGCCACGACGTTCCTGACGACGGGGTCGACGACCATCGGAACCACCATGAACTGACCGGGCGCGTCGCGGGCTGCCGACCGGCTCCGGCCGGTCGCGGTCGGCCGCGTATGCGCAGGTGAGAAACCCGGCGACGGCGGCGATCAGCCCCGGGATACTGGTCGCCCATGGATGAGGTCGAGGTCGTCGTCGCCCATTCCGAGCGCGCGACCCTGCGCGTCGGCGACGTGTTCCTGAAGGTGGACGCCGATCAGGCGCGCATCGACGCCGAGGTCGAGGCGATGGCGCTGGCGCCGGTGCCCACCCCGGAGGTCCTGTGGCGCAGGCCGCCCGTGCTCGCGCTCGCCGCCCTCCCGGGGACGACGCTCGGCCGCCTCGGCGGGCCGGCGACCGGCTCGCCGACGGCGTGGGCCGCGGCGGGCGCCGTCATCCGGAAACTGCACGACGCTCCGCTGCCGCCCCGGCCCGGCCAGGCAGGCCGGAGCAGCACCGCACTGGTGGCGGAACTCGACGCCGAGTGCGAGCGCCTGGTGACGGACGGCGTCCTGCCCGCCGACCTGGTCGCCCGCAACCGCCAGGTCGCCGAGGCCGCGCTCCGGCCGTGGACCCCGGCGTTCACCCACGGCGACCTCCAGATCGCGCACGTCTTCGTCGACGGCGACGAGGTCACGGGGATCATCGACTGGTCCGAGGCGGGCCGGGGCGATGCCCTGTACGACCTCGCCACCTTCACCCTGGGACACGAGGAGCACCTCGACGACGTCATCGCCGGCTATGGCGCCGACATCGACCTCGACGTCATCCGCGCGTGGTGGTCGTTGCGCAGCCTGCTGATCGTCCGCTGGCTGGTCGAGCACGGCTTCGACGCGTTCGCGCCGGGCTGCGAGGTCGACGTGCTGAGATCCCGCATGTGAGGCCGCGCGGGCCCGATGCTCCTGGGCAGAGAAGCGCCCCGCCGGTCGTCACCGGCGGGGCGCTTGTCGCCGACGAGGGGGGCTCAGTCGGCGGCTGCTGACCGAGGGGGGCTCAGGTCAGCAGGTCCAGGCAGTCGAGCGACGTACCGGCGCTGAGGTACGCCGTGCCGCCCGAGCCGCTCACTATGTTGATCTTCAGTACGTTGTACTGCGCGGCATCCGTCTTCCACGCACTACTAGGGACGTTGAAAGTGAACGTGTGGTTGTTCCCCCGGTAGGAACCCGTGGTGAGGGAGCGCGTCTCGGGCTGGGCGGGGGCCGAGGGGATGGCCGAAACCCAGTCGTTCACCGTGACCCGCGGACGCCCGTTGGCGAAGGCGTCGGTCACCCCCACACGGAGCGTGTGCGCGGCCGCCGCCTGTGCCTTGGTCAGCTTGAAGTAGACCAGGATCCCGTCGTTGACGTCCTTCCAGATGTACGCCGGGAAGGCCGCCGCCTCGCCGCCGCTGCCGATCGTGACGTTGCCGGTCCACTTGGCCGCGCGCCCGTCGGAGGGATGCGCGTATGTCATCAGCTTGGCGTTCTTGAACTCCCCGGGCGTCCCGTCCCAGTCGCCGAGCCGCCAGACGGCGGGAGCGGTGGACGGGTCACCGGTGATGGCCAGGGTGTGCAGGGACGTCGTACCACCCGCCGTGACCTTCACCGACTCGGTGTGCACGGCCAGTTCGTTCTTGAAGACGGTCAGGGTGTACGTCCCCGGGAGCATCCCCTTGCAGGAGAAGGCACCGGTGCCGGCCGCCGCCTTCGCCCAGTACTGCGCGTCCGCGTTGGCGAAGCCCACGGTGTACGCGTACTTCGCGTCCATGCCCTTCAGGCCGACGCCCGCCACCTTGCCGCGGCCCGCCCTGCCGACCCAGCCGGTGATGCCGAGGCCGTCCACCCAGGAGGTGTCGAGGTTGGCCTGGAAGAGGGCGGACGAGGGCGCGCCGCCGTCCGTGAGGGCGATGACGAACGGGCCCTGGAGACCGAAGCGTTCCGCCTCCGTCTGGGCCTCGTTGTAGTGCAGGATCTCGTAGAGGCCCGCGCCGCCGTCGTTCGAGTGACGCAGCAGCGAGCGGTAGAAGGGGCCGCCCGAGGCCTTCTCGTGGTTCGACCGCACCATCCACAGACCGACCGAACCCGTCGTGAAGCCGACGTAGTCGTAGTCGATGGTCCGCTTGCCCGAGTAGTGCTTGGAGTGGGTCGTGCCGTCCGGGGCCTGCCAGACGTCACCCGCCTCGATGATCTTGTCCTTCGTCGAGTCCCAGGCGTCCGAGCCGGTGTTGGGGAACATCCCGGCCTTGAGGCGGACGATGTAACGGGTCGCGGTGAAGGAGGCGTCCGCCTTGTTCGTCCACAGGTAGACGTTGGGCTGGCCGCTGCGGGCCGCGTACCACTGGGTGATCGCGCCGTGCACGACCTTGATCAGGATCGTCGACCCCGACTGCAGAATCGTGACCGTGGACGCGCCGAGCCCCGACTCGACGTGCGAGTGCTTGCCGCCGTAACCCTCGTACTCCTTGCCCTTGTAGGCCAGGGACGTGATGTCGCCGGTCGTCTTGGAGACCTTGAAGACGAGGGCGGAGCCGGTGTCGACGACATAGTTCCTGCCGTCGTCGGTGTAGCCGAAGGCCGCCGCGGACGCGGACGACAGCAGGCCGGTGCCGCCCGCGACGGCGGCGCCGGTGGCGGCCACGCCGATCGCGGAGGCCCCCAGCACACGTCTGCGGGTCAGGTGCTTCTTGTGCGTGCTCAAGGGTCGGGATCCCGTCGTACTTGAATGTTCACTCAGCTGCTGCAGAGCAAGAGGGGGTCTTGCGCTTGCTGGTTGCCGCTGGTGAGCAATGGGTTGCCGCCCACTTGAAGATTCTTACGAGTCGCCCTCGCCGTCCGTGTGGGTCGCGAAGTCGCCGCCCACCGAACGCTGCTTGCCGTTCGCCGTCGCCGTGATCGTGTAGCGGTCGTCCTTCGCGTCCCGGCCGCCGCGCGCGTGGTTGTACTGCCCGGCGAACACCCACTCGCCCTTGGCCACCGTGCTGCCCGGCTTGAGCGTCCAGGTGTAGACCAGGAAGCCGTCCTGCTCGGCGACCGTGAGGTCGAAGTCCTGCTCCGGCAGCGAGCGCCAGGCGCCCGCGTTGCTCACCCCGCCGGTCTGCGCGATCTTCAACTGCACGGTGAGCGCGGTGAGTTGAGCGCTCGTCTTGATGGTCAGGTTGCTCTGCGCCCAGAAGTCGTTGCTGTGCGGGTCCACCGAACCGTCCGACCACAGTGGTCCGTCCGTCTCGCCGCCCGCGGACGGCAGCACGGTGACGGAGGCGGAGGGCTCGGCGGAGGCCGAGCTGCTCGCCTTGGGGCTCTCCGGCGTCCGGCTCGGCTTCGGGTTCACCGGCGGGACGGGCGCACGGCTCGTCGCGTCCGGCGACGGTGTGGGCGTCGACGAGGACTCGACGGACTGCTGCTGGGGGTGGGGGTCGTTCTTGACGGCCGACGCCACCGCGTAACCGCCGACCGCGAGCATGCCCGCGACCGCGGCCGTGGCACCGACCACCCGCGCCCAGCCCCACACCGGCGGTCGGGTCGCCCGGTGGTCGCGGCGGTCCTCCCCGGCCATGCCCCGCTCGACGCGGGCCAGGATCCGGGCCCGGTCCGGCTCGTGCGCCTCGGCCGCCTCGTGCAGCCGGGCGCGCAGCTCGTCGTGCACGTCCTGCTGCCTCATCGGTCCCGTCCTCCGGTCTCGCCGCCGCGCGCCATCGCCGCGTGCACCTTCTGTGGCACGCCCTGGGACCCCAGCTGCTTCTGCAGCTCGGCCATCCCCTTGGACGTCTGGGACTTAACCGTACCCACGGAAACACCCAGGGCGAGAGCGGTGTCCTTCTCCGACAGATCGAACGCGTGACGAAGCACCACACACGCCCTTTTCCGGAACGGCAGCGCGCGCAGCGCCTCCTGGACGTCGACCACACCCGCGATGTCGGGGTTCTCGGTCTTCTCCTCGCGCTGCGACCAGAACAGCGAGATCCGCCGCCGCTCGCGCACCGCGCTGCGGATGCGGGTCCGGGCGAGATTGGCGACGACACCACGGGCGTACGCGACCGGGTGGTCCGCGGCGCGCACCCGGTCCCAGCGGTTCCACAGGGCGAGCAGCGCGTCCGCCGCCAGATCGTCGGCGGCGTCGGCCTCACCGGTCAACAGGTGAGCGAGCCGGGACAGTTCGGCGTAGTGCCGCTCGAAGAAGGCATGGAACTCCACGGAGGCTGCGTCGTCGACGACAGTGCCCACGGACGACCTTCCTGTGCGTGTCATGTGTATGACATGTGATCATCCGGAGGTGGCCCGGACGAGATCCGGAAGCGTAGCAGTGATCGACTCGGTGTTTCGTACGTGACTTCGAACGCAGTCTGACGGGTCGCCTTCGATTCCGTAACACGAGGAAAACCTGAAACGTGTTCAACGCGGGAACAATCCAGCCAGCATCCGCACACGATCAACCAGGCACCTAGGAGCACCCGCCATGTCCGAGACGAAGAGAGCGACCACCGGCCCAAGTGCCGCGCCGCCAGGGGTGAACGGCGTCGACCGGTTCTTCAGGATCTCCGAACGGGGATCCACCGTCGGCCGGGAGATACGGGGCGGCTTCGCCACGTTCTTCACCATGGCCTACATCCTCGTCCTGAATCCCATCATCCTGGGCAGCGCCAAGGACAAGTTCGGGCACACCCTCGACACCGGTCAACTCGTCACCGCCACCGCCCTGGTGGCCTGTGTGATGACGATCATCATGGGCGTCGGCGGCAACCTCCCGCTCGCCATCGCCGCCGGCCTCGGCCTGAACGCCGTCGTCGCCTTCCAGTTGGCGCCGCTGATGAGCTGGCCCGACGCGATGGGGCTCGTCGTCCTCGAAGGCATCCTGATCTGCGTCCTGGTCGTCACCGGGCTGCGCAAGGCGATCATGGACGCGATCCCGCAGCAGCTCAAGCAGGCCATCGGCGTCGGCATCGGGCTGTTCATCGCCTTCATCGGCTTCGTCGACGCGGGGTTCGTCAGCCGGATCCCGGACGCCGCTCAGACGACCGTGCCCGTGCAGCTCGGCGCGGTCGGCCGGCTCACCGGCTGGCCCGTCCTGGTCTTCTGTCTCGGCGTGCTGCTGACCATCGCGCTGGTCGCGCGCAAGGTGAAGGGCGCGATCCTGATCAGCATCGTCACCATGACGATCGTGGCGATCATCATCAACGCCATCGCCGACATCAAGAGTTGGGGCCTGACCACCCCGAAGCTCCCCGACAAGATCGTCGACACCCCGGACTTCGGGCTGATCGGTCACTTCAGCCTGTTCGGCGGCTTCGCGAAGGCCGGCATCCTCACCGCCGTCCTGCTCGTCTTCACGCTGATCCTGTCGGACTTCTTCGACGCCATGGGGACGATCGTCGGCATCAGCGCGGAGGCCGGGCTGCTCGACGAGCAGGGCCAGGTGCCGGGCATCGGCCGCGTGCTGTTCATCGACGGCGCGGCGGCGGTGGCGGGCGGCCTCGGCTCCGCCTCCTCCAACACCGCGTACATCGAGTCGGCGGCGGGCGTCGGTGAGGGCGCCCGCACCGGCTTCGCCAACCTGATCACCGGCGGCCTCTTCGGCCTCGCGCTCTTCCTGACGCCGCTGCTGACGATCGTCCCGCTGCAGGCCGCCGCGCCCGCGCTCATCGCGGTCGGCTTCCTGATGATGACCCACGTCAAGCACATCGACTGGGACCGGTACGAGATCGCCATCCCGGCGTTCCTGACCATCGCCGCGATGCCGTTCACGTACTCGATAACCGACGGCATCGGGGCGGGCTTCCTGGCCTACGTCGTCATCAAGGCGGTCCTGGGCAAGGCGAAGGAGGTGCACTGGCTGCTGTGGGGGGTCTCGGCGCTGTTCCTGGTGTACTTCGCGATCGATCCGGTGGAGCAGATCCTCGGTGTGAAGTAGCCGGCCTGGCCTGGTTCCACCGGGCCTAGTTCTTGAGTGCCGCCTCCATCATGGCCTTGGCCACGGGGGCGGCCAGCCCGTTGCCGCTGACCTCCGACCTCGCCGCGTTCGACTGTTCGACCACCACCGCCACGGCCACTTCCTTGTCGCCGGACTTGGCGTACGAGGTGAACCAGGCGTACGGCGTCTGGCTGTTGTTCTCGCCGTGCTGGGCCGTGCCCGTCTTGCCGCCCACCGTCACGCCCGATATCCGCGCGTTCGTGCCGGTGCCCTGCTCGACGACCGTCTGCATCGCCGACTGCAACTGCTCCGCGGTCGAGGACTTGACGATCTGCTTCGTGCTCGTGTCGTCGTCGTAGTTCTTCAGCACGTCACCGCCGCTGTCGGTGATCTGCGAGACCATGTGCGGCGAGACCAGCTTGCCGCCGTTGGCGATGGCGGCGGACACCATGGCCATCTGGAGCGGCGTCGCGGTGACGTCGTACTGCCCGATGCCCGTCAGGGCCGTGGACGACTTGTTCATGTCCTTGGGGTAGACGCTGGTGTAGGCCCGCACCGGCACGTCCTGCTCCGTGTCGTTGAAGCCGAACTTCTCGGCCATCGCCCGCACCTTGTCCTGGCCGAGGTCGACGGCCATCTTCGCGAACACGGTGTTGCACGAGTACTGGAGCGCGACGCGGATCGACGCGTTCTTGCAGGGCGCGGACTTGCTCTCGTTGCTCAGCGGCGTGACCGTGCCCGGCAGCGTGTACACCTCCGGGCTGTCCGTCTTCTCGTCCACCGACGAGTACAGCCCGTCCTCCAGCGCGGCCGCCGCCACGACCAGCTTGAACGTCGAACCCGGCGGCAGCGGCTGCCGCAGCGCGCGGTTGGTGAGCGGCTTGTCGGAGTCGGCGTTGAGCTTCTTCCAGGCGGTACCGGCCGTGTTGGCGTCGGTCAGCGACGAGGGGTCGTACGACGGCGTCGACACGACCCCCAGGATCTTGCCGGTCTCAGGGTCGATCGCGACGGCCGCGCCCTTCTTGTGGCCGAGCGCGTCGTACGCGGCCTTCTGCACGTCGGGGTCGATCGTCGTGACCACGTTGCCCGGATCGGCGCGCTTGTTGGTGATCGTGTCCATGACCGTCTTCAGCCGGCTGTCCGTGCCGTTGAGCAGGTCCTGGTAGATGCCCTCGAGCTGGGTCGCCGAGTACGCCTGCGAGGCGTAGCCCGTCACCGCCGCGTACAGCTCGCCGTCCTTGTACGTGCGCTTGTACGCGAGGTCGCCACCGCTGGTACGCGCCGAGCCGGTGATCGACTCCCCGCCCACGATGATGTTCCCGAGCGGCTCCGCGTACGTCTCGATCGCGTTGCGCCGGTTGTCCTTGTCGTCCGCGAGGGCCTGGCCGTCGTAGAACTGCACCCATGTCGCCCTGGCCAGCAGCGCGAACACGAGCAGCAGCACGAAGACGGAGGTCCGCCTGATCGTCTTGTTCATCCCGCCCAGAAGACGAGCGAACGGGCCCGGATCGTTCCCATCCGCCCGGTTTTCTCATCGGGCGTTCATCGAAGGGGCTCACCCCTCCAGCGTCAGCACCACCTCGTCGATCTCCTCCCCCCGCGCGTTCGCGAACCCGGTCGCCGTGGCCGTGACACGGAAACCGCACTTCTCCAGGACCCGGCGGGAGGCCGTGTTGTCCGCGGCGGCGCGGGCGTACAGCGGGCGTTCGCGGACCTCCGCCAGCAGGGCGCGCAGGGCGGCCGTGGCCACGCTGCGCCCCCAGTACGCCCGGTCCACCCAGTACGTGACCTCGCGCTCCTCCGGCTCCCCGTACACCGCCGCGCTGCCCACCACGTCACCGTCCGCCAGGACCGTGCGCAGCACGGCATCGGAGGCGCGGTTGCGTTTCCAGTGGGCGTCGAAGGCGTCCCGGTCGGCCGGGTCCTTCGCGGTGAACGCGGCCATGTGCAGGGCCTCGGGATCGCTCATCTGCCGGAAGAAGACGGGCAGATCGCTGTCGTGCACTGCACGGAGTACGACATCCATGTCCATGAGGCCCGAGCCTATGAGTCACAGCCTCCGAGTCGCCAGGGTCAGCCGGTCGCGGGCGTCGAACAGGGCGTCCTTCACCATCTGCTCGTGCGCGGGCGTCAGCCGCGCCACCGGCACCGAGCAGCTGATCGCGTCGCGCGCCGGGGTGCGGTAGGGGATCGCCACGCCGAAGCAGCGCAGGCCCAGCGTGTTCTCCTCGCGGTCCACGGCGAAGCCCTGCTCGCGGACCTGGTGGAGCTCCTCGATGAGCTTCTCGCGGTCGGTGATCGTGTTCTCGGTCAGCGCCGGCAGCGTCTCCGGGAGCATCTTGCGGACCTGCTCGTCCGAGTACGTGCTCAGCAGCGCCTTGCCCAGGGACGTCGAGTGGGCCGGCAGCCGGCGGCCGACGCGGGTGAAGGGGCGCAGGTAGTGCTGGGACTGGCGGGTGGCCAGGTAGACCACGTTCGTGCCGTCCAGACGCGCCAGGTGGATGGTCTCGGTCGTGTCGTCGGACAGCCGGTCCAGGGTCGGCCGCGCCGCCGCGACCACCTCGTCGCCGTCGATGTACGAGGTGCCGACCAGCAGCGCCCGTACCCCGATGCCGTACCGCGTGCCCGTCGCGTCCGTCTCCACCCAGCCCAGCTCGACCAGCGTGCGCAGCAGCATGTAGAGGCTGGACTTGGGATAGCCGACGGCCTCCTGGACCGACGCGAGCGAGTGCATACCGGGGCGACCGGCGAAGTACTCCAGCAATTCGACGGTTCGTACCGCCGACTTGACCTGCGCCCCGCCGCCTGTCTCGACTGCCGACATCGCCCTTGACCCCTTCGTTCGACGGGAAATAGTCTCCAACAGCATATTCATCATCAGAGACGGCGTTCAGTATATCGAACGACCCTGGTGGATGACCCAAATACTGCGGCAAATACGAACGCAAGACATACGTGGAGGGACCCGCGGTGGCAGCAGCACCAGTCTGGAGTGTCGACCCCCGAACCGGGAAGCAGCGGGAACAGGTTGCGGTGGAGGCCACAGCCCAGGAGGTGGACGCCACTGTCCGCGCGGCGCACGAGGCGCGCGGCTCGCTCGCCGACCGTGCCGTCCGCGCCGCCTTTCTGCGCTCCGCGGCCGAGCAGCTGGAGGCCGCGAAGGACGGGCTCGTCGAGACCGCCGACGCGGAGACCGCGCTCGGCCCGGTCCGGCTCACCGGTGAACTCGCCCGCACCTGCTACCAGCTGCGGTCCTTCGCGGACATCGTCGACGAGGGCGCCTTCCTCGACGTGATCATCAACCACCCCGACGCCACCGCGACCCCGCCCATCCCGGACCTGCGCCGCTACAAGGTGTCGCTCGGGGTCGTCGCCGTCTACTCGGCCTCGAACTTCCCCTTCGCCTTCTCGGTCGCCGGCGGCGACACCGCGAGCGCGCTCGGCGCGGGCTGCCCGGTCGTCGTCAAGGCCCACCCCGACCACCCGGCCCTGTCCGAGCTGGTCGCCAAGGTGCTGCGCCGCGCCGCCGCCGCGCACGGCATCCCCGAGGGCGTCATCGGCCTGGTGCACGGCTTCGAGGCCGGTGTGGAGCTGGTCAAGCACCCGCTGGTCGCCGCGGCCGGCTTCACCGGGTCGGTACGAGGAGGCCGTGCCCTCTTCGACGCGGCCGCCGCCCGCCCGACCCCGATCCCCTTCCACGGCGAGCTGGGCTCCCTGAACCCCGTGCTCATCACGGAGGCCGCGGCGGCCGAGCGGGCCGAGGCGATCGGCACCGGTCTCGCCGGGTCCATGACGCTGGGCGTCGGACAGTTCTGCGTGAAGCCGGGCCTGGTGCTGGCGCCGAACGGCGCGGCCGGTGACCGCCTGGTCAAGTCGCTGACGGATGCGGTCAGCGACACCGACGCGGGTGTCCTGCTCGACCACCGCATGCGCGACAACTTCATCGCCGGGGTCGCCGAGCGCACCGGGCTGCCCGAGGTCGAGTCGCCGGTGACGCCGGGTGCGGGCGGCGAGCACACGGTCAGCGCGGGCTTCCTCACGGTGGCCGCGGACAAGCTGGCCGAGGAGGGGGCGTACGACCTGCTCCTGGAGGAGTGCTTCGGGCCGGTGACCGTCGTCGCCCGTTACGAGGACGACGCCGAGGCGCAGTCCGTGCTGTCCCGGCTGCCGGGCAACCTCACCGCGACGGTCCACCTGTCGTCGGAGGAGGCGGCCGGCGAGGGCCGCGGCGCCGAGCTGCTGGCCGAACTGACGCCGCTGGCCGGGCGCGTGCTGGTCAACGGCTGGCCCACGGGCGTCGCGGTGGCCCCGGCCCAGCACCACGGCGGCCCGTACCCGGCGACCACCTCGACCTCGACTTCCGTCGGCGGTACGGCGATTGAGCGCTGGATGCGCCCGGTGACGTACCAGGGCGCGCCGGAGGCGCTGCTCCCGCCGGAGCTGCGGGACGACAACCCGCTCGGTCTCCCGCGTCGGTTCAACGGCCACCTGGAACGGTGAACACCCGCACCTGACACACTCCCTCCATGGACGTGGAACTTCCCGAACTCCCCTTCGCCCTCCGCACGTACGGCCCCGAAGGCAACTGGTCCTATGAGGACGGCATCCTCACCGGATGGGCCGGACCCCGGCAGGACCGTTTCGTGCCGCCCACCGGGGAGGGGCTGGAGCCCGCCTCCGACGCGCCGCGGCTGCTGGGCTGGCCCGAAGGGGACTTCCAGCTGATCGCCCGGGTCACCGTCGGGTTCGCGGCGGCCTTCGACGCGGGAGTGTTCTACGTCCATGTCGGCGAGCACGCCTGGGCCAAGCTCTGCCTGGAGAACTCCCCGGACGTGGCCACCGTCTGCACGGTGGTCACCCGGGGACACTCCGACGACGCCAACTCCTTCACCGTGGACGGCAGTTCGGTATGGCTGCGGGTCAGCCGCACCGGCCGCGCCTTCGCCTTCCACGCCTCCCGCGACGGCCGACGCTGGACCTTCGTCCGCCTGTTCACGCTGGGCGGCGAGAAGGAGACGGACGCGGCCCTGGTCGGCTTCATGACGCAGTCGCCGATGGGGGCGGGCTGCGTGGTGACGTACGACCACATCGAGTTCCGGCCCAACTGGCCTAGCGACCTGAGAGACGGAAGCTGAGCCCGAAGGTCACCAGGAGCAGGACCGCGCCGACGGCCAGGCTCAGCCGCATCCCGTCGACGAACCCGCCGGAGACCAGCGTCCCGAAGACGGCGATCCCCAGCCCGCCCGCCACCTGCCGCGCGGAGTTGAGCATCCCCGCCGCGAGCCCGGCCCGCTCCGCCGGTACGGCGTCCATCATCGCGGCCGTCAGCGGCGGCACGGTCAGCGCACAGCCCAGGGCCAGCGGTACGAGGAGCACGGCCACCAGGGCGGAGGGCGTCCCGGCGTCGACGTACAACAGCAGGAGGAGCAGTCCTACGACGGCCAGTGCCTGCCCGATCAGCATCGGCAGCCGTGGACCGTGGCGCCCCGCGAGCTTGCCCGCGACCACGTTGGTCACCGCGATCAGGCCCGTCATGGGCAGGAAGGCCAGCCCGGCGCGCAGCGCGGACAGGCCCTGGACCTGCTGGAAGAAGAGCGAGAAGACGAACACCACGCTGTAGAAGGCGACGCTCACCGCCGCGCCCGCGGCGACCGCCACGGCCACCGTCCGGTCGCGGAAGAGGGCGAGCGGGACGACCGGGTGCGGGCCGCGCGCCTCCACGCGGAGGAAGACCGCGGCCGCCACGACGGCCACCGCCAGGGCCGCCCACCCCG
This sequence comes from Streptomyces sp. CA-249302, assembly GCF_050936785.1. Classification (NCBI taxonomy): domain Bacteria; kingdom Bacillati; phylum Actinomycetota; class Actinomycetes; order Kitasatosporales; family Streptomycetaceae; genus Streptomyces; species Streptomyces sp. CA-249302. Next base: position 2,529,704 of record NZ_JBNJMG010000001.1, on the reverse strand, counting down.
CCGTGCCGCCCTCGATCACCGCGAACGTCAGGCCAGTGAGCGCCAGCACCGCCGTCGCCTGCCCCGGCAGGTCCAGCGGTGCCGGACGGCGTTCGGAGCGCGGGGCCCGGACGAGCAGGGCCAGGATCAGCGCCCCCACCGGCACATTGACGAAGAAGACCGCGCGCCAGTCCCAGGCCGTGGTCAGCAGCCCGCCCGCCACCGGCCCCAGCGCCACCGCCGCCGAACCGCCGGCCGCCCAGGTGGCCACCGCACGCGCCCGCCGCGCCGGTTCCGGGTAAGCCTGCCGCACCAGGGACAGCGACGCCGGGAGTACGACGGCCGCCGCCACGCCCTGCACCACCCGCGCCCCGATCAGGGACGGCAGGTTCGGCGCGAGGCCGCAGGCCACCGAGGCGAGGGTGAACACCGCGGTGCCGAGCGCGAACGCACGGCTCGCCCCGGCCCGGTCCGCGAAGGCCCCGGTGGACAGCATCAGCGCGGCGAAGGGCAGCGTGTACGCGTCCACCACCCACTGGAGCCCGGACATCCCGGCGCCGAGGGAGGAGCCGATCGCGGGCAGGGCCACGTTCACCACGGACGCGTCGAGGCAGATCAGCGCGAAGCCGAGGAGGGCGGCGGTGAGGGTGCGGACGGGAGAAGGCCTCTTGGGCATCAACTCCCGCTCCGATGAGGTGAGTTGTGCACCGCTGAGGGTCCGGTCGGTCGACATGCCTCCATGCTCCGGATCTCCACCGTCGTACAGTAGTGGCCTGAATGCCATGCATCCGGAGGTTCTGGCCATGTCCGAGGCGCCCGTACCGCACCGCATCGCCGTCATCGCGCCCTCGCCGGTCTCGATGTTCAACCTGGCCATCCCCGAGCTGCTGTTCGGCAAGGTCGAGGTGGCCGGGCGGCCGGGTTACGAGGTCGTCATCTGCGCCGCCGAGCCGGGTCCCGTGCCCACCAGCGGGGGCCTCGACCTGTACGTGCGTCGCGGGCTGGAGGCCGTGCGGGAGGTGGACACCGTGGTCGTCGCCGGCACCGGGGCGCCGTACGAGCCGGACCCGCGGATCGTGGCCGCCGTCCGTGAGGCGGCCGACGCCGGGAAGCGGATCGCGTCCCTGTGCACGGGCGCCTTCCAACTCGCCGAGGCGGGACTGCTGGAGGGCCGCAGGGCCACGACGTACTGGGCGCACGCCGAGGCGCTGCGCACCCGCTACCCGGGCGTCGACCTCCAGGGAGACGTCCTCTACGTCCAGGACGGCCCGTACGTCACCGCGTCCGGCTACGCCGCCGGCATCGACCTCTGCCTGCACATCATCCGTACCGACTACGGCGCCGCCGTCGCCAACGAGGTGGCCCGGCTCGCCCTGGTCGCGCCGGTCCGCCCGGGCGGCCAGACCCAGTTCACGCACACCCCGCTGCCGCCCGAGCGCGGCACGGCCTGCGCGGACACCCGCGGCTGGGCCATGCGCAACCTCGACAAGCCCCTCACCCTCGCCGACCTGGCCCGCCACGCGGGCGTCTCGATCCGCACCCTCACCCGCCGCTTCCACGCGGAGAGCGGCGTCAGCCCCCTCCAGTGGCTCCTCCACCAGCGCATCGAACGAGCCAAGGAGCTCCTGGAGACCACCGCCCTCCCCATGGACCGCCTGGCCGAAGCCTGCGGCCTGGGCACGGCCGACTCACTGCGTGCCCATGTGGTCCGCCGGACCGGCCTGACCCCGAGCGCCTACCGGGCGCAGTTCACCCGCCTCGGAACCGAGGGCGCCGGGGACTCGTCCTCCGCTGCATGATCGAAGCGAACCGGACCATCGACTCCCTGGTGATCAGAACGGCCCTCCCCGCCGAGGCCGCCGCCGTCGCCGAGCTGCACCTGCGGGCCCGGGCGACGTACTACCCGGACGGTCTCCCGGACGACGGTCTCGACTGGCCGGCCCTGTGGCGCGAGGCCATCGAGCGGCCCGACGGGCACGTCCTGTGCGCCGTCCGAGACTCCCGCCCGGTCGCCATCGCCTCCTTCCGCACCCCGCCGGACACCCCGGCGGAAACGGTCAAGCTGTTCCAGTTCCACGTCGACCCCGACCGCTGGCGCACCGGCGTCGGCACGGCCCTGCACACCGCCTGCGTCGAGCAGTGGCGGGCCGACGGCAGGCGCACCGCCGTACTCGACGTGCATGTCGACAACGAGCGAGCCCAGGCCTTCTACGCCCGCCAGGGCTGGGTCCCGGACCCGGAGAACCCACCCGCCGAGGACGACCACCACCTGTTCCTGCGGTACTCCCTGACCGGGAATGACCTGGGAATGACCTGGGAATGAAAGCGGCTGCTTGAACGTTCACGTTCCTGGCGGAGGGTGCCTCCGTAACCGTACGAGGTGGAGTGAACATGAAGGTCGAGATCTGGTCGGACATCGCCTGCCCCTGGTGCTACGTGGGCAAGGCCCGCTTCGAGCAGGCGCTCGAGGCCTTCCCGCACCGCGACCAGGTCGAGGTCGTACACCGCTCCTTCGAGCTGGACCCGGGCCGCGCCAAGGGCGACACCCAGTCCGTGATCAGCATGCTCACCAAGAAGTACGGCATGAGCGAGGCGCAGGCCGAGGCGGGCGAGGACAACCTCGGCGCGCAGGCCGCCGCGATCGGCCTGGACTACCGCACCCGCGGCCGCGACCACGGCAACACCTTCGACATGCACCGCCTGCTGCACTTCGCCAAGGAGCGGGGCCGCCAGGACGAGCTGATCCAGCTCCTCTACAAGGCGAACTTCGCCGAGGAGCGCTCCCTGTTCAGCGAGGGCGACGAGCGGCTCGTGGAGCTCGCCGTCGCCGCAGGCCTGGACGCGGACGACGCCCGCAAGGTCCTCGCCGACCCCACCGCCTACGCCGACGAGGTCCGCGCCGACGAGCGCGAGGCCGCCCAGCTCGGCGCGAGCGGCGTGCCGTTCTTCGTCCTCGACCGCAAGTTCGGCGTCTCCGGCGCCCAGCCCGCCGAGGTCTTCCAGCAGGCGCTGACCCAGGCCTGGGGCGAGCGCCCGCCGCTGCAGCTGATCGACCAGGGCGACGCGGACGCGTGCGGCCCCGACGGGTGCGCCGTACCGCAGAAGTAAAGCCGCAGGCCGGGGCGGATCTATAAGGAACGCTTAGCGGAACCACGTAAAAATCGGCAATGGACTACGAGTTCTCCCGGGCCCACAGTGGATCCATGGAGACCGTGGAGACCTTCGAGAGCCTCGTCCGAGCCGAGTTCGCCCCGAAGAACACCTATCTCAACACCGCGAGCACCGGCCTGTTGCCGGCCCGTACCGTCGCCGCCATGCGGACCGCCGTCGAGGCGGCGGCCGCGGGCGCGCCGACCGACATGTTCGGGGACGTCGAGGCGAGCCGCGCCACCTTCGCGCGGCTCGTCGGCGTACCGGAGAACCGGGTCGCGGCCGGCGCCTCGGTCGCCGTCTACAGCGGTCTGATCGCCGCCTCCCTGCCCGAGGGCGCCGAAGTCCTCACCGCCGAGGGGGACTTCAGCTCCGTGGTGAACCCCTTCCACGTCCGCACCGACCTCAAGGTGCGCACCGTCCCCCTGGAGCGCGTCGCCGAGTCCGTGCGCCCCGGCACCACCCTGGTCGCGGTCAGCGCCGCGCAGTCCGCCGACGGCCGGGTCGCCGACCTGCCCGCGATCCGCGCGGCGGCACGGACGCACGGGGCGCGTACGTACGTCGACGCGTCCCAGGCCGCCGGCTGGCTGGACTTCGACGCGGACGCATACGACTACTCCGCCTGCGTCGCCTTCAAGTGGCTCGTCTCGCCGCGGGGCGTGGCCTTCCTGGTCGTCCCGGCGGACCTCGGCCCGCTCACCCCGCTGTTCGCGGGCTGGGTGGCGGGGGAGCACCCCTGGGACGCCTGCTACGGCCCGATCGCCGAACTCGCCCACTCCGCCCGCCGGTTCGACGAGAGCCCCGCCCTCTTCTCCTATGCGGGCGCCCGCCGCTCCCTCGAACTCCTGGAGGAGCTCGGCGTGGACGCGATCCGCGCCCACGACCTGGAGCTCGCCGACCGCTTCCGCGCCGGGCTCGCGAGCCTGGGCCACCAGCCCGTCCCCGCGCCGGGCTCACCGATCGTCTCCGTCCCCCAACTCGGGCGCCTCCAGCCCGAGTTGAGCCACGCCGGAGTCGAGGTCTCGGACCGTGCGGGCAACCTGCGGGCCGCCTTCCACCTGTACAACACACCGGCCGACGTCGACCGCCTGCTCGACGTGCTGTCTGCCTGAACCACTGGCGCGGTCCCGCCCGGGACGCTAGGAAGGGCACCAGGGGTGGTGGTGCCGGTGGAGTCCACGGGCGATACGTCCGTCCAGCTTCCCGTCGACGCGGAGCTGCACAGGCGGCTCGTGTACGGGGACGAGTCCGCGCTGGCCGAGGCGTACACGGCGTACGGCGGGCTGGTGCGGCGCGTCGCCGTGCGGGTCACCCGGAGTCCGGGCGCCGCCGAGGACGTGGCGCAGGAGGTCTTCGCCCAGCTGTGGAGTCGCCCGTACGCCTTCGACGCCCGCCGCGGCACGCTGCGCACCTGGCTGTCCATGCTGGCCCACCGGCGGGCCGTGGACTGGGTGCGCAGCGAGGCGCGGCACCGCAAGGACGCCCGCGCCGATGACTCCGCGCTGCACGCCATCCCGGACGCCGCGCCCGGCCCCGACGAGACCGTCGTCGACCGCGAACGCTCCCTCCTGCTGCACACCGCCCTCGCCGAACTCCCGCAGCCCCAGCGGGAGGTCGTGCACCTCGCCTACTTCGCCGGCCGCACCTACCGGCAGGCCGCCGTGGAACTCGGCATCCCCGAAGGCACCGCGAAGACCCGACTCCGCACCGCCCTGCGCACCTTGGCCGAGTCTTTGGCCGACCCGCCGGACCCGGCGCTGGAAAGGGGCGCATGATGGCGACAGGGCAAGCCAGGAAGGGAGGCATCCGGTGACCACCGAGCACGACGGCGTACGCGACCTGCTGGCCGCCTGGGCCTTCGGCGCCCTCCCGCCCGCCGAGCGGAAGACGGTTCCCGCACATCTCGCGCGCTGCGAGAGCTGCGCCGCCGAGGCGGAGCAACTGCGGGAGACGGTACGGCTGTTGGACGGGCCGCCGATCGAAGCCTCCCACCCGCAAGGGGCGCACGTGAACGGAACGGACGGAGCACCCGGTGTCGACGTCCTGACCGCCGCCCTGCGCGCCCGCCCCGCCGCTCCCCACGTCGCCCCGCACGCCGCTCCCTACGCCGCCGCGGTCGCCGGTCTCAAGGCGCTGCTGGCCGAGGCCGACGGGCGCTGGTCGACCCCGGTGGTGCACGACTGGGACGTGCACGCCACCCTCGCCCACCTGCTGGCCGCCGACGAGCCCCTGGCCGGCCGGCTCGGCGTCGGCGGACGCGGGCCCGGCACCGAGGAGGAGGCGGACTGGGTGGCCGCCTGGAACCGGCGTACCGCCGAGGTCATCGCCCACGAGCACGGCCGTACACCGGAGGAGACCCTCGCCGACTGGGCCGCACAGGCCGCCGCGCTGCTCGCCGCGCCCGAGGCCCACGACCTCGAACTGGCCGCCCGGGCAACGATGTTGATGGGGGTACGGCTGCCCGTCGCCGACCACTTCGTGGTGCGCGGCTTCGAGGCGTGGATCCACACCGACGACATCGGCCGCGCCCTCGGCCTCGCCGTACCGCCGCCGCCCGCCGAGCACCTCTGGCGGCTGGTCCGGCTCGCCGTGCGCGTCCTCGGCCTGGCCCTCGGCCCCACCGCACCGCCGGTGCTGTTCGCGGTCACCGGCGGCGAGCAGTGGGTGCTGGGCTCCGACGCCGAGCCGGTGCGTGCCGAACTCGCCCTGGACCCGGTCGACTTCTGCCTCCTGGTCGGCGGCCGCTTCACCCCCGACGAGGTACCGCGCAGCGCCACCGGAGACGAGGGCGCGGTCCGGAACGTACTGGAGCGGGCGGCGTCACTGTCGTGGCTGTGACGCCGCCCGCTCCAGGTCACGCGCTCACTTCACCGGCGTGAAGTCCCTTGCTCCGATGAACGTGGGCCGCCGGACGGGCGCCGCGAACGGCTCCACGGCCTCGTTCTCCACGCTGTTGAACACGATGAACACGTTGCTGCGCGGGAACGGCGTGATGTTGTCGCCAGACCCGTGCATGCAGTTGCAGTCGAACCAGGTCGCCGAGCCGGCCCTGCCCGTGAAGAGTTTGATGCCGTACTCGCCCGCCAGGGCCGTGAGCGCCTCGTCCGAGGGCGTGCCCGCGTCCTGCATCTGGAGGGACTTCTTGTAGTTGTCCTTCGGAGTGGCCCCCGCGCACCCGAGGAAGGTGCGGTGCGACCCCGGCATGATCATGAGGCCGCCGTTGGTGTCGAAGTTCTCGGTCAGCGCGATCGAGACGGACACGGTCCGCATGTTCGGCAGACCGTCCTCGGCGTGCCAGGTCTCGAAGTCGGAGTGCCAGTAGAAACCGCTGGCCCCGAAACCCGGCTTGACGTTGATCCGCGACTGGTGGACGTAGACGTCCGAGCCGAGGATCTGCCGGGCCCGCCCGACGACCCGCTCGTCGCGCACCAGGCTCGCGAACACCTCGCTGATCCGGTGCACCTCGAAGACGGAGCGGATCTCCTCGGACTGCGGCTCGATGATCGAGCGGTCGTCCGCCCGGATCGCCGGGTCGGCGATCAGGCGCTCCAACTCCCGCTGATAGAGGCCCACTTCGTCGGGTCCGACGATCTGGTCGACGGCGAGGAAGCCGTCGCGCTCGAACGACTCCAACTCGGCCGTGGCGATCGGTCCCGGCGTGCCGGGGACCGACCAGACGACGGGGTCCTTGCGGGGGGTCGACACCTCGCCGGTGCCGCGGCTGGGGTACAGGTCGGTGGTGGCGGTGCTCATGGTCAGCCCTCCTCCGTCAGCAGGGGATAGACACCGTTCTCGTCGTGGTCCTCCCGGCCGGTCACGGGCGGGTTGAAGACACAGATGCAGCGGAAGTCCTCCTTGATCCGCATCGTGTGCCGCTCGTGCCCGTCGAGGAGATACATGGTGCCGGGCGTGATCGTGTACTTCCGCCCGGTCTCGTCGTCGGTCAGCTCGGCCTCGCCCTCGACGCAGACGACGGCCTCGACGTGGTTCGCGTACCACATCGACGTCTCCGTACCCGCGTACAGGATCGTCTCGTGAACCGAGAAGCCGACCCGCTCCTTGGCGAGGACGATGCGTTTGCTCTCCCAGGTGCCGGACGCGGCCTTCACATGCCGGTCGGTGCCTTCGATCTCCTTGAACGAACGGACGATCACGGTGCTGCACTACTCCTTTTTCAGAGGGTTTCGCGAACGGCGCGGGCGAGGATGCCGAGTCCCTCGTCGAGTTCGTCGGCCGTCACGGTCAGGGCGGGGAGGAGCTTGACGACCTCGCTCTCCGGGCCCGACGTCTCGATGAGGAGCCCGAGTTCGAAGGCGCGCCGGGCGATCCGGTTCGCGCGCTCCTTGTCGTGGAACTCCATGCCCCACACGAGCCCCCGGCCCCGGTACTCCTTGACGTCACCGCGGCTCTCCTCGGCGATCGCGCCGAGCGCCTGCTCGACCTGCTCGCCGCGCGCCTGGGTCTGCTTCTCCATCGCGGAGCCGTCCGCCCAGTACGCCTCCAGGGCGGCGGTGGCCGTGACGAAGGCGGGGTTGTTCCCGCGGAAGGTGCCGTTGTGCTCGCCCGGCTCCCAGATGTCCAGCTCGGGCTTGAACAGGCAGAGGGACATGGGGAGTCCGTACCCGCTGATCGACTTGGACACGGTGACGATGTCCGGCGTGATGCCCGCCTCCTCGAAGGAGAAGAAGGCGCCGGTCCGCCCGCACCCCATCTGGATGTCGTCGACGATCAGCAGCATGTCCTGCCGCTCGCACAGGTCGGCCAGCGCCCGCAGCCACTCGGGCCGCGCCACGTTGATGCCGCCCTCGCCCTGCACGGTCTCGACGATCACCGCGGCCGGCTTGTTGAGCCCGGAGCCCTGGTCCTCGAGCAGCCGCTCGAACCACAGGAAGTCCTCGACCGTGCCGTCGAAATAGTTGTCGAAGGGCATGGGCGTGCCGTGGACGAGCGGGATGCCGGCGCCGGCCCGCTTGAAGGCGTTGCCGGTGACGGCCAGCGACCCCAGGGACATCCCGTGGAACGCGTTGGTGAACGACACGATCGCCTCGCGCCCCTTCACCTTCCGCGCCAGCTTCAGCGCGGACTCCACGGCGTTCGTCCCCGTCGGCCCCGGGAACATGACCTTGTACGGCAGGTCGCGCGGCCGTAGCACCAGGTCCTGGAAGGTCTGGAGGAAGGCGCGCTTGGCGGTGGTCGACATGTCGAGCCCGTGCGTGACGCCGTCCCGCTCCAGGTAGTCGATCAACGCCCGTTTCAGGACCGGGTTGTTGTGCCCGTAGTTGAGTGAGCCGGCCCCGGCGAAGAAGTCCAGGTACTCGTGGCCGTCCTCGTCGTACATGCGGCTGCCCTGCGCACGGTCGAAGACGGTGGGCCAGCCTCGGCAGTAGCTGCGCACCTCGGACTCGAGGGTCTCGAAGACGCTGAGGTCGGGCTGGGTGATGGTCACGAAGAATCGCTCCTCGGGGATGCGTGGGGGGTGAGGGGAAGTCAGGGGGAGGCAGGGGGGTTCAGAGGGAGAGGGGCCCGATGCGGTACAGCACTTCGGGGTCGTGCGGCCCGTCGGGGAAGTGACCCGCGTCGAACAGCACCTCGCGCTCCACCTCGGCGCCGTGCCGCTCGGCGAAGGCGGTGAACAGGCGCTCGGAACCGGTGTTGCCGGGCGTGATGGTGGTCTCGACGGCGGTGATCCGGTGCTCGCCCGAGGTCCGCGCGACCAGCCCGTCGAGCAGCGAGGCGGCGACCCCGCGCCCGCGGTAGGCCTCGTCCACCGCCACCTGCCAGACGAGCAGGGTGCGCGGGCGCTCGGGCCGTACGTAGCCGGTGACGAACCCGACCGGCTGTCCGCGGCCGTCGCGCGCCACGGCGGAGGTGGCCGCGAAGTCGCGACACCACAGCAGATAGCTGTACGACGAGTTCAGGTCGAGTGCCTTCGAGTCCCGGGCGATACGCCACAGCGAGGCGCCGTCCGTCACCGAAGGACGGTCGATTTGCAGTTCTGCTGACGTGTCTGCTTGAGCGGCAGTCATGCGAATTGAACTTACCGAGCGGAAATCAAAAATGCATGGCTGGATGGGGTTACGCATGAGCATCGGGTGTGTTATCACGCGGGCGTGAGCAGTCCTGTGACAGGGCAGCAAAAAGGCCCGTTCTGTCCGGTAAATACCGCACAAAATGGGCCTGATGTGTAACGCGTCACAGCCGTGTAACCCTCACGAGATCTGCCCGGAATACCCCCCTTGGTGTTCGCGGAATCTTTGCGTTTAGGTTCGGAAAAAGCGGGCAGAAGAATACGGGAAGCTGCTCCCGAAAAGGCACGCGAATTACACCGGGAATAGGGCGGAATTCAGGCCCCGGTCACCCCGTCGATACGCTCGCGCAGAATATCCGCGTGCCCGTTGTGCCGGGCGTACTCCTCGATCATGTGAATGAGCACCCAGCGCAGGCTGACCTCGATACCCGCCATGTCCCCGTCGGGAATCCGGGTGACGTAGTCCAACGACCGCCCGGCACACAGCTCCCGCCCGCGCGCGATCTCCCGCCGCCACAGGTCGAGCGCGTCATGGATCCCCCGGGCGGGATCGAGCCCGTATCCGCTCTCGTTCCCCTCCCCGAACACGGGGGGCATGTCCAGCCCGCCCACGGCCCGCTGGAACCAGTTCCGCTCCACCTCGGCGAGATGCTGCACGAGCCCGAGCAGCGTCAGCGCCGACGGCTCCGCCGCCGGAAGCCGCACCTGGGCGTCATCCAGCTCCTTGCACTTCAACTCCAGAGTGGCCCGATGAAAGTCGAGCCAGCTCTCGAGCATCTCCCGCTCGCCACCGGTGAGATGAGGGATGGGCCGGCCGTCGGGAAGGGTATGGGCTGCGTCGGTGGTCATGCGGCGAGCATGGCACGGGCCACTGACAGCGGGGGTGCGCTTTCGGCCCGTCTGGGGGCGCAGCCCCCGGAGACCTCGGCCCCCGACGACCGTCAGCCAGCCTCCACAACCCGCCGAGCCCCCTCCAGATCCACCGAAACCCCCCGCTCGGCCAGCGCAGCCCCCAACGCCGCCAGACTCGCCCCCACCGCGGAGCGCGTCGCATCCACCCCATAGTGATTGACCCGGATCATCTCCTTGGCCAACGCACCCCCACCCGCCGCCAACGGCACCGAGGAGTCGATCTCCAACGCCCGAGCCACCAGCTCCGAAGCGACAGTCCCCGCCGGTACCCGAAGCGTCGTGGCGACCGGCGCCGCCTCCCGAACGTCGTACACATACGGCTCCAGCCCCCCACCCAGAGCCACCGCCCCCGCCCGCGCAGCCCCCGCGGCCGCCACATGCCGCCCCATCACGGCATCCAGCCCAACCGCCTCGATCCGCTCCACACACGCCTCCAGCGCCAGCATCTCCAGCTGCGCCGGCGCATGCAGCAGCACCTTGCGCCCGCCGTCGACCCACCGCTCCTTCCAGTCCAGCAGCGAGAGGTACGACCTCCTCGGCGCCCCCGCGTTCGCGGCCATCCTCGCCCAAGCCCGCGCGCTCACGGACACCGCCGACACCCCGGCCGGCCCGCCCATCGCCTTCTGCGCCCCGATGACACACAGGTCCACACCCCACGCGTCCGGAAGCACCGGCTCGGCCCCGATCGAGGCCACCGCGTCCAGATAGAAGATCGCGCCCCGCTCTCGTACGACCTCCCCGATCTCCGCGACGGGATTGGTGTTCCCGGTGGCCGCCTCCGCATGGACCAGCGACACGAAGTCGATCTCCGGATGCTCGGCGAAGGCCTCCCGGACCTGCTCGGCGGTCACGGCCGTGTGGAACGGCACCGCCAGATCGATCACCGTCGCCCCGCAGTCCCGCAGCCAGTTCCCGAAGGTCTGCCCGTACGGCCCGGTGATGACGTTCAGCGCGGTGTTGCCGGGACCGACCGTCCCCCGGATCGCCCCCTCCAGCGGCAGCAGCGCCTCACCCTGCATGATCACGACGTCCTGCCGGGTGTCCAGCAAACGGGCGACCCGGTCCTCGATCTCGGCGAAGCGGGCGGCGCTCAGCGGGGCCAGGTCAAGGAACGGGTGTGTCACGGCGGTGCCTTCTCCTCGGTCATGGGGTACAGGTGTCGAGAGTAACCGGCACCCCACATCCACCCCTGCCGGTGACTCCGCACTCCCGCCCCACCGGAGGTTCCCGTGTACACCGTCTTCGGCCGCAGAACCCGCGCCCTGCCCCGCGCCCTCGCCGCCACCACCGTCACGGCCGGGCTGCTGCTCGTGGCCGCCTGCACGTCGAGCGACGACGGCGGCAGCAAGACCGCCGCCGGCGGGGTCGAGCTGGTCAAGTCAGGACAGCTCACCACGTGCACCCACCTGCCGTACCCGCCGTTCCAGTCGGAGATCGACGGCAAGGTGCAGGGCTTCGACGTGTCCCTGATCGACCTCGTGGCCACGGACCTGGGAGTGAAGCAGAAGATCCTCGACACGCCCTTCGAGAACTTCAAGACCGGCGCCTTCCTCAACTCCGGCGAGTGCGACCTGGCCGCGGCCGGCATGACCATCACCGCGGAGCGCAAGAAGAACGTCGACTTCTCCGACCCGTACTTCGACGCCACCCAGGCCCTCCTGGTCGGCAAGGACAGCGGCATCACCTCGCTCGCCGACGCCAAGGCCAAGAAGGTCAAGCTGGGCGCCCAGGCGCAGACCACCGGCGAGGACTACGCCAAGAGCCAGGGCTTCGACCCGGTCTCCTTCGAGTCCTCCGACGCCGTCCTCAACGGCCTGCGCACCGGCCAGGTCAAGGCCGTCATCATCGACTACCCGGTGGTCCAGGGCTGGCTGAAGGACAAGGCCAACGCGGCCGCCTTCGAGCTCGCCGGCAACATCAACACCGGTGAGCAGTACGGATTCACGGTCAAGAAGGGCAACACCAAGCTCCTCGCCGCCGTCAACAAGGCGATCAAGGACGCGAAGGCCGACGGGACGTACAAGAAGCTGTACGAGAAGTGGATCGGCCCCTACGACGAGTCGGCCGCGTCTCCCTCCGCCTCATGACCGCGACCGACGCACAACTCCAGCCCCGGAAAAAGGGTCTGACCCGACGTCAGAAGCGCAGCCTGTCGCGGGGCGTCCAGTACGTCGTCTTCGTCGCCGCCGTGGTCGCCTTCGCGGTCGGCGCCGACTGGGGGCGGCTGAAGAACCAGTTCGCGCAGTGGAGCATCGCCAAGCAGATGTTCCCGGACGTCATCACCATGGCGCTGAAGAACACCGTGCTGTACACGGTGTCCGGCTTCGTCGTGGGCCTGGCGCTCGGCATGCTGATCGCCCTGATGCGCCTGTCGTCGGTGGGCCCGTACCGCTGGCTGGCGGGCATCTACATCGAGATCTTCCGCGGCCTGCCCGCCCTGCTGATCTTCATCTTCATCGGGGTGGCCGTCCCGCTGGCCTTCCCCGGCACGGAGATCGTCGGCGGCACGTACGGCAAGGTGGCCCTGGCACTCGGTCTGGTCGCCGCCGCCTACATGGCAGAGACGATCCGCGCGGGCATCCAGGCGGTCCCCAAGGGGCAGATGGAGGCGGCCCGTTCCCTGGGCTTCTCACCGGCCCGCGCGATGATCTCGATCATCATCCCGCAGGCGTTCCGCATCATCCTCCCGCCGCTGACCAACGAACTCGTCCTCCTCTTCAAGGACTCCTCGCTGGTCCTGTTCCTCGGCGTCACCCTGGAGGAGCGCGAACTGTCCAAGTACGGCCGCGACCTGGCCAGTACGACCGCCAACTCCACGCCGATCCTGGTCGCCGGCCTGTGCTACCTGCTGGTGACCATCCCGCTCGGCTTCGTCGTGCGCCGTATGGAGGCGAAGGCCCAGGAGGCCGTGAAATGAGCCGACCCGAGATCGAGGTGAAGGGCCTGCACAAGTCCTTCGGCGACAACGAGGTGCTGCGCGGCATCGACCTGGAGATCGGCCAGGGCGAGGTCGTCTGCGTCATCGGCCCCTCCGGCTCCGGCAAGTCGACACTGCTGCGCTGCGTGAACCTCCTCGAAGAGCCCACCAAGGGCCAGGTCTTCGTCGGCGGCACCGAACTCACCGACCCCGATGTCGACATCGACGCCGTACGCCGCCGTATCGGCATGGTCTTCCAGCAGTTCAACCTCTTCCCGCACCTCACGGTGACCGAGAACCTCACGCTGCCGCAGCGCAGGGTGCTGCGCCGGGACAAGGCCGCGGCGGCGAAGGTGGCCGCCGAGAACCTGGAACGTGTGGGCCTGTCCGAGAAGGCGGACGCCTACCCCGCCTCCCTCTCCGGCGGCCAGCAGCAGCGGGTGGCGATCGCCCGCTCCCTGTCGATGGGCCCCGAGGTGATGCTCTTCGACGAGCCGACCTCGGCGCTCGACCCGGAGCTGGTCGGGGACGTCCTCGCGGTCATGCGGATGCTCGCGCAGGAGGGCATGACGATGATGGTCGTCACCCACGAGATGACGTTCGCCCGCGAGGTCGCCGACCGGGTGGTCTTCATGGACGGCGGGGTGATCGTCGAGGACGGCACCCCGGCCCAGGTCATCGGCAACCCGCGGCAGGAGCGCACCCGGCACTTCCTCTCCCGGCTGCTGGACCCGGCGATGGCGGAGGTGGAGGAGGACAGGTCCTGAGGGGCCGGGTCGGATTGTCGGTGCCCTGTGGGACGGTGCGGACATGACCGAGATCAGGGACTGGACCGAGGACACAGGAGTAGTCGTCGACGGCGATCTCACCGTCGAGGGCGACATCCTCGACGTGGACGACGGTTGCCCGGCGAGTTCGAGCCGGCCCTGACAGGCGGCACGCTGCACGGCCGGGTCCTCGCGCCCGGCCACCTCGACCTGGCCCAGGACGTCGACCCGGCCTCGGTCCTCGTCCCCGAGGTGCTCCGCGCGGACGGCGAGGAGTGCCCGCGCGGCTTCGACGCCCCGCGGGTGCACGGAGGCCGGCTGCTGAGCCGTATCGAGGCTGGACTGCCCGTCGTCCTAGGCTGAGGCCCATGAGCGATCGCACGGTGCTGCACGTGAAGGGCAGGGTCCTGACCGGGCCCGACGAGGTCCGGGACGAACTCTGGGTCGTCGGCGGACGGATCTCCTACGACCGTCCCGCCGGCGCCAAAGACGTCCGTACCGTCGACGGCTGGACCCTCCCCGGCCTGGTCGACGCCCACTGCCACGTCGGCCTCGGCCCGCACGGCCCCGTCGACCAGGACGTCGCCGAGAAGCAGGCCCTCACCGACCGGGACGCCGGCACCCTGCTCATCCGGGACGCCGGCTCGCCGTCGGACACCCGCTGGGTCGACGACCGCGAGGACCTCCCGAAGATCGTCCGGGCCGGCCGTCACATCGCCCGCACCCGCCGCTACATGCGCGGCTACGCGCACGAGATCGAACCGGAGGACCTCGTCGCGTACGTCGCCCAGGAGGCGACCCGCGGCGACGGCTGGGTCAAGCTCGTCGGCGACTGGATCGACCGCGACCTCGGCGACCTCGCCCCCAGCTGGCCGCGCCAAGCGGTCGAGGCGGCGATCGCGGAGGCACACCGGCTCGGCGCCCGCGTCACCGCCCACTGCTTCGCCGAGAGCTCCCTGCGGGACCTGGTCGAGGCCGGCATCGACTGCATCGAGCACGCGACCGGCCTCACCGACGACCTGATCCCGCTGTTCGCCGAGCGCGGCGTCGCCATCGTCCCGACCCTCGTGAACATCGCGACCTTCCCGCAGCTCGCGGCGGGCGGCGAGGCCAGGTTCCCGCAGTGGTCGGCGCACATGCGGCGCCTGTACGAGCGCCGCTACGACACCGTGCGGGGCGCCTACGACGCCGGCATCCCGGTGTACGTCGGCACCGACGCCGGCGGCCACCTCGCCCACGGCCTGGTGGCCGGCGAGGTCGCCGAGCTGGTCGCCGCCGGCATCCCCGCCGTGGAAGCCCTGTCGGCGACGACATGGGGCGCGCGGAAGTGGCTCGGGCGGCCGGGCCTTGAGGAGGGCGCGCCGGCCGACCTGATCGTGTACGCGGACGATCCCCGTACCGACGTACGGGTGTTGGCGGCGCCGCGACGGGTAGTGCTCAACGGACGGGTCGTCGGCTAGCCGACGCCATGCACACCGGCCTGTGCGCCGTTGCGGCGCCGCCTATGGGGCAGGCGGTGATATCGCGGCGAATGAGTGGAACAGCCGTGCCGGGTGATTCGAAAACGTTCACGTAGAACGCACGATGGGGTGAACTGGCGCTGGAACGCCATCAGTTCACCCCTCGTACGCAATTCTTGTCGGGTCCCGAGCAAGTCTCCTCTGAGGGGTCCCCACCTTGAACGGCAAGAACTTCCGTATGCCCGCACGCCGTCTCGCCACCGTCGCGACGGCCACGGCCCTGGCCGCCGGTCCCGCGGTCCTGGCCGCGGCGGGCACCGCGCACGCGACGACCGACCAGGGTCGCGCGAGCGCCGTCGTGCTGCGCACCGGGCTCGACGTGTCGCTGCTCAACAAGACCGTGAACGTCCCGCTCACGGTCTCGCTCAACCAGGTCGAGGCGCCGCAGAGCGCCGAGAAGACCGCGCTCACCGCCAAGTTGGACGGCGTGGACGGCGGGCAGCCCTTCAGCGTGCTGGACGCGGAGGTGGCGACGGCGAAGGCCACCGCCACCGCCGCCAAGGCCGAGGGCTACACCAACCTCGCCCACGCCAAGCTGCACGTCCCCGGCCTGCCGCTGCTGTCCCTGATCGAGGTCGACCAGGTCACCGCCAAGGCGACCTGCGAGGCCGGCAAGGAGCCGGTCGCCACCTCGAACCTGCTCGGCTCGGTCACCGCGCTGGGCAAGAAGGTCACCCTGACGGCCGGCGGCACCACGGACGTCAAGGTGCCGGGGGTGGGAGAGGTCCGCCTCGACCTCTCCAAGACGGAGAAGACCTCCCGCACGGCGGCCGCGACCGCCCTGGAACTCAAGGTCTCCGTCAACCCGTTGAAGCTCAACGTGGCCGAGGTCGAGGGCACGGTCACGCTCGCGAAGGCGACCTGCGAGGCGCCGAAGACGGCGGCAGCGACGACGCCGACCCCGAGCAAGGATCCGGCGGCGGGCTCCGACAGCGGTTCCGGCTCCGGTTCCGGTGACGTCAAGGCGCAGGGCGCCGCGGGTGACGAGGCGAACCTCGCCGAGACCGGCGGCAGTTCGATGACGCCGTACATCGCGGGCGGCGCGATCGCGCTGGTCGTGGCGGGCGGGGGAGCGGTGGCGCTGGCGCGGCGCGGCCGGAGCTGAACATGTGTAGGGGCCAATGGAATGTCACATACCATTGGCCCCACCTCGCCGCGGTGTGTCCCGTTCCGTTGGCCCCACCTCACCGTGGCACGTGCCATGCCCTACGCCCCACCTCACCGCCCCGCGAGCGTCACCGCCTGGTCCAGCGCCTGCAGGAACCCGTTCACCGTCACCCGGTCCCGCACCGCGAGCCGTAGCCACTCCTCGCCCAGCCCCGGGAAGGTGTCGCCGCGGCGCACGGCGTAGCCGAGGTCGCGCAGGTGGCGGCGGACGGCGACCGCCCGTGGCAGCCGTATCAGCACGAACGGTCCCTCCGCCGCCTCCACCACCCGCAGCCCGTCCGGCGCGAACTCGCTGAGCCCTGCGACCAGATGGGCCCGGTCCGCGGCGATGCGGTGCGCCGCGTGGGCCGCCTCCGCCAGCGCCTGCGGGCCGACGCACGCCTCGGCGGCGGCCAGCGCGGGCGTGGAGACCGGCCACAGCGGCTGGGCGCGCTCCAGCTCCGCGATGGTCTCCGGCGCGGCGAGCACGTACCCGATCCGCAGCCCGGCCAGCCCCCAGGTCTTGGTGAGGCTGCGCAGCACGACAAGGCCGGGCACGTCGGTCCGCCCGGCCAGCGCCTCCCGCTCACCCGGCACCGCGTCCATGAACGCCTCGTCCACGACCAACGTCCGCCCGGGCCGGGCGAGTCGGGCGATCGCGTCGGCCGGATGCAGGACGGACGTCGGATTGGTCGGGTTGCCGATCACCACCAGGTCCGCGTCCTCCGGGACGGCCGCCGGGTCCAGCCGGAAGCCGTCCTCCTCGCGCAGCAGCACCCGGTCGACGGTGTGCCCCGCGTCCCGCAGCGCCGCCTCCGGCTCGGTGAACTGCGGGTGCACCACGACCGGTTGACGCACCTTCAGCGCACGCGCGAGCAGCACGAACGCCTCCGCCGCACCCGCCGTCAGCAAAACCCGCTCCACCGGCACCCCGTGCCGAGCCGCCACCGCCGCCCGAGCGGCCCGCCCGTCCGGATAGGCGGCCAGCCCGCCGAGCGACCCGGCGATCCGCTCCCGCAACCAGGCCGGCGGCGTGTCCGCACGTACGTTCACGGCCAGATCGACGAGCGCGGAACCGTCGTCCCGCACCTCGGCGTCCCCGTGATGCCGCAGATCGTGCCCGGCGGAGCCCTCCGTGGCCTTCTCAGTGCGCATGGGCGTGTCCGCCGTGGTGGTGCCCGTGGTGGTGATGGTGGCCGTCGTCGTCCGGGTGGAAGTGCGGCTGCTGCGGCAGACCGACCTTGTCCTCGAACCCGGGCAGCGCGATCCGGTACACACACGAGTCGCAGTTCATCCGCAGATCGCCCTTGACCGCCTCCGCGTACCGCTCCATCACCAGATCGAGCAGCTCGGGCTCCGGCCCGATCACCTCCGCGGACCGCACCTCGACCTCCGGATGCGCGGCCGCCCACCCCTCGGTCTGCTGCTTCACCCGGTCCGGCAGGATGCCGGTGAACAGGAAGTAGGGGAGTACGACGATCCGCCGCGCCCCCAGCTTCACGCACCGGTCGAGACCGCTCGGCACGTCCGGCGCCGCGAGCGACACGAACGCCGTCTCCACGCCCGCGTACCCGCGCCCCTCCCACAGCAGCCGCGCGGCCTTGTGCACCTCGGCGTTGGCGTCGGGGTCGGTCGACCCGCGCCCGACCAGCAGCACGGTCACGTCGGCCCGGTCCTCCGGCGTACGGCCGCCGCCGCCCAGCGCCTCGTCCAGCCGCCGCTCCAGCACCGCGAGCAGCGACGGGTGCGGGCCCAGCGGGCGCCCGTAGGTGTACGAGATCCCCGGGTGCCGTTCCTTCTCGCGGGCCAGGGCCGCCGGGATGTCCCCCTTGGCGTGCCCGGCGGACACCAGCATCAGCGGTACGGCCGCGAACCGCCGTACACCCCGTTCCACCAGGTCGGCGACCGCGTCGCCCAGCGGCGGCGGCGACAGCTCGATGAAGCCGCCCGCGACGGGCAGTTCGGGGTGGCGGCGGCCCAGCTCCCGTACGAAGTCGCGGAACGCCTCGGCTCCGGCCTCGTCCCGGGTGCCGTGGCCGGCGATGAGCAGGGCGGGCGGCGGGGTGGTCACGATTTCTCCTCAGGCACGGAAGCAGGTTGGTACAGCAGGGCGTTGAGCGCGGCGGAGGCGACCGCCGAACCGCCCTTCTCGGACACGTTGCTCACGGCGGGCAGCCCGCTCTCGCGCAACGCGGCCTTGGACTCGACCGCACCGACGAAGCCGACGGGCAGGCCGATGACGAGCGCCGGGGCGGCGTCGAGCGTCAGCAACTCCTCCAGCGCGGTGGGGGCGTTGCCGATGACCCAGAGAGCGCCCGGGCCGACCTGCTCGTAGGCGAGCCGGATCGCCCGCGCCGAACGGGTCAGCCCCGCCTCGGCCTCGGCGTCCCGGAGCCGGCAGACGGTCTCGCGCCGGGTGATCCCGGCGGCCACCATCTCGACGTCCACGACGACGGGGGCGCCGGAGTGCAGCGCCGCGTGCGCCTTCTCCAACTCGCCCTCGTCCATGACGAGATCGGCCGCGTAGTCGAGGTCGGCGGCGGAGTGGACCACTCGCTCGACGACGGCCCGGGTCAGGGGCGGGAGGTGCGAGGTGTCCAGGCGGGCGCGCATGCGCCGGTAGGACTCCACCTCGATCGGGTGGACGACTCGGTTCACTGGGTGCCCTCCTGCCAGCGGTAGCCGCGCGGTGTCACCATGCGGCCCGCGATCTCGCGGGTCGCCGTGTTGCCCACGGTCACCACCGTCATCATGTCGACCGTCGCCGGGTCCAGCGAGGCCAACGTCGTCAGCCGACTGGACTCGTCCGACCGCGACGCGTTCCGCACGACCCCGACCGGTGTGGCCGGCTCCCGGTGCTCGCCCAGGATCGCGAGCGCCTTGGGCAGCTGCCAGTCGCGGCCCCGGGAACGGGGGTTGTAGAAGGTGACCACGATGTCCGCCTCGGCCGCCGCCCGCACCCGCCGCTCGATGACCTCCCACGGCGTGTGCAGGTCGGAGAGGCTGATGGACACGTGGTCGTGCCCGAGCGGCGCTCCGAGGATCGCCCCGGCCGCGAGCGCGGCGGTGACCCCGGGCACCCCGATCACGTCGATGTCGTCGGACGCCTCGGCGAGCGCGGGGGAGGCCATGGCGTACACGCCGGCGTCCCCGCTCCCGATCAGCGCGACGGCCTGCCCCTTCCGGGCCTCGGCGACAGCGGTCCGCGCCCGCTCCTCCTCCGCGCCGAGCCCGGACTCCAGGATCAGCGTGCCGGGACGCAGCAGATCGCGGATCTGGTCGACGTACTGATCGAGCCCGACGAGCACGGAGGCGCGCCGAAGTTCGGCCGTGGCCCGCGGAGTCACCAGGTCCCGCGCGCCGGGCCCGAGCCCGACGACCGCGAGCCGCCCACGCGCGGGGCGTCGTACCACCGCACAGGTCGCCATCGAGGCATGCCCGTCGGCCCGTGCCGACTTCCGCTTGGGGACGAGGAGTTCACCGCCTCGTACGAGTGCGGAGGCCTCGGCGACGGAGGGGGTTCCCACGGCGGCGAGCGGCGCGTCGGAGGGGTTCGGCACCTCGACCTTCGCCAACTCCTCGGCGGAGTACGTGACAAGGGGTACCC
This sequence comes from Streptomyces sp. CA-249302, assembly GCF_050936785.1. Classification (NCBI taxonomy): domain Bacteria; kingdom Bacillati; phylum Actinomycetota; class Actinomycetes; order Kitasatosporales; family Streptomycetaceae; genus Streptomyces; species Streptomyces sp. CA-249302. The sequence goes on along the minus strand of NZ_JBNJMG010000001.1, from coordinate 2,509,678 downwards.
CGAGCCGGTCGGCGGCTTCGACGATCCCGGGTTCGCCGGCCTTGGCGTCGACGGTGGCGAGCTCGGCGAGGGACTTCGGCGACAGCCCGGCATCACGCAGGGCATCCTCGACCAGCTCCAGCACTTCGTCGACGGGCGCACCCTTGGAGGCACCCACGCCGACGACGAGGGACGGGGGCCGGAGGACGACCTCGTGCGGGGCGGGCTCGACGAGACGGTCCGACACACGGATCACATACGAACCTTCGGTGGATACCCGGAGCGGCGGCAGCGGCCAGGCCAACTCCGCATCGAGAGCCACCGGTTCACCGTCGAGCAGAGCCCGCGAGACCCCGGCGACATCCCCCTCCACCGGCATCCCGAGCGTGTCGAGGCCCGGCACCCCCACCGCATCCGTGGCCGTGGTCACCACCGGAGTCGCCCCCAGCAACTCCCCGACCTCACCGGCGAGTTCATTGGCCCCGCCCCCGTGCCCACCGACCAGCGACACGGCGAACCGCCCGCCCTCGTCGACGCACACCACACCCGGGTCGGTCGCCTTGTCACCCAGCAGTGGTGCCACGAGCCGCACCACCGCCCCGGTGGCCAGGAAGCACACGAGCTGCTCGCACTCCGCGAACGCGGCCCGTACGGCGTCCCCCACGGGACCCTCGTACACACGCGTCCGCTCCGGCCACGCCGCGGCCAGCCGGTCGCGCGCAGCCGCTCCCGCCGCGGTGGCGGAAATGAGGCCGATCACTGAGCAACTCCTTCTTGAGGGACGGGGGTTCGGTTCCCCCACAGCAGAAAAACGGGATTGGTCGCGGCCAGCCGCATCACATCACCCGGCAACGGCGCGAGCCGCGAGGACTGCAACAGCACGCCGTCACACGAGAACCCGGCCCCGACGAGCGCCTCACGCGCCGCCGGCACACGATCCAGCGCGGCCATGGCCACGACGACCGTCCGCCGGGCCCGCCGCGCACAGGCGGTGACGACGGCAGGCAGCTCGCGCCCACCGCCGCCGACGAACACGGCGTCGGGGTCGGGCAGTCGGGGCAGCACATCGAGCGCCGAGCCGTGCACGGCGTCCACGTACACGTCGTGCGCGCGGGCGTTGGCGGCGATCCGCTCCACCGCGTCCACTGCCTTCTCCACGGCGACGACGGCGGCTCCGAAGCGTGCGCACTCCACGGCCACGGAACCGGACCCCGCGCCGACGTCCCACACCAGCTCGCCGAGCCGCGGCCCGAGCCTGGCCAGCGCGAGGGCCCGTACCTCGGACTTGGTGATCATCGAGTCGCGGTGGGTGAACGCGTCCTCCTCCAGGGCCCATTGAGCGGGCCCGGTGGCCGGTCCGGCGACCGTACGCACTCCGCCGAGCGCGCGGGACTCGTCGAGACACAGCACGACACTCACGGCGGATCCCCAGTCCCGGGCGGCGGCTTCGGAGGGGGTGACCCGCTCGACACGCTCATCGCCGGTCCCCAAGCCGGAAGCGACCACGAGAACGCGCCCAAGGGGCGCGGGGCCGTATCGATCCGCGGCTCCGCCGCCGGGCGCGTCCGGCCACGACGGCTCCGCAGCCGCCCTACCACCCAACGCGGCACCGATCTCCGCAGCCGCCCGACCAGCCAACGCGGCACCGATCTCCGCAGGACCCGCCCCCGGCCCCGTGAGCACCGCCACCTTCGGCCGGGCCCGGCACACGTTCACGGCCGTCCGCAGATCCCGTCCATGCGCACTCACCACCACCGCGTCGTCCCACGGCAGCCCGGCCCGCGCGAAGGCGGCGGCCACGGACGACACTCCCGCCCGTACGTCCAGCCGCTCCGCCCCGAACCGTTCGGCCAGCACTCGCACGATCCCGAAGAACCCCGGATCGCCCGAGGCCAGCACCACGACCCGGCAGTCCTTCTCCAGATGCCGTTCGATGACGTCCAGCGCCGGCGCCAACGGCCCGAGCACGACCTGCTCGGCGTCCGCCGGCACCGGGGCGGACTCCAGATGCCGTCTGCCGCCCACGACGAGCCGGGCCCCGGCCAGCACCCCGTCGGGAAGCGGCGCCCCCGTCCCCGTACCGACGACCGTGATCAGGCCACTCACGTACTGGCCCCTCGCTCACGCAGCGCCCGACGGGCCTCGGGGTCGGCCTTGCGGAACCCGTGGAAGTGGCCGGGGTGGTACAGGTGCGAGCGCGTGCCCTCGGCGTCGAGCGCCGGGCCGACCAGGAAGAGGGTGTGCTTCCAGAGCTTGTGCTCCTTGACCGTCTCCTCCAGCGTCCCGATCGTGCACCGCACGACCAGTTCCTCCGGCCAGGTCGCCTGGTAGGCGACGACGACCGGCGTGGACGTCGGATAGCCGCCCTCCAGCAGCTCCCGCACCAGCTGTCCGCTGCGGGCCGCGGACAGGAAGATCGCCATGGTGGTGCCGTGCTTGGCGAACTCCCGCACCTCCTCGCCCGGTGGCATCGGCGTCTTGCCGCCGCCGAGCCGGGTGAGGACCACGGACTGCGCGACCTCGGGGATGGTCAGCTCGCGCTGCGCGAGCGCGGCGACGGCCGAGAAGGCGGAGACGCCCGGCACGACCTCTGTCGTGATCCCGATCCCCGCACACCGGTCGAGCTGCTCCTGCGTACCGCCCCACAGGGCGGGGTCGCCGGAGTGGATGCGAGCGACCCGCAGCCCTTCCTCCCGCGCCCGCTCGTACACGGCCACCACGTCCTCCAGCGACATCGTCGCCGAGTCGAGGATCTCCGCACCCTCGCGCGCGTGTTCGAGAACCTCGGCCTGGACCAGGCTCGCCGCCCAGATCACGACATCGGCCTCGGCGATGGCGCGCGCCGCACGGAACGTCAGCAGGTCGGCGGCGCCGGGGCCGGCGCCGACGAAGGTCACCTTGCCGGTGGGGGCGCCGGTCGAGACAGCGGCAGCGGCATCGGCATCGGCCATGGAATTCGGTCCCTTCATGAACAACCAGTACAAAAGGTCTTACGGGTGCTGTCGCCGCGGCCGCCCGATGTGCGCGAACGACGGTTGATCGGATAACAAAGCCCCATGGCGGTCTTCGTCGCGCTCGGCGCGTTCCTGATGACGCTGGCCGGCGGCTGGACGGCACAGCGGGTGACCGACCGTCGCCATCTGGTCCTGGGACTGGCCGGTGGCCTGATGCTGGGCGTGGTCGGCCTGGATCTGCTGCCGGAGGCGCTGAAGGCGGCCGGCCAGGAGGTCTTCGGCGTACCCGCGGCCCTGCTGCTGTTCGTGGCCGGCTTCCTCCTCGCCCACCTGGTCGAACGGCTCCTGGCCACCCGCCAGGCCGCGCACGGCGGCGAGGAGACCGAGGCCGACGGCCGGGCGCCCGAGGTGGGCCTGACGGCCGCGGCCGCGATGGTCGGCCACAGCGCCATGGACGGCGTGGCGATCGGCGCCGCCTTCCAGGTCGGCGGCGGCATGGGGACGGCGGTGGCACTGGCCGTGGTCGCCCACGACTTCGCGGACGGCTTCAACACGTACACGATCACGAGCCTGTACGGGAACGCCCGCCGCAGGGCGCTGGCCATGCTGTTCGCGGACGCCGCGGCCCCGGTCGTCGGCGCCGCGTCGACCGCGTTCGTCACCATCCCGGAGGGCCTGCTCGGCGGCTATCTCGGCCTCTTCGGCGGCGTGCTCCTCTACCTCGCCGCGGCGGAGATCCTCCCCGAGGCCCACCACGAACACCCCGCCCGCTCGACCGTGCTGTGCACGGTCGCCGGCGCGGCCTTCATCTGGCTGGTCGTCGGGATCGCCGGCTGACCTCCGGCCGGTCACAACTTGCCACCCCGCCCGCCGTCGCGCCGCGCGGGCGCGATGAGCGTGGAGAGGTACGGCAGCGGGGTGCCGTCCAGCTCGGCGGCGGGCCGGATGGACTCGGCGTCGAGCCCGAGCGCCGACCCCCACACCGCGTCGTCGATCCGCCCGGTCTCCCGCAGCGCCTCGGCGACCTCACCGGCCTGCCGCCCGAACTTGTACGCGACGACCGTGCCGGGCCCGGCGAGCGCGTCCTTGAGCACGGCGGCGCCCGCGGTGACGGGCACGAGCGTGAGCGGCTCGGTCCCCTCGGTCAGTACGGCACCCGACCGCGCCGCCAGATCCTGCATGGCGGTGATCCCGGGCACGGTCTCGACGACGGTCCCCGGCACCAGCTCGGCGATGGTCTGCGCGAGATAGGTGAAGGTGGAGTACACGTTGGGATCCCCGATGGTGGCGAAGGCAACGACCCCGCGCTCCCGCAACAGCTCGGCGACCCGCGCCCCGGCCGCGTCCCAGGCAGCCTCGCGCCGCCCTCGGTCACTGCGCTCGTTCAACGCGAACACGACACGGACGACCTTCTCCGCACCCACGTAGTGCAGCACGGTGGCCTCGGCCCGCCCCCGCTCCCCGCCATCTTTTCCATCAGACGCAGCCATCACGGGCACGACGACGACATCGGCGGCACGCAGGGCGTTGACGCCCTTGACGGTCACCAGCTCCGGATCGCCGGGCCCGACGCCGACCCCGATCAACGTACTGCTGTTGCTGCTCATGACGTCCGGCACCTCTCCACGAACCGATGGGCGACACCGGGCTCGGCCGCCCAGTGCGTGTGCAGATAACTCGCGTGCACACCTTTTTCCACGAAACCTTCGACCCGCCGGTCAGGGGCGCGCATCCCCCAGGCGGGAGCCGCCCCCGCGCCGGGTTCGACAACGGTCCGATGAAACTCGTGCCCCCGCATCCGGGTCCCGGCGGCGGCAAGCACGCTGTCACTCACGGCAACGGCATCCCGATAACCGAGCGTGAGCCGCTCACTCATCCGCCCCACGGCATCGAGGACCCCGCACATGGGCTGCCCGTCGAGCTCCCGGCAGAGGTAGAGCAGCCCGGCACATTCGGCGGCGACGGGAGCGCCGGTCTCGGCGAGCGCGGCGACGGCTTTGCGCAGGGGTTCATTGGCGGACAGCTGGGCGGCGTAGACCTCGGGAAACCCGCCGCCGATGACCAACCCCTGTGTCCCATCGGGCAGTTGCTCATCCCGGAGAGGATCGAAGGTGACGACCTCGGCACCGGCGGCGGTGAGCAGCTCGGCGTGCTCGGCATAGGAAAACGTGAACGCTTCCCCGCCGGCAACGGCAACTGTGGGCCCTCGCTTCTCAGCCAACCGAGACGGGTGGTCGTGGGTCGGCAACTCGGGGGTCCAGGGGGCCGAGCCCCCTGGTACGTCCCCGGCAGCACGCGCGAGCGCCTCCAAAGCACCCAAGTCGCAACCCCGAGACACCTGCGCAGCCATCGCCGAGACCGCCTCCAACGCCTCCCCTTGCCGCTCGGCAACCGGCACGAGCCCCAGGTGCCGAGAAGGTGTATCCACCTGGGGCACCCGCCGCAACACCCCCAGAACAGGCACCCCCACCTGCTCCAACGCCTCCCGCAACAACTCCTCATGCCGATCAGAGGCGACCTTGTTGAGGATCACGCCCCCGACCCACACCTCCGGATCCCACGACACGAACCCATGCACCAACGCGGCCACCGACCGCGACTGCGACGAGGCGTCCACGACCAACACCACCGGCGCCCGCAGCAACTTCGCCACATGCGCGGTGGACGCCAGTTCCCCCAACCCCGCGGCCCCGTCGTAAAGCCCCATCACACCCTCGACGACGGCGATGTCGCACCCCCGCGCCCCATGCGCGAACAGCGGCCCGATCAACTCCGCCCCGCACAGATACGCGTCGAGATTCCGCCCCACCCGCCCGGTCGCGAGCGCGTGATACCCGGGATCGATGTAGTCCGGCCCCACCTTGTGCGGAGACACGACGAGCCCCCGCGCGGCGAACGCGGCCATCAGCCCCGTGGCAACGGTGGTCTTGCCGCTGCCGGAGGCCGGCGCGGCAATGACCAACCGGGGTACGGCACTCACCACTCGATGCCCCTCTGCCCCTTCTGGCCGGCATCCATCGGGTGCTTGACCTTGGACATGTCGGTCACGAGGTCGGCGAAGTCGACGAGCTTCTCGGGAGCGTTCCGCCCGGTGATGACCACATGCTGCGTCCCCGGCCGGTTCCGCAGCACATCCACCACCTCGTCCGTGTCCACCCATCCCCAGTGCATCGGATACGCGAACTCGTCCAGCACGTACAGCTGGTACGTCTCGGCAGCAAGGTCCCGCTTGACCTGCTCCCAGCCCTCCCGGGCCTTCTCCTCGTTGTCCATCTGGGCGTCCCGCTGAACCCAGGACCACCCCTCGCCCATCTTGTGCCAGTCGACGGACCCGCCCTCGCCGGAGGCGCCGAGCACGCGCAGCGCGTTCTCCTCGCCGACCTTCCACTTCGCCGACTTGACGAACTGGAACACCCCGATCGGCCACCCCTGGTTCCAGGCCCGCAGCGCGAGCCCGAAGGCGGCGGTGGACTTGCCCTTCCCGATCCCGGTGTGCACGACGACCAGCGGCCGATTCCGCCGCTGACGGGTCGTCAAACCGTCGTCCGGTACGACACTTGGCTGCCCCTGCGGCATTACGCGGCCCTCCTCGAAGTCCCCTGCACATCCCTGACCAGCCCGGCGATCGAGTCCGCCCGCAACTCGTCCAGCGTCACCGCCGTACCCCCGAGCTCTCCCGCGAGCTGCCCGGCCAGCCCCAGCCGCACCGGCCCCGACTCGCAGTCCACGACCACCGAGGCGACCCCCTCGGCCGCGAACAGCCGAGCCGCCCGCCCGGCCAGCGCGACCGGTTCGGGCCCACCGGTGGCACGGCCGTCCGTCACCACGACCACCAGCGCCCGCCGCGCCGGATCCCGCAGCCGCTCCACCCGCAACACGTCGTGCGCCTTGAGCAGCCCGGCCGCGAGCGGCGTACGCCCACCGGTCGGCAACGACTCAAGCCGTACGGCCGCCGCGTCCACGGACGAGGTCGGCGGCAGCGCCACATCGGCGGCGGCCCCCCGAAACGTCACCAGCCCCACCTTGTCCCGCCGCTGATAGGCGTCCAGGAGCAGCGACAGGACCGCCCCCTTCACGGCACTCATCCGCTGCCGAGCCGCCATCGACCCGGACGCGTCGACCACGAACAGCACGAGATTCCCCTCGCGCCCCTCCCGGGTCGCCTGCCGCAGATCGTCCCGCCGCACGACCAGCCCCCGCCCGGACCGCCCGCGCGCAAGCTGATGCGGCGCGGCGGCCTGCACGGTCGCCGCCAAGTGCAGCTTGGTCAGTGCCCCTTGAGGCCGCCGGGCCCCGGTCGTCCGCCCGTGCTCGGTCCGCGCCCGCGAACGCCGCCCGGCCGCACCCTCCCCGAGCCCGGGCACGCTCAGCACCTTCGTCCGGAACGGCTCGGCGGCCCGTACGGCGGACTGCTCGCCCGCCCCGGCCCCGGCGACCTGCGGCTCACCACCGTCCCCGGCCTCGGGCCGCGCCCCCGTCTCCCCGTCCTGCGGCCCCGCGTCGGGCGACGGCTGCCCGCCGCCCCCGCCCGGTCCGCCGCCGTCGGGATCCGGATCGTCGTCGCCCTCCGCGAACTCCTCCAGCGTCTCGTCGAGCTTGTCCTCGTCGAGCCCGGGCGCGTCGAAGGGGTTGCGCCGCCTGCGGTGCGGCAGCGCGAGCAGCGCCGCCTGCCGTACGTCCTCGGCGAGTACGTCGGTCCGCCCGGCCCAGGCCGCCAGCGCGGTCGCCGTACGCGCCATCACGATGTCGGCCCGCATGCCGTCCACCTCGAAGGCGGCACAGGTCGCCGCGATCTGCCGCAGCGCCCCGTCGCCCAGCCGCACCGACGGCAGCAACTCCCGTGCCGCGACGATCCGTTGACGTACCGCCGTCTCCTCGTCCGCCCAACGCGCCGCGAAACCCGCCGGATCGTCGTCATAGGCGAGCCGCCGCCGTACGACCTCCACCCGCTGGTCGGGCTCGCGGGAGGCCGCGACCTCGACCGTCAGGCCGAACCGGTCGAGCAACTGCGGCCGCAGCTCGCCCTCTTCGGGGTTCATGGTGCCGACGAGCAGGAAGCGGGCGGCATGCCGGACCGACACACCCTCGCGCTCCACATAGGACGCGCCCATCGCCGCCGCGTCCAGGAGAAGGTCGACGAGGTGGTCGTGGAGGAGGTTGACCTCGTCGACGTAGAGGATCCCGCGGTGCGCGTCGGCGAGCAGGCCCGGCTCGAAGGCCTTCACGCCCTCGGCCAGCGCGCGCTCGATGTCGAGGGCGCCGACCAGCCGGTCCTCGGAGGCGCCGACCGGCAGTTCGACCATCCGCGCCGGGCGCGTCTCGAACGCCCCCGGCTCGTGCGGGCCGTCCGGGCAGGCCGGGTCGGGGGAGTCGGGGTCGCAGGAGAAACGGCAGCCGGAGACGACGTCCAGCTGCGGCATCAATGCCGAAAGGGCGCGTACCGCCGTCGACTTGGCGGTGCCCTTCTCGCCGCGCACCAGCACCCCGCCGACCGCCGGGGACACGGCGTTCAGCAGCAGCGCGAGCCGCAGGTCGTCCTGGCCGACGACGGCCGTGAAGGGGAAGGGGGTGGTCACTGGTCGTCGCCCTCCAAGTCGCCTTCCAACTCCAGGTAGGTGGCCCGCAGTTGCTCCAGAGTGTCCGCGTCCGGCTCGGCCCACAGCCCGCGCTCGGCGGCCTCCAGGAGCCGCTCCGTGATCCCGCGCAGCGCCCACGGGTTGGACTTCTTCATGAACTCCCGGTTCTCCGGGGCGAAGACGTACTCGGCGCTGAGCTTCTCGTACATCCAGTCGTCCACGACCCCGGCCGTGGCGTCGTACCCGAAGAGGTAGTCGACGGTCGCCGCCATCTCGAAGGCGCCCTTGTAGCCGTGCCGCCGCATGGCCGCCATCCAGCGCGGGTTGACCACCCGAGCACGGAACACGCGGTGCGTCTCCTCGCCGAGCGTCCGCGTCTTCACCTGGTCGGGAGTCGCCGAGTCGCCGACGTACGCCTCCGGGCTCGCGCCCGTCAGATGCCGGACCATGGCGACCATGCCGCCGTGGTACTGGAAGTAGTCGTCGGCGTCGACGAGATCGTGCTCACGGGTGTCGACGTTCTTGGCGGCCACGGCGATTCGCCTGAACGCCGTCTCCATGTCCCCGCGCGCCGCCCGCCCGTCGAGCCCGCGCCCGTACGCGTAACCGCCCCACACCGCGTACACCTCGGCGAGGTCGGCGTCGGAGCGCCAGTTGCGGGCGTCGATCAGCGGCAGCAGACCGGCGCCGTACGCACCCGGCTTGGAGCCGAAGACACGGGCGGTCGCGCGCCGCCGGTCCCCGTGCTCGGCGGTGTCCGCGTCGGCGTGCGCCTTCACGAAGTTACGGTCGGCGGGCTCGTCCAGCTCGGCGACCTTGCGCACGGCGTCGTCGATCAGCCCGACCACGTGCGGGAACGCGTCCCGGAAGAACCCGGAGATCCGGACGGTGACGTCGATGCGCGGTCGCCCGAGCTCGGCCAACGGCACGACCTCGAAGCCGGTCACCCGGCGCGAGGCGTCGTCCCACACCGGCCGGCAGCCGAGCAGCGCCAGGATCTCGGCGATGTCGTCGCCCTGCGTCCGCATGGCCGACGTACCCCACACCGTCAGGCCGACGGACTTCGGGTACTCGCCGGTGTCCTGGAGGTACCGCTGCACGAGCGAGTCCGCGAGGGACTGCCCGACCTCCCAACTCAGCCTGGACGGAATCGCCTTGGGGTCGACCGAGTAGAAGTTCCGGCCGGTCGGCAGGACGTTGACCAGCCCACGCGTCGGTGATCCGGACGGACCCGCCGGGACGTAACCGCCGTCAAGCGCCTTGAGGATGTGGCCGATCTCGTCCGTCGTCCTCGCCAGCCGCGGCACGACCTCGTCGCACGCGAATTCCAACACCGCGACGGCGTCCGGGAGTTCGAAGCCGAGGACCTCGGAGACGAGCGCACGGCTCTCGGCGGTTGCCCAGCCCCGCGCCTCCATCCCCTCCGCGAACCGCCGGCACAGCTGCTCCAGCAGGTCGATCGCGTCGGCGGCCGTACGGGACGGGCCCTCGACGAGGTCCGTCAGCTCGACCGGGACCTTCACCCCGGCACCCGGCTCGGCGAGCAACTCCTTCTCGACCAGCCCGAAATGAGCGGCCAGCGCGGCCCGCAGCCCCGGCAGTGCGTTCGCCTGACCGCCCCACACCTGCGAGGCACGCAGCACGGCGAGTACCAGGTTCACCCGCGGCTCACCGACCGGCCCGCCGCCGAGAATGTGCAGCCCGTCGCGGATCTGCACGTCCTTGATCTCGCACAGATAGCCGTCGATGTGCATCACGAACTCGTCGAAGTCGCCGTCGTCCGGCTGCTCGGCGACATGCAGGTCGTGGTGCAGCTCGGCCGCCTTGACCAGCGTCCAGATCTGCGCCCGCACGGCCGGCGCCTTGGTCGGGTCGAGGTCGGAGACGAGCGCGTACTCGTCGAGCAGCTGCTCCAGCTTGGCCAGGTCGCCGTACGTGTCGGCACGGGCCATCGGCGGCACGAGGTGGTCGACGACCGTGGCGTGCCCGCGCCGCTTGGCCTGGGTGCCCTCGCCGGGGTCGTTGACGATGAAGGGGTAGATGAGGGGGAGTTCACCGAGGACGGCGTCCGGCGCGCAACCACCACTCAGCCCAAGTCCCTTGCCCGGCAGCCATTCCATCGTGCCGTGCTTGCCCATGTGCACGATGGCGTCGGCCCCAAAGGAATTCTCCAGCCACCGGTAGGCCGCCATGTAGTGGTGCGAGGGCGGCATGTCGGGGTCGTGGTAGATCGCGATCGGGTTCTCGCCGAAGCCGCGCGGCGGCTGGATCATCACGACGACGTTCCCGAACCGGAGAGACGCGAGGACGATGTCGTCCCCGTCGACGTAGAGGTTGCCCGGTGGCTCGCCCCACGCTTCCAGCATTCCGTCCCTCAGCTCCGGGTCGAGCTTGTCGAACCACGCCCGGTAGTCCGCGAGGGGCACCCGCGCGGGCGCGGCGGCCAGCTGGTCCTCGGTCAGCCACTCGACGTCATGACCGCCGGCCTCGATGAGCCGGTGGATCAACTCGTCGCCGTTGTCGGGGTATTCGGTGAGCGAGTACCCGGCGGCGCGGAGCGAGTCCAGGACCCGTACCGCCGAAGCGGGCGTGTCGAGACCGACCGCGTTCCCGACCCGCGAGTGCTTCGTCGGGTACGCCGTGAAGACGAGCGCCAGCTTCTTGTCGGCGTTCGCCTTGTGCTTCAACCGGGCGTGCCGTACGGCGATCCCGGCGACCCGCGCGGCCCGCTCGGGGTCGGCGACGTACACCGGAACCTCGTCAGGGCCCTGCTCCTTGAAGGAGAAGGGCACGGTGATGAGGCGCCCGTCGAACTCCGGGATCGCGACCTGCATCGCCGCGTCCATGGGGGACAGTGCCGCGTCCGACTCGTCCCAGGCCGCCCGGGACGACGTAAGGCAAAGTCCTTGCAGGACAGGGACGTCGAGGTCGGCGAGGGCCCCGATGTCCCAGGCCTCCTCGTCACCGCCGGCCGAGGCCTGCGAGGCGTGGGTGCCGCCGGCGGCCAGGATGGTGGCGACCAGGGAGTCGGCCTCGGCGAGGATCTCGTACAGCCCCGCGTCCGCGCCGCGCAGCGAACCGCAGTACACGGGAAGGGCGTTGGAGCCACGGGCCTCGATCGCGTCGCACAGGGTGTCGACGAAAGCGGTGTTGCCGCTGAGCTCATGGGCCCGGTAGAAGAGCACGCCCACGGTCGGGCGGCCGTCGACCCTTTCGTACGAGCCGTGGACGCCGTACTCCGGCATCTTCCGCGGCTCGACGAACCCCTCACCCGTCAGCAGCACGGTGTCGGAGAGGAACCGCGCGAGCTCGGTGAGGTTCTCGGGCCCGCCCTCGACGAGGTACCGCAGCGCCTCCGCGACGACACCGGCCGGCACCGACGACTCGGCCATCAACTCCGCGTCGGGGACGGCCTCTCCACCGAGCAGCACCGTGGGGATCCCGGACGCCTTCAGCGCGGCCAGCCCGTCCTCCCAGGCCCGCTTGCCGCCGAGCAGCCGTACGACGGCGAGGTCGGCGCCGTCGAGGAGACCGGGCAGCTCCTCGGTCACGTCCACCCGGGTCGGGTTGCCGATCCGGTAGTCGGCACCGGCTGCGGCCCTGGCCGCCAGCAGGTCCGTGTCGGCGGTCGACAACAACAGCACTGTGCTCATGCGGGCGCTCCCGGTGGAATGAAAGGCAGTCCTTGCGGCGCGCCCGACTCGATGAGCCGCCACAGCGCGTCCGTGTCCGCGTGTTCTTCGATCAGGTCGCCGAGCCGCTCGAGCTGCTCCTCGCGCAGCGCGGCGAACGAGGTGTCGGGGGCCGGCACGAAACGACGGCCCGCGGCGGCCGCCACCTCCCGCAGGAACGCCCGCCGGAACCCGTCCGACTCCAGCGAACCGTGCCAGTGGGTACCCCAGGTCTGCCCGACCCGGCAGCCGTCCAAAAAGGCGCCCCCGCCCGTGACTTCGGCGACCCCGTGATGGATCTCGTACCCCTCGACCCGCTCGCCGAGGGCCTCGCCCACCGGCCGGGTGAGCGTCTTCTCGCGCGCGAACCGCACGCGCACGGGCAGCACCCCGAGCCCGTCCACGGCCCCCTTGCGGCTCTCGACCTCGTCCTCGATGTGCTCCCCGAGGATCTGGAAGCCACCGCAGACGCCGAGGATCGGCCGCTGCTCGGCGGCCCTGCGGACCAGGGCCTCGGCAAGCCCCCGCTCCCGCAGCCACTCCAGGGCCTTGACCGTCCCCCGGGTCCCCGGAATGACGACGAGGTCGGCGTCGGAGAGCTCCTCCGGCCGGTCCACGAACCGCACCACGACACCCGGTTCGGCGGCGAGCGCGTCCACGTCGGTGAAGTTGGACATCAGCGGGATGGCACAGACGGCGACCCGCAGTACGTCCTCGCCGAGGGGCGGAGCCGTGTTCGACTCCCGGACCGTCCCCCGCAGGGACACCCGCAGCCCGTCCTCCTCGTCGATCCCCAGCCCGTGCCGGAACGGAAGCACCCCGTACGTCCGCCGCCCGGTGAGCCCGTGCAGCATGTCGAGCCCCGGCTCCAGCAGCGAGACATCCCCTCGGAACTTGTTGACGAGGAACCCCGCGACGAGCCGCTGGTCCTCGTCCGACAGCAGCGCGACGGTCCCGAAGAAGGAGGCGAAGACGCCCCCGCGGTCGATGTCGCCGACGACGAGCACGGGCAGCCCGGCGTTCCGGGCGATCCCCATGTTCACGATGTCCGTCCGCCGCAGGTTGATCTCGGCCGGACTGCCCGCCCCCTCACAGATCACCGCGTCATAAGTGCCCCGCAACTCGGCGAGGCACTCCAGCACGGTCCCGAGCAGCTGCTGCTGCCGCCCCCCGTGATACCCGCGGGCGCTCAGCTCCCCCACGGGCTTCCCCATGAGCACGACCTGACTGCTCTGCTCGCTCCCGGGCTTCAGCAGCACGGGATTCATCAGCGCGGTCGGCTCGACCCGGCAGGCCTGCGCCTGCATGGCCTGCGCCCGCCCGATCTCCGCACCCTCGCGCGTCACGAACGAATTGAGGGACATGTTCTGCGCCTTGAAGGGCGCGACCTTGACCCCCTGCCGCACCAGCCACCGGCAGATCCCGGCGGTGACCACACTCTTGCCGGCGTCGGAGGTGGTACCGGCGACGAGCAGCCCCCCGCTCATTTCGTACGTCCCTTCACCAGCAGCCGCGCGGCGACACCGACGCCGAGCGCGAGGAGACCGACGCGCCGGGACAGCCGTACCGCCCGCTCGATGTCCTGTACGGCGACGGCGCGCCCCGGCGTGTTCAGCACGGGCCGGTGCTCGACCCGCCCGCCGTACGACAGCGTCCCGCCGAGCCGCACGCCGAGCGCCCCCGCGAAGGAGGCCTCCACGGGTCCGGCGTTGGGGCTCGGATGCTTTCCGGCGTCGGTACGCCAGGCACGTACCGCTCCGCGCGGATCGCCCCCGGCGACGGTCGCGAGCGCGGCGGTGAGCCGGGCACCGGGCCACCCAACGACGTCGTCGAGCCGGGCCGAAGCCCACCCGTACCGCCGGTACTTGGCCGACTTGTGCCCGACCATGGCGTCCAGCGTGTTCACGGCCCGGAACCCGAGAAGCCCCGGCACCCCGCCGACGGCCCCCCACACCAGCGCCCCGACGACGGCATCGGAGGTGTTCTCGGCAACGGACTCGACGACGGCTCGGGCGATCCCGTCGGCGTCCAGCGCCTGCGGATCCCGCCCGCAGAGATGCGGCAGCCGGGCCCGGGCACCCTCGACGTCCCCGGCATCGAGGGACTTGCCGATCCCGCGGGCCTCCCGCGCGAGCGAGGTCCCCCCGACAACGGCCCAGGTGGCGGCGGCGGTCAGTGCGACGGAAGCGGCACGGGACGGTCGTACGACTCGCTCCGCGACGGCACCGAGCCCGACCGTCCCCCCTGCACACACGGCGATGTGCAGCGCGCCCCACCCGCGGTGGTCCCGCCACAACACCCGTTCCACGGCGCCCGCGGCCCGCCCGAAGACGGCGACCGGATGCCCGCGGCGCGGATCGCCGAGCAGGTGGTCACCGAGAAGTCCGGCGGCGGCGCCGTACGCGAAGACGCGATCGGCACGCATCGGCTCAGCCGGCCGTGGGGTGGGGCAGTGCTCGGGCGTTGACGCTCAACAGGCAGCCGCGCATGGCGATATGTCCTCACTCAGGGTGTCCACGCCCTGGTTCGACGAGACCGGCGGTGGGAGTTCCTGGCTCCCGGGGCTACCTACCCCGGTGACAGTGGCGGGACCGCGCCGGACTCGCACCGGCTTCCTCCCTTGCCGCCGTAAATGGCTCCGGCAGTCCACCACGCCCCCGAACGGCAGTCAACTTGCCGTTGACCTGCGGTGGGGGAGTGTGCTGAGGCCCACAGCGCACATGACTGCGCCCCCTGGCGTGGATGCGGTCAGGGGGCGCCGTGCGCAGGTGAGTTGTGGGGTGGCCTCAGGCCACGATCAGTGAGATCCCGTACGCCACCGCCGCCGCGCACGCCGCGAAGCAGACGTACGCGCCGGTGACCGCGAGGGGCGCCGAGCCGCCCTCGGCGGTGGCCCGCTCGCGGCGGGACAGGCCCATGATGCCGAGGGTGAACAGGGCCACGAGGCCCACGGTGACCACGAGGCTGACGCCGAAGACGGAGCCGAGCGCTTCCCAGTCGATCTTCATGGTGAGGGTTCCTTCTACCGGGGTGCGGGGCTCAGACGGCGGCCGGCGGGGTGGCCGGCTCGGTCGTGGTGGGGGCCGGGGCGGCCG
This sequence comes from Streptomyces sp. CA-249302, assembly GCF_050936785.1. Lineage (NCBI taxonomy): Bacteria > Bacillati > Actinomycetota > Actinomycetes > Kitasatosporales > Streptomycetaceae > Streptomyces > Streptomyces sp. CA-249302. Next base: position 2,494,403 of record NZ_JBNJMG010000001.1, on the reverse strand, counting down.
GCGCGGGCGCGGGGATCGTGGCCGTCAGGCCCTCGGTCACCGTGCCCGCCGGCGGCGGCGTCACGGCGGCGATCGCCGTGGTGACCACGCCGGCCGGCTCGTCCGCGTCGTTGACGTTCGACGCGTCGACGACCTCGCGGCGGGAGAGCTTCCAGATCGCGGCGCCGGAGGCGACGAGGAAGACGGCGACGACCGCCGTGCCCCAGTCGCCGAGGTCGGTGACCGACTCGGCGAGCGCGCCCACCAGGGCGGCGGCCGGCAGCGTCAGGGCCCACGCCACGAACATCCGGGTCGCCGTGGACCAGCGGACCACCCCGCCCTTGCGGCCCAGGCCCGCGCCCATCACCGAACCGGAGACCGAGTGCGTGGTGGAGAGGGACAAGCCGAGGTGCGAGGAGGCCAGGATGACCGTCGCCGCGCTGGTCTGGGCGGCGAAGCCCTGCTGCGGCTGGAGCTCGGTCAGGCCCTTGCCCATCGTGCGGATGATGCGCCAGCCGCCGAGGTAGGTGCCGAGCGCGATGGCCAGGCCCGCGGAGAGGATGACCCAGGTGGGCGGGTCCGAGTCGGGGGCGACGGCACCGCCGGCGACCAGGGCGAGGGTGATGATGCCCATCGTCTTCTGCGCGTCGTTGGTGCCGTGGGCCAGCGAGACCAGGCCGGCCGAGGCGATCTGGCCCGCCCGGTAGCCCTTCGCGGCGGCCTTGCCGTCGGCCTTCTTGCCGAGGGTGTAGGAGAGCCGGGTCGCGAGCATCGCGGCGACGCCCGCCACCACCGGGGCCGCGATCGCCGGGATCAGGACCTTGGTGACCAGCGCGTCACCGTGCACCGCGCCCAGGCCGGCCGAGGCGATGGTGGCGCCGATCAGACCGCCCATGAGGGCGTGCGAGGAGCTGGAGGGCAGGCCCACCAGCCAGGTCAGCAGGTTCCAGAGGATCGCGCCCACCAGGGCGGCGAAGATGACCTCGGGACGTATGCCGGTCTCGTCGACGAGACCCTTGGAGATCGTGTTGGCGACCTCCACGGAGAGGAAGGCACCCACAAGGTTGAGGACGGCGGACATGGCCACCGCGACCTTGGGCTTGAGCGCACCGGTCGAGATGGTCGTGGCCATCGCGTTGGCGGTGTCGTGGAAACCGTTCGTGAAATCAAACGCGAGTGCGGTGATCACCACAATCGCGAGGATCAGCGAGAAGTTTTCCATTTACCCAGGCAATCGTTCGAGGTCATTGGTCGTACGAACGTACGTAACCTGGGTAAACGGAAGGTGAACTGAGGTGGGCTTCGCGGTGTCCAGAACGGTCAGTAGCCGCGCGCGAACCGCTTCAGTTGGGCCAGGGACCCGTTGAAGAGATTCTGGTCACCCGGCAGGCTGCCGCTGTTGTCGTACTGCCAGAAGGTCCAGAACGACCAGCCGGCCGGCAGCGACCCCGCGTCCGCCGAGTCGTGCCGCGCGATCCACAGCGCGTGGTTGGCGGCGAAGGCGCGGCTGCTGCCGGTGCACGTGTTCCACCAGTGGGCGGTCGTGTAGATCACCGGGCGGCGGCCGGTCAGCCGCTTCACCTCGTTGCTGAACGAGGCGATCCAGTCGACCATGCTCGAGTGGCTCAGGCGGTAGCACTTGTGCTTCTTGTCGTACGGGTTGTACTCGATGTCGAGCGCGGGCGGCAGCGTCCAGCCGTCCGCGGTCCAGGCGCCGCCGTGGCGCACGAAGTACGCCGCCTGCGCCTTGCCCGACGACTTGTTCGGCAGCGCGAAGTGGTACGCCCCGCGGACGATGCCGGCGTTGCGGGCGCCGTTGTACTGCTGGCCGAAGTAAGGGTTCTGGTAGTTCGTGGACTCGGTCGCCTTGATGTAGACGAACTTGGCGCCCTTGGCCTTCGCCTTCGACCAGTCGACGTTCCTCTGGTGCGAGGAGACGTCGTGTCCCTTCGGCAGGCTCGCCGCCGAGGCCGGTAACCCGGCGAGGACGCTCCCCCCGGCCGTCAGCGCCGCGACGGCGACCGCGATGACGCGGGTGCGGCGGCGGAACGGTTTGCGATCACGGGCCATATTTCCCCCCGGAATGGCGACGTGCACGACAAATCACGGGGAGATTACTGGAAGATCCACGAACGCTCGCCGATCTCCGGCCAAGCATGGGGAAGGGTGGATATGTCAGGGAACGTACCCTGTCGGAGGCGCGCCTTCCGCCCTAAAGTGCGTCCGCCCGACGGCGACTTGCGGGCGTCCCTGGCAGGATCGCGGCATGGCTGAGCAGCGGCGGGACCAGCGGGACGGGCGGGATGCCGGGGAGGGCGCACAGCATGTGCCCGAGGGGTGGGGGAGGGGTGCGCTCCCTGAGGAGGCGCACGCCTGGGAGGCGCTCGTCGCCACCGCCCGCCGCACCGTGTCCGACGGGCTGGTCGTCGGCACCTCCGGCAACGTCTCCGTGCGCGTCGGCGACATCGTGCTGGTCACGCCCTCGGGCGTCCCGTACGACCGGCTCACGCCGCACGACATCACCGGCGTCGACCTCGACGGGTGGCGGCTCCTCGGCACCCTGGTCCCGACCAGCGAGCTGCCCATGCATCTCGCCGTGTACCGCACGACCGACGCCCGCGCGGTCGTCCACACCCACGCCGTGCACGCGACCGCCGTCTCGACCCTCGTCCCCGAGCTCCCGGCGATCCACTACATGGCCGGCGCCCTCGGCGGCCCCGTCCGAGTCGCCCCTTATGCGACGTACGGCTCCGACGAGTTGGCCGAGAACATGCTCCGGGCCCTCACCGACCGCACGGCCTGCCTCCTCCGGAACCACGGCACGATGGCGTACGGCGCCACCCTCGACCAGGCCTACGACCGCACGGCCCAGCTGGAGTGGATGTGCCACCTGTGGCTCACGGCGTCCTCGGTACCGGGCATGTCCCCGCACCTGCTGTCACGGGAGCAGGTGGACGAGGCGGGCGAGAAGCTGCGGGGGTACGGGCAGCAGCGCTGAACCGCTGCCTCGCCACACCTTCGGTGATTTTCTTCCGCCGCAACGGCGCTCGGGCACGACGCTCCTGCCCGGCGGTGCCGAACCCCGCCGCACCCCGAACGCTTCACCCGACCCCTCCCTCCCGCTGGCCGGTCGCCGTGTCGGCCAGGACACTGGACGGGTGCGCACTGTCAAAGCGACGGCCGCCGCCGTCACCGTAGCCCTGGCCGCCGGCGCAGCCTCCGTGGCGGTCGGCCGGTTTGCCAGCGACGCCGCACTCAAGGCGCCCGCGGGCCGGCCCCTGCCCACCGAGCCCCGGCTCACCGTGCACGCCACGGCCGCCGGCCAGATCGCCCTCACCCGCGACCTGGCGGCCCTGCGCCCCGGCGTCTACGGCCTCACCGGCGACGCCACGCACGCGGTCGTCGGCCCCGTCCTCGGCACCGCCGTCCACTCCGCCGACACCGTCGTACGCCGCCTGGAACGCGTCACGACCGGCACCCTCGAACCCGGCGACAAGGTGTGGCTCACCCCGAACACCCACGTCGGCACCCCGCGCACCGCCCTCGGCCTGGACCACCAGGACGTCGGGATCCTCGGCGAACTCGGCACCCTGCCCGCCTGGTTCGTGCCCAGCGTGCGCAACACCTGGGTGATCACCGTGCACGGCCTCGGCGCCACCCGCGAACACCCCATGAACGTCATGGACTTCCTGCACGGCCGGCGCTTCCCCGTGCTCGACCTCGCCTACCGCGGCGACCCCGGCGCCCCCCGCTCCCCGGACGGCCTGCACCACCTCGGCGAGACCGAGTGGCGCGACCTGGACGCGGCGATCCGGTACGCCGTCCAGCAGGGCGCGGACCAGGTCGTCCTGTACGGCTGGTCCACCGGCGCCACCATGGCGCTGCGCGCTGCCGCCCACTCCGGGCTGCGCGACCGGATCTCCGGGCTGGTCCTGGACTCCCCGGTGCTCAGCTGGCCGACAACGCTGCGCGCCCTCGCCTCGGCCCGCCGCACCCCGGGCGCCCTGCTGCCGCTCGCGGTACGGGCCGCGCAGGGACGCACGGGCCTGGAGGGCGACCGCATCGCCGAGTCGACGCGGCTGACCGTCCCGACCCTGATCTTCCACGGCCCCGACGACCACCTCGCCCCCTGGGAGCACTCCCGCCGCCTCGCCGACGCCCGCCCGAACCTCGTAGCCCTCCACACCGTCCGCAACGCCCCGCACGGCGCCATGTGGAACGCCGACCCGAAGGCGTACGAGGAGGCGCTCCGGCGCTTCCTGACGCCGCTGATGTGAGCCCTCGCGGTGGCGCCGAGGTAGACGGTCGCCCTGATTCCGTTTAATGCCGTACCGCTGGCCTGAACCCGTCCCCGAGGCCCCCTCAAGGGCCCGGCGTTGGCCAGTCCCGTCGCCCCCCGTGACATTCCGTTTGGGTTTTCGGACCGTCAACCGGAAGACTGCACCCGTGACGTCCCGTATCCCGCGCGACTCCAGGCTTCGACTCGTCCGCCCGCGACCCCTGGCCGCCGCCCCCTCAGCTGTGAACCAGCGGCGCCCACGCCGCCCCGCACCCCGCCCTCCGGAGGGCACACCGGCACCCGCGGAGCTGGCCAGAATGGCTCGCTCAGGTCTGGCCGCCGCGGCCCGCGTCGCCCACTGGGCCGACGCCGCGCTGGGCCCGGGCCGCGACAGCGCCACCGCCGACGGCAAGGCCACCCTCGCCGACGCGACCGCCGAACGGGCCGCCGCCGACCTGGGCCTGACCGTGGCTCAGGTCCGCGCCGACTGGGACACCGCCCGGCTCGCCGGTCTCGTCGAGGTGCACGGCGACAGCGCCCGCCCCGGCTGGCGGCTGCGCGCCTGGGACCGGGACGACAGCGCCGTACTGCGCGGCTGGGTCGCGCTCTTCGACGCCTGGTCGCTCGCCTACCGGGAGCCCGCGGACCACGAGCCCGCCGCCGTCGCCGAGGTCGTCTCGGCGATGCCGCAGGTGCTCTCCTTCCTCCAGCTCTCCGCCGGCCCCGTCCCCGTGGACCAGCTCCTCGACCTCCTGGAGCAGCGGGTCACCGAACTGCGCACGGAGCGCTGCGAGATCCCTTACGGCCCCCAGCCGGAACCTGTCGAGCAGCCGCAGCCCTCCGACGCGCCGCTCGCCCCGCTGCTCGACTGGGCGCTGCACGCCCTCGCCTCCGTCGGCGCCCTCACCTGCGGCGACGCACAGGCCACGCTCACCCCGCTCGGCAGCTGGGCGGTCTGGGTCAAGCTGGAGCAGATCTGCGTGGCCGCGCAGAGCCCGGCCGGCAACATCGAGGTCGCCGCCGACGAGATGCTCCGCGGCTGCGCCCAGCTCCGCCCGAACGCGGCCCGCGCCGAGTACCGCGCCTGGCTCGCCGCCCGCACCGTCTCCAGCGCCGTCAGCGAGCTCATCGACGCGGCCCGCGGCGACGACGCCCTGCTGCGCGGCCTCGCCTTCGAGGCGCTCCGGGTCGTTGGCGCCCCCGCCGAGCCGGACGTCCGCGCGGTGGCCGACGAGCCCACCCTGCGGCCGTACGCCCTGCTCTGGCTCGCCGAGCACGACGGCATCGACCCGGAGGACGCCCACGAGGTCCTCACCCGGGAAGAGGCCACCTGGCTGTGGGTCGACACCGCGGCCGCCGTCACCGACCACGGTGAATCCCCGATGCTGGTACGGCACCTGGAGTCCGCGGTGCAGCCCACGGTGCCGATGCTCCTCGACGAGATGCGCGCCGTCGGCCACCCCCGCACCGTCCAGGTCCTGGTCGCCCTCGCCGCCGCCCACCCCGATCCCGCACTGGCGAAGGCGGTCCGCCGGGCCGCCTTCCAGGTGCACACCGGCGGAAGTTAGGTCAGAAGGTGTTGCACCGGGCCATGTCCCCGGACCGGTACCCGGTGTAGAACCACTTCCGGCGCTGCTTCGCCGACCCGTGCGTCCAGGTCTCCGGCGTCACCCGGCCCTGGAACCGTTCCTGGATGCGGTCGTCGCCCACGGCCGCCGCCGCGTCCAGGCCGTCACGGATGTCGGCGTCCGTGAGGCTGGTGATCAGGGGGCGGCCGGTCGACTCGTCCCGTCCTGCGAGCGGCTCAGCGTGCCCACCAGGTCCTGCACATGGTGCCCGTACTCGTGCACCACGACATACGCACGACATACGCCTGCGCGAACGCCCCGCCGCTCGCGACGAACTTCGTCCGCAGCTCGTCGAAGAAGCCGAGGTCCAGACAGACTTGCAGTTGCACGCACCAGCCCCCGCTCGACTTGGCCGGTCAGCGCCGTTTCTCACAGCCGGCCTGATCCGCCGGACAGGTCCTGGTGCCCCCGGCCCTCGCCGTCCCCCACCAGGCCCGCCCGGCACCGTACGGAGACCGCTTCACTGCCCACGCGGGGGCGGACCACACCTGTGTCTTCGTGCCGGCGCGTGCCGTTCGTCACTCCGGGGCGCTGCTCGTCGCCCAGCCGTGCTGGACGGACGCCGCCTGGACCGCGCAGGTCGTCGCCGTGGACCACCTGGGCCGGATCACCCCGGACCGCAGACCCCTCGGCAACGGAGTCCCGGGGCGGCCGCCCGAACACCCGAGCGCAGAAAAAGTGCTTGCACACCCCCGTTAGACTTGGCCCATGGCCATTCTCCTCGCGCATTAGACGGCGGGAACGCCTCAGCCGCCCATCCGTCAACCTCATGTCCGCCTTGGAGTCTGTCCGTGATCTCCGCCTCCGGTATCGAGCTGCGCGCCGGCGCCCGAGTCCTCATCGAGTCCGCCAACTTCCGTGTCGCCAAGGGCGACCGCATCGGCCTGGTCGGCCGTAACGGCGCGGGCAAGACCACGCTCACCAAGTGCCTGGCCGGCGAGGGCATCCCCGCCGCGGGCACCATCACCCGCTCCGGCGAGGTCGGCTACCTGCCCCAGGACCCCCGCACCGGCGACCTCGACGTCCTCGCCCGCGACCGCATCCTCTCCGCCCGCGGCCTCGACGTACTCATCCGCAAGATGCGCGACAACGAGCAGCGGATCGCCAACGGCCAGGGTGCCACCCGCGAGAAGGCCCTCAAGCAGTACGAGCGCCAGGAGACCGAGTTCCTCACCAAGGGCGGTTACGCCGCCGAGGCCGAGGCCGCCACCATCGCCGCCGCGCTGAGCCTGCCCGACCGGGTGCTCGGCCAGCCGCTGCACACCCTCTCCGGCGGTCAGCGCCGCCGTATCGAGCTGGCCCGGATCCTGTTCTCCGACGCGGACACGCTGCTCCTCGACGAGCCCACGAACCACCTCGACGCCGACTCGATCATCTGGCTGCGGGACTACCTGAAGACGTACCGCGGCGGCTTCATCGTGATCTCCCACGACGCCGACCTCGTCGAGACGGTCGTCAACAAGGTGTTCTACCTGGACGCCAACCGCGCCCAGATCGACATCTACAACATGGGCTGGAAGCTCTACCAGCAGCAGCGCGAGGCCGACGAGAAGCGCCGCAGGCGCGAGCGGCAGAACGCCGAGAAGAAGGCCGCCGCCCTGCACTCGCAGGCCGACAAGATGCGCGCCAAGGCCACCAAGACGGTCGCCGCGCAGAACATGGCCAAGCGTGCCGACCGGCTGCTCGCCGGGCTCGAGGCGGTGCGCGTCTCCGACAAGGTCGCCAAGCTGCGCTTCCCGGAGCCCGCGCCCTGCGGCCGGACCCCGCTCACCGCGGAGAGCCTGTCGAAGTCCTACGGCTCGCTGGAGATCTTCACCGACGTCGACCTGGCCATCGACAAGGGGTCGAGGGTCGTCATCCTCGGTCTCAACGGTGCCGGAAAGACAACCCTGTTGAGGCTCCTCGCGGGCGTCGAGACCCCGGACACCGGCGCCGTCGTCCCCGGCCACGGCCTCAAGCTCGGCTACTACGCCCAGGAGCACGAGACCCTCGACGCCGACCGCTCCGTCCTGGAGAACATGCGCTCGGCCGCCCCCGACATGGACCTGGTCGAGGTCCGCAAGGTGCTGGGCTCGTTCCTGTTCTCCGGCGACGACGTCGACAAGCCGGCCGGCGTCCTCTCCGGCGGCGAGAAGACCCGCCTGGCCCTCGCCACCCTGGTCGTCTCCTCGGCGAACGTCCTGCTCCTCGACGAGCCCACCAACAACCTCGACCCCGCCAGCCGCGAGGAGATCCTCGGCGCGCTGCGCACCTACAAGGGCGCGGTCGTCCTGGTCACCCACGACGAGGGCGCCGTCGAGGCGCTCCAGCCGGAGCGGATCATCCTGCTCCCGGACGGCGTCGAGGACCTGTGGGGCGCCGACTACGCGGATCTCGTCGCCCTGGCTTGATCAACGGCGTATGGATCATTCGGCTTATCGGTGATCCATCATCTGTGTGAGATCTCCTCGTACCGAGGTGTGTCCTACATCCATTTCGCGGCCGAGCCCTTTATCGACAAGGGCTCGGCCGTCGTACGTCGCTGACCTGGTACTTCGCGAAAGAACCCGTTCGGCGGTACGAACGACACATGGTGGAATTACAGATTCCGCTTGTGGGGACCGGCTCCTGTCGTCAAAACCCTGTCTCACGGACCTTGCCGAATGGGTGGCCATGAAGCCCTGGAGGGGTGATCATGAGGAGACCAGAGCGCACTTCCCATGAGGAGGCACGGGTGGCCGAGACTCTGAAGAAGGGCAGCCGGGTAACCGGCGCCGCGCGCGACAAGCTCGCGGCAGACCTGAAGAAGAAGTACGACTCCGGTGCGAGCATTCGGGCGCTGGCCGAGGAAACCGGCCGCTCGTATGGCTTCGTACACCGGATGCTCAGCGAGTCCGGCGTCACGCTGCGTGGGCGTGGCGGGGCGACGCGGGGCAAGAAGGCCGCAGGCTGATTCGCGGGCGGCCATCGTCTTCGCTGGTGGCCACCCGGTCGGTTGTCCAATCGGCCGGGTGGTTACTGTGCAGTCACTTAGCAAGTAGCTTGCTCTGCTGACCGCACTCATCGGAGGCACCCATGGCCACGCCCGCGAACGACCTCGGTCCGCTGCTCGACAAGGACGGCGTACGGCTCACCGTCGACGACGCGATCGCCACGGTGACGCTGACCAATCCGGCCAAGCGCAACGCGCAGAGCCCCGCCATGTGGCGTGCGCTCGCCGAGGCCGGGCGGGTCCTGCCGGGGTCCGTCCGCGTCGTCGTGCTGCGTGCCGAGGGACAGTCCTTCTCGGCCGGGCTCGACCGGCAGATGTTCACGCCCGAGGGAATCGAGGGCGAGCCGACGTTCATCGACCTCGCTCGCAGCAGCGACGGTGAACTCGACGCGAGCATCGCCGGGTTCCAGGACGGCTTCACCTGGTGGCGACGGAGTGACCTCGTGTCCATCGCCGCCGTCCAGGGGTATGCCATCGGCGCCGGTTTTCAGCTGGCGCTCTCCTGTGACCTGCGCGTCGTCGCCGACGACGTGCAGTTCGCCATGCGCGAGACCAGCCTCGGCCTGGTGCCGGACCTGACGGGCACGCACCCGCTCGTCGGGCTGATCGGCTACGCCCGCGCGCTGGAGATCTGCCTCACCGGCCGCTCCGTCAAGGCCGAGGAGGCCGTGAGCACCGGCCTCGCCAACGTCGCGGTCCCGGCCGACCAGCTCGACGGCGCCGTAAAGGACCTGACGACTGCCATCCTGGCGGCGCCCCGGGACGCGGTGATCGAGACCAAGGCGCTCATTCGCGGTGCGGCCGGTCGTTCGTACGACGAGCAGCGCGCCGCGGAGCGGACCGCGCAGGCTCGTCGGCTGCGGGACCTGGCCGGTCTCGGGGAGTGACGGTTCAGCCGACGGCCGTCACCAACACCGCCACCGTCGGATGACGCGGTAGCGCCTCGGCGACCGCCGTACGGACCCGCCGGGCCACCTCCACGGCCCGGTGGTCCGCCTCCACCGCCAGCTCCACGCGCGCGTGGCGGTGCGCGAGGCTGCCCTCCGCCCGGTGCTCCTCGATCTGCACCGCGCGGCCGAGGCCGTGGGTCAGGTGGGCGACGCCCGGGACCATCAGCGCCGCGGACGCCGCCCGGTGCCCGTCCTCGTCGGCCGGCTCCGTGGCGCGGGGCGGGTCGGGCGGTCGTACCGGAGCCGGTTCCGGTTCCTCGTCCAGCAGAGCCGTCGCGAGCAGGTCGACCTCCGTCACCGTGAGGCCGAGCCCGTCCGCCGCGGCGGCCAGCGTCGTACGCAGCAGAGCCGCCGTCTCCGGCAGCGGCTCCGCCGCCGTGGCCGCGAACTCCGCCGTCACCCGCAGCGGTCCCGGCGGCAGCGCGCTCGGCGGCGGGGGTACGACGGGATCGTGCGCGTCCTCCGGGTCGGCCAGGGCGATGCGGAGCGCGTCGAGACGCAGCCCGCGCAGTTCCTCGCAGGCGCGCCGGAGCACCGCCTCGGCCGCCTCCTCCGTGATCCACGCGCCGTCGTGCGCGCCGCCCAGGGGCAGCAGTCTGCCGAGCCCCAGCCGATGCCGCACCGCCGCACGAGTCCATTGCTCCGCCGTCATTCCTCCAGCCTGCCGCATCCCCGGCGCGCGGGACCGCAACCCCGCATACGGTGGTTCGAGGACGACGAACCGGAAGGGACGTACGGCGATGAGCGACACGACGGAACAGAACCGCACGAGGGCCTCCGGAGGCGAGAAGGAGGCTCCCGACCCGCCCGCCACCCGCAAGTCACAGGTGACCCGGCGCGGCGGAGGCGACCCCGGCACCCGGGGCCGTACCACCATCGCCGACGGGGTCGTGGAGAAGATCGCCGGGCTGGCCGCCCGGGACGTGGTCGGCGTGCACGCCCTGGGCAGCGGGCTCAGCCGCACCTTCGGGGCCGTGCGCGACCGCGTCCCCGGCAGCTCGAAGTCCGTGACCCGCGGCGTGAAGGCCGAGGTCGGCGAGGTGCAGACGGCCCTCGACCTGGAGATCGTCGTGGACTACGGCGTCTCGATCGCCGACGTGGCCCGGGCCGTGCGCGAGAACGTCATCGCGGCCGTGGAGCGCATGACCGGCCTCGAGGTCGTCGAGGTCAACATCGCCGTCAGCGATGTGAAGCTGCCGGAGGAAGAGGACGAGGAGCCGGAGCCCCGGATCCAGTGACCGGCCGACGAGCGGACAACCGTGAGGGGAGCGCACGATGAGCATGGCCGTGGTCGGCATGATCGCCGGCATGGCACTGGGCTTCGCCGGATACTTCGGCGGCTTCGGGGCCTTCCTGCTGGTGGCCGCCCTGGGCGCCATCGGTTTCGTCGCCGGCCGGTTCCTGGAGGGGGACCTGGACTTCGGCGACTTCTTCCGTACGCGTGACGACCGCAGGCGGTGACCTCGGTGACCTCGGTGAGCGAGGGGGTCGGTGAACTGCGCAGACCCCCGGCCGCCGTCGCGCCCGGCGAGCGCGGCGCCACCAGGATCGCCGACCGGGTGGTCGCGAAGATCGCCGGCCAGGCGGCCCGCGAGCGGCTCGCCGACCAGTCCGCGGACACCGCCCGCCCGCAGGCCACCGTGGTGGTGCACCACGACGCCGTGCACGTCCGGCTCCACCTCGAACTCGACTACCCCTGCGACATCGGCGCCCGCTGCGCGGATGTGCGTCGACATGTCGCTTTGCGGGTACGCGCGTTGGTGGGCATGGAGGTGCCGGAGGTCGCCGTCCACGTGGAGCGGCTGCATCTGATCCCGGCGCACGGCGTGGCACAGGGGAGGGCGCGATGAGCGAGTCCCAGGGCACCGAGGGCACCACACAGCGGCTGCCGGTCATCGAACAGCAGGCACCCGCGCAGGAACCGGCATACGGACCGGCATACGAACCGACCCACGGGCCCCCGCCGGCCGGCCAGGACGGCGACCAGGGCCGCTTCTGGTCCGCGCGCCGCATCCCCGCGGGCGTCGTGGCGGTGCTGCTGCTCGCCGTCGCGGGCACCTTCCTCTACGACATCGCGGCCGTACGGGCGAACCGGCCCGCGATGAGCTGGCGCCGCGGGCTCGCCCACCAACTCGCCGAACGGCCCCTGGACGACACCTGGGTGCTCGTCGGCGCGGGCGTCGCGGTCGCCCTCGGCGTCTGGCTGATCGTGCTCGCCGCGACGCCCGGACTGCGCGCGGTCCTGCCGATGCGCCGGACGCAGACCGACGTACGCGCCGGGCTGTACCGCGAGGCCGCCGCACTGGTGCTGCGCGACCGCGCCATGGAGGTCGCCGGCGTCCAGTCGGTACGGGTCCGGGTGCGCCGCGCCCACGCCGACGTGTACGCCGCCTCGCACTTCCGCGAACTGGACGAGGTGCGCGCCGACCTGGACACCACACTCGCCGACGCGATCAAGGGGCTGGGGCTCGCGCGACCGCCCGCGCTGACGGTCCATGTACGCCGTCCCGGACGGAAGGGGTGACGGCGATGCTGAGGATCGTCAACCGTGTGCTGATCGGTCTCGTGGGCCTCGTACTCCTCCTGCTGGGCGGCTCCGTCCTCGCCGTCGGCCTGGGCGCGAAGCCGCCGTCCTGGTGGATCCACGACGGCCGCCACGACGTCCTGCTCACCGACGCCGAGCGCACCCGCTGGCAGGACCACGGCTGGTGGTGGCCGACGGTGATCGCCGCACTCGCGATCGTCGTCCTGCTGACCCTGTGGTGGCTCACCGCGAACCTGCGCCGACGCCGCCTGGCCGAGGTCCTGGTCGACACCGGCGACGGCGAGGGCGCACTGCTGCGCGGCCGGGCCCTGGAGGGCGTACTGGCGAGCGAGGCAGGCGACTTGGACGGCGTGGCCCACGCCCAGGTCCACCTGACGGGCCGCCGCGCGGCCCCCGAGACCCGCGTACAACTGCTGCTGGAGCCGCACGTGGACCCGGGGACGGCTCTGCAACACCTGACGGACGAGGCCCTCACGCACGCCCGCAACTCGGCGGGCTTGGCGGCGCTACCGGCAGAGGTCCGCATGAAGGCCGTGAAGCACCGCGCGGAGAGGGTCAGTTGAGACTCAGAATCCGTGTCGCGTTCCGCCGTCGACGGGAAGCATGATCCCGGTCAGGTAGGAAGCGGCGGGTGACATGAGGAATGCCGCCGCGCGTCCGAACTCCTCCGGCGTTCCGTAACGGCGCAAGGGAATCCGGGACTCGTGCGCGGCCCGGGTCGCCTCCGGGTCGGCGGACAGTCCGTCCAGCTCGCGCACGCGATCCGTGTCGATGCGCGAGGGAAGCAGACCCACCACCCGGATTCCCCGCGGCCCCAGTTCGTCCGCCAGGGACTTGGCGAAGCCGGCGAGTCCGGGCCGCAGCCCGTTCGAGATCGTCAGCCCGGGAATCGGCTCGTGCACCGACGCGGACAGCACGAACCCGATGACACCCCCGGCGTCCAGTTCGGAGGCGGCGGCCCGAGCCAGCCGTACCGCCCCCAGGAACACCGAGTCGAACGCCGCCTGCCACTGCTCGTCCGTGTTGTCGGCGACGAACCCCGGTGCCGGCCCGCCCACGCTCACGAGAATCCCGTCGAAGCCGCCGAACCGCTCACGCGCGGCCGCGATCAGCCGCCCCGGCGCGTCCGCCTCCGCGTTGTCCACGGCCACCCCCACCGCGTTCGGCCCCAACTCCGCCGCCGCGTCCGCGACCCGCTTCTCGTCGCGCCCGGTGACGACCACCTTCGCCCCGTCGGCGACCAGCTCACGCGCCGCGGCGTTGCCGAGGCCGCGGGTGGCCCCGGTGACGACGTACACCCGGTCCTTCAGTCCAAGATCCATGGCCCCTATCCTGCCTCCTCGTCCCCGAACAGGGCGAGGGCGGTGTTCACCAGCCCGATGTGGCTGAAGGCCTGCGGGAAGTTGCCGAGCTGGCGCTCGTGCACGGGGTCGTACTCCTCGGCGAGCAGCCCCACGTCGTTGGTGAGCCCCAGCAGCCGTTCGAACAGTTCCCTGGCCTCCTTGCGCCGGCCCGTCATGTGCAGGGCGTCCGCGAGCCAGAACGAGCAGACCAGGAAGGTGCCCTCGTCACCCGGCAGGCCGTCGACCGTGGCGCCCTCGGTGCTGTAGCGGCGCAGGAAGCCGTCGTGGTCCAGCTCCGCGCGGATCGCGTCGACCGTGCCGACGACTCGGGGATCGTCCGGCGGCAGGAAGCCGACGCGGGGGATGAGGAGCAGCGCGGCGTCGAGTTCGGCCGAGCCGTAGGACTGGGTGAACGTGTTCCGTTCGGCGTCGAAGCCCTTCTCGCACACCTCGCGGTGCACCTCGTCCCGCAGCTCCCGCCAGCCGTCGAGGTCGCCGGGCAGCTCGGGGTTCTGTTCGAGGGTGCGCACGGCCCGGTCGGCGGCCACCCACACCATCACCTTCGAGTGCACGAACTGCCGCCGCCCGCCGCGCACTTCCCACAGCCCCTCGTCCGGCTGCCGCCACTGGGACCGCAGCCACTCGACCAGCGAGACCTGGATCGCCCACATGTGCGGCTTCGTGGACAGGCCCGAACTCCGGGCCAGGTACAGCGAGTCCATCACCTCGCCGTACACGTCCAGCTGCAACTGGTCCACGGCTCCGTTGCCGATGCGTACGGGCGTCGAGTCCGCGAAGCCGGACAACCACGGCACCTCGAACTCGGGCAGCCGTCGCTCGCCGGCCAGCCCGTACATGATCTGCAGGTCGGCGGGGTCGCCCGCGACCGCGCGCAGCAGCCAGTCGCGCCAGGCCTCGGCCTCCTCCCGGTAGCCCGCCGACAGGCCCACGTTCAGAGTGAGGGTGGAGTCGCGCAGCCAGCAGTAGCGGTAGTCCCAGTTGCGGACGCCGCCCGGTTCCTCGGGGAGCGAGGTGGTGGGGGCGGCGACGATGCCGCCGGTCGGCCGGTAGGTGAGGGCCTTGAGGGTGATCAGGGAACGGACGACGGCGTCGCGGTGCGGGCCGTCGTAGCGGCAGCGCTTCACCCACTTGTGCCAGTCCTTGACGCTGGAACGCAGCGCCTTGTGCGCGTCGACGAGCGGTGGGCGCGGCTCGTGCGAGGGATGCCAGGTGAGCACGAACGCCACCTTCTCGCCCTTCTTGACCGTGAACTCCGAGTGCGTGCCCTGGTCTTCGCCCCAAGTGTGCACGGCGGGCTCACTGCGCAGCCACACCGAGTCCGGTCCGGCGACGGCCACCCGGTGGCCGCCGGACCTGCGCATCCACGGCACGACCGAGCCGTAGTCGAAGCGCAGGCGCAGGATGCTGCGGACGGTGACCCTGCCCTTGAGGCCCTCGACGATGCGTACGAGGTCGGGGGCGCGGTCGCGCTGCGGCATCAGGTCGGTGACGCGGATCGCGCCCTCGTCGGTCTCCCACTCGGTGTCCAGGACCAGGGTGTCGGGGCGGTAGGCGCGGCGGGTGCAGGGGCCCTCGGCGCCTTTGGGCGCGATGCGCCAGTGGCCGTTCTCCTCGTCGCCGAGCAGCCGCGCGAAGCAGGCCGCCGAGTCGAACCGGGGCAGACAGAGCCAGTCGACGGAGCCGTCCCTGCCGACCAGGGCCGCCGTCTGTTCGTCGCCGATGAGCGCGTAGTCCTCGATACGGGGGTGCACGGAGTTGCGGGTTCCCGGCGGGACGACGGAGCAATCAGGGGTGGGGCCGGGGGAGTGACGCGTGGCTCACCGCGGTCGTCGAGAAGATGATGCCCGGGTGCGCCGGCGCCTGGTTGAGCACCCACAGACCGATCAGCGTGGCCAGGGCGAAGACCACCGCGATCAGGACGGCCAGCACGAGCCGGCGCCTGCGCTCGCGGCGCAGCCACTCGCCGCGTGCCGTGCGGTAGGCGTCGGGGGCGGCCCGCACTCCGTCGGCGAGCGCGGCGAGTGCCTCGCTCAGTTCCCGTTCGGTGCGGTCGGGTTCGGTGCCGTGCGAGGGAGTCGCGTCGCGGTGCGTCATCGCCGGGCCTCCATCGCCTGGGTCAGGGCGGCGATGCCGCGTGCCGTGTGGGTCTTCACCGAACCGCAGGAGATGCCCATCGCGGCGGCGATCTCGCTCTCCTTCAGCCCGAGCCAGTGGCGCAGCACGAGCGCCTCCCGCTGCCGGGACGGGAGTTGCTGCAGCGCGTCGATGAGCACCCGCTGGTCGTCGCGGAGCAGCGCCGTGCTCTCGGCGGAGGCGACCGCCTCGTCCGGCACCACCGGCGGGTTCTCCACGTGCTTGCGGGCGACCTGCAGATGACGTATCCGCATCCGCGTCAGATTGCACACCGTGGAGCGCAGATACGCCTCCGCCGCCTCGACGTCCCTCAGGCGCCGCCACTTGCGGTAGATCTGGTAGAACGCCTCGGCCACCACGTTCTCCGGGTCGTCCGCGCCGAGCAGCACCGCCAGGCGCAGCATCGAGGAGTAGTGCAGCTCGAAGAGCCGGGCGAGGGTCGCCTCGCGCTCCAGTTCGGCCGGGTCGGGCAGCGCCGGCGCCAGCGGCTCGACGCGTGGCTGCGGTACGGGGACGGATGGTCTGCGTCTCACGGTCGGTTCGCTCCGGTCTCCGGACGCCGCCCGATGCGCAGGCGGGACGGCAGGTCGGTCAGGTCGGCACCGCGCGGGACGCCGAGACGTTCGAGGACGGCGGTGCCGGCCACCGTGACGGTCAGGTTGAGCAGCAGGGCGGCGAGGCCGACGTAGATCGCCGGCGCTCCGGAACCCAGCGGCACGATGGACGAGAAGCCCTCGCGCACGACCAGGTAGGTCCCGGCCGCCATGCCCGCGCCCCACCCGGTGAGCAGCGCGCGCGGATGCAGCCGTCCGGTGAACAGGCCGATGGCCACCGCCGGGAAGATCTGGAGGATCCAGACCCCGCCGAGCAGTTGGAGGTTGACCGCGTCCTGGTCGCGCAGCCCGAACACGAAGGCCACCGCCCCCACCTTCGCGGTGAGCGAGACGGCCTTGGCGATCCGCACCTGCCGCTTGGGAGTCGCGGTCGGGTGCACGTATTCGACGTACACATTGCGTACGAAGCTGGTGGCGGCCGCGATCGACATCACCGCCGCCGGGACCAGCGCCCCCACGGTGATCGCGCCGAACACCAGCCCGGCCAGCGGCCCCGGCATCAGCCGGTCGACCAGCATCGGTACGGCGGCCTCGGCGCCGCCCTTCGGCGCCCGCACCCCCGCCGCGAGCGCCGCGATGCCGAGGAAGCCGAAGAGCGCGAGCAGCCCGGTCCAGGCCGGCAGCGCCACGGACACCTTGCGCAGGGTTCGCGGGCCGTCGGCGGCGAACCCGGCGGTCAGCACATGCGGGTACATCAGCAGGGCGAGCGCGGAGCCGAGGGCGAGGGTGGCGTAGGCGGGCTGCTGGGCGGGGGAGAGCAGGAGCGCCGGGCTGCCGAGCCGTTCTGCGGCGCCGTCGAAGACGGGCCGCGGGCCGCCGAACCGTTCCAGCACCAGCCAGGTGACCGCGGTCAGCGAGACGAAGACGGCGACCGCCTTGAGCGCCGAGATGACCGTCGGCGCCCGCAGCCCGTGCCGGTAGGTGGCCACCGCGAGCCCCGCGAACAGCGCCACCATCACCAGGTCCCCGACCGCGCCCCGAGGATAGACGCCACCGGCCGTCAACACCGCCCGTATGCCGAGCAGTTGGAGTGCCAGATACGGCATGGTCGCGAGGATCCCGGTCAGCGCGACCACCAGGGCGAGCGACGGCGACCCGTACCGCCCGCGCACGAAGTCGCCGGCGGTGACGTAACCGTGCCGGCGGGCCACCTCCCACAGGCGGCTCAGCAGCACGAAGGCGATCGGGCAGACGATCACCGTGTACGGCACCGCGAAGAAGGCGGGCGCGCCGTTGCCGTAGGCCAGCCCCGGCACGGCGGTGAAGGTGTACGCCGTGAAGATCGTGCCGCCGAGCAGGAACCAGGTCCACACCGGGCCCAGGCTGCGGTCGGCCAGCGCCCAGCCCTCCAGGGACGGGAGGCGGTCGCTCGGCCGCAGCCGCCGCGCGGTCACGGCGAGCAGCGACGCTCCGCCGATCACGGCGAGGAACGTCGCGGTCATGGCGCCGTCGGCCATGGGTCACCGTCCTTGGTGTGGGCCCTCGCGGGAGAGTTGCGCGGAGGGCCGGAACGGATGACACGGAACCGGCGGGAAATTTCCCGGAAATTCGCTGTCAACCGGTCTCGGGGGGTGGGCAACTCTTGCACAGACCGACAGTGAGCGGGAGAGGAGCGCAGGTCATGGCACGGACCGGTCATCACCGGCTACGGCGCGTCGCGATCGCCGTACTGCTCCTCGCGCCCGCCGCAGGCCTGCTGTGGGTCCCCTGGTACGCCGGCGCGGAGCCGCGGATCGCAGGGACGCCGTTCTTCTACTGGTACCAGCTCGCCTGGGTGCCGGGGTGCGGCCTCTGCCTCCTCGCCGCGTACGCGCTGACGGACCGACATCGCCGCTGACCGTCCTGCCGACCTGCTTGTTGTCACACCGTTTCCGGTGAGTTTTCCGGTGAGTTTTCTGTTGAGGAGCCGCCATGCCCGCTACAGCCCTGCCCGAAATCGATCCTCAGGTGCCTGAAAAGTCTCGTATGTCACCGCGGTCGATCCTGCTCTGGACCACCGTCGCCCTGCTCGGCGCCGTCGCCTGGGGCGTCCTCGCCCTCGCCCGCGGCGAGAAGATCTCCGCGGTCTGGCTGGTGGTCGCCGCCCTCGGCTCGTACGCCATCGCCTACCGCTTCTACTCCCGCTTCATCGTCCGCCGGGTGCTGAGGCCGGACGACCGCCGGGCCACTCCCGCCGAGCGTCTGGAGGACGGCGTCGACTTCCACCCCACCGACCGCCGGGTGCTCCTCGGCCACCACTTCGCCGCGATCGCCGGGGCCGGACCGCTGGTCGGCCCGGTCCTCGCGGCCCAGATGGGCTACCTGCCGGGCACTCTCTGGATCGTCGCCGGAGTGATCTTCGCGGGCGCCGTGCAGGACATGGTGGTGCTCTTCCTCTCCATGCGGCGGGACGGCAAGTCGCTCGGTCAGATGGCGCGGGACGAGATCGGCCGGGCGGGCGGGGCGGCCGCACTGGTCGCGGTCTTCGCCATCATGATCATCCTGCTCGGGGTGCTGGCGTTGGTCGTCGTCAACGCCCTCGCGCACTCCCCGTGGGGCACCTTCTCCGTTGCGATGACCATCCCGATCGCGCTCTTCATGGGCTTCTGGATGCACCGCATCCGCCCCGGCCGGGTCGTGGAGACCAGCCTCATCGGTGTCGCACTGCTCCTGCTGGCGATCATCGGCGGCAGCTGGATCCAGGACTCCTCCCTGGCCTCCGCCTTCACCCTCAGCCCGACGACCCTCGTGTTCTGCCTCATCGGCTACGGCTTCGTCGCCTCGGTCCTGCCCGTGTGGATGCTGCTGGCTCCGCGCGACTACCTCTCCACCTTCATGAAGATCGGCACCATCGCGCTGCTCGCGGTCGGCGTGGTCGTGGCCGCTCCGGTCCTGCACGCGGACGCGGTCAGCAAGTTCGCCACGTCGGGCACGGGCCCGGTCTTCGCCGGCTCCCTCTTCCCCTTCCTGTTCATCACCATCGCCTGCGGCGCCCTGTCCGGCTTCCACGCCCTGGTCTCCTCCGGTACGACTCCGAAGCTGATCCAGAAGGAGTCCCAGGTCCGGATGATCGGCTACGGCGCCATGCTGATGGAGTCGTTCGTCGCGATCATGGCGCTGATCGCCGCGGCGGCCCTGGAGCCGGGCCTGTACTACGCGATGAACGCCCCCGCCGGACTTCTCGGTACGACGGCCGAGTCCGCGTCCCACGCCGTGGCCGGCCTCGGCTTCACCATCACGCCCGACCAGCTGACCCACGCGGCGAGCGCGGTGGAGGAGCAGACCCTGATCGCCCGCTCCGGCGGCGCCCCGACCCTCGCGGTCGGCATGTCGGAGATCTTCTCCGGAGTCTTCGGCGGCACCGCGATGAAGGCCTTCTGGTACCACTTCGCGATCATGTTCGAGGCCCTGTTCATCCTGACCACCGTCGACGCGGGCACCCGGGTCGGGCGCTTCATGCTCCAGGACATGCTCGGCAACGTGTGGAAGCCGATGGGCCGGGTCAACTGGAAGCCGGGCATCTGGCTGTGCAGCGGCCTGGTCGTGGCGGCCTGGGGCTACTTCCTCTACACCGGCGCCACCGACCCGCTCGGCGGGATCAACCAGCTCTTCCCGCTCTTCGGCATCGCCAATCAGCTGCTGGCCGCCGTCGCCCTCACGGTCTGCACGACGGTCCTGATCAAGTCCGGCCGGCTGCGCTGGGCCTGGGTCACCGGGATCCCGCTCGCCTGGGTCACCGCGGTCACCTTCACCGCGGGCTGGCAGAAGGTCTTCTCCGACGACCCCAAGGTCGGCTTCTTCGCCCAGCGTGCCAAGTACGCCGACGCGCTCGACGCGAAGCAGGTGCTCCCGCCCGCCAAGACCCTCGACGACATGCACACCGTGGTCACCAACTCCACCGTCGACGGTGTGCTGATCGCGCTGTTCCTGCTGCTGGTGGCGGTCGTGATCGTGAACGCGGCGGTGGTGTGCGTGCGGGCCGTGCGGTCGCCGGGCGCGCTGCCCACGACCGAGGCGCCGTACGTCGAGTCCCGTATCGACGTGCCCGCGCAGGCCGGCGAACCGCTGGTGGGGACCCGCTCGTGAACGCCCGGCAGTGGATGCGGGCAGTGACCTGGTATCTGCGCGAGCTGACCGGGGAGGCCGAGTACGACCGCTACTGCGAGCGTCACCGGCGCCATCACCCGCTCGCGCCGGTCCCGACCCGCCGCGAGTACCAGGTGCTGCGCACGCTGCACCGGGAGGCTCATCCGCAGGGCCGCTGCTGTTGACGGGGGCTCACCCGCTGGCAGTCGCTGTTTGGGGGGCTGGTCCGTCGGAGTTGCTGGTGAGCGGGGCTCGTTCGTCCGCAGTCGCTGTTGACGGGGCCTCGCCGCCAGTCGCTGTTGGCGGGGGCTCACTCGTCGGCAGACCTCGGGCGGGCGCCCCGACCGGCGCGCCGGCCCTTCCGCACGAGACCGGGACCGGGATGTTCAGACGCCGTCCACCTCTGCTGATCCGCCCCGAACTCGACGACCGGGCGCTGCACTCGACCCTGGCCGAACTCCGCCCCGGGCAGCAGCTGCACGGTCTCGGCGCGGGCCGCAGCCGCCCGCTCTGGCAGCCGGCCGCCGAGCTGCTCGCGAAGACGGGGCGGGACTGGGACCGCCGGGTGCACCGGGTTTCCGTGCTCGCGCGGAACCTGCCGCCCTCGGTCTGCGAGCACTGGTCCGTCGACCGTCCCGGCGACGGGGACGCCCTGGTGCTGGCGGCCTGGGTGCGGTCGGTCCGGGCCGCGACCGAGGGACGGGGCGCCGCACAGGATGCCGAACGGGCGTGTCTGCGGGCGGCCGAGCACTGCCCCGAGGATCCGACCCCGTGGCTGGCTCTGCTGGAGCTGATGTACTCCTTCGCCGTCCCGCCCCGGGCCGCGGTCCCGGTGTGGAGCGAGGCCGTCACCCGCGCCCCCTGGCTGCGGGCCGCCTACCACCAGCTGCTGCGCTACCTGTCCCCGCGCGGCCAGGGCACGGTCGTCGACATGCTGGACTTCGCCCGGCAGGGCGCGGCCCGCGCGCCGCACGGCTCACCGCTCGCCCTGCTCCCCGTCGCTGCCCGCGTGGAACTCGTCGCCCACCGGCAGCGGCAGCTGCCCCTCGGAGCGGAGAGCCACTGGAACGAACCCCGGGCGGCCGAGGAAGTGGCCGTGGCCCTGACCGACTGGTTCCTGTCCGCTGCCACGCCACACGCCGAGGCCGTCGCCGACCTCAACGTCCTTGCCTTCGCCCTGATCCGCGTCCATCGCCCGGCCGACGCCGCCGCCGTGTTCGCGCGCATCGGCCGCCACATGACGCCCCATCCGTGGGAGCTGCTGCCCGAACCGGAGCGCACGTTCCTGTACTGGCGCGACCGTCTCGGGCGATGAGCCGGGAGGCTGGGCGGTTCAGACCGCGGCCGGCTCCGCCTCCGCCTCGGCCTCCGCGGCCGCCGCCTCCGCCCGGTCCCGGCGCTCGCGCTTGACCAGCACCCACCAGCCGTACGGCACACCCGCCGCGAACAGCCACCACTGGATCATGTACGCGTAGTTCAGCGGCGCGTCTTCCTTGCCCGGGTCGGAGATCTGCTCCGGGGTGTCGCCCTTCGGCTCGGGCCCCGTCTGCTGGAGGTAGCCGCCGAGCACGTCGACGTGCAGACGGCGGGCCTGCTCCTCGCTGTTGATCAGCATGATCTGCCGGTCCGGCAGGCCCTTGAGGTCCTTGATGCCGCTGGCCGCGGTCGTCTCGTCCGGCATCAGCCGGCCCTTGATGGTGACCTGGCCGCTCGGCGGCGCGGGGACCTTCGGGAAGGTGGTCTGGCTCGGTCCGTCGGACGCGATCCAGCCCCGGTTGACCAGCACCACCTTGCCGTCCGTCAGCACGAACGGGGTCAGGACGTGGTAGCCGACCTCGTCGTCGGAGTTGGTGCGGCGGCGGACGACGACCTCGTCCTTCGTGTCGAAGTGACCCGTCGCCGTCGCCGTGCGGTACCGGTCGTGGGTGGTCACCGTGTGGCCCGGCGAGGTCAGCTCCTCCACCGGCACCGGCTTGGCGTGCAGCGCGTCGGAGACCAGCTGGTTGCGGGCGCTGCGCTCCTCGTAGCGGTGCATCTGCCAGATGCCCAGCCTGATCATCGTGGGGATGAGGAGGAGGGCGACCAGCGTGAGGATCACCCACTGCCGGGTCAACAGGAAGCGGTACACCCCACGACCGTACAACTCGGGTCGCGGGGTGCTGTCGCCAGGGGTGGTCCGGGAGGGTGCTCAGACCTTGTCGACGATGCCGGCCTTCCCGGCCGCACGGGCGCAGTGCGCACCGCAGTACCACTGGCCCTCGGCCTCCACGCCCTGTCCGATGATCTGCACCCGGCAGTGCTCGCAGATGGGTGCCATGCGATGGATCGCACAGGAGAAGCAGTCGAAGACATGCACCGCGCCCTGCGCGTGCACCTCGAAGGACATGCCGTAGTCATTGCCGCAAACTTCGCATCTCGCCATGCGCCACAGGGTGAGCCGTCGGCGCCGCGCGGGCGAGCGGGCGCCGGGCGAGTCGCGTGGCAATCACCCGTCCGTACGGGTCACGCACCCTCGCCGGTACGGGTCATCCGTCCGCCGGTTCGACATCCCTGAGCAGCTGTCCGAAGGCCGCCTCGTCCACCACCGGCGTCCCGAACTGGCGTGCCTTGACCACCTTCGAGGTGCCCGAGTCCGGGTCGTTGGTGACGAGCAGGCTGGTCAGCCGGGAGATGCTGGTGGCGACATGCAGCCCGGCCTCCACCGCGCGGTCCTCCAGCAGGTCCCGCTCTACGGAGGTGTCCCCGGAGAAGGCGATCCGCATGCCCTGCTTGAGCGGTCTGCCGTCCTCGTACCGCCCCGGGTTGGGATACGGGCAGGCGGGCCGCTTGCGGGCCGGGCGCCAACTGGTCGGCCGATAGCTCCCGTAGCCGCCGGACTGGCGCGGCACCGGCCGGTCGGTCCACTCCGTCAGCGGCCGGCACTCCAGCAGCGGCAGCCGTACGTCCCCCGCCGCCGCGGCCATCAGGCTCGGCCGGAACGCCTCCGCCAGCACGCGCGCGTCGTCCAGCGCGTGGTGCGCCCGCTGTTGTACGACGCCGAAGTGGGCCGCCAGTGACTCCAGCTTGTGGTTGGGCAGCGGCAGACCGAGCTCCTTGGAGAGTGCGATGGTGCACAGCCGCTGCCGCACCGGCGCCTCGCGCTCCGCGCGCGCGTACTCGCGCGCGATCATCTGCCAGTCGAAGACCGCGTTGTGCGCGACCAGCACCCGGCCTTCGAGGCGCGTCGCGAACTCCTCGGCGATGTCCGTGAAGAGGGGCGCGCCCTCCAGCATCTCGCTCGTCAGACCGTGGATCCACACCGGGCCCGGGTCCCGCTCCGGGTTGACCATGGTGTACCAGTGGTCCTCGACCTCGCCGCGCGCGTCCAGGCGGTATACGGCCGCCGAGATTATCCGGTCGTCCCGGGCCAGACCCGTGGTCTCGACGTCAACGACCGCGTATCCCTGGGGATACGCGGTCGGCCACGCCGTGGGGGAGGACGCTGCGGTCGTACGGTCTTCGAGCATGGTTCCTGAGGATACGGGCCGGGACTGACACTCCCGGCCAACAGGGGCCGCGCGCACGGAATGTCCGGGCTCGCGGCTATGGACCTTTCGCGCACCTGGTGCAAGCGTGCTCCCCGCCCGACGGTTGACGGTCTGTGAGGGGCGGGACGACGGATGACACGCGTACGGTACGGCCCACGCACCGAGGCGGAGATCACCGCCGCCCGCACCGCGAGCGCACGGCTCCCGGACATCTGGTCCACCGGGGTGGTGGCCGTCTGGGAGACCGACCCGGACGCGCTCGCCGCGGTCCTGCCACCCCCGCTGAAACCGGCCGACCGGCCGCTGGCCCGGGTCAACATCAGCAAGGTCGACCTGCCCGGATACCCGCTGGGCGCGGGCTCGTTCGCGGTCGCCGCCCGGCACGACGACGTCGACGGCTGGTATCCGCTCGTCATGCCGATGACCCACGAGCGGGCCCTCACGGGCGGGCGCGAGGTCTTCGGGGAGCCGAAGAAGCTGGGCGAGGTGACGGTGGAGCGGGACGGGCTCCTGGTCCGTGCCTCGATGACCCGGCACGGCATCGCCTTCGTCGAGGTGCGCGGCGCGGTGAGCGAGCGACTGCCCCTGCCGGAGCCCACCCGGAAGACCGACTTCTACTTCAAGTTCCTTCCCGCGGTGGACGGTTCGGGCTTCGACGACGACCCCGTGCTGGTGCACTGCGTCCGCAACGAGAAGGTGCGCCGACTGGAGCGCGTCACCGGCGACGTCGTCCTGCGCGAGTCCATGTACGACCCGGTGGCCGACCTCCCCGTCCGCCGCCTGGTGGACATCACCATCGGCGAGAAGACCAGCGATCAGCGGGGCAAGGTGGTCGAACGGGTCAGTGCGGAGGGCCTGTTGCCGTACATCCATCAGCGTTACGACGATCCGCAGCAGGTCCATGACGGGCCGCCCGCGTCTTCGGTGTCCTCAGAGTCCTCCGAGTCACCCGAGGTGAGCGCCTGATGGAGCTTCAGGCCGGACAGGTCGCCGTCGTCACCGGGGCGGCGAGCGGGATCGGGCTCGCGATGGCCCGGCGGTTCGCGGCCGAGGGGCTGAAGGTGGTCCTCGCCGACGTCGAGGAGACCGCGCTCGACAAGGCCGCCGCGGATCTGCGGGCCGATGGCGCCGATGTGCACGCGCGCGTGGTCGACGTCGGGGAGCGCCAACAGGTGCTGGACCTCGCCGAGTCGGCGTACGAGACGTACGGCGCCGTCCATGTGCTGTGCAACAACGCCGGGGTAGGCTCGGGCGCCGAGGGCCGGATGTGGGAGCACGAACCGAACGACTGGAAGTGGGCCTTCTCCGTCAATGTGTGGGGCGTCTTCCATGGCGTCCAGGCGTTCGTGCCACGGATGATCAAGTCGGGTCAACCCGGTCATGTGGTCAATACGTCCTCCGGAGACGGCGGCATCGCCCCGCTCCCCACCGCCTCCGTGTACGCCGTCACCAAGGCGGCCGTCGTCACGATGACCGAGTCCCTGTACGCCCACCTGAGGGCGGAGCACGCGCGCGTGGGCGCGTCGGTGCTCTTCCCGGGGCCGCACATGCTGCGCACCGGCCTGTGGGAGTCGCACCGCAACCGGCCCGAGCGGTACGCGAAGGAGCGCCCGCGGAAAACCCCGTACCGCACCCTCGACCAGTGGGAGAGCGCGATGCGCGCGGCCGGCAAGGAGGTCGACTTCACGCCCGTCGAGGAGGTCGCCGAGTTCGTGGTGGCGGGCATCCGCGCCGACCGCTTCTGGCTGCTGCCGCCCAGCGAGCACAGCGACGCCCAGATCCGCGCGCGGGCCGGATCGATGCTGGACCGCACGAACCCGTCGTACCTGGAGAGCTTCATCCTCGACTGACCGCATCCTGGACCGACTTGGGGGTCGATGTGACCGACCGGGAGCCGTATCTGATCATCTCCTCCGACTGCCACGCCGGACTGCCCACCGAGGAGTACCGGCCCTATCTGGACGCGCGGTTCCACCGGGACTTCGACGAGTTCCTCGCCGGACGCGAACGGCGTCGCGAGGACATGACCCGGCTCGGCATCCGCAACGAGGCGTTCGCCACCAAGTGGTTCCACGACAACGAGGAAGGCCTGCGTGGGGGTTGGGAGACCGCGCAGCGGCTGAAGGAGCTCGACGGCGACGGGGTGGCGGCCGAGGTGGTCTTCCCGGACGCCGACGCCGTGGACAGCCAGACGGCCGCGCCCTTCGGCGTGGGCCTGGGCCTCTCCGGCGACCACGACCCGGAACTCGGCATGGCGGGTGCCCAGGCGCACAACCGCTGGCTCGCCGACTTCGTCTCGGAGAACCCCGAACGGCACTGCGGAGTCGCCCTGTTGCCGATCACGGCCGAGGCGTCGAAGGTGGTCGCCGAGATCCACCGGGCCAGGGAGTCCGGACTCCGCGCGATCATGATCCCCTCGCTGTGGGGCAGCAAGGAGCCCTACCACGACCGCCGTTACGACCCCGTGTGGGCCGCCGCGGCCGACTGCGGGATGCCGGTGATCACGCACTCCGGTTCGGCGCCGCGCCACGAGTACGGCGACCATCTCGGCATCTTCGTCAGCGAGGTGACCTGGTGGCCGGCCCGGCCACTCTGGTTCCTCCTCTGGTCCGGCGTCTTCGAACGCCATCCCGGTCTCAAGTTCGGTGTGGCGGAGTCGGGTTGCTGGTGGCTGCCGAACCTCCTGTGGTTCATGGACCGCCTCTACCTGGGCGCGCACGGCGGCAAGAAGCTCTCCCCCTTCGAGGAGCTGAAGAGGCCCCCGAGCGAGTACCTCGACCGCCAGGTCTTCATCTGCGCGACCAACACCAAGCGCCGCGAGCTCGCCCAGCGTTACGAGATCGGCGTCGACAACATCCTCTGGGGCAGCGACTTCCCGCACCCCGAGGGCACCTGGCCCGACACGCGCGCGTGGCTGCGCCGCACCTTCCACGACATCCCGGTGGCGGAGACGCGCCGCATGCTGGGCCTGGCGGCGGCCGAGGTCTTCGGCTTCGACGTCGAGCGGCTGACCCCGCTGGCCCATCGCATCGGCCCCACCCCGGCCGACCTCGGCCAGTCCGACGACCAGGAGACGGTGGAGGCGTCATGGGCGCGCTCGCGCGAGGTGGGCCGGCACTGGCTGACAGAGCACGACTTCCCTGTGCTGGGCAACGACTTCCCCGAGTTGGGAGCGGATCGATGAGCGCTCAGGACCGCTACACGGTCATCTCGGCCGACTGCCACGCGGGAGCCGACCTCCTCGACTACAAGCCGTACCTGGAGAAGCGCTACCACGACGAGTTCGACATCTGGGCGGCCACCTACGTCAACCCGTACGAGGACCTGCTCGCCGACACGGCCGACAAGAACTGGAACTCCGAACGCCGGCTGGCGGAGCTGGAGCAGGACGGCATCGTCGCGGAGGTGGTGTTCCCGAACACCATCCCGCCGTTCTTCCCGTCCGGCTCCCTGATGGCGCCCGCCCCGGCGCCCGAGGAGTTCGAGCGGCGCTGGGCCGGCCTGCGCGCCCACAACCGCTGGCTCGCGGACTTCTGCGCGGCCGCACCGGGCCGTCGTGCGGGGGTCTTCCAGATCCTCCTGAACGACGTCGAGGAGGCCGTCAAGGAGATCCGCTGGGCGGCCTCGGCGGGCCTCAGGGGCGGCCTGATGCTGCCCGGCACCCCGCCGGGCTCGGGCCTGCCGGAGCTCTACTCACAGTCGTACGACCCCATCTGGGCGGTCTGCGAGGAGCTCGGCGTCCCCGTCAACCACCACGCGGGCTCGGCGTCCCCGCCGCTCGGCGACGAACCGGCCGCCCGCGCGGTCTTCATGGTCGAGACGACCTGGTTCTCCCACCGCGCCCTGTGGCACCTGGTGTTCGGCGGCGCCTTCCGCCGCCACCCGGGCCTGAAGCTCGTCCTGACCGAGCAGGGCTCCGGCTGGATCCCCGGGGTGCTCGACATGCTGGACTACTACCACGGCCGCTTGGTCGCCGCCGCGACGAAGGCGTCCACGGCCGAGTCCAAGTTCGGCGCGGGCCTCGCCGCGCGCATGGGCAGGCCGCCGTCCGAGGTGTGGCAGGACAACTGCTTCGTCGGCGCCAGCTTCATGCGCCCCCACGAGGTGCCCCTGCGCGACCGCATCGGCGTCGACAAGATCATGTGGGGCAGCGACTACCCGCACGACGAGGGCACCTACCCGTACACCCGCGAGGGCCTGCGCTTCGCCTACGCGGGCGTACCGCGCGAGGAACTCACGGCGATGCTCGGCGGCAACGCGGCCCGCGTCTACGGCTTCGACCTCGACCTGCTGGACCCGATCGCGGCGAAGGTGGGGCCGACGGTGGAGGAGCTCGCGGAGCCGCTGGAGGAGCCGCCGGCGGACGCGACGAGCCCGTTGTTCGCTCGGGGGGCGAGGGTGCGGGTCTGGTGACGGTGGGGAAGCGCGGCGGGTCCGACGAGGTCCGGGGCGGTGGCGCAGGCGGCGATCGCGACACGGAGTCGCCGATGCCGATGTGACCGCGGCCCGGGCGCGTCGGCGGCGGTGCTGCCGCGGCTGGGGGAGCGTCGGTGCCTGTGCGACCGCCGTCGGAGTGGCATCCTCCCCGTGTGACGGAACCAACGCACAGCGGCGAGGCCCACAGCGGTGCCCTGGCGGAGCGGCTGAACTGGCTGCGTGCCGCCGTGCTCGGCGCGAACGACGGCATCGTCTCCACCGCGGGCCTCGTCGTAGGTGTGGCCGGTGCGACGGACGACCGCTCGGCGCTGCTCACCGCCGGCCTCGCGGGGCTGCTCGCCGGGTCGATGTCGATGGCCGCCGGCGAGTACGTGTCCGTCTCCACCCAGCGGGACTCGGAGATGGCCGCCCTCGCCATGGAGCGGCGGGAACTGCGCGAGCAGCCGGAGGCCGAGCTGGAGGAGCTGACCGGGCTGCTCCAGGAGCGCGGGATGTCCCGCGAGGTGGCCCGGGAGGCGGCCGAGCAGCTGACGGAACGCGACGCGCTCAGGGCGCACGCGCGCGTGGAGCTCGGCATCGACCCCGACGCGCTCACGAACCCCTGGCACGCGGCGTGGGCCAGCTTCCTGTCGTTCACCGTGGGCGCGCTGCTGCCGCTGCTCGCGATCGTGCTGCCGCCCACCGACTGGCGGCTGTGGGTCACCGTGGTCTCGGTGCTGGCCGCCCTCTCCCTCACCGGTTGGTCCAGCGCACGACTGGGCGCGGCGGAGACGGGACGTGCGGTGCTGCGCAACGTTGTCGGTGGCGCACTGGCGATGGGCGTCACCTATGCGGCCGGAACACTGCTGGGAGCGGCCGGCGTTTAGCCGCGGGGGTGGGGCCGCGGGGCGCGCAGTGGCCTCCCTCGGGCCCTCGATGCGCGCCCCGCGCAGGTCACGGCGTACCGTGAAGTGCGCCCGACCACCCCCAGGGCGCGCCTCCCACCCCGCACGAGAAGGATCCTCGCCATGCGCGCCACCACCATCCACGCCCCGTACGACATGCGCGTGGAGGACGTGCCCGAGCCCGTGGTGCAGCTGCCCACCGACGCCGTGGTCCGGGTGCTGCGCGCCTGCATCTGCGGCAGCGACCTGTGGGCGTACCGCGGCGAGGCGGCCCGGCAGCCGGGGCAGCGGATCGGACACGAGTTCCTCGGCCTCGTCGAGGACACCGGCTCCGAGGTGGGCACCGTGAAGCGCGGCGACCTCGTGGTCGCGCCTTTCATGTGGTCCGACGGCGTCTGCGACTACTGCCGCGAGGGCCTTACGACCTCCTGCGAGCACGGCGGCTTCTGGGGCTCCGTCGGCCACGACGGCGGCCAGGGCGAGGCGGTACGCGTGCCGTTCGCCGACGGCACACTCGTGCAGCTGCCCAAGGAGGCCGCCTCCGACGACCACCTGCTGACCGCCCTGCTGACGCTCTCCGACGTGCTCGGCACCGGCCACCACGCGGCCCTCGGCGCGGGCGCCCGCCCGGGTGCCACGGTCGCCGTCGTCGGCGACGGAGCCGTCGGCCTCTGCGCGGTGCTCGCCGCCAGGCGGCTCGGCGCGGAGCGGATCATCGCGCTCGGCCGGCACGAGGTCCGCACCGACATCGCCCGCCGCTTCGGCGCCACCGACGTCGTCGCCGAGCGCGGAGACGCGGCCGTCGAGGCCGTCCGCGAACTCACCCGCGGACAGGGCGCACACGCGGTCGTCGAGGCCGTCGGTACCGAACAGTCAATGAATACGGCCGTCAACATCACCCGCGACGGCGGCGCCATCGGCTTCGTCGGCGTACCGCACGGCAGCGGCACCGGCCTCGACCTCGGCGTCATGTTCGACCGCAACATCGCGCTGCGCGGCGGCGTCGCACCGGTCCGCACCTACATCCCGGAGCTCCTGCCCGACGTACTGGACGGCACGATCGATCCCTCGCCGGTCTTCGACATGACGGTCGACGTCGAGGGCGTCCCGGACGGCTACAAGGCGATGGACGAGCGCACGGCACTCAAGGTGCTCGTCACCAATGGTTGATCATCAACTATTGACCACCAGGTATTGATGTCACGACCACCGGATCGGTAGCGGCAAGGCCGTCAACAATCCCGACACCACGACCACCACGCCCAGGGCCACGACCTCGGCACGCGCGGGGGAGTAGGCGGACAGCGGGTCGGCGGCGCGGCGCAGCCGGATCCGCGCCCACAGGGCGAGCACGGCGACGGCGGCCACGAGGAACACCTTGGCGAGCAGGGTGCGCCCGTAGGCCGTCGTCGTCAGCTGGTCCAGGATCGTCCCCGACGGCATACGGCGCAGCGCACTCCACACGCCGGTCGCGGTGATGAGGGCGAGCAGTACGGCCGCCACCCGCGCGTAGAGCCCGAGCAGGGCCGCGCCGGCCGCGCCGCCGGGCCGGTGCCGGAGCGTCCGCAGCGCGTGCAGCAGACCGCCCGCCCAGAGCGACGCGCAGGTCAGGTGCACCAGCGTCAGCCCGGACCCGAGCAGCGGGCTGTGCTCCGTTGCCGGATGGGCGCGCAACGCCTCGGCGACGATCACCGCGGCCACCGGCCACAGTTGGGTGGCGGGGCGGTGCGAACGGGCGCAGAGGGCGGCCGCGAGGAAGGCGTTGACCTCGACCAGCGCGAGCTTGCCGTCCCGCGAGTCGTAGAGGCCGCCGACGTCGATCTCGGCGAGGCCGTGCGGCACCAGGTTGCCCGTCGACACGACCGAGGCGAGCCCCAGGGCGGCGATGAGACCGGCGACGCCCGTGTACGGGGCCCAACTGCGCGGCACGTCATCGAGGGCTTCGGGCAGCGAACGGGCCAGACGGTTCACGAAGAGCTCGCCCACCGGGACGCACAGCGCGGCGAAGAGCACGGCCCGCAGCAGCGCGATACCGCCGACGCCGGGGGCGGCCGCCTCCCCGGTGCCGTGCAGCGCGGCGGAGGGGCCGAGGAGCGGTATCAGCGCGCCCAGCGCCGCCAGGACGAGGACGGCGACGGCCCGGCCCACACCGGGACGCCGTACGGGCCCGCTCGCGTCGGCCACCCCGGCCGTGGGTCTTATCAAGGTCACCTCAAGATCTTCACCAGCCGTCGCAGAACCGGGCAAGTGCAGTAAAACAACTGGGGGTACGGCATTCCGGCCGTAGGTACGTTTTTGGGCACCCCGTGACTCACCGCCACCGCGCCGGCTGTGATCCCCAGGGCACCGGCGGACGCGCCCAGTCGGCCGGCCCGCCCTCGAAGGAAACCGGTGGCAGTGCGTACCGCAGCCGCCCCAGCGCGCTGTCCGTCTCGCCGAGCCAGGGTTCGGGACCGTCGTACGAGAGCTCCCCGACCCCGCCCGTCCCCGTGCCGTTCACGAGCCACTGGGCCGTCCGGGCCAGCGCCATCCGCACGGACCGGCTGCCACCCTCGTCCACCTGCTCGGTCAACGCCCGCAGCACCGCGGCCGCCAGCAGATAGCCCGTCCCGTGGTCGAGAGCCTGCGCGGGCAGCGCGCCCGGCCGCTCCGCCGAGCCCTCCAGTGCGGCGATCCCGGTCGCCACCTGCACCAGGCTGTCGAAGCCCCGCCGCGCACCCCACGGCCCGTACGCGCCCCACGCCGACACCTGCGCCACGACCACGCCCGGCCGCCGTTCCGCGAGCGCCTCCGGCGACAGCCCGAACCGGTCCAGGGAGCCCGGCCGGTACCCGGTGACGACGACGTCCGCCGCCGCGAGCAGCTCCTCGAAGGCGCGCCGGTCGGCCACCAGGTCGAGGGTCGTGGACCGCTTCCCGAAGCCGGTGTCGGCGTGCTGGTCGGGGAGTTCGGGCAGGTGTGGGGAGTCCACCCGCAGTACGTCCGCCCCGAGCAGCGCGAGCGTGCGGGTGGCGACCGGGCCCGCGAGGACGCGGGTCAGGTCCAGGACGCGCAGACCAGCGGCGGGCAGCAGGGGAGACCCGTCGACCGGCGCGAGCACACGCGCGCGTGCGGAGTCGAGCCGCGCGCGCTCGACCAGCGGCCGGGCCGACACCGCGACCGCCTGCTCGTGCGCGGCCCACTCCTCGGGCGTCCGGAGCGCGACGGCCAGCCCGCCGGCCGCGTACACGGCCTCCTCGACGTCGAGCGCGGACCGCTCCGCGAGGGCCGCCTCGACGGCGCCCACGTCCTCCGGCACGCCCAACACGCCCAGCAGCCGGGCCCGGTGATGCGGATAGTTGGCGTGCGTCCGCACCCAGCCGTCGGCGGTCCGCCAGAACCGTGACAATGGCGCAAAGCCGACCGGCGCCCGCCCGTCGACCGTCAGCTGCCGCTCGCTGTGGAAGGCCGTGGCCACCGCCCCGTCGTCCACCCGCACCCCGGGCACCTCGGCGAGCCCGGCCCGCCGGGCCCCGAGCTCGGCGGCGGCCAGCGCACAGGCCCCGACACAGGCCCGCGCCAGCTCCCGTACGGGAAGGCACCCCTCAAGAGCGCCTTCCCGCACCACGGTCGACACCCGCGGGAGAAGGGCGGGATCGCCGCCCACCGCGGACCAAGCCAACTTGATTCGAGTCATTACTTCACTATGCAGTATTGACTGAATCAATATATGGAGGAGTCCAGTGCGGAAATCAGCTCTACTTCGTCACCGCGTCCAGCGCGTCCACAGTGCCCCAGCCGTAGAAGCCGTTGCGGTTCTTCGACCCCTCGCACACCGCGTCGACCTTGCCGTCGCCGTTGATGTCGTACGGATCCGTGCACGGCGTGGCGTCGGCCTCGGCGTACAGCAGGGCCTTCACCAGGGCCGCGGAGGCGTGCGGATGGGTTGACTTGATCAATGCGGCGACCGCCGCGACATGCGGCGAGGCCATCGACGTACCGGCCATGTAGCCCCACTTGCCGCCGGGGAGCGTGCCCAGGATCAGGCCGCTGGTGGCCGGCGGGGCCGGGGTCTGGTAGGCGGTCGCGTCGCCGCCCGGCGCGGCCACGTCGATGACGCCCAGGCCGTAGTTGGAGAAGGACGACTTGAGGCCCTTCGCACCGGTCGCCGCGACCGTCACCACACCCGGCAGCTGGGTCGGTATGTCGAAGCACTTCGACGGGTCGATCACCCGGTCCGAGGGCGTGCCGTCGTTCGGCGAGACCGGGTCGGTGATCTCGTCGGCGTTCAGGTCGTAGTTCTCGTTCCCGGCCGCCGCGACGTTGACCGTGCCCTTCCGCTCCGCGTACTGCGAGGCTCGGGTGATGGCGTCGACGAGCGCCTTCTGGTTCGGGTCGTCGGTGCAGTTGAAGTACCAGGGGTCGGTGTAATAGCTGTTGTTCGTCACGTCGACGCCGTGCTCGGCCGCCCACACGAAGCCGCACACCACGGCCTCGGTGTAGAAGTAACCGGCGGTCGTGGCCACCTTGATGCCGGAGACCTTCACCCCGGGCGCCACGCCGGTCATGCCGACACCGTTCTTCGCGGCGGCGATCTCGCCCGCCACGTGCGTGCCGTGCGGGCTCTCCCCGGTGGTCGGCCGCCAGGCGCCGTCCGTGGTGTCCGGCTTGCCCGACACGCAGTTGACCGACGCCTTGCGGTCGAAGTTCGGGGCGATGTCGGGGTGGGTGTCGTCGACGCCGGTGTCGATCACGCCGACGGTGACCTTCGGGCTGCCCAGGGCCACCTCGTGCGCCTTGTCCGCCTTGATGGCCGGCAGGTCCCACTGGAGGGGCTCCAACGGGTCCTGCCCGTCGGTGGCCTGAACATCCGTCACCTCGTCCGCGGTGAGCGCCTTCGGCGTGCCCACGTCGGTCGTCGACTGCGCGGGCAGCGGGGCGTTGCGCGTGTTGCCGGCCGACTGCACGCCCGGCACCTTGCGGATGATGAGGCCGAAGTCGGGGTTGGCCGAGTGGACGACGATCACGCCGATCTGGTCGTACGACGTCAGGATCGTGCCGCCGGCCTCGGCGATCGCCTTCTTGACGTGCGTCGAAGGGCCGTGCCCGGGGCGGACGTTGACGACATAGCTGAGCGAGGTCGCGTCCGCCGCAGCCGCGGTCGTGGTCGCGGAAGCGGGTTCCGCGGCCGACGCCGTGACGTTGGGCAGGAACGCGAGGGCCGTCGCCATCGCCATCCCGAGCGGGAGGGCGATGGCGCGACGGTGGCGCGGGTGAAGCGCGGTCATGTGTCTGTGTCTCCCTACTTCACCGCGCGCAGCGCGTTGACGATGCCGAAGCCGTAGAAGCCGTTGACCCGCTTGCCGCCCACGCAGGTGGCGTCCACGACGCCGTCCCCGTCACCGTCGTACGGGTCGGTCGGGCAGCCCGGGTTGTCCGCCTGCGCCTTCAGCAACGACTGCAACTGGGCCGGAGTCGCCCACGGGTGCGTGGACTTCAGCAGCGCGGCGACGGCCGCGACGTGCGGCGAGGCCATCGAGGTGCCCTGGAGGAAGCCGTACTCGTTGTTCGGCAGGGTGGACAGGATGCGGCCGTTCTTCGACGGCGTGTCCGGGATCTTGTACTTGTCGCCGCCCGGCGCCGCGACGTCGATCACGCCCTTGCCGTAGCTGGAGTAGTACGACTTGGCGCCCGTGACACCGACCGCGCTCACCGTCACGACACCCGGCAGCTGCGTCGGCACGTCGAAGCACTCGTGCGGGTCGACCGTCCGCGTCACCGGCGTCGAGTCGTCCGGGCTGGAGTCGTCGACGAGGGCGTCGGAGTCGAGGTCGTCGTTGGAGTTGCCGGCCGCGGCGACATTGAGCGTGCCCTTGCTCTGGGCGTACAGCTGGGCCCTGTTGACCGAATCAACGATGGCACGTTGATCGGGGTCATCCATGCAGTTGTACAGCCACGGGTCAACGTAGTAGCTGTTGTTGGTCACCTCGACGCCGTGGTCGGCGGCGAAGACGAAGGCGCACACGACGCTCTCCGGGAAGAACAGCACGCTCGCGTCCGGCTGCGCCACGGTGATGCTCGCGACCTTCACGCCGGGCGCGACGCCGGCGACGCCGATGCCGTTGCGGGCCGCGGCGATCTCGCCCGCCACATGCGTGCCGTGGTAGTGCTCGCCGTCGTTCACCGGCCGCCAGGAGCCGTACGTGGTGTCCGCCTTGCCGCTCACGCAGTTCGCGGACTGCGAGGCGGAGAAGTTGGGCGCGATGTCCGGGTGGGTGTCGTCGACGCCGGTGTCGATCACGGCGACGGTCACCTTCTTGCTGCCCGGGTCGATCTGGGCGGCCTTGTCGGCGCCGATCGCCCTGAGGTCCCACTGGTCGGCCTCCAGCGGCTCCTCCCCGGCCGCCGAACTCTTCGCGAGCTGCGCGACCTCCGCCTTGGAGAGGTACTGCACCCCGCCCTCGTCCGTCGTCCCGGCGGCCGTCACCGGCGCGGTCCGCGAGGCACCCGCCGACTGCACGCCGCGCACCTTGCGTATCTGTGCGGCGAAACCGGGGTCCGTCGAGTGGACGACGATCACGCCGATCCGGTCGTACGACACCACGACGGAACCACCGGCCGCCTTGATCGCCTTCTTGACCGACTCGATCGTGCGGTGGTCCGTCTTCGTGTTGACGAGATAGGCAAAGGTGTCCGCGTCGGCCGCCGTGGTGGCGGACTCCGCGCGCGGAGCGGCCTGCGCCGCCGCCGGCAGGAAGCCGAGCGAGGCCGTCAGGGAGAGCACGACGGGTACGGCGAGGGCGAGCCGGCGTCTGGAACGCAGATGAGCCATGGGGTCTCCACATCATCCGGAAACGAAAACCGCCCGAGACACAGGTGGTGCTCGGGCAGGTACATGACTGGCGGTACAGGCCCGAAGCTATCCCCCGAAGTCGCTGGTCAGCAATGAGTTCCCCATGGCGAGTTCGGAAAAGGGTCAAGGGTGTTGAACCTGCCCTCGCGTGGCGCCGTGACCTTGGGCAGGGAGCGCGAGCACGATCGAGGCCCCCTGATCGCAAACGAGGAACAGAGCCGCCATGTCCGTCGTACCGAACCCGTCCCCGACTCCGGAACAGCCGCCGTCCGCAGTCGCAACAGCATCCGCAACGCGAGGAGACTCCGTGGCCACCGAGACACCGCCACCCTCGAAATCCCCAGTCCAACTCCCCTCCACCGAGGAGTTCGAAGCGGTGCAGGAGAGCGCGGAGTTCGGTGAACTGCGCCGCTCCTACCGCTCCTTCGCCTTCCCGCTCACGGTCGGCTTCATCACCTGGTACCTGCTGTACGTCCTGCTCTCCAACTACGCGGACGACTTCATGGGCACCAAGCTGTTCGGCAACATCAACGTGGCCATGGTCCTGGGCCTCGCCCAGTTCCTGACCACCTTCCTCATCGCCTGGTGGTACTCGCGGCACGCCGCCGCGCAGCTCGACCCCAAGGCCGAGGCCATCAAGTCCCGGATGGAGGGCGGCGAATGAGCCCCGCGATCACCTTCGCGGCCGGTGAGGCCAGCGAGCACCGGCCACTGATCATCACCCTGTTCTCGATCTTCGTGGTCGCGACGCTGGTCATCACCGTCTGGGCCGGCCGCCAGACCAAGGACGCCGCCGACTTCTACGCGGGCGGCCGCCAGTTCACCGGCTTCCAGAACGGCCTCGCCGTCTCCGGCGACTACATGTCCGCCGCGTCCTTCCTCGGCATCGCCGGCGCCATCGCCCTCTTCGGCTACGACGGCTTCCTGTACTCCATCGGCTTCCTGGTCGCCTGGCTGGTCGCCCTGCTCCTGGTCGCCGAGCCGCTGCGCAACTCCGGCCGCTACACCATGGGTGACGTGCTGGCGTACCGCATGCGCCAGCGCCCGGTCCGCACGGCGGCCGGCACCTCCACCATCGTCGTCTCGATCTTCTACCTGCTGGCGCAGATGGCGGGCGCGGGCGTCCTGGTCTCCCTGCTGCTCGGCATCACCTCCGACGGCGGCAAGATCGGCATCGTTGCCCTGGTCGGCGTACTGATGATCGTGTACGTCACCATCGGCGGCATGAAGGGCACCACCTGGGTCCAGATGGTCAAGGCGGTCCTGCTGATCGCGGGCGCCCTGCTGCTGACCTTCCTGGTCCTGCTGAAGTTCAACTTCAACGTCTCCGACCTGCTCGGCTCGGCCGCCGACAACAGCGGCAAGGGCGCGGCCTTCCTGGAGCCCGGCCTGAAGTACGGCGCCACGGGCACCACCAAGCTGGACTTCATCTCCCTCGGCATCGCCCTGGTCCTGGGCACCGCGGGCCTGCCGCACATCCTGATCCGCTTCTACACGGTGCCCACCGCCAAGGCCGCCCGTAAGTCCGTCATCTGGGCCATCGGCCTGATCGGCGCCTTCTACCTGATGACCCTCGCCCTCGGCTTCGGCGCAGCGGCGCTGATCAAGCCGGACGAGATCATCGCCTCCAACAAGGCGGGCAACACCGCCGCGCCACTCCTCGCCCTCCATCTGGGCGGCGTCGACTCCAACTGGGGCGCGATCCTGCTCGCCACCATCTCGGCGGTCGCCTTCGCCACGATCCTCGCGGTCGTCGCGGGCCTCACCCTCGCCTCGTCCTCGTCGTTCGCGCACGACATCTACGCGAACGTCATCAAGCGGGGCCAGGCCACCGAGAAGCAGGAGATCGGCGCGGCCCGCTGGGCCACCGTCGGCATCGGCGCGGTCTCCATCCTGCTCGGCGCCCTCGCCCGCGACCTGAACGTCGCCGGCCTGGTCGCCCTCGCCTTCGCGGTCGCCGCCTCCGCCAACCTGCCGACGATCCTCTACAGCCTCTTCTGGAAGCGGTTCACCACCGGCGGGGCCCTGTGGTCGATCTACGGCGGCCTGGTCACCGCGGTCGGCCTGGTGCTGTTCTCGCCGGTCGTCTCCGGCAAGCCGACCTCGATGTTCCCCGACGTCGACTTCCACTGGTTCCCGCTGGAGAACCCGGGCATCATCTCGATCCCGGTCGGCTTCCTGCTGGGCGTCCTGGGCACCTACCTGTCCAAGGAAGAGCCTGACAAGGGCAAGTACGCGGAGCTGGAGGTCCGGTCCCTGACCGGCACCGGAGCCCACTGACGACCCCCTGGTACGCCCTCTGAGCGGCCGCGTCGTAGATCCCTACGACGCGGCCGCGTCGTACCTCGTGGGATCGGGCCGCTGTCGATGTCGGTCCGGTCACGTAGGCTCGCAAGTGACGGAAAACGATTGATCCACGCTGATCCGCTACGAGGGAGGGGGCCCACGTGCTCATCGACACATACGGCCGAGTGGCCACCGACCTGAGGGTTTCGCTGACCGACCGGTGCAACCTCCGGTGTACGTACTGCATGCCCGAGGAGGGCCTGCAGTGGCTGGCCAAGCCCGACCTGCTCACGGACGACGAGATCGTCCGCCTGATCGACATCGCCGTCACCTCCCTCGGCATCGAGGAGGTCCGCTTCACCGGCGGTGAGCCGCTGCTGCGCCCGGGCCTGGTCGGCATCGTGGAGCGCGTCGCGGCCCTGTCCCCGCGCCCCCAGATGTCGCTCACCACGAACGGCATCGGCCTCAAGCGCACCGCGACGGCCCTCAAGGCGGCGGGCCTGGACCGGGTGAACGTCTCCCTGGACACCCTCCGCCCGGACGTCTTCAAGACCCTCACCCGCCGGGACCGTCACCAGGACGTCCTCGACGGCCTCCAGGCCGCCCGCGACGCGGGCCTGACCCCCGTCAAGGTCAACTCGGTCCTGATGCCGGGCCTGAACGACGACGAGGCCCCGGACCTCCTGGCCTGGGCGGTGGAGCACGAGTACGAACTGCGCTTCATCGAGCAGATGCCCCTGGACGCCCAGCACGGCTGGAAGCGCGACGGCATGGTGACGGCGGGCGACATCCTGACGTCCCTGCGCACCCGCTTCGACCTCACCGCCGAAGGCGCGGGGGAGCGCGGCTCGGCCCCGGCGGAGCGCTGGCTGGTGGACGGCGGCCCCCACCGCGTCGGCGTCATCGCCTCGGTCACCCGCCCGTTCTGCGCGGCCTGCGACCGCACCCGCCTCACCGCGGACGGCCAGATACGCACCTGCCTCTTCGCGCAGGAGGAGACGGACCTCCGCGCCGCCCTCCGCTCCGACGCCCCCGACGAGGAGATCGCCCGCATCTGGCGCCTGGCGATGTGGGGCAAGAAGGCGGGCGCGGGCCTGGACGACCCGACGTTCGTACAGCCGACGAGGCCGATGTCGGCGATCGGCGGCTAGCCCTCCTCGGCTGCCCGCCACTCCTCGAACTTCACGACGTCCTTCAGGAACCCCCGTACGCCCAAGAACTGCGACAGATGCTCCCGATGCTCCTCGCACGCGAGCCACGTCTTGCGCCGCTCCGGCGTGTGCACCTTCGGGTTGTTCCACACCAACACCCACACGGCATCGGCACGGCAGCCCTTGGCGGAGCAGACAGGGGTCTCGTCACTCACAGATTCGTCTCACAAGCGCGCTGAACAACGGCCACAAAAGGCGACGCCGAGCAGCCACGGGGGGAGCTGCCCGGCGTCGGTCTGTCGCTCCGACGGGGGATGCGGAGCGCTTAGGAAGTATGTCACGGGTAGCCCGCCGCATGGCACTAGAACGGCATGATCAGTTCTGAGCTTCTTTTGAGGTTGGCGTGTAGCGCGGATTCCGTTTGTCGCCCGTCCGCGCCGGTCACGCCTGCTCGCGCGGCTCGCTTCGTGCGCCCGTCGCGGCCTCTCCCGGGACATCTTCCGGGACCGATTCCGTGAAACCGTCGTTCGTCCGCGGCGGCGCGATCATCGGCCGCATCGGAACCGTCACGAAGGTCGACGGAAGCGACGGCGCGTTCTCCCGCCCCGCGTTCGCGATCACCACGGCGATGTACGGCAGAACCAGTCCGAGGACCAGCGCAACGATCGCGACATGCCGTTCGACGTTCCACAGCGAGGCCGCGAGGATCACCGACACCGTACGGATCGACATCGAGATGACGTACCGCCGCTGCCGCCCGCGCACGTCCTCGTCGAGGCTGGTGCGCGCTCCGGTGATCCGGAACACCTGGCCGTTGCCGCCGCCGTGCTGCTTCCGCATCACATTCCACCATCCGCCCGCATCGGCCCCGCCCCGCCCCGTACACGGTCCGTACCCGATCGGGGAACGAGGTCCGGACACGTCCCACGTTACGCCGCGCCTGCGTCGCCTACGAGACCGGGTCGTCTCCTGCCTGGGCGAACGACGTCAGTCGTAGCACGTACGGCGGTACCCGACATGCGCCGTACGGCGTACGGGCCAACACTGGGCGTAATGCTCACGTCGAGCCGTACAAGGAGGCAGCCATGGGCTGGTTGTGGGCGATCATCGTCGGATTCGTGCTGGGCCTGATCGCCAAGGCGATCATCCCGGGCAAGCAGCACAGTCCCCTCTGGCTGACCACCATCTGCGGCATCCTCGGCGCCATGGCCGGCAACGCCATCGCACGGGCCTTCGGTGTGGACGCGACCCGCGGCATCGACTGGAGCCGCCACGCCTTCCAGCTGGTCGCCGCGATCGTCATCGTGTTCCTGGTCGACATGCTGTACATGGCGACGCTGGGCAAGCGCAAACAGACGACCTGAGAACAGCAGGGTGGGCCTCCCGCAGAGGAGGCCCACCCTGCTGTCGTCGTACCTAGGCGGACGTGACCTCGACCGCGGCGAGGTTCTTCTTGCCCCGCCGCAGCACCAGCCACCGCCCGTGCAGCAGGTCCGCCTCGGCGGGGACCGCGTCCTCGGCGGCGACCTTCACGTTGTTCACGTAGGCCCCGCCCTCCTTCACGGTCCGCCGCGCGGCCGACTTGCTGGCCACCAGACCGACCTCGGCGAACAGGTCCACGACCTGACCGAGCTCGGCGACCTGGATGTGCGGCAGCTCGGAGAGCGACGCGGCCAGCGTCTTCTCGTCCAGCTCCGCCAGCTCGCCCTGCCCGAAGAGGGCCTTGGACGCGGCGATCACGGCGGACGTCTGGTCGGCCCCGTGCACCAGCGTCGTCAGCTCCTCCGCCAGCGCCCGCTGAGCGGCCCGCGCCTGCGGACGCTCCTCGGTCTGCCGCTCCAGATCCTCGATCTCGTCACGCGACCTGAAACTGAAGATCCGCAGGAACTTGGAGACGTCCCGGTCGTCCGCGTTCAGCCAGAACTGGTAGAAGGCGTACGGCGTGGTCATCTCGGGGTCCAGCCACACCGTGCCGGACTCGGTCTTGCCGAACTTCGTGCCGTCGGCCTTGGTGATCAGCGGCGTGCCCAGCGCGTGCACCACGGCCTCGGGCTCGACCTTGTGGATCAGGTCGGTGCCCGAGGTGAGGTTGCCCCACTGGTCGCTGCCACCGGTCTGCAGCGTGCAGCCGTACCGCCGGTACAGCTCCAGGAAGTCCATGCCCTGGAGGATCTGGTAGCTGAACTCGGTGTAGCTGATGCCCTCCTGGGACTCCAGCCGCCGGGCCACCGCCTCCTTGGCGATCATCTTGTTCACCCGGAAATGCTTGCCGACGTCCCGCAGGAACTCGATGGCCGACATGCCCGAGGTCCAGTCCAGGTTGTTCACCATGACCGCCGCGTTCGGACCCTCGAAGTCCAGCAGCGGGGCAATCTGCGCGCGCAGCCGCTCCACCCACTGGGCGACGATCTCGGGGGCGTTGAGCGTGCGCTCCGCGCTCGGCTTCGGGTCACCGATCAGACCGGTGGCACCCCCGACCAGGCCCAGCGGACGGTTGCCCGCGTCCTGGATCCGGCGCATCGTCAGGATCTGCACGAGGTTGCCGAGGTGCAGGCTGGGCGCGGTCGGGTCGAAGCCGCAATAGAACGTGACGGGACCGTCCGCGAACGCCTTGCGCAGTGCGTCCTCGTCAGTGGAGAGGGCGATCAGCCCGCGCCACTTCAGCTCCTCGACGATGTCCGTCACGGTTCTCGTATCTCCTAGAAAGTGCCTCGGGCAGTCGAGTGACTACCGGCTACGAGGTTATACGCCCTGACTGACAGAACTCATATTGAAATCCGGCACCCGCAGCGCGGGCATCGCGGCCCTGGTGAAGTAGTCGCTCCACTCCCTCGGCAGCGTCTTCTCGGTGCGCCCGGCCTCCGTCGCCCGCCCCAGCAGGTCGACCGGCGACTCGTTGAACCGGAAGTTGTTGACCTCGCCGCTCACCTCGCCGTTCTCGACGAGGTAGACGCCGTCCCGGGTCAGGCCGGTGAGCAGCAGCGTGGCCGGGTCGACCTCGCGGATGTACCAGAGGCAGGTCAGCAGCAGCCCGCGTTCGGTGTTCGCGACCATCTCCTCCAGCGAGCGGTCCTCGCCGCCGGTGAGAATCAGGTTGTCGATGGCGGGAGCGACCGGCAGC
The DNA here is from genome assembly GCF_050936785.1 of Streptomyces sp. CA-249302. Taxonomy (NCBI): domain Bacteria; kingdom Bacillati; phylum Actinomycetota; class Actinomycetes; order Kitasatosporales; family Streptomycetaceae; genus Streptomyces; species Streptomyces sp. CA-249302. The sequence goes on along the minus strand of NZ_JBNJMG010000001.1, from coordinate 2,451,637 downwards.
CCGGTCAGACCCGCCCCGTGCCGGCTGGTGATGAGGCGCTTCAGCTCGCCCTCGCCCACCCAGTCCGTCGCCGTGAGCGGCAGCCCGTTGTCGAACACCGACTGGTCGCCGCCCGAGGAGTGCGCGATCACGAAGGGCGCCGACTCCAGCCCCGGCTCGTTCGGGTCGCTGCGCAGCGTCAGCGGCAGCTCGCTGAGCCGCTCACCCACGCGCGTGCCGCCACCCGGCTTGGAGAACACCGTGCGCCCCTCGACCGCGTCCCGGCCCGACGCCGACCACATCTGGTAGATCAGCAGGTCCGCGACGGCGGTAGGCGGCAGCAGCGTCTCGTACCGCCCGGCCGGCAGCGCGATCCGCCGCTCCGCCCATCCCAGGCGTACGGCGAGCTCGGCGTCCAGCGCGGCCGGGTCGACGTCCTTGAAGTCCCGCGTCGACCGCCCCGCCCACGCCGAGCGCGTACGGTCGGGCGACTTGGCGTTGACCTCCAGCGTGCCGTTCGGCTGGTCGTGACGCAGGCGCAGCCCCGTCGACGTACCGACATAGCTGGACACGAGCTCGTGGTTGGCGAACCCGTACAGCTCACGCCCACCCGCACGCGCGCGTGCGAAGGCCTCGCCGAGCGCGGGCGCGAAGTCGGCGAACACGGCGGAGGTGGTCTCCGCGGGCGCGTCCGTGAAGTCCGGAGACGCCGGTACGTCCGCCACCAGCGGCTGCGCGTCCTCGGCGGGCCCGGCACCGCGCGCGGCGGCCTCGGCGGCCCGCACCAGGGACTCCAGCTCGTCCGCGGTCACGGCCGACCGGGACACGACACCGGAGGCGGTTCCCTCCTTACCGCCGACGGTGGCGACGACCGTGAGAGTACGGCCCCTGGTCACCCCGTTGGTGGTGAGCGCGTTGCCGGCCCAGCGCAGGTTGGCGGTCGAGTGCTCGTCGGCGATCACGACACACCCGTCGGCGACGGACAGTTCCAGCGCCCGCTCGACGATCTCGTGCGGCTTGCTGCTGCGGGCGCTCATCGACCGGCCTCCTGCGTGGTGTTCAGAATGTTGACGCCCTTGAAGAGAGCCGACGGACAACCGTGCGACACGGCCGCGACCTGCCCCGGCTGAGCCTTCCCACAGTTGAAGGCACCCCCGAGCACATACGTCTGCGGCCCACCGACGGCCGCCATGGACCCCCAGAAGTCGGTCGTCGTCGCCTGATAGGCCACGTCCCGCACCTGCCCGGTGATCCGCCCGTTCTCGATCCGGAAGAACCGCTGACCGGTGAACTGGAAGTTGTACCGCTGCATGTCAATGGACCAGGACCGGTCCCCGACCACATAGATCCCGCGGTCGACCCCGCCGATCAGGTCCTCCGTCGCCATGCCGGCCGGGTCCGGCTGCAACGACACGTTGGCCATGCGCTGTACCGGCACATGGCCGGGGGAGTCGGCGAAGGCGCAGCCGTTGGAGCGGTCGAAGCCGGTCAGTTTCGCGATGCGGCGGTCCAGTTGGTAGCCGACGAGCGTGCCGTCCTTGACCAGGTCCCAGGACTGGCCCTCGACGCCCTCGTCGTCGTAACCGACGGTCGCGAGGCCGTGTTCGGCGGTGCGGTCGCCGGTGACGTTCATCAGGTCGGAGCCGTAGCGCAGCTTGCCGAGCTGGTCGAAGGTGGCGAAGGAGGTGCCGGCGTAGGCGGCCTCGTAGCCGAGGGCGCGGTCCAGTTCGGTGGCGTGGCCGATGGACTCGTGGATGGTCAGCCAGAGGTTCGAGGGGTCTACGACCAGGTCGTACAGGCCCGCCTCGACGCTCGGCGCGCGCATCTTCTCGGCGAGCAGCTCGGGGATCTGTTCGAGTTCGCTGTCCCAGTCCCAGCCGGTCCCCGTGAGGTACTCCCAGCCGCGCCCGACCGGCGGTGCGATCGTCCGCATCGAGTCGAACTCGCCGCTCGACTCGTCGACCGACACGGCCGTCAGCTGCGGGTGCAGCCGGACGCGCTGCTGCGTCGTCACGGTCCCCGCGGTGTCGGCGTAGAACTTGTTCTCGTGGACGGTGAGGAGGGAGGCGTCGACGTGGTTGACGCCGTTGGCGGCGAGCAGCCGCGCGCTCCAGTCCGCCAGGAGTGCCGTCTTCTGCTCGTCGGGCACCGAGAAGGGATCGATGTCGTACGACGAGATCCAGGTCCGGTCGGCGTGCACGGGCTCGTCGGCGAGCTCGACGCGCTCGTCCGAACCCGCCGCCTTGATCACCTGGGCGGAGAGTTTCGCCATGGCCACCGCCTGGGAGGCGACCTTGGCGGCGGCGTCCAGGCTCAGGTCCACGCCGGACGCGAAGCCCCAGGTCCCGCCGTGCACGACCCGCACCGCGTACCCGAGGTCGGTGGTGTCCGACGAGCCGGCCGGTTTGGCGTCCCGGAGGCGCCAGGACGCGCTGCGCACCCGCTCGAACCGGAAGTCCGCGTGCTCGGCACCGAGCGCACGCGCGCGTGCGAGTGCCGCGTCGGCGAGGGCGCGCAGAGGTAGAGCCGTGAAGGCTTCGTCGATGGTATGAGGCACCGAGGTCTCTCCTTGTTGTCGTGACCTGTGGTCGGACCGGCGGTACCCCGATCATTTCGTGCCGGCGGGGCCACGGGCCACAGGTTTCGGCCCCGTGCCGGGAACTTTCTGTAGGGACCCGACAGTGAGTCCCGTAAGCCACTGTCGGTGCCCGAATGTCCGTGGACGCGACCGGCCCGATAGGTTTTCGGAGAAGCCGCCTGTCCTTCAGCTGTTCGGGCGGGTGTGTCAGACCCCTATCGAAAGGGTGATCCGTTGAGCCGCTCGGTTCTCGTCACCGGAGGCAACCGGGGCATCGGCCTCGCCATCGCCCGCGCTTTCGCCGACGCCGGCGACAAGGTCGCCATCACGTACCGCTCCGGTGAGCCACCGGCGGGCTTCCTGGCCGTCAAGTGCGACATCACCGACACCGAGCAGGTGGAGCAGGCCTACAAGGAGATCGAGGCCGAGCACGGTCCGGTCGAGGTCCTGATCGCCAACGCCGGCATCACCAAGGACCAGCTCCTGATGCGCATGTCCGAGGAGGACTTCACGTCCGTCCTCGACACCAACCTCACCGGCACCTTCCGCGTGGTCAAGCGCGCCAACCGCGGCATGCTGCGGGCCAAGAAGGGCCGGGTCGTGCTCATCTCGTCGGTCGTCGGCCTGTACGGCGGCCCCGGCCAGGCGAACTACGCCGCCTCCAAGGCCGCCCTGGTCGGCTTCGCGCGCTCCCTCGCCCGTGAGCTGGGCTCGCGCAACATCACCTTCAACGTCGTCGCGCCCGGCTTCGTCGACACCGACATGACCAAGGTGCTCACCGACGAGCAGCGTGCGGGCATCGTGGCCCAGGTGCCGCTCGGCCGGTACGCGCAGCCCGAGGAGGTCGCCGCGACGGTGCGGTTCCTCGCCTCGGACGACGCCTCGTACATCACTGGAGCCGTCATCCCCGTAGACGGCGGACTGGGAATGGGTCACTGAACACCATGAGCGGAATTCTCGAGGGCAAGCGCATCCTGATCACGGGTGTGCTGCTGGAGTCCTCCATCGCCTTCCACGCCGCCAAGCTGGCCCAGGAGCAGGGTGCCGAGATCATCCTGACCGCCTTCCCGCGGCCCACGCTGACCGAGCGCATTGCCAAGAAGCTCCCCAAGGCCACCAAGGTCATCGAGCTCGACGTCACCAACGACGAGCACCTCGGGCGCCTGGCCGACGTCGTCGGCGAGGAGCTCGGCGGCCTCGACGGCGTCGTGCACTCCATCGGCTTCGCGCCGCCGGACGCCCTCGGTGGCAACTTCCTCAACACGCCCTTCGAGTCCGTGGCCACCGCCATGCACGTCTCGGCGTACTCCCTGAAGTCGCTGACCATGGCCTGCCTGCCGCTGATGCAGAACGGCGGCTCGGTCGTCGGCCTCACCTTCGACGCCCAGTACGCCTGGCCGCAGTACGACTGGATGGGCCCCGCCAAGGCCGCCCTGGAGGCCACCAGCCGCTACATCGCGCGCGACCTGGGCAAGCAGAACATCCGCTGCAACCTGATCTCCGCGGGCCCGATCGGCTCGATGGCCGCCAAGTCCATCCCGGGCTTCAGCGACCTCGCCGCCGTGTGGGACGAGCGCTCCCCGCTGGAGTGGGACCTCAAGGACCCGGAGCCGGCCGGCAAGGGCATCGTCGCCCTGCTGAGCGACTGGTTCCCGAAGACCACGGGCGAGATCGTCCACGTGGACGGCGGCCTGCACGCCATCGGCGCCTGATCTCCGGTACGTCGTCGACGCCCCGTTCCGCCGAGGAGCGGGGCGTCCCCCGTTCGGCCTAGCCGACCAGGCGCCGCCGGGCAACAACTGCGCACTCTGGATTACGCGTTCACCACACGCTCCCCTCCCCAGCCCGGCCGAGGAGGTCCCCTTGTGCGCCTGTCCCGCAGCCTGGCCTCAGTGACCGTCGCCGTCGCTCTCGTGCTGTCCCTGCCGTACGAGGCGGTGCCGCACGCGCGCGTGAAGAGATCCGTCTCGGTGCAGCCCTTCGGCGCCGAGTGCCGCACCAGGGTCACCGGGTCCCATGTGACCGCGTACTGCCACAACCCCTATCCGCAGACCGACGGCGTCACCCTGCACGTCGAGTGCGACAAGTGGTGGGACCTCGACACCGACGGCACCCGGGTCGACACCGGGCCGGCCATGACCGTACGGCTGACCGGCCGCTGCTGGGAGGACGTGCGCTCGGTGTGGGTCAGCCACCAGCGGCGGTGAACCGCCCGGGGCGGCACAGGAACGGATAGCTCGCCGCCTCCCGGCCCGCGGCCTCCGCGTCGCCCGCGCGGATCGCGTCCACCAGCCGGGTGTGGTCCATATACGTCTCCGGGGTCAGCTCCTGGCCCACGTCCTCGCGCAGCCAGTCCCGCAGCACCTCGCCGAGGTCGGCGTACATCGCCGTCATCACGTCGTTGTGGGACGCCGACACCACCGCCAGGTGGAAGGTGGCGTCCGCCGTTACGAACGCCTCCGCGTCGCCCGACCCCCACGCCTCCTCCCGGCGCACCAGCAGCGCGTCGAGCTGCTTGAGGTCCTTCTCCGTGCGCCGCTCGGCGGCCAGCCTGGCCGCGGCCGACTCCAGGGTGGAGCGCAGCTCGGCGACGTGTTCGGGGTCCGCGTCGGCGAACCGGCGGTGCATCACGCCCGCCAGCTCGCTGGTCGCCACGACATAGGTGCCCGAGCCCTGGCGGATGTCCAGCAGACCGTTGTGCGCGAGCGCTCGGACGGCCTCGCGGACCGTGTTGCGCGCGACGCCCAGCTGCTCGACGAGCTCCGGCTCCGTGGGGATGCGCGCCCCGACCGGCCACTCGCCCGAGGTGATCTGGTTGCGCAGCGCGGCGATGACCTGCTCGGAGAGCGCCGAACGACGGGGATGACTCAGGGGCATGGCACACCTTCGCACGAGGTGGCCGGGTGCGGCCGACCAAGGGGTGGACAACCAATCATCCCATGATTCTATGATGGACTCATGGCAAGCCAGGAAACCCGGATGACGACGTCCACGGCAATACGCAGTTCGGCCGCGGACGAGCCCCAGCCACCCACCACGCGCGCGTGGACGACACGTCTGCTGATCGTCGGCATCGTGCTGTCGGCCCTCAACCTCCGTCCCGCCATCACCAGCCTCGGCGCGCTCCTCGAAGAGGTCCGCGACGGGCTCGGCATGAGCGGCAGCGTGGCCGGGCTCCTCACCTCGGTGCCCCCGCTCTGCTTCGCCGTCTTCGGCGTCATGGCCCCACGCCTGGCCCGCCGCTTCGGCCCGGGCGCGGTGGTCTGCGCGGGCATGGTGGCCATCACCGCGGGCCTGTTGATACGGCCGTACGCGGGCGGTACGGCCGGATTCCTGGCCGCCAGCGCCCTCACCCTGATGGGCATCGCCGTCAGCAACGTCCTGATGCCGGTCATCGTCAAGCGCTGGTTCCCGGACCGGGTCGGCTCCATGACCGGCCTCTACTCCATGGCACTGGCCCTGGGCACCTCGGCCGCGGCGGCGGTCACGGTGCCCATGACCGATGCACTGGGCGGCAGTTGGCAGACCGGACTCGCGGTGTGGGCGGGGCTCGCGGCGGCGGCCGTACTGCCGTGGACCGCTTTTGTACGGGACCCGGGGCGGGCCGGGAAGCAACGGCACGCGCGCGTGGACGGCGCGGGGGCCGCTGTCGACGGGCACACGCGCGTGGAGGTCGCCGGAGGCTCGGCCGGTGCCCACGCGCGCGTGGAGGCGCCCGCGCTGCGGATCACCCGGAGCCGTACCGCCTGGGCGCTCGCCGTCTTCTTCGGGCTCCAGGCCACCGCCGCCTACATCACCATGGGCTGGATGGCGCAGATCTTCCGGGACGCGGGCGTGGCCGCGAGCACGGCCGGGCTGCTGCTCGCCGTCACCATGGTGATGGGCGTGCCGCTGGCCTTCGTCATCCCGCGTGTGGCCGCCAGGCTGCCGCACCAGGGGCCGATCGTGCTCGCGCTCGGCGCGTGCGGCCTCGCCGGTTACGCCGGTCTGTACTTCGCGCCGGCCGGCGGCGCCTGGGCCTGGGCGCTGCTGCTCGGCGTCTCCAACTGCGCCTTCCCGCTGGCCCTCACCATGGTCGGCATGCGGGCCCGCAGCGGCGCGGGCGTGGCCCAGCTGTCCGCCTTCGCGCAGAGCACCGGCTATCTGATCTCCATCCCGGGGCCGCTCCTGGTCGGTGTGCTCTACCAGCACAGCGGCGGCTGGGGCCTGCCGATCGCGCTCATGGCCGCGCTGATGGTGCCGCAGATGGTGGTCGGCGTGCTGGCCGGGCGCGACCGCACGGTGGAGGACGAGGCGGCCCGCTGACCTCACCCCGGCGGAGCCGGTGCGGGGGAGGGGTGCGAGACTTGCCGTATGCCAGTGCTCGACCCGAACCCCAAGAACGGCCAGAGGAAGATGCTGCTCGTCTTCGGCTCGTTCTTCGCCATCTTCGTGATCATCGCCGTCGTCGCGACGATCGCCTCGCCCTGACGCCAGGATCATCTCGTTCCCGGTCGATGGTGGGGCTAGCCCCACCATCCCCTAGGGGGTGAGTGTCAGGGTCAACTGGGTGGACCTCCGGATGGGTTGGGGGCCGCGGATTCCGTAACTTCGAATCGTGACCGCGAGACGCGGACCACGGACCACTCGAAGACCAGCGGAGGCACCCATGTCGGCCCCTACGTACCCCCGGCCCCGCCCGGCGACCACGGGCGGCGTCGACATACGGCTCCCCTGGTGGGCCCTCGCCCTGCCGGCGCTCGCCTTCATCGTGCTCCTGGCGCTGATGCTGAACCCCACGGACGCGCACGCGGCGAGCGACCCCGCGATCACCCATCTGTTCGAGCGCGCCCAGCAGCTGCTGGGCCGCTGAGCACCGGCTGAGCCGCCGGTCAACTCCCTGCGCCCCATGGCCTGTTTCATGCGAAGCTGGGTTCCATGAGCGTCGCAGAACCCCGCAGGATCGTCCTCTTCCGCCATGCGAAAGCCGACTGGCCACAGGTGACCGACCACGAGCGCCCCCTCGCCGAGCGGGGCCGTATGGACGCCGCAGTCGCCGGACGCAAGCTGACCGACACCGCCATCCCCTTCGACCTGGCACTGTGCTCCACCGCGATCCGGACCCGCGAGACCTGGAAGCTCGCCGTCCACGAGTTCCCGCAGCGGCCGAAAACCGTCTACGAGGAGCGGATCTACGAGGCCTCGCCCGGCGAGCTGATCGCTCTGCTGAACGAGACGCCCGACGACGCGCAGAACCTCGTCCTGATCGGCCACAACCCGGGCGTGCAGGGTCTCGCCGACATCCTGGCCGGCGCCGCCGAGAGTGACGCCCGCGAGCGGATGAACCGCCGCGGCTTCCCGGCCGCCGCCTTCGCAGTCCTCTCCTTCGAGGGCTCCTGGAAGAGCCTGGAGCCGGGCGTGGCCACGCTGCGCGACTTCTGGGCGCCGACCGACTGAGCCCCATGGACGCGAAGGGGCCCGGCACCGTCGCGGTGCCGGGCCCCCTTCACTGTGCGCCGTACGGCTGCGGTCGGCTCACTCCTCGTCGTGCGTGTCCGCCGCCTCGACCTCTTCGCGGGTGACGCCCAGCAGATACAGGACGGTGTCCAGGAAGGGCACGTTCACCGCGGTGTGCGCGGCCTCCCGGACGACCGGCTTGGCGTTGAAGGCGACACCGAGACCGGCCGCGTTCAGCATGTCCAGGTCGTTGGCGCCGTCACCGATCGCCACGGTCTGCGCGAGCGGTACGCCCGCCTCGGCGGCGAACCTGCGCAGCAGACGTGCCTTGCCCGCGCGGTCGACGATCTCGCCGGTGACCTTGCCCGTGAGCTTCCCGTCGACGATCTCCAGGGTGTTGGCCTGGGCGAAATCCAGCCCGAGCCGCTCCTTGAGGTCGTCGGTGACCTGCGTGAACCCGCCGGACACCACGCCCACTTGATAGCCGAGCCGCTTCAGCGTCCGGATCAGGGTCCGGGCACCCGGTGTCAGCCGCACCTCGCTGCGCACCTTGTCCACCACCGACGCGTCCAGCCCCTCCAGCAGCGCCACGCGCGCGTGCAGCGACTGCTCGAAGTCCAGCTCCCCGCGCATCGCGGCCGCGGTCACCTCGGCGACCTTGTCCTCGCAGCCGGCGTGCGCCGCGAAGAGCTCGATCACCTCGTCCTGGATGAGCGTCGAGTCGACGTCCATGACGACGAGCCGCTGCGCCCGCCGGTGCAGCCCCGCGGCGACGACCGCCACGTCGACACCGAGTGCCGCCGCGTCCGTCACCAGGGCGGTGCGCAGGGGCTCGGTCTCGACGCCGGACACCGCGAACTCGACTGCGGTGACGGGGTACTTGGCGAGGCGGAAGATACGGTCGATGTTGCCGCCGGCCTTGGTGATCCGCGCGGCGATCTGGGCGGTGGCCTCCGAGGTGAGCGGGTGGCCGAGGACGGTGACCAGGGAGCGCCCGAGGCCGCGTGGCCGGTTGTCGCCGCGGCCGGAGATGATCTCCGCCTGCATCTTCATCGAGTCCGCCCAGCTGTGGACGGTCGCGCGCAGGTCGCCCTCCAGGCCGGCGGGCGGCGGGGTGACGAGCGCGCACAGCACGATCCGGCCACGGGTGACGACCTGCTCGATGTCGACCACGTCGACGGAGTAGGCGGCGAGGGTGTCGAAGAGTCCGGCCGTGATGCCCGGCCTGTCCTTGCCGAAGATCTTGACGAGGAGGGTGGGAACGTCAACAGGGACGTCAACGGGAACGTCGGGGGTCTGTGAAGCGCTCATGGTGTATCCACCGTATCCGGCACCCAGTGCCGACCGCCGCCGCGGTCCGCCTAGCGGACACGGAACAGTGGGTGTCGACACGGTGGCGATCACCTTACGCGCGGGCCACGGGGGTGCCATTGGGTGACGCCTGCCTCTTTCGTCACGCGGGAGGTGGTGGGGTGGTGGGGCGTGGCGGGCTGTGGTGGGTCGCGGTGGTGGGGCGCGGTGATGGGGCGCGGTGATGGGGCGAGGGGGGCGTGGTGGGGCGAGTGGGTGTGGGGCAGCGGGAGGGCGGACGTATGGCGGTGTACGGCTGGTGCGTCGCCGATCAGCAGCGTGGTCGGGGGCACGGCGAGGGCTGGGGGATGGCGATGGCCGCGGGGGCGGTGATGGCTGGGGGAGGGGACGGAGATGGCAGGGGCGCGGAGACGGCTGAGGGCTCCGGTGAGTGCTGAGGGCCCCGGTGCGAATCGGTGGCCCTAGCCATCTCCGGGGCGAATCGGTGCCCCTCGCAGCCTCCGGGGCGAATCAGTGCCCGTCGCAGCCTCCGGGGCGAACCGGCCGTCGCCGACGCTGAGCCGTATCCGTCGTCGCGGCCGTCTCCCTGTGGTGCCCGGTCCGCCGCGTCCGTTCCCCGGGATGCCTACTCGTCGTCCTCCGGCCTCCTCGGGGGCGGCGGTGGCTGCGGTGGTGGTGGCGGCTCGTTCCGTGGGCGGTATCCGCGGCGGGGGCGAGGCGGCTGGCGTGGCGACCGGGGCGGGGGGCCGTCGAAGGGCCGGGCCTTGGTGGGGGCGCCGTACATGTCGGTGCTCCCGGCATCGGGCGACGACGCCTCGTCGGGCTCCCGACCCTCCTGCCCCCGCGACCGCGCCCACCGCCCGAACCGTCCGGTCGCCTCGGACCGACCTGCCGCGTCGGACTGCCCCGCCGCATCGGGCCGACCGGTTGCCCCGGACCGACCCGTCGCGTCGGGTCGACCCGACATGTCGGACCGCCCGGCCGCATCAGACTGCCCGGTTCCGCCGAGCTGACCCGCCTCGCCGGCAGGCCCGGCCTTACCGAACAGACGCCCGCGCCGATGCGACGGCGAGCCCTCACCTGGTCGCGCCGCGCCGGGCGCTGGAGCATTCCCGGCCCAGGGCGCGCCCGGTGGAGGGCCCTGGCCTGCCCGACCTGCGCCTGGCGACTGACCTGCGCGGCCTGCACTTGGTGACTCGCCTGGCGACTGACCTGCGCGGCCTGCACTTGGTGACTCGCCTGGCGACTGACCTGCGCGGCCTGCACTTGGTGACTCGCCTGGCGGCCGACCTGCGCGGCCTGCACCTGGCGGCTGACCTGCCCAGCCTGCGCCTGGTGGCGGCTCGCTGGCCCCCGTCCAGCCCCCGCTCGGCGCTGTTCCGTCCCCCGCCCGGCCCGTACCGGCTCCCGTCCAGCCCCTGCCCGGCGCTGTTCCGTCCCCTGCGCGGCCCGTGCCTGGTGGCTGGCCCGTGTCCGCCCAGCCCGAGCCCGGCGGCACTCCCTCGCCCGCCTGGCCCCGGCCCGGCGGCCTCCCCCCACCTGCTCGGCCCCCACCGGACGGCGTTCCCCCACCCGCCCGGCCTCCGTCCGGTGGTCGCGCATCCTCCGGTTCCCGGAGTTCGTACGGCAGTTGGAGGTACGGGTTGGTGGAGGGGTTGGGCGGCCGGTACGAGGTGCTGGGTGTGTACGGCCCCGAGGTGTCACCCTCGTACGTCCCCGCCTCCCTCACCGGCACCCCCGACTCCCGCGCGTACTGCGGCTGCCCGGCGCCCACACCTTGCGCTGCCCCGGCTCCCGCTCCCGCCGCCAGTGCCAGCGGCGCCGCCCGCCGTCCCGCCGCCCCGGTCGCCCACGCCAGCAACCCCCCGACGCCGCCCGCTCCCGCACCCCACAGGGCACCGAGCAGCAACGCCATCCCGAGGTTCCCGTGCAGCTGAATCCCGGCCCCGAACGCGTCGAACCCCAGCACCGACAGCGAGGCATCCACCGACACCTCCGTCAGCCATGCGAGCAACGGCAAGGTCAGCGCCGTAACAACCCCCAACCGCAAGGCACAACGCCCGGCAAAGCCGAGCGCCCCCGGACCCCGAGCACCCCCTGCGCCCGTACTCCCCGAACCCCCACCTTCCGCGCCACCGCCGCCCCAGGCCGGGCCGCCCCCAGAACCCCCAGCTCCCGCCGCACCGCCGCTCCAACCTTGGCCGCCCCCAGCCGCACTACCTGCCCAGCCCCCAGCCCCCGCAGGACCCGCCAAACCGCCGCCGCCCCCAGCCCCCGGCCCCCAACCGGCACCGCTCCCGTGCTCCCCCTGCCCCGCACTCGTCCCGCTCCCGGCAGCCGTACCCCCGGCAGCCGTACCTCCAACCGCCCAGCCCCCGCCGCTCCCCACCGGCGTCCGCACCGCCGTCAGCACCCCCGCCAGCAGCATCATCAGTGCCGCTGCCACCGCCAGTAGCCACACCCTGCCGTCCAGGTCGGCCAGGCGGCTCAGGGTCACCGACTGGTTTGTCTTCGCTGTGAGGAGGTCGTCCAGGGGGTCGGGGAGGAGTTTTGTCAGGGCGCCCGTGGCCTTGCCGTCGTACGGGACGAAGAGGCCGATCGGGATGCCCAGCCACGTGCCGTTCGGGGCGCCCAGCAGTGCCGCTCCGAAGATCCTCTTCGGGTGGTCGTCGCCGATCGCCGCGTACGCCGCCGCCGCGAGGCCCGCCGCGACCGCCACGAGGAGGACCGTGACCAGGGCCGAGGCCGCCGGTCGTACCACTCGGTGGACCGCTTCCCAGCCGTGCGGCAGGGGCGTGCGGCGTGAGGCCAGCAGGGCGATCAGGAGGATGCCGGCCGACCAGGCGAGGCCGCCGAGGAGGGTCGGCGCCGTGTCGACCGTGAAGCCGACCGCCGCCTTCGCGTCGATGAGGTTGCCGATGTTGTCCGGAAGCAGGCCGCCGATGTCCCCCAGGTCGCCCAGGCCCGGGATGTCGACCCCGCCACCGCCGCCACCCGCGCCGGGGAGTTTGTCCAGGCCCAGCGAGGCGCCGTCGATCGTGATGACGTCGTGGCCCGCCCACGCCAGCCCACCCAGCGTCGCCACGAAGAGGGCGACCACCGCGCCCGCGCGGGCCAGGAGTTCGGCCGGCTCGATCACAACTCCGGCCGCCCGCAGGGACCGTAGGAAGAACCAGGCAAGCAACAACGCCCCCACCAGGCTGACGCCCAGTGGTGTGATCGTGACGGCCGTGTGCGCCTCCGCGCCTTTCAGGCCGAATGCCGACACATCCCCGGACGGTGTGACCGAACCACCCGCCGCAAGAGCCACCGCAGCCGCAGTCATCGGGCCCAACGAGCCCGCCGAATCCGCCTCCAGCAGATGCAGGGCGAGCGCCGCCGTGCCCGCCATCCCGATCAACGCCCAGCTCACGGAGGCGATCGCGGACAGCAGAACATCTCCCCACGGCACCCTCGAGCCCCTGCTCACGGACCCGACACCCGACGACGCGCTCATGGCAGACCCCCCGATCCGCGGCGCGGCACGTTGGCCGCGCATGTCCCCCTCGCGTGGATTACCACTCTCCGGGTCGGTTTCAACCCCGTCAACGGAACCGGTCGATGCGTCCGTGCGTGGTCTTCAAAAGGCCCGACTTTCGGTCAGGGGGGCGAGCCTGAAATAGTTCCCGACGATGTTCGACATCCCTAGACTCCCTGTGTTGGGGGTAACTCGGGGGACTACTCAGTGGGGCTTGGAGTGCCGGAACTCGTACTGGAATTGAATGGCCGCACCTGGACGCTCGATCCGTCCAGGCCGTACACCCTCGGACGCGATCCGCAGGGCGACATCGTGCTGGACGACGCGAGGGTGTCCTGGCGTCATGCCACGATCAGCTGGGGGGGCCGTAGTTGGGTCATCGAGGACCACGGCTCGACCAACGGCACGTTCGTGCAGGGCCAGCGGGTCCATCAGATGGAGATCGGCCCCGGCTCGGCGGTCCATCTGGGCAACGCGAACGACGGCCCGCGGCTGACCGCCTCGGGCACCGCCGCGGCCGTCCCGACACCGCAGGCCCAGCCGCAGCAACAGCCGTACGCCGCCCAGGGCGCGGCCCCCGGCTGGGCGCAGCAGGCACCGCCGCAGCAGGCACCTCAGCAGCACGCGGCCCCGCAGGCCGGCTGGCAGCAGCCGCAGCAGGCCGCCGCACCGATCCCGCAGCAGCCGGGCCCCGGTGGTGGCGCGGGGGCGCCGCCGGTCTACGGCGACCGCAGCCCGACCACGTTCCACCAGTTCTCCATCGGCCGTGTGATGCGCATCGGCCGTGCCCTGGAGAACGAGCTGGTCGTCTCCGACCTCCAGGTCTCCCGGCACCACGCCGAGTTCCACTCGACGCCCGACGGGCGCATGGAGATCCGCGACCTGGGCTCGCACAACGGCACGTACGTCAACGGTCAGCCGATCGCCAAGGGCGGCTCGGCGCTGCTCGGCCCGACCGACATCGTCGGCGTCGGCCACTCCACCTTCCGGATCGTCGGCGACCACCTCGAGGAGTTCGTCGACACCGGTGAGGTCTCCTTCTCGGCCCGCCACCTGACGGTGACCGTCGACGGCGGCAAGCAGATCCTCAAGGACGTCTCCTTCGGCGTACCGGAGAAGTCGCTGATCGCGGTCATCGGACCGTCCGGTTCCGGCAAGTCGACCCTGCTCAAGGCGCTGACCGGCTACCGGCCCGCCAACCAGGGCGACGTCCTCTACGACAACCGGAACCTCTACAAGCAGTTCGCCGAGCTGCGCCAGCGCATCGGTCTGGTCCCGCAGGACGACATCCTGCACAAGGAGCTGACCGTCAAGAAGGCCCTCAAGTACGCGGCCAAGCTGCGCTTCCCGGCCGACACCACCGGCGCCGAGCGCGAGGCCCGCATAGACGAGGTGCTGCGTGAGCTGAAGCTCGACGTGCACAAGGAGAAGAAGGTCACCTCCCTCTCCGGCGGCCAGCGCAAGCGCGTCTCGGTGGCCCTGGAGCTGCTCACCAAGCCGTCGCTGATCTTCCTGGACGAGCCGACCTCGGGCCTCGACCCGGGCATGGACCGCGACGTCATGCAGCTGCTGCGCGGCCTCGCCGACGACGGTCGCACGGTCCTCGTCGTCACCCACTCGGTGGCCGAACTGGCGCTGTGCGACAAGCTCCTGGTGATGGCCCCGGGCGGCGCGGTCGCCTACTTCGGTCCGCCGGAGGAGGCACTGAACTTCTTCGGCTACGACACCTGGGCCGACGTCTTCTCCGCCTTCGAGAACTACCGTGACTACGACTGGGCCGGACGCTGGAAGGGCTCGCAGCACTACCAGATGTACGCCGCGGACATCGACGCGGTCGCACCACAGTCCGTACAGATGCCGCCGATGCAGGCGATGAAGCCGCCGAAGCCACAGGGCTGGATGAGCCAGCTGGGCACCCTGGTGCGCCGCTATGTCTCGGTCATCGCCTCCGACAAGGGCTTCCTGGCGCTGACGGTGATCCTGCCGCTCGTCCTCGGCTCGGTCAGCCTGCTCATCGACTCGGGCAAGGACCTGCTGGTCAACACGGAGATCAACCCGGCGACCAAGCAGCCCGTCCCGAACGGCACGGCCACCACGGTCCTGCTCATCCTCGCGGTCGGCGCCTGTTTCGCCGGCGCCGCGAACTCCGTCCGTGAGCTGATCAAGGAACGGGTGATCTACGAGCGGGAGCGCGCGACCGGCCTGTCCCGCTCCGCGTACCTGATGTCCAAGGTCCTGGTGCTCGGCTTCATCACGGTGCTCCAGGGCCTGATGGTCGGCATGATCGGCTTCGCCAGCCGGACCATCCCGAAGGAGGGTGTGGTCCTCGGCAAGCTCACGCTCCTGGAACTCTCCATCCCGGTCATGGCGCTGGGCTTCACCTCGATGATGTTCGGTCTGATCATCTCCGCGCTGGTGAAGACCTCGGAGAAGACCATGCCGCTGCTGGTCATGTTCGCGATCGTCCAGGTGGTCTTCACCGGCTGCCTGTTCGCGCTGAACGGCGCGGTCGGCGTCAACCAGATCTCGTACCTGATGCCGTCGCGCTGGGCGGTCGCCGCCGCGGGCGCCACGCTGGACTTCAACCGGATCAGTCCGCCCGGCAAGGGCAAGCCCGACGACCCGCTGTGGGAGCACACCGCGGCCGCCTGGAGCATGGACATGATCGCCCTGATCGCCCTCGGCGTGATCTGCGCCTTCTTCGTGGCCCGCTTCCTGCGCCGCCACGAGCCGGAGGTCATGCGGAAGTAGTCCGGATACGACCGCGAAGGGCGGCACCCGTCAGGGGGTGCCGCCCTTCGGCGTTCGCGTGCAGAGGTCCGCGCCGACCTCAGTACGCGCTGTTGACGTTGTCGATCGAGCCGTACTTGTCGGCCGCGTAGTTGGCGGCGGCCGTGATGTTGGCGACCGGGTCGTAGATGTTCGTCGACGTACCGGAGACGTGGTACGCGTTGAAGGTCGGCTGGATGACCTGGAGCAGACCGATCGACGGGGTGCCGTTGATCGCGTTGACGTCCCAGCCGTTGACGGCGTTCGGGTTGCCCGAGGACTCGCGGATGATGTTGCGGTACAGGCCGTTGTAGGTGCCCGGGATGCCCTTGGCCTTCATGATGGCGAGGCTGTGCTTGATCCAGCCGTCGAGGTTGTTGGCGTAGGTCGGCGTGGCGGCGGCCTTCTTGAGCGCGGCACGCTTGGCGGACCGGCTCGCGGCCTCCTTGGCCTTGCGCTCGGCGGCGGCCTTTGCCGCGGCCTTCTTCTGGGCGGCAGCTGCGGCCGCCTTCTTCTTCGCGGCGGCCTCGGCGGCGGCCTTCGCCTGGGCCCGGGCCTTGGCGGCCTCGGTCTTCAGGCTGTCGGCGGCGAGCTGGTCGGTGACGCTGGCCTTGACGCCCTTGATCTGCTCGGAGCTGTAGGCCACGTGGGCCGAGGAAGCAGCCTCGCTCGTGGTGGTCTCGGCGTTGCTGGGCACCGCGGAGAAGGCGAGGGCGGCGGCGCCGAGGGTGGCGACACCGGCGATCGCGATCTTGTGCTGGCGGGTCAGCTTACGACTGTGACCACGAGTACTGGAGTTCTTCGGCATGGCAGACGGACCTCTTCGAATAGCGCGGAGGTCGCTCGACGTCCGGCGGGGGACACGGGTCCTTCCCGCACGAACGCCGCGGGGGAGACCCGCGGCGCTGAGCGACGGCTGCCATTCTTAGCGGCCGCAAAATGTGGTGGCAAAGGTGTGACGTACGATCCCGGGTAGTTGATCCGTGAAGGGCAAAACCGGACAGAGTGGACCGTCTATCCCGCTCATGTGGTGAGTCCGTATCTCCTATCGACCTTCGTACGTGACGTGCGCCCTATGCGCGGGCTCACATCGAGCGCGTAACGGCCTCACCGGTAGTTGCTGGAGCAATGCTCTGCGTGAGGATCCTCCTCCGGGAGGAGGAGATGGGCGTCCCCGAACTCGTGCCACAGGTAGAGCCCGCGCAGCGCCTCGTCGTAGCCACGGTCGATCGCGGCCCGTCCGGCGATCGCCTCCAGCATCAGCAGATGCGAGGCCTCCGGCTCGTGCAGCCCGGTCAGCAGCCCGTCCACGACCCGCACCCCGCGCTCCGGGGTCACCACGAGGTCCGTCCACCCCGCACGCGCGCGTACGACGCCGTCGTCGCCGACGGCCGACTCCACGGCCCGCACGGCGGTCGTCCCGACGGCGACCACGCGCCCGTCCCCGGCCTTCACGGCGTTGATGAGCCGGGCCGACGCCTCCGGCACCGAGAACCGCTCCGGATACGGTGGCTCGTGTGCCTCCTGCGAGGCCACTCCGGTGTGCAGCGTGATCGGCGCGAACTGCACGCCCCGGCTCACCAGCTCCGCCACCAGCCGCGCCGTGAAGGGCCGCGCGGCGCTCGGCATCTCCGCACTGCCCGCCCCGTCGGCGGACGGCAGCGCGAACACCGTCTGGTAGACGGACAGCGGCTGGTCCCGCTCCGTATAGGAGTACCGAATGGGCCGCCCGTGCTCCCGCAACATCCCGAGCACGTCCGCCCCGGCGACCCGCGCCCACCACAACCGCCCACTGCTCGCGCTCAGCGGCTCCTCCAGCACCAGCCGCACGCCCCCGGGCAGCCGCACCTCCAAGCCGACGAGCCCACCGACACCCGAGCCGACCGCGCCCGCCCCGGCGGCCGTGTCTGCCCCGGCGGTCGGCCCTGTCCCTGCGGCCGTCCCCGTCCCCGCGGCCCGTTCGGCCTCTGGGGCTCGTCCTGTGCTCGCGGCTCGTCCCGTCTCTGAGGGTCGTCCTGTCCACGCAGCACGTCCCACCCCCGCGCCCGGTCCCCTCTCTGCGGCCAGCCCTCTCTCCGCGTCCCGCCCCGTCCACGCGCGCGTGGTCCCCTTCCCGTCCGGCTCCCGCAGCTCCACCGCCCACTGGCCGTCGTCCCCGCGTGTGGAGAAGTGCACCACCACGCGCGCGTGCCCGACCCGTCCGTCCACGGCCGCCGCCAGCGTGGGCGACGTGTTGACGACGAGCAGGTCCCCGGCCCGCAGCAGCCGCGGCAACTCCGTGAACACGTGGTGCGACACCTCCGTCCCACGCGACACCAGCAGCCGTACGGCGTCCCGGTCGAGCCCGGGACCGCGCTGCTCGACCGGAACCCGCGCCGAGAGCTCCTCCGGCACTCTTACCGCCAGCGTCATCGCCCCTCCACCAGGAGCGACGGCGCCGAGTAGCGGCCGCTCGCCGGCCGCTCGTCCAGCAGCCGCAGGAAGGCCGGCACCACACTGGCCGGCGCCGGCCGAGGATCCCCGTCGTCCGGTACGGCCGCCGCGTACAGGTCGGTCGCCATGTCCCCGGGGTCGACCGCCCACACCCGCAGCCCGGGCTCCTCCGCGCCGAGCACGGCCGCGAGATGGTCCAGGGCAGCCTTGGACGCCCCGTACCCGCCCCAGGTCTCGTAGGCCTCGGCCGCCGCGTCCGAGCTGACCGTGATCACCGCGCCCGCCCCGGACGCCCGCAGCAGCGGCAGCGTCTCCTGGACCAGACCCAGCGCGGCCACCACGTTCACCTCCAGCGCCGTCCGCAGGCCCTCCAGTGGCAGCCCGGCCAGCCGGACGAGCGGCTCGGCGCCCAGCGCGCTCGCGTTGTTCACCAGCAGATCGACGCCGCCGAGCTTCCAGGCCGCCGCCACCAGCTCGGACCGGTGGGCGGCGTCCGTGACGTCCCCGGGCAGCGCCGTCACGCGCGTGCCGTACGCGTCGAGCCCGGCCGCCGTCTCCTGGAGGACCTCCGCCGTCCTGGCGTCGAGCACCAGGTCCCAGCCGCGCGCGGCGAGCGCCTCGGCGAGCGCCCGCCCCAGCCCCTTCGACGCCCCCGTGATGATCGCTACCGGCATGACCCACGTCCCCTCGTCTCGCCCGCCCCTCGATCGGCGGTGACCTCAACGTAGGAACCGGGGCACCCGCCCCGCCTCGGACGCGGGCCGCAAAGCACCGGGGCCCTTCGGCCTACGCCGCCGGTCCCGGGTCCCCGGCCTAGGTCACCGGTCCTAGGCCCAGCGCCCCGGTCCATGCCGTCACAGGTCCGATCCGCGCTGTCACACCCCGCCGGTACCTTGAGGTCATGAGTCACGGCCCCCGGTCCGGCCTCGCAGCGGTCAGTGCCGCGCTGCTGGCCATGAGCAGGCACCTGGAGGTGCGCGACGTCCTCAAGACGATCGTCGCCTCGGCCCGCGAGCTGCTCGGCGCGCAGTACGCCGCGCTCGGCGTCCCCGACGACCACGGCGGCTTCGCCCAGTTCGTCGTGGACGGCGTGAGCGACGCCCAGTGGAAGGCCATCGGCCCGCTCCCGCGCCAGCACGGCATCCTCGCCGCGATGCTCCAGGAGGCCAAGGTCGAGCGCCTGGCCGACGTACGCAACGACCCTCGCTTCGAGGGCTGGCCTTCCGCCCACCCCGACATGTCCGACTTCCTGGGCCTGCCGATCAGGGACGGCGATGAGGTGATCGGCGCCTTGTTCCTCGCAAACAAGAACTGCCCGAAGCCGGAAGGCGGTTGCGGCTTCACCGAGGAGGACGAGGACCTGCTCGCCATCCTCGCCCAGCACGCCGCGATCGCCCTCACCAACGCCCGCCTCTACGAGCGCAGCCGCGAGCTGACCATCGCCGAGGAGCGGTCCCGCCTCGCCCACGAACTGCACGACGCGGTCAGCCAGAAGCTGTTCTCGCTGCGCCTGACCGCCCAGGCCGCCGCCGCACTCGTCGACCGCGACCCGGCCCGGGCCAAGGGAGAGATGCAGCAGGTGGCCGCGCTCGCCGCCGAAGCCGTCGACGAACTGCGCGCCGCCGTCGTCGAGTTGCGCCCCGCGGCCCTCGACGAGGACGGCCTCGTCGCCACCCTGCGCACCCAGATCCAGGTCCTCGACCGCGCCCACACCGCGCGCGTGACCTTCGACAGCCACGGCGTGCGCGCCCTGCCGGCCGCCCAGGAGGAGGCGGTCCTGCGGGTCGCCCAGGAGGCCCTGCACAACGCCCTGCGGCACTCCGGCGCACAGCACGTGGACGTGACCCTGGCCCGGTGCGGCACCGCTGCCGTCCTCCGCGTCACGGACGACGGCAGCGGCTTCGACCCGAGTTCGACCCGGCGGGCGGGCCGCCACCTGGGCCTGGTGTCCATGCGCGACCGCGCGAGCGGGGTCGGCGGCGCGCTGACCGTCGAATCGGCGCCCGGAAAGGGCACCACGATCGAGATGGAGGTCCCCGGTGGCTGACGCAATCAAGGTGCTCCTCGTCGACGACCACCAGGTGGTCCGTCGCGGACTGCGCACCTTCCTGGAAGTGCAGGACGACATCGAGGTCGTGGGCGAGGCCGCCGACGGTGCCGAAGGGGTCGCCCGCGCCGAGGAGCTGCGGCCCGACGTCGTCCTCATGGACGTCAAGATGCCGGGCATGGACGGCGTGGACGCCCTCCGCAAGCTCCGCGAACTGGCGAACCCCGCGCGCGTACTGATCGTCACCAGCTTCACCGAACAGCGCACGGTGGTCCCGGCCCTGCGCGCCGGCGCCGCCGGATACGTCTACAAGGACGTGGACCCGGACGCCCTCGCCGGCGCCATCCGCTCGGTGCACGCCGGCCACATCCTGCTCCAACCCGAGGTGGCGGGCGCCCTGTTGTCCCAGGAGGAGGCCAACTCGGGCCAGGGGAGAGGCGGTTCGCTCACGGAACGGGAGCGCGAGGTACTGGGCCTGATAGCGGACGGCCGCTCCAACCGCGAGATCGCCCGCGCCCTCGTGCTCTCCGAGAAGACCGTCAAGACCCACGTCTCCAACATCCTGATGAAGCTCGACCTCGCGGACCGCACCCAGGCCGCGCTCTGGGCCGTACGACACGGCGTGACCGGCTGAAACGCGCCGTGCGCGCCGGTACGGCGACGGCAATACGGAGGGTTCCGTTCCGGGCTGAGATTCATACCGTCGTGGGAATGTCCCCCGGATGGCGCATCCTCCGTGGATCTCCGCCGTTCTCCAGTGCGTGCTGCGGCGACTGCCGCGGCAATCGCTAGGAGGGGTCAGAAGTGAAGAACCTGAAGAAGGCAGCGGCCGTGACGATGGTGGCCGGCGGGCTGATCGCCGCCGGGGCCGGGATGGCCTCCGCCACCGACGGCTCGCACGCCGACGGCCAGGCCGTGGGCTCCCCGGGCGTCGTCTCGGGCAACCTCGTCCAGGCCCCGGTGCACATCCCGGTGAACGCCGTGGGCAACAGCGTGAACGTCATCGGCGTGCTCAACCCGGCCTTCGGGAACCTGGGCATCAACCGCTGACGTCCGCCACGCGGCGGACAGTGACCTCCGGTCTCCCGGGCGCCCCCGGGAGGCCGGTCAGCTAGTCGTTCGAATGATCCGAACGGGCAGTTGACGTCAGTTTTCCGTGCCATCGCTCCACCCTCCCGCGTTGAGCCATGCACGACCCGCGGCCGGGTCGTCACGCAATCGCAGGAGGAACGCTTCTCATGAACATCGCCAAGAAGGCCGCCGTGGCCCTCACCGTCGCCGGTATGGCTACGGGTGCCGCTGCCGGTGCCGCTGTCGCGGACTCGAGTGCCGACGGCGCGGCCGTGAAGTCGCCGGGCGTCGGCTCGGGCAACCTCGTCCAGGTCCCGGTCCACGTCCCCGTCAACGTGGTCGGCAACACCGCCAACCTGATCGCCCTGCTGAACCCGGCCTTCGGCAACAAGGGCATGAACGACTGACGCAGGCAGACCGAGAAGGGCCCCACCAGTCAACGACGACTGGCGGGGCCCTTTTGCACGTACGGGACTCCCCAGCCCGTCTGGGGGTACCCCCTCTGGGGGAGTTTGAGGACAAGGCCCCTTCAGGGCCGAAGCGGGGGCCTGGGGGCGGCAGCCCCCAGTGGGCGGCCACATCAACGCAGGCTCACCGGCAAACCGAGGGTCACCCCCGCTCCCGCTCCTCCACATACGCGTTGTACGCAGCCACCAACGCCCGCCGAGCCGTCCGCTCCACCGGGCGCAACGCAGCACCCCGCGCCGCCATCTCCCCGGCGCTCACCGCAGCCCCGTGCCCGTTCTCGGACGCGAGGGACACCAGCAACCCCACCCGCTGCGCCAGCTCCAGCACCCGCACCGCCCGCGGCGGATACCCCGGCGCCAACACCTCCCGCCCGCGCTCGGCCCGCGCCCGGTACGCGTCGATCGCCGCCTCCGCCACCGGCCCCGACCCGGCCACGTCCAGTCGCGACAACACCTCCGTCGCGTCCCGCAGAGCCTCCGCCAGCTCCCGCTCGGCCTCGCCCAGCGAGGGCACATCGGCCGGCGGCGCCTCCCGTACCGGCAGGCAGTGCCAGACGACCTCGACATGGACATCGCCGTCGGGCCCGGCCTCGTACACCTCGGGAACCAGCCCGAGCGCGGCGCCGTAACAGATCACTGCCTCCTCGGCCTCCATCGCCCGCGCGTTGAACTCCGGCGGCCCGCTCAGTCCCAGCGGATGCCCGGGCGCGGGCAGCGCGACCCGCAGTCCGGTCACCCCGAGCGCCCGCAGCCGGCCCAGCGCGAGGGTGAGCCCGACCGGCCCCGACTCGCCGGGCAGCCCCTCCATCCGGTGCACGGCATCGTCCCCGACGATCGCCAGCACGGCGTCGTCCGGTGAGACAAGTCCGGCCAAGAGGGCGTTTCCCCAAGCCGCGAGGCGTCCTGAACGTGGTTCCGAGAGCATGCCCCCACCCTAAGGACCACACCGATGGATTGGACCGGCCGACCGGTGGCGTAGATTTCATCGAGGGCTGCGCCCGAAAGCGCGCACGCGACAGCCGAGACGCCGAGACCGGTCACACTGCAAGGGGAGACAACGCGCTCATGAGCGATGTTCTGGAGCTTCAGGACGTATCCGTGGTCCGGGAGGGCCGGGCTCTGGTGGACCAGGTCTCCTGGTCGGTCAAGGAGGGCGAGCGCTGGGTCATCCTCGGCCCCAACGGCGCCGGCAAGACCACCCTCCTGAACGTCGCCTCCAGCTACCTCTACCCCAGCAAGGGCACCGCGACCATCCTCGGCGAGACCCTCGGCAAGCCCGGCACCGACGTCTTCGAACTGCGCCCCCGCATCGGCATGGCCGGCATTGCCATGGCCGACAAGCTCCCCAAGCGCCAGACCGTCCTGCAGACCGTGCTGACCGCTGCCTACGGTATGACCGCCGGCTGGCACGAGGACTACGAGGACGTCGACGAGCAGCGCGCCCGCGCCTTCCTCGACCGCCTCGGCATGACCGAGTACGTCGACCGCAAGTTCGGCACCCTCTCCGAGGGCGAGCGCAAGCGCACCCTCATCGCCCGCGCCCTGATGACCGACCCCGAGCTGCTCCTGCTCGACGAGCCCGCCGCCGGCCTCGACCTCGGCGGCCGCGAGGACCTGGTCCGCCGCCTCGGCCGCCTCGCCCGCGACCCGATCGCCCCTTCGATGATCATGGTCACCCACCACGTCGAGGAGATCGCCCCCGGCTTCACCCACGTCCTGATGATCCGTCAGGGCAAGGTCCTGGCCGCCGGCCCGCTGGAGCTCGAACTCAGCTCCCGCAACCTCTCCCTCTGCTTCGGCCTCCCCCTCGTCGTCGAACAGGTCGGCGAGCGCTGGACCGCCCAGGGTCTCCCGCTGTCCTGACTCCCCTTGCAAAGAAGCCGGTTACGGGATTTGCGCCCTGTCCGTGACGTGACCGGCGGTCATACCATGACCATGTGAACGACATCGACGCATGGGTGTGGTGGCTGGTCGGCGCGGCCGCGCTCGGAATCCCGCTCGTGGTGACGGCGATGCCGGAGTTCGGCATGCTCGCAGTGGGCGCCCTCGCCGCCTCGGCCTTCGCCGGACTGGGCTTCGGCGTCGTGGCCCAGGTACTCATCTTCGTCGTCGTCTCGGTCGCGCTGATCGCGGTCGTCCGGCCCATCGCGGTCCGGCACAGCAGACAGCGTCCCCAACTGGCCACGGGAGTGGACGCGTTGAAGGGCAAGCAGGCCGTCGTACTCGAACGCGTCGACGGCTCCGGAAACGGCCGGATCAAGCTGGCCGGAGAAGTCTGGTCGGCCCGCGCCCTCGACACCGAACGTGCCTACGAAGTAGGGCAGGAAGTGGATGTCGTGGAGATCGAGGGAGCGACCGCGATCGTCATCTGACCTCGTAGGACTCAACTGAACCGAACGGCACACGAGTTGCACGACGGTCTGTCACACTCGACCAGCAAGATCTTCAACAAGCATAAGATCTTCCGAGAGCGCCGAGGCGGAGAAGGGTACGGGGAACGACGATGGAACCGGTCATCATCGTCCTGATCATTCTGGTGGTGTTGGTCTTCATCGCCCTGATCAGGACAATCCAAGTCATCCCACAGGCCAGCGCCGCGATCGTCGAGCGCTTCGGCCGCTACACGCGCACGCTGAACGCGGGCCTCAACATCGTCGTCCCGTTCATCGACACCATCCGCAACCGCATCGACCTGCGTGAACAGGTCGTCCCGTTCCCGCCGCAGCCGGTGATCACCCAGGACAACCTGGTGGTCAACATCGACACGGTCATCTACTACCAGGTGACGGACGCCCGCGCGGCCACCTACGAGGTCGCCAGCTACATCCAGGCGATTGAGCAGCTGACGGTCACCACGCTCCGCAACATCATCGGCGGCATGGACCTGGAGCGGACCCTGACCTCCCGCGAGGAGATCAACGCGGCCCTGCGCGGCGTCCTCGACGAGGCCACCGGCAAGTGGGGCATCCGCGTCAACCGCGTCGAACTCAAGGCGATCGAACCGCCCACCTCCATCCAGGACTCGATGGAGAAGCAGATGCGCGCCGACCGTGACAAGCGCGCCGCGATCCTCACCGCGGAAGGTACGCGACAGGCGGCCATCCTCACCGCCGAGGGCGAGAAGCAGTCCCAGATCCTGCGCGCGGAGGGTGAGGCCAAGGCCGCGGCCCTGCGCGCCGAGGGCGAGGCCCAGGCGGTCCGCACGGTCTTCGAGGCCATCCACGCCGGCGACCCGGACCAGAAGCTCCTCTCCTACCAGTACCTCCAGATGCTCCCGAAGATCGCCGAGGGCGACGCCAACAAGCTCTGGATCGTCCCCAGCGAAATCGGCGACGCCCTCAAGGGCCTCTCCGGCGCCATGGGCAACTTCGGCCCGATGGCGGGCGGTTCGGGCGGCGGAGGCGGCGACAAGACCCCGGAACGCCGAGAGAAGCCGTCGATCGACTGACCTGGACTTCTCCTGTACGACACTGGGGCCCACCTCTCAGGAGGTGGGCCCCAGTTCCACGTACGCTCTAGGCGGCCTCGCGCGCCAGCCAGTCAGGCAGCGCCTCGAAGTCCTCGGTCCCCAAAGCAAGCAGCATCGCATCCTGCGGCGTCGGCTCGAACGGCTGCCGCAGCAGCGGCATACCCGCCTGCTCCGGAGTCCGGTCCGCCTTGCGGTGGTTGTCCTCCGCGCAGGAGGCAACCGTGTTCAGCCACGCGTCCTGACCACCCTGCGCCCGCGGCACCACGTGGTCCACGGTCGTGGCCCTGCGCCCGCAGTACGCGCACCGGTGCCGGTCCCTGATCAGCACACCCCGCCTCGACCACGGAGCTTGTCTTCGGAACGGCACCCGTACATACCTGCACAGTCTGATCACCCGCGGCGCCGGTATGTCGACCGCGGCTCCGCGCATACGCAGTTCGGGGTGGGCCTGCTCGACGACGGCCTTGTCCTGGAGCACCAGAACGACGGCTCGATTCAACGTCACCGTAGACAGCGGCTCGAAGCTCGCGTTCAGCACCAGCGTGTCCCGCATCCAGCCCACCTCCCATGCTCACCGGCCCACCCCCTGGCGGGCTTGGATCAACTCTGGCCGGGCACGCCGAGATGGACAACGCAATAAAAACTGCCCGCCCCTGATCACTTCCATGACCAGAGACGGGCAAACGTTCAATGAACGCTCGGCTTATTCAGCTCTCCGCTTCAGCTCTCCGCGGGGTGCTCGTACTCACCGATCAGCTGGGCCCGCGCGATCGCGTGGAACCGCAGGTTGAAGCCGACATAGGCGGGAGACGCATCGGCATCCGGACCGAGCTTCTCCTCGTCCACGGCGTACACCGTGAACACGTACCGGTGCGACCCGTCCCCGGGCGGCGGCGCGGCACCGCCGAAGTCCTTGCTCCCATAGTCGTTACGAGCCTGCACCGCACCCTCGGGCAGCCCCTCGAACTTCCCGCTGCCCGCGCCCACCGGCAACTCGGTCACCGAGGCCGGGATGTCGAACAGGACCCAGTGCCAGAACCCGCTGCCCGTGGGCGCGTCGGGGTCGTAGCAGGTCACGGCGAAGCTCTTGGTCTCGGCCGGGAAACCCTCCCACCGCAGCTGCGGCGAGGTGTTGCCGGCCGCGTAGACCTGAGCGTCCTTGAGCGTGCCGCCCTCCTGCACGTCCTCGCTCGTCACCGTGAACGACGGCACGGGCGGGTGGAAGTCATGGGGGAGCGGCCGCCGCTTGAGCTCGGTCACCTCGGTACCTCCTGATCGATTACGGAATCAGCAGCTCCGAGCCTAGAACCAGTTCCGCTTGCTGCCGACCTCGGACAGCCACTGGTTCAGGTACGCCGCCCAGTCGGTCCCGTGGAAGTCGTGCAGACCCACCTGGAAGGAACGGAAGGTGTCACTGCCCTCGCTGAACAGCCCCGGCTTCTTGTCCATTTCGAGGATGACGTCCATGGCGTGCTCGTCGGCCACGAAGCTCAGCTCGACCTGGTTCAGCCCCCGGTACTGCGACGGCGGGTAGAACTCGATCTCCTGGTAGAACGGCAGCCGCTGCCGCGTGTTGCGGATGTGACCGCGCTCCATGTCCGCGTTCTTGAAGCGGAAGCCCAGCTGGATGAAGGCGTCCAGAATCGCCTTCTGCGCCGGCAGCGGGTGCACGTTGATCGGGTCCAGGTCACCGGAGTCGACGGCACGGGCGATCGCCAGCTCCGTCGTCACCCCGATGTTCATCCCGCGCAGCGCCTGCCCGTCGATCATCGTGACCGGCGTCTCCCACGGGATCTCGAGCCCGAACGGCACGGCGTGCACGGCACCGGCCTGAAGCTCGAAGGCCCCACCGAGCCGCACCTTGGTGAACTCGATGTTCTGCTTGTACTCCTCGTCGCCGCTCTCCACCTCGACCTTGGCCTGGAGGCCGACGGACAGGCCCTCGATGTCCTGGTTGACGGACCCGCCCTGGATCCGCACCTCACCCTGGACGACGCCACCCGGAACCACGTTGACCTCGGTCAGCACCGTCTCGACCGAGGCCCCACCGGCCCCCAGGCTCGCGAGCAGCTTCTTGAACGCCATGTCTCTCCCTATACGAGATACGAGCTATTACGACTGGACCCTTGATCCCTACAAACGCGATCCGGGTACGACCGGTTCCGCGCCCTCACCCTGGCAACCAGACCGAAGCTTGACCACCCCTTGGCCCCCACCCGTCTGGACTAGGCTCGGACGCCATGATCACGCCCCCGGACCGTACGCCACTCCCAAGGGACTTCTTCGACCGCCCCGTCCTGGAAGTCGCCCCCGACCTCCTGGGCCGCATCCTCGTGCGTACGACACCGGACGGTCCGATCGCGCTGCGCCTCACGGAGGTGGAGGCGTACGACGGCCCGAATGACCCCGGCTCCCACGCCTATCGCGGCCGCACGGCCCGCAACGGAGTGATGTTCGGTCCGCCTGGGTACGTGTACGTCTACTTCACCTACGGCATGTGGTTCTGCATGAACCTGGTGTGCGGTCCCGAAGGCCGGGCGAGCGCGGTCCTCCTCCGGGCCGGAGAGATCGTCGAGGGTGCCGAACTCGCCCGTAAACGTCGACTCTCGGCCCGAAATGACAAGGAACTGGCCAAAGGCCCTGCCCGCCTGGCCACGGCCCTGGGTGTGGCCCGTGACCTCGACGGCACGGACGCGTGCGCTCCGGGGGACACCCCCTTGCGCATCCTGACGGGTACTCCGGTCACGTCCGACCAGGTACGCAACGGTCCCCGCACGGGAGTGGCCGGCGACGGGGGCGTCCACCCGTGGCGCTTCTGGGTCGCCAACGACCCCACGGTGAGCCCTTATCGGGCCCACGTCCCGAGGCGTCGCTCAAGTTGACGCGTCCTTGGAAGCTGCGTAATGTAGCCCGAGCCGCTTGACCCGGGTACGGCAATCGCCAGCAGCCGGAAGCGGCCAAACCACTACCAACGATCACCCCTTAGCGGGGGCGAATTCGGCGTGCCCGCATGCCTGAATTCGAACTCGCGGAACTCGATTATGAGTTGCCAGGGGAATCGGCTAACGTAGTGAATGTCGAAAGGCCCCGCCGACAGGGAATCAGGCCCGAAAGGATCTGATAGAGTCGGAAACGCAAGATCGAAGGGAAGCCCGGAGGAAAGCCCGCGAGGGTGAGTACAAAGGAAGCGTCCGTTCCTTGAGAACTCAACAGCGTGCCAAAAATCAACGCCAGATATGTTGATACCCCGTCTCCGGCCGTCATGGTCGGGACGAGGTTCCTTTGAAACAAAACACAGCGAGGACGCTGTGAACTGCCGGATCATTCCTCCGGTGGTTCCGCTCTCGTGTGTGTGGTCCCGATTACGGGAAAACATTCACGGAGAGTTTGATCCTGGCTCAGGACGAACGCTGGCGGCGTGCTTAACACATGCAAGTCGAACGATGAACCACTTCGGTGGGGATTAGTGGCGAACGGGTGAGTAACACGTGGGCAATCTGCCCTTCACTCTGGGACAAGCCCTGGAAACGGGGTCTAATACCGGATATCACTCCTGCAGGCATCTGTGGGGGTTGAAAGCTCCGGCGGTGAAGGATGAGCCCGCGGCCTATCAGCTTGTTGGTGAGGTAACGGCTCACCAAGGCGACGACGGGTAGCCGGCCTGAGAGGGCGACCGGCCACACTGGGACTGAGACACGGCCCAGACTCCTACGGGAGGCAGCAGTGGGGAATATTGCACAATGGGCGGAAGCCTGATGCAGCGACGCCGCGTGAGGGATGACGGCCTTCGGGTTGTAAACCTCTTTCAGCAGGGAAGAAGCGCAAGTGACGGTACCTGCAGAAGAAGCGCCGGCTAACTACGTGCCAGCAGCCGCGGTAATACGTAGGGCGCAAGCGTTGTCCGGAATTATTGGGCGTAAAGAGCTCGTAGGCGGCTTGTCACGTCGGGTGTGAAAGACCGGGGCTTAACCCCGGTTCTGCATTCGATACGGGCTAGCTAGAGTGTGGTAGGGGAGATCGGAATTCCTGGTGTAGCGGTGAAATGCGCAGATATCAGGAGGAACACCGGTGGCGAAGGCGGATCTCTGGGCCATTACTGACGCTGAGGAGCGAAAGCGTGGGGAGCGAACAGGATTAGATACCCTGGTAGTCCACGCCGTAAACGGTGGGAACTAGGTGTTGGCGACATTCCACGTCGTCGGTGCCGCAGCTAACGCATTAAGTTCCCCGCCTGGGGAGTACGGCCGCAAGGCTAAAACTCAAAGGAATTGACGGGGGCCCGCACAAGCAGCGGAGCATGTGGCTTAATTCGACGCAACGCGAAGAACCTTACCAAGGCTTGACATACACCGGAAACGGCCAGAGATGGTCGCCCCCTTGTGGTCGGTGTACAGGTGGTGCATGGCTGTCGTCAGCTCGTGTCGTGAGATGTTGGGTTAAGTCCCGCAACGAGCGCAACCCTTGTTCTGTGTTGCCAGCATGCCCTTCGGGGTGATGGGGACTCACAGGAGACCGCCGGGGTCAACTCGGAGGAAGGTGGGGACGACGTCAAGTCATCATGCCCCTTATGTCTTGGGCTGCACACGTGCTACAATGGCCGGTACAATGAGCTGCGATACCGTGAGGTGGAGCGAATCTCAAAAAGCCGGTCTCAGTTCGGATTGGGGTCTGCAACTCGACCCCATGAAGTCGGAGTTGCTAGTAATCGCAGATCAGCAGTGCTGCGGTGAATACGTTCCCGGGCCTTGTACACACCGCCCGTCACGTCACGAAAGTCGGTAACACCCGAAGCCGGTGGCCCAACCCCTTGTGGGAGGGAGCTGTCGAAGGTGGGACTGGCGATTGGGACGAAGTCGTAACAAGGTAGCCGTACCGGAAGGTGCGGCTGGATCACCTCCTTTCTAAGGAGCAATAGCCGACTGCAGGCAAATGTCTTGCACGGTTGCTCATGGGTGGAACGTTGATTATTCGGTCCGGTTCACGGGTCGGAGGCTGTGAGTACTGCCCTCTCGGGGGCGTGGAAAGCATGATCTCCGGGCGGGACCGGTCCGGGCACGCTGTTGGGTGTCTGAGGGAATGAAGTCCCTCGACGCCGGCCCCAGTGAACTCGAGCCGATGGCTTGGGGTGATGGGCGACTGGTCGTTGTTTGAGAACTGCACAGTGGACGCGAGCATCTGTGGCCAAGTTTTTAAGGGCGCACGGTGGATGCCTTGGCACCAGGAACCGATGAAGGACGTGGGAGGCCACGATAGGCCCCGGGGAGTCGTCAACCAGGCTTTGATCCGGGGGTGTCCGAATGGGGAAACCCGGCAGTCGTCATGGGCTGTCACCCTTGCCTGAACACATAGGGCAAGTGGAGGGAACGCGGGGAAGTGAAACATCTCAGTACCCGCAGGAAGAGAAAACAACCGTGATTCCGGGAGTAGTGGCGAGCGAAACCGGATGAGGCCAAACCGTATGCGTGTGAGACCCGGCAGGGGTTGCGTATACGGGGTTGTGGGATCTCTCTTCTGTCGTCTGCCGGCGGCAGGACGAGTCAGAAACCGTTGATGTAGGCGAAGGACATGCGAAAGGTCCGGCGTAGAGGGTAAGACCCCCGTAGTCGAAACGTCAGCGGCTCGTTTGAGAGACACCCAAGTAGCACGGGGCCCGAGAAATCCCGTGTGAATCTGGCGGGACCACCCGCTAAGCCTAAATATTCCCTGGTGACCGATAGCGGATAGTACCGTGAGGGAATGGTGAAAAGTACCGCGGGAGCGGAGTGAAATAGTACCTGAAACCGTGTGCCTACAAGCCGTGGGAGCGTCGGGCGAGCACTTGTGCTTGCCTCGTGACTGCGTGCCTTTTGAAGAATGAGCCTGCGAGTTTGCGGTGTGTTGCGAGGTTAACCCGGGTGGGGTAGCCGTAGCGAAAGCGAGTCCGAACAGGGCGTTTTAGTAGCACGCTCAAGACCCGAAGCGGAGTGATCTAGCCATGGGCAGGTTGAAGCGGAGGTAAGACTTCGTGGAGGACCGAACCCACCAGGGTTGAAAACCTGGGGGATGACCTGTGGTTAGGGGTGAAAGGCCAATCAAACTCCGTGATAGCTGGTTCTCCCCGAAATGCATTTAGGTGCAGCGTCGTGTGTTTCTTGCCGGAGGTAGAGCACTGGATAGGCGATGGGCCCTACCGGGTTACTGACCTTAGCCAAACTCCGAATGCCGGTAAGTGAGAGCGCGGCAGTGAGACTGTGGGGGATAAGCTCCATGGTCGAGAGGGAAACAGCCCAGAGCATCGACTAAGGCCCCTAAGCGTACGCTAAGTGGGAAAGGATGTGGAGTCGCACAGACAACCAGGAGGTTGGCTTAGAAGCAGCCACCCTTGAAAGAGTGCGTAATAGCTCACTGGTCTAGTGATTCCGCGCCGACAATGTAGCGGGGCTCAAGCGTACCGCCGAAGTCGTGTCATTGCAGCAATACTCCCAACGGAGGCTGTGATGGGTAGGGGAGCGTCGTCTGCCGGGTGAAGCAGCCGCGGAAGCGAGTTGTGGACGGTTGACGAGTGAGAATGCAGGCATGAGTAGCGATTCACACGTGGGAAACGTGTGCGCCGATTGACTAAGGGTTCCTGGGTCAAGCTGATCTGCCCAGGGTAAGTCGGGACCTAAGGCGAGGCCGACAGGCGTAGTCGATGGATAACCGGTTGATATTCCGGTACCCGCTGTGAAGCGTCAAACATCGAACCAGGCGATGCTAAGTCCGTGAAGCCGCCCCGGAGCCTTCGGGTGAAGGGGAGTGGTGGAGCCGACGGACCAGACCTGTAGTAGGTGAGTGATGGGGTGACGCAGGAAGGTAGTCCAGCCCGGGCGGTGGTTGTCCCGGGGTAAGGGTGTAGCCCGAGTGGTAGGCAAATCCGCCACTCACATGGGGTGAGACCTGATGCCGAGCCGATTGTGGTGAAGTGGATGATCCTATGCTGTCGAGAAAAGCCTCTAGCGAGTTTCATGGCGGCCCGTACCCTAAACCGACTCAGGTGGTCAGGTAGAGAATACCGAGGCGTTCGGGTGAACTATGGTTAAGGAACTCGGCAAAATGCCCCCGTAACTTCGGGAGAAGGGGGCCATCACCGGTGATGAGTCTTGCACTCTGAGCTGGGGGTGGCCGCAGAGACCAGCGAGAAGCGACTGTTTACTAAAAACACAGGTCCGTGCGAAGCCGTAAGGCGATGTATACGGACTGACGCCTGCCCGGTGCTGGAACGTTAAGGGGACCGGTTAGTCACATTTCGGTGTGGCGAAGCTGAGAACTTAAGCGCCAGTAAACGGCGGTGGTAACTATAACCATCCTAAGGTAGCGAAATTCCTTGTCGGGTAAGTTCCGACCTGCACGAATGGCGTAACGA
This sequence comes from Streptomyces sp. CA-249302, assembly GCF_050936785.1. Taxonomy (NCBI): domain Bacteria; kingdom Bacillati; phylum Actinomycetota; class Actinomycetes; order Kitasatosporales; family Streptomycetaceae; genus Streptomyces; species Streptomyces sp. CA-249302. Next base: position 2,419,179 of record NZ_JBNJMG010000001.1, on the reverse strand, counting down.
CTTCTCGACTGTCTCAACCATAGGCCCGGTGAAATTGCACTACGAGTAAAGATGCTCGTTTCGCGCAGCAGGACGGAAAGACCCCGGGACCTTTACTACAGTTTGATATTGGTGTTCGGTTCGGCTTGTGTAGGATAGCTGGGAGACTGTGAACTCCGGACGCCAGTTCGGGGGAGTCGTCGTTGAAATACCAGTCTGGTCGTGCTGGATGTCTAACCTGGGTCCGTGATCCGGATCAGGGACAGTGTCTGATGGGTAGTTTAACTGGGGCGGTTGCCTCCTAAAGAGTAACGGAGGCGCCCAAAGGTTCCCTCAGCCTGGTTGGCAATCAGGTGTTGAGTGTAAGTGCACAAGGGAGCTTGACTGTGAGACCGACGGGTCGAGCAGGGACGAAAGTCGGGACTAGTGATCCGGCGGTGGCTTGTGGAAGCGCCGTCGCTCAACGGATAAAAGGTACCCCGGGGATAACAGGCTGATCTTCCCCAAGAGTCCATATCGACGGGATGGTTTGGCACCTCGATGTCGGCTCGTCGCATCCTGGGGCTGGAGTCGGTCCCAAGGGTTGGGCTGTTCGCCCATTAAAGCGGTACGCGAGCTGGGTTTAGAACGTCGTGAGACAGTTCGGTCCCTATCCGCTGCGCGCGCAGGAATATTGAGAAGGGCTGTCCCTAGTACGAGAGGACCGGGACGGACGAACCTCTGGTGTGCCAGTTGTTCTGCCAAGGGCATGGCTGGTTGGCTACGTTCGGGAGGGATAACCGCTGAAAGCATCTAAGCGGGAAGCCTGCTTCGAGATGAGTATTCCCACCCACTTGATGGGGTAAGGCTCCCAGTAGACGACTGGGTTGATAGGCCGGATCTGGAAGGCAGGTAACTGCTGGAGGTGACCGGTACTAATAGGCCGAGGGCTTGTCCATATTTGCTCGCGTCCACTGTGTTAGTTCTGAGGCAACGACCGTTGCCGGCTTTGAGCTGAACGCATAATTGAAGAGTGTGCTTGTTCGCTCGAAACCATTAGGGTTTCGGTGGTTATAGCGTGAGGGAAACGCCCGGTTACATTCCGAACCCGGAAGCTAAGCCTTACAGCGCCGATGGTACTGCAGGGGGGACCCTGTGGGAGAGTAGGACGCCGCCGAACAATCTTTGGAAGGACCCCTGGTCCCAGCGTTCAGCTGGGCCAGGGGTCCTTTTTGTTTTTACAATGCTTGTGGTACCGAAGACAGGAGTCACCGATGTCCACCAACTCTCCCGACGACCGACCGGAGCGCGACCAGCGGCGACGGGACAGTGGGGACCGCGGAGACCGCGGCGACCGTGGGGGTTACCGCGGGGACCGCGGCGCTCGAAGTGACCGTGGTGGCTTCCGACGGGACGACCGTCGTGATGACAACCGTCGTGACGACAGTCGTGGTGGGTCCGACCGCGGTGGCTCCGGCCGGCGTGACGACCGTGGTGGCTTCCGGCGTGACGACAACCGGGGCAGCGGTGGCGGTTACGGACGGCGTGATGACCGTCGGGATGATCGCGACCGTGGTCCCCGTCCGTCGTTCCAGCGTGACGATCGTGACCGTGGGCCGCGTCGGGACGACCGCGATCGTGACCGTGGTGGCTTCCGGCGTGACGACCGTGGGGACCGCGGTGACCGTCCGGCCTTCCGCCGCGACGATCGACGTGACGACCGCCGCGATGACCGCCGCGATGACCGTGGCGAGCGTCGTGACGGTGACCGTGGTGGCTTCCGCCGCGACGACAACCGCGGTGGTGGATACGACCGTGGCGGCTACGGCCGGCGCGACGACCGCCCCAGTGACGACCGGGGCGACCGTGGCGGGTTCCGCCGTGACGACCGGCGTGATGACCGTCGTGATGATCGCGACCGTGGTCCCCGTCCGTCGTTCCAGCGCGATGACCGGGACCGTGGGCCGCGTCCGTCGTTCCAGCGTGACGATCGTGACCGTGGGCCGCGTCGGGACGACCGCGACCGTGACCGGGGTGGCTTCCGGCGTGACGACCGTGGGGACCGCGGTGACCGTCCGGCCTTCCGCCGCGACGACCGGCGAGACGACCGGCGTGACGATCGCCGCGATGACCGTGGCGAGCGTCGTGACGGTGACCGTGGTGGCTTCCGCCGCGACGACAACCGCGGTGACCGTGGTGGGTTCCGTGGCCGGGACGACCGCGGTGGACGCGGGCCCCGGCGCGACGACCGTAGGGACGACCGTGGCGGGCGTCCCGGAGGCTTCCGTGGCCGTGACGACCGGCGCGGTGGTGGAGGCGGCGGTGGCCGGTTCCGTGACGACCGGGACCGTGACCGCGATCGCGAGCCGATCAGGCGGCTGCCGATCCCCGAGGACGTCACCGGCGAGGAGATCGACAAGGACGTACGGCAGGAGCTGCAGAGTCTGCCGAAGGGGCTCGCGGAGGACGTCGCCAAGAACCTGGTGATGGTCGCCCGGCTCATCGACGAGGACCCCGAGGGCGCCTACGGCTACTCCAGGGTGGCCCTGCGGCTGGCGTCACGCGTTGCCGCCGTACGAGAGGCCGCCGGGTTCGCGGCGTACGCGAACCAGAAGTACAGCGAGGCGCTCGCCGAGTTCCGGGCCGCGCGGCGGATGACCGGCAGCGCGGAGCTGTGGCCCGTGATGGCCGACTGCGAGCGTGGGCTCGGGCGGCCGGAGAAGGCGTTGGACATGGCCGGCGCTCCCGAGGTGCACAAGCTCGACAAGGCCGGGCAGGTCGAGATGCGGCTCGTCGCGGCCGGCGCCCGGCGTGACCTGGGCCAGCTCGACGCGGCCATCGTGACGCTGCAGAGCCCCGAGCTCGCCTCCAACTCCGTACAGCCGTGGACCGCTCGGCTGCGGTACGCCTACGCCGACGCACTGCTGGCCGCCGGCCGGGAGGGCGAGGCGCGGGAGTGGTTCGCCAAGGCCGTGGAGTCGGACAAGGACGGCAGCACCGACGCCTCCGACCGGCTCGCCGAGCTGGACGGGGTCGAGTTCGTCGACGCCTTCGACGAGAGCGAGAGCGAGAGCGACAACGAGAGCGACAACGAGGTCGAGGTCGAGAACGAGAGCGAGGGGGACGGCGAGAGTGAAGACGTCGTCGTCGGCGCCGAGGTCGAGACCGATGTCGAGGACGACAACAAGGGCTGATCTCTGAGCGAGGGGCGGGGCCGTATGGTCCCGCCCTTTCGCGTTTTCAGACGTCCAGCGTGCGCAGGACCAGGCCCGAGGCCGGTTTCGGGCCGAAGGACGTCGACTTGCGGGGCATCGTCACGCCCTGGCGGGCCAGGTCGCGTACGACCTCCTCGCGGACCGGGTGCATGAGGACGGCCGTACCGCCGTCGCGTTCCGCCTTCTCGACCGTGGCCGCCGTGTCGTGGATGTAGGCGATGTGGGCCGGGGAGTCCTCGGGGATGTGCCACACGTGGTCGAGGAGGGTGGCGTGCAGGACCGTCGCGTCCAGGGTTCGCCAGGCCGTGGGGCGGTCGGCGGGGATCGTGCGGGCCAGGAGGTCCGGGTCGGGGCGGTCGACGAGGTGGAAGGCGCCGTCGCCGGTGAGAAGGAAGGCGTTGCCCGCGCAGGCCGCGTCGGCGAGGACGTCCAGGGCCTCGGCCAGGGGCACGTCCAGGCGTCGTATCCGGAACAGGCCATCGAGGGCGGCGAGCGCGTCCGCCACCGGCAGGCCGTGCAGGAGGCGGTGGATGGCGCGGACGCGCAGCGGGTAGCGGGCCGTGTCGACCAGGAGGACCAGGCCGTAGTCCCAGGGGCTGGGGGAGGGGTGCTCCGCGCGTAGACGTCGATAGGTCGCCCAGCGGTGGTGGCCATCGGCGATCAGGGCCTGGTGCTGGGCCAGGTCGGACTGGACGCGGGCCAGGTCGGACGGTGCCGTGATCGCCCACAGGCGGTGGCTGTAGCCGTCCTCGGTGGTCGTGGAGAGGATGGGGGGCTCGGCGGCGATGCGTTCCACGGCCTGGGTCGCGGCCGCCGTCGAGCCGTTGCCGCGGTACGTCAGGAGCAGCGGCTCCAGGTTCGCGGAGGTCGCGCGCATCAGGGCCGCGCGGTCGGCGACCACGTGCGGCATGACGTCCTCGTGCGGCAGGACCACGCCTTCGGAGGGGTCCGAGACGCGCAGGGCGCCGATGATGCCGCGCTGGAGCATGCCGTCGTCGTGCCGTTGCTCGTAGACGTACAGGCCGGGATCGGTGTCGGCGGCCAGGACGCCCTCGGCCTGCCAGCGGCGCAGGGTGTCCGACGCCTGCTCGTTGCGGGCGGTGGGCGTCGGGGCCTGCGGCAGGATCAGGCGGACGATGTTGTGCGGATCGGAGTCCTGGAGATGGTGCAGGCCGTCGGGGCGTACGACGACGTCGTACGGTGGTGACGTCACCGCGGCCAGGCTGCCGACCCGGTCCGGGTCGTAGCGAAGGCCTCGGAACGGGGTGAGTTCCAGGCCTCGGCGCTCCGTTGCTTCCGAGTGACCTGCAGTGTTCATCCCGGCATCGTACGTGTGTCAGTGGCGTGAGGGATGATCGGGGGAAAGCCGTCGAACGAGGAGCGATGCGGAATGAGCCAGGTCGTCAGGACGAGGCCCGAGGGCAGTGGGCAGGCCCTGAACGAGGCGTACGACACCGCACTGCTCGATCTCGATGGTGTGGTGTACGCCGGTGGCAATGCCATCGTGCATGCCGTCGAGTCGCTGGCCACTGCTCGCGCCGGCGGGATGCATCTCGCGTACGTCACCAACAACGCGCTGCGGACGCCGGACACGGTGGCGGACCACCTGACCGAGCTGGGGATACGGACGGGTGCGGACGACGTCATCACCTCCGCCCAGGCGGTCGCGCGGCTGATCAGTGAGCAGGTGCCGGCGGGGTCGCGGGTGCTGGTGATCGGCGGCGAGGGGCTGCGGGTCGCGCTGCGCGAGCGCGGGCTCGTGCCCGTCGAGTCGGCGGAGGACGAACCGGCGGCGGTCGTACAGGGGTACGGCGGGCCCGAGTTGCAGTGGGCGCGCTTCGCCGAGGCCTGTTACGCGATCGCGCGCGGGGTGCCCTGGTACGCGTCCAACACCGACCTCACCATTCCGAGCGCGCGCGGGATCGCGCCGGGCAACGGCGCGGCGGTGGAGGTCGTGCGGATCGCCACCGGCGCCGAACCGCAGGTCGCGGGCAAGCCTTTGCCCCCCATGCACCGCGAGACGATCCTGCGCACGGGCGCCGAGCGGCCGTTGGTCGTCGGCGACCGGCTGGACACGGACATCGAGGGGGCGTTCAACGGTGAGGTCGACTCGCTGCTCGTCCTCACCGGCGTCACCGACGGAGCTCAGCTGCTGGCCGCACCGCCGCAGCACCGGCCGACGTATGTCGACGCCGATCTGCGCGGACTGCTCACGGGACAGCCGGAGGTCGGCGAGGCGGACGGCGGCTTCCGGTGCGGGGGTTGGACGGCCACGGCGGGCGCGGACCGGCTGGAACTCGACGGTGACGGGGAGGCCTTGGACGGGCTGCGGGCGCTGTGCGCGGCGGCCTGGACGGCGGCCGGGGACGGTGTGTGCCGGCTCGACTCGGGGAAGGCGCTGGCGCGGCTGGGCTTGTGAGGCGGGGCGGGTGCTTCACCGTGCGTGTGAGTACGGGGAGTTGTGAGCCGTACCACACGGCTGGCGGCCGTATCGATCCTGTGAATCCGGAAGCCGTCGCGACCAGGGATCGAAGGGGAATGCGAGGGTAGGCTAACCTAACTGCGTGTTGGTCGACAGTCCTCCAGAACAGCGCGCGGAGACCGCTCCCGCGCCCCCAACCCGCCGGGCGGTACGTGGCCTTGGGCTGCTCGCCTCCGTCGCGGTGCTCGCGCTCGTCGCCGTGGCGAGCATCGCGATCGGGGCGAAGGGGCTGTCCCTGGAACAGGTGTGGCACGGGCTGTTCCAGGACACGGGGACGTACGGCGACGTCGTGGTCGACGAGCGGCTGTCGCGGACCGTGCTCGGGCTGCTAGCCGGCGCCGCGCTCGGGCTCTCCGGGGCCGTGTTGCAGGCGCTCACCCGCAATCCGCTGGCCGATCCCGGGCTGCTCGGCATCAACGCGGGCGCGTCCGCCGCGGTCGTCACGGCGATCACGTACTTCGGTGTCACCTCGCTGACCGGGTACGTCTGGTTCGCCTTCGGCGGTGCGGCGGCCGTCGGGGCGCTGGTCTGGTTCCTCGGGGGCAGCCGGGGGGCCACGCCCGTGCGGCTCGCGCTCGCCGGGACCGCGATCAGCGCCGCGCTCTACGGCTATCTCCAGGCCGTGATGATCACGGACCAGGCGGCGCTCGCCAGGATGCGGTTCTGGACGGTCGGTTCGCTGTCCTCGGCGAACGACTCGACCATCCTTCAGGTGCTGCCGTTCCTCGCGGTCGGCACACTGCTCGCCCTCGGGCTCGCCCGGCCGCTGAACGCCGTGGCCATGGGCGACGACACCGCCAAGGCCCTCGGCGCGAACCTCAACCGCACCCGGGCGCTGTCCATGCTGGCCGCGACCGTGCTGTGCGGGGCGGCGACCGCCGCGTGCGGGCCGATCGCCTTCGTCGGGCTGATGGTCCCGCACGCCGTACGGTCCTTCACCGGCCCCGACCTGCGCTGGATCCTGCCGTACGCCACGATCCTGTCACCCGTGCTGCTGCTCGGCGCCGACGTCGTCGGCCGGGTCGTGGCCCGTCCCTCGGAGTTGCAGGTCGGCATCGTCACCGCGCTCATCGGCGGGCCGGTCTTCATCTTTCTGGTACGACGGCGGAGGACGGCGCAGCTGTGAAGGGCAACCGTGTGCTGAGGACGCCGGGCGGGCTCTCGCTGCGTCTGGACGTCCGTGCCGCCACCGTCGTGGGCCTGCTGGTGCTCGCCGCGTTCGCCGCGAGCGTCGTGCTGATCGGGACCGGGGACTTTCCGATCTCCGCGAGCGACGTGGTCAGGACGCTGGCCGGGAACGGCGACGCCGGGCAGGAGTTCATCGTCAACGAACTGCGGCTGCCGCGGGTCCTGGTCGGGCTGCTGGTCGGCGCCTCGCTCGGGCTCGGCGGCGCCCTGTTCCAGGCCCTGACCCGGAATCCGCTGGGCAGTCCCGATGTGCTCGGGCTCGGGCAGGGGGCGACCGCCGGGGCGCTCGTGATGATCGTGCTGTTCAGCGGCAGCGCGGCCCAGGTGACCATCGGTGCCCTCGTGGGCGGGCTGGTGACCGGGCTCGCCATCTATCTGCTCGCCTGGAAGCAGGGCGTGCACGGATATCGACTGGTCCTGGTCGGTATCGGCGTCTCCGCGATCGTCACGGCGGTCAACGGCTATCTGCTCACGATCTCCGACATCATCGACGCCTCCCGCGCGCTCGTCTGGATGACCGGGTCGCTCAACGGCCGCGACTGGGAGCAGGTCTGGCCGCTGCTCGCGCTGTGCGCGGTCCTCGTGCCGTTCGTCCTCGGCAACGCGCGCGGGCTGCGGATGATGGAGATGGGCGACGACGTGTCCAACGCGCTGGGCGTGCGCGTGGAGCGGGTGCGGGCGCTGCTGATGGTGGCCGCCGTCCTGCTCACCGCGACCGCCACCGCCGCGGCCGGCCCGGTCGGCTTCGTGGCGCTCACCGCCCCGCAGCTCGCCCGCCGGCTGACCCGCTCGCCCGGCCCGAACCTGCTGGCCTCCCTGTGCATGGGCGCCGCCCTCCTGGTCACCGCCGACTGGGCCTCCCAACGCGCCTTCGGCGCCGACCAGCTGCCCGTGGGCGTGGTCACCGGCGTCCTCGGCGGTGTCTACCTCCTGTGGCTTCTCGTCACCGAGCGCAGGGCGGGCCGGATATGAGCAACGACAGCACCACCAACAGCGGGCTGAACAACCGAAGGAGCACCGTGAACCGTCTGTCCGCCGAGAAGGTCACCCTCGCCTACGACCAGCGGGTCATCGCCGAGCAGCTGTCGGTGGAGATCCCCGACAACTCCTTCACCGTGATCGTCGGCCCCAACGCGTGCGGCAAGTCCACGCTGCTGCGGGCCCTGTCGCGGATGCTGAAGCCGAGCCAGGGCCGGGTGCTGCTCGACGGGCAGGTCATCCAGTCGATGCCGGCCAAGAAGGTCGCCCGGACGCTCGGCCTGCTGCCGCAGTCGTCCATCGCGCCCGACGGCATCACCGTCGCCGACCTCGTCGGCCGCGGCCGGTACCCGCACCAGGGCATCCTGCGCCAGTGGTCGACCGAGGACGAGCGGGTCGTACAGGAATCGATGGCCCAGACCGGGGTCGCCGAGCTCGGCGACCGCTATGTCGACGAGCTGTCCGGCGGTCAGCGGCAGCGGGTGTGGATCGCCATGGCGCTCGCCCAGCAGACCCCGCTGCTGCTGCTCGACGAGCCGACGACCTACCTCGACATCCAGCACCAGATCGACGTCCTCGACCTCTGCGCCGAGCTGCACGAGGAGCAGGGGCGCACCCTGGTCGCCGTGCTGCACGACCTCAACCACGCCGCCCGGTACGCCACCCACCTGATCGCGCTCAAGGACGGCCGGATCATCGCCGAGGGCGCGCCGAACGACATCGTCACGGCCCAGCTGGTGGAGGAGGTCTTCGGACTGCGCTGCCAGGTCATCGACGACCCGGAGACGGGGACACCGCTGGTGGTGCCGGCGGCGCGGAAGGCACGCGCGCGCGTGGTGGCTACAGAAGCTTCCTGAGCTGGAACAGGTCGCGCAGACCGGCCTCCAGCTTCACCCGGCCCGAGCCCCAGGCCTTGGCGAAGTTCAGCTCGCCGTTCACCAGGGCCACCAGGTCGTCGCCCTTCATGGTCAGTCTGATCTGCGCCTTGTCGGGCGGCGGCCCCTGAAGGGTGTCGTCGACCCTGATCCGCCCGCCGGTCATCCGGCCGACGAAGGTCACGTCCAGATCGGTGATACGGCAGCTCACCGAGCGGTCCAGCGCGGCCGCCGCGCGGACGTCGCCCTCGGCGCCCTGCATGTTGTCCGACAGTTTCTCGAGTGCGGCGCGGCACTCCTCGATCGTTGCCATCGCGATCGACGGTACCCCAGGGCTTCGGGGTAGCGTCTGGGCATGAGCGACTCTGTGCCCGAGGCCACGGCCGAGGAGACGCCGGTCGAGGTCGAACCCGCGTACGACCCGGCCGTCCCCGCCCCGCTGAACGTGGTCCGCACCCCCACCGGCAACGCCGAGATCGACGCGCAGCTGGAGCGGCTCGGCGACGCCGACCACCTCGCCACGGACGGACATGTCGAGGTGTACGAGGATGTACACCGGGGGCTGCGCGACGCGCTCACCGCGCTCGACGCCCGCCCGGGACCTCCGGCGCCCTCACCGTCGTATGACCAGAGGGCCCCTTCACCCTCGTATGGCAATAGGAGCTGAACCGAACGTGGCAGGAGTCGCACGTCGTCGTCTGGACGCCGAGCTGGTGCGGCGGAAGCTCGCGCGCTCGCGCGAGCATGCCGGCCAGCTGATCGCGGCCGGGCGGGTCAGCGTCGGCAAGACCGTCGCGACCAAGCCGGCCACCCAGGTGGAGACCGCGGCGGCGATCGTGGTGTCGCAGGACGACGGCGATCCCGACTACGTCTCCCGAGGCGGGTACAAGCTTGCGGGCGCGCTACAGGCGTTCGTACCGCGGGGGCTCGTCGTCGAGGGGCGGCGGGCGCTCGACGCCGGCGCCTCCACCGGCGGTTTCACCGATGTGCTGCTGCGGTCCGGGGCCGCGCACGTGGTCGCCGTCGACGTCGGGTACGGGCAACTCGCGTGGACTCTGCAGAGCGATGAACGCGTCACCGTCAAGGACCGTACGAACGTACGCGAGTTGACGCTTGAAGCGATCGATGGGGAACCTGTGGATCTTGTCGTGGGTGATCTGTCCTTCATTCCGCTCGGGCTGGTGCTGCCTGCCCTGGTGCGTTGTGTGAAGCCGGACGCCGACCTGGTGATGATGGTCAAGCCGCAGTTCGAGGTGGGGAAGGAACGGCTGGGCAGCGGGGGAGTCGTACGCAGTCCGCAGTTGCGGGCGGAGGCCGTCCGGGGAGTGGCCCGGAAGGCGGGGGAACTCGGGCTCGGGGTGCAGGGTGTCACCGCGAGTCCGCTGCCCGGGCCCTCCGGGAATGTCGAGTACTTTCTGTGGCTGCGGGCCGGGGCACCCGAACTGGACCCGGCCGATGTCGATCGTGCAGTGGCGGAGGGGCCGCGTTGACTCAGAAGTTGACACAGAACCGAGCTCGTACTGTTTTCCTGCTCGCCCACACCGGCCGGCCCGCGGCGATCCGCAGCGCCGAGCTGGTCGTGAAGGGGCTGCTGCGCGAGGGCATCGGGGTACGGGTCCTGGAGTACGAGGCCGCCGACCTGCCGCTGCCCGAAGAGGTGGAGCTGGTCAAGGAGGCGACTGCGCAGTGCCTCGAAGGGTGCGAGCTGCTCATCGTGCTCGGTGGTGACGGGACGCTGCTGCGGGGCGCCGAGTTCGCCCGTGCGTCCGGGGTGCCGATGCTCGGCGTCAACCTCGGGAGCGTCGGATTCCTCGCGGAGGCCGAGCGGGACGACCTCGACAAGGTCGTCGACCGGGTGGTCTCCAAGTCGTACGAGGTCGAGGAGCGGATGACCGTCGACGTCGTCGTTCACCGGAACGGGGACATCGTCCACACGGACTGGGCGCTCAACGAGGCCGCCGTGCAGAAGGCCGGCGCCGAGAAGCTGCTCGAGGTCGTGCTGGAGATCGACGGGCGGCCGGTCACCGGGTTCGGCTGCGACGGGATCGTGCTGTCCACGCCCACCGGGTCGACGGCCTACGCGTTCTCCGCGGGCGGGCCCGTGGTGTGGCCCGAGGTCGAGGCGCTGCTGATGGTGCCGATCAGTGCGCACGCGCTGTTCGCGAAGCCACTGGTGACCTCGCCGAACTCCGTGCTCGCGGTGGAGCTGCTGCCGCACATTCCGCCGGGGGTCCTGTGGTGCGACGGGCGGCGGACGTTCGAGCTGCCGCCGGGGGCCAGGGTCGAGGTGCGGCGGGGGGCTGTGCCGGTGCGGCTGGCCCGGCTGCATCACGCTTCGTTCACGGATCGGCTCGTCGCGAAGTTCGCGCTGCCGGTGTCCGGATGGCGGGGAGCGCCTCACTAAAACCTCCACTCGCCCGGGTGACAGGGTGCCTCGCGCTCGTCCTGCCCTACCTCGTAAGGTCTTCATCGTGCTGGAAGAGATGCGGATACGGTCGCTCGGCGTCATCGACGATGCGGTGGTCGAGCTGTCGCCGGGGTTCACCGCCGTCACCGGTGAGACGGGTGCGGGCAAGACCATGGTGGTCACCAGCCTCGGGCTGTTGCTGGGCGGACGGGCCGATCCGGCGCTGGTGCGGATCGGCGCCGAGAAGGCCGTGGTCGAGGGGCGGATCACCGTGCCCTCGGGCGCCTCGGCCGTGGTGCGGGCCGAGGAGGCCGGGGCCGAGCTCGACGACGGCGCCCTGCTCATCAGCCGTACCGTTTCCGCCGAAGGGCGGTCGCGGGCACACGTCGGTGGGCGCAGCGTGCCCGTGGGGCTGCTCGCCGACCTCGCCGACGACCTCGTGGCCGTGCACGGGCAGACCGATCAGCAGGGGCTGCTGAAGCTGTCCCGGCAGCGGCAGGCGCTCGACCGGTACGCCGGTGACGCCGTGGCCGGGCCGCTCGCCAAGTACGGCGAGGCCTATCGGCGGCTGCGGGCCGTGGCGGTCGAGCTGGAGGAGATCGTCACACGCGCGCGTGAACGGGCCCAGGAAGCCGACATGCTGCGCTATGGGCTCGAGGAGATCGCCGGGGTCGAGCCGCGGGCCGGTGAGGACGTGGAGCTCGCGGAGGAGGCCGAGCGCCTTGGACACGCGGAGGCGCTGTCGTCCGCCGCAACGGCCGCCCATGCCGCCCTCGCCGGGAATCCCGAGGACCCCGAGGGCATCGACGGCGGCACGCTCGTCGCGGGCGCCCAGCGGGCGCTGGACGCCGTGCGGTCCTACGACCCGGCGCTGTCCGTGCTCGCCGACCGGATCGGGGAGATCGGGATCCTGCTGGGCGACGTGGCGGGGGAGTTGGCGGGATACGCCGACGATCTCGACGCGGATCCCCTGCGGCTGGCGGCAGTCGAGGAACGGCGGGCCGCGCTCACCGCGTTGACCCGGAAGTACGGCGAGAACGTCAACTCCGTGCTGGCCTGGGCCGAGCGGAGTGCGGCGCGGCTGACCGAGCTGGACGGCGACGACGACCGGATCGACGAACTCACGGCCGAGCGGGACGCGCTGCGGGCCGAACTCGGGGGTCTCGCACAGGCGTTGACCGATGCGCGGGCCGAGGCGGCCGAGCGGTTCGCCGCCGCCGTGACCGCCGAGCTGGCCTCGCTCGCGATGCCGCACGCGCGTGTGTCGTTCGAGCTCCGGCAGACCGAGGATCCGGAGGGCGTCGAGGTCGGCGGCCGTACCGTCGCCTACGGCCCCTCCGGGGTCGACGAGGTCGAGCTGTTGCTCGCCCCGCATCCGGGGGCGCCGCCGCGGCCGATCGCCAAGGGCGCGTCGGGCGGTGAGCTGTCGCGCGTGATGCTCGCCGTCGAGGTCGTGTTCGCGGGCACCGACCCCGTGCCGACCTACCTCTTCGACGAGGTCGACGCCGGTGTCGGCGGCAAGGCCGCGGTCGAGATCGGGCGGCGGCTGGCGAAGCTCGCGAAGACCGCGCAGGTCGTGGTCGTCACCCACCTTCCGCAGGTGGCCGCGTTCGCCGACCGGCAGCTGCTGGTCGAGAAGACCAACGACGGATCGGTGACCCGGTCCGGCGTGAAGGTGCTCGAAGGCGAGGACCGGGTACGGGAGTTGTCCCGGATGCTGGCCGGTCAGGAGGACTCGGAGACGGCCCGGGCGCACGCGGAGGAGCTGCTGGCGACGGCCAGGGCGGACGCGTAGGGCGGTCGGCCGACCTGGGTTCTAGGGTGTTCGGATGGTCAACCTCGTACGCACGACTGCCTCGTTCGGACTCGCCGCTTCCCTCACCCGTGCCGGGATCGCCGGGCTGCGCGCCAAGGCGCCCGGTGGGCGCGGGCGTTGGGAGCGGAAGAACTACGCCGGGCGGACGGTCGAGCTGTACGCCGGTCCGGCCACCGCGGTCGGTACGGCCGTCGGGGTCGGGCGGGTGCGGCCCGCCGCGGGGCTCGCGGTGCTGGTCGCCGGGGTCTGCGGGGCGTACGACGATGTCGCCGGGGCCGGTGATTCCCGGCGCGGGTTCCGGGACCATCTCGGGGCGCTGCGGGACGGTGAGATCACCAGCGGGGCCGTGAAGCTGTTCGGGATCTCGGCGGCCGGGCTCGTCGCGGGGGCGCTGCTCAGGGAGCGGGCCGTCGACAAGGTGCTCGCGGGGGTCGTGATCGCCGGGGCCGCGCACTTCGTCAACCTCGTGGACGTACGGCCGGGGGCGGCCGCCGGCGCGGTCCTCGCGCTCGGCGTGCCGGGGCTGCTGCGCTCCGGTCCCGGCGCGGAGATCGCCGCCGCCACGATGGGCGCCGCCGCGGCCGTACTGCCGGACGACCTCGGCGAGCGCGCGATGCTCGGCGACACGGGGGCGCATGCGCTGGGCGCGGCTCTGGGGGCGGCCGTGGTCGTGGGCAACGGGCGGGCCGGGCTGGCCGCCCATGCCGTCGCCTTGGTGGCCGCGGCGGCCTGCGGGGAGCGGGTGAGCGAGGCCGCGCGGACGGTGGTCCTGCCGGGGGCGCGCAGGCCGGCGTGAGGTGTGGCGGTTTGCTGGGGTGCGCGGGCCGGCGTGAGGTGTGGGGTTGCTCGGGCGGCACGCGGCGTGAGGTGCCGGGCTTGTGATCCGATCCGGTCCATTCCCTCCCCGGCTCCTTCACCGGCCCACCCCGGAACCACCCCCTCCTCACCCGTGTGAGTGACGCCGGGCCCCGTCCTGTCCGGGCCCCGTCGTCTCCGCGTTGCCCGAACCCCCGTCCGTGCTGGCATCCTTGGCGTAGTACGTGGAGGAAACCGCGCGGTACACCCCCTCCGCCCGGTCCTTCTGTACCTTCTTCGTGACCGCCCGACGCCGAACCAGGAGCCCCGGCCACGTGAGCCCCGTGAGCAGCCACTCACCGCACGGCCAGTCGTCGCTGCGCACCGTGCAGGTGCTGGGCGGCGGCAACGCCGGCAGCAGCGCGCACGTGCGCTCGCTGGCCTCCGGGCTCGTCGCCAGGGGCGTGCGGGTGACGGTGTGCGCCCCCGTCGAGGCGGATCGCGCCTACGACTTCACGGGCGTCGGCGCCGAACACGTGCACGTGCCGCGCAGCACCGACCCGGGCTCCGTGGCCGCCCTGCGGGATGTGTGCAAGGACGCCGACCTGGTCCACGCGCACGGCCTGCACGCCTCCTTCCGGGCCGTTCTCGCGCTCAGCGGCCGCAGTACGCCGCTCGTCGTCACCTGGCACAACCGCGCCCACGCCGAGGGCGCCCGCGCCCATCTGCTGCGCCTGCTGGAGCGGCGGGTCGTGAAGGCGGCCACCGTGGTGCTGGGCACCAGCTCCGACCTGGTGGACCGGGCCCGGCGCACCGGCGCGCGGGACGCCCGGCTCGCCGCCGTCGCGCTGCCCGGCCCGCGCCGGTCCGAAGGGCCCGAGGACCCCGACCCGAGCTCCAAGATCCGGGCCGAACTCGGCGCCACCGGCCGCCCGTTGCTGATGGCCGTCGGCTCCCTCGACCGCCATCGCGGTTACGACACCCTGCTGGACGCCACGCGCGCGTGGCGCCGCCTCGACCCCGTGCCGCTTGTGGTGATCGCGGGGGAGGGGCCGCTGCGGACGGTCCTGCAGCGCCGTATCGAGGACGAAGGGCTGCCCGTACGGCTGATCGGGCGGCGGGACGACGTGGGCCGGCTGCTCGCCGCCGCCGACCTCGCTCTGCTGTGCAGTAGTTGGGAATCCCGGTCGGTGCTCGCCCAGGAGGCGCTCCACGCGCGCGTGCCGCTCGTCGCGACCCGGGTCGGCGGCATCCCCGAACTCGTCGGCGACGCCGCGGAACTCGTCCCCTACGGGGACGCGGAGGCTCTCGCCGACGCCGTGGCCGGGCTGCTCGACGACCCCGAACGGCGTGACGTGCTGCGGGAGAAGGGCACCCGGCAGGCGGCCACCTGGCCGACCGAGGACGAGACGGTCGCCCAAGTGCTGAGCATCTACGACGAGTTGACGCAGCCCCTGCCGTTGATCTGACCCGGAGACGCTAGGACACGTGTCTGCGGGCCCGCAGCGCCAGGCTCAACGCCAGGACCGTCTGCGGGTCGTCGAGGTCGGTGCCGAGCAACTCGCCGATACGGGCGAGGCGGTTGTAGAGGGTCTGGCGGTTGAGGTGGAGTTCGCGGGCCGTCTCCGCCTTGCGGCCCGCGTGCGCCAGATACGTCTCCAGGGTGGGGAGCAGCGGCGGGCGGGAGCGGTTGTCGTGGTCGCGCAGGGGGCCGATCGCGCGGTCTACGAAGGCCGCCAGATCGGGGTGGTCGCGCAGCCGCCACAGCAGGAGGTCGATGTCGAGGCGGCGGGCGTCGTACCAGGGGCGGTCCGTGAGGCCCTGTGCCGCGGTCGCCGTCTCCGCCGCGTGCCTGAGCCCCGCCGAGGCCGCCGCCCAGCCGCCCGCGACGCCCACCACCACGACCGGCGGCTGTGCGCCCGGCCGCTGCATGCCGGCCCGCTCCACCCCGGCCCGCAGCGCCGCCGAGACCCGGTCCGCGACGGCCGACCGCTCCGACTCCGAACGCAGGCCCAGCAGCACCAGGACACGGCCCTCGACGGGTCGTACACCCAGAAGTACGGGTACTCCGACCGAGGCCAGCTCCTCGGAGACCGCGCGGGCCAGTACCGCCCAGCCTCCGCCGGGGGAGAGGGCGTCGCCGAGCCGCATGACGACCGGGAGGAGGGGGCTGTTGCCGGGCTTGAAGCCCAGGACGCGCGCCTGCGCGGGGGCGTCCTCCGCGGCGATACGGCCCTCGGCGAGGTCGGTGAGGAAGTCGCCGCGCCCGCGCGCCGCCAGCTCCTCCTCCTGGCGGGCCTGCATCAGGACGACGGCGAGTATGCCGGCGGCCCGCTCGGCGGCCATCCGGTGCACCGGGCCGAGCGGGGCGCGTACGGGGAGCAGGACCAGCCGCGCCCGTACCGAACCCGTGCCCGGACCACCGCCGGGCACGTCCACCAGCGCGGAGCCGGCCGGGGGCGTGTCCTTGTGCTGGCCGCGCAGCCCCTCCCACACCTGGAGCGGATCCGCGCCCTCGGGACCCGCGCCGGCCGCGTACAGCAGCTGGCCGTCGGTCGTCTCCAGGAAGACCGGGTTGCCGCTGAAGTCGGCCAGGATGCCCAGGACTTGGGGTACTCCACCGCCGCCCAGGAGGGCCTCGGTACATCGGCGGTGCACCTCCTCGGCGCGCTGGAGCAGGGCGTAGTGGCCGTTGACGATCTCGGTGTGGATCTCCTCGGTGACCGTCACGAAGGGCACCTCGCGGTGCAGCTGGACCAGCGGGAGGCCGGCCGCGCGGGCCGTGTCGACCAGGGCCGCGGGGAGGCGGGTGAAGCGGGGGCCGAGTTCCATGACGAGGGCGGCGATGCCGCGTTCGGCGAGGGTGCGGACGAAGGCGCGCTGTTCGGCCGGGCGGGTGCCGAGTCCGTAGCCGGTGGTCAGCAGGAGTTCGCCGCCCTTCAGCAGCGAGGCGATGTTGGGCACCTCACCGGCGTGCACCCAGCGCACGGTGCGCTGGAGCCGGTCGGCGCCCGCGAGCACCTCGGGCAGCCCACTGCGCAGCCCGGGCAGCTCCAGCGCCCGCTGCACGGTGATCCCTGCGCCCTGGGTGTCGAATCTGCTGTCCGTAGCGCTGTCCATAGGCGGACGCTACCTGCGGAGACCGGGTGGGGACATCTCCGGGGGGTTGACGTGTATGCCGTCGGGTAGCGGGCCCGGCATGGACTTCAGTGTGGTCGCCGTGGCGCGGGAGGACGACAGTCCGGTCGAGGAGCCGTTGCGGGTGGCGGTGGTCGCCGATCGGCTGGGATACCGGGAGGTGTGGGCGGGGGAGGGGCCGACGTGGGACTCCTTCGTCCTCGCGGCGGCCATCGGGCGGGCCACGGAGCGGATCGCGCTGACCGCGGGGCCGGTGCCGGTGTCGGTGCGGGACGCGTACACCGTCGCCCGGGGTGCCGCCTCCGTCGCCGCGGTCACCGGACGGGCGGTCGGCGTGGCGCTGGGTACCTCCAGCAGGCGGGTCGTGGAGGGCGTGCACGGGCGGCCGCGGGTGCGCCCCGCCGCCGTACTGGAGGAGACGGCGGCGGCCGTGCGGGGCCTGCTACAGGCCGCGCCGGGTGGGCCCGTCGTGCCCGGCAGCCCCTTCCGGCGCCGGCTGCCACCGCCCGGTGGGCCGCTCACCGTCGCCGCGTTCGGCGACCGTGCGATCGCCACCGCCGCCGCGCACGCGGACCGCATGCTGCTGGACGTGGTCTCGCCCGAGCAGGTGCGTGAGCTGCGCGGCAAACTGGACGCGGCGGCCGGGCGGGTCGGCCGTACGCCCCCGACGCTGGCCGCGTGGCTGCCGGCCGCCGTCGACCCCGCCCCCGAGTCCCTCGCCCAGGTCCTGGGCGGCATCGCCGGCTATCTGACGGTGCCGGGCTACCGCGAGGTGTTCGCCGAGGCGGGCTTCGCCGAGGCCGTCGAGCTGGCCGCGTCCGGCGCCGACCGCGGCACGCTGGTCCGCGCGCTGCCACCGGAGGCGGCCGGCACGGTGGGCCTGGTCGGCGACCTCGCGACGGTACGCGCGCGTGTCGCCGACTACGCGGAGGCCGGGCTGGACGAGATCGCCCTGGTCCCGGCGACGGCGGGAGACCGGGCGGGGGAGCGCACCCTGACGGCGCTGAGGCCGGCGGCGTCCTGAGACGGGCGCGCGGTGCGGGGCGGCCCGGCGTCCGCGCCGCCCCGCGGGACCCTCACCCCGGCTTGATGTTGTGGTTGAAGCGGAACACGTTGTCCGGGTCGTACCGCCGCTTCACCGCGCCCAGCCGCGCCGTGTTCTCCGCGCCCAGGCCCGCCACCACCCGCTCCTCGCCCTCGTCGCCGATGAAGTTCAGGTAGGTCGCGCCGGTGCTCCACGGCTGTACGTCGGCCCGGACGTCACGGACCCACCGCATGCAGCGTTCGTCGTCCGCCGGGTCCTCCCAGATGCCGAACGGGTGGACCGCCCAGGGGGCGTCGCGGTACGGGACCGGGAACTCGTGCGGGCCCGAGGCGATCGCGCCGCCCTGCGGGAACAGGACGTGCTGGGTGCCGGTCGGCGCGGGAATCGAGTCCGCGCGGGCGCAGAAGACGTCCACCAGCTCGTCGGGGAGGCCGGTCAGGTACTCGGCCGACCAGTAGTTCCGCATGCCCTCCGGGTCGTCGAACATCGTCTGGAAGTCGGCGTACGGGACCGCGGTGACGATCTCGCCCTCGTGCGGCAGGGCGAGCAGCGGCTCGGCCGTCTTGCGCATGTCCTCCTCGGCACCGGCGTAGGCCACCAGCGCACCGCACATCAACTTGCCCACCAGAGACGGCGGTACGAACTCCTCCGGCGGCCCGGTCACGTACAGGACCCCGCCGCTCGCCTCCGCCGGACCGGACTCGATGACCTCCCGGTAGACGCGGGCGACCTCGCGGCCGTACTCCGGCTGGTACAGCACCATCGCGATGGAGAACGCCGGGAGCGGGTGGAGCTTGAGGGTGATCGCCGTCGCGACGCCGAAGTTGCCTCCGCCGCCGTGCAGCGCCCAGAAGAGTTCCGGGTTCTCGTCGGCGTTCGCGTGCACGCGCGTGCCGTCGGCGGTGACCAGTTCGACGCCGAGCAGGTTGTCGACGGCGAGCCCGCAGGAGCGGTCCAGCCAGCCCGTGCCGCCGCCGAGGACGTACCCGCCGACGCCGGTGGTGGAGGCCCGGCCGCCGGTGGTGGCGAGGCCGTGCGGCGCGGTCGCGCGGTCCAGCTCGCTCATCGTGGCGCCGCCCGCGACCCGTACCGCGCGGGCCGCCGGATCGACGGTGACCGCACGCATGTGGCGCAGGTCTACGACGACACCGCCGTCGCCCAGCGCCATGCCGGCCACGCTGTGTCCGCCGCCGCGCACGGCGATCGGCAGGTCGAGGTCGCGGGCGAAGCGGACCGTCCGTACGACGTCCTCGTCGGTCACACACTGGGCGATCACCGCCGGACGCCGGTCGATCATCGCGTTGAAGACGGTCCGGGCCTCGTCGTAGCCCGCGTCCCCCGGGGCGAACACGTCGCCGACCAGATCCTCGCGCAGCGCGGCGAGGGCCGCGCCCGCCTTCGAGAGGGAAGCCATGGCCGCCCCCCTTTCCGGAAAGGGGGAATTGTCGGCTTCCAGCCTAGGTGTAGCGCCCCAAAGGGGCGCGGGGAACTGCGCGACCAGCCATGATGAGACCGTCGGACGGCCGCGCAGCTCCCCCTCGCGGCCGCTAGCCTCCGTACGCGCCCGACGCAGTCAGTCGCAGCGCCGTGTCGATGAGCGGAACGTGGCTGAACGCCTGCGGGAAGTTGCCGACCTGGCGCTTGAGGCGCGGGTCCCACTCCTCGGCGAGCAGGCCGAGGTCGTTGCGCAGATCGAGGAGCTTTTCGAAGAGCTTGCGGGCCTCGTCCACGCGGCCGATCATCGCGAGGTCGTCCGCCATCCAGAACGAGCAGGCCAGGAAGGCCCCTTCGTCGCCGGGGAGGCCGTCGACGCCCTCGCTGGAACCCTCCGTCGGGTAGCGCAGGATGAAGCCGTCCGGCGTGGACAGCTCGCGCTGGATCGCCTCGATGGTGCCGATGACACGCTTGTCGTCGGGCGGCAGGAAGCCCATCTGCGGGATCAGCAGCAGGGACGCGTCCAGCTCCTTCGAGCCGTACGACTGCGTGAAGGTGTTGCGCTCCTTGTCGTAACCCTTCTCACAGACATCCCGGTGGATGTCGTCCCGCAGCTCGCGCCACCGCTCCAGCGGGCCGTCCGCGTCACCGGACTCGATGAGCTTGATGGTGCGGTCGACGGCGACCCAGGCCATGACCTTGGAGTGCACGAAGTGTCGGCGCGGGCCGCGCACCTCCCAGATGCCCTCGTCCGGCTCGTCCCAGTGCTGCTCCAGGTAGCGGATCAGCTTGAGCTGGAGCAGGGAGGCGTAGTCGCTGCGGGCCAGGCCGGTCATGTGGCCGAGGTGCAGGGCCTCGGTGACCTCGCCGTACACGTCGAGCTGGAGCTGGTGGGCCGCGCCGTTGCCGACGCGGACCGGCGCGGAGTTCTCGTAGCCCGGCAGCCAGTCCAGCTCCGCCTCGCCGAGCTCGCGCTCGCCCGCGATGCCGTACATGATCTGGAGGTTCTCGGGGTCGCCGGCGACCGCGCGCAGCAGCCACTCGCGCCAGGCGCGGGCCTCCTCGCGGTAGCCGGTGCGCAGCAGCGAGGAGAGGGTGATGGCCGCGTCGCGCAGCCAGGTGTAGCGGTAGTCCCAGTTGCGGACGCCGCCGATGTCCTCGGGCAGGGAGGTGGTGGGGGCGGCGACGATGCCGCCGGTCGGGGCGTACGTCAGGGCCTTGAGCGTGATCAGCGAGCGGATCACCGCCTCGCGGTACGGGCCGTGGTACGTGCAGTGTTCGACCCACTCGCGCCAGAAGTCCTCGGTCGCCTCCAGCGAGGCCTCCGGCTCCGGCAGCGGCGGCGGCTCCTTGTGCGAGGGCTGCCACGAGATGGTGAACGTGATCCGGTCACCGGGGGCGACCGTGAAGTCCGAGTACGTGGTCAGGGACTTGCCGTAGGTCTCGCACTCGGTGTCGTACCAGACCGAGTCCGGGCCGGCCACGGCGACCGTGCGCCCCTCGTGCTTGTGCACCCACGGCACGACGCGGCCGTACGAGAAACGCATGCGCAGGGCCGAGCGCATCGGGACGCGGCCCGAGACGCCCTCGACGATGCGGATCAGCTGGGGGGCGCCGTCACGCGGGGGCATGAAATCGGTCACCCGGACCGTGCCGCGCGGGGTGTCCCACTCGGATTCCAGGATCAGCGAGTCGCCGCGGTAGGTGCGCCGGGCCGCCCTCGGCGGCTGGGCGTCGGAGGCGTGGGCCGGGCCCAGGCGCCAGAATCCGTGTTCCTCCGTGCCCAGCAGACCGGCGAAGATGGCATGCGAGTCGAAGCGGGGCAGGCACAGCCAGTCCACTGTGCCGTCCCGACAGACCAGGGCTGCGGTCTGCATGTCTCCGATGAGTGCGTAGTCTTCGATGCGCCCGGCCACGTGCAACTCCAGTCGAACGGCCACGTCACCCCCCGAGCAAAAAGGGGGCTGTCGCTGGTGCGGTCAAGGGGTCGTTG
The DNA here is from genome assembly GCF_050936785.1 of Streptomyces sp. CA-249302. Taxonomy (NCBI): domain Bacteria; kingdom Bacillati; phylum Actinomycetota; class Actinomycetes; order Kitasatosporales; family Streptomycetaceae; genus Streptomyces; species Streptomyces sp. CA-249302. Next base: position 2,397,855 of record NZ_JBNJMG010000001.1, on the reverse strand, counting down.
TAATGCGTCGTTGAGCGGTGAAGCAAAGCAGTCGTTCCGGCCGTGTGGCAAAACGACAATCGATGCTCAACGAACTGACGAGCTCTCGTTGTTCCGGGGCGTACGGACGGGGGTGGTGCCGTGTCGCCGGCCGGGCTCGGCAGCGAGTGTCCGAGCAGGATACGACGCACGTAGATGATCTGTGTGCCGCTCCGGGCAACCCGGATCGGCCGATCGGGTGAGCGCCGGGTGAGAAACCGGTGCGGTGGTGCGGGTTCGTGTCGACGCGTGTGCAGAGCGTGGCCGGAAGCCATCGGTCCTCGTCGCTGATACCCTGGTAGCCCGTGGACCGGTGGGAGAGAAACCCCCGAACCGCCACCCCAGACCGCGACCACGGGAGCCCCCTCTTGGCCATGACGCCCAAATCCACGACGACCAAGCACATCTTCGTCACCGGGGTGTCGCCTCCTCGCTCGGCAAGGGCCTCACGGCCTCCAGCCTGGGGATGCTGCTCAAGGCCCGGGGCCTGCGCGTCGTGATGCAGAAGCTCGACCCGTACCTGAACGTCGATCCCGGCACGATGAACCCCTTCCAGCACGGCGAGGTCTTCGTCACCAACGACGGCGCCGAGACCGATCTGGACATCGGACACTACGAGCGCTTCCTCGACCGTGACTTGGACGGCAGCGCCAATGTCACTACAGGCCAGGTCTACTCGACCGTGATCGCCAAAGAGCGGCGCGGCGAGTACCTCGGGGACACCGTGCAGGTCATCCCGCACATCACCAACGAGATCAAGCACCGCATCCGCCGCATGGCGACCGACGAGGTCGACGTCGTCATCACGGAGGTCGGCGGCACGGTCGGCGACATCGAGTCGCTGCCGTTCCTGGAGACGGTCCGCCAGGTCCGCCACGAGGTCGGCCGGGACAACGTCTTCGTCGTCCACATCTCCCTCCTCCCGTACATCGGCCCGTCGGGAGAGCTGAAGACGAAGCCGACCCAGCACTCGGTTGCGGCCCTGCGCAACATCGGTATCCAGCCGGACGCCATCGTGCTGCGCTGCGACCGCGAAGTCCCCACCGCGATCAAGCGCAAGATCTCCCTGATGTGCGACGTCGACGAGGCCGCCGTGGTCGCCTGCCCCGACGCCCGCTCGATCTACGACATCCCCAAGACCGTGCACGGCGAGGGCCTGGACGCCTATGTCGTCCGCAAGCTGGACCTGCCGTTCCGCGACGTGGACTGGACGACCTGGGACGACCTGCTCGACCGCGTCCACAAGCCCGACCACGAGATCACCCTCGCCCTGGTCGGCAAGTACATCGACCTGCCCGACGCCTACCTCTCGGTCACCGAGGCGCTGCGCGCCGGCGGCTTCGCCAACCGGGCCCGCGTGAAGATCAAGTGGGTCACCTCCGACGACTGCAAGACCCCGGCCGGTGCCGCGGCGCAGCTCGCCGACGTCGACGGCATCTGCATCCCCGGCGGCTTCGGCGACCGCGGTGTGCTCGGCAAGGTCGGCGCGATCAGGTACGCCCGCGAGAACAAGATCCCGCTGCTCGGCCTCTGCCTCGGCCTCCAGTGCATCGTGATCGAGGCGGCCCGCAACCTGGCCGACATCTCCGACGCCAACTCCACCGAGTTCGACTCCGCCACCGGTCACCCGGTCATCTCCACCATGGCCGAGCAGCTCGACATCGTCGCCGGCGAGGGCGACATGGGCGGCACCATGCGCCTGGGCATGTACCCGGCCAAGCTGGCCGAGGGCTCCATCGTGCGCGAGGTGTACGACGGAAAGGAGTACGTCGAGGAGCGGCACCGTCACCGGTACGAGGTGAACAACGCCTACCGCGCGGAGCTGGAGAAGAAGGCCGGCATCGTGTTCTCCGGCACTTCGCCCGACGGCAAGCTCGTCGAGTACGTGGAGTACCCGCGCGAGACGCACCCTTACCTGGTGGCGACCCAGGCCCACCCCGAGCTGCGCTCGCGCCCGACCCGGCCGCACCCGCTCTTCGCGGGCCTGGTGAAGGCGGCTGTCGAGCGGAAGACGTCGAACTAGCACAACAGTTGTACGGTGGCCGGGGCGCGCACATTCAAAAGGTGAGCGCCCCGGTTTCTTTTGCGCACGTCGGGAAGGGCAGGGCATGACGATCAAGGACACCCCCGAGGAGTGGGAGATCCGGGCGACGGAGACCCCCTTCCGGGGCAACAAGACCTCCGTGCGCACCGACGACGTGGTCATGCCCGACGGCTCGGTCGTCCGCCGCGACTACCAGGTCCACCCCGGTTCGGTCGCCGTGCTCGCCCTCGACGACGCCGGCCGCGTCCTGCTGATCCGTCAGTACCGCCACCCCGTGCGCCAGAAGCTCTGGGAGATCCCGGCCGGCCTGCTCGACGTGCCCGGCGAGAACCCGCTGCACGCCGCCCAGCGCGAGCTGTACGAGGAGGCGCACGTCAAGGCCGAGGACTGGCGGGTGCTGACCGACGTCTACACCACGCCCGGCGGCTGCGACGAGGCCGTGCGCGTCTTCCTCGCCCGCAACCTGGCCGAGGCCGAGGGCGAGCGCTTCGCGGTCGAGGACGAGGAGACCGACCTGGAGTACGCGCGCGTACCGGTCGACGAACTCGTCCGGGGCGTCCTCGCGGGTGAACTGCACAACAACTGCCTCGTGGTGGGCGTCCTTTCACTCGTCGCCGCACAGAACGGCGACGGCCTCGACGCACTGCGCCCCGCGGAGGCGGAGTGGCCGGCGCGTCCGTTCGAGTCCTGAACGCCTCCTTCCGCGTGCCGGTGTGACCATCGGCTGATCCGATCGAGGGACCTGCCCGCCGCGCTCCACCAGGAACGTTGCAGAGCGTGAACTAGGCTCTGTAAACGCCCGACACCGGAGTCCCGGCGGGCTTGCGCGTGCGGTGGGACGGGAGCGTGGCCCGTGACGGATCAGGCGGTGGACACAGGCGGCGTACGGCTGTCGGGGCACGCTGTGGCGGAGAGTCAGTTCCTGGGCCGTACACGGGAGTTGAAGGAGCTGCGCGCCGACATCGAGCGCGCGGGCCTGGACACCCTGTCCGGAAAGAAGCCGCCACGCGCGCGCGTGCTGCTCATCGCGGGCCGCTCCGGCTCCGGCCGCACGGCCCTCGCCGAGGAGCTCGTACGACAGGTCGCGGACGGTTACGGCGACGGGGTGCTGCGCGCCCGGCTGAGCGAGCCCGACGGCACGCCCGTACCGGTCGAGCGCGCCGCCCGCGAACTCCTCGCAGCCCTCGACCGGCCCACTCCCGCCGGCGCCGCCGAGGACGACCTCACCGAGGCGCTCCGCACGGCCCTCGCCGACCGCCGGATGCTGATCCTGCTCGACGACGCCACGGACGCCGAACAGGTCGACGCGCTGCTGCCCGACACCCCGGACTGCCTGGTCGTCGCCGTCTCCGACGGCCCCCTGACCGGCATCTCCGACGTCCGCCCCTGCACGCTCGGCGGCCTCGACACCAAGTCCGCCATCGAGCTGCTCACCCGGTACACCGGCTCGGTCCGCATCACCGTGGACCCGCGGGCCGCCGAGGGCCTGGTCGAGGAGTGCCAGGGCCAGCCCGCCGCGCTGACCCTGGCCGGCGGCTGGCTCGCCGCCCGCCCCAAGGCGGCCGTCGCCGACCTCGCCAAGCAGCTGCGCGCGGAGGTCGACGACGGCACCCCGCTCAGCCGGGCGTTCCGCCTCGTATACGCCTCCCTGCCCTCGGTGGCCGCCCGGATACTGCGACTGCTCTCCCTCGCCCCGGCCGGCCTGGTCGACCCGCACACCGCCTCCGCGCTGGCCGGCTGCTCGGTGAACGGCGCGCGGACCACCCTGGACGACTTCGTCGCCCTCGGCCTGCTGCGGGCGGTGGAGTCACCGCTGCCGCAGTACGAGGTCCCGGCCTGTCTGCACCCGTTCCTCAAGGCCCTCACCGAGACCCAGGACCGCCCCGGCGAGCTCCAGCTGGCCCGCGCCCGGATGCTGGAGCGCACGGTACGGCTGCTCCAGTCCTGCCGGGCGATCACCGAGACCGACAACCCCGAGGCCCGCGAGAAGCTCCAGGGCATGCCCCGCTCGCTGCGCTTCCCGAACCCCCGGGCCGCCGAGGACTGGCTGCGCGTCCGCAGGCCCGCCCTGCTGGCCGCGGCCCGGCTCGCGGTGGCCGACGGGGAGCTCGACACGCTGGCCCGGCGGCTGATGTCCCAGCTGGTCAGGGCCATGGTCGCGCACTTCGGCACGCAGGCCGCCGCGCCCGACCTGTACGGCATCCACGGGCTGGTCCTCGATGTCGCCGAGCGTCGCAAGCTGCCCCGGGAGAAGGCCGCCGCGCTGCTGAACCTCGGCGACCTGGACGCCCAGACCGGCCGCACGGCGGACGCTCTGCTGCGATACCGGTCGGCTTTGGATGCCGGACGCCAGGCAAATGACCCGTACGCGACCGGCCGCGCAATGGAATCCGTAGGTGGTGCGCATCAGGAGCTCGGGGACTACGACCGGGCGGCCGACTGGTTCGGCCGCGCCCTGGCCCAGCGGCTGGCCCGGGACGAGCGCGCCGAGGCCGCCCGGCTGTACGGCCGTATCGCCGCCGCGTACACCTACGCGGGCCGTTACGGCGAGGCGCTGCGGAACTGGAAGGCGGCGGTCGCCGGATACCGCAAGAACGGTGATGTGGCCGCCCACGCACGGGCGTTGAGCGAGCTCGCGCGGGTCCAGGAGTACGCCGGGCGGCCCGAGGAGTCGCTGCGCACCTGCCACGAGGCGGTGGAGTGGGCGCGCCGCGCCGAGGACGTACGACTGCAGGCGGCGCTCCAGCTGCGGCTCGCCGACACGCTCGAGCACCTCGGGGATCCCGCCGCCGCTCAGCTGCACCGCGGCACCGCCGAGCGGCTGCTCGGCGAGGAGCCCGAGCAGGGCGATGAGGCGAAACAAGACGCTGATGCCTGCGAAATCCGTAGTACATCCGCAGAAGATTGATGCAATGAAAGGCTAGACAGCGGGAACACCTTCATTAAACTGGATCCGCCGCACCTTCTCCTGCGGTGCATCCTGGTGTGCTCATGCATGGCCGGGTATGTGTTGTATTGCCCCCTGTATCGCCCCATACCCTCTGAGCCAAGGACCGTGATCGACGTGAAGGTCGGCATCCCCCGCGAGGTCAAGAACAACGAGTTCCGGGTGGCCATCACCCCCGCCGGTGTGCACGAGCTGGTGCGCAACGGTCATCAGGTCGTCATCGAGCGCAACGCCGGTGCCGGCTCGTCGATCACGGACGCGGAGTACGTGGCGGCGGGCGCGAAGATCCTGGAGACCGCCGACGAGGTGTGGGCCACCGCCGACCTGCTGCTGAAGGTCAAGGAGCCCATCGCCGAGGAGTACCACCGGCTCCGCAAGGACCAGACGCTCTTCACCTACCTGCACCTGGCCGCCTCCAAGGAGTGCACCGACGCGCTCATCGAGTCCGGCACCACCGCGATCGCATACGAGACCGTCGAGCTGCCCTCCCGCGCGCTCCCGCTGCTCGCCCCGATGTCCGAGGTCGCGGGCCGCCTCGCCCCGCAGGTCGGCGCCTACCACCTGATGCGCTCGGTCGGCGGCCGCGGTGTCCTGCCCGGCGGCGTCCCCGGCACCCAGCCCGCGCGCGCCGTCGTCATCGGCGGCGGTGTCTCCGGCTGGAACGCCACCCAGATCGCCGTCGGCATGGGCTTCCACGTCACGCTGCTCGACCGCGACATCAACAAGCTCCGCGAGGCCGACAAGGTCTTCGGCACCAAGGTCCGGGCGATCATGTCCAACGCCTTCGAGCTGGAGAAGGCCGTCCTGGACGCCGACCTCGTCATCGGCGCGGTGCTCATCCCGGGCGCCAAGGCCCCGAAGCTGGTCACCAACGAGCTCGTGTCGCGCATGAAGCCCGGAAGTGTCCTTGTCGACATCGCCATCGACCAGGGCGGCTGCTTCGAGGACTCCCGTCCGACCACTCACGCCGAGCCGACCTTCCAGGTCCACGACTCGGTCTTCTACTGCGTCGCCAACATGCCCGGCGCGGTGCCCAACACCTCCACCTACGCGCTCACCAACGCGACGCTCCCGTACATCGTCGAGCTCGCCAACCGCGGCTGGGTCGAGGCGCTGCGCCGCGACGCCGCGCTCGCCAAGGGCCTCAACACGCATGACGGCAAGGTCGTTTACCGCGAGGTCGCGGAGGCGCACGGCCTGGAGCACGTGGAGCTCGAGACCCTGCTGGGCTGAGCCCCGACCTCGCCGAACTGCTAAGTCACCTTTTCGTAAAGGCGATACGTCAACAAGGCGCGTCAACCACGCACATGCGGCCGGACCTTGCCCACAAGGTCCGGCCGGATGTGTGTATGGTCACTTTGCGACGCTCGGTCAACTCGCCTCGAACGTAACCCTTTGGTCGATTCGCGCACCGGTGAAACCTGCCGTGCGACGGCCGTACGCCCTTGACAGAGGGATGTTTCATTGCCGACACATCCTGCCGGGTCCGGCGGATTGTGTTGCTGCGGACGCCCGACACGCCATAGAGTCGCCAACCGTCGGCATGGTGCCACGCCGACCTGTCTAGAAGTTTCCTGGTCACCAAGGAGGTAAGACGACTTGTGAATGAGTCGACATTTTCTCCCGGGGGTGGTCAACCAGGAACGCCGGTAGGGGACCAGGGTCCCGCGGGGTTCGAGGCTGTCGGCTCCGTTGCTGTGCGCACCTTCGCAGCCCGACAGAGCCCGGGTCCGCAGGTGATCCGGACAGCACACAAGAGCATGGATGGCCATCACGTGAACGCCATGGCCGGCGACGGAAGTGGCGCGCCCCACAACCACTTCGCCGACTACGACGAACTGCCCGAAGGGCACTTCTACGACCCCGACGCAGAGTACGAGCCCGACCCCGAGTACGCGGCCACCCTCGCGCCCGACGCTGCCCGGCAGCGCCGCGAGCGCATCGGCCCGACCGGGCGCCCGCTGCCGTACTTCCCGATCCCGGGCCCGCTGACCGACCACGGCCCCGCGAAGATCATCGCGATGTGCAACCAGAAGGGCGGCGTGGGCAAGACCACGTCGACCATCAACCTGGGTGCCGCGCTCGCGGAGTACGGCCGGCGCGTGCTGCTCGTGGACTTCGACCCGCAGGGCGCGCTGTCGGTGGGCCTCGGTGTCAACCCGATGGAGCTCGACCTCACGGTCTACAACCTGCTCATGGAGCGGGGCATGGCGGCCGACGAGGTGCTCCTGAAGACGGCGGTCCCGAACATGGACCTGCTGCCCAGCAACATCGACCTGTCCGCCGCCGAGGTCCAGCTGGTCTCCGAGGTCGCGCGCGAGTCGACGCTCCAGCGGGCCCTGAAGCCGCTGATGGCCGACTACGACTACATCGTGATCGACTGTCAGCCCTCGCTCGGCCTGCTCACGGTCAACGCCCTGACGGCCGCGCACAAGGTGATAGTGCCTCTGGAGTGCGAGTTCTTCGCGCTGCGCGGTGTCGCCCTGTTGACGGAGACCATCGAGAAGGTCCAGGAGCGGCTCAACCCGGAGCTGGAGCTCGACGGGATCCTGGCCACGATGTACGACTCGCGCACGGTCCACAGCCGCGAGGTCCTGGCCCGTGTGGTCGAGGCGTTCGACGACCACGTCTACCACACGGTCATCGGACGCACGGTCCGCTTCCCGGAGACCACGGTCGCCGGCGAGCCGATCACCACGTACGCCTCCAACTCCGTCGGCGCCGCCGCCTACCGCCAGCTCGCCAGGGAGGTGCTCGCCCGGTGTCACGCCGAGTGAGTCTGCCGGGGGCCGACGAACTCTTCCGTACGACAGGGGGAATGGCGCTCCAGCCGTCCACTCCGCGGCGGGGGGCCAACGGCGAAGCCCGTGTGCCCGCGCCCGCCGGGGAGAGCGACCCGGCCGCGAACGCGTCGGAGGACGCGCCGCAGTCGGTGCCCGCGCAGGGCGGCGACGGCGAGGGCGCGGAGCATGTGGCGGCGGAGCCGGACGCGGCCGACGCGGGCGAGTCCCGCAGCCGGGCCGCGGCCGCGGAGCGCTCCGGTCGGCGTCCGGAGGCGCAGGAAGGTTCTGCCCAGGCCGACCCGAACGCCCAGCCGCGCGGCAAGCGCGGCCGGGCCGCCAACCGGCGCCCCAGCGGGCGGGAGCGGCACGACGAGAAGATCACCGTGTACGTGTCCGCCGAGGAGCTGATGGACCTGGAGCACGCCCGCCTGGTGCTCCGCGGCGAGCACGGGCTGGCCGTCGACCGCGGGCGGATAGTGCGTGAGGCGGTCGCCGTGGTCCTGGCGGATCTGGAGTCCCGCGGGGACGCGAGCATTCTGGTACGCCGGCTGCGCGGGCGGTAGGCGGTAGCCTGCGGGGGCCATGACCTCGAACGACGTTCCCGCCCCCGGCCCAGCAGCCGGCCGTCGGCGTGCGCTGGGCAGGGGAGCGGCCGCGCCGGAGGCCGAAACGGTCGCAACGGTCGAACCGGCGGCTCCGGTGGAGGAGCCGCCCGTCGAAGAACCTCCGGTCGTCGTACCGGAACCCGAGGAACCGGGCGGACCCGACGAGCCCGACGACGGCGTCTTCAAGGTCCGCCTCGCCAACTTCGAGGGCCCCTTCGACCTGCTCCTCCAGCTGATCTCCAAGCACAAGCTGGACGTCACCGAGGTCGCGCTGTCCAAGGTGACCGACGAGTTCATGGGGCACATCCGGGCGATGGGCCCGGACTGGGACCTGGACCAGACGACCGAGTTCCTGGTCGTCGCCGCCACCCTGCTCGACCTCAAGGCCGCCCGGCTGCTGCCCTCCGCCGAGGTCGAGGACGAGGCCGACCTGGCCCTGCTGGAGGCGCGGGACCTGCTCTTCGCGCGGCTGCTCCAGTACCGCGCGTACAAGCAGATCGCCGACATCTTCAACGCCCGCCTCGACGAGGAGGCCCGGCGCTACCCCCGTACCGTCGGACTCGAACCGCACCACGCCGAGCTGCTGCCCGAGGTCGTCATCAGCATCGGCCCCGAGGGCTTCGCCAAGCTCGCCGTCAAGGCGATGCAGCCCAGGCCCAAGCCGCAGGTGTACGTCGACCACATCCACGCCCCGCTGGTCAGCGTGCAGGAGCAGGCCGGGATCGTGGTCGCCAGGCTGCGGGAGCTCGGGGAGGCCAGCTTCCGGGACCTCGTCGAGGACACCGACGACACGCTCACCGTCGTGGCGCGGTTCCTGGCGCTGCTTGAGCTGTACCGGGAGAAGGCCGTCGCGCTCGACCAGGAGACCGCGCTCGGCGAGCTGATCGTGCGGTGGACCGGCGGGGAGGGCGAGGAGACGCCCACGGTGACGGACGAGTTCGACCGGCCGCCCGAGGTGCCCAAGGAGGAGAAGAAACCATGACCGAGGAGACCGAGGAACTCCCGGCAGGGCTCCGCGGCGTCGCCGACCTCGACCTCAAGCCGGCCCTGGAGGCCGTCCTCATGGTCGTCGACGAGCCCGCGACCGTCGAGCACCTGGCGAAGATCCTGGAGCGGCCCAAGCGGCAGATCGCGGACGCGCTGCGGGCGCTGGCCGACGAGTACACCGTGCAGGGGCGCGGATTCGAGCTGCGGCTGATCGCCGGCGGCTGGCGCTTCTACAGCCGCGCCGAGTACGCGCCCGCCGTCGAGCGGCTCGTCCTGGACGGCCAGACGGCCCGGCTCACCCAGGCGGCGCTGGAGACCCTCGCCGTCGTCGCCTACCGCCAGCCGGTGAGCCGCAGCCGTGTCTCGGCCGTACGCGGAGTCAACTGTGACGGGGTCATGCGGACCCTGCTCCAGCGTGGTCTGGTCCAGGAGGCGGGCACGGAACCTGAAACAGGTGCGATCCTGTACACGACGACGAACTACTTCCTGGAGCGGATGGGCCTGCGCGGCCTGGACGAACTCCCGGAGCTCGCGCCCTTCCTCCCGGAGGCGGAGGCGATCGAGGCCGAGACACTGGAAGGGGTCCCGTCGTTCGATCCGGACGCTCCGGATTCGGAAGACGCAGACGACAAGACGGAAATTTGATGCGAAGCAGCAGCGGCAGGAACAGCAGCGGAAACAACGGCGGGAGCCGTGGTGGCAACAGCGGCGGCCGCGGCGGGAGCAGCGGGGGCCGCGGAAACTACCGTGGCGCCGGCAACGACCGCGATGACAAGCAGGGCGGCCGGCCGAAGAAGCCCCGCCCGGAGGAGCGGCGCTACGACGTGGGCCCCGGCGCCTCCCCGGAGGGCCCCAAGTCCGGGCGCGGCGCTTCGGCGCGCGGCGGGGCCAAGGGCGGCCCGAAGCAGTCCCCGGGCACCGGGCGGGGGCGCTGGGCGCCCGCGACCTCCCGTGAGTACGACGCCCGCGCCGAGGAGCGCAACCGGGAGCGGTACGCCGGCAAGAAGGACGTCAAGCTCCCCAAGACCTTCCCGGGCGCCGAGCAGGAGGGCGAGCGGCTCCAGAAGATCCTCGCCCGCGCCGGCTATGGCTCCCGGCGCGCCTGCGAGGAGCTCATCGAGCAGGCCAGGGTCGAGGTCAACGGCGAGATCGTCCTGGAGCAGGGCAAGCGGGTCGACCCGGAGAAGGACGAGGTCAAGGTCGACGGCCTGACGGTCGCGACCCAGTCGTACCAGTTCTTCTCGCTGAACAAGCCCGCCGGTGTCGTCTCCACCATGGAGGACAACGAGGGCCGGCAGTGCCTCGGCGACTACGTCACCAACCGGGAGACGCGGCTCTTCCACGTCGGCCGGCTCGACACCGAGACCGAGGGCGTCATCCTGCTCACCAACCACGGCGAGCTGGCCCACCGGCTGACCCACCCCAAGTACGGCGTGAAGAAGGTCTACCTCGCGCACATCGTGGGCCCGATCCCGCGCGACCTGGGCAAGAAGCTCAAGGACGGCATCCAGTTGGACGACGGGTACGCGCGTGCGGACCACTTCCGGGTCGTCGAGCAGACCGGCAAGAACTACCTCGTCGAGGTCACCCTGCACGAGGGCCGCAAGCACATCGTCCGGCGCATGCTGGCGGAGGCCGGCTTCCCGGTCGACAAGCTGGTGCGGGTCGCCTTCGGCCCGATCACCCTGGGCGACCAGAAGTCGGGCTGGCTGCGGCGGCTGTCGAACACCGAGGTCGGCATGCTGATGCAGGAAGTCGACCTGTAGACACCACGGGTGCTGTGAACGGCCGGTTCCGGATTCTCTCCGGGGCCGGCCGATTCGTTTTCGGTCCGCCGCCGGTCTGTACTGATGACCGGCGAGAGGAATGGCCATGCCCGCGACGACGACGGACCGCGACGAGTTCGTACGGCTGACGGACCCGTACCGGCGGGAGCTGCTGGCGCACTGCTACCGGATGCTGGGCTCGGTCGACGAGGCCGAGGACCTGGTGCAGGAGACGTATCTGCGGGCCTGGCGGTCCTACGACGGCTACGAGGGACGCGCGTCGCTGCGGACCTGGCTGCACCGGATCGCCACCAACACGTGTCTGACGGCTCTGGAGGGCCGCGCGCGGCGTCCGCTGCCCGCGGGGCTCGGGGGGCCGTCACAGGCGCCCGAGGAGCCTCTGAGGGGCCCTGTGACGGATGTTCCGTGGCTCCAGCCGCTGCCCGACGCGCTCGTCGACCCGGCGACCGTGGTGGCCGCCCGGGGCAGCCTGCGGCTCGCGCTGGTCGCCGCGCTCCAGCACCTGCCCGCGCGGCAGCGGGCGGTGCTCATCCTGCGGGACGTCCTGGCATGGCGGGCGCCCGAGGTCGCGTCGCTGCTCGGGACGTCGACGGCGGCCGTCAAGAGCAGCCTCCAACGCGCGCGTGCCCGGCTCGACGAGGTCGCCCCGGACGAGGACCTCGTCGTGGAACCCGACGGCGCGGCCGACCGCGAGGTGCTCGACCGGTACATGGCCGCCTTCGAACACGCCGACATGGACGCCCTGCTCGACCTCCTCCAGGACGGCGTCGAACTGGAGATGCCGCCCAACCTGGAGTGGTTCAGCGGCCAGAAGGACGTCCTGCTGTTCCTGCGCTCGCGCGGACACGGCGAGGGCCGCTACCGGATGCTGCCCACGCGCGCGAACGGACAGCCCGCCGTCGTCATGTACGTGCGCGGGGTGGACGGCGTACTGCGGGCGCACTCGGTGCAGGTGCTCACCGTGGCGGGCGGCACGGTGGCCCGCATCACCGCCTTCATCGACCTCGACCAGGTCGAGCGCTTCGGGTTCCCCAGGGTGCTCGGGTGAACGCCGGGGAGCTGCTGGAGCGTTCGCTCGCCTACGCGCTGGGGAGCGTCGCCGAGGTGGCGCCGGACGGGCTGGAGCGGGGCACGCCGTGCGGGGAGTGGGACCTGGGCGAGCTGCTCGGGCATCTCGACGACTCGCTGGACGCCCTGCACGAGGGGCTCACGGGCGGGCGGATCGGGCTGGTTCCGGGGCACCCGGGTGCCGATCTCGCGTGCGCGTTCCGCACGCGCGCGTGCGCCGTGCTCGGCGCCTGGGCGGCCGGACCGGGGGAGCGGGTGCTCGTGGGTGAACTGCCGCTGGACGTGCGGGTGATGGCGGCCGTGGGGGCCGTGGAGATCACCGTCCACGGTTGGGACGTGGCGCAGGCGTGCGGGCGGCCCCGGCCCATACCCCCCGGGCTGGCGGCCGACCTGCTGCCCGTGGCGCGGTGCGTGGTGGCGACCGAGGACCGGGGCGTGCGGTTCGCCGCACCGGTCGCCGTGCCGCCGTCCGCGGGGCCCGACGCGCGGCTGCTGGCCTTCCTCGGGCGGCGCGATTCCTTTCCGGGGTGAGCGTGGTCTGCCTTCCGTGAGCGACCTCAAGAGCTCATGGAAGGAATCCCCGTCATGACCGACACACTGAGTGTCTCCGTACCGAAGACACCCGCCGAACCGCCCCCGACCCGACGCGTCTGGACCGTGCTCCTGGCCGGCCTCGGCGCCCTCCTGTGCTCCCTCGACGTGGTGGTCGTGTCGACCGCGCTGCCCGCGCTGCGGGCCGATTTCGGGGCGAGCCTGTCGGACCTGGAGTGGACGATCAACGCCTACAACCTGGTCTTCGCCTGCCTCACCCTGACCGGCGCCGCACTCGGCGACCGCTTCGGGCGGCGGCGGATGTACGTCGTCGGGCTCGCCGTCTTCACCCTCGGCTCCGTGACCTCCGCGCTGGCGGGCGGCCCGGGCCAGCTCATCGGTGCACGCGTGGTGCAGGGCGCCGGGGCGGCCGTACTCCTCCCGCTCACCCTCACCCTGATCAGCGAGGCGTTCCCGGCCGAGAAGCGGGGCGTCGCCATCGGTGTCTGGGGCGGGGTGACCGGCCTCGGCGTGGCCGCCGGACCCGTGCTCGGCGGAGCCGTCACCGAGGGCCTGTCCTGGCAGTGGATCTTCTGGCTGAACGTCCCGATCGGCCTCGCGATGCTGCCCTTCGCAGCCACCAAGCTCCACGAGAGTTACGGCACCCGGCCCCAACTCGACCTCGTCGGGCTGGTGCTGGCCGCCGCCGGGCTGACCGGACTGGCCTGGGCGCCGGTCCGGGCGCCCCAGGTGGGCTGGGGGAGCGCCGAGGTGCTGTCCGCGCTGGCCGCGGGGATCGTGTTCACGGCGGCCTTCCTCGTCTGGGAGCGCCGGGGCGCCCGCTATCCGATGCTGCCGCTCGGGCACTTCCGCAACCGCGGCTTCTCCGCCGCCAACGCGGTCGCGTTCCTCCTCTTCGGCTCCCTGCTCGGCGCCCTCTTCATGATCACGCAGCTCTTCCAGACCGGGCTCGGCTACTCCCCGCTGGAGGCCGGCGTGCGCATCCTCGTCTGGACCGGCATGCCGCTGCTGATCGCGCCGGTCGCGGGCGCCCTCGCGGACCGCTTCGGCACCCGGCTCTTCATGCTGGCCGGCCTGCTCCTCCAGGGCACGGGCCTCGCCCTGCTCGCCCGGCAGGTCGAACCCGGCGTCGGCTACGACCAGTTGGTCCTCCCGCTGATCATCGCCGGCATCGGCATCTCCATGGTCTTCCCGAGCGTCGCCAACGCCGTGACCTCCGCCGTCCCCCTCGGCGACGCGGGCGTCGCGGCCGGCGTCAACAACGCCCTGCGCGAACTCGGCGGTGTCTTCGGAGTCGCCGTCGCCGCCCTGGTGTTCACGCAGTACGGCGGCTACGGCTCACCCGCGTCCTTCCTGGACGGCTGCGCACCGGCGCTGTGGGTGTCGGCGGGGGCCGCGGGGGTCGGGGCCCTCGTGGCGGCGTTCGCGCCGTCCAGGGCAACGGAGTTGTGACGTAGGGGTTGTGCCGCCACACCCACCCTCTTTATAGTCGTGTTGACTATTAAGAGGGTGGGTGTGGAGTACGACAAGTACGCGTACGAGCCCTTCGCCGTCACCGTCGACCTCGCCGTGCTCACCGTCCGCGACGGCGCCCTGCACGTCCTGCTGGTGGAGCGCGGTCAGGAGCCGTACGCCGGTCGCTGGGCGCTGCCCGGTGGCTTCGTGGAGCCGGACGAGTCCGCCGAGACCGCCGCCCGGCGGGAGCTCGCCGAGGAGACCGGGCTCGCGGACGTCACCGGACTGCACCTGGAGCAGCTGCGGACCTACAGCGAGCCCGGCCGTGACCCCCGTATGCGAGTCGTGTCCGTCGCGTTCGCGGCGCTGCTGCCGGACGCGCCGGAGCCGCACGGAGGGAGTGACGCGGCGGACGCGCGCTGGGTGGTATGTGACATAGCACTGTCGCTCGCCTTCGACCACGACCGGATCCTCGCCGACGCCCGCGAACGCGTCGGCGCCAAGCTCGAGTACACCTGCCTCGCCACCGCCTTCTGCCCGCCCGAGTTCACGCTCGGCGAGCTCCAGCACGTCTACGAGACGGTCTGGGGCACCGCCCTCGACCGGCCCAACTTCCGCCGCAAAGTGCTCGCCACGCCCGGATTCGTCGAACCGGTGCCGGGGGGCGCCCGGTTGACCGGCGGCCGCGGCAAACCGGCCGCGCTGTATCGCGCGGGCACCGCCGCCACCCTCCAGCCGCCATTGTTCCGGCCGAACCGGGAAGGAAACACCGTATGACCATCACGATCGTCGACAAGCGCGCCGCCACCGGGGCGTTGGCCGGGCTCGCCCTCGGGGACGCGCTCGGTTTCCCGACCGAATTCAACGACGTGCCGTCGATCCTCGCCAAGTGCGGGCCATGGCGGCAGATGCGGCTGCCGGAGCCCGCGATCGTCAGCGACGACACGCAGATGACGCTGGCCCTCGGGCGGGGCGTGCGGACGGCGATGGACCGGGGTGTGCTGACGCCGACAAGGCTGGAGCGGCCGGTGCGCGAGGAGTTCGTGGACTGGTATCAGTCCCCGCAGAACAACCGGGCGCCCGGGAACACCTGCCTGCGAGCCTGCAACCTGCTCAAGGACGAGGGCCGTCCTTGGCAGGACGCCAGCCAGATCGGCTCCAAGGGCTGCGGTGCCAACATGCGGGTCGCGCCGGTCGGGCTCGCTCCCGGTCTGAGCGACGAACAGCGCGCGGGCGCCGCCCAGTTGCAGTCCGCGCTCACCCACGGGCATCCCACGGCACTGGCCGCCTCCGACCTCACGGCACGTGCCGTACGCCTGCTCGCACAGGGCACCCAGCCGGCCGAACTCGTCGACCTGCTGCAGCTGTACGCGCACGACAACCGCAGCCAGTACCACCAGCGCTGGCTCGGCGATCTGTGGACCCGCAGCCAGGACCCCACGCCCGAGCACTTCATCGCCCGCGGCTGGGACGAGTGCCTGGAGATCCTCGCCCGCCTCCGGGACGCCGTGCAGTCGGTCGACCCGGAGACCGACCCCTGCCTGGCCACCGGCGCGGGCTGGATCGCCGAAGAGGCCCTCGCCACCGGCCTGTTGTGCTTCCTGCTGTTCCCCGACGAACCGGTCACGGCCATCCGCCGCGCCGCCTGCACCTCCGGCGACTCCGACTCCATCGCCTGTCTCACGGGGGCCTTCGCGGGCGCGTGGCTGGGCGCTGACGCCTGGCCGACGGAGTGGGTGGACCGCATCGAGTACCGGGGCGACCTGCTGACCCTGGGAGCCCTCTGGGACGCTTGACGGATGATCGACGCCCTGGACATCGACCTGGCGCCGGTGGTCGCCGAACAGCCCGACCCGGTGCTGTTCGCGACCGTCTCCGGCGCGCACCTCTACGGCTTCCCCTCCCGCGACTCGGACGTGGACCTGCGGGGCGTGCACCTGCTGCCCACGGCCGCCCTCGTCGGCCTGCGCGAGCCGGACGAGACCCGCTCCCGCATGTGGGACCGGGACGGCGTCGAGATGGACCTCGTCACCCACGACCTGCGCAAGTTCGTACGGCTCATGCTGCGCCGTAACGGCTATGTGCTGGAGCAGCTGCTCTCGCCCCTGGTCGTGCATACGACGGACGCGCACCGGGAACTGGCCGCGCTCGCGCCGGGCGTCCTGACCAGTCACCACGCTCACCACTACCGGGGGTTCGCGACCACCCAGTGGCGGCTGTTCGAGAAGACCGGCGAACTCAAGCCGCTGCTCTACACCTTCCGGGTGCTGCTGACCGGCGTACATCTCATGCGCAGTGGTGAGGTGCAGGCCCATCTGCCCACGCTGCTCGGCGAGGTCGGCGAGGCTCCCGGGTATCTGCCGGAGCTGATCACCGCGAAGGCCGAACGGGAGCACGGGGGCGCCGATGTCGACCACGCGCGCGTGCAGGCCGATGTCGAGCGGCTGCACGGCGTGCTGGACGAGGCGCAGGCCGCCTCAGCGCTGCCCGACGCCCCCGCCGTCCACGACGCGCTCCACGACTTCGTCGTAAGGATCCGGCTGGAGCGCTGACGCGCGGCGGACGCGGACCAGGAAGTCCTCGACCCGGCGGTGGTCCGGGCTCTCCGGGAGCGGGCTGCGAGCGAGGGCCTCGTCGGCCTCCGTGGCCAGGCGGTTCATCCACGACTCGACCTCGGGCCAGGAGACCTCGCCGCGCTTCACCGCCAGCAGCGGCTCGCGGCGGTCTCCCACGTCGATCGTGAGCGTGCCCGTGCGGAGCAGGTCGGCGGCGGTCGTCAGGAGGCGCAGCAGGTGCATCGCGTGTTTCCAGCGCGGGGCGCCGTGGGTGCGGACGTCGGACTCCAGCTTCTTGCGCTGGCCGAGCGCGTAGCGCGTGAAGGTCTCGTGGGTCCGGCGGGAGAGGAACGCCCCGCGCAGGGCGAGGAGTTCGCGGCCGGTGTCGGTGACGTGCTCCACGAGCGGGGAGTGCAGGCACTCCAGGATGTTCGGGTTGGCGCGCAGGGCCAGCTCGCAGAAGCGCTCCAGCTCCCAGCCGAACTGCTCCTCGGCCGGCCCCTCCACGTGCGTCGGCGGCTTCTCGAAGCGCCAGAACAGGGCGGTGGGCGCCAGGTAGACGCCCCGGCGGTCGGTGTCGCTCCCGTCCGTCGCGAGGCCGAAGGCGCGCGAACCCATCACACAGGCGTAGATCGTGTGGTCGCGTACCAGGGTCTCGGGCTGCATGGACGGGAGCGTACGCGGTACCTCACGCCAGCTTGATCGAATTTCCCTCCACCTTGATCTGCTCCGCGGGCAGCGGCTTCGGCGCCGGGCCGCCCGCCACCGAACCGTCGGCGATGCGGTACTTGCTGCCGTGGCAGGGGCAGTTGATGGTGCCGTCCGCCACGGCGCTCACCGTGCAGCCCTGGTGCGTGCAGATCGCCGAGAAGGCCTTGAACTCGTCCTTCTTCGGCTGGGTGACGACGACCTTCTCGTCCTTGAAGATCTTTCCGCCGCCCACCGGGATGTCGGAGGTCTTCGCCAGCTCCTGGCCTCCGGAGGCTTGCACCGACGAGGATCCGGAGTCGCTGTTGTCCCCGTACTTGCTACAGCCCGCGGCGAGCGCCGACGCGCCCGTCGCGAGGAGAACCGTGCGCCGCGTCGAGCGGTGGGTCATGTCGTCACTCCGAACGTACGGAAGAACCAGAGGGCCGAGGTCAGCCAGATGAGCGTGAGGACGGTGAAGACCAGCCCGCCGACGAGCGGCAGCAGCCAGCCGGGCAGCCGCTGCGAGCGGAGCAGCAGCATCTTGGCACTGAAGGCACCGAAGAAGAAGCAACCCAGGATCGAGTGGAGCAAAACGCGCGTTTCGTACGTCTGATAGCCCAGCGCGTACAGGCAGTGCACGGCGACCGGGACGGCCACCAGGAACGCGATCCGGCCCGACCAGCGGTGCAGCTTCGACGCCCAGCGCGGGCCCGGCAGCTTGCCGTACACCATGAACGCGCTGACCAGCTGGACGAGCGCGAAGAAGAACGCGGTCGTCGCCAGCCACGACTTCACCGCGCCGGTGCTGCTGAACCCGGCGATGTTGAAGGCGGTGCCGGCCGGGTCGTGGACCTTGCCGTACACGCCCAGGCCGACGGCCACCGCGGCGGCGACCAGGGCCGGGACGAGATAGCGGGCCGGGCTCGGCGGGCGGCGAGCCGGTTCCGGCGGCGGGAAACTCTGGGTGGCGGCGTTCGGATCGACACTCATGTCGGCTCCCTGGTCAGAAGGGTCAAGGAGTTACGGGACGTGCCGTGAGCTGCTCTCCGTCGACCGTCACCGCGCCCGTGTCCGGGTCGATGGCGGGCGCGGCGGATGGTTTCCCGTCGCGGGTGAGGATGCCGACCTGCTTGCCGTTCGGCAGGATGATCCAGCCGCCCTCGATCCGGGCGCCGGCCACCTGGCTGTTCGCCCGGAACAGTCCCGACGGTTTCTTCGCCCGGTCGATGGTGAAGGCGTAGTGCCCGCCGCCGACGTCGGCCGAGCCGCTGATCCGCTTGTCCTCCTTCACCGTGCCGGTCAGCTTCGCGCCGTCCTTGCCGGTGAGCCGCATGGTGCCGTCGGCTTTGACGTCGCCCTGCAGCCAGGACTCGATGTTGTGGCCGTCGCAGAAGTACGCGATCGCCTTGCCGCCCTTCAGCGAGACGGCGACCGCCGAGGAGTCGTCGTCGGTCCGGCCGGTGTAGACGCCGGTGTGCGTGGCCGTCGGCGACGGCGACGGGCTCGGTGGCGCGGTGGTCTTCGTGGGAGCCGGTGACGACTTGGGCGTCGGCGACTCCTCCTGGTACGAGGACGAGGCCGTCTTCGTCCCCGTGGTCGCGTTGAGCGACAGCATGAACAGGCCGAGCAGCAGTCCCGCGAGCAGAGTCAGCAGCGGTCCAGGACGCTTCATGTAAGGGCCTCCCCCGAGGCGAGTTTCCTGCCATGAGAGCGGACCGGCGGCCCCGGAGTAAAGAGGCGCACGGGGGCGGCCCACGCCAAGTAGCGAAATTGGGGCGATTCGGTGACATTGGCAAGATCCCGGCGACATGTCTCAGCGGGCGGGCGGCGCGCACCCGCCCGCGCGTCGCTGACTACGCTGGACGGGCGAAGAGCCGATCCGTGAGCAGTCGTGAGCAAGGAGCAGAGCCGTGGCGGTACGAGCGGTCCGGGGAGCCGTCCAACTGGAACGGGACGAGGCCGGACACATGGACGAGCAGGTCGGCGCCCTGCTCACCGCCGTCCTGGAGCGGAACGGGCTGACCTGCGACGACCTGATCAGCATCTGGTTCACGGCCACGCCCGACCTGCACAGCGACTTCCCGGCGGCCGCCGCCCGCAAGCTCGGCATCGTCGACGTGCCGCTGATCTGCGCCCAGGAGCTGGACATCGAGGGCGCCATGCCCCGGGTCGTCCGGATCCTCGCGCACATCGAGTCCGACAAGCCCCGCGCCGACATCGCGCACGTCTACCTCGGCGCCGCGGCCGCCCTGCGCAAGGACATCGCCCAGTGAGAACCGCACTCGTCATCGGCACCGGCCTCATCGGTACGTCCGCCGCGCTCGCCCTCTCCCAGCGGGGCGTCGTCGTCCACCTCACCGACCACGACCCCGAGCAGGCCCGTACCGCGGCCGCGCTGGGCGCCGGCACGGACGAGGCGCCCGAGGGCCCGGTCGACCTCGCGATCGTCGCCGCCCCGCCCGCGCACGTGGCGGCGGTCCTCGCCGACGCCATGGGCCGGGGCCTGGCCCGCGGCTACATCGACGTGGCCAGCGTCAAGGGCGGCCCGCGCCGCGAGCTGGAGGCCCTCGGCCTCGACCTGTCCGCGTACATCGGCACCCACCCCATGTCCGGCCGCGAGAAGTCCGGCCCGCTGGCCGCGACCGGCGACCTCTTCGAGGGCCGGCCCTGGGTGCTCACGCCCACTCGTGACACCGACACCGAGGTCCTCAACCTCGCTCTGGAGCTGGTCTCGCACTGCCGTGCCGTGCCGGTCGTCATGGACGCCGACGCCCACGACCGCGCGGTCGCCCTGGTCTCCCACATGCCCCACCTGGTCTCCAGCATGGTCGCCGCGCGCCTGGAGAAGGCCGAGGAGGCGGCCGTACGGCTGTGCGGTCAGGGCATCCGGGACGTGACCCGGATCGCCGCCTCCGACCCCCGGATGTGGATCGACATCCTCTCCGCGAACCCCGGGCCGGTCGCCGACCTGCTCTCCGACGTCGCCGCCGACCTGGAGGAGACGGTCGAGGCGCTGCGGTCCCTTCAGTCCTCCGACGAGGCCAAGCGGGGCGAGGGCGTCGCCGGGATCGAGGACGTGCTGCGGCGCGGGAACGCCGGGCAGGTCCGGGTGCCCGGCAAGCACGGGTCCGCGCCGCGGGTGTACGAGGCCGTGACCGTCCTGATCAGCGACGAGCCGGGCCAGCTGGCCCGTATCTTCGCGGACGCCGGCCGGGCCGGGGTCAACATCGAGGACGTACGCATCGAGCACGCGACCGGGCAGCAGGCCGGTCTGATCCAGCTGATGGTGGAGCCGCAGTCGGCGCCGGTGCTGACCGCGGCGCTCCGCGAGCGGGGCTGGTCCATCCGGCAGTGATCCTCCCGATCATCCGCCTGTAAGAGGGGACCCGGGAAGCCAGTAACCTTGTGCGGGGCGCTTTCGCGCCCACCACCACTCGCCACACCGCACCAGGAAGGTGTCCCCACGTGGAAAACGGCGCCGCCCAGTCCGTGATCGTCGCCATCGACGGTCCCTCCGGCACGGGCAAGTCGAGCACGTCGAAGGCCGTGGCCGCGCAGCTCGGCCTGAGCTACCTGGACACCGGTGCGCAGTACCGGGCGATCACCTGGTGGATGGTGGCCAACGGGATCGACATCGAGGACCCGACCGCGATCGCCGCCGTGGCCGGCAAGCCGGAGATCGTCTCCGGCACCGACCCGGAGAACCCGACGATCACCGTCGACGGCACCGACGTGGCCGCCCCGATCCGCACCCAGGAGGTCACCTCCAAGGTCAGCGCCGTGAGCGCGGTGCCCGAGGTGCGGGCCCGGATCACCGAGCTGCAGCGCTCGATCGCGGCCGCGGCCGAGAAGGGCATCGTCGTCGAGGGGCGTGACATCGGTACGACCGTGCTGCCCGACGCCGACCTGAAGATCTTCCTCACCGCCTCCGCGGAGGCCCGTGCGGCCCGCCGCAGCGGTGAGCTGGCGGGTGCCGACGTCAACGCCACCCGTGAGGCGCTGATCAAGCGGGACGCGGCCGACTCCTCCCGCAAGACCTCGCCGCTCGCCAAGGCGGACGACGCGGTCGAGGTGGACACCACCGAGCTCACCCTCGCGCAGGTCATCGAGTGCGTCGTCACGCTCGTCGAGGAGAAGCGGGCCGGGAAGTGACCGAGGCCACGTCAGCGAAGCCCGCGTCCGAGCGGGGTGCCGAGGTCGGGCGCCGGATCGGCGTCGGCCTGATGTACGGGCTGTGGAAGCCGCGTGTGCTGGGCGCCTGGAAGGTGCCCGCGACCGGCCCGGTGATCTTCGCCGTCAACCACTCCCACAACATCGACGGCCCGATGGTCATGGGCGTGGCGCCCCGGCCGACGCACTTCCTGATCAAGAAGGAAGCGTTCATCGGCCCGCTCGACCCCTTCCTGACGGGCATCGGCCAGGTCAAGGTGGACCGGTCGGGCGCCGACCGTACGGCCATCACCCGGGCGCTGGACGTCCTCGCGGCCGGCGGCGTCCTCGGGATCTTCCCCGAGGGCACCCGCGGCGAGGGCGACTTCGCCGCGCTGCGCGCCGGGCTCGCCTACTTCGCGGTCCGCAGCGGTGCGCAGGTCGTGCCGGTCGCCGTCCTGGGAAGTTCCGAGCGGGCCGGACGGTTGATAAAGGGGCTGCCTCCGCTGCGCAGCCGTATCGACGTCGTCTTCGGCGACCCCTTCGAGGCGGGCGACGGAAGCGGACGGCGTACCCGCAAGGCCCTCGACGAGGCGACCGAGCGCATCCAGAAACAGCTCACCGGCCACCTGGAAAACGCCAGGCGCCTCACCGGGCGCTAGGCGACACTAAGTAGTGGATCAACCGGGAGAAACCGGGTGGTCCACCGATCACCACGAATGAACGACGAGGTACGGACTTCATGAACGACCACATCCACTCCGACGGCTCGGGCGCAGAGCACGACCACGGAGCGCTTGGCGATGCCGAGTACGCGGAGTTCATGGAGCTCGCCGCGGAAGAGGGCTTCGATCTCGAGGACGTCGAGGGGGCCATCGAGGCGGCCGGTCATGGGCCGCTGCCCGTGCTCGCCGTCGTCGGGCGGCCGAACGTCGGCAAGTCGACCCTCGTGAACCGGATCATCGGGCGCCGCGAGGCCGTCGTGGAGGACAAGCCCGGTGTCACCCGCGACCGGGTGACCTACGAGGCCGAGTGGTCGGGCCGCCGCTTCAAGGTCGTCGACACCGGCGGCTGGGAGCAGGACGTCCTCGGCATCGACGCCTCCGTGGCCGCCCAGGCCGAGTACGCGATCGAGGCCGCCGACGCCGTCGTCTTCGTGGTCGACGCCAAGGTCGGCGCGACCGACACCGACGAGGCGGTCGTACGACTGCTGCGCAAGGCCGGGAAGCCGGTCGTGCTGGCCGCCAACAAGGTGGACGGGCAGAGCGGCGAGGCGGACGCGGCCTACCTGTGGTCCCTCGGCCTCGGCGAGCCGCACCCTGTCTCCGCGCTGCACGGCCGCGGCACCGGCGACATGCTCGACGCCGTCCTGGAGGCCCTGCCGGACGCCCCCGAGCAGACCTTCGGCGCCGCCGGGATCGGCGGCCCGCGTCGTATCGCGCTCATCGGCCGCCCGAACGTCGGCAAGTCCTCCCTCCTCAACAAGGTGGCGAACGAGGAGCGCGTCGTCGTCAACGAGATGGCGGGCACCACCCGCGACCCGGTCGACGAGCTGATCGAACTCGGCGGCGTCACCTGGAAGTTCGTCGACACCGCCGGCATCCGCAAGCGCGTCCACCTCCAGCAGGGCGCCGACTACTACGCCTCGCTGCGCACCGCGGCAGCCGTCGAGAAGGCCGAGGTCGCGGTCATCCTGATCGACGCCTCCGAGTCCATCTCGGTGCAGGACCAGCGGATCGTGACGATGGCCGTCGACGCCGGGCGTGCGCTGGTCATCGCGTACAACAAGTGGGACACCCTCGACGAGGAGCGCCGCTACTACCTGGAGCGGGAGATCGAGACCGAGTTCGGCCAGGTGGCGTGGGCGCCGCGGGTCAACGTCTCGGCGCGCACCGGCCGGCACATGGAGAAGCTGGTCCCGGCGATCGAGACCGCGCTGGCGGGCTGGGAGACCCGGGTTCCGACGGGCCGGCTGAACGCCTTCCTCGGCGAACTCGTCGCCGCCCACCCGCACCCGATCCGCGGCGGCAAGCAGCCCCGCATCCTCTTCGGCACCCAGGCCGGCACCAAGCCCCCGCGGTTCGTGCTCTTCGCCTCCGGCTTCATCGAGGCGGGCTACCGCCGCTTCATCGAGCGCCGGCTGCGCGAGGAGTTCGGCTTCGAGGGCACGCCGATCCACATCTCGGTGCGGGTGCGCGAGAAGCGCGGCAACAAGAAGAAGTAGGCGCGGACAGCGAGAGGGCGGCCCCGGTGCGGGGCCGCCCTCTGCTGACGTCCGGGACGCCTCAGATGCCTCTGCGCGAGCCGGGTGGCAGGGCCGCCGGCACATGGTGCATGCCCGTGGGCTGCGGCCCGATGTGCCCGATCCGCTGCCACTGCGACTGCTGCCGGGCGCTGTAGGCCCCCGCGCTGTACGCACTGTAGGAGCTGCTGAACGAGCCCGGCCGGTGTCCGCCGAATGCCCCCGCGCCGTGCGGAATGCTCCCGAAGGCGGTGAAGCCCAGCTCCTCCTCGCCGCTGCGGTCACCCGGCAGCGTGCGGAAGGACTTGACGTACTCGGCGTAGAGCGCGTCGTAGATCGGCGTGGCCGATGGCCCACTCTGGAAGGAGGGGCGGAGGGGAACGTCGTATGCGTGCACGTATGTCCAAACGACCCCGCACCTGAAGAGATGCGGTTCGCGACGCTCCCCGTTGTCTTCCTCAGGTCCCCGCGAGAGGCATCGCCGCGGCGACCAACTTCCCGTTCGCGGCCGCCTTGTCGAGCGCGCCGCGCAGCAGGTCCTCGCGCGGCTGGCGCCCGATGGACCCCACCGGCGCCGCGAACATCAGCACCTGCTGGTGCTTGTTGGCGGCAGCCCGCCAGCTCTCGGTGACCTGGAGCGGCTGGTGCGCCTGCCACCAGGCGACCGGCTGGCCGCCGTTGGCGTTCGGCTGCAGCACCGCGTGCAGCTGGCCGACGGCGAGCAGTACCGACCAGCCGTGCAGCACCGGCGGCACCTCGGTGATCTCCGGGAGCGGCATGAACCCCTGCTCGATCAGCAGCGGCAGGAAGTCGTCGCCGAGTCCCGTCGCGCCGGGACGGACGATCGGGCCGGTCGGCTCGACCACCAGCGCCGGGTGCAACTCCCCGGCGATCAGGACCAGTCCGCTGGTCACGCCGAGCACCGCCTGCTCGGGTACGACCTTGTCGGGGTCGAGGTCCACGGTGTCTCCGGAGATCGAACGGACGGCCCCCTGGAGCTGCTCCTCGGTGACCTGGACGACCTGTGAGGGCAGGCAGGTGGCGTGGGCGAAGGCCAGGACGGCGGTCTCGTCGCCGATGAACAGGACGGTGCTGGTGCGCTCCTGTCCGGAGTCGCCCGGGGTGCGGCAGGACGTGCAGTCGTAGCTGCCGGGGGCGTTCTCTCCGGCGAGCAGCCGGTCGGCTTCTTCGTCGCCGATCTCGGCGCGTACCTCGTCGCTGACGTCGAGCATGCGCGGCACGGGTGGCTCCCCTCGGGAAGTGTGAACCGGGCGGGTCCCGGGCTCATGAAGAAGACAACGGGCGATCTGTGGCGAGAGTCACGCTCCAGGGCGAACGGAATCAATCCATCCAGCCCAGACCGTCACCTCGGGCACGGAATTGGTCACTCACCGTCAACTGCTTGGAAATGCAAGAGAGTTGGTTGCGTGAAGTGAGTCACAGTCAGATGGGGGCGCTGGTCGAAATATCGGGAAATCACGGAATGAAGTGGGTGGCCGGAAATCACCGCTACCCCCGGTAACGGTCAACTGGCCTGCCGCGACGGCCCGTTGGTTGTCGTCCGCCCCACCGCTCCTTAGATTCCTCGGCCGTGTGCAACGAGCACCGCTCGGGAACGTCCGTCGGCCGCACCAAGCCAGCAAGCAGCAAGACCTCCGGCGGACGGGGCGGAGCGCGAGGACCGCGCAGATGCGTGGGAGACGCGCCCCGCTCTGGGGGACCCCGGGTTGTTCGAGAGGGAACTTCATGTCCGAATGTGCCGATACCACCCGCAACAGCGCTCGTGACGACAACGCTCGCAAGACGCAGAATCGTACGACGGCGGTCCTCGCCGGGGCCGCGCTGCTCGCCGCCCCCCTCGGACTGCTCGCCGCGACCGGCAACGCCGTGGCGGCGGACGGCGGAGTGTGGGACCGCATCGCCCAGTGCGAGAGCGGCGGCAACTGGCACATCAACACCGGAAACGGCTACTACGGCGGACTTCAGTTCTCCGCCGGCACCTGGCGCGCATACGGCGGCTCGGCCTACGCGCCGACCGCCGACAAGGCCTCCAGGGAAGCGCAGATCGCGGTGGCCACCAAGGTCCAGCGCGCCCAGGGTTGGGGCGCCTGGCCCACCTGTTCGGCACGGGCCGGAGCGTACGGCAGCGCACCCGCGGCCTCCACCGGCGGCTCGGCGACCACCAAGTCGGCCCCGGCCAAGCCGGCGGCGAAGCAGTCCAAGAAGCAGACAAAGAAGGTCACCCGCGCCACGGGCCACACCAACCGCGGGGCCTCCCGGGGCGACTACACCGTCCGCGCGGGCGACACGCTCAGCAAGATCGCCGCCCGGCACGGCACCACCTGGCAGAAGCTCTACGCGGCCAACAAGGCGGTCATCGGCGGCGATCCCGACCTGATCGTGCCCGGGCAGCAGCTCGAACTCTAAGGGCGCTCCCCCCCCTGATCCGGGCACGGGGCCCCGTCCGGTCGTCCGACCGGGTGGGGCCCCTCGGCACACCGGACGCGCCGGGACGGCCGTACCGCATCGGCTGCTTAGCGTGGGCCGATGTTCCGCACGTCGATCGTCCTCGCCGCAGCCCTCCTCACGGCCCTGGTCCCCGCAACCGCGCACGCGGCTCCACCGCCGCCGGTGCCGGGCCCGGTCCTCGCGCGCGTGTCCTACGACTGCGTGCGGGACGAGTGGCCCTGGGGTGCATCGCCGAGTGCGAGAGCAGCGGGCGGTGGGACGTCGACACCGGCAACGGCTTCTACGGCGGGCTCCAGTTCTGGCCGTCCACCTGGGAGGAGTTCGGCGGTCTGAAGTACGCCCCGCGCGCGGATCTCGCCACCCGTGAGCAGCAGATCGCCGTCGCCCGCGAGGTGCTCGCCGTGCAGGGCTGGGAGGCCTGGCCGTCCTGTTCCCGGCGGTACCGGCTCAAGGGCCGCATGTACACGGTCCGGTCCGGCGACACCCTGGTATCCATCGCCGCCGAGTACGGCGTCCAGGGCGGCTGGCGGGCGCTCTACCGGGCCAACAAGGACATGATCGGCCGCCGCCCGGACCGGCTGAACCCGGGCACGCTGCTGCTCATCCCGAAGGGCTCGGCCCGCGCCCGGGAGCCGCACCGGGCCCCCGCGGTGTTCGGACCGCCGCTCTCCGCCGCCCCAGCTCGCCCGCCTCTCCGCTGAACACGACGGCCCCGCGCCGCAGTTCGTGCACGAAGACGGGTGTACGGCCGTGCAGGCCCGGTGGCAGGCGCTGCTCGGCGACGATCACGCACGCGTCGAGTCCGCTCAGCAGCTCGTACGTGCGGGCCGCGACCGCGGGCGACATGCCCTGGGCCGGTTCGTCGACGAGCACCACGCGCGCGCGTGCCAGCAGGGCGCGGGAGAGGGCGAGCATGCGCTGCTCGCCGCCGGAGAGGGTGCCGGCCCGGCGGGGGAGCAGGGGCTTGAGCTGGGGGTAGGCCTGGAGGGCGAAGTCGTGGTCCCGGGCGGCCAGTTCGAGGTTCTCGTGGACCGTGAGCGAGCCGAAGACGGCTTGGCGTTCGGGGACCATGCAGATGCCGCGGCGGGCTCGTTCGTATGCGGGCATACGGCTCACGTCGGCGCCGTCCCACACCACGGCGCCGCCGGACAGCGGCACGGTGCCGGCCAGGGCGCGCAGGGCCGTCGTACGGCCTGAGCCGTTACGGCCCAGCAGGACCGTGAGGCCCTTGGCCGGGGCGGCGATCGTGACGCCGTGCAGGGCCTCCAGGGGGCCGTAGCGCACGCGCGCGTGGCGCAGGGAGATGGTCGTGGCGGCCGTCATGGGGCGGGCTCTCTCGCGCCGAGTGTGTCCAGTACGTGGTCCGGTGGGCCGGAGGCGATGATGCGGCCGGCCGCCATGACGTGGACCACGTCGGCCAGGTCGGCCACCAGGTCGAGGTCGTGTTCCACGACGAGGAGGGCGGTGCCGTCGGCCGCGAGGGCCTTCAGGATGCGGGCCATGGCGGTGACTTCGGCGTTGTCGAGGCCGGCTGCGGGTTCGTCGAGGAGAAGGACGCGGGGGGTGCCTGCGAGGGCTCTGGCGAGTTCGACGCGGCGGAGGGTGCCGGTGGGGAGGGCCGCGGCGGGGGCGTTGCGCAGGCCGTCGAGGTTGAGGAGACGGAGGGTTCGTTCTACGGCTGCCGGGTCGGGGATGTGGCCTTGTTCTGCGCCTACCCGGACGTTATCGGCGACTGTGAGGGTGGGGAAGACGGAGAGTTGCTGGAAGGTGCGGGCGATGCCGAGGCGGGTGCGGGCGTGGGCGGGGAGGTGGGTGATGTCGCGGTCGGCGAAGTGGATGTGGCCGGTGGTGGGGCGGAGGGTGCCGGCCAGGCAGTGGAAGAGGGTGCTCTTGCCTGCGCCGTTGGGGCCGATGATGGCGGTGACCTGGGCGGGGTGGACGGTGAGGTCGACTCCGTCGAGGGCGGTGAAGCCGTTGTAGCGGGCGTGGAGGTGGTGGGCTGTGAGGGCGGGCCGGCCTTCGGCCGGATTTGTTTTCCCACCCGCACCACCCGTGACGCTTTCGTGGTCGGGTGCGGGTGGCCCTGGTGGGTGTGGCCCGCCGTCGGCGGCTGCGGGTCGGGTTTGCGCTTGGGCGGTTGCGGGTCGGGTTCGCGCTTGGGCGGTTGTGGGTTCAGTGGCCTCGGATGGTTCCGTCGGCCTCAGCCTCGCCCGCACCCGTGCCCCCACCTCCGTCAGTTCGGCCCTTCTCCTCAGGCGCAGTCGGCCCGCCGCCGTGCGCAGCGCCTCGTACGGGCCCCCGGGGAAGCGGCCCACCAGTACCGCCAGTACGCCGATCAGGGCCGCCGCCACCCCGCCCCTCGCGCCCGCGTCCAGGCCCACCAGAAGGGCTGCCGCCAGTAGTGCTCCCAGTGTGCTGTCCGCGCCCAGGACCACCACCGCCGCGAACCACAGCAGGCTGCGTACGGGGTCGTAGGCGCTCGGGTCGAAGGCTCGTACTCCCATCGCGAGCATTCCGCCGCCCAGGGCGGCCAGCGCGGCGCCCGCCACGAAGGCCAGTAGTTTCAGGGACGGGACCCGGACGCCGGTCGCCGACGCTCCTGCCTCGTGGTCCCGCATCGCGGCCAGCGCGCGGCCCGTGCGGCCCCGGCGGAGGGCTCGGGTGGCCAGCAACGCGACCGTCAGCAGGGCCAGTTCGAGGACGTAGTAGGCGTGGTCTCCGTCGAAGCCCGCCGGGCGGTCCAGGGACAGGCCCGACGTGGCGTACGGCTGGGCGAAGACGAAGCGGCTCACCCCGACGCCGACCGCGAAGGTCGCGAGGGCCAGGGCCAGGCCCTGGCGGCTGATCGCCGGCCAGCCGGTGAGGAGGCCCAGGGGGGCCACCAGGATCACCGCCAGGGCGAGGGCCGCGAGTTCGGGGAGGCGGGGAAGGCCCGGGAAGCGGCCTGCCGCCAGGAGGGCCGTGAACAGGGCGCCCAGGCCCGCGTAGGCCGCCTGGCCGAGGGAGATCTGGCCGCCGCGGCCCGTCACCACGACCAGGGACAGGAGGACCACGCCGAGGGCCGGGACCTGGACCGACGTGTGGAGGTCGGAGCCCGCGAAGCCCAGGGGGAGGAGGAAGAGGACGATCGCCACGATCCAGGCGCCGGGGGGCGTGGGGACGCGCGCGGTGGCCGTGCGGGGCAGGGCGTCCCGGGTGCCGATGCGGGGGAGGGCCAGCGCCGTCACCAGGAGGGCCACCACGAACAGGTTGGCGCCCACCGCCTGGAGCAACGGTTCGGCCCAGCCCGACGGGTGCAGGCGCGTCAGCTGGCTCTGCGCGACCCCGATGGCGAGGGCCACGAGGACGGCGACCGGCAGGCTGCGCATGCGGGCGGCCACCGCTACCGCCACGACCTCCATGACCAGCAGCGGGAGCCCGTACGGGTCGAGGCGTACGTACGGTGCCAGGAGCACGCCCGTCAGGCCCGCCGTGAACGACCCGAAGGCCCAGCCGGCCGCGGCCACCCGGTCCGCGTCGATCCCGCCGAGCACGGCGAGTCCGCGGTCGTCCACCACGGCCCGCAGTTCCCGCCCGAACCGCGTCCAGCGGATGACCATGCCGACCCCGGCCGCCAAGACGAGGACGACGGTCAGTTGGCCCCAGGGGTCGTCCGACACCAGTTCCGGAGCGTCGTCCCGGGCGCCCTGGCCCCAGAGCAGCGCCGCCCCGCCGACCAGGAGCACGAAGACCCCGATCGACGCGACCAGGGTCTGCGCCGGATCGCTGCCCAGGACGGCCAGGGGGCGGAAGACGAAGCGTTCCAGCGCGACGCCGATCGCCGGGGCCAGGAGGACGAGCGTGACCGTTGCCGCGAGCCACGGCGGCCAGCCCCACTCGACCACGCACTGCCGCAGCACGTACGCGCACACCATGGCGATCGCGCCGTGCGCGAAGTTGAGCACGCCGGTCGCGCGGTACGTCACGATCAGGCCGATTCCGGTGAGCGCGGCGGCGCTGCCGACGGAGAGACCGGCCAGGGTGAGGTCGTACGTGAGGGAGGACATCGGGGACGTCAGCCGGTTTCCTCGGCGGGGTCGCAGATGGGGCACGGGCCCAGCTCGCCGCTGGTCAGGAGCTTGGCGTCGACCGGGACCGCCTCCACCTTGCCGGCGACCAGCGGGCAGTCCGCGCGGTGCCACAGGGTGCCTCCCGGCACCATCAGCAGGTCCCCGCTGACCGCCAGGGGGATCGCGGCCACCTGCCCGGACTCCTCGGCGTCGGCGGGCTCCGCGGCGACCAGCAGGCCGTACAGCTCCTCCACGCGCGCGGCGGCGAGGGCGCCCCGGCCATGGGTGAGCAGGACCGCGCCGGCGACGATCAGGGCCGCGCCCGGGACGGTGCAGGAGGCGAGGTAGGGGAGCTGGCGCTCGGCGTAGCGCTCGCCGGAGACGCCGTACCAGCCGATGACGCACAGCACCGCGCCCGCGGCGAGCGCGGCCCAGCCGGCCCACAGCACGGGGTGCACGGTCCGCAGTCGGCCTGTCCGCATCGTTGGCTCCTCGTCCGTTCACACACGTCGTGTGTCTGTCCATGTCAGCCAATGGCTTGCACTATGCCTTCTGGAAGCTGACCCTGAAAGCACCGGGCGCACCTTGCCCGGACCGACACCCGGTGGTGAGCCAATTGGTTCTCGGGAGCGACCTCAGGCGGGGGACGGCCGGACGGGGTGCGGTGGTCGTCGCAGCCCTTGTCGTCGTCCTTGTGGCGTGCAGCGACGACAGCGGTGGAGGGAGTTCCGGCCCACCGCCCACGCCGACCGTGGAGAAGCCGACGACCAGCGCGCCGGCCACCGCGCCCGCCGATCCGGCCGCGGCGAAGCAGCAGGTCACGGAGAACTGGCAGAAGTTCTTCGATCCGAAGACGTCCCTGGCCGAGAAGCAGAAGGTGCTGGAGAACGGCACGAAGATGGCGCCCGTGCTGAAGGCCTTCAGCGGGGACAAGCGGGGCGGGCAGGTGCAGGCGAAGGTCCAGAAGATCGAGTTCACCTCGCCGACCCAGGCGACCGTCACCTACGCGCTGACCCTGAACGGCGCCACCGCCCTGCCGAACGCCTCCGGGACCTCCGTCGAGCAGGACGGCACCTGGAAGGTGTCCGTCAACACCCTGTGCGCGCTGGTCCAGCTGAGCGGCGATGCGTCGGGCTCGCCCGCAGCGGGCTGCTGAGGCCGCCGCCGCGGTGCTGCTGCTCGCGCTGGGCACGGCCTGCGGCAGCCGCCTCCCGGAGAGCGACTTCGAGCACGGAGGGCGGACCGCCACGCCCACCAGCGGTACGCCGATTCGTGTCGGCATCGTCACCAGCGCCACCAGCCCGGTCGGCGGCGACACCTTCACCGGCCCCCGCGACGGCGCCAAGGCGTACTTCGACCGCCTCAACGCGCGCGGGGGCATCGACGGTCACCCCGTCGAGGTGCACGAGTGCGACGACGGCGGCAGCGGCGTCGGCGACAACACGTGCGTGCAGAGGCTGATCGAGGAGGACAAGGTGGTCGCCCTGGTCGCGACCACCGCCCTCGACTACGCGGGCGCCTCCCGTGTCTCCGACGCCCGCGTGCCCGACGTCGGCGGCCAGCCCATCGGCGCCGCCTACGACACCTGGCCGCACCTGTACGGCATCTACGGCAGCCTGGCGCCCAGGAACGGCACCCCCGGCTGGGACGGGAAGCTGTACGGCGGCACGGAGGTCTACCGCTACTTCAAGCGCGAGCAGGGCGCCCGTACGGCCGCCGTGGTGTCGTACAACCAGGCCTCCTCCGCCGCTTACGCCCGCCTTGTCGAGCAGGGGCTGAAGGCGGAGGGCTACAAGGTGGTCACCGAGCAGGTCGACTTCGCGCTGCCCAACTTCCGTGCCGTCGCGGCCGACCTGAAGGAACAGGGCGCCGACCTGGTCTTCGACGCCATCGACACACACGGCAACGCCCAGCTGTGCAAGGCGATGGACCAGGTCGGCGCCAAGGTCATCGCCAAGGTGACGAACGTACAGAACTGGACCTCCACCGTCCCCGAGGACTACAAGGACTCGCCGCGCTGCCGCAACGCCCTCTGGGCGACCGGCTCCAGCCGGAACTTCGACGACACGGACGACGCGGCCGTACGGGAGTTCCGGGACGCCACGAAGGGGCTGAAGACGCATTCCCAGTGGCAGTTGGAGGGCTGGGCGGCGGCGATGTGGTTCACGGACGCGGCGAAGTCGTGTGCGAAGAGCGGCGTCACGCGCGCGTGCGTGGACGGCTTCATGAACCGCAGCGAGAACTACACCGCCGACGGTCTGCTGGTTCCCGTCGTCTTCCAGCGGCTGGCCGAGCCACCGAAGACCCGCAGGACGTGTCTGTCGGTGGCCCGTTGGCAGGACGGCAAGGGGTGGGTCGCACAAGGGGACATGGACCACACCTGTTTCGATGTGCCGCAGCTGCCGTACGCCCCCTGATAGACACATGACCATGCTGGAGACCTCGGCCCGACTGCTGCGCCTGCTCTCGCTCCTCCAGGCCCACCGCGAGTGGTCCGGCGCCGACCTCGCCGACCGGCTCGGTGTCACCGCGCGCACGGTCCGCCGGGACGTGGACCGGCTGCGCGAGCTCGGCTACCCGGTCAACGCCAGCCCGGGCACCGGCGGCGGCTACCAGCTGGGCGCGGGTGCCGAGCTGCCGCCGCTGCTCCTTGACGACGACGAGGCTGTCGCTGTGGCCGTCGGCCTGCGCACGGCCGCCGGGCAGGGCATCGAGGGCATCGGCGAGACCTCCGTACGCGCCCTCGCCAAGCTGGAGCAGGTGCTGCCGAGCAGGCTCCGCCGACGCGTCGGCGCCCTCAACGCCTTCACCGTGCCGATGTTCCGCGGCCCCCAGCCCTCCGCCGTCGACCCGGCCGTCCTCACCGAACTCGCCAACCTCTGCCGGGACTCCGAGCGCCTCCGCTTCGAGTACAGCGACCACGGGGGCTCCACCACCCGCCGTACCGTCGAACCCCACCGCCTGGTCTGCACCGAGCGCCGTTGGTACCTGGTCGCCTGGGACCTGGACCGCGACGACTGGCGTACCTTCCGGGTCGACCGCGTCACCCCGAAGCCGCCGCACGGCCCGCGCTTCGCCCCGCGCACACCGCCCGCCGAGGACCTCGCCGCGTATGTCTCGAAAGGCGTCTCCACGCGCGCGTACGCCTCGCACGCGGTCGTGCGGCTGCTCGTGCCCATCGAGCAGGCCGCCGAGCGGATCTCGCCGAGCGCCGGGCAGCTGGAGGCGGACGGCCCCGGCGCCTGTCTGCTGCGCACCGGGGCGGCGAGCCTCGACGTGATGGTCATTCACGTGATGCTGATGGGCTTCGAGTTCGAGGTGCTGGAGCCCGCCGAGCTGACCGAGTCGATCAGGACGGCTCGTGACCGGCTGTCTCGCGCTCTGGCGCGGAGTCCGCGGGAATCGCGCCGTACTCCGGATGGTGCAGGTCGAACGCCGGGGACTCGGAGCGGATCTTCGGCAGTGACGTGAAGTTGTGCCGCGGGGGCGGGCAGGAGGTCGCCCACTCCAGGGAGCGGCCGTAGCCCCAGGGGTCGTCGGTGTCGACCTTCTCGCCGTACTTGGCGGTCTTCCAGACGTTGTAGAGGAACGGCAGCGTCGACATGCCGAGCAGGAACGCGCCGATCGTCGAGACGGTGTTGAGGGCCGTGAAGCCGTCGGCGGCCAGGTAGTCGGCGTACCGGCGGGGCATGCCCTCCGCGCCGAGCCAGTGCTGCACCAGGAACGTGGTGTGGAAGCCGACGAACAGCGTCCAGAACTGGATCTTCCCGAGCCGCTCGTCGAGCATCTTCCCGGTGAACTTGGGCCACCAGAAGTAGAAGCCACCGAAGATCGCGAAGACGACCGTGCCGAACACGACGTAGTGGAAGTGCGCGACCACGAAATAGGTGTCGGAGACGTGGAAGTCCAGCGGCGGCGAGGCCAGGATCACCCCGGTCAGACCGCCGAACAGGAACGTCACCAGGAAGCCCGTGGCCCACAGCATCGGCGTCTCGAAGGACAGCGAGCCCTTGAGCATCGTGCCGGTCCAGTTGAAGAACTTCACGCCCGTCGGGACCGCGATCAGGAAGCTCATGAAGGAGAAGTACGGCAGCAACACCGCGCCGGTGACGAACATATGGTGCGCCCACACCACCACCGACAGACCGGTGATCGCCATCGTCGCGCCGACCAGCGTCAGATAGCCGAAGATCGGCTTGCGGCTGAAGACCGGGATGATCTCCGAGATGATGCCGAAGAACGGCAGCGCGATGATGTACACCTCGGGATGGCCGAAGAACCAGAACAGGTGCTGCCACAGGATCGCCCCGCCGTTGGCCGCCTCGAAGACCTGCGAGCCGAACCGCCGGTCGGCCTCCAGGACCAGCAGCGCCGCCGCCAGGACCGGGAACGCCATCAGGATCAGGATCGACGTGAACAGCGTGTTCCAGGTGAAGATCGGCATCCGGAACATCGTCATGCCGGGGCAGCGCATCCCGATGATCGTGGTGATGAAGTTGACCGCGCCGAGGATCGTGCCGAAGCCCGCCAGCGCGAGCCCCATGATCCACAGGTCGGGGCCGATCCCCGGTGAGTGCACCGGGCTGTTGAGCGGCGCGTAGGCGAACCAGCCGAAGGCGGCCGGGCCGCCCGGCACCAGCAGCGAGCCCAGCACGATCAGACCGCCGAACAGGAACAGCCAGTACGACAGCATGTTGAGGCGCGGGAACGCGACGTCGGGCGAGCCGATCTGCAGCGGCATCAGCTCGTTGGCGAAGCCCGCGAAGCTCGGGGTCGCGAAGAGCAGCAGCATGATCGTGCCGTGCATCGTGAACAGCTGGTTGAACTGGTTGTTGTCCACGAGCTGCAGCCCCGGCCGGGCGAGTTCGGCCCGCATCAGCAGCGCCATCACCCCGCCGGCCAGGAAGAACAGGAACGACGTGATCAGGTAGAGATGCCCGATCTTCTTGTGGTCGGTGGTGGTCAGCCAGTCCACGATCAGCCGGCCGTGCCGCCTCTTCGGTACGGGTCGCGCCCAGGTCTCCATGGTCTCGGTCCCCATCACGTCATGATGCTCGCGCCGCCGCGCGCTCCGACAGGGTGCGTGCGGGGGTTCTGTGCTCGAACCGTGTATTTCTCATGCGGCGTCAGCTCCCGCGGACCCGCGCCGAATCGGCCGGGAAAGCATTCCCGGCGGCGTCCCGGCGCAGTTCTCACGGCACTTTCCGACGGGGTATTCGACAAGCCGTCGCGACACGCGGGAATTACGTTCGAAAGCGTGCGTAAGGCCTACGCAACCGCCCGTCCGTGTGACGGAGAGCGGTCGAAACCCGTGTCGTGATCCTGTGACAGAAGCGTGACCGGAGAGGGACGCGTGACGTGTGGGAACAGGCCGGACTTCCCCGCCCGCGGGGCAGGGCCTAGCGTGGCCGCATGGCACCGATTCCCACTCCGCAGGCGGAGCCCCAGGACAGTCCGGAGTCGTACGTCGGCCTCGACGCGGCCGGCGCCGAGCGGCGCGCGCGAGAGCGCGGCTGGCAGACGGTGCGCTCGCTGCCGCCGGGGGCGATCATCACGATGGAGTACCGCACGGGCCGGCTGAACTTCGAGGTGAAGGACGGCCGCGTGGTGCGGTCCTGGAAGGGCTGAACCGGTTGATACGGGACGAAGGCCCCGGTTCCTGTGACAGGAACCGGGGCCTTCGTCGTGCGGGGGTTGGCTGTGCGTACCGGACCCCGCTGCTTCGGTGGCGTCAGCCGCCCGTGAGAGGGCGGGCCGGCGCCGGCGTGCCGCGTGGCACGCGGTCCGAGTGGGGTGGTCTCCGGCTGCCGACGGGAGTGACCGGCGTGCGCTCCGAGCGGGCCAGGTGCGGGCCCGGGGCCAGGTGGACCGGCGCTCGCGGGGAGCGGGCCGCGGGCTCGCGCGGCGCGGACTCCTCCTGCGCGGGCGTACGCGGCTTGAGCAGCACCGGCGTACCGACCGGGGCCGGGGCGGTGGCGTCGCCACGGGCGCGCCAGCGGTCGCGGAGGTCGAAGAGCCCGACCTCGGCGCGGGCGATCAGCGGCTCGCACCACGGGAGGGCGAGCAGGACCAGCAGACCGGCGGCCCAGCCGAGGAGCACGTCGCTCAGCCAGTGCGTACCGAGGTACACGGTGGCCATCCCGACGCCGAGCGAGGTGAGTGCGGAGATCGCGGACAGCCAGCGGCGGGCTCTCGGGGTGGAGGCGAGATAGGCCAGGATTCCCCAGGTCACGACGGCGTTGGCGGTGTGGCCGCTGGGAAATATATCGCCGCCCAGACCCATCTCGTTCGAGCCGATGGTGGTCGCGTAGTGCGGGCCGAGGCGGCCCATGCCGAGCTTGGCGGCGCCGACCGTTATGTTCAGCAGCAGCAGCGAGGCGCCCAGGGTGAGCAGCGGACGCAGGGTGTGCTGCCGCCAGGAGCGCCAGCCCAGCCAGGCCGCGACCATCACCGCGGTCGGGCCGCGCTGGCCGAGGACGACGTAGTAGTCGACGAACCAGTGGATTCCCTGCCACTGCTGGTACGGCCGGAAGAACATGACCTGCCAGTCCAGGCGGACCAGCCACGAGGTGGTCACCACGGCCCACACGATCGCCAGGTAGAACGCCAGGGTTCCGGTCAGCAGCGCCACCCGGTGCCGGCTCATCTTCGGCACGTCGATGAGGGCCGGTCGTTCCGGCTCCCTGTCGAGTCTGGCGAACACCCGGTCCAGACGGGTGAGCCTTCGTTCGGTACGCACCCAATCGACGTTACAGCGAGTGAGCTCGGTACCCGGTCGAATCAGCGGCTTTGTGATGACGATGTGATGTGGGATTCCTCTCAGGTGGGGGTTTATTTCCTAGGAATCCGCAATGCGCGGTGCGACCCTCCTTCAATTCCTTTGATCATTCTGGGAATCTGTTTTATGGGACTTATGAATTCGTTCACCGAATGATGGGGTGGATTTACCCGGCCGGTCACGGCGGACCGGAGCCGTTCAGCCAGAACGCTCCGTACACGGCCGACGCCACCGCGACACCGCCCACCACCAGCGCCGACCTGGAGGTACGCAGCCGGGACAGGGGCAGGGCGAGCGGCAGCAGCAGCGGGAAGGCGGGCAGCAGCAGGCGCGGTTTCGAGCCGAAGTAGCTCGACGCGCACAGCGCGAGCGCGGTGACCGCACCCGCGTACACCAGCAGCGGGAGCGGCTGGCGCTGCCGCACGCAGACGACGTACAGCCAGACCACGAGGCCGACCCCGACGATGATCCCGACGCCCGCGAGGGCGCCCGGGAACGACGTGAACCTGTCGGCGACGAAGCGGGCGAAGGCGGCGCCGCCGTCGAAGCCGTTGCGCCAGCCCGC
Source organism: Streptomyces sp. CA-249302 (assembly GCF_050936785.1). Lineage (NCBI taxonomy): Bacteria > Bacillati > Actinomycetota > Actinomycetes > Kitasatosporales > Streptomycetaceae > Streptomyces > Streptomyces sp. CA-249302. Next base: position 2,360,112 of record NZ_JBNJMG010000001.1, on the reverse strand, counting down.
CTGGACGTCGAGATAGCCCAGGGGGCCCTTGCCGGTGCGGTGGCCGACCCACAGGACGTAGCCCGCGGCGCCCAGGGGGGCCAGGAGCAGCGCTAGGGCGCGTCGCGCGGCCGAGGAGGCGCCCGGCGCGTCCGGGGCGCTCACGGCCGCCTCGACGCGCTCCCCGGGGCCGTCTCCGGCCGGCGCGGGGGCGCGTCCGCCCGCGTGGGCGCCGTCCGGGTCCGCCGCGCTTCGCTCCCGCACGAAAGAGGTGATCCCGGCGACCCAGACGGCCGCCACGACGGCCAGCCCGACCGGCCGGGTCAGCCCCGCGAGCGCGGCCAGCGCGCCCGCCGTCAGCCAGCGGCCCGTCAGCACCGCGTACAGCGACCACGCGGCCAGCGCGGTGAACAGCGACTCGCTGTACGCCATCGACTGCACGATCCCGACGGGCAGTACGGCCCACACCAGCACCGCGCAGACCCCCGCCCGGCGGCCGTACACGTGCTCCGCGACCGCGAAGATCCCCCAGGCCGCCGCGAGCGAGGCGAGCAGGCTCACCGCGAAGCCCGCGTCGGCGTACGACAGCGGGGTGACGGCGTGCAGCAGCCGCTCCAGCCAGGGCAGCAGCGGGAAGAAGGCGAGGTTCGAGTGGACGTCGCCGTTCGGCAGCCGGACCTGGTAGCCGTAGCCCAGCTCGGCGACCCTGACGTACCACAGCGAGTCCCAGCGGGCCGTCAACAGCGTGTACGCGCTCTTGCCGCGCGCCGCGCTCCACAGGGCCAGCACGAGCAGGCCCAGGGCGCGCACGGCCGCGTACCCGAGGAGGGCCGGGGCCGCGCGGCGCAGGGCGGTGCCGCGGGGTGGCGCCACGCGCGTCGCAAGATCGGTCACGGGCTCGATTATCGACCGCTCGCGGAACCGGGCGTCCGGTCGGGGCGTGGTCGCAGGTGAGGGGGAGTGGCGTACGCCACACCAGTTCCGTACCAGTCTGAGAGGTCCGCCACGTGACCGTGGCGCGAACTCGCGTACGCTGACGTGTCACTCGCCTTCGTTGCGCGGGCCGGAGACCACCGCTCCTCTCCGGCCGAGATCACGGGGAGTCCCCACCCCGTGTGCCCGCCGACCGCGAGGGAACATCTGGGAGGTACGTACATGTCCGGGACGACCACGGCCGCCACTGCGCTACGCCGTCGGGCGGCCGGGGCCGGTGCCAACCGCTGGGTCGTCCTCGTCGTCCTCTGTACGAGCCTGCTGCTGGTCGCGGTCGACGCGACCGTGCTGCACGTGGCCGTGCCCGCCGTCACCGAGGACCTCAAGCCCGGCGCGATAGAGCTGCTCTGGATCGTCGACATCTACCCGCTCGTCTGCGCCTCGCTGCTGATCCTCTTCGGCACGCTCGGCGACCGGGTCGGCCGCAGACGGATCCTGCTGCTCGGATACGCCCTCTTCGGCGTCGCCTCCGGTCTGGCCGCCCTCGCCCACGACCCCCAGGTGCTGATCCTGGCGCGGGCGCTGCTCGGCGTCGGCGGCGCGATGATCATGCCCGCGACGCTGTCGATCCTGCGCCAGGTCTTCCCCGACCGACGGGAACGGGCCCTCGCGATCGGCGTGTGGAGCGCCGTGGCCGCGGTGGGCGCGGCCGTCGGACCGCTCCTCGGCGGCTTCCTCCTCGAACACTTCTGGTGGGGCTCGGTCTTCCTCGTCAACATCCCGCTGATGCTGGTCAGCCTCCCGGTGGGCCGTCTTCTGCTGCCGGAGTCACGGGGCGCGGGCGACGGCCCCTGGGACGTCACCGGCGCCCTGATGGCGGCGGCCGGCCTGTTCGGCGTCGTCCTGGGCGTGAAACGGCTCGGCGGCGGAGAGGCCCCGACGGGTGTGTTCACCCTCGGGTCGCTGCTCCTCGGCGCGGTGCTCCTGGTTCTCTTTGTACGACGTCAACGGCGGCGCACGCATCCGCTGGTGGACCTCGGCATGTTCGCCCGGCCGGCGTTCTCCACCGCCGTCGGCTGCATCGTGCTGGCGATGCTGGCCCTGGTCGGCCTGGAGCTGATCGCGGCCCAGTATCTGCAACTGGTCCTGGAACTCTCCCCGTTGGAGACCGGTCTACGGCTGCTGCCGCTGACCTTCGCCGCGATGGCGGCCGGGCTGGCGGGCGCGCGCATGCTGCGTCGCTTCGGCCCGCGCCGGATGGTCTGCTTCGGCTTCTCCCTGACGGCCGGCGCGGTGGTCCTGATGACCGCGATGGGCAGCTCGGACAACACGGGACTGCTGGTGTCCGGCTTCGTACTGCTCGGCTTCGGCCTGGAGACCACGCTCTTCGGGGCGTACGAGTCCATGCTGAGCGAGGCCCCGCCGGAGCAGGCGGGCGGCGCGGCCGCGATCGGCGAGACCTCGTACCAGCTGGGTGCGGGCATCGGCATCGCGCTCCTCGGCAGCGTGATGAACGCGGCGTACGCGCCCGGGCTGAAGTCCGTGCCCGGCGTTCCGGCGTCGGCGTCCGCCTCGGCCGGGCACTCGCTGGGCGAGGCCTACGACGTCGCCGACCACCTGAGCGGCCCGGTCGGCGTCGCCCTGCGCCGGGCGGCCCGCGACTCCTTCGTGCACGGCCTGCACGTGACCCTGCTGGTCAGCGCGGGGCTGCTGGTGCTGGGCGCGGTGATGGCGCTGCGCCTGCCGCGGACGATGCAGTGCGGGGAGGTCGTGGGGCCGGTGGAGCTGCCGGCACCCCGGGAGGTGGCGGAGTCCCGCGTCTCGGCCTGACCTTCGATCCGCGCTCCGGTTCTCAGCCGTAACTAGCGGTGCTAGTTTCGTGGTATGTCTTCGTCCTCGAAACTGCCGCCGTTCGACCCCGCCGACCCCCTCGGCATCGACGACCTGCTGGAAGCGGAAGACCTGGCCATCAGGGACACCGTGCGCAGCTGGGCGGCGGACCGGGTGCTGCCGTATGTCGCCGAGTGGTACGAGAGCGGCGAGCTGCCCGGGATCCGCGAACTCGCCCGTGAGCTGGGCGGGATCGGTGCACTCGGCATGTCGCTCAGCGGGTACGGGTGCGCGGGCGCCAGCGCCGTGCAGTACGGCCTCGCCTGTCTCGAACTCGAGGCCGCCGACTCCGGGATCCGGTCCCTGGTCTCCGTGCAGGGCTCCCTCGCCATGTACGCCATCCACCGCTTCGGCAGCGAGGAGCAGAAGCAGACCTGGCTGCCCCGCATGGCCGCCGGCGAGGTCATCGGCTGCTTCGGGCTGACCGAGCCCGACCACGGCTCCGACCCCGCCTCGATGCGCACGTATGCCAAGCGCGACGGCGGGGACTGGATTCTCAACGGCCGCAAGATGTGGATCACCAACGGCTCCGTCGCCGGCGTCGCCGTCGTCTGGGCGCACACCGACGACGGCATCCGCGGCTTCGTCGTCCCCACCGACAGCCCCGGCTTCTCCGCCCCCGAGATCAAGCACAAGTGGTCGCTGCGGGCGAGCGTGACGAGCGAGCTGGTCCTCGACGACGTGCGGCTGCCGGCCGATGCCGTACTGCCGGAGGTCGTCGGGCTCAAGGGTCCGCTGAGCTGTCTGTCCCACGCCCGGTACGGGATCGTGTGGGGCGCGATGGGCGCGGCCCGCAGCTGTTTCGAGACCGCCGTCGAATACGCGAGGACGCGGGAGCAGTTCGGGCGGCCGATCGGGGGCTTCCAGCTCACCCAGGCCAAACTCGCCGACATGGCGGTCGAACTGCACAAGGGGATTCTGCTCGCCCATCACCTGGGGCGCCGCATGGACGCCGGCCGCCTGCGTCCCGAGCAGGTCAGCTTCGGCAAGCTCAACAACGTACGGGAGGCCATCGACATCTGCCGGACCTCACGGACCATCCTCGGTGCCAACGGGATCTCGCTCGAATACCCCGTCATGCGGCACGCCACCAACCTCGAGTCGGTGCTGACGTACGAAGGCACCGTCGAGATGCACCAGCTCGTGCTGGGCAAGGCGCTCACCGGACTCGACGCGTTCCGGTAAAGCCTCCGACAACCCTGCGCGGGGGCAGGGCCGGTGAGCGGCCCTGCCTCAGCTCTGGTTGAAGAAACCGTCCTCCCGGCGCGCGGCCGGCTCTCCGCTGACGATCTCCGTGTTGGCCGGGGTCAGCAGGAAGACACGGGTCGCGACCCGCTCGATGGTGCCGCGCAGGCCGAAGGTCAGCCCGGCCGCGAAGTCCACGACACGCTTGGCGTCGGTGGCCTCCATGGCCGTGAGGTTCACGATGACCGGCACGCCCTCGCGGAACAGCTCGCCGATGGCGCGCGCGTCCCGGAAGCTGTCCGGGGTCACCGTGCCGATCCGGCGGCCCTTCTCCTCGGCGACGTCCGTGGCCACCTTGACCCGCGGGTCGGTGACCCAGGCATCCCCGGGCTGCTCGGTCCCTTCGGAGTAGTCGTCGTCGTAGTAACGCTCGTCATCGTTGTCGTCGACGAGGCCAAGCCAGGCACTCGCCTTGCGTACCGATCCCATGGACGCCTCCTCTCACAGCGGTCTCTCTTGCTCTTCGCATCCCTATGGTCATCCATGATGCGGATCGCGCGCCAAGTGGATAGACGCCGCGCGGGGGGTTTGTGACGGTACTGGTGCACAGCGAATACGTCGAGAGCCCGGATACCCCAAGGGTCGTGCAGTACACCGCTGCTGACTGTGAGTGAAATATGATTCTTCGCGGCGTACGGGTGAGTATCGGTCCGTACGGGTGAACGGGGTGGTCGTTACGATGCTGCAGCTCAACGCAGTGTCAGGAGCGCTACGGATCACGGGGGATGGTCATGTTCGGAATCGTCAGGCCCTGCCGTCACCGGCTCGGAGAAAATCTCAAGACCCAGTGGATGGCGCATTTGTGCGGGCTGTGCCTCGCGCTGCGCAAGGATCACGGCCAGTTCGCCAGAGTCGTCACGAACTACGACGGCCTGCTCATATCGGTTCTGACGGAGGCTCAGGCGGGGAAGGCGGGCGGCCGGCGGCGCAAGGCGGGCCCTTGTCCACTGCGCGGGATGCGTACAGCGTCCGTCGCCCAGGGTGAGGGTGCGCGGCTCGCGGCCGCCGTGTCTCTGGTGCTCGCCTCGGCCAAGGTGCGTGACCATGTGGCCGACGGGGACGGGCTACTGGCCCGCAGGCCGGTGGCGGTCGCGGCGCGCCGGGTGGCCGCGAGCTGGGGTGCGGCCGGGGCCCGTACCGGATCCGACGTCGGATTCGATACGGCGGTGCTGGTCGACGCGGTGGAACGGCAGGCCGGCGTCGAGGCGCTGGCCGGGCCCGGGACGTCGGTGCTGACGGTCACCGAGCCGACCGAGACCGCGACGGCGGCCGCCTTCGCGTACACCGCGGTGCTGGCCGGGCGGCCGGGGAACGCCGAGCCGCTCGCCGAGGCGGGGCGGTTGTTCGGGCGGCTCGCGCATCTGCTGGACGCCGTGGAGGACGGGGAGGCCGACGCGGCGGCCGGGGCGTGGAATCCGCTCACGGGGACCGGCACTTCACTCGCCGAGGCGCGGCGGCTGGCCGACGACGCGGTGCGGGGGATCCGGCTCGCGCTGCGGGAGGTGGAGTTCGCGGACGGGAAGTTGGCGCACCGGCTGCTCGTGCACGAACTGCCCACGTCCGTCGACCGGGCCTTCGGCGGCGCGTCGTGCGCGCACGGGAGCCGGGCGACCGGGCCGACGCTCGCGGGACCGTACGCGCCACCCGGCGGCCCCTTCGGCCCGCCGCCCCCGCAGCCGCCCCGACGGGACCGCCGCGGGCTGCTGGCGGGGTGCGCGGTGTGGGCGGGGCTGGCCTGTACGTGCCAGATGTGCTGCGGCGAGTACGAGGATCCGTGGAGCCGTGACCGCAAGGACGGGCTGTGCAAGGGCACGGACTGCGGCGACTGTTGTGACTGCTGTTCGTGTTGCGACTGCGATTGCTGCGACGGTTGCGATTGCTGCGACTGCGGCTGCGACTGCTGAGCCGCCTACCGAGGGTGTCGTATACGGGATACGGCGGGTCCGTCGGCCACCTGGCGGTTCCCGGAGATCCTGTTTCCGCAACGTAAAACAAAAACATGATCCGGTGACCGGTGCCTCGTGAGCTTCGTTGGGCGGGAGCAGAACCATTTCTGCCCCTGTCCCAACTCGCCCCCATATAAGGCACCTCAGTGGACGTCACAGCAAAAGCGACCACCAGCATCCGCACCAGGCTGCTGAGGATCCTGATCCTCGCCCTGGCGGTACTGCTGGCGCTGCTCGGCCTCGCGGCCGCCGATCAGATCTCCGCCTACCGCAACGCCGCCGCCACGCAGGGCAACGCGCGACTGGAGATCACCCTCCAGGGCCTCGTGCACCAGTTGCAGAAGGAGCGCGGCCTCACCACCGGATACGTGGGCGGAGTCTGGCAGTTCAAGGCCAAGCTGCCCGCCCAGCGCAAGGCCACCGACACCGCGCGCACCGAGCTCGGCACAGCATTGAAGGGCCGCGACGACAGCGCCGCCGACTCCGTGCGCGAGTCCCTCGGACGGCTCGACGGACTCGCCGGGATCCGCGGCCACGCCGACGACCACACCGGCGTCGTCAAGGACACCTTCGACTACTTCACCACCACGATCACCGTCCTCGACCGGCTCGACCTCGGCCTCGACGAGGTGCACGACGGCACCCTGCGCAACGCCTACCAGTCCCTCCAAGTACTGGGCAACGCGAAGGAGTTCATGGGCGAGGAGCGAGCGATCGTGCTCGGCTCGGTGCGCGCCCGGGGCGGCCGGTTCCGCGGTGACGACTACAGCCGCTTCATGCAGATCAGGGCCGGCCGGCTCGCCGCCCTCGCCGTCTTCCCGCGCACGGCCACCGGCGCGCAGGAACGGCGCCTGGACGCGGGCCTGACCACGCCGGACGCGGAGCGCGCCTTCGCCTACGAGAGCGCCGCGGTGCACGGCGCGGGGCGGCTGAGCTCCCGCGACATCCCGCCCATGGCCTGGTGGGACGCGACCACCTCGACCATCAACGGGCTCCGGGACGTACAGATCGGGCTCGGCGCGGACGTCGAGAACCGCGCCACCGCACTGGAGAGTGACGCCCAGCGCGACCTGCTCCTGTTCGTGCTGCTCGCCCTCGCCACCGTCGGCGCGCTCGGCGCCCTCGCCCTCGACTGCGTCCGCTCCGTCTCCACACCGCTGGCCGAACTCGCCCAGCAGGCACGGGAGATGGCCGGAGAGCGGCTGCCGCGAGCGGTGGCCGCCGTGCAGCACGGCGGCTCCGGGCAGAGCCCCGAGGCGCCGGCCCCGCTCGTCCTGCCGGGCCGGGCGGGCGCCGAGGTCCGGGACGTCGCCGAGGCCTTCGACCGGGTGCAGCGCTCCGCCTTCGAACTCGCCACCGAACAGGCCGTACTGCGGCGCAACGCCACCGACTCGCTGGTCAGCCTCGGCCGTCGCAACCAGAACCTGGTACGCCGTCAGATCAGCTTCATCAACAAGCTGGAGCACGAGGACGCCGACCCGGCGACGCTGGCCAACCTCTTCGAACTCGACCACCTGGCCACCCGGATGCGCCGCAACGCCGAGAGCCTGCTCGTGCTCGCCGGGGAGTCCAGCCCCCGGCCCTGGGCCACCCCGCTGGCCGTCACGGACGTGCTGCGGGCCGCGCTGGCCGAGGTCGAGGAGTACCGCCGGGTCACCCTGCGGCGCATCGAGCCCGTCCACGTCACCGGCTCGGTCGTCTCCGAAGTCGCCCATCTGCTCGCCGAGTTGGTCGAGAACGCGCTGAGCTTCTCGCCGCCGGACTCCGACGTGGAGATCGAGGGGCGGCGGACCAGCGCCGGGTACCTGGTCGCGATCGTCGACCACGGCCTCGGCATGGACGCCCAGGCGCTCGCCGAGGCGAACGTACGGCTGTCCGGCACGGCCAGCTTCATGGCCGAACCCACCCGGTTCCTCGGCCACTTCGTGGTCGGCGCCCTCGCCCGCAAGTGCGGCATCGAGGTACGGCTGGGCGAGGCGCCGGCGGCCGGTGTGGTGGCCCGGGTGCTGATCCCGGCAGCACTGCTGACGGATGCTCCGCAGGGGAAGGCGGCGGAGGTCGCGGTGCCTGCGCCACGTGAGGAACGGCCAGTGGTCGAGGGCGAGTTGGCGGCCGTCGCCGCCGAAGCGGGGGAGAGCGCAAAGGTGAGCGAGAGCAAAGGCGCGGGCGCCAAGGGCACTTCGGCGGCCCGTACCCGTAACGGACTGGTCAAACGGCCGCAGCGCAGTGCCATCTCGGACGCCGTCAGCGAGACCGACCGGCCCGGGCGTCCGGCGCCCGCCGGGCCCACGACCGAGCGCAGCCCCGAGGAGGTCTCCGGGATGCTCGCCACCTTGCGCAGTGCGCACATGCGGGGCGGGATCAGCGTGGAGAAGGAGAAGCAGCAGAAGGCCGAGAAGCAGGGCGAGGGTGACGCCAAGTGACCACCGTCGACGCCCACAGCGAGTCCCGGACCTTCAACTGGCTGCTCGCCAACTTCGTCAAGAGCACCGACGGCGTACGGGACGCGGTCGCCGTCTCCTCCGACGGGCTGCTGATCGCCGTGTCCGACGGGCTCGGGCGGACCGAGGCCGACCATCTCGCCGCGATCGTGTCGGGGCTCAGCGGTCTGGCGCGCAGCGCGTCCCGGCGGTACGGCTTCGACGGGGTCAAGCTCATCATGATCGAGATGGGGCGCGGATTCCTGCTCGTCTCCGCGATCCGGGACGGCAGCTGTCTCGGTGTGCTCGCCGACAGCAGCGGTGAACTGGGCCTCGTCGGCTACGAGATGGCCGTGCTCGCGGAACGGGCCGGCGATCTGCTCACGCCGGCGCTCATCGCCGATCTGCGGCAGGCGCTGCCGCGGTGAACGACGGGGAGTCCATGGACGTACAACTCATGGAGGACGACGCGACGTTCGTCCGGCCGTTCATCATCACCGGCGGCCGGGCCGAGCCGCTCCAGGCCGATCTGCGGCTCGAGACGCTGGTCGTCGCCGTCGGGGTGCCCGACGAGACGCTGACGTTCGAGCGGCGGCACATCGTCGCGGTGTGCGAGGAGCCGACGACGGTCGCCGAGGTGGCGTCGCGGGTCGGGGTTCCTCTCGGAGTCGCCAAGGTGCTGGTCTCCGACCTCGTCGTGGCCGGTCGGCTGGACTGCCGGCAACCCGCGGAGCTGCCGCTCCAGACGCTCGAAAGGATCAGGGACCATGTCCGGGCGCTCTGACAGGATCGTTCCGCTCGCCGTGAAGGTCGTGGTGAGCGGGGGACTCGGGGTCGGCAAGACCACGTTCATCGGGGCGATCTCGGAGATCGAACCGCTGGACACGGAGGCTGCCATTACGCAGGTCTCCGTCGGCGTCGACTCGTTGGACGGGGTGGAGTCGAAGACCACGACGACGGTCGCGCTGGATTTCGGGCGGATCACTCTTGATCCGACGATCGCGCTGTATCTGTTCGGGACGCCCGGGCAGGACCGGTTCTCGTTTCTGTGGGACGACCTGGTGGAGGGGGCGTTGGGGACGGTCGTCCTGGTGGACACGCGGCGGATCGAGGAGTGTTTTCCGGCGGTGGACTACTTCGAGGGGCAGGGGGCGCCGTTCGTGCTGGCGGTGAACCGGTTCGACGGGGCGGAGCGGTTCGAGGTGGAGGAGATTCGGGAGGCGTTGGGGTTGGGGGTGATGTGCCTGTGCTGGAGTGTGATGCGCGGGAGCGGGGGTCGGTGCGGGATGTGTTGGGGGCCCTGATGGATCGGGTGATCGGGGTTCGGGCTGCGCCGCCCAGGAGGAGGGCGATGGTTGCGCGCTAGTCGCCGTGGGTGCGCGGGTGGTGCGGCGAGTGCCGGTCCGTCGTGGCTTGTCGCGCAGTTCCCCGCGCCCCTTGGTCGGCTGTCGCCTCGTCAGTTTCCTAGTTCTGGGGGTGAGATCTGCGATTTCTCGATCGCCGAGCCCGTCGTTCCCCACTTCTTGAGGATCTTCTGGTAAGTCCCGTCCGCTATCAGCTTGTTGACCGCTGTCTGGAAGGCCGGGGCCAGCTTTGTGTTCTTCTTGAAGGCGAAGCCGACGTCCAGGCGGTGGTATTCGTTGAGGAACTTGACGCCCTGTTGGTGGGCCACGGCGTAGCGGAGGCCGTTGATCGTGGACATCAGCACGTCGCTGCGGCCCTGCTGGAGCGAGGACCAGATGGCGCCCTGTTCGCTGTAGGTCTGGATCTTGTACGGCTTCTTGCCGGCCTGCGTGCAGAGCTTCTTGTTCTCCTCCAGCGTGGCCTCGAAGGTGGTGCCGGCGCCGGTCGCCACGTTCAGGCCGCACAGCTGCGTCAGGTCCGTGACCTTGGCGAGCTTGCTGTCCGAGCGGGTGGCGAAGCCCTGGCCGTCGTTGATGTAGGTGACGAAGTCGATGGTCTTGCGGCGTTCGTCGGTGACGCCGAAGTTGCTCGCGCCGAAGTCGTACTTGCCGCTGTCGAGGGCCGGGAGGATCGCCTCGAAACTGGCCTGCTCGGTCTTGAGCTTGATGCCCAGGACCTTGGCCACCGCGTCCGCGAAGTCGACGTCCTGGCCGGTCAGCGTCTTGCCGTCGTCCAGATAGGTGGTGCCGGGCGGGGTGCCGCCGACGCTGATCGCGACGGTGAGGGACTTGGTGCCGGCGGGCAGCAGGGCGGCGGCCGACTCGTCCTTCTGGATCGCCGAGACGACGTCCGTGGTCGGGATCTTGTCCGCCTTGGCCGAGGTGCCTGCGGCGTCGGCCGGGTCGTTCGAACCGGAGCCGCACGCGGTGAGCAGCAGAGCGGTCGAAGTGATTAGGGCAAAAGGGGCAAATCCATGTCTGCGGGTACGCGTGGGCGTGCGCATCGTGTGCGGTCTCCTGGGAGCAGAAAGGAGCAGAGAGGAGCTGAAAACGGCGAGAGGGGAGGGGTGCGCGTGTGAAGGCGGAAAAGGGAGAACGCGAAGGGCGCTCCGTCAGGAGCGCGCAGTGGGTCGGCTCAGCTCAACAGGAACAGGACCACACTCGACCGAAGTCGATGTGGGAGCGCGTGACCAGCCACTGCTGTGGATGCATGGGCCAAGTGGAACAGGCATCCGGTTCCGCGTCAACCGACCTGAGACGTGCGGCTCACATGATGGACAGCCTTGACAGTGAGGGGAAACGGCACCGTACAGTCGACGGACGGTCCTGCTGAGGGGCTCGACCGTAGCGCGCCGCGAGGCGCGCCCGTGTGAAGGCAATCACCGTGCATGACTCACGTCATGGAGCCTTCGCATGTCTTCCGACACCCTCGCCAAAGTCCCGGCGGCACCGGACATACCCGAGCGGGCCGACCCCCTGCGGATCGTTCCGCAGCGGCGGTACGGGCAGTGGACCGCCGCCGTGGTCGTGCTCGCGCTGCTCGGTCTCGCCGTCAACTCCGTTCTGCGCAACCGGGCGTTCCAGTGGGACGTCGTCGCCGACTACTTCACCTCGGACTCCGTGCTGCGCGGGCTCTGGCTCACGCTGTGGCTGACCGCGGTGGTGATGGTGCTCGGATTCGCGCTCGGCACCCTGCTCGCCGCGTTCCGGCTGTCCGCCAACCCCGTGCTGAGATCGGTCAGTTGGGGGTACGTGTGGCTGTTCAGGTCGATTCCGATCCTGGTGCAGCTGCTGCTGTGGTTCAACATCGGGGCCCTGTATCCAGAGTTGTTCGGCGTGCGGACCGTCAACCTGCTCGGGCCCGTCGAAGTCGCCATCGTCGGACTGACGTTGCACGAGGCCGCGTACGCCGCCGAGGTGGTGCGCGGCGGGATCCTCGCCGTCGACCGCGGGCAGATCGAGGCCGCGCAGGCGCTCGGGCTGAGCCGGTGGCGGCGCTGGCGGCGGATCGTGCTGCCGCAGGCGATGCGCTCCATCGTGCCGCCCGCCGGGAACATGCTGATCGGCACCCTCAAGGGCACCTCCATCGTCAGCGTCATCGCGGTCAGCGACCTGCTCTTCTCGGTGCAGCTCGTCTACCACCGCACCTACCAGGTCATCCCGCTGCTGATGGTGGCCACCCTCTGGTACACGATCGTCACCTCGGTGCTCGGCGTCGGTCAGTACTACGTGGAGAAGCACTACGCACGCGGTTCGGAGCGGGCGCGATGAGGGCCTCGTTGGTGATCGTCGGGGCCGGGCCGCGGGGGACCGGTCTGATCGAGCGGATCGCCGCCAACGCGCCCGATCTGTACGCCGGTTCGGGACTCGACATCCATCTCGTCGACCCGCATCCGCCGGGCGCCGGACGGATCTGGCGGGCCGCGCAGTCGCCGCTGCTGTGGATGAACTCCCACGCCGAGGACGTCACCATGTTCACCGACGAGACGGTGGCCATGGAGGGCCCGGTGCGCGAGGGCCCCACACTGCACGAGTGGGCCGGCATCGACGGCAGCGTCTTCGCCGACCGGCAGCTCCAGGGCTCGTACCTGCGCTGGGTGCACGAGCGGGCCGTCGTCGGCCTCCCCCCGGACGTCACCGTCCACCACCATCCGCGCCGCGCCCTGCGGATCAGCGGCCCGCGCGAGGGGCGTCAGCAGGTGTGGCTGGAGGGCCGGTCGCGACCGCTCCTCGCCGACCTGGTCGTGGTCGCCATCGGCCATCTCGACGCCGAACTCGACGAGCAGCAGGGTGAGTTGGCGGAGTACGCGCGCACCCACGGGCTCGTCCATCTGCCGCCCGACTTCACCGCCGACAGCGACCTGTCCGCGCTGAAGCCCGGCGAACCCGTCCTCGTGCGCGGCTTCGGGCTCGCCTTCGTCGACCTGATGGTGCTGCTCACCGAGGGGCGCGGCGGACGGTACGAGGGGGACACGTACCTGCCCTCGGGACGGGAGCCGGTGCTGTACGTCGGGTCGCGGCGCGGAGTGCCGTACCACTCGAAGATCGGTTACGAGTGGAGCGGTGAACGGCCGCCGCTGCCACGGTTCTTCGGCCCCACGCAGGTGGCGGAGCTGCTGGCCCGGCCGGAGCGGTTCGCCTTCCGACGGGACGTGTGGCCGCTGGTGGAGAAGGAGTTGGGGTTCGCCCACTACCACCGGCTGTTCACCGTTCATCCCGAGCGCACCGGCATGGCCTGGGCCGACTTCGAGGAGAAGTACGCGGCCGTCGAGGACCCGGCCGAGCGGGCGGCGCTGGTGGAGGCGGCCGTGCCCGATCCGGCGGACCGGCTGGACCTGGACGCGATCGACCGTCCGCTGGAGGGGATGCGCTACGGATCCTTCGAGGAGTTCCAGGAAGGGCTGCGCGGGTATGTCGAGCGGGATCTGAGCAGGAGTCATGATCCCGAGTACAGCCAGGACCTGGCCGTCTTCCTCGGACTGCTTTCCGTCTACGGGCAGTTGATCCGACTCGGGGATGTCGGGCCCTGGTGGCACGGGTTCTTCAGCTATCTGGCCTCCGGTCCGCCCGGACCGCGGCTGCGGCAGCTGCTGGCGCTGTCCCGGGCGGGGATCGTGAAGTTCCTCGGCGCCGACATGGCCGTCACCGCCGAGGACGGGGTGTTCCGGGCGTCCAGTGTCACCGTGCCCGGTGCCTTCGTCGAGGCGCGGGCGCTGGTCGAGGCGCGGCTGCCCGAGCCGACCGTCGGACGGGCCCGCGACCCGCTGCTGCGTGAGCTGGCCGCCGACGGCGCCGCCGGGACACCGGACGGGCTGCTGCGGGTGGATCCCGGCGACGGACGTGTCCTCGACCGGGCCGGGCGACCGCACCCACGGCGCTTCGCGCTCGGCCCGTTCACCGACGGACGTACCCCCGGCGCCTTCACCCGGCCGCGCACCGGCGGGCCCGCGTTCCGGCAGAACGACGCGACCGCGCGGGCCGCACTGCGGTTCCTGGCCGAGCTGACCGCCCGGGCGGCCGCGTGAACTCCCCGCGCAGGCAAGCGACTTCACCGAACCCCGACGTCAAGGACCCCGCGATGAGCGTCATGGTCGACATCAGATCCGTCCACAAGAGCTTCGGCTCGCTCGAAGTCCTCAAGGGCATCGACCTCCAGGTGCGCACCGGCGAGGTCACCGTCGTCCTCGGCCCGTCCGGCTCCGGCAAGTCGACGCTGCTGCGCACCATCAACCACCTGGAGAAGGTGGACCACGGTGCGATCAGTGTGGACGGCGCGCTGATCGGCTACCGGCGCGCCGGGGACAGGCTGCACGAACTGCCCGAGCGCGAGGTGCTCAGACAGCGGACGCGGATCGGCTTCGTCTTCCAGAACTTCAACCTGTTCCCGCACCTCACCGTGTTGGAGAACGTGATCGAGGCGCCGGTGTCCGCGCTGAAGCGGCCGCGAAAGGAGGCCGTCGACAGTGCGCGTCGGCTGCTGGAGCGGGTGGGGCTCGGGGAGAAGACGGACGCCTATCCCAAGCAGCTCTCCGGTGGCCAGCAGCAGCGGGTCGCCATCGCGCGGGCGCTCGCCCTGGAGCCGAGACTGCTGCTCTTCGACGAGCCGACCTCCGCGCTCGACCCCGAGCTGGTCGGCGAAGTCCTCGACGTCATACGGGACTTGGCCCAGCAGGGCACCACGATGATCGTCGTCACGCACGAGATCGGCTTCGCCCGCGAGGTCGCCGACACCGTTGTCTTCATGGACGACGGACGGATCGTCGAAGAGGGCGCACCGGCGGACGTACTGGACAACCCGCGGCACGAGCGCACGCGGGCGTTTCTCTCGAAGGTGCTGTGATGCTGCATCTCTCTGCCGCACTCGACCAACCGTCCGCCTACGACGCCGGTTCCTACGTCGAGCTGGCGCGGCTCGCCGAGCGCGGCGGGCTCGACTTCGTGACCCTCGGCGACACCTTCGCCCGCCCGGGGCCCGACGCGCTCGCCGTGCTGTCCCGCGTCGCGCCCGCAACCAGCCGGATCGGCCTGGTGCCCACCGTGACCACCACGCACACCGAGCCCTTCCATGTGCAGGCCGCCGTCGCCACCCTCGACTGGGTCAGCCGGGGCCGGGCCGGCTGGCGGATCGACGTGTCGACCACCGAGGGCGAGGCCCGCCTCTTCGGCCGCCGGCACGCGGCCCCCGTCGAGGCGCTGTGGCACGAGGCCGGCGAAGTCGCCGACGTGGCCGCCAGGTTGTGGGACAGCTGGGAGGACGACGCCGAGATACGGGACCTGCCCACCGGCCGCTTCATCGACCAGGACAAGCTGCATTACGTCGACTTCGAGGGCGCCGACTTCTCGGTGAAGGGCCCCTCGATCGTGCCGCGCCCGCCGCAGGGCCACCCGGTGCGGGTGGTCGACGCCACCGAAGGACACGCCCGGCGCACCGCCGCCCGGTACGCCGACGTGGCCCTGGTGCGCGCCGCGAGCCCCGCGCAGGCGGCCGCCGTACGCGAGCAACTCCGGGAGGAAGCCGGTGAGTTCGGGCGCGACCCCGACACCCTCCGGGTCCTCGCGAGCCTCCTCGTCGACCTCGGCGACGGCGAGCACGCGGCCGAGCCGGGCCACGGCGGGGGCGGCCCCCGGCAGACCGCGCAGGGCCCGCTGTACCGGGGCGGCCCGGTGGACCTCGCCGAACTCGTCGCCGCCTGGCACGCGGACGGCATCGTCGACGGCTTCCACCTCACGCCCGCCGAGCCCCGCCGTGACCTGGAGCGGCTCGTCAACGGCACGGTCGCGCTGCTTCAGCACCGCGGCCTGTTCCGCACCTTCTACCCGGGCAGCACCCTCCGGGAGCACCTGGGCCTGGCCAGGCCCGCCAACCAGTACGCCGGGCAGTACGCCGTGACAGGGGGAGCGTCATGACCGTACGGCCTCGGAGGCAGATGCATCTCGCGGCGCACTTTCCCGGCGTCAACAACACCACGGTGTGGGCCGATCCGCGGTCCGGGTCGCAGATCGAGTTCTCGTCCTTCGAGCACCTCGCCCGCACCGCCGAACGTGGTCTGTTCGACTTCTTCTTCCTCGCGGAGGGGCTGCGGCTGCGCGAACACAAGGGCCGTATCCACGACTTGGACGTGGTGGGGCGGCCCGAGTCGCTGACCGTGCTGAACGCCCTGGCCGGGGTGACCGAGCGGCTCGGGCTCGCCGCCACCGTCAACGCCACCTTCAACGAGCCGTACGAACTCGCCCGCAGACTGGCCACGTTGGACCACCTCAGCGGCGGCCGGGCGGCCTGGAACGTGGTGACCTCCTCCGACGCCTTCACCGGTGAGAACTTCCGCCGCGGCGGCTTCCTCGACCGTGCGGACCGGTACACGAGGGCCGCCGAATTCGTCGCCACGGCACGGGAGTTGTGGGACTCCTGGACGCCGGACGGAGTCTCCCGGCCCTTCGCGCACCGCGGTCGACACTTCGACATCGCGGGCGAGTTCACCGTCCCGCGCTCGCCGCAGGGGCACCCGGTCGTCATCCAGGCCGGCGACTCCGACGAGGGGCGGGAGTTCGCCGCCGCCACGGCCGACGTGGTCTTTTCCGGCTGGGGGTCCGGGGGTTATCCCCCGGGAAGACGCAGCACCAGGCAGAGCTCGCTGGAGTCGGGGCGTGCCTTCTACGCCGATGTGAAGCGCCGCCTCGCGAAGTACGGCCGTACATCCGACGATCTCAAGATCATGCCCGGGGTCTCGGTTGTTCTCGGGGACACCGCCGCCGAGGCTCAGGAGAAGGCCGCCGAGATCCGGCGGCAGCAGGTCTCCCCGCAGAACGCCGTCCTCGCGCTGGAGCAGATCTGGGGCGTCGACCTGTCCGCCTACGACCCGGACGGGCCCCTGCCCGAGATCGACCCCGTGGACGGGACCGGCATCACCCAGGGCCGGACCCGGCGCGGTGACACGGTCGCGATCGCCGAGAAGTGGCGGGCGCTGTCGAAGGAGAAGGGGCTGTCGATCCGGCAGACCGTGATCGAGGCGGGTGCCCGGCAGTCCTTCATCGGCACCCCGGAGGCGGTCGCCACCGAGCTCGACGGGTTCGTGCGGCGCGAGGCCTCCGACGGCTTCATCCTCGTACCGCATCTCACCCCGTCCGGACTCGACGAGTTCGTGGACCGGGTGGTGCCGCTGCTCCAGGAGCGCGGCGCGTTCCGCACGGAATACCGGGGCGCCACCCTGCGCTCGCATCTGGGGTTGTCCGACCCGGTAGGGAAGAGTTGATCACTATGGCGACAGGAATGATCGCATGAGTTCGGACGCGTCCGACGAATGGAAGAAGTGGCATGAGCAGCGGGTGGAGGCCGTCTCGGAGCCCTATGGGCCGCTCGCGCTGACCGGCACGCACTGGCTCGACGACCATCCGGGCGGGCGACTTCCGGACATCCCCGGGATCTGGGCCGCCGACGGGGACGGTCTGGTTCTGACGGCCGCCGCGGCGGACGGTCTGACGGTGGACGGGCGGACGCCGGCCGGTGAGGTGCGGCTTGCCGCCGACACCGGGGCGGTGGCCGCGGCCCGGGTCGCGTACGGGGAGCGGCGGCTGGTCGTGCTGGTGCGGGAAGGGCTTTGGGGGGTACGGGACTTCGACCCCGGGGCCGAGACGCGGCGGGTCTTCGGGGGGATCGACGCGACGCCGTACGATCCGCGCTGGTCGGTGCCGGGGCGGTTCACGTCGTATGGCGAAGACCGCACGGTGCGGGTGAAGAACCACGACGGACGTGAGCGCGGGCTGGAGCTCGTCGGCTCGCTGGCTTTCGCGTTGGGCGGGCGGGAGTTCAGCCTTCAGGTCGCGGCTCAGGGGGATGTCCTGTGGGCGGTGTTCGCCGACTCGACCAGCGGTGACGGCAGTTTCCGCTTCCGGTTCCTCTATCCGGCGGCGCCGGACGCGGAGGGGCGTACGACGGTCGACTTCAACCGGGCCCAACTGCCGCCCTGCGCCTTCGCCGACCACTTCATCTGCCCCTTCCCGCCGCCCGGGAACACCCTCGACATCGCGATCGAGGCGGGGGAGCGCAACCTGGTCTGAACCAGGGCGCAAGTGGCCAAAAAGCATGGTTCGTTCAGCGGCCGACGGCCGAAAGGCGCCCTTGCGTCTACCGGTCGTTCGGCCGAATACTCCCCGGAAGCGCTTGTCAGGGGCACGGCGTGTCCGAAATCCGGACGATCAGAGCCCTGGCTGCGCCTCACGGGGCCCCGACCCCACGCGGGCCCCCCGACTTCCCCTTGGGAGGAACGAACGTGAGGATCAAGCGCACCACCTCCCGCAGTGGCATTACGAGACGGACCCGGCTGATCGCCGTCACCACCGGACTCGTGGCCGCCGCAGCGATCGCGGTCCCCAGCGCGAACGCGTCCACCGCCACGCCCTTCAGCACGGCGCAGCTCAAGACCGCCAACGCCTCGGTGTTGAAGGCCGACGTCCCCGGCACCGCCTGGGCCGTCGACAGCAAGACCAACCGCGTTGTCGTCACCGTCGACAGCACCGTCTCCAAGGCCGAGATCGCCAAGATCAAGAGCGCGGCGGGGAGCAACGCCGGCGCCCTCACCATCAAGCACACGGCGGGTCAGTTCAAGAAGCTGATCACCGGTGGCGACGCGATCTACGGTGGCGCCTACCGCTGTTCGCTCGGCTTCAACGTGCACAGCGGGAGCACCTACTACTTCCTGACCGCCGGGCACTGCGGTGAGGTCGCCTCGACCTGGTACTCCAACTCCGGGCACACCACGGTGCTGGGTACCAACGTCAGCTACAGCTTCCCGACCAATGACTTCGCGCTGGTCAGGTACACCAACACGTCGATCGCGCACCCGAGCGCGGTGGGCAGCCAGACCATCTCCAGCGCGGCCACGCCGAGTGTCGGTACGACCGTGTACCGCCGCGGCTCCACCACCGGCACGCACAGCGGTCGGGTCACCGCCCTGAACGCCACCGTCAACTACGGCAGCGGTGACGTGGTGTACGGCATGATCCAGACCACGGTCTGCGCCGAGGGCGGCGACAGCGGCGGTCCGCTGTACGGCGGGACCGTGGCGTACGGTCTGACCTCCGGTGGCAGTGGCAACTGCACCTCCGGCGGTACGACCTTCTTCCAGCCGGTCACCGAGGCGCTGAGCTACTACGGCGTGAGCGTGGGCTGACGATCCTTTCAGTGGCCCCCGTGCGCAACAGGCGTGCGGGGGCTCCCTCTTGCCCGGGTGACGGAGTTACCTTCGAAGTACAGATTGCTCAGTCCCCTGGGGGCCGGCATGGTCGAGGAGCTGGTGGCGGCGGGAGTGACCCTCGCGTCCGCCGGCGTGGTGTACGCGATGGCCGCGGCACGGGTCGTCAAGCAGTACGAACGTGGTGTGGTGTTCCGGTTGGGCAGACTCCGGGACGAGGTGCGTGAGCCGGGGTTCACGATGATCGTGCCGTTCGTGGACCGGATGCAGAAGGTCAACATGCAGGTCGTGACGATGCCTGTGCCCGCACAGGAGGGCATCACCCGGGACAACGTCACGGTGCGGGTGGATGCCGTTGTGTACTTCAAGGTGACCGGGCCGGCCGAAGCGATCGTGCGGGTGGAGGACTACCGGTTCGCCGTGGCGCAGATGGCTCAGACTTCGCTTCGGTCGATCATCGGCAAGAGCGAGCTGGATGATCTGCTGTCGAATCGGGAGAAGCTCAATCAGGGGCTGGAGTTGATGATCGACAGTCCTGCCGTGGAGTGGGGGGTGACGATCGACCGGGTCGAGATCAAGGATGTCTCGTTGCCCGAGACCATGAAGCGGTCCATGGCCCGGCAGGCCGAAGCCGATCGGGAGCGGCGGGCTCGGGTCATCAACGCCGATGCGGAGTTGCAGGCTTCCGTGAAGCTGGCCGAGGCCGCGCAGCAGATGGCGGATACGCCGGCTGCGCTTCAGTTGCGGCTGTTGCAGACCGTGACCGCGGTGGCTGCGGAGAAGAACTCCACGCTTGTTCTGCCGTTCCCGGTGGAGTTGTTGCGGTTCCTGGAGAGGGCGCAGCAGCCGGGGCAGCCTCAGGAGCCGGTGCAACCTCAGCAGCCGGTGCCGCCGCAGCAATCGGTGCCGTCGCAGCAATCGGTGCAGCCGCAACTTTCGGCTGGTGAGGATCGTTCGGATGAGGGTTCCGAGGGGGCGAATTCAGGACAGGGCTAGACCTCACGGAGTGCGCATGGGGCATTCGCTTGCTGTGTTTGCAGTGCGAAGATGTGGGGTGACCGTGGACAGTCAAGTGGGTGGGGGCGTGCGGGGGGCTGTTCTACGCGCGTCCTGAAGACGCCCTTGTGTGCTCCCTGTGAGGCTCGGAATAGTGGGCGCCGTTCAACGCCTTCCGGTCCGGCGGGGTCCCCACAACCTCGCGGGCCGATCCCCCCACAGGAGGACGCAAGTTGAAGCATCGACGCATACCCAAGCGGCGTGCGGCCCTGGCGGGTGCGGGTGTCGCCGCGCTCGTGGCGGCCGGAGTCACCTTCCAGTCTGCGAACGCCAGTGAGCCGGTGAAGACCTCGGCGCCCCGGACCCTGTCTGTCGCTGCGGCCGGAAAGCTCGCCTCCACGCTGGGCGCGGACCTCGGCGCCGCGGCGGCGGGAACGTATTACGACGCGAAGGCCAAGAGCCTCGTCGTGAACGTTCTGGACGAGAGTGCCGCGAAGACCGTTGCGGCGGCCGGCGGCACGGCCAGAATCGTCGCCAACTCGCTGGCCGAGCTTGATGGTGCCCGGGCAGTGTTGACCGAGGACGCGACTATCGCGGGTACGTCCTGGTCGACCGATCCGGTCAGTAACAAGGTTGTCGTGACGGCTGACAAGACCGTCTCGCAGGGGGAGTTGGCCAAGCTCTCCAAGGTCGTGGACGGGCTGGGTGCCAAGGCCGAACTCAAGCGCTCGAAGGGGGAGTTCAAGCCCTTCATCGCCGGTGGCGACGCCATCTCCGGGTCGGGTGGGCGGTGTTCGCTCGGGTTCAACGTGACCAAGGGCGGGGAGCCGTTCTTCCTGACCGCCGGGCACTGCACCGACGCGATCTCGACGTGGTCGGACTCCAGCGGGAACGAGATCGGTACGAACGCCGACTCTCAGTTCCCCGGGAATGACTTCGGGCTGGTCAAGTACACGGCGGACGTGGACCATCCGAGTGCGGTCGATCTGTACGACGGGTCCTCGCAGGACATCACGCATGCGGCCGAGGCCACGGTGGGCGAGAAGGTGACGCGGAGCGGGTCCACGACGCAGGTGCACGACGGTACGGTCACCGGGCTGAACGCGACCGTGAACTACTCCGAGGGCACGGTCAGTGGGCTCATCCAGACCGATGTGTGCGCGGAGCCGGGGGACAGCGGGGGTCGCTGTTCGACGGGGACGCGGCTGTCGGGCTGACGTCGGGGGTAGTGGTGACTGCACCTCCGGTGGGGAGACGTTCTTCCAGCCTGTGACCGAGGCGTTGTCGGCTACGGGGACCTCGATCGGCTGAGGCGGCTGGTGTGATGGCCCGCTCCCGTGGTGGGGGCGGGCCTTTGCGCTTTCGGTGGGTTGTGGGTCGGGGTCGGGGCGGTACGGCGAACCCGCCGCCGACGGTACTGCTGTGGGTCGGGAGGGGAACGAGCCCAACGAACCACGTAAGCGGCGGGTTGCGCCGTACCGCCCCGACCCGCTCCTGTGCGAGAGCGGCTGCGGGTGTGTGGGGCGGCCCGAACCGCTCCCGGTGCGTTCGCGGCTGCGGGGGGCTTCCCGGCAGGGTTACGGCGCCTGGGTCGGTAGGGGGGCGTTGTCCTGGCGTTTTGCGCGCAGCGTCGAGGCGAGGAGCGTGATGGCGATGCCGGCTGCTGCCCAGGCGGACAGGACCAGCAGGGCGCCTGTTGTGTCGTTGCCCTTGAAGTAGGCGATCGAGCGGGCCACCCAGGTGCCGGCGCCCGGGGGGAGGGCTGGGCCGATCGCCTTCCAGAACGGGGGGAGCATGGGGAGGGGGAAGGCTCCGCCCGCGCTCGGGTTGCCCGCGATCACCACGAGGAGGATCGCCAGGCCGATGCCTACGATTCCGAAGATTCCCTGGAGGGCCAGGGTTGCGGCTCCTACGGCGAAGGTGACCAGGGCGCCGAGGCCCCAGTAGGCCATGACGCTGCCCGGCAGGGCGCCCAGGATCGGGCCTACGATCACCGCGCCGCCCAGGCCGCCGACGATCGAGACCAGTGCCATCACGGCCAGGCGGATCGCCGCGCGGCGCGGGTTGGCGGGGCGGGCGCCCGTGCTGATCGCCAGGATCGAGGCGCACAGGTAGCCGCCTACGCACCAGCCGACGACCACGTAGAAGGACGACAGTCCGTCGAAGTCCTCTGCGGAGGCCGGGGCCACGTCCACCGTCTTGATCGCGCGTTGCTGGGACGCCTCCAGGACGGTGAGGTATTTCTCGAGCGTGGTGGCCAGGACCGTGCCGCCGCCGCTGGCCACCAGGAGGGTGTCGGTGGTGCGGGCCGGGTTGATGATCAGCGCGCCGTCGATGTCCCGGTTGAGGATCTTGGCGCGTGCCGTCGCTTCGTCGGAGACCGTCCGCGGGTCGAAGGGGGAGCCCGGCAGTTGGTTCAGCCGGGTCACTGCTTGTTGGGCCACGGCTTGTGGTGCGACCACTCCGAAGGGCACGTCCTTCGGTTTCGGGTTGTGCAGTGCGCCTACGTAGGAGGCGATGAACAGCAGCTGGAGGGCGAGCACACCGAGGACGAGGAGGGTGGCCCGCGGTGTGACGGCGTCCCTCACCTCACCGAGGAAGGAGGGCGGTGGGGGTGTGCCGGCGCCGGTCGTCTGCGTCATGTCCTCAAGATCGGGGGCGCTCGGGGTTCGCGCAGGTGGGGCGCGCCCGAATGGATGGCGTGTGGATGTGTTTGGTGGTGGTGGTGTCTGGTTTTGGGCGGTGCTTGTCTTGTTGAAAATCGGTTCCGTGTTCGAGTTGTGTCGCTGACCGGGGCTGATGGGGTTAGAGTAATCGAACGCGAGTACGATGAACATATCGGATGTATGGCTGAAAAGGGGTGGAGTGATGGAGGTGCGGCATGGCGGGCTTCGTCCACGTGCACGTCGCGTCCGGTTACTCCGCCCGCTACGGCGCGTCTCATCCCGAGCAGCTTGTTCGGCGGGCTGCCGAGCGGGGTATGTCCGCGCTCGCGCTCACCGATCGGGACACGGTCACCGGGGTCGTTCGATTTGCGCGGGCGTGTGGGAAGGAGGGGGTCCGGCCGGTTTTCGGGGTCGATCTCGCGGTGGAGGCTCTTGCGCCCCCGCCGCCCGTCCTGCGGCGACGTACTCCGGTGCGCGGTGGTGCGCATGTGGCTGAGCCGCCGTTGCGGTTCGTGCTGCTTGCCCAGGATCGGGAGGGGTGGGCGCGGCTGTGTCGTATCACCTCGGCCGCTCATGTGGGGGCCCTGTCCGGTACGGCACCGGTGGTGCCCTGGGAGGCCTTGCGCGAGTACGGCGGTCCGGGGCTGGTGGTGTTGCTCGGGCCGCTTTCGGAGCCGGTGCGGGCCTTGTCGGTGGGGCGTGAGGATGTCGCGATGAGGCTCTTGGCGCCCTGGAAGGAGGTCTTCGGGGGAGGGGTTCGGTTGGAGGCTGTTGCGCAGAAACGTTTCAGCGTAGGGCCGGGGTCCCTGCGGCTCGCTGCCCGGACTCTTGCCCTGGCCGACCGCACCGGCACCACCGCCGTGCTCTCCAACGCCGTCCGCTACGCCGACCCGGACCAGCACCGGCTGGCCGATGTCCTGGATGCCGCGCGGCTGCTGAGACCGATCGACCGGCGTCGCCTGGACAGCGGGCAGCGCTGGCTCAAGGACGAGAGGGGAATGGCGGGCGTGGCGCGGATGATCGCCGAGTGCGCGGGGGCGGACGTCCGCCGGGCCCGGCGTCTGATGGCGGACACCGTCGCCGCGGGGGCCGAGTGCACCGTCGACCCGGCGGCGGACCTCGGACTCGGTACGCCGCACCTCCCGGAGCCGTCGCTCTTCGGCGCCGGGCCCGGGGACGGGGGCGCGGCTCGGCTGCTCCGGCTGCGCTGCGAGGCCGGTCTGGTCCGGCGCGGCCTCGACCGGGACCGGGAGGCGCTCGCCCGACTGGACGAGGAGCTCGCCGTCATCTCCCACTGGAACTACGACGCGTACTTCCTCGCCATCGGACAGGTCGTCGCCGACATCCGGGCCAAGGGCATTCGGGTCGCGGCCCGTGGGTCGGGGGCCGGCTCGCTGGTCTGCCATGCCCTGGACATCGCCACCGCCAACCCGCTCGACCACAGCCTGCTGTTCGAACGGTTCCTGAGCATGCGCCGGGAGTCGCTGCCCGACATCGACATCGACGTGGAGTCCGCGCGGCGGCTGGAGTGCTACGACACGATCTTCGAGCGGTTCGGGAAGGAGCGGGTGGCGGTCACCGCGATGCCCGAGACCTATCGGGCGCGCAGGGCGCTGCGGGACACCGGCCTGGCGTTGGGGATCGCCCCGGCGGAGGTCGACCGGATCGCCAAGAGTTTCCCGCACCTGCGGGCCTCGGACATCACCGGCGCTCTCGCCGAACTGCCCGAGCTACGGCAACTGGCAGGAGAGAAGGGCCGGTTCGGGCCGTTGTGGGAGCTGGCCGAAGGCCTTGACTCGCTGGTTCACGGCATGGCCATGCATCCCTGCGGCGTGGTCATCAGTGACGCGACTCTGCTGGACCGGCTGCCGGTGCAGCCCACCCCGCAGGGCGACTACCCCATGGCCATGGCCGCGAAGGAGGAGATCGAAGCGCTGGGCAACATCAAACTCGATGTTCTGGGGGTACGGATGCAGTCCGCGATGGCCCACGCCGTCACGGAGATCGAACGTACAACGGGTCGTCATATCGAGCTGGACGACCCGCAGCAGGTGCCGCTCGACGATGTCTTCGCCTTCAAGCTCATCCAGGAGAGTCGGACGCTGGGGTTGTTCCAGCTGGATTCTGTGTCAACTCCTGGCGTGTTGCCCGCGCTGAGGCAGGTGTACGCGACCGGATCGGACGGCGGACGGTTGCCGGGGTCATGTTCATCGATCACGTGTCGTCTTCCGCTGCCCGTATGTGTCTCGCTGCGCCGTAAGAGCTGCAGGACTGAAGCCTCTTCAGACTGCGGCAGGAGGCGGTTTGCCGGTAAGGGCGGATCACCTGACCTCGATCGCAGACTTATACCCTCCCGTTTCGAGACGGTCATATGTCACGATGGACGGGTGCGTCGCCGGATCACGAACCCTTCCGATCACCACTGCAGGGGATATGGGAAGCGCCCCCAACAGATGGAGGCGTCGAATGTTCTTGTGGTGAACCTCCAGTTCCCCCAGGAATCTGCGAAACATTGCTTCAAATGATTTGAGCGATGCTCGCGATTTTATGATTTCCGGTACTGGTGTGGCTTGGGAGGGGAACAGCTTGAAAACGGGGAGGCTTGCGATCTGTGCAGGAATTTCCCGAGGATGGATGGTGCCCGATATGTTCGCGATCAACACGGCCTCGGTCTGATTTTTTTGAGGGCGAGGAATGGTGAACGAAAATTGTACCGGCGTAAAGTCCTCCCCTTCTGGCCAATGCCAATTATCTGTGCCACGGTGTCGTTGATATATGTCAAGTTGGTGATCATCGTCGAGTTTCGCTCCGAGATAGACCAGGAGGGGTAGGCGTGCGAAACTGAAGAGGCTGACGTGTTCGATTTCGCCTCTTGAAATCCCGTCTTGAAGCGTATGGTCGACAACCTGGTCGATTGCAGCTGTGGCGGCCCGGTAGTACTCAAGCGATGGTCCAGCCTCACCGCTTATTGACTGCAGATCGATCGAAATTTCCATGGATGCGGAAGGTGTGCTTGATTCACCGGGCAGGGGGCGCAAGTCAATTTCAACTCCCTGACGGTCGTAGCTGAGAGTGAACATGGGGTAGCGCTCTCCAGAGGCGATCACTGCTTGCATAGCTGTCTTCCTCGAGAGCTCAACGGGGCGCCCCCGCAGACGACCGATCATCCGAAGGACCACGGTCCTATTGTCGCTGGCTAGGCCGGTGACGTGAAGAACTCTCTCCTCGTGAAGCTTCTTTATCCTTCGAAGCTTTTCGACGGTGAATACATCCAACGTGGCTGGATCGTCAATCTCGTCGTGGCAGTCGGCGCAAGCGAGCAAGATATTATCCGCCTTGTCCCGCTCGCTTGTTGGGTACGGCGTGGTTCCTCGCGGTGAGCTAACGGACTCTTTCTGGCCGACGATATGGGCGAGCTCACCAAGCGATATGGGCTCATCGGTAAGGTGGCCATCCAGTAGATAGCGATTACATACGGCGCACCGCCCACCGGACCGAACCCAGACGCGCCTTTTTTCAAGTTCCTTGAGCGCAGGCCTGCTGCCTACCCTGCGACGCTTTCGTGGTCCGTCTGACACCTGTACCGCCCTTTCCTTGCAGGCCGTCAGTGATTACTGTTAACCCTTGGTTCGTGCCCTCCTCCTCTCTATTGCTCCGTGATCAGCCAAATTTCGTAGTGCAGTAGCCACTCGGCAGCCCAGGGCAAGATTGTGTAAGCGATCAACATGCCGTCGTTCCATTCCGCAGGCAAGTGAAGGCACAGCTTATCGCCCGGGAAAACGTGTGGAAGTCTTTTTGCTTTCGGGTGAAGATCCAGGGGTGGATCAATGACTGTCACTGTAGGGCGAACTCGGTGGCGATATGTGATGCGCAGTGTATATATCTGACTCAAGGGCGTAGGTTGCAAGCGCACTATGCAAGTGAGCGTGCCCCCTTTTGCCACTCGGCATATGGCGTCAGGCGTCACTGACTTGACTGCCACTACTTGCTTGGCCAGATTAAGAGCTGGTCTTCTTGCTCTCATGGGAACCAAAGAAGTTGTGGTCGCGTAGCGGGATTGAGAGGCTGGTTGCCCCAGTAAGGAGGCCTGATCCGCGAGCCATATGGAGGTTTCCACTTGCACGTTTCTCAAGCATGTTATCGCCCATTGCTAGAGCGGCCTTCTGGACGGGAGCCGTGCCGAACTCTGGGGTCAGCCTTTCGGCAACGCGATGGATGCCTGCGTTCTTAAGGGTATAGGCGTCTTTGAGAGTCTCGGAGATTTCAGCGAGCCACGCATGAAACGCATCCCGCCTCTCGGGATACTCATTCCATTTGTCCGCGAAGTTCTCGCCGGGGTGCGCAGGACTAGGCACCCACAGCTGGCCACTTCGGTTCTCGATGTACCGCGGCATACGTGAGAGGCTGGACAGCAGGGCGCTGAGCAGGTCTTCGTCTCCGTCGTAAGCCTTTGCGGCAAGCGTGGTTACGAGAATCGACGGAGGCCGGTTGTCGAGGTCATCAGAAAACCGCACAGCACTGTGCAACTTGAGGACCTGCACCAACCTCTGCAGGGTTGTACGCACCCGCCAGACGGGCACATCGGCGACGTCCGCCTTCGTGTCTCGTGCTACCTTCTCGATCTTGCGTTTCATCTCATCGGACCGGGTGCGAAACCAGTCGGAGTAGCCGATGGGGTTGCTGAGCTGCCAAGGTCGCAGTTTCCGGTCCGTGAGCCGGATCCCTGTCGGCGGAAGATCTTCGTCAGGAATCGCCGGCAGGACGTCCATGTGGAAGCCGTCGTCTGGATACTTCAGCGTCCAACACCGACGGCTGTCCTTGCACTCGTCCGGTCCGTCGTCGTCCTCGACTTCATCCTTCGCCCTCATGTACGCCTTGAGCATGGTGCCGACTCTGTTCTTGAGCGCCTTCTGAGTTGTGCTCTCCTTGGCGATGTCCAGATGGCAGACGAGGTCGATGTCGTACTCGCTGTCGGCAGTGGGCGGCCGAGTCACTGTGCCGAGGCGGAAGGAACCTTGCGGATAGATCGACCACCCCTCTCCCCCCATCTCTGCGAGCCAGGTCCCGACTTCTTCATAGCGCTCGACAGCCAGCTCCTGCATGTCCGATGGGATGTCCATCGATTCCACCATGCCAGTCAGCAGGCAAGACAGGAGTTGTTCAACGGAGTACGTCATCTGCAGATCCTTCGGTGCACCTACGGGAACATAGCCCGATCTGTCTCGGTTCACCGGTGGAGCTCACGACGCATGATCAATTGGCGCTGCCGACGTACTTGCACGTGATGCCGTGCTGAGACGAGGCGACATACCTGTCCTCAGCACGTATTTCCGGTGTAATACTGCTTAGCGAAAAAATGTACCATCTGCTTCCCATCCGTAACTCGGTTCGGCCGCAAGTTGATTGATCATCCGACGGTCAGAGATCGTTTTAGTGCCTACCTGGTGAGGGAGCTGATGGGTCGTCTTCAGGCACCTCAGCACCACCACCTGACATCGTGAACCATGTATCGATCCAGGACAGGCCGCCCAGGTCGAGTTGCTGCCGCGCGCGCGTGACAGCAACGTAGGCGAGCCGGGCGTCGCTGTCGTTGACGGGTTCAGGGATTGGGCGGCCTTGCGCGTCGTGTTCGTCGGTGTCCTTGGGGGGAGGGAAGTCGTTGCCGATCTTCACCTTTGGCCATTCGCGCCCCTTCGCTTTGTGTGCGGTGGACACGGTTACGTCGGCGTGCTCTTCGTCGAGGAGTTCGTGGACTGCCGAGAGGATGGCCTCGGGCCCGTGTGTATCGACGAGATCGACGAAGGGCTGGAGGTCGCCGCCGGCGGGGTCGTACGCCGCGTAGTCCTGTACCTCGCCCCAGGAAGCGAAGAGGACCAGTTCGGGATGGCTGGTTCGGCGGCCTTCCTTGAGGTCACGTGCGGCCATCGCCAGTGCGGCGAGTGTGTGTCCGCCGCGGGCCAGGGCGACGCGACGGCCTTCGGAGAGGAGCCGCATGACCTCGGCCATGGCGCCGATGTTGGTGCGGCACAGCACTGCATCCGGGTCGGCGATGTCTCCGACTTCCGTGGGCATCGTCTCGCTTCCGGTCAACCGGATGGGGGCCTCGGCGAGTTCGAGCCAGCGGTTGGCCTGTTCGGCGAGGAGGGGGCCGAATCGGAAGGAGCGGGTGAGGGTGAGCGCGGTAGCGTCGTCGAAGGCGGTCATCACGTCGCGGGCGCCGCGCCAGCCGTAGATGGCCTGGGCGGAGTCGCCCACCATGACGAGCTGGGCGTGGTCGCGCTGGGCATGGAAGACCTGTTCCAGGACGGGGTTGGTGTCCTGGGCTTCGTCGAGGAAGAGGAAGTCCGCTTCGATCTTCGGCTGGGTCAGGGCCCACATCTTCAGATAGTGGTCGTGTTCGAAGTGGACCACACCATGGTCCGGATTCTGAAGGTCGGCCCACGCTTTCACCGCGAACGGAAAGACCGCGTCGGCGAGTTGGGTGTGCTCGGCGGGTGTCGCCAGGCGGCGAAGTCGCGGTACATGATGGCGGCTCAGAGCCCGGTCGGCGGAGTAGCAGAAGCGCTTCACGGCGCGTAGCGCCGTGTTGGAGAGCGTCCTGTGGCTGATCTCGTGATCGCCGATGCGAACGGGCCGGGTGATGCCGAGGGCTTGGCCGGTTTTCCAGGCGGGTTGGCGTGGACCGTTGAGCCGACCGGCATAGCGGTGGCCGAGGGCGGCGTAGGCGGTCGCATGGGCGGTCCTGCATGTCACCGTACGAGGGAAGCGCGTAGCGGCGTGGGAGGCGATGTCCTTGTTGAAGGCGACGTAGCGGCCGCGTCGTTCGGTGCTGGCGGCGAGCATCTCAAGGGTGGTGGTCTTGCCGGTACCGGCTCCCGCTTGCAGGGCGAGGTGGTGTCCTGCTCGGAAAGCGTCGACGGCATGGACCTGTTCGTCGGTCGGGGTGGACACAAAGGCTCCTCAAGAAGAGGTGGAGGCGCACTTGCCTCTTGACCGGCGATGGAGGGCGTTCGCTGCACAGCGCAGCAGCTCTTCGGGGGTGTGGTCAGTGAGCAGTTCTTCCAGCCGACTTGTCAGATGGCGGGCGCGCTGTTCGCCGTGCCGGGCGATGGCATCGGTGATGATCTCGCTGAGGAAGTCCCGGGGCCGTTGGCCGCGGGCTGCCGCAGCGTGGCGGACGGTAGTACGGGTGGCGGGGCTGAGGGCGACGTTCAGCAGGACCCGGCCCTGTCGGTCCGGGTAGTGGGTGGTGAGGACGTCGATGGGCAGCATCACGTCGAGCCGGTGACGTAGCGTGCGCAATGCGCGTTCAGGTGTCCTGGCGCGCTGCAGGGCCAGCAGTCTGGTGCGGTTGGTGTCGCTGGCTAGAGCTACGACACGACGGGCGCGGCACAGTTCATCGTCGGTGGCGGGCCGAGTCAGGGCGATCTCGATCGCGTGGTGTGCGGTCACGGCTGCGGGGCCCTCCTGCTCCGGTCAGCAGGCCCTGGACGTCGGGTGATCGCCGGGAGCCGGGTGTGGATGTGTTCGTGGTGGAGGAGCGGGTCGAAGGGCTCCCACTCGGCCACCGTCATGTCGGGGGCCGTGGGAATGGCGGCGTGCTCGGGGCAGCGCTGGGCCCTCCAGCGCAGTTGATCGGCATAGGGCAGATGAGTGAGCGTGTAGACAGCCATGACCTCCCCCCGCAAAGGAAGTTGGCCGCGGGTGACAGTGGTGGACACGAGGGTCCAGATCCCCGCCGGAGCCTCAGGAGTGAGCAGTGGACTGGTGCAGCGGCGGCGTCGGCGGGTCTGAGCGACGCACTGGATCTCGTCCACCGGGCGATTGGCGAGATAGCGGATGTACAGGAGCTGCACGACAGGTCGGGCTGGCCGACACGTGGTCGGCGGGGAGGTCTCGGCGTTCGGCTGAGCTGAAGAGGGAACGAACGCACCGTGGTCGATCAGACGGCGGGTGTTGACCGCCAGAGCACGACGTAGGCCTGTCAACTCGGGTGCAGCCGCAGGGACTTCGCGGGCAGGGCAGAGTAGGGCGTGCGGCAGTCGGCACCAGTGGCTGCCGTCGCCCGCCGGATGAGCGACACCGCGGCTGACATGCCAATGGCAGGTCGAAGGCACCTTCTCGGCAGGCAGTTCGTCAGGGTGTAGTCGGACCGGCTGCCCGTTGATGCGGTGATACCACTCGATGCGGTTGCCGCAATCCCGGCAGCGGTCGCTCTGACCGCACCGCAACAGACGGCTGGCACTGTCGCCGCTTACACGGAGAGAACGCCTCGCGTGGACGTGACCGGGGCTGCCGTTCCGGCGATGCGGGGAAGGGGGTGTGGAGCGCATGCGGGCGAACCTGCCAGCCAACACGCCGCTCGGCAGGTGTCGCTGCCGCAGTGTCCCCTGGACGGCCGTATCCGTTGAAACTGACTTTCGAGGATGCGAGTGCGCGTTCGCTTCGGGTCACCAATTCGGGCGGTTGGCGAATGCCATCTCGGAGCTGATCAGCCGTCGGTTTTTGCGGGTGGTTCGTGTCCTTTGCACAGGGTGGAGAAGAACTCGTCGAGCGGAGTGCTCAGAGCGTGCGCGAGGGCATGCCAGGTCTTCAGAGTTCCGATCGTGCGGCCCTGCTCGATTTCGATGAGAGTCCGTCTGGCGAGGCCGCTACGGGCGGCGAGCTCGTCATAGCTCCACCCTCGGGCCGCCCGCAGGCGCGCGAGCTCCTGGCGGAGCGCCTCGAAGTCCGGGTCGGGCGGAAAGATCGTCACCCGACCATCCGACGGGGCAGACACCTGCCCTGTCAGTGCAGACCTCTGCCCTATTTCCCCAGGTGGCGGCGTGAGCGATAGGGCAGATATCTGCACTACCGTGTGCTGCCGCTCTCTCTGAGCGGGCAACGGCGCGGGACAGGACTGGGAGGAGCGCGCCCTATGAGGCTCCGCACGACATGCCCGACGGCGCGGCGCGCCTGGACCGTGGAGCTGCGGCCCGGATCCGGCGGCCCCCGGCTCGTATGTCAGCAGTGCAATCACCGGGACGTACTGCTCGCTCCCGTATCCGCACGCTCCGCCGCACTCGAGCATCTGGCCGGGCACGCCCGACATGATGCTCTGCCGTCGTACCTGCGCACCTGCCAGTGTCACGAACGGGGGTGTCGCTGGCATCCTCGGCACCGTGGGTGCGCCGGCCCGGTTCGTCTTCTCCTCGCCCGTGAGCAGGGTGGGCGACTTTGGCGACTTGCCGATGCCTGCACGGCCTGCGCGTCGGTGACGGTGCAGGCCGCCGTGGTTCCGGAAACCTTCCTGCGCACGGCCGCGGTACTGGCGGACAGTGCCTCGCGGCGGCGCAGACGACAGCTCAAAGGGCCGGGCGACCAGGTCCGGGTGCGGGACATACTCAGCTACTTGGCCGCAGCCCTACCGAGCCATACCGGGGCCGCGGCCCGGCTGCTCGCCGTGCAGTGCGCCCTGCGCATGAATGCCGACGGGCGGGTCCGGTTGCCGATCGGGGTGCTGCGCAGTCTCCGCCTGGGCCGAGATCTGCGCCCATGGAGTGAACTGGAGCAGGCGCGATGGCTCCGCAGAACACCAGCCCTCCTGGACTCCGAAAGTGGCGGGATGGCCGCCCAGGTCCTCGACAGCGGGCTGTTTGCCCAGCATCCCGCACGCCCGGACCGCAGGAGGGCCGCCGACTGGGCGCTGCGCATGGCGAGAGACGGCGGCGTGGGCGCCGACGACCCGACGATGCGACTCACTGTCCTCTGCCTTGTGGCGCACACGGACTTCTCGGTTGGTCACGGATGTGCCGAGACGGACCGGATCGCACATGAGTGTGGGCTCACCCCCGAGGCTTTGATCCGCGCGCTCGGCCGATTGGCGGCCTCCCTCGCCTCCTGGAGCGTGGCTCCCGACTCAGGAGATCTGCGCTGGGAGCTGCCGATGGGCCGGCCTGAGGCTGCCCGCCCGCTCTGAAGCACTGGCTGGCGGGGCGGCGCGGGGACGGTTTCTCCAACTGCTCCTCCCTGCTGAGGGGGTGGGGGTGGTGTCTGGTTTCAGATGTTCTCACCTCACCAAAGAATCGCTGACACGTTCGAGTCTGGTCGCTGACCGGGGACGATGAGGCTAGAGTAATCGAACGAGCGTACGATGAACATATCGGGCGCATGGCTGAAAAGGGGTGGAGTGATGGAGGTGTGGCATGACGGGCTTCGCCCATCTGCACGTCGCGTCCGGTTACTCCGCCCGCTACGGCGCCGCCCACCCCGAGCAGCTCGCCAGGCGGGCCGCCGAGCGGGGCATGTCCGCGCTCGCACTCACCGACCGGGACACGATCACCGGAACTGTTCGATTTGCGCGGGCCTGCGCGAAAGAGGGGGTCCGGCCGGTCTTCGGTATCGACCTCGCGGTGGAGGCCCTTGCGCCCCCGCCGCCCGCCCGGCGGCGCCGTACCCCGGTGCGCGGAGGCGCGCACGTCGTCGAGCCGCCTCTGCGGTTCGTGCTGCTCGCCCAGGACCGGGCGGGATGGGCGCGGTTGTGTCGCATCACCTCGGCCGCCCACGAGGGCGCCATGTCCGGTACGGCACCGGTGGTGCCCTGGGAGGCGCTGCGCGAGTACGGCGGCCCCGGCCTGACCGTGCTGCTCGGACCGCTCTCGGAACCGATGCGAGCACTGGCGGCGGGCCGGGAGGACGTCGCGAGGAAGCTGCTAGCGCCCTGGAAGGAGATCTTCGGAAACGGTGTTCGATTGGAAGTCGCCGCACAGAAACGTTCCGGCGCCGGTCCGGGAACCTTGCGCCTGGCCGCCCGCACCCTGGCACTGGCCGATCACACCCACACCACCGCGGTCCTCTCCAACGCCGTCCGCTACGCCGACTCCGACCAGCACCGTCTCGTCGATGTCCTGGACTCCGCGCGGCTACTGCGCCCCATCGACCGACGTCACCTGGACAGCGGGCAGCGCTGGCTCAAGGACGAGAGAGGAATGGCGAACGTGGCGCGGATGATCACCGAGTGCGCGGGGAGGGACATCCGCCGGGCCCGGCGCCTGATGGCGGACACTGTCGCCACGGCGACCGAGTGCACCGTCGACCCGGTGGCGGACCTCGGACTCGGTACGCCGCACTTCCCGGAGCCGTCGCTCTTCGGTGCTGAATCAAGAGAGGGAGGAGCTGCCCGGCTGCTGCGCCAACAGTGCGAGGCCGGCCTGGTCCGACGCGGTCTCGACCGAGACCGCGTGGCGCTCGAGCGGATGGCCGAAGAGCTGAAAGTGATCTCCGCGCTGTCCTACGATTCGTACTTCCTCGCCGTCGGACAGGTCGTAGCCGACATCCGCGCCAAGGGCATCCGGGTCGCGGCCCGCGGCTCCGGCGCCGGCTCGCTGGTCTGTCACGTGCTGGGGATCGCCACGGCCAACCCGCTTGACCACCGTCTATTGTTCGAACGGTTCCTCAGTGTGCGCCGGGCCTCGCTGCCCGACATCGACATCGACGTGGAGTCCGCCCGCCGCCTGGAGTGCTACGACACGATCTTCGAGCGGTTCGGCAAGGAGCGGGTAGCGGTCACCGCGATGCCCGAGACCTACCGGGCCCGCCGCGCCCTGCGCGACACCGGCCTCGCCCTCGGCATCGCGCCCGCCGACGTCGACCGGATCGCCAAGAGCTTCCCGCACCTGCGCGCCTGCGACATCACCGGCGCCCTCGCCGAACTGCCCGAACTACGGCAGCTGGCAGGCGAGATGGAGCGGTACGGACCCCTGTGGGAGCTCGCCGAGGGCCTGGACTCCCTGGTCCACGGCATGGCCATGCACCCCTGCGGCGTGGTCATCAGCGACGCCACCCTCCTGGACCGGCTGCCGGTCCAGCCCACCCCGCAGGGCGACTACCCCATGGCCATGGCGGCGAAGGAGGAGATCGAAGCGCTCGGCAACATCAAACTCGACGTCCTGGGCGTACGGATGCAGTCCGCGATGGCGCACGCCGTCGCCGAGGTCGAGCGGGTAACCGGTCGCCCCATCGATTTGGACGACCCGAAGCAGGTACCGCTCGATGACGTCTTCGCCTTCAAACTCATCCAGGAAAGCCGGACCCTAGGTTTGTTCCAGCTGGAGTCGCCTGGCCAGCAAGATCTTTTGTCCAGGCTGCAGCCACGCGACGCGCAAGATGTCATTGCCGATATCAGCCTCTTCCGCCCCGGCCCGGTCGCCGGCGGCATGCCCGAGCGCTATATCGCCGCACGCCACGGTGGCGTGCCCACCTACGCCCATCCCGATCTGGAGCCGGTGCTCGCCGACACCTACGGCGTGACCATCTGGCACGAGCAGATCATCGAGACCCTGTCGGTCATGACCGGCTGCGACTACGCACTGGCGGAGATCGCCCGAAGGGCACTCGGTGACAAGGGCCGGCTTCCTCGGATCAGGGACTGGTTCCACCGCATGGCACACGCCCGCGGCTACACCCCGCAGGTCCGGGACGAGGTCTGGAAGACCGTCGAGGCCTTCGGCGCGTACGGCTTCTGCCGCGCCCACGCGGTCGCCTTCGCCGTACCCGCCCTGCAGAGCGCCTGGCTCAAGGCCCACCACCCGGCGTTCCTGCTGGCGGGTCTCCTCGAACACGACCCCGGGATGTGGCCCAAGCGAGTCCTGGTTGCCGATGCCCGCCGCGGCGGTGTGCAGGTCCTGCCCCTCGACATCAACCGCTCCCAGGTGAAGCACACCGTGGAGAGGACCGACGAAGACCAGTGGGGCGTACGGCTCGCGCTGTCCGCGGTGCACGGGATCAGCGAGGCCGAATCCGCGCGGATCGAGAAGGGGCAACCGTACGGATCGCTGTCGGACTTCTGGCAGCGGGCCCACCCCAGCAGACCGGTGGCCGAACGCCTCGCCGAGATCGGCGCCCTGAACTGTCTGCACGACGGCCGCCTCACCCGGCGTGATCTCCTGCTCCAGATAACGGAGTTGCACCGGCAGTCCCGCAGCCGATCCGCGCACGAGGGTCAACTGCCGCTCGTGGCCGGGGCCGTGGGCGGTGCGGAGCCGAGCGGGCTGCCGGAGATGACCGGACGCGAGGCCCTCAGCGCCGAGTTGACCACCCTCGGCATCGACGTCTCCAGACACCTGATGGAGCACCACCACCGGCTGCTGCGCGAGATCGGCGCGACCGACGCGGCCCATCTGACCGGGCTGCGTGCCGGGCAGCGGGTGTTGGTCGCCGGGGTGCGCGCCTCCACCCAGACCCCGCCGATCGCCAGTGGCAAGCGGATCATCTTCGTCACCCTGGAGGACGGGTCCGGCCTGGTCGACCTGGCCTTCTTCGAGGACTCCCATCCGGCCTGCGCGCACACCGTCTTCCACAGCGGGCTGCTGCTGGTGCGCGGCACGGTCCAGGTGCGCGGCACCCGCCGTACCGTCGTCGGCACCATGGCCTGGGACCTCGACGAGATCGCCGCCGCCCGCCGCGACCACGGCCCCGAGGCCGCCCTCGCCCTCCTCGGCGAGAGCCGCCCGCACCCGACCCCCGCCCAGCCGCACCGCACCCTGGACAACGGCACGACCGGCGCCCGCCTGCACCCCTACGCCGACCTCCAGCCGGCCGGCACCCGCTCGGCCGACCTGAAGAAGTTCGGCCACCGGAGTCCCGGGAGTGCGGGATGAACGGGATGAGCGCACGTCAGCGGTACATCGCCCACCTCCACCTGCACGCCTCGCTGACGGGGGATCAGTACGGCGACGTAATAGAACTGATGTCCGGTATCACGCCTCATGTGCAGCCGGTGCCGCCCAACGCCGTTCAACTGGACCTGACTTCGGCGCTTCGCTACTTCGATCTCTCTTCTTATGACACGGTCCAGATGACGATGATGAGACTGAAGGGCCTGTACGGCATCGACAGCAGCGCCGGACTCGCGGGCAACCGGATGCTTGCGGCGATGGCGGCCGACGCCTCCGCGCCCGGCGAGACCACCTGGGTCCCCGCCGAGCAGGTGGCTGACTGGCTGTACCCGAGAGCGGTCACCGTACTGCCGGGGATCGGCCGCGCCACAGCGGAAACGCTTCGCAGATACGGCCTGCACACCATCGGTCAGATCGCAGGCCTGCCCGCCGGAACCTTGCAGCGGCTCCTTGGCGTCGGCCAGGCGCGGCTGCTGGCCGAATGGGCCCGCGGCCACGACCCCCGCCCGGTCACCCCGTCAGAACCGGCGGCCTATTTGGTCTCCGACCTGATGCTCGAGCAGGACTGCCTCGACCCGGCACAACACCACCGAGCGGTCTTGGGACTCGCCGACCAGATCGGCCAACGCCTGCGCCGTGAACGGCAGATCACCAGTCGGCTCACTCTCACGGTGCGATATGCCGACCGCAGCTCCACTACACGCACGCGCGCACTGGCGGAGCCCACCAGCCACTCACCCGCCCTCGCGACAGTTGCCCTGAGCCTGCTGAACGTTCTCGGGCTGCAGCGGGCGAGAGTCCGCGCCTTCGTGATCCGCGCCGACGACCTGCTACCGGCTGGCAACGCCTACCGTCAACTCTCCTTGGACCCCGGCAACGAGCGTGCCCGCGCAGCTGAAGCCGCCGCTGACCGTGCGCGCCGACGCTTCGGGCCCGAGGCCGTACGTCCGGCGACTCTCGCTGAGTGACTGGGGTTGTCGCAGGTCAGGGAAGTGGCAGGGTGATCACGCAACCGTCGTCGGTACGTCCGTGTCGGCGAGGGTGTCCGCGGCTTCCGCGAGCCTGCGGTTGCGGCGCGCGGAGGACCAGAAGGACCAGCCGATCAGGACGACGCCGACGAGGCCGGTGATGATCTCGTTGATCTGGTACTGGATGGTCACCATGAGGATCACGGCCAGGGCGCCGATCGCGTAGTGGGCGCCGTGCTCCAGGTAGACGTAGTCGTCGAGGGTGCCCTGGCGGACCAGGTACACGGTCAGCGACCGGACGTACATGGCGCCGATGCCGAGGCCGAGGGCCATGAGCACGATGTCGTTGGTGATGGCGAAGGCGCCGATCACGCCGTCGAAGGAGAACGAGGCGTCCAGGACCTCCAGGTAGAGGAACATGAAGAACGCGGCCTGCCCGGCCAGTACGACCGCCGGCTTCTTCTTGCCGCTGCGCTCGGCCTCTTCCTCCTCCTCGTGCTCCCGCTCCTCCTCGGCTTCGAGACGGTCCTCGAAGTAGCCGGAGAGACCGCCGACGACCATGTACGTGATCAGACCGGCGATGCCGGAGATCAGCACCGTCTGCGCCTTGTCGGCGTGGCCGCCGCCGTGCTGGTGGGCGTGGGCGGCGAAGGTGAAGGACGTGATCAGCAGGACCACCAGCGAGATGCAGACCGCCAGCATGTCGACCTTGCCGAGCTTGGCCAGCGGGCGCTCGATCCAGCGCAGCCACTGGATGTCCCGGTCCTCGAAGATGAAGTCGAGGAAGATCATCAGCAGGAACATGCCACCGAACGCGGCGATCGCCGGGTGGGCGTCGGTGACCAGTTCCTTGTAGTGGTCCTTGTTGTTCAGGGCGAGGTCGACCGCGTCGATCGGCCCGATCTTGGCGCTGATGGCGACGATGACGACCGGGAAGACCAGGCGCATGCCGAAGACGGCGATGAGGACACCGACGGTGAGGAAGATCTTCTGCCAGAAGGCGTTCATCTTCTTCAGGATTCCGGCGTTGACCACCGCGTTGTCGAACGACAGCGAGATCTCGAGGATGGAGAGGATCGCCACGATGCCGAAGGCCTCCCACCCCCCGTAGAGGACGGCCGCGGCCAGGCCGAGCGCGGTAATCGCGAACGACCAGCCGAAGGTTTTCAGAAGCACAGGTCACCCCGTCGTGAGGTCGGTAGGCAGGAGGACGATGCCGTCGTCGTCGGCGTGGAGCCGGTCGCCGGGGTGGAAGGTGAGGCCGCCGATGGTGACGGGCACGTCGACAGCACCCTGGGCCGCCTTGCTGCTCTTGCGTGGGTTGGTGCCCAGCGCCTTGATGCCGAGTTTCAGGCCGGCGAGCGCGGCGGAGTCGCGGA
This sequence comes from Streptomyces sp. CA-249302, assembly GCF_050936785.1. Lineage (NCBI taxonomy): Bacteria > Bacillati > Actinomycetota > Actinomycetes > Kitasatosporales > Streptomycetaceae > Streptomyces > Streptomyces sp. CA-249302. The sequence goes on along the minus strand of NZ_JBNJMG010000001.1, from coordinate 2,321,444 downwards.
CGACCCCGTGCAGAACCAGTCCGGCCCAGCCGTTCTGCTCGGCGGCGCCGGCGATGAGGTCGCCGACCAGGGCGGTGCGCAGGGAGCCCTGTCCGTCGACGACGAGGACACTGCCGTGGCCCGGGGTTCGCAGCAGGTCGCGCAGCAGGCCGTTGTCCTCGTGGCAGGAGACCGTACGGACGGTGCCGGCGAAGGAACGGTGGGCGCCGAACTGGCGGAACTGCAGGTCGCAGACGCGCAGTTGGTCGCCGTACTCGTCGACGAGGTCGGCGGTGGGCGCCGGGGTGAGGGCTTCGGACATGGGACAGGAATCGCCTTCCGGGAAGGTGGCCGCCGTGCTCACGCCGACTCCGGCCGTCGGGGTGGGACCGGCGCGAGCACGGCAGCCTGCTCAGGGGTGAGGGGACGGGTGGCATGGCCCTGGAGGAGGAGGTGCAGCTTGGCGGTTTCCTCCAGTTCCTCGATGGCGTCGACCGCGTTCTCCAGCGTGGTGCCGGCCACCACGGGGCCGTGGTTGGAGAGGAGGACGGCGTGGTGGGTGCGGGCCGTTGCCTCGGCGAGCGGTTCCAGGGCGCTGTCGCCGGGCGCGTGGTACGGCAGGAGCGGCAGGGTACCGACGCGCATGGCGTAGTACGCGGTCAGCGGGGGCAGGGCGTTGGCCGGGTCGAGCCCGTCGAGGCAGGAGACGGCGGCGGCGTGTGTGGAGTGCAGGTGCACCACCGCGTGAGCGTCGGGCCGTGCGCGGTAGAAGGCGGCGTGCAGGAACGCCTCTTTGGTGGGCCGGGGGCCGTCGAGGTGGCGTCCGCTCAGGTCCGTACGGGACAGCTCGTGCTCCTCGACGGTGCCCAGGCTGGAGCCGGTCGGGGTGAGCAGCAGACTGCCGTCGGCGAGACGGACCGACAGATTGCCGGTGGAGCCGTGGGTGAGGCCCCGAGTGAAGAGGGAGCGTGCGGTACGGACAATCAGAACGCGGGCCTCTGCTTCGTTCACTGAGCCTCTCCGCTGCCGTCGAGGGCCCGGGTGAACAGGTCGGGTGCGCCGAAGTTGCCGGATTTCAGCATCAGGGCGAGGTCACCCGCCTTGGTGGCGGCGTGCGTCCACGGCACGCCGGGGTCCGCCTCCTCGCCGACCAGTACGGCCCGGACACCGAGGGCGGTGGTGACGGCGCCGGAGGTTTCCCCGCCCGCGACCAGAAGTCGGCGTACGCCCCGTTCGACGAGATGGGTGGCTAGTGCGCCGAGGAGTTCCTCGACCCGCGCGGCAGCCTCGGTGACACCCAACTGGGCCTGGACCGCCGCGAGTTCCTCCGTCGAGGCGGAGGCGTAGATCAGCACGGGCAGTCCGGGGTCCTGGGCGTCGAACCAGGTCAGCGCTTCTTCGACGACTTCGTGTCCCGCCGCGGCGGCGAGGACGTCGAGGTGGAGGGAGGGCAGGCCGGCGGCGTAGAAGTGGGCGATCTGCTCCAGCGTGCGTGCCGAACAACTGCCCGCCAGCACCGCGGCACGGCCCTCCCGCGGCACCGGGACATCGGTGCTCAGACCGCTGTCCGGACAGGCGTGACCGAGCCCTTCGGCCAGCCCCGCGGCGCCTGCGACCACCGGCAGTTCCCGGCAGGCGGCACCGAGGACGGCGAGGTCGGCGTCGGTGATCGCGTCGGCGATCACGTGCCGTACGCCGTCCCGCTGGTGGGCGAGGAGGGTGTCCCGGACGGCGTCGCCACCACGCTGGACGGTCGCCCACTCGATCAGGGCGACGCGGTGGCTGGTCTGCGCCGACAGCAGGCGCACCAGTGCGGAGTCCGTCATGGGGTTGAGCGGGTGGTGACGCAGCGGTGAGTCGGACAGCAGCTGGTCGTGGACGAAGAGGTGGCCCTGGTAGACGGTGCGGCCGTTGGGCGGGGAGGCCGGGCAGTGCAGGGTGATTCCGGCTCCGGCGGCGTCCATGAGGGCGTCGGCGACCGGGCCGATGTTGCCCTCGGGAGTGGAGTCGAAGGTGGAGCAGTACTTGAAGTAGACCTGTGCCGCGCCCTGCGTCCACAGCCAGCGCTGGGCGTCCAAGGATTCCGCGACGGCCTGGTCCGCGGGTGTGGAGCGGGACTTGAGGGCCACGACGGCGGCGTCGCAGTCGGCGGGCAGCGCGGTCGTGGAGTCCGGGGCGCCGAAGACCAGGGCGGTGCGCAGTCCTGCGCGCCGGAAGGCGGCGGCGACGTCGGTGCCGCCGGTGAAGTCGTCGGCTATGCAGCCGATGCGCAGGGGCATGGTCGGGGTTTCTCCAGGTCGTACGAGCGGCGGGCGGGGCCCGGGGCTGGCCGGGACGGCTGGCGGGGTCCGGGGCTGGCGGGGACCGGGAGCCTTCTCGTTGCCGTGGGGACTCGGTCGCGAAGACGCGGCGGGCACCTACCCCGGATGAGGCGTCAGTTCTGGCCGGTGCCGGCGGTGATGGCCTTGATGACAGCGGCGGTGAACTCGGTGGTGGAAGCCGAGCCTCCCAGGTCACGGGTGGAGGTGCCGGAGGCGATCACGTCAGCGACACCCTTCTCGATGACCTTCGCCACGGCGGCGAGCTTCTCGTCGCCGTGCTTGGCGGCGAGCCACTCGAACAGCATGGCACCGGAGAGGATCATGGCGACGGGGTTGGCGCGGTCCTGGCCGGCGATGTCGGGGGCGGAGCCGTGGGAGGCCTGGGCCATCGCGGTGGTGGCGGAGGCGTTGATGGAGGGGGCGGTGCCCAGGGATCCGCTGATCTCACCGGCGAGGTCGGAGAGGATGTCGCCGAACATGTTCTCGGTGACGATGACGTCGAAGTCCTGGGCGCGGCGCACCAGGTGGACGGTCATGGCGTCGATGTGGAAGTCGTCGACAGCCACGTCCGGGTAGTCCTGGGCGACTTCCTTGCACACGGTGCGGAACAGACCGGTGGTGAGCTTGAGGACGTTGGCCTTGTGGACGATGGTGAGCTTCTTGCGGCGCGAGCGGGCCAGGTCGAAGGCGACCCGGGCGACGCGCTCGGTGGCCTCGCGGGTGATGATGCCCAGCATGATCGCGGTGTCGGGGGTGGGCATGAACTCGCCGGTGCCCGCGAAGGTGTTGCGGTCGGCGTAGAACCCCTCGGTGTTCTCGCGGACGATCACCAGGTCGGCGCTGTCGCAGACGGCCTTGGCGCCGGGGAAGCTCTTGGCGGGGCGGATGTTGGCGAAGAGCTGGAAGTGCTTGCGCAGGGTGCCCGACGGATTGAGAGCCGACTTGTGGGGCTCGGGGTAGCTGACGGAGTCGTGCGGGCCGAGGTACCAGCCGTCGAGCTCGGCCAGGGCCCGCTTGGTCTCCTCCGGGACGGGAGTGCCGTGAGTCTCGATGGCGGTGGCGCCGAGCGGGAGCGTGACCCAGTCGACGGTCACACCGGCGGCCTGGGCGGCGGCGGTGGCGATCTCCACGGACGAGGGGACGATCTCCGGGCCGATGCCGTCGCCCTCCAGGACGCCGAGGCGGTAAGTGGTGCTCATGTGCGGGTTCCTCTCAGGACAGAGTGTGAGCGGGATGGTTCAGGTCAGGGTGGTGGCGGCGTCCGTCAGGGCTGTCCAGGACCGGGCTGCGGCCTTGCGGCTGTCACCGTCCTGGGTGTGTTCCAGCGTCAGCCAGCCCGCGAAGCCGCCCTGTCGCAGCCCGTGGAGCAGAGCGGGCAGCCGCGGGTCACCGATGGCCAGCGGCCCTCGTGTGACGGGGGCGGCGAGTTGGAGACAGCCGGTGACGTCGGCGAACTCGGTGACGGCTTGCACGGGTTCGATGCCCTCGGCTTCGAGGTGGTGGGTGTCCAGCACCAGCCGGGCGTCTGTCTTCAGTGAGCGGAGCACGGTGACGGCCTCGTCGGGCGTGTGCCACAGCGAGGTGTTGCTCCGCGACTGCGGTTCCAGCAGCAGGCTGCTGCCGTGGGCGACCGCTTCCTCGGCGAGTCGCTGGACGCCGCGTTCGGCCCAGGCGCGTTGCACGTCCTCCAGCCCCGGCAGGAAGGTGCCGCGGGTCTGGCCGAGCGTCACGGGCACGCCCAGCGCTCCGGCGAGGCGGGCCGCGCCCAGCAGCCGGTCCAGCGCGTGTCGTCGTACGTCGGCGGAAGGGTCGGTCAGGGTCAGCCCGTCCTGCAGGGCGACGGGACCCGTCCCGATGCCCAGCACCGCCAGACGGCCACCCTCCACGGTGCGGACCAGGGCGTCGGCGTCGCGTGCGGTGACCTCGCGGACCTGCACTTCCACACCGTCGTAGCCGAGTTCGGCCAACTGCCGGACCGCTTCGGCGAGCGGGGCGCCGAACCCGAGCGGAACGGGCGTACGGCAGTCGTCGCCCGAGACGGTGTAGGCCAGCGGCCACGGCAGCCGCGCGGTCACGGCGCGACCACCTCGGCCCGCTCGGGTGCGGGGACGGCCAGCAGGTCACGCAGTTCGCGCGCGGCGGCACCGGCACCGTCGAGGACCGGCACCCCCAGCAGTTCGGCGAGAGCGTCGCGGGCGGGAGTCAGGGAGTACTGCGCGAGCAGCACCATGTCGGTGTCACCGCCGCCCGCGGCATATAGTGCGGCGGCGAGGTGGCGCGCGGTGTCCTCGGCGCCGTCCGCCGCGGCCGCTTCCTCGTTCAGGGCGGTCACGATGTTGACGGGGCGATCGGGGCGCACCGCCGACACGAGTGCCTGGAGCTGGGCGACCGCGGCCGGCACCGCGGGCGGAGTGGAGGCGACGACGGCGATCCGGCGGTACGGGCCGGCCAGCGCGGCCTTGAACATGGCCTCGTCCGACTTGAGGACCGGCACTTTCCAGAGCGTGCGGGCGGTCTCCACCACCTCCCCGTACGAGGAGCAGGTCAGCAGCAGGCCCTGGGCGCCGCCGTCCATCACATGGCCGATCAGCCGGAGCATGCGCCGCCGCAGCGAGGCGGTGAGGCCGCCGGCGGAACGGGCGTCGTCCAGAAGGCGGTCGTCCAGCACGTTCCAGACGCGGGCTTCGGGAAACTCGCGTGCGAAGGCTTGCTGGGCGATGTGGGCGCCGGACGGCACGGCGTGGATCATGGCGACCAGGGGGCGGGGTTCGAGCACCGGGTTCGTTCCTCTTCCGGTAGACGGGGACCAGCGCGGGTCCCGGCCCCGGGCCCGGCGCCTTGGGCAGGGCACACCCTGAAGGCGCAGCGCGGCTCGGGGATGGATGACGGCAACGTTTCGCTGTGCTGCCGCGGTCGCCACTCTAGGACTATCCGGTAAACCGGTCAACCGGTTAATCGCGCGAAGGGCTGCCGGATACGTTCCGGCAGCCCTTCGGCCCTAGTTCTTGCGCTGCTCCAGAGCCTCCATCAGGCGCTGGGACGCTCCCTCCATGTGGGCCGCCATGGCCGCGCGTGCCGCCTGGGCATCGCCCCTCTCGACCGCCTCGAAGATCGGTACGTGGTCCGCGTACGCCACTTCCCGGGAGCGCACCGCCCCGGTGCGCTCCACCCAACCGCGCTGGATCATCGCCCTCATGCCCTTGAGCATGTCGCGCAACACGGTGTTTTCGGCCAGCTCTCCCAGGGTGGCGTGGAAGGCGGTGTCCGCCTCGGCGAACGCCTCGTCCGGGCAGTCGCGCATCGCTGCCAGCTTGGTGCGCAGCAGGTGTACGCCCGCCTCGTCACGCGACTGAGCGGCCAGTCCCGCCACGACGACCTCCAGCTCGGCGCGGGCCTGGACCATGTCCCGCGCCCCGCGCTCTCCGAGCACCAGGCCCAGCTCGAACAGGCGGTAGAGGACTTCGGAGTCTGCGCCGCGGAAGTACGTTCCGCTGGACTGGCGGATCTCCAACAGGCCCAGGAATCCCAGGGACTTGATGGCCTCGCGCACGGTGGGACGGTTCACCCCGAGCATCTCGGTGAGCTGTCGCTCGGAGGGGATGCGGTCTCCCGGCTGCACCTCGCCCGACATCAGGTAGTCGATCAGGCGCCTGGAGACCTCGGTGGCCAGAGGCTCCCGCGGCTCGACCATGATCCTTCCGAGTTCGGCCATGGATTTCCTCGCTTCGGTATTGACGTGATGGCTGAATTCTAGTTACCTACCGGCCATCCGGTAAACCAGTTGTCCGGCTGTTCGAAGGTGTCCCTCCGCACCTGGCGCATGAGCTGCCGCCGGATACATCTGGAATGCATGGCGCACCCCCGAACGCCCCTCGCCGGGCTCTGCCCGGACGTGTGCCGCCACGCCTACGCACGTAACAGGAGCCGCACGCATAATGACCGATCCACGCACGAGCCGAGAACGGCACCGCGTGCGCTGAAGGGCGCAGCCCTGTTCGCCACGCGCTGACCGCGAGTCCCATGCCGCCGACGAATCGGTGGCCCTCAGTACTGCCCCAAGGAGCAACGATGCTCGCCGTTCTCGGCTTCGCCACCCTGGGCAGCTTCATGCTGCTCGTGATGCGGAAGTACCTTTCCGCGTTCACCGCCATCATGATCACGCCGATCGCCGCCGCCCTGATCGCAGGGAAGGGCGCCAAGCTCGGCGACATGATCATCAACGGTTTGGACACGGTCGCCCCCACCGCCGCACTCCTGCTGTTCGCCGTCCTCTACTTCGGCCTGATGATGGAGGCCAAGCTCTTCGAGCCGGTCTCCCAGGCCATCGTCCGCGCCTCGAAGGGTGACCCGGTCCGTATTGTCGTCGGCACCGCCGTCCTGGCCCTGCTCGTGGCCCTCGACGGCGACGGCACCACCAGTTACATGATCATCTGCTCGGCGTTCCTGCCCGTCTACCGGCGCCTGGGCATGAATCCGCTCATCCTCGCCACGCTCGCCGCCATGGCACTGGGCACCATCTCCGGCACGACTCCCTGGGGCGGCGCCGCCACCCGGGGCGTCAGCGTGCTGCACCTGGACGCCACCGAGTACTTCGTCCACATGATCGGCCCGATGGCCCTGACCTCGCTGGCCATCATCGCCGTCGCCTACTGGCTCGGCCTGCGCGAACGCGGCAAGATCGACCCCGAGAAGCTCGCCGCCTACAAGCTCGACATCGCTTCAGGAGAGGCGTTCGAGCCGGTGAAGGCCGACTGGCGCATGTGGTTCAACGCCGCTCTCACCCTGGTGCTGATGGTGCTGCTGATCCTCGAAGTGGCCGAACTGCTGGTGCTGTTCATGGTGGCGTTCGTCATCGCCCTGCTCGTCAACGTCCGCAGCATCAGTGACCAGCAGGACCTCATCAAGCGCCAGGCCGCCAACGCCGTCCCGGTCATGATCCTCGTCCTCGCCGCCGGCGTCTTCACCGGCGTCATGACAGACGCCGGCATGATCAAGGCCATGGCCAACGCCGCCCTCTCCGTGGTGCCGGACTCCATGGGCAGCGCCATCCCGGTGTTCACCGCCGTCCTCGCGCTGCCGCTCGGCTTCTTCATGTCCAATGACGCCTACTGGTTCGGCGTCGTCCCTGTGCTCGCGGAATCGGCCGCGCACTACGGCATCGCGGCCAACGAGATCGCCCGCGCCGGGGCCATCGGGCAGATCCTCCACATGATGGGCCCGACCTCGGCACCCCTGTGGGTCCTCCTGGGCCTGATGAAGGCCGAACTCGGCGACTTCCAGAAGCACGCCCTGCGCTGGGGCATCCCGGTCTCCATCGCCTACATCGCCTTCGCCGCCCTCACCGGCGCGATCAGCTTCGCCTGACAGCGCCGGCGGCGGCGTCGCTCGATACCGCAGAGCCCGGTGGGACCGCACAGCTCCGTGCGGTCCCACCGGGCCGGGCTGCCACGGGTCCGTCATCGATGGCGAGCGGCGGCCTGGAGATCGAAGCCCTCCGTCTGAACGTCGCGGAGGGTTATCGGCCGTGCGCTCCCGAGTGCCGCGCGAGCGGCGAGGTGCTGCGCCGCCGCGTTGAATGTCTCGACCGCGACAAGACGGTCTTGCTCGAACGAGAAGACGGTGCGGCGTCCGCGGCTGTCGGTGAGGACGTGCACGGCGCTGTGCGCCGACGGATCGTCGGGGATCACCCCGGCGATCTGAAGACTGCTCGGGCCCTGCCGGGTCCAGAACCAGGCGAGCGCATCGTAGGGCGCGCCGTGGCCGAGCAGCTGGTTCGCGACGCACTTCGCCTGGTCCGTGGCGTTCTGGACGGACTCGAGACGGAGCAGGCGGCCCGACCGACGATACGGAAAGCGTGCGCAGTCGCCGATGGCGTGGATCCGCGGATCCGAAGTGCGCAGGTTCTCGTCCACGACCACCCCGTCGTTCACCACGAGTCCGCATGCGCTCGCGAGTTCAGTGTTGGGGACCACTCCGGCCGCGACGACCAGCATCTGGGTAGGGATCCGCCGGCCGGAGGTGGTGCGGACCGCCCGAAGAGCCCCACCGCCGTGCTCCAGCCTCTCGATGCCCTCACCGAAGTGGAAGGTGACTCCGGCGTCGCGCAGTGCCTCGGTGAGGATCGCCGCCGAATGCTCGGTCACCCCACGTGCGAGTGCGCGTCGGCCGATGTCGACGACCGTCACGCCCTGGCCCTTCACGGCTGCGTGTGCCGCGAACTCCATTCCGACGAATCCGGCGCCGAGCACCGTGATGTGATCGGTGTCGGGCAGGCGCGCGCGAATGCCGTCGGCGTCCGCACGGGTGCGCAGTTCCACGACCCCCTCGGCCGTCACCGGGACGTCCGGTATACGTTGGCTTCGGGCGCCGGTCGCCAGCACCAGATGGTCGTACGCCAGACACTCGCCGCCGACCGTGAGCACCCGACGGGCATCGCGGTCGACGACGGTGGCGCGGTCGTGGTGGAGGCGGACCGCGCCGTCCTCGAAGAACCCGGGATCACAGAGGTCGAGCGCACTCGCAGGGATGCTTCCCGCCAGGTACTCCTTCGACAGGGGTGGCCTGCTGTATGGAACTCCCGGCTCCGCACCGATCAAGGTCACCGTGCCGTCGTAGCCGCCGTGGACCAGCGACTTGGCGAGCTGACAGGCCGCGTGCCCCGAACCGATGACGACCACGCGGGCCGAGGCCGCGGGCATCAGTACTGGTTCTCAGGCAGGGCGACGACCAGACCGTCCAACTCGGGCCCGACCCGGATCTGGCAGCTGAGCCGGCTGTTGGGCTTCCGCTCGGCTGCGGCGGCGTCCAGCATCTCGTCCTCCTCCTCGGCCGGCGGGTCGAGTCGGTCGAGGTACTTCGGCTCGACGTAGACATGGCAGGTCGAGCACATCATGGAGCCACCGCACTCGCCCACGATGCCCTTCACACCATGGGAGACGGCCGTCTGCATGACGCTCGCTCCGTCCTCCGCGCCGATGGTGACGATCGCCCCGTCGGAACCGATGTACGTGATCTTGCTCATCAGGCGCTCCTCACCGCGTCCCACGTCACGGGCAGGTTCTCGATACCGCGATAGGTGAAGCCGAACCACTCGGTCGCGTCGGGATCGACGACACGGAATCCCTCCAGCCTGTCGAACAGCACCGTCCACGCCACCTGGGCCGCCACGCGTGAGGCCCAGATCCCGGCGCACAGGTGGTCTCCTCCGCCGAAGGCGAAGTGGGGCCTGCGCTCCCGGAACACGTTGAAGGAGTCTGGGTCGTCGAACTGCTCGGGATCCCGGTTCGCTCCGCTGATCTGAAGGACGACGATGTCGCCGGGCCGGAAGGCGATGCCACCCACGGTGACCGAGTTCAGTGCCTCGCGGGCCACGGTTGTGATGGGCGGCAGCCAGCGGACCACCTCGTCGAACGCCTGGGAGAAGCAGAGGGGGTTTTCCAACAGACGTGCCTTCTGGTCGGGGTGTTGCTCGAAGGCCCACAGGCCGTGGAGCAGGGAGTGCTGGGGCTCGTTCACGCCGCCGGTCACGGCGAGCCGCATGGTTCCCCGGATGACGTCGATCGGGAGCGGTTCCGGACGGTTGACCATGGCCGAGAGCATGGAGTCGTCCGGTTCGCGCTTCAGTCGCTCGATCGCCACGTCGATCGCGGCATCGACCTCCGCCCTCGCCTCCTCGGCGGGAGGCCAGAGCGCGGGGTCGTCGAGCTGGTTCTGGGCGGCCGCGATGAAAGCGTGCGACCAACGGGCGATGTCTTGCCACGGCACCTGGGTGAGTCCTGAGATCGCGGCGAGGTTGAGAGCCGCGTAGGGCACCGCGAAGTGCTTGTTGACGTCTGCTCCCGGGCCCTGCTCCATCAGCTCGTCGACGAGCTGCTCGGCGTGCCGACGGAAGACCGGCCGCCAGGTGTCCGTGACCGTCTTCGGACGCAGACTGGGGTTGACGACCGCCCGTTCGTCCGCGTGCTCCGGGTCCTGCTTGAACATCAGGTTCGGCCCGATCGCCTTCACCAGGGGGATCTCGCCGCGCAGGTTGCACCAGTTGCCGGTGTCCGACCAGATCGCGCGGCCGACCGCGTTGCTGCAGGTGAAGTGCAGGTTGAGCAGGGGGACGAAGACGATGTCGTGTCCCTCCTGACGCATCCGCCTGGAGATCTCCAGCGGATCGCCGAACAGGTGGCTGACCTCGAACCAGTCCGCGACCGGCGCACCGGCGGCCTGCGGGGAGTCGGAACTCAGGGTGCTCATCGCTCTTCCTTCATCGCAAGAGGGGCCGTACCGACGGTCAGTGACACGTCTGCTGGATCGCGCCGATCCCGTTGATGCTGCTCACCACCACATCGCCCGGGCGGAGGAAGAGGGGTGGGTTTCGGGTGGCGCCGATACCGGCGGGCGTCCCCGTGAAGAGCACGTCGCCCGGAGCCAGCGGGCAGATCGCCGACAGGGACTCGATCAGTTCCGGAACCGTCCAGAGCATCTCGGAGGTCCGAGCCTTCTGCACGGGCTCACCGTTGACCTTGCAGGCGATCTGGAGGTCGAGTGCGTCGTCAACCTCGTCTTTGGTGACGATCCATGGGCCGATCGGTCCGTACCCGGGGAAGGACTTGGCCAGCGAGAACTGCGGTGCGCCTCCCACGAATTGCAGCGCTCGGTCGGAGTAGTCCTGTCCGACGGCGTAACCCGCCACATGGTCGAGTGCCTCGGATACCGGTACGTGGTCCGCGGCGCGCCCGATGACGACGACCAACTCGACCTCCCAGTCCACGGTTCCGCTTCTCAGGGCCAGGTCCCCGAAGGGCGGGGCGAGGGAGGACCGGAACTTGGTGAAGGTCGGCGGCACGCCGTCCTTCACGCAGCCCAGGCCACTCTCGACCCCGTGCTCGGCGTAGTTGAGACCGATGGCGAACACCTGGCCCGGGCGTGGAACCGGGCATTCGAGAGCGGTGAGTTCGACGAGGGTCGCCTGGGCCCGCTGGTCGAGGGTCGCCGCCCAGGCACACAAGTCGTCCCAGACCGCGAACAGTTCCTGGACGTCCGCCGGGAACCGGCCCTCGCTCGCCTCATGGACGTCGAGGCCGAGAATGGCGCCGTCCGGGGTGTCGTGCACCAGAAGTGCCCGGCCCGCACTGGATGCCAACCGCATGTGTTTCGTTTCCTTTCCACGAGTTCCTGTCGGCGCGTCAGGCTTCGGGCAGCCCGACGACCGCGTCGATCTCGACCTTCAGGCTCGGATGGATGAGGCCCTTGACCTCGACGAGCGTGCTCGCCGGCAGATGAGGGCCGAAGAAGTCGGCGCGGACGGGTGTCACGAGGACGTGATCGGAGACGTCCGTCAGATACACGTTGACCTTGAGGATGTCCGCGGGGCTCGCGCCGACAGCGTCGAGGACTTTCCCGAGATTCACGAAAAGCTGCCGGGCCTGTTCCGTCACGTCGGACGAGACCGTGTTGGCCTGCGGGTCGTGGCCGACCACTCCGGATATGAAGACCAGATTCCCGAAGGAGACGGCGTGTGCGTAATGGCTGACGGGGTCGGAGAGTTCCGGAATCACGATCTCGCGCTTCGTGACGCTCTGGGTCATGGGTGTGCTCCATTCGGTTTCGACAGGAAGCGCAGAACGATGTCGTTGAACTCGCCGGACTTTTCGAGATAGGGGGCGTGTCCTGCCTCCCGGACGAGCAGGAGGGGCACAGGCCCCAGGAGGCGCTGGGCCGCCTCCGCGACGGCGACGGGCACGACGATGTCGTCGGCTCCCCACACCAGCAGGAGGGGAAGGGTGTCCACCCGCTCGGCGAGCTGCGGGCCGACGACGTCGTCGTCCAGGCGGGTCCGGAAGTACTCCGACAGCAGTGCGGCGGCTTCATGGGCGCCGGGCGAGTTGTTGACGCGGTACTCCTCGTGCACCAGGTCCTCGGTCACCAGCGACGGGTCGCGGAACACGAAGCGCAACTTGCCCTCGATGCCGTCCCGGGTCGTGTTCAGGACCGATGCGCCGATGAGTTCGCGCGCCTGTTCACCGGCCGGTAGGAGCCCGACCGCCCCCACGAGGACCAGTCCGACGGCGATGCGCGGATGGCGGGTGACGGCGTACGCGCACACGTGACCGCCGAGCGACGTGCCGACCAGCACGACCTTGTCGAGGGCTAGGGCGTCGATCACGCCTTTGAGGTAGTCGGCGTAGAACGGTACTGAGTACGGCAGTTCGCCCTTCTGCGCAAGGCCGTGACCGGGGAGGTCGAAGGCGAGGACGTGACAGCCCTCGGCCGCCAGGGCGTCGATGTTCTCGCGCCAGCGGTCCGCTCGGGCTCCCAGACCATGCACCAGCACGAGGCTCGGTCTGCCGGGGGCGACGTTCTCCGGTCGCGCTTCGAGCACCCTGGTCGTCACGCCGTTCACGCTGATCAGGTACTGGATCATCGGGTCGCCCCCGTCGGCCGGGGCTCATTCGCCGACAAGGTTGCCCTCCGAGAGCTGACCGTCTTCCTGCTTGCGGATCTCCCGGGCGATGTCGTGCGAATCGGCCTCGGTCCACAGGAAGTTCGGTGACACCATGTTGTCGGTCGAGGGAAGGCCCTCGTAGACGTTCTCTTGACGGAGGTCGCCGATCGAGTGGACCAGCGCTCGGTCCCTGCGGAACCTGAACCGCTCCAGGTCGATGTCCTCCTCGCTCGTGTCGACGACCTTGCCGTCCTTGATGACGACCTTGTCCACCGTGTGCCGCCACAGGACGGACAGGTCCTTGAGCGGGTCCCCGTCGACCACGAGGATGTCCGCGATCTTGCCGACGCCGATCTCGCCGAGCCAGCCCTCCAGGTTGACCGTGACCGCGGCGTTCTTGGTGGCGGCCTGGATCGCCTCCAGGGGCGTCAACCCCGCGTACTGGACGAGGAGTTCGATCTCCCGGGCATGCCACTCGCCGTACGGAGTGACCGAGAAGCCGGAATCGGTGCCCGTGATGAAGGTGACGCCGGCCTCGTGGGCGCGATGCATGCTGTCCGCGGACAGCTCCAGCAACGCCTTGCTGCCGTCGCGGGCCACCTTCGGCGCTCCGCAGTGGGAGCCCCAGTCGGCGAAGTTCGCCAGCAGGAGCAGGGTCGGCACCAGCGGCGTCCCGGTCTCCACCAGACGCTCGATGGCGTGGTCGTCGAGGATGTTGCCGTGCATGATCCAGTCGAAGCCGGCGTCCGCCGCGGCGGCGGTCTCCGCCGCTCCGCGCGCGTGGATCGTGATCCGGCGCTTGTGCTGGTGGGCGAGGTCGGCGGCCAGTTTCATCTCGTCGTCGGTGAAGGCCTGGAACTCGCCGAAGGGGCTGTCGGCCAGCTTGATCAGGTCGACGCCTGCCTTGATCTGGTGGCGGATCTCGCGCTTGATCTCGTCGGCGGTGTTCGTCAGCACGCCGATGCTTCCGTCGGGGACACCGACACTGTCGGGGTACCAGTCGGTCAGGCTGTTGCTGGTGCTCAGGTAACGCCCCGCCGAGATGGTCCGCGGCCCCTCGATCATGCCGCGGTTGACCGCCTCGCGCAGACCCACGCCGATGAAGTAGCTGCCGCCGGGCTGCGAGATGCTGGTGACGCCCGACCGGAGGACCTTCTTCATGTGCCAGGCCGCGATCAGGGTGCGCAGTTCGTGGCTGGTGTAGAGGTCGATCTCCTCCTCGGTGCGCGCCTCGCCGTACGTCATATGGCAGTGGCCGTCGATGAGACCGGGCAGCACCGTCTTCCCGGTCGCGTCGATGACGGTGAGAGGCTCGCCGCGCGGCACTCCGGTACGGTCCGCCCCCTCTCCGACCGCCGCGATGAGGTTGTCCTTGACGAGTACGGGGGTGTCCTTCAGGACGGGATTGGCGTCACCGTCGATGACGTCGCCGTGCTCGATGAGAATCCATGAGGACACCATTCGCTCTCTCTCCTCAAAGCCGCCTTTGCCACTCGGGATATCACCGCTCAAGTGGGTAGACGGCAGAGTAGAAAGAGCGCGGAACGCGGACCATATGGTGGGCGCACGAAAAGCGGCCGTGGGCTGTGCGCTCCGCACAACACCCCTCAGTCCCCGGCCGATCCCAGAATCGTCGAGCCCAGCCAGCGGCAGGCCAGCAGCGCGATCTCCAGGTCCAGGCGGCGGTCCCGGACGGGGTGCCCGAGGAGTGATTCCGCCTTGCGGATGCGGTACTGCACAGTGTTGCGGTGCAGCAGCAGTCGTTCGGCGGTCGTCTGGAAACTGCCCCCGGTGTCCAGGAAGACCCGCACGGTGTCCCGCAGTCCGGCGGTGGCGTCGTCGTCGCGTGCCAGCGGCCCGAGTACCGCGCGGACCCATGCCTTCGTCGCACCGAGATCCCCGCACATCAGCGCGATCGGCCCGACCTCCGCCGAGCATGTCACCGCGGCCCGCTCCGACACCGCGGCCGCCATGGCGACGGACTGCGCCTGCCGCGCCTGCTGGTGGGTCAGACGGAACCCCGCCAGCCCGGTCGCGGGCGTGCCGACCGCCACCCACATGGCCTCCGGCCCGGCAACGGCGATCCGGTCCACACCGGATTCCGGCTCGGGCAGCCAGGCCCACAGCGTCGACTCGTCGGCGGGAACCAGCAGCGGCTCGCCCTGGCAACGCGCCTGCTCGGCCAGCTCCGCCACCAGGTGCTTCAACTCGCGCAGCCGGTCCGTTCCCGCCTCGGCCCAGGCCACCATGCCGAGATGGGCCCGGGCCAGCCGATATCCGAGCACGCGTTCACTGTCGGCCACGTCGACCCAACCCGTGCCGAGAAGCGCCCGCACCCGGGCGGAGCGGACCGCGATCTGGGCGTGCAGGCGCCGGTCGCGTTCCTCCTGATAGGCCGTCACGACCTGCTCGGAGACCCGGTCGATGTATCCGAAGGACAGCCGGGTCAGCTCCGTCAGTGCCGCCGCCACCAGCATGGGATCGGAGGTCGTGGTCCTGACCTCGCCTATGAGCCGGTCGGCGAGGAACCGTTGGCCGATGCGATAGGCCCGCAGCAGCACGGTGATGGGTGTGCCTCGCTGTGCGAGCCGACGCGCGTGCTCCAACGCCTCGGCCGGGGCGTCGGTCTGGTCGACGCCGAGCCCGAACTCGTTCATGTGCAGGGCCGTCACCACATTGCCGCTGACGGTGGCTCGCAGCAGGGGCACCATATGGCCGTCGCCCCGGAGTTCGGGTTCCTCGGCGAGGAGTTCACCGAGCAACTGCTCGGTCAGATCGGCGGCCTGCCGGCTCAGCCCGGCGGAGACCCTGGCCAGCAGCTCGTTGGAGTCGTCGTCCGGCATGCGAGCAGACTACGAGCCGGGGCACGCCCGGGCCTACGGTTCCCCGGACCTCCGCCTGCGCCGGTCTCGGGTGGTCCTGGCCGGGCCGGGAGACGGGGCGGGCGGTGTGGAGGGCGGTTTGACTAGGCCGTGGAGGTGGGCGTAGGCGACGGCCTGGACCCGGTCGCGGAGGTCGAGTTTGGTCAGGATGCGGGAGACATGGGTCTTCACGGTCTCGTCGCCGATGCCGAGGCGGTCGGCGATCTCGGCGTTGGTGTACGCCTCGGCGACCAGCAGCAGCACGTCGCGCTCCCGCGAGGTGAGGTGTTCCAGGCCCGCGGGGACGACCGGCGGGGCGACCCCCTCGGCGAGGCGGTTCAGGAGGCGGCGGGTGACCGAGGGGTCGATGAGGGCGTCCCCGCGCGCGGCGACCCGGACGGCGGCGATGAGTTCCTCCGGGGGGAGGCTCTTGAGGAGGAAGCCGCTGGCTCCGGCGCGCAGGGCGCGGTGGACGTAGGCGTCCTGGTCGTAGGTGGTCAGCAGGATGACCCGGGTGGTGTTGTCCGGGTCGGCGAGGATCGTCTCGGTGGCGCGCAGGCCGTCCAGCAGGGGCATGCGGATGTCGAGGATGGCGACGTCGGGGCGGAGCCGGCGTACCTCGCTCACCGCGCTGCGGCCGTCCGAGGCCTCCGCGACGCACTCCAGGTCGGGCTGGCTGTCCAGGACGCCGCGCAGGCCGGAGCGGAACATGGCGTGGTCGTCGGCGACCAGGACGCGCACGGTCATGACCGATCCAAGGGGTTGAGGGGGTCGTGGGCTTCGAGAGGGAAAGTGACGGTGGTGGTCCAGGCGGTGCCGTCGGGCGTTGGGCCGTACATGACGGAGCCGTTGAAGAGGGCGGCGCGGCTGCGGATGCCCTGTAGGCCGCGGTGCGGTGAGTCCGGACGGCTGCGTGTTCCGGCGGGGAGGGGGTTGGTCGTGGTGACGGTGAGGGCGGAGGGGGCGTACCGCAGTTCGACCTCCGCGGTGCCGCCGTCCCCGTGCCGCAGGGCGTTGGTGAGCATCTCCTGCACCACCCGGTAAGCGGCGATGTCCAGGGACTCCGGCAGCTCGGGCGGCACGCCGTGCACGCTCACCCGGGTCTTCAGCCCCACGGCACGGACGGTGTCGAGGAGCCCGGAGAGGTTGTCCAGACCCGGCTGGCTGTCCTCCCCGGCCGGGTCACCGTGCAGGAAGTCCAGCAGGCGCCGCAGATCGACCATGGCCGCCCGGCTGGACGTCTCCACCGCGGTCAGCGACTCCGTGACGTCGACGCCGCCCGGTGCCGCCCCGCCCCGCAGCCGGGCGACCCCCGCGTGCATGCTGATGGCGCTGACGTGGTGGGAGATGACGTCGTGCAGATCGCGGGCGATGCTGCTGCGTTCCTCGGCGATGGCCTCGGCCAGGGCCTGCTGCCGCTCGTGCCGCTCCCGCTCGGAGCGCTGCTCCAGTTCGGCGATGTAGGCGCGGCGGGCCGTGGTGTACCGCCCGACGAGCCAGGGCAGCAGGGCATCGCCCAGGGCGCCGAGGAGGAGCCCGCCGTGCCCGAAACCCTCTCCACCGACCAGCTGGCTCCCGACCACCCCGGCCATCAGACAGGCCAGGGACGCCACGGCGGGCCCCAGCTCCAGCCAGGCGCCCACCCGGTACGCGGACACCAGCATGCCCGCGTTGTTGAGCTGGGGCAGCGGACCGTGACCGGGAAGCAGGACGCTGCCGCCGACCGCGACGACCGCCTGGGCGACGGCCACCACTCCCGACAGCCGGGGCGAGGTGGCCAGGGCGGCGTCGGCCACGACGATGGCCGCGAGGACCACCCAGTGCCATGCCGTCAGCGGGCGGGACGTGTCGGCGAAGAGGAAACCGAGGCAGTCCACGACGAGGGTGGTCGCCGCGACCAGGAGCGACTGCCGGGTCAGTGATCCGCTGACGTCGCGGGCACGGACGGACGCGGCCCGGCGCACGCCGGGTGCTGCACCGCTCTCGCTCTCGGGCACGACGCTCTCGGGCAACAGGAGCACACCTTCCCTTTCCGCTCCGGACCGCTTCGATTCCCCATGATGCCTGGTCACGGACGCGGGCGGGTCCCCCGACCGGGGGATGCGGACCCCCCTGTCACAGTGACGACAACGGCGCGGTGCCTTCGTAGCGTGGCCTCACCATGAACGACACGACCGCTCGTACGACGGCGCCCCCCACACGCCCCCGTACGGCCCACCCCCACCGCCATCGCCGCCTCTGGGCCGCGCTGTCCGTCCTGGTGTGCGCCGTGGCCCTGCTGTTCGGGTCGAGTTCGGCCGCCACGGCGGACTCCGCGTCCAGCGGCAACGACGTACAGGTCGCCCAGACGCTCGGTGACCGGGAGCTGACCGTCATCCTGCGCCGGATCACCGGTGTGCCGGGTCCACTGCACGTGGACGTGATCACACACAAGGGCACAGCCGCCGGAAGCATCAAGCTGGCGGTGATCCCGACCGGTGTCTCGACGTCCGCGTCCAAGGGTGAGGCGTCCGGGACGACCGTCGACACGGCCGTCGTGAAGCTGGGCAGCACCCCCGGCACCTACTCCGCCCAGATGGACGTCGACGAGGTCGGCCCCTGGGAACTGACGCTCGACGACGGCGCCGGGCACACGGCGAAGATCCCCTTCGTCGTGTCCAAGACGGTCACCTCACCGGCGGAGAAGGCGGTGTACGCCGGCTTCATCGGCGCAGGGGCCCTCATCCTGGTCACCATCGTCGTCGCCGTACGCGTGCGGCGCGGCTGGTGGACGTTCGTACCGTCCGGTGGCGTGCTCGCCTGTCTCGCCGTGGCGGTCACCGGCGCCGTCCTCTCCTCCAGCCTGCCGTTGCCGGTATCCCAGGGCGGCACGGTGGACGCCACGATCGACGGTGTCGGCAACCCCTACACCTCCGTCGTCCAGCAGGCCGCCGACTACTCGCGCCCGCCCGCCACCATGCTGCTGAGCTCCTCCACCACCCGCGCGGGCGAGACCGGCACGCTGAAGCTGAAGCTGACCGACGCCTCTACGGGCCTGCCCGTCGACGACCTCGTCGTCCACGACGGGGCATTGGTGCACCTGCTGGTCGTCGGACCCTCGGGCCAGCTGTACCACCTGCACCCGGTCATGACCGAGTACGGCACCTTCGAGGTACGGCTGCCCCTGCCCGAGGCCGGCCACTACGCGGTCTCTGCCGAGTTCGCCCGCCGGGGCGGCGGCGTCCAGGAGGTCCGCTCCGCGACCGGCATCGACGCGACCGGCTCGACGAAGGGCGCCTCCACCGACGTATCGACACCGGAAGGAACCGGCACCCGGACGGTCGACGGGGTCAGCGTCAGCATGACCGCGTCGTCGCTCGTCGCGGGCAAGGCGGCCGTCCTGACCGCCAGGATCGGCGACTCGGCGACACTCCAGCCCTGGCTCGGCATGGTCGGGCACATGATCGTCGTCGGCCCGCTCAAGTCGAAGACGGCCGCGGTGGGCGAGGAGACCCAGAACGCCGAGGTGTGGGCGCACTCCCACTCCATGGGCGCGGTGTCCGACAGCAGCTCCGATGACATGTCGGGGATGGAGGGCATGGACGGGATGGAAGGGATGGACCACTCTTCGTCCTCCACTTCCTCCTCGTCCTCGACCACGGATTCCTCGTCCTCGTCCTCTGACATGGACATGGACTCGATGAGCGGCCTGACCTCCGTCAACGGCGACAGCACCGCCGACGAGACGGTCGCCGCCTACGGACCCGACGTCTCCTTCGTCTACACCTTCCCGACCGCCGGCTGGTACCGGGTCTGGATCCAGGCCGAGCGCGACAACGCGATCATCACCGTCCCCTACCTGCTGCACGTCACCGACGCCACCACGGAGAAGACCCGATGAGCGGGCCCATGTCACCGTCCCGCCGCCGACGTCTCCGGATGGGTGCGGTCCTTCTGGCCACGGTGCTCTTCACCGTGCTGGCGCTTCGCCTGATGGTGTCGTCGGGTACGACGGACTCCTCGTCCGGCGACACGACGTCCGGCGGCACGACCCTCACCGGCGGCACCACCCACGACGTGGTGGCCCTGACGATCGCGTCCCCGAAGACCGGCATGACGGCGGTCGAGGTCCGGCTCACCCCGCGCGAGGGGACCAAGACGACCGGATCCGCGCCGGTCGTCACCGTCTCGGGCGTGCTGCCCACGATGGGCCACGCGCTGCCCGACTACACCGCCGTACGCACCGCGAGCAACCGCTACCGCGTCGCTTCCCTGCCGCTGATGATGACCGGCCGCTGGGAAATCCTCGTCGACATCGACGGCCAGGGCCGTGACGACCACCTCGTTTTCCCGCTCACCCTCACTCGCTGACCCAGCCGAAAGGCAGTGCCGATGGACTCCCTCCCCGATTCCACGCTCACCGTCGCACCCGACGAACCCTCGCCACCAGACAACCCGCCCGGCCACAGGCGAACTGGGCCAGCCCCGTCGCCGCCTTCACCGTGCTGATCGGCACGCTGACCTCGCTGATCGGTATCAGCTGGGACATCGAGTGGCATGTCGACGTCGGCCCGGACACCTTCTTCACCCTCTCCCACCTGCTGCTGTACGCCGGCAGCGCACTCGCCGGCCTCGCCAGCCTGACGATGGTGCTGCGCTCCACCTTCGCGCAGCGCGCCGGACGTTCCGCCGACCGGGCCGTGGGCGGTGCGCCGGTCCGCGTCTTCGGCGGTACGTTCACCGCGCCGCTCGGCTATCTCGTCTCCGGCAGCGGCGCCGCGATGTTCCTGCTGTACGGACTGATGGACCTGTGGTGGCACTCCCTGTACGGCTTCGACGCCGTGCTCAACTCCCCGCCGCACGTAGCCCTGTTCATCTCCATCAGCGTGACCATGATCGGCAGCATCACCGTGTTCGCCGCCGCCCGGGAGCAGCTGTGGGGGCGGATCGGCCTGATCGTCAGCACCCCGATCCTGATCACCTTCTGCCCCCTCACCACGTACGCCTTCCAGGGGGTGTCCCAGACCATCGACCCGCAGCTCGCGGGCAACATCTTCTTCTCCGTCTGTCTGCTGATCACGGGGGCGCTGACCCTGCGCCGCCGGGGCATCGCGGTGTGCATCGCCGCCGTGCTCGGTGCCATGCAGCTGTTCCTGTGGTGGTTCTCGCCGTGGGCGGCCAAGTGGTACGCGGGCTACGTCGGGCTGCCGCTGCGCGACAACCTCATGGACGCGGCGCCCGTACTGCCCTCCGGCATCCCCATGTTCATGCTCGCCGTGGCCGTGGTGATCGAGGCCCTGCTGCTCCTCGGCCGCAAGCAGGGCTGGTCGGCGCGGTGGCTCCCGCAGGTCGTCGGCGCCGTCGGCGGCGTGCTCGTCAGCCTCTCGATGCTCCTGCAGACCAACCTTGTCAGCGGAGGTGGCGGAGGCGGCGGAGGCGGTCCGATGGGCCAGTCCGGCACCTCCGCGAGCACGATCCTCACCGACGCCGTTCTCGGGCTCGTGATCGGCACGCTGGCCGGCTACCTCGGCTCCCGCTTCGCCGTTCTGCTTCGCCTCAACACCCCCGTCACCGACCAGGAAGACAGCCTGCCCCGATGAACACGCGATCACTGCTTCGGGTACGGCCGCGCCCGGCACGTACCGAGCGCCGGACGGTACTGCGCCGTGCCCGCTCCCTCGTCCTCGCCCTGTGCGCGATGGCGGGCCTGCTCTTCGTCTCCGCCCCGTCCGCCCAGGCCTACGCGCCGGTCGACATCGTCCACACCGAGAAGGTGAAGGTCGGCCCCTACAACCTGACGGTCGGCTTCTCCAAGTGGCCGTTGCGTGCCAACCAGTCCCTCGATTTCACCTTCGCCCCCGACGGAGGCATCAAGGGCAAGTCGGGCACCCTCTCCATGAGCCTGGTCGGCCAGAAGAGCGGCATGGGTGGCCCGGGCGGCGGGGGTGGTGGAGGCATGGGCGGTCAGCTGGCCCGGCACCCGCGCAAGCTGTCGGTGTGGGGTCTGGACGTCCAGTCGCTGTCCACCGCCGGCAAGTGGAACTTCACCTTCACCATCAAGGGCTCCCAGGGCACGGGAACAGGCACACTGAAGAACATCACCGTCCTCTCCCAGCCCGGCCCCCCGTACGCGGTGAGCTGGACCGCGTCCACTCTGCCGCCCGTCGGTGGCCTGATCACACTCCTGGTCGTGGCCTGGCGCCGCCACCGCCCGGGCCGCGACCTCGCCGCACTGAGCTACTGACGAACAGATCCCCTTTGGGGGGATACACCGACCGGCGAGGGTGCAGTCGCACCCTCGCCGGTCGTTCTTTCACGCTCCTGCGGGAGGTGTCAGGTGAGGGTCCACTTCTGGTTGCTCTGGCCGTTGCAGGCCCACAGGATCAGTTTGGTGCCATTGACGGTCGCGGCGCCCGAGGCGTCCAGACACAGGCCGGAGAGGTTGTTGGTGACGGTGCCGTCGGAGTTGACGGTCCACTTCTGGTTGGTGCCGTTCGTGCAGTCCCAGATGATGACCTTGGTGCCGTTGGTGGTGCCGTTGTCGTTGGCGTCGAGGCATTTGGTGCCGTAGACGACCAGTTCGCCGCGTGAGGTCCGGGTGAGGGTCTGGTTGCGTCCGCCGGAGCAGTCCCAGAGCTGTGCCTGGGTGGCGTCGACGTAGGTGTTCTTCTCGATGTCCACGCAGCGGCCGGAGGCGGTGCCGACGAGGGCCACGCCGCCTGTGCCGGGGATGTCCTGAACGCGGATCGCGTCGATGTCGGGAGCCGTACTGCCGGAGACCGCGGCGAACTTCACGGAGTTCGTGCCCTTGGCCAGGTGGGCGAGCACGGAGACGGTGCGGTAGGTGGTGGCCGAGCCCGTCGGCGGGAAGGAGACGACGTACGAGTACTGGCCGCCCACCTGGATGGTTGCCTTGCGTGCCGTGGTGCCGCCGTTGGCGTAGGTGATGTCCACCAGTTTCGTGCCGGCCGCGGAGGCGGTGACGCTGAAAGTCGGAGTGGTGGCGGTGGTGGTGTCCTCGTACGCCGTGCCGGACGCCTCGGCGCCGGAAACGGTCAGCAGCACCGCGTCGTTGGCCGGTACGGACGTGGTGTAACTGGTGGCGAAGGAACCGGCGTCGGTGCGGGTCCAGGCGTTGCGCACGGTCGCGGAGGCCGAGGTGAGGCCGAGGTCGGTCCAGCGCACGGTGATGTCCGCCGCGGACGAGGTGCGGTTGAACAGCATCACCGCGCGCTTGCCCGTACCGGCGAGCACCTTGCCGTACACCTGCAGGTTCCGGGTGTCCTCGGCGACCTTGACGCCCTGCAGTCCGCGCGGGTCCTGGTCGATGGCGAGGACCTCGGGGTTGGTGAGGATGTCGCGGGTCTCGGTGGTCATGGTGGCCACGTTGTTGCCGGCCAGCAGCGGGGCGCCGGCCATGGACCACAGGCTCATGTGCAGCCGGTTGCGGGCGGCGGTCATGCCGCTGAGGCCGACCATCAGCATGTCGGGGTCGTTGTAGTAGCCGGTGTGCTGGGCGGCGGGCTGGAGGGCCTGGTCGAAGTTGCGGTACATCTTGGTCAGGCCCGGGGTCTCCTTGTACAGGAGCACGTCATGGCTGGTGCGCCACAGGTCGCCGTATCCGGTGGCCCAGTTCCACGGCAGTCCGGTGCCCCACTCGCAGAAGGACAGGACGAGGTCGCGGCCGGTGACGGCACTGGCGGCGTCGTTGGCCGCGGCGATCGTCTTGTACGTGGTCTCCTGGTCCAGGCCTTCCGCCTGCCCGCCGCACCAGTCGATCTTGACGTAGTCGAAGCCCCAGCGCTGGAAGGTCTCCAGGTCCTGCTGGTAGTGGCCCTCCATACCGGTGTCGGGCGCCGCCGCCCGGGTGGTGGGGTAGTAGTAGCCGCAGCCGTTCTTGCCCGCGTCGGTGTAGATGCCGGCCTTCAGGCCCTTGCTGTGGATGTAGTCGGCGATCGCCGCCATGCCGCCCGGCCAGAGCGTCTCGTCGACGACGATGTTGCCGTCCGCGTCCCGGTCGCCCTGCCACCAGCCGTCGTCCAGGTTGACGTACTTGTAGCCCGCGTCGGCCATTCCCGAGGAGACGAGGGCGTCGGCCTGTTGCTCGATGACGCTGTGGTCGATGCTGCTGAAGAAGCTGTTCCAGGACGCCCATCCCATCGGCGGGGGTGTGACGCCGATCTGAGTGGTGCTCACGGCGGCCAGCTCCATGGACAGGGGCGTCAACGCGTCCTGTCGGTCGAGGCTCGCCAGGCCCGCGACGGCGAGAGCGGCGGCCAGGACCTGGGCGGCGATGCGCCTGGTCCATCTTCGTACAGCGGGGTGCGACATGCGGCTCTCCAAGGGGGTGGAGGGATGACGGTTGCCGGTGCGCTGCGGCACGGCGCCGTGGGCAGATATGCACGGCCACCGGCTCGGGTTCGGTATGTCGAACGAGGTTCGGTAAGGCGGTCAGAATGTAGGAGTGAGGCAGTGGCGGGTCAATGGTTCTGTCGTTTTCCGTTGGATTCTGTGTGACTGACGCGTGACGCAGGGCATGCGTCTGCGCCGGGTCGCATCCCGGGGTGGATGCGACCCGGCGCGGTGACCGGAACGGGCTGTATGACGGGAGGCCGACTCCGGTCACGTCATGGGAGTCACCGGTGGTGAGGTGACGTCAGGTAGTGCTGCCGGAGGAGTTCCTTGCCGTAGTCGTTGCCGTTGGGCGTGCGGATGATGGAGTGGACGTGCTTCTGCGTCGCGCCGCTGCCCTGGGTGGCGCCGTAGGCACCGGCGAGGGGGCCCGGGGCCTGGCAGTCGACCTCGACCCAGACGACGGGGCTGTGGACGCGGACGTAGAAGGCGTCGGAGTCGCCGGTGCCGCCGGCCCAGGTGACGTAGGTGTCGGAGAGGTGCTGGGCGACCTCCGACATCCGCACCTTCGCGGCGTCCGCCTTGGCGCGGCCCACGAACGCCTCGACGATGCCGAGGAGCTTCTTGCGCTGGGCGGCGGTCAGCTTGCTGCCCTTCAGGCCCGTGTACTCCTGGACGGTGTTGTCGGAGAAGGCACCCGCCTTCATCGACTCGTTCGACTTGGTGGTCGACTCGATGGCGACCGCCTGCTGCGCCTCGGTGAGGGAGTTGATGAAGGCCAGTGACGCGACGACCTCCTCGTGGCAGACGGTGACCGTCTCGCCGTCGATCTCCATCGAGGTCGGCTCCGAGCCCCAGAAGCAGGGGCTCATGACGACCTGGCTGCCCAGGACGAAGTAGTTGACGACGAGGTGGTGGCCGTCGAACTGGAAGCCCCAGGGCTCGGTGGCCGACGGGGTGCCCATCACGGTCCAGTAGTAGGCGTCCTCGTTGAAGGAGTTCGTGTTGCCGATCGCCTCGCCGGCCGCCTGGTTGATCTTGCGGATCTTCTCCGTCGTCTCCAGGCCGTCCGCGCTGAGCGCGGCGTTCAACAGGGCGGTGCCGAGCGCCTTCTGGTCGTCGCTCAGGTCGGCGAGCGAGACGCCCTGGCGCTCGTAGGAGTCGATGTTGCTCCACAGCCGCCACTCGGTGGAGTGGACGGTGAACTGCGTGGACGTCTTCTGGGTGTCGGTGAGCCCGGCGAGGAACGCCGTCGCCGCCGTGATCACGGGCGCGGTGGCGACCTTGGTGGAGTGGATCGTGAACAGGTCGTCGATCTTCTTGCCGTCGGTGGTCAGGCCGAAGAAGTCCTCGGTGATCGTCTGGTTGCCGGGGCCCCCGGCACCGCCGCCCGGCCCGCCGCTGGGGGCATCGCTGGGGGCGGCGGAGGCGTCGGTGGTGGTGTCGTCGGCCATCGCTGCCCAGGCGCCGGCGCCACCCATGGTCGCGACGGCGGTGGCACCGCTGGCGAAGAAGACCTTCCGCATGAAGTTGCGGCGGCTCGCGTGAGCGCGGTGGCCGGCCTCGGACTGCGGCTCCTCGGCGGTCGGCTCTCCGGTGTCGAGCTCGGTCATCGTCGCTTCGGTCCCTTCGCCGTGGGCGCGTCCCCGCTGGACGGCCACCGGCGGTCACTGTGGAGGACCGAACTGAGGCTGACCTGAAGTGATGGGCGACATATCCGGCGAAGTGCCTGCGCGGATGGCTGAAGAGTGGCCCTGACCTGGGTTTCTGTGCGGCCGATTAGAGTTCTTCGGCGGGCGGGGAACCCTCCCGGGGAGCGGCGTCGGCACGTGGGAGCGTCACCGTGAACTCCGTACGTCCAGGCTCGCTCTCGACGTGGACGTGGCCGCCGTGTGCCGACGTGACGGCCGCCGCGATGGCCAGACCAAGACCCGAACCGCCCTTCGCGCCGGGTGCGCGGGAGCGGGAGGCGTCGCCCCGGGAGAAGCGTTCGAAAACCGAGGGGAGCAGGTCCGGCGGGATGCCGGGGCCGTTGTCCCGGACGCGGATGACGCACTCCTCCTCGGTCGTCTCCACGCCAACGGTGATCTCGGTGCCCGCGGGTGTGTGCAGGCGGGCGTTGGCCAGGAGATTGGCCACCACCTGGTGGAGCCGGGACTGGTCGCCGACGACCGGGGCGTGGCCGTCGGGGAGGCGGAGCGTGAGGCGCCAGTCGTGGTCGGCGCCGGCCGCTCGCGCGTCCCACACCGCCTCGGCGACCAGCGTCGCGAGGTTCACCTCGTCCGACCGCAGTGGCCGCCCCTCGTCGAGCCGGGCGAGCAGCAGCAGGTCCTCGACCAGCCCGGTCATGCGCGCCGACTGGGCGGTGACACGCTTCCAGGCGAGTTCGGAGGGGATCTGCTGGTCTCCCTGGTTCATGAGCTCGGCGTATCCGGCGATCGAGGCGAGCGGTGTGCGCAGTTCGTGGCTGGCGTCGGCGAGGAGCCGCCGCATGCGGTCCTCGGTGCGCTGACGCTCGCCGAGCGAGGACTCGACGTGGTCGATGAGACGGTTGAGCACGACGCCGACCTGGCCGGCTTCGGTGCCGGGGTCGGTGTCCGCCGCGGGGACGCGGGTGAGCCCGGCGACCTCGCCGCGGTCCAGCGGCACCTGGGCGACCTCGGCGGCGGTGGCGGCGACCCGGTCGAGGGGACGCAGCTGGCGTCGGATGACCGTCGTCGTGGCGGCGGCCGCGGCCACCAGACCGAACGAGGCGATGGCGGTCTCGACGACGACCAGCCGGTCCAGGACTCGCTGAACACCGGCGGTGGGGAGCCCGGCCAGAACGGGTTCGCCGTCCCCGCCGATGGCGGTCACACGGTAGGTGCCGAGTCCGGGGAGGGTGCGGGTGTGCAGTGATCCGTCGGGGGTGATCCCGTCCAGGGCCGCACGCTGGACCGCGGTGAGAGACTGCTGGTGCCCGCCCTCCGTCACCACCTCGGCGGCCACGATCCGCCCGTCGGCGAACCGGGCCGCGACGGTGCCCGTGGGCTGTCCCCGCTCGTTGAGGAAACCCAGGTCCGTCGGGCCGCCCGGCCGGTGCTCCAGCCCGCCCTGGCTCCGCTCGGCGGCGTCCGTGACGCGTTGGTCCAGATCCTCGTACAGATAGACCTGCTGGACGAGCACTGTGGTGAACGCCATGGCTCCGCAGACGGCGGCCAGGGTCAGCGAGACGAAGAGCACCAGGCGGAACCGCAACGAGCGTTTTCCCAGACTGGTACGGGGCCGTCCGTCCGTACGACGCGGGAGACCTCTCATGCCCCGCCGTCCGCGGCTCTGATCGAGTAGCCGACGCCGCGCACGGTGCGGATCATCGGGGCCCGCCCTTTGTCGATCTTCGAGCGGAGCGCGTAGATGTACACCTCGACCAGGTTTCCTTCGCCGTCGAAGGAGGCGTTCCAGACGTGTTCGAGGATCTGTGCCTTGCTGAGAACCTGGTGCGGGTGGTCCATGAGGAACAGGAGCAGGTCGAACTCCTTGGCGGTGAGAGGGATCGGTGTGCCGTCGCGCTGTACCTCGCGGCTCTGCTCGGCCAGTACGAGGTCGCCCAGCACCCTTACGGACTCGTCGCGCTCGGGAGTCTCGGCGGGCCTCGCGCGCCGGAGCAGTCCGCGCAGCCGGAGCATGACCTCTTCCAGCGAGAACGGCTTGGTCACATAGTCGTCCGCACCCGCGGACAACCCGTCGAGCCGGTGTTCCAGCGCGTCGCGAGCGGTGAGCATCAGCACGGGCAGCCGGGGGTACTCGCCGCGGAGACTGCGTAGTACGTGAACACCGTCCATGCCGGGCAGCATCCCGTCGAGGACGACGATGTCGGGAGCGCAGTCTCGCGCGAGACGCAGCGCGCTGTTCCCATCCCGGGCGGGGAGGGCACGCCAGCCGGCCGCAGTGACGGCCGCGGACAACAACTCCGTCAGCTCGGGCTCGTCATCGACGATCAGCACGCGAACCGGGCCCTCGTGGGTCCCTGAGGTACCAGCCATGGTTCGCCATTGTGGCAGTACGGCGTCGGAAGAACCCGCGCATGGCCCGCGCGGCCCGGTAACACCGTCTCCTGTGCACTTCCTCTGCGGTTGGATGTCCCGTAACGGAACGGGATTTAGGCGGCTGTCGCACGAAACGTCGAAACTGAAATCCAGAAGCGGGAGCCAGAGGTATTTCTACCTGGGATTTATCCTCCTCCGATCTCCTGGCGACGTTTCAAAAAGGTCTTTTTCAGGTGTGTTGACAGTAAATCAAGAGGAAATCAAAGTCCTCTCAGGCGTCCGCCACAGTGCCCGGCGATCGAATGCCGCCCTCGGTGCTCCTGCTCGACGTGCACGTGGCGTCGGTGACCGCCGAACTCGAACTGCCGCTCAACGACCTCTCCCGGGCGAGCGGCATCGGCTTGGACGACGGCTCGACCGCGAAGCGGCTGGCGGCGCGGAAAGCGGCGATCCGCCGCTACCTGACCGCCCCCTGCGCCCCACCACCGTTCAGGGCAAGGCTTGGACCGTCTCCATCGGTGACATCGCACTGAGCCGGGCCGAGCAACGTCCACCGGCCCCTACCGTGAGCTGAGCGTCCAGGAGACGCTCACCGCGCCCACCGGCGGCGGCACCTGTCACTTCGTCCTCGGCTACGACGCCGTGGTCCACCAACTCGTCACCCACACCGTCCTGGTGTCGATCCGTCAGGACTGGGCCACCGGACGTGTCGAGGGAAGGGGACGAGGGGCGGCCACGCAGATGGGTGTCATCCGCACCGACACCCACACCATGAAAGTCACGCCGCTCACCATCGACCTGGAGGTGGGGAGTGTCTGGAGCGGAACCAACGCCATGTTCCTGCTCGGCGCGGTGCACGCGATCCGCCCGCTGTTCCCACGGCATGAGGCCGTGGTAGCCGGCTTCTTCGGTCTCGGACACGGCCTGGTGTTCTCCTTCGTCCTGGCGGAGATGCACCTCCCCACGGTCCAACTCGCCCTCAGCCTGGCCGGCTTCAACCTGGGTATCGAGGCGATGCAACTCCTCCTGGTCCTCCTCGCCATGCCGAGCCTGCTTGTCCTCGCCCGGCTTCCACTGACCGTCGTCGCCTGCGTCTGTGCCGCCCTGGGCTGGCTCCTCGACCGCCTCGGCTTGGCCAACCCGGTGGCCCGAGCAGCGGACAGCGCCGGAACACACGTCCGAGCTGTTCGTCGTCCTGACCGGCGCCGCGGTGCTCTGGACGGCTGTCAGTCACCGCCGGGGGCGGGGGCCGGTCCAAGGCGGCCCGGACCCTCCCGAGGGCAGTGGGCGAATCCCGTCCGTCAGCGCCCGATGGCATCGGGATGCACGCCTCGGGTGTCTCCTGCGTCCTAAGGCGTGGACGGTGCGTAATCTCCGTCCGCCAGGGCTCGCAGGAGCGGTTTGACTCGCGTCGTCATCTCGGTCGGTGTGCCCGGGCAACCGCGCAGCAGCCAGTCGGTGGCCACCCCGAGGAGCGCGCCTGCGACGAACGCCGCGGGGACGTCGTGCGGGTTGCCGGAGGTGTCCGAGGTGTCCGGCGGTGAAGCCTCGTCCATGGCCGGAAGCCGCCCGGAGGAGTGGGCGGCCACGGTGGTGCGCAGGCGTACGTGTTCGATGACGCGGGCGCTTCCTGTTGGTCCGAGCAGGCTGCGGTACAGACCGGCGTGCTCGGCGAAGTGCGCGAAGAACGCCGTCAGCGTGGGGTCGGGATCCTCAGGCGGACCTGACGGCGTGGGGCGGATGGGGGCGAGGGCGACGACGACCCCGATCAGGTCGTCGATCATCGAGGTGCAGGCGGCCTCGGCCAGTTCGTGCACGTCCCGGTAGTGGTCGTAGAACGTGGAGCGGCTCACCTCGGCCCGGTCCACGACGTCGGCAACGCTGATCTGCGAGAGGTCCCGTTCCTCGACGAGGCCGATCAGGGCGTGCTGCAAGGTCGCCCGGGTGCGCCGTACGCGTCGATCGGTCGGCGGAGCGCTGCTGCTGTTGGCCGTGGTCATCTCCCGGAGCCTACCTTCTCCTACGTATGAGGGATTTCCTACATACGCAGGTTTGCAGTCATCTATAGGAAAGGCTACATGTGTTGCCTAAGCTGGGTTCGCAGCCGTCGCCGCTGTCGACAACGGACTCATCCATGCCGTTGGCCGGGCAGGAGGCGGCGCTCAGCGCACGCCCACGCAAAGGAGAGGGACATGAGGGGACTGAAGGGCAAGCGGATCGTCATCGCCGGCGGCGCCGCGGGGATCGGCGCCGCCACGGCGGAGCGGCTCACCGAGGAAGGGGCCTTGGTCGTCATCGGAGACAGGAACCTCGACGCCGCGCACGCCACGGCCGAACTTCTCAACGACTCCGGCGGCAACGCGGTCGCCGTCGAGTTCGACCTCGACGACGAATCCTCGATCGGGGCGCTCGTCGACACGGCCGTCAACGAATTCGGCGGAATCGACGGGCTGTTCAACGTCGGAGCCGATCTCTCCCCGCAGAACCTGGGCCGGGACACGAACGTGCTGGACATGGACCTGGCCGTATGGCGTCGCACATTCGAGGTGAACCTGTTCGGCTACGCCCTCACCTGCCGCGCGGTCCTTCCCCACCTGCTGGCCCAGAACAGTGGCGTCATCGTCAACACCTCGTCGACTTCGGCCTGGAGGGGCGACCCCGAACGCCCGGCCTACGGCGCTTCCAAGGCCGCCGTCAACGCCCTGACCCGGCACATAGCCTCCGCCTGGGGCAAGGAGGGGATCCGCTGTAACACGCTCGCTCCCAGCGTGACCATGACCGAAACGGCGCAACAGCAGATCAGTGACGAAATGAGGGCCTCGATCATGCCGCTGTACCGCAGCCCGCGGCTGGGCAGGCCCACCGATCCGGCCGCCGCCGCTGCCTTCCTGTTGTCCGACGACGCGGAATGGGTCAACGGGCAAGCCTGGTCGGTCGACGGCGGCATCACCATCCGCGACTGAAGTCTCCCGCCGGCCGGGTGACCGGGGGTGCCCGGCCGGCACGAGGGCGGAACCCGTCCGGTACCAGCCTGGAAGCGGCCAAGGTGTGTGCGCCGAGCACCGGCCTCGCACACCCTGGACGACATCGACTCCGCCGACACCACAACGCCCGCCGCCCCTCGTCAGCACGGCCGTGGGGAGGCGCGGCACCCTCGAACCGGGCGCGCGCTCGGGCGGACAATTCCTCAGGCGCAGGTCAAGCAGTTGATCACGCTTACCGGGACGGGCGTCCGAACAGGCACGTCGCCTCGGGCGGCGTCGCCTGTCGCGTTCGGACCGGACCGTTCCTGGAACCGCTGTTATCCGTGCGAAGCGGTCCGGTCCTCTTCTGCCGCAGCACTCCCGAGGGCAATCCGGATCTGGGCGCGACCGGTCCCCTTCCAGGCGGATTCTCCGTCGGCGGGCTTCGGGTTCAGACCGTCTTGATCGTGCCGCCGTCGATGACGTAGTCGGCACCGTTGATGTTTCCGGCCACGTCGGACAGGAGGAACGCGATCAGGGCCGCAACCTCTTCGGGTTCGGCCATGCGGCCGGTCGCGACGTTCTGGGACTTCGCCATCTGCTGGACGAATTCGGCGAGGCTCTGGCCGGACGTGGCCGCCCACTGGGCGACCTGGCCGTCGGGGTCCTCGTAGACCGACGTGCGGACCAGGCCGGGGGAGATGGTGTTCACACGCACGCCTCGGGGACCGAACTCCTCGGCCAGCGACTTGCCCACGGCGGTGAGCGCTGCCTTGGCCGCGGCGACAGCGACGGGGAAGCCGCCGGGCATCCGGGCCAGGATGGAGGAGACGTTGACGATGGCTCCGCGGCGCTCGACGAGGCTTGGCAGGGCGCCGCGGGTGGCACGGATCGTGCTGAGCAGGTTGATGTCGAACGCGCCGGCCCATTCCGCATCGTCGATGTCGAGGAAGTTGACGGTTGCCGAGTCGCCGCCTCCGACGTTGTTGACCAGGAAGTCGATGCCGCCGAGCTCGGTGAGGGCGGTGTCGATGAGGGCGGAGACTCCGTCCGTGGTGCTCAGGTCGGCCGACACCGTATGCGCGCCGGTTTCCTTGAGCTCGGGAGTGATGGTGCGGGCGGCGCCCACGACACGGACGCCCTCGTCTGTCAGGGTCCGGACGGTGGCGAGTCCGATGCCCCGGCCTGCGCCGGTGACGACGGCTGTCTTGGCGGTGAGATTGAGGTTCACGGCACTCCAATTGCTGATGGGTGGTTGGTCGACGCCGGGTGCCGAGCCTCCGGCGGCTTCGCCGGGACTCGGCACCCGCGTCCGGCTCAGGCGTCGACCGGGTGCCAGACCGGCCGGCTGTCGTCGATCTGCACGCGGCCGAAGGGCACGTCCGCGAAGTGGATGCCGAATCCGATCGTGTCGGGCTTGGCGAGTTCGAGGACGAGGTCGTGGCGGAGGCTGGTGGCCTGCTGATGGTCGTGGTCGAAGGTGTTCTCCCAGAGCGGGTGGGTGATCTGGAGGGGGGAGTGGAAGGCGTCGCCGAAGGCGATGACCCGCCGGCCGTCGGCGTCGATGACGTAGGCGGTGTGTCCGGCGCTGTGGCCGGGAGCGAGCCTGACCCGGACGTCCGGGAAGATCTCCTCGCCGTCGGCCACGGTGCGTACCCGCGGTTCCAGGCCCTTGATCATGTCGCCCATGCCCTGTGCTTCGGCGTGGTGGCGGTGGGCCCACTCGGCTTCGGCCACGAGGCAGTCGGCGTGGGCGAAGGGCGGCTGGTCGCTTCCGGGAGCGGGGTGCCAGGCCCAGCCGAAGTGGTCGACGTGCAGGTGGGTGAGGGCGACGGCCTCGATGTCCGCGGGGTTGCGGCCGATGGCGGCGAGGCTGTCGAGCAGGGCGCCGCCGCTGAGGACGCCGAACGGGTTCTCCGGGGGGCCCATCGTCAGCGGGCCGGTGCCGACGTCGATGAGCAGGGCGCGGCCGTCGCGTTCCACGAGCAGGCCGCCGTTGCCGGTGACCAGGTGTCCGCCCTCGTCGAGGTATTCGGCGTGCTGTGCCCAGTCCTCCTCGGTGGGCTCCGTCAGCAGCATCCTGGCGTTCAGTGTGCCGACGCCGTCGGGGACGTAGGTGAGCTTGGTGTCGCCGAGGGTGAGGGAGCGGATGCCCGAAGGGCGCCGGAGCCGCTCGTTCGGGTGCGATGTCGTGTGCGTCATGGGTCCGACCTCCATATGGCTATGACTTGAAAGGTTATGGCTATAACTATCATGGCTTGAAAGAGCTTGCTAGCCTGGGACCATGACGACGACGGATGCGCAGGCGGCGGCGCTGTGGGAGCTGGGCAAGTTGGTGAACCAGCTGGACCTTCAGATCACCGCGCATGTCCGTGAGCGGGTGGCCAGGATCGGTCTCACCCCGGCGCAGGCAGCGGCGCTGCGCGAGCTGACGAGTCCGATGACCCTGAGCGAGCTGGCCGGGCGGATGGTCTGCGAACCGTCGAACGCCACCGTCGTGATCGACAAGCTGGAGAGCCAGCAGCTGATCGAACGGCGCCCCCACCCCTCCGACCGCCGGGCCAAGCAGCTGAGCCTCACCCCCGAAGGCACCCGGCGCCGGGAAAAGCTGCTGGAAATCCTGCGGGAGGGACCTCCGTCGCTGGGCCTGACCGAGCAGGAACAAGGCCTGCTGCAGGACCTGCTGCAGCGAGCCGTTTCCCACCGCTGAAACGCGGGGGCACCTCGGATGACGGGCCGAAGCGGCCCAGGAAAGGTCGGACGGGAACGTCGATGGCGCGGCGTCCTGTTGAAGCCCACCGTGCTGGAGCCTTCGCGCTCACACGGCGGATCAGGCCCCCGGAGATCTCACGGTGTACGGAAGCCGCGGAAGGTCACCTGTGTGCGGCTTTCGAAGCCGAGCCGTTCGTAGAGCGCGATCGCGGCGGTGTTCGTGTCGGCCACGTGCAGGAAGGGGCGTTCGCCCCGGGAGCGGATGCGTGCGGTGAGCGCGCTCACCAAGCGGAGCGCGTGTCCTTGCCCGCGTGCCTCGGGAGCTGTGCAGACGGCGCTGATCTCGGTCCATCCCGGAGGCCGCAGCCGCTCGCCCGCCATCGCCGCCAGCCTCCCCCCTTCGCGGATGCCGAGATAGGTCCCGAGTTCATGTGTACGAGGCCAGAACGGCCCCGGTTGGGCCCGTGCCACGAGGTCCAGCATCTCCGGCACGTCGGCCGCACTCAGCTCGACCACGCTCGGGCCGGTCGCGGCACGCGCCTGGACCGGTCGGTCGCCGCGCCAGATCATCTGCCGGCCCTCCAGGACGAAAACCGGCTCCCAGTCCGGCGGCGGGGTGGCTCGACAGCTGAACATGTCGGCGAACTCGCCGCTACCGAGCAGTCCGGCGAGGTCGGCCCAGTCCGTCGAGTCCGCGGCGGTGGGCACCGCCGAAAACGTCGCGACGTCCGGCCGGTAGGTCACGGCCCGGCCGAGGCGGCGGGCGAGTCCCGCATGACGGTCGCGCAGCGACTCGCCCACCGGGTCGTCGAGTACGGCGGCGTCCCCACTCGTCATCATGGTGCGCTTTTCTCCGACCGCTTCGTAGATCCTGATCTCCGGGTGAGGGTGATTTCCAGATGCACCATGCCCGGGAGGTTAGCTGCGTGACTGTGATTCAGGTAGGGGCTGCAGAGTGATGGAGCCATAACCTCTGTCAATCGCCTATGGCCTCATTGCCGTGCTGGGCGAGAGTCGCGGCGAAGTCCTCCAGGTCGGCGGCGAGTGGGGTGCCGTTGTCCCAGACGGCCTCGTAGGCGATCTCGACGGGAACCCCGGCCCGGAAGAGGGGGCGGCTTCCGCCGTGCTCGGGTGTGGTCTTGGACTGGGGCAGCAACGCGGCGCCCACACCCATGCGCGCCCACTCGTCCAGCACGCGGTAGTTGGAGGCTTCCCCGGGGTAGGTGCGCAGCGCCAGGTCGTAACTGCGGAAGAGCTCGGTGGTGAAGGTCGTCAGTCCGCAGCTGTCCGGTACGAGGATGTAGGCGGCGTCGGCCGCGGCGTCGAGCTCGACCGGGCTCTCGGTCCGCGAGTCGGCGGGGTCGATGACGACGACCGGCTCGCGGGCGATGACTCGGCGCCGGAACGTGAGCATGGCCTGCACAGCGGGCACGAGCACGATGTCCAGCTCACCTGCTCGCAGGTCGTCGCGCAGGTGGGTGAGATCCGCCTCGCGCAGGACCAGGTCGCGCGGCCGGTCCAGCGTGCGGGCGGCGTCGAAGGCGCGGGCGACGAGGTCGGCGCCGATCAGCGGGGAGACGCCCATGCGGATCGTGTCGGCGGGCGGGTGGGCCAGCCGGCGGGCCTCGGCGGCCACCGAGTCGAGGGCGTCGAGCGCTCGGTCGATCATGGGCAGGATCCGGGCGCCGTCCGGGGTCGGCGTGACTCCGCGCGGCGAGCGATCGAACAGCGCCACGCCCAGTTCCCGCTCCAGGCGGGCGATGCCGTTGGACAGGGCCGGCTGGGTCACGCCGTAGGCTCGGGCGGCGGCGCTGAAGGACTTCGTTGTGGAGACGGCCCGCGCGTAGCGCAGCCCCTCGATGTTCATACTGCCCCCTCCTGGCTATAACTTCCCTTTATACCCCCATTCCCGGTGATCCTCTACCGGGATATGCCGGGGCGCCCTACGGTGCAGACGAAGCCGCAGACGCGGTAAAGCGTGGATTTCCACGCTCCCTTTTTCCTTTCATGGAGCGATTCTCGTGGCCCACGATGCCAACCGTGTTCACCGGGCCGCACAGGTGGCGGAGCCCGGGGCCGCTGTACGGGTCGTCCCGGTGGAGGCGCGGCCTCCCGGGGCCGGCGAGGTGCGTGTCGACGTGGCGGCGACCGGCATCTGTGGCGCTGACATCGGCACGGTCCGCAATCCCGCTCCGGCGGCCGGCTTCCCGGTCACTCCGGGCCACGAGGTTGCCGGGGTGATCGCTGAGCTGGGTCCCCAGGTGCGAGGGTGGGGCGTGGGGGAACAGGTGACCGTCGGCTGGTTCGGCGGCGGCTGCGGGCACTGCCCCGCCTGCCGTACCGGGGACGTCGTCCACTGCCCGGAGCGGAGAGTGCCGGGATTGTCGTATCCCGGTGGCTGGGCGAGCACCATCACGGTTCCCGCCACCACCCTCGCCCGGATCCCCGAGGGGCTGTCCGCGGCGGAAGCCGCGCCCTTCGGATGCGCGGGCGTCACCACCTTCAACGCGCTGCGCAACTCCGGTGCCGGGCCCGGTGACTTGGTCGCCGTCCTCGGGATCGGCGGCCTGGGGCATCTGGCGGTGCAGTTCGCCGCGGCAATGGGCTTCGAGCCGGTGGCGATCGGGAGGGGTGAGGAGAAGCGCGAGCTCGCCGAGGAACTGGGCGCGCGGCACTACATCGACAGCGAACAGCGGGAACCCGGAGCAGCGCTGGGGAAGCTGGGCGGAGCACGGCTGATCCTGTCCACGGCCGCCAGCAGCAAACCGCTGGCGGAGCTGGTGGACGGGCTCGCCCCGCACGGGCGGCTCACGGTCGTCGGCTTCGACGGAACTCCCCTCGAACTGCCCCTGGCCAAGCTGGTGATGGGGGCGCGCAGCGTCACCGGTCAGCTGACCGGCAGCCCCGCCGACACCGAACAGGCCATACGCTTCGCCGTCGCCACCGGCGTCCGCCCCCGGGTGCAGACCGTCCCGCTGGAGGAGGCACAGCAGGCGCTCGACACCCAGCAGGACGGCAAGGCCCGCTTCCGGATGGTCCTCACCACAGATGTCTGACCGCCGTCGCAGAGCAGAGAAGCAGCGCAGAGAAAGGGAGCCGTACATGCTCCAGCAGGACGGCCACGACGTGGTCGTGATCGGTGCCGGGATCGCCGGACTGGCCGCGACCGCCGCTCTGACGGATGCCGGACGGGATGTCGTCTGCCTGGAGGCGCGGGACCGCTGCGGCGGGCGTCTGCTCAGCGCCGCAGCCCCGCCAGGGGCGCTCGACCTGGGCGCCACCTGGTTCTGGGACGGCGAGCAGCGGGTCGCGAAGCTCGCCGCCCGGCTCGGCATCGACACCTTCGAGCAGCATCTCGCGGGGGACACGATGCTCCAGGACTCCACCGGGGTCCGCAGACTGGCCGGCAACCTGATCGACGTCCCCGCCCGTCGCTTCGCGCCGGGAGCCGATTCCCTCGCGCGCGCTCTCGCGGTCAAGCTGCCGCCGGAAGTTCTACGGCTCGTTACCCCGGTCACCGCGATCCACCGACGCGCCACCGGCGGACTCGACGTTCGTACGCCGGACATGGTGCTGCATGCCGAGCACGTCGTCCTCGCCGTACCGCCCGCGCTCGCCCTCTCACGCATAGCGTTCGATCCGGAGCTGCCCCCGGACCTGGCCCGCCTCGCCCGGGCAACTCCGGTATGGATGGGGGCCGTTGCCAAGGTCGTCGCCCGCTACTCCACCGCCTTCTGGCGGGACGCGGGGCTCGCCGGGGCGGCGTTCAGCAGAACCGGCCCGCTGCAGGAGCTGCACGACATGTCGGGGCCCGACGGGCGGCCCGCCGCACTGTTCGGCTTCGCCCCGGCCCAGGCCGTCGGCCCCGGCTTCGAGCAGGCGGTGACCGCCCAGCTCACGCAGCTCTTCGGCCCCGCCGCCGCGGAACCCGAGTCGCTCCATGTACAGGACTGGAGCAGCGAGCCGTGGGCCGCGCCGCCCGGCGCGCATCGCCTCGCCGACTACTCCCTGTTCGGGCACCCCCTCTACCAGCGGCCCGCGCTGGACGGCAGATTGCACTGGGCCACGACCGAGACATCCGTCCAGTACGCCGGGCACATCGAGGGGGCCCTCGCCGCCGCCGAGCGAGCGGCGCACGCCGTTCTGTCCACGCCCCCCGCCCGCGCGGCCGCTCCCGCTCCGTGACAACGGCACCCCTGACCGCAGAAGAGGCGAATCCATGCACGAGATCGAAGCACTGCTGCGTGAGTACGACCGCGCCCGCGCCTACACCGACGACCTGTGGAGGGATCTCACCCCGGACGAGGTGACCTGGCGCCCGCACGAGAACTCCAGCGCCATCGGCTGGCATCTCGGCCACCAGGCCCACGTCGCCCACTTCATGATCCGCAACCTGACCGCGGCCGAGCCCAGCCCTGATCCGGACCTGGACGCCCTGATGGACTCGGCGAACCCGGAGAAGTTCCGCGGCACCCTTCCCACGGTCAAGCGGCTCACCGAGTTCCGTACGACCGTCGCCGAACGCGTGCACGCCCGGATGGGCGACATCGCCGCCGGCCGGGTCGGCGCCCCCGCACAACTCACCATCGTCGCGACGCACTTGCTCACGGCGCTCATCAACCACGAGTACCAGCACGACCAGTGGATCAGTGAGGTGCGCGGAAACGACCTCGGGCACGCACTGCCGCCGGATCCCGACTGCGCCCACGTCCGGCGCATCGACGGCTACCTCGTCGTCAACGGGTTGTAGTCGGCTTCTGGCGCGTCACCACCAGCCCGGCGCTGCCGCCCATCCCGCAGCGCCGGGCGATGCCGTCCCCTGTCGGCCTCGGCCGCCCCACCGGAAAGAGAAGAAGCCCCCGTGACGAGTACCGCCTCAGACACCCCGGCTGGTATATCCCCCCGGTCCGAGGCACAACGTCGAGTCCTCGTGGTCCTGGTCAGCAGCCAGATCCTGAGCGGGGCCGGACTTGCCGCCGGTATCACCGTCGGCGCCCTGCTCGCGCAGGACATGCTCGGCTCCAGCGACCTCGCGGGCCTGCCCAGCGCCCTGTTCACCGCCGGCTCCGCCCTCGCCGCCGTCAGCATCGGCCGCATCTCCCAGGCACGGGGCCGCCGACCGGGCCTGGCCGCCGGATACCTGACCGGCGCCGTCGGCAGCGCGGGCGTCATCGCCGCCGCGGTCGCCGACAACCCCGTGCTGCTCTTCGTCGCCCTGTTCGTCTACGGCGCCGGAACGGCCACCAACCTCCAGGCCCGGTACGCCGGAGCCGACCTCGCCGCACCCGCGCACCGCGCCCGCGCCGTCTCCACGGTCCTGGTCGCCACCACCCTCGGCGGCGTTGCCGGCCCCAACCTCGCCGCGCCGATGGGCGACGTCGCGGACGCTCTCGGCATCCCCACGCTGGCCGGACCGTTCCTTCTGGCCGGCGCCGCCTACGCGCTGGCCGCCCTCGTCCTCGCCGTATGGCTGCGCCCCGACCCGCTGCTGCTCGCCCGCACCCTCGACCTCCAGCAGCCGCCGCAGGCCGCCGTCGCGACAGCTGCGCGCCCCCGTGGTCCGGGGCTGATACCGGGCGCGCTCACGATGATCCTCACGCAACTCGTCATGACCGCCGTGATGACCATGACGCCCGTACACATGCATGACCACGGCCACGGCACCGCCGCCTCCGGCCTCGTCATCGCCATCCATGTCGGCGCGATGTACCTGCCCTCACCGTTGACCGGCTGGCTCGTCGACCGATACGGCCCCACGGTCGTCGCCGTCGCCTCCGGACTCACCCTCCTGGCCGCCGGCGTCACCGCCGCCGCGGCGCCCGCGGATTCCGTCGCCCTGCTCGCCCTCGCCCTCGCCCTGCTCGGACTGGGCTGGAACCTCGGGCTGGTCTCCGGCACGGCGATGATCACCGATGCCGTGCCGCTGGCCACCCGCGCCAGGACCCAGGGCCTGGTCGACGTCTCCATCGCCGTCGCCGGGGCCACCGGTGGCCTGAGCTCCGGTCTCGTCGTCGCGGCCGCCGGCTACCCGGTGCTCGCCCTCACCGGCGGCATTCTCGCTCTCGCCGTCCTTCCCGCGATCGCCGTCAGCGCGAGTCGTCGGTGAGTCGGCCCACCTCGGCCGCCGGTGCCGACCTCACCGTGGACGGCACCGGCCTGCTCTGCGTCACCCTGCTGCTGCGTCTGCGCCAGGCCATCGACGGGGCCGCACCGGGCACTCTGGTCCACGTCGTCGCCACCGACCCGGCCGCACCGCTCGACCTGCCCGCCTGGTGCCATATGACCGGGCACACGTACCTCGGTCCTGTCCGGGGCACCGACCGGGCGGTGTACGCGCTACGGCTCGCCGCCGACGCACACCCCACCCGTCCGGACGCCCCGTGGCGGCGGGCCGAACGCTGAGGTCCGGACCTGTACCAGGGGGCCGGAGAAGATGTCCGGCCCCTGGCAGTTGCCCGCTCCGATCACTCGGCAGGCGCGCTCTCGACCCGGGCCGGTTGCGGCTGGGTCTTCTGGTTCTCACCGCCTCTTGTGCGGATCTTGTAGGCGATGAAGACCACCAGCACCCAGCTCCCGGAGACGTACAGCGAGGTGCGCATGTCCGGCAGGATGGCTATGCAGACCATGACCGCGGCCACGAACGCCAGGGAGAGGTAGTTCGCGTAGGGGTAGAACGGCGCCTTGTAGCGGATCTGGTGGTCCTGCCCGTTCCGGATCCTGATCTTGCGGAAGCGCAGGTGGCTGATCGCGATGGACGCCCACGCGCAGGCCAGGCCGTAGACGGTGACCGAGGAGAAGATCGAGAAGACCTGCTCGGGCATCAGGGCGTTGAGCAGGACGCTGCCGAACACCGTGACGAACACGAGGGTGATCGCCTTGGACGGAACGTTCCGCTGGTTGACGGTTCCGAGGAACTTCGGCGCGTTGCCCTGCAGCGACAGGTTGTAGAAGGTGCGG
The DNA here is from genome assembly GCF_050936785.1 of Streptomyces sp. CA-249302. Lineage (NCBI taxonomy): Bacteria > Bacillati > Actinomycetota > Actinomycetes > Kitasatosporales > Streptomycetaceae > Streptomyces > Streptomyces sp. CA-249302. Next base: position 2,280,860 of record NZ_JBNJMG010000001.1, on the reverse strand, counting down.
CTGTTGGTGAACACGCTCGCGTTCACCGCCGACAGCACGGCCGTGATCACGACCAGGTTCATGATGGTCGCGGCCGCCGGGATGCCGATCTTGGTGAAGACCGTCACGAAGGGGCTGCCGTCGCCGGTCAGATCGGTCCACGGGAAGACGGTGACGAGAACGGTGATGGCGCCGACGTAGAAGATCAGCAGCCGCCAGAAGGTCGCGTTGACCGCCTTCGGCATGGTCGTGGCGATGTCCTTCGCCTCACCGGCCGCGAGCCCGAGGTTCTCCACGCCGCCGAAGGAGAAGGCGACCATCACGATCGCCAGGACGACTCCGCTCAGACCGTGCGGGAAGAACCCGCCGTGGTCGGTCAGGTTGCCGAAGCCGACCGGGTGGCCGTCGTTGCCGACACCGAAGACGATCATGGCCACACCGAAGAGGATCATCGCGACGATCGCCACGACCTTGATCACCGCGAACCAGAACTCGGCCTCGCCGTAGACCTTCACACCGATGATGTTGACGACGAACATCACGCTGACGGCCGCGGCCGCGGTCACCCAGATCGGCAGCTGGGGAAACCAGTACTGGGCGTAGCGGCCCAGGGCGTTGAGTTCGGCCGCGCTGGTGGCGAGGAGGAAGACGAAGGCGTTCCAGCCGTTGAGGAAGCCGGCGAAGCGGTGGATGTAGCGGTTGGAGTAGGAGATGTAGGCGCCCGAGACGGGCTCCTCCACCGACATCTCACCCAGCGCGCGCATGATGAAGTAGATCGCCACGGACGCGACGACGTAGGTGAGGATGATCGCCGGACCGGCCGTCTTGACGGCCCAGCCGGAGCCGTAGAACAGGCCTGTGCCTATCGCGCCGCCGATGGCGATCATCTGGATGTGGCGGCTCTTGAGGTCGCGTTTGAGGTTTTCCTTCTCGTACGCCTCGGGGTTGACGCTTGCCATCGCATTGCCTCCTGGGGACGGATCAGTTCGATCTCTGATGACTGGCCGTCGGAGCTCGTCGACCAGGTGAAGAGGGCGTGGCCGAGCCGGATCGCGGCTGGGGAGGGGAGGGCGCGCCGGGTACGCGGATGGCGACTCCGGCGCATGGACGGCAGGTGCGGGCTGCCAGGGGAAACCGGCCGCTGAGCGGGGTGGCGGGCCGGTTCGACCAGCTGCCGGGCCATTTCGGGCTTCGGGCCGGCAGCGCAGGTGCGTGTGGGTGTGTGCAGGTGTGGCGCAGTGGGCTCTGGCACTGACCGGCGAGAGGGAGAAGGGCCTCGGCGGAGTCGGCAGCGGCTGATCACCGAGGCCCCTCTCCGGGGGCGTCGCGGTGGGAGGCACCGGCAGGCGGGCGCCCGATGGAAGGGGCAGGACTCGGAGAGGGCGAGACCCGGAGGGGATACCGCCTCAGCGGATTTCGAAGACGGCTTCGACCTCGACCGGTGCGTTCATGGGCAGCGCGGCCACCCCGACGGCCGAGCGGCTGTGCCTGCCGTTGTCGCCGAGCGCGTCCACGAACAGGTCGGAGGCGCCGTTGGCCACGAGCGGTTGCTCGGTGAAGCCCGGAGCGCTGGCGACGAACACGGTGATCTTGAGCAGCCGCTTGATCCGGTCGAGATCACCGAGGACGGCTCCCGCCTGGGCGAGGACGTTGACCGCGCACCACCGTGCGGCGAGCTGTCCGGTGGCGATGTCCACTTCCCGGCCGAGGAGCCCCGCGGAGACGAGTGCCCCGTTGCGCAAGGGCAGTTGTCCAGAGGTGTAGAGCATGTTGCCCGCCTCCACGCACGGCAGATAGTTGGCCACGGGCACGGCGGGTTCGGGGAGTGTCACGCCGAGATCGAGCAGGCGTGCTTCAACGGCGGATGTCATGACGGTGTCTCCTCAGCGGGTTTCATGAGGTCTTCGTTCGGTCACAGGTCCTCGACGGCCGAGGTCAGTCGTCGGACCGCTTCGTCGACCGTGGAGCGGGGGCAGCCGAGGTTCACGCGCATATAGCCGTGGCCGTCGATGCCGAACTTCTGGCCCTTGTCCAGCCACAGGCGGGCCTTGGTGAGCATGAACTTGTCGAGGGACGCCGCGTCCATGCCGAGGCCCCGGCAGTCCATCCACGCCAGGTAGAGCGAGTCGGCCGGCAGCACGCGCACCTTCGAGGTGGCACTGTTGATTGCCTGCGTGAAGTGGGCGTGGTTGCCGCGCAGGTAGGCCAGCTGCTCTTCGAGCCAGGGCTCACCGTAGGCGTAGGCGGCCTCGGCGGCGACCATGCCCAGTACGTTGACCAGTGGGAACAGATTGCGCTCGTACTGCCGGGCCAACTCCTCGCGCATCCTGCGGTTGGGCACGAAGAGATTCGCGCTCTGCAGTCCCGGAAGGTTGAACGTCTTGCTCGGGGCCGTGCAGGTGATGCTGTTCTGCGCGAACTCCTCGCCGAGCGACGCGAACGGGACGTGCTTCTTGGCCGGGTTGATGATCAGGTCCTGGTGGATCTCGTCGGAGATGACCAGGACGCCGTGCCGGGCGCAGATCTCTCCCATCGTCCTGAGCTCGTCCTCGGACCAGACGTTGCCGGTCGGGTTGTGGGGGTGGCTCAGGATGAAGAGCTTGGTGTCCGGCCGGATGGCGGCCTCGAAGGTCCGGGCGTCGAACCGGTATCCGTCCTCGGTGCGCTCCAGCGGAGCGAAGGCCAGGTGGCGCCCGTTGAGCAGCACGTCGTTGTGGAAGTGCGCGTACACGGGCGGCTGGATCAGGACCGAGTCACCGGGCGCGGAGAACGCCTGCACCGCGGTCTTGAGCGAGGTGATGATGCCGGCGGTCTGCAGCACCCACTCCCGCGGTATCTCCCAGCCGAACCGCCGGGCCTGCCAGCCGGTCACGGCGTCGAGGTAGCTGTCGGTCGCGCCGCCGGGGTACCCGAAGACACCGTGGTCCACGGCTTCGTGCAGGGCGTCGAGCACGGCCCGGGGCGCCTTGAAGTCGGTGTCGGCGACCCACATCGGCAGTGGATCGGCCGCGATCTCGTCCGGAGTGAGGAAGTCCTTGGCGAAGGACCACTTCATGGAGTTCGAGCTGCTCCGGTCGACGGCCTCATCGAAGACCGAACCCTGCTGGCCGCTGTCGGCGGAGCCCACTTGATTCGTACTGAGAAGGGTGATTTCGCATGCCATGGCGGGATGCTAGCCAGAATGGGTGGCAAAAAGTTCGCGAACTTTGCCTGAAATCCCGCTTGCGGAGCTAACATCTGAGCCATGGACGCCGTGGATCGCCAGATTGTTGCCATCCTGCAGGCGGAGGGGCGCATCACGCTCACAGATCTGGCCGACCGGGTCCGGCTCAGCGTCTCCAGATGCCAGCGCCGTGTCAGGGAGCTGGAGGCGGACGGGGTCATTCGCGGATACAGCGCGCTCATCGACGGCGCGACCCTCGGGTACGGCTTCGAGGTGCTGCTCTTCGCCACGCTCGGCCGCCCGGACGCGGTGGACGAATTCGACGCCGCGCTGGCGGAGGTTCCCGAGGTCATCGAGGCCCAGCGGCTGTTCGGCGAACCGGATTACCTGATCCGCGTGGTCAGCGCCGACCTGCCGTCCTACCAGCACCTCTACGAGACCGTGCTCATCCGCCTCCCCGGAGTGCGCGGCCTCAACTCGACTATCGTCATGAAGAACGTCGTGAGCCCTCGCCCGTTCCCGGGCCGACCGCCACGCGAGCGTTCGCCCAAGGGCTCCGCCATGTGACACTTCAGCCAGACCGCATCTGACGCGGACCTACCAGGCCTGAGCCGGTGCCGTCCCCTCCGGCCTGGAGGTTCGAGGAGTCCGGGACAAGGAAGATCAGATCGCGACATACTCCGCGGTCGACCAGGACGCGGATCTTGGTCTCGAATACAACCTCAGTGCCACCATCGCGCGTTGGGACGGCCAGAGCTTGTGGCGCCGGTCGCCCTCACGGGTGACGACAAGCATCGTCACCGACTTCACGAGCACATGCGGCAGGATAGATGATCAACCAGACTCCCGAGCAGCGCGATTGAGACGTCAGACATCTCGATCAACAGTCGGGGGCCTCGCTCGTTGCGTTTCGCAGGCCGTCACCTAATCAGTGGCCAGCTCGAAGAAGCTCAGTCTCGATCCGTTGCACGCCGCATTGGTAGGACACGAATGACGCCATTTTCGTCTGCTGAGCTCCGCAATTCATAGTTTTCTACTTCCAGGACATGGATCACGCGAGAGAGCAGTTTTACGTCATCCTTCAACTGGTCACGCTCGAGACGAGTCTTTGCGAGCTTGCGCTTCAGCTCGTTGTTCTCATGGTGAAGTGCATCCACGACCTTCGGACGGGTCTCTTGCGTACGTACCAACGCGTAGAAGAGATCCTTGAGATGAGTGTACTTGTGGGTGAGTTTGTTGCGTTTTAGATCGGCTTCCTCAGCCAGGGACTTCACAGTCAACTTGCCGTCAGAGCGCATGGGTATGCCGACGAGGAGGCGAACCATGGCGGCGGTGATTGCTTCGATCTCATCTGCGTCCTCGGGCCGCCCTGCGCGCGCCACGGAAGCAGTCTGAGCGAGGACGGTTCCCACCGTCTCGGCAATGCTTGCAGCAGAAGGGGTCGTGGGAACTGGCATAGTCACGCCGTCCTGGTCGGGTTCGACGTGTTCCATTGTCATACGTTCTCCCCGCTACCAGATGCGGGCCATCGACTGGTGGAGCGATGTTTCTCAATGGTTTCTTCGCAGGAGGCACGAAGCTGCTGGAGTCGGACCCTGAGGGGATGCGGAAGAAGCGGGTCGGCGCTCTCGGCATCGAGCAGTTCGATCTCTGCTTGGGCTCGGCGCATGTGTGTGTCTGAGCGGGAGATGTTGGCGCATGCCGGGTTGCAACGACTCCAGTTCGGAGTCCGCTGTGATTGTGCAGTCTTTGTGGATTGCCCGGGATCGCAGAGCGCCTTGAATGGGTCGAAGTTGCATGTCAGCAAGGCCTGTGGGTCCTCGAATATCTGCAAGCGAGGGTTGTTTCTCAAGCCTTTCATCTGAGCCTTGGAGACGAATCCGCCCTCGTAGCGTGAGGCGAACTCTCTTGCTGCGGCGACGTAGCGATCTCCAGCCGGCCCGCTGACGACCTCGCCAGCCTCGATGCGGTCGCTTGCTTCGGCCAGGGCGTCGGCCATTGCGAGTGTCTTCTCGAAGTCGAGAATCTCGAGCATGTCGGCTTTGGTGCGGCCGCCGTACGACTCGGCCATGGAAGTTCCAACATGGCCGTACTGCAGCCCCAGCGCGATCCGCCCGCCTGGTCGACGGTAGATGAACCAGGCGACTGTGCGCCGCAACCGCCGCAGGGTGATCGGACCATGAGGGTCATCTGGAATCAGTTCGTGATCACGCGAAAGGCGAGCGGCTGTCGCATTAACCCAAGCGATAAAGGATACGAAGCGCTGACGAACTATCTGAGTGTTAAGGCCCTCTACGGGGATTGAAGTGTGTGCTGGCTCACGCAATCTGACGGTCAATGACCGGGGAAACAACAGGCGATCCTCGTGGAGTCTCTCCAGAACGCTTACCGCGCGGTCGACCAGATCGATGACCGTCCATGATTCTGGACGGATTTCCCCGCCTGGAAGGGTGTTACCGTCCTCATCAGTAACCCCCTTGAAGTGCTTTCCGGTAATGCGGTAGCGGACAGTTCCATCCGCGCGTTCCTCGCGACGGGAGCATCCACGTTCAAGGTGGAGGACCTCCTCAGGGCGCATACCCGACAGATACGCGATGGTTATCAGCGCCGCTGTCACCAAGTGCCCCGCCAGGCGCTGCGCCTCAGCGAAGTCGACTGCTTCCTTCCATGGTTCCCCATCGATTCGACCGGTGAGGTGTACCGGCAGAGGTGCTCCATCATCAAAGATTAGGCGGCTTGAGTCAGGAAACAGTTCGGTCAGACATTGCGACGCTTGCTGGATGGTCACCCCTAACTGCCCGGCGAGCATAGACGCACTGATGGGTGGCCTCTCGCCAGCGGGTAGGCACAGCTTTTCGTTCGTCTTGCCAACGCCGCCGATAAAGATAGGCACCTTTCCGCCCGCGGCCATCAGTCTCTCGATATGTGCGCGTACGAGTTCACGTCCGTCGGGCGGCGCATCGCCAGGCTGGCGGATCCGCGTGGTCAGACGTTGCCACTCGAAGTACGCGGCTGTGATGTCGGGAGCAAGATCGATTACCATCCGCAAACACCAGACCAACAGAGGTGACATGGTGGCCGGATGGATGACGACTTCACGGTTCTCGCCGCCTGAACTCCTGAAATCGTCGCCAAGGAAGTCCGTAATCGCTGCTCCGGGATCCTCCCATGGCGGCATCACTAGCCGATCCTCGGGGAGCAGGAATGGTGCATAGGCCCAGATGCGAGAGATCGCAAACAGCTGCCGCTCGTCATGCGGATCGGTCCACCCCTTCTCGCCCAAGTAGTCCGCGTACTGGACGAGTAGATCCTGATCGATTTCACCGATGCGAGTGATTCCTCCTTTCTCTAGCCACCGCGCGAACTTTCGGAAAGCGGTGAACGCCGACAGCAACGAACTTCCTCCAAGCACGGCACGAGACCTTGATCCAAGACTTTGATGCAGTACCTCTGGAGTGGGAATGTTGATCAACGCCCACGAGATCCGCATGAACGACCGCCGTAGAGCCGTGGGGAAGTTCGACCACAAGTACGCCTTGCTCCGCGCGGTTTCTTCCTGGCTCAGGTGGGCCAGTTCCCAGCGCAGATCCCCGAAGCGTGACACCTGCTCCAAGGAAATCCCGGGACGGATCCGATGCCGAGGGAACACAAGATCCCCCGGGCGGGGATCGACGAGGTTGACGGCCGAAGCCGCAGTGCCGTCAGTCACGGATCGAGCCTCCTCTCCAGCAGGCGGTCAATGAGCTCCTTGTCCCGTTTCGACACCACAGAGAGCAGTTCCACCCGGTTGTTGAGATCTGTATGCCTGTTCAACAGATCACCGATGCGGTGATGATGCTCCGCCCAATCTGCAACCCATGCAGCCTTGCTGACCACGGAGCGCAGTGCTTCCAGCGACTGGTGGAGATAGGCGATCCGGGGAAGGTGGCGGGGCGTTGCGAGCGCGTTGGTGCAGGCGAAGCACAGGAGGAAGGAGACCATGCACAGACCACCATTCGCCGTCAATGGGCTGTTCTCGATGTCCTCGCAGGCAGCCACGGCGGTGTCCAGGTCGCCGTGAGCCAATCGCTCGGCAACCGGTAACGTCAAGCCGGTCCGTTCCGCAATCTCTACGCCTTCTGGGTCCCCGCCGTCCGCTGCAGCGACCACGCGCATGCGGACAGTCTCGCGCGCGTGCTGTACAGCGTGTTCCAACCCAGCAGCGACGACATCCTTCGAATCCTCGATAACACGCTCGTCGCGCCGCAGATAGTGTTCCTCGTGGACTCTCCTCGTGTTGTGACGTGGACGCCCGTACAAGACTTGCGAGGTGTGGCGCAGCAACCGCGAGTTCATCCTCTCAGGCAGGTCAGCACCGTCCTTCTCGAACCACGCACCGATGGCGTCCCGCAGTCCGGACGCACCACTGCTGAAAGGAGGATGGCGGACACCACGCGACCACAACAGAAGATCACTGGGCTGGCCGAGCACTGCCAGAGTCTCACGGACCTGCTCAGTCATGGCAATGATCTGGGACATTGCCTCCCCAGGACTGCCTTCACCCAAATTGACGAGGTTGTTACTGAAGTGCCGGCGTCGGCTGCGACGAACTTTGTCGATCTCCATCCTGTGGATGGCAACTTCTTCCTCCGCACCGTCGGCATTCGGCCAAGAATCAGGGACCTTCAACCTCTTCAGTACCGCGAGGTTCCAGCCCTCATGACAGATCAAGAGAACTGCTGCTGCGCCTTTCTCCACCACAGAGGGGAACAGCGCCGTCAGCATCCAGTGCATGTCCCAGACACCATTTCGACGTCGACACTCGGCCTTTACCCAGGGACACGGCTTTCCGCTCGGGAATCTGGGCACGTCCCCTGTTTGGGCAAGGTGGTCAAGTATCTCTCCCCATATATGATTCGGTGAGCCTGCCGAGGTCTCTCCAGCGCGCCAGCGATCGAGCAGCGCAAGGTTGCCACTGATCCGCATCTGCGCGCGCCTCACCGTGTGGGATGCAGCGTCCCGTACTCGCTTCAATTCCGACCGGGTTAAGCTCCGCTTGGGTTTTGAAGGGACCCATCGTCGACGCCTGGAAACTGCGCCGACAATATCGATCGGCAATTCCTGTATTTCCCGAAGCAGCAGGGAAATATGGCGTACGCGGACTCTACTGCCCGGCAATTCGGCCCAGGCCTTCCATCGCTCTATGGAGAGATCGGCGACTGACTGAATCTGTGTGGGGTCGGCGCCCATGCTTCGCAGAAAGTGATCCAGGCTCTTGGCGTATGTGTAGCAGGTGGCCGTACTGTCCCAGTGCATACGAGCTCGACGGGCAAATGCTGCAGCAAGTTCACGCCGCAGGGTCACCGCACCAGGTAGAGATGAGAAATCGTACGTCCCGAACTCTTCGCCATTTTGCCCAACAGGTCTGACTATCAGGCCCGTTTCGTCTAGAATTTCGCGACGCCGATATCCCGTCGGTGGCAGCGGGGCACGCCTTCCTGTCGGACTCATGCCACATCCAAGATCAGGCCAGTTCTACGGGAAAGTTCCGCAAACAAGTCGGTATTATTAGGGTTGTCTGTGTCATTTAGGAGACTCTCGATTTGAAGGCCTCGAACAGGCTCCAGGTAAATCTCGCGCGTGGTTATCTCCGAACGATGGCCAAGAAGATCCTTCACCATGGTCCACACGGTGCCGTAGGTTTCCTCGTAGTTCTTACGCTCGGTGGGAGTCAGGCCCAACCGTCCGTCCAGTGCGTGGTGTAGCGACACGAGCACCCGGAGAGCCATCGAATGGCGCAGCATTTTCGGCGTGGCGTACACCTTCAGACCGAGTCGCGCACACCGTTGGCTGGCTCGTTCGAAGACCTTGGTCCAACTTCGGTACGCCATCGGAATTCCAGACTCGGTCAGCCATAGCATCGCCGGCTCCAAGCCGGACTCACTTATGACGAACATCCGCATTCGGTGCTCGACCGTTAGATTATCAATGTGCGCCGTGTAGGTACGCCCGTTGACATCGCTCCAGTAAACATTGCGGCTGGGGGTAATCTCCCGTAGCAACAAACGCCCTTCTATGCGGTCATATAGGCCACGATTCCTTGCTCGACGGATTGCCGAATCCCGCGTGGAAATGCGGTACAACTCTGCCTGCTGCAGGGCTAGGTGGTTGACGTAATAGAAGCGCCCTGCACGCTTTGCAACTGCCTTCCCCATCCAGCCGGAGTAGTATCGGCGGCTCTCCAATGCTGGAAGCTCCGGCAACAACAACGTCCCAACTTCACGACGCCGCAGACCGCTGGAATAGGTAAAATCGGCGAACGCTACATCTCGGCCGTCGTTGCGGCCAGGCCATCGTGCATCCTCCAGCCCGCCTGGGAGTAATCCGCCCAGACCTACGTCCCGCCACATTCGGAATCCTCGCGGCGACAGCCATTTCACATTTGAGCTGCGTACATCCTTCGGCGCCAACTCTGCGACTTCGATCGCCCCGTCAGTTGTGTTTACGGTGCGTGTCACCACAGGTGATGCAGAAACGTACTTCAACTTGACCGCGATCTTGTAGAGCAACATCAGGGCGGCGAGTTCCCTTGCCCACTTCACACCGCCGATCGGGTGCGGGTTTCCCTCGCCGCGCAGCCGCCAGTCTTCCCAGTCCTCAAGGTCGTCGGCCGCTGCCTGATCCCACCCCAATCCGCGCTGCCACAGGAAGGTGAAGAAGAGCCGATAGTCCGGCGCGTACGTCTCCTTGGTCCCCTGCGCTTTTCGGGCGAAATCCCTGTGTCGAAAGATCTTACTCAGGCGGGGATCGGAGCGTCCTCTCGGGTCGATCAGGATCGGCTGCCCCGCACGGATCCCCAACTCGCGCTCGCGCTCAGCCAGATCGCGCCAGTTGGCGAGAACTCCCGTTGTGTGGGGAGCGGGTGTGCCCCCAGCACCGGCCCAAACCAATCGCCACTCGTTCATAACACAGCACCCTCCCCGTGCAACACGACCGTCGGCAACACGGGGACCGTACACAGAAGATTGAGTCGCCCGGTCAGCAGGACCTGTTGTCCCGGCTCCAGCCGCGCGATGTGCAGGACGTCATCGCCGACATCAGTCTCTTCCGGCCGGGGCCGGTCGCCGGGGGCATGCCCGAGCGGTACATCGCTGCCCGGCACGGGGGTGCGCCGTCGTACGCGCATCGGGATCTGGAGCCGGTGCTCGCCGACACCTACGGCGTGACCATCTGGCACGAGCAGATCATCGAGACGTTGCGGGTGATGACCGGCTGCGACCGGGCCTTCGCGGAGATCACCCGGCGGGCGCTGGGTGACAAGGAGCAACTGCCCAGGATCCGGGACTGGTTCCACGAGAGGGCGCGTGCGGGTGGCTACGGCCCGGTGGTGCGGGAGGAGGTCTGGAAGACCGTCGAGGCCTTCGGTGCGTACGGCTTCTGCCGGGCACACGCGGTCGCCTTTGCCGTGCCGGCTCTGCAGAGTGCCTGGCTGAAGGCGCACTATCCGGCGTTCCTGCTCGCCGGGCTCCTCGAACACGACCCCGGTATGTGGCCCAAGCGGGTCCTGGTCGCCGATGCCCGGCGGGGTGGCGTGCAGGTCCTGCCCGTCGACATCAACTGCTCGCAGGTGAAGCACACCGTGGAGAAGGCCGACGGGGACCAGTGGGGGGTGCGGCTCGCGCTGTCCGCGGTGCGTGGCATCAGTGAGGAGGAGTGCGCCCGGATCGAGGAGGGGCAGCCGTACGGGTCGCTGTCGGACTTCTGGCAGCGGGGCCGGCCCAGCAGGCCTGTTGCCGAACGCCTCGCGGAGATCGGTGCGTTGAACTGTCTGCACGACGGCCGACTCACCCGGCGTGATCTGCTGCTCCAGATCGCCGAGTTGCACCGGCAGTCCCGCACCCGGACCGCGGGCAAGGGGCAACTGCCCTTCGCTACGGGCGCTGTTGGTGGAGCGGAGCCGAGTGGTCTGCCGGAGATGAGCGGGCGGGAGGCGCTGAGTGCCGAGTTGGGCACCCTCGGCATCGACGTCTCCAGGCATCTGATGGAGCATCATCACCGGTTGTTGCGGGAGATCGGTGCGACCGATGCCGCCCACCTGGCCGGGATGCGGGCCGGGCAGCAGGTTCTCGTGGCCGGTGTGCGGGCATCGACGCAGACTCCGCCGATCGCGAGCGGCAAGCGGATCATCTTCGTCACGCTGGAGGACGGGGCCGGGCTGGTCGACCTGGCCTTCTTCGAGGATTCGCATCCAGCCTGCGCGCACACCGTCTTCCACAGCGGGCTGCTGCTGGTGCGCGGCACGGTGCAGGTGCGTGGTACCCGTCGTACCGTCGTCGGCAGCATGGCCTGGGACCTGGACGAGATCGCCGCCGCGCGGCGTGACAACGGTCCCGAGGCCGCGCTCGCCCTGCTCGGCGAGAGTCGTCCGCATCCGACGCCCGCGCAGCCGCAGCGGACCCTGGCCAACGGTACGACGGGGGCGCGGTTGCATCCGTACGCCGACCTCCAGCCCGCCGGCACCCGCTCGGCCGACCTGAAGAAGTTCGGTCACCGCAGTCCGGGGAGTGCGGGATGAACGGGGTGAGTATTCGGCAGCGGCATATCGCCCACGTCCACCTGCACGCCTCGATGACGGAGGTCCAGTACGGTGACGTAATCGAACTGATGTCTGGTGTCACGCCTCATGTGCAGGCGGTTCCGCCCAGCGCCGTCCAGCTCGACCTGACCTCGGCGCTCAGATACTTCGACCTGTCTCCGTACGACATGGTCCAGACGGTGATGATGCGGCTCAAGCTCTTCTACGGCATCGACTGCAGCGCCGGTCTCGCGGGCAACCGGATGCTCGCGGCCATGGCGGCCGACGCGTCCGCGCCCGGCGAGACCACCTGGGTCCCCGCCGAGCGGGTGGCCGACTGGCTGTATCCGCGGCCGGTCACCGCGCTGCCGGGGATCGGCCGTGCCACGGCGGAGACGCTCGGCAGGTACGGGCTCCACACCATCGGTCAGATCACCGACCTGCCCCCGGCGACCCTGCAACGGCTTCTCGGTGCGGGGCCTGCCCGGCTGTTGGCCGAGCGGGTCCGCGGTCATGACCCCCGGCCGGTCGCTCCGTCCGAACCGGCGGCGCACCTGACCGCCGACCTCGTGCTGGAGCGGGACTGCCTTGACCCGGTGCAGCACCACCGAGCGGTCCTGGGGCTCGCCGACCGGATCGGCGGGCGCCTGCGGGGCGAGGGTCAGGTCGCAGGGCGGCTCACTCTCACGGTGCGTTATGCCGACCGCAGCTCCAGTACGCGTACGCGTGCGCTGGCGGAGCCCACCGACCACTCGCCCGCCCTCGCGGCGACCGCCCTGGGCCTGTTGACCGCTCTCGGGCTGCAACGGGCGCGGGTCCGCTCCTACGCGGTCCGGGCCGACGACCTGCTGCCCGCCGGCCGCGCCTACCGCCAGCTCTTCCTGGACCCGGACACCGACCGGGCCCGCGCGGCCGAGGCCGCCGCCGACCGGGTCCGCCGGCGTTTCGGGCCGCAGGCGGTAGGTCCGGCCGCCCTGGTGTGACGTTCGGCCATGCCGGGCGGCGTTCCGGTTTTCGGATGCGCCGCAAGGCCGATGGCGTCGATCTCGCTCAGGGCGTCAGTAGGCCGTGGTCTGTGCCTCCAGATACTGCTTCAGGAAGGTGTACTTGGCCTCGCTGTCGGCCGCGGGGAGCGGCGCGAAGGCGTCGCCCAGTTCCATCGTCGAGGGCTTCGTCGTGCGCAGGGCGGGCCAGGCGGCGAGGCCGCGGCCGTTGGGGTCGCCGGTGGCCGTGAAGCTGGCGACGTACGAGGACACCTTGTCGGCGATCGTGTAGTCCTCATCGGTCCAGGGGCGGTCGGTGCCGGCCAGGCCACCGAAGAGGTAGTACAGGTCGGACCCGTGGTAGGCGCCGGCCGACGCGGCGTCCTGGGCGGGCATGATCGGGTTGGTGGTGTCGGAGCCCGGCGGGACGTGCGTCCACCAGTAGTACTGGGCGGCGGCATCGGTGTCGGTGGTGGCCGGGTAGAGCTTCAGGAAGTCCGCCGCCCGGTCGCCGAAGGTGGTGGTCGCGTACGCCTGGAACTGGGCGACCGTCATGGCCAGGGTGGGCGAGGCGCCGTTCTCGTCCTTGCTGTTGCCGGTGAGGACCGGGATGCCGTACTCGGTACGGGACTCCATGGCGCCGGTGTAGGTGGTCGGCAGGACGTGGCCGTCGAGGACGTTGCCGAAGTCGGTGCCGGCGGTCGGGGCGCCCGGCGCGTACACCTTGGTCACGATCTCGTCGGCGCTCAGCGCCCGCAGGTCGGCCAGGGAGGAGGCGCCCATGTAGTCGGCGAACGCGGTGCCGTTGGCCTCGGCCGCGGCCAACGTGTCGTAACCGCCCGCCACATGGCCGAGGGACGGGTCCTTGGTGTACTGCACGCCGGAGGAGAGCAGCCCCCGGTGGAACAGGCCCCGGGCCAGCTTCGAGATCATCAGGATGTTCACGAACGAGGAGCCGTGCGACCAGCCGGCGAGGGTGACCCGGTCCGGGTCGCCGCCGAACGCGGCGATGTTGCGTCGGATCCACTTCAGCGCGGCCACGGTGTCCTGCGCGCCCCAGTTGCCCGAGCCGTGGCCGGTCTCGGCGCTCAACTCGGGGTGGGAGAGGCTGCCGAAGGCGCCGACGCGGTGGTTGAAGGTGACGACGACCGCGCCCTTGGACGCGAGGGTCGCGCCGTCGTAGACCGGCTGGCCGGACCACATGGCGCTGTTGCGGCCGCCGTAGATCCAGACGAAGACCGGCCGGCGTTCGTGCGAACTCGCCGCGCCCGTCCAGATGTTGAGGTTGAGGCAGTCCTCGCTCAGCGGGGGCACCTTGTCGGCGTCGATGCCGGTGACCGGCTGCGGACAGGCCGGACCCCAGGCGTCGGCCTTGCGGACGCCCGTCCAGGACGGGGGCGGCTGCGGGGCACGCCAGCGGTTCTCGCCCGCGGTCGAGGCGGCGTACGGGATGCCCTTGTAGACGGTGATGCCGTCGAGGGCCGCCGGGACGCCGCTCACCGGTCCGGATTCGGTGCGTACCGCTCCACGGTTGCCGGCCCGGGGCGCGGCGGACACGGGGCCGGCCGTCGTGCCGCCGAGCACCGTGGCCGCGGCAGCGGCGCCGACGGCACCGCCCAGCAGTCGGCGGCGGCCCAACTCGCTTGTGGTGGCAGGCGGTTGGGGGAGGTCTCGCAAGCTCACAGGGGCTCCCGGTCCTAGAGGGGATGGGCCGCCTCATGCTTGTGTCCGCTTCACCGCCGTCACAACAGGATCGGCGCGGACTCACAGTGTTCGCCGTGAATCCTGTGGTTGCAGCCCATGGGATTGACAAGAAAATCGTCAACGATTTCGTTGACCAGCCTTGTGTCGGGTTGGGCATGGGGCTACGGTCCTCGGCGTATCGCCCCTGTGAAGCCGCAGTTGCCTGGGATCGAACGGAGTCCGAGCATGCGCATGCTCCCCAGATGGAGCCGGTGGAAGCCCTCCACCCTCATGGCCACCTCGGCCGCCACCCTCGCCCTCGTGACGGGGGTGAGCATCGGCCTCGCGAGCGCGACGACCGGCGGTACGTCCGCGTCCGGCTCCGCCACCGCGGTCAACGCGGCCATGACCACCTCCGGTGTCGCACCGGCGATGTCCTGTTCGGGGGTGAGTTCCCTGGACCTGGCGGCCGCCGTGCCCGGCGTGCCGTTCGAGATCACCTCGGCCGCGGAGGTGGCCGCCACCGACAACACGCTCGGCACCTGGGCGTACTGCAACGTGCAGGGCGTGATCGCACCGCAGATCCACTTCCAGCTGCGGCTGCCGCAGACCGGCTGGCAGGCCAACTACCTGCAACTCGGCTGCGGCGGCCTGTGCGGCAACGTCAACACCGGTAGCGCCGCCGCCTCCTACGGTTGCGTGCCGCTGACCGACGGAGCCTTCGCGGTCGGCTCCAGCGACGAGGGCCACTACCAGGGCGGCGGCCTCTTCTCCACCGACCCGAGCCTGCGTGCCGACTTCGGCTACAAGTCCGACCACCTGCTCGCCCAGGTCGCCAAGGTCCTGGTCAAGCAGTACTACGGGCAGGCCGCCACGCACTCCTACTTCGACGGCTGCTCGCAGGGCGGCCATCAGGCGTTGACCGAGGCCCAGCGCTACCCGACCGACTTCGACGGCATCGTGGCGGGCGCCCCGGCCAACAACTTCACCGCGCTGAACACCTTCTCGCACGCCTGGACCGCCCAGTCGGTGTACCTCGACGGCGGCCCGGCCACCATCACCACGGCCGACCTCGCCCCGATCCACGCGGCCGTCCTCAAGGGCTGTGACGCACCGGCCGACGGCATCATCGCCGACCCGCTGGCCTGCGCCTGGGACCCGGCGAGCATCAAGTGCGCCGCCGGGCAGACCTCGACGGCGGACGCCTACTGCCTGACCGCCGACCAGGTCACCACCCTGCGCCGCATCTACGCCGGCCCGACCGACGAGCACGGTCAACTCCTCTACCCGGGCTACCAGTTGCGCGGCTCCGAGCTGAACTGGGCCGGCATCATCGTGCCCACGACGGCGACCGGCACCACGGGTGACCAGAACTTCGTGCGCGAGACCCTGCGCTACCAGATCTTCGACAGTCCGCAGCCGGCCCTGACCTACAAGGACATCAAGTTCACGGCCGCCTACTACAAGAAGGTCATGGAGCCCAACGAGGGCATCTACGACGCTACCGACCCGGACCTGACCGCGTTCAAGAAGGCCGGCGGCAAGCTGATCCTCTGGCACGGTCTGGGCGACCAGCACATCCCGGCCGTCGGAACGATGGCCTACTACAAGGCAGTCGAGAAGGCCATGGGCGGCGAGGCGGCCACCACCGGCTTCGCCCGGCTGTTCCTGCTGCCCGGCGTCGCGCACTGCGGCGGCGGCCAGGGCCCGGACAAGCTGGACGCGCTGACCGCGATCGTCGACTGGGTCACCCAGGACAAGGCCCCGGCCGGCCTGCTGACCCGGACGGTCGACAGCACGGGCAAGGTCACCTCCGCCCGGCCCACGTACCCGTTCCCGAACGTCGCCGAGAACACCACGGGCGGCTCGGCCGACGACCCGTCCAGCTACACGTCCGTCAGGTCCACCGCCGAAGCGAACCTGAAGCTGAACTGGATCAGTTCCTTCCGCTCCGGCTACGAACAGGTCGGCAACTGGATCCACGGCAAGTGGGTGGTCGGCAAGGGCAAGGCGTGACCTGCCGCTGACCCCGTCCGTCCAACCGGGCCCCGCACACGCGCCGTTGACGCGTGTGCGGGGCCCGGGCACGTTCAGCCACGCCGATCCGGCCGCAGCGAGGCCGGCCGGATGCCCTGCTTGCCGGGGGAGAGGATGCCGGCCGGGTCGACTCCCCGGTGACGACCTCGGCTCGCACGATGCCAGGCGCACAGCTCGGATCCGGCCTCCGGACGGCGAATCCAAATGCCCGCCGGTTACGAAGTGACCCATGGGCCGATCCGCGACCGGCGGGTCAAGAGCCTTCACCGGTACGGAAGTTGTGGCAGCAGAACCCGGGGAGTGCGGGATGACCGTTGTGTGCGTACGTTTCCAGCTGCCGTCGGCGGACGAGGCCGCGCTGCCGGGGCTGCTCGGGTTGCTGGAGGAGTTCACCCCGGTCGTGGAGGCGTTGCCGCCGGACGGGGCGCTGGCCGATCTGTGGGGCGCCGAGCGGAATTTCGGGCGCAGCGCGGTCGAGCTGGCCTCGGTGATCAGGGTGCGCGCCCTCGCCCTGTACGGCGTCGACTGCGCGATCGGTGCCGGGCCGGGCCCGATGCTGGCCCGGGTGGCGCTGGGAGCGGCCCGGCCGGGGCTGACCTGTGAGGTTCCGCGCGATCCGGACGGAATCGCGGAGTTCCTCGCGGACCGTGCGGTGGCCGCGCTGCCGGGTGTCGGTACGGCGACGGTCCGCACCCTGCGCGAACACGGGCTGGACACCCTGGGCGGGGTCGCGGCCGCCCCCCTCGCCACGCTCCGGCGGCTGGTCGGCGCGAAGGCGGGGAGCGAGCTGCACGAGAAGGCGAACGGCATCGATCGCGGCCGGGTCGTCCCGAGCGGCGGGTCCCGCTCCCTCGTCGCCGAACGCCCCTTACCCCTGGACGAGTCGGGTCCGCACGGCCACCGGCACGCCCTGCGCTCGGCCGCCGAGGAACTGGGCGCCCGCCTCCGCGCCCTGGACAAGATCTGCCGCACCCTCACCCTCACCGTGCACTACGCCGACCGCAGGTCCACGACCCGCTCCCGCACCCTCGGGGAACCCAACGCTCACTCCGCCGCCCTGACCGGGACGGCATACGACATGTACGACTCCCTGGGCATCCGGCGCGCCCGGGTCCGCGCCCTCGCCCTGCGCGCGGGTTCCCTGGGCCCCGCCGAACCGGGCCGAACTCCGTGCCGGGCCGGTCAGTTGGCCCACGGGGGAGTGATGCGGGTGCCGTCCGCCAGTTCCGCCTCCAGGCCGATGGACGTCGTGACCCAGGAGATCGCGGTCTGATCGGTCGGGTTCTCGACGCCCAGGGTCGCGCCGGGGTTGACGATCAGCGTGTCGCCCGCGGTGATGCGGTCGGTGCGGCCGTCGAGGGTGATCAGGAGTTCGCCGACGAGGAGGTGGAAGATCTCCTCGCGGTTCACCGTGTGGAGGGGCGCTTTGGTGCCCGGCGGGATCTCGCCGCGCCAGGCGCAGAGCTCCTTGCTGCCGGTGAGGGGGGTGGCGTACGAGACGAAGCGGGCGCCGTGGATCTCGTGAGTGACGGCCTCGGACGTGCGGATGATGGGCATGGGTGACTTCCGTTCGGGTCGGTCGGGCCCGGATGGTCAAGCTGCTTGACCATCTCTGCGACTCTCATAGTCAAGCTGCTTGACCAATTCGTCAAGGGTGTTTCAATGCCTCCGTGCACAACTCCGAGGCCATGGCCCTGTCCGCCGCCCTGCTCGCCGTCGCCGGTGAGCTCACCCAGCGCATCAACGACGGTGTCGTCGCCCGGGGATTCGAGGGGATGCGGCCCGCGCACGGGTTCGCCTTCACCCGGCTCGCGCCGGACGGGGCGACGGTGACCGAGCTCGCCGTCCATCTCGGCGTCACCAAGCAGGCCGCCAGCCAGCTCGTCGACGAGATCGTGCGGAAGGGGTACGCCGAGCGGCGGCCGCATCCCGTCGACGCGCGGGCCCGGCTGATCGTGCTCACCGAGCGGGGGTGGGCGTGCACCCGGGCCGCGGAGGAGGCGGCCGGTGAGGTGGTCCAGGGGTGGGTTGGAGTCATCGGTGAGGGTGAAGTGCGGGCGTTGCGTGATCGATTGGGGCGTATCGCGCCCTATGGTCCGATCAGGCCTGCCTGGTGACGGTTCATCAAACGCCTACTCCAACAGCTACTACCGAGTCAGTTATCACTGGAAGTTTTTACTGACGCGTAACTTCACACTTGCACTACTCGCCCGTAACTTGACGAGTGAACAGCATCCTTCGTGATCCGGATCACAGGGCGTAAGGCCATCGCAACTCCCTTGAGCCGCAAGGAGATCACACGATGCTGCCCTGGAAACGAGTGCTCAGACCCCTGTCCGCGCTGCTGCTGGCCGCCGCGGTCGCCACCGTCCCCGCCGCCACCGCAGCTCAGGCGGCCGACGCCACCGCGAGCTCGTCGAGCGGCTGGAACGACTACTCCTGCAAGCCGTCCGCCGCCCATCCCCGTCCCGTCGTCCTGGTGCACGGCACCTTCGCCAACTCCGTCGACAACTGGCTGTCCTTCGCGCCCTATCTGGAGGACCGCGGCTACTGCGTCTTCTCCCTGGACTACGGCCAGCTGTCCGGCGTCCCGATCGTCTACGGTCTCGGCCCCATCGACCAGTCGGCCGAGCAGCTCTCCGCCTACGTCGACAAGGTGCTCGCCGCGACCGGCGCCGCCAAGGTCGACATCGTCGGCCACTCGCAGGGCGGCATGATGCCCCGCTACTACCTCAAGTTCCTCGGCGGAGCGGCCAAGGTGAACACCCTGGTCGGCATCGCGCCCAGCAACCACGGCACCGACCTGGACGGCTTCACCAACCTGCTGCCGTACTTCCCGGGCGCCGCGGACTTCCTCTCCACCTCGACCCCGGCGCTGGCCGACCAGATCGTCGGCTCCGCCTTCCTCACCAAGCTGAACGCGGGCGGCGACACCGTCGCAGGCGTCCACTACACGGTGATCGCCAGCAAGTACGACGAGGTGGTCACGCCGTACACCAGCCAGTACCTGAGCGGATCCGACGTGCACAACGTCCTCATCCAGAACCTGTGCTCGCTCGACCTCTCCGAACACGCCCTGCTCGGTCTCACCGACCGGATCGCCTTCCACGAGGCGGCCAACGCCCTCGACCCGGCGCACGCCACCGCCACCACCTGCGCGTCGGCGCTGAGCTGACGCACGAACGGGGCCTGTCCGACCTGAGCCGCCGGACAGGCCCCGCCCCCCGTTGTGGCCGCTAGCGGCCGTGGCGGCCGCCGGTGGTCGCGCGGCGGCGGAGCGAGGCGAACAGGGTCGCCGCGCCGAGCGCCAGGGCGGCCGCGCCGCCGATGGCGAGATACGGGGTGGTGCCGCTGCCGCCGGTCTCCGCGAGGTTCTCCGAAGTACCGGCCGCCTCCGGCTCGTTGGCGGCGACCGGCTCGGTGCTCGGTGCGGCGGTGGCCGGCTCCGCGGACGTACTCGCGTCCTGGTCGCCGTGGCCGTGGTGCTCGACCGTCGACTTGTCGGCACCGTCCGCGATCTGCTCGTCGGAGGGCGCGGAGGCGGCCGGGGCCGGGGTCGCACTGCTCGTCGTACCGCCGCCCGAACTGCCGCTGTCGCTGCCCCCGTAGGTGACGTCCGAGCAGGAGTAGAAGGCCTCCGGGCTGTCCGAGCGCTGCCAGATCGCGTACAGGAGCTGCTTGCCGGAGCGGGCCGGGAGCGTGCCGGAGAAGGTGTAGAAGCCGCCCGCGGCGACCGGGTCGGTGGCCGTCGCCACCGGGTTGGCGAGGTCCAGGTCGGCCCAGGCCAGCGGCTTCGTCGGGTCGTAGCCGGCCTTGGTGATGTACACCTTGAAGGTGCCCTTGTGCGGGGCCGTCACGCGGTACTTGAAGGTGTACGAGCCGCTCTGCACGCCGGTCGCCGACCAGTCTGCGCGGGCCAGGTCGAGGCCCTTGAACTCGTCGTTGTTCGCGCTGCACAGCTTGCCGTCCGGGATGAGCGTCCGGTGCTGCCCGTTGGCGTCGCCGATCCGGATGCCGTTCCAGTCGTAGAGCGCCTGGGTGCCGCCGGCCGCGACCGTCGCCCTGCACGCGGCCGACTTCGGGCTCTCCGGGTTCTCCGCGTAGCACTGCGCGACCCGGCTGACCGGGTCGCCCATCGTGCCGTGCGCGGACGCCGGGGCGGCCGCGAGGGCGGTCAGGGCGAGCGGGGCCGCGCCGAGGGCGGCGAACGTGACGACCTTGCGGCGGCGTGTTGGCATGGGGGAACTCCTTGAGGCGGGTGATCAGAAGCTAGCCCCAAGGAACCGTGGAATCGCCTGCTGGAGGCGGGTGATGGTGATCCTTATGCTCACGTTAAGGGAGTGCTGAGACTGGGATCAGGTAGGTACCGTGCCCGGCATGGGAGACGATGAGATCCGGGCGGCCGTCGCCGCCGACGTACCGGCCGTGAAGGCCGTGACCGACGCCGCGTACCACCACTACATCGAGCGTATCGGGGTGGTGCCGCAGCCCATGGAGCGGGACCACGCGGCGTGCGTGGCGGCCGGGCAGGTGTTCGTCACCGGCGATCCCGTGGTGGGCCTGGTGGTGGTCGAGGTGTACGACGACCATCTGTACCTCGACAACATCGCCGTCCACCCCGACGCCCAGGGCACGGGCGTGGGGCGCCGGCTGCTGCACTTCGTGGACGCACGCGCGCGTGCGCTCGGTCTGCCCGAGGTCAGGCTCTACACCAACGCGATGATGTGGGAGAACCAGAAGATCTACCCGAAGTACGGCTACGAGCTCGTGGAGCGACGCGTGGACGGCCCGTACGACCGCCTGCACTACCGCAAGCGGCTGGACTGACCGGACCGACCGCGCTCGGTCAGCCGTCCGGCCACCAGGTGCGTGCGATGTCCTTGCGCACCTCGGGGCGTCCTGCGGGACGCTCGTCGACTTCCTCGCGGACCTTGCGGGAGTCCGTCTTCCTCAGGGGCTTCTGCACAGTGGTCCGGCGCATGGCTGCCTCCTTCAGTGCCTACCGTCTTCCGCGTTCTCACGGAGGTAGACCCTTTGGGGGAGGGTGACTCATCGGTGCCGGTCTGTCAGTGGCGGCTGTCACGATTCGATTGTCAGTGGCGGGTGTCACTCTTGGCCCCATGACACATGACAGCGAGGGTCTGACCGGGGCGGATGCGAGCGCGGGCATGGACTGGGACGCGCAGGCCGCCACTTTCGACGACGAACCGGACCACGGACTGCGCGACCCGGAGGTCCGGCGGGCGTGGGCCGAGCGGCTGCGCGACTGGCTGCCGGGACGCGCCTCGGACGTCCTCGATCTCGGCTGTGGCACGGGCAGCCTGTCGCTCCTCGCCGCCGAGCAGGGACACCGCGTGACCGGCGTGGACAGCTCCCCGGCCATGATCGACCTGGCGCGGACCAAGCTGGCCGGACGTGACGCGGCGTTCCTGACCGGTGACGCGGCGGCACCGCCCGTGGGCGAGCAGCGCTTCGACGTGATTCTCGTACGGCACGTGGTGTGGGCCCTGCCCGACGCCGGCCGCGCCCTGCGGCACTGGCGCGGGCTGCTGCGCCCCGGCGGCCGGCTGGTGCTGGTCGAGGGCGTGTGGGGGACGGTCACGCCGGCCGGCATACCGTCCGACGTGCTCGCCGGCCTCGTCGCGCCGCTCGCCGCCGAGGTGCGGGTGGAGCGGCTGTCGGAGGAGGCGGCGCTGTGGGGCGGGGAGGTGCACGACGAGCGGTACGTGGTGGTGGCGGAGGTCTGAGGGCCGGCTCAGGGCCACAGGTGCGGCTCAGGCCAGCAGGGCCTCGAGGCCGCCTCCGCGGGCCAGCGCCTCCAGCTCGTCCAGCGCGGCGACGGCGGCGGCCGCGGCCCGCGGGTCCGACTCCGACAGGCCGCTGTCGGCGAACTCGTCCTCGTCCAGGCGGAGTACGGCCGTGCCGTCCGCGGAGACCCACAGGTCCAGGTCGAGATCCTCGACGACCAGCTCGGCGCCGGAGAGCACGGCGGGCCGGGTGATGTCGCAGTACCAGCCCTTCAGCGCGCCCTCGGCGTCCCGGACCGCCTTCACCGCGTACCAGCGGTCCCGCCAGTAGTACTCGGTGAAGACGTCGCCCGGCTCGAAGCGGACGAAGCCGAAGTCGCGCACCCCCGCGCCGGCCCAGGGGGCGCTCACGGCGACCCGGGTGCCGTCGTCGCCGAGCAGCTCGGCGCCGTAACGGATCTTCGTGCGGCCGGCCTTGACCAGGACGACCTCCAACCGGCCCGTCTGCTCAGCCGAGTTCGCGGACAAAGCGCACCTCCGTACCGCAGATCTCGTACCCGAACCACTTGTTGATCGCGAGCATCGGCTCGTTGCCCGCGTCGTTGCCCGTCAGGGCCTCGGTGAAGCCGGCGGCGCGGGCGCGGTGCAGGGAGGCGTTCTTGGCGAGCTTGGCCAGGCCCCGGCCGCGGAAGTCGCGGGAGGTGCCGGTCATCGCGGTGGCGTAGCGGCCGGTGGCGGGGTCCGTGTGGGCCACGCTGAACGCGGCGGGGCGGCCGTCCACCACCGCGACCATCGTCAACTCCCGGTCGAGGAGCGGGTGTTTCCAGTTCTCCTCGATCCAGTTCTCGTAGTCGCTGAACTCGGTGTCCACGTCGCTCGGTTCGTCCGAGGCCGTCTCCGCGTCCAGCTCGAACAGCGGGCGCGGGTCGTCCGCGAACTCCGCGGCGCTGCGCAGCTCGACGCCGGGCGGCGGGGTCTGCGGCGGCGGGAGGGGGCCGGCGGCCAGGTCGAGGCGGAGGAAGTGCGCGGAGCGGCTGGCGTGATAGCCGCGCCGCTCGGCGAAGGCGCGGTTGGCCGGCTCGTCCAGCACCCAGGAGAACAGCTTCGTCGCGCCGTACGCGGAGAGGTGGTCCTGCGACGCCCGCACCAGGAGTTCGCCGGCGCCGCGGCGGGTCCGGTCCGGGCGTACGTAGATGTTGAGCATGCCCTGGCCCGGCTCGGGGCTGTCGTGCGCGAGCTGCACCTGGGCCGTGCCGATCACCTCGCCGTCCTCCTCCGCGACGAGGGACCTGAAACGGGCGTCGGGGTGGGTGCGGGCGAGGCGGTGCACGATGGCGTCCGGGGTCCACACCATGTAGGGGAGGGCCAGGTGCCGTACCCGGGCGAAGGCCTCGACGTCGGCGGGGTCGTCAATGCGCAGGTCGCGCACGTTCAGTGTCATTGGGCGCACGCTATGACGGGACACGCGCGGACGCCTCTCATTTTCCCGCCTCCCATTCTCCGGTGGGTGCGGGAGAATCGGCAGCGTGACCTTGAAGATCCACATCGACGACAGCGCGCCGCCGTACGAGCAGGTGCGGGCGCAGATCTCCGAGCAGGCGCGGGCGGGGGTGCTGCCCGTCGGGTACCGGCTGCCGACCGTGCGGGGGCTCGCGGAGGGGCTGGGGCTGGCGGCCAACACGGTGGCCAAGGCGTATCGGGCGCTGGAGAGCGACGGGGTGATCGAGACGCGGGGGCGCAACGGCACGTATGTGGCTGCCGCCGGCTCGGCCGCGGAGCGGGAGTTGGCGTCGGCGGCCCAGGCCTATGCGGAGCGTGCTCGGCGGCTGGGGTTGGGGGAGGCGGCGGCGCTGGCCGCTGTGCGCGATGCGTTGCGGGCGGGATTCGGGGAGGGCTGAGGGAGGTTCGGCACCGCCGGGATGCGCCGCGGGGCTTGAACGCCGTTGCGGCGGACATCAGGTGACTGAGGACAAGGCTGGCGCCGGCCAATCGGCCCCGCGCCCCGGAGTGCCTACAGATACAGCCCCGCGCCCCGGACCACCTACAGATACAGCCCCGCGTCCGCCCCCTCCCGCGGATCCGGTACCGATGTCGGGGACGTGCCGCGGCGCAGGGCGTACAGCTCTGCCAGGGTCGCGCCCTCGCGCCCGACGCCCTCCTCCGTGCCGAGCCAGCTCACCGCCTCGCGGCGGGTCAGGGCGCCCACCTCGATGCGGGCCAGGCAGCGGCCGGGGCGGACGACCGCCGGGTGGAGGCGCTCCAGGTCCTCGTTGGTGGTGACGCCCACCAGCACGTTGCGGCCCTGGCCGAGCAGGCCGTCGGTGAGGTTGAGCAGGCGGGACAGGGCCTGGCCCGCCGTGTGCTTGGCCTCGCCGCGGATCAGCTCGTCGCAGTCCTCCAGGAGGAGGAGACGCCAGCGGCCCTTGCCCGTGCCGTCCTCCTCGCCGATCGCGATGTCCATCAGATAGCCGACGTCGGAGAAGAGCCGCTCGGGGTCCAGGACGCAGTCCACCTGGCACCAGTCCCGCCAGGAACGGGCGAGCGTGCGCAGGGCGGAGGTCTTCCCGGTGCCCGGCGGGCCGTGCAGCAGCAGCAGGAGCCGGCCCGCGATGTCCTCCGGGGTCGTCTTCATCAGGCGGTCCATCGCGTCCGCGACCGGTGCCGTGTAGTTGTCCCGGACCTCGTCCCAGGTGCCGGCGGAGATCTGCCGGGTCGTGCGGTGCGGGCCGCGCCTGGGGGAGACGTACCAGAAGCCCATCGTCACGTTGTCCGGCTGGGGTTCGGGCTCGTCCGCCGCGCCGTCCGTCGCCTGGTCGAGGACCTTCTTCGCCAGCTCGGCGGTGGTCGCCGTGACCGTGACGTCCGCGCCCCGGTTCCAGCGGGAGACCAGCAGCGTCCAGCCCTCGCCCTCGGCCAGCGTCGCGCTGCGGTCGTCGTCGCGGGCCACCCGCAGCACCCGCGCGCCGGACGGCAGGAGCGTGGCCCCGGAGCGGACCCGGTCGATGTTGGCCGCATGCGAGTACGGCTGCTCGCCCGTCGCGAAGCGGCCGAGGAACAGCGCGTCGACGACGTCGGACGGTGAGTCGCTGTCGTCGACGTTGAGCCGGATCGGCAGCGCGTCGTGTGGGTTCGCAGACATGGCGTCCATGATCCGGCACGGGCGCCCCGCGTGCATCCGGTTTCCGTAGTGCGCCGGGTGTGTCGGCTGTGTCCTCGTGTCTCCTTCGATGTCCCCTCCGTCCTGTTACGAAGCTGTGGATTTACGACATCTGCCCGATCGGGGACCTCCCCCGTTACTGTTTTCCCGATGGGACGTCATGGGTGGACATCGGGGGCACGGCGGTGGCAGCTCACCGCACTGCTCGGCGTGGGCATGGCCGCACTCGCTCTGATCGTGACCCTGATCAACACGCTTCCGGACAGCGGAGACGGCACCAGGGGCACCTCGAAGAACGGCGACACCGTGCACGGCACTCCGGTGACCCCGCCGGACCAGGACAGCCCCGACGTCGGCTGGGGCTTCACACACACCCAGTACAGCGCCGACGAGGGCAGCGACACCGCGACCGGTCGGGTCGAGAAGCTGATCTCGGACGCCGGCGGGCTGCCGCAGGACCAGGCGATCATGGGCTGGGGCGCCGACAACCCCGAGCCGGTCAAGGGGCGTTACGACTTCGGCGCGATGGACCGCCGTATCGACTTCATCCGCAAGTCCGGCGGCACCCCGGTGGTCACGCTGTGCTGCTCGCCGGACTGGATGAAGGGCGGCAAGGCAGGCGTCGACAGCACCGACTGGAGCCAGTCCGCGCTGGAGACCGCCCCGCTGCCCTCGCACTACGCCGACTTCGCCGCGCTCGCCGCGACCGTCGCCAAGCGCTATCCGGACGTGCGGCACTTCATCGTCTGGAACGAGTTCAAGGGCTTCTGGAACGACTCCAAGGGCCGCTGGGACTACGAGGGTTACACGAAGCTGTACAACCTCGTCTACAAGGCGTTGAAGAAGGTCGACAAGGACATCATGGTCGGCGGGCCGTACCTGGTGATGGACAGCGTCGACCCGCGCGCGGACGAGGCGTCGAAGACCTTCAAGGGGCCGTGGGGCGCGATGGACCAGCGGGTCCTCGACGCCTTCGACTACTGGAACAAGAACAAGGTGGGCGCCGACTTCGTCGTCGTGGACGGCTCCAGCTACACCAACGACGACGAGATGCTGCCGAACGAGTTCGGGGCCACCGACAAGCTGACGGCCGTGGGGCAGTGGGTGCGGCAGCAGACGGACGACCTGCCGCTGTGGTGGGCCGAATACTACGTCGAGCCCGCCGACGGCAACGACGAGCGCAAGGGCTGGTCCGAGACCCGCCGGGTCGCCGTCCAGGCCGCGGGCATGATCGCCATGGTCAAGGGCGGTGCCTCCTCGGGCTTCTACTGGAATCCGGAGGACGAGAAGGGCGACGACTGCCCCGGCTGTCTGTGGACGCCGACGGACAGCTCGGACGGCGGCAAGGAACTGCCCATGTTCGGCCTTGTCTCCCGCTTCGACAAGGAGTTCCCGCCGGGGACGACCTACAAGACGGTCTCGATCGCCGCCGACGACGTGCCCAACGTGCGCGTGCTGGCCACCGACAAGACGGTCCTGGTGGTCAACACCCTCGGCCGGACGATCAGCGCGGAGATCGACGGCAAGAAGTTCGACATGGCCGCATACGAAGTGAAGTGGCTCACCAGGTAATCCCGGTGAGCCACCTCTGTGCCCAAGTCCCCTGAGGAGACGGCTACTTCATCGTCAGGAATCTCTGGACCAGCGAGGCCAGCAGCACCGCCAGCAGGGGCAGCGAGAACCAGAAGCTGCTCTGCATCCAGCGCAGTTGGCGCACGCTCGGCCGCATCGCGACCCGGACCACCTCGCGTGCCGTCAGCATCACGATCAGCGCGAGGGCGGCCAGGGCGCCGACGACCGACCACGGCGTCCAGGTGATCTGCGGTCCGATCGGGCCCGGGTCCGGCTTCGGCACCTTGCCCTCGGGCTGCTTCTTCAGCGAGTAGACGACGGCGTCGTCGTTGACGAAGACCTTCTTCAACTCGGCCCGCTGGTCCAGGTTCTGGATCAGCCGGGGCTCCCAGGTGGCCGAGTAGCCCACGTCCATCTGGAGATACGTCACCTGACTCTCGTTGATCATCAGGTACGAGTTGGGTCCCGCGTCCTTGAGCGCCTTGACCAGGCCGGAGACCAGCACCGGGTCGGCCGGTGCCAGCGTGGGCACGTAGTTGACCTTCTCCATGTCCTTCGCGCCCCACGGCAGCGCCGGCGTCACGTCGTTCACCGTGTCGTTGCTGAGCCACAGCAGCCGGACCGTCGGCTTGTCGTGGGCGTACACGTAGTCCATGGCGGCGACCTCGCCGGGCCGCACCCGCTCGAACGGCTCGTTGCCCCAACGGGCCACCAGGAAGCCGCCCATGAGCAGCAGGCCCGCCAGGAGCGCCGCCAGCGGGGCGAGGCTGACCCGGTCCTTGTCCCGTTCCTCGGCGGTCACGCCGGTGCGCGGGAACAGCGCGAGTCCGGCCAGCAGGGCCGCGCCGGGCAGCGCGAACATGAAGACGCGCAGCGCCATCTCGCCGCCGTACGACTGCATGCCGAAGCCCAGGAACGGGACGAAGGTGAGCACCAGCAGCGAGCGCTCGCGGTACTGGTGGTCGCGGCGGCGCCACCAGCCCCAGCAGGCGAACAGCATCACTCCGCCGGCCAGCAGGACGCGCGCGTACAGGACGAGCTTGTGGGTCGAACTGCCGCCCTGGATACGGCCGGAGACGGAGGTGGAGACATTGCTGCCGACTCCGCCGACCCCGCCGAACAGTTCGTTGAAGTGCCCGGACCAGTACGGCTCGGCCATGAAGCCCACCCAGACCGCGACCAGGACGCCGAACAGGACGGGCAGGCCGCGCAGTTCGGAGCGGCCGATCAGGACGAGCACGGCGAGCACACCCAGCATCACGAACGGGGTGAGCTGGTGGGCCGGCACGCTCGCCGCGAAGAGCCCGATCAGCACGCCGAGCAGGACTGCCTTCTGGCGCCTGGTCGTCGGTTCGACCTCCAGCTCGCCCGGCCGCTTCTTCGTCCAGATCACGCGTGGTTCGCGGAACCAGACCAGCAGGATCGCGACGAACGCCAGGTAGAGCAGATAGGTGAAGCCCTGCGGTGAGAAGTAGTCCTGGCCGACCCAGCCGCTGAGCACGAAGATCCAGATGCCGGTCCACTTGGCCCGCCAGCTCGCCCGCAGCGAGCGCACCAGGAGGAACATCGGGGCCAGGTAGAGGAGTTGGATGGTGAGTGGCCACCAGCGGATGAGGTCGGTGAGGTCCGTCATTCCGCAGGCCTTGGTGACGAACGCGGCCACCGCGAAGAAGCCCGGCCAGCTCCAGCGCGCGTCCAGGTCCGGTACGGCGGACCCGGTGCGGTCGATGTAGTCGAGGAAGCCGAGGTGCTGGTAGGCGGTCGGGAACCGCGGCTCGGTCTCGATCACCGCGGGCAGCGCGTGCAGCGAGACCACGGTCGCGAGCAGCGTGATCAGCAGCAGCGCCTTGTGCTCACGGCCCAGCCACAGCAGCGAGGCGAACACCGCGACCAGCAGCGCGGCCCCGATCAGCGTGGGCAGCGGCAGGATCGAGATGAGGCCCAGCCCGCCCATCCGGTCCAGGTCGGCCTCGTCGAGACCCAGCGCCGGCACCCAGTAGAGCAGCAGGGCGGCGGCCAGCAGACAGCCGAGGACGACTCCGAGCCGGGACGGCCGCAGCCGCTCGCGCCACGGGACGGCGGACGGCGGCTCGGACTCCCGTACGGGCGCCTCTTCTTGTACGAGCGACGCCTCGGCCTTCCGCTCGAACTCCTCCTGTTGTACGACCCGTCGCTCGAACTCCGCCTCGAACGGCGCGTCCACCTCGATCTCGGCCGGTCCGAGCGAGGCCTCCGAGCCCGGGCCCCGCTCTTCGACCGGCAGCCCGAGCTCCGGGTTCTTCGCCCAGGTCGGCCGGTGGTCCGGACGGACAACCGGCGTGCCCGTGGGCGGAGTTCCGGGACCCGGACGCACGTCGGGGCGGCGCTCCAGGTGGTCGAAGTCGACGTGGATGCCGAGCGCCAGGGTGTCGGTGTCCAGCGCCCAGGCCGGCCCGCGCCTGCGGGGCCGGTCCGACGCCGGGACCTCGCGCGCCCCCAGGTCGGCGAGGTCACCGTCGGGTGCCGCGTGTTCCGGCACGTCGGCCGGCACGGCCCTGATGGTCCTGAACAGCTTCGGGGCGGCGATCATCACGATCACCGCGAGCGAGGAGATCTCGGCGACACCGGCACCGGTCAGCCCCATCCGGGGGAGCAGCAGCAGCGTCAGACCGAGCACCAGGACGCACAACAGGCCCTGCAACCATGCGAGTCCGGCCGTGCGGCTCTGCGCGCGCAGGACCGCGAAGTACGTCTCCATGCAGACCCGGAGCAGTGCGCCGACCGCGAACCAGCGCAGCAGCGGGGTCGCCGCGTCCGCGTAGCCCGCGCCGAACACCCCGAGGATCCAGGGCGCCCCGATGAACAGCATTCCGCAGATCGGGAGCATGATCCGCGCCATCCGCTTCAGCGCCGCACGGGTGTTGGCGGCCAGCCGGGCCGGATCGTGCGAGCCCTCGACGGTCAGCGAGGCGCCCATGTTGATGGCGAGCAGATTGACCGTGCCGCCTATGGTGGTGGTGATGTAGAAGTACGCGTTGTCCTCGGAGCTGACCTGCGAGGCGATGATCACCGGGACCAGGTAGACCACGGCGAGCGAGAACAGCGAGCCCGTGTAGTCGCCCGCGAGGAACTTGCCGATCTCCTTGACCGTCGGCGGTTTCGCGTGGTCCTCGGTGGCCTTGACGTGCCGGGGCACCAGGCGCCGGAAGACCAGCCAGCCCAGCGGCACGACCGAGGTCGCGATCGCCAGGACCCAGGAGACGAAGACACCGCTCGTCGCCAGCACGGCCGCGAGCCCGATCAGCAGCGCGAGTTTGACGGTGGAGAACACGGTGTTCCCTACCGGCACCCACCGTGCGCTGCGCAGCCCGGTCAGCACCCCGTCCTGGAGCGTGAGCAGGTTCCAGGCGACCACGGCGACGATGAAGCCGAGGCCGTTGAGCGGCCCGTGCAGGAAGCGGTACGACGGTCCCCACTCGTCGAGCGTCAGCAGGAACACCAGCGCGGCGAGCCCGACCAGGACCGAACTGCCCGCGTAGGTACGGAAGATGAGCCGTCCGGTGGCGCGGCCCGCCACCGGGATGAAGCGGGCCAGGGCGCCCGTCAGGGTCACCGCGGTCAGTCCGGCCAGCAGCTTCATGGCCGCGATCGCGGCGGAGCCCTGGCCGACGGCGGACTCGGAGTAGTAGCGGGCGGCGATCAGCCAGTAGCCCAGGCCCAGTACGGCGGAGATGCCGGTGTTCAGCATCAGGGCGTAGGCGTTGCGGAACAGCTGGTTGCCGCCCTTCCCCCTGCCCAGTCCGGGCAGGCGAAGGCGGCGCCCCGACTGCTCGGGCGCCTCGGTCGGGGGCGACGCTGCCTCGGTCGTGGTCGTCGTGTCAGACACGGGAACGGATGGCCTTCCGGCGGACCTGGTGTGCTCTGCGGACCATGGCGTACCCCTTGGTGAGGGCACGGTCCCTGGCGAAG
The DNA here is from genome assembly GCF_050936785.1 of Streptomyces sp. CA-249302. Taxonomy (NCBI): domain Bacteria; kingdom Bacillati; phylum Actinomycetota; class Actinomycetes; order Kitasatosporales; family Streptomycetaceae; genus Streptomyces; species Streptomyces sp. CA-249302. The sequence continues at coordinate 2,250,037 of NZ_JBNJMG010000001.1, read as the reverse complement.
TTGCGGGCGATCGAACGGCCCTCGACCAGCCGCTCGAACTCCTCGATCCCGGTGCTGCGGCGCACGGTGACGCGGTGCAGCGCGTACGGACCCTGGCGGCGGCGCGCGAGGCCGTTGCCGACGGCGAGCGCCTGGGCGTAGCCCGTCTCGCGGACCGCCTCGCGCACCCGGCGGCTGGAGTAGCCGTACGGGTAGGCGAAGGAGGCCGGGACGGTGCCCAGTTCGTCGGCGACGATCTCCTTGCAGTGGATCAGCTCGTGCCGCAGCGTGCGGTCGTCGAGCTGGTCGAGCTGGGGGTGGGTGTGGCTGTGGCCGCCGATCTCCACGTCCGCGGCGGCCAGTTCGCGCACCTGGTCCCAGTCGAGCATGGTGTCGAGGCCGCCTCCGGTGTCGTGCGCCCCCTTGAGCCAGCCCGTGGAGACGAACAGCGTGGACGCGAAGCCGTGCTTGGCGAGCACGGGCAGGGCGTGCCGGTGCACGCCCGCGTAGCCGTCGTCGAAGGTGATCAGTAGCGGGCGCGGCGGCAGCGGCTTGCCGGAGCGCCAACTCGCGGCCAGATCAGCTGTGTTGACCGGGGTGAGCCCGCGGTCGCCGATGCATGCCATCTGCTCGGCGAAGGCCTCGGGCGCCACCGACAGCTCGCGCGTGGCATCGTTCGGAGCGGTCGCGACCGAGTGGTACATCAGGATCGGCACCGGTGCCTCAGCCATGAGATCCCCCCTCTGGTCTCCCGTCGATCTCCACGACGGAGAACGTCGCACCGCCACGGCGTGCGCGAAGGCTCCCGACGACGTACCCACCGGCCGCCGTCAGCACTCCGGCGACGATCGCGCCCGCGCGACCCGCACCGCCCGGCCGGGCCAGCGCGGCGTCGCGCAGCCCGCGCGCCACACCCGTCGGCAGCACCCGGGTGGCGTACCGGCGCTCGGACTCAAGTCCCTTGTCCGCACCCACACTTCGCGCCACGAGTGCCTTCGACAGACCCTCGGCGTAGGAGCGTGAGCGGAAGTACCCGAAGTGCTCGCGCGCCGCGGGTACCCGGTGGTGGATCACCGCGCGGTCGTCGATCAGCAGGACGGCGTCCGGTCTGGCGCGGGTGAGCCGGATGCACAGCTCCGTCTCCTCGCAGCCCAGCGGCCGCTTGTCGCCGTCCCGTCCGATGCCGGTGGCGAAACCTCCGGCCGCGTCGAACGCCGTACGACGGAACGAGGCGTTGCCGCCCAGGACGTTGCGCACCCGGACCCGGCCCGGCGGCAGGCCCTTGTACGTGCAGCCCACCACCCAGTCGAACTCCTCGGGGAACCAGGCCGGCCGGCGGCCCGACGCCCAGATCGGCATCGTACGGCCGCCGACGGCCATCACCCGCGGGTCGGCGTACCCCTCGGCGAAGCGCCGCAGCCACTCCCGCTCGGCCACGGCGTCGTCGTCGAGGAAGGCGACCACCTCGCCGCGGGAGGCGGCGATGCCGGTGTTGCGGCCGGCGGACAGACCGCGTGGGCCGGCGTTCGCCAGCACTGATACATCGTCAACTTCCTTGTACTCCTTGGTCAGTCGGTCCAGCAGCGCCGGATTGTGGTCGACGACCAGCAGAGTTTCCAGTGCGGGGTACGACTGCGCCCGCACCGAGGAGACCGCCGCGAGAATGTCCTCCCAGCGGTCCTCGGTGTAGACGCAGATCACGACGGAGAAGTCGAGATCGCTCAAGACACCTCTCCCTGAACCGATTCGAGCATCGGCGAGTGGTGCTCCTGCCGGCGCAGCTCCCTGCGGTTCGACCGCTCCTTCAGGATCACCTTGAGCACCCGGAACCCGTCCCGCACGGCCCGCAGATTGCTCGCGCCGTGGATGCGGAGGTACTCGTAGCTCGGGATCTCCTGCACCTTGAGCCCGGCCTTGACCACCCGGATGTTGATCAGGGTCTCGATCTCGAAGCCGGTGCAGTCGAGGGAGATCTTGTCCAGGCAGTGCCGCCAGAACGCGTTGTATCCGTAGCAGAGATCCGTGTAGCGGGCGCCGAACTTGCGGTTGACGATGGTGCACAGCGCCCAGTTGCCGAGCTTGCGGATGAAGGTCATGTCGTCGGTGCCGCCGCCGTTGGCGAAACGGGAGCCCTTGGCGAAGTCCGCGCCCGAGACCAGGGCGGAGACGTAACTGACGATCTCGTTGCCGTCGGCCGAGCCGTCCGCGTCGACCATCACGATGATGTCGCCGGTGCACGCCTCGAACCCGGTGATCAGGGCATCCCCCTTGCCCTTGCCCTGCTGTTCGACGACCTTGACGTTCGGCCACAGACCGCGGGCCACTTCGACGGTGTCGTCCGTGGAGTTGCCGTCGACCAGGACGACTTCGTGTATCCAGTCCGGGAGCGTCTTGAAGACGTAGGGGAGATTCTCCGCCTCGTTCATGGCGGGAATCACCACGCTCACCGGTGGCGTGATGGCCAGATGTGAGGAGATCGGCCGGTACTCGGGCCGAAGAACGGAACTCATGAGTCTTGGTCCCTCTCGTCCGGTGGACCGCCCGCCCCTGGGCGGTCCGGATCGTGTCCGGTTCGAAAGGGGGTTTCACGCCTGTGGCATGACGAAAAGGTTCTACGTGCACGCCGAGGCGAGCTGGCAAAGATGGCCAACCGCCGCCTTACTGACGACAGTCGGTCGCGCGGCACGACTCGGTCACAAGTGCGGTCACCGAGCACGGCACCCCCCTACCGCGCCCCGCTCCGGAAACCACCGCGGTCCTTGAGCCCTCCCCTAGAGCCGCTTGGTGATGGTCCGATGCGGGTGAGATTACGACGGTATTGATGATTGAACCCGTATGGCAAGACCTGAAACTCGGCCTCACGTTTTTGTTGGTTTGACCGTTACACAACTTAGAAGAAGAACGAGACAACTGATCACGGTCACGGCAATGATCCCGCCATGGACGGACCAGCGGTGGACGGCGAGCATCCCTTGTGCCACCAGCATGTTGAGTACGACCGCGCCCGCGATGGCGGCGAGCGCCCGGCCGAAGGGTTCCAGCCCGCGCAGCGCGGCCGCGACGGCGGTCGCCGGTGCGGCGAGCAGGAAGAACAGGGTGAGCGGGCCGCGCAGCGGCGAACCCGAGTCGGCGAGCGCCAGCAGTGCGCCGAAAACCCCCACGGCGGTGGCCGCGCCCGCGAGCAGCGGGGTCAGATCCCCGTCGCTCGATGGTCTCTTGATACGGATGGTCTGCATTGGCGACTTTGCCCCCCAGCGCGCCGGATGCCGGACTTCAATGTCGCGCAGCGCAACAGTGGGCGTCAAGATGCGGAAGAAGCCCCTTACCGGTTCTTATGGAGTCCTAAACATGTGTTCCCCGGAGGCGCCGGCTGCCTCCGGGGAACAGGTGTTCAGATCGCGCGGTGCGGTGTTACGGGACGAGCTTGAGGAGCTTGTTCGGTGAGCCGGTGCCCACGCTGGTCAGCACACCCGAGGTGGCGCCGCCGACCAGGGCCGAGGCGACCGTGGCCGGGGTGGCCGAGGTGTGGCCCGCGAGGTAGACGGCCGCGGCGCCCGCGACGTGCGGGGTGGCCATGGAGGTGCCGGAGAGCGTGGCGGTGGCGGTGTCGCTGGTGTTGTAGCCCGCGATGATCGAGGAGCCGGGCGCGAAGATGTCCAGGACGGAGCCGTAGTTCGAGTAGCTGGCCCTGGCGTCCGAGCTGGTGGTCGCGCCGACCGTGATCGCGGTGGAGACGCGGGCCGGGGAGTACGAGGAGGCGTTGGCCGAGCTGTTGCCCGCCGCGACCGCGTAAGTCACGCCGCTGGCTATGGAGTTGGCGACCGCCGTGTCCAGCGAGGTGGAGGCGGAGCCGCCCAGTGACATGTTGGCGACGGCCGGCGTGGTGTGGTTCTCGGTGACCCACTCGATGCCGTCGATGACGCCGGCGGTGGTGCCGGAGCCGCTGTTGTCCAGCACCCGGACCGCCACGATGTTCGCCTTCTTGGCGACGCCGTAGGTGGTGCCCGCGATGGTGGTGGCCACATGGGTGCCGTGGCCGTTGCCGTCGGAGGCGGTGGTGTCGCCGTCGACCGCGTCGTAGCCGTAGGAGGCGCGGCCGCTGATCTGGGTGTGGGTGATCCGGACGCCGGTGTCGATGACGTACACCGTCACACCGCTGCCCGCGGTGTCCGGGTAGGTGTACGTGCCCGAAAGCGGAAGCGCGGTCTGGTCGATGCGGTCCAGGCCCCAAGGGGCGCTGGACTGCGTGGTGTCGGCCAGCTGGACGCGCTGGTTCTGCTCGACGGAGGCCACCGCCGGGTCGGCCGCGAGTCTCTTCGCCTCGCTCGCCGAGAGCGTGGCCGTGTAGCCGTTGAGCACGGTGTCGAAGGTCTTCCCGACCGTGCCGCCGTACTGCTTGACGAGTCCCTTGCCCGCGCTGGAGGCCGCCTTGAGGCCGGCGCCCTTCTTCAGCGTGACGATGTAACTGTCCTTGACGGCCGTGGGGGAGCCGGCGGCGAGGACCTTGCCCACCGCCGGGGCGGCCTGGGCGGGGAGAGCGGTGAGGCCGCCGACGAGGGCGGCGGTCGCGAGGCCGGTGACGGCGGCGAACCGGAACTTCTTGCTACGCGGTTGTGCCATGACGAGGAGTCCTCCTCCATGGGGGGAAGCGCGCCTGGGTAAGGCAACGCCGGAGTAAAGAGTGACCCATCTACAGGCATAGAGAAAGGGAGTTGAGGAGTCGTCAACAAATCTGTCATGCGCACGTAATCAAAGGTGACTTTGGCATGGACACTTCCCGTCAATGCGCGTAGTTGCTACGACAGTTGTGGCAGAGATCCTGCTAAAGGGAGGTTCCATGAGACGTTCCCGACTTGCCGCTTACGTCGGCTCGCTCCTCCTCGCCGTCGCCGCCGTCCTCACCGGGACGGGTACGGCCCACGCCGCCACAGCCCCCTATGTGGCCCTCGGCGACTCCTACTCCTCCGGTGTCGGCGCGGGCAGCTACATCTCGTCCAGCGGCGACTGCAAGCAGAGCACCAAGGCCTACCCCTACCTCTGGGCGGCCGCCCATTCACCCTCGGCGTTCAGCTTCAAGGCTTGCTCGGGCGCTCGTACGGGTGATGTCCTGGCGAACCAGCTGGGCACCCTGACCACCTCGACCGGCCTGGTCTCCATCAGCATCGGCGGCAACGACGCCGGCTTCTCCGACGTCATGACGACCTGTGTGCTCCAATCCGACAGCGCCTGCCTCTCACGCATCAACACCGCGAAGGCGTACGTCGACTCGACGCTCCCGGGCCAGCTGGACAACGTCTACTCCGCGATCAGCGGCAAGGCCCCCAACGCCCATGTGGTGGTCCTCGGCTACCCCCGCTTCTACAAGCTCGGCACCACCTGCGTCGGTCTCTCCGAGACCAAGCGGAAGGCGATCAACGACGCCGCCGACTACCTGGACACCGCCACCGCCAAGGCCGCCGCCGACCACGGCTTCACCTTCGGCGACGTCCGCACCACCTTCACCGGCCACGAGCTCTGCTCCGGCAGCGCCTGGCTGCACAGCCTCAACCTGCTCAACATCGGCGAGTCGTACCACCCGACCGCGGCCGGCCAGTCCGGCGGCTACCTGCCCGTCCTGACCAGCGCGGCCTGATCATCCGTACTGCCGTCCCTTCACTGCGAGGGTGACGCCGAAGTACTGGGGAGGCCCCGCCCGTCGGGGTCTCCGCCACACAAGTCACCGAGAACGGCACCGAGTTGGACGTCGTCTGCTTCGGCGAGCGCACCTCGACGCTGATCGAGTTGCTGAAGGTCCCGGTCTTGTCGTACGTCGTCACGAACGCCTTGTCCTGCTTGGTCCTGCCCCCGCCGTCCGGGAAGGACATGGTCTTCCACCCCGGATCCATCACCTGCCCGTCCTTCGACACCCAGCGATAGCTGACCTCGGCCGGCAGCTTGGCCACCGAGATCGTCGCCGTGAACCCGGGCGCGTCGCTCTGCGCGGGCGGACAGCTGCCGGAGTACTGGGTGTTCGACCCCGTCAGCGTCACGCTCACCGACTGGGGCGTCGAGCTGGGACTGCTGCTCCTGGTGGGCGTCGTGTTCGCACCACCACCGGTCCGGGTGTCGGTGGGGCCCGCCGAAGTCGCCGTGTCGGAGCGGGTGTTGTCGCCACCGGTGTTCTTGTCCCCGTCGCCGTTGCCCATGTTCAGCAGTCCGTACGTCAGCCCGGCCAGCGCCAGTGCGAGGACGACCACGCCGACGATCAGGACGACACCGGCGCGGCGGTTGCGCTCCGGCGGCGGGGCGGCCGTGGCGGTCGTCCCCGGGCCCGGCACGGGCTGAGTGCGTGCGTTCGGATACGGCGTCTGCCGGGACGGGGGCGGCTGCTCCGGGTAGGCCGCGGCGACGGTCGGCGGGTACGGGGTCGCCGGGAAGCCGTCCGTGCGGGGCGTGCCGCCGGCCGCGATGATCCGCAGGTCCTGTTCGGCCCGGTCGGCGGACAGTCGTTCGGCGGGGTCCTTGCGCAGCAGCCCCTCGACGACCGGGGTGAGCGGGCCGGCCCGCAGCGGCGGCGGCAGCTCCTCGTCGACGATCGCGCGCAGGGTGCTCAGGGGGGTGTCGTAGCGGAAGGGGGAGTTGCCCTCGACGGCCGCGTACAGCAGCACACCCAGCGACCACAGATCCGACTCGGGGCCGGGGGTGCGCCCCAGCGCCCGCTCGGGGGCGAGGAATTCGGGCGAGCCGATCACCTCACCGGTCATCGTCAGCGCCGAACTGCCCTCGACCTGCGCGATGCCGAAGTCGGTGAGCACCACCCGGCCGTCGTTGGACAACAGCACGTTGGCCGGCTTCACGTCCCGGTGCAGCACCCCGGCCTCGTGTGCGGCACGCAGCGCGGCCAGCACCTCGGCACCGATGTGCGCGGCCCGCTGCGGATCCAACGGGCCCTCGGCGTCCAGGAGTTCGGCCAGCGAGATACCGCGGACCAGCTCCATCACGATCCACGGGCGGCCGTCCTGCATGGCAACGTCGTACACCGTGACGACATTGCGGTTGGCGACCCGCGCCGCCGCCCACGCCTCGCGCTCCAGACGGGCGTACATCCGCTCGATGTCCTGGGCCGCCAGTCCGGCGGGCGCGCGCACCTCCTTGACGGCGACCTCACGGTGCAGAACCTCGTCGCGGGCCCGCCACACCGTTCCCATACCCCCCTCGCCGAGGGGGGACAGGAGCCGGTAGCGGCCCGCGATCAGACGTTCACTGCCCGGTTCTTCGGACACGGGCGTCCCCCATTCGCATCCGCGCGATTTCTCCACTCCGCGTGATTTCTCCACAAACGTAGCTCAGCCGAGTGCGGATGCCGCCCCCTTGAGAACCAATCCGACCCCCAGGGCCACCACGAGGAACGCGGACGCCAGGGGGGCCGTCCGGCGGACCAGGGTCGCCATCGGGTGGGTGGTCCAGCGGGGGCGCCGGTCCAGTACCCGGTTCATTCCCGTACCCAGCTTCACCACCGCGAACCCGGCCGCGGTGAGGGTGAGGGCCAGCCCCACGCCGTACGCGACGACGAGCAGCAGCCCGAACCAGGCCTGCCCCAGCGCCATCGCGCCGACCAGCACCACGACGGCGGACGGACTCGGCACGAGACCGCCGGCGAACCCGAGCAGGATCGTGCCGCGGAGGGTGGGGGCGATGGAGTGGGTGTGGGTGAAGCCGCCGTGAGTGTGTTCGAGGGTGTGGGAGTGGTCGTGCGTGTGGCCGTGGTCGTGGTCGTGGCCGTGATCGTGACTGTGCGGGTGGTCGTGGGCGTGATCGTGACCGTGCCCGGGGGAGTGCGGATGGGGATGGGGGTGGGTTTCCGCTGTCGCCGAGGCGGTCGCCGTGTGGGCGGCGACCAGGACCAGGGAGCGTTCCTCGGTCTCCTCGGTGTCGTGCGTGTGGGGGTGGGGGTGGTCGTGCGTGTGGCCGGTCCCGTGGGGGTGGTCGTGTGTGTGGCCGTCGGGGCCAGAGGGGTGCGGCTGCCCGAGTCCGAATCCGTGGCCGCGGTTGCGCCAGGCCCGTCGTACGAGGGTCGCGCCCGCCATGATCACCAGGACGCCGCTCGCGATGCCCAGCCAGATGATCACCGAGGGCGCCGCGGCCGAGCCGGCCGTCACCAGGAGGCCGAGGGCGACGACGCCCAGTGTGTGGGTGACGGTGACCGAGGCGGCCAGCGGCATGACGTCCTTGAGCTTGGCGCGGCCGCCGCGGGCCGCCGCCGTCGCGGCCATCAGGGTCTTGCCGTGGCCCGGGGCCAGCGCGTGCATCGCACCCAGGAAGACCGCGATGAGCAGCGCGAGCGCGGCGAAGCCGAAGGTCAGGTCGTGGCGGGCGACCAGGGAGTCCAGGGCGCGGGTCCAGCGGTCGGCGCCGCGCGGCAGCACGGAGGCGGCGGGAGCGTTCGTCTCGTCCTCGACCAGGGCCGGTCCACCGGGCCGCACGCGCAGCGACGCGGCCGAGGTGTCGGCGGGGGAGGAGAGCAACTCCTTGGGGTAGCTGGTGAGTTCACGCGAGATCGACTTCTTGGGTACGTCCGTCGCGGTGAGCGTCATCCGGTCGCCGCGCGCGGTGATCTCCCGCCAGCCGGGGCCGGTGGTGGCGCCCGCGCTGTGGAAGCCGACGGTGACGGTCTTGGCGTCGGGCAGTTCGGCGGTCAGTCGGCACTCCACCCGGAGGGTGTTGAGGCCGGCCTGCCCGGGCCGGGTCTGCGCCTTGCTGCTGCCCACCGTCAGCGTCGCGGCCCGGCCGTCGACGGTGACCTTGCTGCCCTCGGCCGCCTTCTCGCACCGCTGCTTCGCCCAGGCGCTCATGCCGAGCCGTTCGATGTCCGGCTTGGCCTGGGTCGCGGGGATCTCGGCGAGGTCCTCGACGTGGTCGACGCGGAGCTTGCCGGGGGCGGCGACGAGACCGTCGTAACGGTTGACGGTGAAGTTGCCGAGGGGGTGCGCGCTCGCGCTGGTGGAAGGGATCAGCGCGAGCGCGCAGGCCGTCATGACGACGGCCCCTGTGGAGGCGAGCCAACGACGGGGTATCACTTGGCCGCCTCCAGGTCCTTGAGCGCCTTGCGGGCCTCGCTCGCGCCCAGCGGCGAGAAGCCGGCGTTCAGCTTCAGCGCGGCCCGCAGGGAGGCGCGGGCGTCCTTCGCGTGGCCGGTGGCGCGTTCGATCATGCCGCGGTGGTAGATGAACGTGGCGTTGTGGTATCCGGTCGCCGTGGCCTGCTTCGCGTACGGGAGGGCTTCCGCGTCCTTGCCGTTGACGTGCAGCGCCCAGGCGAGGGCGTCCGCGGTGTGCACGGTGTGGCGGCGGGCCCACTCGGCGCGGGCGGCGCGCAGGGCGGAGGCCTTGTCGCCGTGGTCGGCGGCGGCGAGCGCGGTGTCGAGGTCGGCGTTGACGCCGTTGGCGCGGGCGAGCGCGATCCAGGCGTCGACCAGCGCGTACTGGTCGCGGGCCTTGTCCTTGTCGCCCTCCTTGCCGCGGTCCTCGTACATCTCGCCCAGTTCCACGAGGGGTTGGGGCAGCGGATAGCGGGCGACGACCTGCTCCATGCCCTTGAGCCCGGCGGCCTTGTCGCCGCTCGCGTACTGGGCGCGGGCGCGGCCCTCGAGGGCCGGGAGGTAGTTGTCGTCGGCGGCCAGCGCGCGGGCGTAATAGGTGAGCGCGCTCTTGTAGTCGCCCTGGTTCCAGGCGAGCAGCCCGAGTTGGGCGGCGACGTAGGAGATGTCGCCGGGGGTGCTGGAGGCGGCGAGCGCCTGCTGGAGGACCCGCTGGGCGGTCTTCACGTCCCCGCGCAACTCGTGCACGTACGCGTACCGGGTGAAGACGGGGATGCCGGGCCGCCGGGTGTCCGCGGTGTCGGCGGCCTTCGACGCGTCGGCGTAGCGGCCGAGTTCGACGAGGGCGTCGATACGGGAGGAGAGGGCGTCCTGGCTGTAGGGGTTCTCCTTCAGCACCTGGTCGGCGTACTTCAGCGCGTCCTTGAAGTCGTGCCGGGCGGCGGCGAGGGCGGCCTGTCCGGTGACGGCCTGCTCGTTGCCGGCCTTGATGCCGAGGGACTTCTTCAGCGCCTTCTCGGCCTGCGGGTACCGGGAGGGGTCACCCTTGGTGCGGGCCTGCTCGACATAGGCGAGGCCGAGGGTGGCCCAGCTGCCGTAGTCCCTTGGCTGGGACCGGAGTTGGGCCTGCAGTGCGGTGATGCTGGCGTCGATGTTCCCGCTGTTGAGGAGGGCAGGTGACATGGCGCTGGGCGCGGCGGCGACGCTCGTACCGCCGTGATCCCTCAGCGCCCCGAAGGCGATGGACCCACCGGTGAGCGCGACGGCCAACAGTACGGCCGTACCGCCGAGTTGGACGGCCCGCAGCCGCTTGCCGGCTTCACCCACCCGACGAACAGCGGCGACACGTTCGTCGTCCACGTCGGTCACTTCTTCGGAGGTATCCGCAGACGACTCACTACCGTCCCCGGCACTCTCCTCGAAGCCTTCGGTGTCGTTGCTGCGCGGGCCCATGCCCTCTCCTAGGTCGACGTTCATTCAAAAGAGTTGGTGCGGCGCGGCCCGGCCGTGGGGGATGGGTACGGAACGGGCCGCGCCAGTCGATGGGGGCCGGGGAGTCAGGCCCCGGCCCCGGTCCGAGTGGGCCTAGTACACGCGGCTGCGCATCCGGCGCCACCACATGAGGCCCGCGCCGATCAGCGCGATACCGGCCGCACCGCCACCCGCGGAGGCGGCGATCAGGCTCGTGTTGCTCATGCCACCGGACGAGGCCGGCTGGAGCGCGTCGCCGAGCTGGTTCTTGACGTCGCTGCCGCCGGCGACACCCTTGGCGGTGGCGCCGCGCGAACCGGCGGTCGGGTTGGCCAGGTACGGGAAGTACTTGCCGAAGCCCTTGTCGTTCTTGTCGACCGCGTCGCCCAGGTCGTTCTTGGAGCCGACCAGTTCGCCCTCCATGACCTGGAGCGCCTCGTCGATCACGTCGTCGGTGAGCCGGCGTCCGTTCGGGAAGCCCTGGTTGTCACCGTCGAGGACGCCCAGCCGCTTCGGTGAGGCGGTCGGCTTGATGGACGTGTTCAGGCGCAGCTCCTCCGCCGCCCGCACGTACGGCGGCTGGTTGAGGCCCTTGACGCCCTTCAGGAACACGTCGACGAGGTCGTTGCGCGGCTCCGACGGGGCCTTGATCTTGTAGATGGCCTCGATGAGCTTCGGCAGCTCCGGGTTGGTCACGTTCTTCAGGAACTGACCGTCGTTCCACGGCGAGGACGCGTTGAACTTGTCCTTGTCCTTCAGCGGGTTGACGACCTCGTTGACCAGCGGGTTGCCGAGGCGCGAGACCTGCTCGTAGTAGCCCTGCGCGTTCTTGCGCTGGACGGTCGACCAGATGCCCACGATCGGCTGCTTCTTGGACTCCGTGATCATGTCCGTCGGCAGCTGGAGGGCGATCGAGTTGACGTTGTAGCCCTTGAGGGTGTCCCGGCCGACCTCGGAGAGGTTCCCGCCGTACAGCAGGTCGAAGACGCGCAGGTCCGCGAAGAACGGGTCGTCGGCCTGGCCGGCGAAGGTCTGACCGCCGTTCGACAGCTTGTAGATCGCCTGGTCGCGCAGCTTGCCGTAGTCGGGCATCGACGCCTTGCCGACGTCGGAGGGCGCCACCGGGATGTCGTCGGCGAGCTTGGTCTCCGAGACGACCTTCTGCTTCTTCAGCTTGATCAGCTCGAGGTCGTACGTCTGCGTGATGTTCAGGTCGGGGTCGGTCAGGTTGCTGACCACGCCCGTGTTGTACAGGAACGACTTCTTGTTCTTGATCTGCGTGTTGAACGTGTAGCGCAGCAGCAACTCGCCCTGCGCGTCACCGTTGTTGTCGATGTGGATGTCGTACTGGGCGTCGTCCGCGAACTGGTAGAAGTTCGGACCGCCCGCCGGCTCCTCCATGGGGATGAAGTTGGCGATGAGCGTCGTCGTGTCCGGCTTGTCCGGGCTGACGAACGCGTACAGGTCCGTGTTGTCGTACTGGGGCTGCCCCGAGATCAGCGGGGCCTCCCGGTGGCTGGAGGCGGAGGCCGCCCCCGGTTCCAGCGTGGCCACACCGGCGGCCGCGAGCCCGCCGGCGGCCAGTGCACCAGCTATGAGGGTCGCGATGCTCCTGCGTCCCGCGCCGCTCCTGGAGTCAGTTGTCATGCCGTCCGTCCTCAGTCCCAACTTGCCTGACGAACGCTGATTCGGAGCGGTCGGCAGGGTGGATTGGTCGAATCCCAAACGTTCTTACGGCGAACTTCGAATCTTGTTTCAGCTCGGCCGCGAATCTTGTTTGGTGGGCCGCGGACCCGCGTTTTTGGGCACGCTGATCCGTAACCCATCCGGAGGCGCGCTCGCTGCGAATGCCTCATGTGACAGGAAGGGGTCGCGTGCGGCCGGGGAAGAGGGGGATCGACTTGGAGGCGGACGAACTTCTGGTGCTCGTCGCGGGCGGCGACCAGAAGGCATTCGAGGAGCTGTACGGCCTGGTGTCCGGTCCGGTGTTCGGGCTGGTCCGCCGGGTCGTGCGGGATCCGGCGCAGTCGGAGGAGGTGTCCCAGGAGGTGCTGCTCGAACTCTGGCGGTCCGCCGCGCGGTTCGACCCCGGGCGCGGCAGCGCGCTCTCCTGGATCCTCACCCTGGCCCACCGCCGGGCCGTCGACCGGGTCCGCAGCGCCCGCGCGGCCGGCGAACGCGAGCAGCGCGAGGCACGCCGGTCCGGCAACAACCCCGCCTTCGACCATGTCGCCGAGGAGGTCGAGGCCGGCCTGGAGCGCGAATGGGTGCGACGCTGCCTGGACCGCCTCACCGCGCTGCAGCGCCAGTCCGTCACGCTCGCCTACTACGACGGCTACACGTACCGTGAAGTGGCCGACCGGCTCTCCCTTCCGCTGGGCACGGTCAAGACCCGTATGCGCGATGGACTCACCCAGCTGCGCAAATGCCTGGGAGGTGTCGCATGAGTCTCCTCGACCGTATGTTCCGCCGCGGGGACGTCCACTCGCTCGCGGCGCCCTACGCGCTCGACGCCCTGGAACCGGGGGAGCGGATCCGCTTCGAGAAGCATCTGAAGAGCTGTGACATCTGCGCCGCCGAGGTGCGCGCGCTGTCCGAGGACGCGGTACGGCTCGCCTGGTCGACGGCGGCCCCGGCGCCGGCCGCGATGCGCGACCGGGTGCTGGCCGCCGTACGCGCGACCCCGCAGGAGCCGGGGCCGCTGCGGGAGCACACGCCGCAGCTTCCGCCGCACGTCTGGGGCACGCAGCCGCCGCCGGGACGCACCCGTGCGCCCCGCGAGCGCCGCCCGCTCTTCGTCCCCTTCGCCACCGCCACGGCCGCCGCGGCCCTGGTGGTCGCCGCGCTGTTCGCCGTCCAGGCCAACCAGACCCAGGACAAGCTGGACGCGGCGCAGGCGCAGTCACGTGAGATCGCCCACGTTCTCGCAGCTCCGGACGCGCGCGCGAGCATCGGCAAGGACTCCCAGGGACGGAGTATCGGAGTGGTCGCGTCGGCCTCGGAGGCACAGGCGGTCGTCACGCTGAGCGGATACGACGACCTGCCCAGCGGACGGGTGCACCAGCTGTGGCTCATGCGCCCCGACGCGCAACCACGCTCCCTCGGCCTCTTCAAGGGCGGCGACACGCCCTTGGTCGCCACCGACCTCAACAAGTCGGCCACATCACTCGCTGTGACCGTGGAGCCCGACGGCGGATCGGCACAGCCCACCAGTCAGCCCATTGTCCAACTCGCCCTGAAATCGGTTGGATTCGGAGAGTAACCAAGGAGGAGTCGTCAACACCCTTACAGGGAAGGTGAATCCTGCGACCGCGATACACGAGTGCCCGGTTGGGGCGATAGGGTTACCCTGCCCGGGCCGGGTGGACTCGTACGGGTGGGGAGTGACATGGAACAGATAACAGTGCGCAGCAGGGCCAGGGTCCCTGCGATCACTTGCGGGAGCAGCGCGACCAGTTCGCGCCTCGACCGCCATCTCTCGGTACTGGCGGGTCCCGCCGTGCCGCAGCAGAAGACGGCTGAGGCGACCTCGCTGATGCTCGAGCTGACCTCGCGCGACACCACGCAGAACCGCAGCGACAGGGGCGCGCGCGTACGCCGCGTCTCGCTCTTCGCGCCGCTGCGCCGGCTGACCCGTTCGCTGTTCGGCGGGCGCTGAGCCGTACCGGCGTTCCTGCCTGCAAGGAGGGTGTCTTCGGTACGTTCCACCCGCTCGGTACCGAAGACACCCTGGGGTCAGCGCTCCCCGCGCGCGTACCTCCGCACCGCCAGCGGCATGAACACCGCGATCAGCGCCACGCTCCACACAAGTGACCCGGCGACCGGATGCGCCACCGGCCAGGCGCCGTCCGAGGGCACCGGCGCGTTCCCGAACAGGTCCCGCAGGGCCGTCGTCACCGCGCTGATCGGATTCCACTCGGCGAGAGTCCGCAGCCAGCCCGCGAGCCCGTCGGTCGGGATGTAGGCGTTCGACAGCAGCGGCAGGACGAAGGTCGAGGCCCCCAGCTGCCCGGCCGCGTCCTCGCTGCGGGTCAGCAGCCCCAGGAAGATCCCGATCGACGTGCAGGCGAACCGGAACAGCAGCAACAGCCCCACGGCGGCCGCCACTTCCAGCGCGCTCCCCTCGATCCGCCAGCCCACCGCGAGCCCGACCAGCAGCAGCGGCACCGTGCCGATCGCGGTGACCACCAGGTCGGCCACCCCCTGCCCGAGCGGTACGGCGGCCCGGCTCACCGGCATCGTGCGGAACCGGTCCATGACGCCCCGGTGCGAGTCGGCCGCGGCCTGGAACATCCCGGTCATGATCCCGCCCGCGGCGGTCGCCACCAGCAGCCCCGGCACCAGGAAGGACCGGTACTCACGGCCGGGCATCGCCAGGGCGCTGCCGAAGACGTAGCCGAAGAACAGCAGCATGTTGATCGGCATGACCTGGGTGAGGATCGCGAGCCCGGGGCTGTTGCGGACCCGCCGCAGCTGACGGCCCACCATCGCGAGTCCGTCGTACGCCAACGTGCTCATACCGCGGGCTCCTTGTCGGTCGTGTGCTCCGAGGAGCGGTCGGTCAGCCGGAGGAAGACGTCGTCGAGCGTCGGCGTCCGCAGGCTCGCGTCGAGCAACGGCACCCCCGCCGCGTCGAGTTCACGCACCAGGCGCGGCAGGGTGAGCGTCGAGTCCCGGGTGACCGCGCCGACCGCGTGCCGCTCGTGGTCGAACGACGGTTCCGTGCCCGTGAGTTGATCGAGGACGCCGGCCGCCTTCACCATCACGTCCGGGTCGGCGACCACCACCTCGACGTAGGACCCGATCAGGGACTTGAACTGCGCCGGTGATCCCGTGTGCGCCACCCGCCCCCGGTCCACCAGGGCTATGTCGTCGGCGAGTTGGTCGGCCTCCTCCAGATACTGCGTGGTCAGCAGCACGGTCGTCCCGTCCGCCGTGAGCTCCCGCACCGCCTCCCAGATCAGCGTGCGGCTGGCCGGGTCGAGTCCGGTCGTCGGCTCGTCCAGGAACAGCACCTCGGGGCGGCGGATCAGACTCGCCGCGAGGTCCAGCCGGCGGCGCATCCCGCCCGAGTACGTCGACGCCCGCCGGTCGGCGGCCTCGGCCAGCCCGAACCGGTCGAGGAGCTCCCCGGCGCGCTCGCCGGGCGCCCGGACCCGGTGCAGCCGCGCGAACAGCCGTAGGTTCTCCCGGCCGGTCAGGTCCACGTCGACCGACGCGTACTGCCCGGTGACGCCGATGCTGCGCCGTACCGCCGCCGCCTCCCGTACGAGATCGTGCCCGGCGATCCGGGCGGAGCCCGCGTCCGGCCGCAGCAGTGTGGCCAGCAGCCGGACGGCCGTCGTCTTGCCCGCCCCGTTGGGCCCGAGGACACCGCAGACGGTGCCCCGGGCGACCGCGAGATCCAGCCCGCGCACCGCGTGCACATCGCCGAAGCTCTTCTCCAGACCTTCACTAAGTACGGCGTACGTAGAAGTCATGGCTCGACCATAGCGCACTACGTACGCTGTACGTAACTAATATGGTGGCCGAGGTGATGATCGATGGCGGGCCGAGCTGCGGTACCCGAAGTGATCTGGGCGCGTCCCGAGCGGGCGGGCCGGGGGCCGAGGCCTGCGTACACGCGCGCCGACATCGCGGCGGCGGCGGTGAGACTCGCCGACGAGGGCGGCCTGGACGCGGTGTCGATGCGGCATGTCGCGGCCGAGCTGGGGTGCGGGACGATGTCCCTGTACAACTACGTCCCCCGCAAGGAGGACCTGTACGAGCTGATGGTGGACGCGATCAGCGGCGAGCACGAGGAGTGGGAGCCGTCGGGGGACTGGCGGGCCGACATGGTCCGGGTCGCGCACCAGACGCGGACGCTCATGCACCGCCACCCGTGGCTGCCGGGACTGATGTCACCCGTGTACGGCTTCAGCCCGAACGCGCTGCGGTACCTCGAGCACTGTCTGGCCTGTCTCGATCCGCTCCAGGACATGAAGTACGGCATGAAGATGCAGCTGATCGGGCTGCTCAACGGGGTCGTGACGATGTACACGGCGAACGAGCTCGCCACGGCCGAACGGACCCGGAACCTGCCGTGGTCGGCCGAGCAGGAGAACGCGGCGCGGATCGCCTACCTGGGCAGCCAGATCGCCGGCGGCGCGTATCCGCGGATGGCCGCCGCCTTCACGGAGGACGCCGGGCCCATCGATCTGGACGCCGTGTTCGAGCTGGCGCTCGCCAGGGTGCTGGACGGCTTCGACCCCGACCGGCCCTAGATCAGCGCGAACTGGCCTTCCGGACCTTCCTCGTGGTGGTCCAGGACGGATGCCGGCCGGCGCGACGCCTCCGGCGGTGGCAGGATGCCGGCCTCGCGGAGGTCGGTCGCGGTGATCGGCTCCGTGACGGTCAACTCCTGCCGCTGCGGGCGCACTTCCGCGAGCAGGGCGAGGACCGTGATCAGCTCCAGCAGCTCCGACGTCCACGTCTGCGGCCAGGCCGGCGGACGGATCGCCGCGAGCGTCCCCGGCTCCGCCTCCGCCGTGCGCACCGTGAACCACTGCTCCAGGACCCGCACTCCGGCCGCCTCGAAGTCCCAGGCCTCCGGCGGCACCGGCGAGACACGGCCCTCGTCCAGGAGCAGGGTCTCCTCGTCGCGGTCGTAGTCGATCGTGAGCGGGCGGGAGGGGAGGGGCGCGCGGACGTAGGGCCGCCGGCCGCCCGGGAGCTTGGGCCGCTCACCGTTGCGACGCATCAGCCACAGGACGCGGCGGCCCAACTCCACGCCGTTTGACCAGAGTTCACCGTCCCCGGTGAGCGGGACCGACAGGTCCGGCCGTGCCGCGGCCAGGATCCATGCCAGGACGTCCAGCGGCTCGACGGAGTGGCCCAGGCGGGCGCTCAGGTGCTCCAACAGGCCGGGTGCGAGGTTGGGTTCGGTGCCTTTGGGGCGGCGGTACAACGGGCGTACGGGACCTGGGCGCAGGAGTGGCAGATGGGGTGTCACGAGGAGCTCCGACGAGCTCTCGACCACGAACACCTGCTGCTCGTCCGCCACCCGCCACAACTCCGGCCGGGCCGCGTCGATCAGCCGGTGGTCCGGGATCAGCCACTGCTCGTCGAAGGGGGCGTGCAGGACCTGCACGGGCTCCGGGCAGGGGCCCGAGGCGCGGACGAGCTTCTCCGTGCCGCTCGACTGGCCCGGCAGCTGCCCGACCGCCGAGTGCGGCGTGCGCGACCGGGTCGGCTCGAACAGGGCCTCCCGGTCCGGGCCGTCGGCCTTCAGCAACGCGTCCCAGCGGGCTTTCAGAGATGCCGCGTCGGGGCCCGTCGGCCACCCCCGGCCGAGCCGCGGCGGTGCGACGGACCACGGCATGAGGTCCGCCAGCGGCGGAGCGTCGTCGTGCGTCACGCTGGGCATCGTACGACCTTGCACGGACAGTCACCTCAGGTGGCGTCGAGAGTCACCGTGAACGAGAAGCGGTCGCCCCGGTAGTGGATCACCGCCGCGTCCAGCACCCTTCCCTCCCCGTCATAGGTCACACCCGTGTAGTGCAGGATCGGGCTGAGCAGCGGGACCTGGAGCAGCCGGGCCGTCTCCGGGTCGGCGAGCCGGGCCTCCACCGTGTCCGTGATGCGGCTGATGTCCGCCCGTACGACGTCCCGCAGCACCTTGGTCATCGGCCAGCGCACCAGGTCCGACGGGTCGATACGGGCGGCCAGTTCGGGACGGACGTAGTTGCGCGCGTGGTTCGTCGGCTCGCCGGTCTTCTCGTCGCTGCGCAGCCGGTGGTACGTGGCCACCTCGCCGATCTCCGGGAAGTACTCGGCGAGTTCGGCCGGCACGGGCGCCTTGCCGTGGTCCAGCAGCTCGGTCGTCATGCCGGACTGCTGGGCCACGATGGCGTCCACCGAGCCAAGGAGCCGCACCGGCGTACCCCGTCGCGCGTCCGGCTCGATGAAGGTGCCCCGGCGCCGGTGCCGGGTGATCAGGCCCTCGTCCTCCAGCTCCTTCAGCGCCTGCCGCATGGTCAGCACGCTCACCCCGTAGTGCCCGGCCAACTGCTCCTCGGTGGGCAGCCGGAGCGGGTCCTGCGGGGAGCGGCCGAGTATCGAGGCGCGCAGGGACTGCGAGACCTGGTACCAGAGCGGCAGCTTGCGGTTCAGGACGATCGAGTCCGGGGCGAAGGAGGTCACGGGCCATCCGTACCGGTCGGGGATCTTCAGTGCAAGGGGCGGAAATGCCGTTCCAGGCCCCGCCACACGTCGTCGTAGTGCGGTTGCAGGTGGTCCGCCTGGGCCGCGTGCGCGGTGAGCGTGACCGGCCAGCGGGTCTCGAACATAAACGCCAGCCCGTCGTCCACCTTCTGCGGCTTCAGCTCGGCCGCGCTCGCCCTGTCGAACGTCTCCCGGTCCGGGCCGTGCGCCGACATCATGTTGTGCAGCGAGCCGCCACCCGGCACGAAGCCCTCCGCCTTCGCGTCGTACGCGCCCTCGATCAGGCCCATGTACTCGGTCATCACGTTCCGGTGGAAGTACGGCGGCCGGAAGGTGTCCTCGCCCACCAGCCAGCGCGGCGCGAAGACGACGAAGTCCACGCCGGCCAGCCCGGGGGTGTCCGACGGGGACGTCAGCACCGTGAAGATCGACGGGTCGGGATGGTCGTACGAGATGGTCCCGATGACGTTGAAACGGCGCAGGTCGTAGACGTACGGCAGGTGGTTGCCGTGCCAGGCGACGACGTCGAGCGGCGAGTGGTCGTAGGTCGCCTGCCAGAGGTTGCCGCAGAACTTGTTCACCACCTCCACCGGGCCCTCGACGTCCTCGTACGCGGCGACGGGGGCGCGGAAGTCCCGGGCGTTCGCGAGACCGTTGGCGCCGATCGGGCCGAGGTCGGGGAGCCGGAAAGGAGCGCCGTAGTTCTCGCACACATAACCGCGGGCGTAGGTATCCAGCAGCTCCACACGGAAGCGCACCCCACGAGGGACCAGCGCCACATGTCCCGGCTCCACATGCAGCAGCCCGAACTCCGTGTGCAGCAGCAGTCCGCCCCGCTCCGGGACGATCAGCAGCTCGCCGTCCGCGTCGCTGAAGACGCGGTCCATCGAGGAGTTGGCGTGGTACAGGTGCACGGCCATGCCGGTGCGCTGGGCCGCGTCGCCGTTTCCGCCGAGGGTCCACAGGCCGGCCAGGAAGTCCGTGCCGTCGGCCGGGTCGGGGAGGGGGTTCCAGCGCAGACGGTTGGGGTCCGGGACGGACTCCGTGAAGGGGGCCGTGCGGATCCAGCCGTTGTGCGTGTGCGTGAACGGCGGGTGCGCGGCCGACGGGCGGATGCGGTAGAGCCAGGAGCGGCGGTTGTGGGCGCGCGGCTCGGTGAAGGCCGAACCGCTCAGCTGCTCGGCGTACAGCCCGAGGGGCGCGCGCTGCGGCGAGTTGCGGCCCTCGGGCAGGGCGCCGGGCACCGCCTCGGAGCTGTGCTCGTTGCCGAAGCCGGAGAGGTACGTCAGCCCCTCCGCGGTCTTGCGCGGGTCCCCGCTCATGCTCGCTCCCTTGCGACACAGATTCCGCATCGATTCCTATGTATCACCGTAGGATTGCGGTTTCCCGGACGCAAGAGGGCCGCCGGACCTCCTCACCAGCGGGGAATCTCCTCACCAGGGAGGAACGAGAACCAGACTCCAGGGGGATCCGGCTGTCGGACCGTTGTTCTACGCTCCCGGACATGTCGTGGACGCGGGGCTTCCTTGCCGTGCTCGCGGTCTGTGCCCTGCTGCTGGCCGGATCCGCGGGCTGCGACTCCAGTGCTGCCCGGGACGGGAAGAACGGCGCCTCGCCCTCGCCGGTGGGCAAGGTCCTCGACGACACCGACAAGGAGGGGCGGCATCTGCGCGAGGTCGGCAAGAAGGGCGCCCCCGCGGTCGGCATCGAGGTGCAGCCGGACACCGACGACACCTGGGACGTACGGCTGACCGTGCACGACTTCCGCTTCTCGCCCGCCGGTACGAGGTCGCGGGCGGTGGCCGGCCGGGGCTTCGCCTACCTCTTCGTCGACGACCGCCCCGTCACGAGGCTGCGCGGCACCGCCTACCGCCTCCCGGCCCGGCTCGTCCCGCGCGGCACCCACCACGTCACCGCCCGCCTGTACGCCGACGACGGCACGGTGTGGGCCGTGAGCGGCGAACCCGTCGAGAGCACGGCCGACATCACGGCCTCGGAGCCGGACGACACGGCGAGCGGTACCCCTGGCGCGTCCGCTCCCGGTGCCGCCACGACGAGTGACGGCACGGACACGGTGGCGATGAGTGCATCGGGCACCAACCTCCGTACAGGGGGGCGAGGTTCACCGGAAGGCGTCGGAAAGGCATCATGAAACCCGTGCCCCCCGCGACATCGCTACGCCGAGCGCCCGTACAGCGGCGCAGCGCCGAACGGCTCACCAGGATCCTCGACGCCTGCGCCGACCTCCTCGACGAGGTCGGCTACGACGCCCTGTCCACCCGCGCCGTCGCCCTGCGCGCCGGCGTCCCCATCGGCTCGGTCTACCGCTTCTTCGGGAACAAGCGGCAGATGGCCGACGCCCTCGCCCAGCGCAACCTGGAGCGCTTCACGGAGCGCGTCACCGAGCGCCTCCGGAAGGCCGCCGGCGAGGGAGGCTGGCGCACCGCGATGGACGCCGTACTCGACGAGTACCTGGCCATGAAGCGCACCGCGCCCGGCTTCTCCCTCGTCGACTTCGGCAACCAGATCCCGGTCGGCGCCCGCCACGCCGAACCCAACCACCGCGTCGCCGACCGTCTCACCGACCTCCTGTCCGGCTATATCGACCGCGAGCCGGACGAGGACCTGCGCCGCACCTTCCTGATCGCCGTGGAAACCGCGGACACCCTCGTCCACCTGGCCTTCCGGGTGGCCCCGGAGGGCGACGAGAAGATCATCGAGGAGGCTCGGGAGATGCTGCGGGCCTATCTGTCGCGCGTACTGGACTGACGGACCGGGCCGGCGGCCCGCGGGTTTGCGACCTCACCCCCAAGAGGACTCCCCTCCGTCCATACCGGTCGGTATGCTCGGCCGTGTCCGAGCGTCACCGCCGCCGTCCTCCGGGAGGACCCGTGTCCCGCACCGCCCTGCGAATCTGCCCCTGTGCGAGGCCACCTGCGGGCTGACCCTCACCGTCGAGGGCACCCGTGTCACCGGCGCCCGCGGCGACCGCGAGGACGTGTTCAGCAAGGGGTTCATCTGCCCCAAGGGCGCATCCTTCGGCGCCGTCGACGGCGACCCCGACCGGCTGCGCACCCCCCTCGTCCGCCGCGACGGCGAGCTGCGCGAGGCCACCTGGGCGGAGGCCTTCGACGCGGTCGCGGCCGGCGTGCGCGGAGTCGTCGACCGGTACGGCCCGAACTCCGTCGGCGTCGTCCTCGGCAACCCGAACGTGCACACCGTGGCCGGCGGCCTCTACCCTCCAGTGCTGCTCGCCGGCCTCGGCACCCGCAGCGTCTTCACCGCGTCCACCGTCGACCAGATGCCCAAGCACGTGTCCAGCGGACTGCTCTTCGGCGACGCCAACGCCATCCCGGTGCCCGACCTCGACCACACCGACCACCTGCTCCTCATCGGCGCCAACCCCCTGGAATCCAACGGGAGTCTGTGCACCGCCCCCGACTTCCCCGGCAAGCTCAAGGCGCTCAAGGCCCGCGGCGGCACCCTCACCGTCATCGACCCGCGCCGCACCCGCACCGCCAAGCTCGCCGACCGCCACATCGCGATCCGCCCCGGCACCGACGCGCTGCTCCTCGCGGCGATGGCGTACACCCTCTTCGAGGAAGGCCTGGTCGATCTGGGCGAGTTGACGCCGCACGTCCTGGGCGTGGAAGAACTCCGGGACGCCGTACGGGACTTCACCCCCGAGGCCGTCACGGCGGCCTGCGATGTCGAGGCCCCGCTGATCCGCACCCTGGCCCGCGAACTCGCCGCCGCTCCGACCGCCGCCGTGTACGGGCGCATCGGCAGCTGCACCGTCCCGTACGGCACCCTCGGCAGCTGGCTGGTCGACGTCCTCAACATCCTCACCGGCAACCTCGACCGCCCCGGCGGCGCCCTGTTCCCGCAGGCGGCCACCGACCGCACACCCCGTCCCGCCGGACCCAGCCACGGCTTCAGCCTCGCCCGCTGGCACTCCCGGGTGAGCCAACACCCCGAGGCCAAGGGCGAGTTGCCGCTCTCCGCGCTTGCCGAGGAGATCGACACCGCGACCGCGGAGGGCGAGCCGATCCGAGCCCTCATCACCTCCGCCGCCAACCCCGTGCTGTCGGCTCCCGACGGCGACCGGCTGGACAAGGCCCTGGACGGCCTGGACTTCATGGTCAGCATCGACCCGTACCTGAACGAGACCACACGCCACGCCGACGTCGTCCTGCCGCCGCCCCCGCCCTCCCAGAGCGCCCACCACGACTTCGCCTTCAACACCCTCGCGGTCCGCAACCAGGTCCGCTACACCCGCCCCGCCGTCCCGCTGGAGCCCGGCCGCATGGCCGAGGCGGAGATCTTCGCCCGGCTGATCCTCGCCGCGACCGGCATGCACGGCGCCGACCCGTCCGCCGTCGACGACCTGGTCATCGGCCAGACCCTGGGCAAGGCGGTCAAGGAGCCGTACTCCCCGGTCCACGGCCGCGACCCCAAGGAGCTCGCCGCGCAGCTCACCGGCGAGAGTGGCCCCGAGCGCCGGCTCGACATGATGCTGCGCCTCGGCCCCTACGGCGACGGCTTCGGCGTACGACCGGACGGCCTGAGCCTGGAGCAGCTGCTCGCGCACCCGCACGGCATCGACCTCGGGCCGCTCCGGTCCCGCCTCCCGCAGCCGCTGAAGACCCGGAGCGGCAAGGTGGAGCTGCTGCCCCAGCCGATCGCCGACGACCTGCCCCGGCTGCGGCGCTCGCTGGACGAGCTGCCCGACGGGCTCGTCCTGATCGGCCGCCGGCATCTGCGCTCCAACAACAGCTGGATGCACAACGTCCCCGCCCTCACCGGCGGCACCAACCGCTGCACCCTGCACATCCACCCCGAGGACGCCGAGCGGCTGGGGGTGAGCGATGCGGCTCCGGTGCGGGTGAAGGGCGCCGGGGGAGAGGTCGTCGTCAAGGCCGAGGTCACCGACGGCGTCCGCAAGGGCGTGGTCAGCCTGCCGCACGGCTGGGGTCACGACCGGCCCGGCACCCGGCTCAGCCACGCCGCCACCGACCCCGGCGTCAACGTCAACCAGCTCCTCGACGGCAGCCTGCTCGACCCGCTCTCGGGCAACGCCGTCCTGAACGGAGTGCCCGTCGAGATCATGGCATCGCTGTGACCTGCAGTTTTGCGCTTATTGCTCACGCGTCAACATCTTGTTAACGCGGTTTGAACAGACCTAACGTCGTCGCACCGCCTGCCCCGGTGGAATGTTCAAGGGCGAACGTTAGGTATCCCACTCATGCTGACCATCCTCGGCTTCGCCATGATCGCGACCTTCCTGGTCCTGATCATGCTGAAGAAGATGTCGCCGATCGCGGCGCTCGTGCTGATCCCGGCGCTGTTCTGCGTCTTCGTCGGCAAGGGCGCCAAGCTCGGTGACTACGTCATCGACGGCGTCACCAGCCTCGCGCCCACCGCGGCGATGCTCATGTTCGCGATCGTCTACTTCGGTGTGATGATCGACGTCGGCCTCTTCGACCCGATCGTCCGGGCCATCCTGAAGTTCTGCAAGGCCGACCCGCTGCGGATCGTCGTCGGTACGGCCCTGCTGGCCGCGATCGTCTCGCTCGACGGCGACGGCTCCACCACCTTCATGATCACCGTCTCGGCGATGTACCCGCTGTACAAGCGCCTGAAGATGAGCCTGGTCGTGATGACCGGTGTGGCCGCGATGGCCAACGGCGTGATGAACACGCTCCCCTGGGGCGGCCCCACCGCCCGCGCCGCCACCGCGCTGAAGCTCGACGCCAGCGACATCTTCGTGCCGATGATCCCCGCGCTCGCCATGGGCCTGGTCTTCGTGATCGCGCTCTCGTACGTCCTCGGCCGCCGCGAGCGCAAGCGGCTCGGCGTGCTGACGCTGGACGAGGCGCTGGAACCCCAGGAGGCCGAGACCGTGCTCGTCGGCGCGGGCGGTTTGGACGGCAAGGGCCGCAAGGCGAGCGGCGGTTCGGGCTCCGGCACCGACGCCGACCTCCCCGAGGAGTCCGAGGACGCGGGCTTCCAGGGCCTCGACCCGAACCGGGCCACCCTGCGCCCCAGGCTCTACTGGTTCAACGCGCTGCTCACGGTGGCCCTGCTCACCGCCATGATCATGGAGTGGCTGCCGATCCCGGTGCTGTTCCTGCTCGGCGCCGCGACCGCGCTCACCGTCAACTTCCCGCACATCCCCGACCAGAAGGCCCGCCTCGCCGCGCACGCCGAGAACGTCCTCAACGTCTCCGGCATGGTCTTCGCCGCCGCCGTCTTCACCGGCGTGCTCCAGGGCACCGGCATGGTCAACAGCATGGCCGAGTGGCTGGTCGACAACATCCCGGACGGCATGGGCCCGCACATGGCCTTCGTCACCGGCGTCCTGAGCATCCCGCTCACGTACTTCATGTCGAACGACGGCTTCTACTTCGGCATCCTCCCGGTGCTCGCCGAGGCCGGCCAGGCGCACGGCGTCTCCTCCCTCGAGATCGCCCGCGCCTCCCTCATCGGCCAGCCCCTGCACATGTCCAGCCCGCTCGTCCCGGCCGTCTACGTCCTGGTCGGCATGGCCAAGGTGGAGTTCGGCGACCACACCAGGTTCGTGGTCAAGTGGGCCGCCCTCACATCACTCGTGGTACTCGGGGCAGGAATCCTCTTCGGCATCATCTGACCTTCCCGGAAAGACAGTTCAGGAGGACAAGAACATGGGGCCCGGTAGGAACCGCGGCTGGCTGCTCCGCCTCGTCATCGCCTTCGGCTTCGCGCAGGGGGCGGTGTCGATGGCCCGGCCCGCCGTCTCCTACCGGGCCCTCGCGCTGGGCGCCGACGAACGCGCGATCGGCGTCATCGCGGGCGTCTACGCCCTGCTCCCGCTCTTCGCCGCCGTACCGCTCGGCCGCCGCACCGACCACGGCCGCTGCGCACCCCTGCTGCCGGTCGGCGTGATCCTCATAGCGGGCGGCTGCGCCCTGAGCGGCCTCGCCAACTCCCTCTGGACGATGGCGATCTGGAGCGGGGTGATGGGCCTGGGCCACCTCTGCTTCGTGATCGGCTCCCAGTCCCTGGTCGCCCGCCAGTCCGCCCCGCACGAACAGGACCGCAACTTCGGCCACTTCACCATCGGCGCCTCGCTCGGCCAGCTGGTCGGCCCGATCGCCGCGGGCGCGCTGATCGGCGGCCCGGACATGGCGGGCACCAGCGCGCGGGCCCTGGTGGCGGCGGGTGCGGGGGCGGCGGTCGCGTTCACCTCGCTGTGGCGCATCGAGGACCGTACGGCGGTCAAGTCCCGTACCGCACCAGGCGATCGCGTCCCGGTCGGCTCCATCCTGCGCGCCCGGGGCGTCCCCGCGGGCATGCTGATCAGCCTCTCGGTCCTCTCCGCCACCGACATCCTCACCGCCTACCTCCCGGTGGTCGGCGAGCACCGGGGCATCGCGCCCTCGGTGATCGGCGTACTGCTCAGCGTGCGCGCCGGCGCGACCATCGCCTGCCGGCTGGTCCTGACTCCGCTGCTACGACTGCTCGGCCGGCCCCTGCTGCTGACGGTGACGTGTCTCCTGGCCGCCGTGCTGTGCGCCGGCATCGCGCTGCCGGCGCCGATCTGGGTGCTCGGGCTGATGCTGGCCGCGCTCGGGTTCTGCCTCGGTGTCGGTCAGCCGCTGTCCATGACGACGGTCGTGCAGGCGGCGCCGGACGGCGCCCGTTCCACCGCCCTCGCGCTGCGGCTGACCGGCAACCGGCTCGGGCAGGTCGCCGCGCCGGCCGCGGCGGGGCTGGTCGCGGGGGTCGCCGGGGTGGCCGCGCCGTTCGTGATGCTGGGCGGGCTGCTGTTGCTGTCGGCGGGGGTGGCGCTGCGGTCGCCTGCTCCAGAAGGAGGAAAACCGGCGGGGCGCAGGGCCACGCTTCCGCAATCCGTGCGCCGTATGTGAAAGAGAGTCAGACGAACTGCGACTTGTATGAAAATCGTCTGACTCGGAGGCGCCCGCATGTCCACCACACCCTTGTCGCGCCGCGCCGGTGCGCGCGTCGCCGCCGTCGCGGCCCTGACCCTCGCGGTCGGCCCGCTCCTCGGTTCGCCCGCTCTGGCGGCTCCGCTGCCCGCCGACAACGGAGACGTCAAGATCCACGAGGTGGGTACGGATTTCACGGACCAGCGGGACGAGCCCAAGGTGTGCGACTTCTACCTCGCGGCCTTCAACTTCGACGGGGCGCCCACGCCCGAGCACGTCACCTGGAGCATCGATCCGCAGTCCAACGGGCCGGGCGCGGGCACCGGCCACCTCGACGGCGAGCTCACCGTCGCCGCCGACGGCTCGGCGCACACCATGCCCCTCGGCCTGCCCAACGGGCTGTACAAGCTGACGTGGAAGACGGACCTCGGGCACGGCAAGGGCAAGTTCAAGGTCTTCAAGGTCGACTGCGCGAGTCCGAAGCCGACCCCGAGCACGCCGGG
Organism: Streptomyces sp. CA-249302; assembly: GCF_050936785.1. NCBI lineage: Bacteria > Bacillati > Actinomycetota > Actinomycetes > Kitasatosporales > Streptomycetaceae > Streptomyces > Streptomyces sp. CA-249302. The sequence continues at coordinate 2,222,879 of NZ_JBNJMG010000001.1, read as the reverse complement.
TGGCGGCCCCGGTGGCGGAACCGGCGGCCCGAACGGCGGCCCGCCGGCCGGCGGTGGCGGTCTCGCCCGGGACGCGGCGATCAGCCCGGTCGCCGGCGCCGCGGCGGTCGGCCTGGCCGCGGTCACCGGTGCGGTCTGGTTCCGCCTCCGCCGCCGCACGCATGGCGCGTCGTAGGCACACGCCCAGGCGCAGGCCCTGGTACCGGACGCGCGCCTACCGCCTGACGCGAACGGTCGTCCTGACCGCCGCGCTGGCGACGGGCGCGGTCCGGTGCACCCAGGGCGACGGTCCGGCCGACGCGACCGGAACCGCGACGGGCCGTACGGCGACCGCGGGCGCGAAGGCGGACCAAGGCGCGGCGGCGGGTGCCGACGCCGACCGGGGTGCGCCCACCGGCATCGGCGAGGACCAGGGACCGGCCGCGGGCACCGGTGCCGGGCGGGCCCGCCCGTCCGCCGCCGGTGCCGGCCGTGGCGCCCCCGCCGCGGCCTCGGGCACCCGCTCCGGCGCAGGGACAGCCCACTCCGGCGCAGGAACCGCCCGCACCGCCCACCCCCGTCCGTCGCCGCCCACGCCCCACCCCCTGCCCCGCTCCCGCCCCACCCGCGTCCTCGTCCCCTACATCGGCGTCGACGCCCCCGTCATCGGTCTCGGCCTCGATCGCGACCACCGGCTCACCGCACCGCCGGAGAGCGACGCGGGCCACGTCGGCTGGTACGAGGGCGGCCCCTCGCCCGGCGAACAGGGCACCGCGGTGCTCGTCGGGCACCTGGACACCGACACCGGCCCCGCCGTCTTCGCCGGCCTGGGCGAGCTCAGGGCGGGGCACCTCGTCGAACTCCGCCGCGCGGACGGGCGTACCGCCGTCTACACCATCGACGCCGTCAAGTCGTACGAGAAGTCCCACTTCCCCGACGGGGAGGTCTACGGTGCCCGGGGCCGCCCGGAACTCCGCCTGATCACCTGTGGCGGCGAGTACCACCGCCGTACCGGCTACGCGGGCAACACCGTCGTGTTCGCGCACCTCACCGGCGTCCGGTGACCGCACCCCGTCCCCTGAAGGGGATCGTCCGCTTTCTCACGGACTGAAGCGGACCGCCCGAACTCTTCCCCCGGCCGCACACATTCCGTTAACTTCCGTGACTCGGACGCCCCTCAAGGAGCGTTCTCGACCGCGGAGCACCAGCGCCTGATGCAGCCCCGGGGGCACTCCTCATGACACGCGCCATCTCCCTGCATGACGTGAGCAAGACCTACACGCGAGGCGTTCGCGTGGTGGACCGGCTGTCGCTGGACATCCGGCCCGGCGAGTTCCTCGTGCTGCTCGGGCCGTCCGGGTGCGGGAAGTCGACCGTGCTGCGGATGATCGCCGGACTGGAGGAGATCACCGAGGGCAGACTGCTCCTCGACGGCGAGGAGGCCAACGAACTCCTGCCGTCCGAGCGGAACATGGCCATGGTCTTCCAGAACTTCGCGCTCTACCCGAACATGACGAGCCGCGGCAACATCGGCTTCCCGCTGCGTGTGGAGAACCCGAGCGGGGACCCGCGCCCCCGCGTGGACGCCACCGCCCGCATGCTCGGCATCGAGGACCTCCTGGACCGCTTCCCCAGCCAGCTCTCCGGCGGCGAACGCCAGCGCGTCGCCATGGGCCGGGCCATCGCCCGGCACCCCTCCGCCTTCCTGATGGACGAGCCGCTGTCCAACCTCGACGCCAAGCTCCGCAACCATCTCAGGGCCGAAATCTCCGCACTGACCCGGGAGTTGGGCGTCACCACGGTGTACGTCACCCACGACCAGGCCGAGGCCATGTCGCTCGGCGACCGGGTCGCCGTGCTGCGCGGCGGTGTCCTCCAGCAGGTGGGCACCCCGCGCTCGGTCTACGCCCTGCCCCGCAACGTCTTCGTCGCCGCGTTCATCGGCACCCCGCGCATCAACCTGCTGCGCGGCCTGGTCCGCGCTCCGCTGGACGGCGCGATGACGATCAGCCTCGGCAAGCAGTACCTGCGGCTGCCCGAACCCCTCTCCCTGGACCACCAGTTGCTCCGCGTCCAGCAGGGCCGCGAGGTGATCGTCGGCCTGCGCTCCGAGGCCATCCGGATCGCCAAGCCCGCCTCCGCCCGGCCCGGCGAGGTCGCGCTCACCGGTCTGGTCGAGCACGTGGAGTTCCAGGGGCACGAGGTCCTCGTCCATTTCAACACCGGTTCCCGGCCCGCCGTCGTACCCGATCTGGAGGCCCCGCGGCCGGCCTCCCGGCCGTCCCGGCGGAGGCGCCGCGAGGGTGGGCCCACCGTCCTGGACCGGCTGCGGGAGCGGGCCGGAGCGCTGCGGGCCGGCCCCGTGGTGGTCCTGGACGACCCGCCGGACCGGGATCCCGAACCCGCGTCCCCGGAACCCCGCCTCCCCGGCGACCTCGTCGTCCGCACCACCCCCGACATCGACCTCCGCCGCGGCCTCCAGGTGCCCCTCCTCGTCGACATCGCCCACCTGTTCGTCTTCGACCAGCACGGCGAACGGATCTGCCCGTCCCCGGCGCGGCTGCCCGACCTGGAGGAGTAACTCCCGCTAGGGATGGGGGCATGAACGTGCACTTCACCCGAACCCGGGCAATTCTCTCGACCGTCGGCCTGCTGCTCGCCGTCGGCGCCCCGACCGCGTACGCGGGCCTCGCCGACCGGGCTCCGGCCGAGCGCGGCGCGCCCTACGTCGAGACGCAGCTCTTCTTCGGCACCGCCCGGCCCGACGGCGGACCGGCCGTCACCGACAAGCAGTTCATGGCCTTCGTCGACAACGAGGTCACCCCGGACTTCCCGGATGGTCTGACCGTGCAGAGCGGGCGCGGGCAGTGGCGGGACGCGAGCGGTGCGATCGAGAAGGAGCGGTCGTACGAGCTGATCCTGCTGTACCCGGTGGAGAAGGCGGGCGCGAGCGACCGGAACATCGAGGAGATCCGGCGGGCCTACGAGAAGGCCTTCGGTCAGGAGGCGGTGGGCAGGGTGGACGACCGGGCGCGGGTCGACTTCTGATGTCATAGGACCGCGTCCGGTCGGCGGGAGGGCCTGGCGCCAGAAAACTAACGCCGCTAGTTTATGAGCCGGACGACGACGCGGCCCGCCCGGGAGGAAGCACGATGAAGGCACACGACGGCATGTACATCGACGGCGCCTGGCGCCCCGCCGCGGGCGGAGAGGCCATCGACGTCGTGAACCCGGTCGACGAGCAGGTGATCGGCCGGGTCCCGGCCGGCACCGCCGAGGACGTCGACCAGGCCGTACGGGCCGCCCGTGCCGCCCTCCCGGGCTGGGCCGCCACCCCGCCGGCCGAGCGGGCCGCCCGGCTCACGGCGCTGAGGGACGTCCTTCTCTCGCGCAAGGACGAGATCGCGGAGACGGTCACCGCGGAGCTCGGCGCACCGCTGAAGCTCTCCGAGAACGTGCACGTCGGCCTGCCGATCGCGGTCGCGGGCTCGTACGCCGAGCTGGCCGCGACGTACGCCTTCGAGGAGAAGGCCGGGAACTCGACGGTCCACCTCGAACCGGTCGGCGTGGTCGGCGCGATCACCCCCTGGAACTACCCCCTGCACCAGATCGTCGCCAAGGTCGCCCCGGCCCTGGCGGCGGGCTGCACGGTGGTCCTCAAGCCCGCCGAGGACACCCCGCTGGTCGCCCAGCTCTTCGCCGAGGCGGTCCACGAGGCGGGCGTCCCGGCCGGCGTCTTCAACCTGGTCACCGGGCTCGGCCCGGTCGCGGGACAGGCCCTCGCCGAGCACCCGGGCGTCGACCTGGTCTCCTTCACCGGCTCCACCGCGGTCGGCCGCCGGATCGGCGCGACGGCGGGCGCGGCCGTGAAGCGGGTCGCCCTGGAGCTGGGCGGCAAGTCCGCCAACGTCATCCTCCCGAGCGCCGACCTGGCCAAGGCGGTCAACGTCGGCGTCGCCAACGTCATGTCCAACTCGGGCCAGACGTGCAGCGCCTGGACCCGGATGCTGGTCCACCGCGACCGGTACGAGGAGGCGGTCGAGCTCGCCGCGGCCGCCGCCGCCAAGTACGGTGAGCGCATCGGCCCGGTGGTGAACGCCAAACAGCAGGCCCGGGTGCGGAGTTACATCGAGAAGGGCGTCGCGGAAGGGGCCCGGCTGGTGGCCGGCGGCCCCGAATCCCCGCGCGAGCAGGGCTACTTCGTCGCCCCGACCGTCTTCGCGGACGTGACCCCCGAGATGACGATCGCCCAGGAGGAGATCTTCGGCCCGGTCCTCTCGGTCCTCCTCTACGAGGACGAGGAGGACGCCCTGCGCATCGCGAACGGCACGGTCTACGGCCTCGCGGGCGCCGTCTGGGCCGGCGACGAGGCGGAGGCGGTCGCCTTCGCCCGCCGGATGGACACCGGGCAGGTCGACATCAACGGCGGCCGCTTCAACCCCCTTGCCCCCTTCGGCGGTTACAAGCAGTCGGGTGTCGGCCGCGAGCTCGGCACGCACGGTCTCGCCGAGTACCTCCAGACCAAGTCCCTGCAGTTCTAGGAGAGTTCCCGTGGTTCGCGCAGCCGTCCTTCCCGCCGTGGGCGCTCCTCTGGAGATCACGGACATCGAGCTTCCCGACCCGGGCCCCGGCCAGGTCCGGATCCGGCTCGCCGCCGCCGGGGTGTGCCACTCCGACCTGTCCCTGTCCAACGGCACCATGCGGGTGCCGGTCCCCGCGGTCCTCGGCCACGAGGGCGCCGGCACGGTCGTGTCCGTCGGCGAGGGCGTCACCGGCATCGCGCCCGGCGACTCGGTCGTCCTCAACTGGGCCCCGTCCTGCGGCAGTTGCCACGCCTGCTCACTGGGCGAGGTGTGGCTGTGCGCCAACGCGCTGAACGGGGCGGCCGACGTGTACGCCCGCACCGCGGCCGGCGTCGACCTGCACCCCGGCCTGAACGTCGCGGCATTCGCCGAGGAGACGGTCGTCTCCGCCTCCTGTGTCCTTCCCCTCCCCGAGGGCGTCCCGCTCACCGACGCGGCCCTGCTGGGCTGCGCGGTCCTCACCGGCTACGGCGCCGTCCACCACTCGGCGCGGGTGCAGCCGGGGGAGACGGTCGCGGTGTACGGCGTCGGGGGAGTGGGCCTGGCGGCCCTCCAGGCGGCCCGGATCGCGGGCGCGTCCCGCATCGTCGCGGTCGATGTCTCCCCGGAGAAGGAGGAGTTGGCACGGCGGGCGGGCGCCACGGACTACGTGGTGGCGTCGGAGAACACGGCCCGCGAGATCCGCGCCCTGACCGGCAAGCAGGGCGTGGACGTGGCCGTGGAGTGCGTGGGCCGAGCGGTCACCATCCGCACGGCCTGGGAGTCCACCCGCCGCGGCGGCCGCACGACGGTGGTCGGCATCGGCGGCAAGGACCAACAGGTCACCTTCAACGCCCTGGAGCTCTTCCACTGGGGCCGGACCCTCGCGGGCTGCGTCTACGGCAACTCGGACCCGTCCAAGGACCTCCCGATCCTGGCCGACCACGTCCGGGCGGGCCGCCTGGACCTGGCCGCCCTGGTGACGGAACGGATCGCCCTGGACGGCATCCCGGCGGCCTTCGAGAACATGCTGGCGGGGAAGGGGGACGGGCGCTGGTCACTTTCTGAGTGGTTCGGCGTCGCCCGACGATTCGAGCGTCCGCGGCGCCCGGGTACGGGGGCGCGACCGGGACACGGCCACACCCGCCAGGCACAGCACGCCCCCGCCCAGCGTCATCAACCCCGGCACCTCACCGAGCGCCAGCCACGACATCAGTACGACCAGGGCGGGCACGGCGTACGTCGTCGCGCCCATCCGGCCGGCCGTCGTACGGGCCAGTGCGTACGCCCACGTGGTGAACGCGAGCGCGGTCGGAAACACGCCCAGATAGACCATGTTGAGCGTCGCCGACACCGGCGCGTCCGCCGCCTCGCTCACCAACTGCCCGGCGAACGGCAGACACCCCACGGCCCCGACCAGACACCCGAACGTGGTCACCTGGAGCGCACTCCCGTGCCCGAGGGCCGGCTTCTGCGCGACGACCCCGCCCGCGTACGCGACCGCGGCGAGCAGACACAGCACGACACCCAGCACCGAGGACCCACCGCCCCCGGACATCGACAGCCCGACGGCCACGGCCCCCGCGAACGACACGGCCATCCCCGCCAGCAGCCGGGGCGGCATCGCATCCCCGAGCAGCCGGGCCCCGAGCAGCGCGATCAGGATCGGCCCGATGTTCACGACCAGCGCGGCGGTACCGGCGTCGACCTGCTGCTCGCCCCAGTTCAACGCGACCATGTAGAAGCCGAACCAGAGCACCCCGGATATGGCGATCCCCCGCCAGGCGGCCCGCGGCGGCAACCCTTCCCGCCGTACAAGACAGAGCACCCCCAGCGCCAACAACCCGGCCGACAACCGCCCGAGCGCCAACGCCCCCGGCGAGTAGGCGTCCCCCGCACTCCGGATGGAAACGAAGGCGGAGGCCCACAACACCACGGTGACGACTGCGGCAGCGGGGGCGAGCAGGTGGGTGTGACGGGGGTTCATCATGCTCCAGAGGCTAGGGGCGGTACGAGACGGAGGCTGGCGGATTTCGGACGGGGTGCTGTTCATCGCAACGCCGACGCATCGATGCCGAGGAGTTCCTGAAGTGCCTGCTCACCCGCCGTCGTAACCCTCACCGCCCGCCCCGACCCGACCCGCACACACCACCCCGCACCCAGCGCATGAGCACACAGCGCCGCCCCCGCGGCCCCCGCCAGATGCGGCCGCCGCTCGGTCCAGTCGAGGCACCCCCGCACCAACGGCCGCCGCCCCGTCCGCGCGAGCGGGATCCCCGCCGCCCCGAACCACCCCACCCCCGCCTCCGTCAGCGCGAACCCGGTGTCCTGTACCAACAACCCCCGTACCGTCATCGCGTCGGTCACCGCGATCCCGATCCGCCCCGCCAGATGGTCGTAACAGGTCCGCCCCCGGGCCATCGCGGCCCCCGCGCTCGACTCCCGCAACCCCCGAGGCGGTACGACATCCCCGGGCTCCACCTGCGCGACCAGATCCTCCACCAGCTGGGCCACCCGCCCGTCCGCGAACCGTACGTACCGGTGCCGCCCCTGCCGCTCCTCGGCCAGCAGCCCACCCGCGACGAGCTTGCCCAGGTGCTCGCTCAGCGTCGACGCGGCGACCCCCGCGTGCCGCGCCAGTTCGCCCGCCGTCCACGCCCGCCCGTCCAGCAGCGCCAGCAGACACGCGGCCCGCGTCTCGTCCGCGATCAGGCCGGCGAGGCGGGCGAGGCCGGGTGCCTGGTTCTCCCTGGTGGTCATGGGGCCAGCATGCGGTACGGACACTTCGGCGCCGGCCGAAGTGTCGTTACGTCGGCTGCCGCAGCTGCTCGTACTGTCCCGCCAGCCCGTCGAGCAGCGCGGTGAGGCCCGTCTCGAAGGCCCGCTCGTCGATCTTCTCCTGCTGCTCGGCGAGCAGATGCGCCTGCCCGAGGTGCGGATAGTCCGCGGGGTCGTAGGCCTCCGCGTCGTCCACGAAGCCGCCCGCGAACGAGCCGAGCGCGGAGCCCATGATGAAGTACCGCATCAGCGCGCCGATGGACGTGGCCTGCGACGCCGGCCATCCCGCGCGGACCATTGCGCCGTACACCGCGTCCGCCAGCCGCAGCCCGGCCGGCCGCCGCCCGGGCCCCTGCGCGAGGACCGGGACGATGTTGGGGTGGTCGCGCAGGGCGGCCCGGTAGGAGACCGCCCAGTCGTGCAGCGCGGTCCGCCACTCGCGGCCGTCCTCGAACATCGACAGGTCGACCTGCGCGCTCACCGAGTCGGCGACGGCCTCCAGGATCTCGTCCTTGGTGCGGAAGTGGTTGTAGAGGGAGGGGCCGCTGACCCCGAGCTCGGCGGCGAGCCGACGCGTGGAGACGGCCGCGAGGCCCTCCGCGTCCACCAGCGCTCGTGCCGTCTCGACGATCCGGTCGGTGCTGAGCAGGGGCTTGCGCGGTCGGGCCATGGCGCACATAGTAGGGCTGCACGACCGAAACTAGCAGTGCTAATTTAAATGTGCAGGATCTCGAGTGGGGTGACCGGTCATGAATCTGGGGCTCAGCGACGAGCAGGAAGCCGTCCGGCGGCTCGCCAAGGACTTCGTGGACCGCGAGATCGCCCCGCACGTCATCACCTGGGACCGGGCGGAGGAGGTCGACCGCTCGATCGTGAAGAAGCTCGGCGAGGTCGGCTTCCTGGGGCTGACCGTCGACGAGGAGTACGGCGGCTCCGGTGGCGACCATCTTGCGTACTGCCTGGTCACGGAGGAGCTGGGGCGCGGTGACTCGTCCGTGCGCGGGATCGTGTCGGTCTCGCTCGGGCTGGTCGCCAAGACGATCGCCGGGTGGGGGAGCGAGGAGCAGAAGCGGCGCTGGCTGCCAGGGCTCACCGCCGGCGAGTACGTCGGCTGCTTCGGCCTGACCGAGCCGGGCACCGGCTCCGACGCGGGCAACCTCACCACGCGCGCGGTGCGCGACGGTGACGAGTACATCGTCAACGGCACCAAGATGTTCATCACGAACGGCACTTGGGCCGATGTGGTGCTGCTGTTCGCCCGCTCCACCGACGCGCCGGGCCACAAGGGCGTCTCCGCCTTCCTGGTGCCGACCGACACCCCCGGCCTGACCCGCCGCACCATCCACGGCAAGCTCGGCCTGCGTGGCCAGGCCACCGCCGAGCTGGTCCTGGAGGACGTACGCGTGCCCGCCTCGGCGATGCTGGGCGAGGAGGGCAAGGGTTTCTCGGTCGCCATGTCGGCCCTCGCGAAGGGGCGGATGTCGGTCGCGGCGGGGTGCGTCGGCATCGCCCAGGCGGCGCTCGACGCGGCCGTCCGGTATGCCGGTGAGCGCGAGCAGTTCGGGACGCCGATCGCCGGGCACCAGCTCGTCCAGGAGCTGATCAGCGACATCGCCGTCGACGTGGACGCGGCCCGACTGCTGACCTGGCGGGTCGCCGACCTCATCGACCGCGGACAGCCCTTCGCCGTCGAGTCCTCCAAGGCCAAGCTCTTCGCCTCCGAGGCCGCCGTCCGCGCCGCCAACAACGCCCTCCAGGTCTTCGGCGGCTACGGCTACATCGACGAGTACCCGGCGGGCAAACTGCTGCGCGACGCCCGCGTGATGACCCTCTACGAGGGCACCAGCCAGATCCAGAAGCTCCTCATCGGCCGTGCCCTGACCGGGATTTCGGCGTTCTGAGTAGCGTCTAGGTACTTGCGCGGATGTGGGACCGGCCACATCCGTCGACCCTTGTCCCCATGAGTGACACACCGGGCAAGCAGCAGAACACGGCCGCCTTCTACGGCCAGGCCGTCGCCTCCTTCGCCGTGGCGATGGCCGCGACCGCCATCGGCATCTTCAAGCTGAACGCCGACGCATGGGTACGGGCCTTCCTCGCCATCGCCGTCCTGTACCTCGTCACCTCCGCCTTCACCCTCGCCAAGGTGATCCGCGACCGGCAGGAGGCCACCGAGCGGGCGTTCCACCCCTTCGAAAAGCTCTGAGCGGGCACTCTAAGCGGTTGCTCACCTTCAGCGGTATGGTTGGGGTCCTGTCGGTGAGAGGGGCGAGCGAGCGATGACTACGGCGGAGGAGACGGCCGGCGGCGAAGTGGCGCCGTGGGGTGAGGTCACGCCCGACGCGGCCCGGCGTTTGCTGATGGCCGCCGTGGAGGCCTTCGCCGAGCGCGGCTACCACGCCACGACGACCCGCGACATCGCGGGCCGCGCCGGCATGAGCCCGGCCGCGCTCTACATCCACTACAAGACCAAGGAAGAGCTGCTCCACCGCATCAGTCGGATCGGCCACGAGAAGGCGGTGGACATCCTGCGCACGGCCGCCCGGCGCGAGGGCACGCCGACCGAGCGGCTCGCCGACGCGGTCAGCTCCTTCGTACGGTGGCACGCGGGCGGCCGTACCACCGCCCGGGTCGTGCAGTACGAGCTGGACTCGCTCGGGCCCGAGGCCCGCGCCGAGATCCTCGCGCTGCGCCGGCAGTGCGACGCCGAGGTGCGCGGGATCATCGAGGACGGCATCGCGGCGGGCGAGTTCGACGTCCTGGACGTCAAGGGCACCACCCTCGCGGTGCTCTCGCTCTGCATCGACGTGGCCCGCTGGTTCAACATCGAGGGCCCCTGGACGCCCGACGAGGTCGGCGCGCTCTACGCCGACCTCGTGCTGCGGATGGTGGGGGTCAAGTAGCCCCCGTTGAGAGGCAGAAGCCCGGCTAGAGGTAGAAGCGGGCCACCGACTCGGCGACGCAGACCGGCTTGTCGCCGCCCTCGCGCTCCACGCTGTAGGCGACGGCCAGCTGGACCCCGCCGGCCACGTCCTCGACGCTGCTGATCGTCGCCGTCGCCCGCAGCCGCGAACCGACCGGGACGGGGGCCGGGAAACGGACCTTGTTGGTGCCGTAGTTGACGCCCATCTTCACGCCCTGGACCTCGATCAGCTGCGGGCCGAACAGGGGCAGCAGCGACAGGGTGAGGTACCCGTGCGCGATGGTCGTGCCGAACGGGCCCGCCGCGGCCTTCTCCGGGTCCACGTGGATCCACTGGTGGTCGCCGGTGGCCTCCGCGAAGAGGTCGATCCGCTTCTGGTCGATCTCCAGCCAGTCGGTGTACCCCAGCTGCTCGCCGACCGCCGCCTTCAGGTCGTCGACGGACGTGAAGATCCTCGGCTCTGCCATGTCTCGGCCTCCTCTGCCACTGATGTCTAAGCAACTGCTTAGCATGGTCGGCCGGGAAACCAATGTCAACGGACGGTGGCCCGGGCGGGGTGGGTAGGGTTCGAGGGGTGCCCCAGATTCCTGAGAAGATCCACGAGCTCACGGTCGGCCAGCTCGCCGCGCGGAGCGGGGCCGCCGTCTCCGCCCTGCACTTCTACGAGTCCAAGGGGCTGATCAGCAGCCGCCGCACCGCGGGCAACCAACGCCGCTACCACCGCGACGCGCTGCGCCGGGTGGCCTTCGTCCGCGCCGCCCAGCGCGTCGGCATCCCGCTGGCCACCATCCGCGAGGCCCTCTCCGCACTCCCCGAGGAACGCACCCCCACCCGCGAGGACTGGGCCCGACTCTCGGCGGCCTGGCGCACGGAACTGGACGAGCGCATCAAGCAGTTGAACCGCCTCCGGGATCACCTCACGGACTGCATCGGCTGCGGCTGCCTCTCCCTGGACACCTGTGTCCTGTCCAACCCGGACGACGTCTTCGGCGACCGGATGACGGGCTCGCGGCTGATGGTGGAGCGCCGGAGGGCCAGGTAGCCGTCGCGCGGCCCGTGGTCACTCGTACTCCGTCCCGCCCTTCCGCGTCAGATACGCCGGACTGACCGCCTTGGCGATCGCCCGGCCCCCGGTCACCGGGCTGTACCGTTCCACGGCGGGCCGGATCACCACGCCCTCCCGCAGGTGCAGCCCCCGGCCGGACACCGTCTCGCGTCCGCTCGCGACCTCCAGCACCCGCTCGATGTCGTACGCCCCCTCGTACAGCCGGGGCACCGACGGCAGCTCCCCGTCGAGCAGTTCGGCCGGGTCCAGCCAGCGCACCGTGCCGTCGATCTCCGCGGACACGTCGAAGACGGCGTAACCGAGGCTCTCCCGGCGTCCGTCCGCGCCGTACGTCAGGTCCTGCACCCCGGCCCCGTACACCTCGCCGAAGATGCCGACCCGTCGCGCCCCGAGCCGCTCGGCCAGCCGCGCCGCGACCCCGGCGACCCCGTGCCCGTGCACCGCACGCCAGTAGAGGTTGCGCGGATCCTCCTTCAGGGCGAGGGACTTGGCGCCGAAGCCCTTCGACGAGACGTGCACCCGGTCCTCGCCCGCGAGATACGTCAGCAGACAGGCCGAGCCGTGCAGCTTCTCGGTCAGGACCACAGCCTCGCCCGGTGTGAAGATGTCCGGAAACCGCTGGATGTTCTCGATGTCCACCCAGGGCAGCAGATCGGGCGCGGACTCGACGTCGCCGTTCATCGTGGGCGGGATCGGCGGCACCCACTTGGTGATGCCGAGCAGCTCCGCGAAGTCCGTCCCGTCCAGGGCGGCCCGCGCCAGGTCGACGCCGTCCAGCGCCTTCGGCCGGCACACGATGCCCTGCGACAGCTCGCCGCGCAGCCGCACCGCCTTCACCCGGTCCGAGTTGCTCCCCGCGAGGCGCCCGGTCAGCCCCAGCTCGTCGATCAGCCCGGCCGGCAGCACGGACTGCTCGGGGATGTAGACGGCGGTGTCGCCGGTGCGGTACGCGCCCTTGACGACGACGGCCCGGTACAGGCCCACCTGGGCCAGTTCGAGCGCATCGGCGTTGGGATGCTCGTGGACGGTCAGCACTTCGGCGGTGACGCGCAGCGTCGACATGGGACAGACACCTCGGTTCCTGGGTCGTTCAGTTCGGTTTCATCGCCTCCCAACTGTCCGGACGGGAAAGGGGTGGAGCGAGTGGATTAGTGGCTGGTAACGTCGTGATCTTCGGCCGGCCGAGACGCCGCGCACGGAGTCCTGACGGGACCAACTCCCTTGTCCTCTCCCGCCCTTGACGCCGCCCTCGCGGACATCGACACCGTCTTCAACGGGTTCGCCAGCCTTGCGGAGACCGGCTGCGGCCACTGCCACGCGCCCGAGGAGACGGCCTATCTGCGCACGCCGTACGTGCCGATACCGGTGGACGTGGTCCGGTACTACCTCTACGAGGTGCCCGACCACTTCGACGACCACCCGGCATCGATGCGCCGCCTCCTGCCGCAGGCCGCGCGGGCGATGGCCGACGGCTCCCTGGGCTCGATCGCATACGGAGCCCACGGGCTGACCCGCGCGGACTGGCGCTCCTGGCCGGCCGCGCAGGTCGCCGCGATCGAGGCCTTTCTGCATGCCTGGTGGCAGGACGCGCTCGCGACGCCCGAGCCGCCGTACGGCATAGAGGACATCTTCGAGACCTGCGTGACGATCGCCCGGACCGTGACCCCGTTCCTGAAGGGGTGGGTCGGCGGTCCGGCGGCCGACGCGCACCTCGTCCACATCGCCGACGTCTGGCTCTACGACCTGCTCTCCGACGCCTCTCCGTTCTCCTGGTGGGACGACGACAGTGAGGACGCGGGTGTCGCGGACCTGCGCGCCTGGTTGGCCGGCCCGGGTGCCGCCCGGCTGCGCGCGGCGGGCGAGGACGATCTCGCCCTGCGCTGCGAGCTCCAGGTCCTCCCCGAGGGCGAGCGCTGGGCTCACCCGTACTGGAGCAGCCCCTCGGCCACCAACTGAGCGTTGGACAGGGCCCGTTGTCCGTCCGGCAGGAGCAGCGTGTCCTCCAGGCCGATTCGGGTCGCCAGGCCCAGCCGTCCGGCCAGCCGCAGCACCGGCCAGGCGCCGCCGTCCTCGCCGTGCAGGAGTACCGGGCGGCCGTGGGCGGCCGGGCCGAGGTCGGTCAGAAGGCCGCGCGCGGTCCGCTCCGCCGTGTCCGGTGAGGTGTCCGTCACCTCGGCCAGCACCCTCAGTACCCGTGCGGCGAGCGGTGAGGCGGCGAAGCGGGCCGCGCCGTCCGTGCCGGACCAGATGCCGGCCTCGACGCCGATGCCCAGGTCCAGCAGCGCGGCGGCGATCTCCTCGGCGCCCTGCTCATGCCAGTTGACGGAGGCGTGGTCGGGCAGGGCTGACAGGCTCGCCCAGCTCCGTATCCGCTCCAGGCGGGCCGCCGGATCCGGTTCCGCCCATGCGCCCGTGGTCACGCCGACCGGCACCGACACCCGCGCCCGGATCGCCGCCAGCGTCGGCGCGAGCACCTTGGGCGACAAGGAGTCGTCCCCGCACGGGCTCTTGGGATGGACGTGCACGTCCGTGGCCCCGGCCGCGACCGCCCGCGCCGCGGACTCGGCCATCGCCTCCGGAGTCAGCGGCACCATCGCGCCGTCGGCGGATCCCCGCGATCCGTTCAGACACACCTGCACCATGCCCCAAGCCTGCCAGCTACCACTGACAACAGCCCGGCGGACAATTGCCGTAAAGGAGCCTTGCGTCGATCCGTTTCGCAGAAAGGGGACAAATAGGGGGTGCGGCATCCCCGGCGCACCCCCGCCGTGCTAGGCCGACACCAGCAGCCTTCCGCGCCTTGCGTCCGCCAGGGCCTCGGGCTTGAGCACGGGCCGTGGTACGAGAATTCCGCAGTGAGTGCAGACCGGACCCGCCGAGGGTTCGTGGTCCAGGTCGTACTTCCAGATCAGGCGCTCCCCGCCGCACACCGGGCACCCCGAGCCCGGTTCGCGCTCCAGGGCGGACGTCAGCCGGCGCAGCACCTCGGCCAGCGACTCACGGGGGTGCACCCGCGGGTCGTCGCACCAGGCGACACCGAAACCGCCCCAGGTCAGCCGGTGCCAGTCGTCCACCGTGCCCGGCCTGCGCAGTCCGTCGTGCTTTTCCTTCCGGCGCCGCTCGGCGAAGTCGACCTCATAGGCCAGCCACACCGAACGCGCCTCCTCCAACTCCTCCAGTGCGGCCACGAGCCGCACCGGGTCGGGAGAACGGTCCTCGGGACCGAAACCTGCCCGGGAACTCAAGTGGTCCCAGGTCGCCCTGTGCCCATAAGGAGCGAACCGCTCCAGGCACTTGCGCAGTGAGTACCGCCGCAGTGCCAGATCGCACCGCGGATCGCGGACCTGTCTCGCCAGACTCCGGAAACCGGCCATCGCCCTGCACCTCCGTCACACCTGCACCTGTACTTCGGTCACTTCGGCGTCGTCGTACGGACGTCGCCGAATAGACGTATCGACAAGCGATTCGGCTCCATCCGATTTCCGATGACCCCCATAAGCCGCCTCACCGAGTACCAAAACTTGACGCATGTTCATCTTCAAACCCGGGGATACCGCCGGTAACGTCCCGGCTCACCCCCCGTCGGTTGGAGCTGCCATGCCACGACGCACCTCGCGTACCACCCTTGACAGACTGAGAACTCCCGGCAGGCTCACCGGGTTCCTGAAGGGCGCATCGATATGCGCCCTGATTGCTGCCCTTCTGTCCCCGCTTGCCCAGGCGCCGGCGGCGGCCGCGGCCTCGAACGACTACTGCGGCGGCCAGTGTTCCGACATCCTGCCGCCGGGCGAGAACGGCAACGCGACCCTCGCCCAGATCCTCCTCAACCAGGCCTTCGGCACCCAGCCCGACCACGCCGAGGACCAGCTCGGCCCCTACGCCAACCTGGCCAAGGGCGCGTCCACGCTCACCGATGCCACGATCAACACGTTCTTCAACGACGCGTCGTTCGGGGTCGCTTCCGATCAAGTCGCCTCCACGGAGAAGCCTGCGAACCGCAGCGACGTGACGATCGTCCGCGACAAGAAGACGGGCGTACCGCACATCACCGGTACAACTAGGTACGGCACCGAGTTCGGGGCCGGGTATGCCGCCGCTGAGGACCGGCTGTGGCTCATGGATGTGTTCCGGCACGTGGGCCGCGGCCAGCTCACCACCTTTGCCGGTGGCGCCGCCTCCAACCAGGGCCTGGAGCAGGAGTTCTACCGCAACGCCCCCTACACCGAGGCCGACCTCCAGGCGCAGATCGACAACGCCGTCGCCAACAACGGCACCCGCGGCCAGCAGGCTCTCACCGACGCCAACGCCTACCTCGACGGCATCAACTCCTACATCGACGCCTCCGACAGCGGCCGCTACTTCCCCGGCGAGTACGTCCTCACCGGCCACAAGGACTCCGTCACCAACGCCGGCACGATCGACCACTTCAAGATCACCGACCTGGTCGCGCTGGCCTCCGTGATCGGCTCGCTCTTCGGCGCCGGCGGAGGCGGCGAGGTCAACAACGCGATCTCGCTCATCGCCGCCCAGTCCAAGTACGGCGTGGAGGCGGGCACCAAGGTCTGGGAGTCCTTCCGTGAGCGCAACGACCCCGAGGCCGTCCTCACCGTCCACGACGGCACGAGCTTCCCGTACGCCACCAAGCCGACCGACCCGCAGGGCGAGGCGCTGCCCGACTCCGGTTCGGTGACGACCGAGCCCCTCGTCTACGACGCCACCGGCACCGGCGCGAGCCAGTCCGCCACCGCCGCCTCCGAGACGGCGACCGCGACCGCCCTCAGCTCGGCCAGGCGCGGGATGTCCAACGCCCTCGTGGTGAGCGGCAAGTACACGGCCAGCGGCCACCCCATCGCCGTGTTCGGCCCGCAGACCGGCTACTTCGCACCCCAGCTGCTCATGCTCCAGGAGATCCAGGGCCCGGGCATCAGCGCCCGCGGCGCCTCCTTCGCGGGCCTGAGCATGTACGTCGAACTCGGCCGCGGCCAGGACTACTCGTGGTCCGCGACCACTTCCGGCCAGGACATCATCGACAGCTACGCCGTCGAACTGTGCACGGACGACTACCACTACCTCTACCACGGCACCTGCACCGCCATGGACAAGGTCGAGCAGACGAACTCCTGGGCGCCCACCACGGCCGACAGCACGGCCGCGGGGTCGTACACGATGAGAGTCTGGAAGACCAAGTACGGACCCGTCGAATACCGGGCGACCGTCGGCGGCAAGAAGGTCGCCTACACCACCCTGCGCTCCTCCTACATGCACGAGGCCGACTCGATCATCGGCTTCCAGATGCTCAACGACCCGAGCTATGTGAACAGCCCGCAGACCTTCCAGAGCGCGGTGCAGCACATCAACTACACCTTCAACTGGTTCTACGCCGACTCCTCGCACACCGCGTACTACAACAGCGGCAACAACCCGGTGCGCGCGAGCGGCGTCGACGCCGACTTCCCGGTGTGGGGCCAGGCCGCCTACGAGTGGAAGAACTGGGACCCGACCACCAACACGGCCGACTACACGGCCGCTTCGGCCCACCCCAACTCCATCGACCAGGACTACTACATCTCCTGGAACAACAAGCAGGCCCTCGACTACGCGTCCGCGCCCTGGGGCGACGGTTCCGTGCATCGCGGCAACCTGCTCGAGGACCGGGTGAAGAAACTGGTCGCGGCCGGCGGGGTGACCCGGACGAAACTGGTGCAGGCGATGGCGGACGCGGCCCTCGCCGACCTGCGCGCCGAGGACGTGCTGCCGAAGCTGCTGAAGGTCGTCAACAGCAGTACGGTGACCGACTCCACGGCCGCGGCGGCGGTGACCAAGCTCCAGGCGTGGGTGACGGCGGGCGCCAAGCGCACGGAGACGTCGGCAGGTTCGAAGACGTACGCCAACGCCGACGCGATCCGCATCCTCGACGCGTGGTGGCCGCTGCTGGTGAAGGCCGAGTTCCAACCGGGCCTCGGCAGCGACCTCTACACCGCGTTCAGCAACAACCTGCCGATCGACGAGTCCCCGTCGGCCGCGCACGGACCCACCGGCTCGCACGCGGGCAGCTCCTTCCAGTACGGCTGGTGGAGCTACGTCGACAAGGACATCCGCTCGGTGCTCGGCGAGACCGTGCAGGGACCGCTGGCGCAGACGTACTGCGGCGGCGGAGTCCTCAGCTCCTGCCGGGACATCCTGATCAGCACCCTCAAGACGGCGGCCGGGACGTCGGCCTCGACGGTCTATCCCGGGGACTCGCTGTGCTCGGCGGGCGACCAGTGGTGCGCGGACTCGATCGTCCAGCGGACGCTGGGCGGGATCAAGCACTACAACATCAGCTGGCAGAACCGGCCGACGTTCCAGCAGGTGGTGGAGTACACGTCACACCGGTGACATGGCAGACGTGTCATGTGGTATGTGACATAGCACTGACGGTGGGTCAGATGATGCGGCCCGCCGTCAGTACCACCCGCGCGAGTTCGGGGTGCACGATGTCGCTGTGCGCCCCGGACGGCGGGCCGCCGCGGTTGACCACCGCGGCCGCGTCGACGTTCACGCAGCCCGACGCGGGCAGCGGGCCGGCCAGGGCCCGGGCCAGATCCAACTGTTCAGTCCCCGACACGGCCTGCACCCCGTCGTGGCCCATCGCCCCCCACTCGGGTCCGAGGGTCCGCCCGAGGTCGAAGCCGGCGACCGCGTTGTTCTCGTTCGCCATCCGCGAGGCAAGTGGGTAGAGCGTGCCGAGCGCCTGGTCGAAGTGGGAGTAGCAGCACACCAGCGGACCGTCGATCCGGTTCTGCTGACCCTGCAACACCCCACCCGCGCGCGCGTCCTGAGGCAGCCGGGCCGCGAACGCGTAGTGCGAGAAGGCCCCTTGGAGCAGCGTCACCGACTTCACCGAGTGCACGCCCTCCGGCAGCCCGCGCAGCGCGAACGACACCAGCCGCCCGCCGAAGCTGTGCCCCACCAGATGCACCCGCACCTCCGGTGCCGCGGCGGCCAACTGCCCCACCACCCGGCCGAGTCCACGCTCGCCCACGGTCCCCGCGCGCCGCTTCATCGCGTAGTACGCCGCCTGCCGCAGCAGTTCCTTCGCCCCGTCCCAGGGATTCGGCAACGAGAACCCCTCCGGGTCACCACCGGACCGCAGCGACGCCAGCGCCTGCGCGAACTCGTCGCACAGCGTCGCCGCGTCCCCGGTGAACAGCACGGGCTCGCTCTGCGGGACGCCCTCCGCGAGGGTGTCCGCGGCGAAGAGCGGCTGGGGTCCGCCCGGCACGACCTCCACCAGCAGCCGCACCAGCCGCCCGAACTCATCGAGTTCGTTGTCCGGCCGCTGGTCCAGCATGCGGGCGATCTGGTCGACCACGGTGGCCCGCCCGGGGAACGCCTCGAACAGCGCGTGCCGGGTGTCCTTGTCGAGGGCCGACTCCGACGCCGGGGCCGCCTCCGCTTCCATGGCCACCACGGACTTCGGGAAGTCGGGGATCGGCTCGTCGCAGAACCGCATCGACGGCCAGACCACGCCCACGTACCCGATCTTCGCCTTCGGCGCGAGCTTCGGGATCGGCGCGAAGAACCGCCGGTAGAGGGAGGTCGCGCCCGAACGGTCGTTGTTCCAGCCGTGCGCGAAGACGATCAGGTCATGCACGCCGCGGTCCGGGACCTCGGCCAGCAGCCGGTCGCGCTCCCGCCCGTCCGGGTCCCCGTCCGCGTCGAAGGTCAGCTCCCAGTAAGGAGTCACGCTCATTGCGGGCTGTGCCATGACTGGCCCCCTCGTCCCCCGTAGTGGTGCGATGTGGGCGCATCGTCCTCCCACCGGGCAACGATGGCCATACGCCGCGAGTCACTTGTAGAGGAGGTATTCCTTTCGAATCCGCCGGAATCCCGCCAGTTCCTCCTGCCAGCCCGCCACCACCTCGTCGGTGCTCGCGCCTGCGTCGATCCGTGTCCGCACGTCGGTGGAGCCGGTGAGTCTGTCGATCCAGTTGTCGGAGCGCCAACCGAAGCCGCTCCACACCTTCTTGGCGGTCACCAGCAGGGCGACTCCGGTACGGACGGGGTCGTACGACGTCCGGTCGTGCACGTGGATCTGAACGCCGCCGATGGTCTTGCCCTGGAACTTGGAGAAGGTCGGCGCGAAGTACGCCTCCCTGAAGTGCACGCCGGGCAGGGCGAGTTCGTTCGCCGCGGCCGCCCAGCGGCCGTCGATGCCGTCCGCGCCGAGGAGTTCGAAGGGGCGGGTGGTGCCGCGGCCCTCGGAGAGGTTCGTGCCCTCGAACATGCAGGTGCCGGAGTACACGAGCGCGGTGTCGGGGGTCGGCATGTTGGGGCTCGGCGGGACCCAGGGGAGGGCGGAGGCGTCGTAGAACTCCGAGCGCTGCCAACCCGTCATGAGGACGGTCTCCAGGGGGACGGGGGCGGCGAGGAACTCGCCGTTGAACAGGCGGGCGAGCTCGGCGACCGTCATGCCGTGTGCCTGGGAGATCGGCTGCCGGCCGACGAACGTCGCGAACTCCCTGTGCAGGACCGGGCCTTGGGCCGTTCGGCCGGTCACGGGGTTGGGGCGGTCCAGGACGACGAAGCGTTTGCCGGCCAGCTGGGCCGCCTCCATGCAGTCGTAGAGCGTCCAGATATACGTGTAGAAGCGGGCGCCGACGTCCTGGATGTCGAACACGACGGTGTCGACGGCGGCGCTGGTGAAGATGTCCGCCAGGGGCCGGCCGCTCTTGAGGTACGTGTCGTAGACGGGGAGGCCGGTGGCGGGGTCGTCGTAGCGGCCCTCGGAGCCGCCGGCCTGGGCCGTGCCGCGGAAGCCGTGCTCCGGGCCGAAGACGGCGACGAGGTTCACGCGGGGGTCTTTGTGCATGACGTCGACGATGTGGTGGGCGTCTCTGGTGATGCCGGTGGGGTTGGTGACGATTCCTACGCGTCGGCCGTCCAGTCGTGCGTAGCCGCCGGCTGCGAGGCGTTCGAAGCCGGTGTGGAGGGGGTTGCGGCGTTCGGCTGTGGCGGTGGGGGCTGCTGCGGTGAGGGATGTTGCTGCCGTTGTCGCTGCGAGGAGGGCTCGTCTGGATAGGCGCATGGGGGGCAAGGTATTGCTCCCGCGGGTTGATCGATACGGCCCCGCGCCCCTGAGGTGGGGACAGTCACCCTTCCCTGTTACATACCGACTGGTTAGTCTGGGCCGCACCGCAGGCCGTAGTCGAAGGAGACTCATGGTGGGAGCCGTTCAGGGTGCTGGTGTGGTGGTCACGGGGGCTGGAGGAGGTATTGGGGCTGCCCTTGCCCGGCGGTTTGCCGCCGAGGGGGCCCGGGTCGTCGTGAATGATCTCGACTCTGACCGGGCCAAGGCCGTTGCCGACGAGATCGGGGGGATCGCAGTCGCCGGGGACGCCTCCGCGATCGTTGCCGATGCTCGGGACGCGCTCGGTGGTGTCATCGACGTCTACTGTGCCAATGCCGGTGTCGCCTTCGATGACGGGGACGTCGACCAGGTTCTCGACGAGAAGACCTGGGCCACCTCCTGGGACGTGAACCTCATGGCTCATGTCCGGGCCGCCCATGAGCTGCTTCCCGCCTGGCTGGAGCGGGGGAGTGGGCGGTTCGTGTCGACCGTTTCCGCTGCCGGGCTGCTGACCATGATCGGGGCGCCCTCGTACAGCGTCACCAAGCACGGGGCCTACGCCTTCGCCGAGTGGCTCTCGTTGACGTATCGGCATCGTGGGATCAAGGTGCACGCCGTTTGTCCGCAGGGGGTGCGGACCGACATGCTGGCCGCCACCGGTAGTGCGGGGGATCTCGTGCTGCGGCCCACCGCCATCGAGCCGGGGGATGTGGCCGACGCGCTGTTCCGGGGGATCGAGGAGGACCGGTTCCTGATCCTGCCGCATCCGGAGGTCGCCGGGTACTACCAGGCCCGGGCCAGCAGTCCTGATCAGTGGCTGGACAGCATGAATCACATCCAGAAGCGGTGGGAGGAGGCGCGATGACCGAGTCCCGCTATGCGGCCAAGCCCTGGGTGGCGCTGCTCAACGAGGCGCAGAAGGCCCCCATCCGCCCGGTCGACTCGCTGGTGCACGCGTTGCGGCGGGCCGTCGCCGAGGATCCCGAGCGGGTCTTCCTCGCCTACTTCGACGGGCGGCTCAGCTATCGCGAGGTCGACGAGCTGAGCGACTCCGTCGCCGGGCACCTGGCCTCGCGGGGGCTGGAGCGCGGGGACCGGGTGGCGATCCTGCTGCAGAACTCCCCGCTGTTCGTGATCGCCCTGCTCGGTGCGTGGAAGGCCGGGGCGACCGTGGTGCCGGTCAACCCCATGTACAAGTCGGGGGAGGTCGGGCATGTGCTGCGGGACGGGGAGGTCGCCGCGCTCGTCTGCTCCGACCGGGCCTGGGAGTCGTATCTGCGCGAGACGGCCGCCGACTCGCCGGTGCGGATCGTGCTGACCGGGTGCGAGCTGGACTTCCAGACACGCGGCGACGCGCGCGTGCTCTCCTTCGAGCGGCTGCCGCAGCCCGTCGACGCCGCCGATCTGACCACCGTGGCTCGTGCCGGGTACGAGGCGCCCGAGGACCGTGACCCCGGGCCGTCCGACATCGCCCTGATCAGCTACACCTCGGGCACCAGCGGCACGCCGAAGGGCGCCACCAACACGCACGGCAACATCATGCACAACGCCGAACAGCAGAGCGTGGGGATCGCCCTGCCCGAGGCGCCCGTGTACTTCGCGATGGCGCCGCTGTTCCACATCACCGGCATGGTGTGCCAGCTCGGCGGCTGCCTGAACAGCGCGGGCACGCTCGTCCTGGCGTACCGCTTCGAGGCGGGTGTCGTCCTCGACGCGTTCGCCGAGCACAAGCCGCACTACACCGTGGGTCCCTCGACGGCCTTCATGGCGCTGGCCGCGCACCCGGCCGTCACCCGGGAGCACTTCTCCTCGTTCCAGGTGATCTACTCCGGCGGGGCGCCGCTGCCGCCCGCCCTGGTGGAGAAGTTCCGGGCGGACTTCGGGCCGTACATCCGCAACGGCTACGGCCTGACCGAGTGCAGCGCGCCCTGCGCCTCGGTGCCCCCGGGTCTGGAGGCGCCGGTGGATCCGGCCTCCGGGACGCTGGCCGTCGGGCTGCCGGTCCGGGACGCGATCGTCCGGATCGTCGACGAACAGGGCGCCGAGGTGCCTTTCGGGGAGCAGGGCGAGATCGTGGTCAGCGGACCGCAGGTCGTGCCCGGTTACTGGCGGCGGCCCGACGCGACCGCGGAGACCTTCCCGGACGGGGAGCTGCGCACCGGCGACATCGGGTTCATGGACGAACAGGGCTGGCTTTACGTCGTCGACCGCAAGAAGGACATGATCAACGCGTCCGGCTTCAAGGTCTGGCCGCGCGAGGTCGAGGACGTGCTGTACACGCATCCTTCGGTGCGTGAGGCGGCCGTCGTCGGGGTGCCGGACGGGTACCGCGGCGAGACCGTGAAGGCGTACATCAGCCTGCGGCCGGGTGCCGAGACGGACCCGGATGAGCTCGCGGTGTACTGCAAGGAGAGACTGGCCGCCTACAAATACCCGCGGCAGGTGGAGATCCTGCCCGACTTGCCGAAGACGGCGAGTGGGAAGATCCTCCGTCGGGAGCTTCGTTCCCGCAGGCAAGCAAGCGAACAGAACACGTCAGAACAAGGCTGAACGCTCGGAAGGCAGGTGGCGGCAGGGTGCCCAGGACGACGGACGGCGACGGTACGCCCGTCCCGCAGCGGCTGCTGGCCGCCGCCACCCGGCTCTTCGCGGAGCAGGGCTACGACCGCACGTCCGTGCAGGAGATCGTCGAGGCGGCCGGCGTCACCAAGGGGGCGCTGTACCACTACTTCGGCTCCAAGGACGACCTCCTGCACGAGGTGTACGCGCGCGTGCTGCGCGTCCAGCAGGAGCGGCTCGACGCGTTCGCGAACGCCGACGAGCCGATCGAGAAGCGGCTGCGGGCGGCCGCGGCGGACGTGGTCGTCACGACGATCGAGAACCTCGACGACGCGATGATCTTCTTCCGCTCCATGCACCATCTGAGCCCGGAGAAGAACAAGCAGGTGCGTGCGGAGCGCCGGCGCTACCACGAGCAGTTCCGTGCGCTGGTGGAGGAGGGGCAGGAGTCCGGGGTCTTCTCGAAGGCGACCCCGGCCGACCTGGTGGTGGACTACCACTTCGGGTCGGTCCACCACCTGTCGACCTGGTACCGGCCGGACGGGCCCATGGGCGCGCAGGAGGTCGCCGACCACTTGGCCGACCTGTTGTTGCGGGCGCTGCGGCCCTAGGCTTCCGGGGCTTCCGGGGTGGTGGGGCCGAGGCCTGCCTCGCGGGCCCAGGCCGCCGCCTCGGTGCGGTCGGCGACGCCCAGCTTCGCCAGGACCGCCGACATGTGGTTGCTGACCGTCTTCGGGGACAGGCCGAGGCGGGCGGCGACCGCGGAGTTGGGCCGGCCTTCCGCGATCAGGGTCAGTACGTCCCGTTCCCGCGGAGTGAGTGTCGGGCACGGGTCGGGCGGTGGTGCCGGGCGGCCGAGCTGCCCCAGCACGCGCCGGGCCACGCCGGGGCCGAAGATCGCCTCGCCCGCGGCGACCGCCCGGATCGCCCGCACGATCTCGTCCTGACCGGCCCCCTTGAGCACATAGCCGCGGGCGCCGGCCCGCATCGCGGCGAACACCGAATCGTCCTCCTCGACCATGGTGAGCATCAGCACCGCCACCGACGGGGCGACCCGGCCGATCTCCCGGGTCGCGTCGATACCGTTCTGGTCGGGCATCCGGATGTCCATCACCACCACGTGCGGCCGCAGCGTCACCGCCGCCCGCACCGCCTCCCGCCCGGTGGCCGCCACCCCGACCACCCGCACCCGCGGCCGCCCCTCCCGCACCGACTCCAACAGCGCCGCGAGCCCGGTACGGACGACCGGATGGTCATCGGCCAGCACGACCCGCAACACGTCGGCCTCCGGCGGTTCCACGAGATGCTCCGCCGACCCGACGCCGGGGTGGCCGGTGCTCGTCTCCGGCCACGGCGCCATCGCGCCTTCCGGCCCGGCGCCGGCGCGGCTGCTCCGCGCCACGGGTTGTTGTGCCGTCACGCTTTCCCGCCCGGCGTCGGTGTGGCCGCCGTTCGCCCCAGGTTGTTGTGCCGTCACGCTCTCCTGCCCGGCGTCGGTGTGGCCGTCGTTCGCCTCGGGTTGTTGTGCCGTCACGCTTTCCGGCCCGGCGTCGGTGTGGCCGTCGTTCGCCCCGGGTTGTTGTGCCGTCACGTCCTCCCGCCCGGCGCCCACGTCGCTGCCGTTCGCCCCGGGCCGCTCCGCCATCACGCCCTCCAGCCCGGCGCCGACGTCGCCGCTCGTCCAAGTCCGGCCCGGTGTCTCGTCATGTCGTTCCTCCCAGTGGGAGCGTCGCCGTCACCCGTCCCCGGCCCGCCACACAGCGGCCGCCGAGTTCCGCCGCGCGCTCCTGCATCGACGTGATGCCGACGCCCGGCTGCCACTCCGTCTCCTCGGCCGCCGCCCGGCCGTCGTCGCAGACCTCCAGGCACAGGCCGTCGCCGATCTCGATCCGCAGGTCCACGTTGGACGCCTTGGCATGCCGGGCGGCGTTCGTGAGCGCCTCGACCGCGATGCGGTACGCGGCCACCTCCACCGCGGCAGGCAGCGTCGGCAGCCGTTCGGGCGCCCGGATCCGCACCTGGAGCGGGATGCCGTCGGCCCGCCACGACAGCAGGGCCGCCCGCTCCCGCAACGCGCCGAGCAGCCCCAACTGGTCCAGGTCCGGCGGCCGCAGCCCGTCCACCAGCCGGCGCACCTCGACGACCGCGCCCCCGATCTCGGCCCGCAGCTCGGCCAGCAGCCCGGCCGCCCGCTCCTGGTCGAAGGCCAGCAGATTGCGCGCCGCGTCCGTCTGGAAGGCCGCCCCGGCGAGCGTCGGCCCGAGCCCGTCGTGCAGATCCCGCCGGATCCGCCGCCGTTCCTCCTCCCGCGCGGCCACGATCCGCTCCCGGGACTGCTGCAACTGCCGGGACAGATCGGTGGCGTGCAACGCGGTCGCCAGGGGTACGGCGAGCAGCTCCAGGACGGCCAGATCGGCGGGCGCCGGCTGCTGCTCGCCGGGGCGCAGGCCGACCACCAGGGCGCCGACCGTACGGCCGTCGTAGTCGAGCGGCACGGTGTGCAGGGGGTCGACGGAAACCCCCCAACTCCCGTGCGCTACCCCCGACTTCGACTCCACCCGCACATACGGCAGCCGCAGCGCCTCGCCCACCGCCTCCGGCACCGCGCCGACACCGGTCCCGGCCAGCCGCTCACCGATCCGGGACACCGCGCGCACCGGGTCGTGCCGGTCGCCGTACAGCGCCCGGTCCACCGTGCGCTGGAGCAGCCGCCGGGCCGGTTCGAAGGCCAGGGCGAGGACGACGGTGATCAGGGCGGGGCCGAGGAGTTCGGGCCGCGGGTCGAGCAGCGACTGGAGGAAGGTGACGAGACCGACGTAGGCGGCTACCACGCCGACCGTCAGGGCGCCGTACAGGAGGCTGCGGGAGACGACCACGCGGATGTCGAGCAGTTCGTGGCGGACGACGGCGATCATGATGGCGACGGGCATGGCAAGGGTGCAGTACGACGTGTAGACCGGCGGGAAGCCGAAGGTCTGCAGCCCGAGGCTCAGTGCCAGTGGCATCATGCCGGCGATCAGCCACAGCATCCGGCGCCGGTCCTGCTCCCCGCCGCGCCGGTAGCGCAGGGACATCACGCTGCACACCGCCACCAGCAGGAGGCAGGACTGGGCGGTCTGGACGTTCCGCAGCACGGGCAGCCAGCCCGCCGGCACCGGCAGGTAGGAGGCCTGGGCCGCGGTGCCGCGGAACAGACCCCAGTCGGCGCGGCCCCAGACCGCCAGGCTGAGAGGCAGGGTGAGGACCTGGGCGACCAGCACCCAGCGCCAGCGTCGGTCGGGCAGCCGTCCGTCCGGGAACAGGAGGAACACCAGCACGAATCCCGTGGTGCCGACGATCCACGTGTGCCGTCCGACGGTGGTGAGCGTGCTCAGCACCCCCGGGGACCAGCCCGCCCGGAGTCCCTCGACGGCCAGCCCGATCGACAGCCCGGTGAACGCGTGGCCCAGTCCGTAGGCGATCAGCAGCCAGCCGATGGGGTTGCGCGGCCGGTGCAGCGCGATCACCGTGCCGCACACGGGGTAGGCGAAGCCGACGGCCAGGTCGACCACCATGTCGTAGCGGACCAGGTCCCGAGGCGGCACCCCGGCCAACGCCAACGCCCCTACGCCCGCCGCCACTTGGGCCAGCGCCACCCCCAACAGGGCATACGCCGTCACCCTGCGACGCCGGGTTCGCCCTTGCGCGTCCTCCATGTGGGCCATCGTCCCGGTTCGCCCACCCGGGTGTCACGGGAACGGTTCCCGGTCCACCCGGGAGAGCTTCCGGGGCGTGCCCGGTGGATTCCTCTCAACTCCCGGCCGGGGCGGGCGCGATGCTCAGGGCAGCGGAACGGCGGGACCCACCGCCGGCCCGAACGGAACAACGGGGGAGAACAACCATGCTTTCACTGAAGCGGCGTGCTGCCGGGGTCGTACTGGGATCGCTGCTCGCACTCGGCGGCACGGCGGCGGTACCGGCCGCGGCCGTGACCGACGCTCCGCAGGCGCCCGCGAAGAAGCTGTGCCTGGGCGGCCACCGCATCGACAACGCCTTCATCTACCGGCGCTGGCAGCAACTGGGCGGCTCGGACGGCGCCATGGGCTGTCCCGTGAACGACAACTTCACCCTCCCGAACGGGGCCGAGCGGCAGACCTTCGAGCACGGGCAGCTGGCCTGGTCGCCCGACCAGGGGCACCGGATGGTGGTGGCCGCCTGGCAGAGCGGCGGCTACGCCTACTTCACCTGGGGCCCGACGGACCCGTACCACTACGACACCTTCCTGGTCCGCTACACCAGTGCCGCCAACCCGTTCGGCACCCAGAAGGAGCTCGGCAAGGGCAACCAGGGCGGGATGTGGGTGCAGCGGCGCACCACCGGCAGCTACAAGTTCATCGTCGAGGGCTGTGACGTCGGCGGCTCCGGCCACACCTGCCGGCAGGGCTGGACGACCTCGGTGCGGACGTACCCGTACTGACCGCCGGGACGGGGGGGGGAATCGGGGCCGGTGCGGGCGTGGGGGACGCCCGTACCGGCCCGCTGTGTGCTCCGGACTACAGGTACTTCTTCAACTCCCGCCGCGCCAGCGAGCGTTGGTGCACCTCGTCCGGGCCGTCGGCCAGCATCAGGGTGCGGGCGCCGGCGTAGAGCTCGGCCAGCGGGAAGTCCTGGCTGACACCGCCCGCGCCGTGCAGCTGGATCGCCCGGTCGATGATGTCGACGACCGTGCGCGGGGTGGCGATCTTGATCGACTGGATCTCGGTGTGGGCGCCGCGGTTGCCGACGGTGTCCATCATCCAGGCCGTCTTCAGGACCAGCAGGCGCAGCTGCTCGACGGCCACGCGCGCGTCCGCGATCCAGTTCTGGACGACGCCCTGCTGGGCCAGCGCCTTGCCGAAGGCGGTGCGGGAGACGGCCCGGCGGCACATCAGCTCGATCGCCCGCTCGGCCATGCCGATCAGCCGCATGCAGTGGTGGATCCGGCCGGGGCCGAGCCGGGCCTGGGCGATGGCGAAGCCGCCGCCCTCCTCGCCGATCAGGTTCGTCACCGGCACGCGCGCGTTGTCGAAGATCACCTCGGCGTGGCCGCCGTGGTAGTGGTCCTCGTAGCCGAAGACCTGCATGGCGCGCTTGACCGTGACGCCGGGGGTGTCGCGGGGGACCAGGACCATGGACTGCTGGCGGCGGATGTCCGGACCCTCCGGGTCCGTCTTGCCCATCACGATGAAGATCCTGCAGTCCGGGTTCATCGCCCCGGAGATGTACCACTTGCGGCCGGTGATGACGTACTCGTCGTCCTCCCGCCGGATGAGCGTGGTGATGTTGGTGGCGTCCGAGGAGGCCACCTCCGGCTCGGTCATCGCGAACGCCGAGCGGATCTCGCCCGCGAGCAGCGGCTCCAGCCACTGCTTCTTCTGCTGCTCGTCGCCGAACTGGGTGAGCACCTCCATGTTCCCGGTGTCCGGCGCCGCGCAGTTGAGGGCCGTGGGCGCCAACTGCGGGGAACGGCCGGTGATTTCGGCGAGCGGGGCGTACTGGAGGTTGGTGAGCCCGGCGCCGTACTCGGAGTCCGGGAGGAAGAGGTTCCACAGGCCCTGCCTGCGCGCCTCCGCCTTCAACTCCTCGACCACGGCCGGGGTGTCCCAGGGGGACGCCAGCGCGGCGCGCTGCTCCTCGGCCACCGCCTCGGCCGGATAGACGTACTCGTCCATGAAGGCGAGCAGCTTGGCGCGCAGTTCCTCGGTGCGCGCGTCGAACGCGAAGTCCATTGCGGGTCAGCCTTCCTGAAGGGTTGTCAGGCCGTGCTCGATGAAGACGGGGACCAGGTCGCCGATGCGGTCGAAGCCCCGGCCGACCGTCTGGCCCAGCGTGTAGCGGTAGTGGATGCCCTCGAGGATCACGGCGAGCTTGAACCACGCGAACGCCGTGTACCAGGAGACGGCCGAGACGTCACGCCCCGAGCGGGCGGCGTAGCGCTCGATCAGCTCGGCGGGGGCGGGGTGGCCGGGGGCCTCGGCGGTGGTGGAGACGGGGGAGTCCGGCATCCCGAGCGGCATGCTGTACATGACCAGGAGACCCAGGTCGGTGAGCGGGTCGCCGAGCGTGGACATCTCCCAGTCCAGAATCGCCTTGATCCGGTCGTCGTCGCCGATCAGGACGTTGTCGAGGCGGTAGTCGCCGTGGATCACGGTCGCCGTGGGGGACTGCGGGAGCCGGCGGCCGAGGGTCGCGTGCAGCTCGTCGATGCCGGCCAGCTCGCGGTTGCGGGAGGCGTCCAACTGCTTGCCCCAGCGGCGCAGTTGGCGGTCCAGGAAGCCCTCGGGGCGACCGAAGTCGGCCAGGCCGACCGCCTCGGGGGCCACCGCGTGCAACTCCACGAGCGTGTCCACCAAGGACAGCACCGCGCCCCGGGTGCGCTCCGGGCCCAGCGGGGCCAGCTGGTCGGCGGTGCGGTACGGGGTGCCGTCGACGAACTCCATGACGTAGAACGGTGATCCGAGCACCTCCTCGTCCTCGCACAGCAACACCGAGCGCGGTACCGGTACGGCCGTCTCGTGCAGCGCGCTGATCACCCGGTGCTCGCGCTTCATGTCGTGCGCGGTGGCCAGCACATGGCCGAGCGGGGGCCGTCGTACGACCCACTTCGACGTGCCGTCGGTGACCGCGTAGGTGAGGTTCGACCGTCCGCCCTCGATCAGCCGGCCGGACAGCGGGCCGTGCACCAGGCCGGGGCGCTCGCGGTCGAGCAGGCCCTGCAGCCGGTCGAGATCGAGACCTGGCGGGTGGTCGGGGCTCATCGGGGCTCCTTCGCGGGCGCGTGGACGGGGCCCCACCATCATGCCGACTGGTCGGTATGTCGTCCAGTGCGAGGGGCCAACGTGATCGGGGCCACCATAGGCCGACAGCTCCCGGCCGGGTGCGGCGAGGAGCTGTCGGTGGGTGTGTCCCGGGCGGCGACGGCCGTCAGTGGTCGTCCCAGTGGCCGTCGTGCGCGGCGTGGCGGTGGCCGTCGTGCAGGTAGTCGACGTGGTCGCCGTGCAGCACGCTCTCGTGACCGCAGTCCTCGCCGTGGCGGTGGTCGTGGCTCTCGTGCGCGACATGCCCCTCGGGCTCGCACTCGTCCCAGTGGCCGCCGTGCTCGCGGTGCAGGTGGCCGCCGTGGGCGTAGTCGACGTGGTCGCCGTGCGGGACGGGGGTGTGACCGCAGTCGGGGCCGTGGGTGTGGGCGTGGGTGGCGTGTTCCTGGTGGAGTGTCGTCATGGGGTCACTCACCTTCGGGGTGGGGGGATGACGTCGGACAGGCTGCCATGAGGGCGTCATGTTTCCGGGCATCCGACGCATTCCGGCTGCGTGGCGTTCAGAACACCAGCGCTGCCCCGCACACCGCCATCGCCACCGTGCAGAGAATCGCCGCCGTCGCATGGCGGGGAGCCAAGGCGCGGGGGACGGGCCTTCCGGCCAGGGCGCGGATACGCCGGTGCGCCACGAACAGGAAGGTCAGCCACAAGCCGCAGACCAAGGCGCACGTCACGACGCCCGCCGCCGACGCGCCCCCGTGCAGGGACGTCTTCATGGCCAGTACCGCGGCCACCGTCGCCGCCAGGGTCGTCCGGCGCCACGCCAGGCGGGTCCGCTCCGGCTGGAGACCGGGGTCCCGCTCCTCGGTCGTGGGACGGGTCACCCCTCCCACCCGACCAGCACGACGACCACCATCGCCACCGCCACCACGGCCACGACCAGGCTGAGTACCGCCGGGAAGCGGGACACCGGCAGGTCCTCGCCGCGGCGCATCGCGCGTTCGCACCGCATCCAGTGGTTGACCGCGCGCAGGGAGCAGAGGACGCCGGCGCCGAGGAGGGCGAGGGCCAGGCCGACGCGCCAGGCCCAGCGCAGGTCGGGCAGGAACTGGTCGACCGCGAAGCCGCCGCCGATCAGGGCCATGGCCGTGCGCAGCCAGGCCAGGAAGGTGCGCTCGTTCGCCAGCGAGAAGCGGTAGTCCGGGGTGTCGCCCTCTTCGCGGATCTCCTGGGGCTCGAACCAGAGGCGCACGTTCCGTGCGAATTCGATCACGGGCTGGACTTTATCCCGCGGCCTCATCCCGATGCCCGGGACCTGTGCTCCTTCAGGCGCCCGTACGCCGCCAGCCCGTCCGGCACCCACTCCCATTCGCCCAGCCGCCGCTCGACCTCCGCCTCCGGCAGGAAGTCGTGCCAGGCCACCTCCTCGGCCTGCGGCCGGACCGGGAGCTCGCAGCGGACCTCGTACACCGCCGACCACCAGCTCTGGCCCGCCCCGTTGTCGTACAGGAACTTGAAGAGGAAACGCGGGGCCGGGAGGCCGGTGACGCCCAGTTCCTCCTCGGCCTCGCGCAGGGCCGCCGTGTCGTAGGACTCGCCCGCGCCGACCACTCCGCCGACGAACATGTCGTAGAGGGAGGGGAAGACCAGCTTGGTCGGGGTGCGGCGGTGGACGAAGAGGCGGTCGTCCGCGTCCTTGGCCTGGATGAAGACGCAGCGGTGGCGCAGGCCCTTCGCATAGGCCTCGCCGCGCGGGGACCGGCCGATGACCTGGTCGTTCTCGTCGACGATGTCGAGGATCTCGTCAGCTGGGGTCGTCATACCGCCATCAAAGCAGTACGGCGGACCGGTCGTCCGGGGTCAGTTCGGCTGGAGGTCCCGGACCCGCTCCGGCTTGCCCGCTCCCGTCGGCATGCACGGGTGCAGGCCCAGCAGCACGATGCCGCCGACGATCGCCGCGAGGCCGACCGCCTCCCAGGCCAGCGCGCCGGTGTCGGTGCGCAGCCGGTCGCCCAGGAAGCCGACCCCGCAGACGATGCCGGCCAGCGGCTGGGCCGCGGTGAGGGCGGGGAGGGACATGCGCAGGGGCGCGGTCTCGAAGGCGCTCTGGACCAGGACCAGGCCGGTGACGCCGAGCGCGAGGACGGCGTACGGCTGCCAGCCGGTCAGCAGCTCCGTCAGGCCGCCCGCGGAGAAGCGCTGGCCGCTGACCCGGGTGAGGGCGTCCTGGAGGCCGTAGAGGACACCCGCGGCGAGGGCGAGCAGGACCGGGCCCGAGCTCAGGCGGGAGCGCTTCGCGTACGTCGTGAGGAGGAGGGCGAGGCCCAGCATCGCGCCGATGATCAGCCAGTGGCGGAACGGGTCGGTGACCGCCGTGCCGCCGCGCGGCTCGCCCGCGACGATGAAGGCCGTGACGCCGCCCGCGAGCAGCAGCAGGCCGGTCCAGCCCTGGCGGCCCAGGGACTGCCGGGTCTGCCGGCGGGAGAGGGCGAGCGCGAAGAGCAGGTTCGTGGCGAGCAGCGGCTCGACCAGGGAGACCTCGCCCTGGCTCAGCGCGACGGCGCCGAGGACCATGCCGACCACCATCAGGCCGATGCCGCCCAGCCAGCGCGGCACCCGCATCAGGTCGAGGAGCAGCCGGGGCGAGAGGAAGTCGCCCAGGGGTGCGTGTTGGGCCGCGTTCTGCTGGAGCACGAAGCCGAAGCCCAGGCAGCAGGCAGCGCTCACGGCGAGAACGAGAACCAGGACGGACACGCTGCGTACCTCGATCGGATAGGCCGGGCCACGGGGTGCGTAGTGGGTGACTGTAGCGTCCCAGAGCCCGGCGTGCCCCTGGGAGTGCCCGGATCCGGGCGGTCGAACCGGTCACGGTGCCCGGCGGCCGAGGACGGTCGGGGGCGGCGGCGTGGCCGTTCCGCCATGGTGAGGGGCCCGGGAGGCTCGCGCCATGGCGTACGCCACACGTGTGGTGCCCAGGGGCGGGGTGACGGTGGTTGTCCGGATCACAACTACCCCATGCGTAACGGAAGTTGACGCGTGTAACAACTCATCGGGCCTTGACGTAAACCATTGGCTGCGGGTTTGCTGTCCGTGATCAGATGACGGCAATCCGAAACCTTGACGCCGAGGCGCGTCGCGTGAGGAAGTCCCGCGGTGTCACCTCCCCCGCCACCTCTGGGCCGGGCCCGCAAGCGAGCGGCCCTGGCCCTGGACACGGCTTTGGACGACGCCGAACTCGTCGCCGCCCGGGCCGCGTTGGCGCAGGGGCGGTGGCAGGTCGCGCGGTCGCTGCTCGTTCAGACGGGCGACGACTGGGACCGTCGCGGACACCGGGCCGTCGTCCTCGCGCAGGAACGGCACAGCGCCGCCTGGGCCCGCGACTGGCTGGTCGCCGAGCCCGACTCCGGCGATGCCTCCTTACTGCTCGCGCTGGCCCTGGTCGAGCGCGCGCTCCAGGGCAAGGAGAAGCCGGACCGGGCCCGCGAGGCCTGCCGGGACGCCGCCGAGGTGCTGCCCGGCGATCCCACGCCCTGGCTCGGACTGCTCCTGCTGGAGCGGAACTGGGGCGAGGCCGAGCGGCTCTTCGGGGAGATCCGGGTCCGCTACGCCGACCACCACCACGCCCACCACCTGATGGTCGCCCGGCTCGCCGAGCAGCACCCCGGCGCCGGCCGCGACCCGCTGCACGAGGTCTACGACTTCGCCAACTGGGCCGCCGAACAGGCCCCCGCCGACTCGCCGCTCGCCATCCTCCCGGTGATCGCGCACGCCGAGCGCTACCGCGTGCTGGCCGCCGCCGGGCACGAGCCCGCCGACCCCGCCGCCTCCGGCCACTGGACCGGACGCCGGGCCCGGCAGGTGATGAAGGCCGCCTTCGACTGGTGGCTGGAGTGGGAGCACGAGGGGCACCCGCGCCGCCTGGTCGACCTCAACTTCCTCGCCCACGCCAAGGTCTGCGAGGGCCGGGGCGCCGAGGCCGCGGCCCTGTTCCACCGGATCGGCGAGCACCCCACCGCCGCCCCTTGGTCGTACCCGGACCGGGATCCGTACTCCGCCTTCCGTGCCGCGCGGGCCACCGCGCTCGGCACGGCGTGACAGACCCGACGTCGAGAGAAGGATGGTCCTGCGATGACCACGGGCAACGCCAGCGCCGGCAGACCCGCCGCCGGCATCAGTACGTTCAAGGGGCAGGAGCGCGCGCTGCGCGCCGACCGCCT
Organism: Streptomyces sp. CA-249302; assembly: GCF_050936785.1. NCBI lineage: Bacteria > Bacillati > Actinomycetota > Actinomycetes > Kitasatosporales > Streptomycetaceae > Streptomyces > Streptomyces sp. CA-249302. Next base: position 2,188,907 of record NZ_JBNJMG010000001.1, on the reverse strand, counting down.
CGGCACGGGGGGCCTGCTGCTCTCCGTGCTCGCCGCGACCGCACCGCTCATGGTGGTCGCCGGTGTCATGCCCACCACATTCGCGGTGATGGGGATCGTCGGCCAGCCGCTCCTCTTCGTCGTCCTCGGCCTCGTGCTGGTGCTCTTCAGCGTCGGATACGCCGAAATGAGCCGCCACGTCCACAACGCGGGCGCCTTCTACGCGTACATCTCCCGCGGCCTCGGCGGCACCGCGGGCGCGGGCGCCGCGCTCGTCGCCCTGGTCGCCTACAACGCTCTCCAGATCGGCATCTACGGCATCTTCGGCTTCGAGGTCTCCGGACTGATCGCCAAGTACGCCGACGCCGAGGTGTCCTGGTGGATACCGGCCCTCGTCGCCCTCCTGATCGTCGGCGCACTGGGCTGGCTGAAGATCGACATCAACGCGCGCGTGCTCGGCGTGCTGCTGGTGATCGAGGTGATCATGGTGGTGATCTTCGACTTCGCGGCCATCGGCGACCCGGCGAGCGAGGGCCTGTCGCTGCACGCCTTCAACCCGGACACGCTCACCGGCGCGGGCGTCGGCACCGCGCTGTGCTTCTGCATCGCCGCCTTCCTCGGCTTCGAGCAGGCCCCGGTGTACGCGGAGGAGACCAGCCGCCCGCACATCCTGGTGCCGCGCGTGATGTTCTTCGCGGTCGCCGGCGTCGCCGTCTTCTTCGCCGTGAGCAGCTGGGCGCTGACCGTCGCGGCCGGCCCCGCCAAGGTGGTCGGCGTGGCCCAGAAGGAGAGCGCCGGGATGCTCTTCACGCTGACCGACGACCGGCTCGGCTCCACCTTCACCGACATCCTGCACATCCTCTTCGTGACCGGCATGTTCGCGGCCCTGCTCAGCTTCCACAACGTCGTCGCCCGCTACACCTTCGCCATGGGCCGCGAGGGCCTGCTGCCGAGCACCTTCGGCCGTACGACCGGTTCGACCGGCGCCCCCGGCACCGGCTCGCTGCTGCAGACGGCCGTGGCCGCGGTGATCGTGATCGTCTTCGCGATCGCCGACGACAAGCCCGTCGGCGACCCCACCGCGTCCGTGCTGCACCTGTTCACCTGGTTCGGCAACATCGGCGCGCTCGGCGTGATCCTGCTGATGGCTGCGGCCTCCGTGTCGGTGATCGTCTTCTTCGTCCGGCGCGGGGCGGCCGGCGTCCAGGCCTGGCGCCTGGGCACCTCCGCGCTCGCCGCCGTCGCCCTCCTGGTGATCGCCGGCTACACGGTCAAGGACTTCGACGTCCTGGTCGGCTCGGGCCCCGACTCGGCCCTGAGCTGGGTGCTCCCCGGCACCGTCCTCCTCGCCCTGGTCGTCGGCCTCCTCCAGGGCCTGTTCCTGCGCGCCCGCGCACCCGAGCGGCACGCCCGCATCGGCCTGGGCAACGAGGCGTTCCAGCTCGACAAGGCGGCGCAGGAGACGGCATAGCACCCTGAACCGGTTTCCGGGAGCGCCGGTTTTCTGAGAACGCCGTAAGAAGTGATTACGGAACCCTGACGAGCATCCGCGATTCCTGGCCCCGCCGGGGTCGCGGGTGTTCGAATGGAATACGTGAACCCCGAACAACCCGCGGAGCCGGGCGAGGACCGGTCACCGGAACGCGGAACTCCGGTCGGCCGCCGCGTCCTGCTCGGCACCATCGGCCTGGGCGCCCTCGGCGTGGTCGCCGCGCCCGGCCTGCAGCGCGCCCTGGAGGGCTTCCTGGGCGCCGCGGCCGACAAGGACCCGACCGGCCTGACCGGCCTGCTGCCCAACGGCGGCGGCTTCCGCTACTACTCGGTGGCCTCCTCCGTACCGCACAAGAACGCCACGAACTACCGGCTCACCGTCGACGGCCTGGTCGACCGCCCGAAGACCTACACCCTCGACGACCTGCGCGCCCTGCCGCAGACCAGGCTGGTCAAGGACGTGCAGTGCGTCACCGGCTGGCGGGTCCCGGACACGCCGTTCGAGGGGGTGCGGCTGTCCCGGCTGCTGGACGCCGCGGGAGTGCGCGCCAAGGCCGGGGCGGTCCGCTTCACCTGCTTCGACGGCACCTACACCGAGAGCCTCACCCTCGACCAGGCCCGCCGCTCCGACATCCTGGTCGCGCTGCGCATGCAGAACAAGGACATCGGCCACGCCCACGGCGGCCCGGTCCGCCTCTACGTGGCGCCCATGTACTTCTACAAGTCCGCCAAGTGGCTCTCCGGCATCCACGTCACCGAGAAGGTCGAGCCCGGCTACTGGGAGCATCTGGGCTACGACGTCGACGCCTGGGTCGGCAAGTCGAACGGGCGGGACGATGACCCTACGAGCTGAGGCACACACCCCGCAGGCCACCGAGGTCCGCCGCTTCGGCCCGGTCCAGAAGTGGGTGCACCGCACGACGGCCGCACTGATGGGCGTCTGCGTCGTGACGGCCGCCTTCCTCTACGTCCCCGAGCTCGCCGAACTCGTCGGCCGCCGCGAGCTGGTGGTCCGCATCCACGAGTGCGCCGGGCTCGCCCTGCCCGTACCCGTCCTCGCGGGACTGGTCTTCCGCGCCTTCCGCGCCGACCTCGGTCACCTCAACCGCTTCGGCCCGCACGACAAGGTCTGGCTGCGCGCCGCCCTGCGCCGGGACAAGCGGCGGTCGCAGCGGCCGGCGGCGAAGTTCAACGCCGGGCAGAAGATCTACGCCGCCTGGATCGCCGGCGCCTCGCTGGTGATGCTCGGCACCGGGCTGATCATGTGGTTCACCCACCTCACCCCGATCATGTGGCGCACCAGCGCGACCTTCGTCCACGACTGGCTGGCCCTCACCATCGGCATCGTCCTCGCCGGGCACATCGGGATGGCCCTAGGGGATCCGGAGGCGCGCAGCGGGCTGCGCACCGGCAAGGTGAGCCGGGAGTGGGCGCAGCGAGAACATCCCCTCTGGCGTCCCTGAGGAGAGGCTCGGCCCGGTCTGCGGCGGCTCAGACGACCCGCCGTCGGCCGGCGGGAGCACGGCGGGCGACTCGACCGTGAGAGCGTCGGGCAGGCGTGCCTCCGCGCTGCCGTAACGGACGACCACGTCGGCCTTCTTCGGGTAGTCGTCGAGCGGCGGTACCACGACGGACAGCACCAGTTCGTCGCCCGACTCGGACTTCAGCACCGGCGGTACGGGCGGCTGCTCGCCGCCGATCGACACGCTGCCGTAGCGCAGCAGTTCGGCGTGGTCGAAGTACGTGCCGCGCAGGTCGATGTCGATCACGTCACCCGGCTTGGCGTCGGCGGCGTCGACTCCGGCGACGCGGTAGGAGCAGGCCGGTGTGCCGCCCGAGGAGGCCTTCAACCGGACGGTGGCGGACGGGTGTTGGCGGTGGAAGTCGAGCAGCCCGCCGAGCACGGCGTAGGAGGCGCGCCCCTTGCAGGTGTCCGCCTTTCCGGCCAGCGCGAGGTACTCCTTGCCCGCCGTGTCCCAGCTGCCGCCCTGGCCCTGCACCGCGAGACAGGCGGAGGCGAGGGCGCGCAGCAGCCGCCACTGAGGGTCCGCCGAGGTGGGCGGGGCGGCGCTGAGGGCGGCCCGGCACTGGCCGGGATCCCGGAGCTGGTCGTAGACGCTCGAGGGGTCGGGTGCGGGGTCGGAGTTGGGGGAGACCGGACCCGGCGGGAGCCAACTGGGCGTCAGGAGAAGCTTGTTGGTCGCGGTGGGGGAGGCGCTCGGGATCGCCGTGGTGCCTTGGGTGTGGGCCGGTATGTCCGGCGGAACGGTCGGGCCGGCCTCGCCCGCCGGGGACTGGCGGGGCGTGGGCGACGCGGGTGCCGTACGGGAGTGGGCCTCGTCCGAGGGGCCCGCGGTCACCACGGTGCTGCCGCCGCCCCTGCCGTCCGGCGTGCCACTCCCGTCACCGCCGAAGGCCGCGACGGCCACCGCCACCGCCCCGACCACGAGCAGCCCCGAGATACGCATCCCGAGGGAAACCGCCATCATGCCCCCCGACACGGTCGGCCCCCGGAGGTCCCATGTCCGGGGGTCCCCTCATCATCGGGCCGACGGTGCCGCCGGGGAAGTCACCTTGGGTTGATCCTTGGGGAAAATTCAGGATTCAAAGTCGAGCAGAACCTTGCAGGAACGGCTGCGGTCCGCCGCCAGTACGAACGCCGACTCCGCCTCCCGGACCGGGACCACCGCGCTGACCAGGGCGTCGAACGCGGGCTCGGCCGCGAGCAGCTCCAGCGCCGCGTCGAACTCCGCGTCGAAACGGAACGCCCCGCGCAGCTCGATCTCCCGGCTCACGACCAGATTCCCGGCGAACGGCGACTGTCCCGGCGGCAACATCCCGAGCTGCACCACCACGCCCCCGCGCCGCACCAGCCGCAGACAGGTGTCCAGACCGGCGGCGACCCCGGACGCCTCGACGGCCGTGTCCACCTCGTACTCCTCGGCCGGCCACCCGGCATCATCCGGATCATCGGCCCGTACGACGGTGTCGGCGCCGGCGGCCCGCGCGTACCGCAGCGCCTCCGGGAGCAGGTCGGTCACGGTCACCTGGGCCGCACCGGCGGCCTTCGCCGCCGCGACCACCAGGCAGCCGATGGGCCCGGCACCGGTGACGAGGACATGCTTCCCGGTGACCTCCCCGGCCCGCCGCACCGCGTGCAGCGCGACGGACAGAGGCTCGGCGAGAGCGGCCCGGCGCAGTCCGAGACCCTCCGGGACCGCCCTCAACTGCTCGGCCGGTACGACCACTTGGGCCGCGAACCCGCCCTGGACATGGGGGAAGCGAGCCGCGCTGCCGAGGTAACGGGTGTCCCGGCAGACGTTCCGCCGCCCGTCGGCGCACTCCGGACACACCCCGCACGGCGTGGCGGGGTGCACCGCGACGGCCGTACCGGGAACCGGACCCGAGGCACCCACGCCGTACGCGACGACCGTCCCGACCACCTCGTGCCCGAGCACCATCGGCTCCCTGAGCCGGAAGTCCCCGACCCCGCCGTGGAGCCAGTAGTGCAGATCGGAGCCGCAGACCCCGCCGTACCGGACGGCGACGAGAGCCTGCCCGGGACCCGGCGTCGGAACGGCCAACTCCTCCACCCGCAGGTCGCCCTGCCCGTGAATCACACAACCCGGAGTCATCACAGCACGCTCGTCATTCCACCGTCGACGTACAGCACCTGTCCGCTCACGAAGTCCGCTGCGGGCGAGACCAGGAACAGCACGCCGCCCACCAGGTCCTCGGTACGGCCCCACCGGCCGGCCGGGGTGCGGCGGCGCACCCAGGCGCTGAACTCCTCGTCCTCGACCAGGGGTTGGGTCAATTCCGTCTCGATGTAGCCGGGGCCCAGGCCGTTGACCTGCACGCCCTGCGGTCCCCAGTCGGCGCACATGCCCTTGGTCAGCATCTTCAGCGCGCCCTTGGTGGCCGCGTAGGGCGCGATGCCGGGGCGGACCACCTCGCTCTGCAACGAGCAGATGTTGACGATCTTGCCGTGGCCGCGGGCCGTCATGTGCCGGGCCGCCTCCCGGCCGACCAGGAACGCGCTGGTGAGGTTGGTGTTCAGGATGCGGTGCCAGTCCGCGTCGGTGAACTCCAGGAGCGGGGCGCGCAGTTGCATGCCCGCGTTGTTGACCAGGATGTCCAGCGGGCCGACCCGCTGCTCGACATCCGCGATCCCGGCCGCGACCGACGGGCCGTCGGTCACGTCGAACACCGCCGTGTGGACGTCGCCGGGCAGCTCCGCGGCCGCCTTGGTGAGGCGCTCGGCGTCCCGTCCGTTGAGGACCACCGTGCAGCCCGCCTCCGCCAGGCCCCGGGCGAGGGCCAGGCCGATACCTCGGCTGGAGCCCGTGACCAGGGCCGTGCGGCCGCTGATGTCGAACAGAGGGTGACTCATCCCCGTACCCCTAAATGACCAGTGAGAGAAGGAGGACCAGGCCGCCCGCGACCACCGAGATGATCGTCTCCATGACGGACCAGGTCTTGATGGTCTGGCCGACGTTCAGGCCGAAGTACTCCTTGACCAGCCAGAACCCGGCGTCGTTGACATGGCTGAAGAAGAGCGAGCCGGCGCCGATGGCCAGGACCAGCAGGGCCGCGTGGGCGGTCGACATGTCGGCCGCGAGCGGGGCCACCAGGCCGGCCGCCGAGACGGTGGCCACGGTCGCCGAACCGGTCGCGAGCCGGATGATCACCGCGATCAGCCAGGCGAGCAGCAGCGCCGGGATCGACCAGTCCTTGGAGATGTCCAGGATCATCTGGCCCACGCCGGTGTCGATCAGCGTCTGCTTGAAGCCACCGCCCGCGCCGACGATCAGCAGGATGCCGGCGATGGGCGCGAGCCCCTTCTCGACCAGGGGGGTGAGACGTTCGCGGCCGAAGCCGGCGGGGCGCAGCAGGGTGAAGATGCCGAGGAGGACGGCGGCGAGCAGGGCGATCAGCGGGGAGCCGACGACGTCGAAGACGCGCTGGGTGAGGTTCGCGGGGTCGTCGATCACGATGTCGACCAGCGCCTTGGAGAGCATCAGGACGACCGGGAGGAGGATCGTGGCCAGGGTCGCGCCGAAGCCGGGGCGCTTCTCCAGTTCCTCCGACGGGCGCTGCGGGATCATCCGCTCCGGTGCGGGTACGTCGACCCAGCGGGCGGCGAACTTCGAGAACAGCGGGCCCGCGATGATCACCGTCGGTATGGCGACCAGGACGCCGAGGGCGAGGGTCACGCCCAGGTTGGCGCCGACCGCGTCGATCGCGACCAGCGGGCCGGGGTGCGGCGGGACCAGGCCGTGCATCACGGAGAGGCCGGCCAGGGCCGGGATGCCGATGCGCATCAGGGAGTAGTTGCCGCGCTTGGCGACCATCAGCACGACCGGGATCAGCAGCACCACGCCGACCTCGAAGAACAGCGGCAGACCGATCACCGAGGCGATCAGCACCATCGCCCACGGCATCGCCCGGCCGCCGGCCTTCGCGAGGATGGTGTCGACGATCTGGTCGGCGCCGCCCGAGTCGGCGAGCATCTTGCCGAGGATCGCGCCCAGCGCGATCAGCACGCCGACGCCGGCGACCGTGGTGCCGAGGCCGGCGGTGAAGCTGGCGATCACCTTGTCGAGGGGCGCCCCGGCGATCGCGCCCAGCGCCAGCGACCCGATGGTCAGCGACAGGAACGCGTGCAGCTTGAACTGCGTGATGAGGACGACGATGACGGCGATGCCCGCCAGGACTGCGATGCCCAGCTGTGCGTGGCCCGCCGAGGTGATTGGCTCGACGGCGTCCGCTGCCAGCATCTCGACGCTGAGTCTGGTCACGGTGATTCCCTTGCAGGTACGGGGATGGGGGAGGGTCGTGCGGGGTTACGCGGCCGGGTGGGGGAGCGCGTTGAGCGCCCTCGCGGCCCGTTCGGTGATCTCTTCGGGGGTGCCGGTGACGTCCACCGCGACGCCCGCCTCGTCCGGCTGGAGCGGTTGGAGCGTGGCGAACTGGGAGTCGAGCAGCGCCGTCGGCATGAAGTGGCCCTGCCGGTGCGACATCCGGTCCTCGATCAGGGCGCGGTCGCCCGTCAGATGCACGAAGACGACACCGGGGGCGGCGGCGCGCAGCCGGTCGCGGTACGACCGCTTCAGCGCCGAGCTGCTGACCACCCCGCCGAGCCCCGCCCGACCGTGCGCCCAGGAGCCGATGGCGTCGAGCCACGGCCACCGGTCGTCGTCGTCGAGCGGGACGCCGGCCGACATCTTGCTGATGTTGGCCTGCGGGTGGAAGTCGTCGCCCTCGGCGTAGGGAACGCCGAGCCGGGCGGCCAGCAGCGGACCGATGGTGGTCTTGCCGGTGCCGGCGACGCCCATGACCACGACGACGTGGGGGGTGCTCATCGCTTGCCTCGCTGTCCTCTTCGACATCTGGACGCCATCGGGCGTCGACGCAACTGAAACCGATTAGGTACGACTAATTCAAGACCCTGTGACGAATAAGTCTGACTTTTTACGGCTGTGATGCGCCACGTACTCTGAGTGCATGAGCACACCGGGCCGGGGGCTGCACGGCCATGTACTGGACACCCTCGGCCCCGCGATCACTGCGGGCGAGTACCCGCCGGGCTCCGTTCTGCGCACGGACGAGCTGGCCCAGCGTTTCGACGTGTCACGCTCGGTGATGCGGGAGGCGGTCCGGGTCCTGGAGTCCATGCACCTGGTCGAGTCGCGCCGGCGCGTGGGCGTGACGGTGCAGCCGAAGACGGCGTGGAACGTCTACGACCCGCAGGTCATCCGCTGGCGTCTGGAGGGCGCCGACCGCCCCCACCAGCTGCGCTCGCTGACCATGCTGCGCTCGGCGATCGAGCCGGTCGCGGCGGGCCTGGCCGCGAAGCACGCGACCGCCGAGCAGTGCGCCGAACTCACCGAGTGCGCGCTCGGCATGGTGGCCAACTCGCGCGGCCACCAGCTGGAGGGCTACCTGGTCCACGACATGGCCTTCCACCGGGTGATCCTCGTCGCGTCCGGCAACGAGATGTTCGCCCGCCTCGGCGACGTCGTCGCGGAGGTCCTGGCCGGCCGCACCCATCACGAGGTCATGTTCGAGGACCCCGACCCGGCCGCCGTCACCCTGCACGTCCAGGTCGCGGAGGCGGTACGGGAGGGCGACGCGGCCCGCGCGGAGGAGCTGACCCGGGAGATCACGGTGGGAGCCCTCCAGGAGCTGGACATCCTGGCGCCCTGACGGCTATCCGCCGGTGCCCTGCGCCGACACGGTGAGGGGAAGGGCGAGGAAGGCGTCGGCCTCGGCGTCGGCGGGCCATGAGCCGGCCGGCAACTCGACGGGGGCCCTGTCCCCGACGCTGAACCTGGCGTGGGACAGCAGCGCCCCGCCCGTCCGGCCTCCGCCGCGCACGGGCTCGGCGGTGAAGTACTGCACGAGCAGCGCCCCCGTGACCCGGGTGCCGACCTGCTTCAGGAGCTCGCGGGGGAGAGTCCACTCGACGCCGTAGTACGGCTCCCCCTCCACGGTCCGGTGAACCCTGCGCACGTACCACGCGTCCTTGCCGACCTGTGGCGCGCTGCGCAGCTTCAGATGGGCGATCGCCGTCGAGGCCGCGCTGAGCCCGGGCAACGGGACCAGGTTGGCCGCCAGCTCACCGGCCAGGCCCACCGTCGGAGCGAGCGCGTTGAGGTCCTCGGCCAGGGCGGTGCGCCATACCCGCTCCTCCTGGACCGGAGGCAGGTGGTACACCACCGCCTGCACGTCCTTCACCCGCCAGTGGTCGACCGCCGGGAACAGCAGCCGGACCTCCGCCTTGTCGGGCACGTCGCCCGTGTAGCCGAGCGTCCAGACGTAGAGATACGCGGTGAACTCCTGCGCGGCCGCGGGGTCGGTGCAGAACAGGCTCGCCAGCGGGACGGAGACGGGGTCGCACTCGCCGTAGATCTCCAGCCAGTTCACGTCGTCCGGCCGGGACCGGTCCCATCGGGAGACCACGCCGCTATCCCTCGGACATCAGCTGAGGCTGCGTCAGCTCGACCGGATCGGGCCCCAGTTGCTGATCTCCCGACGTCAGTCGGCTGACCATCGCCGCCCGGGACGTCACATCCAGCTTCACGAAGATGCGGCGCAGATGGGACGCCACCGTCCAGGTGCTGATCTCCAGCACCGAGGCGATCGTCTTGTTCGGATGCCCGCACGCGACCATGCGGGCGATCTCCAGCTCGCGCGGGCTCAGTAAGGAGACGGGCCCCGTACGTTCGCCGCGCAGGACCAGACAGCGCACCCCGTCTATCTCCAGATCCAGCAGCACATGTCCGCCGGCCGACGCGAGCTTCGCGATCAACTCCACGGCCAGCGCCTCCACTTCGGCGCCGGTCTCCTCCCTGGCCAGTAGTCCGGTACCTGCCCCGTCCTTCATCGCCAGCCCCCTTGCCTTCAGCGGACCGGAACCTCACCCGGTTCCACGCCCCTCGGCATGCAGCGCACTTTAACAGCGCGTGTGCCCCCGCTGTGCCCCATTTGCGTGTAGCACGTCCGAGGGACGCTCATCCGAACGCGACCGGTACGGCCGACCGCAGGATGTGTGACTGGTGGTCCAACTCGCGGGTGACAAAGGTGAGTTGTCCGACCGCGTGACGAGAGGCGGCGATGCAGATGCGCCAGGCCGAGCTGGAGTACGAGGACGAAGCCGCCCTGGAGAGCGAGTTCGAGGGCGCCGGTGAGGAGGAGTACCTCTACGAGGAAGAAGGCGAAGAGGAGGGCGAGGAGTTCCTCGGCCGGATCGCCGGCGCGCTCGGGGGGCTCCTGGGCGAGGGTGAAGGCGAGTCCGAGGGGGAGTACGAGGGCGAGTGGGAGGGCGAGTACGAGGGGGAGTTCGAGGAGGAGGCCTTCTTCCGCCGTATCCGCTCCTTCGTCCGCCGCGCCGCCCCGATCCTGCGGCGCGTCGCCCGCGTGGCCGCCCCCGCCCTGGGGACCGCGGTCCTGGGACCGCTGGGCGGCCCCATCGCGAACGCCGCGATCCGCGCCCTCGGCGAGGGCGAGTTCGAGGAGGAGTACCTCTACGAGGAGGAAGGCGAGGAGGAGTTCGAGGCGGAGGCCGAGGAGGAGTCGACCCGGCCGCTGACCCAGCAGGAGGCGCTGGCCGAGATGATGGCCGCCGTCGCCGCGCAGGCCCAGACCGAGGCCGAGGCCGAAGCGATGATCGGCGCCGCCACCGTGACCGCGCTGTCCGCCCGGGACCGGGCCGCCCTGCGCCGGCTGCTGCCGCACCTGGTGCGGGCCACCTGCGTGCTCACCCGGCTGCTGCGCCGCCAGCGCGCCACCCGGCCCGCCGTGCGGACCGTACCGCTCATCGTCCGCCGTACCGCCCGAGTCCTCGGCGCCCGCGCCGCGGCCGGCCGGCCCGCGGACCGCCGTACCGCCGCGCGGGTGCTGGCCGGGCAGACCCGCCGGGTGCTGGCCAGCCCGCAGCAGACGACCCGCGCCCTTCAACGCAACGTCCGGGCCGCGACCGCGGTCCGTGCCGCCGGCCCCGCCGCCCGCACCCGCCGCCCCTACGCGGGTGGGCGACCCCGCCGCCCCGGCCACTCGGCCCTGCGCTGAGCCCTAGGGAAGGACTGTGGCCATGAGTACGACCACCAACGGTGTCGGTCCCAGGACGTCCGGCGCGGCGCCGCTCCCCGAGCTGGAAGGGGAGTGGGAGAACCTGTACGAGGCCGAAACGGAGGACGAGGGCGAGGAGTTCCTGTCCTCCCTCGCCGGACTCGCCGGCCGGGCGGCGCGCTCTGCGCTGGGTGCGCTGGGCGGCGGCGACTCGGAGGGGGAGTATCTCTTCGAGTCGGAGGGCGAGTTCGAGGAGGAGTACGAGGAAGAGGGCCTGTACGAGGGGGAGTTCGAGGAGGAGTCCCTCTACGAATACGAGTACGAGGGTGCGGGCGAGTACGAGTCCGCCGAGTACGAGGCCGAGGGGATGACCAATCCCCTGCGCCGGGTCTATCCGGACGCGCTGATGGAGCACCTGGGGCATGCCGCCGCCGAGACGGAGTCCGAGGAGGAGGCCGAGGCGTTCATCGGGGCGCTCGCGCCGATCGCCGTGGGGCTGGTCCGCCGGGCCGCGCCGGCCGTCATCCGCAGCGCTCCGCAGCTCGTACGCGGTCTCGCGGGCGTCACCCGCACGCTGCGCCGCAATCCCGCGACCCGGCCGCTGGTCCGGGCGCTGCCCACGATCGCCGTACGCACCACGCGCAGCCTGGCCCGCCAGGTCGCCCAGGGGCGGCCGGTCACGGCGCGTTCCGCGGCCCGCACACTGGCCGGGCAGACCGCGGCCGTGCTGTCCGATCCGCGGCGGCGTCGTGCGGTGTTGCGGCGGGCGCGGGCCGTGGATCGCCGGTATCACCGGGCTGTGCGGTCCGGTACGGGCGCGGTGGCGCCGGTGTCGACTGCCGCGGTGCGGTCCGTGGCGGCGCCTGTGCCTGCGCGGCGCGGGCGGCCGACGGTTCCGGGTGCGCGGCGACGGTATGCGCCGCCTGGGGGCGCCGGGCTGCCGCCGATGTCCGTTGCGTGGGTCCCGGTTCCTGTCTACCGGCCGGGTCGCTCGCGGCAGCCGTAGGGCGTGTGACTGAGGCCGGGGCTGGTTTGTCGGAGGTGGGTGCCGCGCGATGTCGTGGGGCGGGTGCGGGTTCGTTGTGGCTGGTCGCGCAGTTCCCCGCGCCCCTGTGGGGGCGCGTAGTGGGCCTGCGTTTGGAGGATGGCGATGAGTGCGTCGACTGCCCGTGACCGGGTTCGTGTGCCGAGGAAGGCGGTGCTGGCCGCTCAGGTACGGCCGGCCGCTCCGGTGCGGACACCCGATCCCGGTACCGCCGTCGTTCAGAGCGGGCGGGCTGCTCCACGGAGCCCGACCCGTGTTCCCGTTCGGCAACCCTGGCTGCGGGCCCAGGGGTTGAACGTCACCCGGCATGCCGCCGCGCTGCGGCCCTTCCGGGCCGGGGAGTTCGGTACCGGAGCTGCCGCGCCCACTGCTGGTCATCTCCAGGCCGTCAACGCGCTGTTGGGGCAGTTGCGTGGTGAACTGCTGCGGCAGAGCGGGCAGGTGCGGGAGCTGGCCCGGAGTGCGGTGGCCAGGCCGGACGCGCGGCGGATGCAGGGGCTGCTCACCGCCAAGGAGCAGGCGCACGACTGGGTGCGTGAGGTCGAGCGGATCTGGGACTTCTACTTCGAGTTGTTCGGGCAGCGGCAGTCGGGCTTCGCCGATGCGCTGTTGTCCTGCGACCGGATCGCCCTGTCCTGTTACCAGGCCGCCTATCTGGGGGTGGGGGAGGCCAAGCCGCTGCCCGCCCCGCCGCCGTTCTCCTTCATGCGCACCGGGTTCTCCCCGGCCACCTTCCGGCGTGGCATCCCACTGCGCCGGCTCGGCCGCCGGCTCAACCCGTTCCCGCTCGTCCAGCTGCCGTACCACCGCCTGGTGAACCCCTGGACCCTGGGCGCCGTCCTCCACGAGGTCTCCCACAACCTGCAGAGCGACCTCGGCCTCGACAAGGCCGTGCCGCGGGCCATCGCCCGCCGGCTCCTCGACGAGGGCTGCCCGCCCGCCGTCGTGCGCACCTGGGTGCGGTGGAACCGGGAGATCCACGCCGACCTGTGCGCCCTGCTGCTCGGCGGCCCCGCCGTGGTCGGCTCGCTGCTCGACGTGATCGGCCGCGCCCCGGCGACCGTGCTGACGTACAGCCCGGTCGGCCCGCATCCGACACCCTGGTTCCGGGCCTGGATCTCGATCGAGCTGCTGCGGCGGATGGGGTTCGGCGAACAGGCCGAGCGGTACGGGCGGTTGTGGGGCACGATCTATCCCGATCCGCGGGCCGGGAGCCTGCCGCGCGAACTGGTCGCGACCTTCGCCGCCGCCCATCCGGCGGTCGTCGACGCCCTCTGTTTCCGGCCGTTCCCGCAGCTCGGCCGCCGTACCCTCGCCCAGGTGCTGCCCTTCGGCGGCAAGGAGTACGCGATGCAGCGGGAGGCCGCCGAGCGGCTCGCCGCCGGCACCGACCCCGGGATCATCCCGGCCCGTTTCCTGATCGGCGCCGCACGGTCCGCCCTCGACCGCGGCCTCGCCCGCCCGGGCGTGATCACCCGCAACTTCTACACGGAACTGGCGAGGCGATGACGGTGACCCTCCAGTCCGCTCACACGGCCCTCACGGCGGCCCTGCACCGGCTGCGCGACACCACGCGCGAACTGGAACTGATCGCCGTGTCCGACCAACCACGGGGTGGGGGAGTGGTGTTGGTGGACGAGGTGGGCAATGCCGCACTGGAGATCAGCGGTGCGTCCGAACGCGCGGCGACCGCACTGCAGGGTCGCGACGCCACCGCCGTCGCGCTGTGCCAGTCCTACGTCCACTTCCTCGGCAGCGTCCTGACCGCCCAGCTCGCGGCCCCCGAGCGCCTCGCCGATCTGGGCACGTTCGGCGGCGAGCGCGGCCGGGAGGCGACCGCCTGGGCGGACGAGGTGGTCACCTGCGTCCAGGCGTGCCAGCGGTCGTTGTGGAACGACGTGCTTCCGGCGACTCTCGGCTACTGGCAGGAGATCGCCGCGCAGACCAGCCCGTGCTCCACGTCCGGCGTCGGCCGCTGACCTGGAGAGGAAGGAGAGCACGATGTCGAAACTGACGATCCGGGTCTTCCTCAGCCCGCGCCGCGTCAAGGAGAAGGAGCCCGAGCGGTGGCAGGAGGGCTGGCCCACGCCCGCCGGTGTCGTCCTGACACTGACCCGAGGCGCTCCACACGGCGACGAGGAAGCGGCGCACCGCGGGCCGATCACCCTCGACGCCTCCGACGAGGAGGGCCTCGTCCACGCCAAGGGGCTGCCCTGCGGGCGCTACCGGGTCGACGTCCTGCCCGGGGACGGTCCCGCCGAGTTCACCGAGGCGCTCGTCGCGCACGGCGCCGCCGACGACCGGCACCACATCGAGATCCCCGAGCACGGCCGCGCCGACGTGGAGGTCGTGCTCACCCCGGGCAACGACCGGCGGCTGTTCCTGCTGTACGCCCTCCTCGAGTCCGGCGAGCCGCTCGCCGGAGCCGAGATCAAGGTGGACGGCCACACGAAGGGGGACGTCCACACCTTCACCAGCGCCTCCGACGGCGCCGTCTACGCCGCCTGCCGGGACGCGGAGGTGACCGTGATCCCGTGCGCCCACCGTGGCGCCCGGGTCGTCCCGCGCGACGGGCAGTTCGAGATCGACCGGCGGACCGTGGGCGAGGGCCGGCCGCCCGAGTACTCCGTCGACGTCTACTACCTGCCCGCCCCGGCCGAGCTCTCCGTCACCCCGCTCCTGAACGACACCCCGCTGAACGGTGTGGTCTTCGAGCTGACGCGGGCGGACGGCCGTACCGACGAACCCGAGCGGGTGACCACCGACGCGATCAACCCGACCTGTGTCTTCGAGGACGTCGCGGCCGGCCGGGTCACCGTCGCCGTCGTCGACACCTCCGCCGTCGCGTACGGCACCACCCGGCTGCCCGTCGAGGCGGTACCCGGCCGGCACCGCGCCAACGTCACGGTCCGGGCCGGAGACGAGACCGACCTGTCCGGTTCCTTCGCGTTCCGGCTCGCCACCACGGCGACCGGACACCTCGAAGGGGATGTGACGGACGGCGCCGGAGTCCCGTTGAGTCAGGTCGCGATCGCCGCCCGGCAGGAAGAGGACGACCGGCTGGAGAAGGCGGTCACCGACGCGCAGGGGCACTACGCCTTCCGTAACCTGCCGGTGGGCAACTGGCAGGTGAAGCCCGCGCGGCAGCCCGTCACCGTCGGCGGACGCAAGCTGCTCGCGGATCCGCCCGAGGGCGTCACCGCGACCGTCACCGAGCAGCGCACGACCCTGGCGCCCGACCTCGTCCTCGACGAGGAACCGCACGTGATCTACGGCTTCGTGCGCGACGAGACCGGCGCCGAACTCGCCTTCGCCACGGTGGAGTTCTTCAGCGCCGACGGCGCCGCCCGGCTCGGCACCACGCAGGCGAGTGACAAGGGCTACTACGAGTGGCATGCGCCCTCGGCGGGGCGGTTCCTGGTGGCGGTGGCCAGTCAGGACGGCCGGCCGATGCGCCGGTTCCCGGTGGAGGTGCACTCCCGCATGCAGGTGGACCCCGTTTACTACCTCGACGGCAACTCCGGTACGCCGTCCGGCGGTTCGGCCCCGCCCGCGCCCGACCCGAACATCGTCGACCTGTCCACCTTTCCCGTGCTGACCGAGGAGATCGGCGGCGGGGGCCGGGCGGCGGTGGGCGGCGGTGTCGTCGACCGCGCCGCGTCCTTCGGCCAGACCGTGGAGAACGCCCTGCGGGACGTCCTCGGCTGGCGTCCCGGCTCCAACACCTCGGGATTCCAGGCCGCGTTGGCCGGCGCCTTCGAACTGCGCGACGTGCAGGGCCACACCGAGTTCACCTGGCATCCGCGCGGCTACGCCGTCCAGGCCGACCTCGGCGCCCTCACCGGCGCGCAGGCCAGCATCTACCAGCGGGCCAAGAACGCGCTGGACCAGATCGTCCCGCTGCTCGACGCCCTCGTCCCGCTCGACCCGGCCGCCGACCCGCAGGACACCGAGGCGGTCCGTACCATCGTGCGGGCGGAACTCGGTGAGCTCGTCGACGAGTTGGCGGTGGAGGGCGGACCGCGCATCCGGCGCGTGGACGAGCTGTTCACGCTGCTGCTCGGCAACCGCAACCCCGGCATCAAACTCGACCCGGACGCGGTGGGCGGCCAACTCGCCCAGCTGCGTGACCGGTTCGGACTCAGCACCGCACGCATCGGCACCCTCGACGAGGAACGGATCGTCACCAACTTCCGTATCGTCGTCGACCACGTCCTCGCGCTCGCCGCCGGCTGGGAGGTGGACCGCGCCCTGTTCTCCGGCACGAGTGACCAGACCGCACTCGGCACCGTGCTGATCCAGCTGTCCCGCAGCCTGGACGTCGTGGCCCAGTCCGTGGAGGAGACCGTCTTCGCGCTGGACTCCGTCTTCGTGGACGCGGCCCAACGCCAGACCATCCAACTGCAGTTCAAGGACGGCGACCCGAGCACCACGCCACCGACCCCGCCCACTCCGCCGATCCTCCTGTCCGACCTGCTGGACTGGGTGGTGCGGGTCTCCACCGCCGAGGGGCCGCGGCTCATCCAGGACGCCGGCAAGGACGGGGTCATCGCGATCGCGCCCATGCTGAAGGAGCTGGCCCGACTGGTGCTCCTCACCGAGGGGCTGGCCGCACCGCTGAACCAGGGCGGCGACCGCAACCTGCCGGAGGGCATGCGAACTCCGCGCGTCCGGCGGGCCCTCGGCGAACTGCGCACCCAACTCGATGACACGGTACGGCTGTCGAGCGCCGTGCAGCGCCCCGAGACCCTGGAGATCGTCTTCGTCGACGACGTGGTCCGGGACGAGACGACCGGCACCCGGACCGTGACCGTCGTGGGCCGCGGCTTCCAGACCGGCTCGCGGGCCGTCCTCGTCCCGGAGGGCCGGGCGGAGCTCGGTGAGGTCCGATCCACGGACGCGGTGGACCTCAGCCGTGCGGGCCGGGCGGGCTTCACCTTCGGCTTCCTGCCCGCCGGGACGCCGTCGGCCCCCGTCACCTGGCTGATCACCGTGGTCAACCCGGGCGGCATCCGCAGCAACACGGTCGACGCCCTGACGACCTGACGGAGGAGACCCATGGCGAACGAACAGGACTACCAGGCCTTCCTCGACCGCATCGCGGCCCTCCGGGAGACCGTCACCGACCGGCTGTCCGCGCAGCTCGTCGCCGATCCGCAGCTGGCGGACGTACTGACGAAGCAGATCGACGACCTGCTGCAGTCCGCGGTCAAGGCCGACCTGGAGCAGAAGCCGCCGCCGGACAAGGGCCTCGCCCAACTGGTCGGCATCGGGGAGCAGGCCGCCGACGCGCTCGGCAAGACGCGGCTGCCGCAGGCCATCGAGCCGTACGACGAGACGGTGTCGTCCGAGCGGCTCGTGGCGATGGCCGACCTCTACTACATCTACCAGCACGAGATGATCGGCGTGTTCCGCGCCGTGCAGAAGCTCCAGGAACTGTTCCGGGCGGGTGCCGTGTACCTGTCCAGCGGGTCGGGCGCGTACGCGCTCTACCAGTTCGACCGGCGGGAGGTGCTGCGCTACACCCGCCGGGACCGGCTGGCCGCGTACCGCCGTGCCTTCGGCTACGGCCGGGCGCCGGTCCCCTCCGGCTCCCGAGCCAACAGCGACTTCCACGGCCTGTTGGAGCAGTTCGTCAACCAGGTCGCCCTCTTCCACCGCGACAAGCGGATCGCGGACGTGGTGCGGGAGCGGGCCTACGACCCGAGCTTCGGCAGCATCGCCGTCGTCCGCCGGGCCGGCCTGGACCTGCGCAACAACCTCAAGTTCACCTCGTACGGCCATGTCAACGTGCTCCGCGTCGAGGTCATGCAACTCCTCGACGAGGCGTACCGGATCCTCGGCTCCGACGACATCAGGCGGCTCTACGGCGCCGACACCGCGTGGGACGTCGTCGAGATCGTGCTGGCCCAGTACTTCGGCGAACGCCTGGTCACCTCGCCGCGGCAACGTATGGGCATCGCCGGCCGGGACGTGCTGCGCTGGCTGGCCCAGCCGCACCTGCTCCAGACCCAGCGCGCCAAGTTCGAGACCCTGCTCCTGGAGATCGCCGAAAGCGCGGAGGAATGGCTGACCAGCGCCCAGTCACTGGGCGTCGCGGTCCGCCAGGAGGACCGCCGGGGCATGCCCTGGGACCGCTCGTCGGCCCCCACGGCAGGCGCCCAACGCGTCACCCGCTCCCGCCCACCGGCCCCACCGGTGGCCCGCGGCACCGGCCCGGCCGGCGGGACGCGAGGCCGCGCTCCCGCGCACCTCAACGGGGCACGAGTGTGATCGAAAGCCGTGAGGCCGCCTCCGCCGGGGCGGTCTCTCCGGCAGAAGCGCAGCGAATCCGGCTGCTCGGGACTGTTCCGGCCACCGGGGGTGAGCGATCGACGCCGTCCGCGCGGGTGCACTCCCGCCTTTCAAGGACGCCCGCCCGGGTGCCGTCCGGCTCCACGGCCGGTCCCCCACCGCCTCCGCCCGGGCTCTGGGCCGGGCCCCCACCGCCTCGGCCCGGCTCCTCGGCAAGGCCCCCACCGCCTCCGCCCTCCGCCACGCCCACGCCCGCCGCCCCGACACCCTCGCTCTCCTCCTCGACCTGCTCCGCCACCCCACCGTCAGCGCCAGCCCCGCCCACCGTCGTGACCTGCACGGTTGCGCCACCCGACTCGCCGCGTACCTCCGGCGCATCGGGCTCGACGCCGTCGCCGTGCGGCCGGGGCGGGTCGCTCCCGTCGTCACCGGTGAGTGGCTGCGGCGGCCCGGTGCCCCCGTGGTGCTCGTCTACGGCCATTACGACGTCCAGCCCGCCGGATCCCGGAGCGCGTGGGTCACCGAGCCCTTCCGGCCGACGGTCCGCGGCGGATACGTACACGCCCGCGGCGCCAGCGACGACAAGGGGCAGCTCGTCGCTCAACTCGCCGCCATCGAGGCCTGGTTGGCGACCGGTGGGCCGCCCGTCAATCTGCGGGTCGTGCTGGACGGGGAGGAGGAGATCGGCAGCCCCACCCTCCGGGACACCCTGCGCCGCGGCTCCGCCCACCTGCGTGCCGATCTCGCGGTCGTCTCCGACACCCGGATGCGGGATCCGTACACCCCCGTCCTCGTCACCGGTCTGCGCGGCTCCCTCTCCGTCCGCCTCGAGGTGACCGGCCCCGCCACCGACCTGCACGCCGGCGCCTACGGCGGTGCGGTGGCCGAGCCCGCGCAGGTGCTGTCCGCCGCGGTGGCCGGCCTGCATCGCCCTGACGGTCGTATCGCAGTCGACGGCTTCTACGACGACGTAAGGCCCCTGAACCCGGCCACCCGTGCCCGCCTCACCCGTGACGGACCCACCGACCGAGGACTCCTCGCCGCGGCCCAACTCCCTTACGGACACGGCGAACCCGGGTACTCCGCCTTCGAGCGAGCCACCGTCCGCCCGGCCGTGGTCGTCACCGCGCTGCACGCCGCGGCCCGTGCCGCCGTCCCGCGCGCAGCCACCGCCGAGCTCAGCATCCGCCTGGTCCCCGATCAGCGACCGGTCGCGGTGCTCCGGGCCCTCCGCGCCCATCTGGAGCGGCGTATCCGGCACGGAGGAGTCCGGGTGCGGCTCATCCCCCTGGCCGCCTGCCCGCCGTACACCCTCGACCTCCGCGATCCGGGCGTCGCCGCCGCGTGCCGGGCCACCGTCCCCGTCTTCGGCCGGCCTCCCCTCCTGCTGCCCTCGGGCGGCTCCATCCCCTTCGTCGGCGACCTGGCCACCATCACCGGCACCCAGACCCTCCTCCTCGGCTTCGGCCTCCCCGGCGACCGCATCCACGCCCCGAACGAACGCTTCGCCGTCGCCCGCCTGCACCGCGCCACCGACACCTGTGTCCGGCTGTACGGGGAACTCGGCGCCCGCTAGCCGTCGAGGAACTCCCCGTCCACGTACACCCACGCCCCCTCCACCCGCTCGAACCGGCTGCGCTCGTGCAGCGAACCGCCCTTGAAGGAGGCGCGGAAGGTCACCGTGCCGGTGGTGTGGAAGGCCGTGCCGTCGGTCGTGCCCAGGATCTCCAGGCCGGTCCAGCGCGTCCCGGGGTCGAAGTCGACCGTCGCCGGTCGGGTGCTGGGATGCCAAGTCCCCAGCAGATAGCGCTCGTTGCGCTTCACGAAAGCGGTGTAGCGCGAACGCATCAGTGCCTCGGCGGTGGGCGCCGCGGCCTCACCCCCGTGGAATCGGCCACAGCACTTCTCGTACGTCTCCGCAAGACCGCAAGGGCA
The DNA here is from genome assembly GCF_050936785.1 of Streptomyces sp. CA-249302. Lineage (NCBI taxonomy): Bacteria > Bacillati > Actinomycetota > Actinomycetes > Kitasatosporales > Streptomycetaceae > Streptomyces > Streptomyces sp. CA-249302. The sequence goes on along the minus strand of NZ_JBNJMG010000001.1, from coordinate 2,168,590 downwards.
GGAGGGCTTGTGAACGGGGGCGGAGCCGTGCTGCCGCCTGGATTGCGAGGTACGTCGGGACATGGACTCCATTGTGCTGCACCAGAGCCTGTGTGAAATCTGTGAAGCGCCTGTTCCGACACGCGCACATCCGGTGTGGGTCGTGCGCGCCGTACTTCATCGAAACTCCTTTCGGACTGGCGTGAACCCGCCTTGCTCCTGCAACGGCCAACTCCCCAGGGTGGAATGAGCACTTGAGCATCAGGAGTCACAAGCGTGCTTGCTTGACCCGGGCGGCCGTCCGTCCGGGGCAATGACGGGGGAAAACTGATACGGGGTGTACGGACCGGCGCGTCGGCTCGCGTCGGGTGACTGCCGCACGCCGTCGTGGAGTGACCTCTCCCTCTGCCGCCTCTTGGTGCCTGCCAACCGGTGCCTGAGCAGGGATAGGAGGGGGAATGCCGACGAATGCCGTGAGCGCCGCGAGGCCGACTTACCCGGGCGTCTACGTCGAAGAGCTTCCCAGCAGCACCCGCACCATCTCCGCCGTGACGACCTCGGTGACCGCCTTCGTGGGGCACACCCGCCGCGGCCCGCTGAACGAGCCGGTGCGCGTCACCGGCTTCGCCGACTTCGAGCGGCGCTTCGGCGGCCTGAGCGCGCAGAGCCCGCTCGCCTACGCGGTCCACCAGTTCTTCGGCAACGGCGGCTCGGTCGCCGTGATCGTCCGGGTCGCCAAGGCCGGCAGCGGCAAGGCCGCCTGCGTCGTCCTGGAGTCCACCGAGGGCCACAGCGAGAGCCGGGTCCTCGAAGTGCACGCCAAGGAACCCGGCGTGTGGGGCAACGGCCTGCGGGTCGCCGTCGACTACGACACCCCGTGCCCCGACGAGACCTTCAACCTGCGGGTCTACGACGCCAAGGGCGACGCCCGCGAGAGCTTCACCGGGCTGTCGACGGATGCCGACAGCGGCAGTTACGCGCCCACCGTCATCAACGCCGGCTCGCGGCTCATCCGCGTCGAGGTCGTCGGCGAGGGGCGGCCGGATCCCTCCGGTACCGTCTCCAAGCCCTTCGGGCACGAACTACCCGACCTGGCCGTCGACCTGACGGTGAAGATCGGCGACGTGGAGCGCGAGTTCAAGCTCTACGACGCCGACTGCGACGGCGAAGCCCCGTCCACCGTGGCCGAGTTGGCGCTGCTGCTGGAGCGCAAGCTGCGCGCCCTGCCCGACGCGCCCGGCAAGCACGCCTTCGCCGGCGTCGAGGTCACCGCCTTCGGCCGCCGTATCCAGGTGGTCGCCGGTTCCACCGACCCCGAGGACGTCGTCCGCTTCCTCGGCGAGTGCGCCAACGACCTCGGTCTGGAGGCCTCGGTCAACCCGCCGGTGTTCCCGCTCGAGGGCGGCGAGGACGGGGCGGCCCCCGGCCCGCGCGACCTCATCGGCTCCGAGGCCGACAAGACCGGCATCCAGGCGCTGCGCGGGGTGGCCGACGTCAACCTGCTGTCGCTGCCGGAGCTCGCCTCGTACGAGCAGATCGAGGACGCGCTGACGGTCGTATCCGCTGCTCAGCGGCTGTGCGAGGAGCGGCGGATCTTCCTGCTGGTCGACGCGCCCGCCACCTGGGTGAGCGTGGACGGCGCCCGCGCCGGGCTGTCCGCCTTCGACGCCGTGCGCGGCAACCACGCCGGCCTGTACTTCCCGCACGTCCAGCTCACCGACCCGCTCACCGGTCGGCTGCGCGCCTTCCCGCCGTCCGGCGCGGTCGCCGGCGTCATCGCGCGCACCGACTCCGAGCGCGGGGTCTGGAAGGCACCCGCGGGTACGGAGGCGCAGCTCGTCGGAGTGCACTCGCTGACCGTCGATCTGACGGACCGTGAGACCGGGCTGCTCAACCCGCTCGGCGTCAACTGCCTGCGCACCTTCCCGGTCACCGGGCCGTTGGTGTGGGGCGCACGCACCCTTGAGGGCTCCGACGCGCTCGACAGCGCCTGGAAGTACGTGCCCGTGCGGCGGCTCGCGCTGCATGTGGAGGAGAGTCTCCAACGCGGCCTCCAGTGGGTCGTGTTCGAGCCCAACGACGAGAGCCTGTGGCAGCAGATCCGGCTGTCCGCCTCCTCGTATCTGCACACGCTCTTCCGCCAGGGCGCCTTCAAGGGCAGCACCCCGCGGGAGGCGTACTTCGTCAAGTGCGACAGCGAGACCACGACGGACGAGGACGTCGCGAACGGCGTCGTCAACGTGCTGGTCGGCATCGCACCCGTGCGGCCCGCCGAGTTCGTGGTCGTCAGGATCCAGCAGACGTCCGGGCAGTTCGCGCTCTGAGGCCAGGGATACCGAGGAAGTAGAGATGGCTGAGTTCACGGTCAACGCGCACCGCTTCGACCCCTACAAGAACTTCAAGTTCCTTGTCCTGTGGGACGGTCGGACGGTCGCCGGCATCAGCAAGATCAGTCCGCTCAAGCGGACCACGGAGGTCGTCAAGCACCGGCACGGCGGCGACCCCTCCTCCCCGCGCAAGTCGCCGGGGCGTTCGGAGTTCGAGGGCATCACCCTGGAGCGCGGGGTCACCCACGACCCCGAGTTCGACCGCTGGGCCAACAAGGTCTGGCAGGTCGGCGCGGGCGTCGGCTCCGAGGTGTCCCTGGCCGACTTCCGCAAGGACATCGTCATCCAGGTCCTCAACGAGGCCGGGCAGGTGGCTGTTTCGCACAAGCTCTACCGGACCTGGCCCAGCGAGTACCAGGTCCTCGGCGAGATGGACGCCAACGCCAACGCGGTGGCCATCCAGTCGCTGAAGCTCGAGTGCGAGGGCTGGGAGCGGGACTACGAGGTGCCCGAGCCGGAGGAGCCGTCGTTCCTCAACCCGGCCTGAAGCAGGGCTGGTTGAGGGAAGCGGGGGAGGCGATGACGATCAACGGGGTGAACGGGCGGCCGGCCGGGCTGCTGGCCACCTGGGAGGCCGGGCTCGGCGAGGCGGCGGCGGGGCGCGCCCTGCTGCTGCACCGCACGGCCCGCCCGGAAGCCGACGCGGCGGCTCTGCCGGCCCTGCCGGTGGGCGAACGGGAGGCCGACCTCCTCACGCTGCGCCGGGCGCTGTTCGGCGAGCGGATGCAGGTACGGCTGGCCTGCGCGGCGTGCGGCGAGGACATGGAGTTCGAGCTGGACGCCGGGGAGTTGGCCGGATCGTTCGGTGGGCGCGGTGACTCGGTCGTCCGGGTCCGACAGGACGGCTGGGACGTCGAGTTCCGGCTGCCCGGCATCGCCGACCTGACGGCCGCGACCCGCTCCGCGGACGCGCGCGCGGCCCTGCTCGCCCGGTGTCTCGTATCGGCCTCCCGCGACGGTACGGCGGTGTCCGCGGCCGAGTTGCCGGTGGCCGTGCAGCGCCGGATCGCCGAGGCCGCCGAGGCGGCCGACCCCGGCGCCGACCTGGCGCTCAACGTCGCCTGCCCCGAGTGCGGCGCGGCCACCCGGGCCGAGCTCGACATCGCCTCCTACCTCTGGACCGAACTGGACGCCTGGGCACGGGACGTGCTGCTCGACGTCCACCTGCTCGCCACCGCCTACGGGTGGAGCGAGCCGGAGATCCTGGCGCTCAGCCCCACCCGGCGCCGCTACTACCTGGAGCTGTGTGCGGATGCCTGACTCCCCGGACGCGCCGACCGGCCCCGACTTCCTCGACCGGCTGCTCGCGCGGCACACCGCCCCGCGGCCGGCCGCGGCACGGGTACGGCCCCGGCTGCCCGGCCCCTTCGAACGGGTCGAGGCGGTCCGGGCCACCGCACCCGCAACGGACGAGGACGCGCTGCTGTGGCCGGCCACTTCGCCGGCGGCCGTATCGCCGGCGGAAGGGCCGCGCCCGGCGGCCGCGGAGACAAGGACGCACACGGAACGCGAGCGGACCGTCGTACGCACCGAACGGGACCCGGAGCGGCCCGCCCCGCGTCCCGCCGTGCCGGACCGCGCCGAGGCGCCGCTGCTGCGGCCCGCGGCAGCCGTCGTACCGGCGCCCCGGCCGTTACCCGAGGGCGGGCGGCGGGCGGTGGCGCGGGCCGAGCGGGCGCCCGCACCCACTGCGGCGGCCGTGCCCGTCCCCCGGGTACGGACGCCGCTCCCGACGCCGTGTCGGCGGCGCTGCGACCCAGCGCCGCCGACACGGCGGCAGCCCGGGACGCCGTACGGCAGGCCGCGGCCCGGCGGCCCGCGCGGGGTGCCGAGCAGGTGGTCCAGGTGCAGATCGGGCGGCTCGAAGTGACCGCGCGGCCCGCCGGCGGCGGACGGCCGGGGGCGCCCGCGAAGGCGCGGGCCGGGGCGAGTCTGAGCCTCGCCGAGTACCTGGCCCGGGGGCGCGAGTGAAGCACGGAACAGGGATCAGCAGGCCGAGAGGAACCGAGGAACCGACGTCATGAGCAACGCACTTGCCATCGCCCATGTCACCCAGGCCCTCGCGCTGCTGATCGAGAACAACGTGGGCCCGGAGTTCGGCGAGGCCGTCAAGGTCGAGCCGCGCAAGCCGCCCGCCGACCCGCAGCTGGAGCAGCCCACCATCTCGGTCTTCCTCTACCAGGTCACCCCCAACAGCTCGCAGCGCAACAACGACCTGCCGACCCGGGCGCCCGACGGCACCCTCGTCAAGCGGGCCGCCGCCGCGCTCGACCTGCACTACCTGATCAGCGCCTACGGCGACGAGAAGGAACTCGTCGGGCAGCGGCTGGTCGGCTCCGTCGTACGCACGCTGCACGAGATCCCGGTCCTGCCGAAGGACGTCATCGAACAGGCCGGTGAGCGGCCCTACTTGGCGGGCAGCGACCTCGCCGAGGCGGCGCAGCGGGTGCGGTTCACGCCGATGGTGATGGACGTCGACGAGACCTCGAAGCTGTGGGGGATGCTCTACCAGACGCCGTACACCCTGTCCCTCGTCTACCAGGCCACGCTCGTCTACATCGACGGGCGGCAGATACCGGTGGCGGGCAGGCCGGTCGAACGGCCCGAGGTGCGGGTGCTGCCGTTCGGGGCGCCCGGGGCACCGGTCCCTCCGGGGGCGGAGCCGAGTGGTGATGGGACATCAAGTGGGGTTCCGTCAGACGGTGTTGAGGAGAAGCCCGTCAAAAAGGTCACGAAGGCTCCCGCGAAAACCGTCGCCAAGACCGCCCCCAAATCCCCCGCGCGCACCCGTAAATCCGCGGCCCGGACCACCCCGCGGCGCGGCGACTCCGGCACGGAGAAGTGAGGCGGGATGACGGCGACGGGGGCAGGTGACGGCATGGGGACGGACGGGCACGGTACGACGCTGACCGCGGAGATCCGGCGCGTACTGGCCCGCGTCGACGCGCACGCGGCGCGGGTCGCGGGCGAAGAGACCGCACCCGGCGCCCAGTTGGTGCCCGCCGAAGGCCCCGGGACCGCCCCGCTCGACGCCCTCGTTGCCTGCTTCAGCATCACGCCCTTCGAGCGGGACCTGCTACTCCTCGCCGCCGCCCACGAGTTGGAGCCGACCACCGCCGTCCGGTGCGCCGCGGCCGCCGGTGATCCCGAGCGGGCGTATCCGACCTTCTCGCTCGCCCTCGCCGCGCTCGCCGAGCCGCACTGGAGTGCGCTCACGCCCGTCGCGCCGCTGCGGCGCTGGCGGATCGTCGACCTGGACGACGAGTCGCGGCTGACCACCTCGCGGCTACGGCTGGACGAACGCATCCTGCACTTCCTGCTCGGCTCGCCCTATCTGGACGCCCGGCTGCACGGGCAGCTGCGCCGCACCCCGGTGCCGACGGCGCTGACCGCCTCGTACGACCTGGCCGCGAACCGGCTGGCCGAGGGCTGGACCCACGGCGCCGAGACCTCGCTGGTCGAGGTGACCGGCGGGGATCTGCGCAGCCGCGCCGACATCTCCGCGACCGCGGCCGCCCGCGCGGGCCTCGGGCTCTACTCGATGAGCGCCGAGGACATCCCCGCCGACCCGGCCGACCGCGACCGGCTCGCCCGGCTGTGGCAGCGCGAGGCGATCCTGCTGCCGGCCGCGCTGCTCGTCGAGGCCGGCGAGCTGGACCGCGACCAGCGGGCGGCGACCGAGTCGTTCCTGGCCGGGGCGGCGGTACCGGTGGTGGTGTCGAGCGAGGACCCGCTGCGGTCGGAGCGGACGTACGCCGCCCGGGTGGCGGTGCCGCGGCTCGACGACGAGGAGCAGTTCGAGCTGTGGAGCGACGCGTTCGGCGACGTCGCCGAGCTCGACGACGGCGAACTGCGGTCGCTGGTCGCCCAGTTCCAGCTGCCGCCGCACGTCGTGCGTGCCGCGGCCGCGACCGTACGGCGCCGGCTCCCGCACGAGGACGAGCTGGACGCCGCCGAACTCGCCTGGCGGGCGGGGCTCGACGAGGCGCGGATCGGCATGGACGAGCTGGGGCGGCGGATCGCGCCGCAGGCCGGCTGGGACGACCTCGTGCTGCACGAACGGCAGACCGGCGTGCTGCGGGAGATCGTCGCGCATGTGCGACAGCGGGCAACCGTCCACCAGGAGTGGGGATTCGGGGCAACGCTGCGGCGGGGGCTCGGCGTCACCGCGATGTTCGCGGGCGGCTCCGGCACCGGTAAGACCCTCGCCGCCGAGGTCATGGCGAAGGAACTCGGGCTCGACCTCTTCGTCATCGACCTCTCGCAGGTCGTCAGCAAGTACATCGGCGAGACCGAGAAGAACCTCCGCCGGGTCTTCGACGCCGCCGAACGCGGCGGCGCGCTGCTGCTGTTCGACGAGGCCGACGCCCTGTTCGGCAAGCGCAGCGAGGTCAAGGACAGCCACGACCGGTACGCCAACCTGGAGGTCAGCTATCTGCTGATGCGGATGGAGGCCTACCGGGGCCTGGCCGTCCTCACCACCAACATGAAGAGCGCCCTGGACACCGCGTTCCTGCGGCGTATCCGCTTCGTCGTCGACTTCCCCTTCCCGGCCGAGCACGAGCGGGCCGAGATCTGGCGCCGGGTGCTGCCCGCCAAGGCCCCGGTGAAGGACATCGACCCGGCGCTGCTTGCCCAACTCACCGTCGCCGGCGGCTCGATCCGCAACATCGCCCTGTCCGGAGCCTTCCTCGCCGCCGAGGAGGGCGACCGGCTCCAGATGCGGCACATGCTGGCCGCGGCCCGCACCGAGTACCTGAAGCTGGAGCGCTCCCTGACGCCGACGGAGGTCCGCGGATGGGTGTGAACAGTGCGGCACAGCCGTCTGCGGTCCGCGTCGAGATCGGCGAGCTGGTACTGGACGGCTTCCGCGCCGACCCCGAGCGCGTCTCGGCCGCCTTCGAGACCGAACTGACCCGGCTGGTACGGCTGCACGGTGTCCCGTTGGCCGCGAACGGCCCCCTCGCCGTCGACGCCCTGTCCGGGCTGCCGCCCCTGCCCGCCGGGCTCTCCGCGCGCCGCCTCGGCCAGGAGCTGGCCCGCGCCGTGCACGAAGGGCTGAGCGGGCACGGGGAGGTGAGCCGGTGAGTTCCCCGACGCGGGACGCGCGGTCCGAGCAGGCCGCCGAGCAGCGCCGCCGCAAGCGCAAGGAGCGGGCCGCCAAGTCCCGTACGCCCGAACCGAAGAACATCGTGAGCGGCGCCGGACAGCCTCTCGACCCGGGCCTGCGACGGGAGTTGGAGGAGCAGCTCGGTCACGACCTCGGGCGGGTACGGCTGCACACCGGCCGGGACGCCGGGCAGCTGACCGAGCTGCTCGGCGCCGACGCGGTCGCCGTCGGCCAGGACGTCTTCTTCCGCGAGGGCGCCTTCCGGCCCGGCACCGACGAGGGCCGGCGGCTGCTCACCCACGAACTCCAGCACACCGTGCAGAACCCGCACGGCCTGGGCGCGCTGCGGGCCGGGCGCGAGCTGGGCGCCGTAAGCCTTCCGCAGCAGGCGATCGAGCGGGAGGCGGAGGCGGCCGCGCAGGCGGTCGTACAGCCGGATTCCGCTGAGCTCTCGGCCCCGCACGTCGAGGAGGGGCAGAGCACGCCCGGCTGGCTGCGCTACGCCACCGTCGACGCCGACCGGATGCGCGCCGAGGCCGTCGACCCGGCGACCCTGGTGGACCGGCTCGCCGGGAATGTGCTGCGGTCCCTGCGCGGCGATCCGACCGACGCGTCCGGGCGCGTGCGCCTCCAACTGGCGCGGATGTCCGAGCAGTTGGAGGATGCCGTCGTCGAGCGGCTCGAATCCCGGCTGCTCACGCCCGAGTACGACCGGCTGCTGGAGATCGCCGACCAGGCCCGGCCCGGACCGGTCGAACTCCAGCCCGCCGAGGCGCCGTTGCCCGAGGTCGACCTCCTCGCGGAGCTCGGGGTCGAGCGCCTTCAGTGGCAGAAGAAGCAGGAGTCCAGGCGTGGTTCCGCCGACCGGCGGGCCGCCGACAGCCGTGAGGAACAGCGGGACGGGAAGGCCAGGGACGAGAAGAGCGGCAGCGACCGCAGCCGGGCGCGGGCGGACTCGGCCACCGAGGAGCAGGAGGCCGCCCAGCGCACCGAGCAGGAGGACGAGCGCAACGCCTCCCGGCAGCGGGGCGAGGAGGAGCAGCAGCAGACCGACGAGCAGGCCTCCGCCGACCGCAAGCGCACCGACGAGGCCGCCGACGAGCGTGCCCAGGGGCAGCAGGAGGGCACCGAGCAGGCCAAGGAGGAGCGCAAGGAACAGCGCGAGCGCGAGGAGGCCGACCCGCAGCAGGCCAGTGCGCCCGGCGCCGACAAGCGCAAGCAGCGGGACGACCAGACCCAGCCCGCCGCAGGGTCCCGCAACGAGCAGCCCGACCCGAAGCAGAAGGCCCAGCCCGGCCCCGTACGACCGGAGAAGGTCGACGAGCGCGCCGAGCAGCCCGACTCGGCGTTGTCGGAGCACGGTCTGAACGAGCAGGACGAGGACGGCGGCGAACCCCGCGAGGAGGAGCGGCCGCTCGGCCTGGAGGCGGGCGCCGACAAGGAGGTCGTCGGCGAGGAGGACGAGGGCGGCGGCGCTCCCGGCGCGCAGGACGAGCCCGCGCTCAAGCCCGAGGACTATCTGCCCGCCGCCGACCTCGACCTGTCCGCCGTACCGACCGCGGACCGGCTCGAACCCGGCGCCGCGGAACCGTCGTTGCCCGGCTTCCCGACCCCGCCGCCGACGAAGGCCGAGCAGACCGAACAGGAGCGGGAGAAGCGGGACTCCGAGGAGGACGAGGACGGGGCCGGGCCCGAGCAGAAGGCGCCGGGGCAGGACGAGGGGCCCGTCGAGGGCGAGGCCCCGCAGCCCGAGAACGGGCCCGCCGCGCAGGCCCAGGACCGCGGCACCAAGGACCTCCAGGAGACGGAGAAGCCCCTCGACCAGGAGGTCGGCCCGGACCCCGCGACCCAGGACAAGGACCGGCCCGAACCGGAGAACGAGAAGCCCGACGCCGAACAGGAGCAGGAGAGGGAGCAGGACAGGGCCCCGGAGTCGACCGAGGGGGACCGGGCCGACGACGAGAAGCCGGACGCCGAGGACGCGGAGGAGGAACGGAGCGAGCAGCGGTCGCGGACGGCCGCCGAGTCTCGTACGACCGCCGGGTCCGGTACGGCCGCGGGGGCCCCGTCGGCTGCCGGTGGGTCGGTGCAGTCCGTCGCGTCCCCGGTGGCGGCCGCCGTGTCCCGGCCCGCCGGCGCGCAGACGCCGAAGACCGCGGTCGAGGACCGTGAGCCCTCGCCCGCCACCCGCCGGGGGGCCGAACCACCGCGCTCCGAGCGGGAGGCGCCCGCCGCCAAGAGCCGGGTGCCCAAGGAGACCGGGCCCGGCGCCGTGCCGCGCGGGCCTGTCGGGGCCGCCGAGATGACCGGGCCCGCCGTCGGAGCCGGGCCCGGCGCCGCGCCGTCCGTCGCGCAGGCGGCGGTGAGTCCGGCCGCCGAGCAGACCGACGCACCCGGGCAGGCCGGTGCGACGGACGGGCCGCGGCCCGAGGCGTCGCTGGAGAAGGACGGCGGCGGCTGTGCGCCGCCGGCGCCCGCGCCCGAGAAGGACGAGGGCGGGCAGGGGAGTTGCGGGGGCGGCGGGGGCGAGGCCGCGGCCGAGGAGAAGCAGGAGGAGCCGCCGGACGTCTCGGGGCAGGACCCCAAGGCGGCCGTACAGACCGTCAGCAGGCTGGCGCCCGACCAGGCGGCCGCCGCCATGCCCGGGGTCGACAAGGCCGCGGAGAAGAAGGTCGGCGACGAGCAGAAGCGGCTCGACGCGGACCCGCCCACCCGGGAACGGCCGTCGGGGGCGCCCGAGACGCGTTCCGCACCGCCCGAGGCCGCGCCCGCGGCCGCCCAGGTCAGCGGGAAGGTGGAGCGGGTCGGTCCGGCGGACCAGGGCGAGAAGCAGCAGGCCAAGGGCGGGGTGAAGGCGGCGGGCCAGGAAGCCACCGCCAATGTGCCGCCTCCGCCGCCGCCCGCCGTACCGGACAAGGGGCTCAGCGAGGCCGAGGCCAAGAACGTCGAGGCCGCCGCCGACGCCGTCCCGACCACCGACCCCGAGCTGGAGAACAAGACAGTCGGCCCGGCGCCCAAGATCCGTCTCGAGGGTGCCAGCGACCCCACCCGCACCGACGACCAGGCCAAGGCGCTCAAGGACAAGCAGACCGATCTGCAGACCACCGGCCGTGCGGACGCGGCCAAGCCGCTCGGCGAGGACCAGATCTACCCGAACGCCCCCGCGGAACAGCTCACGGGCAAGGCCTCCGGCGGCGCGGGCGGTGGCAAGGGCGGCGCGCTGGAGGCGACACCCGCGCCCAAGGCCGGAGTCGGTGCCGTCGCCAAGCAGGAGAAGGGCTCCGAGATCACCGGGGCCGCCGGCAAGGCGCAGGGCGACCTCGGCGCCAAGGAGAAGGAGCAGCAGCAGGGCGAGCAGCAGGCCAAGCAGGACAAGCAGACCGAGATCGACCGCGAGGTGGAGCGGAACACCTCGCAGCAGACCGCCGAACGCGGCCGGGTCGCCCGGGAGACGCAGCAGCAGCGCGAGGACTGGCGGACCGAGCAGGACAAGAAGGTCGAGGACGCGGACCAGAAGTCCGGCGACGAGCACGAGGCGAAGAACAAGGAGATCGTCAAGGCGCGCGACGACAAGGACAAGGAGATCGGCGCGCGCAAGGACAAGGACAACTCGCAGATCGACACCGAGCGGGAGAACGCCGAGAAGGAGGCCGAGAAGAAGAAGGAGGAACAGAAGCCCTCCGGCGGCCTGTTCGGCTGGATCGCCGACAAGGTCGCCGACTTCTTCAAGGGCCTCCTCGCCGCCGTCACCGCGGTCTTCGACGCCGCCCGCAAGGCCGTCAACGGGATCATCGACCAGTTCAAGGAGTGGGCCAACCAGGCCATCGACTTCGTACGGGACCTGGCGATCAAGGCGATCGACGCGCTGGCGGACGCGCTGATCGCGATCGGCGACGTGCTGCTCTCGGCCTTCCCCGAACTCCGGGACCGGTTCCGCAAGGCCATCGAGGGACTGCGGGACGCGGCGATAGCGACGGTCAACCAGCTGGCGGACGGCCTGAAGAAGGCCGTCAACTCCCTGCTGGACGCCCTGGCCGCGGGCCTCAACGCACTCCTCGACGTCCTCGAAGCGGGCCTCAAGGCCGTCATCAAGGCGTATCAGGCCGTCATCGTCGGGGCGATCAAGTTCGCGCAGGCGGCGATCGAGGCGCTCGGGAAGTTCGCGGCCCTGGTCGCCGACATCGCACCCGACCCCGGCGGCTGGATCGCCAAGGCGGGCAGCGCGGCCAAGACCGGCATCACCGACCACCTCTGGGGCGCCATCAAGGTGGCGGTGAAGGGATGGTTCGACACCAAGGTCGAGGGCATCCTCGGGCTCGGCAAGGCGGTCATCGACGTCCTGGTCAAGGGCTGCGTCTCGCTGAAGCAGATCGGCAGGATGGCGTGGGACGCGATCATCGCGTCCCTCCCGATGATGATCGCCTCCCTCGTCATCGAGAAGGTCGTCTCGATGATCGTCCCGGCGGCCGGGGCGATCCTCACGATCATCCAGGGCCTGATGGCGGCCTGGTCGACGGTCAGCTCGATCCTGTCCGCGTTCGGAAAGTTCTGGGCCTATCTGAAGGCGGTGAAGGCGGGCCCGGCCGCGTGCCTCTTCGCGGAGGCGGTCGCGGCGGGCGTCGTGGCCCTCCTGGACTTCATCACCAACTTCCTCCTCCAGAAGCTGTCTTCGGCCACGAAGGGCGTCGGCAAGCGCCTCAAGGGCATGGCCCAGAAGATCATGGACGGCCTGAAGAAGGTGGGGGGCGGGGCGAAGAAGGCGGCGGGGGCGGCGGTGAACTCGGCGCGGGGGGCGGTGCGGAAGGCTCGGCAGGCGCTGTCCAGGGAGGGCACCGAGCCGAGGCCGAAGGGTCGTCCGTCACCGGAACCGAAGTCGCCGGTGAAGCCGAAGGACCACGCGACACCGAAGGGGCCGGCGAAGACGCCGGACGCGGCGGAGACGAAGCCGAAGGAGAGGGCGCCTGCGAAGAAGCAGAAGGAGATCGAGGGCCCCAAGCCCGCCAAGCCCAGGAAACCCAAGTCACCAGCGGGCAAAGCCCTTTCGAGGGCCAAGGGCGCGGTCAAGTCGGCCCTGAAGAAGGTCGGCAACGCGGCGAAGACCCTCGGCCGGAAACTGAAGAAGTCGAAGCTCGGCAAGGCGCTCAAGAACGGGGCGTCGAAGCTGCGGAACTTCCTGAAGCACAAGAAGGACCGGCTGCGGGACCACAAGAGGCGGCAGCAGGAGCAGAAGCGGCGGAAACAGGACCAGCGGAAGAAGGACGAGAGGTCCAAGGAGTCCAAAGAGGCACGGCTGCAGAAGATCGTCGCCCGGGTCCGGCCCAAGGTGCGTCAGCTCCTCGAGCGTGGCGTACCGGAGCGCGCCCTGCTCGGCGCCCTCGCCGCAATGCGCACCTGGTACCGCCTCACCGGTCTGGACAAGCAAGGCGAGCGGCAGTTCGAGGTCGAGGCCACGCTCAATCCGCATGAGTCCGCCGGCCAGGGCTACGAGCTGCAACCTCCGGACATGCGCGAGCTCGTGCGCGAGGAATCGAAGGACATCCTGGAGCGACAGGACGTCAGGGACAGAGCCGCGACGATGCGCCAGGAGAAGAACGCGGCCGAGGCGAAGGAGCAGGGCGGCGGGGCCAAGCACGTGCTGGAGACCCAGGGTTCCGCGGATATTCCCGCAGTGGTCCGATACCTGCGGGAGCGCGGTGACAGGCTGCAGATTTCCAAGCCGGACGGCACCACTGAGACCCTTCCGCCGTACAACCCCAGATACAAGAACGAGGACTACACGGTCGGGCCGAACAAGGAGATGGTCCGAGAGAAGGACCAGCCGGGAGCGCGGAACGCCAAGACCGCGGGCGTGGGCAGTTATCACGAGGTCCCGCAAGAGCTGAAGAGGTTGAACATCTCGGACGAGGACTTCGCGGCCGGAATGCGTTCCTATGTGCGGAACGGAACTCTTCCCGGCAGTTGGACCGAAGAGCAGCGTGACTTCATACGGAACTCCCACTGGCTCATGTTCGTGCGCGAGTCGACGCGAAACTACAGCAATATCGGCTTCGCCGCGCTGACCACGGACCTCATTGCCCGTGGACCGGAAGATCGCGGCATATCGTCCCAAGGTGCTTTCGCCGGTTATGAGGGGACGGACAGGCTGGGAGAGCGCGGCGAGTTCCCGATGTCCATGATGGGGGCCATACAGTCGGGATGGGGCATCGAGCAGCAGGAAGAGGGCCAGGAGAAGGGGCTTCGCGGCACCGGGAAGCGACGTGATGAACTGGCACGGCGCGAGGAGGAGATGGCCCAGAAGTGGGTGCTGGCGGCAACCGAAGGACAGGGCATCACCGGCATCAACCGGAATGACGCCATGCAGAAGGGCCGGAAGCTCGTGTCCAACTTCCTCAAGCGTTTCTACCGGCTGCAGTAGAAAGGAAAACAGATGACCGACTCCAGCCGCTTCGTTCTCAAGCAGGAATACTCCGTCCAACGTGTGAAACGGCTTGCCTGGGACCTTGACTGGGATGTCGTCGACCTGCGCCGAGAGGAAGCCGGTGCATTCATCGACATCTGGATCACGTACGACAAGCGCGCCGAGGTTCACCATGTCGACGACGAGCCGATCGGGATGCGCTATCTCACAGTGCGGGGAGAGGGGCGGGACGAGGTCGTCCGGCAGATTCAGGAGAACTGCGATCTGTGGGGTCACGGCGAGGCCCGACGGGAGCTTCGGGAGGCAACGGACAGAAACCAGAAGCTCGTCGCCCTCTATGCGGCTGTTCTCACGGCTCCCGGGGAACAGGAGGACGACCTGGTCGAGGAACTGGGAGTGGCCGCCCGGGACGAGGACCCGGGAGTGCGACAGGCGGTCGTCATCGCGACCGGATACCTGCCCTGGCCGGGGTTGGTGAGTCTCGTGGAGGAAGTGCTCGTCCACGACTCGGTGGAGCACATTCGTGAGAACGCGGCCATTCTTCTCGAAGGACTCCGAGGGGGCGGGCAGTGACCCGCTACGCCGACATCCCCAAACCCATCCGCTCCGGCATAGTCGTCGTCGACCCCGACCGCGGCACCCCCCAGCGGATCATCGTGCTGCAGTTCAACCCGGACACCCTGGAGCGGAGCATCGCGCCGCAGTCCGCCGGGGATAGTGGGGACTCCGGGAGCGGTGGGACGGGGAGCGGGGACAGGAACGAGGCTCTGCGGCTCAAGGGTCCCGCCGAGGAGACCTGGAAGTTCACCGCCGAGATCGACGCCACCGATCAGCTGGAGATCGCGGCGCCCGACGGGATCCATCCACAGCTCGCCACGCTCGAGATGCTCGTGCAGCCGACCACCGCCCAGCTCCGTGCGGCGAGTCGGCTCGCGCAGAACGGGACCATCGAGATCAGCCCGATCGAGATGCCGTTGACCCTGTTCACGTGGGGCAGCAAGCGGGTCATGCCGGTGCGGCTGACCGAGCTGTCCGTCAACGAGTCCGCCTTTGACGTGAATCTCAATCCGATACGTGCGTCGCTGGGCATCGGCATGAAGATCCTCACCGTCAGCGATCTCCCCGCCGGGCATCGCGGCGCCGACCTCTACATGGCCCACCTCGCGCAGAAGGAGCGGCTCGCCGCCGCCGCGCGGGGCGGGAGTCTCGGGGCCCTCGGGCTGCCGGGAGCGGACGTGCTGAGCGGGAGGGGCTGAGCTCGGATCATGGCTGACATCGAGTCCTACGAGAGTGCGCTCGGGGCGATACCGGGGGCCCATCCGTATCCGCGGACGAGCCGGTACCACGACGCCGAGATCGGCGTGCACACCCTTCCCGACGGGACCCAAGTGCGGTACGCCAAGCGGCGGTTGCTGCCCCCGCTGGACACCCAGGAGACCCAGGAGCATGTCGTCGGCGCAGGCGAGCGGGCCGATCTGCTCGCCCAGCGCTTCTTCGGCGACCCAGGTCAGTGGTGGCGCATCGCCGACGCCAACCCCGCACTCGATCCACGGGAGTTGACCGACGAAGCCGGGCGGGTCGTGGAGATTCCCGAGCCCGGAGGGCGCCGACGTGGCTGAACAGCCCGTGGGGCAGGGCCCCGTACACGTGACGCTCCTCATGGGGCCGAAGCTCGTCCGGCCGGTGCCGGCCGAGGTGACCGAGGCGCTGCTGTCCGCGCAGATCACCGCGACGGCGGGCGAGAGGAGTGGCTTCCAGCTCGCTTTCGATCTCACCAAGGGTGGGGTCATCGGCCAACGGCTGCTGCCCGAAGGGTTCTTCGACCCGAAGACGCGGATCATCGTGACCGTGAGCGTCCGGGGGACCACCGACGTCCTCTTCGACGGGCTCGTCGTACGGCAGGAGGTCGGCGCCAGCAACCAGCCAGGCCACTCCACCCTCACCGTCACCGGCGAGGACCTGACCCTGCTGATGGACCTGGAGGAGCGGACCGCGCGGTATCCCAACCTGCCGCCGTCCGAGCGGGTGCTCGCCATCCTGCGCCGGTACTCCGACTACGGCATCCGCCCCGACGTCTACGCCGAGCAGATCGCCCAGCCCCCGCACCAGGACCTCCGCGTCCACTACCAGACCGGCACCGACCTCCAGTACGTCACCGAGCTCGCCAAGGCCAACGGCTACACCTTCTATCTGGAGCCCGGACCCAACCCCGGCCAGTCATCGGCCCGTTGGGGCCCGGAGGTTCGGCTCGGCATCCGCCAGCACGCCCTCAACGTCAACATGGACGCCAACACGACGGTCGACCAGCTGACCTTCTCGTACGACGGGACGGCCAGGGAAGAGCCGCAGGCGCGTTGGCAGGATCCGGGGACGCGGGTCTCGACGCTGCTGCCGCAGCCGCCGATCAGTCCGCTGCGGCCGCCTCTCGGACTACGGCCCACCCCCGCGCTCAAGCGCAAGACCCTCTCCGGCACCGCCAAACAGCAGCGCGAGCAGGCCGAGGCGGAGCTGCTCGCCCGGGCCGCCGTGTCCGCCGACGTGATCTCCGGGTCGGGCTCGCTCGACGTCAACCGGCACGGCTACATCCTGCAACCCCGCCAACTGGTCGGCGTGCGCGGCTCGGGGCGGGCGTACGACGGCGACTACTACGTCAAGTCCGTGACGCACAACCTGCGTCCGGGCTCCTTCCAGCAGAACTTCACCCTCTCCCGGGAGGGCCTGGAAGCCCGCAGCGACTACGTCCGGCCGTAACACCCCAGCGATCAGGAGCAGTTCAGCATGGCGGTACCCAGCAATCGCTACCTCGGCAAGTTCCGCGGCCGGGTCGTCGACAACAACGATCCGCTGCGGATCGGCCGGATCACCGTCGAGGTCCCGGACGTCCTCGGCGACGAGCCGTCCACCTGGGCGCTGCCCTGTCTGCCGTTCACGGGACCCGAGGCCGGGCAGTTCGCGGTGCCGCCGCCGGGCTCCGGGGTGTGGGTGGAGTTCGAGCAGGGAGATCCCAGTTTCCCGGTGTGGACCGGGTGTTGGTACGGCTCCGCCGAGGAGCTGCCGCCCGACGCGCGGCGCGAGCTCCAGGCGAACTCGCCGAACAAGCCGGTCGTCGTGCAGACGCCCGGCGCGCACAAGCTCGTCATGAACGACACCGCGGGAGCCGAGCAGGGGATCCTGCTCCAGGCCCAGGGCGGCGCGTACATCCGCATCACCAGGGAAGTCGTCGTCATCGCGAACGGCGCGGGCGCCGAAATCCTGCTTCAGGGCGATCACGTCACCATCAACCAGGGCCAGTTGACCGTTCGGTCGAAGCGCTAGCAACAACGGGGGAGAAGAGAAGTTGTCCGGGAGTCTGCTCGACGCGAGCGCCGTGATCGGCTGCCCGCACGGCGGCCGTGTCAGCGCCGCCACCACACCCTCCGGCGGCGTGCTCGTCGGGGGCACCGCCGTCGCCACGGGCGCGCACGCCTACGTCGTCACCGGCTGCCCGCACACCGTCGCGGGCCGGCCCACGCCGTGCGTCTCGGTCCGCTGGACCGCCGACGGCAGCGGCGTCACGGTCGACGGCGCCCCCGTGCTGCTCGACACCTCGGCGGCCCAGTGCTTCACGGCGGCCTTGGTGCCGCAGGGGCCGCCCGTGGTCCAGGCCGCACAGCGAAAGGTCACCGTCCGATGAGCCGCGAAACACGTCAACGCCCGCGCAGCGACCTCGCGTTCCCCTTCCACGCCGACCGCCGCGGCCGCACCGCACACGCCGGCCACGCCGAACACGTCCACGACCTCATCGAGCAACTGCTGTTCACCAGCCCGGGCGAGCGCGTCATGCGCCCCGACTTCGGCTGCGGACTTCTCGACCTGGTCTTCGCCCCCAACAGCCCCGAGCTGGTCAGCACCCTCGAACTCTCCGTGCAGGCCTCGCTCCAGCGCTGGCTCGGCGACCTCATCGACGTCGTCGCCCTCGACGTGATCAGCGACGAGAACACCGTCCGGGTCTACCTGTCGTACGTCCTGCGGGCCACCGGCACCCGGACCGACGACGTCTTCGAGGGGAGGACCGCATGAGCACCGCCACCTCCCGCCGCTCGAAGGTAAGGGCCGCCCAGCTCAACGGAGTCGACGCCGTGGAGGTCGGCGACGACGGGCTGCTGCTCACCGTCACCTTCCTCGGCAAGGCCCCGCACAGCCTCGGCCCCGAGAACGTCCGCATCGACGGCGGCCGCCGTGTCACCGGCATCACGGCCCTCGACGTCAGCGTGGAACGCGAGGAGGACCCGGAGCTCGACGACCGGCTCTACGTCACCCTCGACCGGGCCGGCGACACCTCCCGCTACCGGTTCGCCCTGGTGGAGACGGACCCCTACGGGCGTCCCGGCACCGAGCCGTACCGCGGCTTCGACCAGCGCTACCACTCCGCCGGCTTCTCCTTCCGCCCCGACTGCCCAACTCCCTTCGACTGCAGGGGAGACGGGGAGACCCTCCAGGAGTTCCCGGCCGCTCCGGTCGTCGACTACACCGCCCGCGACTACGAAACCATCCGCAAGCTGCTCCTCGACCGGCTCGCGCTCACCACCCCCGACTGGCGCGAACGCAACCCCGCCGACCTGGGCGTGGCGCTGGTCGAGCTGCTCGCCCACACCGGCGACCAGATCAGCTACCAGCAGGACGCGGTGGCCACCGAGGCCTACCTGGACACCGCGCGCCGCCGCGTCTCCGTACGCCGGCACGTCCGGCTCATCGACTACGCGATGCACGACGGATGCACGGCCCGGGCATACGTCACCGTCCGAACCGCCGGCGACACCACGCTCGCGTCGGGCACCTTCCGTTTCGCCTCGGTCGACGTCCGCACCCTCGACCCGCACGACCGGCCCGAACCCGGCACGGTCATCGACGAGAACGACCTCGGCGACCTGGACGAGCGCGGCTCGGTGGAGGTCTTCGAACCGGTCGTCGCCGCCGACCCGTTGGAGCTGCGCACCGCCCACAACGCGATACGGCTGTGGACGTGGGGCGGCGAGGTCCGCACCCTGCCGAAGGGGGCCACGGCCGCCACCCTGCGCGACGAGTGGGACGACCCGGAGACCTGCCGGGACCGCCGACTCGCCCTGAACCCGGGCGACTTGCTCATCCTTGAGGAGGTCAAGGGCCCGCGGACGGGCACCCCCGGCGACGCCGACCCCGCTCACCGGCAGGCGGTCCGGCTGACCTCCGTCACCCCGGCCGTCGACCGCATCGAGGACCAGCCGGTCCTGGAGGTCACCTGGGCCGCCGAGGACGCCCTGCGCTTTCCGCTCGGCCTCACCACCCGCGGCGGCCGGGACTGCCTGCCCGTCGAGGACGTGACCGTCGCCCGAGGCAACGTCGTTCTCGTCGACCACGGCCGCACCCTCACCGGCCTCCCCGAGACGACCGTCGTACCGCCGGAGCCGGCCGTCGTACCGTCCTGTGACCAGCCCGCCTTCGGCTGCTACGACCGCGAAGAGGGCAACGCGCCCGCGCGGCTGATCAACTCCCTCACGAACAAGGCGGAGAGCGGCGAAGCGCTGGTCCCCGACGACGTCCGCGAGCTCTTCGCGGTGGTCGGCGAGGCGGCGACCGTACGCGCCGGAATCGGTCTGGAGCGGGCCGGGCAGCGGCACGTGGGGGTACCCCCGGCCGGAGGCTGGGGGAGGGTGGTGCCGGGGACGGCGTACGCCCAGGCCGCCGCCCTTCGTACCCTGCTCGCGCAGTCCGTCTACCCGGGGATCAGGCCCCGCTTCCGTCCCGTCCTCGGGCGCTCGCCGGTCGTACAGGCGGTCGCCTTCCCGGACGCCCAGGTCGTGGCCGCCGGGCAGGCCGAGCGGATCGCCGCCATTCCGGGGCGGTTGCGGCAGCGGCTCGTCGAGCTGTGGCGCAGCGCCCGTGACCGGAACGGGCTCGGTGACGAGGAGATCGGTGAACTCGCCGTGATCTTCGGCCTGAAGGTCCTGGAACGGTTCGAGCTGCGTGCGCATCCGGTGCGTGCACTGCGTGAACTCCTGCACAAGAGCGACGAGTTGCTCGACGGGAAGCTGCGCCGGGTCGAGGTCCTCGCCTCCCGTGCCCGCGCGGGCACGGTGCTCGACGGACACATCGCCTGGGAGATCGCGCACAGTTGGGGTCCGGTGTACGCCGTCGGACTGCACCCGGAGGAGCCGGTGCTGAGGGGATCCGCGACGGCCGCGCTCGCCCAGGACCCGCGCCGCGCCCTGCCCGCCGTACGCGTCGAGGACGGCGAGCTCACCTGGCAGCCCCGCCGCGACCTGCTGCACAGCGCCGCCCGCGACCGGCACTTCGTCGGCGAACTGGAGGACGACGGCCGCCTCGCCCTGCGCTTCGGCGACGGCCGGCACGGTACGAAGCCGACGGCGGGCGCGCGGCTCGCGCTGCACTACCGGCTCGGCGGCGGTATCGCGGGCAACGTCGGCGCGGAGGCCATCAACCACCTGGTCATCCGGAGCGACCGCGAACAACCGCCCGCCGCGACGGTCCGCAATCCACTACCGGCCACCGGCGGCACCCGACCCGAACCCGTCGAGCAGGTACGGCAGTTGGCCCCACTCGACCTGCGTCGCACCCGCCTTCGCGCGGTCACCGCGGACGACTACGCGGCCCTCGCCGCCGAACTCCCCGGCGTCCAGCGCGCCGCGGCCGACCTCCGCTGGACCGGCAGCGTCCAGGAGGCGCACATCGCGATCGACGCGTACGGCGGCGGCACGCCGTCGGCCGAACTGCTCGCCCGCGTCGAGCAGTCCCTGGAGACGTACCGGCGTATCGGCCACGACCTGGTGGTCGGGCCGGCCCGCCTTGTACCGCTCGACATCGCGCTGAGCGTGTGCGCCGCGCCCGGCCATCAGCACGGGCAGATCCTGGCCGAGCTGTACCGCGTGCTGGGGAGCGGCCGCCTGGCGGGCGGGGGGCTCGGGTTCTTCCACCCGGACGCGCTGACCTTCGGCGAGCCCGTACGGCTCAGCCGGATCGTCGCCGTCGCGGCCGCCGTACCGGGCGTGCAAAGCGTCCAAGTCACGCGCCTGCGGCGGCTGTTCGAGCAGGACCGAGGAGAGAGGGAGGACGGCGTGCTGCCGCTCGGCCCGCTGGAGATCGCCACCTGCGACAACGACCCGGACCGGCCGGAGAACGGCCTGCTGGCGATATCCCTGGGAGGCGCGCGATGAGCGACGAGCGCGTTGCGCCGACGCCGGTGCACAATCCGCCGGGCCGTACTGCCCTCGACTACCGCGTCGGCGAGTACGGGTCCTTTCTGGCCGCCCTCCTCGACCGGCTCGCCTCGCCCGCGTACCCGGCCCTGGACGGGCTCACGGTCCGGACGCCGGACGATCCGGCGATCGGGCTGCTCGACGCCACGGCTGTGCTGGGTGACCTGCTGACCTTCCACTCCGAGCGGATCGCCGACGAGGCGTATGTCCGTACGGCCAACGAGCATCGGTCTCTGGTGCTGCTCGGGCGGCTGGTCGGGCATCGGCCGCGGCCGGGGGTGGCGGCCAGTACGTATCTGGCGTACACGCTTGAGCGCGATCCGCGGGCCGAGACGCTGCCCGTGCTGATTCCGCGGGGGGCGCGCAGTCACAGCGTGCCCGCCTCCGCGGACGAGGAGTCGCTGACGTTCGAGACCGGGCGGGATCTCACGGCTCGGTGGGACTGGAACGAGCTCAAGGTGCGGCGGCGGAGGCCGTCGTTGGTCACGCCGGAGGATCTGGAGCGGCGGTCCGAGTTGTTCGTGGAGGGCACGGGCAATTCGCTTCAGACCGGTGACCAGTTGCTCTTCGTGTTCGGGGAACAGGCCGGTGGGGAGCGGAAGTTGCTGCCCGTGGCCGGGGTGCGGGTCGATCGGGACGATGACGTCACCGCGCTGACGCTGCCGAAGTCCGCGCCGCCGAGCTTGAAGGAGCTTGTGGACGAGGTGCGGCGGTGGATCGCCGAGCCCGCGGTGCCTGGGGAGCCGGGGGATGAGCCGCCCACGCCGGACGTGCCCAATCCGCGGCCGGTGAGTCGGTTGGTCGAGGACTTCGAGGATCAGGTCCTCGCTCCGTTGCGAGACCGGCTGGATGGGGTGAAGACCCCTGAGAGCCTGGCAGCGGTGCTGGTGGAGCCGGTCGAGCGGCTTGGTGAGGCGGAGGTTCTGGCTGAGCCGTGGCCGGACGTGTCCGGGTGGTTCGAGCAGTTGCAGGCGGTACTTGAGGAACTCAGCCGTCGGGCAATGGAGTTGGTGCCTGCGCAGAGCGCGCAGGAAGGGGCCGGGACGGGGGGTCCGGCGGGTGCGGCGCCGCGGGGGCTTGTCGCGCAGTTCCCCGCGCCCCTCGAAAGCGATGCCCGGAGCGCTGCTTTTCAGGCGCTGGCCGCTGTTCTGCCCGCCCTGCGCGCCTCGACGCCGGTCGCCCCGGGCGCAGCTCGGCAGGCCGACACTGATCCCGCTCGTCTCCTTGCCGCCCTCGACCCCGGCCTCGGCAGCCTCTATCCGGCCTGGCGCAAGGCGGTGGCCGTCGGGGCGACCCCGCTCCTCCGCGCGCTGCTCGCCATGCGCGTAACCGCCGCTCCCTTCGGCGCCACGGCCCCACTCAAGCCCGTCCAGGACGAGCAGGGGCGGGTCATCCGGTCCGCTGACTGGCCGCTCACCGGGGCCGTGCTGACCGGGATGCGGGTCGTGTACGACACCGCGGCCAAGGTGGCGGTGCGGGCCGAGTTCCAGTACGTCGAGGGGAACAGTTCCGATCAGCGGGCCGTGACCCTGCCGCTCTCCCAGCAGGTGAACTTCGCGCTCGGGCCGGGGCAGGTCGAGCTGTCGACCTCGCAGGAGCCCGGCGTCAACGTGCGGTTGCGTGCCGGGCTGCCCGAGTGGGCGGTGTTCGTGTCGCGGCCGGACGACGACGGTCTGGTGCGCGTCCGGATCGACGACGGCACCGCCCAGGAGATCCCGCTGCGGCCCGGTGTCCCCGAGCAGTTCACCCACGGCGAGTACGAGGTGAGCCTGCGCTACACGGTCGGCAGTACCGAGCCCAACGTCGAGATCGTCATCGCGAGCAAGCCCGCGCCGGTCAACCGGAATGTGCTCCAACTCGACAGCGTGCACACCGGCATCAACGTCGGCAGCTGGGTCGCCGTCCAGCGGCCCGCGAAGGGCGCCCCGGGCGGCATACCCGGCGACGCCGGGCTCGCCTTCGTCACCACACAGGTCAGGGCGGTGCGTGTGGCGGCGTACACCAACTACGGGATCACCGGCCGCGGTACCGAACTCACCCTCGACGAGGCGTGGTTGGACGAGTTCGACGTACTGCTCTCGCACATCCGGGACACGACCGTGTACGCCGGCGGCGAGCCGCTGCGGCTCGCGGACGAACCCCTGGGCGAGGAGGTGCACGGCAATCGGATCGAACTCGCCGAGTTGTACGACGGGTTGAGGGCCGGGCGCACGCTCGTCGTGAGCGGGGAGCGCAGCGACATTCCGGGAACGCCCGGTGTCACCGCCACCGAGGTCGTCACGGTCGCCGCCGCCGATCCGGCCGTCGACCCGCAACTGCCCGGCGACCACGTCCACACCCGGCTCACCCTCACCACCGACCTCGTCCACCGCTACCACCGGGCGACCGTCCGCATCCAGGGCAACGTCGTCGAGGCCACCCACGGCGAGAGCCGCGAGGAGGCCATCGGCAGCGGCGACTCCGAGCGCACCAACCAGACCTTCGCGCTCTGGCAGTCCCCGCTCACCTGGCTCGCCGACGACAACCCCCTCGGCGCCACCCCGGTGTTGGAGATCCGGGTCGACGGTGTGCGCTGGCACGAGGTCGACAGCCTCGCCGGACGCGGCCCCGAAGAGCGGGTGTACATCACCGGTTCGGCCTCCGACGGGCGTACGACCGTGACCTTCGGGGACGGCGTTCACGGGGCGCGACTGCCGAGCGGGCACGAGAACGTCCACGCCCGGTACCGGTTCGGCACGGGGAAGGCCGCCAACGTCGCCGCCGACCGGGTCACCCAGCCGCTCACCCGCCCGCTCGGCGTCACCGCCGTCACCAACCCGCGCCCGGCGACCGGCGGTGCCGATGCGGACGGGCCGGGGCTGACCCGCCGCACCGTCCCCCTCGCGGTCTCCGCCCTCGACCGGCTCGTCTCCGAGGCCGACTACGAGGACTTCGCCCGCTCCCGCGCCGGCATCGGCCGGGCCGTCGCGCGCGAACTCTTCGACGGGCGGCGGCGCGTGCTGCATGTGACCGTCGCCGGCACCGACGACGTACCCCTCGGCGACGAGACCCTGCAACCCCTGCGGGCCGCGCTCACGGAGTACGGGGACCCGGGGCTCCCGGTCCGCGTGGACGCACGGGAACTGGTGCTGCTGCTCGTCGCCGCCAAGGTGAAGGTCGCGCCGGATTATGCCTGGGAGTACGTCGAGCCCCGGCTGCGGGCCGCGCTGCTGCGCCGACTCGGCTACGAGGGACGGGAGTTGGGGCGTCCCGCCCGGCTCTCCGACCTCCTCGCCACCGCCCACACCGTGCCCGGCGTCGACTACGTGGACGTCGACGTCTTCACCGGCGTCCCCGCCTCCGCGACCCCCGAGGAACTCGCCGCCCTGCTCACCGACCCCGGCGAGCCGAAGTCCGCGGTGCCGGCGCGCGAGGCGGCGTACGACGAAAAGGTCCACACGGTGACGGACGCGGACGGCGAGACGCTCTCGTCGGTCTGCCACGAGTACGGCATTCCGCTCGCCCGACTCCTGCGCCTCAACCCCGACATCACCGACACCCGACGCCTGTCCAAGGGCCGGTCGGTGTACGTCTTCCGCGGCATCCGCCCCGCCCGACTCGCCCTGCTCTCCCCGAGGGCGGCGGACACCCTCATCCTCACGGAGGTCAAGTGATGTCCCCGGACGTGCAGTTCGACACCGCAGCGCCGGTGGCATCGCGCGAACCCGACGGGCTCGCCGCGCTGCTGCCCCGCTGGTACCTCCTGCGTGACGCCGAGGAGGGCGAACCGCTGCGTGCGCTGCTCGCGGTGATCGCCGAGCAACTCGACCGGGTGCGCGACGGTGTCGCCCAGGGCTACGAGGATCTGTTCGTGGAGACGGCGGCGCCCTGGGTGCTGCCGTACCTCGGCGATCTCGTCGGCTATCGCACGCTGCCCGGCTACGAGCGTGTTCTCACGACCGGTCTGCACGACGGCGGGCGGGCCGCGCTGGCCGAGGCCGTCGCGCCGCGCGCGGACGTCGCGGCCACGGTGGCCAACCGGCGGCGCAAGGGCACGCTGCATCTGCTGGAGGAGATCTCCGAGCAGGTGGCCGGGTGGCCCGCGCGGGCGGTGGAGCTGTCGCGGCTGGTCGCCCAGAACCAGTCGGTGAAGCTGTACCGGGACACGGGACGGGGCCAGACTCCCGACCTCCGGGACGGCTCCGCGCTCGCGCTCCAGGGCGGGCCCTTCGACACCACGGCCCGTACGGTCGACGTCCGTCGCGCCAACTCCCGGCGCAGGCAGGCAGGTTGGACTCCGGCGGGTGTCGGTCTCTTCGTCTGGCGGCTCAAGGCGTACTCGCTGACCTCGTCTCCCGCGTACTGCGTCGACCGCGCCCGCAACCTCTACACCTTCTCGATCCTCGGCAACGACAGCCCCCTGGTCACCAAACCGGTCCCGGAGCCGTCGCCCACCCACACCGCCACCGTCGACAACGTCCCCGCCTTCATCACCCGGCGCCTGCTCCACGACCGGCTGCTCGACTACTACGGCCCCGGCAAGAGCTTCGTGATCCGGCGCGACGGCGAGGACAAGCCCGTACCGCCGTCCGACATCGTGGTCGCCGACCTGTCCGACTGGCGCTACCGGCCCAGGCGCGGGCAGATCGCCGTCGACCCGGAACTCGGGCGGATCGCGTTCGGGTCGCGGTCGGCGCCCCGGCAGGGCGTGTGGGTGGACTACCACTACGCGTACGGCGCCGACATGGGCGGCGGCGAGTACGAGCGGCCGGATCGCGTGGAGCGGCCCGACGCCGTCTTCTACCGGGTGGGTCCCGGGCAGCCGTACCGCCAGATCATGGACGCCTACCGGGCCTGGCAGAGCGAGCGCGGCCCCGGGCGGACCGGGATCATCGAGATCACCCACAGCGGCGCCTACCAGGAGCAGCTGGACTTCGACCTCGATCCCGGCGACCGGCTGGAGCTGCGCGCGGCCGAGGGGACGCGGCCGGTGATCCGGCTGCTCGACTGGTACAGCAACCGGCCCGACGCCCTCAACATCCGTGCGGTGGAGGCGGATTGCGCTCCTTGCGATCGGCCGCGGATCGTGCTTGACGGGCTGCTCGTGGCCGGTCGCGGGATAAATGTCACGGGTCCGATGGGGGCCGTCGTGCTGAGGCACTCCACCCTCGTGCCCGGCTGGTCCCTCGAGCCCGAGTGCGAGCCGCACTCGCCCGAGGAACCCAGCATCGTCCTGGAACGCACCACCGCCTGCCTTCAGGTGGAACACAGCGTCCTCGGCACCATCGAGGTCATCGGGGACGAGGTGAGCGAGGACCCCCTGGACATCCATCTCCGGGACAGCATCCTGGACGCCACCGGCCACGACCGTGAGGCCCTCTCCGCCCCGGACTGCCGGCACGCGCACGCCGTGCTCCATGTGCACCGCACGACTGTCATCGGCGAAGTGCACACCCATGCGGTGGAGTCGGCCGAGAACTCCGTCTTCACCGGGAAGCTGCACGTGGTCCGGCGCGGAATCGGCTGTCTGCGGTACTCGGCCGTTCCGGCCGGTTCACGCACACCGCGGCGCCATCGCTGCACCGACGTAAGGCCGTTGTTCTCGGCCGTGCGCTACGGGACGCCCTGGTACGGGCAGTTGGCCGACCGCTGCCCCGAGGTGATCCGGCGAGGCGCGGACGACGGCGCCGAACTGGGCGCCTTCCACGACCTGTACCGGCCGCAGCGCGAGGACGGGCTGCGCGCGCGGCTCGCGGAGTACACGCCCGCGGGCACCGACTCCGGGATCTTCTACGTGACTTGAGCAGTGCCGCCGTACGACACACCCGCAGAATCCTGAACCAGGGGGACCCCCTTCATGCACGCTGATCTCTCCCGACTCACCTTCCGGCCGGAGCGGCACTACTCCGCGGTCGTCGCCCAGCAGGGCCGCGTCCAGCTCGACGCAGACACCAACGAGCAGACCGCGATCCAGCTCCACCAGGCGCGTACGCTCGCCGCCGACCTGATCGGCCGCTACGGCGGGCCGCGCGACGCGGCGGGCTTCCGTATCGAGTACGTGGGCGGCAGGCACGACATCGACACGCTGTACATCCACGGCGGGCGGTACTACGTCGACGGCATCCTGGTCGACGCGGACCGCCCGGCGCCCGGGGTGCCGGTACCGGACGAGGACGCGGAGGAGCAGGACTCGGCGCCCAACCCGCCCTCGTACTGGACCTATTGGGACCAGCCCGACGCCTTCCGCGATCCGGAGAAGCCCGGCGACCGGCTGCCCTCTCCCGCGCAGGCGCCGTTCGTGGTCTACCTGAACGTCTGGGAGCGCTCGGTCGGCGCGGCCGAGGACCCGGCGCTGCGCGAGGTCGCGCTCGGCGCGGCGATGCCGGACACGGCGGCCCGGGTGAAGGTCCTCTGGCAGGTACTGCCGCTCTCCCTCTCGGAGTTGGCGATCGAGGACGCCGACCCGTCGAAGGAGGTCGTGCGCGCGGCCTTCGAGAAGTGGGCCAGGGGACAGGCGCTGTCCTCCGCCCGGCTGGCCGCCCGCAGCGAGCGGCCCGACCATGCGGACGAGGACCCCTGCCTGGTCAGGCCCGACGCCCGGTACCGCGGACCGGAGAACCAGCTCTACCGGGTCGAGGTGCACGCCGGCGGCGAGGCGAAGGACGCGACCTTCAAGTGGTCCCGGGAGAACGGGTCCGTGGTCTTCCCGGTCGATGAACTCGACGGCACATGGGTGCAGTTGGCGTCGCTCGGGTACGACGACAAGCTGGACCTCGACGTCGGCGACCACGTGGAGTTCACGGACACGGCGTACTCCTCGCGGCTGGAGGCCCTGCCGCTGCTGCGAGTCGAGGAGCTGGACCTGCCGGGGCGGCGGGTCCGGCTGTCCGCCGAGCCCGACGCGGGTGTCGGGCGGCTGCCCCACCTCAACCCCTTCCTGCGCCGCTGGGACCACCGCGAGGGACCGAAGCGCAAGGGGCGGACCTCCGCGCTGAAGGGCGGGGCGCTCAAGGTCGAGGAGGGGGAGTGGCTGCCCCTGGAGGACGGCGTCGAGGTGTACTTCGCCAAGGGCGGCGCCTACCGCACCGGCGACCACTGGCTGATCCCCGCCCGCACCGCCACCGGCAGCGTCGAGTGGCCCGCCGACCCGGCCCGCCGGCCGCTGCTCCAGGGGCCGGCCGGCGTCACCCGGCACCTCGCCCCGCTCGCACTGGTCAAGGGCGAGGAGAGCGCCGTCGACCTGCGGCTCGCGTTCGGACCGCTGGCCAGCAGCATCCCGGCCGCCGACGAGGCGAGCCTGGCCGCCGAGGCCCAGGCACGGCGCGAGGAGGCGGCGGCTGAGGACCCCTCGCACGGGAGGTCGCAGACCACGGCCGAAGCGGAGGCGACGGCGGAAGGAGACAACTGATGGCCACGCCCCTGAGCGCGTCCAAACTGCTGGAGATCCTGCGTGCGGAGGGCCTGACGGTCCACGAGGTGCGCAAGTGGCGTACCCACAACCGCAATACGAAGGGCCCGTGGGGTCCGGTGAACGGCGTGATGATCCACCACACCGTCACCTCGGGCACCGAGAACTCCGTGAACATCTGCTACAACGGCTACTCCGGGCTGCCCGGCCCGCTGTGCCACGGCGTCATCGACAAGAAGGGCGAGATCCATCTCGTCGGCAACGGCCGTGCCAACCATGCCGGGTTGGGCGACAGCGACGTGCTGCGCGCGGTCGTCGACGAGTCGAGGCTGCCGCACGACAACGAGGCCGACACCGACGGCAACCGGCACTTCTACGGCTTCGAGTGCATCAACCTCGGTGACGGCAAGGACCCTTGGCCCGAGGCGCAGAAGGAGGCCATCGAGAAGGTGTCCGCCGCGATCTGCCGGCACCACGGGTGGAGCGAGCGGTCCGTCATCGGGCACAAGGAGTGGCAGCCGGGCAAGCAGGACCCGCGCGGCTTCACCATGGACGGGATGCGCAAGCGGATCGCCGAGCGGCTGGCGGGCAGGGGCGGCGGGAGCGGGGGCGGCAAGGAGACGGACCCGAAGCCGACGCCGACCAAGCCGTCGTACGCGCCCTTCCCGGGCGGCGGGTTCTTCCATGCCGGCCAGAAGTCCGCGGTGATCACCGCCATGGGCAGGCGGCTGGTCGAGGAGGGGTGCGACCACTACGAGGACGGGCCCGGCCCCGAGTGGACCGACGCCGACCGCGAGTCCTACAAGGCCTGGCAGCGCAAGCTCGGCTTCAAGGGCAAGGACGCGGACGGCATCCCGGGCAAGGTCAGCTGGGAGAAGCTGAAGGTGCCGGCGTCCTGAGGGGCGTGGCCGGGCGGGGCCGAGCCCGGCGGCCCGCTCCCGCCTACGCCGATTCCGCGTTCGTCGGCGGATGCGTCGGCCGCGCCGGGATCTGCGTCGGCATCGGAGGCAGCGCCGCGCCGTACACCCAGGCGTCGAACAGGTCGTTCAGCGGCTCGTCCGCGTAGCGGCCCGCGTGCGCGGTGAACGTCGTCGTCGTGACGGCGCCGCCCCGGTGCAGGCCCGCCCAGCCGCGCAGCATGCGGAAGAAGGCGTCGTCGCCCAGCGCGCAGCGCAGCGCGTGCACGGTGAGGCCGCCGCGCTCGTAGAGCCGGTCGTCGAACATCGACTTGCGGCCCGGGTCGGCCAGCCGCAGGTCCTGCGGCTGAGCGGACAGCAACCGGTGCGCGGCGGCCGCGAATTGCTGCGCCGAACGCCCGCCCGAGCGCTCCGACCACAGCCACTCGGCGTACTTGGCGAACCCCTCGTTCAGCCATATGTGCCGCCAGTCGGCGATCGTCACGCTGTTGCCGAACCACTGGTGCGCCAGCTCGTGGGCCACCAGCCGCTCCGAACCCCGCGCCCCGTCCACGTGGTTGGCGCCGAACAGCGACAAACCCTGGGCCTCGACCGGGACGTCGAGCTCCTCCTCGGTCACCAGGACCGCGTACTCGTCGAACGGGTAGGGCCCGAACAGCTCCTGGAACAGGTCCATCATCTGCGGCTGCCGCGCGAAGTCCCGGGAGAACTCCGGCAGCAGCTGCGCCGGGATGTGCCCGTGCTGCGGCACCCCGCCGGGACCCGGATCGCCCAGCAGCACCGTCTGGTACTTGCCGATCGCCAGCCCGACGAGATAGCTGGAGGTGGGGGCCGCCTGTTCGTACACCCACGTTGTCGTGGACGCGCGGGTCGTACGGGTCAGCAGCCGCCCGCCCGCCACCACCTGGTACGCGGACGGCGTGGTGACCGAGATCTGGTACGAGGCCTTGTCCGCGGGCCGGTCGTTGCACGGGTACCAGGACGGCGCCCCGATCGGCTGGCTGGCCACCAGGGCCCCGTCCTCCAGCTCCTCCCAGCCGAGCCCGCCCCAGGGGCTGTTGACCGGCTTGGGGTTGCCCGACCAGTGCACCTCGACGGTGAAGGCGGCGCCGGGGCGGACCGGCTTGGCGGGGCGGATGCGGAGGCGGCCGCCGCGGTGCGTGTAGTGCGGCTGGCGGCCGTCCACCCGGACCCGGCCGATCTTGAAGTCGGCCAGGTTCAGGGTGAATTCGGCCAGCGGCGAGCGGCCCGCGATCGCGTTGATCCGCGCCGAGCCCGCGAGTCTGTTCGGGCCCGGGCGGTAGTCCAGCGTGAGCTCATAGCGGTGCACCCGGTACCGGGAATCACCGTGGTCCGGGAAGTACGGGTCCGCCCCCGCCGACTGCTGGACTGCCACTGCCGTTTCTGCTCCCTGCGCTGCGCTGCCACTCCATGACGCCGGTGCCCCGTTCACCGGTTCCGAGTGGCCCGCGCTCAGGGTCGCCATGCCTCGATCGGGTTACCGAGCCAGCGCGTGTCGTCCGGGACGGACTCCGCGGCCATGACGAGCGACGCGGGACCCAGGGTGGTACGGGCCCCGATCGTGCTGCCGGGCAGCACGATCCCGCCAGGGCCCAGCGTGGCGCCCTCACGGAGAACAACAGTATCCGTCCGCAAGATCCGGTCGTGGAAGAGGTGGGTCTGCAGGACGCAACCTCTGTTCACGGTGGACGCGTCCTCCAGGGTCACCAGGTCGGTCTCGGGCAGCCAGTAGCTCTCCACCCACACGCCCTTGCCGATCCGGGCGCCCAGACCGCGCAGCCAGCCCGTCATCAGCGGCGTACCGGGCACCGAGCCGGCCAGCCAGGGCACGGCCACGACCTCGACGAAGGTGTCGGCGAGCTCGTTGCGCCACACGAAGCCGCTCCACAGGGGGTGCTCACCGCTGCGGTGCCGCCCCACGAGCAGCCACTTCGCGACGATCGACACCAGGGCCGCCGTCACACCGGTCGTCAGCAGCACCACGCCGGAGAGGAGGGGAGCCCAGGGCCCGAGCAGGCAGAGCAGCGCCACCGTGCCGACGGCGAGCGCCGCCGAGCAGAACACCGGCACGATCCGGAACAGCTCGACCAGTCCACGCGCCCACAGCAGCCGGGCCGGCGGGTCGTACGTCAGGCTCTGGTCGCCCGTCTCGGCGTTCCGCGGCAGCTTCACCGGCGGCAGACCCAGGTAGGAGCTGCCCTTCTTCGCCTTCTTCGG
This sequence comes from Streptomyces sp. CA-249302, assembly GCF_050936785.1. Classification (NCBI taxonomy): domain Bacteria; kingdom Bacillati; phylum Actinomycetota; class Actinomycetes; order Kitasatosporales; family Streptomycetaceae; genus Streptomyces; species Streptomyces sp. CA-249302. The sequence continues at coordinate 2,136,922 of NZ_JBNJMG010000001.1, read as the reverse complement.
TGTGGCGGACAGCACACCCACGAGCCCGCCGTCCGGGACACTGCGGCCCGGCGCGGTCATCCCGGAGTTCCCGAGGAAGGCCCGCCGCCCGATCTCCGCACGCCCGATCCGCAGCCAGCCGCCACCGAGCTCGTACGGCGCGGTCAACGTGTCGTCGGCCAGGAACGCGCCCTCGCCGACCGTGGTGAGGCTCGGCAGCGCCAGCACGGTGGACACCTCGGCGCCCCGCCCGATCTTCATCCCGAGCAGCCGCAGCCAGACCGGCGTGGCCAGCCCCGCGTACAGCGGGAAAAGGGTCTCGCGGGAGCGGTCCATCAGCTGGGTGACCGTCCAGGCCTGCCAGCCGATCCGGCTGTGCGTGGGGTGCGTGCCCTCGCGCAGGCCGAGGCTCAGCAGCCGGACGCCGACCAGGATCAGCAGCGCGTACGCCGCCCCGAACGCCAGCGTCGCGGGGACCAGGGCGAGCGCGGCGCCCTTCAGGGGCGCGTCGGCGTCGATGAACGCACGGGCCACCAGGAAGGCGGCGGCGCCCGCCAGGAGCGGCAGCGCGGAGAGGGCGAGGCCGGTCAGGCCGTACATCACCCGCCAGTACGTGCCGCGCTGCGGGCGGTGCTTCGGCCAGTTCCGCTTGGCCTTGCCGAGCTTGACCGCAGGTGCGCCGGCCCAGCGCTGGCCGGTCGGGATCTGCCCGGTGACGGCGGAGCCGGGGGCCACCTCGGCGCGCTTGCCGACGCGGGCGCCCGGGAAGAGCATGCTGCGGGTGCCGACGGTGGCGTGCGCGCCGACCTTGACCGTGCCGATCTCCAGCCGGTCGCCGTCCAGCCACCAGCCGGACAGGTCGACCTCGGACTCCACGGCCGCACCGCGGCCCAGCTTGAGCAGGCCGGTGACCGGCGGCAGCGAGTGCAGGTCGACGTCCTGGCCGACCTTGGCGCCCAGGGCGCGCGCGTACCGCTCCAGCCAGGAGCCGGTCAGCGAGGTCGCCCCGGTGAACTCGGCGAGCCGCTCGGCGGCCCACAGCCGCAGGTGGACGCTGCCACCGCGCGCGTACCGGCCGGGCTCCACGCCCCGCAGCAGCAGTCGGGCGCCGCCCGCGGCGACCGCGAGCCGGCCGGGCGGGGTGAAGAGCACGAGCGCGCCGGCCGCGAGCGTCCACCAGGGGGCGGTGGGCAGCCAGGAGTACGCCGGCAGCAGGTTCCCCAGCGCGGCCAGCGGGATCGTCCAGCGCAGGCCGAGCAGCGTGAAGAGCGGGACCAGGAGCAGCAGCTGGAGCACCTTGGCGCGGACCGGCACCGGGGCGATCGTGCGCTGCGCGCCGTCGTCCTGGGTGGATTCCTCCAGGTGGCGGGCCAGCTTGCGCAGGGTGGGCTTCTGGTAGATGTCGACGACGGCGGCGCTGGGATAGCGGGTGCGCAGCCTCGTCGTCAGCTGGGCGGCGGCCAGGCTGCTGCCGCCGATCGCGAAGAAGTCGTCACGGGCGCTGGTGATCGGGATGCCGAGGACTTCCGTCCACTGCTCGGCGAGCCAGGCCTCGGTGCCGTACAGCTGCTCGGCCGGGCCGCCCGTCTCCAGGCCCTCCAGGGGCCACGGGAGGGCGTTGCGGTCCACCTTGCCGGAGGTCCGGGTCGGGAGGTCCTCGACGGGCGCCAGGAGCGGCACGAGGGCCGCGGGCAGCTCGGCGCGGAGCTTCTCGACGGCGGCGGCCTGGTCCCAGCCGTCCTGGGTGACGACGTAACCGACGAGGAGCTGGTTGCCGCTGCGGGCGGTGCGCACGGCGGCCGCGGCGCCCTGGACGCCCGGCAGCGCCTGGAGGGCCGCGTCGACCTCGCCGAGCTCGATACGGCGCCCGCCGAGCTTGATCTGCTCGTCGGCCCGCCCCAGAAAGACCAGCCCCTCGGGCTCGGCCTTGACCAGGTCACCGCTGCGGTACGCCCGCTCCCAGCCCAGCGACTCCAGCGGCGCGTACTTCTCCGCGTCCTTCTCGGCGTCGAGATACCGGGCCAGACCGACCCCGCCGATCACCAGCTGCCCGCTGTCGCCCATCGGGACGGGCTCGCCGGCCTCGTCGACGACGGCCAGCTCGTAGCCGTCAAGGGGCAGCCCGATCCGGATCGGCTCCTCGCCGGACATCAGCGAGGCACAGGCCACGACGGTCGCCTCGGTCGGCCCGTACGTGTTCCAGACCTCGCGACCCTCGGTGACCAGCCGCTGCACCAGCTCGGGCGGGCAGGCCTCGCCGCCGAAGATCAGCAGGCGTACGTCGTTCAGAGTCTCCGGCTCCCACAGGGCCGCGAGCGTGGGCACGGTCGAGACGACGGTGATCTCCTGCTCGACCAGCCAGGGGCCGAGGTCGGCGCCGCTGCGGACCTGGGAGCGCGGCACGGGCACCAGACAGGCGCCGTAGCGCCAGGCCAGCCACATCTCCTCGCAGGACGCGTCGAAGGCGACGGACAGGCCCGCCATGACCCTGTCACCGGGACCGATCGGGTCCTCGGTGAGGAACAGCGCGGCCTCGGCGTCCACGAACGCGGCGGCGCTGCGGTGCGAGACGGCGACGCCCTTGGGCTTTCCGGTGGAACCGGACGTGAAGATGATCCACGCGTCGTGCTCGATGCCCGGGCGGGCGGCGGGGACCTCGCTGCGGCCGGTCACGGTGAGTTCGTGGGCGGCGCCGACGACGGCCCGCACCTCGGCCTCCCCGAACACCAGCTCGGCCCGCTCGTCCGGGTCCTCCGCGTCCACGGGGACGTAGGCGGCGCCGGCGGCGAGAACGGCGAGGATCGCCACGTAGAGGTCGTTGGTGCCGGAGGGGACCCGGACACCCACACGGTCCCCGCGGCCGACGCCGGCCGCGTCGAGCCGGCGGCGCAGCAGCTCGACCTCGCCGGCCAGCTCCCGGTAGGTCAGCTGGACGGAGCCGTCGTCGAGGGCGAGTTCGTCCGGGCAGGACCGGACGGACGCGTCGAAGATGTCGACGAGCGTGCGCGGAGAGGCCGCCTGACCTCCCGAAAAGCGTGCGGTGTCGCCGAACTGCTGGTGGATCTCAGCGCTGAGCTCTTCGTCGAGCAGGCCGAGAGCGTTGCTCTCGTGTATGGCTGCCATCGGTCCTCGCGTCTCGATCCCGGAAGCCTCCGGGGCGCTGGCGGGCCCGCAGGTCTGCCTGGGGTTGTCCTCCTCCAGCTCCGTAACAAGCCGGAAATTTTAGTACGACGCTAGGTTCCTGCAGTGTGTTCGGCCACTCGGGAGGTCCGATCGGGCGCGGCGGCAGCCCACTTCAGCCCCTCTGACCTGGTGATCTCCCCTCCGGAGAGAGATGGCCCACACTCTGCGTGAGGGGAGGTTTCCGCAGGGTGTTGAAGGGGTGTCCGCCTGGTGACTAAGGGGTGTTGGGGGAGCGACGGGCCAGGAGTACAGCCGCGAGAAGTGCCGCTACGCAGGAGACTCCTGCGACCACCCAGAGCGCGCTGTGGACACCCTCCGTGAACGCGTCCCCGACCGCGCCCGTGATCTGCGGTGAGGAGCGTCCGGAGGAGTTCCCTCCGCTTCGGGCCACCTGGACGACCTGGTCGATCACCGGGGGCGGCAGGTGGTGTTCGGCGAGGTGCGCGGGGAGCGTGTTCAGGAAGCGGACGGCCAGTACGGCACCCAGGATCGCCGTCGCGAGCACCGAACCGATCTGCCGGAACGCCGTCACCGCCGAGGAGGCGGCGCCCATCTGCGGGCCCTCGACCACCTCGAACGCGGCCGCCGTGGAAGGCGCGACCACCAGACCACTGCCCAACCCCGCGAGCACCAGCCCGAGGGCGGTCACCCCGTAGGAACCGTCCGGCTGTTGGCGCAGCAGCACCAGGGCGGCGGCCGTGGTGACGAGCGAGCCCGCCGCCAGCAGCCGGCCCGCGCGGACCCGGCCGGCCAGGCGCTGTGCCGTGGCCGTCGCCGCCACGAAGGCGAGCATCGCCGGCAGCAGTCGCATACCGGTGCCCAACGGCCCGAAGCCGCGCACCCGTTGCAGGAACAGCACCTCCAGGAAGACGACACCGACGAACACGAACAGCGCGGCCGCCGCGACGCACAAGGCCGCCGTGTAGCGGGCGTTGGCCATCATCCGCACGTCCAGCATCGGCACGGCCCGGCGGCGCTCGGTCAGGATCAGCGCCGTCAGCGACACCGCCGCCACCGCGAGCACGGCGACCACGACCGGGTCGTCGTATCCCGCCCTGCCGCCCACGGCTATTCCGTAGACCAGCGTGGACAGGCCCAGCACGGCCCAGAACTGGCCCGGCAGGTCCAGTGGCCGGTCCGGCACCCGGGACTCCTTGACCGCGTACAGCGTCACGGCCACGGTGAGCAGTGCCAGCGGCGTGTTCACCAGGTACACCGCCCGCCAGCTCCAGGTCTGGAGCAGGGTGCCGCCGAGGAGGGGGCCGACGGCGAGGCCGACGCCCGAGACCGACACCCAGATGGCTATGTAGCGCAGCATGCGCGGGAGGTCGACGAAGAACGTGGTCGTGATCAGGGCCAGGGAGGTGGGCAGGACCAGGGCGCCGCCCAGGCCGCTGACGCCCCGTCCGACCAGGACCTGCGGGTAGGTGTGGGCCGTCGCCACGACCAGGGAGCCCGCCGCTATCAGGACCGTGCCGACGACGAACACCCGGCGCCGCCCGAACCGCTCGCCCAGCGCCCCGCCCGACAGCACGCAGGCCGCGACCACCAGGGTGTAGGTGCTGGACACCCAGCTCAGGTCGGCGGGCGCCACCCGCATGTCGACCTGGAGCGCGCGCAGGGTGGAGATGGCCGCGGTCACTTCGATGAACGACATGAACAGGCCGAGGCAGGCGGCCAGGAGGACCAGACGGCCCTTGGGGACCACCGGTGCCGGCGGGGCGCCGGTCGGCGCCGTGCCCATGGCGCTCGTCCCGGACTCCGTGCCGTCCGATTCGGCCGAGACCGTGCTCATGTCGCCTGCGCCTCCTTCTCGGCCTGCTCGGCGAGGCGGCGCTGGGCCTCGTCCCAGGTGATCGGGAGCCGGTCGCGCTCGCTGTCCCAGAACACGAAGACCGAGCCCTTCATGCCGGGGCGCAGCCCGCGCACGCTCTTCGCGTGCGGGTCGGTCCGGGCGAACGCGTCCAGCGCCTCCTGGTCGCGCCAGGCCGACAGCGTCCAGAACGTCCGCTTCAGCGGCTCCGCCTTCAGCGAGGCGCCGAGCACTCCCGGCGACCTGCGCACCTGCTGGAAGACCACCAGCGACAACAGGAAGAACTTCGGCACGCTCAGCAGCGAGCGCAGCTCCAGCCGGGAGGCCATCACCAGCGGTGGCCCGGCGGGCGGCGTCTCGTCCTTGGCCGTGCCGGGCATCCAGGGAATCGTCGGCATGAAAGGTCTCCTCGACGGGACGGTCGGGGCGGAGTGGTCGGACACACATAAGAGGCCGCGAGCGCCGCGTTTCGTACACCCCCGCAGGAGTGAATTCCGGTCGTATCGGAGCCTTCGATAGCCGAAGTCCGCCCGCCGATGAGCCGATTGACCCCGATTTCCGGCCCGGCCTACGGTTCTTGTGCGCCGTCCGCAGGGCACCGCCGCGGACCGCCAACCCACTCAGAGGTATCAGCCCTCTGCGCCTCACCGTGACCGTTCCCGAGAACTGTTCGAGCCGAGGTGCAGCCCTGTCATGACCACCCGTGTCGCTGTCGTCGGAGCCGGGATCTCCGGACTCTCCGCCGCCCACCACCTGCCGGACGACGTCGAAGTCACCGTGTACGAGAGCCAGGACCGCCCCGGCGGTCACGCCCACACCGTGGAAGTCGACGAGGGCGGCCGCACGATCGGCATCGACACGGCCTTCGTGGTCTTCAACGCACGCACCTACCCCGAGCTCACCGCCTTCTTCGAGAAGCTCGGCGCACCCGCCCTCGACCACACCGGCGGCTTCGACTTCTTCGACCTCGACCGCGGACTCGACTACGGCACCGCCGAGTTCGAGCTGACCGAGGACGAGATCGCGGCCCGCTACCCGGCCGACTTCCTCCCCCTGTGGCGCGACGCCGAGCGCTTCCACCGCGAGGCCCCCCGCGACTTCCTGCGCAAACGCACCGACCTCTCCCTCGGCGACTACCTGGACCGCGGCGGCTACAGCGACGCCTTCAAGTACGGCTATGTCGTACTCCTCGCCACCGCCGTCTGGTCGGTCCCGGCCGAGCTGATCTGGGAGATGCCGGCGACCACGGTGATCGCCTTCTTCATGTCCCACGACCCGGGCGGCCTCGGCGGGCGTTCGGTGGCCTGGAAGACCGTCTCCGGCGGCAGCATCGAGTACGTCCGCCGGGTCGTCGCCGGCATCAACGGCAAGGTCCGCACCGGCGCCGAGGTGACCCGGGTGCGCCAGGAGCCGGACGGGGTCGTGATCGGCACGGCCGCCGGCGAGGAGCGGTACGACTACGCCGTACTCGCCGCGCACGCCGACCAGACCCGCGCCGTCCTCGAACACCCCACCCTGCGTCAGGCGGAGATCCTCGGAAAGGTCCGCTACAGCGCCACCCGGGCGATCCTGCACACCGACCCGTCGAGCATGCCGCCGAGCCGCGACCGCTGGCAGAGCTGGAACTACGGCCTCAAGACCGTCGACGACCGCCCCCGCACTTGGGTCGCCTACTACATGAACTCCCTGCAGGGCTTCACCGCCGAGCAGGACTACTTCGTCACGCTCGACTCGCCGATCGCCCCGCGCGACGAACTCGTCGTGCGCGAGCTGCCGTTCACGCACCCGGTCATCGACCTGGAGGTGCGGGCCATGCAGCGCACGATCTACGACGTCAACGCGCCCGGCGGCCGGGTCAAGCTGGCCGGCTCCTACTTCCACGCGCCGCGCATCGGCGTCGACCTCATCGGCTCCCACGAGGCCGGATTCGTCTCCGGGCGCAAGGCGGCCGAGGCCGTGGCGCGCGAGATCCGGACCCGTCACTGAACGGCACCGCCCGTCACTGAACCGCACTGAAGGAACAGGGGATTCCCATGCAGCGTGTCACCGCCGAAGAGGCCCGGGCCTGGCTGGTAGAGAAGCTCGCGATCCGGCTCGGGGTCGGGCAGGAACAGATCGACGTCGAGCGCTACTTCGACGAGTTCGACCTGGACTCGACGGAGGCGCTGATCCTCGCGGGCGAGCTGGAGAAGTGGCTCGGCTTCGAACTGGAGGCCACGGCGCTCTGGTACCACCCGACAATCGCCGCCCTGTCCGAGCACATCGCCGAGGAGAGCGACCGCCATGTCGCAGCGGCCTGAGGCCGTACGACGTCAACGGGGGCCGGAGCAAAGCCTGTTGACGTCCCTCGGACCGGCTCGCGGGGACGCCCGGAAGACCGTCGTCGCCGTCCACCCGGGCGCGCTGCCGGCCACCGTCTGGCGGACGGCGCTGGCCCGGCTGCCCGAGGACGGCGCACCGCATCTGCTCGACCTCGGCAGCGTCCCGGAGTACTTCGCCGCCGCCCTCGTCCCGACCCTGTCCGTCATCGGCGTCCGCGAACTCGCCGAACGCTGCCTGACCGAGCTGACCGACGCGGGGCTCACCGAGCGGCCGTTCACGCTGGTCGGCTGGTCCTTCGGGGGAGTGGTGGCGTACGAGCTCGCCGCCCGACTCGGCGACCAGGGGCTAGGTGACCGGGTCGAGGAGTTCGTCGTACTCGACTCGATCGCCCCCGTGGCCGCGTTCCAGCGGCCCGAGGAGGAACTCCGACCGGCCATGCTCCTCGGCTGGTTCGCGATGTACCTGGGCGCCAAGCGGCGCCATCGGCTCGAAGTGGAGCCGGGGGCCCTGGAGGGCCTGGGCGAGGAGGACGGCCTGGGCGTGCTCCTCGCCGAGGCGGTCGCCCAGGGCGTGCTGCCCGACGGCACCGAGCACGCCGGGCTGCGCAAGCTGTACACCGCGTTCCACACCGGACTCGTCCGCAACAACCGGTGCACCGTGGGCTATCTGCCCGCCCCGCTCGACCGCACGATCACCGTCGTCAAGCCCGCGGGATCCCTGCTGCCCGACAGCCCGGACCTCGGCTGGGCCGAGCTGAGCGGACGACCACTGCGCCGGATCGCCGTACCCGGCGACCACTACACGATGCTCCAGGAACCGGAGACCGCGGACGCCCTCGCCGCGCTGCTCACCACCGGTTCGGCAACTCGCTGAGTTCCCCCACCACTTGACGCACCCGCCGCACACGACCCGCGCGACGCGCAAGCCCGAGAGGACCACCATCGTGCACTACTCACGTCTGGCCGAGACGCCGATCGCGATCGTCGGGTTGGCGGGCCTCTTCCCCAAGTCGCGCGACCTGCGCGAGTTCTGGCACAACATCGTGAACGCCGAGGACTGCATCGAGGACGTTCCCGAGAGCCACTGGAACCCCGAGGACTACTACGACCCGGACCCCATGGCCGAGGACAAGACCTACGTCCGGCGCGGCGGCTTCCTGCCCGAAATCGCCTTCAACCCCATGGAGTTCGGGCTGCCGCCCAACACCCTGGAGGTCACCGACATCCTCCAGCTGCTCTCCCTGACGGTCGCGCGGGACGTGCTGCGCGACGCCGGGGCCGAGAACGGCAGCTGGTACGACGCCTCCCGCACCGGCGTCATCCTCGGCATCACCGGCGCCAACTCCCTCACCCAGCCGCTGTCCGCACGGCTTCAGACGCCGGTCCTCAAGGAGGTCGTGCGCAGTGTCGGGCTGAGCGAGGCGGACGCCGAGGAGATAGCGCAGCGGTTCAAGAAGGCCTACATCCCCTGGGAGGAGAACTCCTTCCCCGGCATGCTCGGCAACGTCGTCGCCGGCCGCATCGCCAACCGCTTCGACCTCGGCGGCACCAACTGCACGGTCGACGCCGCCTGCGCCAGCTCCCTCGCGGCCGTCAAGCTCGCGGTCAGCGAACTCATCGAGGGACGCGCGGACTTGATGCTCACCGGCGGCTGCGACGCCGAGAACACGATCCTCATGTACATGTGCTTCAGCAAGACCCCGGCGTTCTCGAAGAGCCAGCAGATCCGCCCCTTCGACGAGTCCGCCGACGGCACGCTGATCGGTGAGGGCATCGGCATGCTCGCCCTCAAGCGCCTCGCCGACGCCGAACGCGACGGCGACCGCATCTACTCCGTCCTGCGCGGCATCGGCACCTCCAGCGACGGCCGTTTCAAGAGCATCTACGCGCCGCGCGCCGAGGGCCAGCAACTCGCCCTGCGCCGCGCCTACGAGGACGCGAACGTGCCGGTCGGCTCGATCGAGCTGTTCGAGGCGCACGGCACCGGTACGGCGGTCGGCGACCACACGGAGCTGAGCGCGCTGTCCTCGGTGGTCGCCGCCGGCAACGAGGACCACGGCTACGCCGCCATCGGCAGCGTCAAGTCCCAGATCGGCCACACCAAGGCGGCCGCGGGCGCCGCGAGCCTCATCAAGCTCTCCCTCGCCCTGCACCAGAAGGTCCTGCCGCCCACCATCAACGTCGAGACCCCCAGCGAGGCCGTCGACCCGGCCGGCACGCCCTTCTACGTCAACACCGAGGCACGCCCCTGGGTGTTGGACCCGGAGCGCGACAAACGCCGGGCCGCCGTCTCGTCGTTCGGCTTCGGCGGCACCAACTTCCACATGGTGCTGGAGGAGCACGGAGAGTCGTCCTCCGAGGCCAGGTCACTCGGCCCGACGTCCCGTTGGGGCCTGTGGCACGCGGCCGGCCCCGAGGCGCTCGCGCTGCGCATCGAGAACGGCGCCGCCACCGACGAGTCCGGCGCCATCCCCGCGAGCGACGCCCGCATCGGGATCGTTGCCGGCAGCGACGAGGAGTTCGCCGAACTCCGGGCCACGGCAGTGGAGTTGCTGCGCGCCCGGCCCGACGCGGCGTCCTGGCAACACCCCAAGGGCATCACGTACCGCCGCGAGGCCGTCCCGGCCTCCGCCAAGACGGCCGCCGTGTTCGCCGGACAGGGCAGCCAGTACGTCGGCATGGGGCGCCGCGCCGCCGTCGCCGTGCCGCCCGTGCGGGCCGCCTTCGACCGCGCCAACCGGCTGACCGACGGGCCCGACACCCTCGCCCGCACGGTCTTCCCGCCGCCCGCGTTCACCGACACGGCCCGCGCCGAGCAGGAAGTGGCCCTGCGCCGCACTGACTTCGCCCAGCCCGCCATCGGCGCGCTCGCCTCCGGCCAGTACGCCTGGCTGCGCGGACTCGGCTTCCGCGCCGACGGCGTGATCGGCCACAGCTTCGGTGAGCTCACCGCGCTGTGGGCCGCGGGCGCGCTCGACGACGACCGGTTCGCGGAACTGGCCCGCGCCCGTGGCCTCGCCATGGCCCCGCCCGAGCCCGCCGCCCCCGGCTTCGACCCCGGCGCGATGGCGGCCATCCGCGCCTCGCTCTCCGATGTCCAGGCACTGGTGGCGTCGTACCGGAACGTCGCCATCTGCAACATCAACGCGCCCGGCCAGATCGTCGTCGGCGGCCCGACGGACGAGATCGACCGCCTGGTCGCCGACGCCTCGGGCCGCCAGGTCCCCGCCAAGCGGCTGCCGGTCTCCGCGGCCTTCCACACCGGCTTCGTAGCCCACGCGGCGGACGCGTTCCGGCAGGCCGTGGAGTCGACCGGCCTCGGCGCCCCGACGATCCCGGTGTACGCCAACACGCCGGGCTCCTCCTACGGCAGCGACCCGGCCGCCAACCGCCGCACCCTCGTCGACCAGCTCCTGCAACCCGTCGACTTCGTCTCCGGCATCGAGAAGATGTACGCGGACGGCTTCCGGATCTTCGTCGAGTTCGGCCCCAAGCGCGTCCTGACCGACCTGATCGACCGCATCCTCGAGGGCCGCACCGACGTGGTGACCCTCGCGGTGGACGGCGGACCGAGCAAGGACGGCGAACTCTCCCTGAAGCGCGCGGCGATCGAACTCGCGGTGCTCGGGCTGCCGGTGGTGGGCTTCGACGACCATGTGGAGCCGCGGCGCGACCAGCCGGTACGCAAGGGGATGAACATTCCGCTGCGCGGCATCAACTACGTGACGCAGGAACGGCGTTCGGCCTATCGGGAGGCGCTCGCCGAGCCCTTGGCCCTGGCGGCGGCCGGTGCGGACGCCTCCGGCGGCGTCGAGGGTGTCGTACGAGACGGGCTTGCTCTTCAGGCGGAGATCCTCACCGCTCATGCGGACACCGTGCACGCGTCGGTGCGTTCGCTGGAGGAGTCGGTACGGGCCGGAGGGCACCCCGACACGGAGGCGGCGCTGCGGCTGATCCGGGAGCAGAGCACGACGATCGGGGCGGCGCACGAGCGGTCGACGCGGTTGCTGTTGGAGGCGTTGCGGGGGCGGGAGACGGAAGGGGAGGGGGAGGAGGTCGAGGCGACGGTTGCCGTCGGGGCCGAGGCTGAGGTCGAGGTCGAGCCCGCACCGGCAGCCGAGCCCCCGGAGCCCGTCATGCAGCCGGAGCCGGAGCCGGAGCCGGTGGCTGTCGCCGTGCCCGAGCCCGAGCCCGAAACCGAGCCCGTTTCCGTGGCCGACTCGGCCATCGCTGCCGGGGTGATGGATGCCCTGATGGGTGCGGTGGCGGAGAAGACCGGTTATCCGGTGGAGATGCTGGAGCCGAGCATGGATGTCGAGGCGGATCTCGGCATCGACTCGATCAAGCGGGTGCAGATCCTCGGTGCGCTCCAGGAGGCGTATCCGGTGTCGGAGGACGTCGATCCGGAGGTGCTCGCGGAGCTGCGGACGCTGGACGACATCGCCGGATTCCTGGCCTCCACCGTGCCGGCGGAGACGACGGACGCGCCGGCCGGCCCAGAGCCGATCGCCCAACTCGCGCCGCCTGCGCCTGCGCCTGCACCCGAGCCGGAACCGGCCGTCCGACTCGACGTCCAGCCCGCCCCGGCACCCGAGCCGACCGCCGCCTCCGACTCGGCCGTCGCCGAAGGCGTGATGGATGCCCTGATGGGTGCGGTGGCGGAGAAGACCGGTTACCCGGTGGAGATGCTGGAGCCCAGCATGGATGTCGAGGCCGATCTCGGCATCGACTCGATCAAGCGGGTGCAGATCCTCGGCGCGCTCCAGGAGGCGTATCCGGTGTCCGAGGACGTGGACCCCGAGGTGCTCGCCGAACTCCGTACCCTGGATGACATCGCCGGCTTCCTCGCCTCGACCGTCTCCGCCGAGCCCGTCCCGCAGCCCGCGCCTGCGCAGCAGCCTGCTCCCGAGCCCGTCGCAGCCGCCGCCCCTGAATCCAGTGGAGCCGTTGCCGCCGGTGTCATGGAGGCGCTGCTCGGCGCGGTGGCGGAGAAGACCGGTTATCCGGTGGAGATGCTGGAGCCGAGCATGGACGTCGAGGCGGATCTCGGCATCGACTCGATCAAGCGGGTGCAGATCCTCGGTGCGCTCCAGGAGGCGTATCCGGTGTCCGAGGATGTCGATCCCGAGGTGCTCGCCGAACTCCGCACCCTGGATGACATCGCCGGCTTCCTCGCCTCCACCGTGAGTGAGACGCCCGGTTCGACTCCCGTGGTCCAGACGGCCGCCACCCCCCTCACCGTCGCCTACCCACCGGCCCCCGGCATCGGCCGCACCCACGCCGACGTCGTCGAGATCGCCCCGCCGCACACCCTCGTCGGCGCCTACGCCGAACCCCGCACCGCCGTCCTCGTCGACGACGGGTCGACGCTGACCCGGCCGCTCGCGGGAGCGCTCCGTGGGGACGGCTGGCGGGTCGAGGTGGTCGCACTGCCCGGTGTCGACACCGTCGTACCCGAGGCGGATGCCGTGCGGCGGCTGGGGAGTTGGGACGAGGGGGAGCTCGCCGGGGCGCTGGTGCGCGGGCGGGTCGACCTCGTCGTGCAGCTGGCCGCCGCGGCCGGGCCCGACTGGGCCGAGGGCGTACAGCGACTCGCGCACTGCCTGCTCGTCGCCAAGCACAGCCTGGCCGGACTCAGGACGGCCGCCGCGCAGGGCAATCGCGCCGCCTTCGTCGCCGTGACCCGGCTCGACGGCGCGGGCGGATACCGCGGTGGCGGCGACGCCTCCCCGCTGCTCGGCGGCGTCGGCGGCCTGGTGAAGACCCTCGCCGTCGAGGCGCCCGAACTCTTCGCCCGTACGGTCGACTTCGCTCCGGAGCTGGCCCCGACCACGGTCGGCGCCCGCTTCCTCGCCGAACTCCACGACCTGTCGGCCGAGCACGTCGACGTGGCCCACGATCCGGCAGGACGCCGTGCCGTCACGCTCGCGGCCGAGTCCCGGGACGCCCACGCCACTGCCGTCCCGGAGCTCACCTCCGACGACCTGCTCGTCGTCACCGGCGGCGCCCGCGGGATCACCGCCGACTGCCTGCACGCCCTGGTCTCCGCCAGGCCGGCCGGGCTGCTGCTGCTCGGCCGCAGTCGGCCGACGCCGGAGCCCGAGTGGGCCGTCGGGACGGAAGGGCCGGCGCTGCGCGGGCTCATCGCGCGGCGGGCCACGCAGAGCGGGCAGAAGCCCAACCCCCGTGCCATCGAAGGGGAGTTCCGGGAGATCACCGCCTCCCGCGAGATCGCCGCGAACCTCGCCCGGCTCTCCGCCACCGGCGCCCAGGTCGAGTACCTCACCGTCGACATCACCGACCCCGGCGAGGTGCGCCGTGCGCTGACGCCGTACGCCGGACGGGTCACGGGAGTGATCCACGGGGCCGGTGTGCTCGCCGACCGGCTCATCGCGCAGAAGTCGCCCGAGGAGACGCGCCGGGTCCTGGCCACCAAGCTGACCGGGCTCGGCAATGTGCTCGACGCGCTGCGCGGGGTCGCCGAGCTGCGGCATCTCGTCCTGTTCTCGTCCGTCGCCGGGTTCTTCGGCAACCGCGGACAGTCCGACTACGCCATGGCCAACGAGGCGCTCAACCGGATCGCCGTACGACTGAAGCGGGAACTGCCCTCCGCGCGGGTCACCGCGATGAACTGGGGGGCCTGGGACGGCGGAATGGTCTCCGACGACCTGCGCGCCATGTTCGCCTCGCGCGGTATCGCGCTGGTGCCGCTCGCGACCGGCGCGGGCATGTTCGCCGAGCAGTTCACCGCCGGGCGCGGGCACGACACGGTGATCGTCACCGGGCCGCTCACCCCGCTCTCCGGACCGCCCGCGACGCAGGGGGCCGCGCTCGCGCCGCTCGTCGTCGACCGGACGCTCACCGACCTCGCCGAGGAACCGCTGCTCACCGACCACGCCATCGGCGGCCGGCGCGTACTGCCCGCCACCGCGGCACTCGGCGTGATGGTCAACGCCGTTGAGACGGCGACCGGTCAACCGGTGGGCACGGCAAGCGGGTTCAAGGTGTTCAAGGGAGTCGCCTGGGACGAGGCCGAGGGTCAACAGCCACAGCGGCTACGGCTGTCCATCGAGACCGCGGACAGCGGGGCGGGTGGTGGCACGGCCGGGTCGACGGCCGGAGTGCCCGGTCTCCCGGTGGACGTCCTCGCCTCCTCCGTCGACGCCGGAGGCCGCAGCCGCCCCGCCTACAGCGTCCGCCTGACCACCGGCGACGCCGGCCCGCGGCCCGCCGACCGGACCGACCTCGCGGGCCTCGCCCGGAGCGGCGCCGGACAGGACGCCGCCCGCCACTACCGCGACGGCACCCTCTTCCACGGCCCCTCCCTGCGCGGGCTGCGCTCCGTGCTGGTCAGTGACGAGCAGCGGCTTCTCGTACGGGCCCGGCTCGCCGACCGGCGGCCCGCGCTCGGCGGGTACCACGGGCGGCTGCACAGCCCCGTCCTCGCCGACCTGCTGCTCCAGGCCGTGCTGGTGTGGGTGCGCGAGCGGCGCGGGCGGGCCTGTCTGCCCATGGAGATCGGGCGCCTGAGCCTGTACGCGCCGCTGCCCTCCGACGGGGACTTCCTCGTCGCCGTGGAGGACGTGCGGCCCGGCCGGACCGGCGTCACCTGCACGGTCACCGCGCTCGACCCGCAGGGCCGGGTGCTCGCCGTACTGGAGGACGTGGTCGCGGTGGAGGACGCGGAGCTGGACGCCCGGTTCCGGCAGGTGGGCCGGACCGCCGCCGCGGTCACGGTCTGACGACGCTCGGAGGCTGATCCGTCATGGGCAAGTACGCGATCGTCGGACTGTCCTGCCTCTTCCCGGGGGCGGCCACGCCCGACGCCTACTGGAACAACCTGATGGGCGGGGTGGACTCGCGCACCGAGGGCGGCGAACGGATCTTCGGGCACGATCCGCTCGCCGGGCAGAGGCCCCTTACCGACGGCGAGAGCGGGGAGCGGCACCGCATCTACTGCACGCGCGGCGGGTTCGTCGAGGACGCCCCGGCCCTCGACCTCGCCGGTTACGCACTGCCCGCCGACTACCTGGCCGGCCTGGACCGCTCGTTCCACTGGGCGCTCCGGGTCGCCGGGGACGCCCTGGCCGACGCGGGTGTATCCCCCGCTGCCGCGGACGGCCGGGCTGCCGGCCGGAGGACCGGGGTGGTGTTCGGGAACTACCCGTTCCCCACCCCGGCCTCCGGCCGAACAGCGGGGAAGCTGTGGGACGCCGCGGTCTCCGAGGGCCTCGCGGCGGCCGGCTTCCCCGCGGCCGGGTTGCCGTCCGGTGCGGCGGACGGCGACCCGGCCAGTGACCGGAGTGGCAGGGCCGCCGCGCACAACCTGTGGCCCGGCGGGCTTCCCGCGCACGTGGTCGCCGCCGCCCTCGGGCTCGACGGCCCCCGGCACACCCTGGACGCCGCCTGCTCCTCCGCGCTCTACGCCCTCCAGCTGGCCTGCGCCCAACTCGCCACCGGACGCGCCGACCTGATGCTGGCGGGCGGAGTCTGCGCCCCCGACCCGACCGTCATCCATCTCTCCTTCTCCGACCTGCACGCCTACCCGCCGGACGGCTTCAGTCAGCCCTTCGACGCCCGGTCCAAGGGCATCATCACCGGTCAGGGCGCCGCCATGGTCGCCCTGAAGCGGCTCGCCGACGCCCATCGCGACGGCGACCGGGTGTACGCCGTCATCGACGCGGTCGCCCTCGGCAACGACGGCCCCGGCAAGCACCTCCTCGCTCCGAACGTCACCGGCCAGCTCACCACGTACGAACTCGCCTACCGGGGAACCGACTTCACCCCGCGGGACATCCAGTACGTCGAGTGCCACGCCACCGGCACCCCGCTCGGCGACCGCACCGAACTCGACGGTGTGGAACGGTACTTCGGGCGCGGCCCGCTGCTCGGCTCGGTCAAGGGCAACATCGGCCACCTGCTGACCGCGGCCGGCATGAGCAGCCTGGTCAAGGTCGTCCTCGCGCTCGGACACGGCGTCATCCCGCCGACCGTCGGAGTGGCCGAGCCCCTGCCGGGCACGGTCGCGGACCGAGTCGTACGGCAGCCCGTGCCCTGGCCCGCGACCGACGGCGTACGCCGGGCCGCCGTCTCGGCGTTCGGCTTCGGCGGCACCAACGCGCACGTCGTCCTCTCCGAACCGAAGGCGCAACAGGAAGAGCCCGCCGAGCCGCCGACACTCTCACCCATGGCCGTCATCGGCATGGGCGCGCACTTCGGATCCTTCACCACGCTCGACGAGTTCGAGCGCGCCGGGTACGAAGGCGCCGATGCCGTGAGGGAGTTGCCGCCACACCGGTGGCGGGGCTTCGAGACGCTCGACGGCGTCGCCGCACCGCGGGCCGCGTACATCGACGGCTTCGAGGTCGACGCCACCTCCTACCGCATCCCGCCCAAGGACCTGGACCACTTCAACCAGCAGCACCTGCTGATGATGCGGGTCGCCGAGGAGGCGCTGAAGGACGCCGGTTACGAGCGTCCCGGGCCCGGCACGAAGGGGCGGCGGGTCGCCGTCGTCCTCGGTATGGAGATGGAGCCGAGCGCGGAGGGGCACGGCGCCCGTTACGCGCTCGGGCGCAAGCTCGCCGCCTGGTGCGCGGGCGCCGGACTCGCCCCCACGGACGAGCAGTTGGCGGCGCTGACCCGGGCCGCCCGGGACGGCATCCACGACTCGATCGAGGCCAACGAGGTCCTCAGCTACATCGGCAACATCATGGCCGCCCGGATCTCCTCCCTGTGGAACCTCACCGGACCGTCCTTCACCGTCTCCTCCGACAGCTCCGTCGGCGTCGACGCCCTCGACGCGGCCCGGCTGCTGCTGCTCGACCCGAGCGTCGAGGCGGTCCTGGTGGGAGCGGTCGACCTGGCCGCCGGGCCCGAGTCGACGCTGGCCAGGGTGGAGCTGGCGGCCGGCGACCCACGCCGGGACGCGGAGCCCGGGGGCCGGCTCGGTGACGGTGCCCGTGCCGCCCTGGAGCCGGTGAGTCTGCTCGGGGACGGCGCCGGTGCCCTCGTGGTCACCCGCCCCGGCTCGATCCCCCCGGAACGCACCGTGTACGCCACCGTCGACGCCCTCGCCGTCCGCCACTCGCCGGCCCTCGACCCGCGCCCCGACCCCGACCTGGTGGCCACCGCGGCCGAGGAGGCCCTCGCGGGCGCCGGAGTGACACCGGCCGAGGTCGAGCTGGTGGAGACCGGGGCGGTGACGGACGACGCGCTGGACGGCCTCACCCGCGTCTGGTCGGGCGAGCAGCCGCTCCACACGGCGCTCAGCTCGGTCAACTCCGGTGTCGGCGACGTCGGTTGCGCCTCCGTGCTCGCCTCCGTCATCAGGGCCGCACTCTGCCTGCACTACGCCTACCAGCCGGTCGCGCCCCCCGGCGTCGACGGCGCTCGCCTCGCCGGCTCCGCCCTCTTCCTCGCCACCGACTCACGGCCCTGGCTGCGCGAACGCCGCGAGGGCCGCCGTATCGCCTCCGTGAGCGTCACCGGAACCGCGGGCACCCATGCCCATCTGGTCCTCGGCGGCGCGCAGACGCGGGGCGAGGTCGCCGCGACCGACTGGGTGCGGTCCGGGGGCAGCCTGGTCGTGCCGGTCGGCGCGGAGGACATCGACACGCTGGTACGGCGGCTGGGCGAGCTGCGGGACGCGGTCGAGGCCGGCGGCGACTGGGCCGGGCTCGTGGCGGACCGGCCGGCCGCGCTGAAGGCCGTACTCGTCGCCGACGATCCGGCGGGTCTGGTACGGCAGTTGGAGCAGGCGGCCAAGGACCTGCCCGGGGTGTACCGGGCGGGCGGCGAGTGGACGTCCCCGTCCGGGAGCTGCTTCGCGGCGCGACCCGCGGGCGGCCCGGGCGCGAAGACGGCGCTCGTCTACCCCGGGGCCTTCAACTCGTACCTGGGACTGGGCCGTTCGCTCTTCCGGGCCTTCCCGGGACTCCTCCCGCGCTTCGAGGCGCAGGCCGAACTGCCCGCCGAGATGCTGCGCTCGGCCGCCCTCTACCCGCGGGCGCTCGGACCCATGGACCGGCGTGAACTGATGCGCCGTGAGGCCGAGTTGATCGACGACATCCCGCTGATGCTGGCCGTCGGCACGAGCTACGCGCTGCTCTCGACCGACCTCGTGCGCGAGGTGCTCGGGGTACCGGTGCACGGGGCGTTCGGGTACAGCCTCGGCGAGAGCAGCATGCTGTTCGCGACCGGGGGGTGGGTCAAGGAGGCCCGGGCGACGACGAAGATCGACGCGTCGCCGCTGTTCGTGGACCGGCTGCGCGGCCGCAAGAAGACGGTGCGCGGGCTGTGGGGCCTCGGGGACGAGGTGTCCGACCAGGAGGTGTGGGCGACGCATGTCGTGCTCGCACCCGCGGACGACGTCCGTGAGGCGGTGGCGCGCTACGACCGGGTGTACATCACGCACGTCAACACGCCGGCCGAGGTGGTCGTGGCGGGGGACCCCGGTCAGTGCCGGGACCTGATCGACGCGCTCGGCTGCCAGAGCGCCCGCTCGCCCGCCAACCACGTCATGCACTGCCCGGTGGTGGACGGGGTGCTGACGGAGCTGGCGGACCTGAACCGCTATCCCACGGGTGACGTCGGGGACCTCGTCCTCTACAGCAGCCGCCACTACGCGCCCGTCGGCGACCTGGACCAGGACGTCGTGGCCCACAACATCGCGGTCACGCTCCGCGAGACGGTCGACTTCCCGCGCCTGGTGCGACGGGCTTACGAGGACGGCTTCCGCTGCTTCATCGAGGTGGGCCCGTCCAGCACCTGCACCCGCTGGATCCACGAGACGCTGGGCGACGACCCGCACCTGTCGGTCCCCGTGGACCGCCGGGGAGCCCGCGGCGCGACGGACATCGCCCGCCTGGTGGCCCGTCTCGCCGCCCACGGAGTCCCGGTCGACCTGACCCCGTTCCGCCCACGGACGACGACGGAACGGCGCCCGGTGGGTCTGCGGACCTTCGAAGTGGGGGGCGCGCCGGTCGCCCCGCTGGTGGCGGAGGCGGCGGCGCCCGTGCTGGAGAGGGTGCGGCGGGTCGCGGAGCCGGTGGGAGTCGCGGTGGCGTCGGTCGCCGCATCGGTGCAGGCACCGGGGACCTTCAGTTCAGTGCCGCCGACACCCGCGACAGCCGGTGCCGTGCCCGTACCGGTCCCGCCGCCCCCGACCAGTCCGTCACCCCCCGTCCCGGTGACCGCCGGGGCCCCCGACCAAGCCCCGGAACTCCCTGCCCAGGGATTCCACGCCACGGAATGGGACACCGCGATGCCGACCCGCCCAGACGGTCCGCCCGTACCCGCGCTCTCGCTGGAGCGGGACCCGATCACGATGCTCCCCGCCGACGCGGTCGCGGCACCGTCCCTCGACGCCCTGCCGCCGACGGCCTCCGTGCCCCCGCAGGCCGCGCCCGCGGACGTGCCGCCCCGCCCGGCCATCTTCGGCGCCCCCCTCCCCGTACCGCCGAAACCGGACCGTCCCACCGACGACCGGGCCGCCACGCTCGCCCTGGTGCGCAGCCTGCGGGCCGAGATCCTGGAGGCGCACCAGGAAGTCCTCGACGCCCAGCGGGAGTTGCGCGAGGAGCTGACGGCGATGCTCACCGCGTCGGCGCCCGCCCGGCCGCCCGTCGCCACCCGGCCGCCGGCCCCCCTCCCGCCGACGACGCCCCTCCAGCCGCCCACCTCTCTCCAGCCGCCGACCGCCCTCCAGCCGCTGACCGCCCCGCAGCAGTCGACCCGCCTCCAGCCGCCCGCCACCCCGCAATCGCCCCCGACCACCCCCCGCGCCCCGAAGCCCGAAGGCGTCGTCTGGGACGAGCACGACCTGCTCGAATTCGCCGTCGGCAAGGTCGGCAATGTCTTCGGCCCCCGTTTCGCCCGTATCGACGGCTACGACCGCCGCGTCCGCCTCCCCGCGCCGCCCTACCTCTTCGCCACCCGCGTCACCCAACTCGACGCCGAACCGGGGGAGTTCCGGCCCTCCTTCATCCGTACCGAGTACGACGTCCCCGAGGACGCCTGGTACGCCGTCGACGGCCAGGTCCCACCCGCCGTCACCATCGAGGCCGGCCAGTGCGACCTGCTGCTCATCAGCTATCTCGGCGCGGACTTCACCAACCGCGGCCAACGTGTGTACCGCCTCCTCGACAGCAGCCTGAGCTTCGTCGGCGACCTGCCCCGCACCGGCCAGACCCTGCGCTACGACATCTGGATCGACCAGTTCGTCCGCCAGGGCGACACCCTGCTCTTCTTCTTCCACTACGACTGCTACGCCGACGGCGAGCTCATCCTCAAGCTCAACAACGCCTGCGCGGGCTTCTTCACGGACGAGGAGCTGGAGAGTTCGCCGGGGCTGGTGCAGGGGAGGGTCGCACCGGGCCTCAAGACCACGGCGGATCCCGGGCGTTCGCAGTTCAAGCCGCTCGCCGTCACCGACCGGACCGCGCTCACCGCCGCCGACCTCGACGCCCTCGCCGAGGGCCGTGTCGCCGACGTCTTCGGGCCGGGTCATCGCCAACCACCGGGCTGCAACACCTCCCTTCGGCTCCCCGCCCGCCCCCTCCTGATGGCCGACGAGGTCACCCTCCTCGACCGCAAGGGCGGCAGCCACGGGCTCGGCAGGATCGAGGCCGTCAAGGAACTCGTGCCGGACGAGTGGTACTTCACCAGCCACTTCCCCGACGACCCGGTACTCGCGGGGTCGTTGGTGGCCGAAGGGGCCGTGCAGCTGCTCGAGCTCTACGCCCTCTCCCTCGGCCTGCACCTCACCCTCCCCGACGCCCGCTTCCAGCCCGTGCCGGGTCTGCGGACCGAGGTGAAGGTGCGCGGGCAGATCACACCCCGCAACGCCCGCATCGAATACCGCATCGACATCACGGAGTTGACGCTCCTGCCGCGCCCGTCCCTCGTCGCCGACGTCGTCGTGCTGCGCGACGGTACGCCCTCCATCGGTGTCACCGGCCTCGGCATCCGGCTGCGCGAGAAGCCCGGCACGCCGTACCGCCCCGAGACCGCCGGCACCGTCCCGCACTTCCTCGGCCGGCTCTCCCCGGCCACCGGAGAGCCCGCCCTGCTCAACGAGTTCCACATGGCGCACGCGGCGAAGGGTGACCTCGCCATCGCGATGGGGCCGGAGTTCGAGGTCTACGCGGACAGCAGGGCCCCGTACATCCCCAACGGCGACTTCCTCTTCGTCGACCGGGTGATGAAGCTGGAGGGCACGCGCGGGAAGCTCAAGCGCGGGGCCGTGATGGTGACCGAGTACGACGCGCCCGAGGACGCCTGGTACTACGCCGACAACGGTCACCCGTACATGCCCAACTGCGTCTACATGGAGTCCAGCCTCCAGGCGGCCATCCTCCTCGGCTACTACCTCGGCGCCACCCTGCCGCTCCCGGAGGAGCAGTTCAGCATCCGCAACCTCGACGGCCGCGCCACCCTGGTCAAGGACGTGGACCTGCGCGGGAAGACCATCCAGCACCGGTCCACGCTGCTGTCCAGCGACCGGATGCCCGGTTCGATCCTGCAGAACTTCTCCTACGAACTCTCCTGCGACGGCGAGGTCTTCTACACCGGCGAGTCCCTCTTCGGCTACTTCAACGCGAAGGCTCTCGAGCATCAGGTCGGCCTGGACAAGGGACAGCACGTGCTGCCGTGGCTGGACACGCAGCCGGCCAGGCCCGCCGGGACGCGCCGCGTCGACCTGCGGGACCACCGCGCCGCCGAGTCCGCCCGCCGCGGCCCGCGGCTGGCCGGCGGTCACCTCGACCTCGTCGAGTGGCTGGACGTCCTGCCCGGCGGCGGCGAGCACGGGCAGGGATACCTCCGCGGGCACCGTGCCATCCGGCCCGACGAGTGGTACTTCTCCTGCCACTTCCACCGCGACCCGGTGATGCCCGGCTCCCTCGGCGTCGAGGCGCTGCTCCAGGGCATGCAGGTGTACGCCGTCGAGACCGGCCTCACCGACGGGCTGCGCAACCCGCGGTTCGCGCTGAGCAGCGGCACCGAGACCACCTGGTCCTACCGCGGCCAGATCCTGCGCACCGACCCCGACATGGAGTTCGACGTCCACGTCAAGGAGATCCGCCGCGAACCCGGCCGGATCGTCCTCCTCGGCGACGCCCACGTCTGGAAGTCGACGCTGCGGATCTACCGCCTCGACAACCTCGGCATCGAGATCCACCACGACTGAGCAGCAGTCACAGCCAAGCGGCAGCTACAGGACCGGGAGAACAGCATGAGCACCGAGCAGCCGCGGCCGCGGTGGAGCGGATCCGTGGCCCCCGCGGTCGGCGACAGCGGGATCCAGGAGGCGCTGACGCGCCTGGACGAGCCCGTCTACATCCTGCGCGGGCCCTACGGCCTCGGCGCGGCCGCCGGGGGCAGGGTGAGCGCCGGCGGCGAGCACGAGATCGTCGCCGCCGCCCCGCCCCTGGGCCCCGAACGCCTGGGCAGCGCCGCCTTCCTGGCCGCCCACGGGGTCCGCGAGGCCTACATGAGCGGCGCCATGGCGAACGGCATCGCCTCCGCCGACCTGGTGATCGCCATGGCCCGGGCCGGCTACCTCGCCTCCTACGGCGCGGCCGGGCTGCTGCCCGAGGCGGTCGAGCAGGCACTGGTGCGGTTCGCGACCGAGATCCCGGGGCTGCCGTACGCCTGCAATCTCATCCACAGCCCGAGCGAGGAGCGCCTCGAACGCACCGCCGTCGACCTGTACCTGAAGCACCGGGTGCCGTGTGTCGAGGCGTCCGCGTTCCTCGCCCTCACCCCGCACATCGTGCGCTACCGGCTGGCCGGGCTGCGCGCGGGCGGACCGTACGGGGTGGTCGCCGAGAACAAGGTCATCGCCAAGATCTCGCGCACGGAGCTGGCGGAGCTGTTCATACGGCCGGCGCCCGAGCCGATGGTGCGGGCGCTGGTGGACGAGGGGGCGATCAGCGAGGAGCAGGCGCGGCTCGCCGCTCGGGTGCCGCTCGCCGACGACATCACCGTGGAGGCCGACTCCGGCGGGCACACCGACCGGCGTCCACTGCCCGCGCAGCTACCGGTGATCATGCGTCAGCGGGATGCCCTGGCACGGGAGTTGGCGTACCCGGAGCGCATCCGGGTGGGCGCGGCCGGTGGCATCGGGACCCCGGAGGCCGCCTGGGCCGCCTTCGCGATGGGCGCCGACTACGTCGTCACCGGGTCCGTCAACCAGTCCTGCGTCGAGGCCGGTACGTCCGACCAGGTCAAGGAGATGCTCGCGCAGGCCGACCTAGCCGACTTCGACATGGCGCCCGCGGCCGACATGTTCGAGATGGGCGTAGAGCTCCAAGTCCTCAAGCGGGGCACGCTGTTCCCGATGCGCGCCCGGCTCCTCTACGAGCTCTACCGCGACCACGACGGCATCGACGACCTCCCGGCCGCCGCCCGCGCCCGGGTCGAGAAGCAGATCTTCCGGCGGCCCCTGGACGACGTCTGGGCGGAGACCGTCGCCTACTTCGAGCGCCGCGACCCCGACCAGCTCGCCCGCGCCGCCGCCAACCCCAAACGGCGGGCCGCGCTGGTCTTCCGCTGGTACCTGGGCATGGCCTCCCGCTGGGCCAAGACGGGGGAGGAGGACCGCGCCGTCGACTACCAGATCTGGTGCGGCCCGGCGATGGGCAGCTTCAACTCCTGGGTGCGCGGCACCTACTTGGCCGCCCCGCGCAACCGGCACGTGGCCGACGTCGCCCGGCACGTCATGACCGGCGCCGCCTTCCACCAGCGGCTGTCCATGCTCCGGGCGGCCGGCCTCGCGCTCTCGCCCGCGATCGCCGACTACCCGGTCCCGCAGCCCGACCCGGCGCTCGGGGCACGGCCGTGACGGCCGTGTCCGCCGCCCCGGTGCGGCTCGACGACCGGCCGGGTACCTCCCGGCGCCCGGTGGACGTCCACGGCTTCGTGTCCTCGCCGTCGCTGACCGACTGCCCGCCGCCGCGGGCTGCCCGCGCGCTCGGGTTGCGGCCATGACGGCCTCCTTCGCCGCCGCGGCGCTCCTCGACGAACTGCTCGGCGACCCCTGGCGGTCCGAGAACGTCTACGGCTTCGACGCCGGGGCCGCCCGGGACGCCCGCGGCGACTTCCCGCACGCCTTCGCCGCCCGCCTCGACGCCGTCGACTTCCCGCTCGCCTACCTGCCGCCGTCCCTCGGCGGCACCCTGAGCGGCCTCGACGACACGCTGCTCCTGGTCAGGGTGGCGGCCCGGCGCGACGCCGCCGTCATGCCCGCGACCCTTCTCTCCTGCTCCGCCGTCCTCACGGTCCTCGCGGCCGGTACGCCCGAGCAGGCGAAGACCGTCGCCGACTGGGTCCAGGAGGGCCGCACGGTCGCCTTCGCGCTCTCCGAGGAACAGGCGGGCAGCGACGTCCTGGCGGGCGAGTGCCGCCTCGACCCGGCCGCGGACGGCGGGTTCCGCCTCACCGGCCGCAAATGGCTCGTCGGGCGCGGCGCCACCGCCGACGCGGTGGTCGTGGTGGCCCGTACGGCACCCCGCGGCCCGGCCGCCTTCACGGCGGTGCTGCTGGGCCCGGGGGAGCTGACCCGGGTACGGCGGCAGCCCGCCCAGCCGGTCACCGGCATGCGCGGCATCGACTTCGCCGACCTGGTCTTCGACGGCACACCGGTCCTGGCCGAGGCGGTCGTCGGCACCGTCGGCGGCGGCCTCGCCGGGGCGATGCGGGCCCAGCAGGTGGTACGGCTGCTCAGCACGGCCGCCTGCCTGGCCACCGCGGACACGGCGCTGCGGACGGCCCTGCGGTTCACGCGGGCCAGGCGGGTCGGAGGCGTCCGGGTCGCTGACACGGGTCACGGCTCGCGTGAACTCGCGGTCGCGGCGGCCGAGTTGTTCGCGGCGGACCTGCTGTCGTTGACGGCGGCCCGCTATGCCCACCTGTCACCGTCGACGTTCGGCCTGTGCTCGTCGGTGGTGAAGCGGGTCGCGACGCGTCTGACGGCGTCCTCGGCGGCCCGGTCCCGCTCACTGCTGGGCGCGCGCGGGGTCCTGGCCCATGGCCCCGGCGCGATCGTCGACAAGGCCCAACGGGACAACGCGATCGTGGAGTCGATCGACACGAGCCCCTTCGGGGTGCTGCGGGCGGTGGCGCTTCAACTGCCCGGCTATGCGACGGCATTCGGAGAGCCGGGACGCGGCGGGCACACTTCGGGGACGCATGCGGGCATCCCACCGGCCGCCGCCGACTCCGGTCCTGCCGCCTCGGCTCCTGCCGCCGGTTCTACGCCCGCCGCCCCGACTCCGGCCTCCGGTCCCGGTCCTGCCGCCTCGGCCCCCGCGGCCGATCCCGCGCCCGCGGGCACGGCGCCCATGGCCGGATCGCCGCCCCCGATCCCGCTCGACGCCCTCTTCGCCTTCGGCACCCCCCTCCCCGACCTCCACCCCGCCGCCCTCGACCTCTCCGCGCGCCCCAAGGACCTCGTCCTCCTCGGCTTCGCGGAACAGGCCGAGGCGCTCGCCCAGGACCTCGCGGCGCGCGGCGAGGATCGGGCCGCCGTCCTCGTCCGGGACGTACGCGCCGCCCTCGCCGGCACCTTCGCCACCGCCGCCGAGGCCCAGCGCGACCGGACCCGTGGGCTCGGCGCCTCGCCCGAGCTGCTCGACCTCGCCGACCGGTGCTGCCTGCTCTACGCGGCCGCCGCGGCGGCGCTCGCCTGGCGGGCGCACCCCGAGCGCGGTCTGTACGGGGAGGACGCGGCCGGCGCCGGCTGGCTCACCGCCGTGCTAGCCGTGCTGCTCGCCCTCGCCGACGGGCGCGACCCGCGACAGGCGGGCCCCGACCTGCCGCCCGCCGCCCGCGCCCTCACCCGGCTCGACGCCGCCCGGCTCCTGTTCACCGCGCACCCGGTCCAGCTGTCCGACGGACCGTCCCCCGAGGAGGACCAGACGACATGACCGACCTCACCGCGCTCATGGCGGACCTGGAGGGGTATCTCGGCGATCCCTGGGACGCCGGCGGCCCGATGCCGTACCCGCGCATCCTCGATCTCGACGAACGCCAGGAGTATCCACACGAGTTCGTCGACACCCTCGCCGACTGGGGCCTGTACGACTGGATCGTCCCGGCCGCCAACGGGGGCCGGGCCGTGCACGTCGAGGACGGCTTCAACCTCTACCGTCTCGTCGGCCGCCGCGACCCCACCTCCGCCACCGCCATGGTGCTGACCAGCCTCAGCTACATGCCGGTCTGGATCGCCGGCAGCGCGCAGCAGCGCCAGTACTTCGCCGACGCCATTCGCAGAGGGGAGAAGCTCGCCTGGGGGCTGTCCGAGCGGCGGCACGGCAGCGACGTCCTCGCCAACGAGACCAACGCCCGGCGGGTGGACGGAGGTTGGCTGCTCAACGGGGAGAAGTGGACCATCGGGAACGCCACCGTCGCCGCCACCGTCATGGTCTTCGCGCGGACGGCGGACAAGGGCGGCCCCGGCGGATACTCCATCTTCGCCGTCGAGAAGGCGGGCATCCCGGCGGAGCAGCTGGCGCACCTGCGCGACGAGCCCCTGCACGGGCTGCGCGGCCTCGACATGAGCGGTGTGCGCCTCACCGACTGCTTCCTGCCGGACTCGGCGCTCGTCGGCAGGGTCGGGCAGGGGCTCGAAGTGGCGCTCAAGAGCAGCCAGTTGGCGCGGATCGCGATCTCCAGCATCGCCATGAGCTGTGTGGACACCGCCCTGCGCACAACCCTCGACTTCGCCTCCGGACGCGTGATCTTCGGCGGTACGGTCTTCGAAGTGCCGTACTCCAAACGGCAGTTGACGGAGAGCTTCGCCGAGCTGCTGATCGCCGACGCGCTCACCACCGGGGCCGTGCGCTCGCTCCAGCTCGCGCCCGCGCAGGCCAGCATCTGGTCGTCGGTCGTCAAGTACTTCGTGCCGACGCTGCTGGAGGAAACCCTCGCCCGGCTGACCACCGTCCTCGGCGCCCGCTACTACCTGCGGGCGCACCCGCGGCACGGCATCTTCCAGAAGGTGCTCCGCGACTTCGCCATCTCCAACTTCGCCGACGGCAACACCGTGGTGAACCTCAAGAACATCGCCCTCCAGCTCCAGGGGCTGCTCGCGAACGCCGTCGCACAGGAGCCGGACGCGGTCGCGGAGGCGGTCGGGCTGACGGCCCGGCTCTTCGACCCCGCCCACCCCATGGAGCCGTACGAGCCCGCCGAACAGCAGCTGTTCAGCCGGGGCGGCGACGACTCCGTACTCGCCCTGCGCTCCGCGGTCGCCGAGCTGCGGACCGCCGCGGCCGGCGCCCAGGGGCGCGAGGCGGGGTGGCTGGCCGGGTGTGCGGACACGGCGGGGCTGATCGCCGACGAGGTGCACCGGCTCGCCGACGAGCACGCCAAGCTCCTCGCCGAACAGGGCAGGCGGGCCGGGCAGTCGGCCGAGCTGTACGACCTCGCCAAGCAGTACGCGGCGGTGTCGGCGGCGGCCGCCTGCGTCCATCTGTATCTGCGCGGTCGGGACAGCTTCGCGCCCGCCATGCGCTCACCGGCCGTGCTGCTGCTCTGTCTTGAGCGGCTGCTCAGGCGCTTCCACCCCACGCGCCGGGTGACCGGGCCCGAGGACCTCGACGCCGCCGCCGAGGTCATGGCGGACGCCCATCGCGCGGGGCTGCTGTTCTCCTTCCGTCCGTTCCAGGTGAGTTGGTGACCCGGAGATGCGTGCGACCGTGCAGGCCCGAGACAGGTCCCGGGAGCCCTTCGGCGATCCGCTGGCCGAAGGCGCCGACGTCTGGCTCCTGGCCGAGGAGGACGTCGAGCGGTTCGCCGACGCGACCGGGGGGCTCGAACTGCTCACCGAGGAGGAGCGCGCCCGACACGACCGGCTGCTCTTCCCCGCCGCCCGCACCCGCTTCCTCGGCGCCCGGCTGCTCTCCCGCCAGGTGCTCTCGCAGTACGCCGACGTGCACCCGGGGGAGTGGCGGTTCGACAAGGGCCGGTTCGGGCGGCCGTCGGTCCAGGGCGCCGACTGGGGACTGGACTTCAACATCACCCACACCAACGGCCTGATCGCCGCGATCGTGGTCCGTGGCCGAACCGCCGGGGTCGACGCCGAGAACACGCCGGCCCGCCCCGAGGCCATCCAGTTCGCACCCAAGGTCTTCACACCGCTGGAGCAGGAGGTGCTGCGCCGGGACCGGGAGGACCAGCAGGGGCACGCCTTCGCCGACTCCTGGGTGGCCAAGGAGGCGTACACCAAGGCCACCGGCATGGGGATGGCGCGCGGCTTCGACGCGTTCTCCGTGCACCGGCTCAGGGGCGGCGGGCTGGCCGTCGTGGACGACGAGATCCCGCAGGACGAACGGCCGTTGTGGCAGATCCAGGTCCTCCAGGTGTGGGACCGGTTCGCGCTCGGCATCGCCATCCGGGCCAGCGAGCAGGACTCGGGCCCGATCCCCGTACGGATGCGGTCCGCCATGGCCGAGCTGCTGCCGAACTCCCGTGCGGGAGGCGTCGGATGAGCGACTGCGCTGTCCACTCCTGGCAAGACCGCTACCTGACGCCGTCATCCGTTTCCGGCCACCGCACCCGCCCGGTTGCATGGAAGCCGGAGCCCGCTCAGGTGCGGGCGCGCGCCGACGGAGGACGAGCGATGCCGACCATGGGGAACGCCGAACTGCTCGCGGGCTGCGCCCGCGGCGAGGCGGAGGCCTGGGACGAGACGGTCGACCGGTTCGGGCGGCTGGTCTGGTCGGTGGCGCGCAGCCACCGGGTCAGCCGGGTCGAGGCCGAGGACGTACGCCAGCTCACCTGGTTCCGGCTGATGCAGAACGCCGACCGGATCCGCGACCCCGAGCGGCTCGGCGACTGGCTCGCCACCGTCGCCCGGCGCGAGGCGATCAAGGCCGCCACCCGCGACCGGCGCCTGGTCATGGTCGGCGACAGCTCCTCCCTGGAGCATCTGCTGGACCACCACGAGAGCCCCGAGCAGATCACCCTGCGCGCCGACCGCGGCCAGGAGGTGCTGCGCGCCCTCGACAGCCTCTCCGACCAGTGCCGCGAACTGCTGCTGCGGGCCCTCCAGGACCCGCCCGCCTCCTACCAGGAGATCGCCGACGCGCTGTCCATGCCGGTCAGCTCGGTCGGCCCGATCCGCACCCGCTGCCTGCGCCGGCTGCGGCGCGCCCTGGACCGGGACGCGGCGCCCGTCGCCCTCGACGGCGGCTGCGCCGGCTGCCCGGCCCAGACCCAGGAGAAGGCCGTAGCCACTCCCGAGACCACCGAGGTGCCCAGGTGACCACCCTCACCGCGTCCCAGACCCAGCTGGTCAGCCGGGAGATCACCACCGGCGAACCGCTCGGCACCGTCGAGCCGGCCACCCCCGACCGCGTCACCTCCGCAGCCCGGCGGGCCGGCGCCGCGGCCCCCGCCTGGGCGGCCACGCCCGCCGAAGAACGCGCCGCGATCGTCGAGCGCGCCGCCGACCTGCTGGTCCAACGGGCCGAGCAGGCACAGGAGTTGCTGGTCAGGGAAGGCGGGGCGATTCCCGGCAAGGCCTTCTTCGAAGTGCACCAGGCCGCGCAGGAACTGCGGCACGGCGCGCGCCTCGCCCGGCACCCCGGACTCCCGCACCCGCCCGCCGACGACCCCGACCGCGCCGCCGAGGTCACCCGCGTACCCGTGGGCGTCGTCGGGGTGATCGTGCCCTGGAACTTCCCGCTGCTCCTCGCGGCCCGCTCCCTGGGCCCCGCGCTGGCCCTCGGCAACACCGTCGTGCTCAAGCCCGACCCGCACACCCCGCTCTCCGGCGGACGTCTCTTCGCCGAGGCGTTCGGCGAGGCGGGTCTGCCGGCGAGCGTCCTCGAGGTCGTGCACGGCGACGCAGAGGCCGGATCCGCGCTGGTCCAGGCGCCCGACGTGACCATGGTGTCCTTCACCGGGTCGACCGAGGTGGGCCGGGAGATCGGCGCCGTCTGCGGGCGGCTGCTGAAGCGGGTCGTGCTCGAACTGGGCGGTCAGAACGCCTTCGTGGTCCTCGACGACGTCGACGTGGAGCAGGCCGCGGCGGCCGGCGCCTGGGGCTCCTTCCTGCACCAGGGCCAGATCTGCATGTCCGCCCGCCGCCACCTCGTGCACGCGTCGATCGCCGACCAGTACACCGAGGCACTGGCCCGGCACGCGGCCGCCCTGCGCGTCGGCGACCCGCACCGCTCCGACGCCCAGATCGGCCCGGTCATCGACCGCCGCCAACTGACCGGCATCGCGGTAGCGGTCGAACAGGCCGTCGCGCAAGGCGCCCGTCTGGTCACCGGAGGGCGCCCGCAGCCGCCGTACTACCCGCCGACCGTCCTCGCCGACGTCACCGAGCAGATGGACGTCTTCCACACCGAGGTCTTCGGCCCGGTCGCCACGGTCACCGCCTTCGCCGACGACGCGGAGGCGGTACGGCTCGCCAACACCAGCGACTACGGACTGACCGCCGCCGTCTACACGGGCGACGCTGAGAGGGGCTCGCTGATCGGCCGTCAACTCCACTGCGGAGTAACGCACATCGGCGACCAGACCGTCGTCCAGGACGCCGCCCTGCCCTTCGGCGGCATCGGAGCCTCCGGCAACGGCTCCGGGTTCGGCGGGCGGGCCAGCCTGGAGGCGTTCACCCGCTGGCGCACCCTCACCACCAGCACTCCACCGCGCACGTACCCCTTCTGACGGACCGTCGACGAGGAGATTCCGTGGCAGCCAAGGTCGAGCTCGTGCCCCAGGTGGCGGAGCCGCCCGAGGGAACCGTCGTGTTCCTCATCGGCATGCGGATCAACAGCTTCTGGAAGGTGCACCGCTGGCTGCCGTCCTTCATGGCGATGGTCCCGATGCTCGTCGAGCTCAACAAGCAGAAGGAGTACGGCTTTCTGGGCGCCCGAACCTGGATCGGCCGGACCGTCCTGGTGCTCCAGTACTGGCACTCCATGGACGAGCTGATGGCGTACGCGCACGACACCAGCGCCTCCCACCGGCCCGCCTGGGGCCGCTTCAACCGCACCGTCGCGAACAACGGAGCCGTCGGCATCTACCACGAGGCGTACGTCGTCGACCCGGCCCGCATGCACACCGTCTACCGCAACATGCCGCCGTTCGGCATCGGCCGGGCCACCGAGAGCCGGCCCCAGCGGGCCGTTCCGGTGCCGCGCGGGCACGGCAGTACCCAAGAGCGGAGCACACCATGACGACACCAGGGCCCGTCCGGGCCGGACAGGACGTGCAGTGGCGCCGGTGCGGCTCCTGCGGCGCGTACATCTACGGCAAGCGGCTCGACCGCAACCGCAAGGTCTGCCCCGAGTGCCAGTTCCACTTCCGCATCCCGCCGGACGTGCGGATCGCCCAACTCGCCGACCCCGGCAGCTTCGAGGCGTTCCCCGACACCTACGCGCCGCGCGACCTGCTCGGCTTCGGCGACAGCAAGCCGTACCCGGACCGGCTGCGGGACGCCCAGGCCCGGACGGGCCGTCAGGACGCCGTACTCGCCGGGAAGATGAGCATCAACGGCCGCCAACTGGTCGTCGCCGTCCTCGACTTCACCTTCATGGGTGGCAGCATGGGCACGGTCGTCGGCGAGACCGTGACCGCCGCGGCCCGCACCTCCCTCGCCGAACGCCTCCCGCTGCTCCTGGTCGCCGCCTCCGGCGGGGCCCGGATGCAGGAGGGCGCGCTGTCGCTGATGCAGATGGCGAAGACCTCCCAGTGGATCGCCGCCCTGCGCGAGGCCCGCGTCCCGGTGATCAACCTCAACACCGACCCGACCTTCGGCGGCGTCAGCGCCTCCTTCGCGATGCTCGGCGACGTCGTCCTCGCCGAGCCCGGCAGCCTGCTCGGCTTCGCCGGACCGCAGGTCATCCGCAACACCATCCGCCAGGAGCTGCCGCCCGGCTTCCAGAGCGCCGAGTTCCTTCTCGAACACGGGATGATCGACGGCGTCGTACCGCGGGAGAACCAGCGGGAACAGCTGGCGCGACTGCTGTCCCTGCTCGGTCCGTCCGTGCCCGAGCTCCCGCAGGTGACCCAGGAACACGCGGTGTTGGACAACCCTGTGCCGACCACCCGCACCACCCGCGAGACCGTCGCCCTCGCCCGGGACATCCAGCGGCCCACCACCCTGGAGTACATCGGATACGTCTTCGACGACTTCGTCTCCCTGCACGGCGACCGCGCCTTCGGGGACGACGAGGCGCTGGTCGGCGGGCTGGCCCGGTTCGGCGGGCAGAGCGTCGTCGTCCTGGGCCATCAAAAGGGCCATGACACGGCCGAGTTGGTGCGCAGCAACTTCGGGATGCCGAACCCCGAGGGCTACCGCAAGGCGCTCCGGCTGATGCGCTTCGCGGACCGCTTCGGGCTGCCCGTGATCGCGTTCATCGACACGCCCGGCGCCTTCCCCGGCATCGGCGCCGAGGAGCGCGGGCAGAGCGTCGCCATCGCCGACTGCATCCTCGAACTGTCCCGGCTGCGCGTCCCGGTCGTCTCCGTCGTCACCGGCGAGGGCGGCAGCGGCGGCGCGCTGGCGCTGGGCGTGGCCGACACCGTGCTCATCCTGGAGAACGCCTACTACTCGGTGATCAGCCCCGAAGGCTGCTCCACCATCCTCTTCGGTACGGCCGAACACGCCGGCCGCGCCGCCGACGCCCTGCGCCTGACCGCCTCCGAACTGCTGCGCCTCGGCGTCGTCGACGGCATCGTGCCCGAGCCGCCCGACGGCGCCCACACCGCCCCGCACACCACCGCGCTGACCGTGAAGAGCGCCCTCGCGCGGACCCTCGCCCCGCTGCTCGACCTCTCCGGCGAACAGCTCGTCGACGCCCGACGGAGGCGGTACGACCGCTTCGGGGACCCCCGACTGCAGCCCGTAGTGGACTGGGAGACGCACGATGAGCACTGAGGTGACCACCGAGAGCACAGACATGACCGTGGAGGAACTGCGGG
Source organism: Streptomyces sp. CA-249302 (assembly GCF_050936785.1). Classification (NCBI taxonomy): domain Bacteria; kingdom Bacillati; phylum Actinomycetota; class Actinomycetes; order Kitasatosporales; family Streptomycetaceae; genus Streptomyces; species Streptomyces sp. CA-249302. The sequence goes on along the minus strand of NZ_JBNJMG010000001.1, from coordinate 2,103,685 downwards.
CACACACGCTGCTCCTCGCAGGCCAACTCCCCGGCACGCTACGGCGGATCACCCTGCGGGCCGGGTCGCTGAGCGTGGACGTGGAGTGGGAGAACGCGCCGCCCGTGCAGGCCGCTCCGGTCACGCAGCCGGCTCCCGCGATCGCCACCCCCGCCGCCCCGGAGCCCGACCCCGCCCCCGCGAACCTCGTCCGCGTCACCGCCCCCCTGGTCGGCACCTTCTACCAGGCCTCCTCCCCGGGCGCCGAACCCTTCGTCAAGGTCGGGGACACGGTCGAGGCCGGGCAGCAGCTCGCCATCATCGAGGCGATGAAGCTGCTGAACTCCATCACCGCCGAGGTCAAGGGCGTCGTGCACGCCATCCACGTACAGGACGGGGAGGTCGTGGAGTACGCGCAGCCGCTGGTCGACCTCGTCCCGGCCGGCTGAGACGGGGCGGACGACGACATGTTCGACAAGGTGCTCATCGCCAACCGCGGCGAGATCGCGCTCCGGATCATCCGGACCTGCCGCGACCTCGGCGTCCGTACCGTCGCCGTGTACTCGACGCCGGACGCCGACGCCCAGTTCGTGAAGGCCGCCGACGAGGCCGTGCACATCGGCCCCGGCGCGCCCACCCGCAGCTACCTCAACATCCCCAACATCATCGGCGCCGCCGTGAAGACCGGCGCCGAGGCCATCCACCCCGGCTACGGCTTCCTCTCCGAGGACCCGTACTTCGCCGAGATCTGCGCCGACGACGGCATCACCTTCATCGGCCCGCCGCCGGACGTCATGGAGAACGTCGGCGACAAGGCCACGGCCCGCAGACTGATGACCGCCGCGGGGCTCCCGCTGCTCCCCGGCACCACCGAGCCGGTCGACTCCGTCGAGGCCGCCGAGGAGATCGCGCGGGAGATCGGCTATCCGGTGATCATCAAGGCGGCGGCCGGTGGGGGAGGGAGGGGCATCACCGTCGTACGACGGCCCCAGGACCTGCGGGACGCCTACACCACGACCCGGGCCAACGCGCAGGCCGTCTTCAAGAACAGCGCCGTCTACATCGAGCGCTACCTCACCCGCACCCGGCACATCGAGATCCAGGTGTTCTGCGACGACTTCGACGGCGCCGTCCACCTGGGCGAACGCGACTGCTCGGTGCAGCGCCGGCACCAGAAGCTCGTCGAGGAGTCGCCCGGGCCCGGCATCTCGCCCGAGCTGCGCTCCCGGCTCGGCGCGGCCGCCGTCGCCGGGGCACGGGCGGTCGGCTACCGGGGCGCCGGGACCGTGGAGTTCCTGCTGGAGGCCGACCCGGAGGCGCACAACGCCTTCTGGTTCATGGAGATGAACGCCCGGATCCAGGTCGAGCATCCGGTCACCGAACTCGTCACCGGCGTCGACCTGATCGGCGAGCAGCTGCGCGTCGCCTCGGGCTCCCCGCTCACCGTGAAGCAGGAGGACGTCGAGGTCCGCGGCCATGCCATCGAGTGCCGGATCAACGCCGAGGACCCCGACCGCGGCTTCGCGCCCACGCCGGGCCTGCTGGAGAACTACCGCACGCCCGGCGGCCCTTGGGTCCGGATGGACACCGACTACGTGCCCGGCTCCCGGGTCAGCCCCTACTACGACTCGATGATCGGCAAGCTCATCGTCTGGGGCCCGGACCGCGCCACCTGCCTGGACCGCGCCCTGCGCGCGCTCTCCGAGTTCGAGGTGTCGGGCCCCGGCGTCCACACCACGATCCCCATGCACCAGGAGATACTCGGGCACCCCGAATTCCGGCGCGGGGGCATCACCACGGATTTCCTGGAACGGAATTTCGCGCTGTAGGAAATCCGGCGCTCAACTTATGGAAATTCTTGATCGCCGGACCGGGAAATCCGTTGGGCGGGACCTGTACTTTTCCTCCGGGGAATTCAAGAGTGAAGGCATGTCTCTGCGAATCGTCGTATCGAGTGTCTCCTCCGACGCGCACATGTGGAATCTGGTCTATCTGCAACTGCTGTTGGAGGAAGGCGGGCACGAGGTCACCAACCTCGGAGTGTGCCCGCCGGACACGACCGTGATGGACGCCTGCCGCGGCGCCGACCGCCCCGACCTCCTGGTCCTGAGCACCGTCAACGGCCATGGCCACCTCGACGGACTGCGCCTGATCCGCGCCCTGCGCGCCGACCCGGAACTCGCCGGACTGCCCGTCGTCATCGGCGGCAAGCTCGGCGTCCGGGGCGGCGACGCGGAAGAGGGCCGACGGCTCCTGGACGCAGGTTTCGACGCCGTGTTCAACGAGTCGGAGCAGCCGGCCGGCCGCACCCTCGCCACCTTCGGGCAATTCCTCGCAGGGCTGGCCGAGGCGGTCGCCGTGCCGCAGCCCCTGGTCGCCGGAGCCTCGCACTGATGGCCCGGTTCGCCGAATTCGTCCGTACGGCGACCGCGGCGGGTCGGCTCGTCGTGCAGCCCCGCATGGGCTTCGGCGAACTCGCCCGGATGCGGGCCGGGTTGACGGCCGTGCGGGACTGCCGGGCCACCACGGTCGGCACCATCACCCTCGACAGCTACACCCGCGTCGGCGACCACGCCTCCGCCCGCCGCGCCCTGCGCGAGGGAGCCGACCTCAACGGCTTCCCGCTCCTCGCGCACGGCGCCGGAACCGTACGCGACCTGCTGCACGAGGTCTCCGGCGACGGCTTCCCGGTCCAGGTACGGCACGGCTCGCCGCTGCCGCTCGACCTGTTCCGCACCATGGTCGCCGCCGGCGTGGACGCCACCGAGGGCGGCCCGGTCTCCTACTGCCTGCCCTACGGCCGCGTCCCGCTCCCGGAGGCCGCCGACAACTGGGCCCGGTGCTGCGAACTCGCCGCCGGCGCCCGCGACCCCATGCACCTGGAGACCTTCGGCGGCTGCATGCTCGGCCAGCTCTGCCCACCCTCGCTGCTGGTCGCGCTGAGTGTCCTGGAGGCGCTGTTCTTCCACGAGCACGGCCTGCGTTCGATCTCCCTCAGTTACGCCCAACAGGTGCACCTGGGCCAGGACCTGGAGGCGTTGGCAGCCCTCCGCCGCCTCGCCGCGGAACACCTGCCCGGCGTGGACCGGCACATCACCCTCTACACCTACATGGGTGTCTTCCCGCGCACCCCGATCGGCTCCTACCGCCTGGTCGAGGACAGCGTCCGCCTCGCGGTGCACAGCCGTACCGAGCGGCTCATCGTCAAGACGCCCGCCGAGGCCCGCCGTATCCCGGCGATCGAGGAGAACGCCGAGGCCCTGGAGTTCGCCGACGCCGTGGCTCGCAAGGCCGCCGCGGACTGCGCGGTCACCAACTGCCCACCGCCCACGGACACCGGCCTCCTGGCCGAGGCCCGCACGCTGATCGAGGCCACCCTCGAACTCGGCCACACGGTCGGCTCGGCGCTGGTCGCCGCCTTCGCCCGGGGCGTCCTCGACGTGCCGTACTGCCTCCACCGCGACAACGCGAACGCCGCACGGGCGGTCATCGACGAGCGGGGGATGCTGAGTTGGGCGAAGGCGGGCGGGATGCCGGTCAAGGTGCGGGAGCGGGACACGGAATGCACGTCCGGGCTGACCGCCGACCGGCTCACCGCCATGCTCGCGTACAACGAACGCCGGTACGACCGCGAGGACTTGGTGGGCTCGTTGTTGCGGGGTGCGGCATGAGTGCCCAGCGTCGCCCTGCCGGTCCGGAGTGCCGCATGGATGCGCGCCGTCACCTCGGGAGCCGGGAGTGCCGGATGCGCGTGTGCGGAGTGCACGCCGCCGCCTCGCTGCCCCTCGGCCGTGCCGGGGGTGCCACGTGACCGCCCGCGGCACCCCCGCCGGGACCCTCGCCGCCGTCCGCGCCCGTGGCGCCGTCCGCGTCCTCGTCTCCCGTGGCCAGCCCGGCCTCTCCCTCTGCGCCCCCGACGGCCACTGGACCGGCCTCGACGCGGACGTCGCCCGGGCGGTCGCCGCCGCCGTGCTCGACGACCCCGAGGCCGTCGACTGGTGTCCCGCCGGATCCGCCGCCCGGCTCAGTCAACTCGCCGACGGACAAGCCGATCTGACGGTGTGCAACGTCAGCTGGACGATGGGCCGCGAGGCCGCGCACGGGCTGCTCTTCGCCGGGGTGACCTGTTACGACGGCGAGGGCTTCCTCGTCCCGGCAGACTCCGGCGTCCACGAACCCGCCCACCTCGCCGGCCACCGCCTCGCCGTGCACGCCGGCTCCACCTCCCCGGTCAACCTCGCCGCCTGGTACGGGCCCAGGGGACTGGCCGTCGAGCCCGTCGCCTTCGACGCCCCCGCCGACGCGCTGCACGCCTACGCCCGCGGCGACTGCTCCGCGTACGTCCTCGACAAGGTCGCCCTGGCCGGCGCCCGCCGCACCCTGCCCGAACCGGCGGCGCACCGGATCCTGCCCGCCGAGATCTCCCGCGAGCCGATGGCCGCCGTGGTGCGCGACGACGACCCCGGCTGGTTCCGGATCTGCCGCTGGGTGCTCCAACTCCTGTTCGCCGCCGAGTACGAGGGCCACCGCACCGGCGCCGCGGGCCGCGAGTCCGTCGCCCGCCAGGCCGGCCGGCACGGCCCCGCCGCCGGACTCGACGAACGCTGGGCCGCCCGGGTCCTGGACGCCGTGGGCAGCTACGCCGAGCTCTACGAACGCAACCTGGGCCGGGCCTCGGGCCTCGACGTGCCGCGCGGCCCCAACGAGCTGTGGACCAGAGGAGGTCTGCACTACGCCGTGCCCCTGCACTGAACCGCGCTCCGACCCGCAGAGACGAGGTACCGACCGTGACCAGCACCCCCACCCGCGGCCCCGCCGGGCAGCAGACCAGAGGAGCCGTCGAACTCACCGCGGCCATGGTCCTGTCGGGCACCCTCGGCGTCTTCGTCGTCGAGTCCGGCCAGCCCAGCTTCAACGTGGTCTTCTTCCGCTGCGTCTTCGGTGCCGCCGCGCTCACTGCGTACTGCCTGGCCCGCGGGCTGTTCAGGAACCACAACTTCACCCGCCGCACCTTCGCCCTGGCGGTCCTCGGCGGAATCTGCATCGTCTTCAACTGGGTGCTGCTGTTCAGCAGTTACGGCAAGACGTCCATCTCGGTGGCGACCGTCGTCTACCACACCCAGCCGTTCTACGTGGTGATCCTCGGCCTGGTCCTCTTCAAGGAGAAGCTCAACCGCCACCAGGCCGGATGGATCCTGATCGCCTTCGTCGGAGTGCTGCTGGTCGCCGACCTCGCCACTGCCGACGGCGCGAAGGGCACCACGTACTTCATCGGCGTCGGCCAGGCCCTCCTCGCCGCCCTGCTGTACGCCTTCGCCACCGTCATCGCCAAGCATCTGAAGTCCGTACGACCCGAACTCACCGCCCTCACCCAGGTGTTGGTCGGCATCCCACTGCTCCTGCCGTTCACGGCACTGGGGAAGACCGCCGGTCTCGGCGCCGACTGGGCCTGGCTGGTCGGGCTCGGCGTGATCCACACCTGCCTGATGTACATCCTGCTGTACGCCTCGTACCAGAAACTGCCCACCGCCAAGATCGCGGTGCTGTCCTTCGTCTACCCGGCCGTGGCCATCCTCGTCGACTTCACGGTGTACGGGCACCACATCACGCCCCTGCAGGCCCTGGGCGTCCCGCTGATCGTCGTGGCGGGCCTCGGCGTGAACCTCGGCTGGCGGCTACTGCCGGCCGGACGGCGCCGCACGCCCGGCAAGGCGGCACCACCCGCGCTCACCCGGATCGGAGAACCCCGATGACCTTCGTCAGCGACAGCAAGGCCCCGAGCATCGCCATCGTCGGCGCGACGGGAGCGGTCGGACAGACAATCGTCGAACTCGTCGGGACAAGGGGCTTACGGCACAGGGGAGTTCGCCTGGCGGCCTCCGCGCGCTCGGCAGGCCGCGAGATCGAGGTCGACGGCCGTACCTGCACCGTCGAGGACCTGGAGGGCTTCGACTTCTCCGGCGTGGACATCGCCTTCTTCTCCGCCGGTACGTCCGTCAGCCAGAAGTACGCCCGCCCGGCCGCCGCGCAGGGCGCCCTGGTCATCGACAACACCAATGCCTTCCGCATGGACGCGGACACCCCGCTGGTCGTCCCGCAGGTCAACGCCGACGTGCTCACCGGGCGTCCGGCGAGCGGCGTCATCGCCAACCCCAACTGCTCGACCATTCCGCTGGTGCGGCTGATCCAGACGGTCGAACAGCGGTGGGGGATACGGCAGGTGGTGGTCAGTACGTATCAGGCGGCCTCGGGACAGGGGGAGCACGGCATCGCGGAGCTCCGGCAGGGCGCCGAACTCGCCCTGCACGAACCGGATGCCGAGCTGCCGGCCGACCGCTTCGGCAAGCCGCTCGCCTTCAACGTCGTGCCCTTCATCGACCAGTTGCTCGACACCGGGTTCACGATGGAGGAGCAGAAGATGCTCCAGGAGTCCCGCAAGATCCTCGGCCTGCCGCACCTCGACCTCACGACCACCTGCGTCCGCGTGCCCGTCGTCAACTCCCACTCCGAGGCGGTGTGGGTGGAAGCAACCGAGCCCGTCGACCGCACCGAACTCGTCGCCCGTCTGGCCGAGTTGCCCGAGGTCACCGTCCACGACCGGGACACCCTGGGCGCCTACCCGACCCCGCTGACCGCGGGCGAGCCCGACCACGTCCACGTCGGCCGCATCCGGGTCGCCCCGCACAACCCGCGCGGCTTCTGGCTCTGGCTGGTCGCCGACAACCTGCGCATCGGGGCCGCCCTGAACGCCGTACAGATCGCCGAGACCGTCCTCGACCGGGGGTTGCTGTGAGCGACGCTGCCATTCTGAAGTTCGGCGGCTCCACCTTCCGTACCCATGCCGCCTACGACAAGCTCGCGGCCGGCCTCGAAGAGCGCCTCGACGGCGAGGGCCGGCGGCTGGCCGTCGTGGTCAGCGCGATGCAGGGGGAGACCGAGCAGCTGCGCGGACGGCTGCACGAGGTCAACCAGCACCCCGAGGACGCCACCCCGGCCGGTATGCTCGCCACCGCCGACCTGATCAGCGCCCACCTCCTCGCCACCGCCCTGCACCGCAGGGGCCGCACCGCGACCGTGCTCGCCGGGCACCAGGTCGGGCTGATCACCAACTCCTCGTTCCTGTGGGCGCGGGTCATCGAGACCGACGCGGGCCCGCTGAGCAAGACGCTCTCCGAGTACGAGGTGGTGGTCGTCCCCGGCGGACAGGCGGTGGACGCGCAGGGCCGGCCCACCTGGCTCGGCAAGAACAGCTCCGACCTGAGCGCGATCGCGGTCGCCCGGGCCGTCGGCGGGAACGCCTGCGAGATCCACTCCGACGTCGACGGCATCTACACCTCCGACCCCCATCTGGTGCGCGGGGCACGGCTGTTGCCGAAGGTCTCCTTCAACATGGCCGCCCTGATGTCCCTGTACGGCGCGAAGGTGCTGCACCGCAGGGCCGTCCAACTCGCCCTCCGGCACGGCATCGAGATCGTCTGCCGCTACAACCGGGCACCCTTCTCGCCGGGCACGACCATCAGCCGCGAGGGCGACCAGATGGCCGCGATCGTCTTCAACCAGCGCTCCGTGGTGCTGGGTTACGACAACGACGACTGCGCCGACCTCGCCCATGGGGTCTTCCACGCGGCCGGCATCGACACCGTGCGGCTCACCGACAAACCGTGGGTGGCCGTGGTCGGCGGCTTCGTCGACCTGGAGGCGGTGCAGCGGCGCCAGAACCTCAAACCGGGAACCCACATCGGCGTCCCGGTCGCCGAGATCCGCGGCTCCAAGGTCACCACCCACATCGCCGAGAGCGGCGAGGACGCCCTGCACGTCGCCCAACGCCTGCACGACCGGCTCGACATACCCCTCGCGGACCCCGAGCCGCAGCCCCAACTCGCCGGAGTGTGACCGTGACCTTCGCCGACCTCGAACTGCCCGACCGGGTGCGCGACACCATCGGCACCGAGCTGTGTCTGCTGCCCGACCCGACCCACGACGTCGACCGGGCGCTCACCCGCTACCACCGCGTCTTCGCCGCCCTGCCCACCGAACTCCTCCAGCAGATCATGGACTTCGGCCGGCACAACGACTCCCCGGGCGTGATGCTCGTACGCAACCTGCCCCTGGACGAGAACCTGCCGCCGACCCCCGTCGACGGCGAACCCAGCACCGCCAAGAGCAGCTTCGTCGCCGAGGGAGTGCTGCTCGGCCTCACCGGACTGCTCGGCGAACCGATCGGCGTGCTCACCGAGAAGGCAGGCCGGCTCGTCCACGACGTCGTCCCCGTGCCGGAGGGAGCGCGCGCCCAGACCAACCAGGGCTCCGCCGTCTTCCTCAACTTCCACAGCGACATCACCTACGACACCACCGGCCGCTACGACGTGGCCAACCCGGACTTCCTGGTCCTCAACTGCCTGCGCGGGGCCGCCGGGAACGACGCCTTCACCTACTACGCCGACGCCCGCGACCTGTGCGCCGAACTCCCGGACGCGATCGTCGAGACCCTGCGCAGCCCGCTCTACCGGCTCAACGCGCCCGGCAGCTACACCCGCAGCGTGGGCGAGGAGGTGCTGTCCGAACCGGTGCCGATCCTCAGCGGCGCGGCCCGCTTCCCGGAGATCACCGTCTCCGCCAACGGCACCCGCCCCCTGACCCGGGGCGCCGAGGCCGCCCTGGGCACCCTCCAGGAGGCCTGCCGAACCGTCGCCCACGCGGTACGCCTGCAACCGGGCGAGGCCCTCCTCATCAACAACCGCAAGGGAGTCCACGCCCGCTCCACCTTCCGGGCCCGCTACGACGGACGGGACCGGTGGCTCCAACGCACCTACATCCGGCGCAACCTGTGGAACCTGCGTTATCGGGCCACCCCGGAGGACCGCCGCGTTCATTACTGAATGCGGCCGCCTACCTAACGCTTTCGAGCCCGCGTGCCTCGCAAGGGAGTTCGGGCGGATGGCGCTCGCCTACGCTGGAGCGGCGAGATCCAGTGCGGGACGACTTCGGGGGTGAGGAATTGACGGGTGGGATTCCTCTACTGGGCGAACTCGCGGTCAAGGCCTACGAAGTGGCCCTCCAGAAGGGCCGCTTCGAGGACGAGGAGATCGCCGCCTCCCTGCGCGTGGACCCGGGCGCCGTCGAGGAGGTGCGCAAGTCCCTCCAGGACCTGCACCTCCTCAGCCAGAGCGCCCCCGGACGCCCCGTCGTCCCCCTCGACCCCGAGGTCGCCGAGGCCGAGCTCGTGACTCCACTGGAGGTCGAGATCGGCCGCCGACGGCGAGAGATCGGCCGTATCCACCAGGAGTTGCGCACCCTGGCCGCCGACTACCGGGCCCGGCCCAGTGGCGCCGCCGCCGACGTACCCATCACCGTCCTCGACGACGTCGAGGAGGTGCGCCGCGAGATCGACCGCGCCCGCTACGGCTGCACCGAGGAGCGCATGAGCCTCCAGTCCGGTGGCGGCCGACCGCCCGAACTCCTCGAAGCGGACCGGGAACACACCCTGGAGCTGCTGCGCCGGGGCGTCCGCGTACGCACCCTCTACCAGCACACCTCCCGCACCAGCCTCGCCACCCGCACCTACGTCCAGGAGATCACCCGCCAGGGCGCCGAGGTACGCACCGTCGACGAACTCTCCGAACGGCTCATCATCTACGACCGCAGAATCGCGTTCATCCCCAAGGAACGCACCGGCACCCAGCCCCCCGGCGCCGCCGTCATCACCGAACCGACGGTCGTCGGATACCTCGCCCGCACCTTCGAGTCGGTCTGGCAGATCGGCCGCCCCTTCGAGGTGGACCAGCAGACCGCGGAATACCAGCAAGTCGCCGAAGAAGTACGGCATTCCATCATCCGCCTGATGGCCCTCGGCCTCAAGGACGAGGTCATCGCGCGCCGACTGGGAATGGCGACCCGAACCTGCCGTCGACACATTTCGGCGATCATGGAGGAAATGGGTGCCGTCAGCCGTTTCCAGGCGGGCCTGATAATCGGCCGCGAAAACGGGGATGTTGGCAGCTAGCTGACGCCGCGTGGCCCGAAAGGGACATCGCCCGGACATGGCGCACAAGTCCTCCCGGTGATTCGCTGGACTGGGAATTAATCCATTGAGCGTCGGCCCATGCAGGGAGAGACCATGGATATCAGGCAGCTGGCGGCGTTCCACAAGGTGGCCACGCTGCTCAGTTTCTCGAAGGCGGCGACGGAGCTGAAGTACGCGCAGTCCAGCGTCACCAGCCAGATCAAGGGACTCGAGATGTCCCTCGGCGTCGACCTCTTCGACCGTCTCGGCGGCCGTATCCAGCTCACCGAGGCGGGGCAGCGGCTGCTGCCGTACGCCGAGCAGATGCTGGCCCTGGCCGGCGAGGCCCGGGGCGCCACGGTCGGCTCCGGGGACCCCTCCGGCGTCCTCACCATCGGCTCCATGGAGAGCATCACGTCCTACCGGATGCCGCCCCTGCTGGAGTTCTTCCACCACCGCTACCCCGCCCTGCACATCGTGCTGCGCCCCAGCCTGTGCGCCGAGACCTGCCACGCGCTGCGCCAGGGCATGTTCGACATGGGCTTCCTGATGGAGGCGGAGACCCAGCACCCGGGCGTCCAGACGGAGGTCCTGGGCTCCGAACCCCTCACGGTCGTGGCGGCCCCCGACCACCCCCTCACCCAGCTCCCCAAGGTGACCACGGAGGAACTCCGCCGCACCCAGGTGATCTCGGCGGAGGCCGGCTGCGCCTACCGGGAACTCTTCGAGGCCGAACTGAACGACGGCACGGGCGAGGCCCTGCCGTTCCTGGAATTCGGCACGATCGAATCCATCAAGCGGGGCGTGGCCGCGGGCCTGGGAATCAGCCTCCTGCCGACGGCATGCGTCCAGGACACCCTGGATTCCGGGGTGCTGGTGAAGCTGGACTGGGACATCCCCTTCGAGGTCTTCACCCAACTGGCATGGCGGCGAGGAAAGAACATGACCCGAGAAATGCGCGTCTTCACGGACCAGTCGATCCGGTTCCTGGCCGAGGAATACGGGCGTTGAGCGATTGCCGGGTCAGTCCCGGGCGACCGGTGCCAGTTCGCGGAGGGTGCTGCGGAGCATGCGGATGTGGTCGTCCACGGTTCCCAGACCCATTCCCATCGTGCTCAGACACAGATGCGTAGCCCCCAGGTCCCGCCAACCGGCCACGAAGTCCGGCCACTTGGCCTCCGGCACCTCCGCCAGCTTCAGCCGAGCCTCGAAGCCGAGCTCGGACGGATCACGCCCAGCCCGTACGCAGTACTCCCGCACCCGCCCGACCGCGGCCCGTGCCGCCTCGTCCGGTGGGCGTTGGGGAAGCCAGCCGTCTCCCAGTCGCCCCACCCGCCGCAGCACCGGCTCCGCCTCTCCGCCGAACCACACGGGGATCCGACCCCGCACCGGCCGAGGCAGGATCCCCGCGTCGTCGATCCGATGCCAGCGCCCCTCCACACTGACCGTCGGCGAGCCCCACAGCGCCCGCAGCACCTCCACCTGCTCGGCACTCCGGGCGCCCCGGTCCGTGAAGGTCGCGCCCAGGGCGTCGTACTCGACCCGGTTCCAGCCGATGCCCACGCCCAGCCGCAGCCGGCCGCCGCTGAGCACGTCGACCTCCGCCGCCTGTTTGGCGACCAGCGCGGTCTGGCGTTGGGGGAGCACCAGGACGCCGGTGACCAGCTCCAGTGAGCGGGTGACGCCGGCGAGGTAGCCGAACAGGACGAAGACCTCGTGGAAGAGGTCCTCGTCGGTGTAGCCGTACCAGCCGGGGCGGCCCGCGGTGCCGGCGCCGAGCACGTGGTCGAAGGCGACCGCGTGCTGGAACCCCAGCCCCTCCACCGCCTCCGCCCAGGCGCGCACGGCGCCCGGATCCGCGCCGATCTCCGTCTGCGGGAACACCGCCCCGATCCGCATACTTGTGCGGTTCTGCATGGTCAGGCTGCCCGGCCGACCAGACCCCAGCCGTCGTCCTCGCCGGATGACCCGCGCTTGTTCTGTACGGCGTTCACCATCGGTGCCTCCAAGTTCGGTCGATCCCGTCGTCGTCCCACCCTCGCCGTGCCGCTCCTCGCCCGGAGGGCGCCCCGCACCCGGAGCCGGGCACTCCGTCAGACGGGGGATGACACTGCGTCAAGTGAGCGGTCAGATCAAATGAACTGACGTAGTACCGGGTCGGAGCTCGCAGAGTGTGCCGGTCGGGCCCGGTGCCGGGACCTCGCGCCCGGACCCCCTCACTAGCGTCGGCCGGGATCGCCTTTCCCGACACCACGGCATTCCACCGGAGTTGACCATGAGTTCCGCCGAAGACCGGCTCGACGCGATCGAGACCTGCACCAGGATGCTGTGGCTCGTCGACCTGCGGCAGTGGGACGCCCTCCCGGCCCTGCTCGCCGAGAAGGTGACGCTGGACTACACGAGCCTCTTCGGCGGGCAGCCGTCGACCAGCACGCCCGACCGCATCATCGCCGACTGGCGGGCCGGGCTCGGCCACCTCGAGGCGACCCAGCACATGATCGGCAACCAGATCGCCGAGGTGCGCGGGGACGAGGCGGTCGTCACCGCCCACTTCCAGGCCACCCACCTGCTGCCCGACGCGCACGGCGGACCGACCTGGACGCTCGGCGGCCGCTACCGCTTCGACCTGGCCCGCGGCGCCGCCGGCTGGCGCATCGCCGGCGTGGTGATGACGGCCCTGTGGGCGGACGGCAACCAGCAGATCATGACCCCTCCGGACAGCCAGTAGGCCGCGACCGCGGCCGCTAGGAGACGACATGAGCGACCTCACCGAGCAGACCCGGGACGTGGCGAAGCGGTGGTTCGGCGCCCTGACGAGCGGCGACTTCGGCACCGCGCTCGGGCTCCTCGCCGACGACGTCGAATGGATCAACTACCGCCCCGTGCCCGGCTACAACGACGACATGAAGTGGATCGGCACCCTGCACTCCAGCGCCGAAGTGGCCGACAGCGTCGGGGTGTTCGCCGGACAGTGCGACGTGGTCTCCGAGGAACTGCTCGACCTCGTCGTCGAGGGCGAGAAGGCCGCCGGGATCATCCACGAGATCTCCCGGGTCAAGGAGACCGGCATCGACTTCGAGATCATCTTCACCCACTGGCTGACCGTCCGCGACGGCCGGATCGTCCGCTGGGAGTCCCACACCGACCCGTCCCAGATCATCCGCGCCATCCGCGGCGGGGCGGTGTCCTCATGAGCACCGACTTCATCGCCGCCGTGCGCGGTCGCGCCACCGAGGAGGTACGGCGGCTGCTCGACGCGGGCGCCGACCCGAGCACCCGGGAGCACTCCTCCGGGCTCACCGTCCTGATGATCGCCGCGGGCCAGGCCGACCCGGCGACGGTCGGCACGCTGCTAGCCTCCGGCGCCGACGTCCACACCGCCGACAGCCGGGCCGGCGCCACCGCGCTGCACAAGGCCTGCCAGGGCGGCAGCCTGGACGTCACCCGGCAGCTCGTCGAGGCCGGTGCCTTCGTGGACGCCGTGGCCCCCACCACCGGGCACACCCCGCTGATGGACGCCCTCTGGTACAAGTACCCGGACCTCGTGGAGTACCTCCTCGACCAGGGTGCAGGGCTCAAGCTCCACACCCACTACGGCTTCTCGCTCGAAGAGCACTTCGCCTACGAGCTCAACGTCAACACCTTCGGCAAGGACAAGCTCCTGCGCGCCGAACAGCTCCTCAAGGAGCGCCGGGAGCACGACGCGAACGCCGTGGAGGCCCAGCCCCTGATGGCGGCCACCGCCGCCGGGGACACCGAGAAGGTGCGCCAACTCCTCGCCGACGGCGCCGAAGCGGACGCCCGCGCGCCCTTCCTCAACGGCTTCAACGACGCCCACACCCCGCTGCTCGTCGCCTCCCGCGACGGCCACGGCGAGATCGTCCGGCTGCTGCTCGGTGCGGGCGCCGACATCAACGCCGTCGAGCCCTGCTTCGGTGCCGTGCCCCTGCACAAGGCCGTCTACAACGGCCACGCCGACATCACCGCCGACCTGGTCGCCCACCCCGGCATCGACCTCGACTTCCAGGGCGCCACCAACGGCTACACCCCCCTGCACGACGCCCTGTGGCACGGCTACGCCGACTGCGTGACCGTCCTGCTCGACGCCGGCGCCCGCACCGACCTGGTCGGCCACGACGGCAAGACCCCGCTCGACCTCGCCGTCGAGGTCTTCGGCGAGGACGCCCCGATCACCCGCCGGATCACGGCACGTGTCGCCTCGTAACCCCAACTCCCCTAAGGAACACCCATGTTGTTCTACGTCCAGATGCGCTGGAACCACGAGGGACGGATCTCCCTGGACGAGCTCTGGGAGATCGAGCGCGAAGAGGCCGAACACGCCCAGGAGACCCTCGACTCCGGCTTCGCCGTCGGGCTGTGGAAGGTCGCCGCGCAGAAGCGGGTGATCGGGATCATCGAGTCCCCGAGCGCCGAGGAGCTGGACCGCACCGCGCTCGGCCGGCTGCCGATGCGGGAGTACCTCGAGTTCGAGGAGGTCTGGCCGCTGCGGGATTACCTCGGCTTCGCCGAGGACGTCAAGAAGGCCTACAAGGTCTGATCGCTCACTTCTTCTGGAGATGGCCATGATCCACCAGCTGATCTTCGCCCACCCCAAACCCGGCATGTCGGAGCAGGAGTTCCAGGACTACTGGGTCGACGTGCACGCCGTGCAGTACGCGAGCCGGATCCCGCAGATCAGGAAGTACCTGATCGACACCCGCATCCCCTTCGGGCCGGAGCCCGAGGACCCCCTGTGGAGCGGTATCGCGGAGATCTGGCTGGAGAACGAGCAGGACCAGCTCGCCTCCCTGCAGACCCCCGAGTTCCTTGAGGGCGCCCGGCTCGACGAGCCCAAGTGGGCCGCCTTCTGGCGGACCGTCGTCCTCGACACCGACGCGCACGTGCTGCGCGTCGGCGACCACCCGGCACCCGCGGACGGCGTGAAGATCGTCGCCCTGGTGAAGCGGAACGAGGGCACCACCGTCGAGCAGTTCCGCGAGCGCAGCCTCGGCGAGCACGCCGAGCTGATGCTCAAGGTGCCGGGCCTGCGCCGCTACCTCCAGTGCTTCACCCGGGACGGCGCCTACGCCATCGGCGAGTCCCTCCTCGATGCGGCCTACCTGCTCTCCTTCGACAGCCTCGAAGACCTGGAGAAGGCCGCCGCCTCCGAGGAGTACACGGCGGCCAAGGACGACCTCGTCACCTTCGTACAGCCCCGCTATCTGCACCACATGGCGGTCAAGGAGCACTGGATCATCGGCTCGGAGGACAGCGCACGTGAAGACCGCTGAGAACCATCGGCGTACCCAACTGGCCCTGGGGACCCTCGCCCTGGGTGCCTTCGTCATCGGCACCGCCGAACTCGTCATCGTCGGCATCCTCAACCTCATCGCCAAGGACACCGGCGTCTCGGTCGGCACCGCCGGCCTCCTCGTCACCGCCTACGCCCTCGGCATCTGCATCGGCGGCCCGCTGCTGACGGCCGTGACCATCCGGCTCGGCCGCCACCTGCTGCTCTGGTCGGCGCTGTCGGTGTTCCTCGTCGGCAACCTGCTCGCCGCCCTCACCACCAGCTTCGGCGCGCTGATCGTGGCCCGGGTCATCACCGGCGCCATCCACGGCCTGTTCATCGGCGTGGCCTCCGCGCTCGCCGCGCACCTGGTGCCGGCCGGGCAGCAGGGCCGGGCCGTGGCGATGGTGTTCGGCGGGATCGCCGTCTCCACCGTCATCGGCGTGCCGCTCGGCACCCTGGTCGGCAACGCGATCGGCTGGCAGGCCACCTTCGTCGGCATCGTCGCGCTGGGCGCGGTGGCCCTGGTCGCCACCCTCGCCTTCGTGCCGCGGATCGGCATCACCGGACCCGTCGGGCTCGGCGCCCAGGCCAAACACGCCTTCGCGCCAAGGGTGTTGGCCCAGCTCGGCGTCGGACTGCTGCTGCTCGGCGGCCAGTTCGCGGCCTTCACCTACCTCGCCTCCTACCTGGAGGACGTCACCGGCATCTCCGGCGGCGCCGTCAGCGCCTTCCTGCTGGTGTACGGAATCGCCAGCGCCGTCGGCGTGTTCGGCGGCGGCCGGTTCGCCGACCGGGGCGCGGCGACCACGCTGGTCGTCGCCAACATCGCGCTCGCCCTCATCCTCACCGCCCTGCACTACGTCGGAGACAGCCCGGCCCTGACCGCCGTCGCCCTCGCCGTGTGGGGGCTGGTCGGCTTCGGCCTGGTGCCCTCCTTCCAGCTGCGGGTGATCACCCTCGCCGGACCCGGCGGCGACCTCGCGGCCACGCTCGGCGCGTCCGCCGTGAACGCGGGCATCGCCGGGGGAGCGGCCGCGGGCGGCTGGGCCGTGGAGAGCCACGGTGTCGACTCCGTGTTCGTGCTGGCCCTGATCGTCATGATCGTCGCCCTGCCCGCGACCTGGGCGGCCACCCGCCTGCGCCCGGCGTCCGCCGAGCCGACCCCGACGCCGGCCCCCGTGGCCGACCCGGTGTCCGACCCCCTCTAAGGACCGACCCATGCAGATCATCGCCAAGAGCGGCCTGCCCACCGTGCAGATCAACGGCGAGGTGGCGGCCCACATCCTCAACGCGAGCGACCATCCCGGGCTCAGCGTCTCGGCGTTCATCGTCGACGTGGCCACCGACGCCGGGCCCCCGCGCCACACACACCCCTACGAGGAGATCTTCGTGATCGTCGAGGGGACGGTACGGCTGGAGGCCGGCGGGGAGACCGTCGACGCGACGCCGGACGACATCTGCGTCGTACCCGCCGGGATGCCGCACAAGTTCGCCAACCTCGGCCCCGGCCGGGCCCGCATGGTCAACATCCACGCGGCCAAGGACGTCGTCACCGAGTTCGTCCCGGACGAGGCCGACACCAACGAGTCGTACGCGTACAACCGCCCGGGCAGCTGAGAGGACCCCCACATGAGGATCGGCATCCTGGGCAGCGGCGAGATCGGCGCCACCCTGGCCCGGCTGCTCACCACCGCCGGACACCAGGTCGCCGTCGCCAACCGGCGCGGCCCCGGCTCCCTCGCCGGGCTCGTCACCGAACTGGGCGACCGGGCACGGGCGGCCACGGTCGAGGACGCGATCGCCTTCGGCGAGCCGCTCGTCTTCGTGGCCGTCCCCTTCGGGGTGTACGAGACCCTCCCGGCCGGCGCGCTGGCCGGGAAGGTCGTCGTCGACACCACCAACTACACCCCCGGCCGGGACGGGATCTTCCCGGAGCTGGAGGAGGACCGGACCACGTCCTCCGAGCTGATCGCGGCCCACCTCCCGGACTCCCGGCTGGTGAAGGCCGTCAACACCCTCAACTACAAGTACCTGCTCGACCTCGCCCGGCCCGGCGCACCCCGCGAGGAGCGGACCGCGTTGTTCGTGGCGGGCGACGACGCCGAGGCCGACGGGATCGTGGCCGGGCTCCTCGAAGAGCTCGGGTTCGCGGTCGTCCGGACGGGCTCCCTCGTCACCGGCGGGCGTCGGCAGCAGCCGGGCACGCCCGTCTTCAACCGCCCCCTCAACGCACGTACGGCACAGGAGAGGTGGAGCACATGACCATCGTCGAGACCATCCGGTTCAAGCTGCGCGCGGAGGTCGGCGACGCCGACTTCCAGGACCGCAACCGGACCATGGAGAAGGAGTACCTGCGGGAGCGGCCCGGCTTCCTGGCCCGCTCCACCGCCAGGAGCGCCGAGGGCGAGTACCTGGTGACCGTCCACTGGGCGACCCCCGAGGACGCCGAGGCCACCATCGGGGCCTTCTTCGGAGCCCCCGAGACGCAGTCCTTCCTCGCCGCCGTGGACCTGGAGACCGTACAGCCGGGCCGCTACGAGCTGATCGGGACCTGAGGCGCTCTCCTCCCGTCGGGCCGGCTCCAGGACTGTGAGGGATCCGGGGGCCGGCCCGATTCGTCCTCCGGCCGTCCGGTGCGATCCCCGGACCCGCGCGGCCCGTCCTCGCATCCGACCGTCCCGTGGACCGTCCGTCCATCCTCCGGGCCGTCCGCCGATCCCCCGGACCCTCCGTCCATCCCCTGGACCACACGAGAAGTGGTGGAGCCATGGCACCCTCAACGACCACTCCCGCGTCGGCGGCCGCCGTACGCGCCCTGCGTACCACCCTGCGCGGCGGTGTGTTCACGGCGGGCGACGCGGGCTACGAGCCGGCCCGGCGCCTGTGGAACGGCGCGGTCGAGGCGCGGCCCGCGGTGATCGTCCGCCCCGCCGACGAGACGGACGTGACCTGGGCGGTCCGCATCGCCCGGGCCCACGGTCTGCCGCTGTCGGTGCGCGGCGGCGGCCACGACTGGGCGGGCCGGGCCACCGCCGACGGCGGCCTGGTGATCGACCTCGCCGACCTGCGGCGCGTCACCGTCGACCGCGCCACCGGCACCGCCGTGGCCCAGGGCGGCGCCAGGGCCGGCGACCTGGTCGAGGCGACCCGGGCCCTCGGCCTCGCCCCCGTCACCGGCACCGTCAAGGCGGTCGGCTTCGCCGGACTCACCCTCGGCGGCGGCTACGGCCTGCTGGCCGGCCAGTGCGGCCTGGCCCTGGACAACCTGGTCTCCGCCCGCGTCGTCCTCGCCGACGGCCGCCCCGTCGTCGCGAGCGCCGACGAGAACTCGGACCTGTTCTGGGCCCTGCGCGGCGGAGGCGGCAACTTCGGCGTCGTCACCGAACTGCGCGTCCGCCTGCACCCGATCAGCACCGTGCTCGCCGGCATGATCCTCTACCCGCTCGCCCAGGCCGCCGCCGTCCTGCGCGGCCACCGCGAGGTGACCGCCTCCGCCGCCGACGAACTCACCGTCATGACCGGCTTCTTCGGCGGCCCCGACGGCCAGCCGCTGATCTACCTGCTGCCGGTCTGGTGCGGGGACATCGCACAGGGCCGCCGGGTCATCGACCGCTTCGACGCCCTCGGCACCCCTCTCGCCGGCCGCGTCTGCCCGCAGGAGTACGCGAGCGTCCTCGGCATGTTCGACCAGGTCGTCGTCGACGGCCGGCACAACGAGGTCGGCACCCGCTGGCTGCCCGAACTGACCGACGAGGCAATTGAGTTGATCGTCGACGCGGCGGCCACGGCCACCTCGCCGTACTCCGGCATGTACGTCCACCACTTCCACGGCGCCGCGAGCCGCGTCCGCTCCGAGGACACCGCCTTCGCACTGCGCCGGGACCACCTGCTCGTCGAGATCGGCGCCGCCTGGGACCCCGCCGAGCCGGCGGCGCCGCACCGGCGCTGGGCGCACGAGGTGTCCGCCGCCCTCGCCGGGCACGCACTGCCCGGCGGCTACCCCAACCTGCTCGGCCCGGAGGAACACCAGCGCGCCACAGCCGCGTTCGGCCC
The DNA here is from genome assembly GCF_050936785.1 of Streptomyces sp. CA-249302. NCBI lineage: Bacteria > Bacillati > Actinomycetota > Actinomycetes > Kitasatosporales > Streptomycetaceae > Streptomyces > Streptomyces sp. CA-249302. Next base: position 2,084,357 of record NZ_JBNJMG010000001.1, on the reverse strand, counting down.
GGGCGCCGGACGGCTGCTGAAGGTCAAGGAACGCTACGACCCGGACCGCGTCTTCAGCGCGGTGGCGGCGCTCGAACCGACCCACCCCGACTCAGGAGCCTGATCACCATGACCGCCACCAACGAAGCGGCCACCATCCGCACCGTGCGGGACGCGACCCTCGACGTCCTGCGCGCCCTGGGCATGACGACCGTCTTCAGCAACCCCAGCCACACCGAGATGAAGCTGTTCGAGTACTGGCCCGAGGACGAGTTCCGCTTCGTCATGGGCCTCCAGGAGGCCTCCGTCGTCGGCATGGCCGACGGCTACGCCCAGGGCACCGGCGAACCCGCCCTCGTCCTCATCAACGGCGGCCCCGGCCTCGGCAACGCCATGGGCAGCGTCTACACCGCGGCCGCAGCCAACACCCCGATGGTCATCCTCGGCGGCCAGCAGGCCCGCAAGATGCTGCTCGGCGACCCCTTCCTGGTCGCCAAGGACGCCACCCAGCTGCCCAGGCCGTACATCAAGTGGGCGGGCGAGCCCGGCCGCCCGCAGGACGTGCCCGCGCTGATCGCCCAGGCCTACCAGATCGCCAAACAGGCCCCGCAGGGCCCGGTGTTCGTGGCCGTCCCCGAGGACGACTGGGTACGCCCGGCCGACCCGGAGCCGATCCGGATAGCCCAGGTCGAGAGCGCCGTCGTACCGGACCCGGCCGTCCTGGCACGGATCGCCGAGGCCCTCAGCGGCGCCGAGCGGCCCGGACTGGTGGCCGGCGGTCCCGTGGACGCACAGGGCGCGCGCGGCGAACTCATCGCCCTCGCCGAGAAGTTGAACGCCCGTGTGTGGGGCGCCCCGGTGTGGAACCGCGGTGCCTTCCCGGAGAACCACCCCCTCTTCGCCGGCGTCCTGCCGCCCATCCCCGAGCTGGTCAACGAGCGGCTCGCCGCCCAGCACGACGTGGTCGTCGTCCTCGGCGGCCCGGCGTTCACCCTGTTCACGGCCTGGGACCTGTTCTCGACCGCACCCGCGGACCTCGACAAGTCCCCGCGGCCCCAACTCACCCCGGACGTACGGTTCCTGCACGTCACCGACAACCCGCAGGCGGCCGCCGCGACGCTCGCGGACGAGAGCTTCGTCGCCCCGCCCGGCGCGGTCGTCAAGGCCCTCGTCCCGCTGGTCGCCGAGCGCGAGCGCACCGAACTCGCCCCGGTGCGCGAGCCGGTGCCGGTCCCGGAGCCGTCGACGCCGCTCACCCAGGCCTACCTCTTCCACGTCCTGTCCCAGGAACTCCCGGACGACGCCGCCCTGTTCGAGGAACTGCCCATCGCCCGCGCCGACTTCCACGAGCAGATCCCGCTCGGTGCGGACAACGGCTACTTCGCCACGGCCAGCGGCGCCCTCGGCTTCCCCTTCGCCGGCGCGGTCGGCTACGCCCTGGCCCGCCCCGACCGGCGTGCGGTGGTGGTCGTCGGCGAGGGCTCGGCGCAGTACACCCTGCACGCCCTGTGGACCGCGGCCCAGCACCAGCTGCCGGTCACCTTCGTCATCCCCGACAACTCCGGCTACCTGTCCCTCAAGTACTACCTGGAGGACCAGAAGTCCTGGCAGAAGGGCTGGGACCTCAGCGGCCTCGACATGGCCCAGCTGGCCCGGGGCTTCGGCGTGCGCGGCGAACGTGTCGAGAGCCCCGAGGGCCTGCGCGAGGCCCTGCGCGGCGCCCTGACGGCCGACGGCCCGGTGCTCCTCGACGTCGTGGTCGCCGACCCGGGTCTGTTCCGCCTCTGAGTCCCGCGCACCGACACCGGACGCCCTCCGCCCACCGGGGGGCGTCCTTCGTTGCGCATGGGACAACACCCCTCGTCACGCCCCGATTTGCCGTAGTGCGGTCTGCCACTTGGGGATGTGCGGCACCGGGTGCCCTCCCCGCTGGTACCGGCCGAAGCCCGAAAACTAGACATGAGTTCGGCGGTTCACGCGTACGAACCGACGCCGACCGAGAGGAACCCCATGAGCAGGCGCATCCTCGTCGTCCTGTCCGAGTACGGCTACTGGGGCGAGGAACTCATCGGCCCCCTGGAGACCTTCGACAGGGCGGGCTACCACCTCACCTTCGCCACCCCGACCGGAAAGCGGCCGGTGGCGCTGCCCCCGAGCATGGACCCCGACTACGTCGACCCGCCCCTCGGCCGCTCCGTCACCACGCCCGAGATGGCCGCGAAGGTCAAGGCCGTCGAGGCCTCCGACCGCCTCGACAACCCGCTCGACCTCTCCTCCTGGCTCCCGGACCGGCCCTACCGCTCCAAGCCGTACTTCCTGCGCGACTGGGAGGCCTACAACACCCGCCTGGAGAAGGTCCGCGAGCAGATCGCCGACCGCTACGACGCCCTCCTGATCGTCGGCGGCAGCGGCCCCATCGTCGACCTCGCCAACAACTGGCGCGTCCACGACCTGATCCTCGCCTTCCACGGCCTGGACCGCCCGATCGCCGCGGAGTGCTACGGCGTCGCCTGCCTGGCCTTCGCGCGCGAGCAGGAGGACCGCGAGAGCATCATCCGCGGCAAGCACGTCACCGGGCACTGCATCGAGTACGACTACCTCGACGGCACCGGCTTCGTCGGCACCGACTTCAACATGGGCCCGCCGCCGTACCCGCTGGAGTACATCCTGCGCGACGCGACCGCCCCCGGCGGCGCCTACCACGGCAACTTCGGCAAGACCACCTCGGTGATCGTCGACTACCCCTTCATCACCGGGCGTTCGACCCCCGACTCCTACCTCACCGGCCAGAAGACGGTCGAGGTCCTCGACCAGGGCCTGCGCCAGTGGGGTTTCCGGTCCGCCTAGCCACCGCCGCTCACAAGGAGGCAGACCCATGGACAGCAGGCCGGCCCGGGCGGCGTTCCTGGAACAGCTGGTGGCCGAAGGGGTGCCGTACATGTTCGGCAACCCCGGCACGGTCGAGCAGGGCTTCCTGGACGAACTGCGCCACTTCCCGGCGCTCGAGTACGTGCTCACCCTTCAGGAGTCGGTGGCCGTCGGCATGGCGGACGGCTACGCCCGCGCCACCCGGCGCCCGGCCGTCGTCCAGCTGCACTCCGGCGTGGGCCTCGGCAACGGCATCGGCATGCTCTACCAGGCCAAACGCGGCCACGCCCCGCTCGTCGTGGTGACCGGCGAGGCCGGCCTGCGCTACGAGGCCATGGAGGCGCAGATGGCCGCCGACCTGGTCGCCATGGCCGAACCGGTCACCAAGTGGGCGACTCGGGTGGTCGACCCCGACTCCACGCTCAGGGTCCTGCGCCGCGCCTTCAAGGTGGCCGGCACCCCGCCGTACGGGCCGGTCCTCGTCGTCCTCCCCGCCGACGTGCTGGACCGGCCCACGAGCGAGGAGGCGGTGCCGGTGACCTACCCCGACACCGCCTCCGCGCCAGACCCCCGATCCCTGGAGCGCGCGGCCGAGCTGCTGGCCGATGCGCGCAGGCCGATCGTGATCGCGGGCGACGGCATCCATTTCGCGGGCGCGCAGGAGGAGTTGGGCCGGCTCGCCTCCGTGTGGGGCGCGGAGGTGTGGGGCGCGGACTGGGCCGAGGCCAATCTGTCGGTCCGACATCCGGCGTACGCGGGCCAGTTGGGCCACATGTTCGGCGAGAGCAGCCGTCGTGTCACCGGCGCGGCGGACGCCGTACTGCTGTGTGGCACGTACGCGCTGCCCGAGGTCTTCCCGGCCCTGTACGGCGTCTTCGGCGAGGGCGTGCCGGTGGTCCACATCGACCTGGACACGGACGCCATCGCCAAGAACTTCCCGGTCGACCTGGGCCTGGTGGCCGACCCGAAGCGGTCCCTCGCGCTGCTCGCCGACGCGATCGGCGCGCGGATGAGCCGCGAGGAGCGTACGGCCGCCGAGGACCGGCTGCGACGGGGCGCCGCCGAACGGGCCGAGGCACGGACGGCCGCCGCCCGCGCCGCCCGCGAGCGGGCCGACGCCCAGGAACTCCCGCACGTGGCCTTCGCCGAGGAGCTCGCGGCTCGACTCCCCGACGACGTGGTCCTGTTCGACGAGTCCCTGACCGCCTCCCCGGACCTCTTCGGCCCCCTCCCGGCGGCCGAGCCCGGCCGCTGGCACCAGACCCGCGGCGGCTCCCTCGGCGTCGGCATCCCGGGGGCACTGGGTGCCCAACTGGCCCACCCGGACAGCACGGTTGTCGGCTTCACCGGCGACGGCGGCAGCCTCTACACCTTCCAGGCGCTCTGGACGGCGGCCCGGCACGACATCGGCGCCAAGTTCGTCATCTGCAACAACAGCAGCTACAAGCTGCTGGAACTCAACATCGACCAGTACTGGGGCGCGCAGGGCATCCCCGCGCACGAGTACCCGGAGATCTTCGACCTCTCCCGGCCGGCGATCGACTTCGTCGCCCTGTCGCGGTCGCTCGGCGTGCCCGCGCTGCGCGTGGAGAAGCCGGGCCAGGTGCCGGCGGCCGTCGCCGAGGCGCTCGCGCACCGCGGCCCGTTCCTGATCGACCTGGTGACCGAGCGGCGGGGGAGGGGACGGTAGCGGTGCGACTGACGGGTCACAAGATCGCCGTACTGATGGAGAGCGACTTCTACGAACCCGAGATCCTCTACTACCGCCACCGCTTCCCGGAGGAGGGCGCCGAGGTCCACTTCCTGTCCCGGCTGTGGGGCGCGAAGGAGATGACCTTCCAGGGGCACGAGCACCGGATGCCGTTCACGGTCACCGAGTCCTTCGAGGACGTCGACGAGTTCGCGCTCAAGGAGTTCAGCGCGGTCATCGTCCCGTCCGGCATGGTCGCCGACCGGCTGCGCTACACCGAGGACCCGGCCCAACTCCCGCCCGCCGCAAGGTTCCTGCGCCGTGCCTTCGCCGACCCGGCCATCCTCAAGGGCGTCATCTGCCACGGCATGTGGCTCGCGGCGCCGGTCGCCGGACTGGTCCGCGGCCGGCGTGCCGTGGTGCACAACAACCTGCTCGGCGACCTGCGCAACATGGGCGGCGAGTACGTCGACCGGGACGTGGTCGTCGACGGCGACCTGGTCACCGCCCGCACCGGCGAGCACTGCCACCTCTTCGCCCGCACCATCATCGACCTGCTCGCCGGCCGTCCCAGAGGCGCGGTGAGCTGACGATGGCTCACGGGGGAGAAACACCGGGCGGCACCGCACCGCCCGGCTCAGTCCTGGTGCTGCCGGCTCAACGCCGCCGCCTGCGCGGGGTCATAGGTCGTCGGCATGCCCGAGGCCTGGAGGGCCTGCTCGTACGCCTCCAGGGCCTCCTTGGTACGGCCCTGGCGCTTCCACACGTCGCCGAGATGGCGCCACTCCTGGGCGGTCTCGTACGACGGCGTGAAGTGCCGCAGCTGACGGGCCGCCGCGTGCAGGTTGCGCAGGCCCTCTTCCGGCTCCTCGCGCAGCAGCAGGATCTCGGCGAGCCGGAGCCGGGCCGAGACGGCTTCCACGCGCGGGCCCGAGCCGAGGAGCCCGAGGGCCCGCCGGGCGTGCATGAGGGCGTCGTCCCACTGGCCGAGCTGGGTGTGTGCGTCGGTCAGACAGATCTCGCACTTGGCCTGCTCCACGGCCGTGCCGAGCTCAGCGAGGGTCTGGGCGGTGTCTTCGAGCAACCCGAGAGCGCGCTGCGTGTCCGGCTGCGGGGACTCCAGCTCCAGCCAGGCGACGTTCATCTTGAGGATGGCCACGTGCCGCAGATTGTCGTCGTCGGCCATCATCGCCAGCGCCCGCTCGGTGAGGGCGAGGGCCTCGCTCCGCTGCCGCCGGGAGACGGCGACCAGCCCCGCGTTCCAGTACACCGCGCCCCGGCCGGCCCGGCCGCCGTGCTCCTCCGCCACCGGGATCAGCTTCTGGGCGAGGAGATGGGCGCGCGTGATGTCGCCGCGCATGAGATACGAGGCGATGAGCGTGGCGCCGACCTGGATGTGGTCCACGGTGACGTCGAGTCCGAGGGAGTCGAGCGTGGCCAGGGCCTGCTCGCCGATCTCGATGCTGAGGGTGATGTCCCCCATGTTGCGGTAGCAGCGGCTGAGGGCGACCGAGATCCGGCACCACGCGTCGGAGCCGGCCGCGAGCGACGGGTTCCTGGTCAGCTCCTCCAGCACCGGGATGGCCGCCTCGATCCGGTCGAGCTTCTCCAGCGCGGTCGCCTGGCCGATGCGGGCGCGCAGCCGCATCGCGGGATCCAGCAGAACGGGTTTGGCGAGGAGTTCACCGAAGGCCTGCAGGGACTCGCCGTTGTCGCCGTTGCGCAGGGCCATTTCGGCGAATGCGAGCTTCAGCCGGGTGTCCTCGACGGCGTGGTCGTCCCGGCCGGTTCGCAGATGGTCCGGCGAGCACCCCAGTTTTCCGGCGAGAGAGGCGACCACCGCATCCGAGGGGGCCCTTTTCCCGGATTCGATGAGCGAGATGTAACTCGCGGAGATATCCGTGGAGGCGAGATCCTGCTGCTTGAGACCCAGCTTGGTGCGGAGGACCCGGATGCGCCTGCCCACCTCGACCGGAGATGCATCTTCCGCTTGATCCATATTACTGCTCCAGGGTGAGCACATGACTCGGATGTCATAGATCACAATACCAGCATGACTGTGGCACGCCAATGGGCTTCGCCGCCCTGCTTCCCGTAGCGGCTGAAAGTCTCCTGTTCCGTCCGTGGCACCCGGACGCCGGTGGCAGGAAATGGAAATTCCGATTCCCGTTGTATCTGTACTTTCAATTCTTGCTTGACTTGATCTGTAATGTTCGATTGACTCATTTGGTAAATGTAAATCTATAGGAGAGTGGGGAAAAGGGAGTGATGCATAAATTCGCGGCGATACTGTTGGCCGTCCTGCTCGTCGCCGGACTGGCCGGTGCCGGAGCCTTCCTCGCAGCAGGAAGGGCGTCGGCGGGGGCGGTCGAAGAGCAGCCGGCCCTTGGGCCCGGTGGGTGCTGCTGAATCCTTCGGAATACGTCAGCCCCTCGGCGGCGGGGAATCAGGCCCTGCTGCGGAACGGGCATCGGTGAGCGGAAAATGACATGCCACTGATCGGCCACCCCCCACAGCCGTCGTCAGGGGCTCGGGAATTTCCCGCTCACAGCGATTTCGGCGCTCCTTCGGGAGCGATGCGTACATCGGGCAACGTGTCCGGAACCGGCACCCCCGGACCTCCTCGCCGGGTGACCCCGGATCGCCCCGCAGGATGACCGCCCCGCGGCGGTCGCGGAGCGCGACGGGATCCGGCACCGGCACCGCGTCGAGCAGTGCCCTGGTGTACGGATGGCCCGGCCGCTCGAACACCTTCCGGACCTCGCCGGTCTCGACGATGCGACCGGCGTACATGACCGCGACCCGGTCGGCGATCTGCCGTACCACTGCCAGGTCGTGGGAGACGAACAGACACGCAGGGCCCGGGTCCTCCTTCAGCCTGCGCAGCAGATCGAGGATCCCGGCCCCCACCGACACGTCCAGCGCGGACACGGGTTCGTCCAGCAGAAGCAGCTCCGGCTCCACGGCCAACGCCCGGGCGATGGCGATCCGTTGACGCTGCCCGCCGGAGAACTCGTGCGGGTATCCGGCGGCGTCGCCCGGGTCCAGCCCGACGAGCCGCAGCACCTCCCCGACCCGTGCGGCGACCCGCTCCGCGGGAACCCGCTGCACCCACAGCGGCTCGGCGACGATGTCGCCCACCGGCATCCGCGGATCGAGGCTCGACATGGGGTCCTGGGGCACGAACTGCACCGCACCGCGCAGCCGGCGCGCCACGGCACGGCCGAGCCGGGCGGTGTCATGGCCCAGCACCTCGACGGTCCCGCACTGCGGCGCGGCCAGGGAGACCACCTGGAGCAGGACGCTGGACTTCCCGGCCCCGGACTCACCGACGAGCCCCAGCGTCTCGCCCCGCCGCACCTCCAGATCGACCCGCTCCACGGCCCGCACCGCACCCGCCCCACCGCGCCCCGCCCGACGGCCCTGCCCACCCACCACCGGAAAGGACCGGGCCAGCCCCGAGATCCGCAACACCACGTCCCCGTCCACCCGTTGCCGGAGCGCCGCCCCACCCGCCTGCCGACCCGCCGCCCGCGCCGCCCCACCCGCCGCCTGCGCCGTCCCGCCCGCCTGCCCGCTCGCCGCCTGCGCCGTCCCGCCCGCCTGCCCGCTCGCCGCCTGCGCCGTCCCGCCCGCCTGCCCGCTCGCCGCCTGCGCCGTCCCGCCCGCCTGCCCGCCCACCGCCTTTGCCGTCCCGCCCGTCTGCCGGCCCGGCAGCTGCGCCGTCCCGCCCGCCGAAGGTGGAAACAGCTCCGCTGCACCGAGCCCCGCCGCGACCTCGCCCCGATGGCAGGCGGCCAAATGGCCGTCGACACCGTCGAGTTCGGGCTCCAGCACCCGGCACGCCTCCACCACGAGCGGACAGCGTGCCGCGAAGGCGCACCCCGGCCCCGGCCACCCGGCCGCGGGCGGCGAACCCGGCACCGGCGTGGGCGGTGTGTCCCGGTCGATCCGCGGCACCGAGCCGATCAGCCCTTTCGTGTAAGGCATCCGGGCCGCCCCGTACAGCGCGTCCACGCCGGCGCTCTCCACGATCCGCCCGCCGTACATCACGGCGACCCGGTCCGCGGCACCGGCCACCACCCCCAGATCGTGACTGACCAGCAGCAGCGCCGCCCCCGTGGCCCTGCGTGCGGTGGCCAGCGCCTCCAGGACCTGGGCCTGGACCGTGACGTCCAGCGCGCTGGTGGGTTCGTCGGCCACGATGACGTCGGGCCGCCCGGCCATCGCCATGGCGATCATGGCCCGCTGCCGCATACCGCCCGAGAGCTCGTGCGGATACGACCGTGCCGCCCGCCGGGGCTCCGGCACCCCGACGGCGTCCAGCAGCTCGACCGCCCTGCGCAGCGCCGACTCCCGCCCCGGGCGCGGGCGTCGGTGGATCCGCAGCACCTCGCCGATCTGGTCCCCGACCCTGAGCACCGGAGTGAACGCGGCGAGCGCGTCCTGGAACACCAGGGCGATGTGCCGGCCGCGCACCCGGGCCAGCTCCCGCACCGGCAGCCCGACCAGCTCCCGGCCGAGCAGCCGCACCGAGCCCGACACCCGCAGACCCGGCGGGCTCAGCCCCAGCAGGGCCAGGGCGGTCAGGCTCTTGCCCGCGCCCGACTCGCCCACCAGACCCAGCACTTCGCCGCGGCGCAGCACCAGGTCGACGCCACGCACCAGCGGCAGCGCGGGAGAGCGGCGCGAGGCCGGCCGCTCGACCCGCAGGTCCCGCACGTCGAGCAGCACCTCACCGGACGCCGTCACGCCCCGCTCCCCACGGGATCCGCCGACGCGGACCCGCCCGCCGGATCGAGCACGCCTCGCAACGCGTCACCGACCAGATGGCAGGCGAGGACGAACACGATCAGCAGCCCCGACGGGAACCAGAACATCCACGGATACGTCGTCGGCACGTCCGCGGCATCCGCGATCAGCGTGCCCAGTGACACGTCGGGCGGCTGCGTCCCGAAGCCGAAGTACGACAGCCCGGTCTCGCTGATCACCGCCCCGGCCACCGCCACGGTGGCGTCGGTGACGAGGAACGACGCCAGGTGCGGCAGGATGTGCCGCCGGATCGTCGTGACCGGCCCGACTCCCATGTACCCGGCCACCAGTACGAACTGACGCTTCATCAGCGACCGGGTCGTGGCCCGCACCGCCCGCGCGGTGACCATCCAGCCGAACGCCGCGATCAGTCCGGCGTAGGCGAGCCAGCCGAACGAGCGCAGCCGGGGCGCCAGCAGCACCAGGACGAGGAAGGCGGGCACCACCAGCATCAGGTCGACGAAGAGCATCAGCAGCCGGTCCGCCCAGCCCCCGAAGTAGCCGGCGCACACGCCGACGACCGCTGCGAGGCCCGTCGAGAAGAACGCCGCCAGAGCTCCGATGAGCAAGGACTTCTGGAGGCCCCGCGCGCACTGCGCGAACACGTCCTGCCCGATCCGGTTGGTGCCGAACCAGTGCCCGGCCCCGGGCGGCCGGTGCAGCGCCGAGTAGTCGATGTCGGCGTAACCCCACCGGGACACCAGCGGACCTGCGAACGCGAGCAGGAAAAGGCCGAGCAGCAGCGCCGCGCCCGCCACCGCGCCCGGCGAGCGCACTGACCGTCGCACCGGCGATCCCCCGCGGCCGGCTCTCACGCGTACCGGACCCTCGGGTCGAGCGCGCGATGCAGCAGGTCCGCCACCAGCCCGGCGAGCAGCACCAGGGCGGCGCTGAACACCTCCACCGCCACGGCGGAGTTCACGTCGCCCTTCTGGACGGACTCCACGAACCAGCTGCCCATGCCGTGCCAGCCGTAGATCTGCTCCGTGAACACGGCACCCGTGAACAGGGTCAGGAAGCCGAAGGAGAAGAACGCGGTCAGCGGGATCAGCGAAGTGCGCAGCCCGTGCCGCAGCAGGGCCCGCCCGGGCGTGAGCCCCTTGGCCTCGGCGGTGCGCAGATGGTCGGAGGCGAGCACGTCCAGCGTGGCACCGCGCTGGTAGCGGCTGTACATGGCGATCGCGCCCAGCGCGACGGAGACGGTCGGCAGAATCAAGTGCACGGCGGAGTCGCCCACTTGGGCGAGGAGGCCGCCCCGCAGGCCCGGCGTCCGCTCGCCGGTGTAGCGGATCACCGTACGGCCCGCGGCGTCGTTGACCGACAGGGCACCGGCCTGAAGCAGCAGCCCCAGCACGAAGGGCGGCACCGACAGCACCGCGAACGAGAACAGCGTCAGCGCCCGGTCGGGCAGCCGTCCCCGCCGCATCGCCGCCCACACCCCGGCCAGCACGCCCAGAACGGTGCCCGCCACCGTGCCGGCCACCAGCAGCCGCGCCGTGACCCCCACCCGTCTGCCGAACTCGGCGTTCACCGAGGAACCGTCCAGCGTGCGGCCGAGGTCACCGTGCAGCGCCCGCCACGCCCAGTGGCCGAACCGGTCGGTGACCGGCTTTCCCGGATCCAGCCCGAGACCGGCCAGTTGAGCGTCCACCACCGCCGCGGAAGGGCGTGGTGTCCGCTGCTCGTAGTAGGCCCGCGGATCGAGCGCCATGGCGGAAATCAAATAGCAGAGAAAGGTTGAAACGAGTAGTAATGCGAGGGAGTTCGTGAGGCTTTTTGCCAACGCCCTTGACATGCCTTGATGTTAAGCTCCGGACAACCTCATACGGGGAGAGGTCGTCACAATGAGCGGATGTGCTGTGCGCAACAGGCCGTTGTGGCCCACGCTGATATGGATCGCCCTCTGCGGGCTCCTGTTCGGCTGTACCTCCGCCCACGGCAGCGGCACCTCCGGCGACGAGTCCAGTGCGGCGGTTCCCGCCTACGGCCGTACGGACATCAACGCGCGGCCCCCGGCCGAGCTGAGACAGGGCGGCACCCTCACTCTTCCGATCTACCAGTGGCTGACCCAGTTCAACTACTTCCAGGTGGACGGCGGCTGGGACGACGTCTCCACCGTCATGAGCCTGCTCGAACCCCGGCTCTTCGCCCGCGACGCGAAGGGCACCCCGCACCCGGTCCCGGACTACCTGCGCGCCGCCTCCGTCACCTCCTCCGCCCCGCAGACCGTCACCTACCGTCTCAACCCCGAGGCCAAGTGGTCCGACGGAAAACCGCTGGGCTGGCGGGACTTCGCGGCCCAGTGGCGCGCCCTCGGCCGCGGCGACCAGCGCTACCGTGTCGTCGACCCCAGCGGCTACGAGGACATTGCCTCGGTACGCCAAGGGGCCGACGCGCTCGAGGTGAAGGTCACCTTCAAGCGGCCCTTCGCCGACTGGCAGCGGCTGTTCACCCCGCTCTACCCGGCCGCCGCCTACACCACCCCCGCGCAGTTCAACGACGGCTGGCGCAAGGGCCCGCCCATCACCGCGGGCCCCTTCCGCATCGGGTCGCTGGACGCCACCGCCCAGACCCTCACCGCCGTACCCGACCCGAAATGGTGGGGCACCCGGCCCCGCCTCGACCGGATCGTGCTGCGCACCCTCGACCCGACCACCGCCGTCCAGGCCTTCCTGAACGGCGAGCTCGACGCGGTCAACGCCGCCTCCGCCGACCTCTACGACCGCCTCAAGGACGCCGACGACACCGACATCCGCACCGGCTCGGCCTGGGACGACGTCCAGGTGGCCCTCAACGGCGCCGCGGGCCCGCTCGCCGACCCCGAGGTGCGCCGGGCGGTGCTGAAGGCCGTCGACCGGCAGGCGCTCGCGAAGGTGGCCGGCACCGGTCTGCCCGTCGGCGTCCCGCTGCTCGGCAATCACTTCTTCATGACCAACCAGCCGGGCTACAAGGACAATTCGGGGACCCTTGGAACGTACGACCTGAAGGACGCGGAACGCATTCTTGAACAGCGGGGCTGGCACCGTGACGGCAACAGCGGCACACGAACCAGGAACGGGCAGAATTTGACGCTCCGTTTCGTTCTCAGCCAGGCCACCAACCGACTCGGTCTGGACCTCTCCCAACTTCTCCAGCAGATGCTGCAACAGGCCGGAATCCAGGTGGAGATCCAGAAAGTCCCGGCCGACGACTACTTGCCGAAGTACCTCAACCGCGGGAATTTCGACCTGGCGATCTTCCGATTCACCGGACTGACCTATCCGAGCACCCTGTATCCCGTCTACCGGGAGCCGACCGGCGACCAGATCTACGAGAACTACGGCCGTATTTCCAGCCCCCAGGTCGACTCGCTGCTCAACCAGGCGGTGCACACCCTGGACGCCGGACGCCGCAACCGGCTCTACAACCAGGCCGACCGCCTGCTCTGGCGGCTCGGCCACGACGTCCTGCTCTACCAGCGCCCCCAGGTCCTCGCGGTCCGCGAGGGCCTCGCCAACTACGGCGTCCCCGGCCTCGGCGACACCGACTTCACCGCCGTCGGCTGGGAGCGGTAGGGCCGGTTCAGCGCGTCGTACCCCATCGCCACCGAGGCGAGCGTGACGTGATGGTGCCAGCCGCGGAAGGAGCGGCCCTCGAAGTCGGCCAGCCCGAAGTCCTGCTGGAGCCGCCCGAGGCTCTCTCCGGACAGAGTCCGCAGCTGGGCCAGCGGCAGCACGTCCGACAGCTTGCGGCCGGGCAGGTTGGTCAGCCAGTAGGCACGCGGGGTGGGCCGGCCGTAGGGCCAGTCGGTCACCAGGTGCCGGGGCCGCTGCGGCGGCAGCGCGGCGGCCGACCGGGCGCCCGCACCCCCGCCGTGGGGCGCCTCGGTCAGCAGCAGCGCCGGCGCCGACAGCACCTGGGACTGCCGCATCCGCGCCGTCGCCCGGTCCTGCCAGGCGATCGGCATCCGCTTGCGGTGCTGCGCCGCGTGCACCGCCAGCTCCGTCAACGTGCCGCTCCCGTACGGAGATCCGGCACACGGCCGCGGCAACGTGACCGCCGTGCTCGGCGAGGCCTCGACGAGATAGGCGAGCCCGCGTGCCTCCAGGCCGCGCAGCAGCGGCGCCACGTCGTTCTCGCCGCGCCAGTCCACCAGGACCGGCAGCGGCTCCAGATACCAGTCCTCCAGCATCTCGTCGACGGCCTCCAGGATGTACCGCCAGCGCGGCCGCGACCGCTCCTCCGGCGGCAAGTGGGCCTGGGTGCGCAGCCGTTCGTCGCGGTCCCAGCGGGCCGGCAGCATCAGCCGCCAGCTGACCGGGACCCCGCCGTGCCGGCCCACCAGCGAAGTGGCCAGCGCCAGCTGGCAGTTGACCGTCCGCTCCAGCGAGGGCGCGTACTGCCGGGCCACGCCCACCGAGCGGTCGCCGTTCTTGGCGAACACGACCTCGTCGACGCACCACGCCTCGGACCTGAAGGCCTGGCTCAGCTGCCCGGCGAGCCGCCGGCGCACCGGCCCGCACGGCCACGGGCTCTGGTTCACGAACTGCTGGATCTGCTGCACGGCCCGGCGGCCGAGGACCTGCTCGGAGATCCGGGCCGGCGTCTTGCGCCCGGGCACGTCGAGCAGCCCGCGCACATAGACCTCGCCCCAGCGCCGCTGGTCGGAGCGGCTCAGGGTGCCGAACAGGTCCTGGCAGTACGCGGAGAGGTCCACCGGCTCGTAGGGCAGCTCGTAGGGCGGCTCGTACGACTCCGCGGCGAGGTGCCCGAGGGGCAGGGTGGTGGTCACGGTTCAGTCCTCCTCGCCCTCTAGCAGGAAGGCGTCGGTGGCAAGCAGGGCTTCGCGGACCTCCGGCAGGACATGGCCGACGACGACGAAGTCGACGTCCAGACCCGCCTTGGTGCGCTGCACGAGCAGTTCGTTGACCGCGGGCCGGCACATCTCGGTGACCTCGGACAGATGGAACTCCACCCGCCGCGGCCCCGCGGCCATCACCTCGCCGAGCACCCGGCGGAACTTGTCCAGCTCGCCGCCGTCGACCGCGCCGCCGCAGCGGACGTGCGCGGTGCCGCCGTCGAACTCGCTGCGCATCCGCAGCCGCATCTGCACGGGCTCCAGCTCGACCCGCACCCGCACCGGCCCGTCGCTCTCGGGGAGCCGCACGGTCAGCTGCTTCGCGTCGAAGTGGTGGTGTTCACGGCCGTCGACCCACACCCGGGTCAGCTCCACCGAACCCGGCGGCAGCAGATCGGGCGCCACCCTCAGCTCCCGCCCGGGCAGGTCGTCCGGGCGCGGGCGGAAGTGCAGGGTGAGCGGTTCGTGACTGATCAGCAGCCCGGTGTACGCGGCCGCCAGGTAGCACAGTTCCAGTGAGTGGTAGCCGGCCATGGCGTGCGAGCCCTTGAGCCGCTCGGTGCCCACCAGGTACGGGATGCCGTCGGCCAGCACGTTGAAGTAGACCCCGCCGTCCTGGTGGTCCAGGAAGAAGGCGTTGTAGAAGGAGGCGGCCTCGCGCGCGAGCCGCAGCGACTCGGGGTCGTCCCCCGTCCCGGCCAGGATCAGATAGGCGAGGATCGCCTGCTCCTGCTGCCACCAGGCCTTGCGGTCGTGCCACACCATCCGGTGGATGCCGCTGTCCGCGTCGGCCCGCCGTTCCACCACGTCGTACCAGCCGCCGCGCTGCTGGTCGCTGCCGACCGGCGGCATGATCTCGCCGATCCGCCGGGCGGCCTCGGCGTACTCCTGCTTGTCGTGCAGCGCGCGGATCCGGGTCAGGTTCCAGGCGATCTTCAGGTTGTGCCCGACGACGGCCCGGTCCTGCTGCCAGCCCCAGGTGCGGTCCGGGCTCCAGTCCTCGTGGAAGCGCTCCTGTACGAAGGGGCTGTCCGGCTCGTCCGGGAAGCGGGCCACGATGGTGTCGGCCGTCTCCTCCAGGAGCTCCGCGAAGTCCTCGCGGCCGGTGGCCAGATATGCGTTGATCAGATAGGCGGGGGCGTGGTCGCCCACGGAATTCCAGTTCTTGCGGGAGCGGTTGCGGCCCAGGGCGTCGTCGCAGGGGCTGAGGTTGATCGGGTCGATGTGCGAGAAGAAGCCCCCGCGCTCCTCATCACGGAAGTACCGCTGGAACAGCGCGACCGTGCGGTCGATGTCGTCCAGGATCCGCGGGTCGCCGGTGATCCGGTACGTCTGGGTCGGGCCGGCCAGCGCGTAGATCTGCTCGTACATCGGGATCGCGTCGAAGTCGTCGCCGAACTCCGAGGCGTACACCTTGCGCCGCCCGGTCGGCGTGATGTCCATGCCGTGGTACCAGTAGACGATCCCGTCCTGCTTGTCGTCGACGCGCATGTACTGCCGTAAGTACTCGGTCCCGCTCTCGGCCGCGTCCAGGAACCGGTCCTCGCCGGTCAGCAGGTACGCCGTCGAAAGGCCGTACACCAGCCGGGAGATGGTGTCGGTCTCCTGCCGCACGTTCTCACCCGCGTGCTCCGGCAGATGCGCGCCGTCGAGGGTGAGGTGGGTGCGGTAGTTGCGCCAGTCGAACTTGCCGTCCGGGAACTGGCCGCGCAGATAGAAGTCGGCGATAGCGGCGGCCTGCCGCACCCACCAGTCGGGGTGCTCGAAGACGTAGTGGCCGCGGCTCTCCTCGGGGAAGGTGATCTCCTTCGCCTCGAAGCGCGAGCCGCCCTCCCACTCGTAGAAGATCCCGTACGCGAACAGGAAGCGCCCGGTGCCCAGCATGTCCCGGGTGCGGGAGGTGGTGTCCTGGTAGGGGTCGCCCAGGTTGCGGACGATGCGGGAGACGACGTTGCGGGCGAGATGCACGGTGAACTCGCGGCCGTCGGAGGTGCGCAGCCCGAACCGGTGCTGGGTGGGGCTGTGGTACGTCACGTATCCCGCGAGGGTGTCGGAGAGGATTCGGCGATCGGTGGTGGCACTCATCTCGTCAGGTGCCCTTCTCGTCGGGTAGGGCCACGAGCAGGACGACACTGCGGCCATGGGCGTGGAAGACGTCCCCGTCGACGGCTTCCTCGGTGCCGGGGGCCAGCAGGTCGTGCGGCCCGGTGCAGGCGGTGTCCAGGACCCGGGACCAGCGGTGGCCGTCGATCGGCGGCAGCTCGAAGTCCAGGCCCAGGTGGTACATGTTCAGGATCAGATGGAGGTCGGGGTCGCCGTCGAAGCCGGCCAGGGTGCAGGCCAGCACCCGGGCGTCCGCGTGGTCCCAGCCGGGGCACAGCAGCTTGGTGCCGTGCCAGGTGACGTCGGCCTGGCCCCGCTCGTTGCGCCGCTCGGTGAAGAAGCGGGCCTGGCGGAAGGTCCCGAAACGCTTGCGCAGCCCGATGACCCGCTCGGTGAAGGAACGTATCTCCGTCTCCTTCTCCGCCTGGTTCCAGTCCAGCCAGGACGTCTCGTTGTCCTGGCAGTAGGCGTTGTTGTTGCCCTGCTGGCTGTTGCGGAACTCGTCCCCGGCGAGCAGCATCGGGACGCCCCGGCTGAGCATCAGGACCGACAGGAGGTTCTTGATCTGCCGGATCCTGAGCCGCTCGACCTCCTCGGAGTCCGTGGGGCCCTCGACCCCGCAGTTCCAGCTGAAGTTCTCGTGCGCGCCGTCCGCGTCGGACTCGCCGTTGGCGTGGTTGTGCTTGTGCTGGTACGACACCAGGTCGTTGAGCGTGAAGCCGTCGTGACAGGTCACGAAGTTGATGCTGTTGGTCGGCAGCACCTGCTGCGGATAGAACAGGTCGGCCGAGCCGCCCAGCCGGGAGGCGATCTCCCCGACCAGACCGGCGTCCCCGCGCACGAACCGCCGTACGTCGTCCCGGAACGGCCCGTTCCACTGCGCCCAGCGCTTCCCCGGGAACCGGCCCACCTGGTACAGCCCGCCGCCGTCCCACGGCTCCGCGATGATCTTCGTCTCGGCGAGCACCTGCGACAGCTCGATCGCCCACAGCGCGGGCGGTACGGCCATCTCGTACCCCATCGGCCCCCGCGACATCTCGGAGGCGAGGTCGAAGCGGAAGCCGTCGACGTGGTGCTCGGTGACCCAATACTCCAGGCACTCCAGGATGAACTTGGTGACCATCGGGTGGTTGGCGTTCACCGCGTTCCCGCAGCCCGTGAAGTCCATGTAGTGGCTGCGGTCCTGCGGCCACAGGTGGTAGTACGCGTCGTTGGCCATCCCGCGGAAGCTGATCGTCGGCCCGAACTCGTTGCCCTCGCTGGTGTGGTTGAAGACCACGTCGAGGATGACCTCGATGCCCGCCCGGTGCAGCGCCTTGACCATGTCGCGGAACTCGGTGATGTGACCGGCGAGATGGGGCTCGGCGCAGTAGCCGGTGTGCGGGGCGAAGAAGCCGTACGGGTCGTAGCCCCAGTAGTTGTGCAGCGGGGTGCCGTCCGGGCCGGCGCGCAGGATCTGCGTCTCGTCGAAGTCGAAGACGGGCAGCAGCTCCACGGCCGTGATGCCGAGCCGCTGGAGCTCCGGGATCTTCTCGACCACCGCGGAGAAGGTGCCGGGGTGGGCGGTCCGCGAGGTCGGGGAGGCGGTCAGGCCGCGGACGTGCGCCTCGTAGATGATCGTGTCCGCCATCGGCGTGCGTAACGGGCGGTCGCCCTCCCAGTCGTAGTCGTCGAGGTCGACGACCAGGGAGCGCATGCAGTGCTCCACGTTGTCCCCGCCGCCGATCGCGTGCGTGCGGTCCCAGCAGCTGTTGATGTTGGCCCGCGCGTACGGGTCGAGGAGCACCTTGCGGTGGTTGAAGCGGGCCCCGGAGTGGTGCGTGTTGCGCGGGCCGTCGATCCGGTACGCGTACACCTGGCCCGGGCCGAGGCCGGCCACATGGCAGTGCCAGAAGTGGAAGCTGCGGTGCCGCTCGGGATGGAGCCGCACCACCCGGGACGGCAGGGGCGCGTCGCAGCGGTCGAAGAGCAGGAGGTCGACCCGTGTCGCGTGCTCGGAGAAGACCGAGAAGTTCACGCCGTCGGCGTCGACGGTGGCGCCCAGCGGCTGCGGGCGCCCCGGGGTGACTCTCGAGCCGGCCTCCGGCCGACGCTCCATCGTCAGGCTTCCCTGGGTCCTCACTGAGCTTCACCCCTTGCCACCTGGGAGTCACTGGCTGCGAACCAGTCAACAAGCCTTGTAAGGTAGAGTCAAGTGAATTGTAAATCCGGAAGCCTGTGCGAAGCCCGGCGTACGCCGGAGCACATACGGGGAGCTGGGGCTTCGCCGGATCGCGGGGAATCTTGCGGAACCTGACCGGGGACGGTCATCG
The DNA here is from genome assembly GCF_050936785.1 of Streptomyces sp. CA-249302. Taxonomy (NCBI): domain Bacteria; kingdom Bacillati; phylum Actinomycetota; class Actinomycetes; order Kitasatosporales; family Streptomycetaceae; genus Streptomyces; species Streptomyces sp. CA-249302. The sequence continues at coordinate 2,065,756 of NZ_JBNJMG010000001.1, read as the reverse complement.
GCGGCGGGTTGTGGACAAGCCGGGCCGCTTGGATACGACGAAGCCCCCCGGCCGATGATCGGCCGAGGGGCTTCTACTTGGTGTCCGAGGGGGGACTTGAACCCCCACGCCCGATAAAGGGCACTAGCACCTCAAGCTAGCGCGTCTGCCATTCCGCCACCCGGACAAGGTGTCTGTCGTGCGGGGTTTCCCCCGCGGCGACGAAGGAAACACTACCAGGCTTTGGACGGGCCCCTGGTCACCCCCTGTGTCCGCGTGAACGGCATGTGACGAGGGACGCCCGGTCTTGGGGTGCGGCCCGGGTCGGAGGGAGGATGAGGGGAACCACCAGCAGTGACAGCGGGAGGAAGCAGCGTGAGCGACACGGACACGGCCAGGGCCGTAAGCGGCGAGGACGAGGTCGTGGACCTCTGCCGCGACCTGATCCGGATCGACACCAGCAACTACGGCGACCACTCGGGTCCGGGTGAGCGCGCGGCGGCCGAGTGGGTCGCCGGGAAGCTCGCCGAGGTGGGGCTCGAACCGGAGATCTTCGAGTCGCATCCGGGGCGCGCGTCCACGGTCGCCCGCATCGAGGGCGAGGACCCGTCCCGGCCCGCGCTCCTCATCCACGGCCACCTGGACGTCGTACCGGCCAACGCGGACGACTGGACGCACCACCCCTTCTCGGGCGAGGTCGCGGACGGATGCGTGTGGGGGCGCGGGGCCGTCGACATGAAGGACATGGACGCGATGACGCTGGCGGTCGTGCGTGACCGGCTGCGCAGCGGCCGGAAGCCGCCGCGGGACATCGTCCTGGCGTTCCTCGCCGACGAGGAGGCGGGCGGCACGTACGGCGCCCGGCACCTCGTAGACAACCACCGGCAGCTCTTCGACGGCGTGACCGAGGCCATCAGCGAGGTCGGCGGGTTCTCCTTCACGGTGAACGAGCAGCGCAGGCTGTACCTGATCCAGACGGCCGAGAAGGGCATGCACTGGATGAAGCTGACCGTGGCCGGCACCGCCGGACACGGCTCGATGATCCACCGGGACAACGCCATCACCGAGCTGTCCGAGGCCGTCGCCCGGCTCGGCCGGCACAGGTTCCCGGTGCGGGTGACCAAGACCACCCGGGCCTTCCTCGACGAACTCGGCGACGCGCTCGGCACCGAGCTCGACCCGGAGGACATGGAGGGCACCCTCGCCCGCCTCGGCGGCATCGCCAAGCTCATCGGCGCGACCCTCAGCAACACGGCCAACCCGACGCAGCTGGGCGCCGGTTACAAGGTCAACGTCATCCCGGGCGAGGCCACCGCGCACGTCGACGGGCGCTTCCTGCCCGGGTACGAGGAGGAGTTCCTCGCCGACATCGACAAGATCCTCGGCCCGAAGGTGAAGCGCGAGGACGTGCACGCCGACAAGGCCGTCGAGACGACCTTCGACGGGGCGCTGGTCGACGCGATGCAGTCCGCGCTGCTCGCCGAGGACCCGGCCGCCAAGGCGATCCCGTACATGCTCTCCGGCGGCACGGACGCCAAGTCCTTCGACGACCTCGGCATCCGCGGCTTCGGCTTCGCGCCGCTCAAGCTGCCGCCGGAGCTGGACTTCGCGGGCATGTTCCACGGTGTCGACGAGCGGGTGCCGGTCGACGGCCTGAAGTTCGGCGTGCGCGTTCTCGACCGCTTCATCGACGCTTCGTGACCTCCGAAATCGCCTGCGTGTGCAGAACTGACTGAGAAGAGTGAATGCGCTCATAAGCTCGTAGCTCCATTACTCCCTCCTCGTTACAGGTGATGCGATCCGCTACTTGGGATCGCATTGCCAACAAGGAGGAATAATGATCAAGAAGGTCGTCGCTGCTGCGGCTGCCACTGGTGGTCTGGTTCTCGCGGGTGCGGGCCTGGCCGTCGCCGACGCCGGTGCCCAGGGTGCCGCGGTGCACTCCCCGGGTGTCGCGTCCGGCAACGTCATCCAGGTTCCGGTTCACGTCCCGGTGAACGTCTGCGGCAACACGGTCTCCGTGATCGGGCTGCTGAACCCCGCCTTCGGCAACACCTGCATCAACAAGTGACGTCGACCCGCTGAGGGTTGTTCGTTTCACGCCCGTCGGCTCCGGAGCGCGTCCCATGCGCTCCGGGGCCGACCGGCCTTTTCGTGAGACTCCGGGATTCCGCGGGGGTCTTCGCGTGATTTCAGGTCAGGGATCGAAGGCAGGGGGGAATTCACAATGCGACAGGTCACCCGCAAGGGGCTGATGACCGTGGCGGCGGCGACCGGCGTGATCGCCGCCGCGGGCGGCTACGCCCACGCCGACTCCGGGGCGAGCGGCTCGACTTCGGACTCGCCCGGCGTGCTGTCGGGCAACACGGTGCAGGCGCCGGTGCACGCGCCGGTCAACGCCTGCGGCAACACGGTCAACGTGGTCGGGGTGCTCAACCCGGCGGTCGGCAACTCCTGCGCCAACCACGGCGGCTCGTCGTCCGGCGGACACGGCGGACATGGCGGATACGGCGACTCCGGTGGTCACGGCCACTCGGGCTCGGGGGGTTCGTCGGCGGGCGGGCACGCGAGTGACTCGCCCGGTGTCGGTTCGGGCAACCATGTCGAGGCCCCGATCGACGTGCCGGTGAACGTGTGCGGCAACACCGTCGACGTGGTCGGCGTCGGGAACTCCACCACGGGCAACGACTGCGCCAACGGCGGCGGTTCCGGGAGCGGTTCCGGGGGCGGACACAGCACGCCTCCGGGGGGCGGTCACACCACGCCTCCGGGCGGTGGCCACACCACGCCTCCCGGTGGTGGTCACGAGACGCCGCCTGGGAACCCCGGGCAGCCGGGCCACCCGGGCGAGCCCGGCAATCCGGGTACCCCGGGTAATCCCGGCACCCCCGGCACCCCGGGTAGCCCCACGGAGCCCGGTCACCCCGGCACTCCGGGTACGCCGTCCTCCCCGGGCGGCTCCTCGCACGCCAACCAGCCGGGTGCCCAGTCGGTCACCGCGCCCCAGGGCACCGCGCAGCTCGCGCACACCGGCAGCGACCTGCCGCTGGGCCTGACGCTCCCGGTGGGCGCCGGGGCGCTGCTCGCGGGCGTGGTCCTGTACCGCAAGGCGCGCGCGTCGGCGTAGCGCCTGCCGGACGCGTCACGGAGCGGGCCCCGCCTCGGCGGGGCCCGCTCCGTTTCCGTCTTCTGCGTCGCCGCCCCCGCTCACCACGTGGCGCGCACCTGGCGGATGATCCGCCGGCGCAACCGCACCCTGCGGCTGCCGTCGCGCATCAGACTGAGGCGGTCCAACTCCCAGTGTCCGTACTCGGCATGGTCCGTCAGCAGGCGTGTGGCGTCCTTGCGGGAGACCCCGCGCGGTACGTACACGTCGACAAATTCGTATTCCGGCATCGCATCTATTGTGCGGGCTGGGGCCCGGTACGGATAGCGTCTGCACTATGTCTGATGCTGCGCAGCCCACCGCTGCCGAGGTACGCGCCGCCGCCGAGGCGGTCAAGACCGCGCTCGACCGCCACCTGGCCGCGGTCGAACGCCGGTCGGGGGAGGACGACCCGGCCGTCTACGAGGCGTTCAACCAGCTGGCGGCGGCCGCCGAGGCGTACGACGAGCTGCTGTTCCACACCCACCAGGAGGTCACGCCGTTCGACATCCCGGCCACCGTGCCGCCGTACACCGGTCCCGAGCCGGAGGCGATCAGCGTGCTGATCCGCCAGGACTACACCGTGGCGGAACCGCAGCGGCTGCTGGCGCAGGCGGAGCGGATCCAGGTCGCGGAGGGTGGCGACGGGGTCGCTGCGCGTGCCGACGAGGATCTTGACGTCGCGCAGGCCCTGGAGCTGGTGTTCGGCGAGTTCGAGGCGGACGAGATCGCTTCGCGGCACAAGGAGTTCGGGCTGGCGGAAGGGGACTCGACGCTCTGGGTCACGCGGCTCGAGGAGGTTCCGGAGCCGGGGGAGTGGCTGGACGCGCCGTTCGAGCAGCCGGACCAGGATCAGGTGATTTGCCGGTTCGAGGCGAGTACGTCGTTTGCCGACGGGGTCGACGACGAGTTCGAGGACGAGCTTGACGTGGTGGAGCTGGACGGGGACGAGGAGTTGGAGCCGCTTGACGTTGATCGTTGATCGTTGAGCGGTGACGAGGGCGGCGGTGCGGGGTTCGGGCCCGGGCCGCCGCCCTCGTGTGTGCGCGTCAGCTTGTCGTGGGCAGTTGGGTTGCCAGGAGGACGGGCAGGCGGGTTGTGCGGGGCTTGGGAGGGATTTCCGATACCGCCCGTTGCAGGGCCTGGTCCGCTCCATGGACCACGGACAGGTGGCGGTCTGCTCGGCTGAAGGCCGTGTAGACCCAGGGACGGGTCAGGGACTGCGCCGTGTCTCCCGGCAGGACCACGACCACCGCCGGCCAGCGGTTGCCCGTTGCCTGGTGGGCCGTGAGGGCCCAGCCGTGGCGTACGGACTGCTCCACCCGCTCTTTCGGTACGACTACGGGGGCGCCCGCGCAGGACAGGTGCAGCCCCTCCGTGTCGGCCTTCACCACGTGGCCGGGGACGGTGCGGCCGGGAGTGGGGGAGTAGGCGATGCGATCGCCGGGGTCGAAGCCGGCGAAGCGGCCCGGGCCGGGGTTGAGACGGTCCTTGAGGGCGGTGTTGAGGGCTCGGGTGCCCGCGGCGCCGCCGTGGGCCGGGGTGATCACCTGGGTCTGGTCGGCGGGGACGCCGATCGCCCTCGGGACCGAGTCGGCGACCAGCTGGACGGTGCGGTGCACGGCCTCGCCCGCGTCCCGGACCGGCACGATCACGACCTCCTTGCCGGGGGCCTCGACCTGGTTCAGCTCGCCGATGCCGATGCCGGAGACCAGCTCGCCGAGGGGGCCGAGGTCGGGCAACCGGGAGGCGACCTGGGGGCAGATGCGGGCCGCGAGCAGATCGGCGAACACCCGACCGGGGCCGGCCGACCACAGCACCGCGGGGTCCCCGGCCAGCACCAGGCGGGCCCCGTCGCGCAGCGACTCGACGAGCAACGCCGCCGTCTCGACGTCCAGTTGAGACGCGTCGAGGACGACGAGGAGGTCCAGGTCCAGCGCGCCGTCGGCGTCGCGCCCGGGGCCTTCGGCGCCGGAGAGCAGGCCGGCGACCGTGGCGGTGTGGCCCGTGGGGGTGGAGCCGGAGTCGTCGGGCGCGGGAGTCTCCTGGCTGTCCTCGCACCGTGCCGCGAAGCGGTCGCGGCCGGCCGGGGTGTGCGTCGCCGCCCAGGCGCGGAGGCCGAGGGCCGTGGCCGCTCGGAGGAGCGTCGCCGGTTCGGCCAGGGATGCCTCGCCGCCCGTGTGGAGGGCCAGGCCATGGCCCGCGACCACGCGGATCAGTTCGGCCGTGGAGCCCTTCGTCCGCGCCGCCGCCCGCTCCCACTCCTCCGCCGAACCGTCCTCCTTCGGGACCGAGTTGACCAGGCGGGCCAGTCCGTCGGCGAGGCTCTCCTCCGCGAGGGCGTACCGCTCCAGGCCGACCAGGATCCGCACCGGCCGTTCCTCGGCCTCGCCCTCCTCGTCCGCCTCGGGCTGGGGTGCACGCGGGTCTAGCGCGTCCTGGAAGACCAGCGCCTCGCCCTCCGCGACGGTGCTCTGCACCGCGGACTCGGCGTCCGGCACGCCGCGCCCGCCCAACGCCGCGGTGAGTGTCGGCATCTCCAGGGCCGTGTGTCCGGCGAGGGCCGCCTGCTCCAGGAGCCAGCCCGTGAGCGCGCGGCCCCGACGCTCGTCGTCCGGCCCGACCTCGCCGCCCAGCAGCGCACGCGCGAAGCCGTCGGCCTGCTCGGGCCGTACACCGCCGACGCGCAGCAGCTGCCAGGGGTCCTCGCGAAGCTCTTCGTCCGCGCCCTCGCCGAGGGCGGCGGCGACCTGCGGGGCGAGCGTGTCCGGGGCGCCGCCGTCGGCCAGCACACGCCGGACCGCGTCGACGGCGTCCGCGGCGGGGGCCACCGGCGCGGCCGTCTCGGGCGCCGGCTGCGGCCGCCGTACCGGCTCGGGAGCGGGTCGGCGGGCGGTGGGCGCCGACTCGCCGAACGCGGTCGCCGTGGGCTTCGCGCCGCCCTCCACGGCCCGCACCGCGGCGAGCAGATCGGCGGCCGTCCCGCTCAGCTTCGCCCCGCTCTCGATGGGCCCCTTCTTCTCGGCCTTCCGCCGCTCGATCCGCTCCCGCTCGACCTGCTGAGCCGCCAACTCGGCCTCGGCCTCGGACCGCTGCCCGGCAGCCGTGCCTTCCCCGCCCGGGCTCTCGCCGCCACCCCCGGGACCTCACCTCCGGAGCCCGCGGCCTCACTCGCGGAGTCCGCGCTTGCATCCTGGGCGTCACCCGCGGAGTCCGGGCTCACGGCCTCGGCCCCCGCACGTTCCCCACCGCCGCTCGTACCCGAGGCGCTCGCGGTCCCATCGTCGCTCGCCGCGGACTCGGCTCCGCCGCCTGCCGCCACGATCGCCGCCCCGTCGCCACCCTCGGCCGCCGCGGTCGGGTCTCCGGCCGCCCCGCCGGTCGCGTCGGCTCCGTCGGCGTCCGCGCCCTTCCCGGCCCCCTGGCCCGCAGTCGGCTCCCCGGCGGCAGCCCCCGTCGCCGCGCCCGGCGGCCCCGGTTCCGTCGTCTCCGTGGTCTCGGGCTCCGTGCTCACAGCGTGCTCCAGTCGTGATCGGGATAGCGGTGCACCGGCGCCGACACATCGTCGAGCGCGCGGCAGATCTCGTCAGGAAGACTAAGGGCCTCCACTGACAAAGCCGCCGTGAGCTGCTGCGCGTTGCGCGGACCGATCACCGGCGCGGCCACGCCGGGGCGGTCGCGGATCCAGGCGAGGGCGACCTGGAGGGGTGTCACGGCGAGTCCGTCCGCCGCCGTCTGCACCGCGTCGACGATGCGGCTCGCCGTGTCGTCGAGATACGGCGCGACGAACGGGGCCAGGTGCTCGGAGGCGCCGCGCGAGTCGGCGGGCCGGGCGTCGCCCCGGTACTTGGCGGTCAGTACTCCGCGGCCCAAGGGGGAGGACGGGAGCATGCCGATGCCCGCGTCCAGGGCCGCCGGCAGCACCTCGCGTTCCACGCCCCGCTGGAGCAGCGAGTACTCCATCTGCGTGCTGGCGAGGCGGGTCCGGGTGCCCGGAGCCGCCAGCTGCCAGGTCGCGGCCTTCGCGAGCTGCCAGCCGCAGAAGTTGGAGACCCCGGCATAGCGGGCACGTCCGCTGCCGACCGCCAGGTCGAGGGCCTGGAGCGTCTCGTCGAGCGGGGTGTACGGGTCGTAGGCGTGGACGTGCCAGACGTCCACGTAGTCCGTGCCGAGGCGGGCCAGCGAGGCGTCCAGCGCGGAGAGCAGGTGCCCGCGCGAGCCGTCGAAGCGGCGGTCCGGATCCGGCACGCTGCCCGCCTTGGTGGAGATCACCAGGTCCCGGCGCGGGACCAGCCCTTCTATGAGACGTCCGAGCAGGTACTCGGCCTCCCCGTCGCCGTACACGTCCGCCGTGTCGACGAGGCTCCCGCCCGCCTCCCAGAACGTCTTCAAGAGGTCCGCGGCGTCGTGCTCGTCGGTGTCCCTGCCCCAGGTGAGCGTGCCGAGTCCGATACGGGACACACGAAGGCCGGTACGGCCGAGATGCCTCTGCTCCATGAACGCCGACACTACTGGCCTGAACCTGTGGTGTGGGGGCCTGTGGACAAGCAGTTTCCACAGGTTAGGGTCTGCGCAACAGGGACGACGTTACTGATCGGTAAGGGGAACGGCCATGCAGCTCGGGATCAACCTCGGCTACTGGGGCGCCGGAATGGACGCGGACAACCTGGAGGTCGCCAAGGAGGCCGACCGCCTGGGCTACTCCGTCTGCTGGGCCGCCGAGGCCTACGGCTCGGACGCGGCCACCGTACTCACCTGGGTCGCCGCCCAGACCGAGCGCATCGACGTCGGTTCGGCCATCTTCCAGATCCCGGCCCGCCAGCCCGCGATGACCGCGATGACCGCCGCCACCCTCGACTCGCTCTCCGGCGGCCGCTTCCGCCTCGGCCTCGGCGTCTCCGGACCGCAGGTCTCCGAGGGCTGGTACGGCGTCAAGTTCGACAAGCCGCTGGCACGCACGCGTGAGTACGTCGAGATCATCCGCAAGGCGATGACCCGCGAACGTCTTTCGTACGACGGTCAGCACTGGACGCTGCCGCTGCCCGGCGGCCCCGGCAAGCCGCTCAAGCTGACCGTGCACCCGGAGCGCGAGCACATCCCGCTGTACATCGCCGCGATCGGCCCGAAGAACCTCGAGCAGACCGGTGAGATCGCCGACGGCGCCCTGCTGATCTTCCCCTCCGCCGCGCACCTGGAGGAGACCACGCTCAAGTACCTCCGTGCGGGCCGTGAGAAGGCCGGGAAGACCATGGAGGGCTTCGACGTCCACCCGACCCTGCCGCTCGCCCTCGGCGAGGACAAGGACGTGGCCACGCTCGCCGACGCGTTCCGCCCGTACACCGCGCTGTACGTCGGCGGCATGGGCAGTGCCAAGCAGAACTTCTACAACCAGCTCGCCCAGCGCATGGGCTTCGAGGCGGCCGCCGCCGAGGTCCAGGAGAAGTACCTGTCCGGCGACAAGCAGGGCGCCGCGGCCGCGATCCCGCACGACCTGATCGACCAGACCACGCTGCTCGGTTCCGTCGACCGCATCGCGGACCGGATGAACGAGTACGCGGCGGCCGGGGTGACGAGCCTGTCCCTCAACCCGGCAGGCTTCACCCTGGAGGAGCGGATCGCCTCGCTCCGGGCCGGGGTCGAGGCGCTGGAGCGCGCCGGTCTCGCGTAACACCGGCGACAGGAAGAGCAGAGATCTTCCGCGGCCGTGGTGGGGGCTCGGGGGTCTTCCCCGCCACGGCCGTCACAGGGAACAACGCCTGCGCGCGCATGCGGTTACGCTCCCGAAGTGACCCCACGGGTCCTCCTTTTGGCGGAGTTGTCCGACACAGCTGTTGCAGCACCTCTGGCGCCGCATTTGACTCGTGCTTTGCGGATTGCTGCGGAATCCGGCGAGGCCTGCAGAGAGGTGCCCACGATGCTTTCGGCCAAGAGTCTGTTCACGGAGATCCTCGACGACGACGAGTCCTTCGCCCTGTTCTGCTCCATCGCGGCCAGCGGGGAGTCGCAGGGTGGCTGGGAGAACGCGCGGATCGCCGCGCTCGTACCGGAGAGCGAACGCGCGCTCGCCCCCAAGATCACCCGGCACGGTGCCGACGAGGACAAACACGGGCGGATCTTCAACGCGCTGATGAGGAAGCGCGGTCTGGAACCCGTCCCCGTCCCGCCCGAGACCGACTACACGATGCTCCTGGAGCGGCAGGGCATCGGACTCGCCCACGAGAAGCTCAAGGGCGAACAGCCGCTCACCGTGCAGGACGTCGTCACCTACCTCTCCCACAGCCGGGTCACCGAACAGCGCGCCTCGGAAGAGATGGACCTGCTCCGCAAGCACTTCGCCGACCACGCCGACATCGGCCGCGCAGTCCGGATGATCTCGAACGACGAGGACAACCACCTCGCCTACTGCCACGAGGAGTTGCTGCGCTTCGCGGCCGCCGGCCACGGCCGCGCCATCCAGCGCACGCTCCGAGAGTGCGCGCTCGCCGAGATCCGCGTCTACCGGGACGTCAGCCTCGCCGTCATGGCCCACATGGGCCGCATCCTCGGCTGGTCCGGGGCCAAGTCGGCCACGCTCGCGGCAGGCATCCACGCCGTCTACGCGTACGAGCGGTTGGCCGGCTGGCGGCGCATGGTGAGCCTCAGGATGCCCGAGCGCCGCGACGCGCTCGGCGGACCGGCGAGCGCCGCCCCCGAGTTCGCCTGAGCGGTCCCTACAGCCAGCCCCGGCGCTTGAACTGCCGGTACAGCAGCACCTCCAGGGCGGCCATCGCCAGGATCACCGCCGGGTAGGACCACAGCCAGTGCAGCTCCGGCATGTGGTCGAAGTTCATGCCGTAGATCCCCGCGAGCATCGTGGGGATCGCGGCCATGGCCGCCCACGCGGAGATCTTCCGCATGTCGTCGTTCTGCCGGACGCTCATCTGCGCGAGATGCGCCGACAGCACGTCCGAGACCAGCCGGTCCAGGCCCTCCACGGACTCGTTCACGCGCGTGAGGTGGTCGCTGACGTCCCGGAAGAAGGGCTGTGCCTTCTCGTGCACGAAGGGCACCCGAACGCCGAACACCCCCCCGCCCGCCAGCCGGGCCAGCGGCTGCGCGAGCGGACCGGTGGCCCGGCGGAACTCCAGGATCTGCCGCTTGAAGGCGTAGATGCGGGACGCGGTGTGCCGCGAGCCCCCGCCGGACGGCGAGAACACCTCCGCCTCCAGCTCCTCCAGGTCGATGCCCAGTTCGTGCGCCACCTCGACGTAGTGGTCGACCACGGCGTCGGCGATCGAGTACAGGACGGCGGTGGGGCCGTGCCGGAGCATCTCCGGCTCCTCCTCCAGGCGATGCCGTACGGCGGCCAGCGGGGCCTCCTCGCCGTGCCGCACCGTCACCACGAACGAGTCGCCGACGAACACCATGACCTCGCCCGAGGTGACGATGTCGCTCTTCGCCTCGTACCCGACCGGCTTGATCACCATGAACAGCGAGTCGTCGTACACCTCCAGCTTGGGGCGCTGATGCGCGGTGAGGGCGTCCTCGACGGCCAGCGGATGCAGTCCGAACTCGTCCGTGACCCGGCCGAACTCCTTCTCCGTGGGCTCGTACAACCCGATCCAGACGAAGGCGTCGCGCCCGCGGCGGCACTGCGCGAGCGCGACGGAGAGGTCCGCGGGTCCGTCCTCGCGGCGCCCGTCGCGGTAGATGGCGCAGTCGACGATCACGCTGCGTATTCTCCCGCCGCACACCCGTGGGCGCACCTGTTCGTGCGCCTACCCTTGGCCGCATGCCCACGCTGATCCTGGTCCGGCACGGACGTTCGACCGCCAACACCGAGGGGCTGCTCGCCGGGTGGACGCCCGGGGTCGCCCTGGACGAACGCGGCGCCGCACAGGCCGCCGCGCTGCCCGGGCGGCTCGCCGAGCTGCCGATCTCCGAAGTCGTCACCAGCCCGCTCCAGCGCTGTCAGGAGACGGTACGGCCGCTGCTGGAGGCCCGCCCGCAGCTCACCGCCCACACCGAGGAGCGGATCGGGGAGGCCCACTACGGCGACTGGTCCGGCCGCAAGCTCGCCGAGCTCCAGGACGAGCCGCTGATGCAGGTCGTCCAGGCGCACCCGTCGGCCGCCGCCTTCCCCGGCGGAGAGTCGATGCGCGCGATGCAGACCCGGGCCGCCGAGGCCGTACGAGAATGGAACGCGCGCGTGGAGCGCGACCACGGCGCCGACGCCGTCTACCTCATGTGCTCGCACGGAGACATCATCAAGTCGCTCGTCGCGGACGCACTCGGACTTCATCTCGACCTCTTCCAGAGGATTTCCGTTGAACCGTGTTCCATCACCGCGATCCGCTACACACGCCTGAGGCCGTTTCTCGTACGCCTCGGTGACACGGGTGACTTCACGTCCCTGGTGCCGCGCGAGGACCCCCCGGCCCAGGACGCCACGGTCGGGGGCGGTGCGGGCGCACCGTGATCGTCGGGCGCAGTAGGGTGAAGCGGTCGCAGTAGCCGCAGCCATCCACGACTCCAGGAGACAGGACGTGTCCCGTCAGGTGTTCCTCTACGACCCTCCGGACCGCTTCGTGGCCGGCACGGTCGGGCTGCCCGGACGCCGTACGTTCTTCCTCCAGGCCATCGCGGGCTCCCGGGTGACCAGCGTGGCCCTGGAGAAGACCCAGGTCGCCGCCCTCGCCGAACGCATGGAAGAGCTGCTCGACGAGGTCGTACGGCGCAGTGGCGGCAACGCCGCCGTGCCGGCCGTGGCCCCCAGCGAGATCTCCGACAGCGCCCCGTTGGACACCCCCGTCGAGGAGGAGTTCCGGGTCGGCACCATGGCGCTGGCCTGGGACGGCGAGGAACAGCGCATGATCGTGGAGGCGCAGGCCCTCGTGGAGCTCGACGCCGACTCCGAGGAGGACCTCGCGGAGGCCGAGGAGCGGCTGCTCCAGGACGAGGAGAACGGGCCCCCGATGCTGCGGGTCCGGCTGACCGGCGCGCAGGCGAGAGCCTTCGCCAAGCGCGCCCTCGACGTCGTCAACGCCGGACGGCCGCCGTGCCCGCTGTGCAGCCTCCCGCTCGACCCGGAAGGACACGTATGTCCGCGCCAGAACGGATACCGCCGCGGAGCGTGACCACGGCCGAGCTGCTCACCCGGGGTGAGCTCACCGTCCGCGGACAGATCCGGGACGCCTCCAACGCGGTGCTGTACTGCGCCGTCACGCACGAGGGCGAGGAGCTCGCCTGCGTCTACAAGCCGGTGCGCGGCGAGCGGCCGCTCTGGGACTTCCCGGACGGCACCCTCGCCCAGCGCGAGGTCGCCGCGTACGAGGTGTCCGAGGCGACCGGCTGGGGTCTGGTGCCGCCCACGGTGCTGCGCGACGGGCCGTTCGGCGAGGGCATGGTCCAGCTGTGGATCGAGGGCGAGCCGGGCGAGGGCGACGGGCTGCTGGCCCTGGTGGACGGCGAGGAGCCCGAGGAGGGCTGGAAGGCGATCGGCCTCGCGGAGGTGGGGGAGGGGAAGACCGCCCTGCTGGTGCACGCGGACGACGAGCGCCTGAGGCGGCTGGCCGTCCTGGACGCGGTCATCAACAACGCCGACCGCAAGGGCGGTCATCTGCTGCCCGCAGGCGACCGGCTGTACGGCATCGACCACGGAGTGACCTTCAACACCGAGAACAAGCTGCGGACCCTGCTGTGGGGCTGGGCCGGGGAGCCGCTGACACCGGAGGCGGTCGACGTCCTCAAGGGCCTCCGGGAAGCCCTCGGGGCCTCCGGAACACTGGCCGAGCGGCTGTCCGCGCTGATCACCGGCGCGGAACTCGACGCCACGCGCGCGCGTGTCGCCGTACTCCTGGAGACCGGGAGGCATCCGGAGCCGAGCGGGGAGTGGCCGGCCATTCCCTGGCCGCCCGTGTAGGACCACACTGGCCGGTAGTGCGCAAGACCGCCTTACCGGCCATCCGGCCCGGTCCGGTTCGTATACGGAACATCCGTCCGGTTAGGCTCATGACATGCATGCCTGGCCCGCTTCCGAGGTCCCCGCCCTGCCTGGTCAGGGCCGCGACCTGAGGATCCACGACACCGCGACCGGTGGTCTGGTCTCCCTGGACCCCGGTCCCGTCGCCCGTATCTACGTCTGCGGCATCACGCCGTACGACGCGACCCACATGGGTCACGCGGCGACCTACAACGCGTTCGACCTCGTTCAGCGCGTGTGGCTCGACACCAAGCGGCAGGTTCACTACGTCCAGAACGTCACCGACGTCGACGACCCGCTCCTGGAGCGGGCGCACCGGGACGGCGTCGACTGGGTCGCTCTCGCCGAGCAGGAGACCGCCCTCTTCCGCGAGGACATGACCGCCCTGCGGATGCTGCCGCCGCGGCACTACATAGGCGCGGTCGAGGCGATACCCGGCATCGTGCCGCTCGTCGAGCGCCTCCGGGACGCGGGCGCCGCCTACGAACTCGAAGGGGACATTTACTTCTCCGTCGAGTCCGACCCCGACTTCGGCAGGGTCTCCGGCCTCGACACGGCCGCCATGCGGCTGCTGTCCGCCGAGCGCGGCGGCGACCCGGACCGTCCGGGCAAGAAGAACCCGCTCGACCCGATGCTGTGGATGGCCGCCCGCGAGGGCGAGCCCAGCTGGGACGGCGCCTCGCTCGGGCGCGGCCGCCCCGGCTGGCACATCGAGTGCGTCGCCATCGCCCTGGACCACCTCGGCATGACCTTCGACGTACAGGGCGGCGGCTCCGACCTCGCCTTCCCGCACCACGAGATGGGCGCCTCCCACGCCCAGGTGCTGACCGGCGAGTTCCCCATGGCCAAGGCCTATGTGCACGCCGGCATGGTCGCCCTGGACGGCGAGAAGATGTCCAAGTCCAGGGGCAACCTCGTCTTCGTCTCCAAGCTGCGTTACGACGGTGTCGACCCGGCCGCGATCCGGCTGGCGTTGCTCGCCCACCACTACCGGGCCGACTGGGAGTGGACCGACCAGGTGCTGGCCGACGCCGAGGCCCGCCTCGGCCGCTGGCGTGCCGCCGTCTCGCGCCCCGACGGGCCGCCCGCCGAGTCCCTCGTCGAGGAGCTCCGCGAGGCCCTCGCCAACGACCTGGACGCCCCGGCCGCGCTCGCCGCGGTCGACCGCTGGGCGGCCCGCCAGGACGCCGAGGGCGGTACGGACATCGGCGCACCCGGTGTCGTATCGCGTGCTGTGGACGCTCTGTTGGGCGTGGCGCTGTAGACCGAGTCACCAGAAGGGCGCCTCCTCCCCGCGGAAGGAAGCGCCCTTCGTGTCATCCGGTGCCGGTCAGATCCTGCGCACCTGGATGCTGCGCAGGATGTTCGGGGAGCCCGAGTCCCAGATGCCGACGACCTGGTGGCCGAAGGCGAAGGCCTCCTGGACCTGGTCGTGGGTCTGGGCGTTCGGGTTGGCGAAGATCCTGAACTGCCCCTGGATGCGCAGCGCGATCAGGCTGGGCTGCCCCGGCAGCGGCTGCACGACGTCGATGTAGCCGTCCGCGATGCCGGCCTGGAACACCTGCTGCTGGACCTGCTGCTGGACGTGCTGCACGGCCGCCTGCGCGATCTGGTGGAGCTGCTGCTGCACCTGCTGCTCGACCTGCTGTTGCTGGCCCTGCTGCTGGCCGTAGCCCTGCTGCTGGCCGAGCTGCTGCAACAGCTGCTGGAAGGGCTGCTGCTGACCGAGCTGCTGGAGCTGCTCCAGCGAGCCGATGCCCATCCCCATGGGCTGCTGCTGGCCGAACGGGTTCTGCTGGTACGGCTGGTACTGCTGGTACGGCGACGTGCTCGGGTACTGCTGGCCCTGCTGTTGTCCCAGTTGGCTCATCTGCGGGGTGGTGCTCATATCGGTGTCACCTTCCCTTGATGGAGACCGTGCATTGATGGATCGATGGATCGTTTCTTCGCGATACGTCAGCCCGTGACGACCAGGCCGACGATCTCGTCGTCCGAGAACCAGACCCGGACGTCGGGCCGTCCGCCCGCGAAGGCGGAGTGCACCGCCTGGCGGATCTCGGGGGACGGGTGGTTGAGGTTCCGCCAGCCGCCGGCCACGAACAGCCTCAGGCGTGGCGGGAGTTCACGGGGGTACGGCAGCAGTTCGTCCCAGTACTTCTCGGCCCGGCCCGAACCGACCGCCTGCGGCAGCAGCCGGGTCACCGCCGCCTTGATGTCGGGCCGGCTGCCGATCCGCTGCGAGGCGGGCCGGCCCGGCGCGTCCTGCTGCGGGGAACCCGTGGCCCGCAGCACCGCGCGGGCCCGCTCCGGGGACATCGGCTGCTGGGCCGCCGCCTTGAGCATGCCCTGGAGCGCGGCCAGCGCGCCGACCACCACCGGGGACGCGGAGGAGGTACCGGAGAAGGTGTCCGTGTACCAGGTGATCTCCTCGGGGCCGCCCTGCAGATCGCCCGGCCGGTCCCAGAAGCCGCCGGTCGTCGTGACCTCGCGCCCCCAGCCCTGGGCGTCGAGCCGGGCGCCGTAGTTGGAGAAGGAGAGCCTCGACCGGTCCGGGCCGTGGTCGCGGCCGTGGGTGCCGGGCGGCGGTGCGCCCGCGCCGACCAGGACCGCGCCGGAGGACTCGTTGGAGGGGTTGAAGGGGTTGCGCCACGACTCGGGGAACCCGTCGGGGCGGCGCTCGTAGACCGCGTCGTCCAGCGACTCGCCGCCGTTGCCGGCCGCCTCGACGACGAGGACGCCCTTGGCGGTGGCGTACCGGACGGCCGCGAAGTCGTCCGGCCACCACTCGACCGCCACATAGCCGCGCTGGTCGTCGCGCTCCGCGTACTCGAACCGCGGTCCGGGGCGGTGGAGTTCGACCAGTACGACGTCGCCGGGGCCGAGCCGGTCGGCCGCCGCGAGGATCGCGGCCGCGGTGCCGATGCCCTGGAAGGACGCGGCGGCGGTCACCGCCTCCGGCACGATGCCGTTCACGCCGTACTCGCCCGGGTCGCCGCCGATCACGCCGATCACCGCGGTGCCGTGGTTGCGCCAGGCCAGGTCGGTCAGCGGGGTGCCGACCACGACGCCGGCCAGCTTGGCGGCCAGGTCCTCGTGGCCCAGCTGCCAGGCGCCCTCGACGTCGATGACCGTCACCCCCTGACCCGTCCCACCGGGGCGCTGCCATGCCCAGTGGGCGTCGATCCCCTCGGGCGCCGGCCGCAGATAGCCCTGGCGGCCGCTGAAGTCGGGCGTGACCGGGGCCCCCTCCTTGAGCCGGCCGCTCTCCTCCGCCAAAGACGCGGGTACGGCACCCGGCTTGATGTACGCCGTCTCGATGCCCGGCAGCGCCGCGATCCGCGAACGCAGCTCCTCGGCCCGGCTCTCGCCGCCGCGCACCCGGTAGAACAGCGCCAGGTCGGGCACGTTCGCCTCGCCCGGCGCGGCGGACTGCTGCAGCCGCTCCTCGCTGCCGAACAGCGGCTGGAGCGCGAGCTGTTCGTCGCTGAGGAACATGTTGAGGGCCGACACGTCCGCACCCGCGGCCGAGCGGACGCCCTCGGTCTGGGCGCGCAGCCGGGCCTCCGGCCGGGCGACGACGATCAGCTCCTGCTCGGCCCCTCGATAGGTGAATCCCGCTCCGTCGGGCCCGGGCCCGGACGTTCCCGGCCCTTGCTCCGGCTGTACCTGGTCGCTCATCGGTACCGCTCCCCTCGGTCCGTGCGGGTGGCCGTCGGTGCACAACCAAGCACTCCGAGGGCGGCCCGTAAACCCCGTCTTCGCCAACTCGGTTTGGAAACAAGTTGAATTGGGTAACGTGTGCAATCCGTCCGGAAGCAGATGTCACGCCCCAAACCGGCCAAACACCATTGGGGCGAGCGCAACAGGAAGGGGCGGTGCGCCTGATGCGCACCGCCCCTTCTCCGCGTCTCCGGTCAGTCCTCCGACGAGTCCTCGTCGTCCGAGCCCGGCCTGTCGTCCGCGTCCGTCCCCGGCTTCGGCGGCTTCGGCGGTTTCGTACGGCCGCTGGGGCCGTCCCGCAGATACGACGAGCTGTCGCTGCCGTCCGCCGTCGCGTGCCCGCCCGGCCCGGCCGGGCCCGTCCCGCCGTCCCGGCGCCGCAGATACCGCTCGAACTCACGCGCGATCGCCTCGCCCGAGGCCTCCGGCAGCTCCGCGGTGTCCCGGGCCTCCTCCAGCGTCTGGACGTACTCGGCGACCTCGGTGTCCTCGGCGGCCAGCTGGTCCACGCCGACCTGCCAGGCGCGCGCGTCCTCGGGCAGCTCGCCCAGCGGGATGCGCACGTCGATCAGGTCCTCGAGGCGGTTGAGCAGCGCCAGCGTCGCCTTCGGGTTCGGCGGCTGCGACACGTAGTGCGGTACGGCCGCCCACAGGCTGACCGCGGGCACGCCCGCGTGCGTGCAGGCCTCCTGGAGGACGCCGACGATGCCCGTGGGGCCCTCGTACTTGGTCTCCTCCAGGTCCATCCGCTGGGCCAGGTCCGCGTCGGACGTGGTCCCGCTGATCGGGACCGGACGCGTGTGCGGGGTGTCGCCGAGCAGGGCGCCCAGGATGACCACCAGCTCCACGCCCAGCTCGTGGGCGAAGCCGAGCAGCTCGTTGCAGAACGAGCGCCACCGCATGGACGGCTCGATACCTCGGACGAGTACCAGGTCGCGCGGCTTCTCGCCGCCGATCCGGACCACCGACAACCTTGTCGTCGGCCACGTGATCTTGCGCACGTTGCCGTCCATCCACACCGTGGGGCGGTTCACCTGGAAGTCGTAGTAGTCCTCGGCGTCCAGCGCCGCGAACACCTCGCCCTTCCATTCCCTGTCCAGATGCGCGACCGCGGTGGAGGCGGCGTCGCCGGCATCGTTCCAGCCCTCGAACGCGGCCACCATGACCGGGTCGATCAGCTCGGGAACCCCCTCGAGCTCGATCACCCAGGCCTCCTTCCGACGTGCCCTCGCTTGACCACCCAACCTTACGGCGTGCGGCGGGGGCGCCCGCAGCCCCCTTGCACGGGGGAGTGAACGGAACCCTGCCCCGAACGCCACCCCGGGACACCCCCCTGCCCGGGCAGGTCAGACGACCAGGAGAGATCCGACGTCCGACAGTTCCCCGACACCGGGCCTGCCCGGCGCCCTTTCACCCACCCGGGTGGCGGCGTTCGGATCCCGCGTCACAGACTCGCCCTGAGCCACTGCTCCACGCTCGCGATGTGCACCGTCGCCCACGACCGAGCCGCCTCCGCGTCGCGGTCCCTGAGGGCGGCCAGGATCGCGCGGTGTTCGCGCAGGGTGCGGCTGACCGCGTCCTCCTGGGTGAGGCCGCGCCAGATGCGGGCCCGGGTGGTCGGGCCCGACAGGCCGTCGAGGAGGGAGCAGAGCACGGAATTTCCTGAGCTCTGCACGATTCCCCGGTGGAAGTCGAGGTCGCAGGCGACCAGCTCCTCCACCGACGGCGCCTCGCCCAGTCTGTCCAATTGGGCCGACAGCGCGTCCAGTTGTTGCTCGCTGATGCGCGAGGCCGCCATCGCCGTCGCGGCCGGCTCCAGGATCCGGCGCACGGCCAGGAACTCCAGCACCGTGTCGTCACGGTGGAAGTCGACGACGAAGCTCAGCGCCTCCAGCAGGAGTTGCGGATCCAGGCTCGTCACATACGTGCCGTCGCCCTGCCGCACGTCCAGGATCCGGATCAGCGACAGGGCGCGCACCGCCTCCCGCAGGGAGTTGCGCGAGAGCCCGAGCTCGGAGGCGAGTTCGCTCTCCTTGGGCAGCCGGTCGCCCGGCCGCAGCGCGCCGGAGACGATCATGCCCTTGATCTTCTCGATCGCCTCGTCGGTGACTGCCATGACCGGCCTCCCTGTGGTTCCGCACCGCTCCCGCAACACCGTTCCCGCACGTCCGAGGAGACGTCCGATGTCTTACGCCATTATGGGGGTTCAACGGGGTGAACGGGACAGCGAAGGCCAAGCTCAGACGCCCGGATCGGCCAGCGCCTCCAGGTCGGCGATCAGCACCGCCTCGTCCAGCGTGGTCAGGACCCGGTCCCGCAGCAGCACCCGCCCGTCCACCACGGTGTCCCGCACGTCCGCCGAGTGCGCCGCGTAGGCCAGCGTCGACCAGGGGTCGTGCAGCGGCCGCAGATGCGGGGCGCCCAGGTCGAGCACGACCAGGTCGGCCCGCTTGCCCGCCTCCAGGGAGCCCAGGTGATCACCGAGCCCCAGCGCCCGCGCGCCCTCGATCGTCGCCATCCGTACGGCCTGTTGGGCGCCGACCGCGGTCGGGTCGCCGCCCGCCTTGTGCACGAGCGCCGCCTGCCGCACCGCCCCCAGCACGTCCAGCGTGTTGGAGCTGACGGCCCCGTCGGTGCCGAGCCCGACGGTCACCCCGGCGCTCAGCAGCCGCGGCACCGGCGCGATCCCGCAGCCCAGCTTCAGGTTCGACACCGGACAGTGGGCGACCGAGGTGCCGGTGCGGGCCAGCGCGGCGATCTCCGGGCCGGTGAGGTCCACGGCGTGCGCGAGCAGCAGGTCGGGGCCGAGCAGGCCGAGGGAGTCGAGCAACTCGACCGGGCGCTTGCCGTAGCGCACCTCGACGGTGGCCACTTCGGTCGCGTTCTCCGCCGCGTGGATGTGCAGCAGCGCCCCGAACTCCCGGGCCAGGGCGGCGATTTCGGTGAGCTGCTCGGGGGAGAGGGTGTACGTGGAGTGCGCGAAGAGGACGGGGCGGTGGCCGGGGCGGGCCGGGCCGCGAGCTGCCAGGTCGCGGCGGGCCCAGTCGAGCCGGTCCGCGTAGGGCATGCCGTCGGGCGGCTCCGGGACGTCCATGAAGGTGGGCCCCGAGTGCAGCCGCCAGCCCGCCTCGCGGGCCGCCTGCTCGGCCGCCTCGTGGAACCAGTACATGTCCAGCGCGGACGTCACCCCCGCCCGTACGCTCTCCGCGATCGCCAGCCGCACCGCCGCCGCCACGTTCTTCGGCGTCAGCAGCCGCGCCTCGGCCGGCAGCACCCGCTCCAGGAAGCCCTGGAGGGTGACGTCGTCGGCGAGACCGCGCAGCAGGGTCATCGCGAGGTGGGTGTGGGTGTTGACGAGCCCGGGCAGGACGAGGCAGCCCGCGGCGTCAATGACCTCCGTGGCTGTGAACCGAGTTCTCAGCTCCTCGGCCGCCCCGACGGCGACGATCTCGCCCTCGTGGACCGCAACTGCCCCGTCCCGTACGACGGTTCCGGCCTCGTCGACGGTGAGTACGTCCCCGCCGTGCACCAGCAGATCGACACTCACGCTCACGCCTCGTACTCCTCGGCCAGCAGCCGCAGCGCCTCCAGCGACACCACCGCACCCCGTTCGACACCGGCCGCGACGACCTCCCGGTGCGGGTCGTAGACGCTGGCGCCCCCCTCGTCCACCAGCTCGTCCGCGTTCGCCCCGTCGACGACCAGCACACCGCCCGCGAACAGACCCCGCAGCGAGGCCGTGACCAGCAGTGCGGACAACTCCATCTCGATGGCGGCGAGTCCGGCACCCTCGTAGGAGAAGAGGGGCAGCAGCCCCGGCTGGAACGCGGCCCGCGTCCACACGATCCCCCGGTGGTGCGGGGCACCCGCCTCCCGCGCCGCGCGTTGCAGCGCGAACACCGCCTCCGGCGCCGCGACCGCCGGATACTCCGGCGGCAGCAGCTGATGCGTGACCCCGTCGTCCCGTACGGCCGCCTCCGCGATCACCAGGTCGCCGTCGCCGATCCCCGCCTTCATCGCACCCGCCGTACCGAACCGCACAAAGGCGCGCACGCCCGCGTCGGCCAGCTCCTGGAACAGCAGGATCGCGCCCGGCGCACCCACCCCGTGCGAGGCCACGACGACCGGCACGCCCTTCCAACTCCCGCTGAACACACGGTATTCGCGGTGGTACGACACCTCTTCGGCACCGTCCAGCAGCGCGGCGACGGCGGCCGCGCGGGCCGGGTCGCCGACGACGACGGCGTGGGCCGGAAGGCCGGTGCGCGGTATTCGGGTGACGGGCAGCAGGTCCTGGGTCATGAGGCGACTCCGGGGGAGGGGCGGGTACGACGGCGGCGGGCCGTCGTGAGGAAGAGGGCGCCGAGCGTGACGACGTACGGCGCGGCGTCGGTCGCCTGCTGCGGCAGACCGAGGCCCTGGAGGCGGAAGCCGGCCGCCTCGGCCAGACCGAACAGCAGCGCGGCGAGCAGCACGCCGAGGGGCAGGGCGCGGCCGAGCATGACGGCGACGACGGCGATCCAGCCGCGGCCCGCGGTCATGTTCTCGGAGAACAAGGTCACGTTCCCGAGGGCGAGTTGGGCACCGGCGAGACCGCACAGCACGCCCGAGACCAGCACGGCCGCGTACTTGTACTTCGCCGGGCTCACCCCGAGCGTCGCCGCCGCGTCCGGCGCCTCGCCGACCCCGCGCAGCCGCAGCCCCCACACATGCCGGGACAGCATCACCGCGGCCAGCGCGACGGCTACGAACGCCAGATACGCCAGCGGCGTGAAGCCACCGACCAGTGGCAGCCCGGCGAGTGACGGATCGTCAAAAGTGCCCTGCACACCGAAGACCGTACGCAGCAGGAAGCTGGTCAGGCCAACCGCCAGCAGATTCATGGCGATTCCCAGCACCACCGCGTCGCCCTTGAGCGTCACCGCCCCCACGGCGAGGATCAGTGAGTACGCGGCGGACGCGAGCGCGGCGGCCAGCACCCCGAGCCACGGGCTGCCGGTGAACCAGCTCGTCGCCACGGAGGTGAAGCAGCCGAGCAGCATCATGCCTTCGAGGCCGATGTTGAACACCCCGGCCCGCTCGCAGATCGCTCCGCCGAGCGCGGCCAGCAGGATCGGGGTCAGCGCGCGCAGCGCCGACATCAGGAGATCGGAGTCGAAGAACATCAGACAGCTTCCCTTCGCTTCCCGAACCACCGCTCAGGGAACCGCAGCCGGGCGGCCAGGAACACGATGACGACCGCTTGCAGCACCTGCGTCAGCTCGCGCGGCACCTCCGTGGTCCGCTCCATCGCGAGCCCGCCGACCTGGAGGACGGCGAAGAAGAAGGATGCGATCACCGTGCCGAAGGGAGCGGCGGCCGCCAGCAGCGCGGCGGTGAGTCCCGTCCAGGTGTAGCCGGGTGCGGTGAGCGAGCCGTCCACGAAGCGGTACGGGAAGCTCAACACCCCGATGGCGCCCACGAGTCCGGCGAGCGCGCCCGAGACGGACATCAACTTCAGGGTCAGGCCCCGGCGTTCGACGCCCGCGTACGCGGAGAAGCGGGAGTTGAGGCCGGTCATCCGGATCTCGTAGCCGAAGGCGGTGCGCCGGTCGGTGAACCAGTACGCGGCCGCCGCGAGGACGACCAGCAGCAGTCCGACCGTCACCGTCGAGTCGCCGAACGCGGGCAGCGCCACGCCGTCCGGCATGGCCCGCGTCTGGGGGAGGCTGGAGCCGGGCTCCTTGAGCGGATAGCGGGCCAGGTAGGAGGCGAGCGAGACCGCCGGGTAGCTCAGCAGCAGGCTGCTGACCAGCAACGGGACGCCGAAGTGGTTCTCGCAGAGGGCGGCCAGGACGGCATACGCGGCGCCGGCCGCCATGCCCGAGAGGAGGGCCAGTACGACGGTGAGAGGCGCGGGCAACGGCGAGTAGAGGCCGGTCACGGCCGCGGTGATGCCGCCGAGCACCATCTGTCCGTCGCCACCGAGGTTGATCAGCCCGGCTCGCAACGGGATCGCCAGCGCGAGCGCCATACCGAGCACGCTGGTGCCGGTGGTGAGCGTGGAACCGATGCCGTCGGCGCCGAGCGAGCCGGTGAGTACGGCCTGGTAGGCGGCGATCGGATCGGCGCCGGTGCCGATGAGGAAGAGGGCGCCGATGAGGACACCGGCGAGGACGGAGAAGGTGATGGGGGAGCGGAAGGCCCCGGATACTCGACTGATCACCGGGCGCCCCCGGCCATCGCCAGCCCCAACACCCGCTCGTCCGCCTGATCCTTCGCGTACGTAGCCGTCACCCGCCCCTCGAACATCACCAGCACCCGGTCCGCGAGCCCTTGTATCTCGCTCAGCTCGGCCGAGACCAGCAGCACCGCATGTCCTGCGTCGCGGTAGGCGATCAGCTGGTCGTGGATGTTCTGGATGGCGCCGATGTCGACCCCGCGCGTGGGCTGCTCGACGAGCAACAGCGGGGCCTCATGGGCGAGTTCGCGGCCGATGAGCAGCTTCTGCAGGTTGCCGCCGGACAGCGCCGAGGCCGGCACATCAGTGCTCGAGGCCTTGATGCCGAAGCGCTCGACCAGCTTCCGCGCATGCGCACGCACGGCCGTCGGCGGCAGCAGCCCACGTGAGGACAGCGACGTACGGTGATGCCCCATCGCCAGGTTGTCCGCGACCGAGGCCGCCGGTGCCGTACCGACCGCGTGCCGGTCCTCCGGAACGTACGCCAGCCCCTTGGCCCGGCGTTCGGCGGCCGACGCGTGGGTGATGTCCTGGCCGCCCAGCGACACCCGCCCGGCGACGACCGGCCGCAGCCCGGCCAGCGCCTCGACCAGCTCGCTCTGCCCGTTGCCCGCGACGCCGGCGATTCCGACGATCTCACCCGCCCGGACGGTGAGTTCCACATCCTGGACGGAGTCCGTGGCCAGTCCCGACACATCGAGGACGACCTCACCCGGCGAACCCGCCGCATGGATGCGGTCCAACTCGACCGCGCGGCCCGTCATCGCCGCCGCGATCTCGTCCGCGGACGTGTCCGCGGTCACCAGCCGGGCCACCACCCGGCCGTCCCGCAGTACGGTCACGCGGTCGCTGCCCTCCAGCACCTCGCGCAGTTTGTGCGTGACGAGGATCACCGTGCGGCCTTGCGCGGCCAGCGACTTGAGCACCGCGAACAGGGCGTCCGCCTCGGCCGGCGTGAGCACGGCGGTCGGCTCGTCGAGGATGAGCGTGCGGGCGCCGCGGTGCAGCAGCTTCAGGATCTCCACGCGCTGGCGCAGACCCACCGGCAGTTCGCCGACCCGGGCGTCCGGGTCGACGGCGAGGCCGTGCTCCTCCGCCAGTTCACGCACCCGGCGGCGGGCCGCGGCGCGGTCCACCAGGCCGAAACGGCGCGGCTCGGCGGCGTAGACGACGTTCTCGGCGACCGTCAGCGAGTCGAAGAGCTTGAAGCTCTGGTGGACCATGCCGAGCCCGGCGGCCATCGCGTCGGACGGGCTCGCGAAGCTCACGTCCCGCCCGTCGATATGGATCGTCCCGGCATCCGGGCGCTCCATGCCGTACAGGACCGCCATGAGCGTGGACTTGCCGGCGCCGTTCTCGCCCATCAGGGCGTGGATCTCGCCGTGGCGGACGGCCAGGTCGACCTCGTCGTTGGCGAGCGTGCCGGGGAACCGCTTCGTGATTCCCCGGAGTTCGACGGCGAAGTCGGCCCGGCCGGCGCCCGCGTCGGCGTCAGCTCGCGGCGGGGTCATCGACCTTGAGCTTTCCGGCGACGATCTGGTCGCGCAGCGCCTCGACCTGCTTCAGCACGTCCTTGTGGTCGGCGATCACGCACTTCGACGAGTCGACACCGGCCTCCAGACCGGTGAGGCTGATGCCGCCCTCCTTCAGGCCGTACGAGACGGTGGTGCCCGCCTTTCCGCCCAGGACCGCCTCGATGCCCTTCTCCACGGCGACGTCCGTGCGCTTGATCACGTTGTCGACGACCGTGCCCGGCGCCGAGGGGCACTGGTTGACGTCGACGCCGTACGCGAACGCGCCCTTGGCCTTGGCGGCCTCGAAGACCCCGTAGTTGCCGGCCGCGGCCGCCGCCATCAGCTGGTCGTAGCCCTTGGCGAGCAGCGAGTTCGCCTGCTCCTTGGCGCGGGCCGAGTCGTCGAAGGGGGACTGGCCGCCGACGAAGCGCGTGGACGTCTCGGTCTTGGCGGCGACCTTCTTGGCGCCGGCCGCGAACGGGTCGCTGTAGCGGCGGAACTGGGGCGTGTCGAGGACGTCGACCGCGCCGACCTTGCCGGACTTGCTGAGCAGCCCGGCCTCGGCGCCCGCGAGGTAGACGCCCTCGTGCTCCCGGAAGACCGCGCAGCTGACGTTCTTGAACGTCTTCGTCGTGCACGCGTCGATCATCAGGAACTGCTGCTTCGGGTGCGCCTTGGCCTGCTGCGCCACCAGGTCGGCGAACTCGAAGCCGACCAGCACGATGACGTCCGGCTGCGCGTCCACGGCGGCCTGGACGTTCTGCTGCTGGGAGGCGGTGTCGGTGGACTCGTAGACCTTCTGCGTTCCGTCGTGCTGCTTCGCCGCGTCCTTGACGCCGGTGACGGCGAGCTTCAGGAACTCGTTCTGGCCGACGGCGTCCGGCGTGACCAGCGTGAACGACTTGCCGCTTCCTCCGCTCGCGCTCGTCGAGGCGTCGTTCTTCGCGGCGGCGTTGCAGGCCGTGGCCGCGGTGACCAGGAACGCGGTGGCGGCGGCGACTTGGAGGGTACGACGGGATCTGCGGTGCATCGGGGGACCTTCCGGATACGGCGGAGCACGCTCTGGCGGGAGCGTGTGAGGGTTTCGGGGAGGGGGGTGGGGACGCCGAGGGGGACGGGTCAGCGTCGACAGCCGTCGCTCGCGCAGTGGCCGTGGTCGAGGAAACGGCGCATCGTCAGCGGCACGCGTTCCTCCTTCGTCTCGGCCTGTGGGACACGGGTGTCGGCCTGCGGGATGCAGGTGCTGGACTGTAACACCGGTTTCCGGACACCTGCTCGACTGTCTCGAACTCTGGTTCTGGCAGGTCATGTACGGTGACGGACACCATCGGAACATCAGGAGTGTCCCGTTATGTCCCAGGAACTGCGCGCCGTCGACTGGACCGGTACCGGTCTCGCGCTGATCGACCAGACCCTGCTGCCGCACCGCACCGAGACGATGGGTGTCCGCGATGTGGACACGTTGGTGGACGCGATCCAGCGCCTGGTGGTGCGTGGAGCGCCCGCGATCGGGGCGGCCGGGGCCTACGGCGTCGCGCTCGCGCTGCTCCAGGGCGAGCGGGACGGCTGGACCGAGGCCGAGACACGCGCCGCCGTCGCCCGCATACGCGAGGCCCGGCCCACCGCAGTCAACCTCATGGTGTGCGTGGACCGGGTCATGACCCGCTTCGCCGATGGCCTGGACGCGGTGCTGGCAGAGGCCGCCGCCGTGCAGCGCGAGGACGTCGAGGGCAACCGCGCGATGGGCGCGTCCGGCGCCGACTGGCTGCTCGAACGGGTCGGCGAGGACCGCCCGTTGCGCATCCTGACCCACTGCAACACGGGCGCGCTGGCCACGGCCGGCTGGGGCACCGCACTCGGCGTCATCCGCGAACTCCACGCGCGCGGACGCCTTGAGGTCGTCTACGCCGACGAGACGCGCCCCCTGCTCCAGGGATCCCGCCTCACCGCCTGGGAGTTGGTCCAGGAAGGCATCCCGCACTACGTCCAGGCGGACGGCGCCGCGGCCGGCACCATCCTGCGCGGCGAGGTGGACGCGGCGATCGTCGGCGCGGACCGCATCGCGGCCAACGGCGACACCGCCAACAAGGTCGGCACCGTGGGCGTGGCCCTCGCCTGCGCCGACGCCGGCATCCCGTTCCTGGTGGCGGCCCCCACCACCACGGTCGACCTCTCCACCAAGACCGGCGACGACATCCACATCGAACTCCGCGGCGAGGCAGAGGTGTTGGAGTGGGGCGGGGTGCGCGTGGCACCGGCCGAGTCACGGGGCCACAACCCGGCGTTCGACGTGACGCCGGGTCGGCTGGTGACGGGGTTGGTCACCGAGCGGGGCGTGCTGGAGGTGTCGGCGGGCCAGCTCCCGTCGGAGCACCTGCGCTAGTCGGCCGTAAGACGCAGGCGGCCCGGTCTCCGTGACCGGGCCGCTTCTTGACGTGCCGTCAGCGCTGGGTGAGCTCCAACTCCAGGAGCCACTCCACCACTTCGGTGTGATGCCGGGCCTGCCGCGGATCCGAACCCCACACGTACAGCCCGTGCCCCGCGACGACCACGGCCGGCATCCGGGGATTCCGCGCCTCCTCCAGCCGGTCGCCCAGCACCTTCATGTCCTGGCTGTTGGCGATGACCGGCAGCGTCACCTCGACGTCGTGGGCCGGCTGCCCGACCCCCTTGAGCATCTCCACGTCCTTGAAGACGATCCCGCCCGGCTCGCGCTTCCCCATCGCGACCGAGGCGACCGTGTGGACATGAACAACGGCCCCCGCCCCGGTCAGCGCGGCGACCCGCGCATGCAGTTCGGCCTCGGCGGACGGCTTCCCGCCATGCACGGCAGCCCCCTGACCGTCCACCAACACCACGTCCGCCGGGGTCAGTTCACCCTTGTCGTGCCCGCTGGCCGTCACCGCGAGCCGCAGCGGCTCGTGCGAGAGCACCACGGACAGGTTCCCGGACGTCCCCCGCATCCAGCCGAAGGACGCGAAACGTGCGGACTCGGCGGCGAGAACCGCCCCCGCCTCCTCGAGGTCGAGCGCGCTGATGCCGTCGGTCATGTGGTGCTCCTGGAAGTGCTGATGGTGATCTCGTCGAACGCCCCCGCCGCCGCGTGGTCGCCGACACCCGGCTCGAAGTACGGCTCCCCGGGCCGCCGGATCCCGACCGCGTGCCAGCCGGCCGCCCGGGCCGCGTCCAGCTCGCCGGGCCGGTCGGAGAGGAAGAGCAGCCGGTCGGGGGCGATCCCGGCGGCTTCGGCGATACGGCCGTACGACTCCGGCTCCTGCTTGGGACCCGCGTTCTCGGTGTCGTACAACCCCGAGACCAGCGGCAGCAGATCGCCCTCCGGGCTCGACGCGAACCACGCGCGCTGCGCGGCCACCGACCCGGACGAGTAGACGTACAGCCGCACGCCCGCCGCGTGCCACGCGCGCAGTCGCGGTACGACGTCGTCGTAGAAGTGCGAGACGAGGTCGCCGCAGGCGAAGCCCTCCGACCAGATGACGCCCTGGAGGGTCTTCAGCGGGGTCGCCTTGCGGTCCTCGTCGAGCCAGGTGTTGAGGGCCTTCTCGATACGCGCCGGGTCGGCGTCGGGCTCGCCGAGTTCCTCGCGCACCTGCGCGATCGCGCGCGCCACGTCAGGATCACCGCTCCGCTCCGAGAGCAGCGCTCCGAAACGAGAGCGCGAGTACGGGTAGAGCACATCGACGACGAAGCCCGTGGCGCTCGTGGTGCCCTCGATGTCGAGCACCACGGCGTCCACGTCGAACTCGAGGCCCCGCAGGCTCACTTGGCGGCCCTGTCGGCCGCGTATCCGGCCGCGATCGTGTCGTAGTCCGGGAAGCCCGAGGCGATCGTCGAGCCGGTGAAGTTGCCGATCCAGCCGTCCTCCTCGTGGAAGAAGCGGATCGCGGTGAAGGACGGGTTGGTGCCCATGTCGAACCAGTGCGTGGTGCCGCGCGGCACGCCCAGCAGGTCGCCCTTCTCGCAGAAGACGGCGTGCACCTCGCCGTTCACGTGCAGGTAGAAGATGCCGGAGCCGGAGACGAAGAAGCGGACCTCGTCATCGTCGTCGTGCGTGTGCTCCTGGAGGAACTTCTCGCGGGCCGCCTTCGCCTTGGCCGGGAACTCCGGGTCGTCGCTGGGGTGCAGGCCGAGGACGTCGACGGTGGTGAAGCCCTCCTCGGCGTTCAGCTTCTCGATCTCCGGCCCGTAGGCGGCGAACACCGTCTCGCTGTCGGCGTCGAAGGGGACGTCCTCGCGGATCGGCCACTGCTCGTAGCGCACACCGAGCGGCTTGAGCGCCTCGGCGATCTCGGCGGGGTCCGAGGTACGGCGCACGAGGGTCTCGGGGCCGGACTCGGGCCAGGTCGTCAGGAGGGTCATGGGAGCAACTCCAGGAAGCTGGGAGGGAAGTCCGGATACCGAGACAAGCACCGGACGGGCGGGGAGGGAAGGGCGACTTCGGCGAACAGGGGTTCAGCCGCGACACAGCGCGCCGGGACAGCGGCGCATGCAGGGCATGAGCAGCGCGGTCGCGCGAGGGGTCGTCATCAGGGCCTCACTGTGCCGGGTCGGGTGCCGGTCAGCCGATGGTAACTCCAGGCGAGGCGCCGACCAGGTGTGACGTAGTCGTTGTCTCAAGGATTGAGAAAGCGCGTTCATCCCTTTGACGCATGGCTGAAACCGTTCTCATGATCTACCCATGAAGACGCTGCTGCTCGTGCGGCGGCTGTACGTGGACCTGCTCCGGTCGACCACGGCCAGCTGTCGCTGACCTCCCCCGGAGCCCCACCGCGCCCTCCTCCGGCGCGTGACCGCCAAGCCTCTCCGCGCTGGCGCAAATCCACCCCTGCTCCGGTTCAGGCAACCCCTCCTCCCCTCAGCGCCGCCCCTTGCACCTGGAGCCCCTCATGTCCCGTATCCGCGTACCCCTTGCCGCGCTCTCGCTGGCCTCCGTCTCCGCCCTGGTCCTCTCCGGCTGCTCGCAGTCCTCGGACGCCTCGACGAAGACCGGCGACACCGCCGCCTCGGCCTCCGCCGCCACCGGCAAGAAGCCCGCACCCTTCAGCAAGGGCACGGTCAAGGTCGCCCTGGTCCGGCAGAGCGGCGCCGGCGACTACTTCGAGCAGTGGGGCAACGGCGCCAAGGCCCAGGCCAAGGCCCTCGGCATCGACCTGACGACGTACGACGCCCAGGCCGACAACGCCAAGCAGGCCACGGACCTCTCCTCGGCGATCAACTCCGGCGCGCAGGCGATCATCATCGACCACGGCTTCCCGGCGACCATCCAGCCGGAGATCGACAAGGCCGTGAAGAAGGGCATCAAGGTCGTCGTCTACGACGTCGAGACCAAGACCAAGGGCGTGGTCTCCACCGAGCAGGACGACGCGAGCATGGCCCAGGCCGTCCTCGACGTGATGGCCGAGTCGGTCGGCAGTGACGCCAAGGTCGGCTACGTCAACGTGGCCGGGTACGCCGCCCTCGACAAGCGGAACACCGTCTGGGCGAAGGAACTCGCCGCGCAGGGCTGGAAGCAGCAGTTCAAGGTCGGCAAGGTCACCGACTCCACGGCCACCGACAACGTTCCCCTGGTCTCCGCCGCGCTCACCCAGCACTCGGACGTGACCGGCATCTTCGCCCCCTACGACGAGTTGGCGAAGGGCACGGTCCTCGCCGTGCAGAACAAGAAGCTCCAGGACAAGGTGAAGGTCTTCGGCGCTGACGTCTCCAACGCCGACATCCAGAACATGACCGCGGCGAACAGCCCGTGGGTCGCCACCGCGGGCACCGACCCGTCCGCGGTCGGCGCCGCCGTCGTCCGTACCGCCGCCCTGGAGCTGGCCGGCCGGCTCAACAAGGACACGGTCTCCTTCCCCGCCGTCGCCATCACCCAGGACTTCCTGCGCAAGAACAAGATCGAGAACATGGACCAGCTGCGCACGGCCCTGCCTGCACTGAACCTCTCCAAGGTCAGCACCGCCGACTGGATTCCCAATGTCGCCCACTGAGGCTTCCCTTGAAGAGGTGCCGGCGGTCGGCCTGACCGACGTCAGCATGGCCTTCGGCGGCAAGACGGTGCTCACCTCCGTCTCGCTGGACATCGCCCCGGGCAGCGTGGTCGCGCTGCTCGGCGCGAACGGCGCCGGCAAGTCCACGCTCATCAAGATCCTGTCGGGCGTGCACACGGACCACGGCGGGGAGGTGCGGGTCGCAGGGGAGCCCGCAGCTCTCCAGTCGCCCCTTGCGGCCCGGCAGTTGGGCATCCAGACGGTCCACCAGCGCATCGGCGAGGGCATCGTGCCCGGCCTCACGGTCGCCGAGAACCTGGTCTTCGAGGAACTGGCGCAGAAGCGCGGCAATCCCTTCCTCAACAACGGCCGCACCCTCGCCCGGGCCCGCGAGATCCAGGCGGGCCTCGGCCTCGACTGGACCGACTCCGTCCTCCGCCGCGATGTGAGCGAACTCGGTATCTCCGACCGCCAGTTGCTCATCCTGGCCCGCGCCCTGGCCACCCGCCCCCGCCTCCTGATCCTCGACGAACCGACCTCCGCGCTCTCGGCGGCCGAGGCGGAGCGCCTCTTCGCGCTCGTCGAGAAGATGCGGGACGACGGCATCGCGGTGTTGTACGTCTCCCACCGCCTCGGCGAGATCGACGCCCTCGCCGACCGCCTGGTCGTACTCCGGGACGGCCGTCTCACCGAGGACCAGGCGAGGCCCTTCGACTGGGACGCGGCCCTGCGCGCGATGCTCGCCCAGGCCCAGGAGGCCACCACGGCCCGCCCGGTCCGCGAGGGCGCCGAAGGCGAAGCGGTCCTCTCCCTTCGAGGTGTACGACTCCTCGAAGGCCGCGCCCCGCTCGACCTCGACCTGCGCACCGGCGAAGTCACCGGCGTGGTCGGTCTGTTGGGTGCGGGCAAGACCGAGCTGGCCCGCGGCCTGTTCGGCGCCGAGCCCTTCGCGGCGGGTGCGGTCGAACTGGACGGCAAGCCGTACGAGCCGAGGCGGCCGTCGGACGCGATCCGGGCAGGCGTCCATCTGGTCCCCGAGGACCGCCATGCCGACGCCCTGGTGCCGGGCTGGTCGGTCGCGCAGAACATCTCACTGCCGTTCCTCAAGTCGCTGTCCAGGCTGGGGCTGGTGCAGGGAGGCAAGGAGGACGCCCTCGGCCGCGCCACCATCGACGCCCTCGGGGTTGTCGCCCGCGACGAGCACAGCACCGTCGAGGAGCTGTCCGGCGGCAACCAGCAGAAGGTCGTCGTCGGCCGCTGGCTCGCCGAGACACCCCGGGTCCTCATCTTGGACGAGCCGTTCCGAGGTGTGGACATCGGCGCCCGCCGTGACATCGGCCGCCGGGCCCGCGCCCTGGCCGCCGAAGGCGCGGCCGTTCTCGTCCTGTCCGCCGACGTCGACGAGATCCTCGAGATCGCCGACCGGGTCGTCGTACTCGCCGCCGGGGAGATCCACCTCGACGCGTACGGCGAAGACGCGGAACGCGACCGCGTGATCCAGACCATCTCGGCGTCGGTGTGACGCCGGATCCTTGAGGAAACCCCATGACCACGACTCAGAGCGCCCCGGCGAAGACGGCGACCCCGTCCACCGCCCCCAGCACGGCCGCCCGCGTCCAGAACGCCGTCATCAAGTACGGCTTCATCTTCGTCACGGTCGCGCTGTTCCTCTACTTCGCGCTGAGCGAGGGCTCGTTCCGCGAGTCCGCGACCCTCCTCGACACCCTGCGCTATGTCTCCGTCGCCGCCATCCTCGGCCTGGGCGTCACGCTCACCATGGCCGTCGGCGGAATGGACATGTCCGTAGGAGCGGTGGCCGGCCTCGGCGTCTCCGTCGCCGCCCAGACGATGGTCGTCCACAACCAGATCGGCACGGTCGCGATCCTCTCGGTGCTGGCGGCGGGCGCGCTGGTCGGTCTGCTCAACGCGCTCCTCATCGTCGTACTGAAGATCCCGGACATGCTGGCCACCCTGGGGACCCTCTTCGTCATCCAGGGACTCAAGCTGGTGCTGGTCGACGGCCAGTCCATCACCCCCGGCATGACGCTGGAGGACGGGACGACGGCCCCCGGGAAGTTCACCGAGGGCTTCCTGAAGATCGACCGTGGCACGATCCTGGGCATCCCCATCTCCGTCCTGATCTTCGGCGGCCTGACCGTCGCCGCCTGGGTCTTCCTGGCCCGCACCCGCTGGGGCCGCGTCCTCTACGCCATCGGCGCCAACCCCGAGGCCTCCCGGCTGGCCGGCATCCGCGTCGGCGCCTACCGTGCCCTGGCCTACGTCATCTCCGGCGTCCTCGCCTCGATCGGCGGCCTGATCCTGGCCTCCCGCATCGGCCAGGGCGACGTGTCCGCCGGCACCTCCCAGCTCCTGGAGGCAGTGGCGGTCGCCCTGGTCGGCACCTCGGTCCTCGGCCGAGGCCGCCCGAACGTCTGGGGCACGGCCCTCGGCGCGGTGCTGATCGGCATCATCACCACGGGCCTGACCATCAAGGGCCTGCCGTACTACACCCAGGACGTGGTCGAGGGAGCGGTGCTCATCCTCGCCCTGGTCTTCAGCTTCACCCTGTCCAAGCGCCGTACCGCATAAGGAAGTTCGAGGAGTTCGTACGATGGGCTACCGCATCCTGGAGACCGACGACATCCCCGGCTACCTGCACGAGCGGGGCCACTGGCCGGACGTGACCGACATCCACGTCCGCGAGGTCTCGGACGGCAACATGAACCGCGTCTTCCTCGCGTCCTCCACCGACGGCACCCGCAGCGTGGCCGTGAAGCAGGCGCTGCCCTGGGTGCGGGTGGCCGGCCCGTCCTGGCCCATGAGCCCCGACCGCGCCGACGCCGAGGCCCGGGCCTACGACCAGATCGCGCGCGTGGCCCCCGACAAGATCCCGTCCGTCCACGGCTACGACCCCGAGAACTACGCCCTGGTCATGGAGGACATGTCGGACCTGGAGGTCCTGCGCACCCTCCTCAACGAGGGCGCGGCATACGGCCCCGACACCTCCGCCCGCATCGGCGAACTGGTCGCCCGACTCTCCTTCGCGACCAGCGACTTCGGCATGGACTCGGCGTCCCGCAAGGCCCTGATCGCGGCCTCGGTCAGCCCGGAGCTCTGCAAGATCACGGAGGACGTGGTCCTCTCCGAGCCGTACATCGAGCACGAACACAACCACTGGCACCAGGACTTGACAGACCTGGCGTCCGAGTTCCGCGCGGACACCCGCCTCCGTACGGAGGTCGCGGACCTGAGGCATCTGTTCATGACCAGCGCCCAGGCCCTCCTCCACGGCGACCTGCACACGGGCAGCATCATGGTCGGCGAACGCGAGGGCACCCCGGTGGTCCGGGTCTTCGACCCCGAGTTCTCCTTCGTCGGCCCGATCGGCTTCGACCTGGGCCTGTACTGGGCGAACGCACTGGTGTCGGAGGAACGGGCGAGGGCGTTGGGCCGCCTGACGGACCATGCGGACCAACTCCGCCTGTCCTGGGAGGCGTTCGAGAGGGAGTTCCGCGCTCTGTGGCCGACCCGCGTGGACACGTTCTTCGACGACGCGTACCTGGACCGCTTCCTGCGCCGGGTCTGGACGGAGTCCCTGGGCTACGCCGGCACGGAGATCATCCGCAGAATCATCGGCTTCGCCCACCTGACGGATCTGACGACGCTGCCGGACCCGGTCCCGGCCTCCCGGCGCGCGCTGCTCCTCGGGCGTGAACTCATCGTGCGTCGCGCGGAGTTGACGGGACCGCAGGAGGTACGGGTGGCGGTGGAGCAGGGCTGACCGGTACGCCCCGGCCCGATACGTCCTCCCCGGCGAGGTGCCCCTGCAGGCGCAGGTGCCGGAACTCGAAGTACGCCCCGGACCGGCGCAGCACCCCGCGCCGGTGGGCGTCCTCCAGGAACGCCATCAGCCGCCACGGCATCCGGCCCGTCGCCGCCAGCCACACCCGGGTCACCGTGAAGCGGCCCCAGGCACTGAGCGCGAGCGCCGCCGTACCCAGCGGCAGCCACAGCTGGGTGCCGATGTGCACAAGCCCGCCCCAGTCGCCGGGCAGCGCCACGACCGGCAGGCTGACACCCGCCACGACGAGGGCGACGAGGCCGCCACGGGCCAGGGACGCGATCCGGTCCGTGCGCAGGGAGGAACCCGGACCCGTGGCGCGCATCACGTCGGACGGCACGCTCAGCGCGCGATGGACACCGCACACACAGCCGCCCACCACGCCGATCAGCACCCCGGCCGCCACGAACGGCGGCAGACAACGGGCGACGACCCCCGAGACCGGGCCCCGGGCCAGCCAGGCCCGGGCCGCTTCCGGCAGCAGGGTCCGCAGCTCGGCCGCGTACGCGACTGTCACCCGCCCCCCGCCCCCGGCCGGGGTCAGCCGGACCACGACGCTGCCCTCCCGGGCCTCGAACTCCGTGCCCCGGGCGGTGAATCCGACGCAGCTGCGGTCCCGCAGCAGGGGCAGGGCGCAGTCGGGCGGCTGGGCGCCCTCGGGGTAGGCGACGGGCCGTGCGCCGTCTCCGGGCAGGAGCAGGATGCCGCGCTGCGGACGTACGGTGACGGCCGTCCTGACCCCGTCGTCCCGCTCCGTGAACCGCCAGCCGTCGATCCACCGACCGTCCAGGTCGGCCGCCGGACGGGCCTTGACGGCGGTCACCGCCACCGCTGCCAACCCGGCCGCCGTGCAAGCGGTGACGCCGACCAGCAGCGAGGCGGCGGTGCCCCGGACCAGACCCGCGGCGAACCGGCGCGCGATGTGCCCGGCACGGACGCCCTGCGTCCCGTCCTGTCCGCCCCGCCAGGTCCCGCTCAGCAGCAGCGCGCCGCCCGCTCCCGCGCAGGCGGTGCCGACGATCACCGTCCACGGGCTGCCGTTGCGGCCGAGGAGCACCACCCCGCTCGCCGCGGCGCCGCCCACCAGCAGCGCGGCACCGCAGACGCGCGCCGTCGCCCGCCCGGCGGCGCC
Organism: Streptomyces sp. CA-249302; assembly: GCF_050936785.1. NCBI lineage: Bacteria > Bacillati > Actinomycetota > Actinomycetes > Kitasatosporales > Streptomycetaceae > Streptomyces > Streptomyces sp. CA-249302. The sequence continues at coordinate 2,030,242 of NZ_JBNJMG010000001.1, read as the reverse complement.
GCTCCAGGGCAGCCCCAGCGGGGCCGGTCGCTGCGGCAGCCCGGCGATGCCGAAGAACAGCGTGAACAGCAGGGAGAACAGACAGCCGCCGAGCAGATCCGGCAGCCAGCCGTCGGTCACCCCGCCGAAGCGGAAACCGAACCGCAGGTCGTCCGCCCAGGCGAAACCGGCCCACAGCGGCACGCTCACCGCGGCGGTGAGCGTCGCGAGGCGGAGCACGAAGCGCCGGTCCGCAGGGGTCTCGTCGGCAGGCAGGAGACGGGCCACCCCGAAGGCGAAGCCCAGGGTCTGCCCGGCCAGGCCGGCGACCGTCGACGCGAGGTCCTCCACGGCGAGATCGCCCGCCGCGCGCGCCAGTGTGACCGGCAGCAGCAGCGCGCAGAGCATGGTCAGCGACAGGAGCCCGGGCGCGTACATCCCGAGGGCCCGCGGCAGCAGCGAGTCCAGCTCCCACCAGGCCAGCCGGCCGCGCCCCCGGGCCTGCAACAGCCGGGCCAGCAGCGAGAGACGACGGACGGCGTCGGAGGCGGTCCGCGCCCCGGCCGGGCCGTAGGCGGCGGGGACGAAGGCGCCGAGCAGGTGCTCCTCGACGGCTTCCTGTGTCGGGAAGCGCTCCCGGTCGAGCAGTTCGGCGGGGTCGTCGGAGGTGTCCCCGTACACGGTGCGGGCCAGCGACACCATCAACGGGGTGGTGAGGGCGCATGCCAGCGGATGCTCCGGCAGGTCGGCGAGCCGCCGCAGCACAGGTGTCCATACGGTGACCGTCGCGTCGTCGTCGGTGCGCAGTGGGCGGGCGGTCCGCTCCAGGTGGGCGCCGGCCTGACGCAGGTCGAGCGGCAGCAGTTCGACCACCTCGGCGGCGGTGAGCACGTCGCTGTCGGCGACCGCCGCCGCCCACGGCTCGCTCCGGCTGGTGAGCAGCAGCGGCAGGTCGTCGTCGAGCCCGGCGTTGAGACGGCGCACGGCTTCGCCGTAGGAGTGCGGCGCCAACTCGTCGAAGCCGTCCAGGACGGGCAGTACGAGTCCGGCGTCGAGCAGGGCACGGGCGAGCGTGCGGCCGCCGTCGGCCGGGGCGGCCAGTGGCCGGTAGTCGAGGGCGAGCCGCTCCGCCAGCCACACGCGCAGCCCGGTCCGCCTGGGGTCCCAGCCCGCCAACGGAAAGATCACCGGAACCGGTCCACCGGGCCGCCGCGCGGCCAGCCTGCTCAGCACGAACCGCATCGCCAGCACGCTCTTGCCGGACCCCGGCCCGCCCAGCACCACCAGACGCCGCCCCGGCAGCGCGGCGAACGCCCCGGTCACCTCCTCGATCCGCCCATCGCGCGGCGCGGGCAGCGCCCCGGCCCGCCTGACGTTCTGCGGATGGTCGGCCAACCGCCGGTCGGCGGGCGCCCACCGCACGTCCAGGGGCACCGGGTCCTGCAGTCGCCGTAACCGGGCCTCGGTCGCCCACTGTTCACGTACCGCCTCCGCGAGGGCGTCGGCCGCGAGGCGACGGCGTTCGTCCGCCGACCGCCCGGCGGGTTCGGGATCGCCGCGCAGGACGTCGGCGACCAGCGCGACGACGGACACGAAGGCGCCGATCGCGGAGACCAGGACACCCGCCGTCGCCGCGTCCCGCCACCACTCGCGCAGCACGCCCGCGAGCGCCACCAGGGTCAGCCCGCACACCAGCAGCCCCAGCCGCCGACGGACCCGCGCACCGTGCCAACCGCCTCGCATATGCCAGCTCCCCATGACCGCGCCACCGAGTCGAAGCCTCCCGTTCTAGCGGGCGGCACGGAGGGCGAACCCCCTGTTCGAAACACGTCTGAGGGAGCGTGCGGAGGTGTTCGAGGGGCGGTTGGGAGCGCGTGGTCATGATCCGGAAGCACAGGCCACTGGCATGGCCGTGATCGTGGCCGTGGCCGTGGACAGACAGATACAGGTAGGGGCGGCGCCCGCGATGCGGGAGCCGCCCCTACCTGTCCTGGGTCCTACTTCTTGTCGAGCAGGTCCTGCACCTTGCCCCGGACCTCGTCCGTGGCCAGGCCCCGAATGGTCAGAGTCGTCCGACGACGCAAGACGTCATCCACCGTCTCGGCCCACTCGTTGTCCCGCGCGTAAACAACCTGCGCCCAGATCTCCGGCGCATCCGCATGCACCCGCTCACCCAACTCGGGGTTCTCATTGGCCAGTCGAGCGATATCGAAGGCCAACGACCCGTAGTGCGTGGCAAGGTGCTTCGCCGTGTCGGCCGCCATCCGCGGCCCCGGCGCCGGATTGTCCACCAGCAACCGGTGCGCAACAGCACGCGGGTTGGCGACACCCGGCAGCGGCAGCTTCTTCGGCAGAGAAGAGATCGGCTCGAAGTCGTCGCCCAGCGGAGCGCCCGGCAGCGACTCCAGCTTCTGCATCACCGTACGACCGATGTGCCGGAAGGTCGTCCACTTGCCGCCCGCGACGGACAGCATCCCGCCCCGGCCTTCCGTGACCACGGTCTCCCGCTTGGCCTTGGCCGTGTCACCGGGCCCGCCCGGCAGCACCCGCAGACCCGCGAAGGAGTACGTGATCAGGTCACGCGACAGCTGCTGGTCCCGGATCGAGAACGCGGCCTCGTCGAGGATCTGGGCTATGTCCTTCTCGTTGACCGCGACGTCCGCCGGGTCACCCTCGTACTGCTCGTCGGTGGTACCGAGAAGGAGCATGTCCTCCCAAGGCAGAGCGAACGTGATCCGGTACTTGTCGATCGGCGTGGCCAGCGCGGCCTTCCAGGGCGCCGTCCGCTTCAGGACCAGATGCGCGCCCTTCGACAGCCGGATCGACGGAGCGGCATTGGGGTCCTCCATCCGGCGCAGGTGGTCGACCCACGGCCCGGTCGCGTTGAGCACCAGCCGGGCGTTGACGCCGAACTCGTCGCCGGAGGTGCGGTCGCGCAGGTCCGCGCCCGTCACCCGGCCCTTGGTGAACCGCAGTCCGGTCACTTCGGCGTGGTTCAGCACCACCGCACCCGCCTCGACGGCCGCGCGGACCGTCATCAGCGCCATGCGGGCGTCGTTCATCTGGTCGTCGCCGTAGACCGCGACGGCCTTGAGGTTGTCGGTGCGCAGCTCGGGCACGTCCTGGGCCGCCTTGGCGGGGGACAGGAGGTGACCGACGCCGTCGCCGAAGGCGGAGAGCGCGGAGTAGGCGAAGACGCCCGCCCCGAGCTTCGCGGCGCCGTGCGGCCCGCCCTTGTACACGGGGAGGTAGAACGTGAGCGGGTTCGCCAGGTGGGGAGCCACCTGGCGGGAGACCGCACGGCGCTCGAAGTGGTTCTCCGCCACCAGCTTCACCGCGCCGGTCTGCAGATAGCGCAGACCGCCGTGGAGCAGCTTGGAGGAGGCGGAGGAGGTGGCGCCGGCGAAGTCGCCGGCGTCGACCAGAGCCACCCTCAGGCCGGACTGCGCGGCGTGCCAGGCGGTGGAGATGCCCAGGATGCCGCCGCCGATGACAAGAAGGTCGTACGACGCCTTGGCGAGCTGCTCCCGGGTCTCGGCGCGGCTCGGGTTGGAGCCGGAGGCCGGGCGCGTACCGAGGGCAGGCACGGACTGGAGGGTGGTCTGACTGGTCATTTCGGGTTCTTACTCCTCATCAGAACCGACGGGCTTCCAGGTGCTCGTCAGCTCTCGTCCTCGATCCAGCCCATGGTCCGCTCGACGGCCTTGAGCCAGGTCTTGTACTCACGGTCGCGGGTCTCCGCGTCCATGCGGGGGGTCCACTCGGCGGCCCGGCGCCAGTTGGCGCGCAGGTCGTCGGTGCTGGTCCAGAAGCCGACGGCGAGACCGGCGGCGTAGGCGGCGCCGAGGCAGGTGGTCTCGGCGACCATCGGGCGCACCACGGGGGCGTCCAGGAAGTCCGAGAGGGTCTGCATCAGCAGGTTGTTGGAGGTCATGCCGCCGTCGACCTTGAGGGCCGCGAGCTCGACGCCCGAGTCCTTGGTCATGGCGTCCGTGATCTCGCGGGTCTGCCAGGCGGTGGCCTCCAGGACGGCACGCGCGAGGTGCGCCTTGGTGACGTACCGGGTGAGGCCGGCGATCACACCGCGGGCGTCGGAGCGCCAGTGCGGGGCGAACAGACCGGAGAAGGCCGGCACGAAGTAGGCGCCGCCGTTGTCCTCGACGGAGAGCGCGAGCGTCTCGATCTCGGCGGCGGTGGAGATCAGACCCATCTGGTCGCGCATCCACTGCACCAGCGAACCGGTGACGGCGATGGAACCCTCGAGGGCGTACACCGGAGCGTCGTCGCCGATGCGGTAGCCGACGGTGGTCAGCAGGCCGGAGTACGAGTTGATGATCTTCTCGCCGGTGTTCATCAGCATGAACGTGCCGGTGCCGTACGTGGACTTGGCCTCGCCCTCGGAGAAGCAGGTCTGGCCGAACAGGGCCGCCTGCTGGTCGCCGAGCGCGGAGGCGACCGGGATGCCGCCGAGCAGGTCGCCCAGCTTGCCGCCGGTGACCTCGCCGTAGACCTCGGCGGAGGAGCGGATCTCCGGGAGGATGGCCAGCGGCACGCCGATGGACTCGGCGATCTTGTCGTCCCACTCCAGCGTGTGGAGGTTCATCAGCATGGTGCGGGAGGCGTTGGTGACGTCGGTGTAGTGCTTGCCGCCGTTGACACCACCGGTCAGGTTCCAGATGACCCAGGTGTCCATGGTGCCGAAGAGGATGTCCCCGGCCTCGGCGCGCTCACGCAGGCCCTCGACGTTGTCGAGCAGCCAGCGGGCCTTCGGGCCGGCGAAGTACGAGGCCAGCGGCAGGCCGGTCTCGCGGCGGAAGCGGTCCTGCCCGACGTTGCGGCCGAGCTCCTTGCACAGGGCGTCGGTGCGGGTGTCCTGCCAGACGATGGCGTTGTGGACGGGCTCACCGGTGTTCTTGTCCCACAGCAGCGTGGTCTCACGCTGGTTGGTGATGCCGATGGCCTTGATGTCGTCGCGGGTGATGCCGGCCTTCTGGATGGCTCCGGCGACGACTTCCTGGACGTTGGTCCAGATCTCGTTGGCGTTGTGCTCGACCCAGCCCGGCTTCGGGAAGATCTGCTCGTGCTCCTTCTGGTCGACGGAGACGATACGGCCGTCCCGGTCGAAGACGATGCAGCGGCTGGAGGTGGTGCCCTGGTCGATCGCGGCGATGAAGGGGCCGGCGGTGTGCGCGTCGGTCACTGTGTGCTCCTGGGTTTCAGTAACTGAAGAGGACTGGTCTACCGGTGCTTTAAGCAAAGGCGATGTTGTAGATGCCCGCAGCGATGGCGCCGCCGATCAGCGGACCGACCACCGGGACCCAGGCGTAGCTCCAGTCGGAACCGCCCTTGTTGGGCAGGGGGAGCAGGGCGTGCACGATGCGGGGACCGAGGTCACGGGCCGGGTTGATCGCGTAGCCGGTCGGGCCGCCGAGGGAGAGACCGATCGAGACGACGACCAGCGAGGTGATCAGGGCGCCCAGGACGCCGAGGCCGTTGCCGTTGTCGTTGAGGCCCTGCGTGAGCACGGCGAGCACCAGCACGATGGTGCCGATGATCTCGGTGGCGACGTTCTGCCAGGCGACACGGACCTCGGGGCCGGTGGAGAAGATGCCCAGGACCGGGCCCGCGCCCTTCTCCTGCGCCTCGACGGCCTTCGACGTGGTGGCCTGCGCACCCGGACCGCCGACGATCTCCTTGTCGGTGAGGTGCGCGTGGAACTGGCCGTAGTAGGCGACCCAGACCAGAGCCGCACCGATCATGGCGCCGAGCAGCTGCCCGCCCCAGTAGACCGGAACGTCGCTCCAGGAGATGCCGTTGTCCTTGAGCGCGAGCGCGAGGGTGACGGCCGGGTTCAGGTGGGCGCCGGAGAGCGGTGCCGAGGTGTAGACCGCCGTGAGTACCGCGAAGCCCCACCCGAAGGTGATGGCGAGCCAGCCGGCGTTACGGGCCTTGGAGGCCTTCAGCGTCACGGCGGCGCAGACGCCGCCGCCGAGCAGGATGAGTATGGCGGTACCGATGGTCTCGCCGATGAAGATGTCGGAGCTGGACACCCGCGACTCCTTTGTCCTTCGTCCAGGGGACCGAACCCCGGGTCCCACCGGGAGTTCGAGCTGCCCTCGGGGGTGAGAGCGTTGCCGGCCCTTGGCGTTGTCACACTCTAGCGCGTATTGCCGGTAGGTGTTCGACAATGCCGACCGATGGACGGGAGTCTTGCTCCGGCGTTACGCGCACGTCAAGAGTTCTGTTGTCGAAAACACGATCGTTATTGATCGCTGTCGGCTGGTTCGCCCGTTATGTCAGAGTACGGACAAGGCCGGGACGCGCCATCGCGCCCCGGCCTTTCGCCTATGTCTCCCGGACTCCGTTACGGCAGCTCAGAACCGCCCCGCACCCAGATCCCGGGACACCGCGCGGGCGCAGTCCCGCACCGCCGCGATGAGCTCCGGACGCAGCTCCCCGTCCCGGCACAGCCGCTCCACGGCACCCGTGATCCCCACTGCCCCCACCGGCATCCGCCGACGGTCGTGGATGGGGGCGGCGACCGACGCGACGCCCTCCCAGGTCTCCTCCACGTCGGCCGCGTAGCCACGCGCGCGTGACATGTCGAGGATGTGCTCGAAGTCCTCCAGCTCGCACACGGTGCGGTCCGTGAAGGGCTTGCGGTCGGCCTCGATCACCTCGCTGTGCGCCACCGGGTCGTACGCCGACAGGACCTTGCCCAGGGCCGTGGAGTGCAGGGGCTGCATGGCCCCTATCTCCAGCACCTGCCGGCTGTCGTCGGGCCGGAAGACGTGGTGCACGATCAGCACGCCCTGCTGGTGCAGGACGCCCAGATACACGCTCTCGCCGCTGGACCTGGCCAGGTCGTCCGTCCACACCAGGGCACGCGCGCGCAGTTCGTGGACGTCGAGATAGGTGGTGCCCAGGCGCAGCAGCTCGGCGCCCAGCTGATAGCGCCCGGAGGCGTCGTCCTGCTCGACGAAGCCCTCCTGCTGGAGGGTGCGCAGAATGCCGTGGGCGGTGCCCTTGGCGAGGCCCAGCGACGAGGCGATGTCCGAGAGACCGAGCCGCCGCTCGCCGCCCGCGAGGAGCCGCAGCATCGCGGCCGCCCGTTCGAGCGACTGGATGTTCCGTGCCATCGCCGTACTGCCTCCGTCCCCTTGGACCGCCGACGTAACGTCGTCGATACTTCCGTTCGGCAATGTCGAACACTACCGGTCGATGCCGACCCACCGCTAATAGTCGGTCGGCATCCGTTGCGTCACTGGTATCCCGGGAGTGACCTGCCCGTCATCCTCGTCCGCCCCGTGGACGCCTATGACCATCCCCGGGGCGACCCGGTTACTCTGGCGAAGTGCGCCCACCGCGGAGAGTTCCACGGGCCACGCCAAGCCGACAGCCGTCGCACCAGAGGGAGCCCCTTTCATGGCCTCGTCGCCACTGACCCCTTCCGCCGACAGCCGGACCCGTGTGTCCGCGCTCCGTGAGGCACTGGCCACCCGAGTGGTGGTCGCCGACGGAGCGATGGGAACCATGCTCCAGGCCCAGGAGCCGACCCTGGAGGACTTCGAGAACCTCGAGGGCTGCAACGAGATCCTCAACGTCACCCGGCCGGACATCGTCCGGTCGGTCCACGAGGCGTATTTCGACGCCGGCGTGGACTGCGTCGAGACGAACACCTTCGGCGCCAACTACGCGGCGGCGGCCGAGTACGACATCGCCGACCGCGTCCTCGAACTGTCGGAGGCCGGCGCCCGTATCGCCCGCGAGACCGCCGACGCCTACGCCTCCCGCGACGGGCGCCAGCGCTGGGTGCTGGGCTCCATCGGCCCGGGCACCAAGCTGCCGACGCTGGGCCACATCGGGTACACCACGATCCGCGACGCGTTCCAGGAGAACGCCGAGGGCCTGATCGCGGGCGGCGCCGACGCGCTGATCGTGGAGACCACCCAGGACCTGCTCCAGACCAAGGCCGCCGTGATCGGCGCCCAGCGCGCCCGCGAGATCTCCGGCCTGGACGTCCCGATCATCGTCTCCGTCACCGTGGAGACCACCGGCACCATGCTGCTGGGCTCCGAGATCGGCGCCGCGCTGACCGCGCTGGAGCCGCTCGGCATCGACATGATCGGCATGAACTGCGCGACCGGCCCGGCCGAGATGAGCGAGCACCTGCGCTACCTCGCCCGGCACTCCCGCATCCCGCTGTCGTGTATGCCGAACGCCGGCCTCCCGGTCCTCGGCAAGAACGGCGCCACCTATCCGCTCACCCCGCCCGAGCTGGCCGACGCTCACGAGAACTTCGTCCGTGACTACGGCCTCTCTCTGGTCGGCGGCTGCTGCGGCACCACCCCCGAGCACCTGCGCCAGCTGGTCGAGCGTGTCCGGGACGTCACCCCGACCGAGCGCAACCCGCGCCCCGAACCCGGCGCCGCCTCCCTGTACCAGACCGTCCCCTTCCGTCAGGACACCTCGTACCTGGCCATCGGCGAGCGCACCAACGCCAACGGCTCGAAGAAGTTCCGCGAGGCCATGCTGGACGCCCGCTGGGACGACTGCGTGGAGATGGCCCGCGAGCAGATCCGCGAGGGCGCCCACATGCTGGACCTCTGCGTGGACTACGTCGGCCGTGACGGTGTCGCCGACATGGAGGAGCTGGCCGGCCGCTTCGCCACCGCCTCCACCCTGCCGATCGTGCTGGACTCCACCGAGGTCCCGGTCATCCGGGCCGGCCTGGAGAAGCTCGGCGGCCGCGCGGTCATCAACTCCGTCAACTACGAGGACGGCGACGGCCCCGAGTCCCGCTTCGCGAAGGTCACCAAGCTCGCGCAGGAGCACGGCGCCGCGCTGATCGCGCTGACCATCGACGAGGAGGGCCAGGCCCGCACCCCGGAGAAGAAGGTCGAGATCGCCGAGCGGCTCATCGACGACCTCACCGGCAACTGGGGCATCCACGAGTCGGACATCCTCATCGACACCCTGACCTTCACCATCTGCACCGGTCAGGAGGAGTCCCGCAAGGACGGCATCGCCACCATCGAGGCGATCCGCGAGCTCAAGCGCCGCCACCCGGACGTGCAGACCACGCTGGGCCTCTCCAACATCTCCTTCGGCCTCAACCCGGCCGCCCGCATCCTGCTCAACTCCGTCTTCCTCGACGAGTGCGCCAAGGCGGGCCTGGACTCGGCGATCGTGCACGCGTCGAAGATCCTGCCGATCGCCCGGTTCAGCGAGGAAGAGGTCCAGACGGCCCTCGACCTGATCCACGACCGCCGCGCCGAGGGCTACGACCCCCTCCAGAAGCTCATGCAGCTCTTCGAGGGCGCCACCGCCAAGTCCCTCAAGGCCGGCAAGGCCGAGGAACTGGCCGCCCTCCCGCTGGAGGAGCGCCTCAAGCGGCGCATCATCGACGGCGAGAAGAACGGCCTGGAGGCCGACCTCGACGAGGCGCTGCAGGACCGCCCCGCCCTCGACATCGTCAACGACACGCTCCTTGACGGCATGAAGGTGGTCGGCGAGCTGTTCGGCTCCGGCCAGATGCAGCTGCCGTTCGTGCTCCAGTCCGCCGAGGTCATGAAGTCCGCGGTCGCCCACCTCGAACCGCACATGGAGAAGTCGGACGCCGAGGGCAAGGGCACCATCGTCCTGGCGACCGTGCGCGGCGACGTGCACGACATCGGCAAGAACCTCGTCGACATCATCCTGTCCAACAACGGCTACAACGTCGTCAACCTCGGCATCAAGCAGCCGGTCTCCGCGATCCTGGACGCCGCCGCCGAGCACCGCGCCGACGTCATCGGCATGTCGGGGCTCCTGGTCAAGTCCACGGTGATCATGAAGGAGAACCTGGAGGAGCTCAACTCCCGGGGCCTCGCCGTCGATTACCCGGTCATCCTGGGCGGCGCCGCGCTGACCAGGGCGTACGTCGAACAGGACCTGCACGAGATCTACCAGGGCGAAGTCCGCTACGCCCGGGACGCGTTCGAGGGCCTGCGCCTGATGGACGCGCTGATCGGCGTCAAGCGGGGCGTGCCCGGCGCCCAGCTGCCGGAGCTCAAGCAGCGCCGGGTGCGCGCGAGCGCCGTACAGGTGGAGGAGGAGCGCCCGGAGGAGGGGCATGTCCGCTCCGACGTCGCCATCGACAACCCGGTCCCCGCCCCGCCGTTCTGGGACACCCGCGTCATCAAGGGCATCCAGCTCAAGGAGTACGCGAGCTGGCTCGACGAGGGCGCGCTGTTCAAGGGCCAGTGGGGCCTCAAGCAGGCCCGCACCGGCGAGGGACCGACCTACGAGGAACTCGTCGAGACCGACGGGCGGCCGCGGCTGCGCGGTCTGCTCGACCAGCTCCAGACCGAGAACCTGCTGGAAGCGGCCGTCGTGTACGGCTACTTCCCGTGCGTCTCCAAGGACGACGACCTGATCATCCTGGACGAGCACGGCAACGAGCGCACCCGCTTCACCTTCCCGCGCCAGCGCCGCGGCCGACGCCTGTGCCTGGCGGACTTCTTCCGTCCGCAGGAGTCGGGGGAGACCGATGTGGTCGGCCTCCAGGTCGTCACCGTGGGATCGCGGATCGGCGAGCGGACGGCCAAGCTCTTCGAGGCCAACGCCTACCGTGACTACCTCGAACTGCACGGACTGTCCGTGCAGTTGGCCGAGGCCCTCGCCGAGTACTGGCACGCGCGCGTGCGTTCCGAGCTCGGCTTCGCCGGCGAGGACCCGAACGAGATCGAGGACATGTTCGCCCTGAAGTACCGCGGCGCACGGTTCTCGCTCGGCTACGGAGCGTGCCCGAACCTGGAGGACCGCGCCAAGATCGCCGACCTGCTCCAGCCGGAGCGCATCGGCGTCCACCTCTCCGAGGAGTTCCAGCTGCACCCGGAGCAGTCCACGGACGCGATCGTGATCCACCACCCCGAGGCGAAGTACTTCAACGCCCGCTGAAAAACCGCCCCCGGGACGCACGGAAGCGCAGCTCACAGCGTCCCCGGGCGGTATTCAGGGTGTGCCCCGGACCACGCCGGATAAACAAGGCAATCCGTCCGCGACAGTCGTACACTGGTCGGTCCACTGCAGGCCGGTTCCCCAGCGGGAACCGGCCTGACCGTCCCTCAAGGAGGTGCGCCCGGATGACCAGTACGGTCCCCGCGCTCGGAACCCGTACGGCCGAAGGCTCAGCCCTGCAGGCCGTGCTCCTCGACATGGACGGAACCCTGGTGGACACCGAGGGCTTCTGGTGGGACGTGGAGGTCGAGATCTTCGCCGGCCTCGGCCATGTCCTCGACGACTCCTGGCGGCATGTCGTGGTCGGCGGCCCCATGACCCGCAGCGCGGGCTTCCTCATCGAGGCCACCGGCGCCGACATCACCCTCGCCGAAGTGTCCGTCCTGCTCAACGACGGGTTCGAGGACCGCATCGGCCGTGCCCTGCCGCTGATGCCCGGCGCGGCCAGGCTGCTCGCCGAACTCTCGGAGTACGAGATCCCCACCGCCCTGGTCTCCGCCTCCCACCGGCGCATCATCGACCGCGTGCTCGCCTCGCTGGGCCCGCAGCACTTCGCCCTGTCGGTGGCCGGCGACGAGGTGCCGCGCACCAAGCCGTACCCCGACCCGTATCTGGCCGCCGCGGCCGGACTCGGCGTGGATCCGGCCAGATGCGCGGTCGTCGAGGACACCGCGACCGGCGTCGCGGCGGCCGAGGCCGCGGGCTGTCATGTCGTCGCCGTACCCTCGGTCGCCCCCATCGCGGCCGCCGTCGGACGGACCGTGGTGACCTCCCTCGAAGAGGTCGACCTGGCATTTCTGCGCGGATTGATCACCCTCTGATCGCCGCCGATTACGGAATAGCGCCGGGCGTCGACCGAGCGTGCGGCGCGATTGGGAACAGGAATTCCCCGGGCGGACGTCCGAGGGAATTGCCGGTACGGCGGATGGCCGAATTCCGGTACCGATCCCGACCGTTGGGAATGTGAGGTTCCCCACTTGCAGCAGAGTCGACAGGTCGAACGACGTGTGCTGTGCACCCCCAATTCGGGGGCCTCGGCGCGCCCTTGTGTCCCGATTCATGGAAAGCTGCACGAATCCTTCCCCCGTCGGGTTTTCGGTCTGTCCACACCCGGTTTCGCTGCGTGATGGGTGCTCAACTCCGGTGACCGCGAACCCCCGTGCTGGTGCGGACTAATCTCATGGCGAGAACATCGCCGCTACCCCCGTGATCCGCCCGCGACACCCCTGCATGCCGGATACACGGACCTGAACAGCTCTGGAGTATCACGAGCATGAACCGCAAGACTTTGGTGCTGCCGGCCGTGGTCGGCCTGCTCGCACCCGTGCTCGCCGCCTGTGGTGGCTCCGACAGCGGCAGTGGCGGTTCCGGTGACATCGTCGTCGGCACCACGGACCGGTTCACCGCGACCAAGGACGCCCCCGCGCCGCTGGACCCCGCGTACGCGTACGACATCGGCGCCTGGAACATCCTGCGCCAGACCGTTCAGACCCTGATGATCGTGCCGAAGGGCGAGGGCGATCCGGTGCCCGAGGCCGCCGAGAAGTGCGGCTTCACCGACAGCGGCAACGAGCGCTACGCCTGCACCCTGCGCGACGGTCTCAAGTTCGCCAACGGCGACAAGATCACCGCGGCCGACGTGAAGTACTCCATCGACCGCGCCCGCGCCATCAACGCCGAGGGCGGCCCGGTCGGCCTGCTGTCCACCATCGACACCGTCGAGACACAGGGCGACAACCAGGTCATCTTCCACCTCAAGACCGCCGACGCCACCTTCCCGTACAAGCTGACGACCCCGGTCGCCGGCATCGTCAACCCCGACGACTACGAGAAGAACAAGCTCCGTGACGGCTTCGACGTCGACGGCTCCGGGCCCTACACCTTCTCGGCCGACGTGAAGAACGACGAGATCGTCAAGGCCACCTTCACCAAGAACCCCAACTACAAGGGGACGCTGACGGTGAACAACTCCAAGGTGGAGATGGTCTCCTACTCGGACGCCGACGCGATGAGCACCGCGCTCGACAAGGGTGACATCGACGTCATGACCCGCACGATGTCGCCGGAGCTGATCAAGAAGCTGTCCGACGGCTCGGACGAGAACGCCGACCTGGTCGAGATGTCCGGCCTGGAGATCCGCTACCTCGCGTTCAACACCGACGCCGCGACGGTGAAGAACAAGGCCGTACGCCAGGCGATGGCCCAGCTGATCAACCGTGGCGAGATCGTCTCCAAGGTGTACGGCACCCAGGCCGAGCCGCTCTACTCGCTGGTCCCCGCGAGCATCACCGGCCACTCCAACTCGTTCTTCAACAAGTACGGTGACCCGAGTGTCAGCAAGGCCAAGTCTCTGCTGACCAAGGCCGGCATCACCTCCCCGGTCAAGCTGACGCTGCACTACACGACCGACCACTACGGCTCCGCCACGGCCAAGGAGTTCGAGGTCCTGAAGAAGCAGCTCAACGACAGCGGGCTGTTCGACGTCAGCATCGAGGGCGCGAAGTGGGACGCGTTCATCCCGGCCGAGCGCAAGGGCGAGTACGACGTCTGGGGCATGGGTTGGTTCCCGGACTTCCCGGACGCCGACAACTACCTCGCGCCGTTCCTCGACGCGGACAACTTCCTCAAGCTGCCGTACCGGAACAGCCGGATCATCAACTCGCTGATCCCGGAGTCCCGCCGCGAGGCCGACCGGATCGCCGCCTCCTCCAGCCTCACCGCGATCCAGGACGCCGTCGCGGACGACGTCCCGATCCTGCCGCTGTGGCAGGGCAAGCAGTACGTCGCCGCCCGCGACGACGTGACGGGGACGGCGTACGCGCTCAACTCCTCCTCGACCCTCCAGCTGTGGGAGCTCGGCCGCGGCGTGAGCAACTGACCTTCCTCGTGCCCGGGGCCCCAGGGACGGTGGCCCCGGTTTCCCGACAACCGACGACAAGGCACAAGCAGTGAAGATGCGCAACCAGTGGCCGGTCCTGACCGCGGTGGCGGGGCTGGCCTCCGGCCTGCTGACGGGCTGCGGCTCGGGCAGTGGCGATTCCGGGGGGACCGGGTCCTCCGTGGTCGTGGGGATGTCCGACGACGTCCAGGCCACCGACCCGGCCTCCGGCTACGACCCCGGCTCCTGGCTGTTGTTCAACAACGTCTTCCAGTCGCTGCTCACCTTCCCCAACGGTGGCACCGAACCGGAGCCGGACGCAGCCGAGTCGTGCGCCTTCACGGACACCTCGACCAAGGTGTACAAGTGCACGCTGAAGGACGGCCTGAAGTTCAGCAACGGTGACAAGCTCACCTCACAGGACGTCAAGTTCTCCTTCGACCGCACGCTGAAGATCAACGACGACGCCGGTCCGGCGATCCTGTTCTCGATGCTCGACAAGGTCGAGACGCCGGACGAGAAGACCGTCGTCTTCCGGCTGACGGTGCCCGACGCCACCTTCCCGAGCAAGATCGCCTCCGCCGCGGGCTCCATCGTCGACCACACCCAGTACGACGGGAACAAGCTGCGGGAGGACGGCAAGGCGGTCGGCTCCGGCCCGTACAAGCTGGACTCGTTCGGCGACGACAAGGCCGTCTTCTCGGTCAACGAGAACTACAAGGGCACCGCCAAGGTGAAGAACTCCGGCGTCACCATGAAGCTCTTCCACGGCTCCCAGAACGCGCTGAAGAAGGCCCTCCAGGACAACAAGATCGACATCGCCTTCCGGGGCCTCACCGCGAGCGACATCGCCGACATCCAGAACTCCGACAACGACTCGCAGACCGAGGTCGTCGAGGGCAGCAGCGCCGAGGTCCAGCACCTGGTCTTCAACATGGACGACCCGGTCACCGGAAAGCTCGGCGTACGCAAGGCCATCGCCTACCTGATCGACCGCGACGCCCTCATCAAGGACGTCTACCAGGGCACCGCCACCCCGCTGTACTCGATCATCCCGGCGGGCATCGCGGGCCACAACACGGCCTTCTTCGACACCTACGGCGCCAGCCCCTCCCCGACCAAGGCCGCGGCCGCCCTGAAGGCGGACGGCATCACCGGCAAGGTCAAGCTGACCCTCTGGTCCACCCCGTCGCGCTACGGCCCGGCCACCGACCAGGAGTTGAAGGCGATCGCGGGCCAGCTGAACGACAGCGGCCTGTTCGACGCGGACGTGAAGTCGGTCGCCTTCGACCAGTACGAGAAGGACATCGCCAAGGGCAAGTACGGCGTGTACGTGAAGGGCTGGGTGCCGGACTACCCGGACGCCGACAACTTCACGGCCCCCTTCTTCGGCAAGGGCAACGTGCTGAGCAACAACTACACCAACAGCACCATCACCGGCACGCTCATTCCGCGCACCGCCGCCGAGAGCGACCGCGCCGCGACCGACAACGACTACGCCAGGCTCCAGGACATCGTCGCCGAGCAGCTGCCCGTCCTCCCGGTCTGGCAGGCCAAGCAGTACGCGGTGACCCGCGAGAACGTCTACGGCCTCGAGTACTGCCTCGACGCCTCGACGGTCTTCCGCTTCTGGGAACTCAGCAAGGGCTGACCCGCACCGCACACCAGAAGACCGCACACCAGAAGACCGCACACAAGAAGAGGGCGCCCTCCGGAAGGGGGCGCCCTTTCTTCTCGTACGACTACTGCTTGGCTACTGTGCGCCGGGGCGCACCAGCCCGCTCTCGTACGCGTACACCGCGGCCTGCACCCGGTCGCGCAGGCCCAGCTTGGTGAGCACGTGCCCGACATGTGTCTTGACGGTGGTCTCGCTGACGAACAGGTCGGCAGCGATCTCGGCGTTGGACAGCCCGCGGGCCACCAGCTTCAGCACCTCCACCTCGCGGTCGGTGAGCGTGTGCAGCGTGTCCGGCACGGGCTCGTCGCCGGACGGCAGGTGGGTGGCGTACTTGTCCAGCAGCCGCCGGGTGATGCTCGGCGCCAGCATCGCCTCGCCGGCGGCCACCACGCGGATCGCCTGCACCAGCTCGTTGGCCGGCGCGTCCTTCAGCAGGAAGCCACTGGCACCCGCTCGCAGCGCCTCCACCACGTACTCGTCGAGATCGAAGGTGGTCAGCACCAGCACCTTCGCCGGGCCGTCCCGCCCCGGCCCGGTGATCTGCCGGGTCGCCTCCACGCCGTCCATCCGGGGCATCCGGATGTCCATCAGAACCACGTCGGGCTGTAGTGCCCGCACCTGGTCCAGGGCCTGGAGGCCGTCTCCGGCCTCGCCGACGACCGCGATGTCCTGCTCGGCCTCCAGGATCATCCGGAAGCCGGTACGCAGCAGCGGCTGGTCGTCGACCAGTAGGACGCGGATGGCCACGTAAGTCTCCTTCGCTAGTCCGGCCCCATTCTGCCCTGCGGGACGTCCACGGACCCGACCGCCCTCACCGGCAACGGATAGGGCGGGGGAGTGCCGCCGAACTCCGGGCAGTGGGCCTGGTGGTCGCACCAGCCGCACAGCTTGGTCGGGCGGGGGCGCCACTCGCCCGTCTCCGTCGCCTGCCGGATCGCCTCCCACAGGGCGAGCAGCTTGCGCTCGACACGCTCCAGGTCGGCGAGGACCGGGTCGTACGTCAGCACGTCCCCGCTGCCGAGGTACACGAGCTGGAGCCGGCGCGGCACGACGTTCTTCAGGCGCCACACCACCAGCGCGTAGAACTTCATCTGGAACAGCGCGCCTTCGGCGTACTCGGGCCGGGGCGCCTTGCCCGTCTTGTAGTCGACGATCCGCACCTCGCCGGTGGGCGCCACGTCCACCCGGTCGATGATCCCGCGCAGCGTCAGCCCGGACTCCAGCTCCGCCTCGACGAACATCTCCCGCTCGGCGGGCTCCAGCCGGGTCGGGTCCTCCAGCGTGAACCACCGCTCCACGAGCTGCTCGGCCTCGCCCAGCCACCGCGCGAGCCGCTCCCCTTCGGGATCGTCCTCGAACAGCTCCACGACCTCGGGCCGCTTCTCCCTGAGCCGGTCCCACTGCCCGGGGATCAGCGACTTGGCCCGCGGCGCGGTCCGCTCCCCGGCCGGCGCGTCGAAGAGCCGCTCGAGCACGGCATGTACGAGCGTGCCCCGGGTCGCCGCCTCGCTCGGCTTCTCCGGCAGCCGGTCGATCACCCGGAACCGGTACAGCAGCGGGCACTGCATGAAGTCGTTGGCACGGGACGGGGAGAGACTGGCGGGCGCTATGGCGACAGGCCGCGTCGCGGGGGCCGCTGCCCCGTCCACCACTGTCTCCGTACCGGCCGTGGCGACCTCGGCCGCCGCCACCACTGTGGGCTCGGCGATGGCCGGCGCCTCCGCCTGCGCCGTACCGCTGTTGGGGGCCTGCGCCGCGCCCTCCGCGCTCGTCTCCATGCCCCAGACCTTACGGCCCGCCACTGACAGTGACCCAGCCGCGGCCGTGACGCGTGCGACGGGTGAGGAAACACAGGGGGTGCCGGGGCGGAACGCGTCGCGACTGCCGCATACCATCGACCCGAGACCCCTCCGCCCGGCAGGCGCGGAGGACGCTTCGAACGAGGGGACACCGTGGACCAGAGCGGCGGGAGCGGGCAGCCGCGGCCCGGCACCGACGAACGGGCCGACCACCACGCAGGGCCTGCGGCCCCGGCCACCCCCTCATCCACCCCGGCCGACCACCACCCCACGGACCCGCACCGGTCCACCACGACGAGGAACACCGCCGAGGGGGACCCCGAGATGGGCAACACGGGCAACACGGCAGAGGCCCCGACCACCGACCCGACCGAGCCGGACCCCAAGGAAGACGCCCCGACGACCGGCAGCACCCCCGAGAACCAGACCGAGAGCACCGTCGTCCACGAGGCCGCACAGCAGCAGGACGGGAACACCCCGGGGCCCGGGAGCGCGAGCGAGCAGGACGGGAGCGAGGCCGGGCGGAGTGGCGGCGCGGCGAGGCAGGATGTGAGCGGGGCCGGGCGGAGTGGCGGCGCGGCGAGGCAGGACGGGAGCGAGGCCGGGCGGGGCGGCAGTGGGGTCGGGCAGGGCGACGGGGACGACCCGCACCGGCCCACAGCTGACACGCCGGCCGACGGCACCCCTCCCGCCGCTGACACGCGGGCCGACCGCACCCCTCCCGCCGCGGACGACCACCCCTTCGCGGCCGACCGTGACCACGACTCCCACCCCGACCGCTCGCTCGCCCACTCCGGCGCGAAGAACCCCCCGCCCCAGCGCCCCGAATCCCCCCGCGGCGGTCTCCTCATGGGCCGCCCCTTCGGCGTGCCCGTCTACGTCGCCCCCAGCTGGTTCCTCGTAGCCGCGCTGATCACCTGGGTGTTCGGCGGCCAGCTCGACCGGGTGCTGCCCGAACTCGGCGTCACCCGTTACCTCGTCGCCCTCTTCTTCGCGGTCGCCTTCTACGCCTCCGTCCTGGTCCACGAACTCGCCCACACGGTCGCCGCCCTCCGCTTCAAGCTCCCGGTCCGCCGCATCCAGCTCCAGTTCTTCGGCGGCGTCTCGGAGATCGAGAAGGAGGCCGAGACCCCGGGCAGGGAGTTCTGGCTGGCCTTCGTCGGCCCGCTGCTCTCCCTCGTCCTCGCCGGTCTCTTCTACGTCGCCCTGCTCCCCGTGGAGCCCGGCACCGTACCCGGCGTGCTGCTGGCCGGCCTGATGATCTCCAACCTCATCGTGGCCGCCTTCAACCTCCTCCCCGGCCTGCCCCTCGACGGCGGCCGGATGCTCCGCGCGGTCGTCTGGAAGATCACCGGCCGTCCGATGAGCGGCACCATCGCCGCCGCGTGGGTCGGCCGTGCCCTCGCCGTCTCCGTCCTGATCGGCCTCCCGCTGCTCACCCAGTCCGGCGCGCTGGGCTCCACCGCCGAGGACAGCGTCGGCATGGACACCGTCACCGACGCGCTGCTCGCCGCGATCCTCGCCGCGATCATCTGGACCGGCGCCGGCAACAGCCTCCGTATGGCCCGGCTCCGGGAGCACCTGCCGGAGCTGCGCGCCCGCAACCTCACCCGCCGCGCGGTCCCCGTCGAGACCGACACCCCGCTCTCCGAGGCCCTGCGCCGTGCCAACGCCGCCGGTGCCCGCGCCCTGGTCGTCGTCGACTCCGAGGGCACGCCCCTCTCCCTGGTCCGCGAGGCCGCCATCGTCGGCGTACCGGAACACCGCCGCCCCTGGGTCGCCGTCAGCGGCCTCGCCCAGGACCTGACGGACGGCATGCGCGTCTCCGCGGAACTGGCGGGCGAGGACCTCCTGGACGTCCTGCGCGCCACCCCGGCCACGGAGTACCTGGTGGTCGAGGAGACGGGTGAGATCTACGGCGTACTGTCCGCGGCGGACGTGGAGCGGGCGTTCGTGAAGGCCATGGCCAGACCGTCCTAGTGGTCGGCGGCCCTGCCAAACCCCGGTAGTCTGTTCACATGTCCGAACCGACCGGTGCCGCCCGCAGGCGCGGGCCCTTCAAGGTCGGGGACCAGGTTCAGCTGACCGACCCCAAGGGTCGCCACTACACGTTCACGCTCGAGGCCGGGAAGAACTTCCACACCCACAAGGGTTCCTTCCCGCACGACGAACTGATCGGTGCTCCCGAGGGCAGCGTTGTCCGCACCACCGGGAACGTCGCCTACCTCGCGCTGCGCCCCCTGCTCCCCGACTACGTCCTGTCCATGCCCCGCGGGGCAGCCGTCGTATACCCGAAGGACGCGGGGCAGATCCTCGCCTTCGCCGACATCTTCCCCGGCGCGCGCGTCGTGGAGGCCGGTGTCGGCTCCGGCTCGCTCAGCAGCTTCCTGCTGCGCGCCATCGGCGACCAGGGCATGCTGCACAGCTACGAGCGCCGCGAGGACTTCGCGGAGATCGCCCAGCAGAACGTGGAGCGGTACTTCGGCGGCCCGCACCCCGCGTGGCAGCTCACCGTCGGCGACCTCCAGGACAACCTGTCCGACACGGACGTCGACCGCGTCATCCTCGACATGCTGGCCCCCTGGGAGTGTCTGGAGGCCGTCTCCAAGGCGCTCGTCCCCGGCGGCATCCTGTGCTGCTACGTGGCGACCACCACCCAGCTCGCCCGGACCGTCGAGTCCATCCGCGAGATCGGCTCCTTCAACGAGCCGACCGCCTGGGAGTCGATGATCCGCAACTGGCACATCGAGGGCCTGGCCGTCCGCCCGGACCACCGGATGATCGGCCACACCGGCTTCCTGCTCACCGCCCGCCGCCTCGCGGACGGCGTCGAGCCGCCCATGCGCCGCCGCCGCCCCGCCAAGGGCGCCTACGGCGAGGACTACGCCGGACCCAACGCGGACGGCGGCGGTCGCTGACGCGACCGCGTACCGCGGTCAACGCACGAACGCTGCGGCCGAGTTCCCGGGAACCCTCCGGAACTCGGCCGCAGCGCCTTTCTGTTGACGCCAGGTCCGGCACGACGCCCGACATCAGACCCGACACCGCGTCACAAACCGCACGATCCCGGCGCCCGTGTTCGTAACCCCGGACCCCGCCGTTTCCCCGCACTGTGACGTGTGGCACGATGCGTGCCACCCCCACCGGCACAGCCCTCACAGGAGACACTCCTAGTGCAGCAATCCGCCGTTCCGGAACTGGCACACACGCACACCCGTCCGATCCACTGGGTCGCCACCGCCACGGCCGTCGCCGGGGTGATGGCACTCTCCTCGCTCCTTCAGCCCAACTCCGCGACAGCGGCCCAGGCGGCCCCGGCCCGCACGAAGCAGGCCCACGCGGCCGCCGCTCCCGGTACCGCCGGCGTCGACTTCCCGATCACCTGCGGTCCGGTGAAGGCCGTCGTGCAGAAGAAGGCCACCGGGGACCTCGACGGGGACGGCAATCCGGAGACCGTCGCCGTGGTGCACTGCGACGCCCCCATGGGCACCCCGCCCGACGGCGTCTACGTCCTCACGCGCGCGTCGGACGGCCGGCCCCGCGTCGTGGCCACCCTGATCGACCCCAAGAAGGGCGACACGGTGAGTGACTTCGCGGTGCGCGACGGAGCCGTCCTCGCGACGGTCCTGGGCTACTCGTCGGACGACGTTCCGCGGTGCTGCCCGGACGAGACCGACAGCGCGAAGTGGCAGTGGAAGAACGGCGCGTTCGTGCGCTCGACATCTGCCGGTGCCCACAGCGTCTGAGTCGCGCAACCCGCGCCTGTGAGAAATCAGACAGTAGTAACAGGCCGTGGCGAAACGGTCACTCGGCGTCCGGTCCGTAGACCTCGACCCTGTCCGAAACTCGCCGTACGTGGATGCAGTCGCCCGGGCACTCCTTCGCGGAGTCGACGACATCCGTGAGAAGGGGCAGCGGTACGGGCGTTGTGGCGCCCTTGGCCTGCAGCAGTTCGTCGTCCCGGCTCTTCACGTAGGCCAGTCCGTCGATGTCCAGCTCGAACACCTCGGGCGCGTACTGGACGCAGATGCCGTCGCCGGTACAGAGGTCCTGATCGATCCAGACCTCCAGCTCCGCGCCGTCGGCCAAGGCCTCCTGCTGCACGCTCATGTCTCCTGCCGCTCGGTGTCGGGCCGACGGGAATCCGGCCAGCTCTGACGGGTGTTGAACAGTTCGACCCTACCTTCGGCGGCTTCCCAATCATGTTCGGTGGGTATTCCCCTGGCGTGAGGGAGAGCGCAAGGGTGAAGATCGGACACACCTCGACAGTCTTTGTGATCTAGGGGTTTCAATCGACACCCACCCAGGTAGGGTCTGGAAGCGTCCAGCTCCCCTTGGAGGAGGTGAGGACCGTGGCAGCCCACGACGACGACATGAACCGCGGCATCCGCCCGGGACGAGGGTCCGACGACCCGTCCGGGCAGATTGCCTACCTTGAGCAGGAGATCGCCGTCCTGCGGCGCAAGCTCGCCGACTCTCCGCGACACACGAGGATTCTCGAAGAGCGGATCGTCGAGCTGCAGACCAACCTGGCCGGCGTGTCCGCCCAGAACGAGCGACTCGCCAACACGCTCCGTGAGGCCCGCGACCAGATCGTGGCCCTCAAGGAGGAGGTCGACCGGCTCGCGCAGCCGCCGGCCGGCTTCGGCGTGTTTCTCGAAGCGAACGAGGACGGCACCGCCGACATCTTCACCGGGGGCCGCAAGCTCCGGGTGAACGTCAGCCCCAGCGTCGACCTCGAAGAGCTCCGGCGCGGCCAGGAAGTGATGCTCAACGAAGCGCTCAACGTGGTCGAGGCCATGGAGTTCGAGCGCGTCGGGGACATCGTCACCCTCAAGGAGATCCTCGAGGACGGCGAGCGGGCCCTGGTGCTCGGGCACACCGATGAGGAGCGGGTGGTACGGCTCGCCGAGCCGCTGCTGGACGTCAACATCCGCCCCGGTGATGCCCTGCTGCTCGAACCCCGTTCCGGCTATGTCTACGAGATCGTTCCGAAGAGCGAGGTCGAGGAACTCGTCCTCGAAGAGGTGCCCGACATCGGGTACGAGCAGATCGGCGGCCTCGGCGGCCAGATCGAGGCCATCCGCGACGCGGTCGAGCTGCCGTACCTCTACCCGGACCTGTTCAAGGAGCACGAACTGCGGCCGCCCAAGGGCGTCCTGCTGTACGGGCCGCCCGGATGCGGCAAGACGCTCATCGCCAAGGCCGTCGCCAACTCGCTGGCCAAGAAGGTCGCCGAGGTCACCGGTCAGGCCGCCGGCAAGAGCTTCTTCCTCAACATCAAGGGCCCCGAGCTCCTGAACAAGTACGTCGGTGAGACCGAGCGGCAGATCCGCCTCGTCTTCCAGCGTGCCCGGGAGAAGGCCAGCGAGGGCACGCCCGTCATCGTCTTCTTCGACGAGATGGAGTCGCTGTTCCGCACCCGTGGCTCCGGTGTCAGCTCGGACGTGGAGAACACCATCGTCCCGCAGCTGCTCGCCGAGATCGACGGTGTCGAGGGCCTGCAGAACGTGGTCGTGATCGGTGCCTCCAACCGTGAGGACATGATCGACCCCGCCATCCTGCGTCCCGGCCGCCTGGACGTGAAGATCAAGATCGAGCGTCCGGACGCCGAGGCCGCCAAGGACATCTTCGGCAAGTACCTCACCGAGCGCCTTCCGCTGCACGCCGACGACGTCGGCGAGCACGGCGGCAGCAAGACGACCACCGTCGAGAGCATGATCCAGACGGCCGTCGAGCACATGTACGCGGAATCCGAGGAGAACCGCTTCCTGGAGGTCACCTACGCCAACGGTGACAAGGAAGTCCTCTACTTCAAGGACTTCAACTCCGGCGCCATGATCGAGAACATCGTCGGGCGCGCCAAGAAGATGGCGATCAAGGACTTCCTCGACCACAACGCCAAGGGCCTGCGCGTCTCCCACCTCCTCCAGGCCTGCGTGGACGAGTTCAAGGAGAACGAGGACCTGCCCAACACCACCAACCCGGACGACTGGGCCCGGATCTCCGGAAAGAAGGGCGAGCGGATCGTCTACATCCGTACCCTCATCACCGGAAAGCAGGGCGCCGACACCGGACGCTCCATCGACACGGTGGCGAACACCGGTCAGTACCTGTAGCGAACAGGGCGGCTGCGGGTGCCCTCACCGGGGTACCCGCAGCCGACTGTTTTTCAGGCAACTAACCGGAACAAAGGCGAGCAAGGCAATGACGCAAATGATCTCCCCACCAGCGCAAAGCCGTTCTAGGCTCTTCGGTACCGCCGAGTCGCGCAGTGCGGGGACGGGCACCGCACACGCACCGGAGCGCCAGCGGTACTTGAGCGGCGCCCCCGACCGAGGGCGCCGCCGGGCAAGGAGGGCCGCATGACCGTACGGCGAGTAATGGGCATCGAGACGGAGTACGGCATCTCCGTTCCCGGCCACCCCAACGCCAATGCCATGCTCACCTCGTCCCAGATCGTCAACGCCTACGCGGCGGCGATGCACCGGGCCCGGCGGGCCCGCTGGGACTTCGAGGAGGAGAACCCGCTGCGGGACGCGCGGGGCTTCGACCTCGCCCGCGAGGCCGCGGACTCCAGCCAGCTCACCGACGAGGACATCGGCCTCGCCAACGTGATCCTCACCAACGGCGCACGGCTCTACGTCGACCACGCACACCCCGAGTACAGCGCTCCGGAGGTCACCAACCCGCGGGACGCCGTCCTCTGGGACAAGGCCGGCGAGCGGATCATGGCCGAGGCCGCCGAGCGCGCGGCCCAGCTGCCCGGTGCCCAGCCGATCCACCTCTACAAGAACAACACCGACAACAAGGGCGCCTCCTACGGCACGCACGAGAACTACCTGATGAAGCGGGAGACCCCCTTCTCGGACATCGTGCGCCACCTCACGCCCTTCTTCGTCTCCCGCCAGGTGGTCACCGGGGCGGGCCGCGTCGGCATCGGTCAGGACGGCCACGAGCACGGCTTCCAGATCAGCCAGCGCGCCGACTACTTCGAGGTCGAGGTGGGCCTGGAGACCACCCTGAAGCGCCCGATCATCAACACCCGCGACGAGCCCCACGCGGACGCCGAGAAGTACCGTCGGCTGCACGTGATCATCGGCGACGCGAACCTCTCGGAGATCTCGACCTACCTCAAGCTGGGCACGACCGCGCTGGTTCTGTCCATGATCGAGGACGGCTTCATCGCCGTGGACCTGGCGGTGGACCAGCCCGTCCGCACCCTGCACCAGGTCTCCCACGACCCCACCCTCAAGCGCCTGGTCACGCTCCGCAGCGGCCGCACGCTCACCGCGGTCCAGCTCCAGATGGAGTACTTCGAGCTCTCCCGCAAGTACGTGGAGGAGCGGTTCGGGGCGGACGCGGACGAGCAGACCAAGGACGTCCTGGCCCGCTGGGAGGACACCCTCAACCGGCTGGAGAACGACCCGATGAGCCTGGCCGGCGAGCTGGACTGGGTCGCCAAGCGAGAGCTCATGGAGGGCTACCGGCGCCGTGACGGCCTCGACTGGGACGCCGCGAAGCTGCACCTCCTCGACCTCCAGTACGCCGACGTACGGTCCGAGAAGGGCCTCTACAACCGCCTGGCGGCCCGTGGGCGCATGAAGCGCCTGCTGGACGAGGGCGACGTCGAGCGGGCCCGCACGAAGCCGCCGGAGGACACGCGCGCGTACTTCCGCGGACGCTGCCTGGAGCAGTACGCGGACGACGTCGCGGCCGCCTCCTGGGACTCGGTGATCTTCGACCTCCCGGGCCGCGACTCCCTCCAGCGCGTGCCAACCCTCGAACCGCTTCGCGGAACGCGAAATCACGTCAAGGAGCTACTGGACCGCTGTCGTACGGCGGAAGACCTGGTCAGGGTGCTCTCCGGCGGGTGAGCGGGCACCCGGACGGCCTCGGTCGGGCAGGGTGGAAAGTCCGCCGTCCGGGAATCATCGAGGTGGTCCTCGTACGTTGGAGAAACTGCAGGGCCATTGTCGGACCCGGCTTGTAGGGTCTGATCATCACCGATCGGCAGGAATGCCGACCTGTCGACCATGTCGGGCGAACTGAGCGGGGTGAGGGTTATGGCAACCAAGGACACCGGCGGCGGCCAGCAGAAGGCGACGCACTCGACGGAGCAGGTCGAGGAGGAGACCCAGGAAGCGCAGGCCTCCGAGGACCTCAAGGAGCGGCACGAGAAGCTGTCCGACGACGTCGACTCGGTCCTGGACGAGATCGACGACGTGCTGGAGGAGAACGCCGAGGACTTCGTGCGCTCCTTCGTTCAAAAGGGTGGACAGTAGGTCACCTTCGCCTTTGAAACCCAGGTTTACGGGTTCGAGGTGCTGAGTGGCCGGGGAGCAGACGGCGACGCGCTGCTCGCGGTTCCGGTGGGCCGGGCCGCGGGCAGCCTTCGTCGGCGGCGAAACGGCCCCTGACGGGTGCGGGATCACATGTGGATCACCCTCGCAAGACGGGTAGGGTCCGTGGCATACCGTGCTCCAACTGCTCTTACGTGGAAGGAAACTCGTGGAAGCCAACACTCGTGGCACCGGGCGTCTGCCAGCTGCCTTCCTGACGCCCGGATCCTCTTCGTTCATGGACTTTCTCTCCGCGCACCAGCCGGAGATGCTCCCGGGCAACCGGCAACTGCCGCCCACTCAGGGCGTGATCGAGGCGCCGCACGGCACCACGATCGTCGGTGTGACCTTCCCGGGCGGTGTCGTGCTCGCCGGTGACCGCCGGGCCACCATGGGCAACGTCATCGCACAGCGGGACATCGAGAAGGTGTTCCCGGCGGACGAGTACTCGGCCGTCGGCATCGCCGGCACGGCGGGCCTCGCCGTGGAGATGGTCAAGCTGTTCCAGCTGGAGCTGGAGCACTTCGAGAAGGTCGAGGGCGCGCAGCTGTCCCTGGAGGGCAAGGCGAACCGCCTGTCGACCATGATCCGTTCCAACCTCGGCATGGCCATGCAGGGCCTGGCCGTGGTGCCCCTGTTCGCCGGTTACGACGTGGACCGCGCGAAGGGCCGCATCTTCTCCTACGACGTCACGGGCGGCCGTAGCGAGGAGCACAACTACGCGGCCACCGGCTCCGGCTCGATCTTCGCGCGCGGCGCCATGAAGAAGCTCTTCCGTGCCGACCTGACCGAGGACCAGGCCACCACCCTCGTGGTGCAGGCCCTCTACGACGCGGCAGACGACGACTCGGCGACCGGTGGTCCCGACGTCGCCCGCCGGATCTATCCGATCGTCACCGTGATCACCGAGGACGGCTTCCGCCGGCTCACCGAGGACGAGTCCTCCGAGATCGCCCGCTCCGTGCTGGAGCGGCGTCTGGAGCAGCCCGACGGCCCCCGGGCCGCGCTGCTGTAGCGGCGACCGGTTCCTATCAAGGTGATCCAGTTGACCTCGACAGAAAGGGACGGATAACCGGTGTCGACGCCGTTCTATGTCTCACCCCAGCAGGCCATGGCCGACCGGGCCGAGTACGCCCGCAAGGGCATCGCCCGAGGACGCAGCCTGGTCGTCCTGCAGTACGCCGACGGCATCGTCTTCGTCGGCGAGAACCCGTCCCGCGCGCTGCACAAGTTCAGCGAGATCTACGACCGCATCGGCTTCGCGGCCGCCGGCAAGTACAACGAGTACGAGAACCTGCGCATCGGCGGCGTCCGCTACGCCGACCTGCGCGGCTACACCTACGACCGTGACGACGTGACCGCCCGCGGTCTCGCCAACGTCTACGCCCAGACCCTGGGCACCATCTTCTCCTCGACGGGCGAGAAGCCGTACGAGGTGGAGCTGGTGGTCGCCGAGGTCGGCGAGACGCCGGACGGCGACCAGATCTACCGGCTGCCGCACGACGGCTCGATCGTGGACGAGCACGGCTCGGTCGCGGTCGGCGGCAACGCCGAGCTGATCAGCAACTACCTCGACCAGCGCCACCAGGACGGCATGACCCTGGCCGACGCCCTCAAGCTCGCCGTCCAGGCCCTGTCCCGCGAGTCGAACGGCACCCAGCGGGAGATCCCCGCCGAGCGCCTGGAGGTCGCGGTGCTGGACCGCACCCGCCCGCAGGCCCGCAAGTTCAAGCGCATCGTGGGCCGCCAGCTCGCCCGGCTCCTCGAGGTCGGCGGAGCGGCCACCGAAGCGGAGAGCGCCGAGGGCGCCGAGAACGACGAGAGCTCCGACGACGAGTAACCCGCTCAGCCTCACCCTGCTGTGCCCCGGCCGGTCACCGGCCGGGGCACAGGGCGTTCAGGAGCCGTTCGGGGGCGCCGTGGAGCCCCGTACGACCAACTCGACCGGGATGTCCCCGCCCTCGGGCGTACGGCCCTCCAGGACCGCCAGCAGCGCCTGCATGCCCCGCTCGCCGAACAGCTCGGCGTCCAGGCGCACGGTCGTCAGCTCCGGGTCGAGCGCGGTGGCCAGGGCGAGGTCGTCGAGGCCGGTGACCGAGACGTCGTCCGGGACGCGCAGGCCGAGGCGGCGGGCGGCCTTGTAGGCGCCGGCCGCCAGTTTGTCGTCGTCGCAGACCAGGGCGGTGGGCCGGGGGCCGGGTGCGGCGAGGGCCGCCTCGGCGGCGGTCAGGGCGTCCTCGATGGAGATCGGCGCGCGGGTCGTGCGGACGGACGTGCCGGGCACCGCGGCGAGGCGCGCGGCGAGCTCACGCGCGCGTACCTCGAAGGTCCAGGACGGCACGTCCGCCGCCAGGTGCAGGAAGCGTCGGTGGCCCAGGCCCAGCAGATGGTCGGCGACCTGCCGGACACCGTCCGCGATGTCCAGGTTCACCGTCGCCGCGCCCAGGCTGCCCGCGGGGTCGCTGTCGAGCATCACCAGGGGCAGCTGGTCGCCGCGGATCGCCGTGAGGGCGTCGGCGGCCATCGACGAGGCGATGACGCCGTCCAGGGCCGCCTGTGCGGACGCGAAGGGGTCCCGGGCCGGGCCGATGCCCTCGGGGGAGGGGTACAGCACCACGCCGAAACCGTGCTCGGCGGCCACGCGCGCGGCGCCCGTGTAGACGCCCGCGAAGAACTCCGTGGTGAGCGCCGGGACGACCAGGAGGACGGTCCTGGTGCGGCCCAGGCGCAGGTTGCGGGCGGCGAGGTTCGGCCGGTAGCCCAGGTCGCGTGCGGCTTCCCGTACGCGCTCCGCCGTGGTCTCGGAGACGCGGCCCCGCCACTTGTCGCCGAGGACCAGGGAGACGGCCGCCTGGGAGACGCCGGCGGCCTGGGCGACGTCACGGCTGGTGGGGCGGGTGCTGCCTCGTGCCACCGTCGGCCTGCTCCTTCGTATCGACTCCGTATGGACTCGTGAACAGCGCACATGGTACGTATGAGAGCGGAAGTTATACGTAAAACTCCCGGCGTCGCGGGTGAGAGGGAGCGGACATGGCCGCGGGATACGCGCAGATCCTCAGGACCAGGCACGCCGCCCGGCTGCTCGCCGGGACGCTGGTGGGCCGGCTGCCGTGCGCCGTCGCCGCGATCGCCATCGTGCTGTTCGTGCGCGCCGAGGGCGGCTCCTACAGCCTGGCCGGCGGGCTCGCCGCGGTGTACGGCGTCGCCAACGCCGTGGGGCAGCCGCTGCTCGGCCGGCTCGTCGACATGTACGGGCAGCCGCGCATCCAGCTGCCCGCCGCGCTCGCCTCCGCGCTCGCCATGTCCGCGTTCGCCTTCACCGGGACCGAACCGGCGGGGCTCGCGTACGCGTGCGTGGCGCTCTCCGGGCTCTTCACGCCGCCCCTGGAGGGCGGACTGCGGGCGCTGTGGTCCTCGGTGCTGCGCAGCGAGAGCCAGGTGCAGACGGCGTACGCGATGGACGCCGTCGCCCAGGAAGTCATGTTCACCGTCGGGCCGTTGCTGGTGACCCTGTGCGTGTCGCTGTGGTCGGCGCAGGCCGCCCTGGTGCTCGTCAACGTCGTGGGCGTGCTGGGCGCGCTCTCCGTGGTCGTCTCGCCGCCCTCGCGCGCGTGGCGTTCGGCGCCGCGCGAGGCTCACTGGCTCGGCGCCCTGCGCTCACCCGGACTGCTCGTCCTGCTCGGCGCGTTCCTGGCCGTGGGCATGGCGCTCGGCTCCATCGCGGTCGCCGCGGTGGCGTACGCCGACGACCACGGCGGGGACGCGGTGTACGGATGGCTGATGGCGGGCATCGGCCTCGGCGCGCTCGTCGGCGGCACCGTGTACGGCGCGCGTCAGTGGAGCGGGCCGCCCGAGCGGCGACTGCGGGTCCTGGTAGCCCTTCTGGCGGTGTGTTACCTGCCGCTCACCCTGATGCCCGGCCCGGTCGCCATGACCGCGCTCACGGCCGTCGCGGGCCTCTTCCTCGCGCCCTGTCTGGCGTGCGCCTTCGTGCTCGTCGACCGGCACGCCCCGCGCGGCACGGTCACCGAGGCGTTCTCCTGGATTGTGACGACGTTCACAGTGGGTTCCTCCGTCGGAACGGGCCTCGCGGGGCCGGTCGTAGAGGCCGGAGGGGCCGTGTGGGGCTTCGCCGTACCGGGCGTCGCGGGGGGTGTGTCGCTGCTGGTTCTACTGGCCACCGGACGGGTCCTCGCAGCTCCCGCGGGGCACGCGGTGGTTGCGGCTTCATCGGAAAATGATCCAAACCGTGTGGTCGAACCCCGTTTCAGCACAGGGGATCGGGCGTAATGTTCAGTCATGGACCGCCGCATTTTCGGGCTGGAGAACGAGTACGGCGTCACATGTACGTTCAGGGGACAGCGCCGCCTGTCTCCCGACGAGGTGGCGCGGTACCTCTTCCGCCGTGTCGTGTCATGGGGCCGCAGCAGCAACGTCTTTCTGCGAAACGGCGCCCGCCTCTATCTCGACGTGGGATCGCATCCGGAATACGCGACACCCGAATGTGACAACGTGACCGAACTGGTCACCCACGACAAGGCCGGCGAACGCATTCTGGAAGGGCTTCTGGTAGACGCCGAACGACGCCTGCACGAGGAGGGAATCGCGGGCGACGTCTACCTCTTCAAGAACAACACCGACTCGGCAGGGAACTCCTACGGCTGTCACGAGAACTATCTCGTCGCACGTCACGGGGAGTTCTCCCGGCTCGCGGACATCCTCATTCCGTTCCTCGTCACGCGTCAGCTGCTGTGCGGCGCGGGCAAGGTGCTCCAGACCCCGCGCGGGGCCGTCTACTGCGTCAGCCAGCGCGCGGAGCACATCTGGGAGGGCGTCTCCTCGGCGACGACCCGCTCCCGGCCCATCATCAACACGCGTGACGAACCGCACGCGGACGCCGAGCGCTACCGCCGCCTGCACGTCATCGTGGGCGATTCGAACATGTCCGAGACGACCATGCTGCTCAAGGTCGGCGCCACCGACCTGGTGCTGCGCATGATCGAGGCGGGCACCGTGATGCGCGACCTGACCCTGGAGAACCCGATCCGGGCGATCCGCGAGGTCAGCCACGACATCACCGGCCGGCGCAAGGTGCGCCTGGCCAGCGGTCGCGAGGCCTCCGCGCTGGAGGTGCAGCGCGAGTACTACGAGAAGGCCGTGGACTTCGTCGAGCGCCGCGGCATCCGCACCGGCACCGTCGAGCAGGTCCTGGAGCTGTGGGGCCGCACGCTGGACGCGATCGAGGCCGAGGACCTCGACCGGATCGGCACCGAGATCGACTGGGTCATGAAGTACAAGCTCATCGAGCGGTACCGGGCCAAGCACAACATGACCATGTCCCACCCGCGGGTCGCGCAGATAGACCTCGCCTACCACGACATCCACCGGCGTCGTGGCCTGTACTACCTGCTCGAGAAGAGGGGCCAAGCGGCCCGGATCTGCAACGACTTGAAGATCTTCGAGGGCAAGTCCGTTCCGCCGCAGACCACTCGGGCCCGGCTGCGCGGCGACTTCATCCGCAGGGCCCAGGAACAGCGCCGGGACTTCACCGTCGACTGGGTCCACCTCAAGCTCAACGACCAGGCGCAGCGCACGGTGTTGTGCAAGGACCCGTTCCGTTCGGTGGACGACCGGGTGGAGAAGCTGATCGCGGGAATGTGAGCAACGCGTTCCGGTGAAAGGCCGGAACGCAACACGGGCGCCGTACGTTTCCAGTGCGGCGCCCTTCTCACGCCGTAGAGTTGCGCGCACGCCATCCACAAGATCGACCGATACGAGGCCCCAACCGTGCGCCGACGCTCCCTACTCATCGCCGTACCCGCAGGACTGGTCACACTCGCCGGCTGCGGTGACGACAAGAAGTCCGACACGAGCAAGGCGAGCGACAGCGCGTCGCCCTCCGCGTCGGCCACGTCCGCGGCGCCCCCGCCGAAGATCGTCGCCGGCCCGCTGCCGGCCATCACGGCGGGCACGACGTTCGGCACGAAGCCCACCCTCGCCAAGGCCACCGGGGACCCGTCGAAGCAGCTCGCGGTGAAGACGGTCATCGCCGGCAGCGGGAAAGCCGTCGCGGAGAACGACTACGTCCTGGCCCACTACCTCGGCCAGGTCTGGGGCTCGGCGAAGGACTTCTCCAACTCCTTCGACCGCAAGGCCCCGGAGTTCATCCAGCTCGCGCAGGGCACCGTCATCGACGGCTGGCGCTATGCGCTGCCGGGCAAGAAGGTCGGCAGCCGCGTCGAGTTCTCCATCCCGCCCACCTGGGCGTACGGCACGGCGGGCAACTCGCAGGCGGGCATCAAGGGCACCGACACGCTGGTGTTCGTGGTCGACGTCCAGGACACGTTCAACGCGTCGAGCTCGGCGAAGGGCACGAACGCCGCGCAGAGCGACGCGAGCCTGCCCAAGGTCGGCACCAACACCGACGGCAAGGCACCCTCCATCGACGTCCCCAAGACGGACGCGCCCACCAAGCTGGTCGCGGAGTACGTCATCGAGGGCGACGGCGAGAAGGTCGCCGCGGACAGCACCGTCCTCGTGCAGTACAAGGGCGTGCTGTGGGACACCGGCAAGGAGTTCGACTCCACGTACAGCCGCAAGGCGCTCACGTCCTTCTCGCTCCAGCAGGTCGTCAAGGGCTGGGCGCAGGGCCTGACCGGCAAGAAGGTCGGCAGCCGCGTCCTCATCGTCATCCCGCCCAAGCTGGGCTACGGCGACAACCCGCCGTCCGGCAGCGGCATCAAGAAGGACTCCGTGCTGGTCTTCTCGGTGGACATCCTCGCGAAGATGTAAGCCGCACAGGGTGTAAGACTGTGCGTGTTGCCTTTCCGCAGACAAGCAGGAGCCAGAGACGTGAGCATCGAGAAGCCCGAGATCGACTTCCCCGAGGGCGAAGCCCCGAAGGACCTCGAGATCAAGGACATCTGGGAGGGCGACGGCGCCGTTGCGCAGGCGGGCCAGACCGTCACCGTCCACTACGTGGGCGTGGCCTTCAGCACCGGTGAGGAGTTCGACGCCAGCTGGAACCGCGGTCAGCCGTTCCGCTTCCCGCTCGGTGGCGGCCGGGTCATCAAGGGCTGGGACCAGGGCGTGCAGGGCATGAAGGTCGGCGGCCGCCGCCAGCTGACCATCCCGGCGCACCTCGCCTACGGCAACCAGAGCCCGACCCCCGCGATCAAGCCGGGCGAGACCCTGATCTTCGTGGTCGACCTGGTCGCCGTCTGACCATCGGTTCCGACCGGACCCGATCACCTGGGGCCCATGCCTGTCCGGGCATGGGCCCTCGGCTTTTGCCACGCCACTTCGGGGCGGTACGGTCATCGTCGTAAAGGACCACAGGGAGGCGAAGGGCGTCGATGGCCATTGCGAAGGCCGAGCGGCTGATGAACCTGGCGCTGTGTCTGCTCGGGACCCGGCGGCCGCTCAGCAAGCGTGAGCTGCGAGAGTCCATCGAGGCCTATCTGGAAGCCAGCTCGGACGAGTCCTTCAGCCGGATGTTCGAGCGAGACAAGGACGATCTGCGCGAACTCGGCCTGGTCATCGAGACCGTTGAGAACCTCGACGGCGAGATGGGCTACCTCGCCCGGCGCGACAGCAACCGCCTCCCGCCCATCACCCTCGACGCCGAGGAGGCCGCCGCGCTCGGTCTCGCCGCCAAGGTGTGGCAGCAGGCCCGGCTCGCGGGCGCGGCCAGCGGCGCGCTCCAGAAACTGCGCGCGGCGGGGCTGCCCGAGGACGTGGACCCGTACGAGGCCCACGGCGCCCTGGAGCCCCGTATCCCGGTGCACGAGGCGGCGTTCGAACCGCTGATGCTGGCCTGCCGCGACCGCCGCCCGGTCGTCTTCGACTACCGCAAGGCCACCGCCGCCCACCCCGAGACCCGGCACATCGAGCCCTGGGCCCTGGAGTGCTGGCGCGGCCACTGGTACCTGGCCGGCTGGGACCGCGACCGGGGTGCCGAGCGGGTCTTCCGGCTGTCCCGGATCACCGGCCGAGTGCGCAGCCGTAACGGCGCCTTCACCGCCGAGGTCCCCGACGTGGTCACCGTCCGCGAGACCGTCGCGAGCTGGGCCGGCGAGACCGCCGACCGCTCCGCGCTGATCCGGCTGCGCTCCGAGGCGGGGTACCCCCTTCGGGCGAAGGCCACGGCGGTGCGGGAACTCGGCGACGGTTGGGACGAGTTGGAGATTCCGTACGGCCACGGGCTCGACGCCTGGCTGGTGGAGTTCGGGCCGGACGTGGTGGTGCTGGAGCCGGCCGAGCTGCGCGCGGACGTGGTGGACCGGCTGCGTGCCGTGGCCAAGGGCTGAGGGGGAGCGAGCAGGACAGTGGCAGGCAAACCGGTCAGGCCCGTGAACGCCATCGACCAGACCCGGCGGATGCTCTCCCTGGTGACGTATCTCAAGGAGCGCCCCGGGGCCCGGGTCGAGGACGTCGCGCGCGCCTTCGGCATCACCGAGGACGAGCTGGTCTCCGACCTCGACGTGCTGCCCATGTGCGGCACCAGCTTCCGCGGCGGCGATCTGCTGGACATCGACACGGACGGCGAGCGCATCTGGTGGCACAACCCCGCCGCCCTCGGCGAGGAGACCGCCGAGCCCCTGCGGCTCGCCGCCGACGAGGCGACCGCGCTGCTGGTGGCCGCCCGTGCCGTAGCCACGCTGCCCGGCCTGCGCGAGGGGGACCGGCAGGCGCTGCTGCGGGCCACCGCCAAGGTGGAGGCGGCGGCCGGCGAGGCGGCCGGGGCCAGCTCCCGGCTGTCGGTGACCTTCGAGGCGGAGGGCGGCGTCTTCGCCGACGTCGACCGGGCCATCTCCGAGCGCCGCCGGCTGTGGATCCGCTACTACTCGCCGGCCCGCGACGAGGTCACCGAGCGCGAGATCGACCCCATCCGCCTGGTCAGCGTCGGGCACACCTACGTGGAGGCGTGGTGCCGCCGCTCCGAGGCGCGCCGCACCTTCCGGCTCGACCGGGTCGCCGAGATCAGGATCCTGGACGAGCCCTCCGCACCGCCCGAGATCGAGCTCAGGGACCTCTCGGAGGCGCTGGTCCAGCCCGCCGCCGAGGACCCGGAGGTCGTCGTCGAGGTCGGCCCGGGCGGCCGCTGGGTCGCCGAGTACTACCCGCACGACAGTGCGGATGAGCTTCCGGACGGCGGGCTGCGTATTACCCTGCGCACCCCCGACCCGACCTCGCTGCGCCGCCTGGCGCTGCGGCTCGGCCGGGACGGCCGCATCGTCTCGCCGCACGACCTCGCCGACAGCGCCCGCCGCGCGGCCCGTGAGGCGCTGGCGGCGTACGACGGGGTCGAGGCGTCGGATCAGGGTGTGCACACGGTTCACGACAGGCAGGAGCAGGGGCTTTGAGCGAGTCGTCGGTGTCGGGTGTGCAGGGCATGTCGGTCGCGTCGGCGTTCGCCGGGATGAGAAGTGTCTCGGCCGTGGTGTTCCGGGCGGGGTGCCCGGACTGCCGGGGGAGCTTCGAGCTCGGCGCGAGCGAGATGCGTCTCGCCATCGGCGCCACCAGCCGCAGCACCTTCTACTCCTTCACCTGCCCGGCGTGCGGCGCCGCGGTCCGCAAACCGGCCGGGGAGCGGATCGTGGAGCTGCTGACCGGCGGCGGGGTCAGCACCCTGCGGCTGCACACTCCGTAGGAGGGTCTAGTCTCGGCGTCATGTTCTGGCCGATGTTCGCGGTAGCTGTGGGTTTCCTGGGTCTCGCGGTGCTCGGGGTGTTCGCCGTGCGGGTGTTCCTCGCGGCGCAGCGCCTGGGCAGGCAGGTCACGGACTCGGCGCGGCGCATCAACCGGGCCGCCGAGGACCTGGAGCGGGCCGCCGTCAGCACCGCCAGGGCTGTGGACTCCATGTGAGTCCCACTGTGCGGAAGGTGTGAGTCCTGGGCCGGAGGCGGTTTGGGTCACTTCGACCTGTCACCCGGGCCACACTGGCAGGTACGCTGCTGGTCGCGGCCCGGAGAACGAGGCCCGGACCGCTGACCGGGAGTACGCACGGGGATTGCCTGACGTTTACCCCTGAGCGTTACGATCGCTGCCATCACGGTCGATCGGACAAGTGTCCGACCGGTCGGACAGCATCCCACCCCCAGCCGCCTCGGTGAGAAGGTAAAGACTTATGTTCGGAAGGCTCGGCGCCCCCGAGATCATTCTCATCCTCGTCGTCATCATCCTGCTGTTCGGCGCGAAGAAGCTTCCCGACATGGCGCGCTCGCTCGGCAAGTCCGCTCGCATCCTCAAGAGCGAGGCCAAGGCGATGAAGGAAGAGGGCAGCAGCACGGCCACCCCGGCCGGCCCGCCGAACACCGGCGAGCAGCCCGCGGCTCAGCGCACCATCCAGGCCTCCCCCGGCGACGTGACCAGCTCGCGCCCGGTCACCGAGCCGACGGACACCACGAAGGCCTGATGCAGGGCCGGACGCCTCCGGCCTGCCGCACGAGATGAGGACGTGGGTTGCCCAAGTCTGCCCGCAACAAGGAGAAGGATCCCGAGGGGCGGATGCCCCTTGCGGATCACCTTCGTGAGCTCCGCAACCGGCTCGCGAAGGCGATGCTGGCCATCGTGGTCGTCACGGCCGTGGCCGCCTTCTTCTACAACGACATCATCAACATCATCACCAAGCCGGTGCTGGACTCCGTCGGCTGCTCGCAGACCTTCGAGCAGCTGCAGAACTCGCACCAGAAGAGCCAGCAGTGCGCGCAGATCACGATCAACGGTCTGCTCACACCCTTCACACTGGCCCTGAAGGTGTCCCTGATGGCCGGTGTCGTGCTCGCTTCTCCGGTGTGGTTGTACCAGCTGTGGGCCTTCGTCGCCCCCGGCCTGCACAAGCACGAGCGGAAGTACGCCTACGCGTTCGTCGGCACGGGCGTACCCCTGTTCTTCGGTGGCGCCTACTTCGCCTACGCGGTGCTCCCGACCACGGCAAAGGTGCTGATCGGCTTCACGCCGAAGGACGTCAACAACCTGTTGCCGCTGGATGATCTGCTCGACCTCGTGACGCGCATGGTGCTCGTCTTCGGTCTCTCCTTCGAGCTCCCGCTGCTGCTGGTCATGCTCAACCTCACCGGGGTGCTGAGCGGCAAGCGGATGCTCGGCTGGTGGCGCGGCATGATCATGGGCATCACGGTCTTCGCGGCGGTCGCGACACCGAGCACGGACCCGCTGTCCATGCTGGCGCTCGCCGGTCCGATCTGGGTGCTGTACTTCGGAGCCGCCGTCTTCTCCATCCTGAACGACCGCCGCAGGCGCCGTCGCGACGAGGAGGGTCCGGACGACGACGAGGCCTCCGACCTGGATCTCACCCCCGAGGACATCGGCGAGGTCGAGACCGTCTCCGCGAGCCGGGCGCTGCCCGAGCAGGCGGGCACGGACCGGGTCAACGGCTACGACGACGTGACCTGAGCACCTTTCCACAGCACCGACGAGAGGTGCCCGCGTCCCTGGTGACGCGGGCACCTCTCGGTGTTTGACGGACCGGGTTCCGGATAATGATCGTCCTGTTGTCAGTGGGGCCCGGTACGCTCGAAAGCACGATGACAGAGGACCTCTCACCGGCCGAGCGGTACGCGGCTGCCCGCAGTCGCGCTGCCGAGCAGGCCACCGCGCTCGCCCCCTTCCGCGAGATGTACGACTTCGGCCTCGACCCCTTCCAGATCGAGGCCTGCAAGGCGCTCGAGTCGGGCAAGGGGGTGCTGGTCGCCGCGCCCACCGGCTCGGGCAAGACGATCGTGGGCGAGTTCGCCGTCCACCTCGCCCTTCAGCAGGGCAAGAAGTGCTTCTACACGACACCCATCAAGGCGTTGTCGAACCAGAAGTACGCAGACCTGTGCCGCCGTTACGGCGCGGACAAGGTCGGCCTGCTGACCGGCGACAACAGCGTCAACTCCGAGGCGCCGGTGGTCGTGATGACCACCGAGGTGCTCAGGAACATGCTGTACGCCGGTTCCCAGACCCTCCTCGGCCTCGGGTACGTGGTCATGGACGAGGTGCACTACCTCTCCGACCGCTTCCGGGGCGCCGTATGGGAAGAGGTGATCATCCACCTCCCCGAGTCGGTGACCCTGGTGTCCCTGTCGGCCACCGTGTCCAACGCCGAGGAGTTCGGCGACTGGCTGGACACCGTGCGCGGCGACACCGAGGTGATCGTCTCCGAGCACCGCCCCGTGCCGCTGTTCCAGCACGTGCTCGCCGGGCGGCGGATGTACGACCTCTTCGAGGAGGGCGAGGGCAGCAAGAAGGCCGTCAACCCCGATCTCACGCGGCTGGCCCGCATGGAGGCCCAGCGGCCGTCGTACCAGGACCGCAGACGCGGCCGGGCGATGCGCGAGGCCGACCGGGAGCGGGAGCGCAGACAGCGCTCGCGCGTGTGGACGCCGGGCCGCCCCGAGGTCATCGAGCGGCTCGACGCCGAGGGCCTGCTGCCCGCCATCACGTTCATCTTCAGCCGCGCCGCCTGCGAGGCGGCCGTACAGCAGTGTCTGTACGCCGGTCTGCGGCTCAACGACGACGAGGCGCGGGGGAAGGTGCGCGCCCTGGTCGAGGAGCGCACGGCGTCGATCCCGACCGAGGACCTGCACGTCCTCGGGTACTACGAGTGGCTGGAGGGCCTGGAGCGCGGTATCGCGGCCCATCACGCGGGCATGCTGCCGACGTTCAAGGAGGTCGTCGAGGAGCTGTTCGTACGCGGCCTGGTGAAGGCCGTGTTCGCGACGGAGACGCTCGCGCTGGGCATCAACATGCCCGCCCGTTCGGTGGTGTTGGAGAAGCTCGTCAAGTGGAACGGCGAGCAGCACGCCGACATCACGCCCGGCGAGTACACCCAGTTGACGGGGCGAGCCGGCCGACGGGGCATCGATGTCGAGGGTCACGCCGTGGTGCTGTGGCAGCGCGGGATCAGCCCGGAGCACCTGGCCGGGCTCGCGGGCACGCGCACGTACCCGCTGCGCTCCAGCTTCAAGCCGTCGTACAACATGGCGGTCAACCTCGTCGAGCAGTTCGGGCGGCACCGCTCGCGCGAGCTGCTGGAGACGTCCTTCGCGCAGTTCCAGGCGGACAAGTCGGTCGTCGGGATCTCTCGGCAGGTGCAGCGCAACGAGGAGGGTCTCGAGGGCTACAAGGAGTCCATGACCTGCCACCTCGGCGACTTCGAGGAGTACGCGCGGCTGCGGCGGGAGCTCAAGGACCGGGAGACCGAGCTGGCCCGGCAGGGGGCCGTCGAGCGGCGGGCCGAGGCCGCGGTCGCGCTGGAGAAGCTCAAGCCGGGTGACGTCATCCATGTGCCGACCGGGAAGTACGCGGGGCTGGCGCTGGTGCTGGATCCGGGGCTGCCGGCGGGGCGGTCCAACGGCCATCGCGGGTTCGAACACCACGACGGGCCGCGGCCGTTGGTGCTGACCGCCGAGCGGCAGGTGAAGCGGCTGGCGTCGATGGACTTCCCGGTGCCGGTCGAGGCGCTGGAGCGGATGCGGATTCCGAAGTCGTTCAACCCGCGGTCGCCGCAGTCCCGTCGGGACCTCGCGTCCGCGCTGCGGACCAAGGCGGGGCACATTCCGCCGGAGCGGGCGCGCAAGAAGCGGGCGCAGGCCGCCGACGACCGGGAGATCGCGCGGTTGCGTACGGCGATCCGGGCGCATGCCTGTCATGGGTGCAACGACCGTGAGGACCATGCGCGGTGGGCCGAGCGGTATCACCGGCTGCTGCGGGACACCTCGCAGTTGGAGCGGCGGATCGAAGGGCGCACGAACACGATCGCGCGGACCTTTGACCGCATTGTCGCCCTGTTGACCGAGCTCGACTATCTGCGGGGCGACGAGGTCACCGAGCACGGGAAGCGGCTGGCCCGGTTGTACGGCGAGCTCGATCTGCTGGCCAGCGAGTGTCTGCGGGCCGGGGTCTGGGAAGGGCTCGGTCCCGCCGAGCTCGCGGCTTGTGTCTCGGCCTTGGTGTACGAGGCGCGGGTCGGGGACGACGCGATGGCGCCGAAGCTGCCTTCCGGCAAGGCCAAGGCCGCGCTGGGGGAGATGGTGCGCATCTGGGGCCGGCTGGACGGGCTGGAGGAGGAGTTCCGGATCACGCAGTCCGAGGGCGTCGGGCAGCGGGAGCCGGATCTCGGGTTCGCCTGGGCGGCCTATATGTGGGCTTCCGGGAAGGGGCTCGACGAGGTGCTGCGGGAGGCGGAGATGCCTGCGGGGGACTTCGTGCGGTGGTGCAAGCAGGTGATCGACGTGCTGGGGCAGATCTCGGCTGCGGCTCCTGTCTCCGGGCAGGAGTCGACTGTGGCGAAGGCCGCGCGTAAGGCGGTCGATCTGTTGTTGCGGGGGGTTGTGGCCTACTCGTCGGTGGGGTGACGGGGGTGGTGGCGGGTGCGGGTTGACTGTGGCTGGTCGCGCCCACGCGGCGGAGCCGCACAATGTCCCGCCCCGCGCCCCTGAAAGCACCTCAGTCCCCGCGCCTCAAATAGTGCCGCCAGCCGGAGTACCGGGTGATGTCCGTGGCGTCCCCCAGCGCGCTCGGTTCGCACAGGAAGCCCGGGACCCGGCTGCCGTCCGCAAGTTCGACGCTGCCCAAGGCCATCGGGCGGGGAAGCGACCCCAGCAGGCGGCCCAGTCCCTCTGCCGGCAGGCGCCAGATCTCCGTCTCGATCTCGGCTCCGCCTTCGCCTACGTACACGAGGCCAGGCTTGGGCGGTTGCGTTGCGAGTGCGTGCAGGCGGTAGACCGGGGCCGTCGTGGTCGTGCGGTCCAAGCGGGCGCCCAGGGACAGGAGTTGGGGGTTCAGGGGCTGTCCCGTCAGGTGGGCGCCCACCACCGCCACCCGCGTCTCCGGTCGGAGCAGGGCGGCGATTCTCGTCAACCGCTCGTCCGTGAACGCCGGGCCGATCAGCATCACGCCGAACGGGAGCGCGTTCACCTCGCCCGCCGGTACGGCTACCGCCGCCAGGTCGAAGAGATTCGTGGAGTTGGTGAAGCGGCCCAGGCGGGCGTTGGCGCCCAAGGGGTCGGCGGCCACCTCCGCGAGGGTCGGGTGGCCCGGCGTGGTGGGCAGCAACAGGGCGTCCGTGTCGGCGAGTTCGGCCAGAGCGCGGATGCGCAGGGCCGCCAGGCGGTCCATGTCGGCGTAGAGCCGGTGGGCCGGGATGTCTCGGGCTCGGGTGATGATGCCGGCGACCGTGGGGTCCAGGTCCTCGACATTGTCGGCGATCGCCTTGTCGACAAATGCACCCACCGCTGTGTACCGCTCGGCCACGAAGGCGCCCTCGTAGAGCATCGCGGCCGCCTCGGTGAAGGGCGTCAGGTCGAGGGTTCGGATTTCGGCCCCCGCCGACCTGAGTTGCTCGACCGCCGCCTCGTAGGCCTCGGCCCAGCCTTCGTCCAGTTCGCCCAGTTGGCCCGGCGCCGGGATGGCCACGCGCCATGGGCCGGCGGCGCGTTGGGGGAGCGGCGGGAGCTCGCGGGCCGATGGGGAGGCCATGAAGGACAATGCCTGTTCGGCCTCCGGGAGGGTGCGGGCGAAGACCGTCACGCAGTCGATGGAGGCGCAGGCCGGGACCACGCCCGTCGTCGGGACCAGGCCTCGGGTGGGCTTGAGGCCGACGATGCCGTTGAAGGCGGCCGGGACCCGTCCCGAGCCCGCCGTGTCCGTGCCCAGGGCGAGGTCGACGATGCCCAGGGCGACGGCCACCGCCGAGCCGGAGCTGGAGCCGCCGCTGATGCGGGTGGGGTCGTGGGCGCCCCGGACCGCGCCGTGCGGGGAGCGGGTGCCGACCAGCCCGGTGGCGAACTGGTCCAGGTTCGTCGTGCCGAGGACGATCGCGCCCGCCGCGCGGAGACGGGCGACCACCGGCGCGTCCGTCTCGGGTTCGTAGGCGTACGCCGGGCAGCCGGCGGTGGTCGGCAGGCCGGCCACGTCGATATTGCCCTTCGCCGCGAACAGACGGCCTGCGAGCGGGAGTCGCTCGCCCGATGCGACACGGTCGTCGATCGTGCGGGCCTCCGCCTCGACCTCCTCCTGGGCGCGCAGGTCGATCCAGATCTCCGGGCGGTCCACCGCCTCGATGCGGGCGTAGGCGGCGCGGACTCGGGTGACAGCGTTCATTTCCTGCTCCTCGGGATGTTCAGTGCGCCGCCGGGGCCAGGACGACCAGCGCCGTCCCCGCCTCCACCTGGTCGCCCGGCCTGGCCAGGATCTCCGTCACCACGCCGTCCACCGGCGCGTGCACCCTGGACTCCATCTTCATCGCCTCCAGGGCGAGGAGGGGTTGTCCGGCGGTCACCTCGTCGCCCGGCCCTACGTTCAACTGCCATACGGACGCGGCGAATTCGGCCTCGATCAGGCGGCCGCCGGGCGGGACCGTCACCTCGGCCGGGGGAGCCGCCGGTGCGGTGGCCGCCTCCGCCCTGGCGAACTCGCCCGCCGCTTCCCAGGCGTCCCGCTCGGCCGCGAAGGCCGTCTGTTGCCGGGTCCTGAACTCCCGTATCGAATCCGCGTGTTCGGAGAGGAAGCGCTGGTAGTCGGCGAGCGAGAAGGTGCCTTCCTCGATGCGTGGCACGAAGCGGCCGGAGGCGATGTCGGCCCGCAGGTCGAGGAGTTCGTCCGCGTCGACCGGGTACCACTTGATGCGGTCGAAGAAGTGGAGCAGCCAGGGGGAGCCGGGCTCGAAGGCGCCGCGCTGCTGCCATCCCGACCAGACCTGTGTCGTACGGCCGACGAACTGGTAGCCGCCGGGGCCCTCCATGCCGTAGATGCAGAGGTAGGCGCCGCCGATGCCGACCGAGTTCTCGGCGGTCCAGGTGCGGGCCGGGTTGTACTTCGTCGTCACCAGGCGGTGGCGCGGGTCGAGGGGGGTGGCGACGGGGGCGCCCAAGTAGACGTCTCCCAGGCCGAGTACGAGGTACTCGGCGTCGAAGACCGTGGCGTACACGTCGTTCACCGAGTCCAGGCCGTTGACCCGGCGGATGAACTCGATGTTCCAGGGGCACCAGGGGGCGTCGTCGCGGACGCCCGCCATGTAGCGGGCGATCGCCTCTCGGGTCGCCGGGTCGTCCCAGGAGAGGGGGAGGTGGACGGT
Source organism: Streptomyces sp. CA-249302 (assembly GCF_050936785.1). Taxonomy (NCBI): domain Bacteria; kingdom Bacillati; phylum Actinomycetota; class Actinomycetes; order Kitasatosporales; family Streptomycetaceae; genus Streptomyces; species Streptomyces sp. CA-249302. Next base: position 1,987,485 of record NZ_JBNJMG010000001.1, on the reverse strand, counting down.
GCGGGAGGGGACGACGAGTTCGTCGGTGGGTGGGAGCGCGGTCGCGATCTCCCTTACCAGGGTGAGGAGTTCGGGTTGGGGGAGGCGGGTCGGGTCCGTCTGGATCTGGAGGGAGCGGATGCCCGGTGTGAGGTCGGTGACGCCGTCCAGGTCGGCTTCCGTGACCGCTTCCATCAGGGCGTGGACGCGCATGCGCAGGGCCAGGTCCAGCTGCATGGGGCCGAATTCGACCAGCAGGTTGTCGTCGCCGCTGCGGCGGTACGTGACATCGCCGTCCCGGGCCAGCACGCCGCCGTCCATGATCTCGGGGCGGGGTGTGCCGTCGACCGTCACCGGTACGAACTTCACCGTGTCGCCCGGTCGCAGCTGGCCCAGCTTCCAGCGCTCGGTGCTCAACACCGTTGCGGGGCAGACGAATCCGCCGAGGGACGGGCCGTCGGGGCCGAGCAGCACCGGCATGTCGCCCGTGTAGTCGACGGCGCCGACGGAGTACGGGGTGTCGTGGATGTTGGACGGATGCAGGCCCGCCTCGCCGCCGTCGGTGCGGGCCCAGCGCGGCTTGGGGCCGACCAGGCGGACCCCGGTGCGGGCCGAGTTGAAGTGGACCTTCCAGTCGGCGGCGTAGAAGTCGCGGATGTCGTCCTCGGTGAAGAACTCCGGTGCGGCGTGCGGGCCTTCGACGGCGCCGATGTGCCAGGTCGAGGAGTAGGAGGGGTGGTCGGCGACCGGTGTTCCCTCGGTCAGGCCGCCTCCGTGCAGTACGTCTCCGGTGCGCAGCGCCCGGCCGCCGTGCCCGCCGAAGCGGCCGAGCGTGAAGGTGCTCGCGCTGCCGAGGAAGGCGGGTATGTCGAGGCCGCCCGCGAACAACACGTAGGTGCGCAGGCCGTGTTGGGCCGGTGCGCCGATCTCCAGTTGGCCGTCCGCGGGGACCGTCACCGGCTCCCACTGGGGGACCGCCGACCCGTTCACGGTCACGGTCGCGGGGGCACCCGTGACGCACACCGTCGTCGGGTGAGTGAACCTCAACGACGGTCCCTGGAGCGTGCATTCGAGGCCTGGGGCGCCTTCGCGGTTGCCGAGTGAGCGATTGCCCAGGCGGAAGGAGCGGTCGTCCATCGGGCCGCTCGGGGGGACGCCGACCTGCCAGTAGCCGGTGCGGCCCGGCCAGTCCTGGACGGTGCTGAGGGTGCCCGCGGAGACGACCTCGATGCGCGGGGTCGGGTCGGTGACGGTCGCCAGGGTCGCGGTCGAGTGGGTCGCCGCCGAGAAGCCGGGGTCCCTGAGGGCGGCCCGTACCAGCCCCAGGTTGGTCTCGATGCCGTCCACGCGGGTGCGGGAGAGGGCCTCGTCGAGCCGCTGCAGGGCGTGGGCGCGGTCGGTGCCGTACGCGATGATCTTCGCGAGCATCGGGTCGTACGACGTCGTCACCTCGGTGCCGGTCTCCACCCAGCCGTCGACGCGCACGCCCGGCGGGAACTCGACCCGCGTCAACAGGCCCGCGCTGGGCCGGTGTTCACGTGAGGGGTCCTCGGCGTAGAGGCGGGCCTCGACGGCGTGGCCGTGCGGTGCGTCCGGGTCGCACACGACCTCGCGCTCGCCGCGGGCCAGGCGCAGCATCCAGGCGACCAGGTCGACGCCGTAGACCTCCTCGGTGACCGGATGCTCCACCTGGAGGCGGGTGTTGACCTCCAGGAAGTAGGCCTCCTCGCGGGCGGCGTCGTACACGAACTCGACCGTCCCGGCGGAGCGGTAGCCGACCGAGGCGCACAAGTCGCGGGCGGAGGTGGCGAGTTGATCACGGATGAGAGAAGGGAGGCCGGGGGCCGGGGCCTCCTCCAGCACCTTCTGGTTGCGGCGTTGGAGCGAGCAGTCGCGGTCGCCGAAGGTGACGACCCTTCCCTCGCCGTCGCCGAAGACCTGGACCTCGACATGGCGGGCGTGCTCCACCAGGCGCTCCAGGAACACGCCGGCGGAGGAGAAGGAGGCGGCGGCGACGCGCTGCACTCGGTCCCAGGCATCGGTCAGTTCGTCGGCCGATCGGCATGCCGACATACCGATACCGCCACCGCCGCCGGTTGCCTTGAGCATCACCGGATAGCCGATCGCGGATGCCTGTGCGAGCGCCTCCTCCAAGGACGCCAGCAAGCCCGTGCCCGGCGCCAGCCGTACCCCCGCCGCCTCGGCCGCCGCCCGCGCGGTGTGTTTGGCGCCGAACAGCTCCAGCTGCTCGGGCGTCGGGCCGACGAAGACGATCCCGGCGTCCTCGCAGCGGCGCGCGAACGCGGCGTCCTCGGACAGGAAACCGTAGCCGGGGTGGATCGCCCCCGCGCCCGCGTCCTTGGCCGCCCTCAGCACCAGGTCGGCGTCGAGGTACGACTCCTTCGCGGGTGCCGGGCCGAGCCGGACCGCCTCGTCGGCGAGCCGGACGTGCGGGGCCGAGCGGTCGGGGTCGGAGTACACGGCGACCGTGCGCAGGCCGAGTTCGCGCGCCGTGCGGATGATCCGTACCGCGATCTCGCCCCGGTTGGCGATCAGCAGCTTGTCGAAGGTCATCCCGTGACTCCGGTGATCGTCATCTCCACCGCCGTCGGGTCGAAGCCGTTGCAGGGGTTGTTGATCTGGGGGCAGTTGGAGACCAGGACCAGCACGTCCCGCTCGGCGCGCAGGGTCAGCTTCAGGCCCGGCGCCGAGATGCCGTCGACGATGCCGAGGGTGCCGTCCTGCTCGACCGGTACGTTCATGTACCAGTTGATGTTGGAGACCAAGTCCCTTTTGCCGAGGCCGTACTTGGCGCCCTCGGCGAGGAAGTTGTCCACGCACGCGTGCTGCGACCAGGTGTGATGGCCGTAGCGGAGGGTGTTGGACTCTTTCGAGCAGGCGCCGCCCACTGTGTCGTGCCGGCCGACCTCGTCGTCGACGACGGTCATCAGCGGGGTGTGCTCGTTCGACATCAGCACGCTGCCCGTGGTGAGGAAGATGCCGCCTTGGGCGTGGATGGTGTCGGGGGCGCTGTAGCGGACCGACGTGTCGTGGGCGTCGTAGACGAGGAAGTCCACCGCCTGGTTGCCGTACAGGTCGGTGACGGTCAGCGTCTCGCCGCTGCGGACGACGGACGACCAGGCGGCGCGTGCCGCAACGACGGTCGTGCGCACGGTCGTTGGCGTGTTCGTGCTCATGCGAGCCCCCTCGCGGCGAGGAATTCGGCGGTGTTCAGGAAGGCACGGCGGCCCTCGGGGGTGGCCTCCCACAAGGGGTCGCCCGGTGCGGTCGGCGCGGCCCGCCAGGCCAGGACCTCCAGCGGGGCGCTGACGTAGTCGGGGCGCGGGTCGGCCGGGTGCGGCACGTTGGCGATCAGCACGGTCAGGTCCTGTTCGGCGCGGAGCGTGACGCTGCCGCCGGGGCCTGTCGAGCCGGTGAAGTCGAGGGAGCCGTCCTCGCGGACCGCCACGCCCTGGAAGAAGGAGAGGGACGGCGGCAGGTCGCGCGGCTCAAGGCCGTTCTTCGCGGCCGCCAGCTTGAACAGCTCGCGGCCGGCGGGGGAGCCGGACTGCGGGGTGCCGTCGCCGTACCGCTCGGTGTTGCGTACGAGGGTGGAGGTGCCGCACAGGGCGTCGTGCCGGCCGGAGGTGTCGTCGATGACGCTCGCCAGCACCCGGCCCTGGTCGGACAGCAGGAGCCGGTCCTCGCCGAGGTAGGCGTTCCACTGGACCTTGACCGTGTCGGCGACGTTCAGCCGCTCCCAGGGGCGGTCCGCCACGTACAGCAGCAGGTGTGCGCAGGCGTCGCCGCGCAGGTCGGTCAGGCGCAGCTCGGTGCCGCGGGCCAGGACCCGGTGCGTGTAGTTGCCGCCCGCGACGGTCTCGGCCCAGACCAGGTGGCCCGCCGCGCAGGGTGGGTCCGGCCAGTCCGCGGCCGGGATCACGGGCATGGCCTCGGCGCCGGTGCCCTCCTGGGCGCGGGCGTGGTCGCGGGCTCCGTACGTGGTCTCTGTCGCCATCGCGGGACCTCCGGGTGCGGGCTGCGGGGCAGGGCAGGTGGCTCTTATTTCTGTCGCTTGACAGAAATTAGGCGCGGGGCGCGTCACCGGCGTTGCCCGCACGTTGCCGGTCGGTTACCGACCCCTCACCGGGATCGGCCGCAGACCGCCGCTGACCTGCGTGTGCGAGGATCGAGGTCATGGGTACGACAGGTGGGCGCCGGGTCGGCCGACCGCGGGCCGCGCAGCGGCCGGACAGCGGGCTCGAGCCGCGCGACGAACTCCTGTCCGCCGCCGCCGAGTTGTTCACCACCCGCGGCTACGCGGCCACCACCACGCGGGCGGTCGCCGAGCGCGCGGGCATGCGGCAGGCCTCCATGTACCACTACGTCTCCGGCAAGGAGGAACTCCTCGCCGAGCTCCTGGAGTCCACGGTCACGCCCTCCCTGACGTACGCCCGTGAACTCCTCGCCGACGACACCGTCCCGGCCGAGGACCGGCTGTGGGAGCTGTGCCGCACCGACGTCGAGCTGTTGTGCGGCGGACCGCACAACCTCGGGGTGCTCTACCTGCTGCCCGAGGTGCGCGCCGAGCGGTTCGCCGGCTTCCACGCCGTGCGCGCCGAACTCAAGGACGCCTACCGGCAGTTGCTGGCCGCGACAGCCTCCGGCGGCGCACTCGCCAAGAGCGAGCTGGACCTGCGTACGGACCTGCTGTTCGGGTTGATCGAGGGCGTGATCCTCGTCCGCCGCTCCGACCCCGAGCGCCCGGTGTCGGTGTTCGCGGAGGCAACGGCGGACGCGGCCTTGCGCATCGCCGGCGCCTGAGACGCCCCCCGGGTCACGGGCGGAAGCCGGTCTTCACCCGTCACGGTGAGTGATATCCGTACATCCATACGCCGTGACGCATCGTGTTCGAGCGGGGGCGCAGCGTGTAAATGGAGAGAGCGTACTCGCTTCGCGCGCCCCGTTTCAGGCGCTTGCTGAATATGACACGGCGATGATCCGGTCGGACTAAGCTCGCCCGCAGCGCACCGAGTTGAGATGTATTCGTGCGCTTGTTCCCTATATGTGCGACTCCCAGCCGATTCGTTTCAGAGGGCCTACATGGTGAGTGTTCAATCCCCTCCCAGCCGGCGTGAACTTCCCTACGCGCGCGTGCTGTTGCTCCCCGCGATACTGATGGCCGCGGCGACCGGGGCCGCCGTCGCCGTGGTGACCGGCCAGGCCCGGGCCGCGGTCGGCTGGTGCGGCGCGGCCGCCACCCTCCTGGTGATCGTGACGGCCGCCGAGGCCGTACGACGTGGCCGCAGCCTGCGCACGCTGCGCGAGCAGAGCTCCCGTCACACTGCGTATCTGGAGCAGCGCCTCGCCGGGCACGAACAGCAGATGCTCCGCTTCGCACACGAGATCGCGCCGACCGCGATCTACTGGCTGCGGAAGGGAAATTCGCCCACAGAGGTGATTCGCCAACTCCCCAACGTCGATCCGAGCTACGCCGAACTGCCCGAGTCGCAGCTGCGGTTGCTCCGGGCGGTCCTCGACATCGTCGACAACGAGGAAGCGATGCGGGACTCGTCCCAGCGCTCCTTCGTCAGCATCGCCCGCCGGGTCCAGGCGATCGTGCACCAACAGGCCAAGGAACTCCGGGAGATGGAGGAGGACCACGGCCGCAACCCCGAGGTCTTCGACGACCTGCTGCGCATCGACCACGGCACCGCGCTGATCGGCCGCCTCGCCGACTCGATCTCCGTCCTCGGCGGTGGCCGCCCGGGCCGCCAGTGGCCGCAGCCCGTCCCGCTGTACAGCGTGCTGCGCGGCGCCATGTCCCGGATCCTGGAGTACCGGCGCATCTCGCTGGACAACATCGCCAAGGTCAACGTCCGCGGCATCTCCGTCGAGCCGGTCATCCACGCCTGCGCGGAACTCCTCGACAACGCCACCCGCTACTCGCCACCGCAGACCAAGGTGCACGTCACCGCCACCGAGGTGCAGACCGGCATCGCCATCGAGATCGAGGACGCCGGCGTCAGCCTCAGCGAGGAGGCCCGCACCAAGGTCGAGACCATGCTGGAGCAGGCCAAGGAGGGCGTCGACGTCCAGGAGCTCGGCGAGTCCCCGCGCCTCGGCCTCGCCGTCGTGGGCCGCCTCTGCAAGGCGTACGACATGCAGATCGCGCTGCGTGCCTCGGCGTACGGTGGAGTCCGTGCCGTGATCGTCGTGCCGCGCGCGATGCTGACCGAGGACGCGGCGCCCGGCCTCGCCCACGGTGTCGGCGCCACCTCGGCGCCCAAGCTCGACATCGGTATCGAGGGCCCCAAGCGGACCGTCAAGCGGCGCCGCCCCACCAGCCCGCGCATCCCCGCCGGCGTCTCCATGGAGGACGAGGTCCCCGTCGTCACCGAGTGGACGGCGGGCGGGCTGCCCCAGCGGCGCAGCCGGGTCAAGACCCCGCTCAGTGTGCGGCTCGCCGAACAGGCCGCCGCGGAGCAGGCCGAACGGGAGGCCCGGGAGTCCCGTCCCGCGTGGGCCGCGCCCGAACCGGAGCCGGAGCCCGAGGAGAAGGACGAGCCCGAACCCGGGCTCTGGGTCGAGGCGTTCTGGAACGGCCTGAAGGGCACCCCCGACCCGTTCGACATTTCCCAGCCGACCAACGAGCCGGCCCGCGTTGAGGCCGACGACGAGAGGGACCCCAAGTGATCCAGCAGCGAGCCAACTTCGACTGGATGCTCAAGGATCTCGCCGACGGAGTACCGGGCATCGAGATGATCGTGGTGCTCTCCGCCGACGGCCTGCGCATCGCTCGCTACGGAGGTGATCCCGACGCGGCCGACCGCGTCGCCGCGGCCTGCGCGGGCCTGCAGAGCCTGGCGGGCGCCGTCGCCCAGGAGATCCCGGACAGCGACGGCCGGATGAAGATGGTGCTCATCGAGATCAACGGCGGCTACTTCTACCTGATGGCCGCCGGCCCCAACGCCTACCTCGCGGTCCTGTCCGACGTGGTCGCCGAACCGGGCCTGATGAGCAACCGGATGCGCGACCTCGTCGTCCGCATCGGCGCCCACCTCACCAGTCCGCCCCGTCGCAACGGGCAGGCCGTATGACTCCTCCGCAACGCCGGCGGCGATATCCCAGGCAGGAACCGCCGCCACCCCCGCAACCCGCCAAACAAGGCGTCGAGAAGGCCCCGGAACGGCTGTACGTCGTCGCCGGACCGGACGGCGAGCGGGCCGACATCGACCTGGTCACGTTAATCGTGGCGTGCGCCGATCCGCCGTCCTCGGCCAGCCCGGAGCAGTCGGCGACACTCCGGCTCTGCACGGCGCCCCTCTCGGTGGCCGAGCTGTCGGCCTATCTGAACCTGCCGTTCAGTGTGGTGACCGTGCTGCTCACCGAGATGCTGACGGCCGAACTTGTGCAGGCGCGCGCCCCGATCGTCCGTCAGGCGCTCCCCGACCGTTCCCTCCTCGAAGCGGTGATGCATGGACTTCAAAGGCTCTGACACCATCCCCGGACCACGTTCGGAAGATCATCTCCCGCACACGGCACAGGCCGCGGTGAAGATCGTGATCGTGGGCGGCTTCGGAGTCGGCAAGACGACGATGGTCGGCTCGGTCAGCGAGATCAGGCCGCTGACCACCGAGGAGACCATGACGCAGGCCGGTATCGGCGTCGACGACAACTTCGGTTCCGACACCAAGACGGCCACCACCGTCGCCATGGACTTCGGCCGCATCAGCATCACCGACCAGCTGGTGCTCTACCTCTTCGGCACTCCCGGCCAGGAACGCTTCTGGTTCCTGTGGAACGGCCTGTTCGAGGGCGCCCTCGGCGCGGTCGTACTGATCGACACGCGGCGCCTCGAAGTCAGCTTCGACGTCATAGGGCGACTGGAGGAGCGCGGCGTGCCCTTCGTCGTCGCCGTCAACTCCTTCCCGGACGGCCCCCGTTACCCGGTCGCGGAACTGCGCACCGCGCTCGACCTCCCGGACGAGATCCCGATCATCGAGTGCGACGCCCGCCGCCGGGCCTCCAGCAAGGACGTCCTGATGACGCTGATGCGCTTCCTCCACTCCCTGGCGCTGGCGAAGGCGCCCGCGTAAGGCGCGCGCCGCGCGGCGCCCGCCTGCCCCTGACCCACGATCCATGACCTCCTCTACACCGGACTCACCTCAGCTTCGGAGCGACCATCGTGACGCGTGAACCCCTCTTCCCGACCGGAACGGACGAGCCCACCACCGCCCCGCCCCCCGGCTGCCCCGCACACGGCCTCGGCCCCGGCGGGGTGCGCCGGCTGTACGGGCCCGAGGCGGAGGATCTGGGGGCGGTGTACGAGGAGCTGCGTGCCGAGCACGGCACGGTGGCTCCCGCGCTGCTGCATGAGGACGTGCCGATCTGGGTGGTGCTCGGGCACAGTGAGAACCTGCACATGCTGAGCACACCTGCGCACTACAGCCGTGACACCCGGCTGTGGACCGCCCTTCAGGACGGATCGGTCAAGCCCGATCACCCGCTCATGCCGATCGTGGCGTGGCAGCCCATCTGCTGCCACGCCGAGGGCGACGAGCACCTGCGGCTGCGCGGCGCGGTGACCGGCGCGATGTCGACCATCGACCACCGGGGCATCCGCCGCTACATCAACCGCGCGACCCAGCACATCGTGAACAAGTTCTCCCAGGCGGGAAGGGCCGATCTGGTCAGCCAGTTCGCCGAGCACCTACCGATGGCGGTGATGTGCGAGATCCTGGGCATGCCCGACGAGTACAACGACCAGATCGTGCATGCCGCCCGTGACCTGCTCAAAGGCACCGAGACCTCGATCGCCAGCAACGCGTACATCATGGATGCCCTGATGCGGCTCACCGTCCGCCGCCGGGCCGAACCCGAGGACGACTTCACCAGCCACCTGATCAACCACCCGGCGGGGCTCAACGACGACGAGATCGGCCAGCACCTGCGCGTCATCCTGATCACCTCGTACGAGGCCACCGCCAATCTCCTCGCCAACGTACTGCGGGTGGTGCTCACCGATCCGGGGTTCCGCGCCCAGCTCAACGGCGGCCAGATGACGGTGCCTCAGGCGGTCGAGCAGTCCCTGTGGGACGAGCCCCCGTTCAGTACCATGCTGGGCTACTTCGCCAAGCAGGACACCGAGCTCGGCGGTCAGCACATCCGTAAGGGTGACGGCCTCCTCCTCGGCATCGCCCCGGGGAACGTCGACCCACGCGTGCGCCCCGATCTCCAGGCCAACATGCGGGGCAACCGCTCCCACCTGGCCTTCAGTGGCGGTCCCCACGAGTGCCCGGGCCAGGACATCGGCCGTGCCATCGCCGACGTCGGCGTCGACGCGCTGTTGACCCGCCTCCCGGATGTCGAACTCGCCTGCGAGGAGGACGAACTGAGCTGGAGGACGTCCATCTTGAACCGGCACCTCGTGGACCTGCCGGTGAAGTTCGCGCCCAGGCCCCAGCAGGACGTCATGCAGCGGCCCTCCGTCAACCCGATGCCGCGGCAGCGCCCGAACGACTCGCAGTTCAGTACGCCGCGGCCGCAGTCCACAGCTCAGGAGCCCGCCGCGCCGACGTCGGCGGCGGTGTCCGAACCGGCCCGTCAGCCGGGCGTGTTCCGGCGCATCCTGCGCTGGTGGCGCGGGGACTGAGCCGACCGGAGCACCCGGGCTACTCGGCCCATTCCTCGTACGACGACCAGGCCCGCAGCACCCGCGGGCTGACGAACCGGTGCTCGCGCCCCGTGACCGGATCGGTGAACTCCAGGGCTCGCGCCAGCAGTTGGAGCGGGCGCCGGAAGTCACCGTCCGCCACGGGGCCGGTCACCACGGGATAGAGCGGATCACCGAGGATCGGCACCCCCAAGGCGCTCATGTGCACCCGGAGCTGGTGCGTCTGCCCCGTGCGGGGTCTCAGCCGATAGCGAGCCAGCCCGTCGCCCCGCTCTTCCAGCAACTCCACGACGCTGACGGCATTGGGCTCGCCCTCGACCTCGCGCGCCGCCATGACCCCTCGCTCCTTGACGATCCGGCTGCGCACGGTGCACGGCAGGGCGAGCGACGGATCGTACGGGGCGACCGCCTCGTATTCCTTGGCGATGAGCCGGTCGCGGAACAGTGACTGGTACGCGCCGCGCTCCGTGGGGCGCACGGTGAACAGGACCAGCCCGGCGGTGAGCCGGTCCAGGCGGTGGGCGGTGCCCAGCGTGGGCAGGCCCAGCTCCCGGCGCAGCCGCGCGAGTGCGGTCTCCGTGACATGGCTGCCGCGCGGTGTCGTGGCCAGGAAGTGCGGCTTGTCGACGACGACGATGTGCTCGTCGCGGTATACGACGTTCAGCGCGAACGGCACCGGCACCTCGTATGGCAGCTCCCGGTGGAACCACACGAACATGCCTGGCACGTAGGCCATGTCACGCGACACGGCACACCCGTCGGCGTCCACGATCAGTCCCGCGTCCAGCATCCCGTCGATCACCCCCGCCCCGGCCGCGAGCCGCTCCACCAGATGATCACGCACGGTCGCCCACGCCGCCCCCGGGGGCAATTTCACCCGCACCGGATCGACCCCGTCGCGCTGCGGCAGGGGAGAAGGAGGGATCGGGCTTCGTCGTCTCATCGCGATCAAGCTTACGAGGGGGCACTGACAGCGGGGTACGAGCCGGTCCCGACTTCGCTCTCAGGCCGGTGGAAGGATTCGGGCCACGAGCGTGCGCCGACGATCCTGACTCGCTGCGCTCTCGACGGGGTCGGCTTGCATTCGCCTCGAATTCCTTCACGCGCCTTCCTCCATCCGGACGGCCGACGCGGCCCGGGACCGGACCCGACCTGCACGCCCGGGCAGAGCGATGGACGCCTCGCGCGTATCGAGCCGTTCCGGTCTCCGCCTCGGCTCGGCCGCCGCTCGGTCACCGACCGCAAAGGGGGGCGCGTGCAGCCTGATCGGGCGACCGTTCAAATGTGAGTGCAACACGTTCATGTCTGAATCAACGGCGGCCACTTCCGGTCTGGACCGAACTGCGATGTGATAGTAGGCGTACGGCCGAAGGTGGCGCGTCCTGTTCGCGCCGCCGTGGAAGGGGGAGCCCGTGGTGCCACTCGTTCCGTCGCCGCCCACTGTGACCGCCACTGCCTCGGCCATCCTGGAGCACACTCGTGCGCGGGCAGGCCAACAGCGCGAACGGATCTGGCCTACGGCCGGCAGAACCACACGGCCCGGCAGGGCCAGGAATTCCTGCGAGCCCTCCTGGGCCTGACTGTCACCGCAGGCACGTCACCCCCGACCACTCCGCGATCCCCGCCGCCCGCCATCGCCTCTTCGCCTGCTTCCGGAACCGAGCGACCCAGCACCTCCGCTCACGCTGTGCAACGACCCGACGGAACCGACGGGAGGCACACCTCCACTGAATGCGAAGACCCCGCCCGCTGACCCGGCGTCTGCCGCTCCTCGGTGGTCCCACGCCGGCCCGAAGGATGCGCTGCCCCGGCTTGTCGAGGCCGAGCTTCGCCGGTTGCCCCCGCTGTGTGAACCGGGGCCATCCGTCGGCGATGCGGTCGGCCACATGCTCTTCCCGTCCGGGAATCCGCTGCGGCTGATGCTGCTGCACCGCGCCCGGAGCCGCTCCCCCGGTCACCTCGAGAGCCTGTTCGCGGCAAGGCGGCGCAGCACACCTCGCCGAGGAACAAGCCGACCAGAAAGAGGTGCTCAGCATGGACAAGACCGCGACGGGCGTGTGCATACGCCTCGCCGAGGGAGGGGATGTGCGGGACGGGGCAATGGATCGCGTTCATGCCCACCTCCGTGGCACTCAGGACAGCCTGACAACGCCCTTCGTGGTGCGGCAGAACGCCTGGGCTCGCGACGTCTTCGGCGCGTCTGTGCAGTGGATGCAGGGACATGGACTGCTGACTGCTGAGCGTCGGCAGTGGCTGGAGCAATGCGACATCGGGGCACTGCTCGGTCTCACCAATCCGTACTCGGACCGCCACCTCCTCCGGCTGGCCGGGGACTGGTACGTATGGCTGTACGCCTTTGACGACGGTGTGTGCGACGAAGCGTTCACCGGTGCCCAGGCGTGGGACATGGCCCATCTGACACTGCGCCTCAAGCGATCCGTGACGGGCTACGCACCTGGCGAGGAGCCCGAAGAGAACTACGCGCGTGCTCTGTTCGACCTGCGGTGCCGTATCGCCGAACACGCCACACCCGCCCAACTCGTCCGCTGGACGGAAGCAGTCCGTGACTACTTGAACGGGCAGCTGTGGGAAACCATGTACCGCGCCACCGGGCGCACTCCCGCTCTGGACGACTACATCACGATGCGCGAGTCGGCTTCCGGCTGTCTCACCTGCTTCGCGCTCTTTCCGATGCTCAACCGCTATCACCTGGCCGAAGAAGAACGCGCCCATCCGGACGTGGAGCAGCTCTCCCGGTCCGCCAACCGGATCATCGCCTGGGACAACGACCTGTTCTCCTACTGGAAGGAACAGGGAGACCACTCGGCGATCGCCAACCTCATCACCGCAGTGGCACAGCAACGGAAGTGCGGGACCGCAGCGGCCATCACATACGCCCGAAAGCGGCGCGACGACGAACTGGCCACCTTCCTGCGCACCGAGAAGCGCATCGCCCGCCACCTGGGCGCGGACGGAAGGAACTACATCGCCAATCTCAGGAATTGGGTGAGCGGAAGCCTGGAATTCCACAAGACGAGCCGACGCTTCGCCCCCGCGCCCCGCGCCGTGCACCTCTGACCCGTCGCAGCCCCAGGGAGGAACACATGACCACCCGAGCCGGCATTCCTCGGGCACCAGGATCCTTTCCGTTGATCGGCCACGCGCCGTCTCTGTTGCGCTCCCCGCTGCCGTTCCTCAGCTCGCTCGCTTCGCACGGCACCCTGGTAGAGGTCCGAATCGGCCCCATGACCGCTCTGGTCGTGTGCGACGCACAACTGACACGTCAAGTCCTGCTCAACGACAAGGTGTTCGACAAGGGTGGCCTGTTGTACGACCGGGTCAGGGAAGGGTTCGGCAACGGGCTGGCCTTGTGTCCGCACTCGTCCCATCGGCGTCAACGCCGCCTGATTCAACCAGTGTTCAACCGCGGAAACCTGGGCCAGTATGCCGAAACGATGACTGAGATGATCTACTCGGCCATCAACGGATGGGTGGACGGACAAACCATCGACGTCCTCGCGGAGATGCAGGAGGTGACCGCGCGGACCATCGTCGCCTCGATACTGGGCCAGACCTTCACGGAAGACGAGCTTTCCGCAATGCTTCGGGACTTCGGAACACTGTCCCGCGGCAGTTACCGGAGGATGTTTCTGCCACCGTCCATGGCGAAACTCCCCACTCCCGGCAACCGGAACTACCGCGCTGCCCGAGCTCACCTCCGTCAAGCGCTGACCGCAGCCATCCATACGCGTCGTACCGGGGCCACCACACACAAGGACCTTCTGGGGGCGCTTCTTGAGTCATCCCAGGAGGGAGAGAGGCTGACGGACGACGAGGTGGTCGACCAGGCAATGATCTTCTTCTTCGCCGGCATGGAATCCACAGCGGCAACACTCGCCTGGTCTCTGCATCTCATAGCCGCTCAGCCGGAAATCGAAGGCGCACTGCACAGGGAAGTCGACGCCGTGCTGGGCGGGGCTCCGGCCACCGGCGGTTGCCTGGCCGACCTGGCGTACACCCGAAGCATCATCACGGAAACCCTGCGACTTTACCCACCCGGTAGTCTTTTCACCCGTGTGACCACCACCCGAACAGGCCTGGGCGGCTACGAGATAGGGGCGGGCACGACGATTATCTGCAGCCCCTACCTCATACACCATCAGCCCGAGAACTTTTCCGCGCCGCATGTCTTCGACCCGAGCCGCTGGAACGAGACGCGGCAGACCGAGGCGGACAGGGCGACGTTCATTCCCTTCGGCGGAGGGCCCCGAAAATGCATCGGGGACAATTTCGGCATGATGCAAGGCGTTCTCGCACTGGCCGCCATCGCATCCAAGTGGAAACTCGCTCCTGTGCCTGGAGCCAAGGTGCGTGCCGGAGTCCGGACTGTGATCAATCCGCAGGGACTGCTCATGACCGCGGTGTCGCGGCCGACCAGCTCCGCGACAGCTCCGCAGCCGCTGCTCAGGCACCGGCGATCAGCTGGATTCTGAGGGCACTGCCGGCGGTGCCTCCTTCTCCGCGATGTCCGTTCGACGGGTCCTCTGCCACCGGTACAGGCCCCCCAGTCCCAGCGTGACCACCAAGAACAACACCGTGAACCACTGGAAGTACCAGTGCCCGCCCGTCGGGTCGTACACCGCCGCCCTCGGCCACGCCAGGTTGACCGTCATCGCCAGGCCGTAGACGAGGGCCAGGGCGTTGACCGGGATACCCCAGCGGCCCAGGGAGAAGAGCTTGGCGTTCGTCTCGTCGGTGCCCTCCGAGAGGAACTCGCCGCGCAGGCGTCGTACCAGAAGCGGCCCCGTGACCATCGCGTATGCCAGGTACAGCATCACGATGCAGGTCGTGCCGATGGCCAGGAAGGCGTCCGGGGACGCGAAGTTGAGGAGGAGCAGGGCCGCTGCCAGGACACCGACCACCAGGGCGGGGGCGCTGGGCATTCCTGTGCGGGGATTGACGTGGGACAGGCGGGCGGAGAAGGGGAGTTGGGCGTCGCGGGCCATCGAGAACAGCATGCGGCAGGCCGCCGTCTGGATGGCCAGCGTGGCCACCGCGATCGCCACCACCACGTCGGCCAGCAGTGCCTTGCCGACCCCGTCGCCGAGGCTGCTCGTCAGGACGTAACTCAGGCCGTCCACGCCCAGGTGCCCGTCGGTCAGGCTCGGCGCGGCGAGCAGGCCGCCGAGGATGATCAGGCCGCCCAGGAGGCCCGCGGCGCCCAGCGCGGTGAGGATCGTGCGGGGTGCCGTGCGGCGCGGATTGCGCGTCTCCTCGCTCATCTCGCCCGCGCTGTCGAAGCCGATCATCACGTACGCCGCCGTGAAGGAACCGACCGCAAGTGCCCCGAAGAGACCGGTACTTGCCGCGCCCGTGGTGTGGAAGGTGATCCCGGGGGAGCGCTCGGAGTGGGTCAGCAGCAGGACGATGATCAGGACCGCGCCGATGATCTCGGCGGTCACCCCGACCCGGTTGATCACCGACATCACGCGGTTGTCGACGACGTTCACCAGTGTGGTGAGGATCAGCAGGATGACTCCGAGTACCGCCGCGTTCGCCGCGCCGTCCGGTGACGTCACCGTCGGGTCCGTGCCCACGAGTTGGAAGCCCGACCAGATCGCCGGCAGCACCATCTGGAGCGCGAGGGCCGCCGCCGCTACCACCACGATCTGGCCGATCACCATGATCCAGCCGGCGAACCAGCCGAAGGTGAGGTTCGAGAGGCGGGACGACCACTGGTAGATCGCGCCCGAGATGGGGTAGCGGGCGGCCAGTTCCGCGAAGCAGGCCGCTACCAGCAGCTGCCCCAGCAGCACCACCGGCCAGGCCCAGAAGAAGACGGGGCCGCCGAACGCGTACCCGAAGGCGAAGAACTGGAAGACCGTCGTCAGGACGGAGATGAAGGAGAAGCCGGCCGCGAAGGAGGCGTAGCGGCCCAGGCTGCGGTGCAGTTCCTGGCGGTAGCCGAACTCCGCGAGGGAACCGTCGTCGGGGGAGTGCGGCGGATCGGGGCGTACGTCGGAGGGGGTGGTCGTCGTCACGGCGGCACCTGCCTTGGGCGCGGGTCCTGCGAGCGGATTCCTGTCAGGCGACAGAAATTAGGGACGCGGTGTTTCGCCCGCGTCACGTCGCCATGTCCACGGCGGGCCCAAGTCCTCACGTCCTTGTGGCCGAGCCGAAAACGCGATACATCGTGTGTATTGACGGCTTGTGGTGGATCGCGATATGTTCGGACACGGATATTCGGTTACGAGGTGGTGAGGGTCATGGCGATGAAGCGCCGCAAGCTCGGCAATCCGCTGGCGCTCGCCGTGATGGTCACCCTCTGGCAGAAGCCGATGCATCCGTACGAGATCGCCCAGACCCTGCGCCGGCAGGGCAAGGACACCAGTACGAAGATCAACTACGGCTCGCTCTACACGGTCGTGCAGAACCTGGAGAAGCACGGCTTCGTCGAGGTCACGGACGTGGAGCGGCAGGGCAACCGGCCCGAGCGCACGGTCTACGGGCTCACCGAGGCCGGGCGCGAGGAGTCGACCGAGTGGATGTCGGACCTGCTGGCCGTGCCGGCCAGGGAGTTTCCGATCTTCGAGAGCGCGCTGTCCTTCATCGGGGTCGTGCATCCCGACGAGGTGGTGCGGCTCCTGGAGGAGCGGCTGAAGACCCTGGAGGTCGAGGCGGCGAGCGCCCGCGGGGCGCTGGAGAAGCTCTACGAGTCCGTGCCGCGGCTCTTCCTCGTCGAGGTCGAGTACCAGCTGCACATGGTCGAGGCGCAGGCCGAGTGGGTCGGGGGCTTCGTCGAGGAGATCAGGAAGGGCTCGATGCCGGGCGTCGAGGGATGGCGCCAATTCCATGAAACGGGGGAGCTGCCGGCGGAGTTCACCTAGCGCGTCACCACGAGAAGGACCCCGACCGGGCTGTTGCAGCAGCCCTGCCGGGGTCGCGAACCCCGAGCTGAATCCGCCGAAAGGCACATCCAGGCGATCGAGGTGCGGCACACCCAGGATAGCCCGGTGCTCTTCCAGCGGATCAGACGGATCAGACACATCGCCGTACATCCGCTCAACCATGGAGAGCAGTCGTCATGAGCAGTACCCGTGCGCCCGCCGTCGAGGCGCGTCAGCTGATCAAGACCTACCGGGGCGACGTCACCGCCCTCAACGGCATGGACGTCACCGTAGAACCGGGCACCGTCTTCGGGCTCCTCGGCCCGAACGGCGCCGGCAAGTCCACCACCGTCAAGATCCTCACCACCCTCGCCGAGCCCGACTCGGGCACGGCCACCGTCGCCGGACACGACGTGCTGCGCCACCCCGACCGGGTGCGCCGCGCGATCGGCGTGGTCGCCCAGGGCTCCGGCGCCGACCCGGTCGCCACGGGCCGCGAGAACCTCCAACTCCAGGGCAGGCTCTACGGGTTGAAGGGCGCCGCCCTCAACACGCGGGTGGACGAGCTGCTGGACCGTTTCAGCCTCGCCGATGCCGCGGGGCGCCCGGTCAAGGGTTACTCCGGTGGCATGCGGCGCCGGCTGGACGTGGCCCTGGGCCTGGTGCACCGGCCCGAGGTGCTCTTCCTCGACGAGCCGACGACCGGCCTCGATCCCGAGGCCCGCACCGCGATGTGGGACGAGATCGACCGGCTCGCGGGGGAGGAGGGGCTGACCATCCTGCTCACCACGCACTACCTCGACGAGGCCGACCGGCTCGCCGAGCGCATCGCCATCGTCGACCGGGGACGCGTGGTCGTGGAGGGCACCCCCGACTCCCTCAAGGGCGAACTCCGCGGTGACGCCGTCCACTTGGAGCTGCGGGAAGCGATCGGCGAGGCCGGTCGTGTGCTGCTCGACGGCGCCCTGACCGGGCTGCCCGGCATGCACGAGGTGCTGGTCGACGGACGCCGGATCAGCGTCCGTGCCGACGACGGGGCAGCCGCCGTACCCACTCTGCTCGGTGCTCTGGAGCGGGCCGGAGTCGGCGTGGCCGCCGCGACCGTCGCCCGGCCGTCCCTCGACGACGTCTACCTCCGTTACGCCGGCCGCCGTTACTCCGAGGCCGACGCCGAAGCCACCGAGAACCTCGTCCTCGCCGGAGGTGCGCGATGAGTACGGCCGTCTCCCAGACCTGGTACATGACGCAGCGTCAACTCATGGTGTTCACACGGCAGCCCGCCTACGCGATCATCACCTTGATCCAGCCGGTGATCTGGCTGTTCCTGTTCGGCAACCTCTTCAAGAAGGTCGTCGAACTGGGCGGCTTCGGGACGACCACGTATCTCGACTACCTCGTCCCGGGCGTGGTCGTGATGAGCGCGCTCAGCTCCAACATGTGGGCCGGCATGGGCACGTTGGAGGAGATCCAGCGCGGCACCCTCAACCGCTTCCTGACCACTCCGGTCAGCCGGGCCGCGCTGATGAACGGGAACGTCGTCAACAACGGGCTGATCACCGCGTTCCAGTCGGTCGTCATCGTGCTGCTCGCCCTGATCGGCGGCGCCGACTATCCCGGCGGCGTGGGCGGTATCGCGATCCTGGTGCTCTGCGCCGTGCTGCTCGGCACGATCTTCGGGGCACTGTCCAACGCGCTGGGCATGCTGGTCCAGGAGCGGGAGTCCATCATCGGCATCAACACCTTCCTGCTGCTGCCGCTGACGTTTCTTTCGAGTGCCTTCATGGCGCCGTCCCAGATGCCCTCCTGGATGCGGCACATCGCCGACTTCAACCCGCTCAACTGGGCGATGGTCGCGGGCCGTTCGGCACTGTCCGAGCATCCCGACTGGGGTGACGTGCTGAGCCGTGGCGGCGCGCTCCTTGCGCTCGCGGTGGCGGCGGTGTGGCTGTCGATCCGGACGTTCAGGTCGTACCAGCGCTCGGTGTGAGCATGGCGAAGGGGCGGCACCCGACAAGGGTGCCGCCCCTTCGGGCGTCTCACGCGGCCGGCGCCGCACCCTCCTGCTCCGCCTCGATACGGGCGTTCCACTCCCGCTTGGAGGCCTGCCAGCCGTCCTCGTTGTGGCCGAGCCGCCAGTAGCCGGAGATCGACAGGTCCTCGCGGGCGATCTGGAGGTCGACGCGGAGCAGTTGGCGCAGCTGCTTCACGAAGTGCGCCTCACCGTGCACGAACGCGTGCACCCGGCCCGCCGGGAACTCCAGCTCCCGTACCGCCTCGCACAGCATCTCGCCGACCGGCCGGTCGCCGCGGTGCAGCCAGACGACCTCCACGTCGGAGTCGATCTTCTGCTCCTCCTCGGGCCCGGACACCTCCACGAAGGCGTGTGCCGTGACGCCGTCGGGCAGCGCCTCCAGGGAGCGGGCGATCGCGGGCAGCGCGCTCTCGTCGCCGACGAGGAGATGCCAGTCGGCCTCCACGCTGGGCGCGTAGGCGCCGCCGGGGCCCATGAAGCGCACCGTCTCGCCCGGCTGGACGCGCAGCGCCCAGGGGCCGGCCAGACCCTCGTCGCCGTGGACGACGAAGTCCAGCGTCAGCTCGCGGGACTCCGGGTCGAAGGCGCGCACGGTGTACGTCCGGGTCACCGGCCACTGCTCGCGCGGGAGTTCCTCGCGGATCCGCTCCATGTCGAAGGGCTCCGGATAGGTCACGCCCTCGGCCGGGGGGAACAGCAGCTTCACGTAGTGGTCGGTGCAGGTGTCGGCCGTGAAACCGGCCAGTCCCTCGCCGCCGAGGACCACGCGCTGCATGTGCGGGGTCAGCCGTTCTGTGCGGACGACCTGCGCGGAATGGGGCTTCCGCGGCCTCCGAGCCGGACGTTCTGCCATGACGGCCTCCCATGCTTCCTTGCTTAGGCTTACCTAAGTTAGCACCTCTCCCCCTGACAACACCCTAATGAGAGCGACATTTCTGAAAACGGAAACAATGTTTACGTATCAAGAGTGGTCAGCAGCCGGTGCAGTGACCCGCCCAGTCCCCACCGAGTCGCCAGTGCATCCAACGCCGCCGGGTCGCGCGGGGTGCGCGGCAGCGCCGTGTCGACATCCGGAAGGGGGACGTCGTCGGCGACCTTGACGACCTTCGGCGCGACGGCGACGTAAGGCCGCGACTCGTCGAGCCGCTTGCGCTGCGACGGGGTCAGCTTCGCCTTGGGGTCGTCCACCGCGGCCATGATCCCGGCCAGGTCCCCGAACTCGGCGAGCAGCTTCGACGCCGTCTTCTCGCCGATGCCCGGCACGCCCGGCAGCCCGTCGCTCGGGTCGCCGCGCAGCAGCGCCAGATCCGCGTACCCCTTGCCGTCGACACCATACTTCTCGCGCAGCCACGCCTCGTCGGTCAACTGGAGCGTGCCGACGCCCTTGAGCGGGTAGAGCACGCGGATTCCCCGCGCGTCGTCCACGAGTTGGTACAGGTCGCGGTCGCCGGTGACGATGTCCACCGGCAGCTTCGCGCGCGCCGTGAACGTGCCGATCACATCGTCCGCCTCGTACCGCTCGACGCCCACGCGCGCGATGCCGAGTGCGTCTAGGACCGCCTCGATGACCGGCACCTGCGGTGACAGCGTGTCCGGCACCTCCTCCTCGTCCGGGCCCGCCGCGCGCTCCTCGGCGACGCGGTGTGCCTTGTAGGAGGGGATCAGGTCGACCCGCCACTGCGGACGCCAGTCCGCGTCCATGCAGGCCACCAGGTCGCTCGGCCGGTGGTCCTTCACCAGCCGGTCGATGAATTCCAGCAGCCCGCGCACGGCGTTCACCGGCGTGCCGTCCGGGGCCTTCACGGATTCCGGGACGCCGAAGTAGGCGCGGAAGTAGAGCGAGGCGGTGTCGAGGAGCATCAGTCGTCCGGTCACGTTCGCATCATGCCGTACGGCACCGACAGCCACCGATGTGAAGCACCGGCGGCGATCCCACGCACCCCCTGTGAACCGCACCGCCATCGCGTTTGCGCTGGTCGGCCAAAGGCAGGCGCGGCACCGTCCCCCACCCCCGAGATCAGAGGTACGCGTGCCAGCCAGGCTTGAGGCCCAACAGCTCTACAAGGTGTTCGGCAGACGCCCCGACGAAGCGGTCGAACGGCTCCGCCGGGGCGCCGACCGGGAGGAACTGCGCGCCGACGGCACCACGGCCGCCGTCATCGACGCCTCCTTCACCGTGGAGCCCGGTCAGATCCAGGTCGACAAGGAACTCGTCGAGGCCGCCGAGGCATTCGGCACCACACCCCGCGACACCCTGCCGCGCGTCCAGCTGCCGCTCGCGCTGCCGACCGTCATGGCCGGCGCCCTCGGCACCCAGATCTCCCCGCTCGGCCGTCGCGCCGCAGCCAAGGCCAGCGCCGCCCAGGGTCTGAAGCTCTGGCCGTACCGCCCAAGCCCGCCGCTCGCCGTGATCGGCGTGGTGATCCTCGCCCTCGTCGTGGGCGGCATGGGCATGTTCGGCAGCAGCGGCGGCACCGCCCCGGTCGCCGACGGCACGAACGTCGGCCAGGGCAAGAAGGTCAGCATCGGCTGCATCCCCTGGGACGAGGGCGTCGCCTCCACCTACCTCTGGAAGGAGGTCCTCGAACAGCGCGGCTTCCAGGTCGACGCCAAGCAGTTCGAGGCCGGCCCGCTCTACACCTCCCTCGCCGCCGGCAACGTCGACTTCCAGACCGACGCCTGGCTGCCGACCACCCACGAGCAGTACTGGAAGAAGTACGGCAGCGAGCTGGACGACCTCGGCGCCTGGTACGGCCGGACGTCGCTGAGCTGAGCGTCCCCTCGTACATGAAGGGCATCGACTCCCTCGACGACCTCAAGGGCAGGGCCTCGCAGTTCGGCGGGAGGATCATCGGGATCGGGCCCGGCATCGGTGAGATGAACCTGCAAGAAGCTCTTCGGTGAGGGCGGGCTCGGCGGCCTGGAGGCAGGGATCGGCAAGGTCGGCCAGGGGCATGAGGAGCGGGCGGTCGCCGCCTGGCTCAAGGAGGTCCCGGACATGGTGGGCCGGATGACCCCCTGGCCGGGGGCCTCGCCGCCGACGGAACCGGCGGATGGGCACTCGGGTACGAAAAGGATCCGGCCAACCACATAGCGCTACGCCATTACCCAAGCTTCGGCGCCCTCCTGGCCGGAAAATCCGCCCGATCCTTCGACGCGCCACGCACACTTTCCCGTTGCGCCGAGGGCACACCGGACATCACCGCGGTGCACGGCGACACCGTCGAACTGACCGGCCACTGCCGGGCCGACTGCGACACCGACCGCCAACTCGCCGCCGTACCAAGGCACTTCACAAGCCGGAGCACAAGGCCTGATCACAGCCTTGATCGCGCCCCGCGGGCGTGGGGAAATGCCGGGAACACATGCGGCCGCGCGCGCCTTGAAACATACGGAGGACCGCTCGTCCTGATCGAGGGGCAGCGGCGGCGCGGGGGCTTCGGGAGCCGGCGGACGTGCGCCTACGATCCCGCGACCGGACGGGCCGACCCGCCGGCGATCCGCACCCCCGGAGGCAGCCGCGCCTTCGCCCGTCCGTCCGCCGCCCTCCTCACCGCCCCGGACGGCCGCCCGGCCCCGCTGGTCAGCGTCTTCGTCCCGAAGGAGGGTTCCGGGCCCGGAGAGGCCGGGGAACTGGTCTACTGGCGAGAGTTGGCGAATTGACCGCACGCAGTGTTTACGGGTGTGTGACGGGCGCATGAAACGGTTTGCCGAACCTGCGTAAGGTGCAGAGAACTCATCAGAAGTACTTGTGAGAAGTACTCGTGAGAAGTACGCGGGAAACGTGTTCGGACCGACGAGTGAAGGAGGGAGCCGGAGCGATGGGCGACCACAAAGACGACCACAAGGAACAGCCCCTGCGCGTGGGCGCGGCCGTGCGGCGACGCCGCCGGGCGCTGGATCTCACCCTCGCCGTCGTGGCCGAGCGCAGCGGCCTGTCCGTGCCCTTCCTCAGCCAGGTCGAGAACGACAGGGCACGGCCCAGCCGGACCTCCCTGGAGAAGGTCGCCGACGCCCTGCGCACGACCGCGGTGGAGCTCCTCGCGGCGGCCGACCCGGCGTGCAGCGTGGACGTGGTGCGCGCGGAGACGGCCGAGCCCGAGGGCGCGCCGCGGGTGCGTTCCCTGGTGCGCGGTCATCACCAGATGCACGCCTCGGAGTTCATCGGCGACCATGACGCGGGCCGCGAATTCCAGTACCGCAACGACCAGTTGATGTACGTCGCCGACGGCGCGGTGGAGATCGAGGCGGAGGGCCGCGCGTACCGGCTCGGCCGCGGCGACACGCTGTACTTGACCGGCGGGGTGCGTCACCGGTGGCGGGCCACCGTGCCGGACACCCGCCTGATCGTCGTCGCGGTGGCCGAGCACATCGAGGCGGTCCGGGACCGGTCCCGGTAGTGCCGCCGCGGATCGTCTCGCTCGTCCCGTCGCTGACGGAGGCGATCGCGCTGTCCGCGCCGGGCGCCCTGGTCGGCGCCACGGACTGGTGCAGCCACCCCGCGGACCTGGACGTCACGCGGGTCGGCGGCACCAAGAACCCGAAGCTGGAGCGGATCCTCGCGCTCGCGCCCGACCTGGTGGTCGCCAACGAGGAGGAGAACCGCGAACCCGACCTGACCGCCCTGCGCACCGCGGGCGTCGAGGTCCTGGTGACCGAGGTGCGGGACGTCCCGCGGGCCTTCCGCGAACTGGACCGGGTGCTCACGGCCTGCGGCACGGCCACCCGCCCGCGCTGGCTGGACGAGGCGGAGGAGACCTGGTCGGCCCTGCGCCCACCGGGCCGCCGTACGACCGCGATCGTCCCCATCTGGCGCCGGCCCTGGATGGTCCTGGGCCGGGACACCTTCGCGGGCGACGTCCTCTCCCGCCTGGGCGTCGACCACGCCTACGCGACCCACCCCGACCGCTACCCGCGCATCCCGCTCGACGAGTTGCGGGCGACGGCCCCGGACGTCGTGGTCCTCCCCGACGAGCCCTACCTCTTCACGGCCGAGGACGGCCCGGAAGCGTTCCCGGGCCTGCCCTGCGCGCTCGTCAGCGGACGCCAACTCACTTGGTACGGGCCGTCGTTGGCCGAGGCGCCACGGGTGCTGGGCGAGGCCCTGCGAGCAGCTCACCGCTGACCAGACCGCGTGTCGTGGGTACGGCGGCGGCACCCCAGGCGGCGACGAGGACGACGTACAACCCGACCGCGAGCCAGTCGTACACGACCAGCCCGGTGTGCCGGGCCAGTGCCTCCGCGCCCGTGACACAGGTGCCGACGGGGAAGGTGAAGGCCCACCAGGTCATCGCGAACCCCATGCCGTTCCGCCGGGCCCGCACCACGTGGGCGGTCGCGAACACCAGCCACAGCATCGCGAAACCGAGGACGGGAACCCCGTACAGGACGGCCAGGACGCCGAAGCCCTCGCTGTACGGAGCCGGTACGACGCCGGGGGCGAAGTCGGCGAACTTGCCGACGGCGGTGGTGGATTGGCCGAGCGGGCCCAGCACGAGGAACAACGTCGGGGTGAGCGCGAGCGGCAGCGGTCCGCCGGTGATCAGACGCCCGAAGACCAACGGCAGCATCACCAGGGTCAGAAGCAGGCTGACCCCGAACATCGCGAAGCAGGCGAGCAGCAGCGTCTCCTGCGGTTGCCCGGCCGGCAGATACGGCACCAGCAGCGGCCCGAGAGCCGCGGACACCATCGGCGCGACCACGGGCAGCAGCCACACAGGGGTGGCCTGTCCCGGTTCGACCTTGTGTCGTACGGCCATGAGGTACGGGACGGCGACGGCGGCCGCGAGTCCGATCACCGTCCCGGCGCCGAACAGCACGGCGTCCAGGGCGAGGGCGGTGTCCAGGCCGAGCCAGTCCCGGCCGACGGTGAGGGCGCCGCCGCCGACGGCCAGCAGGGCCATGGAGAGGCAGCCGTAGAAGGGCGCCATCGCCGGGTCGAGGAGGTGGGCGCGGGCCTGGTCGCGGTGGTGGGTCCAGTGCAGGGCACGGGCGGCGAGGAGGCTGAGCAGGAGGCCGAGGGAGAGCGCCCACACGGCTGTGCAGGCGCCGCGCAGACCGGGCATGTGGACGGGCAGGCCGGCTCCGGCGGTGGCGACGATCGCGGTGCCCATGACGGTGGCGTACCAGTTGGGTCCGAGGTGACGGACGGCGGTGACGCGCGGGGGACGTGCGGTGGCACGGGGGAGGAGGGGCTGGGCTGCGGTGACCATGTCTCCACGGTCTCGCTGCCGCTCGGCCTCGACCAGGGAGTGTGTCTCTATGAGGGCATAAGCTGAGGTTATGGGTATGAGGGAGGATCAGCCGGTGGTGGCCGGGTCGCTGTCGCACCGGGTGCCGGATCTGGGCGCGCTGGAGCTGCTCCTCGCGGTGGCGCGGCTGGGGAGTCTGGGCGGGGCGGCGCGAGAGGTGGGGATCACCCAGCCTGCCGCGAGCAGCCGGATCCGGTCCATGGAGCGGCAGTTGGGCGTGGCGCTGGTGGACCGGTCGCCGCGTGGCTCGCGGCTGACGGACGCCGGTGCGCTGGTGACGGACTGGGCGCGGCGGATCGTGGAGGCGGCTGAGGCCTTCGACGCGGGGGCGCAGGCCTTGCGGGACCGGCGGGACTCGCGGTTGCGGGTGGCGGCGAGCATGACGATCGCGGAGTATCTGCTGCCGGGGTGGCTGCTGGCGCTGCGGGCGGGGCGGCCGGACACGGCGGTGTCCTTGCTCGCGGGGAACTCGGCGGCGGTGGGGGAGCGGCTGCTGTCCGGCGAGGCGGACCTCGGCTTCGTGGAGGGCGTCAGCGTGCCGGCGGGGCTGGACTCGGCGGTCATCGCCCATGACCGGCTGATCGTGGTCACGGCGCCGGGGCACGCGTGGGCCCGTCGGCGACGGCCGCTGGAGGCGTCGGAGCTGGCGGCGACGCCGCTGATCCTTCGCGAGAAGGGCTCCGGGACCCGTCAGGTTCTGGACGCTGCGTTGGGTGGGCTGGCCCGGCCCTTGATCGAGCTCTCCTCGACCACGGCGGTGAAGGCGGCGGCGGTGAGTGGGGCGGGGCCGGCGGTGTTGAGTGAGCTGGCGGTGCGGGAGGAGCTGGCGATGCGGCGGTTGGTGAAGGTGCCGGTGGAGGGGGTGGCGTTGGCTCGGGATCTGCGGGCGGTGTGGCCTACGGGGCATCGGCCGGTGGGGCCGGCGCGGGAGCTTCTGTCGTTGACGCGAGGGTAGGGGGTTCCCACCAGGGGGCTCCGCCCCCTGGGCCCCCGTCGGCCCCGAAGGGGCCTCGTCCTCAAACTCCCCCAGAGGGGGACCCCCAGACGGGCTGGGAGGTGCCGGCCGGCCTCAAGTGCGGGACGCGGCTTGCACCAAGGCCCGCATGACGCGTACGTCCTCGCCCATCTCCGGGTGCCATTGGACCCCTAGCACCCATCCCTCCACCGACGGGAGTTCCACCGCCTCCACCGTGCCGTCCTCCGCGTATGCCGAGGGGATCAGGCCGGTGCCCAGGCGGTCGAGCGACTGGTGGTGGTATGTCGGTACGGACGTCTCCTCGGGGGCGATGGACGCGTACCGCGTGCCCGGGACCGGCTTGACCGGGTGGTCGCCGAAGACGCCCACCACCTCCGCGTGACCCTCGATGTGCTGCACGAGCGTGCCGCCCAGGGCGACGTTCAGGAGCTGCATGCCGCGGCAGATGCCGAGGAGGGGGACTCCGGTCGACAGGGCCGCCTCGATCAGCGCCAGTTCCCAGGCGTCCCGGGCTCGGGCCGGGGGCCGGTGCGGGGGTCGGGCTCGGCGCCGTAGCGGAGCGGCTCGACGTCCGGGCCGCCCGCGATCACCAGGCCGTCGAGGCGGGCCACCGTCGCCGCCGCCTGCTCCGGCGCGTCCGGCGGCAGCATCGCGGCCAGGCCCCCGGCCCGCTGCACCAGCCGCGGATAGCCGGCCGGCAGCAGCGCCGCCTCCAACTCCCACACGCCCCAGCGCGCCCCGGCCTCCAGATACGTGCTGACGCCGATCAGCGGCCTGTCGGTCATCGATCCTCCCCGCAATGGATTTGCCTCATACCTTTGCCGAGAGTCGAGTCGAAGGGCAAGGGGTCCCGACCTTCACGCCAAGAACCCCCGCAACAGCGCCGCCGTCCCCGCGCAGTGCTCCCGCATCATCTCCCGCGCCCCGTCCGCGTCCCCGTCCAGGACCGCCTCGACCAGCGCGATGTGCTGCCGCTGGGAGTGTTCGAGGTTGCGTACGAGGAGCGGGATGCAGTCGAGCAGGTCGTTCACCGATGCCCGTACCGCCGCGTACTGCGCGGTCAGCGTGGGTGAGCCGCACAGTTCGGCCAGCGTCAGGTGCAGCAGTG
Organism: Streptomyces sp. CA-249302; assembly: GCF_050936785.1. Lineage (NCBI taxonomy): Bacteria > Bacillati > Actinomycetota > Actinomycetes > Kitasatosporales > Streptomycetaceae > Streptomyces > Streptomyces sp. CA-249302. The sequence continues at coordinate 1,960,576 of NZ_JBNJMG010000001.1, read as the reverse complement.
TGTCCAGGCGGCGGTAGTCGGTGAGGGGGGCGTCGTGCGTGCGGGCGAGGGCCTCGCGGAGGCGGTCCGCCTGCTCGTCCGTCAGGCCGTGCGCCGCGCACAGTCCCGCCGCACCGACCTCCAGGACCTCCCGGAAGCGCAGCACGTCCTCGATGTCGACCTCGGCGATCCGCCGCCGCAGCTCGTCCTCGCCGCCCGCGTCCGCGCGAGGCAGTACGAAGGTGCCGCCGTAGCGTCCACGACGGGACTCGACCAGCCCCTGGTCCTGCAGCACCTTGAGCACTTCCCGCAGCGTCACCCGGCTGATCCCCAGCCGCTCCGCCAGCTCACGCTCGGCCGGCAGCCGCTCGCCCCCCGGGACCAGGCCCAGCCGTACCACCTGCAGGATCTGCTCCAGCGCCTCCTCGAAGCCGTTCCCCGCCCGCACCGGCCGCAGCACCGGCGTCAACCGGTCCTCCAGGCTGCCGTCTGGATCCAGCGACATCCGGCCGTACCCCCTTCCCAAGCAATGGTTCTCCGCAATACCTTATGGCTTCAGGCCCGGTCGAAGAAGCGCAAAAGCCGAAGGAGATCTCCCGTGGCAGACCGCACACCCCCGTTGAGCGTCGAGGAGCTGCACGCCCTCGTCGCGAGCGGTGAGATCGACACTGTCGTCCTGGCCTTCCCGGACATGCAAGGGCGCCTCCAGGGCAAGCGGTTCGCCGCCCGTTTCTTCCTGGACGAAGTGCTGCACCACGGCACCGAGGGCTGCAACTACCTCCTTGCGGTCGACACCGAGATGAACACCGTCGACGGGTACGCGATGTCCTCCTGGGACCGCGGGTACGGCGACTTCGCCATGCATCCGGATCTCAGCACCCTGCGGCGCGTCCCCTGGAACGCCGGTACGGCCATGCTCATCGCCGACCTCGCCTGGAACGACGGCTCGCCCGTGGTCGCCGCGCCCCGCCAGATCCTCCGCCGCCAGCTGGACCGGCTCGCCGAGCACGGCTTCACCGCCAAGGTCGGCACGGAGCTGGAGTTCATCGTCTTCAAGGACACCTACGAGCAGGCCTGGGACGCCAATTACCGGGGGCTGACGCCGGCCAACCAGTACAACATCGACTACTCGGTGCTGGGTACGGGCCGGATCGAGCCCCTGCTCCGCCGGATCAGGAACGAGATGGCGGGTGCCGGGCTGACCGTCGAGTCCGCCAAGGGCGAGTGCAACCCCGGCCAGCACGAGATCGCGTTCAAGTACGACGACGCCCTGGTCACCTGCGACCAGCACGCCGTCTACAAGACCGGCACCAAGGAGATCGCCGCCCAGGAGGGCGTGTCGATCACCTTCATGGCCAAGTACAACGAGCGCGAGGGCAACTCCTGCCACATCCACCTCTCGCTCGCCGACGCGGCCGGCAACAACGTCATGCCGGGGGACGGCGAGGGCGGCATGTCGGACGTCATGCGGTACTTCCTCGCCGGGCAGTTGGCGGCGCTGCGCGACTTCTCCCTCCTCTACGCGCCCAACATCAACTCCTACAAGCGGTTCCAGCCGGGCTCGTTCGCCCCGACCGCGGTCGCCTGGGGGTACGACAACCGGACCTGCTCGCTGAGAGTCGTCGGCCACGGGCGCTCGATGCGCTTCGAGAACCGGCTGCCCGGCGGTGACGTCAACCCGCATCTCGCCGTCGCCGGACTGGTCGCGGCCGGGCTGTACGGCATCGAGCAGAAGCTGGAGTTGCCGGAGGCCTGTCCGGGCAACGCGTACACGGCCGAGTACGAGCACGTCCCGACCACCCTGCGGGAGGCCGCCGAGCTCTGGGCGAACAGCCCGATCGCCAAGGCCGCCTTCGGCGACGAGGTCGTCGCGCACTACCGCAACATGGCCCGCGTCGAGCTGGAGGCCTTCGACGCCGCGGTCACCGACTGGGAGCTGCGCCGCTCCTTCGAACGCATGTGAGAGGTTCTTCCTTGTCGTACGAGCATGAGCTCCAGGTTCTCAATCCGGCGACGGAAGAGGTCGTCGCGACCGTCCCCGCGGCCACCGCGGCCGACGTGGACGCGGCCGTCGTACGGGCCACGGGCGCGCAGGCCCGGTGGGCCGCCCTGCCGCCCGCCGACCGGGCCCGGCTGCTGCGCCGGTTCGCGGTCGCCGTCGACGAACACCTCGAGGAACTCGCTCAGTTGGAGGTCCGCGAGGCCGGGCACACCGTCGGCAACGCCCGCTGGGAGGCGGGCAACGTCCGTGACCTGCTCGACTACGCGGCGGGCGGCGTCGAACGCCTGACGGGCCGCCAGATCCCGGTGGCCGGCGGCCTGGACGTCACCATCCTGGAGCCGCTGGGTGTCGTGGGCGTCATCGCGCCCTGGAACTTCCCCATGCCGATCGCCGCCTGGGGCACCGCCCCCGCGCTGGCCGCCGGCAACGCCGTACTCCTCAAGCCCGCCGAGACGACCCCGCTGACCGCCCTCCGCCTCGCCGAACTGGCGTTGGCGGCCGGGCTGCCGGAGGGCCTGTTCCAGGTGCTCCCCGGCCACGGTCCGGTCACCGGTGACGCGCTCGTCGAGCACCCGGGCGTCGCGAAGATCGTCTTCACCGGGTCAACGGCCGTGGGCAAACAGGTGTTGGCGAAGGGCTCTGCGCTCCTCAAGCGGGTCACCCTCGAACTCGGCGGCAAGAGCCCCAACATCGTCTTCGCCGACGCCGACCTGAAGACCGCCGTCGACCCCTTCTCCTTCCTCGACAACTCCGGCCAGGACTGCTGCGCCCGCACCCGGATCCTGGTCCAGGAGACGGTGTACGACGAGGTGTCCGCGCTCCTCGCCGACGCGCTCGCGGCCGTCGTCGTGGGCGACCCGGCCGACGAGAAGACCCAGATGGGCCCGCTGATCTCGCGCCGCCAGCTCGACCGGGTCCGCGGGTACGTCCCCGAGGACGCCCCCGCCCTGCGCGGCAGCGCGCCCGACGGCCCCGGCTTCTGGTTCCCGCCGACCGTGCTCACCGGCGAACGGCCCGACTCCGCCGCCGCCCGCGAGGAGATCTTCGGCCCGGTCGCCGTCCTCCTCCCCTTCACCGACGAACAGGACGCGGTCCGCCTCGCCAACGAGACGCCGTACGGCCTCTCCGGCTCCATCTGGACCCGGGACGTCGGCCGCGCGCTGCGCGTCTCGCAGGGGGTCCGGGCCGGCAACCTGTCCGTCAACTCCCATTCCAGCGTGCGCTATTCGACCCCCTTCGGGGGCTTCAAGCAGTCCGGAGTCGGCCGTGAGCTGGGCCCGGACGCCCTGACCGCCTTCACCGAAACCAAGAACGTCTTCATCAGCACGGAGGCCTGACCGCTCATGACCGAAGAGACCATCTGCCGCCGACTGGTCGGCCGTACCGCCGTCGTCACCGGAGCCGGCAGCGGCATCGGGCTCGCCACCACGCGCCGGCTCGCCTCCGAGGGTGCGCACGTCGTCTGCGGCGACGTCGACGAGGCCCGCGGCAAGGCGGCCGCCGAGGAGGTCGGCGGGACCTTCGTGAAGGTCGACGTCACCGACCCCGAGCAGGTCGAGGCGCTCTTCAAGGCCGCCTTCGACACCTACGGCAGCGTCGACATCGCCTTCAACAACGCGGGCATCTCGCCGCCCGACGACGACTCCATCCTGGAGACCGGCCTGGAGGCCTGGAAGCGCGTCCAGGAGGTCAACCTGACCTCCGTCTACCTGTGCTGCAAGGCCGCCATCCCCTACATGCGGCAGCAGGGCAGGGGCTCCATCATCAACACGGCGTCCTTCGTGGCGCGGATGGGCGCGGCCACCAGCCAGATCTCGTACACGGCCTCCAAGGGAGGCGTCCTCGCCATGTCCCGCGAGCTGGGCGTGCAGTTCGCCCGAGAGGGCATCCGCGTGAACGCCCTCTGCCCGGGCCCGGTCAACACCCCGCTCCTCCAGGAGCTCTTCGCCAAGGACCCGGAGCGGGCCGCCCGCCGCCTGGTCCACATCCCGGTCGGCCGGTTCGCCGAGGCCGAGGAGATCGCCGCCGCCGTCGCCTTCCTGGCCAGCGACGACTCCTCGTTCATCAACGCGACCGACTTCCTGGTGGACGGCGGAATCTCGGGCGCGTACGTCACGCCCCTGTAGGGGCGAACCGGTACGGTCCACGCGTATGCGACACCTTCTCGCGTGGACCCTGGTCGCGGCGGCCGCCACCCTGGCGGCCGCCCCCACCCCCCACCCAGTGGCCGCCGACTGCCCCCGCCTGACCACCACTTGGTACGGCGACAACCGCGATCACCTGCAACAGGTGATCGACGAACGCGGCACGTGCTCCGGCGGCTCTCGACACCCGGTCGCCGTCTTCGACTGGGACAACACGGTCACCAAGAACGACGTCACCGACGCCACCCTCTCCTGGGCCCTGCGCCACGACCGACTCCTGCGCCCCGCCCGCTGGAAGGACACCAGCGCCTGGCTCACGGACGCGGCCGCCAAGACCCTGACGCAGACCTGTGGCACCGGCGCGGGCGAGCCTCTGCGCACCTCCACCAACCCCCGCTGCACGGACGAGATCCTCGACATCCGCGAGAACGGCACCACCGCGTCCGGCGCCCCCGCCTTCGCCGGTGCCTGGAACCACCGCCGCACGGTCCCGCAGTACGCCTGGGTCCCCCAGCTCTTCGCCGGCCGCACCCCCGCGGAACTCACCGAGTACGCCCGCCGGGCCCGCGCCGAAGCCCTCGCGGCCCCCGTCGGCGCCACCCGCACCCTCGGCACCCACACGGTCCCGGCCTACGTCCGCTACTACACCCAGCAGCGCGACCTGATCCGCACCCTCCACCGAGCCGGATTCGACGTGTACATCGTCTCGGCCGGCTCCGAACCGATCACCGAGGTCTGGTCGCGAGGCGTCGGCATCGACGCGGCCCACACGATCGCCATCCGCTCGGTCCTCGACCGCCGGGGCCGGATCACCGTGTGGAACCAGGGCTGCGGGGGCGTCCCCGCGACCCGTGGCGCCGCGATCCCGTACATCGACGGCAAACGCTGCTGGATCAACCAGGAGATCTACGGCGTCCAGGGCCCCGCCGCCTGGCAGCGGCAGCCCTGGCCGTACCGCCCGGCCCTCGCGGCCGGGGACGCCGACACCGACGTCACCTTCGTCGGCGATGCCACGGGCGCGCACCTCGTCCTCAACCGCAACAAGCCGGAACTGATGTGCCGGGCCCACGACGACACGGACGGCCGCTGGCTGGTCAACCCGATGTTCATCGACCCAATGCCGCGCCGCCCGGCCCCCTACCCCTGCTCGACGACGGCCTACAACGCGCCGGACGGCAGTCGGCGACCCCTTCTCCGCGAGGACGGTTCGGTGGTCCCCGACCAGCCGGACAGCGCGTACTGAAGCACGGCGATCAGAGGAAGGTGTGCCCTTCCCCGCGATAGGTCGGCACCGTGGCGGTGACCGCATCGCCCTCCACCAGGTGCAGCACCTCGAAGCGCTCGCACAGCTCACCGGCCTTGGCGTGCCGGAACCACACCTTGTCGCCGATCAACAGGTCGTCGGCCGGGGAGCCGAGGAGCGGCGTCTGCACCTCGCCGGGCCCCTCCTGAGGGTCGTAACGCAGCCCCTCGGGCAGGTAGGGCACGGGGAGCCGGTCGCGTCCGGGCGCACCGGAGGCGGGGTAGCCACCCCCGAGGACGGTCACGACGCCCACCCCCGGCCGCCGCACGACGGGCTGCGCGAAGAGCGCGGCCGGACGCCCGGTGAAGGAGGTGTAGTTGTCGAAGAGCCGCGGCACGTACAGCCCCGACCCGGCACCGATCTCGGTGACGGCGTCCTCGCCCGCGGTGAACTGGACGCTGCCGGTGCCTCCGCCGTTGACGAACTCGAGGTCGGGCACGACGGCCCGCACCGCCCGGACGACCTCCCCGCGCCGCTCGGCGAGTTCGCGGCGGGCGGTGGCCTGCATCAGCCGTACCGCACGGGACCGGAACGGCTTGCCGGCGACGGAGTCGCCGACGCCGGCGATATGGCCCTCGTACGCCATGATCCCGACGACCTTGAACCCCGGCCGGCGGGCGATCTCACGGGCGAGGTCGGCGACCTGGGCGGGGGAGTGCAGCGGCGAGCGCCGGGCACCGACCCTGACCCGCCCGCCGAAAAGCCTCAGCGAGGTGTCCAACTCCAGGCAGACCCGGATGACTTCACGGCCGCCGTCCCTGGCCTCGTCGATGAGGCGGAGCTGCGCGGGGTCGTCGATCATCACGGTGACGGCGGCGGCGAGCTTGGGGTCGGAGGCGAGTTCGTGGAACCCAGTGCGGTCGGCGGACGGGTAGGCGAGCAGTACGTCGTCGAAGCCGCCGCGCGCGAGCCACAGCGATTCGGCCAACGTGAAGGACATGATCCCGGCGAACCCGTCCTTCGCGAGGACGCGTTCGAGCAGGGTCCGGCAGCGGACGGACTTGCTGGCGAGACGGATCGGCTTGCCGCCGGCCCGGCGGACGAGATCGTCCGCGTTGGCGTCGAAGGCCTCCAGGTCCACGATGGCCAGAGGTGCGTCGAGATGGGCGGTGGCCCGGTCGTAACGGGCCCGGTCGGCGGCGCGCGCAGTCATGAACGAAGCCTGCCAGACAGGATTACCGCAGGGTAGGGGGACGTTCCGGGCAGATGCCCCGGGCTCGTGGACTGGTTCCCGTTCGGACGGGGGCAACCCGTAGAGTGACGCGCACGTACGACGGAACGGCGCCGGTTGCTTGGCCTGCGCCGGGATGCCGGTCCGCGGGTACGGGTATGCGTGCCCGGGAGGGGCGACACGCGCCGGATTCGGTGGCGAGCGGTTGAGCAGGAGGACGTCGGCCCGCGTACGACGTAGGACCGGACGGCCCGGGCATGAGGGAAACGGGGGGCGCATGAGCACGGAAGCGCAGCACGCCTCCTTTCCTCCACGCCCGACGACGCCACCGCGGCCACCGCATCCGCCTTCGGTGGGGCAGGAGCCGGGGGATGACGGTGCGCCCGAGAGTCCTGGCACGGAGGGTTACGGCGTGCCGGGCGGCGAGGCCTGGGGGGCTGAGGCGTCGGGGGGCGGGGTGCCTGGTGCCGGGGAGCGTGGGTCGGGTGCGGGTGGGTCGGGAGCGTCGAGGGGCTCGGCCGTGTACGGGTCGGGAGCCTCGACGGACAGTGGCGGTTCCCGTGGCGTGACGGACAGTGGCAGTTCCCGTGGTGTGTGGTCGCCGTGGCGGGGTGCCGAGCGGTTCGAGGCTTTCGGACGGCCCGTGGGCTTGACCGGTGCGGGAGCGAGCGCGGACCGTGACTCGTCGGCCGCGGCACCCGGAACCGGTGGACCCGCGTCACGTCGCCCCAACCCGGACAATTCCACGAGCACCCGCCCGAACACCGGCAACATCCCGCCCGCGGCTCGGCGTCCGGACGCCGGCAACATGTCGTCCACCGCCCCGCGTCCGGACGCCGGCGCTTCCTGGGACGCCCCGGTCGACCCACCCCCTCCGCAAGCCTCCGCCCGCTTCCCGGACACCGCTCCGTCGGTCGGCCGCGAGCCGAGGGGCGACACCACCGGAACGCCGCCCCGGGATGCCGCTGCGTCGGCTGGTTCCGATCCGCGCCGCGACGCCGCCGGCACGCCTACCCCGGACGCCGCTCCGCGGATGACCCGCGACCCGCGCCGCGACACCACGGGCACCCCGGCTTCGGACGCTCGGCGGTCGGCCGCCGGCCAGTCGTACCGCGACACCACGGGCACCCCCGTACCGGACGCCGCGCAGTCGGCCGCCGGCCGGTCGCGCCGTGACACCGTCGGCACCTCCGCACCGGACGCCGCGCAGTCGGTCGCCCGCGAGCCGCGCCGCGACGGCACCGGCGCGCCCGCGCCGGACACCGCCGTACCCCCACGCCCGAACCACCGCCCGACGACGGCCCCCAGGGAATCGGCCCAGGAAACCACCACTCGCCTGCGCCCGATCCCCTCCGAGCCCTCCACTCCCACGCGCCGCCCCAACACAGCGCCACCCCCCATGCCGGACACCCATCCGACTTCCACCCCCACCGACCCGCCCCGGCGCTCCCCGGCACCCACGGACGCCTTCGACCGCCCTGGCCGAGCCGCACAGCCGCTCCCGGAGCCCCGTCCGGCCACCGCCCCCGCGGACCCACCCCGGCACCCCGGGGCGCCCTCGCTCGACCGGTCGGCCGGGTTCAGCGACGGCGTCCGCCGTCCTGGTCCGGTTGGGCAACCGCTTCCGGACGCGCGCCCGGTGCCGGCGCCGGTTGATCAGCCTCGCCGCCCCGGTTCGCCCGCGCAGCCCCTTCCCGAGGCTCGCTCGGCCTCCACTCCCGCCGATCCGGCCCGTCACCCGGGATCGGCCGCTCCGTCGGCGTCGGAACTCCGCTCCGGTTCAACCGCGCCTCACGTCCCGACCGGTCATCCGGGCCCGACCACTCCTCCCACCTCGCCAGCGTCTGCGCACCGCCCGGGCTCGGCTGTTCCCCCGTCCCTCCCGCGTCTGCGCACCGCCCGGGCTCGGCTGTTCCCCCACCCCTTCCGCGCCCGCACACCGCCCGAGCCCGACCGTTCCCCCACCCCTCCCACCCGCCCCGCACCGACCGCCCCCGTACCCCCCGCCCAGAACACCCACCCGATCCCCACCCCCACCATGCCCGCCACCCCTCCAGCCCGTCCCCCACCACACCCCCACCGCCGTAACCCCCGACCCCTCCCTCTCCTGGAGTGCCCCCATGGCGCCCGGTGGGGTTCCCGGGGCCGGTCGGCCTGTTGTGTCGTTCGGGGAGCCCGAGGGGTATGACGGGCGGGGGCGGCCGCGGATGTTGGGGTGGGTTCGGTCGCGGGCCGGGGCCGTTGCCGGGTGTGTCGTGCTCGGGCTCGGGCTCATCGGCGGTGCTGTGACCGGGAGTTGGCTGGCCGGGGACGACGGGGACGGTGGTGGGAACGACGGTTTCGCCGCCGCCGGTGGGCTGTGGCACAGCGTGCCCGTCGACCAGCTGTTCCCGCGCACCGTCAAGGGACAGGGCGCCGGCCCCGGTGGTGCCGACCGGACCTGGACGCGTATCGCCGTAGCGCCGGACAGTGGGTGTACGGGGGCCTTCGACCCGTTGCTGAGCAAGGCTCTCGCGCCGGTGGGGTGCCAGCGGTTGATCCGGGCCACCTACACCGACGCCACACAGAGTTACGTCACCACCGTCGGCCTCCTCTTCACCGACGCCGACGCCACCGCCATGGACTCCCTCGCCGAACGCTTCCGGGACGAGAACCTCGGCACTCGTACCGACCTCATGCCCCGCCCCTACGCCGCGAAGGACACCGCCGCCGCCGACTTCGGCACCAAGCAGCGCGCCTCCTGGACGGTCTCCGTGCTGACGGACGCCCCCGTCGTCGTGTACGCGGTCTCCGGCTGGGCCGACGGCCGTACCGTCGACACCCCCCAGTCCGCCGAACAGGCCATGCAGTCCGGCGCCACCACACCCGCCGCCCAGGCCGGCCTCGGCAACGAGGCCCAGGGCCTCGCCGACCGTATCGAACGAGCCCTGAGGAAAGACGTGAGCAGTCCGGCCCCGGAGCGGTCCTCATGAGGGGGCTCTCCAGCCGTCGGCGCGTCGGCGCCCTGAGCGTGCTGCTCGCCGCCTCGCTCGCCCTCGTCCCGGCCACCGCCGCCCACGCCGACGGCATCCGCGCCCAGCAGTGGGCCCTGGACGCCATGCACACGCAACAGGCCTGGCAGACCACCAAGGGCAAGGGCGTCACCGTCGCAGTACTGGACACCGGCGTCGAGGACGACCACCCCGACCTCGTCGGCAACGTCCTGGCGACCAAGGACATGATCGGGTTCGGCGCGACCAAGGGGCAGCGGGACTGGGCCCGGCACGGCACCGCCATGGCCGGCATCATCGCCGGGCACGGCCACGGCGCCGGCAACGCCGACGGCGTCATGGGCATCGCCCCCGAGGTCAAGATCCTGCCGGTGCGGGTGATCCTGGAGGACGACGACCCCGCGCGCACCAAGGCCCGTTCCACCCGCGGCAACGCCCTCGCCGAAGGCATCCGCTGGGCCGCCGACCACGGCGCCGACGTCATCAACCTCTCGCTCGGCGACGACTCCGCCTCGGCCCACCCCGAACCCGCCGAGGACGAGGCCGTCCAGTACGCCCTCAAGAAGAACGTCACCGTCGTAGCCTCCGCCGGCAACGGCGGCAAGAAGGGCGACCACGTCTCCTACCCGGCCGCCTACCCGGGCGTCATCGCCGCCACCGCCGTCGACCGCTACGGCACCCGCGCCGACTTCTCCACCCGCCGCTGGTACGCCACCGTCAGCGCCCCGGGCGTCGACATCGTCATCGCCGACCCCGACCACAAGTACTACGAGGGATGGGGTACGAGCGCGGCCTCGGCCTTCGTCTCGGGCGCGGTCGCTCTCATCAAGGCCGTCCATCCCGGTCTGACCCCGGCCCAGATCAAGAAGCTGCTCGAGGACACCGCCAGTGACGCCCCGGCCGGCGGCCGCGACGACTCCCGCGGCTTCGGCATGATCGACCCGGCCGCTGCCATCAAGGCCGCCGGTCGCCTCGAGCCGCAGGGCCTGAAGGCCGCCGCGTACGACAAGAAGTACTTCGGTTCGGGTCCTGACGCCGCCAAGTCCGGTGACGACACCAGCGGTTGGGCCGCCCCGCTCGCGGGCAGCCTGGGCGGGGTCCTGCTCGTCGTGGCCGTACTGCTGTGGCGCGGCCGCCGCCGCGCCCGCTACGACGACGGGTTCTAGGAGGCCGAGGCCGAGGAGGACGGCGACGCGGTGTCCGTGTCCCCGGTGAACACCGACACCGCCGCCTTCGCCGCCGCCTCGACCAGCGAAATCCCCTTCGCCTGGGTCGAGTTGCCCTTGGACAGCGTGGCCACCAGATAGTCGTGGCCGTCCACCGTGACCCGCCCGATGCTGTTGATGTCCCAGAGGTTCGTGGTGCTGCGGGCCAGCCAGCCGTTCTTCAGCGCCCACTTCGAACCGTCGGCCGCCGCCGAGACACCCCAGTGCTGGTCGGCCTCTATCTGCCCCATCAGCCCCCGGATGTACGCCCGCGAGGCCTTGCTCAGCTTCGAGTCGTCCCCGAACACCTGCTTGAGCAGGGTGAGTTGGTCGGTGGCCGTGGTCTGGGTCAGCCCCCACAGCGCCCCGTCGCCGCCCTCCGTGCCGGTGAGCCCGAGCGTCTTGTTCGCGGCGTCCAGCCCGTCGGCCTTGCCGATGACGTCCCACAGCGCGGAGGCGGACGTGTTGTCGCTGTTCTCGATCATCTTGACGGCGTACGCCTTCTCGGTCGCCGTCAGCTGCCGGTCCGCGTCCTGCGCCTGGAGCAGCAGCGTCGCCAGGATGTCGACCTTCACGATGCTCGCCGTGTCGAAGGCGCCCTTGCCGTACGAGGCGCTGTCGCCGGAGTCCATGTCGAGGACCGCCACCGACACCTCGGCCTTGTCGCCGACCGCGACCGACTTCATCGCCTTGGCGAGCAGCGCGTCGTAGTCCACCGCGGGTTCCGCCACAGGTTCCACCGACTCCTCCCCGTCCGCCGTGGCCGACGTGGAGGCCGTCGGCGACCCGGCCGACGATACGGGGATCACACCCGAGTGCGCCTGGGCCTTCACGTACACGGTCCCGGCGGCCGTACCGCCGACGATGGCGACGGTGGCGAGGGCGGTGTAGAGCATGGGGCGGGTCCGGGACGGACGGCCGCGGCGGCTTCGGCGGGCTCTGGAGGACTCCATACCCGCGATGCTCGGGGCGGCGACTGTGTGCGCCGTTAGACGAAAGTTAGATGTGTGTCAGGGGAATCTGAGAAAGCCGTGAAGGCTGTGAACGACCGGTTTCCGGGGCCGCACAAGCCCAGCAGCATCCCCCGATACCCGCCCGATAGGGTCGGTGACCGTGGCGAACAAGAACATTCCCGACTCCGGCTTCTCCGACGACGACGGTTCCGCCGACCCCCGGCTGAGCGCCGCGCTCGCCGTCTGGGCCGAGGACCGCACCGCCCTGGCGCCGGTCCTGGAGGCGCTGAAGGGCGCCCGGCTCCTGGTGCCCGTGGTCGCCGTGCTCGGCGAGGTGGAGGAGGACGAGAACGGGCTGCGCCACGAGAAGACCAGCGACATGGCCGTGCCGACCCTGAAGGCCGGATCCCGGACCGCGCTGCCGGCCTTCACGTCCACCGGGTCGCTGGCCCGCTGGGACCCGGCGGCGCGTCCCGTCGCCGTACCCCTGCACCAGGCGCTGCAGGCCGCCGCGCACGAGAAGGCGGACACGGTGGTGCTCGACCTGGCCGGTCCGGTGCCGTTCGAGCTGACGGGGCCCGCGCTGCTCGCGCTCGCCGAGGGGCGTACGACGGCCGATCCGCTCGCCGATCCGGCCGTGCGGGAGGCGGTGCGCGGCGCGGTGGCCGACGTGCCCGCGGTGGTACGTGCCTACCTCGGCCCGGGGCAGGCGGACGGCACCCTGGCCCTGGTCTTCGAGCCCGCGGTGCCGCACGACGCCGGGGTCCACGCGGTCGCCCGGCGCATCGCCGCCGACGAAACACTGAGGGCCCGCCTGGTGCGCGGCCTCGACCTGGCGGTTCTGCCGGCCGGGGCCACGCCGCCGGGCGAGCCCTTGTACGTACGGTGATCGACTAGCCGTAGACCGGCCCGGTGTACTTCTCGCCCGGGCCCTGGCCCGGCTCGTCCGGGACCAGGGACGCCTCGCGGAAGGCCAGCTGGAGGGACTTCAGGCCGTCGCGCAGCGGGGACGCGTGGAAGGAGCTGATCTCGGTCACGGACGCGTCCAGCAGACCGGCGAGGGCGGTGACCAGCTTGCGGGCCTCGTCCAGGTCCTTGTACTTGTCGCCCTCCTCGGTCAGACCGAGCTTCACCGCGGCGGCGCTCATCAGATTGACGGCGACCGTCACGATCACCTCGACGGCGGGCACCTCGGCGATGTCGCGGGTCATCTCGTCGAAGTCGGCGGGCTGCGAGACCTCGGGGGACTCGGCGGGGGTGTCACTCATGTCCCTCAGCCTAGGCCCCGGTGCACGCCGGTTCGCACCACCCCCGGACAGCTGCTAACCTTGTGTGACGACCGGCCGGACATGTATGTGCCCGGCCCACAAGTGGAGGCTCCGAACTCCCACCTGACCGCCCTCCGGGACGGCAGGTCACCCCGGTCAGGCGGCCGCCATCGTTCCGTACGGACGATGGAGTCGCCCGAAAGCGCGCCCCGCGGCATCGCGGCGGTGCTCCGGCAGTGTCTTTGGAGCCCCGTCTGTGATCGTCCGGGGCATTTTTTGTGCTTCGGCGCGGTTAGGTCTGTCGAAAAGAAGACAAACGCGGCTGTCCGCCAGACCGCCGTGTGGTGCTAACCGAGGAGGATCCATCAGCGCCGAGCCCCGCATCAACGACCGGATTCGCGTTCCCGAGGTGCGACTTGTCGGTCCCAGTGGCGAGCAGGTGGGCATCGTCCCGCTGGCGAAGGCACTGGAGCTTGCCCAGGAGTACGACCTCGACCTCGTCGAGGTAGCGGCGAACGCCCGTCCGCCCGTGTGCAAGCTCATGGACTACGGGAAGTTCAAGTACGAGTCGGCCATGAAGGCCCGTGAGGCGCGCAAGAACCAGGCGCACACGGTCATCAAGGAGATGAAGCTCCGGCCGAAGATCGACCCGCACGACTATGACACCAAGAAGGGTCACGTCGTCCGGTTCCTCAAGCAGGGCGACAAGGTCAAGATCACGATCATGTTCCGTGGTCGCGAGCAGTCCCGGCCGGAACTCGGCTACCGACTGCTGCAGCGTCTCGCGGAGGACGTCCAGGACCTCGGTTTCGTCGAGTCGAACCCGAAGCAGGACGGCCGGAACATGATCATGGTTCTCGGTCCGCACAAGAAGAAGACCGAGGCGATGGCCGAGGCCCGCCAGGCGCAGGAAGCCCGCAAGGCAGAAGCGAAGGCCAACCCCGGCAAGTCGCAGAACGCCGCGGACGCCGACAGTGCCGTGGACGCCGAGAGCGTCGTGGACACCGAGGCACCTGCCGAGGCTTCCGCCGAGGCGTGATCCCGGGGACGCGAGTCCCAGGACGCAGTAACCGATACAAGAGCGACGTTCCGATGTGCCCGGTTTTCGTGACCGGGCACCGGAGCGCCACCGACGAGGAGAGAACGGCGCTATGCCGAAGAACAAGTCGCACAGCGGTGCCAGCAAGCGCTTCAAGATCACCGGCTCCGGCAAGGTGCTCCGTGAGCGCGCCGGCAAGCGCCACCTGCTCGAGCACAAGTCGTCCCGCGTGACGCGCCGCCTGACCGGCAACGCCGAGATGGCCCCGGGCGACGCCGCGAAGATCAAGAAGCTTCTCGGCAAGTGACGTACGCGGTGCTCGACCCGAGCGCCGTACGTCAGGACCGGGACCCAATCGTTTCCGGGCCGTGTGAGTCCAACCACGGCCCCGCTACAAGGAGTTAACAAGTGGCACGCGTCAAGCGGGCAGTCAACGCCCACAAGAAGCGCCGGGCGATCCTCGAGGCGGCCTCCGGCTACCGCGGTCAGCGTTCGCGCCTGTACCGCAAGGCCAAGGAGCAGGTCACCCACTCGCTGGTCTACAACTACAACGACCGCAAGAAGCGCAAGGGTGACTTCCGTCAGCTGTGGATCCAGCGCATCAACGCCGCTGCCCGCGCCAACGGCATCACGTACAACCGCTTCATCCAGGGCCTGAAGGCCGCGAACGTCGAGGTCGACCGCAAGATCCTCGCGGAGCTGGCCGTCAACGACGCCAACGCGTTCGCCGCGCTGGTCGAGGTCGCGCAGAAGGCGCTGCCGTCGGACGTCAACGCGCCGAAGGCCGCGTGACGCTGCGCCGGCCTAGGCCGACGTGACATTCGGACCCGTGGGCTCTTGCCTGCGGGTCCGTTGTTGTTGAGTGGCTCGGTGGGTTCGGCACCGCCGGAGTCCGCCGTCGTGATTGATCGCCGTTGCGGCGGAAAAGAGTTGGTGATCTGCATGCCCCCAGTTGCCCCCGAGCTGATCTCCCCCCGTTCGCCCCGGGTGTCCGCCGCGCGGCGGCTCGCCAAGCGGAACTTCCGGGGGAAGGAGCGGCTGTTTCTGGCCGAGGGGCCGCAGGCCGTTCGGGAGGCCGCCGGGCACGGGCTGGTGGAGCTGTTCGCCACCGTCGAGGCCGCGGAGCGGTACGCCGACATCGTGGCGGAGGCCCGGGACGCCGGGGTCCGGGTCCATCTGGCGGCCGAGGACGTGATCGCCGACATCTCGACGACCGTCACCCCGCAGGGGCTCGTCGGGATCTGCCGGTTCCTCGACACCCCCTTCGTGGAGATCCTCGCCGCGAGGCCCAAGCTGGTCGCCGTCCTCGCGAACGTGCGGGACCCCGGGAACGCCGGCACCGTGCTGCGGTGCGCCGACGCCGCCGGGGCCGAGGCCGTCGTACTCACCGACGCGTCCGTGGACTTGTACAACCCCAAGGCCGTCCGGGCGTCGGTCGGCTCGCTCTTCCACCTTCCCGTCGCCGTCGGCGTGCCCGTGGAAGAAGCGGTTCAGGGGCTCAAGGGCGCCGGCGTGCGGATCCTCGCCGCCGACGGGGCCGGCACCGACGACCTCGACGACGAGCTCGACAAGGGGACCATGGGCGGGCCGACCGCCTGGGTGTTCGGCAACGAGGCCTGGGGGCTCCCGGAGGAGACCCGCGCGCTCGCGGACGCCGTCGTGCGCGTTCCGATCCACGGGAAGGCCGAGAGCCTGAACCTCGCCACCGCGGCCGCCGTATGTCTCTATGCATCGGCCCGTGCACAGCGCGCCTCCGGAGGGTGCCGCTCCGTCACCGAGAGCTAGTAGGGTGACCAGCTCGGGGGCCCCTCAGCCGTCTGAGAGGTGGGGTACGGGGATGAGTGTCGGTACGAGCGGGGGCGTCGATCCCGACGAGCTGCCCGACGGTCTGGTCGTCGCCGACGAGGACGGCCGGGTCGTCTGCTTCAACGCCGCCGCCGAGCGCATCACCGCCCTCCCCGCCGACGAGGCCCTCGGACAGCGCCTGGAGAAGGCCCTGCCGTTAGAGGACCTGGAGGGCCGGCGCTGGTGGCAGCTGACCGATCCGTACGGCGGCCTCGCCATCCGGCGGCGGCAGCCCGAGCGCAACCTCCTCCTCCCCGGCGGCCGTGAGGTGCTGGTCTCCGCGCGCTACGTCCGCGCCGAGCCCACCGGCCCGGTCCGCCGGGTCGTCGTCTCGCTGCGCGACACCGAGGCCCGCCGCCGCACCGAGCGCAGCCACGCCGAGCTGATCGCCACCGTCGCCCACGAGCTGCGCTCGCCCCTGACGTCGGTCAAGGGCTTCACGGCCACGCTCCTTGCCAAGTGGGAACGGTTCACCGACGACCAGAAGCGGCTGATGCTGGAGACCGTCGACGCCGACGCCGACCGGGTCACCCGGCTCATCGCCGAGCTGCTCGACATCTCGCGGATCGACAGCGGACGGCTGGAGGTCAGGCGCCAGCCCGTCGACATAGGCGCGGCCGTCGGACGGCACATCCAGGCGTACGTCGCCGCCGGGCAGACCGCCGACCGGTTCCTGCTCCGCATCGAACAGCCGCTGCCCTCGCTCTGGGCCGACCCCGACAAGGTCGACCAGGTGCTCAGCAATCTGCTGGAAAATGCCGTGCGGCACGGCGAGGGAACCGTCACCATCGACATCACGGCCACGGCGTCCCCCCGCGAGGACGAGGACACCGGCACGTCGGTCACGGTGAGCGACGAGGGGCCCGGCATCCCGGAGGAGTCCATGAACCGCGTCTTCACCCGCTTCTGGCGGGGCAGCAAGCGCGGCGGCACGGGCCTCGGGCTCTACATCGTCAAGGGCATCGTCGAGGCCCACGGCGGCACCATCACGGTCGGCCGCGGCCCCCAGGGCGGCGCCGAGTTCCGATTTACGTTGCCCGTGGCGGCCCCGGCATATCTCACCTGAGAGCCGGAGACCGGCCCACGGGCGCATTCGTATACCTCCACCCCGTTAGACTCGGCCTTTGGCACCTTTGTGTCCTTCACTCGGCCGTTGCGAGTCGGTGACGGGGACCTTCAGCCAGCCAATCGGAAGCACGGGAAGAGATGTCGGCACCGAATAAGTCGTACGACCCTGTAGAGGTCGAGGCGTTGAAACCGGAAGAGATCGAGCGCATGCGGGACGAGGCGCTCGCCGCCTTCGCCGCCGCGGACTCCCTCGACGCGCTCCAGGAGGCCAAGGTCGCCCACACCGGGGGCACCTCCCCGCTGGCCCTCGCCAACCGCGAGATCGGCGCCCTGCCCCCGCACGCCAAGGCCGCCGCCGGAAAGCTGGTCGGCCAGGCCCGCGGCGCCGTGAACAAGGCCCTCGCCGGCCGCCAGACCGAACTGGAGGCCGAGCGGGACGCCCGCGTACTGGTCGAGGAGTCGGTGGACGTCACGCTGCCGTACGACCGCGTACCGGCCGGCGCCCGTCACCCGCTCACCACCCTCTCCGAGCGCATCGAGGACGTCTTCGTGGCCATGGGCTACGAGGTCGCCGAGGGCCCGCAGGTCGAGGCCGAGTGGTTCAACTTCGACGCCCTGAACATCGGCCCGGACCACCCGGCCCGCGGCGAGGCCGACACCTTCTTCATCGAGGGCCCCGACGGCGGCACCGAGTCCGGCGTCGTGCTGCGCACCCACACCTCGCCCGTGCAGATCCGTTCGCTGCTCCAGCGCGAGCTGCCGGTGTACGTGATCTGCCCTGGTGTCGTCTACCGCACCGACGAGCTGGACGCGACCCACACCCCGGTCTTCCGCCAGGTCGAGCTGCTCGCCGTCGACGAGGGCCTCACCATGGCCGACCTCAAGGGCACCCTCGACCACATGGTCCAGTCGCTGTTCGGCGAGGGCATGAAGACCCGGCTGCGGCCGAACTTCTTCCCGTTCACCGAGCCGTCCGCAGAGATGGACATGGTGTGCTACGTCTGCCGTGGCGACTCCGTCGGCAACCCCGACCGCCCCTGCCGCACCTGCTCCTCCGAGGGCTGGATCGAGCTGGGCGGCTGCGGGATGGTCAACCCCAAGGTGCTGACCGCCTGCGGCGTCGACCCGGAGAAGTACAGCGGCTTCGCCTTCGGGTTCGGCATCGAGCGGATGCTGATGTTCCGCCACAACGTCGAGGACATGCGAGACATGGTCGAGGGTGACGTCCGGTTCACCCGGCCGTTCGGGATGGAGATCTGATGCGGGTCCCGCTTTCTTGGCTGCGGGAGTACGTCGACCTGCCGGCGACTCAGACCGGACGTGACGTCCAGGCCAAGCTCATTTCCGCCGGCCTCGAGGTCGAGACCGTCGAGCACCTCGGCGCCGACCTCAAGGGTCCCCTCGTCGTCGGCCAGGTGCTGACCATCGAGGAGCTGGAGGGCTTCAAGAAGCCGATCCGCTTCTGCACGGTCAACGTCGGCCAGGCCAACGGCACCGGCGAGCCCCAGGAGATCGTCTGCGGCGCCCGGAACTTCGCCGTCGGCGACAAGGTCGTCGTCGTGCTCCCCGGTGCCACGCTGCCCGGCGGCTTCTCCATCTCCGCCCGCAAGACCTACGGCAAGACCTCCCACGGCATGATCTGCTCCAGCGACGAGCTGGGCATGGGCGACGACGGCACGCACGGCATCATCGTGCTGCCGCCGGAGACCGAGGTCGGCAAGGACGCCATCGAGCTGCTCGAACTGGTCGACGAGGTCCTGGACATCGCCGTCACCGCCAACCGCGGCGACTGCCTGTCCATCCGCGGCGTGGCCCGCGAGACCGCCATCGGCTACGGCCTGCCGCTGCGCGACCCGGCCCTCATCGACGTACCCGGCCCGAACGCCTTCGGCTACCCGGTCCAGGTCTCCGACCCGTTCGGCTGCGACCGTTTCACGGCCCGCACCGTGACCGGCCTCAGCCCCGAGGCCCGCTCCCCGATCTGGCTCCAGCGCCGCCTGCAGAAGGTCGGCATGCGCCCGATCTCGCTCGCGGTCGACGTCACCAACTACGTGATGATGGAGCTCGGCCAGCCCCTGCACGCCTACGACCGCTCCCTGGTCCAGGGCACGATCGGCGTCCGCCGTGCGGCCGAGGGCGAGAAGATCGTCACCCTTGACGGCGTCGAGCGGAAGCTGCACGCCGAGGACCTGGTCATCACCGACGACCGCGGCCCCATCGGGCTCGCCGGTGTCATGGGCGGCGCGAACACCGAGATCGCCGACCACGCCGAGGGCGAGGGCACCACCGACGTCGTCATCGAGGCCGCGCACTTCGACCAGGTGGCGATCGCGCGTACGGCCCGTCGCCACAAGCTGTCCTCGGAGGCCTCCCGCCGCTTCGAGCGGGGCGTCGACCCGCAGGCCGCCGCCGCTGCCGCGCAGCGCACGGTCGACCTGCTGGTCCTCCTCGCGGGCGGCACCGCCGAGGCCGGCGTCACCGAGGTCGTCGCGCCGTCCGCGCCGCACACCATCACCGTTCCGGCCAACCACCCGGACAAGGTGGCGGGCGTCGACTACGGCCGCGAGATCGTCGTACGGCGGCTCCAGGAGATCGGCTGCGACGTGTACGGGCAGGACGAACTGATCGTCACCGTCCCGTCCTGGCGGCCCGACCTCACCGAGATCAACGACCTCGCCGAAGAGGTCATCCGCCTGGAGGGCTACGAGAACCTGCCCTCCACGCTGCCCAAGCTCCCCTCGGGCCGCGGCCTCACCCACCGGCAGCGGCTGCACCGCCGGGTCGGCCGGGCGCTGGCCGGGGCGGGCTATGTCGAGGCCCCGAACTACCCGTTCATCAGCGAGCAGGTCTTCGACCAGCTGCTCCTCGACGCGGACGACCCGAAGCGCAGGGTCGTCAAGCTCACCAACCCGCTCAGCGACGAGGAGCCCGCGCTGCGGACCTCGCTGCTGCCGGGTCTGCTGGGGGCGCTGCGGCGCAACAACGGCCGTGGCTCGCACGACCTCGCTCTGTTCGAGACCGGACTGGTGTTCCTCCCGCGCGGGGAGCAGAAGGTCGCCGTCGCGCTGCCGGTGGACCGGCGGCCGACCGACGAGGAGATCGCCGGGCTCGACGCCGCGCTGCCCGAGCAGCCACGGCACGTGGCCGCCGTTCTCGCCGGTGCGCGTGAGCAGGCCGGCTGGTGGGGCAAGGGCCGTCCCGCCGACTGGGCCGACGCCGTCGAGGCGGGGCGCGCGGTGGCGCGGGAGGCCGGGGCCGAACTGGTCGTCCGCAAGGGGCAGTACGGGCCGTGGCACCCCGGTCGGTGTGCCGAGTTCGTGGTCGTCGTGGACGGTACGGAGACGGTCGTCGGGCATGCGGGTGAGCTGCATCCGCGGGTGGTGAAGGCGCTGGGGCTGCCCGAGCGGACCAGTGCGTTCGAGTTGGACCTCGATGCGGTGGAGTCGGTCGGCAACGACACGCCTCAGGCGCCGAGCATCTCCACGTTCCCCGTTGCCACGCAGGATGTCGCTCTCGTCGTCGACAAGGTCGTGCCGGCCGCAGAGGTCGAGGCCGCGCTGAGTGCGGGGGCGGGTGAACTCCTTGAGTCGATTCGGCTATTCGACGTGTACGAGAACGAAGAGCAGCTGGGTGACGGGAGGAAGTCGCTGGCGTACGCGTTGCGCTTCCGCGCGGGCGACCGGACGCTGACCGTCGATGAGGCGTCCGCTGCGCGGGATGCGGCGGTTGCGCTTGCGGGTGAGCGTACGGGGGCGGCTCTGCGGGGCTAGTTCGCCCAAGGGGCGGGGAGCTGCTGTCCGTTGGCGGCCGCGGGTTCGTCGTGGCTTGTCGCGCAGTTCCCCGCGCCCCCAAAAGACGGGACGCTGCGCAACCCTCCGTGAATATGCCTCCCACCTGCATAAATGCGGGTGGCTGGAGTGGTGTCACTCATCTGGGTGATGAATTCGGGTGATCTGGTCCTCGCGGGTCATGTCGTCGACAGAATCGGACCGGCCTTTCGGGGTCGGTCCGGCTGTGCTCTCGGGGCCTGTATGGGGGGCCATCGGCATGATTCGCAAGCGCTTGCTCGCGTTCGGGCTTCCCATGGCATGGGGAGCCATGGCGATCACCTACAAGGTGGTCTGTCCGCTCGCCCAGCAGAACGGGTTGGGGGCTCGGATCGTCACCAGTGCCGTGTTCTTCGCCGTGGGGACCGGGCTGATACTCCATGTCCGGCATGCGCTGCTGCGTGAGCTGCGGGAGGTCAAGAAGGTCGCGGGGGTTGCGCAGAGTGTGCTGTTACGGCCGTTGCCGCCTCGGGTTGACGGGTTGAATGTCGCCGCCGCTCAGTTGTCCGCGGATCGGGGTGCCGTCATCGGTGGGGACCTGTACGAGGTCATCGCCACCGAGCACGGGGTACGGGTCGTGATGGGGGACGTGCGGGGACACGGGCTGGCGGCCGTCGGGACCGTCGCCGCAGTGCTCGGGAGTTTTCGGGAGGCCGTGCACGACGAGGTGGACCTCGGGTGTGTGCTGCGGCGGCTGGAGCGGGCGTTGGGGCGGCACCTGAGGGAGCGGGCGCGGGCCGAGCATCCCGCGGTCGGGGGCGAGCCGGAGAGTCCGGTCGCCGAGGAGTTCGTCACCGTGCTGCTGCTGGAGATCCGGCCGGACGGCGAGGTGCGCGTCCTCAACTGCGGGCACCCGTGGCCGTATCTGCTCAGCGGGGCCCGGGCGGAGCCCCTCACCCGGGCCGAACCGCTGCCTCCCCTCGGGCCGTTCCCGCTCCCGGCCGAGCTGCCCGCCGTCCGCTGCGGTCAACTCCTGCCCGGCGAGAGCCTCTTCCTGCACACGGACGGTGTCGAGGACGCCCGTGACGGTCATGGCCGGTTCTTTCCGCTGCCGGCCGCGCTCGCCGAGGCCGTCGCCGCCGGCCCGGTCTCCCCGCAGTCGGTGTTGCGCGCCGTCCTCTCCGGGCTGCTCCGCCACACCGGGGGACGTAGACCCGCCGACGACGTCGCGCTCCTCGTCCTGCGCAACGACCGTCGACACGTCGTACGGCAAGCCCCTGGTGAGCCGGTCGGACACCGGGCGCACCGCCTCACGTGACGTCGAGGCCGCGAACCGCCACGTACCCCCGCGGTGCGCCCGGCGCTCCCGCGTGGTCTCGGCGGGTCGGTTGGTTCTTCGGCGTCGGTGTCGGTCTGTTCTGGTCGGCTACGCCGTCCGCCCCGCCACGGAGTGTCGGGCAGGCAGCTGGGCGGACGGCGCGGAAGCGGGCCGCCGCACTGTACGAGGGGGAGCCGGCGGCCCGGCCGGCCTCTTGCGAGGCATTTCAGTCAACCGGGTGGAAACTCTCCGCGACAGTGCGCGCACGCTGCGGATTCGGGCACTCCGTTCACACCCCGTGTGAAGGCGTTCGCACTACTCTGACGGCACCGAGGCTCCCGGGGGGCATATATGCAGCCCAACACTCTGCTCGACGCGATCCTGGACGAGGCCGGGATCTCGCACGCGGGGTTGGCGGCACACGTCAATCAGGCGGGGCGGGCACGCGGTCTCGCGCTCCGGTACGAACACACCGCCGTGGCACGGTGGTTGAAGGGCCAGCG
Source organism: Streptomyces sp. CA-249302 (assembly GCF_050936785.1). Classification (NCBI taxonomy): domain Bacteria; kingdom Bacillati; phylum Actinomycetota; class Actinomycetes; order Kitasatosporales; family Streptomycetaceae; genus Streptomyces; species Streptomyces sp. CA-249302. The sequence continues at coordinate 1,938,021 of NZ_JBNJMG010000001.1, read as the reverse complement.
GCCCCGGGGACAGGTGCCCGACCTCATCTGCGAGGTCCTCGCGGTACGGCTGCACCGGCCGGTGACGCTGGACGACATCGGCCTGGGCGTACCGGGCGAACCGTCGGCTCCGCACGGCACTTCGCTCTCCGGCTTCGTCGAGCGGGCCACCGCGCTGTGGCGCTCCGACGAGCAGCAGCGCCCGCACATACTGGGTGCGCCGGCGGTGACCGGCACGCCCGCGGTCATGCCCGTGTGGGAGTGGGAGAACCCGCCCGAGGACGTGGACGTGTCGCGCGGCGGGCGGCACCGGGTCACCCCGGCCGACCTGGAGATGCTGCGCGCGGCCCGTACCCACTACGAGCAGATGTACCGGAAGGCGGGTGGCATAGCCACCCGCACCCGGATCGTCGGTTTCCTCAACGCCGAGGCCGCGCCGCTGCTGCGGGGCAGCTACACCGACGCGACGGGCCGTCAACTGCACCGGGCGACGGGCGGGTTGGTGGCGATCGCGGGCATCTGCGCCTACGACTCCGACGCGCACGGGCTCGCCCAGCGCTACTTTCACCAGGCGCTGAGGCTGGCCAAGGCCAGCGGGGACCGGGGACTTGGCGCGTATGTGATCGCCCTGCTGGTCAACCAGGCCCTGTTCATGCGGGAGTACCGGCAGGCCGTCGCCTTCGCGGAGGCCGCGCTGCGGGCCGCCGGCAAGCACATCACGCCGGCGCTCGCCTGCGACCTCTACGCGATGCAGGCCAAGGCGTACGCACACCTCGGCGACGGCACGACCGCGCTGTCCTGCATCCGGCGTGCCGAGCAGGCCGCCGAACGCATCCGGCGCGGATACGAACCCGACGAGACCGGCTATGTCCAGCCGGGCCTGGTCAACGTCCAGGTGGCGGAGGCGCTGCTGAGTCTCGGGGAACTGGTGGCGGCGGGGGAGCACGCCGCGGCCGCCGTGGACAATCCGGCGCACGACCGGGGGCGGGTGCACCGGCTCGCCATGCTGAGCACGATCGAGCTGCGCCGCGGAAACGCCGACAAGGCGGTGGCCACCGCGGTGCAGATGGCCGAACAGGCCCGTGGAATGGAGTCCCAGCGGCTGCGCGACAGACTCCGGGCGGTGCGCGAACACCTGGTGCGCAGTGGCTGCGCGGGCACCGCCGAGGCCGCCGAACTCATCGACGGGGCACTGCGCGTACCGCTGTAGACCGGTTCCCGAGCACCGCCGACCCACAGTCCCTGCTGCGATATTGCCACTTACTCGACGGAAGGTGGCAGAACCGTGCAGTGGACGAAACAGAACGAACAACCTGTGTACTCAAACCGCTGGTTCAGCGTCAATCTCGCCGATGTGGAGCTGCCGGACGGTCGGCACCTCGATCACTTCTTGATACGGCTGCGGCCGGTGGCCGTGGCGACGGTGGTGAACGAGGCGGGCGAGGTGCTCCTCCTGTGGCGGCACCGTTTCATCACCGACAGCTGGGGGTGGGAACTCGCGGCCGGGGTGGTCGAGGACGGCGAGGACATCGCCGTCGCGGCCGCCAGGGAACTGGAGGAGGAGACCGGCTGGCGGCCGGGGCCCCTGCACCACCTCATGACGGTGGAGCCGTCCAACGGCCTCACCGACGCCCGGCACCACATCTACTGGTCGGACGAGGGCGAGTACACCGGACACCCCGTGGACGACTTCGAGTCGGACCGCCGGGAGTGGGTCCCGCTCAAGCTCGTCCCCGACATGATCGCCCGCGGGGAGGTCCCGGCCGCCAACATGGCGGCCGCGTTACTGCTCCTGCACCACCTCAGGCTCGGGCAGGACGCGTAGCGCTCCGCGGGTGGGCCGCGCCGGGTTGTGGGTCGTCTGCGGGTCCGTTGTGGCTGGTCGCGCCCACGCGGCGGAGCCGCAGATCGATACAGCCCCGCGCCCCTTCGGGGCGCTGCCCGAGCCGTGCGTCAGTGGCCCAGCGCCTGCCACAGTGTCGCTACCAGTGCGCCTACCGCGGTCAGTGTCGCTATCGCCGGCAGGGGCCAGCGGGCGTGCTCCAGCGCGATGATCCGGGCGCTGAGGTCGTCCATCTCCTTGTCTGTCTCCTTGGTGCGATGGTTGAGCAGAGCCAGCCCTCCTTCGACACGCGCGTAGGCGACGTCGAGGCGACGGCGTAACTCTGCGAGTTCTCCAAGTGCCACGGGATGCTCGGGGTCGGCGGTCACGAGTCCGCTCCTTTCCGTAGTCGTCTCATCCCTTGCATGCGCATGAAGAGTCAACTCGCCTGGTGGGCGCGTGGGGAGCGTGTGCGAGCGGCATATGCGGGCCCGCCGCGCACACGGTGTGTGAATGCCGCGGGCCCGGCACTCCGGAGAGTGCCGGGCCCGCGGTCGTCGCACTGTGTAATCAGCACCCTGGAACGGGCACTGTGCAATCGCCCGTCAGCCGTAGGTGTAGAACCCCGAGCCGGTCTTCCGGCCCAGCCGGCCCGCGTCGACCATGCGCTGGAGCAGTGGGGGAGCGGCGTACAGCGGCTCCTTGTACTCGTCGTACATCGAGTTGGCGATCGAGACGATGGTGTCCAGGCCGATCAGGTCGGACAGCTTCAGCGGGCCCATCGGGTGGGCGCAGCCCATCTCCATGCCGTTGTCGATGTCCTCGCGGCCCGCGATGCCCGACTCGAACATCCGGATGGCGGACAGCAGATACGGCACCAGGAGCGCGTTGACCACGAAGCCGGAGCGGTCCTGGGCGCGGATCGCGTGCTTGCCGAGCACCTTCTCGGCGAAGGCCTGGGCGCGGCTGAGCGTGCCCTCGGAGGTGGTGAGCGCCGGGATCAGCTCGACGAGCTGCTGCACCGGGGCCGGGTTGAAGAAGTGGATGCCGACGATATGGTCCGGGCGCGAGGTGGCGACCGCGAGCTTCACCAGCGGGATCGAGGAGGTGTTGGAGGCGAGGATCGCGTCCGGGCGGGTCACCACCTGGTCGAGCACCTGGAAGATCTCCGTCTTCACCTGCTCGTTCTCGACGACGGCCTCGATCACCAGGTCGCGGTCGGCGAACTCGCCGAGGTCGGTGGTGAAGCTGAGCCGTGCCAGGGTGGCGTCCCGCTCCTCCTCGGTGATCTTGCCGCGCTCCGCGGCCTTGTTGAGCGAGTTGAACAGCCGGGTCCGGCCGATCTCCAGGGCCTCGCCGGTGGTCTCGGCGACCTTCACGTCCAGTCCGGACCGGGCGCACACCTCGGCGATGCCCGCTCCCATCTGGCCGCAGCCGACCACTCCGACGCGCTCGATGTCGGTCACATCGTCCCCTTCGCTGATCTACGAATCCGGCAGGTTACCCGCTGGTTCGGTCCCTGCTCCAAACCTGCACGTTACCTCCGGCGATCGTTGATCGATCGTTCGGGTACCGCGTGGCAGGCTGACGCGGCAGGTGGCCCGGGTCCAGAATCGCGCCTTGGCACGCGCATCGGCACATGGAGGTAGGGGAATGCTGCACCGGAGGTCTGGGCTGTCGCGGCGGGCGTTCGCGGTGACGACCCTGTCGGCACTCGTGGCGGGGGGTGGCGCGGTGGCGGCCGGTGCGGCGATGGCGGGCGGCACGGACGACAAGGGGGCGTCTCGCAGGCGGGCGACCGGTGAGATGCGGGGCGTGTGGGTGGCCACCGTGACCAACCGGGACTGGCCGTCCAAGCCGGGGCTGACCGTCGCGCAGCAGAAGGCCGAGCTGATCGCGATCCTCGACCGGGCCGTCAAGGACCGCCTCAACACGGTGATCTTCCAGGTACGGCCGGCCGCGGACGCCCTGTGGCCCTCGCCGTACGAGCCCTGGTCGAGCGTCCTCACCGGCACCCAGGGCAGGGCCCCGGGCTGGGACCCGCTCGGCACGGCGGTCAAGGAGGCGCACGCCCGCGGCCTTGAGCTGCACGCCTGGTTCAACCCGTACCGCGTCTCCAACCAGGCCGACCCCACCAAGCTCATCGCCTCACACCCCGCGCGCAAGCACCCGGACTGGGTGGTGACGTACGGCGGAAAGCTCTACTACAACCCGGGGCTGCCGCAGGTCCGCGCCTTCGTCGAGAACGCGATCCTCGACGCGGTGAAGAAGTACCCCGTGGACGCCGTCCACTTCGACGACTACTTCTACCCGTACCCGGTGGCCGGCCAGACCTTCAACGACGATGCCGCCTACGACCGCTACGGCTCGGGCTTCCCGAACCGGGCCGCCTGGCGCCGCGACAACATCGACAAGCTGATCCGCGAGACGGCGGCCCGCATCAAGGAGATCCGGCCCGGCACGCAGTTCGGTATCAGCCCGTTCGGTGTGTGGCGGAACATCGCGACCGACTCGCGGGGCTCGGACACCAAGGCGGGTGTGCAGACGTACGACGATCTCCACGCGGACACCCGCAAGTGGGTGCGGCAGAACTGGGTGGACTACATCGTTCCGCAGGTCTACTGGAACATCGGCTTCGCCGCCGCCGACTACGCCAAGCTCGTGTCCTGGTGGGCGGGCGTCGCGAAGGGCACCGCGACGAAGCTGTACATCGGCGAGGCCCTGTACAAGGCCGGCGACCCGGCGCAGCCCGCCGCCTGGCAGGAGCCCGCCGAACTCTCCCGGCACCTCACGCTGGCCGCCAAGTACACGCAGGTACGCGGGCACGTCTTCTTCGCCGCCAGGGAAGTGGCGAAGGACCCGATCGGTGCGATGGCGCGGGTGGTCGCCGACCACTACAAGAAGCCGGCGAAGCCCCCGCGCTGAGCTACTGCTGCGTTTCCTTGTGCCGGATCTCGGTGTCCGGGCCGGGGGAGCAGATGCCCGTGTGCCCGTCCTCGAAGCGGACGCGGTACGGAGGGGTGCCCTGCTGGCCCATGACTTCGATGATCTCGCCGACCTTGTCCTGCTGTCCGACCACCCTGCCATGCTGGACAAGCTGGTCGCCCACGGTTGCACGCATCTGTAGGGCCTCCTCACCAGGAGCGGGAGCAACGGTCCGTGGCCTCGATTTTACGGCGCCGGGCCGTGGTTGGAACCGGCGCGTGCGCGCCGGTCAGCCTCGCGCCCGCTGGGTGACGGCGATGCACACGAGCACCGCCGCGGCCGTCAGCGGTGCGGCCACCGTCAGGTGCTCGCCCAGCAGCAGCACCGACCACACCAGTGTGAGCAGCGGCTGGGCCAACTGCAACTGGCTGGCCTTGGGGATCCCGATCGCCGCCATGCCCCGATACCAGACGACCAGACCGAGGAACTGCGAACCCGCCGCGACCCACAGCAGTCCGGCCACGCTGTGCGCGGTCAGGTGCACGGGTTCGTACGACAGCGCGATCGCGGCGGCCGGCAGGCTCAGCGGCAGACACAGCACCAGCGCCCAGCCGATGACCTGCCAGCCCGGCATGACCCGGGCCAGCCGGCCACCCTCGGTGTAGCCGGCCGCGCACACCAACAGGGCGGCGAACAGGTAGAGATCGGCGGTCGTGAGCGCGCCGCCGCTCTGCTGCACCGTGAACGCGACGACCGCGGCGGCACCCGCGAGCGCCGCCGTCCAGAAGGTGCGCGAAGGACGGGTGCCCATGCGCAGGGCCGAGAACAACGCGGTGGTGAGCGGCAGCAGCCCGACCACGACGGCCGCGTGCGCGGTGGTGGACGTCTGCAGCGCGAGGGTGGTCAGGAGCGGGAAGCCGACCACGACTCCGCCGCCGACGACCGCGAGCCCGGCCCAGTGCCGCCGCTCCGGCACCGGGATCCGCAGCGCCAGCAGACAGATCCCCGCGATGAGCGCGGCGAGCACACTCCGCACGGCGACGAGCGCCCAGGGCCCGAAGCCCTCAAGGCCCCAGGCGGTGGCCGGGAACGTGAGGGAGAAGGCGGTGACGCCGAGGGCGGCCTGGAGGGTGCCGGTACTGGTGGTGTGCACCTTCGGTGGGGTGGTCACCGCTATCGGAGTCTGGGCAGTAGCGCTACTCTTTGCTCTCATGCAAGAGAGTAGCAGTGTCGGCGAACTGGCAAAACAGCTGAAGCGGGAGCTCGACCGCTACTCGCCGGGTGGAAAGCTCCCGTCGAGCCGTGCCCTCGTCGAGCGCTACCGGGTCAGCCCGGTGACCGTGTCGCGGGCCCTGGCCCAGCTGGCCGCCGAGGGCCTGGTCGTCACCCGGCCGGGAGCCGGTGCCTTCCGCGCCGAGCCGCGGGCCACCGTCACCCCGCCCGCCGGTGACACCTCCTGGCAGGAGGTCGCCCTGAGCGCGGACGGCGCCGCCGACCTCGTACCGCGCACGGTGGACGCGTCCGGCGTGGTCGTCTCGCTGGCCGCGCCCCCGCCCGGGGTCGTGGAGTTCAACGGCGGCTATCTGCACCCGTCGTTGCAGCCGGAGCGGGCCATGGCGGCGGCGCTTGCGCGAGCGGGCCGGCGGCCCGGCGTCTGGGGCCGGCCGCCGATGGAGGGGCTCCCGGAACTGCGGGAGTGGTTCGCGCGCGGGATCGGCGGCGGGGTCACGGCGGCCGAGGTGCTGATCACCGCGGGCGGCCAGTCGGCGCTGACCACGGCGTTGCGCGCACTGGCCCCGCCCGGCGCACCGGTCCTCGTCGAATCGCCCACGTATCCGGGCATGTTGGCGATCGCCCGCTCGGCAGGCCTGCGTCCCGTCCCGGTCCCCGTGGACGCGGACGGCGTGAAACCGGCCCTCCTCGCCGACGCGTTCCGCGCGACCGGCGCCCGCGTCTTCGTCTGCCAGCCCCTGTTCCAGAACCCGACCGGCGCGGTCCTGGCCCCAGATCGCCGGGGCGAAGTCCTCCGTATCGCCCGCGAGGCGGGTGCGTTCGTGGTCGAGGACGACTTCGTACGACGGCTGGTGCACGAGGACGCGGGACCGCTGCCGAGTCCGCTGGCCGCCGACGACCCCGACGGGGTGGTCGTCCACGTCAGCTCACTCACGAAGGCGACCTCACCGAGCTTCCGCCTCAGCGCCCTCGCCGCGCACGGCCCGGTCCTGGAACGCCTGCGCGCCATCCAGATCGTCGACACCTTCTTCGTCCCCCGCCCGCTCCAGGAGGCGGCCCTCGAACTCGTCGGCTCCCCGGCCTGGCCCCGCCACCTCCGCACCATCTCGACGGAGCTGAAGTCCCGCCGGGACACGATGTCCACGGCCGTCCGCCTCACCCTCCCCGACCTCGCCCTCCCGCACATCCCCTCGGGCGGCTACCACCTCTGGCTCCGCCTCCCCGACGGCACCGACGACACGGCCTTCACCTCCGCCGCGCTACGAGCGGGCGTGGCCATCACCCCGGGCCGCCCGTACTTCAGCGCCGAACCCCCGGCGGCCCACGTGCGGTTGAGCTTCGCGGCGGTCGCCGGGGCGGGGGAGATCACGGAGGGGGTACGGCGGTTGCGGACGGCTTGCGACGAGGTGCTCTAGACGAGCGGATCCGATGCTCCGCAGGCTCGCCCGTTCACCGGGTGGGCATGCCTCCGTGCGGGCTGTTGACCACCAGGGACAGGGTCCCCTCCATGAGGTAGGGGTGGTCGGGGAAGTAGTCGATGTGGAGGTGGCCACCGTCCTCGGCGGCGGCCATGGCGCGCAGGTCGTCCGCGAGTGCCGCCCTGGCGACGGGGTCACCGCTGATCACCAGGACATGCCGAGGGGCGTCGAGACGGATCCGGACCCCGGGGCCGGAACTCGTCTCGACCTCGACACCCGCCAGGTGGTCACCGCCCGGCGCGGACGTGGGTCCGAGCAGCCCCTCGCCGTCACCCACCGCGCTTGCCAGGCGGTTCAGTTGCTCCGCCGACGCGGTGAGGTCCACTTCGCCGTACGCGCGGTCGAGGACAAGCTTCACGGGCGGCACTCCTCCAAGATCGAACAAGGTCGAACTCCTATGGTCCCGCCGAGATCGTCCGTCCACCACCCTCGCGTCGGCACCGGGAAAAACCCTCGACGCCGCACCGCCCGACCTGCAAGCCTCCCACCATGACCGACACCCCGCCTCTCCCCGACGGCTACGAGATCTCCACCGACCCCGAGCGCCTCGATGCCGATCGTGTGCACCGGTGGCTGTCCACCGACGCCTACTGGGCAACCGGCCGTCCGCGTGAGAAGCAGGAGCGGGCCATGGCCGGGTCGCTCAACTTCGGGGTGTATGACACCGGTTCGGGAGAGCAGGTGGCTTATGCGCGGGTCGTCACCGATCACGCCACCTTCGCCTGGCTCTGCGACGTGTACGTCGACCCCTCCGTCCGCGGCAAGAGCATCGGTACGGCTCTGGTGGGTGCCGTCCGCGACCACCTGGCCCCCTTCGGTCTGCGCCGCATCATGCTCGCCACCGCCGACGCGCACGGCGTCTACGCCAAGCTCGGCTTCGAGCCGCTCGCCGATCCCGGCATCTGGATGGCCCTCGTTTTCGAGTGACTTGTCCGGCAGGTCCTGACCTTGAAGTAAGGTTTCGGCCACCGTCGGTGAATCCTCACCAACACCCCTTGACCTGCGCACTTTCACGTCACACCATCGCCGCATGCCACTTCGGGTCACTTTCGTCGCCGCCGCGCGCAGCTCCCCGCTGCTCGCCGAGCACTTCGAGGACGACCGTCCGCTGGATCAGGCCGGCTGGGACGAGGTCCAGCGCGTCGCCCACGACCTGGTCCCGCTGGCGGCGGCGGAACTGCGCTACTGCTCGCCGACCCCGCGCAGCCGTGCGACCGGCGACGCCCTCGGCTACGCACCCCTGGTGCAACTCGCCCTGCGCGACTGCGACATGGGCCGCTGGCGCGGGCTGACCCTCGGTGAGGCGATGGCGCGCGAGCCGGAAGCCGTGGACGCCTGGCTCGCCGACCCGCGCTCCGCCCCGCACGGCGGCGAGTCCCTGATGGCCTTCGTCGCCCGCGTCGGCAACTGGCTCGACACCCGCCCCGTCGAGGACGGCGGCCGTATCGTCGCCGTCGCCGAGCCGTCCGTCGTCCGGGCCGCGTTGGTGTACGCCCTGAAGGCGCCCCCGTCGACGTACTGGAACATCGACGTCCGCCCGCTGTCCACGACCACCGTCACCGGCCGCGCCGGCCGCTGGAACCTCCGCTTCGACGGGTCGCCGGCTCAGGCCTCGCGCACGTAGTCGGTCACCAGCACCAGGTCCTTGGCCGGACCGCCCACCCGCCACACCGTCCGCCAGTGGTCCTCGTCCCGCACGGTGAACTCACCCCGGTAGAGGTCGGCGGAGCAGGGGTGATCGGCGACATGCCGTCCGGTGCTGAGATCCAGGTCGTGAAAGGGACGGCCGTCGGCGAAGCGGACGTCCGCCGCTCCCGGTGACCCGCCGGGCAGAAAACGCAGCGTGCGCTCGGCCGGGCGGGCGACTCCCTGCCAGGTGAACGTCCCGGACTCGTGGTGCAGCAGCCCGCCCCCGTCCAGCGGCCCGAAGACGGTGACGCCCTCGAACCGCCCCTCGTCTCCGCTCACCAGATCCCGAACGGCGCGCTCCACCCGCCAACTCCCGGCGAGAAACGCCAGCACATCCGCCACCGGCCAGAACTCGCCCGTCACCGGCCTCTCTTCCATGCCCCCGACCCTACGTCCCCCCGTCGGCCCCATTGACGTGCACACACCCCTTCCCTATCTTGCCGTTCGAAGTGCTGACCGCTGTCTGATATTTCGAACGATCGAGCCGTTCAGAAGACCCGCCAGAGCAGAACGACCCATCAAGAGCCGCGGAGTATCCATGTCACGCACCACCCGCACCCGCCTGAGACTCGGCCTCGGTGCAAGCGCTTTCCTGCTGGCCGCCGGACTCATTCCGTCCCCCGCCCACGCCGAGGACGTCACCGACTACTCGATCACCGTCGACCCCGGCACCAAGGGCGCCAAGATCGACAAGACGATGTACGGCGTCTTCTTCGAGGACATCAACCGGGCCGCCGACGGCGGGCTGTACGCCGAGCTCGTGCAGAATCGGTCCTTCGAGTACTCGACCGCCGACAACACCTCGTACACCCCGCTGACCGCGTGGACCGTCTCCGGCAGCGCGCAGGTCGTGGACGACGACGGGCGCCTGAACGCCCGTAACCGCAACTACCTCTCCCTGGGCGCCGGTTCGTCCGCCACGAACGCCGGATACAACACCGGCGTCCGGGTCGAGGAGGGCAAGAAGTACGACTTCTCGGTGTGGGCCCGGGCGGACGGTGGCACCGCGCTGACCGTGTCGCTGCAGGACGCCGACGGCACCCTGGCCGCCGCCCGCCAGGTGAAGGTGGGCGAGAGCGGCTGGGCGCAGTACAAGGCCACCTTCACCGCCACCCGAACCAGCTCCAACGGCCGTCTCACCGTGGGCTCTTCGGCCGCCGCCGCCCTCGACATGGTGTCCCTCTTCCCGCGCGACACCTACAAGCACGAGCCGAACGGCCTGCGCAAGGACCTGGCCGAGAAGGTCGCCGCCCTGCACCCGGGCTTCGTGCGCTTCCCCGGCGGCTGCCTGGTCAACACCGGTTCCATGGAGGACTACAGCGAGGCCTCCGGCTACCAGCGCAAGCGCTCGTACCAGTGGAAGGACACCGTCGGCCCGGTCGAGACGCGCGCGACCAACTCCAACTTCTGGGGCTACAACCAGAGTTACGGCCTCGGCTACTACGAGTACTTCCGCTTCGCCGAGGACATCGGCGCCATGCCACTGCCCGTCGTCCCGGCGCTGGTGACCGGCTGCGGCCAGAACAAGGCCGTCGACGACCCCGCGCTGCTCAAGCGGCACATCCAGGACACCCTCGACCTCATCGAGTTCGCCAACGGGCCGGTGACGAGTGAGTGGGGCAAGAAGCGGGCCCGGATGGGGCATCCCAAGCCCTTCCACCTCACCCACATCGAGGTCGGCAACGAGGAGAACCTCCCGACGGAGTTCTTCGCCCGCTTCACGCAGTTCCGGGCCGCCATCCAGGCGAAGTACCCGTACATGCAGGTGATCTCCAACTCCGGTCCCGACGACGCGGGTTCGACCTTCGACACGGCCTGGCAGCTGAACAAGGACGCCAAGGTCGACATGGTCGACGAGCACTACTACAACAGCCCGCAGTGGTTCCTGCAGAACAACGACCGCTACGACTCCTACGACAGGAGCGGGCCCAAGGTCTTCCTCGGCGAGTACGCCTCCTGGGGCAACGCCTTCAAGAACGGGCTGGCCGAGGCGGCGTACATGACCGGCCTCGAACGCAACGCGGACCTCGTCAAACTCGCCTCCTACGCACCGCTGTTCGCCAACGAGGACTACGTCCAGTGGAGCCCGGACATGGTGTGGTTCAACAACCACGCCTCCTGGGGCTCGGCCAACTACGAGGTCCAGAAGCTCTTCATGACCAACGTCGGCGACCGGGTCGTGCCCTCGACCGCCACCGGCACGCCCTCGCTGCTCGCCCCGATCACCGGCGCCGTCGGCCTGTCCACCTGGAACACCAGCGCCGCGTACGACGACGTGAAGGTGACCGACGCCGACGGGAACACGCTGCTCGGCGACGACTTCTCCGGTGACGCCTCGCAGTGGACGCACACCGGCGGCGGGAGCTGGGCGATCCAGGACGGGCAGTACGTCGAGACCTCGGACACCGCCGAGAACACCATGGTCTCGGCCGGTGACCCGAGTTGGCACGACTACGACCTGCATGTGAAGGCCACCAAGAAGTCCGGCAAGGAGGGCTTCCTCGTCGCCTTCGGCGTCAAGGACACCGGCAACTACTACTGGTGGAACCTCGGCGGCTGGAACAACACCCAGTCGGCCGTCGAACAGGCCGTGGACGGCGGCAAGTCGACGCTGATCTCCAAGGCCGGGTCGGTCGAGACCGGCCGTGCCTACGACGTCGACATCAAGATACGGGGCCGCCAGGTCACCCTCTACCTCGACGGCCAGGAGTGGGGCAGCTTCAAGGACGACAAGCCGGCCGAGCCGTTCCGCCAGGTCGTCACCAAGGACAAGAAGACCGGCGACCTGATCGTCAAGGTCGTCAACGCCCAGTCCTCGGGGGCCCGTACGGCGATCGACCTCGGTGGTGCCAAGGTCGCCTCCAAGGCCCGCGTCACCACGCTGGCCGCCGCGCCCGACGCGGTGAACACCGAGACGAACACGGCCGTCGCCCCGGTGACGTCCACCTTCGAGGGGGTCGCCGACAGGTTCACGTACACCTTCCCGGCGAACTCCGTCACCTTCCTGCGGATCAGGCAGAAGTAGCCGGGGCCTCATCGGCGGGCTGCTGTCCGAGCGGCAGCAGCCCGCGCTCGGTGAAGACCTTCTTGGCGACGAAGGTGGCGTTCAGGGCCTTGGGGAAGCCGCAGTAACCGGCGGAGTGCAGCAGCGCCTCGACGATCTGCGCCGGCGTCAGGCCCACGTTCAGGGCCGCGTTGACGTGCACCTCCAGCTGGGGCTCGCAGCCGCCGAGCGCGGTGAGCATGCCCAGGGTCACCAACTGGCGGTCGCGCGGCTCCAGTTCGGGACGGGAGTAGATCTCGCCGAAGCCCCAGGCGACGATCTGGTGCCCCAGCTCGGGGCTGATGTCGGAGAGCGAGTCGATGACCCGCTGCCCGGCCTCGCCGTCCACGCGCCGCAGCACCTCCAGGCCGCGGGTGAAACGCTCGTCACGGGTGGTGCTCTCGTTCATGTCTGCGCCGCTCATGTCTGCGTTGGTCATGAACAAGACCGTAGGAGTTCGAGCGCACTCCAGGTCAAGCGGACCCGGCGGTCACTGCCCGAAGTACTTCTGAGCGGCGCGGACACCCGCCACCAGCGCGTCCACCTCGTCCGGGGTGTTGTACACGTAGAAGCTCGCCCGGGTCGTCGCCGGGATGCCGTACCGCTTCACGATCGGGCGGGCGCAGTGGTGGCCGACGCGGACGGCGACGCCCCGCTCGTCCAGGACCTGGCCGACGTCGTGCGGATGGATGCCGTCGACCGTGAAGGAGACGGCCGAACCGCGGTCGGTGAGGTCGGCCGGGCCGACGATCCGTACGCCCGGGACCTCGCCGAGCAGCCGCAGCGCACGGGCGGTGAGCTCCTCCTCGTGCGCCGCCACCTCCGCCATGCCCAGCGCCTCCAGGTACTCGACCGCCGCCGCGAGTCCCACCGCCTGGGACGTCATCGGCACGCCCGCCTCGAAGCGCTGCGGTGGCGGCAGGAAGGTCGTGCGGTCCATCTCGACCACCTCGATCATCGAGCCGCCGGTGAGGAACGGCGGGAGTCCGGCGAGGAGTTCGCGCCTGCCCCACAGCACGCCGACGCCGTTCGGGCCTAGCATCTTGTGGCCGGAGAAGGCGAGGAAGTCCGCGCCCAGCTCGGTCACGTCGACCGGGCGGTGGGGGACCGACTGGGCGCCGTCGACCACGACGAGGGTGCCGAACTCATGGGCCCGGTCGGCGAGTTCGCGGACCGGGTTGAGGGTGCCCAGGACGTTCGACTGGTGGGTGACGGCCAGCACCCTGGTGCGTTCGTCGAGCAGTTCGTCGATCCGGGTCAGGTCCAGGCGGCCCTCGTCGGTGAGGCCGAACCAGTCCAGCGTCGCGCCGGTGCGCTCGGCCTGCTGCTGCCAGGGCACCAGGTTGGCGTGGTGCTCCATCTCCGTGACCACGATCCGGTCGCCGGGGCCGAGTCGGCGGGCGTTGCCGAGGGCGTAGGCGACCAGGTTGATGCCCTCGGTGGTGTTCTTGGTGAAGACGATCTCGTCGTCCCGTGCCCCGACGAAGCGCGCGATCGTCTGCCGCGCGTTCTCGTACGCCTCCGTCGCCTCGCCGGCCAGCTGGTGCGCGCCGCGGTGCACGGCCGCGTTGTGCGTCAGGTAGAACTCGCGCTCCGCGTCGAGCACCTGGAGCGGCTTCTGGGTGGTGGCGCCGGAGTCCAGGTAGACCAGCCGGGCGCCGCTGTCCACCGTCCGCTCCAGGATCGGGAAGTCCCTGCGCAGCGCGTCCACGTCGAAGCCCACGGCCTCTCACCTCTCACGGTTTCGTTGTCCTTTTTCCGTGAGGCACGCTAGGCCTCCTCACGGAGAATCGCAAGCATTACCATGAGGTCCGTGGAATCCGACGCCCCCGTCTACCTGTCCCACCTCCCGGTCCCCGGCGAGGAGCGCTACCTCTCGCTGGCCCTGGTCAACACGCGGTTCACCCTCAGTCACGGCGAGATCGACCTGCTCGACGACACCGAGTCCGCGCACCTGTGGCTCGTACGGCACGAGCTGCTGCCCGACCGGGTGGCTCTGAACGGCCGCCAGTTCGGCAGGCTCCTCGCCCTGCGCGAGGCGCTCCGCGCACTCTTCGAGGCATACGGCGCTCACGCGCGCCCGCCGGCCGAGCACCTGGCCACCCTCAACACCGCGCTAGCCGCCGCCCCCTCCACCCCACGGCTCGCCTGGGGTGCCGACGGCCCGCACCGCGCCGACGAGCCCGACGTCGGCAACCCGTCCGCCGCCGCGCTCTCCCTCCTCGCCGAGGACGCCACCGACCTGCTCACCGGCGCCGAGGCGGACACGCTCACCGAGTGCGCCGCACAGGGCTGCGACCGCTGGTTCCTGCGCTCCCACGGCGCCCGGCGCTGGTGCACGACGAAGTGCGGCAACCGGGTGCGGGCGGCGCGGGCCTACGCGGCCCGGAAAACACGGTGAGTTCACCATTAAATTGCATGCCGGGATATTTGCGTTTCCCGGCCGTTAACCAAGTTATTGAATAAGAAGTGCCGCCATTCGGAACTAACCTTGCCACTTCCTGTGAGGGGGGCAACCAAAGGGAAAGTCGGTCCGTCTAACTCCGCGAATCAATGACCCGCGGGGAGTGCCAAGGAATGGATCGCTCGACCCTGTCCAAAGCCGTTTCGAGCGGCCATTTCCCATTCCCGGGGATCTCACCGAAGAAGGCTGCCGCCCTGCTCGCGGCCGTGCTCACCACAGCCGTGTTCTGCGCCGCCGACGCCCTCGCCGGCAGCTACCCCTTCGGGTCCCGCACCCGCGAGGTCAACGACCTCGGCAACCAGTACGTACCCTTCCACGCCCACCTGTGGGACCTGCTGCACGGCCGGGCCCACGGCGGTCTCTTCGTCAACTGGCAGTCCGGGTTGGGCTCCAGCTTCCTGCCCGACGTCGGCACGTACCTCGGCAGCCCCTTCGCCCTGCTCGTCGGTGTCTTCCCGCGGGACGAGATCGACCTCGCGGTGTACGTGATCACGGTGCTGAAGACGGCGTCCGCCGGGGCCGCCATGGCCTGGCTGCTGCTCGCCCTGCGCCGCGGCCGCTGGTGGGGCGCGGGCCTGCTCGGGGCGTCGTACGCCCTCTGCGGCTGGAGCCTCGCGGTCGCCTCGTACAACCCGATGTGGCTCGACGGGCTGCTCGCCCTGCCGCTGCTGTGCCTGGTCGGCGAGTGGACGGTGCAACGCCGGCGACCGCTCCTCGGCGTGCTGATCGTGGCGCTCGCCTGGATCGCCAACTTCTACACGGCCTACATGGCGACCCTCGCCGCCGCCCTGGTGCTGCTGCTCCGGCTGTGGCTGTCCGACCTCTCCAACCGGCAGCGCCTGCGGTCCGTCGGCCGCGCGGCGCTCACCGTCGGCCTGGGCGTGGGCCTGGCCGCCCCGCTCGTGACGGTCGTGTACTTCGGCACCAGACACGCCTACCCCGGACGGGTGGTGGACTTCAGCCCGGTCCCGACCCAGGACCTGCTGGCCCGCCTGCTCCCGACGACGTACAGCTTCGGCAGCCCGGCCGTCTACGCCGGCACCGCGGCCCTTCTGCTCGCCCTCGCCCTGCCCTTCCACCGGGCGGTCCCGCGCCGGACGCGGCTCGCCTGGACGGTGCTGGTCGTCGCGGTGACGCTGTCGCTCCAGTGGGCCCCGACCCACCTGGTCTGGCACGCCTTCGCCACCCCGCAGGGCAGCCCGTACCGCCAGGCGTTCGTCCTGTGCGGCCTGCTGGTGATCGCGGCCTGGCACGCACTCGCCTACGGCCCGCCCGACCGGCGCGCGCTGGGCGCGGCGGGCGCGCTGCTGGCGCTGATCGCGGCCGCGGCGAGCCGGAGCGCCCTGGTGCACCACGTGACCTGGGCGGTGTTCGGGCTCGCGGTCGTCGGCGCGGCGGGCGGGCTGGCCCTGCTGCGGTACACCGAGCTGCGGTCCACCGGTAAGGGTCATCGCACCGCCCTCGCCGCCCTCGCCGTACTCCTCCTGTTCGGCGGCCAGTTCGGCGAGGCCATGGCCACCTCCGCCCAGGCCACCCGGCTGCGTCTCGGCCACATGGACGACTACGCGCCCTGGGGCGACCGGCAGCAGGAGCAGGCGGCCGTGATCGCGCGCGCTGACGGCTGGCCCCGCTATCGGACCGACCCGGGTCGCGAGCAGACCGTAGCCAACGACCCGATGGTGGTCGGCGGCGAGGGCACCCAGTACTACAGCAGCCTGACCTCGGACGACCTCAGTCGTATGCTCACCGCCCTCGGCGGCGGCTGGACCTCCCGGGGCCGCAGCCTGCAGAGCCTCGACAACCCCGTCACCGACGCGGTGTTCTCCATCGGCGCCCGGGTGCACTCCCCGCCGGACCCGCACCAGAACTGGTTCGAGCAGGGCGGCACCCGTCCGACGGTGACCCGGCAGGACGTGCCGCCCCTGGTGACGGTACGACCGTCCGACGCGTCCGCGTCCCAGTGGGGTCCGTCGCCGTACCGGAACCAGGAACTCCTGCTGGGCGCCCGCGTCTACACCGTCCCCAGCGTCACGATCCGCACCGGCACCGGCAAGCCCCCGGCCGCCGGCGACGCCGCGCACCCCGGGCTGCTCGTCCCCGCCCGCGCGCCCGGCGCCACCGAGAAGCCGTCGATCACCGCCAACTGCCCGGCAGGCAGCGAGGTCTACCTCTGGGCACCGCACTACTCCGGCACCGCCCAGACCGGCAACGGCCCGACCGGACGGTTCCGTTCGGACGCCCTCGTCACCAAGATCGCGGCGATGCAGCGCCTGGGCACGGTCCCGGCCTCCGGCCGCCTCCGGATCGAGCTGACGCCGAACCGCGACAGCCGCGTCCCGCAGGGCGCCGTCGGCTGCCTCGACACCGCCCGCCTGCACACCGCCGTCGAGCACCTGAAGTCCACCGGCGCGACCAGTGTCTCCGTCGACGACGCCACGGTCCGGGCCCGACTCCCCGCGGGCAGCAAGGGAGTCGCGGTGGTCGCGGCCCCCCGCATCGCCGGCTGGCGCTGTGCCGCCGGCGACGCCACCGCCGTACCGGCAAAGGCGTACCACGGCCTGATCGCCGTACCCCTGGACGGCTCGTCGACCAGCCTCACCTGCACGTTCCATCCGCCCGGGCTGCGACTGGGTACCACCGTCGGGGCCGCTTCGCTGCTGTCCCTCGTCCTGCTCGGCGTCCTCTCCGCCGTCCGCCGCCGGCGCACCCCGCAGCCGCCGGCACCCACGACCACACCTGTCCGCCCGCGTGAGCGCGTGACCGGCGCTCTCTGAACCGCCCCAGGGGGGAACCATGCTCATATCGATCATCGCACCCTGTTACAACGAGGAAGACGTCCTCGAACGCTTCCACGACGAGGTCCAGAAGGTCGCCGAGGAACTCCTTCCGCTCGGCCACGACATGGAGTTCGTGTACGTCGACGACGGCAGCCGCGACCGTACGCTGCACGTACTCCAGCGGCTGGCCGACCTGGACGCGCGGGTCCGGTACGTCTCCTTCAGCCGCAACTTCGGCAAGGAAGCAGCCCTGTTGGCCGGTCTGAAGCACGCCTCGGGCGACTCCGTGATCGTCATGGACGCGGACCTCCAGCACCCGCCGGAGCTGATCAAGCGCATGGTGCAGCTGCGCGCCGAGGGCCACGACCAGGTCATCGCCCGCCGCACCAGGACCGGCGACGGCATGGCCCGCACCCTCACCGCCCGCCTCTACTACCGGCTCGTCAACCGCCTCGTCGACGTCGAACTCGTCGACGGCGTCGGCGACTTCCGCCTGATGTCCCGCCGGGTGGTGGACGCGGTCCTGGACCTCACCGAGTACAACCGCTTCTCCAAGGGCCTGTTCGCCTGGGTCGGCTTCCCCAGCACGACCTTCGAGTACGAGAACGCCGTGCGCGAGGCCGGCCGCAGCTCCTGGACCTTCAAGGGCCTGCTCAACTACGGCCTGGACGGCCTCATCTCCTTCAACAACCGCCCGCTGCGCGCCGCCCTCTACCTGGGCATGGGCCTGCTCACGGTCGCCGGCGTCTACACCGCCTGGATCGTGGCGGCCGCCCTCGTCAACGGCGTGCAGACACCCGGCTATGTCACCATCATCACGGCCGTCACGGGTGTGGCCGGGGTCCAGATGGTCATGCTGGGCGTCATAGGGGAGTACACCGGCCGGATCTACTACGAGGTGAAGGGCCGCCCGCACTTCCTGGTGAAGGCCAGCAACGTGAAGCGAGCGAAGGATCTCATTCAGTGATGACGCGGCAGATGCTCACCTTCGCCGCCATCGGCGTCCTGAACACGGGCACCTATTACGCGCCCTATCTGCTGCTCCTGCCGCACATGCCCTATCTGGCCGCGCATATCCTCGCGACCTTCATCAGCATGACTGGTTCCTTTTTCCTCAATGCTCGGTTCACCTATCGGACGCGTCCGACCCTGAGGAAATTCCTGCTGTTCCCGCTGACGAACGCGGCGAATTTCGTGATCACCACGACGGGTGTGTACGTCCTCGTCGACCTGCTCCACTTCAGCAGCCGCCTCTCCCCGCTGCTCGCGTCCCTGGGAGCCATCCCGGTGACCTTCGTGGTCTCCCGCTGGATCATGCTCCCCAAGGCGGAGGCCGCCGCGGCCGAGGTGGAGGCCGAGAGCGCCGGGATTGCATAAACATGCAGCGATACGTATAGTCGTGCCATCCAGGAGGAGGATGACATGGCGGTACGTGCGGCAGTGGCCGGTGCGAGCGGATACGCGGGCGGAGAGCTCCTGCGTCTGCTCCTGGCGCACCCCGAGGTCGAGATCGGTGCCCTGACCGGCAACTCCAACGCCGGCCAGCAGCTCGGCGCGCTCCAGCCGCATCTGCTGCCGCTGGCCGACCGCGTGCTCCAGGAGACCACCCCCGGGGTCCTCGCCGGACACGACGTCGTCTTCCTCGCCCTGCCCCACGGCCAGTCCGCCGCCGTCGCCGAGCAGCTCGGCCCGGACGTCCTGGTCGTCGACATGGGCGCCGACTTCCGGCTGAAGGACGCGGCCGACTGGGAGCGGTTCTACGGCTCCGCACACGCCGGGACCTGGCCCTACGGCCTCCCTGAACTGCCGGGTGCCCGCGCCGCGCTGGAGGGGTCCAAGCGCATCGCGGTACCCGGTTGCTACCCGACCGCCGCCTCGCTGGCCCTCTTCCCGGCCTACGCGGCCGGACTCGCCGAGAACGAGGCCGTGATCGTCGCCGCCTCCGGCACTTCGGGCGCCGGCAAGGCGGCCAAGCCGCACCTGCTGGGCAGCGAGGTCATGGGCTCCATGTCGCCGTACGGCGTCGGCGGCGGTCACCGGCACACGCCCGAGATCATCCAGAACCTCAGTGCGGCGGCGGGGGAGCGGGTCTCCGTCTCCTTCACGCCGACGCTCGCGCCGATGCCGCGCGGGATCCTCGCCACGTGCAGCGCCAAGGCCGTCGCGGGGGTGACGGGGGAGTCCCTCCGGGCCGCCTACGAGAAGGCCTGTGCCGACGAGCCCTTCGTCCATCTGCTGCCGGAGGGGCAGTGGCCCGCGACGGCGTCCGTCTACGGTTCCAACGCCGTTCAGATACAGGTCGCGTACGACGCGGCGGCGGGCCGCATCATCGCGATCAGCGCCATCGACAACCTGACCAAGGGCACCGCGGGCGGTGCCGTCCAGAGCATGAACCTCGCCCTCGGGCTCGACGAGTCCACCGGGCTTTCCACGATCGGAGTCGCACCGTGAGCGTCACGGCAGCCAAGGGATTCCGGGCTGCGGGCATCGCAGCCGGGATCAAGGAGAACGGCAACCCGGACCTGGCCCTCGTGGTCAACGACGGACCCCGCCGTGCCGCCGCCGGTGTCTTCACCTCCAACCGCGTGAAGGCCGCGCCGGTGCTCTGGTCCGAGCAGGCCCTCAAGGGCGGCCAGATCTCCGCGGTCGTCCTCAACTCCGGTGGCGCCAACGCCTGTACGGGCCCCAAGGGCTTCCAGGACACGCACGCGACCGCCGAGAAGGTCGCCGAGGTGCTGGGCCGGGGCGCGATCGAGGTCGCCGTCTGTTCCACCGGTCTCATCGGCGTCCTGCTCCCGATGGACAAGCTCCTCCCGGGAGTCGAGACCGCCGCGGCCCAGCTCTCCGAGCACGGCGGCGAGAAGGCCGCCATCGCCATCAAGACCACCGACAGCGTCCACAAGACGTCCGTCGTCACCAAGGACGGCTGGACCGTCGGCGGCATGGCGAAGGGAGCGGGCATGCTCGCCCCGGGCCTGGCCACCATGCTGGTCGTCCTCACCACGGACGCGGTCGTCTCGAGTGACCTGCTGGACAAGGCACTTCGCGACGCGACCCGGACCACCTTCGACCGCGTCGACTCCGACGGCTGCATGTCCACCAACGACACCGTGCTGCTGCTCGCCTCCGGCTCCTCCGAAGTCACCCCGGAATACGCGGAGTTCGCGGAGGCGGTACGGCAGGTCTGCGACGACCTCGGTCAGCAGCTGATCCGGGACGCCGAGGGCGCCAGCAAGGACATCAAGGTCGAGGTCGTCAACGCGGCCAGCGAGGACGACGCCGTCGAGGTGGGCCGCTCCATCGCCCGCAACAACCTCCTCAAGTGCGCGATCCACGGCGAGGACCCCAACTGGGGCCGCGTACTGTCCGCGATCGGCACCACCAAGGCCGCCTTCGAGTCGGACCGGTTGAACGTCGCCATCAACGGCGTCTGGGTGTGCAAGAACGGCGGCGTCGGCGAGGACCGGGAGAAGGTCGACATGCGCTACCGCGAGGTGCACATCGTCGCCGACCTCGCCGCCGGCGCCGAGACCGCCACCATCTGGACCAACGACCTCACCGCCGACTACGTCCACGAGAACAGCGCCTACTCCTCATGAGCAATGTGACCCGCAAACACACCGCGCTGCCCAAGGCCCAGATCCTCATCGAGGCGCTGCCCTGGCTGGTCAGGCACAACGGCAAGACGGTCGTCATCAAGTTCGGCGGCAACGCCATGATCGACGAGGACCTCAAGGCCGCCTTCGCCCAGGACGTCGTCTTCCTGCACCACGCCGGCCTCAAGCCGGTCGTCGTGCACGGCGGCGGCCCGCAGATCAGCGCCGCCCTCGACAGACACGGCATCGTCAGCGAGTTCAAGGCCGGCCTGAGGGTCACCACCGAGGACGCCATGGACGTCGTACGGATGGTGCTGGCCGGGCAGGTGCAGCGCGAGCTGGTGAACCTGCTCAACCAACACGGGCCGCTGGCCGTCGGGTTGACCGGCGAGGACGCGCACACCATCACCGCCACCAAGCACCAGCCCGAGATCGACGGGGAGTTGGTCGACATCGGGCGGGTGGGCGAGATCACCGAGATCGACACGGGCGCGATCGAGGCACTGCTCGCCGACGGCCGTATCCCGGTCGTCTCGTCGATCGCCCGTAGCCAGGACGACGGACATGTCTACAACGTCAATGCTGATACGGCGGCTGCGGCACTCGCTGCTGCGCTTGGCGCCGAAACCCTCATGGTCCTCACGGACGTCGAGGGCCTCTACGAGGACTGGCCGAACAGCGACGAGGTGATCAGCCGCCTCACGGCTTCCCAACTGGAGAAGCTGCTGCCGGAGTTGAGCTCCGGCATGGTGCCGAAGATGGAGGGCTGTCTGCACGCCGTACGAGGCGGCGTGACCACCGCCCGCGTCATCGACGGCCGGGTCCAGCACTCGATCCTGCTGGAGATCTTCACCGACGAGGGCATCGGCACGATGGTCGTGCCCGACGAGCCGCAGGGGGACTCGGTATGACAGGCAATCAGGAGCTGACCCAGCGGTGGCAGGGCTCGCTCATGAACAACTACGGCACCCCCCGGCTGCCCCTCGTACGCGGCGCCGGCGCCAAGCTGTGGGACGCCGACGGCAAGGAGTACACCGACTTCGTCGGCGGTATCGCGGTCAACGCGCTCGGGCACGCCCACCCGGCGATCGTGGAGGCCGTGAGCACGCAGATCGCCTCGCTGGGCCATGTCTCCAACCTCTTCATCGCCGAACCGCCGGTCGCGCTCGCCGAGAAGCTGCTCCAGCTCTTCGGCCGGGACGGCAAGGTCTACTTCTGCAACTCCGGCGCCGAGGCCAACGAGGGCGCCTTCAAGATCGGCCGGCTGACCGGGCGCACCCACATGGTCGCCACCCAGGGCGGCTTCCACGGCCGCACCATGGGCGCCCTCGCGCTCACCGGCCAGCCCGGAAAGCAGGAGCCGTTCCTGCCGCTGCCCGGCGACGTCACGCACGTCCCGTACGGCGACGCGCAGGCCCTCGCGGCCGCCGTCACCGAGGAGACCGCGCTCGTCGTCATCGAGCCGATCCAGGGCGAGAACGGGGTCGTCGTCCCGCCCGCCGGCTACCTCAAGGCGGCCCGGGCGATCACCGCCGCGCACGGGGCACTGCTGGTCCTGGACGAGGTACAGACCGGAATCGGTCGTACCGGGAACTGGTTCGAGTACCAGGCCCACGAGGGCGTGCTGCCGGACGTGGTCACGCTGGCCAAGGGGCTCGGCGGCGGGCTGCCGCTGGGTGCGACCGTCGCCTTCGGGCGGGCCGCGGAGCTGCTCCGGCCCGGGCACCACGGCACGACCTTCGGCGGCAACCCGGTCGCCTGCGCCGCCGGACTCGCCGTGCTCGACACGATCGAGAACGAGGGGTTGCTGGAGAACGTCAAGCGGCAGAGCGGGAAGTTGCGGGACGGAATCGAGTCACTGGGCCACCCGTTGATCGACCATGTCCGGGGCGCGGGTCTTCTCCTGGGTATCGTGCTCACCGGGCCGCTCGCGCCGAAGGTGCAGCAGGCGGCTCAGGAGGCCGGTTTCCTGGTGAACGCGCCAGCCGCCGACGTCGTACGGCTGATGCCGCCGCTGACGCTCGGGGACGGTGAGGCGGACGCGTTGCTCCGGGCGCTGCCGGGCATCCTGGACGACGCCCACGGGGACGGATGATCCGGAGTGAGACGACGATGAGTCAGGCGCAGGACGACGCACAGCACGCGGGGCCGGCCGTGCCGCAGACGCGTACCGCACGCCACCGCCGGATCGTGGACATCCTCAACCGGCAACCGGTGCGCTCCCAGAGCCAGTTGGCGAAGTTGCTGGCCGACGACGGGCTGACCGTCACTCAGGCCACCCTTTCGCGGGACCTGGACGAGCTGAACGCGGTCAAGATCCGCAACAACGACGGCGACCTCATCTACGCGGTGCCCAGCGAGGGGGGCTTCCGGACCCCCGGGCACCGCTGGGCGAGTCGGCGAAGGAAGAGCGGATGCGGCGGCTGTCCCAGGAGCTGCTGATCTCGGCGGAGGCCTCGGCGAACCTGGTCGTCCTGCGCACCCCGCCCGGCGCCGCACAGTTCCTCGCGTCGGCCATCGACCAGGCGGAACTGCACGACATCCTGGGGACGATCGCCGGTGACGACACGTTGTTGTTGATCAGTCGGGATCCGGTTGGGGGGCAGGCGCTGGCGGAGCATCTGTTGCGCTTGGCTCAGAACGGCCACTGAGAGGGGTGGGGCTGCCGGTTGCCGAGTGCGGCTCGTTGTGGCTTGTCGCGCAGTTCCCCGCGCCCCCTCAGGGCGATTCACCTAGCCAAGTCGAGATGCCAGGCCCCCTGTGCATCTCACCTCGTCGCCTGCCGTGATCAGCAGCGCCTCCACGTCCGGCAGTGACTCCAGCCAGCGCAGGCCGTCCCGGGAACCCATCGCGAAGGCGGCCGTCGCCCAGCAGTCCGCCCAGGTCAGGCTCGGGGCCACCACCGTCACCGCCACCAGGTCGGTCACAGCCGAGCGGCCCGTGCGCGGATCGACGATGTGGGCGCCGCGTTCCGCCGTGCCGGAGGTGGCGACCGCCAACTCGTCGGCGCCCGCTGCCGAGACGACCGCCGCGAGGCCGCCGGGGCGGAGCGGGTCCGCCACTCCGACGCGCCAGGGGCGGTGCGGTTCCGGGGTGCCGTACATCTGGACGTCCCCGCCGCCGTTGACGCTCACCCCCGTCGCGCCGGCCGCCCGCAGGCGGCGGGCCGCGCGTTCGGTCGCCCAGCCCTTGACGATCCCGGTGGGGTCGAGGCGGCCCTCGTAACGGAGGCTGAACCAGCCGTCGCTCGTGCGCTCCGCCTCCGCGCCCAGGCCGAGGATCTCGGCGACCTCGGGATCGCACTCCTCGACGGTCAGTTCACCCCGCGCCAGCCGGGAGACCTGGCTGTCCTCGCGGTAGGTGCTGAACACCTCGTTCACCCGGTGCAGCCCGGCGATCGCCTCCCCGAGCGCCGCCTGCACCGCACCGGGCTCCCCGCCGCGGACGTCGAAGGAGAAGACGGTCCCCATGACCTCCTCCGCATGCCGGCGCACCGAGGCGGGAGCTTCCGCGGACTCCGCCACCGACTCAGCCACCGGCCTGGTCCAGCGCGGACTGGAGCGACTGTTTGTAGCCGGTGCTCGTGTAGGTCGCCCCGGACACCGAGTCGATCTGCGCGCTGCCGGCCGCCACCGCCTCCTGGTTGAGCTTGGGGATGGACAGGGCCGTCTTCTGGTCGCTGGTGCCGCCCTTGGGCGCCTGCACCGCGTCCGCCTTGGTGATCTTCCCGCCCGAGACGGTGATACGGACCTGGACCGGGCCGTACTGGGTCTGCACGACGCTGCCGGTGACCGTCTTGGCCTGGGTCGAACCGCCGGCCGAACCCTGGGACGTACCACTCGACGCGCCCTGGGAGGGAGTACTGCTCGCCTTCATCTTGTCCAGCGCCGACTGCAATGACTGCTTGTAGCCGGTGCTCGTGTACGTGGCACCCGACACCGAGTCGATCTGCGCGCTCTGCGCGGCGACCGTCTCCTGGGTGAGCTTGGGGATCGACAGGGCCGTCTTCTGGTCGCTCGTGCCGCCCTTGGGCGCCTGGATCGCCTCGGCCTTGGTGATCTTGCCGCCGGCGACGGTCAGCCGCACCTGGACGTTGCCGTACTCCGTCTGCACCACGCTGCCGTCGACCGTGCCGTTGGCGGCCCCGGCCGCGGAGGATCCGCCCTGCGGCGAGTCCTGGGCTGCCGCGGTCTGCTGCGGGGCCGCGCCGGCCGCCTGGGCGTTCGGGTCGGACGCCGGTTTCAGCGACAGCAGCAGTACGACACCCGAGACGGTGGCGGCGCTGGCCAGCACGACACGCCTGATGGGGTGACTCTTCTTCATCGGTACCCAGTCTCCTGAAGTCCCGTCGCTCACATCTCGAACGACTCGTGATGGATGCGGCGGGCGGGCACTCCCGCGCCGCGCAGTGCTTCGTACACGGACTGCGCGAACCCGGCGGGGCCGCACATGAACACGTCGTGCTTCTCGATGTCCGGCAGCTTCTGCCGCAGCCGGTCCGCCGAGATGTCGGGGCGCTCCCCGTCCGGGCTGTTCACGGCGTACATCAGACGCGCACCGCGGTCGTCGGCGATCGCGGCGAGCTCGTCCCAGAGGGCAAGGTCCTGTGTGGTGTTGGCCCGGTACAGGAGCGTGATGTCACCGGCCGCGCCCGGCAGCGTCTCGAACAGCGCCCGCATCGGAGTGATGCCCACGCCACCCGCGACCAGCAGCACCTTGCCGCGGCTGCGCCGCTGCGCGGTCATCGCGCCGTACGGCCCCTCGGCCCACACCTTGGTGCCGGGCGTCAGCTCCCGCAGCCGGGCGCTGTGGTCGCCGATCGCCTTCACGGTGATCCGCAGCATGTCGGGGCGGGGCGCCGCCGACAGCGAGTACGGGTGGGAGCTGAACCGCATGCCCGGCGCGAGGAAGCGCCAGCGGAAGAACTGCCCCGCCTCCGCGCCCATCCGGTGCAGCTTCCGCCCGCCGATCAGCACCGACACGATGCCCGGCGTCTCCTCGATGACCGCCTCGACGCGCATGCGGTGCCGCATGTTCAGCCGGATCGGGATCAGCACGCGGTACCAGATCACCAGCGCGGTGACCGACCCGTACAGGGCGTACCAGAAGGTCTTCGCGGTCGGCTCGACGGCGAAGTCGTTGCCGGTGGTGATCTGGTGCCAGAAGGTGAAGAACACCGCCGCGTACGTCAGCAGATGGACGTGGTACCAGGTGTCGTACGGGATCCGGCGGCGGACCGGTCCGATCGACGTCAGGCCGATCACCACGAACAGTCCGGTGCCGATGGCCGCCTTGCCCATGTCCGGCAGCTGGTTCACGGAGTCGATCGTCTGCTGGACGATGTCGCCCAGCGTCTTGCCGGCCTGCAGCGCGTAGCCCCACATGGTCAGGAAGACGTGCGCGACGATCAGGGAGAGCGTGTAGCGGCCGCTCATCGCGTGCCAGCGCGCCACCCGGTCGGAGCCGACGCGCCGCTCCAGGGCGGGCACGCGGGCCATCTGGAGCACGACCAGCGCCATCAGATAGCCCGCCAGCAGACCGGTGATCCGGCCCGCGTTGAGGATCTTGCCGTTCTGGTCGGCGATGGAGGGCGTGTTGTGCCACCAGAGCCACATCACGCCCACCGCGCCGGCGAACACGGCGAGCAGCAGGACGGTCGCCGGGGAACGGCGCGGGCGGATGCGGCGCATCGTCTGGCGGCGGGCGGCGCGGCCGCCTGCGAGCGTGGTGGTCACGATTCCTCCGGGGCGGGGGCAAGGGGGGGATGGCGTGGTCCCTTGGCCCTGGAGTACGTGCCGTGACGCCGGTGTGTTCAGCTCTTCGCCGAGTCCAGTGCCGACTGGAGTGACTGGCGGTAACCGTCACTCGTGTACGTGGCCCCGGAGACGGTGTCGATGCCGGCGCTCTGGGCCTGCAGCGCCTCGGTGCGCAGCTTCGGTATCGCGTAGCTGTTGATCTCCTGGTCCCTCGGGTTCTCGGTCGGGTAGACGACCGCGGTGACGTCGGTGAGCTTGCCGTTCTTGATCGTGATCTTCACCTGGACCGGACCCCAGCGGGTGTCCACCGAGTCGCCGGTCACCGTCTTGCTGACGCCGGTCGAGCCACTGGAACCACTGGAGCCGCCGGACGTGGCCGAGCTGCTGGACGGCGCGGGCACGGCCAGGCCCACGTCCGGCGTCGAGTGCGGCTTCAGCGACAGCAGCAGCACCATCCCGGAGACGGTGGCGGCACTCGCCAGCACGATCCGGCGCAGGGGGCGGTTCTTCTTCAACGCGTGCACGGCGACTGCCTCACAGCTCTCAGAGTTCGAAGGACTCGTGGTGGATACGGCGGTCCGGCACACCGGCGGTGCGCAGCGCCTCGTACAACTCGCGGGCGAAGCCGTGCGGGCCGCATATGTATACGTCGTGGCCCGCCAGGTCGGGGAAGGTCGCCCGCAGGGACTGGGCGGACAGGCTCGGGCGCCGTCCGTCCGGCCCGTTGAGGGCGTACAGCACCTTCGCCCCGCGCCACTGGGCGATGGCCTCCAACTCCCCGCCCAGGGCGAGGTCTTCGGCCGTCCGCGCCCGGTACAGCAGGGTGACCTCGCCGGGCAGCGTCTCGAACAGGGCCCGCAGCGGGGTGATGCCGACGCCGGCCCCGATCAGCAGGGACTTCGCCGAGGTCCGCCGGTCCTCGGTCATCGAGCCGTACGGCCCCTCCGCCCACACCCGCGTGCCGGGCCGCAGCAGGGAGACGGCCGCGCTGTGGTCGCCGAGCGCCTTGACGGTGATCCGCATCAGGTCCGGGCGCGGCGGTGCCGACAGGGAGTACGGCGTAGACGTCCAGCCCATGCCCTCCCCGAAGAACCTCCAGCGGAAGAACTGCCCGGCGCGCGCACCGAGTTCGTCCAGCCGCCGCCCGCGGACGACGACCGAGTACACCCCCGGCGACTCCCGGTGCACCGACTCGACCCGCATCCGGTGCCGCACATTGAGCCGTACCGGCACCAGCACCCGGAACCAGACCACCAGGGCGGCGACGCCCAGATACAGCGCGTACCAGGCGGCCGTCGCGCCGGCGTGCCCGTTGAACTCGTTGCCCAGCGTGATCTGGTGGAAGAACGCCAGGAACACGGCCGCGTACGTCAGCAGATGGACGTAGTACCAGAACTCGTAGCTGGTACGGCGGCGCACCGCGCGGGCCGAGGTGATGCCGACCGCGAACAGGATGACCGTGCCGAAGGTGGCCTTCAGCATGTCCGGGTAGTCCAGGACCACCGTGACCGTCTCGTGCCAGATCGAGGCGCGGTCCTGGGCGGCGTAACCGAGCAGGATCAGCGTGATGTGCGCGAGCAGCAGACAGACGGTGTAGCGGCCGGCCATCGCGTGCCAGCGGGCCACCCGGTCGGAGCCGATCCGCCGCTCCAGCAGCGGCACCCGCGCCATCATGCCGACCAGCACCGCGCAGGCGTACCCGCACAGCAGTCCGGCGATCCGCCCGGCGCCGGTCAGCCAGCCCGCCGACCCGACGACCGAGCCGGTGTCCGCCCACCACAGGGCGACCACGGCCGCCGCTCCGGCCCACAGCAGCGCCAGCACGGCGCCCGCCGGGGAGCGGCGCGCGCCCGGCGCCACGGCCGGTGCCGTCCGCCGCTCGTACACGGTGGTCATGTGTGCGTCCTTTCGCCTGTTCCGGACGCAACTGTGCAGCGCGAACTTCTCAGGACCCTCTCAATGGGCGACCGCTGAGCCCACTCAGAGGAAACTCAGAGCATCCGGCGGCGCCCCCGGCCCGTGTGAGGGGTGATGCTGGTAGGGCGATGAACACCACCCGCTCCGGCCGACCCGCCCTCACCCGCCCCGACGGCACCCCGCTGCGCGTCCTGGTCGTCGACGACGACGAGGACCTCGCCGAGGTGCTCTCCGGCGCCCTGCGCTACGAGGGCTGGCGGGTCCGCGCGGCAGGCGACGGCGCGACCGCCCTCGCCGAGGCCCGGGAGCTGATGCCGGACGCGGTCGTGCTCGACGTGATGCTCCCGGACACCGACGGCTTCACCGTCCTGCGCTCCCTGCACACCGTGAAACCCGACGTCTGCGTCCTCTTCCTCACCGCGCGGGACGCGGTCGAGGACCGTATCGCGGGCATCACCGCGGGCGGCGACGACTACGTCACCAAGCCCTTCAGCCTGGAGGAGGTGGTCGCCCGGGTCCGCGGCCTGCTGCGCCGCGCCGGCATGGCACGCCAGCTGGAGGAGGGCCCGCGCCTGACCGTCGGCGACCTGGTCATGGACGAGGACTCCCGCGAGGTCACCCGCGCCGGCGAGCTGATCGAACTGTCCCCGACCGAGTTCGAGCTCCTGCGCTTCCTGATGCGCAACCCGCGCCGCGTCCTGAGCAAGGCGCAGATCCTCGACCGCGTCTGGTCGTACGACTTCGGCGGCCGCGCCCACGTGGTCGAGCTGTACATCTCGTATCTGCGCAAGAAGGTGGACGCGGGCCGCGAGCCGATGATCCACACGGTGCGGGGCGCCGGGTACGTGCTCAAGCCGGTGGCGTCATGAGGCTCCAGTGGCGCCGCCTGCCGCGCCCGCGCACCCTCCGGGCCCGCCTCACCGTCGGCCTGGTGGTGCTGCTCGCGGTGAGCTGTGCCGCGGTCGGGGTGGCCGCCGTCGTCGAGCTCCAGGGCTTCCTCACCAGCCGTCTCGACGAACAGCTGACCCAGGCCGGGAACCGCTTCGCCCTGAGCCTGGAGCACAAGGACCAGCTGCCGAACGACCACGACGGCGACGAGCACGGCGACACCCGCCGCCAGTCGACCGGGACCTTCGGTGCCCGGCTGGTCGACGGGACGGTCACCAACGCGGCGGTCGTCCGAACGAACGGAACCCACAACGTCTCCCTCAGCGAGCGCGACAGGAAGCGGCTCGCCGCGATCCCGGCCGACGGCAAGGGCCACACCCTCGAGCTCTCCGCGCTGGACCACTACCGGGTCGTCGCCTCCCAGGGCATCGACGGCGACGTGCTGGTCACCGGCCTGCCCCTGGAGCCGGTGGAAGCCACCGTCCACCGCCTCGAACTGGTCGCCGGAATCGTCTTCGGTGCCGCCCTCACCCTCGCCGGTGTCGCGGGCGCCCTCTGGGTGCGCTGGTCGCTCCGGCCGCTGAGCCGGGTCGCGGCGACCGCCACCCGGGTCAGTGAACTCCCACTGGCCAGCGGTGAGGTGGCGCTGCCGCCCCGGGCTCCCGAGTCCGATCCGCGCAGCGAGGTGGGCCGGGTCGCCGGCGCCTTCAACCGGATGCTGGGCCACGTCGAGGACGCCCTCACCAAACGGCACGCCAGCGAGGAGCGGCTGCGCAGCTTCGCGGCGGACGCCAGCCACGAACTGCGCACGCCGGTCGCCTCGGTCCGCGGGCACGCCGAACTGGCCCTGCTCCACCCGGGCCCGGTCCCGCCGGAGATCACCCGCGCCCTGGGACGCATCGCCGCCGAGTCGTCCCGCATGGGCGCGATGGTCGACGACCTGCTGCTCCTGGCCCGCCTGGACGCGGGCCGTCCCCTGGCGTCCGAGCCGGTCGACCTCACCCGGCTGGTGCTGGACGCGGTGACGGACGCGCGGGCCGCGGGCCCCGACCACCGCTGGGAACTGGACCTCCCGGAGGACCCGGTCACGGTCACCGGCGACGAACACCGCCTCCAACAGGTGTTGGCCAACCTGTTGGCCAACGCGCGTTTGCACACGCCCGTTGGCACGAAGGTCACGGTGACCCTGGAGACGGAGGACGGCACGGCACTCCTGCACGTTCACGACGACGGCCCGGGCGTCCCCGAGGACATCCGCCCCGGCGTCTTCGAACGCTTCACCCGGGCCGACCGCCGCACCAAGGAGGCGACGGGCGGCGCGGGCCTGGGCCTGTCGATCGTGGCGGCCGTGGCCGAGGCGCACGGGGGGAGCGTGGAGCTGGAGAGCAGGCCGGGGTCGACCACGTTCTCCGTGCGGCTCGGTGCTGCCAGTACCGAGTCCAGTGCTGAGTTCAGTACTGAGTGATGACCGTGGATCCGCCGGTCGTCCCGATCGCGATGTGCGGCTTCTTCCCGGGAGCCGCCCACTTGAGGATCGCCTTCATGGCGTCGCCGGACACGGACACACAACCGGCCGTCGCCCCACGTCCGTTGACGTGCAGGAAGATGCCCGCTCCCCGTTTGCGCACCGGCGCGCGGTAGTTGAAGCCGATGACGAGCCCGTACGCGTACTGCGTCGGGTACGCGCCGAGCCGCTCCGACTCGGAGGCCCGGCAGTCGGCGGCAAGGGGCTCGGTCCAACGGTTGTAGGAACGCGAGTCGTTGTCCTCGCACCACCACGAACTCCTGTGCACCGCCCGGTACTTGTAGGACGTACCGCTCGGAGCCGCCTTGATGCCGAAGGCGAAGGGCAGGTCGTACAGCCCGGCGGGCGTGGTGTTGGTCCCCTGCTTGCGCTCCGTGCCCTCGACAAGACCCTTCGCCCCGAACCGGGCGGCGGCCGAACCGGCCTTCACCCACTGCCCGTCACGAAGGTCCCACCAGGTCACCGTCCCCGTCGTGGAGCTCGACTTCGCGGCCACGGCGGTGATCAGCTGCGTACCACCACCGGTGTCGTCCATCCGCGCCGGCAACGGCGGGACGGCGACGCTCGGCGCCGCGGCACCGAGCACGAGAAGGGACGCGGACACCAGGGCACCGGCGGCGAGAGCGCTTCGCATGGCTCAGACCGTAGACGGAGAAGGCGGCGACGGCAGCCCGGTTGGGCCAACCAGGCTCCACCGGACCGGCGCGCGAACCGCGCGCCGGTCCAGGGAATTGCGGGGTCCGGTTGCCGGGAGGCCGCCGGACCCCCGCCGCGGCCGCCCCGGCCGGCGCAGAAACGGGGCGGCCGCAGCGCCTGTCACGTCACTTGGTGAGCGTGCAGGCAGCCAGGGAGTCGAGCCCGGCCGGCTTCTCGGCGGTGCGGCCGATCGCGATGGCGATCCGGTCGATGGTCGACTTCCGCTTGTCGGCGAGCGGGCCGAGGATGGCGTTCTGGACGAAGTTGTCGCCGCCCTGGCCGACGGTGTCGACGAGCCGCTTGTTGGCCTCGTCGATCTGGGTCTGGAGCAGGGTGAGGTTGCGGGTGACCTCGGCCTGGGCGGAGGCGGGGATCGCGGGAAGCTGCGAGGCGACGTCCGGGCAGGTGATGGTGCCGACCCCGGTGTTGCCGGTCTCACCCGCGGCGTCGTCGGCGGCCGAAGCCGTGGCGCTCGGCGTGGCCGAGGCCTCCGCGCCCGTGCCGGACTCGTCGCCCGCCCCGGTGTCGGTCCCCGTCTCGGCGCCGGTGCCCGCCGCCCCGTCGGCGTTGAGCGTGCAGGGCGCGAGCGCCTCCAGGCCCTGCGGCTTGTCCGCCGTACGCCCGATCGCCGTGGCGATACGGTTGACGGTGGCGATCCGCTTGTCCTCCAAGGGGCCGAGGATGGCGTTCTGGACGAAGTTGTCGCCGCCCTGGCCGACGGTGTCGACGAGCCGCTTGTTGGCCTCGTCGATCTGGGTCTGGAGCAGGGTGAGGTTTCTGGTGACCTCGGCCTGCGCGGAGGCCGGGATCGCCGGGAGCTGCGAGGCGACGTCCGGGCAGGTGATGGTGCCGGGGGACGCGGCCAGGGTGCGGGCGTTGTTCCCGCTGCTCTTGGACGGTGTCCCGGCGAGGGCGGTGCCGGCGATCACCGCTCCGGACAGCGCCACCGCGGCAGCGCCGCCGATGATCGCGACGCGACGCTTGTTGTACTTCGGAAGAGCCCTGGACATGCGGATGCCTCACTCGGGTCGGGAGTGGTCTTCGTTTACAAACGCGGCGCCTGCGTTCGGCGAGAGGTACGGGAAAGCGGTTACGGGTGTTCAAGGCTTCCTCAGATTGACGAATCATGCATAACTCTGCATACTCATGCATGAGGACATCGACCCACCCTCCCTCCCTAGGAGCAACGCAAGTGAGCAGCAACAGCGGTGACGTACGGCTCTGGGGCGGCCGTTTCGCCGACGGTCCCGCCGAGGCCCTGGCGAAGCTGTCCGCGTCCGTCCACTTCGACTGGCGGCTGGCGCCCTACGACATCGCCGGTTCGCGTGCCCACGCGCGCGTGCTGCACAAGGCGGGGCTGCTCACCGAGGACGAGCTCCAGCGGATGATCGCCGGGCTCGACCAGCTGGAAGCGGACGTGGCGGCGGGCGAGTTCGTCGGCACCATCGCCGACGAGGACGTGCACACCGCTCTGGAGCGCGGCCTCCTGGAGCGCCTCGGGCCCGACCTCGGCGGCAAGCTCCGCGCCGGCCGCTCCCGCAACGACCAGGTGGCGACCCTCTTCCGGATGTACCTGCGGGACCACGCCCGCACGGTCGGCGGCCTGATCGCCGAGCTCCAGGACGCGCTGGTCGGCCTCGCGGAGGCCCACCCGGACGTGGCGATGCCCGGCCGCACCCACCTCCAGCACGCCCAGCCGGTCCTGTTCGCCCACCACGTCCTGGCCCACGTCCAGTCCCTGTCCCGGGACGCGGAGCGGCTGCGCCAGTGGGACGAGCGCACGGCCGTGTCGCCGTACGGCTCGGGCGCCCTCGCGGGCTCCTCCCTCGGCCTGGACCCGGAGGCGGTGGCCGCGGACCTGGGCTTCGAGCACGGCAGCTCCGCGAACTCCATCGACGGCACGGCCTCCCGCGACTTCGTGGCGGAGTTCGCCTTCATCACCGCGATGATCGGCGTCAACCTCTCCCGGATCGCCGAGGAGGTCATCATCTGGAACACGAAGGAGTTCTCCTTCGTGACCCTGCACGACGCCTTCTCCACCGGCTCGTCGATCATGCCGCAGAAGAAGAACCCGGACATCGCGGAGCTGGCGCGCGGCAAGAGCGGCCGTCTGATCGGCAACCTCACCGGCCTGATGGCGACCCTCAAGGCCCTCCCGCTCGCGTACAACCGCGACCTCCAGGAGGACAAGGAGCCGGTCTTCGACTCCATCGACCAGCTGGAGGTCCTGCTCCCGGCCTTCACCGGCATGATGGCCACCCTCACCGTCCACCGCGAGCGCATGGAGGAACTGGCCCCGGCCGGCTTCTCCCTCGCCACCGACATCGCCGAGTGGCTGGTCAAGCAGGGCGTCCCGTTCCGGGTGGCCCACGAGGTGGCCGGCGAGTGCGTGAAGGCGGCGGAGGCCGAGGGCAAGGAACTCGACGAGCTGACCGACGACCAGTTCGCGAAGATCTCCGCCCACCTGACCCCCGAGGTCCGCACGGTCCTCAACGTCCCCGGCGCCCTCGCCTCCCGCAACGGCCGCGGCGGCACCGCCCCGAGCGCGGTGGCGATCCAGCTGGCCGAGGTGAAGACGGACCTGGCGGCCCAGCACGAGTGGGCGAACGCCAAGAAGTAGTCGGCACGCATGTCCGAGGGGCATCGCGGTTACGTTGGTCATGAGCCGTACCGACCGAACGGAGCCCGCGATGCCCTTCGCCCGTCTTGCCTCAGCGACGACCCCCACCTGCCACATCGGCCTGGGCCTCGCCGCGGTCGGGCGGCCCGGCTACATCAACCTGGGCCGCGACGAGGACCTGCCGGAGGGCCGCAGCGTCGACGCCCTGCGCGCCCGCACCCACGAGCTCCTCGACGCCGCCTACTTCCAGGGCGTCCGCTACTTCGACGTGGCCCGCTCCTACGGCCGCTCCGAGGAGTTCCTCGCCGACTGGCTGAACTCCCGCCCCGACATCGACGACATCGTCGTGGGCAGCAAATGGGGCTACACCTACACCGCCGGCTGGACCACCGACGCGGAGAAGCACGAGGTCAAGGACCACAGCCCCGCGACATACGACCGCCAGCGCGCCGAGACCGCCGAACTCCTCGGCGAGCACCTCGACCTCTACCAGATCCACTCGGTGACCCCGGACAGCCCGGCCCTCACCGACAAGGAACTCCACGCGAAGCTCGCCGAGGCCGCCGCCGCGGGCACCACCATCGGCTTCTCCACCAGCGGCCCGGCCCAGGCCGACGCGATCCGCGCCGCCCTCGCCGTGACGGTCGACGGCGAGCCCCTCTTCCGTACCGTCCAGTCGACGTACAACGTCCTGGAGACCTCGGCCGCCCCCGCCCTCGCCGAGGCGCACGACGCCGGCCTCACGGTGATCGTCAAGGAGGGCATGGCCAACGGCCGCCTCGCGGACCCGTACGCACCGGACGCCCTGAAGGCCGTAGCCGCGGAAACGTCTCTGGGGTGCGACGCCGTGTCCCTGGCCGTGATCCTGCGCCAGCCGTGGGCCGGGGTCGTCCTCTCCGGCGCGGCGACGGTCACCCAGCTCGCCTCCAACCTCCACGCGGCGGTCGTGGACCTGGACGAGAACCAGCTGACCCGCCTGGCGGAACTGGTGGAGGAGCCGCAGGCGTACTGGGAGCGGCGCGGCAGCCTGCCCTGGCACTGAGAGCGGGCATGACCCACTGAGCCATGAGACGAGCATGCTTATTCTGAGACATTGATGTCTCACATGGGCTATGCTCGTCTCATGGCTGTCGATCGTGACCACGTACTGCGCGCCGCCGCGGCGCTGCTGACCCGCAAGTCCACCGCGACGATGGACGAGGTCGCCAAGGCGGCCGGGATCAGCCGCGCCACCCTGCACCGCCACTTCGCGGGCCGTGACGCGCTGGTACGGGCGCTGGAGTCGCTCGGCATCGCCGAGTGCGAGTCGGCGCTGGACACGGCCCGCGCGGACCAGGGTCCGGCGGCAGAGGCCGTACGGCGTTTCATCCGGGCGATCGAACCGTCGGCCGCCCTGCTCGCCTTCCTCTACACCGAGAACCAGCTCTTCGAGGGCGGGCAGCAGAACGCCGGCTGGACCCGGATCGACGACCGCATCTCCGCGCTGTTCCGGCGCGGACAGGAGAGCGGCGAGTTTCGCATCGACCTGACCCCGGCCTGGCTCACCGAGGCGCTGTACGGCCTGCTGGCCTCCGGCGCCTGGGCGGTGCTGGAGGGCCGGGTGGCATCCAAGGACTTCACCTTCATGATCACCGAGCTGTTGCTCGGTGGCGCACTACGGAGAGAGGAATCATGACCAGCACCCTGCAGCCGGCGACCACGACCGAGGCGGTGAAGCGACCGGGCCGTTGGCTCGCGCTGTCCGTCCTCGTCCTCGCCGTGCTGCTGGTGGCCGTCGACGCGACCGTCCTCGGCCTGGCGACCCCGTACATCAGCGAGGACCTGAAGCCGTCCGGCACCCAGCTCCTCTGGATAGGCGACGTCTACTCCTTCGTCATCGCCGGCCTCCTGGTCTCGATGGGCAGCCTGGGCGACCGAATAGGCCGCAAGCGGATCCTGCTCGTCGGCGCCACGGCGTTCGGCGCGATCTCGATCCTCAACGCCTACGCCTCGACACCCGAGTTGATGATCCTGGCCCGAGCCCTGCTCGGCGTCGCGGGCGCGACCCTGATGCCCGCGACCCTGGCCCTGATCCGCAACCTCTTCCACGACCCGCGCGAACGCAGCCTCGCGGTGGGCATCTGGGGCGCAACTGCCTCGGCAGGCACGGCAATCGGCCCGATTGCGGGCGGCTTCCTGCTCGAACACTTCTGGTGGGGCTCGGTGTTCCTCATCAACCTGCCGGTGATGGCGGTGCTGGTGGTGGTCGGCATCAAGCTCCTCCCGGAGTCGAAGAACCCCAACCCCGGCCCCTGGGACGTGCTGAGCGTGGCGCTGTCCCTGATCGGCATGATCGCGGTCGTGTACGCAGTCAAGGAGGCGGCGGCACACGGCTTGTCGTGGGAGGCAGCGGCGGTGGCGGCGCTGGGCCTGACCGCGCTCTACTGGTTCGTCCGGCGCCAACTGACGCTCCCCACCCCGCTCCTGGACATGCGCCTGTTCCGCAACCGCGGCTTCAGCGGCGCGGTCCTCGCCGACCTCCTGACCATCCTCGGCCTCTCCGGCCTGGTCTTCTTCCTCTCCCAGTACCTCCAACTCGTCCAGGGCAGGCGCCCGTTCGAGGCGGGGCTGGCGGAGGTGCCGGCGGCGGTGGGCGCGGTGGTTGCGGGCCTGATCGCAGGCCGAGCGGCCCGCCGCTTCTCGGTCCGGGCGGTGGTCTCGGGCGGCCTGGCGGCGATCGGCCTCGCCCTGGCAGCCCTCACGGTGATCGACGAGTCAACGGGCTACCCGCTCCTGGGCACCGCCCTGCTCTTCGTGGGCATAGGCGCCGGCTTCTCCTTCACGGTGACGTCGGACGTGATCCTGTCGTCGGTCCCGAAGGAACAGGCGGGCGCGGCATCGGCGGTCTCGGAAACGGCGTACGAACTGGGCGCGGCCCTGGGCATCGCAGTCCTGGGCTCGATCGTGACGGGCGTCTACCGCGGCTTCCCGTCCCCGGCGGGCACACCGGAAGGCGCCCACGAGTCACTCGGTGCGGCGGTGGAGGCGGCACAGGCCATGCCCGCGGAGAGCGCACAGCAACTGCTGTCGTCGGCCCGTGAGTCCTTCGTCGACGGCTTGTCGATCGCAGCGGGAGCAGGCGCAATCGTCCTGCTGGCAACCGCAGTCGCAGCGTGGTTCATGCTCCGAAACCAACGACTGGACAACGCCGCTTCTTAAGGGGCGCGGGGCTGTATCGACATGCGGCTCCGCCGCGTGGGCGCGACAAGCCCCCACTCACCCGCACCCGACAACGAACCCCTACGCGGCCTTCGCCTTCGTCGCATACATGTCCACGTACTCCTGCCCGGACAACCGCATGACCTCAGCCATCACGGAGTCGGTCACGGCCCGCAGCACATACCGATCCCGGTCCATCCCCTCGTAGCGGGAGAACTCCATCGCCTCGCCGAACCGGACCGTCACCTTCGAAGGCCGAGGCATCCCCGCCCCACCCGGCTGGATCTTGTCCGTGCCGATCATCGCGAAGGGAACAACCGGCGCACCGGTCATCAGCGTCAACCGCGCGATACCGGTGCGCCCCCGGTACAGCCGCCCGTCGGGCGACCTCGTGCCCTCGGGGTAGATGCCGAACACCCGGCCCTCGTCCAGGATGCGTCGGCCGGTCATCAGCGCGGCCACCCCGCCCTTGCCGCCGTCCCGGTCCACCGGGATCATGCCGACGCCCGTGAAGAACCAGGCCATGAGGCGGCCCTTGAAGCCCTTGCCGGTGACGTACTCGTCCTTGCCGATGAAGAAGACCTGCCGGTCGCAGACCAGCGGCAGGATCATCGAGTCGATGAAGGTCACGTGGTTGCCGGCCAGGATCACCGGACCGTCCCCCGGGATGTGCTCCACGCCCTCCACCTGTGGGCGGAACATCAGGCGCATGATCGGTCCGAGCAGTGCCTTGATGAGCGCGAAGCGGGACAACGGGCCCTCCGGTGTCAAGGGTTTTGGTATGAGTCTGTGCAGGTGAGGACGATACTCCCGGTCTCCGGGGTCGTGCACATCGGGGACGCGGGGTTCACCGAGGTCTTACGCACTGTTGACGTGTGTTCACCTGCAGTGGCGCCGCGTTGCCTGCCCGTAATCACGCCGGAACCATGTGAGGGATGTCGCACGCCTCAGACATTCGTTCCCATGCGACATGCCGAGTCATCCGTGTGTTCCGGTCGAGGTCTCCCTCGCGTCATGTACACGCACCTACGATCGGCCCGCATCGAAGAGCTCACGTCAGGGGAGGCGCTCATGGGAACGCAGGAGAACGAGCAGACAGGCACCACCGGGCGGCGGGCGCTCCTCGGCGCGGCGGTGCTGGGCGCGGGCGGAGCCGTCCTCGGCCTGTCCGGTACGGCGAGAGCGGCCGGGTCGGCCTCGTACGGGAACGGCGGGCTCAAGAGCCTGCCCAAGCCGACGATCATCGGTCACCGGGGTGCGAGTGGTTACCGGCCGGAGCACACCTTCGGCTCGTACAACCTCGCCCTCGACCTGGGCGCCGACATCGTCGAGGCCGGCGACCTGGTCCCCACCAAGGACGGTCACCTCGTCTGCCGCCACGAGCCGGAGATCGGCGGGACGACGAACGTCGCCGACCACCCCGAGTTCGCCGGCCGCAAGACCACCAAGGTCCTGGACGGCGTCTCCACCACCGGCTGGTTCACCGAGGACTTCACCCTCGCCGAGCTGAAGACGCTGCGCGCGATCGAGCGCATCCCGGCCAACCGCCCGCACAACACCCTCTACAACGGCCGCTGGGAGATCCCCACCTTCGAGGAAGTCCTCAAGTGGCAGGACGAGCAGACCCGCAGGCGCGGCAAGCAGGTCTGGATCTACCCCGAGACCAAGCACCCCACCTACTTCCGCAAGCTCGGCCTCGGCCTTGAGGAGCGGGTCGCCAAGCTGCTGCACAAGTACGGCAAGGACAAGCGGAACTCGCCGGTCATCCTCCAGTCCTTCGAGCCCAGCAGCATCCAGCGCCTCAACACGCTGGTCGACAACCCCCTCGTGGTGCTGCTGTCCGCGGCGGGCACCCGGCCCTGGGACTTCGTCGAGGCCGGTGACCCGCGCACCGTCGCCGACCTGATCACCCCCAAGGGTCTGCGGGAGATCGCCGGCTACGCGCAGGGCCTCGGCCCGACCCTCGACCTGGTCATCACCAGGAAGGCGGACGGCAGCCTCGACCAGGAGACCACCCTGGTCTCCGACGCGCACAAGGTCGGCCTGATCCTGCATCCGTACACGATGCGCAACGAGAACCCCTTCCTGCCGCTGGAGTACCGCAAGGGCACGGCCGTGGACGCCTACGGCGACCCCTTCGGTGCCTTCAAGCGGTACTTCGCCACCGGCATCGACGGTGTCTTCACCGACAACGCCGACACGGGCGTCCTCGCCCGCCAGGACTTCGTCAACGGCTGAGCCGTAGGCCCCGGTTGGGGTGACAGTCGGCCGCCCGGGCAACCTGCCGCCCGGGCGGCCGCGTCGTGCCGCATATGACGCACGATCTCCTCACCGCCCTGCGCCCCCTGCTCACCGCCGAAGCCGGCGCGGAGGCACATGCCTCCGGTACCGAGCCGGGCGACCTGGAACAGGCGGTCTGGCTCCGCCTCCTGGAGCGCCTCGACACGGACGGCCCACCGCTCGACCCGCCGGGCTGGCTGCGCCGGGCCGTCCGTTCCGAGGCTCGACGCACCCGCCGTACCCACCGCATCGAACGGCCGTACGACACCGAACCGGTGGACGACACCGACCCGGACCCCGAACACCTCGCCCTCGCCGCCGCCTCCCGCCGGGCCCTGCGGGACGCGGTCCGTCGGCTGCCCGGCCGCTGCCCCAGCCTGATGGAGGCCCTGCTCTCCCCGAAAGACCTGACATACCGGGAAATCGCCGGGGAGTTGGGTATCTCACAGGGCAGTCTCGGCCCGGAACGTTCCAGATGCCTGGGTTGTCTCCGTCGTTTGCTCACGCCGGAGGTTGCGGCCCGCGAAGTGCGGGGATAGGAGTGAGGGACGAAATGGCGATCAGGTGAGCGGGAGGCGTGCGCACATGGGCATGAGCGTGACCATCTCGGTGGCGACCGAGCAGGATGCAGAGCAGATCTTCAAGCTCCAGTACCTGTGCTTCCAGAGCGAGGCGGCGCTGTACGGCAACTACCGCATCGACCCGCTCGTCCAGAGCCTGGACTCGGTCCGTCAGGAGGTGGTCGCGGACTGCGTCTTCGTGGCTCGGCTCGGCGAGGAAGTGGTCGGCTCGGTGCGCGGCCGGGTCACCGAGGACGGCTCGGCCGCCATCGGCAAGCTCTGCGTCCACCCGCGCCTCCAGGGCCACGGCATCGGTGCCCGGCTGCTCCGCGCGGCCGAGTCGGCGCTGGCGGAGGAGCGCGGCGCCAAGCGCTTCCGGCTGCACACCGGCCACCGCAGCGAGGGCAGCCTGCGCCTGTACCGCCGGGTGGGCTACGAGACGGTGGGCACCTCCGAGGGCACCGACGGCGTACCCATGATCGTCATGGAGAAGCCGGTCGAGGCGTACGTGGCTACTGCGTGACCGTGCGGTTCTTCCGCAGCCAGTACAGCGCGGACAGCGGCAGCAGTACGGGGATGAAGACGTACCCCATGCCGTAGTCCGACCAGACCGTCGCGTCCGGGAAGGCCGACTTGTCGACCAGGGTCCAGGTGCCGACGATCAGCACACCCGCGAGTTCGGCGGCGCAGCAGACCTGTGCCGCCCTGCGGGCCCTCTCGCCGCCGCGGACCAGCGAGTACGTGATGAAGCCGTACACGACACCCGCGACCGCCGACAGCGAGTAGGCGAGCGGTGCCCGGTCGAACTCGGTCGCGATCTGGTACACGGAGCGCGACACCGCGCCGACGACCATCACGCCGTAGAACCAGACGAGCAGCATCCCCGGCCCGCTGATGAGGCGCTTCGGCTTCTGTTCCACGGTGGTCAACTCACCCTCCCCAGATGTCATAGAGCCGCACCTCCAGCACGGCCAGCACCACACCGCCGGCGGCCACCGTCACCGAGCCCCACCGGGTCCGCTCCGCGAGCGACATGAACCCCGCGGCCGGAACGCACGCGAAGGCGCCGATCAGATACGCCACGAAGATCGTCGTGCCCTGCTCCGGCTTCTCGCCCCGCGCCAGCTGCACGATCCCGATCACCAGCTGCACCACGGCCAGCAGCGACACCACGGCCATGCCGATGAAGTGCCAGTCCTTCGTGGGCTGGTCCCGGTAGGCGGCCCAGCCGCACCAGGCGGCGAGCAGCAGCGCGGCGACACCGGTCGCCAGCGTCAGGGCAGTGAGCATGCCGTGACCTTATTACGGCCGAAATGGCCCGACGCCGCCGACCCCGCCGGGACTTCCTCGACTCGCTGCCCTACCCCCCCCACGCTCGGCTTCGCTCGCGCGGGGGGACCCCCATGCGCTGGGCCCGACGCCCGTCGGGATCCTGCCCAAGACGCTGATCACCGCCGACGACATCACCCGCGGCAAGCCCGACCCCGAGCCCTATCTCCTCGCCGCCCGGCAGCTGGGCGTCGATCCGGCCCACTGCGTCGTCTTCGAGGACGCCCCAGCGGGGCTGGCGGCCGGTCGCGCTGCCGGGATGACCACCGTGGCGTTGACCACAACCCACCAGGCCCACGAGCTCGACGCCGACCTCGTGGTGAAGGACCTGTCGGCCCTGTCCGCACTGGTCACCGACGGGGGAGTGGAGATCTCCGTCCGCGGCTGAAACCCGTCCGCCGCTGTCCATCATGCGGACAGCGGCGCTTTGTCAGGACCGTACTTCTGTTTTACTGATCGCATGACTACGACGAGCAGCCGCAGCTTTGCGACCGAGGCGACCCTGACGCCCGGTGCTCGTTGTATGTGTCGAATGTGCGCCTTCTAGAGGGCCCCCGCACCACCTCTTGAGCCTCGCGCCCCGAAGCGAGCCCTTGTGGCATGTCCGTACGCCGTTCGCCGAACGCCGTACGTGAACCGTTGCCCGCGCACCGCACGACTTCCCTCCCGTACCAGGGCACACCCACGCCCGCGTACTCGACAGTGATGGAAACCCCAGTGATCACCACCACGGGCCTGACCAAGGTCTACCGCTCGCGCGGCCGTGAGGTCACCGCCCTCGACGGCGTCGATCTGCACGTCCGCGAAGGCGAGGTGTACGGCGTCATCGGCCAGTCCGGTGCCGGCAAGTCCTCGCTCATCCGCTGCGTCAATCTGCTGGAACGCCCCACGGCCGGGACGGTCACCGTCGCCGGACAGGACCTCACCGCCCTCGCCGGACGCGGACCCCGGGCCGGCAAGGAGCTGCGGCAGGCGCGCAGCCGTATCGGCATGGTCTTCCAGCACTTCAACCTGCTCTCCTCGCGGACCGTCCAGGACAACGTCGAGCTGCCGCTGGAGATCCTCGGGAAATCCGGCAAGGAGCGGTCGCGGAAGGCGCTTGAGCTGCTCGACCTCGTCGGGCTCGCCGACAAGGCGAAGGCGTACCCGGCTCAGCTCTCCGGCGGTCAGAAGCAGCGGGTCGGCATCGCCCGCGCGCTGGCCGGCGACCCCAGGGTGCTGCTCTCCGACGAGGCCACCAGCGCCCTCGACCCGGAGACCACCCGCTCCATCCTCCAGCTGCTGCGCGACCTGAACCGGCAGCTGGGCCTCACCGTCCTGCTCATCACCCACGAGATGGACGTCGTGAAGTCGATCTGCGACTCCGCCGCCCTGATGGAGAACGGCCGGATCGTGGAGTCCGGGACGGTGAGCGAAC
Organism: Streptomyces sp. CA-249302; assembly: GCF_050936785.1. Taxonomy (NCBI): domain Bacteria; kingdom Bacillati; phylum Actinomycetota; class Actinomycetes; order Kitasatosporales; family Streptomycetaceae; genus Streptomyces; species Streptomyces sp. CA-249302. The sequence continues at coordinate 1,894,829 of NZ_JBNJMG010000001.1, read as the reverse complement.
TGCTCGCCACCCCCGGCTCCGAGCTGGCCTCCGCGCTCTTCCCGGTCGGCGGCGAGGCCACCGGCGACGACCGCACCGTCGTCGACGTCACCTTCCAGGGCGAGGCCGCGACCCAGCCGGTCATCTCCCAGCTCTCGCGCACCTACAACATCGACATCTCGATCCTCGGCGCCGCCATCGACACCGTCGGCGGACTCCAGGTCGGCCGGATGCGCATCGAACTGCCCGGCCGCTACGAGGACAACGTGGTGCCCATCGGCTTCCTGCGCGAACAGGGCCTGCAGATCGACGTGTTGGGCCAGGAGCCCGTACTGCTGAAGGAAGGTGCCCGGCCGTGACCTGGTCCGAGATGCAGCCGCTGCTGTCCCAGGCGTGTTGGGACACCCTCTACATGGTCGGCTGGTCCACGCTGATCGCCGTCGTCGGCGGGCTCCCGCTCGGCATCCTGCTCGTCCTGACGGACCGGGGCGGGCTGCTGCAGAACGTCTTCGCCAACAAGGTGATCGGGCAGGTCGTGAACGTCGCCCGGTCGATGCCCTTCATCATCCTGATGGTCGCGCTGATGACCTTCACGCGCTGGATCACCGGGACGACCATCGGGCGTGAGGCCGCGATCGTGCCGCTCGCGATCGGTGCGATCCCCTTCTTCGCGCGGCTCGTCGAGACGGCGGTCCGCGAAGTGGACGGCGGCCTTGTGGAGGCCGTGCAGTCGATGGGCGGCAACACCTGGACGATCGTGCGCAAGGTCCTCGTACCCGAGTCGCTGCCCTCGCTGATCGCCTCCACCACCACCACGATCGTCGCCCTCATCGGCTACTCCGCGATGGCCGGCACGGTCGGCGCCGGCGGGCTCGGCGACATCGCCATCCGCTACGGCTACCAGCGCTTCGAGACCCAGCTGATGTGGATCACCGTGGCGATCCTCGCCGTGGTCATCTCGCTCATCCAGTTCGCCGGCGACTTCGCGGCCCGCTCGCTGCACGGTCGCGGCGGACGCTCCGGACCGGCGCCGAAGCTGCGCCTGCTGAAGGCGAAGTAGCCCACCTCAGACTCCCCGCACCACCCATCGCGGGGTCGCTGCACCCATAAGGAAAGGCACTTTTCGTGCGTAACACCGCAAAGCTCACCGCCGCCGTCCTCGCCGCCGGAGCCCTCACCTTCGGGCTCACCGCCTGCGGCTCCGGCACGGACTCCGCCTCCAGCTCCTCCGACTACAGCGGACCGCTGGTCGTCGCCGCGAGCCCGACCCCGCACGCCGAGATCCTGGATTTCGTCAAGAAGAACCTGGCGAAGAAGGCCGGACTCGACCTGGAGGTCAAGGAGTTCCAGGACTACATCGTCCCGAACACCGCGACCGAGGACGGCTCGGTGGACGCCAACTACTTCCAGAACCAGCCGTACCTGGACGACTTCAACAAGAAGCGCGGCACCCACATCGTGCCCGTCGTCACGGTCCACCTGGAGCCGCTCGGCCTCTACTCCCACAAGGTCAAGAAGGCCGACGCGCTGAAGAGCGGTGCGACGATCGCCGTCCCGAACGACGCCGTGAACGAGGCGCGCGCCCTGAAGCTGCTCGCCGCGAACGGCCTTATCACCCTCAAGGACGGCGCGGGCAGCGAGGCGACCCCGCAGGACATCACCAAGAACCCGAAGAACCTCAAGTTCAAGGAGGTCGAGGCGGCCCAGACCGCGCGCTCCCTGGACGACGTCGACGCCGCGGTCGTCAACGGCAACTACGCCATCTCCGCGGGCATCAAGCCCGCCAAGGACGCCCTCGTCCTGGAGTCCGCGAAGAACAGCCCGTACGGCAACTTCCTCGCGGTCAAGGAGGGCAACGAGAAGGACCCGCGCGTGAAGAAGCTGGCCAAGCTGCTCACTTCGCCCGAGGTCAAGAAGTTCATCGAGGACAAGTACCAGGGCTCGGTCATCCCGTCCTTCTGACGGCACGTATACGGCGTATCGCCACGCACGGGGTCCACTCGCTCACCCGGAGTGGACCCCGTGGTGCGGTTCCGGACCGTCATGCTGCATGCTGGGCAGTTCAGCAGGCACTGAACATTGTCCAGAGGTTACGGAGCGGCGCATGGCTGGCACCTTCCCCAACATCTCCATCAGCACGGAGCGGTTGGTGCTGCGTCCCCTCGACGAGGACGACGTGCCCGCGCTGGCCGAGATGATGAACGACGAACAGGTCGGGGCCTGGACTGCCGTGCCGCAGCCCTACTCGGCGGAACAGGCCCGCGGCTGGATCACCGAGTACGCGCCCGCCGAGCGGGAGGCCGGCCGCGGACTCGACTTCGCCGTCACCGAGTTCCTCACCCAGCGCCTGGTCGGCATCGTCCAGCTCGCCAAGACCAACTGGCGGGTGCGGTCCACCGAGATGTCGTACATCATCGCCCCCTGGGCCCGCGGCGAGGGCTACGCCTCCGAGGCCGCGCTCGCCACCGCCCAATGGCTGTTCACCGACCAGAAGTTCGAGCGCCTAGAGCTGCGCACGGCCGCCGACAACACCGCCTCCCAGCAGGTCGCCCAGAAGATCGGCTGCATCAGCGAGGGCGTGCTGCGGGGCGCCTGCATAGCGCGCGTGCGGGCGGACGACGGCACCTGGAGCGACGTGCGCACCGACTACATCGTGTGGAGCCTGCTGCCCGAGGACCTCGACGGCGCGGACGAGGAACTCGCCGACTCCGGTGGTTTCACCTCCTTCACCGACTGGAACTGAACCCCGGGGGCAGGAGAGGGACGGCACCGCCCGGTCCGCTGCGGCCGCCACCAGGTACCCTCACAGCCCGACCTGCGTAAACCTCCTGGAGACCGACGACGATGGCCGACCGTGTCACGGTGATCGGCTGGGACGGCTCACCGCTGACCGCCGCGGCCCGCTCCGCCCTGGGCGCCGCCACGCTGGTGGCCGGTGCCGCCCACCACCTGGCGCTCCCCGAGGTGCCCCCGGCCGCCGAGCGCATCCGCCTCGGCAGCGTCGCCCTCGCCGCCCGCCGGATCGCCGGCCACCGTGGCACCGCGGTGGTGCTCGCCGACGGCGACCCCGGGTTCTTCGGAGTCGTACGGACCCTGCGCGCCCCCGAGTTCGGCCTCGAGGTCGAGGTCGTCCCCGCCGTCTCCTCCGTCGCCGCGGCCTTCGCCCGTGCCGGTATGCCCTGGGACGACGCGCAGGTGGTCGTCGCACACCGGCGCACCCTGCGACGCGCGGTGAATGTGTGCCGGGCCCACACCAAGGTCGCCGTCCTCACCTCCCCCGGCGCCGGCCCCGCCGAACTCGGCCTGCTGATGGAGGGCGTCCACCGCACCTTCGTCATCTGCGAGGAACTCGGCACCGAGCGCGAACAGGTCACCATCCTCACCTCCGACAAGGCGGCCGACCACACCTGGCGCGACCCCAACGTCGTCATCGTCATCGGCGGACCCGTCGGCCCGGCCCGCGCGGGCGAGGGCGGCTGGCTCGCCGGACGCGACCCGGGCGCCGGACCCCGCGGCTGGACACAACCCGGTGAGGGATACGACGGTCCGCTCGGCGAAGGCGAAACGGATCTGCTCCGCGCCGCCCAACTCGCCCGGCTGGGACCGCACGTCGGGGACCTCGTGTGGGACATCGGCTGCGGCAGCGGCGCCTTCGCCGTCGAGGCCGCGCGCGCCGGCGCCGCCGTCATCGCGGTCGACCGCACCCTGGACTCCTGCGCCCGCACCGATGCCGCCGCCCGCCGCTTCGGCGTGCAACTACAGATCGTCCAGGGCACCGCCCCGCACGTCATGGAGAACCTCCCCGAACCCGACGTCGTGCGCGTCGGCGGCGGGGGAGCGGCCGTGGTCTCCGCGGTCGCCGACCGGCGCCCGCAGCGCATCGTCGCCCACGCCTCCACCCGCGACGAGGCCGAACTCGTCGGCCGCGACCTCACCGAGCACGGCTACCGCGTCGAGTGCGCCCTCATCCAGTCCGTCGAACTCGACACCAGGGCCTGGAGGGAGACGGAGCGGAGCGTCGCGTTCCTGCTCAGCGCCGTGCTCCCGGAGCGCGTGTCGTGACCCCGCCCGCGTCCCAGTGATCCTGTTTTCTGCCGTCCCGGTGATCCGGTAGTCGTACCGCTCGCGGTAGGCTGGCCGATCGTTGCACCGCACCGGGTGGCCCGGCACTTCGTTCGCCAATGTCCGGAAAACGCGCCCCTTTTGGGGTGGGTGTGGTACGGCAGAACCGGAGGACGCGCAACGTGGCGCAGTCCACAGCGGGCCGTCGCGGATCAAGCTGTCGCGGCGGTCGAACGGCCGAGAGAATGCCACTGAATGGCTTTGTCGCCTTTTAGGGGCGGGTCGTTCGTGCCGCTGGGCACGCACGCTCGTTCTTCACTACGGGGGCGGTCAGTGCGCCGTTTTCGGTGAGCTGGTTGCAGAAGCACTAAACGATGGGCGAGGGGTACGCATGACGGACACCGGCCAGGTCCCGGGCGAGGGACTGCCGGAGAGCGCAGGCATGGTGGAACAGCCGGGCGTGACCGCGCACGGTGCGTACACCTACCTCTCCGAGACCACCGCCGAGGACGAAGACCTGTTGCTGCTGCCGGGCGCGCAGAGCCCGTGGGGCAACGAGGTCGCGCCGCCCGCGCCGGAGCCGGTCGTCGAGACCGTCCACGAACCCGGCCCGCACGAGACGGCGGGCCGTGACAGCGGCTCGGTCGACCTCGGCGGCGTCCGCCTCCCGAACCCGACGCCGGCCCCCGCGCCGACACCGCTCCAGGGTGCGGTACAGGGCTCCGTGCAGGCGTCGGTCACCCCGCGCCGCCCGCTCCACCTCGGCCCGCCCATCCCCGACGCCTCCGCCAGCCCGGTCCGCTCCCTCGCCGACCGCGGCCCCGCAGGCGCCCCGGTCCGCCACCCCGGCCCCCCGACGGTCGGCCCGGAATACCTCGACACCCCCCAGCTCCACGAGGCGTACCCCCAGCCCGCGAGCCCATGGACCGCCCAGCCGCCGGTGCCCGCGGAGGCCCCGGCTGCGGAAACGGTTGTCCCGGCCCAGGACCAGAGCGTCGAGTCGGTGGGCGCGGCCCAGGCGGTCATGACGCGCATCGCCTCGGAGACGGGGGCCCGACGCAGCCTGCCGGGCAGAGCGGTGAGGGTGCGTACGGTGTGCAGGCGGCGGAGGCCGCCGGTGCGGCGTACGGGCCGCAGAGCGGGCAGGTTCCGGTGGGGGTGTCCGCCGAGAGCGGGCAGTTCGCCGTCGGTTCGGCCGGACTCGCTGCGGAGGGCGGGCAGCTTCCGCCCCTTGGACTCGGTGCGGATGTACGGCAGGCAGCCGCGGGCGAGCTCCTTGCGGACGGCGGCCGGGTGGCCGTCGGCGGGCTCGCTGCCGCCGGCGATGCCGTCCCTCCGGGCGGGCTTGTCGCGGCGGACGGGCCGGTCGGATCGACCGGAGGGTCTGCGGACAGCGGTCAGGGCACCGGTTCTGCTTCTACGCCCGCTGCCGATGCCGACCTGATCCAGGCCGTCGGCGCTGGTCCTGACGCGGAGGCCGTTGTCGGCGTCGAGACCGCCCCCGAGGCCGGTCAAGGTCCCCACGGCGGTCCGGTCTTCGAGGCGGGGCCGGCGCCCGAGGCGGGCCAGGCTTCCGACGCCGTTCCTCTTCCGGGAGCCGTGCACACACCGGAAGCCGCACCGGCGCCCGAGGGCGCGCAGGCCGACGAAGCTGCTGTGCCGGAGACCGGTCAGGCGCCCGAGGCTGTCGCCCTTGGGAGCGGTCAGGCGCCCGAGGCTGTCGCGCTTGGGAGCGGTCAGGTCGCCGAGGCGGTCGTGCCGGAGACCGGTCAGGTCACCGAAGCAGTCCTGCCCGAGAGCGGCCAGTTCCTCGACGCCGTCGCACCTGACGCCGCCCAGCTGCCCGACGCTGCCCAGTCGGCCCACTTCCCGGAGGCCCTGTCCCCCGAGGCGGTCCAGGTCCCCGGCGCCGGAGCAGCCGACGCCCCCCTCACTCCGGAGCCCGTCGCACCGCACGCCGTCGACGTCCCGGAGGCACCGGTGGCCGACGCCGACGGCCCGACCGCCGCTCACGCCATCGCCGTGGACCCCGCGTACCTCGCCGCCGCCGAGTCGGCCCAGGCCGCCGACATCGTCGTACCCGCGCAGGCGCCCGGCACCGCCGTACCCGCCGAAGCCACCCCCTTCCCACCTGCTCCGGACGCGACGCAGCCCGCGCACCCGGCGGACGCCTTGACGGCCCTGCCCGAAGACGCCTCCGTCGCTGCGGGCGCCGAACACGCTCACGAGGACCCGGCCTTGAGTCCCGTCGCGGCCGCGCAGCCGGCCCTCGACGCCGAGCCGCCCGCGAACGCTCCGGCCGCAGTCTTGGCGCCGGACAGCTCCGCCACGGACCCGGCCACCACCGCCGTACCGGACGCACCCCAACCTCTGGCCGCCGGGAACGTCCCCGACGCCGCCGTAGCCCCCACCGAGGACCAGCCGGTACTCGCGCCGGAAAGCGCCGCTCTCCCGCTCGCGGCCGACGCACCCGAGCAGCCCGTTGCGGCCCCGGCCGAAGCCTCCGCGACCCCGGCTGACGCCCCTGCCGACCCGCACCCCGAGGCTCCCGCCGAAACCCTCGGTGAGCTTCCCGCCGAAATCGTCGCCGAGGCCCCCACCGAACCCATGTCCCAAACCCCCCTCAGTCACCCCGAACCGGACCAGTCCCTCGGCCAGTTCGTCCCCGTGGCGGGATCCGTCCCGACCACCCCCCACCTCGCCCCGACACCGCCGCACCCGCTCACCCTCCCCCCGGAGGAGGAGCCCGCGGTGGAGCCCGTCGGTGCCATGGTCCCCGCGCCGCGGGAGGCCGACATCGAACTCGTACAGCACGCGGAGGACCTGGAGACCCGGGCCGCCGACCAGGAAGAGAGCACGGCCGCAGTGGAAGAAGCACGACAGTCCACCGGCCCGGCCGCGCCCGCCTACGACGACGCCGAGCGCGAGGCCGTCCTGAAGGTCATGCGGGAGCGCCGTGACATCCGCAACGGCTTCCGCAGTGATCCGATCCCGCACGAGGTGCTGCTCCGGGTGCTGGAGGCCGCGCACACCGCTCCCTCCGTCGGCCACTCGCAGCCGTGGGACTTCGTCGTCATCCGTTCCGCCGACACCCGGCGCAGCATGCACGAGCTGGCCATGCGGCAGCGGGACGCGTACGCGAAGTCGCTGCCCAAGGGCCGGGCGAAGCAGTTCAAGGAACTGAAGATCGAGGCCATCCTCGACACCCCGGTGAACATCGTGGTCACGGCCGACCCGACGCGCGGCGGCCGCCACACCCTCGGCCGGCACACCCAGCCGCAGATGGCGCCCTACTCCGCCGCCCTCGCCGTCGAGAACCTCTGGCTCGCCGCCCGCGCCGAGGGCCTCGGCGTCGGCTGGGTCAGCTTCTTCGACGAGCGGGAGATGGTGCGGGCGCTCGGGCTGCCCGAGCACCTCGAGGTCATCGCCTACCTGTGCGTCGGGTACGTCGACGAGTTCCCGGACGAGCCCGAGCTGATGCAGGCCGGCTGGTCCAAGCGCCGCCCGCTGTCCTGGGTCGTGCACGAGGAGACGTACGGCCGACGCGCGCTGCCCGGCGAGGACCCGCACGACCTGCTCGCCGAGACCGTCGCCCAGATCCGCCCGCTCGACGCCAAGGCGCTCGGCGAGGCCTGGGAGCGGCAGAAGCGGATGACCAAGCCGGCCGGTGCGCTCGGCATGCTGGAGATCATCTCCGCGCAGCTGTCCGGGCTCTCGCGCCAGTGCCCGCCGCCGATCCCGGAGCCCGCGGCCGTCGCGATCTTCGCCGGTGACCACGGGGTGCACGCCCAGGGGGTCACCCCGTGGCCGCAGGAGGTGACCGCTCAGATGGTCGCCAACTTCCTCGGCGGCGGCGCGGTCTGCAACGCCTTCGCGGGTCAGGTCGGCGCCGAGGTGTGCGTGGTGGACGTGGGTGTCGCGGCCGAGTTGCCGGCCACGCCCGGGCTGCTGCCCCGCAAGGTCCGTGCCGGTACCTCCGACATGACCACCGGTCCCGCGATGACCCGCGAGGAGGCCCAGCAGGCCATCGAGGTCGGCATCGAGACGGCCCGAGACCTGGTGGCGGCGGGCAACAAGGCGCTGCTGACCGGTGAGATGGGCATCGCCAACACGACGGCGTCCGCGGCCCTGATCTCCGTCTACACGGACACCGACCCCGCCGAGGTCACCGGCCGCGGCACCGGTATCAACGACGAGACCCTCGCCCGCAAGACCGAGGTCGTCCGCCGTGCCATCGAACTGCACCGGCCCGACCCGGCCGACCCCATCGGCGTACTCGCCGCGATCGGCGGCTTCGAGCACGCGGCGATGGTGGGCCTGCTGCTGGGCGGTGCCTCGCTGCGTACGCCGGTGATCCTGGACGGCGTCAGCGCCGGTGCCGCCGCCCTGGTGGCCCGCGCGATCGCCCCCGAGGTTCTCGCGGCCTGCATCGCGGGCCACCGCAGCGCCGAGCCCGGCCATGTGGCCGCGCTGAACAAGCTCGGTCTGCGTCCGCTGGTCGACCTCGACCTCCGGCTCGGCGAGGGCACGGGCGCGCTGCTCGCCCTGCCGCTGGTGCAGAGCACCGCCCGGGCCATGCACGAGGTCGCGACCTTCGACTCGGCGGGCGTCACCGAGAAGTGACCCCGTCCGGGGTGGGGTACGCGCTCCTGCGTGCACCCCACCCCGGCCGTACGCTGAACCCGTCCGACCCCGTCTGCATTCGTCTTTGAAATCCGCACGTCAGGGCTGCTCCAGAGCCGTAGCACCCATCGCCTTGCCTGCACGAGGAGCCGCACCTCATGGCCGAACACCCCGCCTACCCCGTAGGCCTCCGCCTCACCGGCCGCCGGGTCGTCGTCCTCGGCGGCGGCCAGGTCGCCCAGCGCCGCCTCCCGGCCCTGATCGCGGCCGGCGCGGACATCCTCCTGGTGTCTCCCGAGGTGACCCCCTCCGTCGAGGCGATGGCGGACGCCGGTGAGATCGGCTGGCAGCAGCGGCGGTACGCCGACGGTGACCTGGCGGACGCCTGGTACGCCCTGATCGCCACCAGCGACGCCGAGGCCAACGCCGCAGCCTCCGCCGAGGCCGAGCGCCACCGTGTGTGGTGCGTCCGCTCCGACGACGCGGACGCGGCCACCGCCTGGACGCCGGCCACCGGTCACAGCGAGGGCGTCACGGTCGCCGTCCTCACCACCGAGGCCCGCGGCCGCGACCCCCGCCACACCGCCGCCATCCGCGACGCGGTGGTGGAAGGCCTCCGTGACGGCACCCTGGTCGCGCCCCACCACCGCACCCGCACGGCCGGCGTCGCCCTCGTCGGCGGAGGTCCCGGCGACCCGGACCTGATCACCGTCCGAGGCCGTCGTCTGCTCGCCGAGGCCGACGTGGTCATCGCCGACCGGCTCGGCCCCCGCGACCTGCTCGCCGAACTCCCGCCGCACGTCGAGGTGATCGACGCGGCGAAGATCCCCTACGGCCGCTTCATGGCCCAGGAGGCCATCAACAACGCCCTGATCGAGCACGCCAAGCAGGGCAAGTCGGTCGTACGGCTCAAGGGTGGCGACCCCTATGTCTTCGGCCGCGGCATGGAGGAACTGCACGCCCTCGCCGAGGCCGGCATCCCCTGCACCGTCGTCCCCGGCATCTCCAGCTCGATCTCGGTGCCGGGGGCGGCCGGCATCCCGGTCACCCACCGCGGTGTCGCCCACGAGTTCACGGTGGTCAGCGGCCATGTCGCCCCCGACGACGAGCGCTCCCTGGTCGACTGGCCGTCCCTCGCGAAGCTCACCGGCACTCTCGTGATCCTCATGGGCGTCGACAAGATCGGGAAGATCGCCGAGACACTCGTCGCGCACGGCAAGCCCGCCGACACCCCGGTCGCCCTGATCCAGGAGGGCACCACGGCCGCCCAGCGCCGCGTGGACGCGACCCTGGCGACGGTCGGCGAGACGGTCCGCACGCAGGAGGTCAGGCCGCCGGCGGTCATCGTCATCGGCGAGGTCGTCTCCGTGGGTCCGCAGCCGTCCGCGTAACCGCGGGTAACCCAACTCGTACACAGCCGTTGGCACCACACCCAGGACAAGGCAGTATCACCCTGTGGCCGATCTCATCACCGTCGAGGATCCAGACGACCCCCGCCTGCGCGACTACACGGGCCTGACCGACGTCGAGCTGCGCCGGAAGCGAGAACCGGCCGAGGGCCTGTTCATCGCCGAGGGCGAGAAGGTCATCCGGCGGGCCAAGGACGCCGGGTACGAGATGCGTTCCATGCTGCTGTCCGCGAAGTGGGTCGACGTCATGCGGGACGTCATCGACGAGCTCCCGGCCCCGGTGTACGCGGTCAGCCCGGAGCTCGCCGAACAGGTCACCGGCTACCACGTGCACCGCGGCGCGCTCGCCTCCATGCAGCGCAAACCGCTGCCCACGGCCGCCGACCTCCTCCAGACCACCCGCCGGGTCGTCGTCATGGAGTCGGTCAACGACCACACCAACATCGGCGCCATCTTCCGCTCGGCGGCGGCCCTCGGCATGGACGCGGTGCTGCTGTCGCCCGACTGCGCCGACCCGTTGTACCGCCGCAGCGTCAAGGTCTCGATGGGCGCGGTCTTCTCGGTGCCGTACGCCCGGCTCGACAGCTGGCCGAAGAGCCTGGAGTCGGTCCGCGAGGCCGGTTTCACGCTGCTCGCACTCACCCCCGACGAGAAGGCGCGGTCCCTCGACGAGGCCGCCCCGCACAAGATGGACCGGGTGGCCCTGATGCTCGGCGCCGAGGGCGACGGCCTCTCCACCCAGGCCCTGGTCGCCGCCGACGAATGGGTGCGCATCCCCATGGCGCACGGCGTCGACTCCCTCAACGTGGGCGCGGCGGCCGCGGTCGCCTTCTACGCGGTGGCCACCGGCCGCCCGCAGGGGTGAGGGCCTTGGCTCAGCGCGACGCGATCGTCGCGGTGCTGCGCCGGGACGACCGGGTACTGGCCATCAGGCGTGGCCCCACCGTCTCCCGCCCCGGCTACTGGCAGCCTCTCAGCGGCAAGCTCGAACCGGGGGAGACCCAGCAGCAGGCCCTGGTCCGCGAGGTCCACGAGGAGGTCGGCCTGACCGTCACCCCGGGCGCCAAGGTCTGGGAGTCGGAGACCGACGACGGCCACTTCCGCCTCCACTGGTGGACGGCCGACGCGGACCACGGGGAGATCGTCCCCGACCCGGTCGAGGTGGCCGAGACCCGCTGGGTCACCCCGGAGGAGTTCCTCACCCTCGCCCCGATCTTCGACGGCGACCGGGAGTTCTTCGAACGGATCCTGCCGAGCCTGTGACACCCCGCCGTCCGGCGACCGTCACCCCGCCGGCCGCGGTCGGCCTTCCCTCGGCCGCACCTGGTCCCGGATCGTCGGCTGCCGCCGGTCTCCCGTAGCCCGCCGCCGGCCGGCTTCCGGCGGCCGACGGCCGATCCGTGGCTAATCCGTGCCTGCGCCGGGCTTCCCTTCGGGCACCTGCGACGCCTGCCCCGGCCGTACCTGCCGCTGCTCGTTCTTTACGACACCTCGGTCGCCGCCGAGTCCGCGCGGCGGCCCCTGGCAGCCCTGCGCCGCGGCGATGCCGAGCGCCACCAGCAGGGTCACGACGACGAACACGAACAGCCGCTGCCGCAGCAGCCGCGGATTGGCCGGCCGCCGACCGGTCCCCGTGGTCCTGGGCGCCGGACGTCCGGTACCGCTGCGCGGACCGGGCCGGTTGCCACCACCGGGACGGGCACCGTTGCGCGAGGTGGGCGTGGGCCGCGCGCCGGAACGCGAGGCGGACGCCCCGGCACCGCGCGAGGACGATCCCGTGCCACCGCGGGACGCGGGACCTCCGGGCGCCGTACCACCGCGCGACGCGCCGCCCGCACTTCCGCCCCGCGAGGGAACCCCGCCACCGCGCACCGGAGCGGGCCCACGGGACGACGACGGAGAGGCCCCGCGCGGCGGCGGGGTCCCCTGCGGTCGCCGCTGCTGCTCGGGGTAGGTGTCGGCGAGCCGCCCGGTGGGCCGGTCGGCCTCGCTCGCCCGCGGCCCGGGCGGACGCACATCGGCCGGCCCGTTGGCCTCGCGGGCGGCGATCTCCTTGAGTCGCAGCGAGAGTTGGAGCGTGCTGGGCCGCTCGGTGGGGTCCTTCGCCAGACAGGCGCGCACCAGCGGAGCGAGTGCGTCCGGAACGCCGTGGAGCTGCGCCTCCTCGTGCACGACCCGGTACAGCATCACCTCGGAACTGCCGTGCCCGAAGGGCGAGTCGGCCATGGCCGCGTAGGCCAGGGTGGCGCCGAGCGAGAACACGTCCGTGGCCGGGGTCACGGCCGCCCCGCGCACCTGCTCGGGCGCGAGGAAGCCGGGGGAGCCGACGGCCGTGCCGACGTGCGTCAGCGTGGAGGCCCCGGTCGCCCAGGCGATGCCGAAGTCGATGATCCGCGGCCCCTTCGGGGACAGCAGGATGTTGGACGGCTTCAGATCCCGGTGCACGACCCCGGCCTCGTGGACGGCGACGAGCCCCTCGGACAGCGCGGCCCCCACGGCCGCGACGTCGGCCGCGCTGAGCGGACCTTCGTCGGCGACCTTGTCGTGCAGCGAGGGCCCGGGCACGTACTGCGTCGCGAACCACGGCCGGTCCGCGTCGAGATCCGCCGCGACCAGCCGGGCCGTACACCCGCCCCTGATCCGCCGCGCGGCCGAGACCTCGCGCGCGAACCGCGACCGGAACTCCTGATCCTCCGCCAGATCCGGCCGGATGACCTTCAGCGCGACCCGCTGCCCCTTCTTGTCGGAGCCCAGGTAGACAACGCCCATCCCACCCGCGCCGAGCCGTCTGTGAAGCCTGAACGAGCCGACGACGCGCGGGTCCTCGCGCCTCAGGCGCATCATCGCCATGTTCATCCCCGCTGCCCGGTCCGTGTGACGTGGCACAGCTTACGTTTACCCGGCCGCCCGCGCGCAGAGGCCGCGCCCTCTGGCCCAGATGGATTGTCAGTGCCGGGTGGGAGACTTGAAGGACGGTCAGGGAGCGCGCGAACAGGCGCACTTAGCCCTACGTCCGCTTCCAACCACCCATCACAGAAGGGGGATTGAACACGTGAAGGGTGATCGCGTGGAGATAGTCGTGGACGCGGGCGACACGACCCGCACCTATGAGGTGGTGGCGAGCAGAGCGGGCCGCAGGGTGGAGACGGCGGTACGGCGAGGTGTCGTCGAAGTGAGCGAAGTCACCCGGAGCGGCTCGGTCATCCGCACGGCCCGCTTCATGGCCACCCGGGTGCTGGCACTGGTCGAGCAGCCGGTACCCCGCGAGGACAGCTCGGAGAAGCCCGGACACACCGGGCGTCCCCTCCGGGAAGACCCTGAGACCTAGGTCCACGTCTCCACCCAGGGGAGTACGCACCGGCTGATGGCTCATCCTCCGGGAGGCCCGGCAATCGGTACGAGGGCATGACGTGCGACGAGCGCCGGACGCCTAGATTTGAGGTCAAGCGGCGGGTGCAGCACTCGTCCCCCGAGGTCAGACACCCGCCGCTGCCAACGACAACTGAACGGTCAGGAGAGGGACCATGGCTCTGACGGCACCGCGGGCAGTGATCCGCACAAGGGAGCGCACCGAGCTCCGCCGCCGCACGGGCCGCCGCCACCCCTTGGTGGCGACGATCATGGTCCTCCCCCTGGCGGCCCTGCTCTTCTTCGTCTTCGACGGCTGGGAGACCGTGGCCACACAGGCGTCGTCCGTGGGAGTGATGCTGGGGCGCTGAGCGGCGACCCCAGGCCCGGAAGAGCGGTCCGGGCGGGGACATCCACCCATGAAACCCCGTGGGGACGGGGGTGCGGCGGACGGCAAAAATGCCGGCGCAGCTGGGGAGCTGCGCCGGCATTGCTTTGCCCGAAAACGGGACGGTCACTCATTGAAGCAGCGCCGGTCCCCCCCCAGCCCCTCCAGCCCGTCCGGCGTTTGAGGACGAGGCCCTTCGGGCCGACGGGGGTCCAGGGGGCGAAGCCCCCTGGTGGGGTCGAAGGGGCGAAGCCCCTGGTGATGGGACGGGTAGGGGCGGCGGGGGCGAGAAACTCCCGAGCCCGACAACCCTGCCGCGCCTCCCCGCCGTACCCTCACGACCAGACCCACCGCCCGCAGGGAGCCCCGTGACCGCCACCCCCTTGCTCACCGACCTCACCGCCCGAGCCAAGGCCCAAGCCCACGCGCGCCCCGCCCCCGCCCCCTGCCTCTGCAGCGGATCCGTCCTCGCCGACCGCCCCGACGCCACGGTCGTCCGCCACGCGGACACGGTCGCCAAGGCCCACGCCCCCGGCACCCCCCTCCCCGACCTCACCCTCCGCCTGGCCACGGCCACCCACCTCCCCGGCATCCTCTTGCCCCCACTCACCTCGACCCCGATCGACCTGCACGGCCGCCACGTGACTTTCTGGCCTTACGGCGCCCCCGTAGACCCGGACGACCCGGACGCGGCCCCCTGGGAAGCCGCCGCCACCCTCCTGGCCCGCCTCCACCGAACACCTGTCCCAAGCCCCACCCCACCCTCGCCTCCGACTCCGCGGCTGCCTCGCCCTCGGCCCGCGTACCCAGCTCCGCCACGCCGCCCCTGCCCTCGCCTCGGCCCCCTTGCCCCCCATGCGAGGCCCCGCCAAAGCAGCCCAAGCCATCACCCGCCTCAACACCACCGCCCCCACCCACCCGGCCGCCGCACCCGTCCTCCACGCCTGGCGCACCCTCCCCGCCTGGGCCCGCGCCGAGGCCCCCATGCCGGACACCACGACCCTCTGCCACGGCGACCTCCACCTCGGCCAGCTCGTCCGGCACCCCGCCCCCGACGGGCCCTGGCTGCTCATCGACGTCGACGATCTCGGTACCGGCGTCCCCGCCTGGGACCTCGCCCGCCCTGCCGCCTGGTACGCCTGCGGTCTCCTCCCGCCCGACGAGTGGACCCGCTTCCTCGCCGCCTACCGCGCCGCCGCCGGCCCGGCCGTACCCCCCGACGGCGACCCCTGGCCGGCACTGGACGTCCCGGCCCGCGCCCTCACCGTGCAGACCGCCGCCCGCGCGATCACCAAGGCCGTCGCGGAGAACCGCGCCCTCGACGAGATCGAGATGTCCTTGATCGACGCATGTGCCCGAATGAGTTCCCTCCCACCGGAGTTGGCTCGGGATTCCGCGAAGTAGGGTGCAACCGACCGTCGCCGGACAGAGTCTGTCCTGGCGAAACGCGAAGCAGGACCGACGGGCGAGGAGTTGAGCCGACGATGCAGTGTCCGAAGTGCCATGCGCCGATGCACACGTACAACCGAAACGGCGTCCAGATCGAGCAGTGCAGCGGCTGCCGCGGGATCTTTCTCGACTACGGCGAGCTGGAGGCGCTGACCCGTGTGGAGTCCCAGTGGTCCCAGCCCGCGCCGCCGCCCCCGGGCGCCCCGCAGGCGTACCCGGCCCCGCCCGCGCCCGCCTGGGGCGCCCAGCACGGCGGCGGCCACGGCGGTGGTCACTACGGCGGCCACCACGGCGGTCACCACCGCCACAAGAGCTTCGGCCACATGCTGTTCTCCAGCTGACCGGAACCACGAGGAAGCCCCCGGCCGCAGGGCCGGGGGCTTCGGTGTGTGCGCGATACTGGGATTGAACCAGTGACCTCTTCCGTGTCAGGGAAGCGCTCTCCCGCTGAGCTAATCGCGCGGGTCGGACCATCGAAGATCTCTCGAAGATCCAGTGGACGATACTGGGATTGAACCAGTGACCTCTTCCGTGTCAGGGAAGCGCTCTCCCGCTGAGCTAATCGTCCTTGGAGGTGGAGACGGGATTTGAACCCGTGTAGACGGCTTTGCAGGCCGTTGCCTCGCCTCTCGGCCACTCCACCAGGAGTGCAGGGGCTCGGGAAGATCCCCTGTTTCCATCGAGCGGACGACGAGGCTCGAACTCGCGACCTCAACCTTGGCAAGGTTGCGCTCTACCAACTGAGCTACGTCCGCTTGTCGTTTCGTTCCGCTCTCGCGGCCCGGCGACGTGTTGAACTCTAGCGGATTCCGGGGCCAGTACAAAAACGCGTTTGCGCAGCGTGCTGCGCTGCGCCTGCTCACGGGCGTGGCCAGGGCGGACGCCGGGACATGCGGAGGTCACCTTTCGGACACCCGCCATAGACTCGACCGCGTGCACGACCTCCCTCCCCTCGCCCGCTTCGGCCCCCGCGTCGCCACCGGCCTCCTCGACGTCACCAGCGATCCCGCGGCCCTGGACTCCGCCGGCTTCTGGGCCGTCGCCGCGGACTTCGAGGGCCGACTGACCTGCGCGCGCTTCGGGGACGTACGGGAAGAGCCCGTACCCGCTCCGGTGCCGGGGGAGTGGCACGGTCCCGCCGCCGGTGACTGGACGTCGTCCCTCGACCGCGCCGCGTACACGGCAGGCGTGCGCCGGATCCGCGAGCACATCGCGGCCGGCGAGGTCTACCAGGCGAACCTCTGCAGGGTCCTCACCGCGCCCGTGGCGCCGGACGCCGACGTGGACGCCCTGACCGCGCTGCTGGCCCGCGGCAACCCGGCGCCGTACGCAGGAACGATCCGGCTGCCCGGGCACGGTGTCGAGATCGCGACCGCCTCGCCCGAGCTCTTCCTGCGCCGCGACGGGCGGATCGTCGAGTCCGGGCCGATCAAGGGCACCGGGCGCACCGAGGCCGACCTGCTGGAGAAGGACTACGCCGAGAACGTGATGATCGTGGACCTGGTCCGCAACGACATCGGGCGGGTCTGCGCCACCGGCAGCGTCACCGTCCCCGACCTGTGCGCCGTCGAGAAGCACCCCGGCCTCGTCCACCTCGTCTCCACGGTCCGCGGCGAGCTGCGCGACGGCGCCGGCTGGCCCGAGCTGCTCGACGCGGCCTTCCCGCCCGGCTCGGTCACCGGAGCGCCCAAGTCCAGCGCGCTGCGGATCATCGACGCCCTGGAGGCGGCGCCCCGCGGCCCGTACTGCGGCGGCATCGGCTGGGTCGACGCCGACCGGGGAACCGGCGAGCTGGCCGTCGGCATCCGCACGTTCTGGATCGACCGCGCGGCCGGGGAGCTCCGCTTCGGCACCGGCGCCGGCATCACCTGGGGCTCCGACCCCGAGGCGGAGTGGCGGGAGACCGAGCTGAAGGCGTCCCGGCTGCTCGCGGTAGCGTCAGGCACGTACGAGGTGAGTGGAGAGGGACTGACGACGTGAAGATCTGGCTCGACGGCGGGTTGCAGGACATCGAGTCCGCCCGTGTCTCCGTCTTCGACCACGGACTGACCGTGGGCGACGGCATCTTCGAGACGGTGAAGGCGACGGACGGGAAGACGTTCGCGCTGACCCGGCACCTGGACCGGCTGACCCGCTCGGCGCGCGGCCTCGGCCTGCCCGACCCCGACCACGACGAGGTCCGCCGCGCCTGTGCCGCCGTCCTGGCGGCCAACCCGATGCCGCTCGGCCGCCTGCGCATCACCTACACCGGCGGCCACGGCCCCCTCGGCTCCGACCGCGGCGAGCACGGCCCAACCCTCGTGGTCGCCCTCGGCGAGACCACCCGCCGCCCCGACTCCACGGCCGTCATCACGGTCCCGTGGACCCGCAACGAGCGCGGCGCCCTCACCGGCCTGAAGACGACTTCGTACGCCGAGAACGTCGTCGCTCTCGCCCGCGCCCACCAACACGGCGGCTCCGAGGCCCTGTTCGCGAACACGGTCGGCCAACTCTGCGAGGGCACCGGCTCCAACGTCTTCGTCGTCCTCGACGGCGAGATCCACACCCCGCCGGTCGCCTCCGGCTGCCTCGCGGGCATCACCCGCGCGCTGACGGTCGAGTGGACCGGCGCCAGGGAGACCGACCTGCCGCTGGACGTCCTGGAGCGCGCGGACGAGGTCTTCCTCACCTCCACCCTGCGCGACGTACAGGCGGTCCACCGCGTCGACGACCGCGAACTGCCCGGCGCACCGGGCCCGGTGACCGCCAAGGCCATGCGGATCTTCGACGAGCGTTCCGGGGACGACCTGGATCCGTAGCCGCCCGGAAAAAACTGGCTGACATGGGTGGGTACGGCGGGTAGAACACCCCTGATGACGACGACCCTGCGGCCGACCGAGCCGCTCCAGCACAACGCCGACGGGACGCGGTCGCGCCGCTACCGAGTGTGCGTGAACAGCCGTCCCGTGGGCGGGATACACCTCGCCACACACCCCGAGTACGGCCTGGGCGTGGCCCGTCTCACCGAGCTGCACATCGAGGAGCCGGACCGCGGGCGGGGCCGCGGCACGGTGGCCGCGCTCGCCGCGGAGGAGGTCGTACGGGGCTGGGGCTGCCGGCGTATCGAGGTGTCCGTGCCGGGTGGTGCCGAGGCCGCGCTCCGGCTCGCCACGGCGCTCGGGTACGTCCCGCGCAGCCGCAACATGGCCAAGCGGCTGGACGGACCCGTGCCGGTACTGCCGGCCGGGAGCCTCGCCCGGCCGATGACCGAGGCCGAGTTCGGCCCCTGGCTGGCGGAGGACGGTCAGCGCTTCGCGCAGAGCCTGATCGACCGGGGCGTGCCCCGAGCGGAGGCGGAGGCCAAGGCGAAGCAGGGGCACGCCCGGTGGCTGCCGGACGGCCTGGCGACCGAGAACACTCAGATCAGCGTCCTGGAGCACGACGGCGAACCGGCCGGCACCCTGTGGCTGGGGCTGTGGCCCGACATGGCCTACGTGCTCAACGTCGAGGTCCACGAGGGCCATCGGGGGCGCGGACACGGCCGTACGTTGATGCTGCTGGCGGAGGCCCAGGGAGCCGAGGGCGGCAAGGACCGTATCGCCCTGCACGTCTTCGCCGACAACACCCCCGCCGAACGGCTCTACGAGTCCCTCGGCTACGAGACCACCGACCACAACCTGGTCAAGGAACTCCTCTGAGGCTCAGGCCCCTTCGGCCTCGGCCAGCAGCCGGTCCGCGATCTCCGCGATCCGCTCCCGCAGCCCCTCCTGGCTCTTCCCGCCGTCCAGCCGCTCCCCGCCGATGACGTACGTCGGCGTGCCGGTCACGCCGATCGCCTTGCCCTCGGCCTGGTCGGCGTCGACGATCAGGATGTGCCGGCCGTCGATCAGCGCGGTGTCGAACTCCTCGGCGTCCAGGCCGAGTTCACCGGCCACCTCGACCAGGAGGGGTTCTCCCTTGCGGTCCAGCTCCTCGACCCGGCCGAGGACGGCCTCGACGTACTCCCAGCCCTTGCCCTGTTCGAGGGCCTCCTCGGCGGCCTGCGCGGCGGCGAAGGCGTGCTTGTGCTTCTCCAGCGGGAAGTGCCGCAGCCGCAGTTCCAGCCGGTCGCCGTAGCGGGCGCGCAGGGCGCTCAGGTCGGCCAG
Source organism: Streptomyces sp. CA-249302 (assembly GCF_050936785.1). Classification (NCBI taxonomy): domain Bacteria; kingdom Bacillati; phylum Actinomycetota; class Actinomycetes; order Kitasatosporales; family Streptomycetaceae; genus Streptomyces; species Streptomyces sp. CA-249302. The sequence goes on along the minus strand of NZ_JBNJMG010000001.1, from coordinate 1,875,447 downwards.
GGCGCCGCGGCAGTCCGGGCACTGGAGTTCGCACCAGACCTCGAGGACGGGCGCGGCGGTGGGCACGGGGGAGGAGTCGCTCATGCGGTCAGTCTCCCAGGTCGGGCGGGGGCGACCCAACCGAAGGCGGCGGGCACCTCGCGGGTGACCTGCGCCGGTGCCCCTGATCCACACCCAGGGGTGGGCGCGGGACCGGCACCTGCGGAGGAGCCGACCCGGAGATGTCCCTGATGTCCTCCCGAGGCATGGCCCGTCGGGGTCCGGGCGGTGCAGGATGGAAGGGACGAAAAGTGCCCTGCTCGCCAAGCCCTGCCTGGAGGACCGGATGATCGCCGAGACAGTCTGCTCCGCCGTCGCCGCGGCCGGCCTGGGCATCGCGGCGGTCACGGCGTACCGCAAGCGCTTCCTCAAGGCCGCCCGTATCGCGGCCTACTCACTCGTGCCCCTCGGCCTGGTGATGACCGGGACCGTGCAGTGGCTGGCGGACACCGCCTTCAGCCCGGTGGCCTGGGCCGGCTTCGGCGTGCTCGGCGCGGCCTGGCTGCTGCTCTCCAGCACGCGCGCGGTGGAGCGCCGCCGCGGCGGCACCCGCAAGGAGCGCAGGGAGGCCAGGGCCGCGGCCGAGCGCGGAGCGGTGGCCCCCACGGCTTCGGCACCCTCGCTCGGTCCGGGTACCCGAGCGGCGACCCGGCCCGCGACCGCGCCCCGCTCCGGCTCCGGCGAGGACTTCAGCGACATCGAGGCGATCCTGAAGAAGCACGGCATATGACCAGCGCATGACGAGTGAAACGACACAGTGGATCATCGCGCCGTTCCGAAGTGATCACGACCCGAACCGGACATCACGGAATTCGGCGAACTCCCGCTCATTCCGGGCGTGTTGATCGCGCCGGGTGTCCTGTCTGCGCCATCATCGCCGCGAGATGCTGGACACGACACAAGGCGAGACCGCGCCGCCGAAGGACGAGCCGCGCGGGTGCCTCTTCGCCCTTTCCCAGCCACCGCTGATGATCTTCCTTGCGGTGATCGGGTGTCTGCTGCTCATGGCCTCGTTGCACGACCTGCTGATGCTGTGAGCCGTACCCGTGATCCCCGACGCCACCCGTCGGGGATCACGTCGACGCCGCCCCGGGCCGTGTCAGCCCGCGGCCTCCTTGCGCCGCGCCCGGTACGCGGCCACATGCAGCCGGTTCCCGCAGGTCCGGCTGTCGCAGTACCGCCGCGAGCGGTTGCGGGACAGGTCGACGAAGGCGCGCCGGCAGTCCGGCGCCTCACAGCGGCGCAGTCGCTCCTGCTCACCGGCGACCACGAAGAAGGCCAGCGCCATCCCGCAGTCGGCCGCAAGGTGATCGGCGAGGGAGGCGCCGGGTGCGAAGTAGTGCACATGCCAGTCGTAGCCGTCGTGGTCGGTGAGGCGGGGCGTGGTGCCCGCCGCGGCGACCAGCTCGTTGATCAGCGCGGCCGCGCTCCGGGCGTCGGGCGCCGCGAAGACCGAGGCGAACCGCCCGCGGATCTTCCGCACGGCGGACAGGTCGAACTCCGACAGTGCCCCGACATCGCTGACTTCGTGGTTTCGTACGAAATCCGCCAGAGCCGCGACGTCCAGCAGTCCGTCCGGCGTGGTGTCGTCCTCCGGTGCGGTGTTCACCAGATCCACCACGGTGTCGAGTGCGCACCGGGTGTCGTGGGTGATCAGCACGTTTCGCTCCCTGGCCTGTGGGTCGGGCGCAAGCCCGCCGATGCTGGCCGATGGTAATTGGTTTCGCCGGGGCGGGGCGGATCACGACCCCGGCACGGTCCGTCCCGCAGCGCTGCGGACGCGGACGTGCCGACGCCGTCCCGGTGCGGGACGGCGTCGGCATGTTCCCTATGCGGTTGTCCTGGCCCGAGCCGTCACCCCGAGTCGACGGCGCCGGGCGGCTTGTGGGGCCTCGCCCTCAGCTCTCCGCCAAGATGTGCGAGAGCTCCTGATCGAGATCGAAGTGCCGGTGCTCCGTGCCCGGAGGCACGGCGGCGTCCGTCCGCTTCAGGAAGGACTCCAGGGCTCGCGCCGGGGCTTCCAGCAGGGCCTCGCCCTCAGGAGAGCTCAGGGCGATGCACACGACGCCCTGACCGTGACTGCGCGAGGGCCAGACACGGACGTCGCCGGTGCCGGTCGGCCGGTGCAGGCCTTCCGCGAGGAGGTCGCGGGCGAACACCCACTCGACGGTCTCCTCGGCTCCGGTGTGGAAGGTGGCGTGCACGGCGTAGGGGTCGGCCGTGTCGTACCGCAGGCCTGCGGGGACAGGCAGGGAGGACTCGCTCGACACAACGAGGCGCAGGTGCAGCTCGCAGCTGACCGTGGTGTTCATAAGCGCCAGGGCCTTTCGCTCAGTGTGCGCTCGGGGATTCGCACGTCGGCGAAATCGACATGCCACCTACGGTGCCGTTGTAAACCCCTCTGAGTGTTTTGCGTGTCTTTACGTAACTCTTCCGGCCGAGGGGCCCTTCGCACCCTACGGCCATTCCGGTGACTGGTTTCCGCTCGGTAAAGTAAGGTAAAGTTTGGCCGTATGAATACGGGGAGTAGCGGGACCGAAGGGGCGTCGGGCGAGGTCGCCGTGGCATCGGAAGAGGCGAAGCCGGACGGGGCGGGGAGTGAACAGCCGCTCGGCTCCAGGGCGCCGGAGTTCGTCAAGCGGCGTCGCGCACTGCATCTGAGCTGGCAGGTCGGCGTCTTCGTCATCGGTCTCGCGGTCGTGGCGGCCGGCATCGTCATGCTGCCCCTGCCCGGACCGGGCTGGGTCGTGATCTTCGGCGGCATGGCGATCTGGGCGACCGAGTTCGTCTGGGCCCAGCTGGTGCTCCGCTGGACCAAACGCAAGGTCACCGAGGCGGCACAGAAGGCCCTCGACCCCAAGGTGCGGCGCCGCAACATCACGCTGACGGCGATCGGCCTGACGATCGTGGCCGTCCTGGTCGGCGTCTACCTCTGGAAGTTCGGCTTCGTGATGCCCTGGAAGATCGAGGACCAGTGATCCGCTGATCCGTGCGGGGAGTGCGGAGGCACCCCCTGACATGGGGTAATGTTCTTCCTGCGTCCGGGCGATTAGCTCAGTGGGAGAGCGCTTCGTTCACACCGAAGAGGTCACTGGTTCGAACCCAGTATCGCCCACCCGGATATGGCGGCCCATCTGCATCAGTGCAGGTGGGCCGTTGTCGTGTTGTGCGGCTGCCTGGCTCGTCGTGAGGGTGCGCCGGTGTGTGCCGCGCACGGCGCCCGGGAGCCGCCGACCGCGTTCGACCACGCCCCGCTTCCCCTCACCGGACACCCTGTCAACTCCCGGACGCCGGAACCAATCTGGGCCGTGCGGCACCCCCGCCCGACAGGCTGCCTCTTGTTCGGCCGACCGGCCACGCCTCTCTCACCTGCTGGTTCGCCGAGCCCGTCGCGCCGCTCCGCCTTCCCGCGCAGCCCGGCCGCTCAGCTGAGCCACAAGAAATTCCTGTCCGAATCATTGACGCACCCCGAGGCCCTCCGTAACTTGTGCCAGCAAGCGCTTACTTGAAACGATTCATGCAGGCGGCGACGATGCCGGGGAGGGCCCGACTGTGGGAACCAGCAGGAATGTTGAGAGGCGTACGATCCTCAAGGCCGCCGGAGCCGGAGCGGCCACGCTGGGGCTGGCCGCGACGACCGGGTGCGGGGGGAACAGCGGGACGTCCGCCGACGGGACGGTGACGATCCGTTACTCGTGGTGGGGAGCCGACGAGCGCGCCAAGAAGATCAACCAGACCATCAAGCTCTTCGAGAAGAAGTACCCGAAGATCAAGGTGAAGACGGACTTCCAGGACTACGTCTCTTTCTGGGAGAAGTTCCAGACGCAGGCCTCGGGCGGAAATCCCCCGGACGTTTTCCAAAACGCCGTCACATTCCTTAGGAAGTACGACAAGAGAAGCGTTCTGCTCGACCTCAAGTCGCAGATCGACGCCGGCAATCTCAGCCTCGACGACTTCCGCGCCGGCGTCACCAAGGTCGGCGAGGTCGACGGCAAGCAGCTCGGCGTCCCGGTCGGCTCCAACACCATGGCGCTGGTCATCGACAAGAAGGTCTTCCAGAAGGCGGGCGTCGATCCGCAGACCGGCTGGACCTGGGACGAGTACTTCAAGGCCCTCAAGACCATCCACGACAAGACCAAGGTCCCCGGGGACACGGGCTACTTCAGCATCATGTACCTGTACGACCTCTACCTGCGGCAGAACGGAAAGGCCTTCTACACCAAGGACGGCCTGGGCTTCGACAAGGCCGATCTGACGGAGTGGTGGCAGGACGGTTACAACCGCGCGAAGGCCGGCATCATCACCGACCCGAAGATCGTCGCGCAGGACCGGCCCAAGTCCTCGCTCTCCGCCGGGCACGGGGCCTCGGAATTCACCTGGGACAACTTCACCGTCCGCTACTCGGCCGAGGGCGACAGCGAATACGGCCTCGCGCCGATCCCGACCATGGACGGCAAGCACACCGGCCAGTACCTCGCCTCCCTGATGCTGAGCGGCTCCGCGCGCACCCAGCACCCCAAGGAAGTCGCCCAGTTCATCAACTTCATGGTCCACGACCCCGAGGTCGGCAAGATCATGGGCTACGACCGCGGCATCCTCGCCAGCACCGAGCAGTACGAGGCCTTCAATCCGACGGACACCGTCAACAAGGAGATCGCGCAGTACGAGACCGACACCGCCAAGGCCGGCGTCCTCGGCACGATCACCCCGCACCCCTCCGGCGCGGACACCATCGAGGCCGCCTTCCTGCGCATCGGCGGCGACCTCGCCCTGGGCAAGTCCAAGGTCTCCGACGCGGTGAAGCAGTTCTTCGACGAGTCGCAGGCCGCCTTCCAGGCCTGAACGGACCTCACCGGAACCGATTGGGAAGCACCGTGACGCTCGTCAAGGACTCACCGCCCGCCACCCGGAAGGTCCGCTCCGCCGCCCCCGCCGCCGTCAAGCGGCGGGGCCGCCGGGAGAACCTCGCCGGCTACCTCTTCATGTCCCCGTGGATCGCGGGCTTCCTGCTCCTGACCGCGGGCCCCATGGTCGCCTCGCTCTACTTCGCCTTCACCGACTACAACCTCTTCAACAGCCCCAAGTGGATCGGGCTCGACAACTTCACCAAGATGTTCGACGACCCGCGGTGGCAGAAGTCGGTCCAGGTGACGGCCAAGTACGTCATCATCGGCACGCCCCTCAAGCTGCTGCTCGCCCTCGGCGTCGCCCTCCTGCTCTCCCAGAGCCGACGCGGACAGGCCTTCTACCGGGCCGCGTTCTACGCCCCCTCGCTCATCGGCGCGAGCGTCTCGGTCGCCTTCGTCTGGCGGTCGATCTTCTCCGACGACGCCATCGTGGACCGTACGCTCTCCGCCGTCGGCATCCACGCGGGCGGCTGGGTCGGCAACCCCGACTGGATCCTCTACTGCCTGGTCGCGCTCACCGTCTGGCAGTTCGGCGCGCCCATGGTCATCTTCCTGGCCGGACTCAAGCAGGTGCCCAGGGAGCTCTACGAGGCGGCCGAGATGGACGGAGCCGGACCCTTCCGGCGCTTCTGGAACATCACGCTGCCGATGATCTCGCCGGTGCTCTTCTTCAACATCCTGCTGGAGACCATCCACTCCTTCCAGATCTTCGGCTCGGCCTACGTCGTCTCCAACACCTACTGCGGTCCGGCCGACAGCACGCTCGTCTACACCTGCTACCTGTACCAACAGGGCTTCAAGAACGCCCAGATGGGCTTCGCCTCCGCGATGGCCTGGATGCTGCTGCTCGCCGTGGCCCTGGTGACCGCCGTCCTGTTCTGGTCGCAGAAGAAGTGGGTGCACTACGAGAACGACACGGAGGGCGCCCGATGAGCGCGACCACCACAAGGCCGACCACGACCAAACCCCTGGCCCTGAACCGGAAGCGGACCGGCTCGCTCGTCTGGCACATCGGCTCGCTGCTGGTCCTGGCGGTCGTCCTCTATCCCGTTCTCTGGGTGCTCGGCGCGTCCTTCAAGCCCAGCAAGGACATCATCAACAGCCTCCAGCTGTTCCCGTCCCACCCGATCCTGGCGAACTTCAAGGGCCTGGCCGACGGCATCGCCGACATCTCCATCTGGACCTTCTTCCAGAACTCCCTCTTCTACGCCGACGGCGCCGTCGTCGGCATCCTGATCTCCTGCTCCCTGACGGCGTACGCCTTCGCCAAGATCAGGTTCACCGGCCGGAACCTGCTGTTCTCCCTGATGATCGGCACGCTCCTGCTGCCGTACCACGTGCTGCTCATCCCGCAGTACGTGATGTTCCAGAAGATGGAACTGATCAACACCTATGTGCCGCTGCTGCTCGGCAAGTACCTGGCGACGGAGGCCTTCTTCGTCTTCCTCATGGTGCAGTTCATGCGCAACCTGCCGAGGGAACTGGACGAGGCCGCGCGTATCGACGGCTGCGGCCACTTCCGGATCTACTGGTCGATCGTGCTGCCGCTGTGCCGGCCCGCGCTCATCACCAGCGCCATCTTCACCTTCATCAACGCCTGGAACGACTTCATGGGCCCGCTGATCTACCTCAACGAGCCCGGCAAGTACACCGTCTCCCTCGGCATGATGATGTTCCGCGACTCCGACGGCGTCGCCGCCAACTACGGCGGCCTCATCGCGATGTCGCTGGTGGCGCTGCTGCCCGTACTCCTGTTCTTCCTCGCCTTCCAGCGCTATCTGATCGACGGAATGGCGACCTCCGGACTGAAGGGCTGAGGCGGTCGTCATGGCCCAGGCGCGGGTGAAGGCACGTAGACAATCCGAGTCCGTCCTGGCGGAACGGTTCGCCGTGTTCGCCGAGTGTCTGCTGACCGGCGTGTGGATCGCGGTCGCCTCCTTGGGCGTGATCACCTACCCGGCGGCCTTCGCCGCGGGCGCCCGGCACCTGCGGCGGCGGACGGCCCATCAGGGCGGTGGGTGGCGGGAGTTCGTCGCCGACTTCCGTACGGCGGTGCGCGGCGGGTGGGTCGTCGGACTCGGCGGGTGGGTCGCGGTGGCGGTGGCCTGGGTGGACGTCCAGGCCGTGCGCGCCGGGATACCGGGCGGGCCCTTCGTCGGGGCCGTCGGGCTGTTCGCGCTGATCGGCGTCGCCGTCGCCGGGCTGCGTGCGGCGGCGGTATGGACGCCGGGGGAGCGGTGGCGGGCGCTGCTCGCCACCGCCGGCCGCCGTACCGTCCTCGACCCCGCCGGGTCCTTCCTGATCATCGGCGGGCTGGCCGTGGTGGCCCTGTCCGCCTGGTTCGTCGCGCCGCTCGCGGTTCCCGTGCTGGGGGCTGTCGTGGCGGGTGGTGTTGCTGTGGAGGAGCGGCAGCGGCGTCGGTGAGCGTCAGATCAGTGCCATGTCACATATCACTGATCAGTCAGTGATATGTGACATGACACCGAGTGCTCCTCCCCTCTGTCATGCCCCTGACCATCCGCAATGGAAAGGAAAGGCCGAACTCTCATGTCTCCCATCCCCCGCAGGTCCCTCCTCAAGGCCGCCGCCGTCGCCGGAGCCGCCGCGCAGTTCAGCTGGGCGCCAGGAGCCAAGGAGGCGCAGGCCGCGCCGAGAGCCGAGGCCGCCGACGCCGATCCGGTGACCCTGGACTGGCTGGAGGACGGCGGTCTGGGCGCCGCGCCCGGTTCGACCGTGGGCGTGCCCTGGCCGAAGGGCGTGTACCAGGCCGACCAGGCCTTCGCGGTCTCGGACGCCGACGGCAAGGACGTACCCGTACAGTCCTGGCCGATCGCCTACTGGCCGGACGGATCTCTCAAGTGGTCGGCGCACGCGGTGAGTTCGGGCAACGGCAAGCTCACCCTCGCCGCCGGTGAAGCGGCCGAGCCCGCCCGGAAGGTCACCGTCGACAAGACCGGCAGCACGATCGACGTGTCGACCGGCGTGATCACGGCGAAGATCGGCAAGAACGGCTCGACCATCGTCACTTCCGTCACCCGCGGCTCGACCGAGATCGCCAGGAACGGGCGGCTGGTCCTCATCCGCCAGCCCGAGATCGAGGACGAGGACCAGGGCGCGGTGAAGACCGAGCGCTTCGACGGCGCGATTGGGGAGGTGACCGTCGAACAGGACGGCCCGGTGCGGGCGGTGGTGCGGATCGACGGCAAGCACCGCAAGGGAGAACGGAGTTGGCTGCCGTTCTCCATCCGGCTGTACTTCTACGCCGGCGCCGACTCCTTCCGCATGGTGCACACCATCACCTTCGACGGGAAGCAGGAACCCGGCAAGGCGAGCGGGGACTTCATCCGCGGGCTCGGCGTGCGCTTCGACGTGCCGATGCGGGACGAGTCGTACGACCGGCACATCCGGATCGGCGGCGAGGGCACCGGCCTGCTGCGGGAGGCCGTGAAGGGCATCACCGGCCTGCGCCGGGACCCCGGGGCGGCCGTGCAGGCGGCGCAGTACGCGGGGCAGAAGCTGCCCGACCCGGCCACCTGGGACCAGCGGGTGACGACCCGGCTCCAGTACATCCCGGAGTGGGGCGACTACACGCTCTCGCAGCTCTCCGCCGACGGCTTCACGCTCCGCAAGAGGACCAAGAAGGGGTACGGCTGGATCGGCGCCGGCGGTGGCAAGCGGGCCTCCGGGTTCGGTTACGTCGGCGGCGCGAGCGGCGGATTCTCCTTCGGGCTGCGGGACTTCTGGGAGAAGTACCCGGCGCAGCTCGACATCCGCGACGCGCACACGGACGCGGCCGAGGTCACCCTCTGGCTCTGGTCGCCCGAGGCGCAGCCCATGGACCTGCGCTTTTACCACGACGGCATGGGCCAGGACACGTACGCCGAGCAACTCGAAGGCCTCAACATCACCTACGAGGACTACGAGCCCGAGTTCGGGACGCCGTACGGCATAGCCCGCACCTCCGAACTCCTCTTCTGGGCCAACGAGTCGACGCCGACCCCGGAGACCCTGGCCGGGCAGGTCGAGGCCGTACGGGTGTTGCCGCAACTGGCCGCGCCGCCCAAGCAGCTCATCAAGGCGAAGGTGTTCGGGCCGGGGCTGTACTCCGAGCCGGACCGTTCCACGCCGGCCAAGGCGAAGATCGAGGACCACCTCGACTTCCTCTTCACCTACTACAAGGACCAGGTGGAGCAACGCCGTTGGTACGGCTTCTGGGACTACGGCGACATCATGCACACCTACGACACGGTGCGGCATGTGTGGCGCTACGACATCGGCGGTTACGCCTGGGACAACTCCGAGCTCTCGCCGGACCTCTGGCTGTGGTTCGCGTACCTCAGAAGCGGCCGGTCCGACGTCTTCCGGTTCGCCGAGGCGATGACACGGCACACCGGCGAGGTCGACGTCTACCACATCGGGCAGTGGGCGGGACTCGGTACGCGGCACGGCGTGCAGCACTACGCCGACAGTGCCAAGCAGCAGCGCATCGCCAACACCACCTACCGGCGCTACTACTACTTCCTCACCGCGGACGAGCGCGTCGGCGACCTCATGCACGCCAACGTCGACTCCGACGAGACCTTCCTCGTCCTCGACCCCCAGCGCAAGGTGCGGACCGATCCCTACACACCGGACCGGCACGCGCTGTCGGTCGGGTTCGGCACGGACTGGAGCGGGCTGGTGTCCGCCTGGCTGACCGAGTGGGAACGCAAGGGTCCCAAGTGGGAGAAGGCCAGGGCGCGGGTGCTGTCGACGATGGAGGGCATCGCCGCGCAGCCCAACGGCTTTGTGCAGGGGAGTGGGCTGTACGACCTCGACACCGGGAAGTTCGCCGTCGCCACGACCCCGGTGGTCGGCGTCTCGCACCTCTCCGCCGTCTTCGGACTCAACGAGCTGTGCGCCGAGTTGATCGACCTGGTGGACATGCCGAAGTTCAACGAGGCGTACTTCGACTACTGCCGGTTCTTCAACGCCACGAAGGCCGAGCAGAAGGCCCGGTACGGCTCGGACTTCGGGACCTTGCTGCTCTTCCAGGGGCACTCGCGGCTCGACGCGTACGCCGCCGTACAGACCGGGGACGCGGTGCTGGCCAAGCGTGCGTGGACGAAGTTCTACAGCTCGGACGGGTACATGGAGTCCTCACCGTGGAAGACGGAGAAGGTCAGCGGTCCCATGGCCCTGGTCGCGGGCGGCGAGGCGAGCTGGGTGTCCACGAACGACACCGCGCTCTACGGCCTCGCCGCCATCGAGAACCTCGCGCTGCTCGGCGACAAGATGCCGTCGTAGCGGGCTAGTTCATCCGCCCCAGGACCTCCCGCACCCGTCGGACGTCCCTGATGCGGCGCTCGTAGGTGGCACCGAGCGCGAGCAGCAGCAGTCCGGCGAGTGCGGGAGGTACCCAGCGGGGGAGGGTGTCGGTCATCTGGACCAAGTACGGGGCGAGTTCGTGCAGGGCGTCCAGGGCGAGGACCGAGCCGCCGAGCACGAGGGGTGCCTGGAGCCGGTGCCGGGCACCGAGCACGGTGATCAGCAGGGCCGCGGTGCCGAGCAGCAGAGGGCGGGTCCAGTGGACGTCGTCCCAGGCCGCGGCGAGGCTCGGCAGCAGGGTGGCGGTGAGTCCGGGGGCGTATGCCGTCCAGGACGAGGTCTGCGGGGCGCGGCTTCTGCGCAGGGCGCCGACCAGCAGCGCCGGGATGGTGACCGGGAGCGTGTAGGCCTCCGGGGTGCCGACGTCCCAGGCCGCCAGGCGTACCCAGGTGGCGAGGACGAAGAGGGCGGCTGCCGCGTAGCCGACGGCGCGGCGGTCGGGGCGTACGGCTGTACCCGCGGCGATCACTCCGCAGAGGGCCAGGACCAGCGCGAGCATCGGAGGGTCGGTGACCGCGAGGCCGATGGCGAGGAGCGCGGCGGCTGCGCCCGTCACCTCGACCGGCACGCGCGCGTGGGCGAGGCGGGGCGCGAGGAGGGCTGCCGCCACCGGGATCGCCAGGACCGGCAGGGCCGTGTACTGCGGCGACCAGTCCGCCGCCGCCCCCGTCGCGCAGGCGAGGGCGGTGGCGTGGACGAGTGCCGTCGGGGCCGTGACCGGGGCGAGGTGCGGACGCAGGGAGGCCGTGGCGAACAGGGCGGTGAGGACGGACAGCAGGGTGAGGGTGGCCGCCTCGGAGGGCAGCGCGAGGAAGGCCAGGACGACGGAGGTGGCCAGGGCGAGGGCGGTCGGGAGCAGAGGGCGGGGACGGAAGGCGGCGGCTGCGAGGGTTGCGACGGTGACTGCCGCCGGCAGCAACAGGGCTACGGTGTAGGGGAGTTGGAGGGTCGGGGCGACTGCCATGGCGGTCGCCCAGAGGAGGACCGTGGCACCGGTCGTGGCTCGCGGGCGCCAGGTCTCGGAACGGGCCAGGACGAGTAGTACGGCGGCCACGACCACCGGCGCGAGCAGCAGCTGTGCGGGATGCGGCGGCCATGGCGTGTCGGCGGTCACCGCGGCCCGGGCGTCCGCCGGCACGCCGGACCACGCCCGCCCCGTCCACCCGAGCGGACCCAGCAGCGCGACGCTGACCAGCGGCAGCGCACAGGCGACGGCGACTGCCTGGACGGCGGCCGAGGCCTGCACGAAGCCACGCCGGACGGTCGCGGGCAAGGGCGCCCGCAGTGCCCCCAACAGCGCGACACCGCAGGCCAGATACCCCGGCACGGTCCAGCCGCCGGGCAACGCCGTCCGGAGCAGGCCGCCGACGGCCGCGACCAGCAGCAGCCCACCGGCGACGGCGTTGACGCCGGCCGCGACGCCGCCGGCGGTGGCCTTGGAGGTGCCGTTCGCGCTGGTCGCCGTATCCCCGTCGGCCGGGCTTTCTCCTCGCCAGGCCGCCCCCACGGCGATCGCCGCCGCCAGAGTGAGGAGCGCCGCCGCACGGGCGGCGGCGCTCGGGCCGGCTGCGTCCCAGGTGAGCCAGCCGGCCGTCAGTGCGCCCCACGCGCCCGTGCCGTACGCGCCGAGGGCGGCGACGAATCGTACGGACCCGGCGGTGCCGCGGAGCGCCACAATCGTGTCGAGCCCGGCCGTCAGGAGGAGCGCGGCCGTGACGCCGTACGCACCCGCGTCGGCGGCGATCGCCCAGAGGAGCAGCGGGAGTTGGGCCGTCGTCAGCGCGGCGGGGAGCGGCAGACGGAGGGGGCCGCTCGTCGCGGTCAGGGCGCGGTCGTACGCCGCCCAGACCGTGGCCAGCACTGCCGTGGCCGCTGCCGCGTACGCCGTACCGTCCGTTCCCGTGAACGCGGTCTCGTGCAGCGCGTACGCGTCCAGCGCCGTCAGCGCCAGGCCCAGGCCGGCCACCGACTCGGCCGTCGAGCGCAGCCCGCGGCGCAGCAGCGGCAGCGGGGTCGCGAGGACGGCGAGGGTGAGGGCGCCGAGCACGAGGGCCCGGCCGGTGATGCCCAGGTGTCCCCAGCTGACCAGCGTGAACACCATCGCGGCGATGGTGAGCAGGACGCCGCCGAGCAGGAGCAGCATGTTCTGCACGCGGGGTGCCGCGGGCTCCGGTCGGGGCGGCTGGGCGGGCGGCACCTGCCGGGCGGGCAGCTGCGCTGCGGACTGGAGGGTCGAGACCAGCCAGGCGCGGCGGTTGAGCAGCTGGAGCCGGCGGGCGTCCAGGTGCCACAGCTCGGCGTCGAGGAGCCGCAACTCCTCGGCCGGGGGCGGAACATGCGTCATGCCTCGGAGTGTGGTCCGGGTCACGTCCGCGCGACATGAGTGCGGGTACTCAGAACGTACTCAGATCCCGGGCAGACTCCCCACATGGACTGGACGCACTACCGCTTCCGCACCCTGTGGGCCCTGCCCGCGCCGCTCCCCACCGTGTACGAGGTGCTGGAGCGGGCCGAGGAGTATCCGCGCTGGTGGCCTCAGATCCGCGAGGTCACCAAGGTCGACGACACCACCGGCGTCATCCGCATCCGGTCGGTCCTGCCGTACGACATCACCTTCACGGCGCGTGCGGTACGGCGCGATCCCGTGGCCGGCGTCCTGGAGATCGTCATGTCCGGCGACCTCGACGGCTGGGCGCGCTGGACCCTCACCGCGGACGCGGTCGGCACCCTCGCCCGCTACGACCAGGTCGTCGACGTGAACAAGCCGTTGCTCAGGCGGCTCGCCGTGCCGGGGCGACCGCTGTTCCGCGCCAACCACCGGTTGATGATGAGTGCCGGACGGCGGGGACTTGTGGCCCACCTCGAAGCGGTTTGAAGGAAACCGGCGGGGGCCTGTATTGTTCAGTCCGTTCCCGGGCGATTAGCTCAGTGGGAGAGCGCTTCGTTCACACCGAAGAGGTCACTGGTTCGAACCCAGTATCGCCCACCGGGAAAGAGCCGGTTCGTATGATCATCATGCGGACCGGCTCTTTTTGTGTTCCTGTGACAGGGATACGCTTCCGATCTTACGCCGCCGCCGGCAGGTCCGGTCGTAGTGGCCACTCCGTGTTCACTGTCTCCGGCGTGCCGCTCTTGGTGAACCACGCCTGCAGACCGCGTGCCTGGGCGGCGTGCCAGGTCGTCTGCAGGGTGTGCAGTTCGGCGGGGGAGAGGCGCTCGAGGCGGGCCGCGAAACGGCGCCCGAGGGCCCGTACGAGATCCAGCGAGGCGAGTGCGTCGGCCGCCGCGTCGTGCGCGCCCTCCAGAGTCACGCCGTAGTGCGCGCACAGGTCGGTCAGGGTGCGGCGGCCCTTGCGGTAGCGGTCCAGATGTTTGTCCAGGACCCGCGGATCGAGCACCCGCAGCGGCGGGCCCTCGAACCACGCGTCGAGCGAGGAGGCGCGATGGCGGCGCAGCTCGCGGTCGAGGAGAGTCAGGTCGAAGGGCGCGTTCATCACGACCAACGGGCGTGTCATCGCGGCCTGTTCGGCCAGTTCCTCCGCTATCTCGTACATCACCGGCGCCGGCCAGCGGCCGTTCCGCTGAAGGTGTTCGTCCGTCAGCCCGTGCACCGCCGTCGCCGCCTCCGGCACCGGCATGCCCGGGTTGACCAGCCAGCGGGTCACCCGGGGCCGGGTGCCCGGGGCGTCCTGGACGACGACGGCGGCCGACACGATCCGGTCGGTCTCGACGTCAACGCCCGTGGTCTCCGTGTCGAATGCGGCCAGGGGCCCCTCGTACCAGCACGTCATGCCTACACAACTCCTCGTTCACCCACGGCAGCTGACGTCCCGTCTTCTGCCTGTTTGGTGATACCCGGGCTGTTTGCGCACTACGCCGGAAGGACACAACAGGAGTACGGGTCTTTGCAGTTCAGCGGCCCGACGCGGGGATTCACTTGGCTTGGAAGGCTGTTTGGTCATGGCGATAGCGCAGCCCGAACGGGGCGGGCTGCTGCCCGAACGTACGGGCCCCCTTCGCGGTTCACTCGCCACCACCGCCTGCATGGAGACACTGCAGGTGGGATATCTGCACGCCGTCGCCGCGGCGGCCGGCTGCTCGCTGTCGCAGCCGTTTCCGGACAACGGCATCGACTGGCACGTCAGTCACGGCTCGCCCGGGCACACCGTCGACGACGAGGTGACCATCAAGGTGCAGCTGAAGTGCACGTACCAGCTCGCGCCCAACCCACCAGGCCGGTTCTTCTCCTTCACGCTGGACAACGACCACCTGCGCAAGCTCGCGCGCACCCCGGTCTCGGTCCACAAGATCCTGGTCGTGATGATCGTCCCCCGGTCCCAGGACCAGTGGCTCAGAGCCGGGCACGACCGGCTCGACCTGCGGCACTGCTGCTACTGGGTCAACCTGGCCGGGCACCCGATCACCGGACGGACCCGGACCACCGTGCGGATACCGACCTCACGCATCTTCGACGACCGAGCGCTGTGCGAGATCATGACGCGGGTCGGGACGGGAGGCAGACCATGACGCACCGCCCCCTGGAGGAGCCAGTACGGCCGGTGAGGCCGCATCCCGTCGAAGCGGCCTGGCACCGGCCCCCCGAGCCCGACGAGGTCGATCCCGCCGTCCTGAGCGCCCTGCTGCGCCGGCACGGCTGGCAGCGGCGCGGCGGTGCCGCCGGACGGTACGGCCGCTGGACCCCACCCGGGCCCGGCGGCAGCGGCACGAGCCTGCTGGTGCCCGAGAGCCGGGCCTTCCCCGACAGCGACGACCTGCTCGGCGAGGCGCTGACCGCCCTGTCCCGCAGCGGCACGCCCTCCGCCCGCGAGGTGCTGGTCGGGCTCGCCGTGCCCAGCGACGAGATCCGCTGGTGGCGGGACGTGCCTACCGGCCCGGCCGACTCCGCGCACTGGGTCGTCGAGGAACAACTGCGCACCGCCGCCCGCCAGATGCTGCTCGCCGCCGCGCTCGCCACACGCGCGCGTGCCGGTTACTACGGCGCCCGGCACCGCCGCGCAGCCGCCGCACAGCTGGAAAGCGTCCTGGTCGGCTCCGCGACCGGCGGCGACCGCCTGACCGCCTTCGTGCCCGTCGGCACCGGACGCCCCCTTGCGGTACGCCTCCACCAGGCCCTTTACGCCGCCCGCGAGGCCATCGACTACCAGCGGGCCACCGGCGGCATGGACGCCTTCGACGGCGCCGTCGAGGCAGGCGTCAGCCGGGAGCTCACCGAGGCGCTGATCGCCTTGGTGCGCGGCACCGAGGGCGCCCGGATCGGCGTGGAGTGGGCCCCCGCGGCCGGCGTGCCCGAGGACGGCGCGGCCACCACCGAGCCGGTGGAGTTCTCGCCGGGCGACCTGCCCGTGCTGCGCGAGGCCGGCGCCCGCTATCTGCGCGACGAGCCGTCCGTGCCCGTCCGGATCACCGGCACGGTGGTACGACTGCGCAGGTCGGGGACGCGCGGGGACGGCAGCGTACGGCTGCGGGTGATCGCCGGGGCCGAGATACCGCACGTCCGCATCACCCTGGACGAGGAGGACTACCGCATCGCCGGGCACGCCCACCTCGTGGGGCTGCCGGTGCGCGTGCACGGGCGGCTGGAGAGCCGGGGCGGCTTCCGGCGGCTCACCGGCGCCTGTGGGGTCGTACCGATACAGGTGGACGAGGCGGAGCGGGACCGGCTGATGAAGTCGCTCCACGAGAACCTCGACTTCTTCGAGGAGGCGTGCAGCGGGGACGACTGCGACTGAGGCCGGACCGGCCTTCTCGAAAGGCAACCGTTTCGCGGTCGGCGGGTCGGGGTCGGTACGATCCCCTATTGCGCGCGCTCCTGGTATGGCGCCGCACCCACCTTCAGTCAGGAGAGACCGGTGTCAGACGTCCGTGTGATCATCCAACGCGATTCCGAGCGGGAAGAGCGCGTGGTGACGACGGGCACTACGGCCGCCGAGCTCTTCGCCGGCGAGCGCTCGATCGTCGCCGCGCGCGTGGCCGGCGAGCTCAAGGACCTCGCCTACGCGCCCGCCGAGGGCGAGGTCGTGGAGCCGGTGGAGATCACCTCCGAGGACGGCCTCAACATCCTGCGCCACTCCACCGCGCACGTGATGGCGCAGGCCGTGCAGGAGCTCTTCCCCGAGGCCAAGCTGGGCATCGGCCCGCCGGTCAAGGACGGCTTCTACTACGACTTCGACGTCGAGAAGCCGTTCACGCCCGAGGATCTCAAGGCCATCGAGAAGAAGATGCAGGAGATCCAGAAGCGCGGTCAGCGTTTCTCGCGCCGCGTGGTGACCGACGAGGCCGCCCGCGAAGAGCTGGCTAACGAGCCCTACAAGCTCGAACTGATCGGCCTCAAGGGCTCCGCGTCCAGCGACGACGGCGCGGACGTCGAGGTCGGCGCCGGCGAGCTGACGATCTACGACAACCTGGACGCCAAGACCGGCGAGCTGTGCTGGAAGGACCTCTGCCGAGGCCCGCACCTGCCCTCGACCCGCAACATCCCGGCGTTCAAGCTGATGCGCAACGCGGCCGCCTACTGGCGCAGCAGCGAGAAGAACCCGATGCTGCAGCGCATCTACGGCACCGCCTGGCCCTCGAAGGACGAGCTCAAGGGCTACCTCGACTTCCTCGCCGAGGCCGAGAAGCGCGACCACCGCAAGCTGGGCAACGAGCTCGACCTGTTCTCCATCCCGGAGCAGATCGGCTCCGGCCTCGCCGTCTTCCACCCCAAGGGCGGCATCATCCGCCGGGTCATGGAGGACTACTCGCGCCGTCGGCACGAGGAGGAGGGCTACGAGTTCGTCTACACCCCGCACGCCACGAAGGGGAAGCTCTTCGAGACGTCCGGGCACCTGGACTGGTACGCCGACGGCATGTACCCGCCCATGCAGCTCGACGAGGGCGTGGACTACTACCTCAAGCCCATGAACTGCCCGATGCACAACCTGATCTTCGACGCGCGCGGCCGCTCCTACCGCGAACTGCCGCTGCGCCTCTTCGAGTTCGGGACCGTGTACCGGTACGAGAAGTCGGGCGTCGTGCACGGTCTGACCCGCGCCCGGGGCTTCACGCAGGACGACGCGCACATCTACTGCACCCGCGAGCAGATGTCGGAGGAGCTCGACAAGACGCTCACCTTCGTCCTCGGCCTGCTGCGGGACTACGGCCTGACCGACTTCTACCTGGAGCTGTCCACCAAGGACCCGGAGAAGTTCGTCGGCTCCGACGAGGTCTGGGAGGAGGCGACCGAGACGCTCCGCCAGGTCGCCGAGAAGCAGGGCCTGCCCCTGGTCCCGGACCCGGGCGGCGCCGCCTTCTACGGCCCGAAGATCTCCGTCCAGACCAAGGACGCGATCGGCCGCACCTGGCAGATGTCGACCATCCAGCTCGACTTCAACCTGCCCGAGCGCTTCGACCTGGAGTACACGGGTCCGGACGGCTCCAAGCAGCGCCCGGTCATGATCCACCGCGCGCTCTTCGGCTCGATCGAGCGCTTCTTCGCCGTCCTCCTGGAGCACTACGCGGGCGCCTTCCCGGCGTGGCTCGCGCCGGTCCAGGCGGTCGGCATCCCGATCGGCGACGCGCACGTCGAGTTCCTGGAGAAGTTCGCCGCCGAGGCCAAGAAGAAGGGCCTGCGGGTCGAGGTGGACTCCTCCTCGGACCGTATGCAGAAGAAGATCCGCAACGCCCAGAAGCAGAAGGTGCCCTTCATGGTCATCGCGGGCGACGAGGACATGTCCAACAACTCGGTGTCCTTCCGCTACCGCGACGGCTCGCAGGAGAACGGCATCCCGTTCGACGAGGCCATCGCGAAGATCGTGAAGGTCGTGGAGGAGCGGGCGCAGGTCTGATCCGACGTCCTGTACGGAGGCCTCCGGGAGCTCAGCTTCCCGGGGGCCTCTCGTCGTCCTCCCGGGCGAACACCTGTAGCAGCCACGAGGCGAAGGTGCCGGTCACCGCGCCGAGCAGGGCCAGCCCGATGGCCATCATCCCGACCGCGATCAGCCGGCCCAGCGGCGTGACCGGCGTGATGTCGCCGTAGCCGACGGTCGTCAGGGTCGCGCAGGTCCACCAGACGGCGTCCCCGAACGTCTTCATGGACGCTCCCGGTGCGCCGCGTTCCTGCTGGTAGACGGCGAGGGCGCCGGCGAAGCCGAGCAGTACCGTGGCGAGCCCGGAGTAGGCGATCACGCGCGCGTGCAGGGCCAGCCGCGGTTTGCCGTGCCGTCGTTGCACGGCCTCGTAGACCTTGACGACCCGAAGCGGGCGCAGCAGCGGCAGGATCACGACCACTGCGTCCAGCGGGTGCTTCCGTACGAAGCGCAGCCCCTGCCCGCTCAGCCGCCACAGCACGGCGTAGTTGACGGCGAACAGTGCCCAGGAAGCCAGCAGTACCGCGAGGGCCAGGTCCTGCACGGGGTCCGTCAGACCGGGCGCCAGGACGCGGACCGCGTACGAGGCGAGGAAGGCCAGCGACGCGACGGCGAGGGGAAGCTCGGTGCGCTGCTCCCAGCGGGCTCTGCGAGTGTCATCGTCCACGAGCCCAGCTTGGCGCGGCAGGCTTTTCGCGGAACCCCGCCGACACGCCGCGAACGGGCGACGCCATATGCTGCATGGCATGACGAGTGAGCCGGAGCAGCAGTTGGGAGTGGGGATCCAGGACGCCTTCCAGCGCCTGTGGACGCCCCATCGGATGGCCTACATCCAGGGTGAGAACAAGCCGACCGGCCCCGGTGCCGACGACGGCTGCCCCTTCTGCTCGATCCCGGCCAAGTCCGACGAGGACGGGCTGATCGTCCGGCGCGGTGAGCACGTCTACGCGGTCCTGAACCTCTACCCCTACAACGGCGGCCACCTGATGGTCGTCCCCTACCGTCACGTCGCCGACTACACGGACCTCACGGACGCGGAGACGATCGAGCTCGCGGCCCTCACCAAGCAGGCGATGACGGCCCTGCGCACCGCCTCCGGCGCGCACGGCTTCAACATCGGCATGAACCAGGGCACGGTCGCCGGCGCCGGCATCGCGGCCCACCTCCACCAGCACATCGTCCCGCGCTGGGGAGGCGACACGAACTTCATGCCGGTGGTGGGGCACACGCGGGTGCTGCCGCAGCTCTTGGCCGACACCAGGAAGATGCTGGCCGAGGCCTGGCCGACGGGAGCCTGATCGGCTCCCGCACACCTACGCGTCGTACACGTCGGCCTTTCGCGGCGACGCGTCCTGCACGTTCGTCGACAGGAACGCCGACCGGGTCCCGAACTTCTCCGTGTCCACGCCGTTCTCCCCGAGCACCCGTATCGCGGCGGCATGAACAACCCGCAGCACCGGCGTGGCCGCCCGCAGCGCGTCGTCCGCCATGAAGCGATGCCGCCATGGCTGGTCGGCCCAGGCGTGCCGCAGACCGAACGGCTCGGGCAGGCCTATCGTGCCGCCGAGCCAGTTGAGCAGCGGCGGGTACCAGCTGATCGGCGCTCGCACCGCCAGCCGTACCACCTCGTCGGTGTTGACCAGGGGGAGGGCCACCTTTCGCGTCTCCCACGGCTTGAAGGACTTCTGGACCTCCTTCGTCGGCGCCTCGGGCTTGCTGGTGAACAGCGAGTTCACGGGACCGAGCGCATGCCCGGTGATCTCGATGCGCAGCGTCTGGTGCAGCACCGTCACCGTGATCATCATGGTGATGATCAGCTGCCCGTCCCACAGCGTCCACTGCACGCCCAGGTAGTGCCGGTCACCCGCGCCGAACTGCTGCTTGTTGCAGATGTCCTGTATCGCGTGCGACTTGACCTGGTACGCCTCCACGTCGGTGCCCTCGGGCCGGGACACCGCCTTGGCGCCCTCCCCGATCGGCGTGACGACCCAGTGCCGTACCGAAGGCGTCGGGAAACCACCGGTGTTGATGGTGTTCCGCTCCAGCATCCGCAGGTCGTCGTGGATCGCCCGGATCACGTCCCAGCTGCGGAACGGGTGGATCTCCCGCGTCGGGTCCGCCGACTCCAGGTCCTCCGCGAGCTGCCAGCTGCCCCAACGCGTGCCCATGCCGAGGATGCCCTTGGGCCCGGCGTAGAACACCGAGTTGGACTGCTGCTCGGCGGCGAGCTTGGCCAGGTTCTGGCGCATCGCGTCCGCCTTGGTCTCGCCCGGGCTGGTGGGCACCGCCTCGGGCACCTTGGCGCCCACGCTGCTGCCGGCCAGCAGGCTGTCCCAGCGCTCCCGCAGGTCCTTCGCCGTGCGCTCGCAGATCTGCTTGGCCCAGAACCAGCCGATGACCGGCATCACGACGCAGGCACGCGCGTACCAGGCCCAGAAGCCGGTGAACGGCATCTTGATCAGGAAGAGCACCGCGAGCGCGCCCACCGCCACCAGCAGCGTCGTCGCCAGCGTGCCGGCCCGCTTGTCCTCGCGCTTGGCGACGCTGGTGCGGATCGAGAAGATCAGCAGCCAGACGAGCAGCCCGGGCAGGAAGAGCAGGCCGCACAGCACCATGACGATCGAGAGCAGGTTGTCCCGGTCCTTGCGGATGTTGTTCGCCGCGAGCGCGTGCTCCACGACGACCTGCGGCTCGGCGCCGAAGGACTGGATCAGCGGCTTGCGGCCGGGGCCGATCATGCGGTCCGCGACCGCCCGGGAGTAGGCCTCACCCAGGTTGGGCCGGAAGATCTTCGCCCACGGGCGGCCCGCCTTGACGTCGGTCTGGTGCCACTCGTTGTCGGCCTTCTTTATGTCCTCGACCGGATTGTCCCGATACGCGGCCGAGGCCAGGGCGTACGTCGCCGTCTGGCCCGCGTCACCCGTGCGGGGCACCTGGGGACCGAAGATGTCCCCGTAGCCGCTCTCAACGGTCATTCCCGCCCCCGATCGCCGTCGGACGTCGCCTCGGGGGCTCTTCCCGACTTCCTTGCTCCGCACACCTGTTGATCAGGTCATCGCGGTGATCCCGTGACAACTTGATCACGTCATCAGAGTATCCGCAGCCTCTGACATTCGTAGGCGGACGGCCGAAGCCGCCCGCCTACGCGGAGGGAAGCGTTCCGCAAAGGCCACTCCTGAGCCGCCGTACGCCACTTGCGCGGCGCCCGGTCCCAACTACGAGGCGTCGCGCGCCTCTTCGCGGATCCTCTCGGCGATCTGCGGCGGCATCGGCTCGTGCCGCGCGTAACTGCGGTTGAAGCGGGCGGTGCCGTGCGACAGGGAGCGCAGGTCCACGGCGTACCGCCCGATCTCGATCTCGGGCACCTCGGCCCGGATCAGGGTGCGGTTGCCGCTCGTCTGTTCCGTGCCGAGGACGCGGCCCCGCCGCCCGGACATGTCGCTCATCACGGCGCCCACGTAGTCGTCGCCGACCAGCACGCTCACCTCGGCCACCGGCTCCAGGAGGTGGATCTTCGCGTCGGCCGCGGCCTCCCGCAGCGCCAACGCGCCCGCCGTCTGGAAGGCCGCGTCCGAGGAGTCCACGGAGTGCGCCTTGCCGTCGAGCAGCGTCACCCGCACGTCGATGAGCGCGTAACCGGCCGCGACCCCCCTGGCCGCCTGGGCCCGCACGCCCTTCTCGACCGACGGGATGAACTGCCGCGGCACCGCGCCGCCGACCACCTTGTCCACGAACTCGATGCCCGAGCCGCCGGGCAGCGGCTCCACCTCGATCTCGCAGATCGCGAACTGCCCGTGCCCGCCGGACTGCTTCACATGCCGCCCACGCCCGGCCGACCTGCCGGCGAACGTCTCCCGCAGCGAGACCTTGTGCGGTACGACGTCGACCTGGACGCCGTACCGGCTGCGCAGCCGTTCCAGCGCCACGTCCGCGTGCGCCTCGCCCAGGCACCACAGCACCACCTGGTGGGTGTCCTGGTTCTGTTCGAGCCGCATCGTCGGGTCCTCGGCGACCAGCCGGGACAGCCCCATGGAGAGCTTGTCCTCGTCCGCCTTGCTGTGCGCCTCGATGGCGAGCGGCAGCAGCGGGTCGGGCATCTCCCACGGCTCCATCAGCAGCGGGTCGTCCTTGGCGGAGAGGGTGTCCCCGGTCTCCGCGCGGACCAGTTTGGCCACGCACACCAGGTCGCCCGCGATGGCGTGCGTCACCGAGCGCTGCTGCTTGCCGAAGGGCGTGGACAGCGCGCCGACGCGCTCGTCGACGTCGTGGTCCTCGTGGCCGCGGTCCGCGAGCCCGTGCCCGGAGACGTGCACCGTCTCGTCGGGGCGCAGCGTGCCCGAGAAGACGCGCACGAGGGAGACCCGGCCGACGTAGGGGTCGGACGCGGTCTTCACGACCTCGGCGACCAGCGGGCCGGCCGTGTCGCAGGCCTTGATCTCGCGCGGCTTGCCGTCGATGGTCGTGACCCCCGGTGTGGGGTGCTCGAACGGCGTCGGGAAGCCGCCCGTGACCAGTTCGAGCAGCTCGATCGTGCCGAGCCCCTGACGGGCGCCCTCGGCGGCCGGGGCGGCGGCCAGGACGGGGAAGAAGACCCCGCGCGCGACGGCCCGCTCCAGGTCCTCGACGAGCGTCTTGAAGTCGATCTGCTCGCCCCCGAGATAGCGGTCCATGAGGGTCTCGTCCTCGCTCTCCGCGATGATCCCCTCGATCAGCCGGTTGCGGGCCTCCTCGATCCCCGGCAGCTGGTCCGCGCCCGGCTCGGACTCCTTGCGCTCGCCGGAGGCGTAGTCGAACAGCTTCTGCGACAGCAGCCCGGTCAGTCCCGTCACGGGCGCGTGCCCGTCGGGCCCCTGCGCGCCGTGCAGCGGCAGGTACAGCGGGAGCACCGCGTCGGGGTCGTCGCCGCCGAAGGCCTCCGCGCAGGTCCGGGTCATCTCCTCGAAGTCCGCCCGGGCGGCCTCCAGGTGCGTGATCACGATCGCCCGCGGCATGCCGACGGCGGCGCACTCCTCCCACACCATGCGGGTCGAGCCGTCCACGCCGTCGGAGGCCGAGACGACGAAAAGGGCCGCGTCCGCCGCTCGCAGACCGGCCCTCAACTCCCCGACGAAGTCGGCGTATCCGGGGGTGTCCAGAAGATTGACCTTGATGCCGTCCCATTCCACCGGCACCAGCGAGAGCTGTACCGAACGGTTCTGCCGGTGTTCGATCTCGTCGTAGTCCGAGACGGTGCCGCCGTCCTCCACGCGGCCCGCCCGGTTCACTGCCCCCGCCGTCAGCGCGAGGGCTTCCACCAATGTCGTCTTGCCCGATCCGGAGTGGCCGACCAGCACCACATTCCGTACGGACGCGGGGTGGTCGGCCGCTGTAGCCCTGCCGGCGGCTCCGGGGTGTGCGCTTGCCTTGTCGCCCATGGCCTTGCCTCCCGTGCACGGTGAGGTCACTGTGGGCGCGGGCATGCCGGGCCGCGTGCGGTGGCGGCTCCGATGACGCCCGCGGTCCTTCGAGCTTTCCACTCCCGTCACGGTGCGTCCATACGGACGACGCGATCCCGCCGTTACCCGTATGCCGTCCGGTCGTGACATGGGGCTCAGGGTGCCCGGACGTCGTACACACGCGCGCGTGGCTACGATGGGCCAGCCGGTGGCCAGCAGGGGCCGCGCGGCCACACCGACCGTCGGGAAGGCCATGCTGAACAAGTACGCGCGTGCATTTTTCACGCGTGTCCTCACACCGTTCGCCGCGTTTCTCATCCGCCGGGGCGTCAGCCCCGACACGGTCACGCTCCTCGGCACCGCCGGAGTGGTCGCGGGTGCGCTGGTCTTCTACCCCATGGGGGAGTTCTTCTGGGGCACGATCGTGATCACGCTGTTCGTCTTCTCCGACCTGGTCGACGGCAACATGGCGCGCCAGCTGGGCCGCTCCAGCCGCTGGGGCGCCTTCCTGGACTCCACGCTCGACCGGGTGGCCGACGGCGCGATCTTCGGCGGCTTCGCCCTCTGGTACGCGGGCGGGGGCGACGACATCGCCCTGTGCGCGGTCTCCATCTTCTGCCTGGCCAGCGGCCAGGTGGTGTCGTACACCAAGGCCCGTGGCGAATCGATCGGCCTGCCGGTCGCCGTCAACGGCCTCGTGGAGCGCGCCGAGCGCCTGGTCATCTCGCTGGTCGCGGCCGGCCTCGCGGGCCTGCACAAGTTCGGCGTGCCCGGCATCCAGTACCTGCTGCCCGTCGCGCTGTGGATCGTGGCCGTGGGCAGTCTGGTCACGCTGACCCAGCGGGTGGTCACCGTCCGCCGGGAATCGGCCGAGGCGGAGGCCGCCGCGGCCGCCCAGGAGAGCGAGAATGCCTCCCAGGGGAGGGAGGCGGCGAAGTGAGTCTCCGGGATCAGCTGACGGACGGGCTGTACGGACTCGGCTGGGGCACGGTCAAGAAGCTCCCCGAGCCGGTCGCCGTACGGCTCGGCCGGACCATCGCCGACGTCGCCTGGAAGCGGCGTGGTAAGGGCGTGCAGCGCCTGGAGAGCAACTACGCGCGCGTGCTGCCGGACGCGAGCCCCGAGCGCCTGGCCGAGCTCTCGCGCGCGGGCATGCGCTCCTACCTGCGCTACTGGATGGAGTCCTTCCGGCTCCCGGCCTGGAGCGCCGAGCGCATAAAGGGCGGCTTCGAGCCCAAGGACGTCCACCACCTGACCGACGGGATCGCCTCCGACAGGGGCGTCATCCTCGCGCTGCCGCACATGGCCAACTGGGACCTGGCCGGCGCCTGGGTCACCACCAAGCTCGAAACCCCCTTCACCACGGTCGCCGAGCGCCTCAAGCCCGAGACGCTGTACGACCGTTTCGTCGCCTACCGCGAGGGCCTCGGCATGGAGGTCCTCCCGCACAGCGGCGGCACCGCCTTCGGCACCCTGGCCCGGCGGCTGCGCGACGGCGGCCTGGTCTGCCTGGTGGCCGAGCGCGACCTGTCGTCCTCGGGCGTCGAGGTCCAGTTCTTCGGCGAGGCCACCAGGATGCCGGCCGGCCCGGCTCTGCTCGCCCAGCAGACCGGCGCGCTGCTGCTGCCGGTCACGCTCTGGTACGACGACTCGCCCGTCATGCAGGGACGAGTGCATCCCCCGATCGAGGTACCCGAGTCAGGCAGTCGGGCCGAAAGGACGTCTGTCATGACACAGGCGCTGGCCGATGCCTTCGCCACGGGGATCGCCGACCATCCGGAGGACTGGCACATGCTCCAGCGCTTGTGGCTCAAGGACCTCGACCCGGCGAAGAAACCCTCCGCTCCGGAGAAGGGCCAGTCGTGAGGATCGGCATCGTCTGCCCGTACTCCTGGGACGTCCCGGGCGGCGTCCAGTTCCACATCCGCGACCTCGCCGAGTACTTCATCCGCCTGGGCCACGAGGTCTCCGTGCTCGCCCCGGCCGACGACGACACCCCGCTGCCGCCGTACGTCGTCTCCGCCGGCCGCGCGGTCCCGGTGCCGTACAACGGCTCGGTGGCCCGCCTCAACTTCGGTTTCCTGAGCGCCGCCCGGGTCCGGCGCTGGCTGCACGACGGCGAGTTCGACGTCGTGCACATCCACGAGCCGACCTCGCCGTCGCTCGGCCTGCTGACCTGCTGGGCGGCGTCGGGGCCGATCGTGGCCACCTTCCACACCTCCAACCCGCGCTCGCGGGCGATGATCGCCGCCTACTCGATCCTCCAGGCGGCCCTGGAGAAGATCAGCGCCCGGATCGCGGTGAGCGAGTACGCCCGCCGCACGCTGGTCGAACACCTCGGCGGCGACGCGGTCGTCATCCCGAACGGCGTCGACGTCGACTTCTTCGCCCGGGCCAGGCCCAAGGAGGAGTGGCAGGGCGACACCATGGGCTTCATCGGCCGTATCGACGAGCCCCGCAAGGGTCTGCCGGTCCTGATGAAGGCCCTGCCGAAGATCTTCGCCGAGCGTCCGCGGACCCGGCTGCTGGTGGCCGGCCGCGGCGACGAGGAGGAGGCGGTGGAGTCCCTCCCCGCCGAACTCCGCTCCCGGGTCGAGTTCCTGGGCATGGTCAGCGACGAGGACAAGGCCCGCTTCCTGCGCAGCGTCGACCTGTACGTCGCCCCCAACACCGGCGGCGAGAGCTTCGGCATCATCCTGGTCGAGGCGATGTCGGCCGGGGCACCGGTCCTGGCCTCCGACCTGGACGCCTTCGCGCAGGTGCTGGACCAGGGCGCGGCGGGCGAACTCTTCGCCAACGAGGACCCGGAGGCACTGGCCGAGGCGGCGGTACGGCTGCTCGGTGACCCTCAGCGGCGGGCCGAGCTGCGGGAGCGGGGGAGCGCGCACGTGCGGCGCTTCGACTGGTCGACGGTCGGCGCGGACATCCTGTCGGTGTACGAGACGGTGACGGACGGGGCGGCGGCCGTGGCCGCGGCCGAGGACGACGAGCGGGGACAGGGGTTCCGGGCGCGGTTCGGGCTGGCGCGGGACTGACCGGCCGCAGGAGGACCGGGCATGATCCCGGTCCCTCCGGCGCCGCGTAGTGTGTGCGCCCGTGACCCCAACCCTCATCTGG
The DNA here is from genome assembly GCF_050936785.1 of Streptomyces sp. CA-249302. Classification (NCBI taxonomy): domain Bacteria; kingdom Bacillati; phylum Actinomycetota; class Actinomycetes; order Kitasatosporales; family Streptomycetaceae; genus Streptomyces; species Streptomyces sp. CA-249302. The sequence goes on along the minus strand of NZ_JBNJMG010000001.1, from coordinate 1,848,714 downwards.
ATCCTCGTCGTTCTGGTCGCGATCGGCCTCTACCTGAGCTGGACCGCGGGCCGCCTCGACCGCCTGCACGCCCGCATCGACGCCGCCCGCGCCGCCCTCGACGCCCAGCTGCTGCGACGCGCCTCCGTGGCCCAGGAACTGGCCACCTCCGGCGTCCTGGACCCGGCCGCGTCGATCGTCCTCTACGAGGCCGCACACGCTGCCCGGCAGGCCGAGGAGGAGCAACGCGAGGTCGCCGAGAGCGAGTTGAGCCAGGCGCTGCGCGCGGTCTTCGCGGAGGCCCAGCAGGTCGAGGCCGTGCGCGAGGCACCGGGGGGAGACTCGGCGGCCCACGAGCTCACCGAGGCCGTACGGCGGGTTCCGATGGCCCGCCGCTTCCACAACGACGCGGTCGGCGCGGCCCGCCGGCTCCGCGAGCACCGCAAAGTCCGCTGGTTCCGCCTGGCCGGTCACGCCCCCTTCCCGATGGCCTTCGAGATGGACGACGAGCCGCCTACGGCACTGGTCGACAGGGCTGCCTAGGAGCCTCGCACCCCAGCGGCCCACGCGCCCCCGGGCACGAAAAGGATCCACCGGCTTCCCATTGGCCCTTGCCGTGGACTGGTCCACTCACGTTTCCTCGGTGTCTGCAGAAACCCTCTTTCACCGAGTGAGGTCACCCGTGTCCAGCACCGACAACCAGGCCCCCGAGACCGGCACCGCGCGCGTGAAGCGCGGCATGGCCGAGCAGCTCAAGGGCGGCGTGATCATGGACGTAGTCACGCCGGACCAGGCGAAGATCGCCGAGGACGCGGGCGCCGTGGCCGTCATGGCCCTGGAGCGGGTCCCGGCCGACATCCGCAAGGACGGCGGCGTGGCCCGGATGTCCGACCCGGACATGATCGAGGGCATCATCGAGGCCGTCTCGATCCCGGTCATGGCGAAGTCCCGCATCGGCCACTTCGTCGAGGCCCAGGTCCTCCAGTCGCTCGGCGTCGACTACATCGACGAGTCCGAGGTCCTCACCCCGGCCGACGAGGTCAACCACAGCGACAAGTTCGCCTTCACGACCCCCTTCGTCTGCGGCGCCACCAACCTCGGCGAGGCCCTGCGCCGGATCGCCGAGGGCGCCGCGATGATCCGCTCCAAGGGCGAGGCCGGCACCGGCAACGTCGTCGAGGCCGTCCGCCACCTGCGCCAGATCAAGAACGAGATCGCCCGCCTGCGCGGCTACGACAACAACGAGCTGTACGCCGCCGCCAAGGACCTGCGCGCCCCGTACGAGCTGGTCAAGGAGGTCGCCGAGCTCGGCAAGCTCCCCGTGGTCCTGTTCTCCGCCGGTGGCGTCGCCACCCCCGCCGACGCCGCCCTGATGCGTCAGCTCGGCGCCGAGGGCGTCTTCGTCGGCTCCGGCATCTTCAAGTCCGGCGACCCGGCCAAGCGCGCCGCCGCCATCGTGAAGGCCACCACCTTCTACGACGACCCCAAGATCATCGCGGACGCGTCCCGCAACCTCGGCGAGGCCATGGTCGGTATCAACTGCGACACCCTCCCCGAGGCCGAGCGTTACGCGAACCGAGGCTGGTGATGACCGATCCCGTGATCGGAGTGCTCGCACTCCAAGGGGACGTCCGGGAACACCTCATCGCCCTGGCCGCGGCGGACGCCGTGGCCAGGCCGGTCAGGCGCCCCGAGGAACTCGCCGAGGTGGACGGCCTGGTCATCCCCGGCGGCGAGTCCACCACCATCTCCAAGCTGGCCGTCCTGTTCGGCGTGATGGAGCCACTACGCGCGCGCGTGCGCGCCGGGATGCCGGTCTACGGCACCTGCGCCGGCCTGATCATGCTCGCCGACAAGATCCTCGACCCGCGCTCGGGCCAGGAGACCGTCGGCGGCATCGACATGATCGTGCGCCGCAACGCCTTCGGCCGCCAGAACGAGTCCTTCGAGGCGGCGGTCGACGTCAAGGGCGTCGAGGGCGATCCTGTGGAGGGCGTCTTCATCCGCGCTCCCTGGGTCGAGTCCGTCGGCGCCGAGACCGAGGTGCTCGCCGAGCACGACGGCCATATCGTCGCGGTCCGCCAGGGCAACGCGCTCGCCACGTCGTTCCACCCGGAACTGACCGGCGACCACCGCGTGCACGCTCTCTTTGTCGACATGGTGCGCGCGAACCGGACGCCGTAGTCCTTGTAGGATCTCAGGCGTTGGTTGCAGAGATGGGTTACGCGAAGGAGACAGGCAGATGTCCGGCCACTCTAAATGGGCTACGACGAAGCACAAGAAGGCCGTGATCGACGCCAAGCGCGGCAAGCTCTTCGCGAAGCTGATCAAGAACATCGAGGTCGCGGCCCGCATGGGCGGCGTCGACATCGAGGGCAACCCGACGCTCTACGACGCCATCCAGAAGGCGAAGAAGCAGTCGGTCCCGAACAAGAACATCGACTCCGCGGTCAAGCGCGGCGGTGGTCTTGAGGCCGGCGGCGCCAACTACGAGACGATCATGTACGAGGGTTACGGCCCGAACGGTGTCGCGGTGCTCATCGAGTGCCTCACCGACAACCGCAACCGCGCCGCCTCCGACGTGCGCGTCGCGATGACCCGCAACGGCGGCTCCATGGCCGACCCGGGCTCCGTGTCGTACCTGTTCAACCGCAAGGGCGTGGTGATCGTCCCCAAGGGCGAGCTGTCCGAGGACGACGTCCTGGGCGCCGTGCTCGACGCCGGTGCCGAGGAGGTCAACGACCTGGGCGAGTCCTACGAGGTGCTCTCCGAGGCCACCGACCTGGTCGCGGTCCGCACCGCGCTCCAGGAGTCCGGCATCGACTACGACTCGGCCGACGCCAACTTCGTCCCGACCATGCAGGTCGAGCTGGACGAGGACGGCGCCCGCAAGATCTTCAAGCTGATCGACGCGCTCGAGGACAGCGACGACGTGCAGAACGTCTTCGCCAACTTCGACGTCAGCGACGAGGTCATGGAGAAGGTCGACGCGTAGCGCCGCCGCGGGCTGAGCGGATTTCGGCGGGCCGGTGGGACAACACGTCCCACCGGCCCGCCGCCGTTGTCGGTGGCAGCGGCTAGCCTGGCGTGAAGTCAAAGATCACCGAGGGGAGGGGCCGTGCGCGTACTGGGTGTGGACCCCGGTCTGACGCGGTGCGGTGTCGGTGTCGTCGAGGGGGTCGCGGGCCGGCCGCTCACGATGATCGGCGTCGGTGTCGTCCGCACGCCCGCCGACGCGGAGTTGGGGCACCGGCTCGTCGCCATCGAGCAGGGCATCGAGCAGTGGCTGGACGAGCACCGGCCCGAATTCGTCGCCGTGGAGCGGGTGTTCAGCCAGCACAACGTACGGACCGTGATGGGCACCGCCCAGGCCAGCGCCGTCGCCATGCTCTGCGCCGCCCGCCGTGGCATCCCCGTCGCCCTGCACACCCCCAGCGAGGTCAAGGCCGCCGTCACCGGCAGCGGACGCGCCGACAAGGCCCAGGTCGGCGCCATGGTCACGCGCCTGCTGCGGCTCGACGCGCCCCCGAAGCCGGCCGACGCGGCCGACGCCCTCGCGCTCGCCATCTGCCACATCTGGCGCGCCCCCGCGCAGAACCGGCTCCAGCAGGCGGTCGCCCTGCACGCAGCCAACGCAACGAAAGGCCGTACGGCATGATCGCCTTCGTGAGCGGCACGATCGCCGCACTCGCCCCCGACGCCGCCGTCGTCGAGGTCGGTGGTGTCGGCATGGCCGTGCAGTGCACGCCGAACACGCTGTCCACGCTCCGCCTCGGCAAGCCGGCCAAGCTCGCCACCTCCCTCGTCGTACGGGAGGACTCGCTGACGCTCTACGGCTTCGTGGACGACGACGAGCGCCAGGTGTTCGAACTGCTGCAGACGGCGAGTGGCGTCGGCCCCCGCCTGGCCCAGGCGATGCTCGCGGTGCACACCCCCGACGCGCTGCGCCAGGCCGTCTCGACCGGCGACGAGAAGGCGCTGATCGCCGTCCCCGGTATCGGCAAGAAGGGCGCCCAGAAGCTGCTCATCGAACTCAAGGACCGGCTCGGCACGCCGATCGGCGCGCCCGTGGTCGGCGCCCCGGTCAGCCAGGGCTGGCGCGACCAGCTGCACGCCGCCCTGATCGGGCTCGGCTACGCCACCCGCGAGGCGGACGAGGCGGTCGCGGCCGTGACCCCGCAGGCGGAGGCCGCCGAGGGCACACCTCAGGTGGGCCACCTGCTGAAGGCCGCCCTGCAGACCCTGAACCGCGCCCGCTAGGAGAACGTCAGTGAACTGGGACGACACGACCGAAGAGACCGCCCCCGAGCGGCTCGTGGGCTCGGTCGCCGACCGTGAGGACCAGGCCGTCGAGGCCGCCCTGCGTCCCAAGGACCTGGACGAGTTCATCGGTCAGGAGAAGGTGCGCGAGCAGCTCGACCTGGTGCTGCGCGCCGCACGCGCGCGTGGCGCCACCGCCGACCACGTGCTGCTCTCCGGCGCCCCCGGCCTCGGCAAGACCACCCTCTCGATGATCATCGCGGCCGAGATGGGCGCCCCCATCCGCATCACCTCCGGCCCCGCCATCCAGCACGCCGGCGACCTCGCCGCGATCCTCTCCTCCCTCCAGGAAGGCGAGGTCCTCTTCCTCGACGAGATCCACCGCATGTCCCGGCCCGCCGAGGAGATGCTGTACATGGCGATGGAGGACTTCCGCGTCGACGTCATCGTCGGCAAGGGCCCCGGCGCCACCGCCATCCCGCTCGAACTGCCCCCGTTCACGCTGGTCGGCGCCACCACGCGCGCGGGTCTGCTGCCGCCCCCGCTGCGCGACCGCTTCGGCTTCACCGCGCACATGGAGTTCTACGAGCCCGCCGAGCTGGAGCGGGTCATCCACCGCTCCGCGAACCTGCTCGACGTCGAGATCGAGGCCGACGGCGCCGCCGAGATCGCCGGCCGCTCCCGCGGCACGCCCCGCATCGCCAACCGCCTGCTGCGCCGCGTGCGCGACTACGCCCAGGTCAAGGCCGACGGACTCATCACCCGCGACATCGCGGCGGCCGCGCTCAAGGTCTACGAGGTCGACGCCCGTGGCCTCGACCGGCTCGACCGCGCCGTCCTGGAGGCCCTGCTCAAGCTCTTCGGCGGCGGCCCGGTCGGCCTGTCCACCCTCGCCGTGGCGGTGGGGGAGGAGCGCGAGACCGTGGAGGAGGTGGCCGAGCCCTTCCTCGTAAGAGAAGGACTTCTCGCGCGCACCCCGCGCGGACGGGTCGGCACGCCCGCCGCATGGGCGCATCTCGGCCTCACCCCGCCCCGCTCCGCGGCCACAGGAAACGGACAACAGGACCTGTTCGGGACGTGATGCCATTGTGACGGCGCGGGCATTGGCCGGGTCAGGAACCCAGGTGCCATGCTGAGCGTTGTTCCATGCGCGCGGACTCGCTTAGACTCCGCCGATGCCGCCTTTGTCGGCGGTATACATACCCCCATCCATGAGGCCGCTCTCCATCGCGGTCGTGCGAAGGAAACTCCGTCCCGTGAATATCACCATGCTCCTCCCGTTCATCGTGCTCATCGGGGCCATGTTCCTCATGACCCGTTCGGCCAAGCGCAAGCAACAGCAGGCCGCGACAATGCGCAACGAGATGCAGCCCGGCAGCGGCGTCCGCACGATCGGGGGCATGTACGCGACGGTCAAGGAGGTCAACGAGGACACGGTCCTCCTCGACGCCGGCCCGGGTGTCGACCTCCTCTTCGCGAAGAACGCCATCGGTTCCGTGCTCAGCGATGACGAGTACAACCGCATCGTCCACGGCATCGAGCACGACCTGAAGTCCGACTCCGACGTCGTCCCGGACGACGCCTCCTCCCTCACCGAGACCGACGACTCCGCCGACGAAGCTGCCGCCGCCTCCGACGACAAGTCCGTCGACCTCGGGAAGAAGGAAGCGCCCGAGGAGCCGGCCGACGAGACCGTCGCCGCCGAGGCGAAGTCGGACGAGGAGCCGAAGAAGACGGACGGGGACTCCGAGGCGAAGTAGTCACCTCCAGGGGCGTGCGGCCGACCCCGCGCGCCCCTGGACGTGCGCATCTCGCACACGGGGATCCCGACACCATGTCATGGCCGCCCACCGCGCTGACCCGGCGCGGAGCGGCCCGAGAGGGAGTACGAGAAGGTGGCAGCACCTAAAAAGGGCCGAAGCGCGAGCGCCCAGAGCAAGCCGGGGCGCTCGCTGGCCCTCATCCTGATCGCCATCGTGGCGCTCACCGGCGGAATGTTCGCCTCCGGGCACACCACCCCGCGCCTCGGCATCGACCTGGCCGGTGGTACGAGCATCACGCTCAGGGCGGTCCCGGAGAAGGGCCAGGAATCCGCGATCAACAAGACCAACATGGACACCGCGGTCGACATCATGAACCGCCGTGTCAATGGTCTTGGCGTCTCGGAGGCCGAGGTTCAGACCCAGGGCGACAGGAACATCATCGTCAACATCCCCAAGGGCACGAACTCCAAGGAAGCACGGCAGCAGGTCGGCACCACCGCCAAGCTGTACTTCCGCCCGGTGCTCGCCACCGAGCTCTCCGGCGCGGCGGCCACGACCAGCCCGTCGCCGAGCGCCTCCGGCAGCGCTTCGAGCAGCCCCTCCAGCTCGGCTTCGGAGAAGGCCACCGACAAGGCGACCTCGTCCTCCTCCGCGACCCCGACGGCCACGGCCACCTCCCAGGGCCGCGCCGTCACGGACGCCCTCAAGGCCGACTCGACGCCGAGCGCCACCGCCTCCTCCAGCGCGAAGGCCTCCTCGAGCGCCTCCGCGAGCGATTCCCCGTCCGCGAGCAGCAGCGCCGCCGCCACCGCCGCGGCCGCCAAGCTCGAGGCCGAGTACACCGCCCTGGACTGCACCAAGAAGTCGGTGCGCGCCACGGCCGGCAAGGGCGCCAAGCCCACCGACTCGACCGTCGCCTGCGGCCAGAACTCGTCGGGCCAGTGGCAGAAGTACGTGCTCGGCCCGGCCGCCGTCGACGGCACGGACGTCAAGAAGGCCCAGGCCGTCTTCAACACGACGACCGCCGCCGGCTGGACCGTCACCATGGACTTCACGGGCAAGGGAACCAAGAAGTTCGGGACCATCACCGGACAGCTGGCGCAGAACCAGTCGCCGCAGAACCAGTTCGCCATCGTCCTCGACGGTGAGGTCGTCTCCGACCCGTCGGTCAGCGAGGCGCTCACCGGCGGCAGCGCGGAGATCTCCGGCAGCTTCACCCAGGAGGAGGCGCAGAGCCTCGCCAACATGCTGTCGTACGGCGCCCTGCCGCTGACCTTCAAGGAGGACAGCGTCACCACGGTGACCGCCGCGCTCGGCGGCGAGCAACTGCACGCCGGTCTGATCGCGGGCGCGATCGGCCTCGCGCTGGTCGTCATCTACCTGCTGGTCTTCTACCGCGGACTGTCGGTCATCGCCATCCCGTCGCTGCTGGTCTCCGCCATCCTCACCTACGTGATCATGGCGCTGCTCGGCCCGGCCATCGGCTTCGCGCTGAACCTGCCGGCCGTGTGCGGTGCGATCGTCGCGATCGGTATCACCGCGGACTCGTTCATCGTGTTCTTCGAACGCATCCGGGACGAGATCCGCGAGGGCCGCACCCTGCGCCCGGCCGTCGAGCGGGCCTGGCCGCGCGCCCGGCGCACCATCCTGGTCTCCGACTTCGTGTCGTTCCTCGCCGCCGCCGTGCTGTTCATCGTGACGGTCGGCAAGGTCCAGGGCTTCGCGTTCACGCTCGGTCTGACCACCGTGCTCGACGTGGTCGTCGTCTTCCTGTTCACCAAGCCGCTGATGACGCTGCTGGCCCGCCGCAAGTTCTTCGCGAGCGGCCACAAGTTCTCCGGCCTCGACCCGAAGGCACTCGGCGCCAAGCCGCCACTGCGCCGCACCCGTCGTTCCGCCCCCGTCGACCCGAAGGAGGCGTGAGATGTCGAAACTCGGCAGCCTCGGCGCCCGTCTGCACCGCGGCGAGGTCGGCTACGACTTCGTCGGCAACCGCAAGATCTGGTACGGCATCTCGATCCTGATCACCATCACGGCGATCCTGGGCCTCGCGGTGCGCGGCCTGAACATGGGCATCGAGTTCCAGGGCGGCGCCGTCTTCACCACCCCGAAGCACATGACCACCTCGGTCGCCTCGGCGGAGAGCTACGCGGAGGAGGCGTCCGGTCACGACGCGATCGTCCAGAAGCTCGGCGACGGCAGCCTGCGCATCCAGATCGCGGGCATCGACACCGACAAGTCCGACGCGATCAAGGAGAAGCTCGCGACGGACCTGAAGGTCAACTCCGAGAACATCAACGCGGACCTGGTCGGCCCCAGCTGGGGTGACCAGATCGCCAACAAGGCCTGGCAGGGCCTGGCGATCTTCATGGTCCTCGTCGTGATCTACCTGGCGATCGCCTTCGAGTGGCGCATGGCGCTCGCGGCCCTCGTCGCCCTGGTCCACGACATCACCATCACCACCGGCATCTACGCCCTCGTCGGCTTCGAGGTCACGCCGGGCACGGTGATCGGTCTGCTCACCATCCTCGGTTACTCGCTCTACGACACGGTCGTCGTCTTCGACAGCCTCAAGGAGCAGACGAAGGACATCACCAAGCAGACCCGCTGGACCTACAGCGACGTCGCGAACCGCTCGATCAACAGCACCCTGATGCGGTCCATCAACACGACCGTGGTCGCCCTGCTGCCGGTCGGCGCCCTGCTGTTCATCGGTGGCGGCGTGCTCGGCGCCGGCATGCTCAACGACATCTCGCTGTCGCTGTTCGTCGGCCTCGCGGCCGGTGCGTACTCCTCGATCTTCATCGCCACGCCGCTCGTCGCCGACCTCAAGGAGGCCGAGCCGCCGATGAAGGCCCTCAAGAAGCGCGTCCTCGCCAAGCGGGCCCAGGCGGTCACCGAGGAGGAGCAGGCGGAGGCCCGCGGCGCGGACCTGGCGCACGACGAGGAGCCGGAGGACGAAGCGGCCCCGGCGGTCGTCGGCCCGCGCAACCAGCCGGCCTCCCGCAACCGCGGCCGCGGCCGTCCGTCCGGGAAGCGCGCGCGATGACCGGCATCGAGGAGCTGCTCCTCAGCCGCATCCGCGATGTGGCCGACTACCCGGAGCCGGGCGTGATGTTCAAGGACATCACCCCGCTCCTGGCGGACCCGGCGGCCTTCACGGCCCTCACGGACGCGCTCGCCGAGATCGCGGCGAACTCCGGCGCGACCAAGGTCGTCGGCCTGGAGGCCCGCGGCTTCATCCTGGGCGCCCCGGTCGCCGTCCGGGCCGGCCTCGGCTTCGTCCCCGTACGCAAGGCGGGCAAGCTCCCCGGAGCCACGCTCAGCCAGGCGTACGACCTGGAGTACGGCTCGGCCGAGATCGAGGTCCATGCCGAGGACCTCTCGGCCGACGACCGCATCCTGATCGTCGACGACGTGCTGGCCACGGGCGGCACGGCGGAGGCCTCGATCGAGCTGATCCGCCGGGCGGGTGCCGAGGTCGCCGGCCTCGCGGTCCTCATGGAGCTGGGCTTCCTGTCCGGCCGAGCCCGCCTGGAGCCCGCTCTGGGCGGAGCTCCCCTGGAGGCCCTGCTGGTGGTCTGACGCCCGCAGCAGGCCTCGTGTGCGATACGAGAACGGCCGCCCCGGCATCTGTCCGGGGCGGCCGTTCTCGTATCGCACACCTCTCAGGCACCCCCACTTCACCCTCCGGAATGCCGGCGGAAGCCTCCCGCGTTGCACGGGTAGACGTCCCTCACATTGGCCTGAAGGCGATCCCGGAGCCCAGGATCGCTACCATGGGGTCTCCGGAGCCTGACCGGGGGACCCGGATCGCGCACGAGGAGTCCTCTTGCCAGACGAGGCCCAGCACCTGACCGCCGCCAAGCCCGAGCCCGCCTCGGCAGCCGCGGCCAAGCCCGCGCCGAGCACACCGCAGCCGACGAACGACAGCCCCGGGCCGGTCGAGCACGCCCAGTCCGCGCCCGTCGACAAGTCGGCCGAGCAGTCGCGCCCCAAGCCGGCCCCGCCCGAGCGCCCGGTCCCCACCCCCGCCGCGGTCCGCCCGAACACCGGCCAGCCCCCGCGCTCCGGCTCCTCCAACCGCGTCCGCGCCCGCCTCGCCCGCCTCGGCGTCCAGCGCTCCAACCCGTACAACCCGGTCCTGGAGCCCCTGCTGCGGATAGTGCGCAGCAACGACCCGAAGATCGAGACGGCCACCCTCCGCCAGATCGAGAAGGCCTACCAGGTCGCCGAGCGCTGGCACCGCGGCCAGAAGCGCAAGAGCGGCGACCCGTACATCACGCACCCGCTCGCGGTGACCACGATCCTCGCCGAGCTCGGCATGGACCCGGCCACCCTCATGGCGGGCCTGCTGCACGACACCGTCGAGGACACCGAGTACGGCCTCGACCAGCTCCGCCGCGACTTCGGCGACTCCGTCGCGCTGCTCGTCGACGGCGTCACCAAGCTGGACAAGGTCAAGTTCGGTGAGGCGGCGCAGGCCGAGACCGTGCGCAAGATGGTCGTCGCCATGGCCAAGGACCCCCGCGTCCTGGTCATCAAGCTCGCCGACCGTCTGCACAACATGCGCACCATGCGCTACCTCAAGCGCGAGAAGCAGGAGAAGAAGGCGCGCGAGACCCTCGAGATCTACGCGCCCCTCGCCCATCGCCTGGGCATGAACACCATCAAGTGGGAGCTGGAGGACCTCGCCTTCGCGATCCTCTACCCCAAGATGTACGACGAGATCGTACGGCTGGTGGCCGAGCGCGCGCCGAAGCGTGACGAATACCTGGCCATAGTGACCGACGAGGTCCAGCAGGACCTGCGCGCGGCCCGCATCAAGGCGACCGTCACCGGCCGCCCGAAGCACTACTACAGCGTCTACCAGAAGATGATCGTCCGCGGTCGCGACTTCGCGGAGATCTACGACCTGGTGGGCATCCGCGTCCTGGTGGACACCGTCCGCGACTGCTACGCGGCCCTGGGCACCGTCCACGCCCGCTGGAACCCGGTTCCGGGGCGGTTCAAGGACTACATCGCGATGCCCAAGTTCAACATGTACCAGTCGCTGCACACCACGGTCATCGGCCCCAACGGCAAGCCGGTCGAACTCCAGATCCGTACGTTCGACATGCACCGCCGCGCCGAGTACGGCATCGCCGCGCACTGGAAGTACAAGCAGGAGGCCGTCGCCGGCGCCTCCAAGGTGCGCTCGGACGTGCCCAAGAGCACCGGCAAGGACGACCACCTCAACGACATGGCGTGGCTGCGCCAGCTCCTCGACTGGCAGAAGGAGACCGAGGACCCCGGCGAGTTCCTGGAGTCCCTGCGCTTCGACCTCTCGCGCAACGAGGTCTTCGTCTTCACGCCGAAGGGCGACGTGATAGCGCTGCCGGCCGGTGCCACACCCGTCGACTTCTCCTACGCGGTGCACACCGAGGTGGGCCACCGCACCATAGGAGCCCGGGTCAACGGCCGCCTCGTACCGCTGGAGTCGACTCTGGACAACGGCGACCTGGTGGAGGTCTTCACCTCCAAGGCGGCCGGAGCCGGACCGTCCCGGGACTGGCTGAACTTCGTCAAGTCGCCCCGCGCCCGCAACAAGATCCGCGCCTGGTTCTCCAAGGAGCGCCGCGACGAGGCGATCGAGCAGGGCAAGGACGCCATCGTCCGGGCGATGCGCAAGCAGAACCTGCCGATCCAGCGCATCCTCACCGGCGACTCGCTCGTCACGCTCGCGCACGAGATGCGCTACCCCGACATCTCCGCGCTGTACGCGGCGATCGGCGAGGGCCATGTCTCCGCGCAGAACGTCGTGCAGAAGCTCGTCTCCGCGCTCGGCGGCGAGGAGGCGGCCACCGAGGAGATCGACGAGGCGGTCCCGCCGACCCGGAGCCGCAGCCGTAAACGCCGCTCCAACGCGGACCCGGGCGTCATCGTCAAGGGCGTCGAGGACGTGTGGGTCAAGCTGGCCCGCTGCTGCACTCCCGTCCCCGGCGACCCCATCATCGGCTTCGTCACACGCGGTAGCGGAGTATCGGTTCACCGCAGCGACTGTGTGAACGTGGAGTCACTGTCCCGCGAGCCCGAGCGCATCCTGGAAGTCGAGTGGGCGCCCACCCAGTCCTCGGTCTTCCTGGTCGCCATCCAGGTCGAGGCCCTGGACCGCTCCCGGCTCCTCTCGGACGTCACCCGCGTCCTGTCCGACCAGCACGTCAACATCCTCTCGGCGGCCGTCCAGACCTCCCGCGACCGCGTCGCCACCTCCCGCTTCACCTTCGAGATGGGCGACCCGAAACACCTCGGGCACGTGCTGAAGGCGGTGCGTGGCGTGGAGGGCGTGTACGACGTGTACCGGGTGACGTCGGCGCGCAGGTCATAGGGCATACGACGAGAAGGGCCCCGTACGTCACGTACGGGGCCCTTCTCGTCGTGCCGGCGGATGCTCCGAGGGGATCAGCCGCCGAACTCCTGCAGACCCTTCAGAGCCTGGTCCAGAAGCGCCTGGCGGCCCTCCAGCTCACGCTCCAGCTTGTCGGCCCTGGAGTTGTTGCCCTGGGCGCGGGCCTGCTCGATCTGGCCCCGCAGCTTGTCCACGGCCGCCTGGAGCTGTCCGGTCAGACCCTCGGCACGCGCGCGCGCCTCCGGGTTGGTCCGGCGCCACTCCGTCTCCTCGGCCTCCTGGATCGCCCGCTCCACGGCGTGCATCCGGCCCTCGACCTTCGGCCGGGCGTCCCGCGGGACGTGGCCGATGGCCTCCCAGCGCTCGTTGATCGAACGGAACGCGGCACGCGCCGTCCTGAGGTCCGTGACCGGGAGGATCTTCTCGGCCTCCTCGGCCAGCTCCTCCTTGAGCTTCAGGTTCTCCGTCTGCTCGGCGTCCCGCTCCGCGAAGATCGAGCTGCGGGCGGCGAAGAAGATGTCCTGGGCACCGCGGAAGCGGTTCCACAGGTCGTCCTCGTGCTCGCGCTGGGCGCGCCCGGCGGCCTTCCACTCCGTCATCAGCTCGCGGTAGCGCGCGGCCGTGGGACCCCAGTCCTGCGACGCGGACAGCGACTCGGCCTCGGCGACCAGCCGCTCCTTGGTCTTGCGGGCCTCCTCGCGCTGCGCGTCCAGCGCCGCGAAGTGGGCCTTGCGACGCTTGGAGAACGCCGAGCGGGCGTGCGAGAAGCGGTGCCACAGCTCGTCGTCGGACTTGCGGTCGAGCCGCGGCAGGCCCTTCCAGGTGTCCACCAGGGCGCGCAGCCGCTCGCCGGCGGCCCGCCACTGGTCGGACTGCGCCAGCTGCTCCGCCTCGACGACCAGCTCCTCCTTGGCGTGCCGCGCCTCGTCTGACTGCTTCGCGCGCTGCTGCTTGCGCTCCTCGCGGCGGGCGTCGACCGTCTCGACCAGCTTGTCCAGGCGGACCTTGAGGGCGGCCAGGTCGCCGACCGCGTGGTGGGCGTCGACCTGCTCGCGGATGTGGTCGATCGCGGTCTGCGCGTCCTTCGCCGACAGGTCGGTGGTCTTCACTCGCTTCTCGAGGAGGCCGATCTCGACAACCAGGCCCTCGTACTTGCGCTCGAAATAGGCCAGCGCCTCCTCGGGAGTGCCGGCCTGCCAAGAACCGACGACCTGCTCGCCGTCGGCCGTACGCACGTACACGGTCCCCGTCTCGTCGACGCGGCCCCACGGGTCGCTGCTCACAGCGCCTCCTCCACATGATGCCTGCGAGGGGCTTCGGCGCCCCCGGGCATCGTCCACAGTTTCGTCACGGCCAACATAGGCGACCGGCGGGTTGCCTGTCCGCATCCCGCGCGACCGAAATTTCGCACCTCGGGGTCCTGATGCGGTCCCGATGAGGCGCTGGTGGGATCAGGATTTCGTGACCGTCGCCTTGTTGATCACGACCGTCGCGTTCGGGGCTCCGTCACCCTGGCCCGTGCTCTCGCCCGCCGCGGCGATCTTCTTCAGCACCTTCATGCCCGATTCGGAAACGGTGCCGAACGGTGTGTAGCTGGCCGGCAGCTGACTGTCCTGGTAGACGAGGAAGAACTGGCTGCCGCCAGTGTGCTTCTGGCCGGTGTTCGCCATGGCGACCGTGCCCGCCGGATAGACGCCGCCCTTGAGGGTTTTGTCCTTCAGGTTCTCGTCCGGAATCGTGTAGCCGGGGCCGCCGCTGCCGCTGCCCGTGGGGTCGCCGCACTGGAGCACATAGATGCCGTTGGTGGTGAGGCGGTGGCACTTCGTGTGGTCGAAGTAGCCCTTTCCGGCCAGGAAGTCGAAGGAGTTCACGGTGTGCGGGGCCGCCGACGTCTTGAGCGCGATGTCTATGTCACCGCACGTCGTGGCGAGCTTCATCGTGTACTTCGCCGACTTGTCGATGGTGACCGCCGGCTCCTTCTTCCAGCTGAGCTTCTTCACGGAGCCTTCGGCGGCCTTCTCGCACGGGTCCGGCGCCTTGCTGGTCGCCGACGCGCTCGGCGTCGTCTCCGAGCTGGCGTTGGCCTTGTCGTCGTCCTTGAGCACCCCGGTCGTGTAGATCGCCACGCTGCCGATCACGACCACGCCGAGCACCGACGCGATCACCGAGTTGCGCATGCGCGCCTTGCGCCGCGACTCCGTGCGCCGCTGCTGCTGCCGCAAGAACTTCTCCCGCGCGAGCTGCCGCTTCCGCTGTTCCTGGGTGACCACGGGGTTTTCTCCTCATGCGTCTCGTACGCCGACCGATACGCGTGCGACTGGTGAGCCGACCGCTTGCGTGTGCCCCGTACCGTATATGGGTTCGCTGAGGATTCGGCAGCGCCGGTAGGCTCTGACAGGCAGCTGTGTCCATTCGTTGACATCGGCTGCGGCCGCCCGTATCGACACAACGAAGGACGATCGTGCTCATTGCCGGGTTCCCCGCCGGGGCCTGGGGGACGAACTGTTATCTCGTCGCCCCCGCCGCCGGTGAGGAGTGCGTGATCATCGACCCGGGCCATCAGGCCACCGAAGGCGTCGAGGAAGCACTGAAGAAGCATCGGCTCAAGCCCGTCGCCGTCGTCCTCACCCATGGCCACATCGACCACGTGGCCTCGGTCGTCCCGGTGTGCGGCGCGCACGACGTGCCCGCGTGGATCCACCCCGAGGACCGCTTCATGATGGCGGACCCGGAGAAGGCGCTCGGCCGCTCCATCGGCATGCCGCTGATGGGCGAGCTGACCGTGGGGGAGCCGGACGACGTCAGGGAGCTGACCGACGGCGCGCGCCTGGCGCTCGCGGGTCTGGAGTTCTCCGTCGCGCACGCGCCCGGCCATACCAAGGGGTCGGTGACCTTCCGGATGCCCGAGACGACCGAGATCCCCTCGGTCTTCTTCTCCGGGGATCTGCTCTTCGCCGGCTCCATCGGACGCACCGACCTGCCCGGCGGTGACATGGCCGAGATGCTCGACTCGCTGGCCCGCGTGTGCCTGCCGCTCGACGACTCGACCGTGGTCCTGTCCGGCCACGGCCCCCAGACGACCATCGGCCAGGAGCGCGCCACCAACCCGTACTTGCGGCAGGTGGCCTCCGGCCCGGGAGCGGATGTCGACGCTCCCCGACGAGGAATGTGACGAGACCTTCCGTGAGCACCTTCAAGGCCCCCAAGGGCACGTACGACCTCATCCCGCCGGACAGCGCCAAGTTCCTGGCGGTCCGCGAGGCGATCGCCGCGCCGCTGCGCAATTCCGGTTACGGCTACATCGAGACCCCCGGCTTCGAGAGCGTGGAGCTCTTCGCGCGCGGTGTCGGCGAGTCCACCGACATCGTGACCAAGGAGATGTACGCCTTCGAGACCAAGGGCGGCGACAAGCTCGCTCTGCGCCCCGAGGGCACGGCGTCCGTGCTGCGCGCGGCGCTCGAGGCCAACCTGCACAAGCTCGGCAACCTCCCGGTCAAGCTCTGGTACTCGGGCTCCTACTACCGCTACGAGCGCCCGCAGAAGGGCCGTTACCGCCACTTCTCCCAGGTCGGCGCCGAGGCGATCGGCGCGGAGGACCCGGCGCTCGACGCCGAGCTGATCATCCTGGCCGACCAGGCGTACCGCTCCCTTGGCCTGAGCAACTTCCGCATCCTGCTCAACAGCCTCGGCGACAAGGAGTGCCGTCCGGTCTACCGGGCCGCCCTCCAGGACTTCCTGCGCGGCCTCGACCTCGACGAGGACACCCTGCGCCGAGCCGACATCAACCCGCTGCGCGTCCTCGACGACAAGCGAGAGTCGGTCCAGAAGCAGCTGGGCGACGCCCCGCTCCTGCGCGACTACCTCTGCGACGCCTGCAAGGCGTACCACGAGGAGGTCCGCGAGCTGATCACGGCGGCGGGCGTCGCCTTCGAGGACGACCCGAAGCTGGTCCGCGGCCTGGACTACTACACCCGTACGACCTTCGAGTTCGTGCACGACGGTCTGGGCTCCCAGTCCGCGGTGGGCGGCGGCGGCCGCTACGACGGCCTGTCGGAGATGATCGGCGGCCCCGCGCTGCCGTCCGTCGGCTGGGCCCTAGGCGTCGACCGGACGGTCCTGGCGCTGGAGGCGGAGGGCGTCGAGCTCGAACTCCCCTCCACCACCAGCGTGTTCGCGGTCCCGCTCGGCGAGGAGGCCCGGCGGATCCTGTTCGCCAAGGTCACCGAGCTGCGCAAGCTCGGCATCGCGGCGGACTTCTCCTACGGCGCCAAGGGCCTCAAGGGCGCCATGAAGAACGCCAACCGCAGCGGCGCCCGCTACACGGTGGTCGCCGGCGAACGCGACCTCGCCGAGGGCGTCGTCCAGCTCAAGGACATGGAGTCCGGCGAGCAGACGGCGGTCGGCGTGAACGAGATCGTGGCGGAGCTGGAGGCACGGCTCGGCTGAGCGCTCCGCCGGATGGGGCGTGTCGGGTCGTTGTTTGGCTGCGGCGCCGTCGTGGCTGGTCGCGCAGTTCCCCGCGCCCCTAGGGGGTGTGCCGTACCGCAGTTGACTTCGCCCAGTCCGCTTGGAAATGGGAAAGGGCGCCCGATCGGGGCGCCCTTTTCATGTGTCCAGCAACCCGAACCGCATCGCGCTCGTCACCGCCGCCGTCCGGTCGGTCACGCCCAACTTGCCGAAGATCCGCAGGAGATGGGTCTTCACCGTCGACTCCCCGATGAACAGCCGTCGGCCGATCTCGGCGTTCGTGCAGCCCTCTGCGACCAGGCGCAGTACCGCCGTCTCGCGCTCCGACAGGCGGGGGCGTTCCGGTTTGGTGCGGAGCTGGTCGACCAGGCGGGCCGCGACCGAGGGGGCGAGGACCGTCTCGCCGCGGGCGGCTGCCCGTACCGCTTCGGCGAGTTCGCCGCGGGGGAGGTCCTTCAGGAGGTAGCCCGCCGCACCCGCTTCGACGGCGCGCAGGATGTCCCGGTCCGTCTCGTACGTCGTCAGGACGATCACCCGGCACGGCAGTCCGGCCTCGTTCATCCGGACGATCGAGTCCACGCCACCGCCGCCCGGCATACGCAGGTCCATCAGCACGATGTCGGGGCGGAGTTCGGCGGCGAGGGCCTCCGCCTGCGGGCCGCTCGCCGCGTCGGCGACCACCTCCAGGTCCGGTTCGGCGCTGAGCATCGCCCGCAGCCCCTCCCGTACGACGGGATGGTCGTCGGCCAGGATGATCCGGATCACGTGGAACTCCTCGAAGGGGACACCGGCAGGCTGACCGTCACCGTCGTGCCGTCGCCCGGCGCGCTGCGGATCCGTGCCGTGCCGCCGACCTCGCCGGCCCGGGCGCGCAGCCCGGCGAGACCGTAGCCCTCGCACGGGGTACCCGGGTCGAAGCCACAGCCGTCGTCCCGTACGGACAGGGTGAGCGTGTCGTCGGCGTACGCCAGCTCGACGCCCACCGACACCGAACTCCCCGCGTGTTTACGGGCGTTGGCCAGCGCCTCCTGGCAGGAGCGCAGGGCCACCACCTCGGGGCCCGCGGGCAGCGGACGTACCGGACCGGTCACGTCCAGGGTCGCCCTGTGGCGGGCGGCGAGGCGGTGCAGGGCGTCGGGGAGGGACGCGCCGTCGAGGTCGGCGGGGGAGCCGCCGGCGACCAGGGCCCGGGCCTCGGCGAGGTTCTGCCGGGCCGTCTCGTCCATCAGGGCGAGGTGGCGGCGGGCCTGCGGCAGGTCGTGGTCGAGCTCGGCCTCCACCGCCTGGGTCAGCATCAGCAGGCTGGTGAAGCCCTGCGCGAGGGTGTCGTGGATCTCCCGGGCCATGCGCTCGCGTTCGGTCAACGCGCCGTGCGCGGCGGAGAGTCGGGAGATCTCATGGCGGCTGGCGTCCAGCTCGGCGATCAACTCGGCCCGCTCCATGCTCTGTTCGATGATGCGGATGATCCACCTGCCGATCACCACGGCGAAGACCAGAGTGACCGCGGAGAACAGGAAGTTGGCGATCAGCGACTCGGCGTCGGGCCGCCACAGCAGCGCCCAGCCCGCGACCGGCGCCAGGTTGATGACGGTGACGACCACCAGGGACCAGCGCATGCGCAGGGTCATGAAGCACTGGGGGATGAGCGCGAACGCCATCAGCCGCGTCTCGCCGACCAGCACGGCCGACGGCAGGAACAGTGCGATCGCGCCCGCGAGATAGCGCAGCGCCCGCCGCTGTTCCGGCGGATCCTCCTGGAGCAGCGGGCGGCCCACCACCACGTACCAGGGCACCAGCGGGACCAGCAGCAGGGTCGCGGCGACCCGGACCGGTGAGCCCGGGTGCGCCGCGTTGAGCACGAAGGCGAGGGTGGCCGCCCAGGCGACCGCGAAGTACGCGTCCCAGAGCCGGATCGTCCGGTCCCAGGCGTGCACGTCACGCGCGACGGCCCGGTCGTTCATCCGGTGCGCCGGTCCTTCCAGCGGAACGTCAGCAGACACAGCACCAATCCTCCGACGCACCAGGCCCCGAGCACCAGTGCGATCCGCCCGAACTCCCAGCTCCCCGCCTGCTCCAGCACCCGCGCGGAGTCGGGCAGGAACACGCCCCGCAGCCCCTGGCACAGCCACTTCAGCGGGAACAGCGCGCCGATGTTCAGCATCCAGTCCGGGATCGTGTCGATCGAGATGTAGACCCCGGAGATGAACTGGAGCACCAGGAAGGGGAGTACGACGACCGAGCTGGCGCTCTTGGCCGACTTGGGCACCGAGCTGATCGCGATGCCGAGCAGTGAGCACCCGGTCAGCCCGAGCACGAAGATCCACGCGAAGTCGAACCAGCGGGACGCGTCCGTCGGCAGGTCGACGCCGTAGAAACCGGTCCCGACGAGCAGCAGGATCGCCGTCTCCACGATCCCGGTGAACAGAACCAGCCAGATCTTGCCCAGGAAGTACGCGGCCGGCGGCATCGGTGTGCCGCGCAGCCGGCGCAGCACCTTCTCGTCGCGCTCCACGGCGATCGAGATGCCCAGCGACTGGAAGCTCGTCGACATGATGCCGGAGGCCATCATCGCGGGGACGTACAGCTGCGAGGCGGTGACGCCGCTGCCGTGCACGTCGTCGTGGAAGATCGACGCGAACAGGAACAGGAAGACGACCGGGAAGGAGAAGGTGAAGACCACCTGGTCCTTCTGCCGGAAGAACTGTTTGATCTCCAGCGCGCCCCGGCGCAGGCCGATCGTCCATGCCCCCGGGAGCCGTCCGGCGGGTGCCGCGGTCCGGGTCGGTACGGCGGTCGTGGTCATCGCGCGTCCTCCTGTCCGGTCAGCCGGAGGTACACGTCCTCCAGGGTGGGGCGGGTCACCAGGAGTCCCGGGATCTCGCCGTCGAAGCGGCGCATGAGCTCGGCGACCGTCCTGGTCGGGGTGTCCGTGTGCTCCTCGCGCGGGCTGCCGTCGGCCTCGGTCCACCGGACGGTTGCCCCGGTGCCGTACCGCTCCCGCAGCGCGCCCGGTTCGCCCTCCGCGACGATCCGCCCCTTGGCGACGACCGCGAGCCGGTTCGCGAGCGCCTCGGCCTCCTCCAGGTAGTGCGTGGTCAGCACGATGGTCGTGCCCTCGTCGGAGAGCAGCCGGATCAGGTCCCAGAACTGCCGCCGGGCCGCCGGGTCGAAGCCGGTCGTGGGCTCGTCCAGGAGCAGCAGCTCGGGGTCGCCGATCACCCCCAGGGCCACGTCGAGGCGGCGCCGCTGGCCGCCCGACAGGGCCTTGATACGGCTGCCCGCCTTCGCCTCCAGACCCACCAGGCCGATGACCTCCTCCGGGTCGCGCGGCCTCGGGTAGTAGCGGGCGAAATGCCGGACGGTCTCGTTCACCGTCAACTCGGCGGGCGCCGATTCGTCCTGCCAGACGATTCCGACACGGGACCTCCACGCGCGCGTGCCGGTTGCCGGGTCGGAGCCGAGCACCGACACCTCGCCGCCGTCCCGGTCGCGGTTGCCCTGGAGGATCTCCACCGTGGTGCTCTTGCCCGCGCCATTGGGTCCGAGCAGGCCGAACACCTCGCCCCTGCGGATGCCGAGATCGATGCCGTCCACCGCGGTCACGTCCCCGTACTGCTTGCGCAGCCCCCGTACGTCCACCGCGAGTTCGTTCGCGTGTGCTGTCATGCGAGAAGCCTCGTCCGGAACCGAACGCTCGGGGACGACCGTGCGTACTTCCTTATGTCCACCGAACGGTGGACAGCGGCTCTTGTACGGCACAATGGCCCCTGCCCGAAGAAGGTCCAACTCTCCAGCAGACGGAATCGGCGTGATGAGCAAGACGACAGTCAAGGACGTCTCCACCGAGCCCGAGCCCTCCGAGGAGCGCGCGCCCGACGGGCCCCGGACGGTGGGCGGCAGCCGAGCGTTCTCGCTGCTGCTGATCATCACCGGCGCGGCCGGTCTGCTCGCCGCGTGGGTCATCACGGCCGACAAGTTCAAGCTCCTCGAGGCGAAGGTCGCGGGCAAGAGCTACACGCCCGGCTGCAGCCTCAACCCGGTCGTCTCCTGCGGCAGCGTCATGGAGTCCAAGCAGGCCGCCGCCTTCGGCTTCCCCAACCCGATGCTCGGCCTGGTCTGCTACGGCATCGTCATCTGCGTCGGCGTGAGCCTGCTGACCCGCGCCAGCTTCCCGCGCTGGTACTGGCTCACCTTCAACTTCGGCACCCTCTTCGGCGTCGCCTTCTGCACCTGGCTCCAGTTCCAGTCCCTGTACCGGATCAACGCGCTGTGCCTGTGGTGCTCGCTGGCCTGGGTCGCGACGATCACCATGTTCTGGTACGTCACCTCGTTCAACATCCGCAACGACCTCCTGCCGGCCCCGCGCTGGCTGAAGAGCTTCTTCGGCGAGTTCACCTGGGTCGTGCCCGTGCTGCACATCGGCATCATCGGCATGCTGGTGCTCACGCGCTGGTGGGACTTCTGGACCAGCTGACAGCGCCGACCGCGTTGTCAGTGCGGTGATTTAGGGTTTGAGCGTGGAGCCCGACCTGTTCACCGCCGCCGCAGAAGAACGCCAGGAGAAGGACCCGACCGGGAGCCCCCTGGCGGTGCGGATGCGCCCGCGCACCCTCGACGAGGTGGTGGGCCAGCAGCACCTGCTCAAGCCCGGCTCGCCCCTGCGCCGCCTGGTCGGCGAGGGCGCGGGCGGCCCGGCGGGACCGTCCTCGGTGATCCTCTGGGGCCCGCCCGGCACCGGCAAGACGACCCTCGCCTACGTCGTCTCCAAGGCCACCAACAAGCGCTTCGTCGAACTGTCGGCGATCACCGCGGGCGTCAAGGAGGTCCGCGCGGTCATCGACGGCGCCCGCCGCGCCACCGGGGGATACGGCAAGGAGACCGTCCTCTTCCTCGACGAGATCCACCGCTTCAGCAAGGCCCAGCAGGACTCCCTGCTCCCCGCGGTCGAGAACCGCTGGGTGACTCTCATCGCGGCGACCACCGAGAACCCGTACTTCTCGGTGATCTCCCCGCTCCTTTCCCGCTCCCTGCTCCTCACCCTCGAACCCCTCACCGACGACGACGTCCGCGGCCTGCTCCGGCGGGCGCTGAGCGACGAGCGCGGCCTCAAGGACGCCGTCGCCCTCCCCGAGGACACCGAGGACCACCTCCTGCGCATCGCCGGCGGGGACGCCCGCCGTGCGCTGACCGCCCTGGAGGCCGCCGCCGGGGCCGCCCTCGACAAGGGTGAGACGGAGATCTCCCTCACCACCCTGGAGGAGGTCGTCGACCGCGCGGCGGTGAAGTACGACCGCGACGGCGACCAGCACTACGACGTCGCCAGCGCCCTCATCAAGTCCATCCGCGGCTCCGACGTCGACGCCGCCCTGCACTACCTGGCCCGCATGATCGAGGCCGGCGAGGACCCCCGCTTCATCGCCCGCCGCCTGATGATCTCGGCGAGCGAGGACATCGGCCTGGCCGACCCGAACGCCCTGCCCATCGCGGTCGCCGCCGCCCAGGCCGTCGCCATGATCGGCTTCCCCGAGGCAGCCCTCACCCTCAGCCACGCCACCATCGCCCTCGCCCTGGCCCCGAAGTCGAACGCCGCGACCATGGCGATCGGCGCCGCCCTGGAGGACGTACGCAAGGGACTGGCGGGATCGGTGCCCCCGCATCTGCGGGACGGCCACTACAAGGGCGCCGCCAAGCTCGGGCACGCGCAGGGGTACGTGTATCCGCACGACCTGCCCGAGGGGATCGCCGAGCAGCAGTACGCGCCGGACGTCATCAAGGACCGCGAGTACTACACGCCGACCAGGCACGGCGCCGAGGCCCGGTACGCGGACGCCGTCGAGTGGACCAGGAAGCACCTCGGTCGGAAACGGTCCTGAGCACCCTGTAGAATCCCTCGGAGTGCCGAGTCCCGCGCAGTCAGAGCGGGACACCCGGCCGGAACCCCCAGCGGGTTCCAGGAGCGTCGCGCACCTTCGAAGGTGTCGCTGGCAGCCCACCACCATCCGTCGCAGGACGGGACCGGTCGGTGGGCCACTCGCGTGCTGCACGTACGTGCCCAGACCAGGGGAGCGGCTGCCCGCCCCGTCCATGTGGACGAGGAGGGTTTCCCCGGCTGCGGATGCGACCTCCCTCAACCCTGACGAGCCGATAGCAGAAGGAAGAAAGAAACAGTGGCGAATCAGTCCCGCCCCAAGGTCAAGAAGTCGCGTGCCCTCGGCATCGCGCTGACCCCGAAGGCCGTCAAGTACTTCGAGGCCCGCCCCTACCCGCCGGGTGAGCACGGCCGTGGCCGCAAGCAGAACTCGGACTACAAGGTCCGTCTGCTGGAGAAGCAGCGTCTGCGCGCGCAGTACGACATCTCCGAGCGCCAGCTGGTCCGCGCCTACGAGCGTGCCTCCAAGGTGCAGGGCAAGACCGGTGAGGCCCTGATCGTGGAGCTCGAGCGCCGTCTCGACGCCCTGGTCCTGCGTTCGGGCATCGCCCGCACGATCTACCAGGCCCGTCAGATGGTCGTGCACGGCCACATCGAGGTCAACGGCCAGAAGGTCGACAAGCCGTCGTTCCGCGTCCGTCCCGACGACGTCGTGATGGTCCGCGAGCGCAGCCGCCAGAAGCCGCTGTTCGAGATCGCCCGCGAGGGTGGCTTCGCGGCCGACGGTGAGACCCCCGCTACCTGCAGGTGAACCTCAAGGCCCTGGCGTTCCGCCTGGACCGCGAGCCGAACCGCAAGGAAGTTCCGGTCATCTGCGACGAGCAGCTCGTCGTCGAGTACTACGCCCGCTGATCTTCCTCAGCAGGCGGTAGCACCACCTCAGCCCGCCGTCTCCCCGCCCTTTCGGGCGCGGGAGGCGGCGGGTTCGTGCATCTCCACCGCCTCGTGCGACTCCATTGCCGCCGTGGCCGTCGCGTGGCGCGCAGGCCCGCGCGGCGCCGGCATCGCGTCCAGCGGCCGCTCCAGCGCCCGCGACACCGCCGCCTCCCGCACCAGCCGGGCCCCTTCCCGTACGCACTCCTCGTACCGCTCGTCGCCCAGCCGCTCCCGGGCCGTCGCCTCGCACAGCTCGTGCGGGCCGTTGTAGTACGCCGAGCCGAACAGCGGCAGGCCCACCGACGGCCACATCCGCCCCGCCGCGCCCTGGAGCACCGCGGCCTCCGCCGCATCGCCCTCCACCACGGTGACCAGGGCCAGCAGCTCCACCGCCAGCACCGAGCCCAGCAGGTCGTGGAAGGAGTGCGCGTTGCCCAGGCACTCGGTCAGCAGCGCACGGGCGCGGGCCGGATCGCCCTCGGCCCAGGCCGCGTACGCCAGGACGTACAGCGCGTACGAGCGGGTCCACCGTTCGCCGTGGTCCTCGCAGACCCGGCGCACGTCCTCGCACATCCGCACCGCGCCCGGCAGATCGTCCTGGAAGGCACGGGTCATCGCCAGCTCGACCTGGCCCATCAGCACATTGCTGTTGAGCTCGCCGATCTCCTGATAGCGGTCGAGGGCCGAACGCAGCAGCGCCTCCGCGCGCGGCATGTCGTCCGTGACCAGGGCCAGACAGCCGGTGCGGTGCTCGGCGTACGCCACCGCCGTGGGGTCGGTGGAGCGCTCCGCCTCCTCGCGGCACTCCTGGAGCGCGGCCAGCGCGGGCACGGTGTCGCCCTGGAGGATCGCCACGTAACCGAGCACCCACAGGGCCTTCAGCCGGGACTGCTCGTGGCCCGAGTCCAGCTGCACGACCTGCTCCAGCCAGTGCCGCCCCTCCGACAGCCGCCCGCAGCCCGCCCAGTAGAACCACAGCGAGCCCGCGAGGTACTGGCCCAGATGGGCCTCGCCCGGCTCGGTCAGACAGTGTTCGAGGGCGCTGCGCAGGTTCGGCAGCTCCGCCTCCGCCCGGGCGGCCACCTCCGCCTGGCGCGGCGAGAACCAGTCCAGCTCGCACCAGGTCGCCAGGCCCAGGTACCAGTCCCGGTGCCGGCGCCGCAGCCGGGCCGCGTCCCCCGTCGCCGACAGCCACTCGGCGCCGTACTCCCGCACGGTGTCGAGCATGCGGTAGCGGGAGCCCGCCGGTGTCTCCTCGCGGGCGACCACCGACTGCGCGAGCAGTTCGCCGAGCACGTCGAGGACGTCGTCGGCGTCCAGACCCTGCCCGCTGCACACGTACTCCACGGCCTCCAGCTCGAACGGCCCGGCGAACACCGAAAGACGCGACCACAGCAACCGCTCCCGGGGCGTGCACAGTTCATGGCTCCAGCCGATCGCCGTACGCAGCGTCTGATGGCGGGGGAGCACGTCCCGGCCACCGCCGGTCAGCAGCCGGAACCGGTCGTCCAGCCGCTCCAGCAACTGCCCCGGCGACAGCGCCCGCAGCCGCCCCGCCGCCAGCTCGACAGCAAGGGGAATCCCGTCGAGGCGCCGGCACAGCTCCCGTACCTCCGGACCCTCCACCGGCACCGGCCCGTGCTGCGCCGCCCGCTCCCGCAGCAGCTCGACCGCCTCCACCTCGCCCAGTGGCGCCAGCCGGACCACCCGCTCACCCGCCAGCGCCAGCGGCCGGCGCCCCACCGCGAGCACCCGGAGTCCCGGCACCTCGCGCAGCAGCTCGGCCACCAGACCCGCGCACTCGTCCACCAGATGCTCGAACCCGTCCAGCACCAGCAGGAGTTGGCGCTCGGCGAGATGCGCGAGCAGCGTCTCGCGCGGCAGCCGGGTCGTGTGATCGGTCAGACCCAGGGCTTCCACGACGGCGTAGTCGACGAACTCCGCGTCGCGCACCGGCGCCAGCTCCACCCGCCACACCCCGTCGAGCGGTGCGCACCGCGCGGCCGCCCGGGCCGCCAGCCGTGACTTGCCGACGCCGCCCGGCCCGGTCACGGTCACCAGCCGTGCGGCGTCGAGCGCCCGGGCCAGCCCGGCGAGTTCGGCCGTACGTCCGACGAAGGCGTTGAGCTCCAGGGGCAGATTGCCGTCCGTGGAGCCGCCGCTGCGCTGATGATCCCGCATGGAATACGGAGCGTACTGAACCGTGTTCAGTCCGTACAATCGCTTCGCGCAACTCGGCCCGCGCGGGGAGGGTAATCCGGTACGGAGCGCCGTCCGTGGCGCGATAGGCTCGGCACCGTTATCTACAGGTGTTCACGAGAGCAGGTGCCAGGTGTCCGGTGGAGAGGTGGCCGGGATCCTGGTGGCCGTCTTCTGGGCGATCCTGGTCTCGTTCCTCGCCGTGGCCCTCGCGAGGGTGGCCCAGACGCTCAAGGCGACCACCAAACTGGTCGCGGACGTGACCGACCAGGCCGTGCCGCTGCTGGCCGACGCCTCCGCGGCGGTGCGCTCCGCGCAGACCCAGATCGACAAGGTCGACGCGATCGCGACCGACGTCCAGGAGGTCACGTCGAACGCGTCGGCCCTCTCGACGACCGTCGCCTCCACCTTCGGCGGCCCCCTGGTCAAGGTCGCGGCCTTCGGCTACGGCGTCCGCCGGGCCCTCGGCGCCCGCCGGGAGGACGTGCCCGCCAAGGAGTCCCGGCGTACCGTGATCGTGGGCCGGACGGTCCCGGCGTCGCGGCGGGGCAAGCGGAAGAAGGACTGAGACCTAGCGATGTTCCGCCGTACGTTCTGGTTCACCACAGGCGTCGCCGCCGGCGTGTGGGCCACCACCAAGGTCAACCGCAAGCTGAAGCAGCTGACGCCCGAGAACCTCGCCGTCACCGCCGCCAACAAGGCCATCGACGCCGGTCACCGGCTCAAGGACCGCGCGGTCGGCTTCGCGCTGGACGTCCGCGACAACATGGCCCAGCGGGAGGAGGAACTGGGCGACGCGCTCGGGCTGAACGCCTCCGTCGACCCCGAACTCCCCGCACCCCGGCGGTACGCCGCCATCGAGAACCGCAACAGCCCGAAGTACGTCGAGGGCTCGACGTACCAGACGTACTCGTACAACCGGAATGAGGACCACTGATGGAGTCGGCCGAGATTCGCCGCCGCTGGCTGAGCTTCTTCGAGGAGCGCGGGCACACCGTCGTCCCTTCGGCGTCGCTCATCGCGGACGACCCGACTCTGCTCCTGGTCCCGGCCGGCATGGTGCCCTTCAAGCCCTACTTCCTGGGTGAGGTCAAGCCGCCCTTCGACCGCGCCACCAGCGTCCAGAAGTGCGTCCGCACGCCGGACATCGAAGAGGTCGGCAAGACCACCCGGCACGGCACGTTCTTCCAGATGTGCGGCAACTTCTCCTTCGGCGACTACTTCAAGGAAGGCGCCATCAAGTACGCCTGGGAGCTGCTCACCAGCCCCCAGGACAAGGGTGGTTACGGCCTCGAGGCCGACCGTCTGTGGATCACCGTCTACAAGGACGACGACGAGGCCGAGCGCATCTGGCACGACGTCGTCGGCGTGCCGAAGGAGCGCATCCAGCGCCTCGGCATGAAGGACAACTACTGGTCCATGGGCGTCCCCGGACCCTGCGGCCCCTGTTCCGAGATCAACTACGACCGCGGCCCCGAGTTCGGCGTCGAGGGCGGCCCCGCCGTCAACGACGAGCGGTACGTGGAGATCTGGAACCTCGTCTTCATGCAGTACGAGCGTGGCGAGGGCATCGGCAAGGACAACTTCGAGATCCTCGGCGAGCTCCCCAGCAAGAACATCGACACGGGCCTCGGACTCGAGCGCCTCGCGATGATCCTGCAGGGCGTGCAGAACATGTACGAGATCGACACCTCCATGGCCGTCATCAAGAAGGCCACCGAGCTGACCGGTGTCGCGTACGGCGACGCCCACGCCTCGGACGTCTCCCTGCGCGTGGTCACCGACCACATGCGTACGTCGGTGATGCTCATCGGTGACGGCGTCACCCCCGGCAACGAGGGCCGGGGTTACGTCCTGCGCCGCATCATGCGCCGCGCCATCCGCAACATGCGTCTGCTCGGCGCCACCGGCCCGGTCGTGCTCGACCTGATCGACACGGTCATCGCGATGATGGGCCAGCAGTACCCCGAGCTGGTCACCGACCGCGAGCGCATCGAGAAGGTCGCCGTCGCCGAGGAGAACGCGTTCCTCAAGACGCTGAAGGCCGGCACCAACATCCTCGACACCGCGGTCACCGAGACCAAGGAGTCCGGCGGCACGGTCCTCGCCGGCGACAAGGCGTTCCTGCTCCACGACACCTGGGGCTTCCCGATCGACCTCACCCTCGAAATGGCCGCCGAGCAGGGCCTTTCGGTGGACGAGGACGGCTTCCGGCGCCTGATGAAGGAGCAGCGGGAGCGCGCCAAGGCCGACGCCCAGGCCAAGAAGACGGGCCACGCCGGGACCGGCGCCTACCGCGAGATCGCCGACAAGTCCGGCGAGACCGAGTTCTTCGGCTACTCGGACACCGAGGGCGAGTCCACCGTCGTCGGCATCCTCGTCGACGGTGTCTCCTCCCCGGCCGCCACCGAGGGCGACGAGGTCGAGATCGTCCTCGACCGCACCCCCTTCTACGCCGAGGGCGGCGGCCAGATCGGCGACACCGGCCGTATCAAGGTGGGTTCCGGTGCCGTGGTCGAGATCCGCGACACCCAGAAGCCGGTCCCGGGCGTCTACGTCCACAAGGGCGTCGTCCAGGTCGGCGAGGTGGCCGTCGGTGACCTGGTCCACGCCTCGATCGACTCCCGTCGGCGCACCGCCATCGCCCGCGCCCACTCGGCCACCCACCTCACCCACCAGGCGCTGCGCGACGCGCTCGGCCCGACGGCCGCGCAGGCCGGTTCCGAGAACCAGCCCGGCCGGTTCCGCTTCGACTTCGGTTCCCCGTCCGCCGTTCCCACGGCCGTGATGAGCGACGTCGAGCAGAAGATCAACGAGGTGCTCGCCCGCGACCTCGACGTCCGCGCCGACGTCATGGGCATCGAGGAGGCGAAGAAGCAGGGCGCCATCGCCGAGTTCGGTGAGAAGTACGGCGAGCGGGTCCGCGTGGTGACCATCGGCGACTTCTCCAAGGAGCTCTGCGGCGGCACGCACGTGCACAACACCTCCCAGCTGGGCCTGGTGAAGCTGCTCGGCGAGTCCTCGATCGGCTCGGGTGTCCGCCGTATCGAAGCCCTCGTCGGTGTCGACGCCTACAACTTCCTCGCCCGCGAGCACACGGTCGTCAACCAGCTGACCGAGCTGCTCAAGGGCCGCCCGGAGGAGCTGCCGGAGAAGGTCTCCTCCATGCTCGGCAAGCTGAAGGACGCCGAGAAGGAGATCGAGAAGTTCCGCGCGGAGAAGGTTCTCCAGGCCGCGGCCGGTCTTGCCGAGTCCGCCAAGGACGTACGGGGGATCGCCGTCGTCACCGGCCAGGTCCCGGACGGCACGACCCCCGACGACCTGCGCAAGCTGGTCCTCGACGTGCGCGGCCGTATCCAAGGTGGACGGGCCGCCGTGGTCGCGCTGTTCACGGTCAACAACGGCAAGCCCCTCACCGTCATCGCCACCAACGAGCCCGCCCGCGAGCGCGGTCTCAAGGCCGGTGACCTGGTCCGCACGGCCGCCAAGACCCTCGGCGGCGGCGGTGGCGGCAAGCCGGACGTCGCCCAGGGCGGCGGCCAGAACCCGGCCGCGATCGGCGAGGCCGTCGACGCGGTCGAGCGGCTCGTGGCGGACACGGCCAAGTGACCGAGGAGGGACAGTCCATGCGCCGGGGCCGCCGACTCGCGATCGACGTCGGGGACGCCAGGATCGGGGTCGCCTCCTGCGACCCCGACGGGATCCTCGCCACTCCGGTCGAGACGGTCCCCGGCCGGGACATCCCGCAGGCACACCGCCGACTGCGCCAGCTGGTCGAGGAGTACGAGCCGATCGAGGTCGTCGTCGGACTCCCTCGCTCCCTCAAGGGGGGCGAGGGCCCGGCCGCGGTAAAGGTTCGCGCCTTCGCCCAGGAGCTGGCCAAGGGCATCAAACCCGTCCCGGTCCGCCTCGTCGACGAGCGGATGACCACGGTGACGGCCAGTCAGGGACTGCGCGCCTCAGGGGTGAAGGCCAAGAAGGGCCGCTCGGTCATCGACCAGGCAGCCGCTGTGATCATCCTGCAGCAGGCCTTGGAATCCGAACGGGTGTCAGGTAAAGCACCCGGCGAGGGCGTCGAAGTGGTCATCTGATCGCGATACGGTAACGTTCCGCGCGATGTCGGCGTTCGAACAGGCGCTGCACAGAATGAGACGGAACGATGACAGGCCCGAAAGGCCCCGTGATCACCGCCTCGCGGCTCTAGGGGTTTGATGACTGAGTATGGCCGGGGCCAAGGCTCCGAACCGTGGCATCCGGAGGACCCGTACTACGGGGACGACGGATGGGGAGGGCAGCAGGCCAACGCCGGCCAGCAGCCCCCCTACGGCGGCCAGCCGCAGCACTATCCAGAGCAGCCGCAGCAGCAGTACGGCGGCTGGGTCGACGGCCAGCAGGCCGGATACGGTCAGGCGCAGCAGCAGTACCAGGAGCAGTACCAGCAGCAGTATCAGGGGTACGACCAGCAGTACTACGCAGGTCAGGGCCAGCAGCAGTCGTACGACCAGGGAGCCTGGGGCCAGGGCACGCATACGCATGTCCAGTACACGGATCCCCAGGACCCGTATGCCCATGCCCAGCAGGCCGCCGCGTACGGCGCTGGTGACGACTACTACGGAACCCCGGACGCCTACCCGCCGCCCGAGCCGCCGAGCCGCCGGCAGGCCGAGCCCGAACCGCAGCAGACCGACTGGGATCCCGGCCCCGACCAGGGCGAACACGCCTTCTTCGCGGGCGGCGGCGCCGACTCCGACTCCGACGATGAAGAAGAGGACGACGACCCGCGCGCCGGCCGCAAGGCCCGCGGCGGCAAGAAGCCCAAGAAGAAGAGCCGCAACGGCTGCGCCTGCCTGGTGCTCGTGCTGGTCTTCGGCGGCGGCATCGGTGGCGTCGGCTATTTCGGCTGGCAGTTCTACCAAAATCGTTTCGGCCCGGCCCCGGACTACGCGGGCGACGGCAACGGCTCGAAGGTCCAGGTGGTCATCCCGAAGGGCGCCGGCGGCTATGTCATCGGGCAGAAGCTGAAGGAGGCGGGCGTCGTCGAGAGCGTCGACGCGTTCGTGTCCGCGCAGCAGACGAACCCCAAGGGCAAGACGATCCAGGACGGCGTCTACACCCTGGAGAAACAGATGTCGGCCGCGAGCGCGGTCGAACTGATGCTCAGCCCGAAGAGCCGCAGCAACCTGATCATCGCCGAGGGCCTGCGCAACGCGAAGGTCTACGAGCTGATCGACAAGAGTCTCGGGCTGGCGGACGGCGCCACGGCCAAGGTCGCCAAGAAGGACTACAAGAAGCTCGGCCTGCCCTCCTGGGCGCTGGGCCACGCCAATGTGAAGGATCCGCTGGAAGGGTTCCTCTACCCCTCCAGTTATGCGGCCGCCAAGGGGCAGAAGCCCGAGACCGTCCTCAAGGAGATGGTCACCCGGGCCAACGACAAGTACGAGGAACTGGGCCTGACGAAGAAGGCGAAGAGCCTCGGCCTCGACGGTCCCTGGCAGCTGCTCACCGCGGCGAGCCTGGTGCAGGCCGAGGGCGTCAGCCACGACGACTTCCGCAAGATGGCCGAGGTCGTCTACAACCGCCTCAAGCCCGGCAACCCGGAGACGTACGGCTCGCTCGAGTTCGACTCGACGTACAACTACATCAAGAACCAGAGCAAGATCGACCTGAGCATCTCCGAGCTGCGGAAGTACAACAACCCGTACAACACGTACTACGTCAAGGGCCTGCCTCCCGGTCCCATCGACAACCCCGGCGAGGATGCGCTCAAGGGCGCGCTCAACCCGACGAGCGACGGCTGGTACTACTTCATCTCGTTGGACGGGAAGACCAGCAAGTTCACGAAGACCCTCGCCGAGCACAACAAGCTCGTCGAGGAATTCAACGCGTCGAGGAACAAGAACTGATGTCAGTACCCCGAAGGGCGGCCGTACTCGGCTCGCCCATCGCCCACTCCCTGTCGCCGCAACTGCACAACGCGGCGTACCGGGCGCTCGGCCTGGACGACTGGTCGTACGACAGGTTCGAGACAGACGAGGCCGCGCTGCCCGGATTCTTCGAGCAGCTCGGTCCCGAGTGGGCGGGGCTCTCCCTGACCATGCCGCTCAAGCGGGCGGTCATACCGCTGCTCGACGAGATCACCGACACGGCGGCCTCGGTCGAGGCGGTCAACACCGTGGTCTTCCGGCCCGACGGCAGCAAGGTCGGCGACAACACCGACATCCCCGGCCTGGTCGCCGCGCTGCACGAGAAGGGCGTCGAGGAGACCGAGTCGGCCGCCATCCTGGGCGCCGGCGCCACCGCCTCCTCCGCCCTCGCCGCGCTGGCCCGCGTCTGCACCGGTGAGGTCACCGTGTATGTGCGCAGCGAGCGGCGCGCGGCGGAGATGCGGCAGTGGGGGGAGCGGCTGGGGGTCCGGGTCCGCCCGGCGGACTGGTCCGATGCGGTACGGGCCTTCGAGGCGCCCCTGGTGATCTCGACGACGCCCGCCGGCGGCACCGACGAGCTGGCCGAGCGGCTCCCCGCCAAGGTCGGCACCCTCTTCGACGTCATCTACGAGCCCTGGCCGACGCCCCTCGCCGCCGCCTGGCAGGAGCGGGGCGGGCACATCGTCAGCGGCCTCGATCTGCTGGTGCACCAGGCCGTCTTCCAGTTCCGTCAGTTCACGGGGGATCCCCGGTCGCCGCTGGCCGCGATGCGCGAGGCCGCACAGCAGGCCTGATCTGTCCGTTTGCCGGACTCGGATCTGAGCCGCCGCCCGGACGTGGGAGGATCGGGGTGGCGGGCCAGGGCCGCGCACCTGGTCGAGCCGTCGCCGTACGCGAGGACGTGCGTACGCAGGGCAGTACCAGGGCGCGAGCACTGAGGAGCACCGTTGAGCAGGTTGCGCTGGCTGACCGCGGGGGAGTCCCACGGTCCCGCACTCGTGGCGACGCTGGAGGGTCTTCCCGCCGGCGTGCCGATCACCACGGAGATGGTGGCGGACCACCTGGCCCGGCGCCGGCTCGGCTATGGACGCGGTGCGCGCATGAAGTTCGAGCGCGACGAGGTCACCTTCCTCGGCGGTGTCCGGCACGGTCTCACCCTCGGTTCCCCGGTCGCGGTCATGGTGGGCAACACCGAGTGGCCCAAGTGGGAGCAGGTCATGGCGGCCGACCCCATCGACCCGGAGATCCTCGCCGGGCTGGCCCGCAACGCGCCGCTGACCCGCCCGCGTCCCGGCCACGCCGACCTGGCGGGCATGCAGAAGTACGGCTTCGACGAGGCCCGCCCGATCCTGGAGCGCGCGTCCGCGCGGGAGACCGCGGCCCGTGTGGCGCTGGGTGCCGTCGCCCGCTCGTACCTGAAGGAGACGGCCGGGATCGAGATCGTCAGCCATGTCGTCGAGCTGTGCTCGGTGAAGGCCCCGGCCGGCGTGTACCCGACCCCGGCCGATGTCGAGAAGCTGGACGCCGACCCGCTGCGCTGCCTGGACGCCGACGCCTCGAAGGCGATGGTTGCCGAGGTCGACCAGGCCCACAAGGACGGCGACACCCTCGGCGGTGTGGTCGAGGTGCTCGCCTACGACGTCCCCGTCGGCCTGGGCTCGCACGTCCACTGGGACCGCAAGCTGGACGCCCGCCTGGCCGGTGCCCTGATGGGCATCCAGGCGATCAAGGGCGTCGAGATCGGCGACGGCTTCGAGCTCGCGCGGGTGCCGGGCTCCAAGGCGCACGACGAGATCGTCAACACCCCGGAGGGCATCCGGCGCGTGTCCGGGCGCTCGGGTGGCACCGAGGGCGGTCTGACCACGGGTGAACTGCTGCGCGTGCGGGCCGCTATGAAGCCGATCGCGACCGTGCCGCGGGCTCTTCAGACCGTGGACGTGGCCACCGGCGAGGCCACCCAGGCCCACCACCAGCGCTCCGACGTCTCCGCCGTGCCGGCCGCCGGCATCGTCGCCGAGGCGATGGTCGCGCTCGTCCTCGCGGACGCGGTCGCGGAGAAGTTCGGCGGCGACTCGGTGACCGAGACCCGGCGCAACGTGCGGTCCTACCTCGACAACCTGGCCATCCGGTGAGCGCAGTGCCAGTCGTCGTGCTGGTCGGCCCGATGGGCGTGGGCAAGTCCACCGTCGGGCAGCAGCTGGCCGAGCGGCTCGGCGTCGGCTACCGGGACACCGACGACGACATCGTGGCGGCCGAGGGCCGGGCCATCGCCGAGATCTTCGTGGACGAGGGCGAGCCGGTCTTCCGCGCGATCGAGAAGCTGGCCGTGCGGCAGGCGCTCGCCGAGCACGACGGCGTGCTCGCGCTGGGCGGCGGCTCCATCCTCGATGCGGACACGCGCGCGCTGCTCGCCGAGCACCGGGTGCTCTACCTCTCGATGGACGTCGAGGAGGCGGTCAAGCGCACCGGCCTGAACGCGGCCCGCCCGCTGCTCGCCGTCAACCCGCGCAAGCAGTGGCGCGAGCTGATGGAGGCCCGGCGTGCGCTGTACGAGGAGGTCGCCACGGCCGTCGTCGCGACGGACGGTCGTACTCCCGAAGAAGTCACCCAAGTCGCGCTGGATTCACTGGAGTTGAAGACTGCATCTCCCGGGGGGCAACCCCCGGACCCCCGGCCGGAGGACGTAATGGCTAGCCAGGTGACGAGGATCCAGGTCGGCGGGACCGCGGGCAGTGAGCCGTACGAGGTTCTGGTGGGGCGTCAACTCCTCGGTGAGCTGGGCGGGTTGATCGGGGAGAAGGCCAAGCGGGTGGCCGTGATCCACCCCGAGGCGCTCGCCGAGACCGGTGACGCGCTCCGTGCCGACCTGGCCGGGCAGGGTTACGAGGCCGTCGCCATCCAGGTGCCGAACGCGGAGGAGGCCAAGACCGCCGAGGTGGCCGCCTACTGCTGGAAGGCGCTCGGTCAGTCCGGCTTCACCCGTTCCGACGTGATCGTCGGCGTCGGCGGCGGCTCGACCACCGACCTGGCCGGCTTCGTGGCGGCGACCTGGCTGCGCGGGGTGCGCTGGATCGCGATCCCCACCACCGTCCTCGCCATGGTGGACGCGGCCGTCGGCGGCAAGACCGGCATCAACACCGCCGAGGGCAAGAACCTCGTCGGCGCCTTCTTCCCGCCCGCCGGTGTGCTCTGCGACCTGGCCGCGCTGGACTCGCTCCCGGTCAACGACTACGTCTCCGGGCTCGCCGAGATCATCAAGGCCGGCTTCATCGCCGACCCGGTGATCCTGGACCTCATCGAGTCCGACCCCGAGGCGGCGCGCACTCCGGCGGGCCCGCACACCGCCGAGCTCATCGAGCGTTCCATCCGGGTCAAGGCCGAGGTCGTCTCGGCGGACCTGAAGGAGTCGGGCCTGAGGGAGATCCTCAACTACGGCCACACGCTGGGCCACGCCATCGAGAAGAACGAGCGCTACAAGTGGCGGCACGGCGCCGCGGTCGCGGTCGGCCTGCACTTCGCCGCCGAACTCGGCCGCCTCGCGGGCAGGTTGGACGACGCGACGGCCGACCGCCACCGCACGGTCCTCGAATCCGTCGGCCTTCCTCTCCACTACCGCTACGACCAGTGGCCCAAGCTGCTGGAGGCGATGAAGGTCGACAAGAAGTCCCGCGGCGACCTGTTGCGCTTCATCGTCCTGGACGGCCTGGCCAAGCCGACCGTCCTGGAGGGCCCGGACCCGGCCGTGCTGCTCGCCGCGTACGGCGAAGTGGGCGAGTAAGTCCGCCGCTGCACCGTCCGCCCGATTTGCCTTACGGGCATGGGCACTTAGGGCCGTCCCCGGCCGTTCACCAAATGGCGGCCGGGGAAGGTACCGTTCGGTAGGGGAGCGGGGTTCATGCCCCGCTGCCAGCGCCAATTGCCTGCGGCGAGCGAGCCGAAGGGGCGCGCCGGTGGCGCCCCGGAGGTGAACCGAGCCCACAGAACGAGACGGAGTGGCACCGGATGCAGGACGCAGTGGGTGCTCCGCTGCCGCCGCCCCATCAGCCGGGGCACGGACCGGCCGCCGGCTGGTCGCCGGCCGCACACCACCCGGGTCACCCGGGCCCCCATCAGGGTCCGCCCCCCGCGTCCCCACCGCTGCCTCCGGGCTCCGCGCCCATGCCTCCGCCGCCCCAGGGTTCGGCCCCCGTGCCCCCGCCGCCGCCCGCCCCCGGCTTCCCGGGCGCTCCCGCGGCACCGGTCCAGCCCACCCCGCACCACACCGCACCCCCCGGCCACCCCCCGGCGCCGGACACCACCGGCCACGTCCCGCTGCCCCCGGGCGCCCCGGTCGGCATGCCCAGCGCCCCGCCCACCACGGCGGCCCCCGACCCGACGGCCACCACTCTCGCGGTCCTGCTGATCGGCCCCGCGGGTGCCGGCAAGACGAGCGTCGCCAAGTTCTGGGCGGACCACCGCCGGGTCCCCACCGCCCACATCAGCCTCGACGACGTACGCGAGTGGGTCCGCTCGGGCTTCGCCGACCCCCAGTCCGGCTGGAACGACCACTCCGAGGCCCAGTACCGCCTGGCCCGCCGCACCTGCGGCTTCGCCGCGCGCAACTTCCTGGCCAACGGCATCTCCTGCATCCTCGACGACGCGGTCTTCCCCGACCGCCCGGTCGTGGGCCTGGGCGGCTGGAAACGCCACGTGGGCCCCGGCCTCCTCCCGGTCGTCCTCCTCCCCGGCCTGGAAATCGTCCTGGAACGCAACGCCCAACGCGCCGGCAACCGCCGCCTCACCGACGAGGAGGTGGCCCGCATCCACGGCCGCATGGCGGGCTGGTACGGCTCGGGCCTTCCGATCATCGACAACAGCCAGTTGGACGTACAGCAGACGGCTCGTGTACTGGACGACGTACTGGCACGATCGATCGCAAGCCCCCGAACTGGTAATCGCAGGGCAACTGCATGCCGTCAAGGGGCGCGGGGCTGTATCAATATGCGGCTCCGCCGCGTGGGCGCGACCAGCCCCCACGAACCCGCACACGGCATCCCGCATCAAGTCGCACCCCCGTCCCCCGAACGACACCCCAACCGGCACAAAACCCCCACCCCTCCTACGCTCATCTCATGTCCGAGATGTACGCAATCCGCCGAACCCGGCTCCGGGAGCAGTTCAACGCCGCCGGCAACGCGGCAGCGCTCGTCTCCCACCCGGCCAACGTCCGCTACCTGGCAGGCCCCGCCCCGCAGGGCGCCGTTCTGCTCCTCGGCAGGACCGAGGACGTACTGGTCTGCACGGACCCGCCCGAGGACCGGCCCGCCGAAGGCCGCCCCGACGAGTCCCTCCGCATCCAGACCCTGCCCGGAACCTTCGGCGACCCCGCGGTCGCGGCCGCCGACTTCGCCGCGTCCCGGGGCACCGACTCCCTCGCCCTGGAAGAGCGGCACGTCACGGTCACCCGGCACCGGGCCATCCGCTCGGTCGCCCCCCGCCTCCGCGTCGCGGACCTGGGCGGCGCGGTGGAACAGCTGCGGGTGATCAAGGACGAGGAGGAGATCTCCTCCCTCCGCATCGGCGCCGAGATCGCCGACCAGGCCCTCGGCGAACTCCTGGAGTCGATCCTCGTCGGCCGCACCGAACGCCACCTCGCCCTCGAACTCGAACGCCGCCTGATCGACCACGGCGCCGACGCTCCGGCCTTCCCCACGTCCGTCGCCACCGGACCCAACGCCGGCCGCCGGGCCCACCGCCCCACCGACCGCCGTGTCGAGGAGGGCGACTTCCTCTCCGTCTGTCTGGGCGCGGCGTACCGCGGCTACCGCTGCGAGATCGGCCGTACCTTCGTCATCGGAACCTCGCCCGCGGACTGGCAGATCGAGCTGTACGACCTGGTCTTCGCCGCTCAGCGGGCCGGCCGGGAGAGCCTGGCACCGGGCGCCGCCTACCGGGACGTGGACCGCGCGGCACGGCAGGTGCTGGACTCCGCGGGATACGGTGAGGGCCTTCCGGCCCTGACCGGACACGGTGTAGGGCTCGAAATCGACGAGGACCCGCAGCTGGCCCCTGCGGCCATGGGTAAACTGGACGCTTGCGTGCCGGTCACCGTCGAACCGGGGGTCCACCTCCCGGGCCGGGGCGGCGTCCGGATCGATGACACGCTCGTCGTCCGCCCTGAGGCGGACGGCGGACCCGAGCTACTCACCATCACGACCAAGGAGCTGCTCGCGCTGTAGAGGTGCGTGCCCCGGGGTCGTCCACGTCAGTCCAGGAGATTCCGCAACCGTGGCTTCCACGAACGACCTCAAGAACGGCCTGGTGCTCAAGCTCGAAGGCGGCCAGCTCTGGTCCGTCGTCGAGTTCCAGCACGTCAAGCCCGGCAAGGGCCCCGCCTTCGTGCGCACCAAGCTCAAGAACGTGCTCTCCGGCAAGGTCGTCGACAAGACGTTCAACGCCGGCGTCAAGGTCGAGACGGCCACTGTCGACAAGCGCGACATGCAGTTCTCGTACATGGACGGCGAGTACTTCGTCTTCATGGACATGGAGACGTACGACCAGCTGATGGTCGACCGCAAGGCCGTCGGCGACGCCGCCAACTTCCTCATCGAGGGCTTCACCGCCACCGTCGCGCAGCACGAGGGCGAGGTGCTCTTCGTCGAGCTGCCGGCCGCCGTCGAGCTCGTCGTCGAGGAGACCGAGCCGGGCCTGCAGGGCGACCGCTCCACCGGCGGCACCAAGCCCGCCAAGCTGGAGACCGGCCACCAGATCCAGGTCCCGCTCTTCATCACCACCGGTGAGAAGATCAAGGTCGACACCCGCACCAGCGACTACCTCGGCCGGGTGAACAGCTAACCGTGGCTGCCCGCAACACGGCCCGCAAGCGCGCCTTCCAGATCCTCTTCGAGGGCGACCAGCGCGGCGCGGACGTCCTGACGGTCCTCGCGGACTGGATCCGGCTCTCCCGGGACGACACCCGGCAGCCGCCGGTGAGCGAGTACACGATGCAGCTGGTCGAGGGCTACGCCAAGCGGGCGCGGCGGATCGACGAGCTGATCGCGCAGTACTCGGTGGGCTGGACGCTGGACCGGATGCCGGTCGTGGACCGCAACATCCTGCGTCTGGGCGCCTACGAGCTGATCTGGGTCGACGAGGTCCCGGACGCCGTCGTCCTCGACGAGATGGTGCAGCTCGCCAAGGAGTTCTCCACGGACGAGTCGCCCGCCTTCGTCAACGGCCTGCTCGGCCGGCTCAAGGAGCTGAAGCCGACGCTCCGCCGGGACGAGGCCTGAGAGGTACGGCACTGCCAGGGGGCCCGCAGCGAGACTGCTGCGGGCCCCCTGGCGTTACGGGGCCCACGAGGCGCCCCGAGGCCGCAGAAAGCCGCCGGGGTGGCCGGAACCATGAAGTTCCGGCCACCCCGGCGGCACGTTTCTGCTGAAGTGCTGTGCGGCTCAGCTGTCCTCGTGGGAGGCGACCGCGCGGCGCGCGTCCGCGTCCAGCACGCCCCAGCTGATCAGCTGCTCGGTGAGGACCGAGGGGGACTGGTCGTAGATGACGGCGAGTGTGCGCAGGTCGTCCTGGCGGATCGACAGCACCTTGCCGTTGTAGTCACCGCGCTGCGACTGGATCGTCGCCGCATACCGCTGCAGCGGGCCCGCCTTCTCGGCCGGCACGGTCGCCAGCCGCTCCAGGTCCAGGACCAGCTTCGGCGGCGGCTCGGCGGCGCCGCCCGGGGTGGTGCCCGGCAGGAGCTCCTGCACCGGGACCCCATAGAAATCCGCCAGCTCGGCAAGGCGCTGTACGGTCACGGCACGGTCGCCGCGCTCATACGATCCGACCACGACCGCCTTCCAGCGTCCCTGGCTCTTCTCCTCGACACCGTGGAGGGATAGGCCCTGCTGGGTGCGGATGGCCCGGAGCTTGGCCCCGAGCTGTTTGGCGTATTCGCTGGACATATAGCTCCCCGGACACTGTGTCGACGCGGCTGCAGAGGGTCCGAGCCGCGCGTCTGGTAACTCACTGTGAGGTTACGCAGCGTGACGCTTCTGCGTCAAGCCGAATGGTCCACACCGACTCTTCCGTGGCAGCGGTGGCCGATTACGCCAGGGGGGTGATCAGGGGCGCGGCAAGGGCCTGCTAACGTGGATGGCGCAAATCCGACGTCCTTTAAGGTCCGTCCCGTGAGGCGGAGAAGGAGGTCCGTTTCGTATGGACAAGCAGGACACGCAGGACTCGGCCGGAATTCCGGCTTCCGATGCCAGGCCCGTACTCGAGGGCCCGGACATCGCGCGGGTGCTGACCCGCATCGCCCACGAGATCGTCGAGCGCGCCAAGGGCGCCGACGACGTGGTGCTCCTCGGTATTCCGACCCGAGGGGTCTTCCTCGCCCAGCGGCTCGCCGCCAAGCTCGAGGAGATCACCGGCCGCAAGATCCCCTGCGGTTCCCTCGACATCACCATGTACCGCGACGACCTGCGCATGCACCCGCCGCGTGCGCTGGCCCGCACCGAGATCCCCGGTGACGGCCTCGACGGCCGCCTCGTCGTCCTCGTCGACGACGTGCTCTTCTCCGGCCGCACCATCCGCGCCGCCCTGGACGCCCTGAACGACATCGGGCGCCCGCGCGCGGTCCAGCTCGCGGTCCTCGTCGACCGCGGCCACCGCGAACTGCCCATCCGCGCCGACTACGTCGGCAAGAACCTCCCCACGTCGTTGCGGGAGACGGTCAAGGTCCAGCTCGCCGAGGAGGACGGTCGCGACACCGTGCTGCTCGGTGCCAAGCCGACCCAGTAGCACGCACAAGGCGTACGGCGCTGCCGTACGCCCGCTCGGCGCGCCTCCACGCGCGTGCGTGCCGCCCGAGTTCTCCCGACCTGAACTGCCTTACGGAGCCTGAAAGATGCAGCGTCATCTCATCTCGGCCGCCGACCTCACCCGCGACGACGCCGTCCTGATCCTCGACACCGCCGAGGAGATGGCCCGGGTCGCCGACCGGCCGATCAAGAAACTGCCGACCCTGCGCGGACGTACCGTCGTCAACCTCTTCTTCGAGGACTCCACGCGCACACGTATCTCCTTCGAAGCCGCCGAGAAGCGCCTCTCCGCGGACGTCATCAACTTCACGGCCAAGGGCTCGTCGGTCTCCAAGGGCGAGTCCCTGAAGGACACCGCGCAGACCCTGGAGGCCATGGGCGTCGACGCCGTGGTCATCCGGCACGGCGCCTCCGGAGCGCCGTACCGGCTCGCCAACTCCGGCTGGATCGACGCCGCCGTCATCAACGCCGGCGACGGCACCCACCAGCATCCGACGCAGGCCCTGCTGGACGCGTTCACCATGCGCCGGCGCCTGGTCGGCCGGGACGCCGGGCTCGGCCAGGACCTGTCCGGCAAGCGCATCACGATCGTCGGCGACGTCCTGCACAGCCGGGTCGCTCGCTCCAACGTCGACCTGCTGCACACCCTCGGAGCCGAGGTCACCCTGGTCGCGCCGCCCACCCTCGTGCCGGTCGGCGTCGAGACCTGGCCCTGCGAGGTGTCGTACGACCTCGACTCCACGCTGACCAAGTCCGACGCGGTGATGATGCTGCGCGTCCAGCGTGAGCGCATGAACGCCGCGTTCTTCCCGACCGAGCGCGAGTACTCGCGGCGCTATGGCCTCGACGGCGAGCGCATGGCACGGATGCCCGAGCACGCCATCGTGATGCACCCCGGTCCGATGGTCCGCGGCATGGAGATCACCGCCGAGGTCGCCGACTCCGACCGCTGCACCGTCGTCGAGCAGGTCGCAAACGGAGTCTCCATCCGGATGGCCGTCCTGTACCTGCTGCTCGGCGGCAACGAGCCTGCCGTCAGCCACGCCCGCACCACCGAGGAGAAGTAAGAACATGAGCAAGATCCTGATCCGTGGTGCGAAGGTGCTCGGCGGCGAGCCGCAGGACGTCCTGATCGACGGCGCGGTCATCGAGGCCGTCGGCACGGGGCTGTCCGACGAGGGCGCCGAGGTCGTCGAGGCCGGTGGCAAGGTGCTGCTGCCCGGCCTGGTCGACCTGCACACCCATCTGCGCGAGCCCGGCCGCGAGGACTCCGAGACCGTGCTGACCGGAACGCGCGCGGCGGCGAGCGGCGGTTACACGGCCGTCTTCGCCATGGCCAACACCTTCCCGGTCGCCGACACCGCCGGCGTCGTCGAGCAGGTCTACCGGCTCGGCCAGGAGCACGGCTACTGCGACGTGCAGCCCATCGGCGCCGTCACCGTCGGCCTGGAGGGCAGGAAGCTCGCCGAGCTGGGCGCGATGCACGAGTCCGCCGCGGGCGTCACCGTCTTCTCCGACGACGGCAAGTGTGTCGACGACGCCGTGATCATGCGCCGCGCCCTGGAGTACGTGAAGGCCTTCGGTGGGGTCGTCGCGCAGCACGCGCAGGAGCCGCGGCTGACCGAGGGCGCCCAGATGAACGAGGGCATCGTCTCCGCCGAGCTGGGCCTCGGCGGCTGGCCCGCGGTGGCCGAAGAATCGATCATCGCCCGGGATGTCCTGCTCGCCGAGCACGTGGGCTCCCGGGTGCACATCTGCCATCTGTCGACCGCGGGCTCGGTGGAGATCGTGCGCTGGGCCAAGTCCCGCGGCATCGACGTCACCGCCGAGGTCACCCCGCACCACCTGCTCCTCACCGACGAGCTGGTACGGACGTACAACCCCGTCTACAAGGTCAATCCGCCGCTGCGCACCGAGCGGGACGTGTTCGCCCTGCGCGAGGCGCTGGCCGACGGCACGATCGACATCGTCGCCACCGACCACGCCCCGCACCCGCACGAGGACAAGGACTGCGAGTGGGCCGCGGCCGCCATGGGGATGGTCGGCCTGGAGACCGCGTTGTCAGTGGTGCAGGAGACCATGGTGGACACCGGGCTCCTCACCTGGGCCGGGGTCGCCGAGCGTATGTCCGTCAAGCCCGCCGAGATCGGGCGGGCGGCGGGGCACGGGCGTCCCGTCTCGGCTGGTGAGCCCGCCAACCTCACGCTCGTCGACACGGAATACCGTGGGTCCGTGGACCCCGCGGGCTTCGCCTCGCGCAGCCGGAACACCCCGTACGAGGGGCGTGAGCTGCCGGGCCGTGTGACGCACACGTGGCTCCGGGGCAAGGCCACGCTCGTCGACGGGAAGCTCACGTGACACCTGTAATCCTCCTCGCGGCCGAGAAGAAGTCGGCCGAGGTCACCGACTGGGCCGGACGTATCGGCTGGCTCGTCGGGCTCGCGCTCTTCGTCGCGCTCGTCTACTGGCTGATGCGCGAGGGCTGGAAGTGGCGCGGCACGCTCCAGGGCGATGTCCCCGAGCTGCCCACCGCGCCGGATGACCTGGGCCCGGTGAGACTGAGCATGAGCGGCCGCTACCACGGCTCCACCACCGCCGGTCAGTGGCTCGACCGCATCGTGGCGCACGGCCTCGGCACCCGCAGCCGGGTCGAGCTCACACTGACGGACGCGGGACTGGACGTCGTACGGCCCGGAGCGACGGACTTCTTCGTCCCGCGTGAGGCGCTGCGCGAGGCCCTGCTGGGCAAGGGCATCGCCGGCAAGGTCCTCACCGAGGGCGGACTGCTGGTGGTGACCTGGGCGCACGGCGACAAGCTGATCGACTCGGGCTTCCGCTCGGACCACGCGGCCGAACACCCCGAGTGGGTCGACGCCATCAACTCGATGATCAACAAGACGGAAACGGAAGGCGCACGATGACGACCTCCACCAGGGGAGCCGACAAGACTCCCGCCGTACTCGTCCTGGAGGACGGCCGGATCTTCCGCGGCCGTGCCTACGGGGCCGTGGGGGTGACCTTCGGCGAGGCGGTCTTCTCGACCGGCATGACCGGCTACCAGGAGACCCTGACCGACCCGTCGTACCACCGCCAGGTCGTCGTGATGACCGCCCCGCACGTCGGCAACACCGGCGTCAACGACGAGGACCCAGAGTCCAAGCAGATCTGGGTCGCCGGTTACGTCGTGCGCGACCCCGCGCGCGTGCCCTCCAACTGGCGCTCCCGGCGCTCCCTCGACGAGGAACTGCGGGGCCAGGGCGTCGTCGGCATCTCCGGCATCGACACGCGCGCGTTGACGCGCCATCTGCGTGAGCGCGGCGCCATGCGCGTCGGCATCTTCTCCGGCAACGCGCTGCCCGACGACGGCACCATGCTCGCCGAGGTGCGCCAGGCCCCCGAGATGAAGGGCGCCGACCTCTCCGCGGAGGTCGCCACCAAGGAGGCGTACGTCGTCCCGGCGATCGGCGAGAAGAAGTTCACCGTCGCCGCGGTCGACCTCGGCATCAAGGGCATGACCCCGCACCGGATGGCCGAGCGCGGCATCGAGGTGCATGTGCTTCCGGCGACGGCCACCGTCGAGGACGTGTACGCCGCCAACCCCGATGGGGTCTTCTTTTCCAACGGACCCGGCGACCCGGCCACCGCCGACCACGCCGTCTCCGTCATGCAGGGTGTGCTGGAGCGCAGGACTCCGCTCTTCGGCATCTGCTTCGGCAACCAGATCCTGGGCCGCGCGCTGGGCTTCGGCACCTACAAGCTCAAGTACGGCCACCGGGGCATCAACCAGCCGGTGCAGGACCGTACGACCG
Source organism: Streptomyces sp. CA-249302 (assembly GCF_050936785.1). NCBI lineage: Bacteria > Bacillati > Actinomycetota > Actinomycetes > Kitasatosporales > Streptomycetaceae > Streptomyces > Streptomyces sp. CA-249302. Next base: position 1,804,325 of record NZ_JBNJMG010000001.1, on the reverse strand, counting down.
GCAAGGTCGAGGTCACCGCGCACAACCACGGCTTCGCCGTCGACGCGCCGCTCGACAAGGTCTCCGACACGCCCTACGGGCGCGCCGAGGTCTCCCACGTCTGCCTGAACGACAACGTGGTGGAGGGGCTTCAGCTCCTCGACCAGCCGGCCTTCAGCGTCCAGTACCACCCCGAAGCGGCTGCGGGCCCGCACGACGCCGCCTACCTGTTCGACCGCTTCACAGCTCTGATGGAGGGCCAGCGTGCCTAAGCGCACCGATATCCAGTCCGTCCTGGTCATCGGCTCCGGCCCGATCGTCATCGGCCAGGCCGCCGAGTTCGACTACTCCGGCACCCAGGCGTGCCGCATCCTGCGCGCCGAGGGCCTGCGGGTCATCCTGGTGAACTCCAACCCGGCGACGATCATGACCGACCCGGAGATCGCCGACGCCACCTACGTCGAGCCGATCACCCCCGAGTTCGTCGAGAAGATCATCGCCAAGGAGCGCCCCGACGCCCTGCTGCCCACCCTGGGCGGCCAGACGGCCCTCAACACGGCCATCTCGCTGCACGAGGCGGGCACGCTCGACAAGTACGGCGTCGAGCTGATCGGCGCCAACGTCGAGGCCATCAACAAGGGCGAGGACCGCGACCTCTTCAAGGGCGTCGTCGAGGCCGTCCGCGGCAAGATCGGGCACGGCGAGTCCGCCCGCTCGGTCATCTGCCACTCCATGGACGACGTGATCGCGGGCGTCGACACGCTCGGCGGCTACCCCGTTGTGGTCCGCCCGTCCTTCACCATGGGCGGCGCAGGTTCCGGCTTCGCGCACGACGAGGAGGAGCTGCGCCGCATCGCAGGCCAGGGCCTCACCCTCTCGCCGACCACCGAGGTGCTCCTGGAGGAGTCCATCCTCGGCTGGAAGGAGTACGAGCTGGAGCTGATGCGCGACAAGCACGACAACGTCGTGGTCGTCTGCTCCATCGAGAACTTCGACCCCATGGGCGTGCACACCGGCGACTCGATCACCGTCGCGCCCGCGATGACGCTGACCGACCGCGAGTACCAGATCCTGCGTGACATCGGCATCGCGGTCATCCGCGAGGTCGGCGTCGACACCGGCGGCTGCAACATCCAGTTCGCGGTGAACCCCGAGGACGGTCGCGTGATCGTCATCGAGATGAACCCGCGGGTGTCGCGCTCCTCGGCCCTCGCCTCCAAGGCGACCGGCTTCCCGATCGCCAAGATCGCGGCCAAGCTGGCCGTCGGCTACACCCTCGACGAGATCCCGAACGACATCACGCAGGAGACCCCGGCCTCCTTCGAGCCCACGCTCGACTACGTGGTCGTGAAGGCCCCGCGCTTCGCCTTCGAGAAGTTCCCGCAGGCCGACTCCACGCTGACCACGACCATGAAGTCGGTCGGCGAGGCCATGGCCATCGGCCGCAACTTCACCGAGGCCTTCCAGAAGGCGCTGCGCTCGCTGGAGAAGAAGGGCAGCCAGTTCACCTTCGTCGGCGAGCCCGGCGACAAGGCCGCCCTGCTGGCGGAGTCCGTCCGGCCCACCGACGGCCGTATCAACACCGTCATGCAGGCCATCCGCGCGGGCGCCACGCCCGAGGAGGTCTTCGAGTACACGAAGATCGACCCCTGGTTCGTCGACCAGCTCTTCCTCATCAAGGAGATCGCCGACGAGCTGGCCGAGGCGCCGGAGCTGACCCGGGAGCTGCTGGCCGAGGCCAAGCGGCACGGTTTCTCGGACCAGCAGGTCGGCGAGATCCGCGGCCTGCGCGAGGACGTCGTCCGCGAGGTGCGGCACGCCCTCGGCATCCGCCCGGTCTACAAGACGGTCGACACCTGCGCCGCCGAGTTCGCCGCCCGGACGCCGTACTTCTACTCCTCCTACGACGAGGAGACGGAGGTCGCTCCGCGCGAGAAGCCGGCCGTCATCATCCTCGGCTCCGGCCCCAACCGCATCGGCCAGGGCATCGAGTTCGACTACTCGTGCGTGCACGCGTCCTTCGCGCTGAGCGACGCCGGGTACGAGACCGTGATGGTCAATTGCAACCCCGAGACGGTCTCCACGGACTACGACACCTCCGACCGCCTGTACTTCGAGCCGCTGACGCTGGAAGACGTGCTGGAGATCGTCCACGCGGAGCAGCAGGCCGGTCCGGTCGCCGGTGTCATCGTCCAGCTGGGCGGTCAGACCCCGCTGGGTCTGTCCCAGGCGCTCAAGGACAACGGCGTGCCGATCGTGGGCACTTCGCCGGAGGCCATCCACGCGGCCGAGGACCGGGGCGCCTTCGGGCGTGTGCTCGCCGAGGCGGGCCTGCCGGCCCCCAAGCACGGCACGGCCACCACCTTCGCCGAGGCCAAGGCCATCGCCGACGAGATCGGCTACCCGGTCCTCGTCCGGCCGTCGTACGTCCTCGGCGGACGCGGCATGGAGATCGTCTACGACGAGACCCGGCTGTCCTCCTACATCGCCGAGTCGACCGAGATCAGCCCCTCCCGGCCGGTCCTCGTCGACCGCTTCCTGGACGACGCCATCGAGATCGACGTCGACGCCCTCTACGACGGTGAGGAGCTGTACCTCGGCGGCGTGATGGAGCACATCGAGGAGGCCGGTATCCACTCCGGCGACTCGGCGTGCGCGCTGCCCCCGATCACCCTGGGCGGCTTCGACATCAAGCGGCTGCGGGCCTCGACGGAGGCCATCGCCAAGGGCGTCGGCGTGCGCGGGCTGATCAACATCCAGTTCGCGATGGCCGGCGACATCCTCTACGTCCTCGAAGCCAACCCGCGCGCGTCCCGCACCGTCCCCTTCACCTCGAAGGCGACCGCGGTGCCGCTCGCGAAGGCCGCCGCCCGGATCTCGCTGGGCGCGACCGTCGCCGAACTGCGCGCCGAGGGGCTGCTTCCGGCGGGCGGCGACGGCGGCGAGCTCCCGCTGGACGCGCCGATCTCCGTCAAGGAGGCGGTCATGCCGTGGTCGCGCTTCCGCGACATCCACGGGCGGGGCGTCGACACGGTCCTCGGCCCGGAGATGCGCTCCACCGGCGAGGTCATGGGCATCGACTCCGTCTTCGGCACGGCGTACGCCAAGTCGCAGGCCGGCGCCTACGGTCCGCTGCCGACCAAGGGCCGCGCGTTCATCTCGGTCGCCAACCGCGACAAGCGCTCGATGATCTTCCCGGCGCGCGAGCTGGTCGCCCACGGCTTCGAGCTGCTCGCCACCTCCGGCACGGCCGAGGTCCTCAAGCGCAACGGCATCAACGCCACGGTGGTGCGCAAGCAGTCCGAGGGGCCCGGCCCGAACGGCGAGAAGACCATCGTCCAGTACATCCACGACGGCGAGGTCGACCTCATCGTCAACACCCCGTACGGCACCGGCGGCCGCCTCGACGGCTACGAGATCCGTACGGCGGCCGTGGCGCGGTCGGTCCCGTGCCTGACGACGGTCCAGGCGCTCGCCGCGGCCGTCCAGGGCATCGACGCCCTCAACCACGGTGACGTGGGGGTCCGTTCGCTCCAGGAACACGCGGAACACCTGACCGCGGCCCGCGACTAGCAGCCGACGAGGGGGACACCGGAAACGGTGTCCCCCTTCTCGTGAGGACATTGAGATGTACAAGCTTTTCTTCCGTCTGGTTTTCAAACGGATGGACCCGGAGCAGGCCCACCACCTGGCCTTCCGCTGGATCCGCCTCGCCGTCCGCGTCCCCGTGCTGCGTACCTTCGTCGCCGCCGCGCTCGCGCCCCGCCACAAGGAGCTGCGCACCGAGGCCTTCGGGCTGCGGATGCACGGCCCCTTCGGGCTCGCCGCCGGCTTCGACAAGAACGCGGTCGCCATCGACGGCATGTCGATGCTCGGCTTCGACCACGTCGAGATCGGCACGGTGACGGGGGAGGCCCAGCCGGGCAACCCCAAGAAGCGGCTGTTCCGGCTCGTGAAGGACCGGGCGCTCATCAACCGCATGGGCTTCAACAACGAGGGCTCGCTGGCCGTGGCGGCCCGGCTGGCGTCCCGTGAGCCGGTCTTCAACACCGTCGTGGGCGTCAACATCGGCAAGACCAAGGTCGTACCGGAGGCCGAGGCCGTCGGCGACTATGTGAAGTCGACCGAGCGGCTCGCACCGTACGCCGACTACCTCGTCGTGAACGTGTCGTCGCCCAACACGCCCGGGCTGCGCAACCTGCAGGCCACGGAGGCGCTGCGGCCGCTCCTGAGCGCCGTCCGCGAGGCCGCCGACCGGATCGTCGCCCACCGGCGCGTCCCGCTCCTGGTCAAGATCGCGCCGGACCTCGCCGACGAGGACGTGGACGCCGTCGCCGACCTGGCCGTCGAGCTCGGTCTGGACGGGATCATCGCCACCAACACGACCATCGCACGCGACGGGCTCGGTTTGGAATCCGAACCCTCCCTGGTGGGGGAGACCGGCGGCCTGTCCGGCGCCCCGCTGAAGGCCCGCTCCCTGGAGGTGCTGCGCCGCCTCTACGCGCGCGTGGGCGACCGCATCACCCTGGTGGGCGTCGGCGGCATCGAGAACGCGGAGGACGCCTGGCAGCGCATCCTCGCCGGTGCCACCCTCGTACAGGGCTACAGCGCGTTCATCTACGAGGGGCCCTTCTGGGGCCGCGCGATCCACAAGGGGCTCGCCGCGCGCCTGCGCACGAGTCCGTACGCCACCCTCGCCGACGCGGTCGGCGCCGACGTGAGGAAGACGACCGTATGACCGAGTCCTTCGGTGCACGCCTGCGCCGCTCCATGGACGAGCGCGGCCCGCTGTGCGTCGGCATCGACCCGCACGCCTCGCTGCTCACCGAGTGGGGCCTGAACGACGATGTGGCCGGTCTGGAGCGGTTCAGCCGTACCGTCGTCGAGGCGATGGCCGACCGGGTCGCCGTCCTCAAGCCGCAGAGCGCCTTCTTCGAGCGCTTCGGGTCGCGCGGTGTCGCCGTCCTGGAGCGGTCGGTCGCCGAGGCGCGGGCGGCCGGCGCGCTGGTCGTGATGGACGCCAAGCGCGGCGACATCGGCTCGACCATGGCCGGGTACGCCGAGGCCTTCCTGCACAAGGACTCGCCGCTGTTCTCGGACGCGCTGACCGTCTCGCCGTACCTCGGTTACGGCTCGCTGAGCCCGGCCGTCGCGCTGGCCCGGGAGAGCGGCACCGGCCTGTTCGTGCTCGCCCTGACCTCCAACCCGGAGGGCGGCGAGGTGCAGCACGCGGTGCGTGCGGACGGTCGGAACGTCGGAGCGACGATCCTGGGCCACCTGGCCGCCGAGAACGAGGGGGAGACGCCCCTGGGCTCCTTCGGGGCCGTCGTGGGCGCCACGCTGGGCGACCTGTCCTCGTACGAGCTGGACATCAACGGTCCGCTCCTCGCCCCCGGCGTCGGCGCGCAGGGGGCCACACCGGCCGACCTTCCCCGGGTCTTCGGAGCCGCCGCGCGCAACGTGGTCCCGAACGTCAGCCGCGGGGTGCTGCGGCACGGTCCGGACGTCGGCGCGCTGCGGGCGGCGGCGGAGCGCTTCGCGGACGAGATCCGGGACGCGTTGGCCGCCGTGTGACGCTTCGGTGATGTGGCGCTTCCGCTCGGTGATGCGCCGTTTCCGCGACGGCCGTAGAGGATCCGCGACGATCGAAGAATTTTCGAAGAAGTTTTCCGCGGCGACCGTATGAGGCTTTCTCGACGGTCGTCGCGGGCGTTCGAGCAGGTCGCCGGAGTCCTCCGATGAGTGGTTCGAACCCCGCTTGAGTCTGAATACATCCTCAAATCCGGGGCATTATGTCCTAAATGTCCGGCCTGACGGAGGCTGACCAGGACTTTTCCGCTGTTCTCGCTGACTCTGGCGGAGTTGGCCGCTAGTCTCCGAGCAGAGTGAACGGGCAAGCGTGTTGCTCGTGGCTCCCCAGGTGTGGGGCGACTAGGTTCCTCACCGGTCCGTATCCGACAGTTCGACATCCGAGGTGACGTAGGCGTGGCTCTTCCGCCCCTTACCCCTGAACAGCGCGCAGCCGCGCTCGAAAAGGCCGCCGCGGCTCGCCGGGAGCGGGCCGAGGTCAAGAATCGACTCAAGCACTCCGGCGCCTCCCTGCACGAGGTCATCAAGCAGGGCCAGGAGAACGACGTCATCGGCAAGATGAAGGTCTCCGCGCTGCTCGAGTCCCTGCCGGGCGTGGGCAAGGTCCGCGCCAAGCAGATCATGGAGCGACTCGGCATCTCCGAGAGCCGCCGTGTTCGCGGCCTCGGTTCCAACCAGATCGCTTCCCTGGAGCGTGAGTTCGGCAGCACCGGTTCCTGAGTCCGGGTCCTCGCGGACCGGGAGTCCCGGGCACCCCGGGATTGCTGGAATAATCGCTGCATGAGTGAACGTCCGCGGCTGACCGTGCTCTCCGGCCCCTCCGGGGTCGGCAAGAGCACGGTCGTCGCCCATATGCGCAAGGAACACCCCGAGGTCTGGCTCTCGGTGTCGGCGACGACCCGCAAGCCCCGGCCCGGCGAGAAGCACGGAGTCCACTACTTCTTCGTCACCGACGAGGAGATGGACAAGCTGATCGCCAACGGTGAGCTGCTGGAGTGGGCCGAGTTCGCCGGCAACCGCTACGGCACGCCGCGTAAGGCCGTGCTGGACCGTCTGGAGGCGGGTGAGCCGGTCCTCCTGGAGATCGACCTCCAGGGCGCCCGGCAGGTCCGCGAGTCCATGGCGGACGCCCAGCTGGTGTTCCTGGCTCCGCCCTCCTGGGAGGAACTGGTGCGCAGGCTCACCGGGCGGGGGACCGAGCCGCCCGAGGTGATCGAGCGCCGGCTGGACGCGGCGCGGATCGAGCTGGCGGCGGAGCCGGAGTTCGACGTGACCTTGGTCAACACCTCCGTCGAGGACGTGGCTCGCGAGCTGCTAGCCTTGATGGATGTTCTGTGATCACGCGTGCCGATCGCTAGCGCCGTGATCACGACCGATCTTTTCCCATCCATCGGAAGGTAGAGCGTGTCCTCTTCCATCTCCGCGCCCGAGGGCATCATCAACCCGCCGATCGACGAGCTCCTCGAGGCCACCGACTCGAAGTACAGCCTCGTGATCTACGCGGCCAAGCGTGCGCGTCAGATCAACGCGTACTACTCGCAGCTCGGCGAGGGCCTCCTCGAGTACGTCGGTCCGCTCGTCGACACCCACGTCCACGAGAAGCCGCTCTCGATCGCCCTGCGCGAGATCAACGCGGGTCTGCTGACGTCCGAGGCCGTCGAAGGCCCCGCGCAGTAGTATTTTCTGCTTACAGCTGGCTTTTCCACAGGCCCGACAGCGCGACTGTCGGGCCTGTGGTGTGTGATGGAGTCGTACGTTGCCGAGCCGGGGAGAGACGGTGGACAAGCCCAAGGTCGTGCTGGGGGTCAGCGGTGGCATCGCCGCGTACAAGGCCTGTGAGCTGCTGCGAAGGTTCTCCGAGTCGGGGCATGACGTGCGCGTGGTCCCCACCGCCTCCGCTCTCCACTTCGTCGGCGCCGCCACCTGGTCCGCTCTCTCCGGCAACCCGGTCTCCACCGAGGTCTGGGACGACGTCCACGAGGTCCCGCACGTCCGCATCGGGCAGCACGCCGACCTGGTCGTGGTCGCGCCCGCCACCGCGGACACCCTCGCGAAGGCGGCCCACGGCCTCGCCGACGACCTGCTCACCAACACGCTGCTGACCGCCCGCTGTCCGGTCGTCTTCGCGCCCGCCATGCACACCGAGATGTGGGAGCACCCGGCGACCCAGGAGAACGTGGCGACGCTACGGCGGCGCGGTGCCGTCGTCATCGAACCGGCCGTCGGCCGTCTCACCGGCGTCGACACCGGCAAGGGCCGACTGCCGGACCCGGCGGAGATCTACGCCGTCTGCCGCCGTGTGCTGGACCGGGGCGTCACCGAACCCGACCTCGAGGGCCGGCACGTCGTCGTCAGCGCCGGCGGCACCCGCGAGCCCCTCGACCCGGTGCGCTTCCTCGGCAACCGCTCCTCCGGCAAGCAGGGTTACGCCCTCGCCCGCACCGCCGCCGCGCGCGGCGCCCGGGTCACGCTGATCGCCGCCAACACCGGGCTGCCGGACCCGGCGGGCGTGGACGTCGTCCAGGTCGGTACGGCCGTACAACTGCGTGAGGCGGTGCTGAAGGCTGCGCCGGAGGCGGACGCGATCGTCATGGCGGCCGCGGTCGCGGACTTCCGGCCGGCGGAGTACGCGGCCGGGAAGATCAAGAAGAAGGACGGCAAGGACCCCGACCCCATCGTCCTCCTACGGAATCCGGACATCCTCGCGGAGATCTCGGCCGAGCGCGCCCGCCCCGGGCAGGTGATCGTCGGCTTCGCCGCGGAGACCGACGACGTGCTCGCCAACGGGCGCACCAAGCTGGCCCGCAAGGGCTGCGATCTTCTGGTGGTGAACGAGGTCGGGGAGCGCAAGACCTTCGGCTCCGAGGAGAACGAGGCCGTGGTGCTGGGCGCCGACGGCAGCGAGACCCCGGTGTCGCACGGACCCAAGGAACATCTGGCCGAAATGGTCTGGGATCTGGTGGCGCAGCGCCTCGCCTGAATGTTTCATTCGCTTCTCGGTCCTCTCAAACCTCTGCCACAGGGGTGTGGCGGCCCTGGTCAAGGGCGCCCGGGATTGGGCAGAATGCCCGTGCCGCAGGTCACGGCCCTCCCGAGAGGCGAGACAGGGGGGCCACTGGCCGAGCACGACCGATAAACTGTTCTCGGACGGCGCCGGGCGCAGCCCCCGAGCCCGTCCGCCCATGATCAGCCAGCAGCCGCTGCAACCCCAGGGAGCGTTGTGTCCCGTCGCCTGTTCACCTCGGAGTCCGTGACCGAGGGTCACCCCGACAAGATCGCTGACCAGATCAGCGACACCATTCTCGACGCGCTTCTGCGCGAGGACCCGACCTCTCGGGTCGCCGTCGAGACGCTGATCACCACCGGCCTGGTGCACGTGGCCGGTGAGGTCACCACCAAGACCTACGCGGACATCGCGACCCTCGTCCGCAGCAAGATCCTCGAGATCGGCTACGACTCCTCGAAGAAGGGCTTCGACGGCGCCTCCTGCGGCGTCTCGGTGTCCATCGGCGCGCAGTCCCCGGACATCGCGCAGGGTGTCGACACGGCGTACGAGAACCGGGTCGAGGGCGACGAGGACGAGCTGGACCGCCAGGGCGCCGGCGACCAGGGCCTGATGTTCGGTTACGCGACCGACGAGACGCCGACCCTCATGCCGCTGCCGATCTTCCTGGCGCACCGCCTGTCGAAGCGCCTGTCCGAGGTGCGCAAGAACGGCACCATCCCCTACCTGCGCCCCGACGGCAAGACGCAGGTCACCATCGAGTACGACGGCGACAAGGCCGTCCGCCTCGACACGGTGGTCGTCTCCTCGCAGCACGCCTCGGACATCGACCTCGAGTCGCTCCTCGCGCCCGACATCCGCGAGTTCGTCGTGGAGCCGGAGCTGAAGGCGCTCCTGGACGAGGGCATCAAGCTCGACACGGAGAACTACCGCCTCCTGGTCAACCCGACCGGCCGCTTCGAGATCGGCGGCCCGATGGGCGACGCCGGCCTCACCGGCCGCAAGATCATCATCGACACGTACGGCGGCATGGCCCGCCACGGCGGCGGCGCCTTCTCCGGCAAGGACCCGTCCAAGGTCGACCGCTCCGCCGCGTACGCGATGCGCTGGGTCGCGAAGAACGTCGTCGCCGCGGGCCTCGCCTCCCGCTGCGAGGTCCAGGTCGCGTACGCCATCGGCAAGGCCGAGCCGGTCGGTCTCTTCGTCGAGACCTTCGGCACCGCCAAGGTCGACGCCGAGAAGATCGAGAAGGCCATCGACGAGGTCTTCGACCTCCGCCCGGCCGCGATCATCCGCGACCTCGACCTGCTCCGCCCGATCTACGCCCAGACGGCGGCCTACGGTCACTTCGGCCGCGAGCTCCCCGAGTTCACCTGGGAGAACACGGACCGCGTGGACGCACTGCGGAAGGCGGCGGGGCTGTAAGGCCTGTTGCTGTTGGCGAGGCCCGGTTCCCTTCGGGGGGCCGGGCCTCGGCGCGTTCCGGACGCGGAAGGCCGGGGGCTCGGGCGGGCGCCACTGTCAGTGGGGTTTGGTAAAAATGCAAGCGTGAGCAGCGAGGACGGGCAGGGGGGCGGGGGCGCCGGAGGGGTGGCTCCTGAGCAGCTTGCGTTTATTCGGGAGGGTGTGCGGAAGGCTGAGGTGCCTCGGGCCAAGCCGCGGACCTGGCGGGGGGCCGCGCTCGCCAAGGAGTTGCCGGTGGCGCGGGTGCTGGTGGACAAGGGGGTGCTGCATCTTGATCGGTATTTCGATTACGCGGTGCCTGAGGAGCTTGATGCCGATGCTCAGCCCGGGGTGCGGGTGCGGGTGCGGTTCGGGGCCGGGCGGCATCGGGTGCGAGATGGGCGGCGTGAGGGTGGGGGGCTGATCGACGGGTTTCTCGTCGAGCGGCTTGCCGAGTCCGATTATTCGGGGCCTCTTGCTGCGTTGGCCCAGGTTGTTTCGCCCGAGCGGGTGTTGAGCGAGGAGCTGCTCGGGCTCGCGCGGGCCGTTGCCGATCGGTATGCGGGGAGCCTCGCCGACGTGTTGCAGCTTGCCGTGCCGCCGCGCAGTGCGCGGGCCGAGCAGCGGGCTTCGGCCGAGCCGTTGCCGCCGCCGGAGGCTCCGGAGGCGGGGTCCTGGGGGCGGTACGAGCGGGGCGGCGCGTTTCTGGAGGCCCTTGCGTCGGGGGGTGCTCCGCGGGCCGTGTGGAACGCCTTGCCCGGGCCCGAGTGGAGTGCGGAGATCGCGCGGGCCGTGGCGGCGACGCTCGCCTCCGGGCGGGGGGCACTGGTCGTCGTACCCGATGGGCGGGCCGTCGCTCGGGTCGATGCGGCGTTGACGTCCCTGTTGGGGGAGGGGCGGCATGCCGTGCTCACTGCCGATGCCGGGCCGGAGAAGCGGTATCGGGAGTGGCTCGCCGTGCGGCGCGGGGCCGTGCGGGCCGTTGTGGGGACCCGGGCCGCCATGTTCGCGCCCGTTCAGGATCTCGGGCTCGTCGCCATCTGGGACGACGGGGACGACAGTCACAGTGAGCCGCATGCGCCGCAGCCGCACGCCAGGGAGGTGTTGTTGCTGCGGGCCGCTCTGGACAAGTGCGGTTTTCTGCTGGGGAGTTGGAGCTGCACAGTGGAGGCGGCCCAGCTCGTCGAGACCGGGTGGGCGCTGCCGCTCGTCGCCGGGCGGGAGCAGGTGCGGGCCTCGGCTCCGCTGGTGCGGACCGTCGGGGACGGGGACCTTGCCCGGGACGAGGCCGCACGGGCCGCTCGCCTGCCGACCCTGGCCTGGCAGGTCGTGCGGGAGGGGTTGAAGCACGGGCCCGTGCTCGTACAGGTGCCACGACGGGGGTACGTGCCCCGGATGGCCTGCGCCAACTGCCGCGCGCCCGCGCGCTGCCGGCACTGCGCGGGGCCGCTGGAGGCGCAGGAGTCGGGGGCCGCGGGGCTGCACTGCGGGTGGTGTGCGCGGGAGGAGAACGGCTGGCACTGTCCGGAGTGCGGTGGGTTCCGGCTGCGGGCCCAGATCGTGGGGGCGCGGCGGACCGCCGAGGAGCTGGGGCGGGCGTTCCCCGCTGTGCCGGTGCGGACCTCGGGGCGCGAGCATGTGCTGGACACCGTGCCGGGTGCGCCCGCGCTGGTCGTGAGCACGCCGGGGGCCGAGCCCGTCGCCGAGGGCGGGTACGCGGCGGCGCTGCTGCTGGACGGCTGGGCGATGCTCGGGCGGCCCGATCTGCGGGCCGGCGAGGACGCGCTCAGGCGGTGGATCGCGGCCGCCGCGCTGGTACGGCCGCAGGGGGCCGGCGGCACGGTGGTAGCCCTCGCCGAACCGACGCTGCGGCCCGTGCAGGCGCTGGTGCGGTGGGATCCGATCGGCCATGCGGTGCGGGAGCTGGGCGAGCGGGCCGAGCTGGGGTTTCCGCCGGTGTCGCGGATGGCGGCCGTGTCGGGTACGGGGGAGGCGGTCGCCGAATTCCTGCGTACGGCCGAATTGCCGCGGGACGCCGAGGTGTTGGGGCCCGTGCCGTTGCCGGTCACCGGGGCGGGGCGGCCACGGCGGGTGGGGGCGCCGCCTCCCGGTGAGCACTGGGAGCGGGCGCTGGTACGGGTGCCGCCGGGGAGCGGGGCCGCGCTGGCGTCCGCGCTGAAGGCCGCGCAGGCGGCGAGGATGGCTCGGGGGGCCGGGGAGGCGGGGGTTCGGGTGCGGATCGATCCGCCGGATATCGGCTGAGCCGGGGCAGAGGGGTTACGGCGCGGGGTGATGGAACGCGTCTGCCCTCCCGGATGCGTGCCGGGAGGGCAGGGAGTGAAGGTGGGTCAGCCGTTGCGGGGGCCGGGGAAGGCTGTCGGTCTGGCCTCGTCGCGGAGGACGGGGCTGCCGGCCGTCGGCTGGGTCGGCATGGAGCGGGCCGCGGGGACCGTCGGCACCGGCGCCGGGAGGCCGGTGTTCACGCTGACCGCCCGGGTGCTCGACGGCTCGGCGGTGCGCTCGGCCTCGGCGGCCGCCTGGGTGGCGGCGCGACGGGCGCCGTAACGGCGGTGCACCGCCTGCTTGGTGACGCCGAGCGCGGAACCCACCGCGTCCCACGAGAAGCCGAGGGAACGGTCGAAGTCCACCGCGGCCGTGACCAGGGTCTCGACACTGTCCCGCAACTCCTGCGCGAGACGGACCGTCGGGGCGGGGGCGCGTCCGTAGACGACGAAGCCCGTGGACGGGCCGGAGCGGCGCGGGCGGTAGACGTTGCCCAGTTGGGCGGTGAGCGTGCGCAGTGCGTCCACCTGCCGGCGGACCCGCTCGATGTCCCGCACCAGCAAGTGCAGGCTGGCCCGAGCCTGGGCGTCGTGGGTTGCGTGGTCGGCCATGAACAAGCCTCTCGAACCGGCGATGAAAAGGATCGGGCCGCGGTGAAGCGGCCCGTTGTGGTCAACTCTTTCTTGACCAACGCGGGAGCGGTCCGCGGGTCACGCAGTGGGGGCGTGTGGGCATATGCGTGCGCCCCGGGGGGGCAGTTGGACAGGACGCCGGCCTCTCCCGTGGGGGTGCTCGCCATCGGCGGGTTCCGGTCCGTGGTCATAGACTGGGGCGCTGCCCGCCATCAACCTCCCCGAGAGGCCCGTACGCACCCATGAAGCTTGTCTTCGCCGGGACCCCCGAGGTCGCCGTTCCCGCTCTGGACGCTCTGATCGCCTCCGGGCGGCACGACGTGGTCGCCGTCGTCACGCGGCCCGATGCGCCGGCGGGGCGGGGGCGGAGGCTGGTCGCGTCGCCCGTGGCGCAGCGGGCGGAGGAGGCCGGGATCGAGGTGCTGAAGCCGGTCAAGCCGCGGGATCCGGAGTTTCTGGAGCGGCTGCGGGAGATCGCGCCGGACTGCTGTCCTGTGGTGGCCTATGGCGCGCTGTTGCCCCGGGTCGCGCTTGATGTGCCGTCCCATGGGTGGGTCAATCTGCATTTCTCGCTGCTGCCCGCCTGGCGAGGCGCCGCGCCCGTGCAGCACTCCATCATGGGGGGCGATGAGATCACGGGGGCTTCCACCTTCCTGATCGAGGAAGGGCTCGACTCCGGGCCGGTGTACGGGACGGTCACCGAGGAGATCCGGCCCACCGACACCAGCGGTGACCTGCTCACCCGGCTCGCCTTCGCCGGTGCGGGGCTGCTCGCCGCGACCATGGACGGCATCGAGGACGGCTCGTTGAAGGCCGTACCGCAGCCCGGTGACGGTGTCACGCTCGCGCCGAAGATCACCGTCGAGGATGCCCAGGTGGACTGGGCCGCCCCGGCGTTGCGGGTCGACCGGGTGGTGCGCGGGTGCACCCCGGCGCCCGGCGCCTGGACCACCTTCCGCGGTGAGCGGCTCAAGCTCATCCAGGTCACGCCCGCGACGGAGCGGACCGATCTCGCGCCCGGGCAGCTCGCCGTCGGGAAGAACAGCGTCCATGTCGGCACCGGCTCGTACGGCGTCGAGCTGCTGTGGGTGCAGGCGCAGGGCAAGAAGCCGATGCGGGCCGCGGACTGGGCGCGCGGGGTGCGGATCGGCGACGGGGAGACGGTCGGCGGGTAGCACGGGCACGGGAGGGGGCAAGGGGGCGGGGCGGACGTAGGCTTGGTCCGTATCCCCCGCGTGACGCCCGTATGTGCCGCGCGTGACTCACCGATGTACCGGAGCACCTTTTTCGTGAGCGACACCGCCTCTCGGCCCAGCAAGCCCGGCAAGCCCTACCGGCGGCCCAAGAAGGACCCCGTCCGCTTCCTTGCCTTCGAGGCGCTGAGGGCCGTCGACGAGCGGGACGCCTACGCCAACCTCGTGCTGCCGCCGCTGCTCAGGAAGGCGCGCGAGAAGGGCGACTTCGACGGGCGGGACGCGGCGCTGGCGACCGAGCTGGTGTACGGGACGCTGCGGCGGCAGGGGACGTACGACGCTGTCATCGCGGCCTGCGTGGACCGGCCGTTGCGGGAAGTCGATCCGCCGGTGCTGGACGTCCTCAGTCTGGGGGTGCATCAGCTGCTCGGGACTCGGATTCCCACGCACGCCGCCGTGTCGGCCTCCGTCGAGCTGGCGCGTGTCGTGCTCGGGGACGGGCGGGCCAAGTTCGTCAACGCGGTGCTGCGGAAGGTCGCTCAGGACGATCTCGACGGGTGGATCGCCAAGGTCGCGCCGCCCTACGAGGACGACCCGGAGGACCACCTCTCCGTCGTGCACTCGCATCCGCGCTGGGTCGTCTCCGCGCTGTGGGACTCGCTGGGCGGCGGGCGGGCCGGCATCGAGGAGCTCCTCTCCGCCGACAACGAACGGCCCGAGGTGACGCTCGTGGCACGGCCCGGGCGGGCCACCACCGACGAGCTGCTCGGCGCCGAGGCCGCCGTGCCGGGGCGCTGGTCGCCGTATGCCGTCCGGCTGACCGAGGGCGGGGAGCCCGGGGCCATCGAGGCCGTACGGGAGGGGCGGGCCGGCGTACAGGACGAGGGCAGCCAGCTCGTCGCGCTCGCGCTGGCCAACGCGCCGCTCGACGGGCCGGACCGGACGTGGCTCGACGGGTGTGCCGGGCCCGGCGGCAAGGCCGCGCTGCTGGCCGCGCTCGCCGCGGAGCGCGGGGCCGTGCTGCTCGCCTCCGAGAAGCAGCCGCACCGGGCCGGCCTGGTGGCGAAGGCGCTCGCCGGGAACCCCGGGCCCTACCAGGTCATCGCCGCCGACGGCACCAATCCGCCCTGGCTGCCCGGCTCCTTCGACCGCGTGCTGATGGACGTACCGTGCACCGGGCTGGGCGCGCTGCGCAGGCGGCCCGAGGCGCGCTGGCGGCGCCGCCCCGAGGACCTGGAGGGGTTCGGGCCGCTCCAACGCGCCCTGCTGCTGAGCGCGTTGGACGCGGTACGGGTCGGCGGTGTCGTCGGCTACGCCACCTGCTCGCCGCACCTCGCCGAGACCAGGGCCGTCGTCGAGGACGTGCTCAAGCAGCGCCCCGACGCCGAGATCCTCGACGCCCGCCCGCTGCTGCCCGGCGTACCGGACCTGGGCGAGGGGCCCGACGTACAGCTGTGGCCGCATGTGCACGGGACCGACGCCATGTACCTGGCCCTCATTCGGAGGACTGGCTGACCTTCGGGCCGACCGCCTCGGGCGTGTGGGCCGCCCCGTCCTCGTGTGCCAGCCGGTGCGGCCACCACACCCTCTTTCCCACGTCGAGGAAGAGGGACGTGACCAGCACGGACCGCACGATGAACGTGTCCAGCAGGACGCCCAGGGCGACCGCGAAGCCGATCTCCGCGAAGCCGACCATCGGGAGCGTGCCCAGGGCGGCGAACGTGCCCGCCAGGACCAGACCGGCCGAGGTGATCACCGCGCCGGTCGCGGCGAGGCCGGTCACCACGCCGGGCCGGGTGCCCTGGCGGAACGCCTCCTCGCGGATGCGGGTGGTCAGGAAGATGTTGTAGTCGATGCCCAGCGCCACCAGGAACACGAAGACGAACAGTGGGAAGGACACGTCCTCGCCCGCGTAGTCGAAGAGGTACCGGAAGGCGAGCGCGCTCAGGCCCAGGGCGGTCGCCAGGGACAGCATCACCGTGCCGATCAGCAGTAGTGGTGCCACCAGGGCGCGCAGCAGGATGCCCAGCACGAGCAGGACGACGGTCAGGACGAGCGGGATGACCAGGTAGTTGTCGTGCGTCTGGGCGTTGTCCATGTCCAGCAGGGCCGCCGTGCCGCCGCCGACCTGCGCGTTCGCGTCCGGTACGGCGTGCACCGCGTCGCGGACCCGCTCGACGGTCGCCTTGGCCGCGGAGCTGTCGGAGGGGTCGGACATGGTGGCCTCGAACAGGACCTTGCCGTCGTGCTGGGACGCGGTGCCGGGTGGGACACCGATGCTCGTGGGGACGACGCCCTTGACCGCGGCGACCGTGCGGCCGACCTGTGCGGCCTGCGCCGCATCGGAGACGATCACCAGCGGGTCGCCGGTGCCGGCCGGGAAGTAGCGTGCCGAGACCTCCTGGCCGACGATCGAGTCCGGCTTGCCGGTGAAGGCGTCCGCGTTCTTGATGCCCTCGGCGCGTAGCTGGAACAGGCCCAGGGACAGGGCCGCCAGGGCCACGGCCGTCACGCTCCAGACCAGGCGCGGGCGCAGTGCCATGGCGTGGCCCATGCGGGCCCAGACGCCCCGCTCGGTCGGGTCCGCGGAACCGAAGTGCGGGATCGCCGGCCAGAAGATCCAGCGGCCGAATACCAGCAGCAGGGCCGGGAAGAGGGTCAGCATCGTCCCCAGGGCGACGGCCACGCCGATCGCGGCGACCGGGCCGAGGCCCCGCGTCGAGTTCATCTCGGCCACGAGCAGCACCAGCATGCTGAGCACGACCGTCATGCCGGAGGCGAGGACCGCCGGGCCCGCGCGGTTGAGGGCGAGCTGCATCGCCTCGTGCCGGTCCTCGTGCCGGCGCAGCTCCTCCCGGTAGCGGGCGACCAGCAGCAGCGCGTAGTCGGTGCCCGCGCCGAAGACGAGCACCGTGAGGATGCCCGCGCTCTGCCCGTTGACGGTCAGGCCGGCGTGCCGGGCCAGCAGATAGATCAGAGCCTGTGCCGTGAACAGGGCGACCACCACGCCGAACAGCGGCACGAACAGCAGGACCGGACTGCGGTAGGTGATCAAGAGCATCACGATGACCACGGCCATCGCCGAGAAGAGGAGGGTGGAGTCGATGCCCTCGAAGGCGTCGGCGAAGTCGGCGGACGTGCCGCCGGGCCCGGTGATGTGCACGGCCAGGCCGTCGCCGCCCTTGCCCACCTGGTCGCGGATGGAGTCGACGGCCGGGGAGATGCGCTGCCAGCCGCTCGCGTCCATGGTGATCGGCACGTAGATCTGCGCGGCCCGGGGCGCCACCTTCCGGTCGTAGACGGGCCCGCGGGTTTCCGTGCCCCGGATGCCGTGATCGCTCAGCTGCCTGATCTGTCGGACGTCCTGGGCGATCCGCAGCCTGTCCTGGGCGGTCAGCCCGCTCGCGCGCGCGTAGACGACCACCGCGGGGATCTGCTCGGGCCGGAAGCCCTCGGAGACGTCCAGGACCTGTGTGGACTCGGCGGAACCCGGCAGCCAGGACTGGGCGTCGTTGTCCTGCGCGTCGTTCAGCTTCGCGCCGAAGGGCGCCGCGACGACCAGGATCACCAGCCACAGGGCCACGATCAGCCACTTCGAACGCCGCCCGCACACGAACCGGACGGTCGCCCGCTTCCACGTTTCGAGCTGCCTCATGGCGACCCCCGTAGTCGTACGTGGTGCCGATCGGCGGCCCAGCATGGCACGCGGGGTTCCGGAGCAACATCCGATGAACGGCTTAGGTCTGGACCGGCGCGAACAAACGTGCCCGGACATGGCAGGCTTGGGTCATGGCCGTGCAGATCAACCCCAGCATCCTGTCCGCCGACTTCGCCCGCCTCGCGGACGAGGCGAAGGCGGTCGAAGGAGCCGACTGGCTCCACGTCGACGTCATGGACAACCATTTCGTCCCGAACCTCACGCTCGGAGTGCCGGTCGTAGAGTCCTTGGCCCGTGCGACGGACACCCCGCTGGACTGCCATCTGATGATCGAGGCCCCCGATCGGTGGGCGCCCCAGTACGTAGAGGCGGGGGCCGGATCCGTCACCTTCCACGTCGAGGCGGCCGCCGCCCCGGTGCGGCTCGCCCGGGAGATCCGGGCCAAGGGCGCCCGTGCCTCCATGGCACTGAGGCCCGCGACGCCCATCGAGCCGTACGAGGACCTGCTCCCCGAGCTCGACATGCTGCTGATCATGACGGTGGAGCCGGGCTTCGGCGGGCAGGCGTTCCTCGACATCATGCTCCCGAAGATTCGCCGGACCCGCGAGTTGATCAGCAAGCACGGCCTCGAACTCTGGCTCCAGGTCGACGGCGGGGTGTCGGCCGACACCATCGAGCGCTGCGCGGACGCCGGGGCGGACGTCTTCGTGGCCGGTTCGGCCGTCTACGGAGCGTCCGACCCGGCCGAAGCGGTACGTGCACTACGCACCCAGGCTGAATCGACGACCGCCAGGGCGTCGTGGGCATGCGACCACTGAGCCACAGGTCGGTGAACAGCTACATGAACGGCGCCCATCAGGGCGGATCAACTGCGCCGGATCTGCAAGGATGAACGGCGAATCCAGAGTGTGAACAGCAGTGAGGAGAACGCCGTGTCGGGTATGACGGCGGGCGGCCGGTCAGCAGTGCGGATGGGACCCGCGGAGCTGGTGCAGGCGGCGGCCATGGCCCGCCGCTTCTACCTCGAGGGCAAGTCCAAGATCCAGATCGCGGAGGAGTTCGGCGTCAGCCGCTTCAAGGTGGCCCGGGTGCTGGAAACGGCTCTCGAACGGGATCTCGTACGGATCGAGATCCGCGTGCCGGCCGAGCTGGACGCCGAGCGCTCGGACGCGCTGCGCGCCCGCTACGGCCTCAGGCACGCCGTCGTGGTCGAGTCCCCGGCCGAGGCCGAGGACTCGCCCGACCCCGAGAACCTCGGTGAGGTGGCCGCCGACCTGCTCGGCGAGCTCGTCAACGAGGGCGACGTGCTCGGCCTTGCCTGGGGCCGCTCCACCATCCACATGGCCGCGGCCCTGGACCGGCTGCCACCGTGCACGGTGGTGCAGTTGACGGGTGTGTACGACGCCGGGACCGCCGAGCGCGGCTCCGTCGAGGCCGTGCGGCGGGCCGCCCAGGTGTCCGGCGGCGACGCGCACCCCATCTACGCGCCGATGCTGCTGCCGGACGCGGCCACCGCGGCCGCGCTGCGCAACCAGACCGGGATCGCCCGGGCCTTCGAGTACTTCGACAAGGTCACGGTCGCCTGCGTCTCCATCGGCTCCTGGGAGCCCGGCATCTCGACGGTGCACGACATGCTGAGCGACGAGGAGCGTGCTCACTACGCGTCCCTCGGTGTCGCCGCCGAGATGTCCGCACACCTCTTCAACGGCGAGGGCCGCCGGGTCGGACGGGACCTCGGCGAGCGGTGCATCACGGTCAAGGCCGACCAGCTGCGCCGTATCCCCGAGGTCGTGGCGATCGCGGGCGGGGCGCGCAAGGCGGCCGCGATCGACGCGGTGCTGCGGTCCGGGCTCGTGACCAGCCTGGTGACGGACACATCGGCCGCGGACGTGCTGATGACCTCGGGCACGACGCCGAAGCCGGCGCTCAACAGGAACGACCCGGACGGGCCCTGACAGAAGGTCAGCAGGGGACGGCCGTGACAGCATCGGCGACATGGTGCTGCTGCGGTTCGTCCCCCGGGTGCTTCTGTGCGTGCTGGCCCTCCTGGTGGGCTGCTCGTCCACCGGTTCGGCGTCCGGGCGGACCGACGGCATGGCGACCGTCCGGGCGTCCCAACTCCCCGCCGAGGCACGGGAGACGCTCGCTCTCATCGACAAGGGCGGCCCCTTTCCGTACGCCAGGGACGGTGTCGTCTTCGGGAACTTCGAGGGGCTGCTGCCCAGGCAACAGCGGGGCTATTACCACGAGTTCACCGTCCGGACGCCGGGCTCGCGCGATCGCGGGGCCCGGCGCATTGTCACCGGGCGGGGCGGCGAGATCTACTACACCGACGATCACTACGACTCGTTCAGGGCGGTACTGAGATGACGGAGTTCGTGGTCACGCTGGACCTCGACGGGGTCACGGACAAGGCGGGCCTGATGGACCGGTGTGCCCGGGACCTGAGGCTGCCGGACTATTTCGGCCGAAACTGGGACGCACTGGCCGATGTCCTCTCCGACCCGGGCGTGTGGCCCGACGGTGCGGCCGAGAAGGGCCTGCTCGTCGTCGTACGCGACTGGCGGCCGTACGCCCAGGCGCGTCCGGACGAGTGGGAGACCGCCCTGGAGGTCTTCTCGCACGCCTCCGCGGCGACGGTCGCACTCGCCCTTGGAGGTTCCTCCTAAAGACCCTCTGACCTGCCTGGACGATCTGCCCGGGCAACGCATTCCGGACGGCGTGGGACAATGAAGTACGTGCTCTTCCCCCTGGCTGACCTGTCCGGGGGCCACCTCTGATCGACTGGGATGTGCAGCACGTGCGTTTCCTCAACGACATCCAGCCCGCGTACGACCTGACGTACGACGACGTCTTCATGGTCCCGAGCCGCAGTGCGGTCGGCTCGCGGCAGGGTGTGGACCTCAGCTCCCCGGACGGCACGGGCACCACGATCCCGCTGGTCGTCGCCAACATGACCGCCATCGCCGGCCGCCGGATGGCCGAGACGATGGCCCGGCGCGGCGGGCTCGTGGTCATCCCGCAGGACATCCCGATCGAGGTCGTCACCGACGTCGTCACCTGGGTGAAGAGCCGGCACCACGTCCTGGACACCCCGATCGTCCTCAGCCCGCACCAGACCGTCGCCGACGCCCTGGCCCTGCTGCCGAAGCGCGCGCACAACGCCGGTGTGGTCGTCGACGAGGACGGGCGTCCGGTCGGTGTCGTCACCGACCAGGACCTGAGCGGCGTCGACCGGTTCACGCAGCTCGAGGTCGTCATGTCCCGTGACCTGCTGCTGCTCGACGCGGACATCGACCCGCGCGAGGCCTTCAACCGGCTCGACGCGGCCAACCGGCGATACGCCCCCGCCGTCGACGCCGAGGGTCGCCTCGCCGGCATCCTCACCCGCAAGGGCGCCCTGCGCGCCACCCTGTACACGCCGGCCGTCGACGCGAACGGCAAGCTGCGGATCGCCGCGGCCGTCGGTATCAACGGCGATGTCGCGGGCAAGGCCAAGCAGCTGCTCGACGCGGGCGTCGACACGCTCGTCATCGACACGGCGCACGGGCACCAGGAGTCGATGATCAGCGCGATCAAGGTGGTGCGGGCGCTCGATCCGCAGGTGCCGATCGCGGCTGGAAACATCGTCGCCGCCGAGGGTGTGCGGGACCTCATCGAGGCCGGCGCGGACATCATCAAGGTCGGTGTGGGACCGGGCGCGATGTGCACGACCCGGATGATGACCGGTGTCGGGCGGCCGCAGTTCTCCGCCGTCCTGGAGTGCGCGGCCGAGGCGAAGAAGTACGGCAAGCACGTGTGGGCCGACGGTGGTGTGCGGCACCCGCGTGACGTGGCGATGGCGCTGGCCGCCGGTGCGTCGAACGTGATGATCGGGTCGTGGTTCGCGGGGACCTACGAGTCTCCCGGCGACCTGCAGCAGGACGCCAACGGGCGCCTCTACAAGGAGTCGTTCGGCATGGCGTCCGCGCGTGCCGTGCGCAACCGCACCTCGGACGAGTCGTCGTACGACCGGGCCCGCAAGGCGCTGTTCGAGGAGGGCATCTCGACGTCCCGCATGTTCCTCGACCCGACCCGCCCGGGCGTCGAGGACCTGATCGACTCGATCATCGCGGGCGTCCGCTCCTCCTGCACGTATGCCGGCGCGGGTTCCCTGGAGGAGTTCGCCGAGAAGGCGGTCGTGGGCATTCAGAGCGCGGCGGGCTATGCGGAGGGCCAGCCGCTGCACGCCAGCTGGAGCTGACCGACTCCCTTGCGCGAGGCCCCCGTTGTTCCGCCGGCCGGAAGAACAGGGGGCCGTGCGCTGTGTGGGCGATTACGGTGTCCTGCACGACTGGGTGGACGCCTGCACGTTTCTCGTCAAGGACCTGTACTGAGCCCTGCCCGACGTCCGTCGACACCGGCGCAACGAACACCCACCCCACCCCGATGAACGCAACGATCTTGCGGATATGCGCAAGGTTGCTGCATTTCGGGTGCGAAGGTCCGGGCCGTAGGGTCATGCGCTGTACGTGGCGTGGCAGGGACCCCGCTCGGTGGGTTCCTGTTCTTGCAGGGGTGCCGCCGGTTCCGCCCGCCTGACCGTCATGACGAAGGAGTCAGCGCGTGCTGGACCAAGGCGCACCCCCGCAGAGCCGGACCTCCGCAGCCTCGCCGTCCCTGGGGCCGATAGCGAGTCTCACGCGGCGCAAGCCCGTGGAACGCCTGGTCGCGGAGGGTGGACAGGGGGAGGGAGGCAGTCTCCGGCGGTCGCTCGGGCTGTGGCAGCTCACCATGATCAGCATCGGTGCCACGCTCGGTACGGGCATCTTCGTGGTGCTGGGAGAGGCCGTCCCCAAGGCCGGTCCGGCCGTCACCCTCTCCTTCGTGATCGCCGGGCTCACCGCCCTCTTCTCGGCCCTGTCCTACGCCGAGCTGGCCGGCACCATCCCGGTCGCCGGCTCCTCCTACTCGTACGCATACGCAACCATGGGCGAGCTGGTCGCCTGGATCTGCGGCTGGTGTCTGGTCCTGGAGTACGGCGTGTCAGTCGCCGCCGTCGCGGTGGGCTGGGGCGAGTACCTCAACGAGCTGCTCGACGGGACGATCGGCGTGACCATCCCGGATGCGCTGTCCGCCCCGCCCGGCGACGGCGGTCTTTTCAACCTGCCCGCGCTGATCGTCGTACTCCTCGCGATGGCCTTCCTGCTGGGCGGCGCCCGTGAGTCGGCGCGCGCCAACACCGTCATGGTGTGCGTGAAGATCGCCGCGCTGGTGCTGTTCTGCGCCATCGGCATCCAGGGCTTCCGGTCCGGGAACTACGAGCACTTCATGCCGCTCGGCATGGCGGGCGTGAGCGCCGCCGGTGCCACGCTCTTCTTCTCCTACATCGGCTTCGACGCCGCCTCCACCGCCGGCGAGGAGGCCAGGAACGCCCAGCGCGACCTGCCCCGCGCCATCATGCTGTCGCTGGTCATCGTCACCGCGCTGTACGTGCTGGTCGCCGCCGTCGCCGTGGGCGCCAAGCCCTGGCAGCGGTTCAACGACTCAGAGGCCGCGCTCGCCCAGATCATGCGGGACGTCACCGGGCAGGGCTTCTGGGGCACGCTGCTCGCCGCGTGCGCCGTCATCGCCATCGCGAGTGTCGTGCTGACCGTGCTCTACGGCCAGACCCGCATCCTCTTCGCCATGTCCCGCGACGGACTCGTGCCCAAGGTGTTCGCCAGGGTCCACCCGAAGACCGGCACGCCCCGCGCCAACACCGTGATCGTCTCCCTTTTCTGCGGTGTCCTCGCCGCCGCGATCCCGCTCGGCCAGCTCGCCGACGCCACCAGCATCGGCACCCTCTTCGCCTTCGCGCTGGTCAACATCGCCGTGGTCGTACTGCGCCGGACCCGCCCGGAGATGCCCCGCACCTTCCGCGTCCCGCTGTCGCCGGTGCTGCCCGCACTGGGTCTCGGCTTCTGCGTCTGGATGATCGGCAGTCTGTCGGCCGTCACCTGGGTGGTCTTCGGTGTCTGGATGGCCGCCGGGCTCGTGTTCTACTTCGGGTACGGCCATCGCCGATCCCGACTCGCAACACCTGAAAGCTGATCGAACCACCGTGCTGAACGATCTCGACGAACGCATCGTGCACGCCCTCGCCGAGGACGCCCGCCGCTCCTACGCGGACATCGGGCAGATCGTGGGCCTCTCCGCCCCTGCCGTGAAGCGGCGGGTGGACCGGCTGCGCGCCACCGGCGCCATCACCGGGTTCACCGTACGGGTGGACCCGTCGGCCCTCGGCTGGGAGACCGAGGGGTTCGTCGAGATCTACTGCCGGCACAACACCTCGCCGGAGACCATCCGGCGGGGCCTGGAGCGGTACCAGGAGGTCGTCGCCGCGTCGACCGTCACCGGCGACGCGGACGCGATCGTGCAGGTCTTCGCCTCCGACATGCGGCACTTCGAGCGGGTCCTGGAGCGGATCGCCGGCGAACCCTTCGTGGAGCGCACCAAGTCGGTGCTGGTGCTGTCGCCGCTGCTCAGACGGTTCTCCTCGGGGTCCCCGGCCTGATCCGGCCGGACTGTCAGTGGCGGCCGCTACGGTCTTTCGCATGGCAGCCCGCATCGACCTGACCTTCGACTGCGCCGACGCGCAGCTCCTCGCCGCGTTCTGGAAGACGGCCCTCGGGTACGTCGACGAGCCCCCGCCCCCGCCCTTCGCCACCCGGGAGGAGTGGCTCGCCCAGTTCGACCTCCCGGAGGACGAGTCCGAGGACGACGGCGCGTGGCTGTGCGACCCGGAGGGCGTCGGACCGCGCCTGTCCATCCTCAAGGTCCCCGAGCCGAAGACCGCCAAGAACCGGCTGCACATCGACATCCGGGTGCCGGGGCACGGCGCTGCCGACGAGCGGTGGGCGCGGATCAGAGCGGAGGCCGAGCGGCTGGTCGGGGCGGGCGGCAAGGTCGTCGAGGAGTTCGACGGCCACCACGTGACGATGGCCGACCCGGAGGGCAACGAGTTCTGTGTGGGCGCCGGGCCCGCCTGAGCGCGATCCCGCCCGAGCGTCGCGAAAACCCGGTGGGCGGCCGGGCGTTCGCCGTCTAGCATCGATGGCATGACCTGGCGACATTGACCCACGACCGGCTCCGGGACCCGTCGACTGAGCGCCTCGCTGTACGCGTACGCGTTCCTCGACGACTTCGTCCTGCTCTACCCGGTGTACGCGCTGCTGTTCAGCGACACCGGACTGTCCGTCTGGCAGATCTCCTCCCTCTTCGCCCTCTGGTCGATCACGGGCGTCGTCCTTGAGGTGCCCTCCGGAGCCTGGGCCGACGCCGTCTCCCGACGGCTGCTGCTGTGGCTCGGCCCGCTGCTGACCGCGGTGGGCTTCGCGCTCTGGGTGCTCGTCCCGTCGTACTGGGCCTTCGCCGCCGGCTTCGTGCTGTGGGGCACGCGGGGAGCGCTGGGGTCCGGTGCCCTGGAGGCACTCGTCTACGAGGAGCTGGAGCGGCTCGGCGCCGCCGACCGGTACGCCCATGTCATGGGCCGGTCCCATGCGGCGGGGCTGGTCGCGGTGATGGCGGCGATGGGGCTCGCCGGGCCCGTGTTCGCGTGGGGCGGCTTCCCGGCCGTGGGCGCGGCGAGCGTGCTGGCGTGTCTGGCGAGCGCGGCGGTGGCGACCCGCTTTCCGGAGCACCGGGCTCCGAAGGAGGGCGGGGGTGAGGGCTGGGCCGTGACCCTGAAGGCGGGGCTCGCGGAGGTCCGGCGCGAGCGCTCGCTGCGCGGGGCGATCCTGCTGGTCCCGGCCGCGAGCGCCGTATGGGGAGCGCTGGACGAGTACACGCCGCTGCTGGTGCGGGACACCGGAGTGTCCGAGGCCCGCGTCCCCTACCTGCTCCTGCTGATCTGGGCCGGGGCCACGGCCGGCAGCCTGCTCGCCGGACGCTGCGAACGGCTCGGGCGGAGGGGGCTCGCGTGGCTGCTGGGCGGAGCGGCTGTGGCGCTGGCGGCGGGCGCCCTGGCCGGGACGCCCCTCGCCCTCGGCCTCGTCGGGCTCGCGTTCGGCGGCTTCCAGCTGGCGACCGTACTGGCCGACGTACGACTTCAGCAGCGCATCGAGGACACCGGCCGGGCCACCCTCACCTCGGTCGCGGGCCTCGGCACGGAGCTCGCGACGGTCGCCGTGTACGCCGGGTACGCGGCGATCGAGGCGGGGGCCGGCCACGGCACCGCGTTCGCGCTGTTCGCGGCGCCGTACCTGCTGACGGCGCTGCTGCTCGCCGCTCGGAGATCGCCGGGCTGATGCACCGGGCGGTCGCGCCCGGCGCGCAACGAATCGCCGCCGGACCGGTGTCGTACGCAACGAACAGCTCGGCGACGCGCAACGGCTCCTTCTTGCTGGTCGGAGCCCGGCGGCCGTACCGTCTAAATGTCCCCAGAACCCACTCCGTACCGGTGAGGAACACGCATGCGCACCGCCCTGCTCCAGAGCTCCGGCCGACCCGGCTCCGTCGCCGAGAACCTCAGGGTCCTCGACGCGGCCGCGGGCCGGGCCGCCGCCGCGGGGGCCGGGCTGCTGGCCGCGCCGGAGATGTTCCTGACCGGGTACGCGATCGGCGACGACATCGGCCGCCTCGCCGAGCCCGCCGACGGCGAGTCCGCGGACGCGATCGCCGACCTCGCCGGACGGCACGGGCTCGCGATCGCCTACGGATATCCGGAGCGCGAGGGCGGGACCGTCTTCAACTCCGCCCAGCTGATCTCCGCCGCGGGCGACCGCCTCGCCAACTACCGCAAGACCCACCTCTTCGGCTGCTTCGAGCACGACCACTTCACGCCGGGCGAACAGCCGGTCGTCCAGGCCGAGTTGGACGGAGTGACGGTCGGGCTGATGATCTGCTACGACGTCGAGTTCCCGGAGAACGTCCGCGCCCACGCCTTGGCCGGCACCGACCTGCTCGTGGTGCCGACGGCGCAGATGCACCCGTTCCAGTTCGTCGCGGAGTCCCTGGTCCCGGTGCGGGCCTGGGAGAACCAGATGTACGTCGCCTACGTCAACCGGGTCGGCCAGGAAGGGGAGTTCGACTTCGTCGGCCTCTCCACGCTGGCCGGGCCCGACGGCGTCGCCCGCACCCGGGCCGGCCGCGGCGAGGAACTGCTCCTCGCAGACGTGGACCCCGCCTTCCTCACCGCGTCCCGCGAGGCCAACCCGTACCTGAAGGACCGCCGCCCCGGTCTGTACGGGTCCCTGGTCTGATCCACCCCCAACACCCTGTTTGCGCAAGGAGTCCGTACCCCATGACGTCCACGGTGCCCAACGCCGTCGAGCACACCGACGAGCAGCAGCTGCCGCCGATCACCATGTTCGGCCCGGACTTCCCCTACGCCTACGACGACTTCCTCGCCCACCCGGCGGGCCTGGGCCAGATACCGGCGACCGAGCACGGCACCGAGGTCGCGGTCATCGGCGGTGGCCTCTCCGGCATCGTCGCCGCGTACGAGCTGATGAAGATGGGCCTCAAGCCGGTCGTGTACGAGGCGGACCGGATCGGTGGGCGGCTGCGGACCGTCGACTTCGACGGTCCGGGCACCGATGGCCTGACCGCCGAGATGGGCGCGATGCGCTTCCCGCCCTCCTCGACCGCCCTCCAGCACTACATCGACCTGGTGGGCCTCGAGACCCGGCCGTTCCCCAACCCCCTTGCGGAGGCGACCCCTTCGACCGTCGTCGACCTCAAGGGCGAGTCGCACTACGCCGAGACGATCGACGACCTGCCGCAGGTCTACCGGGACGTCGCCGAGGCCTGGAACCGGTGCCTCGAAGAGGGCGCCGACTTCTCCGACATGAACCGCGCCCTGCGCGAGCGCGACGTGCCGCGCATCCGGGAGATCTGGGCACGGCTGGTCGAGAAGCTCGACAACCAGACCTTCTACGGCTTCCTCTGCGACTCCGAGGCCTTCAAGTCCTTCCGCCAGCGCGAGATCTTCGGCCAGGTCGGCTTCGGCACGGGCGGCTGGGACACGGACTTCCCCAACTCCATCCTGGAAATCCTGCGGGTCGTCTACACCGAGGCCGACGACCACCACCGCGGCATCGTGGGCGGCTCCCAGCAGCTGCCGCTCAGGCTCTGGGAGCGCGAGCCGGAGAAGATCGTCCATTGGGCGTACGGGACCTCGCTGGCGGAGCTGCACGAGAACCGTGAACCCCGCCCGGCCGTCACCCGCCTGCACCGCACCGCCGGCAACCGGATCACCGTGACCGACGCGAACGGCGACATCCGTACCTACCAGGCGGCCGTCTTCACCGCCCAGTCCTGGATGCTCCTTTCGAAGATCGCCGTCGACGACTCGCTCTTCCCGATCGACCACTGGACGGCGATCGAGCGCACCCACTACATGGAGTCCTCGAAGCTGTTCGTGCCCGTCGACCGGCCCTTCTGGCTGGACAAGGACGAGGAGACCGGGCGGGACGTCATGTCGATGACGCTCACCGACCGTATGACGCGCGGGACTTACCTCCTGGACGACGGTCCGGACAAGCCGGCCGTCATCTGTCTCTCGTACACCTGGTGCGACGACAGCCTGAAGTGGCTGCCGCTGTCCGCCAACGAGCGGATGGAGGTCATGCTGAAGTCGCTCGGCGAGATCTATCCGAAGGTCGACATCAGGAAGCACGTCATCGGCAACCCGGTGACGGTCTCCTGGGAGAACGAGCCCTACTTCATGGGTGCGTTCAAGGCCAACCTGCCCGGCCACTACCGCTACCAGCGGCGCCTGTTCACCCACTTCATGCAGGACCGGCTGCCCGAGGACAAGCGGGGCGTCTTCCTCGCCGGTGACGACATCTCCTGGACGGCCGGCTGGGCCGAGGGCGCGATCCAGACCGCCCTCAACGCGGTCTGGGGCGTCATGCACCAGTTCGGCGGCGCGACGGACGCGACCAACCCGGGGCCGGGCGACCTGTACGACGAGATCGCGCCGGTGGAACTCCCCGAGGACTGACCCGGACTAGTCCGGCAGCGGGGTGAGCAGCATGCGGCCCGCGAACCCCACCGCCGTGTCCAGCCGCTGGGTGAACTCGGCGGCCACGTCGGGCAGCCCGCGCAGCGCCCACAGCGCGCGGGCCGCGGTCCAGGTGGCGTCCCGGGCGCGGTCCAGGCTCCAGGAACCGAGCAGGTGGGTGAGCGGGTCGGCGATCTGGAGGAGGTCGGGGCCCGGCATCAGATCCTCGCGGATGCGCTCCTCCAGCGAGACGAGGAGGTCGCCCACGCGGTCGAACTCGTCCTCCAGTTCGGCCGGTTCGCAGTCCAAGGTACGACAGGCGTCCACGACGGCGAGCGCCAGGTCGTGGCCGATGTGCGCATTGATGCCCGCGAGCGCGAACTGCAGCGGACGTACACCGGGATGGCGGCGGAACTGGAACAGCGGGCGCCAGCAGGCCGGCGGGCGGTGCTCGTCGGCCGCCGCCTCGACGGCCGCGAGATAGCGCTCCGCGAACCGCACGTCCAGCGTGATCGCGGCCCGCCGGTCGGGGAACCCACCGGTGTCGATGCGCCGGTCGACGGCCTCGGTGACGGCGAGGTAGACGCGGTTGAAGACCGCGATCCCGTCCCGCCCCGGCAGGGCCGAGTCCAGGGCGCGCATACGGGAGACGACCGCGTCTACGGATGTGGTGAACTGTTCCAATTGCGGCATGGGGGAAGGGTCCCAGTCCTACGCTGACGGAAGTGCCGGCGGGCCCGACGCTTCCCCAGAACGGGGGAACGCACCCGTCGTGGGGCAGGGGGGAGCTGGACGGTGTCGGGCTTACGTGCGCAGCGTCTGGCCGCCCGTAGGGCCGAGCGTCGGCGTGCCGCGCGGCGCAGCGCGATGGTGGCCGCCGCCTCCGTGGTGGTCGCCGTGGGTACGGCCACCGGCATGATGACCGCTCTCGCGGACGGGCACGGCGCCGACGAGGCGAGGCCCGGGGTGACCAGCTCGCCGCGGCTGGAGCAGTTGCCGGTGCTCCCATCGGCGTCGGCCACCAACTCCCTTTCGCCGAAGCCGAGTTACTCGAAGAGGCCGAGCCTCTCGCCCACGCGGACGGAGAAGAAACCGGAGCCGACCCCCGCGTCCGCCCGCCTCTACCTCCACCCCGACTCCCAGGTCCTCGACTGGGTCCGCGCCCACCCGGGCGATCCGCGCACGCCGGTCATCGAGTCCCGGATCGCCGACCAGCCGGCCGCGGTGTGGTTCGCCGACTTCACCCCGTCGACCATCGCCTCCCGGGTCCGTGCCGTCACCTCGGGCGCGGCGGCGCAGGGCCGGGTGCCGGTGCTGGTGGCGTACGCGATACCCGACCGCGACTGCGGCGGGGCGTCCCAGGGCGGGGCGCCGGACCTCGACGCGTACGACGACTGGATCGACGGCTTCGCGGCCGGGCTGGGCTCCGGCGAGGTCGTGGTCGTCCTGGAGCCCGACTCCGTCGCCCAGTCCGACTGCCTGCCCGGCGATCAACGCGCCGACCGCTTCGCCTCGTTGGCCCGCGCGGGCCGCGTCCTCAAGGCGGCCGACCCCGAGGCGCGGGTGTACTACGACGCCGGCCACTCCAGCTGGAACACGCCCGCGAAACAGGCGTCCCTGCTGAAACAGGCGGGCGCCGCCTCGGCCGCCTCCTCCGACGGGATCTTCTCCAACGTCTCCAACTTCCATACGACGTCCGACGAGATCACTTACGACCGTGAGGTCCTCGCGGCTCTCGGCGGTCCCGCGGGCCTGGGTGCCGTCATCGACACCAGCCGCAACGGCAACGGCGCCCCGGCCGACGGCCAGTGGTGCGACCCGGCCGGCCGCAGGATCGGGCGGGCGCCGACGCTGAGCACGGGCGAGGCACGCATCGACGCCTACCTGTGGGTGAAGCTGCCGGGGGAGTCGGACGGGTGCAAGGGGGCGGCGGGGACGTTCAGTCCGTCGTACGCCTACGCCTTGGCGTCGTCGTAGGAGGAGGTCCCCTCGTCCAGCAGCGGTTCCCGCGTCTTCAGGTGGGCCGGGGCGAGGACGCGCAGGGCGTGGTAGCCGGTGATGACGACCAGGGTGCCGAGGGCGATGCCGCTGAGGGAGAAGTTGTCGGTGAACTTCATCGTCACGCCGCCGACGCCGATGATGATGCCCGCGGCGGCCGGGACCAGGTTCAGCGGATTGCGCAGGTCCACCCGGGCGTTGGTCCAGATCTGCGCGCCGAGCAGGCCGATCATGCCGTACAGGATGACGGTGATGCCGCCGAGGACGCCGCCCGGGATCGCGGCCACGATCGCGCCGAACTTGGGGCAGAGGCCGAAGAGGAGGGCGAAGCCGGCGGCGGCCCAGTAGGCGGCGGTGGAGTAGACGCGGGTCGCGGCCATCACGCCGATGTTCTCGGAGTACGTGGTGTTGGGCGGGCCGCCCACCGCGGTGGAGAGCATCGAGCCGATGCCGTCGGCAGAGATCGCCGTGCCGAGCTTGTCGTCGATCGGGTCGCCGGTCATCTCGCCGACCGCCTTGACGTGTCCGGCGTTCTCGGCGACCAGGGCGATCACGACCGGGAGCGCGACCAGGATCGCCGACCACTGGAAGGTCGGGCCGTGGAAGGACGGCAGGCCGATCCAGTCCGCCTTGCCGACTCCGGAGAGGTCGAGCCGCCAGTGGTCGGTGACCTTGCCGCTCGCGTCGGCCGAGTGGATGCGGCCGAAGAGCCGGTCGAAGGCCCAGGAGACGCCGTAACCGAAGACCAGGCCCAGGAAGATCGCGACGCGTGACCAGAAGCCGCGCATACCGACGACGGCCAGCCCGGTGAACAGCATGACCAGCAGGGCCGTCCACTGGTCCTGCGGCCAGTAGGTCGAGGCGGTCACGGGTGCCAGGTTGAAGCCGATCAGCATCACGACCGCGCCGGTGACGATCGGCGGCATCGCGGCATGGATGATCCGCGCCCCGAAGCGCTGCACGGCGAGACCGACCAGGAAGAGCGCGAAGCCCACGACCAGGACCGCGCCAGTGACGGTGGCGCTGGTGCCGCCCTGCGCCCGGATCACGGCCGCCACGCCCACGAAGGAGAGGGAACAGCCCAGGTAGCTCGGCACCCGGCCGCGCGTGGCCAGCAGGAAGATCACGGTCGCGACGCCCGACATCATGATCGCGAGGTTGGGGTCGAGGCCCATCAGCACCGGGGCCACGAAGGACGCGCCGAACATGGCCACCACGTGCTGGGCGCCGAGGCCCACCGTGCGGGGCCAGGAGAGCCGTTCGTCGGGGCGTACCACCGCTCCGGGCGCGGGGGTTCGCCCGTCGCCGTGCAGCTTCCAGCGGACGCCGAGATCCATGGTGGGGTCGCTTTCTCTGTGCATGAGGTTTCTCTGTACGTGAAGTCTGTCCGGACCATTGTCACGGCTACCTGGCGCCTCTACGCTCGCACGGTCCTACTCATGAACTGCGTTCACATTTCTGACCAATCGTTTCTGGTTGCTCGTTCGATGGATCGGAGTGCTCGATGAGTGGAAGATCCCGTGCGGCCGTCCTGCTCGCCGCGGTGGTGACGATCGGAGCCGCCCTCGTCCCCTCCGCGCACGCGTCGCCGCCCAGGGCCCCGGACACGGCTGTCCTCGACGGCGGCCGCCTGCAGCAGACGAAGGCCCGCCTCGACCGTGGTGATCCCCAACTGCGCAAGTCGCTACGGGACTTGACATCCCGCGCCGACAACTGGCTGAACCAGGGCCCCTGGACGGTCACCGACAAGCCGAAACCCGCACCCGGCGGGGACGTTCACGACTACCTCAGCCAGGCCCCCTACTGGTGGCCCACCACGACCCCGACCGCCGACAACCCCTGGGGCTGCCCGTACGTCCAGCGCGACGGACAGCGCAACCCCGAGGTCGACTCCGGCACCGACCGCCAGGACGTCGAGCACGTCTTCGACTCGACCTACGACCTCTCCCTGGCCTGGTACTACACGGGCAAGAGGGTGTACGCCGAGAAGGCCGCCCAGGTCCTGCGCACCTGGTTCCTCGCCCCGGCCACCCGGATGAACCCGAACCTCAACCACGCCCAATTCATCCCGTGCAAGTACGACGGCCGCTCGATCGGCATCATCGACTTCTCGCAGTCCTACACGAGCGTGCTCGACGCCCAGGCGATCCTCGCCGCCGGGGCCCCGGGCTGGAGCGCCAAGGACCGCACCGCGATGGGCAAGTGGAACGCCGACTTCCTCGGCTGGCTGAAGAACAGCGACTTCGGAAAGGAGGAGGGCGCGGCGGCCAACAACCACGGCACCTTCTACGACATGCAGCTTGCCGCCCTCGCCTACGCGACCGGCGACCGGGCGCTGGCCCGGCGGACGGTCCTCGACGCCCGTACCAAGCGCATCGATCCGCAGATCGCGGCCGACGGCGGCCAGCCGCAGGAGCTGGCCCGCACCCGCAGCTGGCACTACTCGACCTTCGACCTGGTCGCCTACACCAGGCTCGCGGCGATCGGCCGGCACGTCGGCGTGAACCTCTGGGCCTATCAAGGGCCGGACGGGCAGGGGCTGTCGAAGGCCGTGGACTTCCTGCTGCCCGCCGCGACCGGGGCCGCCGCCTGGTCGTATCCGGAGCTGGAGTTCCACCGGTTCGCGGCGAGCGACGTCGTGCACGCGGCGGCCGACGCGGGCGACAGCGCGGCGCGGCAGGCCGTGGCGAAGCTGGAGGCGCCGCCCGGCGGTGACCTGTGGGCGCTGCGCCCGGCGGCCGAGCAACTGGACTCGATCGCGGGCTGACCGGGCGCTGCCCGGCCCTCGGGCCTCAGGGCCGCGGGTCGGGAACCGCCGCGCTCGGCGGGCTGACCGTCTTCCGGTTGCGCTCGCCGGTGCGCAGGACCCCGGCGAAGACGCCGAGCCCGCAGGCCAGCACGGTCACCAGCACGAACGACACCACCAGGCTCGTCGCCTGCGCCACCCCGCCGATCAGACTGGGCGCGATCAGGCCCGAGGTGTACGTGATGGTCGCGACGCCCGCGATGGCCTGGCTGGGGTTGGGGCCGCTGTGTCCGGCGGCGGCGAAGCACAGCGGCACGACGACGGCGATGCCCAGGCCGAGGAGGGCGAACCCGGCCATCGCCACGGCCGGATGGCCGGCCAGGACGATCAGCACTCCGCCGAGGACGGCGAAGCCGCCGCCGATCCGGACCGTGCGGACCGCGCCGAAGCGGTTGACGACCGCGTCGCCGACCAGCCGGGCCACCGCCATGGTCAGCATGAATCCGGTCGTGCACGCGGCGGCCAGGCCCGCCGAGGTGTCCAGCTGGTCGCGCAGATAGACCGCCGACCAGTCGAGGCTCGCGCCCTCCGCGAACACCGCGCAGAAGCCGACGGCGCCGATCAGCAGCGCGGACTTCGGTGGCAGCGCGAACCTCGGCGGCGGCTCCTCGTCCTCGGCCGGCTGTAGGTCGAGCACCCAGGTGCAGGCCACGAGGCCGAGCACGGTGAGGACCGCGGACGCGAGCGCGAAGTGCTCGCGCGCGTCCGCGCCGAGGTGCGCGGCGAGCGTGCCGCCCGCCGAGCCGATCAGGGCGCCCGCGCTCCACATGCCGTGCAGCCCGGACATGATCGACTTGTCGAGCAGCCGCTCCACCTCGACGCCCAGCGCGTTCATGGCGACGTCCGCCATGCCGGCGCTCGCGCCGTACGCGAACATCGCCAGGCACAGGGTGAGCATGTTCGGCGCGAGCGCCGGCAGCACCAGGGCCAGCGTCCACAGTGCGATCAGCCCGCGCAGGGCTGTACGGCTGCCGAAGCGATGGCTGATACGGCCGGCCAGCGGCATCGAGCAGGAGGCACCGAAGGCCGTGAAGGCGAGCGAGAATCCCAGCTGGCCGGCGCTGAGCCCGGCATGCTCCTGGATCCACGGCACGCGGGTCGCGAACGAACCGGTGACGGCGCCGTGCACGGCGAACACGGCGGCCACGGCGTACCGGGCCCGCCTCACCTCGCGCAGGTCGTAGACCACGTGGCTCATTCTCCGGCCCCTCCCGATTCTCCTCGGCCCTCACTGGCGTCCCGAAAACTATCAGGAACCCTGCCTGATAGATAGTGGAATACTGGCCGCAGGGGTCCCGGGTGCCCGCCGGCCCGGACCGCAGCGCCGGGCCGACACATGGGTTCCGGTACCGCTTCGCCGATCTGGAAGGATCCCGGCATGCCCGCATCCCCCAGTACCGCCCGGGCCATCAACGACCGGCTCGCCCTGCAACTGCTTCAGCAGGAGGGCCCGTTGACGGCGGGTCAGCTCAAGCAGCTGACCGGACTGTCCCGGCCGACCGTCGCCGACCTGGTCGAGCGGCTCACCGTGTCCGGACTGGTCACCGTGGTGGGTGAGGCGGGGGAGCAGCGGCGCGGGCCGAACGCGAAGCTCTACGGGATCGTCGCCGACCGGGCGCATCTCGCCGCCCTCGACGTCCGTACCGAGGGCGTGTCCGTGGTGGTGACCGACCTGGTGGGGCGCGTGCTCGCCGAGGCCTCCGCGCCGATCGGGGGCGACGCGGGGACGGGACCGGCGGTGGAGCAGGCGGTCGCGCTGGTGGAGCGGGTGGTCAAGGAGGCGGGCGCGGACCGTCTGCACACCGTCGGCATCGGCGCGCCCGGCCTGATCGACCCCGCCAGTGGCGAACTCCGAGACTCCTCCGGCCTCCCCGAATGGCACCGCCGCCTGGTCGCGGCGCTGCAGGAACGGCTCCCCGAGGCCCGGGTGAGCGTCGAGAACGAGACCAACCTCGCGGCGCTGGCCGAACAGCGCGAGGGGGTCGCCCGGGACCGCGACACCTTCGTCCTGCTGTGGCTGAGCCACGGCACGGGCGCGGCGGTCGTCCTGGAGGGGGCGCTGCGCCGCGGGGTGTCCGGAGGCATGGGGGAGATCGGCTTCCTGCCGGTGCCGGGGACGACGGGACTGCCTTCGGCGACCGACTGCGAGGGGGGCTTTCATTCGCTGGCGGGGGCGACGGCGATCGTGGGGCTGGCGGGGGAGTACGGGGTGATGGTGGAGGGGGCGGGAGCGGATCCGGTGGCGGCCGGGGTGGTACGGGAGGCTGTCGAGATGGTTTCGGGGGTGGCGTGGGAGGCCGGGACCGCGGAGGAAGCGAGAGCCGTGGGCGCCGGTCGCGGCGACGAGACGGCGGCCGACGCGGTGAGAGTGGGGACCGGTCGTGCCCACGAGAACTCGGTCGCCGGGTCGGCGGGTCCCGCCGGAGATCGTGCTTCCGCCGGCGAGGTCGCGGCTTCCGCCGCCGGGGCTGCCGCTGCCGACCGTTTTCTCGACGCCCTCGCCGAACGTCTCGCCGTCGGTGTCGCCTCCGTCGTGGCGATTCTCGACCCGGGGTGTGTCGTGCTCGGCGGGGAGATCGGGCAGGCCGGCGGCGAGCAGCTCGCCGCTCGGGTGGAGGCGCGGGTGCGGCGGATGTCACCGCTGGTCACCGAGGTGCGGCCGACTGTCCTGGGCGGCGATGCCGTACTGAGAGGCGCGCTGCTCACCGCGCGGGACCGGGCTCAGGACGAGTTGTTCGGGGCGCAGCCCGAGCGGTGACGCGAGTGCGCGGCGCTTCGCGGGGCACACGCCCGCGGTCAGCTCTTCCGTCCCGCCAGACAGTCCTCGAACGTCCCCTTCCCCACCGCCCGTTCCGGCACGAGGTGTCCGCCCTCGCGGAAGGCCCGGTACGCCCTGCCCCACAGCGGCACGTTCACCACGGGCCGCCGTCGGCCCGTCGACTTCAGGTACGCCCGCGCGAAGGACTCGAACGTCCGCGTCTCCGGCCCGCCCATGTCCTCGACCCGCCCCGCGGGCGCCGCCGCGGCCAGTTCGGCCAGCCGCTCCGCCACCTCCGCGACCTCGATCGGCTGGTCTCGCACCCCGGCCGGGAGGAGGACCACCGGCAGCTTGGCCAGCGCGCGGAACAGCCTCACCAGCAGGTCGTGGAACTGCGTGGTCCGCAGCACTGTCCAGCCCAGCCCGGACTCCTCGATCATCTGCTCGACGGCCAGCTTGGCCCGGTAGTACGGGAACGGCACCCGGTCGACCCCGACGATGGAGATGTAGACGAGGTGCCGTACACCCGCCCGCCGCGCCGCCGCGACCAGGTTCTCCGCGGCCTTCCGGTCACCGCCGGTCTGGTTGGTCGCGCAGTGCACGACCGTCTCCACGCCGTCGACCGCCGCGTCCAGCCCGGCACCGCCTTTCCGCAGGTCGACGGCGTAGGGCTGGGCATGCCGACTGAGCACCCGCACCTCGTGCCCGGCCGCCCGCAGCCGCTCGGTGACGAGCCGGCCGAGGGTTCCGGTTCCGCCGGTCACCAGGATCGTGGTCATGCCGTTCAGTCCCTTCGGGCACTGGGCGCTCCCGGACGGAACACCCTGCGACAGCTGAGACCACGCAGCCCCGGCAGAACGTGACAGGTCGCTAGCGACGTGCGAGTTGACGTCGTACGAAATCGAGCTTGTCAGGGTTCAGCACGATCCGCACATGCGTGATCAGCCCGTCTCGCACCTCGAACGCGACCGTGCCGGCGAGCGTGTCGCCCGCCCACGCGACCAGCCCGGGCTCGCCGTTGATCTCGGCCGGCGTGAAGGTGAGACCCGCCGCGAACCGCTCCGCGCCGCCCTGTGCCAGGCGCCCCACCTTGTCGCGCCCGTGGACCGCCCGCCGGGCCGCGCTGACCTTGCCGCCACCGTCGCTGGTCCACGTCACGTCTGCCGCGAGGACCTTCTCCAGGCCGGCCAGATCACCGTCCCGGGCCGCCGTGAGGAACGACGCGACGAGCTCCTCCTGCCGCTCGGGCGCCGGCTCGAACCGCGGCCGCTCCTCACCCACCCGCCGTACCGCCCGCCGGTACAGCTGGCGGCAGTTGGCCTCGGTGAGGTCGAGTGCGGCGGCGATCTCCCGGTGCCCGTATCCGAACCCCTCCCGCAGCACGTACACCGCGCGCTCGGTCGGTGTGAGCCGCTCCAGCAGGACCAGCATCGCCATCGACACGGCGTCGCGCTGCTCGGCCGACTCCAGCGGGCCGAGTGTGCCGTCGGAGGTGACGACGGGCTCCGGCAGCCACTCCCCGACGTACCGCTCGCGCCTGGCCCGTGCCGAGGTCAGCCGGCTGAGGCACAGGTTGGTGACGACCTTGGCCAGCCAGGCCGCCGGATGCTCGATGCGTGCGCGGTCGGCCGCGCTGAAGCGGAGATACGCGTCCTGCACCGCGTCCTCGGCCTCGTCCGCCGAACCCAGCAGGCGGTAGGCGAGCCCGAACAGCCGGGGCCGGTGCGGTTCGAAATCGTCGGCGATCGCGCTGCTCATGGCATCCACACTGCCAGCAGTGCGCGGCCACGGCCGAGTTGGGGGCCCGGCGGCGGGCAAGGGCCGTCGTCACCGCCACCGGGCCGGTCTGAGGGAGTCGAAAGGACTAGACCAAAGCCTCCATCAGGGCGGCCGAGTTGAGAAGTACAGAGACAGCTCCTGTGAGCCACCCCACAGCGTTCGCCCGTATGGACCCCGATCAGGCGTGGCACACTGGCTCTGTACCAGAAGCAGCGCACTCCGGGGTCGGTGAAAGTCCGAACCGGCGGTTACAGTCCGCGACCCGACCGCTTCCAGCGGCCGGTTGACCAGGTGAAATTCCTGGACCGACGGTTAAAGTCCGGATGGGAGGCAGTGCGCGGCGGGCGGGCATTCGTGCGCGTCGCCGTATCCGCTTCGTCCTACGGGACGAATCTGTCCGGCGCCGTCCCCGGTGTCCCTGCTCGTACGTTCTGTCGTCATCGACAGCCCCGGAGTCCGTGCCCCTATGCGGCAGGAGGACCCGGGAAGTGTTCACCGGAATCGTCGAAGAGCTGGGCGAGATCACCGACGTCGAGAACCTCGGTGACTCCTGTCGCTTCCGAGTGCGCGGCCCCGTGGTCACCGAGGGCGCGAAGCACGGGGACTCCATCGCGGTCAACGGCGTCTGCCTGACCGTCGTGGAGCACGAGGCCGACGAGTTCACCGCCGACGTCATGGCCGAGACCCTCGACCGCTCCAGCCTCGGCGCCATCGCCGTCGGCTCCCGCGTCAACCTGGAGCGGCCCACCGCCGTCGGCGCCCGCCTGGGCGGCCACATCGTGCAGGGCCACGTCGACGGCACCGGCCAGGTCCTGGAGCGCAAGCCCTCCGAGAACTGGGAGATCATCAGGATCTCGCTGCCCGCGGACCTCGCCCGCTATGTCGTCGAGAAGGGCTCCATCACCGTCGACGGCATCAGCCTCACGGTCGTGGACGCCGGCCCCGACCACTTCACCGTCAGCCTCATCCCCACGACGCTCGCCCTGACCACCCTGGGCATCAAGCAGCCCGGCGACCCGGTCAACCTCGAGGTCGACGTCGTCGCCAAGTACGTCGAGCGCCTGCTCGCGGCCGGTCAGGGGGCCGGGAAGTGAACTCCCTGAACACCGAGGCCTTCGTCCTGTTCGGCCAGCACATCCTCTGGTCGGACATGATCGGCAACATCCTCGGCCTGATCGCCCTGGCCCTCGGCTGGCGGCGCAACCTGTGGAGCTGGCCGGTGCAGTTCGCCTCCGGCCTCATCCTCTTCGGCGCCTTCTACGGCCACCTCACCGGCAGCGCGGGCAAGCAGGCGGTCGTCATGGCCGTCGCCCTGTACGGCTGGTGGCAGTGGAACCGCAACAAGGGCCAGGACGGCGAAGGCCACATCGCGCCCCGTTTCGCCACGTGGCGCGAGCGTGGCGCCATGGTCGCCGCCGCGGCCGTCGGCACGGTCGCGGTCGCCCTGCTCTTCAAGGCCTACCCGTCCCTGTCCTGGGACCCCTGGCCGGACGCCTACATCTTCGTCGGCACCATCGTCGCCATGTACGCCCAGGCCCGCGGCATGACCGAGTTCTGGATCGCCTGGCTCCTGGTCGACCTGGTCGGCGTCCCCCTCAACTTCGCGAACGGCTACGCCTTCTCCGGCTTCGTCTACGTCATATACGGCGCACTCGTCCTGTGGGGCATGCGCGACTGGTGGCTGCGCTCCCGAGACGGCGCGCGGCCCGTCCTGGAAGGAGCGCCAGCATGACCACGGCACCCATTCTCTACAGCACCGACGGCATCGAGGACTGGTCCCTCGACCCGATCGAGCAGGCCATCGCCGACATCGCGGCCGGCCGCCCGATCGTGGTCGTCGACGACGAGGACCGCGAGAACGAGGGCGACCTCGTGGTGGCCGCCGAGAAGGTCACCCCCGAGATCGTCGCCTTCATGATGAGCGAGTGCCGCGGCCTGATCTGCGCCCCCATGGAGGGCGAGGAGCTGGACCGGCTGAAGCTCCCGCAGATGGTCGACGACAACACCGAGTCGATGAAGACCGCGTTCACCGTCTCCGTGGACGCCTCGGGCGCCCACGGCGTGACCACCGGGATCTCGGCCGCCGACCGCGCGACCACGCTGCGGCTGCTGGCCGGCGGCGACGCCGGGCCGTCCGACTTCGTCCGCCCCGGCCACATCTTCCCGCTCCGCGCCCGGCCCGGCGGCGTCCTGACCCGCAACGGCCACACCGAGGCCGCCGTCGACCTCGCCCGCCTCGCGGGCCTGCGCCCGGCCGGCGCGATCGTCGAGATCGCCGGCGAGGACGGCCGCATGCTGCGCCTGCCCGAGCTGATCCCGTTCGCCCGCAAGCACGGCCTGACGATCATCTCCATCGAGGACCTGATCGCCTACCGCCAGACCGCCGAGCCCACGGTCCGCCGCGAGGCCGAGACCCGACTGCCCACCGCCCACGGCGAGTTCAA
The DNA here is from genome assembly GCF_050936785.1 of Streptomyces sp. CA-249302. NCBI lineage: Bacteria > Bacillati > Actinomycetota > Actinomycetes > Kitasatosporales > Streptomycetaceae > Streptomyces > Streptomyces sp. CA-249302. Next base: position 1,763,793 of record NZ_JBNJMG010000001.1, on the reverse strand, counting down.
GGCCTACGGCTACCGCTCCACCGTCGACGGCGTCGAGCACGTCGCCCTCGTGCACGGCGAGATCGGCGACGGCGAGAACGTCCTGGTCCGCGTCCACTCCGAGTGCCTCACCGGCGACATCTTCGCCTCCCTGCGCTGCGACTGCGGCCCCCAGCTGGAGGCCTCCCTGGAGCGCATCCAGGCCGAGGGCAGGGGAGTGGTCGTCTACCTCCGCGGCCACGAGGGGCGCGGCATCGGCCTGCTGTCCAAGCTGCGCGCGTACGAGCTCCAGGAGCGCGGCCGCGACACCCTCGACGCCAACCTGGAACTCGGCCTGCCCGCCGACGCCCGGGACTACGGCGCCGGCGCGCAGATCCTGGAGGACCTCGGCGTCCGCAGCGTCCGCCTGATGACCAACAACCCCGACAAGACCGACGCCCTGCTGCGGCACGGCCTCAAGGTCTCCGGCCGGGAGCCGATGCCCGTACAGGCGGGCGAGCACAACCTCCGCTACCTGCGCACCAAGCGGGACCGGATGGGCCACGACCTGCCCTGGCTGGACGCCAACCCGGTGTCCACCTGCAGCAACCAGTAACCGCGTAACCGTAAAACTGCGAAACCGTACTTCGAGGAGACAAGAGAACGTGAGCGGCAAGGGCGCACCGGAACTGTCCGTACGCAACGTCGGAGACCTGCGGGTCGCCGTCATCGCGGCGCAGTGGCACGAAAAGGTGATGGACGGCCTGGTGGACGGCGCCCTGCGCGCCCTGCACGACCTCGGCATCGACGAGCCGACCCTGCTCCGGGTCCCCGGCAGCTGGGAGCTCCCGGTCGTCGCCAAGGTCCTCGCGGGCCGCGGCTACGACGCGATCGTGGCCCTGGGCGTCGTCATCCGCGGCGGCACCCCGCACTTCGAGTACGTGTGCCAGGGCGTGACCCAGGGCCTCACCCAGGTGTCGGTCGAGACCGGCGTCCCCGTCGGCATGGGCGTGCTGACCTGCGACACCGAGGAGCAGGCCCTGGACCGGGCCGGCCTCGAGGGCTCCAACGAGGACAAGGGACACGAGGCGGTGACGGCCGCGGTGGCGACGGCGGCCACGCTCCGCTCAGTATCTGAACCGTGGCGCTGAGGAAACCCGCATTGAAGTAATCTGGCGCTCACCATGTCGAACAAGACTTTCGAGGAGCTCTTCACCGAGCTCCAGCACAAGGCCGCCAACGGCGATCCCGCCACCTCCCGCACCGCGGAGCTGGTCGGCAAGGGTGTCCACGCCATCGGCAAGAAGGTCGTCGAAGAGGCCGCAGAGGTCTGGATGGCCGCCGAGTACGAGGGCAAGGAAGCGGCCGCCGAGGAGATCTCGCAGCTGCTGTACCACGTCCAGGTGATGATGGTCGCCCGCGGAATCTCGCTGGACGACGTGTACGCCCACCTGTAAACAAGTCGCCGTAAAACCCCTCAGAGCAAAGGAAGCCGACCTCATGCTGCGCATCGCCGTCCCCAACAAGGGTTCCCTGTCAGGCCCTGCGGCGGAGATGCTGCATGAGGCCGGCTACCAGCAGCGCCGGGAGTCCAAGGAACTGCGGATCGTCGACCCGGTCAACGAGGTGGAGTTCTTCTACCTCCGCCCCCGCGACATCGCGATCTACGTCTCCTCCGGCCGCCTCGACATCGGCATCACCGGCCGCGACCTCCTTATCGACTCCGGCGCCAACGCCGAGGAGATCCTGCCGCTCGGCTTCGCCCGCTCCACCTTCCGCTTCGCCGCCAAGCCCGGCACCGCGAACGGCATCGAGGACCTCGCGGACAAGACGGTCGCCACCTCCTACGAGGGAATCGTCGCCAAGCACCTGGCCGACAGCGGCATCGACGCCTCCGTCGTGCACCTCGACGGCGCCGTCGAGACCGCCATCGAGCTCGGGGTCGCCGAGGTCATCGCGGACGTCGTCGAGACCGGCACCAGCCTGCGCAACGCGGGCCTGGAGGTCTTCGGCGAGCCCATCATGAAGTCCGAGGCCATCGTCATCCGGCGCACCGGCGCCGACGCCGAGGAGCCCAAGGTGCAGCAGTTCCTGCGCCGGCTCCAGGGCGTCCTGGTGGCGCGGACCTACGTGATGATGGACTACGACTGCCGCGTCGAGCAGCTGGAGAAGGCCGTCGCGCTGACCCCGGGCCTGGAGTCGCCGACCGTCTCCCCACTGCACAACGAGGGCTGGGTCGCCGTACGCGCCATGGTCCCCGCCAAGGAAGCCCAGCGGATCATGGACGACCTGTACGACATCGGCGCCCGGGCCATCCTGACCACGGCCATCCACGCCTGCCGTCTCTGAGGGACGTACCGCAGATGTCCTCCGACCTGCCCGCCCTGCCCGTCACCTTCCGCCCGGGCCGCACCCGTGCCGTGCTGATGGCCGCCGGTGCCACCATCTTCGTGACCATCACGGTGATCGCGCTGCTGCTGGACCAGCTCAGCCCGGGCGAGCGCCTGAGCTTCGTCTTCACGGCCGCCCTCCTCGCCGGTGTCCTGTTCCTGCTGGCGCGCGTGAAGGTCGTCGCCGACGAGTCCGGCGTCACTGTGCAGAACATCACCAGCAGGCGTCGGCTGGAGTGGGCCGAGATCGTCCAGGTCAACCTCCGGCCCGGCGACCCGTGGGTGTTCCTCAACCTCAGCGACGGCACCAGCCTGCCCACACTCGGCATCCAGCCGGGCATCGCCAAGGAGCACGCGATCGCCGACGCCCGTGCCCTGCGGGCGCTCGTCGAGGATCGTGCCCCGAGGGATCTGCCGTAGAGACCCTTGTCTTGATTAATCTGTTGGCGGAGGCGTTTTTCCGGCGCCTCCGCCGCTTCGTGTTCCTGCTACCCGAGGAGTGACTCCCTCCAGCGATGGACGGATCGTCCTGTAGTACCTGCGCCGCCCCCTCACGACATACCGAGGCGGCGGCATCATGACCACCCCCTGCTGCTCCTGGGAGCGGCCCTCCTGCTGATTCTCGCCAACGGCTTCTTCGTGGCCGCCGAGTTCGGCCTAGTCACGGTCGAGTCGACGGACGCCGAGAAAGCCGCCGCCGAGGGCGACAAGCGAGCCCGCAGGGTCGCGGAGTCCCTCAAGGAGCTGTCCTTCCAGCTCTCCGGCACCCAACTCGGCATCACCATCACCTCCCTGGTCGTCGGCATGCTCGCCGAGCCGGCCCTCGCCGAGCTGCTGCACGGCCCGTTCACCGCGATCGGCATCCCCGAGGGCGCGGTCTCCGGGGTCGCGGTGGTGGTCGGCATGCTGCTGGCCTCCGCCGTGCAGATGGTGATCGGCGAACTCGTGCCCAAGAACTGGGCGGTGTCCAAGCCCATGCAGGTCGCCCGCTTCGTGGCCGGCCCGCAGCACGCCTTCGCGAGCCTCTTCCGCCCGGTCATCGCCGCGCTGAACGCCGTCGCCAACCGCCTCGTCCGAGCCTTGGGCGTCGAGCCCGCCGAGGAGCTGGCCTCCGCCCGCACCCCCGGCGAACTCGTCTCCCTCGCCCGGCACTCCGCGCAGGCCGGCGCCCTGGAACAGGACACCGCGGACCTCTTCGTACGGACCCTGTCGCTGGCCGAGCTGACCGCGCAGCACGTCATGACCCCGCGGGTGAAGGTCAGCGCGCTCCAGTCCTCGGCCACCGCCGAGGACGTGGTCAACCTGACCCGTGCCACCGGCCTGTCCCGCTTCCCCGTCTACAAGGAGAAGATCGACGAGGTCGTCGGCATGGTCCACCTCAAGGACGCCCTCGCGGTCCCCGCGCACGAGCGCCTGCGCACCCCGGTCGGCCGTATCGCCCGCCCGGCCCTGCTGGTCCCCGAGACCCTGCCGGTCCAGCCGCTCCTCGCCCAGCTGCGCAGCGAGCAGCCCATCGCGGTCGTCGTCGACGAGTACGGCGGTACGGCCGGCGTGGTGACCCTGGAGGACATCGTCGAGGAGATCGTCGGCGAGGTCCGCGACGAGCACGACGGCCAGGACGTGCCCGAACTCGCCGCCGCCCCGCCGGAGGACGGCAGGCCCGCCTGGGACGCCGACGGCAGCTGCCGGGTCGACATCCTCCAGCGCATAGGCCTCGATGTGCCCGAGGGGCCGTACGAGACCGTCGCCGGACTCGTCGCCGACCTGCTCGGCCGGATCCCGGCCGCGGGCGACAAGGCCGAACTGCCGGGCTGGCGGCTCACCGTGCGCCGGGTCGGCCACTACCGGGCCGAGCGCGTCCGCCTGGTGCGGACCGGGTCGGTCGTGGAGGTCGCCCGATGAGCGTGCTCCAACTCCTGTTCGCCGGACTGCTCGTACTCGCCAACGGCTTCTTCGTCGGCGCCGAGTTCGCCCTGGTCTCCGTCCGCCGCAGCCAGATCGAACCGCTCGGCACGGCGAGGGCCCGTCAGGTGCTGTACGGCCTCGAGCGCCTCCCGCAGATGATGGCCGCGGCCCAGTTCGGCATCACGGTCTGCTCCCTCACCCTCGGCGCGGTCGCCGAACCGACCGTCGCGCACCTGCTGGAACCGGTCTTCGAGGCGATCCACCTGCCGGACGGCATGATCCACCCGCTGGGTTACGTCATCGCCCTGGCCGCGGTGGTCTTCTTCCACCTCGTCATCGGCGAGATGGTCCCGAAGAACCTGGCGATGGCGGCGCCGGAGAAGGCCGCCGTGTGGCTCGCCCCCGGTCTGGTCGCCTTCGCCCGCGTCTGCAAGCCGATCACCATCGCGCTCGGCGCGGTGGCCCAGGCCATCCTGCGGCTCTTCCACGTCGAGCCGAAAGACGAGGTCGAGGCCGTCTTCACCAGCGAGCAGCTCAACCGCCTGGTGGAGGACTCCGGCCAGGCGGGCCTCCTCGACCCCGAGGAGCAGGAACGCCTGGAGGACGCGCTGGAGCTGGGCTCCCGCCCGGTGACGGACGTACTGCTCGGCCGCGAGTCCCTGGTGACGGTCCCGCCGTCGGTCACCCCGGGCCAGATCGTCGCCCTCACCGCCCGCACCGGCTACTCCCGTTTCCCGGTCGCCGCGGAGAAGGGCGCCTTCATGGGCTACCTGCACGTGAAGGACGTACTCGACCTGGAGGACTCGGAACGCGCGGTACCGCAGCAGCTGTGGCGCCCGATGACGACCCTCCGCTCCGAACTGCCCCTGGACGACGCGCTCACGGTGATGCGCCGGGCCGCCACGCACCTGGCGCAGGTCGCCGACGCGTCCGGCAAGGTGCTGGGGCTGGTGGCGCTGGAGGACGTACTGGAGCTGCTGGTCGGCGAGGTGACCGACCCGGCGCACCGGAAGGCGCCGGCGGTGAAGGTCACGGAGCCGCGCGGGAGCGGGGAGCCGGAGCAGGCCCTGGCGGGGTGACCGACGGCGGCAACCTTTTCGACGTCTGTGACGACCAGTGCACGAACATCCACTGACTGGTCCTGACACCGATCCGCGCACGGGCACGTCCGGCCGCCCGTGCGCGGTGAGAGAGAAGACAGACGTTGAAACTGTTGAAACGAAAATGGGCTCTTGTGGCCGGGGTGCTGGCGCTGATCTCGGCGGCGGCGGTCTCGGTACCGCTGTTCGCCCAGACCGTGAGTGCCACGGCGACGGCGTTCTCCACGACGCTGGTCAGCAGGGTCGGGGCGCTGTGCGCGGACGCGCCGAGCGGCACGGCGGCCAATAGCCGCAAGCTGGTCGTCTCGGTGTGCAGTGGCGGTGCCGGACAGGCCTTCGCCTTCAAGCCGGTCACCGGCAAGGACGACACCTACACGATCGGCACCCGGAACGCGCATGAGTGCGTCGACGTGGCGGGCCGGTCGACGGCCGACAACGCCGCGGTCATCCAGTACGCGTGCACCGGTCGGACCAACCAGCAGTTCCGCCTGCGCGCGGCGTCGGGCTCGACATCGAGCGCGGGCTACAACCTGGTGGCCGTGCACTCGGGCAAGTGTGTCGCCGTCGGCAAGGACGCCAGGACGGCGGGTACGGCGCTGGTCCAGTCGCCCTGCACCGCGAAGCGCACGTGGCTGGTGCCCAAGTCCACCGCCGGTCCGAGCGCCGGCGCGACCAGCGGCGCCTCGGCCGGCACCACCCCGAGCCCGGCCCGGTCCAGCGCCGCCCCCAGCCCGACCAAGACCTCCGCCTCCCCGACGGCGTCGCCGGTCGCCGCGGGCGCCTGCGCACGGTCCGTCGGATCGTCGCCGGTGGTGAAGACGACCCAGGTCGACCTCGGGGTGTCCGTCACCGGATACGGAGGCCAGTCCGACACCGACCCGCTGCCCATGGCGATGGCGGCCACCCCGTCCGGCCGTTCCTGGCTGGCCTGGCTCGGCACGGACGGCAAGGTGTACCTGGGCAACCTCGACTGCGCCGACCACCTGGTCGGCACGCCCAGCAGCTTCACCGGCATCGACCTCCAGGACGTCGCGGCCGACGCCGACGGCGGTGTGCTGCTGCTGACCCGCAAGGGCGACTGCCACACGGGCCCGCTGTGCGGCGGCAGTTCCAGCCCGTGCAACACCATGTGGATGATCCGCTTCGACAACTCCGGGCACCAGGTCTGGGAGCAGCAGGTCACGAACCTGAGCAGCAGCCGGGGCGGCTACGACGACGGTGCCCGCTTCGTCTGGTGGTACCAGCACCACGGCCGGCTCGCCTACGACGGCACCAACTACGCGGCGTACTTCTCCGATGCCGTCACCGTGCAGAACGGCAAGTGCGTCGACATCCACGAAGGCGACCGGATGCAGGTGGTCGGACCGACCGGGGCTCTGCTGTCCGGTCACGACAGCTTCGAACTCGGCTGTAGCCACAGCTGGGACACCCACATGGTCTGGGATCCGAAGGCGGGCCATTTCGTGATGGTCTGCGCAACCGACAACAACTGCCGGATAGCGCAGCCGGCCGGCTACCGGACGGTGGCTTCGGGCACCTGTGACGGCACCCTGTTCGGCGGCGACATCGTCCTGTCGAGCAACGCCGGGTACTGGGTCGGGTGGAGCCAGGGAGGCCGGGCGCGGCTGGACCACTTCAGCACCGGTGCCTCCGACAGGACCGTCCAGACCTCGGCCGCCGCCGCCCATCCGCACCTCGTCGGCTACGGTCACCGGATGCTGCTGGCCTGGGCGTCCGGCTCGAAGATGGCCGCGCAGGTGTACGACTCCGGTACGGGTGCCACGGTGGGCGGCCAGTTCCCGGTCGACGTGCCCGACCACGCCTACATGTCCTTCAAGGCTTACTCGGACGGCAGCGCGGCCTACGCGGCCGCCGGCAGCGGCGGTAGCTCGATCGTCATCGCCCGCGTGATGCCGATGAGCTGATCGCGAGTTCGCGAGTTCGCGAGTTCGCGAGTTCGCGAGGGGTGGGGGCTGGGGGCCGGGGAGCCAGTGCTATGTCACATAGCACTGGGATCCTGCGGCCCCCGCCCCGACAGCACCTCCCCGTACGCCTGCATCAGATCCGGCAGCCGCAACGTCGACAAGTCGTCCCGCGACAGCATCCCGGGATACGTCGTCAGCCGCAGATCCCGGTACGCGCAGCTCTTCTCGTACAGGGTGCGCAGGAACCGCCCGTTGCCCAGCTCGTCGATCCAGCCCTGGTCCACCACGTGCCCGGCGATGGACCGCAGCTCGTCCAGGGCCTCCTCGTCCCACACGTCGCCGTTCTCCGCCGCCAGCACCTCGCCGATCGAGGTGAGTTCGAGGGGGCGGTAGGACGGGAAGTCGACGCGGGTCGTGAAGCGGGAGGACAGGCCGGGGTTGGCGGCCAGCAGGCGGTCCATGCCCTCGGGATAGCCGGCCAGGATCACGACCAGGTGATCCCGGTTGTCCTCGGCCCGCTTCAGCAGGACCTGGAGGGCCTCGTCGCCGTACGCGTCCCCTTTGCCGTAGCCGGAGTTGGAGAGCGAGTACGCCTCGTCGACGAAGAGGACGCCGCCGATCGCGGAGTCGATGAGTTCGTTGGCCTTCACGGCCGTCTGGCCCAGGTATTCGCCGACCAGGTCGGCCCGTTGGGCCTCGACGAGGTGGTCGCCGCCGAGCAGGCCGAGGGCGTAGAAGACCCGGCCCAGGATGCGGGCCACCGTGGTCTTGCCGGTGCCGGAGGGGCCGGAGAAGACGAAGTGCCGCTTGGGCGGCTGGACCGGCAGTCCCTGACCGGCCCGCAGCCGTGCCATGTTCAACTGCGCTGACAGCGCCTTGACCTGGCGCTTCACCGGCTCCAGGCCGACCATGCGCTCGAGCTCGGCGAGCGCCTCCTCGAGTAATGCCGGGTCGGTCGGACCGGCGGGCAGCGGCGAGCCCGGCACGCTCTTCTCGCGCACCGCCGGGTCGATCACCGACGGCACCGGCCCGACCGGCGGAAGCTCCGGCTCGGACAGCCTCAGGTCCCTGGCCTCGGTGCCGAAGAGCGGGTCGAGGGCGTCCGGGCCCTCCAGGACGTCCGGCACGCCGGCGAGGGCGATCGCCGCGAGGTCGGTCGAGTCGTCGTAGCCGTCGCCCTCGGCGATCGCCGCCAGCCGGGCCGAGGTGTCCATGAAGGCGGGGTCGACCCGGTGCACGGCCCGGTACAGGGGGAGTGCGGCGGCCGAACGGCCGGTGCCCTCGTGGGCCCGCGCCAGCCAGTACCGCAGCTCCTTGCGCTGCGGCTGCTCGCTGCGGCAGCGCATCAGGGCCGCGGCGAGCAGCGGTTCCGCCTGGCCGTACATCTCCAGCCGCACCCGGGCCATGCCGCCGAACAGGCCCGCCTCGATGCCCAGCAGGGCGTCGTCGATCAACGGGTCGGTGTGGCGGACCAGTTGATCCCAGTCCTTGACCAGATAGGCGCGGCAGGCGTGCAGGAAGCGCACCTGGTGGTCGGTGTCCACGGGCGGCAGGCCGGCCAGCGCCCGGTCGAGCTCCGGGACATGGCGGCCGTCCAGCCAGTGCGAGGCGTGCGCGAGCAGCAGGTCGCGCGGGCTCTCCAGCACCGGTTGCACCCACCAGCCCAGCCAGTACCAGGAGTTGAGCGCACGGCGGTGTCTGGTCCGCTGCTCCCCGAACCGGTCCCGGTGCCGGAACATCCGTAGTAGCGCGGTCGTCGTGTCGACGCGCAGCGCGTGCAGCCCGAGCCAGCCGTCGGCCATCCCGGGATCCATCCGGACCGCGGCCCGGAACTCCTCCTCCGCCTGCGGATAGGCGCCCATCGTGTAGGCATCCACACCTCGCAGCCAGGCGAGGTCGGCCGGGGCCTCGGGGCCCTGCGTGCCGAAGTCCATCACGTCCCCCACAAACCGTGCCCCCGTCGGTTGGTCACCGGGCCCGCCCGGTGGCCGCCTTGATCGAACCGCCGTGCCGCGGACCGGAGTTGCGGTGCGCGCACCCGCGTTCGTAGGTCGCACCCAGGGCATCGTACCTGCGGGGGTGTCGCCCGCCGAAGGGTGCCGCACAGGCCGTTTGGCGAGGTGGGAGCAGATGGGGCGGAGACCGGACGGTGACCGAGAGTGAGTGAATCAGGGCTCACGGCGTCCGGATCGGGGGGTGAGGGCAGAACGAAGCCCCCGATCACGGGGGAACAACCGGGGGCTTCGCGACAAGGGGCGGCCTCGCATGGCCGCACATTGAGAACGTAAGTCCTGTACGGCCCCCGGTCAAGCCGAGTTGGGGCACTTCGGGAAGTTCCGATGCAGGGCCCTTCACAAGTTCAGCACACTGCGGATGGCCCGTCACCGTGCGTGAGCGGCTGGTCCGGTCCAACTGTCCATCCGGGCCCCGGAAGTACCTCGTACCCCTTCTCGCACTGCCGTACCAGAAGGTCCGCGAAGGGCTTCGACGGATCCTCGGCGAAGTGCTGTTGTTCCGCCTGGACCCACCCGGCCCAGAAGTCCCGCTGCTCCGCCCCGTCCCGGAGCCGCCCCCGCGTCCAGGAGTCCTCGTGCTCCAACTCCATCCACAGCAGGTGCGCCAGGTGCGGGCGCAGTGCGCGGCGGCCCGCGCCGACGCCCTCGACGAGGATCACCGGGGCACAGGGGAGGGCGTGCGGTGGTCCGAAGTGCCGGGCGAGCCAGTCGTAGGGGGCGTAGTGCGCGGTCTCGCCGCGGCTCAGGGGCTCGATCACCTGGGTCAGGAGGCGGCCGGTCCAGGCGAACAGCTCGTCGTGGCTGGCGATGTCGTCGAGGTGCAGCACGGGGGCGTCGTCCAGCGCGCGGGCCAACTGCCCGGCGAACGTGGACTTTCCGGAGCCGGCGTGTCCGTCGACGCCGATCAGGCGGACCGGGCCGCACGAGGGCGAGAGGCGGCGGAGCCGGGAGGCGAGGTCGTGAATGGTCGTTCCTTGGCCGGTCGGAGGGAGAGGCATATTCGACGGGAACATTCTAGTGGCGGATGAAATCAGGACGTATCGACGGTCCTGGAATTTGGTGTCCCATTGAACTAGTTCAACATTATGGAAATGGCGTTCCGGTTGCCTCCGCCGCTGAGTAGGGTGCCAGGTGCACAACTGCCGGGAGCCGTAACGGGGATGGACAGGAGCAGATGGCCGCGGGGTTATTCGAAGGGCAGTATGTCTGGCATCCGGCGGCCGACGACCGCGTCCTGGCGAGCGTGAGCGTGGATGTGCGGGCCGGCCGCTACCGCAGCGCCCGGGAAGCCCTCGTCGACACCCGCGGCGACCACGCGCTGCGCGCCCACCGCTCACTCGTCCTCGCCTCCGAGGCCGCCGACTCCGACCTCACCGAGCGCTGGCTGGCCGAGGAGCCCGGCCCCGAGGCCGCGCTGATGTGGGCCCGGGTGGCCGTGCTGCGGGCGGTGCGCGCGGCCGACGCGCGGGACCAGCGGGCGCCGGCCCTGGAGCGGATCGCGCTGGCCGCCTGTGACCGGGCCGCGCGCACCGACCCCGCCGATCCGACGCCCTGGGCGGCCCGGCTCGCCATGGCCCGGCTGCACCGCCCCATCGACCCCGCCCCGCGCGGGCTGCTCACCTCGCCGCCCGGCCCCTGGCGCCTGTTCGCGCACGTCCTGTCCCTCGACCCCTGGCACCGCGAGGCCCACCACCGCTTCCTGGCCTGCTTCTTCACCCGGCACGGCGGTTCGGTCAACGCCGCCTGGGACGTCGCCGCCTTCCTCGGCCAGCGCGCCCCCGCCGACTCCCCGCTACGCCTGCTTCCGCTGGTCGCCCTGGTGGAGAGCTACAACCCGACCCAGCTGCTCGCCGACCACGTCTGGGAGCAGCCGCAGTGGCGCTCCACGGCCCTCGCGATCTACCGGAACTGGCTGCCCACGGTGGCCGGTTACCGCTTCACCCCGGTCCTCGACCTGGCCTACCTCGCGCACGCCCTGGTCATGGGCGAGCGCGAGTTCGAGGCGCGGGCGGTCTTCGCCGCGATGGGCCCGTACGCCTCCCGCATGCCCTGGTCCGCCTTCGGTGACCCGGCGGAGCAGCTCTCCCGCGCCCGCCGCGCGTGCGGACTCCCTGTCCCCCCGTAGAAAGGCAGACCCGTGGCGGAACAGATAGCGGACGACGACGCCGTACTCCACGAGATGGGCTATCCGAGAAAACTGACCCGCCGCTTCCAGGCATTCGACAATTTCGCCATCTCCTTCACCATCATCAACATCATCTCGGGAATCTTCTCCGGCTTCGGATTCGGCATGAACGCGGGTGGCCCCCGCATTCTCGTCTTCGGCTGGATCGGCGTCTCCGTGATGGTGCTCTTCGTCGGACTCGCGATGGCGGAAGTCGCCTCCGCCTATCCGACGAGCGGGGCGCTGTATTTCTCCGCCGGGAAACTCGCCAAGAAGCACAAGGGCGCCTGGTCCTGGTACACGGGCTGGCTCAACTTCGTCGGCCAGGTCGGCGGCACGGCCGCCACCGGCTACGCCGCCGCCACCTTCGTCCAGGCCTTCATCGCCCTCCAGTGGCCCTCGTACGTGCCGACCGCCCACCAGACGGTGCTGATCACGGCCCTGATCGTGGTGGTGCAGGGGCTCGCCAACACCTACACCGTCCAGCTGGTCGCCGTCCTCAACCGGATCTCCGTGTGGTGGCTGCTGATCGGCCTGGTGGTGATCGTGACCGCCCTGATCGTCGGCCCCGACCAGCACCGGTCGGCGTCCTTCGTCACGCATTTCGCCAACAACACCGGCTTCACGAGCGGCCTTTACGGCGGGATGCTCGGCCTGCTCGTCACCAGCTGGACGTTCACCGGCTTCGACGGCAGCTTCCACATGTCCGAGGAAACCGTGCGGGCCACGGTCAACGCGCCCAGGGGGATCACCCGGGCCATCGGCTACTCGGCGATCACCGGCCTGATCCTGATGCTCGCTCTGGTCTACAGCATTCACGACTACGGCAAAGTGGCGAGCGCGTCCGCTCCGCCCGTCCAGATCCTGATCGACGGCCTGGGACTCGGCACGGCCAAGGTGCTCCTGCTGATCGTGATCGGCGCCATGCTCTTCTGCGGACTGGCCAATCTCACCAGCAACACCCGGCAGATCTTCGCCTTCTCCCGGGACGGCGCCATGCCCGGCTCCCGCTGGTGGCACTCGGTCTCACCACGCACCCGTACACCGGTGAAGGCCGTCTGGCTCGCGGTCGGCTGCTCGCTGGCGCTGGTCCTGCCCGGCTGGTGGTCGCACACGGCGTTCACCGCGATCGTCAGCGTCAACGTCGTCGGGCTCTTCCTCGCGTACGCCGTGCCGGTCCTGCTCCGGCTGCGGCTGGGCGCGGAGTTCCAGCCGGGGCCGTGGCACCTCGGCCGCTGGAGCCGGCCCGTCGGGGTGATCGCGGTGGCCTGGATCCTGCTCAGCAGCGTGCTGTTCATGCTCCCGCAGGCCTCGCCGATCACCGTGGACTCCTTCAACTACGCGCCGATCGCCCTGGCCGCCGTCCTCCTGATCGCCACGGTCTGGTGGTTCGCCACCGCCCGCCGCCGCTTCCAGGGACCGGTCAGTTACGGCCGTCCCGACGAGGTCGCCGCCATGGACCTGGTCTGAGGTCCCGGACGGCCGTGCAGGTCATGCCAGTGGTGGAGACCAATATTGCTGGGCGTGGCACCGGCCGAAGTGCTGGCAGGACGCCCTGCCCGCGGCCATAGTGGGCGCATTCCGCACCTGCCCCGACTCGGACACCTGGGGGTCATGCCACCCATGAGCAGAGCCGAACAGCCGTCCCGCAGAACCGTCCTCGCCGCCGCGGTGGCCGCCGCGGTCGCGGCCCCGGCCTTCACCGCCGGCACGGCCGACGCCTCGGACGCCGCCGAGGACCCGGCCCCGCCGGTCGACTACCGCTCCTGGACCTCGTACAAGGACTGGCGCAGCGGCACCGCCAAGGGCACCCGTGCCCTCGCCGGTGTCCGCCCCGGCCTGGTGATCGCCACCCCGGCCGGCACGACCGACTACACCGACCCGCACACCGGTACGACCGCCGGCTGGGAGTACGCGACCTGGACGTCCCCCGTCCACCGGCTGAGCGTCCCCTCGACCGAGGCGATCGCGTCGTGGAACGCGCACACCCCGGCCGGCACCTGGCTCCAGGTCGAGCTGCACGGCACGTACTCGGACGGCATCGCCACCCCCTGGTACGTGATGGGCCGCTGGGCGGCCGGCGACCAGGACATCAAGCGGACCTCGGTGGACGACCAGACGGACAACAAGAGCACCATCTGGACGGACACCTTCGCCATCGACGACGCGACGACCGGCCTGCGCCTGGTCTCGTACCGCCTGCGCCTCACCCTCTACCGCAGGCCCGGCACCGAGCTCACCCCCACCGTGTGGCGCCTGGGCGCGATGGGCTCCGACATCCCGGACCGCTTCACCGTCCCCGCCTCCACCCCGGGCCTGTCCGGGGAGCTGATCGTTCCGCGCTACTCGCAGGAGATCCACAAGGGCCAGTACCCCGAGTACGACAACGGCGGCGAGGCCTGGTGCAGCCCCACCTCGTCCCAGATGATCATCGAGTACTGGGGCGGCAGGCTCACCCCCGAGCAACTGGCCTGGGTGGACCCGAGCTACGCCGACCCGCAGGTGGACCACGCGGCCCGCTTCACCTTCGACTACCAGTACCAGGGCTGCGGCAACTGGCCCTTCAACGCTGCCTATGCGGCCACGTACAAGGACCTACAGGGCGTGGTCACCCGGCTCGGCTCGCTCACCGATCTGGAGACGCTGATCGCGGCCGGGATCCCGGCCATAACGTCCCAGTCGTTCCTCAAGGAGGAGCTGACGGGGGCGGGTTACGGCACCTCCGGGCACCTGATGACGGTGATCGGCTTCACGGCCGACGGCGATGTGATCGCCAACGACCCGTTCTCGTCCGACGACGAGGCGGTGCGGCGCGTCTACCGGCGGCGCGAGTGGGAGAACATCTGGCTGCGCACCAAGCGCTACAACGCCTCCGGCAAGGTCGTCTCCGGCACCGGCGGGGTCTGTTACCTGTACTTCCCGGCGCGTCCCACGGCCCACCAGTGCAGGGCGCTCGAGGCGGTCGGCGTGCGCTGAGGCACCCGCTCACCTGCGAAGGCCCCGGGAAACCGGGGCCTTTCCGCTGTGACCAACGTCTCTGCCGCAAAAGCCGTTCCAGGTGGCAAGGTGGACAGAACCCTGGGGGGAGTCCACCGCACACCCGACCTCAGCGAGACGCCATGACCACACAGACAGTTGCCGCCGCCCGCACCCGCACCGGCGGTCCCAAGGACGCCGGCCCGAAGGTCTTCGAGCACGTCATGGGCTGGACCCTCGTCGTGGTCCTCGCGATGCTCGTCACCCAGCTCGGCCTGCTGTGATCCGACCCACGAGGCCCCGGTCCCGCCGGTTCCCGCGAGATCGATCAGACTCGAACGAGCGGGGACGGTTGTTCTGACATACTGCGGATGTCCCAGCGCCCGTCTAGACCAGGGTCGACATTGAAGATCAGCGAACAGAGCGACAACGCCCGCCCGAAGGCCCGGGGCACCGAGCGTTCGCTGGCGCGGCGCGCCGAACTCATCGCCATCGGGCGGAAGTTGTTCGCGGACACGTCCTACGACACCCTCTCCATGGACGACATCGCCCGCCAGGCCCATGTCGCCAAGGGGCTGATCTACTACTACTTCCAGTCCAAGCGCGGCTACTACCTGGCGATCATCCACGACTCCGTCGCCGACCTGGTCAACTTCGCGTCGAGCGAGATCGAACTGGAGCAACTCGACCGGGTCCACCGCACGATGGAGGGCTATCTGCGCTACGCCGAGCACAACCAGGCGGCGTTCCGCGCGATCGTCAGCGGTGGTGTCGGCTTCGACGCCGAGGTGCACGCCATCCGGGACGGGGTGCGCGACGCGATCGTCGCGACCGTCGCCGAGGGGGCGTACGGCCGTACCGACATCTCCCCGATCGCGCGCATGGGCCTGTTCTCCTGGGTGTGCAGCGTGGAGGGGGCCACCCTCGACTGGATCGACCGCCCCCGGCTCACCCGCGACAAGATGCGCGAACTCCTGGTCAAGACCCTCGGCGGCGCCATGCGGGCCATCGAGGAACTGGACCCCGACTACCCCACGCCCGCCCCCGCCCGCCGCGACACCTGAACGAGGGGCGGAGGCTCCCGCGCCCCCACCCCAAGTCCCTGACCTCCGCGGCTAGTTGATCGCCTTGATCAACTCCCCGTTCGCGGTGTCCCCGCTCAGCTCCCAGAAGAACGTACCGCCGAGCCCCTGCTGGTTCTTGTACGTCATCTTCGTCCCGATGGTGGCGGGCGTGTCGTAACTCCACCAGTCGCTGCCGCACTTGGCGTAGGCGGTGCCGCCCACCGTGCCGGTCGCCGGGCACTTGGTCTTGAGCACCTTGTAGTCGTCAATGCCCTGTTCGTACGTCCCCGCCGCCGGGCCGGTCGCGGTGCCGCCGGGCGCAGCCTGGGTCACGCCGGTCCAGCCGCGGCCGTAGAAACCGATGCCGAGCAGCAGTTTCGAGGCCGGGATGCCGAGGCCCTTGAGCTTGGCGATCGTCGCCGAGGTGTAGAAGTTCGCCTTCGGGATGCCGGAGTAGGAGTTCAGCGGCGAGTGCGGAGCCGTCGGCCCGCTCGCGTCCCAGGCGCCGAAGTAGTCGTACGTCATCGGGTTGTACCAGTCGACGTACTGGGCTGCTCCGGCGTAGTCGGCAGCGTCGATCTTGCCGCCGCCGGTGGCGTCCGCGGTGATGGCCGCGGTGACCAGCGAACTGCTCCCGAACTTCGAACGCAG
This sequence comes from Streptomyces sp. CA-249302, assembly GCF_050936785.1. Lineage (NCBI taxonomy): Bacteria > Bacillati > Actinomycetota > Actinomycetes > Kitasatosporales > Streptomycetaceae > Streptomyces > Streptomyces sp. CA-249302. Next base: position 1,747,645 of record NZ_JBNJMG010000001.1, on the reverse strand, counting down.
CGCCGCCATCAGGTTCTTGAAGGCGTCGCGCCCGCTGGTGTCACAGGTGTTGCCGCAGGCGTTCGGGTACTCCCAGTCGATGTCGATGCCGTCGAAGACACCCGCCCACTTGGAGTTCTTCACCAGGTCGTAGCAGGACTGGGCGAACGCGGCCGGGTTCTTCGCGGCCTCGCCGAACCCGCTCGACCAGGTCCAACCCCCGAAGGACCAGAGGACCTTGAGCCCCGGGTGCTTCTTCTTCAGCTTCAGCAGCTGGTTGAAGTTGCCGCGCAGCGGCTGGTCCCAGGTGTCGGCGACGCCGTCCACCGACTCGGCCGTGGTGTACGCCCGGTCGGTCGCCGCGTAGGAGTCGCCCATGGCGCACTTGCCGCCGGTGACGTTGCCGAAGGCGTAGTTGATGTGCGTGAGTTTCGCCGCCGAGCCGGAGGTCTCGACGTTCTTGACGAGGTACTTGCGGTCGTAGGTGCCCCATTCGGTGAAGTAGCCGACGACCTTGGAGCCGGCGGCCTGCTGGGCCGAGGGTTTCGCGGCGGCGGTGCCCGCGCCGACGAGCAGCCCGGCGCCGAGGACCGCGCAACACGCGGCGGACATGAGCGCCCGGAAAGAGGCGCGGGGGAGGTGCGGAACGTGCATCGGGTGTCTCCTCGTGGGGGAGAGGGGAACGCGCGCCGATTGGCATGAACGCGGTAAAGCGTTGGTCATGAACATTAGGAGGACTAGACCAGTCCGGTCAATGGTGCGGACCAATTTCACGGTCGTTCGGTACGGCTTCCGTTCGGCCCGGGATACTCTTGAAGTAAGCGGTCGTTAACTGGTGACTGGCAGCCTCCGATCGGGCATACTCACAGCGCAGAGTCGCTGGTCAGCAGCTTCCGAGACCCGGAAGCGGAGCATCGGCCAGACCCAGTACGACCCGGCGGCGCCGCCCCACCCAAGGCGCTCGTCCGCCGAACGCCCGACACAGGGAGGAGAGCGTCGCCATGCCCGACCGCGCCCCGCAGCCGGTGGACCGGCAACTGCCCACGGACGAGGCCCGGGAGCTGATCTCGCTGGTCCGCGACATCGCCCGGCGTGAGATCGCCCCGCAGGCGGCCGAGGAGGAGGACGCCGGACGCTTCCCGCGAGAGGTCTTCACCCTGCTCTCGGAGTCGGGACTGCTCGGACTGCCCTACGACTCCGAACACGGCGGCGGCGACCAGCCGTACGAGGTCTACCTCCAGGTCCTCGAAGAGCTCGCCGCGGCCCGCCTCACCGTCGGCCTCGGCGTCAGCGTCCACACCCTCGCCTCCTACGCGCTCGCCGCCTACGGCACCAAGGAGCAGCAGGTCGAGCACCTGCCGGCGATGCTGAGCGGGGGCCTGCTGGGCGCCTACTGCCTCTCCGAGCCGTCGTCCGGCTCCGATGCGGCTTCCCTTCGTACGAAGGCCGTTCGCGACGGCGAGGAGTGGGTGATCACCGGCACCAAGGCCTGGATCACCCATGGCGGGATCGCCGACTTCTACACGGTCATGGCCCGCACCGGCGAGGACGGGGCGCGTGGCATCAGCGCCTTCCTGGTGCCCGGTGACGCCGCGGGGCTGAGCGGTGCGGCGCCTGAGAAGAAGATGGGCATGAAGGGCTCGCCCACCGCGCAGGTCCACTTCGACGGGGTGCGGGTGCCGGACGAGCGGCGCATCGGGGAGGAGGGGCAGGGCTTCGCGATCGCGCTGTCGGCGCTCGACTCCGGCCGGCTCGGCATCGCGGCCTGCGCGATCGGCCTCGCCCAGGCGGCGCTCGACGAGGCGGTCGCGTACGCCACCGGGCGGCAGCAGTTCGGGCGCCCGATCGCCGACTTCCAGGGCCTGCGCTTCATGCTGGCCGACATGGCCACCCAGATCGAGGCCGGACGTGCCCTGTACCTGGCGGCGGCCCGGCTGCGGGACGCCGGGCGCCCGTTCGCCAAGCAGGCGGCCATGGCCAAGCTGCACTGCACCGACACCGCGATGAAGGTGACCACCGACGCCGTCCAGGTGCTCGGCGGGTACGGCTACACCGCCGACTTCCCCGCCGAGCGCTACATGCGGGAGGCCAAGGTGCTGCAGATCGTCGAGGGCACCAACCAGATCCAGCGGATGGTCATCGCCCGTCACCTAGCGGGTCCGGAGACCCGCTGAACTGCCCCGGGGCCACCTGCGGGGCCGCCAGCCTGACCCACTCCGGGTCGTGGCGGCCCGGCAGCGTGCGGCCCCGGTCGGCCCAGGTCCGCATCAGATCGCGGTAGATCGGCGGATCCGGGTGCTGCGGCGGCGCCAGCGGAACCGTTCCTGCGGGTGGCGGAACGAACACCCGGCGCTGACGCCCGGTCATGGTGTAGGTGGGGGTCATGCCAGGGCAACGCGGGGGTGCCCGGACAGGTCACCGATCCATGGAATCGAGCGTGAGTTCACTGCTCGTCCGGCGGCCTGTCTGGTCACCTCCGCGTTCCTGACGTACCGTCAGCCCAGCCGTCTCCAGGGAGGTTTGGCGTGGCCGACGACCGTCCCGTACCACTCGACGAGTACCCCGTGCACCAGGTCCCGCTGTCCATGAAGCACGTGGCGACCGGCGACCGGAACGCCTACGACCGCTGCATCTTCCACGTCCTCGACCACGAGGGACGCGCCCTGCTCATCGCCGGCCTCGGCGTGTATCCGAACGTCGGTGTGATCGACGCCTACGCGACCTTGCGGGTCGGTGACCGGCTGCATGCGGTGCGGGCCTCGGACGCGCTCGGCGACGACCGCATGAAGCTCGCGGTCGGACCGCTGCGGATTGAGGTCGAGGAGCCGCTGCGGCGACTGCGGCTGGTGTGCGAGGACGAGTCGCTGTCGTACGACCTGACCTGGACCGCCGAATTCCCGGCTCTGTGGGAACCCCACCACCTCCAGCGCCGCGGCGACCGGCTCACCCTCGAAGGGCGCCGCTTCGTGCAGGCGGGCGGTGTGCAGGGCGTGATCCGGGCGGCCGACGAGGAGTTCCGGGTCACCGCCGGCGGTTGGACCGGGACCCGTGACCGGAGTTGGGGCGTGCGGCCGATTCCCGGGGAGGAGGGCGGGCGGCTTGCCGAGGAGCATCCGACCGAGGGATTTCACTGGGTGTGGTGTCCGGTCCGGTTCGAGGACCGGTTCCTGATGGTGATCGTGCAGGAGGACGCGGACGGGTATCGCACGTTGAACGACGCCACCGTGGTTCACGCCAGTGCTATGTCACATACCACTGGGAGTCGTGCCAGTGCTATGTCACATAGCACTGGCACTCCCCGCGACCGCCAACTCGGCTGGCCCCTCCCCGAAATCACCTACCGCCCCGGCACCCGCCACCCCGAACGCGCCCTCATCCACCTCGGCGACCCCCGCAAACCGCAGGAGCTGGAGGTGGAGATCCTCACCTCCTCCCCGCTCGCGATCGGTGCCGGTTACCCGCCCGCCGACGACTGGCAGCACGGCACCTGGCAGGGGCGGGCCTGGACCGACAGCCGCACCTACGACCTCACCCAGCCCCACCCCCTGGCCGCGTACGGCGTCACCGACCACGCGGCGCGCTTCCGCCTCGACGGCCGGATCGGGCACGGCATCTTCGAGCACGGGTCGTTCGGACGGCACGACCCGAGCGGGTTCATGGACTTCAACTCGACGGCATCGTAAGGGGGTTCGCGAAATGGCAGCCACGGCACCCCGCCCCCGCACCAGCACCCGCGACCCGGAGGAGATCGCCCGCCGCCTCACCACCTGGCTCGGCACCCGCCTGCCCGGCGCCAAGGCGGTCGGCGTCACCGTCCCCGAGTCCAACGGCATGTCCAGCGAGACCCTGCTCTTCGACATCGAGCACCCCGAACCGCCGGTGCGGGCCTGCGCGTTGAGGCTCGCGGCGGACCCGGCGGCGTACACCGTCTTCCCGGTCTACGACATGCCGCGCCAGCACCGCACGATGCGCGTCGTCGCCGAACACACGGACCTGCCCGTGCCGAAGGTGCTGTGGCTGGAGGAGGACCCGGGCCCGCTCGGGGCGCCGTTCTTCGTCATGGAGCGCGTCGAGGGACGGGTGCCGCCGGACGTGATGCCGTACACCTACGAGGGCAACTGGCTGCACGCGGCCACCGACGCCGAGCGCGAGCGACTGGAGGCCGCCTCGGTCGGTCTGTTGGCCCGGCTGCACGACCAAGTGCCGTTGAAGGAGGCCGAGTTCCTCGCACTGCCGGGTGAGGGCGACGCCCTGCGCCGCCACGTCACCGCCCAACGCGCCTACTACGACTGGGTCGTCGACGGACGGGCCAGGTCACCGCTCATCGAGGCCGCGTTCGAACGGCTGGAGGAGCTCTGGCCCGGCGATCCCGGCACTCCGGTGCTCAACTGGGGCGACGCACGCATCGGGAACGTCGTCTACGACGGCTTCGAACCCGCGGCCGTCCTCGACTGGGAGATGGCGGCCCTGGCCCCGCGCGAGGTCGACCTCGGCTGGACCGTCTACCTGCACCGCTTCTTCCAGGACCTGACGGTCGCCTTCGGCCAGCGCGGCCTGCCCGACTTCCTGCGCCGCGACCGCGTGGAGGCCCGCTACGCCGAACTCACCGGCCACACCCCGAGCGACATGGACTTCCACACCCTGTACGCCGCCCTGCGGCACGCCATCGTCATGCTGCGCGTCGCCTACCGGCAGGTGCACTTCGGGGAATCGGCCGTCCCGGCGGATCCGGACACACTGATCCTGCACCACGGCAGCCTGCGGGCCATGGTGCAGGGCAGCTACTGGGATTGAGCGAGTCGGCTCAGGCGGCCTGACTGCGCATCACCGGCACGCGCATCGGGCGCGAGCCCGGGCCGCCGACGTGCGAGAACGGCTGGGTCCGCCAGTCGAGCCCCTGAGGGAGCGTCAACAGGAGGGCGGTGTCCTGCTCCTGGGGCTCGGCCGACTCGTCGGCGGAGCGGGCCTCGCCGGCCCTGCGGCCCGTACCGGCGCAGACGGTGAGGCCGAACGGGTTCCACGGCGAGGCGCACAGCGCGTGCTCCGGCAGCACCTCCTCGTCCGCCAGCAGCGCGATGGGCTGCGCGCAGTCCGGGCAGATCACCCGGAACATCTCGAAGGTGTCGTACGCGTCGAGTTCGTCGTCGAAGGCGTCGGGTTCGACACCCTCCGGCTCGGGCTCGACCACCACCGGCTGGAACCGCTTGGGCGCGGTGCGACCAGGGCGCTGAAGACTCTGCATGGATAACTCCCCCTTGGGCTGGGGCCGTGAAGGCGCTGCGGCCTCGACCACAGCAAGCACTTCCCGTCCGGTCACGGCGGTAATCACGAGAGCATCACGGAGACGTCTCGACGACTGTGGCGTTCGTCACATGCCGCTCGCAGATGCCCATGGCGGACGCCTACATCACGAACCGGGCATGACCTGGGGTGCTGAGGTATCCGAGGAGATCAAGCGCACTGTAGGTTCTTGCGCCATGGAGGAGCTCGACCGACAAATCGTTCAGCTGCTCGTCAAGGACGGGCGGATGAGCTACACGGACCTGGGCAAGGCCACGGGCCTGTCCACGTCGGCCGTGCACCAGCGGGTGCGGCGGCTGGAACAGCGGGGCGTCATCCGCGGTTACGCCGCGGTGGTGGACCCCGAGGCGGTCGGGCTGCCCATGACCGCGTTCATCTCGGTGAAGCCGTTCGATCCCAGCGCGCCGGACGACATCGCGGACCGGCTGGCCGGGGTTCCCGAGATCGAGGCGTGCCACAGCGTCGCGGGCGACGAGAACTACATCCTCAAGGTGCGGGTGGCCACGCCCCACGAGCTGGAGGAGCTGCTGGCCCGGTTGCGGACGCTGGCGGGCGTTTCGACCCGCACCACGGTGGTCCTCTCCACACCGTACGAGGCGCGGCCGCCGCGGATCTGACCCACCTGCGTACCGAGCGGTCCCGGCGAGGCGCGAGACTGTTCCTCATGAGTGAGCGAAGCCCCGAGCCGAAGACCGTCCTGCTCCGTCGCGGTGAGGTGCACAGCCCCGCCGATCCCTTCGCGACCGCGATGGTCGTCGAGCGCGGGCAGGTCGCTTGGGTCGGGTCCGAAGGGGCCGCCGACGCCTTCGCGGACGGGGTCGACGAAGTCGTCGATCTCGACGGGGCCCTGGTCACCCCGGCGTTCACCGACGCCCATGTCCACGCCACGGCCACCGGCCTCGCGCTCACCGGTCTCGACCTGTCCGACGCGCCGTCCCTGGAGGCGGCGCTCGCTCTTGTACGGGACTTCGCCGCCGGTCGGCCGGGCGATCGCGTTCTCCTCGGGCACGGGTGGGACGCGGCCCGCTGGCCCGGCGGTCGCCCGCCGACGCGCGCCGAGCTGGACGAGGCGACCGGCGGGCGGCCCCTCTATCTGAGCCGTATCGACGTCCACTCGGCGGTCGCGACGACGGCCCTGCTCGACATGGCTCCCGATCTCGGCGCGGTGGACGGGCCACTCACCGCCGACGCTCATCACGCCGTCCGTGCCGCCGCGTTCGCAGGTGTTACGTCGGTGCAGCGCACCGAGGCCCAGCGCGCCGCCCTCGCCCGGGCCGCCTCCCTCGGTATCGGGTCGGTCCACGAGTGCGCGGGGCCGGAGATCTCCTCCGAGGACGACTTCACCGGGCTGTTGGCGCTCGCCGCCGACCTCGCGGGCCCGCGCGTGGTGGGCTACTGGGCCGAGCAGGACGTCGAGAAGGCACGTGAGCTGGGCGCGGTCGGCGCCGCGGGGGATCTGTTCGTCGACGGTGCCTTCGGCTCGCACACCGCCTGTCTGCACCAGCCGTACACCGACGCCGGACACACCGGCACCGCTTACCTGGACGCCGCCGCCGTCGCCGCGCATGTCGTCGCCTGCACCGAGGCCGGACTTCAGGCGGGGTTCCACGCGATCGGGGACGCGGCCGTCACCGCCGTCGTCGAGGGTGTCCGTGGCGCCGCGGAGAAGGTGGGCCTCGCCCGGATCCGGGCCGCCCGGCACCGCGTCGAGCACGCCGAGATGCTCACGCCGGAGACGGTCGCCGCCTTCGCCGAGCTGGGGCTGACCGTGTCCGTCCAGCCCGCCTTCGACGCGCTGTGGGGCGGCGAGGAGGGCATGTACGCCCAGCGGCTGGGCGTGGAGCGGGCGAGGTCGCTCAACCCCTTCGCGGCCCTGCTGCGGGCCGGCGTACCGCTGGCCTTCGGCTCGGACAGCCCGGTAACACCCCTCGACCCCTGGGGCACGGTCCGGGCCGCCGCCTTCCACCGCACCCCCGAGCACCGCGTCTCCGTGCGGGCCGCCTTCACCGCCCACACGCGCGGCGGCTGGCGGGCGGTCGGGCGCGACGACGCGGGTGTCCTTGTGCCGGGCGCGCCCGCGGACTACGCGGTGTGGCGTACCGACCAACTCGTGGTCCAGGCCCCCGACGACCGGGTGGCCCGCTGGTCCACCGATCCCCGCTCCGGCACCCCGGGTCTGCCCGACCTCACCCCGGGCCATGACCTGCCCGTCTGCCTGCGCACCGTCGTGGGCGGCCGGACGGTGTTCGTACGGCCGGGCGAGTGATCTACCGGGGTGGCGCGCCGCGGATCCCCGGTCGCCACCCTGTCTCGCGACCTGCGCATCCTCCGCGCTGACCAGGCCTTTGAGGGCATACGCGCAGGTCAAACGGCTGTTGACAGGCGACGGCAGGGGGCCGGTAGGTTCGGCGAGTCCACCACCGGACGCCCGACCGGGGAACCTCCGAGCACTCGCCCGCGGCACCGCTGGGTCAGGGACGGTGTGCCGCACCGGGGCACCGCCACTGGGAGCCAGGCTCAGCGTTCGCGCCGCAGCGAGGGAACGTTCCGGCCGGTCGGGGAGGTGTGACCCGGGTGGGGCCCGGGCTCAGTAGACAACGGCTTCAGGTCGACCCGCAGCCAGCGGGTCCCAGGTCGGCCCGAAGGGCACCGGGCCCCCATCCGCAGCACGCGGCCACGACGGTACGCCGACAGGCAGGTGCCCAAACAGGGCCGAAACCGGGCTCTTACCCCGCTCTTGTGGAATCGACACCACCATACGAACCTTCTGTCACGTCATCGCAGGCGGCGGCCACTATGGTGGACGTCTGCGTACGGACAGAAGGGGCAGCAGTGAACGACGGCGACGGGACCCTCGCGGCACAGGACCGGGGGAGGCAGTTCGGCCCGCTCGGCACGGCCTTGGTGATCATTCCGACCTACAACGAGGCGGAGAACATCAAGTCCATCGTCGGCCGGGTGCGCAAGGCCGTCCCCGAGGCGCACGTCCTCGTGGCCGACGACAACAGCCCCGACGGCACCGGCAAGCTCGCCGACGAGGTGGCCGCCGAGGACGACCAGGTCCAGGTGCTGCACCGCAAGGGCAAGGAGGGCCTCGGCGCCGCCTACCTCGCGGGCTTCCGCTGGGGTCTGGAGCACGGCTACGGCGTGCTGGTCGAGATGGACGCCGACGGCTCCCACCAGCCCGAGGAACTGCCCCGGCTGCTCACCGCCCTCAAGAGCGCCGACCTGGTCCTCGGCTCCCGCTGGGTGGCCGGCGGCCGGGTGGTGAACTGGCCCAAGTCCCGCGAGGTCATCTCCCGCGGCGGCAGCCTCTACTCCCGCCTCGCCCTCGACCTCCCGCTGCGCGACATCACCGGCGGTTACCGCGCCTTCCGCCGCGAGACCCTCGAAGGCCTGGGCCTCGACGAGGTCGCCTCCCAGGGCTACTGCTTCCAGGTCGACCTCGCCCGCCGCGCGGTCAAGGCCGGCTACCACGTCGTCGAGGTCCCCATCACCTTCGTCGAGCGCGAACTGGGCGACTCCAAGATGAGCCGCGACATCCTCGTCGAGGCCCTCTGGCGGGTCACCGCGTGGGGCGCCACGGAGCGGGTCGGCAAGGTACTGGGGCGCGGCAAGAAGGCCTGACAGGAAGTCCGGCAGGAATGTCCGGCAGTCGCGGGTCATCGGGTCCTCATACGGCTTCACAGGCCCCGTTGATCGTTCCCTTATCCCGCACTGAGCCGGGCCCAGGCACACTGGATGCATGACGACTGGTGCTCCGACCCCCACGTACCCGACCCGGCCCCGCCGCTCCCGGCTGCGGACCTTCCTGCCGCTGGGCGTCGCGGCCTGGCTGGTGCTGGAGATCTGGCTGCTGACCGTGGTCGCCGGCGCGTCGAGCGGGTTCACGGTGTTTCTGCTGCTGCTCGCCGGGTTCCTGCTCGGCTCGGCGGTGGTCAAGAAGGCGGGCCGCCGCGCCTTCCAGAACCTGAACGAGGCGCTCCAGCGGGGCACCACCCCGCAGAGCGGCGGCAACGGGCTGATGATGCTCGGCGGCCTGCTCCTGATGATCCCCGGCCTCATCTCGGACGCGGTGGGCCTGCTCCTGCTGATCCCGCCGGTCCAGAAGGCCCTGGGCCGCTTCACGGAGCGCACCCTCGACCGCAAGCTGCGTGCGGCCGCCTCGGGCGGTTTCGGCGACGCCTTCCAGCAGGCCCGCATCCACCGCCCCGACGGCAAGGTCGTACAGGGCGAGGTGATCCGGGACGAGGCGCCGGGCGACGACGCCCCGCAGGACCCGCGCCCGCCGCTGACGCGATGACGGCGCCGTAGAAGCCGTAGCAAAGGCACAGACGCACGACTGCGGGCGGCTACGTGAATCCACGTAGCCGCCCGCAGTCTCTTGCGTTGTGTTGTAGTCCGCCCGACCCCGGCAGGGACTAAGCCGATTTGCGGCTGTCCCGCGGGTGGATCGCGATGTTCATCGCGCCCGAGCGGAGAACGGCTAGACGCTCCTCGAGGACCTCTTCGAGTTCCTCGCGGGTGCGCCGTTCCATCAGCATGTCCCAATGTGTACGCGCGGGCTTGGCCTTCTTTTCCTCAGGGCCGTCGCCGTCAACGAGGAGTGCCTGGGCCCCGCAGACCTTGCACTCCCACTCCGGCGGGATCTCCGCCTCGACCGAGAAGGGCATCTCGAAGCGATGTCCCTTCTCGCATGCGTACTCCACGGCCTGGCGCGGGGCCAGGTCGATGCCGCGGTCCGTCTCGTAGCTGGTCACCACGAGGCGCGTGCCGCGAAGAGCTCGCTCACTCATGAATCGTGCCTCCCGGGCTTGTCGCCCACAGGACAGGTGTCGCTGTCGTCGTCATCCGGTCAACGTCCGGTCGGCGGTAAAGATTCCCGTTCCGGGTCATGCGTCGCCGTCGTAGCCGCCCCTTGTTGTACCCACCGGCGCCCGGTTTGTCACATCTGCTAGCAGATGTCACCCAGCGTTTCGGCATCTTTGACGCGCAGTAACGGTACGCCTGGCAGGCCAAACGCGTACACTACCGCCCTTTCGCGCCGAACGCTAAATCCTCTCGGGAACCGGATTGCCCGCGTCGTGGATCGCCCGCCGCACCGGAACCCGCGCGAGCAGCGCGAATCCGATGACGAAGAAGGCGACCAGCGAGATGATCGCGTCCCGATAACTTCCGGTCAGCTGGTAGGTGATACCGAACAGAAGTGGACCGAGCCAGCTCATACCCCGGTCGCTCATCTCGTACGCCGAGAAGTACTCGGCCTCCTTGCCGGGCGGCACGAGATGGGAGAAGAGGGAGCGGGACAGCGCCTGGCTGCCGCCGAGGACGAGCCCGATACCGGCCGCGAGCACGAAGAACCACACCGGCGCCCCGGCCGGCAGGAAGTATCCGGCCGCCAGCGTCACCGTCCACGCCACCAGCGAGCCGAGAATCGTCCGCTTCGCCCCGTAGGTCCGCGCCAGCCGCCCCATCCCGAGCGCGCCGACGACCGCGAGTACCTGGACCATCAGCACGGCCGTGATCAGCGTGGACTGGCTCAGGTCCAGCTCCTCGGAGCCGTACACCGAGGCCTGGGAGATCACCGTCTGGATGCCGTCGTTGTAGATGAGATAGGCGAGCAGGAAGGAGAGAGTGAGCGGTTTGCCCCGCATGTCCCTGACGGTTGCCGCCAGTTGCCGCCAACCGTGGACCGCGGGTACGCCGGATGCCTCGGACGTCGTACGGCGGTCGCGCAGCCGCTTCAGCGGTACGAGGGTGAAGGCGCCCCACCACAGGCCCGCCGAGGCCAGACAGATGCGGACCGCCGTGGACTCGGAGACGCCGAAGGAGTCGTGGGCCGTGAACAGGACCAGGTTCACGACCAGCATCGTCGAACCGGCCGCGTAGCCGAAGGCCCAGCCGCGCGAGGAGACCCGGTCGCGGTCCTCGGGCGGAGCGATCTGCGGCAGGTAGGAGTTGTAGACGACCATCGAGACGGCCACGGAGGAGTTGGCGACGATCAGCAGCAGGCCGCCGAGCAGATAGCGGTCCCCGGAGAGGAAGAACAGGCCGGTGGTGGCCGTCGCGCCCACGTAGGCGCACGCGGCGAGCAGCGGCTTCTTGCGTCCCGTGCGGTCGGCGGCCGCACCCACCAGAGGCATCACCAGGATCGAGACGATCACGGACGCCGAGACGCAGTACGCGAAGAACGACCCCGCGCGTACGGGGATCCCCAGCGGGTGCACGAACCCGTCCACGTCCGCCGCCGACTTGGCGACCGCGGTCAGATAGGGACCGAGGAACACCGTGAGCACGCTCGTCGAGTAGACGGAGCAGGCCCAGTCGTAGAAGTACCAGCCGCGCTGCTCGCGCCGCTGGTCTAGGGCGTCCGCCCGCACGGTGTCGGTGCTCACCTGTGCCCTCGCTTCCCCGCCGAAGGTGGTCGTGCCAAGGGGGCGGTGGTGCGGAGGTGTCAGGTGTGGGTCACCCAGACGCCGCGGTCCTCCATGACCTTGCGCAACGTGTCGATGTGATCGGTCATGATGCCATCGACTCCCAGGTCCAGGAGCCGCTGCATGCGATCGGCCTCGTTGATGGTCCACACGTGCACCTGAAGACCACGCGCGTGTGCCGTGCGCACGAAGCGGCGATCGACCACCTGGATGCCCGACTGGGCCTCCGGCACCTGGGCGGCGACGGCGGAGGCGCGCAGCGCGGCGGGCACGCCCCAGGAGCGCAGTCGCAGGTTGAGGACTCCCCGGGTGCCGTAGGAGGTCGCCAGGCGCGGCCCGGCCAGCCGCTGGGCGCGGACCACGCGCGCCTCCGAGAAGGAGCCGACGCAGATCCGGTCCCAGGCGTTCGTGCGCTCGATCAGGTCCAGGAAGGGGTGGAGCGAGGACTCCGCCTTGAGGTCCACGTTCCAGCGCACCTCGGGGAAGGTCTCCAGGAGCTCCTCGAACAGCGGCACCGGCTCCTTGCCCGCCACGCGCGCGTGGCTGACGTCCTTCCACGGCAGGTCCGCTATGCGCCCCGCGCCGTCGGTCACCCGGTCCAACGTGGAGTCGTGGAAGGCGACCAGCTTGCCGTCCACCGTGGTGTGCACGTCGGTCTCGATGTACCGGTAGCCCGTGTCCACCGCGCGCCGGAACTGCAGCACGGTGTTCTCCAGACCGTCCGCCGCCCCGCCCCGGTGGGCGAAGGCGATCGGGCCGGGGTGGTCGAGGTAGGGGTGGCGTATCCGCGTGGTCACGGTCGCAGTATGGCTCCCCGCGGTTGCCCTTCGGCAACGACCGTGCTGCCGTCGGATGCAGCGGGGACGTCGAACACCCGCAGGAAGAGCTGCGCGAGCGGCCCGATCGACACCGCGTACAGGACGGTGCCGATGCCGAGGGTGCCGCCCAGCGCGAATCCGGTCGCGACGACGGCCACCTCGATCGCCGTACGCATCAGCCGGATCGAGCGGCCGGTACGGCGGTGCAGCCCCGTCATCAGGCCGTCCCGCGGGCCGGGGCCGAAGCGGGCGGAGATGTACAGCCCGGTGGCCACGCCGTTGAGCAGGATGCCGGCCAGGAGGAGAGGGATCCGCACGGCCAGAGCGTGCACCTCGGGCACGAGCGTGAGGGTGCCGTCCATGGCGAGGCCGACCACGAAGACGTTGGAGACCGTGCCGAGACCCGGGCGCTGCCGCAGCGGGATCCAGAGCAGCAGCACCGCCGCGCCCACGATGATCGAGACGACGCCGATCGTCAGGCCGGTGAGCTCGGCCAGGCCCTGGTGCAGCACGTTCCAGGGCTCCAGACCCAGGCCCGCCTCGACGAGAAGCGCGGAACTCGCGCCGTACAGCGCGAGTCCGACGTAGAGCTGGATCAGCCGCCGCCCGAGACGGTCCTTCGTGGCCAAGGGATACCCCCTGTGGTCGTAGTGGCCTGCTGCATGTCACCCTGGGACCTGGGTGGAGATGTCATCCATGGCCAATTCGAGGAAGGTGGACTGATTTCCATGACGCAGTGGACCTCGGCGATGGGTGCCGCTCAGCTCGCCCGGCTGCTCAACTCCCAGCAGGACCGCCCCGCGGGCCCCGGCACCCGCCGCCCGCCCGCCTACCGTGCGCTGGCCGACGGCATCCGGCTGCTGGTCCTGGAGGGCCGCGTCCCGGTGGCCGCCCGGCTGCCCGCCGAGCGCGAGCTGGCCCTGGCCCTGTCCGTCAGCCGTACGACGGTGGCGGCGGCCTACGAGGCGCTGCGCACCGAGGGATTCCTGGAGTCCCGGCGCGGCGCCGGCAGCTGGACGGCCGTACCGGCCGGGAACCCGCTGCCCGCGCGCGGGCTCGAACCCCTGCCCCCCGAGGCCCTCGGCTCGGTGATCGACCTGGGCTGTGCCTCGCTCCCGGCCCCCGAGCCGTGGCTCACCCGCGCCGTCCAGGGCGCCCTGGAAGAACTGCCGCCGTACGCCCACACGCACGGCGACTACCCGGCCGGCCTGCCCGCCCTGCGTTCGATGATCGCTGACCGGTACACCGCGCGCGGGATCCCGACGATGCCCGAGCAGATCATGGTGACCACGGGTGCCATGGGTGCGATCGACGCCATCTGCCATCTCTTCGCCGGGCGCGGTGAGCGGATCGCCGTCGAGTCACCCTCGTACGCCAACATCCTCCAGCTGATGCGGGAGGCCGGAGCGCGGCTCGTGCCCGTCGCGATGGCCGAGGGACTGACCGGCTGGGACCTGGACCGCTGGCGCCAGGTGCTGCGCGACGCGGCGCCGCGGATCGCGTACGTCGTCGCCGACTTCCACAACCCGACCGGCGCGCTCGCCGACGACGACCAGCGGCGCCAGCTCGTGGAGGCGGCCCGGTCGGCGGGGACGGTGCTGGTCGCCGACGAGACGATGAGCGAGCTGTGGCTCGACGACGGGGTGGAGATGCCGCGGCCGGTGTGCGGGTTCGACCCCGCGGGATCCACCGTGATCACCGTCGGCTCGGCCAGCAAGGCCTTCTGGGCCGGGATGCGGATCGGCTGGGTGCGGGCGGCGCCGGACGTGATCCGCAGCCTCGTCGCCGCGCGGGCCTACGCGGACCTGGGGACGCCGGTGCTGGAGCAGCTCGCGGTGAACTGGCTGTTCAACACCGGGGGTTGGGAGCAGGCCGTGGCGGTACGGCGGGCACAGGCCCAGGAGAACCGGGACGCGCTGGTCACGGCGGTACGGCGGGAGCTGCCGGACTGGGAGTTCGAGGTACCGCGGGGCGGGCTGACGCTGTGGGTGCGGACGGGTGGTCTGTCCGGGTCGCGGCTCGCGGAGATGGGGGAGCGGGTCGGGGTACGGGTGCCTTCCGGGCCGCGCTTCGGGGTGGACGGGGCCTTCGAGGGGTATGTGCGGCTGCCGTTCACCGTGGGGGGCGCGGTGGCTGAGGAGGCGGCGGTGCGGTTGGCCGCGGCGGCGAGGCTGGTGGAGTCGGGGGCGACCGGGGGCGGGGAGACGCCGAGGACCTTCGTGGCGTGAGGGACGGTCGCGCGGGCGGGTGGGATTCGCCGGCCCGCGCAGGCCGAGTCAGCTTTCTGCCACTACCGCGTCCGCGGGAATCGGCTCCGCCTCCATGCCCTCCGCATCCGCCGGCGTGGTCCGCGGCGGCAACAGCGCAAGCACGGCCTGCCGGTCCGCGTCGCTCGTCGCGTCGTCGTACGGGTCCGGGGTGGACGGGACCTGGAGCCGGTGCACCGGACCGGCGCCCAGTCGCGCGTACCCCCGTCCGGGCGGGACCTGGGTGACCGGCGTCGTGTGCGGGGGCGCGCCCAGGACCGCCTCCAGCTGGACCGGCGTCGCGGGCCCGAGCACGACACGCGCGCGCGTGTGCTGCCGTACCGCGTCACTCAGCGCGTCCGCGCTGTCGAACTGGTCGGCCACCACCACGGTGACGCCCGCCGCGCGGCCGTGCCGCAGCGGGACCTGGAGCAGGGACTGCGGGTCCTTGCGGCCGTCGGCGGCGGCGAGGGGGGAGAAGGCGCTCGGGCGGTCCAGCAGGATCCACAGCGGGCGCTTGGTGTCGTCCGGCGTCGGGTGGCCCGCCTGCCGGGCGCGGTTGGCCGCGATCAGCCGGCGTTCCGTCTCCGTCGCCGCCCACTCCAGGCTGGCGAGGGCCCCGGCCAGCCCGCACTCGACGGCGAGGACGCCGTCCCGGCCGGTCAGGCAGGCGTACTCGCCGGTGCCGCCGCCCTCGACGATCACGACGTCACCGTACTGAAGGGCCTGGAGGGCGATGGAGCGGAGGAGGGTCGAGGTGCCGCTGCCCGGTTGGCCCATGACCAGGAGGTGCGGCTCGGTGGAGCGGATGCCGGTGCGCCAGACGACCGGCGGGACGTCGCGCTGCTCCTCGCCGTGGGTGAGCGGGAGCGTGCGCTGGACCTGGGAGGGGTCGGTGAAGCCGAGGACCGTCTCGCCGGGGGCCGTGACGAAGCGCTGGGCGGCGATGTCGGTGGGCAGCGGGGGCAGGACCGTGACGGTGAGCTGGTTGCCCTCCTCGTCCCACGCGAAGTGGTACTCGCGGCCGCGGCCCGACTTGGCGTGCAGCAGCTGCTCGATCCGCGCGCGGGGCTCGGCCTCGCCGTCCGGGAAGTAGGCCGGGTAGCGGACCAGCAGGTGGGTGATGCGGCCGGACTCGTCGAAGTCGTACGCCGGGAAGGCCTTCTCCCACTCGCCGCCGTGGGCGTACGCGGGAGCCGGGTCGTCCGGCGAGGAGAAGTACGGGATCAGGGCCTCGTAGAGCGACTTGAGGCGCTTGGTCTGCGACTCGTCGGGGCCCTCGGGGGCCGCCGGTTTGCGGTCGCGGCCCTGCCAGGCTGCCGCCGCCATCAGGGTGATGGCGGCCAGCAGCGGGCCGTACGGCACCAGCGCCACGACCAGGACCACCGACGCCACCAGGAACAGCAGCGGTCCGCGCTTGTCCTTGGGGGTCTCGGCCCATCTGCGCCGCCCGGCCGTCGCCAGCCGGCGCAGACCGCGCGTGATCGTGATCAGCGGATGGAGGACGTCGGTGGCGCTGTCGGCCGCCGTCCGGGCCAGCTCCCGGCTCCGGGCGATCTGCGCGCTGCCTGTGCTCAGGATGCGGGGGAGGGGGCGCCGGGCCACTGCTGTCTCCTGAAGGTGCGTACGGAAGGGACGGACGGCGTCAGAACTTGATGCCGCCGAGGAGGCTGGCCAGGCTCTCGCCGCCGGCCTTGATGCTCGGCGCGATCGCCGTGCTCGCCAGATAGAAGCCGAACAGGGCCGACACCATGGCGTGCGACGCCTTCAGGCCGTCCTTGCGGAAGAAGAGGAAGACGATGATGCCGAGCAGGACCACGCCTGAGATGGACAGGATCATTTGGGATCTCCTGGTTCGTGGGGACAGTCACCATGAGTACTTCCAGGATCACAGGATGTATCCATACGATAAAAGGTGCAACTGGGTGAATTTCAGCAGATTTCCCTCGGTTGGCGGAGCCGTCCTGGGCCGGTTGAGCAGGGGACTTGCGTCCGACCGGGGCTGTGGTGATCTTTACCTCCGGCGCATCGGGTCATGTGCCGCGCGAGCCAGTACCCTTGCGATTCACCTGAACGGTTGTATGAGAGGCGGTCCGGCCGATGACTGAAGCCCCCGACCCCGAGGTCGTGGAGCTGGCGACCAAGATCTTCGATCTGGCCCGGCAGGGGCAGACCGAAGCGCTCGTGGCGTACGTCGACGCGGGTGTTCCGGCCAACCTCACCAACGACCGCGGGGACTCCCTCGTGATGCTCGCCGCCTATCACGGGCACGCGGACGCGGTACGCGCGCTGCTCGCCCGGGGCGCCGAGGCGGGCGGGGTCAACGACCGGGGTCAGACCCCGCTCGCCGGGGCCGTCTTCAAGGGTGCGACGGACGTCATCAAGGCCCTCCTGGAGGGCGGCGCCGACCCCTCCGAAGGCACCCCCTCGGCCGTGGACACGGCCCGGATGTTCGGCAAGACCGAACTGCTCGACTTGTTCGGCGCACACTGATCCGCATGTTCTGACCAGCGAAAACAGAGAAAACGGGGGAGGCGGTACAGGGCCGCCGAAATTTCGGTCGCGGCAGGTCGAAGTGCCGAGTCATCATGACGTCGTGATTCACGGACGCGATGGCTGGGCAGGTGTTGCCGCACCGCGCGGGCCGTGATGCGGTCCGCGAGGGCCACTGACGAGAGGCAGAGGAAGATGGTCTACAGCAAGCAGGAAACGGCGGGCGCCCCGACGTGTTGTCACGCGGCCAGGTGAAGCAGGAACCCCGGTTGCGTCGACGCTTGATGTGAGGCTGTTTCCCATGTTCGAACCGGTCATAGCGCCCAGCGGTACCCTGCTCGGCCTCCTCCAGAGGGGTCGTGGCGACGGGACGCTGCACGCGCTCACCGCACCGCGGGCCGAGGCGCTCGCGGCACTGAACCACTGTGTGCTGCGCGATCCCCGCCACGACTGGCAGGTGGAGAACCGCTCCCTTTACTACGCCCGTCTCTACCTCGACCTGAACGGCGAGCTGGACGAGATCGAGGCGCACCTCTTCGACGTCGAGGACGCCTTCGACGACGAGGAGTCACGCACGGGCCTGGCCCTCGCGGTCCTCGGCCACCTCGCCTCCTACGGCAGGCTGGACGCGCTCGCGCTGCTGCGCCGGTACGCCGCCTCCGGCTCCAACTGGGCCTGGGCCCTGGACGAGCTGGCCCTGCGCGACGACGACGCCGGGCTACGGGCCCTGGCCGCACCCGTGCTGGCCAGGTTCGCCACCGACGCCGAGGGCGAGGCCGAGCTGGCCACCGCCGTGCGCGACGCCTTCGAACCCCGGCCCTGGCGGCTGTGGGCCGAGGATCCGCGCGAATCGATCGCCACGCGCGTGCGTGCCGCGCAGGAGGCCGGCTGCTTCGACCGCTGGCAACGGCAGATGCGACCAACCGGGCCCCGTCCGGGGTGGAGCGTGCAGGCGGTGTTCGAATGGGCCCAGCAGGGCTGCGAACGCGGGGCCGCGCTGCATGTGCCCGCGGCCCGCTGTCTCATCGCCGTCGCCGGACCCGAGGACCGGCCGGAGATCGTCCGGGCCGCCATGGACGGCACCGACGGAGCCCGCTGCACCGCCTTGCGCTACCTGGCCGACAGCAATGATCCCGACGCCCTCGACCTGATCGAGGCCGCCGTGACCACCGGGACTGTGGCCGTAGTGGAGGCCGCCGTGGACGCCTTCGAGCGGATGCGCAGCGTCGCCGCCGTCGACCGGGCGCGCGGCTGGGCCCACCGCCCCGATCCGCTGGGCGCCGCCGCGGGGCGCATGCTCGCCTGCCGGGGCGGCGCCGAGGACAAGGACCTGGTCCTGGGCGCCCTGCGTGAGGCCGTCCGGGGCGAGGGCCCCGACGCCCCGACCCTGTGGACCCTCGTCGACGGCACCGGCCGGCTTGGCATCGCCTGCGCCGCCCCCGTCCTGCGCCATGTCTACCGGGAGACCGCCTCCTCCCATCTCCGCGGCCGCGCCGCCCGCGCCCTGGCCGCCACCGATCCCTCCTTCCCGGCCGGCTTCGCCGTCGAGTGCCTCTGGGACTGCGAGGAGACCACCCGCGAGATCGCCGCCCGGCACGCCGAGACCGGTGACGCCCGGGTCGTGGAACAGCTCCGCCGCCTCGCCGCCGATCCGGCCGAGGAGGCCGAGGTGCAGACCGCCGTACGAAGTCGGATCGCACCCGACGTGCCTGGTGTCTGAGAACTCCGACTGACCGCTGTTTGAGCCAGCCGCACACTTGCACCCCGGGGTGCGGCACGGCTTCCGGGTGAACGAGGGGTGACCCGCGGGTCAGGTGGTCATGGACAGGGCCTGACCTGCTCGGGTGTGCGGGGGAACGCTCACGGGACGTTCATCGTTCGCAAAGATCGACGTTGACGCGACCACGTCCAGCCCGGCGAGAACACCGGTATGCGTGTCGTCATCGTGACCGAATCCTTTCCCCCCGATGTGAACGGCGTGGCCCACTGCGCGCTCCAGACCGCCCGGCACCTCGTAGATCGCGGTCACTCCCCGCTCGTCGTCGCTCCGGCCAGCACCGCACTCGTCGGCCGGGCCGGTACCGGGCCCGACGCCTCGGCGCCGTGCCCCGTCGTCCGTGTCCCCTCCCTCCCCCTCCCGGGCTATCCCCAGGTCCGAGTCGCCCTCCCCAGCCGACGCCTGGCCGCGGCCATCGTCGAGCACCGGGCCGACGTCGTGCACCTGGCCAGCCCCTTCGTCCTCGGCGTCCGCGGGATGGCCGCCGCCGCCCGGCTCGGCATCCCCGCCGTCGCCGTCTACCAGACCGACCTGGCCGGCTACGCCCGCACCTACATGGGCGCCGGCGAGGCCGCGGCCTGGCGCCGCATACGTTCCGTCCACTCCGCCGCCGACCTCACCCTGGTGCCCTCCAGCGCCTCCATGCACGACCTGGAGACCCACGACGTGCCCCGCCTCAAGCTGTGGCAGCGCGGCGTGGACACCGTCCGGTTCCGCCCCGGGCTGCGCGACGAGAGCCTGCGTCGCGAACTCGCCCCGAACGGCGAGGTGATCGTCGGCTACGTCGGCCGGCTCGCCCCCGAGAAGCACATAGAGCTCCTGTCCGGCGTCTGCGGCCTCGACGGCGTCAAGGTCGTGGTCGTGGGCGACGGCCCCAGCCAGCCGAGCCTCGCCGAGGCGCTGCCGGGCGCGGTCTTCCTGGGCCGCCGCACCGGCGACGACCTCGCCCGGATCTACGCCTCGCTGGACGTCTTCGCGCACACCGGTCCCTTCGAGACCTTCTGCCAGACCGTGCAGGAGGCCATGGCGAGCGGTGTCCCCGTGGTCGCGCCCGCCGTAGGCGGCCCCCTCGACCTGGTCGCCGAGGGGCGCACCGGGTTCCTGGTGCCGCCGCGGGACGCGGACGCCGTACGGGACGCCGTCCAGTCCCTGGTGGCCGACCCGGCCCGGCGGGCCGCCTTCGGCGCCACTGCCCGCGCCACCGTCGAGGGACGCACCTGGGCGGCCGTCGGCGACCAGCTGATCGGCCACTACGCGGACGTCCTCGCCGCGCGCAGGAAGACGGCGGTGGCGGCATGACCCCGCTGCGCATCGTGCGCCTCGCGAACTTCGTCGCACCCGCGTCGGGCGGTCTGCGCACCGCCCTGCGCGAGCTCGGCAAGGGCTACCAGGAGGCCGGGCACGAGCCCGTGCTGATCGTGCCCGGCGAGCGCGCCGACGACCGGGACACCGAGCAGGGCCGCGTCATCACCCTGCCCGGCCCGTTGCTGCCCGGCACGGGCGGCTACCGCGTGCTGACCGACAAGCGGCGCGTGGCCCGGCTCCTGGAGGAGCTGGCGCCCGACCGCCTGGAGGTCTCCGACCGTACGACCCTGCGCTGGACCGGCAAGTGGGCCCGCCGGGCCCGGGTCCCCGCCGTGATGGTCTCCCACGAGACCGCCGACGGCGTCCTGCGCACCTGGGGCCTGTCCGAGAACGCGGCCCGGCGTGCCGCGGACGCGCTCAACGTCCGTACGGCGCACACCTACGCGCGCGTGGTGTGCACCACCGAGTTCGCCGAGCGCGAGTTCGTGCGGATCGGCGCCCGCAATGTCGTACGCGCCCCACTGGGCGTCGACCTGGTGGAGCGGCATCCCTCCCTGCGCGACCCGGAGCTGCGCGCCCGCCACGCGTGCGAGGACGAGATCCTGCTCGTGACCTGCACCCGGCTGTCCGTGGAGAAGCGGCCCGGCACGGCGCTGGACGCCGTGGAGGCGCTGCGGCGGCGTGGCCGCAAGGCGGTCCTGGTGGTGGCCGGGGACGGGCCGCTGCGGGCGCGGCTCGAACAGCGGGCGCGCGAGCGCAAGTTGCCGGTGACCTTCCTCGGGCACGTCTCCGACCGCGGGCTGCTCGGCGCGCTCCAGGCCTCCGCCGACGTGTGCCTGGCGCCCGGGCCGGCCGAGACCTTCGGGCTCGCGGCCCTTGAGGCGATGGCCTGCGCCACCCCCGTCGTGGTGAGCACCTCGTCCGCGCTGCCGGAGGTCGTCGGATCCGCCGGCGCCGTCGCGGCGGACAACGGGGACGCCTTCGCGGACGCCGTCGACATGCTCCTCGAACTCCCCGAGCGGGAGCGGCGGGAGACGGCACGCGCGCGTGCGGAGTGCTTCGGATGGGGTACGGCCGTGGACGCGTTCCTCGCCGCCCACGACGCGACGGTACCGGTGCGTCGTTACGTGCCCGGGGGCGTGGCATGAGACCGGTACGTTTCGTGGCCCTCGGCGACTCGCTCACCGAAGGGGTGGGCGACCGGGTCGGAGACGGGTGGCGCGGCTGGGCCGCGCTGCTCGCCCCCGGCCTCGCCGAGGACTCCGTCGAGTTCACCAACCTCGCGGTGAGCGGGGCGCAGACCCGGGAGGTGCTGGACATCCAGACGCCGGCCGGGCTCGCCCTGCGGCCGGACTTCGCGTCCGTGGTGATCGGCGTGAACGACACCCTGCGCTGCACGTTCGACATCCGCGCCGTCGCCGAACGGCTCGACAAGGTGTACGCGGCCTTCACCGGGCAGGGGGCGACCCTGCTCACGGCCTGTCTGCCCGACCCCGGTTCGATGCTCGGCCTGCCGGGGGCGCTGGCGCGTCCCCTGGCCCGGCGGCAGCGGGCGGTGAACCGGGTGGTGCACGCGCTCTCCGAGCGGTACGGCGCGGTGCATCTGCATGCCGCCGAGGAGGACTGGATCATGGACCGCGGGATGTGGAGCGCGGACCGGCTGCATCCGGGGGAGCGGGGGCATCGGCAACTGGCGGTGCGGTTCCATGCGTTGCTTTCGGAGACCGCGCTTGCCACCGGGCCTGCGCCGACCGCCGAGCCGGAGTTCGCCGGGCCCACCAAGTCGGCGAGTCTGCTGTGGCTGGCCACTGCGGGGACGGGGTGGGTGGCTCGGCGGTGTACCGATCTGTTGCCGCAGTTGATTCGGCTGGCTGCGGACGAGATGCGGCATCGGGCTCGGGGGACGAGTGGGCGGCTTGATCTGCGGGCTTCTGCGGCTGTTTCGGCGGCTTTGGCTGCGCTGTCCGTTGAGCAGGCCGACGCGGTATAGCTGTTTGGCTGCGGGTGCGTGGGGGCTGGTCGCGCAGTTCCCCGCGCCCCTTAACGGCGTTGGTGGCTGTGTACCTCTGTGAAGCGGATCGGCGTGCCCGGTGTGGCCTGGGCCGTGGCCGGGAGGTCCTGTGGGTGGACCACTGCGATCACCGGGTAGCCGCCCGTCGTCGGGTGGTCTGCCAGGAAGACCACTGGTCTGCCATCGGGGGGAACCTGGACCGCGCCCAGGACCATTCCCTCGCTGGCGAGTTCACCCGAGAAGGCTCGTTCCAAGGCCGGGCCCTCTGTGCGCAGCCCGATGCGGTTGCCGGCGGAGGACACGCGGTACGTGCGCGTGGTGAAGGTGCGGAATGCCTCTGGGGTGAACCAGTCGTCGCGTGGGCCGCGTGTGACGCGGAGGACGAGTTCGGTCGGTGGTGCCGGCTGCGGGGTCGTGTCCACGCGCGCGTGGACTCCGTACGGCGCTCCGAGGGGCAGCACCGTGTCGGCCGTCAGTGGGGGCGGGCCCAGGCCGGACAGGAGGTCCGTGGAGCGGCTGTTCAGGACCGGTTCTACGGCTATGCCGCCGGAGACGGCCACATAGGTGCGTACTCCGGAGGTGGCCGTGCCGACGTCCAGGAGGGCGCCTGCGGGGACCCGGACCGGGGCTCCCCAGGCGACCGGGCGGCCGTTCACCGTGACCGGGCAGGGGGCGCCGGTGATGGCCACGGTGACCGTGGAACGCGGGCGTACGGCGCAGCCGTTGAGGGTCGTCTCCAGGACGGCGGCGTCGGCAGGGTTGCCGACCAGGCGGTTGGCCAGGGCCGCCGCCGGGGCGTCGAGTGCGCCGGAGCGGGGGACGCCCAGGTGGGCGTGGCCGGGGCGGCCGTGGTCCTGGACGGTGGTGAGGGCGCCGGCTCGCACCACGACGAGCGCGCGGTCCGTCATGAGGGGGCCACCGGGACGAAGCGCACGCGCGTGCCGGGCGACAGCAGGGCGGCCGGTACGCGCGCGTGGTCCCACAAGACGGTGTCCGTGCGGCCGATCAGCTGCCAGCCGCCCGGGGACGAGCGCGGGTACACGCCCGTGTACGGGCCCGCCAGAGCCACCGAACCCGGAGGGACGGCCGTGCGCGGGGTGGCCCGGCGCGGGACGTCGTAGCGGGACGGCAGTCCGGTGAGATAGCCGAAGCCGGGGGCGAAACCGCAGAAGGCGACGGTGAATTCGATGTCCGTGTGGATGCGGGCCGCTTCGTGCTCGGTCACGCCCCAGTGGGCTGCGACCTCGGCCAGGTCGGGGCCGTCGTAACGCACCGGGATCTCGATCGCCGCACGCGCGCGTGGCGGAGCCGGGGGTACGTCGGAGGCGGTGAGCTCGGTGGCCAGGCGGGCCGGGTCGTCGAGGCCGTCGAGGAGGACCGTGCGGGCCGCGGGGACGATCTCGCGGACCGACAGGGCGCCTTCGGCGCGGCGGCGCAGCAACTCGGCGTGCAGTGCCTGGGCCTCCTCGCCGGAGGACACCTCGACGAGCAGGGCCCGGTCGCCGACGGGCAGTGCCCTCATGCGAAGGCCTCCACCCGGACGCCGGACTCCTGGAGGCGTGCCCGTACCAGCCGGGCCAGTTCGACGGCGCCCGGCGTGTCCCCGTGCAGGCACAAAGAGCGCGCGCGTACCTCGACCCGCGCGCCGGAGTGCGAACTGACCACTCCGTCGCGCGCCAGGTCGACCGAGCGCTCCACTACGGCATCCGGGTCGGTGACCACGGCGCCGTCCTGGCCGCGCGGCACGAGCGTGCCCTCCTCGGTGTACGCCCGGTCCGCGAACGCCTCCGTGACGGCCGGGAGGCCCGCCTTCCCGGCGTACTCCAGGAGCCGTGAGCCGGGCAGGCCGAGCACGGGCAGGCCGACGTCGGCGAGACGTACGCCGTCCACGACCGCGCCGGCCTGCTCCTCGTCGTGCACGACCCGGTTGTAGAGGGCGCCATGCGGTTTGACGTACGACACGCGCGTGCCCGCCGCGCGTGCGAAGACCTCCAGGGCGCCGATCTGGTAAGCCACCTCGGCCGCCAGCTCGGCGGGCGGTACGTCCATCGCACGCCGCCCGAAGCCCGCCAGGTCCCGGTAGGAGACCTGGGCGCCGATCCGGACGCCGCGCTCGGCCGCCAGCTCGCACACCCGCCGCATGGTGGCCGCGTCCCCGGCGTGGAAGCCGCAGGCCACGTTGGCGCTGGTGACGACGGACAGGAGTTGTTCGTCGTCGGTGAGCCGCCAGCGGCCGAAGCCCTCGCCGAGGTCGGCGTTCAGATCGATCGAGGTCATGGATCCTTCGGGTCTCTTCTCAGGCCACGCGGTACTGCTCGTCGCGGGCGTCGGTCAGGAACATCTGGCCCGGGGCGTGCGTGATGGCGAACGGCGGGCGGGACGCCATCACCGCGGCCTGCGGGGTCACACCGCAGGCCCAGAACACCGGGATGTCGTCCGGCGCGGCGTCCACCGGGTCGCCGAAGTCGGGGCGGCCGAGGTCTTCGACGCCGAGCCCGGAGGGATCGCCGCAGTGCACGGGGCTGCCGTGCACCGCGGGGAGCAGCGCGCTCTCCTCGATCGCCGCCGCCAGGTGCCGCGGCGGCACCGGCCGCATGGACACCACCATGGGTCCGCGCAGCCGCCCCGCCGGCCGGCACTGCCGATCGGTCACGTACATCGGCACGTTGCGGCCCTGTTCGAGATGGCGGATGGGGACGCCCGCCCGGGCCAGCGCCGATTCGAAGGTGAAGCTGCAGCCGATCAGGAACGACACCAGGTCCGCGCGCCAGTAGGCGCGTACGTCCGTCGGCTCGTCCACCAACTCGCCGTTCCGCCACACCCGGTAGCGCGGCAGATCGGTGCGCAGGTCCGCGCCGTCCGCGAGGACGGTCGTCCAGTCGCCCGCGTCCGTGACGTCGAGCACCGGGCAGGGCTTCGGGTTGCGCTGGCAGAACAGCAGCATGTCGTACGCCCAGTCGGCGGGCACGGTGATCAGGTTGGCCTGGGTGTGACCGGCCGCGACCCCGGCGGTGGGGCCGGTGAGCCCGTCCCGGAAGCGGGTCCTGGCCGTTTTCGGGCTCCACGCGTGCGCGTGCTCGTCGACGAGGGTCACCGGGCGGTCGTCGGTCGCGAGGGCGACGGGGCGGTCGTCGGTGACGATCCGGTCGTCCGTGTGGTTCACGCCAGCTCCTTCCCGCGCGTCTCCGGCAGCCCGAGCAGCGCCAGCGCGGCGATGCCGTAGCCGATCGCGCCGAACACCAGCGCGCCGCCCACGCCCCAGCTGTCGGCCAGGAAGCCGACCGTGGTGGGGAAGATCGCGCCCACGGCCCGCCCGGTGTTGTACGTGAAGCCCTGTCCGGTGCCGCGCACCGCGGTCGGGTACAGCTCGCTCAGGTAGGACCCGAAGCCGCTGAAGATCGCCGACATGCAGAACCCGAGCGGGAAGCCGAGCACCAGCAGCAGGGTGTTGGCGCCCTGCGGGATGTTCGCGTACGCCAGAATGCAGACCGCCGACAGCAGCGCGAACAGCCAGATGTTGCGGCGGCGGCCGAGCCGGTCGGTGAGATAGCCGCCGGTCAGGTAGCCGAGGAAGGCCCCGGAGATGAGGAAGGTCAGATAGCCGCCGGTGCCGACCACCGACAGCCCGCGGTCCGTCTTCAGGTACGTCGGCACCCAGGTGGCCAGCGTGTAGTAGCCGCCCTGGACGCCGGTGGAGAGCAGGCCGGCGAAGATCGTCGTACGCAGCAGGCCGGGTTTGAAGATCGCGGCGAACGAGCCCTTCTGGGCGCTGTGTTCGCGTACCGCGACCGCCTTGGGGGCGTCGTGCACCCGGCGCCGCATCCAGATCACCAGCAGCGCGGGCAGCGCGCCCGTCCAGAACATGATCCGCCAGGCCAGGTCGTCGCCGGCGAACGAGAACACCAGGGTGTACACGATCGCGGCCAGCGCCCAGCCCACGGCCCAGGAGCTCTGGACCGCGCCGAGCGTGCGCCCCCGGTGCCTGGCGCTCGCGTACTCGGCGACCAGGATCGCGCCGACCGCCCACTCGCCGCCGAAACCGAGGCCCTGGAGGGCCCGGAACACCAGCAGCGTCTCGTAGTTGGGCGCGAAACCGCAGGCCACGGTGAACACGGCGTAGGTGATCACCGTGATCATCAGCGCCCTGACCCGGCCGACCCGGTCCGCCACCACCCCCGCGACGGCCCCGCCGACCGCGGAGACCACCAGCGTGACGGTCGTGAAGAGGCCGGTCTGACCGCTGTCCAGGCCGAAGTAGGCGGCCAGCGCGACCATGCTCAACGGCAGCGTGAAGTAGTCGTACGAGTCCAGGGCATAGCCGCCGAACGCGCCGGCGAAGGCACGCCGGCCGCGCGGACCCAGGGCGCGCAGCCAGCCCAATGCGCCGTCGTGATCGGAGAGTTCACCGGTCTGTGAGCCGCTGACCAGGGCCTGCGGTGGAGGGGTCGTGCTCATGGGCACCTCGCAGAGGGAGACGGAGGGTGCGGAGCTGAGCGGTGCAATGAGCAGCAAGGTAGAGGATCGTTCAACGATCCTTCAATACCCGCGTTGTTTCGTTCTCGTGTCTGCGATTGAATTCCGGCATGGCAGAGCAGCTGAGCGGACTGGCCGACGACCGCGCCCTCCTGGGCCGTACCAGCACGGCCGAACGGGTCGCGGACATCCTCAGGAGTCGTATCGCCGAGGGTTACTTCCCGCCCGGAACCCGCCTGTCCGAGGACAGCATCGGCGGCGCGCTCGGCGTCTCCCGCAACACCCTGCGCGAGGCGTTCCGGCTGCTCACGCACGAACGCCTGCTCGTCCACGAACTCAACCGTGGCGTCTTCGTCCGGGTCCTGACCGTCGAGGACGTGGAGGACATCTACCGCACCCGCAGCCTCGTCGAATGCGCCGTGGTCCGTGGCCTCGGCGCCCCGCCGTACGGCCTCGAAGCCCTCGCCGCGGCCGTCGCGGAGGGCCTGCGGGCGGCTCGCGAAGGTGACTGGAAAGCAGTGGGTACGGCCAACATCCACTTCCACCGAGAACTGGTCTCCCTGGCCGCCAGCGCCCGCACCGACGAACTGATGCGCAGCGTCTTCGCCGAACTCCGCCTGGCCTTCCACATCGTGGACGACCCCAAGGCTCTACATGAGCCATATTTGGCTAGAAATCGTCAGATACTGGGTGCTTTGGAAGCGGGAGAGCGGGCGGAGGCCGAGAAGCTGTTGGCGGTATATCTCGCGGACTCGCTGGACCGAGTGGTGGATGTCTACCGTCGGAGGGTCGGGGAGGGCGAAGCCCTCCTCTGAGGGGTGCGGGGAACTGCGCGACCAGCCCCCACCGGCCTGCGCTGTTCGGAACCACCGCAGTCACCGGCGCTACCGGCGGAGCCGTTCCGCGTCGTTTGGGCCGTTGTCAGACCAAGGACCTAGTCTGTGCACCGTGACTTCGCCTGCTTCGACGGACCGTGTTCCGCCCCAGCTCAGCGCGGGGCCGCGCCCCGCACCGGGCCCGGCCGCCGACGAGGGGCTGGCGCGGCGCCTGCGCGCGCTTGCGTGCACCGCGCCGCTGCACGACCTCGACACACGCAAGGCGAACCTCGCGGGTGAGTACTCGGTGTACGGCATGGCCGAGGTCGCCCTCGCCGCCATCGACCTGGTCACCCTCAACATGGACTTCGACACGGGTGCCGACCACGACCAGATAGTGGCCAGGCTCATCCCGCGCATCGCCGCCCAGGCCCCGCAGCGCCCGGTCACCGAGCACGAGCGCGTGGCGCGCTGGGTCCTCGAGAACCTGATCAACGTCGGCAGTGTGGACCGAGGCTTCCGGGCGGTCTACGGCACCTTCGCGACGGACGGCAGCTATGTCCGCCGGGACTACGACTTCAAGCTGATCGAGGAGGTGCCGGGCCCCGGCGGCACGGTCTACCTCCGTACGACCGACGAGGCGGTCAACGTCCTGGTCGGCGCCCTCGACACCGATGTCACCAGCGCCCAGATCGCGGCCGAGGTCAAGCTGGAGGTCCTGATCAACCGGGGTCGCCTGGCCGACGCCCAGCTCGCCGCCGAGCAGGCACGGTACCGGACCGTGCAGTACTCGGAGACGCTGCGCCGAGCCCTGGACGCGACCCGGCGGAACGTCCGGGCGGTGGACTGGCTCAACTCCGTGCCGGACATGATCGCCGAGGCGCTGGACCACGTGGCCGACCGGTACCGGCACGAGAACGCGATCCTCACCAACATCCGCAAGGCCCGGGACGAGACGGAGGATCCCGAGCACAAGCGCCGGGCCGCCGAGCTGGTCGACATCGTCAAGGACTGCATCCGCCGCCACACGCAGCTCCAGTCCCGCCTGCTGGAGGCCGGACCGCTGTTCCGCGCGGAGCAGGACCGGCAGGCCTTCGCCACGCCGATGACGTCCTCGGGGATAGACCTGTACGGGCACCTGGTCGCGCCCGTGCTGCCGCTGCCCCTGCAGCAGGCGGTCCGGGTCACGGACGCGTTCTTCGCGCGCGGGACCGGGATGCGTACACCGGTGTCGGTACGGGTCTCGGACCTCGTGGACATACTGCTGACGCCGCCGGTGGAGCGGGAGCACCTCGGCGCCGAGATGCCGGAGCCGGACCTGATCGCCACGCCGGACGACAGCCGCTTCAGCGAGGAACAGCTCGCGGCTGCCAAGGAGTTGCTCGACCTGCCGGCCGACGCCCCGCGCCGCCTGTCGGGGCTGCTCGCCGAGGCGCGGCGCAGCGGGGACCTCGAACTGCCGTACCTGGTGGCGCTGTTGTCGGTCCATGCGGCGAGTCCGGCCGTGGGCACGGCCTATCGCCAGGGCGAGGAGAAGCTGCTGTTCGCCGTGGACGACGGGACGGAACTGGACGACCCGGAGTTCGGCGGGGCCGACCTGATCGTCGGGACCGCCCTGCTGGACGCCGCGGGGATGGCGGCGGACCGGACGGAAGCAGCATGAGTGAGCACGTGAGCGACAAGGAGCCCGAGCAGTGACCGAGCACGTCGAGTGGAGCGACCCGGAGACCCCGGCCCCGTCGGCGACCGCCGCCGTCACGCCCGCCGACGCCGCCGACGCGGCCCGGCTCGTAGCCTTCGGGCTCCAGCCCAAACTGCAGCCCGCCCGCGACCAGGAGTACGCCGAGCTGCTGCGACGCTACCGGGAGGACCCGCCGTTCGCGCGGCTCGCGGACGCCGTGGCCGCCGGGCTGGGTCTGGTCGTCCTGGAGGTGTCCCCGCGCGCGGGGATGGCCGTGACGGCCGCCGAGGACTCGGTGTTCGCCGTCCGTATGGGCGACTACGCCCGTCGTACGTCAGCCGACGGCGGCGACCGCTTCCTGCACGGCCTGGCTCATCTCGCCGTCGCCGCGATGGCGTTCCCGCGCCCCGAGGACCTGGCCGACGACGGGTACATCGGCCGTGTGACGGTCAACGGCGTCGACGCCTTCGTCCGGCAGGCCTGCCGGCGCCTGGAGGAGCGCGCCGACGAGCAGGGCGAGAACACCGACCCGGCCACCGACGCACCCGGTCTGGAGGCCGCCTGGCGGATCTGGGTGAGACGCAGCGCCGCCGGTGCCACCAAGGACGCCCGCAGACTCTCCGGTTCGACCACCGGCATCGTCGGCAAGGCCGTCGCCTTCCTCACCGACTCCGGGTTCCTGCAGCGCACCGGTGACGACAACGGCGGGACCTACCGGACGACGGCCCGCTACCAGCTTCAGGTGCGGGACATGGCGGGCAACGCTGCGATGGCCGAGCTGCTGGAGCTCGGCGTCGTCCCGGTGACCGACGGCACGCCCACCCTGCTGCCCCCCGAGGACACCGCGGACCTGGAGCTGGCGGCCGACGCCGGGCTGCCGTTCCACGCCTCGTCCACCTCCTGAACTTCCCCGACCTGCCGAAGACTTACGAGAGTCCGCCATGTACGAGCTGTCCCGGGTCCGCCTCTACTCCATCGGCCCCGCCGGTGCGCGCTACGCCGACACCGTGCTTGACCTGCGGGGTGTCGGCGAGCCCGTACCCGATCCCGCGCCCGCCCAGGCGGAGTTCTTCGAGGACGAGCCGGTCGGCCCGCCGCGCCGCCCCGCGCCCGCCGGCGTGCTGTTCCTGGAGAACGGCGGCGGCAAGTCGGTGCTGCTCAAGCTGATCTTCTCGGTGATGCTGCCGGGCCACCGCAACACCCTCGGCGGCGCCAGCTCCGGCGTGCTGCGCAAGTTCCTGCTCGCCGACGACTGCGGGCACGTGGTCCTGGAGTGGCAGCACACGCTGACCGGCGAGTGCGTCGTCGTCGGCAAGGTGAGCGAGTGGCGCGGGCGTCAGGTCTCCAACGACCCGAAGAAGTTCGCCGAGGCCTGGTACTCCTTCCGGCCCGGGCCAGGGCTCTCCCTGGACAACCTGCCCGTTGCCGAGGCGACTTCAGTAAGGCCGCCTGTCGAGGGCCAGTCGGGCGCGCAGGGCCGCCGCCGGACCATGAAGGGCTTCCGGGACGCCATCACCGAGGCGGGCAAGGCGTATCCGCATCTGGAGGTGCACTGGGAGGAGATCCACGACCGCTGGATCGAGCACCTCGGCGACCTCGGCCTCGACCCCGAACTCTTCCGCTACCAGAGGGAGATGAACGCCGACGAGGGTGAGGCGGCCGGCCTCTTCGCGGTCAAGAAGGACTCCGACTTCACCGACCTGCTGCTGCGCGCGGTCACCGACACCCGGGACACCGACGGGCTCGCCGACCTGGTCAGCGGCTTCGGCAACAAGCTGGGTCGGCGGGCCGAGCTGATCGCCGAACGGGAGTTCACCGCCGGCTCGGTGGACCTCCTCGGGCGGATCGTCGAGGCCGCCGAGGGGCGCGCACGCGCGCGTGACATCCACCTGGGTGCCGAGCGTCGTACGCGCACGCTGGCGCGGCGGCTGTCGGCGCGGGGCGTGCAGGAGCGGGCGCGGGCCGCCGACCTCGCCCAGCGCGTCACTGCGGCCGCCTACGCGGTCACGCACGCCGAGGCGGCCCGGGAGCGCAGCGCGCTGATCGCCGCCGAACTCGCCTACCGGAACGCCTCGTTGGCGCTGGCCGGCGCCGAGAAGTCGGCTTCCGGGCAGAAGCGCGAGCTGGCCGACGCCCGCACCCTGCACTCCGCCTGGCAGGCCGCCGAGATCGTGCTGCGCCACCGCGCCGCCGCCGACCGTGTCGCACGGGTGGCCGCCGCCATCCAGGAGGCCGAGCGGGACGCGGCCCCCGCGCTCGCCGCCCGCGCCAAGGCCGCCGTCGACCTCGTACGGGCCCTGCACTCGGCCGCCGGGAGCGCCGAGACCCTCGCCAACGAGGAGGAGGAGCGGTCCGCCGCACTCCAGGAGGCCGGCGAGGCCGCCTACCGGGATTCGACCGCCGCCGCCACCGAGGCGCAGCGGGCCCGCAGCGAGGTCGGCCATCTGCGCCAGCGTCTGACCGAGGTCGAACAGGAGACCGCCGAGGCGGTGCGGGCCGGCTGGCTCGACGACAGCGCGCCCGACGCGGACCCGGCCCGCGCGGCCCTCGCGGCCAGCGACGCCGAGAAGAGCGCGGTCACCGCCTGGGACACGGCGCGCGAGGCCGCGCGCAAGACCACGGAGCATGCGCGCGAGGCGGCCTCGGCGGAGTCCCGCGCGGAGCTGACCGCCGCCCGTGCGGCGGACGCGGCCACGGCGACCCGGCGGTCGTACGAGGCCGAGCGCCGGCTCGCCGAGGCGCTGGCGGCGGAGGAGCGGCTCGCCGAGCTGCTGAGCCTGTCCGGCAGCGGCCCCGCCCGGTCCGCGGTCCCGCAGCCGCGGCACGAGGCGCAGGGCGACGAGGGGGCGCTCACCCCGGAGGACCTGGACCGTTTCGCCGACGAACTGCGCGAACTGCTCGACGACTCCGTCTCCTCCGCCGAGCGGCAGCTCTTCGAGCTGCGCACCGCCGCGGCCGACGACGCCCGCATCCTCGGCGCCCTCGGCGACGGCGGACTGCTGCCGCCGGGTCCGGACGTCCTGGCCACCGTGGAGTTCCTCGGCGAGCACGGCATCCCGGCGCTGCCCGGCTGGCGCTACCTCGCCCAGTCCGTCGACCCAGCCGACCACGCGCGCGTGCTGGCCGCCCGGCCCGAGCTGGTCGACGGCGTGATCATCACCGACCCCGACACGCACGCGCGGGCCCGTGACGCGCTCGCCGACGCCGCACTGCTCCCACGGTCCGCCGTGGCCGTGGGCACGGCGGCCGCCCTGCTCGCACCGACGCCGGCGCCGGACACTCAGCCCGGCGACGTGTTCCTCGTACCGCCGAACCCGGCCATGCACGACGAACACGCCGCCGACGAGGAACGTCAGACGCTCAGGGCGCGGGCCGGCCGGCGGGACGAGGAGATCCGGACGCTCGCCGCGCGGCTCGGCAAGGACCGCGAGCTGGCGGCACGGCTCGCCTCCTGGCGCACCGGCTGCCCGGCCGGGCGGCTCGTCGAGCTGTCGCAGGCCGCGTACGACGCGGGTGCGTTCGCCGAGGAGGCGGAGGCCGAGCTGGCCGAGGCGCGCACCGTCCGGGCCGAGGCCGACGAGGCGGCCGCGGAGGCCACACAGGTGCGGGAGGAGCGGCAGGAGGCCGCGCAGAAGGCGCGGCGGGCCGCCGACGCCCTGGCCGGGCTCGCCTTCCGGCTGCGCGAGCGGGCCGGTTGGCAGGTCAAGGTGCGCGAACTGGCCGACGAGGGCGCCGAGTCGGAGGCCCGCGCCCAGGCCTGCCTGGAGCGCGCCCGCGCCGCCGACGAGGACCGGCGCGCCACACAGCGCGCCGCCGACGACGCCCGCCGCACGGCCCGCGCGCTGCGCGCCGAGCGCTCCGAGATCGCGGGCGCCCCCGACGACGTACCGGACACGGACGAGCACGACCCCAAGGCGTCCCTGCCCGCCCTGCGTGAGGCCTACCGGGCCGCCTCCCAGGTCTACGAGAAGGTCGGCGTCGGCGCCGACCTGCGCGCCGAACAAGCCCGCGCGGAAAGCGACGAGAGCGCCGCCATCGCCGAGCTGGACCGGCTCAGCAACAAGGTCCGCACCCGCGCCGAGCAGCTGCTCCAGTCGCCGGACGGCTCCGACGGGCCGTCCCGGCAGGCCGCCGCCGCCCGCGCCGAGGAGCTGGTGCAGCTCCTGGAGACCCGGATGTCCACCGCCAGCGAGCAACTCGGCCGACTGCGTGGCGAGGCCGAGCGGCACGCCCCCGAGGACGGCGAGGCGCACACCGAGCTGCCCGAGGAGCTGGAGCCGCGCGACGCCGAGCACGCCCAGGCGCTGCTGCGCACGGCGACGGCCGAACTGGCCTCCCACACCGAGTCGTTGACCCAGGCCCGCGAGGCCCACGCCGAACTGCTCGACGCCCACCGGGCCGCCGAGGACGGCGCCGGCGGCTTCGACGAGACCGCCGCGATGCTGCGGGACCTGCTGCGCGAGCACAGCTTCGACGAGGAGCAGGAGGAGCCGGATCCGTTCCCGGGCAGCCTGGAGGACGCCCGGCAGTCCGCCGCCGAGGCCCGGCGCTCGCTGCGCGGCTGCGCCGCCGACCTGTCCGCCGCCGAGGCCGCCGTACGGGAGGCGAGCGACGTCCTCGTCCGGCACGCCAACGCCACGCGCTACGAACAGGTCCGCACCCCCGCCCGCCAGCAGATCCGCGAGCTGCCCGCCTCCGCGCTGCCCGAGCACGCCCAGAAGTGGGCGGACGCCTTCGCGCCCCGACTGCGGGTGCTCACGGACGAGTTGGCGCAGCTGGAGCGGAACCGCGACTCGATCGTGGACCGCCTGCGCGGACTGGTCGAGTCGGCGCTCGCGACCCTGCGCTCCGCCCAGAGGCTGTCCCGGCTGCCCGAGGGGCTCGGCGAGTGGTCCGGTCAGGAGTTCCTGCGCATCCGCTTCGAGGAGCCGGACCAGGCCTCCCTCACCGAGCGACTCGGCGAGGTCATCGACGAGGCGACCCGGGCCGCCGTGAAGAAGAACTCCGACCTGCGCCGCGACGGCATGTCCCTGCTGCTGCGTGGCGTGGCCGCCGCGCTCCAGCCCAAGGGCATCGCCGTCGAGATCCTCAAGCCGGACGCCGTGCTGCGCGCCGAGCGGGTCCCCGTCGGCCAGATGGGCGACGTGTTCTCGGGCGGCCAGCTGCTCACCGCCGCCATCGCGCTGTACTGCACGATGGCCGCGCTGCGGTCCAACGACCGGGGCCGCGACAAGCACCGGCACGCGGGGACGCTGTTCCTCGACAACCCCATCGGCCGCGCCAACGCCACCTACCTGCTGGAGCTCCAGCGGGCTGTGTCGGACGCGCTCGGCGTCCAACTCCTGTACACCACCGGCCTGTTCGACACCACGGCGCTGGCGGAGTTCCCGCTCGTCATCCGGCTGCGCAACGACGCCGACCTCCGGGCCGGCCTCAAGTACATCAGCGTGGAGGAGCACCTCCGGCCGGGACTTCCCCAGCAGACGGCCGGGGAGGACGAAGCGGTGCACAGCGAGATCACGGCGACCCGCATGTTCAAGCGGCCCGCGCCGACCGGCGGTTGACCGAGTTCGCGACCGGTGGGGCCGGCGCGGGCGCTGCCGCTCGCCCGGCCTCGCCGTATGTCCTCAGAGCCGTATGCCCTCAGGAGTGCGACAGGCGGCCGGTGCCGCTCTGCCTGCGTATCCGCTCCTGCGCGCGCTCCGCGGCCCGCCCCTGACGCCTTGCCCGGCGACGCTCGCGCCGCAGCGCGCGGGCCGTGCTGCTCGGCACCGAGATCACGCCGTTGCGCTGGTTCCACACCTGGCGGGTCACCCAGACGTCCAGCGCGCCCCAAGTCGCCACCACCGTACTGACGACGCTGCTGATGACCATCGGGAAGGCCAACCAGGATCCGGCCATGGTGCAGAAGAAGGCCACCATCGCCTGGACCATCGTCACGGCGATGATGATCACCGCCCGCACCGCCGCCGTACGCACCGGATCCGGCATCCGGCGCCGCCGCGCCGGCTCCTCGACCCACAGTGGCCGGGCCTGAGTCTGCCCGCCGCTGTCGACCGCCTCGCGTGCGTCCGCCGGAATGTCGCGATCCGGTGCCTCAAGGCTTCCCTGTCGCACCGTCACGTGCGCCACTGCCCCATCCACGGCCGCCTCGCGCCGCTCCGCCGTGCCCATCAACGTGTCACTCCCCACCGCCAGCAGACCGCTCGCCCCGTGCCCGACGGCACGGCTCCCCAGTGGTTGCCCGGCTTGCGCTGTTTTACGCGGCCGGGGTGCGGGATGCGGCTCCTGTGGCCGATTCCGCCCCCATTTCCCATAGAGAAGGACGAACGGCGCGCCGCGAAGATTCCCAAGCAGCGAAAAATTTCGGCCAACTGATCGAACGGGCCTGCCGGATGGGTTCCCGCGGCCATTCCGGCAAACGAGGAGACAATCTCCGCTCATGACCGGACAACTCCCCATGTCTCGTCGCCCGCGCGGAAGTTCATCTTCCGGACCGCTCTTCGAGTTACCTGTGTGTCAGTAGTAGGCTCGCGCCGTTTGTTGACGTACATGTGTACCCCGGCCGGTGGGGGACCAGCTGGGGGAGGCCATGCGCTTTCGCGGGAAGTCGATCCGCCGGAAGATCGTGGCGCTGCTTCTCGTGCCGCTGGTGTCCCTGACGGCGATCTGGGGCTTCGCCACGGTACTGACGGGCCGCCAGGCGGAGCAGCTGTTCAACGTGTCCGACGTGGTGGAGAAGATCGCCTACCCGATCGAGGACACCGTCCGGGTCCTGCAGCAGGAACGCCGCCAGTCCCTGGTCTACCTCGCCGACCCGCGGGCCTCCGACGGACTGGTCGATCTCCGGCGCAGCCGGACCGCCACGGACAAGGCCGTCGCCGAGATCCGCAGGAACGCCAAGAACCCCGATGTCCGCGACGCCATGGGCGCGGACGCGGGCGAGCGGCTGACCGCCGTGCTGGACGCCTTCGACGGCGTCGAGTCCCTGCGCCGCAGCGTGGAGGACGGTACCGTCAACCGCGCCCAGGCCCTCGACCTCTACAACCGCCTGGTCGACCCCTGCTACGTCCTGCTCGCCAACCTCCACGTCGTCGACAACGTGGAGATGGACAAGCAGTACCGTGCCCTGGTCAATCTCGCCCGCGCCCGGGAGCTGCTCTCCCGCGAGGACGCTCTCCTGGGCTCGGCGCTGATCGTCGGCAAGCTCTCGCGCGACGAGGACCGTGACGTCACCGACCTGGTGGCCCAGCGCGGCCTCATGTACGACGTCAACCTGCCGCTGCTGCCCACGTCGGAGCGCGACCGCTACGAGCGGTTCTGGAAGAACGCCAACACCGCACCGCTGCGGGTGGCCGAACAGTCCGCCGTCGCCGCCACCAGTGGCACGGGCGAGGTCACCGCGCAGAGCTGGGACACCGCGGCCGGAAGCGTGCTCGACAAGCTCGGCACCCTCAACGACCAGGCGAGCGACCGCTATCAGGACCGCGTCCGGCCGGTGGCCCTGAACGTCATCGCCAAGGCGGCCGTCGCCGGCGTACTCGGTCTGCTCGCCCTGCTGTTCTCGCTCTTCCTGTCCGTGCGCGTCGGCCGCGCCCTCATCCGCGACCTGCGCCTGCTGCGCCTGGAGGCCCACGAGGCGTCCGGCGTGCGGCTGCCCAGCGTCATGCGGCGCCTGTCGGTGGGTGAGCAGGTCGACGTGGAGACCGAGGTCCCGCGCCTGGAGTACGACAAGAACGAGATCGGCGAGGTCGGCCAGGCCCTCAACACGCTGCAGCGGGCCGCCGTCGAAGCGGCCGTCAAACAGGCCGAGTTGCGGGCCGGCGTCTCCGAGGTCTTCGTCAACCTCGCCCGCCGCAGCCAGGTCCTGCTGCACAAGCAGCTCACCCTCCTCGACACCATGGAGCGCCGCACCGAGGACACCGACGAACTCGCCGACCTCTTCCGTCTCGACCACCTGACCACCCGTATGCGCCGGCACGCCGAGGGCCTGGTGATCCTCTCCGGCGCCGCACCCTCCCGGCAGTGGCGCAAACCCGTCCAGCTCATGGACGTCGTCCGGGCCGCCGTCGCCGAGGTCGAGGACTACGAGCGCATCGAGGTCCGCCGGCTGCCCCGGGTCGCCGTCACCGGACCGGCCGTCGCCGACCTCACCCACCTGGTGGCCGAACTCCTGGAGAACGCCACGGTGTTCTCCCCGCCGCACACCGCCGTCCAGGTCCTGGGCGAGCGGGTGGCCAACGGCTTCACCCTGGAGATCCACGACCGCGGCCTCGGCATGGCCGCCGACGCCCTCCTGGACGCAAACCTGAGGCTCGCCGAGACGCCCGAGTTCGAGCTGTCCGACACCGACCGGCTCGGCCTGTTCGTGGTCAGCCGGCTCGCCCAGCGGCAGAACGTCCGGGTCTCCCTTCAGCCTTCCCCCTACGGCGGCACCACCGCCGTGGTCTTCATCCCCGACGCCCTGCTCACGGACGACATCCCGGACACCAACGGCATCGGCTTCCGCCTCGACCGGCCGCACCCCTCGAAGGAGGCCGAACTCGAGGAGAGCCACCGCGCCGCGCTCTCCCACGTGCCCGTGCAGCTGCCCGGACTGCCCGCCTCCGTCCTGGACGGTCCGGTGGAGCTGGAGGCCCCCGTCGACCTCGACGCCATCGAGGACTTCCCGGGCGCGCTCGACGACGAGGACAGCGAACGCGGTGGGATCTTCCGCCCGCGCCGCTCCATCGCCCTCGCGCAGGACGAGACGGCGGCACGCCAGGGCGATCCGCTGCCGTACGACGGTGACGGTCACGAACCGGCCCCCGACGGCCTGGACGGCCGGCCCGGCGGTCCGGTGGCGCTGCCCCGCCGTCGTACGCCCAAGCTGGTCAGCTCGCACGGACGTCCGGTCATCGAGCAGCGCTCGCGCCGCGAGGACACGGACGGCGTGCCCCTGACGGGCCCCGCCCGGACCGAGCCGGATGCCGTCGCGCCGCTGCCCGCACGCCGCAGAGGCGACGAGCCTCTCGTGGGCAGGGGACCGGACCGGGCGGTCCCGGAGGGCGCACCGCCGCTGCCGACACGCCGGCGTGGCGCCTCGTCCCTGCGCCCGGGCGGAATCGACCGGCTCGGCGAACCCGCCGCCCCGTCGGCCGAGGAGCACGCTCCCGCCGCGCCCCCGGAGGCGCCCGGCCCCGGCGTGGCCCCGCTGCCCCGGCGCGTGCGCCAGGCCAACCTGGCCCCGCAGCTGAAGCAGAGCGGCCCGCGACGGCCCGCGGCGAGCGCGGATCCCGCGGAGGAGCGGGACGCCGACGAGGTACGCAGCCGTATGGCATCGCTCCAGCGCGGCTGGCAGCGAGGCCGCGAGGAGAACGCCGCGGGGGACAATGCATCCAGCGGCACAGCACCACGAGGAACGAATGAGGGGGACGGTCGATGACCGCACCGAAGGCGACCGGCCAGGGCGAGACCAGCAAGGCCGGGGAGCTCAACTGGCTCCTGGACGAGCTGGTGGATCGGGTCGCGAGCATCCGCAAAGCCGTCGTGCTTTCCGGCGACGGCCTGGCGACCGGCGTGTCCAAGGACCTGTCCCGGGAGGACAGCGAGCACCTTGCCGCCGTCGCCTCCGGGTTCCACAGCCTGGCCAAGGGCGTGGGCCGGCATTTCGAGGCGGGCAACGTCCGGCAGACCGTCGTCGAGCTCGACGACGCCTTCCTGTTCGTGACGGCCGCGGGTGACGGCAGCTGCCTCGCCGTCCTGTCGGACGCCGACTCGGACGTCGGCCAGGTCGCCTACGAGATGACGCTCCTGGTCAAGCGGGTCGGCGTGCATCTGGGTGCCGCTCCACGCACCGATCTGCCCGCAGGCGGGTAGTGGGATGTCATGAGCGCTGACGGTCAGGGA
The DNA here is from genome assembly GCF_050936785.1 of Streptomyces sp. CA-249302. Classification (NCBI taxonomy): domain Bacteria; kingdom Bacillati; phylum Actinomycetota; class Actinomycetes; order Kitasatosporales; family Streptomycetaceae; genus Streptomyces; species Streptomyces sp. CA-249302. The sequence goes on along the minus strand of NZ_JBNJMG010000001.1, from coordinate 1,708,424 downwards.
AGAAGCCACTGGTTCGACGACGAGGCAGGACCGGTCGTCCGCCCGTTCGCGATGACGCGCGGCCGCACCAGCAGTCCGGGCCAGCACCGCCTCGACCTGATCGCGGTGGTCGCCACCGAACCCGACGCGGACGACCCGGACGCCGACTCGACGCTGTCCCCGGAGCACGTGGACATCGTCGACCTGTGCCGGGACGCGCCGCAGTCCGTCGCCGAGCTCTCCGCCGAACTCGATCTGCCCATCGGAGTGGTACGGGTCCTCATCGGGGATCTCGTGGACGGCGAATTCGTCCATGTGACCCGGCCCGTACCGCCTGCCGAGCTGGTGGACGAGAGTATTCTGCGCGACGTGATCAGCGGCCTCCGGGCGCTGTGAGCGGCGCGGAAGCGGGGTAGCGACGTGACAGGCTGGCAGTTCTGGGTCGACAGGGGCGGCACCTTCACCGACATCGTCGCGCGACGCCCGGACGGCCGCCTGCTCACCCACAAGCTGCTGTCGGAGAACCCGGCACGCTACTCCGACGCGGCCGTCGCGGGCGTACGCGCTCTCCTGGACGGCTCCCAGGACCCCGTCGAGGCGGTCCGCATGGGGACGACGGTCGCCACCAACGCCCTCCTGGAGCGCAAGGGCGAACGCACCCTCCTGGTCGTCACCCGAGGCTTCCGCGACGCCCTGCGGATCGCCTACCAGAACCGCCCGCACATCTTCGCCCGCCGCATCGAACTCCCCGGCCTGCTCCACGAGCGCGTGGTGGAGGTCGACGAGCGCATCGCCGCCGACGGCACCGTCCTGCGCGCCCCCGACCTGGATGCCCTGACCGGCCCGCTCCAGGAGGCGTACGACGACGGGATCCGCGCCGTCGCCGTCGTCTGTGTGCACAGCCACCTCCACCCCGCCCACGAACAGGCAGTCGGCGAGCTGGCCGCCCGGATCGGCTTCCCGCAGATCTCGCTGTCCAGCGAGGTCAGCCCGCTGATGAAGCTCGTCCCGCGCGGGGACACCGCGGTCGTCGACGCCTACCTGTCGCCTGTCCTGCGCCGATACGTCCAGCACGTCGCCGACGAACTCGAAGGCGTACGGCTGATGTTCATGCAGTCCAACGGCGGCCTCGCCGAAGCCGGGCAGTTCCGCGGCAAGGACGCCATCCTCTCCGGGCCCGCCGGGGGCATCGTCGGCATGGCCCGGATGTCGCAACTGGCCGGCTTCGACCGGGTCATCGGCTTCGACATGGGCGGCACCTCCACCGACGTCTCGCACTTCGCGGGCGAGTACGAACGTGTCTTCACCACGCAGATCGCCGGCGTCCGGCTGCGCGCCCCCATGCTGGACATCGACACCGTGGCGGCCGGCGGCGGCTCGGTGCTCCACTTCGACGGCTCCCGCTACCGCGTGGGGCCGGACTCGGCGGGCGCGGACCCGGGGCCCGCCTGCTACCGCGGTGGCGGTCCGCTCGCCGTCACCGACGCCAACGTCATGCTCGGCCGCATCCAACCCGCCCACTTCCCCAGGGTGTTCGGCCCGGACGGCGACCAGCCCCTCGACGCGGAACTCGTCCGCGACCGCTTCGCCGCCCTGGCGCGCGAGATCGGCGAGAGCACCGGCGACGACCGCACGCCCGAACAGGTCGCCGAGGGCTACCTGCAGATCGCCGTCGCCAACATCGCCAACGCCGTCAAGCGGATCTCCGTGCAGAAGGGCCACGACGTCACCCGCTACGCCCTGACCACCTTCGGCGGGGCCGGCGGCCAGCACGCGTGCATGGTGGCCGACTCGCTGGGCATCCGCACCGTCCTCGTGCCGCCCATGGCCGGCGTCCTGTCCGCCCTCGGCATCGGCCTGGCGGACACCACCGCCATGCGCGAACAGTCCGTCGAGGCGCCCCTGGAGCCCGCCTCGATGCCGGGCGTCCTCAAGACCGCCGACGACCTCGAAGGAGCGGCCCGCGCCGAACTCCTCGCCGAGGACATCCCCGAGGAGCGCATCCGGGTCACCCGCCGCGCCCAACTCCGCTACGACGGCACCGACACCACCCTCACCGTCGGGCTGACCGAGCCCGACGCGATGCGGCACGCCTTCGAAGAACGTCATCGCGCCACGTACTCCTTCACACTCGACCGCCCGGTCGTCGTCGAAGCCCTCTCCGTGGAAGCCACCGGCATCACCGAACCCCCCGATCTCTCCGCCCTCGCCCCGTACGAAGGCCGCTCCGCCACCCCGGACACCGTCCGCCTCCACACCGGCGGCGCCTGGCGCGACGTCCCCCTCCACCGCCGCGAGGACCTTCCTCCCGGCGACACCGTCACCGGCCCCGCGATCATCACCGAGGCCAGTGCGACGACCGTCGTCGACGACGGCTGGCGGGCCGTGGCGCGAGACGACGGGCATCTGGTCATGGAACGCGCGGCGGTTACGGAGAGTTCCGATCTCGGCACAGCAGCCGACCCGGTTCTCCTCGAGGTCTTCAACAACCTCTTCATGTCCATCGCCGAGCAGATGGGTGCCCGGCTGGAGTCCACGGCCCAGTCCGTCAACATCAAGGAGCGGCTGGACTTCTCCTGCGCACTCTTCGACCCGGACGGGAACCTGGTGGCCAACGCCCCCCACATCCCCGTCCACCTGGGCTCGATGGGCACCAGCGTCAAGGAGGTCATCCGGCGCCGCGGCTCCTCGATGCGGCCCGGCGACACCTACGCCGTCAACGACCCCTACCACGGCGGCACCCACCTGCCCGACGTCACCGTGATCACCCCGGTCTTCGACACGGCGGACACGCAGGGTGACCGGATCCTCTTCTACGTCGCCTCCCGCGGCCACCACGCGGAGATCGGCGGCATCGCCCCGGGCTCCATGCCCGCGAACAGCCGCACCATCGACGAGGAGGGCATCCTCTTCGACAACTGGTTGCTCGCCGAGAACGGCCGCTTCCGCGAGAAGGAGACCCTCGGCCTCCTCACCGAGGCGCCTTACCCCTCCCGCAATCCGAAGACCAACCTGGCCGACCTGCGCGCCCAGATCGCCGCCAACCAGAAGGGCGTCGACGAAGTCGCCCGCATGATCGGGAACTTCGGCCTCGACGTCGTACAGGCCTATATGAAGCACGTCCAGGACAACGCCGAAGAGGCCGTTCGCCGGGTCGTCGACGCCCTCGACGACGGCGAGTACGCCTACGAGACCGACTCGGGCGCCGTCATCCGGGTACGCGTGCGCGTGGACCGCGAAAACCGCTCCGCCACCGTCGACTTCACCGGCACGTCACCCCAGCTGACCAGCAACTTCAACGCCCCCTTCGCGGTGGTCAACGCGGCCGTCCTGTACGTCTTCCGCACCCTCGTCGCCGACGACATCCCGCTCAACGACGGCTGTCTGCGCCCCCTGGACATCGTCGTGCCGCCCGGCTCCATGCTCGGGCCCGAGCCGCCGGCCGCCGTCGTCGCGGGCAACGTCGAGACCTCCCAGGCCATCACCGGCGCCCTGTACGCGGCGCTCGGCGTCCAGGCCGAGGGCTCCGGGACCATGAACAACGTGACCTTCGGCAACGAACGCCACCAGTACTACGAGACCGTCGCCTCCGGATCCGGCGCGGGCGACGGCTTCCCCGGCGCGCCCGTCGTCCAGACCCACATGACCAACTCCCGGCTGACCGATCCCGAAGTCCTGGAGTGGCGGCTGCCGGTACGGCTCGACGAGTTCGCCGTCCGGCCCGGCAGCGGCGGCGCCGGACGCTGGCCCGGCGGGGACGGCGCCGTTCGCCGTATCCGCTTCCTGGAGCCCATGACGGTCTCCACGCTGTCCCAGCACCGCAGGGTCCCGCCGTACGGCATGGCGGGCGGCGAGCCCGGCGCGCTGGGCGCCAACCGTGTGGAGCGCGCCGACGGCACGGTCACCGCGCTCGGCGGCAGCGACGCGGCCGACGTCGGGCCCGGCGACGTACTCGTCATCGAAACCCCGGGCGGCGGAGGCTACGGCCCACCGCCGCCGCACCCCCAACAAGCCCATGAAGCAGGAGAAGAGATCGATGATCTTCGGGCGTTCTGAGCGCGGGAAGCCTCCGGTCGAGCCCGTCACGCTCAAGATCCTGGTGGCCGGCGGCTTCGGTGTGGGCAAGACCACCCTGGTCGGCGCGGTCAGCGAGATCCGGCCGCTGCGCACCGAGGAACTGCTCACCGAGGCCGGGCGTCCGGTCGACGACACGAGCGGCGTGGAGGGCAAGCACACCACCACCGTGGCCATGGACTTCGGCCGCATCACGCTCCGCGAGGACCTGGTGCTGTACCTGTTCGGCACGCCCGGGCAGGAGCGGTTCTGGTTCATGTGGGACGAGCTCTCCGAGGGCGCCCTGGGCGCCGTCGTCCTCGCGGACACCCGCCGCCTGGAGGACTGCTTCGCCGCGGTCGACTACTTCGAGCGGCGTTCCATACCCTTCGTCGTCGGCGTCAACTGCTTCGAGGGAGCGGCGCGTTACCCCGACGAGGCCGTCCGCCAGGCCCTGGACCTCGACAAGGACGTACCGGTCCTGCTGTGCGACGCCCGCGACCGGGAGTCCGTCAAGGAGGTCCTCATCGGAGTGGTCAAGCACGCGATGGCGCAGGCCGCCGAGCGCCGCGAGACCGTCACCACCTGAGGCGCGCATACGGCCCGTACCCTCGCCGACCGGGGTACGGGCCGCAGTCATGCGCACGCGCGCGTGCGTCTGGCTCTCGGTGTCCTCTGCTAGCTCTCGGTGTCCTCCGCCCAGCCGAAGCTCTTCTCCACGGCCTTGCGCCAGTTGTGGTACTCACGGTCGCGTACGGACGCCTCCATGGCGGGCGTCCACTCGACGTCCTTCTGCCAGTGGGACTTCAGCTCGTCGAGGTCGTTCCACACCCCGGTGGCCAGACCGGCCGCGTAGGCGGCGCCCAGACAGGTGGTCTCGGAGACCTTGGGGCGGACCACCGGAACGTCCAGCACGTCCGCCTGGTGCTGCATGAGCAGGTTGTTCTTGGTCATTCCGCCGTCCACCTTCAGGGTGGTGATGTGCACCCCGGAGTCCTGGTACATGGCGTCCACGACCTCACGGGTCTGCCAGCTGGTCGCCTCCAGCACGGCCCGCGCGAGGTGCGCCTTGGTGACGTACCGGGTCAGGCCGGTGACGACACCGCGCGCGTCGGAGCGCCAGTACGGCGCGAACAGTCCCGAGAACGCGGGCACGATGTACGCGCCGCCGTTGTCCTCGACACTCTCCGCCAGCGGCTCGATCTCGTCGGCGCTGCGGATGATGCCGAGCTGGTCGCGGAACCACTGGACGAGCGCGCCCGTTATCGCGATGGAACCCTCCAAGCAGTAGACCGGCGCCTCACTCCCGATCTTGTAACCCATCGTCGTCAGCAGCCCGTTCTTCGACGGCACCGGCCGGTTGCCGGTGTTGAGCAGCAGGAAGGAGCCCGTGCCGTAGGTGTTCTTCGCCGTACCGACGTCGTAGCAGGCCTGCCCGAACACGGCCGCCTGCTGGTCGCCGAGGGCCGACGCCACCGGCACACCGGCCAGCTGGCCCACAGCCGTGCCGTACACCTCGGCCGAGGACCTGATCTCCGGGAGGACGGCCTCGGGGACGCTCATCGCGGAGAGGATGGACGGGTCCCACTGGAGGGTCTCGAGGTTCATCAGCATGGTGCGGCCGGCGTTGGTCACGTCCGTGACGTGCTGTCCGCCGTCGGTGCCGCCGGTGAGGTTCCAGATGAGCCAGGAGTCGATGGTGCCGAAGGCGATCTCGCCGTTCTCGGCGCGGGCCCTGAGGCCGGGCACGTTGTCGAGCAGCCAGGCGGCCTTCGGGCCGGAGAAGTAGGTGGCGAGGGGCAGCCCGGTCTGCTCGCGGAAGCGGTCCTGGCCGTCCGCCCCGCCGAGCTGGTTGACCAGGCCCGCGGTGCGCGTGTCCTGCCAGACGATCGCGTTGTGCACGGGCTTGCCCGTCGCGCGGTCCCACAGGACCGTGGTCTCGCGCTGGTTGGTGATGCCGAGTGCGCTGAGCTGGTCGGCGCGCAGTCCCGCCTTGGCGATCGCGCCCGCGACCACCGCCTGCACCTTGGACCAGATCTCGGTGGCGTCGTGCTCCACCCAGCCCGGCTTGGGGAAGATCTGGCGGTGCTCACGCTGGTCGACGGCGACGATCGCGCCGTCCTGGTTGAAGACGATGCAGCGGCTGGAGGTGGTGCCCTGGTCGATAGCGGCGACGAACTTGTCCGTCATGACGTCCCCTTCGTCGTTCCTGCGAGAGGCTGCCTGGGTCAGGAGGCTGCTTGGGAGATCAGAAGGCTGCTTTGAAGATGAGCCCGGAAAGCACCCCGCCGATCAGCGGTCCGACCACCGGGATCCACGAGTAGCTCCAGTCCGAGGTCCCCTTGTTGGGGATCGGGAGCAGGCTGTGGACGATGCGGGGGCCCAGGTCACGGGCCGGGTTGATGGCGTATCCCGTCGGCCCGCCGAGCGACAGACCGATGCCGACCACCAGGAACGACACGACCAGCACCGCCGTGCCGGACTCGCCCAGCCCCTTGGTCAGACCGAAGGCCAGGATGGGGAGCACCAGACCGATGGTCGCGATGATCTCGGTCATGAGGTTCGCGACGGGATTGCGGATCGCGGGCGCCGTCGAGAAGATCCCGAGCGTCGGCTGCGCGATCTCCTCCTCGGCATTGGCCTGGAACTGTGCGAAGTAGACCAGCCAGCACAGGACCGCGCCCAGCATCGCGCCGACCATCTGACCAGCGATGTAGAGCGGAACCTTGTCCCACTTCCCGGTGTCCACGGCGATACCGATCGTCACCGCGGGGTTCAGCTGCCCGCCGGACAGCGGCGCGGCCGTGTAGGCCCCGGCCATCACGCCGAAACCCCAGCCGAACGCGATGACGATCCAGCCGGAGTTCTGCGCCTTCGAGTAGTTCAGTACGACCGCGGCGACCACGCCGGCGCCGAAGAGGATCAGGATCGCGGTACCGATGACCTCACCGACGAATATGTCTCCGTTGCTCATGGCGGCTCCTAGGCCCTGGCCCGGGGTGTTCGACCCCGGTCCTCCGTGCAGGGTGCGTTTCCCATGGCTACTTCAGCCGAAGGGCAGGGAGGATCCGCGCCCCGCCCGGCGTCCGTGACGAGCGTGCCGTCGCAGCCGAATCGCCCGTGGGGGAGTGGGCCAGTTCTTCAGGCGGGGCCCGTGCGGTGTGTGCCTGGATACACCGTGTATGTACGGCGATGTCGACCGACACCGGAAGTGTTCCCCGACGCTCAGAGAGCGTCAAGGTCGCGGACCGCAACGATGACAGCCACCTGCGCGTGCCCGCGGTGGACACAGGGGCCGCGGGGGGTACGACGACGAGCTCGTCCCCGGTCCGGCGACGGCTCAGCCGGCCTGCGCGGGCGCCGCCTGCGCACCGCGCAGGATCTCGTGACCCGGCAGACCCGCCTGGCCCATCACCCAGCTCGCTCCGTGCAGCGCCTTGGCGGCCTTCTTCAGCGGCGCCAGACAGGCGGCGGCCTGCCGGTGGTCCGGCACGCTGCCGGGCGGACACAGGACCGTCGCCAGGGACAGGGTGACGGCCCGCCCACCCGCCGACCAGGGCGCGTCCAGCACGGCGGCGGCCAGCGGACCCAGCCACTCCGGATCGGTCAGCACCAGGAAGTCGTCCCCGCCGATGTGACCCACGCGGGTGCTCCCGGACGCCATGTGTTGAAGCGCCCGTCCTACGGACCGGATCAGCTCGTCGCCTGCGGCGAATCCGGCCCCGTCGTTGACCTGCTTGAAGTGGTCCACGTCCAGCCAGCTCAGGGCGAAGGTCCGGCGGTCACCGATGCGCCGGTCGACCTCCGCGGTGATCGCGTCCGAGCCGGGCAGCCGCGTCAGCGGATTGAGCCCGGCCGCCTCCTCGACCCGGCTCTCGGCCAGCGCCCGTACCAGGTCCGCCAGCCGGACGACGCCCACGCACCGCCCGTACCGGTCGACCACCGCCACGTCGTCCGACGTGCGGTCGCTGTCGCCGACGGCCACCACGTCCAGGACCTCCCAGGCGGTGGCGTCGACGCCCACCGTCCGCGGCGGATCGCCGAGCTTGGCGGCGGGCCGGTCCGCGTACAGCGCGTGCCCGTAAGGGCCGGACATCGACAGCAGGAAGCGCGAGCGGTGCACCGACCTGATCGGTGCACCGTGGGCATTCACGAGGAGCACCCCGGACACTTCGGGCGACCCGGTCAGCAGGGCCCTCACCTGCCCCGCGGAGGCGGTGACGGGCAGCAGGGCGGCCGGCCGCACGAACTCGCGCACGGACGGCCCCGCCTTCGGAACCGCCGCGACCGCCGGGAATCGGGGCGGAATGTATACATCCGCCGCGGGCAGCCGGGCCGGCGGCGCGAACAGCTCGCCCTGGGCCAGCTGGGCACCGGCCGACACCGCGGCGGCGCACTGCAGCTCCGTCTCCACGCCCTCGACGGACAGCAGCGCCCCCAACTGCTCGCACAGTGTCCGCATCGCCCGCACCGCCGCCGGCCGCGCCAGCAGCGAGGCGTCGAGTTTCACCAGGTCCGGCGCCAGGTCGGTGAGCAGCCGCAGGGGTACGTCCCCGTCCCCGATGCCGTCCGCACTGATCCGGAAGCCCTGCGCCCGCAGCCCACCCACCGCCTCCAGGAGCGCCTGCTGAGGCACGTGCGTGTACGGCGGCCCGACGTCGACCGTCACCTCCCAGGGCAGCCGCCCGGCCTCGCGCACGGCGTCGTGCAGCGGGGTGAGGCCGCCGAGGTCGGCGAGGGTGCCCGCGAACACGTTGACGTGCAGCGGCAGCAGCGTCTCCTTGCGCGCGGCAGCGCGGATCGCCAACACCGCCAGCCTGCCGTCGAGTTCGGGGTCCCGTCGGGCTTCTGCCAGGATGTCCCCGCTCTCCGGGCGGGCGAGTATCTCCAGCCCCGCGACCCCTCCGGTGGTCAGATTGACCACCGGCTGGAAGGCGAAGCGGAGATTATCCGTCCAGGAGCGCACGGGAGCATGATGACCCCACAGGCGCACGCCCAGGGCCAATTCATGAGACGTTCACGCAGGATTCCGGGCCGATCACGCAGCGTACGAGAAAGGGCTTGCCCCCTCACCGCACCGCGATCACCGCCGACCCGTGCCCGAACAACCCCTGGTTCGCCGTGATCCCCACGCGCGCGCCCGCGACCTGCCGGTCACCCGCCTCCCCTCTCAACTGCCAGGTCAGCTCGCATACCTGGGCGATCGCCTGGGCCGGAACAGCCTCGCCGAAGGAGGCCAGCCCGCCGCTCGCGTTCACCGGTATTCGTCCGCCCGGGGCCGTCGCGCCTTCCCGCAGCAGCTTCGCGCCCTCGCCCTCCCCGCACAGCCCGAGATCCTCGTACCACTGCAACTCCAATGCCGTGGACAGGTCGTAGACCTCCGCGAGGGAAAGGTCCTCCGGTCCGAGGCCGGCCTCTTCGTACGCCGCACGCGCGATGGACGCCCGGAACGTCTCGTCGGCGGGCGCCACCGCCACCGCGGAGTCCGTCGCGATGTCGGGCAGATCGAGCACCGTGCTCGGATACCGCGGGGTCACGGTCGACACCGCCCGGATCCGCACCGGCTCCGCCACCCCGTGCCGACGTGCGAACTCCATGCTGGACAGCACCAGCGCCGCCCCACCGTCCGACGTCGCGCAGATGTCGAGCAGCCGCAGCGGATCCGCCACCACGGCCGATGCCGCGACCTCCTCCGCGGTGACCCGCTTGCGGTAGCGGGCATGGGGATTGAGTGCTCCCAGGGCCGAGTTCTTCACTTTGACCTGCGCGAAGTCCTCCAGGGTGTCCCCGTGCACGGCCATCCGGCGGCGGGCGTAGAGCCCGAAGTACGTGGGATTGGTCGCGCCCAGCACACGGAAGCGCAGCCAGTCGGGGTCGTCGGCGCGATCCCCGCCCGCGGGCCGGAAGAACCCCTTGGGCGCGGCGTCGGCGCCCACCACCAGCACCACGTCCGCGAGGCCCGAAAGTATCTGCGCCCGCGCCGTGTTGACGGCCTGGGCACCGGACGCGCACGCCGCGTACACGCTCGCCACCCGGGCCCCCTGCCAGCCGAGCGCCTTCGCGAAGGTCGCGCCCGCCACATAGCCCGGATAGCCGCCGCGCACCGTGTCCGCGCCGACCACCGACCCGACCTCACACCACTCCAGGCCCGCGTCGGAGAGCGCGGCTCGGGCCGCTGCCACGCCGTACTCGACGAAGCTGCGCCCCCACTTGCCCCACGGGTGCATGCCCGCGCCGAGCACCGCCACCTCACCCGTCATGCCCCACCCCCGTCGGCCGCCAGTGCCAGGTCGTCCAGGTCGTCTCCGCGTCCTCGTGCAGCACGCCGGGGACGACCTCCACCTCCATGCCCACCGTCAGATCGGCGACGGTGACCCCGGGTGCCGCCTGTCCCAGTACCACCAGTCGCTCTGCCTCCAGCTCCACAGCGATCAACGCGTACGGCTCCCACGGAAGTTCCGGGTTCGTCACATAGGGTGACGGCGGCCGGTACTGGCTGTCCGTGTACGACCACACGCGCCCGCGCCGGGACAGCGGCACCTCCTGGAGATCGCCGCCGGGACACCCGGGATTGCGGCAGTGGATGTCCTCGCGGGGGAAGAAAACCGAGGCGCATGCCGCGCAACGGGTGCCGAGGAGTCTGAAGCCGTCCCCCTCGCCGGTGAACCAGCCGTCGACCACCGGCGTGCGTATTCGCGACACGGTCCCTCCCTGCAGCATCATCTGACGGAACGTCAGAAAGTGTGTCACGGGCATGCGGAATTGGGCAGGGCAGGAGACATGACACGACTCACCAGTGCAGTACGCGGGCTGATCACCGCCCTCGCCGCCCTACTGGCGGTGACCGCGGCCTCGGCCACCGCCCGGGCGGAGTCCGAGCCCAAGGCGCCGAGCGACTTCGTGGCCCTGAGAACCGTCGACCCGACGATCATCCAGGAGATGCGCTACTTCACCCCGCACAACTTCGTGGGCGAGCGCATCGACGGCTACGAGCAGCCGATCTGCATCCTCACCCGCCCGGCCGCCGACGCCCTCCACAAGGCCCAGGAGAAGCTGCTGAGCGAGGGCTACACCCTCAAGGTTTACGACTGCTACCGGCCGCAGCGCGCGGTGAACCACTTCGTCCGCTGGGCCGAGGACCTCGACGACCAGGCGATGAAGGGCGAGTTCTACCCGAACGTCGACAAGACCCGGCTCTTCGAGGACGGCTACATCGCGGAGAAATCCGGCCACAGTCGCGGCTCGACCATGGACCTCACGATCGTGAAACTCCCCGCCGAGCCGACCCGGCCGTACCACCCCGGAGAGCCTCTCGTGCCCTGCTACGAGCCCCAGGACGAGCGCTTCCCGGACAACTCCGTCGACATGGGCACCGGTTTCGACTGCTTCGACACCCTCGCGCACACCCTCGACCCGCGCATCCAGGGCGAACAGCGCGACAACCGCCTGCTGCTCAAGAGCACCCTCGAGGAGCTCGGATTCGTGAACCTCGCCGAGGAGTGGTGGCACTACACGTACAAGCCCGAGCCCTATCCGGACACCTACTTCGACTTCCCCGTGGCCTGGAAGTCCCTCATCAGCGGCGACTGAGCCGCCCCCGGAAGACGCCCTTCCCCTGATCGGATACAGTCCGCCGCGTGTCCGAAACTCAATCCTCCACCCCCAACTCCGCGCCCGACTCCCACTGTTCGAGCTGCGGAGCGCCCTATGGAGAGGGCGTCTCCGGCTGGCCCCGCACCTGTCCGGTCTGCCACGCCGTGGCCTATCGCAACCCGTTGCCGGTCGCGATCGCACTCCAGCCCGTGTACGACACCAAAGGCACCGCCCTGGTCGTCATCACCCGAACCATCGCTCCCGCGCGCGGGGGCATCGCACTGCCCGGCGGCTACGTCGACCACCGTGAGGACTGGCGGCAGGCCGTCGTCCGCGAGCTCAAGGAAGAGACCGGCATCGACGCGGCGAGCCGCGACGTACGGCTCGTCGACGCCCTGAGCTCCCCGGACGGCCACCTGCTGCTGTTCGGGCTGCTGCCGGAACGCCCGGCGGACGGCCTGCCGTCGTCCGCCGCCACGGACGAGACGGAGGGCTGGCACCTCCTGCGCCGGCCGGAGGAACTCGCCTTCCCCCTGCACACGCTGGCCGTACGGGCCTGGTTCGAGGGACGCTACATCTGAGCCGCGTCCTCCCCGAGCCCCCGCACTCGGACCGGGTAGGGCGGCTCGACCGGGCCGCCCTCGCCCTCCCGCTCCACCACCAGCCTCCGTCCCGCCCAACGGGTGACATAGCGTTCGAGTTCCGGCTCGTCCCATCCGTCGCCCGCGTCCGGTACCACCAGGCCGCCTCCGGTACGGCCCTGGGCCGGCGCCCACACCTCCAGCTCCAGCCCGCCGTCGTCCCCGCGCACGGGGACGACGGCACCCGCGCGTGCCAGCACCGGGATCCGCGCCAAGGGAGCGTCGAGCAGCACCTGCCCCGGCCCCTCGTACACCCGCTCCGTCGCGGTGTCGTACCAGCGGCCCCGCGGCAGCTGCACCGCACGCCGGTCCGCGCCCGGATCGAGCACCGGGGCGACCAGCAGACAGTCGCCCAGCAGGAAGGCGTCCTCGCAGTCGCGCAGCGCCCGGTCCTCGGGCGCGCCCCACCACGGCGGCCGCACATAGGGCGCGCCCGTGCGCCGGGCCAGATGCGCCAGCGTCATGAAGTACGGCAGCAGCCGCCGGCGCTCGACGAGCGCCACGCGCGCGTGCTCCAGCACGTCCGCCCCGAACTCCCACGGTTCCCGGCGACCGGCCCGCAGACTCGCGTGGGTGCGGAACAGCGGCAGATACGCGCCCAGTTGGAACCAGCGCAGATACAGCTCGGGAGAGGGACTCCCGTCGAAACCGCCCACGTCCGGCCCCGAGTACGGCACCCCGCACAGCCCCAGGCCCATCACCAGCGACAGCGAGGCGCGCAGCCCGGGCCACCCCGTGGCCACGTCGCCGGACCAGGTGCCCCCGTAGCGCTGCATACCGGCCCACCCGGAGCGCGAGAAGACGAACGGCCGCTCCTGGGGCGCCAGTTCCCGCAGCCCCTCGTAGCCCGCCCTGGCCATGCACAGGCCGTAGACGTTGTGCGCCTCCCGATGGTCGCCGCCGCGGCCCTCCAGGGAGTGTCCGGCCGAGCGCGGCAGCGTCGACTCCCCGAAGGCGGTGAACGAGGTGGGTTCGTTCATGTCGTGCCAGAAACCCGAGAACCCCTGGGCCAGCCGCTCCTCGTAGAGACCGCCCCACCACTCACGCACGCGCGCGTGCGTGAAGTCCGGGAAGACCGCCTCCCCGGGCCACACGACCCCGCGCACCACCCGGCCCGAGGCGTCCCGCACGAACGCGTCCTCGGCGGTCCCGCTGTCGTACACGGCATTGCCCGGCTCCGCCTTGACCGCGGGGTCGACGATCGACACCAGCCGGATCCCGTCCCGCCGCAGCTCATCGGCCAGCACCGGCAACTTGGGGAAGTGCTCGTGGTCGACCGTGAACACCTGGTGCTCGTCATAGTGGTCGATGTCCAAATGGACGGCGTCCAGGGGCAGCCCCCGCTCCTGGTACCCGGAGACGATCCGCCGCACCTCCTGCTCGCTGCCGAAGCCCCACCGCGCGTGGTGATGACCCAGCGCCCAGGCGGGCGGCAGCGCCGGCGCGCCCGTGAGCGACGCCCAGGCGAGCAGCACGCGCGCGGGAGTGCCCACCATCACCCAGCAGCGCAACGGGCCGCCGTCCACGCGGAGCTCGCTCGTCCCCGCGCGGTCGTGCCCGGAACCGGCGCCCTCCTCGCCCTCCCGCAGGGTCACCGTGCCGTCCCAGGAGGTGTCGTGGAACACCAGATGTGTGGCCGCGTCGGCCACTACCAGCTGCACCGGCATCGTGATGTACAGCGGATCGTCGCCGGGACCGAACGCATGGCCCGGGTCCGTGTTCCAGAGGCGGTACGTCCCCCCGCGCAGCCGAGGCCCCGACGCGCGTCCCCCGAGCCCGAAGAACCGCGCGTCCGCCGCGACCTCGGAACGCTGCATCCAGCGCGCGTCGCCGCCCCCGACCGGCTCCCACCATCTGGGCGGCAGATCACGGCGCAGGGTCACACCACCGGGCGTACGCACCTCGACCGCGCCGTGCCGCGAGACCATGACCGTCATCCGCTCGGCCACCACCCGCCAGCCGCCGTCCTTGTCGGGCTCCAGGACCGCCCGCGGATCCGGCTCCGGGCAGCGGCCCCCGAGCGCGTACGACGGCTCGGGACCGGCCCCGTCCCAGCCCCAGAACACCGCCCCGTTCACGGCGACCACGATCTTCAGCTCGGACCGGCCGAACCGGACGATCCCGCCGCCCGGACCGGGCTCCACCTCCCGCACCGGCCCCGGCACCCGCGCACGCTCGGCACCCCGCGGCGGCAGCGCGCCGGCATCGGCACGCCTCCTGCGCCACGCCGCCCGCACGGTACGCAACCTCTGGGCCGCCCCCGCAGAACCGACCACCCTCATCGAACGCACCAGGTCACGACCGTCCATGCTGCTCACCCTGCCATTCAACGCCCCACATGTGCGTGCCGTTCAACTGCCGTTCACCCGTGCCGAGACCACATCTTCACGACGGGGACTATGTGGGGCGCACCCTGGTGTAGAAGTCGATCACATGGCATCGTCCCTGTCAGCCGCGTCACGCGCACACCCCAGCACGTGCGCGACCGACGCACACGACGCGCACAGTCCGGGAGCCGCCCCATGTCGACCGTGAACCCCCAGCCGCTCTGGCAGCCAGATCCGGAACGCATCGCGCAGGCACAGGTCACGAAGTTCCAGGCCTGGGCGGCCGAGCGGCACGGCGCCCCGGCCGAGGGCGGTTACGCGGCACTGCATCGCTGGTCCGTCGACGAACTGGACACCTTCTGGAGAGCCGTCACCGAGTGGTTCGACGTACGGTTCTCGACGCCCTACGCGCGCGTACTCGGCGACCGCTCGATGCCGGGCGCCCAGTGGTTCCCCGGGGCGACCCTGAACTACGCCGAGCACGCGCTGCGCGCGGCCGCGACCCGCGCGGACGAAGCGGCCCTCCTGTATGTCGACGAGACGCACGAGGCGAGCCCGGTCACCTGGTCCGAGCTGCGCCGCCAGGTCGGCTCCCTGGCGGCCGAGCTGCGCGCCCTCGGCGTACGCCCCGGAGACCGCGTCAGCGGCTATCTCCCGAACGTTCCGCAAGCCGTCGTCGCTCTCCTCGCCACGGCCGCCGTGGGCGGCGTCTGGACGTCCTGCGCCCCCGACTTCGGCGCCCGCAGCGTCCTGGACCGCTTCCAGCAGGTCGAACCGGTCGTCCTGTTCACCGTCGACGGCTACCGCTACGGCGGCAAGGAGCACGACCGGCGCGAGATCGTCGCCGAACTCCGCCGCGAACTGCCCACGCTGCGCGCCGTGGTCCACATCCCGCTGCTCGGCACCGCGGCCCCGGACGGAGCCCTGGAGTGGTCGGCCCTCACCGGCGCGGACGTGGAGCCCGAGTTCGAGCAGGTCCCCTTCGACCATCCCCTGTGGGTGCTCTACTCCTCGGGTACGACGGGCCTGCCCAAGGCCATCGTGCAGTCCCAGGGCGGCATCCTCGTCGAACACCTCAAGCAGCTCGGCCTGCATTGCGACCTGGGCCCCGAGGATCGTTTCTTCTGGTACACGTCGACCGGCTGGATGATGTGGAACTTCCTCGTCTCCGGACTCCTCACCGGCACCACGATCGTGCTCTACGACGGCAGCCCCGGATACCCGGACACAGGAGCCCAGTGGCGCATCGCCGAGCGCACCGGAGCGACCCTCTACGGCACCTCCGCGGCCTACGTCATGGCCTGCCGCAAGGCCGGCGTCCACCCCGCGCGCGACTTCGACCTCTCCAAGGTGCGCTGCGTCGCCACCACCGGATCACCGCTGCCGCCCGACGGGTTCCGCTGGCTGCACGACGAGGTCCGCGACGACCTGTGGATCGCGTCCGTCAGCGGCGGCACGGACGTGTGCTCCTGCTTCGCCGGAGCCGTGCCGACCCTCCCGGTGTACATCGGTGAACTCCAGGCAGCCGGCCTCGGCACGGACCTGCAGTCCTGGGACCCGAGCGGCGAGCCCCTCATCGACGAGGTCGGCGAGCTCGTCGTCACCAACCCCATGCCGTCGATGCCGATCCGCTTCTGGAACGACCCCGACGGCAGCCGCTACCACGGCAGTTACTTCGACACCTACCCCGGCGTTTGGCGCCACGGCGACTGGATCACCGTCACCTCACGTGGCTCCGTGGTCATCCACGGCCGCTCGGACTCGACGCTCAACCGCCAGGGCGTGCGGATGGGCTCGGCGGACATCTACGAAGCTGTGGAGCGCCTCCCGGAGATCAAGGAATCCCTCGTCATCGGGATCGAACAGCCCGACGGCGGCTACTGGATGCCCCTCTTCGTGCACCTGGCCCCCGGTGCGGTCCTGGACGAGGCCCTGCTCGACCGCATCAAGCAGACCATCCGCGAACAGCTCTCCCCGAGGCACGTCCCCGACGAGATCATCGAGGTCCCGGGCGTCCCGCACACCCTAACCGGCAAGCGCATCGAGGTCCCGGTCAAACGCCTCCTCCAGGGCACTCCACTGGAGAAGGCGGTCAACCCCGGCTCCATCGACAACCTCGACCTGCTGTCCTTCTACGAGGACCTCGCCCGCAAGCGCGCCTGACCGTCAGCCGCCGTAGGTGGCCTCGGACTCGCCGAGCACGGCGGCGAAGTCCGAGGCCAGCCGCACCGCGTCGACCGGCTCCAGCTCCGCCACGGAGATCCGCACGCCCGGTGCCGACGACAGCCGGAACCTGGCCCCGGCGGCCACCCACCAGCCGTACGACCGCAGTCCGTTCACCACGGCCGACTCGTCCCGCACGGGCACCCACAGGTTCATCCCGCTGGCTCCCCGCGCGGGGATGCCACGATCGCCCAGCTCGCGGAGGAGGGCGCCGCGGCGCTCCTGGTACGTCTCCTGGGCACGCGCCACCAACGCGCGCGTGGCGGTGTCGGTCAGCAACCCGTGCACGGTGTCCTGGAGCAGATGACTGACCCACCCCGAGGTCAGTAGCAACCGCCCGTCGTGCCGGGCCAGCGTGGTCGCGTCACACGCCGCGGCCGCCCACCGCAGGTCCGTCCCGAGGGTCTTGCTCACCGTCCGCACGTGCACCCAGCGCGTCGGCCCGCTTTCGGTCAACGAGTGCAGAGGCGCGGCCGCGACCGAGGAAGCATGGTCGTTCTCGACGACCAACACGTCCGGCTCGTCCCGGAGCACCTCCACGAGCACGTCCCGACGCGCCATGGAGAAGCAGCCGCCGTACGGATTCTGCGCCCGAGGACTGCACACGACAGCCCGTACACCCGCCCGCAGCGCCCCGCGCAGAGCCTCGGGCCGCACACCCTCGTCGTCCACGGCCACCGGCACGATCCGCAGCCCCAACGCCGTGACCAGGTCCAGCAGATGGTGATACCCCGGGTCCTCCATCGCCACGGCATCGCCGGGCCGCAACTCCACGGACAACAGCCGCCCGATCAGATCCAGCGCCCCGTGCGCGAACGTCACATGCTCCACGGGCACACCGTCGGCCCCGATCCAGTCCCGAGCGGCGTCCTCCAGCCGCGCCAGCCTCGGAGTCGAACGGTGCGACCGCGCGCCGGGGGACAGGCGCGACGGCGGTACGAGAGCGGGGAGCAGCCTGGGATCCGGATGCCCGCCGGCCAGGTCCCGTAGCCCCTCCGGAACCCTGGGCGGCCGCCGCGAGGCCACGGCGGGTGCGGGCGCCACCACCGTCCCGCCACGCCCGCGCGTGACGACGATCCCGCGCCGTCGCAGCTCCTTGTAGGCCGTGGCGACCGTCCCGGCACTCACCCCGAGGTCGTCCGCCAACCGCCGAACCGGAGGCAGCGCGGCTCCCGGCTCCAACGCGCCCTCCGCCACGCCCCGTTCGACGGACGCGGCAATTCCCTTGGCCGTCGTACCACTGATCCCATATTGTATTGCCACGTTTCCAATTATGTATCAATACATAAGTCGAGGCAAGGGAGACCAGTGCATCCGATGCGCAGCGCAGCCGCATGGTCGAGGCGGATACCCGGAGGGCCCGACGGACGCAGAATGCTCGCCGTCGCCCTCGTCGACCGCACCGGCAGCGGGCTGTGGGCCTCGGTGTCCGTCCTGTACTTCACCTACGTGTCCGGCCTCTCCGTGGCCCAGGTCGGCACCCTCGCGGCGACGGCCGGGGCCATCGGCATCGCCGGCGCACCGCTGGGCGGCCGCCTCGCCGATCGGTTCCCGCTCACCCGCGTCCTGATCGCCCTCCAACTCCTGCGCGCCCTGGCCTCCTTCGCGCTCCTCACCACGAACGACTACGCCCTGCTGCTCGCCTTCGCGGCGGTCGGAAGCCTCGGCGACCGCGCGGCGAGCGTCCTCACCAAGCTCTACGCCACCCGCACGGCCGGACCCGACCGGGTCCGCTACCAGGCCGTGCAGCGCACCGTCGCCAACGTCGGCTGGGCCCTGGGCGGCCTCGCCGCAGCGGCAGCCCTCGCCCTCGGCACCACCACCGCGTACCAGTGGCTCCTCGCCGGCGACGCCGTGTCCTTCGTCGCCTCCGCGCTCCTCACCCTGCGCTGCGGCGAGCCACCGTCCGCCGCTCGCACCGTCACCACCTCGAAGGCCGCGACACCGGAGGCCAAGCCGCCCAACCCCTGGCGCGACCGCACCTACCTCGCCTACGTCGCCACGGAGACCGTCCTCTTCCTGGACGACGCCGTCTTCAAGGTCGGTCTGCCTCTGTGGATCGCGCACGCGAGCAACGCACCACACGGCCTGGCGCCCTTGCTGATGGTCCTCAACAACGTGATGGTGGTGGCCTTCCAGGTCCCCCTGGCCCGCTTCGGCACGACCACGGCCGCCGCCCGAGCGCTCCTGATCCCGCTGTCGGCCGCCTTCGCGTTCGGCGGTCTCGCCCTGGCGCTCTCGTCCACCGGCGGAGCCGTCACCGGCGTACTGCTCCTCACCACCGCAGCCATCCTCTTCACGCTGGCCGAGATGCTGCACGCCACCGTCTCCTGGGAACTCTCCGTCGCCCTGGCACCCGACACCGCGCAGGGCGCCTATCTCGGCGTCCACGGCCTGGCCCAGTCCGCCCAGCGCAGCGTCGGACCACTCGCCGTCACCGCGGCCATCGCCACGGGCCCTGTCGGCTGGACGGCCTTCGGTGCCACCATCGCCCTGACCTGCATGTTCCAGCATCGACTGGTCCGCGAACGCCTCGCCCGGACGCCGTTGTCAGTGCCGCCCGTTACTGTGAGTGAGCATTGATCGACTGTGCACAGGGGGAAAAGATGAGGCACACCGACCACCAGACCATGCGCCGCGTCCTGCGCCGCGAAATCGCCGGCACCATCGGCCTTCTGACCGACGAGCACGACTTCCGTGCCATGCGCCGCTATCGCACCTTCACCTTCGACAACCACAAGACCTACCTGGATCAGGTGGAGGCGCTCCTCAAGACACGCGCCTCCCAGGGCAGCCACACCACCGTCGCCCTCTTCGACCCGCAGGAGTACGCCGAGTTCTGCACGGACGCGGGCCTCGACCCCGACATCCCGTCCAGCCGCACCCGCTTCACCGCGGAACTGGCGAGCACGGGACCGACCGTTCCCTACGACGGCCAACCCCTGACCGACCTCGTCCCGACCCTCGTCGACGAAGCCGTCCGACAGGCCACGTGGGAGTACGCGTCCACACTCCTGGCCCGACTCGGCGCCTGCGCCTCTTGTGGCGAGGACATCGGCCGCGCCGCCTTCGCCCGCGCATCCGGCCTCCTCGTCCGCATCCTCGACACCGCCGGACCCGGCAACCGTCACCTCGTCTGCAGCGTCCAGGCGACACCGGAAACCCTCGTCTCCGTCCTCCACGCGGACGAGGACGACGAAGGTGCGATCCAACTGGACGAGGCCGAAGCCCTCGAGTTCACCACGGTGCTGGCGCTCGGCATTGCCACCCAGAGCCCCGGCGGACTCGTCATGCGCACCACCACCCCCGAGACCGGCGACCGCATCTACGGCTGGCGCCTGCGCGGCGAAGGCCTCGAACCGCTCACCGCAGGCGAGGTCTTCGACGCCTACTGCACCGACATCGAGTCCGGCGACCTGATCTCCCCGGAATCCGACGTCGACTACTGCGTGCCGCCCGACCTTGGACAGGAAGGAGAAGCACCGGGCCACCGTCACTGAACACGCAAAGGGGCGCCCCACCCGCAGGTGGAGCGCCCCTCAGGAAAAGCCGTTCCGGCTCCTACTCGCCGGACAGCACCGCCTGAGCCGCGTTGCGCGCTTCCTCGGCGCTCTCCGTGGCCCGGGCGGCCGCGGCGGCCCGCTCGCACTGGGCCAGCGTGTACTTGGCCAGCGTCGCCCGGACGTAAGGAATCGACGCCGCCCCCATGGAGAGAGAGGTGACACCCAGACCGGTCAGCACACATGCCAGCAGCGGGTCGGACGCTGCCTCACCGCAGACGCCACAGCTCTTGCCCTCGGCCTTGGCTGCCTCCGCGGACAGCGCGACCAGGTCGAGCAGCGCGGGCTGCCACGGGTCCTGCAACCGGGACACCGCGCCGACCTGACGGTCGGCGGCGAAGGTGTACTGGGCCAGGTCGTTGGTCCCCAGCGACAGGAACTCGACCTCCTGCAGGATCGACCGAGCCCGCAGTGCGGCCGACGGAATCTCGACCATCGCCCCGAACTTCGCCCGCAGACCCGCCTCACGGCACGCGTCGGCGAACGCCTTGGCGTCGGCACGGTCCGCGACCATCGGGGCCATCACCTCGAGGTAGACGGGCAGCCCCTCCGACGCCTTCGCGAGCGCCGTCAGCTGGGTGCGCAACACCTCGGGATGGTCGAGCAGCGTCCGCAGACCGCGCACACCCAGTGCCGGGTTGGGCTCGTCGGCCGGCGTCAGGAAGTCCAGCGGCTTGTCCGCGCCCGCGTCCAGGACACGGACCACGACACGACCCTCGGGGAACGCCTCCAGCACCTGCCGGTACGCCTCGACCTGCTTCTCCTCCGACGGAGCGTTCTTGCTGTCGTCCAGGAAGAGGAACTCGGTGCGGAAGAGACCGACACCCTCGGCCCCGGCCTCGACGGCAGCGGGTACGTCAGCCGGACCGCCGACGTTCGCCAGCAGCGGCACCTTGTGGCCGTCGGAGGTCGCGCCCGGCCCGGTCGAGGAGGCCAGCGCGGCCTTGCGCTCGGCGGCCGCGGCCTCCAACTGGGCCCGCTTGTCCGCACTGGGGTTCACGAAGATCTCGCCGGTGCTGCCGTCCACGGCGATCACCGTTCCCTCGGCCAGCTCACCGGCACCCGGCAGCGCCACCACGGCCGGCACCCCGAGCGCCCGCGCCAGAATCGCGCTGTGGCTGGTCGGACCGCCCTCCTCGGTGACGAAGCCGAGGACCAGCGTCGGGTCCAGCAGCGCCGTGTCGGCAGGCGCAAGGTCACGCGCAATGAGCACGTACGGCTCGTCGCTGTCCGGGACGCCCGGCATCGGAACCCCGAGCAGCCGGGCGACGATACGATTCCGCACGTCGTCCAGGTCGGCCACCCGACCGGCGAGGTACTCACCGGCACCGGCCAGCAGGGCGCGGTACGCGGCGAACGCGTCGTACACGGCACGCTCAGCCGTGCTCCCGACGGCGATACGCCGTTCGACGTCCGACATCAGCTCGGGGTCCTGGGCCATCATGGCCTGCGCCTCGAGCACCGCCTGGGCTTCGCCCCCCGCCAGATTGCCGCGCGCCATCAGATCGGCCGCCACAGCTTCCACGGCCTGGCGAGCGCGCCCCTGTTCGCGCTCCGCGTCCTCCGCCGGGATCTGCTTGGCAGGCGGCTCAAGCACCGCCGTTCCCATGTGCCGAACCTCGCCGATCGCCACACCGTGGCTCACGCCGACGCCTCGCAGCGTTGTCTCCATCTCACCCGTCTCCGATAGTGCGGCGGGTCCCGCCGCCGCGATGGTTGTCCTACTCGCCGTCATACGACGGCACTGACGTCACTTCCAGACGAAGAGACTGTCGCCGGCCTTCACATCGCCGTCGTCACGAAGATCGGAGAGGGCCTCGGTGGTGGCCTCCAGCGCCACCACCGGGCACACCGCGGACTTGCCTGCGGCCTCCACGGCGGCCGGGTTCCAGCGCACGACGCCCTGGCCGCGCGTCACGGTGTCGCCCTTGTTCACGAGGAGCTCGAAGCCCTCGCCGTTGAGCTGCACGGTGTCGATGCCGAGGTGAGTGAGGACTCCGTGCCCGTGCTCGTCGACGACGACGAAAGCGTGCGGGTGCAGAGAGACGATGACGCCGTCCACGGGAGCGACGGCCTCGGAGGGCTCACGGACGGGATCGATCGCCGTACCCGGGCCGACCATGGCTCCGGAGAAGACCGGATCAGGCACGGCCGCCAGTCCGATGGCGCGTCCGGCCAAAGGGGACGTCACGGTGGTCATGGGAGCCTCCCAGGGGTGGAGATTCATGTACGGGCCGTCACTGCCAGTCCCGGACGGCACACTGGGCAGCAGCGTATGTCATATGAAGTGCCGGTTCCGCATGAAAGATACCGGTTAGTGGTCTAGACCACCAGCTCAATCGATTTGCACCCGCTTCGCGGCCCCGTGTACAGTCGTACTCCTGCTTGAGACCGAGCGGCGCGACCGAGCGTCCTTGCTCAGCAGCACCCATACTCGTCAGATCCTATCTCGGGGTCGCCTTCTGCATGCCTGCAGGACGGTGGTCAGGGGGACGGAAAAACACTGATAGAGTCTGGAACACCGAAGGGAAGCCCGGAGGAAAGCCCGCGAGGGTGAGTACAAAGGAAGCGTCCGTTCCTTGAGAACTCAACAGCGTGCCAAAAATCAACGCCAGATATGTTGATACCCCGTCTCCGGCCGTCATGGTCGGGACGAGGTTCCTTTGAAACAAAACACAGCGAGGACGCTGTGAACTGCCGGATCATTCCTCCGGTGGTTCCGCTCTCGTGTGTGTAGTCCCGATTACGGGAAAACATTCACGGAGAGTTTGATCCTGGCTCAGGACGAACGCTGGCGGCGTGCTTAACACATGCAAGTCGAACGATGAACCACTTCGGTGGGGATTAGTGGCGAACGGGTGAGTAACACGTGGGCAATCTGCCCTTCACTCTGGGACAAGCCCTGGAAACGGGGTCTAATACCGGATACCACTCCTGCAGGCATCTGTGGGGGTTGAAAGCTCCGGCGGTGAAGGATGAGCCCGCGGCCTATCAGCTTGTTGGTGAGGTAACGGCTCACCAAGGCGACGACGGGTAGCCGGCCTGAGAGGGCGACCGGCCACACTGGGACTGAGACACGGCCCAGACTCCTACGGGAGGCAGCAGTGGGGAATATTGCACAATGGGCGGAAGCCTGATGCAGCGACGCCGCGTGAGGGATGACGGCCTTCGGGTTGTAAACCTCTTTCAGCAGGGAAGAAGCGCAAGTGACGGTACCTGCAGAAGAAGCGCCGGCTAACTACGTGCCAGCAGCCGCGGTAATACGTAGGGCGCAAGCGTTGTCCGGAATTATTGGGCGTAAAGAGCTCGTAGGCGGCTTGTCACGTCGGGTGTGAAAGACCGGGGCTTAACCCCGGTTCTGCATTCGATACGGGCTAGCTAGAGTGTGGTAGGGGAGATCGGAATTCCTGGTGTAGCGGTGAAATGCGCAGATATCAGGAGGAACACCGGTGGCGAAGGCGGATCTCTGGGCCATTACTGACGCTGAGGAGCGAAAGCGTGGGGAGCGAACAGGATTAGATACCCTGGTAGTCCACGCCGTAAACGGTGGGAACTAGGTGTTGGCGACATTCCACGTCGTCGGTGCCGCAGCTAACGCATTAAGTTCCCCGCCTGGGGAGTACGGCCGCAAGGCTAAAACTCAAAGGAATTGACGGGGGCCCGCACAAGCAGCGGAGCATGTGGCTTAATTCGACGCAACGCGAAGAACCTTACCAAGGCTTGACATACACCGGAAACGGCCAGAGATGGTCGCCCCCTTGTGGTCGGTGTACAGGTGGTGCATGGCTGTCGTCAGCTCGTGTCGTGAGATGTTGGGTTAAGTCCCGCAACGAGCGCAACCCTTGTTCTGTGTTGCCAGCATGCCCTTCGGGGTGATGGGGACTCACAGGAGACCGCCGGGGTCAACTCGGAGGAAGGTGGGGACGACGTCAAGTCATCATGCCCCTTATGTCTTGGGCTGCACACGTGCTACAATGGCCGGTACAATGAGCTGCGATACCGTGAGGTGGAGCGAATCTCAAAAAGCCGGTCTCAGTTCGGATTGGGGTCTGCAACTCGACCCCATGAAGTCGGAGTTGCTAGTAATCGCAGATCAGCAGTGCTGCGGTGAATACGTTCCCGGGCCTTGTACACACCGCCCGTCACGTCACGAAAGTCGGTAACACCCGAAGCCGGTGGCCCAACCCCTTGTGGGAGGGAGCTGTCGAAGGTGGGACTGGCGATTGGGACGAAGTCGTAACAAGGTAGCCGTACCGGAAGGTGCGGCTGGATCACCTCCTTTCTAAGGAGCAATAGCCGACTGCAGGCAAATGTCTTGCACGGTTGCTCATGGGTGGAACGTTGATTATTCGGTCCGGTTCACGGGTCGGAGGCTGTGAGTACTGCCCTCTCGGGGGCGTGGAAAGCATGATCTCCGGGCGGGACCGGTCCGGGCACGCTGTTGGGTGTCTGAGGGAATGAATTCCCTCGACGCCGGCCCCGGTGAAGCACCGCGTGAGTGGTGTGTGATGGGCGACTGGTCGTTGTTTGAGAACTGCACAGTGGACGCGAGCATCTGTGGCCAAGTTTTTAAGGGCGCACGGTGGATGCCTTGGCACCAGGAACCGATGAAGGACGTGGGAGGCCACGATAGGCCCCGGGGAGTCGTCAACCAGGCTTTGATCCGGGGGTGTCCGAATGGGGAAACCCGGCAGTCGTCATGGGCTGTCACCCTTGCCTGAACACATAGGGCAAGTGGAGGGAACGCGGGGAAGTGAAACATCTCAGTACCCGCAGGAAGAGAAAACAACCGTGATTCCGGGAGTAGTGGCGAGCGAAACCGGATGAGGCCAAACCGTATGCGTGTGAGACCCGGCAGGGGTTGCGTATACGGGGTTGTGGGATCTCTCTTTCACAGTCTGCCGGCTGTGAGGCGAGTCAGAAACCGTTGATGTAGGCGAAGGACATGCGAAAGGTCCGGCGTAGAGGGTAAGACCCCCGTAGTCGAAACGTCAGCGGCTCGTTTGAGAGACACCCAAGTAGCACGGGGCCCGAGAAATCCCGTGTGAATCTGGCGGGACCACCCGCTAAGCCTAAATATTCCCTGGTGACCGATAGCGGATAGTACCGTGAGGGAATGGTGAAAAGTACCGCGGGAGCGGAGTGAAATAGTACCTGAAACCGTGTGCCTACAAGCCGTGGGAGCGTCGGGCGAGCACTTGTGCTTGCCTCGTGACTGCGTGCCTTTTGAAGAATGAGCCTGCGAGTTTGCGGTGTGTTGCGAGGTTAACCCGGGTGGGGTAGCCGTAGCGAAAGCGAGTCCGAACAGGGCGTTTTAGTAGCACGCTCAAGACCCGAAGCGGAGTGATCTAGCCATGGGCAGGTTGAAGCGGAGGTAAGACTTCGTGGAGGACCGAACCCACCAGGGTTGAAAACCTGGGGGATGACCTGTGGTTAGGGGTGAAAGGCCAATCAAACTCCGTGATAGCTGGTTCTCCCCGAAATGCATTTAGGTGCAGCGTCGTGTGTTTCTTGCCGGAGGTAGAGCACTGGATAGGCGATGGGCCCTACCGGGTTACTGACCTTAGCCAAACTCCGAATGCCGGTAAGTGAGAGCGCGGCAGTGAGACTGTGGGGGATAAGCTCCATGGTCGAGAGGGAAACAGCCCAGAGCATCGACTAAGGCCCCTAAGCGTACGCTAAGTGGGAAAGGATGTGGAGTCGCACAGACAACCAGGAGGTTGGCTTAGAAGCAGCCACCCTTGAAAGAGTGCGTAATAGCTCACTGGTCTAGTGATTCCGCGCCGACAATGTAGCGGGGCTCAAGCGTACCGCCGAAGTCGTGTCATTGCAGCAATACTCCCAACGGAGGCTGTGATGGGTAGGGGAGCGTCGTCTGCCGGGTGAAGCAGCCGCGGAAGCGAGTTGTGGACGGTTGACGAGTGAGAATGCAGGCATGAGTAGCGATTCACACGTGGGAAACGTGTGCGCCGATTGACTAAGGGTTCCTGGGTCAAGCTGATCTGCCCAGGGTAAGTCGGGACCTAAGGCGAGGCCGACAGGCGTAGTCGATGGATAACCGGTTGATATTCCGGTACCCGCTGTGAAGCGTCAAACATCGAACCAGGCGATGCTAAGTCCGTGAAGCCGCCCCGGAGCCTTCGGGCAAAGGGGAGTGGTGGAGCCGACGGACCAGACCTGTAGTAGGTGAGTGATGGGGTGACGCAGGAAGGTAGTCCAGCCCGGGCGGTGGTTGTCCCGGGGTAAGGGTGTAGGACGGTGTGTAGGCAAATCCGCACACCATGTGTCTGAGACCTGATGCCGAGCCGATTGTGGTGAAGTGGATGATCCTATGCTGTCGAGAAAAGCCTCTAGCGAGTTTCATGGCGGCCCGTACCCTAAACCGACTCAGGTGGTCAGGTAGAGAATACCGAGGCGTTCGGGTGAACTATGGTTAAGGAACTCGGCAAAATGCCCCCGTAACTTCGGGAGAAGGGGGGCCATCACTGGTGATCCGATTTACTCGGTGAGCTGGGGGTGGCCGCAGAGACCAGCGAGAAGCGACTGTTTACTAAAAACACAGGTCCGTGCGAAGCCGTAAGGCGATGTATACGGACTGACGCCTGCCCGGTGCTGGAACGTTAAGGGGACCGGTTAGTCACATTTCGGTGTGGCGAAGCTGAGAACTTAAGCGCCAGTAAACGGCGGTGGTAACTATAACCATCCTAAGGTAGCGAAATTCCTTGTCGGGTAAGTTCCGACCTGCACGAATGGCGTAACGACTTCTCGACTGTCTCAACCATAGGCCCGGTGAAATTGCACTACGAGTAAAGATGCTCGTTTCGCGCAGCAGGACGGAAAGACCCCGGGACCTTTACTACAGTTTGATATTGGTGTTCGGTTCGGCTTGTGTAGGATAGCTGGGAGACTGTGAACTCCGGACGCCAGTTCGGGGGGAGTCGTCGTTGAAATACCAGTCTGGTCGTGCTGGATGTCTAACCTGGGTCCGTGATCCGGATCAGGGACAGTGTCTGATGGGTAGTTTAACTGGGGCGGTTGCCTCCTAAAGAGTAACGGAGGCGCCCAAAGGTTCCCTCAGCCTGGTTGGCAATCAGGTGTTGAGTGTAAGTGCACAAGGGAGCTTGACTGTGAGACCGACGGGTCGAGCAGGGACGAAAGTCGGGACTAGTGATCCGGCGGTGGCTTGTGGAAGCGCCGTCGCTCAACGGATAAAAGGTACCCCGGGGATAACAGGCTGATCTTCCCCAAGAGTCCATATCGACGGGATGGTTTGGCACCTCGATGTCGGCTCGTCGCATCCTGGGGCTGGAGTCGGTCCCAAGGGTTGGGCTGTTCGCCCATTAAAGCGGTACGCGAGCTGGGTTTAGAACGTCGTGAGACAGTTCGGTCCCTATCCGCTGCGCGCGCAGGAATATTGAGAAGGGCTGTCCCTAGTACGAGAGGACCGGGACGGACGAACCTCTGGTGTGCCAGTTGTTCTGCCAAGGGCATGGCTGGTTGGCTACGTTCGGGAGGGATAACCGCTGAAAGCATCTAAGCGGGAAGCCTGCTTCGAGATGAGTATTCCCACCCACTTGATGGGGTAAGGCTCCCAGTAGACGACTGGGTTGATAGGCCGGATCTGGAAGGCAGGTAACTGCTGGAGGTGACCGGTACTAATAGGCCGAGGGCTTGTCCATATTTGCTCGCGTCCACTGTGTTAGTTCTGAGGCAACGACCGTGTCATGTTCCCGGTCTAACTTCATAGTGTTTCGGTGGTTATAGCGTGAGGGAAACGCCCGGTTACATTCCGAACCCGGAAGCTAAGCCTTACAGCGCCGATGGTACTGCAGGGGGGACCCTGTGGGAGAGTAGGACGCCGCCGAACTCCTTTTAGAGCTCTGGCTCTTGGGCACTCAAGCCCAAGAGCCAGAGCTTTTTTGCGTTGAGGTAAGGTCAGGGGGCATCGTTGGCTCGTTTCCCACAGGAGGCTCCCGGGTGGAGGTCCAGGAGACCCGCGTCCAGACGGACCGGGTCCTCACCATCCCCAACATCCTCAGCATGGCGCGTCTCGCCGGCGTACCGATCTTCCTGTGGCTGATTCTCAGGCCCGAGTTCGGAGGGCCGAAGAGTGACGGCTGGGCGCTGTTGGTGCTGGCCCTGAGTGGGATCAGCGACTACCTGGACGGCAAGCTCGCGCGTCGCTGGAACCAGATCAGCAGCCTCGGCCGGCTTCTCGATCCCGCGGCCGACCGGCTCTACATTCTCTCGACTTTGGTCGGTCTCACCTGGCGCGAGATTCTGCCGATCTGGTTGACCGCTGTACTTCTGGCGCGAGAGCTGGTCCTGCTGGTGATGGTGGGCATCCTCCGTCGGCACGGCTATCCGCCGCCGCAGGTGAACTTCCTGGGGAAGGCGGCCACCTTCAACCTGATGTATGCCTTCCCGTTGCTCCTGCTCAGTGACGGAACTGGATGGATCGCGTCACTCGCTGCTATTTTCGGATGGGCGTTCGCAGGTTGGGGTACAACGCTGTACTGGTGGGCAGGAGTCCTCTACGTGGTACAAGTCCGCCGCCTGATCCGTGCGGACGCCATGGCCGACTGAACTCGCCGATTGCTCCGGCCGTAGCGGCTCGATGGCTTCCGGTGGAAAAGTGCGGGACAATCTGGACGGGTGAAGTCGGCTAGACCGTCGTCTCTTTGAGGAGGACGCTTCCGACATGAAGGCCGTCGTGATGGCCGGAGGTGAAGGCACACGCCTTCGCCCCATGACCTCAAGCATGCCCAAGCCGCTCCTACCCGTGGCCAACCGCCCGATCATGGAGCATGTGCTCAGGCTGCTCAAAAGGCATGGGCTGAACGAGACCGTCGTAACTGTCCAGTTCCTGGCCTCATTGGTCAAGAACTACTTCGGGGACGGCGAAGAGCTCGGAATGGAGCTCTCCTATGCCAACGAGGAGAAGCCACTCGGTACCGCAGGAAGCGTCAAGAACGCCGAAGAGGCGTTGAAGGACGACGCTTTCCTCGTCATCTCCGGCGATGCGCTGACCGACTTCGACCTCACCGAGCTCATCAATTTCCACAAGGAAAAGGGTGCGCTCGTCACCGTGTGTCTGACCCGTGTGCCCAATCCGCTGGAATTCGGGATCACGATCGTCGACGAAGAGGGCAAGGTCGAGCGCTTCCTGGAGAAGCCGACCTGGGGGCAGGTCTTCTCCGACACGGTGAATACGGGCATCTATGTCATGGAGCCCGAGGTCTTCGACTACGTCGAGGCCGATGTGCCCGTCGACTGGTCCGGCGATGTCTTTCCGCAGTTGATGAAGGAAGGCAAGCCGATTTACGGCTATGTCGCCGAGGGCTACTGGGAGGACGTAGGTACGCATGAGAGCTATGTGAAGGCGCAGGCCGACGTCCTGGAGGGCAAGGTCGACGTCGAGCTCGACGGCTTCGAGATCTCCCCGGGTGTGTGGGTGGCTGAGGGTGCCGAGGTGCATCCCGATGCCGTTCTGCGCGGGCCGCTCTACATCGGCGACTACGCCAAGGTCGAAGCCGGTGCCGAAATCCGCGAGCACACCGTCGTGGGCTCGAACGTCGTCGTGAAGAGCGGTGCCTTTCTGCACAAGGCCGTCGTCCACGACAACGTGTACGTCGGGCAGCACAGCAATCTGCGCGGATGCGTGGTCGGAAAGAACACCGACATCATGCGGGCCGCACGGATCGAGGACGGCGCGGTCATCGGCGACGAGTGCCTGATCGGTGAAGAATCGATCGTTCAGGGCAATGTACGGGTCTACCCGTTCAAGACCATTGAGGCCGGTGCCTTCGTCAACACCTCGGTCATCTGGGAGTCCAGGGGCCAGGCCCATCTCTTCGGTGCCCGTGGGGTGTCCGGCATCCTGAACGTGGAGATCACGCCCGAGCTCGCGGTGCGCCTCGCAGGCGCCTATGCGACGACGCTCAAGAAGGGCTCCACCGTCACCACGGCCCGCGACCACTCCCGAGGAGCCCGCGCGCTCAAGCGGGCGGTGATCTCCGCGCTGCAGGCCAGCGCCATCGACGTAAGAGACCTGGAGAACGTACCGCTGCCCGTCGCCCGGCAGCAGACCGCGCGTGGCAGTGCCGGCGGGATCATGATCCGGACCACGCTCGGGGTGCCGGATTCCGTGGACATCATGTTCTTCGACGGACAGGGCGCCGATCTGTCGCAGGGCAGCCAGCGGAAGCTGGACCGGGTGTTCGCGCGGCAGGAGTACCGGCGGGCGTTCCCGGGCGAGATCGGGGACCTTCATTTCCCGGCCAGTGTCTTCGACTCGTACACCGGGTCGCTGCTGCGCAATGTCGACACGACCGGTATCGCCGAGTCCGGGCTGAAGGTCGTCGTCGACGCGTCGAACGGCAGCGCGGGGCTCGTGCTGCCCAGTCTGCTCGGCAAGTTGGGTGTGGACTCGCTGACCATCAACCCGGGTCTCGACGAGTCACGGCCCACGGAGACCGCGGATGTACGGCGGTCGGGGCTGGTGCGGCTCGGGGAGATTGTGGCGTCCTCGCGCGCCGCCTTCGGAGTGCGGTTCGACCCCGTCGGTGAGCGGCTGTCGCTGGTCGACGAGAAGGGGCGGATCGTCGAGGACGACCGGGCGCTGCTCGTGATGCTCGACCTGGTGGCGGCGGAGCGGCGCAGTGGGCGAGTGGCGCTGCCGGTGACCACCACGCGTATCGCTGAGCAGGTGGCGGCGTACCACGGGACACAGGTGGAGTGGACGACGACCTCGCCCGACGACCTGACCCGGGTCGGCCGCGACGAGTCGACCATCTTCGGCGGGGACGGCAAGGGCGGTTTCATCGTCCCGGAGTTCAGCAGTGTCTTCGACGGTACGGCGGCCTTCGTACGGCTGATCGGGCTGGTGGCGCGGACGCAGCTCACGCTCAGCCAGATCGACGCCCGGATCCCGCGTGCGCACGTCCTGAAGCGGGATCTGGCGACTCCCTGGGCCGTCAAGGGACTTGTGATGCGGCGGGTCGTCGAGGCGGCCGGAGACCGCTTCGTGGACACCACCGACGGCGTGCGGGTGGTGGAGACCGACGGGCGCTGGGTGATGGTGCTGCCCGACCCCGCGGAGGCGGTCACCCATCTGTGGGCGGAGGGGCCGGACGACGCCTCCGCGCAGGTCCTGCTCGACGAGTGGTCGGCGGTCGTGGACAGCGCCGGGCGCTGAAAGACGCAGCACGCGCGCGTGCCGGGCAGGTGTCCTCAAGGGGGCCTGTCCGGCACGCCGGTGGGGCCATTCGGAGGTAGTGGGCGCGACGTGCGACGATGTGCGGCATGCCGCAGCAGCCCCCCGTTCGGAGCACACCCACGCGACCCTCGCGTCCGGACGCATCCATGTCGCTGCTCACCAACGTCATGGACCACAGCCTCGACGACGGGTATGCCGAGGCGGCCGCCCGTAAGAAGGCGGACGGTGCCGGCGGCCTGCCGAAGACCCTCCGTGCCAAACTCGGCCTGGCCGCCGGACTCGTGCTCGCCGCCCTCGTGGTGACCGTGGGAGCGGCACAGGCGCGCGTGGCGGCTCCGGTCGTGGCCAAGGAGCGCGAGGAGCTGATCGACCGCATCGACCGGGAGACCGCGGCGGCGGACAAGCTGGAGGGCTCCGTCGACAAGCTGCGCGACGAGGTGAGCGCGAGCCAGCGCGAGGCGCTCAGGGAGAGCGGCGGCGGGGACCAGAGCGAACTCGTGGGCATCCTGTCGGGCGCGGTCGAAGTGCACGGTCCTGGCGTGAAACTGGTCGTCAACGACGCCAAGGAAGCGACCAGTGGCGGCAACGGCGACCCGCGCGAGACCTCGGACTTCTCCGACACCGGCCGGGTCCGCGACCGCGACATGCAGCGCGTGGTCAACGGGCTGTGGGAGTCGGGGGCCGAGGCCATCTCCATCAACGGGCAGCGGCTGACGGCGCTGTCGGCGATCAGGGCCGCGGGTGACGCGATACTGGTCGACAACAAGCCACTGGTTCCGCCCTATACGGTGCTCGCCGTGGGGAACGGCAAGCAGTTGAGCACCAGGTTCCAGAACAGCGCCGACGGGCTGTATCTGCACGCCCTGCAAGAGAACTACGGCATCCGGACCGGCATCTCCGTCGAGGACGACCTCCGGCTGCCCGCCGCACCGAGTGTGATCGTACGTACCGCACAACCGAGCACCGAGAAGACTGAGAAGGGCACATCGTGATCGCCGTACTGGGCCTCGTCGTGGGAGTCGTGGCCGGACTGTTGGTCCGGCCTGAGGTTCCGGCGGTCGTCGAGCCTTATCTGCCGATCGCCGTCGTCGCGGCGCTGGATGCCGTGTTCGGCGGCCTGCGGGCCATGCTCGACGGCATCTTCGACGACAAGGTCTTCGTGGTGTCGTTCCTGTCCAACGTGGTCGTCGCCGCGCTGATCGTGTTCCTGGGCGACAAGTTGGGCGTGGGCGCCCAGCTGTCCACCGGTGTCGTCGTCGTTCTCGGCATCCGCATCTTCTCGAACGCCGCGGCGATCCGCCGGCACGTGTTCCGGGCGTGAGGCCGATGAGCGACAAGGAAGAGACGCCCGAGAACAGGCTGCGCAAGGAACTGCCCGAAGAGGTGCCCGCGGAGGCTCCCGAGGCCGCCGACGCTCCCGAGGAGAAGCAGCCCGAGCTGACCGGACGACAGCGGCTGGGCAAGGGGCTGTGGCCGCCGCGGGTCACCCGGGCCCAACTCATCGTGGCGGTGCTGCTGTTCGGCCTCGGCTTCGGGCTGGCCGTCCAGGTCGCCTCCAACAGCGACAGCGACAGTGCCCTGCGCGGCGCGCGTCAGGAAGATCTTGTTCGCATCCTCGATGAACTCGACGACCGTACTCAACGTCTTGAGGACGAGAAGCAGGGGCTGGAGAAGCAGCGCGACGAGCTGGAGAACAGCTCCGACCAGGCCGAGGAGGCCCGCAAGCAGACCGTCGAGAAGGAGAAGCAACTCGGCATTCTGGCGGGCACGGTGGCCGCGCAGGGGCCCGGCATCACGATGACGATCGACGATACGAAGGGAACGGTCGAGGCGGACATGCTGCTCGACGCGATCCAGGAGCTGCGCGCGGCCGGGGCGGAGGCGATCCAGGTGAACGACGTGCGCGTGGTGGCCGGCACCTACCTCACGGACTCCGGGAAGAGCGTGAGCGTCGACGGGAACAAGATCAACGCTCCCTACCGTTTCAAGGTCATCGGCAAGCCGGCGGATCTCGAGCCGGCGCTCAACATC
Organism: Streptomyces sp. CA-249302; assembly: GCF_050936785.1. Lineage (NCBI taxonomy): Bacteria > Bacillati > Actinomycetota > Actinomycetes > Kitasatosporales > Streptomycetaceae > Streptomyces > Streptomyces sp. CA-249302. The sequence continues at coordinate 1,674,799 of NZ_JBNJMG010000001.1, read as the reverse complement.
CCTGGAGGCGTGGTGCAGACTCTCGAGAAGGAGCAGGCCACGGTCACCGTGGAGCGAGCGAGCAAGATCGTCGTGGACGCCTTGCGAGCCGCGAAGCAGCCTGACTACGCTCGGTCGTCCTCCCAGTGAACCGGCGGTGCATGGGGGACGACCGGCAGGGGCATGAGGTTGCGGGGGGTCGGCGCACCGAATGGGTGGTGCGTGGTGGAAACTGTCTGGTGGTTACGGACGTTGTGAGGATGTCCGGGTCGGCCGGCGTATTGAGTCAGGGTTCGTCCTGCCCCACGGGCGGGTCTGTTTCGGTCAAGGGGAATCGCCCGTGAAGTTGTTTCAGAGGTTGTTCGGCAAGAGCGCGCGAGAGGGCAGCGACAACAACGCGACCGCTCGCCATCGCGCACAGCCAGACGCAGAGGGGCAGCGCCCGCTGTTCCGCGATCAGGTCGGTGGTCCGGGCGGTGACATTTCCGGAGGTCAGGGCGCGCCGTCTGTTGACCCTGCGCAGTCCGGCGGCATAGGTTTCGGGCAACCGTCAACCTCAAGTACGGGTGGAGGGTTTTCCCCTATGTCGGCCCTGGTGTGTACGAGGTGCGGTAACCGAAACGCGGAGAACAGCCGCTTCTGCTCCAACTGCGGCGCCCCGTTGCGGCCCGGGGCCACCCCCGAGCGGCCGTCCGAGACCACGTCCACGATCTCCATCTCCGGCCTCGAGGCGTACGACGCCGAGGTCACCGGCCAGACCCAGCTGCCGGCGCTCTCGCCGGAGGCACAGGCGGCCGTGGACGCGCTGCCGCTGGGCTCCGCGCTCCTGGTGGTGCGCCGTGGCCCGAACTCGGGCAGCCGCTTCCTGCTGGACGGCGACCTGACCACGGCCGGGCGTCATCCGCAGAGCGACATCTTCCTGGACGACGTGACGGTCTCGCGCCGGCACGTGGAGTTCCGCCGCGGCCAGGACGGCTCGTTCACGGTGGCCGACGTGGGCAGCCTCAACGGCACGTATGTCAACCGCGAGCGGATCGACCAGGTCGGCCTCAACAACGGTGACGAGGTGCAGATCGGCAAGTACCGGCTGGTGTTCTACGCGAGCCAGCGCGGGTACTGACCCGCCCCCGGGCTCCGTCCGGGGAACCCCCAGGGAAGGTCCATGCTTCAAACACCGAGCGGTGGTGCCGGACACGGCACCGCCGCCACGGAGCTGATGAGCATCGGCACGGTGCTGACCGTGCTGCGCGACGAGTTCCCCGAAGTGACCATCTCCAAGATCCGGTTCCTGGAGTCGGAGGGGCTGATCGAGCCGCAGCGGACGCCCTCCGGGTACCGGAAGTTCACCGCCGGGGACGTCGAGCGCCTCGGGCACGTCCTGAGGATGCAGCGGGACCACTATCTGCCCCTCAAGGTGATCCGCGAGCATCTGGACGCCATGGAGCGCGGCGAGGCCGCCCCTCTGCCCACCGTGGGCCGTCAGCGGGACGGTGAGCCCGTCCTGGAGGTCTCCGAGGGCCCCACGGCGGCCCGGATCGGGCGGGCGGAGCTGCTCGCGGCGGCCGACATCGGCGACGAGGAGCTCCGGGAGTGGGAGTCGTACGGACTCCTCGCACCGCTGCCGGACGGTGCCTACGACGCCGAGGCGGTCACCGTGGCCTCGCTCGTCGTGGAGCTGGGGCGGTTCGGGATCGAGCCGCGCCACCTTCGGGTGATGAAGGCCGCCGCGGACCGTGAGGCCGGGCTCGTGGACCAGGTGGTGGCCCCGCTCAGGCGCCACCGCAATCCGCAGACAAGGGCGCACGCCGAGGCTCGTACGAAGGAGCTGGCGGCGCTCACGGTGCGGCTGCACGCGGCCCTCGTGCAGACCGCGCTCGGCGTACGCCTGCCCTGAGCCGGGCGGGTGTGCGAAGGCCGGATCGACCCCCCGTTCTCTGCCCGACTACCCAAACGTCCCGGGCACGTCCTAGGGTTGCTGTGTGAACGAGCTCGATGTCGTAGGTGTCCGGGTCGAAATGCCCTCCAACCAACCGATCGTGCTCCTGCGTGAAGTGGGAGGCGACCGCTACCTCCCCATCTGGATCGGCCCCGGGGAGGCGACGGCGATCGCCTTCGCCCAGCAGGGCATGGCCCCCGCACGACCGCTGACCCACGACCTGTTCAAGGACGTGCTGGAGGCCGTCGGCCAGGAGCTCACCGAAGTGCGCATCACGGACCTGCGTGAGGGCGTCTTCTACGCGGAGCTGGTCTTTGCCAGCGGGGTCGAGGTGAGCGCCCGTCCGTCCGATGCCATAGCGCTGGCACTGCGCACCGGAACGCCGATCTACGGCAGCGACGGCGTGCTCGACGACGCGGGCATCGCGATTCCAGACGAGCAGGAGGACGAGGTGGAGAAGTTCCGCGAGTTCCTCGACCAGATCTCGCCGGAGGACTTCGGCACCAGCAGCCAGTGAGACGGGGCCGGTCCGCCGGATCAGCGGTCCGTGACCGGTCGGCTGTGTCCGGTGACCACTGAAATGCTGGCATTTGCCACCGGCGTGTGAGAGAGTCCTGCGGCCCGTCCCGAGCGCATTCGGCTAGCCTTTCCCCGCGGTGGGGTACGGGAAACCACTCCTAGGGTGATTATCACTCGGCGTGCCGAGTGTGGCGGTCGTTGACGCACCCCGGGTGGCTGCCTACCGTCGAGGAGGCAGGTCAAGGACGGAGGTCGGCGTGAGAAGCAGCGGCGACGGTACGGCTGGGGGTGCCCCGGGACGCAGTCTCGGGGACAGTGGCCCGTACCCGCTTCACAGCAGCGCGGCCGATCACGCTCCGCAGCGACCGGCGGCCGTGCCGAGCAGCGGAGGGGCGGCGTCCATGGCGTCCGAGCAGATCGGCTATCGCGGGCCGACGGCGTGCGCCGCCGCCGGCATCACCTACCGGCAACTGGACTACTGGGCGCGCACCGGCCTCGTCGAGCCGAGCGTGCGGCCCGCCTACGGGTCGGGGACGCAGCGGCTGTACAGCTTCCGGGACGTCGTCGTCCTGAAGATCGTCAAGCGGTTCCTGGACACCGGCGTCTCGTTGCAGAACATCCGGACCGCGGTGCTGCACCTGCGCGAGCGGGGCTTCCGGGACCTGGAGCGCATGACGCTGATGAGCGACGGCGCCACGGTCTACGAGTGCACCTCGCCGGACGAGGTCCACGCGCTGCTCCAGGGCGGACAGGGCATCTTCGGGATCGCCGTCGGAGTGGTGTGGCGGGACGTCGAGAGCGCGCTGTCCCAGCTGCACGGCGAGCGGATCGACACCGGCGAGACCCTGGTCGGGCACAATCCCGCGGATGAGCTGGCGCGGCGGCGCAACCGGGCCGTCTGAGCGACCGCTCGGGGTGGTGCGGGCGGGGCCGGACGGTCGTTCGGGGCCATTGTCAGTGGCGTAGGGCAGCATCGGAGATGTGAGAAACGCGCCCACGATCCTGCATCTCGACATGGATGCCTTCTACGCCTCGGCGGAGCAGGCGTCCAAGCCGAGTCTGCGTGGGAAAGCGGTCATCGTGGGCGGGCTGGGGCCGCGTGGGGTGGTGGCCACGGCCTCGTACGAGGCGCGGGTCTTCGGGGTGCGGTCGGCGATGCCGATGGGGCAGGCGCGGCGGCTGGCGCCGAACGCCGCGTATCTGGTGCCGCGCTTCGGGTTCTACCGGTCGATCAGCGAGCAGGTGATGGGGCTGCTCCACTCGTTGTCGCCGCTGGTGGAGCCGCTGAGCCTGGACGAGGCCTTCGTGGATCTGGAGGCCGGGGAGGCGGCCTGGGACGAGGCGTCGGCCCGGCTGGTCGGGGAGAAGCTGCGGGCCGACATACGGGCGGGCACCGGGCTCACCGGGTCCGTGGGGCTCGCCGCGTCCAAGATGCTCGCCAAGATCGCCTCCGAGGAGGCGAAGCCCGATGGGCTGGTGCTGATCGATCCGGGGACCGAGCGGGCGATGCTGGGGCCGATGCCGGTGCGGATCCTGCCGGGTGTGGGGCCCGCGACAGGGGACCATCTGCGGCGGGCCGGGATCACCACGGTCGACGAGCTCGCCGAGGCGGGGGAGGACGAGCTCGTACGGCTGGTCGGCAAGGCGCACGGGCATGCGCTGTACGCGATGGCGCTGGCACGTGACGACCGGCCCGTGGTGGCCGAGCGGGAGGCCAAGTCCGTGTCCGTCGAGGACACGTACGACGTGGACATCCATGACCGGCTGCGGGTCGGGATGGAGGTGCAGCGGCTGGCGGACCGGTGTGTGCGGCGGCTGCGGGGCGCCGGGTTGTCGGGGCGGACCATCGTGTTGAAGGTGCGCCGGTACGACTTCTCGACGCTGACTCGGTCCGAGACGTTGCGGGGGCCCACGGATGATCCGGGTGTGGTGCGGGAGGCTGCGGCTCGGTTGCTGGAGTCCGTGGACACGACGGGGGGTGTGCGGTTGCTGGGGGTCGGGGTGAGCGGGCTTGCCGACTACACGCAGGAGGATCTGTTCGCGCAGGCCGCGGGGGTGGGGGTGAGCGAAGAGGCCGATGCGGAGCATTCGGTGGAGGAGGGGAAGGAGAGCGCTGAAGAGGCGCACGCGGGGGGCGGCGAGCGGCGGTGGGCCGCGGGGCACGATGTGCGGCATGCCGAGTTCGGGCATGGGTGGGTGCAGGGGAGTGGGCTGGGTCGGGTGACCGTGCGGTTCGAGACGCCGCAGTCGGAGGTGGGGCGGGTGCGGACGTTTCGGGTTGACGATCCCGAGCTGGAGCCGGCCGAGCCGTTGCCGCTGGTGCCGGGGAGGCCGGGGGCCGCGATGGACGGCGTGCGCGCCTGACCGGTGCCGGGGCTGGGGGCCCGGTGTTACGCGTCCGCGTCCTCTGTTCCTGCCAGCTTGCCGAAGTCCCGGTCCGGGAACGGGGGCGGGGGAGCTACGTCCAGGCCGTAGTGGTGGTAGAGCTGGAGTTCTTGTTCGGGGGAGAGGTGGCGGCCTACGCCGAAGTCGGGGGCGTCCTTGATGAGGGCGCGGTCGAAGGGGATGTGGAGAGTGCCCTCGACCAGTTCGCTGGGCTCCAGGGGGACGAAGGCGTCCCGGGAGAAGAGGCCGGTGCGTATGGCCGCCCACTCGGGCACGCCGGTCGCGTCGTCGAGGTAGACCTCGTCGATCGTGCCGATCTTCGTGCCGTTGCGGTCGAACGCCTTGCGGCCGATCAGGTTGCGCGGATCGATGTCGGTCTGCACGGGCCCTCCACTTGGTCGCAACTCATTCGTAAGCACTACAAAAGAGCACATTGGTGAAGGCGGCCACTCGAAGGCCCGGGTGGGGTGCTCGCTTGGTAGGCTGGCACCGGCTGCTGACCCCGTGCGGGAGAGTCTTCCGGAGATCGTCCGGAGGCGCCGAAGGAGCAAATCCTCCCCGGAATCTCTCAGGCACACGTACCGCACGGACGAGGTCACTCTGGAAAGCAGGGCGGGTGTCGACGGCTTCCGCTCTCACCGACGGTGAAAACCGGGGGCTCTTGGGCGACCCGGTGAAACTCTCAGGTTGAGATGACAGAGGGGGAGGCCGATCGGGTACCCGCGCCGTGGTGCCCCTCGAAGGTCGCGTCAGACCAGGAGGCCTCCGCAATGACCGCCCATCGCATTCCGCTCGCCGAGCTCGAACAGGGAATCCCCTTCGAGCAGCGCCATATCGGCCCCGATCACGAGGCTCGGGCCAAGATGCTCGCTCAGGTCGGCTACGGCTCGCTGGACGAGCTGACCGCCGCCGCCGTGCCGGACGTGATCAAGAACGCCGACTCTCTTGATCTTCCGGGAGCGCGTACCGAGGCCGAGGTGCTGGCCGAGCTGCGGTCGCTGGCCGACCGGAACCAGGTGCTCGACTCCATGATCGGGCTCGGCTACTACGGGACCTTCACGCCGCCCGTGATCCTGCGGAACGTGATGGAGAATCCGGCCTGGTACACGGCCTACACGCCGTATCAGCCGGAGATCTCCCAGGGGCGGCTCGAGGCGCTCCTCAACTTCCAGACCATGGTCGCCGAGCTCACCGGGCTGCCCACCTCCGGTGCCTCGCTGCTGGACGAGGGCACGGCCGCCGCCGAGGCGCTGGCCCTCTCCCGGCGGATGGGGAAGAACAAGAAGGGGCTCTTCCTCGTCGACGCGGATGTCCTTCCGCAGACCATCGCCGTGATCGAGACGCGGGCCGAGCCGACCGGCGTGGAGGTCCTGGTCGCCGATCTGAGCGAGGGCATCCCGGCCGAGATCGCCGCGCGTGAGATCAACGGCGTGCTCCTCCAGTACCCCGGCGCCTCCGGCGTCGTACGCGACATCAAGCCGCTGATCGACCAGGCTCACGGGCTCGGCGCGCTCGTCACCGTCGCCGCCGATCTGCTCGCGCTGACGCTGCTGAAGTCGCCCGGCGAGCTCGGGGCCGACATCGCGGTCGGTACGACGCAGCGGTTCGGTGTGCCGATGGGCTTCGGCGGGCCGCACGCCGGCTACATGGCCGTACACGAGAAGTTCGCGCGCAGCCTGCCCGGGCGGCTCGTCGGGGTGTCCGTGGACGCGGACGGGCACAAGGCCCACCGGCTGGCGCTCCAGACGCGGGAGCAGCACATCCGGCGGGAGAAGGCCACCAGCAACATCTGTACCGCGCAGGTGCTGCTCGCCGTCATGGCCGGCATGTACGCCGTGTACCACGGGCCCGAGGGGCTGAAGAGCATCGCCCGGCGGACCCACCGGTACGCCACGATCCTCGCCGCGGGGCTCACCGCCGGCGGGGTCGAGGTCGTGCACAACGCCTACTTCGACACGCTCACCGCGCGGGTCGCCGGGCGGGCCGCCGAGGTCGTCGCGGCCGCGCGGGAGAACGGGGTGAATCTGCACCTCGTCGACGCCGACCAGGTCTCGATCGCCTGCGACGAGACGACCCGGCGGGCCCAACTGGGCGCCGTGTGGGGCGCGTTCGGGGTCGAGGGCGACATCGAGGCGCTGGACGAGGACACCGCGGAGTCCCTCCCCGAGGGGCTGCTGCGCGGCGACGACTACCTCGCCCACCCCGTCTTCCACCAGCACCGCTCCGAGACCTCCATGCTGCGCTACCTGCGCAGGCTGGCCGACCGCGACTACGCGCTCGACCGCGGCATGATCCCGCTGGGCTCCTGCACCATGAAGCTCAACGCGACCACCGAGATGGAGCCGGTCACCTGGCCCGAGTTCGGGCAGCTGCACCCCTTCGCGCCCGCCGAGCAGGCGCAGGGCTATCTGACGCTGATCGCGGAGCTGGAGGAGCGGCTCGCCGAGGTCACCGGGTACGACAAGGTGTCGCTTCAGCCCAACGCCGGGTCGCAGGGCGAGCTGGCCGGGCTGCTCGCCGTACGCGGATATCACCGTGCCAACGGGGACGAGCAGCGGACCGTGTGTCTCATTCCGTCCTCCGCGCACGGTACGAACGCCGCGTCCGCCGTCATGGCCGGGATGAAGGTCGTCGTCGTGAAGACCGCCGAGGACGGCGAGATCGACGTCGAGGATCTGCGGGCGAAGATCGAGCAGCACCGGGACGAACTCGCCGTGCTGATGATCACGTACCCCTCCACGCACGGTGTGTTCGAGGAGCATGTCGCCGACATCTGCGCTCAGGTGCACGAGGCCGGCGGGCAGGTGTACGTCGACGGGGCCAACCTCAACGCCCTTGTGGGGCTTGCCAAGCCGGGGCACTTCGGTGGCGACGTCTCCCACCTGAACCTGCACAAGACCTTCTGCATCCCGCACGGCGGTGGCGGTCCGGGCGTCGGGCCGGTCGGTGTGCGTGCGCACCTGGCGCCGTATCTGCCGAACCACCCGCTCCAGCCCGCGGCCGGTCCCGAGACCGGTGTCGGGCCGATCTCGGCCGCGCCCTGGGGTTCCGCGGGGATCCTGCCGATCTCGTGGGCGTATGTGCGGCTGATGGGCGGCGAGGGGCTCAAGCGGGCCACGCAGGTGGCCGTGCTGTCCGCCAACTACATCGCCAAGCGGCTGGAGCCGCACTACCCCGTGCTCTACACCGGCCCCGGCGGGCTGGTCGCGCACGAGTGCATCATCGATCTGCGGCCGCTGACCAAGGCGACCGGGGTGTCGGTGGACGATGTGGCCAAGCGGCTCATCGACTACGGGTTCCACGCGCCGACGATGTCCTTCCCGGTGGCCGGCACGCTGATGATCGAGCCCACCGAGTCCGAGGACCTGATCGAGATCGACCGGTTCTGCGAGGCGATGATCGCGATCCGTGCGGAGATCGAGAAGGTCGGGGCGGAGGAGTGGCCGGCCGACGACAACCCACTGCGGAACGCTCCGCACACCGCCGCCGCGCTGGGCGGCGAGTGGGAGCACGCGTACTCGCGTGAGGAGGCCGTGTTCCCGGCCGGGGTGTCGGCAGCGGACAAGTACTGGCCGCCGGTGCGCCGGATCGACCAGGCCTTCGGTGACCGGAACCTGGTGTGCTCCTGCCCGCCGTTGGACGCGTACCAGGACTGACGCCGGTGAAGTGAGACAGGGCCCCGCCTCGGCGGGGCCCTGGTGTTTCGAGGGTGTTTTCAGGCGGTGGCCAGGGAGACCTCGGTCGCCTTGATCAGGGCGACGACCTGGGTGCCGGTCGCGAGGGCCAGGTCGCGGGCCGCCTCGTTGGTGATCGCGGAGGTCAGTTCGCCGCCCTCCACGGCGACCTTGACCGAGGCCATGGCGCCGCCGGAGGCGATGGCGGTGATCGTGCCGGGGAGCTGGTTGCGGATGGAGAGGCCCCCGACCGGGCCGGTGGCGAGGGAGACCTCCGTCGACTTCACCAGGGCGCGGACCGCGGAGCCCGGGGCGAGGGCCAGATCGGTCACGGCCTCGCGGGTGATCGCCGCGGTGAGGGTCTGGCCGCCGGCGAGACGGACGCCGACCGTCGCCATCACCGCGCCGGGGGTGATGGTGGTGACGGTGCCGGGGAGCTGGTTGCGGATGCTCAGGGTCATGGGCATCACGGTAGGGCTTTGGAAGGTTTACGCCGGGTATGCGTGTGTCTGCGTCGCCTTCACCGTCGCCCAGACCGACGCACCCGGGTGCAGGTCGAGTTCGGCCGCGGCGACCGTGGTGAGGTCGGCAGCGAGGGGGAGTTCGCCGGTGAGGGCGGCGCGGATCTGGTCGCCGTGGGTCTCCAGGCCGGCCACCTCGCAGCGCCAGTGGTTGCGGGCGCTGGTCCCGGTGGGCGGGTCGCGGTGGAGGGTCACGGCGCTCGGCGGGAACGCGACGAAGACCTGGCCGGACAGGTCCTCGGTGGTCGTGATGGCGGGGCCGGCGTCGAGGTGGACGGTGTGGCCGTCCGCCCGGCCCTTGTAGAGGTTCAGGCCGACGAGTTGGGCGATGTAGTCCGTGCGCGGATGGCGGGCGATGTCGGACGGGGTGCCCTCCTGGACCACGCGGCCGTGTTCGATGACCACGAGGCGGTCGGCCAGGACCATGGCGTCCAGGGGGTCGTGTGTGACGAGGACCGCCACCGCCTCGAACTCGGCCAGGTGGCGGCGGAGTTGGGCTCTTACGTCCAGACGGGTGCGGGCGTCCAGGGCGGCCAGGGGCTCGTCCAGGAGGAGCAGGCGCGGGTTGGTGGCCAGGGCCCGGGCCAGGGCGACGCGTTGGGCCTGGCCGCCGGAGAGGCGGCGGGGTTTGGCGGTGGCGTGGTCCGTGAGGCCCATGCGGGACAGCCAGTCGGCCGCCTGGGCCCTTGATTCCGACTTGGTCGCGCCCTGGCAGCGGGGGCCGAAGGCGACGTTGTCGAGGGCGGTGAGGTGGGGGAAGAGGAGGTAGTCCTGGAAGACGACGCCCACCGGGCGGGATTCGGGGGGTGTGTGGTGGAGGGGATTGCCGTCGAGGCGGAGGTGGCCTGCGGTGAGGGGGGTCAGGCCGGCGAGGGCCCGTAGGGCGGTGGTTTTGCCTGCGCCGTTGGGACCCAGGAGCGCGACCACGTCGCCGGGGGCGGCGGCGAGAACGATGTCCAGGCGGAAGGTTTTGTGGTCGATGACGAGGTGGGCGTCGAGGCCGTCGGCGGCTGCCGGGTTCGTGCGCGTCATGATGCCGTCATCCAGCGGTCTCGTAGGGCTGCCAGGACTGTGATGGAGACCGCCAGGAGGACCAGGCTCAGGGCGATGGCCGCCTCCGGCTTGTTCTGGAGGGCCAGGTAGACCGCCAGCGGCATGGTCTGGGTGCGGCCCGGGAAGTTGCCCGCGAAAGTGATCGTCGCGCCGAACTCGCCCAGCGCCCGGGCCCAGGCCAGGACCGCGCCGGCCGCGATGCCGGGGGCGATCAGCGGGAGGGTGACCCGGCGGAACGCCGTGAAGCGGGAGGCGCCCAGGGTGGTGGCCGCCTCCTCGTAGCGGGGGTCGGCCGCGCGCAACGTGCCCTCCACGCTGATGACCAGGAACGGCATCGCCACGAAGGTCTCGGCGACGACGACTCCGGTCGTGGTGAAGGGGAGGGTGATGCCGAACCAGGAGTCGAGCCACTGGCCGACCACGCCGTTGCGGCCGAGAGCCAGGAGGAGGGCGACGCCGCCGACGACGGGGGGCAGTACCAGGGGCAGGGTGACCAGGGCCCGTACGAAACCGCGGCCCGGGAAGTCCGTGCGGGCCAGCACCCAGGCCAGCGGGACCCCGATGACCAGGCTCGCCGCGGTCGCCGCCGTGGCGCAGAGCAGGGACAGGCGCAGCGCCTGCCAGACCTCGGCGCTGGTCAGCTGGTCGGGCATCGTGCTCCACGGGGCCCGGACGAGGAGCGCGACCAGGGGGAGGAGCAGGAAGGCCATGCCCAGGAGGGCCGGGAGGAGCAGGGGGAGCGGCACCCCGCGGCGGCTGTCGCGGACGGTGCGGCTGCCGCGGACGGTGCGGGTGGTGCGGACACGCCCGCGCCGCGGGCCGCCCTCGAGGGTGTCGGCCGCGGCGTCGGACCTGTCGGTCGAGGTCACGGCTTGAGGAACCCGGCCTCGGTCAGGACCTTCTGGCCCTCGGTGGACTGCACGAGCTCCATGAACGCCTTGGCCGCGGTGGGGTTCTTGGCGTTCTTGAGCAGGGTGATCGGGTAGTCGTTGATGGCCTCGGACGACTCGGGGAACTCGACGCCCTCGACCTTGCTGCCGGCCGCCTTCACGTCGGTCTTGTAGACGACCGCCGCGTCGGCCTCCTTCAGCACCACCTTGTTGAGGGCGGACTTGACGTCCTCCTCGTAGGAGACCGGGGTGAGCTTCAGCTTGCTGGCGTCCAGGGCCTTCTGGGCGGCGGCGCCGCACGGCACCGTCTTGTCGCACAGCACGACCTTGAGGTCCTTGTTGGTGAGGTCCTTGAGGGAGTCGACCTTGTCGGGGTTGCCCGGCAGGGTGGCGATCTCCAGCTGGTTGCGGACGAACGTGGCCGGCGTGCCGACCCCGTCGCCCTTGTCCGTCACGATCGCCATCGTCTTCGGGCTGGCCGCGGCGAACACGTCGGCCGGGGCGCCGCCCGTGATGCCCGCCGCGAGCGAGTCGCTGCCGCCGAAGCTGAAGGTCACCTTCGTGCCGGGGTGCTCCTTCTCGAACTCCTTGCCCAGCGTCGTGAAGCTCTCCTGAAGCGAGGCGGCCGCGAACACGATCACCTCGCCGGACAGCTTCGGCGACGAGGAGGCCGACGCGGAGGTGTCGGACTTCGTGGAGTTCGAGTCCGAGTCGGAGGAGGAGCAGGCGGTCAGGGCCAGCAGCGCGGCGGCTCCTGCACCGGCCACCTGCAGAGTCCGGCGGGTCCGGCGCGCGGAACGGGTCATCACGGGTCCACTCCCTATGTCGCTTCGCGGAGGAGCCCCTCGGGCCTCTCCTGTGCGCCGATCATACTGGCGCAAATGCGAGGTGTAAGTCTCCTGTCACATCGCATGAGCTGGAGCAATGAGTGGGTGGGGTGCGCATGTGCGTTCGTACGGGACGGGAGTGGGCGGTGGGCTGGGAGCGTCGTACGGGAAAGGCGTCACGGGTGGGTCAGGCACGGTCGATGTGGACGTTCGTCGACTTCACGCGGGCCGTGGCCTCCATGCCGACCTCCAGACCCAGCTCCTCGACGGCCTCGCGGGTCAGCAGGGAGACCAGTCGGTGCGGGCCGGCCTGGATCTCGACCTGGGCGGCCACGTCGCCGAGTTTGATCGCGGTCACGATGCCCGGGAAGGCGTTGCGCACCGAGGTGTACGAGGTCTCCTCCTCGGCGTTGCCGGCCTTGGCGAGTTCGACCGAGAACGCGGCCAGGGCCCGGCCGTCGACGAGCCGCCGCCCGCTGTCGTCGCGATGGGTCGCCACCCGGCCGGCGTCCGCCCAGCGGCGTGCGGTGTCGGGGCTGACGCCGAGCAGTCGTGCTGCCTGGCCGATTGTGTAGCTCTGCATGCGGTCACGATAGGGCCGTGAACGGGCTTCGGCGGACGTGGGGTTGAGGTCGGGTGTAACGCGATATAGCGTTAGTGGGGGACGTCGGTGGGGGATCGGAGTGAGGTATGTCGGGTGAGTCGGTACGCACCGCCGAGGCGTCGCTCGAACTGCGGGCCTCGCACGCGGACCGGGACCGGGTCGTGGACGTGCTGCGCATCGCGGCCGGGGACGGCCGGCTGACCGCGGAGGAGCTCGACGAGCGCTTGGAGGCGGCCCTGACCGCCCGCACGCTGGGCGAACTCGCCGTCCTGACGGTGGACCTGCCGGAATCCGCCTCGGAGGTCGTGGGCAAGGACGTCGACCGGATCGAGCAGCGCGGCGCTTCCACGCGGCGCGGGGACGGCTGGATGGTGCCGCGGCGGCTGGAGATCGCGTCGGAGTGGGGCGAGGTGACACTCGACTTCACCGATGCGGTGATCACGTACGACACCCTCCACATCGACCTGGACATGCGCGTGGGTGCGCTGAAACTGCTGACCCGGCCGGGCGTCGTGGTGGACGCCGACTCGCTGGTGTTCGAGTACGGCGGTGTCAAGGACCGTTCCGCGGCCGGCCGGGGCGGGCCGGTGGCACTGCGCGTCGAGATTCACGGCCGGATGAACCTCGGCCAGGTGGTGGTCCGTCCGCAGCGGCGCGGCTTCTTCAGGAGAGGCCCGAGGCCCTGAGGACCGCCAGCGCGGTCTCGTCGTCGATGCGGTGGCCCAGGCGGCGCAGTACGTCCGTGCCCTGGCAGAGCGTGCCGCGCTCCAGTGAGCGCCGTACGCCCGTGTCCAGCTCGTGCCAGAGCAGGGGGTCGGCGACCAGGACACGGGGGTCGAGTTCCAGGTTGTGGCCGTCGGTGTCGCGCAGGGCCAGGTGGGAGGAGGCGCCCTCGTACTGCCGTACCGAGACCAGGGCGTCGGTGCGGACCATGCGGCGGTGCACCGGGCCGCGTACCGCCAGCCAGCCCGGGCCCGCGGTGACGCGGGGCGGGAGCAGGACGGCGAAGACGGCCGTCGACAGGGTGAGCCAGAGCAGGGCGCGGGCCGGGGTGAGCGTCCGCGCGTCCCAGTCGACCAGCAGCGTCATCGCGAAGAAGGCCAGCGCGCAGTACGCGGCGAGCCGGGCGCTGCCACGCCAGTGGCGGTCGCCGGCCGGGCTCGGCGGTGTGCTCCTTCGCATGAGGCGACGGTAGGTCGCCGCCGGGGTGGGCGGACCCGCCACTGACGCTCTTCTGACGCGGAGGGAGTGGATTCTGACGCGTTCCTTACGTCTCCCGCGGTTCTTGACCCGGTGGTCGGCCAGAGTTCAGCCGGTGTGCACCCGCGGCCGGCGTGCGCGGTCCGGCTCGGCCTCGCGCAGCACCTCTCGGGTGACCGGGGCGACCTCGCCCTGGCCGAAGAGGAAGAAGCGCAGGAAGTTGGCGAAGGGGCCGCCCTCGGTCCACTCGAAGTAGATGTGCGGGGTGCACTTGGTGGTGTCGCGGACGTGCAGGAGCAGGGCGGCCAGGGCGTTCGGGATGGAGGAGGACTCCAGGGTCAGCACGCGGTAGCGGTTGTGCAGGACCTCGCCGCGCACCTTCAGGCCGGCCTCGAACTCGGACGGGTCGGTGACCGTGACCTCGACGAAGACGAAGTCCTCCTGCTCGGGCATGTCGTTGTCGGCCCGGATCTGCTCGATCTTGTCGCGGTACTCGGCCTTGTCGCGCTTGTCGGGCTCGTTGGCGATGAAGCGGATCTTCCGGCTCGCCATGTCCCGGATGAAACGTTCCGCCATGTCGTCGAGCGTCACGCTGGTCACGCGCAGTTCGAAGGCGCGGGCCAGGCGGGAGAGGAGGGAGACGAGGATGATGCCGGCGATGAAGCAGGCGCCGATCTTGACGCCGTCGGGGCGCTCGATGACGTTGGCCACGGTGACGTAGAGCAGGACCGCCGAGACGGCGGCGAAGCCGATGGTCCAGCCCTTCTGCTGGGCGCGGTGGGCGGCGATGGTGACCGCGATCGCCGCCGAGGACATCAGCACCAGGACGCCGGTGGCGTAGGCGCCGCCCTGGGCGTCGACGTCGGCGTCGAAGATCCAGGTGACCAGGAAGCCGATCAGGGTGAAGACGATGACCATGGGGCGCACGGCGCGGGCCCAGTGCGGGGCCATGCCGTAGCGGGGCAGGTAGCGGGGCATCAGGTTGAGCAGGCCGGCCATGGCGGAGGCACCGGCGAACCACAGGATGGCGATGGTCGAGACGTCGTAGACCGTGCCGAAGGCGTTGCCCAGGTACTCGTGCGACAGGTAGGCGAGGGCGCGTCCGTTGGCCTGGCCGCCGGACTTGAACTCCTTCTCCGGGATCAGGACCGTGGTGATGAAGCTCGTCGCGATCAGGAAGACGCTCATGATCAGGGCCGCGGCTGTCAGGAGCTTCTTGGTGTCGCGGATGCGGCCCTTCGGGTTCTCCTCGGTGTCGTCCGGGTCGCCCTGGACGTGCGGCATGACCGCGACGCCGGTCTCGAAGCCGGAGAGGCCGAGGGCGAGCTTGGGGAAGACCAGCAGGGAGACGCCGACCATGGCGAAGATGTTGCCGTGCTCGGTGGTCAGGGCGCTGGTCCAGTCGGTGACCACGTGGCCCGCGGTGACCACGTGCCAGAAGCCGACGGCCACGACGACCGTGTTGAGCCCGAGGTAGATCACCACCAGGGCGACGGCGACCCCGATCGCCTCCAGGAAGCCCTTGAGGAAGACCGCGCCGAGCAGGGCGACGAGGATCAGCGTGATCAGCATTTCCTTGCCGTGCAGGACGCTGGTCAGGTGGGGATTCTCGACCAGGTGGGTCGAGGCGTCGGCGGCCGACAGGGTGATGGTGATCAGGAAGTCGGTGGCGGCGAAGCCGAGCAGGGTGAGGACGAACAGCTTGCCCTTCCAGAAGGACAGCAGCCGCTCCAGCATGGCGATCGAGCCCTCGCCGTGGGGGCTCTCCTCGGCGACGCGGCGGTAGACCGGCAGAGCGCCCGCCAGGGTGACCACGACCAGCACGATGGTCGCGATCGGGGAGAGCAGACCGGCCGCGAGGGCGGCGATGCCCGGCTGGTAGCCGAGGGTCGAGAAGTAGTCCACGCCGGTCAGGCACATCACGCGGTACCAGCGCTGCCCCTTGTGGGCCGGCTCCGACTCGGCCGGCGCCGCCTCACGGGTCCCCTTGCCCATGTCGGCGAGGCCTTCCAGCATCCAGGCGCGCAGACGACTGGGCGGGGGGTGCTCGGTGGTGGCCATCGGCGTGCTCCTGATGTGCGGCTCAGCGTGTGGGTTCCGGCCATCACGCGGACGGCGGCACCAGCGTAAGCGGAGAGTGACGCGAGGGCCCACGGCTGAGGGGGCGGAGGGCGTCAAGCTTGCGTTAAGACTGTCCGGTCGGCGGGATGTGGCGGCGGAAAGGGCTGATCCGGGGTGTTGTCTCACCATTGCGCCGTACGAGGGGAGGAGCGTCGCCGGTCCGGGACGGACACCCTGCGTCATGGTGCCGGTGGGGCGCGGGGGTGCGGGCGGGCGGTCTTGACGTTCCCTTGACGGAATCTTGGTCGCTGTCAGGTACACGGCTGGAACAGTGCTCGTGACCCGGGCCGTTCTGCCTGATGTGACGTCAACTCTCCCCGTCCGCGCCGAACCCGGGCAGCGGGCCCAGCACATGGTGATCTGCGGCGACGACGGACTCGCGCACCGGCTGGCAGTGGAGCTGGACGGGGTGTGCGGCGAGGTCGTCACCGTCGTGCTGCCGTCCGCGAGCGACCGGCACGGGGCGGAGATCGCCGCCCTGCACCACGACCCGGACTCGCCGGTCGAACTGCACCTCTCCGCCCGCCCCGACGAGCGGTCCCTGCGTGCGGCGGGCGTCGAGCGGGCCGCCGCGCTCGCCCTCACTTACCGCGACGACCAGGTCAACATGACCGCGGCCCTGCTCGCGCGGACCATCAACCCCTCGGTGCGGCTGGTGGTCCGGATGTTCAACCGGGAGCGCGGCCGGCATCTGGAGCGGCTGCTGGACCGGGCGGCGGGGCTGTGCGACGCCCCGGAGCAGGACACGTCCACCACGGTGCTCTCCGACGCCGACACCGCCGTACCGGAACTCGTCGCGGCCGCCGCCGTGGGGCACGGCCACACCCTCCAGGTCGAGGGGAAGGTCTTCCGCGGTGTCGTACGGCCCGCGCGGACGGAGCCGCAGGGCACCGATCTGGCCACGCTGGCCGTGCTGTCCGGCGCGCACCAGGACGACCCGGCGAGCCAGGACAGCGCGGAGACGCCCGGGGAGGACGGGACGCAGCTGCTGCCCGACGACCGGACCGCCCACCACCGGCAGTTCACGCACGGGCGGCTGATGCTGGAGGAGGTCACCCACGTCTCCGAACCGGCCGCCGGCACGCGGCGTCCGCGCCCGCGCGGCTGGCTGCGGGCGCGGTTCGCGCACCTGCCGTGGAAGGTCTTCCTCTCGCACCAACTCGCCGCCGTCTACGGGGCCTTGGCCGCGGTCGTCGTGGGCCTCTCGACCGCCACCGCGCTCTTCGCCGACGAGCACCCGTGGTGGAAGAACGTCTACCTGCCACTGCTGGACATCTTCACCATGGGCGACCCGGCCACCGAGGAGTCGCCCGCCCGTCGCGTGCTCCAACTGCTCGCCGGATTCGTCGGGTTGGCGGTGCTCCCGCTCGTCGTCGCCGCGACCATGAACGCCACCGAGGCCTTCCGCACCGCCTCCGCGAGCCATCCGCCCGACGACGGCGTCGACGGGCACATCGTGCTGGTCGGCCTCGGCATGGTCGGCACCCGGGTGCTGGCCCGGCTGCGCGCCACCGACCACCAGGTGGTGGCCATCGAGCGCGACCCGCAGGCCCGTGGCGTGGCCCTCGCCCGGCGGCTCGGCATCCCGCTCCTCGTGGAGGACGCCACGGACCCGGGCGTCCTCGAACTCGCCCGCGTCCGGCAGAGCCGCTCGCTGCTGGTCCTCACCCGCGACGACGGGCAGAACCTCGACATCGTCATGGCCGTCCGGGAGACCAACCCGGCCGTCCGGGTGGTGACACGGTTGTACGACGACGACTTTGCGGCCACCGTCCAGCGCACCCTGCGCGCCTCCTACCCGGACGCGCTCACCCGGAGCAGAAGCGTTTCCGCCCTCGCCGCGCCCTCCTTCGCCGCCGCCATGATGGGCCGCCATGTGCTGGGGGTCATGCCGGTGGAGCGGGGCTCGCTGCTGTTCACCTGCGTGGACGTGGCCGGGCATGCGGAACTGGAGGGGCGTTCCGTGCGCGAGGCGTTCCGGGAGAACGAGTGGCGGGTGCTGGCGGTCGGGGCCGCGGCCGGACCGCTTCCCGCGTCCTCGGGCGGGGACTCGCTGACCGGTCTCCGGCCCGACCGGACGGACTTCGACTGGCGGCTCGGGCAGGAGCGGGTGCTGCGGGCGGGGGACCGGGTGGTGCTGGCGACGACGCGGCGTGGGCTGGACATCCTGATGACAGGCGTGTCGCCGCGTAACTGAGGCCGGGGGAGCGTCACTTGAGGACTGAGCCCGCGCGACTCCCGGATCTTTGCTTCTGCTTTACGTGCGGAGTTCTTTGTTCCGCTGCTGGGGGATCGTGTGCAGTTCATCGGAGGTGATCAGCCTCGGGCCCGTCCGAACACACACTCCGTTGCTTCAGCAGGAGCTGACATGGGCCACAGCGGTCACAGACACGGCCATGGACATCACCACCACGATGACGAGACCGGCACCGGTTCCCTGCCGCCGGCCCTCGACATGTCCGTACCGGACGACGAACTGACCCCCAGTCAGCTCTCGCGGCGTTCGATGCTGCGGCGCACCGGGCTGCTCGGGGCCGGACTGGCCGCGGGCAGCGTGCTCGGCGGCGCGGGGGAGGCGGCCGCGTCGACCGTCGACATGCCCGCCACACACGGCTCCCGCTCAGACGGCTACCTGTGGCTGGCCGGCGACCACCACATCCACACGCAGTACAGCTCGGACGCCAAGTACCGGGTGATCGACCACGTCCGGCAGGCGAACGCGCACGGCCTGGACTGGATGGTCATCACCGACCACGGCAGCGAGACCCACGCCAAGATCGGTGTGGAGAAGGTCAACCCGGACATCGTCGCGGCCCGCGACCGGATCGACGACACCCTGGTCTTCCAGGGCCTGGAGTGGAACATCCCGGCCGCCGAGCACGGCACCGTGTTCGTGCACCCGGGGAAGAACGAGGTCGCGGTGCTCAAGGAGTTCGAGAACTCCTTCGACGGCGCGGTGAAGGGCGCATCCGCCAACACCCCGGCCAACGAGGCGCTGGCCATCGCGGGCGTCGACTTCCTCGCCGACCAGGTGCGCCGCCGCAAGGTCAAGGACGCCCTGTTCCTCGCCAACCACCCGGCCCGCAAGGGCATCGACTCCCCGCACGAGATCCGCGGCTGGCGCGACGCCCAGCCCACCATCGCGGTCGGCATGGAGGGCGCCCCCGGCCACCAGGCCGGCGGTCTGCCCAAGCCGAACGGCCCGGGCGGGGCGCGCGGCATCTACGACAACAGCCCCAGCGCCGACTCCTTCGCCGCCTACCCGCTGGAGAGCTACCGCACCTGGGGCGGCTTCGACTGGATGACCGCCACCGTCGGCGGCCTGTGGGACAGCCTGCTCGCCGAGGGCAAGCCCTGGTGGATCACCGCCAACTCCGACTCCCACAACGTCTACGCCGACACCGCCGTACGCGGCCCGAACAGCGACTTCAACGCCAACGGCCGCTACAACGACCCGGTCTACGGCGGCGGCCTCAACCTCACCGACACCGACTTCTGGCCCGGCCAGTACTCCCGCACCCACGTCGGCGCCGCCTCCTTCTCCTACCAGTCGGTCATGGACGGCATCCGGGCCGGCCGCGTCTGGGTCGACCACGGCGGGCTGATCAGCGGCCTCGACGCCCGGCTGCGGGGCGGCGGCCGTGCCGTCACCCTCGGCGGCGTGCTGCACGTGCGGCGCGGCAGCCAGGTCGACCTGGTGGTCGAGGTCAGCCTGGCCAACGGCCCCAACTGGGCGCAGTTCGTACCGGCGTTGGCCCGCGTGGACGTCGTCCAGGGCGATGTCACCGGCCCGGTCGCCGACAAGGACAGCTTCGCCACGCCGAACACCAAGGTCGTCAAGTCCTTCGAGGTGAACAAGGCCACCGGTTCGGTGCGTCTGACGTACTCCCTGGGGCGTCTGGACAAGCCGGTGTACGTCCGGCTGCGTGGTACGGACGGCAACCGCGGCGCCGTCGGCATCAACGGCGCGGCCGTCGACCCGGCGGGCCCGGCCATGGACGTGCTCGGCGACGCCGACCCGTGGAAGGACCTGTGGTTCTACTCCAACCCGATGTGGGTCCTGCCCGCATGACCCCACTCGAGGACCTGCCCGGCGTCCGCTCCGTCATCGGGGTGGACGCCGGGACGGTGAGCCTGCGGGAGGCCGACCACCTCGTCCACCGGCTGGGGGACGAACTCGGCCTTCCGCCCGGCACCGTCGCCTGCACCCATCTGATCCGCGGCGGCGAACGCCCGGGTACGGCCGTGTCCTTCGCCTTCGCCGACAGCGGGCCGGCCGAGGCGGCCTGGCGGCGGCTGGTGAGGCCGGACGGGCGCGAGGCCGGCGCGGCCGTGGGCGACCGTGCGTACGGCGCGGTCCTGGGCGATCGTGAGCACGGCCCGGCGGCGGCCGTCCGCGCGGCGGCGCTGGCGGCTGGGGAACACGCCGGGCGAGACGCCGGCCGGGCGGTGATCTATCCGGGAGTCGAACACCTCACGGGCACGGTCACCCTGGCCGAACTGCTCGCGCTGACCGCCATCGACGAGGTCGGCGTGGTCGGTCGGCAGCCGACGGGCGACCAGGGGCCCGACCCCGCCACGCCGGTTCTCACCCGTGGACATGTACGGCCGGAATGGCGGGGCGGGCGGCTGAGGCTCGCGCTGGTTCCGGCTGCCGGTGACTCGCTCGCGCCGTTCGAGGTGCCCAACCCGACGCCGTGCTGCGCGGACCACGCCTGACGCGGAACTCCTTTGGCCGGTTTGGCACCCACGACACCCCAGCGCGCCGGAACCCCGCCTCGTCGAGTCCGCCCGGACTCTATGCTCATCCGGTCGTTCATGTCGTCACAGTCGGTGCAGGGGATTCGGTGCGTACACGATTCGCCGTGCTGGGACCCGTCCGGGCCTGGCGCGGCGACACGGAACTGGTGCTCGGACCGCCCAAGCAGCGGGCTCTGCTCGCGCTGCTGCTGACCGAGGCGGGGCGTCCGGTCGCCGTCCACGAGATCGTCGACGTCCTGTGGGGGGAGAATCCGCCGGACACCGCTGTCAACGTCGTCCAGCGGCACATCGGAGCGCTGCGCCGGCTGCTCGAACCTGAACTGCCTGCCAGGGGCGAGTCACGGTGGCTGGTGCGCGGCTCCGGCGGTTACCGCCTTGAAGCCGATGCCGAGTCCCTTGATCTGTTGAGTTTCCGGGAGCTGCGGCAGCGGGCGGCGAAGGCCGCGCAGGACGGTGAACCGGCCGTCGCCACCGAGCTGTTGATCGAGGCGCTGGCGCTGTGGCGTGGGCCCGCGGCCACCGGGATCGCGCCCGAGGTGCGGTCCCACCCGGCCTTCGTCGCCCTCGACGGCGAGCATCTGGCCGCCGTGAAGGAGGCGGCGGAGCTGGCGCTGGAGGCCGGAGGCGGTCTGGGCGCGCGGGTGCTGGTGACCCTTCGGCAGGCTGCCGCGCAGCATCCGTTGGACGAGGGCTTGCAGGCCAGGCTGATTCTGGTGCTCGCGGCCACCGGGCATCAGGCCGAGGCGCTGGACGTCCACCGGACCGTACGCACCCGCCTCGCCGACGAGTTGGGCGTGCAGCCGGGTCCCGAACTACAGGCCGTCCAGCAGCGGATCCTCGGCCGTACGCACGGTCTGCGCGTCGCGGGTGAGGTGGCCGACGTCCAGGAGGCCCGGCCAGAGGCCGTTGCCACCGTCCGGCCCGCCCAACTCCCCGCGGATCTGGCCGCCTTCACCGGTCGGCGCAGTGAACTCGCCCGCGTCCGCGAGCTGTTGCCCGCGTCCGGCGAGTCCCTGTCGGCCGTCGTGATCAGCGCCATCGGCGGCATGGCCGGCGTCGGCAAGACGACTCTCGCCGTGCACTGGGCACACAGTGTCGCCGACCGCTTCCCCGACGGGCAGCTCTACGTCAATCTGCGCGGCTTCCACCCCACCGGCTCGATCATGAGCGCCGCCGAGGCGATCCGGTCGTTCCTCGACGCGTTCGGCGTCCCCGCGCAGCGCATCCCAGGGGGCCTCGACGCGCAGGCCGCGCTGTACCGCAGCCTCCTCGCCGACCGGCGCGTCCTCATCGTCCTCGACAACGCCCGGGATACCGAGCACGTCCGCCCGCTGCTCCCCGGCGCACCCGGCTGCCTGGCCCTCGTCACCAGCCGCAACCAGCTCTACGGCCTGGTGGCCGGCGAGGGGGCCCACTCCCTGACGCTGGACGTCCTCACCCACGCCGACGCCCGCGAGTTCCTGTCCCGCCGGCTCGGAGCCGACCGCGTCGCGCGCGAACCCGACGCCGTCGCCGAGATCATCGACCTGTGCGGACGGCTGCCCCTGGCGCTCGCCGTGGTCAGCGCCCGCGCGGTCGTGAACCCGACCTTCCCGCTCGCATCCGTCGCCGCCGAACTCCGCGAGAGCGAGGACAGCCTCGACGCCTTCGCCGGGGAGGCTCCGGTCGCGGACGCACGCAGCGCGTTCTCGTGGTCGTACCAACTCCTCACCCCCGCGGCCGCCCGCGTCTTCCGGCTGCTCGCCCTGCACCCCGGACCCGACTGCTCGCTCGCCGCCGTCGCCAGTCTCGCCGGGCAGCGAATCGGCCAAGTGCGGCCGCCGCTCGCGGAGTTGGTCCGCGCCCACCTGCTCTCCGAGCCGGTGCCGGGCCGCTACGGCTGTCACGAACTGCTGCGTGCCTACGGCACCGAACTGGGCCGGGCCCAGGACGGCGCCCAGGACCTGGACGCGGCCCGGCGCCGCCTGCTCGACCACTACCTGCACACCGTGCACGCGGCCGACGCCGTCATGGCGCCCACCCGGGAACGCATCCAACTGCGGCCGCACGCACCCGGGGTGACCGTTCCGCGCCTGCCCGACGAGGCGGCCGCGGCCGGCTGGCTGGAGGCGAACCGGTCCGTCGTGCTCGCCGCGATCGAGCAGGACGCTCGGCACGGCAGCGGTGAGCACAGCTGGCAGCTGGCCGCGGCCGTGGATCTGTACCTCGACCGCAACGGCCACTGGCAGGAGCAACTGGCCGCTCAGACAACGGCGTTGGGCGCGGCCCAACGGCTGGGTGACATCCGGGGACAGGCCCACGGACACAAGGCGCTGGGCTTCGCCAACGGCCGCTTCGACCGGTGGGACGAGGCCGACGCCCATCTCGCCCGTGCCCGCGAACTGTTCGGCGAGATCGGCGACGGGATCGGCCTGGGCAGGGCCCACCGTCACTCCGCCTACCTCGCCAACCGGCGCGAGCGGCACGACGTGGCCCTCAACCACTACGCCTACGCGAGCGCCCTCTACCGCGCGGCCGGGTGGGACAGCGGGGAGGCGTATGTCGCCAACGAGGTCGGATGGACGTACATCCTGATGGGGAGGTACGAGGACGCCCTGAAGGAATGTGGTCGGGCGCTCTCGGTCCATCAGCGTACGGGCGACGGCAATGGGGTGGCCTCCGCGTGGGACAGCCTCGGCTACGCCCACCACCACCTGCACGAACACGACCGGGCGCTCGAATGCTACGAGCACGCCCTCCAGCTGTACCGGGAGAGCCGCGACCGCTACCTGGTGGCCGACACCCTGGGGCACATCGGCGACACCCACCGCGCGGCCGGCGACGACATCCGGGCCGCGCTCGCCTGGCGTGAAGCGCTCGGCATCCTCGAGGAGATCGAGCATCCCGAGGCCGCGCAGGTCCGCGACCGGCTGACGGACCTCGCCGTACCCGGTCCCGTGCCTGATCCGGGCGGGCGTCAGTAAAGCGTCAGAGTTCCGGAAGCGGGTCCTGCCTACGCTCCCCGCTCTCCGCTCCAACAGGAGCGGGGGCCGCGTACGGCATACCCCTTCAGGGACTGGATCATGACCACGACCACCGACGTGGCCGCCACGACGGCCGCGCACCGGGACCAACTGCTGCACACCATGGTGTCCGACCACGCGAAGGCCCTTCTCGCCTATGCCGAGAAGCTGCTGAAAGACCGTCACACGGCGGAGGACATCGTCCAGGAGGCCCTCATCCGCGCCTGGCCGCGCGCCGAACGCCTCTACAGCACCGAGGGATCGGTACGGGGCTGGCTCCTCACGGTGACCCGCAACCTCGTCGTCGACCGGATGCGCAGCGCGGCCGTCCGCCACGAGACCATCGGCGCCGAGGACCGGGACGTGCCGCTGCCCGACCACGCCGCTGCCGTGCTGACCTCGGTCGAAGCGGCCGACCTGCTGCGGGAGTTGAGCCACGAGCACCGTGAAGTGCTGGTGCACACCTGCATGTTCGGCCGCACGGCGCAGGAGACGGCGCGCATCCTCGGGATACCCGCCGGCACCGTCAAGTCCCGCCGCCACTACGCCCTCAACACCCTGCGCGCCAAGGCCGGCCGAGGGCTCAGGCCGGGACGGTGAGCCGCACATCGAGGACCGGGATGTCGACATGGCCGTCGGCGTCGGTGTGCCAGCGCCAGTGCGCGCCGCCCGCCTCGCCGTAGACCAGGCCGGTCCAGCCCGCGCCGCCCGGCCCGCACAGGGCGGCCAGTTCGGCGGCCTCCCGCTCGCCCGGCGTCCCGGTCACCACGACCAGACCCCGCACCGGCCGGCGGGAGGCTCCCGCGCGTACCGTCCCGTGCCCGGCGACGGGTGCCGTCGGGGCGGGCGCGTCCACTCGGGGCAGCTGCCGCAGCCCCGTCGGCACGGCGAGCGGCAGGTCGCCGTCCGCCCCGCGCAGCACGGTCACCGGGGTGTTCGGGCGGGTGCGGGCGATCTCCGCCAGGAGGTTCTGTACGACGTCCCGGGCCACCGTCCGGTCACCGCCCACGCTGAGCACGCCGTCCAGCCGGCTGAGGTCCACGAACACCGGCTCGCCTTCCTCGTCCGTGCCCGCGCGGACCAGACAGGCGGCGTTGACCGAGGCCTGTGCCGTCATGCCGGGGTCGTCGCCGCGGGTCAGCCAGCCGGTGGCGGCGGCGGGGCGGCGCCAGCGCGTGCTGTCGACGTTCGTCCAGGGGGCGTCGGCCGAATCGGAGGCGGCCAGCCACACCGTCACGCCCGTCTCGTCGACGCGCAGTGCGTGCACCGGCTTCTCGGGCTGCTGCCGGGTGGGCGCGAACTCGCCCAGGGTGCCGTAAGCCCGTCGTACCGACTCCGCGTCGGTGGCGAACCGGCGGCCCGTCGCCCGGCGTTGCGTCAGCAGGCGCCGGCGCCGCATCGGCTCGCCCAGCCCGCGTACGGCGCGGACCACGGCGCCGTACGCCTTGCGCACCTTGCGTCGGCCCACGATGCCCGCCGTGATCAGGGCGAGGAGGAACGCGCCGACCACGGCGACGGCCGCGGCCAGCGGGAAGGTGAACGTCGCGGACGTCTGCTGTCCGGAGGCCGGGGGAGCGGAGGCGGTGGCCTGCGTGCCGGTGTCGCGGGCCAGTTGGACGTCGGGGCCCGAGGCGTCCTGGGGCAGGCGAAGGATCCAGCCGGGGTGCAGCTGGTCGGCCGGGTCGTCCAGCGCCCCGCCGTCCTTCTGGGCCTGGCCGCGGTTGAGGTCGAAGATCTCGCCGGAGCGTGAGGCGTCGCCGAGTGTGGAGGCGGCGATCGACTGGAGGGTGGCGGGCTGCCCGCCGGTCTGTGCGGGGTCCGGGACCACGAACACCTTGATCAGGTCGTCCTGGGGCGCCGCGTGCGCGGATCCGGCCGCGCCGAGTGCCACGAGGCAGGCCGCGAGCAGTGCCGCGACGGCGTGCAGCAGCCGGTGTGCCGTTGCCGGCCTGTGCTCGGGCCTCGAGCCCGTGCCCTTGGTCATCGTGTCCACCCTTGCCCTCCGGGGTTCCGTTGCATCGACTACACGGAGCCACCCGACGAAAACGTTCGAAGCGAACACGGTTTGAACCTTCCGGAACGCCGACCCCGTGTACCTGGCGACCACACGTCACAGGCAGCGCACCGGGGGATCGCAATGGCACGTCGGCACTCGAGTCCCGAGGACTTCCGGCTCGTCGGCATGGACTCGGACCCGACGCCCGGCGACCCGGACCTGATCCAGGGCGTGATGCAGCGGTACCGGGACATCGGGGACGCCGCCGAGAAGGCGCTGAACGTGCTGAAGAAGGACGGCACGATCTCGCAGGGGCGCGGTTCGGCGATGGACCAGCTGAAGGAGAAGATCGGCGACGATCTCCCGGACAAGCTGACCAAGACCATGAACTCCTACCACGACGCGGCCCAGGCCTACAGCGATTACATGCCGCGGCTGCGCGAGGCCCAGGACACCCTCGACCGGGCCGTGGACCAGGCGCAGTCCGCCGCGCCGGCGGCGAACCAGACGCCCAAGGAGCTCGGCGCGAACCCGACGGACGCGGACAAGTCCGAGGCGCGTAAGACCCAGGACGCCATCGACACCGGCAAGTCCGAGCTGAACGCGGCCAAGAGCCTGGCCGAGCAGGCGAAGTCGATGCGGGAGAGCGCGCAGCGGCAGTGTGCCGACGTGCTGGACCGGGCGGCGGGGGAGGCGATTCCGGAGCGGAACATCTTCCAGAAGATCGCCGACTTCTTCAAGGACTTCCCGTTCGTACAGATCCTGCTGGCCGCGCTGATCGCCGTGGTGGCGGTGTTCTTCCCGGTGGTGGGGGCGCTGCTTGGCGGGGCCCTGTTCGTCTTCAACCAAGTGATAGCCAGTCAGACCGGCGGTATCAAAGCGGGTGACTTCGTCGTCGGGCTGCTCGGGATCGTGCCCGGCGGCTCGCTGCTGAAGCTGGGCGGGCGGGCCGTGGAGGCGATCGCGCCGGCCGCGGTGGCCGCGGTGAAGAACTCCGGGTTCATCGCGAAGAGCACGGCGTCGATCACCAAGATCGGTGAGTCCTTCAGTAACAGCAAGATCGTGAGTGGGGTGCTCGCCAACCCGATCGGCAAGGTGGGCGCGGAGATCTCCGGCAACTTCCTGAAGAACTCGGCGCTGGAGGCGGGCGCCAAGGCGGCCAACCACGACCAGATCACGGCCGCGGGCGTCTTCGCGGGGGCCGCTGCGGGGGCGGTGGCCGGGGCGGCCTTCAAGGGCGGCATCGGGAAGATCGGCAAGGGCCGTGGGAATCCTCCGGTGGAGGAGGGCAAGGGTGGCCGCTTCGGTGATACGACGGCGCCGGCGGCCGGGGACACGGTGGGCAAGCGGGCCTCCGACCAGCTCGGAGGCGCCGTGGAGGAAGGCGCCACCCTCGGCACCAAGATCGGCGTGGGCGTCGCGCAGGGTGGCGATCCCAACGAGGTCGCGGCCGGCGAGATCGCCAACTCCGCGCCGAAACTGGGCGCCGGGCCGGTCGGGAAGGCGGGCCTCGGCCGCTCGATCGACGGCATCGCGGACAAGATCCCGATCAAGGGAAGCCC
The DNA here is from genome assembly GCF_050936785.1 of Streptomyces sp. CA-249302. Classification (NCBI taxonomy): domain Bacteria; kingdom Bacillati; phylum Actinomycetota; class Actinomycetes; order Kitasatosporales; family Streptomycetaceae; genus Streptomyces; species Streptomyces sp. CA-249302. Next base: position 1,647,769 of record NZ_JBNJMG010000001.1, on the reverse strand, counting down.
GAGGCCGTCAACGGGGGCGGCGAACACGCTGGCTTCGGGGCAGCCGGGGACGCCGGATGCCGGCAGCGCGGGTGGGAATGCCGGGGCGGGGGCCAGGGAGCGGCGCCGGGCGGTGCGAACACGTCGGCGGGGGCTCATGGGGCCGGGCCGGATGGCGGGAATGCCGGGGCGGGGGCTCATGGGGCCGGGCCGGATGGCGGGAATGCCGGGGCGGGGGCTCATGGGCCCGGGCCGGACGGTGCGAATGCCGGGGCAGGTGTTCAGGGGTCCGGGCCGGATGGTGGGAGCGCCTCCGCCGGGGCTCATGGAACGACGCCCGCCGACCCGGCGAGCACGCCGCTGCCGCCTTCACCGACGGGCTCGCGTCCCTCCACTCCGGCCCCCGTGGATCCGGCGAACACACCGCTTCCGCCGTCGCCCACCGGCTCGCGGCCATCGACCCCGGCCCCGGCGAACCCGGCGGACGTACCCCTTCCGTTGTCGCCCACCGACTCGGGCCGTCCGACACTCCCACCCATCAGCACCTCCGACTCGCAGTCGAACTCCGGCAACGAGTCGCCCTCGCCGTCCCCGAGCAGCGACGGGTTCGTCACCGCGCCGACCAGTCCCTCGGAAGGCGCCGACAGCGGGCGTTGAGCGGCGTCCGCGTACCACCCAGTCTTCCGTCCCCGACCCGGACGGATCGCACCGACAACCAGCAAGGAGAGCTTCCATGCCCAACTACGCCGTCAACTCCGACACCACGTCCTCCACCTCGCAGGCCCTGCTCAACGACTTCTCCCAGCTCCAGGACAAGCTCAACGAGGTCCGGGGAAAGATCACCAACCTGCTCGCCGACGGCTACAGCACGCCCGCCGCGCAGCAGAAGTTCCAGCCCTTCTTCGACGAGTTCGCCAAGGGCTTCGAGCAGGTCAACCAGGGGCTCCAGGGCATCGGCCAGTACGTGAAGTCCGTCGGTGAGGCCTTCGACCAGACCGACAGCCAGCTCGGCTCCAACCTCTCCTGACCCCACGGCCCGGCTCGCCGCCGAGGCGGTCGGTGCCGCACCCACCTCCACACGAGAAGGACGATGAGCCGTGCGATTGACCGTCAGCGTGCGTGACCCGCAGGTCGAGGGGGTGTCCACCACCGTCGCCGTGGAAACCGAACCGTCCGCGCAGACGGGCAGGTTCGCGGCCGAGCTGGCCCGGAGCGTCGGGTACGCCGGGGCGGCCGCGGGGGAGCCGCCCCTCTACCTCGGCTCGACCCCCGTCGACCCGAACACCACCCTCCAGGGCGCCGGTGTACGGGACGGCATGGACCTCGGGCTCGGCGCTCCCCTTCCGCGGGAGCCCGAGCCCGAGGGCCGCACCGAGGTCCGCGTCGTCTCCGGGCCGGGCGCGGGAACCGTGTTCCGCCTGGTCCCGGGCGACTACGACATCGGCAGCGCCACAGGCTGCCGGATCCGCCTCGCCGAGGGTACGCCGATGCTCGCGGCCCGAGTGCGGGTCCGGCTCGACGGCAGCGCCCAACTCCTCATGACCGACATGGCCTTGCTCGACGGCAAGCCGGCCGAGGACCCCTCGCCGTGGCGGGAGGGCAGCCAACTCGCCGTCGGCGACATCCTGTTGGAGCTGACCTCGCGGCCGACGGCCCGCGCCCCGCTGACTCCCGCCCAGGACGGACTCGGCCTGGAGTTCAACCGGCCGCCCAGGTTCCTGCCCCCGGCCGCGGGCGCCAGATTCCGACTGCCGACCCCACCCGTCAAGCCCGACAAGCGGCCCGTCCCGCTGCTGCCGATCCTGCTCCTCCCGGCCGGCAGCGCGGCGATCGCCATCTTCGTCACCCACCGCTGGTCCTTCGTCTTCATCGCCCTGCTCTCACCGATCGCCGCCCTGGTCACCCAGTTCGGCGGCCGCAAGCAGGCGATGCTCAAATACCTGGAGAAGAAGGAGGAGTACGAGCAGACACTGGCCCGGGTGCGCGCGGACATCGACGCCGCCGTCCTGGAGGAACAGCACAACCTGCGGCTGTCCCTGCCCGATCCGGCCACCCTGCTCCACATGGCGGTGCAGCCTTCGGAACGGCTCTGGGAACGCCGTTGGCAGGACCCCGACTTCCTCACCGTGCGCGTCGGCACCACCGATCTGCCCTCGGCGGTCAGCGTCGACGATCCCGAGCAGGACGAGCACCGGCGCAGCACCGTGCCCTGGCTGAACCAGGTACCGGTCGCCGTGCCGTTGCGCCGCGCCGGAGTCGCGGGTGTCGCCGGTCCGGGCGCGACCCGCCTCGCCGGCTGGCTCGCCGCGCAGGCCGCCGCCCTGCACAGCCCCACCGACCTCCGCATCGTCGTCCTGGCCGGACCGGACGGCGAACGCGACTGGTCCTGGACCCGCTGGCTGCCGCACACCCAGGCCCAGGGCGAGGACGCCTACGCCCTGATCGGCAGCACCGCCGAGTCCCTGGCCCGCCGCATCGGCGAACTCGGCCAGCTCGTCGCCGCCCGCATCGCCGCGGGCCCCGACCTCGTCCGTGGCGGGGTCAACGGCTACCCCGACATCCTGGTCGTCCTCGAACAGGCGCGCCGCGCCCGCTCGTTGCCGGGTGTGATCGCTCTTCTCCGTGACGGCCCGTCCGTCGGCGTCCACACCATCTGCATCGACCGCGAGGAACGGCTGCTGCCCGAGGAGTGCGGCGCCGTCGTCGTCACGGACGCCGGCACGGCCAAGGTGCGCACCGGCTCCGCCGCCGCGCTGGAGAACGTCCGCGGCGACTCCCCGGAACCCGACTGGTACGAGCACTTCGCCCGCGCCCTGGCCCCGCTCCGCGGCGTCGGCGACAGCGACGAGAGCGCACTGCCCGGCGCCGTACGCCTGTTGGACCTGCTGAACATCGAACCGCCCACCGCCGAGGCCGTGGTGGCCGGCTGGTCGCTCGGCGGCCGCAGCACCAGGGCACTGCTCGGAGTCGGATACGACGGTGAGTTCGCCGTCGACCTGGTGCGCGACGGGCCGCACGCGCTGATCGCCGGCACCACCGGATCCGGCAAGTCCGAGCTGCTGCAGACCCTCGTCGCCACCCTCGCCGTGGTCAACCGGCCCGACGAGATGACCTTCGTGCTGGTCGACTACAAGGGCGGCAGCGCCTTCGCCGAGTGCGCCGACCTGCCGCACACCGTCGGCCTGGTCACCGACCTCGACACCCGGCTCGTGGAGCGGGCCCTGGTCTCCCTCGGCGCCGAACTGCGCCGCCGCGAGACCCAGTTGGCGCAGGTCGGCGCCAAGGACATCGAGGACTACCTCGACAAGCGCGCCCGCGGCGGCAACGTACTGCCTCCGCTGCCCCGACTGCTGCTGGTGATCGACGAGTTCGCGTCCATGGCGCGCGAACTGCCCGACTTCATCTCGGGGTTGGTGAACATCGCCCAGCGCGGCCGCTCCCTCGGCATCCACCTGGTCCTCGCGACCCAGCGCCCGGGCGGCGCGGTCACCCCGGACATCCGCGCCAACACCAACCTCCGTATCGCCCTGCGCACCACCGACACCAGTGAGAGCCGCGACATCATCGACGCCCCCGACTCCGGGGACATCTCCCCGGCCAACCCCGGCCGCGCGTATGCCCGGTTGGGCCCGTCGGCGCTGCTGCCGTTCCAGTCGGGCCGCGTCGGCGGTCGCCGCCCCGGCGGCCAGGCCCCTGCCGGGACCGAGGTGAGCGTCCACGCGGAGCCGGTGACCTGGCAGAACCTCGGCGGCCCGCTGCCGTCCGCCCGCTCCCGGGGCGGCTCGGGCGCGGCGCGGACCGAGGCCGTCACCGACCTCGCCGTACTCGCCGGAGCCGTCGCCCAGGCGGCCCGGCTGGCCGACGTACCACGACAGCCGAGCCCCTGGCTCCCGCCGCTGCCCGCACTGCTCCCGTGGACACCGCCACCCGCGCCCAAGCACACCGCCGAGCGCGAGGCGGCCCTGCCCGCCGTGGAGTACGGCATCGTCGACCTGCCCGCCCAGCAGACCCGCGCCCCCCTGGTCCTCGACCTCGACCGGGCCGGCCATCTGCACATCGTCGGCTCGCCCCGCAGCGGACGCTCCCAGACCCTGCGCACGCTCGCCGCGGCACTCGGCCAGGCCCACGGCGCCGACGACGTCCACCTCTACGGCATCGACTGCGGCAACGGCGCGCTCAACGCCCTGACCGCGCTGCCGCACTGCGGAGCGGTCGTCGACCGGAACCAGGTCGAGCGCCTGGGACGCCTGTTGGACCGGCTGGGCGCCGAACTCACCGCCCGCCAGAGCATCCTGGGCGCGCGCGGCACGGCCGACCTGAGCGAACTGCGCCGGAACCAGGTCCCGGAGGAGCGGCTTGCGCACATCGTGCTGATGGTCGACCGGTTCGAGGTCTTCGAGCGCGAGTTCACCGCGTACGACAACGGCAGTTATCTGGAGCGCATGATCCGGCTGCTGCGCGACGGCGCGGGCGTCGGCATCCACGTCGTCCTTGCCGGTGACCGGGTGCTGGGCAGCAGCCGGTTCTCCGGCACCACCGAGGACAAGATCGTGCTGAGGCTCAACGACCGGCAGGACTACTCCAGCGTCGGCATCCCCTCCAAGTCCGCGCCGTCCGACCCCGAACCGGGACGCGGCATCCGTACCCAGGACCTGAGCGAGGCGCAGATCGCGGTGCTCGGCGAGGACCTCTCCGGCACCGCGCAGGCCGAGATCCTGTTCACCCTGGGCCGGGAGCTGACCGAACGCGAGGCCTCGGTCCCCGCCGCCCGCCGCCCGATCCGGCTCGACGTGCTCCCCGACCGGGTGACCTACGCCGACGCGCTGGCCCTGCACACGCACGGCGGGCCCATGCGGCCCCTGGTGGCCGTCGGCGGCGACACCCTCACCTCGCTCGGCCCCGACCTGGCGGACGTGCCGACCTTCGTGGTCGCCGGGCCGCCGCGCACCGGCCGCAGCACCGCCCTGCTCGTCGCGGCCGAGTCGCTGCTCGCCGCCGGGACCGGCCTCATCGTCCTCGCGCCACGGCGCTCGCCGCTGCGGCAACTGCTGGGGCGGCCCGGCGTCGCCACCCTCATCACCGACGCCGAGGTGCCGGCGGGCGAGTTCCGTCAGGCCCTCGGCAACGTCCCGGAGGAGAACGGCGTGATCGTCGTGGACGACGCCGAACTGTTCATGGGAGCCGAGATCGACCCCGACCTCGCGCTGCTCGCCCGCGGCGGCGCAGGCACCGGCTGGGGTCTCCTCGCGGCCGGCAACGCCGAGTCGCTGGCGCTGAGCCTGGCCGGCTGGATGGGCCAGGTGAAGCGCAACCGCACCGGCATGCTGCTCTCCCCGCAGGGGCTGAGCGACGGCGAGGTCATCGGCGTGAAGCTGACCCGGGGTGTGGTCGGACAGGCGCCGCAGCCGGGCCGCGGACTGCTGCACCTGGGCGACGGAACACTGCGGGCGGTGCAGGTGCCGCTGCTCGAAGCGGAACTCTGAGACGGGGAGGTGCGCTCCCGATCCCCCGGGGACGCACCTCCCTCCCGACAGCGAAGGGCGGCCGGACCGTGGGGGTCCGGCCGCCCTTCGGCCTGCCGTACGGCTCGGTTCAGGCGGCGACCGTGTCGTCCTTCGGGGGCACCTGGACACCGTCGTCCGTCACGAAGCGGAACGTGCCGGTGATGGCGTCGAACAGGTCGTAGACCTCGCTCTTGAGCGGCAGGTTGGGGCTCGCGAGGGTGACGACGAGGAAGTCCTCGGTGCTGCCCGGCACCGGCATCATCGTGTGCATCGTCAGCAGCTTGACGTCGATGTCCCCGGTCAGCCGGGTCACCTCGGTGCCGGTGACCCGGGCGACCGTGCCCACGTGCGGGACCTTCGCCGACGCGATGACCCGGTCCCTGGGCGCCACCCCGGTCGCCGAGGAGACACCGAGCCGCGCGGACAGCACGGGCAGCGTGAGCTCCTCGCCCTCGGGGGTGCTGACGGCGAAGACCATGCCGTACGCCATGAAGAGGCCCTCGGTGTACATCGTCGCCGTGCCCGCGGCCAGCAGCGCGCCGTAGCGGCGCGCCGCCCGGGTCACCTCCCGGCCCTGCCGGAACATGTCGTTGATCCGGGCCTTCTCGCGCGGGTCGTCGGTCGAGGCGAGGGCCTGCGCCCGGGTCCTGGCCAACTCCTCGCCGCTCAGGTCGACCTGCTGCCACTGGTCCGGGATGTCCAGCAGAAACCGTTGTGCCGTGCTCACTTGCCGCCTCCGTCGTCGAGGTTCGCCACCGCGTCCTGGTCGGTCTTCTCGAAGGAGTCGAGGATGTCGCCGATGGCGTCGCGGATGCCCTGCACCTGCTTCTGCAGCTGGTGCTTGCCGTCCTCCCACTTGTTCTCGAAGTTCTGCGCGGAGCCGTGGGAGAGCTCGGGCCCGAACGCGGCATCGAAGTCGAAGGTGTGGTGTCCGATGTCGATGTTGTCGTGCACGAAGGCCAGCATGTTCCGGGCCTCCTCGAGTTCGCTCCCGGGGATGTTGACGTCCGACGCCACCGCGGGCCCCCGTTCCTGGATTCGTCTGTCGCGGAGCGGATCCGCCTCTGCCGGGAACACGTGGCCGCGGGGCCGAAAAGTTCACTGAACCCTCGGCGGCCCCTGTCTCGTGTGCCAGGCATGACCTCGCTCTTCACCCGTCGTGCCGCCGTCGCGTCCGTGCTCGCCCTGTGCGGGGCGCTGAGCCTGTCGGCCTGCGGCAAGACGATCTCGATCGGCGACAGTTCGGCCCCGGCTTCCTCGGCCCCCGCGTCGCCGCTCGCCTCGGCCTCGCCTTCGTCCACGGCGTCCGCCCAGGGCGCGGGCAACTCGGCGCTCCAGGTGGTCGACTCCACCGCGCAGGACAACGGCCTCAGCGGCACCGGCGGGACCGTGGTCGGCGCGGCGGTGCAGGAGACGCCGCCCAAGTGGGTGCAGCTCTCCGCGGTCACCTCGGCGCCGCTGAACGCACCCCACCTCATCAACATCAACCAGGCGTCGCTGTACCGCTTCGACGCCGACACCGCCGGCTCCGGACAGTCGGCCTGCAACGACGCCTGCGCCGTGAAGTGGCCCCCGGTGACCGTCCAGGAGGGCGGCAACGTCTATCTGGCGGGCGTGGACCCGAAGCAGGTCGGTGCGTTCCGCCGGCAGGACGGCCAGGTCCAGATCACCGTCGGAGGCCGGCCCCTCTACCGCTTCTCCGGCGACACCAAGCCCGGCGACCTGAACGGCCAGGGCCTCGACGGCAAGTGGTTCGCGGCCGGGCCGAAGGGAGAAAAGGTGACGCAGTAGCGGTCACCCCCTCCCCGACGGCGGCTCCCCTCAGTGGGCGCCGCCGTTTTTCATGTACGGCCGCCTTCGCAAAGTTCGCCGATCTTGCCGAATGTTTCGGACGCAACCCCACCCATATCGCGTCAACGCTCGGCGCCGGTGCGCGGGTTGCCCGCAGATTCACACTGCACAAGGGGTTGCCACCGTTTGCGAGCTGTCTCTAGGGTGCGGCAACAACGCATCTTTCTGGATCATCTCCGAAACTTTCGGTCCCTGCGGGCGGTCGTGGACGCGCCGTCCCTATCCAAGGAGCGCAAAATGGGCGACCGGGCACTGTCCCGCCGCGGCTTCCTGGCGGCCTCCGCCGCGGCCGGTCTGGGCATGACGGCACTGAGCGCGTGCGGCGGCGACTCGGACGGGGGGTCGTCGGACGGGACGACCACGATCGAATGGTGGAACATCTCCACCACCGAGCCCGCGCACACCGTCTGGGCCGGTCTGGCCAAGAAGTTCGAGGCCCAGAACCCCAAGGTCAAGATAAAGATCACCCAGCTGGAGAACGACGCCTACAAGTCGAAGATGACGGCGCTGACCGCCTCCGGGAAGCTCCCGGACATCTACCACACCTGGGGCGGGGGAGTGCTCCAGCAACAGGTGGACGCCGGACTCGTCGAGGACATCACCGACAAGACCAAGCCGTGGGCGGACGGCCTGCTGCCGGTCGCCAAGAAGCCGTACATCCTGGACGGCAAGACGTACGCCATCCCGTTCGACATCGGCATGGTCGGGTTCTGGTACAACAAGGCGCTCTTCAAGCAGGCCGGCATCGCCGAACCGCCCACCACCTGGAGCGGCTTCCTCGACGCGGTGAAGAAGCTCAAGGCGAAGAACATCACGCCCATCGCGCTGGCCGGCAAGGAGAAGTGGCCCGAGATGTACTACTGGGCCTACCTCGCGATGCGCACGGCCGGTATCTCCGCGCTCCAGAAGGCCAACGACGACAAGGACTTCACCGCCCCCGGGCTCGTCCAGGCCGGAGCGCACCTCAAGGAACTGGTCGAACTCCAGCCGTTCCAGAAGGGGTTCCTCGGCGCCGCGTACTCCACCCCGACCGGACAGGCCGCCACCATGGGCAACGGCAAGGCGGCCATGGAGCTCATGGGCCAGTGGGCCCCGGCCGTCGAGGCCGACTCCGGCAAGGGCCTCGGCACGAACCTCGGCTTCTTCCCCTTCCCGGCCGTCGAGGGCGGAAAGGGCGCCATCACCGAGGTGTTCGGCGGGGGCGGCGGACACGCCCTGCGCAAGGGCGCACCGCAGGCCGCCGTCGACTTCCTGAAGTTCTTCGCCTCCGAGGCCACCGACCTCGAACTCGTCAAGAAGACCGGCACCCTCCCGATCCTCCCCGCCGCCGCGAAGGCCCTGTCCGACCCCAACACCAAGGCCGTGCAGGCCCAGTTGACGGCCGCCACCGGCTTCCAGCTCTTCCTCGACCAGGCCTACGCGCCCGCCGTCGGCCAGGAGGTCAACGACAGCGTCTCCGCGCTCATCGCCGGGTCCAAGTCCCCCGAGCAGGTCACGCAGTCGATCACCAAGACCGCGAAGGAAGCGTAGTAGCCGGCGATGACCTCCACTTTCCTCCCGGACAAGCGGACCGGCCCCGACGTCGCCGTCTCCTCCCCGACGGCGACGTCGGCCCGCGGGCGGGCCCGCCGGCGGCTGGTGCACTGGCTCACCGCGGTCGCCTTCCAGGTGCCCGCCCTGGTCCTGTTCATCGGCCTGGTGCTGCTGCCGATGCTCTTCGCGCTGTACGCCGCCTTCTTCCGCTGGGGCGGCTTCGGCATGCCCTCCGACTACATCGGCGGCGACAACTTCACCCGCCTCTTCCAGGACGACGTCTTCCTCGGCGACCTGTGGCGCTGCGCGATCCTGGTCGGCCTCTCGCTGGTCCTGCAACTGCCGTTCGCGCTGGCCATGGCGGTGGCGCTGAACCAGCGGCTGCGCGGCCGGGCCGTCTACCGGATGCTGTTCTTCGCGCCCTACGTCCTGTCCGAGGCCATCACCGGCGTCCTGTTCGGCATGGTCTTCGCCCCGGACGACGGACTCGCCGACCACCTCCTCGGCAGCATCGGCCTCGACAGCCTGGGCGGCGAGTGGTTCGCCGACCCCTCCTACGTCATGGCGACCCTCTTCCTCGTCATGACCTGGAAGTACTTCGGCTTCCACATGATGCTCTACCTGGCCGGACTCCAGTCCATCCCGGCCGAGTTGACGGAGGCGGCCCTCATCGACGGCGCGGGCGCCTGGCAGCGCTTCCGCAACGTCACCCTGCCGCTGCTCGCGCCCACCCTGCGCATCAGCGTCTTCCTCTCCGTCATCGGCGCCATCCAACTCTTCGACCTGGTCTGGGTGATCACCCAGGGCGGTCCCGACCACCACTCCGAGACGATGGCAGTGACGATGTTCCAGTACGGCTTCAAGCGCTACCAGATCGGCTACGCCAGCGCGATCAGCGTGGTCATGTTCGGCATCTGCCTCGTCTTCGCCCTCGCCTACCAGCGGTTCGTGCTCCGCCGCGACCTCGAAGGGGCCACCACCACGATGCGGGGGGACGGCAAGTGAAGACCGTACGCAATCTGCCGCTGCACGTGGTCCTCGTCCTGGTCGGCGCCGTGATGGTCGTACCCCTGCTGTACGCCGTCCTGTCCGGCTTCAAGTCCACCGAGGAGCTCTCCCGCAATCCCTTCGGCCTGCCCGAGCACTGGCTGACCGGCAACTACACGGACATCCTCGGCTCCGGCGACTTCTGGCGGCTGCTCGGCAACAGCACTCTGATCGCGATCGCCACGACCGTGCTGGTGGTCGCCGTGTCCGCGCTCGCCGCCTTCTCCTTCGCGCGGTTCGCCTTCCGCGGCCGGGAGGTGCTGTTCACCTTCTTCACGATGGGGCTGATGTTCCCCTTCGCGGTGGCCGCCCTGCCGCTCTTCCTGCTCCTGCGCTCCATGGACCTGCTGGACAACCCGCTCGGCGTGATCCTCCCGCAGGCCGCCTTCGGGCTGCCGATGACGATCATCATCCTGCGCGGTTTCTTCCGGCAGATCCCGGGCGAGCTGGAGGAGGCCGCCACCCTCGACGGCTGCACCGCCTTCGGCTTCTTCTGGCGGATCCTGCTGCCCATGGCCCGGCCCGCGCTCGGCACGGTCTCCGTGCTCGCGGTCGTCACCAGCTGGAACAACTTCTTCCTGCCGCTGCTGGTGTTCACCGACGCCAAGTGGTGGACCCTGCCGATCGGCGTGCAGCAGTTCCAGGGCCAGTACTCGGCGGAGTACGCCCGCGTCTTCGCCTACCTGGTCCTCGCGATGGTCCCCGCCCTCGCCTTCTACTCGGTCGCCGAGCGCCAGCTCGTCGGCGGCCTCACCGCCGGTGCGACGAAGGGATGACAAGCGCCGACGGATGTACGGCCCCGCACCCCACCCAGTGAGGAGTCGCACCATGCCCAGGAACCGCCTCAGACTCGTCGGAGCCCTCGCCGCCGCCCTGGTCGCCGCCGGCCTCACCGCCGGCACCCCGGCCCAGGCCCACGAACGGCCCGCCACCCTCGCCGACCTCGCCCAGCGCCACGGCCGCTACTTCGGCAGCGCCACCGACAACCCCGAACTCACCGACAGCGCCTACACGGCCCTGCTCGGCAGCGAGTTCGACATGATCACGCCCGGCAACGGCATGAAGTGGTACGCCACCGAGCCCCAACAGGGCGTCTTCGACTGGACGAACGGCGACCAGATCGTCAACCTGGCCCGCAAGAACCACCAGAAGGTCCGCGCCCACACCCTCGTCTGGCACAGCCAGCTGCCGAGCTGGCTGACCAGCCGCGAGTGGACGGCCGACGAGCTGAGAGCCGTACTCAAGAAGCACATCCAGACCGAGGTACGGCACTACCGCGGCAAGGTCTACTCCTGGGACGTCGTCAACGAGGCCTTCAACGAGGACGGCACCTACCGCGAGACCATCTGGTACAGGACCCTCGGCCCCGGCTACATCGCCGACGCCCTGCGCTGGGCCCACCAGGCCGACCCGCACGCGAAGCTGTACCTCAACGACTACAACATCGAGGCGGTCGGCCCGAAGAGCGACGCCTACTACCAGCTGGCCCAGGACCTGAAGGCGCGGCACGTCCCGCTCGACGGCATCGGCCTCCAGGCCCACCTCGCTCTCCAGTACGGCTATCCGGCGACCCTGGAGGACAACCTCCGCCGTTTCTCGGAGCTGGGCCTCGACACCGCGCTCACCGAGGTCGACGTACGGATGATCCTGCCGGCGACCGACGAGAAGCTGGCCCAACAGGCCCAGTGGTACCGGGACTTGACCACGGCATGCCTCGCGGTGCGGCGGTGTGTGGGTATCACGGTCTGGGACTACACGGACAAGTACAGCTGGATCCCGGCCTTCTTCCCCGGCCAGGGCGCCGCCCTTCCGTGGGACGAGCAACTCCGGCCGAAACCGGCGTACTTCGCGATCAGGGAGGCGCTGAAGTAGGTCATGTGCGGGACGGTGGTGCGGTGCTCGACCGCACCACCAGCTCCGTGCCCAGCTCGACGCGCGGCGAGTCGGGTCGCTCGTCGCGGGCCAGCCGCAGGACCGTGCGGACCGCCAACCTGCCCATGTCGCCGAGCGGTTGGCGGACCGTGGTGAGCGGCGGCGCCGACCAGCGGACCTCCGGAAGGTCGTCGAAACCGACCACGCTCATGTCCTCCGGCACCCGCAGTCCCCGTCGGCGCAGCGCCTCGATCGCGCCGAGGGCCATCTGGTCGCTGGCCGCGAACAGGGCCGTCGGCGGCTCGGGCAGGTCGAGGAGGGCGTTGCAGGCGGTGAAGCCGGACTCGGGGTGGAAGTCGCCGGGGACGACGAGGGTTTCGTCGAGGGCGATGCCGGCGCCCTCCAGGGCCGCGCGGTAGCCGTCGAGGCGGGCGCGGGAGCAGAGCAGCCGGGGCGGGCCCGCGATCAGGCCGATGCGGCGGTGGCCCAGGGACAGCAGATGCTCGGTCGCGGCCATGCCGCCCGACCAGTTGGCGGCGCCGATCGTGGGGGCCTCCAGGGCGGGGGAGCCCGCCGGGTCGACCACCACCAGCGGGACGCCGAGGGCGCGCAACTCCTCGTGCAGGACCGGCTCCAGGGCCGAGGTGACCAGGATGACCCCGTCGGAGGCGCGGGCCCTGAGGTTGCGCATCCACTCGCGGGCGTCGCCCGAGCGGCCGTGGATCGCGGAGACGACCGTGCCGACGCCGGCCGCGTGCGCGACCTCCTCCACACCCCGGATGATCTCCACCGCCCAGGGGCTGTCCAGGTCGTTGAAGACCAGGTCGAGCAGGGCGGCGCGGGTGGCGGAGGTGCCCGTGCGCTTGCGGTAGCCGTGTCTCAGCAGCAGGTCCTCGACGCGGGCCCGGGTCCTGGGCGACACGTCGGAGCGGCCGTTGACGACCCGGGAGACGGTCGGCACCGAGACCCCGGCCTGCCGGGCGATCTCCGTGATGGTGACCCGGCCCCGCACCTCGGACGCCTCCTCGGCACCGGCCCCGTCTGCTGCCATGTCCCCCACCTCCGTGAACGCCTGCGGCGAATCTGGCGCCTGCGGCGAAACTTCCAGAAGTCTTCCGGAAAACGGGCGCACATGGGAAGGGCGAACCTCATTACGCACGGGTAACTACGCGGAGTGACCGACCCCCGACATGCGTCGGGGCCGGCTCGCGGTTCGTGTCCGCGACCGGCCCCAGGAGTTCACCGGACGGCTCGGCGGAGCCGCCCGGCTGCCGCCTCAGGCGGCGGTCATCACCTTGCCGGCGCCCAGCGGGCGATGCGGGGCGATGATCTTGCCGTCGGGCAGGAGCTCACCGGTGTCCTCGAAGAGCAGAACGCCGTTGCACAGCAGGCTCCATCCCTGCTCCGGGTGGTGCACCACGAGTCGGGCGCACTCCCGGTCGGCGGAGTCTGCTGAAGGGCACGGTGGCTGGTGCTGGCACATTGATGGGATCTTTCGCTCTGTCGTGATGTGTGAGATGGCTGTCGTGTCTGTCTCGCGGCTTGAAGCGTTGTTCATGGCCGCCCCCCGTGTGATAAGTCGGTCCAGTCCCAGTGTTGCCCCACGGACGTCAATCCGCAGGCATTTTGCGGCACCACTTCTTCACAGGTTGATGACGCTTCACCCGGCCGGACGGTTCATTCCAACTGCACTGTCACTTCGGGTGGTTCGGAGTGGCCGGATGGGGCTAGTCCTTCCTGGTCAAGGGCGATTTTCGGCTCGTACGAGCAGTCAATTGCTCGTACGAGCGGAAGTGGCGGAAAAGCGGCCGGGAAAAGCGCCGTACCCCGCCACCCGGAATTCGGGGGCGGGGTACGAAGGGCGTCGCGAGGGCGGGGCTCAGACCGGCTGGCTCAGAAGGGGCGCGGGAGTCACCCGATGGGTCAGCACCGGGAGCAGTTCGGCGACCCGGTGCGGACGGTGGGCCGCGATACCGGGCGGGGCGGGAGCCAGCGGGACGAGCAGGTCCGTGGCGGCGGGGTGGCCGCTCGCGCCGTCCGCCGTGCTGTCGCCGTGCAGCCACAGCGTGAGCATGTACAGGCTCGGCACCGAGAGCAGGCGCGGCTGGCAGGTCTGTGGCATGGTCTCGGCCTGGCGCAGGGCACGCTCGGTGGAGGCGATGTAGGGGCCCTCGAAGAAGTGCGAGAAGACCCAGCCGTCGGGGGTCAGCCGGGTCTCGGCCGCGGCCACGGCGCGGTCGCCGCAGCGGATCAGGAAACGCCACCCGGCCAGCCGGGTGGCGGACACGCCCGCGGGCGTGAGTTCGTCAAGTACGTGGACGGGCAACGGGAGTTCGGGAGTGGCCGGTCCCTGGGAACGCAACAGGGAGGGGGTTCGGGCCTCGCGGACCGCGGTGGGCGAGGCGAGTGCGGTGAGAACGGTGCGCAGGGCAGGTGCGGGTGCCGGGGGGACATGCAGCGGCATGGTGGGTCGCCTCTCATTCGACAGGCACGGTGGCGCGAGGGCGGGGGCGGACGGCGCTGTCTGCTCACGCGGTCAGAGAGGCGGGGGCCGGGGTCTGGGAACGAGGGATATGGGTGAGGCCTGCCGCACGTCACCTCGACGGCAGGTTCCACTGACCGCGGGCGCCACCCCTCTGCCTTGTTCGCGGAGTTTATACGACATGTGTTCAGACGGTGTTTCGTCTAGCCGTTTCCGGTGCACTCGGCAAGGGCGAATCCGGTCGGCGATACGTGGGAATCATCCCGATTCCGCTCGGCCCCGCAGCGATGACCTCGGAAAATGTCCGAGGCGCGGTCGGCCGTTTCTCGTCGGCATTTTTCACGAGGTTGTCTTCGGCCCGAAACAGCGCACCGTTTCATGCCTCGCGAATGTGCCTCCGGTCACGTCCCATCAGAGTAGCGGGCGACCGGCCCGCGCGGGGACGTTATCGATCGCCGCGGCTGGGCATCATCCCACGTGACCCGACACCGGCGGCCGGGATCCGCCCGCCGCCCGATCGAGGAGGGACGCTCCGATGGGGGAGAAGGTCGTGGCAGGCCGGTTCGATCTGTCCGATCGGCAGCTCTACCGCGACAAGCTGCGCAGGTGCCTGACGGGGCTGGAGCGACTCCTGGCCGAGAAGCGGTTCGACCGCCCCAAGAACCTCATGGGGCTGGAGATCGAATTGAATCTCACCGGCGCCGACGGCATGCCGAAAATGCTCAATGCCGAGGTCCTGGAACGCATCGCGAGCCGCGATTTCCAAACAGAACTCGCCATGTTCAATCTGGAAGTCAACATAGCCCCACACCGATTGGGCGGTCGCGTATTCGACCGGCTCACGGAGGAACTCCGCACCTCGCTGGCATATGCCGACCGGAAAGCCGGCGAGGTCGACGCGGGAATCGTGATGATCGGAATTCTGCCGACCCTCGACCGCGACGACCTGGTTTCCTCCAACCTCTCCGCCGTCGACCGCTACGCCCTGCTCAACGAACAGATCGTGGCCGCCCGCGGCGAGGACTTCGTCCTCGACATCGACGGCGTCGAGCGCCTCACCTGCACCTCCAAGTCCATAGCCCCGGAGGCCGCCTGCACCTCCGTGCAGCTCCACCTCCAGGTCACGCCGGCCCGCTTCGCCGACGTCTGGAACGCCGCGCAGGCCGTCACCGCCGCGCAGATCGCCGTGGGCGCCAACTCCCCGTTCCTGTTCGGCCGTGAGCTGTGGCGCGAGTCCAGGCCCCCGCTGTTCCTCCAGTCCACCGACACCCGCCCGCCCGAGCTCCAAGCCCAGGGCGTACGGCCGCGCACCTGGTTCGGGGAGCGCTGGATCTCCTCCGCGTACGAGCTGTTCGAGGAGAACCTGCGCTTCTTCCCGGCCGTGCTGCCGATCTGCGACCAGGAGGACCCGCTCGACGTCCTCGACGCGGGCGGCGTCCCCAAGCTCGCCGAACTCGTCCTGCACAACGGCACGGTGTACCGCTGGAACCGCCCCGTCTACGGCATCGCCGACGGCGTCCCGCACCTGCGCGTCGAGAACCGCGTCCTGCCCGCGGGCCCCACCGTCACCGACGTCATCGCCAACGCCGCCTTCTACTACGGTCTGGTCCGCGCCCTCGCCGAGGAGTCCCGGCCGGTGTGGAGCCGGCTCTCCTTCGAGGCGGCGGAGGCCAACTTCGACGCCGCGTGCCGGCACGGCATCGACGCCCGCCTCCAGTGGCCGCGCCGCGGACGGTACGGCGGCACCGCGGAGGTCGACGCGGTGAGCCTCGTACGCGACGAACTGCTGCCGTTGGCCGAGGCCGGCCTGGCCGCGTGGGGGGTCGAGCGGGCCGACCGGGACCTGTACCTCGGGGTGATCGAGGAGCGCTGCCGGCGCCGGGTCAACGGCGCGTCCTGGCAGGCGGCGACCTTCCACCGGGCCCTGGAGGCGGGCCTGTCGCGGGATGCCGCGCTGGCGGCCACCACCCGCAGATACCGCGATCTGATGCATCAGGGGGAGCCGGTGCACACCTGGCCCGTGGGATCGCCGGAGCCCGTGCCGCTGGGGTGACCGGCGTGGCTCGGTGAGGTTCAGTCCTGGGTGTTGCCCTGGGCCCCGCCGCCACGATCGCCTTCAGCATCACCGACTGGATCTGGGACGGGTTGCTGACCGACTGCCCCGAACCGCCGGTGGACTGCGCGATCTCCTCGGCCTCCTGCTGGTCGGCGTCGGGACCCACGGCGATGATGATCAGCGGAACCGGACGCTCGGGGTTGGTGAGCTTCTGCAGTTCGCTGATCAGCTCGGCGCGGGAGATGCTGCCGGGGTCCTGGTTGACGCCGTCGGTGAGGATGACCAGGGCGTTGAACTTGCCCTTGACGTAGGAGGCGGTGGCCTCCTTGTAGGCGGCGAGCGTGGTGTCGTACAGGCCGGTCGCGCCGTCCGGCACCGGCTCCAGACCGGTGAACGCCGCCGACAGCTTGTCCCGTACGGTCCCGCCGTCCTTCTGGTCGCCGAGCCGCTCGGTCGGCACCAGGACGCGGTAGTCCTTGTCGCCGTCCAGCTTGGTGGAGAACTCCCACAGCCCGATCTCGTCCTCGGGAGTGAACGTGGCGAGCGCCTGGAGCAGCGAGGCCTTGGTGACGTCCATCCGGGACTGGCCCGACTTCGACACCGGCTCCGCCATCGACCCGGAAGCGTCCACGACCGTGGTGAGCCGGGCACTCTGCACCGTGATCGTCCAGGTGCCGAGCGCCTCCTGGAGCGCCGCGTCCGAGGCGGGCTGCGGGGCGGGTTCGGAGTACGGCTGCGGGCTCTCGCCGCCGGCCTGCGCGACCACCGTCTCGGACGCGCTGTCGTCGGAGGTGCGGAAGCCGTACTTCTGGAGGAGCTTCAACTGCTCCGTCTGGCGCAGGTAGTTCATGAACCGCAGCGCGGCCCGGCTCTCGTCGGTGGTGAGCTGGTCGACCATCGCGTACGGGTAGTCCAGCTCGGGCGAGCCGTCCTTCGGATAGAACATGTCGAGCCCGTTGCCGCTGTCCGCCGAGGAGTTGTAGGCGTACGCCGCCTGCTCGGTGAGGATGAGCGCCTGGTTCCGCTTCGGGTTGCCCAGTTCGGTGCCCGAGGAGTCCCGCGGCAGCGTGTCCACGACCTGGCTGTCGGTGTCCGAGGTGCGCTGCGACAGCGTCTTCATCATCGCCGCGGCCTGCGTCTCCCCACCCTTGAGCCCGGCCGCGGCGGTCGTCAGCTGTGTGAGCGCGAGCAGCCCGGTGGCGCTGCGCGCGGGGTCGGCCGCACCCAGCTTGAGCGAGTCGTTCTGCATGGAGGCGGCGGCCAGTTCGATCCAGTTGTACGTCTTCTTCGGCCACCCGAGCGACTTCGCGGCCGGCGGCACCATCGCCACGCCGACCGGCGTCGAGGCCACCTCGCCCGCCGGGGTCACCTCGGTCGCGGCCGTGTTCGCGGTGATCCGGTCGACCCACAGCTCCGAGTCCGGCACCCACACCTGCACCTGGGTCGGCTTGCCGGTGCTCAGCTCGTCCGCGACCTTGTACGAGTCGCGGGCGGTCACCGCGACCGCGACACAGCGGCCGTCGGAGGTGATGCCCGTGTCCCGGGCCCGCTTCGCCGCGGCCGTCAGGGCGGGCGCGATGTCCGGTGAGGCGGCGAGCCGGAGCCGCACCGGGTCGTCCTTGCACGACGAGCCGAACGACAGCAGTCCGCTCTTGACGGCCCCCGCCGTGCCGCCGGCGACGGTGAGAACGAGAACCGTCGCGATCGCGACCGACCTGCGGCGCGCGCGTGGACGGGGGTCGCTGCCGCCCGCCCCATACTGATCGGGCAAGCTGTGACGTCCCATGACGGTGGTGCCCCTCCCTGTTGAACCTCGTGCCGGATGACGGCCGTATGGCATGCAAGGGGGAGGTACGCCCCGTACGGCGTCCGTCCCCCCTGACGGCCAAGCGCACGATCTTCGTAACTTCTTTCGAGACCCTAGCGGGGCGGCGATGGGGATGAGGCGCGATTACTCAACTGGAGGCAGGAGTGCAGGCAGAGGCGGGCCCGGTGGCCGATTCTTTTCCGCCTCAGCGGCTCTCGCGGCGGATTTTCCGCGACGAGACGCTGCTCGTTCTGGGGCTTTCGCTCGGTGCGAGTGGAGTGTCCGCACTGATCAGTTTTGTCGGATCGGTCACGAAACCGGGCGGCCTCAAGGACCAGGCGGCGACCCTCAACGCGTCCGCCGCGCCGGGCCGCCCCTGGCTTGATCTCGCCTGGCAGCTGTTCGGGATCGCGAGCGCCCTGGTGCCCGTCGCGCTGGTCGCGCACCTGCTGCTGCGGGAGGGCGAGAGTCTGCGCACGATCGGCTTCGACCGCACCCGTCCCTGGCCCGACCTCGGCCGCGGGGCCGGGATCGCGGCCGTGATCGGCAGCACCGGAATCGCCTTCTACCTGGCCGCACGCGGCCTCGGCTTCAACCTCACGGTGGTGCCCGAGGCGCTGCCCGACGTGTGGTGGAAGTACCCGGTGCTGATCCTGTCCGCGATGCAGAACGCGATCCTCGAAGAGGTCATCGTGGTCGGCTATCTGCTGCGCCGGCTCGGCCAGTTGGGCTGGACCCCGGGGACCGCGCTGGTGGCCAGTTCCGTACTGCGCGGTAGCTACCACCTCTACCAGGGCATCGGCGGCTTCGTCGGCAACATGGCGATGGGCGTGGTGTTCGCCTACCTGTACCGGCGCTGGGGCCGGGTGGGTCCCCTGGTGGTGGCGCATTCCCTGCTCGACATCGGAGCCTTCGTCGGCTACGCGCTGCTGGCCGGGCAGGTGGGCTGGCTGCCCACCGCCTAGGTCACCCCTAGGCCAGCAGTTCGCCCTCGATCGTCGTGACCGCGCGGCCGGTGAGGAGGGTGCGGTCACCACGGAGCCGGGTGCGGACGCGGCCCGAGCGCGGCGAGGCCTGCAGGCCCGTGAGGTCCGTGCCGCCGAGGCGCTCCGACCAGAACGGGGCCAGCGCCGTGTGCGCACTGCCGGTGACCGGGTCCTCGTCGATGCCGACGTTCGGGAAGAAGCAGCGGGAGACGAAGTCGTAGCCCCGGGACGGGTCCTCGGCGCGGGCGGTGGCGATGATGCCGCGCTCCGAGTAGGCGCCGAGCGCCCGCAGGTCCGGGGCGAGGGCGTGGACCGTCTTCTCGTCGGCCAGTTCGAGCAGCAGGTCGCCGATGTTCGGCCCGGTGTCGAACACGGAGAGGGGCACCGCCCCGAGCGCCTCCGCCACTCCGTCCGGCACCTCCACCGCCGTCAGGGGAGCCGTCGGGAAGTCCAGAGTGATCGCCCCGTCCTCCTGAGGCGTCGCCACGAGCACCCCACTGCGGGTGGCGAACCGGACCGTGCCCTCGTGGGCCCCCGTCGTGTGCAGTACATGGGCCGTGGCGAGTGTCGCGTGCCCGCACAGGTTGACCTCGGTCGCGGGCGTGAACCAGCGCAGCGCCCAGTCGGCCTCCCCGCCCGCGGGCAGCCGGTGCGCGAACGCCGTCTCCGCGTGGTTCACCTCCAGCGCGATCCGCTGCAACCGGTCGTCGTCGGGAAAGGCGTCGAGGAGCAGCACGCCGGCCGGGTTCCCGGCGAAGGGGCGGTCGGTGAACGCGTCGACGATTCGGATTCGCATGGGGGAGACGCTAGGGCGGCGTGGCGTCCGCGACCAAGGCCAATTGCCGGTCCCTGGACTGATTTCCGGGCCCCACGACTCGGCTGATCGGCCGTCGGCTGACACCCTGTACAGGCAGGCGCCGACAGTCCAGCTCCGCCCCAGGAGGCCGTCATGTCCCAGCCGTCCGTGCTCGCCGCCCTCTTGTCCGGGCTGCGCAGCGGCTCCATCGAGGTGGTCGACCTCACCCAGCCGCTGTCGTCCACCACGCCGGTGATCCAGCTGCCGCCCCCGTTCGGGCAGACCCAGGTCTTCGAACTGGAGGAGATCAGCCGGTACGACGACCGGGGCCCGGCCTGGTACTGGAACAACTTCCGCAGCGGCGAGCACACCGGCACCCACTTCGACGCGCCGGTCCACTGGGTCACCGGCAGGGACCTCGCCGACGTGGCGTCCGTGCCCGCGAGCCGCCTCATCGCACCGGCGGCCGTGCTGGACTTCTCCGAGCAGGCCGCCAAGGACCCCGACTTCCTCGTTGAGGTGGACCACATCAAGGCCTGGGAGGCGGAGAACGGACCCCTCCCCGACGGGGGTTGGCTGCTGCTGCGCACCGGCTGGGACGCCCGCTCCGGCTCGCAGGAGGCGTTCCTCAACGCCGACGAGAACGGCCCGCACACGCCCGGCCTGTCACCGGAGTGCGCCCGCTGGGTCGCCGAGGAGTCCCCGGTGCTCGGCCTCGGCACGGAGACCGTCGGCACCGACGCGGGCCGCGCCCACTCCTTCGACCCGGCGTTCCCCTGCCACTCGTACCTCCTGGGCGCCGACAAGTACGGCCTGACCCAGCTGCAGAACCTCGCCGCCCTGCCCCCGACCGGAGCCGTCCTCATGGCCGGACCGCTGCCGATCGTCACCGGCTCCGGCGCCCCCGCGCGCGTGCTCGCCCTGGTGGAGCGGTCGTGAAGGTCGCCGAAGCCGTCGGACGGGCGCTCACCGCGGCCGGGGTCGACCACGTCTTCGGCGTCGTCGGCTCGGGCAACTTCCACCTCACCAACGCCATGGTGGCCGCGGGCGCCCGCTTCGTCGCCGCCCGGCACGAGGGCGGCGCGGCGACCATGGCCGACGCCTACGCCCGCACGAGTGGCGCGGTGGCCGCGGTGAGCGTGCACCAGGGGCCCGGCCTGACCAACGCGCTGACCGGCATCACCGAGGCCGCCAAGAGCCGCACCCCGCTGCTGGTCCTGGCCGCCGAGGCGACCGCGCAGAACTCCAACTTCCGTATCGACCAGGCGATGCTGGCGCACTCGGTCGGCGCGGTCACCGCCCGCGTCACGACCGCGCACGACGCGGTGGAACAGGCCCGCGCGGCCCTCCAACGGGCCCGCCACGACCGGCGCACGGTGCTGCTCAACCTCCCGCTGGAGGTGCAGTCCCTGGACGTGCCCGACGGCGTCCTGCTGGACGCCCTGCCGATGCCGGCCCGGGAGCCGGTGGAGCCGTCCGGCTCCGCGGTGGCGGATCTGGTACGGGCCCTGGAGACGGCCCGGCGTCCGGTCTTCGTCGCCGGGCGGGGCGCCCGTACCGCCGTCGCCCCTGACGCCCTCCTGGCCCTCGCCGACCGCCACGGCGCCCTCCTCGCCACGTCGGCGGTCGCCCGCGGCCTCTTCCACGACAGCCCCTGGTCCCTCGACGTCTCCGGCGGCTTCGCGTCCCCGCTCGCGACGAAACTGATCCAGGGCGCCGACCTGATCGTCGGCTGGGGCTGCGCCCTGAACATGTGGACCATGCGGCACGGCAGCCTGATCGGCCCCGAGGCGACGGTCGTACAGATCGACGACGACCCGACCGCGCTCGGCGCCCACCGCGCCATCGACCTGGGCGTCACGGGTGATGTGGAACGGACGGCGCGGCGGGCGCTTGAGGCGGGCGGGGAGGAGCGCCAGGGATACCGGACGCCCGAGCTCGCCGCCGCCCTCGCCTCCCGCCGCCGTTGGCGGGACGTGCCCTACGACGACGAAGGCACCCGGGAGCGCATCGATCCGCGGACGCTCAGCATCGCCCTGGACGACATCCTCCCGGCCGAGCGGGTCGTCGCCGTCGACTCGGGCAACTTCATGGGGCATCCCAGCGCGTACCTCTCGGTGCCGGACCACAACGGGTTCTGCTTCACGCAGGCCTTCCAGTCCATCGGCCTGGGGCTGGCCACGGCGATCGGAGCGGCGCTGGCCCGGCCGGACCGGCTCCCCGTGGCCACGCTCGGCGACGGCGGTGCCCTGATGAGCGCCGTGGAGCTGGACACCGTGCGCCGCCTCGGCCTCCCCATGGTGGTCGTGGTCTACAACGACGAGTCCTACGGCGCCGAGGTCCACCACTTCGGCCCCGACGGCTTCCCGCTCGACACGGTCACCTTCCCGGAGACGGACATCGCGGCGGTGGCCCGCGGCTACGGCTTCGAGGCGGTGACGGTCCGCACCCCTGCCGACCTCAAGTCCGTCGCGGACTGGGTCGCCGGCCCCCGGTCGGCACCGCTCCTGGTGGACGCCAAGGTGACCCGCGACCACGGTTCCTGGTGGCTGGAGGAGGCCTTCCGCGGCCACTGACCGCACCGGGCGGGCGCCGCCAGCGTGGCGCCATGCGGTACGCGCCGATGCAACTCCGCCTGGAAACCGCTCGTTTGATCCTGCGCGAGTGGGGCGACTCCGACGTCGCCGACCATCGGGCACTCGTCGGCGGGGCCACCGTGGCGGAACCCGAGATCGCGTACGAGCTGTTCCGGCGGGCGCACGGCCAGGGCTACGCGACGGAGGCGGCGACCGCGGTCCTCGACGCCGCCACCGCGACCGGCCGGACACGCCTCTGGGAACACCCTCCCACCTGGGCACTTGCCCGAGATGAAGGCAAGAGGTTGTCATCCGAACGCTTCCGATATATCGTTGAAGCATCGCGACAGATCAACGATGGAATGGAGTGATTGCGATGCGTTCCCATGGATTCGAACGTGGACACGGTGGACCTGGCCGTCGTGGTCGGGGTGATTTCGAGGGCGTGCGCGGTGCCTTTGGGCCCTTTGGGCCGGGCGGCGGTCCGGGTGGCCCTGGCTTCGGCTTCGGCGGCCCCGGCTTCGGTCCGGGCCCCTGGGGGTCACGAGGCCGCGGGGGACCGCGGGGAAGGGCACGGCGCGGCGACGTGCGAGCGTCCATCCTCGCCCTGCTGAAGGACCGCCCCATGCACGGCTACGAGATGATCCAGGAGATCGCCGAGCGCAGCGGTGGGGCGTGGAAGCCCAGCCCCGGCTCGGTGTACCCCACCCTTCAGCTGCTGGAGGACGAGGGCCTGATCGCCAGTGAGTCCGAGGGCGGCAAGAAGCTGTTCTCGCTCACCGACTCCGGCCGCACCGCGGCCGACGAGGGCCCGGACGCGCCCTGGGAGGAAGCCTCCCGAGGCATCGACTTCGAGGCGCTCAGCGAGATCCGCCAGGCCGGCTTCGGTCTGATGGAGGCCTTCGGTCAGGTCTGGAAGACCGGCAGCAAGGAGCAGCGCGAGAAGGCGCTGGCCGTCATCAACGAGGCCCGCAAGAAGCTGTACCTGATCCTCGCCGACGAAGACTGACGAAGCCTGGCGAGGGCTGATCGGGACCTGCGGCCTCCCCGCCGTATGAAAGAGGCGCCCCGCGGAATGTCCGCGGGGCGCCTTCCTGCGTCCGAGGGTCAGGACACCAGCCCGGCGAGCTTGCGCAGCGACTCGTTCAGGGCGGCCGTGCCCGAGTCCTTCAGCTTGCCCGCCATCAAGGTGACCGCGGCGCCCGTGAATTCACCGTCGATACGGACCGTTGTGGCATCGCCGTCAGGGGTCAGGGTGTACCGCGTGGCCACGGTCACCGCCATCGGACCCTTGCCCTTGATGGCGAGGACGCGGGCCGGTTCCAGCTCCTCGATGGTCCAGTCGACCTCGGCCGGGAAGCCCATCAGCTTCATGTTCTCCTGGAAGGTCCCGCCCACCTCGAACGCGGTCGGGCCGCCCTTCGGGAAGCTGGTGTGGGTGGCGTTCCACTCGCCGTACGAGGGCCAGTCCGTGAGCTGCGCCCACACCTTCTCGGCCGGCGCCTCGATCCGTGCCTCCGCGCTGATTTCGGGCATGCGACCACCTCTTCGTGTCGGGCTGTGGTGTCGCGGAAAGTAACGTCACGGGTCGCAACATTCAATACTGATGAACCGTCAGGAATTGTGGACGAGTCGGATCACCGCGGCGTCGAACAGGTCCCAGGCGCGCGGGAAGGCGCTCTCGTCGTGGCAGTGCCAGGCGTCCCAGAACAGGTCGGCCGGCAGTGCGTCCTCCGGGGCGTACACCCGGTACACGTACTGCTTGCCGTCGACGGCCGGCAGTGCCACCAGCCAGCACCTGCTCTCCACGCTCCTGTTGGACGTGCGACGGAGTGCCGCGGTTGCGCGCGGGGCGCGTGGCAAGGCGGCTCGCGCCCCTGGGGGGTGAAACGGCCTGATGTCATCCGTAAGGAGGAGATTCGGGCGCTCGGGGTCCACTCTGTGTGGGACCCCGAAATGCTCCCCTTCGGGGATGACCGGAGAGGGCCGGGGCTGATGGGGTGGGGGATGTGCAACCCCGTATCCCGCGCCAGCAGGCCGGCGAGCAGGCCGTCGGTCCTCGCCCGGACAACGATGCCAGGCTCAGCGCCGAGCTGGCAGCGGTGGTGTCGGGGGCCCGCCGGCGGGCGGTGCGCGACGGGGACCGGCAGATCGACACGGCCCATCTGCTGCACTCGCTCCTGGAGTACGACCCCGAGGCGCGTGCCGTCTTCGGCGACGGGCCCGGCCTCGCCCGGCTGCTCGGCTACCTCGTGCAGCGCAGCATCGGCTACGGCCTGCGCTGGCAGAGCTCCGTCGAGGACTCCGGGGCCGTGCCCGTGGTGACCGAGGCCGAGGGCTTCTCGCCGCTGGCCGCGAGCGCGATGGAGTACGCCGGTGAGCGCGCCGCCCGCCGCGGCGGCGAACCGGCTCTCGGTGTCGACCTGCTCGCGGCGATCGTCGTCGACCCGCAGGCCAGGGCCGTGGAGGTGCTCCTGCGCGCCGGGCTCGACCCCCACGAGGTACTCGCCCGCGTCGAGGAACTGCCGACCGGGTCCGGCTGGGGTGGCCGCTGGGACGGGTCCAGTCGTTGAGACAGGTGTCAACGGGGGTGACGCTCATGTCATCGCCTGTCATCATGTGCCGGTGCATACGTCTGAGAGCAGTCAGGGCGGCCCGGAGGCCCGCGGAAAGGGCGTCGGGCTCGGCCTCGCGCTCGTGTCCGCGCTCGCCTTCGGGGGATCCGGGGTCGCGGCCAAGCCGCTGATCGAGGCGGGGCTCGACCCGCTCCACGTGGTGTGGCTGCGCGTGACGGGCGCCGCCTTGGTGATGCTCCCGGTCGCCGTCCGCCACCGCGCGCTGCTGCGCCGACGCCCCGCGCTGCTCGCCGGCTTCGGCCTGCTCGCCGTGGCCGGAGTGCAGGCCTGCTACTTCGCCGCGATATCCCGTATACCCGTCGGTGTCGCCCTGCTCGTCGAGTACCTCGCGCCCGCCCTGGTCCTCGGCTGGGTGCGGTTCGTGCAGCGGCGGCCGGTGACCCGGGCCGCGGCGCTCGGCGTGGTCCTCGCGGTCGGCGGCCTCGCCTGTGTCGTCGAGGTCTGGTCGGGACTGAGCTTCGACGCCCTCGGCCTGCTGCTCGCGCTCGGCGCCGCTTGCTGCCAGGTCGGCTACTTCGTCCTCTCCGACCAGGGCAGCGACGCCGGCGAGGACGCGCCGGACCCGCTCGGCGTCATCGCCTACGGCCTGCTGATCGGCGCCCTCGTGCTGACCGTCGTCGCCCGCCCCTGGGGCATGGACTGGTCCGTGCTGTCCGGCAGCGCGTCGATGAACGGCACCCGGGTCGCGGCCGGCCTGCTGCTGGCCTGGATCGTGCTGATCGCCACCGTCCTCGCCTACGTCACCGGCGTGCTGTCGGTGCGCCGGCTCTCCCCGCAGGTCGCGGGCGTGGTGGCCTGCCTCGAAGCGGTCATCGCGACCGTCCTGGCCTGGGTGCTGCTCGGCGAGCACCTGTCCGCGCCGCAGATCGTCGGCGGCGTGGTGGTCCTGGTGGGTGCGTTCATCGCCCAGTCCTCGGCACCGGCCAAGGCGCCCGCGGAGCCGGTCGCGAGCGGGGGCCGGAACGGGAGTTGTCCGCGCGCCGGTAGTGCCACGATGGGCCGTCGAGCGTCTGCGGCGCCGTCGTGGCCGGTCGCGCCCCGCGGCGGAGCCGCTGGTTGACGCAGCCCCGCGCCCCTTTCGGGGCGCTGCAGTCACGCCTGTTGCCTTCGTCGCAGGTGTGCGAGAGCCGCCGCGTCCCGCGGGCCGTCCCGCTCCACCAGCCCGGACACGATCCGCTCGTGCGCCTGCGGCTTGTGGCCCGCGTACTTGAACTTCGCCCGCACGTCGACCACTTCGAGCCGTACCCCGCGCAGCCCGGAGAGCATCCTGCCGTACGGCTCCTCGCCCGCCGCCACCCGCGCCGAGCCGCCCTCCGGCTGGAAGTGCCCCATCAGCCGGTTGAGCAGCTCGGCCTTCTCGGCCGCGTCGTCCACCAGGTGCGCCCGGCAACGGAGTTGAACCGCCGCGTAGTAGGTCGTCGGGGTGCCGTGCTCGGGCGGGGAGTCGGGCATGGCCTGCCAGTAGCCGGGTGCGTAGACGTAGTCGTCGACCACGCTCAGCAGCACGTCCGGGTCCGCCTCCAGCGCCTTCCAGAGCGGGTTGGGCCGGGCGAGGTGGGTGAGGACCTCGCCGCGCTCGGCGTCGTAGAGGAAGTGCAGTGGCTGGACGTACGGCGCCTCGCCCGGCAGCCCGTTGACAGCGAGCTGGCCGAAGTCGTGGACCGCGAGCCACTGTTGCCACTCGGCGTCGTCGCGTGCCGCGTCCCAGGGGTGGATCAGCATCACCGCACCGCCAGGTAGTCGGGCAGTTCGGTGCCGGGGGACAGGTCGGCGTCGGCGACGGGGGTCTCGTAGCCCTTGCGGAGCGGGACGACGCCGGCCCAGTGGGGGAGGGCGAGGTCCTCGGGCTCGTCGTTGACGCCACCGGTGCGGAGCTTGGCGGAGACCTCGTCCAGGTTGAGGCGGATCACCGCGGTGGCGGCGAGCTCCTTCTTGTTCGCGGGCCGCGAGTCGGCGGCCCGGCCCGGCACCACGTGGTCGACCAGCGCGTCCAGCGCCGTCCGCTTCTCCGCCGGGTCGGTCACGTCGTACGCGATGCCGTGCACCACCACCGACCGGTAGTTGATCGAGTGGTGGAAGGCCGAGCGGGCCAGGATCAGCGCGTCGACGTGCGTGACCGTGAGGCACACCGCGAGCCCCGGGTCGGCCTTGCCGGTCATCCGCAGCGGACGCGAGCCCGTCGAGCCGTGCACGTAGAGCCGGTCGCCGACCCGCCCGTACAGCGTCGGCAGCACCACCGGCGCCCCGTCCCGGACGAAGCCCAGATGGCAGACGTAACCCTCGTCGAGTATCGAGTGCACCAGTTCCCTGTCGTACGACGCCCGGTCCGGCGAGCGCGTGGGGACGGTGCGGTCGGTCGGCGTGTAGGCGGTGGGCTGCGACGTCGGCTGGGCGGTCCCCTGCATTTCGGTCTCCGTAGCTGTTGCTGTTCGAGGTGGCTGTTGCTGTTCGAGTTGCCTCAGATATTGCACTAGTGCATAATCTCCTTTGTGCTAGGAGAATACCGGATCGAAGGGCGACGCGCAGCAGAGATTGCGGCGAGCGTCGAGCGTGCGGTGGGTGCCGGCGGGCTGGAGCCGGGGCAACTTCTGCCACCTATGAGGGAGTTGGCGACCGAGCTGGGCGTCAATCCGAACACGGTGGCGTCCGCGTACCGGATCCTGCGGGAGCGCGGGGTGATCGAGACCGACGGGCGGCGGGGCAGCCGGGTGCGGTCGAAGCCGGCCACCACGGGGCGCGAGTACGCCCGGATGGACGTGCCCGAGGGGGTACGGAACGTGGCGAGCGGCAACCCGGACCCGGCGCTGCTGCCCTCGCTGGCCAAGGCGTTCACGGCGGCGGCCGAGCGGGCCGACCGGGAACCGGTGCTGTACGGGGACGCCCTGGTCGAGCCGGAGCTGGCGCGGATCGCCCGGGCGGAGCTGGACGCCGACGGCGTACCGGAAGGACCCCTGGCCGTGGCCGCCGGATCCCTGGACGCCGTCGAGCGCGTCCTCGCGGTCCACCTCAAGCCGGGCGACACCGTCGCCGTCGAGGACCCCGGCTGGGGCAGCCTGCTCGATCTGGTCCCGGCGCTGGGCCTGCGCACGGCTCCGGTGCGCGTCGACGACGAGGGCCCGCTCCCGGACGACGTCCGGCGGGCCCTGGAGTCCGGCGCCCGCGCCCTGATCGTCACGGACCGCGCCCAGAACCCGACGGGCGCCGCGGTGACGGCCACGCGCGCGCGTGCCCTGCGTGCCGTCCTCCGCGACCACCCGGAGATCCTCCTGATCGAGGACGACCACGGCCACGGCATCGTCGACCTGCCCCTGCACCCCCTGGCCGGCCCGACCCGCCACTGGGCCTTCGTCCGCTCGGTGGCCAAGGCCTACGGCCCCGACCTGCGCCTCGCCGTCCTCACCGGCGACCCCGTCACGGTCGACCGGGTGACCGGCCGCCACCGCCTGGGCCCCGGCTGGCTCAGCCGTATCACCCAGCGGGCGGTGGTGGGCCTGTGGACCGACGACACGCACGACACCCGGGCGGTGGCGGCGGCGTACCGCACCCGCCGTGACCTGCTGATCAACGCGCTGGCGCAGCGCGGCATCGAGGCCCACGGCCGCAGCGGCCTGAACGTCTGGATCCCGGTCCCGGACGAGACGGCCGCCGTGGCCCGGCTCCTGCACGCCGGCTGGGCGGTGGCCCCGGGCGCCCGCTTCAGGATGAACGCGCCGGCCGGGATCAGGGTGACCGTGTCCACCCTGGGGCCGGAGGCGGCCGCTTCGCTGGCCGACGCGGTGGCCGACACCTTCAGGCGTCCCTGGGCCTCACCTGTGTGAGGGCCGCCCCCGCCAGCACGATCAACGCCCCGACCGGCGTCGACCAGCTCAACGACTCCCCGAGTACGGCGACTCCCGCGGCCGTGGCGATGACCGGAATGAAGTAGGTGACCATCTGGGCCGTGGTCGGCCCGACTTCGGCGACCAGGCCGTACTGGATGAGGACGGCCAGACCCGTGCCGAGAGCCCCGAGGGCGGCTGTCGCCAGCAGCGGAACCACGGAGAAGCGGGTCGGAGCGGACGTGAACAGCGGTGTGACGACGGCCAGTTGAGCCGTGGCCAGCAACAACTGCGCACCCGTCAGCGACAGGTTCGAGTGGCTGGACCCGGCCAGGGTGCGGCGGACGTAGATCCATCCGACGGGATAACTGAGGGAGGCCAGCAGCGCCATGACCGTGCCCGCCGCGTCCAGTCCATGGAACCCCTGCCAGGCCCCCAGAACCGTCAGCACCCCCAGGAACCCGATCCCCAGCCCCGCCACCCGCACCCGCGTCGGCCGGTCCTCCGACAGGGCCACCAGGGACAGCGCCATGCCCCACAGCGGCGAGGTCGCGTTGCAGATCCCCGCCAGCGTGGACGGAATCGTCAGCTCTGAATAGGCGAACAGCGAGAACGGCAGCGCGTTCAGCAGGAACGCGGCGACCGCCAGATGCCCCCACGTCCGCACCCCGCGCGGCAACCCCTGCCGCTTCACCGCCATCGCCACCCCCAGCACCACCGTCCCGAACACCAGCCGCCCCAGCGTGACTTGGAACGGCGCATACCCTTCCGTCCCGACCTTGATCAGCAGAAAGCTGAAGCCCCAGATCAGCGAGAGCGCGCCGAAGCGCAGGCGCCAGTCGAGGGCGGGGCGACGGGTGGCTGGGGCGGCAGCGGTCCGGGGCGCGGTGGCGGTGGTCATGGTCGTAACGATGACGGAGTCGATCTCGTAGCACAATCGAGTTTTCTCGCCGGGTATCTCGTAGCATTGCTTATATGTTGAACCTGGAGCGCCTGCGCACCCTCCACGCCCTCGCCCGCCACGGCTCGGTCAGCGGCGCGGCCGAGGGGCTGCACGTCACCACGTCGGCCGTCTCGCAGCAGCTGTCCAAGCTGGAGCGCGAGGTCGGCCAGCAACTCCTCGCCAAGAACGGCCGGGGGGTGCGGCTCACCGACGCCGGCCGGCTGCTCGCCGAGCACGCGGCCCGCATCCTGTCCCAGGTCGAGCTCGCCCAGTCCGACCTGGAGGCGCAGCGCGGGGAGGTGGTGGGAGAGTTGCGGCTGGCGGCCTTCCCGACCGCCGCGCGTGGCCTGTTCCCGGTCGCGCTGGCCCGGTTGCGCGCCCTGCACCCCGGACTGCGCGCCACTTCACGGGAGATGGAGCCCGAACCGGCCGTACTGGCCGTGATGCGCGGCGACTTCGACCTGGCCGTCGTCCTCGACTGGTACAACAGGCCGCTGCCGGTGCCCGACGGGCTCGCCAAGGCCGTCGTCCTCGACGACACCGCGGACGTGGCGATGCCCGCGAACCACCGCTACGCGGACCGTGCGGAGGTCGAACTCGAGGACTTCGCCGACGACGACTGGATCACCTGGGGCGAGAGCGAGTTCTGCCACGAGTGGCTGATCCACACCCTGCGCTCCAAGGGCATCGAGCCGCGCGTGGCGCATCGCGCCGAGGAGCACCCCACCCAACTCGCCCTGGTCGGTGCCGGGTTGGGTGTCTGCGTGGCGCCGCGGCTCGGGCGCGGTCCGGTGCCGGAGGGCGTGCGGACCGTGCCCGTACGGCAGTCGGTGCGGCGCCAGGTCTACGCCGTGTGGCGTGCGGACGCCGACCGCCGCCCGTCGATCCGGGCGGCGGTCGAGGCGTTGCAGGAAGCGGCTCGAACGGTCGACTGACCTACGCGGGACCGAGCTTGCGGAAGTCCCAGGACACGATCTTCTCCGGGGTCAGCCGCACCCAGGCGTGCCGGCCGTCGTGCGGCATCTCCTCCAGGTTGAAGTTCTTGCGCGCGAACAGCGTCTCCGGGACGTCGAGTTCGGCACACAGCTCCCCGGTGCGCGGGAACTCGCCCACGAACTCCACGGCTCCGGACAGCTCGACGCCGCGCAGCTCGTCGTACTCCTCCCCGGTGTCGATCACGATCGCGACCCGCTGGTCGCGGCGCAGGTCGGTCCAGCGTTTGCTGCGCACCACGGAGTACAGCCACAGCGACTTGCCGTCCCAGGCGAACCACAGCGTGCTGACGTGCGGCGCACCGCTCGCCGACACCGTGGCGACCCGGCAGGTGCGCTGCACGGCGAGGAACTCGTCCAGTTCGCCGGGCGTCATCATGATCTTGCGGCCCCGACGTTGAGTGACGGTCATGCGGCCCCCTCTTCTCTCACGTCGTGTCAGAGGATTCCAGTGATCCTCTGACATCACGTCAGAAAAGGATGGGTCGTCTTCCGTCCGTACGCAATGGTGGCTAGTCTCACCCGACCGCACCGCCGTCGACCAGGGGGCCTCGTGCCGTCGTACGAAAAGCTCCGCGAGCTCCTCGAACCGGCCACCACCGTGCTGCTCACCGTCGAGTGCCAGCAGGGGGTCGTCGGCCCGGACAGCGCCCTGCCCGAACTCGCCCGCGAGGCACGCTCGTCGGGCGCCCTGACCAACATCGCCCGGCTGGTCGCCGCGGCCCACACGAGCGGCGTCCAGGTCGTCCACGCCGTCGCCGAACGCCGCCCCGACGGCCGCGGCGCGAGCCGCAACGCCCGGATCTTCCGCGCCGCCGAACGGCTGCCCGTCCAACAGCTGTCCGGCAGTACGGCGGTGCGGGTGGCGCCGCCCATCGAGGTCGCCGACCAGGACTTCGTCGTACGACGGCTGCACGGCCTGTCGCCGATCCAGGGCACCGACGTCGACGCCCTGCTGCGGAATCTCGGCTGCCGCACACTGGTCGTGACCGGGGTCTCGGCCAACGTGGCGATCCCCAACACCGTCTTCGACGCGGTGAACCGCGGCTACACGGCCGTGGTGCCGTCCGACGCCATCGCGGGAGTGCCTCCCGAGTACACCCCCGCGATGATCCGTCACACCCTCGCATTGGTCGCCACGGTCGCGACCACGGACGAGGTGCTGGGCTGCTTCGAACGGCCCCGACGAGTACGTGTCACGCCAGGCTGATCGAGTCCCCGCTCACCGTGACGTTCGCGGCCGTCAGGCCCGTGGTCGCCGGGCCCTTCTTCACGCTGCCGTCCTCGACCGAGAACTGGCTGCCGTGGCACGGGCAGACGATGGCGCCGTTGGCGATGCTGCTCACCGCGCAGCCCGCGTGCGGACACTTGGTCGAGAAGGCCTTGAAGGTGCCCGAGGCCGGCTGGGTGACCACCACGGCCTGGTCCTTGAAGATCTTGCCGCCGCCCTCGGGGATGTCGGCGGTCTTGGCCAGTGCGGTGCCGCCGCCGGAACCGGACGAGGCGCTGCTGCTGGCACTGGAACCCGAGTCGCCGCCGGTCGACGCGTTCGCGCCGGCCTGGGTGTCGGACGAGCTCGACGAGGAGTCGTCGTCGGAGGATCCGCACGCGGTCAGCGCGACGGCGAGTCCGGCCGCGCCGGCTGCCGCCATCACGGTGCGACGGGCAGGTGCCGGGACGGGGGGAATTGATTCGCTGGTCATGCTGACGTTTCCCTTCCATTGCAAGTTTCCTGGATCTGTCCAGGGGTACGGGCGTCCGCCGTCGGTTGTTCAGACGCAGTCGAGAGCTTGACCCTGTCGAGTTCAGGGGTGGGTAAAACCACGCTGTCGCTTTGCTGTCGATGTCGCGGCACCACTCGTCCGGGGGCCGCCGTCGCCCCAGTAACCTGGGGCGATGCTCAAGGAAGTGATCGCGACCCGCTACATCACGCCACTTCGTGAGGGCGGCTCGCTGCCGGGGCTCGTCGAGGCGGACGACCTCGGGGCGTACGTCCTGAAGTTCACCGGCGCCGGACAGGGCCGCAAGACACTGGTCGCCGAGGTCGTCTGCGGCGAACTCGCCCGCAGGCTCGGCTTCCGGATGCCCCGCCTGGTGACGATCGACCTCGATCCCGTGCTGGGCCTGGGCGAGCCGGAGCAGCAGGTGCAGGACCTGCTGCGGGCCAGCGGCGGCACCAACCTCGGCATGGACTTCCTCTCCGGCGCCCTCGGCTTCGACCCGCTCGCCTTCGCGGTGAGCCCCGAGGAGGCCGGCCGGATCCTCTGGTTCGACGCGCTGATCAACAACGTCGACCGGTCCTGGCGCAACCCCAACCTGCTGATGTCCCACGGCGACCTGTGGCTCATCGACCACGGCGCCACCATGATCTGGCACCACAACTGGCCCGGCGCCGGCGCCTCCGCGGCCCGCCCCTACGACGCCTCCGACCACGCCCTCGCCCGCTTCCGCCCCGACCTCGCGGGCGCCGCCGCCGAGTTGGCCCCCCGCGTCACCGAGGACCTCCTGGCCGAGGTCACCGCCGAGATCCCGGACGCCTGGCTGGCCGACGAGCCCGGCTTCGACACCCCCGACGACCTTCGGCACGCCTACGCGCGCGTGCTGCTCGCCCGCGCCGCCGACGTCCACACGCGCGTGACCGGAATCGAGGAGGGCAAGTGAGCGAGCGCCACATCCACATGGCCGGCCATGTGGTCGAACGTCACATCATCCGGGGCAGCGAGGCGAACGAACGGGACGTCTACGAGTACGCCCTGCTACGGGTCGTACCCCGCGTGGAGCGAGGCGAGTGCATCAACGCGGGCGTGCTGGTCTACTGCCGCGCCAAGGGATACGTCGGCGCCCGCACCCACCTCGACGAGACGCGGCTGCTCGCCCTCGACCCGGCGGCGGACGTGGCCGGCATCCAGGCCGCGCTCGGGGCCGTGGAGGGCGTCTGCGGCGGCGGGGACACGGCCGGGCAGGCCGCAGGGGACGACCCCGGGCGGCGCTTCCGCTGGCTCGTCGCGCCCCGTTCCACGGTCGTCCAGCCTGGGCCGGTGCACACTGGGCTCACCGCCGATCCGGCGGCCGAGACGGAGCGGTTGCTCGACCTGCTGGTGAGGTAATGGATCACACCGGCGCCGCGTGCCGTTGACACCGAGTGCCAGGCCTTCTAGCGTCACGTCCATCGAAGGTACTAAGCGGTCGCTCACCGCATCAAAGGTTCTCTCAAGGGCGAGGAGAAGCACCAATGTCCACCACTGACCAGCGGGTCGCCGTAGTCACGGGCGCAGCGCGCGGGATCGGCGCCGCCACCGCCGTACGACTGGCCGCCGAGGGTCGCGCGGTCGCCGTGATCGACCTCGACGAGGCCGCCTGCAAGGACACCGTCGAGAAGATCACCGCCGCGGGCGGCAAGGCGATCGCGGTCGGCGCGGACGTCTCCGACGAGGCCCAGGTCGAGGCGGCCGTCGCCCGTGTCGTCGCCGAGCTCGGCGCGCCGACGATCCTGGTCAACAACGCGGGCGTGCTGCGCGACAACCTGCTGTTCAAGATGAGCGTCTCCGACTGGGACACCGTCCTGAACGTGCACCTGCGCGGCTCGTTCCTGATGACCAAGGCCGTCCAGAAGCACATGGTGGACGCCGGCTTCGGCCGTGTCGTCAACCTCTCCTCCTCTTCGGCCCTCGGCAACCGAGGCCAGGCCAACTACTCGGCGGCCAAGGCCGGTCTCCAGGGCTTCACCAAGACCCTCGCCATCGAACTCGGCAAGTTCGGCATCACCGCCAACGCCGTCGCCCCCGGCTTCATCGCCACCGACATGACCGCCGCCACCGCCGCGCGCGTCGGCATGGGCTTCGAGGAGTTCAAGGCCGCCGCCGCCACCCAGATCCCGGTCGCCCGGGTCGGCGAGCCGGACGACATCGCCAACGCCATCGCCTTCTTCACCGGCGAGGCCGCCGGATTCGTCTCCGGCCAGGTGCTGTACGTCGCCGGCGGACCGCTCGACTAGGAGAACACGACCCTCATGACTGAACTGCCCGAACTCTCCGGCAAGGTCGCCGTCGTCACCGGCGCCAGCCGCGGCATCGGCTACGGCGTCGCCGAGGCTCTGATCGCCCGCGGTGACCGCGTGGTCATCACCGGCCGCAACGAGGACGCCCTCAAGGAGGCCGTCGACCGGCTCGGCGCCGAGCGCGCCATCGGCGTGGCCGGCAAGGCGCACGACCTGGACCATCAGACCGAGGTCGTCGAGCGCGCCATGACGGCCTTCGGCCGCGTCGACCACCTGGTCAACAACGCCGGAACCAACCCGGTGTTCGGCCCCATCGCCGACCTCGACCTGAACGTGGCGCGCAAGGTCTTCGAGACCAACGTGATCTCCGCGCTCGGCTTCGCCCAGAAGACCTGGCACGCCTGGCAGAAGGACAACGGCGGCACCATCGTCAACATCGCGTCCGTCGCGGGCATCGCGCCCTCGCCGTTCATCGCCGCCTACGGCGTCTCCAAGGCCGCGCTGATCAACCTGACCCAGCAGCTGGCGCACGAGTTCGCGCCCAAGGTGCGGGTCAACGCGATCGCCCCCGCCGTCGTCAAGACCCAGTTCGCCAAGGCCCTGTACGAGGGCCGCGAGGAGGAGGCGGCCGCCGCCTACCCCCTCGCCCGGCTCGGCGTGCCGTCCGACATCGGCGGCGCCGCCGCGTTCCTCACCTCCGAGCAGTCCGCCTGGGTCACCGGCCAGACGCTCGTGGTCGACGGAGGCATCTTCCTGAACGCCGGCGTCGGCTGACGCAACGGTTGCGAAGGTAACGATCGGGCACCCGAGGGCGCCGTTTCCTTGACGGAAACGGCGCCCTCGTCGTCGTACAAGAGGGGCACAGCGGAATGACAACGTCGTCATAAACAAGCTGATCAAGTGCCCTGTACCAACCGGGTTCAACCTCCGGGGCGCTGCGGTATGGTCTGCCGACCCTTGGTACGGCAGATCGAGGAGCGAGCGCGTGTTCAACCGGAAGCGACGCCTGCGTCAGGTGGCGGCCATCGCGTCCATATCGTCCCTGGTGACCGGATGCGGTGTGTTCTCGTCGAGCTCCTCCGACGACGAGGGACCGATCACAGTCGGGACGACCAGCGCCCCCAGCACACTGGATCCGGCCGCGTCCTGGGACCAGTCCTGGGAGCTGTTCCGCAACATTTACCAAACGCTCCTCAGCTACCCGTCCGGCGCGACCTCCCCGGAGCCCGACGCGGCCGACAACTGCCGCTTCACGGACAGCGGCAACAGAACGTACAGATGCGAGCTGCGCTCGGGCCTGAAGTTCTCCGACGGACACGCGCTCGACGCACGGGCCGTCAAGTACTCGATCGACCGGATCCGGAAGATCAACCTCAACGGCGGCCCCGCCGGCCTCCTCGGCAGCCTCGACCGGGTCCAGGTGCTGGGCGACCGGGAGGTCGTCTTCCACCTCAACAAGGCGGACGCCACCTTCCCGTTCGTCCTCGCCACACCCGCCATGTCGATCGTCGACCCCGAGGAGTACCCCGCCTCCTCGCTGCGCAAGGACGACAAGGTCTACGGCTCCGGGCCCTACACCCTCGCCTCCTACGAGGACGGCAAGAAGGCCGAACTCGCCAGGAACGACAACTACCAGGGGTACGCCGACCGCAAGAACAGCGCGGTGACCATCCGCTACTACCAGGAGTCGGCACCGATGGTCGCCGACCTGAAGAAGGGCGCGCTCGACGTCGCCTTCCGCGGCATGGACGCCGACGACATCGTCGACCTCCAGAAGCACGACGTGGACGGGAAGATCCAGCTCGTCGAGGGCGCCGGCATCGAGATCAACTACCTGGTGTTCAACCCCAAGGACTCCTGGGCCTCGAAGCTCGCGGTCCGCAAGGCGGTCGCCCAGGTCGTCGACCGCGGCGCGATCGCGCACAAGGTGTACCAGGACACCGTCGAGCCGCTGTACTCCATGGTCCCGAAGGGCCTGACCGCCCACACCACCGACTTCTTCGACGACTTCGGCAACCCCAGCACGGCCAAGGCCCGCAAGCTCCTCACCGACGCGGGCATCAACGAGCGCGTCCCGCTCACCCTCTGGTACACCACCGACCGCTACGGCTCCTCCACCAAGCTGGAGTTCGCCGAGCTCAAACGGCAGCTGGAGGACTCGGGGCTCTTCACGATCACCCTCAAGAGCCGCCCCTGGAAGACCTATGTGACGGGCTACCAGAACGGCGAGTACCCGGTCTTCGGGCGCGGCTGGTTCCCCGACTTCCCGGACCCCGACAACTTCATCGCCCCGTTCGTGGGCGACCAGAACGCCCTCGGCACGCCCTATCCGGCGCCCGAGATCACCGGGACGCTGCTGCCCCGCTCGCGCGGCGAGAGCGACCGGGCCAACGTGGTCTCCGACTTCGAGCAGGCCCAGCAGATCCTGGTGGACGACGCGCGGCTGCTGCCGCTGTGGCAGGGCAAGCAGTTCGTGGCGGCGAGCGACGACATCTCCGGCGCGGAGCAGGCGCTGGACCCGTCGACGATCATGATGATGTGGCAGCTCTACCGCAAAACCAGCTGGTAGGTCCCGGCTGTCAGTGGTCGCCTGTAGGTTCTGAGGCCTGAAGTGACCGCACGACATAAGGACGTTGACGTGACCGACACCGCCATGCTGCCCGAGTCCTGGCGCGGGGTTCTGGGCGACGAACTGCAGCAGCCCTACTTCAAGGAGCTCACGGAGTTCGTGGAGGAGGAGCGGGCGAACGGTCCCGTCTATCCGCCGCGCGAGGAGGTCTTCGCCGCGCTGGAGGCCACGCCGTACGACCGGGTGAAGGTCCTGATCCTCGGTCAGGACCCGTACCACGGCGAGGGTCAGGGCCACGGCCTGTGCTTCTCGGTCCGGCCGGGCGTCAAGATCCCGCCGTCCCTGCGCAACATCTACAAGGAGATGCACGCGGAGCTGGGCACCCCGATCCCGGACAACGGCTTCCTGATGCCGTGGGCCCAGCAGGGCGTCCTGCTGCTCAACGCGGTGCTCACGGTCCGCTCCGGCGAGGCCAACTCGCACAAGGGCAAAGGCTGGGAGAAGTTCACCGACGCGGTGATCCGCGCGGTCGCGGACCGGCCCGACCCCGCGGTCTTCGTCCTGTGGGGCAACTACGCGCAGAAGAAGCTCCCGCTGATCGACGAGACCCGGCACGTGGTGGTCAAGGGCGCGCACCCCTCCCCGCTGTCCGCGAAGAAGTTCTTCGGCTCCCGCCCGTTCACCCAGATCGACGAGGCGGTCGCGAAGCAGGGCCACGAGCCGATCGACTGGACGGTGCCGAACCTGGGCTAGGGCCTCCCTGGCACGATCCGCCGGACAGGCCCTGGGGCCGACCCGGATCACGGCCGCCGGCCGGTTCCCCGTGGTGCCGGCCCGGTGCCGCCTGACCGGGATTGTCGGTGGGGGCGGTTAGCGTCGGTCGGGACAGTCGACGAGTGGGCGGAGTGCGCGGTGGCCACAGGGCAGGAGCAGACGGCGCCGGATGCCGTGATGACGCGGATCGGGCAGGTCGTCATCCTGCACCACGCGGGCGACCGCGAGGAGGCCCGGCACCGCTTCCTCGACCTGTGGGCGGAGATCGGCGAGAACGGCGACCCGCTCCACCGCTGCACCCTGGCCCACTACCTGGCCGACACCCAGGACGACCCTTCGGATGAACTGGCATGGGACCTGAGGGCGTTGACGGCGGCGGAGGAACTGACGGACGAGCGGCTCGCCGAACACGAGGGGGCTCTGGCCGTACGGGCGCTCTACCCCTCGCTGCATCTCAACCTCGCGGCCGACTACGTGAAGCTCGAGCGCACCGGCGCGGCCCGCACGCATCTGCGCCGCGCCCGGGGCGCCGCCGAGGCGCTCGGCGACGACCCGTACGGGGACGGTGTGCGGGCGGCCATCGGGCGCCTCGAGCTGCGGCTGGGGGAGGAGGACGCCACGGGCGAGGGAGGCTGGGGGCCGCCGCGGCAGCGGCCCTGACCTCCTCCCAGGGGCGCGACGCCCGGCGGCCGCCACCGTCTCAACGCCCGTACGCCTGCTTGCAGATCACCGACTGCGGGCTGTCCGCCTGCCAGCCGCCGTACTTCTTGCCCAGGGCGCACACGTCCGACTGGCTCTTGGGGACCGACTTGGTCACGTCGGGGATCTGGGTGTCCGGCTGCTGCTGGTGCCGTGGCTTCGGGTGCGGCTGACGCGGGTGAGGATGAGGGTGGGGGTGAGCGCGGGGCGCCGTCGGCGGCTCGGCCGGCGCGGGCGCGCTCGTCGCCGCCCCGTGCCGCTCCGGCTTCGTCGGCTTCGCCGACCTGGACGGCCCGATCATCTCCAGTGCCTCACGGGCCGGCGCCTGCACGATCTGCGGCTCCGACTGACCGTCGGGGCGCGGCGCCGACGGCTGGGAGGGAGCCGCCGGCGGCGGGCCGGGCACGGGTGGCCGCTGGACCGTCACACAGCCGGAGAGGGCCGAGACAGCCACGGTGACCAGGAGCGTTGCGGTGGTCGTCGTTCGATGCACCCGCGCAACGATGGCGCCTCGGCCACCCCCGCGGACAGCGGACAGGCGGAGGATGCCCCGCACGGGTGATCTCTGGCCCCCTACGGAGTCCGCGCGTGGGCCCCTGCTGACGTCAGTCGCCGGTGGCGCCGTCGATGCGCTCGCGGATCAGGTCGGCGTGGCCGTTGTGCCGGGCGTACTCCTCGATCATGTGGGTGTAGATCCACCGCAGGTTGAACTGCTCGCCGCTGCGCGGATGCCGGCCCTTGGTGATGTCGTCCAGCCCGAACCCGGCGGCATGCCGGCGCGCGGCCTCGATCTGCGCCTGCCAGGTGGCGTACGCCTCCGCCCAGGTGTCCGCCTCGGTGAGATGGAACTCGCCGTCGGGGTCCTCGTCGGTGTAGTAGATCGGGCCCGCCTCCTCCTCGGCGCCGACCACCACACGGAACCACCCGCGCTCCACCTCCGCCATGTGCCGCACCAGCCCCATCAGGGACAGCGAGGACGGCTCCACGGAAGCCGTTCTGAGCTGGGCGTCGGTCAGGCCCTCGCACTTCCAGGCGAGCGTCTCGCGGTGGTATTCGAGCCAGCCCTCCAGCATGGTGCGTTCGTCGGCGGTGTTCCCGGGTTCGCGTCGCTCGATCGTCATGGCCGCATCCTGACCGACCGCACCCGATCCCACCACGTGTTTTCAGCCGTCGAGCATCCCGTGCAGCAGCTCCCACAGCCCCGCCCGCACCGCTGCCAGGTCCGGCACCTCCGCGTTGAACGAGCCCGCCACACAGGAGAACATCAGCCCGTCCGCCCAGGCCACCAGCGACAGCACGTGCCGGGCCGGGTCCGTGGAGCCCGCCGCCGTGACCATGCCGGCGAGCTGGTCGCGGAAGCGGGCGCCGGTCGCGTCGAAGTAGGCGCGCAGCTCGGGGCGGCGGGTGGCCTCCAGGGCCAGTTCGTAGCGGGCCAGGGTCAGTTCGCGGTTGCGGGTCAGGGCGCGATGGGTGGCCAGGGCCAGCGCGTCGACCAAGCGGTTGAGGCCGGCCTTCGGGTCCGGCAGTTCGTGCAGGGCGAGGACCCGTGCCTCGCGGTCGGCCAGCCGCCGTACCGCCAGCTCCAGCAGCGCCTGCCGGGTCCGGGCGAGGTTCGAGGTGGAGCCCTGCGGCAGCCCGGCCGCCTCGTCGACCGCCCGGTGGGTGAGCCCGCGCATCCCGCGCTCGGCGAGCAGGGCGAGGGCGGCGTCGGCGACGAGGTCGGCGCGGGGGCGCCGGTGGCGGTTGTGGCCGTGGTGGTGGAGCCCATGGGAGTCGCGGGGGGCACGGGGGTCGTCATGGAGGTCAATCTATCGGGGTGACTACATCTGTAGTACGGTCGGCGCCAGGCTCACTACAACTGTAGTGAGCCGGTGGGTTCGTACTCGAGGAGGAGCCATGGCACAGTCCCGGCGAGCCGTCGTCATCGGTGGCGGAATCGGCGGCCTGACCGCGGCCGTCGCCCTGCACCAGTGCGGCTGGCGGGTCACGGTGCTGGAGCGGGCGGCCTCCCTGGAGCCGGTCGGCGCCGCCATCTCCCTCGCGCCCAACTCCCTGCGCGCCCTGGACGTCATCGGCCTCGGCGACGAGATCCGCGACCTGGCGGCCTGGCAGGGTGACGGCGGGCTGCGTACCCCGCGCGGACGTTGGCTCGCCCGCACGCCCGCCGACGCCGTGGCAGAGCGCTTCGGCGACCCCGTCGTCCTGCTCCACCGGGCCACCCTGATCAACAGCCTCGCCGCCCAGCTGCCGCCGGGCACCGTCCGTACGGCCACCGCCGCGACCCTCGCCGACCCCGGAGCCGCCGACCGCCCGGCCCGGGTGCGCACGCCCGACGGCGAGTTGGCGGCCGACCTCGTCGTGGGCGCGGACGGCATCCACTCCGCCGTACGCCGAGAGCTCTTCCCGACACACCCCGGTCCCGTCTACTCCGGGTTCACCACCTGGCGGGTCGTCATCCCGGTTCCCGGCGTCGAGTTCGCCGCGCACGAGACCTGGGGGAGGGGCGCCCTGTGGGGCACGCACCCGCTCAAGGACGGGCGGGTGTACGCCTACGCGGCCGCCGTCGTCCCGGCCGGCGGACGCGCGCCCGACGACGAGAAGGCCGAACTGCTGCGCCGCTACGGCGACTGGCACGACCCGATCCCCGCCGTCATCGCCGCCGCCCGCCCCGCGGACGTGCTGCGCCACGACGTCCACCACCTCGCCGAGCCCTTGCCGGCCCACCACCGCGGCCGGGTCGCCCTGCTCGGCGACGCCGCGCACCCCATGCCGCCGACGCTCGGCCAGGGCGGCAACCAGGCCATCGAGGACGCGATCGTCCTCGCGCACCACTCGGACGACCTCGCCGCCTACACGGCGGCCCGACTCCCTCGTACTACCGCCGTAGTGCGCCAGGCCGTCCGGACGGCCCGCGTCAACCTCACGACCAACCGCGCGCTCATCGCCGTACGCGACACGGCGGTCGCCGCACTCTCGCAGGCCTCGCCCCTGTTCCTGCTGCGCGGCTTCCACTCCGTGGCCGGCTGGCGGCCACCGCAGCGGCCGTATGCTTCCGGGAGGACCCCGGCAGGCAACCGTTAGAGGAGACCATCCCGTGAAGGTCGGCTGCATCGGACTCGGCGACATCGCGCAGAAGGCCTACCTTCCGGTGCTCGGGGCCCTCCCCGGGGTCGAGCTGCACCTCCAGACGCGGACACCCGCGACGCTCGACCGGGTCGCCGACGGCCTCCACCTCGCGCCCGGACAGCGCCACCGGGACCTCGACGCGCTGCTCGCCCAGGACCTCGACGCCGCCTTCGTCCACGCGCCGACCATCGTGCACCCGGAGATCGTGACGCGGCTGCTGGAGGCGGGCGTACCGACGTACGTCGACAAGCCGCTCGCCTACGAACTCGCCGACTCCGAGCGGCTGGTGGCGCTCGCGGAACAGCGAAACGCATCGCTCGCCGTGGGCTTCAACCGCCGCTACGCGCCCGGGTACGCGCAGTGCGCCGACCATCCGCGCGAGCTGATCCTCATGCAGAAGAACCGCATCGGGCTGCCCGAGGAACCGCGCACGATGATCCTCGACGACTTCATCCACGTCGTGGACACACTGCGCTTCCTGGCCCCCGGACCGGTCGACGACGTGACGGTACGCGCGCGCGTGGCCGACGGACTGCTGCACCACGTCGTCCTCCAACTCGCCGGGGAGGGGTTCACCGCGCTCGGGGTGATGAACCGGCTGAGCGGTTCGGCCGAGGAGATCCTGGAGGTGTCCGGGCAGGACACCAAGCGCCAGGTGGTCAACCTCGCCGAGATAATCGACCACAAGGGCCAGCCGACGGTGCGCCGGCGCGGCGACTGGGTGCCGGTGGCGCGTCAGCGCGGCATCGAGCAGGCGGTGCTCGCGTTCCTGGACGCGGTGCGCGCGGGCAAGGTGCTCAGCGCCCGGGACGCACTGGCGACTCATGAACTGTGCGAGCGGGTGGTACGTGCGGTTCAGGACCGGGCCGCCTGAGCCGCACCGCCCGGACGCCCTCGGCCGTACACCACACGGCGAGGATCAGGAGGGCGGCGTGCACCGGCCAGTCGCCGTAGCGGACGTACGGGGTGACGCCGCGGGCCAGTGGTATGTCATACAGCACTGAGCTGCTCTCGTCCGTCCCGACCCACGATCCGATCCGCTCCCCGCGCGCCCCGTACACCGCCGACACGCCCGTCAGCGTCGCGTGCACCATCGGCCGCCCGGTCTCGGCGGCGCGCAGGGCGGCCAGCGAGGCGTGCTG
Source organism: Streptomyces sp. CA-249302 (assembly GCF_050936785.1). Taxonomy (NCBI): domain Bacteria; kingdom Bacillati; phylum Actinomycetota; class Actinomycetes; order Kitasatosporales; family Streptomycetaceae; genus Streptomyces; species Streptomyces sp. CA-249302. The sequence goes on along the minus strand of NZ_JBNJMG010000001.1, from coordinate 1,604,584 downwards.
CTCCGGCGCCCAGCTCTGCTGGAACGACGACGTCGCCGACTGCGCTATCAGCACCTCCGCGCCGTCCTGGGCGAGATGGCGGCTCATGTCGGGGAACGCCGACTCGAAGCAGACCATGGGGCCGACGCGCAGGCCGTGGCCGACGTTCATGATCACCTGCTCGGTGCCGCGCCTGCGGTCCTCGCCGGCCGCCTTGCCGACGTCGGTGGCCCAGCCCAGGAGTGAGCGGAAGGGGACGTACTCGCCGAACGGCACCAGCCGCATCTTGTCGTAGCGGTCGCCGGTGAGGCCCTGCGGGCCGACCAGCACCGAACTCTTGTATATGCCGGGCTTGTCGGAGCGGCGCGCGTCCACGTTGACCAGGATGTCGGCGCCCGTCTCGCGGGAGAGCGCCGCGATCCTGCGGGCCAGGTCGGGCCGGTCGCCCAGGTCGTAGCCGACGCTGCTCTCGCCCCACACGATCAGGTCGGGCTTCTTCCCCGCGAGCTCACGGGTGAGCTGCTCCTCGCGATCGAAGCGCTTGTCGGGGCTGCCCACGCCGTCTATGACGCCGGGCTGTACGACGGCGATCCGCGTCCGGCCGTCGACGTCGGGGCGGGGTGACCACACCCAGGCCGCGGAGGTGGCGGCGGCCGTCGCGACGATCCCGGCGACCGCGGGCACGCGGGCCTCGCGGACCGACACCAGTACGGCGACCGAGACGTTGACGGCGACGACCAGGAAGCTCAGCAGCCAGACCCCGCCGACGGAGGCGAGCCGCAGCGCCGGTTCCACCTGCCACTGGCTGGAACCGAGCAGACCCCAGGGGCCACCCAGCCCCTGCCAGGAGCGGACGAGTTCGACCATCAGCCATCCCGACGGCAGGACGGCCAGCGCGGCCAGCACCCGCCCCGGGCCCGGCACCCCGCCCAGGAACCGCCGCACCAGCCAGCCCCACGGAGCCCACAGCGCACCCAGGAGCGCGCCGATGACGAAGATGAACACATTCAGGCTCGGCAACAGCCAGTGGTGCACCGCGACCATGAACCCGAAGCCGCCGGCCCAGCCGTCGTACGCCGCCCGCTTCCCGGTCGGCGCGGAGCGCACCAGCAGCAGCCACGGGACCAGGGCGACGTAGGCGAACCACCACAGCGAAGGCGCCGGGAACGCGAACACGGGCAGGGCACCGGCGAGCGCGGCGAGCGCCGAGCGTCGCCACGGGGAGGCGAGCCACTGATCCAGGTACTTCATACGGCACCTCCGTACCCCGCGGGTGGCTCCAGTGTGCGTGCTTTCGATGATCCGGAACAGGGGGCCGGGCGATCAGTCGGCCACCGGGGCGGGGAGCCGCTCGGCCATCTGCCGCCACTTCTCCTGTACGACGACCTCCCGTAGCCGCCACCCCTCATACGTCCGCAGCAGCCGGAACGCGTAACGCCCGCCGCACACGAAGTCCGGTGCGGCGCCGTCGCCCTCGAACCGCATGGGATTGACGTAATCGGCCTGCACGCGCGCGGTGTCGCCGGTGTCCTGCTCCAGAACCCCGAACCGCACCCGGCGGTTGACGATCAGATGCTGCCGCATCGGAAACAGCGACATGCTCTCCGCGAGCCACGCGGCCACCCGCCCGGCATCCCCCTCGATCCCACCGGCCGACCGGTAGTCGGCCCGCCCGTCGGCCGTGAACAACCCCGATACCCGTCCCAGTCACCGTCGTCCACCGCCACCGCGTAATCGGTGACCACCTCGTCGACGGCCAGCCGATCCATCACGGTCGCCAGCTCCACACGCTGCGTCATCGGCTCAGTGTTGGGCATGGCGCCGACCGGGCCAAGGGCGTGAACGATATTCGGTGGTCTTCGCGCGCCGGTGCCCGCGAAGCTGTCCGCCATGAACGATCAGTTGGACCAGCAGGAGCCCAAGTTCCGTGTCCGCGCCCGCCATTCGGAGTCCACGCTCACGGTCTACCAGGCGTACCGACCCGAGATCGGCGTCCCGGCGGCACGCAACGGCCGCTTTCCGGCGGCGTGGAAGCGGGACCGGATGACGTGGATCATCAAGCCGCGTTCACAGACCCTTCCGCGGTAGTGGTGGCGCGGAAGGGAACGCTCGACGGGTTACGGGGAGGCTCCGCGCAGTCAGTCGAACGCCACGACCAAGCGGACTCCGTCGTCACCGAATCGGCCGGCCAGAGCCTTCATCACAGCGAAGACATGCGGCCACCCAGTCCCCGACCCCAGGACAGCGCCCGCGGTCAGTGGCTCGTAGACACAGACCAGATCGTCGGTGGACCACTCAACACGTTCTGAAGCGTTGCGACAGTCCAGAGGTGGCACGCCCATCAGGGACACGAACTCCGACGGCCACTGATGAGATACCGGCTGGCGGTGCAGTACCGACGGCAGCGACTTCTTGTACCAGGTCACACGGCCGACGAAATGCTCAGGCCCGGTCGCGGGATCAAGGGAAGCGAGCTCGCCCCAGCTGACCCAGCTCGCACCGTCCATCTCACCCCGCTCGGTCCAGGAGTCCAACTGCGAGCGCATGCCGCTCGACAGATCAGCGGGAAGACCACGACCGGGTGCAAGCGGCGGGAAGCCCGCGTAGTTGCGTACGCCGAAGAGAAGACCGAAGGCCGTGTAGTCGGTCTCGTCATACAGCGGCCACAGATCCATGGCAGCCACCCATGGCTCGCCGTCGTAGTCGCCGGTGCCGGCATAGGTATGACGAAACTCGATCCCGCCGTATATGTCCGTCCCCATGACGGCGCACCCTAACGGCCTTGGCCTGCACGACGCACATCACTATTGAAGGTCAGCCACAGAGCCGGTCCGTGTCCCGCTTGATGCGCCGCCTGCCGCAGCCCCAGCCCTCATGTCGGGCACCAGTCAAAGATCTGTGAACACGGCTTGACCTGGGTCTTCAAGCCGTGTTCAAAGCCCACAAGAACCTGTGCCTACGCGCTGGCCCCAGGCCGCCTCCGGGCCGGCCTGTCGAGGCGAGGATCATGGTCCCGTGATGAAGTGGACGAAGAGGACGCCCCCGGTCGGCCAGTCCGATCATGAGCCCGAACTCTCTGACTACCAGCGGGCAATGCGGAACCGGATTCTCGCGGCCCCGGTAGTGCCCGCGCCTGACCCCTGGCGGCCCGTCTTCGAGTACGAGTACGGCGTCCCTGTCGGCGGACTGCTCGGGATCGGCTTCGCGACGGACCCCGACACCGGCCACGATCTGGTGATGGTCGTCTCCCACGACGGGCACGGTCTCTTCGACGCCGTCACCGGCGAGAAGATCGCGCGGGATCGTGACGCGGACCCCGAGGACAGCAGCCGCGACGCGGATCCCGCTCTGTGGTGTCCTGGGTTGGGACCGGTCGCCGGAAGCAGGGTGCGCATCGCCGGACTCTTCGGCGGAGGACTGCACAGCACCGCCGGAGACGGCTGGAAGCTGGAGGTCGTTGCCCCGGCCTGGCCGAACGAGCGTGTCCTGCTCTCTCGCGACGGCGGTTTGCCGCACTCCGGCCCGCACGGGGAGCGCTGGTGGCACATCTTCCATTCCAACTACTCCGAACTCCGCGCGGTAGGTTTCTCCCCCTCCGGGCAGACCATCGCTGTAGCGACGAGCAGCGACATTTCACTGTGGACACGCAGGACGGACCACGGCCACGCCGGCAGCGCCGCGGCCTGACCGAACCAGACTGCGGGGCGGATCCGACAGACATCGGCATGACGTGACCCGGAACAATCTGATTTCCGCTCCCACAGAAAGCATGGCGATGGACGAAGACGAGAGCCTGCATCGGTACGGCCTGCATCCTGCCGGAGCGAACCTCGACGAAGTACGAGGTCTGCTCACCGCACAGACCCGGCTGGAGAAGCGTGCGCAGGGAGACAGTGACACGGAGTTGATGAAGCTGTGCTGCGTACAGCTGTTCAACGCCTCGGTCCTCGAAGACGTGCTGCTCATCTGGCAGGCCAAAACCGCCAGCATGGACACCGACTGCTCGATCGACATTCAGTTGCTGTGCGGCAGCGGACTGGCCAGGACCAAGGCGTACCTGTCGAGCCGACGCCTACCCGAAGCCGAAGCGGCACTGCAACGACTGCTCCGCTGTGAAGTGGCCGGCGACTTTGAGGATTTCTCCGCCGCAGGGCACTCCGCCCGCTACGCCGCCTACTACGCGCCGTGATGCCCGACGCCGGTCTCCAGGGCATCAAAGAGTCTGTGAACGAGGCTTGACATGGGTCAAGCCGTCCTTCCTCTGGATGATGTACCGCTGCGGCTGGGGCACGAAGGAAGGGCAGGAGACGGTTCTCGCCGTGGAGATCAGGCGGGAGGGCTTCGTCTGGGCGTTGCGCAACGCCTGTCTGTCGCACTACGTCCCCGCGCTGTACGACGACCAGGCCGCCTGGAAGCGGCAGTTGAGGCGGGCACCCGCACGCGTGCAGTGGGATCCGGAGCGCGACCTGCACCTGAACCCCCTGCCGCACCGTTCGTTGCAGCTCGGCCTCGCGGGGGAGGCCGCCGCCCTGTACGCCGACGAGTGGATCGTCGGGATCGAGGACGTGACGCCGCTCGCGACGGAGATTCACGGGCTCGTGAGGGCGGGGAAGCTCGGGCGGGCCGCCGGGTTGTTGCCCGAGGAGCGGCCGTATCCGCTGGAGGACGACGCGCTGGCGCATCTGCGGGCCTGAGCACGGCGAGGGCGGAAGGGCCGCTTCCGGGCTAAGGTGATCGATGATCGATCATTTGGGAAGTCTCGGTCAGGAGGACTCCATGGCACGTCCCGTCACCGTTGTCACCGGCGGCAGCAGAGGCATCGGCGCCGCGACCTGTCTGCGGCTCGCGGCCGACGGGCACGACGTGGTCGTCGGGTACGTCCGGGACAGTGCGGCCGCCGAGGAGGTCGCCGAGGGTGTGCGGAAGGTCGGGGCCCGTGCTGTCACCGTGCGGGTGGACACCTCCGTCGAAAGTGATGTCGAGCGGCTCTTCGAGGTGGCCGAGCGTGAGCTGGGGCCCGTGAGCGGGTTGGTGAACAACGCTGCTGTGACCGGCCCGTTGGGGCGTCTCGCCGATACCGACACGGACACCCTGCGCCGGGTCGTCGACGTCAACCTCCTGGGTACGTTGCTGTGTTCGCGCCGGGCTGCCCAGCTCATGACCGCTCGGGGAAGCGGTGTCATCGTGAACGTGTCGTCCGGGGCTGCCACGATCGGCAGTCCCGGTGAGTACGTGCACTACGCGGCCACCAAGGCCGCCGTCGACGCGCTGACCCTCGGCCTCGCCAAGGAACTCGGGCCGGACGGCATCCGTGTCAACGCGGTCGCCCCCGGCGCCGTCGACACCGACATGCACGCCACCATGGGTGATCCGGACCGGGCCTGGCGGATGGCCGAGTCGATTCCGCTGCGGCGGCCGGCGCGGGCCGAGGAGATCGCCGCGGCCATCGCGTGGCTGATGTCGCCGGACGCGTCGTACGCCACGGGAGCGGTACTGCGGGTGGCGGGCGGGCGTTGAGGCGTGCGAAGGGGAGTCCTGGGCGGTCCGCGGCTCAGGCCGCCTCGATCACGTTCCCACGGATCGCCGCCGCCCACTCGACCACCAACAGCTCGTACTCCGCACGCTCCTGAACCGACAGCGAGCCGCCCGCACGCAGCCACAGCGCACGGATCTGCTCGTTCAGCTCGGCAGCAGACCGCACGGAACCAGGGGCCATGGAATCGGGGGACATGCCGACAAGCCTAGGGGCAAGCACTGACACTGCGCTACCGGACGGCTACTCATCCCCTATGTCATTGGTCACGGATTTCTTGATCGCGGGCTCTCTGCTGACTTGACGGTCAGTCAATTGCCTGGCTGATCACGTCACTTCCGGCACGTCATTTCTGTTGCTCCGCCCACACGCGCGACCACTCCAGCAGCGGTCCCATCGCCGTCACCAGATCCGTGCCGAGCGGCGTGAGTTGCCAGGTCGACTCGGCCGCCGGCGCGGCGATGCCCGCCTCGCGCAGCTCCGTCAGGCGCGTCGACAGGACGCTGGACGACATGCCGTCACAGCTGCGTTGCAGGTCCCGGAAGCCGATCGGGGCGGTGTGCCGGTGGAGTTCCCAGATCACGCGCAGCGTCCAGCGGCGGCCCAGCAGGTCGAGCGCCGCCATCACCGGGCGGCCGGTCGTCGAACCCCGGACCGGGCGGCCGGGGACCGGTGTCGATCCCGCAGAATCCGATCCCGCAGAATCCGATCCCACAGAATCTCCTCCGTCTCCGGGTTGGCTCACTCCCACCCTTGCGCTTCGATTTCAGAAGCGCAAGAGTCGATGCCCATGAAGCAGCGCATCGACGGCGTCGCGCCGCCCTACCCGCCCGAGACCGACCGCTCCCTGCACCGCTGGATGCCGCCCGGCGTCACCCGGGAACCCCTGATGCTCTTCAAGGTGCTCGAACGCCACCCCGAACTCGCCTCCCGGATGCGCGCACTCGGCGCCGGACTCCTCGTCCACGGCCGCCTCTCCGAGGCCGACCGCGAGCTGGTGATCGCCCGCGTCGGCGCCCGCGCGGGCTGCGCCTACGAGTGGGGCGTTCACATGGCGACGTACGCCGAAACGGCCGGTCTCACCCCCCACCAGGTCACCCTGACCGTGACCGGTACCCCCGACGACCCTGCCTGGTCGCCCCGGCAGGCGGCCCTGCTGCACGCGGTCGACGAACTGCACGCCACCGCCCGGCTGAGCGACGAGGCCTGGGCCGGGCTCCGGGAACACCTGGACGAGCCCGAAGCCCTCGAATTCCTGGTCCTCGCCGGCTGGTACCGCACCATCGCCTACGTGGCCAACGGCGCGCAGATCGAGCCGGAACCCTGGGCGCTTCCGCTGCCCGGGCGGTGACTCAGCCCGCCGACTCCGCCGCGTGCGGGCTCAGCACGCCCGCCGTCACCAGGGCGATGATGACGATGCCCAACGCGATCCGGTACCAGACAAAAGGCATGAAGCTCTTGGTGGAAATAAACTTCATGAACCATGCAATTACCGCGTAGCCGGACGCGAAGGCGATCGCCGTCGCGAAGAGCGTCGGACCCCAGGCGACATGGCCGCTCTCCAGCGCGTCCTTGGTCTCGAACAACCCGGACGCCAGCACCGCCGGGATGGCGAGCAGGAAGGAGTAACGGGCCGCGGCCTCGCGCCGGTAGCCCATGAACAGGCCGCCGCTGATGGTGGCGCCGGAGCGCGAGACGCCGGGGACGAGCGCCGCGGACTGGCAGAGGCCGAAGATCAGGCCGTCCTTCACGCCCAGGTTCTCCAGCGTCTTGCGCTGCTTGGGCGCGCGATGCCGGCCGCCCGACTCGTCGCGCGCGGCCAGCCGGTCGGCGATGCCGATGACCACGCCGACAGCGATCAGCATGGTCGCGGTGATCCGCAGATCCCTGAAGGGCCCCTCGATCTGGTCCTTGAACAGCAGCCCGAGCACCCCGATGGGAATCGAGCCGACGATCACCAGCCAGCCCATCTGCGCGTCGTGGTCCCCGCGCATCTCCTTGTTGAACAGCGAACGCGCCCACGCCGAGATGATCCGCCCGATGTCCTTGCGGAAGTAGATCAGCACCGCGGCCTCGGTGCCGATCTGGGTGATCGCCGTGAACGCCGCGCCCGGGTCCTTCCAGCCCGCGAAGGCCGCGGTCAGCCGCAGATGCGCACTGGAGGAGACAGGGAGGAACTCGGTCAGCCCCTGGACGAGTCCGAGGATGATGGATTCAAACCAAGACATGAAGTTACGGCGTCCAAGTGCTGATCGTGGCAGGCGGACAGGGCGTCGCGCCGCCGGGCGTCGTGATCACGGGTGTGGGGGCAGCCTAGCGTCCGGGAGTGACAGCGCCCGCACAGGGGTTTCGAGGCCGTCTCGGACCTTGGGATTCGGGTGGTTGACCTTGTGCGGGGGCGCAGCTTACGTTGCATGGAGGAGAAAGCGCTTGCTGTTCCTCCTTGTAGAGCCGCTGTCCCTGGAGGAGTGCTGATCGCGTCCATGTCCACGTCCGAGACCCGCCCAGGGACGTCCCAGCCCCCGTCCGCGCCCCTCGCCGGCCGGCGCGTCCGGGCCGCGATCATCGGCATCGGCGCCATCGGTCGCGGCTCCCATCTGTCCGCGCTGAGCAGACTCGGCGAGGAGGGCGAGACCGAGGTCGTCGCCGCGGTCGACATCGATGCCAACGCGGTCGCGGAATTCTGCGAGGAGACCGGGATCCCGCACGGCTACACCGACCTGGACCGGATGCTCGAGGAGCAGCGCCCCGACCTGGTCAGCATCTGTACGCCGCCGACCCTGCACCGCGACCAGACCATCGCCGCGCTGCGCGCCGGGGCCTGGGTGTGGTGCGAGAAGCCACCGATGCCGACGCTCGCCGACTACGACGCCGTGGAAGCCGAGGAGGGCAAGGACGGCGGCCCGTACGCGTCGATCGTCTTCCAGCACCGCTTCGGCTCCGGTTCGCGGCATGTACGGCGGCTGCTCGCCGAGCGGGCCATGGGCCGACCGCTCGTCGCGCACTGCCAGACCACCTGGTACCGGGACACCGCCTACTACGCCGTGCCCTGGCGGGGCCGCTGGGCGACGGAGGGCGGCGGGCCCGCGATGGGCCACGGGATCCATCAGATGGATCTGCTGCTCGACCTGCTCGGGCCGTGGAGCGAGGTGCGCGCGATGGCCGGGCGCCTGGTGCACGACGTGGAGACCGAGGACGTGTCGACCGCCCTGGTCCGCTTCGAGAACGGCGCGATGGCGACCGTCGTCAACAGCGTGCTGAGCCCCGAGGAGGTCAGCCGCATCCGCATCGACTGCGAGCGCGCCACCGTCGAACTCACCCACCTCTACGGCCACAGCAACGCCAACTGGCGTGTCGTCCCCGCCCCGGACGTCCCCGGCGACGAGGCCGCCGCCTGGCAGGACTTCGGCGCGGACGTGCCCAGTTCGCATGTGGAGCAGCTGCGCGAACTGGTCGCCAGCATGCGCAAGGGGGAGCGGCCGCGCAGCAGCGGCGCGGACGGGCGGACCAGCCTGGAGCTGATCGCCGCGCTGTACAAGTCGGCGTTCACGGACAGCACGGTGAAGGCGGGCGAGATCGGGCCCGGAGACCCGTTCTACACGGCGATGCACGGGAACGTCCCCGGCTGGGCACCCGCGGCCGCCGAGGAGGGGTCCGCATGACCGGCCTGCGTCTCGTCCACGCTCACGGCGAGCGGATCACGCTCACCGAACCGGCCACCGGCGTCGAGCTGTTGAGCTACGTGTACGCCCCCGAGGCCGCGTGGGAGGCCCCGAAGCCGTACCTCCACCCGATCCGCACCCTCGCCGGTGACGTGGTCACCGACTACCGCCCCAACGACCACCGCTGGCACAAGGGCCTCCAGCTGACCGCCTCGCACCTGTCCGGCGCCAACCTGTGGGGCGGCAACTCGTACGTCCACGGCGAGGGCTACCTCGAACTCCCCGAGCGCGTCGGCTCGATGGTGCACGTCGGCTTCGACGAGGTCGCGGTGCACGAGGACCGGGCCGTCATCGCGGAACGGCTCACCTGGCACCCGTACAGCGGCGAACTGTGGGCCGAGGAGCGGCGGCTGATCGAGGTGCACGACGTCGACCGCGAGTCCGGTTCCTGGGCGCTGACCTGGACCAGCGCGGTCACCAACCGGCGCGAGGAGCCGCTGCGGTTCGGCAGTCCGACCTCCGCCGGGCGCGAACTGGCCGGCTACACGGGCCTGTTCTGGCGCGGCCCGCGCGGTTTCCGCGACGGCCGCATCATCGGTCCCGAGTCCGAGGGGCCCGGCCTGATGGGCGGACAGGCGCCCTGGCTCGCCTTCTCCGGCGAGCACGACGGCACCGACGGCCACGCGACCCTCGTCTTCGCACACGCTCCCGAGAACGACCACCTCGGGACGGACGGAACCCACCCCGCCCACTGGTTCGTCCGCAACGAACCCTTCGCCGGCGTGGCCCCCTCCTGGGCCTTCTACGACGAACTGGAGCTCGCCCCCGGCAGCACCCTCACGCGCCGCTACCGCGTGGTCGTGGCGGACGGAGTCCGGGAGCGGGAGGAGATCGCCAAGTACCTGGAGGCGCACCCGTGGTGAACACCGGCGGATTCACCGGACTGCCCGGCGGCGTCGCCGTCTCGCACCTCTCCGTCTACGACTGGCCCGCCGCCGACGGCGTCTGCGGTGGAACTCCCCATATGCACCTGACCTGTTCGGAGGGGTACGTCGTCACCGGCGGCCGGGGTGCGGTGCAGACGCTCACCACGTCCGGGTACGAGGTCACGCCCCTCGTGCCCGGCACGGTCGCCTGGTTCACGCCGGGCACCATCCACCGCCTCGTCAACGAGGACGACCTGCGCATCACGGTCCTGATGCAGAACAGCGGGCTGCCGGAGGCGGGCGACGCGGTCCTGACGCTGCCGCCGCGCTACCTGACCGACCCACAGACGTACGCCGCTGCGACCAGGATCCCGCTGGACGCCCCGGAGGAGGAGCAGGCCCAGGCCGCCCGAGTCCGCCGGGACCTCGCCCTGGAGGGCTACCGGGCGCTGCGCGAGGCGGCCGGCCCCGAGCCGCTGGCCGCCTTCCACCGCGCCGCGGCGGCACTGGTACGACCCCGGCTCGCCGAGTGGCGCGAGCGCTGGCACCGGGGCGCCGAGGCGGCCGCAGCTGCCACGGGGGAGCAGCTGCGCCGCCTCGAACAGGGCGACCCGTCCCACCTCGCCGACGCGGCCGTACAGGCGGAACTGCCTTCCGCGTACGGGAAGTTCGGGATGTGCGGGCGGTTGGACGTGTACAAGGGCGACTAGGCCCGGCCGGGCGCCATGCCCGATCATGCCGCCGTCGGCCCCGATACCGTCCACCCCGCCGCCTGTGGACGGGCCGTCAGGTCCTCGTGGTGGACCGGGTTGCCGCAGGCCTGGCAGGTGACGACCGGGATCATTTCGTTGCCGCAGATGTGCTCGACGACCATGGGGAGGTCGTCGTTCTTGCGTACGTGGCGGTCGCCCCACTCCTTGAGGGTCATCAGGACCGGCTCCAGTTCCAGGCCCGCCGGTGTCGCCCGGTACTCGAAGCGCTGCGGCCGTTCGCTGTAGACGCGCTTCGTCAGGATGCCCGCGTCCACGAGGCGGCGCAGGCGGGTGGCCAGGACGTCGCGCGGGGCGCCGATGTTGCGCACGAGCTGGTCGAAACGTCCGTTGCCCAGGCACACCTCCCGCAGGACGAGCAGGGAGTACTTCTCGCCGACGAGCGCCAGGGCGTCGGCGATGGAACAGGGGCGGGGGTCTCGTGTCGCGGCCATGGGCCCAGTTTAGGGGAGGGTTGGATTTTCCAACTCACGGAGTTAAGGTGAGTTTGGATTTCCTACTCACTGGTATCTCTCGTCGTCCGTCCCGTGCCGGAGGCCCACGCCATGCGTGACGCAGTCATCGTCGAAGCTGTACGCACCCCCGTCGGAAAGGGCAAGCCGAACGGGGCCCTCGCCCATGTCCATCCCGTGGAGCTCCTCGCCCACACCCTGCGCAGCCTCGTCGACCGCTCGGGGATCGACCCGGCGCTCATCGACGACGTCATCGGTGGCACGGTCACCCAGGTCGGTGAGCAGTCCGTCAACATCACCCGGCAGGCAGTCCTTTCGGCGGGCTTCCCGGAGTCGGTCCCCGCGACCACCGTGGACCGCCAGTGCGGCTCCTCCCAGCAGGCGGTGCACTTCGCGGCGCAGGGCGTCCTCTCGGGGGCGTACGACCTGGTCGTGGCCTGTGGCGTGGAGTCCATGGGCCGGGTGCCGATGGGCTCCGCGGTGCTGCCGGGCACCGACCCCTTCGGTCCCGGCGTCGCCGGGCGCTACCCGGAGGGGCTCGTGCCGCAGGGCATCGGCGCCGAACTCATCGCCGCGAAGTGGTCCATGACGCGGGAGGAGCTGGACGCCTTCGCCGTCTCCTCGCACCGCAAGGCCGCCGACGCCTGGAACCGCGGCGCCTTCGACGCGGAGGTCGTACCCCTTGAGGGCGTCACGCGCGACGAGTGCATACGGCCGGGCAGCACCCCGGAGACCCTGGCCGGCCTCAAGTCCGCCTACTACGACGCCGGTTACGCCGAGCGCTTCCCGCAGATCGAGTGGAACATCACCGCGGGCAACGCCAGCCCGATCAACGACGGCGCCTCCGCGGTCCTCATCACGTCCAGCGAAACCGCGGCCCGCCTCGGCCTGCGCCCGCTGGCCCGCCTGCACAGCTTCGCCGTCACCGGCTCCGACCCGCTCCTCATGCTGACGGGCGTCATCCCGGCCACGGAAAAGGTGCTGCGCAGGGCCGACCTGACCCTCGACGACATCGACCTCTTCGAGGTCAACGAGGCGTTCTCCAGCGTGGTCCTGGCCTGGCAACAGGAGACGGGCGCGGACCTCGCCAAGGTGAACGTCAACGGCGGCGCGATCGCGATAGGCCACCCCTTGGGCGCGAGCGGCACCCGCCTGACGACGACATTGGTACACGCGATGCGTGAGCACGGGGCGCGCTATGCCCTGCAGACCATGTGCGAGGCAGGCGGACTGGCCAACGCAATGATCCTGGAAGGGGTCTGAGCAACGCTGCCGAGGGGCGCGGGGAACCGCGCGACCAGCCACGACGAAGCCGCACCCGCCAGCCGACACATCGCGGCACTCGCAGCGGCGAAAGAACTACCGCCCCCGAATGTGATGCCGCTTGCGCCAGGCCACCACCGCCCCCGCCACCGTCGGCAGCGCGATGGCGGCCAGCGCGATGAGGAAGATCGGTGACGTCGGCGAAGAGGCCCGCGCCCCGGCGACCACATACGCCGCCGTATTGGGGATCGACCCCAGCGCGGTCGCCACCAGGAAGGACGTCCAGCCCATCCTGGAGACGGCCGCGCAGTAGTTCACGCCCCAGAACGGCAGCCCCGGAAACAGCCGCGCCGCCAGCATCGACCGCATCCCGTGCCGGCTCAGCTGCCCGTCCGCCGCCATGAGCAGCCGCCCCCGCAACAGCGGCCGCAGCGCGTCCTGCCCCAGCACCCGGCCGAGCCCGAACGCGAGCCCCGCCCCCAGCACCGTGCCCACCATCGACACCCCCAGCCCCACCGCGGAGCCGAACAGCGCCCCCGCGGCGAGGTTGAGCAGCGGACGCGGCACGAAGGCGACCGTGCACACGCCGTACGCCAGCGCGAACACGACGGCCGCCGTGGCGCCGCCCAGCTGCGGCGGCCAGCCGTCGGCGAGCAGCTTCTGCGGCTGGAACAGCAGCACACTCGCCCCGGCCCCCGCGAGCAGCGCGACCAGCAGCGAGAACCGGGCCCAGGGTGACAGCAGCACTCTGCCGAGACGCACGAGAGGAGGAGCCGGCGCGACGGCGACGACTGCGGGCACGGTGACGGCGAGCTCCGTGGCGGCGGCCCGGGGAGGGGCCGTGGCGGTGCCCCCAGAGCGGGTGGTGGCATCGAGCATTCGGCGACACTAACCGACGGATATGTGTGATCGCCGTATGGTTCGTCTCATGAGCGTCACAGCTGCGGGAATTCCGGGTGTGCCGTCGAGCACACTCGCCGACACCGTGCTGGAGCGGCTCACCGCCGTCTACGGCGCCGCGGCCGACCCGGAGCAGGCCGCGCCCATGCGGGCGTACATGAAGGACGTGGCGCCCTTCCTGGGCCTCACCACACCCGTCCGCCGCGCCCTGTCCCGCACCGTCCTGGAGGGCCTGCCGCGCCCCGCGGAGGCCGACTGCGCCGCGCTCGCCCTGCGCTGCTGGCAGCTGCCCGAGCGGGAGTACCACTACTTCGCCGTCGACTACGTGCGCAGGCACGCGCGCGTGTGCTCCTCCGCGTTCCTGCCGGTGGCCCGGCACCTGGTCGCCACCGTCTCCTGGTGGGACACGGTCGACCTGCTCGCCGCCCATGTCGTCGGCGCCCTGGTCGCGGCCGACCCGAGGCTCACCGCCGACATGGACGCCTGGATCGTCGACGACGACCTGTGGATCGCCCGCACCGCCCTGCTCCACCAGCTGCGCTACAAGGAACGCACCGACACCCAGCGCCTGTTCACCTACTGCCTGCGTCAGTCCGGACACCCCGACTTCTTCGTCCGCAAGGCCATCGGCTGGTGCCTGCGCGAGTACGCCAAGACCGACCCCGAGGCCGTACGGGCCTTCCTGGCCCGCGAGCGGGGACGGTTCGCGCCGCTGTCGGTGCGGGAGGCGCTGAAGAACATCGGGGCCTGAACTCCCGAGCCCGCGAACCCTGAACTCCCGTACCCCCGAAAATGATTCGACGCCGGACGAAGCGTCGGCAATGATCGACGACATGTTCCGGCACGCCTTCCTCCTCGCAGCATCCGCAGTCGCGGATGCGCCGAAGGCTGCCGTCCCGATCCTCCTGGCCGCTGTCGACGGCGCCCGAAGCTGACCCTCTCCGGAATGTCCGGCGGACCCCGCAGGGGGAGGGTCGGCAAGTCCTTGGGGTCCCCATCACCACTTACGAGGCTTCGAGGTACAGCCATGCCCAAGACGGCATACGTGCGCACCAAACCGCATCTGAACATCGGCACGATGGGCCACGTCGACCACGGCAAGACCACCCTGACCGCCGCCATCACCAAGGTCCTGGCCGAGCGCGGCAGCGGCACGTTCGTGCCGTTCGACCGCATCGACCGCGCCCCGGAGGAGGCCGCCCGCGGTATCACCATCAACATCGCGCACGTCGAGTACGAGACCGACACCCGGCACTACGCGCACGTGGACATGCCCGGCCACGCCGACTACGTCAAGAACATGGTCACCGGCGCCGCGCAGCTCGACGGGGCGATCCTCGTCGTCTCCGCGCTCGACGGGATCATGCCGCAGACCGCCGAGCACGTCCTGCTCGCCCGCCAGGTGGGCGTGGACCACATCGTGGTGGCCCTGAACAAGGCGGACTCGGCCGACGAGGAGCTGGTCGAGCTCGTCGAGCTGGAGGTCCGCGAGCTGCTCACCGCGCAGGGTTACGGCGGCGACGCCGTGCCCGTCGTACGGGTCTCGGGGCTGAAGGCGCTGGAGGGCGACCCGCGCTGGACGGCGTCCGTCGAGGCGCTGCTCGACGCCGTGGACACGTATGTGCCCATGCCGGAGCGGTACTTGGACGCGCCGTTCCTGTTGCCCGTCGAGAACGTGCTCACCATCACCGGCCGGGGGACCGTGGTGACGGGCGCGGTCGAGCGGGGGACCGTCCGGGTGGGCGACCGTGTCGAAGTGCCCGGCGCCGGGCTGGAGACCGTGGTCACCGGCCTGGAGACGTTCGGGAAGCCGATGGACGAGGCGCAGGCCGGGGACAACGTGGCGCTGCTGCTGCGGGGTGTTCCGCGGGACGCGGTCCGGCGGGGGCACGTGGTGGCCGCGCCGGGGAGTGTGGTGCCCGGTCGGCGGTTCTCGGCCCAGGTGTACGTGCTGTCCGCGCGGGAGGGCGGTCGTACGACGCCTGTGGCGACCGGGTACCGGCCGCAGTTCTACATCCGGACCGCGGATGTGGTGGGGGACGTCGACCTCGGTGAGGTCGCCGTGGCGCGGCCCGGGGACACGGTCACCATGACCGTCGAGCTGGGGCGTGACATGCCTCTGGAGGCGGGGCTCGGGTTCGCCATTCGTGAGGGTGGGCGGACCGTGGGGGCGGGGACTGTGACCGCCGTGGAGTGAGGTTGGTGTGCGTGGGGGACTGCGGGGCCGTTGTGGCTGGTCGCGCAGTTCCCCGCGCCCCTTCGGCGGCATCGCAGCGGGCCCACAATGGGGGAGTGACCGAACCTATCCCCGTAAGCAGGACCACCGACTTCGGTGTTGCCAAGCTCATGCCCGATGTCGACCGGGAGCGGGCCTGGCTGCTCACCGTCGACGGGGCTCCGCAGTCGTACGTCGATCTCGATGAGCCGTCCTATCTGGAGTTCGAGTACGCGCGGCGGCTCGGGCATGTGCTGGATACGTTCGGGGAACCGGGGCGGGACCTGGACGTAGTGCACCTCGGAGGTGGTGCGCTCACCCTGCCCCGGTATCTGGCGGTGACCCGGCCGGGCTCACGGCAGGATGTCGTCGAGGCCGACCGGGGGCTGCTGGAGCTCGTCGTCGAGCAGCTGCCGCTGCCGGACGGCGCCGGGATATCGCTGCATCCCGCCGACGCCCGCGCGTGGCTGGAAGGCGCTCCCGCCGGCTCGGCCGACGTGATCGTCGCCGACGTCTTCGGCGGCTCCCGGGTGCCGGCCCACCTCACCTCGCTCGCCTATGCCCGCGAGGCCGGGCGGGTGCTCCGAGACGACGGGGTCTACCTGGCCAACCTCGCCGACGCCTCCCCTTTCGCCTTCCTCCGCTCCCAACTCGCCACCTTCGCCGAGGAGTTCGAGGAGCTGGTGCTCATCGCCGAACCGGCCGTCCTGCGCGGCCGTCGCTTCGGCAACGCGGTGCTCGTCGCCTCGCACCACCCCGTCGACATCGGCGCCCTGGCCCGTCTCACGGCCGCCGACGCCTTCCCGGCCCGCGTCGAACACGGCCCGGGGCTGCGGAAGTTCATCGGCTCGGCCCGGCCGGTCCGGGACGAGGACGCCGTACCCTCGCCCGAGCCGCCGGACGGGGCCTTCGGCATCGGCTGAAACCTGCGGCCGAAACCTGCGGTAGAAACCAGCGGCCGAGACCGGTGCTGCCGCCGCCCGTGCGTCGCTCGTCACAAGGATCTGGCCACCCGGCGATACTCGTGAGTAACATACGCTTCATGAGCGCAGACCAGATGTCGATCGGCGAGATGCTCGCCGCGACGGTGCCGATGGCCCGGACGTTGAACCTCGAGTTCCTGGAGACCACGGCGGACAAGGCCGTGGTGTCGCTGCCGGACCAGGGCGAGTACCACAACCACGTGGGCGGGCCGCACGCCGGCGCGATCTTCACGCTCGGGGAGACCGCCAGCGGCACGATCGTGCTGGGTGCGTTCGGGGACCAGCTGGCGCGGGCCGTGCCGCTCGCCGTGCGCGCCGAGATCGCGTACAAGAAGCTGGCGATGGGGGCCGTCACCGCCACGGCGACCCTGGGGCGCCCGGCCGCCGACGTCGTCGCGGAGCTGGACGCCGGTGAGCGCCCCGAGTTCCCCGTGACGATCGAGGTCCGGCGCGGGGACGGCGCGGTCAGCGCCGAGATGACCGTCGTGTGGACGCTGCGGCCGAACGGCTGAGCAGGGATGTGCGTACGGGGCCCGGGGAGTACGTCCTTCCCGGGCCCTCGGCGTTTCCTCAGGCCGCGAGCCGCCCGCGCTCGGCGCCGCCGCCCTCCAGGCCCGCCACGAACTCCTTGAGCCAGGCAGTGAATTCGGGGCCCAGGTCGTCCCGGTCGCAGGCCAGGCGGACCACCGTGCGCAGGTAGTCGGCCTTGTCGCCGGTGTCGTAGCGCAGGCCGTCGAAGACGACCCCGTGGACCGTCCCGCCCGCGGCCAGTTCCTGGAGGGCGTCGGTCAGCTGGATCTCGCCGCCGCGGCCGGGCGGGGTGCGCTCCAGGGTGTCGAAGACGGCCGGGTCGAGGACGTAGCGGCCGATCACGGCGTAGTGGCTGGGCGCGTCCTCGAGCGAGGGCTTCTCGACCAGGCCGGTCACCCGGACCACGTCGTCCTCGCCGGTCGCCTCCACCGCCGCGCAGCCGTAGAGGTGGACCTGCTCCGGCGGGACCTCCATGAGCGCGATCACGCTGCCCTGGTGGCGGTCGCGGACGTCGAGCATCCGGCTGAGCAGCGTCTCGCGCGGGTCGATCAGGTCGTCGCCGAGCAGGACCGCGAAGGGCTGGTCGCCCACGTGGCGGCGGGCGCACAGCACCGCGTGGCCGAGGCCGAGCGGCTCGCCCTGGCGGATGTGGTGGATGTTGGCCAGCCGGGCCGGGTCGCGCACCGCGTCAAGGCGTACGGCGTCTCCCTTGGCCGCGAGCGCCTGCTCCAGCTCGAAGGCGTTGTCGAAGTGGTCCTCGATGGCGCGCTTGTGCCGGCCGGTGACCATGAGGACGTCGTCCAGACCGGCCGCGGCCGCCTCCTCGACGACGTACTGGATGGCCGGCTTGTCGACGACCGGCAGCATCTCCTTGGGTGTGGCCTTGGTCGCCGGCAGGAAGCGGGTGCCGAGTCCGGCGGCCGGGACGACCGCCTTGCGGACGGTGCGCGCGGGGGCGGGGGTGTTCGGATGGTGGGGGGCGATCATGCGGCCCATGCTGGCCCACGGGAATGAGAGCTTCCCGGGAGGAACTTCGGAGAACCCTGTGGATCGGGGCGCGTGACGGGGGCTCAGAAGTTGGAGATTTCGTGTGCCAACCGTCTTTGGGTGCACACAAGTTGACGCCCGGGTGCCGGTCATTTCGAATGCGGGTGCGGATACCCGCGGTAACTTATCTGAAGTTTACGGTTTTTGAACTTCAGTCACTCGAACTCCTTGTTTGCTGTGAGTCAATTGTGCGAAAGTGAGCGGCCCTATGGCGGTCCCAGACCCGACGCGCATAGGTATGCACCAATCAGGCACCTGCTTTCCGATGGACGCGCGTATTCCGCTTGCCGTCCTGCGGCTTGGAAAGGAATTGGTTCAGTGCAATCCCCATACCCCCCACGTCCGCCCTACCCACCGCGCCCCGGATCGGGCCCGGCCGAGTCCGACCGCAACCTCGTCGCACAACTGGATCAGGGGGCCACGGGCGCCCGGGCCGGCGCATTGCTGCTGGCCCGGCACTGGCGCGCGACCTACGACTACGCGGCGATCTGCCTGGCCGCCCCGGAGCACTCGGCGTCCATGGCCGCGGCCGCCGCGTTCCACCGGGTGCTCGGCAAGCCGGCCGGTGGAGCCCTGCGACCGCAGCTGCTGACCGCGGTACGTGACACCGTCAAGGAGTGGTCCGCGGACGACCGTATTTCTCATGTACTGCCGGAACTCCGCAAACCGACCGGCGGTCGCGGACTGCGTGCGGCACGCTCCGTGACGCCCGAAAGGCGACTGCTCGCCGAACGTGCTTTCCGGGCCCTTCCGGGAGCCTCCCAATGTCTGCTGTGGCACACCGAGGTCGAAGCCGAACCCATAACCGTACCGGCCGGTCTTTTGGGGGTGGACGAGCCCACCGCGGCCGCCGCCCTCGACCAGGCGCGGGAACAATTCCGGGCCGGCTGCGTGCGCGCCCACGGCGAACTCGCGCCGAGCAAGGAATGCCGCTTCTACAACCGACTCCTCGACGTCCCGATACGCCGGGGCGGTGCCCTGCTCCCGGATGTCCAGCAGCATCTGGCCGAGTGCCGCTACTGCCGGCACGCCGCCGAGCAGCTCAGCCATTTCGAGGGCGGCCTGGACGAGCTCCTCGCCGAGACCGTGCTCGGCTGGGGCGCCCGGCGCTATCTCGACTCCCGCCCCGGCCGCGGCGGAGAGCAGGCCCCGGCGCCGGGGCGCGGGCTCCTGCGGCCCGCCGGCGGCCGCCATCGCCCCGTCGCCCCGCGCAGAAACACCAAGGCCGTCGCCGTGGGCGTCGGACTCACCTCGCTCGCCCTGCTCGCGACCGTCCTGGCCGCAAAGGGCTGGTCCGACGACAACGGTGTCCCGGACCCGCAGGCCACCTGGGGCGCGCAGAGCGGCAGCTCCATCGCCCCGGGGCGCTCGGCGACCGGGGCCTCGGCGGGGTCCCCGTCGGCCGCGTCGGCGGGCCGGCCGATCGAGGTCGGCCGCGGCAGGCTGCGCAACCCGGACACCGGGCTGTGCCTCGACATCGACGGCGGCCGGGCCCGGTCCGGCGCCGCGGCCGTCCTGGCGGCCTGCTCCTCCGCCGGGGCCCAGCAGTGGTCGTACCAGGACGACGGTCTGCTGCGCAGCGGGGCGGACCCGGCTCTCTGCCTGGACTCCGACACCGACGACGGTTCGGTGGTCCTGGCCGGTTGTGTCGTACACGCGGGGGAGGTGCGCTACGACCTCACCGTGCGCGGCGAGCTGCTGCTGCGCGGGGGCAAGGACCGGCTGGTCGCGCCCGGCAAGGGGAACGCCGTCGTCGTTGCCCGCCGGGACGGGGCCGCCCGGCAGCGCTGGGTGCTCGAAGTCGGCATCGAGACCGAGGGGTTCACGCAGCAGCAGGGCGGGGTGGGGGAGGGCCCGAAGTCCCCGCCTGCGGAACCTCCCGGTGCGACTCCGCGGCCGCCTGTGGGTCCGCCTCCGCCCCCTGAGCCGCAGAGGGGCGAGCGCGAGCAGTACGGCGAGAAGTACGCCCAGGTGAGCAGTGAGGCCCGGCCCGCCGGTCCGCCCGTCCCGCTCGAGGACATCCGTACGCTCCCGGCCGACGTGCTCGACAAGGTCTCGTCCGTCACGACCCCACTCGGGGTCACCCTCGGCTGACACGCGGCACGACAGCCGGGGCCGCCCCGTCGAGGGGCGGCCCCGGCTTCGTTTCTTGTCGGCGTTCGGGCCGTTTCTTGTTCGGATCATTGACACGAGTCACCTTCGGTCATAGTTTTCCCGCCGCGCCAGTGGTGTCTAACGGAGTGTCAAGTAGGTCTGACGCATAGTGCGTTCAGATCCCGAACGCAGACCGGGATGCCACGGCCGCACCCGCGGTTCACATCGTCGTGCCCGCACACCGAAGGAGTGACGGCCCATGACCGACACTGTCTCGAGGAGATCCGCACTGCGTCTGCTGGGCGGCGCGATCGCCGTCGCCGCGGCGGCCACCGGCGGTCTCACCCCGCCCGCCCACGCGCAGACCAGACCCGACGCGGGGGCCGGCCCCCGCGTCGAAGGCCTCATCGGCAAGCTCACCCTCGACGAGAAGATCTCCCTCCTGCACGGCGCCACCGACCCGGCCTCGCTCGGCCAGGCGGGCTACGTCCCCGGGGTCGCGCGCCTCGGCATCCCCCCGCTCCGCCTCGCCGACGGCCCCGCCGGCGTCCGCGTCACCCGGCACGCCACCGCCCTCCCGGCCCCCGTCCTGCTGGCCTCCGCCTTCGATCCGGAGCTGGCCCGCCGCTACGGCCAGGTCATCGGCCGCGAGGGCCGCGCCCTCGGCCAGGACGTGCTGCTCTCCCCGATGGTCAACCTCATTCGCACCCCGTACGCGGGCCGGAACTTCGAGACCTTCAGCGAGGACCCGCTGCTCGCGTCGGACATGGTCGCCGCCGAGATCCGCGGCATCCAGGGCGAGCACCTCATCTCCACCGTCAAGCACTACGCGATGAACAACCAGGAGAAGGACCGCATGTCGATCGACGTGCGGGTCGACGAGCAGACCATGCACGAGCTCGAACTGCGCGGTTTCGAGGCGGCCGTCGGCGCCGGCACCGGCGCCGTGATGGGTGCCTACAACAAGGTCAACGGCACTTTCGCCTGCGAGAACAAGACACTGCTCACCGACGTCCTGCGGGACCAATGGGGCTTCGAGGGCTGGGTGATGACCGACTGGTTCGCCGCCCACAGCACCGCCGCGGCCATCACCGCGGGCCTCGACATGGAGATGCCCGACGGCACCTATTTCGGTACGGCGCTCAAGTCCGCGGTGCAGAACGGCAGCGTCGCCGAGAGCTACGTCGACCGTGCCGTCCGCCGGATCCTCGCCGTCATGGACCGCTTCGGCCTGCTCGACGGCAGCATGCCGCCCCGCCCCGACCGGGACGCACCGGCCGGCGCGGCCGTCGCCCTGGAGGTCGCCAAGGCGGGCGCCACCCTGCTGCGCAACGAACACCGCACCCTCCCGCTGGCCCCGGGCGGCAGCGTCGCGGTGATCGGGCCGACCGGCAGCCTGCCCTTCGTCAGCGGCGGCGGCAGCGCCCATGTCGTCCCCGACCACGCCGACAGCCCGCTCGACGCCATCAAGTCCCGCGCCGCGAAGGTCACTTACGCGCTCGGCGAGGACCTGTTCGGCAAGGCGATCCCCGCGTCAGCGCTCAGCCCCGCCTTCGACAGCGAGGCACAGCAGGTCGGCATCGGCAAGATCTGGAGCTACGCCGGGACGCTCACCGTCCCCGAGAACGACGAGTGGACCTTCGTCCTGCACTTCTCCTCCGCGCCCACGGCCCGCCCGAAGGTCCTGCTCGACGGCACGGAACTGTTCCCGCAGGCCGCCGGGTACGGCGAGTACTTCTCCGGCGGCCTCGTCTCGGCGGCCGCCGACGGACTCTCCGTGCGCCGCAAGACCCTGACCCTCGCCGCAGGCGCCCACTCCCTGAAGATCACCGCGCAGGGCGGGGCCTCCGGCCTGCTGTTCCGGCTGCGGCGGAGCACCGGCGCGACCCGCGCACAGGACGTCGCGGAGGCCGTCACCGCCGCCCGCGCCGCCCGTGACGTCGTGCTGTTCGCCTACGAGGACGCCACCGAGGGCCTCGACCGCACCACCGTCGCCCTCCCCGGCCACCAGGCGCAGCTGATCGAGGCGGTCACGGCGGCCAACCCGCGCACCACGGTCGTCCTCAACACCTCGTCCTCGACCTCGATGCCCTGGCTGAAGCGCACCGGCGCCGTGCTCCAGATGTACTACCCGGGCCAGGAGGGCGCGGCCGCCACCGCCGCCGTCCTGTACGGCGAGTGCGACCCCGGCGGCCGCCTCACCCAGTCCTTCCCGTCCGACGACGACCACCACCCCGTGGCCGGCGACCCCCTCCGCTACCCGGGCGTGGACGGCACCGAGGAGTACTCGGAGGGGATCCACGCCGGCTACCGCTGGTACGACGCCGAAGGCGTGCGGCCGCTGTTCCCCTTCGGGCACGGACTGTCGTACACCTCCTTCGCCTACGACGATCTGCGCGCGCACTGGACCCGGCGGGGACTGGTGTTGTCGTTCTCCGTGCGCAACACCGGGCGCCGTGAGGGGATTTCGGTGCCGCAGGTGTACGTCGGGCGCTCGCCCGAGCTGCAACTCGAGCAGGCGGTACGGGCGTTGGGCGGGTTCCGGCGGATCTCGCTGCGGGCGGGAGAGCGGCGTCGTGTCGAGGTGGAAGTCTCCGCACGCACATTGTCCTCATGGGACCCGAAGCGTCACGATTGGGTGCTCGGGGGCGGTCGGCGCACTTTGTGGGTCGGCGCGTCCTCGCGTGATCTGCGGCTGCGGACGAGCGTGGAGGTGGGCAGGTGATACGACGCGTCGCCGTCGCCCTGGCCGCCCTCGCGGCGGCACTCGTCGCACCCGTGCCCGTGGCGCAGGCCGCGGCGCGGGACGGTGATCCGGTCGTGCGCACCGACGCGGGCTCGGTGCGCGGTGAAGTCACCGCCGAGGGGCGGCAGTTCCTTGGAATTCCGTATGCCCAGCCGCCGGTCGGAAAGCTGCGCTGGCGCGATCCGCGGCCGGTCCGGCCCTGGCAAGGGGTGCGCGCCGCCCGGGACTTCGGCAACAAGTGCGTGCAGACGTCGAGTTGGGACCCGGGGTACGAGCAGCCCTCGTACACCGAGGACTGTCTCGATCTGAACGTGTACGTGCCCAAGGGGTCCGAACGGCGTGCGGTGCTCGTCTGGTTCCACGGGGGAGGGCTGACCGCGGGCGCCGGACAGGACGTCGTGCCCGATGCCTTCGCGCGGCAGACCGGGACGGTCGTCGTGACCGTCAACTACCGCCTGGGCGCGATGGGTTTCCTCGCCGAGACCGGGCTCGACGGCGAGGCGCGTGACGGGGTCTCCGGGAACTTCGGCATGCTCGACCAGCAGGCCGCGCTGCGCTGGGTGCGCGCCAACATCGGGCGCTTCGGCGGCGATCCGGGCCGCGTGACCATCGCCGGCGAGTCGGCGGGCGGCCGTTCGGTCTGCACCCAGCTGGCCTCGCCGGCGGCGAAGGGGCTGTTCCGGGCGGCGATCATCGAGAGCGGTGCCTACGGCGACTGCGGGGCGCGTGCGCACGAGGACGCGGTGGCTCAGGGGGCCGCGTTCGCCAAGAAGCTGGGGTGCGCGGACATCGCCTGTCTGCGTGGCAGGTCCGCCCGCGAGATCCTCGAAGCGCAGGGGGACTTCGACTGGGGGCCGGTGACCGGCGGCGCCTTCCTGCCGGTGCAGCCCGAGCAGGCGATCGCGAAGGGGACCGCCTCCCGGGTGCCGGTGATCAACGGCTCGAACAAGGACGAGGGGCGGCTGTTCGGCTTCTCCGACTTCGACCTGAACGGCACACCGCTCACGGCCGAGCAGTATCCCGGCGTGATGCGGGACAACTTCGGCGAGGAAGCGCTCCGGCGCTATCCGCTCTCCGCCTACCCGACGCCGACCATCGCCTACGCCACCGCGCTCGGCGACACCCTGTTCAGCTGCTCGGCGCTCAGGCTCGACGGTCTGCTCGCCGCGCGCGGTCCCGTCTACACGTACGAGTTCGCGGACCGCACCTCCCCGCCCTTCGCCTCCCTGCGCAATCTGCACACCGACTTCGACTTCGGCGCGACTCACGTGAACGAGATCCAGTACCTCTTCAAGCACTTCGGTCTGGAGTCGCCGTTCAACGCCGAGCAGAAGGTGCTGTCGCGGCAGATGGTGCGGTACTGGGGATCCTTCGTGCGGGACGGTGTGCCGCGGGCGGCCGGGCAGCCCACCATGCCCGGTGCCCCCGGCACGGTCCTCTCCCTGAAGACCGCGTCCGAGGGCGGAAACACCCTGAGTACCGCCGTGCACCAGGAGCACCAGTGCGATCTGTGGGACGCCGCCCCGGCGGGCTGACCCGGTAGGCTTCCCGGCGTGCGCCCCCGTGCGGCGCACGCCGGGAACGCGGAAATTCGGGAGGCACCGGCTTTGCACGTCCAGGAATGGCTCGACACCGTACCCGCGGCAGCCGTCTACGCAGTGGTGGCGCTGGTCATCGGGCTGGAGAGCCTGGGCATCCCGCTGCCGGGCGAGATCGTCCTGGTCTCCGCGGCCCTGCTGTCCTCCCAGCACTCCGGCATCAACCCGATCGTGCTCGGCGCCTGCGCCACCGCCGGTGCCGTCGTCGGCGACTCCATCGGCTACGCCATCGGCCGCAAGGGCGGACGGCCGCTGCTGGCCTGGCTGGGCCGGAAATTCCCCCGGCACTTCAGCGAGGGGCACGTCGCCACGGCGGAGAAGTCCTTCGAGAAGTGGGGCATGTGGGCCGTCTTCTTCGGCCGCTTCGTCGCCCTGCTGCGCATCTTCGCCGGGCCGCTCGCGGGTGTGCTCCACATGCCGTACTGGAAGTTCCTGATCGCCAACGTCCTGGGCGGCATCTGCTGGGCGGGCGGCACGACGGCGGTCATCTACTACGTCGGCGTCGTCGCCGAGGACTGGCTGAAGAGGTTCTCGTACCTGGGCCTGGTGGCGGCGGTGCTGATCGGCCTGACGTCGATGCTCGTGATCAGGCGCAAGGCGAAGAAGGCGACGGCGAAGCAGGAATCGGCCGAGACGGAACCCGTCCCGGCCGTCGACTGAGAGCTACGGCTTCTCGTACAGCTCGTCATGCTGCTGCGCCAACTCCGCGTAGAACGTTCCGTTCAGGGTCACGCCCTGTCGCTCCTCCTCCGTCAGCTCCCGCCGCACCTTGGCCGGTACCCCCGCCACCAGCGACCCCGGCGGCACCTGCATCCCCTGCGGTACCAGGGCCTGGGCGGCGATCAGTGAGCCCGCGCCGATCACCGCGCCGTTGAGGACCGTCGCGCCCATGCCGATCAGGCAGTCGTCGCCGACCGTCGCCCCGTGCACCACCGCGTTGTGGCCCACCGACACCCGCTCACCGATGCTGACCGGGAAACCGGGGTCGGCGTGCAGCGTGCAGTTGTCCTGGATGTTGGCCTGTGCGCCCACGGAGATGCGTTCGACGTCGCCGCGCAGTACCGCGCCGTACCAGACGCTCGCCCCCGCCGCGAGCGTCACGTCGCCGATCACCGAGGACGTGGGGGCCACGAAGGCCTCCGCGTCGATCTTGGGTTCCCTGCCGCCGATGCCCGTGATCAGCGCCTTGTGCGTCATCGACCTCTCCTCGCCGTCGGTTCACCACGCACCGTAGGCGATACACCGCCCGAGCCGCGCGCCGGGGCCCGCGTCACCCTCTGCGGGCGAAGCACGTCGGGCGGGCGGCGGGAGAAAGTGACGGAGCGACAGGCTTCCGCGGTCCGAGGAGGCGGTCATGGCGTTGCCGAGTCTCGCCAGGTCCCCGGCCGTGGGTAAGTCGCTGGCCGCCGGCAGATCCCTGGCCGTCCGCATCGGACGTCAGCTGGTTGGCGTGGGCTTCCTCGACATGGCGACCCGGCTGGCCGCCCAGGCGTTCCTCACCGCGCTGCCGCTGCTCTTCGTGATCGCCTCCTTCTCCCCGGCCGCGCTCCGGGACGAGCTGCGGCGGACGATACGGCTGCTGGTCGGCACCTCCGGCCCGGTCCTCGCGCAGGTCGACGGGGTCTACGCGGGCGGCGGCCAGGCGCGCGAGACCTGGGGCGCGGTCGGTGTAGTGGTCGCGCTGGTGTCCGCCACGGCGTTCAGCCGGGCGCTCCAGCGGCTGTGCGAGCGCGCCTGGCATCTGCCGAAGTCCGGGCTGCGCAGTGTGGTGTGGCGGTGGGGCGCCTGGCTGATCGTGTGGATCGTGGCCCTGCTGTTCCAGGGTGTGGTGCGTGACGGGTTCGGCGTGGGGCCCGTGCTCGGGGTGCCGCTCCAGCTGGTCGGGGCGTGTCTCCTGTGGTGGTGGACGCAGCATCTGCTGCTCGTCGGGAGGGTGGGCTGGCTGCCGCTTCTGCCCGGCGCGCTGCTCACCGGCCTCGGGGTCGTTCTGTTCTCCGCGGTCTCCGGGCTGTGGCTGCCGCGCTCACTGCGGGTGAGCGTCGATCGGTACGGGCCGCTCGGCTCCGTGTTCACCCTGCTGTCCTGGCTGATCTTCTTCTTCGCGACCGTCGTCGTGGGCATCGCGGTGGGATACGTCGTCGCCCACGTCGACGCGATCGGACGCCGGCTGGGCGTCACGCCACCGCCCGCCGGCTGAGACCCCGCCGCATCGCCTCCGGCGACATGGTGTCGGCCCGCGGATCGCCTGCCAGGGGTGATGCGGTCCGGCGGGGCGGGACCGAAGGTGGCGCCATGGAATCCACGACGCCGCAGCAGCGGTGGCTGGCCCGCGCGTCGCTGGCGTCCGCCGCCGCGTCCGTGCTGGTCCTGGCCGTCTTCGCCGGCCTCAGGACCATCGCCCTGGTGGGCGTCGGACTGGCCGGCACGGCGATCACCGCGGCGGCCGTGTGGTGGGCGCTGACCCGGCGGCGTCTGACGCGGGTGCTCGCCCTGCTGCTGGCCGTCGCCGCACCCGTGTGGGTTCTGGTGACGTACACCGGTGCCCGGCTGGCCTGGGTCGTGATCGTGGCCGCCGCTCTGTGGCTGCTCGCGGTCGGCGCGGGGCGGCGCGCTCTCGTCCCCGCGGACCGGCCCGCCGCGATGCCCGAGCGGCCCGGGCCACCGGTCCGCCACCCCGTCCTGATCATGAACCCGCGGTCGGGCGGCGGAAAGGTCGAGCGGTTCCGGCTGCGGGAGCGGGCACAGGAGCTGGGCGCCCAGGTACGTCTGCTGGAAGGCCCGGGACAGACCGACGTGGCCGAACTCGCGCGCAAGGCGGTCGCGGAGGGCGCCGACCTGCTCGGGGTCGCCGGCGGCGACGGCACCCAGGCGCTGGTGGCCGAGGTCGCCGCCGCTCACGGCCTGCCGTTCCTCGTCATCCCGGCCGGCACCCGCAACCACTTCGCCCTCGACCTGGGCCTGGACCGCGAGGACCCGTCGCGGGCCCTGGACGCCCTGCGTGACGGCGTCGAACTCCGCGTCGACCTCGGCCTCGCCGGCGGCCGCACCTTCGTCAACAACGTCTCCTTCGGCGCCTACGCCGAGGTGGTGCAGAGCCCGGCATACCGCGACGGCAAGACCCGCACCACGCTCGACCTCCTGCCCGACCTGCTGGTGGGCCACCAGGCCGCTCGGCTGACCGCGCACGCGGGGGAGACGACGTTCACCGAACCGCAGGCCCTGCTGGTCAGCAACAACCCCTACGGCACCGGCGACATCGCGGGCCTCGGCCGCCGCGCGCGGCTGGACGGCGGCGAGCTGGGCGCCGTCGGCGTCGACGTGACGTCCGCCGCGCAGGCCGCGGGTCTGCTGCGCGGCGGACGTGCCGCCGGGCTGACCGTGGCGACGGCGACGTCGGTCGTGGTCGACGCGGACCGGGCGTCGATCCCGGCGGGCGTCGACGGCGAGGCACTGACGCTGCCCGTGCCCGTGCGCTGCGAGATACGGCCGCGGGCACTGCGGGTGCTGGTCCCGCGGCACCGCCCGGGTCTGCGCCCGACGCGGCCCCCGCTGGACCGGCGCGGGCTCTCCCGGCTGGGTCACCTGGCCGTCGGCCGGGGTGGCCGGGCGCATCCGTAGCCCTACATCGGTGCGCCGTAGGCCTTGTGGGCCTGGGCGCGGCCGTAGGTGGCCAGGGACCAGATGACCAGTACGTCGAGTCCGATGATGAGCACCGCCCAGATCGGGTAGTACGGCGTGAAGAGGAAGTTCTCCAGCGCGCTGAGCGCGGCGACGGTGATGCCGACGACCCGTGCCCAAGTCTTCCCGCTGAACAGGGTGAAGGCCGCGGCCAGGATGACGACGCCGGAGCCCAGCTGGACCCAGCCCCACGCGTTCACGTCGTAGTCGTACGGGTAGTCCCGCACCCGCTTGTAGAAGTCGTCGTCGATGATCGCGGCCAGGCCGACGACCGCGTGGTACAGGCCGACCAGGAACAACATGCACACGGCGAACACGACCCCGCCGAGCATCAGTGGCGTGATCCGCGGCTCCGGTGCGGAGCCGCCGTACCGGGTCTGTTCTGCCGATGTCCGCTCCGCCATGTCGGGCACCTCCTCCTCGGGGGACAAGGAGCATCCTGCGGGCGGCGCACCGGGGGTTCACCCGCGATGGATGACTCCGGGCGGGCCCGGAGCCCGCGAGGACCTCGGCCTTCGGACTCGAACCGGTCGAGGTACGCCGGTTGTCGGGTGGGCGTGGTGGTGCGTTCGGCCCTGTCCCGGTCGGCGGACGTAGACACTCTTCGGGCATATTTGCCGGTTCCGTGACCAGAAGGCCGTAAGGCCCCTTCCGGCCCGGGCGTCCGGCAAGCACCGTTGGTATGTACCGCCGACCTCGAAGGAGGTGAGGGACATGCCTGCGATGCTGAGCGGCGAGCGGCGGGAAACGGCCTCCCGGCGGGCGGACGCCCGGCGGGTGTCCGTACTGCGCGGGCGGTTGCGTGCCCTCGGGGAGGACGAGCCCGGGGCGGAGACCGTGGTGGCGACCTGTCTGGTGTGGGTCGCCGACACGCTGGTCGACATAGCGGCCGCCATGGGCGACCCGCGCAGCGCGGGGGTGCTGGTGGACGAGGCGTCGGCCGTGCTGGCCGTGCTGCCCCGGGACGGCCGGGACCTGCCGGAGCCCGTGGTACCTGCCGAAGCCCTGACGGAACGTGAGCACGCGGTCCTGGTGCGGCTCCAGGCGGACGTGCCGCTCCGGCAGATCGGAACGGACCTCTTCATCTCCCACAACACGGTGAAGAGCCATGCGCGCGCGGTGTACCGCAAACTCGGTGTCTCCTCGCGCACCCAGGCCCTCGACCGGGCGCGGCAACTGCGGCTCCTGTGACCCCGGGAGCCGGTCAGGAGGAACCTCAGAGCAGTTCGAGCTCGCGGGCTCGCCGTACCGCGGCCGACCTCCGCGTCACGGCGAGCTTCCGGTAGACGCTCTTGAGATGCGTCTTGACGGTGTTGACCGACAGATACAGCTCGGCCGCGATCTCCTCCGTGGTCATCATCTGGGCCAGCCGCTGGAGCACGTCCTGTTCGCGGGCGCTGAGCGCGTCGACGAGCAGCGGGTCGTCCTCCCGCCGGTCCTCCGATGCGGCCGTACCGTCCTCGGACCGCGGCAGCCGCAGCGCGTGGGCCCGGATCGCGCCGACCGAGGCGGCGCACGCCTGTCGCACCGGCCGGCGCAGACCCTCGGCGAGCCAGTCGGCGGTGTCGGGGATGGCCTCCACGGTCCCGGGCGGGGGCGGAGTGCCGCTCTCCATCGCGGTGACGAGCTGGGCCACGAGGGATCCGATCCCGGCGACGAACGGGTCGGAGTTGGTGCGCAGCGCGGCGTGCGCCCGGGCGAGTTCGGTGCGGGCCCGGTCCGACTCCAGCCGGGCCATGCCGACCCAGGCCCGTACGACGTGCAGCGCCGCCCGGGACTGGTCCTCCGGCAGACCGGTCGGCCGGGGTGGCCGCTGGGCGTGCCCGGCGAGTTCGTCCGCGGCCCGGAAGTGCCCGCGCAGCACTTCGAGGAGCGCCAGTTCGGCGAGGCAGTCGCGGCGCAGCGCCTCGTTGTCGGCGGCCCCCGCGGCCTTCAGCCCCGCGGTCAGGGAGGCCTCGGCGGCCTTGAGACCGCCCTCCCGCAGTTCCGCGCGGCCCCGGATGGACAGGGCCAGCGCCTTCAGCTCGGGCCGGTCCGCCAGCAGGGTGCGCGGCACATGGGCGAACAGCCCCTCGGTGTCGGCCGCGGCGGCCCGCGCGGCCGGTGGGTCGCAGCACCGGTCCTTCGTCATCCGGACGACCGCGTGGGACAGCCGGCAGCGGGTCGCCCGTTCGGTCTCCTCCCCGGGCAGCTGCGTCAGCAGCCGGTCGGCGAGCTCCAGGGCCCGGACGCAGGCCGGCTGCTCGCCGCGCCGCAGGGCGGCCGCCGCGGCGACGAGCGCGGTCTCCGGGTCGACGGACTGCCCGGGCAGGTCCCCCAGATCGGCCGGCGCCAGCCGGACCAGTTCGCTCGGCAGCCGGGCGTCGGTGAGGGCGAGGACCTGTCCGATGGCCAGCTGGTGCACGACCAGCCGGCTGGCCTGGCACCAGTCGCCCGCGGTGAGCGCGTGCCGTACCGCCTCGGCGAGCAGCCCGTGTTCGCCCAGCCAGGCGGCCGCCCGGCTGTGCAGACGGGGGACCAGGCCGGGTGTCTCGTGCCGCAGGCGGACCCGCAGCACGTCGGCGAACATCCGGTGGTAGCGGTACCAGCCGTTGCCCACGTACTGGAGGAAGGAGTTGTGCCCGACGAGCGCGGAGAAGTGCGCCCCGGCCTCCTCGCCCGCGAGTTCGGTGGCCAGCTCGGCGTTGAGGTGCTCCAGGACGCTGGTCGACAGCAGCAGCCTGCGCATGGCCGGGCTGCGTCCGTCCAGCATCTCCTCCACCAGGTAGCCGACCACTGCCTCGTCGTCGCCGGCGAACTGTGCCACGAACTTCTCCGGATGCGGGTGCTGTTGCATCGACATGGCCGCGAGGCGCAGGCCGGCCGCCCATCCGTCGGCCCGGTCGCGCAGGGTGCTCACCACCTGCCGGGGCACCTCGACGCCGTGCTGGGCCAGCAGTGCGGCCGTCTCCCGGTCGTCGAAGGCGAGGTCGGCGGTGCGCAGTTCGGTGAGTTCGCCGGCCAGCCGGTAGCGGTGCAGATGCAGCGGCGGGTCCCGGCGCGAGACCACGACCAGCCGCAGCGCGGGGGCCGCGTGCCGGAGCAGGGCGGCCGTGCCCAGGGCGACCGGCGAGCCGGTCTCCGGCTGGAAGTCGTCCAGCACCAGGACGACGGGGTCCGCGCGGCCGGCCAGCGCGGCGGCGAGGGAGGCCACCAGCAGGTGCCGCTCCTCGACGGCGGTGCCCGAGGCGAGCGGGCCGGTGCCGGGGCCGACGGCCGTGCGGCGCGGCACCTCCGAAGGACCGGGCAGCTCCACGCCCGCCTCGCGCAGGGCCGCGGACACCCGGGACCAGAAGACGTCGGGCTGCTCCTCCGAGCCGTCACAGGTGACCCAGGCCACCGGGCCGGGCGCGCCCCGGGTGTGTGCCCACTCCACGGCGACCGCGGACTTCCCGGCCCCGACCGGCCCCACCACCACGGTCAACGGCCCCAGCACGCCTCTGGAGAGACGGTCCGTCAGCCGGGGCCGTGGAACGAGCCACGTGGGCAGGGGTGGTGCCCCCACCCGGGCCGGGGGAGCGGCCGACGGGGCGGGGGCGCCCGTCCGGGGCGGCTGCTGCCGCTTTCTCCACTCGTCCATCGCCGGCTCCTCGCTCTCGGGGCTGGCTGGTGCACGTCAGACGAGTGTGGTCCCACCGGCGCGGGGCGCCCATGATGAACGCCCCATCTCACCCGGGTGAACTTGGTACAACGCTCATTTGTTCACGATGGGATCGTTCCGCCCGTCATGTCTGCAGAGCCGCCACGAGTTCCTCCTCACGGTCCTTCGTCAGTGATGTGCGCAGCACGGTGGGCTGGAACGGGCGCAGGGCGTCGCGCACCTTGTCGGGCGTCGTGCGCCGCACGAGCGCGAAGACCGCGGCCCGGCCCGGCTCCAGGGCGCCGGCGATCTCCTTGATGAACGCGTCGTTGATGCCGACGTCGGTGAGCTTGCCCGCGACCGCGCCGGTGGCGGCGCCGACCGCGGCCCCGAACACCGGCATCAGGAAGATCAGACCGAACAGGGTCCCCCACAGGGCGCCGCCGGCCGCGCCGCTCGCGGTGGGGCTGAACGACTGCCGTACATGGATCTTGCCGTCCTGGGTGCGCCAGGCGAGCGCCGCGTCCTCCAGGTCCAGGAGCTCCTGCCGGGACAGCTCCTTCGAGAGACGCAGCACGGCCTCTGCCTTCTCCTTGTCGGTGAAGCCGAGTACGACGAGATCGGTCATCAGGACCTCCTGCTGTTCCGGCCGGACTGCCGGCCTGGCTGGGTGTGTTCCTCGGCCACCTCGTCGAGGCGGGCCACGGCGAGGGCGAGTTCGGCGATCACGGCCTCCAGGGACTCCTCCGTGAGGAAGCCCTCCGCCACGGGCACGCCGCCCGCCTCGCGGATCGCCTCGCGCAGTTCCCTGGCCCAGGAGTGCTCCAGCAGTACGAATCCGGCCGCGGTGCCCGGGTCCAGCTCCTGGGCGAGCCCCCGGATCTCCTCCAGGGTGAGACCGAAGGCGTTCCCCTCGGGCAGGGACGGGAACACCGCCTCGGCCTCCCGCAGGGTCCGGCGCGGGATGCCGAGCAGCGCGGCCACGGTCTCGCCCATGCCCTCGGCCTGGTAGTCGGCGGTGACGAGGTCCCCGCCGGGCTCCTTCTGCACGAAGAGCAGGTCGAGCACGCGGACCTGGCCGCCGCGCTCCAGCGCTCCGAGCTCGTCGACGATCCTTCCCTCGAACTTGGCGTCCGGCCCGAACTCGACCGTCAGCAGCTGTACGGGCCCGATTCCGGCCATGGCCGCTCCTTCCACGTGATGCCGAGGTGATGGCACTCCATCCAGTCGCGCCTGCTCCGGCTCCGCGTCACCCACCGAAGGTGAGGGCCGCGCGACCGGTCGGCGCCACGGTGGGCCCGGAGGCGCGACCGGCACGAGTTCGGCCAACTTCAGCGGGCCGTCCCGGAGTTCGAGCGGTCCCTGGTGGGTCTGCCGGCCGGCTGCCGGTCGCGGCACGCCGCCACGGCGGACCAGGGACCACGTGGACGCACCGCACGTCACGCCGCCGGCCCGCGGCGCGGCCTCACCCGCGGCAGGTGAGGCACCTGCCGGGAGGCCCCCACAGACTGGCGCCGCCGGTTGGGCCTGCGACAGGGAGCGAGGCGATGAGCGCGCGGACGAGTGGTGGACGGATCGGCCCGCGGGGCGACGAAGGCGGGCGGTGGCGGCTGTGGGGGCCGTATCTGAGTGAGCGTCAGTGGGGTACGGTCCGCGAGGACTACAGCGACGGGGGCGACGCGTGGTCGTACTTCCCCCATGACCACGCGCGCTCCCGTGCCTACCGCTGGGGCGAGGACGGCCTGGGTGGCATCTGCGACGAGAAGCAGCGGCTGTGCCTGGCGCTCGCGCTGTGGAACGGGCGCGACCCGATCCTCAAGGAGCGCGCCTTCGGCCTCACCAACAGCGAGGGCAACCACGGCGAGGACGTCAAGGAGTACTACTTCTACCTCGACAGCACACCCAGCCACTCGTACCTGAAATACCTGTACAAGTACCCGCAGGCGGAGTTCCCCTACACCGACCTGGTGGCCGTCAACAGGTCCCGGACCAGGCAGGACTTCGAGTACGAGCTGCTCGACACCGGGATCTTCGACGACGACCGCTACTTCGACGTGACGGTGGAGTACGCCAAGGCGGCCGCCGACGACGTGCTGGCCCGCATCACCGTGGCCAACCGCGGCCCGGACGAGGCGACCGTGCACGTGCTGCCGACCCTGTGGTTCCGCAACACCTGGTCCTGGCACGAGAACGGCGCCGAGAAGCCGTTGCTGAGCGCGCCCGACGGCCCCGGCGGCACCACCGTCCTCCGTGCCGTGCACCCCGAACTGGGCAGCTACGACTGCCGGTTCGGGGCGTCCGTACCTCTGCTGTTCACCGAGAACGAGACGAACGACGAGCGGCTCTTCGGCAGGCCCAACGCCTCCCCGTACGTCAAGGACGGCATCGGCCGACACGTCGTGGACGGCGAGAGCGACGCCGTCAATCCCGCGCGGCAGGGCACCAAGGCCGCCGCGCACCACATCCTCACCATCCCCGCCGGCGGTTCGGAGACCGTGCGCCTGCGCCTCGGCCCCTCCGGCACCAAGCTGTCCCTCGCCCGCGGCTTCGACACGGTGTTCAAGGACCGCATCGCCGAAGCCGACGCGTTCTACCGGGAGTTGACCCCCAGGGGCGCGAGCGCGGACCGGGCCATGGTGCTGCGGCAGGCGCTCGCCGGAATGCTCTGGACCAAGCAGTACTACCTGTTCGACCTGGAGGCCTGGCTGAACTCGCACGGACTGGACCCGTGGAGCGTGCCGCGCCCCGGAGTGCGCAACCACGAGTGGTTCCACCTGGTCAGCGACGACATCGTCGCCATGCCGGACAAGTGGGAGTACCCCTGGTTCGCCGCCTGGGACCTCGCCTTCCACACCGTCGCACTGTCGGCCGTCGACATCTCCTTCGCCAAGGAACAGCTCGAACTGCTCCTCCAGGACGCCTACTTGCACCCCAACGGCCAGATCCCGGCGTACGAGTGGAACTTCGCGGACGTCAACCCGCCCGTGCACGCCTGGGCCGCCTACTTCGTCTACCTGATGGAGGAGCGCACCACCGGCCACGCCGACCACGCCTTCCTCGAACGCGCCTTCCAGAAGCTGCTGACGAACTTCACCTGGTGGGTCAACCGCAAGGACCCCGGCGGCCGCAACGTCTTCCAGGGCGGGTTCCTCGGCCTCGACAACATCGGTGTCTTCGACCGCAGCGCCCCGCTGCCCACCGGCGGCACCCTCGAACAGGCCGACGGCACCGCCTGGATGGCCCTGTACTGCCAGTCCATGCTCCAGATCGCCGTCGAACTCGTCGAGCACAACCCCGCGTACGAGGAACTGGTCCTCAAGTTCGTCGAGCACTACCTGTGGATCGCCGCCTCCATGGACCGCGTCGGCGACCTGGGCGACGAACTGTGGGACGAGGAGGACGGCTTCTACTACGACGTCCTGCGGCTGCCCGACGGACAGGCCGTACGGCTGAAGGTCCGCTCGATGGTCGGTCTGCTGCCGCTGTGCGCGGCCACCGTCTTCCGCCCGGAGCAACTCGCCAGGGTGACGGGCCTGGGGGAGCGGCTGCGCCGCTTCGCGAACCGCCACCCCTCGCTCTCCGTGACACTCGCGTCGGCCCGGGCGGGCAGCGCGGGCGGTCCGCGGCTGCTGTCCGTCGTCGACGAGAAGAAGCTGCTCCGGGTCCTCGGACATCTCCTCTCCGAGGACGAGTTCCTCAGCCCCTACGGCATCCGCTCCCTCTCCCGCCACCACGCGGAGCACCCCTACAGCTTCTGGGTGCACGGCGAGGAGTTCCGGGTCGGCTATCTGCCCGCCGAGTCGGACACCGGGATGTTCGGCGGCAACTCCAACTGGCGGGGCCCGGTGTGGTTCCCGATGAACGCCCTCGTGATCCGGGCCCTGCTCAACCTCTACGGCTTCTACGGCGACGAGCTCACCGTCGAGTGCCCGACCGGGTCCGGCACCCGGCTGACCCTGTTCGAGGTGGCCCGGGAGATCTCCG
Organism: Streptomyces sp. CA-249302; assembly: GCF_050936785.1. Classification (NCBI taxonomy): domain Bacteria; kingdom Bacillati; phylum Actinomycetota; class Actinomycetes; order Kitasatosporales; family Streptomycetaceae; genus Streptomyces; species Streptomyces sp. CA-249302. Next base: position 1,568,604 of record NZ_JBNJMG010000001.1, on the reverse strand, counting down.
ACCGGCTGACCCGGCTCTTCCTGCGCGACGAGAACGGGCGCCGGCCCGTCTACGGCGGCGGGCGCAAGTTCCAGGAGGACCCGCACTGGCGGGACCTGATCTCCTTCCACGAGTACTTCCACGGCGACAACGGCGCCGGCATCGGGGCGGCCCACCAGACCGGCTGGACCGGCCTGGTCGCGCCCCTGATGACGCTCTTCGGCACCCTCGGCCCCGGCGACTTCCGCGCCGACCCCGCCCGGAGCGACCCCCTCAGGAGGACGCAGCGATGACCGGTGAGCTACCCGTCCAGCCCGTCGTCCACGAGGTGAACACCCGTGTCTGGCTGCGTGAGATCGCGGCCCGCACCGGGCGCATCACGGGCCTCAGGGACGTACCGAAGGACGCCTGGGACGAGATCACCCCGCACGGCGTCGACGCCGTCTGGCTGATGGGCGTGTGGGAGCGCAGCCCCGAGGGGCGTGCCATCGCGCTGCGCGACCCGGCCCTGTGCGAGGCCTTCACCGACGCCGTCCCGGACATCCGGGAGGAGGAGATCGCCGGGTCGCCGTACTGCATCCGCCGCTACGAGGTCGACGCCAGCCTCGGCGGGGCCGCCGGGCTGGCCGGGGCGCGCGCCGAACTCGACCGGCGGGGCGTGGGCCTGCTGCTCGACCACGTCCCGAACCATGTCGCGCCGGACAACCCGTGGACCTGGGAGCACCCCGAGTACTTCGTGCGGGGCGACGACGAGGACGCCCGCCGCGACCCGGCCGCCTTCCTGACGGTGGCCGGCAACGTCCTCGCGCGCGGACGCGACCCCTTCTTCCCGCCGTGGCCGGACGTCGTCCAGCTCAACGCCTTCGCGCCCGCGCTGCGCGAGGCCACGGCGGGCGTGCTGGGACACATCGGGGACGTGTGCGACGGGGTCCGCTGCGACATGGCGATGCTGCTGACCAACGACGTCTTCGAACGCACCTGGGCGGGCCTCGCGGGACCGCGCCCGCAGGAGGAGTTCTGGCCGACGGTCCTCGCCGCCGTGCGCGTCCGGCACCCCGCCATGACCTTCGTCGCGGAGGCGTACTGGGACCTCGAATGGGTTCTCCAGCAGCAGGGGTTCGACTTCTGCTACGACAAGCGGCTCTACGACCGGGTGCTGACCGAGAGCCCCGAAGCGGTCCGGCAGCATCTGCTCGCGGACGAGGCCTACCAGCGGCGGCTCGTACGGTTCCTGGAGAACCACGACGAGCCGCGGGCCGCGTACACCATGACCCCGGCCAAGGAACGGGCCGCGGCCGTCCTGATCGCCACCCTGCCCGGGGCCACGCTGTGGCACGAGGGGCAGTTCACCGGCCGCCGTACCCGACTGCCCGTCTTCCTGGACCGGCGCCCGGACGAACCGGCGGACGCCGGACTGCGGGCGTTCCACGAGCGGTTGCTGGCCGCGGTGCACCGCAGCGGGATGCGCGGCGGGCGGTGGCGGCTGCTCGACTGCACGGGCTGGCCGGACAACGCCACCCATCGCAACCTGGTCGCCTCCGGCTGGGTGGGCCCCGCCGGACGCTTCGTGGCCGTCGTCAACCTCTCCGACGCCCCGGCGCAGGGCAGGGTCCGGCTCCCCTGGCCCGAACTGGCCACCGCCACCTGGACGTTGACCGGTCTGCTGGACGGCACCCGCTACCCGCGGGAGGGCGACGAGCTGATCGATCCCGGTCTGTTCGTCGACCTGGAGCCGTGGGGCACACACGTGCTGTCGATCGGGTCGAACGGTTAGCCGGGCGGCGGCTGTTCGCCCGCCGCCCCCGCCGGTACCCCTGCCACCGTCGTCCACTCGGCGCCCGTCCGCTCGCGGTACGCGGCCACCGCCGCCTCCACGGTCGGGAAGAAGTGGCCGGGATCGATGGTGCGGGTCAGCTCGTAGCGCTCGATCTTGCGCCGGACCGGGTCCTTCAGCTCGGCGAACACCAGGCTGATGCCCTGCTCGTTGAGGGCCTCGTCCAGCTCCTCCAGCTCGTCGGCGGCGGTGGTGTCCACGTCGGTGATCGGCTCGGCCGCGAGCAGTACCCACCGGGGGCGCGGCTCGACCCGGGTCAGCCGCATGAGCTCGTTGCGGAAGGCCTTGGCGTTGGCGAAGAACAGCGGCCCGTCGAAGCGGTGGATCACCAGGCCCGGCAGCTGCTCGGCATCGGGGTAGGAGCGTATGTCGTGGTAGCCCGGCAACCCCGGCACCCGGCCCAGCATGGTGTTGTACGGCCACCAGGCCCGGCGGAAGACGTTGAGGATCGACAGGCCGACGGCGATCGCGATCCCCGGCAGCACGCCGAGCAGCGCCACTCCGAGGAAGGCCGAGACCGACAGCAGGAACTCCGCCCTGCGCTGCTTCCACAGCCGTGCCGTCCCGGCGAGGTCGGCCAGGGACAGCGAGGCCGTGATGACGACGGCGGCGAGTGCGGGCTGCGGCAGGTTGCGGAACAGCCCCGGCAGCAGTACCAGCATCAGGATGATCAGCCCGGCGCCGACGACCCCGGTGAGCTGGCTCCTGGCGCCCGCCCGTTCGGCCACCGCCGTCCGTGACCCGCTGGTGCTGACGGGGAACCCCTGGAACAGCCCGGCCGCCAGGTTGGCCGCGCCGATCGCGGTCATCTCCTCGTTGCCGCGCACCTGTTGGCCGCTGCGGGAGGCGAAGGCCGAGGCGTTGGAGATGGTGTCGGCCAGGGACACCAGGGCGATGCCCAGCGCCCCGGCGGTCAGTGGCCCCAGGTCGTCCAGGCGGACGTGGGGGAGCGTGAACGGCGGGAACCCCCGGGGGAGTTCGCCGACCAGGCTCACCCCGTGCCGGCCCAGGTCGAAGACCGAGGTCGCGCCGATCGCCAGGACCACCATGACGAGGACCGCCGGCACCTTCGGGAGCCACCGCTGAAGCACGAGGATCAGCACGATCCCCGTGCAGCCCACGGCGACCGCGGCGGGCACCGCCTTCCCGTCGGCGAGTCCCCGCACGAAGGCGTCGAACTCCGCGACGAGCCCGTCGGCGTCCGTCTTGAAGCCGAACAGCTTCGGCAGCTGGCCGATCAGGATCGTCAGGGCCAGCCCGTTCATGTAGCCGATCATGGTCGGCTTGGAGATGAGGTCGGCGATGAAGCCGAGCCGGCACACCCCGGCCAGGACCGTGATCGCGCCGACCATCAGCGACAGCATCGAGGCCAGCGCCACCGCGCGTCCGCTGTCCCCGCCGGACGCGATCAGCGGCAGGACCGTCGCCGCGATCATCGGGCCCAGCGAGGAGTCCGGGCCGAGCACCAGGATCCGCGAAGGGCCGAAGACCGCGTAGGCGAGGAGGCAGAGCACGGACGTGTACAGGCCGGTGATCGCGGGCAGGCCCGCGAGTTCGGCGTAGGCCATGCCCTGCGGGACGAGCAGCGTGGTCAGGACGATGCCGGCGACGACGTCCTTGACCAGCCACTCGCGCCGGTAGGCAAGAAGCGTGCCCAGCCCCGGCGGGACGAAGCGGCCGGTCGAGTCGTCACCTCGCATCGCGGTCCCTCCGTCGTGATACGGCGGTTCAGCCCTGTGGGACGGGAGCGGGCCCCGTGCGTCCGCGGGCCACCGCCTTGCCCGCCTCCCACAGCCCGAGCAGGGCCAGGGCGGGCAGCAGCGCCCAGCCGAACTGCCCCACGGTCAGCGGAGTCGTGCCGAGCAGCCGGTTGAAGACGTCCGTCTGGGTCGCCAGCACGGCGAGCACGAACTCGCCGAACACCGCCCGGTTCATCTGCTTGCTGTCGAAGGCCGAGGCCGTCAGGACCGTCTCCGTCTCGCTGCGGCACTCCAGGGCGGCCACGATCAGACAGAGCGCGAACGAGGTGAAGGCGATCGAGTTGCCGATCTCCGTACTGTCGAAGCGCGCCTCGCCCAGCTTGATCATCGACAGCAGGCCGATCGTGATCGCAAGACCCGCGAGCCCCACCGTCACCATGAGCCGGGTCGTCATGACCGGTTCGCCGCGCGGCCGTGGCCGGCGTCCCATCAGACCCGGACTGACCTGGTCGAAGCCCAGCGCGAAGCCGAAGGCCGCGTTGACGAAGAAGTGGATCCACAGCACCTGGGCCGGCGTGAACGGCTCGCCGTCCGCGATATTGAACAGGGTCGCGCCGAGGAAGGTCAGCACGAACACGACCAGCAGCACGAGCACGAAGCGGATGTACTTGGTGAGGTTGTCGTAGATCTTGCGGCCCTGCTCGACCGCGAAGACGATCGTGGCGAAGTTGTCGTCCGAGAGGATCAACCGTCCCGCGTTCTTGGCCACTTCGGTGCCCGAGCCCATGGCGATCCCGATGTCCGCCGCCTTGATGGCGGGGGCGTCGTTCACACCGTCCCCGGTCATCGCGACCACGTCCCCCTTCTGCTTGAGGGTGTCCGCGAGGAGCACCTTGTGCTCGGGGGCGACCCGGCCGATCACGCCGATGTCGTCGATCCGCGCCAGCCGCTCCTCCTCCGACAGGGCGGCGAAGTCCGAACCGAGGATCGCCTCGCCCTCGATGCCGACCTGCTCGGCGATCGCCGCACCGGTGATCACGTCGTCCCCGGTCACCATCCGCACCCGGATATGGGCGGCCTGGGCGCCGGCCACCGCCAGCCGGGACTCCTCGCGGGGCGGGTCCTCCATGCCGACCAGGCTCGTCACCTCCAGACCCTCGACGTACCCGAGCAGGTCCTCAGGGGTGAACTCGGCCGGGTCCAGATCGCGGGTGGCGGCGGCCATCACCCGGCGGCCCTCCCGCTCCATCCGCTCCATCTGCGCATGCGCCCGCTTGTCGAGATCGGCGTCCCAGGGGATCGCCGTACCCTCCGAGAGGGCTGTGGCGGCGCGCCCCATCACGGCGGGCGCGGCCCCCTTCACGAAGCAGCGCACGACCGGCCGGCCGCGCCCGTCGGTCGCCGAGTTGAAGGTGGCCATCAGCTTGTACGAGGGGTCGAAGGGCAGCGTGGCCAGCCGGGGGAACCGCTCGCGGGTCGCCCCCACGTCCAGGCCCGCCTTGTGGCCGAGCACCAGCAGGGCCCCTTCGGTGGGGTCGCCGACCACCCGGCCGTCCACCAACTCGGCGTCACTGGCCACCAGATAGGGCAGGATCGCGTCCTCGATGTCGGACGAGCGCCCGGCCGCGTGGTGCACCTTGCCCGCCAGGCCGTAGCCCGTCCCCGAGACGGTGTACCGGTCGAAGGCGTCCACGACCTCCACTGCCGTCATCTGGTTCAGCGTCAGCGTGCCGGTCTTGTCGGAGTTGATCGCCGAGGTGAAGCCCAGCGTCTCCACCGACGGCAGGTCCTTCACGATCGCGTGGTGCTTCGCCAGGTCCAGCCCGCCCAGCGAAAGGATCGTCTGCGTCACCGTGGGCAGCGCCTCGGGCACCGCCGCGATCGCCAGCGACACCGCGCTCACGAACAGCGCGTCCCATGCCTCGCCCCGGCTGCGCCCCAGCACGAACATCACGATCATCGTCAGTCCGGCCGCACCCGCGATCCACAGCGTCAGCCGGTCCAACTCGCGGGTCAGCGGCGACTGTTCGCGCTCGGTGGCCGACAACATCCCGGAGATCTTGCCGAGTTCGGTACCGGAACCCGTCGCCGTGACGATCATGGTGCCGCTGCCGTGGGTGACCGGCGTGTTCATGAACGCCGTGTTCGTACGGTCGCCGGGGCCCAGCCCTTCGCCCCGCAGTACCCCGGTGTCCTTCGCGGCGGGCGTGCTCTCGCCGGTCAGCGCCGACTCGTCGATCTGCAGCGCGCTCGCGGCGACGAGCCGGCCGTCGGCGGGCACGTCGTCGCCGGCCGTGATCAGGACGACATCACCGACGACGACCTGCTCCGCCGGGATCTCGCTCTCCGTCCCGTCCCGCCGTACCCGCGCGGTCGCCTTCATCATCGACTTCAGGGCGTTCATGGCGCTCTCCGCCTTGCCCTCCTGCCGGATGCCGATGACCGCGTTGAGCACGGTCAGCACCAGCAGGAGCACCGCGGTGGCCCACTCCTGGATCAGCAGCGACACGATCGCCGCGCCGACCAGGATGACCTGCATATAGCTGCGGTACTGGTCGAGCACCCGCCGCCAGGTCGGCTCGGGCTGCTCCTCGGGGAGGGCGTTGGGACCGTCCCGGTCCAGCCGCTCGGCGGCCTGCGCGGCGGTGAGCCCCGTGGCCGGGTCCACGCCGAGCGCCTTCGCCACCGCGTCGGGCGACTGCGCGTACCAGTGCCCGTCCGGTTCCGAGGTGCCGTACCGCCCGTCGGTCGAGGAGGTCATCCGTGCCTCCGTTCCTCGTCGGCCGCGACCGACGCCGCGTACGGATCGGCCTCGGCGCCGGGCGGTGCCGAGGCCACCAGCTCCTCCTTCACCACGAACAGTTCGTGCCGGGCCTTCTCGCCGACCTCCGGGTACTGCGGGTCGATGGAGATCAGCGTGTGGGCGAGCACAGCGGCCGCGGAGATGCGCGCGAACCACTTGTGGTCGGCGGGGATCACGTACCACGGCGCCCACTTGGTGCTGGTCGCGGAGAGCATGTGCGAGAAGGCCTCCTGGTAGTCGTCCCACCAGGAGCGCTCACGCGCGTCCGCCGCGGAGAACTTCCAGTTGCGCTCGGGTACGTCGATCCGCTTGAGGAAGCGGGTGCGCTGCTCCTCCTTGGAGAGGTTCAGGAACAGCTTCACGACCCGGAAGCCGTTGTCGTGCAGGTACCGCTCCCAGTCGTTGATCTCCCGGTAGCGGCGGCGCCACACGCCCTTGCGCTTCGCCGCGTCCGGCAGCCGCTGGCGGTCCAGGTGCTCGGGGTGCACCCGCACCACCAGGACCTCCTCGTAGTGCGAGCGGTTGAAGATGCCGATCTCACCGCGCCGGGGCAGTCGGCGGGCGTAGCGCCAGAGGAAGTCGTGGTCGAGTTCCTCACTGGAGGGCACCCGGAAGTTCGACACGTGCACGCCCTGCGGGTTCACCCCGCTCATCACATGCCGGATGGTGCCGTCCTTGCCGCCGGCGTCCAGTGCCTGGAGGCACATCAGCACGCCGTATCTGTTCTCGGCCGCAAGCCGCCGCTGGTAGTCGGCGAGCAGCGTGACCCCCGTCCGCAGCAGCTCCTGTCCGTCCTTCTTGCCTGCGATACCCGCCTTGAAGCCGGGGTCGAAGTCGGTGGACAGGTTCACCTTCGACCCCGGCCGCACCCGTAGTGGTGCGATGAACTCGGCGATCCGCTCGGCCCGTTCGTCCGTCATGCGTCCCGTCCCGGTCCTCAGTAGTCCGAGTCCTTCTCCACGACGCACAGACCCCAGATGATGAACGCGTTCATCGCGATCAGGGTCAGCGACCAGAACGGGTAGTAGGGCATGGACAGGAAGTTGGCGATGATCAGCAGACCCGCGATCAGCACGCCCATCACCCGCGCCCAGGTCGCCGTCATGGCCAGACCGATGCCGACGGCCACTGCGACCGCGCCGAGGGCCAGATGGATCCAGCCCCAGGTGGTCAGGTCGAACTTGAAGACGTAGTTACGGGTGTTGACGAACACCTCGTCGTTCGCGATCGCCATGATGCCGCGGAACACGTCGAGGATGCCGCACATGATCAGCATCACGCAGGCGAAGGCCGTCAGACCGCCGGCCGCCGCCAGAGTGCCTGGCGAGTGCTCGTGCTTGGTAGTCGTGGTGGCCATGGCTGGGCCTCCGTCTTCGGGACGGCCGCCGGTCGCGGCCCCTCGTTCATGATTCCTACTCCGGTCCCCCGGCCTGTGGCGTCACCTCGCATGGGTGATGGCGGGTGATCATCGGCGCCTGGCCGCCGATCTCCGCCGGGCCCGTCAGAAGCGGTGGTAGCGCACGGCACTGGCCACGACGACGTCCTGCACCGACGCGTGCCGGCGGCTGAACGGGATCCAGCACAGGCCCAGCGGGAACGCGAGGCACAGCACGGCCCGCAGCAGTGCCCGGGGCACGCCGAGCAGCCGTCCGGCGCGGGCGGTGACCCGCAGGCCCAGCAGCCAGTCGCCGACGGTGCCGCCGGTGGAGGCCCAGCTCACGGACAGATACAGCACGGCGAGGGCCCAGCCGACCGCGCCGGTCAGCCAGGCCGACAGCTCCGGCATCCGGAACGGTGGCCCGGTGACGAGCAGCCGCAACCCGCCGAACGCGAGCTGAGCGCCCAGCCCGATGCAGGCCACCACGACGGCGTCCACCAGCCCGGCAAGACAACGAGAAACGACACCTGCGACGTCGCTTGCCCGTTGGGAGGTGCGGGTGGTGGTGGGGGTGGCGCTGCGGGTGGCGCTGCGAGCGGGGTCGCGGTGGGTGTCGGGAGTGGGACCGGGGGAGGAGGCGCGGATGACCTCCGGACCGGCTTGAGACTCCGCACCGGCTTGAGACTCCGCACCGGCTTGAGACTCCGGACCGGTTTGAGACTCCGGTTCGGTTTGAGACTCCGGTTCGCGATCGGGTTCCGCGACCCGCTCGTCCCGCATCACGGCGTGAGCCCTTGTCCGTCGGCCCGCGCTGCTGCCTCGTGTCTGTCGGTCCGCGCCTCCGACGCATGGCCGTCGGTCCGTGCTGCTGCCTCGTGTCCGTCGGTCCGCGTCGCCGACTCATCCCCGTCGAGCCGTGCCGTCGGCCTCTCGCCCTCGTTCCGGTTCGTCGGCAACTCCGGTCTGTGCAGCAGTCGGTCGGCGACGCGGTTCACCATCCGGTCGGCCCGCATGCTCCGCGACCGCAGCGCGTCGACCGTCTCGTCGGCCATCCCACCGCTGGTCTCCCGCACGATCCGCCCCAGGTCGATCTCCTCCAGGACTGCCCTGGTGAGCACGACGAGATCCACCCGCCCGATCACGGCGTCCACGTCCAGGCGGGCGGCGATCCGGTCGACGTCGACACGCGCCACGATCCGGTCCACATCGACACGTGCCGCGACGGCGTCGACGTCCAGCTGCCCCGCCACCCGGTCCACATCCACCCGCGCGGCCACTCGGTCCACATCCACCCGATCGGCGATCCGGTCCACGTCCACCCGGTCCGCGATCCGGTCCACGTCCACCCGGTCGGCGATCGTGTTCACGTCGATCCGCGCGGCCAGGTCGTCCAGTTCGAGGCGGTCCACCACGGCCGCTGTCAGCGCCCGGATCACCCGGTCGGCGACCGCGGCGGTGCCGCCCAGCGCGTAGCGCGCCACCCGTCCCGCCAGGTCGAAGGGGTTCACGATGCCGAACATGGTCATCCCGCCACCGCAGCACGGCCCCCCGCACCGCCGCCTCATCCGCCGCGGGTGAACCGCGGTACGGTCCCATGTGCTCCCGGCCGCGCCACCCCCTACTCCCGTGGGGCGAAGATCACAGCCCGACGACCCCATGGGTGCACCTCACGCTGAGTACGGTGAGCGGGTGCCGAAGCGCAAGAACACGTTCTCATCCTGGCCGCGCCGCCTCGCGCAGCGCGCGGTCCACGCGGGCTGGGCCTGGGTGCAGCGCACCGGCTCGGTCACCGCGGAGCACCCCGGCCGCTTCCGCTTCGGCGCGCTGGGCCCGCACACCCGCCTCGCCTTCCCGCTCGGCACGGTCTTCGGCGAACCCTGGATCCACGTCGGTTCGCACTGCATCGTCGGCGAACAGGTCACCCTCACCGCCGGCCTGATGCCCGACCTCGACCTCGGCCCCGACCCGATCCTCCGCATCGGCGACGGCGTGGTCCTGGGCCGCGGCAGCCACGTCATCGCGGACACGACGGTCACCATCGGCAGCGACTGCTACTTCGGTCCGTACGTCTACGTCACGTCCACGAACCACTCCTACGACGATCCGCACGAGCCCATCGGCAAGCAGTGGCCGCGGATGGAACCGGTCGAGATCGGGTCGGGCTGCTGGATCGGCACGGGCGCGGTGATCCTGCCGGGCGCGCGAATCGGGCGGAACGTGGTGGTGGCCGCGGGGGCGGTGGTACGAGGGGTGGTGCCGGACCACGCCGTGGTGGCGGGCGCGCCCGCCCGGGTCGTCCGGCGCTGGACTCCCGCGGAGGGCTGGCAGCCGCCGCTCCGGACGCCCGCACCGGTGCCCCTGCCCGACGGCATAACGCCCGAACAGCTGCGCGCGCTCTCGGAGTTGGACGAGGAGACGGCGGCCCGGCTGGCGGAACTGGACGCCGAGTCCTAACCCGTCGCCAGCAGCAGCGTGCCCACCAGCGCGAGGCCCGCGCCCGCCGCCTGTATCGCCCGGAGTCGTTCGCTGAGGAAGCCGCGGGCGGCCAGGGCCGTCACCACCGGGTAGAGCGAGGCCAGTACCGCGGCCACCGTGATCGGGCCGTGCTGGGCCGCGACCGAGTACGTGCCGTTCGCCGCGACGTCCGCGAGGCCGACGAAGGCCAGGGCCGGGAGGGAGGCCCAGGGGAAGCCGGTGGCCGGCAGCGCGGGGTTGCCCCGCCGTACGGAGACGTAGAGGGCCGCTCCGCCCGCGGTGACGTTCGTCAGCCGCTGTACGAACAGGGCGAGGAAGAGGCCGGTGACGGTGGTCGAGGCCTCGGCGATCAGGGCGAAGACCGTGCCGAAGCCGAGCGCCGCGACCAGCGTGAGGAGGATCGCCCGCCGCTGCACGGGCGCTCCGCGCAGGTGCGGTCCGCCGGCGAGGACGACACCGGTGACGGCGACCGCGATGCCCGCGGCCTGCATCAGCCCCGGCCGCTCGCCGAGGAACAGCCCGACACCGACCGGCACGGCCACGCTCAGCGTGGCGAGCGGGGAGACCACGCCCATCGGGCCCAGGGCGAGCGCCTTGTAGAAGCAGTTCATCGCGACGGGTCCGGCCAGGCCCGCCGCGACCGCGAACCACAGCCGCGGACCGGCCTCGCTCCAGCCCCCGGTGGCGACCACGACCGCCCCGAGCACGGCCGTGGCGATCCCCTGCGAGACGACCACGACCGTCAGCGCCGGGGTACGCCGCGTCAGCAGTCCGCCGCCGAAGTCGGCCAGACCCCACAGCAGGCTTGTGGCCAGGGCGAAGAATGCCGTCACAGGTAGCCTCGCAGTACAGTTCGGTGAACGATCGGGTGCACAACACCGTAGTTCAGTGAATTGAACTCTGTCATCCAGAATGTTGGACGGAATGTGTCGGATCTCGACCTGTTGACCCAGTCCCTGGCGCGCAATGTCAAGCGCTGGCGCAACGAGCGCGGCTTCACCCTGGACGCGCTTGCCGCCCGCGCCGGCGTCAGCCGCGGCATGCTCATCCAGATCGAGCAGGCCCGCACCAACCCGAGCATCGGCACGGTCGTCAAGATCGGCGACGCCCTCGGCATCAGCGTCACCACCCTGCTCGACTACGAGCAGGGGCCGAAGGTACGGGTCGTCCCGGCCGACCAGGTGGTAAGGCTGTGGCACACCGACGCGGGCAGCTACAGCCGGCTGCTGGCCGGCACCGAGGCGCCCGGCCCGCTGGAGATGTGGGACTGGCGGCTGATGCCGGGCGACAGCAGCGCCTCGGACCCGCACCCGGTCGGCACGGTGGAGATCGCCCATGTCATCGCGGGGGAGCTGACCCTCACCGTGGAAGGCGCCGAGTACCACGTCCCGGCCGGCGCGAGCGTCACCTTCGAGGCCAACGCCCCGCACAGCTACGGCAATCAGGGCGAGGTCCCGATGGAACTGGTGCTCGCGGTCTCCGTCCCGCCCGTGCGCTGACCCTCCTGTTAGCGTGCGGAACATGCGCGCACCCATCGGACGCTTCGACACCGCCCTCCCCGCCCCCGACGCCCTCGCCGAACTGACCGGCCCGGTCGCCGCCGCCGTACGCGACTGGCACGGCAGCGTCCCGGCCGAGCAGATCGTGTACGTCGACACCGACCCGGAGTGGGCCGACACAGCCGTCTTCGTCGAGCACTACGGGCAGGAGCTGCTGGAGCAGTCGGCGAACTGTGTCGTGGTGGCAGGCAGGCGGGGCGGCGAGACGACCCTGGCCGCGTGTGTCGTGCTCTCCACGACCCGGGTCGACGTCAACAACGTGGTCCGCCGCCAACTCGGCGCCCGCAAGGCCTCGTTCGCGTCCATGGACACGGCGACGGGGGAGACGGGCATGGAGTACGGCGGGATCACGCCGATCGGACTCCCGGACGGCTGGCCGCTGTTGGTGGACTCGGCCGTCGTGGACCTGCCGTACGTCCTGGTCGGCAGCGGCCGTCGGCGCGGCAAACTGCTGGTGCCGGGCAAGGCGTTCGCGCAGCTGCCGGGCGCGGTGGTGCTCGACGGGCTGGGCGTGGCCTGAGACGGCTTGGTCAGGAGGCGGAGCTCTTGCCGAGGTACTGCTCCGCGAACGCGGCCGCCGCGGCCGGGGATTCGAAGAGGCGGCGCAGGCGGGCGAGGGTGGTGCCGGCCCGGTAGGCGTCGCCCGAGGACGTGCCGTGGTAGACGTCCGACAGCCACTGGGAGAACTCCTGGTAGTCCCAGACGCGGCCGAGACAGGCGTCCGAGTAGCCGCTGAGGCCCGCGGGTTCACCCTTGGTGAGGCAGTCGACCAGGCCGTCGCCGAGCAGGAAGGCGTCGTGCAGGGCGAGGTTCATGCCCTTCGCGGCTATCGGGGCGGTGAGGTGGGCGGCGTCGCCGGCCAGGAAGAGGCGGCCGAACACCATGGGTTCCACCACGTAGTTGTGCATGTCGAGGACACGCTTCTCGATCAGCCGGCCCTCGGTGAGCGGCGGGCGGTCGGCGGCACCGAGGCGCTCCTGAAGCTCGGCCCAGACGCGCTCGTGCGACCAGTTCTCCGGGTCGTCGCCGGGAGGGCACTCCAGGTAGTAGCGGGTGACCTCGGGGCTGCGGGCCATGTGCCCGGCGAAGCCGGCCGGGTGGATGCCGAACACCACGCAGTCGCTGGACGGCGGCGCCTCGGCGAGCAGTGCCAGCCAGCCGATGCCGTAGTCGTGCCGGGCGATCCGGGCGTGCTGGGGCAGCACGGTCCGCGTCACCCCGCGCGCGCCGTCACAGCCCGCCACGAACTCGCAGTGCACCAGCTCCCGTCGACCGGTCTCGGCGTCGACGTACGACACCGCGGGCCGGTCCGAGTCGAGCCCGTGCAGATGGACGTCCCGCACCCCGAACCGGATCTCCCCACCGCGCACGTCCGCGTACTCGCGCACCAGGTCCGTCACCAGCAACGGCTGCGGATACACGAAGTGGTGATGCCCCGTCAGCTCCAGATACGAGAACCGGTGCCGCGCCCCGTCGAACCGGAACTCGCACTCGGTGTGCAGCTGCGCCCGCTCCAACAGGTTGTCCGCCAGGCCCCGTTGCTCGAGCCCGCGCACCGCCCACTCCTCCAGCACACCGGCCCGCGGCCGCTGTTCGATGAACTCGCGGCTCTCCACCTCCAGCACCAGGCAGTCGACCGAGGCGGCGCGCAGGATGTTCCCGATGGTGAGACCGGCGGGCCCGGCGCCCACGATCACGACCGGAAAGCGTTGTTCGGAGGGCGAGTTGGGGTGGGGGGAGGTGTCAGTCACCCGAGCATTATGACGGTGGCCCGTCAGCCACGGCAGGGGAGCCGCGGCTGACGGGCCGGGAAGACGGAGAGGGGTCAGTGCGCGGGCGCGTCCGTGACCACGACCTCCTCGATGCTCTGCTCGATCTCCTCGGTGTTGGAGGCGGTCGCGCGGGCCCAGTAGTAGATCACCAGCGAGAAGACGGCGATGATCAGGATGTCCCACCACAGACCGATGTTGCCGGAGCCGCCGAAGCCGCCCTCCGCGGAGATCACGCCCATGCCCAGCAGGTAGACCGGCAGCCACTGGGCGGCCTTGAAGTCCATCCGGGGCGCGTCGGGCTGGTTGGTCGAGTTGGCCCACCAGGCGTAGCCGCCCAGGAGGAGGTAGCCGAGGACGATCGCCAGTCCGAGCCGCCACAGGGTGTCCCAGCCGGCCCAGTAGATGATCAGGTTGGCCACGACGAAGGACAGCGGCGCGATCACCTTGCCACCGGGCAGCCGGTACGGACGGTCGTGGTTCGGCAGCTTGTCGGCGAAGACGCCGTACGCCAGCGGCGCACCCGCGTACATCAGGACGCTCGCCGAGGTGATGAAGCCGACCAGCTTGTGCCAGCTCGGGAACGGCAGGAAGCAGATCACACCGGTCACGAAGGACATGACGAGACCGAACCACGGCACACCGCGTGCGTCGGTCCTGGCGAAGATCTTCGGCGCGTAGCCGTTCTTCGCCAGGCCGTAGGAGACCCGGGAGGTGGCGGTGGTGTAGATCAGGCCGGTGCCGCCGGGGGAGATGATCGCGTCGAGATAGAGGACCACGGCCAGCCAGCCGAGGCCCACCACGGTCGCGAGGCCCGCCCAGGGGCCGGTGTCACCGGCGTAGTGGAGGTTGGCCCAGCCCTTCACGAAGCTGCTGTGCGGCAGTCCGCCGATGAACACGATCTGCAGCAGGACGTAGATGACGGCGCCGATCGCGACCGAGCCGAGCGTGGCACGCGGCAGGTCCCGCCTGGGGTTGCGGCTCTCGCCCGCCAGCTGGATGGCCTGCTCGAAGCCTAGGAGCGCGAAGATGATGCCGCTGGTGCTGATCGCGGCGAGCACGCCCTTGGCGCCGAAGGGCGCGAAGCCCTCGGAGTGGAAGTTGGCCGGGTGGAAGTGGAGCGCGGCCATGATGAAGATCGCGCCCAGCGGGACTGCGATCTTCCACCAGGTCGCGGCGCTGTTGGTGTGCGCCAGGGCCCGTACGCCGAAGAAGTTCACGCCGACGAAGAGGGCCATGAGCAGGACCGCCACCACCAGACCACTGGCGGTCAGGGTCTTGTCGGAGTGCTCCAGGCCCTGTGCCCAGGACCAGTGACCGGCGTAACCGATCATGGCCTCGACCTCGATCGGGGCCACGGTCGCGGCCTGGAGCCAGGAGAACCAGCCGAAGGACATGCCGGCCAGTCCGCCGAAGGCGTAGTGCGGATAACGGGCCGTACCGCCCGCCACCGGGAACATGCCGCCCAGCTCGGCGTGGACCAGGGCCAGCAGCACGATCGCGATCGCGCCGATCACCCACGAGATGATCGCCGCGGGGCCGGCCTGGATGACCGCGTCATGGGCGCCGTACAACCACCCGGAGCCGATGATCGAACCGACGGACGCCCACATCAGACCGATCAGTCCGACGTCACGCCTGAGGCCGCTCGGCCCCGTGGCGTCCTGCACTGAGGTCTTCTCGACGCTCACCATACTTTCAGCGACCTCTCACCAGGTGAATAGTTGTTTTCAGCTCGTGCGACGTCGCAGATTAGGAAACAACAGAGGTCGAACAGAAGACCCATGGTGAACATTTGACCAACGCCCGGGAGGTTCCTGGACAGGCCCAAAGAGGCTGTTGGCGGCCCCTGTATGACTATCCGAGGCGCGGTATCTCGATAGCCGGGCAGCGGTCCATCACCATGAGAAGACCTGCCGCGCGGGCACGGTCGTACGCCGCCTCGTCGATCACGTCGAGCTGGAACCAGACGGCCTTCGCGCCCTTCGCGATCGCCTCGTCGACGACCGGCCCGGCGAGGTCGCTGTTGACGAACACGTCGACGACGTCGACGCCGAACGGGATGTCGGCGAGGGTGGCGTACCCCTGCTCGCCGTGCACCGTCTCCGCCTTCGGGTGGACGGGCACGACGCGCTTCCCGTAGCGCTGGAGCACGTCGGCCACGCCGTACGCGGCGCGCCGCCGGTTCGACGACAGGCCCACCACGGCCCAGGTGTCGCCGAGTTCGGTGAGGATCTCGCGGACCGTTGCCTCGTCGCCGTACACCGTGTGCCTCCCTGAGCCTCGTACAAGAACCGTCTCGACGGGCAACAGGGGACGGCACCCGTGGAATTCCCCGGGTTGAACTACGCTCGGCCCGTGCTGCGCATCATCGACGCCCGGACGGGCGAGGCGGTCGAGGCCGCTCCGGCCCGGCGGGGACTGACCCGGGTCGAGGCCCATGTGGTGGGGGGCGACACCGGTGCCCTGCGGGTGCTGCTGGTCGCCGATCTTCTGGTACGTGCGCTGGAGCTCGGCGGCACGCCCGTGTGGGGCGTGGCGAGCGGCGGGCCGCAGTCGGCGGCCTTGCGGGCCGGGGCCGCCGCGCTCGGGATCCGGCCGCTGGAGGACAGCCGGGACGTCGGATCCGGGCTGGGCGAGGCACAGATCATCCACGTCGTGGCGGAGGGCGGGACGGAACCGGACGGGGTCCGCGTCACCGTCGCCCCCACCACCGGCACCCCGGAGGACGCCGACCCGAGCGTTCTGCGCCTCGCGCTCCTCTCCCGGCATCGCGGTGCCGTGGCCCCGCTCGACGCCGCCGCTCTCGCCGAGGCCCGGGCCACCCTCGTACGCTGGCGCCGAGCGGTCGCGACCTGGGCGCAGCAGCCCTCGCGGCCGATTCCCGAGGAGGCGCGGACGCGTCTCCGTACCGCCTGGGAGGACGATCTGGACACCCCCGCCGTACTCCGGGTCCTGACCTGGGTGGAGAGCGCCGCCGAACTCCCGGACGGCGCCCGCTTCGAGACGTACGCCTACGCCGACCGGCTGCTCGGCCTCGACCTCACCCGCGACCTCGGGTCGCCGTCGTGATCGCGCGTGCCGGAGCCGGTCCGCTGCGCCGCCTGGTCGTGCTGCGGCACGCCAAGTCGGCCTGGCCGACGGGCGTGGCGGACCACGAACGGCCGCTCGCGCCGCGCGGCCGGAGGGACGCGCCCGCCGCGGGCCGCGCGCTCGCCGAGGCCGACTGCCTGCCGGACCTCGCCCTGTGCTCCACCGCCGTACGCGCCCGGCAGACCTGGGAACTGGCCGCCGGCCAGTGGGGCACACCGCCGCCGGTACGGCGGGACCGGCGGCTCTACGGCGCCGAGGCCGACGAACTCCTTGACGTCGTGCACGAGGTGTCGCCCGAGGTCGAGACGCTGCTCCTGGTCGGGCACAACCCCGGCCTGGAGGAACTCGTCCTGGAGCTGGCCGGGGACGGCCTCGACGACGCGCTGGACCAGGTGCGGCTGAAGTTCCCGACCTCGGCGATCGCCGTACTGGCCTGGCACGGCACCGGTTGGGAGACCCTTGCCCCGGGCACGGCGCTGCTCACGAGCGTGCTGGTGCCCAGGGGCAAGAAGAAGGACTAGTCAGCCCACCTGTACGCGGGGCCGGCGCTCCGGATCCGGTTCGGCGCGCCGCAGCACCTCGCGGGTGACCGGCGCGACCTCACCGTCGCCGAAGATCAGGAAGCGGATCAGGTGGCCGACGGGGTTGCCCTCGGTCCAGCTGAAGTACGCGTGCGGCACCTCGCCGGTGCGGTCGCGCAGCGCCAGCAGCACGGCCGCGATCGCGTTCGGCACCGTCGGCCCCTCCACCCGCAGTCGGCGCGCCCCGTGCTTCTCGTCGCCGCGCACGGTGATGTCCTGCGTGAAGTCGGAGGAGTCCCGCACGAACACCTCCAGGAACAGCAGCGGCACGCCCTCCGGGATGTGCGTGTGCGCCCGCTGGTCGTGCACCTTGGCCCGGTACTCCCGGGTGCTGTGCTCCTGCGGTTCGTTGGCGATCAGCCGCAACGGACCCCTTGCCGCCGCGTCGTCCACCAGCCGAGCCGCCGCCTCGTCGAACCCGACCTCGGCGGCCCGCAGTTCGAAGGCGCGATGGACGCGCGAACCGAAGGAGGTCACCAGGATCAGCACGATGAAGATCGCGGCGATCTTGATGCCGTCGGGCCGCTCGACGACGTTCGTGACCAGCGTGTACGCGAACACGGCCGTGATCGCGCCGAAGCCGAGGTCCGCGCGCCGATGGCCCCGCTTGTGCACCGCCACCGTCGAGGCGAACGCCGCCGACAGCATCAGCACCAGCACACCGGTCGCGTACGCCCCGCTCTGCGCGTCCACGTTCGCGTCGAACCACACCGTGATGAGGACGGCGGCGACCATGAAGACCAGCACCAGCGGGCGGACGGCTCGCGTCCACTCGGGCGCCATGCCGTAGCGGGGCAGATAGCGCGGTACCAGGTTCAGCAGACCGGCCAGCGCGGAGGCGCCCGCGAACCACAGGATGGCGATGGTCGAGACGTCGTACACCGTGCCGAAGGCCTGGCCCAGATACTCGTGCGCGAGATAGGCGAGGGCGCGCCCGTTCGCCTGGCCGCCGCTCTTGAACTCGTCCTGGGGGATCAGGATCGTCGTCGCCAGGCTGGACAGCAGCAGGAAGCAGCTCATGATCACGGCGGCCGTGGTGAGCAGTCTGCGGGTCTCCCGGACGCGGCCGGTCGGCTTCGCCCAGGTGTCCGTCGGATCGCCCTTGACCTGCGGCATCACCGCGACGCCGGTCTCGAAGCCGGACATGCCGAGCGCCAGTTTCGGGAACACCAGCAGCGCCACGCCGACCATCGCGAACGGCGAGGAGTGCTCGGCGGTCAGCGCGTCGGTCCAGTCGCCGATCCGCACCGGATGGCCGAGGACCTCCCAGGCCGATACGGCCAGCACGACGATGTTCAGCGTCAGATACGTCGCCACCAGCACCACCGCGATTCCGATGGCCTCCTTGAACCCCTTCAGGAACACCGCGCCGAGCCCACCGACGAGCAGCAGTGTGATCCAGAGGTTCTCGCCCTCCAGCCAGTGCGGGGCGAAGGGGTTCTCCACGACGTGCGCGGCGGCGTCCGCGGCCGACAGGGTGATCGTGATCATGAAGTCGGTGGCCGCGAAACCGAGCAGCACCAGCACGAAGATCTTCCCCGACCACCACGACAACAGCCGCTCCAGCATGGCGATCGACCCCTCGCCGTGCGGACTCTCGTGCGCGACCCGGCGATAGACCGGCAGCGCGCCGAGCAGCGTCAGCGCGATGAGGACGAGCGTCGCGACGGGGGAGAGCAGACCGGCCGCGAGGGCCGCGATGCCCGGCTGATAGCCGAGGGTGGAGAAGTAGTCGACGCCGGTGAGACACATGACCCGCCACCAGGAGTGCCCCTCGTGCTCGGCCCGCGGAGTCGCGTGCGGCCCCGGATGCCGGGCCGACTGCTCGCTCAGCCCCTCCAACAGCCACGCCCGGAAACGGGCCTTGGAACCGTCGGGCGCGACGATCGGCGCGCCCTCCACCTCGGTCCCGGTCATACGACGGTCTCCCTCAGCTCGGCACGGGCCACCGGCGGCCCGCGGACGCCGAGGAGCGAGTATCCCTGACATCCTGACCTGCGCCTGGGTCGGGGGCGACCCCAGGCACTGCACATAGGCTGGCCGGATGCAGGACGAGTACCGCACCGTCGCCCACCCCGGCGTGCACGAGACCGAGGTCAACCGCTCGCGCTTCCTGTGCGCCCTCGCCCCGGCGGCCACCGAGCAGGAGGCCCAGGACTTCGTCGCCGCCGTCCGCAAGGAGCACGCCGACGCGACCCACAACTGCTGGGCGTACGTCATCGGCGCCGACGCCTCCACCCAGCGGGCGAGCGACGACGGCGAACCCGGCGGCACCGCCGGCGTCCCCATGCTCCAGATGCTGCTGCGCCGCGAGATGCGGTACGTCGTCGCCGTCGTCACCCGCTACTACGGCGGCGTCAAGCTCGGCGCGGGCGGCCTCATGAGGGCATACGGCGGCGCGGTCGGCGAGGCTCTGGACACGCTCGGCACGATCACCCGCCGCCGCTTCCGCCTCGCCACGGTCACCGTCGACCACCAACGCGCCGGCAAGGTCCAGAACGACCTCCGCTCGACGGGCCGCGAGGTCCGAGACGTCCGCTACGGCGAGGCGGTCACGATCGAGATCGCCCTCCCGGACGCCGACGTGGACGCCTTCCGCGCCTGGCTCGCCGACGCGACGGCCGGTTCGGCGGGATTCGAGCTGGGCGGGGAGGCTTACGGGGACGCGTGACGAGCAGCCGAACCGTCCGATGGGTGGGGCGTTTTGGGTGCATACGGGATGGGTCATGACAGGCCGATACGGGAGTAACCGCCCGTGCTGTCGGACCCTCCCGTTAGTCTTCGGGGATCATGAGACTGCTGCACACCTCCGACTGGCATCTGGGCCGGGCGTTCCACCGGGTGAACATGCTCGGCGCCCAGGCCGAGTTCGTCGCCCACCTCGTCACGACCGTGCGCGAGCGCGCGGTGGACGCGGTGGTGGTGTCGGGGGACGTGTACGACCGTGCGGTCCCGCCCCTCGCCGCGGTCGAGCTGTACGACGACGCCCTGCACCGGCTCGCCGACCTCGGCGTGCCGACGGTGATGATCTCCGGGAACCACGACTCGGCCCGCAGACTGGGCGTCGGCGCCGGACTGATCGGACGCGCGGGCATCCATCTGCGCACCGAGCCGGCCGCGTGCGGAACGCCCGTCGTGCTGACCGACGCGCACGGGGACGTGGCCTTCTACGGGCTGCCGTACCTCGAACCCGCCCTGGTCAAGGACGAGTTCGGGGTCGAGAAGGCGGGCCACGAGGCGGTGCTCGCCGCCGCCATGGAGCGCGTCCGCGCCGACCTCGCCACCCGCGCCCCCGGCACCCGCTCCGTCGTCCTCGCGCACGCCTTCGTCACCGGCGGCGAGGCCAGCGACAGCGAACGGGACATCACGGTCGGCGGGGTGGCCGCAGTCCCCTCCGGTGTCTTCGACGGCGTCGACTACGCGGCCCTCGGCCACCTGCACGGCTGCCAGACCATCACCGAGCGCGTCCGCTACTCCGGCTCCCCACTGCCGTACTCCTTCTCGGAGACCGGCCACCGCAAGACCATGTGGCTCGTCGACCTCGACGCCGAAGGCACCGTAACCGCCGACCGCGTCGACTGCCCGGTGCCCCGCGCGCTGGCCCGCGTCCGCGGCACCCTCGACGACCTCCTCGCCGACCCGGACCTCACCCGGCACGAGGACGCCTGGATCGAGGCCACCCTGACCGACGCCGTCCGCCCGGCCGACCCGATGGCCCGGCTCACCGAGCGCTTCCCGCACACCCTCAGCCTCGTCTTCGACCCCGAGCGGGCCCCGGACGACCCCGACGTGTCCTACGCCCACCGCCTTGCGGGCCGCAGCGACCAGCAGATCGCCGAGGACTTCGTCGCCCACGTCCGCGGCGCCGGACCCGACGAGCGCGAACAGGGCGTACTGCGGGACGCGTTCGACGCGGTCCGCGCGGACGAGGCGGTTCGGGAGGTGGCACGGTGAGACTGCACCGGCTGGACATCACGGCGTTCGGGCCCTTCGGCGGCGCCCAGTCCGTCGACTTCGACGAACTCTCGGCCGCCGGACTGTTCCTCCTCCACGGACCGACGGGAGCGGGCAAGACGTCGGTCCTCGACGCCGTCTGCTACGCCCTTTACGGCACCGTCCCGGGCGCCCGCCAGACCGGCCAGGGCCTCACCCTCCGCAGCGACCACGCGGCGACCGGCACTCGCACCGAGGTGACCCTCGAACTGACCGTCGGGGGGCGGCGGTTGGAGATCACCCGGCAGCCGCCGTGGGAACGGCCCAAGAAGAAGGGCTCCGGAACCACTGTCGACAAGGCGCAGAGCCGGCTTCGCGAGTACGACGCCACGACCGCCGCTTGGAAGGACCTCAGCCGCTCCCACCAGGAGATCGGCGAGGAGATCACGCAACTGCTCGGCATGAGCCGGGAGCAGTTCTGCCAGGTCGTGCTGCTGCCCCAGGGCGACTTCGCCCGCTTCCTGCGCGCCGACGCCGAGGCCCGCGGCAAGCTGCTGGGCCGCCTCTTCGACACCCACCGCTTCGCCGAGGTCGAGAAGCGGCTCGCCGAGCGGCGCCGGGCGGCCGAGACGCAGGTGCGCGAGGGCGACGCGGAGCTGCTGGCCCACGCGGTGCGCATGGAGCAGGAGGCGGGCGGCGCGATGGAGCTGCCCGAACTGGCGCCGGGGGAGCCGGGGTTGGCGGAGGCGATCCTGGGGGCGGCCGCGGTGGCGCGCAGTTCCGTGCGTGAGCAACTGACGATCACCCACCTGTGGTTGAAGTCGGCCGAGTCCGCGCAGGCGGCCGCCGAGCGCGACTTGGGCGATGTACGCGAACTGGCCCGACTTCAGGGGCGGTTCGGCGAGGCGCAGCGGCGTGCCGCGCTGCTGGCCGAGCGGGCCGACGGGTACCACGAGGCACAGGCGCGCATGGAGCGGGCCCGCAAGGCGGAGGCGGTGGCGCCGGCGCTGGAGCTGCGGGAGTCCGCGGACGCAGAGCATCGAGGGGCGGTGCACGGCGAGTCACGCGCACGTGCACTCTTGAGAGAGGCCTACGCCGAAGCGCCCCAAAGGGGCGCGGGGCTCCATCGATCAGCGGCTCCGTCGCGGGGTGCGACCAGCCACGACGGCGCTGTTGACGACACACAACCCATCGCTGCCCTTCCCGCTGAGCACTTGGCCGTCGTCGCCCGCCGAACGGCAGAGGAACTCGGCGGTCTGGAGTCCGCCCGGAGGGCCGAGCAGCGGCTGACCGAACTGGCCGACGAGCGATCCGACCTGGACCGTCAGGAACGAGCCGACGAGGACGTCCGCCAGGAGGCCGAGGCCTGGCTCGAAGGATGGGACGAGACCCGCACCGGCCTTCAGGGAACCGTGGACGCGGCACAGGCCGACGCCGCCCGAGCCGAACAACTCGCCGTACAGCGCGACCCCGCGCACCGGCGCCTCGCCGCCGCCCGCCAGCGCGACCAGTTCGCCCGCGACACCGACGCCGCCCAGCGGCAGGTGACCGCCGCCACAGAAGCCGCGCTCAAGGCCCGCGCCGAATGGCTGGACGTCAAGGAACAACGCCTGAACGGCATCGCCGCCGAACTGGCCGCCCAGCTCACCGACGGCGAGCCGTGCGCGGTCTGCGGCGCCGTCGAACATCCGGCGCCCGCCCGCAAGGACGCCGGACACGTGGACCGGGAGACCGAGGAGCGCGCGCTCACCGCATCGCAGCAGGCCGACGAAGCCCGCGCCGAGGCCGAGCGCCGCCTCGGCGTCGTACAACGGGCCCTGGCCGCCGCCGAAGGCGAGGCCGGTGACACCTCCACCGAGCAACTCGCCACTGAGGCCGAGGAGTTGGAGCGGCGATACACGGAGGCCCGGAGCGGCGCCGCCGTCCTGCACCCCGCGAGCGAACGGCTGCGGCAGGCGGAGCAGGAGCGTGAGCGAAGGGTCGCCGCCCAGCAGGAGGTCGCCGTACGCGCCGCCTCCCGGGTCGCCCGCCGGGACGGACTGGACCGTGAACGAGCGGCCCTGGAAGGGGAGGTGGCGGAGGCGCGGGGGAGCGCCGAGAGCGTCGCCGCCCGTGCCGCCCAGCTGGAGCGCCGGGTCGCGCTGCTCACCGACGCCGCCGACGCCGCCCGCGCCGCCGAGGACACCGCGCAGCGGCTCAAGGACGCCGACTCCCGGCTCGCGGACGCCGCGTTCCGGGTCGGCTTCGACACCCCGCAGGCCGCGGCCGCCGCGCTCCTCGACGACATCGCCCACCGCGACCTCCAACGGCGCCTGGACGCCTGGCAGTCGGAGGAGGCCGCCGTACGCGCCGTGCTCGGCGAGCCCGACACCGCGGCCGCCGCCCAGCAGCCGCCCGCCGACCTCGCCGCCGCGGAAGGCGCCGCCACCCGCGCGGCCCAGCGGCTGCGCGAGGCCGCCTCCGCGCGCGACGCGGCGGCCCGCCGGTGCACCGAACTCGACCGCCTCTCCGCCCGGTCGGCGGCAGGCGTACGACGGCTCGCCCCGCTCCGCGACGAGTACGACCGCGTGGCCCGGCTGGCTTCCCTCGCCGCGGGCACCTCGGCCGAGAACGAGCGCAAGATGCGCCTGGAGTCCTACGTCCTGGCGGCCCGCCTGGAACAGGTGGCCGGCGCCGCGACCGTCCGCCTCCGGCGCATGTCGTCCGGCCGCTACACCCTCGTCCACTCCGACGACCGGGCCGGCCGCGGCCGCAGCGGGCTCGGGCTGCACGTCGTCGACGCGTGGACCGGCCGCGAGCGGGACACGGCGACGCTGTCCGGCGGCGAGACCTTCTTCGCCTCCCTCGCGCTCGCCCTCGGCCTCGCCGACGTCGTGACGGACGAGGCGGGCGGAGTCCGCCTCGACACGCTCTTCATCGACGAGGGCTTCGGCAGCCTCGACGACCAGACCCTCGACGAGGTCCTGGACGTGCTCGACTCCCTGCGCGAACGCGACCGCAGCGTCGGCATCGTGAGCCATGTCGCCGACCTGAGACGGCGCATCCACGCCCAGCTGGAGGTCGTGAAGGGGCGCTCGGGGTCGGCGGTCCGGCAGCGGGGTCAGTGACCGAGGGGCCGCCGGGGCAGCGGTGACGAGTACACGACGCTCGTGGTCACCGAGCCGAGCGTGCCGATCTTGCCGGAGACCTCTTCGAGGTGCCGCATCGAGCGGGCGGCGACCTTGATGACGAAGCAGTCGTCGCCCGTCACATGGTGCGCCTCCAGGATCTCCGGCGTCACGGCGACCAGGTCGTGGAAGGGCTTGTAGTTGCCGTTCGGATAGCGCAGCCGCACGAAGGCGAGGATCGGCAGCCCCAGCCGCTCGGGGTCCACGACGGCGGCGTACCCCTGGATGACACCCGCCTCCTCCAGCCGCCGCACCCGCTCGGTGACCGCGCTCGGCGACATCGCCACGGCGCGGGCCAGTTCGGCGAAGCTGGCCCGTCCCTCGCGCTGGAGGACGTCGAGTATGCGCCAGTCGGTGGCGTCCGGGGAAAACTCGGTCATGGGCCATGGTTAGCAGGGGAATCCCCGGCGGAGCAAGGAGAGGGCCGTGGAATGACCCTTCAAGAAGATGATCAACGGCCGTAGATTCTCTGACGTAGACAGCGAACGCCGGCGAAAGGCCCGAATCATGAGCAGCACCGTCACCGCCGTGAACCCCGTCCTGCGCGTCGCCCCGGCGGCCCCGGCCGAGGCGGCCGCCTACTTCCGCGCCAGCCTGGTCTTCCACGCCGACGTGTCCGACGTGGCCGCCGCGCTCGCGGCCGGCGGCGACCCCGGTTTCGTCGTCCTGGACTCCCGCTCCACCGAGTCCTGGGACCAGGGCCACGTCCCCGGCGCGATCCACCTGCCGACCGCGCTCATCCCCGAGCAGGCCGAGCAACTCCTCGACAGGTCCGTGCCGGTGGTGACGTACTGCTGGGGCCCCGGTTGCAACGGCGCGACCCGCGCCGCCCTCGCCCTCGCCGAACTCGGCTTCCAGGTCAAGGAGATGCTCGGCGGCTTCGAGTACTGGGCGCGCGAGGGCTTCGAGTACGAGACCTGGGAGGGTCCTGCCCGCCGGGAAGCCGACCCGCTGACGGCACCGGTGGACGCGGAGGACTGCGGCTGCTGACGGGGAGAGCGGTGGGCCCGTGGGGAGGGATGGGGGACGGCGAATCTGTGAGCCGGGTGTGCGTGTACGGTTCTGCGCCATGGTGCGATATGCGGAACCCGGCGCTCTGGATTGGGTCGAGTCGGGAGGCGGGCCGCTCATAGCGGTGCCCGAGGCCGTGCTGCCGTTCTGGGCGGGGGCCGACGGCGAGGAGAACGCCTCCGACTACGACCGGGCCTGCGAGGTCGACGGCTTCGTCGGCCTGCTCCCGGTCGGCGACTCGGCCGCGCTGGTCCTCGGCGACGAACCCGCCTCGACCGCGTTCCTGCCGGAACACGGCACCTTCGTACGCTGGTGCGCCGCGAACTCCGAGGACGAACTCCTCGCCGAAGTCCCGCAGGCCCTCGCCACGGCCGAGTGGGGCGAGGAGGTGCGCTGGCAGGTGCCTGGCGACGTCCTCCTCTTCGACTGCGCCTGGCCCGGCACCGACACAGAACGGACCGACAGCCTGAAGGTCGCCCTGGAGCCGGGGCGCTACGCGGTCCGCGCGGCGAACGTCCAGCCGGGACCGGAGACTTGGCTGGGCCTCGTACAACTGCGGCGCCTTCCCTGACCGCCGCACCCGCCCCGATAATCACGTGCGTCCCGTCGGTGCCGTGACCATCATGGTCGTCCATGCCCCGACTTCCGCACCCCACCCCCGAAGAGCTGCGCCGTGACCCCCTGCCGCTGCGCGGGCGTACCGCCCTGGTCACCGGAGCCAGCAGACGCAGCGGCATCGGACACGCCGTCGCCCGGCGGCTCGCCGCGTACGGGGCGAGCGTCTATCTGCACCACCATGTGCCGCACGACTCCGCCATGCCCTGGGGAGCCGACCGGCCCGAGGAGGTAACGGCCTCCGTGCGTGCGGCAGTTGGCGATCCCGAGGCGCGGGTCCTCGCCGGGCCCGGCGATCTCACCGAGCCGGCCGCGCCCGCCGAACTGATCGCCACCGCCGCCTCCGCGCTCGGCGGGCGGCTCGACATCCTCGTCGCCAACCACGCCCTCAGCGGCAGCGACGGCCCGCTCGACACGATCGACGCCGCGATGCTGGACGCGCACTGGGCCGTCGACACGCGCTCGGTGCTGCTGCTCGTGCAGGCGTACGCCCGTCATCGCGCTCAACTGCCGCCGCGCACCCTCGGCGGACGCGTCGTGATGATGACCTCGGGCCAGGACAACTCCGACGGCATGCCGAACGAGATCGCCTACGCCCTCCAGAAGGGCGCCCTCGCCTCCGTCACCCGCTCCCTGGCCACCACGCTCGCCGAGCACGCGATCACCCTGAACACGGTCAACCCCGGTCCCGTGGACACGGACTACGCGACCGGCGAGACGTACGAGGCGATCGCCGCCCGCTTCCCGGCCGGCCGCTGGGGCATGCCCGACGACCCGGCCCGCCTCATCGCGTGGCTCGCCACGGACGAGGCGGACTGGATCACCGGCCAGGTCGTCAACTCCGAAGGCGGGTTCCGGCGTTGATCACAGCTGGGACAGCTCGTCCACCAGGTCGTCCAGCCCCAGCGAACCCTGCGAGAGCGCGGCCATGTGCCAGGCCTTGAGGTCGAACGCGTCGCCGTGCGCCGCACGGGCCCTCTCCCGGCCCAGCAGCCAGGCCCGCTCGCCCAGCTTGTAGCCGATCGCCTGCCCGGGGATGGTCAGATACCGGGTCAGCTCGCTCTCCACGAAGTCCGCCGGCCGGCTGCTGTGCGCGCCGAAGAACTCCTGGGCCAGCTCCGGCGTCCAGCGCTCGCCCGGATGGAAGGGGGAGTCGGCCGGGATCTCCAGCTCCAGGTGCATGCCGATGTCGACGATGACCCGGGCGGCCCGCATCATCTGCGCGTCGAGGTAGCCGAGTCGCTGCTCCGCGTCCGTGAGGAAGCCCAGTTCGTCCATCAGCCGCTCCGCGTACAGCGCCCAGCCCTCGGCGTTGGCGCTGACCATGCCGATGGAGGCCTGGTAGCGGGACAGGGAGTCGGCGATGTGCGCCCACTGCGCGAGCTGCAGGTGATGGCCGGGGACGCCCTCGTGGTACCAGGTCGAGACGAGGTCGTAGACAGGGAAACTGGTCTGCCCCATCGTCGGCAGCCAGGTGCGGCCGGGACGCGAGAAGTCCTCCGACGGGGCCGTGTAGTACGGCGCCGCCGCACCACCGGGCGGGGCGATCCGCGACTCCACCCGCCGTACCCGCTCGGCGAGTTCGAAGTGCGTGCCGTCCAGCTTCTCGATCGCCTCGTCCATCAGGCCCTGGAGCCAGTCCCGGACCTCGTCGACGCCGTCGATGCGCGTGCCGTGCTCGTCCAGGTGCGCGAGCGCCACCCACGGCGTCTCGGCGCCGGGCAGGATCTTCTCGGCCTCCTGCCTCATCTCGCCGAGCAGCCGGTGGTACTCGGACCAGCCGTACCCGTACGCCTCGTCGAGATCGAGGTCGGTGCCGTTGAAGTAGCGCGCCCAGCGGGCGTACCGCTCACGGCCCACCGTGTTCGGGGCGGCCTCCACGGCCGGCGCGTACACGTCCCGCATCCAGTCCCGCAGCTCCACGACCGACGCGGTCGCCGCCCGGGCCGCCTCGTCCAGCTCGGCGCGCAGCGCCTCCGGGCCCGCCGACACGAAGTCCTCGAACCAGCCGCGGCCCTCGCCGTCCGTGTCCGACCACTCGGTCAGCTGCTCGACGAAGGTGGCGGTCGGCCGCGGCGGCGCGTACAGCTTGCGCTCAAGACCGAGCGCGAGGGACTCGCGGTAGCCCGCGTACGCGGCCGGCACGGCACGCAGCCGCTCGACGATCGCCGCCCAGTCCTCGTCCGTCTGGTTCGGCGTCACGGTGAACACGTCACGCACCGAATGCGCGGGCGTGGCGATGTTCCCGACCCGGCGCAGGCCCTCGTCCGCCTCGTGCACGGCGAGTTCCGCGTTCAGCCGCTCGCGCAGCAGCCGGCCGCACCGGCGCTCGATGTCACTGTCGGCCCCGGGCTGCCGCTCGGCCTCGTCGAGCTTCGCGAGGGTCGCCCGCGCCAGCTCCGCCAGCGCCTCCTGGCCCGCCGGGGACAGATCGGGCAGCCTGCGTGAACTCTCCTTCACACCGAGGTACGTACCGGTCACCGGGTCGAGGGCGATGAGCTCGTCGACGTATGCGTCGGCGACCTCACGGGGCAACGGGCTCTTGGTCTCTGACATGCGGTCCATCCTCATACGAGGATCCGCCGCACGTCACCCCGATTGAGCCGAGGGCGTAGGTGGCAGGAGGGGCCCGCAGTCCCACTGCTGGAAGATCAACCGGGTCTCCACGCGGGCCACTTCACGATGTGCCGTGAACCCGTCCAGCACGAGGCGCTGAAGATCGGCCATGTCCGCCACCGCCACGTGGACCAGGTAGTCGTCCGGTCCGGTGAGATGGAAGACGGTACGGGACTCCGGCAGCGCCCGGATCCGCTCCACGAACGGCCCCACCAGCTCCCGCCGATGCGGCCTGACCTGCACGGACAGCAGCGCCTCCAGACCCCGGCCGAGCTTGGCCGGATCCAGCCGAAGCTGATGCCCGAGAATCACGCCCGCCCGCCGCAGCCGCGTCACCCGGTCCAGACAGGTCGACGGTGCGACCCCGATCTGCGCGGCGAGGTCGCGATAGGTGGTCCGGGCGTCGTTCTGCAACAGCCGCAGCAGATGCAGGTCCACCGGATCCAGTACGACGGATTCGCCCATGCTCCGAACGTAACACGGCACTTCCCCCAACCGGCCCGATGAATGTTCACCCTTCCCTCCATGCACTCCACGAGAGCTCTGGACACGGAGGCCGTGCACGCTGGCCGCGACGACCTCGCCCGGCAGGGACTGCACGCGCCGCCCATCGACCTGTCGACCACCTACCCCTCGTACGACAGCCGCGGCGAAGCCGCCCGCATCGACGCCTTCGCCGCGACCGGCGCCGAGCCGGAGGGCCCGCCCGTCTACGGCCGCCTGGGCAACCCGACGGTCGCCCGCTTCGAGACCGCCCTGGCCCGCCTGGAGGGCACCGAGGCGGCGGTCGCCTTCGCCAGCGGCATGGCCGCGCTGACCGCGGTACTCCTGGTACGGGCCTCGACGGGCCTGCGCCACGTGGTCGCCGTCCGCCCCCTGTACGGCTGCAGCGACCACCTGCTGACCGCTGGCCTGCTCGGCTCCGAGGTCACCTGGACCGACCCGGCCGGCATCACGGACGCCCTGCGCCCGGACACCGGCCTGGTCATCGTCGAGTCCCCGGCCAACCCGACCCTCGCCGAACTCGACCTGCGGGCCGTCGCCCACGCCTGCGGTTCGGTCCCCCTGCTGGCCGACAACACCTTCGCCACTCCGGTGCTGCAACGCCCCGCCGAACAGGGCGCCCGCCTCGTCCTGCACAGCGCCACCAAGTACCTCGGCGGCCACGGCGACGTGATGGCGGGCGTGGTGGCCTGCGACGAGGAGTTCGCCGGACGCCTGCGACAGGTCCGCTTCGCGACGGGCGGAGTCCTCCACCCCCTCGCCGGCTACTTGCTTCTGCGCGGCCTGGCCACCCTCCCGGTCCGAGTCCGAGCTGCTTCGGCAACCGCCGCCGAACTGGCCGGACGCTTGGCTGCGGACCCCCGCGTCACCCGGGTCCACTACCCACGCATAGGCGGCGCGATGATCGCCTTCGAGGTGGCCGACGACCCCCACGAGGTGATCGCCAACGTCGAACTCATCACCCCGGCGGTGAGCCTGGGCAGCGTGGACACCCTCATCCAGCACCCCGCGTCGATCAGCCACCGCATTGTGGAGGCGGAAGACCGCCGGGGAGCCGGCGTGAGCGACCGTTTGCTGCGCTTGTCGGTGGGCCTGGAGGACGTCGAGGATCTCTGGTCCGATTTGAATCAGGCCTTGGGACAGCGCCCCGTCAGGGGCGCGGGGCTGTGTCGATCTGCGGCTGCGCCGCACGGCGCGACCAGCCACAACTCACCCGCACCCGCCGACGATTCCCCAGTCCCTACGGCGCTTCTGCCTTCATAGCCCGCACGTCCACATCCACATCCAACCCGGCCGTGATGACCAGAGTCCCCTCCTCGACCTGATAGTCGAGCGGCAACCCCAACCCCCGCATCGCGGCCACCATCCCCGTGTTGGACGCCTGAGTCACGGCGTACACACTCGCGCACCCCGTCTCGGCCGCCATCGCCACCAGCCGCCGCAGCAGTTCGCTCCCGATGCCACGTCCCTGCCACTTGTCCTCGACGAGCAGGGCGACCTCGGTCTCGTCCCCGTCCCACAGGAGATGGCCGAGTCCGACGAGGCGTCCCGAGGCGGTCTGCACGGCGAGCGTGCGGCCGAAACGCGGGTTGAGCAGGTGGTTGAGATAGCGGTCGGCGTCCCCGACAGGACCGTGGTACCGCATGTCCAAAGTCCGCTGGGAGCACCGCTCATGCATCTCCCGCGCGGCCTCCAGATCCCGGGGATCAGCCCGCCGCACCGTGATCTCGTTGCCCTCCGGCAGCGTCAGCACGTCCCGCCCGTGCGGCACCCGCGGCCCGAGCCGCGCGTCGAGCTCCACCAGCGCCCGCGCCCGCGCGAACTCGGTCGGGGTGAACGGCAGATACGGCCGCTCCACGCTGATCACTCCACCTTCAGGCGCCCGCAGCCGCATCACGGTGTCCTCGAGAACTCCCTCCACCGGCACCCCTTCCCGTGCCCGCCCGCCGCCGATCGGCACCGCCGGCACCTGGCGGATGGTGCACCGGCCCAGCAACTGCCTCAGCGCCAACGGCAGTTCCGCCGCGTCCAGCGCCGTGCGGGCAGCCAGGCCCAGCACCCGGGTCGGCGCGTCCACCAGGTCGTGGGCGTCGGCCCGCTCGATCCAGGTGTCGTGGCCCCCGGCCAGCGAGACCGCCCGGGTGAGCTCGGACGCCATGAGCCCGCCGGGCGCCCGCAGCAGGAACTCGTCCACCGTGCCCTCGGCCAGCGGATGCGTCTGCAGGCTCAGGATGTCGACCTGCCGCCCGGCGAGCGCCGTGCACAGCATGGCCAGCGACCCCGGTTCGTCCTTCACCGTCGTCCGCATTCGCCACAGCGTGCTCTCCCCGGGCACGGTCTCCGGCGTCTCCGGCGACGGCTCGGACGGCCCGGCCTGCTGCCCGTCAGGCAGCGACCGGGCACCGGTATCGCTCACCGGCGGCGCATGACCGTGGCGGCGTGACCACCAGATGTGGAACCCCGCCGTGGCGGCCAGCACGACCGCCGAGATCACCAGCAGCGCCGGGCCGTCGGGTCCGTGCCCGACCAGGTCCGCCACACCGTCCGCCGCGGCCACGGCGGTGAACAGGGCGGCGAGTTCGACGACGTCCCGCCGCCAGTGGTGCACGGGGCGGCCGTTCTTCGCTCGCGTCACATCAGACATGTCTCGACTCATACGGCCACTGTGAAGGAACGGTGTTGCGTGATCACGAACGTCTTGTGACTGATGGGTAAAGCATGGTTATGTACCTTTTGTTGATCTTTTTACGATTGGATGGCCAGCGCGCCGCGCAGCCGCCTGGCCTGCGACACCAGCCGGGAGGAACCGCTCCGCTCCGCCGTCTGCGCCAGGTGCGGTATCTCACCCCGAGCCCCGGAACGCTCGGCGCACTCCGCGGCCACCGCCAGCAGGTCGCCCAGCCCGCGAGCCGACATCCCCTGGCCGTTGCCGTTGCCGCCGCCGGCGGCGGGCTCGGCGAGCAGCGCGGGCAGGGTGTGCCGCAGCATCTCCCAGACGGTGGCGTTCGCCCCCGTGGCCGCCGCGGTCCGCGCCGACTCGGCGAGCCGCAGCGGCTTCACGGCCCCGTGCCGCACCAGCTCGCCCAGATCCGCGCCCAGCCGGGCCGCGTCGAGCTGCCCCCGTGCCGCCAGGATCAGCAACGCGTCCACCGCGGCGAGCCGGTCCTCCGCATGCCGAGCACCGAGCCCGTACGCCAGCCCCAGGTGCGTGGCCTCGCCGGCCTCACCGCCCGACTCCGCGAGCAGGGGCAGTACGGCGGCGGCGCCCCGCTCGTCGTCCATGGCCCCGGCGGACAGATCTCGCAGCAGCCGCCCGGCGACGAGTTCGCGCCGCTCGGGGAGCAGGGCGAGCCAGTGCGGACGTATGTCGTCGTTCCAGTGGTGGCAGTACCCCCTCTCGACGACGCTCATCGGGCGGCCGAGGGGGCGGAACTCGGGCGGGAAGTCTCCCTGCAGTTCCAGGAGTTCACCGCACTCGAGCAGGATCCGCCCGCCCGAGATCCGTCGTCGCGTCGTCGGCAGCGCGGAACCCGGATCGCCGAGCCAGTCGGCGAGCCGCGCGCCCTCCGCCGTGCCGAGGGCTGCCGCCCGCTCGGCGGCTCGCGCGGCCGCCGCTCGGTCCGTGCGCCGCGTCCGCAGCAGCGCCTGCGCGAAGTCCGCCGCCGACACCCGGGCGCCCAACCGCCGGTACTCGTCCAGACGGTCCACCAGCTCGTCCGGCTCCAGCAGGCCCGTGCTCCAGGTCGGGGTCGACAGCAGGAACGGGAGCGGGTCCGTTCGCAGCCGATGGGCCACCTCCCGGAGGCGGGCCGCGAAGGCCCGGGACAGTGCGCTGTGCCGGCAGCCACGGACAGTGGGCTCGTGCTGTACGAACCCGTGGAGCGTGTCCGTGTTCACCCTGCCGGAGAGGGCCGCGAGGAAGAGGTCCAGGCCGTCCTCCGCGTCCGACACGGCGAAGTCGCTTCTGTCGAACCGACCTGTGTGGTGCGGCCCGTCCGGAGAGTCGGCGTCGTACCACCAGCGGCGGATGAGCACGGGCTCGAGCGCCTCCAGGAGCGCTTCCCGATCGCGGTACGCATGGCACACCAGGCCGGCCAACGCCCGCTCGAACCCGGCCACACCGGGCTCGGCCGCCAGGGCCGACCCCACCTCTTCGGCGACCTCGACCGCCGAGGCCGGCGCGGGGGCGAGGCGGGCCGGCTGGGGCACGGGTGGCAGCACCTCCTCGTACGCCAGGGGTCCGGGAGTCGCTGGTGCGGTGCCGAGGAGCTGTCCCGCCCGGGCCCGAAGAGCCGGGATCAACTGCTCCGCGGCGACGGCCAGTTCGCCCCGAAGCTCGGCGCTCCCGACCTTCTTCAGATGCCGCTCCACCAGCTTCAGCGCCCGCTCCTGCACGTCCGAGTCCTGGTGGCCGAAGGCCTGCGCAACGGCCGACAGCAGCTCGTCGGCCGTGGAGGCGTCGCGGGTCAGCGCCTTGCCGAGCAGTACGAGCTGGGCCCGCACGAGCTTCTTCTCGGTACGGAACAGCACCGCGCCCGACAACTCGGCGAGTTGGTGAGCCGTCAGCTCACCGTCGAGGACGAGGGCGGCCAGCACCGACTGGGCGTGCGAGGCCACCGGGGAGACCGCGTCGGATGCCAGGGCCAGCCAGTCGGGGGTCCGCTCCCGCTCCTCGTCCCGGCCGAGGTCGAGCATCTTCAACAACCGCAGGAACACCCGGAGTTCGGTTTTCGTGCCGCCCCGCAGCAGACGGGACACACAGGCGTCGACCATCACCTTGCGGTCCAGGACTCCCTCGGTGGTGAGCTGGGCGAGCGCGCCCGTCCAGGTGTCCGGGCCGTCGCCGTGCGGCCACTCGAGCAGGCCGCCGATGTCGCTCGTCTCGAAGAGCGCGGCCACGAGCTCCGCCAGATGCGGATCCGGGCGCAGCCGGTCCAGCAGCGTGCCGCCCTGCCGCCAGGCCCAGCCCAAATGGCCCATCCAGCCCCGTACATACGCGTCCGTGGTCGGCACCGGGCAGCCCGACAGCCGTACCAGACCGGACATCAGCTCGTACGGCACGTCGGACGAGGCCGGTCGCTCGGCGAGCCGGTGAGTGAGGTCGGCGAGCCACTCGGGGGAGCGGTCGCCGAGGATGC
Source organism: Streptomyces sp. CA-249302 (assembly GCF_050936785.1). NCBI lineage: Bacteria > Bacillati > Actinomycetota > Actinomycetes > Kitasatosporales > Streptomycetaceae > Streptomyces > Streptomyces sp. CA-249302. Next base: position 1,534,449 of record NZ_JBNJMG010000001.1, on the reverse strand, counting down.
GCAGCAGCAAGGCGGGCGAGGTCTGCGACCAGCGCAGGTCGGCCGCGGCGATCCAGGCGGCGACGGCCGCGGCGCCGGTCTGGCACGCCACTCCGGCGGCGAACAGCGGCGAGTAGGCGCGGCGGGCGGGCGCCTCCCAGGGGGCTGCCCGCAGCTCCTTGCGGAGCGCCGTCAACTCGGGCAGCAGGGAGCGTCGTTCGGTGTCCGTCATCTCGTCGAGCAGGCTCACCACCTCGGGCGTCCGGCCTGCCCGTACCGACTCCATCAGCGAACTCATCGCACACCCCCGTCGATCCGAACCGTCTTCGGTTCCCCCATGGCACTCTGCTGTTTCGCGGCGGCACCCCGCCGCACCATCCGTACCGCCAGCGCGTGCTTGCACGGCCCGCGCCCGCCCCGGTATCTCGCCCACCACAGGCAACTGCAGGTCAGCACCCCGGCCTCGTCCCGCACCCGGTGCACATGGCCGTCCTCCGCCGTCACAGTGCCGAGCGCGCCGTCCAGGGCGACCGCGCCCGCGGCCACCAGTGCCCGGGCCGAGCGCAGCCTGGGGTTGTGGCGCTCCACGCGCTCGGCGTCGTAGGGGAGTTCGCGGTGGAAGTAGGCCGCCTCCGCCGTGTCGTACCCGACCCGGCCCGAGGTGCCCAGGCGGACCAGGGCCGCCCGGACCCGCTCGGTCGTCAGGCCGGAGGCCGCGGCGAGGTCGGCGATGTCGATGCGGGGCTCCCAGGCCAGCAGCACCGAGACAAGCTCGGCGTCCGCCGCCGCCTCGTCGGTGGCCAGGGCGTCGAGCACCCCGCCCTCGCCGGAGAACCCCCGCGAGGCCTCCGGTGACAGGGTGAGCGTGAGCCGCATGCCCGGCAGGACCGCTTCCCAGGCACTGGCCGTGGCGGCGGCGCCGGTGACCGGTGGGCCGTACACCCGCAGGGCCGTCGCATGCCGGAGCACCCGCTGGAGGGCGATCAGCCGCTCCGGGCCGGGCAGGCAGACCGCGCCCGGCACCGCACGCGTGGTCGGCCGCAGCGCCCGACCGGCCGGCACCACCCACCTCGGGCCGGTCGACGCGCCCCGCCCACCCCCGCGGGGCAGGGCGCGCAGGAACCGGACCGCCTCGGCCGCCGGGAGTTCGGCCCGCAGGTCGAAGCCGGCCGCGATCACCTGGGCCTCCGCGAAGCCCCGCAGCCACCGGTCGGGCAGCGGCACCTTCTTCTCCACGACCGGCCCGTCCAGCGTGGTCACCGCCAACTCCTCGGGGCCGACCCGCAGATGGAGCGGGTCCTGCGAGCCGATCCGGGAGAGGGCGTCCCGCAGCGGGTTGTTGACGTCGACGTTCGTCGTGCCGTGCCCCACCTCGCCGCCGTCGAGGCCCGACTCCAGCACGTCCAGCCGGGCGTACACGCCGCCGCAGCCGGAGAAGGACTCGAAGCGCAGCCGGTCGCCGTTGCCCGTCACCACCGGGTCCAGGGAGGCGCGCAGCTGCCGCTGGTAGTAGCGCGCGGCGGCCACGTCCGCGACCGCGAGCAGCCCCGCCGAAGCCACCTGAGGAGACGTCAGGAAGCCTGCGAAGAAGCGGGGATGGTCCTCCGTGCCGGAGGGCGTCGCACCCCGCGAGGTCTCGAGTCCCAGGCGGCGCCCGTCCGCCGACGACTCCAGCACGGAGGGTCGGTGATAAGCCACGGCCTGCAAAGATCGCGTCATGGAAAAACCGTAGAGGCGACCACTGACAATCGGCTCTGACCTGCGAAAACACCCTGCGGGCGGGCGAGTTCGGGAGGCAGGCAGGGCCGCGCGCCGGGGGATGACGCCGGTGCGCGGCCCTGCTGAGAGGGTACGGGAGTTACTGGCCGACCCGGCCCGGCTGGAGCGTCTGCGTGAACAGCACGGTGCCGTCGTACTCGCGCAGACGGACCGTCAGCTCGCCGCTGTCGCCGTCGATGTCGACCTCGCCGAAGAACTGGTAGCCCTCTGCCGGCGAGACGTTCGCGACGGTCGGCGCCTTCACGAAGACCCGGTCCGGGCCGAACGTGCCGTCGAGCGCGTTGGCCTGGAAGGCGCCCGCGTTCAGCGGGCCCGAGACGAACTCCCAGAACGGCTCGAAGTCCTTGAACGCGGCCCGCGACGGGTCGTAGTGCTGGGCCGAGGTGTGGTGGACGTCGGCCGTCAGCCACACCGTGCCGGTGATCCGGTGGTGCTTGATGTACCGCAGCAGCTCCGCGATCTGCAGCTCACGGCCGAGCGGCGCGCCCGGGTCGCCCTGGGCGACGGCCTCGAAGTTCGCCTTGCCCTCGACTCCGTCGGGCACGACCAGGCCGAGCGGCATGTCCGCGGCGATGACCTTCCACACGGCCCGCGACCGGGACAGCTCCCGCTTGAGCCATTCCAGCTGCTCGGCGCCCAGGATGCCCTGCGGGTCGACGGTCTGGTTGTCGGGCGAGTTGGCGTTGCGGTACGTCCGCATGTCGAGCACGAACACGTCGAGGAGCGGACCGTGGTTGACCACACGGTAGATCCGGCCGTCCGGGCGGCCGCTGATGGTGCCGATCGGGAAGTACTCGGAGAAGGCCTGGCGGGAGCGGACCGCCATGTCGTCGAGCTTCGTGCCGGCCGGGTAGGCGGTGCCGGTGCCGATCACTTCGCCCGGGTACCAGTTGTTGCGGACCTCGTGGTCGTCCCACTGGATGATGCTGGGCACCTGGGCGTTGAACCGGCGCAGCGCCGAGTCCAGCAGGTTGTAGCGGAAGTTGCCCCGGTAGTCGGCCAGGCTGACGGCGACGTGCGACTTCTCCTCGCTGGTGACGTTGCGGTACAGGCTGCCGTCGGGCAGGGCCTGCGTCGCCGGGATCACGCCGTCGGCGTAGATGTTGTCGCCGCTGCACAGGAAGAAGTCCGGGTCCGTCTTCGCCATGGCGTCGAAGATGCGGTAGCCGCCGATGGACTCGTTGATGCCCCAGCCCTGTCCCGCCAGGTCGCCGGACCACACGAACCTGACGCCCTTGCGCCGTTTGGCGGGCGCCGTGCGGAAGGTGCCGGTCACCGGCTCGCCGGTGCGGCGCGGGTCGTCGGGGTCGGCGAGCCGCACGCGGTAGTGGATCTGCTCGCCCGAAGGCAGTCCGTGCAGGCGGGTCGTGCCGGTGAAGTCCGAGCCCTCGCCGAGGAGCGGGCCGTGCCATCTGCGCGGGTTGCGGAAGGACTCGGTCGCGGAGGTCTCGACGATCATCCGGGCCGGCCGGTCGGAACGCACCCACACCAGACCGGAGTCGGTGGTCACGTCGCCCGCCTGCACGCCCCAGCCCGCCGTGGGTCGCCCGGACAGGGCGAAGGCCGGGGCCGCGCCGAGGGCGGTGGGCAGGGTCAGGGCCGCCGACGCGGCGAGGGAGCCGCGCAGGACGCTGCGGCGGCCGGGGAACGGACGGTGTGACATGGATACGCCTCCAGGACGGGATCCGGCCAAGTGTGCGATGCCACAACTACTGGTGCGCCGCAGCGCACACGGAAACCACAAGTGAACAACTGACCGCCGGGGCAAGGGAACAGACACGCGGCCAGGGGGATGCCCGTGACGAAGGGGATGAGCCAACCGCTTGCTTCGCCCGCCGGTCACCCCGCGGTCATACGGCCGTCGCCGCGGCCATCAGCCGTACACCCGCCCGGATCCGGGCAGGCGGCTGGTGCGCATGGCCCAGGCCCAGCCGTACGCCCTTTCCGTCCGCCCGCTCGGCACGCGCGTGCGTGCAGTCCGTCAGCGGGCGCGCCGGAGTCGCCCTCGGGTCGGGCGCGTTGGGCCGAGGCCGGGTGGGTCAGCGGCTGCCGTCGAGGATGACGCGGGCGACCAGCGCCGGGTCGTCGTTCATCGGGCAGTGCCCGCAGCCGGGCAGCCGCACCAGGCGGGCCTTGGGGATGATCTGCTTGGCGCGCACCCCCTGCCGGCGCACGAGCAGCATGTCGCGGGTGCCCCAGGCCACGGTGACCGGGAGCCCGGGGACGTCGTCGGTGAAGCGGACGGCGCCGCCCGCCCGGAGGGTGTCGTCGAACCCGGTGGCCTGCACGAGGGCCAGCGTCTCGGCGACCACGGCCTCGGGTGAACGGCGGCCGGGGCGGGCGTAGATGGTGCTCGTCAGCACCGTGCGGCCGGCCGCCGAGCGCGACAGCTGCTCGACCAGCGGCAGCGGCAGCCGGCGCGCGATCCCTCGCATCGCGAGCAGCACGCCGAACGCGTAGCGCCGCTCGGCCTCCGACCAGAACCCGGCCGGCGAGAGCGCGGTGACGGACCGTACGAGCTTCTCGCGGCCGAGCTCCAGGGCGAGCAGACCGCCGAGCGAGTTGCCCGCCACGTGCGGCCGGTCGAGCTCCAGGGCCTCGCAGAAGGCGCCGAAGACGGCCGTGGTCGTGGGCAGGTCGTAGGCGAGCCCGTCCGGCAGCCCAGGGGACACGCCGAACCCGGGCAGGTCCACCGCGATCACCTCGCGCTCGGTCGCCAGGATGTCCACCACCGGGTCCCAGGCCTGCCGGTGGTGACCGATGCCGTGCAGCAGGAGCAGCGGCTCGCCGCTGCCCACGCGCGCGTAGGAGACGGTCACGGGCTGCGGGCCACGTGGAGAGGGGACCTTGAAGGAGACGGTGGCGGACATGGGGGTGCTCCTCGTCTGTGGCTCGCCGACGGACGCCGTGTAGACAGCTTGTCAGCAATTGCTACCGACGGGTAGCCCCCAGGTCCGTCGACCTCACGGCCGTACCGCCCTCAACGCGCCCTGCGGACCTCCAGGTTGAACTCGCCGTGCCCCAGGTTCCGGAACAGGTCCAGCCACAGGGGCAGCAGCATCTCCACACTGCGTGCCGCCCGGATGCCGCCCAGGTCGAGCACCCGGTGCGGCGGCCAGCCGAACTCCCCGAGCATGCGCGTGACCTGCTCCTTGGCGTCCGCGTCGTCGCCGCAGACGAACACCTGGTGCTCGCCCGGCACCAGCGAAGGTTCCACCATCACCTTGCAGTTGACGGTGTTCAGCGACTTCACCACGCGCGCGTGCGGGAACGCGCGCTGCAACTGCTCGCCCATGCTGTCGGACTCCACGGGGTCGAGCCGCAGCTCGCCGTCCTCGAACGCCATCGGGTTGGAGACGTCGACGACCACCTTCCCGTCCAGGTTCGCCGCCCCGGCCGCCTCCAGCGCCGCGAGCGCGACCCGGCCGCCCACGGCGACCAGGACCGTCTCGGCCGACGAGGCCGCCTCCTCGAAGGTGCCGGCCCGTGCGCCCGCACCGGCGCCCCGCGCCCACTCCAGGGCGGTGGGGTTGTCCTTCGTACGGGAGCCCAGCGTCACCTCGTGGCCCAGTTCGGCCAGTTTTCCGCCGAGCGTCCGGCCGACCTCGCCCGTGCCCAGAACCGCGTACCGCATGGCCACCTCCGCACGTCCGGGCCGCCGACCGCCTCGGCGGCCCGCGGGTCATTCTGCTCCCGGACACGCGGAATTCTCCTAGACATGCCCGGACGCGTCCCATGGGATGGAGCCGTGACGACCGACACCGAGACCGACGTCTTCGAAGAGCACCGCCCCGTCCTGCTGGGGGTCGCCTACCGCATGCTGGGGCGGGTGGCCGACGCGGAGGACGTGGTCCAGGAGACCTGGCTGCGCTGGTCCGGCGCCGACCGCGGCGACGTCCGCGAACCGCGCGGCTACCTGGTGCGCATCACCACCCGCCTCGCCATCGACCGGCTGCGCCAGGTCAAGGCGCGCAACGAGGCGTACGTCGGCCCGTGGCTGCCCGAGCCGTATGTGACCGACTTCGGGGACACCGTCCCGGACACCGCCGACCGGGCCGTGCTCGCCGACACGGTGTCCCTCGCCTTCCTGGTCGTCCTGGAGTCCCTGTCGCCGTTGGAGCGGGCGGTCTTCGTGCTGCGGGAGGCCTTCGGGTACCCGTACGCGGACATCGCCGTGATGCTGGACCGCGGCGAGCCCGCGGTACGGCAGCTCGCCGGGCGGGCCCGCAAGCACGTGGAGGAGCGGCGGCCGCGGTACGACGTCGATCCCGGCCGGCGCCGCGAACTCACCGAGCGGTTCCTCGCCGCCGCGGGGGAGGGCGACCTGGAGGGGCTGATGGCGCTGCTGGCGCCGGACGTGCGGCTGGTGGGCGACAGCGGCGGCAAGTCGCGGGCGCCGCTGCGGATTCTGGAGACCGCGGACAAGGTGGGCCGCTTCCTCGTCGGCGCCGCCGGAAAGGGCGTACCGGAACCGTCCTTTCGGTTCATGGAGCTCAACGGCGGACCCGCGTTCGTGGTCCTGTCGGCCGGCAAGCCGGACAGCGTCTTCCAGCTGGACGTCCTCGAGGGCCGCATCCAGGCGATCTACATCATCCGCAACCCCGACAAGCTGCTGTCCCTCCCAGTCGACTAGGCGATAAATCGGCCTGTTGACAACGCCCTGTGAGCGCCCTTCGGTAACCGCTCTCTGTGTTCGCTGTGGGATCGAGGATTGGTCTTGACCAAGGGTTTGGGCCGCCCTATGGTCGCAGATAAGTGCAACAACCTTTAATAAACAAGGGCGCTAAAACGCCGCCGGACCACGGCGATTGCGGAGGACAGGGTGGGGACCACGCAGTTGGAATCGGTGCCGGAACCGAAGTACTGGCATCTCAAGACCGTGCTCAGTGAGGCACTGGACTCCGAATTCTCGGTGGGCGAGATCCTGCCCAACGAGCGCGATCTCGCCGCCCGCTTCGGCGTCGCCCGCGCGACGCTGCGCCAGGCGCTGGAACAGCTCGAACTCGAGGGCCGGCTACAGCGCCGCCGCGGCGTCGGTACGACCGTCGCGCCGCCGCGCGTGGGCGTCGCCGTCGGCACCGAGCAGCACGCATGGCCTGGGGCCGCAGGAGACGACTGGCAGGCCGTCGACTGCACGGTCACGGCCCCGCCCGCGACCGTCGCCGCCGCACTGGAGACCGGCCCGGACGAGGCCGTGCACATCGTGCGCCGCTCGCGCGTCTCGAACGGCCAGCCCGTCGCCGCGGAGCTGCTCTACGTCCCGGCCTCGTCGGTGCCCGACCTCTCCGCCATAGACGCTCCGTCCGGACCGGCACGCGCGCGTGGGGTGCTGCGCGAGCTGCAGCGGCTGGAGCTCGATGGCCGGGAGAGCGCTGTGGAACTGGGCTCCGCCCGCGCGGAGGACGCCAAGGAGCTGGACCGGCTCCCCGGGGCCCCGGTCCTCGTCGTCACCACCCGCTTCCTCGCCGACGGCCGCATCGCGGCCCTCTCGGTGGCCACCTACCGTGCGGACACCTGCCGGCTGACCTTCGGCGACTCGGGTGGCGTGGAGATCCACCAGGATCCGGAGCGCCAGGCCTCCTGACACGGAACCCGAAACGCCGTGCGCCCCGGAACTCATCCGGGGCGCACGGCGTTTCACACGACAGAGGCCGACCGGGACCGGCCTCGGCGGTCCGGCGTCCGTCAGCGCCGAGCCGTCACCGTGCCCTCGACCGCGAAGAGCTGCTCCTCCACATGGTCGAGGGCCAGCCGCAGTGCGCCCGTCGCCACGGCGGCCTCGCCGAGGAGGGACAGGGCCACCTTCGGCGGGCGCAGACAGTAGCGGGCGAGTTCGCGGCGCAGTGGCTCCAGGACGCCGTCGAGTCCGGCCGCCCAGCCGCCCACGACGACCAGTTCCGGGTCCAGGGCGAGGACCAGGGCGGCCACGTCGTGGACGAGACGCTGGATGAAGCGGTCGACGGCGGCGCGGGCCCGCTGGTCGCCCTCGCGGGCCTGCGCGAAGACCTCGGCGACGGCCTGCTCGTCCAGCGGATGCAGGGGCTCGTCCGTGGTCGACAGGAGAGTCTCGGGGGTCACCTCGCGGCCCAGCAGATGCAGCGCGCCGATCTCGCCGGCCGCCCCGCCGTAGCCGCGGTGCAACTGCCCGCCGATCAGCGAACCGGCCCCTGGGCTCAGCCCCGCGAGCACCATCACGACGTCGTCGGACTCCGTCGCGGCGCCCTTCCAGTGCTCCGCGACGGCCGCCGCGTTGGCGTCGTTCTCGACCAGCACCGGGCACTTGAACGAACGGCTCAGCCGCTCGCCGAGATGCAGCCCCGTCCACTCGGGCAGCGCGGTACTCAGCCGTACGGTGCCGTCCGCCTCGACGATCCCCGGCGTCGCGACCCCGACCGCCCGCAGATTGCCGCGTGGGACACCGGCCCGGCGCAGCAGGTCGGCGACGGCCGTGCGCAGCCGCTCCAGGCGCTCGTCGGCCGACGCCGTCTCCTCGACGTCCTTGGCCTGCGCGCCCAGGACCCGTCCGTCCAGGTCGGCGAGGAGCGCGGCGACCCGGTGCGGTCCGATCTCCAGGCCGAGCAGATGACCCGCCTCGGCCCGGAAGCGGAACCTTCGTGCCGGTCGCCCCTGACGCCGGACCACGCTCTCGTCGGCGGCCTTCTCGACGACGTAACCCGCCTCGATGAGCCCCTCGACGACGCCCTCGACGGTCGGCCGGGACAGCCCGGTCACCCGGGTGATCTCGGTCAGCGTCGCGCAGTCCGTGGCGCGCAGCGCGTGCAGTACCACCGCGGAGTTGATCCTTCGCAGCAGCGAGGGATCCCCGCCGGTCAGCCGCCCCAACGTCCGTCCTTCCTGCTCGTGCGCGTGTTGGCCGGATCGTACCCGGCGCTCCGCCGGGTTGGGCCGCGCCGGGTCGAATTTCGTCCGCGGCGCCGTTGTGGCTGGTCGCGCCCACGCGGCGGAGCCGCAAATCGACACGGCCCCGCACCCCTTACGGGGCGCTGCTCAGCTCGGCGCCACGAATCCCGACTCGTACGCCGCGATCACCGCCTGCGTGCGATCCCGTGCCCCCAGCTTCGACAGTACGGCGCTCACATGCGACTTCACCGTTTCCGTGCCGACGACCAGGCGGGCGGCGATCTCCGCGTTCGACAGGCCGCGTGCCATCAACCTCAGGACCTCGGCCTCCCGTTCGGTCAGTCGGGCGCGCTCCATGGCGGCCCGGGCCGCCATGTTCCCGCCGCTTTCGCCGTACTCGGCGGCCAGTTGGCGCACGGAGGCGGGGAACAGCAGTGACTCGCCCTCCGCGACCAGTCGGACGGCGTGCACGATCTCGGCCGGGCGGGCCCGCTTGAGCAGGAAGCCGTCGGCGCCGGCCCGGAGGGCCTCGTAGACGTACTCGTCGTTCTCGAAGGTCGTCACCACGAGGATCTTCGGCGGCCGGTCGACCGTGCGCAGCACCGCGCGGGTGGCCTCGATGCCGTCCATGAGCGGCATTCGTACGTCCATGGCGACCACGTCCGGCCGCAGTTGCCGTACCAGCGGAATCACCGCCGCCCCGTCGGCCGCCTCGCCGACCACCTCGATGTCGGGCTGTGCCTCCAGCACGGCACGCAGACCGGCGCGTACGAGGGGTTCGTCGTCGACGAGGAGAACGGTCACCGGCATCCGGCCAGCGTAGATCAACTCAACGGCAGCTCCACATGTACCTGCCAGTCGCCCTCGTCGGGCCCGGTCCGCGCACCTCCGCCCAGCAGGGCCGCGCGCTCGCGTATCCCGCGCAGCCCGCTGCCCCGGCCGGGCCCCGGTACGTCTGCGGTCAGCGGATTGCGCACCTCCAGCACGAGCACCCCGTCGCCGACGTCGATCCGGACGCGCACGGGAACGGCGCCCGCGTGCCGCAGCACATTGGTCAGGGCCTCCTGGAGGATGCGGTAGCCCTCGCGGGAGACCGGGCCGGGTATCGACTCCAGCGGTCCGGAAAGCTCCGCGTCGACCTTCGCGCCGGAAGCGCGCGCAGACTCCAGGAGCCGGTCGGCATCCGCCAGCGTCGGACGGCTGCTCACCGGCCGCCCCGACTCCCGCAGTACGCCGAGCACCCGCTCCAGGTCCTCCAGCGCGGCACGCCCCGTCTCCTCGATGGCACCGAGGGCCCGGTCGGTGAACTCCGGGTCGCCCGCCGCCCGGGCCGCGCCGGCCTGCACCACCGCCACAGTGAGGGCATGGCCGATGGAGTCGTGCAGCTCGCGTGCGATGCGGTTGCGCTCCAGGAGCTGTTCCGTACGCGCCTCCAACGCCTCCAGGCGCTCGGCCGCGGACGGACCGAGGAGGCGGCGGGCGAGGACGGTGACCAGCTCGCCCAGGCCGACGACCACCCCGTACAACGCGATGAGCGGTAGTGGTGCCAACAGCGCGTACGACCAGTGCGGTTGGATCTCGCCGAGCAGGGGGATGCCCTCACGCGCGTGACCGAGCGCGAGCCGGACCAGCTCGTACGTCAGGCCCGGCAGCCAGACGCAGCTCGCCACGGCCACCGCGCCGAGCGCCATGCGTATCTCGAGCCACAGCACGGTGCGCAGCCGGTCCCGCCAGGCCGTCGCCGGGCTCAGGGAGATGCCCGCGTCCTCCTCGCCCGGCGTCAGCAGCAGCCGTGCCTGCACGCCCTCGCCGTGGCGCACCGCGGGGATGAGCCCGGCCGGCACGAGCGCGGCCGCGGGCACCCACCAGGTCGACATGTCGATGTAGAGCCACACGCTCACGATGAGCATCGGCACCCACAGGTGCAGCAGGCGGGTGTACGTCGTCCCCCGGACCAACGGGCGCAGATAGCGGGCCATTTCGTCATGGTGCCAGCCGCCACTGACAACGGGCCTCCCCCGAGCGAGGGAGCCGGACTCCACCCGCGAGGGAGGAGCCCGCCCCGCCCCACGGCCAGGCTGCTGCCATGACCAGCATCGATGTACAGGACCTCACCAAGGAGTACGGCGGCAGACGGGCCGTGGACCACCTCACCTTCACCGTCCGGGCAGGCCGCGTCACCGGCTTCCTCGGCCCCAACGGCGCCGGAAAGTCCACCACCATGCGACTGGTGCTCGGCCTCGACCGCCCCACCTCCGGCACCGCCACGATCGACGGCCGCCCCTACGCCACGCTCCGCGAACCCCTCCGTCACGTCGGCGCCCTGCTCGACGCCGAGGCCGCGCACGGCTCGCGCACCGGACGCGACCACCTGCGCGCGCTGGCCGTCAGCAACCGCATCCCGCAGCGCCGGGCCGACGAGGTGCTGGAGGAGACGGGGCTCGCCCCGGTCGCGCGGCGCCGGGTGAAGACGTACTCCCTGGGCATGCGACAGCGACTCGGCATCGCCGCCGCGCTGCTCGGCGACCCCGAGGTCGTCATGCTCGACGAGCCCTCCAACGGACTCGACCCCGAAGGCATCGTCTGGATCCGCGGATTGCTGCGCCGGCTCGCGGGGGAGGGCCGTACGGTCCTGGTCTCCAGCCATCTCATGAACGAGACCGCGTCCTTCGCCGATCACCTCGTCGTCCTCGGGCGGGGGCGGCTGCTGGCCGACACCCCGATGCGGGAGTTCATCGACGCGCGCGTACGGCCGCGGGTGCGGATCCGCACGAGCGACGCCACCGGCCTCAGGGCGGTGCTCGCCCGGCACGGTCACGACGCCGTGGAGCACGAGGAAGGGCACTGGACCGTGGACCACGCGCGCGTGGACGACATCGGACGCCTCGCCTCCGGCGCGGGCGTCCCAATCCTCGAACTCATGGCGGAAGAGGGCACGTTGGAGCAGGCCTATCTCGATCTCACCGGCGCCGAAGCCGAGTTCACCGCGTCGCCCCAGGAGGCCTGACCATGGAATTCACGCCCGTACTCCACTCGGAGTTGCTCAAGATTCGCTCGCTCCGGTCGCTCGTCGGCGAGTTGTGCGCGGTGCCGGTCGCCGTCGCGCTGTTCTCCGCGCTCGCCGGCCTCGACGGCGGCGATCCCGACTTCGACCCGCTGTTCTCGGTGTTCTTCGGCGTCGGCTTCGGGCAGATCGCGGCGATCGCCTTCGGCACGAGCGCGGTGTCGGCGGGGTTCCGGGGCGGTGCGCTGCGCGCCACGTTGATCGCCGTGCCGCGCCGCGGGCGGTGGTTCGCGGCCAAGGCGGTCGCGATCGCCGTTCCCGTACTGGTGGTCGGGCTGGTGACGGGTGGTGTGGGACTGGCCGTGGGCACAGCTGTGCTCGGCACGAAGGCGGACGGACTGACGGTCGGGGAGGAGTTGCGCGGGGTCGTCGGCTGCGCGCTCTATCTGACGCTGATGGCTCTGCTGGCGGCGGGCCTCACGGCGGTGCTGCGCAGTGGCGTTGCGACCCTGAGCATCCTCATCCCGTTCCTGCTCGTCGTCTCGTTCGTCATCGGGGACATGTCCGGTTCGGTGGCGGACGTCCTGCCGGACCGGGCGGGGCAGGTGGTGCTCCATCGCACCTGGGACGGCCTGCTCGGGCCGTGGAGCGGGCTCGCGGTGACAGCGCTGTGGGCGGGGGCCGCGCTGCTCGCGGGGGCGTGGAGCGTACGGCGCCGAGACGCCTGACCCCGGACTCCGGCCGGCCATCAGCCTTTAGGCGCCCTCCGCCGCCACCCGCAACCGCCCGAACTCCTCCGCCATCGTCGCCGCCGTCCAATGCGCGTTCAGCCCGCTCGGGTTGGGCAGCACCCACACCCGCGTCTCGCCGAACATCCGCTCCTGCGGCCCGACTTGAGCCTTGCGGTCGTCGAAGGCCGCCCGGTACGCGGTCACCCCGACCACCGCCAGCCATCGCGGACGTAGTCGCGTCACCTTCTCCGCGAGCAGGCGGCCACCCTCGTGGTACTCCTCCGCGCTCAGCTCGTCGGCCCGCGCAGTCGCCCGGGCCACGACGTTCGTGATGCCGAGCCCGTGGGACAGCAACTCCCCTTGTTCCGCCGGCTTGAACAGCCTCGGAGTGAACCCGGAGAGGTGCAGCACCGGCCAGAAGCGGTTGCCGGGGCGGGCGAAGTGGTGGCCCGTCGCCGCCGTCATGAGGCCGGGGTTGATGCCGCAGAAGAGGACGGAGAGGCCGTCCGCGACCACGTCCGGGACGAGGCGGTCGCGGGCGGCCTCCAGTTCCGCCTGGGTGAAGCGGGTCAGAGGATCGCCCCCGGCGTGTAGCCCGCGGCCTCCGGGTGCTGCTTGAGGATCTCCTCGATACGGCCGACGACCGCGGCGACCTGGTCGGCCGCGGCGCCGGTGAAGGAGAGCTTGTCGGCCATCAGCGCGTCCAGCGCGGCGCGGTCGAGCGGGATGCGCTCGTCGGCGGCCAGCTTGTCGAGGAGCTCGTTGCGCTCGGCGCCCTGCTCGCGCATCGCCAGCGCGGAGGCGACCGCGTTCTCCTTGATCGCCTCGTGCGCGACCTCACGGCCGACGCCCGCGCGCACGGCGCCCATCAGCACCTTGGTGGTGGCGAGGAAGGGCAGGTACCGGTCCAGTTCACGCGCGACGACCGCAGGGAAGGCGCCGAACTCGTCCAGCACCGTCAGGAACGTCTCCAACAGGCCGTCCAGCGCGAAGAACGCGTCCGGGAGGGCCACCCGGCGCACGACCGAGCAGGACACGTCGCCCTCGTTCCACTGGTCGCCCGCCAGCTCGCCGGTCATCGAGGCGTAGCCGCGCAGGATCACCATGAGGCCGTTGACGCGCTCGCAGGACCGCGTGTTCATCTTGTGCGGCATCGCGGAGGAGCCGACCTGGCCGGGCTTGAAGCCCTCGGTGACCAGCTCGTGCCCTGCCATCAGCCGGATCGTCTTGGCGAGCGAGGAAGGGGCGGCGGCCAGCTGTACGAGCGCGGTGACCACCTCGTAGTCCAGCGAGCGCGGGTAGACCTGGCCGACCGAGGTGAAGGCCTGCGAGAAGCCCAGGTGCCGCGCGATCCGCTGCTCCAGGTCGGCCAGCTTCGCCGCGTCGCCGCCCAGCAGGTCGAGCATGTCCTGCGCGGTGCCGACCGGGCCCTTGATGCCGCGCAGCGGGTAGCGGCCGAGGAGCTCCTCGACGCGGCCGTACGCCACGAGCAGCTCGTCGGCGGCGGTCGCGAAGCGCTTGCCGAGGGTGGTGGCCTGCGCGGCCACGTTGTGGGAGCGGCCGGCCATGACCAGCTCGCCGTGCTCACCGGCCAGCTTGCCGAGGCGGGCCAGGACAGCCACCGTGCGGTTCCGCATCAGCTCCAGGGAGAGGCGGATCTGCAGCTGCTCGACGTTCTCGGTGAGGTCGCGGGAGGTCATGCCCTTGTGCACGTGCTCGTGCCCGGCGAGGTCGTTGAACTCCTCGATGCGTGCCTTCACGTCGTGCCGCGTGACCTTCTCGCGCTCGGCGATGGAGGCCAGGTCGACGGTGTCGAGGACGCGCTCGTAGTCGGCGATCGCCGCGTCCGGCACCTCGATCCCGAGGTCCTTCTGCGCCCGCAGCACGGCGAGCCAGAGCTGCCGCTCCAGCTTCACCTTCTGCTCGGGCGACCAGAGCGTGGCGAGCTCGGCGGAGGCGTAGCGTCCGGCGAGGACGTTCGGGATGCGGGGCTTGGCGGGAGCGGAAGTCACGTAGACGGATTGTACTGGCGATTCGTGCAGGCCAGCGCCACGGTTGCCTTCGGCGGAACCTACGAGAGCTGCGTCACGCCTGGCCGGGAGGGTTCTCGCCCCCGCCGCCCCTACCCGTCCCATCACCAGGGGCTTCGCCCCTTCGACCCCACCAGGGGGCTCCGCCCCCTGGACCCCCGTCGGCCCGAAGGGCCTCGTCCTCAAACGCCGGACGGGCTGGAAGACCAACGCCGGACGGGCTGAAAAGACCGGCGCTGGACGGGCTAGGAATGCTCCTCGTACGGCAGCAGTTCCGGTCGTTTCGCCGGCAGGCCGTCGCCCGAGGAGCGGCCCGTGAGGCGGCGGCCTATCCAGGGGAGCAGGTGTTGGCGGGCGAAGCGGGCGTCGGCGGCCCGGCGGGCGCGCCAGCCGGGCGGCGGTGTGGCCGGCATCGGGGTGCGCCATTCCGCGTCCTCGGCCTTGTGGCCCAGCGTCTGCCAGACCGCCTCGGCGACCCGGCGGTGCCCCTCGGGCGTCAGGTGCAGCCGGTCCACGTCCCACAGGCGCGGGTCGGAGAGCGACGGGGCCCCGTACAGGTCGACGACCAGCGCGCCGTGCCGTTCGGCGAGCTCGTCGACCACGACGAACAGCTCCTCCATACGCGGTCGGAACCGCTCCAGGACCGGGCCCTGGCGGCCGGGGCTGCGCATCAGGACCAGCTGCTTGCAGGCGGGCGCCAGCCGTTCCACGGCCTCGGTCAGCAGGTCCCGTACCCGGACCATGTCGCACTTGGGGCGCAGCGTGTCGTTCAGCCCGCCGACGAGGGTGATGACGTCGGCGCCCATCGCGGCCGCCACGTCCACCTGCTCGTCGACGATCTGCCCGATCAGCTTGCCGCGCACGGCGAGGTTGGCGTACCGGAAGCCGGGGGTGGCGGCGGCCATCCGCCCGGCGAGCAGGTCGGCCCAGCCCCGGTAGGAGCCGTCGGGCAACAGGTCCGACATGCCCTCGGTGAAGGAGTCGCCGACCGCGACCAGGCTGCTGTACGGGGGAGTGGGATTCGTCTGCATGGCGTCAGCGATGGTATCCCGACTCCATACCCGTCGGTCGGTCGGTCTCCGTCAGCCCCGGCCCTGCTTCGAGAACGTCACACCGGCTGGCCGAACAGCTCCCGCAGTACGTCCTCCATCGTCACCATCCCCTCCAGCCGCCCGTCGTCGCCGAGCACGGCGGCCAGGTGCGTACGGCTGCCCCGCATCGCCGTCAGCACGTCGTCCAGGGGCGTCGCGGCCCGCACGCGCGCGATGGGCCGCATGTCCTGCACCCGGAACGGCTCGTCCCGCGGCGAGGCGTCCAGCGCGTCCTTCACATGCAGATAGCCCACGTTCCGGCGGCCCTCGTCGACCACGGGGAAGCGGGAGAAGCCGGACCGGGCCGAGAGCTGCTCCAGCTCCTCCGGCGTGACGCCCACGCGCGCGTAGACGACGCGTTCGAGCGGGAGCACGACGTCACGGACCGGGCGTCGGCCCAGTTCCAGCGCGTCGTGCAGCCGCTCCCGGGCGCGGTCGTCGATCAGTCCCGCCTCGCCCGAGTCCCGCACGATCCGGGCCAGTTCCGCGTCCGAGAAGGTGGCCGCGACCTCGTCCTTGGTCTCCACCCGCAGCAGTTTCAGCAGCGCGTTCGCGAAGGCGTTGATCGTGAAGATCACCGGACGCAGCGCCCGGGAGAGGGTGACGAGCGGCGGGCCGAGCAGCAGGGCGCTGCGTACCGGCTCCGCGAGCGCGATGTTCTTCGGCACCATCTCGCCGAGCAGCATGTGCAGATACGTCGCCAGGGACAGCGCGATCACGAAGGACACCGCGTGTCCCGCGCTCTTGGGCACGCCCACGGCGTGGAACACCGGCTCCAGGAGGTGCGCGATCGCCGGTTCCGCGACCACACCCAGGACCAGCGTGCACAGCGTGATGCCGAGCTGCGCGGCCGCCAGCAGCGCGGACACGTGCTCGAGACCCCACAGCACGCTCTTCGCCCGCCGGTCGCCCTCCTCGGCGTAAGGCTCGATCTGCGAACGGCGTACGGAGATCAACGCGAACTCGGCGCCCACGAAGAAGGCGTTGACGACCAAGGTCGTGAAACCGATCAGCAGCTGTACGGCGGTCATCGGGCCTCCCCCCGCTCGTCCTTCACGTCGGCCTTCCCCTGCCCGTCCCTCACGTCGGCCTCCCCCTGCTTGTCCCTCACGTAGGCCGCGCCGTCCTCGTCGTAGAGGGGAGCGTGCATCAGCACACGCGCGGCCCGGCGCCCGGACGCGTCCACCACGTCGAGCCGCCACCCGGCGACCTCGACGGTGTCGCCCACCGCCGGGATCCGCCCCAGCTCCGTCGCGACGAGACCGGCCAGCGTCTCGTACGGCCCCTCGGGCGCCCGCAGACCCACGCGGGCGAGCTGGTCGACCCGCGCCGAGCCGTCCGCCGAGTACAGGGCGCGTCCCTCGTCGTCGCTGCCGGCGGGCGCCAGGTCCGGTGTCTCGTGCGGGTCGTGTTCGTCCCGCACCTCGCCGACGACCTCCTCGACGATGTCCTCAAGGGTCGCCACGCCCGCGGTGCCGCCGTACTCGTCGATCACGACGGCCATGGTGCGCTTGCCGGAGAGCCGGTCCAGGAGGCGGTCGACGGTCAGCGACTCCGGTACCAGGAGCGGCTCGCGCATGATCTCGGAGACGGGCACGCGCGTGCGGCGCTCGGCGGGTATCGCCAGCGCGTCCTTGATGTGCGCGGTGCCCACGACCGAGTCGAGGCCGCCGCGGTGCACCGGGAAGCGGGACAGCCCGGTCGCCCGGGTCGCGTTCGCCACGTCCTCGCAGGTCGCCTGCGCGTCGAGGGCGATGACCTGGACACGCGGGGTCATCACGTTCTCCGCGGTGAGATCGGCGAGGTTCAGGGTCCGTACGAACAGCTCGGCGGTGTCCGCCTCCAGGGCGCCCTCCTTCGCGGAGTGCCGGGCCAGCGCGGCCAGTTCCTTGGGGCCGCGGGCAGAGGCGAGCTCCTCGGCGGGCTCCAGGCCGAAGCGGCGTACGACGTGGTTCGCGGTGTTGTTGAGGTGGGTGATGAAGGGGCGGAAGGCCGCGCTGAACCAGCGCTGCGCGTTGCCGACCGTCTTGGCCACGGGCAGCGGCGAGGAGATCGCCCAGTTCTTGGGCACCAGCTCGCCCACGACCATCAGGAAGACCGTGGACAGCGCGGTGCCGAGCACCAGCGCCAGGGAGCTCGCCGCCGAGGACGAGATGCCGAGCGATTCCAGCGGGCCGGCGATCAGCTTCGCGATCGACGGCTCGGAGAGCATGCCGACGACCAGGTTGGTGACGGTGATCCCGAGCTGCGCCCCGGACAGCTGGAAGGTCAGATTCCGTACGGCCTTCAGGGCCCCCGAGGCACCCCGCTCGCCGCGCTCCACGGCCCGCTCCAGCTGGCCCCGGTCGACCGTGGTCAGCGAGAACTCGGCCGCGACGAAGGCGCCACAGGCGAGCGAGAGCAGGATCGCCACCAGTAGGAGGAGCACTTCGGTCATCGGGTCACCTCCGTCCCATGATCGGGCAGGGGCGGAAGGAACGCGCGATGTCGTGTGCTGCGCGCACTACTGGGAGGCTCGTCCATGGGTGGACGCTCACACCTTTCATTGGAGGACCGAAGCGGCCATCCAATGGTAAAGGATCGGCAAAGGTGGTCGGTCCGTGGTCAGTCGGAGAGCGGCTTCACCCAGCGCCGCCACTGCTCCTCGGGCGCGTACCCGGCGGCACGCCACGCATGGTGGGCGGTCTCGTTCCGGGTCAGCACCATGGCGTCCCCGCGGCGCCCCCCGAGCCGTACGAACCGCTCCTCGGCTGCGGCCAGGAGCGCCGAGCCGATGCCCTGCCGGCGCCGCTCCGGGTGTACCGCCAGCCGGTACAGATGGCAGCGCCAGCCGTCGAAGCCCGCGATCACCGTGCCGACCAGCTCGCCGCCCCGCTCGGCCAGGATCAGCGCCTCGGGATCACGGCCGACCAGCCGCTCCACCCCGCTGCGGTCGTCGCTGATGCTGGTGCCCTCGGCGGACGTCTTCCAGAAGGCCAGCACGGTGTCGAGGTCGGCGGGGGTGGCGGCTCGTATACGCAGATCAGTCATACGAAGATCCCAGCACGTACGTCTGTGCCGGACCCGGAATTCCAGCATCCGGACGTCGGCTCAGCGGCCCGCCAGCTCCGCGACGACCGGCGCGAACGCCTCCAGGTACGGCTCCAGGACCGTGAGATACGAGAAGCCGTACCGCTCACGCCGGTCCAGCACCTGGGCGACGATCTCGTCCACGGTGCCGACCAGCAGGATCGGCAGCTCCAGCGCCTGCTCCACGGTCGCGCCGGGCACCCGCTCGACGAGGGGGCGGACCGCCGCCGCACGGTCGTCCGTCACGACCACCATCTGGAGGAGCAGGTTCAGTTCGGCCGGTTCCTTGCGGCCCTCGGCCAGCCGCAGGTAGCGCGCCACGCTCTGCTCCAACTCCCCGGCCGGGACGGGCAGCAGTTGTCCCGTCGTGCTTCCCGGCACGAGGCGCGCGCCGGTGAAGGCGGCGATGTCGGCGTGTTCCGCGGTGAGTCGCAGCATCCGGTCGCCGTTGCCCCCGATCACCAGCGGCACCCGGGGCTGCTGCACCGGCTGCGGCTGGTGATCGGGTGAGCCGAGCAGCCGGTCCAACTCCTCGATGGTGCGCTCCAGATGGTCCACGCGTTCGCCAGGAGAGCCGAACGGCAGCCGGGCCGCCTCGTGTTCGGCCCCCACGTACCCGGTGCCGAGCCCGAGTTCGAGACGCCCGCCGGTCAGGGCGTCCGCCGTCGCCACCTCGCGGGCGAGCAGAGTCGGGTTCCAGAAGCCCGCGTTGAGCACGAAGGTGCCCAGCCGTGGCCGCTCGGTCACCGCCGCGGCGGCGACCAGGGCCGGGAACGGTGCGGGCATGCCCAGATGGTCGGGGGCCAGGATGACGTCGTAACCGAGTTCCTCGGCCCGGCGGCACTTGGCGCGCCACTCCTCGGCGGGCGCCGCGGTGAGCAGGCTGACCCCGAAACGAAAGGGGCGTGGCATGAACTCTCCTCACTGACAAGCGACTTGAGTACCTGCCGTCATCCCATCACTCGTGCGCGATGGCCGCCAGCACATTCATGCGGGATGCACGCAACGCGGGCAGCAGGGCCGCCACGATGCCCACCACCGCCGAGCCGATCACCACCGCGACGATCGTGCTCCACGGCACCGCGAGCGCCTTCATCCCCTGGAGGGCCAGGACCTGTTGGGTGCACACGCCCCAGACCAGACCGAGGGCGAGCCCGAGGACCGCGCCGAAGACCGCGATCACCACCGACTCGAGCCGGATCATCCGGCGCAGCTGGCGCCGGGCGAGTCCGATGGCCCGCAGCAGCCCGATCTCGCGGGTGCGCTCGACGACCGACAGGGCAAGGGTGTTGACCACGCCGAGCACCGCGATGATGATCGCCAGCCCGAGCAGCGCGTACACGAGGTAGAGCAGTACGGCGATCTGGTCGTGCACGAGCTTCTTGTAGTCGGCCTGGTCCCGGGCCTGGACCTGTGGGTACGGCTTGAGCGTCCGCTCCAGGTTCCTGCGGAGCTGGTCGGCGCCGGTGCCGGAGGACTTGTCGACGTAGAGCGCGGAGTCCTGGCCGCCGGGCACGTACTTCTCGACCGTCGCGATCCCGAAGAACAGCCCGCCCTGCATGCCGAAGCCCTCGGACTGGTCCTGGTCGGTGAGGGCGCCGACCTTCAGGGTGGTCTTCCGTCCGGCCGGGAACTCGACCGGGATCGTGCTGCCGAGCCGGACGCCGTGGTCCTTCGCGAAGTCGACGTCCATGCCGATGCTGCCGGCCGCCAGCGCCGCGGCCGTGTCGCCGGACGCGTACGTCACGTGTGCGACGTCGTCGACCCCGTCGTCGTAACCCGAGGCCGTCGTCTCGATGCGCCTGCCGTCCGGGAGTGTCACCGCGACCGGTGCGAACCGCTGGCGTACGACGAGGCCGACGCCCTCGCTGCCGCGGACCTTGTCGGTGACCTCGTTCGAGAACGGCACGAAGTTGTTGTTCTGGATCACGAAGTCGGCGCCCAGCGTCTTGTCGATCTGCTGGTCGAAGGACTTCGACATCGAGGCGCTGGCCACGGACATGCCGCCGACCAGGGCGAGGCCGACCATCAGGGCGGCCGCGGTGGCGCCGGTACGGCGTGGATTGCGCAGTGCGTTGCGCTGGCTCATGCGGCCGATCGAGCCGAACAGCGCGGGGAAGGCCCCGCCGAGAACCCGGATCACCGGGCGGACCAGGAGCGGGCCCGCGATCACGGTCGCGATCAGCGTCAGGACCACGCCCAGGCCGAGCAGGGAAGCCGAGGACGAGGTCTTCGAGGAGGTGGCACAGCCGGCGAGTGCCGCCGCGCCGAGCAGCCCCACCACCGACCCGACGATCGCCCGTACCTTCAACGGCCGTCCCACACCGGCGATTTCGGCGTCCGCGAGCGCGGCCATCGGTGAGACCGTCGCCGCACGGCGGGCCGGCAGATACGCCGCCACGAAGGTGACGCCGACGCCGACGACGTACGCGGCCACGGGTGTTCCCCAACCGACCACCATCTCGGCGGTCTTGAGGTTCATCCCGAACACGCCCATGAGCTTGATCAGGCCGGCCGCCAGTCCGATGCCGGCCGCGAGGCCCAACGTCGAGCCGACCAGGCCGAGCAGCACCGCCTCGGTGAGCACGGACCGGCGTACCTGCCGCCGGTCGGCGCCCAGGGCACGGAGCAGGCCCAGCTCGCGGGTGCGCTGGGCGATCAGCATGGAGAAGGTGTTGACGATCAGGAAGATCCCGACCAGGACCGCGATTCCGGCGAAGCCCAGCATCACGTACTTGATGACGTCGAGGAATCCGCCGAGGTCCTCGGCGGCCGACTTGGCGTGCTCGTCGGCGGTCTTGACGTCGTAGGCGGAGGTGCCGACCACGGCCGCGACCCGCTGCTTGAGGACGGGGTCGGTCACGCCCTTGGCCGCGTCCACCGAGATGCCCGTGGCCTTGTCCGGCGCGCCGAGCAGCTGGGCCGCGGCGGTCTTCGGGTCGAGGAAGACCAGGGCGGCGCCCGGGTTGGTGGTGGTGAAGGTGGCGATGCCGACGATCCGGACCTTGAAGGTGCCCGGCTCGGCGAACACGGTCAGGGTGTCGCCGATCCGCACGTGCTTCTTGTCGGCGGTGTCGGCGTCCAGCAGCGCCTCGCTCCCGCTCTCCGGGGCGTGGCCCGAGGTCAGCTTCACGGGGCTGCGGGCGGTCAGGAACCAGTCGGAGGCGATGGTGGGGGCGCCGGTGGTCGGGCCCACGTTCTTGTTCTTGCTGTCGACGACCGTGATGTTCTCGACGCTGACGTCCGCGTGTGCCGCGGCGACCCCGTCGACCTTCGCCACCCGGTCCGCGAGCGAGGCGGGCAGGGTCTCGGCCGCGCCCGTCGGCACCTGGGACTTGAGGTCCTGCTTCGGCTCCACCGTCACATCGGCGGAGGTGGAGGCGAACAGCCGGTCGAAGGTGCGGGTGACGGTGTCGGAGAAGATCAGGCTGCCCGCGACGAAGGCCACCGACAGGATGATGGCGAGGGCGGAGAGCAGCAGCCGTCCCTTGTGGGCGAGGAAGCTCCGGAGCGTGGCCTTCAGCACCGGCTCACTCCTGTCCGTCCGGGCCATCGAACTGGCTGCGGATCACGTCGACCCCGGGGGTCTGGGGGGCACCCCCGGAAAAGAGGCGCATGCGCTCCAGCACCGCCTCCGCCGTCGGGCGCTCCATCTCGTCCACGATCCTCCCGTCGCCCAGGAAGAGCACCAGGTCGGAGTGGGCGGCGGCGCCGGGATCGTGGGTGACCATCACGACCGTCTGTCCCAGCTGGTCAACGGCCTCCCGCAGGAAGCCGAGCACCTCGAGACCGGCCCGCGAGTCCAGGTTGCCGGTCGGCTCGTCCGCGAAGATCAGCTCGGGCCGGGAGGCCAGCGCCCGCGCACAGGCCACGCGCTGCTGCTGCCCGCCGGACAGCTGGGACGGCCGGTGCTTGAGCCGGTCTCGCAGCCCCAGCGTGTCGATGACCTGGTCCAGCCACTTCTCGTCCGGCTTCTTGCCCGCGATGTCCATGGGCAGGGTGATGTTCTCGGCCGCATTCAGCGTCGGGATCAGGTTGAACGACTGGAACATGAACCCGACCCGGTCCCGCCGCAGCCGGGTCAGCTCGCGGTCCTTCAGCCCCGTGATCTCGGTGTCGCCGAGCCAGACCTGGCCCGCGGAGACCGAGTCGAGGCCGGCCAGGCAGTGCATCAGCGTGGACTTGCCGGAGCCCGAGGGCCCCATCACCGCGGTGAAGCGCCCGCGCGCGATGTCCACGTCCACCGAGTCGAGGGCGAGCACGGCCGTCTCGCCCGAGCCGTACGCCTTGGTCAGACCGCGGGCGCGGGCCGCGATCCCGTCGGCCGAAGCATGGCCCGGGGCGTGCTCCGCAGCTGGTGTGGACAAGGCTGCCTCCTCGCTCACAGGGACGTACGACTCCCTCGTCCCGGCGAGCCTAATGTGATGCGGCCCACACCCGGAATCCCCCCTGAGTGCAGGGCGGTCTCCACCCCAGGTCGGGCCCCTGATACCCGTGTAAGGGGCACGCTCCACCCGGGGGAGTGCGGGGGGAAGCGCCGGGGAGTGACGGGAAGCACCAGCAAGGCCCTCTTGCGGGTGCTAGCGTCCCAGCGCTAGCTTCTAGGTATGGCTAAGACTCAGCTGAACGTGCGAGTGGACGAGGGCACGGCCCGCGCCGCCCGCGAACGCGCCCTGGCCCGCGGCATGAGCGTCAACCGCTACATCGAGGAACTGGTCAGACAGGACACCGGCGAGGTCGGCCACACCTTCGTGGAGGCCGCGGCCGACTTCATGAAGCAGTACGAGGCCGTTTTCGCCGACGAGTTCGGCAGTGAGCACGAAGGTCGCCGCTGATCCCTTGAGCAACCTCAGAATCGACCTTGCCTGGCTGCTCATGCTCGCCGAACAGAACACCCCGGGGGACCCCCAGGTCACCGACTGGGGCGCCCTCGTCGCGGCCGTCGCACGCCACGAGGCGGAGATCTTCGACGTCCCCGTCTACGACAGTCCGCACGCGCGTGCCGCCTCGCTGCTCCAACTCCTGATCCACGTACCGGCGTTGGAGCGTTCCAATGCCCTGTTCGCCTCGGCCGTCGCCTACGCCTACCTCGTCGCGAGTGGCCTGAAGGTGGCCACCTCGCCGGTGCAGGTCCGCGAGCTGGCCCGGATGGTCAAGAGCGGTGAGGCGACCGTGCACGACATCGCCGCGGAACTGCGCAGCTGGACGGTGTGATCACGCCCCGGCGGCCGGATCGGTGACCCCCGGCCGCCATGCCGTGCCCAGCACGCAGTACGAGGTGGGCAGGGCCGGACCCTTCTCCGGCATCAACAGCCGCCGGTAGGGGCCGAGTTCGAACCCGGCCGCGCGCAGGGCGGCGATCGGGTCCCGGCCCACGTGACAGCCGCCGTTCAGCGGCGGCCACACCGTGCGGTCCAGGGCGTCCTGGGTGAAGTGCATGACCCGCCCGCCGCCCCGGCCGTGCTCGAAGAACCGCACGACACCGCCCGGCCGCAGCACCCGCCGTACCTCCGCGAGCGCCCGGGGCACGTCCCGCACGCTGCACAGCACCAGGGAGACCACCGCCGCGTCGAAGGCCTCGCTCTTGACCGGCAGCGCCTCGGCGGCGCCGGGTGCGACATCGACCGGGACCTCGGAGCGCAGGGCGTTCTCCACGGCCAACTGCCGCAGCGTGCGCTCCGGTTCGATCGCCACGACCTCCGAGACCGTGCTCGGATAGTGCGCGAAGTTCAGTCCGTTGCCCGCGCCGACCTCGATCACCCGCCCGGACAGTCCGGCCAGCAGCCGGTCGCGGATCCCGCCCATCCCCATCCGGGTCTCGGCGGACACGCTGATCCGGGCGTAGTAGCGCGCGAACAGCGGATGGTGCACGGGATCCCGCGCCACCTTGGCGGCGCCGGGGGACCGTAGCGGCATGCGGACCTCCTCGACGGGACGGGCCTTGCCACGATTGTCCCCCGTACGGGCCCCGCGCACCCTTTCCGCAGGTCAGGCGATGAAGTCCCGGACCTGCCCGTAGACGCCGTAGTCGTTGTTCATGTCGGTGTGCGAGATGCAGCCGACCTCGACGTTGGTCGCGCCGCTGAGGATGGCCGTGGTGTCCGGGGTGAGCGCGTCGTCGCAGTTGGACCAGTAGCTGGCGTACGAGACGCTGCCCGGGGTCTCGTCACCGGAGTTGAGGGACGTCAGGAAGGAGCTGCCGGTGTACATCTCCGCACAGGAGGTGTACAGCCACGCGCACCAGGACGCGGTGGTCGTCCCGTGGTTGACGCCGGCGGCCGAGACGTAGTCGTCGACGTACGAGGTCCCGCCGAGGTTCTTCAGGTAGTAGCGGGCGCTCAGCGCGCCCATCGAGTGGGTGACCAGGTCGACCTTCGAGGCGCCGGTCGCCTTGAGGACCCGCTGGACCTCGGTGGCCAGTTGCTGGGCGGTGGTCACGTTCGACTGCGACCAGCTGTACGACCAGGCGTCCAGCTCGGACGAGCTGTAGCCGTCCGCCTTGAAGTCGGCGATCCAGTCGTCCCAGCTGCTGGAATCGCTGCTCAGACCGTGGACGAAGACGATCGGGTTGTGGGTCGCCGCCTGGGCGGGGGCGGCGGACAGTGAGAGGGACAGAAGGAGCGATGCGACCACGGCCGAGGAAACCGTGGCGATACGACGCGTATGGCGTTGCATGGTGCCTCCTGACACGGGTGGGGTCGCCAGGAGTGTCGGCGCGGGTCTACGCGCGGCGCATCGGCGAAATCGCCGGTCTTTACGGTTCAATTAACTCGCCAGTAACATCACTTGTGTGGTGACTCCGGTGAACCCCCCACGTATCGACCGCACTTCGCCACCGCAGCGCACGGCGCCGCTTCCCGAGGGCGTCCGCGTACGGGTCCTGCACGCCGTCTACGGTGATCCGCGCGCCGCCGCCGAGCTCGTACCGCTGCTCACCGAGCGCCAGTCGGCCGGCCTCGACCCCCTGCCGACCGAACCCGCCGAACTGGCACCGGCGTTGCTGCGCGCGCGCCGCGCCGAGATCCGGGCGCTCCCGGACGACACCCGCCTCCTGCTGCTCCTCGCCGCCGCCGACCAGTACCCGGTCGCCACCCACGCCTTCCTGCGCGCCGTCACGGCCGTCCGCCTGGACACGCGTCCGCTGGAGTCCGCCGAATCCGCCGGTATCGCGCATGCCGGGCCCGGCGGGGTCGTGTTCCGCGACGCCTGGACGCGGATCGCCGCGTACGAGAGCGGGTCCTCGGCCGACCGACGCGACGTCCACCGGCTGCTGGCGCGGGTGTTGAGCGGCGAGGGCGAGAACCCGCGCCGCTCCTGGCATCGGGGCGCGGGCGCGCTGGGCCCCAGCGGCCGGCTCGCGGCGGAACTGCGCACGGCGGCGGACCAAGCCCGCACCTCCGGCCAACTCACCCTGTCCCGGGCCCTGTTGGAGCGTGCCGCCACCCTCTGCCCCGACCCGCCCACCCAGTCCCGCCTCCTCACCCGCGCCGCCACCGACGCCTGGCACGCGGGCGACGCCGACCGGGCCCGCCGGCTGGCGGCGAGCTCGTCGACCGACGACGACGCGCTGAACGGGCTGTTCGCTCTACGCGCGGGGAACGCGACGGAGGCGTTCGACGCGTTGCTGGCGCGGGCGCAGAGCGGCGGCGATGGCAGTGGGAACGGTTCTTCAGGGGTTGGCGGGGTGGCCGGGCCGGCGGGGGTTGGCGGGGTGGCTGGATCCGCTGGGGTCGGCGGGGCGGCTGGGTTCACAGGAGTCGGCGGGGCGGTCAGCTCCGCAGGCGCAGGCGCAGGCGCAGGCGCGGGAGCAGGCGCGGGCACGGGCGCGGGAGCAGGCGCGGGCACGGGAGCAGGCGCAGGCCGGGCGGCTGGCTCCCCAGCCGTGGTCGGGGCGGCCGGCTCCGCAGGAGTTGACGTGGCGGCCGGCTCCACACCGGTCGGCGGGGCGGCCGGCTCCACACCGGTCGGCGGGGCGGCCGGCTCCACACCGGTCGGCGGGGCGGCCGGCTCCACACCGGTCGGCGGGGCGGCCGGCTCCGCAGCGGTCGGCGGGGTGGTCGGCTCCGCGGGCCTGGGTGGGCCGGTCGACTCCGCCCATTTGCTCGCCCGGGCCACCGAAGCCGCCATCTACACCGGTGACCTGCGGCGCGCCCGCGAAGCGGCCAGGGTCGCCGGGCGGCTCGGGGTCGTGCCGCCCGGGGCGCTGGGCGGGCTCGCGGCCGCCGTCGACGGGCGTTACGAGCATGCGCGGGAGCTGCTGGTGGAGGCGGCCGGGCGGTGCGATCCGGGGGAGGATCCCACCCTCCTCGTGCACGCCGGGATCGCCGCGTTGATGCTGGGCGACCACACCCGCGCCAGCACCGCCACGGTCCGGGCGGCCGCCTCGGCGAGGGCGCGCGGGGCGACCGCCACCGTCGTACAGGCCCTGGAGTTCCACGCCTACGCCGACTTCTGGACCGGGCGCCCGCACGCCGGTGCGGCCACCGCCACCGACGCGCTGAGACAGGCGCACGCCACCGGGCAGGACAACGGCGCCTGCCATCTGCAGGCCGCCCTCGCCATGTTCGCGGCGGTCACCGGCGACGAGGCCGGCTGCCGCGACCGGGCGGCGACCGTACGGTCGTACGCCCTCGCCCGCGGTCTCGGTCTGCCCGCCGCGCTCGCCCAGTGGGCGCTCGCCTTCCTCGACCTCTCGGCGGGCCGCTTCGCCGCCGCCGCGGCCCGGCTGCGCGCCCTCGCTGGGTTCGGCCCCGGCCACGGCCACCGGGCCATCCGCCACCTGGCCACCCCGCACTACGTCGAGGCCGCGGTCCGCACCGGCGACACCCGCGTCGCCCGGGCCGCGCACGCCGACTACCACAGGTGGGCCACCGCCGTCCGCAGCCCCGACGACCTCGCGCTGAGCGCCCGTTGCCGCGCCCTGCTCGCGCCCGGCGCCGAGGCGGTCGAGCACTACCGCGAGGCCCTCGCCCTGCACGCCAACGGCACCCGCGACTTCGAACGGGCCCGCACGGAGCTGCTGTTCGGCAGCGCGCTGCGCCGACTGCGCCACCGCACCGAGGCCCGCGACCGCCTGCACAGCGCGCTGGAGGCCTTCGACTGCTTCGGCGCCCCGCACTGCGCCACCCAGGCCCGGACCGAACTCCGCGCACTGGGCGCCCCGGCCACCCCGACCCGCACCGACGACGTCACCGGCCGCCTCACGGCCCAGCAGCACGTCATCGCCCGCATGGCCGCGGACGGCGCCACCAACCGCGAGATAGCCGCCCGCCTCGCCCTCAGCCCACGCACGATCGACCACCATCTGCGGGGCGTGTTCAGCCGGTTGGGCATCCGGTCGCGGATCGAGCTGGTACGGCTGCTCGGTGAACGCGACGACACCTCATGATGGTGCCGCGGCCACCGCCGGCCTTCAGTCCCGGGGCGCTTCCCGTTCCCGGAACGCCTCCGGCTCCCACGTCCCGTCCAGCCGCGGCGCCAGCCAACCCGGCGCCGCAGCGCGGAAGTCGGCGGGGGCCAGCGAACCGGCACCCATGGGCAGCGCGCCCAGCAAGGGGGCCGCGGCGACCTCCGAGAGGTCCGTGATGTTGCAACGCATCGCGAGATCGGGGGAGTCGGGCCAGCAACCGATGACGACGCCCAGCAACTCCAGGCCCCGCCCCCGCAGTTCGCGTGCCGTCAGCTCGGTCGTGTTGAGCGTGCCGAGGCCCGCCGACGCCACCACCAGCACCGGCGCCCGCAGCAGCTGCGCCGCGTCCGCCAGTGTCCCGCCCGCCTGGTCGAAACGGACGAGCAGCCCGCCCGCGCCCTCGACCAGCACGAGGTCGTGCTCGGTGGCCAGCTTGGCGGCGGCTTCCGCGACGTCCTGCGGCCGCACCGGCGTCATCCCGGCCCGCCGCGCGGCCGTAGCCGGCGCCAACGGCTCGGGATAGCGGGCGAGTTCGGTCGCCGTGACGGCACCCGCGAGCCGCGCCACCTCCTGCGCGTCCCCGGCCTCGTCCGGTCGTACACCCGTCTGCGCCGCCTTCAGCACGGCCACCGAGCGGCCCGCCGCCACCGCCGACGCGGCGACCGCGGCGGTCGTGACCGTCTTGCCGACCTCGGTTCCGGTCCCCGTGATCACCAGTACCGGCATGTCATCCCTCCCGCGCAGCCGCGCACACCGCGCGTGTGATCCGTGCGAGGTCCGCGTCGCCGGTGACGTACGGCGGCATCGTGTAGACGAGGTCGCGGAACGGTCGCAGCCACACGCCCTCGCGCACGGCGGCCGCCGTCGCCGCCTTCATGTCGACCTCGTGGTCCAACTGCACGACCCCGATGGCCCCGAGGACCCGTACGTCCTTCACGCCCGGCAGGGCGGAAGCCTCGGCCAGGCCCTCCCTCAGCCCCGACTCGATGCGCTTGACCTCGCCGAGCCAGTCCTGTCCGAGCAGCAGCCCTAGCGAGGCGCAGGCCACGGACGCGGCCAGGGGGTTGCCCATGAAGGTCGGGCCGTGGGCGAGTACCGGGACCTCGCCGCGCGAGATGCCGTCCGCGACCCTCGACGTGCACAGTGTCGCCGCCATCGTCATGTATCCGCCGGTCAGCGCCTTGCCCACGCACATCACGTCCGGCGTCACCGCCGCGTGGTCGGCCGCGAACAGCGCGCCCGTGCGCCCGAACCCGGTCGCGATCTCGTCGAACACCAGCAGCACGTCGTGCGCGTCGCACGCCTCGCGCAGCACCCGCAGATACGCGGGGGAGTGGAACCGCATCCCGCCCGCACCCTGCACCACCGGCTCCACGATCACCGCGGCCAGCTCGTCGGCGTGCTCGGCGATCGCCGCGCGCAGCTGTTCGGCGTACGACTCCTCGAACTCGGTCGGCGGCGCGTCCACGAACACCTGGCGCGGCAGCACGCCGGACCACAGCTCGTGCATCCCGCCCTCGGGGTCGCACACCGACATCGGCTGCCAGGTGTCGCCGTGGTAGCCGCCGCGCCAGGTCAGCAGCCGCTGCTTCGACGGACGGCCCAGCGAACGCCAGTACTGCAGGCACATCTTGACCGCGACCTCGACCGACACCGAGCCGGAGTCGGCGAGGAAGACATGTTCCAGACCCTCGGGCGACATGTCGACAAGGAGCTTCGCCAGGCGTACGGCGGGCTCGTGGGTGAGCCCGCCGAACATCACGTGGCTCATCCGGCCGAGCTGCGCGTGCGCCGCCTCGTTGAGCACCGGGTGGTTGTAGCCGTGGATCGCCGACCACCAGGACGACATCCCGTCGACCAGCTCGCCCGAGCCGTCCGCCAGCCGCAGCCGGACCCCGCTCGCCGACTCCACGACGAGCGGTTCGACCCGGCCGGGCATGGGCCCGTACGGATGCCAGACGTGCCGCCGGTCGAGCTCGAGCAGCTCGGGGACGGGCAGGTCAGGCATTGGGCGCGAGGTCCGTTCCGGCACCACGACGGCGTACGGCGACGAGGTCGGTACGGGGCTGCTCGGCCACCGGCGCCGCAGCCGCCGTACCGCAGACACCGCCGCCCGCGTGCGAGCCGCACCCGGCGTCCTCGTGGGACCCGCAGCCGCCGGCCGCGTGCGAGCCGCAGCCGGCCGTGGCCGTCGCCCGGTGCTCCGGGAGCGTGATCTCGCCGGTGCCCTCCACCTCGAACCCGGCGTCCGCGATCATGTCCAGGTCGGCCTTGCCGGCCTGGCCCTCGGAGGTCAGGTAGTCGCCGAGGAAGATCGAGTTGGCCAGGTTCAGGGCGAGCGGCTGGAGCGTGCGCAGGTGGACCTCGCGGCCGCCGGCGATGCGTACCTCGACGTCCGGGCAGACGAACCGCACCATCGCCAGGATCCGCAGGCAGCGCTGCGGGGTGAGGTGCCACTCCTGGGCGAGCGGCGTGCCCTCCATCGGGATCAGGAAGTTCACCGGCACCGAGTCCGGGTCCAGCTCGCGCAGCGAGAAGACCACGTCGACCAGGTCCTCGTCGGTCTCGCCCATGCCCGCGATCAGACCGGAGCAGGCGGACAGACCGGCCGCGTGCGCCTTCTGCACGGTGTCCACGCGGTCGGCGTAGGTGTGCGTGGTGGTGATGTCCCCGTACGTCGCCTCGGACGTGTTGAGGTTGTGGTTGTAGGCGTCCGCGCCCGCCTCGCGCAGCCGCTCGGCCTGGCCGTCGGAGAGCAGACCGAGGCAGGCGCACACCTCGACACCCTCGTTCTGGTCCTTGATCGCCTTGATGGTGCCGGCCACCCGGTCCACGTCACGGTCGGTCGGACCGCGCCCGGACGCCACCAGACAGACCCGCTTGGCGCCGCCGGCCAGCCCCGCGGCGGCCGCCTCGGAGGCCTGCTCGGGCTTGAGCCAGGTGTACTTCAGGATGTCGGCCTTGGAGCCGAGCCGCTGGGAGCAGTAGGAGCAGTCCTCGGGACACAGTCCGGACTTCAAGTTGACGAGGTAGTTGAGTTTCACCCGTCGGCCGAACCAGTGCCGGCGCACCTTGCCGGCCGCGGCCACCACGTCGAGCACGTCGTCGTCTGAGGTGGCGAGGACGGCAAGAGCTTCCTCGCGGGTCGGCAGCTCGCGCCGAAGCCCCTTGTCCACCAGCGTGTTCAGCAGGTCCATGAGAGTCGATCCTGTCCTACGGACCCGCTCGGGGCCAAGGAGAGATTGGACAACAGAGGCACTTCGTCGTGTGTGGATTGCCACATCCTGGGGTGCGGGGCGTCCGGCTAGTGTCTGTCCACTGCCTACAAAAGCCCCTGCCTGCAAAAGCCCTGCCTACAAAAGCCCCGGAGGAGCCATGGCGTTCGGCTGGATCGACGAACAGGCGGAGCTGCGCCGCCGCGCCGGGCTCGTACGGACCCTGCGGCCCCGCCCGGCCGACTCCCCGCTCCTCGACCTCGCCAGCAACGACTACCTGGGCCTCGCCCACCACCCCGCCGTCGCCGAGGGCGCCGCCGCGGCCGCCCGGACCTGGGGCGGCGGCTCGACCGGCTCCCGGCTCGTCACCGGCACGACGGAGCTGCACACCGAGCTGGAGCGCGAGCTGGCCGACTTCTGCGGCTTCGAGGCGGCGCTGGTCTTCTCCTCCGGTTACGCGGCCAACCTCGCCGCGGTCACCACGCTGGGCCCGCACGGCTCGCTGATCGTCTCCGACGCGGGCAACCACGCCTCCCTCATCGACGGCTGCCGGCTGGCCCGCGGCACCACCCAGGTCGTGCCGCACTCCGACGCCGATGCCGTGCGCAAGGCGCTGCGGACACACGAGGGCCCGGCGATCGTCGTCTCCGACACGGTCTTCTCGGTGGACGGCGACGCCGCCCCGCTGGCCGCGTACGCGGAGGCGTGCCGGGAGCGCGGGGCGGGACTCCTGGTCGACGACGCGCACGGGCTGGGAGTGCTGGGCGAAGGGGGGCAGGGGGCGCCGTACGCGGCCGGGCTCGCGGGCGCGGAGGACGTCGTTGTGACGGCCACGCTGTCCAAGTCGTTCGGCAGCCAGGGCGGAGTCGTCCTGGGCCCGGCCCGGGTGATCGACCATCTGGTCAACGCGGCCCGGACGTTCATCTTCGACACCGGCCTCGCCCCCGCGGCGGCGGGCGCGGCCCTGGCGGCCCTCAGGCTGCTGCGCGGCGAGCCGGAGCGCGCGGCACGCGCGCGTGCTGTGGCGGCCGAACTGCACGCACGCCTGACCGCCGCGGGTCACGAGGCGGTACGTCCGGACGCCGCGGTGGTCTCGGTGCGTGCGCCGTCCCCGGAGGGGGCCGTGCAATGGGCGGCCGACTGCCGTACGGCAGGCCTCGCCGTGGGCTGCTTCCGTCCTCCTTCCGTGCCCGACGGCATCTCACGGCTGAGGCTCACCGCCCGCGCGGACCTCTCCGAGGCGCAGATCGAACGCGCTGTGCGGTTGATCGGCGAAACGCGACCATGAGTCGGCGTGACACGGCCGTGCGTCGCGCGATGGCGGAACCGATCAGGACATGAACGCGGCCGTGAAGCCCGCCCAGCTCTCGGGGGAGAAGAGCAGCGCGGGTCCGGCCGGGTCCTTGGAGTCGCGCACCGCCAGCAGGCCGGCCCACGGGCCGGAGTGCGGCAGTGCCGTCTCGACGCAGTTGTTCGCTCCCGTGCTGTAGCTGCTGCGCAGCCACCGCACGTCGTGCAGATCGGTACTTGAAGGTACGTTCCGAGGCAGTGCAGACATGGTGCCTCCTTACGCGCCGTCGACTTTCCCGGCGATGTAATCCAGCGATTCCTCGGGCGAAAGGGCGTGGATCCGAAGGGCGTTGAAGGCCTCCGTATAGGCCTGGAGGTCTTCTTTCCGTTCGAGGTAGAGGCTACTCGTCAAGTGGTCGAGAACAACCACGTCCAGATCAGAAGTGCGCGAAAATGAGAAGATTACGAAAGGTCCTGTGACACCGACATGTGCCCCGGCAGCGAACGGCAGTACCTGAAGGCTCACTTGGGGCAGTCGGGCGGCCTCGATGAGCCGTTCCAGTTGGCGCGTCATGACGTCCGGGCCGCCGATCTCCCGGTGCAGCACCGCCTCGTCCAGGACCGCTGCCAGCTCCAACGGCGGATTCGAACGCAGTACGTCCTGCCGGGCCAGCCGCACCTCGACCAGCGCGTCCAGCCGTTCGTCGTCCAGTCCGTCGACCGCCGCCCGGGTCACCGCACGCGCGTATTCGGGCGTTTGCAGCAGACCGGGCACGACAGAGGTCTCCAGCGTGCGCATCGCGCTCGCCTGGGACTCCAGGCTGATGAAGTCGCGGTAGGTGGGCGGGAGGATCCCGCGGTAGGCGTGCCACCAGTGGTGCCGGCCACCGCCCTCGTCCGACCCCGCCAATACCAGCAGCAACTCCCGCAGTTGGGAGTCGGCGATACCGTAGGCGTCGAGCAGTAACCGGACATCGGCCGGTTTCACTCCGCTGGCGCCGGTCTCGATCCGGCTCACCTTGGACTGGTGCCAGCCCACCATCCGGGCCGCCTCACCACTGGTGAGCCCCGCACTCGCGCGCAGCGCACGCAGTTCGGCGCCCAGTTTCCGACGGCGCACCGCGGGACCGTTCTGCATGCGCTACTCCTTACTCCTTCCGGGCCACCCAAATACGGTCTCCCGTCGCAGAGTTCACCGCTTCGAGCGACAGATATATGCATATCTTGGTGGATCGCCACCGTGACCGGCGCGGTAATGGCAGTCTGGCGGAGAAGCACCAGTCCGGGACCGTACTCGAACCATCCGCTCTGTGTCGGACCCCGGTCCCGCGGGAAAGGGACGACTGCGCCATGGCAGACCATCTGGAAGCATCCGTCACTCTGCCGAGCGAGCCGGCCTCGGTCTCCACGGCCCGCGGCTATGTGGTCAGCACCCTGGCGGAATGGGGACTGCCGGCCGACACCGAGGCGGCCGAGACCATCCGCCTGATCGTCTCCGAACTCGCCACCAACGCCGTACAGCACACCTTCGGGCAGTCACCCACCTTCACGGTGGACATCGTCCTGGACCGTGACGAACAGTTGCACATCGGCGTCACCGACAGCCACCCGCGCTTCCCCAAACGACTGCCGGCCGCCGTCCAACAGGAC
Source organism: Streptomyces sp. CA-249302 (assembly GCF_050936785.1). Taxonomy (NCBI): domain Bacteria; kingdom Bacillati; phylum Actinomycetota; class Actinomycetes; order Kitasatosporales; family Streptomycetaceae; genus Streptomyces; species Streptomyces sp. CA-249302. The sequence continues at coordinate 1,500,341 of NZ_JBNJMG010000001.1, read as the reverse complement.
AACGGCCGTGGCATGGTGATCGTTCGTTGGCTGGCCGCCGAGTGCGGCGGCAGACTCCGGGTGCGACCCACCAGAGAGGGCGGCAAGACGGTCTCCATCGAGCTGCCCTGGACCGTACCGGCCCAGCCGCTGTCGGCAGCCGGGCAGCAGGAGCCGTGAGGGCCCGCGGGGGCGACGGCCGGTCAGGTGACCGTCGCCCCCACGGGAGAGTCAGCTGACCCGGCCGTACCAGACGCTCTTCGTCCAGATCTTCTGCAGCCTCACGACGTCCCCGGTCTTCGGGGCGTGCCAGATCTTCCCCTTCCCGGCGTAGATGCCCACGTGGTACACGCTGGAGCCCGAGTGGAAGAACACGAGGTCTCCGGCCTTGCGGCTCTTCGAGGAGATGTGGTGGGTCTTGTTGTACTGCTGGGCCGCCGTCCGGGGCAGTTTCTTGCCCGCCTTCTTGAACGAGTACAGCGTGAACCCCGAGCAGTCGAAGCGGCGCGGTCCCGTGGCGCCCCACTTGTACGGGGAGCCTTTCTTGGACGCCGCCACCTGAAGTGCCTTCGTCGCCGGCGTGGCGGCCGCGGCGTCGGAGGCGACACCCGGGACCACGACGGAGCCGCCTACCGCGGCGATGGTGAGAGCCGAGGCCGTACCGGCCCGGACCATGAGCGACGGGACACGATTGAGCGCAGTCATGCGCAACCCTTCGTCAGCCGCCTGTGAAGGATGACCTGTCGGATTCGGGCTGGCGAAGTTGCCCGGCCGCTGACGCGGCTTCACCCCAAGGGCTGCTCGGTCCGGTCATGGCGTGACCGTGCCGGCGACCCGTACTGCTTGGGTCCTCCACTCCTGCCGATCCACTCCTGTCGACTCGGTCATCCGGGCGGCGGCAGGACTCGGCGTCCACCCGGACCGCCCCGCCGCTTCGGCGGGGGCTTGTCGTCAGACAGGGATCTTGACTCACGCTTGTCCCAAAATCCCAATGGAATCGGGGATTTGTGTTGTTACTCACCACTCACCCGTTCGGGTGGACACCCCCTTGTTCGAGACGGCGTCGAGGGGGTGAACCAGCCCCGGACCAGCGGCGGAATGTCCCATTCCGTCCGTCGTCCACGCGCGTTGCGCAAGCTTGACGGTCGCTAAAAAGGAGACGCGGCTACTCCGAACGGGGGTACGTCGTTTGGTTCGTTTCAACTCCGGTCCGGACGCTTCGTCCCGGTGACGGACCGTCCGGACCGGCTGTGCGTGCGTCAACTGTCGGAGTGCGGCGGCACGGTGACCCGGGCCGTGCGCCGCTCCCCGTCCAGGACCCTGAGCGCCTGCGCCAGCGTGAACGCGTGCAGCTCGGTCTCGCCCCGCTGATGCATCAGCGCCAGCGCGTCCCGCAGCTCGGCCGCCTTGCTCACCAGCGCCTGGGCGGCACGCAGTCCGCGGTACGTGTCCCCGTGGTGCGCGGGGTTGATACGGCCGAGCAGATCGACCACGTCGAGGTAACGGTCGATCAACTCGCCCTCGGCGCGCGTCAGCGCGGGCAGCGGCGGCAGTTCGGGTGGGAGCACCGGCCGCTCACCGCCCGGTCGGCGGCGCGAGGGTCGGCCGGCGGCTGGGGATGATCCGGTCCACCAGTCCGTACTCCACCGCTCCCTGGGCGTCCAGGATCTTGTCCCGCTCGATGTCCGCGGTCACCTGCTCCGGGCTGCGCCCCGTGTGCCGTACGAGCATCTCCTCCAGGCGGGCGCGCATCCGTGTCAACTCCGCGGCCTGGATGGCCAGATCGCTGGCCTGCCCCTCGACCGGCTCGGCCAGCGACGGCTGGTGGATCACCACGCGGGCGCCCGGCAGCACGAACCGCTTGCCCGGTGTGCCGGCGGCCAGCAGCGCCGCGGCGGAGGAGCCCGCCTGTCCCAGGCAGGTCGTCTCCACGTCGCAGGTGACGTACTGCATCGTGTCGTAGACCGCCGTCATCGCGCTGAACGAGCCGCCCGGCGAGTTGATGTACAGCGCGATGTCCCGGTCGGGGTCCTTGTGCTCCAGGTACATGAACTGCGCCATCACGTCGTTCGCCGAGATGTCGTCGACCGGCGTCCCGAGGAAGACGATCCGCTCCTCCAGCAGCTTCGAGTACGGATCCATCGACTTGTGCCCGTAACTGGTGCGCTCGGTGAACTCGGGCAGGACATGGCGGGCGGACGGTCGGGTCATGGGTACCCCTCCTTCGGCGTCTGTAAGAAATGTACAGGACGTACGTGACGTTATGATGGGGGTATGGCCTACGAGATTCCGGTGACGCAAGCCAGGGCTGAGCTCGCCGACCTGATCAACCGGGTGGTGTACGGCGGCGAGCGCGTCGTCGTGACACGGCACGGCAAGCCCCTGGTCGCCCTGGTCTCCGCCGCTGACCTGGAACGACTCGCCGCCCTCGACGCACTCGACAAGCCGGTCGAGGAGCAGGTGATCAGCGCGGTCTCGACCGTCCGCGAGGTCGCTTCGGCTCCCCGCGAACGCCGGCGGTTCGGCATCGCGGCGGAGCACCGGGGATCGAACCCCTCGTAAGAAAAGCTCTGTTGGGGCACGGAAAGGCCGTGCGTCCCCGTCCGCTACAGCGGGGACGCACGGCCGGTTCGGTGTGCCGTGGCGCGGTCAGCCGACCGGGGCGAGCTCCCGTTCGGCGACGGGGTCCGTGGCCTTCGCCCGGCTCTTGAGCGCGCTGCCGAGGAGCACGGCGCCCAGGCCCAGCGCGGCCCACCAGGTCAGGGTGAGGGCGGGGCCGGTCGCCGCGGCGCCGTCGAAGAAGGACTCCGAGCGCAGCAGGGTCGTCCCGGCGCCCGGCGGCAGCCACTGGCCGATCGTGCCGACCGGCTCCGGCAGCATGCTCGGCGCCGAGGACGCGCCGGAGAACGGGTTGCCGAGGAACATCACGACGAACGAGACGATCCCGATGCCCGCCGGGCCGACGAGGGCCGCGAGCCCCGCCACGGCCGCGGCGACCGCCAGCGTCGACAGCCCGAACGTCCCGGCCTCCGCCCACCAGTCGCCGGTCAGCACACCGAGCCAGCTGTGCGCGACGGTGACCGCGACCAGGCCGACCAGCGCCGCCGCGACGACCAGAGCGAGCGCGGCACGGATCCCGCGCAGCCCGTGCAGGGTCACTATGGCGCCCGCCACGATTCCGGCCAGGGCGAGGGGCAGCACGCTGGCGCTCAAGGCGGCGCCCCGAGGGTCCTCGGCGGGAGCGGCGACGACGTCGACCGTCTTCACCGGGGTGCCGGTCGACGCGGCCTGCTGCGCCACCGCCTGCTGGAGCAGCTGGGCGACGACCGGGCTCGCAGCCGACGCGGTCAGCAGTTCGGGGCCCTGGGCGGTGACCACGACCGCGCCGTATACGGTCCGGTCCTCGATGGCGTGCCGGGCGGCTTTCTCGTCGGCGTAGTGGTGGATCTCGAACGCACCCTTGTGTCGCGTCAGCTGCTGTTCGACCTGGGCCGTGGCGGCGGTGGGGCCGGCCACGCCGAGCGGCACGTCGCGGGGCGCGGTGCGGGCCGCCGGCCAGGCGAAGGCCCACAGGGCCAGCGCGGCGAGCAGGGGGACGAGGGCGACGACCGCGAGGAGGCGGCGGGTTTGCGTCCGCGGGGGAGTAGCGGAAGCGGTGGACATGGGGGTTGTTCCTCTCGGAGCGCTAAAAAGAAGGATCGTTCGTTTTTGGTGTGTCACCACCGTCCCGCCGCTGTGGCCGCTTGTCAAGAAGGAATGTTCGTTTTAGCTTGTGGGGCATGGCCCGCGTATCCCAGGAACACCTCGACGCCCGGCGCCGGCAGATCCTCGACGGCGCCGCCCGCTGCTTCGCCCGCAACGGCTTCCATGCGACGTCCATGCAGGACGTGCTGAAGGAGGTCGACCTGTCGGCCGGGGCGGTCTACCGCTACTTCAGCGGCAAGGACGAGCTGATCGCCGCGATCGTCATCGAAGTGCTCGGCCAGGTCCACGAGGGCTTCGAGGAGGCGGCCCACAGCATTCCGCCCACGTCTCCCGACCTTCTGGTGACGACGGTCCTGGGCCGCGTACTGGCGAGCAGGGAGGCCTTGACCGTGGACGGGCGGCCCGCGTTCCCGCGGCTGGTCGTCCAGGTGTGGACGGAGACACTCCGCAACGACGAACTCGCGGCCCTGCTGCGCGAGGGCTACGGCGCCGTGCAGGACGCGTGGACGCGCATCGTCGAGGCGTACCAGGACGCCGGGATGATGCGGTCGGACGTGTCCCCGGACCATGTGGCCCGCACCATGATGTCCGCCGCCATGGGGTTTCTCGCGCAGCAGGCCCTGTTCGGGCCGATGCCGGCGGACGTGCTGCGCGACGGTCTACGGGCGTTGATGAGCGTGCAGGATCACAGCTCGGTTAACTTGCTTGAAACTCGGTCCAACTAGCCTGCCGATCCACGCCACCAGGGACTTTGCCCGTGGCCGCGGCAACCGGACCCCGCACGGTCCGGAGCGAGGACTGTGAGGTGGGACGTGCAACTGACCCCGCACGAGCAAGAGAGGCTGCTCATCCACGTGGCGGCCGACGTGGCCGAGAAGCGCCGGGCCCGTGGACTGAGGCTCAACCACCCCGAGGCGGTCGCGCTCATCACGTCGCACATCCTCGAGGGCGCGCGTGACGGCCGTACCGTCGCCGAGCTCATGGCCTCCGGGCGCAAGCTGCTGACCCGCGACGACGTGATGGAGGGCATCCCCGAGATGATCCACGACGTCCAGGTCGAGGCGACCTTCCCGGACGGCACCAAGCTCGTCACCGTCCACGACCCGATCGTCTGAGGGGGCCGCGATGATCCCCGGAGAGCTCCTCTTCGCCGACGGTCCGATTGCCTACAACGAGGGCCGTGAGGTCACCAGCCTGACCGTCCTCAACTCCGCCGACCGTCCCGTCCAGGTCGGCTCCCACTACCACTTCGCCGAGGCCAACCCCGGGCTCGACTTCGACCGCGCCGCCGCCCGCGGCAAGCGGCTGAACATCGCCGCCGGTACGGCCGTGCGCTTCGAGCCCGGCATCCCCGTCGACGTCGAACTCGTCCCGCTCGCCGGCGCCCGCGTGGTGCCCGGGCTGCGCGGGGAGACCGGAGGTGCCCTCGATGCCTGAGATCTCACGCGCCGCGTACGCCGACCTGTTCGGCCCGACCACCGGCGACCGCATCCGGCTGGCCGACACCGACCTGATCGTCGAGATCGAGGAGGACCGTTCCGGCGGGCCCGGACTCGCCGGTGAGGAGGCCGTGTTCGGCGGTGGCAAGGTCATCCGCGAGTCCATGGGACAGTCGCGCGCTACGCGCGCAGACGGCACCCCGGACACCGTCATCACGGGCGCGGTGATCATCGACCACTGGGGGATCGTCAAGGCCGACGTCGGCATCCGCGACGGCCGGATCACCGGGATCGGCAAGGCGGGCAACCCCGACACCATGGACGGGGTGCACCCGGATCTGGTGATCGGCCCGGAGACCGAGATCATCGCGGGCAACGGGCGAATCCTCACCGCCGGCGGGGTCGACGCGCACGTCCACTTCATCTGCCCGCAGATCGCCGACGAGGCGCTGTCCGCCGGTGTCACCACGGTGGTGGGCGGCGGCACGGGCCCGGCCGAGGGCTCCAAGGCCACCACGGTCACGCCGGGCCCCTGGCACCTCGCCCGCATGCTGGAGGCGATGGAGCAGTACCCGCTCAACATCGGCTTCCTCGGCAAGGGCAACACCGTCTCGCACGAGGCGATGCTGTCGCAGATCCGCGGCGGCGCCCTGGGTCTGAAGCTGCACGAGGACTGGGGGTCGACCCCGGCAGTCATCGACGCCTCGCTGACCGTGGCGGACCGGACCGGTGTCCAGGTCGCCATCCACACGGACACCTTGAACGAGGCCGGTTTCGTGGGCGACACGCTCGCCGCCATCGGGGGCCGGGGCATCCACGCCTACCACACCGAGGGCGCGGGCGGTGGGCACGCTCCGGACATCATGACCGTCGTCTCCGAGCCGCACGTCCTGCCCAGCTCCACCAACCCGACCCGCCCGTACACCGTCAACACCGCCGAGGAACACCTCGACATGCTGATGGTCTGCCACCACCTCAACCCGGCCGTCCCCGAGGACCTGGCCTTCGCCGAGTCCCGGATCCGCCCCTCGACCATCGGCGCCGAGGACATACTGCACGACCTGGGCGCCATCTCGATCATCTCCTCCGACGCCCAGGCCATGGGCCGGGTCGGCGAGGTGATCCTGCGCACCTGGCAGACGGCGCACGTGATGAAGCGCCGACGGGGCGCGCTGCCCGGCGACGGGCGAGCGGACAACCATCGGGTACGGCGCTACGTCGCCAAGTACACGATCAACCCGGCGCTCGCGCAGGGCCTCGCGCGCGAGGTCGGATCGGTGGAGACCGGCAAGCTCGCCGACCTCGTGCTGTGGGAGCCGGCGTTCTTCGGCGTCAAGCCGCATCTCGTCGTCAAGGGCGGGCAGATCGCGTACGCGCAGATGGGCGACGCCAACGCGTCGATCCCGACGCCGCAGCCGATCCTGCCGCGCCCGATGTACGGCGCGATCGGGCGGGCGCCCGCCGCCAACTCCTTCAACTTCGTCGCCCCGTTGGCCATCGAGGACGGGCTGCCGGAGCGGCTCCAGCTGGGGAAGCGGTTCGTGGCGATCGAGTCGACGCGCGGGGTGACCAAGGCCGACATGCGCGAGAACGACGCGCGGCCGCGGGTGCGGGTCGACCCCGACAGCTTCGCCGTGCACATCGACGGCGAGCTGGTGGAGGCCACGCCGGCCGCCGAACTGCCCATGGCCCAGCGCTACTTCCTCTTCTGATGGTGGCGTGATGTCGAGAGCCGCACTTCTTGTCCTGGCCGACGGCCGCTTTCCCGCCGGAGGGCACGCGCACTCCGGCGGGGCCGAGGCGGCGGTGAAGGCCGGGCGGATCACCGGGGGCGCGAGCCTGGAGTCCTTCTGCCGGGGGCGGCTGCACACGGCGGGGCTGGTCTCGGCCTCGCTGGCCGCGGCCGCCGTACTCGGCCTGGACATCCGGGAGCTGGACGCGGCGGCGGACGCGCGGACGCCGTCACCGGCGCTTCGGGTGGCCGCGCGGAAGCTGGGACGCCAACTGCTGCGGGCCGCGCGGGCGACCTGGCCTTCGGACGAACTCGACGCTGTGGCGCGGCAGTTCCCCAAGGGGGCGCATCAGCCCGTGGTGTTGGGGCTGGCGGCTCGGGCGGCCGGGCTGGAGGCCGTGGACGCGGCCTACTGCGCGGCCTACGAGAGTGTGAGCGGGCCGGCGAGTGCGACGGTGCGTCTGCTGAGCCTCGACCCCTTCGACGCGACGGGGGCACTGGCGCGGCTCGCGCCGGAACTGGACCGCGTCGTGGACCAGGCCGTGGAGGCCGCACGCCGGGCTGTCGACGAGGGAGTCGACGTCCTGCCCGCCGCGTCCGGCCCCTTGTTGGAGATCGGCGCGGAGGCGCACGCCGCCTGGGCGGTACGCCTCTTCGCGTCCTGAGAACGTCATTTGGAGCCGTACCCATGCACCTCGACCACACCCACGACGGCCCCTCTGCCGTCAGCGCCGACGCCCGTCGTCCCGACGGCTCGCGCCGTGCACTCCGTATCGGGCTCGGTGGGCCCGTCGGCTCCGGGAAGACCGCCACCGTCGCCGCGCTCTGCCGGGCCCTGCGCGAGGAGCTGTCCCTCGCCGTCGTCACCAACGACATCTACACCCGTGAGGACGCCGAGTTCCTGCTCCGGGAGGCCGTGCTGCCGCCCGAGCGGATCACCGCCGTCGAGACGGGCGCCTGTCCGCACACCGCGATCCGGGACGACATCTCCGCCAACCTCGAAGCGGTGGAGGATCTGGAGGACGAGGTCGGGCCGCTCGATCTGATCCTCGTCGAGTCCGGTGGGGACAATCTCACCGCCACCTTCTCCAAGGGACTCGTGGACGCGCAGATCTTCGTGATCGACGTTGCGGGCGGGGACGACATTCCGCGCAAGGGCGGGCCCGGCGTGACCACCGCCGACCTGCTCGTCGTCAACAAGACCGACCTCGCGCCGTATGTCGGGTCCGATCTCGGACGTATGGCCGCCGACGCCAAAGCCCAGCGCGCCGAACTGCCCGTCGTCTTCCAGTCGTTGAGGAGCGCGACCGGCGTCACGGACGTCGCCGCGTGGGTGCGGGCGCAGCTCGCCGCGTGGACGGCGTGACCGTGAGCGGGGTGCGCGCCACCGCTCGGATCGTCGCCCGGCAGGACGGGAGGGGCGGGACCTCGCTGCCCGTACTGGAAGGTGAGGGGCCGCTCGCGCTGCGGCGGACGCGGGGGAGCGGTGCCGAGGCGCGCGTCATGCTCGTCGGGGCGATGAGCGGACCGCTTGGCGGGGACCACTTCACCGTCGAGGCGGAGGTGGAGGCAGGGGCGCGGCTGAGGGTCGGCTCGGCCGCCGCCACCATCGCGCTGCCGGGGCAGACGAAGGGCGAGTCGCGTTACGACGTGCGGCTCGACGTCGGCGACGGGGGCGAACTGGAGTGGCTGCCCGAGCAGTTGATCTCCGCCAAGGGCAGCGACCTGTACGTCAGGACGCGCGTCGAGCTCGGCGCCGGGGCGCGGCTGGTGCTGCGCGAGGAGCAGGTACTCGGGCGGACCGGGGAGCAACCCGGACGCCTGACCAGCCGTCTTACCGTGCGCGTCGAAGGGCGCGCCGTGCTGGACCAGGAGCTCGCCTGCGGGCCCGGGGCGCCGGGCGGCTGGGACGGTCCCGCCGTGCTGGGCGGGCATCGGGCCGTCGGGCAACTCGTCGTCGTACGACCGGAGTTCGCGGCCGAACCGGTGGCGGCCCGGATGCTGGGGGAGGATGCTGCCCTCATGCCGCTGGCCGGGCCGGCCGCGCTGGTGAGTGCCACGGCCGGGGACGCGCTGCGGCTGCGGCGCGTGCTGGACGAGGCGCTCGCCGCCCTCGGGTGAGTATCCGCTGAGCGGGACACGGGTTCCCGTTTATCGGATTGGCAAAGAAGGTCAACGACCTCTGTTCTCAGACTGCTCACAGCCGCGAGGATCCCTCTGTCCATCGGAAGAGACCGATGAAGAGACTGAGGGGGAGGCCCCACTTGAGGGGAATGAGACCGAACAGGCGGACGACGGTGCTCGGTTCGGCCGGAGCGCTCGTCACCGCCACGCTGATAGCCGGCGCCGTCGCGGCGCCCTCGGCCAGCGCCAGCGCGGCGTCCGGCGCCGGGTACGGCAAGGACCGCGAGGCCCGCGGTGCCGCGATCGCCGCCGCCCGGGCCGCCAAGGCCGGCATCGACTGGCAGGACTGCCCCGCCGACTGGGGCTTCGCCAAGCCCATCCAGTGCGGCTGGGTCAGCGTCCCGCTCGACTACGCCAAGCCGTACGGCAAGCAGATCAAGCTCGCCGTCGACCGCATCGGCAACACCGGGACGGCGGCGGACCGGCAGGGCGCCCTCGTCTACAACCCGGGCGGCCCCGGCGGCTCCGGCATGCGCTTCCCGACCCGGGTCACCAACAAGAACCCGATCTGGGCCAACGTGGCCAAGGCCTACGACTTCGTGGGCTTCGACCCGCGCGGCGTCGGCCACTCCGCGCCGATCTCCTGCATCGACCCGCAGGAGTTCGTGAAGGCGCCGAAGGCCGACCCGGTCCCGGACTCCGAGGCCGACAAGCTGGCCCAGCGCAAGCTGGCAGCCGAGTACGCCAAGGGCTGTGCCGAGCGCACCGGCAAGGCGATGCTGGCCCAGATGACCACGCCGAACACCGTGCGCGACCTGGACGTCATCCGTGCCGCGCTCGGCGAGAAGAAGCTCAACTACCTTGGCGTCTCCTACGGCACGTACATCGGCGCCGTCTACGGCACCATGTTCCCGGGCCACCTGCGCCGCATGATCGTGGACAGCGTGGTCAACCCGTCGAAGTCGAAGATCTGGTACCAGGCCAACCTGGACCAGGACGTCGCCTTCGAGGGCCGCTGGAAGGACTGGGAGGACTGGGTCGCCGCCAACGACGCCGCCTTCCACCTCGGCACGACCCGGGACGCCGTCCAGGCGAAGTGGCTGGAACTGCGGGCCACCGCCAAGAAGAACCCCATCGGCGGGGTCGTCGGCCCGAACGAGCTGATCGGCTTCTTCCAGAGCGCCCCGTACTACGACTCCTCGTGGGTGCCGGTCGCGACGGTCTTCAGCAAGTACTTCGCCGGCGACACCCAGGCGCTGGTCGACGCCGCCGCCCCCGACCTGTCGGACACCGCGGGCAACATCACCGCGGAGAACGGCAACGCCGTCTACACGGCCGTCGAGTGCACCGACGCCAAGTGGCCCACCAGCTGGAAGAAGTGGGACAAGGACAACACCGAGCTCAACAAGAACTACCCGTTCATGACCTGGGCCAACGCCTGGCTGAACCTGCCCTGCGCGACCTGGCCGGTGAAGCAGCAGAACCCGGTGGACGTGACGACCCACAAGGGCCTGCCGCAGGTCCTGATCGTGCAGTCCACCCGTGACGCCGCCACCCCGTACGACGGCGCCGTCGAACTGCACAAGCGCTTCAAGGGCTCCCGCCTGATCACCGAGAAGGACGCGGGCTCGCACGGCGTGACCGGCCTGGTCAACCCGTGCATCAACCAGAAGGTGGACGACTACCTCCTGAGCGGCAAGCTGGACGCCGCGGACGTGACCTGCACCCCGCACGCCACGCCCAAGCCTTAACCGGCAGTCGTACGAAGTGAGGGGCGACCGGAGTGATCCGGCCGCCCCTCACCCACATGCCCGACCCGTCCTATCCCAGCGGCATCCGCGGGAACCGGCGCTCCTTCTCCGCGGCCCCGGCCGCCTCCGCCTCCTGCGCCTTGACGACGGCCGCGTACTCGTCGACGTACTCCTGCTCGGACAGCGTCAGGATGGCGTACATGATCTCGTCGGTGATGGCCCGCAGGATCGCCTTCTCGTTCTCCATGCCGGCGTAGCGGGAGAAGTCGAGGGGCTTGCCGAAGCGGATGACCACGGGGTGGATGTTCGGGATGACCTTGCCGGGCGGCTGCGCCTCGAAGGTGCCGATCATCGCGCAGGGGATGACGGGGACCTGGGCCTTGAGCGCCATGACGGCGACTCCGACCTTGCCCTTGTACAGGCGGCCGTCGTGCGACCGGGTGCCCTCCGGATAGATCCCGAGCAGCTCGTTCTTGCGCAGTACGCCGAGACCCTCGCGGATCGCCGCCTGCCCTGCCTCCTTGCCGGTGCGGTCGACCGGGATCTGGCCCGCGCTGCGGAAGAAGGTCGCGGTGAGCCGGCCCCTGATGCCGGGACCGGTGAAGTACTCCTTCTTCGCGAGGAAGGTGATGCGGCGCTTCAGGATCGCCGGCATCAGGAAGTGGTCCGAGAAGGAGAGATGGTTGCCGGCGACGATGGCCGGCCCCTCCGCCGGTACGTGTTCGAGCCCCTCGATGCGAGGCCGGAAGACGAGTCTCAGCAGTGGTCCCAGCAACACGTATTTGAGCACGTAGTAGAACAAAGGGGTCGCTCCTCACTCCGGCGGATCGCCTGGGCCGCCGCGTTCCGGCAGGTCAACCGGCGTGTCGTGGGTTTGTCAGTGTAGGTGCAGCCGCAGTCCGCCGGAACACGGCGGACACCGCGTCGCGCACATGGGGAGCAACTGCGGGACCAGCCTCCTGTTACCCGTTGGTAGAAGGCAACTTGACGGCCCATCATGGCGGATTCCGCATCCCGGCTGGCGGGCCACCACGTCTTGATCGCACGGTGCCGTGTGCGGTACCGCTCACAACCGCACGATCACCAGCGCCGTGTCGTCCGTCGCGCCGCCCGGGGGAAGCAGCTCCAGGAGGACCGCGTCGGCGAGGGGTTCCGGGGCAGGGTGCGGTGGCGGGTCAGGGAGGTGGCCAGGCGGGAGAGGCCCTTGTCGATGTCCTCGTGACGGCGTTCGATCAGGCCGTCGGTGTAGAGGACGAGGGTGGCGCCCTCGGAGTACGTCGTGCAGGCCTGGGGTCTGGGGATCGGGTCGGGGTGGGCGTCGAGGGGCGGGTCGGTGGCCTGGTCCAGGAACTCGACCCGGCCGTCCGGGTGGACCAGGGCGGGTGGCGGGTGGCCGGCGCTGCTGTACGTGATCGTGTGCTCGTCGAAGTCGATGAACGTCGTCACGGCGGTGGCCGATTCGGCGCCGTCGACGACGTTGGCGTAGCGGCCGAGGACGTTGAGGGCCTCGGCCGGACCCGCGGCGACCCGGGACGCGGCGCTCAGCGCGCTGCGCAGCTGGCCCATGACGCAGGAGGCCTCCAGACCGTGTCCGACCACGTCGCCCACGGCCACCCCGATGCGGTTGCCGCCCACCAGGTCGACGAGGTCGTACCAGTCGCCGCACACGTTCAGCGCGCCCACCGCGGGCCGGTAGCGCACGGCGGCCTGGTGGTGGCGGACCTGCCGGCGGGCGGGGAGCATCGCCTCCTGGAGGGCGAGGGCGACCTCGCGCTCGCGGGCGTGCGCCTGGCGCAGCCGTTCGTTGAGCTCCTGGAGTTCGCGGGCGCGCGTGTACAGCTCGGCCTCCAGGACGCGGGCCCGGCTGCCGCTCGGGCCGCCGCGGGCCCGGATCAGCTCGGTGACCTCCTCGACCCGGTGCACCAGCAGGATGACCTTCCCCTCGGCGTCGAGCACCGGCGCGTTGACGGGGCTCCAGTAGCGCTCCTCCCACTCCCCGGGCCGCTGGGGATCCTCGACGTCGTACCGCTGCAGGGCCATCGCGTCCCGCGTGCCGGTGGCCACCACGCGCTCCAGCGAGGCGGCCAGGTTGCGCATTCCCGAGGCACCGGCGTCGTTCGGGTTGTCCGGGAAGACGTCGAAGAGATAGCGGCCGATGACCTGCTCGCGGGTGCGCCCCGCCACCCGCAGGAACTCCTCGTTGGCGTCCGCGTAGATCAGGTCGGGCGTCAGCAGCGCCACCATGCCCGGCAGCGCCTGGAACACCCCCGCGTAGTCGATGGCCGCATCGTTCATGGCTACCGCCCATCCGCCGGAATCACACCATTTTCCCATGCCGTACGACGTATGTGCGTCCCTGTCCGTCAGGCCGGCGGATCCGTCAGGGACTGCTCGGCCCAGATGACCTTCCCCTCGGGTACGAAGCGGGTGCCCCATCGCTGGGTGAACTGGGAGACCAGCAGCAGTCCGCGGCCGCCCTCGTCGGTGGTGCGCGGATGGCGCAGGTGGGGTGCGGTGGCGCCGCCGTCGGACACCTCGCAGATCAGGGCGCGGTCCCTGATCAGACGCAGCCGGATCGGGCCGTCCGCGTGCCGGATGGCGTTGGTGACCAGCTCGCTGACGACGAGTTCGGTGGTGAACGCCAGCTCCTCCAGGCCCCACTCGGCCAGCTGCCGGGCGGCCTCCTTGCGGGCGTCGGCGACCACCGCCGGGTCGGCGGGCAGGTCCCAGTCGGCGACCTGGTCGGCACCGAGCAGCCTGGTGCGGGCCATCAGCAGGGCCACGTCGTCGTACGGGCGGTCCGGCACCAGCGCGTCGACCACGGCCCGGCAGCGCAGGTCGAGCGTCGGCGCGAGCCGCTCCAGGGCACGGCGCAGCCGGTCCCGGTCGGCGTCGACGGCCCAGTCGGCGCCCCGGGCCAGCAGCCCGTCGGTGTGCAGCGCGAGGGTGCTGCCCTCGGCCAGCGCCAGCTCGACCGACTCGAAGGGCGGACCCCCGGCGCCCAGCGGCGGCCCCTGCGGCAGGTCGACGAAGCTCACCGAGCCGTCCGGCATCACGACCGCGGGCGCGGGATGGCCGGCCGCGGCCATGGTGCACTGGCCGTCGACGGGGTCGTAGATCACGTACACACACCCGGAACCCACCTGCTGGACGCCCGCGCCCTCCGGCCCGAAGCCCTCCTCGTGGGCCGTCCGCCCGACCAGGTCGTCGAGGTGCGCGAGGATCTCCTCCGGCGGCAGATCGAGCGCCGCGAGGGTGCGTACTGCGGTGCGCAGGCGGCCCATGGCCGCGGCGGCGTCGATGCCGTGGCCGGGCACCTCGCCGACGACCAGGGCGACCCGCGCGCCGGACAGGGTGATCAGGTCGTACCAGTCGCCGCCGAGTCCGGTCAGCTCGTCGGCCGGGCGGTAGCAGGCGGCCACCTCCACCGCGTCCTGCTCGGGCAGCCGGCGCGGCAGCAGACTGCGCTGGAGTACGAGGGCCGCGTCCCGTTCCCGGCTGTAGCGGCGGGCGTTGTCCACGCAGACGGCGGCCCGGGACACGAGGTCCTCGGCGAGGGTGAGGTCGTCCTCGTCGAAGGGGTCCTGGCGGTGGCGCCGGAAGAAGGTGGTGACGCCCAGCGTGACGCCCCGGGCACGGATCGGCACGATCAGCACGCTGTGCAGGCCCAGCTCCAGGAAGGTCGCCGCCCGGTCGCCCGGTATGCCGGTAGCCCACTCCTTGGCCAGCGGGTCCAGCCGCCCCTCCCGCCAGGAGCGGCCCGTGGTGAGGCTGCGGATCGGGGGTGAACCGGCGAGGTAGGTGGCCACCTCGCCGATCCCCACGACGGCCTCCGGGACCCCGGCGTTCACCGACTGGTGCCCGGCCCGCCGCAACGGCACGTGGTCGGTGGCGCGCAACGGGCCCGGCTCGGGCTCGGCGCCGCGCAGCACCGAGTCCAGCAGGTCGACGCAGACGAAGTCGGCGAAGCCCGGCACGGCCACGTCGGCCAGCTCCTGCGCGGTCCGCGTGATGTCCAGGGTGCGGCCGATCTGCTCCCCGGCCCGGTCGAGCAGCGCCAGCCGCTGGCGGGCGCGGTGCCGCTCGGTGATGTCCACGACCGTGTAGTAGACGCCCATCGGGTGACCCTGGTCGTCCTCCAGCCGGGTGAACGAAAGCATGTGCGCGGTCTCCCGGTGCGGCGCCGAGCGGACCTGGCCCACGTGCTCGTACCCGACCACCGGCCGGCCGGTCTCCAGCACGCGCCGGATCTGCGCCTCGATGCCCTCGGTGTCGATGCCGGGCTGGATCTCCACGAGCCGCCGGCCCAGCCGCTCGTCCGCGGAGCCGCCGCCGAACTGCTCCAGGGCGGCGTTCGACCAGACGCAGCGCAGGTTCGCGTCCACGATCGCTATACCGACGGGGGAGTCGGTGACCATCTGCTCCAGCACGGTCCGGCTCATGTCCCAGCCGCGGGCGCCCGCCATGTCGGACAGCAGGACCAGCCAGTGGGCCGCGCCGTCGGGTTCCACCGCCGGAGTGATCCGCACCATCAGCCGGACCGGCCGCCCGCTGCGGTGGCGCGCGGTCAGCAGCCCCGCCCAGCCGCCGTCCCGGCGGCACCGCTCGGCCAGCTCGGGCACCCGGGCGGCGTCCTCGGCGGACAGCAGACCGGCCACGTCGGTACCCACCACCTCGGGGGCGGTGTACGCCAGCAGCCGCTGGGCGTCCGGCGTCCAGCTCGTCACCACGCCCCGCTCGTCGAGCAGCAGGGGCGCGGCGTCGGCCACGTCGAACCGCTGCCGGGCAACGTCCTGCTCCTCGTGAGTGCCCACGGCCGACCTCTCTGTCGCTGAGAGTGGTCTACCACCTCTTGTCCCCATCTTCACCCTTCGGGCACCTGGGAGGGGCGGCCGAAGGGTGAAGCGGGCGGATCGGGGACCGGCGTCCGTGCGCCGGCCCGGACCTCCTACGCCAGCACCTTCTCCAGCGCCCCCAGCGCCGACTCCAGCTCGTCCGCCGTGATCGTCAGTGGCGGCGCCAGGCGGATCGTGGAGCCGTGGGTGTCCTTGACCAGGACGCCCTCCCGCATCAGCCGCTCGCCGATCTCCCGTCCCGTGCCGATCACCGGGTCGATGTCGACGCCGGCCCACAGACCCCGCGCCCGGAAGCCGGTGACGCCCTTGCCGACGAGCCGGTCGAGACCGCCGCGCAGGACCACGCCCAGCTCGGTCGCCCGGCGCTGGTACTCGCCCGTCTCCAGCAGCTCGACCACCGCCGTGCCGACCGCGGCCGCGAGGGGATTGCCGCCGAAGGTCGAGCCGTGCTCACCGGGGCGGAGCACCGCGAGCACGTCCCGCCGGGCGACCACCGCGGACACCGGCACGATGCCGCCGCCCAGCGCCTTGCCCAGCAGCAGCACGTCCGGCACGACCGACTCGTGCTCGACGGCGAGCGTCCGGCCCGTGCGGCCCAGGCCCGACTGGATCTCGTCCGCGATGAACAGGCACCCCTTGCGCCGGGTCAGCTCGCGCACCCCGGCGAGGTAGCCCGCGTCCGGGACGACCACGCCCGCCTCGCCCTGGATGGGCTCGAGCAGCACGGCCGCCGTCGTCTCGTCGACCGCGGCTTCGAGAGCCGCCAGGTCGTTGTACGGCACGATCCGGAAGCCGGGCGTGAAGGGACCGAAGCCCTGCCGCGCCGTCTCGTCCGTGGAGAACGACACGATGGTCGTCGTTCGCCCGTGGAAGTTCTCCGCGGCGACCACGATCGTCGCCCGGTCGGCCGGGACGCCCTTCACCTCGTACGCCCATTTGCGGGCCACCTTGATGCCGGACTCGACCGCCTCGGCGCCCGTGTTCATCGGGAGCACCATGTCCAGGCCGGTCAACTCGGCCAGTCTCTCGGCGAATTCGGCCAACTTGTCGTGGTGGAAGGCACGGGAGGTGAGGGTGAGGCGGTCCAGCTGCCGGTGGGCCGCGTCGATCAGCGCCGGGTGGCGGTGGCCGAAGTTGAGGGCCGAGTAGCCGGCCAGCATGTCCAGGTAGCGGCGGCCCTCGACGTCTTCCACCCAGGTGCCCTCGGCGCGGGCCACGACCACGGGCAGCGGGTGGTAGTTGTGCGCCAGGACCGGTTCCTCGGCGCGGATCAGCTCGGCGGACGAACGCGTGGGCACGGGTACTTGAGTGGGCGCTGTCATGAACGGATCTCCTGGGTGCAGCATTTGATGCCGCCGCCTGCCTTGCGGAACTCGGACAGGTCGACGGGCACGGGGACATAGCCGCGGTCGGCGAGGGAGGCGGCCAGGGACTCGGCCTGGGGCGCGATGAAGACGTTCTGTCCGTCGGAGACGGAGTTGAGGCCGAAGGCCAGCGCGTCGTCGAGGGTGGCGAGCACGGCGTCCGGGTAGAGCCGGGCCAGCACCTCGCGGCTGCCCGGCGAGAATGCCTCCGGGTAGTAGGACACGTTGTTGCCGTCGGTGGTGTCGTCCAGGACGAACAGCGCCGTGTCCAGGTGGTAGAAGCGCGGGTCCACCAGCGTCAGGCTGATCACCGGGTGCCCGAAGAACTCCTGCACCTCGCGGTGCGCCTCACGGGTGGTACGGAAACCGGTGCCGGCCAGCATGTACCGGCCCGTCCAGACCAGGTCGCCCTCGCCCTCGCAGACGGCCTCGGGCCGGTGCACGTCGAAGCCGGCCGTCTTGAACCACGTGTCGTAGTGCGTGGACTCCGGGCGCCGCTCGGGCGCGTGGAAGAGCGAGCCGAAGACCCGGCCGTCCACGACGACCGCGGAGTTCGCGGCGAAGACCATGTCCGGGAGCCCGGGCGCGGGCTCCACGGTGTCGACGGCGTGGCCGTGGGTGCGGTAGGCGTGGATCAGCGCCTGCCACTGCTCCCGGGCCAGGTCGACGTCGACCCGGACATCGGGTTGCATCCAGGGATTGATCGCGTACTGCACGGCGAAGTGTCTGGGTTCGCAGACGAGGTACCGCCGCCGGCGCGGCACACGGGAATCGGACACAGAGGGGTTCCTCCGCTTCCTGGGGGTGTCGACTGGGTTGACACCAAGGTAGGAAGTGACCGATACGGGCGACAAGCAACGAGAATTGCGTGTCCGCGCAGGAATCCTGCGTCTTTCTCCGGTGCTGCGCAGGTCTGCTGCGCACTCGGATGTTTATTCGGGCGCGGGCTGCGTGGCGCCCGCCTCCGGGCTCTCCGGGAGCAGATGGGACAGCACCATCACGCTGATCGTCTTCCGGATGAACGGCTCCACGCGGATCCGCTCCAGCACCTCCTCGAAGTGCTCCACGTCCCGCGCCCGCACATGCAGCAGCGCGTCCGCGCCGCCGGTCACCGTCATCGCCGCGGTGATCTCCGGATGGTTGCGGACCACCTCCGCGAGCCGCCGCGGCGGGGCCGCGCCCTCGCAGTACACCTCGACGTACGCCTCCGTGCTCCAGCCGAGCGCCGACGGCTCCACCGTGGCCGTGAACCCGGTGATCACCCCCGTCTCGCGCAGCCGGTCCACCCTCCGCTTCACCGCGGTGGACGACAGCCCGACGGTCGCGCCGATCTCGGCGAAGCTCGTCCTGGCATTGGCCATCAGCGCATAGATGATCTTCCGGTCGGTCTGGTCGAACGGCGCGGGCCTGCTGTTCATGTCGGCACTGTATCCAGCGGATACGCCCACCCCCGGCACATGTCCACCCGTGCCGATTCCACCTACACTCCGGGTTCATGCTGCGCGCCCTCGCCGTCGACGACGAACGCCCCTCGCTGGAGGAACTCCTCTATCTGCTGAACGCCGACCCCCGCATCGGCACCGCGGAGGGCGCCGGCGACGCGACCGAGGCGCTGCGCCGCATCAACCGCGCGCTGGAGTCCGGGCCCGGCGGCCCCGAGGCGATCGACGTCGTCTTCCTCGACATCCAGATGCCCGGCCTCGACGGCCTCGACCTGGCCCGGCTGCTGACCGGCTTCGCCCAGCCGCCGCTGGTCGTCTTCGTCACCGCCCACGAGGACTTCGCCGTACAGGCCTTCGACCTCAAGGCCGTCGACTATGTCCTCAAACCGGTCCGCAAGGAACGCCTCGCGGAGGCGATCCGCCGGGCCGTCGAACTCACCGGCAGCGCCCCGCGCATCCCGGTGCACGAACCCGACCCCGACCACATACCCGTCGAACTCGGCGGCGTGACCCGCTTCGTGGCCGTCGACGACATCACCCACGTCGAGGCCCAGGGCGACTACGCACGCCTGCACACCGACCGGGGCAGTCACCTCGTACGGATCCCGCTGTCCACCCTGGAGGAGCGCTGGCGCTCCCGCGGCTTCGTCCGCATCCACCGACGCCACCTGGTCGCCCTGCGCCACGTCGGCGAACTCCGCCTGGACGCCGGGACGGTGAGCGTCGTGGTCGGCGGCGAGGAGCTCCAGGTCAGCCGGCGGCACGCACGCGAGCTGCGGGACCTGCTGATGAGGAGGCCCTAGCCGTGCCCAACCAGGACCCCGCCGAGCGGCGCGTCGTCGTCACAGGACCGCCCCGCCGCACCCGCCCCGCCTCCGGCTACTACCGCCCGCGCACCGAGATCGACGAGCAGACCACCCTCGGCCACACCTACGTCCGCTCCCTCATGCGCTCCCAACTCCGCGCCGCCCTCGCCGTGTTCGCGGTCCTCGGCCTGCTGATCGGCCCGCTGCCGCTGGTCTTCGCCGCCATGCCGGACGCGCACCGCCTGGAATGGGCGGTCCTCGGCTTCTGCCTCTACGCCCCCCTCGTCCTGCTCGCCCTCTGGTACGTCCGCCGCGCCGAACGCAACGAGCGGGACTTCGTGCGGCTCGTCGAAGACCGATGAACTCGAGCTATGCGGTCCCCGCGGTCGCCCTCGTTGTCGTAGCGACCGTCCTTGTCGGCGCCTTCGGCCTGCGCATCTCCCGCACCACCTCCGACTTCTACGTCGCCTCCCGCACCGTCGGCCCCCGCCTCAACGCGGCCGCCATCAGCGGCGAGTACCTCTCAGCAGCCTCCTTCCTGGGCATCGCCGGCCTGGTCCTGATCCAGGGCCCGGACATGCTCTGGTATCCGGTCGGCTACACCGCCGGCTACCTCGTCCTGCTCCTGTTCGTCGCCGCCCCGCTGCGCCGCTCCGGCGCCTACACGCTCCCCGACTTCGCCGAGGCCCGGCTCGCCTCGCACGGCGTACGGCGCCTCGCCGGGGCCTTCGTCGTCGGCGTCGGCTGGCTGTATCTGCTGCCCCAACTCCAGGGCGCCGGGCTGACGTTGACCGTCCTCACGGGCGCGCCCGACGTGCTCGGCGGGGTGATCGTGGCCGTCGTCGTGGTCGCCACCGTCGCCGCCGGCGGCATGCGCAGCATCACCTTCGTGCAGGCCTTCCAGTACTGGCTCAAGCTCACCGCCCTGCTGGTCCCCGCCCTCTTCCTGGTGCTCGCCTGGCAGGGCGACGGATCCCCCGACCACGCCTTCGAGGAACCGGCCACCTTCCGCGAACAGCGCGTCGTACGGGTTGACGACAGCCTCGACCTGAAGCTGGCCAAGCCGCTGACGGTCACCGTCACCGGCACCGTCGACGGCCGCACCCACGACGGCCGGCGCCTCCTACTCCCCGCCGGCACCCACCACATCAAGCAGGGCACCCGCCTGACCTTCGCCAAGGGCACCGTCGTTCCGGCCGCCGACCGCGGCACCAACGGCGGCATGTCGACGTCTCTCGCCTCGGGCCGCCAGGAACGCCCGCTGTACGCCACCTACGGACTGATCCTCGCGACCTTCCTGGGCACCATGGGTCTGCCGCATGTCGTCGTCCGCTTCTACACCAGCCCGCACGGCGTCGCCGCCCGCCGCACCACGGTCGCCGTCCTCGGCCTGATCGGCGCCTTCTACCTCCTGCCGCCCCTCTACGGCGCCCTCGGCCGCCTCTACACCCCCGAACTCGCCCTCACCGGCGACACGGACGCCGCCGTACTGCTGCTGCCGGACCGCATGATCGGCGGCGTCGGCGGCGATCTGCTCGGGGCGCTGGTGGCCGGCGGGGCCTTCGCCGCGTTCCTGTCCACGGCGTCCGGACTGACCCTGGCCGTCGCGGGCGTGCTCACCCAGGACGTCCTCCCGTCGCGCGGGGTTCGGCACTTCAGGCTCGGCACGGTGCTGTCCATGGTCGTCCCGCTCGCCGCGAGCCTCCTGGTGACCGGGCTGCCCGTGGCCGACGCCGTGGGGCTGGCCTTCGCGGTGTCGGCGTCCTCGTTCTGCCCGCTGCTGGTCCTCGGCATCTGGTGGCGGCGGCTGACCCCGCCGGGCGCGGCGGCCGGGATGCTGACCGGCGGGGGCTCGGCCTTCGCGTCGGTGGCCGCGACCATGGCCGGATTCCCCGGCTCCGGCCCGCTGCACGCTTTACTGGCCTGGCCCGCGCTCTGGTCGGTGCCGCTGGGCTTCCTCACCATGGTGCTGGTGTCCCTGGCCACGCCGGGGCGGGTGCCGGCCGGGACCGAGGGCATCCTGGCGCGGTTCCATCTGCCGGAGGCGCTGCGGGCGGAGGTGAAGGCATGAGCGGATTCCTGGCCGGTCTGTGCGTGGCCGTACTCCCGCTGCTGGCCGCCGGTTTCTGGCTGGGCCGGCGCACCGCGCGGCCCGAGAACCTCGCCGGTCTCGGCACCCCCGTCGAGCACGCCACCTTCCAGACCCTGCACACCGCCTCCCTCGCCGCGCCCCCGCTGCGGGCCGGGCTGACGGAGGAGACCGCCCGCAAGTCGGCCCGCAGGCTGCGTTCCCTGCTCGGCACGGACGCGCTGTGCCTCACGGACCAGAAGGAGGTCCTGGTCTGGGACGGCGTCGGCGGCCATCACCGCACGGAGATCATGGAGCGGCTCGCCGGCGCGCTGGAGACCGGCCGCGGCGAGGCCTTCCGGCTCAAGTGCGAGCACCCGGACTGCCCGGTCCGCTGGGCCGTCGTCGCCCCCCTCACCGTCGACGACCGCGTCCACGGCGCCCTGGTCGCCTGCGCCCCGCGCGAGTCAGCGGTCCTCGTACGAGCGGCCGGGGAGGTGGCCCGCTGGGTCTCCGTCCAGCTGGAGTTGGCCGATCTCGACCAGTCCCGCACCCGCCTGATCGAGGCCGAGATCAAGGTACTTCGGGCCCAGATCTCCCCGCACTTCATCTTCAACTCGCTCGCGGTGATCGCCTCGTTCGTCCGCACCGATCCCGAGCGTGCCCGGGAACTCCTCCTCGAATTCGCCGACTTCACCCGCTACTCGTTCCGCCGGCACGGCGACTTCACCACCCTCGCCGACGAACTCCACGCCATCGACCACTACTTGGCGCTCGTCCGGGCACGCTTCGGCGACCGCCTCTCGGTCACCCTGCAGATCGCCCCCGAGGTGCTGCCGGTCGCCCTGCCCTTCCTGTGCCTCCAGCCGCTGGTCGAGAACGCCGTCAAACACGGCCTGGAGGGCAAGGCCGCGAGTGCCGGGGGCAAGTGCCACATCAGCATCACAGCCCAGGACGCCGGCGCCGAGGCCCTGGTCGTCATCGAGGACGACGGCGTCGGCATGGACCCGGTGCTGCTCCGTCGTATCCTCGCGGGCGAGGTCAGCCCGTCGGGCGGCATCGGACTGTCCAACGTCGACGACCGGCTCCGGCAGGTCTACGGCGATGCCTACGGGCTCGTCATCGAGACCGCCGTCGGCGCGGGCATGAAGGTCACCGCCCGGCTGCCCAAGTACCAGCCGGGCGTCCACTCCGCCGGGCGGATCGGCGAGGAGTGAGCCGCGTGGTGGGTGTCAGGCGCTGCTGCGGGTGGCGATCATGCCGAGGGTGAGCAGCCCCAGCACGACCCAGCCGAACCACAGCCACCCGTTGCTGCCGAGCGCCACCGTATAGGCCGTCACGACGACGAGCCCGCCGACCGTCAGCACGCCCATCGCC
Organism: Streptomyces sp. CA-249302; assembly: GCF_050936785.1. Classification (NCBI taxonomy): domain Bacteria; kingdom Bacillati; phylum Actinomycetota; class Actinomycetes; order Kitasatosporales; family Streptomycetaceae; genus Streptomyces; species Streptomyces sp. CA-249302. The sequence goes on along the minus strand of NZ_JBNJMG010000001.1, from coordinate 1,477,698 downwards.
TTCGTGGAACCGTCCGTAGAACCGGGCATCGCAACACCCTCCTCAGGATTCGTTCCCCTCCATGGTGCCTCCGTTCTGCTTCCGGACGGTGCACACGACGAAATGGGTGCCCGATTTCCAGGGGCCCTGGCTGGTCCAGGAGCCGGAGGTGTAGGCCGAAGGGTCGAAGCCGTAGTCGCCGGGCGGCACGTTCTTGAGGCAGGCCGCGTCCGACTCCGTGCGGGCCTCGGCGAACGTGACGTCCTTGCCCAGCTGGGTGAAACCGAGCACCTGCTCGTCGTGCGGGCCGGAGCAGGCGACCAGGGCGGCGTTCCGGTTGGAGGGGGTCCGAAGGCAGTCCCGGCGCTGCATGTTCTCCGTGTGGGTGAAGGTCGTGCCGAGCTTGCGGTTGTCGCCGAGCGGCCCGTAGACCGGCCCGTGCGCGCCCACCACGAGACAGGCCACGCGCCGCCCCGCGGCCTGGAAACCGGCGTCGGTCGGCACGATCGCGACGCTGTGGACGTCCGCCAGCCGCTCCCGGATCTCCTGCGTCCGCTCCTCGCACCGCGCCGGCCCCAGCCTGCGCGCCTCGTCCGCCGAAGCCGCCGACGCGAACGCCATGACCTGCCCGTCCGGCGGCCCGTTCGCGCAGGTCGGGTCCAGCTTCAGCCGCGGTGTGCCCTGGAGCTTGGCCACGGGCCAGTCGGCGAGCACGCAGTCGCCGTCCTTGAGCGCCTCGGAGAGCCCGACGGCCGAGCCGTACGGCGCCTTCGACCCGTCGTCGCCGGTCGTCCGGTGGGCCATGGCGTACCAGACGCCGCCGAGCGCGAGCACAAGCCCCAGGGAGGCGGCGACCACGGCCCGCAGGACTCGCGGGAGGGCGCTGCGGCGATGCGTGGCCGGGGGCGGCCCGGGCACCACGACGGGCCCGAAGCCACTCGTGCCGAAGCTGCCCGCTCCCGAGCCGACGCCCCCATAGCCACCCGCCGCGAGGCTGTCCGAGCGGAAGCCCTCCGCGGGCCCGGGCCCCGGTGGCGGGGGCGGGGTCACACCTGCCCAGGGCGGCTGCGAACCGAGGTCGGTCTGGGTGCGGGCGAACGAATCCGGCTCCGGCGTGACGATCCGCGACAGCGCCGCCTCCGCCTCCGGCGCGGACGGCCGCCGTGCCGGATCCTTCTCCAGCAGGCTCTGGAGTACGGGGCCCAGCGCACCGGCGCGCTGGGCCGGCCGCGGCTCCTCCATCACGACGGCGGTCACCTCGGCCAGATGCGACTCGCGGTCGAAGGGACCCCGGCCCTCCACGCCGTAGTAGAGCGTGCAGCCCAGCGAGAACAGGTCGGCCGCGGGCGTCGGCGGCCCGCCCGTGGCCCGCTCCGGCGCCAGATAACCGGACGTCCCCACCAGCACGGACGCCAGCGTGTACCGGGTCTCACCGGCGTCCGGCTGCACCGAGATGCCGTAGTCGGTGAGCAGGATCCGCCCGTACGGCGCCCCCGAGCGGTCCGGCGCCAGCAGGATGTTCGCCGGCTTCACGTCCCGGTGCATCACACCCCGCTCGTGCCCGGCGGTCAGCGCGTCGAGCACGGCGAGCCCGATGCGGGCGCACTCCGCGGGCGCGAGCGGGCCGCGCCGCTCGACCAGGTCGCGCAGGTCGACCGCGCCGCTGACGTACTCCATGACGATCCACGGCAGTCCCTCGTGCTCCAGGACGTCGTGCACGGTCACCACATGCGGATGGCCGCGCAGCCCGGCCGCGTGCCGGGCCTCGGCGCGGGCCCGGGCGACCCGGGCGTCACGTTCGTCTCCGATGGGCTCCGGGTGCCGGAAGACGATCTCCTTGAGCGCCACCTCGCAGGCGAGTCTCTGGTCGTGGGCGAGCCAGACATGGCCCATGCCGCCGCTGCCGAGCCGGTTCAGCAGCAGATATCGGCCGGCGATGATCCGGCCCACTCCCGACGTCGGTGATCCTGAATGCATCCGGTGACTCCCGGGTTCTGCGGGGGCGCTACATGATCGCGCCGACGGCGGCCCCGGAACTCGCGGGCGCGCTCGTGGCGGGTGCGCTACTGGTCTCGGGCGGCGGCGCGCTGGTGGTGACCGGCGCGCTGGTGGTGACCGGGTCGCTCGGCGGGGGTGGCGCGCTGCTGGTCACCGGGTCACTGGGCGGCGGAGGTGCGCTGACCGTCGTCGGCGGCGCGCTGGACGGCGGCTTCTCCGAGCTGGGCGGCGCCGCACTCGACGAGGACGGCGGGGCGGAGGACGTACCCGGTCCGCTGCCGGCCGGCGACGAGGGCGAGGACGGTCCGGACGACCCCGACGACGGTCCTGAGGACCCCGACGACGGCGGCTTCGTGGACGGCCCGGAGGACGAGGACTCCGGCGGAGTCGTCGACCCGTCGGATGTACCCCCGGACGGACCGTCCGACTTCCCTCCGGACCCGCTCCCGCTCTCCGGTGACGTCCCGCCGGTCACGCTCAGCGTCACGTACTGGCCGAACGGCAGCTCGGTCCCGGCCGGTGGATCCGAGGCGGTGACGGTCGAGTCGTCGGGCGGCAGCGACTTCCCCGCGTAGCCGACCGCCAGCCCCTTGTCGGTGAGCTGTCGGCTCGCGTCCCCGAACGTCGTCCCGGCGAGGACCGGCACCGCCCGGGGCTTGGCCGCGTTGAAGGGCTTGTCGGACGAGCCCGTCGTGCCGACCGGCCGTTCGATACCGCGGGCGGAATCGTCCACGTCGACCAGGGCGAGCTGCCGGATGGGCCGGGCCGCCGGCCGCACGGCCACCACCGACGAAGGCCGGTATCCCTGCCACTTCTTGTTGCCGTCGTCGAACTTGACCGAAATACGGTTCGTGTCACCGGTGAAGGGACGCAGCGGATTTCCGCACGAGCACTTCACAGCCGGAAGTCCCTGTTCATCGACGAGAATAGCGATTCCCGCCTGGAGCAGGGAGTTGAAGGGGATGGCCTTTCCCTTCTTGTAGTCATGGTTCTGCACGAGAGTGTCGTGACGCAGGAGAACAGGAGTGAGCCGGTCCAGATATCCGGGAATCTCATCGGTCGTAATGCTCAGCGCGGTCGCCCACGCCTGCGCCTTCTGATGGTTCCTGGGATCCGTGAGAAACGCCTTGAGTTTCTTGACGTCACAGATGTTCGGCTTGCGTGTGCCGCCGTAGAGACCCGGCGTGTCCCCCTGTTGCAGGCTGCCCTGCACGACCTGCGAGCGGACCGGCGAGTCGTGCCCCAGCCCGCTGCCCTCGTCGAAGAAGGGCGCGAGGGACGGAATCCCCGCCGAGACCGCCTTCACCAGGGTCAGTGGCGTGCTTCGATCACAGCCACTGAGCATCAGTACGAATACGAGCAGGACGGCGATCCGTCGAATCACCGATATTCCGGCCCTTGGCAGAAAAACGCGAAGTGTCATCACCGCTCCCCCGGCGGTACCCCCGATGCGCTTCATGCTACTGAATGGAGCGGAATGGCGAAGCCTTTAATGCCCTCGTGCGTTCAATGAGGCCAAATAGGCGTTGTACGCCTCGAGTTCCTTGTCGCCGTCGCGATCGGCGGCCCGGTCCTTGCGCCTGGCCTGCCGCTGCTCGGAGCCGTACCACTGGAACAGCAGGGCGAGCAGGACCAGCACGGACGGGACCTCGCTGAACGCCCAGGCGATGCCGCCGGCCGCGGTCTGGTCGGACAGCGCGTCGATGCCGAGCGAGGCGGGCGGGTTCCTGAACGTCTCCACCATCGGGGTCGACGCCATCATCAGCGCGATGCCGAAGAACGCGTGGAAGGGCATGCCGGCGAACAGCTCCAGCATCCGCATCAGATAACCGGGGCGCTGCGGGCCGGGGTCCACGCCGATGATCGGCCAGAAGAACACGACACCCACGGCGAGGAAGTGCACCATCATCACGATGTGCCCCGTCCTGGAGCCCATCAGGAAGTCGAACAGCGGGGTGAAGTACAGCCCGTACAGGCTCGCGATGAACAGCGGGATGGTGAACGCGGGGTGCGTGATGATCCGCATGTACCGGCTGTGCAGCAGCATCAGCAGCAGCTCGCGCGGCCCCTTGCGGCCCTTGCCGGCGGTGGGCAGTGCGCGCAGGGCGAGGGTGACCGGGGCGCCGAGCAGGATCAGGATCGGCGACAGCATGCTGATGATCATGTGCTGCACCATGTGCACGCTGAACATGACCATGCCGTAGTCGTTGAGCTTGGTGCACATCACGAGCCCGATGGTCAGCACACCGAGGACGAACGACACCGTCCGCGCCGCCGACCACTTGTCCCCGCGCCGCCGCAGCCGCACCACGCCGTACGCGTACAGTCCGAGCCCCACCAGGCAGGCCACGAGGAAGAACGGGTCCGCCGACCACTGAAGACCCCGCCCCAGCGTGAACGGCGGCAGATCCATGGTCATGCCGTGCCCGCTGTGATCCATCCAACGGCTCCTGATTCGTGGGGGTTGTGAGCTGTCTGTCCGGACCCAGACTAGAACCGCCCCCGGTCACGGTGGTGACCGGGGGCGGTTTCGCTCACGTACGCCCTACAGCACGCACTCGGCTTCCTCGTAGCGCTCGGCGGGAACCGTCTTGAGCGTCTCCACCGCCTCCGCCAGCGACACCATCACGATATCCGTCCCCCGGAGGGCCGTCATCTTGCCGAACTCCCCGCGGTGCACCGCCTCCACCGCGTGCCAGCCGAAGCGCGTCGCCAGGACCCGGTCGTACGCGGTCGGCGTGCCGCCCCGCTGCACGTGCCCCAGGATCACCGGCCGCGCCTCCTTGCCCAGCCGCTCCTCCAGCTCGATGGAGAGCTGGCGGGCGATCCCGGCGAAGCGCTCGTGGCCGTAGACGTCCTTGCCGCCCTCGTCGTACTCCATGGTGCCGGCGGCCGGCTTGGCCCCCTCCGCGGCGACGACGATCGCGAACCGCTTGCCTGCCTCGAAGCGTTCGCCGACCCGCTTGGCCAACTCCTCGATGTCGAAGGGCCGTTCCGGTACGACGATGGCGTGCGCGCCGGCCGCCATGCCCGAGTGCAGCGCGATCCAGCCGGTGTGGCGGCCCATGACCTCCACGACCAGCACCCGCTGGTGGGACTCGGCGGTGGTCTTGAGGCGGTCGAGCGCCTCCGTGGCGACACCCACCGCCGTGTCGAAGCCGAAGGTGACGTCCGTGACGGCGATGTCGTTGTCGATGGTCTTCGGGACGCCGACGATCGGCAGGCCGGCGTCGTACATCAGCCGGGCCGCCTTCAGCGTGCCCTCGCCGCCGATCGGGATGATCGCGTCCAGACCGAGCTCCTCGACGTGGCCCTTGGCCCGCTCCACCCCGTCCCGCAGATGGGACGGCTGGACCCGGGAGGAGCCGAGGATGGTGCCGCCGCGGGCCAGGATGCCGCCCACCGCGTCGAGGTCGAGCTTGAGGTAGTCGCACTCCAGGAGGCCCTTCCAGCCGTCCCGGAAGCCGATGACCTCGTCGCCGTGGTCGACGACGGCACGGTGCACGACGGACCGGATGACGGCGTTCAGGCCGGGGCAGTCGCCGCCGGACGTGAGGACACCAATGCGCATAGCCCGAAAGAACCTTCTTCGCGTGGTCGGCACCGGACCACGCTGTCCGGCTCGAACCCCGCCACCCTAGCGGCAGGAGGGGGCGGGGCCGCACCGTATGTCCGACTGCTGGACGACCCCGCTCACCTGTGCGGACGCCCTGTCAGACGGGCTGGTTGCGGAGGGCCGACATCCAGGTGTCAGGCAGGCTGCTCGGCGGCTGCGATGCGCTCGTTGCGCAGCGCCTCGTACCAGCGGTCGTCGGTCGGCGGCAGCGCGTTGACGTCGAGCGCGAGCTTCAGCAGCAGGTCCGCGATCAGCGGGTTGCGGGCCAGCACCGGCCCGTGCATGTACGTACCGAAGACCGTGTCGTTGTACGCGCCCTCCGTGCCGTCCCCCGTGCCGTTGCCGTTGCCGAGCTTGACCTGGGCGAACGGGCGGGCCGTGGGGCCGAGGTGGGTGACGCCCTGGTGGTTCTCGAAGCCGGTCAGCGAGGGCAGGCCGAGGCGCGGGTCGATGTCGGCGAGCACGTCGCCGACGCACCGCTCGCCCTCGCCGCGCACCGAGACCACGTCGAGCAGGCCGAGGCCCGGCTCGCGCTGGCCGAGGTCGTTGATGAACTCGTGGCCGAGGATCTGGTAGCCGGCGCAGACCGAGAAGACGATCGCGCCGTTCTCCACGGCCCGGTGCAGTCCGCCGTCCCGGCGCAGCCGCTCGGCCGCGAGCCGCTGCGGACGGTCCTCGCCGCCGCCGATGAGGTAGATGTCGCCGGAGGTCGGGATCGGCTGGTCGCTGCGCACGTCGAGGCGGGCCACGTCGAGACGGCGCTGCCGCGCCCGGCGCTCCACGACGAGGACGTTGCCCTGGTCGCCGTAGGTGCTGAGCAGGTCGGGGTAGATCCAGACGACCCGCAGGCTGTTGTCGCTCACAAAAGTCCCCTGAGTTCTCAGTTGCCGACGCGGCGGCGCAGGTCCTGGAAGGCGGTGTAGTTGGCGATGACCTCGATCCGGCCGTGCGGGCTCATCTGCACCGCCTGGTCGAGGTTCTCGCACACCTGGAAGTTCTGGTTCGCGACCTCGAGACGCACCGCGAGGTCCAGCCGGCGGTCGCCGATGACGCAGATCGGGTGGCCGGACAGGCGCGTGTAGTCGACGTCCCAGAGCCAGGAGGTGTCGGTGCCGTCGGCGCCGCGGGCGTTCACCGAGAGGATCACCGGGGTGGGTGGAGGATCGATAAGGCTGAACGTTTCGAGCCAGCCCGCCGGGTTCTTCGCGAGCAGCAGCCGCAGGTCGCGCTCCTGGAACTGGACCACGTCGTAGCGGCCGGCCACGGCCTGCACCTGGTACATGCGCTCGAGGGCGACCTGCGGCGGCACGCCGAAGACGGCGGCGACGGCGGCCGAGGAGGCGGCGTTGGCCTTGTTGGCGCGGCCGGGCAGCTGGAGGTGGATCGGCCAGGCGGAACCGTGCGGGTCGAGGACGTGGTCGCCGGACAGCGCCCAGCTGGGCGTCGGCCGCCGGAAGCCGCACTCGCCGCAGAACCAGTCGTCGCCGGGCCGCTGCATCACACCGCCGCAGGACGGGCAGGACCAGGCGTCGTCCTTCCACATCTGGCCGGCGGCGACCCAGATCACGTTGGGCGAGGAAGAGGCGGCCCACACCACCAGCGGGTCGTCGGCGTTGGCGACGATCACGGCCTTCGAGCCCGCGAGGCCCTCGCGCCAGTTCTCCGCGAGCATGCGGGTCTCGGCGGCGCGGTCGAGCTGGTCGCGGGAGAGGTTGAGCAGGGCGATGCACTTCGGGTCGGTGTCCCGGGCCACGCCCGCGAGGTACTTCTCGTCGACCTCGATGACGCCGTACCTGGCGTCCGAACCGCCCGCGAGGGCCGAGGTGATGCCGGCCGGCATGTTGGCGCCGAGCGCGTTGGAGACGACCGGGCCGGCGGCGCCGAGGGCCTCCGCGATGAGCCGGGTGGTCGTGGTCTTGCCGTTGGTCGCCGAGACCAGGACCACGTCCAGGTGCTGGGCGAGCCGCGCCAGGAGGTCGGGGTCGAGCTTGAGCGCCACCCGGCCACCGATCACCGAACCGCTGCCGCGCCCCGCGGCTCGCGACGCCGCCGCGACCGCCTTGCCCGCGGTCACGGCCAGCTTGGCCCGCGGCGTGAGCGGGTCCGAGTTGCCTGACATCAGTTCTCGATCCTCCTTGCGTACGCGCCGCGCCTCTGCCTGACGGCAACGTGGTGTGGACCTCAGCCTATCGAGATCTGTTCACGCTCCCGAACCGCCGTACCCTTGCGGCCATGCGAAACGGCTCCATTCCGGGCACCCGCGGGCGTGTCCGGCCTCTCACCCTGCTGGGGGACCCGGCACTGCACGCCCCGTGCGACGAGGTCGCCGACTTCGGTTCCGAACTGGTGTCGCTCGTGGAGGACTTGTTCGCGACGATGTACGCGGCACAGGGAGTGGGCCTCGCCGCGAACCAGATCGGCGAGTCGTTGCGGGTGTTCGTGTACGACTGCCCCGACGACGAGGACGTCCGCCACCTGGGTCACGTGGTGAACCCCCGCCTCGTCGAGGCCGACGGAGTGGTGCTCCGCGGCCCGGAGGGCTGTCTGTCCCTGCCGGGCCTGGAGGCGGGGACGGAGCGGTACGACCATGCGGTCGTCGAGGGCTTCACGGCGACCGGGGAGCCGGTGACCGTGCACGGCACGGGTTTCTTTGCGAGGTGTTTGCAGCACGAATGCGACCACCTTGAGGGCAGGGTCTACGCCGACCACCTGACGGGACTGCGCCACCGACGCCTGATGCGACAGGTGGCGCGATCCTCCTGGCACCGGAGCTAGAACCCGGGACCGCCGATCCTGTCGCCCGCCGCCGCGAGCCGGCCCCACAGGAGGTCGGCCAGGCTGCGGACCAACTCCGCCCGCGAGCACGGGCGTTCGCCGAGCCACCAGTCGCCCGCCGCGTGCATCATGCCGACGATGCCGTGGCCCCAGACACGGGCCAGCTGCTGGCTCTCCGGGCCGAGGTCCAGCCGGTCCTCGATGACCTGGGCCAGTTCCTCGCCCATCCTGCGCAGCAGCGGTGCCGAGTGCTTGCCGACGTCGAAGCCCTGGTCGGCGGAGGGTGTGCCCTCCGCCGGGTGCATCAGGAAGCGGTACACCTGGGGGCGGGCCTCGATCGCCGCGAGGTACGTGTCCAGCGTGGCCTCGACCCGCTCCCGCCGGTCCGCCGGGGCGTCGAGCGCGGCCCGGAGCGAGTTGAGCAGCGCGTCGGTGTGCCGCTTGGCCAGCGCGGCGTAGAGTCCGTTCTTGTCCCCGAAGTGCCGGTACAGGATCGGCTTCGTGATACCCGCTTCCGCCGCGATGGCGTTCATCGAGGCCTGTGGGCCGTCGCGCAGCACCACTCTGTCCGCGGCCTCCAGCAACTCGCGCCGACGTCGGTCGGCGGACCGCTGCTGTTCGGTCCGCTGTGTGGTGTCCATGAGCTCTCCCCACCCGTGCTAATTCGGTGACGCCTGCGCAAACTAACACTCAACATGCCCTCACCATCGAACTGGCTGCCGAGGCGTCATCAGGAGTTGACTTTTCCTACCGGTGAGTAACAGACTGGAGTTACCGCTAGTAACATGCACGTGCGCCGCCGCTGGAGGGGTCATGGCCGAGTTCACCATGGAGCTCAACGACGAACAGAAGGAGGTCCGGGACTGGCTGCACGGCTTCGCCGCCGACGTCATCCGTCCCGCCGCCGCCGAATGGGACGAGCGTGAGGAGACTCCCTGGCCGGTCATCCAGGAGGCCGCGAAGGTAGGCATCTACTCCCTCGACTTCTACGCCCAGCAGTACTTCGACCCCACCGGGCTCGGTATCCCGATGGCGATGGAGGAGCTGTTCTGGGGCGACGCGGGCATCGCCCTGTCGATCGTAGGCACCGGACTCGCCGCCGTGGGCGTTCTCGCCAACGGAACCGAGGAGCAGATCGGCACCTGGATCCCGCAGATGTACGGCGACGCGAACGATGTGAAGGTCGCCGCGTTCTGCTCCTCCGAGCCCGACGCCGGCTCCGACGTGGCCTCCATGCGCACGCGTGCGGTGTACGACGAGGCCAAGGACGAGTGGGTGCTCAACGGCACGAAGACCTGGGCGACCAACGGCGGCATCGCCAACGTCCACGTCGTCGTCGCGGTCGTCGACTCGGAGCTGGGCTCCAAGGGCCACGCCTCCTTCATCGTCCCGCCGAACACTCCGGGGCTGTCCCAGGGCCAGAAGTTCAAGAAGCACGGCATCCGCGCCTCGCACACCGCCGAGGTCGTCCTGGAGAACGTCCGGGTGCCCGGCTCCTGCCTCCTCGGCGGCAAGGAGAAACTCGACCAGCGGCTCGCGCGTGCCCGTGAGCGGGCCAAGTCGGGCGGCGAGCGGGTGAAGAACGCGGCCATGGCCACGTTCGAGGCTTCGCGGCCGGCGGTGGGTGCGATGGCGGTCGGTACGGCTCGTGCGGCGTACGAGGTGGCCCTCGACTACGCCAAGACGCGCTCGCAGTTCGGCCGCCCGATCATCGACAACCAGGGCGTCGCCTTCCAGCTCGCGGACATGCGTACGTCGATCGACGCGGCCCGTCTGCTGGTGTGGCGCGCGTCCTGGATGGCGATCAACGGCAAGCAGTTCACGGCCGCCGAGGGCTCCATGTCCAAGCTCTTCGCGAGCGAGACGGCGAAGAAGGTCACGGCCCAGGCGGTGCAGATACTGGGCGGCAACGGCTACACGCGGGAGTACCCGGTGGAGCGGATGCACCGTGACGCGGCGATCTACACGATCTTCGAGGGTACGAGCGAGATCCAGCGCCTGGTCATCGCCCGCACCCTGTCCGGAATGCCCATCCGCTAACGATGTCTGAGCGGCGTCAGCTGCTCGATGTCGTACCTCGACCGCAACTCCTCGATCGCCGCGTGATCCGGCGGGCCCCCGCTTCCCAGGATCTCGAGCAACTCCTCGAAGTAACGCTCGTGATCCGGGGGCGGGCTCGCCTGGAAGAACATCCTTGCCGGGGTGTCCGTCGGGTTGGCGAAGGCGTGTGGGCAGCCCGGTGGTACGACGATCACCGTGCCCGGGGTCGCTCGTACCACCCTGTTGCCCGAACTCGACTCCCAGCGCTGCCAGTTGTCCGGCGTCCGTACCCTCGGCTCGAAGGCGAGGACGTCCAGCTCGCCCTCCAGGACGTAGAACAACTCCTCGCTGCGGGTGTGGACATGGGCGCCCACGTCGAAGCCCGGCGGGACCTCCACCTCGAAGGTGGAGGCCATGCGGGAGTGGGTGCCGGTGACCTTGAAGGTGACTCGCTGGGCCGGGGTCTGGACCACCCGGCCGTGGCCCGGCGGGACCAGGAGCCCCTCGCTCACCATGTGACCGGCAGGGCTTCGGGGCCGCGGATCAACGCGCCCTTCTTGAAGGGGACCTGGTCCGGCGGGACCGCCAGTTTCAGGGTCGGTACGCGGTCCAGGAGCGCGTCCACCAGGAGCTCCGACTCCAGTCTCGCCAGCATGCCGCCCGGGCAGTAGTGCGGCCCGAAGCCGAAGGAGACGTGGGGGTTGGGGGAGCGGGCGAAGTCGATCGTCTCCGGGTCGGGGAAGACGTCCGGGTCGCGGTTGGCGGCCAGGTAGGAGACGTAGACCGGGTCGTTCCTGCGGATCCGTACGCCTCTGATCTCCACGTCCTCCGTCGCGATCCGCGAGAGGCCGACCGCGTTGCGGTGCGGGATGTAGCGCAGGAGTTCGTCGATGGCCCTGGGGCGGATCTCCGGTTCCGCGCGCAGGCGTTCGGCCAGGTCGGGGCGGGTCAGCAGCAGGTAGAACATCTGCCCGCTGTTGTTGGTGACCGCCTCGCCGCCGATCTGGAGGAGCACGGCGAGACCCACCGCCTCGTCCAGGGTCATCTCACCGCGCCCGACCGCGGCACCGAGCAGGGACGCCACGTCCTCGCCGGAGCTGCCCTCCCGCAGGCCGATGAGGTCGGCGAAGTACGCGCCCATCTCGTTCTTGGCCTTCTCGCTGACCTTCGCGCCGTGCGAGGAGGACAGGATCAGCTGGGTCCAGGTGTGCATGCCGTGCCGGTCGGCCGCCGGGACGCCCATCAGCTCGCAGATCACGGCGATGGGGAAGGGGCTGAGGACGGCCTCGCCGAGGTCGGCGGGCGGGCCGTCCTGGAGCATCTCGTCGACGAGTTCGTCGAGCATCCGGCGCGACCGCTCGCGCACCCGCTCCACGCCCTTCGCGGTGAAGGCGGCGGCGACCGAGCGGCGCAGCCGGGTGTGGTCCGGCGGGTCGAGGAAGCCGACCGCACCGCGCTGCGGGATGAAGTGCGGGGCGAGCCGGGTGACCGGCTGGTCCATGACCGCCTCGCGGCTGAAGCGAGGGTCGTTGGTCACCATCCGTACGTCGTCGTACCGGGTGACCAGCCAGGCCCAGCCCTCGCCGTTGGGCAGCTGGACGCGGGTCACGGGACCCTCGCGCATCAGCTCGCTCAGCACCGGGTCGAAGTCGACGCCGGTGAGGTCGAGGGCCGGCCAGTGCCGGACCGGGGGCAGTGTCTCTGTCAGGGTTTCTTCGCTCATGCCGTACTCATGCCGCCTCTAGGTCGTCCCGGCGCCAGCGGCCGAGGGACATCTCCGCCGTGATGCCGGGTCCGAACCCGGCGAGCAGCCCGCGCGCCCGGTCGTGGGCGCCGCCCTCGTCGAACAGCCGGCGCAGCGCGTCCAGGACGACGGCGCTGGCGATGTTGCCGTACTCGGTGAGCGTGGCCCGGCTGAACCGGAAGGCGTGCGGGTCGACCTGCAGGAACTTGCTGAGGTCGTCGAGTATTCGGGGCCCGCCCGCGTGGACTATGTAGAAGTCCAGGTCGGCGGCGTCCCAGCCGTGCAACCCCGCGAGGTCCTGGAGCGCCGGGGCGAGCGGCTCCATGGTGGCCGGCACCCGCTTGTCCAGCAGGAAGTGGAATCCGGTGGCCCGGACGTCGTACATGATCCAGTCCTCGGTCTTGGGGATCAGGTACGAGCCGTTGCGCTCCAGCTCGATGCCCTCGCCGCCGCGTCCGCGGACCACGGCCGCGGCGATCCCGTCGCCGAACAGGCCGTTGCAGAGCAGGGATCCGACGCCGAGGTCGGTGGGCTGGTAGCACAGCGAGCAGAACTCGCAGGCCACGATGAGGGCGTTGGCCTCGGGGTAGGCCGAACAGAAGTCGTGCGCCCGGTTGATGGCGGCGCCGCCGGCCGCGCAGCCCAGCTGGGCGATGGGGATCTGCCGGGTGGTGGCGTCGAAGTCCATCTCGTTGATCAGCCAGGCCGTGAGCGAGGGCATCATGAAGCCCGTGCACGACACGTAGACGATCACGTCGATGTCGCTGGTGAGCAGCTCGGCGTCGTCCAGCGCCCGCTGGATCACGGCGGGGACCCGGGCCTTCGCCTCGGCCACGTAGACCTTGTTGCGCTCCTCGAAGCCGGGGTGCTTCAGGGTCTCCTCGATCGGCTGCACGATGTGCCGGGTGCGCACACCGGTGTTCTCGATCAGCCGGAGGGCCAGCGGCAGTTGGGGATGGCCGGCGTGACGGGAGGCTGCCAGCTCCAGCGTCTCCTCCATCGTGATCACGTGTTCTGGGACGGACACCGAGGGTCTGCACAAAGTCGCCATGAACCGCGCCTGCTTTCGCCGTCCGGAAGGCTTTCGGCCCCCCGGTCAGAAGGTGGTTCACCTCTGGGGGTGGTTCACCCACGATCACCCGACGGGGCGACGATCTCGCGCCGGACTACTCCGTCTCGGGGACCCCCGTGTAAAGGTCGGATCAGGAGCCCCACATCCGAACCGACGGAGGACCCGATGGCGCGCACGGCCACGGAACTGCTGCGAACGACCACCTCGGAGCTGGCCCCGGACCCCCGGGCCAACCCCCTGGTCCCGCTGATCGCCCGGGGCGAGGCGCCCCTCGACACCCTGGCCACGCTGGCCCTGGAACAGTGGTGGGTGATCCCGGCGGACCGCACCGCGTTCCTGCATCTGGCGCAACGGGCGGGGAGGAGCCGGAGGCGGCGGCGTTCTTCACGATGCTGGCCGAGGGCGAGGCGCTGGCGTCACGGCATCTGGAACCGTTCGCGGCGGCGTGCGGCATCGACGAGGCCCGGGTCCAGGCCTACGAGCCCCTCCCGGGCTGCCAGGCCTACCCCGCGTATGTCGCCTGGCTGGCCCTGAACGCCACCCCGACGGACGTGGTCCTGGCGATCACGGCCAACTTCTCGGCGTGGGGCGGCTATTGCGCGACGATCGCGAGGGCCCTGCGCACGGAGTACGGCTTCAAGGCCGAGTCCTGCGCGTTCTTCGACTTCTTCGCCGAGCCGGCGACCGAGCTGGACGAGAGGGCGACGGCGGCGGTACGGGCGGGCCTGGACGCGGGGATCCTCGACGAGGAACGCGCACACACATACGGCCGCCTACTCCAGAGCTACGAGGCCATGTTCTGGGCGACGCTCGGTCAGCTGACCTGAGCTAGCCACTCTGCTCACTGCTGTGAGCAATACACGCCACGTCAATACGATCGGCGAGCTTCGCCAACTCGATCGTCAGCGCGGCCACCGTGTCCTCGTCGAGCCCACCCTCCCCGGCCTCCACCAGATGCAGCCACCGCCCACCCACGGTCCGCAAAAGCTTGCTCACATCGGCGGCGGCCACCTGCAAGGTCCCGCGGTCGTCGACGATCAGAGGCAGAGTCACTTCGCGGTTCACAAGCGGGATGTTAGCCGCGCAACGCTCACGCCCCGTGCCAAACCGTGGTGATGTTGCAGAACTCCCGGATTCCGTGCCCGGACAGCTCACGCCCGTACCCGGACCGCTTGACCCCGCCGAACGGGAACGCCGGGTGCGAGGCGGTCATGCCGTTGAAGAACACCCCGCCGGCCTCCAGGTCCCGTACGAAACGGTCCACCTCCGCCTCGTCCCGCGTCCACACGTTCGAACTCAGCCCGAACGGCGAGTCGTTGGCGATGAGCACGGCCTCGTCGAGACCGGAGGCCCGGTACAACGTGGCCACCGGTCCGAACGCCTCCTCGCGGTGGATCCGCATCTCGCGGGTGATCCCGGCGAGGACCGTCGGCGGGTAGTACCAGCCCGGCAGCTCGGGCCGCCGCAGCCGGTGGCCGCCGCACAGCACGGTCGCCCCGCTGCGCTTCGCGTCCTCGACCAGCTCCTCCAGATCGTCCCGCCCCTGCTCGCTGGCGAGTGGCCCGACCTCGGTGTCCTCCTCCATCGGGTCGCCGACCTTCAGCGCCTTCATGCCCTCGACGAACCGCTCGGCGAACCGGTCGTAGACGTCGGCGTGCACGATGAACCGCTTGGCGGCGATGCAGGACTGCCCGTTGTTCTGCACGCGCGCGGTCACCGCGATCTGCGCGGCCCGGTCGATGTCGGCGGACGGCATGACGATGTACGGGTCGCTGCCGCCGAGCTCCAGCACCGTCTTCTTGATCATCTCGCCGGAGGTGGAGGCCACGGCCCGCCCCGCGGGCTCGCTGCCCGTAAGGGTGGCCGCCCTGACCCGCTCGTCGCGCAGGATCTCGTCGACCGCGCCGGAGCCGACGAGCAGCGTCTGGAAGCAGCCCTCCGGGTAGCCGGCCTGGTGGAAGAGGTCCTCGAGGAAGAGGGCGGTCTGCGGGACGTTCGAGGCGTGCTTGAGCAGGCCCACGTTGCCCGCCATCAGCGCGGGCGCGGCGAAGCGGATCACCTGCCAGAGCGGGAAGTTCCACGGCATCACGGCGAGCACCGGCCCCAGCGGCCGGTAGCGCACGCGGACCCGGGACCCGCCGGAGTCCTTCACGTCGAATTCGGCGGGCTCCTCGTCCGCGAGGAGTTCCTCGGCGTGGTCGGCGTACCAGCGCATCGCCTTGGCGCACTTGGCGACCTCCGCGCGGGCCTGCTTGACGGGCTTGCCCATCTCCGTGGTCATCACGCGCCCGATGTCCTGCTGCATCCCGTCGAGCAGCTCGGCGGCCCGGTGCATCAGCCGGGCGCGCTCGGCGAACGACGTCGTCCGGTACGTGCGGAACGTCGCCTCCGCGAGCTGGAGCCGGCGCTCCAGCTCCTCCTCGCCCATGGCCTCGTACGTCTTGAGCGTCTCGCCGTTCGCCGGGTTCACCGTCGCGATGGGCATGGCTGACCTCCTGGGGGCGGCTCTGTGTTACGACCTTCCCGCGCACCGCGGGCGACCGCAACGCATGTGCGTCTGCTCAGGGCCCCACGGAGCCCGTCAGCCCGAGTGCTCCGCCAGCCGGTCGAGAAACGCGGCCTGGGCCTTCACGATCACGGCCCTGGCCCGGTCGAGACCGAACCACTCCACCCGGTCCAGCTCCGGGAACTCCTGGACGTTCCCCGACTTCGGCGGCCACTCCATCCGGAAGGTGCCCGGCTCGATCGTGGCCGGGTCGAGGTCGGCCTCGATCGCCCAGGCCGTGACCACCTTGCCGTTGGTCTGCCGCACCTCGCCCAGCTCGGTCGCCTCCCCGTCCGGCGGCGCCAGCCCGAGCTCCTCCTGGAACTCCCGGCGCGCCGCGTCCCAGGCGGTCTCCTCCGCGGGCTCGTACTCGCCCTTGGGCACGCCCCACGCCCCGGCGTCCCGTTTCGCGAAGAACGGGCCGCCCATATGGCCGAGCAACACCTCCAGGCCGCGGTCGGTGTGCCGGTACAACAGCAGGCCCGCGCTGCGCTTGTCGGTCACGGTCGCACCTCCGGGTGGGCGGCGAGCAGGGTCTCGACGGTGTCGGCCTCCTCGGGGCGCTTGTCCTCGCGGTAGCGGACCACGCGGGCGAAGCGGAGGGTGACACCGGCCGGGTAGCGGGTGGACTTCTGCAGGCCGTCGTAGGCGATCTCGACGACGAGTTCGGGGCGTACGGTCACCACATGGCCGTTGGTGTCGACCGCCAGCTCCTGGAGTCGCTCGGTCTGCCACGTCAGTATCGCGTCGGTCATGCCCTTGAAGGTCTTGCCGAGCATGGCGAAGCCGCCGTCGGCGGTGCGGGCGCCGAGGTGGAGGTTGGAGAGCTTGCCGGTGCGGCGGCCGTGGCCCCACTCGGCGGCCAGTACGACGAGGTCGAGCGTGTGGACGGGCTTGACCTTCAGCCAGGACGCGCCGCGCCGGCCCGCGCTGTAGGTGGCGTCCAGGGCCTTGACCACGACGCCCTCGTGGCCGCGTCCGAGGGTCGCGGCCAGGAAGTCCTCGGCCGCGGTGACGTCCTCGGAGCCCGACACCAGCGTGCGGCGTACCCGCATCGGCTCGGGGACGAGGCGGGCCAGCTCCGCGTGGCGTTCGGTGAAGGGCAGGTCGAGGAGGTCGCGGTCGTCGACGGAGAGGGCGTCGAAGAAGACGGGGGAGACGGGGACCTCGTGGGCGGCCGTCGCCACGTCGGTGCGGGAGCCGACGCGGCCCGCGGTCTCCTGGAAGGACCGTGGCCGCCCGTCCTTGTCGAACGCGATGACCTCGCCGTCCAGGATGAACCGCTCGCCCCTCAACCGCAGTGCGGCGCCGGTCAGTTCGGGGAGGCGGTCGGTGATGTCGTCGAGGGTGCGGGTGTAGATCCGTACGGTGTCGCCGTCCCGGTGCACCTGGACGCGGATGCCGTCCAGCTTCTCCTCGACCGCGCACGCGCCGAGCTTCTCGACCGCCTCGGTCACCGAGGAGGCGGTGTGCGCGAGCATGGGGAGGACCGGGCGGCCGACGGTGAGGCGGAAGCGGTCGAGGGAGGCCGGGCCGTCGGCGAGCAGGGCCTGCGCGACCGTCTGGAGCGACCCGGCCAGCATCACCGCCCGGCGTACGTCCGCGGATGGTGCCTCGGTGGCCTGCGCCAGGCCCTCCACGGCGACGGCGTCCAGGGCGCCCTGCCTCACCTCGCCGGTGATCAGGCCGAACAGGAAGCGCTGCTCGTCCTTGGTGGCTGCGGCCATCAACTCGCCCACCAGGCGGGTGCGTTCGGCCTGCGAGCCGGTGCCGGAGACTTTGGCCAGGTCGGTCAGCAGGGCGTCCACCTCGTGCACGGTGAGCGTTGGTTCGGTGGCGGGGGTGACCTGGTGACCGAGTACCTTCCAGCCGATGCCGAGCCGGCCCTGGGGGAGGCGTCCCGCGAGGTAGGGGATGACGATCGGTACGTCGTCCGGCTCGGCGTCTCGGAACAGTTCGGCGAGGAGGGCGATCTTCTTCGAGCGTGCGGAGGTGGCGGCGACCTCCTGGGACACGTGGGTTAGCCGGGCAAGCAGCATGTAGCCATAGTGCGGCGCGCTCCGCTGGGTTTCACCCGGAAGAGAGGGTTGTGTGCCGACTGCGGGTGTGTGGGGGCTGGTCGCGCAGTTCCCCGCGCCCCTTCAGGGCGTTGCGTCCAAGTCGGTCATGAGGAGCTCTCCGTTGACGGTGGCTCCCGCCCGATAGCCGCCCGCCGCCGCGTTGACGACCTGTTCGGCGAAGCCCATCGCGTTACCTACCGCCCATACGCCGGGCACCGTCGTCCGGCCGGTCGGATCGACCACGGGGTACGCGCCGAACGGCGTCTCCTCGAATTCGGCGCCGAGGCGCTCCAGGAGGTCCGTCTGCGGGATCGCCCGGGGTGCGGTGAAGACGACCTCGCGTGCGTGCGTCGAACCGTCCACCAGCCGTACGCCCGTCAGCCGGTCCTCCTCGACCACCAGCTCCGCGACCTCGCCGGGGACGACCTGCACTCCCGCCGCCGCGAGCCTGCGCAGGTCGTCGTCGGTCAGCTCGTCCTCCGTGACCGTGTGCAGGAAGAGGATCACGTCCTTGGACCACTGGGAGACCATCAGCGCCTGGTGGACGCTCATCGGGGTCGTGGCGAGGACGCCGAAGGACCGGTCGCGGACCTCCCACCCATGGCAGTACGGGCAGTGGATCACGTCTCGGCCGAAGCGTTCGGCCACGCCAGGGACCGTCGGGAGCTCGTCGCGGAGGCCGGTGGCGATGACGAGGCGCCTTCCGTGTACGGCTCGGCCGCTCGCGAGGGTGACCGTGAACCCCTCGGTGACGTCGACCGCGCGGTCGCGGATCAGGTCGACGCCGTACCGTGCGATCTCCTCGCGGCCGAGCGCCAGGAACTCGGCCGGTGGCATGCCGTCGCGGGTGAGGTAGCCCTGCATGTGGGCGGCGGGTGCGTTGCGGGGTTCGCCGGCGTCGACGACCAGGGTGCGGCGGCGGGCGCGGCCCAGGACGAGTGCCGCGGAGAGGCCCGCCGCTCCGCCGCCGACGACGATCACTTCGTACTGCTCGGTCATGGGTGACCACCTCCACGGCCGACGGTCCCGCGCTCCCGACCGCGTTGACAAACCCGTTTGCCGAAACTGCAATGGCGGTCATGACTGACGACACGTACGAGGTGCTGGCCGAGGTCGGGCCCCGGCTGCGCCGCATCCGCAAGGAGCGGGGTGCCACGCTCGCCGGGCTGTCGGCGGCGACCGGCATCTCGGTGAGCACGCTGTCGCGGCTGGAGTCCGGGCTGCGCAAGCCCAGCCTGGAGCTGCTGCTGCCGATCGCGCGGGCGCACCAGGTGCCGTTGGACGAGCTGGTCGGGGCGCCGCCGGTGACCGATCCCCGGGTGCGGGCCGAGCCGCTGGTCCGGCACGGGCGTACCTTCTGGCCGCTGACCCGGCAGCCCGGCGGGCTCCAGGCCTTCAAGGTGCTGGTGCCGCAGCGCGAGGAGGAGCCCGAGCTGCGGACGCACGAGGGCTATGAGTGGCTGTACGTGCTCTCGGGGCGGTTGCGGGTGGTGCTCGCGGAGCACGACGTGGTGATGACGGCGGGGGAGGCGGCCGAGTTCGACACGCGGGTGCCGCACTGGTTCGGGTCCACGGGGGAGGGGCCGGCGGAGTTCCTGAGCCTGTTCGGGCCGCAGGGGGAGCGGATGCACGTGCGGGCGCGGCCGAAGAAGGCCTGACCTCCTCGTACGCTGGTCACCGTGGAGCCCGCCCGTCTGCGCCGTGTCGCCGTCCTCGTCCTCGAAGGCGCCAAGCCGCTCGATGTAGGCATCCCGGCCCAGGTGTTCACGACCCGCGCGAGCATGCCGTACGAGGTGCGGGTGTGTGGCGCCGCGGCCGGGCTCGTGACCGGTGGTGACGGCCTGGCGTATCACGTCGCCCATGGGCTCGACGCGCTCGCCTGGGCCGATGTCGTGTTCGTGCCCGGGTACCGGTTCCCGGACCGGGAGGATCCGCCGCGGGCCGTCGTGGGCGCGCTGGTCGCCGCCCATGCGCGGGGCGCGCGGCTCGCCGCCATCTCGACCGGGGCCTTCGCGCTCGCCGCCACGGGGCTGCTCGACGGCAGGCGGGCCACGACGCACTGGCACTACACGCGGGCGCTCGCCGCGAAGCATCCGCTCGTCCAGGTCGACGAGAACGTGCTGTTCGTCGACGAGGGCAGCGTGCTGACCTCGGCCGGCGCCGCGTCCGGCATCGACCTGTGTCTGCACATCCTGCGCGGCGATCTCGGGGTGGCCGCCTCCAACCACGCGGCCCGGCGCCTGGTGGCCGCCCCCTACCGCAGCGGCGGCCAGGCGCAGTACGTGCCGCGCAGCGTGCCCGAGCCGCTCGGCGAACGGTTCGCCGCCACCCGTGAATGGGCCCTGCGCCGGCTGGGCGAGCCCCTCGGGCTCGACGCGCTCGCCCGGCATGCGGCGGTGTCCGCGCGTACGTTCTCGCGGCGCTTCGTCGAGGACACCGGGTACACGCCGATGCAGTGGGTCATGCGGGCCCGCATCGACCGGGCCCGTGAGCTGCTGGAACGTTCGGAGCTGAGCGTCGAGCAGATCGCGGTGGACGTGGGGCTGGGGACCGGTTCGAATCTGCGGGCGCACTTCCAGCGCATCCTCGGGACCACGCCGAGCGAGTACCGGCGCACCTTCACACGGGGTGAGTAGGCCGACGTGGTGGTGCCTGGCGCGATCCTTGCGAACCATGGCGCTCGCGCCACTGCCGCGGCCCTACCCCCGCACGCGACGCTGGTGGTGACGAACCGAAGGGACACCATTCATGACTCGCATCGCCGTCAACGGATTCGGCCGCATCGGCCGCAATGTGCTGCGCGCCCTGCTCGAACGCGACAGCGAGATCGAGGTCGTCGCCGTGAACGACCTCACCGAGCCCGCCACCCTGGCCCGCCTCCTCGCCTTCGACTCGACCTCCGGCCGGCTCGGCCGCCCGGTGAGCGTCGACGGCGACACCCTGGTCGTCGACGGGCGGCGCATCAAGGTGCTCGCCGAGCGTGAGCCGGCGCAGCTGCCGTGGGCCGAGCTGGGCGTCGACATCGTGCTGGAGTCGACGGGCCGTTTCACCTCCGCCAAGGCCGCCCGCGCCCACCTCGACGCGGGTGCCCGCAAGGTGCTCGTCAGCGCGCCCTCGGACGGCGCCGACGTCACGCTCGCGTACGGCGTCAACACCGAGGCGTACGACCCCGAGCTGCACACGATCGTCTCGAACGCCTCCTGCACGACCAACGCGCTCGCCCCGCTCGCCGCGGTCCTCGACGAACTCGCGGGCATCGAGCACGGGTTCATGACCACCGTGCACGCCTACACGCAGGAGCAGAACCTCCAGGACGGGCCGCACCGCGACGCCCGCCGGGCCCGCGCCGCCGGCGTCAACATCGTGCCGACGACGACGGGTGCCGCGAAGGCGATCGGCCATGTGCTGCCGGGCCTGGACGGCAAGCTGTCCGGCGACTCGATCCGGGTGCCGGTTCCGGTGGGCTCGATCGTCGAGCTGAACACCACGGTCGCGCGTGACGTGACCCGCGAGGACGTGCTGGCCGCGTACCGCGCCGCCGCGGAGGGCCCGCTGGCCGGCGTCCTCGAGTACTCCGAGGACCCGCTGGTGTCGTCCGACATCACCGGCAACCCGGCCTCGTCGATCTTCGACTCGGCTCTCACCCGTGTCGACGGCCGCCACATCAAGGTGGTCGCCTGGTACGACAACGAGTGGGGCTTCTCCAACCGGGTGATCGACACGTTGGAGCTGCTCGCGGCTCGCTGAGCGGTCACTCGGGCAGGAGGGCGGGTACCGGACCGGTTCCGGTACCCGCCCAGGTGTTTCCCGATGGGCAAGCGACCGCTTAGTATGCGTTGGACCCCGGTCAGGCTCCGGCACGACAACGCAGTCCCGTGGAGGCACCGCATGCAGGCATGGCAAGTGCACGAGAACGGCGAGCCGAGCGAGGTGATGCGGCTCCAGGAGGTGGAGACGCCCACGCCCGGCGACGGCCGCGTCCTGCTGAAGGTGCGTGCCGCGAACATCAACTTCCCGGACGTGCTGATGGTCCGGGGCCAGTACCAGGTGCGCCCGCCGCTGCCGTTCACTCCCGGGGTGGAGATCTGCGGGGAGACCGAGGACGGGCGGCGGGTCATCGCCAACCCCGCACTGCCTTACGGCGGTTTCGCCGAGTACGCCGTCGCGGATGCCGCCGCTCTGCTGCCCGTACCGGACTCGCTGGACGACGCGGAGGCCGCCGCCCTGCACATCGGCTACCAGACGGGCTGGTTCGGTCTGCACCGCCGGGCCCACCTGGAAGCCGGCGAGACCCTGCTCGTGCACGCCGCCGCCGGAGGGGTCGGCAGCGCCGCCGTGCAGCTCGGCAAGGCGGCCGGCGCGACCGTCATCGGGGTCGTCGGCGGCGCCGACAAGGCCGCCGTCGCCCGCGAGCTGGGCTGCGACGTCGTGATCGACCGCAAGAGCGAGGACGTCATCGCCGCCGTCAAGGAGGCCACCGGCGGCCGGGGCGCCGACGTGATCTACGACCCGGTCGGCGGCGAGGCCTACACCCAGTCCACCAAGGTCGTCGCCTTCGAGGGCCGGATCGTGGTCGTCGGCTTCGCGAGCGGCGTCATCCCGAACCCCGGGCTCAACCACGCCCTGGTGAAGAACTACGCGATCCTCGGTCTGCACTGGGGTCTGTACGGCACCAAGAACCCCAAGCTGATCGCGCACTGCCACGAGCAGCTCACCGAGCTGGCCGCGCGCGGCGCCATCAAGCCGCTGGTCAGCGAGCGCGTTCCGATGGACGGTGCGGCGGCCGCCGTGCAGCGGGTCGCCGACGGTGTCACCACCGGCCGGGTCGTCGTCGTCCCGTCCCTCGCGAACGGAGCAGCTGCATGACCGACGCAGCCGAACTCAAGCGCCGTACAGCCGAGTTGCTGGCCGCGCATCCGCCGGCCACCACCGACCGGCTCGACTTCCTGCGGGCCCGCTTCGACGCGGGGCTCGCCTGGGTGCACTACCCCGAGGGCCTCGGCGGACTGGGCGCGCCCCGCTCCCTCCAGGTCGTCGTGGACGCCGAGCTGGAGGCCGCCGGCGCCCCGGACAACGACCCGCGGCGGATCGGCATCGGCCTCGGCATGGCCGCGCCGACGATCCTCAAGTACGGCACGGACGAGCAGAAGCAGCGCTTCCTGCGGCCGCTGTGGACCGGCGAGGAGGTCTGGTGCCAGCTCTTCAGCGAGCCCGGCGCCGGGTCCGACCTGGCCGCGCTCGGCACCCGGGCCGTCCGTGAGGGCGAGGACTGGGTCGTCAACGGGCAGAAGGTGTGGACCTCCAGCGCCCATCTCGCCCGCTGGGCCATCCTCATCGCCCGCACCGACCCGGACGTGCCCAAGCACGCGGGCATCACCTACTTCCTCTGCGACATGACCGACCCCGGCGTCGAGGTCCGCCCGCTGCGGCAGATCACCGGCGAGGCCGAGTTCAACGAGGTCTTCATCTCCGGCGTCCGCATCCCCGACTCCCGCCGCCTCGGCGAGGTCGGCGACGGCTGGCGGGTCGCGCAGACCACGCTCAACAACGAGCGCGTCGCCATCGGCGGCATGCGGCTGCCCCGCGAGGGCGGCATGATCGCCCCGGCCGCCAGGACCTGGCGCGAACGCCCCGAGCTGCGCACCCACGACCTGCACCAGCGGCTGCTCAAGCTCTGGGTCGAGTCCGAGGTCTCCCGCCTCACCGCCGAACGCCTGCGCCAGCAGCTGGTGGCCGGCCAGCCCGGCCCGGAGGGCGCCGGCATGAAGCTCGCCTTCGCCCGCCTCAACCAGGAGATCAGCGGCCTGGAGGTCGAACTCCGGGGCGAAGAGGGCCTGTTGTACGACGACTGGACCATGCGCCGACCTGAACTCGTCGACTTCGTCGGCCGGGACGCGGGCTACCGCTACCTCCGCTCCAAGGGCAACAGCATCGAGGGCGGGACCACCGAGGTCCTGCTGAACATCGTCGCCGAACGCGTCCTGGGCCTGCCGTCCGAGCCGCGCACCGACAAGGACGTCGCCTGGAAGGACCTGGCCCGATGACCGACCTGCTGTACTCGGAGGAGGAAGAGGCGCTGCGGGCGGCCGTACGGGACCTGCTCGCCGACCACTGCGACGCGCCCGGCGTCATCGCCCGCACCGAGTCCGACGCCCCGCACGACCTCGCGGCCTGGAAGGCGCTCGCCGACGGCATGGGCCTGGCCGGGCTGCTGGTGCCCGAGGAGAAGGGCGGCCAGGGCGCCACGCACCGCGAAGTCGCCGTCGTCCTGGAGGAGTTGGGCCGCGCGGTCGCCCCCGTGCCCTACCTCACGAGCGCCGTCGTCGCCACCGAGGCGCTCCTGGCCTCGGACGCCGACGACCTGCTCGCCGAGCTGGCCTCGGGGCGGAAGATCGGCGCCCTCGCCGTCGCCCTGAACGTCGCACCGGGCGGCGCCTACAAGGTCGTACGACATGAAGACGGCACGCTGCACGGTGAGTTGACCTCCGTAGCCGACGCGGTGGTCGCGGACGTGCTGCTGGTTCCCGCGGACGACGGCGGGCTCTACGCCGTGGACGCGGCCGAGGCGACCGTCGTGCCCCAGGTGTCCCTTGACCTGACCCGGCCGCTGGCGATCGTGCGGCTGGACGGCGCCCCCGGACGGCTGCTGGGCGACGCCGAACCCGCCGTGCGACGTGCCCTGCGGGCCGGGGCCGGACTGCTGGCATCCGAGCAACTCGGGCTGGCCGACTGGGCGTTGACCGAGACCGTGCGGTACCTCAAGGAGCGCAAGCAGTTCAACCGGCCCGTCGGTGGCTTCCAGGCGCTCAAGCACCGGCTCGCCCAGCTGTGGCTGGAGGTCGTCAACCTCCGGGCCGCCGCCCGGAACGCCGCCGACGCGCTCGCGAACGGCGAGTCCGCCGAGGAGACGGCCCTCGCGGTCGCCGTCGCCCAGGCCTACGCGGCGCCCGTCGCCGTACACGCGGCTGAGGAGGCCCTCCAGTTGCACGCCGGTATCGGCATGACCTGGGAGCATCCGATCCACCTGTCCCTCAAGCGGGCCAAGGCCGACTCCATCGCCTACGGCACCGCGGGCGCCCACCGTGGCGCGGTGGCCGAACTCGTCGACCTGCAAGCCCCCTGATATTCACCCGATGAAGCCCGCCCCACCTGGGGCGGGCTTTTTCGTGCGCCTCTCCCGAAGGAGTGAACGAGCGGCGGCAGTCCGGCCAACTCCTGGCATGTACAGGTTCATTGGGGCTTGTCCGGCCTCATACTCCCTGTGGTTCCGACCGCCCCACAGGGAGGCAACGCATGTCGATCGTCACCCGCCGCAGAGCCCTCACCACCCTCGGCGCAGCCGCCGCGGTCGTGCTCGCCCCGCCCGCGGGCAGTGCCTTCGCGAGCGAACAGAAGCACCGGCCACGCCCGTTGTGGCGCGCCCACGCCCACAACGACTACGAGCACCCCCGCCCGCTCTTCGACGCCCTCGACCACCGTTTCGGCAGCGTCGAGGCCGACATCTTCCTCGTCGGCGACCAGCTCCTCATCGGCCACACCGTGGACGACCTGGACCCGACCCGCACCCTTGAGTCCCTCTACCTCGACCCGCTGTCCCGGATCGTCAAGGCCAACCACGGTTCCGCGTACCGGGGTTACCGCCACCCGCTCCAGCTGCTGATCGACATCAAGACCGAGGGCTCGTCGACGTACCTGGAGCTCGACCGCCATCTCCAGCGCTACAAGCACCTGTTCACGACGTATGCGCACGGCCGGGTGCACCCGGGTGCCGTCACCAACGTGATCTCCGGGGACCGGGCCGCCCGTACCCCCATGGAGGCGCAGACCGTGCGGCGCGCCTTCTACGACGGCCGGCTCACCGACCTCGGCACCTCCGCGCCCGCCTCCTTCGTCCCGCTGATCAGCGACAACTGGCAGCTCAACTTCACCTGGCTGGGCGAGGGCGCCTTCCCCGACGCCGAGCGGCAGAAGCTGCGCGCCATCATCGGCGAGGCGCACAAGCGCGGGCAGCAGGTGCGCTTCTGGAACACCCCCGACCTGGCCGGTCCCGCCCGCGACGCGCTGTGGAGCGAGCTGCTCGCAGCCGACGTCGACTACTTCAACACCGACGACCTGGCCGGCCTGGAGGCCTTCCTGGACGCCCACAAGGTGGCGTAGAACCACACGTTCGGGGGACAGGTCAGCGACCCGAAGCACGCCTCCGTTACGCCACACTTGCGGCCGAACGCCGCGAAACGGGCGTGGCGGAGGAGGTTGACGATGGCGATTTCCATCTCTGTGGTGCTGCTGCTCCTGATCCTGGCGGTGATCTTCATGCGCAACGGCGGGCTGAAGGTCTCGCACGCCCTGGTGTGCGCCCTGCTCGGCTTCTTCATGGCCGGCACGAGCATGGCGCCCACCATCCACAGCGGCCTCACGGCGACCGCCGACATCGTCAGCAGCCTGCATCCGTGAGGCCGGCCGCGGTCAGGACGTGACGAACACCCCGATGCCGTTGGGCACGGGGCGTTCCGCGTCTCCGGACGGGTGGTTCCGTACGGTCACGGTGCTCGCGCCCGCCGCGCGGGCGACCAGCGTGCTGGAGCCGCCGCCGTCCAGGCTGAAGGCGTCCGTCGAGCCCAACGCCTTCATCTCCGCGGCCACTTCGGCGATGGTCAGCCCGGTGCGGTAGGCGGGCGCACCGTCCAGCGCGAACAGCAGCAGCCGCTTCCCGCCGTCCGCGACACCGACGGCCGTACGCACGGCCGCGGTGTTGTCGTCGAGCCCGGCCAGCGGCTGACCGCCCTTGAGCACCGGGTAGCCGCCGAGCGCGAACCGGTACGGGATCCCGGACCTGGCCGCCACCAGCCGGTGAGTCACCTTCACGGCCTCGCCCTTGAAGAGCTTCCGCAGCTGCCGCGCGCCCGCCTCCCGGCCGACGAGGACGGTGGTCCCGGCCGCGATCGCGCCCTTGCCCGGAGTCTTGGACGTCGACACGACCCGGCCGCCCCGCACCGTCACCTCGTAGGTGTCCGTACTGCACGCCCCGGCCCGGTCGGTGTCCGTGCCGCAGGTCGCGCGGACCCGGGAGACGCTGCCCCAGTCCGAGGTGAACGCGCCGATCGAGCCCATCGGCAGCGCGTACTGGTTGAGCCCGCCCAGCGGCAGCCGCCCGACCGGCGTGCGCACCGAGCCGTCCAGCGCCAGGCTGTCCAGCCGGGCCGTGCGGTCGGTGCCGACGCCGAGCACGTCCTTGGTGGTGGTGCCGGGCGGCAGCGACGGACCGAAGCGCTGCCCGTCGGGCACCGCCGCCTTCAGCGTGTGCCCGCTCGCGATCGCCGGTCCGTCGGTCGAGCCGGTGGCCTCGACGCCCGGGTGCTGGGTCTCGGTGATGTTGAAGAAGTCGCCGTTGATGCCCGCGACGGCGCCCTGCGCGTTCGCCAGCTTGGAGACCGCGGACCGGGCGGCCACCGCGCCCGGATACAGCAGGTCGAGGCGTACGTGCGTATCACGCAGGTTGACGGTGAGCAGATGGGCGTGGGTGACGCCCTTCGCCCCCTGGATGTCGAACTGCTTGTAGGTCACGCCCCGGGCGACGGCGGTGACCCCGGGTGCGCCGCTGGCCGGTGCCGCCCCCACCAGGGCCGCACCGGCCAGCGCGCCGAATGCCGTGAGAAACGAGAGTACGGATCTGCCGGATCTGCCTGCCACGGAACGCTTCTGACGCTGCGCCACATTGCCCCCTGAGGTGTCGTCAACTTTTCCCAAGTCTCAGGGGAAGTGCAGCAGACGGCCATGGCCGCCGCAGTGGCTATGCGTCGACTACGCGAGAACGAGTGAGAAAACGCACCCCCTCGGGCGCCTCCAGCGAGAAACCGCTCCCGCGACCCGCTACGATGTCCACGATCAGCCGGGTGTGGCTCCACACCTCGTACTGGCTGCGCGACATCCAGAAGGTCACCGGCTCCGGCACGCCCTCCACCCGCAGCTCCGCGAGGAGCACGTCCGAGCCGCCGGTGCGGAACTCGCCCTCCGGGAAGCACATGGGCGCGCTGCCGTCGCAGCAGCCGCCGGACTGGTGGAACATCAGCGGGCCGTGCGTCGCCCGGAGGCTGCGCAGCAGGTCGGCGGCCGCGGGGGTGAGTTCGACGCGTGGGGTCTCCTCATACATGCCTCCAGGGCAGCACGGCCAAGGTTGCGAGAGGGTTGCACGGCGCACTCGGCAGGCCGGTCGGTCCGCGGTCGAGCCCCCCGCCACGGAGTGCGGTCCACGTCGAGGAGTTCCTATTGCGGCTGAGCGTCGGCCACGGGCACGTTGTAGCCCTCCACTCGGAGTTTCGGACGTGACGCACCCGGTGCGTCGGCCGACCAGGAGACGCTGAGGAGGCGGGATTCGCCGGGCAGCAGCCACAGGTAGTTGTCGCCATACAGGGTTGGCAGCACCCGGCGACCGGTCTTCGCGTCGCGGAGCGAGACACGTACCATCGCCGCGACCGACGAACCACGGTTGCGGAGGCGGGCGGTGAGGCCGTGCCGTGTGCCCGAGCTGCTCGTTCCGGTGATGTCGACGGACACACGGGACTGGGGCAGGTCGTTCAACGCCAGCATGTCGTCCGGCTTTTGACAGCGCCAGTACGTGTTCTCGGACAGCAACTCACCGCGGGCGTCGGTGAGCCGGACCCGCAGCAGATGGAAGTCCGGCAGCCCGGCCCGGTCCACCGTGAACGCGCTCGTGGTCGAGGACGGCGCGATGTCGA
The DNA here is from genome assembly GCF_050936785.1 of Streptomyces sp. CA-249302. NCBI lineage: Bacteria > Bacillati > Actinomycetota > Actinomycetes > Kitasatosporales > Streptomycetaceae > Streptomyces > Streptomyces sp. CA-249302. The sequence continues at coordinate 1,449,133 of NZ_JBNJMG010000001.1, read as the reverse complement.
CCTTCTTGCGCTGCTCAGCGGCGAGTTGACGACCAATCAGGTCGTGGCAGCGCGCCGAGACCGTGGCGCCCTCGATCGCCCCAGGGGTGTGGTTGACGGCGATCACCCGTCCGTCCGTCGCGCCGGCCTGCACATGTACGGGCTCACTGGCCTTGCGGGCGCCGTAGTAGGCGCCGTTGACGTCGAAGTCGTAGTCGTACGTCTGCCACACCGTGCTGTACCAGGCGGGATGCGACATCCACAGCATCAACCCGCTCGCGTCGTCCCAGAGCCTGGCGTTCCAGGCCTCGAACATGGCGCGGTGGTTCTCGTAGTTGACGAACTGCGCCTTGCGGCAGAAGTCATCCAGGTCCGTGGCCGGGCCGAGTCGTGACTCGATGGCGGCGCGGTAGTTCTGCGGCGCCTGATTCCCCCTGGTGCTCCAGTCGTGGTGGTACCAGGCGCCGCCGATCGGCCACTCGGGTTCGTCGCCGACCAGCCCGCGCATCGTCTCGGCCGTCGGCACGACCGGCATCCCGATCTCGGTGTGGAAGCCGAAGCTGCCGCTGCCGTAGGTGGCGGGGAGGAGTAGCGCTCCGGCTCCACCCAGCCGTAGGGCCCGCCGCCGGAGACGATCCCGCCCGCGGAGTTGTTCTGGTACAGCAGATCCGGCGCCTCGGCACGCACCGCCGCACGCATCCCGTCGTCGACCGGACCGGGCGGATTCCCCTCGTTGGCCCCGCACCACACGACCACGCCGGGATGGATCCGGTACCGGCGGACCGTGTCCTGCGCGAGATCGAGGAAGGCCTGGTGGTCCGGCGGGTCCATCGCCCAGGCGCCCGGGAAGTCGTTCCACACCAGCAGCCCGTGCTCGTCGCAACTGGCGTAGAACTCCTCGCGGTTGCTGCTGCCCACCCAGTTGCGGATCATCGTGAAGTTCATGTCCCGGTGCATCCGCACCGCCGCGTCCATCCGCTCGGCGGGCATCCGGCGCAACAGCTCGTCCCAGCCCCAGTTGCCACCGCGGCAGAACACCCGCACCCCGTTGACGCTGATCTTCAGCGGCACGGTCGAGTTGTCGACGGACTTCACGTCCGTCCAGCTCTCGCCGTCGTCCGAGACCTGGATGGTGTACGTCCTCGGGTACGCCGTCTCCCAGAGGACGGCCACGCGGTCGAAGGTGACCGAGGAGCCGAGGTCGACCTGGATCCACTGGTCGTCCTCGAAGGCGGAGGACCAGCGGGTGTCGGGGTTGCCGTCCGTGGCGTTCGAGGCCGGGTTGCCCGGATCGTCGACCGAGGACGCCGATGCCTGCTTGTGCAGGGCCAGATCGGTGTCGGGCGAGGCGCTGTTCAGCACCGAGAGGCTCCACAGGGAGGAGCCCCAACTGGTCGCCCTCGTACGGCAGAAGACCCGCAGATGCCGGGCCGTGCGCGCCGGGAAGTCGACGTTCTGCAGGCTCGCGGAACCACTCGTCCGGAAGGGCAGCGGCACCGCCGTGTTGTCGACGGAAGCCGCGTCCGTCCAGGTGTCACCGTCGTCGGAGACCTGGATCGTGAACGTCCTGGCGTACGCCTGCTCCCAGGTGATCACCACCCGGTCGAAGGACACCGAGGACTCCAGATCGACCTCGATCCACTGGTCGTCCTCGAAGGCCGAGGACCAGCGGGTGCCCGCGTCCCCGTCGGTTGCGTTGCCCGGCGGATTCCCCGGGTCGTCGACCGAGGAGGCCGTCGCCTTCTTGTGGAGGGCGAGGTCACTGTCGGGCGCCGAGCTGTCGGCGACGGTCAGTGCCCATATCGACGAGCCCCAACTCGTCGCCCGAGTACGGCACATGACCCGCACATACCTTGCCTTGCGCCGGTCGAAGGTCACCGTCTGGGCGTACGCGTCGCTGCCCGACTGGAAGACCAGCGGCACCTCGTACTCGTAGCCGAACTGGCGTATCCCGAAGCGGGTCGTGCGGCGGTCGCTCCGCTCGCCGCCGACGGACGCGGTGAGGGTCAGGTCGTGCAGGGCGGGGGAGCCGTAGCCGTTGGGCCACCACAACTTCGGGTCACGGAGGCGGAGTTCGGGGTGGTCGGCCGGGGTGAAGATGACGTCCGTGGTCTCGCCGCCGGGGACCGTCACCGTGCGGCTCAGGTGTACGGCGTCGAAGGCCGCCTTGACCGTGACGCTCCTGGCGGCGGAGTCGGCGTTGCGTACCGGGACGACGACCGTCAGCTCGGCGGTGCCGGTGTCGGGCAGGTCGGGGAGGCGGGTGTCGACGCGGGGGTCGCCCAGGACCGCGGCGCCCGTCGAGCGCAGCCGGACGTGGTTCCAGATGCCGGCCGCCCGGTCGCGCACCGCGGGCATCCAGTCCCAGCCCGAAGAGGCCAGATACGTGGGGGAGTTGCGGTTCATCATGTTCGCCCCGGCGTCCACGAACGCCAGACCCGCCGGGCCCTTGTCGCCCGGGCTGCCCGGGAACGGCATGGGCGTGATGCGGACGGCCAGCGCCTGTTCCGCGGAGCCGAGCAGCTCGGTCACGTCGAAGGCGGCACGGGCGAAGGGGAAGGTCACATCGCCGACCCGGCTGCCGTTGAACCACACCTCGGCCCTGTGGTTGACCCCGTCGAACTCCAGCCAGACCCGGCGACCGGCGCCGGTGCGCAGCCCCTCGGGGAGCGTGAAGGCGCGTCGGTACCACCAGGAGTGCCGCGAAAGGGCCTCCGGGACATGGAGGTTGTCGAGGCCGGCCACCGGGTCGGGCAGCTTGCCCTGGTCCACCAGAGAGGTCAGCACGGTCCCCGGCACCGTGGCAGGCAGCCAACCGCTCGTGTCCACCGAGGACTTGGAGAGCTCGGCGCCGTCACCGTCCGCCCAGTCGTCCATGGTGAGGTCCCAGCCGGACTCCAGCGGGACCGTGCCGTCCGCGGCGACCTTCAGTGCGGGAGGCGTGCGGTGCCGGGTGCCCCAGTCGGTCCAGCCGGTGACGTGCGGACGGGCGGTGCGGCAAGTGCCGTACACCTGAAGGCCGTTGAGGCCCAGCGGGTTGCTGTTGGAGCGCTTGTGGACCGTCATCCGCACCCAGCGGGCGGTGACCGGCTCGGGGAGGGCGATCTCGACGACCCCGCCCTTGCCGGAGTCGGTGCGGTACACGGCCGTCCACGCCTTGTGGTCCCGCGAGGTCTCGATCACGTAGTCGACCGCGCAGCTGGAGAGGATCTCCTGGCCCGTCGTGTCGTTGCGCGGGTTGCCGCCGGGGGCGTCGGTGTACGGCGGGTCGTCGGCCGTCGCCTCGAAGGTGAGGCGGAGCGACTCGATGGCGCACAGGGCCTGGAGGTCCACGGAGATCCACTGCGGGTCGCCGGGCGCGGCCCGCCAGCCGGTGCCGCGCACTCCGGCGGCGGCGACCTTGTCCACCGCGAACTCGGCCGGAGTGGGCGCGTAGTCCGTGGAGGAGACGGTGACGGGACGGTAGGCGGCGAGCTCGCCCGGGTGGCTGGAACCCGACGCCAGGGCCTGGGCGGGGAGGGCCGCTTCGAGGCCGAAGCTCGCCAGGAGGGTGGCCGAGGTGGAGAGCACGGTGCGGCGGGACGGTCTGTAAGGCTGATCCGACATGAACTGCGGCTCCGATCAGGGACGTTCGCCTCTGACAACGTTGCCAAACACTGCACGCGGGTCCGGGTCCTGTCAAGGGTTCCGGCAGGCCCGACGACCCTGTTTAAATAAATTAGGAATTAATATTGACAGGGTTTCGGCCACAGGGCCACAGTCTTCGCCGTGACGACTTCACACCTGCATGGACTGGCCACGACCGTCGCGATCGCGACCGTTCTCGCCGTCACCGCCACCCCCGCAGTCGCAGCACGGAGCGCTGACGACCAGGGCGCGCCCGCGTACTACGACAGCGGTCTGGCGCCCACGCCGTACATGGGCTGGAACACCTACTACGGGCTCGGCGCCCCCACCGAGAAGGAGGTGCGTGCCGTCGCCGACCGGCTGGTCGGCAGTGGTCTGCGGGACAGCGGCTACGACATCGTCTGGCTCGACGGCGGCTGGCAGGCCGACAACCCCCGTGACGCACAGGGGCACTTGGTGGCCAACCCGGAACGGTTCCCGTCCGGCATCCCCGCCCTTGTCTCCTACCTGCACAAGCACGGTCTGCGGGCCGGGATCTACACCGACGCCGGCACCTACGACGGCGGCAGAAGCTGTGGTCTCGGCAGCCGTGGGTACTACGAGCAGGACGCACGGCAGTTCGCGGACTGGAAGGTCGACGCCATCAAGGTCGACTTCCTGTGCGGGATCGGGGCGAAGCTCGACCCGGGGCCCGCCTTCAAGGAGTTCAGCGACGCGGTCGCCAAGTCCGGCCGCAGGATGCTGCTCAACCTCTGCAACCCGCTGACCGACGACTGGGGCCTGCCGCACACCCCCGAGCAGGACGCCCACAACACCTACGTCTACGCCCCGACCGTCGCCGACTCCTGGCGCACCGGCACCGACATCGCCTGGGGCACCCCGAGCCCCGGCCAGTGGCCCAACGTCCTGCGCAACATGGACGCCAACGCCTGGCACCCCGAGGCGCAGGGCCCCGGCCACTACAACGACCCGGACTACCTCATCCCCATGCGGAAGATGACCGACGGGTCGTACGAGCTGACGCAGGAGGAGTCCACCAGTCAGTTCGTGACGTGGGCCGAGATGGGCTCGCCGCTGATGCTGGGCTCCGACCCGCGGGCCCTGTCCGACTCGATGATCGCGACCCTGCGCAACCCGGAGATCATCGCCGTCGACCAGGACCCCCTCGCGGTCCAGGGCGTACGGGTGGCGACGGACTCGGTCGGCGACGTCTACAGCAAGGTCCTCCAGGGGCGCGGACAGCGGGCCGTCGTCCTGCTCAACCGCTCCGACCAACCCGCCCTGCGGACCGTGCGGTTCGCCGACGCAGGGCTCGGCGGACCGGTGCGGGTCCGTGACCTGCGGGCGCGGGCCGACCGGGGCACGCACACGGGGTCGTACACCGTCGAGGTCCCCGCGCACGGCACGGCGTTCCTGAAGCTGACGGGTGCCGACGTGCTGCCTGGCACGGACCTGGGCGAGAAGACCACGGCGAGCCCGGCCGTGGTGAGTGACGGGTCCGTGTTCTTCCGCGGGCCGCGCGGCTCGCTCGTCGAGAAGGACGTGGACGGGAGGGTGAAGGATCTCGGTGGTCCCGTGCAGGGGAGGATCCTGGGCCAGCCCGCCGCCTACGCCTCCACCGGCGGTCGTGTCGACGTGTTCGCCCGCGGCACCGACAACCGCGCCCACCGGCGGGTCTTCGCCGACGGGCGCTGGGGTCAATGGCAGTCCCTGGGCGGGGAGTTGACCGACGCCCCGTCCGTCGCCTTCACCGATCCCGGCCACTGGACGCTGTTCGCGCGCGGCGCCGACGGCGCGGTCGTGCAGCGCGGGCCGGCCACCGGCTGGTCCTCGCTCGGGCTGCCGGGGGACCGGCAGACGTACGGCAGGCCGTCGGCGGTGGTCGACAGTCAGGGGCGCGTCCATGTCGCCGTACGCACGGCGGCGGACGACATCTGGGTGCGGTCGCGGGACACCTCGGGGCAGTGGACGGCGTGGGTGTCGCTCGGCGGGACCGTCAGCGGGAGTCCGACGCTGGTGGCCGTCGGGGACGCGGTCGTGCTGTACGCGCGGGCCGCCGACTACACGCTCTGGCAGCAGCGGTACGCCGACGGCGGCTGGCAGGGGTGGAGCAAGCGGCAGGAGTTCCCGAGCGCCGCGTTCGACGGGGCGCTCGGCGCGGTCGCCGGGCCGGGCGGAGCCGTGGACGCGGTGTTCCGCGGGGTCGACGGCCACCTCCACCGGACCGAATTCAAATAAATTAGGAATCAATCATGGTCAAGTTCCAGACCGGCCGACGCCGGTTCCTCGCCGGGCTCGGTGCCGCCGGGACGGCGGCGCTGCTCAGCGGCTGTGTCACCTCGACCTCCTCCGGCAAGAGCTCCGCCAAGGGGGATGTGACGCTCCAGTCCAATCTCTCCGCCCCGCAGGCCAAGGCCGCGATGGAGGACATCGTCACGGCGTACGGCAAGAAGGGCTCCGAGCGCGCGAGCCTGAACACGGTCGCCGCCGAGACCTTCCGCACCCAGCTGCCGACCTACCTCACCTCGGCCAACCCGCCGGACGTGTACACCTGGTACCCCGGCTCGGTCGCGGACGCCTACGCCAAGAAGAAGCTGCTGCTCGACCTCGACGAGGTGTGGGCCTCCTCGCCGGACCTGAAGAAGTACTCGAAGGCCCTGAACTCGCTCTGCACGTCGAGCGCCGGCAAGAAGGTCTTCGTGCCCACCACCTACTATTGGTGGGGCATGTTCTACCGGAAGTCCAACTTCGCCAAGTGGGGTGTCAGCGAGCCGAAGAGCTGGGACGACTTCCTCGACCTGTGCGACAAGTTGAAGTCCAAGGGCGTCGCCCCGATCGGGCTCGGCGCCGGCGGCAACACCCCCTGGGTGGCCTCGGCGTGGTTCGACTACCTCGACATCCGGATCAACGGCGCCGACTACCACCGCCAACTCCTCGCCGGGAAGCACCGGTTCACCGACCCCGAGGTGCGCAAGGTCTTCGACCGCTGGCAGGAGGTGCTGCCGTACTTCGACCCGAACGGCGTCGCCATCCCCTTCCAGGACGCCACGACCGCCCTGCTCAACGGCCACACCGGCATGATGCTCATCGGCACCTTCTTCGCCGACGCGGCACCGAAGAACGCCCTCGACGACATCGACTTCTTCCGCTTCCCCGTCATCGACGCCAAGGTCCCCCTCGCCGAAGAGGCCCCCACCGACGGCTACTTCGCCAGCGCCCGCACCGGCCGCCGCGACCAGGTCTTCGACCTGATGAAGTACCTCGCCACCGCGGAGGCCCAGGAGCTCTACATCAAGGGCTCGTCCGGGACCGTCCTCCCCTGCAACCCCGACGCCCAGGACGCGGGTACGGCTCTCGTGAAGAAGGGCCGCGAGCACATCCAACAGGCCGCCGAGATAACCCAGTTCTTCAACCGCGACTCCAGCGACGCCCTCCAGCCCACCGCCGACACCGCGCTCACCAAGTTCCTGGCCAAGCCCAAGTCCATCGGGTCCATCCTCACCGACTGGCAGCGCGACGCCGAGAAGATCTGGAACGCCTGACATGGCCGTCCTGACCGCACCCGAACGCAGGTCCCCGGTCCGCCCGCCCGGCGGCGGCAAGCGGGCCGGGGGCCCTCGGCGCACCCCACCCCTGGTCCTGGCCTTCGTCCTGGTACCGCTGCTCGCCGAGGCCCTGTGGGTGTTCTGGCCCGCCCTCCAGGGCTTCTACCTGGCCCTCACCAAATGGGACGGCGTCTCCCCACCGCAGTTCATCGGATTCGGCAACTTCCGGGAGATGGCCCACGACGAGGTCTTCCGCAGCGCGGCCGGCCACACCGTCCTCTGGCTCGTGCTCTTCGGCGGCCTGTCCGCAGTGCTCGGCCTCGCCGCCGCACTACTGCTCCAGCAGGAGCGCCGCGGCGTCGGCTTCTACCGGGCCGCCCTGTTCCTGCCGGTCGTCTTCTCACTGGTCGCAACGGCCCTGGTCTGGCAGGCCATCTACCAGCCCGACGGCGTCCTCAACCGCCTCCTCGGCTCTGTCGGCCTGGACAGCCTCCAGCACGCCTGGCTCGCCGACCAGGACACCGCCCTCTACGCGGTCATCGTGCCCGCGCTGTGGCGCCAGATCGGCTATGTCATGGTCCTCTACCTGGCCGGCCTCAAGGGCATCGATCCGGCCCTCTACGAGGCCGCCAAGGTCGACGGCGCGACCGCCTGGCAGCGTTTCCGGCACGTCACCCTGCCCCAACTCCGCAGCGTCAACGCGGTAGTTCTGTCGGTCATCGTCATCGACTCACTCCGCTCCTTCGACGTCGTGTGGTCCCTGACCCGCGGCGGCCCCTACCACTCGTCCGAGCTGCTGAGCACCTACATGTACTCGACCGCCTTCCAGTCCCTGCGCCTCGGTTACGGCTCCGCCCTCGCCGTCGTCATCTTCGTGCTGGCCTTCGGCGTCATCGCCTCCTACCTCGTCCGCGCGTTCCGGGAGGCCGACTGATGTCCACCACCTTCACCACCTCCGCCGGGCTTCGCCGCAAGCGGGCCGCCACCGCCGGATTCCACCTCGGGGCAGGGGCGTTGGCCGTCCTCTGGCTGCTGCCCATCGCCCTGGTCGTGGTGACCAGCCTGCGCTCCTTCGACGACATCGCCGCGCATGGTCTGGGCAGTTGGCCGCACTCCTTCACGCTCGGCAACTTCGGCCAGGCCTGGACCGACGGCGGCCAGCAACGCGCCCTGATCAACAGCCTGTTGGTCACCATCCCCTGCGTCCTGATCACCCTCGCCCTCGCCGCGATGGCCGCGTTCGCGCTGAGCCGCTACGAACTCCCCTTCCGACGCTCGCTGTTGCTCCTCATGCTCGGCGGCAACCTCCTCCCGCCCCAGATCCTCCTCATCCCGGTGTCCAAGCTCAGCGAACTGATGGGCGTCTACGACACCCTCCCGGCCCTCATCGGCGTGCAGATCGGCTTCGGCGTCGGCTTCTACGTCTTCGTCCTGCACGGCTTCATGCGCTCGATCCCGGTGGAGATCCAGCAGGCGGCGGTCGTCGACGGGGCCGGGCCCTGGCAGATCTTCTGGCGGATCATCCTGCCGCTGACCCGCCCCGCCCTGGCCGCGCTCAGCGCCCTCTCCTTCACCTGGATCTTCAACGACCTGCTGTGGGCGATCACTGTCCTGCGCAGCGACACCAAGATGCCGATCACCGCCGCCCTCATCGGACTCCAGGGCCAGTACGTGTCGATGTGGAACGTGATCGCGGCCGGTTCGGTCATCGCCGCCGCCCCCACGGTCGCCGTCTTCCTCCGCTTCCAGCGCCACTTCGTGGCCGGCCTCAACCTGGGAGCCGTCAAGTGACGCACAAGCGCTGGACCTTGCGGACCGAGAACACGAGCTACGCGGTCCGCCTCTCCCCGGCCGGCCCCTGGGCCGAACTCGACGCCTGGGGCCCGCTGGGCGTCGAACACGGCCCGTCCGCCCTGGACCGGTCCCGGCGTACGCACTTCATCACCCCCGCGGACGCGGCCCCCGCCGAGTATCTGCCGTACGGGCTACGGCCGTTCACCGGATCGGAGCTGGTGGCCTCGCGGCCGGGCGAGGACCGGGGCGTGTGGTGGGAGTTCGTCGGGGCCGAGGAACAACAGGGAGCACTGCGGCTGACGTTCACCGACGAGGTGCTCGGCCTGCGCACGGTCCTCCACTACGAGACCGTGCCGGGCACCGACGTGATCCTCCGCCGGGCCGAGTTCACCGCCACCGGCCAACTCCGCCTGGAGCGGCTCGACTCGGCCGCCGTCAACATCCCCGTCACCGGTACGGCCCGCCTGACGTACCTCTCCGGTCAGTGGTCCCAGGAGTTCCAACGCACCCAACTCGACCTGCCCAGAGGGACGTTCGCCATCGGCAGCCTCCAGGGGGCGCCCGGACACGCCTACGCGCCCTGGCTCGCCGTGCAGGACGGGGAGGCGACCTACGGCATCGCCCTCGAATGGCCGGGCAACTGGCACATCACCGCGGAGGCCGAGCCAGGCGGCAGCCTGCGCGTCCGGGCCGGGCGGGTCCCGCACGAGGAAGCCGTCCTGCTCGCGCCCGGCGAAACCCTCGTCACCCCCAGCCTGGCCTGCGCCTTCAGCCCGGACGGCCTCGACGGTCTGTCCCGCGTCTGGCACCGCTACGAGCGCCGGCTGGCCGGCGAGCGACTGCACCGCCCGCGCAAGGTCCTCTACAACTCCTGGGAGGCCACCGGATTCGACGTCGACGCGGCCGGGCAGCTGGAGCTGGCCAAGGCCGCCGCCGACATCGGGGCCGAGCTGTTCGTGATCGACGACGGCTGGTTCACCGGGCGGGGCGACGACACCGGGGGACTGGGCGACTGGTACCCGGACCCGGTCTCCTTCCCGGACGGCCTCGGTCAATTCATCGACGAGACAAGGACGTTGGGCCTGGGCTTCGGCCTGTGGGTCGAGCCCGAGGCGGTCAGCCCGGGCAGCCGTCCGTACGCCGAACACCCCGAGTGGGTCTACCGCATCGAGGGCCGCCCCTCCCGCCTGGTCCGCAACCAGCTCCTCCTCGACCTCGGCCGGACCGACGTCCAGGACTTCGTGATCGGCACCCTCGACCGGCTGCTCGGCGAGTACGACATCACCTACCTGAAGTGGGACATGAACCGCCCGCCCACCGAGCGCGGCCGCCCCGGCGCAGGATCCGTCGACCTGGACGCCGAGCACGTCGCCGGATACCTCCGCGTCCTCGACCACCTGCGCACCGCCCACCCCCACGTCACCGTCGAGGGCTGCGCGGGCGGCGGCGGACGCGTCGACCACGCCACCCTCGCCCGCACCGACGTCGTCTGGCCCAGCGACAACACCGCGCCGCTCGACCGGCTGTCCGTGCAGTTCGGGTTCCTGCACGCGCACGCCCCGCACGTCATGAGCTCGTGGGTCACCGACGCGCCCGGCGTCTTCGACCCGCGCCCGCGCAGCCTCGCCTTCCGCTTCGTCAACGCCATGTGCGGAGTGCTGGGCATAGGCGCCGACCTGCGCGCCTGGACGGCGGAGCAGCGGGCCGAGGCCGCCCGGTGGATCGCCCGCTACAAGGAGGTGCGGGACGTGATCCACCACGGTGAGGCCCGGCTGCTCGGCACGCCGGAAGACCCCACTTGCGGCGTCCAGTACGACCTCGGCGAGCGCACGGTCGTCGCCGCGCTGAGCACCGGCCGCCTCGACGGCGCCCCGCTTCTGCCCGGGCGGCCCGACCGGCTCCGGCTGCGGGGACTGGACCCGGCCGTGCGCTGTCGCGACGACGCGACCGGGACGTCGTACAGCGGAGCCCATCTGCTCCACTACGGGCTGCCGTTCTCCTGGAGCGCCGATCACGATGCCGACCTGGTCGTGCTGATCCGTGAGTGAGCCCCTTATGTTTCGAGCAGGCCCTTTCACCTCAAGGAGTCGAAGCCCACGATGGACCAGCCCGTACGACGGCCCGGCGCCCGTTTCGCCGGCCGCACCGCCGTGGTCACCGGAGCGGCCTCCGGCATCGGCGCCGCCACGGCCGTACGCCTCGCCGAGGAGGGCGCGGCCGTCGTGCTCGCCGATGTCGCCGAGGAGCGGGGCGAGGCCCTGGCCGAGCGGATCGGCAAGGACGGCGGGCGGGCCCGGTTCGTGACCGCCGACGTCGCCTCCGAGCAGGACTGGGGGCTCGTGCTCGCCGCCGCGCACGCCTTCGGGCCCGTGGACGTCCTGGTCGGCAACGCCTTCACCGTCGACGTCACGCCCGCGCACGAGCTGTCGCTCGCCTCCTGGCGGCGGCAGCTCGACGTCAACCTCACCGGCAGTTTCCTCGGGTTCCGGGCGGTGCTGCCCGATCTGCGGGAGCGGCGCGGCTCTGTGGTCCTGACCTCGTCCGTGCACGCCCGGACGGGCATCCCCGGGCACCCCGCCTACGCCGCCTCCAAGGGCGCCCTGCTGTCCCTGTGCGGACAGCTCGCCGTGGAGTACGGGCCCGAGGTGCGGGTCAACGCCGTCCTGCCGGGGCCGATCCTCACCGCCGCCTGGGACCGGGTACCGGCGGAGGACCGTGAGCGGAGTGTCGACGGGACCGCGGCCCGGCGCTTCGGCACCCCCGAGGAGGTGGCCGCGGCCATCGCCTTCCTCGCCGCCGACGAAGCCTCCTACATCACCGGCACGAGCCTGGTCGTGGACGGCGGCTGGAGCGTCGTGAAGGCCTCCGCATGACCGCCCCCGCCCCGCAGCAGACGAACCAGAAAGGCTGTACGACATGAGCTCCTACGCCCGCCGCGGCGTGCACGGTCAGACCGTGGAGGCCCTCGCGCGCCGCATCCTGGGCGGTGCCATCCCGGAAGGCGCCACGCTCGACCTGGTCGCCCTCCAGAGCGAGCTGGACGTCAGCCTCACCGCCCTGCGCGAGTCCCTGAAGGTGCTCGCCGCCAAGGGGATGGTCGACGCCCGCCAGAAGCGCGGCACCTTCGTGCGGGCCCGCGCCGACTGGAACCTGCTCGACGCCGACGTGCTGCGCTGGCAGTTCGAGGGCGGTCGTACGACGGACGCCGACCGGGCGCTGCTGCACAACCTCGCGGAGGTGCGCGCGATCATCGAACCGGCGGCCGTCCGGCTCGCCGCCGCCCGCCGCACCGACGCCGACCTGGCCGCCCTCGAAGGCGCCCTGACGGCCATGGGGGAGGAGGACGCGGGCGCCGCCCACGCCGTCGAGGCCGACCTCGCCTTCCACCGCGCCCTGCTCGCCGCCACCCACAACGAACTCCTCGAACGCATGGAGATGGTGATCGAGTCCGGCCTCGCCCACCGCGACCGCATCGTCCACTCCTCCCCGCACAGCGAGGACCCGGTCCCGGCCCACCGGGCCGTCCTCGACGCCGTACGCGACCAGGACCCGCTTGCGGCCGAGGCCGCGATGCGGGCGCTGCTCGACCAGGCCGGCCGCGACCTGGACCGGCTCGGCACCACGGACGAGAACGAGACGGAAGGCTCCCGAGCCCAGTGAAGATCACCCGCATCGAAACCTTCCTGGTGCCGCCGCGCTGGCTGTTCTGCCGCGTCGAGACCGACGACGGCGTCGTCGGCTGGGGCGAACCCGTGGTCGAGGGCCGCGCCGAGGTCGTCCGGGCCGCCGTCGACGTCCTCGCCGAATACCTGATCGGTCAGGACCCGCTCCGCATCCAGGACCACTGGCAGGTCCTCACCAAGGGCGGCTTCTACCGCGGCGGCCCGGTCCTGTCGAGCGCCGTCGCGGGCCTGGACCAGGCCCTCTGGGACATCGCAGGCAAGACGTACGGTGCGCCCGTGCACGCCCTGCTCGGCGGCCCCGTGCGCGACCGCGTCCGGGTCTACGCCTGGGTCGGCGGCGACGAACCCGCGGCGCTCGGCGAGCAGATCGCGGAGCAGGTGGAGGCGGGCTTCACCGCGGTCAAGATGAACGCCGCCGGGGCCACCTCGCCGGTCGCCACCGCCGCCGAGACCGCGGCCGTCGTCGCGCGCGTCGCCGCGGCCCGCGAGGCCCTCGGCCCGGACCGTGACGTCGCCGTCGACTTCCACGGACGCTTCACCGCGGCGGCCGCCCGCCGGGTCCTCGCCGAACTCGCCCCGCTGCACCCGCTGTTCGTGGAGGAACCGGTCGTCCCCGAACAGGGCCATCTGCTGCCGGGCCTGGTCGCCTCGACGCCCGTCCCCCTCGCCACCGGCGAACGCCTCTACTCCCGCGCCGAGTTCCTCCCCGTCCTCACCGCCGGCATCGCCGTCGCCCAGCCCGACCTCTCCCACGCGGGCGGCATCTCCGAGGTCCACCGCATCGCCTCGCTCGCCGAGACCTACGGCGCCCAGCTCGCCCCGCACTGCCCGCTCGGCCCGATCGCCCTCGCGGCCAGCCTCCAGATCGCCTTCGCCACGCCCAACTTCCTCATCCAGGAACAGAGTCGGGGCATCCACTACAACAAGGACGCCGACCTGCTCTCCTACGTCGTCGACCCCGAACCCTTCCGCTTCGTGGACGGCCACGCACCCCGCGGCGATGCGCCCGGCCTCGGCGTCGAGATCGACGAGGCGGCCGTACGGGCCGCCGACCGCACGGGACACGCGTGGCGCAACCCTGTGTGGCGGCATGCGGACGGGTCCTTCGCGGAGTGGTGACGGTGAGCCCCCTGGAGATCGTCACCGACCGTGCCCACGGCGGGCGTTGGACCTCGCTGCGGTCCGGTGGGCGCGAGTGGCTGTGGCGGCGGGACGGAGTCGGGCGCGAGGGCGTGTCGCCGGAGGACGCCTTCGTGGACGCGGGCGGGCTGGAGGAGTGCGTGCCGACGGTCCGGGGCACGCCCGACCACGGGGACGCGTGGTCCCGGCCGTGGGTGAGGGAGGGGGAGGGGGTCGAGAGCGTCCACTGCGAACGCTTCTCGCTCAGCAGGACCATCCGATACGGCTCACCGGTCGACTACGTCCTGACGGCCGACCCGGGCTTCCGCTTCGTCTGGGCCGCACACGCCCTGCTCGACCTCTCCCAGCGGGCGGCGGTCCACCTGCCGGAGGGGGCGAGCACACGCCTCTACCCCGACAACGGACCGTGGGTGGAGGGAAGTTGGCCTGCACCTCGTGGATCCCGCCTCGACCGGTTCGGCCCGGACGACGGCACCGCGGTCGGTGCCGTCGTCGACTCCGCGCGCTGCTGCGTGCACGACGACGTGGACCGGCTGGGGTTCTCCCTGGAAGCCGAGGGGCAGCCGCTGTCGATCGCCCTGTGGCGCAACCTCGGCGGCTTCCCGGCCGCGGACCCCTACCGCAGCACGGGCGTCGAGCCGATGCTCGGCCGCGTCTTCGACCTCGCCGAGGCGGGCCCCGGAGACGCGGCCCGCGTACCGCCGTCCGGCGAGGTGCGCTGGCGGCTCACCCTCGCCCCGGACTGCAACTGCCCCTGAAACACCTGGAAGTGGAGCACGAGTACTCATGGACCTACGAGCGGCCCTGACCGCCCACCGCCTTGTCGCCATCGTCCGCGGCGACGACCCCGAAGCCGCGCTGAGCACCGTACTGACCCTGGCCGCGGAGGGCGTCGAGCTGATCGAGGTCTCCCTCACCGGCAAGGACGCGCTCACCGTCATCGAACGCGCCCGCCGGGCCCTCGGCCCCGACCGCCCCCTCGGTGCCGGCACGATCCTCACGGCCGAGGACGCACGGGCCGCGCACCGGGCCGGCGCGGACTTCGCGGTGACGCCGGCACTGGGCGAAGGGGTTGGTACGGCAAGGGAGTTGGGGATGCCGGTGCTGGCCGGGGTGCTGACCCCGACCGAGGTCCTTGCGGCCCGTTCCCTGGGCGCCGCCGCGCTGAAGATCTTCCCGGCCGCGCAGGCGGGTGGCCCCGGATACCTCAAGGCGCTGCGTGGCCCGTTCCCGCATGAGCTGTTCGTGCCGGTGGGCGGGGTCGACGAAGAAGCGGCCCGCGCCTACCTGGCCGCCGGTGCCGTCGCGGTCGGTGTGGGCTCGCCCCTCATCGGCGACGCGGCGGACGGCGGGAGCGTCGCCGCGCTGCGGGAGCGTGCGCGGGCCTTCCTGGCGGTGGTAGGGGAGTTCACGCCGTGACGCGCACCGCAGTGGGCCACTGGCGGCCCGCCGACGGCCCCGTCGTCTGCGTCGGCGAGACCATGGCCGCCCTCGCCCCCACCCCGCCCGACTCCCTCGAAACCGCCGCCGAACTGCGCCTCTCCGTGGCCGGAGCCGAGTCCAACGTGGCCATGTACCTCGCCGACCTCGGCCGCCCCGTCTCCTGGCTCTCGGCCCTCGGCGACGACGCCCTCGGCCGACGCGTGCTCACGGCCGTGTCGGCGGCCGGCGTCGACGTCGGCGGCGTACGGACCGATCCCGTGCGGCCCACCGGCCTGCTGGTGAAGGACCCCGGACGCGAGCGCACCCGCGTCCACTACTACCGCTCCGGTTCGGCCGCCTCGGCGCTCGGCCCCGAGCTGCTGGACGACGAACGGGTGCGGTCGGCCGCCCTGCTGCACCTCAGCGGCATCACCCCGGCGCTCTCCCCGACCTGCCGGGACCTGATGGAACGGGCGCTTTCCACGCCCGCGGACGAGCGGCCGTACGCCATCGGCTTCGACGTCAATCACCGCCCCGCGCTCTGGCCGGACGGCACGGCCGCCAAGGTGCTGCGGGACCTCGCCGGCCGGGCCGATCTCGTCTTCGTGGGGCTTGACGAGGCTCAGGGGCTGTGGGGCGAGCACCTGCAACCTGCCGACGTGCGGCGGCTGTTGGCGGGGCCGCGGGTCTTGGTGGTCAAGGACGGTGGGCGGGCCGCTCATGCCTTCGTCGGCGGGAGTGTCTGTACGGTGCCCGCCCTGCCCGTCGAGGTCGTGGAGCCGGTGGGAGCCGGTGACGCCTTCGCCGCCGGGTTCCTGGCCGGGCTGTTGCGGGGCGAGAGCATGCCGCGCGCCCTGCGGCTCGGGCACATCGCCGCCGCCTCGGCGCTCTGGGTGACGGGCGATCACGGGCCGTTGCCGGAGCCTGCCGAGATCGAGCGGCTGCTCGGCGGAGCGTGAGGGTCAGGCGGGCTGCGGGGTCAGGCGGACATGGCCCTTGCGGTCGTAGTAGCGGGTCATCGCGAAGCCGAAGAGAAGGGCCAGGGCAGCGCCGATCCCGATCATCAGCCAGGAGCGGGACAGGCCCGCGTCGCCCCGGGCCTCGAAGTAGAGGATGGCGCGGACGCCGTCGCTGAGCTGGCGCATGGGCTCGAAGTGGGACAGGAAGCGGTAGAACGCGGGCACCGCCTGGAGGGGGACCGTGGCGCCGGAGGACGGGAGGCCCAGGACGATGAAGACGAACATGGAGACCAGCTGGCCGACCCCGCCGAAAGCCGCGTTGATCGCCTGTACGCCGAGGCCGACGGCCAGGGCCGCGCAGTAGGAGTAGATCCACAGCAGCGGGATGTGGGTGGCGTCCATGCCCAGGATCGAGATGGTCGCGAGCATGATCAGGGAGACGCTGACGACCGTGATCCCCGCGGTCATGACCATCTTCAGCAGCAGGGTCTGGGTGCGGGTGATCGGCACGGTGGGGCGGCGGGTGTGCCAGGGGCCGATCTCGTTGTCGGCGTAGCCGAGGGCGGTGTCCACGCCGTTGCTGATGACGTTCCCGCCCATGAAGCCGGCCAGGACGAGCAGCAGCGTGTAGTAGAAGGCGCTGAGCCCGAGGCCGCTGTGGCCGCCGATGGGGTGGCCCACCTGGGTGACGACGTTCACCGGGTCGGCGAGCAGCAGTTTCGACGTGGGGTTCGCCTGTGCTCCCGCGGCTGCCGTGAGCTGTTTGCCGACGGTCTGTGAGGCCTGGTGCGCCGCCGCCGTGGTGATCTGACTGGCGAGCGAGGAACCCAGGCTGCCCTTGCCGGGGTTGGTGAGCACCGTCATCGTCGGGCGTGCGGTGGCGTCGGCCGTGGTGAGCGCCATGATGGACGTGGTGAAGTCGGGCGGGATGACCAGGGCGCCGTACACCTTGCCGGAGTCGAGCTGGTCCTGGGCCTCGGCCCGGGTGAGGGTGCGCCACCCGGCCTTCTCGTTCGACTTGTCCGAGGTGATCGCCGCGGCGATCTGCGTGCCCACGTTCTGCTGCTGCCCCGCAGGCGGCTTGCCGGTGTCGCCGTTGACCAGGGCGATGGGCAGACGGTGCAGGGCGCCCTGCGGGTTGACGATGCCGCCCATGTAGAGGAGGGCCAGCAACAGGGCGAGGAGCCCGGTCAGGACGGTGGGCATCAGCCACAGTTTGGGTCGGCCCAGCAGGGTGACGGCACGGGCCTGGGGACTGGCGTCGGCCATGGTTCTCCGTAGGTTGTGGGGACAGGTCGTCTACCGCACGGGTCAACTACGCACCCAGAGCCTACGGACGACAAGGGGCAGATGGGTGCAACCTGTCCGCGACCGGCGTGATCCGGTCGGGGCTGCGGCGGTTCTCAGGGAACCCACAGGGCATCTGAGCCCTCATATCGGATGACGCACTGGGCGAACCACCCGAGGAGTGTTTGTTGAACGGCACCGACACAGCCGGCATCGGAACCTCCGCCACCGGCCCGGTCCAGGAAACCGGAGCGCCGGGGTCCGGGGTGTCGCGCCGCCGGTTCATGGTCTACTCCCTGGCCGCCGCCACCCTCACCGTCGCCGCCCCGCTCGGCTGCGACTCCTCGACGGCCGAAGGCTCCGAGCCCGCCCGCGTCGGCGCCGACGTGCTGGTGACCGGCGCCGACGACGAGATGCTCGTCCTGGAGGTCACCGAGGCCAACCGGGTGGTCGTGCGGCTGCCGCGGGTCGAGCTCGGCCAGGGCATCACCACCGCCGTCGCCATGATGATCGCCGAGGAGCTGGACGCCCGCCTCGCAGACGTCGACATCCCGCTCGCGGACGCCCGCACCAAGGGCAGCCAGTCCACCGGCGGTTCGAACTCGGTCAGCGCGCTGTACGACCCCGCCCGGCAGCTCGCCGCCACCGCCCGCGCCCGCCTGGTGACCGCGGCCGCCCGGCGCTGGCGCCTGCCCGCCTACAGCCTGCGCACCGGGAAGACCATGGTGATCGCCCCGGACGGCCGCACGGCCACCTTCGGCTCACTGACCAAGAGCGCCGCCAGGATCCGCCGTACCTCCGTGTCCGCCAAGCCGAAGCCGGCCGCGCAGCACAAGGTGATCGGCAAACCGACCGGCCGTATCGACGCGCGGGACATCGTCACCGGCAAGGCCAAGTACGCCGGGGATCTGACCGTGGCCGGAGCCGGGCCGACCGTCGTGGCGCGGCCGCCGACGATCGGCGGGAAGCTCGTCTCGGTCGACGACCGGGCCGCGCGCGCCATGGACGGCGTACGGGCCGTGGTGAAGGTGGCCGGCGGGGTCGCCGTGGTGGCCGACACCTTCCACCACGCCTTCCAGGGCCGCGACGCCCTGAAGATCAAGTGGGCGCCGGGGCCGCTGGCCGGGCTGTCCGACGCGGCGATCCGCTCCCGGCTGCGGGCCGCGGTCCCGCGCCCGGGCGCCGCACCGCAGGGATCGACACAGGTGGAGGGCGAGTTCGAGTTCGCCTTCGTCAGCCACGCCCCGATGGAGGTGCTCACCGCGGTCGCGGACGTGCGCGCGGACCGAGCCGAGCTCTGGTTCTCCTCGCAGACCCCGATGGACGCCCGGGACACCATCGCCTCCGCGGTCGGACTGTCTGCCGCCAAGGTCAAGGTCCATGTGATGCGCGGCGGCGGCTCGTTCGGGCGGCGGCTCAACTTCGACGCCGCGATCGAGGCGGCCCTCATCTCCAAGGCGGCGAAACAGCCGGTCAAGCTGATGTGGAGCCGCAACGACGACACCCGCCACGGCCGGATGCGCCCCGCCAGCCACCACCGCATCCGCGCCAGTCACACGGACGGCCGCGTGGTCGCCTTCACCCACGCGACGGCCTCGGTGAACGAGTCGTACGGCAAACAGGGCAGTGCGAACCAGGCGGTCTTTGTACGACCGGTCGCCGCGCCGGTGCCGAGCGACTCCGGCCTCTACAACTTCGGCCGCCTGTCGGGGGATTCGGGCTCGGTCGACCTCGCGATGCCGCTCGGCGCCTGGCGCTCGGTGGACTCCGGGACGGTGCGGACCGCCGAGGAGATCATGGTCGACGAGATCGCCGGGAGCCTGGGCGTCGATCCGGTCACCTTCCGCCGTACGACCCTGCGGAACAAGGCCGTCAGGGCCGTGCTCGACAAGGTCGCCGAGGCCGGGAGCTGGAACTCGCCGCTGCCCGCAGGGCACGGGCAGGGTGTCGCCGTGCACGAGGAGTACGGGTCCTGCGTGGCCTGTCTCGTCGAGATCGACGGCACCGATCCGAAGAAGCCCCGGGTGACCAAGGTGGTGATGGCGGCCGACGTCGGCACGGTCGTCAACCCGCGCGGCCTGGAGGCCCAGCTCATGGGCGCGGCGACCGACGGGATCTCCGTGATCCTCCAGGCCGGGCTGCACATCGACCGGGGCGCGGTGCGCGAGGGGAGCTACAAGGACTTCCAGTGGGCCCGGCAGCGCAACGCCCCGCTGTACTTCGAGGCTCATGTCATGCCGTCAAAGGGCGAGCCCGGCGGGGCCGGCGAACTCGGCGTCCCCGCCGCGTCCGGAGCCGTCGCCAACGCCTACGCCCGCGCGACCGGCCTCAAGCCGCGCCGCTTCCCGCTGAACTTCTGACCGACTTCCCACTTTTCCGAGAAGGACCCGATCCTCCGAGAAGGACCCGATGCCCTCCTACTCCTTCACCCTCAACGGCAAGCAGGTCACCGTCGAGGCGCCCGCCGACATGCCGCTGCTGTGGGTGCTGCGGGACCTGCTGCACGTCACCGGGCCCAAGTACGGCTGCGGAGTCGGCGTGTGCCGGGCCTGTACGAGCCATCTCGACGGGGAGGAGATCCAGCCCTGCGTCGTCAAGGTGAAGGACTGCGCGAACCACAAGGTCACCACCATCGAAGGACTGGCCGACGGCGACACCCTGCACCCCGTGCAGCAGGCCTGGATCGACTGTGACGTCTCCCAGTGCGGCTTCTGTCAGCCGGGACAGATCATGGCCGCCGCGGCCCTGCTCAAGAAGACCCCGCACCCCACCGACGACGACATCGACGGCATCGAGAACGTCTGCCGCTGCGGCACGTACGCCCGGATCAGGGAGGCGATCAACAGGGCGGCCAAGGAAATCACCCCATGAGTGGCCCGGCTCACATGGCCATACCGGCACGTCACCGACAACATGGGGGGCGTCCGTCGGCAGGCTGAAGGGAGCGGCGATGTTCCGCAAGGTACTGGTCGCCAACCGTGGTGAGATCGCGATCAGGGCGTTCCGCGCCGGCTATGAGCTGGGCGCAAGGACGGTCGCCGTCTTCCCGCACGAGGACCGCAACTCACTGCACCGGCTCAAAGCCGACGAGGCGTATGAAATCGGCCGGCCCGGCCATCCGGTGCGGGCGTACCTGTCCGTCGAGGAGATCGTCCGGGCCGCGCGCAAGGCCGGCGCCGACGCCGTCTACCCGGGCTACGGCTTCCTGTCCGAGAACCCCGAGCTGGCCAAGGCCTGCGAGGAAGCCGGCATCACCTTCGTCGGGCCCAGCGCCCACACCCTGGAGCTGACCGGCAACAAGGCCCGCGCCGTGGCCGCCGCCCGCGCGGCCGGCGTCCCCGTCCTCGGCTCCTCCGCGCCCTCCAACGACATCGACGAACTCGTCGCCGCGGCCGAGGAGATCGGCTTTCCGGTGTTCGTGAAGGCCGTCGCCGGCGGCGGCGGGCGCGGTATGCGCCGCGTCGAGGACCCGGCGCAACTGCGCGAGTCCATCGAGGCCGCGTCCCGCGAGGCCGCCTCCGCGTTCGGCGATCCGACCGTCTTCCTGGAGAAGGCCGTCGTCGACCCCCGCCACATCGAGGTGCAGATCCTCGCCGACGGCGAGGGCAACGTCATCCACCTCTTCGAGCGCGACTGTTCGCTCCAGCGCCGCCACCAGAAGGTGATCGAGCTGGCCCCCGCGCCCAACCTCGACCCGGAGCTGCGCGACCGCATCTGCGCCGACGCCGTCCGCTTCGCCCGCGAGATCGGCTACCGCAACGCCGGCACCGTCGAGTTCCTGCTCGACCGCCGGGGCAACCACGTCTTCATCGAGATGAACCCGCGCATCCAGGTCGAGCACACGGTCACCGAGGAGGTCACCGACGTCGACCTCGTCCAGTCCCAGCTGCGCATCGCCGCCGGCGAGACCCTCGCCGACCTCGGCCTCTCCCAGGAGACGGTGCAGCTGCACGGTGCGGCCCTCCAGTGCCGTATCACCACCGAGGACCCGGCCAACGGCTTCCGCCCGGACACCGGCCGCATCAGCGCCTACCGCTCGCCCGGCGGCTCCGGCATCCGGCTCGACGGCGGAACCACCCACGCGGGTACGGAGATCAGCGCGCACTTCGACTCCATGCTGGTGAAACTCACCTGCCGGGGCCGGGACTTCGGCACCGCCGTCAAGCGGGCCCGGCGTGCCGTCGCCGAGTTCCGGATCCGCGGTGTGGCCACCAACATCCCGTTCCTGCAAGCCGTGTTGGACGACCCCGACTTCCAGGCCGGGCGGGTCACGACCTCGTTCATCGAGGAGCGCCCGCACCTGCTGACGGCCCGCTCCTCGGCCGACCGCGGCACCAAGCTGCTCACCTTCCTCGCCGACGTCACGGTCAACAAGCCGCACGGCGAGCGGCCGCACCTGATCGAGTCGACCACCAAGCTGCCCCCGCTGCCGGCCGGTGAGCCCGCGGCCGGTTCGCGCCAGCGGCTCGTCGAGCTCGGCCCGGAGGGCTTCGCGCGCTGGCTGCGCGAGTCGCCGACCATCGGCATCACGGACACCACCTTCCGCGACGCCCACCAGTCCCTGCTCGCCACCCGGGTACGGACGAAGGACCTCCTCGCGGTCGCCCCGGTCGTCGCCCGCACCCTGCCCGAGCTGCTCTCCCTGGAGTGCTGGGGCGGCGCCACCTACGACGTGGCGCTGCGCTTCCTCGCCGAGGACCCGTGGGAGCGGCTGGCCGCCCTGCGCGAGGCCGTTCCCAACATCTGCCTCCAGATGCTGCTGCGCGGCCGCAACACCGTCGGCTACACCCCGTACCCGACCGAGGTGACCGACGCCTTCGTCCAGGAGGCCGCCGCCACCGGCATCGACGTCTTCCGCATCTTCGACGCCCTCAACGACGTCGGCCAGATGCGCCCCGCCATCGACGCCGTACGCGAGACGGGCACCGCGATCGCCGAGGTCGCCCTCTGCTACACCTCGGACCTGTCCGACCCGAACGAGCGCCTCTACACCCTCGACTACTACCTGCGGCTCGCCGAGCAGATCGTCGAGGCCGGTGCCCACGTCCTGGCCGTCAAGGACATGGCCGGCCTGCTCCGGGCCCCGGCCGCCGCGAAGCTCGTGTCGGCGCTGCGGCGGGAGTTCGAACTGCCGGTGCACCTGCACACCCACGACACCGCGGGCGGCCAGCTCGCGACCTACCTGGCCGCGATCCAGGCGGGCGCCGACGCGGTGGACGGCGCGGTGGCCTCCATGGCCGGTACGACCTCCCAGCCGTCCCTCTCGGCGATCGTCGCCGCGACCGACTACTCGGACCGTCCCACCGGGCTCGACCTGCGGGCGATCGAGGACCTGGAGCCGTACTGGGAGAGCGTCCGCAAGGTCTACGCCCCTTCGAGGCGGGCCTCGCCTCCCCGACCGGCCGCGTGTACCACCACGAGATCCCCGGCGGCCAGCTCTCCAACCTGCGCACCCAGGCCGTCGCGCTCGGGCTCGGCGACCGCTTCGAGGACATCGAGGCGATGTACGAGGCCGCCGACCGCATCCTCGGCCGCCTGGTCAAGGTCACCCCGTCCTCCAAGGTGGTCGGCGACCTCGCCCTGCACCTGGTCGGCGCCGGGGTGGACCCGGCCGACTTCGAGGCGGCCCCGAACCGGTACGACATCCCCGACTCCGTCATCGGCTTCCTCCGCGGTGAGCTGGGCACCCCGCCCGGCGGCTGGCCGGAGCCCTTCCGCACCAAGGCACTCGAGGGCCGCGCCGAGCCCCGGCCCGTCCAGGAGCTGACGCCGGAGGACCGCACGGGCCTGACCAAGGAACCCCGCGCGACCCTCAACCGCCTGCTGTTTCCCGGCCCGACCCGCGAGTACGAGACGCACCGCCAGGCCTACGGCGACACCAGCGTCCTGGACAGCAAGGACTTCTTCTACGGGCTGCGCCCGGGGAAGGAGTACGCCATCGACCTGGAGCGCGGCGTCCGGCTGCTGATCGGCCTGGAGGCCGTCGGCGAGGCCGACGAGCGCGGCATGCGCACCGTGATGTCCACCCTGAACGGCCAGTTGAGGCCGATCCAGGTCCGTGACACGGCCGCCGCCTCCGACATCCCGGTGACGGAGAAGGCCGACCGGTCCAACCCCGGCCATGTGGCGGCGCCGTTCGCCGGCGTGGTGACCCTCTCCGTCGCCGAGGGCGACGAGGTGGCGGCCGGGGCGACCGTGGCCACCATCGAGGCGATGAAGATGGAGGCGTCGATCACGGCGAGCAAGGCGGGCCGGGTCGGCCGCCTGGCCATCAACCGCATCCAGCAGGTGGAGGGCGGCGACCTGCTCGTCGAGATCGGCTGAGCGGTCGCAGCGGAAAGGGCGGAGGGGTGGTGGCCGTCCGGCCGCCACCCCTCTTTGCCGGCCGGCTCCGAGCGGGCGGAGCAGAGGGGCGCCGCTGCGGCTGCCGGCCCACCTCTCTTCGGGTCAGGTGCGGGGTGGCCGCGGAGGTCGGCAGGACGACCACGGCGACCGGGACCAGCGCGAGCGCCGCCTTCAACGGGCTGTAGTCCAGGATGAGTTGGAGATACTGGAGCCCGACGAAGAAGAACCCGAACACGGCCATGAACTGCACCAGCACCGTGACCGCCCCGGCCCGGAAGCCGGGGATGTCGAGCAGCGGGTGTTCGGA
The DNA here is from genome assembly GCF_050936785.1 of Streptomyces sp. CA-249302. NCBI lineage: Bacteria > Bacillati > Actinomycetota > Actinomycetes > Kitasatosporales > Streptomycetaceae > Streptomyces > Streptomyces sp. CA-249302. Next base: position 1,425,045 of record NZ_JBNJMG010000001.1, on the reverse strand, counting down.
GCGCAGACCGAGACAGGCGTACGCGGCGAAGCTCACCGCGGTCACCACGAGCGCGCCGATCACCGCGGGCTCGGTCCAGCCCTGCTCGTTGCCCTCGATGACGGCGTACACCAGGGTGCCGATGCCCAGCGCGGTGGTCACCGCTCCGTGCACGTCCGGCGGGCCGGGGTGGTCGTCCTTCGTGTGTCGGAAGGCCGCGGTGATGGTGGACAGCGTGCCCGGCATGATCATGGCGGCGCCGAGGCCCATCACGACCCGCCAGACGATCAGCATGTTCGTGGAGTCGGCGAAGGAGGCCGACAGGGCGAGGGCGAGGTCGGGCAGGGCGAGGTCGAGGGCGGAGACCGAGGCGACGACCAGGACCAGCGCCAGACACATCGCGAGCAGCACGTCGCGGTGTCCGGCACGGCTGGTGGCGAGGGTTTCCTCGACCTCAGTGGGGGGTTGTGCTCATGGGGAGTGCCTCATCTGGCGCCGGGTTGGACGAGCTTGAAGAAGAGACGGGCGCCGGCCCGCTGGGCGGACTGACGCAGCCGGACGGCGACCGGCCGGTCCGGGACCGGCACGGGCGTGCCGCCAAGGCGGGGGAACAGGGCCTCGGCGTTGCCGCGGTCGATCGCGGCCCGCAGGCCCGGCTCCACCCCGCTGTCCAGGCCGTTGGCGAAGTACTGGCCGGCGGCGGCCGGCGCGAACGGCCAGTCGCTGCCGAACAGGACGTGCCCGGGCCGGGCGAAGGCGAGCAGCGTGGGCAGGGCGGCCGGGCTGGAGGACAGCGCGGTGTCGAAGTAGAAGCCGCGCAGCTCCTCCAGGACGTCCCGCGGGCTGCGCCCGATGTCGCTCGCGATCGCGACGGCCATCCGGTGCGAGGCGTACGGGACGAAGCCGCCCGCGTGGCTGAAGACGAACCGGATGTCCGGGTACCGCCGCACGATCCCGTTGCGTACGAGGAGATAGGCGGCCCGGGTCGTGTCGAGCAGGAAGTCGGCGGCGAAGGGCGGGATGCCGTCGACCGGGGGCGCCGGGAGATCGGCCGGGTGCACGAAGACGACGGCTCGGCGGTCGTTCAGGGTGCGCCACAGGGCGTCCTGGCCGTCCGTGCCGAGGTAGGTGCCCTGGTTGTTGGCGAGCAAGGTGACGCCGTCGGCGCCGAGTTCGTCCAGCGCCCGCGCTGCCTCGGCGGCGGAGGCGGCCGCGTCGGGCATGGGCAGCGTGGCGAAGTAGCCGAAGCGGCCGGGGTGTTGGGCAGTGAGAGAGACGGAGAAGTCGTTGAGCAGTCGGGCCAGGTCGGCGGCCTCGCCCGGGTCGGTGAGGAAGCCGGTGCCGGGCGTCGACACCGACACGATCGCGGTGGCGGTGCCCAGCAGGTCCATCTGTTCGAGCGCCGACTCCGGGCTCCAGTCGGGCAGTTGACGGCCGCCCGCCTCGACGAGCCCCGACTTCGCCATCAGGTCACGGTAGAAGTCGGGCACGATGTGCTGGTGGACGTCGATCCGGTGCGGTGCGGCGCTCATGAGACGACCTCCCGGCTGCCCAGCAGGTCGAGGGCGACGTCGGTGAGCATGTCCTCCTGGCCGCCGACCATCCCGCGCCGGCCGACCTCGACCAGGAGGCTGCGGGCGTCGATGCCGTAGCGCGCGGACGCGGCCTCGGCGTGCCGGAGGAAGCTGGAGTACACGCCCGCGTACCCGAGGGTGAGCGTCTCGCGGTCGACCTGGACCGGGCGGTCCTGCAGCGGCCGTACCAGATCGTCGGCCGCGTCCTGGAGGGCGAACAGGTCGCAGCCGTGCTCCAGGCCCAGCTTGTCGGCGACCGCGACGAACACCTCCAGGGGCGCGTTGCCCGCCCCGGCGCCCATGCCGGCGAGGGAGGCGTCCACCCGGAGGGCGCCGTGCTCCACGGCGGTCAGCGAGTTGGCGACGCCGAGGGAGAGGTTGTGGTGGGCGTGGATACCGATCTCGGTGGCCGGGTCCAGTGTCTGGCGCAGGGCGTCGACCCGTTCGGCGACTCCGCCCATGGCCAGCGCGCCGCCGGAGTCGACGACGTAGACACAGCCGGCGCCGTAGCCCTCCATCAACTTCGCCTTCTCGGCCAGCTTCTGAGGCTCCGTCATATGGCTCATCATCAGGAAGCCGACGGTGTCCATGCCCAGCTCCCGGGCCGCGGCGATGTGCTGCGCCGAGATGTCGGCCTCCGTGCAGTGCGTGGCCACGCGGACCACGGAGGCGCCCGCGCGGTGGGCGTCCTGGAGGTCGGGCACGGTGCCGATGCCGGGCAGCAGCAGGGTGGCGACCTTGGCCCGGGTGACGGTGGCGGCGACCGCCTCGATCCACTCCAGGTCGGTGTGCGCGCCGAAGCCGTACACGCAGGAGGAACCGGCCAGCCCGTCGCCGTGCGCGACCTCGATGGAGTCGACGCCGGCCGTGTCCAGGGCGGCGGCGACGGCGACCGCCTGGTCGACCGAGTACTGGTGCCGGACGGCGTGCATGCCGTCCCGCAGGGTGACGTCACTGATGTACAGGCGGCTCATCGGAGGGCTCCCGCGGTGCGCTGCGCGTGCTGGGCGATGCGCTCGGCGGCGGCGACGGCCGCGGAGGTCATGATGTCGAGGTTCCCGGCGTAGGCGGGCAGGTAGTCGGCGGCGCCGGTGACTTCGAGCATCACGGTCACCCTGGTGCCGGTGAAGTCGCCGAGGCCGGGGACGCGGACACCGTCGTACGAGTCGAACTGGACCTTCTGCTTGAGCCGGTAGCCCGGGACGTACCCGCTCACCCTCTCCGCCATCGCCAAGACGCTTGCCCCGACGGCCTGTTGGTCGCAGTCGCCCTCGACCAGGCAGTACACGGTGTTGCGCATCAGCAGCGGCGGCTCGGCCGGGTCGAGGATCATCACGGCTTTGCCGTGCCGGGCGCCGGCCACCTCGCGCAGGGCGCGGGAGGTGGTCTCGGTGAACTCGTCGATGTTGGCGCGGGTGCCGGGTCCTGCCGAGCGGGCGGCGATGGAGGAGACGATCTCCGCGTAGGCGACGGGCGCGACCCGGGCGACCGCGGCGGCGATCGGCACGGTGGCCTGGCCGCCGCAGGTGACCATGTTGAGGTTCGGGGCGTCGAGGTGCTCGTCGAGGTTGACCACGGGCACGCAGTACGGGCCGACCGCGGCCGGCGTGAGGTCGAGGACCCGGACGCCGGTGGACTCCAGCCTGGCCCAGTTCGCCCGGTGGGCGGTGGCGGAGGTGGCGTCGAAGACGAGCCTGATGTCGCCGAACCCGGGGAGGGCCAGCAGCCCGTCCACCCCGTCGGCCGTGGTGGCGATGCCCAGGCGCCGGGCCCGGGCCAGACCGTCGGAGGCGGGGTCGATGCCGACCATCGCCCCCATGACCAGCGCGCCGGAACCACGCAGGATCTTGATCATCAGGTCGGTACCGATATTGCCGGAGCCGATGACGGCTACCGGCCAGGGGGCGGGAGGCATGCGGTTCTCCTCGGGCGTACTGGGGGAGCGGAGCTGTGGATCTCAGGACGGGTGGGTCAGACGAACGTCACCGACACCGGGCCGAGGCCGCCGAAGCGTGCCTCCACCTGTTGGCCGGCTTGCACGAAAGGCGCGGTGGTCATGGCGCCGGGGAGCACCACGTGTCCGGGCTCCAGCGCGGTGCCGAACCCGGCGAGCGTGTTGGCCAGCCACGCGACCGCGGCGGCCGGATGGCCCAGCACCTCCTTGCCGGTGCCGGAGGCGACCGGCTCGCCGTCGACGAAGAGGTCCACCGGCACGGCCGCCAGATCGGGCACCTCGGCCGGCGGAGTCCACGGGCCGCAGACGAGCCCGGCCGAGCTGGCGTTGTCGGCGACCGTGTCGGCGAGCGTGATCCGCCAGTCCCGGATCCGGCTGTCGACGATCTCCAGCGCGGGCGCCACCGCCTCGGTCGCCGCGAGGACGTCCTCGACCGTGATGCCAGGGCCGCGCAGGTGCCGGGCCAGCCGGAAGCAGATCTCGGGCTCGATGCGCGGGGCACAGTAGCGGGCCGCGAGGACGGTGCCGCCGTCGCGGTGCACCATGTCGTCCAGCAGCTGCCCGAAGTCGGGCTCGTCGACGCCGAGCAGCTGCTGCATGGCGGCCGCGGTCAGCCCGACCTTGTGCCCGACGACGGTCGCCCCGTCGGCGAGCCGCCGGGTGATGTTCTCCCGCTGGATCGCGTAGGCGTCGGCGAGACCGAGCCCCGGAAACAGCTCCGACAGCGGGTCGACCGGCGCCACGTGGTGCTCGGCCCGGCGCAGCAGCCGCCCGGCCTCCGCGCGCTGTTCTTCGGTGAGGGTCATGCCGTACTCCTTGCGGCCAGGCGGTTCGCCGCCTCGTGAACCAGCTGCGCGTGCAGCTCGAACATCGCCACCAGGTCCACGTCCTCGCCGTGGATCTCCCGGTGCACGAACAGGCCGTCGGCACCGGCGACGGCGTAGGTGGTGAGGGTGCGTACGGCGGCCTCGTCGAGGTCCGGGAACAGTGTGCGCATGACCTCTGTGATCTTCTGGCTCGCGATGTCGCGGACCTGGAGGAACACGGTCCGGCCTCTGGGTTCGGTGGGGCGGTGTTCCAGGGCGAGCATGAGGCCGAGGCGCAGGAAGTCCGGCGCGTCGACCAGCGACCGGGCCACGTCCGCCGCCATGGCGGTCACCCGCTCCAGCGGCGTACCGACGGCTTCGCCCGGCAGCGCGGCGGCGGTCAGCCAGGTCTCGAAGCTGCGCTCGATGACCGCGGCGATCAGGTCGTCCTTGTCCTTGAAGTGCCAGTAGATCGAGCTGGCGGGCAGCCCGCACTTGGCGCTGACCGCCGCGATCGACGTGCCCTCGTAGCCGCGCTCGCCCGCGATGGCCACCGCCGCGTCGAGGATCCGCTGGCGCGACTCCACACCGTTCGCCCGCTTCCTGCGCGGGGTCGAGGCCCTGGTCATGGGGCGTGCCCTCCTGCCGTCGCTCGCACTTGGCCGTCTCCGGCGGCAAGCTTACCGTAGCGTTCATTCCAATTGGAGTAAACACTACGGCAACCTGCGAGGTGGTCCGGTGGGCGGAATCAGCGCCGAGGACGGAGCCGAGAGCGGTGCGTACGACGTGGCGGTGATCGGGTACGGCCCCACGGGCGTCACCGCGGCGAACCTGCTGGGTGCCCTGGGCCTCCGGGTGGTCGTGCTGGAGCGGGACGCGGAGGTGTTCTCCCGGGCCCGGGCGATCTCCACCGACGAGGAGGTCATGCGGATCTGGCAGCGCACCGGCCTGGCCGACCGGCTGAAACGGGACATGCTGGCCGAGCGCCCGCTGGACTTCGTCGACGCGCGCGGCCGGGCCTTCATCAGCGCGCACCCCAGTCCGCGCGGCCACGGCCATCCGCCGCAGATGTTCATCTACCAGCCCGCGCTGGAGCAGGTCCTGCGCGAGGGCGTCGACCGCTACCCGAACGTCGAGATCCTGCTGCGGCACGAGTGCCTGCGACTGCGCCAGGACAACGAACGCCACCACTCAAGGAACTCTCCTACTACGCCCGCACCCCCTCGGGCTTCGAATGGGAGGTCGGCTGGAACCCCGTCGTCATCGACGAGACCACCTGGCAGCCCACCACCCACCAGGGCATCAGCGTCTGGGGCCACACCCCGGTCGGCCAGACCATCATCGGCAGACTCGACCAGTTCCGCCTCGGCGCCCGCTCCCTGACCGGCGGGAGAGCACCGTCCCCGCCCTCAGCGGCGCGGGCATCCCCGACGACTGACACGCCGAAGCGCCGGAACCCCGGTCAGGGCTCCGGCGCTTCGGTTTCACCGGCTCACTTCAGGCCGGTCGACGAGTTGAGGAGAGTGGTCTCCGCGTCATCTCCCTCCAGGGAGTAGATCATCACGCCGGCCAGGCCCTTGTTCCTGATGTACTGCCGCTTGGCCGTCATCGACTTCGGTGTCTCGATACTGAAGAACGTGCTGCCGTCGTACATCCACGTGGTCTTGGTCCTGCTGTCCCAGAAGACGGTGTCGTCGGTCAGCTTGTTCGCCGACTTGAGCTCCTTGTAGAAGGCGACGCCCGGAGCCTGCGAGTAGGGGTACGCCGATGGAGACCCCGTCGCCGTCTGGTACAGCCCGTTCTTGCCGCCGTCGGCCACCCCGGTCCACCCGCGGGCGTAGAAGGGCACGCCGAGGGTGATCTTGCCGGCCGGGAAGCCCTTGCCGAGATACGTCGTGATGGCGTCGTCCGCGGTCATGCCGGTTCCGTCGGCAGGGTCCGCGGAGGAACGGTACAGCGGGGCGTTGAAGTTGGTCGGTCCGGTGCCCTCCCAGGCGCCATGCATGTCGTACGTCATGATGTTGCCCAGATCCAGGTACGAGGCGATCTTGCCGACCTCGACGGTGCTGATCTTCTTCGGGCCGGCCGGCAGCGCGGCGGTGAGCAGCTTGTCCGATCCGAGCTGGGAACGGAACTCGGCCAGCAGCGCGGTGAAGTTGGCCGTGTCCTGGGCGCCGTAGTGGTTGCCGGTGTGGCCGTCGGCGCTGCCCGGGAACTCCCAGTCGATGTCGATGCCGTCGAACACGCCCGCGGCGGCGCCGTCGCCACCGGCGGGGTCGTCACCGAGCCTGGGCAGGTTGCCCTTGATGAACATGTCGACACAGGACTTGACGAACTTCTTGCGGGAGGCGTCCGTGGCGGCCGCGTCCGAGAAGTACTTCGAGTAGGTCCAACCGCCGATCGAGACAAGGACCTTGAGGTTCGGGTACTTCTTCTTGAGCTTCTTCAACTGGTTGAAGTTGCCCTTCAGCGAGTCGCCCCACTGGTCGCCGACACCGTCCACGCTCTCCTCGGCGGTGAAGCCCTTCTGGTAGTCGGCCCAGGCGTCACCGGCGCCGTCGTTGGCGTCGCCGTCGCTCTCGTCGCTCGAACCGGCCTTGTTCGCGGCCATGCAGGTCAGGTTGACCGGGTCGATGTTCTGGAAGGCGTAGTTGAGCTTGGTCAGCTTGCCGGCGGTGCCGTTCTGGTCCAGCGTCTTCAGGGTGTAGTCGTTGGCGTAGATCGACCAGGAGTTGAAGTACGCCACCCGCTCGCCGGGTACGCCGGCGTCGGCGCCGGACTCGTCCCAGTCGAGGTCCTCGACAGCGTTGTCGCCGGGCTGCGGCAGCCGCCAGGCGTCGACGCCGTTGCTGGTGCTGTTGAACAGCAGGAAGTCGGAGACCTTGTCGACGTCGAGATCGGAGAAGGCGCCGACGGAGCCGGCGAAGGCGTCACCGGAGCGGACGGTGCCCAGCGACTCCCAGCCGGAGACGTCGGCCGCCGCTGCCGTCCGGACCAGCTGCGTCGACAGCGCGGACGTGGAACTCCAGGAGCCGTCGCCGGTGTTCTTCCACGCGAGCACGTCACCGGTCATGTACTGGACGACGACCGCGTCGGCGAGGTCGTCACCGGTGATGTCGGTGAAGTAGACCTGTCCGACCGGGCCTTCGGCCGGGTGCGTGAAGCCCGAGAGCTCGTCCCAGTCGCCGGGACTCGGGATCCCGGTCGCGGTGTTCTCCCAGGCGGTGACGAAGTTGTTCCGGTCCACCAGGAGGAGGTCGTCGTCCTTGTCGCCGTCGAGGTCGGCGAACTGCGGTGTCCCGACGCCGAGATCGTTGGCGACGATGACCGGGTCGGCCCACTTGACGTCGGTGCTGGTCGACTCGTTGCGCCAGACCCGCATGGCGGCGAAGCCGGTGCCGGACTCGGTCGCGGACAGGAAGTTGATCAGCTCGTCCCGGCCGTCCCGGTCGAGGTCGCCGAAGTAGGCGTCCTTGGGGGTCGCGGTGGCGGCGGCCGGGGCGGTGTCGCCCTCCGGCAGCCAGACGCGCTCACCGTCGGAGCCGCATCCGGCGTTCATCCAGGTGTACAGCCTGCCGTTCTCGCTGACGGCGCGGTCGCCGTCGCCGTCGCCGTCGAGATCCGTGAAACGGGTCTGCGCGCCGTCCGCGCTGTCCACGATCTGCCCCAGCGAGCTCCACTCGCTCGCCGAGCCGTCCCCGGCCGGTTCACGGCAGGTGCCGGTGGCCGCGGAGCCGGAGCCCATGTAGTGCGGAAGGTTGCTCATCAAAGAGGTCATGGCCTTTGCCAGCCATTCGGCACTGGCGGCACCGCCACTGAACCAGCCCACGACCTTCCGATAGGCCAGTACGAGCTTGTCGGTGGCCTTCTGGAAGAAGGCGCGGGTCTCCTCCGGCGCCAGCCAGCCGCCGAAGGCGGCGAGCAGACCGAAGGCGATGGACTTCGCCATGGTGACGCCCCATTCGTCCGCGTCACCCCCTTGCCGTCGGCGAGCTGGGTGACCGCACTGTTCGTGAACTCGCTCATGAACGATCCGACACCGGCGCACAGCGGCGGCGGCCCGGCCGCTGCCTCGCAGAGCAGGGCCGAGGCGGAACCGACCACGAAGGCAAGCACGACGATGGCCACGGCCTGCCGCCAGTTGACGTCCACCTCGGCCTCGGGCGCCGTGACGGTGATGGTCACGACGGTGCCCTCGACCGACCACGTGTGATCGAAGTCGGCGTCACTGAGATCGGGCATGACGTCGTGCAGCTGGCCCTTGCTCTGCTCCTGCACCACCTCGTTGAGCTGCTTGCCCGAGTCGTCGATCGCGGTGAGTTCCGCGCGGAACGGGTCGGCGACTGCCGGGTCCTCGAAGTCGTAGGTGACGACCAGGTCGTCGGTCGCGGCGTGCGCCGGAGGCGGATTGACTCCGTAGAACAGCAGGGCGACGGCCGTGATGCTCGCTATGAGGGTCAGAACCCTCTTGATCGGTAAAGTCACCGCCAAAGTTTAGCCATGAACGATCACGCCTCTTTGACCGTTTCTTTAATTTTCAGCAGCGTCTCCTCGAACGACACCGCGTCCCTGGGTGGCCGGTTGTGCGGCAGCTTGGCCAACAGGGCGGCCATTCCGCAGGTGTTGGTGACGCCTGAGAAGACCAGGCCCGCGCCGACCAGCCCCGACAGCCAGTGCGCGGGCGGCCAGGCCAGACCCGCCAGGAAGCCCACGACGACCAACGACCCGGCGGCAAGGCGGACTTGGCGGTCCATGGGCCAAGGTGTACGTCCGCCGGTGGGCCGTTCGACCGGATTCCCGGCGGCCGTCCAGGCGCCGGTGCCGCCCTCCAGGGTGGCCGCCGCTATGCCCAGTCCGGCCAGCCGGACGCAGCCCTTGGCCGAGCGCGCCCCGGAGGCGCAGACGATCAGCAGGTTCCCGCGCGCGGCGACCGCCTTGAGTGCGTCCGCCGCCTCGTCGATGCGGTCCAGGGGGATGTTGTGGGCGCCGGGGAGATGGCCGCCGGCGTACTCGCCGGGCGTGCGTACGTCGACGACGGTGAAGTCGCCGAAGCGGGCGCCGGCCTGGGCGGCGCTGAGGGTGGCGGAGTCGTGCGTGGACATGGAACAGAACCTTTCTCTGAGGTGTTCCCCGGGCGGGGTAAGATACCCATGGGGGTATATACGAGGAGGAAGTGTGCAACTCGACATGTCGGCCGAGGAGCTGAAGTCGGCGCTCAACCGGCTGCGGCGGGCCCAGGGCCAGCTCGCGGGTGTCATCCGGATGATCGAGGACGGCCGTGACTGCGAGGACGTGATCACTCAGCTCGCGGCGGTCTCCCGAGCCCTGGACCGGGCCGGCTTCTCGATCATCGCGACCGGGTTGGAGCAGTGCATGACCAGCGAGGATCCCGAGATGCGGAACTCCGCGGAGATGCGGGCCCGGCTGGAGAAGCTCTTCCTGTCGCTGGCCTGAGCGTCGAGGGCGCCGGCGTGAGCGTCGAGGGCGCCGGCCCGAGCGCCGGGGCCGGTCGTCGCCTCACAGCGCTACCGACATGGCCATCGCCAGCGCGACCGCCAGCAGTACGAAGCCGAACACCCGCTGCAACACGGCCGGTGAGGCCTTCGCCGCCAGCCTCCGGCCGTCCCACGCCCCCAGGACCGCGGTCGCGAGGAACGGCATGATCGGCGCCCAGTCCAGTTGCGCGGCGGTGTGGGCGCGGGCCGCGAGGGCGACGAGCGCGTTGGCGACGATGACCAGCAGACTCGTGCCCACCGCCGCGCTCATCGGCACGGCCAGCACCGTCACCAGCGCCGGTACGGCGAGAAAGCCGCCGCCCACACCGAGGAACCCGGTGACCGTGCCGAGGCCGGCGCCCGCGGCGGCCGCCCGTACGCCCGACACCCGACCGCTCCGGTGCGGCGTACGGCGGCGCAGCATGTTCCCGGCGGCCAGCACCGCGAGCGCGGCGAAGGCCAGGGTCAGCACCGTCTCGGGGATGTGCGCGGACAGCGCGCCGGCCGCGGCCGCGGGCACCAGCCCGGCCGCCGCGAACAGCAGCCCGGCCCGCCAGCGCACCGCACCCGTCCGGGCGTGCGCCAGCAGCGCGGTGAGCGAGGTGACGATCACTATGACCAAGCTCGCGGTGGTCGCCTCGGTCGCGCGGAAGCCGAGCAGATAGATCAGTGCCGGGACGGTCAGGATGCTGCCACCGGCCCCGAGGGCGCCCAGCGCCAGCCCGACCAGCGCGCCGGCGACGAGGGCCAGGACGAACGCGCTCATATGACGGTCCCGTCGGCACCGTCCGCGTCCCGGACGGGGAGCCCTGCAACGGCCCAGTCCCGCATCCCGCCGACCACGTCCACGGCGGCGATCCCCTGCGCGGCCAGCAGCTCGGCGGCCTGCCGCGAGCGGTTGCCGGAACGGCAGACGAGGACGAGGCGGGGGCCGCCGGGAAGGGCCGTATCCGTATCCGGATCCGCCAGTCGGGACAACGGCAGGTTCAGCGCGCCCGGCGCATGACCGGCCCGGTACTCGTCCGCCTCGCGGACGTCGATCAGAACGGCCGCTCCGTCGCGGAGCAGGCCGTGGGCCTCGGTGACGGTGATGCGGTCGGGGCCGCTTCGGGAGAAGTGCATCGTGGGTGTTCCTCGAGTCCGCGCCGGCCGCCGGAACCGTCGTACGGCCCGAACCGGCGCTGTCGCACGGTCAGTTGGCGAGGGCGGGGGAGACCAGGGCGAGGCCGGCCTCGGCCGCGGCGGCGTAGCCGTCGTCGACGGCGATCACCGCACGCCCGGCGGCGTCGAGCACCGACGCGGCGATGGCCGCCCGCATCCCGCCCGCGCAGTGCACCCACACGGTGCCCGACGGCACCTCGTCCAGCCGCCGGTGGATCTGGTGGACCGGAATGTGCACACTGCCCTCGATCCAGCCGCCCGCACGCTCGCTGTCCCGGCGCACGTCGACGACGACAGGCTCCTCGCCCCGCTGCCGGGCCTCGGCGAGATCGGCGAAGACCGCGCGACGGAAGGAAGCCGGCCTGGCCCCGCCCGCGACCCACTCCTCCGGCGACCCCACCGCCGCCGCGGCCGGCCGGTCGATGCCCACCTGCGCCAACTCCCGCTGGGCCCTGGCGACTTGCTCGGCGCTCTCCGCGAGCAGCGTCACCGGCTTGCCCCACGGGATCATCCACGCCAGATAGGTCGCGAGCTGCCCGTCGACCTCGAAGTTGAACGCCCCGGCGAGATGCCCGTCCGCGAAGGCCACCCGGCTGCGCAGGTCCACCACCCACTCCCCGGCCGCGAGCCGCCGCGCGAGCTCACCGGCCTCCGCGCGCCCCGGCGCGGTCAGGTCGACCGGCGCCGGACCGCCCGCGTTGGCCGGCCCCATGTGCGCGTAATAGGCGGGCACGTCGTCGAGCCCGGCCAGCAGCTCCTTGACGAACGTGTCGACATCCTGGAGGAGCACGGGATTGGACGCCTTCTCGGCGCCCATGGTGCTGTGCTCACCGCCGGCCTGGTTCGAGGAGCAGAAGCTGCCGAAGCCGTGCGTCGGCAGCACGGCCACCTCGTCCGCCAGCTCGGCGGCGAGCCGGTGCACGGAGGCGTGCTGGGCGCGGGCCAGCCGCTCGGTCAGCCGCGGCTCGACGAGATCGGGCCGCCCCACGCTGCCGATCAGCAGCGAACCGCCGGTGAACGCGGCCGCCGCCCGCCCCGCCTCCTCCAGGACGTACGAGGTGTGGTGCGGGGTGTGCCCCGGAGTGGCCACCGCCCGCAGCGCGAGCCCCTCGTCGACCGGCTCCACATCCCCGTCCGCGACCGCGACCCGGGCGTACGCCACCTCGGCCCCGGCCGGCACCAGATACCGCGCCCCGGTCAGCCGGGCCAGCTCCAGGCCACCGGTCACGTAGTCGTTGTGCACATGCGTCTCGGCGACGGCCACGATCCGCACCCCGCGCCGGGCAGCCTCGGCGAGCACCCGGTCGACGTCCCGCGGCGGGTCCACCACCACGGCGGCGTCGGCGCCGCCCGCCAGATAGCTGCGGTTGCCCAGCCCCTGGGTCTCCAGCACCTCGACAAAGAACACGGCACTCTCCTTCGCGGATCATTGCGGAAATTACCCCCGGGGGTATCTGTTCCTTCACGGTAACAGATACCCAGGGGGGTATTTTCAAGAGTGTGCTCAACCGCTCAGGGAGGGCCGGCTCGGCGGCTCAGGCGATCGGATACCGGTGGACCGGCGGCAGGCCGGTCAACACGCCGGGGTGTACGACGTCGACGACATGCGCGCTCGGGGTGAAGAGGGGCTGGGCGAGGTGTGGCAGGTCGGCGACCTCGTGCCATTCCCAGCGACGGACCAGATGCGGCTCGGTGACGGACGGCTCCCCGGTGCACGCGGTGACGTGGACGGCGGCGGTGAGGCGCGGCATGCCCCGCACGGAGTCCATCAGCAGGGCGAGCAGCCGTGCCGAGCCGCGGTCCGCCTTCAGCCCCGTCTCCTCCTCCAACTCCCGCACGGCCGCGTCGACGAAGTCCTCGTCCGCGTCGTTCTTGCCGCCCGGCAGCTCCCAGACCCCGTGCGCCGACCAGCCCAGCAGGATCCGCCCGGCCGGGTCGGACACGACGACACCGGCTCCGGTGAGCGCGTGCGGCGCGGGGCTGCCCTTGCCGGCGCACTCGATCCCGGCCGGGACGGGGTCGCGCAGCAGCACGAAGGCCAGCCCGTCCGCGTCGTGCCGCTCGGCGACCGCCCACCCCGCGCACAGCAGACCGAGCTCGGCCTCGTCGAGGGCGATGTCCCGCTTGCCCTCCGGTACGGACTCGGCGACGGGGGTGATCACGCACAGGGTGCCGCCGGGCCGTAGCCGCTCGCGCAGCCGGTTCAGTACCCGGGTGCGGTCGCGGACGAAGGCCCAGGCGAGGCGGAAGGTGATCAAGTCGTAGGCGGGATGGGGGAGTTCGGCGAGGTCGTCCTGCTCGATGTCGAACAGGCGGTACGTCACGGACGGGTCCGGCTCCGCGTGTGCGAGGGCCGCTGGCGCGTAGTCGACGGCGTCCACGCGGTAGCCGCTCGCGGCGAGATGGCGGGCGAGCTCGCCCAACCCGCACCCGACGTCCAGGGCGACTCCGCCCTCGGGGGCCGGGGCGTGTGCGGCGAGCAGCTCCCGCTCGCTGTCGCGGAGCCCGCTGAAGCCCTTGCCGCTCGCGTAGTGCGCGTCCCACTCGTCACGCCCGGTGTATCCCACGCGGAGGGCATACCCCACTACGCGGTCATCCTTTCACCGCCATCCGGTTCGCCGCTCGTACACCAGCTGCGCGTGCGGCTCGAACATCGCCACGGGGTCGACGGAGTCGCCGCTGACCTCGACCGCCTGACCGAGCTGAGGCTGACGCTCAAGGTCAATGGCGAGATCCGCCAGGACAGCGACCTGACCGACATGATCCACAGCCCGTTGCAGGCGCTCCGGGAGCTCTCCCGCTTCCAGGCCCTCACCACCGGCGACCTCCTCCTCACCGGCACACCCGGCGGTACGGCTCTCATAGCGCCGCCCAAGCCGGTGGAGCTGCTCGCCGCGTTCCTGCCGTCGGCGGTGAAGTGGAAGGCATTAGCTGTCCATCCGCACTCCCGACGGGGCCGTCGACCTCGGCATGCAGCAGAACAAGGTGAGGTTCGCGTGACCACCGAGACCGACCTGATGTGGCCGCGCTACGACCACCCCGACGACCTGCCCGCCATCGAGGCCACCCCGCCGGCCGCACGCGGGCTGCCCGCCACCTCGTACGAACTGCTGCGACGCGCGGCCGAACGATGGCCGGAGCGCACCGCGCTCACCGTCCTCCCCGACGCCGCGTCCTGGCGCTCGCCGCACCGCCGCACCTACGCCGAACTCCTCGCCGACGTGCACCGGACGGCCAACACCCTGCACCGGCTCGGCGTCCGCCGCGGCGACTCCGTCGCCCTGCTCTCCCCGAACTGCGACGAACTCGTCACCGCCCTCCCGGCCGCCCAGCTCGCGGGCATCGCCGCCCCCGTCAACCCGGCGCTCTCCCGCAGCCACTCGCCGAGCTGGTCCGCCGGGCCGGCGCCCGGGTGGTCGTCACCGCCGCCCCGGAGCTGGACCCGGAGTCCTTCGCGACCAGCGCCGAGCCGGCCCGGGAGGGGCTGGTGGACCACATCCTGGTGCTGCGGCCCACAAGCGCCCGTTCCGCGCCGCCGCCCACCGTCGCCGACCTGGCCGCCTTCTTCCACACCGGCGGCACCACCGGGGCACCCAAACTCGCGGCCCACACCCACGCCAACGAGATCAGCGACGCCTGGATGATCGCGGCCAACTCGGTCCTGGACGAGGACTCCGTCGTCTTCGCCGCGCTGTCGCTGTTCCACGTCAACGCACTCGTGGTCACGCTGCTCGCGCCACTCCTGCGCGGTCAACAGGTTGTCTGGGCGGGCCCGTTGGGCTACCGGGCCCCCGCCCTTCACGCGGAGTTCTGGCGGATCGTCGGGCACCACCGGATCGCCACGATGAGCGCCGTACCGACCGTGTACTCGGTGCTGGCCGGGACTCCGCTGCTGGAGGGGTACGGCCTGACCGAGGCGACCTGTGCCAGCGCGCGCGGGTTCGTGGACGTGCGCAGGCCGGTTCGGTCGGGCAGCGGCTGCCGTACACATACATCAGGATCGGGGAGGGGCTGCCGCCGGGGAGACCGGTGTCGTTCGGATCAGCGGGCCGACCGTCTTCCCCGGCTACGTCGAAGGCCGGGACGGCGGCGGCTTCCTGCACCTCACCGGCCGGGGCAGGTGCCGGTGGCGTACGTGACACTGGCCGACGGCACGGTGGGCGAGGCAGAGCTGCGTGCCTGGGCTGCCGCCCAGGTGGGCGAGGCGGCGGCCGCCCCGAAGGCCGTACATGTGCTCGACGCGCTACCGGTCACCGCCGTCGGCAAGCCGTACAAGGTGCCGCTGCGCGCCGATGCCACCCGTCACGCGCTGGCCGCCGCCCTCGGCGGCATCGCCGAGGTGGAGGAGGTCCGGGCCGATGTCGACAACGGCCAGGTGACGGTCACCGTCACCGTGGCCGCAGGCGCCTCGGCGCGGGCCGAAGCGGAGCGTGTCGTCGCCGAGTTCGCGCTTCAGCAGGCCGAGTTGGTCTGGGTGAGCAGGCCCAGCCGCCAGGGGAGGGTGTTGTAGTCGCCGCCCGCGTTCGGGTCCTTGCCCTGGTACAGGTACTGGAGGCGGCAGGACGGGATCGTCAGCGTCTGGTCGTAACCGGCCCGGACCATCTCGCCGTGGCTGATGTCCTTCGTCCAACTACCGCCGGGGAAGGCCACGTTGCTCGCCCGGGCGAACGGATTGGCCTCCGACGCGGCCAGCGCCGTCCACGATCCGGCCAGACCGCTCGACGCCCAGGACCGGAAGTAGCGCCGCCCGTCCGACCCGATCGCCTCGACGAGCAGCAGGTACTGGCTGCTGCCCTGCACCTTGTAGACGTTGCTCGCCTCGAACAGGGCGTACTTGTTGGAGTCCTGGGCCGCGATGACCGTGTTGGCGAACCCGTTGGGGAAGCTCGCCAGGGTCGTCTGCGAGCGGTACAGATGGCCGTTGTCGTCGGACGAGAACAGATAGCAGTTCCCGCTGTCGCAGATCACCCACATGTCGACCCAGTAGCCGCTGCCGATGTTCTGCTTGATGACGTCCGGCATCGACGCGTAGAAGTTGCGCGGCGCGCTCCAGCCGTTGGGGTTGGAGATGTCGCTGTTCGTCGAGTACGAGGCGTTGCCGGTCTGGTAGACGAGGTACCAGAGCTTCTGCGGTGCGAAGTAGAAGACCTGGGGTGCCGCCCGGTAGCCGCTGCCGATCGGCGTGCGGTCGAGGTAGTAGTGGGTGGCCGAGGCCGCCTGCGACCAGTCCGTGAAGTTCAGGTACACCAGGCCGTACCCGGAGGCGCTCGCGACGCTGGCAAACACGTGGTATTTGCCGTTGTAGTACACCACCGACGGGTCCTTGAGGCCGGCGATGCTGTGCGTCGAGTCCGGCTTCGGGGACATCAGGACCCCGCTGGAGCTCCAGCTGTAACTCCCTGGCAGCGCGGCCGTGTCGGCGGTGCCCGTGGTCGCGGCCGGTGCACCGCCCATCGTCGTCAGCACCGAGTTGTACGCCGCCTTCTTGGCGCCGTTGCGGTCGAAGAGGAGCGGGTTGTCGCCGCTGCGCCAGGAGTCGCTGTCCCGGATGCCCCAGACGGTGACACCGTTGCAGCGGGCCACGTTCCAGCAGGCCCGGATGGTGTTGGCGTACGCCGTCGTCGATGCCTGCGCGATGTCCAGCTCGGTGATCTGTACGTCGACGCCGAGCGCCGCGAAGTTCGACAGCGTGGTCTGGAAGCTCGCCGGGGGACCGCCGGTGCCGAAGTGGGCCTGGAAGCCGACGCAGTCGATGGGCACACCGCGGGACTTGAAGTCGCGGACCATGCGGTAGACGCCCTGGGTCTTGGCGGCGTTCCAGTCCTCGATGTTGTAGTCGTTGTAGCAGAGCTTGGCCGCCGGGTCGGCCGAGCGGGCGGTGCGGAAGGCCTGCTCGACGAAGCCGTCGCCCAGGAGGTTCTGGAAGACGGAGGCGCGGTGGGCGCCGCTGCTTCCGTCGGCGAACGCCTCGTTGACCACGTCCCAGGCATAGACCTTGCCCTTGAAGTGAGCCATCTCCGTGGTGATGTGATTGTTCATCACACCGCGGAGCGTGTTCGCGTCGGTGATCGAGCCGACCCAGCCGGGCAGTTGGGAATGCCAGACGAGCGTGTGGCCCCGGACGCGCTGGCCGTGGGCGGTCGCGTGGGCGACGATCTGGTCGGCGGGGGCGAAGTCGAAGGATCCGCGGGTGCGTTCGGTCGTGTCCCACTTCATCTCGTTCTCGGGCGTGACCATGTTGAACTCGCGGTCCAGGATCGTCGCGTACGTCCCGTCGCCGAGCTTGCCCGCGGCCACGGCGGTGCCGAAGTACCGTCCGGACTGGGCGGCTTGGGCGCCGAGTGTGG
Source organism: Streptomyces sp. CA-249302 (assembly GCF_050936785.1). NCBI lineage: Bacteria > Bacillati > Actinomycetota > Actinomycetes > Kitasatosporales > Streptomycetaceae > Streptomyces > Streptomyces sp. CA-249302. Next base: position 1,407,729 of record NZ_JBNJMG010000001.1, on the reverse strand, counting down.
ACGCCTTGATGCCGGCGTCGGGGGCGGCGGACGCGGTGCCGGAGGCCAGGAGCGCGGCGACGGCGACCAGGCCTGACGCGGAGGCGGAGGCTCTGTGTCCTCGGGTGCGGCGAAGCAGTTTCATGATCCTCCTTGCGTATGGGAGCGCTCCCATGGAATGCGTGGAGGATGATAGGAGCCCCACAGGAACCGTCAATACCTCGCGCACCACCCGCAGGCGAGAGCGCTAGAGAGAGGCCAGTTTCCGCAGCACCCGTGCGGACACCGGCGTGGGCAGGTTGCGCAGGGTACGGACCAGTGCCGCCGTCGGCCAGGGGAAGTACGCGTTGGCCGGTTCCTTCTCCAGGGCGCGCACGACGTACCGGGCCGCGCGCTCCTGACTGATCTGGAACGGCTTGGGCAGGCCGTCGTCACTGATGCGCTCGGTGGCGACGAAGCCCGGGTGGATCGACGTGAACCGGACACCCCTGGGCGCCAGTTCGACGCGCGCGGCGTCGAGGAGTGTGCGGACCGCCGCCTTCGCAGCGGAGTACGGGCCCTGGCGGGGGATGCCCATCAGCCCCGCGAGCGAGTTGGTGTGGGCGACGAGACCGCCGTCCGCCTGGGTCGTCATCTGCTGGATCAGCGGGATGAGGTAGTTGACGACCACGTCGTAGTTGAGCGCCATGATGCGGGCGACGTCCGGCACGCCGACCTGGTCCATGGCCATGTCCGGGCCCTGGCCCGCGTTGAGCAGTGCGACGTCGACGGAGCCGTACTCGGTGACGGCGGCCGCGACCACCCCTGCGGCGGCTTCCGGGTCGAGGGCGTCCGCGGCGATGTCCAGGCAGCTGCCGCCGCCGGAGCGGATCTCCTTTGCCACGGCGGCCAGTTCGGGAGCGCGCCGGGCGGTGATGACGAGCCGGTTGCCGCCGGGGGCGAGCCGGCGCGCCACCTCCGCGCCTATGCCCGAGGAGGCGCCGACGATGAGGACCGTACGGTCGGTGATGCTCGCCATGGCGATCACTGTAAGGGTGATTCAGGCGTCGGAGGTCCGCTGCTCCGCGAGCCGTCGCCGAGCCTCCGTCCGGTCGAGGGGCAGGCCGGCCGCCGGGACCTGCCAGAAGGTGAAGGTCGAGTCCTTCGACGTGGAGCGCGGGCCGGTCATGATCGACCGGTGCGGCTCGGTCCTCGCGTAGGTGTAGAGCGACTCCTTGTCCTGCCAGGCCGACAGGGTCCAGAAGGTGCGCTTGAACGGTTCGGCGATCAGCGAGGCGCCGTACGCGCCGGGCGCGCCGGAGGCCTGCGAGTCGGCGCGTCGGCACGGCAAGCGCTGAACAGCCTGACGCTGCGCGAAGTCTTGACACCTCCGGTGTGACTGCGTAGACATGTGACTGCGCAGACATGACAGCGCAGTCACAAGCGGGCCGGGCGCTCCTGGAGCGCTCGCCGTGGCTGGCTAGGATTTGAGCCGACGGAGATCGGGAGACCGGAGATGACGCGAGTCGGAGCGCAGGGCGGCGGTGCGACGGCGCCGCGTGCCGTGGACGTGGCCCGGCTGGCCGGCGTCTCGCAGAAGACGGTCTCCCGGGTCTTCAACGGCGAACGGTACGTGTCGGAGGACGTCCGCCGACGGGTGCTCGAAGCCGCCGAGGGGCTCGGCTACCGCCTGAACAACGCGGCCCGCGCCCTGGCCTCGGGCCGCACCCGCTCCATCGGCGTCGTCACCCTCGGCACCGCCCTGTACGGACCCGCCTCACTGCTCATCGGCATCGAGCGGGCCACCCGGGACGCGGGCTACGCGCTCCGCGTCGTCAACACACTGGAGGGCGAACCCGGCGGTATCGCCGGGGCCGTCGAGTCGCTCCTCGACCAGGGCGTCGACGGCATCGTGGTCTCCGAACCGATCGACGAGGGGACGCCGTCGCTCAGCGTGGACGTGCCGGTCCTGGTGCTGGGTGCGCCCGCGGAGTTCGGTTCTCCCCGGGTCGTGACCGCGGGCGTCGGCGCGGAGTCGCTGGCGCGGGCGGCCACCGAACACCTGCTGGACCTCGGTCATGTGACGGTCCATCACCTCGCCGGTCCGCAACGGTGGTTCGCGGCCCGGGACCGGCTGATCGGCTGGCGTGCCGCGCTGGCCGCCCGCGACCGGCGGCAGCCGCCCGTCGTCGAGGGCGACTGGTCGGCGGCGTCCGGCTACGCGGCGGGCCAGGAACTCGCCGCCGCCGGTGAGGTCACCGCGGTCTTCGCCGCCAACGACGACATGGCCATCGGCCTGATCCGCGGGCTGGCCGACGCCGGCCTGCGGGTACCGGAGGACGTGAGTGTCGTCGGCTTCGACGACATCCCCGTCTCCGCATATGTCACGCCTCCGCTCACGACGGTGCGCCAGCCGTTCGACGCGGTGGCGCAGGAGGGTCTGCGGCTGCTGGTGCAGGCCATCGAGAAGCCGGACGCGGAGCCGGCCCCGGCGAGCGACCCACCGGTCGACCTCGTCGTACGGGGCTCCACGGCTCCTCCGCCGGTCCGCTAGACGGCTCCGCTGAACGACCGGTCCGGCTGACGGCCGGACTGTTGAACGACTCGTCCCGTTTGACGGCCGGTCCGCCGGACGGCCGGTCCGCCGAACGACCGGTCACGCCGGACGGCCGGTCACGTCGGACGGCCGGTCACGTCGGACGACCGGTCACGCCGGACGGCCGGTCATGACCGGTCCGCTGGAAGACCGGTCGTGCCAGGGCCGGTGAGCGGTTCGGCCGGTTCGTCTTCACCTCCCCCTTCCCACCCGCGCGACGCGCCCTCGCCAGGCGTGCCGTCCCTCTGCCCATCGGCGGGAGTTCACCATGCCCGGATCCTTCCTCCCCACCTCCTCTCTCAGCCGCCGGCGGTTCCTCGCCGCGACCGGTGCGCTCTCCCTCGGCGCCGCGCTCACCGCGTGCGGCGGCGACTCCGGTGGCTCCTCCGGCGCCGCCAAACCGGTCGGCCAGGCCGACATCGACAAGGCGATGAAGACGCCGACCCGACTCACCTTCTGGACCTGGGTGCCGGACATCGCCGACGAGGTCGCGCTGTTCGAGGAGAAGTACCCGGCCATCAAGGTCAAGGTCGTCAACGCCGGCCAGGGCGTCACCCACTACACCAAGCTGCGCACCGCGCTCAAGGCCGGCAGCGGCGCCCCCGACCTGGCGCAGATCGAGTACCAGGCGATCCCCACCTTCACCATCACCGACAGCCTGCTGAACCTGAGCCGTTACGGCGCCTCGTCCCTCAAGGACCGGTTCGTCGACTGGACTTGGAGCCAGGTGAGCGGACCCGACGGCGAGGTCTGGGCGATACCCCAGGACACCGGCCCCATGGGGATGCTCTACCGCAAGGACATCTTCGACCAGCACGGCATCCAAGTCCCGCGCACCTGGGAGGAGTTCGCCGCCGCGGCCCGCAGCCTCCACAAGTCCGCCCCGGACGTCTACCTGACGAACCTCGCTGCGAACGAACCCGCCGCCTGGCACGGCCTGTTGTGGCAGGCGGGCGCGAAGCCTTACGCCACCTCGGGCAGGAGCACCCTCTCCATCAGCGTCGACGACGCCGTCTCCAGGAAGCTCGGCGACTACTGGGGCGGGCTCGCCAAGGAGGGCGTCATCAGCACCGACCCCGACTTCACCGACGCCTGGTACGCCGGGTTCAACAAGGGCAAGTACGCCACCTGGCTCACCGCCGCCTGGGGCCCGGCCTTCCTCTCCGGCTCCGCCAAGTCCACCTCGGGCGACTGGCGCGCGGCCCCGCTCCCGCAGTGGGACGCCGCCAAGCCGGTCTCCGGCAACTGGGGCGGCTCCACCACCGCCGTCGTCAAGTCCACCGAGAACCCCATCGCGGCAGCGCAGTTCGCCCAGTTCCTCAACAGCGAACCGGCCACCGCCAAGATGTTCGCCACCAAGCAGTTCTTCTTCCCGGCGACCAAGTCCCTGCTCGCCGACGCGAGTTTCACCGGAGAGGCGCCCGACTTCTACGGCGGCCAGAAGGTCAACCAGGTCTTCGCCGACATCAGTGGCACGGTCTCCACGTCCTTCCAGTGGCCGCCGTTCCTGGACCAGGCGGCGACCGACTGGACCGAGACCGTCGGCAAGTCCCTCGCCGACAAGTCCGACACCGTGGCCGCGCTGGGCAGTTGGCAGTCACGGCTCACCTCGTACGCCAAGAAGCAGGGCTTCACCGTCAAGGAGTCCTGACATGGCCGCCGCTCACTCGAGGCGGGCGGGCCCCCTCTTCGTCGCCCCCTTCCTGATCCTGTTCCTCCTCCTCTTCCTCGCCCCGCTCGGTTACGCCGCCTACCTCAGCCTGTTCCAGCAACGCCTCGTCGGCGGCACGGTCTTCGTCGGCCTCGACAACTACCTCACCGCCCTCAAGGACCCGCTCCTCCTGCACGGCGTCGGCCGGGTGGCCCTCTTCTTCCTCATCCAGGTCCCGCTGATGCTGCTGCTGGCCCTGGCGTTCGCCCTCGCCCTCGACAGCGGCCTGCTGCGACTCGCCCGCGTCATCCGCCTGGGCATCTTCGTGCCGTACGCCGTCCCGAGCGTGGTCGCCGCGCTGATGTGGGGTTACCTGTACGGCCCCGACTTCGGCCCCTTCGCCCAGCTGAGCCGCCAACTGCACCTGCCGGCCCCGCACTTCCTGAGCGACGGCTGGATGCTCGGCAGCCTGGCGAACATCGTGACCTGGGAGTTCGTCGGCTACAACATGATCATCCTGTACGCGGCACTGCGCACCGTCCCGACCGACCTGTACGAGGCCGCCGCGATGGACGGCGCGGGCCCCTGGCGGATCGCCTGGTCGATCAAACTCCCCGCGCTGCGACCGGCGTTGCTGCTCACCCTGCTGTTCTCGGTGATCGGCAGCTTCCAACTCTTCAACGAGCCGAGCCTGTTGATGAAGATCGCCCCCGACGTGATCAGCAGCTCCTACACCGCCAACCTCTACGCCTACTCCCTCGCCTTCACCGGCGACCAGATCGACTACGCGGCCACGGTCTCCTTCCTCCTCGGCCTGGTCATCGTCATCGCCTCCTACGCCGTACTCCTCACCGCGAACCGCCGGAGGCCCGCATGACGACCACCCTGCGGCCACCGGCGACCACATCGCCCCCAGCCGCGCCCGTACGACGCCGCCCGGCCGTCCGCCGCCGCAGCACCCCGCTCACCATCGCCATGCTGGCCGCGCTGGCCTACTTCCTGCTCCCGCTCTTCTGGCTGCTGGTCGCCTCGACCAAGAGCACCCAGGACCTCTTCAACAGCTTCGGCCTGTGGTTCCCGCCCACCCCGCGGCTGCTCGCGAACATCCGGGCCACCTTCACCCAGGACGACGGCGTCTTCGTGCACTGGCTGCTCAACACGGCCGTATACGCCGTGGTCAGCGCGTGCGGCGCCGCCATGCTCGCGGCCGCCGGCGGGTACGGCTTCGCCAAGTTCCGCTTCCGCGGCGACCGGGCCGCCTTCAACCTGGTCCTCGGCGCCATCATGGTCCCGGCGACCGCGCTGGCGATCCCGACCTACCTCCTGTTCGCCAAGGTCGGCCTGGTCAACACCCCTTGGGCGGTCATCCTGCCCTCCCTGGTCAACCCCTTCGGCCTCTACCTCATGCGCGTCCACGCCGCCGACGCCGTCCCCGACAGCCTCCTGGAGGCCGCCCGCATCGACGGCGCGGGGGAGGCCCGGATCTTCTTCCGGATCGCGCTCCGGCTGCTGGCCCCCGGCCTGGTCACCGTCCTGCTCTTCACGCTCGTAGCGACCTGGAACAACTACTTCCTGCCACTGATCATGCTCAACGACCCGAAGCTGTACCCGATCACGGTCGGCCTCTCCTCCTGGGCCCAGCAGGCCCAGAACGGCGGGGCGGGCGCGAGCAGCGACATGCTCCCGCTCGTCGTCACCGGGTCACTCCTGTCCGTCGTGCCGCTCGTCGTCGCCTTCCTGCTGCTCCAGCGCTACTGGCAGAGCGGCCTGGCGACCGGCGGCGTCAAGCAGTAACTCCCCCTATTCACACGGAGGTCGGTTCATGGCGGTTCTGCCCGCCCGCGTCCTGTTCGGCGCCGCTTACTACCACGAGTACACCCCCGAGTACGACCCCCGGCTGCGGCCCGACGAACGGCTGAAGACCGACCTCGACCTGATGGCCGAGGCGAGCTTCACCGTGATCCGGGTGGGCGAGTCGGTCTGGTCGACCTGGGAACCGGACAACGGCCGCTTCGACCTCGACTGGCTCCAACCCGTCCTCGACGGCGCCCACGAGCGCCGCATCTCCGTGATCCTCGGGACACCGACGTACGCGGTGCCGCCGTGGCTGGCCCGGCAGTACCCGGAGATCACCGCCGAGCACGCCACCGGCCGGCGCCTCGGCTGGGGCGGCCGCCAGGAGGTGGACTTCACCCACCCCGCCTTTCGCTTCCACGCCGAACGGATCATCCGCAAGATCGCCGCCCGCTACGCCGACCACCCCGCCGTCATCGGCTGGCAGGTCGACAACGAACCCGGCCTGCACCTCTTCCACAACCACGGCGTCTTCCAGCGCTTCGTCGACCACCTGCGCGCCAAGTACGGCGACGTCGACACCCTCAACCGCGAATGGGGCCTGGTCTACTGGTCCCACCGGCTGGCCGACTGGTCCGACCTGTGGACCCCGGACGGCAACGCGCAGCCCCAATACGACGTCGCCTGGCGGGAGTTCCAGGCCCGCCAGGTCACCGAGTTCATCGGCTGGCAGGCCGACCTCGTCCGCGAGTACGCCCGCGACGGGCAGTTCGTCACCACCTGCATCTCCTACACCCGCCAGGGCGTCCAGGACGACGAACTCTCCGCCCGCCTCGACATCGCCGCCGGCAACCCGTACTACGACATGCAGGACGGCCTCCTGCTCCCCGACCCCACGCCCGACGACCACCGGCAGATGTGGAAGACCACCGGCGTCTGGTCGATGTACCAGACCGCCGACTGGATGTTCTCCTCCCGCCAGGAGCCGTTCCTGGTGACGGAGACCAACGCGGGCGCCATCGGCATGGCCTGGGACAACCGCCCCGCATACGACGGCCAGTGGCGCCAGGCGGCCTGGGCGCACGTGGCGCGCGGTGCGCGGATGATCGAGTACTGGCAGTGGCAGACCCTGCGCTTCGGCGCCGAGACCTACTGGGGCGGCGTCCTGCCGCACAGCGGACAGCCGGGCCGCGTGTACGCCGAACTCGCACGCCTGGGCGCCGAGTTCGAGAAGGCCGGCCCACTCGTCGCCGGGCTCGAACCCGATGCCGACATCACGATGGTCTACTCGACGCCCAGCAAGTGGCTCATGGAGAAGCACCCGCCGCTCGCCACGGCCGACGGCGAGCCCGACCCCGCCGCCTACCACCGCATCTTCGACCCCTTCTACCGCGGCGCCTTCGAGTCCGGCCGCCAGGTGCGCATCATGCACGCCCGCCAACTGCACGACCCGCAGGGCGAGATGCCGGGTCCGGCACCGGAGGAGGCCGCCCGCCGCCACCCCGTCCTCGTCGTCCCGGCGCTCTACCTCGCCGCCGATACGACCCTCGACTGGCTGGCCGCCTATGCCCACGCCGGCGGCCACCTCGTCCTCGGCCCGCGCACCGGCTACGCCGACCACGAGGGCCGGGCCCGGCTCGACCCGGCGCCCGGACGCCTGACCGAGGCCGCCGGAGTCACGTACGACGAATTCAGCAATCTCACCGACGCCATCCCGGTCCACGCCGCCTCCGGCAGCCCCCTCGACCTCCCGCCGGAGGCGACGGCGACCCACTGGGCCGACGGCCTGACCGTCACCGACGCCGAGGTCCTCGCCGCCTACCGGCATCCGCACTTCGGCCGCTGGCCCGCCGCCACCACCCGCCGCCACGGCGCGGGCCGCGTCACCCACGTCGGCACGGTCCCCGACCGCGCCCTCGCCCGGGGGCTGGCGGAGTGGCTGGCGCCCTCGCCGAGCCACGGCTGGGACGACCTCCCGGACACGGTCACCGTCACCACCGGCACTTCGCCCGACGGGCGCCGCGTGCACGTCGTCCACAACTGGAGCTGGGAGTCCGTCACAGTCACCGCGCCCGTGGATCTGACCGACGTCCTGGACGACCTCTCCATCTCCGCAGGTACGGAAGTGGAGTTGGGCGCCTGGGACGTGCGGGTGTTCGCCACCTCCTGAACAACTGGTCATCCCTCGAAGGAGAGGTCATGCAGAGAAGACGGCTGGGCAAGGTGCTGGGCACTTTCGTCATGGCGTCCGCGCTGACGGCGATCCCGTTGAGTAGCGCGCAGGCGTACGCCCCGACGGGCGGGATCCTCTATCAACTCGGCAACGAGCCCTGTCTCAAGGGCCGCGGCAACTGTGCCGTCTACCCCAAGTCGGCTCAGTTGCCGAGCGGACGCCTGGTCGCCTCCTTCGAGAAGGCCACCGTCGTACCGGGGACCGGAAGCGCCGACGGCGAGACCCTCCCCGTCTACAAGAGCGACGACTACGGCACCTCGTGGCAGCCGCTGTCCCAGGTGAAGGCTCCCGCATACCTCTCCAGCGACCCCAAGTACGCCAAGTACACGAGCAATTGGACCAACCCGTACCTCTACACGCTCCCGCAGGACATCGGAAGGCTGAAGGCGGGCACGCTGCTGCTGGCGAGCGTCGTGTCCGGCGACGACCACTACTACAAGGAGCACAAGGCGGCCGACCCGAGCTGGACACCGTCCAACGACGGCGACCGGAGCGACCTGGCGATCGCCCTGTACTCCAGCACCGACGAGGGCGCGACCTGGAAGGTCCTCAACGTCATCGCCACCGGCGGCTGGCAGGGCGGCAGCGCGGGTGCGATCGGTCAGAACGTCGCAACGGCCAACAGCCACCGGCAGGTTGACCCCCTCTGGGAGCCGTACCTGATGGTCTACAAGGGCCGGCTCGTCTGCTACTACTCCGACGAGAACGACTACCTCGGCGTCGATCCGGTCACCGGCGCCCCGATCCCGGACCCGGCGAACGACATCGTCGGCGACTCCCACGGCCAGATCCTCGTCCACAAGACGTGGAACGGCCGTAGCGCGCAGTGGAGTTCACCCGTCGTCGACATCGCCGGACTGAACCAGGACATGGGCGGCGGCAAGACGGAGATCGGCGGCGGACGGCCGGGCATGACGAACGTCGTCCCGACGAAGGACGGCAAGTGGCTGCTCACGTACGAGTATTGGGGCGGCGGTACCAACACCCGGTACGCCTTGGCCGCTGACCCGCTGTCCTTCTACCGGGGCTCGACGGGCAACCCCGTCACCTCGCTCCCGGTCGACACCGGTTCCCGTCCGCTCGCCACGGGCGGCAGCCCGGTCATCGTGCGGCTTCCCGACGGGCGGTTGGTCTACAACGCCGCCGGCAGTGGCAATGTCTGGGTCAACGGCAGCGGTCGTAGCGACGGCGTGTGGAAGGAGTACCAGACGACCTCGCGGGCCGGGTACAGCCGCAACCTCCAGTACGTCGCCGGCACGGGCCGTATCGCCGTCCTCAACAACCAGGACACGTCGACGATCGCGTACGCCGAGGTCGACCTCGGCCACTCGGCGGGCGCCTACTACCGGTTGGTGAACCGCAGGACCGGCCAGGTGATCGGCACCGGAGGCCGGACCAACGACGCGAACATCGGGAACGGCGACGTACCCGACGTAATCCTGGAGGACTCCGGGTCCGCGGCCGACCAGGACACCCAGTACTGGCATGTGGTGACCGAGCCGAAGGGCGGCACGACTCTGCTGAACAAGGCGGGCGGCCGCGCGGCGGCCATCTGGACGGGGAACCCGACGGTCGGCCGGCGGATCGGCCAGTGGGTCGACAACAGCCCGGCAGGCAGCTGGAATTTGATCAGAACGACCGACGGCTACTACCGGTTCCAGGCGGTCAGGAACACGGACGTCTATCTGACCGGCGGGTCCCCCGGGGCGCCGCTGACCCTGCAGAACGCTCTCGACGACGGCTCGCAGGAGTGGCGCCTGGTCCCGTGGCTCACAGGGTGACAACCATCCGCTCGGCGGCGACGCGCAGCCCCAGTCCGGCGAGCCGCTCGTGGGCGGGATCCGCGGGGTCGGTCAGCGGGTTGGTGTTGTTGAGGTGGGTGTAGTAGCGGAGTTCCGGTGCCGCGCGGTGCAGGCGTCGGGCGGTGCCCTGCGGGCCCTCGATCGGCAGATGCCCCATGCCGGAGGCCGTGCGCTCCGAGATGCCGGTGCGGCGCGGTTCCTCCTCGTCGAGGAAGGTCCCGTCGAGCAGTACGCAGTCGGCGCGGGCGGTCTCCTTGTCGAAGGCGTCGGTCCAGGTGGCGAGGGCGGGTGCGTAGAGCGCGGTCCTTCCGGTCCGCGGGTCGTGCACGCGCAGGGCCACGCTCCAGGCGGGGTGGGCGGGTTCGTCGGCGGCGTACCGCGGGCGCTTGGCCGACAGGGGCACCGCCTCGACCTGGAGGTCGGCGAGCTCCGCCGGTGGTGCCTCGCCGGCCGCAGGGAGGTCGTGCCAGGACAGGCGGGTGTACGGGTCGAGTACGTCGGCGAGTTGGAGCCGCGTGAGCAGCGCCCGGCGTACCGGTTCCGTCGCCCAGACCTCGATGCGGGATGCCTCGCGCAGTCGGAACAGGCCCAGGACGTGGTCGAGTTCGGCGTCGGTGAGGACCACACGCACCACCGGGGTGCGGGCGTGCCCGGCGTCCGGGCGCAAGTCGGGGTGGATTTCGAGTTGTTCGGCGATGTCCGGGGTGGCGTTGGCGAGGAACCAGGAGGACGAGTCCGGTCCATGGACGGCCAGTCCGTCGTGGAGGCGCCGCCGGGTGGGGTCTCGGCGTGCCCCGGCGCATCCGGGGCACGCACAGTTCCACTGGGGGAGACCGCCACCGGCGGCCGTACCGAGGATCCTCAGCTGCACGGTGGAACTCTAGTCGCGGGCCGGAGGCGTGTAGAAGTCGCCGACGGACGTCCAGACACCGTTCTTCACGACCACCCGCTGCACACTGCGCGTGCCGAGATGGTTGCTCGCACTGAACTTCATGACCGGTGACACCCCCGGGTCGACCGAGGACGCCTTCTGATACGCCGCCGTGAGGGCCTGGGACGTGACGGGCCCCTTGACGGTCTTCGCGATGTCGGCGAACACCTTGGCGTTGCTCCAGCCCCACAGGGCGAGGAAACCGGCGTCCTGACCGGGCTCGTACTTGGCCATCGCGGTCCGGAACTCCTTCACCGCGGGGTCACTGTCGGAGGGCGCCTTCACCAGCTGTACGGCCTTGAGGCCCTCGGCCGCGTCCTTGGCCAGCGCGATCGTGGACTCGGCGGCCACCGGCGCGTAGGCGTAGGTGGGCAGGGAGAGCCCCTGGAGCTTGGCCTCCTTGAGGAAGGCGGCCGCCTCGGGGGAGGTGAGGATCACGATCACCGCCTGGGGTTTCGCGGCCTTCACCTTGCTGATCACCGGGGTGTAGTCGGTGGTCTGGTACTTGACCGCGAGCCGGTCCACCTCGACCGAGGGATCCACCTTCTTCGCGACGGGCTCCACCTGCTTGGCCACGTTCACGAAGGCCGCCGGGTCACTGTGCACGACGAGGATCTTCTTCGCGCCGTCCTGCACCGCCCAGGCGGCGATCGCCGCGGCCTGGTCCTCGTACAGGGTCTGGGTGCCGAACAGGCCTGCGCGCGGCGGCTTGTACCAGGACTCGGTGCCACCCACCTCGTTGAGGACCGGCACCTTTGACTGGTTGAGGACGAACGGGAAGGCCGCCTCCGCCTGCGAGGTGCCGTTCGCGTTGACGATGGCGACCACCTTGTCCTGGCCCACCAGTTCACGTGCGATCTGCACGGTCTGCTGCGGGTCCGCGGCGTTGTCCTTGACGGTCCACTTGATCTTCCGTCCGTTGACGCCGCCCTGGGCGTTGAGCATCTTGAAGTACGCGTCGGCACCCGCCTTCTCGCCCACGCCGTACGTGGCGGTGGCGCCGGTGAGGGGCAGCCAGGCACCGATGTGGATCTCGGATGAGTTACCGCCGGCACTCGCGGAGTCCTGACCCGCGCACGCGTTGGCGGTCAGCGCCACCGCCGCCATGACGGCCATCGTTCCCGCGGCGCGGCGGAATTTTCTGATTGTCCGGAACACGGTCCACCTCGTTCACAACGGGAGTTCACAACAACGTGAGTTCACAAAGGGAGTTCACAACGGGATTTCGCTACGGGATTCGAGTTCGCCGGAGAGGCCGCCGCCGAAGTACGCAGCCTCCGCCACGGCCGCGAACTCCGGGTCGTCCGGGCGCCCGTGGGCGGCGACGACGCCCTCGTGCAGCACGGCCACCTCGTGGCTGACGGACAGGGCCCGGCTGAGCAGCTGTTCCAGCAGTACGACCGTCAGGCCGTCGTGGGCCAGCCGGGCCAGCCGGTCGTACACCTCGTCGACCAGGGCGGGGGCGAGGCCGAGCGCGGGTTCGTCGACGATCAGGACGTCCGGCGCGACGATCAGGGCCCGGGCGATGGCGAGCATCTGCTGCTCGCCGCCGGACAGCCCGCCGGCGGAGGCGGACAACCGGTCGCGCAGCCGGGCCGGCAGCCACTGGACGGTCTCCTCCAACCGCTCACGCAGGGGAGCGCCGGTGATACCGGCCGCGTACGCGGCGACTTCGAGGTTCTCGCGCAGGGACAGCGACTTGAACAGGGCCCGCCCTTCCGGCGCCAGGCTGGTACGGACGGTCCCGCCCGACTCCCGTGCCCCGTGGGCCGGTTCGAGGGAGCCGTGCAGGATGCCCGCCAGCGTGCTCTTGCCCGCCCCGTTGGCGCCGGCGATGCCCAGCACGACACCCTGGCGGACGTCGAGGTCGACGTCCCGCAGGGCGACCACGCCGCCGTACATGTGGCCGACCCCGCTGAGGCGGATCATGCTCCGCTCACCCACGTGCTCGGGCGGCCGGGTCCTGCCGTCGACCGATCCGAGGTACGACGACCGCACCTTGGGGTCCTGGAGCACGGTGTCCGGGGTGCCCTCGCCGATCGTGCGGCCGAAGTCGAAGGCGAGCACCCGGTGGGCCACGGAGAACAGGTCGTCGAGGACGTGGTCGATGACCACCACGGCGGTGCCCGCGGCGTGCAGCCGCCTGATGTGCTGTGCGAGCAGGGCCCGTTCACCCGTGTCGAGCCCGCCGAACGGCTCGTCCAGGATGAGGAGTTTCGGCTCCTCGGCCATCGCACGGGCGAGGTCGAGCCGCTTCTGCAGGCCGAACGGCAGCTCTCCGGGGCGTCGTCCGGCCACGTCCGCGAGCCCGACGGAGTGCAGCAGCCGCATGACGTCGGCGCGGTCCTTGGCGGTGATACGGCGGCGGGTGCACAACACGTTCTCCGCGACGGTGAGTTCGGAGAAGACCTCCGCGTGCTGGAAGGTCCGGCCGATGCCCAGCCGCCGCCGCGCGGTCGCCCGGGCCTTCAGCAGCGGCCGGCCCGCGAAGTCGGCGGTGCCGCTCACCCGGCCGTTGCCGGTCAGCCCGGACAGGGCGTTCAACAGGGTGGTCTTTCCGGCCCCGTTGGGCCCGATGACCGCCAGGATCTCGTTCTGCCGCAGGGACAGCGAGGCGTCCTCCAGAGCTTTGAGTCCGCCGTACGACACCGACACGTGCTCCAGGTGCAGCAGTACGGGGCCGTCGTCGCCCGTGGCTTCGGGCGGGGCTGCCCGGAGTACCGGGAGTTCCGCCGACTCCTGTGCGGGCAACGGGACTTCGAGGGCCGGCCGGCGCAGTACGCGCCGTGCGAGTCCGGCGAGGAACGGCACGACTCCGCCGGGCAGGAAGAGCAGCACCGCGATGAGCACGAGGCCCTGCACCACCGGCTGGGGCAGCCCGACCGCGGACGAGAGCGAGGGGTTCCAGGTGAGGTAGACACCACCGGCCACGGCGCCGAGGACGGTGCCGACCCCGCCGAGCACGCACGCCGCTATCAGCGAGATGCCGAAGGTCAGCGAGAACGGGTCCGGGCTGACGAACCCGGTGAGCAGGCCGAGCAGCACCCCGGCGAAGCAGGTGCAGGCCCCGCTCACCGCGAACGACAGCGACGACTGCGCCTCCGGCGCGATGCCGATCGTACGGGCGGCCAAGGGGTGCGACTTGGCGGCCACCAGCCGCATCCGCAGCGCCGAGGAACCGGCCGGCACGGCCAGCGCGAGCACCACGGAGGCCGCCCCGACCGCGAGGTACTGGGCATCGCTCCCGCCGCCCACCAGCGTGCCGAGGCCCAGGGCACTGCGCAGCTGGACCACCGGCACCCCTTGGTCGCCGCCGGTCACGCTGCTCCAGCGGTTGACCAGTTCCAGGGTCACCGTGGTGAAGGCGAGGGTCAGCAGGGCGATGTACAGCACCGAGAACCTGGCACCGGCGTACCCCAGGAAGGCGCCCAGGACGGCGCCGGTGGCGACGGCGCCGAGGACCACCGTCTCCAGGGACCAGCCGTGGCCGCTGCCGTAGGCCGCGAAGTAGGCGCCGATGGCGAAGAACGCGGGGTGGCCCACCGACCAGATGCCGGACCAGCCGGCGAGCAGGCCGACCGACAGCACGACGATCGTGTACACGGCCGCGAGCCCCACCGAGTACATCTGGTACGCGGGGATCGCGCCGGCGGCCATGAACGCCATGAGCACCGCGCCGGCGGCCGGGCCCAGGGCGGCCCGCGCCAGGAGGGAACGGTTGAAGACCATGGATGCGACCCCTCAGACCCGTTGGAAGGTGCGGGTGCCGAACATGCCCTGCGGACGGATCAGCAGCACCAGCACGGTGAACGAGAAAACGAAGGTGTCCCGGAAGCTGGCGGACACGTAGTTCGCCGCCATGTTGTCCAGGACACCGATGGTCAGGCCGCCCAGGACGGCGCCGTACATGCTGGTCAGGCCGCCCAGGAAGATTCCGGCGAAGGCGCGGAACAGGGGCGCCACGAGCGCGGTCGGCACCAGGCCGGAGCGCGGTGCGTACAGGCAGGCGGCGAGTGCGGCGAGCCCCAGGCCCAGTGCCCAGGAGATCCTGGCCAGGCGCTGCGCGCTCAGCCCGACCACGCGGGCGGTGTCCGCCGACTCGGCCACGGCGCGCATGGCCGAGCCGAGCGTGGTGCGGGCGAAGAGATAGCCCACCAGCGCCATCGCCACGGCGGCGACGCCGATCGTCACCAGACTCTGGACCGGCACCGCGGCGCCCGACCAGCGCACCGTCCCGCCGACCAGGCTCGGGAAGTCCTTGGGCTGGTCGCCCCAGATCGAGCCGGCCGTGCTCTCCGCGATCAGGGACACGCCCATCGTCACGACGAGCGCGGAGAACAACTGCCCCTGCCCCAGCGGCCGGATCACCGTCTCCCGCACCAGCAGGCCGGCCGCCACGGTGATCGCGACGGCGGCGACGATGCCGATCACCGTCGCCACACCGCGGTCGCGGAGCGAGAGCGCCACGTACAGGCCCAGGGTCGCGAGCGACGCCGTCGCGAAGTTCACGACGTCCGTGGCCCGGTAGACGATGACCAGCCCGAGACCCATGAGGCCGTAGACGGCTCCACTGGCCACACCGCTGACCAGGACAAGCAGGAACTGACTCACAGTCCCTCCCTCGGGGAAGAGCGCGTTCGCGCCACGCGTGCCAGAAGCATGATCACCTCACGAGCCGCAGAGTTAAAGTGAACTCAATTCAGTAAGCTAGGCACTCGGGTGCCGGACGGGCAAGCCTCGTGCACGGGATTTGTGCCGAGCGGGCCCGGCCGGGGTTCAGCGCCCGACGGCCGTCGGCGTCTCGGTGAGTGCGGTGCGTGCCGCCGCGAGGCCGAAGACCAGGGCGGGGGCGAGGCCGCCCGCGTAGGCGCGGCGGTACAGGCCGCCGGCATCCGCTCCGGCCGCGAGCAGGCCGGGTACGGGCCCTGATCCGGCCGCGTCTGCGGAAAGGACGTGCGCCCTCGCGTCGATTAGCAGGCCGCCGAAGGTGAAGGTGATCGCAGGGGCCGCCTCGATGACGTAGAACGGCGGTTCGTCGAGCGGTCGGCGGTCGAGCAGTCGGCCGGGATTCGGTGCGCCGGTCCCGCCCACCGTGGCGTTGAACTCCTCGACGCGGTCGCGGATCGTGGCGCCGGGATAGCCCCACTCCTCGGGCATCGACGCGAAGTCCTCCAGGCTGTCCGCCACCGCGCTGCGGGCGCCTGCGCGATGGCACAGCTGGAACTTGTCCACGCCGGGGATGCCCTCCACGTACGACGCGCTGATCCACTCGCGGTGCACCCGCGCGTCGGCCACCAACAGGCCGCGCGCTTCCGGTCGTTCGAGCAGCGCCATGGTGGTCAGATGGTCCCCGAGCGTCTCGTCGACGAAGCGCTCGCCCGTCGTGTCGAACAGCAGGGCGTGCTCGCTGTAGTAGAGCGCCAGGTCGACGAAGCGCGCCGGGTCGGCCAGCGAGACGCCGGCCGGCATCAGGTGGCCGTAGAACCCCGCGTCCTTCTTGCCGAACGCGGCGCCCGCGGTGCGTCCGAGCGCGAGACCGTCGCCCCGGCTGTGCGGGTTGGCCCGCAGCCCGATGTCCGCCGCCTGGGGGTGGACGTGCTCGGCGCGCAGGACTGGATCGCCCTGGAAACCGCCGGTCGCCAGCAGGGTCCAGGTGGCCTCGATCCGGCGTACGGATCCGTCTGGCCGGACGCAGTCCGCCCCTTTGACCACGCCGCTCTCCATCACGAGGGAGCGGGTCCAGGCGTCCGTCAGCACTTCCTGGCCCCGGTCGCGGATCAGCCGCTCGCAGGTGTCGAGGTAGTGGTTCGTGTCGACCTGGTGCCCGCGGCCGAAGCCGAGCACGGGCACCGGCGGTCGGCACTCCACACCCAGCGACCGGATCCACGCCACGCCGTCGGCGAACCCGTCCAGCAGGGCGGTGGCCAACTCCGGGTCGCCGTCCGGGTTGACCCGGCGCAGCTCCTCGACGGTCGGGGTCGTCCACACGAAACCGGCGAAGCGTGCGGAGCCGCCGGGGCGGTCCGCCTTCTCCACCAGCGCCACCGAGCCGCCGTCGGCGGCCACCCGGGC
The DNA here is from genome assembly GCF_050936785.1 of Streptomyces sp. CA-249302. NCBI lineage: Bacteria > Bacillati > Actinomycetota > Actinomycetes > Kitasatosporales > Streptomycetaceae > Streptomyces > Streptomyces sp. CA-249302. The sequence goes on along the minus strand of NZ_JBNJMG010000001.1, from coordinate 1,390,692 downwards.
GGCCGCCGAGAGGCCCGCCATGCCGCCGCCAATCACGAGCAGATCCACTGTCTCCGTACCCATAGCGGGTCCCACCGCCTTCGTGTCGCCGAGTGGGACAAGACGCTAATTGAACTCACTTCTGGAGTCGAGAGGGTGGGAGGCACGTGGTGCGGCGGTACGGATTTCGGTCAGTCGGGGACCAGCACCGCGCGTCCCCGCACGCCGCCGGAACGGAGGGCCGCGACGGCTTCCGTTGCGCTCGACAACGCGAACCGCTCCACCTTCACCTTCAGTACCCCCTCGCCCGCCAGGGCGACGACCTCTGCCAACTCGGGCAAGGTCCCCCAGAAGGGCAACGAGATCCGCGTCCCGGGAGGGAGCGCACCGGGTTTGCGGACCAGTACCTCCCCGCCGCCGCTGCCCACGACGGCGAGTTCTCCGTCGACCCGCAGCACGTCCACCGCGGGCTCCAGACTGGAACGGCTGCCGACGAAGTCGAGCACGGCCGCCGCCCCCGCTCCTCCCGTCCGGCCCCGCAGGACCTTCGCGGTGTCGGGGCGCAGGAGCGTGCCGAAGTGTGCCCCGCACTCGTCGGCCAGGGCGAGCGCCTCCTCGCGCACGTCCACGGCCAGCACCTGCGCGTTCGTCGTGGCGCGCAGGATCTGGACGGCCAGATGCCCCAGTCCGCCGACACCGAGCACGACGACGCTCGCCCCCGGGGTGTCGTCCAGGGCGCGCCGGACCGTGGCCACGGAGTGGTACGCGGTGAGCCCGGCGTCCGACAGAGGTGCCGCCCGGGTGGCGGCCAGGTCGCCCACCGGGACCAGCAGCCGCCCGGACGGCACGAGCATCAGGTCGGCCATCCCGCCGTCGCGCCCGAGTCCCGCGCCGGTGCCGACGCGTTCCGCGTCCAGCGCCGCGCGCCGGTCGCAGTAGTTCTCCGCTCCGGCCGCACAGCGCGCGCAACTCCCGCAGCCCCAGGGGCCGTAGACCACCACGCGCTCGCCGACCGCCGGCCCCACGGCCAGCGGACCGCGCCGCACCACCCGGCCCGCGACCTCGTGCCCGAGCGTGAACGGGACCCGGTACGGAAGATCGCCCGGACCTGCGTCGATGACATGGAGGTCCGAACGGCAGAGGCCGGCCGCCTCCACCTCGATCAGGACCTCTTCGGCCGTGGGAGTGGGTCGTGCCACCTCGGTGAGGATCGGTGGGTCGCCCCAGTGGGTGAGTCGGAACGCTCTCGTCCTGCCTGTTGACATACCTGTGACAGTAACAAAAATGAAGTCAGTTCAGTAACCTACTCGGAGGCGGTGACCGTGTATGGGCGGTGAACGATCGGGACGCTTCGACGGGCGGATCGCGCTCGTCACCGGCGCCGGATCCGGCATCGGCGCGGCGGTCGTCCGGCGGCTCGCCGCGCAGGGCGCGGAGGTCTGCGCGGTGGACGTGGACGGGGCGGCGGCGGAGGCCGTGGCGAAGGAGGTGCCGCGAGCCGACTTCCTGACCGCCGACGTGGCCGAACCTGCGGAGGTCGACCGGGCCTTCGACGAGGTGGTACGGAGGCACGGGCGGCTGGACGTCGTGGTGCACGCGGCCGGTGTCGACGACCCCACGGCCAAGGAGTGGATCGCCGAGGCACTGGTCGCGGACCGGCCGCCGGAGGTGACGGGGCGGCTCGGCGACGATGCCTGGCGGCGCGTCATGCGGGTCAATCTGGACGGCACGTTCCATGTTCTGCGCGCGGCTGTGCGGGTCATGGTGCCGCGGCGGTCCGGGGCGGTGGTCACGGTCGGCTCGTCCTCGGCCTTCGATGCGCCGGCCGGTTATCCGCACTACGCGGCCTCCAAGGCGGGTGCGCATGCGCTGAGCCAGTCCGTGGCCAAGGAGGCGATCGCGTTCGGCGTTCGGGTCAATGTCGTGGCGCCGGGGCCCACGGAGACGGGGATGGCGGCGCGGACGCCTGCGGCGCTTCGGCAGGGGTTCGCCGATCCGCGGGTGCGGGCGTATGCGACGCCGGAGGAGATCGCCGACGTCGCGTTGTTCCTGGTGAGTGAGGAGGCGGCGAATCTCGTGGGGGCCGTGCTTCTTGCGAACGGTGGGCGGTTCACGGTTTGAGGGCCTGGCCCGGAGTGGTCGGCTGCGGGTTGTTTGTGGCTGGTCGCGCCCACGTGGCGGAGCCCAAATCGATACAGCCCCGCGCCCCTTGGGTGGGTGCACGTGAGGGAGGTTTGGATGTATCAGCTCGTTGCGGATCCTGTGATGCTGGGGGAGACGGAGGAGCAACGCCAACTACGAGCGGTTCTAAGGGAGTTGCTCAGCGAAGCGTGCGGTCCGGAGGAAGTTCGAAAGCAGGCCGACAGCCCGCGCGGATACGATCAGGCACTCTGGGACCGGCTCGCCCGTGAGATCGGTGTGCACGGGCTAGCCATACCCGAGGAGTACGGCGGCGCCGGCTACACCTTCGCCGAACTCGCCGTCGCGCTGGAGGAGGCCGGGCGGGTGCTGTGTCCCGTGCCGCTGCTGACCAGCGTCGTCCTTGCCGGACACACCCTGTTGGACAGCGGTGACCGGAGAGCCTGTGCGCGCTGGCTGCCCGGGATCGCCGCCGGTGCTCTCACGGCGACGGTCGCCGGGTTCGTGCAGCCGGCCGACGTGGCGGCCGAACAAGGCGCCGACGGCTGGGTGTTGCGCGGCGACGTCGACTTCGTACCCGATGGAGAGGGTGCCGATCTGCTCCTGGTGGCAGCCCGCGCACCGGACGGTGAGCGGCTGTTCGCCTGTAAGCCCGACAGCGCGACATGCGAGCGTACTGCTCGGCGAGTCCTCGATCCCACGCGCCGCCAGGCCCTCGTGCGCCTCCGGGGAGCGCCCGCCGAACCGGTCGGTGAGCCCGGACAGGCGTCCACCATCGTCGAATCCGTCCTCGACGCCGGACGCGTTGCCCTCGCCGCCGAGCACGTCGGCGGCAGTGCGCATGCCCTGGACGCCGTACTCGGTTACGTCTCCCAGCGGACCCAGTTCGGGCGCCCCATCGGCTCGTTCCAGGCGGTGAAGCACCGGCTTGCGGACCTGCTCGTCGAGGTGGAGGGCGCGCGGTCGGCGTCCGCATACGCGAGCGCCTGTCTGGTCGAGGGGTCGGCAGGGCTGCCCGTGGCCGCGAGCGCGGCGGCCGTCGCCTGCACCGGCGCCTACCGGCTGGCCACCACCGAATACGTCCAGCTCCACGGCGGCATCGGCTTCACCTGGGAGCATTCGGCCCATCTGTATCTGCGCCGGGCGCGGGCCGACGAGGCGTTGTTCGGCACGGGCGACGACCATCGCCTGCGCCTGGCCGGGCTGCTCGGCCTCGGCGGCCGCACCGGCTGATCGTTCGCCGGCCGCTCAACCAGGTCCCCCCTTCCCGATCCATTGACAGGGGCATCTATCGCCCCCAGAATCGAACTCAATTCAGTTCAGTTTGGAGGAGCTCATGGCAGTCGAGGACGAGATCCAGTTCGAGCGGGACGGGCACGTGGCGCGGGTCTGGCTGAACCGGCCGCACAAGAAGAACTGCGTGACCGTGCCGATCCTGAACCGGCTGGACGAGATCATCACCGAGGTCGACGCGGACCCGGAGCTGCGCGTGCTGGTACTGCGCGGGCGTGGCAACACCTTCTGCTCCGGGTTCGACCTGGACAGCCTCCAGGCCGACTTCGTCGGCAGCTCCACGGCCATCGAGGTCGCCGTGCTCTCCGCGAAGGTCTGCGACCGGCTCTACTCGATGAAGACGCCGTCGATCGCCGTCCTGGAGGGTCATGTCACCGCGGGCGGCTTCGAGTTGATGATCTCCTGCGACTTCGCGATCGCCGCGGACGACGCCCTGATCGGCGACTTCCACATCCGGCGCGCGCTGTTCGGCGGAGCCGGACCGATCTACCGGGTGCCGCGCATGATCGGCGTCCGCAAGACCAAGGAGCTGATGCTCACCGGCAAGCTGCTCACGGGGGTCGAGGCCGCCGAGTTCGGCCTCATCAACTCCTCGGCGCCCGCGGACAAGCTGGACGCCACGGTCGAGGAGTTCGCCGACCAGCTCGTCGACAAGAGCCCGTTCACCATGTGGATCACCAAGATGACCATCGACCGCAGCCTCGACGCCGACATCCAGTCGCTGATGGTCATGGAGCACCTCGCGGTCGGCGTGATGCTCAACTCCGAGGACGCTGCGGAGGGTGTGTCGGCGTTCCTGGAGAAGCGGGAGCCGCAGTGGAAGGGCCGCTGACCGCGGTGCCGGGGACCGGGAGCCGGCTGCGCGGCTCCCGGTGCGCCGACTGCGCGGTGGCCGTGTATCCCGTGAGCCCGGTGTGCCCGCGCTGCGGAGGACCGGCCGAGCCGGTCGTCCTCTCCGGTACGGGCACGCTGTGGACCTGGACCGTGCAGCGGTACGCGCCCAAGTCGCCGCCGTACGTCCCGCCCGCCGACGGATTCGCGCCGTTCGCCGTCGGATACGTCGAACTGCCGGAGGGAGTACGGGTGTTGGCCGCCCTCGACATCCGGCCCGAGGACGCGGAGATCGGCATGCCGGTGACGCTCACGGCGGGGGACGGTGTGCCGAGGGCCGCGGGAGCCGCCATATGAGCAGCGAGGACGTGCTCGTCTGCGGTGCCGGGATCACCTCGTTCGCGCGTACGGAGGCGAGCGGGCGGCAGCTCGCCGTACAGGCCGTGCGGGCCGCCCTCGCCGACGCCGGACTGCCCTGGTCCCGGGTGGGGGCCGCGTACGGCGGCAGCGATGCCGCCGGCAACGCCGACACGCTGGTCGCCGAACTCGGCCTGACCGGCGTCCCGTTCACCAACGTGCGCAACGGCTGCGCGACCGGCGGCAGCGCGCTCGTGTCCGCCGCCAACGCGATCCGTTCCGGGGCGGCGGACGTGGCCCTCGCCGTCGGTTTCGACAAGCACCCCCGGGGCGCCTTCGACCCGCGGCCCGCCGACTGGGGGCTCGACGAGGCCTACGGGCGGGACGGGTTGATGGTGACGACCCAGTTCTTCGCCATGAAGATCCAGCGGTACATGCACGACCACGGCATCAGCGCCCGCACCCTCGCACTGGTGGCCGAGAAGGCGTACGCCAACGGAGTGCTCAACCCGCACGCCTGGCGCCGCAAGCCCCTCGACGCCGACGAGATCCTGGCGTCCGGCATGGTCAACGACCCGCTGACCCGTTACATGTTCTGCTCGCCCGGCCAAGGCGCGGTCGCCCTGATCCTGTGCAACCGGGCCGTGGCCCGCGAGCTCGGCGGCAGGCCGGTCACCCTGCGGGCGGCGGTCACGCGCACCCGACGGTTCGGCTCCTTCGAGGTGTTCAGCCCGTGGGCGCCACCCGGGACGCCGACGAGTGTGAGCGCCGACGCCGCCCAAGCAGCCTTCGAGGAAGCCGGGTTGGGGCCGCGCGACATCGACGTGTGCCAGTTGCAGGACACCGAGAGCGGCGCCGAGGTGATGCACCTGGCCGAGTGCGGGTTCTGCGAGCACGGCGAGCAGGAGTCGCTGATCCCGTTCGGGGCGACCGGCATCGGCGGTGCGCTGCCCGTCAACACCGACGGCGGCTGCATCGCCAACGGCGAGCCCATCGGCGCCTCCGGACTGCGCCAAGTGCACGAGATCGTGCAGCAGTTGCGCGGCCGGGCTGGGGACCGCCAGGTGCCGGAGGAACCGTCGGCCGGCTTCACCCATGTGTACGGGGCGCCCGGCGTCAGCGCCTGCACCGTGCTGACCTGTTGAAAGGAGCGCCATGGAGGGGACACCCGACCCGGACGAGTTCCGCGCGGAGGCCCGGCGCTGGCTGAAGGGTGTGGCTCCGGCTCGCGCCGCACGCCGCGAGTGGGGCCGCGGCGACGACTCGGTGGCCGTCTTCGAGAACTGGACGGAGGCCGAGGAGCGCGTCCACACCGACCGGACGCGGGAGTGGGAACGCACCCGGTACGACCAGGGGTGGGGCGCCCTGGGCTGGCCACCGGAGTACGGAGGCCGCGAACTGCCCGCCTACTACGAGCAGTTGTACCGTGCCGAGGAGTCCGGCTTCGACGTGCCGCGGCGCACGGAGATCTTCCCGGTCACCCAGCAGCTCGTCGCGCCCGCCATCCGCATCTGGGGGACGGAGGAGCAGAAGCGGCGCTGGCTGCGCCCCATGCTCCGCACCGACGAACTCGCCTGCCAGCTGTTCTCGGAGACGGAGGCGGGCTCCGACCTCGCCGCCGTCCGCACCCGGGCGGCGCGGGAGGGCGACGGCTGGGTCCTGCGCGGCCACAAGATCTGGACGTCCGGGGCCAGGGTCGCCACCTGGGGCGTAGCCGTCTGCCGCACCGACCCCGACGTCCCCAAGCACGCGGGCATCACCGTCTTCCTGGTCCGGATGGACGCGCCGGGCGTCACCGTGCGGCCCATCCGGCAGATGACCGGCGGTGCCAGCTTCAACGAGGTCTACCTGGACGACGTCCACGTGCCCGACACCGACCGGCTCGGCCCCGTCGGCGAGGGCTGGCGGGTCACCCTCACCGTGCTCGCCGCCGAACGCCTCGACTCCGGCGGACTCGGCCTGGACAACGCCGACCGCGCCCTCGACCTCGCCCGACACCTGCCCCGCCCGCTCACCGACGGGGAACGGCAGCAGGCGGCCGACCTGTTCGTCCGCGTCCTCGTCCAGCGCCTCACCGGGCTGCGCGTGACGTCCGCGCTGGCGGCGGGCCGCGCACCGGGCGCCGAGGCCTCGGTCGGCAAGCTCCACGCCACCGCGACCATGCGCGCCACCACCGACCTGGTCCAGCAACTCCTCGGCCCGCGCCTCGCCGCCGACACGGGGGAGTGGGGCACCTTCGCCTGGACCGAGCACCTGCTCGGCGCTCCCGGCTACCGCATAGCCGGCGGCAGCGACGAGATCCAGCGCAACATCCTCGCCGAACGGGTCCTGGGACTGCCCAAAGAGCCGAAGGGAGAGGGCCGTTGAGCACCACGACCGAGGAGACCGCACTCGCCCGACGCGTCCGCGAGCGGCTCGCCGAGCACCACCCCGGCCAGGAATACGGCGACCTGCGCACCCTGCCCGGCGGCCACTCGGGGCTCACCTACTCCATCACGGCGGGACCGGTGTCGTACGTCGTGAAGGCGGTACCACCGGGACGGCGGCCGATCGGCCGCAACGACGTACTGCGCCAGGCCCGGATCCTGCGTGCTCTCGCCGGATCAAGGGTGCCCGTGCCGATGGTGGTGGCCGTCGATGAGAGCGAACCGGCTTGGTTCGCCATGGAGTTCGTGGACGGCGAGGCGATCGAGCCGGTCCTGGACGAGCACAAGCTCGATCCCGAGCCGTGCCGGAGACGGATGCTGGCCCTGGCCGACGTCCTGCGGGACCTGCACGGTACGACGAGTGCGGAGTCGGCCGAACCGCTGGATCCGGCGGCGGAGTTGGCCATGTGGAGCCGCACCATGCGCGCGGTGCCGCTCGAACTCCGCGCCGGTGCCGACGACTTGCTGGACGCTCTGGCCACACGCATCCCGGATGCCATTCCCCCCACCCTCACCCATGGCGACTTCCGCCTCGGCAACGTCCTGTGCCGGGGAGAACGCCCGGCCGCCGTCGTCGACTGGGAGATCTGGGGATACGGCGATCCGCGCATCGACCTCGCCTGGTTCCTCCTCTTCGCCGACCACCGCAACTTCCCGCAGCTCGGACGCGCGATCCCCGGCCTGCCCACCGAGCACGAGCTGCTCACCGGCTACCTCGACGGGCGTCCCGAACCCCCTGCCTTCGACTGGTTCCGCGCCCTGGCCCGCACCAAGATGGCCGCGATCATGGGCCACAACCTGCGCCGGCACCGCGAGGGCACCCACCACGACCCCGACCAGGAGCGGCTGCCGCCGACCATCGCGGCGATGATCCGCGCGGCCCACGACCTCCTCGACCGACGGCCCTGAAGGAGCGCCACCATGGATTTCGGACTCTCCCCGAGGGCCGACGAACTCCGCTCGCGCATGGCCGCGTTCATGGCGGAGTACGTCCTGCCCGCCGAGCCCGTCTACGACCGGCAGCTGGCCGAGGCGGACAACCCTCACGAACTACCGCCGATCATGCGGGAGTTGAAGGAGAAGGCCCGTGCCGAGGGCCTGTGGAACCTCTTCCTCGCGCACGGCGACCGGGGCGCCGGACTCACCAACCTCGAGTACGCCCCGCTCGCCGAGCTGGCCGGACGGTCGGTGATCGGCCCCGAGGTGTTCAACTGCTCGGCCCCCGACACCGGCAACATGGAACTGCTCGCCCTCTACGGCACCCCCGAGCAGCAGGACCGCTGGCTGCGCCCGCTGCTCGACGCCGAGATCCGGTCGTGCTTCGCCATGACCGAGCCCGAGGTGGCCAGCTCCGACGCCCGCAACATCCGTACCCGGATCAGGCGTGACGGCGACGAGTACGTCGTCGACGGCCACAAGTGGTACACGTCCGGGATCATCGACCCGGACTGCCGGCTGATCATCCTGATGGGCGTCACCGACCCGGACGCGCCGACGTACCGGCAGCAGAGCATGCTGCTGATCCCGCGCGACACCCCGGGGATCACCGTGCTGCGCGACCTGCCGATGTTCGGCTACACCGACCGCTGCGGCCACGGCGACGTGCTGTTCGAGGACGTACGGGTGCCGGTGTCGGCCCTGTTGGGCGGCGAGGGTGAGGGATTCGCCCTGGCGCAGGGGCGATTGGGGCCCGGGCGTATGCACTACGCCATGCGGGCGGTCGGATTCGCCGAACGGGCACTGGAGTTGATGTGCCGCCGGACCCTGACCCGCACCGCCTTCGGCGGTCCGCTCGCCGACCGTGGCGTGGTCCGCGAGTGGATCGCCCGCAGCCGGATCGAGATCGAGCAACTGCGGCTGCTGGTCCTCAAGTCGGCCTGGCTGATGGACACCTCGGGCAACGCGGCCGCCCGAACCGAAGTCGCCGCGATCAAGGTGGCCGCGCTGGAGGTCGCCCATCGGGTCGTCGACCGGGCCGTCCAGGCGCACGGAGCGGCGGGGGTCAGCGACGACACCGTACTGGCCCGGCTGTACGCCATCACCCGGGCGCTGCGGATCGCGGACGGTCCGGACGAGGTGCATCTGCGGACGGTCGCCCGCCGTGAACTGGCCAAGTATCCGGAGGAGTTGGCACAAGCGTGAACGGACAGCAGTTGGAGGGGCGGGTCGCCCTGATCACCGGCGGCTCCCGGGGTATCGGCCTCGGTATCGCCAAGGCGTACCGGGAGGCGGGCGCCCATGTGGTCGTCGCCTCCCGGAAAGCGGACGGACTGGCCGCCGCCCGCGAGGAGTTGCTGAGGGCGAAAGGGGACGGCGAGGTCCACGAGGTGGTCGCCAACGTCGGTGAACCCGAGGACGCCGAGCGCTGCGTCGCGGAGACCGTCTCCCGCTTCGGCCGCCTCGACGTCCTGGTCAACAACGCGGCCACCAATCCCTACATGGGCCCGCTCCTCGACCTCGACCTGCCACGCGCGGAGAAGACCGTACGGGTCAACCAGTACGGCATGGTCGCCTGGACCCGGTGTGCCTGGCGGGCATGGATGAGCGAGCACGGGGGAGCGGTCGTCAACATCGCCTCCGTCGGCGGACTGGTCGTCGACCCCCACATCGGCTGGTACAACGCCACCAAGGCGGCGATGCTGCACATGACCCGCCAACTCGCCTACGAACTCGGCCCGATGGCCCGCGTGAACGCCATCGCGCCCGGACTGATCAAGACCGAGCTGGCCCGCGCCGTCTGGGAGCCCCGGGAGCCGATCCTGACCGCGAAGCTGCCGCTGCGCAGACTCGGGACGGTGGAGGACGTGGCGCACGCGGCCGTCTTCCTGGCGTCCGAGGCCTCGTCCTGGATGACGGGACAGACGCTGGTCCTGGACGGCGGAGCGACCGTGCTGCCCATCGGGGTGGAGGCATGACGCCCACGGAGTTGTTCTCCTTGCACGGGCGTACGGCCGTGGTCACCGGCGCGTCCTCCGGGCTCGGGGCCCGGTTCGCCACGGTGCTCGCCTCGGCCGGCGCCACCGTCCTCGCCGCCGCCCGGCGCCTGGACAGGCTCAAGGAACTCGCCGACGAGGACCCGCGCATCCACCCCGTCGTCTGCGACGTCTCGCGGGAGGAGGACCGGGTACGGCTGATGGAGACGGCACTCGACGAGACCGGCCGGATCGACGTCCTCGTCAACAACGCCGGCGCGCCCGGCGCCGTACGCGCCGAGGACGAGAGCGCCGACGACTTCGCCGGCGTACTCGACGTGAACCTGGTGGCCCCCTTTCACCTCGCGCGGCTGCTGGCAGAGGCGCCGGAGCCCGGCAGCGGTCGTAACCGATCGGTCGTGAACGTCTCGTCCGTCCTCGGGCTGGTCTCCGGAGCCCCGCTGGGCGGTGCGGCCTACGCCGCATCCAAGGCCGGGCTGCTCGGGCTCACCCGTGAACTGGCGGGCCAGTGGGGCAGGTCGGGGGTGCGGGTCAACGCGCTCGCGCCCGGCTGGTTCCGCTCGGAGATGACCGAGGGGCTGTTCGCCGACGAGCGGTCCCGGCGATGGGTCGAGCGCGGCACGATGCTGGGGCGCGGCGGTGATCCGGGAGAGCTGGACGGGGCGCTGCTCTACCTCGCCTCCGACGCGTCCTCCTACTGCACCGGGCAGGTGCTCACGGTGGACGGCGGGTGGACGGCGCGATGAGGGTCTCGGTCGGGATCGACGGCGACGGGCTCGCGCGGGTCGAGATGTGCCGGGGGTCGGGCAACGCGATCGACCTGGCGATGGCCCGGGAACTGCTGGAAGCCGCCCGGGAGTGCGAGAAGGCGCGGGTCCGGGCCGTGTTGCTGACCGGACGCGGGCGGTCCTTCTGCGTCGGCGGCGATCTGAAGGAGTTCGCCGCCCTGCCCGGGGAGCGGCTGGCGGGGCATCTCACCGACGTCACCGACGCGCTCCACGGGGCGCTGCGGATCCTCGCCGGGCTGGAGGCTCCGCTGGTGGTCGCCGCACAGGGTGCCGTCGCGGGCGCCGGGCTCGGGCTCGTGGGTGCGGCGGACGTGAGTCTCGCGGCGGCCGACGCCGGGTTCACGGCCGCGTACACCGCGATCGGGTACACGCCGGACGCCGGGGTCAGCTGGTCGCTGCCCCGGCTCGTCGGGCCGCGGCGGGCCGTGGACCTGCTGCTGACCAATCGGCGCGTCCCGGCCGAGGAAGCGCTGGCGATGGGCCTGGTGAGCCGGGTCGTCGTGCCGGAGCGGCTGCACGAGGAGGCCGTACGGGCGGCAGGCGCGCTGGCGCGTGGGGCCACGGGGGCGTACGGGGTGACACGGCGGCTGGTCGGGCGGGCACTGTCGGCCGGGCTGGACGAACACCTGGAGGCGGAGGCCCGCCGGCTGGCCGCCGCCGCGGTGTCCACGGAGGGGCGGGAAGGCGTGGCGGCGTTCCTCGCCGGGCGCCGGCCCGACTTCGTGGGAACGGACGGTACGTGAAGAAGCCGGTCGATCTTCGATTCGTAGCCGACTTGAACTTGGGTCTACTCTCGGACGACCGGACGGTGATCGGTGCCGCCGGGTGAGGAAAGGGAGAGGCGATGGCAAGGGCGCGGATCGTGGATCCGGAGGAGGGGCCCAGGTCGAAGCGCGGCGCGATCCTCGTGGCCGCCGTGGAGCGGTTCGGGGAGGACGGCTACGAGAACACCAAGTGGTCGGAGGTGGCCGACCGGGTCGGCATCGGGCAGACCGCCCTGTACCACTACTTCGAGTCCAAGGCCCACTGCCTGCTCACCATCATGCGCCTGGAACTCCAGCGCTCCCACGACCAGTTCGTCGAGGCGACGGCCGACGAGACGGACCCGGTGGAGGAGCTGCGCGCGGCGGTCCGCACCGCCTTCGCGGTCACCGAGCAGGAGATCCGCCAGATGCGCATCCTCCAGGCCAACATGTCCCTGCTCGCCACCCCGCGGAAGTCGAAGCGCGAGGAGACCGAGCGTGTCGCGGCCCGCCAGCTGGTCCAGATGGTCGAGCGGGACTGGACGAGCCTGCTGATGCGCGGCATGGCCAAGGGCGCCTTTCCGGTCCGCGACGCGCACACCCTCGGCCTCGCCGTCCTCGGCATGATCGTCAGCGTCTGGCGGTGGTACCGCCCGACCGGAGCGATCCCCCTGTCGGAGATCAGCGAGATGATCGAGGGATGCGTGGTGCGGATGGTCGCGGAATAGCCTCCGGCCCGCCCCTTGTCGGGGGCGGGGCGGTCGCCTTACAGTCAAACTGAACTGAACTCAGGTTGTTTGATGGTTTCGGACTTGTGACGCTGAGGGAGAGCGATCGGCAATGGTGCTTCGCGAATACATGGCCAGAATGGACGGCCAGGACCCGGAAAAGGCCCTCGAACTCCTGGAACCCGGCTTCCGGTTCCTCATCTCCCTCCCCAGCGGTCAGCACGCCGGCACCTCCCGTGAGGCCTTCGCCGACTACATCGCCGGACGCAACGCCGTGGACCGCCGGCACGAGATCGTGCGGTACATGGTCGACGGAGACGTCGAGACGGCGTACGGCTTCGTCGTCGACGCGGGCGTTACCACGGGGGCCTTCCTGTCCGCCGTAAGGGTCTCGCCCGCCGGTCTGATGGCCGGCTACCAGTCCTTCTTCACCCCCGACTTCGACCTCGTGGACCGGCCGTGAGCGCGCCCGCCCCGTCCGCCGCGGCCCCGTTCCTGACCACCTGGTTCGGGATCCTGGACAGCGCCGAAGCCGACCGGATCCTGGACCTGATCAGCGACGACTTCTCCTTCTCCATCCTGTTCTCCACCGGTGGGGACGCCGGCACGGACTTCCACGGCGGCCGGGCCGAGATGGAGGGCTACCTCGCCCAGCGCGAGGTCGGCACCCGCACCCACCACCTGCTCACCGCGTCCACCGTCGGCCGGGACGAGCTGTACCTCGGCGAAGTACGCAGGTCGGGCACACCGGAGGCGACCTTCGTGGCCTCCGCCCGGCTGGACGACGAGGGCCGGGTACGGCGCCTGCTGATCGGGCGCTCGCCCGCGGTCCTGTTCACCTGACACACCCCCGGAGGCACCGTGTACAACCTCGTCCTGCTGGCCGCCCGGCCGCCCGACTGGACCCATGAACGCTTCATCGCCTGGTGGCGCGGCGAACACGCCGAACTCACCCGGCGCCTGCCCGGGCTCAGGTCCTGGCGCCACACCGACCTCGACGCGGCTCTCGAACCCCGCTCGGAGGGCTGGGACGGCGTCTCCGTCCTGAGCTTCGACACCGCCGAGGACCTGCACAAGGCACTGGCCGGCCCCGAGTGGGCGGCGGCCGTCGCCCAGGTCGGCGACATGCGCGGACGCCGGATCGCCGTCATGGGCGGCGAGATGGAGATGTACGGCAGCTGAGAGGCGAGGAAGCGGATGCGACAGACAGTGCGGGAGTTCCACGACCGCTGCGAACAGGCCGACTTCACGGCCGTCGTTGACGACCACGGACGCCACGGGGCCCGCGACCTCCTGCGGCGTGCGACCGAACTGGCCCAGGCGATGACCCCCGACGGAACACCGGGCGGCACCGTCCTGCTCCAGGCCGACAACTCCTGGCGTACCGTCGCGGCCACCCTCGCCGTCGGCCTGACCGGCGGAGTCCTGGCGCTGGTCAACCGCCATACGACCCCGGCCGAGTTCGCCGCCGCCCTGGAGGACATCCGACCGGACGTCCTGATCGCCGAACCCTCGGCGATCGAGGAGTGGGCCGGCGGTTCTGCTCTGCCGGACGCGCTCACGACCGAGGCCCTGGACGGCTGGACGGTCCTCGCCGGCCGAGGCCCGCGCGATGTCTCCCGCTGGTCCGGCGGCACCCTCATCGGCCTCACCTCCGGCTCCACCGGACGCCCCAAGGGCGTCGTCCAGTCCGAGAGCGCCCTGCGGTACGCCTGCTCCTGCACGATCGAGCTCAACGGCCTGCGGGACGGCGACGCGGTGGCCGCCGTCGTCCCGCTCTCCTCGACGGCCGCGTACTGCTTCGGCGTCTGTCTCTCGCTCATGCTGGGCGGACCGCTCGTCCTGTCCGGCCGCTGGGACCGCGAGGAGGCGCTCGCGCGCATGGCCGCCCAGGACGTCCGGTGGACCATGTGCGTACCGACCATGGCCCTCCAGATGGGCTCGGCCGCGGCCGGTTCGCGGGTCCTCGAAGGGGTCCGCTCGATCACCGTCGGCGGCGGCCCCATGGACCGCGGGGCCCTCGCCCGCGCCGAGCGCTCCCTGGGTACGACGATCCTGCGCGTCTTCGGCATGTCCGAGTGCCTGGGACACACCTCGCCCCGGCCGGACGACCCCGAGGAGATCCGCCTGGGCCGCGACGGACGGCCCTTTCCGGGTACGCAGCTCAGGGCCGTCGCGCCCGACGGCACCGTTCTCGGGCCCGGCGCGACCGGCCGGGCCCAGGTCCGCGGCCCGTCCCTCTTCCTCGGCTACGCCCGCGACGGCAAGGTCGAGCCGCCGGCCCTCACTCCGGACGGGTTCTTCCCCACCGGCGATCTGCTGGTGACCGGCGAGGACGGCACGGTCACCGTCATGGGCCGGGAGAAGGACGTCATCATCCGCGGCGGACGCAACCTCGACATCACCGAGATCGAGCGCGCCGTGGCCACCCATCCGGCGGTGGCCCGCGCCTGCGTGACCCCCGTACCGGACCCGCTCCTCGGCGAACGCGCCGCCGTGCTCCTGGTGGTCGAGGACGGCAGCGGTGAACTCGGCCTCGACGAGATCACCGCGCACCTGGCCCGCACCGGCCTGTCCAAGGCCAAGTGGCCCGAATTCGCTTTCACCGTAGGTGAGTTGCCACAGACGACGGTCGGCAAGCTCGACCGGTCGGGAGCCCGCAGGCTCGCCCACGACCTGCACGCGGAGCTCGCCGCGCACCCCGGACAACAGCACCGGCAAGGAGATGCATGACCACCCCCACGACCCGTACCCCCCGCTTCGACCGCGGCCGTTGGGCGCAGGCGGGACCCGAGACCGTAGGGCCCGGTGTCCACCGCATCCCGCTCCCGCTGCCGGACGACGGACTGCGGGCCGTCAACGTCTACGCCCTGGAGGGGCTGACGGAGGGGCTGGTCCTGATCGACGGCGGGTGGTCGATCCCCGAGTCCCGCAAGGCACTTGACGACGCCCTCGCCCGACTCGGCCACGACCTGGGCGAGATCAGCCACGTCCTGGTGACCCACATCCACCGCGACCACTACACCCAGGCCGTCGAACTGCGCCGACTGCTGGGCTCCCGGGTCTACTTGGGCGCGGGGGAGCGGAGGGGGCTGGAGCTGCTGGGGGAGCTGCGGACGGACGAGCCGGTCGGCTCGCTGGAGACACTGCGCCGGGCCGGGGCCCACGAACTCGCCGAGCGGGTCGCCGCGAAGTACCACGGCGACTTCGACCCCGCCGTCTGGGAGGCGCCGGACCGCTGGCTGCACGCGGAGGAACTCCGCTTCGGGGACACGCGGTTGACGGTCGTCCCGACCCCCGGCCACACCCAGGGGCATGTCGTCTACCTCGACCAGGCACGCGGACTGCTCTTCTCCGGGGACCACGTCCTGCCGCACATCACCCCGTCGATCGGGTTCGAACTCGGCGGCCCCGCGCTGCCGTTGGGCGACTACCTCGCCTCACTGCAGCTGATGACCACCCTCGCCGACGCCCGGCTGCTGCCCGCCCACGGCCCGGTCGGCGACAGCATGCACGCACGGGTCGGAGAGCTCCTGGCCCACCACGACGACCGGCTCGCCGAGACGCTGGCCGCCCTCGGCGACCGTACGCGCACCGCCTACGAGGTGGCGGGGGAGCTGGGGTGGACCCGGCGCAAGGTGCCCTTCGCCGACCTCGGCGCCTTCGACCAGATGCTCGCCGTCAACGAGACGGCGGCACACCTGGACGTGCTGGCCGCCCGCGGACGGGCCCGGCGCACGCAGGCCGACGGCGTCAACTCGTATGCGGCCGCGACCGGTTAGAAGCTGTCACGTGGCCGCGGCCGACCGGGAGTCCGGGGACGGCCGCGGCCAGCCAGGAGTCCGGGGACGGCCGCCTCAACGCGCCGTCCAGCCCCCGTCGACGTAGAGCTCCGACCCGGTCACGAAGCTCGCGTCGTCGGAGGCGAGGAAGGCCACGGTGGCCGCCACCTCCTCGGGTGTGCCGAGCCGGCCGAGCGGCGTGCCCTCGACCATCGCGGTCAACCGGGGTGTGTCGCGCCACAGTTCGCGCGACCGGGGCGTCTCGATGAACCCGGGGTGCAGGGAGTTCACCCGGACGCCGCGCTTCGCCCAGTGCAGCGCGGCGTTCTTCGTCATCAGACGTACGGCGCCCTTGGCCGCGTGGTACGAGAACTGGGCGCCGAAGCCGCCGACCGTACCGAAGATCGACGCGACGTTGACGATCGAGCCGCCGCCGGAGCGCTCGATGGACGGGCCGGCGTACTTCATGCCGAGCCAGACACCGGTCTGCGTGACGCCGAGGACCTGCTCCCAGGACTCCATGGTCTCGGTCTCCACCGTGTGCATCGTGGCGATACCCGCGTTGTTGACCAGAATGGACAGTTCGCCCGACTCGGCGGTCGCCGACGCGACGACCTCGCGCCAGGCCGACTCGTCCGAGACATCCAGGGCCAGCCCCACGGCTCCCCCTCCGACCTCCTCGGCGAGCTTCTCGCAGCGATCGGCGTCGAGGTCGGTCACCACGACCGCCGCGCCCTCGGCCGCGAGCCGCCGTACGACGGCGTCGCCGATACCTCCGGTGGCACCGGTCACCAGCGCGGTCTTTCCGGCCAGCCTGGACTGCATCAGGTCTCCCGACTTCTCGTGGTCTGCTGGGTGGTCCTCAGTCGCGGACGCCGAGCCAGGCGAGGGCGCCGCCGTCGATCACGTACGACGATCCGGTGATGAAAGCGGCGTCGTCGGAGGCCAGGAAGCAGGCCAGCCTGGCGACCTCCTCGGGGCGTCCGAACCGTTCCACCAACTGGGGTGCGGTCAAGTGGCGTTCCAGGGTGTCGGGGTCCTCGGCGGCGGCGAGGAAGTCCCGGGCGAGCGGTGTGTCGATGACACCGGGGCAGAAGCAGTTGCAGCGCACCGGGGCCAGGTCCACGGCGGTGACCTTGGTCAGGTGGATGACACCTGCCTTGGTGACGCCGTAGGCGGGGGAGTTGGGGAAGCCGGTGAGGCCGGAGACGGACGCGGTGTTGACGATGGCGGGCCCGCGCGGTGAGCGGCGCAGATACGGTGCGGCGAACTTGGTCGTCAGCCAGACCGCCTTGAGGTTGACCTCGTAGACGGCGTCCCAGACCGCCTCGGGAAGCGAGTCGACCCCGCGGTCCGGCTCGGTCGTGAACGCGGTTTCGATCACTCCGGCGTTGTTGACCAGGATGTCGAGCCCGTCGAAGTGTTCCGCGGTTCGTGTCACCATCGCGGCGATGCTGTCGGTGACGCGCAGATCGCAGACGATCGCCTCGGCCCGCGCCCCTGCGGCCCGCACCAACTCCGCGGTCTCGGCGAGGGTTTCCTCGTTGCGGTCCGCGACAGCCACGGCGGCCGCGCCCTGCCGGGCCAGCTCGACGGCGATCGCCCGCCCGATGCCCTGCCCCGCGCCGGTGACCAGCCCGGTCCTGCCGTCCAAGGAACCTGTCATGGGGCTGCTCCCGAGTACGCGTCGCCCTACCTGAACTGAACTAACTTCAGTATGGTGGAGTCTAGATTCCGGGGGCGAGGACGGCAAGGCGCCGAAACCGGTTTCCTTTTGCTGTACAGAAGAAGCCAATGCGTTCGGCCCCGATCGCGGTGGTCGGGGTGGTTGCGACGCGCCGCCGATCGCTCACATCCGCAACCGTCTCCCCCTCCTCACCGACGAGAATCCGCCGAACTCGCCCTGTGTGCGGTCCGGTCGGTACGGCCGGTGCACCTCGGGGTTACCGGCGGTAGGTCTCCTGAGGGGCTTCTGTTACCGCAGGTCACGCGGTGGGCTTTCGTTGTCACTGCGTCTGTGGGTAGTTGTCGGGCCTTGTATCCGGCTTCAAATGTTGAGCACAAATTCCACACATCCCTCTCTCCAGGAGGGGTTCGATGGTCTAGATTGACCTTGCTTCGCATGGTGGGACACGAGGCGACAAATGGTGATCTATTGGTCCGGCGTTACGGGCAAGCGGAATTGGCGTGTCCGGCGTCTGACGTGGGGGTGATCAACTCTTGGGGCCCGATGGGGCTTTGGGTGCGGGGAGCATCCGGGGTTCGACGGGTCCTGCGCTCCTCCTAGCCCTGTAGCAGCCGGGATGTCATGCACTGGGCAGGGGTCTCACGCAGGGAGGAACAGCGCGGTACGGGGGGCGGGGGGCCTCCCGAGGGGAGGAAGCGTGCGGGAGGCGGGGGCCTCCCGGGGGGAGGGACAGCAGTGTTGGGCGAGCACGTCATACCACTGGGGACCGGGGGGGTTCTGTGGCGCAGGGGGGACTAGTCGATCCTTTTTCGTCGGCGCACGGGCGTCTGACGGACGAGGCGATGAGCCGGCCCGCGAGCGGCTGGGAGCAGCGGTACAGACGTACCGTGATCACCAGCGACACCGTGGTCACCGCGTTCGTCGTAGCGGCGATAGGTGAGTTCTTCGGGGCCCGGGACGCGGCCAACTGGCATGAGAAGTGGGGCATTCTGGCCTTCGGCACCGAACTGCTGGTGCTGGGGTCGCTCGCGGTGAGCCGGGCCTGGGTTCCGGCCGTACTCGGCCAGGGCGCCGAGGAGTTCCGCCGACTCGGCCGCTCACTCTTCACGGCGACCGTCGTGCTCGCGCTCGGCGGGATAGCCCTCACCTCGCGCAACATCAAGCTCTGGATATTCGTCGCGATCCCGGCGATCGCGCTCGTCACCATGACCGCGCGCTATCTGCTCCGCCTCTCGCTGCACAAACAACGCAAGGAAGGACAGTGCCTGAGACCGGTGCTCGCCGCCGGGAGCCCGGACACCGTGCGCGACCTGATAACCCGGACCCGCAAGTTCCCGCACCTCGGCTGGCGCGTCGACGGTGTGTGCACGACGGACGGGATCGACGGTGACGAACTCGACGGAGTTCCGGTCGTCGGTCGGCTGACGGACGTCGCCAAATACGTGGAGCACGACGGCTATCGGGTCGTCGCCGTCACACCGGACGTGTACTGGACGCCGGAGCGGCTGCAGCGGCTGGCCTGGAACCTCGAAGGCAGCGACGCCGAGATGGTCGTGGCCCCCGTGCTGATGGAGGTGGCCGGCCCGCGGCTGCACGTCGACGCCGTGCTCGGGATCCCGCTGCTGCGGGTCAGCATGCCGACCTTCACCGGGGGCCGCCGGGCGATCAAGGCGGTCGCCGACCGGATGGGCTCCGCACTCCTGCTGATCCTGTTCGCACCGCTGATGCTCTTCGTGGGACTGCTCGTGGTGACGGACAGCCGGGGCGGGGCGTTCTACCGCCAGCGCCGGGTCGGCAAGGACGGCCGCGAGTTCACCATCCTCAAGTTCCGCACCATGGTAGTCGGCGCCGACCGGGCACGCGCCGAACTGGCCGACCGCAACGAGGGCGCGGGGCTGCTGTTCAAGATGCGCCGGGATCCCCGGGTGACCCGGGTGGGAACAGTGCTGCGCCGGTACTCGCTCGACGAACTCCCGCAGCTGTTCAACGTACTCACCGGATCGATGTCGCTCGTCGGTCCGCGCCCTCCGCTGCCGGAGGAGTCCGCCGCGTACGGCCCGGACATCCGGCGACGGCTGCTGGTCAAGCCCGGCCTCACCGGCCTGTGGCAGATCAGCGGACGCAGCGACCTGCCGTGGGAGGAGGCCGTCCGCCTCGACCTGCGGTACGTGGAGGACTGGTCGCTCGCCCTGGACGCGGTGATCTTGTGGAAGACGCTGCGCGCGGTGCTCTACGGCCAGGGGGCCTACTGATGTGCGGGGGGAGCCGTCGGGACGGCGGGCAGACCGCAGGCCGCAGGGGCCTGTGTGGGGGGAGGAACGGGTCATGAGAATCAGCGTGTTCGGGCTCGGCTACGTGGGCTGCGTGTCGGCCGCGTGCCTGGCCGGCATGGGGCACGAGGTCATCGGCGTGGACGTCAACCAGGTGAAGGTCGACCTGGTCAACGACGGCAAGGCACCGGTGGTCGAGGAGCGGATCGGCGAGCTCACCGCCGACGTCGTGCGGACCGGGGCGCTGCGCGCCACCACCGACGTCCGTGAGGCGATCATGCACAGCGAGGTGTCGCTGATCTGCGTGGGCACCCCCTCGGAGCCCAACGGCAGCCTGTGCACCACGTACTTGGAGCGGGTCACCGAGGAGATCGGCGCCGCCCTGGCCGAGCGGGGCGGGCGGCACACCGTGGTGTTCCGCAGCACCATGCTGCCGGGCACCTGCCTGAACCTCCTGGTGCCGATCCTGGAGAAGAACATCGGCGGCACCGCCGGCGTGGACGTCGGGGTCGCGGTCAACCCGGAGTTCCTGCGCGAGGGCACCAGCGTGCGGGACTTCTTCGACCCGCCCAAGACCGTCATCGGCGAACTCGACCCGGCCAGCGGCGACGTGGTGGCCGCGCTGTACGAGAGCCTGCCCGGCGAGGTGTTCCGGGTGCCGGTCCCGACGGCCGAGGCCATCAAGTACGCGGACAACGCCTTCCATGGCCTCAAGATCGGCTTCGCGAACGAACTCGGCGCCGTGTGCCAGGCGTTGGGCGTGGACTCGCACCAGGTGATGGACGTGTTCCTGGCCGACCGCAAGCTGAACATCAGCCCCGCCTACCTGCGCCCCGGCTTCGCCTTCGGCGGCTCCTGCCTGCCCAAGGACCTGCGCAGCCTGGTGTACGCGGCGCAGCGGGCCGACGTCTCGGTGCCCATCCTCTCGCACGTGCTGCCCTCCAACGCCGACCACCTCCAGCGCGCGGTGGACCTGGTGGAGCGCACCGGCAAGCGGAAGGTGGGCCTGTTCGGGCTGTCCTTCAAACCCGGCACCGACGACCTCCGGGAGAGTCCGCTCGTCGAGCTGGCGGAGCGGCTCCACGGCAAGGGGTACGACCTGCGGATCCACGACGCCAACGTGAGCCTCTCCCGGCTGATGGGCGCGAACCGCGAGTACATCGAGACCCGGCTGCCACACCTCGCGCAGCTGCTCGCGGACTCCGTCGAAGAGGTGCTCGACCATGCCGAGGTGTGCCTGGTCGGGACCAAAGACCCGGCTGTCCTCGCGGCCCTGCCTCATGGCGGCGGCCCGGTGATCGTCGACCTCATCCGCCTTCCCGACGCAGACAAGCGCCGGACCGAACCGGGATACATGGGCCTTGCTTGGTAACGAAGTCAGCGGCGACGGCTCGGGCCGGCGCGCGCTGATCCTGGTGGAGAACCTGTCGGTGCCCTTCGACCGACGGGTGTGGCAGGAGTGCACCACGCTGCGCGACGCGGGCTGGGAGGTGCACGTCATCTGCCCCCGGGGGAGAAGCGGGACACGGAGGCGGAGGCGGTGATCGACGGGGTGCGCATCCACCGCTACCCGTTGCGCGCCGCCACCGGAGGACCGGCCGGCTACCTCAAGGAGTACGGATCTGCGCTCTGGCGCACGGCCCGGCTGGCCCGCAAGGTCGGCCCGGTGCACGTGGTGCACGCCTGCAACCCGCCCGACCTGCTGTTCCTGTCGGCCCGTTGGCTGCGGCGGCGCGGCGCACGGTTCGTCTTCGACCAGCACGACCTGGTGCCCGAGCTGTACCTCTCCCGGTTCGACCGCGGCAAGGACCTGCTCTACCGCGCCGTGTGCGCCGTGGAACGGCGGACCTACCGGGCCGCGGACGTGGTGCTCGCCACGAACGAGAGCTACAAGGACGTCGCGGTGAGCCGCGGCGGCAAGCGTCCCGAGGACGTCTACGTGGTGCGCAGCGCGCCCCAGATCGAGCGGTTCCAACCGGTGCCGGCCGAGCCGGAGTTGAAGCGCGGCAAGTCCCATCTGCTGTGCTACCTGGGCGTCATGGGCCCGCAGGACGGTGTCGACTACGCGCTGCGCGCCCTCGCCAAGCTGCGCGACGAGTTCGGGCGGACCGACTGGCACGCGGTGTTCGTCGGCTCCGGCGACGCCTTCGACGCGATGGTGGAGCTGTCCCGGGAGCTCGGGCTCACCGAGCAGGTGCAGTTCACCGGGCGCATTCCCGACGCCGACCTGGTGCGCTACCTCTCCACCGCGGACGTGTGCCTCTCTCCCGACCCGCGCAATCCGCTCAACGACGTGTCGACCATGAACAAGGTCCTGGAGTACATGGCGATGGGCCGGCCGATCGTCTCGTTCGACCTGAAGGAGGCGCGCGTCTCCGCGGGTGACGCCGCCGTCTACGCGCCGGCCAACGACGAGGCCCGGTTCGCCGAGCTCATCACGGTGTTGCTGGACGATCCGGACAAGCGGGCCCGCATGGGCAAGATCGGCCAGGAGCGCATCGGCGGGCAGCTCTCCTGGAGCAACTCCCAGGCGTCGCTGCTCGCCGCCTATGCCGCCGCCTGCCGGGACCGCGCCGCGGTGTCGGCGAGCGGTCCGGTGCGCACAAGGAAGAAGAGGCAGCGCAGTTGAACGAAGACACCATCCGCCTCGTCACGATCGGGCGGATACTCCGGCGGCGGTGGCGGCTCCTGGCCGTCCTCGCCGTGGTGGGCGCACTGTTCGGTTACGGCACCTCGGTGCTGGTGTTCCCGCCGCGGTACACCGCGTCGGCACCGGTACTGCTGCCGGGCATCTGGGAGGAGCGCGAGCTGCTCACCGAGGTCGACATCGCCACCAGTTCGACGGTGGTCGACCGCGCGGCCGCCGCGCTGCACTGGACCGACGTCAGCAGGACGAAGCTGCGGGCCAACGTGAGCGCCAAGGCCGCCGACGGCAACATCATCACCATCTCCGGTACGGCGGACACCCCGGAGCGCGCGCAGCGGCTCGCCGACCGGGTGGCCCAGCAGTTCGTGCAGTTCGCCGCGGAGGTCGCGGGCAGCGGCACCGACGCCGGGGCGGCCGCGGAGACCGAGGCGCTGCGCAAGCAGGTCGCGGACACCAACCGCCGCATCAGCGACCTGGCCAAGGCCGCCGATCCGGGACAGACCGTGGAGAGCGTGCAGGCCCGCACCGCGCTCGAGAACCTGCGCACCTCGCTGGAGGCGGCCATGAAGAAACTCGAAGAGGCCGGCCCGACGAGCAACAAGGCAGGCATGGTCGTCATGGGCTCGGCCGCCCGGCCGACCGGCGAGGCACCTCCGACCAGGATTCAGCTCATCGTCGGCGGAGCACTGCTGTTCTTCCTGCTCGCGGTCATCGGCCATCTGGTCGCCGCACGGAGGAACCGCCGACTGCGCACCGAACCGGAGATCGCCGCGGCCCTGGGCTCGGCGTCGCTGGGCACCGTCGACGTGCCCGGCGAATGGCCCGCGCACCACCCGCAGGACGAGGGCGGACGGGCCAGGATCCGCCGGCTCCTCGGCGCCGACACCCGGTGGGACGTACCGGCGCCGCAGAAGTCCGGCGACGAGGCCGGCCGACGGCTCCGCTACCGGCGGGTGTGCGCTCGCCTGAGGGATCAACTGCCCTCTCCCCGGCGGCTGCTGGTCGTCGTACCGGACGGCGACGAGATCGCCCGCCGGGCCGCGGGACAGCTGGTCGCCGAGGCCAAGGGCGATCCGCTGCTGCGGGTGGTGGAGGTGTCGGTGGACCGGCCGATGGTGCCGGACCGCGACACCGAGAACGGCGCGCTGGTCCTCCTCAGCGCGGGAACCTGGACCGCCGACGAGCTCACCGGCATCGCCGGAGCATGCGCGGACGGCAGGCACGAAATCGTCGGCGTCGTCGTCGCCGGCGTGGTCGAGGCCCGCCCCGAGCGGCCCGCCGACCAGCTTCCGGACGACGCCACGCTGACGTTCGCGGTGCCCGGCCGCACGGCGGGAGGTTCGGCGTGAGCACGAGCACGACTTCGGAGTCGCCGACCTCCGCCCCGCTCCTCGACCTCCAGGGGCTGGTGGTGTCGGTGCGCAGGCGCCGCCGCCTGTGGTGCACCATGGCGGTCCTGGGCTTCCTGGCCGGCGCGGCGATCGCGGTCCTGATGCCGCCGGCGCCGAGCGCGATGACCAAGGTGCTGGTCGCCCACGCGGAGGACCAGCCCAACGACACCGGAACGCTGATCCGTACCGATGTCGCGGTGCTTCAGACCACCCGGGTCGCCGACATGGCCCTGAAGTCCCTCAAGTCCTCGGAGAAACCAGAGGACTTCATGAAGGACTACCGGGGCACCGGCCTGACCAACAACCTGCTCGAGATCGACGTGACCGCCGACAGCGACGCCGAAGCGGTGGCCCGGGCCAAGGCGCTGGCCGACGCGTTCGTCACGGACCACGTGACGCGGATGCAGGACATCGCGAAGGCCGAGTCCAAGGCCCTGCTCGACCAGCGCGACCGCACGAAGGCCGAGCTCGCCCAGGTCAACAAGGAGATCAGCGAGCGATCCACGGCCGGCGACACGACAGGGGCGGCGAGCATCGAGACGCTCTACGCCCGCCGGGCCGAACTCAACTCGAGGATCGCCGACTTCGACCAGCGCGCCGCGGACGCCCGCACCGGCACGCCCAGCGTCATCGCCGGCACCCAGGTCGTGGACGCGGCGCGCGCGGTACCGCACTCGCTGCCCAAGGCGGCTGCCACCGACGCCGTGATCGGGCTCGTCCTCGGCCTCTTCCTCGGGCTCGCCCTTGCCGCGGTCGGCGTGGTGGTCGCGGACCGCCCGGTGCTGCGCCGGGACATCGCGGCGAACCTGGGCGCCTCCGTCATCTCGGAGCTGCCCCGCCGCTCGGGCAGGCCGTGGCAGCGCCGACGGACCCGGCTGGCCCGCGAACGGCTCACCACGTCCCTGGCCCGCACCGTGCGCGGCTCCGCGGAACCGGTGTCGCTGCTGGAACTGGGCTGCGCGCGCAGCACGAGCCTGATCGCGCTGAACGTCGCCAGGGCACTGTCGGACGAGGGACCGGTGGCCGTCATCGACGGTCTGCCCGGCTCGCAGCTCTCCGGCCGCCGCCAGAAGCCGGGGGACCCCACCGTGCTCAGCGGTGAACAGGCCTCGGCCCTGCCGGATCAGGGGCACCTGATCGGCGTCGGCTCGGTCGCACCCGGCACCGCGTGGACCGACCTCCAGTACCTCGGCACCCAGACCGTGCTCGTGGTGCGGGCCGGGCACGGCAGCGCCGCCTGGCTGCACACCGTGGCGCGGCAGCTCGCGGACCAGAGCATCCCGGTGATCGGTGTGGTGCTGATCGACCCCGATCCACGGGACCGGACCGACGGCACGCTGTGGGACGGCCTGCAGACCGCGCTGCGCGGCCGGAGCGAGCGGTCGGACCGTCAGAGCGCGACAGGCCGTTGGCAGACGGAGCGGCTGCCGATGTGGGCGCAACGGGTCCCGGACAGCAACCAGGAGGCCAGGTAAGACATGTGTGGCATCGCAGGCACTTACCGATGGCCCGACGGGAAGGCCGTGACCGACCGGCTCACGGAGACCCTCGCCCACCGCGGCCCGGACGGGTCGGGCCGGTACAGCCACCCCGTCGGTGACGGCGAGGTGCACCTCGGGCACCGCCGGCTGTCCATCATCGACCTGTCCGAGACCGGCGCCCAGCCGATGGCCAAGGACGGCCTCGTCCTGACGTACAACGGCGAGCTGTACAACGCGCCGGAGCTGCGGGCCGAGTTGGAGGCGGCCGGGGTGGGCTTCCGCGGTACCTCCGACACCGAGGTGCTGCTCGAGGCCTGGCGGCGCTGGGGTACGGACTGTCTGTCCCGCCTTCGCGGCATGTTCGCGTTCGGGATGTTCGACGAGCGCACCGGTGAACTGGTGCTGGTTCGCGACCAGTTGGGCATAAAGCCGCTGTTCCTGCTCCGGCGCGGCGAGGGCCTGGTGTTCGCCTCCGAGCTCAAGGCGCTCGCCGCCGCGACCGGCGGCAGGCTGGAGGTCGACCACGCGGCGCTGGTGGCCTCGCTGCTCTACTACTGGGTGCCGGACTCGCGGTGCGCGTTCCGCGAGGCGGAGAAGCTGCCGCCGGGCAGCTGGCTGCGGTGCCGGCCCGACGGCCGGGTGGAGCGCGGCCGGTTCTGGAACCTCAAGGACGTCGCCGCCGAGGGCCGGGAGCGGGCCCGGAGCGGCGAACTGCCGGACCTGGCGGCCATCGTCGAGGAGTCGACCCGGCAGCACCTGCTCTCCGACGTACCCGTCGCGACCTTCCTGTCCGGCGGGCTCGACTCCAGCTATCTGACCGCGCTGGCGGCCCGCGAGCACCCCGGGATCTCCGCCTACACGATCGGATTCCGCGCCGAGGACGCCAAGTTCGAGGCGATGCCCGACGACCTGCGCTACGCCCGCCAGGTCGCCGAGCGGTTCGGTGTCGACCTGCACGAGATCGAGATCGCCCCGAACGTGCTCGACCTGCTGCCGCAGATGACGTACCACCTGGACGAGCCGATCGGCGACCCCGCCGCGATCAACACCTACCTGATCTGCTCCGCCGCCCGGGAGGCCGGCGTCAAGGTGATGCTCTCGGGGATGGGCGCCGACGAGCTGTTCGCCGGGTACCGCAAGCACCTGGCCAACCTCCTCGCCCTGCGCTACCAGCGGGTCCCGCGGCCGCTGCGGCGCGGGGTGTCCGCGGCCGTGGGCCGGCTGCCGGTCGCCACCTCCCGCCGGGGATTCCGGTCGGTGCGCTTCGCCAAGCGGTTCCTCTCCTTCGCCGATCTGCCGGAGGAGACCGCGTTCCGGCGCAGCTACACGATGTACGACCAGGACGAGCTGCTCGCGCTGGTCGCCCCGGACCTGGCCGGGACGGTCGACGACGTGCTGACCGAACACGCGGACATCTACCAGGACAACGAGCTCGACGACTTCGTCAACCGGATGTGCCTGGGCGACGCCCGGATGTTCCTGCCGGGCCTCAACCTCGCCTACACGGACCGCTCCAGCATGGCTGCGTCGACCGAGGTGCGGGTGCCGTACGTGGACATCGAGGTGGTCAAGGCGGCGTTCGCCGTGCCCGGTGACCGCAAGATAGCCGGACGGCAGGGCAAGGCCGTCCTCAAGGAGGCGGCCACCTCGGTCCTGCCCCGGGAGATCGTGTACCGGCCCAAGGGCCTGTTCAGCGCCCCGCTGCGGGCCTGGATGAGCCGGGACCTGGCACCGCTGGTGCGCGAGGTGGTCAACGACGGCGAGCTCGTCCGCTCGGGGATCCTGCGCCGCGACGCGCTGGCGCGGATGGTCGCCGAGGACGCCGCCGGGCAGCAGGACTTCTCCAAGCATCTGTGGCACGTGCTGACCCTCGAGTACTGGTATCGCGACGCGACCTCCGGGTCCGGCAAGAACTCCCCCGTGACGGCGTAGAAACAAGAGGACTTCGGTGAAACAGGTCGTACAGAACTACAAGAGCGGCGAGCTGGCGGTGCTCGACGTTCCGGTGCCGGGGTGCAAGCCGGGCGGTGTGCTGGTCCGCACCGCCTACTCGCTGATCTCCACCGGCACCGAGCTGATGAAGGTGTCCGAGGCCGGCATGTCGATGCTGGGCAAGGCCCGCTCCCGCCCCGACCAGGTGGCCAAGGTCATGCAGAGCGTGGCCACCAACGGCGTCCCGGCCACCTACCGCAAGGTGATGGGCAAGCTGGACTCCTACACACCGCTCGGCTACTCGCTGTGCGGAGTGGTCGAGCAGGTCGGCGCCGGCATCGACGACGTGAAGGTCGGCGACCTCGTGTCCTGCGCCGGCAACGAGCACGCCCTGCACGCCGAGCTGAACTGGGTGCCGAAGAACCTCTACACCCCGGTGCCGGACGGCCTCGCGCCGCAGCACGCGGCCTTCGGGACCGTCGGGTCGATCGCCATGCAGGGCGTCCGCCAGGGCGAGCCGCAGCTCGGCGAAGTCGCCCTCGTCATCGGCCTCGGCCTGATCGGGCAGCTGGTGGCGCAGCTCCTCACCGCCTCGGGAGTCCGCGTCGTCGGCGCCGACCCCGACCCGGCGCGCTGCGAACTCGCCGAGCGCCTGGGCGCCGCGGCCTGCGGCGACCCTGGGTCCGCGGCCGTGGAAGCCGCCGTCGCCGAACTCACCGACGGCCACGGCGTGGACCAGGTGTACCTGGCCGCCGGCGGCGGCAGCAACCAGCCCGTCGAGCTCGCCGCCCGCCTCTGCCGGGACCGCGGCCGGGTCGTCGACATCGGCAAGTGCCGCCTCGACCTGCCGTGGAACGCGTACTACGAGAAGGAACTCGACGTCCGGTTCTCGCGCTCCTACGGACCCGGGCGCTACGACCCGTCGTACGAGCTGGAGGGGCGCGACTACCCGATCGGCTACGTCCGCTGGACCGAGCGCCGAAACCTGGCCTGCTTCCTCGATCTGATGGCCCGTGGGCGCGTCGACGTGGAACCCCTGATCTCCCACGTCGCCGACTTCGACGACGCCGTCGAGACGTACCAGCGCCTGAAGGACGGCGAACTCAAGGCCGTGGCGGTCCTGTTCCGGTACCCCGAGCAGGAGGGCGAGAAGGCCGAGCCGGAGGCCCCGGCGATCGCCGTGCCCGCGGTGACCGTGAAGCCGAGTCCGGCCCGGGCCACCAACTCGCCGGTGCGACTGGCGTTCGTCGGCGCGGGCAACTACGCGACGTCGATGCTGCTGCCGCACCTGGCACAGCGCGAGGGCGTGAAGCTGTCGACGGTCGTCACCACGACCGCGCTGTCCGGGGCCAACGCCCAGCGGAAGTTCGGCTTCGAGGAGGCGACCACCGACCTCGACGCCGTGCTCGGCGACAAGTCCGTCGACGCGGTGTTCGTCGTCACCCGGCACAGCTCGCACGCCGAACTGACCCGTAAGGCACTGCTGGCCGGCAAGACCGTGTTCGTCGAGAAGCCCCTCGCCCTCACCGAGGACGAGCTGGCCGGCGTACTCGCGGCGGTAGAGGAGTCCGGCAACGACCGGCTCCAGGTGGGCTTCAACCGCCGCTTCGCGCCGCTGCTCCAGGAGGCCAGGACCAGGTTCGGTACCCGGACCGGCCCGGCGAACCTCCGCTACCTGGTCAACGCGGGCCGACTCCAGCACGGCAGCTGGTACCTCCAACAGGGCACCGAGGGCTCCCGGTTCGCCGGCGAGGGCGGCCACTTCATCGACACGGCGAGCTGGCTGCTCGACGCCGACCCGGTCTCGGTGTACGCGACCGCCACCTCCGGCAACGAGGACCTCCAGGTCGTGCTGCGCTACCCGGACGGCTCGACCGCCACCATCAGTTACGTCACCACCGGCCCGTCCGGCTTCCCCAAGGAGACCCTGGACCTGGTCGCGGACGGCAGCGCACTGCGGCTCGACGACTTCGTCCGCGCCTCGGTGTACGGCCGTAAGAAGTGGGTCAGTTCGCGGCTGCCCAAGGCCCGGGACAAGGGCCAGAACGCCGAACTGGCCGCGTTCATCAAGGCGGTTCGGACCGGCGGGCCGATGCCCGTGCCGCTGGAGTCGCTGGTCGCCACCACGGCGGCCACCCTCGCCGTGCAGGCCGGCCTGGCCGGCGGCGCGCCGGTGACCCTGGCGAGGTCCCGATGACCATGAGCGCGGGCTGGTACCTCCGGCGGCTGTCCCGGATGGGACCGCAGGAGATCGCCGGCCGGGTGGGCGACACGGTGCGCAGGCGCCGCTGGCGCTCGGCGCAGCCCGACTGCCCGAGCGTGACCGGCGCCCGGTTCACCGCGGTCCTGCCCGCGGGCACGATCGCCGCCATCGCACCGGACGCCGCGAAGCGTCTCGTCGCCGAGGCGGACCGGCTGATGGACGGGCACGGCGAGTTCTTCGGGGTGGAGCGCGACGACCTGGCCGACCCGGACTGGTCGTACGACCCGAAGACCGGGCGCCGGGCTCCGCAGGTCTACGCCTTCGACGTGCCGTACCGCGACGAGAGCGCGGTGGGCGACATCAAGCAGATCTGGGAGCCGTCCCGGCACCAGTACCTCACCCAGCTCGCCGCCGCCTACGCGATCACCGGGAACGAGCGGTACGCCGAGCGCGTGGCCGAGCACCTGCGGTCGTGGTGGTCGGCCAACCCGCCGCTGCGCGGCGTCCACTGGGTCAGCGGCATCGAGCTTGGCATCCGGCTGCTGTCCTGGGTGTGGATCCGCCGGCTGCTCGACGGCTGGCCCGGCGCGGCCGGGCTGTTCGAGGACAACCCGGTGGCGCTGAACCAGATCTGGCACCACCAACGCTGGCTGGCCGCCTTCCCCAGCCGGGGCTCCTCGGCGAACAACCACGTCATCGCCGAGGACGCCGGGCAGTTCGCCGCGGCCTGCGCGTTCGACTGGTTCCCCGCCTCGGCGCGCTGGCGGGCCGACGCGCTGCGTTCGCTGGAGCGGCAGCTGCGCAACAACACCTACCCCTCCGGCCTCAACCGCGAACTGGCCACCGAGTACCACGGGCTGGTCCTGGAGCTCGGCCTGGCCGCGGTGGCCGAGGCGGACGCCGCAGGAGTCCAAGTCCCGGCAACGGTCCGCCTGGTACTGCTGCGCATGACCGACGCGCTCGCGGCCGTCGTGGACAACCGGCTCCGGCCGCCGCGTCAGGGGGACGCGGACGACGGACACGGTCTGATCGTGGACGGCGCGGGCACCGAGCGCTGGGGCTCGCTGCTGGCCACCGGGGAGGCCGTGTTCGGCCGGCTCGACTGGTGGCCGACGGTGACCGGCACGGATGTGCGCACCCCGCTGCTGGCCGCGCTCGTCAAGCCGACCGAACCGTCCGCGGCCCGCCCGGCGAGCCGACCGGCCCACTTCGCCGACGCCGGCATGACGATCCTGCGCGGCCCGGAGGAGATCTGGTGCCGCTGCGACGGCGGTCCGCACGGCTTCCTGTCCATCGCCGCGCACGCCCACGCGGACGCGCTGTCCGTGGAGGTGCGGCACGACGGGGTCGACGTACTCGCCGACCCGGGGACGTACTGCTACCACGGGCAGCCCGAATGGCGGCAGTACTTCCGGTCGACCCTCGGCCACAACACCCTCCAGCTGGACGGTGAGGACCAGTCCGTCTCCGGCGGACCGTTCCTGTGGACCCGGCATGCCCGGACCCGTGTCCTGAGCGCGGACACGTCCGGCGAGGTGGCCCGCTGGACCGCCGAACACGACGGCTACCAGGGCTCCATGCACCGCCGCCGGGTGGAACTGACCGCGGAGAGCCAGGAGTTGAGACTGGTCGACGAGGTGAGCGGCCCGCGCCGGACCGTCAACCTGGCGTTCCACCTGGGCCCGGAGATCACCGCGGACTTGACCGGAAACCGGGCCCAGCTGACCTGGACCCGCGACGGTGAGGACCGCTCCGCCGTACTCGACCTGCCCGAGGAGCTGTCCTGGCAGGCGCATCGCGGCGAGAGCGAGCCGCCGCTGGGCTGGTACTCCGCCGGCTTCGGGCGCAAGGAACCCGCCACCACCCTGATCGGCACCGGCTCCACCGACGGCACGGCGGGTTTCACCACCGTGCTCAGGTTCCGCGGCTAGGGGGGGCACGTGGGGATCAAGAGGCGGCCCTGGGCGTTGGCGGTGGCACCGCTGGCGCTGGCCCTGCTGGCGGCGACCGGCTGTGACAGCAGCACACCGCAAGCCGATGCGAAACCGACCGCCGTGCCGACCACCTCCGGTGCGCGGACCACATCCCTGGCCCGGGTGTGCGCCAACCCCGCGGCCGGGCCCACCAAGGCACCGGCGGGCGCGGTGACGGTCGACCCCGCGAAGGTCGGCGACCTGGCGGCGAAGACCAAGAAGAGCCCTCCGAACACCACGTTCTGGCTCCGGCCGGGCAAGCACCGGCTCGACCCGGACCGCTACGCCCAGGTCGTCCCCAAGAAGGGGGACCGCTACATCGGTGCGCCGGGCGCGGTGCTCGACGGCGGGAAGAAGAACCAGTACGCGTTCAGCGGCGGCGCGGAAGACGTCACCATCCGCTACCTGACCGTGCAGCGTTTCGCGGCGCCGTCCGACGAGGGCGTGGTCAATCACGACTCGGCCGACGGATGGGTGATCGAGGACTCGACGATCCAGGACAACGACGGTGCCGGGCTGATGGCCGGTGCCCGCCAGCAGGTCCGCGCCAACTGCCTGAAGAACAACGGCCAGTACGGCATGAACGCGTACAAGGGCAACGGCCGCGTCACCGGCCTGGTGGTCGAGGGCAACGAGATCGTCGGCAACAACACCGGCGACTGGGAGCGGCGCAAGCCGGGCTGCGGCTGCACCGGAGGCATCAAGTTCTGGGACGTCAACGGCGCGGACATCCGCGGGAACTGGGTGCACGACAACCGCGGAACCGGGTTGTGGGCGGACACCAACAACAACGACTTCATCATCGAGAACAACGTCATCGAGGCCAACGACGGTGCCGCGCTGATCTACGAGATCAGCTACAACGCGATCATCCGGAACAACACGATCCGGCGGAACAACTGGGTCGAGGGCCGCAAGGCCGCCGACGCCGGCGACAGCTTCCCGTTCGCGACGATCTACCTCTCCGAGTCGGGCGGCGAACCACGGATCAAGGCCCGCACCGACAAGATCGAGATCTACAAGAACGTGCTGGAGAACAACTGGTCCGGGATCACCCTGTGGGAGAACGCCGACCGCTTCTGCAACAGCCCGGCCAACACCTCCTCCGGTGACTGCACGCTGCTGGTGAAGAAGACCGGCAGCTGCAAGAAGCCGGCGATCGCCAAGGCACCGCTCTACTCCGACTGCCGGTGGAAGACCCAGCGGGTGGACATCCACGACAACCGCTTCGTGCTCGACAAGTCCGTCCTCAAGTGCACGCAGAAGTGCGACCGCATGGCGGTGCTGTCCAACTACGGCACCTATCCGGACTGGTCGCCGTACCACGGCGAGCGGGTGGCCGACGCGATCACCACCAAGCAGCACAACCGCTGGCACGACAACGTCTACGTCGGACCGTGGAAGTTCGTCGCCCACGACCCGGCCCGCGTGCTCGACTTCACGCAGTGGCAGGGCACGCCGTACCAGCAGGACAAGGGCAGCACCCTCGACCTCACCGCAAAGGCCGGTGGTTGAGATGGAGGAGGAGCGCACACCGAAGATCGTCGGGGCGGTCTGGGGGCTGCTGGTCCTCAACACGCTCGGCTCCGCCGGGGCGAAGACCATCGTCCCGCTGCCCCGTTCCCTCATCCAGCTGGTCACCATGGGCGCGCTGGTCGCCGCGTTCACGCTGGCGCTCACGGTCAATCTCCGGCTGCGCATCCGACCCAGCGCGTACGTTCTCCTGCTCACCCTGCTGCTGGTGACGAGCCTGATCTCCAGCGTGCAGCTGGAGTCCGGCTTCGGTGCGCTGTTCCGCTGCTTCCGGCTGACTCTCTTCGTCTGCACGCTGTGGCTGCTCAGCCGCTGGTGGGACGGCAGTCTGACGTTCGTACGGCACCACATCCGGATGTACTTCGCGGTGCTTGCGTCCGTGGCCCTCGGCCTGGTCGTCTCCCCGGGCATGGCCCT
Source organism: Streptomyces sp. CA-249302 (assembly GCF_050936785.1). Classification (NCBI taxonomy): domain Bacteria; kingdom Bacillati; phylum Actinomycetota; class Actinomycetes; order Kitasatosporales; family Streptomycetaceae; genus Streptomyces; species Streptomyces sp. CA-249302. Next base: position 1,357,159 of record NZ_JBNJMG010000001.1, on the reverse strand, counting down.
GCCCGACCTCTACGGCGGGCGGCTGGTCGGCGATCTGTGGCCGCTCACCCCGCCGCAGATCGGCCAGTACGCGGCCGTGATCATCGGGCTCACCGTGCTGCTCCTGCTGGGCCGCCGGACCGACCGGGCCAGCGCCGCGATGGTCATCGTGCCGTCACTCGTCCTGCTCGCGCTGACCCACACCCGGACGGCCACGCTCGGCCTGCTGCTCGGGCTCGTGCTGGCGATCGGCTCGCTGCTGCTCACCAGCGCCGCGGCCCGCCGCTTCTTCACCTGGGCGGTGGCGATCGCCACAGTGGCCGCGGTGGGATTCGCCTCCATGCTCCAGACGTGGTTCCTGCGCGGACAGAGCAAGGAGAACTTCTCCAGCCTCACCGGCCGGGCCAAGGTCTGGGACGCCCTGCTGGCCGCGCCCCGGACGACCGGGGAGAAGCTGTTCGGCGTGGGCCTGGGCGACAAGTCCTTCGGCGGGCTGCCGATCGACAACAGCTGGCTGGCCGTCTACAACGAGCAGGGCCTGATCGGCGTCACCCTGGTCGCGATCATCATCATCGTCCTCGGCGGCGTCGCGTTGCTGCGGCCTCCGTCGCTACAGCGGGCCTGCGCGATCTTCCTGATCAGCTACTGCGCGATCGCCTCGTACACCGAGGCAGGCCTCGGCGACGCCTCCCCGTATCTGCTGCATCTGGCCCTGGCCGCCTCGCTGCTGGCGGCACCCGCCAAGGCCACGCCCCTCGCGCTGCCCGAGGTCCCGCGACGGCACGTCCCGCGCTGGGCCCAGAGATCGGAGGTGAGGTGAGCATGCACATCCTTGTGGTGCACAACCGCTACGGCTCGGCGCAGCCGAGCGGCGAGAACAAGGTCGTCGACCAGGAGGTGGAGCTGCTGCGCGCGGCCGGCCACCGGGTCGAGCTGTTCGAGCGGCGCAGCGACGACATCGGCGCCATGTCCCTCCTCGCCAAGGTCGCGGTGCCGTTGCGGGTGCCGTGGAACCCGGCCGTCCGCACGGAACTCGCCGCGCGGCTCCGCGCCGAGCGGCCGGACGTCGTCCACGTCCACAACGTCTTCCCGCTCCTGTCGCCCGCGGTGCTCGCCGCCTGCGCCGACGCCGGCGTGCCCGCCGTCGCCACGCTGCACAACTACACCCAGGTCTGCCCGCCCGGCACCCTGCAACGGGACGGCCGACCGTGCACCGAATGCGTCGGATCGAAGGTGCCGCTGCCCGCCGTCCGGCACGGCTGCTACCGCGACTCCCGCCTGGCGACCGTGCCGCTCGCGGTCAGCCTGTCGGCCAACCGGCGGCGCTGGTGGTCCGGCGTGGAGCGGTTCTTCTGCATCTCCGCGGCCCAGCGCGAGGTCCTGGCGGGGGCGGGCATGCCGGCCGAGCGCCTGGCCGTGAAGCACAACTTCGTGCCGGAGCCCGGCATTCGCCGGGAGGACGGGGGAGAGCAGCTGCTCTACCTCGGCCGGCTCGCGGAGGCCAAGGGCGTACGGCTGCTCATGGCCGCGTGGGACGAGATCGCGGCGGTCGGCGGCGTGGGCGTCCCGCTCGCGATCGCCGGCACGGGCCCGCTGGAGTCGGAGGTGACCGCCTGGGCGGCGGGCCGAGACGACGTGCGCCACCTCGGTCTGCTGGACCCGGCCGAGTGCCGCAAGGCCATCGCGCAGTCCGTCGCCGTGGTGGCTCCCTCGACCTGGCTGGAGGCGTTCGGCCTGGTGGTCGTGGAGGCGATGGCGGCCGGGGTCCCGGTCGTCGCCGCCGGTCACGGCGCCTTCGTCGAACTCGTCGAGGACGGTGTGACCGGGCTGCTGCACCGGCCGGGGGAGGCCGCCTCGCTCGCGTCCTGCCTCCGCCGGATCGCGGCCGAGCCGGACCGCAACCGGGAGATGGGCCAGTCGGCCCGGCTCCGTTACGAACAGGGGTTCAGCCCGGAAGTCGGGCTGGAGCGCCTGCTGGAGGAGTACCGCACCGCGATCGCGGGTCGGTCGGAACGGACTCGCGGCGGGGACACCCGCGCGAGCAGGGGGGATGGGAACAGCAGATGACACGATGCCGACTCTGTGGCTCGGAGGCGATGGCGAGCGTCGTCGACCTGGGGGCGACGCCGCCATGTGAGAGCTTTCTCGCCGCGGACCAACTCGACAAGCCGGAACCGGCGTACCCGCTGCACCTCCAGGTCTGCACGGAGTGCTGGCTGGCGCAGATCCCGCCGCTGATCACGCCGGAGGAGACGTTCAAGGAGTACGCGTACTTCTCCTCCTTCTCGACCTCCTGGGTGGAGCACGCGCGCACGTTCGTCGCCGACGCCGTGGAGCGTGTGGGGCTCGACGCCGAAGGCACCGACGCCTTCGTGGTCGAGGTCGCGAGCAACGACGGGTACCTGCTGAAGCACGTGGTGGACCGGGGGATCCGCTGCCTCGGCATCGAGCCCTCGGTGAACGTCGGAGCGGCGGCCCGGGACGCCGGCGTGCCCACGCTCACGGAGTTCCTGAGCCCGGAGACCGGCTCGAACGTCCGCGCCGAGCACGGCCCGGCCAACCTGGTCGTGGCCAACAACGTGTACGCGCACATCCCCGACGTGGTCGGCTTCACCCAGGGACTGCGTGCCCTGGTCGCCGACGACGGCTGGGTCTCCATCGAGGTGCAGCACCTGCTGACCCTGATCGAGGAGAACCAGTACGACACGATCTACCACGAGCACTTCCAGTACTACACGGTCGCCTCCGCGATCCGGGCGCTGGCCAGCGGCGGACTCGCCCTCGTGGACGTCGAGTTGCTGCCCACCCACGGCGGCTCCATCCGGCTGTGGGCCCGCCCGGCCGAGGTGGCCGGCGAGCCGAGCGAGCGGGTGGCCGACGTACTCGCCCGGGAGAAGGCCGCCGGGCTCCAGGAGCTGTCCGGGTACACCGAGTTCTCCGCCCGGGTGGCCAAGGTGCGCCGGGACCTCCTCAAGTTCCTCATCGAGGCGGCCGAGCGCGGCGAGACGGTCGTCGGCTACGGCGCCCCGGGCAAGGGCAACACCCTGCTCAACCACTGCGGCATCCGGCCCGACCTGCTGGCGTACACGGTCGACCGCAACCCGTACAAGCACGGCCGGTACACCCCGGGCACCCGCATCCCGATCCTGCCGCCCGAGCAGATAGCCGCGGACAAGCCGGACTACGTGCTCATCCTCCCGTGGAACCTGCGCGCCGAACTGACCGAACAGCTGTCCTTCGTGCACGAGTGGGGCGGCCGGCTCGTCTTTCCCATCCCGGAACTGAGCATCGTCGAGGTGCCCGCGAAGGAGGTAACAGCATGAAGGTCGTCCTGTTCTGCGGCGGTTACGGGATGCGGATGCGCAACGGAACCTCCGACGACGTCCCCAAGCCGATGGCGATGGTCGGCCCCAGGCCGCTGATCTGGCATGTCATGCGCTACTACGCGCACTTCGGGCACACGGAGTTCATCCTGTGCCTCGGCTACGGGGCGCACCACATCAAGGACTTCTTCCTCAACTATGAGGAGACGACGTCCAACGACTTCGTGCTGAGAGGCGGGAAGACCGAGCTGCTGTCCACCGACATCTCGGACTGGACGATCACCTTCGCGCAGACCGGCATCGAGTCGCCGATCGGGGAGCGGCTGCGCCGGGTACGCCACCACCTCGACGGCGACGAGATGTTCCTCGCCAACTACGCCGACGTCCTCACCGACGCCCCGCTGCCGGAGATGATCGAGAAGTTCGAGCAGCGCGACGCCGGTGCGTCGATGATGGTCGTACCGCCCCAGTCCTCCTTCCACTGCGTGGAGTTGGGCGAGGACGGCCTGGTCGGCGGCATCACCGCGGTGAGCGAACTGCCGCTGTGGGAGAACGGCGGCTACTTCGTGCTCCGCCAGGAGGTCTTCGACCACATCCCGGAGAACGGGGACCTGGTCGCCGACGGATGCTCCCAACTCGCCAAGCGCGGGCGGCTGGTGGCGCACCAGCACCGCGGCTTCTGGAAGCCGACCGACACCGTCAAGGAGCGCGCCGCGCTCGACGCCGCCTACGCCCAGGGCGACCGCCCGTGGGCCGTGTGGGAGCAGGGGGTGCGCGCGTGATCCGACTCGGAGTCGGGTCCCTCGACGCCGTCGTCGCCGTCGGTGCGCACTGCGACGACATCGCCATCGGGGCCGGCGGCACGCTGCTTGCCCTGTGCCGGGCGCGGCCCGGTCTCCGGGTCGACGCGCTGGTGCTCTCCGGCGGCGGCAGCGACCGTGAGCAGGAGGAGCGGGCAGCGCTCGCCGCCTTCTGCCCGGGCGCCGACCTGCGGCTGACCGTGCTCAAACTGCCGGACGGCCGGATTCCCGTGTACTGGGACGAGGCCAAGGCCGCCGTCGAGGAACTGCGCGCGCGGACCGACCCGGATCTGATCCTCGCCCCGCGCACCGACGACGCCCACCAGGACCACCGCGGCCTGGCGCAACTGATCCCCACCGCCTTCCGCGACCACCTCGTGCTCGGCTACGAGATCGTCAAATGGGACGGCGACCTCGGCCGCATGGCGGCCTACCAGCCGCTGTCGACGGAGCTCGCCGAGGAGAAGGTGCGGCTGCTGCAGGAGCACTACGCCTCGCAGCGGCACCGGCCCTGGTACGACCGGGAGGCCTTCCTCGGCCTCGCGCGGATCCGCGGCATCGAATGCCACGAGCGATACGCCGAAGCGTTCGCCGTCACCAAACTCACGCTCAACCTGGGGGGTTGAACCATGCGCGTACTGCTGACCGGACACCAGGGATACCTGGGAACCGTCATGGCCCCGGTCCTCGCCGCCGCCGGACACGAGGTCGTCGGCCTCGACGCCGGCCTGTTCGCCGACTGCGTGCTGGGCCCGCAGCCTGCGGACCCGCAGGGGCACAAGGTGGACCTGCGCGACGTCACGGCCGAACACGTGGCCGGCGTCGACGCCGTGATCCACCTGGCCGCGCTCTCCAACGACCCGCTGGGCTCGCTGGCGCCGGAGCTGACGTACGACATCAACCACCACGCGTCCGTACGACTGGCCCAGTTGGCCCGCGACGCCGGCGTGGGCCGCTTCCTGTACGCGTCCACCTGCTCGGTCTACGGCGCCGCCGGCGGCGACGACCTGGTGGCCGAGGACGCCCCGCTGCGCCCGGTGACGCCGTACGCGGAGTCCAAGGTGCGGGTCGAGGACGACCTGCACGAGCTGGCCGACGGCGACTTCACCCCGGTGTACATGCGCAACGCCACCGCCTTCGGCTACTCGCCCCGGCTGCGCGCCGACATCGTGCTGAACAACCTGGTCGGCCACGCCCTGCTGTCCGGTGAGGTGCTGGTGCTCTCCGACGGCACGCCCTGGCGCCCGCTGGTGCACGCCGTCGACATCGCCCGGGCCTTCACGGCCGCGCTGACCGCGCCCCGGGAAGCGGTCCACGACCGGGCCTTCAACATCGGCAGCGAGGTCAACAACGTCACCGTCGCCGAGATCGCCGAACAGGTCGCCGAGGCGGTGGCCGGCGCGAAGGTGAACATCACCGGGGAGAACGGCGCCGACCCGCGGTCCTACCGGGTCGACTTCTCCCGGTTCCGCGCCGCGATCCCCGGCTTCGACTGCGAGTGGACGGTGAAGCAGGGCGCGCTCGACCTCGCCGACGCCTACCGACAGCACGGGCTGACCCGCGAGGACTTCGAGCAGCGCTTCACCCGCCTCGCCGTGCTGCGCGCCGCGTCCGAGGCCGGCACCGTCGACGACACCCTGCGGTGGCGCCGATGACCACGACCGGCGAGGAGATGCACGCACTGGTGGAGCGGGTGTACCCGCTCTGCCGGAGCATCACCGGCGACGGTGTGCGTGCCACCCTCGACATCGTCGGCGAGTACATCCCGCTGGACGTGCACGAGGTGCCGACCGGGACCCAGGTGCTCGACTGGACGGTGCCGCAGGAGTGGAACATCCGGGACGCGTACATCGCCGACGGCACCGGCAGGCGGGTCGTCGACTTCGCCGAGTCCAGCCTGCACGTGCTCGGTTACAGCGTGCCGGTATCGGCGACCATGCCCCTGTCCGAGCTGCGCGGACACCTGCACACCCTGCCGGACCAGCCGTCCTGGGTGCCGTACCGCACCAGCTACTACAAGCCGGAGTGGGGCTTCTGCCTGGCCCAGGACACGTTGGACGCGATGCCGGACGGCGAGTACGAGGTGCGCATCGACTCCACCCTCGCCGACGGTCATCTCACCTACGCCGAGCACGTGGTCCCCGGGCAGGTCGCCGACGAGGTGATCGTCTCCTGCCACACCTGCCACCCGGCGCTGGCCAACGACAACATGGCCGGCGTCGCGGTGGCGACGTTCCTGGCCCGTCAACTGGCGGAGCAGACGCCGTACTACACCTACCGGTTCATCTTCGCGCCCGGCACCATCGGCGCCATCACCTGGCTGGCCCGCAACGCGGAGCGGGTGGCGCGGGTCAAGCACGGGCTGGTGCTGGCCTGTGCCGGCGACCCGGGCTCGCTCACGTACAAGCAGAGCCGGCGCGGCGACGCGGAGATCGACCGGGTGCTGCGGCACGTGCTGGCCGCCTCCGAACGCCCGCACCGGATCAACGAGTTCACGCCGTACGGCTACGACGAGCGGCAGTACTGCTCGCCCGGGTTCAACCTAGGCGTCGGCTCCCTCACCCGGACCCCGTACGCGGGCTACCCCGAGTACCACACCTCGGCGGACAACCTGGACTTCGTCTCCCCGGAGGCGATGGCGGACACCCTCGCCGTCTGCCGCGAGGCCTTCGCCGTCCTGGACCGCAACCGGCAGTACGTCAACCTCAGCCCGTACGGTGAACCACAGCTGGGGCGGCGCGGGTTGTACGACGCGCTCGGCGGGCGCAGCGACACCAAGCAGGCCCAGATGGCCATGCTCTGGGTGCTCAACCTCTCCGACGGCGAGCACGACCTGCTCGATGTCGCCGAGCGGTCCGGGCTGCCCTTCGACACCGTCGCCGACGCGGCCGACGCCCTGCACGAGGCAGGGCTGATCAAGACATGACGTCCATGCCCGTCGAGGGGGAGAGCTCCCAGACAGCGGTGCCACCGGCCCGGTCCGCCAAGCGGGCCCTCGTCGGCAGGCTGTCCTGGGGACTCGCCGACCAGGCGGCCTCCAGCATCAGCAACTTCGCGGTGGGCATCTACGTGGCCCGCTCGCTCGGGGTCACCGCGTTCGGCGTGTTCAGCCTGGCCTGGGTGACCTACGGCGTGGTGCTCAACGTCTCCCGCGGCCTCGCCACCGACCCGCTCGTGGTGCGCTTCAGCGGCGTGCCGGAGGCGTCCTGGCGCGGGGCCGTGGCCCGGTCGACGGGTACCGCGCTCGGCGTGGGTACCGCCATCGGCGCGGTGTCCCTGGCGGCCGGACTGGCTCTCGGCGGCCGACTGGGGCCCGCGTTCGTCTGCCTGGGCGTGATGATGCCGGGGCTGCTGCTCCAGGACGCCTGGCGGTTCTCGTTCTTCGCCGCGGGCAACGGGCGCAAGGCCTTCGTCAACGACGTCGTGTGGTGTGTGGCGCTCGTCCCGGCCATGGTGCTGGCGGCCCGCGCGGGCACCGTGGCGGCCTTCGTCCTCGCCTGGGGCGCGTCCGCCGCGGTGGCCGCCGCGTACGGCTGTTTCCAGTCCGGCATCCGGCCCCGGGCGACCGAGGCACGCGGGTGGCTGCGCGAGCAGCGCGATCTCGGCTACCGGTACCTGGTCGAGAACGTCAGCCTCAGCGGCGCGAGCCAGCTGCGGGCCTACGGGCTCGGCGCGATCGTGGGTGTCGGCGCGGTGGGCGCGGTGCGCGGTGCCGAACTCCTGATGGGCCCCTTCCTCGCCGTACTGATGGGACTGTCGCTGGTCACCGTCCCGGAGGCGGCACGGGTGGTGCGGCAGGCACCGCACCGCCTCGGCAAGTTCTGTCTCCTGCTCGGCGGCGGGCAGGCCACCGCCGCACTTCTGTGGGGAGGGTCGCTGCTCCTGCTGCCGAACCGGCTCGGCGACCTCCTGCTCGGCAGCGTCTGGCACTCCTCCTCGCATCTCATCGTGCCGATCACCTTCAGCGTCGCGGGCGCCGGCCTGGGCACCGGCGCGGCGGCCGGGCTGCGCGCCCTAGGCGCCGCCAGGCGCAGCCTGCGCTCCCAGCTGTTCGCCTCCGTCTGCTACGTCGGCGGCGGGCTCGGCGGGGCGGCCCTGGCCGGCACGGTCGGCTCGGCCTGGGGCGTCGCCGCGGCCACCGTCGGCGGCTCGGCCGTGTGGTGGCTGCAACTGCGCTCCGCCCTGCGTGAGCGCCACCCCAACTCCGTTCCCGAAGTGAGGACTTCATGACCTCCCAACCCAGGCTGACGATCGGCCTGCCCGTCTACAACGGCGAGGAGTACCTGGCCGAGTCGCTCGACGCCCTGCTCGGCCAGACCTACGAGGACTTCGAGCTGGTCATCTCCGACAACGCCTCCGCCGACGGGACCGAGGACATCTGCCGCAAGTACGCCGCGCAGGACTCCCGCATCCGCTACCTCCGGCTGCCTCGGAACATCGGCGCCACGCCGAACCACAACCGGGTGTTCGCCGAGTGCCGCGGCGAGCTCTTCAAGTGGGCCTCGCACGACGACCTCTACGCCCGCGATCTGCTGCGCCGCTGCATCGAGGCGCTGGACGAGCGGCCGGACGTCATCCTCGCCCACGCCGACCAGGCGGTCATCGACGGCGACGGCCAGGTGAAGGTCCCCTACGAGTACACCCTCGCCACAGACTCGCCGCACGCCCCGGAGCGCTTCCGCAGCATGCTGTTCGAGCCCGGCGGCGACGACTTCTACGGCGTCATCCGGGCCGACGCACTGCGCCGGGTCAAGCCGATGGACAGCTACCACCACGCGGACCGCACCTTCGTCGCCGAGATCGCCCTGCACGGCCGCTTCCACCAGGTCCCGGAACTCCTGTACTTCCGCCGCGACCACCCCACCCGCGCCGAGCGGGCGAACCCCTCCAAGCGCTCCCGCTGCGTCAACCTCGACCCGCGCCGGGCCGGCCTGCTGCACCCGACGCCCCGGCTGCTCGCCGAGTACGTCTGGGGCTTCGCCTCGGCGATCCGGCGGGCGCCGATCTCTCCGGCCGACCGGCGTGCCTGCTACGGCCACATGGCCGCGTGGATGACCAGCCGGGTCCGCCCGGGCGCCGGCGAGCGGGTCGAGGACCGCGCCCCGGTCGACCCGGCCAAGCTCACCGTCTCCGTCGACGCCCTCGTCGCCGGCCGCGAGGGGAGGCAGGCGTGACCGCTGTCCGTATCGGCCTGTTCGGCCTGCTCGGCTCCGGAAACCTCGGCAACGACGGATCCCTGGAAGCCGTCCTCGGCTACCTCCGCGCCGAGCATCCGGACGCGGAGGTGGACGCGCTGTGCGGCGGACCCGAGGCGGTGACCGCGAAGTTCGGCATCCCCGCGACCCGGCTGCACTGGAACCGCGCGGAGTACCGGACCGCGTCCCGCGCCGGCGCCGTCGCGTCGAAGGGACTCGGCAAACTCGTCGACGTCTTCCGCACCGCCGCCTGGGTGCGCCGCCACGACGTGGTGATCGTGCCCGGCATGGGCGTCCTGGAGGCCACGCTCCCGCTGCGGCCGTGGGGCTTCCCGTACTCCCTGTTCCTGCTCTGCGCGAGCGGACGGCTGACGGGCACCCGGGTCGCGCTGGTCAGCGTCGGCGCCGCCGAGATCCGCAACCGCCCGACCCGGGCCCTGGTGCGCTGGGCGGCGCGGATGGCCGCGTACCGCTCCTACCGGGACGGCCAGTCCCGCGACGCGATGCGCGCGATGGGCGTGGACACCGCGCACGACGAGGTCTACCCGGACCTCGCGTTCTCCCTGCCGACGCCGAAGTCCGGCGCGCCCACCGGCACACCCGGTACCGTCTGTCTCGGCGTCATGGACTTCCACGGCGGCAACGACGACCGCGCGCGGGCCGACGAGATCTACAGTCGCTACCTCGACGGGACGATCAAGTTCGTCCGCACGCTGGTCGAGGAGGGCAGGCCGGTCCGGCTGCTCACCGGCGACACCTGCGACGAGGCCGTGGTCGCGGCGATCCTCGACGCGGTCGACTCGCCGCTGGTCACCGCGGCCCAACCGGCGTCCCTGGCCGACCTGATGAACGAGATGGCCGCCGCCGACTCTGTGGTGGCCGTCCGCTACCACAACCTGATCTGCGCGCTGAAGACCGGAACGCCCGTTCTCGCCCTCTGCTACGCGGCGAAGAGCGAGGCGCTCATGGACCGGATGGGCCTCGGCACGTACTGCCACCCGGCCCGCGAGGTCGACGCCGACCGGCTGCTCGAACAGTTCCGGGACCTGGAGAAGCACGCGACGGAGCTACGACAGACCCTCGCCGAGCGGAACCGGGTCGCCGCAGAGCAACTCACCGAGCAGTTCACCGACTTGACCACGACCTTGTTCCCGGCGAACGCCCACGCACCACGGAAGGCTTCATGAAAGCGACCGAAGTCCCGGAGATCGCCGGCGCGTTCCTCTTCGAGCCGACGCCGTACGCCGACGAACGCGGCTTCTTCTGCCGCACCTTCGACGCCGACGTGGTCCGCTCGGTGGGCCTCGACCCGCACGCCTTCGTCCAGGACAGCGTCTCCCGCTCGGTCCGGGGCGTGCTGCGCGGCCTGCACCTGCGCTCCGGGGCCGGCGAGGCCAAGCTGGTGCGGTGCTCGTACGGGCAGATCTTCGACGTCGTCGTGGACCTGCGCCCGGACTCGCCGACGTACCTCGGCCGGGCCTTCTTCGAGCTGTCCGGTGAGACGCAGAAGACCATTTACATCCCGGCGGGATGTGCTCACGGCTTCCAGGCTCTTACCGAAATCACAGATACCTCATACCGTATCGACAGAGAGCACGATCCCTCCGAGGACGTGACGATCGCCTTCGACGACCCGGAACTCGCCATTCCCTGGCCACTGCCGGTCACGTCGATGTCCCAGCGGGATCGGGAGGCACCGAGCCTCGCCGAGGTCCTGAAGCACATGGCTTGACGCACCAAATGTCTTGAAGCACAAGGAAAGTTGAGGTCGGCGTGCACAACGAGGACACCGGCGAATTCGCCCTGCCCAAATCACGGACGGCGAACGAGCGACTGCACTCCCTGATCCCCGGGGGCGCACACACCTACGCCAAGGGCGACGACCAGTACCCCGAGGACCTGGCCCCGGTCATCAGCCACGGCAGCGGTGCCCACGTGTGGGACGTCGACGGCAACCGCTACATCGAGTACGGCTCCGGCCTGCGCTCGGTCAGCCTCGGTCACGCCCACCCGCGCGTGACCGAGGCGGTCCGGCGGGAGATCGACCGCGGCAGCAACTTCGTACGACCGTCCATCGTCGAGGTCGAGGCCGCGGAACGCTTCCTGGCCACGGTGCCGACCGCCGAGATGGTGAAGTTCGCGAAGAACGGCTCCGACGCCACCACCGCCGCGGTACGCCTCGCCCGCGCCGCCACCGGCCGCCCGCGGGTGGCCCTCTGCGCCGACCACCCGTTCTTCTCCACCGACGACTGGTTCATCGGCACCACGCCGATGTCCGCCGGCATCCCGACGGAGACCAACGAGCTCACCGTGTCCTTCCCTTACGGCGACCTGGCCGCCACGGAGGAACTGCTCACCCGTTATCAGGGCGAGGTCGCCTGCCTCATCCTCGAACCGGCCACCCACTCCGAGCCGCCGCCCGGCTACCTCGCCGGCCTGCGCGAACTGGCCGACCGGCACGGCTGCGTCCTGATCTTCGACGAGATGATCACCGGCTTCCGCTGGTCGGAGGCGGGCGCCCAGGGCCTGTACGGCGTCGTCCCCGACCTCTCCACCTTCGGCAAGGCGCTGGGCAACGGCTTCGCCGTCTCCGCGCTGGCCGGACGCCGCGAGCTGATGGAGCGGGGCGGGCTGCGCCACTCCGGCGACCGGGTGTTCCTGCTGTCCACCACGCACGGCGCGGAGACGCACTCGCTGGCCGCCGCGATGGCCGTGCAGACCGTCTATACCGAAGAGGGCGTCACCGCGCGGCTGCACGCCCTCGGCGAGCGGCTGGCCGCCGGTGTCCGGGACGCCGCGGCCGGCATGGGCGTCGGCGAGCACGTCGTGGTCCGGGGCCGGGCCAGCAACCTGGTCTTCGCCACCCTCGACGAGAACGGTCAGCCCTCGCAGGAGTACCGCACCCTGTTCCTGCGCCGACTGCTCGCCGGCGGGGTGCTGGCCCCGTCGTTCGTGGTGAGCAGCGCGCTCAGCGAGGCCGACATCGACCACACCGTCGACGTGGTGGCCCAGGCCTGTGCGGTGTACCGGAAGGCACTGGACGCGGCCGACCCCACGCCCTGGCTGGCCGGGCGACCGGTGAAGCCCGTGTTCCGCCGCTTGGCCTGACGTCACGTCACCGACCCTCCCGCCGACGGGCATCGGCCGTCCGGTCGACCAGCCACGCGGTCGCCGGGATCAGCGCCAGCGCGGTACACCAGCCGCCGAGGGCGTCGGTCGGATAGTGCGCGCCCAGGGAGACCTGCGCCCATCCCATCGCGGCGCCGGCCACGAGCGCCGCGGCGAGTACGAGTGACATGCCGGCCGCCCTGCCCAGGCCGAGCCGACCGGTCGCGAGCAGGGCCCCGACGAGGGCGAGTGAGGTGAAGAAGGCGGTGTGCCCGCTCGGATAGGACAGGTTGCCGGGACCGTGGATGGTGCGTCCCACCAGATGCTTGAGCAGCGTCGCCGTGCCCACGGTCACGGCGACGCCGAGAACGAAGAGCACCGCCGCCCGGGGACGCCGAAGCAGCAGGCAGCCCGTCACGACGGCCACCATCACCAGCACCGAACCAGCGGGTTCCCCCAGGAAGTCCAGGGTCAGCGCGACCCGCCTCCAGGGTCCCCGCACGCTGTCGTCCGTCGGCTCGACGAACCACCTGTCCACCCGGCCGGGCTTGCTGTGCCCGGCGTACAGGCTCCCGATCAGGCCCACCACCAGCGCGGCGAGGACCGCGATCGACCCGAGCCAGGTGGCGAGCGACCGGGGCAGCACGGAGTGGTCCGGACGGACGTCCGGTTCCGCTTCTGCCAGGCGATTCAACTCGAGCCCCCTGTCGTGATCCGACCGTGCCCTTCAAGGGATCGTAACCGTCCTTCGGTCACCAGTTCAGATCTTGAAGTCCGCTTGGGTGTTTCTTGGTCCGGAGCCGAGGAAGAGGCGGGAACCGGCCACGTATGTTGGCCTGTTCAGTGCTACGACGCTACGGCGACGTGGGCCGGTGCGGGCTGCGGAGCACGAGCAGGGTGATCTCGCTGGGGGCGAAGACGCGGAACGGCGGGCCCCAGAAGCCGGTGCCGCGGCTGGTGTAGAGGAGCGTGCGGGCGCCGTGGCGGCTGAGCCCGGCGAGGGCGGGCTGGTCCAGGCCGACCAGGTGGTGGAAGGGCCAGATCTGGCCGCCGTGGGTGTGACCGGAGAGCTGGAGGTCGATGCCGGCGGCTGCCGCCCGGTCGACGAACTTGGGCTGGTGCGCCAGGAGCAGGACGGGCAGGTCGGGGTCGGCGCCGTCCAGGGCTCCGGCGAGGTGGGCACGGTGGCCCGCCAGGCCGGAGGACTCGGCGGTGACGTCGTCCACACCGGCGACCACGAGGGTGTCGCCGCCGCGTTCGAGCAGCAGATGGCGGTTGCGCAGCGGCTCCCAGCCCAGCTCGTCCATCAGGTCGACCCAGCCCTGGGCCTCGCTGTAGTACTCGTGGTTGCCGGTGACGTAGACCCGGGCGTGGGTGGCCCGCACGGTACCGAGCGGGACGGCCTGCGCACGGCGGCGTTCGGCGGTGCCGTCCGCGATGTCGCCGGTGTGGCAGACCAGGTCGGCCTCCAGGGCGTTCACCGTCTCGCACACCCGCTCCGACCAGCGGGCGCGGTCGAGTGGACCGTAGTGGGTGTCGGTGATGAGGGCGACCCTGGTGCCGTCCAACCCGGCACCCAGCCGCGGCAGTTGCACATCCAGCCGCCGCACGCGCGGCACGCGGCGGGCCTCGCCGTACCCCCAGGCGAGCAGTACGGCGGTCACGCCGAGGACGGCCCAGGCGACGATCCGGGCCCGGTCCTGACTCCCGCCGACGCCGGCCAGGGTCAGCGCGAGCCGCAGGAGTACGCCGAGCAGCACGGACCAGGTGAACAGAACCCAGCTGCCGCCCAGCAGGGTGTCACCGATGATCGCCGCCCGGTCCTGCTGGCGCCGGCCGTGGCCGCGCGTCATCGCGAGCGGCATACCGACGAGACCGAGGACGAACAGGGCGGTGCCGGCCACCGTGACGGGCAACGGCCAGTGCTGGCCGCCGTACAGGAGCACCCAGCAGGGCACGGCCCACAGCAGGACGGGGGCGATCAGGGGGATGTAGCGCATGAGCCGGTACAGCCGACTCCGCCGCGCCACCTGCGCCGCACCCTCGGCGGGCCGGGTGTCACTGGTGTCGGTCACGCTTTCCCCTCCCTGACCGGGCTACCGTCCCGCGCACTGTATCCGGTCGCCTCCGGACCTCCGGTTCCGCGTTGATCGGGACGGGCCGGTGACCGGTCGGTCCATCTCGGGGCCCAGTGGCCGGGAGTCGTCGTCCGAGGTCTCGATGCCACCGACGACGGCTACGCCGCCCTGACCTGGGCGGCGCGCAAAGCGGCCGAACTCGGTGTCGCAGAAGGCCGGTTGGGTGTAATCGGCGAATGCGCCGGTGGCGGTCTCGCGGCTGCCGTCACGCTGCTCGCCCGGGACCGCGGCGGCCCCGACATCCGCTTCCAGTTCCTCTGCACGCCCGAGTTGGACGACCGGTGCTTGCCGACCAGATCGGGGCACTGTGCCGCGGCCTGCGAGCCTGACTGCCGGCCTTGGGTACGTTTCGCGACCGCCGCCCGGCACGTAGTGCGCAGCGCTCAGTGCAGTGCCTCGCCGCCGTTGACGAGGAGTGCCTGTCCGGTGATCACGCTGGAGAGCTGGTCGGAGGCGAAGAACAGGACGGACTTGGCGCACTCCCGGGTCGGGGGGATGCGTCGCTGGGGGATCATGTCGAGTACGGCGCCTTCGGCGGTCGCCCATGCCTTCTCGTCCTGCTGTTTGAGCCGTTCGAAGCTGGATCGGACGCTGGGGCCGTCCATGTAGCCGGGGACATGGGAGTTGACCCTGATGCCGTACTCGGCCACCTCCAGGGCGAGGGCCTGGGTGAGGGTGTACAGGGCGTTCTTGGAGCAGGCGTAGGCGAACATGCCCGTCTGCGGCACCCGCTGGGGCTTGAAGATGATGTGCGCCAGGATGTTGACGATCGAGCCGGAGCGCTGCTTCTTCATGTGCGGCAGCACGAGTTGGCACAGCCGGGCGCTGCCCCAGAAGTTGACCTCGAAGACGTCCCGCCAGGCGTCGAGGTCGGCATCGCCCAGCGGCCCTCGCGGGTTGGCGTTGAACGCGTTGTTGACGAGGCAGTCGACGCGTCCGAACGCCGCGACCGTGGCGTCGACCAGGTGCGCGCACTGGGCCGGGTCGGTGATGTCGGTCGGCACCGCGAGGACGGTGCCGCCCGCCTCCTCGATGGACTTCGCGCCGGCCTTGAGTCCCTCCGCCGAGCGGGCCGCTATGACGACCTTGGCGCCCTCCTGGGCGAGCAGCAGGGCGCTTTCGTGGCCGAGGCCTCCGACCTGTCCGGCGCCCGAGATGATCGCGACCTTGTCCTGCATGAGACCCGGCATGTCCGTCCTTCCACTGGGTGCGGCTGATCGGCTGGTCAGGGGGTGATCACGGTGCGTACGCCCGCGTGGTTGTCGAACGACTGGAGGATGTCGTGGGCCGTGAGGCCGATCCGGTGGGTGATGAGCCGGCCGACGTCGAGCCGGCCGGTCTCGGCCAGCCGGACGAGGGCCGGCAGGTCGCGGTCCGCGTGGATCTCGCCGGCGATCGACCCGGTCAGCCGCTTGCCGCTGCTGACCACTTCCCAGCCGCCGAGGTCGAGCTTCGAGGTGCTGTCGGGTGCGCCGACCGTCACGACCGTGCCGGCCCGGCGGGCCATCCGGTAGGCGCTGGTGATGGTGTCGATGCGGCCCACCGCCTCGAAGCTGACGTCCGCCCCGCGCCCGCCGGTCAACTCCTGGACGCGCTCGACCAGTTCCTCGCCCGGGGCTGAGTCGAGCGCGTCGGTGGCGCCGAGTTCGAGGGCGAGGAGGCGTTTGGCCGGTACGGGGTCGATGGCGATGATCCGGGCGGCGCCCGCCAGTGCGGCGGCCTGGACGACGGCCAGACCCACCCCACCCAGCCCGAGCACCGCGACCTCGTCGCCGGGCCGCACCTGCGCGGTGTTGAAGACGGCACCGGCGCCGGTCGCCACCGCGCATCCCATGATCGCGAGCTGTTCGAAGGGCAGGTCGGTGCGGACCGGGACGACGGACAGCTCGTGCAGCGTGCTGGCCTCGGCGAACGAACCGAGACCGCAGAACAGCGGGGCGGCACGGTCGCCGTCGAGCGCGTACCGCGGGGTGTTCCACAGCCGTACGCCCTCGGTGCAGAGGTAGGGGTAGCTGCGCAGGCACCACCAGCAGTGCCCGCAGGACGGTTTCGTCGCGCCGATGACCCTCTCACCCACCCGGACCCGGGTCACCTCGGGGCCGGCCTCGACGACGGTGCCGGCCAGCTCGTGGCCGAGCACCAGCGGCAGAGCGAAGGGCATCTGACCGGCGAGCACGCTGTGGTCGCTGTGGCAGATACCGCTCGCGCCGATCTCGACGACCACGTCGTGCGGGCCGGGCGGCAGGGCGGCAAGATCGCCGACCTTGAACGCGTCCACGGCATCCGCGTATCCGACTCGCATCACAGGCTCCCGGTCAGCCGGCCGCGTGGCCGCCGTCGACGGCGAACCAGGAGCCGTTGACGTAACTCGACGCGTCCGACAGGAGAAAGGCGATGGCCTTGGCGTACTCCTCGGGCTCGCCGAACCGCCGGGTGTAGAACTGCCCGTCGGCCTTCACCTCGAGCCACCGCTCCACCACCTCCTGGTCGCGCACGCCCTCGGCGACGGCCTGTTCGTGCACCGCCCGCCGGGTGCTCTCCTTGTAGATCCAGCCGGGATGCACGGTGTTGACCCGCACCCCGCTGTTCGCGACGTCCTTGGCGAAGGCCTTCGAGACGTGCGCGACCGCCGCCTTCATCGCCGCATAGGACGCCAGGCGCGTGTAGTAGTAGCGGGCCGAGGTGGCGACCAGATTGACCACCGAACCCGCACCCCGGGCCTTCATCCGGGGCAGCACCTCGCGCCCCAGCCGGACCGCGGGCATCAGCACGTTCTCGAAGTGGAAACGCCAGACCTCGTCGTCCTCGTACAGCTGCGGCCGGTCGATGTTGGGCCCCACGGTGTTCACCAGCCCGTGGATCGGGCCGAAACCCGACTCGACCTCCTCGACCAGCCCGGCGACCTGCCCGGACTCGGCGAGATCCGCGACGAAACCGGCGGCCCGCACACCGCGATCGCGCAGCTTGGCGACGAGCTGGTCGAGCTGTGCCGGGGACCGGGAAGCCAACGCGAGCGCCGCGCCCTCCTCCCCGAGCAACGCCGCGGTCGCCGCGCCGACATCACCCGACGCGCCACAGACGAGGACGACCTTGTCCTGCAGACCCAGATCCATTCGCTGCTCCGTGTTCCTGTGTCGTGGTTCAGGAGACGAGGGGAGTGATCGCGCCTCTGCCGTACGCCGTCAGGACACGTAGGCCAACAGCCGCACCCGGGTCGTCGCCGCGCAGAAGGCGAGGGCGGCCAAGGGATCGAGGTCGCAGTCGCGCTGCCCGACGGGGTGCTCGGCGGTGAAACGCACACGTACTCCTCGCATGACGCGAAATAGAGTGCATTCATTTAGCTCGCTCGGTCGAGAGTAGCAGGGATTACCGTATGGAAGACGGTTGGTGCGAAATTGATTACCCTGTATTCAACTCTTCGGCCATCGGATCACCGGCCGTCGGACACCGGAGGAACCCTGTGGGAGTTCGTGGTCTCGATCGCGGCGAACGCGCCGCGCTGATCATCAACGAGTGCCAGAACGCCATGATCAACCAGGACTTCAGCCACAACGCCGGTCTTGTGGACGAGGTGAGAACGCGGGGCGTGGTCACCCGGATCGCGTCGCTGGCCGAGGCGTTCCGCGCCGCGGGCGGCCTCGTCGTGCACTCCACCATCGTGCTGCGACCGGACGGCGCCGGTACCGCGACGCCCTGCCTCCTGCTCGCCGCGCTCGCCAAGCGAGCCGCCTGTGTCGAAGGCCGGCCGGACGCCGAGATCCATCCGGGTCTCACCCCGCACGACGAGGACTTCGTTCTGCGGCGAGTGCACGGCCTGTCACCGTTCCACGGCACCGAACTCGAGTCCGTGCTGCGCCAGCGCGAGGTCCGCACGGTGGTCGTCACCGGGGTGTCGACCAACGTCGGCGTTCCGGGCGCCTGCCTCGAGGCCGCCAACCGCGGCCTTTCGGCCGTCGTCCCCGCGGACTGCGTGGCCGGCAGCTCCAGGGAGATCCACGACTTCCAACTCACCCACATCCTGCCGCTGCTGGCGACCGTCACCTCGGCGGCCGAGGTCGCCGCCGCCCTCACCGAGGCACCGGAGCAGGCACCCCCTCCTGCGGTGTAGCGGGCTACACCCTCGGCCCGGGTCGGCACTCCCTCGTGGCAACGAGCGGTCCACGGAATCGTGTGGTGCGAAGACGGACGCCCCTCCACCCCTCCTGAACAGGGCGGATTCCCCTCACGGAGGCGGCTCTTCTTCCTGCTGCCGTTTTCCGAACCGCCGTTGTGCAGGCTTCCTCGTCATGGCAACTGTCCTCTATGGCCTAGGCCGTACGGCCTTCCGCTGGCTATGGTTCGTCGCTCTCGTGTGGGTCGCGGTGCTGGGGGCCGTCGGATTCGCCGCGTCCAAGGCCCCCACCCCCGCCGACGAGGGCTTCACGATGCCCGGCATCGAGTCCCAGAAGGCGTTCGACCTGCTGGAGGAGCGCTTCCCGGGCTCCGCGGCCGACGGGGCGAGCGCCCGGATCGTGTTCATCGCCCCGAGCGGTGAGAAGGTCACCGCGGCCGGCAATCGGGCCGCGATCGAGAGGGTCGTCGACGAGGCCGCCGACGGCACGCAGGTCGCCTCCGCGGTCGACCCCTTCCAGGCGGAGGCGATCAGCAAGGACGGGAGGACCGCGTACGCGACCCTCTCGTTCAAGGCGAAGGCCGACGATCTCAGTGACGGCGGCAAGAGCCACCTTGAGCGCGCCATCGACGGCGCCCGGGACGCCGGCCTGACCGTGGAGGTCGGCGGCGACGCGTCGGCGGAGCAGCCGAGATCTGCCGCTCAACTAGGCGATGGAATCACGGCGTTGAGGGAAGTGGACGCCCGCTGGCCGCCGTCATGGAATCCGTCGCATACAACCGAACTAGTGCGTCACCTTCGCCGAACCTTCTCCGAGGCACGCGGCACGCCTTCACGACCGCGGACACCACGCACACGTCACGGGCCGCCGGATTCCCGGAGTGGATCAACCTTCCCAGGGTGGTCGCCCGCCGGGGAGGACACCGTGAAGGCCCTGGCGAGGATCGTGTCGAGGTGTGCCGCGGGATCGGGAAGGTCGAACCGGAGGTTGTCCTCGTACCAGAGGCGGTAGGCGGCGACGGTGCAGGCGACGAGGAGGCACCGATCCCGACGCCTGCACGCCGTCCTCGGTCCGGTCTGGTGGCCCTTGAAGCGTCCCGCCGGGGCGGGTCGGTCAGGCGAGGAAGGTGATTCCGCCGTCCGCGCCGATCGCCTGGCTGTTGATGTAGCTGGCCTCCTCGCTGGCGAGGAAGACCAGCAGCGGTGCGATGTCCTCGTAGGGCGTGCCGAAGCGGCGGACGGGGCTGTGCGACTCGATCATCGCGGCCGCCGCATGTCCCTGTTCGGAGAGGTTGAAAGCGTCACTTCGGCCGACCGGAAGGAACGTGTTGGTGGTGATGCCGTACGGGCCCCACTCCTGCGAGGCGACTCGGGTGAGGGCCATGACGGCTCCCTTGGCCATCGCGTAGGACGCGAATCCGGGCCGGGGGTTGACCGCCGCACCGGACGCCGTGTTACCGCACCGATCTGCTCCGGCACGGCGATGTCGCACTGCACCGCGATCGCGCGGCCGCCCTTGTCGCGGATCTCCTGGGCCACCGCCTCGACCGCGGGGCCGTGGATGTCGGTGGCTACGAGCAGCGCACCCTCGTCGGCGAATCGACGCGCGGCGCCTCCTCCGATACCGCCGGCGGCGCCGGTGACAATGGCTACACGGCCGTCAAGACGTCCACTCATGTGTTCGTTCCTTTCGCATCACGGTGCCGCTATCAACACTGTTGACTGCATATGTGTCAGAGGTTTCATCGGTCGTTTCCCATATCGCTCTCGCGTCGGTGACTCCCGTGCAGCGCGCCATTGCGGAACAGGCGCACGCCTTTTCCATGAACGTGGTTTCTCGGGTGCGTCGATCCGCGACATCGCGTCGGCCGCCGGCGTCGATCCGTCGATCGTCATGCGGCATTTCCATTCGAAGACGGAGTTGTTCGCCAGAGTCATCGGATTCGACGTCTACTTCACACCGAGGCTCGACGCTCCGCTCGAAACGCTGGGCGAGCGGCTCGTCGCATACCTCCTGGCTCCCGGACACGCGGAGATGCGGCGGACGTTCACGGTGCTCCTGCGTGCGGCGGACCAAGACGCCCTTCGGCAGGAGCTTCAGGAGGCGATGTCGAGACTCATGGTGGAGGGGCTCTGCGCACGCCTTGAGGAAGGAACACGAATCGTCGACGGACGACGGCCGAAGCCGTCTCGTGCGACTCTACCGCCAGGCCGTGCAGCAGCTGATCACTCCGGGCCGCTGAATAGGCCGGGCCCCGCCTGTCGGCATCATGCCCCTTTCGGCGTGAATCCCGCTGGCGAATTGCAGCCGCATGAATTCTCGCGTCACTCGACTTCCGTCCGAGGCGTGTCCGCTCCGGTTCAAGGCAGGTCGCGCCGGATCGCGTCGGCGATGATCTCTCCGATGAGAACGGCGGTGGCGGCCGGGCCGCGCTGGGGCGCGTCGGGCAGGATCGAGGTGTCGGCGACTCGTAGGCCCCTGACGCCGTGTACGCGGCCGTACTGGTCGACGACGGCTTCGGGGTCGTCCTCCGGTCCCATCGGCGCCGTGCCGCAGGTGTGCTGGGCGGTTCCCAGGTTCTCGCCGATCCATCGGTCCAACTCGTCGTCGCGTTCCAGGACCGCGCAGCCGGGAGCACGTGGGCCTGGGCCCCGGTCGGTGAACGCGGGCGCCTCCAGCAGCGCGGCGGCGGCGCGTACGACTTCTCGCAGGAGTCGACAGTCCTCGGCAGATTCCAGGTAGCCGTAGTCGATGTCGGGAGTGGTGAGCGGATCGGCGGTCCGCAGCCGCAGTCGACCGGTCGGACGCGGTGCCAGCGACGAGGTCAGGAACGGCAGCGCGGCACCGTCCGAGGTCGTCGTGCCCGACGTGAGTGCGGCCAGGGGAACGAGGGACTGGAGGATTTCGAGCTCGCCCGGCCCGGATCGCGCGTCGCTTGCGCGAAGGTGCAGGCAGCCGCCGAGCCAGGATTCCCGAGGCTCGCCCCAGTCGGCCCGGCCGCCGCACTCCAGCACGACCTGGGGATGGTCGCTGAACCGCGTACCCAGACCTGCGGCATGCCGGATCACGGGGATGCCCACCCGCTCCAGATCCGCGCGCGGTCCGATGCCCGAGAGCAGCAGCAGGTGCGCTGTGCCCAGCGCGCCCGCGCTGACGACGACGCTCCCCGCGTCGAGTGTCAGAAGCCGGTCGCCGTGTTCGACGAGCACGCCGGTCGTCCGCCCGCGCTCGAACAGGACGCGCCGGACGGCGCAGTCGCCCAGCACCCTGAGATTCGGGCGAGCCCGGACCTCGGCGCCGAGGTAGGTCAACGCGGTGTTCTGGCGAACGCCGCCGACGACGTTGGAGGGCACGGGCCCGAAACCGGGCTGTGCCTGGTCGTTCTTGTCGGGGTCGTCCAGGTGGTCGAGGCTCCTCGCCGCGTCGGCGAACGCGACGGCCGCGGGGTGGTCCAGGGCTTTGCGGCGGACGGGCACCGGTCCGGCGCCCCCGTGCAGATCGCTCGACCCGAAGTCCAGGTCGCGTTCGAGATCCCGTAGGAAGGGCAGGACGCGCTCGTACGTCCACGCGGGATTGCCCGCGTCCGCCCAACGGCTGAAGTCCTCCCGCCGGGCCCGGATGAAGTAGCCGCCGTTCACCGTCGTCGATCCGCCGAGCACCCGCCCGCGGGGCACCGTCCACGGCCGCTCCGGAGTGAGGCGGACCGGCCATTCGGCGCTCGTCGGCTGCCGCGGCCGCGCCCCGGGCACGAGCCGGGCGTCGAGCAGGTCCGCGCCGAACCCGGCCGCGTCGCGCGGGGCCGGGCCGGCCTCGAGCAGTAGCACGCGGCGGTCGGGATCCTCGCTCAGCCGAGCGGCCAGCACTGCCCCGGCCGCTCCGCCACCGACCACGATGACATCGGGTGCTGACACAAGCCGCCTGCCGATCCGGCACGATTCCATGCCCCAGAGACTAACTTTTTGGCACTAGATGCCAATACTTTCCGCGCAGGTCGAACACACCCTTGTCAGCCGACGGCCCTTGACGGCGGTGTTGTGGGTTCAGAGGCCTTCGGCCACCCGGCGGAAGCCCTCGTCCAGCAGCTCCGTCAAGTCCGCCGCGCCGCCCTCCTCCAGCCACAGTTCGTAGCACGCGATGGAGATCGCCAGCGCCACATGGCCGGTCAGCACGGGCTGCCGAGCGGTGATCGGCAGACCGGCGCGCTTGGCGGCGAACTCGGTGACGATGGCCCTCCACGCGTTGTAGCGCAGCGTGGAATCGGCTTGGAGCGCGGGCACGTCGAGGATCAGCGCCACGCGTCGGCGGTGCCACGGCAGCGTGTGTTCGTCGTAGCGGTTGAACTCGGCGATGGCGATGCGCAGCGCCTCCATCGTGGAGACGGACTCGGGGATCTGGTCGAGCAGTTCACGCAGATGCGCGAGCTGCCCCTCGAAGTCTCCCCACACGAGGGCGTTCTTCGAGTCGTAGTAGCGGAAGAAGGTACGCCGTCCCACGCCCGCCGCGGCGGCGATCTCCTCGACCGTGACCGCGTCGAAGCCCCGCTCGTCGAAGAGTTCGAAGGCGACCCGTTCCAGCTCGGGCCTCGACGTGGCACGCGGGCGACCGGTCCTGGCAGGCTTCACAACCGTACACAGCACGACACGGCCGGTCGGTCGGGGCCGCCCGACGCAGGCGGCCCCGGCCTCGGGCCCGTGGCGCGGTATCGCCGCTGGGCAACAGCGCGCCGGCGTCGACCTTCAACTGCTGGCCGGTCACGTAGCGCGACATCCTCCCAGGCCGGGTTGTCCAGATCCGGCCGGAACAACCTGTACAGCGCGTCGTGGTGGATCATCGTCGAGTCCACGTTCCCCGGGTGGATCGCGTTGACCCGGATCGACGCCGGTGCCGGCTGAAGGGCGAGATCGTGCACCAACCTCGCGACGTGGCGCTTCGCGTGGGCGTACCCGGCGCCGCCCGGACCAGCTTGGTCCACGAAGCCGTCCAGCAGCGCGGCCATCGAGCCGATGCATACGATCGACGAGCCGGGGCCGAGGTGGAGGTGGGCCGCCTCGACGGTGTTGACCACACCGACCAGGTTGACGGCGACGGTGTCGAACCAGCCCTTCACCAGCACATCGGGCCCCAGCGTCGTGATGCCCGTGTTGGCGACCACGACATCGAGCCGTCCGAGTTCACGGACACCCGCGTCGACCGCCGCCGACAGCTCGCGGCGCTCCCGTACATCGGCGACGCATGTCACCACGCGCCGACCGTGCTCCCGGACCAGCCGCGCGATCTCCTCCAAGTCCTCCTCGGTCGGCATGGTGTACGAGGCGGTGCCGATCTGCGCGCAGATGTCGAGCGCGACGATGTCGGCGCCCTCACTGACGAGCCGGACTGCGTGCTGCGGCCCTGCCCGCGGGCGGCACCGGTCACGAGGGCGACCTTCTGGGCCGCTCTCCAGCGCCTCGATGCTCAGCCCGTCGGCGCCGAAGGCGGGTTGCAGGTGGTCGGCCACGGTGCGCACGATGTCCGCGGACGTGACGGCCTCGGCCAGCGCCGCGGTCGTCCTGCCCATGAGGGCGGTCCAAGTGACCGCGTGCTGCCCGCCGTCGGCGTCACCGGCATCTCCCTGGGGTCTTCGGGACAGCCGGCGAACCAGGCCGCCGGCCTGAGGAGCAGTGAGTGCCGTTCGGTGTCCGGAGCCACCGGCGCCCGGGTGAACAGGGACAGCGCGCCGATCGGTCCGTCGAAGCCCATCAGGGGCACCGCCACCGTGTCGGGGACCTCGTTCGGGACGCGCTCGCGCACCGCGCGGGCCGACGGCACGTCCTGTTCCACCCTGCAGTTCCGACCACGCGCCGACGGTCTCGGGCGGGAGCCCGCAGGCCGCCACGAGGCGGAGCCGATCACTGCCGGGAAGGTGCTCGTGCACCAGACCGCCGATGCCGCCCATCTGCGCCACTGCCGAATCCAGTACAGACATCGGCATCCCCGTGCCAGGCGTCGCTGGCTCCGATGGCTTCGAAGGACCGTGCGGCCCTGATCCCGGCCGCTCAGGTCTCGGGCTCGGCACGTCCCACCGCCACTTCGACTCCCGCTCGGTCGTGCCTCAGGTCTTCGATGCTTCCGCAGCCGGCATCAGGGCATCACCCACGGTGGTCCGTCCCGATCCCCGAGGTATACGCCTGCGCTGCTCAGACACACGGGCAGGGAGCCCGCGGTCAGGCAGAGTCGGGTTCGGCGTCCGGTGACTTGGCCGCCGTGGTGCCGGCGGCGCGCCGGCCGGCGTGGAAGTCCGCCGTCAGTACTCCGCCGGCACGCGGTGTCGGGTTCGACGCGGAAATGCTGTTCCTGGCCAACCGCAGAAGCGCGCCGGCCGACAAGCCACCGGCCGCACCTCGAGTCACCGGCGCCGGCCTCAGCTGTCGTAGTCCACGGTCAAGGTGTCGGAGACGGCGAACGACTGGCAGGTGAGGACGTAGCCCGCCTCCACCTCGGCGGGTTCCAGGGCGAAGTTGCGCCGCATGTCCGCCTTGCCGTCGCACACCAGGGCGCGGCAGGTTCCGCAGACGCCTCCCTTGCAGGCGAACGGCAGGTCGGGGCGGGTGAGTTGGGCCCCGTCGAGGAGGGTCATGTCACGCGGGAGGGACGAAGTGGTGGAGCGGCCGTCGAGGACGAGGGTGACTTGGCTGACCGGCCCTTCGGCGGCGGCCTCCTCGTGGCGAACCGGCTGCACGGGAGCGTCGTCGGCGTAGAAGAGTTCCTGGTGGACGCGGTCCTCGGGGACTCCGAGCCGGGCGAGCAGTTCCTGCGCGTCGCGGACCATGCCGTGCGGCCCGCACAGCCACCAGTGGTCCGCCCCGGCCACGTCGACGAGTCCGTCCACGAGCGCGGCGAGCCGCTCGGTGTCGAGACGCCCGGAGAGCAGATCCGCTTCCCTCGGTTCACGGGAGAGGACGTGGCCGAGCTCGAAGCGGGTGGGGTACAGGTCCTTCAGGTCGGCGAGTTCGTCGGCGAACATCACCGTGCCGGTGCGCCGGTTGCCGTAGAAAAGGGTGACCCGGGAGCGTGGGTCGGCGGCCAGGACGGACTCGGCGATGGACAGCATCGGGGTGATGCCACTGCCCGCGGCGATCAGGACGTGATGCCCCGGCTCGGCCAGGTCGGGAGTGAAGGCGCCCGTCGGAGCCATCACCTCGACCGTGTCCCCGGGGCGTACTTCGTTGACCAGCCACGACGAGAACAGCCCGCCGGGTACGACACGTACCCCGATCCGCAGCGGAGCGCCTACGGGGGAGCAGATCGAGTACGAGCGCCGCTCGTCGCGGCCGTCGATCTGCCGGCGCAGCGTCAGTGACTGGCCGGGGGAGAAGGCGAACTCCTCGGCCAGTTCCTCGGGGACGTCGAAGCTGACGGCGGCCGCGTCCTCGCACAGCGGCTGGACACCGGCGATCCGCAGCGCGTGGAACGCGGGGCGGCGCCGGACGCGCGGTGCTGTCTCCCGGACGGTGCTCGGGGCCATCAGATCTCCTTGACGTGTTCGAACGGCTCCAGGCAGGCGCGGCAGCGCCACAGGGCCTTGCAGGACGTGGCGGCGAACCGCGAGGTCTCCTCGGTGTCGCCCGACCCGCAGCGCGGGCAGGTCACTGCGCGCCGCACGGGCGACAGGACCAGCGGCACCGGCCCGGACGGGTGCCGAGGGGCGGGGCCGGGCGGCGCGATGCCGTGCTCGGCGAGCTTGCGGCGGCCGGCCGGCGTGATCCAGTCGCTGGACCACGGGGGATCGAGGACGGTACGGATCTCCACCCGCGCCCATCCGGCGTCCCGCAACCGCGCGGCCACCTCGGCGCGCATCTCCGCCATCGCCGGGCAGCCCGAATAGGTCGGCGTCAGGCTCGCGATGACCGTGCCGTCCGCGTCGACACGGACGTCCCGCAGGACCCCGAGGTCGGCCAGTGTGAGCATCGGCATCTCGGGATCGGCCACCTGCTCGGCAACGAGGCGGGCGTCCTCGGCCGTCAGGGCCACGGTCACCATGTCGCGTCCGGCAGGGCTCGGGCCACGCTCTGCAACTCGGCCAGCAGAGGCGCGAGATGTTCGGTTCGGTCGCCGTCCCGGCCGGCGCCGGGGAGCGGCTCCACGGCGGGCAGGGCGAGCAGGGCCGCGTCCAGAACCTGGTCGAGCACCGCCGTCACCTCGTTCCGTACGCTTGCCGCGTCGATGCCGAATCCCGGCGCGGACACGAGTAGTTCGTCCAGGTAGGGCGCGACCTGCTCAAGAGCCGCCCGCATCCGGCGGCGCGACTCGTCGGTGCCGTCGCCCAGGCGCACGGTCCACTCCGCGGCGTACTGGCGGTGGTATGCCAGTTCCTTGACGCCCTTGGCCGCGACGGCGGACAGGACCGGGTCCTGGACCCTGACGGAGAGCTCCTGGAACACGGCGAGGCGCCAGGCCGACAGCACCAGCAGCCGTACCACGCTGAACGCGAAGTCCCCGCACGGGAGTTCGGCCAGCCGTACGTTGCGGAACTCTTCCGGGTCCCGGAAGTAGGCGTACGCGTCCTCGCCGCGCCCGCTGCCGTCGACCTGCCCGGCCCGCGAGTACAGCAGCCGGGCCTGGCCGAGCAGATCGAGCCCGATGTTGGCGAGTGCCACCTCCTCCTCCAGCTCCGGGGCGCGCGTGCACCACTCGGCGAGACGCTGGGCGGACACCAGGGCGTCGTCGCCGAGCGCCACGCAGGCCGCGGCGAATTCGGCGGTGTCGATGCCCTCGGGCACGGCGGTGTCGACGCCGTACAGCGGATCCTCGAAGCCGGTGCCGAACGCCCAGCGGGCGTCGCCGCCGTCCTCGTGCCCCTCGGCCAGGGACAGGTAGACGTGGTCGTCACTCATGCCCGCTCCTAGATGTGGGGGACGTCGTCGGGGATGTCGTAGAAGGTCGGATGGCGGTAGACCTTGTCGGCGCTGG
This sequence comes from Streptomyces sp. CA-249302, assembly GCF_050936785.1. NCBI lineage: Bacteria > Bacillati > Actinomycetota > Actinomycetes > Kitasatosporales > Streptomycetaceae > Streptomyces > Streptomyces sp. CA-249302. Next base: position 1,329,555 of record NZ_JBNJMG010000001.1, on the reverse strand, counting down.
GCTCGAAGAACGGGTCCTTCTCGTCGCGCGTCGTCGCGGCTATGTGCTCCGAGCGCACCACCCAGATGGAGACGCCCTCGTTGCGCCGGGTGTACAGGTCGCGGGCGTGGGTGAGGGCCATCCGGTCGTCGGCGGCGTGCAGCGAGCCGACGTGCACGTGGTTGAGGCCGCGCTTGCCGCGCACGAACACCTCGTACAGCGGCCATCCCTGCTGCTCGGCACTCATGCCGTCACCTCGTTCTCGATCCGGGCGGCCGCCTTGGCGGCGTGGGCGGTGGCCGCCTCGCGGACCCAGGCGCCCTCCTCGTGGGCGGTCCTGCGGCGGGAGACCCGTTCGGCGTTGCACGGGCCGTCGCCGCTGATCACCCGTTGCAGCTCCGACCAGTCGGGGGTGCCGAAGTCGTGCCTGCCGCGCTCGTCGTTCCAGCGCAGCTCGGGGTCGGGCAGGGTCACGCCGAGCCCGGCGGCCTGCGGGACGGTCATGTCCACGAAGCGCTGGCGCAGCTCGTCGTTGCTGTGCCGCTTGATCTTCCAGGCCATCGACTGCGCGGAGTTGGGGGAGTTCTCGTCGGGCGGGCCGAACATCATCAGCGACGGCCACCACCAGCGGTCCACCGCGTCCTGCACCATCTCCCGCTGGGCCTCGGTGCCCCGCATCATCGTCATCAGCAGCTCGTAGCCCTGCCGCTGGTGGAACGACTCCTCCTTGCAGACCCGCACCATGGCCCGCGCGTACGGTCCGTAGGAGCTGCGGCACAGCGGCACCTGGTTGCAGATCGCGGCCCCGTCCACGAACCAGCCGATCACGCCGACGTCCGCGTAGCTGAGGGTGGGGTAGTTGAAGATCGACGAGTACTTCTGGCGGCCCTCGATCAGGCGCGTGGTGAGGTCCGCGCGGTCCGCGCCGAGGGTCTCCGCCGCCGAGTACAGATAGAGGCCGTGGCCGGCCTCGTCCTGGACCTTCGCGAAGAGGATCGCCTTGCGGCGCAGGGACGGGGCCCGGGTGATCCAGTCGCCCTCCGGCTGCATGCCGATGATCTCCGAGTGCGCGTGCTGCGCGATCTGCCGGATCAGGGTCTTGCGGTAGGCGTCCGGCATCCAGTCACGCGGCTCGATCCGCTGGTCCTTCGCGATCGTCGCGTCGAAGTGCTCCTGGAGCCGCGCCTCGGTGTCGTCCGCGGCTGCCGTGGGGGAGTGCGTTGTGGGCATCGCTACCAACTTCCCAACCGACCATTCGTTCGGTAACCAGTGTGGCGTGTTCTTGCGGTCCGGGCAAGACCCGTCGTGTTTCGGCTCCGCGCTCACCGCCACACGTAGAACCCCTGCCCCGTCTTCCGGCCCAGCTCGCCGCGGGCGGCCTTCTCACGCATCAGCCGGGGCGGGGCGAAGCGGTCGCCGAGGGTGGTGTGCAGGTACTCGGCGATGGCCAGGCGGAGTGGGCCCATCGGGTGCTTGTACCCCAGGCTCATCGCGTAGTCGATGGCCACCGGCTCGGCGGACGCGCTCCTCGACCATGCGGATCGCCTCCAGGCCGAGCGCCGGCCCGAGCCGGCTGTCGGCGAAGCCGGGGGAGTCCTTGACGACGACGTCCTTCTTGCCGAGGGCGTGCGTCCAGGCGAGGGCCGTACTGACGACCTCGGCCCCGGTCTCCGGAGCGACGACGAGTTCGACCGGCTCGGAGGTCGGCACCGGATTGAAGAAGTGCATGCCCAGGAAGCGGCCGGGCCGGGTGAGGGCGCAGGCCAGTTCGGTGACGGAGAGCGAGCTGGTGTTGGTGGCGAGGACCGTCCTATCGCTCACCGCCGACTCGGCCGCGGCGAGCAGCCCGGCCTTCAGCACCGCGTCCTCGGGGACCGCCTCGACGACGAGGTCGGCCGCGGCCGGCGGCTCCTCGACCGAGCCAACGGTACGGACCCGCGCGAGCACCTGCGCCGCGGGCTCGGCCGGCCTGCCTCGCTCGGCGGCCCGCTCCAGCCCGCTGGCGACCCGGTCGAGGGCGGCCTTCGCCGTTACCGCACCGCTCTCCACGATCGTCACGGACGAGCCGGCGGCGGCGAAGGACCACGACCCGGTCCGCGCGTTCCTCGACCAGGAGTGTCTCGTAGGCCGTGGTCACACCTGCTCCACGAGCATCGCGACGCCCTGGCCGACGCCCACGCAGAGGGTGGCCAGGCCCCGGCGGGCGTCCTCGCGCTCCAGCCGGCCCAGCAGGGTCAGCAGGATGCGGGCGCCCGAGCAGCCCAGCGGATGACCGAGCGCGATGGCGCCGCCGGAGGCGTTGACCCGTTCCTCGTCGAGCTTGAGGCGGCGGATCACGGCCAAGGCCTGCACGGCGAACGCCTCGTTGAGCTCCACCGCTTCGACGTCGTCGATCGCCCAGCCCGTACGGGCGAGCGCCCGTTGCGTGGCGGGGACCGGGCCGAGGCCCATCACGTTCGGCTGCACACCGGCCGACGCGGACGCGACGATCCGGGCCCGGGGCGTCAGCCCGTACCGTTCGACGGCCGCCGCGCTCGCCACCACCAGCGCCGAAGCCCCGTCGGACAGGGGTGACGCGGAGCCCGCGGTCACGACGCCGTTCGCACGGAAGATCGTCCGCAGCGAGCCGAGCTTTTCGAGCGTGGTGGACGGACGGGGCCCTTCGTCCCTCGTGACGACCTCGCCACCCTTCACCGCGACCGGCACGATCTCGCGGTCGAAGTGCCCCGCTTCCTGAGCGGCGACCGCCCGCTGGTGGCTGCGCAGCGCGAACGCGTCGGACTCGGCCCGCCCGATCCCGTCGAGCGCGGCCACCTCCTCGGCCGTCTCGCCCATGGAGAGGGTCACCTTCACCTCCTCGGGCCCGGCGTCGGGGGGCACGGCCCGGTCGGCGGCGGCGAAGCGCGGGTTGGTGAAGCGCCAGCCCAGCGAGGTGTCGTACGTCCGGCCCGGCTTGGCCCACGGTGTGCCGGGCTTCTCCATGACCCAGGGCGCGCGGGTCATGGACTCCACACCACCCGCGACGACCAGGTCGGCCTCCCCGGCCCGGATCGCCTGAGCGGCCGAGGCGACGGCGGTGAGCCCCGAGGCGCACAGCCGGTTGACGGTGTAGCCCGGCACGGTGTGCGGAAGTCCCGCCAGCAGTACGGCCATCCGCGCCACGTCCCGGTTGTCCTCGCCGGCCTGGTTCGCGGCCCCGAGGATCACCTCGTCCACCGCCTCGCCCGGTATCCCCGCGCGCCGGACAGCCTCGCCGACCACCAGGGCGGCCAGTTCGTCGGGGCGTACGGAGGCCAGGACACCGCCGTAACGGCCCTGCGGGGTGCGCGCCCCGTCGATCAGGAAGACCCCGTCAGACATGGGAACCCTCCTCGTCGGGCGTGACACGGGGGTAGGTGACGCCGAGCGGGAAGCCGTACGGCGAGGTCTCGGCGGGCGCCACGGTGCCGTCGCCGGGATGCCCCGGGAGCTCGAAGGGGTGGTCGAGCCGGGCCCGGAACGCGGCCTCCCCGAGGTGCGCCCAGTCCTCGCCGTACACCGACTTGCTCGGTGATTCCGGGTACGGCGTCCAGTGCTCGCGGGCGGCCGTGGCGGCCGCCGCCCGGTCGAGCAACTCAGGGTGACGGGCGAAGAAGTCGGGGCGCTCCGGGACGTTCTGGGGCATGCGTTCCACCTCTTGACAGGCAGTGGTGATGCTGGATTACTAGGCCGTGCTGCACGCTAACCGAATGTTCGGTCGGCTCACAAGGTGGTGGAAATCGTGACGCAGGCCACGGATACGGGGCCCGCTCCGACGAGTGGCGCGACAGAGCGGATGTTCGCCGCGGAAGCGGCGTCCCGGAGTCTCGGCATCGAGTTCCTGGAGAGCGGCGAGGGGACCGCCACCCTGCGTATGACCGTCACCCCGGCGATGGTCAACGGGCACCGGATCGCGCACGGGGGGTATCTGTTCCTGCTCGCCGACACGGCGTTCGCCTGCGCGTGCAACAGCCACGGCCCCACGACCGTCGCGGCCGGTGCCGCCGTCGACTTCGTCGCTCCGGCGTACGAGGGCGACGTCCCGGTCGCGACGGCGAGCGAGCGCACCCGGTTCGGCCGCAGCGGCATCTACGACGTGGGCGTCCTGCGTGGCGACGAGGTGATCGCCGAGTTCCGCGGCCGCAGTCGCACGGTACGAAGCACGGAGACGAAGGAGTCGCGATGAACGGTGGACCGGCGGTCGGGGCGGCTTCTGGAGGGCACCTGGGAGAGCCCCTGCCCGACGACCTGTGGGACGACGGCGAGCGGATGACCCGGGAGCAGCTGGCGGAGCTCCAACTCGACCGGCTGCGGGCGACGTTGCGACACGCCTACGACAACGTGGAGCTGTACCGGACGAAGTTCGACGAGGCAGGGGTCAAGCCCGACGACTGCCACGCCCTGGAGGACCTGGCCCGGTTCCCCTTCACCACGAAGGCGGACCTGCGGGACACCTACCCCTTCGGCATGTTCGCCGTACCCATGGACCAGGTCCGCCGCGTCCACGCCTCCAGCGGCACCACCGGCCGCCCGACCGTGGTCGGTTACACCGAGAACGACCTGTCGATGTGGGCCGACGTGGTCGCCCGTTCCATCCGGGCCGCCGGTGGCCGCCCCGGCCACAAGGTCCATGTCTCTTACGGCTACGGACTGTTCACCGGCGGCCTGGGCGCGCACTACGGCGCCGAGCGCGCGGGCTGCACGGTGATCCCCGCCTCCGGCGGCATGACCGCGCGCCAGGTGCAGATCATCCACGACTTCAGGCCCGAGATCATCATGGTCACGCCGTCCTACATGCTCACCCTCCTCGACGAGTTCGAGCGCCAGGGCATCGACCCGCGCAGCAGCTCCCTGAAGGTCGGCATCTTCGGCGCCGAGCCGTGGACCGAGGCGATGCGCCGTGAGATCGAGGAGCGTCTCGACATCCACGCCGTCGACATATACGGCCTGTCGGAGGTGATCGGCCCGGGCGTCGCGCAGGAGTGCGTGGAGACCAAGGACGGCCTGCACGTGTGGGAGGACCACTTCTACCCCGAGGTCGTCGACCCCATCACGGGAGACACGCTGCCCGACGGCGAGGACGGCGAACTGGTCTTCACCTCCCTCACCAAGGAAGCGCTGCCGATCATCCGCTACCGCACCCGCGACCTGACCCGGCTGCTGCCCGGCACCGCCCGGCCCGCCTTCCGCCGGATCGAGAAGATCACCGGCCGCTGCGACGACATGATCATCCTGCGCGGGGTGAACGTCTTCCCCAGCCAGATCGAGGAGATCGTGCTGCGTACCCCCGGTGTCGCACCGCACTTCCAGGTCCAGCTCACCCGCCGCGGACGCATGGACCACATGACCGTCCGCGTCGAGGCCCGCCCCGGCACCGGCCCCGAACAGCGCGAGGCGGCCGGCCGGGCGATCGCCCAGGGTGTCAAGGACGGGGTCGGCGTCAGCGTGGAAGTGGCGATCGTCGATCCCGAGACCCTGGAACGCTCACTCGGCAAGCTCCGCCGGGTCAAGGACCTGCGGGAAGCGTGATCGCCGCCGGCCGACGGAGACTGCAAGGACGTCACCCAGCTCTTGCCCCTACTCGATGCAACCGCATGATCGTGCCGGCGACGTGGGACTCGGCCATCGCGCCGAGACGGTCCTGACAGGGGCCGCTTCAACTCTCGTTCGGTGTGGTGGTCGCCGACCGGGCGGTCTCGGAGGTGGTGTCGATGCTGGTGCGCAGGGTGACCGGCTTCAGGAGGGCCGTCGCGATGACGGCGACGATCGCGACGCCGGCCGAGATGAGGAAGACGTGTCCGGTCGCGTCGCCGTAGGCGCCGCTGACTATTTCCTGGACGGCCGGGGAGCCGCTGCCGGTCGTGGCGCCGGCGGCGGGAAGGCCCGCGTCGGCGAGGCCCTGGCTCATCTGGTGGCTGACCTGGCGGGCCAGGATCGCGCCGAGCACGGCCACGCCGATCGTGCCGCCCAGGGAACGGAAGAAGGCGATCGTGGAGCTGGCCGCGCCGATGTCCTTCAGCGGAACCGAGTTCTGTACGACCAGGACCAGGTTCTGCGTGGTCATGCCGACGCCCATGCCGACCAGCAGCATCGCCACGCTCATGAAGACCAGCGAACTGTCCCGGTCGGTGAGCCCGAGCCCGGCGAACCCGACGGTGAGCAGGGCGCAGCCGGTGACCAGGAACGGCTTGAGCTTTCCGGTCCTGCTGATCAGCCGGCCGCCGACGGTGGAGGAGACCAGGATGCCGGCCATCATCGGAATCGTGAGCAGACCCGCGTGGGTGGGGGTGTAGCCGCGGCTGTTCTGGAAGTACTGGCTGAGGAACACGGAGCCGCCGTACAGCGCCGTGCCGACAGCGAGGCTGCCCATGATCGCCAGGGCCGTGGTGCGCTGCCTGACGATGTCCAGCGGCACGATCGGCTCGGCTGCCCGCGTCTCCACCCACAGGGCGAAGCCGAGCAGGACCAACGACCCGGTCACCATCGCCGCGGTCTGCCAGGACGCCCAGGCGAACGAACTGTCCACGAACGACACCCAGATGAGCAGCACGCTGACACCGGAGGCGATCAGGGCCGAGCCCAGATAGTCGATCTTCACCTCGGCGCGGCGGATGACGGGCAGCCGTAGGGTGCGCTGGAGCAGGACCAGGGCGACGGCGGCGATCGGGACGCCGATGAAGAAGCACCAGCGCCAGCCCAGCCACGAGGTGTCGACGATGAGGCCGCCCGCCAGCGGACCGCCGATCGTGGACACGGCCGTCACGCTGCTGAGGTAACCGGCGTAACGGCCGCGCTCCCGCGGTGAGATCATCGCCCCGATCGCGATCTGGACGAGCGACTGCACGCCGCCCACGCCTATGCCCTGAAGGGTCCGCGCGGCGATGAGCTCCCCTGCGTTCTGGGAGATGCCCGAGGCCACCGAGCCGAGGACGAAGACGCTGATCGCGGCCTGCACCAGGGTCTTCTTGCTGAACAGGTCGGCCAGCTTGCCCCAGATCGGGACGGTGGCGGTCGCGCTGAGCAGGGTCGCGGTGACGACCCAGGTGTACTGCGTCTGTGAGCCGTGTAGGTCGCCGATGATCCGCGGCAGTGCCGTCGAGACCACCGTGCTGGCGAGCGTCGAGACGAAGAGTGCGAGCAGTAGTCCGCTCAGCGCCTTGAGGACCTGGCGATGGGCGGCGGCGGCCCCCGCATCCGTGGATACGGGCTCGTTCACTGCGGTGGTGCTCGTCACACGGACTCCAGGTGGTGCGTGGCAGGGGAGGGTGCCGCCGAGGTCGGCCGCCGCGTTGAGTTTACAGAGTGTAAGGCGAACGTACGAGACGTATAGTCTGTCTCGTGGATCACCCCGGAGCGGAGGCGGTACCGGTGGCGGCTCGCGTCGACGGGGTGAGGGATATTGGGTCGATGACGTCTGAACCCCGCGCGAGCCTGCGTGAAGAGCAGAAGAACCTGACCCGCGATCGACTGCTCGACGCCGCGATCGAGGTGCTGTTCGAGAAGACCATCGTCGACGCGACGATGGAGGACATCGCCAAGGCGGCCGGCGTCACCCGGGTGACCGTCTACGCACACTTCCCGGGAAAGGTCGAGATCGTGCACGCGCTCGCCGAGCGCATGTACAGCCTCATGGGCGAGGCCTTCGCCGAACTGGCCGCGATCCCTCGCTGGACCCGCGCCGAGGTCCGCGGCTGGCTGGACAGGGCCACGGAGTACTGGCGCGAGATGACACCCGTGCTCCGCGTGGTCAGATCGTCGTCCTCCCTGGTGCGGCGCGTTCCCGCCGATGCGCGGGACCGGTACACCGGAGCGCGGGAACGCTACGTGTCCCTACTGCTCGGGACTCCGGGGCGCTGGCAGGACGTACCCCCGGCGCAGGCCACTCAGCGGGCCACGATGGTGGTGCTTCAGACGGAGTCGTTCCTCACGGCGTGGCTGGTGGCGGGCATTCCGATGGAGACCGACGATCCGCTCGAACTGCTCGCGGACGCCCTCTGCTACCTCCTCGACCCCGCGCTCGACAAGGACTCGTGAGCGGGTACGGCCCCCGAGCTACGTGAAACCACGTAGACCACCACGGGACTTGGGGCCGCGGCGCCGATACCGCCTGCCTGCGGGGCGATGATCTCCGTTGCGGAGAAGGCACGGGATACGCAGGGGGCGGGCATGTCGGACGCGGGGGAGGGACGGTCGGGACGAGCCCGTATCGCCCTGGTGGTGTTCCGGCTGGTCATGGTGGTGCTGATCATGCTGTTCGCCTGGCGGACGTACGAGGAGACGGCCATCGCCAACGCCCGTGCCTCGGGAAACCTGGAACCGGCGGACGCCGTCGTCGAGAACCGGACGGAAGAACACGGAAGGACGCACGGCGGCACAGGCCAGGACCGCACCGCGGACTGGGTCTACTGGCACGAGGTCACGCTCGAACTGCGGGTGAACGGCGAGCTGCGGTCCGTGGCGGGCGGCGCCGGGCTCGACGTGGGTGACCATGTCGAGGTCGGCCTGTGGCACGGGCACGTCATCAAGCTGGACGGGTACTACGTGTGGCGAGGGTGGCACAGCGGCCTCGGCGGCAACCTCCTCATCGTGTGCTACCCCCTGGTCATGGGTTACCTGATCGCCCTGGCGGTGGCGGTACGCATCCGGACGGCGCGCCGGGGCGGCGCCGATGTGCCCGACCCGGCCGACTTCGGCCTCGAGATCCTGTTCGGCATCATCGTCGGAGCCTTCACGATCGTCCCGCTGGCCCTGGTCCCCGCCGCCGTCGGCGCCGACCATCCCCGGTTCTGGCCGCTCGTCCCGGTGGCCACCGGCGCCACGGCCGCCCTGCTCGTCATGCGCAGACGGCTCGGGCGCGGGCAGAGCACGGCCGCCCGCGCCGGGGCCGACGACACCGACGCCGGGGGCGCGCCCGCTCGGTCCTGAACGCCGTGGCGCCGGGCACAGAGGAATCGATCATGTCCAATGAACGGTGACGGGGGCAGTGGGGATGGCGGAAACGTACGGGCCGCAGCTGGAGCCGCAGTCGGCCGCTCCCGCGTCCGGCGGGAGGTGGTCGCACCTGGCGACCGGGGCGGAGCTGGCCTTCGTGGCGCAGTTCGTCGTCGCGGGAGCGGTCTTTCTGGCCACCGCCGGCATGCGCGACGACCACGGCACCGGCCTCTTCGGTGTCCCTCTCGCCGTGGTCCCACGGTTGCTCCTCCTCGTGGTCCTCGCCGGGTACCTGCACTGGGTGTTGTTCACCCTGCCCGCCATGGCGCTGGGCCGGCTCCTGGCGGCCCCGCCATGGGCGGCGCTGCGGGCGGTGCTCGGGGTCGCCGCGGTCACCGCGGCCCACATGGCGTGGGCCGTCTCCGTGTGGGACGTCCCGGTCGGGTGGACGGTGGCCTGGATCGCGGGCACCGGGCTGCTTCCGGTGACGGCGGCCTGGTATGCGCATCGCCGGTCGCTCGGGTGGGGCGCGATGGCGGCCAGGATCGGCGCTCTCACCGGAGCAGCGCTGCTGTTCACCGCGGTCGGTGGGTTCCTCCTGGAGTGGACCGGCTGGCACGCGTACCAGCCGCCCCGGCTCGACCGGAGCCGGTACGTCGGGGACTGGTACGGCGCCGGTGGCGCGTACTGGCTGCGGCTGGGCGAGAACGGCGAGGCCGAAGGGCAGAACCTGCCGCTGGTCGACGAGCACGCCACGCAGTGGGAAACGTGCGAGGGCACCGGGACGTGGACGTTCGTGCCGCAGCGGCCGCGTGACCGGATCGTGCTCACGATCCCGAGCTGCGGTGCCCTCCGCGACTGGCAGGCGACCGGCACGGCCGACCGGCCACAGCTGTTCGTCGTCAAAGGGGATCCGGGCACCCCCTCGGTCATCACCCTGCACCGCCCCTGATGTGCTGCACCGGAAACCGCGGGCCGTGCGGGCGCCGGCGGACGACGTCGGTCGCGGACCTGAGGTTCTGCACGGAGATGTTGTACAGACCCGTGCCGGGGTTCGGATACCGACCGATCACCCGCTCCGGCCGGGGCGCTACCGCGCGACCTGGACCCAGATCTGATTGGCCTTGGCCGTGCAGGCGTACAAGGCCACCTGGGTGCCGTCGGCGGTCTCCTGTCCGATGACGTTCAGGCAGCCGCCGGTCCCGTCGTTGCGGATCTGGCCGCTCGACACCAGCGTCCAGTGTTGCAACCCGTCGCCGGTGTATGCGGCGGCGCTCTTGACCACGCGGCTCCCCGCCGTCGCGGTCAGATACCCGTGTGTTCCCTTCAGCGCGCCGTTCGAGTCGAGCGACCAGGTCTGCGCGGAACCGCCCGTGCATGTTCTGATCGCCGCGCTGTAGAGGTTCGCCGTCAGGCATTTGCCGGACTGCTTGCCTCGCAGAGCGAAGGACGACACGACTGTAACGGCGCCGGTCGAGGTCGCCGTCGGGGTCGAGGCGGGGGAGCCGGGGGCGTTCGACGACGCGGCGACTTCCTCGGCCCCGGCGGCCCCGGAAGCGTCGGAGGAGCTGGGGGCGTCGGTGGCGCCGGAGGCCCCGCCCGCGCTCCCGGCGGTTCCGACGCCGTTCTTCGCGCCGGGGTTCGCGGCAGAACTCTTCCCGGGACTTCCGCTCGCCCCCGGCACGACGGCCGTCGCGTTGACCGTCGCGCCGGCTCCGCCGCCGTCCGCCGCCCGGGCACTGCCGTTCTCGTCCGACGAGAGGGCCAGGTACGAAGCCGCGGCGATCAGCATCACGGCGACCACGGCGGCTCCCACGACCAGGGCCGCGCGCCGGGGACCACGACGGGACGCCGACGCCACCAGCCGGGCGGTGGGCGGCAGGCCGTCGGGCCCGCTGTCGGCGCGCGCGTCCTGCACCAGGGTCGTCGCCGCGGGTGGGCCGGGTGCCCGCACGGTCGGTGCGGCCGGTCGCGAGGGTTCCTCGACCACCGCGGTGAGCAGGGCATCCAACTCGGCGACGTCCGGCCGGTCCTGGGGATCCGCCACGAGCAACCGTGCCAGGACCGGGGCCAGGGCGCCCGCGTGCACCGGCGTGGGCACCGGATCTCCGAGCACGGCGGCGAGCGTGGCGAGGTTCGTGCCACGCCGCATCGGACTGGTCCCCTCCACACTGACGTAGAGGGTCATGCCGAGTGACCAGAGGTCGGACGCCGGGGAGTCGGCGGCCCCGCGGATCCGCTCCGGGGCCATGAACTCGGGCGAGCCGATCATTTCACCGGTGTTGGTCAGCCGGCTGGACCCGGGGAGGCTCGCGATGCCGAAGTCGGTGAGGACTGCCGTCGGGTGCTCGGGGCCCTCCCCCAGCAGGATGTTCGCCGGCTTGATGTCGCGGTGGTGGACACCGGCGGCGTGGGCGGCGCGCAGTGCGGCCAGCATGTCGCGGCCGATGCGGGCCGCCTCCCGGGGGTCCAGGGGGCCCTTGTCGAGCCGGTCCTGAAGGGACAGCCCCGGCACGAACTCCATCACCAGCCAGGGATACGGGTCCTGATCGACGACGTGATGGATCGTCACCACGTTGGAGTGCCGCAGCCGGGCGAGCGCGCGGCCCTCACGCAGCACGCGCTCGTGCTGCGCACGCCTGGTGCCGGGCTCTGCTCCGGTCGTACCGGGTTCGGCGAAACGGACCTCCTTGAGAGCGACATCGCGTTCCAGGACGGTGTCGCGCGCCCGCCACACCGTGCCCATGCCCCCGGACCCGAGCCGTTCCAGCAGCTCGAATCGCCCGTCGATGATCCGCCGTGCGCCGTTCATATGTGTTCTGTACCTCGATGATCTACCGGCCGGGTGACTCGCCCGGCTCGCCGAAGGGTACGGAGCGATCGGGGCGGGCACATCAGTGGAACCACGTAATCAGGCAAGGTCCTCGCCCGGCGCCCCCGGGCCGTGCACGCATCAGACGTCGGCCGACAGAAGCGCCGGGCGTTCCACACGGTCGGCCACGAACCGCAGGAAGCCGCCCGCCGTTCCGCCGTCGCAGCCCCGGTGGTCGAAGCTCAGCGAGAGCTGGGTGACCTTGCGGACGGTGAGGGCTCCGTCGACCACCCAGGGTTTGTCGACGATGCGGTCAGCCGGGCGATTTCCGCGGCAAGTTGGACCGTCGTCAGCCGGTGTGCGTCGCGGACGACGGGGACGACGAGCCCGCGGTCGGTCTGGGCGGCGAGGCTCAGGTGCACCTCGTCGTACCGCACGATCTCGCTCCGCTCGGTGTCGACGCTCGCGTCGAGCTCGGGACGGCGGCGCAGTCCGGCCACGCAGACGCGGGCGAGCAGGGCCAACAGCCCTACGCGGCGGCCGGGATCGCGGTGCGGCTTCGCGTCAGCTTGTCGGCGACGGCCTTGCGGACACCTCGCAGGGGATGCGGACGGGGCCATCCGACCCGTGGTCCGCAGTGGGCGCCGGCGCGTTCGCGGCCCACACCGGCGGGGCCGGTCGGCGAGGTCGAGCCCGTGGTCCCGGGCCAGCCGTCGTACGAGGGGGGGGGAGATGACGCGCGGGGCGTGCGGCTCGGCCTGCGGCGCCGGGGCGGCCGACGGCGTGCTGGTCGCCGTAGACCCGAAACGTCGGGCGGCGACGGCGTGGTACCGGTTCGGGCGCCGGCCTCGCCAAGGGTTTCCACGACGACCGGTTCATCGCTGTAAGGGTGACGTCGCGGACCCCTACCACGTACGCGGACGGCACCGTGGACGGCTTCACTTCCACCGTCGGGAGCTGCGTAGGCATCATGTGCGACAAGGAATGATGCGGTGCACCCGACCCGCTGTAGCTCCGGCAGGGCTCCCGCTGCCGCGGCCCCGTTTGCCCCGCCGTACGGGTTTGCCTACGCTCCCTGGAAGATCACGTGCTGGGGAGGCGGAGCGGTGGAACCGCAGGGCGGCGGGCCGGAGGAGGCGAGGGGCGCCGGGGGCGACGGCGGCGAGGAGGCCTTTCCCGACTGGTTCATCGAGAGCTTCGCCGACTACTGGCAGAGCATGGGCTCCTCGCGCATCGAGGGCCGTATCGCCGCGTACCTGATGGTCAGCGACGCGCCCGAGGGCGTGTCGGCGGAGGAGTTGGCCGAGGCCGCCGGTGCCAGCCGCGGCTCGGTGTCGACGTACACCCGGAGTCTCATCGCGGCGGGATTCGTGCGCCTGGTGCGCCGCCCGGACGACCGCGCCCACTACTACGTCATGGACGAGGACGTCTGGGGCGGCTTCCTGGACAAGGAGCAGGGCTACCTCAGGAGCCAGCGCGCCCTCGCCGCCCGCGCGCTCGCCGGCACCACCCCGGCGGCCCGGCCCACCGGCGCATCCGCAACATGCGCGACTACCTGGCCTGGCTCCTGGACGTCCAGCGCATGCCCGCCGCGTGGCGCGAGTACAAGGCGCAGCGGGACGCGGCGGACGGCGCGGAGTAGAGCGGCGTGCGCTTGCGGGTCAGAGTGTTCCTCCGCCACGGCGGGACCGGCCGAGCAGCCACAGCAGACAGGGCGCGCCCAGTGCTCCGGTGACGACGCCGACGGGGAAGCGGGTGTCGAAGGCGTACTGGCCGATCAGGTCGGCGGCCAGCACCAGGACCGCGCCGGTGAGCGCGGCGGGCAGGAGCGGTGAGCCGTTGCCGCCGGTCAGGCGGTGGGCGACCGGTGCCGACAGGAACGCGACGAACGCGATGGGGCCGGTGGCGGCGGTGGCCAGGGCGGTCAGGCCGACCGCGCCGAGCACGAGGGCCAGCCGTACGGCCTCGACCCGGGTGCCCAGTCCCCGCGCACTGTCGTCGCCCAGCTGAAGCGCCGTCAAGGGACGGTCGAGGGCCAGCAGGACGGCCGACAGCGGCAGTACCCCGGCGGCCAGCGGGCCCACCCCGTCCCAGAACGCGGTGCCCAGACTGCCCGTCAGCCACCGCATCGCCTCCTGCACGTCCCAGGCCGGGGCGCGCAGCAGCAGATAGGAGGTCACGCTGTTGAGCAGGGCCCCGACGCCGATGCCGACGAGCACGAGCCGCGCGCCCAGGACCCCCTGTCGGTACGTGAGCAGGTAGATGACGAGCGCGACGGCGATCCCCGCCGGTACGGCGACGAGGAACACGGCCGTCCCGCTCAGCCCCAGCACGATGATCGCGAACACCGCCGCGGCACTTGCCCCCGACGTGATCCCGATGACGTCGGGACTGGCCAGCATGTTCCGCAGCAGCGTCTGGAAGGCCGCCCCGGCCAGCCCGAACGCGAACCCCGCCAGCGTCCCGGTGAGGGCGCGCGGCAACCGCAGCCGCCCCACGGTGAAGGAGGCGCCCGGCACGCTGTCGCCGAAGACCACGCGCAGGGCGTCGTAGAAGGAGTAGACGGTGTGTCCGACGCAGAGACCGGTGAGGAACAGCGCGGCCAGCACCGCCGCCAGTCCCACGAGGGCGGTTCGTCTACGGCGGAGTCGGCGCCGTCGGCCACGGCGGATCGCCTCGACCGATCCGGCGTCCCGTGGCGTATGCGCAGCTTTCGTCGAGGCCGAGCCGGCGTCCGGTGACGTACTCACAGGTCCCGCACTTTCTGCGGCCGGGTGACGGTTACTCACAGGTCCCGCACTTTCTGCCGCCGGGTGACGGTTACTCACAGGTCCCGCACCTTCTGCCGCCGCGCGACGGCGATGAACACCGGCGCGCCGACGACCGCCGTCACTATGCCGACCTCCATGTCGCCGGGCCGGGCCACCAGACGGCCCGCCACGTCGGCGAGGGTCACCAGGGCCGCTCCGGCCAGCGCCGACAGCGGCAGCACCCGGCGGTTGTCGGGGCCGGTCAGCAACCGGACCGTGTGCGGGACGACCAGTCCGACGAAGCCGATCGGACCGGCGGCCGCGGTGGCCGCCCCGCACAGCAGGACGGCGCCCAGGGCGGCCAACAGGCGGGTACGGGCGACGTGTTGGCCGAGTCCGGTGGCGAGGTCGTCGCCGAGCGCGAGTGCGTTGAGGCCGCGAGCCGAGCCCAGGCTCAGCAGGAAGCCGGCCGCCAGCAGCGGCAGCACCTGGCGGATGCCGTCCGCCGACGCGCCGCCCACCCCGCCGATCTGCCAGAACCGGAAGGTGTTCACCACGTCGAGGCGCGGCAGCAGTACCGCGCTGACCAGCGAGGACAGTGCGGCCGTCACCATCGTCCCGACCAGCGCCAGCTTCACCGGCGTCGCCCCGCCCCGCCCGCGCGAGCCGATCGCGTACACGAGTAAGGCCGCCGCGCCCGCCCCGGCCACCGCCAGCCACATGTACTGCGCCGGCGTGCTGATCCCGAGGTAGGCGATCCCGCAGACGACGGCCAGCGCGGCACCGGCGTTGACGCCGAGGATGCCGGGGTCGGCCAGCGGATTGCGGGTCAGGCTCTGCATCACCGCCCCGGCCGTGCCGAGCGCCGCGCCGACCAGCAGCGCGAGCCCCGTGCGGGGGACGCGCTGCCGGACGGCGGCCCGGGCCAGGGTGCCGTCCTCGCCGTGGACGAGGGCGGCGAAGGCGTCGCCGGGGGAGACCGTACGGGCCCCGAACATGACGGAGAGCAGGGCGGCGGCCGCGACGAGCGCCAGGCAGGCCGCCGGCCACAGCAACGGGCGGGACCGGGTGGTCACTTGAGGTGCGCTACGGCGTCCGCCAGCAGCCCGGCGTACTCGTCGGTCGTGGCCGGGATGGTCAGCGCGGTGGGCGGCGAGAGCGCGGCGGCCAGTTCGGAGCCGTCCGGTATGACCACGACCGCGCCCTTGGCGATCGCGGGGATCTTGCCGAGCAGCGGGTCCTTCTGGAGCCGGCCGAGCAGCTTGTCGTCGCCGTAGGTGACGATCACGTCGACGTCGTCGAAGACGTCGGCCTTCTCGGCGCTGATCGTCCGGTAGAACTCGTCGGTCTTCGCCGAGAGCGTGGTCAGGCTCGCCGGGATCTTCATGCCCAGGTCAACGGAGAACTGATTGCGCACGTCGTGGCTGGTGTAGTAGCCGACCGTACTGAAGTCCTTCGGATCGAAGTAACCCACCAGCGCGGTACGGCCCTTGATCGTGGGGTGGTTCGCGGCCGCGTCGCCGATGGTCTTCTCCAGGCTCGCCACGAGCGCGTCGCCCTCGGAGGCGAGGCCCAGCGCCTTCGCGTCCAGCTCGATGGTGTCCCGCCAACCCGTGCCGAAGGCGAGTGAGGGGTAGGCGACGGTGGGCGCGATCTCGCTGAGGGTCGTGTAGTCGTCCTTGGAGATGCCGGAGTACGACGCGAGGATCACGTCGGGCCGTGTCTCGGCGATCGCCTCGAAGTCCAGGCCGTCGGACTCGTCGAACAGCGTCGGCGTCTTCGCCTTCAGCTCCTTGAGCTTCTTCGCGGTCCAGGACAGTACGCCGTCGCCGTCCTGGTCGCCGTAGGTCTGCTTCGGTATGCCGACGGGGACGACGTTGAGGGCGAGCGCGGCGTCGTGGTTGCTCCACACGATCGTGGCCACGCGCGTGGGCTTCTTCTCGATGACGGTCGTACCGAAGGCGTGCTTGATGCTCACGGGGAAGGCGTCCGCGGCGGCCGACGCCGGAGCGGCGTCCGGCGTCCCTTCGGCGTCGGAGCTCGCGCAGCCCGTGAGGGCGAGCAGGGCGGAGGCCGCGCAGGCGGCGAGGGTTCTTCTGAGCATGGGGAGTCTCACGGCGGTGAGGGTAGCCTTACCAACCACGAACTTTCAATTTTTTTGAAATGTCGTCTGCGGGCATTGACGCCCCCGGATGTCGGCTCTACGTTTGCCGGAACGTTCCGGCATGCATGCGGCACCACGGTGCGGCATGCAAGCGCCACGCAAGAGAAGCGGTACCACCCATGGGACTTCCCTCCGCCGACTGGCTCGTCCGACCGATCGCCCGGGTCGACGAGGCCGACGTACTCGCGCTGCTCGACGAGCGCTTCGGGGTGCGCGGCACGCTCCGGTCGCTGGGCAGCCAGCAGGACCGCAACTACCGGGTGCGCACGGACACCGTCGACCACGTCCTCAAGGTGACCAACCCGGCCGTCGACCCGGCGGCCCTGCGTGTGCGGTGCTCGGCGATCGAGGAACTCGCCGCCACGCTCCCCGAGCTGCGGCTGCCCCGCCCGCGGCCGGGCGCGGACGGCGACCCGGTGCAGTGGCTCACGGCCGACGGCTCGCAACTCGCCTGTCTGCTCCTGGACTTCGTGCCCGGTGAGCCCATCATGGACAGCCGCTACCTCGCCCCCGCGGTCGTCGCCGAGCTGGGCCGGATCGCCGGCCGGGTCGCCGGCGCGCTCTCCGCGCCGGCCGCCCTCGTCGTGGACCAGCCCCGCCTGTGGGACCTGCGCAACGCGCTCACCGTGGTCGAGACGCTCGCCCCGCACCTGCCCGACCAGCTCCGCGCCCAGCGCGTGCTGCGCGCGGCCCGTGCCGCACACGCGCTGGTCGAGCCGTACGCCGACCGCCTGCCGACGCAGCTGATCCACGGTGACCTCACCGACAACAACGTCGTCTGCGAACCGGCCCCCGACGGACGCCCGATGCCGGTCGGAGTGATCGACTTCGGCGATCTGGGCCTCGGCTGGACCGTCGCGGAGCTGGCCGTCACCTGCACCTCCGTACTGCACCACCATGGCGCGGGACCGACCTCCGTACTGCCCGCCGTACGCGCCTTCCACGCGGAGCGCCCGCTCGGCGACGAGGAGTTGGCGGTCCTGTGGCCGCTGGTCGTGCTGCGGTCGGCCGTCCTGGTCGCCAGCGGTCAGTACGACGTCCGGCTCGACCCCGACAACGACTACGCCTCGGACGCGCTCGACCGCGAGTGGACGATGTTCGAGGTGGCGACGTCGGTGCCGGCGCGGGTGATGACCGCGCAGCTTCGGCATGAGCTGAAGGGAGCGAGCGGGGCGAAGGCGGCGCCGGGGTCCGGGGAGCGGGTGGGTGAGTCAGGTGCGCCGGTGTCCGGTGAGCGCCTGGTGCCCGGTCTTCCCGAGCGCGTCCACGCCCTGGACCTCTCCGTCTTCGCCGACGGCCTGCACACCGGCTTCTGGCAGTCGCCGAACGCCGAACTCGACCTGGTCCGGGCGGAGTTGAGTGCCGACCACGCCGTCCGCACCCGGCACGGCGAGTTCCGGATGACCCGCACCACGGTCGACGGCGAAAGCCCCGCCGCGACCTGTGCGCTCGGCGTCGAGCTGTACGTCACCGAGCCGCTGGAGGTCCGGGCCCCATGGGCGGGCACGGTCTCCCGCGACGCCGACGGGGCGGTGACCCTGCGGCAGGACGACGGGCCCGAGCTGATCCTCGACGGCCTCGACACCGCCCCACTGGACTCCGGCCCGGTCAAGCCCGGCCAACTGCTCGGCACCGTGGCCGAGTTCGACGGCGTACACCTCCTCGGCGTACAGCTCAGCCACCTCGCCGGCGCCCGCCCGCCCCGCTTCGCCACCCCCGAACTCGCCGACGGCTGGCTCCGGTTGTGCCCGGACCCCACGGCGCTCCTGCTCCCCGGGACGCCGGAATCCCAGGACGCGGAAGGGGAGTTGCTGACCCGCCGTGAGCACGCCTTCGCCACAGTCCAGGAGCACTACTACGAGGAACCTCCCCGTATCGAGCGCGGCTGGCGCCAGTACCTGGTCGACACCCGGGGCCGCGGCTACCTCGACATGCTCAACAACGTGACGATCCTCGGCCACGGCCACCCCGCGCTGAGCGACGCCGTTCACCGTCAGTGGCAGCGGCTGAACACCAACTCCCGCTTCCACTACGCCTCGGTGGTCGAGCTCTGCGAACGCCTCACGGAGCTGCTGCCCGCCGGACTGGACACCGTGTTCCTGGTGAACAGCGGCTCCGAGGCGGTCGACCTGGCGCTGCGACTGGCCTGGGCGACCACCGGACGCCAGGACGTGGTCGCCGTCGAGGAGGCGTACCACGGCTGGACGTACGCGAGCGACGCCGTCTCCACCTCGATCGCCGACAACCCGGGCGCCCTTGAATCGCGCCCACCTTGGGTGCACACGGTCGCCGCCCCCAACTCCTACCGGGGCCGCCACCGGGGCGCGGAGGCCTGGCGCTACGGTCCCGAGGCCGCCGCCCGCGTCACCGAACTCGCCACCGCCGGGCACGCCCCTGCCGCCTTCCTGTGCGAGGCCTACTACGGCAACGCCGGCGGCATGGCCCTCCCCGACGGCTACCTGGAACAGGTCTACGCGGCCACCCGTGCCGCCGGCGGACTGTGCATCGCCGACGAGGTGCAGGTCGGCTACGGCCGGCTCGGCACCCACTTCTGGGGATTCGAGCAGCAGGGTGTCGTCCCGGACGTGGTGACCGTCGCCAAGGCCATGGGCAACGGGCACCCCCTCGGCGCGGTGATCACCAGCCGGGAGATCGCCGACGCCTACCGCACCCAGGGCTACTTCTTCTCGTCGGCCGGCGGCAGCCCCGTCAGCTCGGTGGTCGGCCTGACCGTGCTCGACGCGCTGCGCGACGAGGACCTCCAGGCCAACGCCCGCGACGTGGGCGGCCACTTGAAGCGACGGCTGCTCGAACTCGCCGACCGGCACCCGCTGATCGGCGCGGTGCACGGCTCCGGGCTCTACCTGGGCGTGGAGTTCGTGCGCGACCGTACGACCCTGGAGCCCGCGACCGAGGAGACGGCCGCGATCTGCGAGCGGCTGCGCGAACTCGGTGTGATCATGCAGCCGACGTCCGACCGGCAGTGCGTGCTGAAGATCAAGCCGCCGATGTGTCTGACCCGGGACAGCGCGGACGTCTTCGTCGCCGCCCTCGACGACGTCCTCACGAACGGCTGGTGATCGGCGATGACCTCCGGAACCCCCGCCGCCGCACCACACCCGCCGTCCGCACCCGCGACCCCCGCCGTCCCGCCCACCATCGCCGACGTGGCGCGCGAGGCCGCCGTCTCCAAGACCACCGCCTCCGACGCCCTGCGTGGCCACGGCCGGGTCTCGGGGCCCACCCGCCGTGCGGTCCTCGACGCGGCCGAGCGGCTCGGTTACGCCCCCAACCGCAGCGCCCGCAGCCTGCGCACCTCGGTGACCGAGACCATCGCGCTGCACATCCCGGAGTTCCTGACCAGCGCCGAGTACTACATGTCCTTCGTCTTCGGCGTCGCCGAACAGGCCGCCCACGCCGGGCTCAACGTCACCCTCCTGTCCTCCGGGCACCTCCCGCACCGCCGCGCGGAGGTCCCGCAGGTGGACGGGCTGGTGCTGTGCGACCCGGTGGCCGAGGACCCGGTCGTGGAGCAGCTGATGGGCAGCGGACTGCCGGTCGTCACGGCCGAGCGGTATGTCGGCGACCGGCAGCCCACCGGCGTCATATGGTCCGACCACGACGCCTCGATGACCGAACTCCTCGACCATCTGCACGCGTCGGGCGCCCGCCGCCCCGCCTTCGTCGCCTCCGACACCACCGGCGACTGGGCCCTCACCCTCCAGCGGACTCATGCCCGCTGGTGCGCCGACCGAGGCGTGCCCGAGGTCAAGGAGAAGGCGCCGTTCGGCTCCCCGCCGAGTGTGCTCCGGGCCGTCGTACGCCAACTGCTGGCGCGCACCCCGGAGATCGACGCCATCGTGTGCGCCGCCGACGGCGCGGCCGCCGCGGTGCTGCCCGAACTCCGCGCCGCCGGACGCACGGTGGGCGAGGACATCCTCCTCGCCTCCTGCGTCGACAGCTCCGCCATGCGCACGGCGGAACCCCCGATCACCGCGGTCGACCTCAGACCGCGGACCATGGGCGCCGCATGCGCCCGCCTGCTCTGCGAGATCCTCTCCGGCGAGACGCCGAAGGGGACCGTCCGCGACCTTCCCATCGAGTTGAACATCCGGGCGTCCACGCGCCCGTAAGCATCACTTCCGTAAGTCCGTAAGCGTCACAGGAACCCGTTGTCTCCCCAACTCCCCCCTTTCCTCACCCTCGTTGCCGGAACGATCCGGCAAACTCCCCGAAAGGAGGAGCGGCCATGCGAAGATCAGCAGTCCTCGTGTGCTCCGTCGCTCTGTCGGCCGCCGTGACATCCTGCTCCGCACCCGCCGCGACCGACACCGGCGCCGCGGGCAAGGCCTCGAAGTCCGGCTATCTCGACCAGTCCGACACGTCTTTGAAGGGCACCGGACCGCTCACCGTCCAGCTCGACTACGACTCCGTGGAGGCCGGCGGCCTCGACCCGCAGACCGCCGCCACCGCCCGCTCCTGGTCGATCGAGTCCCTGGTCTACGAACCCCTGGTGACCGTCGACTCCAAGTTCGGCATCAAGCCCATGCTGGCCAGCTCCTGGAAGCAGCCGGACGCGACCACCTACGTCTTCACGCTGCGCAAGGGCGTGAAGTTCTCCAACGGCCGCGCCCTCACCACGGCCGACGTCGTCGGCAGCATCAAGCGGCTGCTCAAGTCCAAGGCCGCCTACGCCGCCCAGCTCGGCCCGGTGAAGTCGGTCAAGGCCACCGGCGCGGACCAGGTCACCGTCCAACTCACCAAGGCCTACACGCCGTTCCTCGCCGCGCTCGCCAACACCCCGGCCGCGATCCTGCCCATGAAGGAGATCGAGGACGGCTCGCTGGACTTGCAGAAGGAGATGCTGGGCACCGGCCCCTTCGTGGTGAAGGACCACAAACAGGACCAGTACTGGAACTTCACCCCCAACACCGCCTACCGCGACGCGAAGTCCGTACGGATCACCGACCTGAAGATCGAGATCGTGCCGCAGGAGGCCGCCCGGCTCGCCGCCCTGCGCAACGGCAGCGCGGCCTTCGTGAACTTCAACAACGTCGACTCCATGGACCAGCTGGCCGGCACCCGCGACGCCAAGGTGGTGAGCCAGACCAACAGCGACTTCTACTACCTGATCCAGAACTCCAAGAACCCGGACTCGCCGCTCGCCGACGAGAAGGTCAGGTTCGCCCTCGACAGCGCCCTGAACCGCAAGGAGATCGCCTCCGTCGCCCTGGGCGGCCAGTCACAGCCGACCGGGGTCACGCCCAGCGTCCTGCCCGGCGCCTGCGACCCCGCGAAGCTCCCGTCCGCGACCGGCGACACCGCCGCGCTGAAGAACGCCGGCACCCTCCGCCTCGCCGTCTACACCTCCGAGCCCGCCGTCGGCCAGATCGCCCAGGTCATCCAGCAGCAACTCGCCAAGGCAGGCGTCACCGTCAAGATCCAGAAGTACGACGACACCACCTACGGCGCCAAGGTCTTCGGCGCCAAGCCCGACTTCGACCTCGCCGTCGGCTGGTTCGCCGGTTACGTGGACGCCTCGATGGTCTCCCGCTGGTGGAACCCGGTCGCCGCCGGCTTCTCCGGCACCTTCCTCAACGACGACAAGACCCTCGACACGCTCATCGACCGCGCCGCGAGCGAGCCCGACGGCGCCGCCCGCACCAAGACGCTCGCCGCACTGTGCGCCCGCGTCGACACCGCCGCCCAGATGCTGCCCCTGGTCACCCGCCCGTCCGTCGTCGGCTACCGCACCGACCAGGTGAGCCCGACCCTGCGCTCCGCCGAGGGTTACGGCAACTTCCTGCGCGACATCACCTCGTACACCCTCCCGGGCGCGAAGTAGGCCGTCATGGACCACATCCGCTGGCTCCTCGGCCGCGTCGCCACCGCCGCGCTCACCCTCTTCGGCGTCTCGGTGCTGATCTTCGCCGCCGTCCGCGCGATGCCGGGCAGCTACACCGACCTGGTCCTCGGACCGCTCGCCTCCCGGGCGGACAAGGCGGAGGCGGCGGCCCGCTTCGGCCTCGACCGCCCGGTGGCGGAGCAGTACCTGTACTGGCTGCGCAACGCCGTCCAGGGCGACTTCGGCACCTCGCTGGCCGCCCGCACCCCGGTCGCCGCCGAGTTCGGCGACCGGCTGCCGGTCACCGTGACCCTCACCGTGCTCGCCCTCCTCCTCACCGTCGCCGTCGGCGTCCCGCTCGGCGTCTGCACCGGGACCCGGGACGGCGGCGGACGCGGGGGAGTGCCGGGCCGCCTGGTCAGCGCGTTCGGCATGAGCCTGCCGGAGTTCGTCCTCGGCAGCCTGGTGGTGTTCCTCTTCACCCGCTACAGCCTGGGCCTGACCGTCGGCACGTACATCCCCTGGTCGAAGGACCCGCTCGGCTCGATCGGCTCCCTGTTCCTGCCCGCCTGCGTCCTCGCCGTGTTCTGTGTCGCGGCGACCGCCCGCACCACCCGGGACGCGGTCCTGGGCGTGCTGGTGGAACCGCACATCGCGGCCGCTGTCGCCCGCGGCGAACCGAAGGGCTTCATCGTGCGCCACCACGTCCTGCGCAACGCCTCGGTCCCCGTCCTCACCCTGGTCGCCACCCTCAGCGCCTACCTGCTCGGCGGCGCGGTCATCGTCGAACGCCTCTTCAACGTCCCCGGCCTCGGCTCCTACCTCGTCGACGGCCTGGACCGCCGCGACTACGGGGTGATCCAGGCGGGCGTCCTCCTCGCGGCGACGGTCTTCATCACGACCAACCTGCTCGTCGACCTGGCGAGCGGCCTCATCGACCCGCGGATCAGCACGGTGGGGAAGGGGGCGGCGCAATGAAAGACAAGGTCCTCAAGCCCCCCGGTACAACACGAGGATCACTCCGGCGCCGCCTCCGCCGGGCAACCGCCATGCGTGGTTACGACGGCCTCTTCCGCGCCGCCGTATGGGTGCTCCTGGCCCTCCTCCTCGTCACCCTGGTCGGCCGGCTCGCCGGGCTCGGCGGCCGCCCGGACGCCATCGTCGGGCCCCGGCTCCAACCACCGGGCTCCGGCTGGCTCCTGGGCACCGACAACCTCGGCCGCTCCCTCCTGCCCCGTCTCCTCCAGGGCATCGGCACCACCCTGCTGCTGTCGGCCCTCGCGGTCACCTGCACGGCCGTCATCAGCACCGCCCTCGGTGTCCTCGCCGGCTATCGGGGCGGCCGTACCGCCGAGATCGTCCTGCGGATCGGGGACATCCTGTACGCCTTCCCCGCCATCGTCCTGGCCGTCCTGGTCGCCGCCGTCCTCGGCCCGGGCCGCACCGCCGCCCTGGCCGCGATCGTCCTGGTGACCGTCCCGCTGATGACCCGCATGGTCGGCATCGCGGCCCGCGCGGTCGCCCGCCGCGAGTTCGTCACCGCGGCCCGGATCAGCGGCGTCCGCGCCACGACGATCATGCTCCGGCACATCCTGCCCAACGTCGCCGGCACCGTCGCCGTCCAGGGCACCTACGCCCTGTCCGTCGGCATCCTCGTCGAGGGCGGCCTCAGCTTCCTCGGTTACGGCGTCCAACTCCCGGACGCCTCCCTGGGCCTGCTCATCCAGGAAGGCGGCCTCTACATGGTCGGAGCCCCCTGGCTGATCGTCGCCCCCGGCGTGGTCCTGGTCGCCGCCATCATGGCGATCAACCTCATCGGGGACAGCCTGCGCGACCGCTTCGAACCCCGAGAGACGAGGTCGCTGACATGACAGCACCGCCACCGGAGACCGTCGTCGGCACGACCGCACCGCTGTTGGAGATCGAGGACGTCGTCGCCGAGTACCGCACCGGCAAACGGACCGTCCGCGCGCTCGACGGCACCTCCCTCACCGTCCACCGCGGCGAGACCGTCGGCATCGTCGGCGAGTCCGGCTCCGGCAAGTCCACCCTCGGCCTGCTGATCGGACGCCTGCTGCCCAGGGCCACCGTGGTCCCGCGCGGCCGCGTCCTGCTCGACGGCGAGTCCGTCCTCGACCTGCCCACTGACCGCCTGGTCGCCCTGCGCCGCGAACGGCTGGCCTTCGTCCCGCAGGACCCCGTCGGCGCCCTCGACCCGACCCTGCGCATCGGCCGCCAACTCGGGCTCGCCCTGCGAGGGTTCGCGGCGGACCCGGCCGCCCTCCTCGAAGGCGTCCGCATCCGCGACCCCGAACGCGTCCTGCGCCTCTACCCCCACCAGATCTCCGGGGCATGGCCCAACGCGTCATCGTCGCCATGGCGATGGCCCGCAAGCCCGATCTCCTGATCGCCGACGAACCCACCGCCGCCCTCGACAGCCAGGTCCGCGAGGAAGTCCTCCGCCTGCTGTTCGGCCTCGCCGCCGAACACGGCACCACGGTGCTCTGGCTCAGCCACGACCTCGGCGGAGTCGCCCGCCACTGCGAACGGATCGCCGTCATGTACGGCGGCCGGATCGTCGAGGACGGACCCACCGCTCAGGTCCTCGCCGCACCCCAACACCCGTACACCGACGCTCTGTCGGCGGCCGACCCCGCCCGGGCGAAGGACGGCACCCGGCTGCTCACCATCGTCGGCACCCCACCCGTCCTCACCGAGGGCGAACCCGGCTGCGTCTTCGGCCCCCGCTGCCCGGCGGCGACCGACGACTGCGCCACCACGCGCCCTTCGGCTCGCGAGGTCGAGGGCCGCACGGTCCTGTGCCACCACCCGGCAGGCGCACCACTGGCGAAGGAGGACGCCCGATGAGCGAGGATCCGGTCCTCGAACTCGACGCCGTCTCCGTGGTGTTCAAGCACGTCACCGCCATGGACAAGGTCGGTTTCAGCATCGCCGCCGGTGAGACCCTCGGACTGGTCGGAGAGTCCGGCTCCGGCAAGACCACCACCGGCTCCGTCGCCCTGGGACTGCGCAAGCCCACCTCCGGCACGGTCCGCTTCCCCTACGGCGGCCGCCGTACCCGCGCCGGAGAGGTCCAGGCGGTCCTCCAGAACCCCCACTGGTCCCTTAACCCCCGCCTCACCGTGGCCGATTCGGTCGCCGAGCCCCTCGCCGCCGTCAAGGGCGCCCGACTGCGCACCCACCACCAGGCTGCCCTGCGCATCCTCGACCAGGTCGGCCTGCCCGCCTCCTACGGCGAGCGCCTCCCGCACGAACTCTCCGGCGGCCAGCGCCAACGCGTCGCCATCGCACGGGCGTTGATCACCCACCCGAAATTCATCGTCTTCGACGAGGCGGTCAGCGCCCTGGACGTGTCCGTGCAGGCCCAGATCCTCAACCTCGTCCACGACCTCCAGACCGAACACGGCTTCGGCGCCCTGTTCATCTCCCACGACCTCGCCGCGGTGCGCTACCTCGCCCACCGAGTGGCGGTGATGCGCGCCGGCGCGATCGTCGAACTCGCCGACGCCGAACGCTTCTACGCCACCCCGCAGCATCCCTACTCCCGACAGCTCCTGGAGACGCTATGACGCTGACCGAGCACCCGGCACCGGCCGCCGGCCGGGTCATCCCGACCCCCTCCTTCGGACCGGCCGAGAGCAACGACGACCTCGACCTCGTGCCGCGGCCCAGCCCCGGCGCGGGCACGGTCGAGTTCGACTTCCCCGGCGTCGAGGTGGGCACCGCCCAGTACACGGAGGGCCCCACCGGCACCACGGTCCTCCATGTCCCGGCCGGCGCCCGCATGTTCATCGACGAACGCGGCGGCGCCATCGGCCTCTCCTACGGCGACAAGCAGTACGCCCACGCCATCTGCCTCTCGGGCGGCTCCCTGTACGGCCTCGGCGCCTGCGCCGGAGTCGCCGACGAACTGCGCGCCCGCGTCGACAACAAGGTCGGCTGGAACGACCTCAAGTGCGTGTCCGGCGCGATCATCTACGACTTCGCCGCCCGCGCCAACGCCGTCGTCCCGGACGCGGCCCTCGGCCGGGCCGCCCTGCGCATGGCCGAACCCGGCCGCGTCGCGGTCGGCCGCGCGGGCGCCGGGATCAGCGCCTCCGTCGGCAAGATCGACTGGTCACGCTGCGAGTTCTCCGGACAGGGCGCCGCCTTCCGGCAGATCGGCGACATCCGGATCCTCGCCGTGACCGTCGTCAACGCCGTCGGTGTCATCGTCGACCGCGACGGCACGGTGGTCCGCGGCAACTACGACCCCGCCACCGGCACCCGCCGCCTGCCCCACCTCGACTACCAGGCCGCGTTCGCCGGAGACGGCCCGACGGCCGCGCCCGGCAACACCACCATCTCGGCGCTGATCACCAACGTCCGCCTCGACGACCGGGCGCTGGAGCAGCTCGGCAGACAGGTGCACGGCTCCATGCACCGGGGCATCCAGCCCTTCCACACCAACCTCGACGGCGACACCCTCTTCACCCTCACCACCGACGAGGTCGACCTGCCGACCGCCCCCTCCCGGATCGGCGCCCACGCGATCAACTCCGTAGGCCTGGGCGCCGTCGCGGCCGAGGTGATGTGGGACGCGATCCTGAGCAGCACCCGGTGATCGCCCGCCACCACACCGACACCGCCGACCCGGCGGAACGCGGCCACGCCCTCGGCGTGGCCGACCGGACCCGCATCCGCACGAGCATCACCGAATACCGGCGGCTCTTCGAGGCCGTACAGGTCGATCCGGCCGTCCTGCCCTCGTACGGCGATCAGGCGGCCGAGGAGATACGGCGCTGGGCCCCCGCCCTGCACACGGAGCTGGCGGCGCTGGCCCGGGGCGCCGACGTGCCCCTGTGGCAGCTCGGCATGCTCAACGCCCGCACGGAGATACTCGCCACCGTCGGCGCCACCGCCGACGGCGAATGCACCACCGCCGTGTACGTCGGCGGGCCCGGCGCCCCGCACACCATCCAGACCTGGGACTGGCACGAGGAGTTCGCCGGGACCAGGACCCTGGTTCGGCATCCTGGTGTGCGGACCTTCACCGAGGCCGGAATCCTCGGCAAGATCGGCCTCAACTCGGCAGGTCTCGGGCTGCACTTCAACATCCTCAGCCACGCGTCGGACGGTGAGCGGATCGGCGTACCCGTGCATGCCGTGGCCCGCCGGATCCTCGACGAGGCCACCACGATCGCCGAAGCCGTGGACATCGCCCGCTCGGCCGACGTGTCGGCGTCCACGGTCCTGACCGTCGTGACGTACGACGGACGGCACGGTGACGCCGTCTGCGTGGAACTCAGCCCGGCCGGCACCGCCGTACTGCCCCCGGACGCCGACGGACACCTCCTGCACACGAATCACTTCCTCGACCCCCGCCTGGCCACCGGCGAACTCGCCGTGAGCACCGCCGGCACCTACCCCCGCCTCCAACACATCACCGCCGGACGGAAGTTGCTCGCCTCGCCCGACCCGGCCCACTGGGCCGAGCTGCTGCACGCGCACGAGAGCGACGGCGCCCCCGTGTGCTGCCACCCGCAGCCGGGCCTGCCGTTCCACCAGCGCTGGCGCACCCTGCTCACGGTCCGCCTCGACCTGGCCGAGGGACGGCTCGCCTGCCACGCGGGCGGTCCGTGCACGGCGGGGGAGGAGTCGGCGTGGGAGCACTTCTGACGCCTCGTCTGGAGGCGCTCTACCGCTACCCCGTGAAGGGCATGCCGGGCCAGTCGCTGCCCCACGTACACCTCACGGCGGGCCAAGGCCTGCCGCTGGACCGGGCGTTCGCGCTGACGGAAGGCGCGACACCGGTCGAGCCGAACGCGCACGGATGGATCTCCAGCGAGCTGCTGCTGCGCCTGCGCAAGCACGCCGAACTGGGCTTGTGCCGACTGGAGATGGAGCCGGACGCGGTACGCCTCACGGCTCCTGACGGCCGCGAGGTGCGGATCCCACTCGACGACACGGAGCCGCTCCCGCCCGGCCGACTCGGCGAGGCGGGGCTGCTCCCGCCCGGTCCCCTCGGTGAGTCGGGTCGTCCGCTCGGCGACCCACGGGCGCTCCCGCCCGGTCCCCTCGGCGACGCCCGCCTGGTCCGTCCCGGTGCGGCCCTCTGGGACTGGTCCGACGCGCCGCTGTCCGTCATCAACCTCGACACGGTGGAGGCGCTGGCGCGGGCGGCCGGCGTCCCCGTCGACCCGCTCCGCTTCCGCGCCAACCTGTACGTCTCCGGCCTGGGCGCCTGGCGCGAGCTGGACCTGCCGGGTGCGCGGGTCCAACTGGGCGAGGCGGAGCTGGAGTTCACCTTCCCCACCGAGCGCTGCCGGGCCACGACGGTCCGGCCCGGGACGGGCGTGCGCGACCTGAACGTCCCCGCCCTGCTCGCCTCCCGCTTCGGCCACCTGTACTGCGGGATGTACGCGAAGGTCGTACGCGGCGGCCGGATCGAGCCGGGCGACCGCCTCGTCGACCGCGGCCGGGCCCCCGCCGAGCCCCGCTACACCGCCCGCCTGGCCGAGCCGGGTCGCCCCCGGTACGCCGAACTGATCCGGCGCACGGACGAAAGCCTCACGGTCACCACCTTCGCGTTCCGCGATCCGGCCGGCGGGACGGGCTGCCGACCCGGACAGCACCTCCGCCTCCATCTCGCCGACGAGACAGGCCCGTTGTGGCGGTGCTACACCCTCACCGGCACCACCGAAACCGAACTGCGCATCAGCGTCAAGCGCGTCCCGGACGGCCGCGTCTCGGCCCGCCTGCACACTCTGCCGGCCGGCTCCCAGGTGCTCCTGTCGGGACCGTACGGCGAAGACCTCACCACCTCCGACGCGCGCCGTCCCCTCCTGCTGGCCGTGGCGGGCATCGGCATCACGCCCGTACTGCCCGTCCTGCGCGCCCTGTTGGACGCCAGCCCCGAGCGACCGGTCACCGTACTGAACGTCGTCCGCACGAGCGCGGAGACCCCGCTGTGGGAGGAGGCACTCGCCCTGCTGGCGAAACTCCCGAACGCCGCGGCACGCCTGTACGTCACCGACCCCGGCCCCGGACTGCCGTACGGCGCCCGCGCCGGCCGCCCGACCACCGCCGAACTGCGGGAGCTTGCGGCCGACGGCACGGTGGAGGCGTACCTCTGCGGCCCACAGGGCTTCGTCGACACCGTGCGCACGGCACTGCTGTCCGTCGGCGTCCCCGCCGCAGCCGTACGCGACGAACGCTTCCTCTCGCCCCGCCCGGTGTCCCTCGACGAGCGTCCACCACCCGAACCCGGCCCGTTCACCGTGCACTTCACGGCGAGCGGCACCCGCACCACCTGGACCGCCGACAGCGGCACCCTCCTCGACACGGCGGAGTCGGCAGGCCTCGGGCTCCCCTCGGCCTGCCGCTCGGGAGCCTGCGGAACCTGCCGCAAGAGCGTCACCGGGACGGTCGCCCACCTGACCGACCCGACCGCCCAACTCGACGCAGGCGAGGCGCTGTTGTGCTGCGCGGTGCCGGTCGGGGACGTGGCGGTCCATGGATGAGCCGCAAGCGTCTCCTGTCCCCCTTCCGGCTGGATTCTTCGGAGGAGGTCCAGCGTCGAGGCGGTCGCGGGATGCGCTTCCGTGCCCGAGCGGACCAGCGCTTCGATGGTGCGTCCAGGGTGGGGCAGGGGCAGGAGGATCGTGCGAGCGGGTCGTTGACGAGTTCGACGGCCGTGGTGCCCGTTGGCTGAGGTGTGCCGAGCAAGCGGTACTGGTAGGAGATCACCACGTCCAACCGCCGTTGCCGCAGCAGCGGCAGAGCGTTGTCCGGAAGAATGGATAGCTTGACTTGTTATTTCACCTTCGATCACACTTTGGCCCGCTCGCCCTCACAGGTTGCTTCACTGAGGCCGCCCAACGGGGGAGGGGCGAATTGACGCGCGATGTCCTCGTGGCCGTGCAAGGGGATGTCCACGGAAGGGAAACACGATAGTGCCGGCGTTCGAGGAGACGGCGACGACGCTGGTCGGCAGGGCAGTTGAGCTGGCACGGTTCGACTCGGTGATCGGCGGTGTGGGGCAGGACGGCCGGCCCGCCGTGATCGACGTCGTAGGCGACGCAGGCATGGGCAAGAGCCGACTGCTCAGCGAATTCTGCGCGCGGGCCCGGCAGCGGGGCCCGGCCGTGCTGCGCGGCAGGGCCACCGAGTACGAACTGCACACCCCCTTCCAGGTGTTCACGGACGCGTTCGTCGACGCCGATCCGGCCTTCCTCGCCTCCGACGCCGTACCCGAGGCGGCGGCACCCGTCCTGTACGGCACGCCCGCGGCACTGCACTCGGCACCGGGCACGGGCGTCCGCGACCGCTTCGGTCTCCACCGCGCCCTCGCCGACGTGCTGACCACGCTCGGGGAGCAGAGCGGTCTGGTGATGGTGCTGGACGACCTGCACTGGGCGGATCCCGCGTCCCTGGAGCTGCTGGACCACATGATCCGGCACCCGGTGCGCGGACGGGTGCTGCTGGTCGTCGCCCGCCGCGAACGGCAGACGGCGCCCTCCCTGGACGCCGCGCTCATGCGGGGCGTCGACAGCGGAGCCGTACTCCGGATGAGGCTGCGACCGCTGGACGAACAGGAGTCGATCGAGGCACTGGCCCCGGATCTGCCGGCCGGCGACGCCAGGGAGATCCACGACGCCAGCGGGGGCAACCCGCTCTACCTCCACTGTCTCCTGCACGCCCACCGGCAGGGTGTACGGCGGGACACGGCCGCCCACGGCCACGCCGGCACCACGACCGGGACACCGAGCGGACTCGCCGCGCTGCTCCTGGAGGAACTGACCGCGCTGCCGGCCGTACAACGTCGTACCGTCGAAGCGGTGGCGGTCCTCGGGGACCATGCCACGCCCGCCATGGTGAGTCTGACGACCGGGAACCCCACGGCGGCCGAACTCGACGACCGTATCGGCGCGTTGGGGCGGCGCGATCTGCTGCGCACGGGATCCGACGGCCGGTGGACCCTGCGCCATCCACTGCTGCGGGCGTCGGTCTACGAGCACACGCCCGCGTCCCGCCGTACCGAGATCCACCGCACCGCCGCGGCCGAACTGGCCCGCACCGGCGCCCCCGCCGCCGAACGCGCCCACCACGTGGAGAGATCCCTGACGGGCTGGGATCCAGCGGCGGCGGCCGTACTGAGCGAGGCCGCCGCCCAGTTCGCGCACACGGCGCCGGCCACGGCCGCCCATCTCCTGGACGTCGTCCTGCGGATCATGCCCGCCACGGCCGCCCACGCCCGGCGCCGCGGCGAGCTGACGCTGGCGCGGGCGCGAGCGCTCGGGGTGGGCGGCAGCCTGCGGGAGAGCCGGGACCTGCTGCACGCGCTGATCAGCGGCCCGGGCGAGGACGACGCGTCGCTGCGCGGGGACGCGACGGCGCTGTGCGCCATGATGGAACGTCACCTCGGACACTCCCCGGAAGCCCTCGCCCTGCTCCAGCGGGAACTGGCCCGCACGCCCGGCCCCGAGCCGCGCCAGGCGGTCTCACTGGGCCTCGCCCTCGGCATGGCGGCCCTCAACACCGTCTCCTACGCCGACGTACGCGACGACATCGCGCGGACCCTCGCGGTGGCCCGTGCGCACGGCGATCTCCGGGGAGAGGCAGCGGCCCTGGCGCTGGCGTCGCTGGGCGAGGCCTACGAGGGACAGGCCGCCGCGGCCGGCCGGCTCGCCGACGCCGCGGCCGGGCTGGTGGACGGCTTCACCGATCCCGCCGTCACGGAGGCGTCCGAGTCGCTGGTCTGGCTGGCCTGGGCGGAAGCCGTGCTGGAGCGCTACGCCGACGCGGAACGCCACGCGGACCGGGGGCTGGAGGTCGCCCGCCGCAGCGGTCAGGTCCATGTCCTTCCTCATCTGCTGACCGGCAAGGCCTTCGTACAGCTCACCACCTGCCGTCTGACGGCCGCTCTGGAGTCGGCGGAGGAGGCGGAATCCGTCGCACGGGCCATCGGCAGCAGCGACCTCCTGGCCTTCACCCTGTGCTTCAAGGGACTGACCCTCCTGCTGTCCCGCCCCTGGGCGACACGGCCGGCCTGACGACCGCGGAGGAGGCCGTGGCCGCGGCCGGCGGAAGCGCGCACTGGTGGGCCTCGCTGGCCGGATGCATGCTCGGCCACACGGCCCTCGTCGGCGGCGAGCCGCACCGGGCCCAGCACGCCATCCTGACGGCGGGCGGCCCCGACCTGCTGAAGCTCCAGCCCTCGACCCGCCCCGGCCAGCTGGAGACCCTCGTCGCCACGGCCCTCGCGACCGGCGACGCCGATCAGGCCGAGCGCTGGGCCGCGCAGGCGGTCGCGGAGGCCGAACGGATGGGGCTGCACGGCCAGCGAGGAGCGGCACTGCGCGCCCGGGCGGCGCTCGCCCAACATCGCGGAGACCCGCACAAGGCCGCCCACCTCTTCGAACGCGCCGCGCGGGCGTACGCACCCTCGGGGGCGACGCTCTGGGAGGCGTACTCCCTGCTGCTCGCCACCACCCAGGCACAGGCCGCGGGAGACGCCCGGCACGCCGCCGCCCTGTGGAGACGGGCCCACCGCCTCCTCGCCGACGGCGGCGCACAGCTGCTGACCGACCTGGCCGCGATCGTGCGCCCACCGGGCGAGGAAGCGGTGCCCGGGCCGACGGGACCCGACCGCCTCGCCACGGGACCGGAACAGCTGCTGCGCGAACCGCCGGGCACGCCCACGGAGCTGGACCAACTGACCAGACGGGAAAGGGAGATAGCCGATCTCGTCGCCGAAGGGCTGAGCAACCAGGCCATCGCCACGAAGCTGTTCCTCAGCAGCCGCACGGTCGAGAGCCACCTGTCGGCCATCTACCGCAAGACCGGACTGCCTTCCCGGTCGGCACTGGCGGGCCTGGTGACACGCGCCGCCCTCAGCCGACGGACCGCACCGGCCCCACAGCCACTGTTCTTCGAGACGGGACACCCTCCCGCTGGGCACGGCAGTTGAGTAGTTCCACTGATGGCGGCGTTGGGACGCACTCCGCTCGGGGATTGGGGGACTCGAGTCGTGAGCAACCTCAGACCCACTCCACCTCCGTCGGGTCCGTACCGGACGCCACCTGGGCGAGGATCGCGAACCCCGTGGCGGAGGCCTCGGCCAGGTGCATGCTCTGCCGCAGCCGGCCGTCGGCTCCCACCGAGACACGGCCGCGCGGCCCGGTCAGCGTGAGACCCCGCAGCGCCCGGGAGACGTCCCCGCCGCGCGGCGACCCCGCCTCCCGCGCGGCCCGGGCGAACAGGTGCAGACCCTCGTACGCCGACTCCGCCAGCGCCGACGGCGACGGCGCCCAGGGGCCGAAAACGGCCCGGTAGCGGCGTAGGAAGCCGGTGTTCTCCGCCGTGTCCAGGGCGGAGAAGTACGGCAGGCAGGACCAGACCCCGCTGCCTGCCGCGCCCAGATGCTCAAGGGTGCTCTCCTCCAGCAGGGGCGCGAGGGTACGGACACGGCGGCGCAGCCCCGCGGCGTGGAACCGCCGCTCGAAGTCGACCGAGCTCCACCCCACCAGGCTCGACAGCACGAGTTCCGCGCCGGACGCCTCGATGTCCTCCAGCACGTCGTCGAACGACGACTCGCCGATCCCGACGAGACGCTCGCCGACGACACCGCCGCCGAAGTGCTTCGCGATGCGGCGGCCGTGCGTGCAGACGGCCCGCGGCCAGGAGTAGTCGTTGCCGATCAGGTACCAGGAGCGGCCGCCGCTCTCGCGCATCAACGCCGGGACGGCCTCCGCCAGTTGGTCCGCCACCGACTCACCGAGCCGGAACAGCGTGCCGTTCTGCACGCGGCTGCCCTCGTTCGCGGCGGTGTAGAGATACAGCAGGCCCGATGCCCGCGCGTAGCGGCTCACCGCGTTGAAGGTCGCCGAGCTGTGGACGCCCACCACGGCTGCCAGGCCGCCCCGCCGGTCGAGTTCCTGCAGCCGAGCCAGCCCCGTGGCGGCATGGGTGGGATCGTCGATCACCTCGATCCGGACCGGCCGGCCGCGGATGCCGCCCTCTGCGTTGATCTCCTCGGCCGCCAGCGCCGCGCAGTTGGCGGCGGCCCGGCCGAACAGGCCGGCGCTCCGCGACAGGCTCGTCAGAAGGGCGACACGCACCCCGGCCCTGCGGGAGTTCGTCCCCGCGCAGGACGCGCCGGCGGTACGGCTGCTGCGCGAGGCCGGTGCCGTCATTCTGGGCAAGGCCAACATGCACGAGCTGGCGCTCGGCGTCACCAGCAACAACCAGGCGTTCAGCCCGGTGCGCAATCCCCACGACCTCAGCCGCTTCGCGGGTGGCAGCAGCGGCGGGGTCGCCGCGCTCGTCGCGGCCGGAGTGGTGCGCGCGGGCCTGGGCACCGACACCGGCGGCTCGGTACGGGTGCCCGCCGCCGTCACGGGCACCTGCGGGTTCCGTCCCACGCTCGGGCGCTACCCGGGAGAGGGCGTGACGCCGCTGTCGAGTACCCGGGACACCATCGGTCCCATGGCGCGCCGGGTCGCGGACCTGGTTCTGCTGGACGAGGTACTCAGCGGTGACGACACCCCGGTCGCCGCCCGGCCGCCGGGCTCGATCCGGCTGGGTGTGCCGACCGGTCACCTCACCGGGCGGCTGGAGGACGAGGTCGCCGTCCGGTGGGAGGCGGCCCTGCGTGACCTTGCGCGGGCCGGCGTGTCACTGGTCCCGGTCGATGTCGGCTCCTTCACCGAGGGCGAGTTCGAGACCGGTATGGCCATCGTGCTGTACGAGACCCGGGTGGAGCTGTCCGTCTACCTGTCGAAGTACCGGCCGGAGACGGACCTCACCGCGCTCACGGCCCTCATCGCCGGCTCCGACGTGCGCGGCGTGTTCGAGAACTGTGTCGTCGACGGGGCCCCGGCCCTGGTCTCCGAGGACGTCTACCGCGAGTGCCTGGACCGCTGGCGACGACTGCGTACGGCCTACGCGGACACGTTCGCCGTACACGGCCTGGACGGCCTGGTCCTCCCGACCACCCCGGCCACCGCCCTGGACCTTGCCACCTGTGACCAGGGCATGGTCCTGTGCGGAGAACCCGTCGACACCTTCGCCACCTTCATCCGCAACACCGGCCCGGCCAGCGTCATCGGCGCCCCTGGTCTGAGCATCCCCATGGGCGTGGCGACCAACGGTCTGCCGACGGGTCTGGAGATCGACGCCCGCGTCGGAGCCGACCGCGAACTGCTCGCCCTCGGGCTGACCCTGGAAGAGATCTGTGGCTGAGGCTTCCCGTGGTTCGGTGCGTGTCCGCAGAGGAGTTGGAGTCCAGCGCGGCTGTCGTCGTCCCGCGGTCGGGGCGAACAGGCGGAATGCGTGGTCGGCTACGTGGTTCCACTGAGGCGCCGTCACTCGAGTCGCGCCTACGTTCGGGGTGTCGGACAGAACAATCGGTGTTGAGGGGATTGAGTGACAGGCAACGCCCAGGTGGTACGGGGGAGTTGGGTGACCTTGCTGGTGGCGGGAAGCCTGCTGACGGGGTGTTCGGGCCAGACGACGGACAAGGGAGCGGTGCGGGAGAGCACTTCGGGGACAGCCCCTTCTTCGGCCAGTGCCCAGGCCGACGCTTCGCCGAGTGCCACCGCGACCCCGTCGGGGTCCTCGTCCGCCGCCTCCGCCGTCTTCACGCCGGATGCCTCCCTGGTGCCCAAGACCTCCAAGGACGGGCGTCGCCTGACCGATTCCGTCGTGCTCGCCCCGGGCGACTGGGGTCGGGGTTACGTCGCCCAGGCTCCGGCGGTGAGCACTCCGGGTACGTGGGCTGTGCTGGACAAGGACTGTCATTGGGAGCGGGAGAAGCTCCCCCATGGGGTGTTGGCGAGCACGTCCCGCTACAGCAGGTTGCCCGCGGGTGCGGGCAAGGGGGCCGTGAGGGTGACGGCCGTGGCCACCGTGCACGGCTCGGTCCTCGGCGCCGACGAGCAGTTGAGCACCACTCTCGAGGAAGTGCTGCGCTGCCCGGAGCAGTTGCCGCGGTCGGAGGAACGGATCACGGGTCTGATGTCGCTGGGTACTCCCTTCGGCGCCCGCGAGCAGGAGTACGCCGACGACTCCGTGCTGGAGGCCGGCACCTATGTCGGGAGCGGCGGCTCCGGACAGCCGTACCGCTGGATGGTCGCCCGCCTCGGCACGGTCGTCGTGGCCGTCTCCGTGACCGGTGGCGCCGGGAACACCGAGCAGGATCTCAACGAACTCGGCAGCAAGGCCCTCGCAAAGATGCTGACGCGCATCGAGCAGCGGCTGAAGGGGAATTGATGGAACCGCTGCGTACCACCGATCCCGCCAAGCTGGCGGACTACCGGCTGCTCGGGCGGCTCGGCGCGGGCGGGATGGGTGTCGTGTACCTGGCCCGCTCGGCCGGCGGAACTCTGGCGGCGCTGAAGGTGATTCAGGCCGAGTACGCCGAGGACGGGGACTTCAGGGAGCGTTTCCGGCGCGAGGCGGAGACGGCCCGGCGGATGACCAGCCCCTGGGTGGCGTCCCTGGTGGACGCGGACCCCGAGGCGGCTCAGCCGTGGCTGGCCACCGCGTTCGTGCCCGGCCCCTCGCTCGGCGAGGCCGTCGCCGAGTACGGGCCGCTGCCGGTGCGCGGCCTGCGGGTGCTGGGGGCGCGGCTCGCCGAGGCGTTGCGGGAGATCCACGCGGCCGGGCTCGTCCACCGGGACGTCAAGCCCGGAAACGTGCTGCTGGCCCTCGACGGGCCCCGGCTGATCGACTTCGGTATCGCCCGCGACCCCGAGGACACCGCGCTCACCTCGACCGGTGTCGTCGTCGGTACGCCCGGATTCCTGCCGCCGGAGCAGGCACGTGGCGCGGGGGTTCCCGGACCGGCCGGCGATGTCTTCTCGCTGGGGTGTGTGCTGGCCTTCGCCGCCACGGGCCGTCCTCCGTTCGGGACCGGATCGCTCGACGCCCTGCTGTACCGGACGGTGCACGACACTCCGGACCTCGACGGCGTGCCGGCGGAACTGGCCGGGGTGGTGGGTGACTGTCTGGAGAAGGAGCACGAACTGCGGCCCACCGCCGGGGAATTGGCGGAGTCCCTCCTGGGTGCCGTACCCGCCGTACCCGTCCGGCCTCTCCCGCCCGCCGATCCGCGGGAGGCTCTGCGGGCGATACGCCCTCCGGCAGTCGCGGATGAGACGCCCGTCGGCGAGGAGCAGGCCGTCGGGCCCGGCGATGAGGGTCGGCCCGTCGTCCCCGGCGATGAGGAGCAAGGCGTCGGTACTGCCGACGAAGAGCCGTCACCCGGACCGGATACCGAACGGCCGCTCGACGAAGAGGCCTGGCTGCCCGAGCCGTTGGTCCGGATGATCGCGGAGCGTTCGGCCGCCGGGCTCGCACTGCCCGCCATCGACGAGACCGAGGTCGCCACCGAGTCCGCCGGCACCACCCCGACGGGCACCACGGCCGCGCAGCCCGCGGGCCGTGCCGTCGGCAGACGCCGATTCCTGCTCCTGGCCGGGGGCGGGGCGGTCGTCGCGGCCGGGGGCGGGCTGGCGGCGTGGGCGGCACTCGACCGGAACGGCGGCGAGAACCGCGAGGCCACACCGGCGGACTCCCAGCCCCTCTACACCCTGGGCCTGCACGCCGATCTGACGGGTGATCAGAAAGACGTCGGCCGTGCGCAGGAGCGGGGTCTGCGGCTCGCGGTCCACGAGTTCAACTCCCGTGCGTCCGCGCCGTTCTCACTCGCCGTGAAGACGGTGGACGACGGCGGTGATCCGGCCCGGGCCCTCGCGGCGGCCAAGGAACTCGTCGCCGACCGTTCCGTGCTGGCGGTGATCGGTCCCACCACGGACGCCACCGCCCTGGCCTCGCTGGCGACATACGACGCCGCGTCACTGCCGCTGCTCGCAGTGACGCCCGGGGCCACCACGCTGACGGTGCTGGGCAGCCGGTCCTTCCTGCACGCACGGGTGACGGACACGATCCTGCCCTTCTACCTGGATGCCTACCTGCGGGGTACGGCGAAGTCGCGCACGGTCGGGATCGTGGACGACCGGGCGGCGGACGCCTATGGCTGGGAGATCAGCAGCACCCTCGCCAACATTCTGCGCAAGGTCCCGTTGCCGGCCGTGCCCAAGGTGGTCAGCGCCCTGCGCACCGACTTCGGGCCGACCCTGGACGCCCTGCTGGCCGGGGGCGCCGACTCGGTGGTCTTCGCCGGTTACCACGAACGGGCCGCGCTGCTGGCCCGGGAGCTGCACCGACGTGACTTTCCGGGTGCGAGGGCCGCCGCCCAAGGAGTGCTCGACGCACGGTTCCTGTCCGCGGCCGGCGACGCGGCGGACGGCTGGACGATCGTCGCCCCGGCGATGGACGCCATGGTGGCGCCGGAGGCGAAGGCGTTCCGGGCCGCGTACCGCGAGCTCTTCGACGCGGAGCCGGAGCGGTACGCCGTGGAGACGTACGACGTGGCGCAGTTCGCCGTGAAGACACTGCGGTCACTGAGCATCAAGAGCCGCACCCGGCAGAACCTGACCACGGCGCTGCGAGCGGGGTCGTACACCGGGATCGCGCGGAACCTCGCGTTCAACAAGGAGACCGGGGCGCTGGTGATCGACGGCAGCGGGGTCT
This sequence comes from Streptomyces sp. CA-249302, assembly GCF_050936785.1. Taxonomy (NCBI): domain Bacteria; kingdom Bacillati; phylum Actinomycetota; class Actinomycetes; order Kitasatosporales; family Streptomycetaceae; genus Streptomyces; species Streptomyces sp. CA-249302. The sequence goes on along the minus strand of NZ_JBNJMG010000001.1, from coordinate 1,290,457 downwards.
ACCTGTGGCGGGTCGAGGGCGGCCGGTTCGCCTACCAGGGCGTGGCGCCGTATCAGGTGTCCGCCTGATGGGATCAGGTGCTCACCTGTCCGACTCGGGCGTTCGTTCGACGGGGCGTTGATGGAGCCGTTGCGCGGATCCGACCCGGCCAGGATCGCGGACTACCGGCTGCTGCGCCGGCTCGGTGCGGGCGGCATGGGTGTGGTGTACCTGGGCCGCTCTCCCGGTGGCGCGCTCGCCGCCGTGAAGGTGATCCGCCCGGCGTATGCCGGCGACGCGGGGTTCCGGGCCCGGTTCCGGCGTGAGGTGGAGACGGCGGGGCGGGTCGTGAGCCCCTGGGTGGTGCCGCTGCTCGACGCCGACCCGGACGCGGAATCACCCTGGCTCGCCACGGCGTTCGTACCGGGTCCCGCCCTGGACGAGGCCCTGGGGGAGTGCGGCCCGTTGCCGTACGACAGCGTCCGCGTACTCGGGTCGCGGCTGGCCGCCGCACTGGACGCGGTGCATGCGGCGGGCTTGGTGCACCGGGACGTCAAACCCGGCAACGTGCTGCTCGCGGTCGACGGACCCCGGATGATCGACTTCGGTATCGCCCGGATGCCGGAGGACACCGCGCTCACCGCCAGCGGGATGGTGGTGGGCTCACCCGGCTTCCTCTCTCCCGAGCAGGCCCAGGGCAGGGGCCGGGAGATCGGCCCGCCCAGCGACGTCTTCTCGCTCGGCTGTCTGCTGGTGTACGCGGTGACCGGCGAGCGCCCCTTCGGGTGGGGTTCCGCGGCCGAGACGCTGATGCGCACGATCCATGACCAGCCTCGACTGGACGGCGTGCCGCAGTCGTTGCTGCCGCTGCTGCGGGATTGCCTGGCAAAGGAGCCCGCAGCGCGGCCGGGGGCGGCCGAGGTGCGGCGGGTCCTGGAGGGGGCGGGTAAGGCGTGGCGGGTCCTGGGCGGTGCGGGCGAGGTACGGCGGGTCAGGGATGGTGCGGGCGAGGGCGAGGGCGAGGGCGAGGGCGAGGGCGAAGGTGGTGGTGGCGAGGGCGAAGGTGGTGGCGGTGGCGGTGGCGAGGGCGAAGGTGGTGGCGGTGGTGGTGGCTGGTTGCCGGAGCCGGTGACCCGGCTGATCGCACGCCGTTCGGCGGCCGTGCTCGCCCTGCCCGCTGTCGAGGCGACCGAGGTGTCCATGGCGGCGACGGCGGCGACGACGGCCGTCGATATGGCTCCTGCTGGAGGTTGGGGTCCGACCCGCCGTCGCTTCCTGGTGTTCGGCTCCGTCGCCGGGGTGCTGGCGGCGGGCGGGACGGCGTTCTGGCGGACGGCCGGAAGTCCCGGCCGTGCATCGGCCCAGGGCAGTTCGAGCCCGCTGCCGCGGCTGGTCGTCGCCCTGCACGCCGATCTCAGCGGCGAGCAGAAAACGGTCGGCCGGGCTCAGGAGAACGGTGCCCGGCTCGCCGTCGACCATCTCAACTCCCTTGCCGGACGCGGCTTCGACCTGGCGCTCCAGATCCAGGACGACGAGGGCAACACCACCCGGGCGCGGCGGATCGCCGGGCAACTGGCGGCGGACGCGCGGGTCCGGGCGGTGCTCGGGCCGACCACCGACGCCTGCGCCAAGGCCACCCTCGACCTCTACCAGCGGGCGCGGCTCCCGATGGTCACGGTGTCCGTCGGACTCGACGAGGTCTCGCCGACCACCTACCGGGTCTACGCGGCCACCCGTCCCAGCGACTCCACCCTGGCGGCGCCGCTCGTCGCGTACCTCGTGCGCACGGTGGCGGCCCGCAGGACGGTGCTGATCGACGACGCCGCGGAGGGCGACGGCAGCTGGCGGCTGTGCTCGAGCATCGACGAGGCCGTGCGCTCCGGGGGACGCACCGTCATCCGTCGGACGCTCGCCGCCGAGAGCGATACGGCCGACTTCCGTGCCCTGGCGAGGTCGGTGACGGATGCGCGAGCGGACGCGGTGGTGTTCGGCGGCGGGTACGTCCGGGCGGCACGGCTGGCCCGGGCGCTGACTGCGGCGGGCTATTCCGGCGCACGGCTGGCCGGCGAGCGCGCCCTCGACGCCCGCTTCCTCACCTCGGCGGGCGATGCGGCCCAGGGCTGGGTGTTCGCCGCCGCGTTCCTGGACCCCACCCGGGTGACGGCCGCGAAGTCTTTCGTCACCACCTACCGGGCACGTTTCAAGACCGCGCCGCCCTGGTACGCAGCCGAGGCCTACGACGCGACGCTCTTCGTGGCCCGCGCCATGACGGCCCTGGGCGGCGCGTCGCGCGCCGAACGGGCCGCGATCGTGGGCCAGTTGCGAGAAACCGACTACCGGGGGATCACCAAGCGGCTGCGCTACGACTCGTCCACCTACCGCTACACGGACGCGATGTACCTGTTCCGGGCGACGGCGGGCGCCTTCCACTGCCTGGGCGACTACCGGGACGCCACCGCCTGAGCCCACGGCTCACGCCCTCGGCCAGGCCCGTCTGCTGTACCCCGAGCCGGCCAGGTCGACGCTACCGGCCGCGACGGGGACGCCTACGGGTACTTCCGAGACCCCGGAGACGTTCCACGACGTATGCCTCGCCGAACTCCCCGATGTCGACTACGCGTTCTGCGCCACCCACCCACCAGCGCTGTTCGCCTGGAGACTCGCCCCTTTCGAGCGGCTCACCGCCGCCGAATGGGCCGTCCCTTCGGAGACGGCACCGCCATCCACCCGCACGGCACCACCATTGCCCGAGCCGGCCCGAGCAGGCCTCCTCGATACTGGCGACCTGGGGGTCGTCAGCCCAGTAGAAGCGCTGGAACGCCGCACACGGCGAGGTGATGACCACCAGTACGGCCAACGCGCGCGCATGGATACGGGCTTGGGGCGTGTCCGGGAAGGAAGCCGGCCAGAGAATCTCCCGGAACCGGCTTTCCGCCCCCGGGTCGACGGCAGCCCTGAAGCCCCGTCGAAAACGAGCGTCACAGACCAGGCCCACCAGAGAGATACGTCCTAAATGACGCAAGGAGTGTGACCACGCCGGGACCAGATCTGTAGCTTCGGTGCGCGCCGAAGAGAAGGAACCCCTTGATTGGCTGGTCGACGTGGACAGTGGGGCGACTACTCAGGAAGCGCTCTGGAGCGCGACGAGTGGCCATCCCTGCAAACGCGGGGAGCAGGATCCCGAAGCGTTCATCAACGAGGCCTCCGAGGGACGATCCCCGCGGGCCCGGGGTTGTTCCCGCCCCGCGTTCGCAACGGCTGGAAACTCGGCACAAGCTTGCCGTCCGTTACGAGGCGACCGTGCTGGTCGCTGCCCTCAACGAGTGGCTGTGACCAGCACCTTCACCACGGAGAGACCCTAGACGACGGCCGGCAGGACGGTCAGCGTTCCCGTAGCTGTGTCGATCGTCGCCTGGGTGCCAAGGGGGATCGTCGGGGGATTGCTGCCGTGCCCGGCGGGGAGCCCGCCCAGGATTGGCACACCGAGTGCGGCCAGTCGGTCGCGCAGGACGTCGCGGATGCCCCATCCGCCCAGCGTGGGATCGTCGGCATCGCGTTCGAAGCCGAGGAACTGGCCGAGGGCGACGCCGCGGACACCGTCGAGCGCCCGCGAGCGGGTGAGCTGGGTCAGTGCGCGGTCGACCTCGCCCAGTCCGGTTCCTCTCCGGTGTTCGAGAAAGAGGATGGCCCCCCGCAGGCTGGGCAGGCCGGCTCCGGTCTCCGTGCGGATCGCACTGAGGTTGCCGCCCATCAGGAACCCCGTCGCCGTGCCCTCCACGGTGACGTCCGCGGTGGCCTCGGACGGGTCCCGGTGGAGGGTGACGGGATCGGTGGTCATCAGCGCGCGGCGCAGGGACTCGGCGGAGGCGGGCCCGGTGTAGCTGTCGTCGCGTTTGGCGAAGGGGCCGTGGAGTGTGGCCAGGCGGCATCGTGACCACAGGGCGAGGTGGAGGTGGGTGATGTCGCTGAAGCCGACGACCGGCTTCGGGTCGCGTCCGAGGGCGTCGGTGTCGAGGTCGTCGACGATGCGGTAGGTGCCTTTGCCGCCCATGGCGGCGATCACGGCACGGATGCCTGGATCGCGGAACGCCGCGTTGAGGTCGGCGACGCGGTCCTCGTCGCGGCCGGCCATGTAGCCCCACTGGTCGAAGACGTGTTCGCCCAGCTGGGCCTGGAGGCCCCAGGAGGTGAGCAGGTCGACGCCCCGGGCGACCTCTTCCCGACTCGGCGGACAGGCGGGAGAGACGATCCGCACCCGATCTCCGGGCCGCAAGCGCGGCGCCCTCAACGGCTGCGGATTCTGGTAGTCATCCATCCGACGATTCTGCGCGTGACCACCCACGGCCGAGATCCAATTGCGCAACAGACCCTGGCCGCTGGGCATAACGGCCCTTGCTGACAGGAGAGGGCGGAAAAGTGCGGCGCGCCGACCGCCGCTCCGGCAGCCCGTGGCCGTCACCAGCGGACCGGGAGCTCCTCCAGGCCGCCGACCAGGATCCCTTCCCGGCGTTTCAACTGCTCGGCCGGTACCGCGAGTTCGAGCGTCGGGAGCCTCTTGAGCAGGGTGGCGAGGACGGTCCTGAGTTCGTTGCGCGCGAATTCCCGGCCCACGCAGATCTGGGGACCGTGTCCGAAGGTGAGATGGGGATTGGGGGAGCGCCGTAGATCCATCCGGTCGGGGTGCGGGAAGACGGTCCCGTCACGGTTGGCCGCGGCGATCTCGGCCAGAACGGTGCAGCCGCGGGTGAGGGTGGTGCCGCCGAACTCCACGTCGGCGGAGAGGTATCGCGGCAGCGCGAAGCCGTGGTTGGCATCGAAACGCAGTGCTTCCTCCACTGCGGTGGGTATGAGTCCGGGGTCGGCCAGCAGTTCGCGCCACCGGTCGCGGTCGGCGAGCAGCATCGCGGTCATCTTTCCGATCATCTGGGACGTGGTCTCGTGTCCGGCGACGAGCAGACCGATTCCCGCACTCGCCAGCTCGGCCTCGTCGAAGCGTCCGTCGCCTGCGTCGACGATCGCGGTGAGCTCGCTGATGACGTCGTCGCCGGGGGCGGCACGCCTGTTCTCGATGTGCGTGATCATGTACGCGTAGAAATCGCCGGCGGCCTGGTCCATCTCGCTTCGCGTGTGGCGGGTGAGGCTGAGCAGGACCGTCGACCACCGCAGAATCTGCTCCTGGTCCTGGAGCGGGATGGCGAGAGCCTCGCAGATGACCCACAGTGGCAGCGGACGCGCCAGGGCACTGACGAGATCGGCGGGCCCCGGGCGGGCCGTCATGGTGTCGATGAGCTCGTCGGCCTTCGTGGCGATACGCGGGCGCAGTTCGTCGAGCCGCCGCCCGGTCAGGGCCCGGGTGAGGACGGAGCGCCAGCGGGTGTGGTCCGAGCGGTCGGAGTCGGCCTCCGATATGCCTTCCTCGCCGGGATCGGGCTGGTGGAACAGTCCGCCGTCCTCGGAATCGTCCAGCCGGGTGGTGTCCTCCGCGGCCAGGTTCCGGCGGAACCTGCGGTCGGCGAACAGCTTGCGGACGTCTTCGTAGCGGGTCAGCAGCGCGGTCTCGTCACCGCCGGGTGTGCGTACCCAAGTCACGGGGCACTTCTCGCGTAACCCGGCCCACTGGGCGGGCGGTTCGAGGGCGGTGACGCCCACGAAGGGGTAGTTCTGCGGGTCTTCGTCACCATGTCCGGTGGCCGAGGTCATGTCGTGGTCCTGCCTTTCTAGGCGTGCAGATGTCATTGCTGGTTCTTCGCGCGGACCTCGTACGGATGCGCAGCCCAGACCTGGTGCCGAATGACGTTAGGTGCGCACCTGTTCTGCGTTTCGTGCGTGGTCAAGAAGGATCAGACACTGGCGCCCCGCCAGGAGACTGCGGTAGAGAGCGATCCGAGTGTCGAGATGCGAGGGGCTTCGTTCGCCTTTCCCACGCCCGGCACACGTCCGCTCAAGTGATCAGCCTGGCGGCGCCGCCGCGGTGTGGCGCAGGAACTCGGCCAGTACGGAACCGTCCTGGTCTCCCAGGCCAGCCGCCAGGGCTTGGTCGATGAGCCGACGGCTCGCTTCCAGCTGGGCCATGGGTGCTCCCACGGATGACGCCAACCCGTCGATCAGCGACAGGTCCTTGGCCACCAGCGTCAGCGTCATGTGGGTCGCGGCTTCCTGCGGCCGTACGAAGTTCTCCCGGTTGTACAGCACGAAGGGGGCCGCGGCCGCACTCTGCGTGAAGGCGTCGTAGGCGTCCGACCGGTCGATACCGGCACGCTCCGCGAGCACCAGGGACTCGGCGAGGGCCGTCCCCAGCGACAGGAGCAGTGAGTTGATCACCAGTTTCATGACGCTGCCCCTGCCCGAGCCCCCGAAGTGCAGTATCCGGGTGGCCAGGATGTCGATGACGGGGCGCACCTGCTTCAGGGACTCCTCGGGACCGCCCGCCAGAACGGTGAGTTCGCCGCGTGCCGCCAACTCGACCGATCCGGACACCGGAGTGTCGAGCAGGACGGCGCCGCGTTCCCGGACCAGGGGCACGAGCGACATCACCGTACGAGGGGAGATCGTGCTGGTTTCCAGCACCGTCGTGCCCGGGCGAAGGCCGGCGAGGAGACCGTCGGGTCCGTGGTAGACCTCGTGCACTGCGGTGTCGTCGGCGAGGGAGACGATGACGATGTCGGCGGACGACGCTGCCTCCCGTGGCGAGTCGGCCACCTGAGCACCCGTCTCGGCCGCGACGTTCAGCGCCCGTTCTCGCGTACGGTTGGTCACGGTCACGCCGTACCCCGCCCGGCGCAGGCGCACCACCAGGGGGCGACTGAGGCGGCCGATCCCCACCACTGCCACCCCCGGCAGGGCATTGCTCATATGACGCCGCCGTTGAGGCTGAGGTTCACGCCGTTCGCCGCCGGGTTGTGCAGCAGGAAGAAGGAGCCGTCGACCATGTCCCGCATGGTCGGAAGCACGCCGGTCAGCGTCCGCTCACGGGCGCCTTTCAGGACCGGCTCGTTGCCCGCCCAGTAAGGGCTGTCGCCCACGACGCCGGGATGGACGGCGTTGACGCGGATCGGGGCCAGCTCCTTGGACAACGTTGCCACCAGGCCCATCACGCCGGCGTTCACCGTGGTGACCGTGGTGGACCCGGGGTACGGCATGTCCTTGGCCAGGCCGCCGAACAGCAGCACCGAACCGCTGGGCGAGATGCGTGAGCGCAGAGCATGGACGACGGTCGTGTAGCCGACCAGCTTGGCCACGGCCAACTCCGTTGCCCCGGCTATGTCGTAGTCGCCGATCGTGTTGCTGTCGCGCCGCATGCCCGCGAGAACGACCGAGTCCACGTGCTCGATGTCCCCCAGCGCCTTCTCGATGCTCTCGGGCTTGGAGAGATCGACGGCGATGCCGCGCACCCGCCCGCCGTCGCCCTCGCCACCGAGCTCCGCGGCCACCTTCTCCGCGCGTGCGCTGTCGCGGCCGGCGATGACCACGTGGGCGCCACGCTCGGCGTAGGCGGCGGCCAGCTCGCGGCCGATGCCGGAAGTACCGCCGACGATGAGGACCTGACTCGTCATGATGTTCCCCTCCAAAGCAGCAAGTGCCCTTGTCGGTAACCAGGTTGGCGCCCACCTCCTATCGAGTCCAACGAAATGTATTGACAGCTGTTATCGGATCTGACGATTATTGACGCGTGGAGATAAGGCAATTGCGGTACTTTGTCGCCGTAGCCGAAGAGCTCAGTTTCACCCGCGCCGCGTCCCGGCTCTTCGCCGCCCAGTCGACCGTGTCGGCGGCCGTCCGCGCCTTGGAGGAGGAGCTCCAGGTCTCCCTCTTCGACCGCTCGACCAGAGCGGTGGCTCTGTCTCCGGCCGGAGCGGTGTTCCTGCCGGAGGCCAAGACCGTTGTCGCGGCTGCCGAGAGGGCCAGAGAGGTCGTCGGCGAAGCGGCACAGAGGCTGCGGGGCAGTCTGCGGATCGGCACGATGACCCGTATGACCGCTCTCGATCTACCGCGTCTGGTGGGATCCTTCCGGCAGCGTCATCCGCTGGTCGACATCCAGATCCAGGTCTCAGGCACCGGGACCGGCGGCATCGCCGAGGATGTGCGACGTGGCCGACTCGACGTCGGCGTAGTGGCCCTGGGCCCCGGCGAGGCCCATGACCTGGACCTGCGGCACATCGCCACCGTCCCCTACACGGTGATCCTGCCCTCGGGACATCCACTGGCGCGGCAGGAGAGCATCACCCTCAGGGACCTGGCGCACGAGAACTTCGTCGATGGGGCACTCGGCTTCGGCAGCCGCACCGCCCTGGATCGGGCGTTCGGTGAACTCGGCATCAACCGCCGCGTATCGGTTGAGATAACCGACATCGCGACGGCTGTTTCGTATGTGCGGGCCATCGACGGCGCGGCCGTCATACCGCGCTTCGAGGCGACGGACATGACGGGAGTGGCGGTCAGGCCGCTGTCCGGCTCGGGGCTCGCCCTCACGTTGTCGTTCGCGGTGCGCGCGGGACGCGCTCCGAGCCCGGCGGTCTCCGCGTTGCTGGATCTCAGCTCCAACTACACCCGCGACGACGGGACGTTCTGATCCGGGAACGGTGAGGACGAGCGGGCGGTACGGAACCGTGCCGCTCGTGCCGTACCGGCTCACGCCTTTGCATACTGTCGGTGATGGCGCTGGGATGGCTGGGGAGGCCTACCCGGTGGCCGGCGTGTTCGGCTCCGAAGAACGGTGCTCTGTCGGCTGATTGGCCGACGCCTGGACCAGACAAGTGCCGCACTCCGCGAGGCGATCCGGTGATTCTCCTTGAACGGGACGAGTACTTCGCCGAGTTCGCCGCAGATCCGTTTGACGCGACCCGCGGTCATCGCGGATCCGTGCATGGACGCCGCGTTGTGTTGTCGTGGAGCCGGCCGTTCACGGACGGCCGGCTCCACGACTGGTCATGCTTTGGCAGCGGCGAGGGCCGCCAGTTCGCGGTTGACCGCGGCTTGGTGCGCCTCGGCGTCCTCGCGTGCCTTCTTCGGGCTCCAGCGCCCGGCCATCACGAAGACGAAGGGCAGGAAGAGCACCTGGCCGCCGACGCAGATCCACCACCAGTCACGCCACTCGCCGGGCCCGTCCTTCGACGCCTTCTGGACCGTGGCGCCGTACTTCTGGAGCACCTTCAACTGCGGCGCCGCCTTCTGTACGACGGCGAGGTCCTTCGCGCCGACTTCCTTGACGGCGCGGGCGCCGAGCGCGGGCGGGACGGTGGTCGGCGTGTACTTGTTCAGTTCGGCGAACAGCGCCGGATGCGCGTTGACGATGGCCAGCGCGGGCGCCGCCTGTACCGAGGCGGCCTTGACCTCGGCGCCGTGCTCCACGAGCGGGGTGACGGAGGTGACCAGTACCGGGATGAAGGCCGCTGAGACGGCGACCACGATACGTACGGTCCAGCCCCACACCGCGAGGCCCGCGGCGGTCGCCGCCGGGTTGTGCTTCTCCACCGTCTCGGTGAAGCTCGCCATCCAGGGCGCGTAGGCGATACCGCTGAAGACGCCGATGCCGACGAACAGCCAGGCGAAGGTGTAGTAGTCGGTCGTCTGGTGAGTGGCGCGGGTGGCGAAGACCGCGGTCATCACGATGGAGCCGACCGCGCCGACGATCATGAAGGGCTTGCGCACCTTGAGCCGGTCCGAGAGCAGGCCGACCAGGACCAGGGCGATGGCGTTCGCGCCCCAGTACCAGTTGGCCAGTGCGTTGGTGCGCTGCTCGCTGTAGCCGAAGACGGTCGCGAAGTAGACGACGAAGTTGCCGACCGCGGCGTAGTAGAGCAGCAGGAACACGGCGATGGCGAAGGCCGAGCCCAGCACGTCGAGCCGCATCATCTGCCGCCACTCACCGCGCCGCAGCGCCTCGGTGTCCAGCCCCTTGGCGCGTGCCTCGACCAGTGCCCGGTCCCGCAGCGTCACCATGATCTGGTCGCGCAGTGCCGGGGACAGCTCGCGCAGCGCGAAGATCGCGACGACGAAGACGACGAGGCCGGCGATCGCCGAGTAGCGCAGTTCGTCCTGCCAGGTGGCGCTGTCGAGGGTGTTGCTGGTGACGGTGGTGACCACGAGGGAGCCGATGACCGGGCCCATCGTCCAGTACCCCATCGCGGTGGCCCGGCCGAGCTGCGGCGAGAAGTCCCTGATCAGCGCCGGGGTTGCGACCAGCACGATGCCCTCGATGAAGCTGACGAGCGCGAAGAGCACCAGGTAGGTGGTCTTGTCCGCCGCGTTCGGCAGTCCGAAGAGGACCAGCAGCGCGGCGACCAGCAGCCCGTAGACCACCAGATTCGCCCGGCCCCAGCGGTCCGCCAGACCGGCCACGAGCGAGGCGAAGGCCCCGATCGCGTTGCCGATCACCGAAACCCAGACGAAATAGCGGTACGTCATGTCGAAGTGCGTGATGATCGACGTCGCCACCGCGTACTGGATGTACAGCATGTAGTACAGGACGACGGTGGTGACGACCACGATCGCGAGATACGCCATACGGCGGCCGGTGGGCGGGTAGTCCGCCAGTTCGCGGCGGTACAGCCGGGCCAGCGGGCCGTTGGCGCCCGTGGGTGGTGCATCGGGCGCTGGTCTGTTGGCGTCGAACGGCGTCGTAGTGGCGGACATGCGGCTCCTCCCGGGAATGCCCGGAGCCGGTTACGCGCGGTCCTGTGACGAGGGTGCGCGGTGGCCTGGCTCCGAGAGCGTGGCCAGAGGGTAGTACCGACTAGTCGGTATGCATAGTGGGTGCGCACGAGGTCGTTCCCTGGGGCGCCGCTGCCCGCCGACGGCGCGGGCGTCGAGCGGCCGTCCCTCCCGGGCCCGGCCCCTGTCAGGTGCGCTGCGCCCGCGATGTCTGTCGGGCGGGCGTGGGTGGAGACCTTCACCGGGTTGCAAGTGACGCAGTCTGCACGCCTGTTGAAGGTGGTGTCGGAACGGGGCGGCAGCCCGTCCGATGCCGGGCGTGAGGTGCTCGCCGACGGCGCCTACCTCAACTGCGGGTGCGAGTGGAGCATGTGACCGCCGGATGAAGAACTACGAGGTCCTCCGCGACTGCCACCAGCGCGGCGACGGCCCAGCTCAGGCTGCCTGATCACGACCTTGTGCAACACCTTGTAGCAGAGCCTCAGTGGACTCCCTGCCCAAGTAGCCCGACTCCTTGAGGGTTCTCCTTCTGGCTGTACTCCGGTGTGGGTCTCGAGCGAGGTCAGAGGAAGGCGCCTGACGGGCGAATGCCCAGGTCAGGCGCCCTTCCGTGTGCCTAGAAGAAGCCGAGCTTCTTCGGCGAGTACGACACGAGGAGGTTCTTCGTCTGCTGGTAGTGCTCCAGCATCATCTTGTGCGTCTCGCGACCGATGCCCGAGCCCTTGTAGCCGCCGAACGCCGCGTGCGCGGGGTAGGCGTGGTAGCAGTTCGTCCAGACGCGGCCCGCCTGGATGGCCCGGCCCGCGCGGTACGCGGTGTTGATGTCCCGCGTCCACACGCCCGCGCCCAGCCCGTACAGCGTGTCGTTGGCGGTCTTGATCGCGTCGTCGAAGTCGTCGAACGACGTCACCGACACGACCGGCCCGAAGATCTCCTCCTGGAAGATGCGCATACGGTTGTCGCCCTCGAAGATGGTCGGCTGGACGTAGTAGCCGCCCTTCAACTCGCCGTCGTACTCGATGCGTTCACCGCCCGTGAGGACCTTGGCGCCTTCCTGCCGCCCGATGTCCAGGTAGGAGAGGATCTTCTCCAGCTGGTCGTTGGAGGCCTGCGCGCCGATCATGGTGTCCGTGTCGAGGGGGTGGCCGGTCGTGATCTGCCGGGTGCGGGCGACCGCCGCCTCCATGAACTCGGCGTAGTGACCGCGCTGGACCAGGGCGCGGGACGGGCAGGTGCACACCTCGCCCTGGTTGAGCGCGAACATCGTGAAGCCTTCGAGAGCCTTGTCGCGGAAGTCGTCGTCCGCCTCCCAGACGTCCTGGAAGAAGATGTTCGGGGACTTGCCGCCGAGTTCGAGGGTGACCGGGGTGATGTTCTCCGAGGCGTACTGCATGATCAGCCGCCCGGTCGTGGTCTCCCCGGTGAACGCCACCTTCGCCACCCGCGGGCTGGACGCGAGCGGCTTGCCCGCCTCCACGCCGAAGCCGTTGACGATGTTGAGGACGCCCGGCGGGAGCAGATCGGCGACCAGGCTCAGCCAGAAGTGGATGGACGCCGGGGTCTGCTCGGCCGGCTTCAGCACGACCGCGTTGCCCGCCGCCAGCGCCGGCGCCAGCTTCCAGGTCGCCATCAGGATCGGGAAGTTCCACGGGATGATCTGCGCGACCACGCCGAGCGGCTCGTGGAAGTGGTACGCCACCGTGTCGTCGTCGACCTCGCCGAGCGAGCCCTCCTGCGCGCGGATCGCGCCCGCGAAGTACCGGAAGTGGTCGATGGCGAGGGGGATGTCGGCGGCCAGCGTCTCGCGCACCGGCTTGCCGTTCTCCCAGCTCTCGGCGACCGCCAGCGCCTCGAGGTTCGCCTCCATCCGGTCGGCGATCTTCAGCAGGATGTCGGAGCGCTCGGTCACCGACGTACGGCCCCAGCCCGGGGCGGCCGCGTGCGCCGCGTCCAGCGCTCGCTCGACGTCCTCCGCCGTGCCGCGTGCGATCTCGGTGAACGGCTGCCCGTTCACCGGTGACGGATTCTCGAAGTACTGCCCGCGGGCCGGCGGTACGTACTCGCCCCCGATGAAGTGGTCGTATCGCGCCTGGTAGGAGACGACCGCGCCCTCGGTACCGGGCGCCGCATAACGGGTCATACTGCTCTGCCTCCTTCGAAGCGCTGCCCACCGTTGGGCAGCTCTCGACCGGAGGCTAGGGACGGAGACGTTGCAACTACGTTGCCGTGCGCCCCCGCCAGCCGGTCGGCGCAGCCAGTTCCGACTCCAGCGCCGCGAGGCGGGACCGGACGGCCGCCGTCGGCCGGACCGCGGCGAGCGCCCGCCATACGTCGAGGTCGTCATCGCCCCACGGCGCGTGCGCCCAGTCCGCGAGCAGGTCGGGATCGCGGCCGGCGATCAGCGCCGTGCGCAGACCGTCGGCGAGGCGCTGCCTCAGTCGTACGACCGCCGGTGCCTGCGAGCCCGGCAGCAGCGGCCCGGCGTACCCGGTGGCGGCCGCCGTCACCGCGCCGGTCTCCAGCCGCCGCTCGACCACGGCCACATCCGACTCGACCGGTACGGTCAGCCGGTACGGCCGCGATGCCAGCAGCCCCGGTCCCAGCACCCTGCGCAGCCGGGCCAGTTCGGCCCGCAGCGTCACTGGCGTCACCGACTCGTCCTCGTACAGCGCGCACAGCAACTCGTCGCCGGTCAGCCCCTCCGGATGCCGGGCCAGCAGTACGAGGATCTCGCTGTGCCGACGGCTCAGCCGGATCCGTCGGCCGCCGAGCAGCAGGTGCGCCTCGTCCCGGCCCAGCGCCGTCAGCTCGGGTGCGTCTGCGGCGGGCAGCTCGGGGACGAGCAGCGCCAGCTGCGACTCGGCGGCGCGCGCGACCGCCTGCACGAAGCCCAGGCTGTGCGGATGCGCGAGCCCGTTCCCGCCGGTGATGTCCACGGCACCGAGCACCCGCCCGGTCCGCGGATCGTGCACCGGAGCCGCCGCGCAGGTCCAGGGCTGCACCCGACGTATGAAGTGCTCGGCCGCGAAGACCTGCACGGGCCGGTCCACGGCGACCGCCGTCCCCGGCGCGTTGGTCCCCATCGCGCTCTCCGCCCAACGCGCACCCGGCACGAAGTTCATCCGGTCGGCCTTCCGGCGGGTGGCCGGGTGACCCTCGACCCACAGCAGCCTGCCCGACGCGTCGCACACCGCGAGCAGATGCTCGCCGTCGGCGGCGAACGTCCCCAGCAGCTCCCGGAACAGCGGCATCACCCGGGCCAGCGGATGCTCGGCCCGGTAGGCACCCAGGTCACCGTCCGTGAGCTCCACGTCCGCCGTCCCGTCGGGCCCCACACCGGCCCGCGCGGAACGCCGCCACGACTCGGCCACCACGGACCGGACCGGCCGGGGAACCGTGCCCACCTCGGTGAACGTCTCGTGCGCGCGACGCAGGATCCGCGCGTGCTCGGCAGGGTCGGCCCCCGGCTCCAGGGCCACCCACGGATCGGTCAACTCGGCCTCCCCGAACGGTGATGCGACTGGGGACATCGTCACTCCGGGTACGCGCTCGGACAACCGTTTCGACCACCCTCACCCGAAGGGGGCTCCCGCCGCCCCGCTCAGGCGAAGTTCACGAGCCTTATGTAGCGCGTCCAGTCCCAGTTCGGCCCGGGATCGGTGTGGTCGGTGCCCGGAACCTCGTAGTGCCCCAGAATGTGCGCCCGGTCCTTGGGGATGCCGTACTTGGTGCAGATCGCCGCGGTGAGTCTCGCCGACTGCTCGTACAGGGCGTTGGTGAAGTAGGCCGGCCGGTCCACCCAGCCCTCGTGCTCGATGCCGATGCTGCGGGTGTTGTAGCCCCAGTTCCCGGCATGCCAGGCGATGTTGGCCTCGCGCACGCACTGCGCCACATGCCCGTCGGCGGAGCGCACCACGTAGTGCGCCGACACCTTCTTCTGCGGGTTCTGGAAGATCGCGAGGGTGTCGGCGTACGTCTCTTGCGTGACATGGATGATCACGTAGTCGACGGGATAGGCCGCGGGTCGGCTCGACACCGTGTAGTTCGAGCTGCTCGCCGCCTGCCACTCGGCGGACGGGTAGTCGACCGCCTGGGGCTGTGCACCGGCCCGCGTGTCGGGCAGTAACGCGTAGGGGACGGCGGTGAGTGCGGCGCCTTTCAGGAACCGCCGCCGGGTGGTGCTGGGTCTTGCCCGGTCCATGAAACCGTTGCCCTTCCGTCGATCGCTCAGCGCCGCAGCATCGCCGCGGTCTCGCGCAGCTGCGCATGCGCTCCGCGGTGAGTCTCGCGCGCGGGCAGCCATTGCTTGCGGATCTTCGCCACGCAGGTGTAGTTGGTGTCGCACACGTTGGCCAACGGCGACTCGACCGCCTGGGTCGCGAACTGGTAGGCGTCCAGCTCGCTGAACCCGTAGTCGCGCACCAGCCACTGCACCAGGTCCAGCTGGGATATCCGGAACGCGTCCTCCAGCGGACGGGCCGACCCCGTCGAGATGATGTGCGTGTCCGACTCGATGCGCGGCCACGGCGTGGCGACATCCTTGAGCAGCTCCACGATCACCACGGTGTTCATCGCGCACTCGACGGCGACCCCGCAGGTCTCGCCCTCACCCTGACGGGCGTGTCCGTCACCGAGGCTGAGCAGCGCGCCCTCCACGTTCACCCCGAGGTAGCAGGTGACGCCGGCCCGCATCTCGGGCGTGTCCATGTTGCCGCCGTGCGCGTCGGGCACCAGGGCCGAGCGGACCTCGAGATTGGCGGGGCCACACCGACGGTGCCGTGCATCGGGTCGAGGGGCAGCTCGGCCTCGATGTCGCTGTCGTGGGCCCGGAACAGGGCGGTACGGCGGCTCCGGTCGAGCTGCCAGATCCACACCGTCTCCGGCAGCGGCGGCTGCAGGGTGGCCGTGGTGTGGGTCGAGGTGAGCGCACCGAACAGGGGGACCGTGGTCGACGCCGCCCAGTCGCGGGCCGGCTCGATCGACACGAAGTGCACGGCGACCGTGTCGCCCGGCTCGGCGCCTTCCACGTGGAAGGGGCCGGTCTGCGGGTTGAGGAACGGGAACTCGCACACCTCGGACACCAGGTCCTTCTCCGACCGCACCCGCCCGGCGAAGCAGTCCTCCGTGTACAGGTCCAGGACCGTGCCGGGCGCGATGCGCGCCACGGGCGGTGCGCCGCCGAACGTCCAGGCGTACTCGCCCGGTTCGGGCCGGACGGTCAGGATCCGCGGGTCGCTCATTGCTGTGCTGCTCCGTTCTGCGCGGGGCCGGTGAGGGCGGGTTCGTCGAGATGGACACGGGCGGTCTCGGCTATGCGCTCGGGATGCCGCCGCATCAGCACGAACAGCACCACGAGCCCCAGCGCCATCCATATCCCGACGATGGGTCCGGCGTATGACACCGGTGCGGTCAGTTCGGTGACGAAGTCGAAGACGGGCAGACCGGCCGCGGTCAGCAGCGCGGGCACGAACGCGACGATGCCGAGGAGGGGCAGCAGCAGGTGCCGTACCGGCTTGAGCAACTCCCGCCTGCAGCGCAGGAAGTAGCCGGCACACGCCAGGTTCACCAGGATGTAGACGCCGATCACGACGGTCACGATCACTGTGGCGAGCAGCAGGAACGCCGTCACCGGGTCGTAGCCGAGGCCCAGTCCGAGCACCGCGCCGACCGCCACGACCGTCTGCACGGCGATCCCGGCGACGGGGGAGCGGTACCTGGGGTGCAGCGAGGCGAAGAGGCCGGGCAGGACCCGGATGCGGGCCAGCGCGAAGGCCGTCCGCGTCGAGACGTTGGCGCAGGCGTTGGCGTTGGCGATGGTCGAGTTGACCACGGCCAGGAACACCAGCACCCAGAACAGGCCGAACGATGCCCGGGCCACGCCCTCCCAGGACGCCTCGCCGGACGCCCCGAACTTCGCGAAGCGGTCCGGCCCGAAGTACACCGTCATGGCGTAGGTCGTGACGACGTAGAAGAGGCCGATCGCGAGCGCCGCGCCGAGGACCGCGCGGTGCATCGTGCGGCGCGGGTCGCGGGTCTCCTCGGCGAGCGGCGCTGCGGCCTCGAATCCGGCGAAGGCCAGCACCGTGTACACCGAGCCCGCGAACACCCCGCTGACACCCCCGTAACCCTCGGCGGTGTGCGAAGTCCCGAACACCGAAAGGGTGTTGTCCCCTCCCGCCTTGACGATCAGCCACACCGCGAACACCAGGAAGACGAGGATCTCGAAGACCCCCAGGACCGTGCCGAAGCGAGCCGAGGCGCGCACCCCGAAGTACCCGGCGGCCGCGATGATCGCCGCACCCGCGAGCGCCCACGGCCACCACAGGTCGGCCGGATACGAGGACCACTCGTCGTGCAGGGTGCCCGCCGTCGTGAAGCCCAGCTGGAGAAGGAGCAGCGGCGGGACGAGCGCCTCCACGAACACATAGCCCCAGCCGACGAGGAACCCGATGGTGGGATGCAGCCCCTGCGCCGCATACGTGGACACCGAGCCCGCTGCCGGGAGTTCGCGTGCCAGCTCGGCTACGCAGGATGCCGTGAACAGGCAGGCCACCAGCGCGACCAGCACCGCCAGCGGCAGACTTCCGCCGGCGAAGGCGGCACCGGAGGGAATGGACGCGGCCACCGCGGCGGCCGGCGCCATGGCCGTGATGCTCTGGAACAGGACCTCGCGCAGTCCGACCGCGTCCCGCCTCAGCCCTGCCGCCGCTGCCTCCGCCATGTGAATCCCCCTCAATTCACGCCGAGTTGCGAGGCTCCCCAAGACCCGACGGGTGCGCCTCACGTGAATCACGGTACGGCGCTGGCGGGTTGGGCAGAAGAGCGCGGCGTGCTTCGGTGGATCACGGCGGAATTGTGGAAAACCCGGCCACTCGATGGAGTGAAGCAGGGCCGCGGAATCGCGTGAAGTCGATCCCGGCGAGGCTTGCACACTTCCGACGGGACAGGCGCCCTAGGCTCTCTCCCGGCACCGGCACGACCCGAGGAGCGCAAGCGTGTTTGACCCCGCACCGGAACACCCGTACCCCGACGGCCATAGGCCGGACGAGGCGCCCGCCCCGCACGCGCTGCTCGCGCCGGTGCTCGGTCTGCTGGGCATGTGGCACGGCCGGGGCCAGGGCGGCTATCCGACGCTCGACGGGGACTTCGCGTACGCGCAGGAGGTCGCCTTCAGTCACGACGGCCGCCCCTTCCTCCGCTACGAGGCCCGCGCCTGGCTGCTCGACGGCGACGGCGCGCCGCTGCGACCGGCGGCCCGGGAGAGCGGCTGGTGGCGGCTTCAGCCCGACGGCCGAGTGGAGGCGCTGATCACCCAGCCCACCGGCATCGCGGAGATCATGGTCGGCCAGGCGGAGCAGGACATCGTCGAGCTGTCCACGGACAAGGTGGCGCTCACGCCCACGGCCAAGGAGGTCGGCGCGACCCGACGCCGGTACACCTTGACCGACGGGGACACCCTCACCTTCGTCCACGACCTCGCGGCGGTCGGACAGCCGTTGCAGCACCATCTGTCGGCAACGCTGCGACGCAAGCCGTAGCTCAGTCCCGCTCCGCCACCGCCGCCGGATCGTCCAGCACCGCCCGTACCACCGAGTGTGCCGCACCCAGCAGCGGCCCCTCCGGCCCCAGCCGTGACACCGACACCGGGCAGGCGGGCCCCGCGGTGCGCCGGGCCAGCTCGGCCTCCAGCGAAGGCAGCAGCCAGGGCGCCAGGCCGGCCAGCGCACCGCCCAGCACCACGCTCTCGGGGTCCAGCAGATTGACCGCGCCGGTCAGCGCGATGCCGAGCGCCTCACCCGCGTCCCGCAGCGCACGCCGTACATCCGTGTCGCCCTCGGCGGCCCGGCCCGCGAGCAGCCCGACCCGGTCCTCGCCCGGCTCGAGCCCCGCCGCCCGCAGCACCGCCTCCTCGCCGGCGTACTGCTCCAGACACCCGAGCCCGCCGCACGGGCACGCGGGCCCGTCCGGACGCACCGGCACATGCCCCAGCTCGCCCGCGAAACCACGCGTCCCGCGCAGCAGCCCCCCGGCCACGACGACCGCCGCACCGATGCCGATCTCCGCCGAGACGTGCAGGAAGTCGAGCGGAGTCGCCTCGCCGAGCCAGAGTTCGGCGAGCGCGCCGAAGTTGGCCTCGTTGTCGACTGTCAGCGGGATGTCGTCGGGCAGCAGGGCACCGAGGTCCGTGTCGTGCCAGTCGAGGTTCGGGGCGCGTACGACGGTGCGGGCGTCGCGGGCCACCAGGCCCGGCACGGCCACCGCGAGCCCCGCGGGCCACAGGCCCTCGCCCTCCGCCTCGGCGACCACCCGGCGGACCAGCTCGGTGAGTTCCTCGACGACGGGTCCGGGGGAGCGGCCGCGGTTCGCACCGTGCCGCACGGCACGCGCGCGTACCTGTCCGCGCAGGTCGACCGCGCAGGCGGCGAGGTGGTCGACGCCGATCTCCGCGCCGATCCCGGCGGGGCCGTGCCCGCTGACGGCGAGCGCCGAGCCGGGTCGGCCCACCCGGCCGGGCCGCTCGGGGCCGAGCTCCTCCAGCAGTCCCGTGCGTATGAGCTCGTCGACGAGGGTCGAGACCGCCGCACGGGTGAGGCCGATGTGCGAGGCGACCGCGGCGCGGGAGAGCGGCCCCTCAGCGCTCACCGCGTGCATCACCCGGGCGAGATTGCGGCGGCGCATGCCCTGCTGGGTGTCGGGCAGCGCCCGGCCGGGACCGGCCGGATGGGCCTCGTGCAGCGGTGCGCTCATGCCCCCGTCCTCAACGGCTGTCCGCGCTCCGCTCCAGCAGCGGGGCCGCGTCGGAGAGTACCCCGGCGATCCTGGCCAGCGTCGACTCGTCCCGCTCCACCGCGTCCAGGACCGGTCCGGCGGCCGTGTTCCAGCGCCGGGCGACCGCCGCCGGATCCTCTCCGGTCAGCAGGCCGGCCGCCTGTGCGGCGGCGCCGAGTGCGACCAGTTCCTTGGCCTCGGGGACCTGGACCGGGCGGCCCGACAGGCGTCGTACCGTCTGCTGCCAGGCAGTGCCCCTGGCGCCGCCTCCGATCAGCAGCAGGGGAGCGGAGCGGTCGGCGTCCTCGTCGAGGACCAGGTCGAGCGCGCCGAGCAGCGAGTGCACGGCGCCGTCGTAGGCGGCCTGGAGCAGTTGGCCGGCCGTCGTGTCGTGGCGCAGGCCGTGCAGCAGGCCCGAGGCGGCCGGGAGGTTCGGGGTGCGCTCGCCGTCCAGGTACGGCAGAAGGGTTAGGGCGGTGGTGGGCTCCACGGCCTCGCGGTCCAGGCCCAGCAGGGCGGCGACGCGGTCCACGGCAAGGGTGCAGTTGAGGGTGCAGGCCAGCGGCAGCCAGTCCCCGTGCGCGTCGGCGAAGCCCGCCACGGTGCCGGTCGGGTCGGCCGGGCGCCGCTTGGAGACGGCGTACACCGTGCCCGAGGTGCCCAGGCTCAGCACCGGCGTACCGGGGCGCAGCCCGAGGCCCAGCGCGGCGGCCGCGTTGTCGCCGGTGCCGGGTGCGACCAGGGTGCCCTTCGAGAACGGCAGGTCGTGGCTGTCGCGCACGGTGCCCGCGATCTCGCCCGGCCGGACCACCCGGGGCAGCAGCGCGGCATCGAGGCCCACGTGCGCGAGGGTCTCGTCGTCGTACGACTCCGTCCCGGACGCCCACCAGCCCGTACCCGAGACATCGCCGCGGTCGGTCGTGCCCTGGCCGGTGAGGCGCTCGGTCAGGTAGTCGTGCGGGAGGCGTACGGCCTTGGTCGCGCGGACCGCCTCCGGCTCGTTCTCGGCCAGCCAGGCCCACTTCGTGACCGTGAAGGACGCCCCGGGCACGCTTCCGGTGCGCTCCGCCCAGGCCTTCGCGCCGCCCAGCTCCTCGACCAGGCGGCGGGCCTGCGGCGCGGAGCGCACGTCGTTCCACAGCAGCGCCGGGCGCACCGGATCGCCCCGCCCGTCCAGCGTGACCAGGCCGTGCTGCTGCCCGCCGATGGACACCGCGGCGGCCTCGTGCGCCGCGTCGCCGCACTGGTGCAGCGCCTCGCACAGGGCGTCCCACCACTGGCGCGGATCGCTCTCGCGGCCTGCGCCGGAGGACACGGTGTGCGGCGCCTGGCCGCTGGCGACGACCTGCCCGGTGGCCGCGTCGACGACGAGCGCCTTGGTGGACTGGGTGGACGTGTCCACGCCGACGACGAGCGGACCCTCGGCTGCTGACATCGGGCTCTCCTTTTCCGCGGCTCAACTTGTCCCTTCCCAGGGACGTGCTCGCATACTAATTTGTAAACCGCCATGACGAAATAGTCGTAAGCAAGCGCGCAACAGTCGTAAGCAAGCGTCGCAATCGAGCAAGGAGCCGCGGCATGAGCTACCAGCCCACCCCGAGGACAGGTTCACCTTCGGCCTGTGGACCGTCGGCTGGCAGGGAAGGGACCCGTTCGGCGACGCCACGCGCCGGGCCCTCGACCCGGTCGAGACGGTGCAGCGCCTGAGCGAGCTGGGCGCCTATGGCGTCACCTTCCATGACGACGACCTGATCCCCTTCGGGTCCTCCGACACCGAGCGCGAGTCGCACATCAAGCGCTTCCGTCAGGCGCTCGACACGACCGGCATGAGCGTGCCGATGGCCACCACCAACCTCTTCACGCACCCCGTCTTCAAGGACGGCGCGTTCACCGCGAACGACCGCGACGTGCGCCGGTACGCCCTGCGCAAGACGATCCGCAACATCGACCTCGCGGTCGAACTGGGCGCGCAGACGTACGTCGCCTGGGGCGGCCGCGAAGGCGCCGAGTCCGGCGCCGCCAAGGACGTACGCGTCGCTCTCGACCGCATGAAGGAGGCCTTCGACCTCCTCGGCGAGTACGTGGTCTCCCAGGGCTACGACCTGAAGTTCGCGATCGAGCCCAAGCCGAACGAGCCGCGCGGCGACATCCTGCTGCCCACCGTCGGCCACGCGCTCGCCTTCATCGAGCGCCTGGAGCGCCCGGAGATGTACGGCGTCAACCCCGAGGTCGGCCACGAGCAGATGGCCGGGCTGAACTTCCCGCACGGCATCGCGCAGGCCCTGTGGGCGGGCAAGCTCTTCCACATCGACCTCAACGGCCAGTCCGGCATCAAGTACGACCAGGACCTGCGCTTCGGCGCCGGCGACCTGCGCGCCGCGTTCTGGCTGGTCGACCTCCTGGAGAGCGCCGGTTACGCCGGTCCGAAGCACTTCGACTTCAAGCCGCCGCGGACCGAGGACCTCGATGGGGTGTGGGCGTCGGCCCAGGGCTGCATGCGCAACTACCTCATCCTCAAGGAGCGCGCGGCCGCCTTCCGCGCCGACCCGGAGGTGCAGGAGGCCCTGCGCGCCTCCCGGCTGGACGAGCTCGCCCAGGCGACCGCCGCGGACGGCCTCGAGACACTCCTTGCCGACCGCAGCGCCTTCGAGGAGTTCGACGTCGAGGCGACCGCCGCACGCGGCATGGCCTTCGAGCGGCTCGACCAGCTGGCCATGGACCATCTGCTGGCCGCCCGCGGCTGAACGCCACGCGCGCGTGTCTGAGCGGTCCCCGTGCGGAATGCTCCGGAATCGTGCGGTCCAGTGCATGGATCCGTATCAAGTTCCGTGCAGGGGTCGCCTCCTGCCCGATGTGAGGCGACTCTGGACGGTATGGCCATGCCGCCGGTACCGCCTCAGCCGCCCGGGCCACCGGGTGACACGCCGCCTCCGGGCGGCGGCTTCGGACCGCCCGCCGAGGGCTTCGGTCCCGCCTACGGGGCGGGACCGGGCCATGGACCCGCCGGAGGAGGCTACGGCCCGCCGCCGGGAAGCAACGAGCCGCCCACCCAGGTCGGTTGGCAGCCGCCGGAACCGCCCAGGAACCCATGGCGCCGACGGCTCCACATCCTGCTCGTCCTGTTCGCCGGGATGGCGGCCGTTGCCGTCGTGATGTTGATGTCCCGTTCCGGGAACGACGACTCGCCCGACAACAAGAAGCCGTCGGCCTCGAACAGCGCGAGCGCGAGTTCCTCGCCGTCGTCGATCATCCCGACGAAGCTGCCCAGCAAGCTCCCGTCACGGTTGCCCAGCGAGATCCCGAGTGAGATTCCCAGTGAGATCGAATCGCTGATCCCGTCCCTGGGCGGCATCGATCTGCCCTAGTGCGCAGCCCATGGCGGCCGATCAGACGCCGTGCGGCAGCCGCACGTACGTCACCGTCGTCTCGATCCCGCTGTCGACCAGCCGGCCCTGCGCGTCGAAGGCGCCCGCGCCGTCCGTCATCCCGAAGTCGTTGTCGTTGATGAGGGCGAGCGTGTCGTGGTCCACGCGCGCGATGCCCTCGATCTTTCCGGGCACCCCGGCCACCTTGCCCAGGTCGACGACGAGCTTCTTGCCGAGCACCGGGACGCCGGAGGCCGCAGGGTCGTCGAGCTGCTCCAGAGAGGGCGACGTCGTGTCGTCGTCATAGGTGCCGCCGAGGATGTTCGCATCCCGGTCCAGCTTCACGAGCTGGAGCCGCGCGGCCTTGTCGGTGCGCTCCTCGACCAGCAGTCGGTCGCCGCCCACGGCGACCACCGAGGAGATCTTGAGCTCGGAGGTGTCGTCCTCGCTCGGGTCGACGACGTTCACCGGGTCGAATCGGTACGCGTACTCGGCCGTGACCGCCTTCCTCTTCGTCGAGAAACGCAGCAGCCGAGTGTTCAGCGAGGCCTCGCCCGCGTCCGTGTCCGGCAGAGACAGGGGGCTCTGCAGCGCCATCACCAGGTCGCCGCCGGGCAGTTGGGCGAGCCCCTCGAACCCGCGGTTGATCTTCCGGTGCAGCAGGACGGCGGGCAGTGCTTCGACCACCGGGTAGTCGGTCCCGGTGAGATTCAGCCCCTTGGGCACATAGCGGGTGAGCACCTTCCCGCGCGCGGAGACGTGCACGAGCGAGGGCCCGTACTCGTCGACGAGCCAGAAACTCCCGTCGGCGGCCCGCACGATGCCCTCGGTGTCCAGCCCGTTCGGGTTGTACGACAGAGCGGTCTGTGCGTCGTAGGAGTACGGCGCCTCGTCCCGCCCCGCCTGGTTCGACAGCCCGGTGACGGCCTTGCCGGAGCGGGTGGTGATCGGGATGGCGTCCAGCACCTTCACCGTGTCGCCCAAGACCCGGATCTTCACGATCGCCGGATCGAAGCCCGGCACCGGGAAGGTGCGCCGCTTCGTGCCGCTGACCTTGATCTGGCCGTTGGGCCCACGGTCGGTGACGGTCCAGTACTCACCCTTGCGGCCCGCCGGGTAGATGTCGCTGCCGATGCCACCCAGGTCGATGCCGCGGTCGTTGTCCACCGTCCCGGGCAGCAGCGCATTGCTGAACGCGCCGAGCGGGAGGTCCCCGAGCGTCGCCGTGCGCACGACCTGAGCGTCCTCACCCGACGCACCCGCGGCCGGCCCGGCGGCCACGAGGGCCCCCATCACGGCCAGCGGAACACCCACTGCGACGGCACGTCTGACACGGATCCGACCGGCGGCGTACGGGGACATCGGGCCTCCTGAAGGGCAACTTCATTGACAGCGGCCAGATTTGAACCCGATGGCGAACGTGTACCCACGACCAGATGAACACGGAGCGTCGGTAGCCCGAGCACACGGCCTGCCACCGGGAGCGACTTCAGTGAAGGGCGAGCCCTTCGGATGCCTCTTCGTCCCGGGAAACCGCTTCCACCGACGACAGCGCCGTCGCCGGATCCAGTGCCCCTTCTCCGACAGGCGCCCAGCGCCCCCGCTCCTTGCGGTACGGCCACCAGCGCCCGTCCCGCCCCAGACGCAGCTGAACCGGCTCGCCGACGACCGTCCACCGGTTCAACCTCGCCCGCAGCACCGGCCGTTCGTCCTCGTCCCAGGCCGACTCCAGCGCGGCACGCGCGCGTGCGAGCGTTTCGCCTTCTACGGTCCACTCCTCCTCCAGCACGGAGAGCGCGGCCGCGCCACCGAGCCCCCACGCACGCGTGGCCCGCGCCAGCCCCTCCCCGTCCCGCCCCGACCCCTCGGCCAGCCGAGCCACCACGGCCTCCTCGGGCGCGCCCGCCGCAAGCCGCACCGCATCCTGAGCAATCGTCAACTCCGAGTCGGGATCCTGCCGTTCTGTCCCGGCTCGCAGAGCCTCGGCAAGCAGCCGATGCGCTTCTACGGCCGTACGGGCGGCCAAGTACCGGAGCGCGCCGGGGACGACGCCCGGTGCCGGTGGGGCGTCGGTGTCCAGGGAGGGCGGTGTGCCGGGCTCGGAGGGGAGGTCCGGCGGGGCGGGGAGCGGGGGCAGGATGTCGCCGGCTGCGTATGCCTCGGTGGCGTCCACGCCCTCGGGCTCGGCGGTGAATTCGGCGCGTGGGGCGCTGCGGGCCTGGAGGTCGGCCAGGAGGGCCTGTTCGCCGCGGCCACGCATCAGCAGCAGGACGAAGGGATCCTGGTCCAGCAGGCGCGCCACCTGGTAGCAGAGCGCCGCCGTGTGCGCGCAGTGGTCCCAGGCGGCGCAGTCGCACTCGGGCTCCAAGTCGCCCATGCCCGGCAGCAGCTCGACGCCCGCGTCCGCCGCGTCCTCGACCAGGTGCGGCGGCATGTCGCGGTCGAGCAGCGCCGCCACATGGCCGACCCGCTCGACGGCCATGTCCAGGAAGCGGTCCCACTGCTCGCCGGTCAGCTCCTCCAGCAGGACGTCCGCCCGGTGCGGGGTGCGGTCGCGGCCCTGGACGACGGCCGTTATGCGTCCCGGACGCACGGACACCGCGCCCACGGCTCCCGCGCGTGCGAGCCTGCGCCCCGCTTTGAGCTGCTGCGAGTCCAGCGCCGCGTCCTCCAGCGACTTCAACCAGGCCTGACCCCACCAGGTCTGTGCGAAACCCCGCCCCTGCGCGGGTGGCAGCGCCGCGAAGGTGCGTTCCGTGTCTCCGTCGTACCGGTTCATCGCGTACCCCCTCGCAGCTCCACCAGATCGGCCAGTTCCGCGTCGGTCAGCTCCGAGAGCGCCGCCTCGCCGGCGCCCAGCACCGCGTCGGCCAGCTCCCGCTTGCGGGTGAGCATCGCGGCGATGCGGTCCTCGACCGTGCCCTCCGCGATCAGCCGGTGCACCTGCACGGGCCGGGTCTGACCGATGCGGTACGCGCGGTCGGTGGCCTGCGCCTCCACGGCGGGGTTCCACCAGCGGTCGTAATGCACGACATGCTCGGCCCGGGTGAGATTCAGTCCCGTCCCCGCGGCCTTCAACGACAGCAGGAAGACGGGCACTTCACCGTCCTGGAAGCGCTGCACCATCGCCTCGCGTCCGGCGACCGGTGTCCCGCCGTGCAGGAACTGCGAGGCGATGCCACGGGCGGCCAGGTGCCGCTCGACGAGCCTCGCCATGCGCACGTACTGGGTGAAGACCAGAACGCTCGCCCCCTCGGAGAGGATCGTGTCGAGCAACTCGTCCAGCAGCTCCAGCTTCCCGGAACGGCCGGCGATCCGGGGCCGCTCCTCCTTGAGGTACTGCGCCGGGTGGTTGCAGATCTGCTTCAGCCCCGTCAGCAGCTTCACGATCAGCCCGCGCCGGGCCATCCCGTCGGCGGCGGAGATCTCCGCGAGGGTCTCGCGCACCACCGCCTCGTACAGACCGGCCTGTTCCGCGGTCAGCGACACGGCGCGGTCGGTCTCGGTCTTCGGCGGCAGCTCGGGCGCGATCCCCGGATCCGACTTGCGTCGGCGCAACAGAAACGGCCGCACCAGCCGGGCGAGCCGCTCCGCGGCGGCCGGATCCCGGCCGCCCTCGACGGCCTGCGCGTACCGGGTGCGGAAGGCGCCGAGTCGGCCCAGCAGCCCCGGAGTCGTCCAGTCGAGGATCGCCCACAGTTCCGACAGGTTGTTCTCCACGGGGGTGCCGGTGAGCGCCACGCGTGCGCGTGCACCGATGGAACGCAGCTCCCGCGCGGTCGCCGAGTACGGGTTCTTCACGTGCTGTGCCTCGTCCGCCACGACCATGCCCCAGGAGACCTCGGCGAGCCGGCGCGCGTCCAGGCGCATCGTGCCGTACGTGGTGAGCACGAACTCCCCGTCGGCCACTGACTCCAGGCTGCGTCGCGCCCCGTGGAAGCGGCGCACGCGCGTGCCCGGCGCGAACCTCTCGATCTCGCGCTGCCAGTTGCCCATCAGGGAGGTCGGACACACCACGAGCGTCGGACCGGCCGTCGACGCGTCCGTCTGCCGGTGCAGATGCAGCGCGATCAGCGTGATGGTCTTGCCGAGCCCCATGTCGTCGGCGAGACAGCAGCCCAGGCCCAGCGACGTCATGCGCACGAGCCAACTCAGGCCCCGCCGCTGGTAGTCCCGCAGTGGGGCCGCGAGAGCCGCGGGCTGCCCGACCGGCTCCTGCGTCTCAGGGTCCGCCAGCCGTTCTCGCAGGGCCGCCAGCCATCCCGTGGGCTCGACGTCGACCCGGCGGCCCCCGACCTCCGTGGAGCCCGTCAGAGCGGCGCCCAGGGCGTCGACGGGCGTGATCTTGCGGTCCTGCTCGGCGCGGGCGCGCCGTACCTCCTCGGGGTCCACCAGAACCCACTGGTCGCGCAGCCGCACGACGGGGCGACCGGCCTCGGCGAGTCGGTCCAGTTCCTCGCGGGTGAGGCGCTGGTCGCCCAGCGCGAACCGCCAGTTGAACGCGAGCAGCGCGTCGGCCGACAGGAACGACGGCACGTCCGAGGTGATCCTGTCGCCCGGTTCGTCGTCCGGCGGGCCGATCACGGCGCGGGCGGTCAGTCCGCGGGTCAGGTCCTTCGGCCAGTGCACCTCGACTCCGGCGGCGGCGAGGCCGCGGGCGCCCGCTCCGAGGAGTTCGGTGATCTCCTCGTCGGCGAGGTCCACCGCGTCCGGCACACTCGCCGACAGGAGCGGCGTGAGCGGCGGCCACGCGCGTGCCGCCCGCCGCAGCGCGAGCAGCGTGTCCATACGCGCGCGTGGACCGAAGGCGGCAGTGTCGCCCGACTCGGCCCAGACGGCGGAGACGTCGGCGACAAGCCCCGGATCGCTCACGCTGTGCACCTGCAGCACGCCCCGGAACGCCGTCACCGCCTCCTCCTGCGTGAGTCCCGCGAGGCCGGGCACCTCGATCCGCAGCGACAGCCGTACGCCCGCGTCATGGCCCGCCGCGACATCCGTGGCCCAGGCCCGCTGCTCGGGCAGGTGCTGCGGCCGGCGCGCCGCGTAGGCGGCACCGCCGGTCACGAGCGGAGCTGCGGGGGAGCGGGGGAGGGTGTCGGCCACCGCGTCGAGGAAGGCGCGCAGCAGCGCCTCCGGGTCGGGCAGCCGCGGTGGTTCGATGCCGTCCAACGGCACGGCGTGCGCCTCGGGCGGCATCGCGGCGGCCAGTCCGCGGATCCGGTCGACGTCCTGCACGGAGAGCGGGCCGATCCGCCAGGCGTCGTGATCGCCGGGAGACAGGCCGGGAAGCAGCAGTCCCCGGGCCACGAACTGCAGGGCCAGCAGGCCGGCCGCACCCCAGAACGCCGTCCCCCGATGTGCGTCCGCGTCGGTACGCGCGCGGGTGAGAACCGGCAGCGCCGTCCGCACCGGCAGCAGAACCGCGGACACGTCGACCGGCTCCACGCCGTCGGCACCGGGCAACATCACGGTCAGGGGCGCCGCGGTCCCGGCCGCGACCGGCGGAGGAGCGGCGCCGTCGGCCCGCCAGAAGGCGACGGTGCCGGTGTGGGCCGGGTCGCCGGGCAGGAACACGGCGCCGCAACGCGCCAGTCCGGCGATCTCGGAGGATGTTGCCGCGGGGGTCGACTGCACAGTGATGCCGTGCTCCTCAAGTTTGACTACTGAGGTCGGGGTCGCCGAGGGTACAGCATTCCGGCGTGCCCCCCGGCATCCCGTCGCCGGCGTGTGGCTCACCCAGCTCCCGGGGTGGCGTCAACCCCCCTTCGCCGCACGGGGCTTACCCCCGCACGTACCCGGGTGGTGGCGCCATGGTCGCGGCGGGTCGCCGGTCCGTACGTTTCCTGAGGTCAGCCCGTTGCCCGAGAGAGCCGGAGACCGGACATGCCCGAGCCCACCACCGCCGTCGCCGAACCTGCCCGGGCGACCCGTGACGCGCCACCCGCCGGAAGCGAGTTCGCGCCCCTCCTGCGCACGGTGAAGGGCCAGGGCCTCCTGGAACGGCGCACCGGCTGGTACGCGCGCGTGATCGCCGCGAACGCCCTCGCACTGGCCGCCGTGATCAGCGGAGTCGTCCTCGTCGGCGACTCCTGGTGGTCGCTGCTCCTGGCCCCGCTGCTGGCCGCCTTCTGCGCCCGCGCTGCCTTCATAGGCCACGACGCCGGACACGGGCAGATCAGCGGCGACAAGAAGGCCTCCCGCATCATCGGCCTGCTCCACGGCAACCTGCTCCTGGGGATGAGCTACGCCTGGTGGAACGACAAGCACAACCGCCACCACGCCAACCCCAACCACATCGACAAGGACCCGGACGTCGTCGCCGACGTCCTCGTCTTCACCGCGGCACAGGCCGGCCTGCGGTCCGGCTTCCGGGGCTGGCTCACCCGCAACCAGGCCTGGTTGTTCTTCCCGCTCACCCTCCTCGAAGGCGTCGCCCTCAAGGTCCACGGCTTCCAGGACCTGCGCCGGCAGCCGCCCCGGGAACGCGCCGTGGAGGGCGCCCTCCTGGTCACCCATGTCGCCGCGTACGCGACGCTGCTGCTCACCACGATGTCCCCGGGCAAGGCGCTGGCGTTCGCCGCCCTCCACCAGGCCCTCTTCGGCCTCCATCTGGGGATGGCCTTCGCCCCCAACCACAAGGGCATGGAGATGCCCGACCCCGACGGCGAACGGTGGGGCCACCTGCGCCGGCAGGTGCTCACCTCGCGCAACATCCGTGGCGGCGTCCTGACCGACTGGTTCCTCGGCGGCCTCAACTACCAGATCGAGCACCACCTCTTCCCCAGCATGCCGCGCCCTCATCTGCGTCTTGCCCGGCCCCTGGTGCGGGCGCACTGCCTGGAGTTGGGTATCCCCTACGCGGAGACCGGGCTCGTCGACTCCTACCGGCAGGCCCTGCGTCATCTGCACGAGGTGGGAGAGCCCCTCAGGGCCCAGTGGCCGTGAGGAGCTCTCAGGGACGAGTCGGGGTCAGGGCTCAGGGTCGTCTCAGGGTTGCGGATCGGAACCACGCGAAGCGCGGGCCCGTTTTCAGAACAGAGAGCGGCACTGGCCGCGAAGGAGGCGACGTACATGTCGAACAACGCGAAGATCGCCATAGGAGGAGTGGCCCTCGGGCTCTTCCTGTGGATCTGGCTGCCCTTCTGGGCGGTGGTCCTGATAGTCGTCGGAGTCCCGACCGCCGCCTACCTCACGCTGGACCCCTCGCAGCGGCGCAGGCTGCGCCGCATCACCCGCAAGGAGCTCGGTCGCTGAGGCACTACCGGACGGGAGCGGCCCGGTCGGCCGGGGCACAGGAGTCGACCACATCGCCGTCCACGGGCCGAGCGACGGTTCGGTCCGTGGGCGGCAGCACGCCCCTCTCCACCCAGGAGACGAGCGTGTCGAAGGCCGAGCGGTAGCAGGGCAGGATGGGCCGGAGCCGGTCCGGATAGGTGTCGTACAGGCTGTCCACGTGCGCGCCGCCTTGGATCGTGTAGTAGCGGTGCAGTGCGCCCCGTCCGCTCGCGTCCACCATGCGCGCGTAGACGTCCGAGTCGGTGGCCTTGGGCAGCAGCGAGTCCAGGTCGCCGTGCAGCGTGATCAGCGGCCTGCCGATGCGCCCGGTGAGCGCCACGCGGGCCACCGCGCGATGGACGGCCGCGGGACGCGACGCGTAGTCGTACCTGGCGTCGGAAGTGCAGGGCGCCAGGATCTCGTCCGGAGTGCTCCCGGCGGACGGGCCGGGGCAGGCGGGGTCGTAGTCCGGATCGAACTCCGCGCGGTAGATCTTCTGCGTGACACCCCAGTAGGCCTTCTCGTGATACGGCCACAGGAACTCGGAGCCACGCGCGAAGCCGGCCCGGTACATGTCCTCGTCCCCGGCCGATCCCGTCATCCGCGCCACCGCGGTGGGCAGCGAGGTCAGCAGATTGGGGCCGTCCGCGGTCCACAGCGCGCCCTCCCAGTCCACGCCGCCGTCGTACAGCTCTGGGTGGTTCTCCAGCTGCCAGCGGGTGAGGTAGCCGCCGTTGGAGATGCCGGTCATGTAGGTACGGCGGGGTGCGTGCCCGTACCGCAGGGCGACCGCCCGCCTGGCCGCCCGGGTGAGCTGGGTGGTGCGCGTGTTCCATTCGGCGACCGCGTCACCGGGCCGGGTCCCGTCGCGGTAGAAGTCGGCACCGCTGTTGCCCTTGTCGGTCGCCGCGTAGGCGTAGCCCTGGGCGAGCGCCTGATCGGAGATCGCTGCATCCGTCGCGTACTGCCGACGGGTGCCCGGCGCGCCCGTGACCACCAGACCGCCGTCCAGTGGTCCGGCAGCCGGATCACGAACTGCGCGTCGTGCCGCCAGCCATGGGTCGCGTTGAAGTGCGAGGAGTCCGGGAAGTAGCCGTCGATCTGCACCCCGGGCACCCCGGACGGAGTGCGGGTGGCCTTGGCCGTCAGCCCCGCCTGGTCGGCCATGTCGGTGTACGGCGTACCGGCGAGGCCAGTCGTGGTCAGGTCGGGCAGACAGGCGCTCTGCTGGAACGCCGCGCCGGGCACGCGCACCCGCTCCTGGCGGTCGCAGTGCCCTTTGCCCGCCGTCGTGCCCGAGGCGGGAGTCGGCCAGGTGAGGACCGCCGCCGCCAGCACGGCGGCAGCGAGCGGAACACCTCGGGACGGACGCATGAAGGCCTCCAGGGGGCAGCGGGAAAGGCGAGCGCCACCGCCGGTGAGCGGGGAGCCCTGCGCTGCCTCATGGTGCGATCCGGCCTCCGCGGCATCCATGGGCCGGGGCCACATGGCACGAGGCCTGCGTGTGGGGGCGTACAACAGGCGAGCGGGTGAAGTTCCGCGCAGGGCAAGCAGGTTGGAGCAGTGCCGCCCTGCGCGGACCCAGTCCCGTTCAGCTGGGGCGTACGGCCATCTTGTCGAGCGCCTGGAGCAGACCCGGCAGCTCTGGTCCCCGGCCCACCGGGAGCACCTCGCCCGGCTCCGCGTCGAGGAGCACGAACGCGATGTCGTCGGTCCTGGCCACCAGCGACCAGCCGGGACCGTCGGCGCGCAGGGTGCGCGCGTCGCCCGGAGCGAAGGACGACCGGACACGGCCCAATGGCGGTGGCGAATCCACGTAAGCGCGGGCCTCGGCGAGCACCCGACGGACCTTGCTGGGTCCAGCGGGTCCTTCCCCGTCGGCCTTCCCGTCTTCCTGCTCGCCCGCCACGGCCGCTTCTGTGGCCTCAGGGGCCGCGTCCGCCGCGGCCGAGCCGACCGGGGTCGGGAACTCCGCGTCGTCGATCTGCTCGCGCCACAGCGCCCACTGCAGCGCGATCTCGTCGGCGCCCAGGCGTCGCTGGGCCGGCCCCCAGATGCTCGTGTCCGGCGGCGACAGCGGGGCACGCTCCGCGACCTCCGGGTCGGGATCGTGCGGCGCGGGCACGCCAGGAGCCGCGACGGCGACCGCGAGCGGCCAGCCCGGCAGGGCGGCGACGACCGAATGCTCGTCGGGCGACAGGTCGTACTCCATGCCGCAGTCCCACGACGCGATGGCGACGGCGACCAGGGAGACGTCGTCGACGACGACCGTCCACCGGGCACCGTCCCCGTCCTGGCCGATCACCAGGCCGTAGCCGTCGGCGAGCGGCGCGAGGCCGAGCGCCGCGCAGGCCTCCGGATAGTCGTCGCCCAGCACGCTCGGAAACTTCGCCGGCGTCAGCAGTACCGCCGTGAGCACATAGAGCGCGTCGTCCGCGGCGGCGACGGCGTCCTCGTCCGTCCCGGCCATCCCAGCCTCCCCATCGGTTCGTCCAACGGCGCGCACCCTAATGCGCGCGCAAGCCCCTTGTCACGATTCCCAAGCACACCCGGAGCTGCAGTTTTCCGGCTGGACGGGGCGAATCGCCCGCTCAGGGGCCCGAGCGTCAGGCCGCCGGGAGCCCGAGAAGCGTACGGGCCACCGTCCGCGGCGACTCGTCGCGCTCGCGCGCAAGTGCGATGACGGCACGGCACGCCAGCTCGTTGACCCCGAAGGACAGGGCCTCGGGCGACACCCAGCCGGCCGCCTCGTCGATCCGGTCCTGGTCGTCCTCCGCGCAGGCCGAGACATACGCGGCGGCCGCTTCGAAAAGATTGTGTGTACGTTTGTCCGGGCCGTGGTTCACCTCCGCCCGCACGGCGTTGAGGAATCTCGAACAGGCCTTGTGGACCCGTCCCCACATGCTGACCACCTTCCCCCTGCGTGGTTGCCGCGGCTGATCGGTCATCTCCTGCTGTTCAACGTAGAGTTGGAGCCGCCAGGGCAGAAGAGGCCGTACCCGCGTGGAACAGGGGAACGACATCCCGACATGCGCAGCGCCGGACCCGGACCCACACTTTGATCACCGGGGGCCGACCTCGAAGGGTGCTGTTCATGGCTTCGCTGCTCTTTCGGCTGGGCTGCTTCGCCTTCCGGCGGCGCTGGTACGTCACTCTCCTGTGGATCGCGGTCCTCGCCGCCCTCGGATTCGCCTCCGCCAAGGCGCCCGCAGCGCCCGACAGCACGTTCTCCGCACCGGGCATCGAGGCGCAGCGCGCGTTCGACCTGATGGAGCAACGCTTCCCGGGAGCCACGGCCGACGGCGCGACGGCGCGGATGGTGTTCGTCGCCCCGGACGGGCAGAAGGTCACCTCGGCCGCCAACCGGGCGGCCATCGACAAGGCGGTCGCCCGCGCGGCCGACGGACCGCAGGTCGCCTCCGCAGTGGGCCCCTTCCAGGCACAGGCGGTGAGCAAGGACGGCTCGACGGCGTTCGCGACCATCACCTACACCGAGGCGGCCAACGACCTCACCGACGCCGCCAAGAACACCCTGCGCGGCGCCGCCCAGTCCGCCCGGGACGCGGGGCTGACCGTCGAGATGGGCGGCACGGCGCTGGCGAGCACGCCCGAGGCGGGCGGCGTCGGCGAGGTGATCGGCATCGTCGTTGCCGCTGTCGTCCTGCTTGTCACCTTCGGTTCGATGGCCGCGGCCGGGTTGCCATTGCTGACCGCGGTGCTCGGCGTCGGCATCAGCATGACCGCGATCACCGCTCTGGCCAGTGCGTTCGGGCTGTCCTCGACAACCGGCACACTGGCCACGATGCTGGGCCTGGCCTGCGGCATCGACTACGCCCTGTTCGTCGTCTCCCGCTACCGCGAGGAGCGGGCCAACGGGCACAGCGAACAGGAGGCGGCCGGCCTCGCCGTCGGCACGGCCGGGTCGGCGGTGGTCTTCGCGGGGCTCACCGTGGTCATCGCGCTCGCGGGGCTCTCGGTGGTCGGCATCCCGATGCTCACCAAGATGGGCCTGTGCGCGGCCGGCGCGGTCGTGATCGCCGTCCTCGTGTGCCTGACGCTGGTCCCGGCCCTGATCGGCTTCTGGCCGCGCGCCGTACTCTCCCGCCGCTACCGCCTGACCGGGCGGCGCGTACAGGGCGTGTTGGGTAACCGGGGCAGTCGCTGGGCCGAGTTCGTGCAACGGCACCCCTTCCCCGTGCGCTTCACCGCGATGGTGACCCTGATCGTGCTCGCCATCCCCGTCCTCAGCCTCCAGCTGGGCATGCCGGGCGACGAGGCCAAGCCCACCTCCACGACCGAGCGCCGTGCCTACGACGACCTCGCCCAGGGCTTTGGGCCCGGCTTCAACGGCCCGCTGACCGTGGTGGTCGACGCCAAGGGAACCAGCGACCCGAAGGTCGCCGTGGCGACGATCGAGAAGAAGATCGGCGCCACACCGGGCGTCGTCTCGGTCACGACACCCCGCTTCAACCAAGCAGGCGATACGGCGGTGTTCTCCGCAGTGCCGCAGTGGGCACCGACCGACCAGAAGACCGAGGACCTCGTCCACACGATCCGCGGCGAGCGCTCCGCGACGGAGGCCGGCACAGGGGCGAACTTCGAGGTCACCGGCACCACCGCGCTCAACATCGACGTCGCCCGGAAGGTCCAGGGGGCCCTGATCCCGTATCTGATCGTCGTCGTCGGTCTGGCGGTCGTCCTGCTGCTGATGGTCTTCCGGTCGATCTTCATCCCGCTCAAGGCGGCGATGGGCTTCCTGCTCT
This sequence comes from Streptomyces sp. CA-249302, assembly GCF_050936785.1. NCBI lineage: Bacteria > Bacillati > Actinomycetota > Actinomycetes > Kitasatosporales > Streptomycetaceae > Streptomyces > Streptomyces sp. CA-249302. Next base: position 1,255,656 of record NZ_JBNJMG010000001.1, on the reverse strand, counting down.
CGGTGCTGGCCGCCCTCGGCTGCGTCGTCGCGGTCTTCCAGTGGGGCTGGGGCGCCTCGCTGATCGGGGTCGAGACGACCGGGCCGATCATGAGCATGATGCCGATCTTCCTGGTGGGCATCGTCTTCGGTCTCGCCATGGACTACGAGGTGTTCCTCGTCTCCCGCATCCGTGAGGCGTACGTCCACGGACAGGGTGCCGGCGAGTCGATCACCACCGGGTTCCGCTACAGCGCCCGGGTGGTGGCCGCGGCCGCGCTCATCATGATCGCGGTGTTCGCGGGCTTCGTCACCGCCGACGACTCCATGATCAAGATGATCGGCTTCGGCCTGGCGATCGCCGTCCTCTTCGACGCCTTCATCGTCCGCATGGCCTTCGTCCCCGGCGTCCTCGCCCTCCTCGGCGACAAGGTGGCCTGGCTGCCGCGCTGGCTGGACCGCATCCTGCCCCACCTGGACGTGGAGGGCGAGGCGCTCAGCCGCGCCCACCCCGCCCCGGTTCCGCAGCCGGACGAGGGGCAGACCGACAACACGGACACCAAGAGCCCGACACCCGCCTGAGTGCCGGACCATGGTCGCGCCGGGGTCCTCCGCCGGTTCCGTCACTGCGGGGCCGGACCCGGTTCAACCGGCGGGCCGGTTCTGACGGTCAGTTCTCCCGCACCGCCAGGGCGAGGAAGCGGGTGTCCTCGTCGACGTACGAGGTCATCCGCCAGCCCGAACCGGCCAACAGCGGGCGGAGGTTGGGCTCCGCCCGCAGGTCGTCCGGGGTGATCTGGCGGCCCTGGCGGGCCGCGAGCGCCGCCCGGCCGATGGGGTGGAACAGCGCGAGCACCCCACCGGGGCGCACGACACGGGCCAACTCCCGCAGGTTCTCGGCCGGCCGGGGCAGATGTGCGATCAGACCGGCGGCGAACACGGCGTCGAGCGACCGCGACCGCAGCGGCAGCGCGGCCACGTCGGCGAGCAGCAGCTGTCCGTCGCGGCCCCTCCCGGCCCGTACGGCGGCCTGGAGCATCTCCGGGGTGAGATCGGCTCCGAGGACCACTCCCGAGGGCCCCACGGCGGCACGCAGCGGCGTCAGGGCCCGTCCCGTGCCGCAGCCCGCGTCCAGCACCCGGTCGCCCTCGCCCAGTTCGAGCTCGGCGACCGCGGCCGCGTAGGCGGGGCCGTCGTCCGGGAACCGGCGGTCCCAGTCGGCCGCGCGGGTGCCGAAGAACTCCTGGACGTGTGTGTGGTCGTCGCTCATGTTCCGCATGATCTCTCACCGACACGGATGACGCCGCAGCGCGCACGTTCGACCTTGACGCGATCGTTCCGCTGCACCCCTGCGTCATATTGCGGCACTTTTCGAAATGCGCCCCCTTTGCGCGCCCTTGCTCCCACTAGCGTCCCGGAGCCATGGGACACCTGGACCACGCCACCTTCGGCTGGCTGACCCCCGTGCTGTCGTACGTGATGGCCTGCATAGGCGCCGCACTGGGGCTGCGCTGCACCGTCCGCGCCCTCGGCGCCACCGGACGTTCACGCCGCAACTGGCTGATCACCGCGGCCTCGGCGATCGGCACCGGCATCTGGACCATGCACTTCGTGGCCATGCTCGGATTCGGCGTGAGCGGCACCGACATCCGTTACGACGTGCCGCTCACGATCGTGAGCCTGCTCGTCGCCATGATCGTCGTCTGTGCCGGCGTCTTCGCCGTCGGCTACAGCAAGGACCGCGCCCGCGCGCTGTTCCTCGGCGGTCTCACCACGGGCCTCGGCGTCGCGAGCATGCACTACCTGGGCATGGCGGCGGTACGGCTGCACGGTCACGTCGGTTACGACCCGGCGCTCGTCGCGCTCTCCGTCCTGATCGCCGTCGTCGCGGCGACCGCGGCCCTGTGGGCGGCGCTCAACATCAGGTCGCCGATCGCCGTCACCGTCGCCTCCCTGATCATGGGGGCGGCCGTCACGAGCATGCACTACACCGCGATGTTCGCGGTGAGCGTCCGCGTCACGCCCTCCGGCCAGGCGCTGTCCGGGGCCACGGCGATGCAGTTCATCTTCCCCCTCGCCGTCGGCCTCGGCTCCTACCTCTTCCTGACCTCGGCCTTCGTCGCGCTGTCGCCCACGACGGGGGAGCGCGAGGCGTCCGCCTCCGCCCAGCGGCCCGTCGAGAGTGTCGCCGCCCACTAGCGGCGGGTCCGCGCCCCCAGGCACGCCCCCGAACCACTCCCGAGCGAGGAGGCCATGCGCACACCCCGTAGGACCCCAGCCCCCGGCGCCGAGACGCCGACCTCAACGCCCGCGCGGGGCCGCCGCGCCCACGCCGGACCGCCGGCCGACGAGCTCCTGGACGAGTCCGCGGGCATGCCGCCGGACGAGGCACCCGCGCGCGGGAGCCGCTGGCGGATACGGCCGCGCACCGTACGGGCCAAGATCGTCTGCCTGCTGATGGTGCCGGTCGTCTCGCTGCTCGCCCTGTGGGCGTACGCCACCGTCAGCACCGCCCAGGACGTGTCCCGGCTGCGGCAGTTGCAACGCGTCGACTCCGAGATCCGTACGCCCGTCGCCGCGGCCGTCGCCGCACTCCAGGCCGAGCGCGTCGCCGCCGTGCGCTACGCGACCGACCCGCAGGCCGGGCAGAGCAGCGACTACAAGCAGCTCGCCGAGCGCACCGACCGGGCCGTCGCCAAACTGCGGCTCGGCGACGACAACACCGTCGCCGACAGCGAGGAACTCCCCGCCGGAGTCGCCCAGCGGCTGGAGACCTTCGTCACCGGCACCCGCCAACTGCGTTCGCTGCGCACCGGGGTGCTCGCCGGCCGGACCGACTGGGACGCGGCCTACGGGCAGTACACCGGAACCATCGCCAACGCCTTCGGAGTCGGCGGCGCACTCACCGGCATCCAGGACGCCGACCTCGGCTCCGACGCGCGCGTACTGCTCGAATTCTCCCGCGCGGCCGAGGCCTTGGCCCAGGAGGACGCCGTACTCGCCGGCGCACCCCTCGCCGACGGCCTCACCGGTGATCGGCTGCGGCTGTTCACCGGAGCCGTCGACACCCGCCGCAGCCTCACCGCGGCCGCCGTCGCCGACCTGAGCGGCCCGGAGCGCGATGCCTGGCGCAGCCTCGCCGACACCAGCGCGTACGCCGGCCTCGGCACCGCCGAGGACCAGGTCATCACCGGCATCCCAGGTCCGATCAAGGCGTCACCGGAAGCCACTTGGGACAAGGCGCATGCGCGCGTGCAGGACGGCATGCGGACCATCGAGGCGAACGCCGGGCGCGGAGTGGCCGACCGGGCGGATCCGTTCACCCGCGGCCTGCTCACCCCGGCCGGCGCCGCGGTCCTCCTCGGCCTCGCCGCAGTTGCCGCGTCGCTCGTCATCTCGGTACGCATCGGACGCGGTCTGGTCGTCGAGCTGGTCAGCCTGCGCAACAGCGCTCTGGAGATCGCCCGCCGCAACCTCCCCGAGGCCATGCGCAGGCTGCGCGCCGGCGAGGAGATCGACATCCGGGCCGAGGCCCCGCCCGGGCCGCCCGCCGAGGACGAGGCCGGACAGGTCGCCGAGGCCCTGGGCACCGTGCATCGCGCCGCCCTTCGGGCCGCCGTGGAGCGCGCCGAGCTCGCCAGCGGCATCTCCGGAGTCTTCGTCAACCTCGCCCGCCGCAGCCAGGTCCTGGTCCACCGCCAACTGAGCCTGCTCGACAGCATGGAACGCCGCTCCGACGACCCGAACGAACTGAGCGACCTCTTCCGGCTCGACCACCTCACCACCCGGATGCGGCGCCACGCCGAGAGCCTGATCATCCTCTCCGGGGCGGCGCCCGGCCGCGCCTGGCGCATGCCGGTCTCGCTCACCAATGTCGTGCGCGCGGCCGTCTCCGAGGTCGAGGACTACGCGCGCGTGGAGGTGCGCCAGCTCCCGGAGGCGGCCGTCGTCGGCGCGGCCGTCGCCGACCTCACCCACCTGCTGGCCGAAGTCGTCGAGAACGCCGCCCAGTTCTCGCCTCCGCACACGCGCGTGCGCATCACCGGCGAACCCGTCGGCAACGGCTACGCCATCGAGGTCGAGGACCGCGGCCTGGGCATGGGCAAGGAGACCCTCGCCGAGGCCAACCGCCGCATCGAACAGTCCGAGGCCCTGGACCTGTTCGACAGCGACCGGCTCGGCCTCTTCGTGGTCAGCAGGCTCGCCGCCCGCCACGGCATCAAGGTGCACCTGCGGACCTCGCCCTACGGCGGCACCACCGCGGTCGTCCTGCTGCCCACCGCACTCCTGCACGGCGGTGCGGCGGAACGTTCCCCCAGCAAGGCCGCGGACACCGAGCGGACCGCGGAACGCGAGTACGCGCGCGTGCCGCCGCGCGTCACGGCACCGCAGGAGTCCGTACCGGCCCTGGCCGAGCGGCCCGCGCTGGCGGTGTCGGCACCGGCGGCGGTGGACACGGCGTCGTCCGACACCCCACCCCCCGGAGTCACCGCCTTGCGCCTGCACCGCCCAGAGGACGACGCCGAAGAGTCCGAGGACCTGCCCCGCCGAGTGCGCCAGGCGAACCTCGCCCCCCAACTGCGCGAGCACCGCCCGGAGGAGGCGGCCGCGCAACCGTCCGACACCGCGCACGACGACCAGCGGACACCCGAGGCAGTACGGGACCGCATGGCGGCGTACCGGGACGGCTGGACGCGCGGCGGCGGCAGGCAGCCGGGCCGTGGCGCCACCCCGGATTCGACAGCGCGCAGCGACAGCAGCGAAGGAGATCGCGCATGATCCAGGACCCGAGCATGAGGGCCGCCCAACGCGGCGGCGAACTCGACTGGCTGCTGGACGACCTGGTAGTGCGCGTGAACGAGGTACGGCATGCCGTGGTGCTGTCCAACGACGGGCTCGCCGTGGGCGCCTCGACCGATCTGCGCCGCGAGGACGCCGAACACCTCGCCGCCGTCGCCTCCGGCTTCCACAGCCTCGCCAAGGGGGCGGGCCGGCACTTCGGAGCGGGCGGAGTGCGCCAGACCATGGTCGAGATGGACGACGGCTTCCTGTTCGTGGCGGCGGCGGGCGACGGCTCCTGCCTCGCCGTCCTCACCGCGGTGACCGCCGACATCGGCCTGGTCGCCTACGAGATGGCACGGCTGGTCAAACGCGTCGGCGAGCACCTGTACACGGCGCCCCGCGTCGGCGCCCGCCCGCCGGCCGCCCGATGAGCCGAGAAGGCGGTCCACGCACATGACCGAGGACAGGACCGGCCCCGAGGACCAGCCGGGCAGCCAGTGGTACGACGGTGAGGCCGGGCCGCTGGTACGGCCGTACGCCATGACGGGCGGGCGTACCAGGCCCGGCCCCACCGGAGTCCGCTTCGACCTGATCGCCCTCGTCACCCTGGACCCCGGGGCACCCGGCGTCGACGACGCGCTCGGCCCGGAACACCGGGCGCTGATCGACCTGTGCCGACTGGAGACCCAGTCGGTCGCCGAACTCGCCGCGGGCGCCGACCTGCCCGTGGGCGTGGTCAGGGTGCTGCTCGGCGACCTGCTGGAGCTCGGCTGCGTCACCGTCAGCCGTCCGGTGCCACCCGCACAGCTTCCTGACGAACGGATTCTGCGCGAGGTGATCGAGGGGCTGCGGGCGCTGTAGATGAAAGTTCACAACCACCCGGTCCCGTACGGCCCCGACCCGTACACCCAACCGGACTCCGAAAGCGAACGATTCGGTCGCATCGGGCAAATAGCGGTCCAATCCTCCGGAGAAGGGACGCAGTTGTGATGATGCGTATCGACGTCGACCGTTGCCGGCACTCCCGAGAGAAGTGATCGATGGTCTCCGAGCACTCCGACGCCCAGGGCGGCGAGACGGCCGCACTCGCGTTGAAGATACTGGTCGCCGGCGGATTCGGCGTGGGCAAGACCACCCTGGTGGGCGCGGTCAGCGAGATCAGGCCGCTGCGCACCGAGGAACTGCTCAGCGAGGCCGGTCAGTTGGTGGACGACACCGACGGCGTGGACCAGAAGGTCACCACGACCGTCGCCATGGACTTCGGGCGCATCACCATCCGGTCCGGTCTCTCCCTCTACCTCTTCGGCACACCGGGCCAGGACCGCTTCTGGTTCCTGTGGGACGAACTGTCCCAGGGCGCGCTGGGCGCCGTGGTCCTCGCGGACACCCGGCGGCTCGAGGACTGCTTCCCCGCGGTGGACTACTTCGAGCACCGGCACATCCCGTTCGTGGTGGCCGTCAACTGCTTCTCGGGCGCCCGCAGGTACGGGGCCCAGGACGTCTCACGCGCCCTGGACCTGGACCGGGGAACACCGGTGGTGCTCTGCGACGCCCGGGACCGCGACTCCGGGAAGGAGGTGCTGATCCGGCTCGTCGAGTACGCCGGGCGGATGCACACCGCCCGGCTGCTCGACTCGGTCGGCTGACCGGGCGGCGCGCTCAGTCCGCGACGGCCTTCTGGACCAGGACCTTGTCGACGGCGAGGCGCACGAGGAGTTCACCGGGTACGCCGTTGCGCGCCCCGAACTCCTCGGCCCGCTCCTCGCCCATGTACCGGGCCCCGATCCGGCCGGCCCAGTACCGCAGTTCGTCGAGATCCTCCGAGATCCGGGCCCGCCCCTGCAGGACGACGAAGTCGAAGGGCGGCCGGTCGTCGTCCACGCACAGCGCGGCGCGCCCGTCACGGACCAGATTCCGCCCTTTCACGCTCGTCCCCGCGGTGTTGAAGACCACGTCGTCCCCGTCGAGCAGGAACCAGATCGGCGTCACGTGCGGGCTGCCGTCGGCCCGGACGGTGGAGAGCTTTCCGGTGCGGGTGCCGTGCGAGACGAACGCCCGCCATTCCTCATCGGTCATCTTCTGTGCCATGCACCCATCCTCCTTGCCCGGGGGCCGGTCGTGGGGAAGGCTGGCCAGAGATCCTCCGGCGAGGGGGAGTCGTTTCACGGGGAGACGAAACATGGCGCAGAACCAGGGACTTGGCTGGCTGCTGGACGATCTGACCGAGCGTGTCGACCATGTGCGGCATGCGCTGGTGCTGTCCAACGACGGCCTGGTGACGGGCGCGAGCACGGGGCTGCGGCGCGAGGACGCCGAGCATCTCGCCGCCGTCTCGTCCGGCCTGCACAGCCTGGCCAAGGGATCGGGACGCCACTTCGGCGCGGGCAGAGTACGCCAGACCATGGTCGAGTTCGACGACGCGGTCCTGTTCGTCACCGCGGCCGGCACCGGCAGCTGTCTGTGCGTGCTCAGCGCGGCCGACGCCGACATCGGCCAGATCGCCTACGAGATGACCCTGCTCGTCAACCGGGTCGGCGAACACCTCGGCGTGGAGGCCCGGCAGCCCGAAAGGTTCCCGTCCACGGACTCCTGACCAGGGGCTTTCCCCTCTCTCGTGGAGTTATCCACAGGCCCCCACAAGATCCGCCGCAGCGGTTAGGGTTTTTTCCGAGGCCACGCGGACGGCGCGGGGCCGACCACTCCACGGGGGAGACCACCATGTCGGGCAACACCGTCACCACACCGGACACCACCTCCTGCACGCCGAGCCACGCGGCCCGCGAACTGGAGCTCAAACGAGGGCAGTTCGACCTCGCCGTCAACCTCGGGTTCCTACGGACCGTGCCCGACGAAGGGGGCGGGGGCCGACGCGTCCCGCGCACCGAGATCGACCGGCTGCGGGGCGAGGACGGCTTCCCGGAGACGCTGACGAAACGCGTCGAGACCGTCGGCACCCGGGAGGGCGCGGAGCTACTGCGGGTGTCGATCGGCAGGTTCACCCGCCTCGCCCGACTCGGCATCGTCGTGCCGGTCCACTTCTACCTGAACCGCTACCGGGCCGTGGTCTGGCTCTATCTCGCCGAGGAGCTGCGGGAGTTGGCGGCCGACGAGAGCCAGGCGGCCCTGCTGAGCGGCCGTACACCGTCCGGGCTCCGGGAGCAGGTGCAGGAAGGTGTGGATCTGCGCGCCCGCAACTGGCGGCTGCGGCAGCTCGGCTTCCTGCGACGGCGGGCCGGCGATCATCCCTGGGCGCGCGCGGCGGCCGTAGCGTCGATGCTCGACCCGCTCCAGGTCGCCGAGGTCGTCCAGGACCCGTACGAGCGCCTCCACTTGACCCGGTTCCTGCCGAAGCCGGTGACCTACGGTGCGCCCGGTTCGCCCGCGGCCCAGCTGACCGAGCGCATCACCCACGCCGACGACACCGACGAGGTCGGTTGGCTGAGCGCCGACCTCGTGCTGTCGGTGAGCAACGCCCGCCGGCGCGACCCCGCACCGCGACCGGCCGGCTCGGCGCCGGTCGTGGAACACCGGGAACCCGACGCGGAGGACCCGGCCCGCTCCCGTGGCCTCCTGGGCTGGCTGCGCCGCAGGAATCCGTGAACCGTCGCGGAAACCCCTGAACCGTCGCGGCAGCCCCTCAACTACAGCGCCCGGAACAGGCCTTCCTGGACGACGGACACGAGCAGCTGCCCTTCCCGGTCGTAGATCCGTCCGCGAGCCAGGCCCCGCCCACCCGTCGTGATCGGTGCCTCCTGCTCGTACAGGAACCACTCGTCGGCGCGGAAGGGCCGGTGGAACCACATGGCGTGGTCCAGAGAGGCGATGTCGAAGTTCCGAGCGCCCCACAGGGGTTCGACCGGGATGCGGACGGCGTCCAGGAGGGTCATGTCGCTCGCGTAGGTCAGCGCGCAGGTGTGCACGACCGGGTCGTCGCCCAGCGGCCCGACCGCGCGCATCCACACGGCGCTGCGCGGCTCGGCGTCCTTGATCTCGTCCGGGGTCCAGCGCAGCCGGTCCACGTAGCGGATGTCGAAGGGCTGGCGGCGCGCCATCCGCTCGTACCGCTCGGGCAGCGCACCGAGATGCTCGCGGATCTCCTCGGTGACCGTCGGCAGCGACTCCGGGTCCGGGACCTCGCGGGCCGGCGGCAGCTGGTGCTCGAAGGGTCCTTCCTCAGGCTTGTGAAAGGAGGCGGTGAGATTGAAGATCGTGCGTCCCTGCTGGACGGCGGTGACCCGGCGGGTGGTGAACGACCTGCCGTCCCGCACCCGTTCGACCTGGTACACGATGGGCACGCCCTGGCGGCCCGGGCGCAGGAAGTACGCGTGCAGCGAGTGCACCGGACGGTCGCCCTCCGTGGTGCGGGCGGCGGCGACCAGCGCCTGGCCCGCCACCTGGCCGCCGAAGACCCGTTGCAGGTGCTCGTGCGGGCTCAGGCCGCGGAAGATGTTGACCTCGATCTGCTCCAGGTCGAGCAGGTCGACGAGTCTCTCGGCCGGGTTCGTCATGCGGGAGTTTCTCCTTGGCTCACGACTTGGCTCAGAGCTGACCGACGGCGGTGACGCGGACGACCGCACGGCCCTCCGCGTCGGAGGCGGCGAGGTCGATCTCCGCGCTGATGCCCCAGTCGTGGTCGTCGTTCGGGTCGTCGAAGATCTGCCGGACGCGCCAGACGCCCTCCTTGGGCGCCTCCTCGATCACCAGCAGCTTGGGGCCGCGTGCGTCCGGACCGGTGCCGAGGTCCTCGTACTCGTCCCAGTACTTGTCCATCGCCTCGCCCCACGCATCGGCGTCCCAGCCTGCGTCGGCGTCCATCTCGCCCAGCTCCCCGACCTGGTCGAGGGCGGCGAGTTCGACGCGGCGGAAGAGGGCGTTGCGGACCAGGACGCGGAAGGCGCGCGCGTTGGCGGTGACCGGCTTGACCTCGTCGGCCTTCTCCTGGGCCTCCTCGGCGGTCATCTCCTCCGGGTTGGCGAGCTGCTCCCACTCGTCGAGCAGGCTCGAGTCGACCTGGCGGACCATCTCGCCGAGCCACTCGATCAGGTCCTGCAGATCCTCGGACTTGAGGTCGTCCGGGATGTTGTGGTCGAGGGCCTTGTAGGCGCTGGCGAGGTAGCGCAGCACGATGCCCTCGGTGCGGGCCAGCTCGTAGAACGACACCAACTCCGTGAAGGACATGGCCCGTTCGTACATGTCGCGGATCACGGACTTCGGCGACAGCGGGTGGTCGCCGACCCAGGGGTGGCTCTTGCGGTACGTGTTGTACGCGTGGAAGAGCAGCTCCTCCAGGGGCTTCGGGTAGCTGACGTCCTGGAGGCGCTCCATGCGCTCCTCGTACTCGACGCCGTCCGCCTTCATGGCGGCCACGGCCTCGCCCTTCGCCTTGTTCAGCTGGGCGACCAGGATCTGCCGCGGGTCGTCAAGGGTGGACTCGACGACGGACACCATGTCCAGGGCGTAGGACGGCGACTCGGGGTCGAGCAACTCGAACGCGGCGAGCGCGAAGGTGGACAGCGGCTGGTTGAGCGCGAAGTCCTGCTGGAGGTCGACGGTGAGGCGGACGATCCGGCCGGTGGCGTCCGGCCCGTCGAGCTTCTCCACGATGCCGCCGTCCAGCAGCGAGCGGTAGATCGCGATCGCCCGCCGGATGTGCCGCAGCTGCTGCTTGCGCGGCTCGTGGTTGTCCTCCAGCAGGTGGCGCATGGCCTGGAAGGCGTTGCCGGGGCGGGCGATCACCGACAGCAGCATCGTGTGCGTCACGCGGAAACGGGACGTCAGCGGCTCCGGATCGGACGCGATGAGCTTCTCGAAGGTGGACTCCGACCATGCGACGAAGCCCTCCGGCGCCTTCTTGCGGACGACCTTGCGGCGCTTCTTCGGGTCGTCGCCGGCCTTCGCGAGCGCCTTCTCGTTCTCGACGACGTGCTCGGGGGCCTGGGCGACGACGAAGCCCGCCGTGTCGAAGCCGGCCCGCCCGGCACGGCCGGCGATCTGGTGGAACTCGCGGGCGCGCAGAGTGCGCACGCGGCTGCCGTCGTACTTGGTCAGGGCCGTGAACAGCACTGTACGGATGGGGACGTTGACACCCACGCCCAGCGTGTCCGTGCCGCAGATGACCTTCAACAGGCCGGCCTGGGCGAGCTTCTCCACCAGGCGCCGGTACTTGGGCAGCATGCCGGCGTGGTGGACGCCGATGCCGTGGCGGACGTAGCGGGAGAGGTTGCGGCCGAACTTGGTGGTGAAGCGGAAGTTGCCGATCAGCTCGGCGATCTGCTCCTTCTCCTCCTTCGAGCACATGTTGATGCTCATCAGCGCCTGCGCCCGCTCCACGGCCTGCGCCTGGGTGAAGTGCACGATGTAGACCGGCGCCTGCCGGGTCTCCAGCAGCTCCGTCAGTGTCTCGGTGAGCGGCGTGAGCCGGTACTCGTAGGACAGCGGCACCGGCCGGGTCGCCGAGCGGACCACCGAGGTGGGGCGGCCGGTGCGGCGGGTGAGGTCCTGCTCGAACATCGAGACATCGCCGAGGGTGGCCGACATCAGGATGAACTGTGCCTGGGGCAGCTCCAGGATCGGGATCTGCCAGGCCCAGCCGCGGTCCCCCTCCGCGTAGAAGTGGAACTCGTCCATGACGACCTGGCCGACGTCCGCGTCCTTGCCGTCGCGCAGCGCGATCGAGGCGAGCACCTCGGCGGTGCAGCAGATGACGGGTGCGTCGGAGTTCACGGACGCGTCGCCGGTCAGCATGCCGACGTTCTCGGTGCCGAAGATCTTGCACAGCTCGAAGAACTTCTCCGAGACCAGCGCCTTGATCGGCGCCGTGTAGAAGGTGACCTCGTCCCGGGCCAGCGCCGCGAAGTGCGCACCCGCCGCGATCATGCTCTTGCCGGAGCCGGTGGGCGTCGACACGATCACGTTCGCGCCGGAGACCACCTCGATCAGCGCCTCCTCCTGGTGGGGGTAGAGCGTCAGACCGCGCTCCTGGGCCCACGACTCGAAGGCTTCGTAGAGGGCGTCGGGGTCGGCGGTCGGCGGCAGCTGATCGATGAGTGTCACGGACCCATCTTGCCTGCCGTCCTCCCCCAGAGGGGAATCGGATGCGGCTGCGAAGATCACGACCAGTACGCTGTGTCGCCGACGGAGCGTCAGGGCACCCGGTCAAGGAGTCGGCGCACCCGGTCAACTGGACAGCGGCACAAGAGGAATGGGGCGGGCAACGGCCATGATGGGACCAGCACACTCACTGTCGGGAGCCGCGGCCTGGCTCGGCGTAGGTGCGGCGGCCGCCGCGACGGGGCACCCGATGCCCTGGCCGGTCATCCTGGTCGGCGCCCTGATCTGTGCCGGAGCCGCCCTGGCCCCGGACCTGGACCACAAGGCGGCCACCATTTCGAGGGCCTTCGGACCCGTCTCCCGCGGGCTGTGCGAGATCGTCGACAAGCTCTCCTACGCCGTCTACAAGGCGACGCGGAAGCAGGGCGACCCGCGCCGCTCCGGCGGCCACCGCACCCTCACCCACACCTGGCTGTGGGCGGTCCTGATCGGTGCGGGTACGTCGGTCGCGGCCATCACGGGTGGCCGTTGGGCGGTGCTCGCCATCCTCTTCGTCCACATGGTGCTGGCCATCGAAGGCCTGCTGTGGCGGGCGGCCCGGGGCTCCAGCAGCGACGTGCTGGTGTGGCTGCTGGCCGCGACCAGCGCCTGGATCCTCGCCGGGGTCCTGGACAAGCCGGGCAACGGCTCGGACTGGCTGTTCACCGACCCCGGTCAGCAGTACCTGTGGCTCGGGCTGCCGATCGTGCTGGGCGCGATAGTGCACGACATCGGCGACGCGCTGACCGTCTCCGGCTGCCCGATCCTGTGGCCGATCCCGGTGGGCCGCAAGCGCTGGTACCCGATCGGGCCGCCGAAGGTCATGCGGTTCCGCGCGGGCAGCTGGGTCGAGCTCAAGGTGCTGATGCCGGTGTTCATGCTGCTCGGCGGGGTGGGCTGCGCCGCGGCACTGAACTTCATCTGAGGCTCCGGGCGGCCGGTTCAGCCCGTGCCGCCCGAGCCCTCTCCCGCACCGCCCCCGTAGCGCCGCTCGAACTGGGCGATGCGGCCCTCGGAGTCCACCGTGCGTGCCTTGCCGGTGTAGAAGGGGTGGCTCTCCGAGGAGATCTCCACGTCCACCACCGGGTAGGTCTCGCCGTCGTCCCACTCGATGGTCTGGTCGCTGGTCGCGGTGGACCTGGTCAGGAAGGCGTAGCCGGCGGCGCGGTCGCGGAAGACGACCGCCCGGTAGTCGGGGTGCTTGTCCTGCTGCATGCGGGCTCCTCGGCGGGTCGGCGGGGCGACGGGTCAGCCGGACAGGGCGTCCTCGTCGACGATGTGCATAGCGGCCTCCTCGGCGGACGCCGCCGCGCCGTCGATGCCCACGTCCGTGGCGATCAGCGCGCTCTCCTCGTCCTCGTGCGCGCCCTCGTCGGGGGCCACGAGCCGGCCGGAGCGTACGGAACCGACCTCGTTGTCCAGGAGTTCCCCGTCGGTGCCGTCGCAGTCGCCGATGCCGTCCCCGTCGGGCACGACGAGGTCCGGCAGCTCCTCCGCGAGGCGCTGGTCCAGCGTCTCCCCACGGTGCCGCTCGGCCGCCGTCACATCGGCGCGCTCCACCGCCCACGGTCTGTCCGGCGGGGACCAGCCGCGGTCGAGGGGGTCGCCGACACCGTCGTTGTCCAGGGTGTCCTCGACGTCGAGCAGTCCCGAGTCCTCCTGGACCTCGGATCCGTCGGGCTGGTAGACGTCGTCACCCCATCCGTCGGCGCTGTTCACGGCTACCTCCTGGTGGTGCGGACCGGCCCGTTGTCACCGCGCCGTGCGGCGGGCCGCCAGTGCGCGGAGCACAGGCTGCGCCCGGGAGGAATCCACGATCCCCGGGCACTCCCCGAGCCGGTGCCGATATCCAGCCTTCCACCCCTTTTCGGGACTGCGCAACGGCACGGCGCGAGGAGGCACGCCCTTCCTGCGCCGACGCCCCCTCCGCCGGTGTCAGCCGCCCAGCTCGGCGGAGGACCAGACGTGGCCGTCGTCCGTGACCAGTTCGACGCGGTCGACGGCGCCGGCCGAACCGTAGGCGATCCAGGTGGCGCGTCCCGAGGCGGGCGTCCACCACTGTCCGGCGTCGCGGCTGGAGCCGTCCTTCAGGAGGAGACGGCAGGTGTAGTGGGCGCGGGGTCGACCGGCCGTGATCTGCATGACGATGACGCGGTCGGTGCCGAGGCGGCTGGGTTCCACGGTGCCGACCCGGGCGCCCGAGCGGGTGGTCAGCACGGCTCCGTGGTCGCTCGCGGTCACCTGGGCGGGCGTCGACCGATGGCTGAGGACCTCCGCCCCGACGACCCCTCCCAGACTGAGCCCGGCCACGGCGGCGGCCGCGACCAGCAAGGGGAGCCGGCGCGACCGGTGGCCCGGGGAAGGCGTCCGACGGCTCGCGGACGGCACCCGGTGGGCGGCGAGCGGCAACCGGCGCAACCCGGAGGGCGACCAGCGGGCGACGGTCCGAGACTCGCGAGCCATGCCCTGTCGCCGCAGCTCGAGCGGCTGGAGCCGCTCCAGCCGCTCCAGGACCCGGGCGTCGAAGCCGGGTGGGGCCGCCACCCTGGGCGCGGCCGGCAGTACGGCGTCGACGGCTGCCGAGAGGTCGTCGTAGGCCGAGCGGCAGGCCGGGCAGGTGGTGAGGTGGCGCAGGAGTTCCGCCGGTTCGCCGGGGAGGGTGCCGAGGGCCAGGGCGGTGAGTTCCTCCTCGTCAGGGTGGCGTTCCATCGCGGCTTCCCTCCTTCAGCGCGTCGCGCAGCCTGTGCAGGCCGGTACGGATGCGGGTCTTGGCGGTACCGAGCGGGATGTTCTCGTGCCGGCCCACCTCGGCGGCGGTGCAGCCGCCCAGCACGGCGAGCGCGACCGCGCGGGCCTGCTCGGCGGGCAGGTCCCGCAGCCGTTCCAGGGCGCGCTCGCTCTCCAGGGCGGCCAGGGCCAGCCCCTCCGTGCTCGCGGAGTCGGCTTCGGTCCGCAGGGCCAGGTCCAGGAGCCGTTCCAGGTTCTCGGCCAGGACGGGCACCGAGCGCCGGGCCCGCACCGCGTCGATGGCGGCGTTGCGGGTGATCGTCAGCAGCCAGGTGAGCGCCGAGGCACGCCGGGGGTCGTAGTTCCCGGCCGCCCGCCAGGCCCGGACGAAGACCTCCTGGCTGACGTCCTCGGCCAGGGCCGGTTCGTGGGTCACCGAGAGTGCCAGGCCGTACACCGCGTCCTGGAAGCGGCGGACGAAGGCCACGGAGGCCTGCTCGTCGCCCAGCGCGAAGCCGGCGACGAGGGAGGCGTCGTCGACCCGGTCAGCACGCGGGAACAGCTCCACACCCATGGGTACGTACGGGAGGGCCGAAGGGATTGAACGAAATCCACCCCAATCCGTCGAGACCGCTCACTCGTACAACCTCCGTCAGAAGGGACGGAGAGATCATGAGGCGAAGCAGGATCACCGTGGCAGGGTTCGCACTCGCGTCGGCGCTGACGCTGGCGCTGGCCGGATGCGGAGGTGGCAGTGGGAACGGCGGTGCCGGGTCCGGCAGCCAGGCCCCCGCCGTCATGGACACCTCCACCATCAAGGTCGCCGACTCACCGCTCGGCAAAATCCTCGTCGACGGCGGCGGACGCACGCTCTACCTCTTCACCGAGGACGGCAGGAACACCAACTCGATGAACTGCGACGCGGCCTGCACCAAGCTGTGGCCGCACCTGGAGGGCCGGCCGAAAGCGGGCTCCGGCGTCGACGCGGGCCTCGTCGGCAGCACCAAGGGCGGGGGGAAACCGCAGGTGACGTATGCCGGACACCCGCTGTACTACTACGCCGAGGACCGGACGGCCGGTGATCTCAAAGGGCAGGGCATCGACAGGATCTGGTACGTGATGAACGCGCAGGGCGCGGCGGTCAAGAAGGCCGTTCCGGCCTCGAACGGCAGCGGCGGGTACGGATACTGATCTTGCGGCCGACCGGCGGGTCGGGATCATTGACCTCATGATGGTCGAGTTGCCCACAGACCCGGACGTACTGATCGTCGGGGGAGGGCCCGTCGGGCTCACCGCCCGGGCGCTGCTGGAGCGCTGGGGCGTTCGCGTGCTGCTGGTCGAGAAACGCCGTGAGTTGTCGCCCTTTCCACGGTCCCGGTTGGTCAACGTTCGCTCGATGGAGGTGTTTCGGCAGCTCGGGATTGCCGACGGGATCGCGGACGCGGCGTTCGCGCCGCGGTATGGCCGGATCCGCTTCCGGGACACGCTGTACGACCGTGACTTCGCCTCGGCGGCGATGGTCGGGGTGCACGCACCCGTCCCCGAGAGTCCCGTGATCGGCGTGGTGACCTCGCAGGATCGCTTGGAACCCGAGCTGTTGGCCGCGGCGGAGGCCGAGGTGCGGTTCGGGGTCGAGCTCGTCGGGCTGTCCGAGGAGGCCGACGGAGTCGTGGCCTCGCTCGTCGACCGCGGGAGCGGGGAGGAGACGGTCGTGCGGGCGCGATACGTCCTCGCCGCCGACGGTGCGAACTCGGGTGTCCGGGAACGGCTCGGCATCGGCACCGACGGCCCGGGCGCCTTGGGAAGCCTCACCACCGTCGTGTTCGACGCCGACCTCGACCGCTGGTCGGCCGACCACCCGGCCGGGGTCTACGTCACCGCGCACGGCTCCCTCCTCCCGCTCTACCCGGAGGGCGGTTGGGCCTGGTTCGGCACGACGCCGGAGGGCACCGAGCACGCCGACCTCGTCTCACGTGCGCTGGGTGCCGGCAACCACGTACCGGTCGAAGTACTGCGAGTTCAGCACTGGGTCATGAACGCCTTCGTCGCCGAGCGCTTCCGCCACGGCCGGATCCTGCTGGCCGGCGACGCCGCGCACGCGATTCCCATCACCGGCGGCCTGGGCATGAACCTCGGCGTCGGCGATGTGCACAACCTCTGCTGGAAGCTGGCCGGTGTTCTCCAAGGGTGGGCAGGCCCAGGCTTGTTGGAGTCCTACGAGCCGGAACGCCTGCCCGTCGCCCACGAAACGCTCCGCCAAGCGGTGGCCAACGCCCAGCTCGTGGTCAAGGCGCAGACTCTTCGCCGCGATCAGCTTCTGACCGGCAAGGGGGCGTCCGCCCCGGTCGAACTCCCTTGGTCGGAGCGGTACTTCGCTCAACTCGGTCTCGTACTCGGCGTCAACTACCGCTCCACCGCAGTCCTGACGGACAACGGAACCCCGCCCGAGCGAACCGACACCGACACCGACCCCGACTCCCACACCGCATCCGAACCCCCCGACCGCGGCACGGACTACATCCCCCGTGCCGAGCCCGGCCACCGCCTCCCGCACCGCTGGCTCGCCCCCGACCGCTCCACGCTGGACACCCTCGGCGAATGGTTCACCCTGCTCACCCCGGACCCCGCCCACTGGCAGCAACATGCCGCTCCACCATGGCCGTTGCGCATCGAGCCCCTACCCGCCGAGCACACCGACCGCTACGACCTCGGCCCCCACGGAGCACTCCTCGTCCGCCCCGACGGCCACATCGCCGCCCGCTGGCGTGCCCGCCCGGCGGGCGACGGCACCATCCATGCCGCTCTCACGGACGTGACAGGCCTCTGAAGCACCAGCCCGCCAAACGCCGCCGGCCCAGGACCGACCGTTCCCGGTCACCGTCCTGGACCGCCGCCGCCCAAAAAACGCCTCACCCGTGCCACGACCGCCAAAGCGCCGCATACGCGCCGTCCGCCGAGACGAGTTCCTCGTGGCTGCCCAGTTCGCTGATCCGTCCGTTCTCCACCACCGCGATGACGTCCGCGTCGTGCGCGGTGTGCAGGCGGTGGGCGATGGCGACGACCGTGCGGCCGTCGAGGACGCGGGCGAGGGAGCGTTCCAGGTGGCGGGCCGCGCGCGGGTCGAGCAGGGACGTCGCCTCGTCCAGGACCAGTGTGTGCGGGTCGGCCAATACCAGCCTGGCCAGCGCGATCTGCTGGGCCTGCGCCGGTGTGAGCCCCAGTCCGCCCGAGCCGACCTCGGTGTCCAGGCCGTCGTCCAGTGCACGCGCCCAGCCGTCGGCGTCGACCGCACCCAGCGCCGCCCACAACTCGGCGTCCACCGCGTCCGTGCGGGCCAGCAGCAGGTTGTCCCGCAGGGAGCCCACGAACACGTGGTGCTCCTGGTTGACCAGCGCCACATGCGAGCGGACCCGCTCGGCCGGCATCCGGGACAGCTCCGCACCGCCCAAGGTGATCCGGCCGTCGCGGGGCGCGTAGATGCCGGCCAACAGCCTGCCCAGCGTGGACTTGCCCGCGCCCGACGGGCCCACCAGCGCGAGCCGGGTGCCCGGAGCGACCTCCAAGGACACCTTGCGCAGCACGTCCACGCCCTCGCGGTAGCCGAAGTGCACGCCGTCCGCGTGGACGTCCCGCCCGTCCGGGGCCAGCGACTCCTCCCCGGCCTCCGGCTCGATGTCCCGCACACCGACCAGCCGGGCCAACGACACCTGCGCCACCTGAAGTTCGTCGTACCAGCGAAGGATGATGTTCACCGGGTCGACGAGCATCTGCGCGATGAGCGCGCCCGTCGTCAGCTGGCCCACCCCGATCCAGCCGTGCAGCACGAACACCCCGCCGATCATCAGCACCGAGGCGAGCACCGTCGCATGGGTGAGGTTGATGACCGGGAAGAGCACCGACCGCAGCCACAGGGTGTAGCGCTCCCAGGCCGTCCACTCGGTGATGCGCCGTTCCGAGAGTTCGATACGGCGGTCACCGAGGCGGTGGGCCTCGACGGTGCGTCCGGCGTCGACGGTCTCGGCGAGGGCGGCGGCCACGGAGGCGTACCCCGCGGCCTCCGAACGGTAGCCGGACGGCGCCCGTTTGAAGTACCAGCGGCAGCCCAGCACCAGCAGCGGCACGGCGACCAGCACGGCGGGCGCCAGCGGCGGCACCGTGACGACCAGTCCGCCCATCAGCAGCAGCACCCACACCACACCGATCGCCAGCTGCGGCACGGCCTCACGCATCGCGTTGGCGAGCCGGTCGATGTCCGTGGTGATCCGGGAGAGCAGGTCACCGGTGCCGGCCCGCTCCAGAACGCCCGGCGGCAGCCCGACCGACCGCACCAGGAAGTCCTCGCGCAGATCGGCCAGCATCCGCTCGCCGAGCATCGCCCCGCGCAGCCGCACCTGCTGCACGAACACGGCCTGGACGACCAGCGCGAACGCGAACAGCGAGACGGTGAGCGGGAGATGGAGCTCCCGCGCGCCGTCCGAGACCCGCTCGACGAGGTCGCCCAGCAGCCAGGGGCCGACCAACGAGGCGACCACGGACACCGTGTTGACGACGATCAGGATCACGAAGGCACGACGATGTCGTCGGAACAGTTCGGCCACATAGGCGCGAACGGTCGCGGGGGCACCGACGGGCAGGGTGTTCGCCGTCGTCGGTGCCGCCGGGTCGTACGCCGGTGGCGCCACGCCGATCATGCCGACTCCTCGATCTCTTCCAGTTCTTCGAATTCCTGCAGTTCTTCGAGCGCTTCGTCCTCTTCGAGTACGGCGCTCATGGCCGACTCCTCCTCGGTCTCCCGGGTGACCACGGCCCGGTACCGGGGCTCGGTGCGCACCAGTTCGCGGTGCACGCCGACCGCCGCGACCTCGCCCTCGTGCACCAGCACGACCCGGTCCGCGCGGTCCAGGAGCAGTGGTGACGAGGTGAACACCACCGTCGTGCGCCCCTCCCGCAGCCCGCGCACGCCCTCGGCGATCCGCGCCTCGGTGTGCGAGTCGACGGCCGAGGTCGGCTCGTCCAGGACGAGCACCTCCGGGTCGGTGATCAGCGACCGGGCCAGCGCGAGCCGCTGCCGCTGACCGCCGGACAGCGACCGCCCGCGCTCGGTGATCCGCGTGTCCATCGGGTCCTCGGCGTCCAACGACCCCTGCGCGAGGGCCTCCAGAACGTCCCCGCACTGCGCCGCGGCCAGCGCGTCCCGCGCGCTGACGTCACCCGACGCGGGCACGTCGAGCAGCTCCCGCAGCGAACCCGACAGCAGCACCGGGTCCTTGTCCTGGACGAGGACGGCCGTGCGGGCCGTGTCCAGCGGCAGCTCGTCGAGCGGTACGCCGCCCAGCCGCACGGACGTGCCCTGCTCGGCGGGGTGCCCGCCCAGGCGTTCGGCGAGCAGGCCCGCCGCGTCCGGGTCGCCGCACACCACCGCGGTGAGCCGGCCGGTGGGGGCCAGCAGACCGGTGGCGGGGTCGTACAGATCGCCGCTCGGCAGCTCGGCCTCCCGTACGCCCCCGATGTCGGTGGCGCGCTCCAGCGAGAGCACCCGCGCGGCCCGCTTGGCCGAGGGGCGCGAGAAGGAGTACGCCATCGCGATCTCGTGGAAGTGCTGGAGCGGGTAGCTCAGCACCATCACCGAGCTGTAGACGGTGACCAGTTCGCCGACGGTGATGCGGCCCGCGCGGGCCAGATGGACGCCGTACCAGACGACCGCGATCATCAGCAGACCCGGCAGCAGCACCTGGATCGCGGAGATCAGCGACCACATGCGGGCGCTGCGCACCGCTGCCCGGCGGACCTCCTGGGAGGCGCCGCGGTAGCGGTCGAGGAAGAGTTCCTCGCCGCCGATGCCACGGAGCACGCGCAGGCCGGCGACGGTGTCCGAGGCCAGTTCGGTGGCCTTGCCCGCCTTCTCGCGCTGGAGGTCGGCCCGCCGGGTGGCCTTGGGCAGCAGCGGCAGCACCGCCAGCGCGACCAGGGGCACGCCCACCGCGACGACCGCGCCGAGGGCCGGCTGGTAGATCACCAGGGCGACGCAGACCAGCAGGGCGGTGAGCGCGGCGGCGAGGAAGCGGGAGACGGCCTCCACGAACCAGCCGATCTTCTCGACGTCGCCCGTGGAGACGGCCACGACCTCGCCGGCCGCCACGCGCCGCGTCAACGCCGAGCCCAACCGGGCCGCCTGGCGGGCGAGCAGCTGCTGCACGCGGGCGGCGGCGGTGATCCAGTTGGTGACGGCGGTGCGGTGCAGGAAGGTGTCGCCCAGTGCGATGCAGAAGGCGGTCAGCGCGAGCAGTCCGCCGGTCAGCGCCAGTCGGGTGCCCGAACGGTCGACCACGGCCTGTACCGCGAGGCCCACCCAGAACGGCAGTGCGGAGACCGCCCCGAAGTGCAGCATTCCCCAGGCCAGCGCCTTGAACTGTCCGCCCAGCTGATTACGGCCCAGCCACCACAGGAATCGTGGACCCGAGCGCGCGTCCGGCACGCCCGGATCGGGATACGGAAGGTCTTGAATCTGCATGACGACTGACATCCCGGTGGCTTGTGGCAGGGGGGTGGAGGGACCGCGTTCGGCGGTAGCAAACCGTGCAAGGTTCGCGTCGCAGCGTGGTCGGAGGCAAACGGTTTTCCGCGCGGACGTACAGAATGGGCCGATGCGAAAAATGGGTACACAACGTGCGGCGGTCGCGATGGCGGCCCTGGGAACCCTTCTGGCGGCGCTGTCCGGTTGTGGTGGGGCCGCCCACGGTGACGCGGGGGAGAACGGGGCCGGTGCCAAGGCCGCGCCCGCACGCGCGCGTACCGCCCTCCCCGGCATCGGCGACCGCCTGCACCGGCGGATCCCCGCCGACTCCCGCCAGGTCGTCGCGGTCTACGGCGACGGCAAGGACTCCCCGGACTCGACGGTCGTGCTGTACACGAAACACGGCAACAGCTGGGACCGCACCCGCAGTTGGCCCGCGCACAACGGCAAGAAAGGCTGGACCGCCGACCACCACGAGGGCGACAGACGCAGCCCCGTCGGCGTGTTCACGCTCACCGACGCGGGCGGTGTCCTCGCCGACCCCGGCGCCCGCCTCCCGTACACCCGCGACCCCTCCTTCGCGGCCCCGCGCTGGTGGGCCGAGTCGCACTGGCACGACTTCGACTACGTCATCGCCATCGACTACAACCGCGTCAAGGGCCGCCCGCCCAACGACCCGGCCCGCCCCGAGGGCGAGACCAAGGGCGGCGGCATCTGGCTGCACATGGACCACGGCAGCGGTACGTCCGCCTGCGTCAGCCTGTCCAGAACGGCGATGGAGTACCTGCTGCGCACGCTCGACCCGGACCGGCATCCCGTGGTGGTCATGGGGGACAGGGCGGACCTGAAGGCCTAGCGCGGACGGTGGAGGCCGCCCCGCGCTGATTTACACGGACGCAACACGCAGGTTTCCGACGCGATCAACTCGCGCGCGAAAGTGATCGCCACGGAAGCCGCTTTCCGTATCGCAGAAGTCTCCCCGGCTGCTGCGAAGTTGACGTCCCCCCACTAGGAGTGCCCGTGCCGCCGTCCGTCCCCTCCACCCCGCGACGCGTCGCACACATACTGCGTACCTCGCTCTTCGCGCAGGTCCTCTGCGCGCTCGTGCTCGGCATAGCCGTCGGGAAACTGTGGCCCGGCGTGGCCACGGACCTCCAGCCGCTCGGCGACGGCTTCACCCGCCTGATCAAGACGATCATCTCGCCGCTCGTCTTCTGCGTGGTCGTCGTCGGCATCGCCAAGGCCGGTGACCTGAAGGCGTTCGGCCGGATCGGGCTCAAGGCGCTGATCTGGTTCGAGGTCGCGAGCACCCTCGCGCTCATCATCGGGCTCCTCGCCGCCAACGTCGTCCAGCCCGGCTCGGGCATGCACGTCGACCCGGCCACGCTGAGCGCCAAGGCGGTCGACGCGAAGACCGGCGGCGGCTCGCTGCCCTCGACGACGGAGTTCGTCCTCAACGCCCTCCCGACCAGCTTCATCGGCGCCTTCGCCGAGAACTCCCTGCTCCAAGTCCTCATCCTGGCCTGCCTGGTGGGCGCGGCGCTGCTGCACCTCGGCCACACGAAGGTGCCGCAGGTGCTGCCCGCCATCGAGCAGGCCCAGGAGATCATCTTCGCGATCGTCGGCTTCGTCATGCGGCTGGCCCCCATCGCGGTCTTCGGCGCGATGGCCGTCCTGATCGGCCAGTACGGGCTCGGTGTCATCGAGACGTACGCGAAGCTGATCATTCTCTGTTACGTCGCCGCAGCGCTGTTCGTCGTGCTGCTCGCCGTGGCTCTGCGCATGGTCACCGGGCTGAGCCTGTGGAAGTTCCTGCGTTACATCCGCGAGGAGATGCTGCTGGCCCTCGGCACTGCGTCCACGGAGTCCGTGATGCCGCGGGTGATGCAGAAGCTGCGTCGGGCCGGTGCGCGCGACGACGCGGTGGGCCTTGTCCTGCCCACGGGCT
The DNA here is from genome assembly GCF_050936785.1 of Streptomyces sp. CA-249302. Taxonomy (NCBI): domain Bacteria; kingdom Bacillati; phylum Actinomycetota; class Actinomycetes; order Kitasatosporales; family Streptomycetaceae; genus Streptomyces; species Streptomyces sp. CA-249302. The sequence continues at coordinate 1,232,618 of NZ_JBNJMG010000001.1, read as the reverse complement.
ACTCCTTCAACCTCGACGGCGCGTCGCTCTACCTCTCCATCGGCACGCTGTTCATCGCGCAGGCCGTGGGTGTCGACCTGAGCCTGGGCCAACAGATCACGGTCGTGCTGGTGTTGATGCTGACCAGCAAGGGCATGGCCGGTATCCCGGGTTCCGCGTTCCTCGCGCTGTCCGCGACGGCGTCCTCGCTGGGGGCGATCCCCGCGGGTGCGGTGGCGTTGCTGCTGGGGGTGGACCGGATCATGGACTCGATGCGGGTGGTGACGAACCTGCTCGGCAACTGTGTCGCCGTGTTCGCGGTGTCCCGGTGGGAGGGGGCGCTGGATGTGGAGCGGGCGAAGAGGGTGCTGGACGGCGAGGAGGTGGCGGTTTCGGAGGAGGAGGTGCCGGCGACTGTCGCCCAGTAGCTCGGCGGGTTCCGTATCGCGGGCGGCTGCGGGTGTGTGGGAACTGCGCGACCAGCTCCCCCACACCCGCAGCCGCCCGCAAGCCGTTCCGCCCCCTACCCGCAGCGCCTCTCCGGCCCCCCGTCCACCAACGCGTCCAACAACCCACCCAATACCCCCGCTGCTCCTCGCTCAGCGGCGCCAACATCTCCTCCGCCGCCGACCGCCGAGCCCCCCTCAACTCCCGCAGCGCCTTCCGCCCGTCATCAGTGAGCTCGATACGGATCACCCGACGATTGGTCGGATCCGGCACCCGCCGCACCTTGCCGCTCGACTCGAGCCCGTCCACCAGTGACGTCACGGCCCGCGGCACCACCTCCAGCCGCTCCGCGAGGTCGGCCATCCGCGGCGGCGAGTCGTAGTGCGCCAGCGTGCGCAGCAGACGGGACTGGGCCGGGGTCACACCCAGGCCGCACTGCTCGATGTGCCGCTTCTGGATGCGGTGCACCCGGCGGGTGAACCGCAGCAGCTGCTCGGCGAGCAGGCCGTCGGGATCGGGGGTGGTCATGCGGGAACAATATCAGGAGTTATTTCATTGTGAGCATAGGTAACAATGAGCTAGGCTCCGCCAGTCTTCACCGACTCACCTCCGTCACACCTCCCGAAGGAGCACATGCACCCCGATCGAGAACCCAAGTGGACACCGCCGGCCGAATCCAAGGAACAGCCCCGGCAGGTGCGCCGCATCCTGAAGCTCTTCCGTCCCTACCGCGGCCGGCTCGCGGTCGTCGGCCTGCTGGTCGGCGCCTCGTCGCTGGTCTCCGTGGCCACTCCCTTCCTGCTGAAGGCCACCCTCGACACCGCGATCCCGCAGGGCCGCACCGGCCTGCTCAGCCTGCTCGCGCTCGGCATGATCGCCAGCGCCGTCCTGAGCAGCGTCTTCGGAGTCCTCCAGACCCTGATCTCGACGACCGTCGGCCAGCGCGTCATGCACGACCTGCGCACCGCGGTCTACGGCCGCCTCCAGCGCATGTCCCTCGCGTTCTTCACCCGCACCCGCACCGGCGAGGTCCAGTCCCGCATCGCCAACGACATCGGCGGTATGCAGGCGACCGTGACCTCCACCGCCACCTCCCTGGTCTCCAACGTGACCAGCGTGGTCGCGACGATCGTCGCGATGATCGCCCTGGACTGGCGCCTCACCCTCGTCTCGCTCGTGCTGCTCCCGATCTTCGTCTGGATCAGCCGCCGCGTCGGCAACGAGCGCAAGAAGATCACCACCCAGCGCCAGAAGCAGATGGCCGCGATGGCCGCCACGGTCACCGAGTCGCTCTCCGTCTCCGGCATCCTGCTCGGCCGCACCATGGGCCGCTCCGACTCGCTGACCAGGTCCTTCGCGGAGGAGTCCGAGGGGCTGGTCGACCTCGAGGTGCGGTCGAACATGGCCGGTCGCTGGCGGATGGCCGTCATCACGATCGTCATGGCCGCCATGCCGGCCGTCATCTACTGGACCGCGGGCATCGCCCTCCAGTCGGGCGGCCCCGACATCTCCATCGGCACGATCGTCGCCTTCGTCTCGCTGCAGCAGGGCCTGTTCCGCCCGGCCGTGAGCCTGCTGTCGACCGGCGTCCAGATCCAGTCCTCGCTCGCGCTCTTCCAGCGCATCTTCGAGTACCTCGACCTGCCGATCGACATCACCGAGCGGGACAACCCGGTCCACCTCGACCGCATCAAGGGCGAGGTCCGCTTCGAGGACGTCGAGTTCCGGTACGACAGCCACGACGACAAGAGGGGCCCCACCCTCGACGGCATCGGCATCGACGTCCCGGCGGGCAGCAGCCTCGCGGTCGTCGGACCGACCGGCGCGGGCAAGTCGACACTCGGCTATCTGGTCCCGCGGCTGTACGACGTCACCGGCGGCCGGGTCACCCTGGACGGCGTCGACGTCCGTGACCTCGACTTCGACACCCTCGCGCGCGCGGTCGGCGTCGTCTCCCAGGAGACGTACCTCTTCCACGCCTCGGTCGCCGAGAACCTGCGCTTCGCCAAGCCGGACGCCACCGACGAGGAGCTCTACGCGGCGGCCAGGGCGGCGCAGATCCACGAGCACATCGCGGCGCTGCCCGACGGGTACGACACGGTCGTCGGCGAGCGCGGCCACCGGTTCTCCGGCGGCGAGAAGCAGCGGCTGGCCATCGCCCGCACCATCCTGCGCGACCCGCCGGTGCTGATCCTCGACGAGGCGACCAGCGCGCTGGACACCCGTACCGAGGCGGCCGTCCAGGACGCCATCGACGCCCTGTCGGCCAACCGCACCACGCTCACCATCGCGCACCGGCTGTCCACCGTCCGGGGCGCCGACCAGATCGTCGTCCTCGACTCCGGGCGGGTCGCCGAGCGGGGCACGCACGAGGAACTGCTCGACCGGGACGGACGGTACGCGGCCCTCGTACGCCGGGATGCCCAACTGGAACCGACAAGCTGAAAATATGCCGGGTTTGTGACGGTATGCGGGTTACCGTGCGCTCATGTACCTGAACACTCCGCCACGGAGAACGATTCGACTGACGCGCAGGGGCCGGCTCGTCCTCATCGCGACCGGAGCCGTCGTGGCCGGCACCGCCGTGGCGGTGCCGCTGCTGAGCCTGGAGAACGAGCAGGACGCCAAGCCCGTCTCCCTGGTGATCCCGGAGGGCTGGCGCGCGGGACAGATCTACGAGGCCGTCGACAAGGCCCTCACCCTGCCGGCCGGCAGCGCCCGGAAGTCCCTCGCGAAGGCCGGTCTGAAACTGCCGAACGACGCCGACGGAAACCCGGAGGGCTACCTCTTCCCGGCGACGTATCCGCTGGAGCGGAACGGGAAGAAGGCGACGCCCGAGTCGCTGCTGGCGTACATGGTGGACACCGCCGACAAGAAGTTCAACGGCGCCCCGACGGCGGCCGGCGCGCAGCGCAACGCGATGAACGTCTACCAGGCGGTCACCATCGCGAGCATCGTGCAGGCCGAGGCCGCCTCCAAGGCGGACATGGGCAAGGTGGCCCGGGTGATCTTCAACCGGCTGGAGCGCGGGATGCCGCTGCAGATGGACTCCACCATCAACTACGCCCTGAACCGCGCCACGTTGAAGACGACCGGCGACGACACGCGGATCGACAGCCCGTACAACTCGTACCAGCGCATGGGCCTGCCGCCGACGCCGATCGACAACCCGGGCGAGGACGCGATGCGCGCAGCGATCAGTCCGACGCCGGGCGACTGGCTGTACTTCGTCACCGTCAAGCCGGGCGACACCCGCTTCACGGCCGACTTCGCGGAACACCAGCGCAATGTCGCGGAGTTCAACGCCCGGCAGAAGCCCTCGGCGAAGTGACCCGGCGGGGCGTCACGCGGCGATCGCCCGCTCCTCGGCCAGCAGCCGCCTGATGTCCCGTACGGCCGCCCGGCCCGCCCGGTTGGCGCCGATGGTGCTGGCCGAGGGGCCGTAGCCGACCAGGTGGATCCGCGGATCGGCGACGGCGCGGGTGTCCTCGACGCGTATCCCGCCGCCCGGCTCACGCAGCCGCAGCGGCGCCAGATGGTCGATGGCGGCCCGGAAGCCGGTGGCCCAGAGGATCACGTCGGCTTCCAGCTGCCGCCCGTCCTTCCATGCCACGCCGTTCACCGTGATCCGGTCGAACATGGGCTGCCGGTCGAGAACTCCGTCCTCGATGCCCTGCCGGATCGCGTCGTTGAGCGGCAGCCCGGTGACCGAGACCACGCTCTTCGGCGGCAGGCCCTGCCGGACCCGCTCCTCGACGAGCGCGACGGCCGCCCGGCCGTACTCCTCGGTGAAGGGGCCCTCCCGGAACACAGGCGGGCGCCGGGTGACCCAGGTGGTGGCGGCCGCGTACTCGGCGATCTCCAGCAGGTGCTGCGTACCGGACGCGCCCCCGCCCACCACGACGACCCGCTGCCCGGCGAACGCCTCGGGTCCGGGGTACTGCGCGGTGTGCAACTGCCGTCCCCGGAAGGTCTCCTGGCCGGGATAGCGCGGCCAGAACGGCCGGTCCCAGGTGCCGGTCGCGTTGATCAGCGCGCGCGTCGACCAGGTGCCGTCCGAGGTCTCGACGAGCAGCCGCCCGCCCTTGCCCTCGCGCACGGCACGGACGTCGACGGGCCGCCGTACCCGAAGATCGAAGGTGTGCTCGTACGCGGCGAAGTACTCGGTGATCACCTCGGAGGACGGCCGCGCCGGATCGGCGCCCGTCAGCTCCATGCCCGGCAGCGCGTGCATGCCGTGGACCTTGCCGTACGTCAGTGACGGCCACCGGAACTGCCAGGCGCCGCCCGGGCCGGGGGAGTGGTCCAGCACCACGAAGTCGCGCTCCGGCTCGAAACCGGTGCGGCGCAGGTGATAGGCGCTGGAAAGGCCTGCCTGACCAGCGCCTATGACGACTACCTCGACCTCGCGCGTGTTGTTCACGTTTCTACCAACCGCGTCGAGGTCGAGGATCTTCCCGGTGGTCGGCTCAGCCCTCGGAGGCGCGGGCGGGCGTGGTCGACGGCGGCAGGTCGCCGTTGTAGCGGGTGTCCACGAAGGCGCCGAAGTCGACCTTCTTCGGGATGAGCTTCAACTCGGTGAAGGCGTCCGCGATCTGCTGCTCGGAGGCGATGAGCGGCTTGTCGACGGCGACCGAGACCCGGGTGGCGTTGGTGCGCTTCACCGAGGCCAGCGCCACCTCGTACGGCAGCCCGGTGTCCTTCGCCCACACCTTGGCCCACTCCTCCTTGTGCGTGTTCACCCAGTCGGTGGCCCGCCGCAGCCGCTCCAGGTAGTCCTTGATCGCGGCGGCCTTCTTCTTGTCCTGTAGCGCGCTGGGAGCCGCCACCTGGAAGGTGAGCCCGTTGGTGATGCCGTCGCCGGTCGTCAGGACTCGGCCCTGCTCGGCCTGGAGGATCTGGGAGGTGTACGGGTCCCACACCGCCCAGGCGTCCACCTTGCCGGAGGTGAACGCGGCCAGCGCGTCGGCCGGCTGGAGGTACTTGACCTTGACGTCACTGAGGCTCAGCCCGGCCGCCTTGAGGGAGGCGACCAGCTGGTAGTTGGCGGAGGAACCCTGCGCCACGGCGACCGACTTGCCCTTGAGCTCCTGGGCCTTGGTCAGTTTCGAGCTGTTGGGGACGAGGATGGCGTCGCCCTTCGAGGTGCCGTGCCAGGCGGCCACCACCGTGATCTTCGAACCCGCGCCGGCGGCGAACACGGGCGGGGTGTTGCCGACGCCACCGATGTCGACGGCCTTGGCGTTGACGGCTTCGAGGAGCGGTGGACCCGAGGTGAAGGTCGACCACTTGATCTTGTAGTCGAGGTTCTTCAGCTCGCCGGCGGCCCGCAGGATGGCCTCCGAACCGCCCTTCTGGTCACCGACGTCGAGGGTGAGCGAACCCCTGCCGTCGACCGAACCGCCCGCGTCGGCCGCGGAGTTCCCGCCGCAGGCGGTGAGCAGGAGGGCAAAGGGGAGGAGCAGCGCGGCGGGGACGAGGCGACGTCGCATGAGGGATTCCGTTCTGTGCAACTGGGGTGCGGGGAAGGGGAGTTCAGGCGGCGTCGGCGGCGGTGTCGACGCCGAGCCGTTCCAGCAGACCGGCCCGGAGCTCGGCGAAACGCGGGTCGGTGATGTCGCGCGGGCGGTCGAGGTTGATCGTCTGCTCGTGCGCGATGACCCCGTCGTCCATCACCAGGACGCGGTCGGCGAGCAGTACCGCCTCCTCGACGTCGTGCGTGACCAGCAGCACCGCGCAGCCGCGCCGCTGCCACAACTCACCCACCAGACGCTGGGCCTTGATGCGGGTGAGCGCGTCCAGGGCCCCGAACGGCTCGTCGAGCAGCAGCAGATCGGGCTCACGGACCAACGCCCTTGCCAGGGACGCGCGTTGGGCCTCGCCGCCGGAGAGGGTCTTGGGCCAGGCGTCGGTACGGTGGTCCAGGCCGACCTCTTCGAGCGCCTTCTCGGCGACGGCGCGCGCGGGCTTGCCGGGCAGGCCGAGCAGGACGTTGCGCCACACCTTCTTCCACGGCATCAGCCGCGGCGCCTGGAAGGCGACGGCCTTGCGGCGCGGGACCAGGACGGTGCCCCGGATGTCGCGGTCGAGGCCCGCCAGGATCCGCAGCAGGGTCGACTTGCCGCAACCGCTGCGGCCGAGCAGAGCCACGAACTCGCCCGGACGGACGTCCAGTCGGAGGTCCTCGATGACGGCACGGCCGTCGAAGGAGCGGGTCAGCCCCTCGACGTGCACGGCCTGGTGGGACGGGGTGGCCGTCGCCGGGCTCGGGCTCAGCGGCCCGTGAACGTCGGTCGCCATTGCAGCAACAGCCTTTCGAGGGAACGGACGATGAAGTCGGCCAGCAGACCGAGGAAGGCGTAGACGATCAGGCAGACCACGATCACGTCCGTGCGCAGGAAGTCCCGCGCCTGCACCATCAGGAAGCCGATCCCCGAATCCGCGTTGACCTGCTCCGCGAACACGAGCGCCAGCCAGGCGATGCCGAGCGAGTAGCGCAGCCCGGTGAGCGCGCCGGGCAGCGCCCCCGGCAGCACGACGTGCCGCACCAGCCCCCGGCGGGAGAGCCCGAGCGACTCCCCGGCCTCGATCAACTGGGCGTCCACGCCCCGGATTCCGGCGTACACATTGAGGTAGAGCGGGAAGGTCACGCCGAGCGTGATGATGGCGATCTTGGGTGCCTCGCCGATGCCGAACCAGATGATGAACAGCGGGATCAGACCGACGAACGGCACCGTCCGCAGCATCTGCACCGGCGCGTCCACCAGATCCTCGCCGACCCTGAACAGGCCCGAGACCAGGGCGAGGCCGACACCGATCACGGTGCCGAGCAGCAGACCGCCGGCCACGCGCTGGAGCGAGGTCCCGATGGCACCGGGCAGCGAACCGTCGGCGACCATGTCCCAGCCGACCTGCGCGATCCGCCCCGGCGAGGCGAGCACGTCGGCGGTCAACACGCCGGTGACGCTGAGGAGTTGCCACAGCAGGAGCAGCAGGACGGGCCCGGTGGTGCGTCGCAGCCAGCGGGGGACGCGGGTGCGGCGGGTGGAGGCGGGGACGATGGGGACGAGGTCGAGGGCGGCGTCCTGCTCGGCGCGTATCTCTGGTATTTCCGAAATATCGGGTTCGGGAGAGCCGGGTGGGGCATGGCTGATGCTCATGTTGCTCCACGGAGTGGGGGAGAGCGACCGGTGAGGGGTACGCGCCTCAGGGCCGCGGCACGGCATGGCACGCGTCGGCGCGCCTACCGGTCAGACGGCGGCGAGGGCGAGAAAGGGAAGACGTGGGGAGGAAGGCGTCAGCAGCCGCGGCAACACGCGGCCGAGGCCACCCGCAGCAGGTCGATGTGACCGCGCGTGGTGAGCAGAGCTGAACGCAACATGCGGCCGAAAGTAGCCAGCTGGTCGGTCCACGGTCAATGGTGTCTCGCGGAATGGACCCCTCGTATCAACCGGCGGGCGACCGCGCACGTGCGAATCCCGGCGTATGGGTCAGGATGGGCCCATGTCAGATGCCTTCACCACGCGAGTCCTGAACATCGCCACCGGTTCCACCGAGCGGGTCTTCGACCTCACCCGGGAGTGCGAGACCTTCCTGCGCGAGGCGGCCGCCGGCCGCGACGGCCTCCTCAACATCTTCGTCCCGCACGCCACGGCCGGCATCGCGATCCTCGAAACGGGCGCCGGCAGCGACGACGACCTCCTGGCCGCCCTCCACACCCTCCTCCCCGCCGACGACCGCTGGCAACACCGCCACGGCAGCCCCGGCCACGGCCGCGACCACGTCCTCCCGGCGTTCGTACCACCGCACGCGACCCTGCCGGTGGTGGGCGGGGGGCTGGAGCTGGGGACCTGGCAGTCGGTGTGTCTGGTGGACACGAACCGGGACAACCCGCAGCGGAAGGTCCGGCTCAGCTTCCTCGCGGGCGCATAGTCCCGCTACGGAGCGTCCGCCGCCGTCAACGCCCCCAGCGCGCTCGCCTGCGTGCGCCAGTCAACCTGGTTCGGGGTGGTGCCCGACCAGCGTTGGCCGAGGCGGTTCAGGGGGTCGCGGTCGGTGGTCCAGATCGAGTCGGCCTGTTTGCCGATGTACGCCTGGTAGGTCGCGGATCCGGTGGCGTCGGCCAGGTCGGCGAGGTGTCGTACGAAGATCCCCTTGAACTGTTTCTGGTTGTCGTCGCACGTGTTCGTGCCGGTGTCGCAGGACTCGGTGAGGATGCCGTCGCGGGTCAGGGTCGGTGCGGAGATCGCCGCGTCGGCCAGGCGCTCGGCGGTGTCCAGGTAACGGCTGGTTCCGGTGGCGCGCCACAGCTCGGTGAAGGCGCCGATGGCGAGGCCCTGGTTGTAACTCCACACCGTCTGACCGTTGTTGGCGCAGCCGGTGGTGAGGCCGTCGTTGACCAGGCCCGCCGAGTTGATCATTCCGCTGGAGAGGTACCAGTCGGCGGCCGTCACCGCGCGCGTGCCCCACACCGTGTCCCCGTTGATCCGCTGGTGCAGCGAAGTGGCCAGCCACAGATACAGACCGTTGGTCACCGCGTTCTTGTAGGTGCGCTCCCGGTTCCACCACACCCCGCCGCCGCACGTGCTCGGATCCCAGTACCCCTGGACGTAGTCGGTGATGGTGACCGCCTCGTCCAGGTAGCGCTGTTCGTGCGTGTGGTCGTACGCGGCCAGCCAGGCCACCGCCCACCACTCGGCGTCGTCCACGGCCCGGCTGATGAAGTGCCCCTCGATCGGATCGGTGCTCCGCGTGCCCGCGGGAAAGACCCCACGGTTCTGTTCGAAGGTGCGGGCGATCGCCCAGTCGTAGTCGTGGCGGCCGGTGCGTTCGGAGAAGTCGATCAGTGCGGTGAGGGAGGCGGCCGAGTTCCACCAACTGCCGCGCCACCAGCCCTCGTTCGGGTCGTACGAGGTCATCAGCGCGTCCGCCGCCGCGCGCGCCCGGGTCGGTGCGGGCCGGACCCAGGCGGTGCAGCTGCCCTCCTGGTGGCTCGCCTCACGGCCGCAGGCGCGGACCGCGCCCGCGAAGAGCAGGCCGCGGGGGTCACGGGTGGCGAACATGGTGGTGCGGGCGGAGGAGGAGCCGGACGGCACGGCCGTACGGCCGAGGGAGGAGCCCTCCGGCCAGGTGGCGCCCGCGTCCCAGGAGCGGTCCAGCCAGATCTCGTCGCCCGGGCCGCCATTGGCGATGACGCCCCACGCCATGGAGTCGGCCTGGTCGACGTGCAGGCTGATGGTCCGTCCGAACAGTGTGGTCGACGGCACCGGGGTGTCGTCGCCCGCCGCCGTGGCCGGATCGGCGCCGTCGCACACCTTCGGGTACACCCAGTCGGTACAGGTGACGGCCGCGGCGTCGCCGCACGCGCGGATCCAGCCGCGGCGGTGGCCCTGCGGATCGGTGATGTTGTACATGAGCGTGCGCGTGCCGGTCCAGGTGCTCGGGATGCTCGCCTTGCCGAGGAGGGGCTCCCAGGTGGCGCCGCGGTCCCAGGAGCGGTCGAGCCAGACGGAGTCGCCGCTCACGCCGTTGTCGATGCTCGCCCAGGCCATGTCGTCCGGATCGGAGACGTGCAGGCGCAGGACACGGCCGTTGATGTTCCGGTCCGGCACCGGGAACGTCTCCCGCTGCGCCTTGGACGGGTCGAGTGTGTCGCACGCCAGCGCACAGACCGCCGTCGCGGCACGCGAGGGCGTGGGCACGGCGAGCAGTACCGCGGTGAGTGCCGACACCAACGCGGCAATGATGAGACAACGTTGTCGGATCGTCGTCGCCGTCGTCATGACGCCGCGTCCAGCAGGTCGAGGGCGCTCTGCTGACGCGCCGCGTCCGTCTGGTCGAGTGGGCCGTACCAACGCAGTCCGTACTGGTCCAGGGCGTTGCGGTCGCTCGCGTAGGCGCGGTCGGCCTGGCGCTGGAGATAGGCGGTGTACGGGTGGTCGGCGAGTACGGCGTCGAGTTTGCCGAGGCCGCGGACATGGGCGCCCTTGAACGACGGCCCGTCGCCTCCGCAGTCGCCGCCCTCGCACGGGTCGCGCAGGATGCCGTCGGCGGTGTTGAGCTGGGAGGACGTGGTGGCGGCGTCGGCGATCTGCCGGGCGCCGGCGAGCAGTCCGCTGTCGCCGGTGGCCTTGTACAGCTCGGTCAGCGCGCCCAGGAGGACGCCCTGGTTGTACGACCAGACGGCGGCGCCGTTGTTGCGGCAGGTGGAGAGGTCGATGCCGTCGTTGACCAGGTGCGAGCCGTTGACCATGCCGGTGCCCTGGAACCACGACCAGCCCGCCTGGGCCCGGCCCAGATACGCGGTGTCGCCCGAAACGCGGTTGTGCAGAGCCGCGTTGAGCTGGATGTAGAGGGAGTTGGCGATCGCGTTCTTGTACGTCCGCGCCGTGCTCCACCACACTCCGCCGCCGCAGGTCGTGTCCCAGTAGGCGGCCATGTGGTCGGCGTCCGCGCGGGCCGTGTCGAGGTAGCGGCTGTCACCGGTCAGGTCGTACGCGGCGACCCAGGCCAGACCCCACCAGCCGGTGTCGTCGATGTAGTCGTTGCGGAACTGGCCGCCCTGGGCGTTGACGTTGAGGTCGTAGGTGCGGGCGATCGCGTACCGGTAACTGCCCATGCCCGTCACGCGGATGTTGTCGATGAGCGCGGTCAGGGCGTTGGCCGAGTTCCACCAGCCGGTGGTGTCGAACAGGCCGGTGCCGTAGTTGTACGACGTCATCAGCGCGGTCGCCGCCGCGGTGCGCCGCTCGCCGGCGTTCCACGTGGTGCGGGCCCATGGAGTGCAGGCGATCTCGGTACGGTCCCCGGCCTTGCCGCAGGCGCGCAGCGCACCGACGCCGAGGTTGTTCCAGTCGTCCACGTTGTACATCAGGGTGCGCCAACCCCGTTGCCCTGAGGGCACGGTGGTGTCGCCGAGCTTGCTGCCCGAGCTCCAGGTCCGGCCGCCGTCGAAGGAGCGGTCGAGCCAGACCTCGTCGCCCGGGTTGCCGTTGTCGATGGAGGCCCAGCCCATGGCGTCGGTGTCGTCGAAGTGCAGCACGATCGAACGGGAGTAGACGCTCGCGGTGACCGGTGTGCGGTCGCCCGGGGAGAGCGCGGGGTCCCGGGCGTCGCAGTACTTGTTGCAGATGGTGGCCGCCGCCGAGGTGCCGGCGGCGGACGCGGGTGGTGCAAAGGGAACGAGGAGGGCGAGCAGCCCGGGGGCGAGGGCTGCCGGCCATCGGTGGCGGGGGTGACGTCTCGGCTTCTGTACGGGGGTCATCGGACCTCCCTGCTCCGGCTGCGGATGTGAGAGCTACTGATGTGAGAGCGCTCTCAGAAGGTAGGCAAGAGCTGAGAGTGCGTCAATGTTGCATGGCTGTACGGAAGTTGAACCTCACCGTGCCCCGGCCAGCACCTCCGCCGCGGCCACCCCGGAGGCGGCGGTGGCACCGTGCGTGAAGATCTGGGCCGCCGCCGGAAGGGTCGTGCCCGGCAGGCCCATCTCCACGACGATCGCGTCGGGGCGGGCCGCGACGAGGTCGGCGAGCGCCCGCGCCATCCACGCGTGCCGGGCGGCGTCCCGGACGACCACGACCAGGGGGCGTCCCGCGGCGGGCGTCAGGGCGCAGGACTCCAGGGCGGTGGTCCGGGACCGCAGGTCCTCGTGGCGCACCCGGGCCGAGGTGGTTCCGGGGAGCCGTTCGCCCAGCGGGGCGGCGACGCCCCAGGGCGTCTCCTTGCCGATGGCCAGGTTGGTGGTCGGCACCAGCTCCACCACGTGCGGCGCGGCGACCAGGGGCAGGGCGCGCCGCACGGCTCCGGTCACCCGGATGGCCCGGCGGGCGGCCGCGAAGCCGATGCGGCCGCCGAGGTCGCCCGAGCCGGCCGGGCTCAGCGCTGCCGACCAGGCGGCGAACTCCTTGACCCGACGGCTCGCCTCGCCGAGCCGTTCCAGGCTGAGCTTCCGCGAACCGACCGCGTCGACAAGGGAGTTCACGAGCCGGTCGACGGTGGCCTCCTCGGCGTTCTCGCCGCCCACGCAGACGGCGTCGGCGCCGGCGGCCACCGCGCGCACCGTGGCCCCGCCGATGCCATACCGGCCGGTGACGGCGCCCATCTCGATGGCATCGGTCACGATCACGCCGTCGAATCCGAGCTCCTGCCGGAGCAGTTCGTCCAGGATGCGCGGGCTGAGGGTGGCCGGCAGATCGGGATCGTAGGCCGGGACCAGGAGATGGCCGGTCATCACGGCGCGGACGCCGGCCTCGACGGCGGCACGGAAGGGCGGCAGGGCCTGGGTGGCGATCTGTTCGCGGTCGGCGCCGTAGACGGGCAGGCCGTGGTGGGAGTCGACGGCGACGTCGCCGTGGCCGGGGAAGTGCTTGGCGCAGGCGGCGACGCCGGCCGACTGGAGTCCCCGGATCCATGCGGCGGTGTGCCGGGACACCACCTTCGCGTCGACGCCGAAGGACCTGACGCCGATGATCGGGTTGTCCGGGTTGGAGTTGACGTCCGCGCTGGGCGCGTAGTCGAGGCTCACGCCGATGGTGCGCAGCTGGCGGCCCAGGTCGGTGGCGACCTCCTCGGTCAGCTCGGTGTCGTCGACGGTGCCGAGGGCGAAGTTGCCCGGCCGGGTGGAGCCGGTCGTGGACTCGATGCGGGTGACGTCACCGGCCTCCTCGTCGATCGCGATGATCAACTCCGGGTTCTCTGCGCGCAGTTGACGGGTCAGCCGGGTGAGCTGTTCGGACGAGACGATGTTGCGGGAGAAGAGCACGACCGACGCGAGTCCGTCACCGATCTCGCGCAGTACCCAGTCCGGTGCCTCGGTGCCCACGAACCCCGACTGGAGGACGGAGAGCGCCAACCGTCGCAACTCCCGGCTGTGCTTGCTGGAGACCATCGAATGCCCTTCTGTTGGTACAGACCAATGCGTCTCCGCTCAGGCTAGCCGCTCCTGTCAAGGGGGTCCTGACCTCGGTAACTGGCTCTGGAGTGAGTCGCCTTGGGGGCAACGCGCCGACAACTTGCATGTTTGACAACGCGAGTTGGTCTAGTCCAAGTTGGTGATACGCGAGTTCGAACAGGGGCTGGTGCGGCACGTGGTGCAGCGACCCTGCGGGAACGTCCACCGCCCCTCACTCCGCGCAGTTCGGTGACCCGTTCGGGGTCACCGGTACCTGAGTTCGAGGTCTGGAGCACCGCATGCCCACACCTGCCCGTTATCTCCACCGAGCCCCGTCGGACATCCCCTACTTCAGTTCGGACGGCGAGACCTATCTCGCCCAGACACCCCTGCGGGACCTGAAGAAGAACCGCCCGCTCAGAGTCCTCTCCGAGGACGACTTCGCCTTCTGGCAGTCGTACGGCTACGTCGTGGTGAAGCAGGCGATCCCCGCCTCCTCCGCCCGCCGACTGCTCGACTTCGCCTGGGAGTTCCAGGGGCTCGACCCCGACCGCCCCGAGACCTGGTACGAGGACCGCGAGTACCGCTCCGACCTGGACCGGGAACTGCACATCTACGGCTTCGTCGAGGCCTACCACCACCAGCTCATCTGGGACAGCCGCCAGAACCAGCGGGTCTACGACGCGTTCGTCGACGTGTGGGACTGCGAAGAGCTGTGGGTGACGCTCGACCGGCTCAACCTGAACCCGCCCAACGTCAAGAACCGCGACCGGGCCCTGATCCCGCGCACGGACGAGGGGTTCGACATCGAGCTCCACTGGGACGTCGACACCACCCTCGGGGTGCTGCCGCAGCGGGTCCAGGGGATCATCGCACTGACCGACACCAGGCCGGAACTCGGCGGATTCCAGTGCTGCCCCGAGCTGTTCCGCCGGTTCGACCGGTGGAAGGCGCTCCAGCCGGACGACCGCGACCCCATCCGTCCCCGGATCGACCGGCGCGAATTCCCGGTCGTGCGACCGGAGATGGAAGCCGGCGACCTGCTGATCTTCAACGGCCTGCTGGCGCACGGGGTGGCGCCCAACACCTCCGAGAACAGCGTGCGAGCGGTCCAGTACCTGTCGATGATGCCGGCGCTGGAGTCCGCCCGGGACCTGAGGGGCTCACGGGTCGAGTCCTGGCGGACGCTCGGCACGCCGGACTGGAACGCGACCCTGCTCGGTGACGCGAATTGCCACGAATCGCTCCGGTACGGCCGTGCCGACCTCGGCGAACTCGGTGCCAAGCTGCTGGGCCTCGAGTCCTGGCACGGAGCCGGTCCGGACGACGAGACGGCGGGGGCCGGAGAAGAGTCATGCGCCGAATTTGTCTGACCCTGCCGACCAACAGGCCCTGCTCCGCCACGATTTCGTCCCTCGGCGATGAAGCGGCCTACGCCGCCCGGGCCTTCGACACAGAGGTCCACCTCCTGATCCTGGACTCCTGCGACCCGCCGGCCCACGCCGAACACGCCGAGGCCGTACGCCGGTTACCGGACGATCCGCGGATCGTCGTACACCATCTCGACGAGGCGCGGCAGCGGGACTTCCTGCGGCGGGCGATCGACCGGGCCGGAGCCACCAAGCCCGACCTGCTGCTCGGCCTGATGCTCCCGGCCCGACTCTCCTACGGCGCCTGCACCAACCGCGCGTTCCTCATCGCCACCGCGCTCGGCTGCGAGTCCGTCCACCGCAGGGACTCCGACAGCCGGTACCAGACCGTCGACGGCCAGACCGTCTTCCCCGTCCACCACGAACTCCTGTCGCTCGGCAGGCGGGCGTCCGACGCCGCCCACGACGTCACCGAGAACGCGCTGGCCGCCGAGCACAGCGGCAAACGGGTCGCGATGGTCGGCAGCTCCTTCGTCGGTGAACTCTCCGTGGACATCGGCGAGATACTCCGCATCGACCCCGACGTCTACCACGACATGGTGAGCCTGTGGGCGCCCGTCGACTGGTCCCGTGAACAGAAGAGACAACTCGTCGAGGAGTCCTTCAGGGGAGCCGGCGCCGACCCCTTCACCGTGGACCACTCCACACTCGCCCTGGTCGACCCCATGCGCGTCGACATGTGCAACATCGCCTTCCACGGCGTGCACGAGCGGATGCCGCTCCCGCCCGCGACCGACACGATCGGCAGCGACTACTTTCTCATCCACCTGGTCCACGACGCCGCGCTGCCGGGTGTGCTGCACAACCGGAACATCGTGAACTTCTACACCGGCGAACGCAGGACGGACAGCGGGTTCGTCGCGTACCAGTTGCGCTTCGTCAAGTTCCTGCTGTCGATGCTCTACTTCAACTTCGTCTACGACCAAATGGCCGGTGCCGGTGGGTCGTTGGTGGACGACGAGGGGCACGTGCGCTCCTCGGCAGTCGTCCGGCTCGTGAGGGAGAGCGCCGGGCTCGACCAGGGCGAGAACGTCCGGCGGCTGGATGCCCTCGACGCCGCATACCGTCAACTGGGCGGTCGATACGCCGAGTTCGCCGATGTTCTGTGGCAGCAACGTGAGCGGCTCCTCGACGAGGCGCGCGGTGACATCGAGGACTTCGCCTTGCTGGCGGAAGCCTGGGAGCCGTTGGTGGCCGCCGTCCGCCGCACCGCCGTTGGGTCGCAGCGGTGAGGGCGGCCACGACGTACGAGTCCGCTCGCCTGCTCGCCGCGCTGGCGGACGCCACCGAGGACCGGATCGTCTTCGATCTGACCGGAGTCGAGGACCGCTACGACACGCTGCGGCGCGAACTGCCCGGCGTCGACGTCCGGTTCGCCATGAAGGCCTGCCCGGTGGACGAGATACTCGCGTGCCTCGCCGGGAAGGGCGCCGGAGTCGACGGTGCCAGCCCGCGCGAACTGGAGCAGGCGCTGCGCGCGGGTGTGCCGGTCGCCAGGACGCACTACGGCAACACCGTCAAGTCCGACCGGGACATCGCGGACGCCCACCGGATGGGGGTCAGGGACTTCGCGACCGACAGTCTGGAGGACGTGGCCGCCATCGCGGCCCATGCTCCGGGAGCTCGCGTGTTCTGCCGGCTGGCGACCAGTGGGGAAGGGGCGCTCTGGGGGCTCAGCAACAAGTTCGGGTGCTCGCCGGCGGACGCGGTGCGGATCCTGGAGTCGGCCCGGGAGCAGGGGCTGACACCCTCAGGACTGTCGGTGCACGTCGGCTCCCAGCAGATGACCGCGGACGCCTGGCGCAGTGCCGTCGAATGTCTGACGGACGTGATGGGGGTTCTGGGCCGGCGCGGGATCAGCCTGGACCACGTGAATCTCGGCGGCGGGCTCCCGGCCCTCGGCTACCTGGACCGGTTCGGCATGCCGCTCGACCCTCCGCTCGACAAGATCTTCGCCGTGATCCGCGAGGGCATGCGCCACCTCAGGAAGGCCCACGGCGAACACCTCCGGTTCGTCATGGAGCCGGGACGCCACCTCGTGGCCGACCACGGGGCCATCCGGACCCACGTGGCGCGGCTCTCCAAGCGGCGGGGACCGGACGGCGAACGCCAGTACTGGCTCTACCTGGGCTGCGGCAAGTTCAACGGCCTTTATGAACTGGACGCGTTGCAGTACCGGCTCGTGTTCCCCACCCACCCCGCGGCGGAGTACGTCCCCGCCGTCGTCGCCGGTCCCACCTGCGACAGCGACGACGCCTACCCGCAGGAGCACGGCCTCGTCCACGTCCCGAAGGACCTGGCCTCGGGGGACCCGGTGTGGGTGCTGTCCAGCGGCGCCTACGCGATCAGCTACACGACCCAGGGCTTCAACGGCTTCGACCCGCTCCCTTACGCCTTCACGGGCGGGGGACACCGATGAGCGGCGAGAGCGTATGCGTGCGCGGCATCACCGACGCCGACTGGGACGCCGTGGTCTTGATGGAGTCGCGTGCCTACGCGGGGCTCGGCCTGTCGGAGGGGCGCGAGGCACTCCGCTCCAGGGCGGACGCCTCGCCCGACACCTGTTTCGTCCTGGACGTCGGCGCCCAGCCGGCCGGGTACCTGCTGGCGCTGCCGTATCCGGCCTTCAGGTACCCGGACCTGGAGCGGTCGGAGCCGGTCGGCGCGCACGCCACGCGCAATCTGCACCTGCACGATCTCGTCATCGCGGAGCGGCTGCGTGGCCGGGGACTCGGACAGCGCCTCCTCGACCACCTTTCCCTGGCCGCCGGGTCCCGCGGGTTCGAGCGGATCTCGCTGATCGCCGTCGGCCGCAGCGAGCGGTTCTGGTCGGCGCGCGGTTTCACCCCGTACCCGGGGGTCTCTCCGGGCGGCTACGGCGCGAACGCCGTCTACATGTCCAGATCCATGAAGCGAGCTGCCGATGTACCTGTTCCGTGTCCATGACCCTTTCCGGCGCGGTCAGTTGGCCATCGCCGCACTGTTCTGCTCCCTCGGCTTCCAGTACGCCACCTGGGCCGCCCGGATCCCGGCGATCAAGGCGGAGCTGGGGCTGACCGCGGCCGAGGTGGGGGTGCTGCTGATGGCGGCGGGGATCGGGGCCGTGGCGTCGTTCCCGTTGGTGCCGGTGCTGATGAAGCGGCTGGGCTCGGCACGCCTTGCGCTGCTGTCGACGCTCTGTCTGACCTTGCTGCTTCTCGGACTGGCCGTGGCGCCCAACTACCCGCTCGCGCTACTGGTGATGGTGGCCGACGGAGTCTTCGTGGGCTGTCTGAACGTCGCCATGAACGCGCAGGGCGCGGCCCTGGAGACACGGTACGAACGCAACACCATGGCCAGACTGCACGCGACCTTCAGCGCCGGCTCGCTGCTCGCGGCGCTCATCGCCTCCGGCATGAACGCGGCGACCTCGTCCGTGGCGGCGCACTTCGGCGTGGCGGCCGTACTCCTGGTGGTGCTGGCGGCCGTGGCGCGCTCCGGCCTGCTCGATGAGGACGCGCCGGCGGAGGAGAAGGAGAAGAAGGCCCGGAGTACCTGGAGTCTGCCGTCCCGGGTGACGCTCTGGATGTGCTGCGCCATGGCGTTCGGCACGGTGACGGAGGGCGCCATGAACGACTGGTCCGCCCTCTACCTGCGCGAAGTCGCCAAGGCATCGGCGGAGTTGGCGCCCATGGGCATCGCCGTGGTGTCCGGCATGATGGTCGTCGCCCGCCTCTTCGCGGACGGCTGGCGCAGCCGCTGGGGAGATGGGCGGGTCGTCCTGTCCGGCAGCGCCCTGGCCGCCGCGGGGCTGGCCTTCGCCCTGCTGAGCGGGGGAGTGGCCCCGGCCCTCATCGGGTTCGCCTGCGTCGGACTGGGCTGCGCGGCCGTGACCCCGTGCGTGTACGTGGCGGCTGCGAAACAGGGCTCGCAGGCACTGGCCCTGGTCGCGGCGATGGGCACCACGGGTCTGCTGGCCGGGCCACCGGTCATCGGCTTCGTGGCGAACGCGAGCAGCCTGGTGTGGGGGCTCGCGGTCGTCGCGGGGGCGGCTGTGGTGGTGTCCGTGTGCAGCACGCGGATCAGGTGGACGCCGGTGGGCGGCTGAGGGAGCGTGATGACTGTCAGCCGCGGATGTTGTTGACGGCCGCCTGGATCCGGAGCCAGGTCGGGTCCGAGGCGTCGGCGGCGGTCACCGCCGCCAGGTCGGCGTTGTCCCAGGTCCTCGTCCCGTCGGTGAGGACGAGATGTGTCTCCAGGTCGCCCGCGCCGGTGGCGACGACGAGGTCGCCGGTCGGCGTGGCGGCCAGTCCGGTCACCGGGGTGCCGTTCAACATGTCGTGCTCGGCGGCGTGTTGACGGTCCGACGGTCCACGTCGACTTCGACCAGGACCGCGTCCGGCGTCCCGACCCAGAGCGTGCCGGGCAGCGCGCCGAAA
Source organism: Streptomyces sp. CA-249302 (assembly GCF_050936785.1). Classification (NCBI taxonomy): domain Bacteria; kingdom Bacillati; phylum Actinomycetota; class Actinomycetes; order Kitasatosporales; family Streptomycetaceae; genus Streptomyces; species Streptomyces sp. CA-249302. The sequence continues at coordinate 1,213,455 of NZ_JBNJMG010000001.1, read as the reverse complement.
GCGATGTTGTGGCGCGACCAGGAGAGCATCCGGTCGAGCCATTCGGGCGGGTACGGGTAGCCCGGGCTGGGTTCGCCGAGGGGGCTCGCCAGGACCCGGCGCAGGGAAGGAAATTCGAAAACCTCCACCGAGTTGTCGTAGGCGTTTCCCCGGATCGCGAGATGGCGTCCGTCCACGCTGAAGACCGGCTTCTCGTACCCGTCGCAGTCCAGGACCAGCGCCCGACGCAGCACGCGCAACGCGGCGGGCACCGTGTCCTGATCGACCCGTCCGAAGAGGCCGAGCGTCGCGCCCTGATCGCTGCAGAGCGTGACCACCAGCCCGCCGGCCGGATGCTCCGCCGCACCGGTGTCCCAACGCGTACGGGTGACACGGTGCCCGAGGACGGGCTCGGTGAGCCCGGCAGGAGTCCACCGCGACACCCCGTCCTCGCCCGCCATCACGAGCAGCGGCTCGTCCGGGTGCCAGGTCACGGCGGGCTCCCGCTCCATCCGGTCCAGGCCCAGGGCGTCGCGGTAGACGGCCGACTCGGCGCCGACGGTGCCCAGCGTCGGGTTCGCCTGCGCCTTCGCGCCCAACTACGCCGTACTGCTGGTGCTCCGCCTGCTCTACGGCATCGGCATGGGCGGCGAGTGGGGGCTCGGGGCGGCGCTTGCGATGGAGAAGATCCCGGCCGAGCGGCGCGGGTTCTGGTCGGGGCTGCTGCAGAGCGGCTACTCGCTGGGGTATCTGCTCGCCGCCGTCGCGTTCTTCGTCATCGAACCCGCCTTCGGCTGGCGGGGGTTGTTCGCCTTCAGTCTCGTGCCCGCCCTGGTCGCCCTGTGGGTGCGCACCCGGGTCGAGGAGAGCGAGGTGTGGGAGAAGAGCGTCGCGGTCAACCGCACACCCGCGTACCAGATGTTCAGGAACCCCGCTGTGTTCAAGCGCCCGACCTTCGTGAAGAAGGGTCTGGGGCTGTCCCCGGACGCCGCCATCGCCATCGCCGTCGTCTACAACGTCGGTGCCGTCATCGGCGGTTCGCTGCTCGGTGCCTTCTCCGATTCTTTGTGCTGTCCACGGCCGTCGGCCGGCTGATGCTCTCCTCCTTCCTGATGCAGCTGTGCGTCCAGGGAGCCTGGGGCGTCATCCCCGCCCACCTGACCGAGATGAGCCCGGACGCGATCCGCGGCTTCTACCCCGGCGTCACCTACCAGCTCGGCAACCTGATCGCCGCCCTCAACCTGCCCATCCAGGAGGCCGTCGCGGACCGCCACGGCTACCCGGCGACGATCACCTGGACCGTCGTACCCGCCCTGGTCGCGGTGATCGTGCTCAGCGCGATCGGCAAGGAGGCCAAGGGGATCCGGTTCGGGAGCGCGGGAACGCGCGCGCCGAGCACCGCGGCGGCCGACACCTCGTAACCCTGGAAGGGGCTGGTCGGTCGCGCCGCGGGCTCGGCCCGGACGGTGGTCGAAGGGGTTACGGGGTGGTGAGGTAGGCCCTTTCGATCGTCTGGGTCAGGGTGTTGCCGTCCCGGTCGGTCAGTTCGGCGCGCAGCGAGACGGAGCCCGCCTTCGCCGGGTGCCGCAGGACCAGGTGGGTGCCGACGGACTTCGCCTGCTGCCAGGTGGCGCCTTCGTCGTAGGACACCTGGAAGGCGAGCTTGGCCGGGCGCTGTCCGGCCGCCGCGCCCTCGACGGTGAAGGGCACCTCGAAGCGCTTGCCCGCCTCAGCCGTACTGGCGAGGGTCAGCTTGGGGGAGTAGCGAATCGTCGACAGCGGCAGCGCGGTGAAGTCGCCCTCGGGGGTCTTGGCCGAGTGGAAGGTCCACTCCGCCTGGACGCGGGTGCTGACCCCGTACACGGCCGGGTCGCGGGAGTGGTCGACCGTCAGCTTGTACGCGGTGTCCTCCGCCGGGAGCGTGTACTCGGTGAGACCGTCGGTCAGCGGGATGCCGTAGTCGTCGGCGATCTCCTTGCCGTTCGCCTCCAACTTGACCGTCCCCGGTGCCGTGTCGCTGATGCCCCAGTGGCCGGCGCCGTCACCGAAGAGCGGCAGGAAGGCCCGCAGGGTGTTCCCGTCGCGCCCGGCGCCCGGGTATCCCCGCTCGACGCCGAGATCGTCGGGGCCATTCAGGACCGGGCCGAAGACGCCGACGCCGAACTGCTCCCGGTAGCTGTGCCCGGCCCGCCAGATCCTGGGCATGCGCATCAGGAAGCCCTCGAAGACTTTGTCGTCGCCCTCGCCCGAGACCTGCCAGTTGCGTACGGACCACTTCACGCCGTTGTCGAGGATGTACTCGGTGCTCCGGTACGGCAGATCTCCGCGCATGTCCGTATAGCCGGTCACCATCCGGCCGTCCGGCAGGTGCGGGGTCACCTCGGCCTGGACGCCCCGGCCTTCGACCGCCTCCCCCGCCGTGAGGTTCACCTTGGCCAACTGCTTGCGTTCGACCTTCGCGGTGAATCCGTCGAAGGCGCCCTCGCGGTACCAGGCAAGGTGGTAGTTGACCGGCCGTCCCGCCTTGTCCTTGCCGGTCCAGCCGCCGGCGTACAGGGACTTCAGTCCGTCCACCGGCTCGTCCGCACCGAGCCGCCCGAACCGGGAGCCCTCGAACGTGGGCAGCAGGAACTCGAGCGACGCATCACTCTGGTCCGCACCCCGGGAGTAGCGGATCGCGACCGCCGCGTCGTTGTTCACGGCCGCCGGGTCCGGCACGGTGACATCCACCGGCTTAGCCTGCCGGGCATCGACGTCGATGGTCATGTCCTTGTCCAGCAGCAGCTTCGGCTCAACCAGCACGGCGTGCTGCGCGGACGCCATCGACGGGTGGATCACACCGTTGAGGACGTACTGGGCCTTGGGCAGCCGTACCGTCAGCTCGCCGTCCTTCTCGTCGGCGTACTCCGCGTAGAAGTTGCTGTAGAGACCCGCGACCGAGGTCACGGCATCGCCGGTCGCCGCGCCGTTCTCGTCGATGTGCCTGAGCGTCAGGTTGTACGACTCCACCTCGCGGTCCACGCCGACCGCGGACCGCACCTGCACCTTGCCGTCGGCCGAGGTGGCCGACACCGAGCCGCCGAAGCTGCCGTCGGTGCTGCCCGCGCGGGTGTCCGCGGTGACGTCGGCGCTCGCCTCGCCGCCCGCCGGGACGGTGACGCGTTGGGGGGAGACGGTGAACATGCCCTCGGCGGCGGGCTTTCCGTCCACCGAGTAGGCGTCGACGGACAGGTCGAGGGTGACCGGCTCCGTGCCGAGGTTGCGGTAGGTGAGCTGCTTGGTCACCGCCTTGTCGTCGTCGTGCGGCCACTGCTGGACGCCGAAGTCGACCGGCCCCTGCTCGGTGACGACGTTCTCGTCCAGCGCCCGGACCAGGTCGACCCGTCCGGTGCCCTGCTGGTAGGAGCTGTACGCGCCCGGCTTCGCGGAGCCGGTCAGCACCGCCTTGATGCGCTCGCCGGTCCAGTCGGGGTGCTGCTGCGCGAGGATCGCCGCGGCGCCCGCGACATGCGGGGTGGCCATGGAGGTGCCGTCGAGCGTGAGGTACCCGGGCACGTCCGAGGGATACCAGTCGGCCAGCTTGCTGCCCGCGGCGGCCGCGGCCGTGATGGCGACGCCGGGCGCGGTCAGGTCGGGCTTGACCCCGCTGTCGCCGTTGCGGGGACCGCGGCTGGAGAAGTCGGCGAGCACGTCGGACTTGTCGACCGCGCCGACCGTGAGCGCGGCCGCGGCGCTGCCGGGTGAGCCGACCGTCCGCTCATTGGGGCCGTCGTTGCCGGCCGCGATGACGAAAAGGGTGCCGGACTCGGCGGAGAGCCGGTTGACCGCCTCCTCCATCGGGTCCACGTCCGGGAAGTCGGGGCCGCCGAGGCTGAGGTTGACGACGTTCGCGCCCTGAGCCACCGCCCATTCCATGCCGGCGATGATCCCGGAGTCCGTGCCGCCGCCCTCGTCGTCGAGGACCTTGCCGTTGAGGAGCTTCGCGCCCGGCGCGACCCCCTTGTACTTCCCGCCCGACTTCGCCCCGCTGCCGGCCACGGTGGACGCCACGTGGGTGCCGTGGCCGAACTTGTCGGAAGTGGAGCCGCTGCCGCTGAAGTCCTGCGCCGCGACCACCTTGTCCGCGAGGTCGGGGTGGCTGGTGTCGATGCCGGTGTCCAGTACGGCGACCTTGGTGCCGGTGCCGTCGTAACCCGCGGCCCAGGCGGTCGGTGCGCCGATCTGCGGGACGCTCTTGTCCAGCGAGGCCTGGCGTTTGCCGTCCAGCCACAGCTTCTCCACGCCGGTCGATCCGGTGAACTGGACTGTTCCCTTACCGGAGTTGTGGGTCACCGCCCGCCAGAACTCGGTGCCGCGCTTCTTCGCGGAGCGCATCGCCCGGCCGTTGACGACCGGCAGCTGACGGCCCATCCGCGCCCCGGCCTCGGTGAACGGGCTGGTCGAGGGCGCCTTCTTGCCGCGGAACGTGACGATCAGCGGCAGGTCGGTGCGGCCCGCGTCGTCGTACCCGTCCTTCACCAGCTGGGTCACGTCGAACAGCCGGGCATCCAACTTGCCCTGCGCCAGCAGCAGTTCGGCGTCACCCGGTACGACCTGGGTGTGCCCGGCGACGGTCCGCACGGTGAACGGCATGCCTTCGCGGCCCTTCGCCCGCTGCACCCCGGACAGCTGACCGGTGCCGTCGAGGAGCACCCGGTCGCCGGTGACCAGCGTGACGGTCTTGACGGCGGCGGTCGTACGGGCACCGCTGCCGGTCCTGACCGCCGCGCCGGCGGCTCCACCCGCCGGCAGTCCGGACAGCACGAGGGCCAGCGAGGCGACCCCCGCCGCGACGGCCGCACGCCTGTGTCTTGCGCGTAACTCCACTACAGCTCCTGGTGGTTGGGGATCAGAAAGAACCGGACCCGCCGTCACGGGACGGCGGGTCCGGTGATCAGTCGGCCCTCGGCGTCGTAGGGCCAGACATTGGGGACGCAGCCGAGCATGCCCTTGATCTGCTGCATCATCGCGGGGGCCGGTTCGCCCTTGCCGGGGCAGGTGACATGGCCGTGGCCGAGGAAGTGGCCCACCTCGTGGTTGACGATCAGGGCGCGGTAGGAGGTGACGTCCTTGGCGTAGACGGGAGTTGCCAGCACCCAGCGCTTGAGGTTGACCATCACGTTGTGGTCGACGCTGCAGTTGTATTCGCCGATGGTGTCGAGGCCGTACTGCTTGCAGGTCGTGTCGACGGTGTCCGGCGTGGCGATGCGGACCTCGAAGTCCGTCGGGCCGCTCGAGACGCGCCGGAACGCCGAGTGCCCGTCGGCCGTCCAGCCGCGCGGGTCGGCGAGGATGCGCTCAACCTCCTTGGCCGCCTCCGCCGGTGACACGTCGATGCCGTTTTCCACCTCGACCTTGTACAGCAGGACTTTTCCCTTGCCTGCCACCGCGCTCCTGCCGGGGGCGGTGACGAAGGTGCCGGGACCGCTCTGAGGGATGGCGATGCGGTGCTCTTCCGTCCTGCTCGGCTTCGGCGTCGGGCTGGGCTTCGCCTTCGGCGGCCGGGAGGTCGAGCTCGCCGACGGTGTGTGCTCGGCGCCGGTGACCGCGTCGGTCACCATCGGGGAGTGCTTCGCGTCGGCCGGCAGCCAGGCCACCACGGCGAAACCGACGACGCCGAGAGTGCCCAACGCGGCCAGTCCTGCGGCCAGTTGACGTCCGCTGCCGCGCGGGGCGGCATGGGCGGATCCCGTCCGGCGGCGGCTCGATCGCTTGTCCTTGTGCGTTGTCACGGCAGTTCACAGTGAGACCGGAATGTGATCGAACCTGGCCCGCAAGATAACGAGACGATAACGCCCCGTCCTGCTCATGCCATGTGGATACTGTGCCCATGTCACGTGTACTACTGATCGAAGACGACCGCGCCGTGCGCGAGGGTGTCGACCTGGCCCTGCGTCGCCAGGGTCACGAGGTGGCCGCCACCGCCACGGGTGAGGAGGGCATGGAGCGGTTGCGGGCCTTCCGGCCGGACATCGTGGTCCTCGATCTGATGCTGCCCGGCATGACGGGACTGGACGTGTGCCGGGCCATCCGGGCCGTCGACCAGACGCTGCCGATCATCATGGCCACCGCCCGGGGGACGAAGTGGACATCGTTGTCGGTCTGGAGGCGGGGGCCGACGACTACGTGGTCAAGCCCGTGCAGGCCAGGGTGCTCGACGCCAGGATCCGCGCCGTCCTGCGCCGGGCCGGCACGGCGGCCACCGACGCCGTCCTGCCGAAGATCGACACCTACGGTGAACTGGCCGTCGACCGGGCCGGTTTCACCGTCACGCTGGAGGGCGAGCCGATCGCGCTCGCCCCTTCCGAGCTACGGCTCCTGCTCACCCTCTCCGCCTCGCCCGGCCAGGTGTTCAGCAGGCAGCAACTCCTGGAGGCCGTCTGGGAGCACGACTACCACGGCGACGCCCGCCTGGTGGACGCCTGCGTCAAACGGCTGCGCACCAAGATGTACGAGCCGCCCAAGGCCCCGCGCTACATCCACACCGTCCGCGGTTTCGGCTACCGTTTCGCCGCCCCGTGAGGACACCGAGGCGCATCGGCGCCGTGCGCAAGAGACGGCTGCGCGGCCTGCGGGCCCGCCTGATGGTCGCCTTCGGGCTCGTCGCCACCGTCGCCGCCACCACGACCGGCGCGCTGACCTTCCGGGAGGCGCGCACCGGAGTGCTCCAGCAGAGCCAGGACGCCGTCATCCGTCAACTCCGCGTCCAGGCCACCCAGCACGCCCCCCAACTCGGCTTCCCTCCGGACGAGTCGGGGCTGCGGAGTTTCGCCGCCGACCTGGCGGACACCGAGGCCTCGGGCGGCTGGCGCGTGCTGGTCACCTACCGGGGCCTCAGCGCCACCTCCGCCGCCGGCGACACCTTCCCCGAGCTGACACCCGCCGTGCGCAAGGCGGTCGCGTCCAGCTCGGCCACCGTCTTCCAGCGGGTGCGCGCGGACGGCCGTACCTCCCTCGTGGTCGGCATGTCGGTCGCCTTCGGCGACGAGTCCCGGACGGAGTCCGGGGTGCGGGTCTTCCTGGTCGTTCCGCAGACCACGGAACAGGCGTACGTCGACGCCCTGGTCACCGCCGTCGAACGGGCCATGATCCCGGCCCTGTTGCTCGCGGTCGTGCTCGCCCTGTTCGCCGCCCGCGGTGTGCTGCGGCCGGTGCGGGCGCTGCGGCAGGCCACCCGGCGGATCGCCGAGGGGCGCCTGGACACCCGGCTCGCGGTCCACGGCTCCGACGAACTCGCCGACCTCTCCCACACGTTCAACGAGACGGCCGCCGCGCTGGAGACCTCGGTGGCGGAGCTGCGCGAGATGGAGGCGCGGGCCCGGCGCTTCGCCGCGGACGTCTCGCACGAACTGCGCACCCCGCTGGCCGCGATGGCGGCGGTCACCGACGTCCTGGACGAGGACGCCGCCCGGCTGGACCCGGACACGGCCACCGCGGTCCGGCTGATCAGCGAGGAGACGGTGAAACTGGCCCGTCTGGTCGACGACTTGATGGAGATATCCCGCTTCGACGCGGGCGCCGCGGTACTGCACCTCGACGAGATCGACCTCGCCGAGTCGATCCGGCGCACGCTCGCCTCCCGCGGCTGGACGGACACGGTGGAGACGGACCTGCCACCGCCCGACGCCGTACGCGGCCAGGTCGACCCGCGCCGCCTCGACGTGGTCGTCGCCAACCTGGTCGGCAACGCCCTCAAGCACGGCGCCCGTCCGGTGCGGGTACGGCTGAGCGCTGCGCCCGCCCCGGCACACCTGGCGGTGATCCAGGTATGGGACAGCGGCCGAGGCATCCCCGAAGACGTACTCCCGTACGTCTTCGAGCGGTTCTACAAGTCGGACACCGCGCGCACCCGTTCCGAGGGCAGCGGGCTCGGGCTGTCGATCACCGCCGAGAACGTCCGGATGCACGGCGGCACCGTGCGCGCGGCGAACCACCCGGGCGGCGGCGCCGTCTTCACCGTCGAACTCCCGCTGTGGCGGGACGAGTTGCCCGAGGAGCACCGGTCATGAAGGCCCGACACCGCGTCCCGCTGCTGCTGGCGCCCGCCCTCCTCGCGCTGACCTCCTGCGACATCCCGGCGACCGGGGTGGTCGAGGCCGGCGGCCCCGCGAGCGGCGTCACGCCGGTCACCACGGTCTACTTCGTCCGGGCCGACTCGGTCGTCGCGGTCCCACGCATCACCGACCGCCCCGGCGACACCGAGACGGCCATGCGACTTTTGCTGGAAGGCCCGAGTTCCGGGGAGGCGGCCGTCGGTTACTCGACGGCACTGACCGGCATGCCGACCAGGGCCCCTCGTGAGGCGGCCGCCACCCCTGAGCCGTCCGAGGCCCCGGTGGACGTGCCCACGGTGTCGGTGAAGGGGAGTGAGCTCGTGATCCAAATGCCTGCGGGGACAGGGGAGTTGAGCGACCTCGCGACCCGGCAGCTCATCTGCACGGCCGCCGCTGTCCGGCGCATCTCCGACGCGTCGAACAACCCGGCCATGGGCTATGTCGTCGACGGCAACGGGCGGCGGACCCAGGGGTCGGTGGAGGACTGTCCGGTGCGATGAAGTGCGACGCGAGAGTCGCTTTGCATGGCCGACTCCGTCAGAGCAGTGGCCACAGCGCCGCGGTGAGGGCGAAGCCGGTTACGCCCATGACCGTGGTGAGGACCGTCCATGTGCGCAGGCCGGACGCCACGTCCAGGCCGGCCAGCTTGGTGAACATCCAGAAGCCGGCGTCGTTGATGTGGGAGAGGGACAGGGCGCCCGCGCCCATGGCCAGGGCGACCAGCGACAGATGGCCCGTCGACAGGTCGGCGCGGTGCAGCAGCGGGGTGAGGATGCCCGCGGTGGTGATGAGGGCGACCGTCGCCGAGCCCTGGGCCGCGCGCAGGGCCAGGGACGTGAGGAACGCCAGCAGCAGCACGGGCAGACCGGTCTGCTCCAGTACGTCCGCGATCGCGTCGCCGATACCGCCGGCGACCAGCACCTTGCCGAACACACCACCGGCGCCCGCCACCAGGATCACCATCGCGACCGGCGGCAGCGCGGAGCCCATCACCTCGGCGATCCGCGGCCGGTCCCAGCCGCGCCGGGCTCCGAGCAGCCAGCCGCACAGGGCAACGTCGATGAGCAGCGCCACCATCGGAGCGCCCAGGACCGTGAGCACGGCGCGCAGGGTGGAGCCCTCGGCGAGGGTGTTCTGGCCGATCGTGCCGAGGAGGATCAGCAGGATCGGGGTGACGATCAGTGCCAGGACCATGGTGAAGGACGGCGGTTGGACCTCGGTGGCGGAGGGGGCCGGCTTGGTGAGTACGGCGGTGGTGCGGCCGCCGTCGTCGTCGGGTGTTCCGGGCTGCTTTGAGTCCGAGGGCTCGGCGCCGTTGTCCGGCGCCGGGTCTCCGTACACCTCCGCGTGCACCGTCGGGTCCATCGGGTACTCGCGGCGGGTCAGGCGGCGGGCGACGAAGAAGCCGAGCAGGGCGACTGCCGCCGTTACGGGCAGGCCCAGCAGCAGCATCAGGCCCTGACTGGCGCCGATCGTCGCGGCGACCGCGACGGCACCCGGGTGCGGGGGCAGGAACGCGTGCACGGTGAGCATCGCCGCGCCCATCGGCAGCGCGTACAGCAGAAGGGGTCTGCGGGAGGCGCGGGCCACGCCGTACGCGATCGGCATCAGGATGATCAGGCCGACCTCGAAGAAGACCGGGATGCCCAGCACGAAGCCGGCGACGGTCAGCGCGAGGGGAATTCGGCGGGAACCGAACTTGTCGATGAGTGCGTACGCGAACGCGTGGGCGCCGCCGGAGAGTTCGATGATCCGGCCGATCATCGCGCCGAGGGCGATGATGGTGGCGATGTGGCCGAGGGTGGCGCCCATGCCGTCCTCGATCGTCTTCACCAGGTCGGCGGCGGGCACGCCCGCGGCGAGTGCGACGCCGATGCTGACGACCACCAGCGCGACGAACGGCTGGACCTTCGCCTTGAGGATGAGCAGCAGCAGGGTCGCGACACCGGCGACCGCGATGGTGAGCAGGGCGGAGTGGCTCATCGTCCCTCTCCTTCCGGGGACTTGGGGGAGAGGACGGTGACCACCGAGGAGTCGTCGCGGGCGCCGAGGCCTGCGCCCTCGCCGAGCAGGTAGAGCTGTTCCGCCGCGGCGGCCAGCGGTACGGGGACGTGGGCGTTCTTCGCGATGCCGGTGACTATGCCCATGTCCTTGACGAAGATGTCGAGCCGTGACTTGACCTCGGGGTCGGGGCCGTCCTCGTACGTCTCGACCATGCGTGGGCCGCGGTCGGCGAACATGAACGAGCCTGCGGCGCCGTGCTTGAGGCTCTCCACGACCGTGGCCGGGTCGAGGCCGAGTCCGCGTGCGAGGGCGATCGCCTCGGCCGCGGCCGCGATGTGTACGCCGGCGAGGAGTTGGTTGACCGCCTTCATCGCCTGGCCGTCGCCCGGGCGTGGGCCGACGACGGTGAGCGTGGAGGCGAGCAGGTCCAGGACTGGGCGGGCCGCCTTCAGCGCTACGTCCTCGGCGCCTACGACGATCAGGAGGTCGCCGTTGCCGGCTCGGAGCGGGCCGCCACTGACCGGGGCGTCGACGGTGAGTACTCCGTGGTCGGCGAGGCGGGTGGCGGTGGTGCGGGCCGCTTCGGGGCCGATGGTGCTGGTGAGGATCACGACCGTGCCGGGGCGCAGGGTCTGGGCGGCGCCGGTTTCGCCGAACAGGGCGTCCTGTAGTTGTGGCTGGTCGCGTACGGCGAGTACGACGATGTCGGCGTCGTGTGCGGCTTCGGCGGGGGAAGTGGCCTCGTGCGCTCCCTCGGCGGTGAGGGTGGCGCGGCGGTCTGGGGCGATGTCGTAGACGGTGACGGGGAGTTGGGTGGTGAGGCGGCGGGCCATGGGGAGGCCCATGGCGCCTAGGCCCAGCACGGTGGTGTGGGGACGGGGGTGGGTGGACATGGGTGTTCTCCTGGGGACGGGGGGAGGGAGGAACGCCGGGGTGGGGAGGCCCCGGCGCCGTGGGGTGCGTGGGTGGGTCGGGGTCGGGGCGGTACGGCGAACCCGCCGCCGACGGTACTGCTGTGTCTTGAGGGGGGAACGAGCCCAACGGACCACGTAAGCGGCGGGTTGCGCCGTACCGCCCCGACCCGCTTCCGTGCGTGGGCGGCTGTAGGTCGTCGTTCTCTGCTGGTTCGGGGCTCAGGCGGCCCATGACCTCCAGGGCGCTTATGGCGTCCAGGTAGGCGCGGCGCAGTTCGGCGTTGGCGTTGGCCTTGGCCACCCCGCGTGCGAGGGCGCCGTGCAGGACCAAGGGGACCGGGACGGTCTCGTGGATCGTGGCCAGTCGGTTCAGGTCGAGGTGGATCGGGTTCTTGGTGAAGCCGTGGACGTTGGCGACGGCGATGGTCAGTGCGTCCACGCCCGTTGCGGCCACGAAGTCGGCCGCCCGTGCCGGTCGGTCATGGTCGAGTGGTCGCGGGCCCGGCGTACCGCCTCTTTGGTGAGGGCGATGTTTTCGGCGAAGGGCACGTGGGAGCCGTCGATCATGACTGAGGTGTAGCCCGCCTGGACAGGACGGGGCGTCCGGTGGCCGCGGCCTCCTTGAGCGCGTCGGTTCCGTGCAGCGGCATCACGCGCTCCTGAGCAGGTCGAGGGCGTCGGCGAGAGCGTCGTCGGTGCCGACGTTTCCGGCGAAGACGATGTAGGGGATGCCGGCGGCGGGGCCGTCCACCGGCTCCCAGAGCGAGACGATGCCGGGGAGCAGGGTGCCTCGGGCCCAGGCGCGGCGGATCTGGAGGCCGTGGGTGGCCGTGTCGCTGGAGGTGATGCCGCCCTTGGCTATGACGAAGGCGGGGCGGCGGATGGCGGTGACCTGGCGTACGGCCTCCACCAGGGCCGCGGAGACGCGGCGGGAGATCGCCAGGCTGTCGTCCGCGTCGGCGCCGGTCACGAGCGTGCGCGAGGTGCGGATCACGGCGTCCGCCGAGTGCAGGGCGCGGGAGGCGGCGGCCGCGACCTCGGAGATGTGGGCGTCGCGGCGTTCGTCGAGGAGTCGGGCCACGTCGAGTTCGTACTCGGCGATCCCGCCGCGTTGGCGGAGTCGGTCCAACTGCCTTGTGGTGAGGGAGACATGGGAGCCGACGGCGATCAGGCCGTGTGGTGACCTCCCGCGCAGTCGGCTCAGTTCGGGTGAGGTGAGCGGGGGGCGTCCGGCCTGGCCGGCGCGGGCCCGGACGAAGGACGGGCCGACGCGGTAGAGGAGTCGGCTGCCGTTCTCTTCCGCCTCCGCGAGGGCCAGTGCCAGTATCCGCAGGTCGTCGTCGCACACGGCGTCCACGACTGCCGTACGGCCGCCGCGCAGTGAGGACAGGAGCCGTGCCGTGTGGGTCGGGCCGCCGGCGCGCAGGTCGTCGAGGGTGATCCGAAGGACCTCGCCCGCGGGCTGTCGGCCTGCGGTCTTCTCCTCGATCCAGTCGGGCAGCGAGGAGCTGGTGTAGCCGAAGGTGGCGTCTCGGGCGAACTCGCTCTCGCCCACCGGTAGGAGGCCGTCCGGCGTGCGCATCCAGTGGTGGGAGGCGACGGTCAGGCGGCCCGCCTCGATGTAGGCGGGGACGAGTACGACACCGTCCACCGTGCCGAGTTCCTCCGTCAGGACGTCGGTCTCCAGCGGGAAGTGGCCGCGCAGGGTCGAGTCGCCGCGGCTGGCGATGACGTACTCGGTGCCCTCGGCCGCCGACGCCGTGCGCAGGGCGCGTACGACCTCGCGGTTGCGGGTGGCCGCGTCCTCGGGGGACAGGCTGCGGGTGTTGGTGAGGACGAAGAAGGCCGAGCTGTCCTGGCGCAGGGCCCAGCGCAGGTCGTCCACGGTCCAGGAGGTCAGGACCGGTACGTCGGCGACGGTCTGGGTGCCGGTCGGGTCGTCGTCCAGGACCACGAGACGGGGGCCGCCGGAGATGCGGGTGGCCACCTCGGCGGCACTGACGGCACGGACCGGGGGGAGTCCGGCCAGTACGTCGGCCTCGGGGACGGCCGCCGTTCGGGCAGGGAGGGGTGGGGACATGGCGAAATCCTGGTCCTGGAAGGGGAGTTGGGGCGGGGCGGTGTCAGCCCTGGTCGCGCTTGATCACGTGGGTGCGCAGGTCGTCCGCGGTCTGGTTCATATGGCCGTCCATCGCGGCCCGGGCGGCCTCGGGGTTGCCGGACTCCAGCGCGGCGAGCACCCGCTCGTGGTGCGCGATGGCGTTCGTACGGATCTCGGGCACGGCCGAGGTCTCCCGGCGCCCCTCGACCAGCAGGGGGCCGAACGGCTCGAAGAGCAGCGGTACGAAGAGGTTGCCCGTCGCCCGCATCACCGTGTCGTGGAAGTCGATGTCGGCCTGCACGAACTGCTCGGTGTCGCCGGCGTCGGCGGCCTCCCGCATCACCGCGAGGTGTCGGCGCAGCTCCTCCAGGTCCTCCTCGCCGCGCCGGGTGGCGGCCAGCTCGCAGGCGCCGTTCTCGATCAGCCGGCGCGCCTCGATCAGCCGCTCCGACAGGGCGCCGCTGGAGGTGCGCGAGGCCGCCCGGACCACCGGCTCCAGGGCGGTCCAGCGGTCCGGCGGGTTGACGTAGGTGCCGCGGCCGCGCACCACCCGGACGACGTTCTGGGCGCGCAGCTGCTTCACCGCCTCCCGCACGGTCAGCCGGCTGACGCCGCTCAGCTCCGAGAGCTCGCCCTCGGGCGGGAGGGCGGCGTCCGGCGGGTACTCGCCGTCGATGATCGCGGTGAGCAGCTGCTCGGCGAGGTCGTCCGAGAGCGACATGGTGGGACCTCTTCGTTCGGCTCTTTGGGCGGCTTCCACATCAGACGTCAGACATCTGATGTCTACATGCCGGAAACGATGACACCGGGTGGAGGGCCCGTCAATACCCCCGGACGGAGATACCGGGCCGTTGTTAGCCTGGGGCGTGATCGATTTCCCCATCGGCGCCGCGACCTCCCTCGCCGAGCTCGCCCGTGATCCGCACCCCCGGCTGGCGCGCCTGCGGGCGCGGGAGCCGGTGTCCTGGCTGCCCGAGCTGGACGGCTGGCTGGTGACCCGCCGGGATCTCGCGCTGAGCGTGATGCGGGACAGCGAGACCTACACCGTCGACGACCCGCGCTTCTCCACCGCACAGGTCGTCGGCCCGAGCATGCTGTCCCTGGACGGCGCCGAACACGCCCGCCACCGCGAGCCGTTCGCCGCCCCCTTCCGACCGCGGGCGGTGCGGGAGGGCTTCGCGTCGTTCATCGAGCGGGAGACCGACCGGCTCGTCACGGCGCTGGAGCCGGACGGCGCCTGCGAGTTGCGCCGTGCCTTCGCCGGACCGCTCGCCGTCGCCGTCGTCACCGAGGCGCTCGGACTCGTCGGCGCCACCACGGACACCGTCCTCTCCTGGTACGACACCATCGTGCGGTCGGTCTCCGAGATCACCGCCGGACTGGCTGCGGCGCCGGAGGGGGTCGCGGCCTACTCGGAGCTGCGGGCCGCCGTGGAGGCCACCGTCGCCGACCGGGGCGCGGCCTCGCTGCTCGTCTCCGCCGCCGGGCGGCTGCCGGTGCCCGAGGTGGCGTCCAACGCGGCGGTGATGATGTTCGGCGGGATCGAGACCGTCGAAGCGATGATCACGAATGCGGTGCTTCACCTGTTGGCGGATCCCGAGCAACTCGCCCTCGTCCGGGGAGACTTGGAGCTGCTGGACGGTGTGGTCGAGGAGTCCCTGCGGCTCGAACCCGGCGCCGCGGTCGTGGATCGCTACGCCACCCGGGACACCGTGCTGGGTACGGCCGGGATCCGCCGCGGTGACCTCGTCACGGTCTCCCTGGCCGGCGCCAACCGCGACCCGGAGACCTTCCCGGACCCGGACCGCTTCGATGTCCGGCGCGCCAACGCCCGCCTCCAACTCGCCTTCGCGCACGGCCCGCACCACTGCATCGCCGCCCACCTCGCCCGGCTGGAAACGCGCATAGCCCTCCAGCGGCTCCTCGAACGCCTCCCTGGTCTCCGCCTCGACCCGGCTCGCCCGGCCGCGCCGTACGGCCTGGTCTTCCGCAAGCCGCCCACGCTGCATGTTCTCTGGGACGGGCGCGGCTGAGGGGCCTTCCGGATTCGTCAGGAACAACTCGTCGTCTTCAAGGGGAAACACATGGACAGCGCACGACGCGAACGGGCCGCGCGGTTCGTCGAGTTGCACCGGGAGGGCTGCTTCCTGCTGCCCAACGCCTGGGACGTGGGCAGCGCCCGGGTCCTGGAGGCGGCCGGGTTCCCCGCGGTGGCGACCACCAGCGCGGGCGTCGCCTTCTCGCTCGGCCGCCCCGACCACGACTTCTTCGCCGAGCAGGCGCCGGAGGAGCGGGTCGGCCGGGAGACCATGCTGCGCCGGGTCCGAGAGATCGCCGGCGAGATCGGGGTGCCGCTCAGCGCCGATCTGGAGGACGGGTACGGCGAAGCGCCCGAGACCGTGGCCGAGACGATCGCCATGACGCTCGCCGCCGGTGCCGCGGGCGGCAACATCGAGGACTTCACCGGGTCCCGTGAACGGCCGCTGTACGAACCGGAGTTGTCCGCCGACCGCATCCGCGCCGCCCGGGCCGCCGTGGACGCGAGCGGTGCGCCGTTCGTCCTGGTCGGCCGCACCGACGGACTGCTCGTCGGCGGCACGCTCGACGACTGCGTCGCCCGCGCCAACGCCTACCTCGCGGCCGGCGCCGACTGCGCCTTCGTCCCGGGCGCCGCCGACGCCGCCACCATCGGCACCCTGGTGCGCGAGATCGACGGCCCGCTCAACGTGGTCATGGGCCTGACCGGCAACGCGCTCACCCTGGACGGACTGCGCGAACTCGGCGTCCGGCGGGTCACCGTCGGCGGCAGCATCGCCCGCGCGATGTACGGCCATCTGATCGCCGCCGCACGGGAGTTGGCGGAGAAGGGCACCTTCTCCTACGCCGACGCGCAGCTCCCGCAGAACGAGCTCAACCGCCTCTTCACGCCGAGTGCTGATAGGCCGGGTACGTGAGGTAGCCCTTGTCGCCGCCCTGGAAGTAGGTCGCCTCGTCGGCGGGGGCGATCGGCAGCCCGGTGCGCAGGCGCTCCACCAGGTCGGGGTTGGCGATGAAGGCGCGCCCGAAGCTGATGAGGTCGGCGCCGAGACCGAGCCAGTGGTCGGCGTCGGCGCGGCCGGTCTGCTTGGCGCCCAACGGCAGCGTCGGGTTCACGACCAGGGCGCCCGGCCACGCCCGGCGCAGGGCGACGAGCGTCTCCTCGGGGGCGGTGAGCTCCAGATGGACGTAAGCCAGCCCGAGTCGGGACAGTTCGGCCAGGAGCGCGGTGTACAGCTCGGTGACGTCGGACTCCTCGACTCCCCAGAAGGTGCCGCCCGGTGAGAGACGGATCCCCGTCCGTTCGGCGCCCACGGCGTCCACGGTCGCGGCGGCCGCCTCGACGACGAACCGGATCCGGTTGGTGACCGGGCCGCCGTAGCCGTCCGTGCGCAGGTTGGCGTTGGAGGAGAGGAACTGCGAGATCAAGTAGCCGTTGGCGCCGTGCAGTTCCACCCCGTCGAACCCGGCATCCACGGCACGGCGCGCGGCCTCGGCGTACGACTCGGCGTGTTCGGTGACCTCGGCGGTGTCCAGTGCGCGCGGAAGTGGCGCGGGCTGCGGGCCCGTCGGGGTGAACACCTCGCCGACGGCGGCCACGGCCGAGGGGCCCACGGGCCGCAACCCGGTCGTGTCCGGGTGCGAGACCCGCCCGCCGTGCATGATCTGCGCGAAGATCCGGCCCCCGTTGGTGTGCACGGCCTCCGTCACCGGACGCCAGGAAGCCACCTGCTCATCGGTGTACAGGCCCGGCGTCCCCGGGTTGGACTGCCCGACCAGGCTCGGCTGCACCCCCTCGGTGACGATCAGGCCGGCCGTGGCCCGCTGGGCGTAGTAACGCGCCATCGAGGGGGTCGCGAGGCCGCCCGTCGCGGCCCGCACGCGGGTCATGGGGGCCATCACCACCCGGTTGGGAAGTGCGAGATCGCCGAGCCGGTAGCTCGTGAAAAGGGTCGTCACGTCAGGTCACCTCATTCGTCCGTCGTGCCCGGTCCCGGGCACGACGGTTACGCTAGAACCTGACGTTGACGTCAGGGGTGAGGTCTGTGCCCCGGATCACACCAGGGAGGGCGGCATGCGCATCGGGGAACTCGCGGCACGCGCCGGAGTCAGCGTCCGGTCGCTGCGCTATTACGAGGAGCAGGGCCTCCTCAGCAGTACGCGCAGCGCGAGCGGGCAGCGGCACTACCTCGACTCCGACGTCGAACGGGTGCTGTTCCTCCAGCGGATGTACGCGGCGGGCCTGTCCAGCCGGACCATCGCCGAACTGCTGCCGTGCGTCGACTCGCCCAGCGCGGAGACCGCCGACGCGGCGCTGGAGCGGATGGCCGAGGAACGTGACCGGCTCGACGGGCACATCGCCGACCTGATCCGCGCCCGGGAGGCCCTCGACGGGCTGATGGCCGGGAACCGGGCCCACCGCGAGCGCCTGCGCACCGCCGTGGCAGGCTGAGACGTCCGGATCGAGCAGGTCGCAAGGAGCCCATGTGACGTACGACATCGCCGCCATCCGCTCCCACTTCCCGGCCCTGGCCGCCGGTACCGCTCACTTCGACGGGCCGGGCGGCACCCAGACCCCGGAGCCCGTCATCCGGGCCATCTCCGACGCGCTGGCCCGGCCCCTGTCGAACCGGGGGCAGATCACGCTGGGGGAGCGCAACGCGGAGTCGATCGTCACCGGGGCCCGGCGGGCCATGGCCGACCTCCTCGGGGCGGATCCCGCGGGAGTCGTCTTCGGGCGCAGCGCCACCCAGCTGACGTACGACTTCTCGCGCACCCTCGCCAAGACCTGGTCGCCCGGCGACGAGGTGGTCGTCACCCGGCTCGACCACGACGCCGACATCCGGCCCTGGGTCCAGTCGGGCGCCACCGTGCGCTGGGCCGAATTCGACCCGAAGACAGGAGAGTTGACGGTCGACGCCATCCGGGCCGTGCTGTCCGGGCGCACCCGGCTCGTCGCCGTGACCGCCGCCTCCAACCTGATCGGCACCCGCCCCGACATCCCCGCGATCGCCCGCGCGGCACACGAGGCCGGAGCGCTCGTGTACGTCGACGGTGTCCACTACACCGCGCACACCCTGGTCGACCTCGATGCGCTCGGCGCGGACTTCTTCGTCTGCTCGCCGTACAAGTTCCTCGGTCCGCACCACGGAGTCCTCGCCGCCCGGCCGGAGTTGCTCGAGACCCTGCGGCCGGACAAGCTGCTGCCCTCCACCGACGCCGTCCCCGAGCGCTTCGAACTGGGCACGCTGCCCTACGAGTTCCTCGCGGGGACGACGGCGGCGGTCGACTTCCTCGCCGAGCACCTGGACACGAAGGCCACCGGCACCCGGCGAGAGCGGCTGGCCGCCGGGTTCGCCGCGCTCGAAGCCCATGAACACGTGCTGCGCACCCGGATCGACGAGGGCCTGGCCGCGCTGGACGGGGTCACCGTCCACTCCAGGGCCGCCGACCGCACCCCTACCGTGCTGCTGACCTTCGAGAACCGCAGCACGGCCGACGCGTACGCCTTCCTCGCCGAGCGGGGCGTCCAGGCGCCGGCCGGCTCCTTCTACGCCATCGAGGCCTCGCGCCATCTCGGTCTGGGTGACACCGGGGGCCTGCGCGTCGGACTCGCGCCGTACAACAGCGCGGAGGACGTGGACCGGTTGCTGACGGGGCTGGCCGACTTCCTGGCACGCTGAGACGCGGGCCGGGGAGTCACCCCGGCCCGCACCTCACTCGTCGTGCGACGTCAGCCGAGGAGCTTGCTCGCCAGCGTGGCCGCGTTGTACGAGCCCCAGCCCGTGGTGAAGTCCCAGCCGGTGGCCGCGGAGTAGGCGCCGTTGCTGCCGCTGGTGATGTCGTGGAAGCCGGTGCCCGCCGCCGCGTACAGGGCGGGGTTGGCGAAGCCGAGGTTGGCGTCGCCGGACGCCGCGGCCTGCTGGTTGTAGAGGGCCGCGAACGCCGCCCACTCCGGGGCCGCCGCGCTCGTACCGCCGACCGAGGACCACGAGCCCTGCGAGTAGATCGAGACGCCGGGGCTCGGGTTGGCGTGCGCCGAGACGTCCGGGACCTGGCGGTAGCCGCCGCCCGCGCTCTTCTGCACCGAGGTCTGCCAGCTCGGGATCTTGAAGACGGAGGACTTGCCGCCACCACCGCCGGACCAGGCCACTTCCTTGCTGAAGGCGTTGGCGGAGGTGACGGTCAGCTTGGTGCCGCCGACACCGGTGACGTACGGGTCGCTGGCGGGGTAGTCGACCGAGGTGCCGCCGTCGCCCGCGTCGTCGGAGCCGTCGTCACCGGAGGCCGCGTAGAAGCCGAGGCCCTCGGCGGCGCCCGCCTTGAAGACGGCGTCCACGGCGTTGATGTTGGAGGTGGTGCGGGCGGACTCGGCCGCGCCCCAGCTGATCGAGGTGGTCGGGATGCCGCTGTCGACGATCGCCTGGTACGTGTCGACCTCGCCGGCGTCGGAGTTCGGGCCCTCGAAGACCGTGACGTTCGCCTTCGGGGCGATCGCGTGCAGCACCTCGATGTCCAGCTCGACCTCGACCTGGCCGTCACCGAGCGCGCCCGAGCCGCCGTCCACCTTGGACACGGTCGGGGTGGGCGAGCCCAGGCTGTAGTTGGTGTCGTACTTGGTGATGTTGGACTGCTGGAAGCCGTCGAACTCGATCAGCGCGATCTTCTGGCCGCTGCCGGTGTACGTCCCGGAGACGTTGTAGCCGCCCTTGAGCTGGGCCGGCGTGTAGCCGCCGCCGGGGCCGTTGTGCGGGGAGACGGTGTGCGGGGTCGCCTGGTGGTGCAGCTGGACGCGGTTGTTGAGGCCGGCCACGTCGCTGACGAGGGAGGCGATGGCGGTGGGCAGGGTCGGCGCGCTGTCGTTGGCGTAGAAGGAGCGGCCGGACCTGGCGTCCTTCCAGGTCGACAGCTTGGTGCCGAAGGCCTTCTCCAGCTGGGTGGCGGTGCCGCTCGCGTCGACCAGCAGGTTGCCCGAGTGGACCTTGCCGACGGTGATGCCCTGCGCGCGCAGGTAGGTCTTGAGCCGCTTGACCTCGGCGTCGGTGCGGCCGAAGCGGGCGGCGAACCGGCTCTTGGTGAGGTAGTGGCCGTAGGAGCCGGAGCGCGGGTCGCTCACCTTGGCGATGAAGGTGTCGAGCGCCGTACCGCCTCTGGGCGTCAGGCTGATCGCCACGGCTATCCGCTTCCCGGCCGCGACGCTTCCGGTACGTGCGGCGTTCTGCTTCAGGCCCGGCAGGACGTCCCCGGCGATCGCGGCACGGGTCGCGTGCGGGGCGTTCGCGGCGTAGGCGGCGGGGACGACGGCGGTGACGAGGGCCGGCGCGGCGACCAGGCCGAGCAGTTTCAGACGTGACTTCACTGAAGTCCTCCGGAGAGTGGGGGTGTTGTTCCCGGAAGCGGAACGGCTTCACCGTAGGAACTCCGGCCCCACCCCCATAAGCGGGGGAACCCTTGCGTCACGTGTTAACGGCGGATGTCACGTCAACGGCGTGTGTCCAGCGCACGACGGCCCTGCGTACGGCCCGCCTGACTGACCATCACCGCCTGCTCCGGAGGCTTCACCTGGCCGTCGTCGCCGGAGTCCACGGCCGCCCCGGAGGCGAGGACGGCGACCGCCATGGCATGGGCGAGCGCGGTACGGGAGCGGACCCCGACCTTGCGGTAGACCCGGGACAGGGTGCCCTCGACCGTCTTGACGCTGATGAACAGCTCCGCCGCGACCTCCCGGTTGGTGGCCCCGCCGCCCACCAGCTCGGCGATCCGGGCCTCCGTGGGCGTGAGTTCGGGCCCCGCCTCACCGCTTCCGGCGTCGAGCCGCGCGAGTTCCTCCCTCGCCCGCGCCGCGAGCGGAGCGGCACCGATCCGTGCGGCCGTCTCCAGCGCCTCGCCGAGCACCGCGCGCGCCGCACTCCTGCGCCGCGACCGGCGCTCCACCGCCCCCAGCGCGATCAGGGTGCGCACCAGGTCGACGGGCAAAGGGAGTTGCCGCAACCGGTCCACGGCGGCCCGCAGCCGCTCCGCCCCCTCCTTGGCCCGCCCGAGTCCCGCCTCCCGCAGCCCCTCCGCCCGCTCCAGGGCCGCCCGCACACTCCCCGGCGTATCACGGGACACGCGCGCGTAAGCCTCGCGCACCACGGCCCCGGCCTCCTCCGTCTCACCCAGGACGACCAGCGCCTCGGCCAGGTCGGCGTACCAGTGCAGCAGCGGAGGATCCGCGGCGCACATGGCCGCGCCCAATTCCCTGACCCGCTGCAGGGCCTCCACCGCGGCCGCCGCCCCGCGCGAGTCGCCGCCGAGCAGCTCCGCCTGCCCGAGCACCGCCAGCGCACGCAACAGGAACAGCCGGTCCCCGTCGGCCTCCGAGGCGCGCACCGCCTGCCCGGCCAGCCGCCGGGCCTCCTCGACTGTGCCACCCGCGGTCGCCGCGAGCGCCGCCGCGTAGAGCGCCGGGGCGGACTGGGCCATGGCCTGCGAGCAGCGGGCCGCGGTGAGCAGCGCCTCCCGGCAGTGCCCCGAGCGCACCTGGATACGGGTCAGCGACACCAAGGTCGCCATGACCTCCTCCACCCCGGCGAACTCCCCGATTCCGGCCAGGAGTCGGCCGACCTGCTCGCGGGCCTCGGTCACCCGGTCGGAGTCCAGGGCGAGGATCGCCCGCATCCGGATCAGCCGCCAGCTCTCCGGCCCGCCGCCGGCGCCCCCGGCCAGGGCCAGCGCCTCCGCCAACGCGCCGTCGGCGGCGACCGGTTCACCGGCCAGCGACCGCACCCGGGCGAGCGTGGCCAGCGCCCCGATCCGGGTCTCCGTGTCACCCGCCACGGCCGCCCGCCGCGCGGCACGCCCGGCATGATCGGCCGCCGCCGCCAACTCCCCGCACAGCAGCCCTCGTACGGCAGCCCAGTGGTGCAGCCACGCCTCGGCCTCGGGATCACCGTCGGCGTCCCGTAGCCCCTCCTCGATCAGGCCGTGCGCCCCCTCCAGCGCCTGCCCGGCGTTCCGCAGCAGCACCAGCCGCGCCCGCACCCGCTGCCGCGCCGACCCCGAAGCGAGAACGGCCTCGGCGGCCTCGCCGGCCTCTTCCAACTGCCCTGCGTCGCAGGCGAATTCGGCCGCCGCCAGCAGCCGCCCGACCCGGTCCGCGGGCCGGTCGCCAGGGGTGCGGCGAGCGGCGAGCCCGGCCAGTTCGCAGGCGGCCCCGAGCGCGCCGTCGCGTCGCGCCGACTCCGCCGCGGACATCAGAGCGCCGGCGATGTCCTCGTCCTCGTACGGATGGGCGTGGGCGAGATGGCGGGCCCGCTCGACGGTCTCGGCAACCGCGCGGGCGAGCAGGGCGTGCGCCTGCCGACGGTCGTTCTCCGGTGCGTCGGCATACAGGGCGGCCCGGATCAGCGGATGCGTGAACCGTACGACTCCGTCGGCGTCGGCCGTCGCGACACCGAGCCGCTCGGCCGCCGCGAGGTCCGCAAGAGGGTCCCTGAGGCCGGTGGCGCGCAACAGGGTGAGGGTGGGGCGGGTGGCGGTGCTCGCGACGAGCAGGGTGTGCCGCACCGAGGAGGGCAGCGTGCGTGCCTCGTCGAGGAGGAGGGCGCGCAGCCTTCGGGGGACGCGCAGCGCCGGGCCGGCGCCGACGGGGGGTGGGCCGAGGAGGGCGGCGCGCGCCAACTCCGTTGCGTACAAAGGGTTTCCGGCAGCGGTGTCCTGGACCGCCCGCAGGGTCGCGGGCGGAAGATCGGCGCCGAGCCCGACGCGCAAGAGGTCGGCCACCTCATCGTCTTCCATCGGCGGCACCCGAATCTCGACTGTTCCCGGCGGGCAGCAGCGCAGCCGCTCCGGCTGCTCACCGTCGGCGACCCGCTCGGCGGCCACCATCCGGACGTCCGCGCGGCCCAGCCGCCGTACCGCGAAAGCCAGCGCGTCGGCGGTCGGTTCGTCGAGCCATTGCAGGTCGTCGACGATCAGCAGGACGGGGTCGGCGGCCGCCAGGGCCCCCAGGACTTCCAGGAGCGCGACGCGCACGGCGAGCAGACTGCGGCCGTCTTCCGGTTCCGGGGTGTGCAGCAGGGCCGCGCGCAGTGCGGCGCGGGGTTCGGGCGCCAGAGCGTCGACGTATCCGTCCGGCACCTGCGCGAACAGGTCGATGAGCCCGCCGTACGGGAGTCGGGTGTCCTCCTCGGCGGGCGAGCAGCGCAGTACGACACCCGGCACGTCCGCCGTCAGGGCCGTCACCAGCGCGGACCTGCCGATTCCGGTGGGGCCGTGGAGGAGGACGCCGGGACCTGCCGTCAACTCCGACCGGGCGGTGTCGAGCAGCGCGGCGCGGCCCTTCAGTGGCCGTACTCCCACGGCGGCAGCCCACCCCTTGCCCAGCGCATCCAGGAATCTCTCATCTTGTGTTCATGACAACCTTCTCGGATTCCGCTTGTCAATGATCTCTGCCACGCCCGGGATCAAGAGTTCGTATGGCGGTAACGTCGAGGAGTCGAAGGAGGGCCGCTCATGACCACCCTGCCCACCCTGCGGTCCGTGCGGACCACCCCGGAGGGGCTCCTGTGGGAGCCCAGCGCCCGTTGGGTGCGGGGCCGCAAGGGCGATGTCACCGTCGTCGACAGCCGCCGCCCCCTGCTGGTCTGGGAGCCGGGCGTGCCCGTCCCGCTGTACGCCTTCCCGCGCGCCGACGTGCGCGAGGACCTGCTCCGGCCGGCGAAGAACCCGCCGACCGGCACTCACACCGGCTCGCGGATCTTCTACGACCTCGACCTCGGCGGCGAGCTGCTGGAGAACGCCGCGTGGACCTTCCCGTCCGCCGACCTGGCCGGGCACATCGCCTTCGAGTGGTTCCGGCGGGTCGGGCGGGGCCTCGACCACTGGTACGAGGAGGAGGAAGAGATCTTCATCCACCCCCGTGATCCGCACAAGCGGGTGGACGCGATCCCCAGCAGCCGCCATGTCCAGGTCGCGGTCGCCGGCACGCTCGTCGCCGACACCCGCCGCCCGGTGCTGCTCTTCGAGACCGGGCTGCCCACGCGGTACTACATTCCGCGCGAGGACGTCCGCCTCGACCTCCTGGCAGCGACCGAGCACCACACCGGCTGCCCGTACAAGGGCACCGCCTCGTACTGGTCCTGGCGCCGTGCGGACGACGTGCCGCCGAACCTGGTCTGGAGCTACCCCGACCCGTTGCCCGCGGTCGGCCCGATCAAGGGACTGCTCGCCTTCTACAACGAGGCGGTCGACATCACCGTGGACGGCGAACGCATGGAGCGCCCGGTGACCCCGTTCACCGAGGCGCTCGCGCAGCGACCGGGATCCTGACGGTCAGGGCTGCCCGCCCCGCTCCAGCGGGATCCTCTCGCCCGTCTCGATCGCCACCGGCAGCTGGTTCTCCGTCGGCGGGAGCGGGCAGGTGGCCAGGTCGGTGTAAGCGCAGGGCAGGTTGGCGGCGCGGTTGAAGTCGATCGTCACACGGCCCTCGGTGTCGGGGGCGCCGATCTGCAGGGAGCGGTTGGCCGCGTACGTGGTCACGCCCGAGGTCCTGTCCGTGAACAGCGCCATCAGGGAGCCCGGCGACCTCCCGTTGAACGCGGTGAGTCGGTGCGTGGTGCCGTCGAGCTCGAACTCGACCCGGCCAGGGGAGTCGTACACGTGCTCCAAACCCTCCACGGCGGCCCCCACGGTCACCGGACGCGGCTCATCGAAGGGCACGAACCGGCCGGTCACGACCCAGCGCGGGTCGGGCTCGTAGGCCGGCGTGCCGGTGAAGGCCGTGCGCAGCCCGTTGCCGGGATGGCGGGGCCGCACGATGTCGTGCCCGCCTCGTCTGGCGACCTCGATCAGCGCGTCGCCCCAGCCGACGTACACACTGCTGCGTTCGGGAAGGACGCCGAAGTCGTGGCGTCCGCGCACCAGTTGGCCCTCGACCGTCACCTCCTCGTCCTCGGCCGGCTCCAGAACAACACCGTCGGCCGTGGTCGACCACGTTCCCGGCGCGTCCTCGAACCGGGCGGGCTCCTCGGCGAGCCGGCGCAGGCTGGTGATCGCGAGGAAGCCGTGCGGGCCGGCGAGCACCGCCTCCTTCTGGCGATGCCACTCCTGCCACTCGGCGGCGAAGCTCACGCGGTCGACGTCCTGGACGGTCATCTGGGCTCCCTCTCGCTGCACGGGTCGTCTTCCGGTGCAACCGCCCCGCCGCCGCGGGCCATTCCGGCTTCACACGACTGTCATACGGGGTCGGGGCAGCGAGGCCGGGGACGTCTTGACGCCGAGCGAGGCCGAGGAACGGGCGGCCGCCCGGCTGTCCTGCGGCATCCGGCTGCAGGCTGCTCTACGGCACCAGTGAAGCCCGCGCCTCTCGCGCCACCGCCCTCCCGGCGCGCAGTGCGGCGACGGGATCCGGGGCCTCGTCCAGTTCGATGAGTACGGTCTCCGCGCCCGGCGTGCGGGACATCGCCTCCGCCCAGCCCTTCCAGTCCACGATGCCCCTGCCCAACTCGGCCATGTAGGGCTGCTGTTGGGCGAAGACCGTCTCGTCGACGGTGAGGTGGACGTCGATCGGCCGAACCGCGTCCTTCCAGTGCGCCAGCGCGATCCGCTGGGCATGGCGACGGGCCACCGCCACCGGGTCACCGCCCCCGAGCGCGATGTGGCAGGAGTCGGGGCACAGCCACACGTACTGCGGATCGGTCAGGGCCATGAACAGGTCGATGTCCCGCTCGTACCAGAGCGTGCTGTTGGACTCGGTGTGGAACACGAGCTTCACGCCGTACCGTGAGACCGCCTCGCCCACGGCGTGCGCGATGTCGGCCATGCGGGTCATGTAGGCGGCGTCGACGAAGAAGGCCGGGCGGGACCCGAACGTCGTCCTCATCGGCAGCCCGGCGACGAGGAGTTCCGCGCCCGCCTCGGCGAGGAAGGCCGCACGGCGCTCGGCGTCGGCGACGATCGCCGGAAGACTGTCGCTGCGGCGCCAGTCGGGAGCGTCGCTCCCGGCGATGAACGCGCTCACCAAGGACAGTCCGCGGGCCGCGAGTTCACGGCGGAACGCCGACGCGCTCCCGAACGCCCGCAACACCGAGGCGATGTCACCGGGCGCGAAGGTCAACTCGACGCCGGTGACGCCGGATTCGGCCAGCGTCCCCATGATCCGCTCCCAGAAGCGTTCCGGATGGGCGAGGGCCCAGTCGCGCAGGGCCTCGGCGGAGTCGAGGGACCAGAAGGCGGGGTGGTGGAAGGTGATGACGTCGGTGGCGAAACGTGGCGTCACTCGGAGCCTCCACGGGCGTTGTAGACGGTCGTCCCGCCGGCGTCCACGGCCTCCCGGTAGTTGCGGAACACCGCCAGGGCCTCGTCCCGGAGCACGTCCCCCGTGACCTTGATGCCGCGGGCCTCGAACTGCTCGGCCCAGTCGTCGCGCAGTGGGCCCTCGTCGAAGGTGGTGAGCTCCTCCAGCTCCGGCCCCTCCCCGGCGACCACGAGACCGCGCACCCCGGACCACAGGGTCGCGCCGTAACACTGCACGCAGGGACGCCAATTGACGACCAGCTCGTGCGCCGGCAACCCCTCGCCGCCGAGGTCCCAGCCGCCGGCCGCGCGCTGGGCGAGGCCGAGCGCCAGCACCTCGGCGTGCGCGCTGGAGATGCCGGAGGCGAGGACGACGTTCACGCCGACCGAGACGATCCGGCCGGTGTCCTGCTCGGCGACGAGTGCCGCGAAGGGACCGCCGTTGCCCTCGCGCCAGTTGCGGTCGGCCAGGCGGTGCACCAGGTGCATCCGGTCCTGGTGGCCGGGGAGGACTGCGGGCACGTCGGCCAACTCGTCCTCGATCCACGGCGGCAGCGAGACACGGTATTCCTTGGCGATGGCGATCATGTTCCAACTTCCTGTCGGCGAGCGGCGAGTGCGGTCCTGCGTGAGGTGACGGCCCGGGCGGCCCGTACGGCGGTGACGGCAGCGGTGAGGGTGACGTTGGCGGCCATCGGGGTGGGGATCGCGCCGGTCCCGGCGAGGTAGAGGTTGTCGTAGCCCCATACGCGGCCGTCCGGGTCGCACACGGTGGTGCCGTCGTCGGCCGCACCGGACCGGACGGTGCCGGTCAGGTGCAGCGAGGACCCGGGCGGCAGCAGCGCGCTCTCGCTCTCCGGGTCGAAGGGGCCGAACTCCCGGGCCAGGGAACGGACTTCGTCCAGTGCGCGGGCGATGAGCGCGCGATCGGCGGCGGAGTAGTCGAACTCGACGGCGATCCGCGGCAGTCCGGCGAGGTCGGTGTCCGTCTCCGAGAACACCAGCCGGTTCTCGGGGCGGGACTCGACGGGCACGTACAGGGAAAGGCCCACGGAGTGGGCCAGCGGCCGGCCGGCCTCGTCGACGTACGTCCGGTTCATGATCTGCCCGTGGAAGGGCTGTGCCGTCCCGTTCTGCGGCAGCCAGAGCGAGTCGGTGCTGAACTCGCCGACGCGGGGGAGCGGCAGGTCGCCCCGGTTGAGGCCGAAGCGGTCGGTGTCGAGCAGTACGCGGGCGGTGATGAACGCGTGCTCGTTGAGCCGGCGGCCGAGCGCCGGGGGCCGGATGCCCGAGGCGAAGAGGAGTTGCGGGGTGCGCAGGGCGTCGGCGCAGACCACGACGGCGTCCGCGAGGATCTCGGACTCGGTGCCGTCGGCCGTGCGGCGCAGGCGGGCGCCCGAGATCCGGCCGTCCGTGACGAGGAGCCGGGTGGCGAGCGTTCCGGTCAGGAGGGTGAAGGCCGGGTCCTCGCCGGTCGCGATCGCGGGGAAGACCGTGCCGGGGGCGGTACGCGGCATGGGACCCGTGGCGGTCGCGGTGACCGCCATGGGCATGGGCTGCGGGCGCCGGTCGGCCGGTCCGATGCCGTCGTAGCGCCGGCGCAGGACGTCGAGGACCAGGAGTCCGACCTCCGTCGGCCCGATCGCGGCCGGGGTGACCGCGAGCAGCCGGTGCGCGGTGTCGAGGTCCGCCGACCAGCCGGCCGGGTCGCCGAAGTCGAACACCTCGTCCCCGGCCGGCCACGGTGTCGCGGCCGTCCAGTGCACTCCCATGCCCCCCGTGTTCCATGCCAGCGCGGCCCGAGGCATCGCCTCGGCCTCCTCACCGAACGCGAGCGCGTGGTGCATCCCCGGCGGCAGCCCGTCGAGCCGGTCCGGGACCGCACGCACCACCTGGGCGCCGGTGTACATGCCCTGGATGCCGGTGGCCACCCGTTCGTTGTAGCGGGCCCACAGCGCGGGGTCGTCGAGGTCGTGCAGATGCCGGCCCGGGGTGTCGCCGATCGGCGTGCCGCCGTCCACCATGGTGATCTCCAGCGCCGGATCGCTCTCGCGCAGCCGCCGGGCCACGACGGAGCCCATGATGCCGCTGCCGACGATCAGGACGCCGGTGCGGGGGGTTTCGGTCACAGTGAGACTCCGTAAATCCGTTGCCGCGGGGGGAGAGAGACCGAGGCGCTTCACGCACTCGGGACGAGCGGGCCGAACAGCTCCGTGTCCATGCGGTCGAGGGCCAGCTTCACGGCGCCGACCAGTGCGGCGTCGCGGCCCAGGACGGTGGCCCGCAGTTCGACGGCGGGCGTGCGCGCCCTGCGCAGGGCCTCGCGCAGGCGGGGGAGCAGGACGTCCGCCGCCGCTTCCAGGCCGCCGCCGAGCACGATCAGCGAGGGCGCGACCGTCCAGGACAGGGTGGTGAGGATCGACGCCATGTGTTCGACGAACCCGTCGACCTCGGCGGACGCGGTCGCGTCCCCGCTCCGGGCGGCCTCGAAGCGGTCGAGTGCGACGGCACGGCGGTCCGGCTCCGGCGAGGTGAGCCAGGCGACCGGGCGGTCCTCCACCGAGCCCACCGGCATCGACGCCGCCTCGATGATCTCGCCCGCGGCACCGTCGAGGCCGCGGTGCACGGTCCCTCGTATCAGAATCCCGAGACCGGCACGGTTGCCGAGCACCGCCCAGACGACGTTGTCGTGGTCGGCGGCGACTCCGCGCCAACGCTCAGCCAGCGCACCGAGGTTGGAGTCGTTGTCCGCGAACCATGGCACCCGGACGCGGCGGGCGAGTTCCTTCGGCAGGTCCACGCCCTCCCAGCGGGTCGTGTGCACCAGCCGCCGCACCACTCCGTCGTCGTCGATCGCGCCACCGCTCGCCACCGCACCGGCCCGCAGCCGCTCCGGCGAGCCGCCCGCGTCCGCGAGGGCCTCCTGGACCAGTTCAGCGACGTCGTCCAGCGAGGAGCGCGGGTCCTGATAGGAGCGCAGCGGGCGGTGCGCGCGGCCGACGATACGGCCGCGTACGTCGGCGACCACCGCGAGCACGTCCGCGGTGGTGATCTGCGCGGCCGCCAACAGGGCGTGTTCGGCGCGGAGTTCGTAGCGGCGGGCGGGGCGGCCGGCGCTCCCCTTGGCGGGCACCCGGTCGAGCTCGGCCACCCAGCCGGTCTCCAGCAGAGAGCCGAGGATCAGTTCGATGGTACGGCGCGACAGGCTCGTCCACTCGGCGAGCGCGGTGAGTGTGGTCGGACCGGCCGAGACTGCCAACGCCCGCAGGATCACGGAGGTGTTGACCCGACGTACCGCGCTCTGGTTCATGCCGGACGCGATGACACGGTTGCCGATCACCGCATCCCCGTTCCCGCGACGCCCTGCACGAAGTACCGCTGGAGGAACAGGAAGAGCACCAGCACCGGGAGCATCACGACGATCGCGCCGGCGAGCAGCAGGCCGTAGTCGGTGACGTGGGCCGCCGCCTGACTGGTGGCCGCGAGGCCCACCGGGAGCGTGTAGCTCCGCATGCTCTGGGCGACCACCAGCGGCCAGATGAAGTTGTTCCACGAGGTCAGGAAGGACATGATCGTGATCGTCGCGACCGCGGGACCGGCCAGCGGCAGGAAGATCCGGAAGAAGATCCGGAACTCGCCCGCGCCGTCGATCCGGGCGGCCTCCAGGAGTTCGTCGGGGATCGACAGCGCGTACTGGCGCATGATGAAGACCGACAGCGGCAGCGCCATGGCGGGCAGGGCGATGCCGGTGAGGGTGTCCGCGAGACCCAGGTCGACCGTGATCACGAACTGCGGGACGAAGACCGTGGTGAACGGCACCATCAGCGCCGCCATGACCGCCCCGAACGCGAGCCGCCTGCCCGCGAAGTCCAGCTTGGCGAGGGCGTATCCGGCCGCCGACGCCGCCACGACGTTGCCGACGACCACCAGCACCGCGACGACGACGCTGTTGACCAGGAACCGGCCGAAACCCTGGGTCCTGAACAGTCGTACGAAATTGTCGAACGTGACATGGTGCGGCAGCCAGGCGCCGGGATCGGAGCGGATCTCGTCGAGACTGCGCAGGGAGCCGCCGAGCACCCAGACGAACGGCAGCAGAGTGAGCAGCGCGCACACCAACAGGGCGGCATACAGCAGGGGTTGGGAGGCGGAGCGGCGGCGGACGGTGATCTGTCCGGTGGTCGGTTCCGCTGCTTCGCGCAGCGCGGCGACGGCGGTCATGAGCGGGGCCTCAGCAGTCGGAACTGGACGACACTCACCAGGGCGACGAGGGCGAGCATCACGAAGGAGGCGGCCGAGGACACGCCCAACTCGCCTACCCCGAACTGGTGGTAGGTGTACAGCGCCACCGACTCGGTGGAGCCGAGCGGGCCGCCGTTCGTGAGCAGGTACGGCTCGTCGAACACCTGGAGGTAGAAGACGGTCAGGAGTACGGAGACCATGAGGGTGGTGGGCAGCAGCAAGGGCAGGGTGATGTGCCTCAACTGCCGCAGGCTGCCCGCTCCGTCGAGGGCCGCGGCCTCGTACACGTCCCGCGGGATCGCCTGCAGCCCGGCGAGGAACAGCACCATTGCGGTGCCGAAGTTGCGCCAGACGCCGAGGGCGATGACCACGGGCATGGCCAGGTGCGGATCGTCCAGCCAGTTCGGGCCGGCGAGGCCGACGGCGGACAGCACCCTGTTGACGGTGCCGTCGGCGTGGAAGGCGTACTGCCAGATCAGGGCCACCGCCACTACGTTGGTGACGACCGGCGCGAAGAAGACGGTGCGGAAGGCGCCGCGCAGCCGCCGGATGCCGGAGTTCAGCGCGAGCGCCAGGGCGAAGCCGGCGCCCATGGTCAGCGGGACGCCGACGGCCACGAACAGCGCGGTGTTCAGGATGTCCCGTACGAACGCGTCGTCCCGGAACAGCCGGACGTAGTTCTCCAGACCGGTGAAGTCCACCGCGAGCGGATGGCGCAGATCCGAGCCCCGCAGGTCGGTGAGGCTGAAGCCGAGCGCCGCCACGGTCGGGACGGCCGTGTAGAGCAGGAACACGATCGCGAACGGCGCGAGGAACAGCCAGCCGACGGCCGTACGGCGGGCCCTCACTTCGCTCCCGTACCGAGACTCTCGGCGTACGCCTGGACGTTCGCGGCGGCCTTCGCCGCGCTCTCCGTACCCTTGGCCACGGCCTCCATCTCCTTGCCCAGCCGGGTCGCCACCTGCTGCCAGGTACTCACCTGCGGGAACGCGCGGGTGTTCTTGAGCTGGGTGAGGAAGGCGTCCAGGAGCGGCTGTCCCTTGATCGCAGGGTCGTCCCAGGCGTCGACCACGGCGGGCAGCGAGCTGTACGCCTTGTACTGCGCGACCTGAGTGCTCGGCTCGGCGAGATGCCGGACGAACTTCCACGCGGATTCCGCGTTGCCGCTGTCGGCGAGCACGCCCCAGGTGCCGCCCGCCGAGAAGGAGACGCTGCCCGAGGAGCCCGCCGGGAGCGGTGCCGTGGCGACGTGCGCCGCCGTCCAGCCGTCCTTCTTGGCGGCGGTGTCGAGCTGACCGACGACCCAGGGCCCCGTGATCATCATGGCCGTCTTGCCGGACACGAAGTACGGCTGCGCGTCGAGGAAGGTCGGACCGCCGGTGTCGGCGACCTTGGAGGTGAAGAACGACGCGTTGTACTTCAGCGCGTCCGCCAGCTGCGGGGTGTCGAGGGTCCACTTCCCGTCATTCAGCAGCGAGCCGCCCGCCTGCCAGGCGTACATCGCCACGTCCTGGCCGTTGAAGATGTCCCAGCCGATGTCCGCGCCGAGCCCGTGCCCGGCGCCCGCGCCCTGGAGCGCCTTGAGGAACGGCACCATGCCGTCCCAGGTGGTCGGCGCCTTCACACCCGCCTTCTTGGCGAGGTCGGAGCGGTAGACCAGCGCGTAGGTGTAGGCGTACCAGGGGACCGTGTAGGCGACGTCCTTGACCACGCCGGCGTCCCACAGGCTGGTGAAGAAGCTCTTCGGGTCGACGAGGCCGTCCGGCACCGCCCGCAGGATCGACGGGTCGAGGAACTGGGCCTGCGACTCCGGGAAGAACTGGGCGACATCGGGGCCCTTGCCCGCCGCGATCGCCGACTGGAGCTTGGTGTAGTACTCGGCGTTCGGGATCAGCGTGAACTTGACGGTGAGCTTGGGGTTCGCGGCCTTGAACGGCTTGAGGACCTTGTCCAGCACGTCCGCGTCGCCCTGGGCGGCCCACACGTTCAGTGTGCCGGTGGCCGGTGTGTCGTCGACGGGCGTGGCGGAGGACTTCGCGGCGGAGGCCGCGCTGTCTCGGCCGCAGCCGGTGAGGGCGAGGGCGCCGCCGAGCGCCAGGCCGGCGGTCAGCTTCAGGGCACCGCGTCTGGAGGGGTTGGACACCGGGGGCTCCTGGGGGATTTCGCGGGAAAGCAGCGTTATTCGCTGACTGCGAAGCTACGAACGCCGTGTTGCGCCGGCGTGGCCCACCCGTCACGAATAATTTCGGAACTTGTAGCAAAATCGGCCAGTCACTTACTGTGGCTCGATCCGTACCGTGTGTTGAAATCGGGGCGGTCGGTGCAGCAGTGTGTCCTGTCATGGACCGTGACTGGAGCCCCACCTTCCGTCCGACCCGCCGCCAACTCCTCGCCGCCGCAGGCGTTGTGCCCCTCGCGGGCGTCGCTCCCGTGGCCCTGGCGAGACCGGACGCCGCGGCCACCTCTCTGACCTTCACCCGGGCCACCAACGGCTCGGCCACCCTCGCCCCCGCCGGCGACCACCTCATCGCCGAAGTCCAGGGCACCCTCTGGTCCCTGCCCCGCGCCGGCGGCAAGGCCCGCCCCCTCACCCCGGCCGACCTCGAACCGGGCCGTCCCACCCACTCCCCGGACGGCGAGCTCATCGCCTTCTGCGCCTACCGGGACGGTGGCTTCCACCTCTGGACCGTCCGCCCCGACGGTTCCGACCTGCGCCGGCGCACCGACGGCCCCTGGGACGACCGCGGCCCGGCCTGGTCGCCCGACGGGCAGCGGCTCGCCTTCGCCTCCGAACGCGCGGGCGACCCCGTCACCGGGAGCCCCTACCGCATCCACGTCCTCGACCTGCGGACCGGCCGCATCACCCGGGTCACCGGCCTGACCGGCCAGGACGGCCCACTCCAGGACACCCCGTGGGAGGACTTCGACCCCACCTGGACACCGGACGGCACCGGGATCCTCTTCGTCCGCGCGAAGACCGTCAGCACCGCCCTGGGCCTGACCGTGGAGGCCCGCACGATCGCCGCCGTCCCCGCCGACGGCACCGGCCCGGTCACCGTCCGGTACACCGAGACCGAGGCCGCCCAGGTCATGACCCCGGCCCTCGCCACCGACGACCGCCTCGCCCACCTCCGCACCACGGCCGCCCCCAACGCCTCCTGCACCCTCGTCGTCGACGGCACCCCCGTCCCCGTCACGGGCGACATCGCCCCGGTACCCCCGCGCTGGACAGCGAAGGGCGAACTGCTCCTCACCCTCGACGGCACCTTCACCCTCGTACGACCGGACGACCCCCGCCATCCGGAGACCGTCCCCTTCGAGGGAGGGCTCCCGGTGGCGCGACCGCGGTACAGGACCAAGGAGTACGACCTCGCGGACGCCCGGACCCGTCCGGTGCGCGGCATCCATCTGCCCGCGCTCTCGCCCGACGGGCGGCAGATCGCCTTCGCGGCGCTCAACTCGCTGTGGCTGGCCGGTAGTTCGGGCGAAAGACCGCCGAAGCGACTGCGCAAGTCCGCGGCCACGCGCTATCTGCTCGCCCCCTCCTGGGCGCCCGACGGGCGGTCGCTCGTCTACGCCGACGACCGCGACGGGCTCCTCGGCGTGTACCGGCACGATCTCGCCACCGGCGAGGAGACCGCCCTCGCGACCGGCGGCCGGGTGCATCCGGCGTTGTCGCCCGACGGGCGGCGGCTCGCCTGCATCGACATGACCGGCAGGCTCCTCGTCCGCGATCTGGCGTCCGGCGAGGAACGCGTCCTGGCCGCCCCCCTCGGCGCCGGCGGTCTGCCCGGCCGCCCCAGCTGGTCGCCCGACGGCCGCTACCTCGCCCTCTGCGACCGCAACCGCCTCAACTCCCGCTTCCGGGAGGGCTACAACCTCGTCCGCGTCGTGGACACCACGACCGGCACCGCCCGCCTGCACGCGGTGGCACCCCACACCTCGATCGCCGACCGGTACGACTCAGGGCCCGTCTGGTCGCCGGACGGCCGCTGGATGGCCGTGATCGTCGAATCGGCGCTGTGCCTGCTGCCCGTCGACCCCGACGGCACCCCGCGCGGCGAACTGCGCACCCTCACCACCGAGGCGGCCGACCATCCCTCCTGGTCCGCCGACTCCACGACCCTCCTCTACCTCTCCGGCACCCGACTGCGCCTCGTCGGCACCGACGGCGGCCCCGCCCGCACCGTCCGCGTCCCCCTCGACGCGCCCAGACCCACCCCCGCCGACGTGGTGGTGCACGCCGGACGCCTCTGGGACGGCACCGGCGAGACCACCCGCGACGACGTCGACATCGTCGTAAGGGAAGGACGGATCACGGCAGTTGAGCCACACCGCTCCGGCCGCGGGACCGCAGTCCGTCGTATCGACGCCTCCGGGCGTACCGTGATCCCCGGTCTCTGGGACACCCACACCCACCCCTGGCAGAGCACCTACGGCGGACGCCAGACCGTCGGCCAGCTCACCTACGGCATCACCACCGCCGTCTCGCTCGGCGGATTCGCCTACGAACAGGCCCGTATCCGCGAGGCCGTAGCCACCGGACAGCTCGCCGGACCCCGGCTGCTGGCCACCGGCGAACTCCTCGACGGGGCACGGGTCGCCTACAGCATGGGCCGCGCCCACCGGACCCGGGAGGGCCTGCGCCGGTCACTGGAGCGGGGCGCGGCGCTGGACTGGGACTTCGTCAAGACCTATGTACGGGCGCCGGGTTGGGTGATGGAGGAGGCCGCCCGCTTCGCCCACGAGCGGCTCGGCGTACGCAGCGGTGGGCATCTGCTCTCGCCGGGCGTGCAGCTCGGGCAGGACCTGACGACCCATCTGCAGGCCACCCAGCGAGCCGAGTTCGGGCATGCGATCACCGCGACGGGGCGTGCGTACGAGGACGTCGTGGAGGTCTACACCGCGCGCGGGGTGCGCTTCTCGGTGATCGCCACGCCCTTCACATCGGCGCCTCTCCTCGGCGCGGACCCGGCCCTCGCCGACGATCCCCGGGTCACCGTCGTCATGCCGCCGTGGGACACGGCCGCCGTCCAGCAGTCGGCCGGCGTCCCGCCCACCGCCGCCCAACTCGCCACCCTCCGCATCGAGACCGACATCTACCGGCGCATCCTGGCCGCCGGCGGCATCGTCGCCCTCGGCACGGACCAGCCCCTCGTCCCCGTCGGCCTCTCCCTCCACCTCGGCCTGCGCGCGCTGCACCGCGGCGGACTGTCCCCGGCGGAGGCCCTGCGCACCGCGACCGTGCTGCCCGCCCGCCTCTTCGGCGTCGACCGGGACCTGGGCACCGTCGAGGAGGGCAGGCTGGCGGACCTCACCGTCATCGACGGCGACCCGTTCACGGACTTCGCCACCCTCGTCCGTACGGAATCCGTCCTCAGGGGCGGAGTCCCGTACACCACCGAGGAGTTGGTGGCCTCCTTCGAGCCCGCGGCCACCCGCACCGCGGCCGCCCACGACGACTGGCTGGGGGTGGGGCGGCTGATGCGCAGGGAGGGGTGCTGCGACGGTCACTGAAGCGCGGAGCCCGCTTCAAGAAGGCGGTCGATCTCCTCGCGCGGCGGCATGGGCGGCACATCGGCACGGGTGCGCAGGGCCGCCGTGTCGTCGGGGCGGGCCGTGCCCCACAGGGCCTCGTCCTCGTCCTGGCCGACGAGGACGAGGACGAGGTCGGCGGCCGGTGCGGGGGACGGAAGGGACACGTACAGCTCCTACGAGGGACACGTACAGCTCCTATGGGGTCAGCCGCAGCATGACCTTGCTGCTGCCTCCGGTGGGGTCGGCCGCGACGACGAGGGCCTCCTCGGCCCGCTCCAGCGGGAAGCGGTGGGTGATGAGCGGGCTCACGTCGAGGCCGTCGCGCAGAGCACGCAGCGCGTCGTCGATCTCCTCGACGAAACGGTACGAGCCGATCCAGGTGATCTCCCTGGTCACCAGGTCCCCGAGGGCGGCGGGGACGTTCGTACCGGGCAGGTTGCCCACCTGGACGACGGTTCCGCCCCGTGCCGTGGCCCGCAGCACGGGCCCGAGCGCGCCCGGGGCACCGGACGCCTCGAAGACCACGTCCACGTCCTCGGGCAGCGTCTCGCCGCCGGAGAGGTCACGGGTCTCGTCGGCGCCCATGGCACCGGCCACCTTCAGGGACGAGGACGACACGTCGGCGGCGACGACCGTGCCCGCACCGCGCAGCCGTGCGGCCGCGACGACCAGCGAACCGATCGGCCCACAGCCGTTGACGAGGACGCTACGGCCACCCAGTTCGGGCACCCGGCCGACCGCGTGCAGGGCGACCGCCAACGGCTCGGCGAGCGCGCCCTGTTCGGTGTCCACGCCGTTGGGCAGGGGGCGGATCTGGACTGCCGGAACCGCCCGGAACTCGCTGAACCCGCCGTCGGTGTGCGGATCGAAGGCCGCCGAACCGAAGTAGCGCACCTGCGGATAGAGGTTCGTACGCCCGGCGATGCGCTCGGGAAGCAGGCCGTCGCCGACGAGTCGGGCCGGATGCACGGTCACCGCCTGCCCCTCCCGCAGCCCCGTGACTCCGTCGCCCAGCCCGGCGATCCGCCCCGCGACTTCGTGACCGAGCACCAGCGGATGGGTGAGCGCGGCGGTGCCGGAGGCCCCTTTCTGCCAGTACGCGATGTCGGATCCGCAGATCCCACCCCACTCCATGGCGAGCAGCACCTCGCCCCGACCCGGGACCGGCACCTCCCGCTCGTCGATCCGTACGTCGCCGGGGCCGTGCACCACGAGTGCCTTCATACGGCGTCCTCCAGGCGGACCAGGTCACGGCCGCGGGTCTCGGGCGCGAGCAGCGCGCTGACGAAGGTGATGAGGGAGTAGACGACGAGCATCGCCGCGATGGGCCACCAGCTGCTGGTGACGGCGGTGAGCGTGGCCGCGAGGACCGGGCCGATCGCGGTGGCCAGGATGCCGCCGATCTCCTTGGCGAGGGCGAGCTGGGTGAACCGGGTGCGGGCGCCGAAGAGTTCGGCCATCGTGACGCTCTCCAGCGAGAACAGGCCGAGGACGCCGACGTTCAGACCGAGGACCATGCCGAGCAGCACGCCCGGTGTCGAACCGGAGGTGATCAGCAGCAGCACCGGGAAGGCGACGACGACCGTCAGCGCGGTGAGCGCGAGGTAGACGGCGCGGCGTCCGAAGCGGTCGCCGAGCAGGCCGACCAGCGGCACGGTGACGAAGCCGAGCAGTGAGCCGTAGACGATGGCGTCCGTCGGGACGGACCGGCCGACGGCCAGGTTGGTGGCGATGTAGCCGACCAGGAACGTCTGTACCAGGCCCGAGTTGCCAGCCTGCCCGAAGCGCAGCCCCAGTGCGAGGAAGAAGGCCTTGCCCTTGCGCTGCCGGATGCCCGCGGCCAGGGGATCACCCTCGCGCGCCGCCGCGATCACCTCGTCCTTGGCCAGCGCGACCCCGTCCACCACGTCGGCCCGCTGCTCGAACACCGGGCTCTCCTTGAGGCCGCGGCGCAGCCATACCGCGAACAGCATCAGCACGAAGCTCAGCAGGAACGGCAACCGCCAGCCCCAGGACAGCAGTTGGTCCTCACTGAGCACGGCCAGGAGCACTGCCCACAGCCCGGACGCGGCGAGCGTCCCGGAGTTGGTGCCGAGCGACACCAGCGAGGAGACCAGCCCGCGCCGCTTCACCGGCGCGTACTCGGCGAGCAGCACGGTCGCCCCCGCGATCTCCGCGCCCGCCCCGAAGCCCTGGACCAGCCGCAGCGCCACCAGCAGCACGGGCGCCAGGATGCCGATGGCGGCGTACGTCGGCAGGGCGCCGATCAGCGTGGTGGAGGCGCCCATCAGCAGGATGGTCAGGTACAGCACCTTCTTGCGGCCGATGCGGTCGCCCATCCGCCCGAAGTAGACGGCGCCGGCGAGCCGGGCGACGTATCCGACGCCGTACGTGGCCATCGCGGCGATCAGGCCGATGGCGGGGCTGACGTCCGGGAAGAAGATCTTGTTGAAGACGATCGCGGCGGCCAGCGAGTACAGCTGGAAGTCCATGAACTCCATGGCCGTGCCCAGCCATCCGGAGACGGCGGCACGGGCCAGATCGCGCGTGGTGCGTTGCGCGGATGGCGTCTGCTGAGCGGCAATGACGCTGTCCTTCATCGTGAACTCCGTTGTTCGGGGAGTGAAGTGACGCTCTTTCAGAGGAGGGGTTTCAGATCTCGACGCGTCCGGCGCGCAGGGCGGGCAGCCGGTCCGTGACTGCGGTGGTGAAGGCGCCGTCCTCCGCCAGATCCTCGGCGCCCAGGGACCGGAGCAGGTCGCGCACGGATGCCGGTCCTGCCGTCAACACCCATGCGGCGAAGGCGAGTTCGAGTACCGGAGTGCCCGCTCCCCGCCCCCGCAGCTCACGCAGGGCGGGCAGCCAGCGCTCCCGGATCTTCAACGGCCCGTCGGTGCCGATCTGCCGCAGCTGGTGCCGCATCGCCGGATTGCGGAAACGCAGGACGAGATCGCCGGCGTACCGGAGCGGGTCAGGCCCTCCGGCTGGCAGCGTCGGCGCGAGTTCCGCGCAGAGCGCCCGCAGCAGGCGCTCGCCCCAGTCCGACGCCATCGCCTCGGCGACGGTCGTGAGGCCCGCGGCGAGACCGAGATACGCGAGCGCCGAGTGGGACCCGTTCAGCAGCCGCAGCTTGGTGAGTTGATAGGGCGTCACATCGGGGACGAAGAGCGCACCGTCCCGCTCCCACGGCGGCCGGGCGACGGCGAAGGAGTCCTCCAGCACCCATTGCCGATACGGCTCCGCGGTCACCGGCAGCGCGTCCCGCACCCCGAGGACGCTCTCGGCGGAGGTGCGGTCGGCCTCGCTGGTGGCCGGCACGATCCGGTCCACGACCGTCGAGGGGAAGGCGACGGCATCGGCCATCCGCTCCAGGGTCCCGGCGCGGTCCGGCCAGCTGGACGCCCGTACAAATTCATGCACGACCCGCCCCAACGCGGCGCCGTTGTCAGCCATGTTGTCGCAGGAGACGACAGTGATCGGCGGCGCACCGGCCCGCATCCGCGCCGCGAGCCCAGCGGCCAGCCGACCCACCACCGTGGCCAGGGGGCCGTCCGGATCCGCCGCGAGATCGGCGGCGACCGGAGCCGCCGCAGTGTCCAACCCGCCGGTCAGCGGCGACCGTTGGTATCCCTTCTCGGTCACCGTCAGCGTTACGACGGTCACCTCGGGGTCGGTGAGCAGGGCGTCGACCGCTTTGGCGTCGGGCCCCATGGCCAGCGCGCCGACCACCGAACCGACGACCCGCGTGCGGTTCCCGTCGGGCCGCCGCTCGGTGAGCGAGTACAGGAAGTCCTGTTCCCGCAGGGCGTGTACGGTCTCCGCCGAGCGGGGCGCGACCGCGGTGATGCCCCAGGGCTCGCCCGAGCGGGCGGCGGCTCGCTCGGTGTAGCCGGCCTGGTGCGCGCGGTGGAAGGCGCCGAGGCCGAAGTGGAGGACGCGGGTGCGGAGTTCGGCCGGATCGACCTCGGGGCGCAGCTCGGGCGAGAGCCGGGGCAGTGCCCCGCGATTCAGGTGGCCGGTCACCAGTCGTGCACCGAGCCGTCGAGGCGGCGGGCGACCGGGAGATAGCGCCGCTGGTACGGGAAGCGCTCGGCGGCCTTTTCGTCGTACTCGACGCCGAGGCCCGGGTCCTCGGAGGGGTGGAGCATGCCGTCGGCGAAGGTGACGCCCGTGCGGAACACCTCGGCGGTCTCGGCGGGGTGGCCCATGTGCTCCTGGATGCCGAAGTTCGGTACGGCGATGTCGAGATGGATCGCGGCGGCCATGCTGACGGGGGAGAGGTCGGTCGCCCCGTGCGAACCGGTGCGCACCTGGTAGAGCGCCGCGAGGTCGAAGATGCGCCGCAGGTGCGTAATACCGCCCGCGTGCACCACCGTTGTCCGGACGTAGTCGATGAGCTGCTGGGTGATCAGGTGCTGGACGTCCCAGATCGAGTTCATCACCTCGCCGACCGCGATCGGCGTGGTCGTGTGCTCGCGGATGAGCCGGAACGCCTCCTGGTTCTCGGCCGGCGTCGGGTCCTCCATCCAGAACAGCCGGCACCCCTCGACGCTCTTGCCGAACCGGGCCGCCTCGATCGGCGTGAGCCGGTGGTGCACGTCGTGCAGGAGATGGAAGCCGAAGCCGAACCGCTCGCGCACCGCCTCCAGGTAGCCGGGCGCGAATCCGAGGTAGGCCTCGGTGTCCCAGGGCTGCTCCTCGGGCAGATCGGTCGCGGCGGGCTCGTACACCGCGCCCTTCCGCACCCCGTACGTCCCGCCGACCCCGGGCACGGCGGCCTGCGCCCGTACGGCCTTGTAGCCCAGCTCCAGATAGCGCTCGACGTCGTCCAGCAGGGACGGTACGTCGGTGCCGCTGGCGTGCGAGTAGACGAGGACCCCGTCTCGGGAGCGGCCGCCGAGGAGCTGGTAGGCGGGCAGGCCCGCGACCCTGCCCTTGATGTCCCACAGCGCGGTGTCGACGGCGGCTATCGCGGTCATGGTGACCGGGCCGCGCCGCCAGTAGGCGCCTTTGTAGAGGAACTGCCACATGTCCTCGATGCGCGCGGGGTCCCTGCCGATCAGCAGCGGCACCACGTGGTCGCGCAGATAGCTTGCCACGGCCAGCTCACGGCCGTTGAGCGTCGCGTCGCCGAGGCCGGTGACGCCGTCCGTGGTGGTGATGCGCAGGGTGACGAACGTGCGCCCCGGGGAGGCGACGAACACGTCCACGCACTCGATCTTGCTCACAGGCACTCCTTGGTCGCGAAGTACTTGTATACAAGCAGCTGTCTCGGAGTGTGACAATACTTGTGCCGTGGTTCTACGTACGATGTGCGCATGGCTCAAACGAACGGGCGGACGAGTCGGCGCGACATCTACCTGAAGCTGCGTCAGCTGGTCCTCACCCTTGAACTCGCCCCGGGCGCCGCCCTGTCGGAGAACGAGCTCGCCGCGTCCCTGGGCGTCAGCCGCACCCCGGTGCGGGAGAGCCTGATCCTGCTGGCCCAGGAAGGGCTGGTGCAGGTCTTCCCGAAGATCGGGTCGTTCGTGTCCCGGGTGGACCCGGCGCAGGTCGCCGACGCCCAGTTCCTGCGGGAGGCCGTGGAGCTGGCCGCCCTGGACGACCTGCCCGGGGAACTCGACGCCGAGGTCGTCGAGGAGCTGCGGGACAACCTGCGGCGCCAGCGCGGCGCCGACCTCGGCCTGGAGGAGTTCTTCGCCCTGGACGAGGCCTTCCACCAGGGCCTGATGCGGCTGAGCGGCCACGGCAACGTGTGGACCACCGTCGCCGCGGCCAAGGGCCACCTGGACCGGGCCCGCCGCCTCGGCCTGCACGAGAACGAGTCGCCTGCCGTCTTCGCCGACCAGCACCACGAGATCTTCGCCGCGGTCCTCGGCGGCGACATCGCGCTCGCCCGCA
Organism: Streptomyces sp. CA-249302; assembly: GCF_050936785.1. Classification (NCBI taxonomy): domain Bacteria; kingdom Bacillati; phylum Actinomycetota; class Actinomycetes; order Kitasatosporales; family Streptomycetaceae; genus Streptomyces; species Streptomyces sp. CA-249302. The sequence continues at coordinate 1,171,369 of NZ_JBNJMG010000001.1, read as the reverse complement.
CCGCCATGCGCTCGCACCTGCGGGCCGTCTTCAACGACATCGAGCGCATCCGGGCGCACTCACCGGAGCTGTTCGCCACGGGCACGCCGACGGTGCCGGTGCGCCGTAACGTCGTGGTCTGGGAATGACCGGACCGGGCTCACCGGGCTGCGGGGACTAGCCGATGTGCACCACGCGGGCCCAGTCGGGCGGCGAGTCCGGTACGTAGTCCGGGTCCTCCTCGTCCCACGAGTCGTCCGGCCGCGGGAACAGCCCCACCACCGTGCGGCACGCCGGCCGGCTGTCCGGCCACGGTGTCTGTCCGTCGGTGAGCACCACGACGACGTCGGGGCGGGGCCGCGACCGCAACGCCGTGGCGAACCCGGTACGCAGATCCGTACCGCCGCCGCCCATGAGCGGGATGCCCTCGCCGCGGCACAGGGAGTGCACCATCCCGGCCGCCGCGTCGCACGGCACCACGTTGATCAGGTCGCGCCGACCGCCCACGGCCCGTGAGATGGCGGCGATCTCCAGCAGCGCGCTGCCCAGTTCGGTGTCGCTGACCGAACCGGACGTGTCGACGACCACCGACACCCGGGGCGGTCGGCGCCGCAGGCTCGGCAGCACCACCCCGGGGAATCCGGCCGAGCGCCGCGACGGACGGCCGTACGAATAGTCTTCGCCGACGCCGGGAGCGGAGGCCGCCGAGCGGACCGCCGCGCCCAGCAACTCCCGCCACGGCTGCGGCGGATGGAACGCCTCCTCGGCCCACCGCCGCCACCCCTCCGGCGAACTCCCCGGACGGCCCTTGATGCCCTGCGCCACCCGGAACCGCACCGCGTCCCGCTCCTGCTCGCTGAGCCCGCGCGCACCCTCCGGCCCCAGCTCCCACGCCCGCTCCAGCCCGTCGGCACCGCTCCCGCAGTCCAGCCAGGCCAGGCCCTGCGTTCCGGTCCCGAGCCGGACCATGTCCAGATAGCTCTCCATGAGCAGCCCCGAGTGCAGCTGGAGGTCACCCGGCATGACGACGCCCTCCGGCCGGGCCAGCCCGTCGCCGTACACGTCGTCGTTGATCTCGAAGTCCGCCGCGATGTTCATCCGCAGCCGGTCGCCCGACCCGGTCAGCCCGCGCTCCTTGGCGACCCGCTCACTGCGCCCGTGGTGGTCGCGCAGCAGATGCGACACCTCGTGCACCCAGACGCCGGCCAACTCCTCCACCGGCATCCGGTCCACGAACCCCGGCGAGACATAGCACCGCCAGTACCGGTCCACGGCCATCGTCGGCACCTGCCGTGACTCGACGGTGTGCAGCGCGAACAGGGCCGTGGCCAGATAGGGCCGGGCGCGGGCCGCCTGGAGCCGGGCGGCGAAGAGCTTGTCGAGGTCCAGGCCTCCCTGGGTGCCGGTCGTCATCGGCGCGCCTTCCCGGTCGCCGCGGCGGTCCGGGCCGCCGCGTGGTCCGCCCGCCGGGACAGGGACACCACCCCGGCGAGCTGCTCGATCGACTCCGGTACGTCCCACTCCTGCTGCCGCAGCGAGGCGAGGGTCGTCGCGGGTACGACCACCAGGTCCGGCGCCCCGGTCTCCACCGCCCGCACCAGCAGCGCCCAAGCCGCGTCCCACCGGGCCTTGTCCGGTCGCGCCCGGACCGCCGCCACCACACCGTCCAGTACGGCCTGACGCAGATCACCCCGCTCGGGCAGCTCGGCACCGGCCGGGTCGGCGAGCAGCAGTTCGGGGTCCGGCAGATCCATCCGGTCCACGCTCGCCAGCAGCTCCAGCCCAGGGCCGTCCCCGACGGTCCCCCTGACCAGGAGGGAGAGCACGTCCCGGGCCGAACCGGCCGCGGTCGCGAAGGCGATCAGCCGCAGGGTCATCTCCCAGCTCCGCGGCGACGGCCAGGCCCCGCCCCGGCGCGCCTCACTGCTCGGCAGCCGGTGCACCAGCCCGGGACGGCCGGTCAGCAGCCCGCACACCGCACGGCGGGCGAACTCCACGGCCTCCGGCAGCTTGCCCGGATCGAGCCGGGGCAGCGTCGCCCGCGGCCAGGTCCCGCCGAGACCGCGTACGACGACCTCGTGGTCGTGGGTCCACTGCAGATGCACGAACCGATTGGCCAGCGGCGGGCTCAGCTCCCAGCCGTCGGCCGCCGAGGAGCGTGGGTTGGCGGCCGCCACGATCCTTACGCCGGGCGGCAGTTGGAGCGCGCCGATCCGCCGCTCAAGGACCAGCCGGAGCAGCGCGGCCTGCACGGCCGGTGGCGCGGTGGACAACTCGTCGAGGAACAGCAGCCCCCGCCCGGCCCGCACCAGCCGCACCGCCCAGTCCGGCGGCGCCATCGGCACGCCCTGCTCGGCCGGGTCGTCCCCGACGATGGGCAGCCCGGAGAAGTCGGACGGCTCGTGGACGCTGGCGATCACCGTGGTCAGCGGAAGATCCAGCGCCGAGGCGAGCTGCGTCAGGGCGGCGGTCTTGCCGATCCCCGGCTCGCCCCACAGCAGCACGGGGAGATCCGCGGCGACGGCAAGGGTCAGGGCTTCCAGCTGGGTGTCGGGGCGCGGTTCGGTGGTGGTGTCGTTGAGGAGAGCCAACAGGTCATCGGCGACGTCGAGTTGGGAGACCGGAGTGGGGGTGGTGGGGGTGGCGGTCGTCATGAACGGGGTGCAAGTGGGCATGTGTCATCACCTTTGGGTTGTGAGGAGACGGATGCGGGATGAGGGTCGGGCAGCGCGCAGGTGACCGGGTTCAGCGACCGGTCGTGTGGCGTGGGTGTGAGCGGTGGCCGGCGGGGCGGCGCTCGCCGGGGCGGATGCGGTCGGGGCCGGGACCGACCAGGCCCGCCTTGAACAGGCCGTAGGCGATACGGCGTTCGGCGGCCGCCTCCAGTTCCTCACGCAACGGGCCGTCGCGGAGCAGCGCTTCGGGGCCGAGCAGGCCCTCGACCACGGCCAACGCACCGGCCGTGTCGCCGTGATCGAGGCGTTCGCGGACGCCGGCCAGGCAGTCGGGGCGGCGATGCGCCTGGTCGATGGCCTGGAGACAGGGGAGAGGAGTGCCGGTCAGAGCGGCCAGCAGCTCCTCGCGACGGACCTCGACCGGATCGTGGTCCAACGGCGCCAACACGCCGTCGACCAGGCCGATCCGGTGCCGGGCACCCCGGCACTCCACCGGATGGGGCTGCCCCGCCCGCTCCGGGCCCCGGGCGGGCCCGGACGCCGAACACCCCGGTACGAGGGCCGAGGCGACCAACGGATGCAAGCGATCGGCCTCGATCAGACCGCTGCGGACCAGTTCGAGGTCGGGCAACACCCAGGTCGCGGCGTCGGGCAGCACCGGGAGGCCATGGGCGCCCGCATCCGCGGACGCCGGCGTGATCCGCAGAGCGGACGCTCCGGGACCGGCCCCGACTGCCTCCCCGTCCGCGTCCAAGTCCCGGTCCCGGCCCCTATCCGAGTCCAGGTCCAGGTCCAGGACCAACCGGTGTCGGCCCGCGACCCGCACCATCACCCGGCGAGCGGATCTCCCCTCGGCGCGGAGCAGAATCCTCGCCTCGGCCGCCCAACGGTCGACGGCACACTCCCGATCCCGCGGCAGATCCAGCTCGACCAAGGTGCGGTCCTCGCCCGTGGGCCGGTCGGCTCCGGACCGGACCCGCAGCTCGTCCGCCCTCCGCGCATCCCACAGATGGCGATGCAGGTCGAGACGGAACCGTGCGCTGGGGTGGGGGTGCGGATGACGGGAGGCGCCGGGCTCGGACAGCGACCCGTCCCACAGGCCGAGGCTGATCCGCTGACCGGCGTCGGCCCAGGCGGGCGGTGTCCGGGCCACGAGGTGCACCGGGTCCGGGGCACCGGGTCCCGCACGGTCGTACCGGGCCAGGGCAACGGTCAGCCCCGGTCGCAGCAGCCCGTCGGGAGCGATCCTGGGCAGGTGCCAGCGCAGCAGGTCAGGGGCCAAGTGGCGGAGATCCGCCCGGAGTCGGGCGGCAAGGTCCCTGCCGTGGGCACGCGCCACGGAACGCAGATCGAGATCGACGTCGACCCGTGCGGCGGCACACGCCCCAACCCAGTCCCCGGCGAGGCGCCGGACGGTCGCTGTCTCGATCATGGAGGGCGGCACGGCGAACTCGCGCACGCGCAGCCAGCGGGAGAGGCGGGAATCCCCGTTCGCGGTCTCGGTGAGCATCAGCACTCACCTTGCGCGGACGGGACCCCCAATCTGACGGGAGAGTGAGTGGTCATCGCCGGGGAGCGTAACGCCACCTCGGGCCGACGCGCGAGGCATTTTCGTTCGGTAGAAGACTCATCGGTAGAAGATTCAGAGGAAGTCGTTGCGCTGATCGACGGTCACGGGACGGGTGCCCTGCCACTGCCGCGCGCTCAACAGCCGGGTCCGCTCGGCTGTTCGGCGCAGCGCGTCGATCGCACCGCGGTCGAGAGCAGCCCCGCTGTAGCCGACGTAGGCGATGACGCCCGGCTCGGGCTCCCACGCCAGGATCCCGTTGCCGACGACCGCGTCCGTCACGACGGCGGGTCTGCCGTGCACCGTGCCAGCCGCCGGCGCACCCACCGCGTACAGCCGGTCCTCCAGGCCGCCGCAGCGGACCACTCCCGTGAAGGTCAGACCGTTGCCCAACTCCCGCGCCTCACCCACCTCTTCAGAGCCGTACCGTGCCTCGCGCACGACGTGCGGGCGAGCCGGCCCCGTCGACACCACCGAGAACCCGGCCGGTGCCCTCACCTCCGGGCGGCCCGATACGACCGACGTCGCGGCGGCTATCTTCGACAACTCGGCCCACGACAGGTCACCACGGACCCGTGCGTACGAGTCGGCCAGCGGCCATATGACCTCGCCGTCACGGCCCGACCCCCGTTGCCCTGTCGCCCCGTCGAAACGTATCGGGCTGCCGGCCGGCGGCTTCTGGACCGGGAACGTCACCACCGCCCCGTCATGCCCCAACGACCCGGTGTCCGAACGCCGCACCGTCACCGTCCACTGACCAGTGGGCGCCGCCCTGTCGTGCCGGTTCAGCGTGCTGCGCCCCGCGACGGCCCCCTTGCCGGTGAGCACAAGCCCGGGCGTCTGGTCCCGCGCCAAGGAGAGCCCCGAATCCGTCAGCTGGGAGCTGTTGCCCGACGAGGCCGGCGCCGACGCCCACCGCGAGCTCCGATGCGCCGCCGACCGTCCGGAACCCCCGTCCGCCACGGCGACGAGCCCCGCCACCACCGCCGCGATCGCCACCACGCCCAGCGCGGTCAGGACCAACCACCGTGGCAGTCTCCACGGCGGCCGGTCCGGGCCGCCACCGCTCAGTACTTCGGTCATCGGGTCGGCCCTCCCCGCTCCCGATCGGCCCGCGCTGCATCACATCGCTTCATGTCTTGTGTACACCGCTCGGAGCCGATCGGTTCCAGATCGTCAGCCGTCAGCCGTCAGCAGTCCCCGAGGCCGGCGCCCACTTCTCCTCGATCCGGCCGTACCGCCAGATCAGCAGAGCCCCCGCCCACGTCACGACGAACAGCAGCACCACGGCGTACCCCACGCTGTTGAGGTCGATGCCACCCACCCAGTCCCAGAACACCCCGTGCAGCGAGAGTTTCTCGGCCGCGATCGACAGCAGTTCGACCGTGCCGATGATGAGGGCCGCGGCGACCGACAGACCGGTGATGGTGATGTTGTAGAAGACCTTGCGGACCGGGTTGGAGAAGGCCCACGAGTACGCGAAGTTCATGAACGAACCGTCGATCGTGTCAAGCAGGCTCATGCCCGCCGCGAACAGCACCGGCAGACACAGGATCGCGTACCAGGGGATACCGGCGCCCGCGGCCCCGGCCGCGAGGAACAGCAGCGAGACCTCGGTGGCCGTGTCGAAGCCCAGGCCGAACAGGAAGCCCAGCGGGTACATGTGCCAGGGCTTGCCCACGGCCCGCGTCGCCCGGCCCAGGATCCGGGTCATCACCCCGCCCGAGGCGCCCAGCTGCGCCTCCAGGTCGGCCTCGCTGTGGCCGCCCGAGCGCATCCGGCGGAACACCTTGAGGATGCCGACCAGCGCCACCAGGTTGAACGCGGCGATGACGTAAAGGAACACGCCCGACACCGACGTACCGATGAAGCCGAGCGTCGCGTGCAGCGAGGAGCCGTCGTCCTGGACCGGTCCGGCCAGCGAGCGCACGCCGAGTGCGAAGAGCAGGGCCAGCAGGAAGACCACGGACGAGTGGCCGAGGGAGAAGAAGAAGCCGACGGAGAGCGGGCGCTGTCCGTCCGAGATGAGCTTGCGGGTCGTGTTGTCGATCGCGGCGATGTGGTCCGCGTCGAAGGCGTGCCGCATGCCGAGCACGTACGCGGTGACGCCGATGCCGATGCCGAAGGCTCCCTGTCCGCCGCCCAGCTCGAAGTGCTTGGGCACGACGATCAGGATCAGCGTGCCCCAGCCGATGACGTGCAGCGCGAGGATCGCGGCGGCCAGTCCGCCGGCCCTGGCCCATTCGCGCGGGGTGAGTGCTCCGCGGATACGCCGGACGAGGCCCGGCTGGGTCTGGGGCGCAACGGTCATGGTGTGTCCTCGGTTCCCGGTGGTGCTCTAGGTCGTGGTCCATCCTTCATGGCATTCGGTGCCCAGGTGCAAAAGGATTGCAATAACTTCGAAGAGGCGGGTGGGGTGGACCACAGCCCAGGCCGCAGCCGATGTCGCAGCCCAGGCCACAGCGCACCCCACCCGACCCGAGAAGACCCGTCAGGAAGCCGTCAGCCCGTTCGAGCAGGCCGCACCAGGCTCAGGCGTCTGCGCGCCTTGGACGTACTTGGTGAAGAACTGCTCAACCCTCGGATCCGCGGCCTTCTCGACGCTGAGTTGGTGCCCCCACGCCGACAAGGTGATCGTCCCGGCCTGCCCCTCAACCGGGCTCATCAGTGTGTAAGGAGTCCTGGAGACCTTGTCGCCCAAGGTCTTCACGTCGGCATCCGCGGCCTTGTCGTTGTACGTCACCCAGACCGACCCGTGCTCCAGCGAGTGCACGGCGTTCTCGTCGGCGATCGGCTCGGTGTAGACGGTGCCGTCGCAGGTCATCCAGGCCTGGTTGTGGTTGCCGCCCACCGGAGGGTTCATGGGGTAGTCGACCGTGCCTGCCACATGGTTGCGCCCGAGCTTCTTGGCGTCCCAGGTCTTCTCGCCCCGGACGGGCTTCTTCGCCTCGGCGGCCGTCCGCTTCTCCTTCCGGTCGGCGTCGTTGATGGCGTACGCACCCCAGCCGGCGAGCCCGGCGACGATGACCACGCTGACGGTGACGGTGATGACGCGGTTGCGCCGCTCGCGAGCCTGCTCGGCCCGGCGCATCGCCTCTATTCGGGCTCTGCGGTCGGCGGCGGCCGCCTTCTTGCCGGTCTTGCTCATGGGTGTTGGTTCCTCGGTGGGTGCGGGGGTGGATGGACGCATGCCGACGGCCGCACGCGCGCGTGCGGCCGTCAGGGTGGTGCGTCTACGTCCGTTGCACCTGGAGGACGTGGAGGTCGGGAGCGCGACAGTCCCATGTGAGAGCCGTGAGACGCGGCGCGGAGGTCGAGGGCCGCGACAGATCCGCGGTACCGGGCAGAACCGTGGGCAGGTGCGGCACCGGCACGGTCGGCAAGGCCCGTACGACGGCACCGATCGAACCGCAGCAGACCGTGCCGGAAGAACCGTCGGCCGGGTGAAGGGACGCGGCGACCTTCCGTTCCGCGGAGCCCGCGACGACCGACGCCGACCCGCTGCCGCCGTCCCTTTCCGCGGAAGCCGGGGAGCCACCGCTGTGCGCGAGATGCGCCCCGCAGATCACCAGCACGGCGAGCAGCACGGCCAGGGCAGGGCCCAGCGTCGCGACGCACCTGGTCCACCATGCGTCGCGGCTCGTGTGCTGAATGTGGCTCCCCATCACCGGTGATGTTAGGCGGTCACCGGTGTGCCAACGTCAGCCCGGTCGGCCGTCCTTGAGAGGCGCGGCGGTCCGCTCGACGATGATCGAAGGTCCAACTCATGTCGGAGAGACGGTCCTTGCCGACAACTTGCCGACCACCGAGCCGTTCACCGAGGCGGTCGGCCCGAGTCGCAGGAAGCCGTCGGCGTCCCGGGGCGCGCCGCCCCTGCCACCGGCCTCGCCGTCCCGGCTCCCGCCCGGCCGTCCTGGCCACCCGCCGCACCCCGCCCCGACGCCGGGGCCACCTGCCCCCGGCCCGTCATACCCCCGTCCTCAGGCCCGCGCACCCCCGTCCACCTGCAACACCACCCCCGTCACGAACGACGCCCGGTCGCTCAGCAGCCACGCCGCCGCCTCCGCGATCTCCTCCGGGGCGGCCGCTCGGCCCAACGGGGTCTGGGCGGTGAGCGTGGCGATCGTGCCGGGGGAGCGGGACTCCCAGTCGTCGATCATCTCGGTGAGCGTCGTGCCGGGCGCGATCGCGTTGACGCGGATGCCCTCCGGGCCGTACGTGGCGGCGGCCGACGCGGTGAGGCTGTTGACCGCCCGCTTCGCCGCTCCGTACGCCGGCAGCCAGGGGTTGGCCATCAGGCTGCCGACGCTGGAGTTGTTGACGATCGCCCCGTGACCGGAGGTGGCGCGGATCGCGGCGACCTCGGCGTTCATCGCGAGCCACGGGCCCTTGAGGTTCACGGCGAGGATGCGGTCGAACTCGGCCTCCGGCAGCTCGTCCAGCGGCCCCGGATCCTGCCCCGTCGCACCGTTGTTGAAGGCGAGGTCGAGGCGGCCGTAAAGCTCCACCACCCGGTCGACGGCGGCACGGACACTGTCCGGGTCGGCCAGGTCGCACCGGACGAAGTCCGCCGTACCCCCGTCCGCCCGGATCTCCTCCGTCACCGCCTTGAGCTGGGCCTCCGTACGGGCCGCGAGCAGCACCCGCGCGCCCTCCCGGGCGAACAGCCGAGCCGCGGCCGCGCCGATGCCGCGCCCGGCACCGGTGACGAAGGCGACCTTCCCGGAGAGAAGCTTCCCGGAGAGAAGGCCGATGGGGGATGTGGTCGGTGTGTTGTCCATGCCGACGAGCCTGTGCCGCGCCCGCATCCTCATCCAGGCACCGGCAGTACCTGGCTGCACCCCGCGCACCCACGCACACTGGACCCGTGGACCGACGAGAACTGGCCGACTTCCTGCGCAGCCGACGCGAACGCATCACCCCCGCCGACGTGGGCCTGCCCACCGGACCGCGCCGGCGCACCCCGGGGCTGCGGCGCGAGGAGGTCGCGCAGTTGGCGTTCATCTCGACCGAGTACTACAGCCGCCTGGAACAGGCCCGCGCCCCGCACCCGTCCCGCGAGGTACTGGCCCAACTCGCCCGCGCCCTGCGCCTGTCGTACGCCGAACGCGACCATCTGCACCACCTCGCTGGCACCCCGCAGGGACCGCCCCCGGGCCCCTCCCGGGAGGTCCGGCAGAGCATCGCCGACCTCCTGCACCGGCTCCCGCAGGCCGCGGCCATCGTGCTCTCCGCGTCGTACGAGGTCATCGCCTGGAACGAGCTGGCCGCGGCCCTGATGGAGGACTTCTCGGCGCTGCCCCGCCGCGACCGCAACCTCGTCCGCCGCGTCTTCCTCGGCCCGCGCCCGCAGGGCCGGCGGCTGTACGGCGTCTCGGACGCGGAGGAGTTCGCCCGCTCCTCCGCCCAGCACCTGCGCGCCACCGTCGCCCGCTATCCCGACGACCCCGAACTCACCGCCCTGATCGAGGAACTCCTCGCCGGCAGCGAGGAGTTCGCCCGCCTCTGGGCCGCCCACGACGTCACCGCCGTACCCACTCTCTGCAAGACCTTCGACCATCCCGTCGTCGGCCCGGTCTCCGTCAACTGCGACGTCCTGGACATCACCGACCAGGACCAGCGTGTCGTCATCTACACCGCTGCCCCCGGCACCCCGTCCGCCGAGGCCCTGCGCCTGCTGTCGGTCCTCGGCACCCAGCGGATGGGCGTACCCGGCTGACGCCGACGACAGGTCACCCGCGTCGAGTGGCGATGCTCAGACTGTTGGCGGCGACGACGGCCCCGATCCCCGCCCACTCCGCCCAGCCCAGCCGCTGCCCCAGACCGACCAGCCCGACGACCGCCGCGAGCACCGGATTGACGCTCATGAACAGCCCGAACGCCTGCGCCGGCACCCGCCGCAGCGTGAACAGGTCCGCCAGATAGGGCACTGCCGAGGAGAGCACCCCGGCCGCCACGGCGTACCCCACCGCCGAGAGCGTGGGCGGCCGGTGCAGCACCACGGCGATACCGACCGGCAGGAACATCAGCGCCGAGACTCCGGCCGCCGCCGCGGAACCCCCGGCGCCGGGGATCCGTTGGCCGACGGTCCGGTTGAGCAGGATGTACGAGGCCCAGCAGACGGCGGCGAGCAGACCGAGGCCCATGCCGACGTAGTCCGTTGAGGGCTGCGGGCGCATCAGCGTGACGACACCGGCCGCGGCGACCGCCGCACAGCAGGCGTCCGTCCGTCGTCGCGCGGCGGCCAGCGCGATGGTGAGCGGGCCGAGGAACTCCAGGGTCACCGCGAGCCCGAGTCCGATGCGGTCGATCGCGGTGTACAGGGACAGGTTCATCGTCCCGAAGACCACGGCCAGCAGCAGCACGGGCCGCCACTGCCACCAGGTGAACCGGTGCAGCCCCGGCCGTCCGACGGCCAGCAGGACGAGCGCGGCGACGTACTGACGCACCGCGACCACTCCGAGCGGGCCAAGCACGGGAAAGGCGAGGGAGCCGAGAGCGGCGCCGGTCTGGTTGGACAGCCCGCTGCCGACCATCGTGACGACACCGGCGAACCGCTGCCCTTCAGGGGCGGTGGCGGTGGCGGAGGACGGTTGCGGTCGGTCGACCGAGGCAGGTGCGGGACGCATACCCCGATCGTGGGACCGCATCACCCATGCGCAAAATGCGTCTGTGCTTCGATCTATACGCTTGAGTCATGGATGTTTCGGATGCCCGTGTGGAGCTCAGGCAGTTGCGCTGCCTCGTCGCGATCGTCGACGAGGGCACCTTCACGGACGCGGCCATCGCCCTCGGGATCTCCCAGGCAGCCGTCTCCCGGACCCTCGCCTCCCTCGAACAGGCTCTGGGTGTACGCCTGTTGAGGCGCACCTCCCGCGCGGTCACCCCGACCGCGACCGGGCTGAGAGTGGTGGCACACGCCCGGCGCGTCCTGGGCGAGGTGGCCGATCTGGTCCAGGCGGCCACCTCGGACCACACCACCCTGCGTATCGGCTACGCCTGGTCGGCCCTGGGGCGGCACACGCCCGCCTTCCAGCGCCGCTGGGCCCAGGCCCACCCGGACACCGACCTGCACCTGATCCGGGTCAACTCCGCGACCGCGGGACTGGCGGAGGGCGCCTGCGACCTCTCCGTGGTCCGTCGGCCGCTGGGGGAGGACCGCCGCTTCGACGGCGCCATCGTGGGCCTGGAACGGCGGCTGTGCGCGCTGGCCGCGGACGACCCGCTGGCCAGGCGCCGCTCGGTCCGCCTCGCCGACCTCAGCGGCCGTACGCTCCTCGTCGACCGTCGTACCGGAACCACCACCGCCGAACTCTGGCCGCCGGACGCCCGCCCGGCCACCGAGGAGAGCCACGACATCGACGACTGGCTCAACGTGATCGCCGGTGGGCGCTGCGTCGGCATGACGGCGGAGTCGACCGCCCACCAGTATCCGCGGCCCGGTGTCGTCTACCGCCCGGTCCGGGACGCCGAGCCCATCGCCGTACGCCTCGCGTGGTGGCGGGACGACCCGCATCCCGCCACCGCCGCCGCCATAGAACTGCTCACTGCGCTGTACCGCGAGGGCTGACCCTCAGGCGACGGCGGCCACGACGTCGCCGGTACCGATGGCGCTGGGGCGGAGGGACCAGGCGACGGTCGTGGTCCGCTTGCGGCCGGCGGCGAAGACGTACAGCCGCAGCACCATGAAGCGGCCGATGCCGGCGAGCGCGGAGGCGCCGAGGTAGACGATCTGTTCGGTCAGCATCGACGGCGAGGACTGGACGCTGTGCAGTGCGAACACCGCGACGCAGGTGGCCAGGTAGGCGGCCGTGGCCGACCCCGCCGACTGCCAGTGCTGCCGCCAGCCGGCCCGCCCGGTGCGGAAGGTGAAGCGGGCGTGCAGTTCGGTGCACAGGAGCGTGGAGACCACGGTGATCAACGCGTTCGACAGGGCCCACGGCATCAGTACGGCGACCATCGGCACCGCGAGGCTGGAGAGGACGCCGACCCCTCCGCCGAAGACCACGAAGCGGAGGAAGGAGGCTATCGGGCCGGGAGTGGCGGTCGCCGTGAGCTGCGCCGCCTGCGGCTGAGAGGAGAGCGGCGCGTTCATGGGGTTCCTTCCGGCAGTACCAGGTTGCTTGACTTACGCAATCATAATCAGCATTGCTTGAGTTACGCAAGTACTGCTGGAAGTTCTGTGATCCCTTGGCGGCTAGCCCCTGCGGCCGCCGGTGTGGACCGGCGCGGTCAGCAGTACCAGCCCCAGGCCGAGGATCGCCAGCCCGCACCAGGAAGCGGCCGGCAGGCGCTCACCCAGCACCGTCACGCCGAGGACCGCCGCGACGGCGGGCTCGGCCAGCGTCAGTGACGTGGCCATGGAGGCGGGCGTGCGGCGCAGGCCGTATCCGAAGAGCCGGTAAGCAAGGAAGACGGTGAACACGGCGAGGTACCCCGCCACGCCCGCGCCGCGGACCTCGCCGAGCCAGTGCAGGTCGACGAGCGGCGCGAACGGCAGGACGAGCAGCCCGGCCGCACCGAACAGGACGCCCATCACCGCGTCGGACGGGTGCCCGTTCGAGATGAACTGGCCGCCGATCAGCGCGTACACGGCGTACGACAGCCCGCCGCCCGCGGCCAGCGCGACTCCCGTGAGGTCCATCGGCGTGGCCCGCCCGGCGAGTTCGGGACCCAGCACCAGCAGGGTGCAGCCCAGGACGGCGGCCGCCGTGGCGCAGGTCCAGCGGCCACTCGGCCGGCCTCGCCCGGTGGCCCAGGCCAGCAGACCGGCGAAGACCGGCGCGCTGCCCAGCGCGATCACCGTGGCCACGGCCACCCCGGTCCTGGCCACCGCCGGATAGAAGGTGACGGGATAACCGGCCACGGCCGACGCGCCCAGCACGAGCAGCCACCGCTCGCGGCCGGTGCGGGTGGCGAGCAGCGGGCGGGCGCCGCGCGAGGTGAGGAACAGCAGCATGCCGCCGAGTACGAGACCGGCGCAGCCGATGGCCGCCGCCGGAGCGCCGGCGGGCGCCAGGGAACTGGCGGTTCCGGTCGTGCCCCACAGCACGGCCGAGGTCAGGATGGGTGCGGGACCGCCGAGGAGACCGGCGCGAGCGGGGCGCGGGCCGGACGGGGACAGGCGTGCGGGAGTGGCAGAGGAAGTGCTTTTCGGCACAGTCGTGATCTTCCGTCGTCGAATGCGTCAGGGACTCGATCCGAAACGGGCGCACGACACAGGCCCCTGACCGCCCTGCGGGTCGGTCGGGTCTGGAGATCAGTTACGTCGGTGTCCGCGCCCGATCAGGCGCAGAGCGGCGGAAGAACGACGTGCCAGTAGGTCTTCACGCCGCGAGAATACCCGGGCGCGCGACAGGCGTTACGCGCCGTCCGTGTGGTGGACCGGGCGCAGTCCGTCGAGGGCGGCCCGCAGGATCGGCTCGACGTGGGCCGGTTCGCCGTGGATGGTCGCGACGGCGATGACCAGGTCGCAGATCTGCTCGACGGTGAGGTCGTCGCGGACCTCGTGCGCCTCCTGTGCCGCGGCGAGGAGCGCCCCGCCCGCGGCCAGTACCCGCGCCCGGTTCTCCCCGAAGACGGGGTCGTCGCCGTCGGTCTGCGCCAGCAGTTCGGAAGCGATGTCCTGCTTGCCGGTGAAGTAGGCGAAGAAGCGGTGCAGCCAGGCGAGGAACACCTCGCCCGGCGTTACGCCCTCGACGGTCTCCGCGGCGGCGCAGAGCGCGTCGACCTCGTCGGTGTACAGGGCCTCCAGGAGCTCCCGCCGGCCGGGGAAGTTGCGGTAGAGCGTCGCCATGCCGACCCCCGCGCGCCGCGAGATCTCGGCCATCGACACCTGGGCGCCGCCGGGCTCGGCGAAAGCGGCCCGGGCGGCCGCCAGGATCTTGTCGCGGTTGCGCTCGGCGTCGGCGCGTCTCGACGGCGTGGGCTGCTGGTCGGAGGGCATGGCTTCCTAAGTGGATAGGTTATCCGGTACGGTAAATGGACAGGCTGTCCGCTTCTCTGGGCGGCCTGATTCTACCCATCCGCCGCGCCCGTTTCGCGGCCCCTTGAGGAGCCTTCATGGACTACCGTCCGCTCGGACGCACCGGCGTCAACGTGAGTCGGCTGTGCCTCGGCGCGATGATGCTCGGCGCCTTCGGCAACACCGATCACGAGGACTCGGTCAAGATCATCCATCGCGCCCTCGACGCCGGGATCAACTTCGTCGACACCGCCGACTTCTACTCCGCGGGGGAGTCGGAGGTGATCGTGGGCAAGGCCCTCGCGGGTGGCCGGCGCGACAACGTCGTGCTCGCCACCAAGGCCGGTCTGCCGTTCGGCGAGGACGTCAACCAGCGTGGCACGTCCCGGCGTTGGATCACGGAGGCCGTCGAGGGCTCCCTGCGCCGTCTCGGCACCGACCGCATCGACCTCTTCCAGGTCCACCGCCTCGACCCGGCCGTCGACATCGACGAGACCCTGGGTGTCCTCTCCGACCTGGTCCACGCCGGAAAGATCCGCATGTTCGGCGCATCCACGGTCCCCGCTTCCGGCATCGTCGAGGCGCAGTGGACCGCGGACCGCCGCGGCCGCGAACGCTTCCGCACCGAGCAGCCGCCGTACAACCTGCTGACCCGCGCCGTCGAGTACGACGTGCTGCCGACCTGCGAGCGACACGGCATGGGTGTGCTGACGTACAGCCCGCTGGCCGGCGGCTGGCTCACCGGCGGCTACCGCAAGGGGCGGGTGGTCGCCGGACCGGGTTCGATGGTCCGCCGGAACCGTTTCGCCGCCCTGTACGACGCCAACTCCGCGGCGAACGCGGCCAAGTTGGAGGCGGCCGACGCCCTGGGCGCACTCGCCGAGGAGGCCGGTCTGACGCTGGTCCAACTGGCGCTCGCCTTCGCCACCCGCCACCCGGCGGTCACCTCGGCGATAGTCGGCCCGCGCACGATGGACCACCTCGACTCCTACCTGACGGCCGACGGCGTCCACCTGTCCGACGAGATCCTGGACCGCATCGACGAGATCGTGCCGCCGGGGCACACGGTCAATGTCACGGACAACATGTGGTCGGCAGTGGAACCTGGGGCGCGTCGGCGGTAGACGGAGCGCGCACCGCTCCTGAAGGGGCGCGGCAGTCGACCACGGCCCTCTCATGGGAGTACCTAGCGCTGGTAACGGGTGACCACTGCGCCCAGGTACCCGCGCAACATCACCTTCGCCTCGTCCAGAAGCGCCTCGTCCCCCCGAGCGTCACGCCGGAACGCTTCCTGGGCGAGCGCGTCGGCGGTCAGCACCGCAGCGTGGCACACACGGGCAAGCGCCTCGCCGTCCTCCGCAAGCCCGAGCGCCAGGAGAATACGGCGAACCCCGTCGGCCATACGCCGCTTGTGCTCGCGGTCAGCGCTCCGCGTCCGCTCGGTCAGCCCACTCCCGAACCACAGCGCACGGAAGCCGTGTTCGGTGCGGTAGATCCCGGCATACGCGTCGACGAGCATCCCGACCGGATCCTCCCAGCGCTCGCTCGCCGCCGCCTCGACGAACCCGTCCATCGCGGCTTCGAGCTTGGCGAAATAGCCCGCCGCGAGGGCGTCGATGATCGCGTCCCGGTCCGGCAGGTACTGGTACAGCGAGCCCACCGACACCCGCGCCTCCGCGGCGACCCGGGTCGTGGTGAGCGCCTCCACGCCGTACGCGATCAGCACCTCCTCGGCGGTCTCCAGCACCCGCGCCAGCCGGGCCCTGCTGCGCGCCTGCTGCGGGGTACGGCGCAGGGCGGCGACACCGCCGGGATCCGCGATCGAATCTGCCACGAACAACCTCCGAACCTGAACGTGACTTTGTTTCATGTTTAGACTACGGTCGCGCCCATGACCGACTCAAGTTCGGCGCTTTCGGCACACTCGGCACCTTCGGCAATGGAGCCGGAGCGGGCCGCCGTCGCGGACGCCTGCCGTCGGCTGGGTGCCGAAGGGCTGCTCGTCGGTACGGCCGGAAACGTCAGCGTACGCGTCGAGGACCGCGTCGCGATCACGGCGACCGGCGCGGTGCTCGCCGAACTCACCGCGGACCAGGTGACGTTGGTCGACCTGGACGGCAAGGTCGTCGGCGGAAGCCTCGAACCGACCTCCGAACTCGACCTGCACCTGGGCGTGTACCGACGCTACGGCTCCGGCGCGATCGTGCACACCCACGCCCCGATGGCCACCGCGCTCTCCCTCGTCCTCGACGAACTGCCTTGCATCCACTACCAGTTGCTCGCGCTGGGCGGCACCGTGCGGGTCGCGCCGTACGCCACCTTCGGTACCCCCGAACTCGCCGAGTCGGTGCTCACCGCCCTTGAGGGCCGCGGTGCCGCCATCATGGCCAACCACGGCGCCGTCACCCACGCGCCGACCCTCGACAAGGCCGTCGAGCACGCCCTGCTCCTGGAGTGGGCCTGCGGCGTCTACCAGCACGCCGCCGCGCTCGGCCGGCCTCGCGTCCTCGACGAACAGCAGCAACTCGCTGTCATCGAGGCCGCGATCGCCCGTAACTACGGCACCACGCACCCCGTACCACCCGCGCAGGAGGGAACCCGATGAAGGTCGTCACGATGGGCGTGCACGTACTGGACGTACTGGTCCGGCCGGTGGAGGAGATACCCGAGGGCCAGGGCGCGACCCTCGTCGAGGACATCCGGATGACCGCCGCCGGAACGGCCGCGGGCACCGCGCTCACGCTGGCCAAGCTGGGTGCCGAGGTGCGCACCGCGGGCGCGATCGGCACCGACCCGACCGGCGACATGCTGCTCCAGCTGCTCGAACGGGCCGGAATCGACACCGAGTTCGTGGTCCGCCGTATCGACACCGCCACCTCGGCCACCGTCCTGCCCATCCGCCCCAACGGCGACCGCCCCTCCCTCCACCTCCTGGGCGCCAACCTCACCTACGGCCTCGACGACGTGCCCTGGGACGAGCTCGCCGAGGCGACCCATCTGCACCTCGGCGGGCCGGAGTTGATCGGCGCCGAGGTCGCCGCGCGCATCCTGGCGCACGCCAAGGAGCACGGAGTGGTCACCTCCGTGGACCTGCTGGCCCCCGGCGAGCTCGGCACGTACGACCAGATCGAACCGCTGCTTCCGTACGTCGACTTCCTGCTCCCCAACGACGACCAGGTCCTCGGCTTCAGCGAGGAGACGGACCTCGTGACCGGCGCGAAGAAGTTCCTCGCCGCAGGCGTCGGCCTCGTCGCGGTCACCCGAGGCGGCGAGGGCGCGCTCCTGGTGACGCCGGAGGGCACGGAGACCGTCCCCGCCTTCGAGGTCGAGGTCGTCGACACCACCGGCTGCGGCGACGCCTTCTCGGCCGGCTTCCTGCGTGGCATCAGCCTCGGCCGCACCCCGCGCGAGGCCGCCGTACTGGGCAGTGCCGCCGCGGCGCTGGTGGCGCAGGGGCTCGGCAGCGACCACGGGGACTTCGACCTGCCGGAGGCCGACGAGTTCGCGATGACCCACAAGACCCGGTCCTGAC
Source organism: Streptomyces sp. CA-249302 (assembly GCF_050936785.1). Lineage (NCBI taxonomy): Bacteria > Bacillati > Actinomycetota > Actinomycetes > Kitasatosporales > Streptomycetaceae > Streptomyces > Streptomyces sp. CA-249302. Next base: position 1,153,652 of record NZ_JBNJMG010000001.1, on the reverse strand, counting down.
GGCGGTGAGGCCAATCGAGTGGTGAGGGTCCGGGCGGGGGCGTACGGTCGAACAGTGGACGGCACCGTTCACTGAAAGCGCCACGCACTATGAGCACCAACCCGCAGCCGGCCTCCGCAGCACAGGCCACCGCCCAGGAAACGGGCGGCGGCGGAAGCGGCATGGCGCTGCTGGTGATCGCGTCCTGTCAGCTCATGGTCGTCCTGGACATCACCATCGTGAACATCGCGCTGCCGCACATCCAGCGCGCCCTGGACTTCTCCACCACCAGCCTGTCGTGGGTGGTCAACGCCTACACGCTCACCTTCGGCGGGCTGCTGCTGCTCGGCGGGCGGACCGGCGACATCCTCGGCCGACGGCGCATGTTCATCTACGGGGTGCTGCTCTTCGCGCTGGCCTCCCTGCTCGGCGGACTGGCCCAGACCTCCGGTCAACTCCTCGCCGCCCGCGCCCTCCAGGGCGTCGGCGGTGCCGTCGCCTCCCCGACCTCGCTCGCCCTGATCAGCACGACCTTCCGCGAAGGCCCCGAACGCAACCGGGCGTTCGGCGTCTTCGCCGCGGTCTCCTCGGGCGGCGGCGCCATCGGGCTGCTCGCGGGCGGAATGATCGTCGAGTGGCTGAACTGGCGCTGGGTCCTCTTCGTGAACGTCCCGATCGGCCTGCTCATCGCCCTCGCCGCGCCCCGCTGGATCAAGGAGTCCGAACGCCACCCGGGCCACTTCGACCTGGCCGGCGCGTTCACCTCCACCGTGGGCATGGTGCTGCTGGTGTACGGCTTCATCAGAGCCGCGCAGGAGGGCTGGCGGGACGCGCTGACGCTGGCGTCGTTCGGTGCGGCCATCGTCGTACTCGCGGCGTTCGTGCTGATCGAGCGGGGTTCGCGGCAGCCGATCACCCCGTTGCACATGTTCGCCGACCGCAACCGCGCGGGCACGTACGGCATCATGCTGAGCCTCGCCGCCGCGATCTTCGGCATGTTCTTCTTCCTCACGCTGTTCGTGCAGGACGTCCTGGGCTTCAGCCCGCTGGAAGCCGGGCTCGCCTTCCTGCCGGTCAGTGCGCTGATCGCCATCGGCGCCGGGCTGGCCTCGCAGTTCCTGCCACGCTTCGGACCCAAGCCGTTCATGGTGGTCGGCGCGGTCCTCGCGGCCGCGGGACTCGCCTGGCTGACCCTGACCGACGTCCACTCCACCTACGCGGGCAGCATCCTCGGCCCGATGCTGGTCTTCAGCCTGGGCATGGGCATGGAATTCGTCTCCCTCACTCTCATGGCCCTGTCCAACGTCACCCCACAGGAGACGGGGGCGGCCTCCGGCCTCCTCAACGCGACGCAACAGGTGGGCGGCTCCCTGGGCCTGTCCATCCTGGTCACCATGTTCGGCACGGCCAGCACCAACGAGGCCCAGAAACAAATCCCCCGCTTCCTGGCCCAGGCGACCCCCGCCGAACGCCTCCGCTTCCGTCACACCGGCCAACTGCCGAAGCCCTGGTCCGACGAGGTCCTGACGGCGGGCATCTCGGCCGCGTTCGTGATGGCAGCGATCTTCACCCTCATCGCCGCACTGATCGCGGTGCTGGCCATCCAGGTCCGCCCCTCCGACCTGGAACGCCTTAAGGGCGGGGTGGGGCCGGGCCAGACCTGAACGCCGGGCGGCCGGATGTCAGGACACCGACGTCCCGCCCCATTCCTCCGGAGCCACGTCCGCGAGGGTTTCCGAGAAGGTCCACTGGTGGCCGGCCGGGTCCTCGGCGGTGTACTGGCGTTCGCCGTACTCGAAGTCGGTCGGTTCCATGAGGATGCGGGCGCCGTTCTCGCGGGCCCGTGCGCAGTGGGCGCGGGCGTCGGACACGCGGACTGTCGTCGAGTGGGTGACCTCGCCGGGGCGCGGCGGGCGGCGGTCGTGGCGGACGTCGCCGATGATCACCGCCCCGTCGCCGAAGGCGAGTTGGGCGCGGTGGTCCTCGCCGATCCGCACCCGCTCGGTGAAGCCGAAGGCCGCGTCGAGCCAGGCGACCGCGGCCCGCACGTCGGGATAGATCAGGACGGGGATGACCGTCGCGGCGGGGATGGAGCGGTTCGGTTTCATGGCCGGCTCCCGACGGCTGGCGGGGTGGTCCCGGCCCGGTCCGGTGGTGCGGAGGGCGCCGGGACCAGGCCGAGTTGCTGGGCGCGCAGGACCGTACTGATGCGGTCGCGCGTTCCCAGTTTGCGGTAGATGTTCTCGACGTGCTTGTGCACCGTACGGTCCGAGATCCCGAGCCGGCGACCGATCGCGGCCGCGGTCAGCGCGTCCGTGAGCAGGAGCAGCACGGTCGTCTCCCGGGGCGTCAGGGCGCAGTCCGCCGCAGGTCCGGCCGGTCGCCGCCAGCGTTCCAGCAGCTGCCGCTGCTGGTCCACGGCCGCCAGCAGGGGCTGCAACCGCAGCGCCGTGTCGACGTCGTCGTCGGTGAAGTCCGTACCGGAGCGGTACACCAGGCAGCCCGTGATCGGGTACGCCGTCCCGGGCAGCGGAATGGCAAGGACGTGGTCCGCGGCCAGCAGGCCGTCGATCAGGCGCGCGGTCGGGCTCGTCGTCCAGGCCGCGCCGGCCGCTCGGCGTGCGGTGACCGGTGTCCGGTCGGAGCCGGTGGCGTAGAGCGGCGCGAACGGGTAGCCCTCGCGCAGCAGGCCGACCTCCTCGTCCCCGAGCCGGGCGAACCCGTCGGCCACGGCGGGCGGCATGCCCACCGTGCCACCGCTCTCGTTCCAGTCGTCCAGCTTGTAGATGAGGGTCTCGCCGCCGCACAGGTCCGGCAGGGCGCCCGCCAGCAGCGGCCACAGACGCTCGGGCTCGCGTTCGTGGAGCGCGTCGACGGCCACCGACAGCATGCGCTCGTAGGCCCCGCACCGCACCTGTGCCACGTCCTTCTCCGCTCGTCCGCCGCGTACGCAGTTGTACCCATACCGGCGGCGCCCCGCGCTGCCTCAGACTGCATCCGGGCCGCAACTACGTTCCCGGATGTACTCCAGGACATCCTCACGCACCGTGCGTGCCGCCGGAACGGGGGACCGGCGGCACGCACGGTGCCGTGGCCCTCACTCCGGCCGGAGCCCGCCGCCCGTCACCAACGCGGCAGCCTGAGCTCGTAGTCCGGCTGGACGCGCCGCATGTACCCAGTGTCGTCCCGGCTCCGCACGCCCGAGTCGACGAACAGCCGGTGCAACCTCTCCAGCGCGTCGTGGTCCAGCTCCACGCCCAGGCCCGGCCCGGTCGGCACCGCGACCTCACCGTCCCGGAACTCCAGCACCCCGGGCACGATCACGTCGTCGGCCGAGTTCCACGGGTAGTGCGTGTCGCAGGAGTGGTCCAGATTCGGGATGGCCGCCGCCACATGGGTCATCGCGGCGAGGCTGATACCCAGGTGCGAGTTGGAGTGCATGGACAGCGCGAGCCCGAACGCCTCGCAGACGGCGGCCAGTTCACGCGTGCGGCGCAGCCCGCCCCAGTAGTGGTGGTCGGTGAGCAGCACCTGGACGGCGTTCTGCTCGATCGCCGGTTTGAGGTGTTCCCAGGCGATCACGCACATGTTGGTGGCGAGGGGGAGCGGGGAGTCCGCGGCGACCTGCGCCATCCCGGGAATCGTCGCGGTCGGATCCTCCAAGTACTCGAGTACGCCGTCCAGTTCGCGGGCGACGTACCGCGAAGTCTCCACCGTCCAGGCCGTGTTGGGGTCAAGTCGCAGCGGCTGCCCGGGGAAGGCCGCCGCCAGTGCCCGGATTGCGGCGATCTCCTCGTCCGGCGGGAAGGCACCGCCCTTCAGCTTGAACGACCGGAATCCGTACCGCTGTTGCATCAGCCGCGCCTGCTCGACGATCCCCGCGGGATCCAGTGCCTCGCCCCAGTCGTCGCCGACCGCGGCCCGCCCGTCGAGGGCGGGGTGCTCGGCCCACTTGTAGAAGAGGTACGCGGCGAACGGCACCGAGTCGCGGACCTTCCCGCCGAGCAGATCGCTGACCGACCGCCCGAGCAACTTGCCCTGTGCGTCGAGACAGGCCACCTCCACCGCCGAGGTGGTCCAGCCGCGCTCGTGCGAACTCGGCACGGTCGGCAGCAGCACGGCGTCGATCGCGGCGCCGATGGCCGTCGTGTCGAAGACGTCCATGCCGACGACGACCTTCGCCGCAGCCTCGAGTCGCTCCAGCCGGGCCATACCGCCCGGCGACTCGCCCAGGCCCACCGTGCCGTCTTCCAGGACGAGTTGGAGGATGATCCGCAGGGCGAGGGGCTCGTGGACGCCGTTGGAGTTGAGCAGGGGCGGGTCGCGGAACGCGATCGGGGTGACGATCAGCTCGCGGATACGGGTGCCGGTGGTGCTCATGCGCCCACCACCTCCAGACCGTGGTCGATCAGCTTCGCCAAGCGCGCGGTGTGCTCCGGCGTCGGATCGAGCAGGGGCGTTCGTACGCCGCCCACGTCCAGTCCGCGAAGGGTCACGCCTGCCTTGACCAGCGCCACCGCGTACCCGGGGACCTCGTCCCGGAGGGCGACGAGCGGGCCGTAGAACTCGTCGAGCAGCGTGGCGACGAGTTCCTCGTCGCCCTCCGCCAGCGCCCGGTGGAAGGCGAGGGCGATCTCCGGGGCGAAGGCGAACACCGCGGAGGAGTACAGCTCGACGCCGATGCCGCGGTAGGCGGGAGCGGTCATCTCGGCGGTGGGCAGGCCGTTGAAGAACTGGAAGCCCTCCGTGCCCGGTACGGCACGCACGGCCCGGACCATGCGGTGCATCCGCTCGATGTCGCCGATGCCGTCCTTGAGGCCGACGACCTTGGGCAGCGCGGCGATCACCGCGGCCGTGGCCTCGGTCGGCCGGGCGGTCCCGCGCTGGTAGAAGATCACCGGCAACCCGCTCGCGCCGCTGACCTCTTCGACGTAACGCACCAGACCCTGCTGCGGTGCGCTCACCAGGTACGGCGGCAGCAGCAGGATGCCGTCGGCGCCGGCCCGCTCGATGCGGGCGGCCTGGTCGCGGGCGACCGGGGGAGGGCCACCCGCGGCGGCCAGTACCGGCACCCGGCCGCCGACCGTCTCGACCGCGACCCGCGTGGCCCGTTCGATCTCCTCGGCCGTCAGGGCATGGAACTCGCCGGTGCCGCAGGCGACGAACACGCCACCCGCGCCGGCACCGACCCCGGCCTCGACGTGCCGCGCAAGCCGTTCCTCGTCCAGCGAGCCGTCCGCCGCGAACGGCGTGACCGGGAAGAACAGCACTCCTTGGAACTTCATGTCTCTCTCAGACGTGGGGGGTTGGTCAGCCCTTGGTGGCGCCGGCCGCGATGCCGGTGACCAGCGAGCGCTGGAGGAGCAGATAGACGATCAGGCTGGGGATCAGGGCCATGACCGCACCGGCGAGGACCACCCCGGAGCCGACCACCGGGTCGGTGCGCAGGGTGGCGAGGGCGACGGTGACCGTGTAGTCGGTGGGGTCCTTGGCGGCGATCAGGGGCAGCAGGTACTGGTCCCAGATCATGATGAAGCCGAGCACGCCGGCCACGCCGAGCGCGGGCCTGCACAGCGGCAGGATGATCTGCCACAGCAGCCTGAGCTCGCCGACGCCGTCGATGCGGGCCGCTTCCTCGATCTCGGTCGGGATGTCCTTCATGAACTCGGTCAGCATCATCACCGAGAAGCCCCAGGCACCGAGCGGCAGGATCACCGCCCAGACCGTGCCCTTCAGGTCCAGCCCCAGGACCGGGACATGACCGAGGACCAGGGACAGCGGGATCGCGATGACCTCCTCGGGGAGCATCATCGTCAGCATGAACAGGGTCAGGACCAGCGCCTGGCCGCGGAAGCGGTGCCGGGCCAGCGCGTAGGCGGCGAGCACCGAGACCACGAGCTGGAGCAGCAGCCCGCCGCCCGCGATGACCAGCGAGTTGCCGAAGTAGTCCCACATGCCCTGGTCGCCGGCCACCTTGAAGTTGGACAGCGTGGTGTCGTGCGGCAGGAACGAGAGCGAGGAACCGCTCGGGTGGGTGGTGAAGGCGCCCGAGACGATGGTCAGGAAGGGCGCCGCGAAGATCGCCAGGGCGATCACGCACAGCAGGATCCGCAGCGCCAGGCCGAGGCCCGGCCGGTCGGTCCAGCCGAGCGCGGTGTCGAAGCGGGCGGGAGTGGTGTGCGGTGCCTTGGCCTTGCGTCCGGCCGGCGACGCGGGCGCCGCCGGCCGGACGGGATCGATGACGGGGGCGCTCATCGCACGTCTCCCCTCTTGCGGAAGTAGTTGACCGTGACGGTGAGCAGCAGCGTCACGCAGAGCAGCACGACGGAGGCCGCGGACGCGCCGCCGATGTCGTTGCGGGTGAAGCCGAGGGTGTAGGCGCGGGTCATCCAGACCTCCGTCGACCCGGCCGGACCGCCGCCGGTGAGGACGTACACCTCCGTGAACACCCGCAGTCCGCGGATGGCGGCCAGCGTGAGGACGATGCCGAGGGCGGGGCGGATCGCGGGGAGCGTGATGTGGCGCAGCCGCTGCCACAACGACACGCCGTCCATGGCGGCTGCCTCGTACAACGACCGGTCCACGCCCGCGAGTCCGGCGAGGATGATCACCATGTTGTAGGGGGCGGCCAGCCAGATGCCCATGGCCATCGTCGCCCACAGCGCGGTGTTCGGGTTGTCGAGGAACGGCACGGGACCGATCCCGACGAAGCCGAGCGCGCTGTTGATCAGGCCGTCCGAGGTCGGGTAGTACATCAGCCGCCACAGCTCGCCGACCACCGCGGTCGCGGTGACGACCGGCAGGAACACGGCCGTACGCACGATCTTCAGCGAACGGGCCTGGCCCTCCAGGAGCAGCGCGAGTGCGAAGCCGACGACGATGGAGCCGAGTGACTGCCCGATGCCCAGGACCAGGGTGTGGCCGACCGCGTCCTGGAAGCGGTGATCGCCCAGCACACGTGTGTAGTTGTCGAGCCCGATCCACTTGTCGCCGAGGAAGGGCCGCACCTTGAAGAAGCTGAGCCACATGCCCTTGCCCATCGGCACGAACTTGAAGACGAGGGCGAGCAGCAGTCCCGGTGCGAGGAACAGCCAGGGGAGGACGGCCTTCTTGGTCAACCCCCCGCGCCTGACCGGCGCGTTCACGGTAGCGGTCATTTCAGCAGGTCCTGGTCCTTGAGGTCACCGGCGAGGGTTTCGTTGAGCTCCTTCAGACCGGAGCGGACGTCACTGCCGCAGTACGTGAAGAGGGCGTTGAGGCTGTCGGCGGTGTCCTGCTTGATCGGCGCGAAGTCCGGCGCGTTGGGGAACTGCTCGGAGCTGTCCTCGTACGCCTTCTGTACGACGCTCCAGCGCGGGTCGTCGCGGACCTTGGCCGCGTCCAGCGTGGAGTTGGTGGGGATGCGTACGACGGGCTGGTGGCCGTCGACGCTGGTCATGGCGATCCGCTGGCCCTCGGGGGAGACCAGGAAGGCGGCAAGTGCCTGCTCCTGTTCGGTCTTTCCGGTCCTGGCGCCGAAGTAGACGTTCTCGCCGTCGGCCAGCACGTCGGAGCCGGCCGGACCGGCGGGGGCCGGCACGACCTCGTACTTGTCCTTGCCGGGCGTCGTGTCGTAGGTGGCGATGTTGTACGGGCCGGTCATGTACATACCGGCGTTGCCGTCCTGGAAGTTGGTGGCGGTGCCGGTGACCGCGGAGACCGCGCCGGGCTGGAGGACGCCCTTGGCGCCGCAGAAGAGGTTGTCCTTGAGCCAGGTGACGGTCCGTATCGCGGCCGCCGAGTCCATTGCGGGGCGGTAGCCGCCCTTGCCGTCCGACTTGATGATCTGCGCGCCGCCCTGCCACAGGAAGCTGGAGCCCCACCAGGCGGCGTAGCCGTTCATGGCGCTGCCCGGCGCGACGATGCCGTAGGTGTCGGCCTTGCCGTCGCCGTCCGGGTCGCGGGTGGCGAAGGCCTTGGCCACGTCGAGCATCTGCTGCCAGGTCCTGGGCGCCTGGAGGCCGAGCTTCTTCAGCCAGTCCTTCCGGATCATCAGGGTCTGGGCCTGGCGGGAGTACGGGATGCCGTAGTGCTTGCCGTCCAGGCCCACCGTCGATGCCCAGGACTTCGCGGTGATCTGGTCGTGGCCCGTGATCGAGGCGGGGTCGATCGGCTTGAGCAGGCCCTGGCTCTGGTAACTGCCCATCAGAGCCGTGTCGTTGATCATGACGTCGGGCAGGTCCTTGGTGGAGGCCCGGGCCTGCAACTGCTGGTCGAAGTTGATGACCGGCTGGTAGTCGACCTTGATCCCGGTCTTCTTGGTGAAGGCGGCGAAGACCCGGTCGTAGGTGGCGGCGGAGTCCGGATTGCTCCGGGTCCACACCTCCAGCGTGTTGGGATCGTCGCCGGCGCTGCCGGCCCCCGAGCCACAGGCGGCCGTTCCGAATGCGAGCCCCGCGGCGGCGAGGACGGCGGCCGGGCGGCGACGACGTCGGCGATCGCCCATGGGCACCTCCGTTCATATTCGTGAACTGTCTTCACGAATCTAAATGACGGCCCAAGTTACGAATCGTTGCGTACGCATGTCAAGACATGGGTGGTTGCTTTCGCCGAACCTCTGCGCATTGTTCGGCTGATCGAACCAGAAGATGGGCGGTGAGGATGGCGGCGCGGACGACGGTGACCGGTGTGTAGAGCCCTTTGTCGATCCAGAGTCCGGCGTTGTCGGTGTCGGACAGGTGCTCGTTCAGGTAGCCGCGGGCGCGTCGAGGGCGATGACGGCGTAGGCGGTCTCCTCGGGTTGCCCGTAGAGGAAGCCCCAGGATCCGTTGGCGTGCTGGGTTTGCAGGAGCCAGGACCAGGTTCCCGCGAGGCGCTCGGGCGGCAGCGCGGCGGCGGTCTGCGCTGTGGCGTAGTAGGGCGACAGATGCCATTTGTCGTGCCACCAGGCCTGGTCCTGGCGGTTGTCGAGGAGAAAGGCGGTGATCTTGTCGATCTGGCTGTGCGGGCCTTCGAAACGGGCCGGACCTTCCGTGCCTGGCGTTCACGCCCCGGAAAGGGTCCTGCACGGCGCAGGCGGTGTCTCCCGTGCCCACCGCACGGGGCGCGCAGCGGCCGCTTCCGTACCGACTGGGGGAAATGAGAGACCGGCGTGGCTGGGGCTCACGCCGGTCGGGTTGTGGAGCCGAGGCTCACATGAACTCGAAGCTCACGTGAAGTCGAGGCTCAGCGGAAAACGATGCTCAGCGGAAACGATGCTCACACGGGGCGGACGCTGATGCGGATGGCTGCCTCTCCGGCGTTGTGGATCGACTCCTCGCGGATGACCGAGCCCGGGCCCGGTGCGTGGATCATCAGGCCGTTGCCGGTGTAGAGGCCGACGTGGCTGAAGTTGTCGTGGAAGAAGATCAGGTCCCCGGGGCGGCTCTCCGCAAGGGGGATCACCGTGCCGGTGCTCGCCTGCTCGGCCGTGGAGCGCGGCAGGCTGACCCCGGCGGCCTTCCAGGCGGCCTGGGTGAGTCCGGCGTTGTCGTACGACTCGGGCCCGACCGCACCCCACAGACACGGCCGCCCGATCTGCGCCCGCGCGAACGCGATGGCCCGGTCGGCCTTGGTGCCGACGGGCGTCTCGACCACGGGAACCCCCGTGTCGAGCACGCTCGGCTCCCGCATCCGCCAGTCCTCGACCACCGGTATGGGTACGCCGGTGTCGAGCACGCTGGGCTGCTGCATCCGCCAGGCCTCTTCCGCGGCCCGGCGGGCTTCCTCGGCAGAGCCCTGCCAACCGAGCTGGACCGGTTGGGCTTGGAGGGCGGAGGCCGGCCAGCCGGTCTGGGACGACTGGGCCTCGGCAGCGGGCTGCCAACGGCTCTGTGCCGACTGGGCTTCCGCGGCGGCGGTCTGCCAACCGGCCTGCGCCGACTGCGCCTGCGTCGGCTGGGGCTGCGCGCCCGTGGTCTGCCAGCCGGTCTGCGCCTGCCGAGTCCCCGCGGCCGGAGTCTCCCAAGGGGCCTGGGCGGGCTGAGCCTCGAGGGCGGCGGCGGGCTGCCAGCCGGTCTGGGCCGGCATGGCCTCCGCGGCCGGGTTCTGCCAGGAAGCCTGCCCCGACTGGGCCTCCAGAGCGGCGGCAGACTGCCAGCCGATCTGTGCGGGCTGGGCTTCGGCGGCCGACGTCTGCCAGGAGGCCTGCGCGGACTGAGCTCCGCCGGCCGGGTTCTGCCAGCCGGTCTGCGCCGACTGAGCGCCGGCGGCCGACGTCTGCCACGCCGCCTGCGCAGGCTGGGCCTCGGCGACGGCGGGCATCCAGTCGACCTGGGTCGGCTGGGCCTCCAGGGCCGCCGGCTGTCGGCCGGTCTGGGTCGGCTGGGGGGCGATGGCTGCCATCGGGGCCGCGGTCTGACGCGCCGTGAAGCGGTACAGCAGGTCGCTGGCCGCCGCCACCTTGCGCTGGCTGCGCTGCTTGGACTGCCGTAGCGACGACTGCCTCGGCTCTGCGGCCGGCGCGGACAGGGACGGGGAAGCCGCACGGCGCTGCTGCGGTACGGCGGGGAGCGCGGCGGTGGGGCTCGCGGTTGCCCCAGGCATGGGACCCGCGGTCAACTCGGCCACCGGACCTGCGGTTACCGCAGGCGTGGGACCTGCCGTCAGCTCGGCCACCGGACCTGCGGTCAGTTCGGCCACGGGGCGTCGCGTACCCCCGGCAGGCAGCTCCAGCGCGGACGCACGCCCCGCCGCCTCCAGTTCACGGCCGGGCCGCTCCGCCGGCCGCTGGGCCGGGCGCGCGGGCCGGGGACCCGCGTCCGGCCTGCGGTCGGCCGGCAGCACCGCAGGAATCGTCGGCCCCAGCGAGGCACGCGCCGCGCCGAACCACTGCCGGGTGATGTTGTCCAGGTCGGGATCCGAGGACCGTCCCCCGGTCCCGCCTCCGCCCGCCGGGGCGCCACGCCCCCGCGATCCGGACTGCGTGCGCGTGAGGTTGAACTGCCCGGTGTCGCTCTCGGCCCGGTCGTAGAGGCTGCTCACCCGCTGGCTGACGTCCTCGCGGCTCGGCCGCTCGTCGTCGGCCGTCACCGGTGCGGCGTCGGCGGTCTGCGAGAGCACGGCCACTGAGGTGAGTGCCGCGGTCGCGAGGGCGGAATTGCGCATGCCGGGCAGGCCGAAGCCTCCCGCGCGCGGACTTCGATCCGGCGCCATGGGAGCCGTACTCCTTCCGTACTCCGCCTACCGAGTTAGCTGTCGGGTTCGGGCGGTCGATCCGGAAGGCATGCCCTACGGCCCTTGCCCCGAAGGGCAGTTGGGCCGATTCACCCCATCGTTCGGTTGGGTCCCCGGCTCCGGCTGCCACGAGGCGCACCGGACTCGGCGGAGGCCGCGCGCCCCGACGGGGTTCGTCGGAGGAAGTCGAACGGCCTGGGCGTCAACTTAGCCAACTTGTGCGCCCCGTGTGAAGGTTGAGGTGTGAAATGTCCGATACGCTTTTGTGACATTCGTCGTGACGTGGTGTCAGAACCGTGTGCCGTGCACACAACGGGGCCATACGGCGACCGACGGTGGTCACGAACGACGATCGGCCGCGTCACGTAAAGCCAAGAGAAGCCAAGAGAAGCCAAGAGAAGCACAAGAGAGGACGCCTCAGGAACCGTCGCCCTTGGCCGCGCGCTCGGCGTTGCGCTTCTTGATCCGCGCGCCCTCCTTGCGGACCTCGGCCTGGGTGGCGCGCTCCTTCTGCAGCCACTCGGGCTGCTCCTGCTTCAGGGCCTCGATCTGCTCGGTGCTGAGCGGCTCGGTGACGCCGCCACGTGCGAGACCGGCGATGGAGACGCCCAGCTTCGCCGCGACGACCGGACGCGGGTGCGGACCCTTGGCCCGCAGCTCGCGCAGCCACTCGGGCGGGTTCGCCTGCAGCTCGTCGAGACGGGCGCGCGAGACGGCACCCTCACGGAACTCGGCGGGGGTGGCCTCGAGGTACACACCCAGCTTCTTGGCCGCGGTCGCGGGCTTCATCGTCTGGGCGGTCTGGTGCGACTTCATGGGGTCCAGGATATCGAGCGCGTGGGGGGCCGCCGACCACGGACGGTAACCTGGCGGGATGACAGGCTCGGAAGCATCCCCGACGTTCCGGCTTGCGTACGTTCCGGGGACGACTCCCGCCAAGTGGGTGCGGATCTGGAACGAGCGCCTGCCGGACATCCCGCTGACCCTCCTCGCCGTGGCGGCGGCGGAGGCGGCCGATGTGCTGCGCGGCGGTGACGCCGACGCGGGTCTGGTGCGGCTCCCCGTCGACCGCACGTTCTTCAGCGCGATCCCCCTCTACACCGAGACTTCGGTGGTCGTGGTCCCCAAGGACCATGTGATCACCGCGGCGGCGGAGGTGACCGTCGCCGACCTGGCCGACGAGGTGCTCTTCCACCCCCTCGACGACGTCTTCGACTGGGACGCCCCGCCCGGCGAGCCGGCCTTCGAGCGGCCGGCGACCACGGAGGACGCGATCGAGCTCGTGGCGGCCGGCGTGGGCCTCGTCGTCGTCCCCCAGTCCCTGGCCCGCCTCCACCACCGTAGGGACCTCACCTACCGCCCGGTCGTGGACGCCCCCCAGTCCGGCGTCGCCCTGTCCTGGCCCGAAGAGGCGACCACGGACATGGTCGAGGACTTCATCGGCATCGTCCGCGGCCGCTCGGTCAACAGCTCCCGGGGCCGTAAGCCGCAGCAGGCCGAGCCGAAGGAGAAGGGCACGGACAAGGGCGCGGCCCGGCGCAGGCAGCCCCCGGCGAAGGCGACGGGGCGCGGCGGTGCCAGGGGCGGCGCGAACGCACCCAAGGGCGCCAAGCGAGGGAAGCCGCGCCGCCGCTCCTGACCGGATGCGGCCACGTCACTTGGGCGGCAGCCCGGCCGCGAAGGCGTACCCCTCGTCGATCCACCCACCGAGCGCCTCGTCCTCCGCCACGGCGGAGCCGTCGACGACGACCCAGCCCCGCATCGGCCGCCCCGTCATGTCGAACAACCGCGCCCCGGGCCGGGCGAGCGCCGCGTCCGTCGCATCCGGACCGACCCGCACCATCAGATCGTCACCGGTCACGCCCACGGCCATGTTGCCGTGCAGCAGAAAGGCGATCCCACCGAACATCCGCTTCTCGGCAACGCCCGGATCAGCACCCAGCCGCTCCCGGATCCGCTCCGCGAGCCCTTCGTCGTATGCCATGGGATCTCAATCCGTACGTTCCGTGAGCCTGCGTTCCAGATCGCGCAGATCCTTGCGGACGGAGGAGCCGCCCTCGACCCGGATGCGGGCGAGCGTGCCTTCCGGGTGCGGGAGGTCGTACGCGTCCACCCGCGGCACGTAGTCGATGCGCCGGCCCATCGCGTACGCCGCCACTCGCTCGGGCGGCAGCGGGAGCACACGCTCCGCGGTCACGTCGATCGTCATCGTGAGGCCGCCTTGTCCGAGCCGATACCGCCTCCAGGATCCCGCGATCCACCCGCAGGCGCGCGGCCGGACCGGTGACGGCTTCCTTACGTCGGTGGGTCGAGGCGGGACAAAACGCCGCCCGGGAGAGACGCTGCTGGCGAGCCTCGGCTCGGACCGGGCCGGGGAGCCGCCCGGCGGTCCCGCACGGAGGAGTGCCGCTCATGACCACGACGCCCACCACCGACGACGCCTACCGCTTCGACGACCTCACCGCCCTGTTCATCAACTGCACGCTCAAGCCGTCGCCCCAGGTCAGCCACACCCAGGGTCTGATCGACAAGAGCGCGGAGATCATGATGTCCCGCGGGGTCACCACGTCCGAGGTCCGGGCCGTCGACCACGACATCGCCCCCGGCGTCTACCCGGACATGACCGAGCACGGCTTCGCGACGGACGAGTGGCCCGCGCTGTACGAGCAGGTGATGGCCGCGGACATCCTGGTGCTGGCCGGGCCGATCTGGCTGGGCGACAACAGCTCGGTCACCAAGAAGGTCGTCGAGCGGCTCTACAGCGGCTCCGGTCTGCTCAACTCCCAGGGCCAGTACGCCTATTACGGGCGGGTCGGCGGCTGTCTGATCACCGGCAACGAGGACGGCGTGAAGCACTGCGCCATGAACCTCCTCTACAGCCTCCAGCACCTCGGCTACACCATCCCGCCGCAGGCAGACGCCGGCTGGATCGGCCCGGCCGGCCCTGGCCCCTCCTACCTCGACCCCGGTTCGGGCGGCCCGGAGAACGACTTCACCAACCGCAACACCACCTTCATGACCTGGAACCTGATGCACCTGGCGGCCATGCTCAAGCGCGCCAAGGGCATCCCCGCCCACGGCAACCAGCGCTCGGAGTGGGACGCCGGCTGCCGCTCCGACGCCCCCAACCCCGACTACCGGTGAGGGTCCCCTCAGGACACGTAGGTCGCCTGCCGGGCCGTGGCCACCACCGTCTCTCCGTCGGCCGCGCCGAGCAGCCCCGCCGTCACCCATGACCCGACAGTCGACCGAACCCGCTCGACGAGCGCGCCCTTCGTGCGGAAGGGCGCCGCCGCCCACACCTCGTCCAGCAGCGTCGTCCCGTCGGCCTTCGCCGGGTTGGCCACGCCCGAATCGGTGTTGCCGAAGACGATCCGGGGCTCCGAGCGCCGGAAGTACGCGTGGGTCGGGTCCTCCGTACCCTCTGAGAAGGGGGCCAACTCGGTGCCGTTGAGCGTGTAGTGGAGGGGTTTGCCGGGGACCGCGGTGAGGGACGGCAGCAGGTCGCCGGACAGGGCTGCGTTGCCGTAGAGACCGAACGTCAGGTACTCCGTGGACGCGTTACGGGCGACCAGGTTGACCGGGCCGTGGAAGAGGGTCTGGAGGGACGGGTCGTCCAGGGCCTTCTCGACCCACAGTAGGAAGGGCATGGTGATCCGCACGGTGTCGCCGGCCCGCCACTTCCGGGAGACGGAGAAGTAGCCGCCGCCCGTCGAACCACCCTTCACCGCCCGCCCGTTGACCGTCACCCGGAAGCCCGCGGTCGCCCACGCCGGCACCCGTAGCCGTAGCTCGAAGGTCGCGCTGCCGCCACCGATCGTCAGCGTGCTGCGCTGCTCCCGCGGATACTCGGTGGTCTGCGTGACCGTGACGCCCTTCTCGGCCCAGGCCAGCCGGGACGGGCTGTAGAGGTTGACGTACAGCGCGCCGCCGTCGGCCGCCCTGAAGTACACCGAGTCCTGGTACTTCGTGGCGCTCTCCATCCCCGTGCCCTCGCAGCAGGTGGTGCCCTGCTTGGGCGTGTAGTCGCGCACATGCCCCGGCGTCAGTCCGATGAAGTAGGTGACGAGCGGCTTCTCCGCGTCCGCCTTGTCCTGCTTGGAGCCCAACACCTGGTTGTAGAGGGCCCGTTCGTAGTAGTCGGCGTACTTCGGATCCTGCTCGTGCAGGAACAGCGTCCGGCTCAGCTTCAGCATGTTGTACGCGCAGCAGGTCTCCGCGGTCGTCGAACCGATCGTCCCCGCGATCACGTCCCGCGCCTTCCAGAACTCGCTCGTACTGGTCCCGCCGATGCCGTACATGCGATGCGGTACGACCATGCCCCAGAAGTTCCTCGCGGCGGTCAGGTAACGCTCCTCGCCCGTCGCGTCGTACAGCCGCACGAGCCCGGTGAAGATCGGGATGTGCTGGTTGGCGTGGATCCCGTCGAGTGTGTCGGTGCCCGCCGCGCAGGCGTCGATCAGCTTGTCGAGGTCGAACAGCCGGGCCAGCGCCAGGTGTTCGGCCTTTCCGGTGAGCGCGTGCAGATCGCAGATCGCCTCGACGATGCCGCCGAACTCGCCGCTGGAGAAGATCCCCCACATGCGCTGGAGGGTGGCGGCGGGGAGCACGGACAGCCGCGCGTACATCCAGTCGCCCATGCCCGACGCGAGGTCGAGCGCCCGGTCGTCATCGGTGGCGGAGTACGCGTCCAGCAGCCCCCGGAGGATCTTGTGCGCGGTGTAGTACGGCGCCCACACCTTCGTGTAGTCGCTCCCGGTCATCGACTCCAACAGGATGAACTGGGTCTCCGGATACGCCGCCAGGAACCCGGGGTGACCGGGCCCGCCCCAGGTCCGGCGCAGGACGGCGTCCAGCCCACGGCCGGAGGCGTCCGCGAGGGCCGATCCCGAGGTCTCGTCGAAGGCGTACGACGCCAGGTCGCCCCGCCCGGCGGAGGTGTCGGCGGCACGGCCACTCTGCAACTCCGTGATCTCGGCGGCGGAGAGCGCGCGGGAGTAGACGTCGAACCCGTCGTAGGCACCGGCGAAGACGGGATCGCCGGCGTAGTTGGAGCGGCCGAGCCAGTTGTTCGCGGGGGTGCCGAGCGCGGCCGGGGTGAGGGTCATCGCCGTATTGCGTGCCACGGCCGTGCCGTTGACGTACAGCGTCCCCGTGCCGTCCGCGATCGTCACCGCGAGGTGGCTCCACCGGCCGGTCGGCAGCGCGGCGGTGCCGTTGATCCCCTGCTCCCCGCCGGCACCGCTCGTCGTGATCGCGAAGCGCGGTACCCCGCTGCCGTTGCGGGCGGCCAGATACATGTAGCGCGTGGTGTTGTCGCCGAAGTCGAAGACGCGCGCCCAGGTGTCCTCGTGGGTGGGTCTGACCCAGGCGGAGAGGGTGATCGTGGGGCTGCCACCAAGAACACCGGCGGGCAGGTCGACGTACTGGTAGGACCCGCGCTCGTTGAGGACGGCGGTCCCGAACCGCCCTTCCACGGCGAGGACTTCGGGATCCTTGCGCAGCGCCGCACGCACCTCGCTCAGCGCCCCGACCATGGTGTCGATCTTCTCGGCGAAGACCTGCTCCCCGGTGCCGGCGTACGCCTGCGACAGCATGGTCAGGAAGTGCCCGGTGTAGTGCCCGCGCAGATTGCCGTTGGCCTCGCCGTCCAGCCCCTCCCAGCCGCCGGGCGCGACCGCGTCACCGGTCGGGAGCCCGGCGTTGGCGCGGAAGACCTGGAGCAGCCGGTTGACGTCGTAGCCGCGGGCGTGGTCGAGCATGAGCTGCCGCTTGTCGGCGAAGACGCCCGGTCCGAGCGCCACTTGGTCGAGCGCGAACGGGAGCACGCTCCAGGCGGCCGGTGCCGCGGCTGCCGCTGCCGAGGCCGACCTGCCGGTCGCCGCGTACGAGACCGCGGGTACGGCGGCGGCAACGGCCGCGGCGCGCAGGAGGGTTCGCCTGGAGAGGGGCGGTGCCATGTGTGCTCCTCTGTCGCTGGTCGATGTTCGGTATTGCGAACGTCATTCGAATGGTCGACCAGACGATAAAGAGGAGGCGGGAGAGCGTCAACGGGTCCGGAGTGCCCAGTTCCGGCCGTTCGTCGCCGGAAGGCCGTTGGCCCGCGTCAGCCATCCGCGCCGCTCCCGGTGGCAGAATCGGCCGCGTGGACCGGGGGATCCTCGAACGTGAGCGCGAACTGGCGCGACTGGCCACGGCCGCACGCGAGGCGGCGGCCGGTGCCGGTTCGGTGGTGCTCGTCTTCGGTGAGGCGGGAATCGGCAAGTCGAGCCTGGTGAGAGCCATGCCGGACCGGCTGCCCGAGCAGGCCCGGGTGCTGGTCGGCCAGTGCGACGACCTCGCCACCCGGCGGCCTCTGGGCCCGTTCCGCGACCTGGTCGGCAGCGTCGGCGCCGAGCTGGCCCGCGCGGTGACCGAGGGCGGTGACCGCCACCGCGTCTACGAGGCACTGCACGGCGAGCTGGCCGTGACTCCGCATCCCGCGGTACTCGTCGTCGAGGACGTCCACTGGGCCGACGAGGCCTCCCTGGACGCCCTGCGCTTCCTCGTGCGCCGGATGGAGCGGCTGCCCGCGCTCCTCGTCCTCACCTACCGCGACGACGAGTTGAGCAGCGGTCACCCCCTGCGCCACCTCCTCGGACAGGTGTCCCGCGCGCCCCGTGTGCACCGGCTGCCCCTGGCCCGGCTGTCCCTGGACGCCGTACGGACCCTGAGCTCGACCGGCCGGCTCGACCCGGCCCAGGTGTACGAGGTGACGTCCGGCAACCCCTTCTTCGTCGCCGAGGTGCTGGCCGCGGGCGGCACCGGGGGAGTGCCCCCGACGGTCGTGGACGCCGTACTCGCGCGGCTGCGCGGGCTCGAACCCGTCACCGTGGACGCGCTGGAACAGCTCGCCGTCGTCCCCTCGGCCGTCGAGCGCCCGCTGGTCGACGTCCTGCTCAACGGCTGTGTGGCCCCGCTAGTCGAGGCCGAGCAGCGGGGGCTGCTGGCGGTGACGCCGGAGCGGGTGGCGTTCCGGCACGAGCTGATCCGGCGGGCCGTCGCCGACTCGGTGCCCGCCGCCCGGCGCATCGACCTCGACCGCAACGTCCTGGCGGCGCTGGTGGCCCGCCCCGGCTCCGACGCCGCCCGCATCGTCCACCACGCCGCTCAGGCCGGCGACCAGGACGCCATCGCCCGTTACGGCCCCGACGCCGCCCGGGACGCCGCCTCCGCCGGCGCCCACCGCGAGGCTGCCGCCCAACTCCGGCTCGTGCTGCGGCAACGCGGCCGCTACGGTCCGTCCGACCTCGCCGACCTGCTCGAACGCTACGCCGTGGAGAGCTACACGATCGCCGACTCGGCCGCCGCCGTCGCCGCCCAGCGGGAGGCGGTCGCGCTGCGCCGGTCACTCGGCGACATCCGCGCGCTCGGCGCCGACCTCCGCTGGCTGTCCCGCATCCACTGGTGGGCCGGCGACGCCGACGAGGCCCAGGACGCCGCCCGCGAGGCCGTCGCCGTCTTGGAACACGCGGGCGACGACCGGCTGTTGGCCCTCGCCGTCAGCAACATCGCCCAGCTGCGCATGCTGTCCGACCGCTACCCCGAGGCCGTCGAAGCCGCCGAACGCGCCATCGCCC
Organism: Streptomyces sp. CA-249302; assembly: GCF_050936785.1. NCBI lineage: Bacteria > Bacillati > Actinomycetota > Actinomycetes > Kitasatosporales > Streptomycetaceae > Streptomyces > Streptomyces sp. CA-249302. The sequence continues at coordinate 1,134,861 of NZ_JBNJMG010000001.1, read as the reverse complement.
TGGCCCGCAGGACCGAGGACGCGGCGATCCTCTCGCACGCCCTCAACAACCAGGGCAACGCCCGCTGGCGGGGCGGCGACCCCGGCGGCCGCAAGCAGCTGGAGGAGAGCCTCGACGTGGCCCTCGCCGCCGGCGAGGTCGAACACGCCTGCCGTGCCTACGCCAACCTCATCTGGACCCTGCTCGACAACCTCCAGTACGCCGAGGCCGACCGCTATCTGCCCCCGGCGATGGACCTCGCCGACCGCGCCGAACACCTCGGCTTCCTCACCTACCTCCACGTCGAACTGGCGATACGCCGGCTCGCCGCCGCCGACTGGGAGGACGCCGAGCGGCACGCCGAGTTCGGCATCCACGACTTCCTGCCCGCCCGCTGCCCCGCCCTGACCGTCCTCGCCCGTGTCCGCACCCGCTGCGGCCGCCCCGGCGCCGGCGAACTCCTCGCCGAGGCCCAGGAGATCGCCGTACGCACCAGGGAACTCCAGCGCACCGGCCCGGTCGCCGCCGCGCTCGCGGAGGCGGCCTGGCTGCGCGGCGACCGCGCGGCCGTCATAGAAGCCGTCACCCCCGTCCATGCCGAGGCCCGCCACCTCGCCGGCATCCCCTACCGCGCAGAACTCGGCTACTGGCTCGCCAAGGCCGGACAGCCCGTCCCCATCGAGGACTCCGGCCATCCGTACGCCCTCCAGGCCCGCGGACGCTGGCGGGAGGCCGCCGCGATCTGGCAGGACGCCGGCTGTCCTTACGAGCACGCCGCCGCCGTCGCCGAGAGCCCGCACCCCGCCGACAAGCTCACCGCCCTGGCCGAACTCGACGCCCTCGGCGCCGAACCCCTCGCCCGTCTCGTCCGCACCGAACTGCGCAGGCTCGGCGTGCGGCGCATCCCGCGCGGCCCGCTCGCCGCGACCCGCGGCAACCCGGCCGGGCTGACCGAACGCCAGCTCCAGGTCATGCGGCTGCTCGCCGAGGGGCTGACCAACGCCGAGATCGCCGCCCGGCTCGTGGTGTCCGTGCGTACCGTCGACAACCACGTCCGCGCCGTCCTCGACAAACTCGACGCCCCAACCCGGCGGCACGCCGCCGTACGCGCCGCGGAGCTCGGGCTCCTGCCCGGCCGTGAAACGTAGGTACCCGACGCCCCGAGCTAGGTGACGGCCACGGATGCCCGCACTCGCGCAACACGAGTAGAACGTGCGGATCGGCTCGAACTCCGAACAAACGGGGGATACCGCATGTCCAGCACTATCGCCCAGGCGGCACGACGGGAACTGACCGACTTCAACGGGGAGTTGATCTCTCCGGAGGACTCGGGGTACGAGCAGGCCCGTGCCGTCTACAACGCGATGATCGACCGCCGCCCCGCCCTCGTCGCGCGCTGCGCCGACGCGGACGCCGTCGCCCGCGTGATCGGCTTCGCGCGCGCCCACGACCTGCCCCTCGCGGTCCGCGGAGGCGGCCACCACGGGGCCGGCATGGGCACCGTCGACGGGGGAGTCGTCGCCGACCTCTGGCCCCTCAAGGCAATCCGCGTCGACCCCGAGGCCCGCACGGTCCGGGTCGGCGGCGGCTGCGTCTGGGGCGAGGTGGACCGCGCCACCAACACCTACGGCCTGGCCACGCCCAGCGGCATCGTCTCCACCACCGGCGTCGGCGGCATCGCCACCGGCGGCGGGCTCGGCCACCTCACCCGCAAGTGCGGGCTGACCATCGACAACACCCTGGAAGCCGACGTGGTCCTCGCCGACGGACGGCAGGTGCGCGCCGCCGCCGACGAGAACACCGACCTGTTCTGGGCGATCCGCGGAGGCGGCGGCAACTTCGGCGTCGTCACGTCGTTCCTGTTCCGGCTGCACCAGATCGACACGGTGGTCGCCGGGCCGACCTTCTGGCCCGTCGAGGTCAGCGCCGACGTCCTCACCGCCTACCGGGACTTCCTCCCGAACGCACCCCGCGAACTCAACGCCTTCTTCCTGTACGGCACCGTCCCGCCGGCCCCGCCGTTCCCCGAGGAGATCCAACTGCGCAAGACGGCCGGCGTGGTGTGGTGCTACACCGGCGACGACAGCGCGGCCGCCGCCCGCGAGATGGCTCCGCTGCTCGACGTACTGCCGGAGCCGATGCTGCACGCCGCCGGGCCGATGCCGCACCCGGACCTCCAGGCCATGTTCGACGGGCTCTACCCGCCCGGCCACCAGTGGTACTGGCGCGCCGACTTCGTCGACGAGATCTCCGACGAGGCCGTCCAGCTGCACGCCAAGTTCGGCGCGGAGGTGCCCACCGTCCAGTCGACGATGCACCTCTACCCGATCGACGGCGCCGCCCACGACGTCGGCCCCGACGACACCCCCTGGGGCTACCGGGGTGCCACCTGGTCGACGGTCTACGCCGGCGTCGACCCCGACCCCGCCAACGCCGAGCTGATCAAGCGCTGGGCGGTCGACTACTCCGAGGCCCTGCACCCGTACTCGGCGGGCGGTGCCTACGTGAACATGATGATGGACGAGGGCCAGGAGCGCGTCCGGGCCAGCTACAGCCGCAACTACGACCGGCTGGCCCGTATCAAGGCGGACCTCGACCCGGAGAACGTGTTCCGCCTCAACCAGAACATCCGGCCGAGCTGACGGAAGGGCGTCCATCGACCGGCGGTGCCCCGGGCGGGGGACGGGGCACCGCCAACCTCCTGCCCGCACAAGGATGTTGAGGCCGCTCGCATCACCTGCCTAATGTGAGCGGCGCTCACATTCGACTGCTCGGCAGGAGGGCGCCCAGTCATGCCCAACGACCTGTTCTCGCCACTGGAGTTGCGCTCCGGACTGGTCCTGGACAACCGGATCGCCAAGGCGGCCATGGAGGAGGGCATGGCCGGACACGGCCAACTGCCCGACGAACGGCTGCCGTTGCTGTACCGGCGCTGGGGCGGCGGGGGCGCCGGTCTGCTGATCACCGGCAACGTGATGGTGCACGCCGAGGCGCTGACCGGTCCGGGCGGCGTCGTCCTCGACGAGACGTCACCGCTGGAGCCGTTCACGCGGTGGGCCGAGGCGGGCAAGGCCGGGGGAGCGGCGCTGTGGATGCAGCTCAATCACCCCGGCCGCCAGATGCAGGCCGAGATGCCCGGCGTCGTATGGGGACCCTCGGCGGTGGGCGTCGACGCGGGCAGGCACAGCAAGCGGTTCGGGCAGCCGGTCGCGATGACTGCGGAGCAGATCGGCGTGACGGTGGAACGATTCGCCGTGACGGCGGCGCGGGCGGAGGAGGCCGGGTTCGACGGCGTGGAGGTGCACGCGGCCCACGGATATCTGCTCTCCCAGTTCCTCTCACCGCTGGCCAACCGGCGTACGGACCAGTGGGGCGGGCCACTGGAGAACCGGGCCCGGCTGCTGCTGGACGTCGTCCGGGCGGTACGTGCCGTGGTGTCGCCGTCGTTCGCCGTGGCCGTGAAGCTGAACTCCGCCGACTTCCAGCGCGGCGGCTTCGACGCCGACGAGGCACGCCGGGTGATCGCCATGCTCGAACCGCTCGGCGTCGACCTGGTGGAGCTGTCGGGCGGCAGCTTCGAGAGCCCGGTGATGGCCGAGCGCTGGGCCGACGAGCGCACCGAGGCGCGCGAGGCGTACTTCCTGGACCTGGCCACGGAACTCGTGGCGACCAGCGCGGTCCCGCTGATGCTGACCGGAGGCATCACCCGCCGGGAGACGGCCGAACAGGTCCTCGCCGACGGCGTCGCCCTGGTCGGCCTCGGCACCGCGCTCGCCGCCACGCCCGACCTCCCCGACCGCTGGCGCCAAGGCCGGGAGGCGGACGGCCAGTTGAAGATGGTGACCTGGTCCGACAAACTCCTCGCCTCGGCGGCGGGCCTGGCCGTGGTCCGCCGCCAACTGCGCCGCCTGGCACGCGGAGACGAACCGGCCCTGGGCACCCACCCCGCGTACGCGCTCCTCTCCGACCAGCTGGCCAACGTCCGCGCCCTGCGCCGCTACCGGACGTGGTTGAACCGGCCGCTCCCGCGGCAGGCTCAGGAACCCGCCGCCGACCGCACCAGCCACTCGTAGGCGCCCCGCGCCGTGAACTCCGCCTGCCCGCCCCGCAGTAGCAGATCCGCCGTCGCGAACTCTTCGGCGTCGGCCTGGGCGGCGACGTACGGGATCGCGATGCAGCGCATCCCGGCGGCGTGCGCGGCGGCGGCGCCGGGCGCCGCGTCCTCCAGGACCACGCAGTCGGCGGGGGTGGAACCCAGTCGGCGGGCCGCCTCCAGGAAGACGTCCGGGGCGGGCTTGCCGCGGGGGACCTCGTCGGCGGAGACGACCGTGCGCAGATACGCGTCCAGGCCGGTGCCCGCCAGGATCGCCTCGATGGCCTCCGGCGACGAACCCGAGGCCACGGCCAGCGGCACGCCCTCCGTCGCGAGCAGCTCCACGAACTTCCGCATCTCCGGGTACGCGCGCGTGGCCGCGCGGGCCAGTGCCAGGTACCGGCGGTTGGTGTCGGCGAGGAGCTCGTCGACGGACGCGGCAAGGCCGTACTCCCGCTTCCACAGGGCCGCCGTCTCCTGCGTGCTCACGCCCACGTACCGCTCGTGCTGCGCCCAGGTGAAGCCGGGGACGCCGTGCTCGGCGAGGGTCTGCCGGCCCGCTTCGTAGTAGTTCGGCTCGCTGTCCACGAGTGTTCCGTCGAGATCGAAGACGACCGAGATGCCGCCGAGCCTGTTCATGTCCCCAGCATGGCAAAGGTCATTTCCGGGCCGCGCGGCCGATCGACTCGACGAGCGGCAGCAGCCGCTGCGGCACCCGCTCGCGCAGGGCCACCTCGGTGCGGGTGCGGACGACTCCGGGGAGGCTGATCAGCTTCTGGATCACGTCCTCCAGGTGAGCGTTGTCCCGCGCCACCACCCGGGTCAGCAGATCCCCGCCGCCCGTGATCGAGAACGCTTCGACGATCTCCGGTACGGCGGCCAGCGCGTCCCCCACGTCGTCCAGATGGCCCTGGGTGACCTCGATGTGCACGAAGGCGAGCACCGGGTGGCCGAGCGCGGCGGGGGAGAGCGTCGGAGCCGTGCCGGTGATCACGCCGTCCCGCTCCAGGCGGTCCAGTCGGGCCTGAAGGGTGCCGCGGGCGACGCCGAGGACGCGGGCGTACTCACGAACGCTGGTGCGGGGCTGCTCGAGGAGCAGTCGCAGGATCCGGGTGTCGAGCTCGTCGACGGCCATGGTGCGCGGCCTCCTCGTACAGGGTCGTGCTTGGTCCGTTGGCCCGCTCATGGACGACAGGGGACCGAAATGTCTGTGCCAATGGTCCAGCGTATCGGGTGCCACTTGAGCCAGGTTCTCACCTGATGCTGCAATGTGCGGGTCGATGGCGCTGCGGACCCCGCGGCGCCTTTTTCGTGCCGGTGTCCAGATGTCGTTGTCAGAGGGGCGGGTAGCAGTGCTGAAGAGGGTGTTCGTGGCTCCGGACCCGGGGCGGACACGGCTGCGCTTCGCCGCGCGGGCCGTCCTGGGCATCGGGCTCGCGGTAGCCGTCTGCGGCCTCGCCGGGCTGTCCCTGGTCGGCGCCGTCACCGGCGGGCTGGCCGCGCTGCTCGCCCTGTTCACCGTCACGGACGCCACGGTCCGCGGACAGGCCGTCACCACCGCCCTGCTGCCCGCCGTCGGCCTCCCCGTGCTGGCCGCCGCGGCCGCGCTGCACGACCACCCGGTCGCCCGTGACCTGACCTTCCTCGCGATCATCGGCGTGGGCGTGTACGCCCGCCGCTGGGGGCCGCGCGGGCACAGCCTCGGCGTGTTCGCGTTCATGACCTTCTTCGTCGCCCAGTTCCTGCACGCCACGGCCGGACAGCTGCCCGAGCTGTACGCCGCCGTGGTCCTGTCCCTGCTCACCGCGGCGGCCGTCCGCTTCGGAGCGTGGTGCTACGAGGCCCACCTCCCGCCGGCTCCGGTGCCCGCCCCGCCCGTCGGCAGCGGTCTGGCCCGGGTGACCACACGCCAGGCCGTCCAGGCGACCGCCGGCGCGGGATTCGCCCTGGTCGTCGGCCAGTTGGTCTCGGGCCACCGCTGGTACTGGGCCGTCGGCGCCACCTGGTGGATCTTCGTCAACACGGCCTCGCGCGGCGAGACCCTGGTCCGCGGCTTCCGCCGGGTCCTCGGCACCGTGATCGGCATCGGCCTCGGCCTGCTCGTCGCCGTCCCGGTACACGGGGCGGGCCTCCCCACGGCCGTACTGCTCGCCGCGTGCGTCTTCGGGATCTTCTACACGGCGGCCGTCTCGTACACCTGGATGATGCTGTGCGTGACCCTGCTCGCCGAGCTCCTCTACGGGCTGCTGGGCGTGCTCACCCCCGGCCTGCTCGCCCTGCGCCTCGCCGAGACCGGCGTCGGCGCGGTGGGCGCGGCCCTCGCCGTGCTCTTCGTCCTGCCGGTCACCACGCACACCACCACCGACGCCTGGATCCAACGAGCCCTGCGCTGTGTGCACGCGTGCACCGCGGAGGCGGCGGCCCGTCTGGCCGGTTCCACGGACGCCGACCCGGCGGCGAGGGTGGCCGACCTGGAGCAGCTACTGGGCCGCGTACGCCTCTCCGTCGCACCCCTCGTCCACCCGCTCAACCCCATGCTCGGCCGCAAGCGGCGCGCCCGCCGGGTGCTGGCCCTGCTCGACGACTGCGCCCGCGAGATCCGCGGCCTGGTCGCCGTCGCCGCCGACCCGGAGGCCTCCCACGACGCCCGCCTCGCCGCCGCGTGCTGGCGGGTGGAGGCCGCGGTCGAGGCCCTGACCGGCGACGGACGCGACCAGCTCACCGCCGTGGCACCCGAGCCGCTCACGACGGCACCGGCACTGGCCCATCTGCACGGCCTCGAACGGGCCCTCGCGGAACTGGCGACACCCCTGCGGACGCCGTCGGGCTCGCCGCTGGTGGGGGCCTGAAGCCGCCTGGCCGTTTCGGCGCGGTCCGTCCGATGAATTCCTCTCTCCTGGTCTAGACCTCGCTTGATCGACTGCTACCGTCACCCCCGACGGCACAGATCGAGAGGGGACAGCGGTGATGGACGGCGACGGGCGGCGACGGCGGGCCTTCATCGGGTCGTTCACGGCGGCCGGGGGACCCGGCATCGTGACGGCGGCGGTGGCCGGGGGCAGTGGTGCGCTGACCGCCCTGACCAGCGTGGACGGCGTACCCGACCCGTCGTATCTGGCGCTCGCGCCCGGCGGCGGCACCCTCTACGCGGTGAGCGAGACCGCCGACGGCGCGGTGGCCGCGTACCGCACGAAGGGGGACCGGCTGGAGCGGGCCGGCGCGCCGGTGCCGGTCGGCGGGCAGGAGCCGACCCACCTCAGCCTCTTCGCCGGTCACGTCCTGACCGCCAACTACGGCTCCGGCAGCGTCAGCGCGATCCCCGTCCGCCCCGACGGCGGCCTCGCCGACGCCGCCTCCACCGTGCTCCGGCACACCGGCTCGGGACCGCACACGCGCCGCCAGCAGGGGCCGCACGCCCACCAGGTGCAGTCGGATCCGAGCGGGCGGTGGGCCGTCAGCGTCGACCTCGGCACGGACTCGGTCCGCGTCTGCACCCTGACCGACGGCGGCCTCGCGCTGCACCGGGAGACCGCCCTGCGCCCCGGCTCCGGACCCCGCCACCTGGCCTTCCACCCGGACGGCACGCGCGCGTACGTCGTCAACGAACTCACCCCGACCGTCACCGTCTGCCGCTGGGACGCCGACAGCGGCACCCTGAAGCCGCTGACCGAGACCCAGGTGCTGCCCGGCGCCCCGGCGGGCGACGCCTACCCGTCGGGCATCGTCGCCTCGCCCGACGGCCGCTTCGTGTGGACCGCCACCCGCGGCGAGGACGTGCTGTCCACCTTCGCCGTCGAGGGCGAGGAGCTCCGGCTGGTCGGCACGGCCCCCTGCGGCGGCCACTGGCCCCGGGCGATCGCCGAGTCGGCGGGCTTCCTGTACGTCGCCAACGAGCGCTCCGGCGAGGTCACCTGGTTCGCCGTCGACCCCGACACGGGTCTGCCGCGCTACGAGGGCGTGATCGAGGTACCGGCCGCGTCCTGCATCGTCTTCGACTGATCTGCCGTACACACGCCGAAGGGCCCGGCTCCGGACTTCGGAGCGGGCCCTTCGGCATGGTTCGTCCACAGCTGTGCCGTGCGCGTCAGCGGACCGGCGCGCCCTGCGCCTGCTGCGGGGCGATGCCCAGCGCCGTCGTGTACTTGGCAAGCGCGAGCTTGCCGATCGCCGGGTACGGACCGAGCGCCTCGGCGGCGGAACAGCCCGCCTCCTTGGCCGCCTCCTCGATCAGGCCCGGGTCGATCTCCGGCCCTATCAGGTACGGCGCGAGCGCCAGCTGCTGCGAGCCCGAGGAACGCAGCTGCTCGGCGATGGCCGAGATCGAGCCGTCCTGGTCCAGGGCCGCGGCCATCACCGGCACGGCGAGGCGGGCGGCGAGCAGCATGCCGGTGATCCCGGCCGCCTGCACCGCCTCGTCACCGCCCACGGAGGCCAGGATGATGCCGTCCGCGGCGGTCGCCACGGTGAACAGGCGGGCGCGGTCGGCGCGGGCCAGACCGGCCTCCGACAGCCGCACGTGCAGCGCCTCCGCGAGCAGCGGGTGCGGACCCAGCACATCGGTCAGGTCGGCCGCGACCCGGCTCTCCATGACCGCCTGGCGGATCCGGCGCAGCAGCGCGCTGTCCGGACCGGCGAGCAGCGGCACCACGACCGCGACCGGGCCGTCCGGCTCCTTGACGTCGAGACCGGCGGCCTTGGCCTGCTCGAAGCGGGCCGCGCGCTCCTCGGCGCCGTGTGCGAGTACGGCCTGGAGCGTGGGGAACTCCGCGTCGTCCCCGTCCAGGTACCCGATGCGTGCGTCGAGGCCGGGGAGCTCGGAGCGGGCGATGCTCACGACCTCCTCGGCGAGGCTGCGCGTGGCGGCGCCGGGGGTGCCCGGCACCGCGAGAACGAGCGCGGGCGCGCCCTCGGGAGCCGCCAGGGGCTCGGGTCGGCGGTGCCGCCCGGGCTGGCGAGGTCGCGGCATTCGTACTGGCAGGCCGGACGCGGGCCCAGTGGGGGAGCTCATGGCGACGCATGTTACTGGCTTCCTGGGCTCCCCTGTTCGGGGAGGGTGCAGGTGAGCGGTATCCGTCCGCTTTTGTCTGATGAGTTACGTACAGATCGGAAGTGATCGCGGGGAAGGCATCAGTCCCCCTTTGGGGTCACCACGGACAGCATCGCCGCGTCACCCGGCAGGGTGAGCGTGCCCGCCGCGAGGTCGGCCGCGATGCGCAGGGCACCGGCGAGCGGATCGCCCGCGGCGGACACTCGCCGCGCATGTGGCAGAACTCTCTCCAACTCCGCCTTCAGCGGTACGAGGAGAGGCTCGCCCATCTTGAACAGGCCCCCGGTGACGGCGACTCGGGGCTCGCCCGTGGCCGGGCACACCGCGACGGCCGACTCGGCCATGTGCCGGGCGGCTTCCCGCAGGATGCCGGTGGCGACCGGATCGGCCTCGGCGCAGGCGGCGACCTCGGGCGCGAAGGAGGCGAGGACCGCGGGCCGGTCCGGGCGCGGGTACAGCAGCCCGGGCAGCCCCGGCATCGGGCCGAACTGCTCCGCTGCGCGGGCCAGCAGGGCCGCCGATCCGCCGGGCCGCCGGTCATAGGCCCGCAGGGCGGCCTCCAGCCCGGCCCGCCCGATCCAGGCGCCACTGCCGCAGTCGCCGAGCAGATGACCCCAACCGTCGGCGCGACGCCACCGGGTGAGATCGGTGCCGACGGCGATGAGACCGGTCCCACCGGCGACCACGGCACCCGGATGCGCTCCGACCGCTCCCACGTACGCGGTGACGGCATCGGCGGCCAGGGCGACCGCCCGGACCCCGAACTCCCGCCTCAGCGCGCCCGGAAGCTCCGCACGCAGAGCATCCCCCAGCGTGGCGAGCCCGGCGGCACCGACGGCGACCGCCCGCAGCTCGGTCACCCCGGTCTCGGCGAGCAATATCCGCACCATGGGCACCAGTTGCTCCATGAGATGCCCGGGGTCGATTCCCCGCGACCCGGTGCGCACCGGCTGGGAAGACTCCCGCTGGGCCACTGCGGCGTGGCGATCGGTGGCGATGACGACTCGCAGCCCGGAGCCTCCGGAGTCGACGGCGAGGACACCGGGAGTGCCGGAGCCCCGCCCGTCGGTGGCCGTGCCGGTCACGGCAGGCGCCAGTCCACCGGCTGTCCTCCCTGCCCGACCAACAAGTCGTTGGCGCGGCTGAAGGGGCGGGAGCCGAAGAAGCCGCGGTCGGCCGACATGGGGAGGGGTGGGCGGACTCCACGGACGGGAGGTTGCCGAGCAGCGGTCGTGCGTTGCGGGCGTCGCGGCCCCAGAGGATGGACACCAGGGGTGTGCCGCGTGCGGCCAGCGCGCGTATCGCCTGCTCGGTGACCGCCTCCCAGCCCTTGTCGCGGTGCGCGCCCGGCTTGCGCGGAGCCGTCGTGAGCGCCCTGTTGAGCAACAGCACGCCCTGCTGCGTCCACGGCGTCAGGTCGCCGTTGGACGGCTGGGGGAGGCCCAGGTCGGTGTTCAACTCCCGGTAGATGTTGATGAGACTGCCGGGCAGCGGCCGCACATCCGGCGCCACCGAGAACGACAGCCCCACCGCGTGCCCCGGTGTCGGATAAGGGTCCTGGCCGACGATCAGGACCCTTACGTCGTCGAAGGGCTGCTGGAAGGCCCTCAGGACGTTCGGTCCGGCCGGGAGGTAGGTGCGTCCCGCGGTGATCTCCGCGCGCAGGAAGTCGCCCATCTCGGCGATCCGTCCGGCGACCGGTTCCAGGGCCTTCGCCCAGCCCGCTTCGACGATTTCATGCAACGGTCGTGGTGCCACGGCGTCACCCTACTGCCGTACAGGCAGTGGAGATCAACCGGTGGCCAAGGCCGCCCGCTCCCCCCGCCGGGCTCATCCGACCACCGCGGCCCGCACACAGAGCACGTCCGGCAGGTGCGAGGCCAACTGCTGCCAGCTGTCGCCGTCGTCGGCCGACGCGAACACCTCGCCGTTGCGGTTGCCGAAGTACACGCCCGCCGGGTCGGCGTCGTCCGTGCACATCGCGTCCCGCAGGACCGTGCCGTAGTGGTCCTCGGAAGGCAGCCCCGCCGAAAGGGGCTCCCAGCTCTTGCCCGCGTCCGCCGTGCGGAAGACCCGGCAGCGGTGGCCGGCGGGCACCCGGTCGGCGTCGGCGTTGATCGGGAACACGTACGCCGTCTCGCCACGGTGTGGATGGGTGGCCGCCGCGAAGCCGAAGGTGGACGGCAGGCCCTCGCCGATGTCGGTCCAGTTGGCGCCCGCGTCGTCGCTTCTGTACACGCCCCAGTGGTTCTGCAGATACAGCCGGTCCGGGCTCGACCCGTCCTGGGCGATCTTGTGCACGCACTGCCCGAACTCCGGGTTCGGATCCGGCAGGAACACCGCGGAGACACCGGAGTTGGAGGGCGCCCAACTCGCGCCGCCGTCCGTGGTCTTGAAGACCCCGGCGGTCGAGACGGCGACCGTCACGGCCCGTGGGTCGCGCTTGTCGGTGACCACCGTGTGCAGCCCCTCACCGCCGCCGCCCGGCACCCACTTGGAGCGCGTGGGGTGCTCCCACAGCGGGCGGACCAGCTCGAAGGTCTCCCCGCGGTCCTCCGAGCGGTACAGCGCGGCCGGCTCCGTACCCGCGTACACCACCTCTTCCTCCGCGGCCGCCGGGTGCAGCTGCCACACCCGCTCCAGCGAAGCGCCCGTGTCCTTAGGGAACTTGACGGCCGGCCGGGACGGTTCGGTCCAGGTCCGGCCCAGGTCGTCGGAGTGGAACACGGACGGGCCCCAGTGGGCGCTGTCGCCCCCGGCCAGCAGCCGCGGGCGGTCACCCCGGGTGTCGATGGCCACCGAGTACATGGCCTGCGCGTTGAAGTAGGGACTCTCGTCGAACTCCCAGCTGCCCCCACGCCGACGCCCGATGAACAGGCCTTTGCGCGTGCCCACGGCGAGCAGTACCTCGGTCATGCCGATCACCTCCGCGGTGTTTTTACGGCTCTGTCCCAGCCACCGGCCAGTCTGCACCCCGCCACTGACAGTCACCTCCGGAGTCGGCGTCTTCGCAGGTCGGAGCCGGGGCGGCGGTTTGACGGGGCGGTTCGCCCGGCCGGTTTGCGCAGTCGCCTGCGCGGGCGGGGGTACTCGTGCGACCGTCGAGACCGGGGACTCGCCTGAGCATCCGGGGACCTTCGCCCGTATGGGATGGAGGTCGGGGATGGTCCTGTGCTCATGAGGAGGATGCCGTAGATGGCGTTCCGTGGTCCGAAGGTGTGGCTGTGGCGCTGGAGGCGCAACCCGCTCAAACGTCGCGCCGACGCGGTGGAGGCCTGGGTGGTGCTGGGTGCCTGGGCGGTCACTGTCCTCGCGGGTGTGCTGGCCGGGCTGGCCGCCACGCAGTCCGTCGAACACGGGCTGGCCCGCGAGCGCGTCGAGTGGCGCAAGGTGGAGGCACGGCTCACCGAGAAGGCCCCGGGAACGGCCTCCAAGCAGTCCGGCACGTCCAGTGGCGACCAGGTCTGGGGCAAGGTCCATTGGATGGCGCCGAACGGCTCCGGCCACACGGGCCAGGTCCGCGTCCGCCCGGGCAGTGCGGCCGGCACCCCGGTCGCCGTCTGGACGGACCCTGAAGGCCGCCTGGTGACCAGGCCGGCCACCGTCTCCCAGGCCCACCTGCGGGCCGCGCTGATCGGCTGCCTGGTCGGCGTGAGCGCCGCGGTCGTCCCGTTCGTCGGCGGCCGAGTGCTGCGCGGACGCATGGAGAGTCGCCGTATCGACCAGTGGGACACGGAATGGGCCCGCTTCGACCCACTGTGGGGCCGCAAGACGAGCTGACGGCGAGGAACGGCCTCGTGGACTTCCGGCGCTTTGAGAGCGCCTGAGAGTTCCTTGACGCCTGCGAGCGGCTGAGAGCTCCTTGATGCGCCTGCGAGCGCCTGCGAGCCCCCGAGAGCTTCTGGAGAGCGTCTTGAGAGCCGTTCCTCCCGGTCCGCCTAAGCCTTGCCCACCACCTCCCGGCACGCGCGCAACAGCTCCTCGTCGTGCAGGACGTCGTGGCTGCCGTAGCCGCCGATCGAGGCCTGATGGCGGCGCGGCGCGGCGAGTTCGGCGCGTATGAGGTCGTGCAGGGGTGCGCCCGACACCCCCAGGGCGGCGAGGGCGGTGGTGATCGGACGGCGGGTGTGCGGGTTGGCCGTCCAGGCCGCCTGCAGAATCGGGGCGGCCAGGTCCGCGTCCCCGCCGATCCGCCACAGGGCGCACGCGGCCGACGTCCGCTCCCACAGGTCGTCGGAGCCGGCCATGCGGCGCAGTCGGGGCAGTGCCGGCCGGGCCGCCGCCCCGAGGCGCGCCAGCGTGTCGGCGGCCTCCCGCCGGTGGTGCCGGCGGTCGCTCGCCAACTCCCGTACCAGCACCGGCAGTACGACGTCCGGTTCGTCCGCCAGCGACCACAGGGCCGCCGCGGCAGCCACCCCGCGCTCGGTGTCCAGCAGTCCGCGCAGCACCGGTGTCGCCTCCCGCGCCGCCGCTGGGAACGCCCCCAGAGCGCGCACCGCCGACTCCACGACCGAGTCCCGCAGCCGGACACCCTCCGGTATGCCCCGCACCAGCCGCAGCACCTCGGGCGCCGACTCCGCGTCCGCCAGCGCCGTGAGCGCCGACAGCAGGGGCGCGGCCCGCTCGAAGAGCTCGGGCGAGTCGAGGGCGACCTCGCCGAGCCGCTCCCGCAGCGCCGGCGCGAGCGGGGCCGCGGCCGGGCCCAGGTGGACGACCACCTGGCCGAGGTCGTCCGGTACGAGAGGCCCGGCGAGCACCGCCGCCAGTTCCGGCACCGCCCGCGGATCCCCGGTCCTGGCCAGGGCCTTGAGCGGGCCGCCCAGCGTCGGCGCCCCCCGCTCCCACTGCCGTACCCACAGGTCGGGACGGGAGAGCACGAGTGTGTGGAGCGCGTCGGCGGCGGGGGCGGCCAGGTCGAAGAGGTCGCCCAGGACGGAGACCGCGGCGTCGCGCAACCGGTCCTCCTCGGCGGCCAGTTGGGCGCCGATCAGGGCCACGGGCCCGCGGTAGTCGGCCCGCCACTCGCGCAGCAGCCCCGCCGACATCCACACGGCGTTGCACCGGTCGGTCGGGTCCGGGCTGGTCAACTGCCCCATCAGCAGGGCGATCCGGTCGGCCACCCGGCCGCCGAGCGCACTGTGCAGCGTGCGCAGCAGCTGGGAGCCCTCCTCGTCCGAGGGCCGCAGCCGCCGGAGCCGGCCGACGAGCGTGTCGGTGTGGGGGAGCCCGGTTCCGGCCCGCGGGCAGGGCCGTGTCTCGGACCGGTCCCGTAACAGCCCCACGACGGTGGGCACCAGGTCGGCCGGCAGCCGGTCGGGCGCGCAGCCGGCCAGCTGACCGATGGCGGCCAGCCGCAGCCCGGGTCCGAACGGTGGCGCGCTCTGCGCGGCCAGGAGGTCGACCGCCTCGGCGGCGTGGTCGGGGTGGAGACGGGCGAAGGTCCCGAGGCCCTCGGCCAGGGCGAGCAGCACCCGGTCGTCCCGCTCCACCGTGATCCGCTCCCGCAACAGGCCCAGCACCCGCCCCGGTTGGTCGAGGAACCGCACGACCGCGCCCACGGCCGCCCGCCGCACCCCGGCATCGGGATCCCCCGTCAGCCGGACGAACGCCTCGGCACCCGCGTGTACCACCGCGCACGCCCTCGCGCCGGTGTCGTCCGTCCGGCTCTCGCCCTCCTGCCCGATGCTCACCAGCAGCTCGACCATCCCGCCGCGGTCCGCCACCTCTGCGCACTCCACCAGCACGAACAGGAACGGGATGCAGGCCAGCGTCGAGTCGTACACGTCTCCCTGGTGGTGCACCGCGCCGTACATCCCGTCGAGCGCGACCTCCCGCTCGGCGGGGTCCGCGGAGGCAAGCCCCCGCAGCAGTCCGGGCACGTCCTCCGCACTGCCGTACGCATGCCGCAGCGAGGCCCAGTCGACCTCGTCGATCCCCGTCAACACGTGTCCTCCCGAGGCGAAGTGCCAACTGATCGTGAGTCTGCACCACGCCACTGACAACCAAGCGGAATCGGGAGGTGACTGTGCGCCAATCGTCGGAAACGGTTCGGTCGGCGCGAGGGAGGTTCGGCCGGCCTGAAGGGCTTCAGTCCCCGCCGGGCAGCGCGCGGACCAGAATCGCGTCCGGATCGGCGGAGTCCGGCAGCGTGCCGAAGGCATGCCCCCAGTCGCCGCCGAGCCGGGTCGCGCAGAACGCGTCGGCGACCGCCGGCGGCGCGTGCCGGACGAGGAGGGAGGCCTGCAGCGCCAGCGCCATCTGCTCGACCAGGCGGCGGGCACCGGCCTCGGACCCGGAGCTCAGCAGGCCTTCCAGCCGGCCGACCGCGGCGTCCAGCCGCGCGTCCGCGCCCCGCGCCAGGGCGAGTTCGTCGAAGAAGGCCTGTGCGGTACCCGGCTCGCGCCGCAACGCCCGCAGCACGTCGAGGGCGTTGACGTTCCCCGAGCCCTCCCAGATCGACAGCAGCGGGGCCTCGCGGTAGTGGCGGGGCATGCCCGACTCCTCGACGTACCCGTTGCCGCCCAGGCATTCCAGGGCTTCCGCGGTGAAGGCCGGACCCCGCTTGGTGACCCAGTACTTGCCGACGGCGGTCGCGATCCGCCGGAAGGCCGCCTCGCCGGCGTCCCCGCGCACCGCCCGGTCGGCCGCTCCCGCCAGCCGCAGAGTGAGCGTCGTGGCGGCCTCGGACTCCAGCGCGAGGTCGGCCAGGACGTTGCGCATCAGGGGCTGGTCGACCAGCCGTGCCCCGAACGCGCTGCGGTGGCGCACATGGTGCCCCGCCTCGACGAGCGTCTTGCGCATCAGGGTCGCCGACATCATCACGCAGTCCAGGCGCGTGCAGTTGACCATCTCGATGATGGTCTTGACGCCCCGCCCCTCGGGCCCGACCAGCCAGGCGAACGTGCCGTCGAACTCCGGCTCGGAGGACGCGTTGGACCGGTTGCCCAGCTTGTCCTTGAGGCGCTGGAGCCGGAAGGTGTTGCGGCTGCCGTCCGGCAGGATCCGCGGCACCAGGAAGCAGGACAGCCCGTCCGGAGCCTGCGCCAGGACCAGGAACACGTCGCACATCGGCGCCGAGGTGAACCACTTGTGCCCGCGCAGCTGGTACATGCCGGGCTCGGCGGTGGGCCACGCCGTGGTGGTGTTCGTACGGACGTCGGAGCCGCCCTGCTTCTCGGTCATCCCCATGCCGGCGAGCAGCCCGCGCTTCTCGGTCGGCACCCGCAGACCGGGGTCGTACTCCCGGCTGGTCAGCAGGGGTTCGTACATCTTCGCCAGCTCGGGCTGCGCACGCAGCGCGGGTACGGCCGCGTACGTCATCGACGTCGGACAGCCGTGCCCGGCATCCGTGTGCCCCCACACCAACCCGCCCGCGGTACGCGCGACATGGGCGCCCGGCCGGTCCTCCGCCCAGGGCGTCGCCGCGAGCCCCGCGGCCACCGCGGCCCGCATCAGGTGATGCCAACTCGGGTGGAAGTCGACCTCGTCGACACGGTTGCCGTACCGGTCGTGCGTGCGCAGCACCGGCTCGTGCACGTTGGCCAGCTCGGCCCACTCCTGCGCCTCGGCGCTGCCGGCCCGCAGCCCGAGCCGCCGTATGTCCTCCTCGGCCCACTCGGCACCCTCCCGGTGCAGCCCCTCCATCAGGGCGGTGTCCTCAGAGGCGTCGTAGGGCGTCAGCGGGGGCGGCTGGTTGGTGACGGAATGCGTGGTGTACTGCTGCGGCTGCGTGGGCGCGGGTGTCGTGGCCATACGGTCATGTTGCATCTTTTCTTCGGCCGTAGCAATGATGCAACAAGAAGGTCGCACGTAGGGTAAGTGACCATGCCGATGAACGTGTCAGTGCAGCCCGGCGAGGCCGGCCTGCGGCCGCTGTCCGCGCGCTCGGTCGTGCTGAGCCTGCTCCTCGGCGTGCACCCGCCGGAGCTCCCGGTGAAGGACCTGGTGCGTGCGGTGGAGCCGTTCGGTGTCGGCGGCTCCACGCTGCGGGCCGCGCTCAGCCGTATGGTCACCGCCGGTGACCTGCGGCGCACCGACTCCGTCTACCGGCTCAGCGACCGGCTGCTGGCCCGCCAGCGCCGCCAGGACGACGCGGTGGACGCTCGCACGCGCGCGTGGGACGGCGACTGGGAGATGACGGTGATCACGGCGACCGGCCGCGGCCCCGCCGAGCGCGCCGTCCTGCGCGCCCGGCTGGCCGGCCTGAGGCTGGCCGAACTCCGCGAGGGTGTCTGGCTGCGCCCCGCCAACCTTCTCCGGCCGCTCCCGGACGACCTGGCCCCCGTGGCCCAGTCCTACACGGCCCGCCCCGACCTCCCCGCGCCCGAACTGGCCGCCTCCCTGTGGCCCTTGGACGCCTGGGCCGCCGACGCCCGCTCCCTGCTGGCCCACATCGCCGCGGCCGGCCTCCCCGCCCACCGCCTCACCGCCTTCGCCGCGGTCGTACGCCACCTGCTCACCGACCCCGTCCTGCCCCCGGAACTCCTCCCCGCCGACTGGCCGGGCGCGGCACTGCGGGCCGCATACGCCGAGTACCAGCGGGAGATCGCCGGCTCCATCGGCGTATGACGCGGGACTCGGGAGGTGACACGACGGCGGCCGTACGAAGCGCCGTGCGGGTGCGCTTCGTACGGCCGGGTTCACCGTGGGGGTCTACTTGTAGGTGATGTCCGAGGCGGCGTACTTGCAGTACGTCGAGTCCGGACCCGAGCCGTTCTTAGGCGGCTCCGCGCCCGTGTTGTTCCCGATGTACTTCTGGCAGGGCACGATCTTCTTGCTGCTGTCCCCGACGATGGTGATCTTCTTCAGGGTCGCGCTGTCGCCGTAGTTGGTGTTGATCCCGACCAGCGCGCTGCCCTTGTAGGTCGCCTCGATGGTGTTGAGGTTGATGGTCCGCTTGTACTGCGTGCCGCAGTTGCCGCAGGAGCGGACCAGCTTGCCGAAGTTCTGCACCGCGAAGTTGGAGACGTTCAGCGTGCCGGCGCCGTTGAACTGGAACACCTTGTCGCTGGCTTCCTTCGCGCCGCCGCCGGAGACGGTGTACACGTTGGACGACGAGGAGCCCCGGAAGGTCGCCGCGTCCTCACCGACGTCCTCCCACCACACGTTCTGGAGCGTGCAGCTGCCCTCGCAGTGGATGCCGTCGGCGGCGGGCGCCCCGATGATGACGTTCTTCAGGACGGCGCCGGGGGCCAGGTCCAGGATCGGGTCCTGGTCCTCGTTCTGGCCGCCGGTGCCGAGGTCGCCGCTGCCGTAGAGGCGCTTCATCCCGTAGTCCTTGGTGCCGGAGACCGGGATGGTCGCGGTGACGGCCTGGCTGCCGTTGGCGGTGGGCCAGGTGGCGGCGCTCGCCGGGGAGGCTCCGTCTGTCATGATCATGACAGACGTAAGTCCTAGAGCGGCCAGGCCGCCGGCCAGTGCGCGCGCACGCGTGCGTGCTGGTGAGGTCATGTCCCGATGCCTTCTTCCGGGTGGGGGGTGGTCAGAGCTTGCCGGTGCCCGCGCCGGCGGTCACCGAGGCGACCACGGACGAGGCGGGCTCGGCGGTGTAGCTGTAGGGCGGGCTGGTGAAGGTGCCGACCTGGGAGATCTCGGTGGCGGCTCCGCCGAGGTCGTTTCCGGACAGGTTGGCGTAGCCGTCCACGTCGCTGTCCCGGTTGGTCGTGACGGCGACCTCGGTGCTGCGGAACACGTTGTTCTGGACGAACATCTGCGCACCCATGCGCGAGTGCACGGCCGTCTCGGCGCCGACGACGTAGTTGTCGTAGAAGTGCCCGGTGCCGAACCGCAGGCTGGGGATGCGGGAGTTGACGTTGTCGAACCAGTTGTGGTGGTACGTCACCCGCAGATGCCCGGTGTCCTCGCTCGCGTTGTTGTCGCTGTGGCCGACCAGCGAGCCCTTGTAGTGGTCCTTGAAGACGTTCCAGGACACCGTGACGTAGTCCGAGGCATGGGTGATGTCGACCAGTCCGTCGTAGTAGTCCTTGTCGTGGTCGCGGTCGGACGACAGGGCGTTGTGGTCGATCCACACCTTCGTCGACTTCTGCACCGTGATCGCGTCCGTGCCGACCGCCTTGCTGAGGTTCAGGTTGCGGACGATCACGTTGGTCGCGTTCTTCAGCCGCAGCCCGCCACCGGTGAACCCGGACGACGAACCGACGCCCAGCACCGTGGTGTTGGAGCCGATGTCGACCTGACCGCTCAGCGAGATCAGGCCGCTCACCTTGACGACCTTCGCCGTGCTGCCGGTGACCGCCGTCTTGAAGGCGGCCAGGGTCGAGACGGTGGTCGCCGTGGCGCTGCCGCCGCCGGTCGTCCCGGCGCCGAACCCGACCGGCGACGAATCGGCCGCGCCGGCGGACTGGGGGAGGGCGAGAACGGTCACCGTGGCCAGCGCGGCCGCGGCGGCCGCCACCATCGTGGTTCTTTGCGCGTGTGTACGTGGGGGGCGAGTACGCATGCGGGTGCGTCCCTTCGGGAGGTCTTGCTTGGTCGTGTACGTGAACGACGTACTCCATGTTGAACTCCGCGCGCGAGCATGGTGACCGATCGGGCCCTGTCGGTCACGGTGCTGAACGGAACGTAGAGGGTAAGCGCTTTCTGGTCAACGCTTTGCGCAGGACGCATTCCGTAAGCCCAGGTGGGCGGCAAGGGCTGTCCGGATCCGGGCGGGACAGCCCCGTGGGAGCGCTTCCATGGAGGGCGTGTCCATGCCACGATGCGGAACGGGCTCCCGCCTTCTCCGGAAGATTCCCGAGAAGTTCCGAACGGCTTTCGACCGACTCCCGCCGAGAAAGGGGCAAGGACGTGTCCACCCGCACCCGTACGACCCCGAGGAGACCACTGCGGACGGTGCTCCCGGCACTGGTCACCGCACTGGTGTCGTTGCTCGCAGCGGTCACCCTCGCCGCACCCCCGGCCGCCGCCGCGCGCGCCGCGGTCCCCACCGCGACCCTCACCGAGGTCACGGACTTCGGCACCAACCCCAGCAACCTCCAGATGTACCTCTACGTGCCGGACAGCGTCACCGCGCATCCCGCGGTCGTCGTCGCCGTGCACTACTGCACCGGCTCCGGACCGGCCATGTACAACGGCACCGAATGGGCCCAACTCGCCGACACCTACGGCTTCGTGGTGATCTACCCGTCGGTCACCCGGGCCAGCAAGTGCTTCGACGTCTCCTCGCCGCAGGCCCTCGAGCGCGGCGGCGGCAGCGACCCGGTCGGCATCAAGTCGATGATCGACTGGGTGACCCGTACGTACAGCGCGGACACCACGAAGGTCTACGCCACCGGGATCTCCTCCGGCGCGATGATGACGAACGTCCTGCTCGGCGACTACCCCGACGTGTTCGCGGCCGGCGCCGCCTTCTCCGGCGTGCCCTTCGGCTGCTTCGCCACCACCGACGGCTCAGAGTGGAACAGCGCGTGCGCGAACGGCACGGTGACCCACACCCCGCAGGAGTGGGGCGACCTGGTGCGCGGCGCCTACCCGGGTTACACCGGCCCCCGCCCCCGGATGCAGTTGTGGCACGGCACCGAGGACGCGACGCTGCGCTACCCGAACTTCGGCGAGGAGATCAAGCAGTGGACGGACGTCCAGGGCGTCGGCCAGACCCCGGCCGCCACGGACTCACCCGTCTCCGGCTGGACCCGCACCCGCTACGGCTCCACCGGTGACCGGGCCGCCGTCGAGGCCATCAGCCTCCAGGGCGTCGGCCACAACCTCTACACGTACGGCATGGCCTCCCGCGCCCTCACCTTCTTCGGACTCGACAGTTCGGGCCCCGCGCCCCAACCGCAGCCCGGCGCCTGCAAGGTGAGCGTCACCACCAACGCCTGGAACACCGGCCTGACCGCCTCCGTGGCCATCACCAACACCGGCACCACGACGGTCAACGGCTGGCAGCTCGGCTTCACCCTGCCGGCGGGGCAGGTCATCACCAACGGCTGGGGTGCGACGTACGCGCCGGCCTCCGGAGCGGTGACGGCGACGAACGCCACGTACAACGCGACGATCGCCCCGAACACGAGCGTGAGTATCGGCTACCAGGCGAACCACACGGGCAACAGCGCGGCTCCGGCCGCTTTCGTCCTCAACGGGACGGCCTGCACGGCCGGTTGAGGACGGGCACAGGAAGTCCTCGCGATGGGCACAGAAAGCCTCCGTGTTCTCCGCGAAGGCGGCCGGCCGGCCGTGATTTATTGGGCGGCCGGCCATGGAACAGCTGCACGGATCGGGCGAGTATGAATTCGAGTGAGAACGAACATCTGCCGGTGTACGAAAGTCTCGTACGCGAACGCGGAGACGTGGTGACCGAGGCGCGGGTGGTGGCCGAGCGGGCGCAGCGCCAGGCGCGGCAGGCGCTCGACGGTCACCACTGGGCCGAGGAGGCGGTCGCTCCGGGGAGCTAGACGGACCGGTGGTACTGGTCCGGCACATGCACGTCCCCGCCGAGCTCACGGGCCGCGGCCCGCGCCCAGGACGGGCTGCGCAGCAGCTCGCGGCCGAGCAGCACCGCGTCCGCGTCACCGTTGGCCAGGATCTTCTCGGCCTGTTCGACGCCGGTGATCAGACCCACGGCCGCGACCGGCAGTGAGGTCTCGGCCTTCACCCGGGCCGCGAACGGCACCTGGTAGCCGGGGCCGGTGGGGATGCGCACGCCGGAGGCGTTGCCGCCGGTCGAGACGTCGAGCAGGTCGATGCCGTGGCCGTGGAGCTCGGCGGCGAAACGGACCGTGTCGTCGGCCGTCCAGCCGCCCTCCTCCAGCCAGTCGGTCGCCGAGATGCGGAAGAACAGCGGCTTGTCGTCCGGCCACACCTCCCGCACGGCGTCCACGACCTCGAGCGCGAAGCGGACGCGGTTCTCGTACGAGCCGCCGTACGCGTCGGTGCGGTGGTTGGAGTGCGGCGAGAGGAACTCGTTGATCAGATAGCCGTGGGCACCGTGGATCTCGGCCACCTCGAAACCGGCGGCGAGGGCACGGCGGGCCGCAGCGGCGAACTGGCCCACGACCGCACGGATTTGATCGACCGTCAGCTCGGTGGGCACCGGGTGCCTGCCGTCGAAGGCGAGCGCGCTCGGCGCGACACCCCGCCACCCGTTCTCCTCCGGCCCGAGCGGCGCGCCGCCCTTCCAGGGCTGGTCCGTCGACGCCTTGCGGCCCGCATGGGCCAGCTGGATGCCGGGCACCGTCCCCTGGGAGACGAGGAAGCGCGTGATCCGGCGGAACGCCTCGACCTGGGTGTCGTTCCAGATCCCCAGGTCCTGCGGCGAGATCCGGCCCTCCGGCGACACGCCCGTCGCCTCGACGATGATCAGCCCCGTGCCGCCGGCCGCGCGCGCCGCGTAGTGCGCGAAGTGCCAGTCGTTCGGGGCGCCGGTCTCCGGGCCCTCCGACGCGGCGGAGTACTGGCACATCGGGGGCATCCACACGCGGTTCGGGATGGTCACGTCGCGCAGGGTGAAGGGCTGGAAGAGGGCGCTCATCGGGAGCTGCTCCGTTCTCGCGGGACCGAGGTACGGCTCGTACGATAGGCATCGTAGTACGTCGAATGTCAAACTACGATGCCTGCCGAACTACGAAAGTTCTCGTACAATGGCCGCGTGAGTACCCCCGCCCCCGCCACCAGCAGCCGTGACCTCCCGCATCCCGGGCGGGCCGAGATCCGGCTGGAGGGCGTGCTGCACGCGCTCTCCGACCCGATGCGGCTGCGGATCGTGCGAGAACTCGCCGCCGACGGCGACGAGCTCTCCTGCTCGCGGTTCGACCTGCCCGTCACCAAGTCCACGACCACGCACCACTTCCGGGTGCTGCGCGAGGCCGGGGTGATCCGGCAGAACTACCGGGGCACGGCCAAGATGAACGGCCTGCGCCGGGACGATCTAGACGACCTCTTCCCGGGACTCCTCGACGCCCTTCTCGCCGCCGCCGACCGGCAGGCCGTCCGCCTCCGGAAGCGCTGAACCGGCCTTCGAGGGAAGGTGGTTGAAGAGCAGGTTCAGTACGATCGCGGTGAGGCAGCCGGCGCTGATGCCGCTGTTCATCACCGTCTGGAACCAGTCCGGGAACTTCGCGTAGACCGTCGGCACCCCGACCGGCAGCATGCCGACCGCCACCGAGACCGCCACGACCGTGAGGTTGTGGTTGTCCTTGAAGTCGACCTGGGCCAGGGTCCTGAGGCCGCTCGCGGCCACCGTCCCGAACATCACCAGACCCGCTCCGCCCAGCACCGGCGCCGGTATCGCCGCGACCACCGCGCCCAGCTTGGGCAGCAGGCCGAGCAGGACCAGGATCCCGCCCGCCGTGGCCACCACCCAGCGGCTGCGCACCCGGGTCATGCCGACGAGGCCCACGTTCTGCGCGTACGCCGTGTACGGGAAGGTGTTGAAGACGCCGCCCAGCACGGTCGACAGGCCGTCGGCGCGCAGTCCGTCCGCCAACGAGCGCGGCTCGACCTTGCGGCCGGTCATCTCGCCGACCGCGATCAGGTCACCGGTCGTCTCGGTCATCGTCACCAGCGCCACGACCAGCATCGAGATGATCGCCGACGCCTTGAAGGTCGGCGCCCCGAAGTGGAACGGCGTGCTGATGCCCAGCCAGTCGGCGTCCCCGACCCCGCCGAAGTCCGTGAACCCGAAGGGGACGGCCACCGCCAGACCGATCACGATGCCGACCAGCACCGCGATCCGGCTCAGGAAAACCGGCGCGAACCGCTGCACGCCCAGCACCACCAGCAGCACGAAGCCGGCCAGCGCGAGGTTCTTCGGCTCCCCGAAGTCCTTCGAACCGGCCCCGCCCGCCGCCCAGTTGCCCGCGACCGGCAGCAGCGAGACACCGATGATCAGGATCACCGTGCCGGTGACCAGCGGCGGGAAGAACCGCAGCAGCCTCCCGAACACCGGCGCCAGCAGCACGATCGCCAGCCCCGCGACGATCACCGAGCCGTAGATCGCGGGCAGCCCGCCGCCCGTCGTCCCGATCAGCACCATCGGCGACACGGCGGCGAACGTACAGCCCTGCATGATCGGCAGCCGCACGCCGAACCGCCAGAAACCCACGCACTGGATGAGCGTCGCGATGCCGCACACCAGCAGATCGGCGGTGATCAGATACGCCAGGTCCGCGGACGACAGCTTCATCGCACCGCCCACGATCAGCGGCACCGCCACCGCGCCCGCGTACATCGCGAGCACGTGCTGGAGACCGAAGGCGGCCAACTGCCGTACGGGTGGGACCTCGTCGACGGGATGGGCCGGGGTGGGTGTGGCCATGAGCACTCCAGAGCGGCGGGGGCGGGGGAGAGATCCAACAGGACGAGACCGTAAGGACCTTGAACAGTTTGTTGATTTCCGGGTGTTGCCGACGTGTGTCCTGCCCACCGGATCGCGGCCGACTCTGCTACGAGGCCGCCCGCGCCGCGGCCAGCAGCGACTCCCAGTCGGCCAGCTTGACCACGCTCCGCCCGAGGGAGGCCCCGAGCGTCGCCTCGGCCCGCTCGATCGCCTGCCATCCGGCCCACTCCACCGGCTCGATCCCCGCCGCGCGCAGCGCCGTGACCGGGTCTTCCGGTACTTCTTTGCGTACGAGGACGGAGGCGTCCTCCAGCAGCGAGGTCACCGTCTCCTTGGCATCCGGCCGGTTGGTGCCGATGACGCCCGTCGGGCCGCGCTTGATCCAGCCGGCCACGTACTCGCCCGGCACGGTGAAGCAGCCGTGCAGGACCCGGCCCTGTACATGCGGGACGGTGCAGGTCTCCTCGTCGAACGGCAGCCCGTCGAGGGGCACTCCGCGGTAGCCGACCGAACGCAGCACCAACTGCGCCTCGACGGTCTCGTACCGCCCCGTGCCGCGCACCCCGCCGCGCCCGTCGGGCTCCGTCCGCTCGAAGAGCACGGCGCCCACCCGCCCGTCCTCCTCCAGCAGTTCGACCGGACGCAGGAAGAAACGCATCCAGATACTGCGGCCCGCACCCCGGGAACCGGCCCCGCCCCAGCCCCGCAGTACCTCCACGTTGCGCCGCTGGACCGCGGGCAGCGCGGCCGGGTCGGCGTAGGCCGGATCGATGGCCAACTCGTCCGGATCCACGACCAGTTCGGTGTCCGGCAGGCCGCCCAGCTCGCGCAGCTCCTTGGTGGTGAAGCGGCCCTGCGAGGGGCCGCGCCGGGCGACCATGTGGATGTCCGTCACCGGGCTCGCCGCCAGCGCGCTGAGCGCGCCCTGCGGAATGTCGGTGGGACTCAGTTCCGCCGCGCCGCGGGCCAGCATGCGGGTGACGTCGACCGCGACGTTCCCTGCGCCGATCACCACGGCCGAACGGGTGCCGCGCACGAAGGCGTCGTCGACCGCGTCCGGATGGGCGCTGTACCAGGACACGAACTGGGTCGCCGACCAGCTGCCCGGCAGGTCCTCGCCGGGGATCCCGAGATGGCGGTCGGTGGCCGCGCCCACGCAGTACACGACCGCGTGGTAAAGCTCCCGCAGCCGCTCGGTCGGCACCCCGCGGGGGCTGACCTGGACCCCGCCCAGGAACCGCACCCGCTCGTGCTCCAGGATCGTCCGCAGATTGTTCTGCAGCGACTTGATCTTCTCGTGGTCCGGCGCCACCCCGTAGCGCACCAGGCCGTACGGGCACGGCAGCCGGTCCAGGACGTCGACGTGCACCCCCGGATCGAGCTGGACGAGGTTCTGGGCGGTGTAGACCCCGCTCGGCCCGGAGCCGACGACGGCGACACGCAGCACGGCGGAACCCCTTACGGCAGGAGATCGCTGACGGCACCAATATCGCACCGTCGGTGCTGGCCCGACAGGGTGTCGGCGCGGCTCACCCGTGCGTGTCCGTTCGTATGGAATGTGATGATGCGGTTACGTTGCGTGTGTGCTAGAAGCATCCTTTCTTAATCTTTCTGATCGTTGTCCGACGGACGGCACGGTGTCCGTGTGGCCCGCGTGGGAAGTGCAGGAGGGCGCGGACGCGGTCACGACGGCCTGGTTCACCGTCCGGCTGGCGTTCCCCGACGGCGCCCGGGTCGACGCCCTTGCCGTGGTCGGCGAGGGGAGCGTCTCCCTGGAGGACGTCCGGGCCCAGCCGGCGCTGTCCCTGGACGACCTGGCGCTGCTCGCGGACTGGATCGAGGACCCGCTCTTCGACGCGTGCGGCTTCGGCGAGGAGGCGCCCGCGGAAGCCGGCGGCCCGTCGGGCTCGCGGCGCGCCCGTCCCGCCTGGCCGCGGGGGACCGAGGGCCGCTGGCTCGTCGCGCAGGAGTACCGGGCCGCGCAGGAGGAGGGCGTCGACCCGGTCCTCGCGGTGATGTGCGCGACCGGCCACAGCCGCCGCAAGTCGCTCCGGATGATCTCGCAGGCGCGAGACGCGGGATACCTGACACCCAGTCACGCACGCCGCTGACAAAGGACGTTGGAGCGGTCGGCCGTTCGGCCGTTACTGCATGTCGCGCATCCGGGTGATCTCGCTCGTCTGCTGGGCGATCACGTCGTCGGCCATCTCCTCGATCTGGATGTTGTTGCCCTGCGCCTTCACGTCGGTCGCCATGGTGATCGCGCCCTCGTGATGCGTGATCATCAGCGTCAGGAACAGCTGGTCGAAGGCCTTTCCCTCGGCCGCGCGCAGCTTCTTCAGCTGGGCGTCTGTCGCCATCCCGGGCATGGCCGCGTGGTCGTGCCCCTCGGTCTTCTCGTCCTTGCCGTGTCTCTTCAACCAGCCCTGCATGGCCTTGATTTCGGGGTTCTGTGCGGCGGCGATGCGTTCCGCCAGCCGCTTCACCTGCGTCGACTCGGCGTGTTCCGGGGTGAGTTCGGTCATCTCCAGGGCCTGCGAGTGGTGCGCGATCATCATGCGGGCGTAGGAGACGTCCGCCGAGTTGGGGGAGTCGTCCTCGGCGCGCTGCTCGGTGGCGTCCGCGGCGGACAGCGTCCGGTTCTCCTCGCCCGGCAGACCCGGCGCGATCACCGAAGGCCCGTTCGCCGCAGGTGACTTGGCCCGCGACTCCGAGTCGCAGGCCGACAGCCCGACCAGAGCCGCGGTGGCCAGTGCCGCCGCGGCGAGGGCTCGCCATGACCGGCCGAAAACCTTCATTACGAGTTCGTTGCCCTCTGTTGATCTGTGCATGGTGAAGACGATACTTCGGGGATGCGTGAACCGTTCCGCCACGAACGGAACTAGGGAGGAAACAGTGACCCTGTTGAACCAGCTCCGAACGCGACGCAGACGCCTGGGAGTTGCCGCCGCCGCGGCCGGACTCCTGGCCGCACTGCTGACCGCCGCACCGGCGGCCGCGACCCCCGACCCCGGGGACGCCCCGGCCACCGGCAAGGAGGTGTCGAAGAGCGCGCGGGCCGAGGCGGCCGAGGCCATCGCGGGCGGTGAGATACCCGGCCAGGACGAGATCGTCCACTCCGCCAACATCGAACCCCTGGTCAACATCCCCAAGGACGCCCTCGCGGGCACCAATTCGGACCTCGCCTTCCAGGGCAGGTACGCCTTCGCCGGCAACTACGACGGCTTCCGCATCTTCGACATCAGCAACCCGAAGGCGCCGAGGACGGTCGCCCAAGTCCTGTGCCCCGGCTCGCAGAACGACATCTCCGTCTCCGGCGACCTGCTCTTCCTGTCCACCGACTCCTCGCGCAGCGACAGCAGTTGCAACAGCACCACCCAGCCCGCGACCGAGAAGTCCTCGTGGGAGGGCATGAAGGTCTTCGACATCAGCGACAAGAAGAACCCCAGATACGTCGCCGCCGTCGAGACCGCCTGCGGCTCGCACACCCACTCGCTGGTACCGGAGCGCCGTAACGTCTACGTCTACGTCTCCTCGTACTCACCCAGCGCCACCTACCCGGACTGCCAGCCGCCGCACGACGGCATCTCCGTCATCAAGGTGCCGCGCAGCCACCCCGAGAAGGCGGCCGTGGTGGACTTCCCCGTGCTCTTCCCCGGCGACGGTCCCGACGGCGGCGGCAATCCGGGCTCACCCACCAACCCGGGCGTCTCCAAGACCACCGGCTGCCACGACATCACCGTGCTGCCCTCGAAGGACCTCGCCGCGGGCGCCTGCATGGGCGACGGCATCCTGCTCTCCATCAAGGATCCTGAGCACCCGAAGGTCATCGACCAGGTCCAGGACAACGTCAACTTCGCCTTCTGGCACTCGGCGACCTTCAACCAGGAGGCGAACAAGGTCGTGTTCACCGACGAGTTGGGCGGCGGCGGTGCGGCCACCTGCAACGCGGCGATCGGTCCCGACCGAGGTGCCGACGGCATCTACGACATCGTCGGCAAGGGCGACAAGCGCAAGCTGGTCTTCCGCAGCTACTACAAGATCCCCCGCCACCAGGCCGACACCGAGAACTGCGTCGCCCACAACGGCTCGCTGATCCCGGTCAAGGGCAAGGACATCATGGTCCAGGCCTGGTACCAAGGAGGCGTCTCCGTCTGGGAGTTCACCGACTCCGCGAACCCGAAGGAGATCGCCTACTTCGAGCGCGGCCCGCTGTCCACCACCACCCTGCAGGTGGGCGGTGCCTGGTCGGCGTACTACTACAACGGCTACATCTACGCGAACGACATCGCCAAGGGCTTCGACGTCCTGAAGCTCACCGACCGGCGCACGGATCCGGCGAAGCGGGTACGGCTGGAGGAGCTCAACGTCCAGACGCAGCCGGACTACTTCGACTGAGCCGGCGCTAATCCGGCGGACCTGGCTCGGCGGCCGGTTCCGACTCGTCGCCGGTCGCGAAGAAGCGTGACAGGTCCATCCGGCGGGTCGCGTCGGCCGCCGTCCCGGTGTCCGGCGGGAGGCCCATCTCCGGGTCCAGCCGGTAGCGCTTGAACAGCTCGGCGCGAAGCGTCGCGATCGGCATCGGCACGTTCGGCAGCACCATCGCGTACACGGCGCCCATCAGCAGGGAACGCAGCATCGGGTAGTCCACGGCGACGTCCCGCGAACCGTGCCGGGCGACGGTGTCCCGGAGCAGCTCGGCCAGCCGCTGCTGCTCCGGGCACTGCACGAACCCCTCCGCCTGCAGCAGTCCCGCCATGTGCTGGCGCATCAGCACGGGCCGGTCCCGGGCCAGCCCCAGGATCGCATCGATGGCCCGGGCCATCCGCTCCCGCCCGTCCTCCGTGCGCGGCTCGCTCTCCAGCGCCTCTTCCAGGGAGCGGTGCATCAGCCGGTGCACCGCGGACTGCACGAGCTGGCGTTTTCCGGGGAAGTAGTACGACACCAGGCCGCGCGCCGAGCCGGCCCGGTCCGCGATGTCGCCGAGCGTCGTCGCCTCGTAGCCGTGCTCGCCGACCAGCTCGACGGCCGCCTGGAGGAGCCGCTCCCGGGAACGTCTCCGCAACTCTTCATTGACCGAGGCGCTGCGCGGGGACATGCTGTAACTCCGTCGTTGACTGGCTACCAGCCAACTATACTCGGCGGGGCCACGCCAAGGTCCCGAAGGGCCTGGTGAGGGCTGCCGTCCGTCTGGGGCGACGCGGGGGATCGTCTCAGGCGGGCGGTCTTCCCGACCCGAAGGTGTCCTCAGGCGACTACCGCCGGACCATCGCACTCGCGTAGCACCGCAGCTCGGGCGTCCCTAGAGTGGTCGACGGTGCCGAGCCGAGGAGCGTGCGGACATGGAACAGGACCAGCGGATCCTGGCCAGGATCACGGAGATGGTCGAGGACGAGCGCAAGCTGCGGGCGTCCATGGCGGCCGGTGACATCGACGGCGCGACGGAACACCAGCGGCTCGGCGAACTGGAACGCGAGCTCGACCAGTGCTGGGACCTGCTGCGGCAGCGGCGCGCGAAGACGGAGTTCGGGGAGAACCCGGACGAGGCGCGGGTGCGGTCGTCCTCGCAGGTGGAGGGGTATCTGGAGTAGCGGCCGGGAGCTGGGGGCCGGGGCCGCCGACGGTCAGTCGACCAGGTCCAGCACGGGCCGCAGACCGTCCGGCCGCTCCCGTACGGGCAGATGCCGTACGAGGTGGAACCGGCACCCGAGGGCCTCCGCCCCGCCGTCCGCCTCCGCACTGTCGCCCACCATCAGCGTCTCGCGGGGCTCGACCTCCAGCGCCTCGCAGGCGACGGCGAACAGCCGCGGGTCGGGCTTCTGGATGCCGTGTTCGTACGACAGCACGTACGTGTCGACGAACCGGTCCAGCCCGTGCGCCTCGAAGATGGGCCGCAAATCCCACCCGATGTTGCTGACCACACCGATACCGAGCCCGCGCTCGCACAGCCCGTACAGCACCTCGGCGGCATCGGGATACGGGGTCCAGGCGGCCGGCGTCATGTGCCGGTCGTACAACGCGTCGTGCAAGTCGGTGTGAGGCAGCGGCACTTGGCGCGACAGCCCGATGTAGGCGGCCCGATGTGCCGCGGCACTCTCGTCCCGGACCCGCCACAACTCGCGGAGCTCCTCGGGCAACCGCTCCGGAAACGCCCCACCCGGCTGCGCCCCCGCCACCTCCAACGCCTTCGCCGCCTGCACCAACTCCGGCTCGGACAGGGCGACCCCGCCCTCATCGAGCACGGTACGCAACCAGGACTCGGTGGACTCGATCCGGAACAGAGTGCCGGAGAAGTCGAAGAGGACGGCAGGCATGAACGGATCTTATGGCCCCCACCGCCGGTGGACCAGCACGGCCACCGTCACCACCATCGCCCCCAGCAGCCAGCCGCCCACCACGTCCGACGGCCAGTGGACGCCCAGCCATACGCGGGTCAGGCCGACGCCGGTCACCGAGATCGCCGCCGACCACAGGGCCGTACGGGATGCCGCGCGGCCCGCCGCGTAGTGGTGGACGAGCCACAGGAGCAGGCCGCAGACGATCGTCGCCGTCATGGCGTGGCCGGAGGGGTACGCCGCGTAGTGGGCCGAGTCGACGGGGTCGGGCCAGGTCGGGCGGGGGCGGTCGACCGCGGCCTTGAGGGCTTGTTGGAGGACGTTGCCGAGGGCGACCGTGATCGTCAGCCACAGGGCCGTCCACCACGCCGCATGGCGCCGGATCAGCCACACCACGGTCAGTGCGGCCGCCAGGCGCATCGTCCACGGGTCCCAGACCCAGTCCGTGAGGATGCGGAACACGTGGGTGAGGTCCGGCTCATCGACGGCCCAGCCGTGGGTGGTGCGGGCGATGTCGCCGTCCACGCTCATCAGGGGGTGCCACTCGGCCGCGACCAGGATCAGCAGGAGGAGGGAGGAGACGGTCAGGGCGGCAGCGGCGCGGGCCGCGGTGTGGTGGTCCGGCGGGTGGGGCGGGGAGTCGACGGGCGGGGAGTGCATACGGTGATCCTCGCCGACGGGTGGGGTGCGAGGCGAATGGCGGGGTTCCCCAGCTTGGGACTGCGTCTATCCCAGCGCCCGCAGACCCGGAACGAACGCCACCAGCACCGGCACCGCCGGAGCCAGTGCGGCCGTCGCCGTCAGGCTCACGCGGCGGGCCCTCGTGAGGCGGGCAGGTGGGGTGAGGAGGCGGTGGACGCGTTGCGGGACGTGGGTCCGGGTGGTCGGGGAGGGGCCGAACACGCCTCGGTCCTCGTTCAGTTCGACCAGGGCCAGCGCGGTCGTCAGGCGGCCGTGCCGACGGGACGCCGTGTCGTCCGCCGCCAACTCCACCAGCCGGTGCATCTCGTCGCGGAACGCCGCGAACACCGGCACCTGCGGGAAGCCGCCCGCCAGCGCGGCCGAACAGTGCAGCAACCAGTCGTGCCGAGCCCGCGCATGTCCCTGCTCGTGCGCGAGTACGGCATCCAGCTGCCGGCCTTTGAGGCGGCGCAACGCCGCGGTCGTGACCACGAGTTGAGGCGCGGGGCCCGACAGCCACCAGGCGTCGGCCCGCTCACCCTCCAGCACGACCAACTGGCCGCCCACCGGCCCCTCACCCGGCAACAGCGGGGCCCGGACGAGGAGTTCGGCCCGCCGCTGCCGACGGCCGGCACGCGCCCGTACGACCTCCCGGACCAGCATCGCCCCGCTCCACACCCCCGCGCACGCCAACGTCACCGCGGTCGCCGCGGCCCAAGGCCCGGTGGTCCGCAGCGCATACGCCTCCACCACGGCATGCGGCGCCGAGGCGAAGACATGCCCGCGCACCGCCTGCCAGGCCGCCGCCGCGCTCAGCGTCATCGACAGCGCGCAACACAGGATTACGGCCGCCACCACGCACTGCCACACCCACAGCGCGACCACCGGCTCGTGGTCCGGCCAGCCGGCCCGGGCGAGCAGCCGAGGGGCGACCACGGCGGCCAGCGCGCCGAGCAGCAGCAGTGCCGCGGGGACCATCATGCCGATCACCCTATGAGCGCGGCGCCGCCCAGGGCACGGGCCGCCGTAGCAAAAGTGACGCAAGCAACGGTTGCCCGCCGCGGACTGGCGCTCAGAGCGTGATCAGCATCGCCACCATCGCGATCCCCATCGACAGCCGGCACGCCCGCGCCAGCTCCGGCCGGTCGCCCCACGCCACGGTCCCGCCGCCGGCGGCGACCGGTATCAGACGGACGCCGGAGAACAGCACGTAGACCGTGAAGTAGAGCAGCAGAGCCCCGGTCAGCAAGGGGATTCCGGACGAGGTGCCGTGGCCGGCGTGGTGTGCGCGGGAGACCGCCATGACGATCGCCATGTAGGCCATGGCCGCGGTGCCGACCAGGTGGTGGAGGTGGTGCGGGCTGGTGCGCGCCGACCAGAGCGCGCGCAGGGCTGCCGCACCGAACAGGGCGGCGTAGCCGGGCCAGGCCCAGGACGGTGGGTTGAACACCGCGGCCGGTACGGCCATCGCGGCCATCCCGAACCCCATCAGCGCCTCGCCGCCCGCGGACCGGCGCTGTTCTTCGACGGTGCTGCGCATCCGCAGCAGACAGTAGGCGCCGGTCGCCGCGCACAGCGCGACCAGCAGCCAGCCGGGCGAAGCCGGTCCGTGCACACGCACCTCCCCGCTCAACGGTGTCGACAGTCCGTCGATGCCCGGGCGACGTGGTGCGCACGCGAGCGCAAGGGTGTACACGGGGAGCATTCGAGGGAGCACGGGAGGTGACGGGAGGCGGGGGACGTGGTCGCCGAGGTGCTTTACGAGTAAAACACCTGCTAATGTTATGTCACATGGCACTAGACGCGACCAAGGCACCGACCACCCCGCACCCCCGCCGCTTCCCCCTGGCCACCCCCCTCCGCCTGGGCCGCCCCTCCGGCATCTGGTTCAAGCCCGCCCTCAGCGTCGTCGCCTCCGTCGCCCCGCCCAACCTCACCCTCCTGGCCCTCGGCCGGCTCGACCTGGCGATGTACACGATGGCCGGTTCGCTGTGCGCCCTCTACGCCCACAACCGCCCCTACGCCGCCCGGGCCCGCACCCTCGCCCTGGTGATCCTCGGCATGGTCGGCGGCCTCGCCGTCGCCCTGCTCGCCGCGTCGCTCACCACCGGCGCCGTCGTGCTCGTCACCGTCGGCGCCCTGCTGGCAGCGGCCCAGAAGGCGCTGTGCGACGCCACCCGCATCGGCCCGCCCGGCAACGTCGTCCTCACCTTCATCAGCTCCGCCTCCCTCTTCGCCCCGCAGACCCTCGCCCAGATCCCCGGCCACCTCGCCCTGGCCCTCGCGGCCGGCGTCTGGGCCTGGCTCGTCGGCATGGCGCCCGGACTGCTGCGACCGCACGGCCCGGAGCGCCGGGCCACCGCCCAGGCCCTGAACGCGGCCGCCGCGTACGCCGAAGCCCACGGCGGCGACGGCCGCCCGCACTCCCGCACCGCGGCGCACGCCGAGACCGAAGACAGCGACCCTCACCCTCACCCCCGCCATCGCGCCGCCGCGGCCGCCGCCATCCAGGCCGCCTGGCAGACGCTCCTGGCCGCCCGCGACCCGCGCACCCGCCGCGCCCTCGAACGCCTCGTCGTCCGTGCCGAGGTCGCCCTCGCCGCCCCCGCCGACACCGACCCCGAGCGGCTGCGTGCCTGGGCGCGCGAGCTGACCGGCACGGGCCCGCTCCCGCAGGTCCACGACCCGGCCGCCGCCGACGAACTCCTTGGCGCGGACGCCGAACTCGCCGCCCCCGCCCGCCCGTTGTGGCAGCGCCTCGGCCCGCTGACCCCCATCGCCGTACGCACGGCGTTGGGCTGCGCCCTCGCCGGTTACGCCTCCCTGGCCCTCGGCATCGGCCGCCCCTACTGGGCCCTGGTCACCGCCGCCTCCCTCTACCAGGCCAACCTCGCCCTCACCTGGAGCCGCGGCATCCAGCGCGTTGTCGGCAACCTCCTGGGCGTACTCCTCTTCGCCGCCGTCGTCCCGCTCGCCCATGTCAGCCAGGTGCTCCTCGTGCTCCTCTGCCTCGCCTTCAACTTCGGCGCCGAGGCGCTGATGGGCCGCAACTACTGGCTGGGCAGCGTGTGCGTGACCCCGATGGCCCTGCTCATTACCGAGTTCGCCCGGACCCAGCAGCCCGGGCAGCTGATCACCGAACGGGTCGTGGACACGCTCGTCGGCGCGCTGGTCGGCTTCCTGGCCGCGGTCGTCGTCACCAACCGCCGCTCCGGTGACCGCGTCGAACACGCGCTGACCGCGGTTGAGGGCGCCCACGAACGCACCGCCCGCCTCCTGGCCGAGCCCGCCCCCGTGCCCACCGCCCTGGAATCCGCCCGCCGCTCCCTCGCCGCCGCCCTGGCCGACCTGCGGGCCACCGTCGACGCCGCGTCCGGCGAGTGGTGGCAGCGTGCCCTGCCCCAGGAGCGGGTCGTGCGCGCCGAGCAGGCCGCACACCGTACGCTCGCGGCGACGGCAAGGCGCCAGGGGCTGCACAGAAGTACGAGCGTGGAGGGCATACGGCCATGACGGCAGTGAACGGACGGCAGGCGGACGCGGCCGGGGGCGACACCGTCTCCGCGGTCGTCCGGCAGTGGCAGGCCGTCCACCCCGACCTCGACACCGGCCCGATGGAGATCATCGGCCGCATCAACCGCTGCGCCGCCCTCCTCCAGCAGGCCGAGGACGCCCCGCTGCGCCGGGCCGGACTCAGCCGCCCCGAGTTCGACCTGCTCGGCGCGCTGCGCCGCACCGGTCACGAGCTGACCCCCGGCGAACTGGCCCGCGAGACCTTCTCCTCCGGCGCCGCCGTCACCAAACGCCTCAAGCTGCTCACCGAGCGCGGCCTGGTCGAGCGCCGCGTCGACACCCGCGACCGCCGCGTCGCCCACCTCCGCCTCACCGACACGGGCCGCGACCTGGTCGACGGCATCATGCCCGAGCAGCTCGCCTACGAGACGGCCGTGCTGTCCGTCCTCGAACCGAGTGCGCAGGGCGAACTGGCCGGGCTGCTCGGCGAGTTGCTCGGCCGACTGGAGGGCCGGCTCGGCGCACTGCGTGCCTGAGCGGCGGTTTGCGGAAGTTTCGGAGGCCGGCCGCCCGTTGACGTGATCGCCGCGGACTCCTTACGTTCGACCAGGCCGGTTCGGACCCCCGACTGGCGTACGAGATGCCGAACGAAAGATGGGGTGCCGTGACAGCCGAAACCCTCACGGTCGACCTGGGCACCGAGACCGGCCCGTTCCACGGCGGCGCGAGCGGCACGCTCTACGGCCTGTACGGCGACGGGGTGCCCAGCCGCGCCGTCGTCGAGGGCATGTACGTCCGCACGGTCACCACCAAGGCCCAGGACGGCATCCAGCACCCCGGCGCCGACGCCCTGGAGATCCTCCCGTCCTTCGTCGCCGCGGGCGGCAAGGACGTGTACGTCTACATCCCCGACTTCCACCGTGGCTTCCCCTACGAGTGGCCGGGCGCCACCGGCGCGGAACGGCTCGCCACCCATCTGGACGTCCTCCGCCGCCAGGTCGAGCAGGTGCTGACGCTCGGCACGCTCAAGTCCCATGTGGTGTACGTGCCGTTCAACGAGCCCGAGGGCAACATGTTCGGCACGGGGGAGTGGAGCTACGACGGCGTCTCCTGGCACACCGAGCCCGGCCCCTTCTTCACGGCCTGGGAGCGGGCGTACCGCCTCATCAGGGAGTTGGACCCCGGCGCGCGCATCGCCGGACCCAACACCTGCATCCTCTATCCCGAGGTGCGCGGCTTCCTGGAGTTCGCGCGCGACCACGGCGTACTCCCGGACGTGGTCACCTGGCACGAGCTGTCCTCGCCGGACGAGGTCCGTACGAACGTCGCCAAGTACCGTGAGCTGGAACGGGAGTTGGGCATCGGCCCGCTGCCCGTCAACCTCAACGAGTACGCCCACAACTACCACCTCTCCGTCCCCGGGCAGATGATCCAGTGGATCGCCGCGATCGAGGAGTCCAAGGTCGACGCCGACCTGGCGTACTGGAACATCGCGGGCAACCTCAACGACTCGGCGGTCGAGGCCAACAAGGGCAACGGGCAGTGGTGGCTGTTCAACGCCTACGGACAGCTGTCCGGGAACACGGTCGAGGTCAGGGCGCCGCGGCCCAACGTGCAGTACACCCTCCAGGGCGTCGCCGCGCTGGACCGGGAGAAGCGGCAGGCCCGGGTGCTGTTCGGCGGCGCGAGCGGGGCGGCGGACCTGGTCGTCGAGGGCATCGACACCGGGGTGTTCGGCGGGCGGGTGCATCTACGGCTGCTGGAGATCCCGTGGACCGGGCAAGTCGGCGCGAGCGCACAGCCGTTGCTGCTGCGCGAGATCGAACTGCCCGTCGTGGACGGCCGGGTGAGGCTTCCCCTGACCGGCCTCGACGAGATGTCGGCCTACCAGCTCGTCCTCGCCCCCGGCGGCAACGGCGCCAACCTGCTGCCGCCGTCGGTCGGTTGGCGGCGCACCTACGAGGCGGAGGACGCGTCGTACACGGGCGGTGGCTATTCGAAGAACGGTCCCGAGGGATCCCCGTCCGACGTCGACAAGTTCGCGACCTCGGGCGGCCATCACGTCGGCGGCCTCCGAACCGGCTCCGACCTGGTCCTCGCCTTCGACGTCGAGGTCCCGCAGGACGGCACGTACGACCTCCGGGTCTTCGCCAACTCCCACAACGAGGCCGAGCTGGTACGGGAGCAGGGCCCCACCAACGTCTTCCTGCGCGTCGACGGCCGCGACGCACGGGAGCTGCGCCTGCCGCTCGGCTACAAGTGGGCGGTGTGGGGCCACACCGGCACGACCGTCGAGCTCACTGCCGGACCGCACCGGATCACGCTTGCGGCCGAGGATCCCGATCTGGGCGTGACCAAGGGCGACGCGGTCGTCGACAAGCTGGACCTCGCCCTGCGCGGCGAGCGACAAGTGGCCCTGTACGACGCCGAGTTCGCGGCGCTCGGCGGCGGAGCACGGGTCGACTGCGCCGAGCCCGGCGCCTCGGGCCCGGCGCCGCGGTCCTCCCGCGCGGAGGCACCGCCACCTTCTGGGTGTACGCCGAGGACGACGGCGAGGCGACGGTCACCGTCGACCTGCTCGGCCCCGGCGAGGGCCTGCTCACGGTCAACGGCGAGGAAGTCGCGCGGGCCGAGCGCGGAGCCGTACCGCTGTTCCTGGCCGGAGGCATCAACAAGGTGACGGTGACCGGGACTTCGGAGCGCCTGGTGGTGGACCGGCTGCGCGTGGAACCTTCACGAGGGCTGCTTCCGGCGCGCGTGTCCGCCGCCGAGGAAGGCACCCTGGCCGGCACGGCGAAGGTCACCGGATACCCGTACGCCTCCGGCGGCAAGGCCGTCGACGGCATCGGCGCCGGACCCGCGAACTCCCTCACCCTCACGGTGACGGCCTCGCACCCCGGACGTCACGCGCTCACCGTCCGCTACTCCAACGGCGAACAGGCGCCCGCCACCCACTACAACCCGGACCCGGTCTGCCGCCACGCCGACATCTCCGTCGACGGAGCGGCCCCGCAGCGCGTCCTCTTCCCCACGACGTTCCACTTCAACAATTTCTGGGACCTCTCCGTCCCCGTCACCCTCAACAGGGGCGTCAATACCGTCACCTTCACCGCCGACGAACTCCCCGACTTCGACGGCCGCAGCAGCAATCAGCACGGTCAGCGGTCCGCCTACGCGCCTGTCATCGACCGGGTCACGGTGACACCGCTCGCCCTGCCGGACTAGCCACCGCTCAGCC
This sequence comes from Streptomyces sp. CA-249302, assembly GCF_050936785.1. Lineage (NCBI taxonomy): Bacteria > Bacillati > Actinomycetota > Actinomycetes > Kitasatosporales > Streptomycetaceae > Streptomyces > Streptomyces sp. CA-249302. Next base: position 1,096,683 of record NZ_JBNJMG010000001.1, on the reverse strand, counting down.
CCGCTGCAGGTCCGCGTACACCCCGAACATCGCGCCCTGCGGATCCCGCAGCACGGCGATCCGCCGGACGTCGGCCATCGACCTCGGTTCCATCAGGACGGTGCCGCCCGCCCCGGTCGCCGTGGCCGCCGACGCGTCGGCGTCGGACACCGCGAAGTACGGCAGCCAGTGCGCGGGCACCTCGTGCGGGAACTTGTCGTCCATCCGCATCATCCCGCCGAAGTCGGCGCCGTCGATGCCCCACTGGGTGTAGTGCTCCGAGGCGTTGACGCTCCAGCCGAACACCGTGGTGTAGAAGTCCACGGCCCGCTCCGGGGCGCGGGTCAGAACCTCCACCCAGCCCAGCGAACCCGGGGTGTTGAACACCCCGGCCCCCGGGAAGGTCCGTGCCTGCCACATCTGGAAGACGGCACCGGTCGGATCGACGGCCACCGCGAACCGGCCGATGTCGAACACGTCCATCGGCCCGAGCAGCACCGTCCCGCCCGCCGCCGTCACCTTCCGGGCGGCCTCGTCCGCGTCCGCCACCGCGAACGACACGTTCCACGCGACCGGCTGCGACTCCTGGTACAGCGGCGTCAGCGCGGCGACCGCGACCTCCCCGAGGTGCGCGACCGTGTAACCGCCCGCCTCCTGCCGGGCATCCGTCTCGGGACGCCAGCCGAACAGCTCCGCGTAGAACCGCTTGGCGCCGTCCAGATCGCTGGTCCCGAGCTCGGTCCAGCAGGGCCCGCCGGTCACCGGCTTGTCGAGCTTCATGGCGTTCCTTCCGAAGCGGATCCGGATCTGCTCCGGGGCAGATCCGAGCAGACCCCCTCCAGCACGCTAGTCCCGCACCCGCCCCCCGGCCATCCGACGCAAACCCCCTCGCGCCCGGCGCCGCCACCGACATACCCTCCTCCTCATACCGCATCGCATGGCGGCCTCCAGCCCACCACCCCTGTCCGGAGGTCCCGCATGTCCGCGCTCACGGTGCGCCCCTTCCGCCGCGACGACCGCGACCAGCTCACCGAACTGATCAACGCGCACGTCGCCGCCGTGGTGCCCGGCGTCTCCGTCTCGGTCAACACAGTCCTCAGCGACCTGGAACGGCAGCCGGGCGAGGCCGTCACCGACCCCTGGGTCGGCGAGCGCGTGACGCTCGTCGCCGAGCAGCGCGGCGCGGTCGTGGCCGCCGCCCACCTGCTGCGCTACCGCTCCGAAGGCGAGGTCGGCGAGTCCTACCGGGACGCCGGCGAGATCGACTGGTTCGTCTTCCGCCCGCCCGCGTCCTTCCGGCCGGACTCCGACCTCGCCGCGGAGCAGCTGATGGCCGCCTGCCTCGCCCTGCTCGCCCGCTGGAACGTCCGCGTCCGCTACGCCGGCGGTGCCGTCCCGGCCCCGGCCGTCTACGGCCTGCCCCGCAACTGGCCGCACATCCACGCCCTCTACGAACGCTCCGGTTTCCGGCACACCGGCGACACGGAGGTCATCCTGATCGCGCGGGTGGCCGACCTGCCGACACCCGAGTCCGGGTCCGGTCCGCGCTTCGAGCGCACGCTGGGCGAGTGCGGCACCCGCTTCACGGCTTACGACGACGCAGGTGCCGCCCGCGGCTTCATCGAGGTCGACACGGCCCTGGCCCGCCCCGAACGCCAGTCGCGTGCGGCCGGTCTGGCCGACATCGGCAACCTGCACATCGACCCGGCGTCCCACGGCACAGGCCTGGAGCACCACCTCCTCGCCCACGCGGCCGACTGGCTCCGCCTGTCCGACGTGGACCGCCTGCTCGCCTACGAGTCGGCCGACGACGCACCCGCGATCGAGCTGCTGCTGGGGGCGGGCTTCACGGAACTGACCCGCACGGACCGCGGCTGGGAGCACCGGCCCGGCTGATCGGGCCCGGAGCGGGCCGGATACCGGGCCTCGCCCCGGCCCAGCTGATCGGCGCCCGTGCGGGCCGGATGCCGCCCCGGCCCCCCGACCCGTACCGCTCAGATCCCCGGCCGATACCGAATCGGATGATCCGCCGGCACCTCCACCAGCACGATCGGCATCCCGTCCGGATCCGCGATCCACATCTCGACCAGCCCCCACGGCTCCTTCACCGGCGGCCGCACGATCTCGACCCCCTTGCCCCGCAGCTCCTCATGCGCCGCGGCCGCGTCGTCCACCTGGAGCCACAGCCGTACGGCCGGGGAGGGCGGGGCCTCGGTGCGTCCCGAGAGCTCCAGGAAGCCACCGCCGAGGAAATAGACCGTGCCCCGCTCCGGGCCTGTGCCGAACTCGCGGTAGACCGCGAGGCCGAGCTGCTCGCCGTAGAAGCGGCGCGAACGCTCGGGGTCGGTCGGGTGGAGCAGCGTCCGGCTGCTGAGTACATGCACCATGCGCAGGGAGCCTAGCCGCGGCGTTACGCTCGTCCCTGCCCGCGCCGCGCCCGAGATCGGAGACCTGCACCATGGACAGCGCCGCCACCGACGGACTGACCTTCCGTGACGCCACCGACGCCGACGTGGACGAGCTCGTCGCGCTGGTCGAGTCGGCGTACCGCGGGGACTCCAGCCGGGCCGGGTGGACCACCGAGGCGGACATCCTGGAGGGGCAGCGCACCGATCCCGAGGGGGTGCTCCAGGTCATCAAGTCGCCCGACAGCCGACTGCTGACGGTGGAGCGGGACGGCGCGATCGTCGCCTGCTGCCAGCTCGAACACCGGGGCACACACGCGTACTTCGGGATGTTCGCCGTCAGCCCGAAGCTCCAGGGCGGCGGCCTCGGCAAGGTGATCATCGCGGCGGCGGAGCGCACGGTCCGCGAGACCTGGGGCGCGACCGAGATGCACATGACCGTGATCTCCGTTCGCGAGGACCTCATCGCCTGGTACGAGCGCCGCGGCTACCGCCGTACGGGAAAGACGACCCCCTTCCCGTACGGCGACGAGCGCTTCGGTATTCCGCAGCGCGACGACCTGCGGTTCGAGCTGCTGGTCAAGGAGCTGGCGTGACGTTCATGCGGTGAAGCGGCCGGTGCGCTTGATCTCCGGGTAGTCGGTGGTCGCGCCGTCCAGCTGCAGGGCCCGTACCAGCCGCAGGTGGTCCTGCGTGTTCACCACCCAGCCGATGATCCGCAGATCCGCCTTGCGGGCCCGCTCCACGATCTCCAGGGTGAGTCGGCGGATGTTGAGGCAGACAGTCGAGGCACCGGCGTCGACGGCGCGGTCCACGATGTCGGTGCCGTACCGGCTGCCGATCAGCGCGGTCCGTACGCCGGGCACCAGGCGGGCGATCTCGGCGACCGCCTCGTCGTGGAACGAGGACACCTCCACCCGCGAGACCAGGTCCCGGTCGAGCATGACCTCGGCCAGCGCGCGGGCCGCCTGCACGTCCTTGATCTCGGCCTGGAGCGGCGCCCTGACCGCGTCCAGGACCTCCTCGAAGACCGGGACCCGTTCCCCGCGGCCCGCGTCCAGGGCGCGCAGTTCGGAGAGGGTCTTGTCGGCGATCGGGCCGGTGCCGTCGGTCGTGCGGTCCACGTCCGCGTCGTGCATGACGACGAGTGCGCCGTCCTTGCTCAGATGCAGATCGAGTTCGATGACGTCGAGGCCGGCCTGCTGGGCGGCGACGAAGGAACGGAGGGTGTTCTCGGGTTCGGTACCCATGACTCCGCGATGACCGATGGTAAGGAAGTTCAAGGTTCAACTCGCTTCCGTCGACGGCGGCTCGGCCCCGCGGACCGGAGCGGACGGTCCCGCGGGCAGAGCCGCAGCCTAATGGCCCGGCCCCGCGATGAACCCGTGCGTACACCGGGGATTGGCGTGGCGTACGGGGCGGACCTGGCCTGTACCGGTGGGGGCGGTCACCCTGCCGTGGGCGAGTCCTGCGGGCATTGACCAGTGGCTGATACCCGCGCGGGCCGTACGTATACCCGGAAGTGCCGCCTCAACCGCGTCCGGCAGGAAAAAGTTCGGTGACAATGTGGGTGCGCAGGATAATTTCCGGAGGCTCACCTTGCTGGGAGGAAGCTCGTATGTATACGGTCTCCATACGCGAGCTTCTCCCGTGGAGGATGGGACATGACGGAAATTCTTGTGCAGGCGGCGACGGGGGAACGGGTTCCTCCCGCGACCAGGGTGGTCGAGCACCCGGCGTGGCCGGCGCTCAAGGATGCCGTGGAGCGGATCCGGCCATGGCAGTCCAAGGACGGATCGATCGACTTCGAGGCCGAGGGCGCCCCCGGGAAGGCCGATGCCGAGGCCGTCGTACGGCGTGTCGTGGCGGCCGTCGAGGAGCTGTCCCCGCTGCTCCCGTACGACCGCGCCTACCACGAGGCCCTGGTCAAGGATCTGGAGCGCTGGGTCGCCGACGGCTTCCAGGTGCCCGACTTCCTCGACTCGCTGCTGGCCTTCCAGCCCGCCGCGAACCGCGCGGACGGTCTCCAGCACCTGGTCGTCTTCGCGATGTACACGCAGAACGGCAACCCGGACCGCAACCTCGAAGCGGTCGTGCTGCGCATGGTCTGGCCCGACTGGCTGGCCGAGCTGGAGCGCACCCGCTACGACAACCCGCTGTTCTGCGGCATCAAGTTCGAGGACTTCACGGCGGGTTACGACACCAACTCCGCCGTGCTCTTCCCGGAGACGATCGCCGTGCGCGAGGCGCCGGAACGATTCTCCTGGGGTGGCATCTTCTGCGACCGGGAGGCCGCCCGCTTCCGCCGGGTCACCGACGCGGCCGTCGGCATCCTGGGCCTGGAGCTGCCCGCGGACATCGCCGCGATGGTTCACGACCAGACCCGCTGCGAGGAGGCCTTCGTCCTGTGGGACATGGTCCACGACCGCACCCACAGCCACGGCGACCTGCCCTTCGACCCGTTCATGATCAAGCAGCGCCAGCCGTTCTGGATGTACGGCCTGGAGGAGCTGCGCTGCGACCTCACCGCCTTCAAGGAGGCCGTGAAGCTGGAGGCCGACGGCGTCCCGCAGGCCCGTGACGTGCAGTACGCGGTGCTGTTCGACCGCATGTTCCGTTTCCCGGTCACCGGCGAGCGCGTCCGCAACTACGACGGCCTCGGCGGCCAGCTGCTCTTCGCCTACCTGCACAAGCACGACGTCGTCCGCTGGACCGACAACAAGCTGTTCATCGACTGGCAGCGCGCCCCGCAGGTCACGAACCAGCTGTGCGCCGAGATCGAGGACCTCTACCGGGCCGGCATCGACCGCCCGAAGCTGGTCCACTGGTTCGCCGCGTACGACCTGGTGTCGCGGTACCTCGCCCCGCACCCGGGCTCCAAGTGGGCCAAGGGTCCCGACGCCCTCGACCTGAGCCAGCCGCCGCGGAAACTCGTCGATGACGTGCTTCCGGACGAGTTTCCGCTGAGCATGTTCTATGAGGCCCTCTCCAAGAAGCTTCGCCATGTGATCGCCTCGACCCGGGGCATCACGGCGGACAGCGCCGAGCGGGCCGCCGCGTGAGCGTTCGCGGCACCGGGAACATTGCTCAGGCCGCCCAGGCGGCTGCTCAGGAGGCGAAGAACATGGCGGGGAACGGAGCTCTCAGCGGTGCGGTGATCGCGGTGGCCGGGGCGGGTGGTCCCGCCGGGCGGGCGGCACTGGTCCGGCTGGCCGAGGCGGGCGCGACCGTCGTCGCCGCCGACAACGATCCCGAGCGGCTCGCGGAGGCCGTGGGCGCGGCCCGGGACGCGGGCGGCGGCGCCACCGTCACCGGGGAACCCGTCGACCTGCTCGACCTGGAGTCCACCCGGGACTGGGCCGTCGGCATCGAGAAGGAGTTCGGCCGGGTCGACGGCGTGGTCCACCTCGTCGGCGGCTGGCGCGGCAGCGAGACCTTCATCAAGACCAGCCTCGACGACTGGGACTTCCTGGAGCTGCTGCTCATCCGCACCGTCCAGCACACCTCCCTCGCCTTCTCCGAGGCGCTCCAGCGCAGCGACCGTGGCCGGTACGTCCTGATCAGCGCGGCCGGCGCCTCGAACCCGACCGCCGGGAACGCCGCGTACGCCGCCGCCAAGGCCGCCGCCGAGGCGTGGACGCTCGCCATGGGCGACTACTTCCGCAAGGCCGGGGGCGCCGAGGGGCCGACCTCGGCGGCTGCGATCCTGGTGGTGAAGGCGTTGGTGCACGACGCGATGCGCGCCGAGCGTCCCAACGCGAAGTTCGCGGGCTTCACGGACGTCAAGGACCTCGCGGAGGCCATCGTCGACGTCTGGCACAGGTCCGCCGCCGAAGTGAACGGAAAGCGTCTGTGGCTGACCGAGAAGCCGTGAACCCCCCGAAGACCGACGCCCGTCGCCATCACGACCCGGAGGTCCGCGGCTTCGCCAGCGACAACTACGCCGGGGCCCACCCGGAGGTGCTCGCCGCCCTGGCCCTGGCCAACGGCGGTCACCAGGTCGCCTACGGCGAGGACGAGTACACCGAGAACCTCCAGGGGATCATCCGCAGCCACTTCGGCGCCACGGCGGAGGCCTTCCCGGTCTTCAACGGCACCGGCGCCAACGTCGTCGCGCTCCAGGCGGTCACCGACCGCTGGGGCGCGGTGATCTGCGCCGAGAGCGCGCACATCAACGTCGACGAGGGCGGGGCACCGGAGCGCATGGGCGGCCTCAAGCTGCTGACGGTGCCCACGCCCGACGGCAAGCTCACGCCCGAGCTGATCGACCGGCAGGCGTACGGCTGGGACGACGAGCACCGTGCGATGCCGCAGGTCGTCTCGATCACCCAGAGCACGGAGCTCGGCACCCTCTACACGCCGGACGAGATCCGCGCGATCTGCGAGCACGCCCACGCGCACGGCATGAAGGTCCACCTGGACGGCTCCCGCATAGCCAACGCGGCCGCCTCCCTGAACGTACCGATGCGGACGTTCACCAACGCGGTCGGCGTCGACATCCTCTCCCTCGGCGGGACGAAGAACGGCGCGCTGTTCGGTGAGGCGGTCGTCGTCATCGACCAGGACGCCGTCAGCCACATGAAGCACCTGCGCAAGCTGTCCATGCAGCTCGCCTCGAAGATGCGCTTCGTATCGGTGCAGTTGGAGGCGCTGCTCGCCAAGGACCTCTGGCTGCGCAACGCCCGCCACTCCAACGAGATGGCCCAGCGGCTGGCCGAGGGCGTGCGCGCCGTGCACGGAGTGGAGATCCTCTACCCGGTGCAGGCCAACGGCGTGTTCGCCCAGCTCCCGCACGACGTGAGCGAGCGGTTGCAGAAGCGGTTCCGGTTCTACTTCTGGGACGAGGCGGCCGGTGTCGTGCGCTGGATGTGCGGCTTCGACACGACCGAGGAGGACGTGGACGCGTTCGTGGCGGCGCTCAAGGAGGAGATGGCGCGGTAGCGGCGCCAAGGAGTCGAGTGCATAGGTATGCGGCCACCTGAAAAGTCATTGACTCTCGGGTGATCGCTTTCCTATGCTCTGCGGTCATGGAGCTGATCCAGAACACCCCCGATCTGTCCGCGTACTTGGCCGCCGACGAGGTCATCGACCATGACCACCCGCTGGTCCGGGAGACGGCCGGCCGGCTCGCCAAGGATGCGGTGGACTCGTATGCCTATGCGCGCCTGGCGTTCGAGTTCGTGCGCGACACGATCCCGCACTCCCAGGACTCCGGCGACATGCGCGTCACCTGGCGCGCCTCCGATGTCCTGGAGCAGGGCACGGGCATCTGCTACGCCAAGGCGCACGCGCTCGCCGCCCTGCTGCGGGCCGAGGACATCCCGACCGCGCTCTGCTACCAGCGGTTCGACGTGGTGCACGGCCTGGTCGCCGTACGTTTCAACGGCGCCTGGCACCGGCAGGACCCGCGCGGCAACAAGCCGGGCGTCGACGCCCAGTTCTCCCTCGATGGCGAGCGGCTGGCTTTCGTGCCAGACCCGGAGTTCAATGAGGTGGACCATCTGGTCCTGTACGCTGAACCGCATCCGACCGTACTGAGCGTCCTCCGTGCCGCCCCCGACCGGCCGTACCTCTGGAAGACCCTCCCCACCGCACTCTGAGGCAAGGCGATGACCCCCTCCCTGACCGTGTCCGACGAGGTGCGCGCCCTCGCGCCCGGCTTCACCCACGTGGCGATCGAGGCGCACGGGCTGACCAACGGGCCGTCCACGGCCGAGAGTTCGGCCCTCCTCGACGACGCGGCCGGCCGTCTCGCCGTACGCCTGGACGGTCGCGCACCGCACGAGGACCCGCACATGGTCGCCTGGCGCGAGACGTACACGGCGTTCGGCTCGAAGCCCTCACGCACCCGCAACTCGGCGGAGGCGCTGGCGAAGAGGGCGCTGTCGGACGCGGGACTGCCCCGCATCAACCTCCTCGTCGACCTCTACAACGTCATCAGCGTCGCGCATCTGATCCCGGTAGGCGGCGAGGACATCGACCACATCCAGGGCGGCATGCGGCTCGTGCGGGCCACGGGCGACGAGGACTTCGTGACCGTCGCCGGCGGTGAAGAGGTCGTCGAACACCCCGACGCGGGCGAGGTGGTGTGGCGCGACGACGCGGGCGTGACCTGCCGCCGCTGGAACTGGCGCCAGGGGCCGCGCACCCGACTCACCGAGGAGACGGTTTCCGGCATCTTCCTGCTGGAGAGCCTGGCACCCATGCCGGTCGCCGAGGTCGAGGCGGCGGGGGCCGAACTCGCCGAGCTCCTGGAGAAGTTCAGCCCCGGGGCGCGCATCGAGCTGCGTGCGCCGGAGTCGGCGAGCTGAGGTCGCGGCCGTCAGGCGACGCGGCGGAACAGTGCGGTCCAGAGGAAGGGTTCACCGAAGGACGGTGACTCCGGCGGCTCGTCGCGCATCCGCCGCAACTCCACTTCCGTGAGGTCGGAGAACAGCCCGCGCAGCGCCTCGGGGGTATACGCCAGGCCACCCTCCAGGCGACCGCGGCGGTAGAACTCCGCGTCCGGGAGCTCGGATCCCATCGCCCCGGCGGCGAAACTGGTGATGCCGAACAGGCCGTCCGGCGCGAGGAGTTGGTCGAGGAGCGCCAGGTAGCTGACACGGCGGTGCGGTGGCAGGTGGTGGAAGCAGCCGGAGTCGTAGACGAGGTCGTAGGGTCCGTGGAGTTCGGTCCCGAGCAGCGCGAAGGCGTCACCGGTGAGGAAACGGGCCTCGACGCCTGCCTCGTGGGCCCGTTCGCGGGCCCGGGCGATCGCCACGGGGGAGAGGTCGACGCCGTCCACCTCGAATCCGAGGGACGCGAGATACAGCGCATTGCGACCGGGACCGCACCCCAGATCGAGGACACGGCCCGGAGCAGCCGGCAGACCGCGGTCGACGTACGAGACCAGGTTCTCGTCGGGCTTGGCGACGAAGAACGGAACGGGCCTGTCGGGATCCGCATAGAAACCGTCCCACCAGGACGCCCCGCCGTCCCCGGTCCACCGGTCACCCCCGGAGTCGAACAGCCCGTCCAGGACACGGAGTACGTCCTCCACCGTGCGCGTGTTCCGGTCCATGGGATCCCCTCTCGGTCGAGGAGATCCTAGGGCCGGAGAACGAGAAAGGGCAGGTCAGAAAGTCGATCCGGGGCGGCCTGGGCTGCCCGGCCTCAGTGCGCCTCGGTCGCCCTGACCTCTTCCGGAGTGGGCGCCGTGCCGCCCAGGTGGGCCGGCATCCACCAGGTGTCGTTCGCGTCCTTCGGACGGACCGGGTAGGCGCGCTGGGCCGCCTCCAGAAGCTCCTGGCAGCGCTCGCGGACCTGGCGGGTGATCGCGCCGGCGTACTTGTCCTTGGACGCCTCGATCGCCTCGCCCACCCGGATCGTGATCGGGGTGTGGCTGCGCTTGAAGTTGCGCGGCTGGCCCTTGGTCCACAGGCGCTGCGTGCCCCACAAGGCCATGGGGATGAGCGGGACACCGGCCTCCTGGGCCATACGCGCCGCGCCCGACTTGAAGCTCTTCAGGGTGAAGGACTGCGAGATGGTCGCCTCGGGGAAGACGCCCACGATCTCGCCGGAACGCAGGGACTCCAGCGCGTGCTGATATGCCGCCTCGCCGTTCTTGCGGTCCACCGGGATGTGCTTCATGCCCCGCATCAGCGGCCCGGAGATCTTGTGCCGGAACACGGACTCCTTCGCCATGAAGCGAACGAGACGTTTCTGCGGGAGCGCCGCCAGACCGTCGAAGATGAAGTCCAGGTAGCTGATGTGATTGCTCACCAGCACGGCACCGCCCGAGCGCGGGATGTTCTCCGACCCCTTGCAGTCGATCTTCAGGTCCCACGCCTTGAACAACGTGAGGGCGAGACCGACGACGGGGCGGTAGACAAGCTCTGCCATGGGACGGGGTGGACCCTTCCTTCTCAGCCTGGGAAGGTTGCTCCCGGCGGGAAAGTTACGCAGCCGTAGGTTTACGGCATGCCGCAGATCGTGCCCGAATAACGGCCGGGGAGCCAGTCCAAGTTCCGGTGAACTGCGGAGATCCTCGTCACGTCCCCCGGTGATCCACCTCGTGCTTTTAACTCGCCTTTACTGCGTGCGCACCGTCACCCTCCGCACCACCAGGTACATCTCGCAGCCCAGGCAGTACCCGAACGCGGCATTGAGGAAGGCCGCCGCGAGCGCCAGCCCCGTCGCGGCGAGGCCCAGCCACTCGGGACCCAGGCCGTACCCGACCAGTCCCACGCCCGCGAAGAGGAGCCCCACCGCCTGCGCGAACCGCGGCGGATCCGGCGACTCGAACCCGGTCGGCGGCCCGATCCGGGGACGTACCACCTTCCGGAACAGCCAGCCGTACGGCGAACGGCCCACCCCGCCGGCCGCGCCCAGCGCGAACGCCAGCGTCTGCCAGGCCAGCAGCCAGGTGCTCCCGGTGATCAGCACAATGGCCAGCACCAGAGTGGTCACCGCCGCGCCGAAGCGGGGGCCCCTCACATCGATGTCCATGAATCAAGGATTCCGCATGGGAAAGAATTCAGGGCCTCGGGAATCTTTGCAGTCTCGTGAACGCTGGAGCAGTGGATGACCGGACTTGTGGTGTGCGCGGTGGTGCTCGCGGTGGCGGGCGCCTACGGAGTGCTTCATCGGCAGCGGAGCGGGAGGGTACGCGTGCGAGGGCGCGACGGCGGAAAGCGGCTCGGGGCGGCCGAGTTGGGCGGGGAGTTGGGCCCGCGGGCCACACTCGTGCAGTTCTCCAGCGCCTTCTGCGCGCCGTGCCGGGCCACCCGGCGCATCCTGGGTGAGGTCGCCGACATGGTCCCGGGTGTGACCCACGTCGAGATCGACGCCGAGGACCGCCTGGAGCTCGTCCGCGAACTCGACATCCTCAAGACGCCGACCGTGCTGGTCCTGGACGCCGACGGCCGGGTCGTCCGGCGCGCCACCGGCCAGCCCCGCAAGGCCGACGTCATCGCGGCGCTGGGGGAGGCGGTCTGACGGCTGTGACCGGGACGGTGAGGCATCTCCCATATGCCGGAACGTACTTGACTGTGCACGCCACCTATCGTCAGCCTGACCGTATGCCCAAGGAACTCCTTCTCTTCGGGCGGGTCCACGTCGACCTGGCCCGCACCGCGAGCGCGCGCTGTCCCGGCTGTTGAACAGCCACGACCCCGCTCGCCCCTCCTCGCAGAAGGACAACTCCATGACGGCAACGCCCGACCTCGGCACCCGTACACCCCAGCTCGCCTCGCCCGACCTGCTGCGCTCCGTCTTCCGGCGGCACGCCGCGGGAGTCGCGGTGATCACCGCGCGTGGCGACGCGGGCCCGGTCGGCTTCACCGCCACCTCCCTGACCTCCGTCTCCGCCGAACCCCCGCTGCTCTCCTTCGGCATCAGCACCACGGCCTCAAGCTGGCCCGCGATATCGGGGACGGAGCACGTGGGCGTCCACATACTCGGGGACCACCAGCAGGAGTTGGCCGCCACCTTCGCCAAAAGCGGCGCCGACCGCTTCGGTGCCCCCACCGACTGGCGGGAGGGGCCGGAGGGCGTTCCCGTCCTGGACGACGTCCTCGCCTGGCTGGTGTGCCGCGTCGTCGCGCGCGTGCCCGCCGGGGACCATCGCATCGTGCTGGCCGAGGTCGTGCTCGGCGATCCCGCCGGTCCCGGCCGTCCGCTCCTGTACCACCAGGGGCGGTTCAACGGCCTGCGCGACTGATCCGCCGCCGGCTCCCGCTGCGAAGCGGTCGAGTTCCGATTACGCTGCGTTGCAAAGGTCACAGTTCAAAGCGCTTGCTTAGCGGGAGTGAACTGGGTGTACTACTGGCGAGTAATATTTCGCTCGGAGCGCGGGTCGCCCCGATCGGGATCGGCCGCTTGAGGCGCCTATGCTGCCTGAAAGTAGGCAGCACCGAAATGACGATTGCAGTAGGAGAGCCGGCGTGAGCTTGAGGATCGTTGTCACTGTGAAGTACGTGCCCGACGCCACTGGCGACCGGCACTTCGCCGATGACCTGACCGTCGACCGGGACGACGTGGACGGTCTGCTCTCCGAGCTGGACGAGTACGCGGTCGAGCAGGCGCTGCAGATCGGGGAGAACTCCGACGACGATGTCGAGGTCACCGTCCTGACGGTGGGTCCGGAGGACGCCAAGGACGCGCTGCGCAAGGCGCTGTCGATGGGCGCCGACAAGGCCATCCACGTCGAGGACGACGACCTGCACGGCACGGATGCGATCGGCACCTCGCTGGTGCTGGCGAAGGCGATCGAGAAGGCCGGCTTCGACCTGGTGATCTCCGGCATGGCGTCCACCGACGGCACCGCGGGCATCGTCCCGGCACTGCTCGCCGAGCGGCTGGGTGTGCCGCAGGTGACGCTGCTGTCCGAGGTCAAGGTGGAGGACGGCACGGTCACCGGCCGCCGCGACGGCGATGCCGCGTCCGAGCAGCTGGAGGCCTCCCTGCCGGCCGTGGTCTCCGTCACCGACCAGTCGGGTGAGGCGCGGTACCCGTCCTTCAAGGGCATCATGGCGGCGAAGAAGAAGCCGGTGGAGTCCTGGGACCTGTCCGACCTGGAGATCGACGCGGAAGAGGTCGGTCTGGAGGGTGCCTGGACGAAGGTCGACTCCGCGGCCGCGCGTCCGGCCCGTACCGCCGGCACGATTGTCAAGGACGAGGGCGAGGGCGGCAAGCAGCTCGCTGAGTTCCTCGCGAGCCAGAAGTTCATCTAAGGCTCAACCCCCTCACCGCCCCTCAGACTTCGCAATTCGCAGGAGAGCATTCTCATGGCTGAAGTTCTCGTCTACGTCGACCACGTGGACGGTGCCGTCCGCAAGCCCACCCTGGAGCTGCTGACCCTGGCCCGCCGCATCGGCGAGCCGGTCGCCGTCGCGCTGGGCAACGGCGCCGCCGACACCGCCGCCGCCCTCGCCGAGCACGGCGCGGTCAAGGTCCTCACGCACGAGGCGTCCGAGTACGCCGACTACCTGGTCGTCCCGAAGGTCGACGCCCTGCAGGCCGCGGTCGAGGCCGTCTCCCCGGCCGCCGTGCTGGTGCCGTCCTCCGCGGAGGGCAAGGAGATCGCCGCCCGCCTCGCGCTGCGCACCGGCTCGGGCATCATCACCGACGCCACCGACCTCGAAGCCGGCGACGACGGCCCCATCGCCACCCAGTCCGTCTTCGCCGCGTCCTTCACCACCAGGACCCGCGTCTCCAAGGGCACCCCGGTCATCACCGTCAAGCCCAACTCCGCCGCCGTCGAGGCCGCCCCCGCCGCCGGCACCGTCGAAGCCCTGACCGTCTCCTTCTCACAGCAGGCGACCGGCACCAAGGTCACCGCCCGTACCCCGCGCGCCTCCACCGGCCGTCCGGAGCTGACCGAGGCCGCGATCGTGGTCTCCGGCGGCCGCGGCGTCAACGGCTCCGAGAACTTCGCGATCATCGAGGCCCTCGCCGACTCCCTCGGCGCGGCCGTCGGCGCCTCCCGCGCCGCGGTGGACGCCGGCTGGTACCCGCACACCAACCAGGTCGGCCAGACCGGCAAGAGCGTCTCCCCGCAGCTGTACATCGCCAACGGCATCTCCGGCGCCATCCAGCACCGCGCCGGCATGCAGACCTCCAAGACCATCGTCGCCGTCAACAAGGACGCCGAAGCCCCCATCTTCGACCTCGTCGACTACGGCGTCGTCGGCGACCTCTTCGACGTCGTCCCCGCCCTCACCGAAGAGATCAACACCCGCAAGGGCTGATCGCTCCAAGGCTGTACGAGGCCCCCGTGACCGCGCGAACGGTCACGGGGGCCTCGGCTCATCCCAGGCTCAGCGAGGCCTGGACGGGGAAGTGGTCGCTGGGGAACTGGCCGTTGCTGGAGTAGGTGTCGATCGTCGCCCGGAGCGTCCTGACCCCCGGCGAGGCCAGGATCCAGTCGATGCGCTCGCCGCCCGGCTTTCGCCCGCGGTAGTTGTGGAAGGTCCCGTACAGCGGGCCGCGCCGGGCCGCCGCGTCCCAGGTGTCGACGAGGCCCGAGTCCACCAATGTGTCGTAGGCCGGATTGTCGTGTGCGGCGACATTGAAATCGCCGGTGACCACGACCGGTGACGAGCCGCCGAGCTGCGCTGTGCGCTCGGCCAACAGCTTGGCGCTGCGCTCGCGGGCGTACTGGCTCCGGTGGTCGAAGTGCGTGTTGAGGACGTAGAACTGCCGTCCCTCGTCGGCGAGATCACGGAAGCGGATCCAGGTGACGATGCGGGGGAAGGCGGCGCCCCAGGTGTTGGAGCGGATGACCTCCGGGGTGTCGGAGAGCCAGAAGGTGTAGTGCTCCAAGGGGGCCAGACGCCGCTTGTCGAAGTAGATCGCCGTGGACTCGTCACGGCTGCCCCCCTCGCGGCCGGTGCCTATCCAGTCGTAGTGCGGGCCGAGATCGGTCTCGATGTCGCGCAGTTGCTGGTAGAGGCCCTCCTGGGTGCCCATGACGTGCGGGCGGGCGCGGCGCAGCAGCTCGGCCATCACCGGTCGGCGGTCGTGCCAGCTGTTGGGTTCCGTCGTGCTCGCGAAACGCAGGTTGAAGGTCATCACCTCGAGAGGAGGCACGCGCAGGGCCTTCGCGGAGACGGGCGGGGCGGCCGCGGGCGAGGCGGATCGCGACGAGGCCGACGAGGTGGAGGCGGCCGCGCTGGAGAGGGGCACGGTGACCGCCGCGGCTAACAGGGCCTTGAGGCCCAGACGGCGGGTTACTCGGCGGTGGATCGGCACGGAGGCTCCTTGGGGAGGCGGCGGCCGGACGGGGCGGGCGTGCGGCGGAGTCGTGCGTAGAGCAGTGTCATACCCGGGGGTGAGACCGGCGTGAACATGCCCAGATCAGGGCGTGGCTCGGCGTGGACATGGTGTTGACCATCCGGAAGGGCCCGGATAACTTCATTCAACGGATTGTTGATTCCGTAGGGTGGAAAACAGGAGGGTGTGGGCAATGGGCCAGGGTCAGCAGGAGAAGGTCGCGACGAGCCTCGCGGGCGCCGTCAGCGAGGAGATCAGCGCCTCCCTCGCGCCGGTCGACGCGGAGCTGGAGCGCCACTACCCCGGCGACCCCGGCACCCGTCAGCCCGTCCACACGGTGTACGTCCCCGGTGACGTCTTCGCCGCCGACACCGTCCGCTCCTGGGGCGACCAGGCCCTCGCCGCGCTCGACGAACACGCCCCGGACGCCGCCTCCTTCGCCGCCGTCCTCGGCCTCTCCGACGAGCTCGCCGAGCCCGTGTACGCGCGCGTGCGGGCCAAGTTGGAGCGCGAGCCCATCGAGGACCTGCGGGTGGACTTCGAGGACGGCTACGGCCCCCGACCGGACGCAGAGGAGGACGCGGCGGCGGCCCGTGCGGCGCGGCTGATCGCGGAGGCGTACGAGAACGGGACCGCGGCGCCGTACATGGGCATCCGTATGAAGTGCATGGAGGCGCCGGTCCGTGACCGGGGCATCCGCACCCTCGACGTCTTCCTCACCGGCCTGATGGAGGCCGGCGGGCTGCCGGACGGGCTGGTGCTGACGCTGCCCAAGGTGACGTACGCCGAGCAGGTCACCGCCATGGTGCGGCTGCTCGAGGAGTTCGAGAAGGCGCGCGGGCTCTTGGCCGGGCGGATCGGCTTCGAGATCCAGATCGAGACCAGTCAGTCCATCCTCGCCACCGACGGCACCGCGACCGTCGCCCGGATGATCCAGGCCGCCGAGGGCCGGGCCACCGGACTGCACTACGGCACCTTCGACTACAGCGCCTGCCTCGGCGTCTCCGCCGCCTACCAGGCCAGCGACCACCCGGCCGCCGACCACGCCAAGGCGATCATGCAGGTCGCGGCGGCGGGCACGGGCGTACGGGTCTCGGACGGCTCGACCAACGTGCTGCCGGTCGGGCCGACGGCGAAGGTCCACGACGCGTGGCGCCTGCACTACGGCCTCACCCGCCGCGCCCTGGCCCGCGCCTACTACCAGGGCTGGGACATGCACCCCGGCCACATCCCCACGCGTTACGCGGCCGTGTTCGCCTTCTACCGCGAGGGATTCGAGCAGGCCGCGGCCCGGCTCGCCCGGTACGCCAACCGGGCCGGCGGCGACGTCATGGACGAGCCCGCCACCGCCAAGGCGCTCAGCGGCTATCTGCTGCGCGGACTGGACTGCGGCGCCCTCGACATCGCCGAGGTCGCCCGCGTGACCGGACTGACCCGGTCCGACCTGGAGGGCTTCGCCTCGCCGCGTCGAGGTGACCTGACGGCGTCCGCCAAGTAGCGGACCTGTCACAGCACTCACCGGCGGCTGGTGTTGTCACACCCGCCCCGTAGTCTGTACGGCACGCATTGGTGTGTCACAGGAACGGGGCGGGCAGCGGTGGCTTCGGGGGAATCCTCAGGCGGAAACGGCCAGGCGGACGGGACCGGCCGGCTGCTGGCAGGGCGCTATCGCGTCGTGTCCCAGCTCGGTCGCGGCGGCATGGGCGTCGTCTGGAGAGCCGTCGACGAGGTCCTCGGCCGCGAGGTCGCCGTCAAGGAGCTGCGCACCTACAGCGACGCCGACGGACCCGAACTGGCCGACCTGCGGGTGCGGATGCAGCGCGAGGCCCGTGCGGCGGCCCGGGTCCGGCACCCAGGAGTCGTGGCCGTGCACGACATCGGTGAGGTCGACGGCCGTCCGCTGATCGTCATGGAGCTCGTCGACGGGCCGTCCCTGGACGACGTGTTGCGTGAGCGCGGGCCCCTCGACCCGCGCGAGGCGGCCGGGATCGGCGCCAAGGTGATGGAGGCGCTGGCCGCCGCCCACCGGGCCGGTGTGCTGCACCGCGACGTGAAGCCAGGCAACATCCTGCTCGACCGCTCCGGCCGCGTCCTCCTGACCGACTTCGGCATCGCCTCCATGGAGGACCCGGACGACGGTTCGGACACCCGTCTGACCCGCACCGGTGCGCTCGTCGGCTCCCTGGACTACCTGGCGCCCGAGCGCGCCCAGGGCGGCGATCCCGGCGCGGCCTCGGACATCTGGGCCCTGGGCGCCACGCTGTACGCAGCCGTCGAAGGAACCTCACCCTTCCGCCGTACATCGACGTACTCCACGCTCACCGCGATCATCGGCGAGCCCCTCCCGGAACCCCGGCGCGCGGGCCCCCTCGGCCCCGTACTCCAACAGCTCATGGACAAGCGCCCCGAGGCGCGTCCGGAGGCCGAGGAGGCGGTGGCGCTGCTCCAGTCGGTGGCGGACGCGGCAGCCACGGATTCGCCGACGACCACACTGCGGGGCGGCACGGCACCGAGAGCGGAGACGGAGCGCAGTGTTCCGGCGGTGCCGCCGATACCGGGCGAGGCTGGGCCGACAAGGCCCGCTGTGTCCCAGGGCCCCGGCGGCCACGATGCGACAAATCCGGCCGCTGTGCACGGCCTTGGCGCCGCCCAGCCGCCAAGTCCCGCGGGAGCGCCCGGATTCGGAGCCCCCGCGCAGGGCGCCCAGGGCTTCGGACCCCACGGGCAGGGCGCGCCCGCACCGGACGGCCGGGCCGCCGCGACCCCGCAAGGCTTCGGCGCGTCCACCCCCGAGGGCCAGGGCGCCCCCACCCCGCTCGGCTTCGGCGCGACCGCGGCCGAAGGGCAGGCCGCTCCGCCCTCGCTCGGCTTCGGCGCCCCCATACCGCCGGACCAGGCCCTCACCGGCCCCATGCCGGCCGCCTCGGACTCCCCCCGGCGCAACAAGGGCCGCGTCCTGCTCGCCGCCGTCGCCGTCACCCTCGTTCTCGCGGGCGCCGGAACCGCCGTCGCCCTGCTGAACGACACGGGCGACAGCGAGGCCGGCGGTCGGCCCTCCTCGTCCGGCACGAGTCCCGCCGCCGGCTCCTCGGCCTTGGAGCGCACCGACTCCGGTCACCCCAGCGCCTCCAAGTCCCCGGGGAAGGGCGGCAAGAAGACCCCGAGCGCGTCGGCGACGCCGGGCGGGAAGGGCGGGACCGGGCCCAGCAGCGGCGCCTCCTCGTCCGCCCCGGCCCACTCCTCGGGCGGCGGCACCACCGGCGGTGGCACCTCGGGCGGCACGACCGGCGGCAGCGACAGCGGCGGCTCCGCAAGCGGCGGTACGACCGGCGGAAGCGGGTCCACCAGCCCGGCCCCGGCCTGTACCTCCATAGGCGGCGGCAAGTACAACTGCACGGTCTGGCGCGAGGCCAAGTCCTACACCGCCTCCGGCACCGAGGTCGGCGTCCTCGGCGCGGGCACCAACTACTTCTTCTGCCAGCAGAACCTGGGCCGCCGCGAGACCTACGGCCAGTGGACCAACGTCTGGTGGGCGAAGACCGACGACGACAGCGGCAACACCGACGTCTACGTCAGCGACGTCTACATCAAGGGCGGCGACAACGACGAGCCCGTCCCCGGACTCCCGGTCTGCTGAGGTCGTACGAGCCGCTCCAGGCCGGACTCCGTCACCAGCTTCTCCTCCGCGAACACCCGCGTACCGCGCTCGCACAGCAGCCGGTCGGCCCGCGCCCGCGCACAGAACTCCTCGGGCGTGACCCCGAACAGCTCCCTCAACCGCGGGAATCCGGCCAGGAGTTCGGTGAGCAGCGCCCGCTGGCCCGGGTGCGGCCGGGGCGCGCCGGTGCCGTCGTGCAGGACCCCGCGCCGGTTGACGTACACGAACGCGCCCGGCAGTACCGTCCCGTCCGCCAGCTCGATGCGGACGTCGGCCGAAGGCAGCCAGGCGCGCCGGTAGTTGCCCTCCGGCAGCGGCACGCCCTCGCTCGCGTCGATCACCGCGAGCTGCTCGGCGTCGAGCCAGGTCACGAACAACTCCCGTATCGCGTCCGGCGATTCGACCGGTGACGCCGACACGTATCCCAGGCGGCTCACGTGCGCGGAAACGCCCACGTCGATGCCGGTGACCCGGGTCCGCACCATCGGGATCGGGGAGGCGATCTGGAACTCGGTCATCTTGTGGCGCAGTTGGCCCGGGCAGGCGTTGGAGCCGACCGCGAGGACGGGGGTCCGGTCCTCGTGCACCAGCCGGTCGAGCGGGAGGAGCCGGTCGCCGTCGAGCAGTCCGGACTCGGCCGGCCACGCGCCCGGGTACTGAAGGGGATGGTCGCGCGGGGCCACGGCCAGCCCCAGCGCCTCCAAGGTGTCGCCGAGCACGGCCGCTCAGTCCGTCGGCGGCAGTTCGCCCGAGCCGCGGGTGATCAGTCGCGTCGGCAGCTCGATGCGCTCCGGCGCGATCAGGTCGCCGTCCAGCTGGCGGAAGAGCCGCTCTGCGGCCGTACGGCCGAGTGCCGCCGCGTCCTGCGCCACCACCGTCACGCCCGGCTGAAGCAGGTCCGCGAGCTCGATGTCGTCGAAGCCGACGAAGGCGATCCGGCGGCTCTGCTCGGCCAGCACCCGCACCACGGTGACCGTCACACGGTTGTTGCCCGCGAAGATCGCCGTCACCGGATCCGGCCCGGTGAGCATCTCCTCGGCCGCCCGGCGCACCCGGTGCGGATCGGTGACGCCCAGGGACATCCAGGCGTCCTCGACCGGAATGCCCGCGTCCTCCATCGCGGCCCGGTAGCCGCGCAGTCGCTCGGCGGCCGTGTGGATGCGGGGCATGTCGCCGATGAAGCCGATCCGGCGGTGGCCGTGGGCGATGAGGTGGGCGACGCCGTCGCGGGCGCCGCCGTAGTTGTCCGAGAGGACGACGTCGGCGTCGATCTGCCCGGCCGGCCGGTCCACGAAGACCGTGGCGACACCCGCCTTTATCTCCGGCTCCAGATAGCGGTGGTCGTCACCCGCCGGGATCACCACCAGCCCGTCCACCCGCCGCGCGCACAGCGCGAGCGCCAACTCCTGCTCGCGGTCCGGGTCCTCCGCGCTGGAGCCGTTGATCAGCAGCGCCCCGTGGGCCCGGGCGACCTCCTCGACCGCGCGGCTGAGGGGGCCGTAGAACGGGTCGGCGAGATCCTCCAGGACCAGGCCGATGCTGGCGGTGCGGCCCTTGCGCAGCACGCGGGCGCTGTCGTTGCGCCGGAAGCCCAGCGCGTCGATGGCCTCCTGGACCCGGCGCTCCGTCTCGGGGGTGACGCCGGGTTCGCCGTTGACGACACGGGAGACGGTCTTGAGACCGACCCCGGCGCGTGCGGCCACGTCCTTCATGGTCGGACGGTTGCCATATCTGGCCCCGGCGTGGCGGTCTGTGCGGCGGGCGGTCTCGGGCACGATGCGCTGTCCTGTCTCGTCTCGTCCACGGGTCTCGTTCACGGGGATGCGTCGGACCATGAGTTTGTATGAGGATGTGGCGTCGAGCATAGAGCCTGGACAACGTTGTCATATGCGAGAGAGACTGTCCACCGCAATCTCCGGCCTGCGACCCCACCGCGAGACCGGTCCACTCTTCTCCGTAGTTGAAGGGGGAACTTTCCCCTGGTCGACGGGGACCGAAGGTTTTCGGGGAGATCCGACACTGATGCACACCGACCTCGTGGCCGCGCTAGACATCGGCGGCACCAAGATCGCCGGCGCCCTGGTGGACGGGCACGGCCAGATCCTGGTGCGCGCGCAGCGCGCGACGCCAGCGCAGGAGGACGGCGACACCGTGATGGGCGCCGTGCAGGAGGTCCTCGGCGAACTGACCGCCTCGCCCCTGTGGGGACGGGCCACGGCCCTCGGTATCGGCAGCGCCGGTCCGGTGGACGCGTCCGCGGGCACGGTGAGTCCGGTGAACGTGCCGGGATGGCGCGATTACCCCCTCGTACGGCGGGTCCGGGAGGCGGCCGGCGGGCTGCCGGTCGAGCTGATCGGCGACGGCGTGGCCATCACGGCGGCCGAGCACTGGCAGGGCGCCGCCCGCGGTCACGACAACGCGCTGTGCATGGTGGTCTCCACCGGTGTCGGCGGTGGCCTGGTGCTCAACGGCCAGCTGCACCCGGGTCCGACCGGCAACGCGGGCCACATCGGCCACATCAGCGTCGACCTCGACGGCGACCTGTGCCCGTGCGGCTCGCGCGGCTGCGTGGAGCGCATCGCGAGCGGGCCCAACATCGCCCGCCGGGCCATCGAGAACGGCTGGCGGCCGGGCCCCGACGGCGATACGTCGGCCGCCGCGGTCGCCGCCGCGGCTCAGGCCGGCGACCCGGTCGCCGTGGCCTCCTTCGAGCGGGCCGCGCAGGCGCTGGCCGCCGGTATCGCGGCCACCGCGACCCTGGTCGAGATCGACATCGCGGTGATCGGCGGGGGAGTGGGCAAGGCGGGCGAGGTCCTGTTCACGCCGCTGCGCAAGGCGCTCGGCGACTACGCGACCCTGTCCTTCGTGCAGCGCCTGGCGATCACGCCGGCCCAGATGGGCACGGACGCAGGCCTTGTGGGAGCGGCCGCGGCCGCGCTCGCCAGGCGGACGGACGCGGCCGCGGTCTGACGGGCCCTGAGGCAGGAACGTTCCCCCACTGCTGGGCCCCTTCCCGGGCTCAGCAGCTCAACTGAGCGTCCCCCCAGTCGGCGTGGTCCGAGTCGATGCCGTCTCCGCCGTCGGTGACGACGAGGCGGACCACTTGGGCGCCGGTCACGTCGGCGGTGAGCGGCTGGGCCGGCATCGCGTTGGTGAGGACGCCGGTCGAGGCGACCTTGGTGCCGTCGGCCCAGACCTCGAAGGCGACGGTGCCCTTGGCGCCCTTCTCGTCGTCGACGCCGACGTCCGCGGTGACCGTCTCGCAGGCCTTGCCGGTGTAGAACGCGACGGCGCTCTCCGCGTGGACGCCGAGTCCCTTGCCGTACACGACCCCGCCGACGGTGATCGGGTGCCCGTCGCCCGCGGCACTCTCGCCGTTGCTGGTATTGCGCTCGACGGGACCATAGCCGTTGGTGGCCGACAGCCACGGAAGGTCGCCGAGCCCGGAGACGCCCGACGGCGGCGGCACGACGACGGACGCCGTCAGGGGCAGCGCGCTGTCGACGCGGATCCCGTTCGGGGAGCGGTAACTCGCCTTGAGCGTCAGGTCGTACGATCCCGTCGGCGTCCCGGCCGGTGCGGTGACCGACCATCCGGTGCGCAGGGAGCGGCCGGTCGGGAGGGCCTTGGCCGTGGTCCGCGAAGTGGCCTTCACGGTCCACCCGTCGGGCCCGGTCAGCTTGACGGACACCCTCTCGGCCCGCGTGCGGCCGAGGTCGGTGACGACGGAGGTCAGGGCCGCGGCCTTGCCGGCCTCGACCAACGGGCTGCCGTCCAGGCCGAGTTCGACGGCCGGCGGATGCGCGGCCCACTTGCGGTCGGCGGAGACCCGGACGAGAACCGTGCCGTGCGCCGGGACGGTCGCCGCGATGGTGCCCGCGGTGTTGTAGCTCCGGTGCTGCCACAGGTCGCGCTGGGTGTAGGCGCGGGCGGCGGGCAGGCCGACCGCGGCGGCGGTGGTGGAGATGTGCTGGGCGGTGCCGGTCTCGTTGAAGAGGGCCACCGCGCGGCTGCCGTCCTGCATCTCCTTGGCGACGACCCAGCGCCCGCCCTCGGACGAGACGACCGTGCCCTGCTTGCCCAACGGGTCCTGGTCGACGGCGATGACCTCCTTGTTGTCCAGGATGTCGAAGGTCGCCTGGGAGGCCTTGCGCAGGTCGGAGCCGATGAGGAGCGGGGCGGCCATGACCGACCACATCGAGAAGTGCGAGCGGTACTCGGTGTCGGTCATACCGCCGTTGCCGACCTCCAGCATGTCGGGGTCGTTCCAGTGGCCGGGGCCGGCGTACGGGGCGAGCGGCAGGTTCTGCTTCAGGATGGACAGCATCGAGCCCCAGCTGTCGCTGATGTCACCGGTCGTACGCCACAAGTGGCCCACGTCCGAAGCCCATTCCCAGGGTTTGTTCTGACCCCATTCGCAAATGCTGTAGACGATGGGCCGGCCGGTCGCCTTGAGGGCGTCGCGCATGGTGGTGTAGCGCAACTTGGCGTCCACACCTTGGTTGTTGCAGTTGTCGTACTTGAGGTAGTCCACGCCCCAGTCCGCGAACTGCTGGGCGTCGCTGTACTCGTGGCCGAGGGCGCCCGGGAAACCGGCGCTGTTGCAGGTCTTGGTGCCCGCGCTGGTGTAGATGCCGAGCTTGAGACCCTTGGAGTGCACATAGTCGGCGACCGCCTTGATCCCGTTCGGGAAGCGGACCGGGTCCGGCACGAGTTTGCCGTCGGCGTCGCGGCTGGGCAGGGCCCAGCAGTCGTCGAGGTTGACGTACTGGTAGCCCGCGTCCTTAAGGCCTTTCTCGACGAAGAGGTCGGCGATTCCCTCGACCATGGACTCGTTGAACTCGGCACGGCAGTGCGTGGAGTTCCAGTTGTTGAAGCCCATCGGAGGGGTGAGGGCGAGGCCGTCGGCCAGGGTGGGCGCGGCGGGCCCGGCGGCGGGTGCCGCGGCGGCCGGCACGGCCAGTCCGGCCGCGGCGAGGAGTCCCGCGGCGATCCCTCCCACCACTCTTCGGCGGGTTGTGCGGGCGTGAAGGTGACGCATCGTTACGTTCCTCCGAACACGCGAAAGGTTGGATGACGTCATGTCCCCGTCATGGGTGCGCGTTTACGGTAGGACGTGTCTGACTGTGTTGGAAGAGATGAGGTAACGGTTGTTCGATATGCCGTCAGAACCCTTGACGCCAAGGCCAGACGGAGGTGAGATCCAAGCCACGCGTTCGGTTGTGTTGGGTGGTACCCCGAGGAGGGGCACATGGCACAGTCTTCCTTCCGCCCGTTGGTCCAGTCCAGGCTTGGGGCAGGTCATCGGATGTCCCGGCGAAATCTCTTGCGTGGCGCGGCCCTTGGCGTCGGCGCGGTCACCCTGCCCGCGCTGCTCTCGGCGTGCGGCGAGGGACCCGGCGGCAACAAGAAGGAGGTGACCGTCGGCTCCAACGCCTCGGACGCCGTACCGAAGAAGGCGTACGCGGCGGCCTTCCAGGCGTACGAGAAGAAGTCCGGGAAGAAGGTGAAGGTCAACACCAAGGACCACAACGACTTCCAGGAGAACATCAACCGCTATCTCCAGGGCACCCCCGACGACGTCTTCATGTGGTTCGCGGGTTACCGCATGCAGTACTTCGCGGAGAAAGGGCTGCTGACCGAGATCAGCGATGTCTGGAAGACCTTCTCGGGATTCTCGGACGCCCTGAAGGACCAGTCCACGCACGACGGCAAACAGTACTTCGTGCCGTACTACTACTATCCGTGGGCCGTCTTCCACCGTAAGAGCCTGTTCCAGCAGAAGGGCTATCAACAGCCCACGAAATGGGACGACTTCATCGCGCTCGCCAAGCAGATGCAGAAGGACGGCAATCCGGTCGCCTTCTGCGACAAGGACGGCTGGCCGGCGATGGGCACTTTCGACTACATCAATCTCCGGCTGAACGGCTACGACTTCCACAAGTCCCTGATGGCGGGCGAGGAATCGTGGACCGACACCAAGGTGAAGAACGTCTTCGACACCTGGCGCGAACTCATGCCGTACTACCAGAAGGGCGCCCTCGGCCGGACCTGGGAGGAGGCCGGGCAGAGCCTTCAGCAGCGCAAGACCGGCATGGCCGTGTTCGGCATGCCGCACCCCGGCACCCAGTTCCCGGCGAACGAGCGCGATGACATCGACTTCTTCGCCTTCCCCGAGATCGACGCGCAGTGGGGTCAGGACGCCGTCGAGGCGCCCATCGACGGGTTCCTCGTGGCGAAGAAGGCCAAGAACCTCACCGGCGCGAAAGAGCTGCTCAAGTGGCTCGGCAAGCCCGAGGCCGAGAACACCTATCTCAAGTACGACCCCAACAACGTGGCCGTCAACGACGGCGCCGACACGTCCTCGTACAGCGCCCTGCAGAAGAAGTCCGCGCAGCTCGTCTCGGGCGCCAAACAGATCTCGCAGTTCCTGGACCGCGACACCCGGCCCGACTTCGCCTCGACGGTGATGATCCAGTCCATCCAGGACTTCATCGGCAACCCGAAGGACGTCGACGGGCTGTGCAACAGCATCGAGCGGCAGAAGAAGACCATCTTCTCGCAGCCCGTCGGCTGATCAGTGTCCGTCGGTTCATCACCGTCCGTCGGTTCATGACCGTCCGTCGGCTGATCACTGGGGGAATTCGTTCCGTGGCGCTCACCTTCCCGCGGCGCGCCGGAGGGCGACGGCGGCTGAGGCGGTTCACCCGCCGTGACGTCGTCGTCCTCGGCTTGCTGCTCGGCATCCCGATCCTGCTCGACATCGTCATCGTCTGGGGCCCGACGCTCGCCTCGATCGGGCTGTCCTTCACCGCCTGGGACGGCATCGGCGACATCCACTGGGTCGGGCTGGACAACTACAGGAACCTCGCCGACAACTACCCGCCGTTCTGGCCGGCCGTCCGCCACAACATCATGTGGCTGCTCTTCCTCGGCCTGATCGCCACGCCCTTCGGCCTCCTCCTGGCCGTCCTCATCGACCGGGGCGTCCGCTTCAGCCGCTTCTACCAGTCCGTCCTCTACCTGCCGGTCGTGCTCTCGCTCGCCATCGTCGGCTTCATCGCCCAGCTGATCCTCGGCACCGACCAGGGCGTCATCAACACGGTCCTCAACAACCACGACGACCCCATCGACTGGCTGGGCGACTCCCACCTCAACCTCTGGATGATCATGATCGCGGCGGGCTGGCGGCACGTCGGCTACGTGATGATCCTCTACCTGGCCGGGCTGAAGGCCGTCGACCCCCAGCTCAAGGAAGCCGCGGCGATCGACGGCGCCAACGAACGCCAGACCTTCTTCCGTGTCGTCTTCCCGACCATGCGCCCGGTCAACGTCATCGTCGGCGTCATCACGGTGATCGAGGCACTGCGCGCCTTCGACATCGTCTACGCCGTCAACAAGGGCCGCAACGGCCTGGAACTCCTCTCCGTCCTCATCACCGACAACATCATCGGCGAGGCCAGCCGCATCGGCTTCGGCTCCGCGATCGCGGTGGTCCTGCTCGTCGTATCCCTCGGATTCATCGTGACGTTCCTCGTCCAGGAGCTGCGAGGTGCGCGCGACCGATGACGGCAGACACCCGGCGCGGCCGTTGGGGCGTGCACATCTTCCTCACGGCGGTCTCGCTCCTCTTCCTCGCACCCCTGCTGCTCGCCGTCTACGCCAGCCTGCGCCCGTACGACGACACGGCGCAGCACGGCTACCTCTCCTGGCCGAAGCACCTCTCCCTCGACTACTACCGCCGGGCCTACACCGAGTCCGGCATGGGCAAGTACTTCACCAACACCCTGCTGATCGCCGTCCCCGCGGTGATCGTGACGCTCTTCCTGGCGGCGTTCGTCGCCTTCGCGGTCTCCCGTCTGAAACTCCGCGGCGGAATCGTGCTCCTGATGTTCTTCACGGCGGGCAACCTGCTGCCCCAACAGGTGCTCGTGACACCCCTGTACGTCCTCTTCAACAAGATCCCGCTGCCCTGGTGGATGTCCGACTCGCTCACGATGTACGACTCCTACTGGGCCGTGATCCTCGTCAACATCGGCTTCCAGATGGGCTTCTGCGTCTTCGTCCTCGCCAACTTCATGCGCACCCTGCCCCAGGAGATCCTGGAGGCGGCGATCGTGGACGGCGCGGGCGTGTGGACCCAGTTCTGGCGCATCACCCTGCCCCTGTGCCGCCCCGCCCTCGCGGCCCTCGCCACCCTCGAATTCACCTGGATCTACAACGACTTCCTCTGGGCCCTGATCTTCATCTCCAACCCCGACAAGCTGCCCATCACGTCCTCCCTGAACAACCTGCGCGGCCAGTTCTTCACGGACTACAACCTGCTGGCCGCGGGCTCGGTCCTGGTAGCCCTCCCGACGATCCTGGTCTTCCTGCTCCTGCAACGGCACTTCATCGCGGGGCTCACGCTGGGGTCGACGAAGGGGTGACGCGCGGGCGCCAACTGTGGTCGAGTTGGTTGGGAAGACTTCACGCAGGCCCATCAGTCGACAGCCGGGTCGGTTGCCGATGACTTTCGGCCATTCCAAACGAAGTTGGTAGATCCGGACGATCTTCT
Source organism: Streptomyces sp. CA-249302 (assembly GCF_050936785.1). Lineage (NCBI taxonomy): Bacteria > Bacillati > Actinomycetota > Actinomycetes > Kitasatosporales > Streptomycetaceae > Streptomyces > Streptomyces sp. CA-249302. Next base: position 1,069,331 of record NZ_JBNJMG010000001.1, on the reverse strand, counting down.
ATTCGATCATCGGGGATCTTGAGAATGATCGATCAGGGAAAAGTTGGTTGAGAGTCGATCATTGATCTTCCCGGATCATGAATGGCGACGCAGGTGAAAGGGTATCTGTGCGGGCGGCGTGATCGAATACAGTCAAGACGAGTTGGCTGAGGGTGGATGCCAGCTCGGCCTGGATACCGCCAACTCTCGCCAACTTGATGTCCAGTAGTTTTCTCTTGGGCGGGTTGGCGTAGTGCCCGTGATGCCCGGCAGCCCATGGCCATGTGGGGCCTTTCCGCAGGTGACGTGCCCTGAACCCGAACCGTGAAACGCTCCTGCCCGCCCGCAGCGGGTCACCGGCGCACCGATAACCACCTTCGCCGGTCGGGCGGTCACTGGTTGTTGCCGGTTTCCGACAGAGTGTTCTTCGAGGCCGAGCACAATGAAAATGCGGCCCCCCGCTGACGACGGGGAGCCGCTGGTGACAATTCGCTCGGCTCAAGGAGGGAATCATCAATACTCAGGGTACGGGGCGTCAGCCCCGGAACGAAACCGTGGCATCGCATTCGGGCCGCGCTCGGGTTGTGCCCACCGGTGTTGCCGTTACCGGTGCGATCATTGCCGCCGCCGTCCGAGATCACGCAGTCGCGTTCATGACCGCGTCGGCCGTCATCGCACTCCTGGCCGTGCTCATGGTCGCGGCGGTGCCGGCCATCTGGTCGCGCAAGCCCGAACGCCGCAACGCGGCTCTGGTCGTGCTCCGCATGCTGCTTGGCCGGCGCTGGAGTTCCCGCCGGCCGGTCGGCTGAACCGTGACCCTCGGCCCGTCCCGGCAGTTGGACCGGGCATGAAGAAGCGCAGCATGCTTGCCATCGCCTCCCTCGCCACCGGCTTCGTCGTCGCCGCCATCACCCCCTCGCACGGGGGCGGCCACCAGGTGCTCGGTGATCACCAGACGCTTGGCGACCTGAGCGTCGAGGACACCGTCGGCACGGTCGCGGACACCGTCGGCGACGGCAGTCTCTCCGACACCGGCAAGGTCCTCGGGCAGAACGACTGACCCGGCCGACGGGCCGGAAAGCGGCGCCGGTAGCCCCTGCTCCAGGGGGTACCGGCGCCGCCCCATGTGCGCCCTCAACTGCGGCTGGTTTCCGTGGCAGGGTGGAGCGGGCAAGCCTCAGGGGGCCAACATAAGAGGGGGAGTCCGTGATCGTCTGGATCAACGGCGCGTTCGGTGCGGGCAAGACCACCACCGCACGGGAACTGATCGAGCTGATCCCGAACAGCACGCTCTTCGACCCCGAGGTCGTCGGCGGGACGCTGGCACACCTGCTGCCGGCCAAGCACCTCGCCGAGGTCGGCGACTACCAGGACCTGCCGAGCTGGCGGCGCCTGGTGATCGAAACGGCGGCCGCCATGCTCGCCGAGCTCGGCGGGACCCTCGTGGTCCCGATGACCCTGTTGCGCCAGGAGTACCGCGACGAGATCTTCGGCGGCCTCGCCGCCCGCCGGATCACCGTCCGGCACATACTCCTGGCACCGGCCGAAACGATCCTGCGGGAGCGAATAGCCGACCGGGAGGTCCCGCCCGACCTCCCCGACGGCGAGATGCGGGTACGGCAGTGGTCGTACGATCACATCGAGCCGTACCGCACCGCCCTCGCCTCCTGGCTCACCGCGGACGCCCATCCCGTCGACACCGGCACCCTCACCCCGTACGAGACCGCCGTCCGCATCGCCGAGGCCGTCGCCACCGGCGAGGTGCCGGTGTGCGACATCGTGCAGACGCCCGAGCCGACCGCCGAGACCATCGCCGCGGGCGTCCTCCTCTTCGACGAGCAGGACCGGGTGCTGCTCGTCGACCCCACCTACAAGGCCGGCTGGGAGTTCCCCGGCGGTGTCGTCGAACCCGGCGAGGCGCCCGCCCGCGCGGGGATGCGCGAGGTCGCCGAGGAGACCGGCATCCACCTCGTCGACGTACCGCGCCTCCTGGTCGTCGACTGGGAGGCGCCACGCCCGCCCGGATACGGCGGCCTCCGCCTCCTCTTCGACGGCGGCCGCCTCGACTCCGCCGAGGCCGCCCGGCTCATGCTGCCCGGCCCCGAACTGCGCGACTGGCGCTTCGCCACCGAGGAGGAGGCCGCGGATCTGCTGCCGCCGGTGCGCTACGAACGGCTGCGGTGGGCGCTGCGGGCACGGGAGCGCGGGGCGGCGCTCTATCTGGAGGCCGGCATCCCGGCGCCGTGACCGCAGGAGTCGTAGTCCCAGAGTTTGTACGGCGGTGCAGCCAGCCCGCTCTCCTCCTGGAACCGCCTGCTGAACTCGTCCATCGCGGCGGCCGTCCGCGCATGCCGCGCAGTGAGGTCGGCGGCGGCCTCCGGAATGCCCTCGGGGCGGGCGCCGTCGGCGCAGGCGCGGACGAAGGCGGAGCGCTCCTCGCCGCGGTGGCCGTACAACTCCGTGACCAGCCGGAGGAGGCGTTCTCCGCGTGTCCTGCGGCGAGTTGGGCGCGGAGCCAGTCGTGGACGGTGTGCGGGACGTACTCCAGGAAGAGTGCGACGCTCGCGGTGGCCGTCCGCACGGCCTCGATGTGCCGGGAGGAGGTTCTCGGTCTCGGGCAGGACTCGCCAGTGATGTATGAGAGGGAAGCCCGAAAACGCTTGCGACAGAACCCAGTTGGTCGTCATCTCATGCACGGTCAACTCCCGCCAGGCGCCGAAACCCGGGCTGGGGACGAAGACCTGAACGCCGTCGGCCTCGAGCAGGGTGGCCCGCCCACCGACCCCGTGCCCGGCCGGTGCACCGGCCGCCACCAGCGCGCCGAGCTCCGGATCCCCATCTTCAGCCCGTCGGTCGGTACGTGTCCGCCGAACGTCGGATCGCGGCCGAGGCCTTTCCGACCACCGGGTCGCCGTGGCCGAAGCAGGCCACGTCCGTGTCGAGTTCGGCCAGGCGGTGGAAGGAGGTGACGGCCTGGGTGCGGTCGAGGTTGAAGACGCCGAGCATCACCTTGCCGTCGACCGGCGAGGCCGCGACGGCGTCACCGCTGAACAGGACGCCGTGGGACGGGAGATGGAGGGCGATGCTGCCGTGGGTGTGGCCGGGGACGTGGATCACGTCGGCTCCGCCGCCGAAGCCGAGGGCGTCGCCGTCGGAGAGTTCGGTGATCGTCGCCGGGCGGAACCAGCAGCCTTGCGGCAGGAGTTGGGAGGCCCCCGCGTACAGGGGGCGCTCCCACTCCTCGAACTCCGGCGGCGGGGCCGGGAGTTCTCCGCGTACGAACGGGGCGTCCGCGTGGTGGGCGAGCACCTCCGCTCCGCCGCACAGTTCGGCGAGTTCGGCCGCTCCGCCCGCGTGGTCCTCGTGGAAATGGGTCAACACGATACGTCGTACCGTCCCGAGGGGCTTCGCCACGGCGGCGATGGCCGCCGCAGAGCCCGGCGGACCCGCGTCGATCAGGGTCAACGTGGTGCCGTCGCGCCAGAGGTAGGCCTGGCCGACCGGGAAGCGCAGGAGGTGGAGGTGACCGGGGAGGAGTTCTACGACGTCCATGGAGGCGACCGTAAGAGGGCCCCCGTCCGTGGACGAGGGCCCTCTGCTGATGGCAGAGCGGTCAGTTGGTCGCGTAGTTGCGCAGGAACAGTGCTTCTGTCACCGACAGGTGTTCCAGTTCCTCGGGGGAGACGCTCTCGTCGAGCGCGTGGATCTGGGCCTCCGGCTCGCTCAGGCCGATGAGGAGGATCTCGGCCTGCGGGTAGAGGGAGGCGAGGGTGTTGCAGAGGGGGATCGAGCCGCCCTGGCCGGCGTACTGCATCTCCTGGCCGGGGTAGGCGACCGACATGGCCTCGGCCATCGCCGCGTACGCCGGGCTGGTCGTGTCGGCGCTGAACGCCTGGCCCTGGCCGACCTGTTCGATGCTCACCCGGGCGCCCCACGGGGTGTGCGCCTCCAGGTGGGCCTGAAGAAGCTTGGTCGCGTGGGTGGCGTCCACGCCCGGGGGGACGCGGAGGCTGACCGTGGCGCGGGCGCCGGCCTGCACGGACGGGGTCGCGCCGACCACCGGCGGGCAGTCGATGCCGAGGACGGTGACCGCGGGGCGGGCCCAGATGCGGTCGGCGACCGTGCCGGAGCCGATCAGTTCGACGCCGTCCAGCACCTTGGCGTCCTGCCGGAACTGCTGCTCGTCGTATTGCAGGCCCTCCCACCGGGCCTCGGAGGTCAGTCCGTCGACCGTCGTCGAACCGTCTTCCGCGCGCAGCGAGTCGAGTACGCGGATCAGCGCGGCCAGCGCGTCGGGGGCCGCGCCGCCGAACTGGCCGGAGTGCAGGTTGCCTTCGAGGGTGTCGACGCGCACGCGGAGCATCGTCATGCCGCGCAGGGTCGTGGTGACCGTCGGCAGGCCGACCCGGAAGTTGCCCGCGTCGCCGATGACGATCGTGTCCGCGGTGAGGAGGTCGGGGTGCTCCTCGGCGTACCGCTCCAGACCGCCCGTGCCCATCTCCTCCGAGCCCTCGGCGATGAACTTGACGTGCACCGGCACACCGCCGTTCGCCTTCAGCGCGCGTAGAGCCAGCAGATGCATGATCACGCCGCCCTTGCAGTCGGCGGCCCCGCGCCCGTACCAGCGGCCGTCGCGCTCGGTCAGCTCGAAGGGCGGGGTGGTCCAGGCGGCCTCGTCCAGCGGGGGCTGCACGTCGTAGTGGGCGTAGAGCAGGACGGTCTTCGCGCCCTCGGGGCCCGGCAGGAAGCCGTAGACGGACTGGGTGCCGTCGGGGGTGTCGAGCAGAGCCACGTCCTGGAAGCCCTCGGCGGTGAGCGCGTCGGCGACCCAGTTCGCGGCGCCCTCGCTCTCGCTCTTCGGGAACTGCGCGAAGTCCGCCACCGACTTGAAGGCGACGAGCTCGGCGAGCTCCGCCCGTGCTCTCGGCATCAGCGAGGCGACGGTCTCGGCGACCGGATTCGACGACATGGGCACGCTCCTCGTGGGTGCGACGTTGTACTGGTGGATATCGAGATCCTCCCACAGTGGCCTGCGGCGACGTCGGTCGTAGGATGCGGGGGACAGTGCGGCAGCGGCTTGATCGGGAGCAGTAGACCATCGTGAGCAGCGAGAACTCTTCGGCGGACGACCCTTCGGCGGACGGCGTGCAGGACGACGTGCAGCGGGTGTGGGACGTCGTCGTGGTGGGCGCGGGACCCGCGGGGGCCTCGGCCGCCTATGCGGCGGCGGTCGCGGGGCGGCGCGTCCTGCTGCTGGAGAAGGCCGAGCTGCCGCGCTACAAAACCTGCGGCGGCGGCATCATCGGCCCCTCGCGCGACTCCTTGCCGCCCGGCTTCGAGCTCCCCTTCCGGGACCGGGTGCACGCGGTCACCTTCTCCAACAACGGCCGCTTCACGCGTACCCGCCGCTCCAAGCAGATGCTCTTCGGGCTGATCAACCGGCCCGAGTTCGACCAGCAGCTGGTCGAGCACGCGCAGAAGGCGGGCGCCGAGCTGCGTACGGGCGTCACCGTACAGCGGGTCGAGCAGCACGGTTCGGCGGTGCCGGACCGGCGGACGGTCGCCGTGGTGCTCCAGGGCGGCGAGACGCTGCTCGCGCGGGCCGTGGTGGGCGCGGACGGCAGCGCCAGCCGGATAGGAGCACACGTCGGGGTGAAGCTCGACCAGGTCGACCTCGGTCTGGAGGCGGAGATCCCGGTGCCCGAGACGGTCGCCGAGGACTGGCGGGGGCGGGTGCTCATCGACTGGGGGCCGATTCCCGGCAGTTACGGCTGGGTGTTCCCCAAGGGCGACACACTCACGGTCGGTGTGATCTCGGCGCGTGGTGAAGGTGCCGCCACCAAGCGGTACTTGGAGGAGTTCGTCGGGCGGCTCGGTCTCGCGGGGTTCGAACCGAGCATCTCCTCCGGCCACTTGACCCGCTGCCGGGCCGACGACTCGCCGCTCTCCCGCGGCCGGGTGCTCGTCTGTGGTGACGCGGCCGGGCTCCTTGAGCCGTGGACCCGCGAGGGCATCTCGTTCGCGCTGCGCTCGGGGCGGCTCGCGGGGGAGTGGGCGGTACGGATCGCCGAGGCGCACGACGCGGTGGACGCCCGTCGGCAGGCCCTCAACTACGCGTTCGCGATCAAGGCGGGGCTCGGCATCGAGATGAGCGTCGGCAGGCGCCTGCTGACGGCCTTCGAACGCCGCCCCGGCCTGTTCCACGCGGCCCTGACGGGATTCCGGCCGGCGTGGAACGCGTTCAAGGGGATCACCCAGGGAGCCACGTCCCTCGGCGAACTCGTCCGCACCCATCCGATGGCGCAGCGTGCACTGACGGCGTTCGACCGGCGTCAGCCGGGCGGTGACCCCGCTGCCACGGCCGAGCCGACCCCTGCGACGGAGGACGCCGGCTCCTGACTGGGAATATGACCGGGGCTACGGGTGGCGGGTGGCGGGCGGCGGCAACGCCGTCAGCCGCTGACGGTGATGCGGAACACCGGATGGTCCGGGGCGATACGGCGCAGGTCGGCGTCGGGGGAGTCCGGGCCGACGCCGTTGAAGAAGACGCCGACCTCGGCCTTCCAGCGCTTGAGGTACGCGCGCAGCAGCGGGACCTTGTCGTCGTCGGCGACCTCGGTGGCGGTGAACACCTCGGTGTTCTTGCCGAGGCGCAGCTCGCCGCCGCCGGCCGCGCGCATGTTGTGCGTCCACTGGACGTGACCGCGCGGAGCGAGCAGGTACTGCTGGCCGTCCACCGTCATCAGGTTCACGGGGGTGGTCCGCCACTCGCCGCTCTTGCGGCCGCGGACCGCGAGGACCCGGGAGCCCCAGACGCTGATGCCGCGGCGGGTCATCCAGGCGACGGCGCGGTTGAAGACGTTGACGGTGAACCAGCCGGGCTTCTGGACGTGCGTGGACATGAGGACCCCCATCGGTCGAGATCATTGATTGCGATTGAGAGAGCGCCGCTCGCCTTTGTGAGCACTGCTCTCGGTTGGCTTGGTGAAGAGTCTGCACCGGATCGGTGATCCAAAGCAAGAGCACTGCTCTCTTTTTTGTTCGGTGCTCTCGTTTGTGTGCACTGCTCTGGTTTCGTGGGACACTGAACCGCATGAGCAGCACACAAGGCGCCCGCGCCCGGGCCAGGATCGAAGTGACCGCGGCCATCAAGGACGAGGCACGCAGACAGCTCGCCGCCGAGGGTGCCGCCAAGCTCTCGCTGCGGGCCGTGGCACGCGAACTGGGCATGGTCTCCTCCGCCCTCTACCGCTACTTCCCCAGCCGGGACGACTTGCTGACCGCACTCATCATCGACGCGTACAACTCCGTCGGCGAGGCCGCGGAGGCGGCACAGCACACCGCGACAGCCCCCGTGCAGCGCTGGGTCGCCGTCTGCGAGGCAGTACGCACCTGGGCGCTCGCGCATCCCCACGAGTACGCGCTGATCTACGGCTCCCCGGTCCCCGGCTACACGGCCCCCCAGACCACCGTCCCCCCTGCCGCCCGCGTCGGCCTCGTCCTGATCGGCATCGTCCGCGACGCCCTGAAGGGCCCGGGCATCACCTTCCCCCCGCTCCCCGCCGAACTGCGCCCCGAGGCCGAACGCCTCACCGCCGACATCGCCCCCGACCTGCCACCGGCGGTGGGTGCGGCCCTGGTCGCGGCCTGGGCCCAGCTCTTCGGCCTGGTCGGGTTCGAACTGTTCGGCCAGTTCAACCGGGTCGTCGAGGACCGGGAGCCGTTCTTCCGGCATGCGGCGGACCGGCTCGCGCACGGAGTGGGGTTGAGAGGCTGAGGCGGGCGGGCGTATCGGTCGGCGTACTTCCCCGGGAGTACGCCCCGTCACCCCGCCCGGCTGACGCCCACCAGCGTGGATGCCGTCTAGCGTGGCGGGCATGGACGAGCAGCGTGGGCGTGGGGCGCCGCAGTGGTGGTGGCACGGGCCGCCGTGGCTGAATCGTTGGGGTGCGGAGGGGCGCGGGAACCGGTGGCCGTGGCCCTCCACCGTGCTGCTCACCTTCTTCGTGCTCGGCGGCTCCAACTACGCCGCCCACCGGCAGGAGGGCGTGCGGGCCGACCTCGACGTCTTCGCTCGCGTGCTGCTGATCGTCGGGTCGGCGCTGTTGCTGTGGCGGAAGCGGTATCCCGTGGCCGTCGCGTTCGGCACGGCCGGAGCCGCGATGCTCTATCTCGGCGCCGGTTATCCGTACGGGCCGGTCTTCTTCCCCGTCGCCCTGGCCTGCTTCGGCGCCATCGTCGCCGGGCATCGGCGGGCCGCCTGGACCGCGATGGGCATGCTCTGGGTCGGGCATGTGCTGGTGGCCCACTGGCTGTACCGGTGGCTGCCACCGTCCGCGGACTCGGCATCCCCCTGGGGGCAGGAGGCCGTGGTCGCCGCCTGGGTGGTGGCGATCACGGCGGTGGCCGAGCTCGCCCGGACCCGGCGTGAGCAGTGGGCCCGGGAGCGGGCCGAGCGGGCGCAGGCGGCCCGGCGGCGCGCGGACGAGGAACGGCTGCGGATCGCCCGTGAACTGCACGACGTCCTCGCCCACAGCATCTCGGTGATCAACGTCCAGGCCGGCGTCGGCCTGGCCCTCCTCGACACCGACCCCGAACAGGCGCGCACCGCACTCACCACCATCAAGGCCGCCAGTAAGGAGGCCCTCGGCGAGGTCCGTCAGGTCCTCGACACCCTCCGAACCCCGGGGGACGCGCCCCGCGCACCGGCCCCCGGCCTCGACCGGCTGCCCGAGCTGGTCCAGCAGGCGGCGAGCGCCGGACTGGCGGTGGAAGTGGACGGCGACCCGCCCCGGCTCGCGCCGGGCACGGACCTCGCCGCCTTCCGGATCGTCCAGGAAGCGCTCACGAACGTCGTACGGCACTCCGGTTCACGCCACGCGCGTGTGCACGTCGAGCACGACGCACGTGCGCTGCGGCTGCGGGTCGAGGACGACGGGCCCGCGACCGGCGCGGACGCGGGCGGCAGCGGCAACGGCCTGGCCGGAATGCGGGAACGGGCCGCCGCCCTGGGTGGCACGATCGAGGCGGGCCCGCGCCCCGACGGGGGCTTCCAGGTGCTCGCCGTACTCCCGCTCAAGGCCAAGGAGGACGACCGGTGATCCGCGTACTGCTCGCCGACGACCAGTCACTGGTGCGGGCCGGCTTCAAGGCGCTGCTCGACGCGCAGCCGGACATCGAGGTGGCCGGGGAGGCCGCGGACGGGGAGGAGGCGCTGCGCAGGGTGCGCGAACTGCGCCCCGACGTCGTCCTGATGGACATCCGGATGCCCGCGCTGGACGGGCTGGCCGCGACCCGCCGGATCACCGACGACGACGCCCTGAAGGGGGTGAAGGTCATCATGCTCACCACCTTCGAGCTCGACGAGTACGTCTTCGAAGCGATCCGTTCGGGCGCCTCCGGCTTCCTGGTCAAGGACACCGAACCGGACGAACTCCTGCGCGCGGTAAGGGCGGTGGTCGAGGGCGACGCGCTGCTCTCGCCGGGTGTGACGCGCCGTCTGATCGCGGAGTTCGCGGCCCGTTCCAAGGAGCCGGGGGTCGAAGGCGCCCTCGCCGAACTCACCGAGCGGGAAAGGGAGGTGATGGCTTTGGTCGGCATCGGCCTCTCCAACGACGAGATCGCCCGCCGCCTGGTCGTCAGCCCCCTCACCGCGAAGACCCACGTCAGCCGTACCATGGTCAAACTGGGCGCCCGCGACCGGGCCCAACTGGTCGTGCTGGCCTACGAGTCGGGGTTGGTGCGGCCCGGCTGGCTCGGCTGAAGCCCCCGCCGGAAGCGCGCCAGCACGCTCACGACCCGGGCGACGAACAGGACGGGCGCGAGCGCGAGTCCCGCACGCAGCAACACACCCTCCACGGTCGCCGGCAGATCGAAGAGCAGCGCCGGCCCGGCGACCGCACCGAACACGACCGCCGCCGCGAACACCGCGCTGACCAGCGCATAGCCGACCTCGACGATCACCGCGTCCTGCTCGGCCTTGTTGGGCCGTCCCCCGTACCCGTCCATGCGCCCAGTCTCACGGCCGGGAGCCCGGCGGGGCAAGCGGGGCTCACCGCGCTCCGCGCCGGCCGCGGAGGCTCAGGGCGATGACGGAGACGAGGAACCAGAAGGCGCCGAAGGCCGAGTACCCGGCGACGGCGGACAGGCCGCTCGTCGACGAGCCGGACATGGCGGCGATGCCGGCACCGGCGAGGACGGACTGCCCGCCACTGACGGCCATGGGCCACTGGGCGCCGACGGAGCGCCGACGCCGTATCGCCGTGACCAGCTGGACGGCCCCGGAGAGCAGCGCCCAGACGCCGAACACGAGAAGGGCCCTGCCGACGGTGGAGGAGACGGCCACGGCCATGCCCGCGGTGGCGACGAGGCCGAGTGCCGCGTTGGCCGTGCCGACGGCGTCCGTCGTGCCGGCCAGTCGACGTTCGAGGAGCGTGGCGACGACGTCCCACAGGGGGTAGCCGACGAGCAGCACGCCCGCGATCGCCGTGGGCGTGTCCGTCGACTTCAGCGAGGCGGAGGTCGCGAGGACCAGGGCCACCCAGATCAGGGAGAAGACGATGCGGATCAGGTGGAGGGAGCGCAGCCCGGAGGCCGTGGTCGCGGGCGGGGTCGAAGCTGTCGGCCGTACGGAAGTCTGAGTCATCCTGGGTCCCGTTGTGATCGTGACGAGGTGAGACGGTCGTCTCGGGGACGAGTCTCAGCGGCCTCGGGAGGGGACGCGTACTTCGAACGAAGTACATGGTCGGGGAGCCCGTGAACGAGAATCGGGTCATGGCCGAGGTGTACGACGAGCAGGACGGACCCGCGGCACCCCTGTGGGTGCGCCGCCCCGAGGTGCTGCATCGCGTCGCCTACGCGGTGGCCGCGCTGGTGTTCACCGGACAGATCGTGGCGGTGGTCCTCAGGGGCTCGGACTGGCCGACGGCCCTGTCCGTGCTCCTCGCCGGTGCCGGGGTCGCCCTCTCCTGGTGGCGGCCGTGGCCGGGGCTGGTCGTGACGAGCGCCGCGTCCTTCGCCGTCACGGCAGTGGGCCACGACCCCCTGTCGGTGTGGATGATGGCGGTGCTCGTGCTGTTCTCGGTCACCCTCAAGGGGAGGCAGCCGCTGGTCGGGACCGGCATCGTGGCGGCGTTCTTCCTGGGGGCGTTCATGACGGTGGGAGGATTCCGCGGCGGCGCGGTGGTGGGGGCCGCCGCCCTCTTCTCGGCCGTGGCGGGAGGCGCGACAGGGGCGGCGCTCCGCATCCACCGGGACCACTGGTGGATCCTGGCGGAACGGGCCGAGAACGCCATCGCCACCCGCGAGATCGAGGCCACCCGGCGGGTGACCGAGGAACGCCTGCGCATCGCCCGGGACCTCCACGACGTCATCGGCCACCAGGTCGCGATGCTGAGCCTGCACCTCGGTGCCGCGGAGATCGGGCTGCCGGCGGACGCCGAGTCCTCCCGGCAGGCCCTCGACTCGGCCCGCTCCAGCGCCCGCACGGTGGTCGTCGAGACGCAGCGCATCCTCGCGCTCCTCCGCCTCGGGGACGACGGCCCCGACGACGAGGCGCTGCGGCCGACCCCGGCGCTGAGCGGCCTGGAGGGACTCGTCGCCTCCTTCGAGAGCATCGGCCTCGACGTCAGGTCCGCCATCGACATCCCCGCCGGTTTCGTGGAGCCGAGCGTCGGCGTGACGGTCTACCGGGTCGTTCAGGAGGCGCTCACCAACGCCTACCGGCACGGCGAGGGGACGGCGACGGTGGAGGTGCGCGAGATCGACGGCAGGATCTGCGTCACCGTGGAGAACCCCGTCGCCCGCTCGCCCCGCGGTTCCGGCCCGGGCAGTGGCCTCGGACTGGTGGGGATGCGCGAACGCGTCGAGTCCTCCAGCGGGCGGCTGACGATCGGCGGTCACGACGGGCGGTTCCGGGTCCACGCGGAGTTCAGCCCGTTGGGAGCGGTCGTCCGATGACGCGGATTCTGATCGTCGACGACCAGGAGGAGATCAGAGCCGGCATCCGCACGATGCTCCGCCTCGACCCGGGTCTCACCGTCGTCGGTGATCTCTCGGACGGCCTCCAAGTCGCCCCCTTCCTCCGGGAGCACACCGTCGACCTGGTCCTGATGGACATCCGCATGCCCGGCATCGACGGTGTCGAGGCCACCCGCCGGATCCGCGCGGAGCATCCGCCCGAGAAGACTCGGGTGATCGTGCTGACCACCTTCGACCAGGACGACATCGTGCTCGCCGCCCTGCGCGCGGGCGCCAACGGATTCCTGAGCAAGACCGTGAGCCCGGCCGAGCTCGTCGCCGGGATCAACGAGGTGGTCGGCGGAGGCGGTGCGTTGTCGGCCGCCGCGACGGCCGCGCTCATCGGTCACATGACCGACAGCCCGCCCCCGGTGATCGACCGGGAACTGCTGCGCCGCTTCGACGCGTTGACGCCCAGGGAACGGGACGTGGTCGTGCTCGTCGCGAGCGGACTCGGGAACGACGAGATCGCGGCCCGGCTGCGCGTGTCCCCGTTCACCGTGAAGACGCACGCGGTGCGGGCCATGACCAAGGTCGGCGCACGCGATCGGGCGCAACTCGTCTCGTTCACCTTCCGGGCCGGCCTCTACCCCTGAGCCGGCCGGGCAGCCCGGTGCACGGAACGGCGCGGGCATCCCCCTCGATGCCCGCGCCGTCCCGCCGTCGCCTAGTCGCGCACAGGCACGCGATCCGCCTCCAGGGAAGTGGACTTGGCCACCACGACGGACTTCGGTGTACGACGGGTACGCACCCCGGTGAGCGTGATCAGCAACCCGGCGAGCGCGATACCCGTGACCACCACCAGCCCGGGCCGGTAGCTGTCCAACACGGCCTGCGGAGTGGCGTGTTCGGGTGCCCCGGCCGTGACGACCGCCGTCACGACGGCCAGGAAGATCGCGCCGCCCACCTGCACCGAGGTGTTGAGGAGGCCCGAGATCATGCCCTGCTCGTGGTCGTCGACGCCGTTGGTGGCCTGGATGTTGAGCGAGGGGAAGACCAGGGCGCAGGCCGCGCCGATCAGCAGCATGGAAGGCAGGATGACGGCCGCGTAACCGGGGTCGAGGTTGATGCGCAGGAACAGCGCGTATCCGACGGCCATCAGCGTGAAGCCCGCCGCGATCAGCCGCTGGGTGCCGAACCGGTCGACGATCGCGCCCATCTTGGTCGAGGACACCGCGACCAGCGCGCCCGCGGGCAGGAAGGCGAGCGCGGTGTGCAGCGCCGACCAGCCGAGGAGCGACTGCATGTAGAGGGTGGTCAGGAACTGGAAGCCGACGTACGAGCCGAAGAAGGCCAGCGCGCCGAGCTGGGCGCGGATCTGGTTGCCGGAGCGCAGCACGCCCAGCCGGACCAGCGGACCCGGCGAGCGGCGCTCGACCAGCACGAACACGGTCAGCAGGACGGCGACGGCGAGGAAGGACAGCAGCGTGCGCGCCGATCCCCAGCCGACCTGCGGTGCCTGGACGACGGTGAAGACCAGGAGGAGCATCGACGCGGTGCCGAGGACGGCGCCGGGGATGTCGTAGCCGTTGTGGTCCTTCTCGCGTTCGCTGCGCGGCAGCAGCTTCAGGCCCGCAAGGAGCGCGATCAGGGCGATCGGCGCGGGCAGCAGCATGGTCAGGCGCCAGCTGGCCTCGGTGAGCAGGCCGGAGAGGACCAGGCCCATCGAGAAGCCGGTGGCCGCGCAGGTGGTGTAGATCGAGAGGGCGCGGTTGCGCAGCGGGCCCTCGGCGAAGGTCGTGGTGATGATGGACAGGCCGGCCGGCGCGGTGAAGGCCGCGCTCAGGCCCTTGATGAAGCGGCTGGCGATCAGCAGCGGACCCGAGTCGACGAGGCCGCCGAGCAGCGAGGCGAGGGCGAAGACGCCCAGCGCGACCAGGAAGACCTGGCGTCGGCCGAGCAGGTCTGCGGTACGTCCGCCCAGGAGCAGGAGGCCGCCGTAACCCAGGATGTAGCCGCTGACGATCCATTGCAGCGTCGAGGTGGACAGGTCCAGGTCGGAGCCGATGGACGGCAGGGCGACGCCGACCATCGACACGTCGAGCGCGTCGAGGAACATCGCGGCGCAGAGCACCAGCAGGGTGCCCCACAGCCGGGGAGTCCAGCGGACCGCCAAGGGCGGGGCCGCGGGAGTGGTGAGCGGAGAGGTCATGTCCACAGACACTACATGCGTATGCATGAGATGTAAGCGCATTTAATTCACGTGCAACAAAGCTGATTCTCTGCTACGGTGCGCGCATGGCGGCGAAAAAGGCCGAGCAGGCGCTCGTGGACCAGTGGCGGGAGATGCTCGCGCTGCATGCGCGCACCCAGTGCGAACTGGACCGCGCGCTGCACCAACACGGCCTGTGCGCCAGCGACTTCGAGGTGCTGGACGTACTGTCCGGCGACTCCTGCGCCTACCGGGTGCAGGAGATCTCCGAGCGCGTCCACCTCAGCCAGAGCGCGCTGTCGCGGCTGATCGCCCGGCTGGAGAAGGACGAACTGGTCGAGCGCGCCATGTGCGCCGAGGACCGCCGGGGCGTCCGGGTGGCCCTCACGCCGAAGGGTCGCGCCCTGCACGGCGAGGTGCTGCCGGTGCAGCGCGCGGTGCTGGTGCGGATGCTCGACGCCTGAGGATCGGCCCGCTCAGCTCCAGGTGACGGCCGACTTCTCGCGCCACAGCGCGGCGACGGAGGCGTCCCCGGTCACGTGCGGGAACGGCACGCGGTTCCACAGCGAGAGGTACAACTGCCCGGCGGGCCCGGCCACTTCGCAGTCGACGTCGTCCTCCGTCCAGTCCCGCTCGGTCGCCGGGGCCTCCTGGGAGAGTCGTACGGTCCACACCGCGTCGTTCTCGTCCACCGCCCGCACCCGCAGCACCCGGGGCTCGTCGCTGCGGACCTTGCTCCGGCCGCGGGCGTGGAAGCCGCGCAGCAGCTCGTCGACGCCGTCCACCGCGAAGGCCGGGGCGATCGGGCTCGGCGTGCCGCCCCTCGCCGACTCGGCGTCGACACGGTGCACGGTCGTCTCGTGGGCCTGCCGCCGTGCCCAGAAGGCGAGCGGGGACGGCGCGGGCAGGAAGTGCCAGCACCGCACGTCCGGCGAGGCCGAGGCGAGCGTGTCGACCAGGTACCGGTGTCCTTCGCGGAACCAGGCCAGCAGCTCCTCGCCGTCGAGCTCGGGCAGCCCGCCGTCGGGCTGGTACGAGGTGTGCCCCTCGGCGACGAACGCGGCCGCCCACCGGTGCACCATCCCGGTGTGCCGCACCAGGTCCCGCACCTGCCACTCGGGACAGGTCGGCACCTTGGCGTCCGTCCCGGCCTCCTCGGCGGCCACGGCGAGCAGGCCGCCCTCACGGTCCAGGATCCGCACGTACTCGGCTGTCTCCATGACAGGAGTGTGCCGGATGGAGTGCGGTCGAGCCTCTCGGAACGAAGATCCAACCCTGACGCGCGTTTCACGCCACGAGGACGTAAATTGTGGGGGACACCAGGCCAACTCGGGGAGTCCCCATGCCGCTTGAAGGTTCGCTCATCAACAGCAACGTTCCGCACTCGGCCCGTATCTGGAACTACTGGCTTGGCGGCAAGGACTGCTACGAGATCGACCGGCAGGTCGGCGACCAGATCGTCGCGGCCAACCCGCACATCATCGACATCGCCCGCGCCCAGCGCGGCTTCCTGGTTCGCGCCGTCGAGCACCTCGTGCGCGACATCGGCATCCGGCAGTTCCTGGACGTCGGCACCGGACTGCCCACCGCCAACAACACCCACGAGGTCGCCCAGCGGGCGGCCGCCGAGTCGCGGATCGTCTACGTCGACCACGACCCGATCGTGCTGGCCCACGCCGAGGCCCTGCTCACCAGCACGCCCGAGGGCCGCACGGACTACATCGACGCCGATCTGCGCGACCCCGACGGCATCCTGGAGCAGGCCGCCAAGACGCTGGACTTCTCCCAGCCGATGGCGCTGATCCTGCTCGGCATCGCCGCGCACGTCACCGACGACTCCGCGTACGGCATCGTGGAGCGCCTCGTGGGCGCCCTGCCGGCCGGCAGCTATCTGGTGTTCTGCGACAGCACCGACGCCGTCCACCCCGAGCAGCAGCGCGCGATGGTCGAGCAGTGGAACGCGGCGAGCGACAATCCCCGCGTCAACAGAAGCCCGGAGCAGCTCGCCCGCTTCTTCGACGGCGTGGAGCTCCTGGAGCCCGGCCTGGTCTCGGTCTCCCGCTGGCGTGCCCCGGAGGCGGGCGGGCGGCTGCCTGCCGAGGTCGACAGCTTCGGCGGGGTGGCCCTCAAGGCGTAGGGAGCCGGTCCACGCGCAGCCGTACCTCGTAACCCCCGGCCGCCGAGGGCCCCGACTCGAAGGTGCCGCCCAGGAGTTCGGCGCGTTCCCGGAGGCCGACCAGGCCCTGACGGGAGCCGGGCAGGGGCAGGGCGGGGCGAGTCGGCGGGGTGTTGGTGACCGTGACGCCGTAGGTCGTGGTGTCGTACCAGAGGCGTACGGTCGCCCGCGCGCCCGGCGCGTGTTTGCGGACGTTGGTCAGGGACTCCTGCACGGTGCGGTAGACGGCGCGCTGGGCCGGTGTGCCGATGTCCGGCGGGAGTTCGCCGGTCAGGGCCGCGTCGATGCCGCTGGTCGTCACCAGTTCGTGCAGGTCGGCGAGGGTGGGCTGCGGGGTGAGCTCGGTGGCGCTGCCGCCGGAGGCGCGCAACAGGGTGACCATGTGCCGCAGTTCGTCGAGGGTGTCGACGCTCAGCGAGCGGATGGTGCGCGCGCCCTCCTTGAACTCCGGGTCCTTGGCGGCGACTTGGAGTGCGCCCGCCTGTACGGCGATCAGACTGACCTGGTGGGAGACGACGTCGTGCATCTCCCGGGCGAGCTGGGCGCGTTCGCGGGCGAGGACGGCCTGGGAGTGCAGCAGCCGTTCGTGCTCCCGGGCCTCCTCGATCTCGGCCAGCCGCCGCGACAGGTCTCGCCGGGCCTGCACGAGTTGGCCCAGCAGGACGGGTGCGGCGGCGGTGGCGAGCATGTAGAAGAAGTTGACCAGGGTCCAGGTGCGGTCGCGGGAGGTGAGGTCGTCCAGCGGCCACGGGGCCGCGGAGGTGAGCGCGAACAGCAGCGCGCACCCGCCGAGCAGCCGACGGTTCCGGGACCGCTCCGCCAGCGTGAACAGGGCCGCGAACGGGGCGAAGACGATGTCCTGCATCAGGCTCGCGGGAAGCGTGCACAGGAACACCGCGAGCGGAAAGCGGCGCCGGAGGACGAGCGCGGCGCAGCCCGCCACGGCGACGGCGACCGCGAACGGCGAGTCGTCCCACAGACCGAACCAGACGTCGAGACCGGCGACGGCGACGACCAGCCCGTCGACGACGGGGGCGGGGACGCGGGCCCACCAGGGCCGGGGCACCCTGATGGGCCGGGATGCGCTCATCGCCCGCCCTCCGCGTCCCGCCCCGCGTCCAGCAGTCCCGCCCGCTGGGCGAGGAGCGCCGCCTGGACCCGGCTGGTGACCCGCAGCTTGGTGAGGATCGCGCTGACGTGGTCCTTCACCGTGCCGGCGCTGAGGTGGATGCGGGCGCCGATGTCGCCGTTGGAGAGCCCCTCCGCAATCAGCACCAGCACCTCGCGCTCCCGCCCGGTGAGCCGCCCGACCCGCGCCGCCTCCTCGTCGTCGACGGCCGCCGCACCGGGGTGGCTCTGCCAGACGGCCCGCGAGGCCTTCGGCGACAGTACGACCCCGCCCGCCGCCAACGTCCGTACCAGCTGCGCCAGTTGATCAGGCTCGGTGTCCTTCAGCAGGAAGCCGGCCGCGCCCGAACGCAGCGCGGTGAGGATGTACTCGTCGGCGTCGAACGTGGTCAGCATCGCCACCACCGGCGGCCGGGCCAGCGCACGCAACTCCCGCAGCACGGTCAGCCCGTCCACGTCCGGCATCCGGATGTCCAGCAGCACGACGTCCGGCCGCACCCGCACCACGGTGTCGACGGCCTCCGCACCGGTCGTGGTCGCGACCACCTCGACGTCGTCGGCCGCGCCGAGGATGAGCTGGAATCCGGACCGCACCAGGGCCTCGTCGTCGACCACCATCACCCTGATCACGTGCGTTCCGCCTCGTCGCTGGGGAGCGTACGTCCGCGACGCACGTCGATGCCGATTCTCACCGCACCGACCGTAGAACGGGAAACACCGCGCCCGGAGCCCCGACGGGACACTCCCGCCACTCGGGGGGAGCGGTCCAGCCGCATGGGGGAGGCCCGGGCCATCGCGTGCCGTCCGCGAGAGCCGGTACCCCCCGGACGGCGGGGGTGCACCGGACACCTGCCGGATACTCCGGACCCGCGGCCCTCTCCAGCCTGGGAACATGACCCAGAACGCAGACGACACGGCGCTCACGGCGCCGTCCACCGCCCGCACCGATGCCGTCAACACCGCCCAGACCGGCGGTAGTTCGACGGTGGGCCGCCTGATCGGCGTGGATCTCGCCCGGGGCCTCGCAGTCTTCGGCATGTACGCCGCCCACGTCGGCCCCGACCCGTCCGAAGGCGGTGTCACCGGCCACCTCATGGAGCTGGCGCACGGCCGCGCCTCCGCGCTCTTCGCCTTTCTGGCCGGCTTCTCGATCATGCTGATCACCGGCCGCCGCAGCCCCAGAACGGGCCGCGCGGGCCGCCAGGCGGTGGCCAAGGTGGTGATACGCGCGCTAGTCCTGCTCGCCCTGGGCACCGCCCTCACCCTGTCCGGCACCCCGGTCGAGGTGATCCTCGCCTTCTACGGCCTGTACTTCCTGCTGGTCCTGCCCCTGTACCGGCTGACCGCAGGCCCTCTGGCGGTCGTCGCGGCGGCGAGCGCGCTGCTCCTGCCTCAGATCCTGTACGTCGTGCAGCAGACGCTCCCCACCGACGGCGTCAGTGGCGTCTGGGCCTGGCCCGCCGGCGCCGACGGCATCGTGTCGCTGCTGTTCACCGGCAGCTACCCCGCCCTGACCTGGGTCCCCTTCGTCATCGCGGGCATGGCGGTGGCCCGCCTCGACCTCGCCGCCACCGTCGTACGCACCCGGCTCGCACTCACCGGTCTCGGCCTCGCCGTTCTCGGTTACGGCGGCTCCTGGCTGGCTCTGCACCTGGTACCCGGCGCGCTGTCGGCGCTGGGCAAGTCCGGCTGGGGCGACGGGGGTTCGGCGGCGTCGGCCTGGTGGTCCGACACATGGGGCTACCCGAGCGGCACGACGCCGGCCGGTCTGCTGGTGGCCTCGCCACACAGCGAGACGACCCTCTCCGTCCTGGCCAACACGGGTGTCGCGATCGCCGTCCTGGTCGGCTGCCTCGCCGCCGTCGACGCCTTCCCGCGCGTCCACCGCCTCGCCCGGCCGGTGATCGCGGTCGGCTCGATGTCCCTGACCGCGTACGTCTTCCACGTCGTCGGCATCCGCCTGCTCGGCATCGAGGAACTCCCCGGCTCCCCGCCGCACGTCCTGCTCGGCTTCATCGTGGCCGTGACCGTGTTCGCCACGCTCTGGTCCCGCCGCTTCCGGCGCGGCCCGCTGGAGTGGCTGCTCGGCAAGGCCACCAAGCCCGCCGAGCTGATCAGGTGAGCGGCCCGCCCGGCGACCGCTGGGAGTTCCTCTGGCTGACGGCGGCCTCGGCGGTCGCCGTCCTGGCGGTCCTGCGCCCCGACCTGTACGCCGCTGCGGCACAGCACTTCGCGGACGGTCTCTTCGGCCGCCACTGACGGTCGGGGTTCAGGGAGCGGTCGTCGTGCCGGTCGGGGACGAGGACGGTGGACGTGCGGTGCCCGCGACCGTCGGCGGTGGGCTGGTGTCCGGCAGTCGGCTCTCACCACCCGGCCGGATCGCGGTGATGATCATGACGACGGCCACGGCGGCCGCGGCGAGCAGGACCAGGGCGGTGAGCAGCCGGGAGGACCGTTCGGCCACCGGCGCTTCCGCCGGCTCGGGTGCCGCCGCGAGCGGCCTCAGACACGCCACCACCTCGTCCGCGCCCGGCCGCCGGTCCGGATCCTTGTCGAGAAGCCGACGCAGGAGAGGGGTCAACGGGCAGTCGGCGTCCGGGAGTTCGGGATCCTCGTACACCACTGCCAGCAGTGTCGCCGGCATCGAGGAGCGGGTGAACGGAGGGCGGCCGGTCAGCGCCGCGCAGAGCGTCCCGCCGAGTGCCCACCAGTCGGACGGCGGGCCCGGGGCACCGCCGGTGGCCCGCTCCGGGGAGACGTACTCCGGGGTGCCGACCAGTCGGCCGACCCGGGTCAGCGGCCGCGCGTCCTGTACGGCGGCGATCCCGAAGTCGGTGAGTACGACGCGGTGGCCCGGGCCGAGCAGCACGTTGCTCGGCTTGACGTCACGGTGCAGCACCCCGGCCGCGTGCACGCCGCGCAGCGCCTCCGCCAGCGCGAGCCCGATACGTGCCGTCTCCCGCACGCCCAACGGCCCCTGGGCGGCGATGGTCCGCTCCAGCGACGGTGCCTCCACCAGCTCCATCACGATCCACAGCCGGTCGTTCTCCTCGGCCACGTCGTAGACCCGCACGACGCCCGGGTGGTCGATGCGCGCAGTCGCCCGCGCCTCGCGCAGCGCACGCTCCCGACGCGTCACCGGGTCCTCGTCCGTGCCGAGGCCGTCGAGCAGCAACTCCTTGACCGCGACCGGGCGTTCGAGCATCTCGTCCCGCGCTCGCCAGACCCGTCCCATGCCACCCTGCCCGATACTCCCCGTCAGCTCGTACCGGCCACCGATGCGCATGGGCGCCCACCTCCCCCTCCTTCCATGACAACACAGCCCGCCACGGGAGGAGCAGCGCGAATGCGCCGGTTGGAGCGGCAACGCGTTTGCGGGCGGGCGGCAGGGGCGCGCGGCCCGGCGATGACCGGAAGGACGGCTATACACCTCGCGTGTACGTCACGTGTATAGTGCGCGGGAGTGCACAGCAGGTGCGACGGAGCGAGCGTGACCGCGGAGGCCGGTGTGGCGACGATTGCGACCCCCGATGAGCTTGATGTTCCGGACGATACCCGCGGTGCGTGGGTCGGCCCCGCGGCGATGGCGGTGGTCGGCGGGCTGTTGCTCGGTGTGCTCACCAACCTCGCCCAGGGGTGGCTCCCGGGTGCCTGGAACCAGCTTGCCAACTCCGGCGCCGTCTGGTCCGCCGTGGCCTTCGGCGCCGGTGCGCTGCCGGCCCGCCGGGGCGGCGTGTCCCGGGCCGCGGTCGGTGGGCTGGCCGCCGAGGCCGGACTGGTCCTCGGCTACTACGGCTACGCCGAGTTCGGTCGTGACGGCATGGGCGACCTCCTGTTCCCGCTCGTCTGGCTCGGCATGGCCTGCGTGGCGGGACCGCTGTTCGGCGTCGCCGCGCACTGGTGGCGGCGCAGCCCCGACATACGGCGCCGGATCACCGGACTGGCCGCGTTCGCCGGGCTGTTCGGCATGGAGGGGGTGACGGCCGCGTGGGACCTGCACCACGCGTCCCAGGCCTGGGCCTGCCTCGCGGCGTTCGTCCTCGTACCGCTCCTCATGGCCCGCACCCACCGGGAGCGTGCCCTCACCCTGGCGGCGGCCGTGCCCTGCGCCCTCCTCGCCTACGCGGTCGTCGAACTGCCCCTCCAGGCGGTCTCCGGCTAACGGTCGCCGGCGAAGCGCCGTTCGAGGTAGATGCCGGTGAAGACGGCCACCTTGGCGCGCAGCGCCCAGGGGTCGAAGGGCTTGCTGATGTAGTCGACCGCGCCGGCGGCGTAGCCCCGGGCCGAGTGTTCGGGGTCGGCGCCTATGGCGGTGAGGAAGATGATCGGTACGTCGCGGTTGCGCGGACGGCGTTTGATGTGGGCGGCGGTCTCGTAGCCGTCCATGTGCGGCATCTGCACGTCCATGATGATCACGGCGAAGTCGTCGTGGTCGAGGAGCGCCTTGAGCGCCTCCTGACCGGAGGAGACGGCGACGAGTTCCTGGTCCAGCGTGGCGAGTACGGCGGTCATCGCCAGGAGGTTGTCGGGCTGGTCGTCGACGATCAGCACCTTGGGCATGGCCTGGGCGGAAGCCGCCGGGAGGGTCACGGTGGCCTGCTGGACCTGCTCCACGGCCTCCAGCTGGCGTTCCAGGAGGTTGCAGCGTTCCTCGGCCCCGGCGTGCTGCTTCTTCGCTGCGTCGAGTTCGCTGCAGAGCCGGGCGACCTCGCCCTCGAGTCGCTCCCGCTCACGCAGCAGTTCCGTGACGTCGGGATTGGCCGCGGCCAGCCGGTCGGCCCGTTCGCGTTCGGCGCTCCAGGCCGCCTCCAGGTGGCTCAGGCGCACTTCGAGGTTGGCGATGCGGTGCTTGCGGTCCAGCAGCGCGTCGCCCAGCGCGTCGCCACGAGCGGTGGAACGGCGTGACGCCCGGTCCGCCTCGGCGAGCTGCTCCTCCAGCTCCTCCACCGCGTGTCTCGGCGAGGTGCTGCTCTCGACGACGGCCCCGTGCAGCCGCCGTACGAGCTCGATGGCCTCCGGGGTGGCCGCCACGCCCCGCTGCTCGGCCACGTCGGTGAACAGGTCCATCACCACGTCCCAGGGCGGTACCCGGGTGCCGTTCAGATAGCGGGAGAAGGTACCGGCGTCCCGGATGCGCCGGGCCGCGTACCGGCGTACCGACACCTCGAGTCCCTCGAACAGCTCGCGGAGCGCCATCGCGAGCGCCCGGGACTCGGGGGCCAGGTCCTGGGCCAGCGGCCGGAGTTCACCCATGCCGGTCCCCGGCCTTCGAGCAGAGCGGCCGACGGCCGCGGGGCCGGTCGGCCGCATGCCCGCGCACGAGCACCAGGTGGAGGACCTGGACGGCTCCTCCGACGGCGGCGAAGCCGCACAGCGCGCTGCGGGCCGCCCCGTCACCCGCGAGCGTGGACAGAAGCCCGGTGCCGGCCCCAGCCAGCAGCGACAGCGCCAGAACCAGCACGGTCCGCTTGGGCAGTCGTAAACGATCCATCGTTCCTCTTTCGGTGCCCGGCCGTCGACCGGCCGGAACTGCGCGCCCCAAGCGGGGCGCCGAAAAGTGAAGACCAGGATGAAGGGGGATGAAGGTGTTGCGCCACACGGTCGACGAAGCGGCAACGATCAACACCGTTGCCGGGTACGGTACTTGCTCCCGCAACAGGGATCACGGCAGGTCAACGGGTGTTGATCGGTGCCGTGTTGCGGCAACGCGGGCGGCGGACCGGAGGTCAGCGCCCGGTCGTGTGCCGGGTGGCGAGGCCGATGACGGCTGCCGTGGCGGCGAGGACCGCGACGCTGGTGAGGGCGGCGGGCAGAGAGAACCAGTCGGCCATGAAGCCGATCGCGGGCGGGCCGAGGAGCATGCCGCCGTAGCCGAAGGTCGAGGCGATCGCGACGCCCTCGGGGCCGGCCAGGGTGCCGGCGCGTTCGACGGCCACCGGGAAGAGGTTGGCGAGGCCGAGTCCGGTGACGACGAAGCCGAGGAGCGCCGCCCACAGGGAGGGGGCGAGCGCGCCGAGCAGCATGCCGGCGGCGGCGGTCGTGCCGCCGATGGTCAGCGTGCGGGTCCGGCCCAGGCGTTCGAGCAGCCTGGTGCCGGTGAGGCGGCCGATCGTCATGGCGAGCGCGAAGCAGGAGTAGCCGACGGCCGCGGCGCCCGGAGAGGCGTGCAGGTCCTGTTCGAGGTGCAGGGCGCTCCAGTCGGCCAGGGCTCCCTCGCCGTAGGCCGTGCAGAGGGCGATCAGACCGAAGGTGACCACGAGGCCACGGGTGCGGGTGTCGGGCCGGCGTGCCGTGGACGCCTTCCCGGAGAGGCTCTCCGGCGGCACGGGTGGCTCGATACGCAACAGGGTCCGTCCCGCGACGACGGTGACGACCAGGCCGATGACGGTGAGGCCGAGCAGATGCCGAGTCGGCGACAGATGGCCTGCGACCAGCCCGCCGAGCCCGGCGCCGATCATGCCGCCGAGGCTGAAGGCGGCGTGGAAACTGGGCATCACGGGGCGCCGCAGGGCCCGCACCAGGTCGACGGCCGCGCTGTTGAAGGCGACGTTGATCCCGCCGTAGGCGCTGCCGAAGACCAGCAGTACGGCGCCGAGTGCGAGGGCGGAGTGGGTGAGCGGAGGCAGGGCGACGCTGAGCGAGAGCAGGATGCCGCAGACGACGGTGACCCGGTGGTTCCCGTACCGCCGGCACAGCCGCCCGGTCAGCATCATCGTGATCACGGCACCGGCGGACACACCCAGCAGGGCCAGCCCGAGGGTGCTGGCGGAGGCGCCGGTCTGCTCCTTGATGGCGGGGATACGGACGACCCATCCGGCGAAGACGAAGCCGTCGAGAGCGAAGAAGACGGTGATCGCGACACGAAGCCGGGTGAGCTCGTTGCCCGGCACGACACTGTGCATTCGGGTTTTGTTTATTGGCGGCACAAACTCAGGCTAGGCGGGGAGAAGGGGCGGGGCAAGGGGCGAACGAGTCGGAGGCTTCCGCCGGCGGGACGCGCGAGGGGCGGGCGCCCATCGAAAAGCGCCCGCCCCTCACCAGTCGAATCGTCCCGTCGCGCTCCCTACGCCATCGCGTCCCGCACGAGCGCCGTGTCCACGAACTGCTCGAAGCGGACGATCAGTCCGCCCCGTACGACGAAGTGGTGCGCGACCCGGACGTCGATCGGCTTGCTCGTGGCCTTGTTGGTGGCCGAGTACCGGGCCAGGACGACGACGTTCTCGCCGTCGACGACGTAGGTGTCGTCGTGGGCGGCCCAGTCGTCCCACTCCTTGCCGAGCTGCTCCATGACGTTGGAGGTCACGCCGTCGGGGGTGCGGTAGGTGCCGGCCAGCGGGAAGCCGGCCATCTCGGTCCACTCCACGTCGGGGGCGAGAGTGGCGCGCAGGGCCGTCAGGTCACCGGCGGCGGAGGCCAGGTACTGGCGGCGTGACGTCGGCGGGGGCCGTGGAAGCGGCGAAGTCGCTCATGGTCAGCCCCACTTCATCTCGCCCTTGGCGACCTTGGCACCGATCTGGGCGGCGATCAGCATGCCGTAGTCCGGACAGCGCTCGACCAGCGCCTCGGTCAGCGCGGCACCGTCGGCGGCCTTGCCCAGCTCCTCCTCGAAGGCGACCAGGTAGTCACGGGTGGCACTGATCGCCGAGGCGTCGGCCGGGGTGTTCGGCAGGCGGTGGCCGGGGACGACCAACTCCGGTTCGAGGGCGGCCATTTCGTCCAGCAGGTCGATCCAGGACGCGCGGTCGCCGGGGGTAGGGGTGTCGGCGACCCAGACGTGCTCCTGCTGGAAGAGCAGGACGCCGCCGAGAAGGGCGCGGTGCTCGGCCTGCCAGAGGTAGTGGCGGTCGGGGAGTCCGGCCGTGCCGCCCCTGAGCTCGAATCGGTGGCCTTCGAGGGTGAGGTCGCCGGTCAGCGGCTGGAGGTCGACCAGGCGGGTGGGGAGGTTCGGTCCGAGGGCGGCCCAGGCCTTGAGCTTGCCCTCGTACGAGTGCTGGATGTGCTCGATGACGATGGGCGTGGCGACGAAGGCCGCCTCGGGGAAGGCGTCGGCGATGGCCTCGGCGCCGAAGTAGAAGTCGGGGTCGGCGTGGGAGACGAAGACGGTGGTCAGCGTCTTCCCGGAGTCGAGGATCTCGGCGGCCAGGCGGTGGCCGTCGGCCCGGGTGAAGGCGGCGTCCACCAGCAGGGCCTCGCTCTCGCCGGTGACGAGGGTGGCCGTCTTGTTCTTGCTGCCGGCGGGGAAGTCGAGGTCGAGGACCTTGAAGTCGAGGGTGCTCATCGAAACGCTCCTGGCGTCGGGGAAGGGCAAGGGCTGCGAGGCGCGAGGCACTCACCCTCGACAACATTATCTGACGCGTCAGATATTTCACTGCGGGACGACCGGTCGGGTGATGTGTGCGGAGAAGGATCGCCGCCGGTGTCAGGGCAGCTGGGGGAGGGCTCCGCGGGCCGAGTGGCTGAGGATGCGGAGGTCCTCCGTAAAACGTTTCCGGTCGGCTGCGGGCAGCGGCCCCAGGAAGTACCGCTCGATGTTCTCGACGTGGGTCCGGGACGCGCGTACGGCGGTCTCCTCACCCTGCGGTGTCAGCCGGACCAGCCGCCCCCGCCGGTCGTCCGGGTCCGTGACGCGCCGCACCAGCCCGGCCGCCTCCATCCGGTCCACCAGCCGGGTCGCCCCGCCCGTGGTGAGCACCTGCTCCTGGCCGATGGTCCGCATCGACAGCCCCGGCTCGCCCGCCCGGCCCAGGATCAGCAGCACCTCGTACATCAGATGGCTGATCCCGCACTCCTCCTCTATCTTCCGGCCCAGGATGTACTCCAGCCGGTTCGCGGCACCCTGCAATCGCCCGAACGCCAGGACCAGCTCGTTGTCGGCCGCCTCCTTCGCGGTCATGATGGCCCTCTGCTCGTCCTGCTCGCCCACGGCACCTCCGTACGTTCCTCCGACGGAACCTACCCCGTCGCGCTGTGCGCCGGTCCGGCACCCGTGGGACGGACTTCGCCGGGTGTACGGCCGTAACGGTCCCGGAAGACCCGGGTGAAGTGCGCCTGGCTCGCGAAGCCCCAGCGGTGGGCGATCTCCGCGACGGTGAGGTGGCGCGAGGCCGGGTCGGCCAGCTGGTCGCGCGCCTCGGTCAGCCGCCGGTCGAGGATGTGGCGGGCCGGAGTGGCCCCGCTCGGCCGGAAGACGCGGCTGAGGTGCCGGGTGGAGATACCCAGCGCGTCGGCGACCCGCTCCGGGCTCAGCCGGGGGTCGGCCAGGTGCCGCTCGATGTAGTGCCCGGCCAGGGCCAGGCGGGCGTCCCCGGCGGGCGCCGCGGAGTCCTCGCCCAGGCGCGGGGCGGCCAGCGCACGGACGAGGTCCAGCACGGTGGCCTCGGCCCGCACCGGGTCACCGCTCCCGCGGTCCGCGGCCCAGTCGGTCAGCACAGACTCCAGCGCCGACACCGTCGTACCCCGCTCGAACAGCAGCGGCGCGGACAGGTCGGCGGTGGCGCAGTGCCCGGCGAAGGTCTCGCGGGGGATGTCCACCAGCAGCTTGCGCATGGCCGACGGGAAGCCGAACAGGTACGGGCCGCGGGTGTCGTAGAGGACCGCGTCGCCCGCCCGGACGGTGAGGCAGCCGCCCGCGTGGAAGAACACCGCCTGCCCCGCGGTCAGCAGGCTGACGAAGACCGAGTCCTTGGGGAGGTCCCGGCAGGTGCGCCGGGTGCGCTCGATGACGTGCTCGTTGCCGGTGATCCCGGCGAGCCGCAGGCCGCCGAGCCGGAAGTTGGCCTGGGTGGCCAGCAGCCCGTGCGGCGAGTACGACGAACAGGTCAGGCCGACCAGGGCCCGCCGGTTGTACTCCTCCCAGAAGCCGATCCGGTCCTCGGGGTCGACGGACCGCGTGGACACGCGGGAGACGAGGGTCATCCTCCGGAAGCTACCGGAGCTACCGGAAGAGCGAGTCCACGTAGTCCGCCCCGATGCCGTTCTTCTCGTAGTGCGCGCGGCACAGCGCGATGTAGTCGTGGACGTCGAAGTAGCCTTCGGCCGCGCCGTTCTCGTCCAGCCAGACCAGCGGCCCCTTGACGATGAAGAAGGCCTTCATCGGCTCGTCGCTCTCGTAGGCGACCAGCGTGTGTCCCTCGCCGGGGGACTCGTAGACGAAGTCACCGGCGCGGGCCGTCCACGGCCGCTCCAGGTACCCCCACTTCCCGGAGATCGTGTACGCGAACACCTCGTGCGGGTGGTAGTGCCGGTTGACCAGGCCCGCCTCCTTGGCGCGCAGGATGTCGGCCCACGAGTTGTCCTTGACGTTGATCCACAGCGGGCGCGAGCCGACGGTCTCGGTGAACGGAACGTAGTAACGGTCGTCGTCGGTGGCCACCTGCGGCAGGTACACCTCGGGCTGGGCGTCCGGCTTGAGGGAGTTCCGGATCGGCTGGAGATGCCTCCAGAACTCGGTGCTCGCTGCTTCGGGCATGGTCGCCTCCCCTGTGTCGTGGCGGGTGGCCGTCAGTGAAGCGCGGGAGCCGCGTGGACGTCTTGCCCCTCGCGGACATCACGGGTTGCCCGTTCGGGACATCAACCCGGCCGGCGCACCATGAACACGTCGACCGGGTCCTCGGTCTCCACAGCGAAGCCGTGGCGCTCGTACAGGCGGCGGGCGGCGCTGCCCTGCAGGACGTCCAGGCGGACGGTCACGCCGTCGGCGTCGGTCTGCTTGAGGAGCGTTCCCAGGACCGCCGACCCGAGGCCCCGGCCCTGGAGCTCCGGCACGATGAAGAAGTGCTCCAGCCAGTGCTCGTCCTCGGCCGGGCGCAGCGCGACGCAGCCCGCGAAGGCGCCGTCGACCAGGATGACGGACGCGTACCGCGGGACGAAGGAGTCCCGGAAGCGCTGACGGACCCGGTGCTCGTCGAAGCGCCCCAGCCGGACCAGGTCAGGGCGCATCACGATCGCCCGCAGCTCGACGATCTGCTCCAAGTCCGCGAGCCGCGCGGGACGCAGGGTCCAGTTCCCCGTGGTTTCCATGATCGAAGTATCGCAGTCGCTCACGACGCCCTTCTGACCAGGCCGGACCGGGGATCGACGTGGATCTTGGGTCCGCGCCCGGCGCCGGACGGGCGCTTGCCCGCCAGTACCGGGCCGACTTCCTCCAGGCCCACGGTGGCGGCGACCAGCGGCCTGGGGTCCACAGATCCCGTCGCGTACGCCCTGATGGTCGCGTCCAGGCCGGGGGAGCCGGACAGGATGCCCACCGCCGTCACGTCCTTGAGGACGAGCGTGCGGGTGTCGATCCTGCTGGGCTCGCCGGCCAGGCCGATGTACACCAGACGGCCGCCCGGCTCCACCAACTCCAGTGCGCTGCCCGGCAGATGGGCTGCGTTCGAGGCGTCCACCACGGCGTCGAAGGGCAGATCCGGGACCGAGGCCTCCGTCCACACGTGCTCGAAGCCCAACTCGCGGGCGAAGGCGAGGGATGCGTCCGTCGCGCCCATCAGGTGCACCTCCGCCTCGGCGGCGCGGAGGAACATCGCGACCAGCAGGCCGATCGTGCCCGGGCCCAGGACCAGGACGCGGTCGCGGGGGCGAGGTGCCGCGGCCCGGGCGGCGCGCAGGGCGTTGCCGCCCGGCTCCACCAGCGCGCCGAGGACGGCGTCGACCGAGTCGGGCAGGGCGTGCAACGACGAGGCCGGTACGGCGAGTTGCTCGGCCAGGGCGCCCGCCTGTCCGCCCCGGATGCCGACCTCGCGGCGTTTCTCGCACACGTGCTGCCGGTCCAGGAGACAGCGACGGCAGTTGCCGCAGCCGAGCATCGTGTCGCCCATGACGCGACGGCCGAGCCAGCCGGGGTCGACGCCCTCGCCGACGGCCGCCACCCGCCCGGCCCACTCGTGCCCGGGCCGCATCGGGTAGGCGGAGTGGCCCTGGTGGAGGTAGGCCATGGCGCCGGTGAAGAACTCGACGTCCGTGCCGCACACGCCGACCCGTTCGACGCCGACGACGACCTCGCCGGGCGCCGCCACCGGCGCCGGGAGGTCCTGGACCTGGTAGGCACCGGGCGAGGTCAGCACGAACGCGCGCATCAGGCGAGCGGTCACCGGGGCGCGAGGACGCGCTGGCGCTGCGAGCCGAGGTGGCTGATGCCCAGCTCCATGACATCGCCCGGCTGGAGATAGACGGGCGGGGTGAGGCCCATGCCGACGCCGGGCGGGGTGCCCGTGTTGATCAGGTCGCCCGGCTCCAGCACCAGGAACCGGCTCAGGTAGTGCACGATGAAGTACGGGTCGAAGATCATGGTCTTGGTGCTGCCGGTCTGCCGGCGCACTCCGTTGACGTCGAGCCACATGTCCAGGGCGAGTACGTCCTCGATCTCGTCGGCGGTGGCGAGCCAGGGCCCGGCCGGGTTGAAGGTCTCGGCGGACTTGCCCTTGGCCCACTGCCCGCCCCGCTCCAGCTGGAAGGAGCGCTCGCTGACGTCGTTGACGACGAGGTATCCGGCGATGGCGGCACGGGCCTCGTCGACCGAGTCCAGATAGCTCGTGCGCCGGCCGATGACGATGCCGAGCTCGACCTCCCAGTCGGTCTTCGTCGAGCCGCGCGGGATGCGCACGTCGTCGTTCGGGCCGACCAGCGTGTTGGGTGACTTGGTGAACAGGATCGGCTCGTCGGGGACGGGCATGCCGCTCTCGGCGGCGTGGTCACGGTAGTTGAGGCCGATGCACAGGATCTGGTGCGGGCGGGCGACGGGCGCACCGACACGCTCCCCGGCGAAGCGGGACACCCGGCCCGCCGCCAACCGCTCGGCCACCAGGGGGCGTACGCGGTCGATGCCGCCCGAGGCGAAGAACGCCTCGTCGAAGTCCGTTACGACGTCGGAGAGTTCGACATAGGTCTCGTCGTCGACACGGGCGACGGGCTTCTCGGCGCCGGGGGCGCCGATACGCATGAGCTGCACGGGACTGTCTCCAGGGACAAGGGATGGGGGGGCTTCAGATGTGGGGTCCGGCGAGAGGGCCGAGCAGGGCGCGGATCTGGTCGAGCGCGTCGACCAGGGTGGCCAGGGGCGTCCGGTAGGCCAGCGCGCTCACGCTCACCGCTCCGGACGGCGTGGTCGGCGAGATGAGGAACACGGGCAGGGCGAGGCAGGTGACCCCGGCCTCGTTCTCCTCGTCGTCGACGCCGTAGCCCCGCTCGCGGGTGGCGACGAGTTCCCGGTACAGGTCGGCAGCGGCGCACAGGGTCCGTGGCGTACGACGTTCCAAGGGGGCGCCGGCGAGCCACGTCTCGACCTCCGCCACCGACCCCAACTCCCGTGCCAGCAACAGCTTTCCGACGGCTGTGGCGTGGGCCGGATTGCGCCCGCCGATCGTCGACGTCAGCCGCACGGCACCGCTGGGCGGATCGACCTTGGCCCGGTAGACGACCTCATGGCCCTCCAGCACCGCGTAGTGCGCCGTCTCCCCGAACCGGCGCGCCAGCGCGTCGAGGACCGGCCGGACCCGGACGTGATCGGGCCGGGCCTCGTGGTGGGCGAAGGCCATGCGCAGGAACTCGTCCCCGAGCAGATAGCGTCCGCGGACGTCCTGGTCGGCGAGACCGGCCCGGCGCAGCGCCCCCAGCGCCCGGTGCACGGTCGGCTTGGGGCTGCCGATCACCCGGGTCAGCTCCTCCAGGCCCGCCCCGTCGGGATGGCGCGCGAGCTCCTTGAGGACCGCGAGCACCCGGTCCGACCCCACAAGTCGGCCGACCCCGGCGCCTGTTGGGCCGTCCTCGCCGAGGTCTGTCGGTCCGTCGTACGCCTGCGTATGCTCCATGACGTTCCAGAATCTAGACCGTCGTACCGATTGTTGGAAGGGGCTCAACGATGACGCTCCGCAGCGCGCAGTGGTACGGGGGACAGGACCGCAACGCCTACATCCACCGGGCGTGGATGCGGCGGGGCGTGCCCGGCGACGCCTTCACCGGGCGGCCGCAGATCGCGATCGCCAACACCGCGTCCGATCTGACCCCTTGCAACGCGCATCTCGACGAGGTCGCGGCCTCCGTCCGCAACGGTGTGTACGAGGCGGGCGGCATCCCGCTGGACCTGCCGGTGGTGTCGCTCGGCGAGACCAACGTGCGGCCGACCGCCATGCTGTGGCGCAACATGGCCGCGATGGCCACGGAGGAGATGCTGCGGGCCAACCCCATCGACGGAGTGGTGCTGCTGGGCGGCTGCGACAAGACGATCCCGTCGCTGCTGATGGCCGCCGCCTCGGTGGATCTGCCCGCGGTGGTGGTGCCCGGCGGCCCGATGCTGACCGGGACCTTCCGCGGTACGCCGCTGGGCTGCGGCACCGACGTGTGGCGGCTGTCGGAGGAGGTACGGGCCGGGACGCTCTCGCAGGAGCAGTTCACGCGGTCCGAGTCGGCGATGATCCGCAGCCGCGGACACTGCAACACCATGGGCACCGCCTCGACGATGGCCCTGGTCGCCGAGGCCCTGGGCACGGTCGTCCCCGGTACGGCCGGAACTCCCGCTCCTGACAGCCGACTTCTGGAGGCCGCGCACGGCACGGGCCGGCTCGTGGTGGAGATGGTGGGCGCCGACCGGCGGCCGGGGACCTTCCTCGGCGAGGGGTCCTTCCACAACGCGATCGTGGCGCTGGCCGCCATCGGCGGTTCGACCAACGCGGTGGTCCATCTCCTGGCGATCGCGGGCCGGTTGGGGATCGACCTGTCGCTCGACGACTTCGACCGCATCGGCTCCCGTGTCCCCGTACTGGTCGACCTCCAGCCGGCCGGCCGTTTCCTCATGGAGGACCTCCACCGGGCCGGCGGTCTCCGCGCGGTCCTGCGCGAGGTGCGTGACCTGCTGGACCCCGACGCGCTGACCGTCACCGGCGAACCGCTGGTCAACTACCTTGCGGACGCTCCCATTTGGGACGCCGAGGTCATCCGCTCCCGCGCCGAACCGCTGGTCGCCCAGGGCGGTATCGCCGTACTCCGCGGCAACCTCGCCCCCGACGGCGCCCTGATCAAACCGGCCGCGGCCTCCCCGCACCTGCTCCAACACCGGGGCCGGGCGGTGGTCTTCGACTCCATCGAGGACTTCCACGCCCGCATCGACGACCCCGGACTGGACGTCGACGCCGACTCGGTGCTCGTGCTGCGCGGCTGCGGCCCCAAGGGCTACCCGGGCATGCCCGAGGTGTCGAACATGCCGCTGCCGAAGAAGCTGCTCGAACAGGGCGTCCGCGACATGGTCCGCGTCTGCGACGGCCGGATGAGCGGCACCGCGTACGGCACGGTAGTCCTGCACGTGGCCCCGGAGGCCGCGGCCGGCGGCCCGCTCGGGCTGGTGCGCACCGGGGACCTCGTGACCCTCGACGTCGAAGCCCGCCGTATCGACGTGGACGTCCCCGCCGACGAACTCGCCCGCAGAACCCCCGACAAGGCCACGGTCACGGGCTTCGCCAACCCCCGGCGCGGCTGGGAACGCCTCTACGTCGACCACGTCCTCCAGGCCGACACCGGCGCCGACCTCGACTTCCTGGTCGGCTCCAGCGGGTCCGAGGTGAGCCGCGAATCCCACTGACCTGGCCCGGGCTCAGCGGAAGGCCACCTCGGCGGTGGCGTGCCGGGGCTCGCGGTGGGTGGCGATGTGCAGCCGGGCCTCCGAGTCGGAGGAGGTGCCGTCGGCGAGGAGGTGCTCGCCGACGAAGGCCGGGCGGTGCAACCGGTAGGACAGTGACCGCACTTGGCGCTCGGGGGCGTTCCGGCGGATCAGGTCCAGCATGAGCAGCGCCAGCAGCGGGCCGTGTACGACAAGGCCCGGATAGCCCTCCACATCACGGCAGTACGGGGTGTCGTAGTGGATGCGGTGGGCGTTGGCGGTGAGCGCGCTGAACCGGAACAGGAGCCGCTCGTCGGGCTGAAGCCGCAGCTGCCACGGGCCTTCCGGCGTCGGTACGGCCGTGTCGTCGACCGTGGCCGGATGGCTCGGGGCGGAGCCCTCGCCGGACCGGTAGACGATGTCCTGCTCCTCGACCAGGCAGGTGTGCCCGTGCTGCCGGAACTCCTGGCGTTCGGTGACGAACAGCAGCTCGCCACTGCGGCCCTGTTTGGGGGTGACGGCGGCCAAGCTGCTGACGCGCCGGGCCGGTTCGCCGAGGCGCAGGGGCTGGATGATCTCGGACCGTCCGCCGGCGAACATGCGCCGGCGCTCGGGGACAGGCGGCAGGAAACGGCCGTCGCTCAGATGCCCGTCCGGGCCGAGCGCCTGCTGCGGTGCCCAGTGCAGGAAGTACAGCCACTGCCACAGCGGCGGCAGCGGGTCACCGTGCCGGGCGGCGGCTTCGGGCAGGTCGAGCACGGCCGACAGTGCGGCCGCCGGACCGGGCGACAGGGCGTCCTCGTCGGTGACCGGTTCGGGGTGCCAGGACTCCACGTGGGAGGCGAGAGAGACGGGCATGGGCTTCGTGTCCTCCGAGGCGGGGCTGGTCGGTGTCGTCAGGCGTGCAGGAACTCCGTGACCAGTGTCGTGGCTTGGGGCCGGCACTCCTCGAAGTAGGCGTGGCGGGCGCCGGGGAGGACGTGCGTACGGGCGTCGGGGATGCGGGCGGCGAGCAGGGGGACGTTGTCGGCCGGGGTGAGCCGGTCCTGGTCGCCGTGGAGGACCAGCGTCGGGGCGGCGATGCCCGGCAGTGCGTCCCAGGCGTCGTGCCGGTTGCTCGCCACCAGGTGGCCGCGGACGGCGTGCGCGGGCATGCCGGGATCGCCGAGGGTCGTGTACGGACCGGGATGGGCGGCCGTCCACTCCGGCGTGTACATGAGGTCGATCAGTGCCGCGCGGACGGCCCGCGGATCCGGCTGGGCCAGGGTGCGGCGCACGGCGGTGTCCCGCTCGACGGCGTGCGGGCCGCCGGGGGAGGTGCAGCCCAGGACCAGACGGCGGACCCGCCCGGCATGGTCGGCCGCCACCCACTGCGCGACCCGCCCGCCCATCGAGGTGCCGTACACATCGGCCCGCTCGATCCCCAGGTCGTCGAGGACCGCGATCACATCCTGGGCGAACTGCCTTGTGGAGTAGCCCTCCAGCGGCTTGCCGCTGTCGCCGGTGCCGCGGTGGTCCATGGTGATCGTGCTGTGCGTGGCATGGAAGTCCGCGCGCACCCGCTCCCACCAGTGGTGGTTGTTCGCCTGCCCCGCGAGCAGCACC
The DNA here is from genome assembly GCF_050936785.1 of Streptomyces sp. CA-249302. NCBI lineage: Bacteria > Bacillati > Actinomycetota > Actinomycetes > Kitasatosporales > Streptomycetaceae > Streptomyces > Streptomyces sp. CA-249302. The sequence continues at coordinate 1,034,687 of NZ_JBNJMG010000001.1, read as the reverse complement.
AGCGGGGGCCCGTCCCCTTCGACCTGGTACGCGAGTGCGGTGCCGTCCTGGGCATGCGCGAGGGCGTGCCGCCGCCGGGCGGTGTCGGTCATCGGTTCTTCTCCGGGCTGGAAGGAGGGGGCGGGGTCGTGCGCCGGTGCAGGGTGGCCGCTCGGCGGAGGGCGTCGCGGCACGCGAGGACGGCCGGATGCCGGTCGCTGCCGCGGCGTACGACCGTGAAGACGCGGCGGGTGCGTTGGCCGTCCGGGAGTCGGCACAGCGGGACGGTCGGGGACCGGCCGTTCCAGACCAGGTCGGGGAGGAAGGCGGCGGCGTGCCGCTGCTCGACGAGGCGGAGGTGGAGCAGGAGGTCGGTCGTTTCGAAGTGGACGTCCGGTTCGAAGCCGGCGTTGCGGCACAGGGTCATGGCCCAGTGCCGGGCGGGCGTTCCCTCGGGCTCCATCCCCCAGGGGCGGTCGGCGAGCGAGCGCAGAGCGGCCGTCGGGCTCTCGGCGGCCGGTGTGCCGGTCGGCTGCTGCGGCAGTGCGAGGTGCAGGGGGTCGTCGAGCAGGTCTTCCTGTTCCAGCTCGGCCGGGCGCGGCTTGGGGTTGCCGGGGTACTCCTCGGCGAGGACCAGGTCGAAGTCGCGGGCCTGGAGGGCGGGCAGGGCGAGCTCCGGTTCGCGGTGCGTGACGTGGACGCGCAGGCGGGGGTGCTCCTCGCGCAGGAGGCCGAGCGCGGTCGGGACCAGGGCGAGGGCCGCCGTCTGGAACGAGGCGATGCGCAGCGTGCCGGTCAGTTCCGTGAGGGACGTGGCGATCTCCGCCTCCGCGCGCTCCAGACGCTCCAGCACCGCCTCGGTGTGCGCGACCAGGATCTCGGCCTGCACGGTCAGCCGCACCCGACGCCCGACCGGTTCCAGCAGCGGGACGCCCACCTCGGTCTCGAGCAGGGAGAGCTGCTGGGAGACGGACGACGGGGCATACGTCAGGGCGGTGGCGACGGCCGCGAGCGTGCCGCGGTGCTTGAGCTCGCGCAGCAGCCGCAGTCGGTGCAGGTCGTACATCGGCGGCCCGCCCCTCTCGCGGACGCGAAGCGCATCGAATGGTCGGCTTTTCCGACGACTATAGATCGAAAACATTCGCTGGACCGATGACGGGGGGCACCGGACCCTGATCAGCATGCTGACCCACCTTGCCGCAGCCGTAGCCGTCGCCGTCCTCGGTGTGCTGACGATCGTGCCCGGACCGGACATGGCGGGACAGCGACCGGGCTCCTGGTCCGGGGCGCGCTGACCGCGGCGGGTCTCGCGGCCGTACTGGCCGCCTCACCCATGGCCTACCTGGCCGTCAAGCTCCTGGGCGCGGGCTACCTGGTGTTCCTCGGCGGGCAGTCGCTGTGGCAGAACCGCCGGACCGCGCCCGCCACGGAGGACGGCGGCACTCGCGGTACCGCCGGAGGCCCGTGGCGGACCGGTCTCGTCAGGAATGTCCTCAACCCGAAGATCGCCGTCTTCTCCACCGGTCTGCTCCCCGCCCTGGCCCCGCCCCGGCTCGCCGCCACCTGAGCGCGGCAGGCTGTCGAAAACCCGCGGACCCGCCGAGCGCTCGGGCGCACGACGGGTCTGGTGCTGATCGGCATCGGGCTTGTGGTCGCGGTGGGATGACTCCCTACGCCTGGGAGATGTTGACCAGCCAGATGACGCCGAAGCGGTCGGTACACATGCCGAACACGTCGCCCCACATCTGCTTGTCCAGCGGGACGGACACCGAGCCGTCCGCCGACAACTTCTCCCAGTAGCCGCGCAGTTCGGCGTCGTCGTCACCGCTGAGGCTGACCGTGATGTTGTTGCCCACCGTACGGTCCATGCCCGGAGGGTTGTCGGCGCCCATCAGGGTGAAGCCGCTCGGGGTCTCCAGCATGCCGTGCATGATCTTGTCGGCGAACGGGGCGTCCTTCTGGCCGAACTCGCCGAAGGTGCTGAACGTCAGCGTGCCGCCGAAGACGTCCTTGTAGAACTCCATCGCTTGGCGGGCGTCTCCGTCATAGCTGATGTACGGGTTGAGTCGCGAGGCCATGCGGAACCTCCAGGAGGCGTGTGAATGGTCCGATTCGTGCAGACTAACGCGGGCCACTGACAACGGCCTGCCGTGCCGACGGCTGCCGTGTTCGGCCGGCAGCGGATGTGCCCCGGTCACACCTCCCGGTGGTCGATGCCGAGCAGGCTCGCCGCGGCGCGGAAGTCTCCGGTGCGGTGTCCGACCGCGAGGGACCAGTGGTGGCCCACGCCCGTCGCGCTCCACGCGTCGACCCACTCGCCGGGGTCGCGGCCGAAGTCCACGCGGCTGGTGGTGTTGCCGATCGCCAGCAGCGGGCCCGGGACGACAGTGCCCTCGGACGTGATGAACGACAGGCCGCCGTCCGCGTCCTGACCGAGGCCCAGCAGGGTGACCGGACCGTGCCGGACGTCGAACTCCACGCTGACGCCCCAGCCGCGCTTGCCGTGGTAGACGCCAAGCCCGCGCAGCAGCGGGTCGCGCGCGCCGACGGCGAGGTGGGCGGGCCCGTCGTGGCCCATCTCCACCACGCCGTCCTCGAAGTTCAGAGCCTGGATCTCGGTGAACGAGCCCCGGCGCCGACACTTTGCGAGGCCAACTGGGCGACACTGGTGCGTAGTTCGTACTCGCCGGCCGCCGGCACGCCTCGGGCGGTGAGGAGCGAGGCGCCCAGGATCATGCCGGCGCCGAGCCGCTCGTGGAGTTCGCCGTCGAGACCGCGGTGGTAGTAGGCGAGGGTGTCGAGGCCGAAGTCCTCGACGAGCCGGTCCAGTGCGACCGACACCGTCGCTCCCCACGCGAAGTCCTCGTCCACCACGCTGTCGTCGAGGGCGAAGACCCGCCGGGCCAGAGCCATGCGCTCGCGGGTCTCCGCCTCGGTCACCCGCTCCACCCGGTGGCGCAGGTCGTCGAACTCCAGCACCTCCACATGGGAACCGAACGTGGCCGGCAGCAGGGTCAGGTCGGTGGACACGTCCAGCATGCCGGGATACAGGTGCCCCATCAGCCCGTGCCGCGCGTGCCGGAGCGCGGCACGGACGTGCGCGGCACGGATCCACTGCTCGATCCGCCGCCACGCGGACTCCTGGCGCAGCCATCCCGACACCGACCGGAAGGGGATGCCGGCCCGGCGGAAGACGTTGCCGACCTCGGGCACCGAGCACTGGGCGCAGTACGCCAGCCAGGCGCCCGTGTCGAAGGTGGCGTGGTCCATCCGCTCCGACGGCTGGAGGTCGACGACCAGCACCGGGGTGTGCGAGCGGCGGGCGATCGGCAGCACCATCGACGAGGTCAGATACGTCGTCAGGAACAGCACGATCAAGTCGCAGTCCGCCCGCCGGAGTTGCTCCGCCGCGACCGCGCCCTCCTGCGCGTCGGAGACGAAGCCGACGTCCGTCACCTCGGCGTCCATCCGCCGCAGCCGCTCGGTGACGTACGCGGCCGACTCCTTCAACTGGGGCAGGAGGTCGGGGAACTGCGGCCAGTAGGTGCCGAGTCCGCCGGCCACCAAACCGATGCGGGTACGGCGGTGGGGCACGGGAGGGAGCAACTCCCCTACGGACAGCGAGGGTTCAGCGGCGGTCATGGCTGTGGGTGCTCCTTCGGAGGTCCGCTTCGGATTCACGCCCTGGCCGCCCCCAGATCCGCCGGGGCGGCCGCGGTGGAGGGGGCGCGCCGGATGAGGACCCGGACGATGTACACGCCCGCGACGGCCGACGCCGCCATACAGGCGGTGATCGACCAGAGCAGCACGGACGCGCTGTAATCCATCAGCGCGGGCGTCACGAACGCGACGCCCGCGAAGACCCCGCGCGACAGGGCATAGGTGAGGCCCTGGGTGGTGCCCCGGGTGTCCGGCGGCAGCGTCAGCTGCGACCACACCTTGTAACTGGCCTCCCCGGCAAAGGGGTTGGAGATCTGGTACAGCACGAAGAAGACGAGCATGCCGAACAGGGCGCCCGCCGTGAGCGAGGCGATGCAGAAGGCGACGATCTGCACGACCGTGAACACGTAGAACAGCCGGTCGCGCCAGGCGGTGTCGGCGATCCGGACGAAGACGAGGGTCAGCACCAGGGCGATCGGCAGGAAGGCCAGGTTGATCCCGGTGGCCGTGCTCTGCGAGGCGCCGCTGACCGTGACGAGCAGGTAGGTGCCGAACTGGCCGAAGGTGTTGGCGCCGATGCCCCAGGTCACGTAGTAGGCGAAGGTCGCGGCCATCGGGAGCAGCGCGGCACGGTTCAAAACGTTCTTGAGCTCGATGCCGCGCGGCGCGGCCAGCGCGGCGGCCTCCTGCGCGACCTCCGCGTCCGACGGCCCGTCGGCCAGATCGAGGCGGGAGCGCAGCTGCCAGGTGACCAGCGCGGCGACGGCCAGGTGACCGGTGATACAGCGCGCCCCGGTCATCCCCGTGTCCGACAGAAGATAGCCGAGGAAGATCACGACGACGATGCCCGCCACCCACATGACCTGCGTGAAGGACACCAGACGTGCCCGTCCCTCGGCGGGCGCCGCGTCCGAGACCACGGCCAGGGAGGTCGGCAGATCGGCACCGGCCGCGAGGCCCGCGACCAGCACGCCGACGAAGAGCACGACGTCGTTCGGCGCCAGTGTGATGACGACCGCGCCCACCGCGAAACAGAAGATGTCCCAGTTGTAGACGCGGCGGCGCCCGAACATGTCGGCCAGCCGGCCGCCTACGAGGGAGCCGACGGCGATGCAGCCGGTGACGATCGCACTGATCGCGCCCGCCATCCACACGCCCATGTCGTAACTGTCGCGGTAGATGGCCAGGTTGACGGCGATGCTGACGATGAGAGCGGCGTCCAGGTAGGAGGCCATGCCCGACAGGGCGGCGACCTTCCACAGCCGCCAGGGGATGGGTTGTTCCGAGCGTGTGGGGACGGTCGGGGTTCGGACCATGATGCGACTCCGTCGGCCGGTTCACGGTGAACAGTGGCCGTGAATATAGGCCTCGAAAAACGTTGCAACAACCCCTACCGCGCCCATTTGCAGCAAGGAGAAGCGGCACTCCTTCCTGTCTCCCGGCTCCGGTGCAACCATTCGAGAAGGATGACGACCGGATGGCGTAAAACGTTTTGGAAGCGAAGGTCGGAAGGACCGCACCCGTGATCTCGCCAGCGCTCCAGCAGCTCTTCGACGACCCGCCCCAGGACTTCGGCCCCACTCCGCTGTGGTGGTGGTCGGGTGCGAGGGTCACCCGGGAGCGCCTGGACTGGCAGCTGCGCAGGTTCGCCGCGGGCGGCGTCCACAACCTCGTGGTGATCAACCTGGCACCGGCCGGCCCGAGCTTCGGCGCCCGCGCCGACGAACCGGCCTGGTTCGGCGAGGAGTGGTGGGCCCGCTTCACCGACGCCTGCGAACTCGCCCGGGATCTGGGCATGCGGCTGTGGTTCTACGACCAGATCGGGTTCTCCGGCGCCAACGTCCAGGGCGCCGTCACCCGCCTGCACCCCGAGGCGGCCGGACTGGCCCTGCGCTCCCGCCGGGCAGCCGTCGCAGGCGGGGCCGTCCCGCTGGGGAGTTCGGAGATCCTCGTGGCGACGTACTCCGCGGACGGCCGACGCCGGCCCCTCGGCGCGGCCCCGGACGGCAGCGAGGTGCAGCTGGTCACCGCCGTACCCACGGCATTCGACTACCTGAACCCGCAGTCCGTGCACCGTTTGATGAACGCAGTCCACCACGAGTTCGACCGCCGCGTCCCCGAGTACCTGGGCAACGTCATCGCCGGCAGCTTCCAGGACGAACTGCCCGGCACCAACACCTGGACCCGCGCCTTCCCCGAGGAGTTCCTCGCCCGCCGCGGCTACGACCTGCTCGACCACCTGCCCGCCCTCTTCCACACGGCGGGCCGCACCGCCGAGGCGGCGAAGATCCGCGCCGACTACTACGCCGTGCGCGCCGAACTCACCGAAGAAGCCCTGTTCAAACCCCTCGCCGCCTGGCACGACGAGCGCGGCATGCTGCTCGGCTGCGACCAGAGCCACCCCGCCCGCTCCGGCTACCCGGCCCAGTCCACCCAGATCTACACCGACTACTTCCGCACTCACCGCTGGTACAGCGCCGCAGGCAGCGACCACCACGGCGACTCCAAGGTCCACTCCTCCATGGCCCACCTCTACGGCCACGAACGCGTCTGGATCGAGGCGTTCCACTCCTCCGGCTGGGGCGGCACCCTGGAGGAGACCTACGACTGGCTGCTGCCGTTCCTGCGCAGCGGCGCCAACCTCTACAACCCGCACGCCAGTTACTTCGGCACCGCGGGCGGCTGGTTCGAGTGGGCGCCGCCGTCCACCGACTGGCGTCAGCCCTACTGGCAGCAGTACCCGGCCTTCTCGCGAGCGGTCGCCCGGATCTGCTCGATCATGTCCTGGGGCACCTACAGCGCGGACGTGGCGGTCCTCCACCCCACCGCCACCATGCAGGCCCTCGTCCCGCTGGACGCCCCCGTCAAGCACTTCGGCGACGGCCGTCTCGGCGACGCGCACGCAGACGTCGACGAGACCCAGCGCCACTACCTCGACCTGTGCGGCACCAACAACTGGCTGCGGCCCAGGATCGGCACCCTCGACCGCCACCGCATCTCCTTCGACGTCATCGACGACGCCTCGATCCAGGGCGCCAAGACCGAGGACGGCGCCCTTCGCGTCAGGGACCTGGCCTATACGGCGGTGGTCCTGCCGTCGGCGAGCGTCCTGGAGGAGGAGACGGCCCGTCGGCTGACCGAACTCCTCGATACCGGTGGCCGCGTGGTGATCGTCGGCCGCCCGCCGACCCACGCGGCCGGCGTGTCCGGCGACGACTCCGTCGTGGCGGCGCTCACCGCCCACCCGCGCATCGAGCGGACGGCCGACCCCGAGTCCGCAGCGGCGGCGGTCGCCGATGCCGCCGGTTACGCGACCGGAGACGTACCGCTGCTGGTCAGGAGGCAGGGCGGCACGGCCGTCGCCCTCGTCACCGCGGCCTTCCCCGACGCCCGTACGCATCCGCCGAAGGGCCACCACGAGATCGACCCCGCGCGCTACGCCCGCACCTCTACCGTCACCGTCAACGCCCCGGTCGCCGAGGCCGAGATCTGGAACCCCGCGACCGGCGCCCGCAGCCCGGCCCGAGTCACCGTCACCAACGGCGTCTCGACCGTCGAGGTCTCCTTGGACGGCGCCCCGGCCGCCCTCGTTGTATGGCGCGAAGGCCCGCCGACGGACCGAGCACCCGCCGATCCACGCCACCACCCCTCGACGGCCGTCGACCTGTCCACCGGCTGGGAGGGCCGCCTCGTCCCCACCCTCGACAACACCTGGGGCGACCTGGCGCTCCCCGCCGGATCGTCCGTCGCCGAACCGCAGATCTGGACCATGCGCTGGACCGAGGGCGAACGCCCTTGGGAACGGACGCGGGTGACATACGGCAACCGGGTGCGCGTCCTGCCACCCGTGGCGGCCGCACCCGCGCCCCTGGACCACACCGCTGTCGGCAGGATCCTGGCCGGTGAGTCGGAACTGGCGCCCGCGGACTGGGAAGTCTCCCTGTACTCGTCGAGCCGCGGAACCCCGGAGCCGTATGGCCTGCTCGGCAACAAGGGCCTGGTTTCGGAGGAGTTCGTCCATGTCCCCGTGCCGGGGATGGGCACCGTCGCCCGGGTCCGGACCATCGTGGAGACCGGCCACCGAGGACCCGCCGGCCTGCACGTCGGCGCGGCCGCGGCCAAACGCGTGTGGTGGAACGGCAGTTGCCTGGAGACGACCAGTGGCTTTCTGGCGTCCGCCCGGGTGGAGGTCGAACAGGCCCGCAACGTCCTCGAGTACGAGCTCTCCGACGCCGAGAACCGGCTCCGGACCATCTCGGGCGCCGCAAGTACACCACTGGGCAGCTACTTCTGCCTCGCCCACCCGGACGGATTCGCGCCCCGCCCGCAGTTCATGTGCCTGCCCGACGGGGTGTGCCCGGACGGCGCCGTCACGTACCACGGGAGGCTGCGCGTTACGGCGGACAGGACGGCCGTGCTCGTCGTGGGCGCCGCCGTGGGCGTCACCGTGCTGCTGGACGGCACGGCCGTGGCCCGACAGGAGAAGGCCGAGTACTACGAGTCCGACTGGGGCGCGGTGCCGATGTTCTTCCGCCACCGACTCGCCCTCGGGGCGGGCGATCACGTGCTCGACGTCGTGGCCGACAGCGTCAGCGCACGGGACGCGGTGTTCGTCGACCTGGTGGCAGCGGCGGAGCCCGTCGCACTGGTCAGTGGAGCGGGCTGGGTGGCGGAGACGGGGGAGTGGCGCGGCCGTACCGTCGAACACGAGGGCAGGTGGGGCGAGTTGCGGCACTGCCTTGCGGCCGTACGACCCCACCCGTTGCCGTACACCGAGTGGCTCAACGGCGAGCCGGTGCTGGGCGAACGCGTACTGCCGCTGCGATCCACCGATGGCCTCCGCGAAAGCGCCCAGCGCTTCCGCTTCACGGTGCCACCCGGCACCGTCTCGCTCGAACTGCCACTGGCTCTCCCTGCGCGGGTGAGAGTAGCGGAGGGCGAACTACCCCTAAAGGAAGGGACAGTGACGCTTCATCAACCCGCGCCTGAACCAACCGAGATCGAGGTCGTCACCGAACCCACGGCCGTATTGCGAGGCGGCTCGGCCTGGCACGGTCCCGTGCGCGTGCGGACCGTACCGGCGCCGATGCCGCTGGGGGACTGGCGGTCGCTGGGGCTGGCCGGCTGGAGCGGGGGCCTGACGTACGCGCGTGACATCGACGTGTCCGCCGGGCCGGATCCGGTGCTGGACCTGGGGCGGGTGCGCGGGAGTTGTGAGGTTCGGGTCGACGGTGAAGCCGTCGGCGAGGCGTTCTGCGCCCCGTACCGCTTCGAGCTGCGCGGTGTCGCCGGGCGCAGGGCCCATGTCGAGGTCACCGTCCGCAACACGCTGGCGCCGTATCTGGCCGAAGCCACCCCGACCGCGTGGGCGTTCGACTCCCAGCTCCCGTCGGGGGTGCTGGGGCCGGTGACGCTCCTGGTCCCGGGCTCAGATGCCGGGGAGTGAGCCGGTGGAGTCCCGCAGTACCAGGGTGGGCGCGAACACCCTTGTCTCGTGGGCGTGTTCGGCCCGTGCCTCCACCTCGTCGAGGAGCATCTCCACGGCGGCCCGGCCGAGGTCCTCGACGGGCTGCCGGACCGTCGTCAGGGTCGTACCGACGAAGCTCGCGATGTCGAGGTCGCCGTAACCGACCACCCGCACGTCCTCGGGGACCTTCACGCCCCGCTCGGCCAGGCCGCGGCACAGGCCCGCGGCGAGGAAGTCGTTGGTGCAGAAGACGCCGTCGGGCAGGTCGTCGAGCCGGGCAGCGATCTCCATGCCGTACGCCACCGTCATCTCCTCGGCGACGACCTGGCCGAGGCGCGCCTCGCGCTGGGTGCGTACGGCCTGGCGGGCGCCCTGGTAGCGGTCGGCGCACTGCCGTATCGAGCGTTCGCCGTTCAGGACGAGGATGTCCCGTGCTCCGCTGTCCAGCAGGTGCTGCACCGCGATACGGCCGCCGGCGATGTCGTCGACAGACACCGAGCAGCCGTCCTGGGCCGGCATCGCGCGGTCCGCGAGCACCAGCGGGATGCCGCGTTCGCGCAGCCGGCTGAGCCGGGTGGGGTCGGCGCTGAGCGGGACCACCACGGCGCCGACGGCGCGCTGTTGGACGAGCATGGTGAAGTAGCCCTGCTCGCGGTCGGGGGCGTCGCCGCTGTGGCAGAGCACCAGGGAGTAGCCGTGGTCGTAGGCCGCGTCCGCGGCACCCCGGGCGATGCGGGCGTAGAAGGAGTTGGTCACGTCGGGCAGGACCAGCCCGATGGTGGACGAGTGGCCCGTGCGCAGGCCGGAGGCTCCCGGGTGGGGGACGTAGTCGAGGGCGGCGACCGCGTCGCGGACCCGTGCGGCGGTGCGGGAGTTGACCCGCTCCGGGCGGTTGAGCACGTTCGACACCGTCGACACCGAGACGCCGGCGGCGGCCGCGACGTCCTGAATACGGGCGGGGCGAACCGGGATGGCGTCCACCCCCTCGCTGTGACAGCCGCGCGACCAGGCACGACGTGGTCCTCGTAGGCGAGGTCAGTGTACCCCGGCCGGGGTTGCATCGTTTTCCGTCGGCAGCGGAAGCGCGGACCTGACGCCCAGCCGGAAACCGACCCCGCGCACCGACTGGATCGACAGGGCCTCGCCGAGCTTGTGCCGCAGGGCCGTCACATGGGTGTCCAGGGTCTTCGTCGGGCCGAGCCAGTTGCTGTCCCAGACCGAGCTCATGATGGTCTCCCTGGTCACCAGGCTGTCCACCCGCTCGGTGAGAAAGGCCAGCAGGGCGTACTCCTTGGGGCTCAGCCGCACCTCGCTGCCGTCCAGGTAGGCGCGATGGCCGCGGCGGTCGACGGCCACCCGCCCGTACAGATCACGCGGAGCGGTCGGCGGGCGGTGCGGGCCGCCGGGGCGGACGGAATGCCGGCGCAGCACCGCCCGCATCCGCGCGATCAACTCACGTACCAGGAACGGCTTCACCAGGTAGTCGTCCGCGCCGAGTTCGAGCCCGACGACCCGCTCCGTCTCACTGCCCCGCCCGCTGATCACGATGAGCGGGACATCGCCGCGGGCCCGGAACTCCCGGCACACGTCCAGGCCGTCCATGTCCGGCAGTCCCAGGTCGAGCAGCACGAAGTCCGCGTCCGGCGCGGTCAGCGCGTGCCCTCCGGTGGCGACCCAGGCCACGTGGTAGCCGTAACGGCCGAGGGCCCCTTGGAGGGCTTCGGCGACGTCTCGGTCGTCCTCGACGAGCAGTACGTGCACGGTCTTCTCCTGAGGCGCTCTGGACCACGCTGGGGGACGGGTCGTGCCCTCAAGGTAGGGACAGGGACGGGCAGTTGGCCTCCGCCGGAGGGTCGAGGGCGTCGAGCACGAGTAGTACGGCCGTAGTAACCGCCCTACTCCCACGGCAGGCCCGGCCCCGATGAAATCGACCCGCCCCCCGATTTTGCCGCCGATTTTGCCGCTGATATTGCCCTCGATATTGCCCTCGATGTTGATTGAGTCTTCAACGGAATGGAGGCTCGCGTTGCCCCGGTCAGGGCCCCGGCGCACGCTGTAGCCATGGGTGCGCGTGACGGTCCTACGCTGATCACCTCTGTCCAGCGGGCCTTCCGGCTGCTGGAAGGGGTGGGTGCGCACGAGGGCGGTGCGCCCGCCAAGCAGCTGGCGCGCGAGGCGGGGCTGCCGCTGGCCACCGCCTATCACCTGCTGCGCACCCTGGTCCACGACGGTTACCTGCGGAAACTGGACGACGGCCGGTTCGTGCTCGGCGACAAACTCCAGACCCTGCGGTCCGGCAGCCGCGGGCAGGCCCTGCTCAGCCGGGTCCGGCCCACCCTCGCCGCACTGCGCGACGAGCTCGCGGCCGCCGCCTACCTCACCTTCTACGAGGACGGCGAGATCCGGGTCGCCGAGATCGTCGACAGCCCCCGGACGCCCCGCGTCGACCTCTGGGTCGGCTTCGAGGACGCCGGCCACGCCACCGCGCTCGGCAAGTCCGTGCTGCGCGAGCTGGACGACGACGCCCGCAAGGACTACCTCTCCCGGCACCACCTGGCCGACCTCACGCCGCGCACCGTCACCAGCCTGCCGGAGCTGCTGCGCCGGCTGGACGACCCGCCGCTGGCCCCGGCCGTCACGGACCTCGAGGAGTACAGCCTGGGCACGGTCTGTGTCGCCGTACCCGTCTACTGCGGGGACATGATCGGCTCGCTCGGCGTCTCCCTGCCGGCGGACCGGCTCGCCAGGCTGCCGGAGGTCCGCGCCCGACTGCTGCCCACAGCGAGCCGCGTCACCAGGACCCTCTCGCTCACTATCTGAAAACTGTCTCCTTGTGAGGCCCGGGCCCGACACCGTTTCCTGGATGAAACAGGCAAATCGGGAACGCGTCCCGTACGGACCGGCCCGGACACAGGTGAGGACTGCGCACGCACTATGAGTCGGGCTCGACGAGACAGCGGTGGCAGGTGCGCCGCCGCGCGGCTGGCCGCCGGGACGCCGCTGCTGCCCATGCTGATCGTCTCCGCCGTCGCGCTCGCCGACCTGGTCGGCGGGGCGGGCATGATCTGGCTTCCCCTGCTCGCCGCCGGACCGGCGCTGGCCGCCAGCACCAACGGCCCGCGCGGTGTCGCCTGCGTCGGTCTCCTCGCCGTGCTGCTGGGCTCGCTGCTCGGCATCCGGGACGGCGTCCCGGCCCGTGAGCTGGCGGCCGTGCTGTCCGCCCTGCTGGCCGTCACCCTGGCGAGCGGCCTCGCCTGCTTCCTGCGCGCTCGCCGGGAGCGGGTGCTCGCGGCCGTCCGCTCGGTCGCCGAGACCGCCCAGCACGCGCTTCTCGTGCCCGTGCCCGAGACGGTCGGCCCCTTCCAGGTCGCCGTCCGCTACAGCGCCGCGGCGGCCGAGGCCCGGATCGGCGGGGACCTCTACGCCCTGATCCCCACTCCGTACGGCGTCCGGCTGATCGTCGGCGACGTGCGCGGCAAGGGGCTGCCGGCCGTGGGGACGGCCGCTCTGGTCCTCGGTGTCTTCCGCGAGGCCGCCTACGACGAGCCCGATCTGCTCGCCGTCGTCGACCGGATCGAGCGCAGCCTGGCCCGCAACCTCGGCAGCGACGACTTCGTCACCGCCGTGGTCGCCGGCCACCCGCGGCCCGGGCACCTGGAGGTGGTGAACTGCGGACACGCACCGCCGCTGCTGGTCCGCGCGGGCGGGAGCGTCACGGCGGTGGAGCCCACGGACCCGACCCCGCCGCTCGGCCTGCGGGCGCTGACCGGGCACACTCCCGGCCTCCAGGTCCTGCCCTTCACGGACGGTGACCAGCTGCTCCTCTATACCGACGGCGTCACCGAGGCGCGCGACCGCGGCCGCGCGTTCTACCCCCTGCACGAGGGGCTCGCCAGGCACGCCTCCGACGACCCGGCCCGCACCCTCGACGCACTCCACGACGAACTCCTCGCCCACGTCGGCGGGCGGCTCCACGACGACGCGGCGCTGCTGCTGATCCGTAGACCGGCCGCCGCCGAGTCGGTCGCACCCCGGGCGATCGTTCCCCGTCCGGTGGCAGAGGCGGAGCGCGACAGCGGGGATCAGGCCGCCGAGGCCGTGTGACCTCAGCTCACCAATCCCCGGCCGCTGTGAGCGGAACGGGGACGGGCGGCTGCGTCGAGGTCGTCAGCTCGATCCGGCGGCCCTCCGCCGAGGAGCGGAGCAGCGCGGTCATCATCTCCAGTACGTGCAGGGCGAGTTCACCGCTCGCGCGAGGTGTCCGACGTGCGTCGGCCGTGATGAGGTCCAGCAGACCGACGCCCCGCGCCGCGTCGACGTAACCCGCCGACGGCGGCAGTGTGCGCCACTCCGTGTCGCCGAGTGCGAAGAGGCGTACGTCGCCTGCGAAGTGGTTCGGGTCGGGGACCGCGAGGGTTCCGGTCTCGCCGTGGACCTCGATCGGCGTGGCCGTGGTGGCGACGCCGTCGAAGCTCGTGGTGATCGTCGTCAGGGCTCCGCTCACGTGCTCCAGCACTCCGGAGACATGGCTGTCCACCTCGACCGGGATCCGCTCGCCTTCGCGCGGGCCCGACCCGATGACGCGCTCGGTGCGCAGCCGGCCGGCCGCCCCGATCACGGACCGTACCGGGCCCAGGAGATGGACCAGCGAGGCCAGGTAGTACGGCCCCATGTCCAGCAACGGGCCGCCGCCGACGGTGTAGTAGAAGTCGGGGTGGGGATGCCAGCGTTCGTGCCCCGGGGTGACCATCACGGCCGAGGCGGCCAGCGGACGCCCGATCCGGCCCGCCTCGACCGCCGCCCGAGCCGTCTGGATCCCGGTCCCCAGGACGGTGTCCGGCGCGCATCCGACACCGACTCCCGCCTGCGCGGCCGCCTCCATGACGGCGCGAGCTTCGGGCAGGGTCGCGGCGAGAGGCTTCTCGCCGTAGACGTGCTTCCCGTGGCCGATCGCGCCGAGGGCGATCTCCGCGTGGGCCGCGGGTACGGTGAGGTTGAGGACCGTGTCCACCTCCGGGCTGCCCAGCAACTCCCCGACGGGGAGCGCCTCTACGCCGGGCAGCTCGGCGGCGACGGCGGCCGAGCGGGAGGCGTCGAGGTCGGCGACCGCGGTGACGCGGACGGCGGGATGACCGACGAGCGTGTCCAGGTACGCGCGGGAGATGACCCCGAGACCTACGACGCCGATGCGGTGCGCGTCGCCCACAGCATGCCCCTCTCGATGACGGTGCGGACGTTGGGGTTCTCCAGGACGTCGAGGCTGTGCCCCGGCGTCGTGACCACGACGCGTCCGGCGCCCCAACTGCGGGTCCAGACCGCCGGGGAGTGGACCGGCCGGTGCCAGGGCTGCCACGGACGGGCGGGATGCGTGGTGGTGGCGAGTACGTCGATCAGGTCGTCGTGGAGCACCCAGTACTGCTCGGTGCGCAGCTCGAAGTCCTCGATGCCCGCGGTGACCGGGTGTTCGCGGCCGAGTTCGGTGAACTGCACCTGGTACGGAAGGTAGTTGTCCTCCTGGCCACCCTCGCGCTCGCACGGCTCCTTGCCCGGGTGGGTCGCGAACTGCCCGCCCACCAGGTGGAGATAGTCGGCGCAGGCGCGGTACGAGTCGCAGATGCCGCCGTGCCAGCCGGTGAGGCCGGTGCCCGCCTCGACCGCCGCGCTCAGCCCCGCCACCTGCTCGCCGGTGATCTCCGACATCGTCACGCACTGCACGACGAGGTCCGTGCCGGCCATCGCGGCCGGGTCGGCGTAGACCTCGGGCGACTCCTCGACACGGACCGTGTATCCGTTGCCGCGGAGGAAGGGCAGGAACAACTCCGTTGCCCGGACCGGCTCGTGCCCCTCCCATCCGCCTCGGACCACCAGGGCCTGCTTGCACGTCATGTCGTTCCTTCGTGGGGCGGCCGCCCCGGTCGGGTCGGCGGTCTTCGGGCCGGTGAGCAGCGCGGACCGGTTCACAGGATGCGTCAGCCGCTCGCGCCGGCGAAAGGGAAACCAGCTGCCACGAAACTTTCGGGGCCGACCGCTCCCCGGGATCGGGCTTGCCGCCGGGTTCCCGGGTCTGGCACGATCGCTGCCCTTGTCACACGCGCCCCACAGCGCGGTCGTCGAGGAGGTCCGGTGCACAGACGGTGGCTGTTCATATCGGCGGCCGCGGTACTCATCGTCGCCTCCCTCACCGCGGTCCTGCTCACCGGCCGGAAGTCGGAGGCGCGGGACACCGCGGCCACGTCGGCCGCGAGCACGCACGCGTCCGCCCCGGCCTCGACGGCGTCCCCGTCCACGTCCGCCGCCGCGACGGCCGTATCCCCGAAGCCGTCGGCCAAGCCCAAGCCGCACAAGCCTTCCCCCTCCGCGACCACCGCGTCGGCGAAGCCGGCGGCCACGACCGCCGCCCAACCCGCCTCCGGCAGCGCGCCGTTGGCGGGACGCATCCGCCCCGGCGTCACCTACCGGGGAGTCGCCACCTTCTACGACGCGGACGGCGGCGGCGCCTGCCTGTTCGACCCGAGCGGCGACGTCATGACCGGCGCGATGAACACCACCGACTACGAGGCCTCCAAGGCGTGCGGGGCGTACGTGGTCGTCCACGCGGCCAGTGGAGCGTCGATCACGGTCCGCATCACCAACGAATGCCCGGGGGACTGCGCGCCCGGCCAGATCGACCTCAGCGCGGAGGCGTTCGCGAAACTCGCGGCGCCCTCGGCCGGCCGGATCCCCATCACCTGGACCCTGGCGAGCCCCAGCGGCCTCGGCCCGCTGTCGGTCCGGTACAAGACCGGGTCCTCGCAGTACTGGTGCGGCATCCAGGTCATCGGCCACCGCAATCCGCTGGCGCGGCTGGAGGTGAGCAGCGGTGGCGGCTGGCGTTCGCTGAAGCGGGAGGACTACAACTACTTCCTCGCCGAGGACGGCGGCGGATGCGGCGGTTCGATCAGGATCACCGACATCTACGGCCAGCGGCTCACCGTGAACGGCATCGCCATCCGCCCGAACGTCGTGCAGCCGACGCGGGTCCAGTTCGCCGTGCACTGAGAGCTCTGCACTGAGAGCTCTGCACTGAGATCCGTGCACCGAGTGGTGTTCCTTACCTCCGCACAAGCAACCCACAGTCCCGCGACCCCCTCTTCACGGATGTCGGAGAGGAAGGACGGGACGTGCGGAAGCGGGATACGGCCGGCGCCGTGCCCAGGGACGGGGCGCGGATCGGCCGCATCGGCCGCTATCCGGTGCGCCTGCACAACGCGCTGCTGACCCTGTGGACAGCCGTCTGGTTCGTCGTCGCGGAACGCCATGGAGCCGTGTCCTGGCACTACCTGAGAACCGGTCAGCAACTCCTCTTCAACCAGATCCCCGGCGGCGGCCTCGCGCTCTACGCCAACCACCCCGAGCTCCAGATCGGCCCGGTCAGCTTCCTGGTCGCCGGACTGTTCGCGCCGTTCCCGGCCGGTCTCGGCGAGAAGCTCGCCGACGCGTTCATGTCCGGCCTGGGCCTGTACATGCTGGTCCTGGTCGGCCGTGCGGCCGCCGACCACTACCGGGGAACGGGCCTCAACCATAAGCGACTTCAGCAGCGCGTGCTGATCGCCGGGGCGGCCTTCATCCCCATGTGGGTGGAGGTCGCGGTCCGCTTCGCGCACCTCGACGACGTACTGGCGCTCTTCTTCACCACACTCGCCTTACGAGCGCTGGTGCGCGGCAGGGCCACGGCGGTGGGCGTCTTCCTGGCCCTGGCGGTGGACTGCAAACCCTGGGCGGTCGGCTTCCTGCCCCTCCTGCTCGCCCTGCCACGGCCCGCCCGGCTGCGCTCGGCCGCGTGGGCCGCGGGCCTGGTCGCCGCCGCCTGGCTGCCCTTCTACCTCACCCACCTCGACACGCTGGCCGCCGCCCGCTTCACGATCCCCAACCAGCCCGCGTCGTCCCTGCGTTGGTTCGGTGTCCACGACGCCGCCACCCCCTGGTGGGACCGCCCCGCCCAGATGGTCCTCGGCATCGCCCTGGGCACCCTGGCCGTACGTCGGCACCGCTGGCCGGCGGTCGTGCTGCTCGCCGCCGACGCCCGCATCGTCCTGGACCCGAGCGTGTACACGTACTACAACGCCTCGGTCCTCCTCGGCACCCTGATCTGGGACTCGATCGGCCAGCGCCGCCTGGTCCCGTGGGTCAGCTGGATCGCCCTGATCTCCCTCTACGGCAGCGCCCTGGTGATCCCCTCCGACCCCACCCAGGGCTTCATCCGCCTGGCCTTCGCGGTCGGGTCGGCGGCCTATGTCCTGTGGTGGCCCCAGCGGACGCCCCGCAACCGGCGCCGGGGACGTGCGGCACCTGCGCCGGGACCGGCGCCGGGGCGGGTCCGGCCGGAGGTTCCCGCGGCGACGGCGCACGGTGGGCAGCGCGGACGCGCCGTCGACGCGCTGGGCGGGCGCCGGAGCCGGTCCTGACGGGGCTCAGCCCCGGTATCCCCGCAGCTTCCGGTACAGCGTCGCGCGGGCGATGCCCAGGGACGCGGCCGTGCGGGCCTTGTTGCCGCCGTGCAGGCGCAGGGCCTCCAGGATGGCGGCGCGCTCGGCGTGCTCCATCGGGCTCAGCGGCCGGGGTGCGGGACCCTCACGCACCGGGTCCGGCAGCTCGGCCCGCCGGACCGGGCCGGTCGCCCGCCGGTGCTCGGTCAACGCCCGTACCAGATGGGCGAGTTCCGTGACATTGCCGGGCCAGGAATGCTGCTCCAGGGCGCGCAACGCGTCCAGCGTCCAGGTGAGCGGAGGGTGCCCCGGCTCAGGCCTGGGAGCAAGGGACGTGAGCAACTCCCTGATGTCGTCCGGCCGTTCGCGTAGCGCGGGGAGCGCGACCGACCGGGCCGCCAGGGTGTCCAGGAGCCGCTGGAGACAGGGACCGGGTGGTGTTCCGGGGTGTAGGTGACCAGCAGGGGGGCGCCCGGACGTGTATCCAGGAGGGAGTTGAGGGCCGCCGTGTCCGGCTGCGCGAGACGCTCGACATGACGGATGAGGAGTGCACGGCCGTTCATCAACTCGTCCGTCCCGGCGGCGAGTTCGGTCTCCGCCGCGTCCACGACCAGAAGCTCCGTGGCCAGTTCCCGGGCCAGTGAGGTCTTCCCGGTGCCCCGCTCGCCGACGAGCAGCAGCGGCTCCGGCGACCGTGCCAACTCCACCGCCCGGCCCACCGCATGCCGCCACGGCACCGATCGCCCGGCCAGGCCTGCCACCGTCGGCGCGGCGGCCGTGACGGCCGTATGCCCCACCGGATCCAGCACCCCGACCGCGCCGACGACCGAACCCCGGTGCAGCACCGGCGTGAGCGTCGCCGCCGCGCATCCGGCGCCGTCCGGCAGTCGGATGCGGTACGAGGATGCGCGCGTCGCGGCTCCCGGACCGTTGGCGCGACCCGCCGTCGTAACGGACGACGGCGTACCTTCCCCCAAGTCCCGCACCAGACCGACCGCACCCTGTTCCAGCGCCTCCAGCCCTTCCGGCGACAGCACCTCCCCGGCAGCCTCGCTGACCAGTCGACTCCGGCCGTCGAGCGCGACGACCGCGCGCCCCCGCTCTCCCGCGGCCCTCAAGTACGCGTCCAGCAGCACCCGTTCGGGCGTCCGCGACCGCGCGAGGAGCTCCGCCTCCACCGCGCTCACCGCGGCCTCCGCCAGCGGAGCGCCCGGATGCGGGCCGCACTCGGCGCAGAGCGGACAGGCGACCGTCACCGTGCCCAGCGGCCGGCCGGTCTCCGGCGCCCGTACCGGCACACTCACCGCGGAGAGGTCCTGCCACAGGTCGAGGAAGTGCTCGGGGCCGTGCACCTCGGCGCGGCGATGTGTGTGCAGTGCGAGGGCCGCGCTGTTGTGGCCGACCACCTGCTCGGAGAGGTCCTGGCAGGGGTCGCCCGGCCCGAAACCGCCCGCCCACAGCACCCGGAGGCGGTGGTCGGTGAGGACGAGGGACATCCGGCCGGTGCCGAGGGTGGGGGCGATCCGTTCGAGGACGGGCCGGGCCGCGGTCAGCAGGGGTGACTCGGGCGCCCCGGCGGGGCCGGCCGGGGACGGGTTCGCCGCGTCGTGCCGCACGCCGAAGAAGCGGGCACGCTTCCACGCGGCGACGACCTCCTCCGGTATCCCGTCCGGGAGTTGCCGCCCCAGCAGGAAGAGCTCGCGGGCCCTGCGCAGGGAGGCGAGCGTGGGGCGGACGGAGGGAAGCTCGGCGGTGGTCACGACACGGCCAACCCTACCGGGAACGGTTGAACAGGCAACAACCTGTCCCGCAACGACCCGTCCCACGGCCGACCATGCGCACTGTCTCGTATTGAGACACCCGACTTCCCGCGCCCGGTCACATGATCTTGAACAGTCGGTGCCTGTTCTCATTCCCTGGAGCGTCCCCGTGCACACCGTCGAGCCCGATGTCGTGACCGACGTGCTCATCGTCGGCAGTGGCCCCGCCGGCGCCTCCGCCGCGCTCGCCCTGAGCACCTACGGCGTACCGAACATCGTCGTCACCCGCTACGCGCGCCTCGCCGACACACCCCGCGCGCACATCACCAACCAGCGGACGATGGAGGTGCTGCGCGACCTCGGCGTCGAGGACGAGGTGATCGCCCGGGCGACGCCGCAGCGGCTGATGGGCGACACGACCTTCTGCACCAGCCTGGCCGGCGAGGAGCTCGGCCGGGTCCGCTCCTGGGGCAACGACCCGCTCGTCCAGGCCGCCCACGAACTCGCCAGCCCCACCCGCATGTGCGACATGCCCCAGCACCTCATGGAGCCGGTGCTCATGGACGCGGCCGTGGCGCGCGGCACGAACCTCCGCTTCAGCACCGTCTACAAGTCCTTCGTCCAGGACGACTTCGGCGTGACCGTCACCGTCGAGGACCTGCTGCGCGGCGACGAGTACACCATCCGTGCCAAGTACCTGATCGGCGCCGACGGCGGCCGCTCGCAGGTCGCCGAGGACGCCGGGCTGCCGATGGGCGGCCAGATGGGCGTGGCCGGCAGCATCAACATCGTCTTCGACGCCGACCTGACCAAGTACACGGCCCACCGGCCCTCCACCCTCTACTGGGTGCTGGCCCCCGGCGCCACCGTCGGCGGCATCGGCGCGGGCCTGGTGCGGTGCGTGCGGCCCTGGAACGAGTGGCTGATCGTGTGGGGTTACGACGTCACGGCCGGCGCCCCCGACCTGACCACCGAGTACGCCGAGTCGATCGTCCGCCAACTGGTCGGCGACGACGACATCCCGGTGACCATCAAGTCCTCCTCGGCCTGGACCGTCAACGAGATGTACGCGGAGACCTACTCCGACGGCCGCGTCTTCTGCGCCGGCGACGCCACGCACCGCCACCCGCCGTCCAACGGCCTCGGCTCCAACACCTCGATCCAGGACTCCTACAACCTGGCCTGGAAGCTCAAGCTCGTCCTCGACGGCACCGCCGCCCCGAGCCTGCTGGACACCTACACCGCCGAACGCGCCCCGATCGGCCGGCAGATCGTCACCCGCGCCAACAAGTCCATCGGCGAGACCGCTCCCATCTTCGAGGCGCTGGACGGACTCTCGCCCCAGACCCCCGACCAGCTGTGGGCCAACATCGCCGCCCGCAAGGACGACTCCGAGGCCGCGCAGAAACAGCGGGCCAGGCTGCGCGAGGCGATCGCCTTCAAGGTGTACGAGTTCAACGCGCACGGTGTCGACCTCAACCAGCGCTACACCTCCGCCGCGATCGTCCCCGACGGCACCCCCGACCCCGGCTTCGACCGCGACCCCGAGCTGCACCACCGGCCCAGCTCCCGCCCCGGCGCCAAACTCCCGCACGCCTGGATCACCTCGGGCACCCGCACCCTCTCCACCCTCGACACCGTCGGCCAGGGCCGCTTCACCCTGCTCACCGGCATCGGCGGCGCGGACTGGATCCGGGCGGCCGGGAACCAGGATCTCGACATCGCGACGGTCGTCATCGGCCCCGGCCAGGAGTACGAGGACCCGTACGGCGACTGGGCGCGCCTGAGCGAGGTGGTCGACGGGGGAGCGCTGCTCGTACGCCCGGACGGTTACGTCGCCTTCCGGTGCCCGACGGCCGCCGCGGACGCCGAGCGGCTGCTGACCGAGGCGGTCCGGCGGATCCTCGGACGCGCCTGACCGGAAGGACCTCCCGCACATGAGTACCGACCTCACCCGGGCGGTCGTCGACAGCCTCGACGGCACGGCCGACCCCCGCCTGCGCGAACTGCTCGCCTCCCTCACCCGCCATCTGCACGCCTTCGTCAGGGAGACCGGGCCGACGATGGCCGAGTGGGAGCGGGCGATCGACTTCCTGACGGCCACCGGGCAGACCTGCACGGACACCCGGCAGGAGTTCGTGCTCCTGTCGGACGTGCTCGGCGTCTCGATGCTCGTCGAGACGATCAACGGCGACGGGCACGGCACCGAGAGCACGGTCCTCGGCCCCTTCCACATGACCGAGTCCCCGGTCCGGGAACTCGGCGCGGACATCGACCTGGTGGGCGGCGGCGAACCGTGCGTGGTCAGCGGCCGGGTGCTCTCCCTGGACGGCACCCCGCTGCCCGGCGCGGGCCTCGACGTCTGGCAGGCGAACGCCGAGGGCTTCTACGACGTCCAGCAGCCGGAGGTCCAGCCGCCGGGCAACGGGCGCGGGCTGTTCACGGCCGACGCCGAGGGCCGCTTCTGGTTCCGCACCTGCGTGCCGAGCCCGTATCCCATCCCCACCGACGGCCCGGTCGGCGACCTCCTCCAGGCCACCGGCCGTCACCCCTACCGCCCGGCCCACATCCACTTCATCGCCTCGGCCGAAGGACACGCGCCGGTCACCACGCACATCTTCGTCGCGGGCACCGACTACCTCGACTCGGACGCCGTGTTCGCCGTCAAGGAGAGCCTGGTGCAGGACTTCGCCGAGACCGACGACCCAGCCCTGGCGCGGGAGTTCGGCATCCCGAACCCGTTCCGGCACGCCCGCTTCGACCTCGTACTCAACCCGGCTCGATCATGAGGGAGTTCGTGCACGAGACCCGGCCCGTGCGGGTGGTCCTGCGGGCCGGCGCCGCCGGCGCCGCGACACCTCAAGAGGCCCAACACCTGGGTCTGCGGCGGCTGTTGGTGGTCAGCGGGCCGCGGGGCGCCGAGACCGCCCGCGCCGTCGCGGACGCGCTGGGCGATGCGTGCGTCGGGGTGCATGCCGAGGCACGTATGCACGTGCCCGCCGAGGTCGCCGAGCGGGCCGTCGACGTGGCGCGTTCCCTGGGCGCCGACGGGTGCGTGGCCGTCGGCGGTGGCTCCGCGATCGGGCTCGGCAAGATGATCGCCCTGCGGACGGGACTGACGCTGATCGCCGTGCCCTCCACCTACTCGGGGTCCGAGATGACCCCGGTCTGGGGCCTGACCGAGAACGGCGCCAAGCGGACCGGCCGCGACCCCTCCGTCCTGCCCCGCAGCGTCGTCTACGACCCCGAGCTCACCCTCTCGCTCCCGGTCGGCCTCACGGTGACCAGCGGCATCAACGCCGTGGCGCACGCGGCCGAGGCGCTGTACGCGCCGGACGTCTCACCGCTGATCGCGCTGACGGCCGAGGAAGGCGTACGGGCCATGACGGGCGCCCTGCCCGAACTGGTCGCCGACCCGGAGGACCCGGACGCCCGGGGCCGTGCCCTCTACGGTGCCTGGCTGTGCGGTGCCGCGCTCGGCGCGACCACCATGGGCCTGCACCACAAGCTCTGCCATGTCCTCGGCGGCACCTTCGGCCTCCCGCACGCCGACACCCACACCGTCGTCCTGCCGTACGCCCTCGCCCACAACGCGCCCGCCGCGCCCGAGGCGATGGCCGCGCTGGGCCGAGCCCTCGACACCGAGGACGTTCCGGGCGCCCTGTGGGATCTCGCCCGTCGCCTCGGCGCTCCTCGCTCGCTGGCCGAACTCGGCCTGAAGGAAGCCGACTTGGCCGTCGCGGCCGGCGAGGCGACCAGCCGGACGTACCCCAATCCGCGGCCGGTCACCACGGAGGGCGTGCTGGACGTACTGAGAACCGCCCACCGGGGCGACCGGCCGCACACGAAGTACTGACCGACGAAACCGAAAGGTGAACACCATGCCCCTCGGACTGCTCCGGCGGCGATTCAGGAATGCCCCCGGAAGCGCCGCGGGCCTCACGCTTCCCGTCCCGGCCGGCGCGGGTGTCGTCGTCCGCGAGGTCCTGGACCCGGTGAACCAGCCCCTGGGCGGCGCCGACGTGACGGTGACGGAACTGCGCAGCCACCAGGTCGCGGCCCGCGGCACCACGGACCCCTACGGAATGTTCATGGCCGTACTGCCGCCCGGCGACTACAGCGTGATGATCCTTGCGGAGGGGCTGGAACCGCACCGCGAGACCGTGCCGGTCCTCGCCGACGCCGGTGTCGCCCCGCAGCGCGTCTGGCTCCAGCCGGGCCGGCAGGCCGACCTCCCGGTCCCCGGCACCTGGCTCTTCGACCCGCCGCACACCGCGATCCGGTTCATCGCCAAGCATGTCGGCATGGCCCATGTGCACGGCCGGTTCGAGCGCTTCGAGGGCGGCATCCAGGTCACCCAGGACGTCTCCGACTCCCGCGTCCACGTGCGCATCGACGCGTCCAGCATCACCACGGGCAACAACACCCGGGACGCCCACCTGAGGTCCGCCGACTTCCTCGACGTCGACAACTTCCCGTACATCGACTTCAGGAGCACGCGGTTCGCCTTCCGGGGCGGCAGCAAGTGGTCCCTCAATGGCACCCTGACCATGCACGGCGTCAGCCGGTCGGTGTCCCTGGACACCACCTACCTGGGCATGGTCAACGGCGGCTACGGCGAGGAACTGCGCTGCGCCGCCCTCGCCAAGGCGGAGCTGCACCGCGAGGACTACACCCTCAACTGGCGGTCCATGCTGGCGCGCGGTATCGCGGTGGTCGGACCGACGGTCCAGCTGGAGCTCGACGTCCAGGCGATGTACCGCACCCACGACACTCCCACGCCCCCGGAGTAGGGGCCTTCCCCGTTCTTGACCGCCGGTCTGCCCTCCACGATGCTGTGTTGCGGCACGTGCTCTGCGTGCCGTAATGAGCAACATCGGACTCAGGTCTCGTACCAGTCGAGGAGTGGCCATGTCTCAGCAGGTCCGCGCTGTCGTCGCACGGGCGAAGGGCGCCCCGGTCGGCCTGGAAACGATCATCGTGCCGGACCCCGGCCCGGGCGAGGCGGTGGTCAGGATCGAGGCCTGCGGGGTCTGCCACACCGACCTCCACTACCGCGAGGGCGGCATCAACGACGAGTTCCCCTTCCTGCTCGGGCACGAGGCGGCGGGCGTCGTGGAGTCGGTGGGGGAGGGCGTCACGGACGTCGTTCCCGGCGATTTCGTGATCCTGAACTGGCGTGCGGTGTGCGGTCAGTGCCGGGCCTGCCTGCGCGGACGGCCGCAGTACTGCTTCAACACCCACAACGCCAAGCAGAAGATGACCTTGCTGGACGGCACCGAGCTGTCCCCGGCCCTGGGCATCGGCGCCTTCGCCGAGAAGACGCTGGTCGCGGCCGGGCAGTGCACCAAGGTGGACCGGGCCGCCTCGGCCGCCGCGGCCGGCCTGCTCGGCTGTGGCGTGATGGCGGGCATCGGCGCCGCGATCAACACCGGCAACGTCGGGCGCGGTGACTCGGTCGCCGTCATCGGCTGCGGTGGTGTCGGCGACGCGGCGATCGTCGGGTCGAGCCTGGCCGGTGCGGGGAAGATCATCGCCGTCGACATCGACGACCGCAAGCTCGCCACCGCCCAGAAGCTGGGCGCCACCCACACCGTCAACTCGCGCGAGGGCGACCCGGTCGAGGCGATCCGCGAGCTGACCGGCGGCTTCGGCGCCGACGTCGTGATCGAGGCGGTCGGCCGCCCGGAGACGTACAAGCAGGCCTTCTACGCCCGCGACCTCGCCGGAACCGTCGTGCTCGTCGGCGTGCCCACCCCGGAGATGAAGCTGGAGCTGCCGCTCCTCGACGTCTTCGGGCGCGGCGGCTCGCTGAAGTCCTCCTGGTACGGCGACTGCCTGCCCTCCCGCGACTTCCCGATGCTCATCGACCTCTACCTCCAGGGCCGCCTCGACCTGGACGCCTTCGTGACCGAGACCATCGCCCTGGACGAGGTGGAGAAGGCCTTCGAGCGGATGCACGGCGGCGATGTGCTGCGCTCGGTGGTGGTGCTCTGATGGCCGAGGCCCGCATCGAGCGCCTTGTGACCTCGGGGACCTTCTCGCTGGACGGCGGCACCTGGGACGTCGACAACAACGTGTGGATCGTCGGCGACGACCAGGAGGTCGTCGTGATCGACGCGGCCCACGACGCCGACGCCATCGCCGAGGCGGTGGGCGGGCGGCGGATCAAGGCCATCGTCTGTACGCACGCGCACAACGACCACATCGACGCCGCCCCCGAACTCGCCGAACGCACCGGCGCCCCCGTCCTCCTCCATCCGGACGACCTGCCGCTGTGGAAGCAGACCCACCCCGACCGGGCGCCGGACGCCGAGCTGGCCGATGGGCAGATCCTGGTGGTCGCCGGGGTCGAACTGACCGTGCTGCACACCCCCGGCCACGCCCCGGGCGCGGTCTGCCTGTACGCGCCCGCCCTCTCCGCGCTCTTCAGCGGCGACACGCTCTTCTCGGGCGGACCGGGGGCCACTGGACGGTCGTACAGCCACTTCCCGACCATCATCGAGTCCATCCGGGAACGGCTGCTGACCCTGCCCGGCGACACCGTCGTGCACACCGGTCACGGGGACACGACGACCGTCGGCGCGGAGGCGCCGCAGCTTCCGGACTGGATCGCCCGCGGTCACTGACCGCCTGACCTGCACAAAGGCACTGATTCCGGTGCCGACCCCTGCTCCCATCGTGTTGCTTATAGCGCTGTTGGTTGCGTAAAGAGCAACATGCGGAAGGGGTCATCCGGGCCTCGGAACTCCTTGACAAGGGTTCTGGCCCGACCTCAGACTGATGTTGCGCTTACCGCAATCCGTTTCGCTATACGCACCGAGGTGTCATGATGATTCCCGTGTGTCGTCTCGCGGATCTCCCGCGAGGCGAGGCCCTCCGGCTCGACATCGATCCGCCGGTCTCGGTGTTCCACACCGACGACGGCGAGGTCTTCGCCATCGACGACACCTGCACTCACCAGGACGCCTCGCTCGCCGACGGCTGGCTGGAGGGCTGTGAGGTGGAATGCCCGTTGCACGCATCGAAGTTCGACCTGCGCACCGGCGCCGTGGACGCCCCACCGGCCAAGCTGCCGGTGCGGACGCACGAGGTCGTGATCGAGGACGGGACGATCTACGTACAGGTGTCCGCGGACGCGCCCAACCTGCCCCCCTGCATCGCCTCCCGGCTGGCCGGAGGTCCCGCGTGAGGACGGTGGCCGTCGTCGGCGCGTCGCTCGCGGGCCTCTCGGCGGCGCGCTCGCTGCGCAAGCAGGGTTACGACGGTCGGCTCGTCGTCATCGGCGACGAGCTCCACCGCCCGTACGACCGGCCGCCGCTGTCCAAGGAGTTCCTGGCCGGCACACTCGGCGAGGCGGACCTGGTGCTGGAGTCGGACGGCGAGGACCTCGGCGCGGAGTGGCTGCTCGGCACTCGCGCCACCGGCCTCGACCGTACGGACCGCACCGTCCGCCTCGCCGACGGCCGGGAGGTGCGCGCCGACGGCGTGGTCATCGCGACCGGCGCCGCGGCGCGCACCCTGCCCGGCTCCGAGGGCCTCGCCGGGGTGCACACCCTGCGCACCCTGGACGACGCCCGCGCCCTGCGCGACGAACTCGCCCGCGGCGGACGTCTGGTGGTGATCGGCGGCGGCTTCATCGGCGCCGAGGTCGCCTCCACGGCGTACACCCTCGGGCTGGACGTGACGGTCGTCGAGGCGGCTCCGACCCCGCTTGCCGGGCCACTGGGCGAGACCATGGGCACCATCGTCTCCGCACTCCACGCCGACCACGGTGTACGGCTGTTGTGCGGGGTCGGCGTCAAAGGGCTGAGCGGGGAGACCCGCGTGGACGCCGTCCTGCTGGAGGACGGCCGCAGCATCCCCGCCGACATCGTGGTCGTCGGCGTGGGCGCGCGGCCCTGCGTCGAGTGGCTGGAGGGTTCCGGCGTCGAGCTCGACAACGGGGTGAAGTGCGGCGCCGACGGCCGCACCAGCCTGGCCGGTGTGGTCGCGGTCGGCGACTGCGCCAACTGGTACGACCCCCGAGCGGGCCTGCACCGCCGCGTCGAGCACTGGACCGGCGCCCGCGAGCGGCCCGACGCCGCGATCGCCACCCTGCTGGCCGGCGGCGCGGTGGAGCCGGGTCTGCCCCGGCCGCCGTACTTCTGGTCCGACCAGTACGGCGTGAAGATCCAGTTCGCCGGTCACGCGGCCGGCGCCGACAGCGTCACCGTCGAGGAAGGCGCCGCGGACGACCGCAACGTCCTCGCCGTCTACCGGCGCGGCGGAGAACCGGTCGCCGTGCTCGGGATGAACCAGCCCCGCCTGTTCATGCGCTGGCGCAAGCAGCTCGCCGCCGTGACGTCGTAACCCCTGTTCCTGATCCCTCCCCGACGTTCCCGAGGAGTGCACCGTGACCTCGACCAGCCTGCCGGACAGCCTGATCGCCACCCTCCCCGGCTCCGCCTACACGGATCCCGGCATCTTCGCCCAGGAGCAGGAGCGCATATTCGAGACCATGTGGTTCTGCGCCGTGCGCGCCTCCGAGCTGGCCAAGCCCGGTGCCTTCCGCACGGTCGACGTGGGGCGGGAGAGCATCCTCATCACCCGGGCCAGGGACAACAGCATCCGCGCCTACTTCAACGTCTGCCGGCACCGCGGCGCCAAGCTCTGCACCGAGGAGAGCGGCGAGGTCAAGCGCGCCTTCCAATGCCCGTACCACGCCTGGACCTACGGCCTGGACGGCAAACTCGTCGCCGCGCCCAACCTGACCAAGATGCCCGACGTCGGCCGTACCGAGTACGGCCTGGCGAGCGTCGCCGTGCGCGAATGGCTCGGCTACGTCTGGGTGTGCCTCGCGGAGAACCCGCCCTCCTTCGAGGAGGACATCATGGGGGCGGTCGTCGAGCGGCTGGGCGACGTCGAGTCGATCGACCACTACGACATCGACAACCTCTCCGTCGGCAAGCGGATCGTCTACGACGTGCAGGCCAACTGGAAGCTCATCATCGAGAACTTCATGGAGTGCTACCACTGCGCCACGATCCACCCCGAACTCACCGAGGTGCTCCCGGAGTTCGCCGACGGCTACGCGGCTCAGTACTACGTCGGGCACGGCGCCGAGTTCGGCGAGGAGGTCCAGGGCTTCACCGTGGACGGCAGCGAGGGTCTCGACCGCATCCCGGGTGTCGCGGACGACCAGGACCGCCGCTACTACGCGATCACCGTCAAGCCGCAGGTCTTCATCAACCTCGTACCGGACCATGTCATCTTCCACCGGATGTACCCGATGGCGCACGACCGCACGGTCGTCGAGTGCGACTGGCTCTACCTCCCGCACGTCGTCGAGAGCGGCAAGGACGTCAGCCGGTCCGTGGAGCTGTTCGACCGGGTCAACCGGCAGGACTTCGAGGCGTGCGAACGGACACAGCCCGGCATGAGCTCCCGGATGTACGCCAAGGGCGGGGTGCTGGTGCCCAGCGAGCACCACATCGGTGCCTTCCACGACTGGGTGAACGAGCGGCTGGGCATCGCCCAGGGGTGACTCAGCCCAGATAGCCCATGCGGTGGCTGATCTCCTCGGCGCCCTTGAGCAGCACCGGGGAGAGCTCGTGCAACCGCTCCTCGGTGAAGCGGTACGAGGGGCCGGACGCGCTGAGCGCGGCGACGACCTCGCCATCCTGGTTGCGGATCGGGGCGGCCATCGCGTGCAGGCCGATCTCCAACTCCTCCAGGGTCCACGAGTAGCCGCGCTCGCGGGCGTCGGCGAGGTTCTTCTCCAGCTTCGCCTTCGCGGTGATGGTGTGCGGGGTGACCTTCTTCAGGCCGGCCTCCGCCAGCAGCACGGTCCGCTCCTTGGCGGGCATGTGCGCGAGCAGGATCTTGCCGCTGGACGTGGCGTGCAGCGGGGTCAGCTCGCCGACCCAGTTGTGCGCGGCGACAGCCGCCGGGCCGCGCACCTGGTAGAGGTTGATCGCGAAGTGCTCCTGCATCACGGCGATGTTGATCGTCTCGCCGATCTCCTCGGCGAGACGCTCGCAGACCGGGCGGCCCTGCTGCGTGATGTCCAGACGTCCGGTGACGGCGCCGGCCAGGCGCACGATCCCGAAGCCGAGCCGGTACTTGCCGCGCTCGCCGGCCTGCTCCACCAGTCCACGCGCCTCCAGGGCGCCGAGCAGACGGAACGCGGTGGACTTGTGAACATCGATCTCGGCGGCCACCTCGCTGACGCCGGCCTCGCCACGGTGGGCCAGGATCTCGAGGACGCTGATGGCTCGGTCGACCGACTGCACTCCGCCGGCCTGCGAATTTGACGTTTCGGTGTCTTGGCTGTGGTTGCTCACAACGAAACTATACGCGCAGTACGGCACAACCCGATGAGAGTCGAGACGCTGACCAGGGCCTTTACCCAGGTAAGGGTCGATTCATGCGCCGGGGTGCTTGCCGGCTCCGGCCGGGGTCGAACCGGCGTCAGGTTTCCGCTTGTTCGCTCTGCTCGCCCGGGAGGAGGAGCCGGTGCGCGGCGGTCAGCAGGAGTTCCCGCAGCTCCTGGCGGGGAATCCCGTCGATTCGCCGCGAGGTCCCGCTGAAGAGCAGCCCGCCTCCGGTCATCGTGACGGCCACTCGCCGGTCCTTCCAGGGCCACGTCCAGTCGGCGGCGCGGGTCGGGTTCCGTCTCGGCGGCGTCGAGGAACTCGGTCAGCCGCGCGAAGACCGGCTCGAGCACTGCCGAGACGATGTCCTCCTTCGCCTTGAAGTGATCGGCTCGGATCGGATTCCTCATGCACCGCATTCTTCTGAGCACGTTCCTCATGGACGTTCCCGCCGACGTCCACGACCCGACGCCGGCGTTCTGGTCCGGGGTCCTGAACGCGCCGACCAGGTTCACGGGCATGCCCGGCGCGGGTGGGATGAGTGCGACGGAGGGGAGGGGCGTGACCCTGTTGCGACGCACGCCCTCGGACCCCTGGGCGGGTCCACGCATCCGCGGGCCTCCCGTCAGTTCATCCACTGGCCGCCGGCCACGTCGATGGTCTGCCCGCACATGTAGTCGGCGGCCTCCGAGGCCAGGTACGCGACCATGTTGGCGACCTCCTCGGGCAGGCTCACACGGCCGAGCTGGACCTGCTGGGTGATCGACTCCGCGATGGAGTTGCGAGCCGCGTGGTCCTGTTCGGACTGCGGGTCGAGGATCCGCTGCTTCAGGTCCGGCTTGATCATGATGCCGGGGGCGACGCCCAGCACGTTCACCCCACGCGGGGCCATCTCGTGCGCGAGGTTGCGGGTGAAGCCGATGACGCCGGCCTTGCAGGAGTTGTAGACCACCAGACCGCGGTTCTGGACCCGCCCCCGACGGCCCCGATGTTGAGGATCCGTCCCGAGCCCTGGGCCAGCAGATGCTCCACCGCCGCGTGCGCGCCGTACATCAGCATCGTCAGGCTGCCGAGCACGGTCTGGTCGATCTCCTCCTTCGTCTGCTTCTCGAAAGGTCCGGCCACCACCATCACGGGGTTGTTGACCATGATGTCCAGCCCGCCGAGCGCGTCCCGGCTCTCGACCACCGCGCTGTGCACCTGGTCCCAGTCCGACATGTCGGCGCGGATCGGCACGGCCCTGACACCCCAGCGCTTCTCGATCTCCCCGGCCCGGCGCTCCACCTTCTCCAGGGTCCGGCCGATCAGGGCGACATCGGCGCCGAGTCCCGCGAGGCGATTGGCGATCGCCTGCCCCAGGCCGTCGCCGCCGGCGCCGGTGACGATCGCCTTCCTTCCGGTCAGGTCCATCAACTCGGTCACGCGTTTGTCGATGATGTGCGTCGGCAGCCGGTCGAAACCGAGCATCTGAATCCAGTCCTGCGACTCCACGTCCATGAGGATCTCCGTTTCTGTCTATCGCCGAAGGGGGGTTCGATGACTCGTTTGGAGGTAGGTCGCCCCGAAGGCCTCGATGAATTCCAGCGTGGCGGTGGGTTCCGCGGTCGGGCTGGACACCAGCACGGTGGTCACGCCCGCCTTCTCGATCTCGGACAGTGCCTCGCGATGCCGGTCGGCCTCGGCCTCGGACGTCGGTGCGGCGAGGGCGGCGTCCCGGTATGAGTACTGCACCTCGATCGGGTCCGTACGGCCGGCGGCGCGCGCCGCGTCACGGACCTCCTTGATCATGTCGGCCAGTTGCGCCAGCGAACCGATGGCGGGCGTCCGTGCCGTGGCGCTGAGCTCGGGCGGTCCGATCAGCGGCATCCAGCCCTGTGCGCGCTCCGCCACGCGGCGCCGGGTCAGCTTCGAGTTGCCGCCGATCCAGATCGGGACGGGGTTCTGCACCGGCCGGGGGAGGGCGATGACCTCGCGAGCCTCGAAGTGGCGGCCGCGGTAGCTGAACGGTTCGCCGCTCCAGTGGAGGGGGAGCACGTCGAGGGCCTCGTCGAACAGGGCGTTGCGCTCCGCCATGTCGACACCGAGCGCGAAGAACTCGGACTTCAGGTATCCCGTGCCCAGCCCCAGCACGAGTCGGCCGCCCGAGAGCTTGTCGAGGGTCGCCGCCGACTTGGCCAGCAGGAAAGGATTCCGGTACGGGGCCACCGCGAGGTTCGTGTGCAGGCGCAGCCGTTCCGTCGCGGCCGCGACATAGCCGAGGGCGACGAACGGATCGAGGCTCTGATGCCCGCCGTTGGCCAGCCAGCGGGCGCTCGGTACCGGATGCTCGCTGAGGCAGAAGCCGTCGAACCCGGACCGCTCGGCCGTCGTGGCGACCTCGCGCAGTGAGCCGACGTCGAGCATGTCCCGCTCGGTGCCGGTCGTCTCCGGGTAGTGGTAGAGAAAGCGCATCGTTACCTCGTTGCGGGTCGGGAATCCGGCGCGGGGGAGACGTCCCGGAGGGCGTCGAGCACGGCGTCGGACAGTTCCGGGCGGCAGATCAGGGGGTCGGGCAGGGAGGGGTCGATTCCGCCTCGGCGGTGAGCGCGGCGGCGAGTTCGTGGTCGTCCCGAGTGGTCATGGCTCCTCCCGCGGGGGTGCCAGGACGCCGGCCCGGCGGAGGTGGGCGACGACGAGGTCGGCCGAGGTCTCGGCGGGGACGGTGCCGCCCGCGTCGAGGCGCAGTTCGGGGGACTCGGGTGGTTCGTAGGGGGAGTCGATGCCGGTGAAGTGGACGAGTTCGCCGCGCCGGGCCTTGGCGTAGAGGCCCTTGCGGTCACGGGCTTCGGCGATGTGCAGGGGCGTGTCGACGTGGATCTCGATGAACTCGCCCTCGCCCAACAGGCCGCGGGCGAAACGGCGTTCGGCCCGGAACGGCGAGATGAACGAGGCCAGCACGATGATCCCGGCGTCCACCATGAGCTTGGCGACCTCCGCGACGCGGCGGATGTTCTCGACCCGGTCGGCGTCGGTGAAGCCGAGGTCCTTGTTGAGGCCATGGCGCATGTTGTCGCCGTCGAGGAGGTAGGTGTGGTGGCCCTCGTCGTGCAGTCGCTTCTCGACGAGGTTGGCGATGGTCGACTTTCCGGCGCCGGACAGGCCGGTGAACCAGAGGACGGCGGGGCGTTGGCCCTTGCGGCGGGCGCGGGCCTGCTTGTTCACCTCGACGGCCTGCCAGTGCACGTTGTGCGCGCGGCGCAGGGCGAAGTCGAGGAGACCGGCGGCGACGGTGGCCCGGGTGAGGCGGTCGACGACGATGAATCCGCCCATGTGCCGGTTGGCGGTGTAGGGGTCGAACGGGACGGGCCGGTCGAGGCGGATGTTGCAGACGCCGATCTCGTTGAGCTGGAGGGTGCGGGTCGCCGTCTGCTCCAGGGTGTTGACGTTCACCTTGTACTTCGGGCGGTCGATCGCGACCCCCGTGCTGCGGGTGCCGAGTTTGAGCAGGTAGGGCCGTCCGGGGAGCATCGGCTCCTCGCTCATCCAGACCAGATGGCACTGGAACTGGTCGGCCACGCCGGGCGGTTCGAGGCTCGTGGCGATGACATCGCCCCGGCTGACGTCGATCTCGTCGGTGAGGGTCAGCGTGACCGACTGGTCCGCACCGGCCTCGTCGAGGTCCCCGTCGGCGGTGACGATTCTGGCGATCGTGCTCTCCTGCCCGGACGGCAGCACCCTGACCCGGTCGCCGGGCCGCGTGGTGCCCCCGGCGATCTGCCCGGAGAAGCCGCGGAAGTCGAGGTCGGGCCGGTTGACCCACTGCACCGGCAGGCGGAACGGGCGGGCGGACAGGTCGTCGGTGGCGTCCACGTCCACGGACTCCAGGTGACCGATCAGGGTCGGCCCGGTGTACCAGGGCGTCTGCGGGCTGGGCTCGGTGATGTTGTCGCCCTGAAGCGCGGAGACCGGGATACAGGTGATGTCGGTCAGGCCGATGCCGGCGGCGAAGGCCCGGTAGTCCGCCTCGATGCCGGTGAAGACGTCCTGCGCGTAGCCCACCAGGTCGAGCTTGTTCACGGCCAGCACGATGTGCCGGATGCCCAGCAGCGACACGAGGTAGCTGTGCCGGCGGGTCTGGGTCAGCACGCCCTTGCGGGCGTCGACGAGGATCACCGCGAGGTCCGCGGTGGACGCGCCGGTGACCATGTTCCGGGTGTACTGCTCGTGCCCCGGTGTGTCCGCCACGATGAACTTCCGCCGCTCGGTGGAGAAGAACCGGTAGGCGACGTCGATCGTGATGCCCTGCTCCCGCTCGGCGGCGAGCCCGTCGACCAGCAACGCGAAGTCGAGATCGCCTCCTTGGGTCCCGACCCTCTTCGAGTCGGCTTCCAGCGCGGCGAGTTGGTCGGCGAACACCAGCTTCGAGTCGTAGAGCAGTCGGCCGATGAGCGTGCTCTTCCCGTCGTCGACACTGCCGCACGTGATGAAGCGGAGCAGTGACCTGTGCTCGCTACCCTCGGGCCCCGTCATCAGAAGTAGCCCTCCTGCTTCTTCTTCTCCATCGAACCGGAGGAGTCGTTGTCGATCACCCGGCCCTGCCGCTCCGAACTCGTGGTGAGGAGCGTCTCCTGGATGATCCCCGTCAGCGTGGTGGCCGTGCTCTCCACGGCTCCGGTCAGCGGGTAGCAGCCCAACGTGCGGAAACGGACGTTCCGTTGGCGGGGGACTTCACCCGGGCGGAGCCGCATCCGCTCGTCGTCGACCATGATCAGCGCCCCGTCCCGTTCCACCACGGGACGACGGGCGGCGAAGTACAGCGGCACGATCTCGATCCGCTCCCGCTCGATGTACTGCCAGACGTCCAGCTCCGTCCAGTTCGACAACGGGAAGACACGCACGCTCTGCCCGGGTCGTGTGCCGACGTTGTACGCCCGCCACAGCTCCGGCCGCTGCGCCTTGGGATCCCAGCGGTGCTGCTCGGACCTGATCGAGAACACCCGCTCCTTCGCCCGGGACTTCTCCTCGTCCCGGCGGGCCCCGCCGAACGCGAGGTCGAACCCGTGCTGGTCCAGGGCCTGTTTGAGCCCCTCGGTCTTCCACATGTCCGTGTGCGTCGACGAGCCGTGGTCGAAGGGGTTGATGCCGAGCCGTACGCACTCCGGGTTCTGATGGACGATCAGCTCGACACCCAGGTCCGCCGCCACCTTGTCCCGGAACTCGTACATGGCCCGGAACTTCCACGTCGTGTCCACGTGCAGCAGCGGGAACGGCGGCCGCGACGGATAGAACGCCTTCGTCGCCAGGTGCAGCAGCACCGAGCTGTCCTTGCCCACGGAGTAGAGCATCACCGGCCGTTCGCTCTCGGCGACGGCCTCCCGGAAGATCTGGATGCTCTCCGCCTCCAGGCGCTGCAGGTGCGTCAGTCGCCCCATGGCTACGACCAGTCGATCTTGTCGCGCATGGTGGAACGTTCGAGCATGCCGTACGTCTCCTCGCCGTCCCAGCGATACCGCACCCCGCCCTGGTACAGGACGGGGAAGTTGGGCATGGTCGGCCGGTGGACGACGTCGAACGTGGACACCGCCGTCTCGCCCTCGATCCGGGTCCGCCCGAGCTCGGACTCGAAGACGACCGACACGTCCTCGCCGGTGGGCTGCAACCTGCCGAGCCAGGGGGCCTCGACCACCCGGGCGGGAATGAGCGGCCCGTCTCCCTCGTACAGGAAACCCTCGTTGAACGTCGGCTGCCCGTCGTCGCGCGGCGGATACGCGATGTAGCCGAAGGCCCGGCCGCTGGGGAACAGCGCCGACTGCCAGCAGTGGCCCCGGAATTCGGTGAGGTCGCGCACGCCCTGGCGGCGAATGCGCAAGCCGCTGCCGGTGAAGCCGTGCTGTTCGTCGGCGACGCGCAGGGTCCCCTTCGCGCGGAAGAGCTGCTCGTAGCGCGGGCCGCCCATGAGGCCGCCCTCCTCCGAGTTCTCCAGCCTCTCGCGGGCCTCCGTCAGGAGCGATCCCTGGATCCACGGGGGCACCGCCATGGTCGCCTCGACGTGGAACTCCACCTCGACCCGCGGCCCGTCGGGTTCACCGGCGATCAGTGCCTTGGTCGTGGTCCGCGCCGCCGTACCGTGGAAGTCCGCGGTCCAGGTGCGGAACGGTTCGACGCACCGGAACGCGAGCGGGCCGGTGCCGAGGACGGTCGGGCGGCCGTCGATGTCCAGCGGGGAGTGCGAGCGCCCCGAGTCGCGCAGCCGGTAGACCCGCCCGTCGGGAAAGGCGATGTTGAGCTGGAGCAGGTGGTCGTCCCAGTCGGACGCGACCGCCTCCACGGCGACCCGGGGTATGCCCAGTTCACCCCGGTCGTCGGAGATCCACATACTGGCCGAGTCCCGCATCTCGGGGTTCTCGGGGCGTTCGGCGAAGACCTGTTCGCGTGCCGCGTCCAGTGCGCCGGTGAGATCGATGGCCATGTCGGGGCTCTCCTTTCAGCGCGCGGTCCAACGCCGCATCTGCGTGGTGTAGTCGGCGAACAGCGGGCGGATCCCGTCGATGTCGAGACCGAAGTAGGCGGGATCGGGGTGGGTGTTCGGCTCGCGTTTCTCGCTGTTCTCCGTCCACCACCGCTGCATGCCGGCCTCGAACTCCTCCGTGACGGGCTCACCCAGCCAGGCGTAGAGCTTGCGGATCTCACCGACCGGATCGCGGTGCATCGCCCGGAAGTCGATGTCGAAGAACCGGTCGTCACGGCCCGCCGCACGGAACGCGAGGGTGCGGCGCATGCCGACCGTCCAGTGCTCGACGTTGAGTTCGCCGATGTAGTGCGGGTCGATCTCGTCGCAGAACGAGCGGGCCACCGCGGCGTAGAGGTCGGCGACCGAGACCACGACCTCGGTGGGGTCCCGGTGGGTCATCACGAACCGCGCGTCGGGGAAGGCGCGGTCGAGGTGGTCGAGGAAGAGCAGGTGGGTCGGGCACTTCAGCCGCCAGGGCTGCTGAGGGAAGCCCCACTGGAGCAGCTTGAGTGCGCGCACCTCGTACTGGTACGTCGACGTGAGATCGGCGTCGAGCAGCCATGTCGAGTAGGAGGGCAGATAGGCGTACGCCTGGAAGATATGGGCCTTGAAGTCGAGCGCCATGAGGCTCTGACACTCCGTCGGACCGTCGGCGCTGGCCGGTACGAGTGCCCCGCGCCGCGGTGACGTCCTGGTCCGCTCCTCGACGGTGGCGCGGCCGGCCTCGATCCGGGAGTCGGCTCCGAGGACGGTGGACGGCGGCGGACACGGCCGCTCCGCCTCCCACATCCGCAGCGACCTGGCGTTCGGGTCCTCGGCCAGCAGGAACGACAGCGCGGTCGAACCGGTGCGGGGCAGCCCGAGACCGATCAGCGGTGCGACGATCCGTTCGTCGTCGATCTCCGGGTGGCGCCGGTACCAGTCCTCGATCTGCAGACGTTGTGTCAGCAGCCGGACCAGGTTGGCGCGCAGCGCGGTCTGGCCGTGGGCGTTGAGGCGGGCTTCCTCGTGCAGTGACCGCACGAGGATCTCCAGCCCTTCGCGGAAGGAGTCGTCACCGAAGTCGTCCAGTCCGGTGTCGGCGCGGGCCGCGTCCAGCAGTTCGTCGTGCAGTCGCATGGGGAACTCCCCTCAGCCGGTGTCTACCGTCGCTTGCCGTGCACGGGGCGGCGCCGGGCACGCCGGAGACAGCCTCGGCGCAGGCCGTCGCCTGTACTGGGATCGGGTGGAAGGCCGGGTCTACGCGGCTGCCCCCGGTGCGGTCCGGATCGCCGTATCATCGGCGAAACCGAGATCCACACCGAACCGTCCATCCACCGTCGGATGAATTCGTGACAGTAGGGTGCCACCAATATGAGTGCAGCGGCAACACCCGGGACGGACGGAAACGAACCTGCCCGGCAACGGCGGCGCTACGACAGCCCGGTCCGGCAGGAGCGCGCCGCCCGGACCCGGGATCGGATCGTCGCGGCCGGCTCCAGGCTCGTCCACGGCTTCCCGGTCTGGGACTGGAAGGAGCTGACCTTCCGCGCCGTCGCCGCGGAGGCCGGCGTCGGCGAGCGCACCGTGTACCGGCACTTCCCCACCGAGCGCGAACTGCACAACGCCGTCATGCGCCGCCTGGAGGAGGAGGCCGGCCTGTCCTACGACGGGCTCGGACTGGACGATCTCGCCGACGTCACCACGCGCTCGTTCGCGACCCTGTCCTCCTTCGCCGTGCCCCGCTGGTCCGCCCCGGACCCGGAGGAACCGCCGCTGGCCGCCCAGGACCAGCGCCGCCGCGACGCCCTCCTCGACGCCATCGCCCCGCACACGGCTGAGTGGTCGGAGGCCCGGCGCCAGATGGCGGCGGCCATACTCGACGTCCTGTGGAACGTGCCCTCCTACGAGCGGCTGATGACCAAGTGGGCCTTCGACGGCGAGCGGTCGACCCGCGCCATCACCTGGGCCATGGACGTGCTCGCCGAGGCGATCCGTGAGGGCCACGGACCCGACGACGGATCGACGCAGGGAGAACTGCCGCCCGAGAAGCGGTAGTCGCCCCTCAGCGGCGGGGGCCGTCCGCCGGCGCGGGAGCGAGAAGGTGGCCGAGGGAGTCGGCCAGTAGCTGCAACGGATCGTCGGTGTCCAGCGGCAGGCCGACGGCGATCCAGGCGGAGAAGAACGATTCGGTCTGGAGTACGGCCATCAGCGCCCGTTGGCGGGCCTCCGCCGGGTCGACGCCCCGCCAGTGCTCCGGGTCCGAGATGAGCAGGTCGATATAGCGCTCATGCGCCTCGGCGTACTGCTTGCGCCCGTCGTTGATGCTGCGAAGGGCCGTCGGTGCCGCCGAGTTGGCGACGCGGCGGATCGGTGCCATCTCC
Source organism: Streptomyces sp. CA-249302 (assembly GCF_050936785.1). Taxonomy (NCBI): domain Bacteria; kingdom Bacillati; phylum Actinomycetota; class Actinomycetes; order Kitasatosporales; family Streptomycetaceae; genus Streptomyces; species Streptomyces sp. CA-249302. The sequence continues at coordinate 996,148 of NZ_JBNJMG010000001.1, read as the reverse complement.
CGCCACCGGCTCTCCGCGCCGTCGAGCCAGGCCCGGATGCCGGCCGTGGTCCACTCCGGCCGGTCGGCCAGGTCGGCGTACGCCTCCTCCATCAACTCGTACACCCGCTCGACGAGTGCGTCGACGATGTCGGCCTTGCCCGGGAAGTGGGCGTAGACGGTGGCCCGGGTGACCCCGGCGGCCTGGGCGATGTCCTCCATCCGGGCGTCCAGGAAGGAGGTCTCGGTGAACACCGTGACGGCCGCGTCGAGCAGCCGGCGGTGGGTGAGGATCTTCTGCTCCTCGCGCAGGTTCCGGCGGGGTGGGGCGGTCTGCGGTGGGGTGGAGCGACTCATGGGTTCACCATACGCCGTGTATGGTGAGTCGATGTCGCTATACATCGTGTATAGCTAGTAGCTGCTTCGCCTGGAGCCCGTTGATGAGCACCGCAGTTGACGAGTCGAGTCCCACGGACATCTCACCCACGTCCCGCCGCCAGGTGCTGAAAGCGCTGAGCGGCCTGTTCCTCGCCCTGTTCGTCTCGACCCTCAGCAGTACGGTGGTCTCCAGCGCGCTGCCCAAGATCATCGGGGCGGTGCACGGATCCCAGACCCAGTACACATGGGTGGTCACCGCGACCCTGCTCACCACGACGGCGACGACTCCGATCTGGGGCAAGCTCTCCGACCTCTTCAGCAAGCGGACCCTCGTCCAGGCCGCCATGGCCATCTTCATGCTGGGCGCCCTGGCGTCCGGGGCAAGCCAGACGGCCGGGCAGCTGATAGCCGCCCGCGCCCTCCAGGGCGTCGGTGTGGGAGGGGCCCAGTCCCTCGTCCAGATCGTGCTCGCGGCGATGATCCCGCCGCGGGAACGCGGTCGCTACAGCGGTTACCTCAGCAGTGTCACGGCGACCTCCACCATCGGCGGGCCGCTGCTGGGCGGCGTCATCGTCGACACCTCCTGGCTGGGCTGGCGTTGGTGCTTCTTCCTGGGCCTGCCCCTCGCCGTCCTCGCCCTGATGCTGCTCCAGCGGACCCTGAACCTCCCGGTCCTCCGCCGGGAGAACGTGAAGATCGACTATCTGGGCGCCGCCCTGATCGCCTCCGGCGTCAGCGTGCTGCTGATCTGGGTGTCCTTCGTGGACAACTCCTTCGCCTGGGCCTCCTGGCAGACCGCGGTCATGGTGGCCGGCGGACTCGCCCTGATCGTCCTGGCCCTGTGGGTGGAGACCCGTGCCCCCGAACCCGTCGTGCCGCTCGCCATCGTGCGGCAGCGCACCACCGCGCTGGCGATCGTCGGCAGCCTCGCGGTGGGTACGGCGATGTTCGGCGCCTCGGTCTTCCTCAGCCAGTACTTCCAGCTCAGCCGCGGCCGCACGCCCACCCAGGCGGGCCTCCTGACGGTCCCGATGATGGCCGGCATCCTGATCGCCTCCACCATCGCCGGGCGGCTCATCAGCCGGAGCGGGAAGATCAAGCCGTTCGTCATCGCCGGCAGCGTGCTCCTCGCGGCCGGATGCGCGGGACTGGGCACCATCGACAGCCGGACCTCCGTGGTCTTCCTGAGCGTGTCGATGCTGTGCGTCGGCATGGGTGTCGGGATGACGCTTCAGAACTTCGTGCTCATGGTGCAGAACACCGTTCAGCTCAAGGACGTCGGCGCGGCCAGTTCCACGGTCTCCTTCTTCCGCTCCCTCGGCGGCACGATCGGCGTCTCCGTCCTCGGTGCCGTTCTCGCCCGCCACGTCCAGGACTCGGTCGCGAAGGGGGAGACCGTCCAGGTCGCCTACGGCGACGCGACGGCACAGATATTCCTGCTGTCGGCCGGCGCGGCCGTGCTCGCGGTCGTCGCCGCCCTGCTGCTGAAGCCGGTGCGGCTGCGCAGCAGCCTCGATCTGCCGGAGAAGGCAAAGGAGAAGGCAAACGAGAAGGCCGGGGAGACGGGAGGCGAATAACGGCTCACCGGCCGGGATGACGGGGCACGGGCAGCTCTCGCGGACGGCAACTTAGGTTAGGCTTACCTAAGATCGAGTGTCGACGATTTCGTCGGCAGATCTTGCCATGCCGCCTGCCCGACTCGCGTCCACGGAGATCCCGATGCCCGTCACCCCCGCGCCGGCCCTCCTCCCCGACGCGCGGCCGGTCCGCATCACCGGACCGCGTATCGCGCGTCTCGTGGCCCGGTTGGCGACCGCAGCCGAAGGTCAACACGCTTTCCTGGTAGCCGAGTTCTGGAGCGAGGCGGTGCGCCTCGGAGTCCCTCTGGTCGAGGAGTCGGAGGACGAGCCCGGCCATCGGGCCGTCACCTTCCTCTGGCGTGGCCATCGCGCCACCAAGCAGGTCCTGCTGCTCGCCGACGGTGCCGGGGACCGTGAACGCCTCGCCGAGTCCATGCTGGAGCAGGTGCCCGGCACCGACGTATGGCATCTGGGCCTGCGGCTGCGTGCCGATCACCGTGGTTCCTACGGTCTGGCGGCCGACGTATCCGCCAAGGCGCCTCCCACGGACCCGGACCGACTCCAGCGGCTGTTGCGGTCGCTGACCGCGCACCTGGCGCCGGATCCGCTCAACCCCGCTGTATTCCGGCCCGTTGGCAGTCCGCGCCGAGCTCCGTGTTCGCCCTGCCGCACGCACCGCCCCAGCCGTGGGAGGGCCGGGCCGGCAGCGTGCCGGCCGGGCGGGTCGAGCGGCACCGGGTGCCCACGGCCCTGCTCGGCGGCGACCGTGCCACCTGGATCTATCTTCCGCCGGGGCATACGGACGGCAGCGGATCGCCGTTGCCCGTGCTGGTGTTGAGCGACGGCGACCTGTGGTTCGGGCGGCTCGGCTTCGGTCGTACGCTCGACGCGCTCATCGCCGACGGGACGCTGCCGCCCCTCGCGGTACTGGCACCGGACGCCGTCGACCGGCAGGTCCGGCACCACGAACTCGGCGCGAACGACGCCTTCGTGGGCTTCCTCGCCGACGAGTTGCTGCCCTGGGCGGCCGGCCGTCTGCCGCTCACCACCGACCCCCGCTTGACCGTCGTCGCCGGGCAGGAACTGGGCGCGGTCACCGCGCTGTACGCCGCGTACCGGCGGCCCGAGCGGTTCGGCAACGTCCTCGCCCAGTCCGCCGCCCTGTGGTGGCGGCCCGGGTTGCCACCCCGAACCGGCCCCGCACCCCTGGTGTTCGGCAGGCCCTGGCTCGTCAGCCGGTTCGCGTCCGCCGGGCAACTCCCCGTGAACTTCCATCTGGACGTCGGCCTGCACGAAGGCACCGCGGTCGGCCACCACCATGCCCTGCACGACGTGCTGCGCTCGTCCGGCAACCAGGTGACCCTCGACGAGTTCAACGGCGGCCACGACCACGCCTGTTGGCACCCGGCCCTGGCCGACGGCCTGGTCCGCCTGCTGGGCGCCGCGGCCACCTGACCGGCCCTCAACTCACTTCTCTCCTCTCTCTGTTCATCCCTTCGCTCAAGGAGCTGTTCCCGCATGTTCTCTGCACGTGTCCTTCGCAGGTCGGTCCTGCTTTCCTGCACCGCCGCCGTGTCGGGAGCCCTGCTCCTGAGCGCCTGTGGGAGTGGCGACGGCGACGACACCGCCGGGGGAGAGGCCGTCGCGGCCACGACACGGCAGTTCACCGACGCCCAGGGCCGCAAGGTCGAGATACCCGTCGATCCGAAGAAGGTCGTCACGCTGAGCGAGTCGACCACGGACGCCGCGCTCACCCTCGGCATCGAACCGGTCGGTACCACCTCGGGCCGCGGCCAGACGGGCGTGTCCACGTATCTCGCGGACAAGGCGTCCGACTCGCAGGTCGTCGCCACCGTCGCCGAGGCCGACATGGAGAAGATCGCGAGCCTGAAGCCCGATCTGATCCTGGTCGACGCGACGGTCGGCGCGCAGAAGTCGCTCGACCAGCTTCAGAAGATCGCCCCGACCGTCTTCACGGCCAAGCAGAACGAGAACTGGCGGACGGCGTTCACCGACACCGCCGACGCCCTCGACAAGAAGTCCGAGGCCTCGAAGTGGCTGAAGGCCTTCGACGCCCAGGTCGCCGACGTGAAGGGGACCCTCGGCGACAACGCGGGCAAGTCCGTCTCCGTGATCCGCTGGCAGGACGGCGCACCCTCGGTCGTCGGCAAGGGCGACGGCGTCGTCGGCGCCACGCTCAAGGCGCTCGGCCTGACCCGGCCCAAGGACCAGCAGGGCGCCAGCGTCGGACACAGCGAGCCGGTCTCCCTGGAGAAGCTCGACACCATCGACGGCGACTGGCTGTTCTTCGGCACGCTCGGCGACAAGGCCGACGGTACGAAGGCGTACGCCGAGGCCCGGAAGGTCGCCAACTTCGGCAAGTTGAAGGCCGAGACGGACAAGCACGTCGTGGTCGTCTCGGGCTCGGCCTGGAACAGTGCGGGCGGCCCGCTCTCCGCGGAGGTCGTCCTCGACGAGCTCAAGCAGGCGCTCGCCGAGTGAGCGCCGAACTCGCCGGCCGGCTCGCCCTCGTGACGGGGGCGGGCCGGGGCATCGGCGCCGCGGTGGTCGAGGCGCTCGTCGCAGAGGGGGCCCGGGTGGTCGCCACGGACCTGGCCCCCGCCGAGGCCCTTGTCGCGAATCATGGCGACCGGGTCCGGGCCCGCCGCCTCGACGTCACGGACGCGGCCGCCGTGGAAGCGCTCGTCGAGGAGACCGAGCAGAGCCTCGGCCCGCTGGACATCGCCGTCAACGTCGCCGGAATCCTGCGGAGCTCGCACGTCGTCGACCTCACCGACGAGGACTGGGCGGCCACCTTCGCCGTCAACACCGACGGTGTCCTGCACGTCTCGCGGGCCGCGGCCCGCCGGATGGCCGAGCGCGGCCACGGCAGCATCGTCACCGTCGCCTCGAACGCGGCCGGCGTCCCCCGCGCCGGCATGTCCGCCTACGCCGCCTCGAAGGCCGCCGCCGTCATGTTCACCAAGTGCCTCGGCCTCGAGGTGGCGGCCAGCGGCGTCCGCTGCAACACCGTCTCGCCCGGCTCGACACTCACCGACATGCAGCGCGCCCTGTGGACCTCGGGCGACGAGCAGACCGCGGCCCGGCGTGTCATCGAGGGCGACCTCGCCACCCATCGCACGGGCATCCCGCTCGGCCGTATCGCCGATCCCGCCGACGTCGCCGACGCCGTCGTCTTCCTGGCCTCCGACCGCGCCCGCCACATCACCATGCACGACCTGTACGTCGACGGAGGCGCCACCCTTCGGGCCTGACCGGCCCCCGCCCCCCCACTGGAGACAGCCATGTCCATCTCCCTGCACGAACCCCCCACCCCCACCGACCCGCCGCTTTCCCCCGGCGCCGCGACCGCGCTCCTCCAGGCCTACCGCCCTGCCACCGACCGCTTCCTCGCCTCGCCCCACCGCACCCTGCTGGGCCGCGGCACCAGCGCCGAAATCCCCCATGACAGCCGCCCGTTGACGGAGCGGGTGCGCGAGGTGCTCGGCTCGCTGCGCCGCCCGGGCGCCCCCGCTCCGGTCGTCGTCGGCTGTCTGCCCTTCGCCCCCGACGCCCCGCCCGCCCTCGCGGTCCCGGACATGGTCCACTGGGCGCCCCCGCTGCGCGAGGACCCGCTCGTCTCGCTGCCCGTGCCGTACGAACAGGAGGCACCCCGCTGGCACTTGCGGGAGGTACCGGAACCCGAGCGGTACGGCGCCGCGGTCGCCGCCGTCGTGGAGCGGATGCGGGCCGGCGAGTTCGACAAGGTCGTCCTCGCCCGCACCCTGGAGCTGACCTCGTCCCGCGAGCCCGACCTGCCCACGATGCTGCGCAGACTGGCCCGCCGCGACCCGGCCGGCTACACCTTCGCCGTGCCGAGCGGCCCCGGCCGCACCCTGGTCGGGGCGAGCCCGGAACTCCTCGTCGCCCGCCGGGGCGGCCACCTCACCGCCAACCCGCTGGCCGGATCCGCGCCCCGCAGCACCGACCTCGCGGAGGACGTGCGCAGGGCCGCCGACCTGCTCGAGTCCGCCAAGGACCTGCACGAGCACGCCGTGGTCGTGGCCGCCGTAAGCGAGTCCCTGGCCCCGTACTGCCACAGCCTGCTGGTGCCGGAACGGCCCACACTCGTGCGTACGGCGGCCATGTGGCACCTGTCGACCACCGTCACCGGCGAACTCGCCGACCCGGGCACGACCGCGCTGGACCTCGCCTCCGCCCTGCACCCCACCCCGGCGGTGTGCGGCACGCCGACCGAGGTGGCGCGGGCCGTGATCGCCGACGCCGAGCCCTTCGACCGCGGCCCCTACACCGGCATGGTCGGCTGGCAGGACGCCGACGGCGACGGAGAGTGGGTCGTCACGATCCGCTGCGCCGAGGCCGAGGGCCGTTCGCTGCGCCTGTTCGCCGGTGCCGGCGTGGTCGCCGCGTCCACGCCGCAGGCCGAGACCGCGGAGACCGCCGCGAAGTTCCGCACCTTCCTGCACGCGGTGGGGGCCTCGCTGTGACCATCACCCCCGGCGTCGACGCCCCGACCTGGCCGGAGGAGTTCGCCGAGCGCTATCGCGCCGCCGGTCACTGGCGCGGCGAGACCTTCGGCGGCATGCTGCGCTCCCGGGCCGCCGCCCACCCCGACCGGATCGCGCTGGTCGATCCGGCGCCCGAGCGGCGCACCTGGACGTACCGGGAACTGGACGAGCGCGCCGACCGGCTGGCCGCCGGGTTCACGGCGCGCGGGATCGGCCGGGGCGACCGGGTCGTCGTACAACTGCCCAACGTCGGCGAGCTCGTCGAGGTGGTCTTCGCGCTGTTCCGGATCGGCGCACTGCCGGTGTACGCGCTGCCCGCGCACCGCGAGTCGGAGATCGCCCACTTCTGCTCCTTCGCCGAGGCCGTCGCCTACGTCGTCCCGGACGTCCACGCCGGCTTCGACCACCGTGACCTCGCCTCCCGGGTGCGGAAGCGGACGCCGAGCCTGCGGCACGTGTTCGTCGCCGGTGAGCCGGGCGAGCACACGGCACTGTCCGAGGTGCCGTGCGAGCCGGCCGGGCCGCCCGCCGAACCCCGGCCGCACGAACTGGCGTTCCTCCAGCTGTCGGGCGGCACGACGGGCGTGCCCAAACTGATCCCGCGCACCCACGACGACTACCTGTACTCGCTGCGCGGCTCCAACGAGATCTGCGGTGTCGACGCGGACACCCGCTTCCTCGTCGCCCTGCCCGCCGCCCACAACTTCCCGATGAGTTCACCGGGTTGGCTTGGCGTCCTGTACGCGGGCGGTACGACGGTGCTGTGCCCGAAGCCCGATCCGGCGACCGCCTTCCCGCTCGTGGAGAGCGAGCGGATCACCATGACGGGACTGGTGCCACCGCTGGCGCTGGTGTGGACCCAGGCCGCCGAGGCCCGCGAACACGACCTCTCCAGCCTGGAGTTGGTGCTGGTCGGCGGCGCCAAGTACAGCGAGCAGGCGGCGCGGAGACTGGAGCCGGCGCTGGGCTGCCGCCTGATGCAGGTCTTCGGCATGGCCGAGGGGCTGGTCAACTACACACGGCTGGACGACGACTTCGAGACCGTCGTCGGCACCCAGGGCCGTCCCATCTCCCCGGACGACGAGATCCGCATCGTCGACGAGGCCGGACACGACGTCCCCGACGGGGAGTTCGGGCATCTGCTGACCCGCGGCCCCTACACGATCCGCGGCTACTGGCGGGCCCCCGAGCACAACGCCAGGACCTTCACCGCCGACGGCTTCTACCGCACCGGCGACATCGTGCGTCGCCTGCCGGCCGGCCATCTCGTCGTGGAGGGGCGGGCCAAGGACCAGATCAACCGGGGCGGCGAGAAGGTCGCGCCCGAGGAGATCGAGAACATCATCCTCGCCCACCCGTCCGTGCACGACGTGTCCGTGGTCGCGGTCCCCGACACCTACCTCGGCGAACGCTCCCTCGCCTACGTGATCCTGCGCGACGGAGCCGAGGCGCTCAGGCCGGTCGCCGTCAAACGGTTCGTGCGCGAGCACGGGGTCGCCGCCTACAAGGTGCCCGACCTCGTCGAGTTCGTCGACGCCTTCCCGCAGACCGGCGTCGGCAAGGTCAGCAAGAAGCAGCTGCGCACCACCGCCGAGCAGCACTGAGCCCAAGAGCACCGAAAGGCCGTCCCCTTCATGGCACTCCCCGCCATCGCCCCCTATCCGCTCCCCGCTCCCACGGAGCTCCCCGCCAACCGGGTGTCCTGGACCGTCGACCCGGCGCGCGCCGTGGTCCTCGTGCACGACCTTCAACAGCACTTCCTGTCCGTCTTCCCGGCCGGAGCGCAGCCCCTGACCGGCATGCTCGACAACACGGCCCGCCTGCTGAGGGAGTACCGCCGCCTCGGCGTTCCGGTCGTCTACTCCGCCCAGCGCGGCGGCCAGACCTCCGAGGAACGCGGCCTCCAGCTGGACTTCTGGGGCCCGGGCGTCGCCGACGACGCCGAGGCCCTCGCCGTCCCGAAGGCCGTCGCTCCCCAGCCCGGCGACACCCTGCTCACCAAGTGGAAGTACAGCGCCTTCGTACGGACCGAACTCGACGAACTGCTACGGGAGTCGGGCCGCGACCAGCTGGTGATCGTCGGCGTCTACGCGCACATCGGAGTGCTGATGACCGCTGCCGACGCGTGGATGCGCGACATCCGGGCGTTCGTCGTCGCCGACGCCGTGGCCGACTTCTCCCGGGCCGACCACGACCTGGCCCTGCGCTGGGCCGCCGGCCGCTGCGCGGTCGTCACCACCACCGACGCGCTCCTGACGGAGGTCTGAGCATGGCCCTCACCCTCGACCTGATGCGGCAGGACGTCGCGGACAGCCTCGGCGAACAGCCCGCCGACATACCCGTCGACCAGAACCTCCTCGACCACGGCCTCGACTCGGTCCGCATCATGGCCCTCCTCGAACGCTGGCGCCGCGAGCACGGCGCCCGCGCCGACTTCGCCGACCTCGCCGAGCGACCCGCCATCGACGCCTGGGCGGCATTGCTGGGGGTGACGGCATGACCGTCACCCTCACCGCCACCGCCCAACTCCCGCTGACAGCAGCCCAGTCGGGCATGTGGTACGCCCAGGCGCTGGATCCGCTGAGCCCCGCGCAGAACACCGCCGAGTGCCTGGAGATCGACGGCCCGATCGACCCCGAACTCTTCGCCGAGGCACTGCGCCGGGTCGCCGACGAGGCCGAAGCGCTGCGCGTCCGAATCCAGGACACGCCCGACGGCCCGCGCCAGCACATCGCCGAGCCGGTCCAACTGCCCCTGACCGTAAGCGAACTCCACACGGAGGCCGAGGCGGAGGCATGGATGCGTGCCGACCTGGCCGAACCCACCGACCTCGCCACCGGCCCGCTCTTCCGGCACGCCCTGTTCCGCGTCGGCGAACACCGCTGGCTGTGGTACCAGCGCATCCACCACCTCGTCATGGACGGTTACGGCTACTCGCTCCTCGTACGCCGGACCGCCGAGGTGTACTCGGCGCTGGCCCGCGGCGAGGACCCGCCCCCACGCACCTTCGGCGGCCTCGCCGACCTCGTCGCCGACGACACCGCCTACCGCTCGTCACCCGCCTTCGAGGCGGACCGAGCCCACTGGACGCGGGCCTTCGCGGACCGCCCGGAAGTACCCCGCCTCGCGGGCCGCGGCGCGCTGCCGTCCCGCTCCTTCCACCGGCATACGGCCCACCTCGCCCCGGACACCACCGACCGCCTGCGCGACCTCGCCGCCCGCCTCCGCGCCACCTGGCCGGACGTCCTGATCGCGGCGCAGGCCCTCTGCACCGCCCGCGCCACCGCCCAGCCGGACGTCGTCCTCGGCCTGCCCCTGATGGGCCGCATGGGCTCGGTGGCACTGCGCGTGCCGGGCATGGTCATGAACGTCCTCCCGCTGCGCCTCACCGTCCCGCCCGAGGCGAGCTTCGCGGAGCTGGTACGGCAGGTGGTGCTCGGCATCCGCGAGGCGCGCCGGCGCCAGCGCTACCGCTACGAGGACATCCGCCGCGACCTGGGCCTGCTCGGCGAGAACCGCGGCCTGGTCGGACCGCTCGTCAACGTCATGCCCTTCGACTACGGCGTCGACTTCGCGGGCGCCCCCGCCAAGGCCCGCAACCTCTCCGCGGGCCCGGTCGACGACCTGACCGTCAACATCTACGACCGCGCCGACGGCAAGGGCCTGCGCATCGACCACGACGGCAACCCGGCCCTCTACGGCGAGACCGAACTCGCCGTCCACCAGGAGCGGTTCCTGCACCTCCTGGACCGGCTCGCCGACACCGACCCCCAACTCCCGCTCGCCGCCCACACCATCGCCACCCCCGCCGAACAGGCCCTCGTACTGGACGAGTTCAACCACACCGACCGAGCACTGCCGCCGACCACCCTCGTCGGTCCCATCGAGTCGCGGGCGGTCGCGACCCCGGACGCGACCGCGCTGGTGTACGGCGACATCTCCCTCACCTACGCCGAACTCAACGCCCGCGCCAACCAGTTGGCCCACCACCTCCAGTCCGTGGGCGCCCGGCCGGGTGCCGTGGTGGCGGTCTCGGTGCCGCGCTCGCCGGAACTGGTCGTGGCGCTGCTGGCCGTGCTGAAGGCGGGCGCCGCGTATCTGCCGCTCGACCCGGACTATCCGGCCCAGCGACTGGCGTACATGCTCCAGGACGCGGCACCGGTGTGTGCGATCACCGACCGCGCGGGCCGCCTCCCCGAGGACACCGGAACCCCCCTCGTCCCGCTGGACGGGCTGGACGTCTCGTCGTACCTCCGGGTGAACCCGCCACGGGCGCTCACCCCCAGGCATCCCGCGTACGTCATCTACACCTCCGGGTCGACGGGCCGTCCGAAGGGCGTGGTCGTACCGCACCGGGCGATCGACAACCGGCTGCGCTGGATGCAGCACGAGTACGGGCTGACCGCGCAGGATCGTGTGTTGCAGAAGACGCCGTCGTCGTTCGACGTGTCCGTGTGGGAGTTCTTCTGGCCCCTGCGCGAGGGTGCGGCCCTGGTCGTGGCGGAGCCCGGCGGTCACAAGGACCCGGCCTATCTGGCCCGGCTGATCCGTGAACAGGCCGTCACCACCTGCCACTTCGTGCCGTCGATGCTCCAGGTGTTCCTGTCGGAGCCCGAAGCGGCCGAGTGCCGGGCCACCCTGCGCCGGGTGTTCTGCAGCGGCGAGGCCCTGCCCCGGGAGACGGCGAACGCCTTCGCCCGCACGCTGCCGGGCGTCGAGCTGCACAACCTCTACGGGCCGACCGAGGCCGCCGTGGACGTCACGTACCACGCGTGCACGCCGGGCGACTCGGGTCCGGTGCCGATCGGGCGGCCGGTGTGGAACACCCGCCTGTACGTGCTCGACGCCGGGCTACAGCCGTGCCCGCCCGGAATTCCGGGCGAACTGTGCCTGGCTGGCGTGCAGTTGGCCGACGGCTATCTGCGCCGCGCCGAGCTCACGGCGACCCGGTTCGTCGCCGACCCGTTCGGCCCGGCGGGCGGTCGGATGTACCGCACCGGCGACCTGGCCCGTTGGACCGACGCGGGCGAGGTGGAGTACCTGGGCCGCACCGACCACCAGGTGAAACTGCGCGGGCAGCGCATCGAACTCGGGGAGATCGAGGCCGCGTTGGCCGCCCTGCCGGGCGTGGACGGCGCGTGTGCGCTCGTGCACGAGGACCGCCTCGTCGGCTACGTGACAGGCGGGGCCGACCCGGCCGTCGTACGGACGGCGCTGGCGCGCGAGCTGCCGGAGCACATGGTCCCGGCGGCGGTCGTCGCCCTCGACGCGTTCCCGCTCAGCCCCAACGGGAAGCTGGACCGCCGCGAGCTGCCCGCGCCGGTGTTCGCCGGCGACGAGGGCGGGCGCCGCCCGGCCACCGCGCGCGAGGAGGCGCTGACGGCACTGTTCGCCCAGGTGCTCGGCGTCGGACAAGTCGGCCCCGACGACGCGTTCTTCGACCTCGGCGGCAGCTCACTGCTCGCGGTCCGGCTGGTGGCGCGCGTGCGCGAGGAGTTCGGCGCCGAGCTGACGATCGGCTCCCTCTTCGAGGCGCCGACACCGGCGGCGCTGGCCGCCCGACTGGACGCCGCCGGACCGGCTGCCGGGGACGCCCTGGACGTCGTACTACCGCTGCGCGCGGACGGAGACGGACCGCCGCTGTTCGCCATCCACCCGGCGGGCGGCATCTCCTGGTGCTACGCCGGACTCTCCGCACGCCTCGGCCCCACCCGGCCGGTCTACGGCATCCAGGCCCGGGGCCTGGTCGGCGCCGAACCGCTGCCGGCCTCCCTGCAGGAGGAGGCCGAGGACTACGTCCGGCGGATCCGCGAGGTGCAGCCGCAGGGGCCGTACCGGCTGCTGGGTTGGTCGGTCGGCGGGGTCCTCGCGCACACCGTGGCCGTCCTGCTCCAGGATGCCGGGCAGGAGGTCGAACTCCTCGCCCTGCTGGACGCGTTCCCCGCCGAACAGTGGCGGGAGCGGCCCGCGCCCGAGGAGGGCGACGCGCTCACCGCGGTCCTGCGGATGGCCGGCTTCGACCGCACCGACGAACGCGACCGCGACGACGTACTCGCGACCCTGCGCCGCGCGGGCAGCCCCCTTGCCGGGCTCTCCGAGCGCACCCTGTCGCGGATCGTCGACATCGTCCCCAACCACGCCCGGATGATGCGGGAGCACCAACACCGGTGTTACGAGGGCGACGTGCTGTTCTTCACCGCGGCTGCCCCGCGTGTCGAGGACTGGCTGACCCGGGTGGCGTGGCAGCCGCACGTGAGCGGCTCGATCCTCAACCACGACCTGGACTGCACGCACCCGCAGCTGATGCGGGACCGCCATCTCGACGACATCGCGGCCGTGCTCGCCGCCCGGCTCAAGGAGCTCGACGCATGACGGCGCAGCCCGGCCCGTTCGATCCCGGCCCCGAGGGTGCGGACACCCACCTCGTGCTGGAGAACGCGCACGGCGAGCTGTCGCTGTGGCCGTCCTGGCGTGCGGTGCCGTCCGGTTGGACGACGTGCTTCGGTCCCGCTCCGCACCCGGCCTGCGTCCGGCGGGTGGAAGCGGGCCGGGAGTGAGGGGGCGGGTGCGCTCACACCGGGGACGTGTGCCACTCGGCGCAGGTGGCGGCGAGGCCGTCCACGAGGGCCGCCGCCCAGCAGCAGTGGTCGTGGCCGCCGGAGTATACGTTCAGCGAGGCGGTGAATCCCCTGGCCGACATGAGGGCGTGCAGACTGCTCATGTCGTCGAGGATCGTGCCCTCGTTGGAGCCGACGTCCATGCGGATGCTGACCTCGCCGACCGGCACCGCGGCCGCCTGCTCGTGCAGCCAGGTGTCACGGCCGCTCTCCAGCTCCTGCGGGCGGGTGTTCATGCCGGGCCGCCACCAGGTGGAGGCGGAGTGGGCGAGCACCGTGCCGAAGGCGGTAGGCCGCCGCAGAGCCGCCGCGAGTGCGGTGAGTCCTCCCAGGCTCTGGCCGCAGAGGATGGTGCGCCGCGGTCCCGCCCAACCGGGAAGGTCCGCGGTCACGGCGGGCACGACCTCGTCGGCGAGGGCGTCGATGAACCGTGGGTTGGCGCCGAGTTGGCGCATACGCTGCGCGGTGTCGGCGCCGGCCTCGATGCCGAGGACGGCCATCGGCGGGATCCTGCCCGCGGCGACGGCGGCGGTGAGCGCGCTTGTGACGCCGTACTGGTCGAACCACTTCTCGCCGTCGAGGAGGACGAGCAGCGGCAGTCGGGCGGCGGGTTCGGTGCCGGCTCGGGTGCCGGCCTCGGTGCCGGATCCTGTGACGGGGACGAAGCGCCGTACTCGATAGGTGGTGCCGTCGGCCGTGAGGAGGCCGAACGTGTCGGTGCCGGGGGCGGGGTGCGGCTCGGTGTGCCATTCGGTCAGCGAGGGCGCGCCGTCCAGTTCGATCATCGAGCCGAACGGTCCGCCGGCCCGGTGGTTGAGAGGGTCCGACCGGTCGTCGGGCAGACCACGGGCGGTGCCGCGCCGCGGGCCTCGCGAGGTGATGTGCGGATCGTCCGCCGTGAAGGGATGGATGCGGTAGCTGCACCGAAGCCCCAGGGGCAGGCGCAGGCTGACGTACCAGAGGTCCGTGCCGTCCAGGCGTCGCATCATTCCCCGGGGCGCGAGGTGCTTGTCGGTGACGCGGTTGGCCAGCAGGTAGACGCCTTCGACCGGGCGGTCCTGGCGCCACACCACCGTCACCAGGCGTTCTTCCGGGGCGCCTGCCACCCCTTCGACCAGGGGTGCGCCCTCGTCGGCGACTTCACGCCAGAAGCGTTCCAGGGCTGAGTCGCCCCGCGCCCGCACCTGGCTCAGGAGCCGCCTCAGCCGCGGGCTCGCGACCGAGGGTGCGGCTGTCGACTCGCTCATGGCGTCCTTGCCCCTTCCCGAAATCCGAACTCATTACTTAGGCGAGCCTAACCTAGGCATCTGGAGATGATCATGCGAGTACTCTTCGTGGGACCCCCTCTGTATGGGCTGCTGTATCCGGTCCTGTCCCTGGCGCAGGCCTTCCGCGCCGAAGGCCACGAGGTCGTGGTGGCCAGCGCCGGGGCCTTCACCCGGCGGGTCGCGGAGGCCGGCCTCGTCGGGTTCGACGCGGCTCCGGAACTCGACTCCGAGGCCGAGTACCGCCGCGGGGAAGAGCGGCGCAAGCAGCAGAACCTCGGTACCAAGATGGGGAAGTTCTCCTTCTTCGGCGACGAAATGGCCGACGCCCTGGTCGACTTCGCCGGGGGGTGGCGGCCGGATCTGGTGGTCTATCCGCCGTTGGGCGTCGCGGGCCCGCTGGTGGCAGCCAAGTACGACCTGCCCGTCGTCATGCAGACCGTCGGCTTCGGACACCAGCGGTGGCATGTGGAGGGCGTGACCCGTTCGATGGCGGACGCGTACGCCCGCCACGGCGTCGAGGGCCCGCCGCAGGATCTGCGGTGGCTCGACATCGCCCCGCCGAGCATGCGCGTGCTCGACGAACCGGACCTGTGGTCGATGCGGTACGTGCCCTTCAACGGAGGCACCGTCCTGGAGGACTGGTGGAGCGCCGACACCGGGCGGCCCCGCATCGTCGTCAGCCTGGGCACGCTCAAGCCCATGGTCGACGGCATCGACCTGATCAAGTGGGTCGTCGAGTCCGCGGACGAGTCGGACGCCGAGTTCGTGCTGTCGCTGGGCGAGCACGGGCAGCGGGAGATCGACTCCCTGCCCGACAACGTCCGTCTGGTGTCGTGGATCCCGATGGGCCCGCTGCTCGGCCGTGCCGCCGGGTTCATCCACCACGGCGGAGCGGGCAACACGCTGACCGCGCTGTCGGCGGGCGTCCCGCAGATCGTCTTCGGCCAGGGCGCCGACCGGCCCGTCAACGCCCAGACCGTGGAGCGGCGCGGCTGCGGGTTCGTACCGGGGGAGAAGGGGCTGATCAAGGCGGACATCGACCGCCTGCTGACGGACGTGTCCCTGCGAACCGCCGCCGCCGAAGTCCGGGACGAGATGCGCGCGCAGGAACCGCCGACGGCCATCGCCCGGCGGCTCGCCGACCTCGTCTCACCCGGCCCGGCCGCCCCCGCACCCACGCACCACTGAGGACACTATGCCAACTCCACTGCTCCCCACCGCAGATCCCGGCTGGCTGCGCCGGCTGATCGGCATCTGTCTGCGCCACCGCCGCCTCATGGCCGCGATCGTGCTCTCGTCCATCCTGAGCATCGTCCTCGTGACGCTGGGACCCCTGCTGACCAAGGACGGCGTGAACCGCGCCGTCGCCGGCGACAGCGACGGCATCGGCTGGGTGGCCGGCGGTCTCGTGCTGATCGCCGCGATCGACTTCGCCGGTAACTACGTGCGCCGCTTCACCGGCGGCAAGCTCGCCCTCGGCGTCCAGCACAACCTGCGCGAAGAGGTCTTCCGGAGCATCCAACGGCTCGACGGTCCGGGCCAGGACCGGCTGCGGACCGGCCAGGTCATCTCCCGCACCAACAGCGACCTTCAGCAGATCCAGCAGATGCTCACGATGCTGCCGGTGCCGCTGACCGTGGTGACCTACTACCTCTTCGGCGTCGTGGCGATGCTCTGGCTCTCGCCCCGACTCACCGCCGTGACCGTGGTGGTGGTCGTGGCCCTCGGCGCCGTGGCGCTCTGGACCAGGCGCCGCGTCTTCGAGACCTCGGCGAAGGCGGCGAACGACGCGGCCGAGGTGACCGAGCACATCAAGGAGACCATCGACGGCGTTCGGGTCGTCAAGGGATTCGGCCAGGAGGAGCGGGAGATCCGCCGGCTGGAGCGGGCCACCCGCGCCCTGTTCGGCGAGCGCATGCGGATGATGCGCGTGCACGCCGCCCCGGGCGCGACCATGCTCGCGCTCCCGGTCCTCGGCCAGATCGCCGTCCTCGTCTACGGCGGCAGCATGGTCATGAACGACTCGATCGACATCGGTACGTTCATCGCGTTCGCCGCGTATCTCACCATGCTGACCGGACCGACCCGGGTCTTCGCCACGTACCTCGTGATCGCCCAGCGCACCCGGGCCTCCGCCGAGCGCATCTTCGAACTCATCGACTCCCGACCGGAGATCCACGACGGCACCGCCGAACTCGACGCGAAACCGACGGAGTTGGTCTTCGAGAACGTCGGCTTCGGCTACACCCACGACGAACCCGTCCTGCGCGACGTCACGTTCAGTGCCGCGGCCGGTGAGACCGTCGCGGTCGTCGGCCCCTCCGGCTCCGGCAAGTCGACGCTCTCGCTGCTGATCCCACGGTTCTACGACGCCACGTCCGGCGCCGTCCTCCTGGGCACCGGCGACGAGCGCACCGACATCCGCGAACTGCGCCTGGAATCCCTGCGGTCCCATGTCGGCGTCGTCTTCGAGGAGCCGTTCCTGTTCGCCCGCAGCGTGCGCGAGAACATCGCCTACGGCCACGAGGACGCCGGTGACGAGGAGATCGCCGCCGCGGCCGAGGCCGCCGGCGCGCACGCCTTCATCACCGCCCTCCCGGACGGCTACGACACCAGGCTGACCGAGCGCGGACAGAACCTCTCCGGCGGCCAGCGCCAACGCCTCGCGCTGGCACGGGCGTTGCTCAACCGGCCACCGGTGCTGATCGTCGACGACGCGACCTCCGCCGTCGACGCCACCACCGAGGCCGCCATCCACCGTGCCCTCGAACACCACGTCGGCGGTGACCGGATCACGGTGCTCGTCGCCCGCAGGCGCTCCACCCTGGCGCTGGCCGACCGCATCGTGGTCCTCGACGACGGCCGCGTCGCCGACAGCGGCACCTACGCCGAACTCGCCGCCCGCTGCACGGTGTTCCAGGAGCTGATCGCGGGCGACACCGACACCATCGACACGCGCACCGCCCGCACGCCGGGCGAGCTGTGGCCCGTTCCGGAACCGGACGACGACCCGGGCGCCGCCCCCGGGCGCCACGACCGTTTCGCCGAGCTGCCCGCCAAGGTCCTCACCTCCGCGGAACAGGAGGCACCCCCCACCCTCCACGCGATACTCCGCCCGGTACGCGGCCTGCTGGCCGTCGCCCTCGGCCTCGTCGCCTTCGACGCACTGGCCCGGGTGGTCGTCCCCGTGCTCCTGCAACGCGGCATCGACGACGGCATCGCGCCCGGATCCATGCGCACGGTCTGGTGGATCGCCGCACTCTCCCTGCTCCTGTGCGCGGCCAACTGGTTCGTGTACACCTACCAGACGCTGACCAGCGCCAAGGCCTCCGAGTCGGTCCAGTACCTGCTGCGCCTGCGCAGCTACCGGCACCTCCAGCGACTCGGCCTCGACCACTACGAGAAGGAGAGCGGGGGCAGTCTGCTCACCAGGATGACCGTGGACATCGACTCCCTGTCCAAGTTCCTTCAGCAGGGCATGGTCCAGGGTCTGGTCAGCGTCCTGACGATGGGCGGCATCGCGGTCGCCATGGCGGTTCTCGACTGGCGGCTCGCCCTCGCCGCGCTCGCACCCTTCCCGGTGATCGCGCTGGTGACGCCGGTCTTCCGCCGGCTGAGTTCGAACGCGTACAAGGAGGCCCGCGACCAGCTGGGCAAGGTCAACAGCTCGCTCCGGGAGAACGTCGCGAGCCTGCGCATCGCGCAGTCCCACGGCAGGCAGCGCAGCACCGCGAAGCACTTCAGCGCCCTGTCCAACCTCAACCGCCGTATCCAGGAGAGGGGGCAGCGCTACATCTCGCTCTACTTCCCCCTCCTGGCGTTCTGTTCGGAACTCTCCATGGCACTCGTCGTCCTGGTCGGCGGCCACCTCATGGCGAGCGGCGCGGTGACGACGGGCGTCCTGGCAGCCTTCCTGCTCCTCCTGGGCCAGTTCTACGGCCCGATCCAGCAGTTGTCGTCCATCTACGACTCCTACCTCCAGACCCGCACCAGCGTGCACCAGGTCACCGAACTGCTGGCCACCGAACCCACCCAGCGTCCCGTCGCCGGCCCGGTGCCGGTGACCGGGCGTCTCGGCGGACACATCCAGCTGCGGGACGTGACCTTCCGATACGAGGACGCAGCCGAAGACACCCTGCACATACCGGAGTTGACCCTGGAGTCCGGGCAGAGCGTCGCCGTCGTCGGCGCCACGGGCGCGGGCAAGTCGACGCTGGTGAAGATCGTGGCGCGCTTCTACGACCCGGCGTCCGGCAGCGTCTTCCTCGACGGGGTCGACAGCCGCCGCTACGACCTCGCCGGCTTCCGACGGCGGGTGGGCATCGTCCCCCAGGAGGCCCACCTGTTCGAGGGCGACATCGCGGAGAACATCCGCTACGGCCGTCCCGACGCGAGCGACGAGGAGGTCGCCGCCGCGGCGGACGCGGTCGGCGCGACGACGACCATCGCCCGGCTGCCGGGAGGTTTCCGGCACGCCGTGCGCCAGGCGGGCGGCAACCTCTCGGCCAGCGAGCGCCAACTGATCGCGCTGGCCCGGGTCGCACTCGTGGACGCCGACGTACTGCTTCTCGACGAGGCGACCGCGATGCTCGACGCCGGCACCGAAGCCGCCGTGCTCGACGGCATGTTCAAGGCCGCGCGCAACAAGACGGCCCTGTTGGTCGCCCACCGTCTGACCACGGCCGCACGCTGCGACCGGATCCTGGTGCTGGACGCCGGACGCCCGGTCGAGTTCGGCACCCACGACGGGCTCCTCACGGAGAACGGCGCCTATGCCCGCCTGTGGCGCAGCGCGCAGTCGCCGGCCCGGGAGGAGGTCGAGTCGATGGCCTGACGCCCCCGCCCGATGTCGAATGAGCTGAACCCCACGGCAAGTCACCGTGGGGTTCGGTCCGTTGAGAGGCGTACGTCAAAGACGATGCGCCCGGCGCTCCCGCATCAGCAGCCACGCCAGATACAGACCACCCCCCACTCCCATCACCACACCGACCGGCATCAGCGCCGACCCCGTCACCCGCTGGGTCACCAGGTCCGCGGCCGCCACCAACACCGCCCCCATCCACGCCGCGGGCAGCAGGTTGGGCCCCGTGGCGCGAGTGAGCCGACGCGCCAACTGGGGTGCTGCCATGGCCAGGAACGGGATGGGCCCCGCGGCGGCCACCGCCAAAGCCGTCAGACCGGTCCCCGCACACAGCAGCACCAGCCGACTGCGCTCCGGCGGCACCCCGAAGGCGCCTGCCGTGTCATCGCCCATCTCCAGGACGGCCAGCCGGCGTGCGAACACGAGGACCACGGGAACGCACACGACCAGCCCCAGCCCGGCGACCTGGACGTCGGTCCAGGTCCGCGCGTTGAGCGAGCCGATCATCCACCCCGCGGCCTGCGCGGCCTTGCCGATGTCGGCCCGGACGTACAGGAAACTGGTCGCGGAGCCGAGCACCGCGGAGGCCCCGATGCCGACGAGGACGAGCCGGTACCCGTGCACACCGCGCCGCCACGCCAGCAGATAGACCGCCGTGGCCGTGGCGAAGCCGCCGACCAGCGCGCCGGAGGCCGTCTGCGCGGCCCCCGCGTCGAAGAGGATGATCGCGACGAGCGCACCCGCAGAGGCACCGTTGCCGAACCCGATGATGTCCGGGCTGCCCAGCGGATTCCGGGTGAGGGACTGGAACACGGCACCCGCCATGCCCGTACCGAAGCCGACCAGAACGGCCACCAGCGCACGCGGCAGGCGCAGGTCGAGCACGATGAACTCGGCACCCGGCGGCCCGTGCCCGGCGAACGTCCGCAGCACCTCCAGGGGGCTCACCGCATAGCTGCCCGTGCCGACGGACAGCACCACCACGCACACGCCGATCACCGCAAGCGCGAGGCAGACCAGGAAAGCGCGCGGATCGAAGCGGAGCGAGTAGCGCCCGGCGCGCAAGCGGCCCCGGCGCGGTTCGAAGAGGAAGGTGTCGCCGCGCCGGCTCGCGCTCTCGGTCAGAGTCACAGCTGGGCCACCTTCCGCTGCCGTACGAGATGGATGAAGAGCAGCCCGCCGAGGAACGAGGTCACGATGTCCACCTCGATCTCGGACGGCGGCACCACGACCCGGCCGATCACGTCGGACACGAGCATCAACGCGGGCGCGAACAGGGCGCAGTAGGGGAGCAGCCAGCGCGGGTCGGGGCCGGTGAACGCCCGGACGGCGTGCGGGATCATCAGGCCGACGAAGCCGATCGGCCCGCACACGGCGGTCGCGCTGCCGCACAGCAGGGTGATGGCCACGATCGACAGGATCCGCGTGCGCCGTACGGAGGTGCCGAGCGCTCGGGCATGGTCCGTGCCCAGCGCGAGGGCACCGAGCGGCCGGGCCAGGGCGAAGGCCAGCAGGACGCCCGCGACCAGCAACGGCAGTGCGTTGAGCAGGAGTTGGGGGTCGCGTTTGGCGAGGGTGCCGACCGACCAGTGGCGCATCGAGTCGAGGGTGCTCAGGTTCCACAGCTGTAGCCCGTTGACGTAACCGAACAGGGCGGCGTTGACGGCCGTTCCGGCGAGCGCGAGGCGGACCGGGGTGGCCGAGCGGGCGCCGCCCAGCGCGTTCACGGCAGTTGCGGCGACGGCCGCCCCGGCCAGCGCGAACCACAGATACCCGGTGAACGACGTGATGCCGAGGACGCCGATCGCGGTGACGACGGCGGCGGACGCGCCCGCGTTCACCCCCAACAGCCCCGGGTCGGCGAGCGGGTTGCGGGTCAGGACCTGCATCACGCCGCCCGCGAGCCCGAGAGCGGCGCCGGCCGCGATGCCGATGAGCGTTCGCGGGAGCCGGAGTTCGCGGACGATGTTGTCGAACCGCGATCCCGAAGGCGAGACCAGTCCGGACCAGACGTCCGCGAGCGGCACGTGCTCGGTGCCCACCGCCAGCGACAGCGCGGACGCGGCGACGAGCAGTGCCAGCCCCAGAAACAGTCCTGCGGCACGCGGATGGCGGGTGCGAGTTCTCGTGAGCATTTACTTAGCTTAGGCTACCCTAAGTATTAGGGTTCTTGGCCCGCGGCCGCCGGTCAGGCAAGAGGTGCTACGACGACGAAGGACCGGTCCGCCCGGTACGCGGCGGTGTTCTCGACAGGGTCGAGCCACAGTTCGAGGTTGTCGCGGTGGCGGAGGTAGCGGCCCGGGTAGTTGTACGACTCCAGGGAGACCGAGCCGGCCGTGGAGCCGGAGCGGGGGCAGAAGGTGGCGTCCTTCTGGAAGAGGGCGGATCCGTCGTTGACGTCCAGCCTGATGCGGAAGGCGAAGTGGCGTACGTATCTGCCCGCGGCGTCCCTGAGCGAGTAGCAGTCGGAGTCGGCGAGGCCGGGGACGAAGGCCAGCGTGGCCGACTGTCGGGTGGCCAGGGAGCTGGTGGCGCCGAGCGGAGTGAGGAAGCCCAGGCTGCCTGACTGGGTGATGTAGTCGCCGGGGGTGTCGACCGACCGCAGGGCATGCCGCCCCGAAAGCCGCGCGGTAGCAGTCGGTGTGGGGGTCGGGGTCGGGGACGGTTTCGGTGATGCGGAAGCCCTTGGGGGCGGTGCGGCGGAGGAGGTGGCGGGCGTCGGTGGGGCCGCGGCGACGGGCGGGCGGGTCGGTTTGTCCGACGGCGTGGTGGCGTACCAGGCCACTCCGGCGGCTGTGAGCACCACGGCACCGGCGGTCGTCGCCGCCACCGGCTTGGCGGCCAGCTTGCCGAGCAGTCGGGCCAACCGGCCCGCGCCGCCCGCCACATGTCCGCCACCCGCCCCCGTACCCGCACCCGCCGAGCCCGCCGCGAAGACCCTCCCAAGGACCAGCCCCGTCAATGCGATCGGCAACGGCACCAGCGCGAAGCCGCCCAGCAGTCCCTCCGCCGGTATCAGATCGGACGTGCTGAACAGGCAGGTCGGGCAGTCGCGGACATGGCGTGCCATTCGCTTGCGCCACAGTGCCGACGGGCGTCCGTCCCAGGAGGTGAGGACGCCGGTCAGCACCGTGCAGCGCGGCGTGGCGGTCACCGCCCGTACCACCGAACGCGCGGTCTCCAGCCGTTCCTTGACCCGCTGGACCCGAACCGCGGCATGCTGCGGAGTGAGCTCGCAGGCCGCCGCCAGCTCCGCGCGGGTCAGCTCGCCGGCCGCCTCCAGCCACCACAGCGCGAGCACCTCGCGCTCCTCGCTCTCCAGCCAGCGCGTCGCCTCCACCGCCTCACGCCGCTGGCCGGTCAGTGCCAGGCGCAGAATCGTCAGATCGGCGAAGTCGGCCTGCGGATCCGCCTCCTGGGCGGATTCCTCCAGGGGCTCCGCCGTCGCCCGGGTCCGCCCGCTGCGCCACCGGTCACGGATCTGCCGCACCGTGATCGCGACCAGCCAGGACCGGAACCGGTCCGGCTGTTCGAGTCCGGGCAGCCCGTCCAGGACCCGCAGCATGGTCTCCTGGACCACGTCGTCGACGTCGCTGTGTCCGTCCAGCGCCCGGCCGACGATGTTGTAGACCAGCGGTAAGCAGTCCCGAACCAGCTGTTCCGACGCCTGCCGGTCCCCGGCCCGTGCCGCCACGACGACGGTGACCTCCGGCCGGTCCTGCACGTCCTGTGCGCGCACCCGTCCCACCCTTCTTCCGTTGCCGTACAGCCGTGCCGATGTGTCGCGGGGCGACAGTGTGCCAGGAGTGAACCGACTGATTTTCTTCGGGCGCTTGTTGTTATGTGCGGTCGGCCCGCGCGTCTCCTGTACGTACGCCCCGAAGCGACAGGAGTTCAGACAGTGCCAGCGAGCCAGGACAACGCCCGACCGACCATGAACCGGCGCGGCATGCTGAGGATGACGGGCGCGGCAGCGGTCGTCGGCATCGGGACGGCCGCCGCGGCCGCCGCCCCCGCCAGGGCGAGCGGCGGCCTGGTCCATCCCGGAATGCTCCACACCCAGGCCGACTTCGACCGGATGGCGGCCAAGGTGAAGGCGGGCACGGCGCCGTACAAGGCGGGCTACGCGGTGCTGGCGGCCAACTCGCACGCGCAGAGCACCTGGAAGCCCAATCCGCTGGCGAAGGTGATCCGCGGCGGCGACGGCACGAACGTCGGCACGCTGTACCACGACGTCCACGCCGCCTACCAGAACGCCCTGCGCTGGAAGGTCACCGGCGACAAGGCCCACGCGGACGCCGCCCGTGACATCCTCAACGCCTGGTCGGCGAAGCTCACTTCGGTCGACGGCAACGCCGACCGGTTCATCGCGGCGGGCCTGCACGGCTACCAGTTCGCCAACGCGGCCGAGATCATGCGCGGTTACCCGGGCTTCGAACTCGCCCGCTTCCAGAGGATGCTGGTCGACGTCTTCTACAAGGAGAGCAGCGACTTCCTCGCCCACCACAACGGCGCCTACGTCACCAACTACTGGGGCAGCTGGGACCTGTTGAGCATCGCCTGCGTCCTGGCCACCGGCATCCTCTGCGACGACCGGGCCAAGATCGACGAGGCCGTCACCTACTTCAGGACCGGGAAGGGCAACGGCTCCGTCAAGCACCTCATCCCGCACATCCACCCCGGCGGCCTTGGCCAGTGGGTGGAGGTCGGCCGCGACCAGGGGCACACCACCCTGGGCGTCGGACTGGCCGGCGCCATCGCCGAGATGGCCTGGAACCAGGGCATCGACCTCTACGGCTACGACGACAGCCGCCTGCTGAAGGGCTTCGAGTACGTCGCCAAGTGGAATCTCGGCCACGATGTTCCGTACACCTCCTGGACCTGGAACTACGGCGCGCCGGGCGTCTGGAGCGGATCGCAGACCCTGACCGCTCCGTCGCCTGACTCCCGCGGGCAGCTCCGCCCGATCTGGGAGTCGATCTACAACCACTACGTCAACCGCCGCGGCCTCGACGCCCCTTACGTGACCGAGTACGCCGCGAAGGTCCGTCCCGAGGGCGGCGGCGGGAACTACGGCGAGGGCGGCGGCTTCGACCAACTCGGCTTCGGGACGCTGGCCTTCACCCGCCCCAAGGCGATCGTCGCGGCGGGTACGCCGGTCCCGTCGAAGAGCGCGACCGCGGACACCGGAACCCCGAAGGCCGGTGACGCGAGCGGAGGAACCCGGGCCCAGGGCGGCAGGGGAGACGACCTGGCGGCGACCGGTGCCGGCGGAGTCGCGGCCGTGGCCGCGACCGGTGTGCTGGCCATCGCGGGAGGCGTCATCGCCCTGCGCCGCAGAGGCGCCCGCGACAACGGCTGACCCTGCCCGAACGGCGCCCTCAGAGCGTGGCCCGCAGATGGCTGACCGTGACGAAGTGGAAGCCGCGGGCGGTCAGCGTCCGCAGGATCTCGGGGACGGCGGCGACCGAGGTCGGGTGGATGTCGTGCATCAGGACGACGGAGTTCCGGGCGGCCTTGGTGATCACGGTCTGCGCGACCCTGGCCGCGTCCGGGTACTTCCAGTCCTCGGTGTCCACGTCCCACAGCACGGGAGAGAGGGCGGTGGCCGCCCGGACCGTGCTGTTGATCGCCCCGTACGGCGGGCGGAAGAGCGTCGGCTCCTTGCCGGTGGCGGCCTTGATCGCCGCGCTGGTACGGCTCAGCTGGGAGGCGATCATCTCGGGGCTGAGCTTGGTGAGGTCGGGGTGGTTCCAGGAGTGGTTGCCGACCTCGTGCCCGGCCCGTGCCTCGGCGCGGACGAGTTCCGGGTGGGCGGCCACGTTCTGGCCGACGGTGAAGAAGGTGACGCGCGCCCGGTACTTCGCCAGGTAGGTCAGCAGCGTCGCCGTCTCGGGCGCGGCCGGTCCGTCGTCGAAGGTGAGGGCGATGCACTTCACCTGCTTGCAGTCCGTGCTGTCCGTGCTCGACGCCGATTCCGTCGGTACGGCGGGAGCGGTGGTGTGGGTCGCGCCGAGGTCCAGCGTGCCGCTCGGGTGCACGGTCTGCCGCTGGGCGCGCTTCCCGAACCCGGACAGCCACGGGGTGACCGTCGTCTCGGGAAGGGTGACGAGGTAGGTGCCGGCCGCCGGGACGCCCACGACGCCCCGGTCGAACTCCACCCGCAGTCCGCCATCGGCGGTGAAGGACATGTCGGCCAGCGTGGCGGCACGGCTGGTGTCGTCGAACGCGCCGTCGAGCTGGGCCGCGTCGATACCCTGCCGTCCCTTGAGCTGCTTCTTCAGCTCGGCGACGAAGGCGTCCCGAAAACCGTCGGCGACGAGCCCGGGAGCGGCGCGGTACGTCCGGTCCTTTCCGTCGTACCAGTACGTGTTGGTGCTGAGCCCCGACCCGGCCGCCGAGCCGTCCTGTGTCGACAGCCGGACTCCCAGCACGTCTCCGGACGCGGCCAGGAACGTGTAGCTGATGTTCAGCTCGTGGTCCTGGTTCACCGCCGAACCGCTCGCGCACGCGGTCTCGCGGAAGGTCGACAGGCGCTCCTCCACGTACTTCTTCATCACGGCCGTCGTCGCCTCGGCTCCGGGGACGGCCGGGTAGCTGGTGGCGAACGGGCAGGAGCCGTGCTCGCTGTTGTCGGAGACGATGTCCAGGCCCTTGATCTTCGACGGGTCGACACCGCGGTTGGCGGCCGTCGGGGACGAACCGGCACCGACGGCCGCCGGTCCGGTCCCGGAGGAGCTGGGCGCGCCAGACGAGCAGGCCGTCGTCAGGACAAGGGAGGAGAGCAGGAGGAGCGAGGGGACCACGAGGTTTTTGCGCATGACGAGACAGCCCTAAGCGACGGGATTTCCAGGCGGGCCGGACGGCCACACCCCGATCCTCACGGGCCCGGGAGTTGTCCAGCGACCCCCCGCCGTCACCTCTGGACAATCACGTACCGGCGCAGATGTCCTGGTAGGGCGCATCCGGGACGTAGGTCCGCCACTGTGCCCTGGTCAGTCCGCCGCCCATGCGCGCGCAGACGGCCGCGACGGCCCGGTCGGGCGTGATGGAGTAGGTCAGGAGCGGGGTCTGCGGGCCCGTCGCGTACAGGGTTCCGCCGTCCCTGCTGAACGCGACCGAGCGGATGTCGTCGCCGGGTGTGGGCAGCTCGGTGCCGAGGGTCTGCTGGGTGGCGGTGTCCCACAGGCGGAGAACCCCGCCACCGCCGACGGCGAGTGTGCCGCCGTCGGCCGAGAAGGCGAGCGCCGACACCGCCGCGCCGGTGGACGCCGGCAGTACGCCGGTGCGGTGGCCGACCCCGCCGTCCCACAGGGTGACCCGGCCGGACGCGTCACCCACCGCGAGCCGCCTGCCGTCCGGACTGAACGCCAGGGCGGTCACCTGCCGTCCGTCGGCCAGCTCCCGGCCGGTGACCGATCGGTCGGACGGACGCGCGTACTGGTCGTCCGCTTCGACGACCAGGTCCCCGTCGGGCCGCAGGGCGACGGCGCTCCAGCCGAAGCCCGGCACGGTCGCCTTCGTCCGGTGCCGGGCGCCGGTCAGCGTCCACACCTCGGTCACGGTCCCGTGGTCCGTGGGGTGCGACACCAGCAGGGTCCGGCCCTCCGCGCCGAGGGCGATCGGCGCCATCGGGGTGTCGTAGGTCCCCGCCACCTCGAACGACGTCCTGATCTTGTGGGCCGGCACGTCCCACACCGTGAACCGCTGCTTCTCGGCGTCCTTGGTGTGCACGATGTCGGAGACGACGAGCGCCCGGCCGTCCGGGCTGAAGGAGAGCAGCGGAGCGTTGCCGTCGGAGGTCGGCAGGGTTCCGACGGTGGCCTTGGCGAGCACGGCGCGGGTGCGCGCGGAGCGCAGCTGGAAGCTGCTGCCGGTGACGATCGCCAGGGTGCTGCCGTCCGGACTGAGCGTGCTCGTGTCGGAGGAGGTGTCCTGCCAGGTGGCCGAGAGCGGGGTGGTGAGGTCGTACGAGCGTACGGTCGTCCCGTCGAGGAAGCGCAGCACGTGCCGTCGGCCCGGGGCCCAGGTCAGGTCGCCGACCTGTGTGCCGGTCAGCGCGGTCCGGAAGACCTGGAGCCCGCCGCCCGTCAGCCGCCACACCGTGAGCCCCTGATTGTCCGCCGTGGCCAGGAACCGCCCGTCGGGCGTGAAAGCGGCCTGGGTGAAGCCGCCGTCGCCGGGATCGGCGAGGCTCGCGATCACGCGGCCTCCGGCGACGTCCCACACGTCGAACCCGCCGTCGGAGGTGGCCACCAGGCGCTTGCCGTCCGCGCTGAAGCGCAGCAGGTGATCGACGCCGTCGGCACCCGACCCCGTACCGCAGAGGTTCTTCTCCTTGTCCCAGGCACCCGGCACGGGTGCGTCGCGGGCGGTGTCCCACACCTGGGGCGCACCGCCCGCCGGGCACACGGCGAGCAGCCGGCCGTCCGTGCCGAGGGCGGCGGACACCGGGGCGCTCGCCATCGGGACCTGGAAGCGGGCATGGTCGTCGCCGGGCCGGAACACCCGCAAGGGGCCGTCCTGAGTCGACGGCACGGAGACGTAGCTCTGCCCGTCGGCCGCGTACGCCAGTACGGCCTGGTCACGCGGGCCGGCCAGGGCCTTGCCCTGCGCCAGGTCCCACAGCTGTTCGCCGCCGTCCGACCCGGGTCCGGACAGGTCGACGGTCCGGGCGTCGGGGCCGACGTCGATCACGTCCCGCCCGGAGGGGAGGACGTACGAGGAGGTCAGCCGATGGGTGGCCACATCCCGGACGCTCACCCGGCGGCCCGTCACGCTGACGAGGCGGCGGCCCTGGTCGGTGAGGAACCGGCGGGTGTCCCGGCCGGTGCCGGGATCGGTGAAGGCGTCCAGCTGCGGCTGGAAGAGAGAGCCGAGCAGCGCCGACCGGGACTCGGTCAGACCGGCGGTCTTCCAGGCGGCGACGCCGAGCAGCGCGGCCGTGCGCGGGTCGGTCGTGCGCAGGCCTGCGGCCGACGCGGCGAGCCGGCGGGCGGCGGCCTTGTCGGCCTCCTGCCGGCCGGCCCGGTTCTGCTGCCAGGCCGCCAGACCGGCGACCAGGGCGAGTACGACACAGGCGCAGACGGCGGCGGTGCGGACGCGCCGCTTCCGGGTGGTCCAGTCGCGGGCGGTGAGCGAGGCGGTGAGGAAGTCCCGTTCGGGCCCCGCCAGGTCGTCGTCAGCCCGCCCGCAGAACAGTTCCTCGGCCCGGCCGAGCCGCGTGCCCCGGTACAGGGCGCCCTGGTCCTGGTCCAGCTCCGCCCAGCTGCGGGCGGCCTCGCCCAGCCGGCGCTGCTCGCGCAGCCGTTCGCGGTCCTCCTCGATCCAGGCGGCGAGCCTCGGCCAGCCGGTGATCAGCGCCTCGTGGGCGAGTTCGACGGTGTCGTCGTCCAGGGTGACCAGGCGGGCGGCGGCAAGGTGCTCCAGCACCTCCGGCGCGCCGGGTCCGAGCTCGTCCCGTCGAGCCGGGCGCCTGGTGTCGGCGGCACCGGTCTGCTGCCCGGGGGCGATCAGCCGCAGCAGAATCCGGCGGGCGACACGGGCCCGCGCCTCGGACAGCTCGCCGTACGCGGCCTCGGCGGTGGCGGCGATCGCACCGCGCGCGCCGCCCGCCGCCTCGTAGGCGGCCTCGGTGAGCGTGCGGCCCCGGCGGCGGCGCCAGGTCTCCAGCAGGGCGTGCGAGAGCATCGGCAGGGCACCGGGCCGGTCGCCGACCTCGTCGATGATCCGGGCGGTCAGGGCGCGCTCCACCAACAGGCCCGCCGCGGCGGCCGGTTTGGTGATCACCTCGCGCAGCTCGTCCCGGCTCATCGGCCCGACCAGCAGGTTCGCCCCGCTGACCGCCTCCGCCAGGTCACCGCGGGCGGCGCAGTGGCCGTAGAAGTCGCCTCGCACGGCGACGACCACGCGCAGTCGGCTGCCGGGCTCGCGGGCCGCCAGCAGCAGATCGAGGAAGCGGCCTTCCTGCTCCCGGTCCCGGCAGAGCGTGAACAGCTCCTCGAACTGGTCCACGATCACCCAGGTGTCGTGTTCGTCGTCCTCCGCGAGCAGCGCCTTCTCATGGGTGTCCGCGGGTCGTTCGCCCGGCGTCAGTACCCGTACCACCGCCGGGCGTTCGGCGCCCTCCGCCGCCTGAAGCGCCGGTATCAGCCCGGCGCGCAGCAGCGAGGACTTGCCGCTGCCGGACGGCCCGAACACCGCCGCGAACCTGTGCTCGCGCACCAGCTCCAGCAGCTCGCCGACGAGCCGGTCCCGGCCGAAGAACAGCGCGCTGTCGGCCGGCTCGAAACGGGCCAGACCCCGGTACGGCGGCGGGGCGTCCGCGTCGGCGGCCGGCTCCCGGACGGCCTGCTCCTCGACCGCGTCCCTGGCCGCCCGCCACCGCTCCTCCCACTCCTCGCGGTCGGCGTCCAGCGCCCGCGCGTAGGCCAGCACGACGGCCGAGGACGGCAGTTGCTCACCGGCCGCCGCGGCGGCCAGCGCACTCGACGAGTAGTTGGCGCGCCGGGCCATCTCCCGGTACGGGGGCGTGCCGGCCTGCTCCCGCAGGACGCGCAGGTCGTGCGCGAGCCGCTGCACGGGACCGGCGTCGGGGTCCACCGGCTTCTCGCGTCGTCCCACCAGGTGCGCCTTTCCTTTGTCAGTACATACGGACGGTCACGTTACGTTTCCGCCCGAATCCGCGGCAATCCCCGCTGACCTGCTGTTACGGAATTGTCCAGGAGTGACTCAGGGCAGCTGATGGACAACGCTCGGGCCGCAAGACTCGTCCTCGCCCGGTGACATCCCCGTCACCGCGGCCCGGCGCGGCCCTCGGCCGGATTCGTGCTCCGGCCCGGGGCCGCGCCGCGCGTGGCGGCCCGCCCGCTCGGCACGGCACATCCCCGCCACGCCACCGACCCACACGCCATCGACCGGGGAATCGAGACCTTCCTTGCGGAACAAGCACCGACTGCACAAGCGCGCCAGAGTCGCGGCATACGGCTCGGCCGCGCTGCTGACGGCGACCGCCCTCGCCACCACCGCCCTCCTGCCGGGCTCCACCGCCCTCGGGGTACAGGCCGCGGCGGCGAGCCTGCCGGCCAGGACCGCCGCACGCGTCACCCTGATCACCGGTGACACCGTCCGGCTGGACGGCACCGGCCGGGTGACCGGCGTGGAGCGGGCCAAGGGCCGCGCACACATATCCGTGAACATCCGGCAGTTCGCGGGCCACACCTACGTCGTCCCCCTGGACGCCGCGAAGCTGGTGGCCGACGGGCGGCTCGACCGCCGCCTCTTCGACGTCACTCTCCTGGTCAAGGACCACTACGACGACTCCCACCGCAAGGAACTGCCGCTGATCGTCTCCTACAAGGGCACCGGCGGCACCCGGGCCGGTGCCCGCAGCAGCCTCGCCGCCACCGCCGACGTGGGCCAACTGCTCCCGGCCGTCCACGGCGAGGCACTGACCGCCGCCAAGCCGGACGCCGCGAACGTGTGGAAGGCACTGACCGACAACGCCGGCGACGCCACCGCCGTGACCGCCGCGCCCGGTATCGCCAAGGTGTGGCTGGACGGCCGCGTCCGGATGTCCGCCCAGGACGGCGCCTCGGCCGGCGCGGCGGCGAAGGCCGCCGCAACCCCGAGCCCCAAGGCGAAGCGGACCGGCGCCACCGCGGCCGGCGCCCCCGACCCCCAGGGAGGCGTCACGCAGATCGGCGCCCCCACCGCGTGGAAGGCCGGCTACGACGGCAAGGGCGTCAAGGTCGCCGTCCTGGACACCGGCGTCGACGCCACCCACCCCGACCTCAGCAACTCCATCGCCGCGACCAAGGACTTCACCGGTTCCGGTTCCACCGACGACAAGCAGGGCCACGGCACCCACGTCGCCGCCACCATCGTCGGCTCCGGCGCGGAGAGCGACGGGAAGTACGAGGGCGTGGCCCCCGGCGCGAAGCTGCTCGTCGGCAAGGTCCTCGACGACACCGGCACCGGCGACGACTCGCAGATCATCGCGGGCATGCAGTGGGCGGCGTCCCAGGGCGCCAAGGTCATCAGCATGAGCCTGGGCGAGAAGGACAGCGCGGGCGACGACCCGCTGGAGCAGGCGGTGAACAGCCTGTCGGCGTCCTCCGGCGCCCTCTTCGTGATCGCCGCCGGCAACGAGGGCCCCACCGACACCACCGTGGACTCGCCCGGTTCCGCCGCTGCCGCCCTGACCGTCGCCGCCGTCGACCACGACGACGAGCTCGCCGACTTCTCCAGCCGCGGCCCGACCGCCTCCGGCACCCTCAAGCCGGACATCGCCGCCCCCGGAGTCGACATCGTCTCCGCCAAGGCCGCCCACGGCAGCGAGGGCGACCCGGTCGCACCCGGCTACGTGAAGATGTCCGGCACCTCCATGGCCACCCCGCACACCGCGGGCGCCGCCGCGATCCTCGCCCAGAAGCACCCCGACTGGACCGGAGCACGGATCAAGGCCGCCCTGACCACCTCGGTCGAGCCGCTGACCGGCACGAGCCTGTACGGCGCCGGGGCGGGCCGCGTGGACGTGGCCCGGGCCCTGGACACCACCGTCACCACCGAGCCGTCGGCCGTCGACTTCGGCACCCCGGCGACCTGGCCGCACAACGACGACACCCCGGTCACCAAGTCCCTCACCTACCGCAACTCCGGCACCACCCCGGTCACTTTCGACCTGGCCATGTCCGAGACCGGCCCCGACGGGAAGGCGGCGACGGGGCAACTCACCGTCTCCCCCTCCCACCTCACCGTCCCGGCCGGCGGCACCGCCAAGGCGACGGTCACCGCCGACACCCGGCAGGGCAGCCTCGACGGCGCCTACTCCGGGGTGGTCACCGCGACCGGCGGCGCGCAGATCACGCGCACGGCCGTGCTCGTCAACCGCGAGGTGGAGTCGTACAACCTGAAGCTGTCCGTGATCGGGCGCGACGGCAGGCCCGACAGCACGGCCGGCATCGCCTTGGCCGGCCTGGGCAACGGCAAGTGGTACTCGCTCAACGAGAACGACGACATGCCCGGCGGCAAGACCACCGTGCGGCTGCCCAAGGGCCCCTACCTGGTCGACGTTCTGGGCACCGACTCGGCCGGCAGGGTCGCCGAGATGGTCGCACCGCGCCTGGTGGTCGACCACGACACGCCACTCGTCGTCGACCTGCGCAAGGCCAAGCCGGTGCGGGTCACCGCCCCGGACCGCAAGGCCACGATGCGTGCCGGCGCGCTCATGTTCGTCGCCCGTGGCGCCAAGCCCGCCAACGACTACCTCAGCGGCACGTCCATCGGCGCCGACGACTTCTTCATGGGCCAACTCGGACCGAACGCCCCCGCCGCTTCCTTCGTCTCGCAGATCGGCGGCATCTGGCAGCACACCGCCACGTCACCGGCGTACAACCTGGTCACCACCCGTGAGGGCGCCTTCTTCGACGGGCTGAACCGGACCTTCACCTCCACCCGGGGCATGGCGCGCATCACCACCTCGTACGCCAGCACCCTGTCGGGAGCCGTCGGCGCCCCGACGAACTGGTGGTCCACCAAGGCCTGGCCGGAACTCACCCGGGTGTCCCAGACGGTTCGCGGTCTGGACCGCAAGGTGCCGGCCGCCTCGGTCACGCAGTACGTGTCCACCGACCACGAACTGAGCTGGGGCCTGGGCGCCATGCTGGGCAACGCGCGCCACCCCGACGACACGACCACCGCCAACACCTCGCGCCGCTTCGAGCCGGACCGGACCTACCCCGTCACCCTCAACGGCGGTGTCCACGGTCCCGTCGTCGCCCCGACCGCCGCCGCCCTCGGCGGCGCGCAACTCGGCGGCTACTACATGGTGTGCACGCCGATGTTCGCCGACGGATCGGGCAGCTTCCCGTACGCCAGGGCCGCGCAGTTCCACACCCGGCTCACCTCCGGCTCGCAGGTCGTCATCGACTCCAGGGCCGACCTCTGCGAGGAGGGCGTCCTGCACGGCACGCTCGCCCACAAGGCGGCCTACCGGCTCTCCGTCACCGCGAACCGCGGCGCGGACTACAAGGTGAGCGACAGCGTCACCGGAGCGTGGACCTTCACCTCGGCGGGCGACGCCACCAAGGCCGAGAAGTGGCCGCTGTCCGTGGTCCGCTTCCACCCGGCACTGAGCCTGACCAGCACCTCGAAGGCGGGCAGGCGGATCACCGTCCCGCTCTCCCTCCAGGGCCCGGCGGCCGCCAAG
Organism: Streptomyces sp. CA-249302; assembly: GCF_050936785.1. Lineage (NCBI taxonomy): Bacteria > Bacillati > Actinomycetota > Actinomycetes > Kitasatosporales > Streptomycetaceae > Streptomyces > Streptomyces sp. CA-249302. The sequence continues at coordinate 962,728 of NZ_JBNJMG010000001.1, read as the reverse complement.
GGCCACCTCAAGTCGCTGACCGTACAGGTGTCGTACGACGGAGGCCGCTCCTGGAAGCCGGCCACCGTCCGCACGGACACCGCCGGCGGCCACTACCTGACCGTCACCAACCCGGACACCCCCGGCACGGTCTCCTTCAAGGCGACCCTGGCCGACACCGAGGGCAACACCTACACCGGCACGATCCACAACGCGTACCGGACCGTCCGCTAGCCGACGGCGGCGCCCGACCCCGCGGAGGGTCGGGCGCCGCCGTCGAATCACTTTGATCTGGGCGCCCGTACGGACTCCCGTATCACCAACTGCGTACTGAGCACCACGTGGTCGTCCCCGCCGATGCTCTCCTCCCGGTCCAGCGCCAGACGTACGGCTGTCCGGCCCAGTTCCTCGTAGGGAACGCGGACCGTGGTGAGGGACGGGGTCAGGTCAGTCGCGTAGGGGACGTCGTCGAAGCCGACCAGCGAGACGTCGCGAGGGATCCGCAGGCCCGCCTCGCGCAGTGCGGCCAGTGCGCCGACGGCGATCGCGTCGGTGCAGGCGAAGACGGCCGTGAAGTCCAGGCCGCCGTCCAGAGCGTCCCGCACCCGGCGGTGTCCCGAGCCGCGGGAGTACGACCCCGGCAGGTCCAACTCCGCCTCATAGGGCACCGAGTGGGCGCGCAGAGCGGCCAGATGACCGTCCCGACGCTGGTCGGCGCTGCTGAACCCGGGCTCGCCGCCGAGGAACAGAACCCGCCGGTGCCCGGCGGCGAGCAGGTGCGAGGACGCCTGGAACGCGCCACCCCGGTTGTCGTACTCGACGACGGTCGCCGGGATCCCGGCAGGCAGCGGGGGCCGTCCGACCAGCACCAGCCGGGATCCGGCGGCGTCGAGGGCCCTGGCGTAGTCGGCCATACGGCGGTGATAGGCGTCGTCGGCCACCACGCCACCGACCAGGACGACCGCGGCGGCATGCTGCTCCCGCATCAGCTGGACCAGGTCGTCCTCCCGGGCCGCGTCGCCGCGCGTGGAACAGACCAGGCTCAGCCGGCCACGGCTGGTGACCTCCTCCTCGACACCCGCGGCGACATGGGCCAGGGACGGGCCGGTGATGTCCTGGATGACGAGGGCGACGGGACCGGCCACACGCCCCGAGAGGGCCTTCGCGTGGACGTTCACCACGTAGTGCAGCGACTCCACGGCCGCCATGACCCGGGCCCTGGTTTCCGCCGACACCGGGTAGTTGCCGGCCAGCGTACGGGAAACGGTTGCTACGGAGACGCCCGCCGCGGCGGCGACATCCCGGATCGTACTGGGGCCTTCCGCCCTGGCCGTCCTTCGCCCCGTCTTCGTCTTCCCTGGGCCGTTTCGAGCGCGCTTCCCGGTGTCCGTCACGAGGTCGACGTTACTGCATCGGACCCTGCTCGCGGCCCGTGAGCAGCAAGAACGGCCGCGCTGGAACGGTAACCGTTTCCCACGGCATTCCCCATCAGGGCGCGGAGCCGGCGCGGCGTCAGGCGCTGTTGACCAGGTCGGCCTGGAGTACGGCGTGCGCGAGCGGTGCGCCCGCGGTGAGCAGCGCCAGTTCGTCCACGACGGTGCGGCCCAGCCGCTCCAGCTCGTTGCCGAGGGAGCCGGCGATGTGCGGGGTGAGGAAGACGTTCGGCAGTCGGTACAAGGGAGAGTCCGCGGGCAGCGGTTCGGGTTCGGTCACGTCCAGCACCGCGCTGATGCGCCCGGAGACCAGCTCCTCGGTGAGCGCGTCGGGATCGACGAGCGCGCCCCGGGAGGTGTTCACCAGCACCGAGCCGTCCGGCATCAGCGACAGGCGCCGCCGGTCGAGCATCCGGTAGGTCTCCGGGATGTCGGGCGCGTGCAGGCTGACGATGTCGCTGGTGCGCATCAGCTCGTCGAGCGGCAGCAGCGCGGCCCCCAGGGACGCCGCCTCGGCGACGTCCACGTACGGGTCGTGGAGCGTCACCGTGAAGTCGAGCGGCCGGAGCAGCTCGAGCAGCCGGCGGCCGACCCGCGACGCCCCGATGACGCCGATCCGGCGTCCGAGGTTGCCGACTCGGGCAAGGTCGCCGGGTGGCGGAAACGCGTGCTCGGCGCGGAACCGCTCGCGCAGTCCGAAGGCCTCTTTGCCGGACAGCAGGATCGCCGCGAGGGTGTACTCGGCCACCGGAAGCGCGTTGGCCTCCACCGCGTTCGACACCGCGAGGCCCCGCCCCCAGACCGCGGGCGCGAGCAGGCTGCGCACGCTGCCCGCCGCGTGCAGTACGGCCCGCAGCCTCGGCGCCGCCGCGAGGACCTCCTCGTCGATGCGCGGACAGCCCCAACCGGTGATCAGTACCTCGGTCTCGGCCAGCGGCCCGGCCACTGCCGGATCGGCGAAGTCCCGTACCACCAGCGTGGGATCGAGCCGCGCGAGCGACGTCAACCGGGCCGTCAGACGGGGCGGGAAGAGTGCGGGAAGGTGCACCGGGTCCATGGCGAACAGGGCGCGAGGGAGCTGGGACGTGCGCATGGGGCTCCGCATCTACGGAAGGTGAGTGTGAGGGGGAGCAGCGGGAAAGCGTGCAGTAACCGTATTCCACGCTAGAGCTTGAGAAGTTCGCCAGTCAACGACTCGCCGCGGGTGCCGCGCCTCCCCGATGTCGGGATTCGGAGCGGGGTGAGCCAGAAAAATGCAGCTCAGAGCGGCTTTATGAGTAACCCCTGCGTAGTGCCGACGAAACAATCGGCTGCCCGCCCCTTGTGAATCGGCCACCACTGGTCCTACGGTCCACGGGAAACGGTTACTACATCCGATCCAACTCCGCCCTTCCCCGGAGGACCGATGAGCACCATCCGTACGAGAGCCCTCGCCGGCGCGGCCGCCGCCCTCTCCCTCTCCCTCGTCCTCGGCGCCTGCGGCGGCGGTGACGACGACACCGACTCGGCAGCCAAGACCACCAAGGGCAAGGTGCAGTTGGAGTTCTGGAGCTGGACCGAGGGCATCCAGCAGCAGGTCGCCGCCTGGAACAAGACGCACCCCGAGACCCAGGTGAAGTTCGTCAACGCGGCCGGCGACACCGTCTACCAGAAGCTGCGGGCCGCGGTGACCTCGGGCAACGCCCCCTGCCTGTCCAAGATGGACGGGATGAACCTGGCGAACTTCGCCGCCGACGGGCTGCTCACCGACATCACGAAGATCGCCGCCCCCTACAAGTCCCGCTACACCACGCCCGCCTGGAACGCGGTGAGCCCCGGCGGCGCCACCTACGGCATCCCCACCGGCTCCTCCCCGCTGTTCACCGCCTACCGGGCGGACCTGTTCCAGAAGTACGGCATCAAGGCCCCCACCACCTGGGACGACCTGATCGCCGCGGGCAAGGCCGCGCAGAAGAAGAACAAGAACGTCAAGATCTTCAACATGGCGGGCGAGGACCCCAGCACGCTCGTCGACCTGTCCTGGCAGGCGGGCGCGGAGTGGTACGGGATCGACGGCGACCACTGGCAGATCGGCTTCACCTCGCCCGACGCGCTGAAGGCCGCCGACGTCGTCCAGCAGCTGGTCGACAACAACCTCGCGTCCAACGCCTCCTACGCCGACCCGGGCGTCTTCAAGACCTGGGACCTCGGCAAGACGATCCTGATGACCACGTCCACCTGGCAGCTGCCGATCTACGACACCAACTTCCCCAAGTCCAAGGGGAAGTGGCAGCTCGCCGACGCGCCGGTCTTCGACACCGCCAAGCCGCAGACCTCCAGCAACTTCGACGTCACGGCCGTACTCAAGGGCTGCAAGTACCCCGACCGGGCGGCCCAGTTCGCGTCCTGGCTGTCCAGCAGCAAGGAGTCCTTGACCGCGCTCACCGACCCCGCGTCCAAGTCGGGGCTCTTCCCCGCGGTCAAGGACGTCTCCCCGTACGTCGACAAGATCATCCCGACGGAGATGTTCAACGGGAAGTCCGACAGCGCGAAGGTGATCACGACCGCCGCGTCCCGGGTGGGCGAGCAGTGGCAGTACGGGCCGGACTACGCGGCCATGTACTCCGAGATGCAGAAGCAGTGGGGCAAGGTCATGAAGAAGCAGCTGACCGTGAAGGACATGCTGACGCACCTTCAGGAGTGGGTGCTCGCCGACCTGAAGAACAAGGGCGTCAAGGCCGTCGCCGCGAACTGAACCACCTGATCTGGAGACTGCCTTGTCCACCCTCGCACGACCGGCGAAGGCCGCGGAAGACTCCCCGGTCCGGCGGACCTCCCCCCGTCGGACCGGGAGGCGGGGAGCCTACAAGGGGCTGCTGTTCATGCTGCCCTTCCTTGCCGGCTTCCTCCTCACCTATGTCGTGCCGATCGGCTACGCCTTCAGCCAGAGCCTGCACGAGAAGAAGAGCAGCGGCATCGGCTTCGGCCCGACGAGGGTCGTCTACGCGGGCTTCGCCAACTTCTCGGCGATCCTCTCCGACGGCACCTTCTGGACCGGCATGCTGCGCACCCTGCTCTTCGGCGCCGCGCAGATCGCGGTCATGCTGGGCATCTCGCTGCTGCTGGCCCTGCTGCTCGACGGCGTCGCGGCCCGCGCGGTCCGTTTCTTCCGCGCCGGACTGCTCATCCCGTACGTCATCCCGGGCGTGGTCTCGACGCTGATCTGGCTGTTCCTCTACAGCCCGACCGCGAGCCCGATCGTCGACATCGGCGACAAGGTGGGCACGACCGTCACCTTCTTCGGCGGCCTCAACACCTATCTCTCGCTGGGCAATCTGCTGACCTGGCAGGGGATCGGCTTCAACATGATCCTGATCTCCGCCTCGCTGCAGGCGCTCCCGCGCGAGCTGTACGAGGCCGCCCGCCTCGACGGCGCGAAGGAATGGCGGATCGCCTGGTCCATCAAGGTCCCGAACATCACCGGGATCCTCGTGCTGACCGGCATGTTCTCCCTCATCGGCCGGCTCCAGCTGTTCACCGAGCCGCTGTTCCTGCGGTATGTGGCACCGGAGTCCATCAGCACCGACTTCACGCCGATGCTGGAGATCTTCGACCGGGCGTTCAAGACCGGCGACTACCAGTACGCCGCCGCCGAGTCCCTCGTCCTCGCCGCCGTCACCGGCATCCTCGCCTTCGTCTTCTACCGCGTCACGAACAGGAAGATGTCATGAGCTCCGTCGCCTCCGGGGGCGGTGCGCGCCCCACCCGCCGCGCGGTGGCCCTCACCACCGGCCTGCTGATCGTCTTCCTCCTGTACTCGCTGGCCCCCACCTGGTTCCTGCTGGTCGCCTCGACCAAGAACCAGACCGACCTGTACTCCACCTTCGGCCTGTGGTTCTCCTCGAACCACCTCGCCGACAACTTCCAGGCGATCTGGGACTACCACGACGGTGTCTTCGGCCGCTGGATCCTCAACTCCGTCGTGTACTCCGGCGTCGGCGCCGCGGGCTCGACGCTCATCTCGCTCGCCGCCGGCTACGGCCTGGCGAAGTTCGAATTCCGGGGCCGGGGCGCCCTGTTCGGCGTCATCGTCGGCGCCTCGCTGCTGCCGAGCACCCTGCTCGCGTTCCCGCTCTACCTGGTCTTCGCCGACATCCACCTGACCAACACCGTCTGGGCGGTGCTGATCCCGTACTTCATCAACCCCTTCGGGGTCTACCTCGGCAAGGTCTACGCCGACTCCTCGGTGCCCACCGAGCTGATGGAGGCGGCCCGCATCGACGGCGCGAGCGAGACCCGGATCTTCTTCTCGGTCGCGCTCCGGCTGGTGCGCACCGGCGGCATCACCATCTTCATGCTCGACTTCGTCAACATCTGGAACAACTTCTTCCTCCCCCTGTTCATGCTCAACGGCGAGCGCTCCTTCCCCGTGACCCTGGGCCTCTTCTCCTGGGTCCAACAGGCGCAGGCCTCCCGCGACATGAACACCCTCGTCCTCACCGGGTCACTGCTGTCGATCATTCCGCTGGCGGTCTTCATGTTCGCCCTGCAGAAGTACTGGCGCAGCGGAATCCTCATGGGCAGCCTCAAGTAAAGGATCACCCGTGCCCAACGCACCCAGAAGACGTGACGTCCTCAAGTACGCAGGGGCGACCGGCGTCGCCGCGGCCGCCATCGGCCTGCCGACCGTCGCGACGGCCACGCCGGCCATCGCCTCCGAGCCGGACACGTCACGCGTGCCAGGCCGTGCCCCGCTCGACGTCGTGGTCTTCGGCGACGCGGACTCCGAGGCCGCGCACCACCTCGAAGCCACCCTCTCCGACACGGTCACCGGCGGCCTCGGCCAGAGCGCCCGGGTCCTCAACCCGACCGACACGGCCTCCTATTGGGGAGGCACCCTGAAGTTCGACGTCGCCGTCCGGCCGACCGGCACCACCTACGTCACAGTCCGTCTGTGGGGCGACGACCACGACGACAGCTCGGCGGAGGCCGCGTCCGGCACCGAGATGTGGCGCCTCCAACTCTTCTGCGAGGGCAAGCAGGTCGGTCACCAGGACCAGGGCGCCGTCGACAGCCTCGACATCCTGGACACCGCGCCGCGCACGCCGGGCCGCTTCTTCTTCCACACCCTGCCGCTGCCGGAGAAGATGACCGCCGGCAAGAAGAAGGTGTCGCTGGAGATCCGCGCGATGGGCCGCATCTGGTCCTACGGCCAGAACCAGGCCCAGCTCTACTACGACATGACCACCCCCTCGCGTGGCGTCTACCGCCTCTACACCCACACCGACCCCTGCTTCGTACCGCCGAAGGGCGAGGTCCAGGGCCCCGCGCCCGACCCGAAGCCCCGGACCGGCGGCGAGGAGGTCCTCGACGCCATCAAGGCCCGGGTGCAGAAGGACCAGGCGTACTTCCTCACCACCGCGACCCCCGCCGCCATGGACGGCTGGGCGATGCAGTCCCTCGCCGAGGGCTGTCTGTGGTCCGGCAGTCCCGCCCACGGCAAGCCGGAAGCCGTCGACCGGGTCCTCCAGGCGATCGACGGCCGGTACATGGCGTGGAAGGCCGACGACACCGTACTCACCGGCTCCGACCAGCAGTGGCAGGGCTTCGGCCGGGTCGGGCTGGTGCTGGCCCTGCTCTGGGAGCACCTCGGCGACCGCCTCGACACCCAGGTGACGGGCTCGCCGTACGCGATAGCCAACCCCGGCTTCGAGTCGGGCGCCGACACCCCCACCGGCTGGGAGAAGCCCGGCTGGGCCGCCGCCGGCACCTGGGCCCGCGACACCACGGTCTCCCGCTCCGGATCCGCCTCCCTCAAGCTGACGGCCACCGGTTCGGACGGCTACAGCTACGTCTACTCCGCGCCCAAGACCCGTATATCCGAAGGGACTTACACCTACGGCGCCTGGATCAGGACGGACGGCGCCACCGGCCTCGGCGCGCATATCGACCCGCTGTTCTTCGACGCAGGCGGGAACCTGGTCGGCAGCGACCACAAGAAGTACGCCACCACCGGCACCCACGACTGGGAGTACGTCTCGATCGACCTGGCGACCCCGGCCGGCGCCACCCAGATGGAACTGCACCTGCGCCTGTCCGGCCCCGGCACCGCCTGGTTCGACGACGTCACCCTCGTCGCCCCCACCGACACCACCACTCCGGTGCCGCCGGTCCGCAGGGACGCCTACATCGACATGCTCAAGTCCAGCCGCGACTACTGGCGGCAGCACTTCCCGCACTACAGCAACCAGTCGCAGATCTGCGCCATCGGCCTCTACCAGACCAACCGCGGCCTCAAGCTCCTCGCCCCGGACCTCGCCCTGTCCGAGGACCGGGCCCGCGACTACATGTACCAGTCCATCGGCATCAAGCCCTACCTCGGCCCGGAGGACAAGGACGGCAACCCGACCAAGCCCCTCGGCGACAGCTACTACCAGGTCACCGAGGCGGGCCTGACCCGCGAGCTCGGCTACGTCGGCAACTATGGCGAGGTGATGGACTGGCTCGTGATGATGTACGAGTCGGTCACGCGCGGGTACGGCGGCCAGGAGGCGCCCGAACTGCGCGAGCAGATGGTGAAGATGACCAAGGCGCGAGGCGCGTTCCGGGTGCTCGACGTCGACGCGGACGGCTGCCGCATCTCCCGTATCGAGACGGTGATCGGCTGGCGCAACGAGGTCTACCCCGGCGAGATCGGATACGCCTCCCGCACCGCCTGGGACTCCAATCCCGTGATGACGGCCGCCGTCTTCAAGGACCCCGACATCGTCGGCTGGACCCAGGAGATGATCGCCGACGGTCAGCTCTACCCCCAGCTCGACCTCCAGGCCAACCACACCTGGACCCGCGTCGGCCTCAACGCCCTGCGGTTCCTGTCCCGCGACTGGCCGGAGTTCGAGGCCCAGGCCGCCCGCCAGGGCCGTATCCCGACCGGCTGGGACCGGCCCGACTTCGTGGTCACCGACGAGGAAAACGGGTGCGTGGCCGTCAAGAACGGCAAGGAGCTGTTCTTCGCCTCCCTCTACTGGCGTGCCCGGCAGGGCGTGAACGACTACGCCCGCGTCCACCACGTCACCCCCACCGACCAGCGCTCCGCCACCATCCGCCAGCGCACCGCGGGCGCGACCGACGACACCTTCACGGCCCGCGACTGGATCCTGTGGGACTACGCCATCAACGACCCCGGCGCCGGTGGCATCCCGCCGGGCGGCTTCCCGCCTCCGGGCGACACCCTCCACCAGGCGCTCGCCGGAGACGTCTACCCTCTGGCTCCCGTCCCCGCCGACGTCCCCGACCCCACCCTGGGCGTCCACTTCGACGGCGTCGAGACCATGCTCGTGGGCCGCGCGCCCTTCTACCTCTGCGAGTACGGCGACTACCTCATCGCCATGAACACGAGCACGGACAAGGTCTTCACCCTGCCCTCGCGCACGGACTTCGGACCGGCCCGCGACCTCGCCACCGGCAGGACCGTAGGCGCCGGCCACCGTCCGAAGCTGGGCCCGCGCAGCACTCTCGTCCTGTACCGCGGCTGAACCCTCCCCCCCCACTTCTTCCCACTCGATGCCGAGTGCGAGAGAGGACCATCCCGTGAACGAGCAGTCGCCGTCCGCTCCGAACCGCCGCCGCTTCCTCAAGCTCACCGCCGTCGGCGCCGGTGCGGCCGGGCTCGCGGGCGCGGGCGCCCTGGCCGGTGCCGACCGGGCCGACGCCATCACCTCCGGCCTGTCCGCGCTGACCCACCCGGGCGTCCTGCACAGCCGCGCCGACCTCGACCGGATGCGGAGCAAGGTCGCGGCGGGCGCCGAGCCGTGGCTGAGCGGGTACAAGGTCTTCGCCGCCGACTTCTTCTCCTCGTCCTCCTACGTCGTCGCGGGCGGCCGGGCGACCGTCACCCGCGGCACCAGCCCCGAGAGCGGCAACGGCGAGCTCTGGTACGACTGCAACGCCGCCTACCAGAACGCCCTCATGTGGTACATCACCCAGGACACCGCGCACGCGTACAAGGCCCTGGAGATCATCAAGTCCTGGACCAACGCACTGCGGACCATCAACGGCGCCGACGCCGAACTCGCCGCCGGCATCTACGGCGCCAAGCTCGCAGCGGCCGTCGAGATCATGCACTACACCGGCCCGTCCGGCAGCTGGACCCAGGCCGAACTCGACGCCACCGTGGCGATGTTCGAGAACATCTTCGTCCCGCTCGTCAACGTCTACGGCGACGGCGGCTACGGTCTGATGGGCCTCAAAGGCATGCTGCAGATCGCGGTCGCCTGCAACAACCTCACCCTCTTCAACGACGCCTACAACGCCTTCTACACCCACAGCTGCTGCGGCCTGACCAAACTGATCCAGCCCGGCACCGGCCAGTGCTGCGAGTCCGGCCGCGACCAGGGCCACACGCAGCTGATCCTGGGCTCGCTCGCGGAGATCTGCCAGACCGGCTGGATCCAGGGCCTCGACCTGTACGGGGCCTCCAACTCGCTGCTCCTGTCCGGCTTCGAGTACACGGCGAAGTACAACCTCGGCAAAAGCGTGGCGTACGACGCCTCGTTCGGCCGGTGCGACTGGCACTGGTCGGCCCTCGGGTCGGACGGGCGTGGCGCGTTCAAGCCCATCTACGAGATGGCGTACAACCACTACGTGAAGCGCGCCGGGAAGTCCGCCCCCTACACGGCACAGGTGGCGGGCAACCTGCGTCCGGAAGGCGCGCCGACCCAGTGCGACCAACCGGGCTTCGGCACGCTCCTGTTCTCGCTCTGAACATGTTGGCTGGATGTGAGGAGAAGAGCCTCTCGTGATCGACATCGGCCGCGTCCGGCTGTTCTGCACGAGCCCGGGTCCCGTCGGCGCCCCCGCGCTGCTCCTGGTGCACGGCTGGGGCGGCGACGGCAGGGAGTGGTCGCCGCACGCCGAGGCGTTGGCCGAACGGTTCCGGGTGATCGTGCCCGATCTGCGCGGCCACGGCCGCTCCGAGGTACCGGGTCTGGGGAACACACCGGCGGAGATGGCCGCCGACCTGGCCGCGGTGACGGAGGCTCTCGGCACCGGGCCGGTGGTGGCCGTCGGTCACTCCATGGGCGGGCAGGTGGTCAACCTGCTCGCCGTACGGCACCCGGAGCTCGTGCGGTCGGTCATCGCCCTCGACCCCGCCCACGGCGCACACGGTGCCGAAGTGGACGGGATCCCCACGCGGTTGGCCGAGTACCGGGCGCGCGGGGCCCGGGCTGCCGCCGAATTCGTGGCCGGCGCGTTCTCCCCGCAGGCCCCGCCCGGACTGCGCACCGCCCACGTCCGCACCATGCTCGGCACGCCCGACCACGTCATCGCGCAGTCGTACGCCGGCATGTACACCGACCCGGACGCGGTCGGCATCCGTCCGCAGAGCGAGGCGTACCTGCGCCGTCGTACCCGGCCGGCACTGACGGTGTGGACGTCGGCGGAGGCGGCCGACTGGGAACGCGGCTTCCTGCCCACCCCCGGCTCCAGAGTGGAGCACTGGCCCGGCACCGGGCACTACCTGCACGAGGAGCGGGCCGAGCGCACGGTGCGGCTCATCCGGGAGTGGGTGGATCAGCGGTAGCAGAAGGCGATGGAGTCGGGCTTCGGTACGGGAACGGAGGTGCCGGTGGCCGTCAGCAAACCGGAACGCGGATCGATGCCGAACAGGTCGATGGTGTTGCTGGCCTCGTTCGCGACGAACAGCCACCGTCCGCCGCGGTGCACCGAGAAGCTCCATGGAGTGGTTCCGGCGCAGGGGATGCGCTGGACCTCCGTGAGCAGTCCGGTCCTTCGGCCGGTCGAGAAGACGACCAGGGCGTTGTCGCCGCGGTTGGAGACGTAGACGAAGCGGCCGTCACGGCTGATGGCCAGTTCGGCGGCGCTCGTGGTGCCGGTATGTCCGGGGGCGTTCGTCGAGAGGATCTGGCGCTGTGTCAGCAGCCCTTCTTCGGCATGCCAGTTCAGGGTCTCGATGCCCGCCGTCAGCTCGTTGAGGAGGTAGACGGTGCTGCCGTCGGGGTGGAAGACCAGACGGCGGGGGCCTGACCCCGGTGCGGTGGCGTAGGTGCGGGGACCGTCCGAGAGTGAATGTGTCGTGCGGTCGAAACCGTGGACGAAGGCCCGGTCGGCGCCGAAGTCCGCGACCAGCGCGTGCCGTTCGCTCGGGTCGACGACCACGTGGTGGGGGTGTGGTCCCGTCTGCCGTGGGTTCGGGCCGGACCCGGTCTCCTGCACCAGGGAGGCAGGGGAGGCGAGTTGGCCGTGCCGGTCGATGGGAACCGACACCGCCGTACCGGCCGCGAAGTCCGCCACCAGGAGGGTCTGCGAGCGGTGGTGCACGCCGATGTAGGAGAGGCCGCCGCCGCCGGCCGGCACGCTCTCCGTCGCGATCTCGCCGAGCAGACTCAGGCCCCCGGTGGCCTTGTCGATGCCGAAGTACCGGATGAAGCCGCCCTGTTCGCTGCCGGCGACGTACAGGACCGGGTGGGTCGGGTGCGCGGTCACCCAGTTCGAGGTGACCTGGGCGACGGAGCCGATGGGCGTGAGGGTTCCGTGGACCGGGTCGAAGCGGATCGCGTACACCTGGCCCACGCCCCAGGTGCCGACGTAGAGGAGGTCCTCCGCCCGGTTCGGTGCCGCCGAGACGGAGGGCGCGGCGGCGAGCAGCGGGACCGACGCGAGCGCGGCGCCCAACACGGCTCTACGGGTGGGGACTTGCTGATCCTGGCTCATCGGGCGGACATCCTTTTCTCTCGACTGGCCGGGTGGGGTGTCCGGCGGCGGGCCGCGAGGCCGAGGCGCTTGAGGGCGTAGGTGTCGAGTGCGGTCAGCACGCCGTTCAGGGTGAGTGTCATCGCCACGAGGATGATCAGTCCGGCGAACTCGCTTGCCGCGTCGAGATTCTGTGCCGCGGTGAACAGCTGGTGGCCCACGCCCTCGGAGGAGGCGATGAACTCGCCGCCGATGACGCCGAGGATGGCCAGTGGTCCACCCGTCTTGAGCGCGGCGAAGAAGGGCGCGGCGAGCGTCGGGATGGTGACGTAGCCGAGCACGTGGTGCCTGCGTCCGCCCATCACCTGGACGACCTCGACGAGTTCACGCTCCCGCAGCCGCAGCCCGAGGTAGACGTTGTAGAAGACCACGAAGGCCACACCCGTCATCGCGATGGTGATCTTCGACCAGGGGCCGATGCCGAAGAACAGCAGGAACAGCGGTGCGAGCGCGATCTTCGGGATGCCGTTGAGGGCCGCCACGAGCGGTTCGAGCACTCGTCCCGCGAGCGGGAAGGAGCCGAGGAGCAGGCCCGTCACGGTTCCGGCGGCGACGCCCAGCCCGAAACCGGCCAGCACCTCCACGGCCGTGACCCTGATGTCGGTCCAGCCGGCGGACGAGCCGAGCAGGTCGGACAGGGCGTGGGCCACGTCGGTGGGTTTGCTGACGGCGTACTCGGGGACGACGGGGCCGCTCATCACCTGCCACAGGACGACGGCGACCACGATCACCGCGAGGCGCAGCAGCACCACGGTGGCCGTGCCCCGCAACCGGTCGTTCCGGCGCCGGGGCGGCCTGGCCGGGGTGGTGTCGGGTTCGGGCCTGGTCACGGTGTTGTCCGTAGCGGTCGCCATGGTTCGCTCCTTACGGGTCGGTCCGGCCGGGTCATGGCAGGTACTTGTTGGTCCAGTCGTCCGAGGAGACCTTCGCGTCCGGGACCGCACCGATGCTCTTCACGAACGCCACGGTCTTGTTCAGGCCCGCGTCGGTCAGTTCGTCGCTCTTCGGCCACTCGACCTGGGCGATGCTGCTCTTCAGTACGTCGTCGGGGGCGCCCGGCATCGTCGTCTGCGCCGCGCTCAGGACCTTCGCGTCCGTCGGGTGGGCGGCGATGTACGCCGTCGCCTGCTGGACGGCCGTCGCGAACCCCTTCACCGTGTCGGCGTCGGAGTTCGCATAGCTCTTCTTCACCACCACCAACTGGCCGTATCCGGCGTCCTCGTAGGCCCACTGGGGCACCTTGAGCGGGTCGGCGACCACGACGCCGTCGCCGTCGTGCTGGACCTGGAGCGGGATCGGCTCGGAGGTGACGAACCAGTCGATCTCGCCCTTGGTGAGGGCGGCCTTGTCGGCGGCAGGGCTCGGCAGCGAGACCCACTTCAGCTTGGTCGGGTCGACGTCGTGGGCCTTGAGGAACAGCCCCGCCTCGGCCTTGGTGTTGGCGGAGCTGGCCCCGGCCGTCGAGTCGGCCAGGGCCCCCGCGACCGTGTCCGCGGGCGAGTCTGCGGTCAGGTCGTGCTTCTTGGCGAAGTCGGCGCTGACGACCAGGCCGAGCGGGTTGCCGCCGCCGTTCGTGCCGACCGCAAGCTGTGGCAGCCCCTTGGAGAGGGCGGCGAGGAAGTTCGTCGGACTGTCGTTGAGGAACTGCACCGATCCCGACTGGAGGGCCGAGGTGCCGGTCGCGGCGGTCAGCGTGACGTACTTGACCTTGATGTTCCGCTGGTCGAAGTAGCCGTTCTGCTCGGCCAGCCGGATCGACAGGTCGAAGATGTTGCCGCTGATGCCGACCGAGACGGTGGTCTTCCCGTCCGAGCCGACCGATGAGGAACCGTTGCCACAGCCGGTGAGCAGGGCCGCGCCGAGTAGCGCGGCGGACGTCAACGCGAAGGCCCGCGCCCGGGTGCGGCTTCTTGTGGCCATGGGGTCGGTCATGGGGGTGGTTGCGGGGTTGGTCATGGGAACTCCCTTGTTCACCAGGCCTGTTGGGTGCCGAAGAAGCGGATCCAGAAGTCGGTACGGGCCGGATCGGCCACGGGGATGGGGCGGAACCGCGCGCCGATCTCCATGACGGTGCCCGCGGCGGGTGCGTAGGCCGGCCAGTGGGGGAGGCCCGGTCCGTTGGGGTCGCCGGTGGCGGCGAAGTTGGTCCAGTACGAGGAGACCGTCCCGGCGACCGCGCGGTCCTCGTCGGTCCAGGGCGGGGTGCCGGGGGCCGGGTTGCCGAAGACGTAGTCGATCTCGGAGCCGTGCGCGGCGCGGCGGACCGAGGACCCCTGGACCGGGGCGCGGTGGGTCCAGAAGTAGGTGTGCACGGCGCGGGTGGTGTGCCGGGTCCAGTCGGTGCCCCAAAGATGAGTGGAGACACGGGAGTTGTCGCGCGCCGCCGCGCTGCTCGCCCGCGCCGCCTCGTCGTCCGTGGCGGCCGGGTACAGCCGTAGGAACTCGTCGGCCAACGCCCCGAACTTCGCCTGCGCGGCGGCCCGATGGGCCTCCAGGGTCACGTGGACGGGCGGCGCGCCGGGCCGGGACGCCCGCCGACCGGTGCGCAGCGCGGCGAACGAGTCTTCCGGAACGGCGCCGCTCTCGTCGAGGTTGTTCCCGGCGAGGTAGTCGACGTCGAGTTGCAGGCCCTTGGCGTACGTCTCCTCGTAGCGGGCCGGGATCACCCAGCCGTCCACGACGGGGCGGAACAGCGGCGGTCCGGGTGCGCCGACGGTCCGTACCGCCTCGTCGACCGGATGATGGCCGTCGATCAACTTCCGCCAGGGCAGGGCCCGTAGCTCCTGCGGGGTGCGGGCGCCGTGCTCCCGCGCGTACCGGACACCGGCGACCTCGGCGTGTTCCGGGAGCCGGTAGGAGGTTGCCAGGTAACGGAGTTCGGGGTCCCGCGCGTACCGGGCGTGGCTCTGTGCGATCGCGCGGTGGAACAGGCCCTTGGCGAGCGGGGACATTGCGAGGAAGTTGACCGTGCCGGCACCGGCGGACTGCCCTGCGACGGTCACCCGGCCGGGGTCGGCGCCGAAGCCCGCGATGTTGTCGCGCACCCAGCGCAGGGCGGCGACGCAGTCGAGCAGGCCGTAGTTGCCGGAGGCGGTGTGCCCGGACTCCGCCGCGCACTCGTGGCTCAGCTCGGGAGTGGCGAGGAAACCGAAGGCGCCGAGGCGGTAGTTGAAGGTGACGACGACGAGGCCTTGACGGGCGAGGTTCTCGCCGTCGTAGCGGGGGTGCGCGCCGGTGCCCTCGCGGAAACCGCCCCCGTAGATCCACACGAGCACCGGACGCCGTTCGTCGGCGCAGGTCGCGCCCGTCCAGATGTTGAGGTTCAGGCAGTCCTCGCTCATGGGCACGTCGACGCCGGTCGCGGCCGCGTCGGTGGGTGCCTGCGGGCACATCGGGCCGAAGCGGTCGGCCCGCCGTACGCCGTCCCAGTGGAGCGGCGGGCGGGGCGGGCGCCAGCGCAATTCCCCGACCGGTGGGGCGGCGTAGGGGATTCCGCGGAAGACGGTGACGGAGCGGTCGCGGCCCAGGATGCCCTGGACGGGGCCGGATTCGGTGTGCACGGCGTCACGCACGGGGGCTCCTTCCCGCCCCCGGCGTGCCGTCCGTCAACCGGCCGGCGGTCCTGGGGGTTTGTCCAGCAGCAGCGCCCGGCGTGCGGAGCCGACGTGGTGGCGCATCGCGGCGACGGCCGCGTCGGGGTTGCGGGTGACGATGGAGAGGAAGATGGCCTGGTGCTCCTCCAGCGATCCGGTCCTCGGGTGCGGGGCGGAGAGATTGCGGTACTGGCGCATCACCAGCGGATAGAGCAGCGTGTCGTAGGCGTGGGCCAGGGTGTGCTGGTGCGCGGCCTGCTTGATCTGCTGGTGGAAGCGCCGGTTGCCCCGCGAGTAGGCGTCCTGGTCGCCCCGGGACTGCGCCTCCTCCATCTCGGAGAGGGTCTGCCGCAGGGCGGCGATCTCCTCGTCCGTGGCCCGCTCCGCCGCCTTCCCGGCCAGGGCGGACTCCAGCGTCTCGCGAGCCTCCAGGATGTCCGCCGCCTCCTCGACCGAGAAGCTCCGTGTCCGCACACCCCGGTTGACCTCGCTGGTGACGTAGCCCTCCTGGGCCAGACGCACCAGCACCGAGCGCATGGTGCTCCGCGAGACGTTGAACATCCTGGTCAGATCCGCCTCGGTCAGCCGCGTGCCCGGGGCGATGCTCCCCGACAGCAGCAGCGACCGAAGCCCGTCGTACGCCTGGCTGTAGCGGGTGGTCGACGCCTTCGCCCCACCCTCGACCTCGCCGATGTCGCCCTGCTGCACCTTGACCGCCCCTGTTGCCCGTGAGGATGAGAACCGCGGCGGGAACCCTAGCCGACCGCACGTCAGCGCCCCGATCCGGTGAGCGCCGGATACAGGCGTCGGGCCGTTCCCGCGAAGATCTCCGCCCGGGCCGGCTCGGGCAGCGGTGCCAGGACGGTTCGTGCGAGGCCGACGAGTTCCGGCAGCGACTGCTCGGCGGCCGGACAGTTGGAACCCCAGGCGATACGGTCCGCACCGAATGCCCCGACGACGGGCGCGAGGAACTCGATGGCCTCGGGCCCGGCGTCCCGCAGCGGTTCGAGGTTGCGGTGGGTGAGCTTCAGGTACAGGCCCGGATGGACGGCGAGCTCGGCCACCTCCTTGCCGGCCCGCCCCGGAGAGGCGGCGATGTCGGGGTATCCGATGTGGTCGAGGAGCACCCGTACGGCGGGGAAGCGCTCCAGGATCTCCACGAGCTGCCGGGTCGCCGGGCCCAGCCGCATCTGGAGGCAGACCGTGATGCCCAGCACCCCGGCCGCGTGCCAGAACTCGTACGTCTGCGGCGCGGCGAACCACTCGCCCTGCACGGGGACGGTGCTGCCGCTGGTGAACAGCCGCACCCCGGCAAGCCCGCCGTCGACCGCGGCACCGAGGCGCGCGGTCGCGTCCGGGGCGAGCGGGTCGAAGGTGCCGACGGCGAGGAAACGGTCGGGGCGGCGGCCGCGGCTGTCGGCCACGTACGAGTTGTCGTAGCCGTAGGCGGTCGTGGCCTGGACGAGGACCGCCTGTGCGATGCGGGCCTCGTCCATGCGGGCGGCCATGCCGTCGGCGGTGACCGGCCGGGAGGCGGCCCACGCGGAGGCCTTGCCGCCGATGGGCGACCACGGATACCTGGCGCGGTCCTCGGAGATGACGTGGCAGTGGGTGTCGACGATGTCCATGACTTCGGCTCCTGTCGGGCGTCTCGGGCGTCTCATACGTCCGGGTGGTCGCCGTCCGCGAACAGCGCGCGCGGCTCCCCGGGGAAGTCCGCGTCGAGCAGACCCTGGTCACGGGAGTGCCGGACGAGCGCGGCCAGGCTGCGCTCGTTGGCGGCGAGGCCGTAGGGGACGGGATCGCCGCCGATCTGCGCGGCCTGGCGGGCGAAGCGGGGGAGGGCGGTCCACCGCGGGTCGGCGGCCAGATGCTGCCGCTTGGCCTCGGCGAACGCCGCGTACAGGGCGGTCGGCAGGGCGGGGTCCCGGGCCACGAGCTCGGCACGGAAGGCGATCAGGGAGTGGAGCGGGTAGATGCCGGTGCGCAGGTACCAGTCGGCGGCGAGCACGTCCGCCTCCGGGAACAAGGGGTACGGGCCGTCCTGCGCGGAGGCCTCCGCGCCCGCCGCCGCCCAGCCCGCGCGCGGCGCCCCCGCCCGGCCCGTGCCGGCGTTGCCGGTGAACGCCGCGTCGATCTCCCCGGCACGCAGCAGCTCGCCGAGGGAACGTCCGTCGGTGGCGCGCTCCACGTTCGGCGGGACGCGGCCCTCCACGTGGTCGTCGTCGTCCACCACCCACGTGATCTTGTCCAGGTCGACGCCGTACTCCTCGGCGAGGACACCGCGCACCCACACCCCGGTGCTCACCGAGTAGGCACGGACACCCACCCGCCGGCCCTCCAGATCCCTCGGAATCCTGATGCCGGAGCCTGCGCCGCACTGGATGTCGCCGTGGTGGAAACGGCGGTTGAGGAAGACGGGGATCGCGGTCAGGGGGACGCCGGCCTGCCGGGCCATCAGGTAGGACACCGGCGCGAGTTCGCACACGTCGAACTCGAGGTCGCGGATCATCCGGCGATAGGCGCCGATGACCGGCCGGACCCGGACCTCCTCGACCCGATAGCCGTCCAGGGCGGCGGTGCCGTCGAGCAGCGCCCGCGCATGGGGGTAGTCGCCGACGACCACCGAGAGCTTCTCCATCTCCTGCCTTTCACGGGATTGCGGATACGTCGATGCGGACACGTCGGTCGTGCGTCGCTCAGCCGCCGAGGCGGGACGGCGGGACACCGAGGGCCGCGCAGGACCGCGCGGCCAGGTCGTCGAAGTCGACGGTGCGGGGGAGTACCTCCTGGTCCAGCGCGTAGGCGGCGGCCTGGGCGACCGGGCCGCGCAGTGCCGCGAAGCCGACGGGGTGGGAGCCGGCGGCCCCGGCGGCGCCGCACAGGGCGTCGTAGGCGGCCAGAACCGCGTCCCGGTGCTCGCGGGCGGCCGCCTCGGTGACGCCGACGACGTGGTTGACGGGAGTGAAGCCCCTGCTCGCCGACCACTCGGCGGCAACTTCGCGCGCGTCGGCGATGGCGGTACGGATACGGTCGTCGTCCGGCAGTTCGTTGCCCATGATCCCGAAGTCGAGCCGCCCGTCGAGGAAGTCGGCCTGGAGGCGGGCGCCTTCGGGAGCGCGGGTGACCCAGTCCGGGTCCCCGGCGACGTCCACGTGCGCGTCCTCGTACGTCCGCCAGTCGACCTTGCGCAGGTCGACGCCGTACTGCTCGGCGAGGAAACCGCGCACCCACACGCCGGTGGTCTGGCTCCAGGAACGGACGCCGACGGTACGGCCCTCGACGTCGCCCACGGTCAGCTCGCCCAGCGTGACGAGCGTCTGGTGCTGGGGGCGGCCGAGGGTGGTGACGGGGAGCAGCAGTAAGGGCCGGTCGGCGGCGATCGCCTGGAGCAGCGTGACGACCGCCAGTTCGCAGACGTCGACATCGACCTCGTTGACGAAACCGCGCGATGCCTTGTGCACCGGCCGCACGTCGAGCCGTTCGAACGGCGTCCCGGTCAGCCGTACGGCCGTTTCGGCCGCGGCCGCGAGATCGTCGCGGCCCAGGACCACCTTCATGACTGACTCCTCCTGGAGTTACCGGAGTTGGGGACGTGGAAGCGCTCGTGGTGCCGGCGCAGCAGGTCCACGCCGTAGTCGTTGCCGTTGGGGGTGCGGACGACGGTGTGGATATGGCGCCGTGTCGGCACGTCGTTGTCGAACATCACCCCGGCCTGGTGCTCGAACTCGACGAGCAGCACGGGGCTGTGGATGCGGTAGTAGAAGACGCCGTCCGGGGCCGGGTCGCCGATCCAGGCGAAGTGGGTGTCGCCCTCGTGGGCGAGGACCTCGTCCATGCGGACGCGGGCGTGGCCCGTGTTCGCCCGGTCCGTGTACAGGGCGATCAACTCCACGGCGGTGGCGCGCTGGTGTGCGTTGAGCGCGCCGAACGGCACACCCGCATAGCCGAGTTCGTAGTTGTCCCGGAACGCACCGACGAACAGGTCGGGCGGCAACTCGGCCGCGATGACCGCCTGTTCGCGCTGGCGTGACGTCAGGCCCGCGAACAGCTCCCGTCCCACGGCCTCTTCGCGCCGGAAGGCGGTGGTCCCCGCGTACTTTCCGGAGTCGGCGATCACCGGCTCGGCGCCTAGGAAGGTCGGAGTGAGGACCATGTGGTCCCCGACGAGCACGCAGTTGACGTTCACGTGGTGGCCGTCGAGCTGCCAGCCGAAGGGGCCGCCGCTCTCGGGATCGCCGTAGACGCTGAACCAGTAGAGCCACTCGTTGAGCAGGTCCGTCTCGCCGCGCAGTTCGCCGATCGTCAGGTTGAGGTGCATCAGGTCGACGACCTGCGCGTACCCGGTATGGCTGAGGCTCGCGCGGAGGACGTCGAGGGCGAGTTGCCGCTTGGTGTCGTCGAGGTCTTCCAGGCACAGACCGTGGCGCAGGAAGTAGCGGGCCCCGTTGGCCCAGTGGCGCCAGGACACGTGGTCCATGGGCAGCAGGCCCTGTGCCAGCTCCCTGGCGGACAGCGCGGCCAGGTAGTCCTCGGTCGCCCGGCGGATGCCGGTGGTGTCGGCGCCGGTTGAGGTGAGCGGGAACAGGCCCGGCTGTACGCCGCCCGGTGCGGCCACTCCGCGGAACGGCTCGGCGGCGGCGCGCCGGCGCCACTCGACCTTCGCCAGCAACTCGGGCGTCCACAGGGCCGGTTCACGGGTGGGCGCGGCCCCACGTTTTCGCAGTCCCATCTCGGTCTCCTCAGGCGGCGACGAGCGCCGCCTCCTTCTCGATACGGGCGAGGTCGACGGGCGTCCGTACGACCCGCTGCTCCAGGGCGTACCGGGCGGCGATCTCCAGACACCGGGCCAGGGAGTCGCTCCAGCCGGCGGCCACCACGCGCCCGGCCGGGGTCGTGGCGTCGCGCTCCGACGCGGTGTCCGTGATGGACCGGGCAAGGGCGCGGTAGAGCGAACCCACCGCGTCCGGCGCCGACTTCAGCACGTCGTCGCGCACCACGAGCAGATGGTTGGCCGGCACCGTGCCGTGCCGCTCGATCCACGCCTCGCCCGCCGCCTCGGCGTCCTCGATGACGGGAACCAGGGGCATCCCCTGGACGCCGATCGCGCGCGGGCCCAGCACGGCAGCCGTCACGTCGCCGCCGCGCAGCAGTTCCGCCACACCGCCCGCCGCCGACCGCTCGACACAGCTCGGCTCCCGGTACTGCGCGACATGCGGCTCCTCGGTGGTGACCCAGGTGATCTCCGAGGCGTCGACGCCGAACTCCTCGCGCAGGATGCCGCGCACCCACAGACCGGTGGTCTGGCTGTACGAGCGCACGCCGATCCGCTTCCCGGGCAGTCGCCGTGGGTCGAGTGCCGGGCCGTCCGGCAGGCGGGTGAGCGAGTGGTGGTGGGTGGAGCCGATCATCACGACCGGCAGCAGCGTCACCGGCACGCCCGCCTCGCGCGCCTGGAGAAACGTGGCGAAGGCCATCTCGCAGACGTCGAAATCCAGTTGGCGGACCATCCGGGCGAAGGCCGGGTACAGCGGGGTGACCGTCGGGAAGCGGCAGTCGACGCCCTGGACCGGGACGGTGCCGTCCTTGAGGGGCCGGGTGTGCGGGTGGTCGCCGAGCAGCACCGACAGCGGCACGTTCCTCTCCCTCCTCATACGTCCTCGCCGAACAGGAGGCGGCGGTAGGGGACGCTGCGCACGCTGCGGGTGACGCGGACGTCGACGACGGTGGGGCGGGGGTCGCGCACGTAGTCGGCGAGGGCGGTGCGCAGTTCGTCGGTGGTGCGGACGGTGGCGCCGGATCCGCCGAGGGCGACCGCGACCGGCCCCAGTTCGGGTGTCGGGATCAGGGCCAGCTCCGGATCGAGGCCCTTGGCGGCCGACTTGTGGTACTCGGCGCCGAGACCCTCGTCGTTCATCACGACGACGAGCACCGGGATGCCGTAACGGCACGCCGTCTCGAACTCGGGAAGGTGCATCAGGAAGCTGGCGTCGCCCTCCACCACGAACGAGGGCCGTCCGCCGTCCGCGACGATCTTCCCGATGGTGAGCAGCGGGGCCTGGCCGATGGCCCCGAACATGCCGTAGTTGGAGACGACTTCGCGTGAGCGCTGGAACAGCATCGTGCCGAAGTCGGTCTGGTGACCGCTGCCGAGGACGAGACCGATCTCGCCGGGGAGTCCGGCGTCGATGACACAGATCGCCTCGCGCGGGTCGACACGGTCCGGCTCGCTCACGTATCCGCCGGGCTCCTCCGCAGGAGCGGCCAGCCGGCGGCGTACCTCGGCGGTGTGGAAGCCCTCGGCCCTGACCGAGCGACGGCTCAACTCCCGTTCCAGTTCCGTGAGCGCGGTGACCGCGTCCGCGCGGAGGTAGCAGTCGGCGATGCGGCCGTTGCCCATGACCAGGTGCTCGGCGGTGTCGATCTGGACGTACCGCGCCTCGGGGAAGAGGTAACCGTGCTCGGTGGTGTAGTGGTTGAGGCCGGCGCCGACGGCGATCACGCAGTCGGCCTGCTGGAGCAGGTCCATCGCGGTCCGGTTGCCGTACAGGCCGGAGATGCCGACGTGGTGCTCGGTGCGGTCGTAGAGCCAGTTCTTGGCCTGGAGGGTGGTGGCCAGCAGGGCGCCGGTGCGCTCCTGGAGGCGCAGGACGTGTTCTCCGGCGCCGGCCTGGCGGGCCCCGCGCCCCGCGATGATCACGACGCGTTTGCTCGCCTGCACGATGTCGGCGGCGCGGGTGACGCGGGCCGGGTCGGGCAACGGCCGCTGCCGGTCGATGAGTTCGGTGGACGGCGTGTAGGGGACGGGGTCCAGGCCGTCGCCGTAGGCGTGCTGCTGGATGTCGATGGGGGCGCTGAGCATCACCGGGCGGGACTCGGTGCGCGCGAGGTAGAAGGCCCGCTGGACGGCCTCCTCCGCCTGGTCCGCGCGGGAGAGGTGGACGAACCCGCACTCGATCGCGGCGGCGAAGCGGCCCTGGTCGAGGTACTGGGCGGCGGCCCGGTCGCCCCAGGCGGTCTCACCGCAGAAGGCGACCAGCGGGGTGCGTGCCCGCGCGGCGACGATCATGGAGGTGGCCAGCTGCGAGACGCCCGGACCGCTGGTCGTGGTGAGGACGCCGGGCCGGCCCGCGGCGCGCGCCCAGCCGTCGGCCATACCGAGCCCGGAGCCCTCGTGACGCACCTCGTACAGCCGCACCCCGCGCTGTGCCAGCGCGTTCATCCAGTGCATGTTGGCGTCGCCCATCATGCCGAAGACGTCACTGGTGCCCTCCCGGACGAACGCCTCGGCGAGCGCTTCGTAGACCTTCAACTCCGGCTCCCTTCCAGGGCGTTCTTCAGGCGTGGGTACACGCGCAGCGCGTTGCCGCCCTGGATGAGCCGGCGGTCCTCGTCGCTGAGGGAGTCCACGGAGTCGAGGAGGTGCTTCGTGTCGTCGAAGCGGTGGCCGGTCTCCGGGTCGACGCCACGGACGGCGCCGATCATCTCCGAGGCGAAGAGGACGTTCCGGGCCGGAATGACGTCCACCAGCAGTTCCATCCCGCGCCGGTGGTACACGCAGGTGTCGAAGAAGACGTTGTCCAGGACGAGTTCCTCCAGCGGAGGACGACCCTGGTCCTGCATCACGCCCCGGTAGCGGCCCCAGTGGTACGGGACGGCACCACCGCCGTGCGGGATGACGAACCTCAGCGTCGGGAAGTCGGTGAACAGGTCCGACAGGCACAGCTGCATGAACACGGCGGTGTCGCCCGCGAGGTAGTGGGCGCAGGTGCCCTGAAGGGCCGGATTCCGCGACATCGCCACGTGCAGCATCGCCGGGACGTCGAGCTCCACCATCTTCTCGTAGAGCGGGTAGTAGACCTTGTCGGTGAGCGGCGGGGCCTGCCAGTAGCCGTCGGACGGATCGGGGTTGAGCAGACAGCCGACGAAACCCAACTCGCCGACACAGCGCTCCAGTTCGGTGGCGCTGGCGCGGACCGACGAGGCGAGGGCGTCGCCCGGCGACTGGGGCAGCTGGCAGACGCCGACGAAGCGGCCGGGGAAGAGGCCGCAGACGCGGGCGATCAGGTCGTTGCTGACGCGGGACCAGACCAGGCTGGTCTCCTCGTCGCCGTAGTGGTGGGCCATCTTCCCGGCACCCGGCGAGAACAGCGCCACGTCGACGCCGCGTTCGTCCTGGAGCTTGAGTTGGCCCTGTTCGACGGCGGCCCGGATCTCGTCGTCGCCGATGCGCAGTTCGTCGGGGGAGAGGCGCGCGCCCGTTTCCTCGTACGCCTTGATCTGCCGCTCCCGCCATCTGCCGAGCGCCGGCGGGGCCGTCGTGAAGTGGCCGTGGCAGTCGATGAGCATGGGTGTCCTTAGGAACGTCGGGTGGTCCGGGGGAACGTGGGGTGGTCCGGAGGAGTCGCGGGTGCTCCGGGGATCGATCAGTCGCGGCCGGTCAGGGAACGGCCCAGGTCCAGGCCCGGGTAGCTGCGCACGGGGGCCGACATCAGGAAGCGGTAGCCGTCGTCGAGCACCTGCTTGACGTTGTCGGCGGTGACGTGGGGGTGGCCCACCGCGACGCCCCGCGCGAGGCAGGCGTCCAGGACGCGGCGCTTGCTCTCCGCCATCCGGGGATGGTCGTACTGGCGGGGAACGCCGAGCTCCTGGCTCATGTCACCCTCGCCGACGATGACGAGGCCGACGCCGGGCACCTCGTCGAGGATGCGCGGCAGGTTGGCGACGCCGAGCTGGTCCTCGATCATGAGGGCGACGAGGATCTCCCCGTCCGGATCCAGCGGCCACACCCCGCTCTTCGCGTAGTACTGCTGGTTGGTGAGACCCCAGTAGCGGGCCGCGGCGGCCGGGCTGTCGCCGCGCAGCCCGGCGGGTTCGTGGCGCGGATCGTCGGGCAGCGAGGGGTAGCGGCAGGCGGCGACCGCGTTGCGGGCCTCCTCGACGGTGGCGACGTGCGGCCATACGACGCCGTACGCACCGAGATCGAGGACCTGCTTGGCGTGCCACTGGGCCCGCTCCGCGCCATTGGCCGGGATGCGGACGAGCGGGGTGGGGCCCTCGGCCGCGACGATCTGACGCCGGTTCAGCAGGTACTGGAGGCTGTCGCGGAGCGCGACGACGTCCCAGGGCTTGTGCTCCATCTCGAAGACCAGGGCGTCGTAGCGGGTGGTGGAGAACTCGACCGCGGCGGCGGGGTCGGCAGGAGCGAAGGACGCGAAGACGTGCTCCCCGGCGGCAAGGCCGGCGATGGCCCTATTGAGCCGTTGTGCTGCCACGGGCGGCCTCCTTCTTAGAAGCGGGGGTCGAGGCGGGCCGGGCGGTTCGCCGCCCGTGCAGCAGCCGGGACCACCACGTCCTGAGCCGGCGGAGTGCTCCTCCTTTTGCTGATGAATCGTCAATTTGATCTGGTGCGACAGGAATGGGAGTTACGACGGACTCGCCGCAGCGCTCGATCAGCTCGGCCGAGAAGTCCTTGGCCATGCGCGATACGACGACCCCGGCGCCGGATTCGATGAGCGGGGCGAGCTTGCCGGAGAGTGTCACCTCGCCCTGCAGCGTCATGCGCGAGCCTGCCCTCGTCGGCTCCTCGGCGACCTGGAACTCGGCGGTACTGGCGAAGCGGGTGGCGCCCTGGCCGTCCCGGCCGCGGGCCGTGAGGCGGCCGGAGCGCTCGGACTCGTCGAGCTCCAGCGTGACCCGGGCGGTGAACCTGACCCGGATCCCCCCGAATCCGACGACCAGGGTCCCGTCGAAGGAGCCGTCGTCGTGCGGCTGGCCGAGTTCTGCGCCGCGTATGCAGGACACGACGGCGGAGGGGTCGGAGACGACCTCCCAGACGCGTCTCGAGGGACTCGGTACGGTGATCTCTTCCGCGATCGATATCAAGTGTGTCGACCTCGCTTCGCGATGTGCTAGGCCGCGTCCGATGACCGGACGTCGGAGGTGAACAGGCCCCAGAGGTCGTTGTAGATCTCGGAGAACTCGCGCGACTCGACGAGGGAGCCGATGGTGCGGGGGCGTTCGAAGGGGACGGGGAGGGTGCGCCGGATGGTGCCGGGACCCTCGGACATCACGATGACCTCGTCGGCCAGGTAGATGGCCTCGTTGAGGTCGTGCGTGACGAAGACGAGCGTGCCCCGCTGCTCCTCCCACAAGTGGAGCAGTTCCTGCTGGAGGTTGAGCCGGGTGAGGGCGTCCAGCGGCCCGAAGGGCTCGTCCATCAGCACGATGGACGGTTCGTAGATCAGCGCCCGCGCGATCGCGCAGCGCTTGCGCATACCGCCGGACAGCTCGCGCGGGTAGTGGTCCTCGAACCCGGTGAGGCCGACGAGCCCGATCCAGTGGGCGATGCGCTCCGCACGCTCCTGCTTCGGGACCTTGCGGAACTTCAGCGCCAGTCCGACATTGGCCCGCACGCTGAGCCAGGGCAGCAGGTTGGCCTGCTGAGTCACGTACGCCGCCTCGGAGTTGACGGCGGTGACCGGTTCGCCGCCGAAGTACACCCGCCCGGAGGACGGGGCGAGCAGGCCGGCGGCGAGGTTGAGCAGGGTGCTCTTCCCGCACCCGCTGGGTCCGATGACGGCGACGAACTTGCCGCGGTCGATCTGGAACGACACGTCCTCGATCGCCGGCCGGTGGCTGCCCGGGAACTCCAGGGTGACGTTCTCGAAGCGGAGGGCTTCAGTCTGCGAGGCGCGCTGTTTGGACGACATCCATGGTCTCCTCGACCGATCAGGTGAGGTGGGTGGGTCGGCCCGTCGACGGGGGTCAACACGCAAAGTCGGTACCGAGATTGTCCGACAAGAACTTCAGGGAACGTAACGCCGTCGACCTACGGCTGCAAGAGGTGTGCAGGAAGTAGAGGTGATTCTCAGGAAGCCAAGTCTCGGGCGGAGCAAGATTGTTGGACAATCTCTGTCGCGCATATTGCCCACAATATTGCTGGGCGACTACGTTCACTCACCGCAGTTCACTGTTCCCGATCGCAGAGTCAGGAGCTGGGAACCATGAGCAGAACGAGACCTTCCAACAGAGTCGCCGTCGCGTTCGCCTCGGCGGGCGTGCTGGGCCTGGGACTGCTGTCCCCGGTCGCGTCCGATGCCCTGAAGTCCGGTCCGGATGCCGCAGGGCGCCCCGCGTCCCTGGTGGTGCGGACAGCCGCCGGCAAGGTCCGCGGCGACAGCAGGACCGGCTACGACGAGTGGCTCGGCATCTCCTACGCGGCCGATCCCACCGGCGCCGACCGGTGGAAGTCCCCGCAGCCCGTGGCCAAGTGGTCGGGTGTGCGCAACGCCACCGCCTTCGCCAACCGGTGTGCCCAGAACACCGGTTGGGACCCCGGCTACGAGAAGACCATCACCAGCGAGGACTGCCTCGCCCTCAACGTGTACGTCCCCGACGGCGCCAAGGCCGACGCCCCCGTCGTGGTGTGGATCCACGGCGGCGGCAACACCGGCGGCGCGGGCCAGGACACCGACCCACGGAAGTTCGTCCAGCAGACCGGCGCGATCATCGTCACCGTCAACTACCGTCTGGGCGCCCTCGGTTTCCTCAACCTGCCCGAGTTGCGGGCCGAGAGCGGGAACGGTCCCGGCAACTACGGACTGCTCGACCAGCAGGCCGCCCTGCGCTGGGTGCACACCAACATCGCGCGGTTCGGCGGCAGTCCGAAGAACGTGACCATCGCCGGACAGTCCGCCGGCGGGAGCGCGGTCTGCGACGAGCTCGCCTCGCCCACCGCCAAGGGCCTGTTCGCGCACGCCGTCATCGTCAGCGGCGGCTGCAACCTGCAGACGACGGCCGCGGGGCAGGCGCAGAGCACGGCGTTCGTGAAGACCGTCGGCTGCGACACCGCCTCCGACGTCCTCACCTGTCTGCGCGCCAAACCCGCCGCCGAACTCCTCGCCGCCCAGAAGAAGTCGGGCGTCTCACCGTCCGTCGGCGGCACGGCCTTCCCGGTGAACCCCGGGACCGCCGTGCAGACCGGGAACTTCAACCGAGTGCCGGTGATGCTGGGCCAGACCAACAGCGAGCGCGGCCTGTTCACCTTCCAGAACTACGACTACCTCGGCACCCCCATGACCGCCGCCGTGTATGAACAGCAGGTGCGCGCCACCTACGGCGCGAACGCCGACAAGGTCCTGGCGGAGTACCCGCTCAGCGCGTACGGCACCCCCGGCGAGGCCTGGACCGCCGTCCAGAACGGCTCCACCTCCTACACGCGCCAGCAGCTGTTCGGCTCGCTCTCGCGGTATGTGCCCACCTACGCCTACGAGTTCGCCGAGAGCGACACCCCGCACTTCACCTCGATCCACCTACTCCAGCAGAAGAGCGAAACGGCGCGCGACTTCCCGTTCGGGGGCGCGATCCACGTCGACGACCTGGGCTACATCTGGGAGTACCTCGGCCAGACCCTGCCCTACGACGACGACCAGCTGGAGCTGTCCCACCAGATGATCAGTTACTGGGGCCACTTCGCCGACGACGGGAACCCCAACGGGTCACGGACCCCCGACTGGCCCAAGTACAGCATCGACACAGGGAAGTTGATGTCCCTGAAGGCCTGCGACACCGCCCCGTCGGGCAATCGGGCCCCGGCGGCCTGCTCCAAGGCAACCGACGGCTTCGCGGCCGAGCACGACCTCGGCTTCTGGGCGAGCCTGCCGAGCTGACGAGGACGATCACACCAGCCATCCCCAGTTCCTGTTCCGCCGTTGGGAGTTGCTTCACCATGCCCTTCTCCGTCATACGCCGCGGAACAGCAGCACTCCGCACCCTCGCGGTGCCGGCCGCCGTGCTCGTCCTCACGGCGGCCGGCACCGCCGCACACGCAAGCAGGAAAGCCGACACCGCACACCGTCTCGCCCCGCAGGTCGTCCACACCGATACCGGCCCCACGGGCTACCAGGTGACCTTCCGCTACAAGGACTCCCGCACCGGCGTGTGGTCCTACACGGTCCCGCTGCCGTCCGGCGTCTTCAACTACGGCTTCCACGTGGACTGTGCCAGCTCGACCCAGACCGGGTGCACCG
This sequence comes from Streptomyces sp. CA-249302, assembly GCF_050936785.1. Lineage (NCBI taxonomy): Bacteria > Bacillati > Actinomycetota > Actinomycetes > Kitasatosporales > Streptomycetaceae > Streptomyces > Streptomyces sp. CA-249302. The sequence continues at coordinate 933,940 of NZ_JBNJMG010000001.1, read as the reverse complement.
AGGTGTCGGACCCGGGCAACCCGACCTGGAACACGAGGAACGGCAGGACCACCGGCTCGGTCCAGGCGCTCAGCCAGGTCTACTCGCGGACGTTCCCTATCCGACGTCCAGCCCGATCATTCCCGCGGGCACGAACCGCCTGGCCGTCTACACCCCGCCCGGCTACGACCCGCACCGGTCGACTCCGTACCCGACCGTCTACCTGTTCAGCGGTGGCGACAACGAGACGGACTGGACCACCCAGGGCAATGTGTCCAACATCCTGGACGACCTCATCGACACCGGACAGATCCAGCCGATGGTGGTCGTGATGCCCAACTCCCTCGGAGAGACCGCCGATTCCAGCGGCTATCCGGCCTTCGACGCCAATCTGGCCCTGGAGTCATCGCTCCCTTCACCGTCCCGGACGCGTCGGACATCAGTGAGGCACAGGTCACGGCGATCAAGAAGGCGGGAGTCTTCGTCGGCGGCGGCTGGCAGGAACCGAGCGTCACGCCCGGCGGCGTGCACGGAGCGGGTCACTCCTACCACGCCCGCGTCGTGTCCACCCCGGCCGGGGAGGGCGTGGGCCTGACGGCGGACTTCGTCAACGGCGGCCACGAATGGTTCGTCTGGCGCCAGTTGATCAGGGACTTCCTCACCCGCACCGCCTTCCTCCCGCCGGTGACGGGCTGAACCGGCCCCCCACCACGAGCCTTCATCCGCACACTGCTCAGGAGACCCGAATGACCGTGCCAGAAAGCCGACGCGCCCTCCCCACGGACTCGCCGCTCCACCGGCGGGACTTCCTCGGCCGGACCGCCGCCGTCGCCGCGGCCGCCGTCCTCCTCGACGCGGTCGGCGCGCAGTCCTCGTCGGCGGCGGAGCCGTCCCGGGAGGGCCCGGTGCGCATCGACACCGGCCTGGTCTCCGGCGTCGCCGCCGCGGCGACCGGCGTCACCGTCTTCAAGGGCATTCCGTACGCGGCCTCCACGGCCGGCGGGAACCGCTGGCGCCCGCCGCAGCCGGCACCGTCGTGGAAGGGCGTCCGCAAGGCCGACACGTTCGGCGACGCACCCCCGCAGGCGTCGACCACCCTCACCATGAGCGAGGACTGCCTCAACCTCAACGTCTGGACGGGTGCCAGGAGCTACCGTGAGCGGCGCCCCGTCTACGTATGGCTCTACGGCGGCGGATTCTCGGCCGGAACCGGCTCGGACCCGAGCTTCGACGGCTCGGTCCTCGCGAGCAAGGGCATCGTCGTGGTCACCATCAACTACCGCCTCGGCGCCCTGGGTTTCCTCGCCACACCCGAACTCAACGCGGAGGACCCGCACGGTGTGTCCGGCAACTACGGTCTGCTGGACCAGATCGCTGCCCTCAAGTGGGTACGGCGGAACATCGCGGCGTTCGGCGGCGACGGACACCGTGTCACCGTGGGCGGCCAGTCCGCCGGCGCGGGCTCCACCGACATGCTGTCCATGTCCCCGCTCACCACCGGGCTCTTCCGGCGCTCCGTCGCCGAGAGCCAGGTCCGTTACCCCAGCGACCCCGAGTTGCGCTACCTCGGCGTCTCACTCAGGAAGATGGACACGGCCCTCGAACAGGGCCCCGCTTACGCCGCCTCGAAAGGCGCGAGCACACTGGCGGAGCTCCGCGCCCTGCCGTGGCAGGACTTCACGGACGGCGCCACGCTCAAGGACGAGACCGTCGACACCAAGTCCGTGGCGAAACCACCGCTGTTCAGGCCAGTGGTCGACGGCCGCGTCCTGCCGGCCGGCTATCTGGCCACCTACGAGGCCCGGGCGCAGAACGACGTCTGGTACCTGGCCGGCAACAACCTCGACGAGAGCGGAGCCGTACCGGACACCGCCTTCGCCTACTGGCGCGAGGCGGGTTATCCGGACCGCCCCGGCGCCCCGCCCGTCCATGTCACCCTCGACGACTACATCAGCGCCGCACGCCGGAAGTTCGACGCGATGGCCGACGAGTTCCTCGCTCTCTACCCGGCCACCACGGACGACGAGGCGGCCCGCGCCAGCAACGACGCGATCCGCGACAACTCGCGCGTCTCGACGTACCTCTGGAGCGGGGAATGGACGAAGGGTGCCGACCGCCCGGTGTACACGTATTTCTGGACCCACCGCCCGCCGGGCCCCGACCACGACATCCGGGGCGCGTACCACGGCTCCGAGATCGTCTACTTCTTCGGCAACCTCTACCCGGACACGCAGGCCTGGACCGACCAGGACCGCGAGATCGCCGACACCCTGTCCTCCTACCTGGCCAACTACGTCGCCACCGGCAACCCGAACGGCCGTGGGCTGCCCAACTGGGCGCCGTACAGGCCCGGTTCACCCACGGTCATGGAGATCGGCGAGCACTACGGCCCGATGAAGGTGGCGTCCCGCGAGAAACTCGACTTCTGGAGGCGCTACTTCGCCACGCAGGACGCCTGGTAGACCGCTCGGCCCACCCCCGACGCGTCCCGCGGCGCCGTACCGGGATGTGCAGCAGGTCGCTGCCCAGGATCACGCTGCGACCGTGATCAGTCGGCCGAACGCCGCCTGCAATCGCCGTCGCGACGGGCCGCGCCGTACAGGAACACCCGGACGGCGACCGAGATGCTCTCCCGGACCTCCGCGTCGTCGGGCTTGTGCGGGGAGTTGGTCAGCAGCCGCATCTGGGCGTCGCCCAGCATCGCCTGGTACAGCTGCGCCGCGGCGCGCAGCGGGTCGGTCACGTCGATCTCGCCGGCGTCGCGGGCCTCGCGCAGGTAACCGGCGAGAACGGCGTGGCCCGCCGCGGGGCCGTGCTCGAAGAAGGCCCGGCCGACCTCGGGCATGCGCTCCGCCTCGGCGGTGACCAGACGGTGCAGGGCGATGGCCTGAGGAGTCAGGACCAGGTCGGCGAAGTGGCCGCCCAGGGCCGTGAGGGTGGCGGCGAGGTCGGCGTCGGGCGGGGTGAAGGAGTTCACCGGCCGCGACCACTCGTCGCACAGGGTCTCCACCGCCGACTGGAACAGCGCGGCCTTGTCGGCGAAGTGGCGGTACAACGTCGCCTTCGAGCCACCGACCTTCGCCAGCACGTCCTCCATCGAGACACCCGAGTAGCCCTTGGCGATGAACAGCTCGCCGGCCTCGCTCAGGATCAGCTTCCGCCGGTCCGCCGCCCTCATCCTCTGCACGGTCGACATCGTATAAGCCGCTTCCTGTGCTGGTGGGTGCGCTGGTCCGGGTCCGTTTCGACTGCCCGCGCACCGCCTCTTGTGTCTGCACCCGATCGATCTGTACTGTACCGTACAGTACCGCTGCTGGCCGGGGCCCGACCCTGCCGTACCGCATGCGTACATCGAGCCGAAAAGACCTTCACCTCCCCACCCGCTGTAGAAGCGCACGCGGTTGCGCCGGCATGACATGGAGGAAGCACATGGCACACCTTGAGGACGAGATCCGCGCGGCCGGCAGCCCGCTGGCGCTGCTGCGCGGCGGGCGGTCGGGGGCGTACCCCTTCCCGATCCGCGCCGAGTTCACCAACTGGCGTGACGAGCAGGAGAGCTGGCGCACGACCGCCGCGCTGATGGACCTCTCCCACCACATGACCGACCTCACCGTGGAGGGCCCGGACTGCTACCGGCTGCTCTCCGAGCTCGGCGCGAACAGCTTCAAGGGCTTCGGCCCCATGCAGGCCAAGCAGTTCATCGCGGTCAACCACGACGGTTACCAGATCGGCGACTGCATCCTGTTCTGCCTGGCCGACAACCTGGTCCGGCTCGTGGGACGGCCACCGGCCCTCAACTGGGTCCAGTTCCACGCCGAGACCGGCGGCTACGACGTCACCCTGCGCCGCGACGAGCGCACCGCGCAGAACCGGAACGGCCGCGAGTTCTACCGCCTCCAGCTCCAGGGCCCGCACGCCTCGGCGATCTTCGAGGAGGCCAACGGCGGTCCCATGCCGGACATCCCCTTCTTCTCCATGGGCCGCTTCAACATCGGCAAGTACGAGGTCACCGCCCTCAACCACCGTATGTCCGGCTTCCCCGGCCTGGAGTTCTTCGGCCCCTACGCCGACATCGACGGCGTCCGCGACACGCTCCTGGAGGCAGGTGAGCCCTACGGGATACGTCAGGTGGGCGGCCGCGCCTATGCCTCGGTGGCCACGGAGTCGGGCTGGATCGCCTCCACCGTGCCCGCCGTCTACTCGGGCGAGAGCATGAAGCCGTACCGCGAGTGGCTGGGCGCGCGCACCTTCGAGGCGAACCTGTCGACCGGCGGCAGCTTCGTCCCGGAGAAGGTCGAGGACTACTACGTCACCCCGTACGACCTCGGCTACGGCCACATCCTCAAGTTCGACCATGACTTCATCGGCCGTGAGGCCCTGGAGGCGATGCGCGGACGCAAGCACCGCAAGAAGGTGTGGCTGTCCTGGCACCGCGACGACGTCGCCCGCGTCTACGCGAGCATGTACGAGCAGGGCGACCGCCGCTTCAAGTACATCGAGCAGCCCGCCGCGTTCTACTCGGCCTCCCAGTTCGACCGCGTCGAGGCCGACGGCAGGCTCATCGGGCTGTCCACGCTGTGCAGTTACTCGTCCAACGTCCGCGGCTGGATCTCCGTCTGCATGATCGACGCGGACGAGGTGGGCTACGGCCGCGAGGTCGACCTGGTCTGGGGCGAGCCGGACGGCGGCTCGGCCAACCCGACCGTGGAGCGGCACGCGCAGACCACCATCCGCGCGACCATCTCCCGCAGGCCGTTCGCGAGCGACAAGCACTGACGGCACCCCTGGTCAGGGCACGGGTCCCGGGCCACCCCCGGGACCCGTGGGCCGGACGCACGCAAGATTAGATTCCGCGCGCAGTCCGCCCGCCGCCCCTACCATCGCCCCTACCGCAAGAGTGATCGAACACCTCGCCCGCAGAGCCTGTGTCACATCCCCGGCCCGGGCGCGCCGAGGTCTCCCTCTCAAGCCCTCTTACGGCAGGACACCCTCCATCGTGACCACGCACCCGGCACGCACCGGCACCGCCCACCACTACGTCGTCATCGGCGAGACGCACCTCGCGAGCCGTGTGTGCGCCACGCTGCACGACGGACCGCACACGGCCGAACACCTCGCCCGCCCCCGCGACGAGGACCTCCGCGCCGCGATGGGCAGGCGCCCGAGCGGCGTCGCCGTGCTCCTCCACGACGACGTGGCGGCCCTGCGCTACGCCCTCGCCGTCGCCCACCTCTCACCCACCACCCCGCTGGTCGCGACGGTCTTCGACCGCACGGTGGCCGACGAACTCGGCCGCCTGCTGCCGCAGTGCGCTGTCACCTCGCCCGCGGACCTCGTGGCACCCGCGCTGGCCGGTCCCTGCCTGGACCCGGCCGTCATAGCGGTGCAGCGGCACGGAGACCGGATCCGGGCCGTCCGCGAGAACCAGGACGCCCTGTACACAGAGGACTGGCAGCACAGGCCGCGGCCGAGGTGGCGGGACCGGGCGGGCTGGGCCCTGCGCCAGCTACGGCCCCACGACGCGGGCACCCGCCTGCTGGTCGTGGGCATGCTCGCCGTCCTCGCGGTGCTCGCCGGCGACTGGGCATGGCTCGTCGGGCACGGCCACCCTCCGGCGGAGGCACTCTTCGACGCGGCGCGGGTGGTCGCGGGGGTCGGCCCGGCGGTGGCCCCCGAGGAGGCCCACGGCTACCAGGTCCTTGCGGCACTCGCCATGCTGAGCACCGTCGCCTTCACCGCGCTGTTCACCGCCGGCGTGGTGGAGCGGCTGCTCGGTCCGAGGCTGATCGGCCTCGTCGGGCCGCGCACCCTGCCGCGCTCCGGTCACGTCATCGTGGTCGGCATGGGGCAGGTCGGCATGCGCCTGTGCGTCGAACTGCGCGCCCTGGGCGTACCCGTCGTCGGCGTCGAACGGGACCCGCGGGCCTCCGCCGCACGGCTCGCCCGCAGCCTCGGGGTGCCGGTCATGACCGGGAACGGCGTCGACCGCCACGTGCTGGAGCGACTCCGGCTGCGGCACGCACGCGCCCTCGCCGCGGTCGGTTCCGACGACCTCGACAACATCGCCGTCGCCATCGCCGCCCATGGCGTCGCCGACCACATCCGGGTGCTGATCAGGGCCGGCGAACACGAGGCCATCGCGGAGACCCGCTCCCTTCTGCCCATGGGGACCATCAGGGACGTCACCGGCATGGCGGCCGCCTACGTCGTCGCCCGCCTCCTCGGCGAGCCGGTGGCCGGCGTCGTCGCCCACCAGGGACACATCCACCTCCAGAGCCCCGACGACACCTTCAGCGGCAGCGCACCGCGGGACCGGGCCCGCTGCGCACACCCGCCCGCCGGACCCACGACCCGGATTCCGCTCCCCGGAAGAGTGATCACAATCCGTAACTAGATCGATTAAGTATTTTCCTGTACCCTCACCACCGAATCGATTGAGCATTCCTTTCCCGAGGGACGTGGGAACAAGGAGGTTGCCGCTGATGCCGACCATCGAAAGCGCCGCTCCCGAGCGGCCGAGAACCCTCGCACCCCCGGACGGGCTTCCCCGCCCCGGCCGCTGCCTGGTGATGGGCATCCTGAACGTGACGCCCGACTCCTTCTCCGACGGCGGCCTGTACGCGGACACCCGCGACGCGATCGACCGCGGACTGGCCCTCGCCGCCCACGGCGCGGACATCGTCGACGTCGGCGGCGAGTCCACCAGACCCGGAGCGCGGCCCGTGTGCCTCGACGAGGAGCTGGCCAGAACCCTTCCGGTGGTACGCGAACTCGCCCGGGCCGGCGTATGGGTGAGCGTCGACACCATGCACGCCCCCGTGGCCCGCGCCGCGGTCGAGGCGGGCGCGCGACTGGTGAACGACGTCAGCGGCGGCCTGGGTGATCCGGCCATGGCGCGGACGGTCGCGGTGGCGGGTGTGCCGTACGTCGCCATGCACTGGCGCGCGCCGAGCCGCGAGATGGACCGGCACGCCGAGTACGACGACGTGGTCGCCGACGTCATGGCCGAACTGGGCGGCCGGCTCTGGCAGTTGACGGAAGCCGGGATCGACCCCTCCCGTATCGCCCTCGACCCGGGACTCGGCTTCGCCAAGCGGCCCGAGCACGACTGGGCGCTGCTGGCGGGGCTGGACAGGCTGCGGGAGCTGGGACTTCCGCTGCTGGTCGGCGCGTCGAGGAAGCGGTTCATCGGCGCGGCCCTCGCGGAGGCGGGCGCCGGCGAGGTGCCGCCCGCGGAGCGCGACGTGGCGACGGCTGCTGTCTCCGCGCTCGCCGCCGTCGGCGGCGCGTTCTGCGTCCGGGTGCACGACGTCCGCGCGAGTCTCGACGCGGTGCGGATGGCCGCCGCCTACGTCGAGTACCGGGACTGCACATAAAGATTGCACGGCCGGGGCCTCTGCCGGGCCGGGCCGTGTTTGGTAGCGTTCGCTAGATCGTTTTAGCTCCCAACCGATCGGCTTGTGCCGCGTGTTGAGCCGTTCGCTGTCGAGTACTAAATCGATCTAGTTCACTTGGTTCATCCGGGACGAACAGCGCAGAAAAGGAGCCGCAATGGCAATCCCCTCCCTTCAGGACGGCATCGACAAGGCCGGATCGCCGATCCGACTGCTCTGGCAGCCGAACGCCGAGCCGTGGACCCCCGAGGTCGTCGAGCGCGAGTACACCGGCTGGCGTCAGGAACAGGCCGCCTGGCACGAGGGCGTGGCCCTGCTCAACCTCTCGCACCACATGTACGACATGTGGATCGAAGGCCCGGACGCCACCCGGGTGCTGGCCGACCACGGCGTCAACAACTTCGAGAAGTTCGCGATCGGACAGGCCAAGCAGTACGTGCCGGTCACCCGCCACGGCCACATCGTCACCGACGGGATCCTCGCCCGCGAGGGCGAGAACAAGTACCTGCTCAGCGGCATCCCCGCCGCCCAGCACTGGGTGCAGTACCACGCCGAGAAGGGCGGCTACGACGTCGCCTTCGAGACCGACGCGTCCTCCGCCTTCCGCCCCGGCGGCGGCGACCCCAAGCTGTTCCGCTACCAGATCCAGGGCCCGCTGGCCGCCGAACTCGTCGAGCGGGCCTTCGGCGGACCCCTGCCGGAGACCAAGTTCTTCCACTCGACGGCCGTCACCCTGGACGGGCGCCCCCTGCGCGCCCTGCGCCACGGCATGGCCGGCCAGGCCGGCTTCGAGTTCATCGGTCCCTGGGAGCACGCCGCCTACGTTCACGAGACGTTCCTCAAGATCGGCGAGCCGCTCGGGCTGATCCAGGTCGGCGCCCTGGCGTACGCCACGCCGAGCGTGGAGAGCGGCTGGATCCCCTCGCCGGTACCCGGCATCTACACGGACCCCGAGCTGGAGGAATACCGCAGGTACCTGCCCCTGTTCGGCATCGAGGGCAAGCGCCCGCTGAACGGCAGCCACTTCTCGGAGGACATCGCGGACCACTACGTCTCGCCGTACGAGCTCGGCTACGGCAAGCTGATCCACTTCGCCCACGACTTCGTGGGCCGGGACGCCCTGCTGAAGGCCAAGGACGCGCCGCGCCGCACCAAGGTCACCCTCGTCCTCGACCCCGAGGACGTGCGCACGGTCATCGGCGAGGGTCAGGACCCCGGGTTCGTGCTCTCCTACGCCCGGCACCGGGTGGAGGCCGGCACCGGTCTGGTCGGCGTCACCATGCAGAGCGCCTCGATCGACCCGGTCGGCACGGTCCTCGCGCAGACCCTGATCGACGCCGAGCACGCCGTGCCGGGCACCGAGGTCGCGGTCGTCTGGGGCGAGCACCCCGGCTCCGGTACCGACCCCGAGGCGGACCTCGGCTTCCCGCGGATCCGCGCCACCGTGCAGCCGTCCCCCTTCAACGAGCACGCGCGGACCCTCTACCGCCACGACCGCTGACATCCGCCGCCCACCGCAGGGCACCGCCCGGACCCGCCTGCCGACCTGACGTCAGGTCGACGGGTCCGGCGGTGGTGCCCCCGGTCGGGCCCGTGGACCCGGCCCCAGCAGGCGAGAAAGCGAGACGAAAGACGATGAACCCCACCGGCACGGCACCGACAGCGGTCGGCACCGCACTCCTCGAGGACTTCTCCCTGGAGATGACGGGGAAGGACGTCCCCAAACTGGAGGAGGCCCGCGACTCCATTCCCCGGGGCACCCGGATCAACGTCACCTTCCTCGGAAACGAGGACCTGGAGATGCGGCTTGCCGCCGCCCGCGCGGTCAAACGCCTCGGCTTCGTGCCGGTACCGCACATATCCGCCCGCCGCCTCGGATCGCGCGACGACTTCGAGCGCTTCCTGGCCGGCCTCCAGGCCGACGGCACCTCCGACAACGTCTTCCTCGTCGGCGGCGACCCGGACTCGCCCGAGGGCCCCTACGCCGACTCCCTGTCCCTGATCGACACGGGACTGCTCCAGGAGTACGGCGTACGGCACGTCGGCATCACCGGATACCCGGAAGGGCACCCCGCGATCGACGGCCCGACCCTGTGGTCCGCGCTCCAGGGCAAGCACGCCGCCCTCGCCGCCCAACCCCTGGAAGGCGGCGTCATCACCCAGTTCGGCTTCGACGTCGACCCGGTGCTCACCTGGGTGGAAGAGGTCCGCCGCCGCGGCATCGCGGTCCCCATCAGGATCGGCGTGCCCGGGCCCGCCGGAGTGCGCCGGCTCATGTCGTACGCCGCCCGGTTCGGCGTCGGCACCAGCGCCTCGGTCGTCCGCAAGTACGGGCTCTCCCTGACCAACCTCATGGGCACCGCGGGCCCGGACCGCTTCCTGCGCGACCTCGCCGCGGCCCACGACCCGTCCCGGCACGGCGAGTTGAAGATCCACTTCTATACGTTCGGCGGGCTCAAGGCCACCTCCGACTGGGCCGCCCGCTTCCGGAAGGACAGCCTGGCATGACCCTCACGCAAACCGCCCCGGCCCGCACCACCACCGGGAAGCCGCCCGCCGAGCAGGCCTCGCTGATCGTGCAGGGCGCGGACGCCACCGGCATCGTCGCGGCGGTGACGTCGGTCCTGAGCAGCCACGGCGCCAACATCGTCTCCCTCGACCAGTACTCCGACAACCCGCAGGGCGGCGCCTTCTTCCAGCGCACCGTGTTCGGCCTCGACCATCTGCGGGCCGTGCTGCCCGCCGTGCGGGCCGACCTCGACGAGCGGCTGGTGGGGGAGTACGGGCTCAGCTACACCCTGCGGGACATGTCCGTGCCCAAGCGGGTCGCGATCTTCGCCTCCAAGTCGGACCACTGCCTGCTCGACCTGCTCTGGCGCCACCGGCAGGGCCAACTCCCCGTCACCGTCGCCATGGTGATCTCCAACCACCCCGACGTGGCCGAGGAGGTGCGCGGCTTCGGCATCCCCTTCTTCCACGTGCCCTGCCAGGGCGCCGACAAGTCCGCCGCCGAGGCGGAGCACCTGCGGCTGCTCAAGGGCAACGTCGACTTCGTCGTCCTGGCCCGCTACATGCAGATCCTCTCCGGCGACTTCATCGAGAACGTCGGCGTGCCGATCATCAACATCCACCACTCCTTCCTGCCCGCCTTCATCGGCGCCGGGCCCTACGCCAAGGCGAAGGAGCGGGGCGTGAAGCTGGTGGGGGCCACCGCCCACTACGTCACCCAGGACCTGGACGAGGGCCCGATCATCGAGCAGGACGTCGTCCGGGTCACCCACGCCCACACCGCGACCGACCTCACCCGCCGCGGGGCCGACGTGGAACGCGCCGTGCTCTCCCGCGCCGTGCTGTGGCACGCCGAGGACCGGGTCATCCGCGAGGGCAACCACACCATCGTCTTCGCCTGACCGGGCCCGCCCCAGAAAGCGGTTCGCCACCATGACCACCACCATCGACGGCGCCGGGATCGCCCGGCGGATCCGCACCCAGGTCGCCGAAGCGGTCGCCACGATCGCGGCCGACGAGCCGGGGCGAACCCCCGGCCTGGCCACCATCCTCGTCGGCGACGACCCGGCCAGCGCCGTGTACGTCGCCGCCAAACGGCGTGCCATCAAGGAAGCCGGCATGCGCGACTTCCATCGTCATCTGCCCGGCCACGCCACCCATGACGACGTGGCCGCGGTGATCGACGGGCTCGCCGCCGACCCACAGGTCTCCGGCATCCTGCTCCAACTCCCGCTGCCCGCGCACCTCGACGGAGTCGCGCTCATCAACCGCATCCCCGTCACCAAGGACGTCGACGGCCTCACCACCGCGAGCGCCGGCCGCCTCGCCCGCGGGGAGCGCGGGCTGCGGCCGTGCACTCCCAGCGGTGTCATCGAGCTCCTCGACGCCGAGGGCATCGCGCTCAAGGGAGCCCAGGTCGCGGTGGTCGGCTGGGGCGAACTGGTCGGCCGGCCGCTGGCCCAACTCCTGCTGCGGCGCGGGGCGACCGTGTCCGTCGCCCACGAACACACCACCGACCTCGCGGCGGTCACCCGCCCCGCCGACATCGTCGTGGTCGCCACCGGCGTCCGCGGGCTGGTCGGCCCGGAGCACGTCCGCCCGGGCGCCGTCGTCATCGACGTCGGCATCCACCGCACGCCCTCCGGTCTGACCGGCGACGTCCGCTCCGCCGAACTCGACGGCATCGCCGACCGGATCACCCCGGTCCCCGGCGGTGTCGGCCCGATGACCATCGCGATGCTGCTGGTCAACACGGTGCTCGCCGCACAGTGGGGCGCCGAACGTGAGGCCGTGGCGGCATAGACGCCTGCGAACCGGACAACGACAGGAGGCGCGCGATGGACGAACCACCGCCCATGGCCCTGCTCGGCGGGCGGCTCGCCACCGGACTCGTGGACGTCACCAGGGACCCCTCGGCGCTGGACTCCGAGGGCTTCTGGGCCGTGGCCGCCGACTTCGAGGGCCGGCCGACCTGCGCCCGCTTCCGCGACGTACGACCGGCCGAGGGCCACGACATCCCGGCCGCCCCGTGGCACGGGCCACCCACCGACTCCTGGTCCACCTCGCTCGACCGCCGCGCATACAAACAGGGAGTGACCCGCATCCGTGAGCACATCGCGGCCGGCGAGGTCTACCAGGCGAACCTGTGCCGGGTCCTGTCCGCTCCCGTCGCCCCGGGCGCCGACGTGGCGGCGCTGGCCACGCTGCTGGTACGGCACAACCCGGCGCCGTACGCGGGATTCATCCGTCTCCCGCGCCACGGCGTGGAGTTGGCCACCGCCTCGCCGGAGCTCTTCCTCCGCCGCGACGGCAGGTACGTGACCTCGGGCCCCATCAAGGGCACCGGCCGCACCGAGGCCGACCTGCTGGAGAAGGACCACGCGGAGAACGTGATGATCGTCGACCTGGTCCGCAACGACCTCGGCCGGGTGTGCGCCACCGGTTCCGTGACCGTGCCCGACCTGTGCATCGTGGAGAAGCACCCCGGCCTCGTCCACCTCGTGTCCACGGTCGACGGGCTCCTGCGTGACGGCGCGGGCTGGCCGGAGCTGCTGGCGGCGACCTTCCCGCCCGGCTCCGTCACCGGGGCACCCAAGGAGAGCGCCCTGCGGATCATCGAGGAACTGGAGACCTCACCCCGGGGCCCCTACTGTGGGGGCATCGGCTGGGTCGACGCCGACCGCGGGCGGGGCGAACTGGCCGTGGGCATCCGCACGTTCTGGATCGACCGCGCCCAAGGACTCCTGAAGTTCGGCACGGGAGCCGGCATCACCTGGGGCTCGGAGCCGGAGCGGGAATGGCAGGAGACACGGCTGAAGGCGCGCCTGCTGCTGGCCATCGCGTCGGCGGGACATCCGGACACCACGTAGGCTGGCCTTTCAGGCTTAATCGATCTACAGGAGTGTGCCGGGATGGGCCGTTCAGGCCGGGTGACGTTGACCGACGTGGCCAAGGCGTCCGGCGTGTCCCGGGCGACGGTGAGCTTCGTGCTCAACGACGACCCTCGGCAGACGATCTCCGCGGCGACCCGGCAGCGGGTCCTGGACGCCGCCCACGACCTGGGCTACGTCGTCCACGGCATCGCCCGCGCGCTGCGCGAGGGGTCCTCGCGGATCGTCGTACTCCACGTCGACCACGGCATGGAGGGCAACTTCTCCCGCAGCTACGTCCAGGGCCTGGACGAGGAGCTGGCCGAACACGACCACGTCCTCCTCGTCCGGCACGGGCAGGGGGCGCCCGAGTCCACGCAGAAGATCCTCGACGCCATCGCGCCGCGCGCCGTGCTGCGGCTCGGCGAGGTCTACATGCAGGGACAGGAGCCGGAGGAGGACTGGGAGAACGGGTTCGCCGCCAACGCGGCGCTTCAGATCCGGTACCTCGCGGAACGGGGACACACCCGGATCGCCATGGCCCTGCCCGACCACGAGTTCCCGCTGACCGGGGCGCGCCTCCGCTTCGCCCGGGAAGCCGCCCGGCGGCTGGAGCTCCCGCCCCTCGAACGCTTCGTCGTACCCCGGCCCCGGGGAGCCGGAGCGGCCGCCGTCGAGGCGTTCCTCGCCGCGCACCCGCAGGTGACCGCCCTGGCCGCCTTCGACGACGACATCGCCCTGCGCACCCTGACCGCGCTGCGCGACCTCGGGCGGCGCGTGCCCGAGGACGTGGCCGTGATCGGCTTCGACGAGACCGAGTACGGCTCCCTGACCACGCCCGCGCTCACCACCGTCCACATCGACGCCGAGATCCTCGGCCGGATCGCCGCCCGCAACGCCCTGGGCATCGACAGCGGGGGACTGGCGCCGGTCCCCGGGCACATCGTGGCCCGCGCGTCGGCGTAACCGCAGGCCGCGGTAGCCGAGCCGCGCACCACCGACTCCGGTGGAAATGATCTACAACGACCCCGGTGCTGCTGTCGGCAGGGTCTGTTACGGTCCCACTTAACCGATCTAGTTGCTTCTTCGTTACCGGACGAACGAAGAGGCGTACATGTTGCTGGAGGATCCCCGTGGACATCGCCGACGCGCAGCGCAGCACGTACGAAGCGGTCCTTCGGTTGAAGGACGCCCCCTTCGTCGCCGAGCGGCCGCCGTACTTCAGCCCGGCCGTGGCGGCCCAGGACCGGAGTAACGGTCTGGGCGGCTACGGCGCCTTCGCCCAGACCCTGCTGCCGCTCGAGTACACGAGCTGGACCGAGGAGTGCACCGCGCACGTCACGTCCTGCTACGTCGGCGACTGGTCGTCCCTGCACAAGGTCGTCGTCCGGGGGCGGGAGGCGCTGGACTTCCTGGCCTGGCTGGGCATGCGGGACCTCTCCCGCTTCGAGCTCGGCGGAATCAAGCACCATGTCCAGCTCGACGCGAGCGGCTGGGTCGCGTCCGAGGGGATCGTGTGCCGCCTGGACGAGGAGGAGTTCCTCTACACGGCCGGCAGCGGCGACTGGCTGATCTGGCAGCTGAGCCAGGGGAGTTGGGACGCCGAGGTCGAGGACGTCAGCCCCGAGCGGTTCATCTTCGGCATCCAGGGTCCGGCGGCCCTGGAGACGCTGGAGCAGCTGACGGGGGAGAGCCTGCGCGACATCGCCTTCAGCCGGAGCCGGATGTCGTCGATCGACGGAGTGCCGGTGCGGGTCCTGCGTACGGGCATCTCGGGCGAGCTCGGCTATGAACTGCACGGCCCCGCCGGACACGCCAACGAGGTCTGGTCGGCCACCGTCGCCGGCGGCGAGCGCTTCGGGATCCGGCAGCTGGGCCTGCGCTCCCAGCCGGTGCAGCACATCGAGGCGGGCATCGCGACGAACGGCCTCGACTACCTCCCGGCCTCCATCCTCACGCCGGGCGCGCCGAGGCAGTTCCGGCGGGGAACGCCCGGCGGCAGCTTCGTGCCGGAGAACGGCATCACCGACTACTTCCGCAAGCCGGGCGAGCTGGGCTGGGGCTTCCGCAAGGGTGTTCCCGACCGTGACTTCCTGGGCCGGGACGCGCTGGCCGCCGACGCCGCGAAGGAGGAGCCGCAGCGAACCCTCGTGGGTCTGCGCTGGAACGCCGCGGACGTCGCCGGTATCCTCACTGCACCACTGGGCGAGGGTGACCTGCCCGACCCGATGGAACTCCCGCGCGGCCGCGGCCCCGCCTTCGACCAGGTCCTCGCCGGAGGGCGGCGGGTGGGCGTGTCCACCGGCCGGACCGTCAGCGTGAACCTGCGGTCGACCATCTCCCTGTGTGTGATCGAGCCCGCCCATGCGGCGTCCGGGACGGAGCTCGCCGTGCTGTGGGGCAGGCCGGGGACCGCGCAGCGCGAGATCAGGGCGACGGTGACGGAGCTCCCCTTCAAGCCGGACCGACGGCGGACCGACGTGTCCTCGCTGTGAAACCTCGGCGAAACGCGGACCTCGTAAGTTGCGTTGGTCGCAACCTAGTGCGTATAGCGCTACTGGTATTAGCATGCGACGCGTATCTACGGCGCGAGCGAGACGAGGCACCATGGCTCCCCTGCAATACGACTTCGTCATCGTCGGCGGCGGTTCGGCCGGCAGCGCACTGGCGAACAGGCTCTCCGCGGATCCGGCGAACAGCGTGCTGGTCCTGGAGGCGGGCCGGTCCGACTACCCGTGGGACGTCTTCATCCACATGCCCGCGGCGCTGACGTATCCCATCGGCAGCCGCTTCTACGACTGGAAGTACGAGTCCGAGCCCGAGCCCCACATGGGCGGCCGGCGCGTCTACCACGCCCGCGGCAAGGTGCTGGGCGGCTCCAGCAGCATCAACGGCATGATCTTCCAGCGCGGCAACCCCATGGACTACGAGCGCTGGGCCGCCGACGCCGGGATGGAGAGCTGGGACTACGCGCACTGTCTCCCGTACTTCCGGCGCATGGAGAACTGTCTGGCCGCCGACCCCGACGACGAGTTCCGCGGCCATGACGGGCCCCTGGTGCTCGAACGCGGCCCCGCGACCAACCCCCTCTTCGGTGCCTTCCTCAAGGCCACCGAGGAGGCCGGTTACGCCCCGACGGACGACGTCAACGGCTACCGGCAGGAGGGCTTCGCCAAGTTCGACCGCAACGTCCACCGAGGCCGGCGCTTGTCGGCCTCGAAGGCGTACCTCAAGCCCGCCAGGAAGCGCCCCAACCTGACCGTGAAGACCCGGGCCCTGGTCACCCGTGTCCTCTTCGAGGGCAAGAAGGCCGTCGGCGTCGAGTACCAGCGCGGGAAGGGCGCCCTCCAGCAGGTCCGCGCCAAGGAAGTCATCCTGTGCGGCGGCGCGATCAACTCCCCGCAGCTGCTCCAGCTCTCCGGTGTCGGCAACGCGGAGGAGCTGCGCGCGCTCGGCATCGACGTCGTACACGACCTGCCGGGCGTCGGCGAGAACATGCAGGACCACCTGGAGGTGTACATCCAGTACGCCTGCAAGCAGCCCGTCTCCATGCAGCCGTACCTGGCGAAGTGGCGCGCCCCCTTCATCGGCCTCCAGTGGCTCTTCCGTAAAGGCCCGGCCGCCACCAACCACTTCGAGGCCGGCGGCTTCGCGCGCAGCAACGAGGACGTGGACTACCCCAACCTGATGTTCCACTTCCTGCCCATCGCGGTCCGTTACGACGGCTCCGTACCCGCCGGCGGCCACGGATACCAGGTCCACGTCGGGCCCATGTACTCCGACGCCATCGGCTCGGTGAAGATCAAGAGCAAGGACCCGCGCGAGTACCCGGCGCTGCGCTTCAACTACCTCTCCACCGAGCAGGACCGCCGCGAGTGGGTAGAGGCGATCCGGGTCGCCCGCAAGCTCCTCAACCAGCCCGCGCTCGCCCCCTACAACAACGGGGAGGTCTCGCCCGGCCCGTCCGTCGAGAGCGACGAGGAGATTCTCGACTGGGTCGCCAAGGACGGCGAGACCGCGCTGCATCCGTCCTGCACGTGCAAGATGGGCACCGACGAGATGTCCGTGGTCGATCCGACCAGCATGCGGGTGCACGGGGTGGAGGGGCTGCGGGTCGTGGACGCCTCGGTGATGCCGTACGTCACCAACGGCAACATCTACGCCCCTGTGATGATGGTCGCCGAGAAGGCCGCCGACCTGATCCTCGGCAAGGAGCCGCTCGCGCCGTCCAAGGCGGCGTACTACCGGCATCGTGACGCCCAGAAGCAGGCCGGCTGAGCATCGCCGGGGGCCGCGCCCCCAGACTCCCGCTTCGGCCCTGAAGGGGCCTTGTCCTCCGTATGCCTGGTCGTAGGGCTTCGCGCCCTTGAAGCTGGGGAGGAAGGAGTGGTGGATGTTGATCGCGTGGCCCGGTAACGCAGATTTTCCAGATTCGCGTTTGGATCGGAAACGTCGAAGTGGACCCTCATGAAGAAATGACCCTGGAGTCGATCATCGAACCGCCGGCTAACCAGGATGCGGCCTCCGTCGGTGCGTATTGCACAACTTGGTTAGCGATACGCAACACGGTCGGCTCGGTGCGCGCCCTCGGTCAAGGGTGGCCGCGCAACTGCTCACATGGCGAAATCGTCATCCGCCAACCCCTTGACGATTGTCCGGTCATTCGCCAAGGTGTTCCACCACAAGCAATTGGATGCACGATGCGCAACGCATTTCAGCTGAAGGGCTTGGCTCGTGGCAGACCTGTACGTTGACGGTGAATGGCGGGAACCGGTGGCCGGAGGCCACCGGGAAATCCGATGTCCTGCCGACGGTTCGCTCAGTGCGACCGTGGCGGAAGGGACACGTCCCGACATCGAGGCGGCGATCGCCGCGGCCCGCCGCGCCTTCGACGAGGGCCCCTGGCCGCACACCCCCGAGCGTGAGCGCGGCGCCCTGCTGCTGCGCACCGCCGACCTGATCGAGCGCGACGCGAAGGAGTTCGCCCGCGCCGAGTCGCTGGACACCGGCAAGCGGCTGGTGGAGAGCGAGTACGACATCGCCGACGTCGTCTCCTGCTTCCGTTACTACGGCGGGATCGCCGGCACCGACGCGGGCCGGGTGATCGACACCGGCCGCGACGACGCGGTGAGCCGGGTCGTGTATGAGCCGGTCGGGGTCTGCGGGCTGATCACGCCCTGGAACTACCCGCTGCTACAGGCCAGTTGGAAGGTGGCCCCGGCCCTCGCCGCGGGCAACACGATCGTCCTCAAGCCCAGCGAGCTCACGCCCTCCACCTCCGTTCTGCTGATGCGGGCACTGGAGGAGGCCGGACTCCCGGCCGGCGCCGCCAATCTGGTCCTGGGCACCGGTCCCGAGGTGGGCGCCCCGCTCTCCGAGGACCCGCGCGTCGACATGGTCTCCTTCACCGGCGGCCTGGAGACCGGCAAGCGCATCATGGCCACCGCCGCGGCCTCCGTGAAGAAGGTCGCGCTGGAGCTCGGCGGCAAGAACCCCAACGTGGTCTTCGCCGACGCCGACTTCGAGACCGCCGTGGACTTCGCGCTCACGGCCGTGTTCCTGCACTCCGGGCAGGTCTGCTCGGCCGGCGCCCGGCTGATCGTCGAGGACTCCCTGCACGACCGCTTCGTCGACGAGGTGGTCAGGCGTGCGCGCCAGATCCGCCTCGGTGGCCCCTTCGACCCCGAGGCCGAGACCGGCGCGCTGATCTCCGCGCAGCACCTCGCGAAGGTCGAGGCGTACGTCGCCGCGGGTCTCGCGGAAGGCGCCGTACTGCGCTGCGGCGGCGCGCGGCCCGACGACCCCGCGTTGGCGAACGGCCACTACTACCCGCCGACCGTTCTCGACGCGTGCACGCAGGACATGCGCGTGGTGCACGAGGAGTCCTTCGGGCCCGTGCTGACCGTCGAGCGCTTCACCGACGAGGACGACGCCGTACGCATCGCCAACGACACCGAGTACGGACTCGCCGGCGCCGTCTGGACACAGGACGCCGGGAAGGCCCAGCGGGTCGCCCGGCGGCTGCGTCACGGCACGGTGTGGATCAACGACTACCACCCCTACGTACCGCAAGCCGAATGGGGTGGCTTCGGGCACTCGGGCGTGGGCCGGGAGCTGGGACCGTCCGGCCTGAACGAGTACCGAGAGCCCAAACACGTCTGGCAGAACATCCAACCCCGGCCGCAACGCTGGTTCCGCGGCTGAACGCCGAAAAGAGGTCGATCGTGACCCCCACACAGACCGAGGTGCCGCAGCGGCGCGGCACGCCCCAGGACTCGGACGGCACTCCGGTCATATCCGTGCGCAATCTGTGGAAGGTGTTCGGGCCGAAGGCCGACCGGGTACCGGGTTCAGAGGAACTGTGCGGTCTCTCCCGCCGGGAGCTCATGGACCGTACCGGATGCACCGCCGCCGTACGCGACGTCGACTTCGACGTCGCGCCCGGCGAGGTGTTCGTCGTCATGGGACTGTCCGGGTCCGGCAAGTCCACCCTGGTGCGATGTCTGACCCGGCTCATCGAACCGACCTCCGGCGAGGTCGTCTTCGAGGGCCAGGACATCCGCCAGTGCGACGACAAGCACCTGCGCGAGCTGCGCCGCAGCAAGTTCTCCATGGTCTTCCAGCACTTCGGGCTGCTGCCCCACCGCCGCGTCGTCGAGAACGTCGGCTTCGGGCTGGAGATCCGCGGCATGAGCAAGGCCGAGCGCACCAAACGGGCCCTGGAAGTCGTCGAGTTGGTGGGCCTGGCCGGATACGAGAACTCCTACCCCGACCAGCTCTCCGGCGGTATGCAGCAACGCGTGGGCCTGGCAAGGGCGTTGGCGGGCGACCCCGACGTCCTCTTCTTCGACGAGCCGTTCTCCGCGCTCGACCCGCTGATCCGCCGCGACATGCAGAACGAGGTCATCCGGCTGCACCACGAGGTCGGCAAGACCATGGTGTTCATCACCCACGACCTCTCCGAGGCGCTCAAGCTGGGTGACCGCATCCTCATCATGCGCGACGGCAAGATGGTCCAGTGCGGCACCGGCGACGAGCTCGTGGGCGCCCCCGCCGACGACTACGTCCGCGAGTTCGTGAAGGACGTGCCGCGCGGCGACGTCCTCACCCTGCGCTGGATCATGCGCGCACCGGAGGACGGCGACGACCTGGACGGTCCCGAGCTGGGCCCTGACGTGGTGGTGAAGGAGGCCACCCGGGTCGTCCTGGCCGCGGACAAGCCGGTCAAGGTCGTCGAGAACGGCAAGCTGCTCGGCATCGTCGGCGACGAGGAGATCCTCGCCGTGGTCGCCGGTCAGGAAGGCGGCGCGTGATGGCGACCGTCCTGGAGAAACCCGAACAGACGGGGGCCGTGGAGCCGGTCACTCCGGTCAGGCGTGTGCGCAAGGTCGGCCGGCCCGTGGTGATCGGCGCGATCGTGGTCGTCTGGCTGGTGCTCTTCGCCGTACTGCGGGGCAAGCAGACCCTGTCCCTGGCGGCCGCCGACCTCACCGACCTGCACCGGTGGATCAACGACCTCAACGACTCCATCGGCGCCAACCGGAACTCCAACCCGCTCTTCCTGTACTTCTTCAACGAGATCCGGCTGGTCATCGACAACCTGGTGACCTTCATCCAGCACCTGATCTCCCAGCCGACCGGCGACCGCCCGGTCCCGCAGATCGGCTGGCTCGGCGTCGTGGGCCTCGTCGGTTACGTCTCCTGGGCCGTGGGCAACTGGCGGGTCGCCCTGCTGGCCGTCGCCGGCTTCACCTTCTTCGGGCTCCAGGGGCTGTGGCAGGAGTCCATGGACACCCTGGCGCTCACCCTCTCCGCAGTGTTCGTGGCACTGCTGTTCGCGGTCCCGCTCGGCGTGTGGGCCGGTCTCTCGGACCGGTTCAACCGGATCGTGACGCCGTTCCTGGACTTCATGCAGACGATGCCGACCTTCGTCTACCTGGCGCCGCTCACCCTGTTCTTCCTCATCGGCGGCGCCTCCGCCTCCATCGCCACCGTGATCTACGCGGCCCCACCGACGATCCGCATCACCGCGCATGCCATCCGCAACGTGTCGAAGACGACGGTCGAGGCGGCCGACTCGCTGGGCGCCACCCGCCGCCAGTCGCTGCTGAAGGTCCTGCTGCCGATGTCCAAGCGCACCGTGGTGATGGGCGTCAACCAGACCATCATGGCGGCCCTCGCCATGGTCACCGTCGCCGCCCTGATCAACGCACCCGGCCTCGGCGCCAACGTCATCCAGGCGTTGCAGTCCCTCGACGTCGGCACGGCCTTCAACGCGGGCCTCGCCATCGTCGTCATGGCCATCGTCCTGGACCGCGTCACCACCGCGGCCGCCGCGCGCGAGGAGAACGCGCGCAACTCCAAGTACGACTTCGCGAAGTGGCGCCGCCCCCTGCTGGGCGCCGGCGCCGCGGTCACCGCGGTCCTGGTCTACCTCTCGCACACCTACCTGTGGGCGGCCGACTTCCCCGGCGACGGCACCGTCGGCAGCCACATCGCCAGCGCCGTCGACACGGCGACCAACTGGGCGCAGGACAACCTGTCCGGGCTGACCAACGCCATCCGCGACGTCATCACCAACGGCCTGCTCAACCCGTTCCAGACCCTGCTCACCGACTCCCCGTGGTGGCTGGTCGGCGCGGTGCTGGTCGCCCTCGCGGTGGTCCTCGGCGGCTGGAAGACCGGCATCACCACCGCCGTGTGCGTGGGCCTCCTCGTCGGCACCGGCGTGTGGTCCGACGCCATGACGACGCTGGCCTCGACGATCGTCGCCACCGTGCTGGTGATGATCCTCGGCATAGTGTTCGGCGTCTGGATGGGCCGCAGCGCGATGGTGGACCGGCTGATCCGGCCGACCCTGGACGCGGCCCAGGTCATGCCGCCGTTCGTCTATCTCGTGCCGTTCCTCGCGCTGTTCGGCGCCACCCGCTTCACGGCCATCGTCGCCGCGATCGTGTACGGCGCACCGGTCGCCATGAAAATCATCGCCGACGGGATCCGGGCCGTGCCCGAGACCACCGTGGAAGCGGCCACCTCCGCCGGGTGCAACACCTGGCAGATCATCACCAAGGTCCAACTGCCGATGTCACGCAGTGCCCTGACGCTCGCGACCAACCAGGGCCTGATCTACGTGCTGTCGATGGTTGTTGTGGGCGGCCTGGTAGGCGCGGGCGCCCTCGGCTACGACGTCGTGGCCGGATTCTCGCAGGGCGAGCTGTACGGCAAGGGGCTGGCGGCAGGACTCGCCATCGTACTGCTCGGAGTCATGTTCGACCGGATCACTCAGGCAGCGGCGCGACGCGCGAGCGCTTAAGGAGCACCACACCATGGCAAGACACTGGCGAGCCGGCGCGGCCGGCCTGGCCGTTCTCGGCCTCACCCTCACCGCGTGCGGTGGCGCGAAGGTCGGCGACACCTCCTCGGGTTCGAACAGCGCGGGCAGCTCCGGCAAGTGCGGCACCTTCAACCTCGCGGTCAACCCCTGGGTGGGCTACGAGGCGGACGCGGCGGTCGTCGCGTACGTCGCGGAACACAGCCTGGGCTGCAAGGTCGACAAGAAGAACCTGAAGGAAGAGATCGCCTGGCAGGGCTTCGGCACCGGCGAGGTCGACGCGGTCCTGGAGAACTGGGGCCACGCCGACCTGGTGAAGAAGTACATAACCGAGCAGAAGACCGCCGTGGACGCCGGGCAGACCGGCAACAAGGGCATCATCGGCTGGTACGTGCCGCCGTGGCTGGCCAAGGCGCACCCCGACATCCTCGACTACAAGAACCTCAACAAGTACGCGTCCAACTTCAAGACCTCCGAGTCGGGCGGCAAGGGCCAGCTCCTCGACGGCGACCCCTCGTACGTCACCAACGACGCGGCCCTGGTGAAGAACCTCAAGCTCGACTTCAAGGTGGTGTACGCGGGCAGCGAGACCGCGCTCATCCAGGCCTTCCGCACCGCCGAGAAGAACAAGCAGTGGGTCATCGGCTACTTCTACGAGCCCCAGTGGTTCCTGTCCGAGGTCCCGCTGAAGAAGGTCAGCCTGCCCGCCTACAAGGACGGCTGTGACGCCGACGCGGCCAAGGTCGCCTGCGACTACCCCGTCTACAACCTCAACAAGATCGTCAGCACGAAGTTCGCCAAGTCGGGCAGCCCCGCCTACAACCTGGTGAAGAACTTCAACTGGACGAACGACGACCAGAACGAGGTCGCCAAGTACATCGCCCAGGACAAGATGACGGACGACGCGGCGGCCAAGAAGTGGGTCGACGCCAACAAGGACAAGGTGGACGCCTGGCTCAAGTAGCCGAGCCGGGCAGACCGGTCGAACATGCCCGGCGGGCGGCGCGCCTTCTCGCGTGCCGCCCGCCGGGCATTGCCGTGTCCGGGCCCGTGTTTCCGGGCGTTTTCCGACGTCACGGACCCCTTGACACCCCCTCCCCGGGACAGGCACGCTGAGTTGCGCAACCTGAATCGCGTTGCGCACAAAGCAACTAGCCGGTTTTGATTTCGGAGGTGCGGCGATGGCGGGACCCCGAGTGGTGATCATCGGAGCGGGCGTCGTGGGAGCGGCCCTCGCGGACGAGATCTCCGCACGAGGCTGGACCGAAGTGACCGTGGTCGACCAGGGCCCGCTGCCGGCCACCGGAGGCTCCAGTTCACACGCCCCGGGCCTGGTCTTCCAGGCGAACTCGTCCAAGACGATGACCGAGCTGGCCCGCTACACGGTCGAGAAGTTCTGCTCCCTCGACGTCGACGGCAAGCCCTGCTTCCTTCAGGTCGGCGGCCTCGAAGTGGCGACCACCCCGGAGCGCCTGACGGAACTGCACCGCCGCCACGGCTGGATCACCGCCTGGGGCATCGAGGCGCGCCTCCTGACCGCCGACGAGTGCCTCGAACAGCACCCGCTGGTCAACCGCGACAAGGTCCTCGGCGGCCTCCTGGTCCCCACCGACGGCCTCGCCAAGGCGGTCCTCGCCGTCGAGGCGCAGATCCGCCGCGCCACCGAGCGCGGGGTCACCTTCCTGCCCCGCCACGAGGTCCTGGACATCCTCCGGGCCGACGGCGAGATCACCGGCGTCCGCACCGACCAGGGCGACCTGCCGGCCGACATCGTCGTCTGCTGCGCCGGCATCTGGGGCCCGAAGATCGCCCGCATGGCCGGCATGAACCTCCCGCTGACCCCGCTGGCCCACCAACTGGCCTGGACCGGCCCGATACCGGCCCTCGCCGGCCAGACCGAGGAAGCGGTCCGCCCGATCCTGCGCCACCAGGACGCCGACCTCTACTACCGCGACCGCTTCGACGGCATCGGCATCGGCTACTACGGCCACCGCCCGATGCCCATCACCGCCGACGAGATCCTCTCCGTCGACGAGGCCGACGAGATGCCCTCGGTCCTGAAGTTCACCGAGGACGACTTCGTCCCCGCCTGGACCGAGACCCAGTCCCTGCTCCCCGCGACGCAGGAGGCGAAGATCGAGGAGGGCATCAACGGCCTCTTCTCCTTCACCACCGACAACTTCCCGCTCCTCGGCGAGTCCCCGGACGTCAAGGGCTTCTGGGTCGCCGAGGCCGTCTGGGTCACCCACTCCGCGGGCGTCGGCCGCGCCATGGCCGAATGGCTGGTCGACGGCTACTGCTCCTCCTTCGACCTGCACGAGTGCGACGTCAACCGCTTCGAGCCGCACCAGCTCACCCCCGAGTACGTGCTGGCCCGCGACTGCCGCAACTTCGAAGAGGTCTACGACATCCTCCACCCCCTCCAGCCGTCGGGCGACCCGCGCCCGATCCGCAAGAGCCCCTTCTACGCCCGCCAGCAGGAGCACGGCGCGGTGTTCCTGGAGGCGAACGGCTGGGAGCGCCCGCAGTGGTACGAGGCCAACGCGGCCTTGCTGGAAGGCCGTTCGATCCCCACCCCGAACGACTGGGCCGCGCAGTTCTGGTCGCCCGTCGTCGGCGCCGAGGCCCAGGCCACCCGTGAGACCGTCGCCCTCTACGACATGACGGCCCTCAAGCGCCTCGAAGTCTCCGGCCCCGGCGCCGCGGACTTCCTGGAGCGCCTGGTCACCGGCAAGGTCGCCAAGTCCGTCGGCTCGGTGACGTACACGCTCCTCCTCGACCACGACGGCGGCATCCGCAGCGACGTCACCGTGGCCCGCCTCGCCCGTGACCTCTTCCAGGTCGGCGCCAACGGCAACCTCGACCTCGACTGGTTCGGCCGCCACCTCCCGGCCGACGGCACGGTCCAGGTCCGCGACATCACGCCGGGCACCTGCTGCATCGGCCTGTGGGGCCCGCTGGCCCGCAAGGTCCTCCAGCCCCTGACGGACGAGGACTTCTCGGGCGACGGCCTCAAGTACTTCCGCGCCAAGCGCGCCCACATCGGCTCCGTCCCGGTGACAGCCATGCGCCTGTCGTACGTCGGCGAACTCGGCTGGGAGCTGTACACCACCGCCGACCTCGGCCAGAAGCTCTGGGACACCCTGTGGGCGGCGGCCGAACCGCTCGGCGGCGTCATCGCGGGGCGCGGCGCCTTCAACAGCCTGCGCCTGGAGAAGGGTTACCGCTCCTTCGGCACCGACATGACGTACGAGCACGACCCGTACGAGGCCGGCGTCGGCTTCGCGGTCAAGCTCGACAAGGAGGACTTCGTGGGCAAGGAGGCGCTGGTGCGCCGCAAGGCCGACGTCCGACGGAAGCTGACCTGTCTGACCATCGAGGACCCGCGGTCGGTCGTCATGGGCAAGGAGCCGGTGTACGACGGCGACCGCGCGGTCGGCTACGTCACGAGCGCGGCGTACGGCTACACGATCGGCAAGGGCATCGCGTACGCCTGGCTCCCGTCGGAACTCACCGCCCCCGGCACGACGGTCCACATCGGCTACTTCGACCAGCGGATCGAGGCGGTCGTAGCCGAAGAGCCGCTGTTCGACCCGACGATGTCCCGTCTCCGTGGCTGACCCCGGGAAGGAGCAGCGAAGGTGACCGCACAACTCCTCGACGGCAAGGCCACCGGAGCCGACATCCGGCGCGAACTCGCCGAATCCGTCGCCAAGTCGACCGCGCCATGGCTGCGCCCGGACCACCCTCCTGGTCGGCGGGCCGCGCGCCCGTGACCTCCTCGCCCATGGCTGTCGGCTCGGCCTGCACCCACGGGGCTTCGCCCCGGGCCGCTGTGCCCAGACCGCGCTGGGCCGCACTCAGGTCGTGCTGGTCGCCCGCGACCAACTTCGGGCGGGCTTCTGGGTGTTGCTGCGCTCCTCCTTCGCCGGTTGTCCGACGGACCGGCTGCTGGACGCGGCGACCGAGTACGTGTGAGCGGTGCTTGAGGGAAGGGCGCGCGACCGGCAACTCCCGGTCGGGCGCCCTTCGTTGTGGATGTCAGGCCGTGTGCAGGGTCAGCCCGTACCGGTTGAGGATCTCGTTGACCGGCTGGTACCAGGTCTCGCCGCCGGAGGTGCAGTCGCCCCAGCCGCCCGAGGTGACGCCCTGTGCCTGGTCGCCGCTGATGAAGGAGCCGCCGGAGTCACCGGGCTCGGCGCAGACGTTCGTCTTGGTCATCTGGTAGACCGCGCCCTGGCTGTAGTTGACGGTCTCGTTCTTGGCCAGGACCGTGCCGCAGTGCCAGTGCGAGGTGGAGCCGGAGCGGCAGATGGAGGCGCCGACGGGGGCCTCCACCGAGCCGCGGACCAGCTGGTCGGAGACGGTGCCCCAGCCGAGCACCACCGGGACGGTCCACCAGCCGCTGCCGACGTTCACCCAGGCGTAGTCGTTGTCCGGGAACGACGAGCCCTGGAAGTTGCCGACGTAGGAGCCGTCCCAGCCGTACACGGCGCCGGTGTGCTGGTCGCAGTGCCCGGCGGTGATGAAACCGCCGTACACCGAGAAGCCGATGGAACAGCGGACGTTGCCGGTGTAGTAGGGGTCGCCGCCGACGGTCCCGGCGGCGAAGGTGCTCGGGGCCTGGGCGATCTGGCGCACCTCGACCGGTCCGGCCTTGCGAGCCCTGGCCAGGAAGGCCTGGACATCGTTGTCATCGCGGTTCGCGGTGACGACGTTCACGACGATCGAGCCGGCCTTCTGGTCGACGTACCAGCTCCCGACCCCCTTGGGCGCGGCCAGTTCGTCGATGTGGGCCTTCGCCGCGTCGAGTTGCCGTGCGCTGTGCTCGACGAGGCGTACGGTGGCGCCGGTCGCGCGGACGGCCTCGGTGTTCGCGCCGCGGGTGACGGCGACGGTCAGCTTCCCGCTGCGGGAGTCGAACCAGGAGCCGCCGTACGAGGCTCCGGCGGCCCGCTTCGCCTTGCGTTCCACGGCAGTTGCCGTCTTCTCGGCGGAGAGCCGTGCCAGTGCCTGGTGCTTCGTCAGGCCGAGGTCGCGCTGCATCGCGGAGATCAGCGCGGAGGAAGCGGGTGCCGCGGCGCGGGCGGGGGAGTCGGCGGCCGAGGCGGGAAGGGCGCCGGCGGTCGCCCAGGTGCCGAGGAGGAGGAGTGCGGACAGGGCGGTGCGCATGGCTGTGGTGCGTCTCAAGGGAGTGCCCCTTCGTTGTTCCAGCGAGGTGGGGGTGGAACAGCAGAACGGTGAGAGCGCTCTCATCCAGATGCGCGGCCGAGCTTAGCCACTGATCATGAACAGGTCCATGCCAATCCCAAGAGTTGGCCAAGAAAGACGGCCCCGCGCCTCACCGCGCGCGTCTGACGAGCATCAGCACACCCTCCGCACTCGTCCACGGCCCGTGCTCCATGCCCGGCAGCCGGTAGGCGTACATGCCCGCGGTGAAGGTCTCGTCCAGTCGCAGGTCGGTCAGGGAGCCGTCGAGGAGATACACCTCCTCGTGGAAGTCGTGCCGCACCGAGCCCTGCGCGCTGGTGTCCGCCCCCGGCTCGTACCGCTGGAGCACGGTGGCGTCCCCGGTCTCCGGATCCTCGGCCAGCATCTGCTCCCACACGCCCTCGGCGGCCCCCGGTGGCCGGTGCCAGGGCGCTTCGGGGCGGTGGAACTCGGACTGCGGTCTGCTCATCGGGGTACCCCTTCGCGGTGTCGACCCAGTTCAGCACCGGCGGTACGCCTTGTCCGGGGTGCGCAGGTGGTGGGACTCTGGGACGAAAGGTATCCGCCGAGGGGACTCGGGAGGGCCCGATGGGACGTGATGTGCCCGCCCTGGTGTTCACGCGGGAGGACCGCCGCCGGTACCGGGACAAGATGCACACCTGCCTGGATGTGCTGGCGCAGATGCTGCGCGAGTCGGGGTTCGAGAGTGAGCGCCCTCAGGTCGGTCTGGAGATCGAGCTCAACCTGGTGGACGCCGACGGACGCCCGGCGATGCGCAACACCGAGGTGCTCCGGGCGATCGCCGACCCCGCCTGGTCGACCGAGCTGGGCCGCTTCAACCTGGAGATCAACGTTCCGCCCAGGGAGCTGACGACCGGCGGCCCCGGGGCGTGGGAGCGGGCGATCCGCGACGCCCTCAACCACGCCGAGGAACGCGCCGCGGCCGTCGGCGCGCACCTCATCATGATCGGCATCCTGCCGACCCTGTGGGAGACGGACGTCGGCGAGGCCGCCCTGTCCGGCGATCCGCGCTACAAGCTCCTCAACGAGCAGATCTTCGCGGCCCGCGGCGAGGACCTGCGGATCAGGGTGGACGGCGTGGAGCGGCTGTCGATGTACGCCGACGCCATCACGCCCGAGGCCGCGTGCACCAGCACCCAGTTCCATCTCCAGGTCGCCCCCAAGGAGTTCGCGGACTACTGGAACGCGGCCCAGGCGATCGCCGGCGTGCAGACCGCCCTGGCGGCGAACTCGCCCTACCTCTTCGGCAAGGAGCTCTGGCGCGAGACCCGTATCCCGCTCTTCGAGCAGGCCACCGACACCCGCCCGCAGGAGATCAAGGCCCAAGGGGTACGGCCCCGGGTGTGGTTCGGGGAGCGCTGGATCACCAGCGTCTTCGATCTGTTCGAGGAGAACGTCCGCTACTTCCCGGCCCTCCTCCCGCTCTGCGACGACGAGGACCCGCAGGAGGCCCTCGACGGCGGCGGTGTCCCGCAACTGGGCGAACTGACCCTGCACAACGGCACGATCTACCGCTGGAACCGCCCCGTCTACGCCGTCACCGACAGCGGCCCGCACCTGCGCATCGAGAACCGCGTCCTGCCCGCCGGGCCCACCGTGGCCGACATCATCGCCAACGGCGCGTTCTACTACGGCCTGACCCGCGCCCTGGTCGACGAGGACCGCCCGGTGTGGACCCGCATGTCCTTCTCGGTCGCCGAGGAGAACCTGCACACCGCGGCCCGCGACGGCATCGACGCCCGCCTCTACTGGCCCGGCGTAGGCGAAGTCCCGGTCACGGAACTGGTGTTGCGCCGCCTGCTGCCCCTGGCCCACCGCGGCCTGGAGCTGGCCGGCCTCGACGCGACCTGGCGCGAGCCCATGCTCGGCATCATCGAACAGCGCTGCGTCACCGCCCGCAACGGCGCCCTGTGGCAGGCCGAGACGGTCCACCACCTGGAGAAGACGGCCACCTCGGACCGCCGGGAGGCGCTGCGGCGGATGACCATGACATACAAGGACTACATGCACCTGAACGCACCCGCGCACACCTGGCCCGTGGACTGACGGCCGAGTGACGGAGACGAACGCCGGATCCCGCGCGTCGGGGGACGCGCGTGCGGCACCCGAATCGCTGTGGCGCAACCGGGACTTCGTGCTGCTGTGGTCCGGCCAGGTGCTCTCGACCCTCGGCACCCGCACGTCCTCCGTCGCCGTCCCGCTGATCGTCCTGGCCATGACCGGATCGCCGGGCCGGGCAGGTCTGGCGGGGTTCGTCTCCACCCTCCCGTATCTGCTGTTCTACCTGCCCGCGGGGGCGGTTCTGGACCGGCTGGAGCGCGGGCGGGTCATGCTGTGGTGCGAGGCCGTCCGGGTCGTGGCGCTGGGCAGCATCCCGGTGGCGCTGTGGCTGGACCGGCTGACGTACACCCAACTCCTGTCGGCGGGCTTCGTCGGCGGCACGTGTTTCGTCTTCTTCAGCGTGGCCGAGAAGTCGGTCCTGCCCTCGCTCGTCACCCCCGGGCAACTCACCCCGGCGCTCGCTCAGCAGGAGGCCAAGTCCCGGGCGCGGGCCTGGCCGGTCCGCCCCTTGGCGGCCTGTTGTACGGCGTCTCGCACGCCCTGCCCTTCCTGGCCGACGCGCTGTCGTACGTCGCCTCCTTCACCACTCTCGCCTTCATCCGCGCGGATCTACGGGTCCGACGCCGGGAGCCGGCCGGTCCCTGGTGGCAGGAGGTGGGCGCCGGGGTGCGGTGGCTGCTCGGGCAGCCGTTCATCCGGGTCACCGTGGTGTGCATGGCGCTGGCCAACATCATGTTCCAGGCGCTGACCCTGGTGGTGATCGTGCTGGCCCGCCACCTGGGCGCCTCCGCCGGTGTCACCGGCGCGGTGCTCGGCTTCTTCGGCTTCGGCGGCCTGGCCGGGGCGTTCGCCGCGCCCTGGATCCAGCGCCGGCTGCCGCCCAGGACGGTGGCGATCGGCGCGGCCTGGCTGTGGGCGGCGCTGCTGGTGCCGATCGCCGCCATGCCCACCCCGCTGACCCTCGGCCCGCTGGTGGCGGCGATGGCCTTCGTCAGCCCCGTGTGGAACGTGGTCGTGGTCGGCTACCAGTACAAGGTCATCCCGGACCACATGCTCGGCCGGGTCAAGAGCGTCGTCCTGCTGGTCAGTTGGGGTGCCATTCCGTTCGGTTCGCTGATCGCCGGAGCGCTGCTGGACGGCGTGGGCCCCCGGGCCGCCGTCCTCGCCCTGTCGGGGATCGGCCTCCTCGTGGCCGTCATCGCCACCACAAGTCCCGGAATCCGCAAGGCGGTTGTCCTGGCCGAACACTGACGGTCCCTCAGGACCTCAGCTCTCGCCCAGCACTTCCCGGATCACATGCCTCGCGTTGTCGGCCATCGCCCGGTTCGTCCTGCGGTAGTACGGCAGCGCGATCACCGCCTGCGACAGCGTCCGTCCCCGCCCGCGCCGCCAGGCCGCCTCGTCCACGTCGAGTGCCTCGCGGAAGACCGCCCGCGCGTCGGCGGGCAGCAGGTTCCACGCCGGGAACAGGTCGCAGGCCGGATCGCCCACTCCCATGCACCCGAAGTCGATCACCGCGGTCAGCCGTCCCGCGTCCACCAGCAGATTGCCCGGCATCAGGTCGGCGTGCAGCCACACGGGATCCCCCTCCCGGTCCGGGACCCGCATGGCGCCCTCCCATACGGCGGTCACCGCATCGCAGTCGACGCCCTCCTCGGGAATCCCGCGCAGCCGCTCGATCGCGGCCCGGGTCTCAGCGTCGAGTTCGGACAGCGGTCCACCCCGGTGGGCCCGCGGCGCGCCCGGCAGACCGACACCCCGCATCGCCGTCACGAACCCGGCCAGATCCTCGGTCAGTCGCACGGGCTCGCTCAACGCCCCCGCCTCGGGATTCCGCCCCGACAGCCATCGGTACACCGACCACGGCCACGGAAAACCCTCGGCGGGCTCCCCGGTTGCGAGCACCTCGGGGACGGCCGTGGGCAGCAGGGGCGCGAGCCGCGGCAGCCACTCCCGTTCCAGTGCCACATCCCGCGCGCCGCCTGCCACCAACGGCAGTCGTACGACCATGTCCGCGCCGAGCCGGTACATCGCGTTGACCGTCCCGCCGGACGGAAACCTCTCCACCGGCAGCTCCGCCCACCGCGGGAACCGGCCGGCGACGAGCCGCCGTACGAGGTCCTCGTCGATGGGATGCAGGTCGGGGTGGAGTCGCCCTGTGGTCATGGGGTGTCATCCGACCTTCGGGGACGGACACACGTCAATCGCTTTTCCGGCGGTGCCAGTTATCAGGTCAAGCGTCCCGGACTCTTGACTCGGAAGGCGTCCGCCCCGATCCTCGTCGTACCTTGCGCAGGTCATGACAGCCTCATGGGTTGGTCAACCGCGCGATCCCGCCGACCGAGGGACGTGGGCAGTGACGCAGACCCGACGCTCGTACCGCAGACGCAGGAACGTCACCATGATGTCGCTGCTCCTCCTGGTGCTGGCCGTCGTCCTCGGCCCGACGCCGAGTTCGGCGGCGAGCGGCAACTGGTGGGACCCGACCGCGCGGCCCACCCCGGACGTCCAGGTCAACGTCACCGGCGAACCCTTCACCGGCACCAACTCCGCAGGCGAGGTCCGCGGGTTCGTCGACGCGCACAACCACCTGTTCTCCAACGAGGCCTTCGGCGGTCGGCTGATCTGCGGCAAGGTGTTCTCCGAGGCCGGAGTCGCCGACGCGCTCAAGGACTGTCCCGAGCACTACCCCGACGGCACCCTCGCGATCTTCGACTACATCACCCACGGCGGCGACGGCAAGCACGACCCGGTCGGCTGGCCCACCTTCAAGGACTGGCCCGCCTACGACTCGATGACCCACCAGGCCAACTACTACGCCTGGGTCGAGCGCGCCTGGCGCGGCGGCCAGCGCGTGCTGGTCAACGACCTCGTCACCAACGGCGTGATCTGCTCGGTCTACCCCTTCAAGGACCGCAGCTGCGACGAGATGACCTCGATCCGGCTCCAGGCGAAGCTGACGTACCAACTCCAGGACTACATCGACAAGATGTACGGCGGCACCGGGAAGGGCTGGTTCCGGATCGTCACCGACAGCGCGCAGGCCCGCGAGGTCATCAAGCAGGGCAAGCTCGCCGTCATCCTCGGCGTCGAGACCTCCGAGCCCTTCGGCTGCAAGCAGATCCTCGACATCCCGCAGTGCAGCAAGGCCGACATCGACAAGGGGCTCGACGAGCTGTACTCGCTCGGGGTGCGCTCGATGTTCCTGTGCCACAAGTTCGACAACGCGCTCTGCGGCGTCCGCTTCGACTCCGGCGGCCTCGGAACGGCCATCAACGTCGGGCAGTTCCTGTCCACCGGCACCTTCTGGCAGACCGAGAAGTGCACCGGGCCGCAGCACGACAACCCGATCGGCAACGCCACCTCCGAGGCCGAGGACGACCTGCCGGCCGGCGTGGACGTCCCCTCGTACGACTCGGACGCGCAGTGCAACAAACGCGGGCTCACCGAACTCGGCGAGTACGCCGTGCGGGGCATGGAGAAGCGCAAGATGATGCTGGAGATCGACCACATGAGCGTCAAGGCCGTCGGCCAGGCGCTGGACATCTTCGAGGCCGACTCCTACGCCGGCGTGCTCTCCTCGCACAGCTGGATGGACCTCAACTGGACCGAGCGCGTCTACAGCCTCGGCGGCTTCGTCGCCCAGTACATGCACGGCTCCGAGGGCTTCGTCGCGGAGGCCGCCCGTACCAAGGCACTGCGCGACAAGTACGGCGTCGGCTACGGCTTCGGCACCGACTTCAACGGCATCGGCGACCACCCCGCCCCGCGCGGAGCGGACGCCGCGAACAAGGTGACGTACCCCTTCAAGAGCGTCGACGGCGGTTCCGTCATCGACAAGCAGACCAGCGGCGACCGTACCTTCGACTTCAACACCGACGGCGCGGCGATGGTCGGCATGATCCCGGACTGGATCGAGGACATCCGCAAGGTCGGTGGGGAGGACGTCGTCAACGACCTGTTCCGGGGCGCCGAGTCCTACCTCGACACCTGGGGTGCGACGGAGCAGCACCAGGCCTCGGTCAATCTGGCGGGCGGGCGTACGGCGACGGCCAGTTCGTCCGAGTCGAACCCCTTCACCAGCTACCAGCCGGGCCGGGCCGTGGACGGTGACGGCTCCACCCGCTGGGCCAGCGACTGGAGCGACGACCAGTGGTGGCAGGTCGATCTGGGCTCCACCAACCGGGTCTCCAAGGTGACGCTGGACTGGGAGCGGGCGTACGGGAAGTCGTACAACATCGAACTCTCCACCGACGGCTCCACCTGGCAGACCGTCTGGTCCACCACCTCCGGCGACGGCGGCCTGGACACGGCCAAGTTCGCGGGCACACCGGCCCGTTACGTCCGCGTACACGGCCTCGACCGCGGCACCGACTGGGGATACTCGCTCTACGAAGTGGGCGTCCACAGCGCCTGACGCACCCGAACCGAGGACACACATGGCACGCATGCCGTCGGCCGAGCGGCGCAGACAGCTGACGGAGGCTGCCATCAGGGCGATGGCCCGGGACGGCGTCGCGAAGACGACGACCCGGTCCATCGCCGCCGAGGCGGACGTGTCCCTGAGCGTCTTCCACTACTGCTTCGACTCCAAGCAGGCGCTCGTCGAGTCCGTGATCACGGCTCTCACGGATCACTCCGTGACGGTGGTGAAGGAGGCGCTGAAGCCCAGGGACACGTTGGTGGACACCGTCCGGGCCGGGTTCCAGGCCTACTGGGACCACGTCCGCGCCCACCCCGACGAGCACATGCTCACCTACGAACTCACCCAGTACGCCCTCCGTGAGCCCGGCTTCGAGCACCTGGCCCGCCGCCAGTACGAGCTCTACGTCGACGCGTACGCCCACCTCATCGACGAGCTGCGCGCCGGCATGGACCTCCAACTCCAGGTCCCCGTCTCGGTGTTGGCCCGCTATCTGGCCGCCATGACCGACGGGCTGACCCTCAACTACCTCGTCCTCGGCGACGAGTCGGCCTGGGCCGACATCCTCGACACGGTGACCGCCCATGTGGCGGGCCTGGTGCACGACGGGGCGTAGCCGCCGGCGCGGGGCCGGGTCGCCCTCCGGTCCACGTCGACCTGTAGGTTTGCCGGTGATCCGTGCGCCACTCCGCCGGCGCCGGCACCGGCTGAGGGAAAGGACCACATGGCACGCGTCGCCGTCATCACCGCGCCGAACATCGGATACCGGAACACCGGGATGCTGACGGTGGACCTGGCGTTCGAGTCCATGCGCCGGCGGATGGGCGGCGAGATCGACGCGAACTGGTACACCCTGCACCTGCCGGAGACCGTGGAGCTGCGCGCGGGCGCCCGGGGCACCGACTTCCCGTTCCGCTTCCGCTCCCTGTCCGATCACCTCGACGAGCTGCGCGATCACGACGCCGTGGTCTTCTGGGGCGACTTCCTGCACGCACGGCACTACCTGGAGCAGGACGCGACGAACCGCCTCCTGGACTTCGGGTTCGCGGCGGACCGGGACTCCGCCCGGGCCCTGCTGCACCGCACCCTGCTGCTGGCCGACCAGCCGGACGAGCTCCTCGCGCGCACCCTCAGCTACGGCGGCACGATCCTCCACAACACACAGGCCGACCTGGAGGACAAGGAGTACGGCCCCTTGTTCACGCGCCTGATGACGCGCAGCCACCGGGTCTGGATGCGGGAGCCCCTCTCGGCGGCCAAGATCGCCCACCTGCGCGGGGACCGTACGGCCGAGTACTTCGGCTCGGACGCGGCCCTGCTCTCCCGCCCCGGCGACCTCGACCACCTCCCGACCACGGACTGGTCCCGGGAGGTCCCGGACGGCGGCGCGATCGGCGTGTTCCTCGGCGCCCGCTCGACCATCCCCGACTGGCTGCCCGGCTTCTGCCGCAAGGTCTCCGACCGCCTCGGGGCCCCGCTGGAGTGGCTGCCCTGGTTCGACCGGGAGATCCCCGCGCAGGCCGGCGCCATCGCGGCCCGCCCGGGCACGCCCACCGTCGGCGACCTGCTGGGAGTCCTCCCGCGCTATCGCCTGGTCATCACGGACACCTACCACCTGGCCGTCAACGCCTGGGGCACCGGCACCCCGGTCCTGTGCGTCGGCGCGCCCGAGCCGGTACCGACGACCCACGACGACTACCTCACGCTGAGCCAGGTGAAGAAGCATGTCTTCCACCTGGCCTACGACGCGGCGGACTTCTATCTGACCACCGCCCCCGACGCCCCGGAGGGCCACGGACGCCGCATCGACCGGCTCGGCCGGCTGGTGGAGGGCGGGGGAGCGGACGCCGTCGCCGCGCGGATCCGCGCGCATGCCGACCAGTCGGCGGCCGCTTTCACCGGGACGCTCGCCTCGCTGCTCGGCATGTCCTGAGCCGGATCCGGTCAGCAAGCCCTGCGCCAAGACCTTGACGTGTACTTGGCGAAGTGGCTTCATGGGAGCGCTCCCACATCTCGTCTCCTTCCATTCCTCTCCTTCCCCTTCCCTGAACTTCTTGGCGCTCACTCCCTGGAGTCGCAGTGAGAACAACAAGAAGCACGACTCGAAACCGCTCGTTACCCGGTCTGCTGACGACCTTGGCGGCCCTGCTCGGGCTCGTCCTCGGCGGCGCGATGTTCCCCGTCGCCGCGCAGGCGCGTGGCGCCCTCGCCGCCGGACTGCACATCAGTGACGGACGGCTGCTGGAGGGCAACGGCAACGACTTCGTGATGCGCGGGGTCAACGCCGCCCACACCTGGTACCCGGGCCGCACCAAGCAGTCGCTGGCGGACATCAAGGCGCTCGGCGCCAACACGGTCCGCGTCGTCCTCGCCGACGGCCACCGCTGGAGCGCGAACAGCGCCGCGGACGTGGCCGACGTGATCGCCCAGTGCAAGGCCAACCGGCTGATCTGCGTCCTTGAGGTCCACGACACCACTGGTTACGGCGAGGACAGCGCGGCCGGCACGCTCGACGAGGCAGCCGACTACTGGATCGGCCTGAAGGGCGTCCTGGCCGGCCAGGAGAACTACATCGCCATCAACATCGGCAACGAGCCCTGGGGCAACACGAACCCGGCCGGCTGGACCGACCCCACCATCGCCGCCGTGAAGAAGCTGCGCGCCGCCGGTTTGGACCACCTGCTCATGGTGGACGCGCCCAACTGGGGCCAGGACTGGCAGGGCGTGATGCGCGCCAACGCCAAGGCCGTCTACGCCGCCGACCCCACCGGCAACCTGATCTTCTCGATCCACATGTACAGCGTCTTCGACACCGCGGCCGAGATCACCGACTATCTGAACGCCTTCGTGGATGCCGAACTGCCCATCCTCATAGGCGAGTTCGGGGGTCCGGCCGACCAGTACGGCGACCCGGACGAGGACACGATGATGGCCACGGCGCAGCAGCTGAAGCTGGGCTACCTGGCCTGGTCCTGGAGCGGCAACACCGACCCGATCCTGGACCTGGCCATCAACTTCGATCCCACGCAGCTGAGTTCGTGGGGGCAGCGCGCGTTCAACGGCGCGAACGGCATCGCGCAGACCGCCAAGGAAGCGACGGTCTACGCCGGTTCGGGCACGGGCGACACCCAGGCCCCGACCACTCCCGGCACCCCCACCGCGTCCTCGGTGACGGCCACCTCCGCCACGCTCACCTGGACCGCAGCCACGGACGACGTCGGCGTCACCGGTTACGACGTCGTACGCATCGCGGACGGCACCGAGACCAGGGTCGCCACCGCCACCGGCAACTCCGCCACGGTGACCGGGCTGGCCGCCGAGACGACGTACACCTTCGCCGTCTACGCCCGTGACGCGGCCGGCAACCGCTCGGCCCGCTCCGCCACGGTGAACGTCACGACGAGCAGGGCGCCGACCCTGTCCTGCTCCGTCGGCTACCGCGTGGTGGGGGAGTGGCCGGGAGGTTTCCAGGGCGAACTGACGATCGGGAACGGCGGTAGCGCCGCGATCAACGGGTGGACGTTGGGCTTCGCCTTCGCCGACGGGCAGAGCATCTCCAACATGTGGGGCGGCACGGCGGCGCAGGACGGCGGCACGGTCAAGGTCACGCCTGCCTCCTACACGACGAGCATCCCGGCGGCCGGTTCGGTGACCGTCGGGTTCATCGCGAGCAAGGGGTCCACGAACACGGTCCCGACCGCGTTCACCCTCAACGGGAGCACCTGCAAGGCAAGTTGACCGGATCGACCGGCGGGGGTCGCCTGCCCTCGCCGGTCCCTCCATCTGGCTGTTCCCGGCCCCCGTCGCTCTCGCGTCGGCCCAGGGGCCGCCCCGCCGCGTCGGCGGTCACAACTCCTCGCCGCCCCTGGCCAGTTGATCCGCGAGGCACGCCAAGTAGAGGGCCATGGTCGTCCGGTGTTCCCGCAGCGGGCGGCCGGTGATCTGCTCGATCTTGTTCATGCGGTAGACGACCGTGTTGCGGTGGATGTGCAGGGCCGCGGAGGCCCGGACCAGGTTGAAGCCGTTCTCGCACCACGCGGTGATCGTGTCGCGGAGCGCCGGCCAGTCCGGCTGGGCGCGCAGTTTCGCTGCCGTCAGTTCGAGGAGCCGGGTCCGGGCGGGCTGGCCCACCGCGGCCAGGAGCTGGTGGACCCGCAGATCGGTGATGACGTGGACGCGGGAGCCGCCCGACAGGCGGGCGCCGAGGCGGAGTGCGTCGCAGGCGTCCTGGTAGGAGTCGTGCAGACCGCCGACCGATGAGGCGGGCTCGCCGATGCCCGCGCGGGCGGTGAGGCCGTCCTGCGCGGCGATGACGTCGGTGACCCGACGGCAGCGGTCGGCGAGCGGGGTCGCCGGGTGCTCGGTGGGCAGGCGGTGCAGGACGCCGATCCAGCCGGGGCCGTGGTGGCGACGATGTCCTGCGGATCGGCGAAGACCTCACGGACCGTGCGCAGCAGCTCCGAGCGGACCAGCGCGATGTCCTGGGTGGGAGTGGGGTGCCGGCGCCCGGGCCTCGAGGGCATGGTCACCTCGATGGCCACCGCCACCCGGGGCAGCCGCAGGTCGAAGCCGAGTTCGGCGGCCCGGAACCTCAGGAACTCGCCCTCGACGACCTGGGGGTCGTACGAGGCGATGTCGGTGAGGAGTGTCTCCGCGGCCCGCTCGGCGAGCAGACGGGAGCGCAGCATCACGGACTCGCGCAGCAGGATCTCCGTCTGGCGTTTGACCAGCAGGCCGAAGCGGCGCACCTGGGCGGGCGTGCCGGTGATGCCGACCGTGCCCACCGCCCGCCCGCCGGTGACCAGGGGCAGGGTGCAGCCCGGCCGTACGCCCTGGAGCTGCTGGGCCTGCGCGGCGGTGTGGGTGGCGGGTTCCTGGGTGCGGACGACCTCGACGGACGCCTCGTGGAAGGAGCCGACCCGGCTGGTGTCACCGCTGCCGATCACCATGCCCTCCGCGTCGGTGATCAGCACGTTGAAGCCGATGACCGCGGACGTGTCCGCGGCGATCTCCTGGGCCAGCGAGGGACTCAGCACGCGCTTTCCTCCCGCCGAGGGGTGAGCAGGTTTGGGCGCACCGTACAGGGGAGGGGGCGTTTTCGGCCACAACTTCGTACCAAGTGACCGGTGACGACCGCGCGGGTGATCTCTAGCGTATGGCCCCAATCAGTACCCCGCCGAGGGCACAGCGCGGTGAACGGCGGGTCCCTTCAGCGCCCAGACGGAAGGCCCGAGCCGATGATCCGTGCGCGTTCGCTCATCTCTCCCCTCCTCGCCCTGCTGTTGCTGTCCACGGTCGCCGCGTGCGGCTCCGGTGGCGATGACGCCCCGAAGAACGTGTCGGCGAAGACCGCCGCCCTGGGCACCCTGACGCCCGGCGTCATCAAGGTGGCGGTCCAGCCGTACGCCCCGTACACCAGCATCAAGGGCGGCAGGATCGTCGGCCTGGACGGCGACATCCTGAACTACATCGCCAAGAAGCTCGGCCTCCAGGTCAAGCCGCAGGTCACGGACTTCGCCGGCATGCTGGCCGGCGTGCAGTCCCGCCGCGTTGACATCACCATCGGCGGCGTCGCCTGGTCCGCCGACCGGCAGAAGCAGGGCCTGTTCACCGACCCGCCCTACTACTCGCCCCCGCCATGGCCGTCCGCAGCGGCAAGACGTACAAGACCGTCGACGACCTCAAGGGCCTGAACCTCGGCACCGTCGAAGGCTATGTCTGGGTCAAGTCCATCCAGGCCGTCCCCGGCGCCAAGCTGCACGCCTACCCCGACGCCAACGGCGTCTTCGACGACCTCGGCGCCGGCCGCGTCGACGTCGGCTTCCTCGACCCGCTGATCATCATCGCGGCCCAGAAGGAGCGCCCCGACCTCAAGATCAAGACGGAGTACCTGACCCCGCCGACCGCCGCCGAGGTCAAGGCCGAGCCCGCCTACGCGTACTTCCAGCCGTACCAGACCGGCTTCTACCTCCCCAAGCAGGCCACCAAGCTGGAGAAGGCGATCTCCGCGCAGATCGACGCCATGTACACCAACGGCGAGATGGCGAAACTCGTCGAGAAGTACGGCGGTGACCCCGAGCAGTTCCTGAAGCCGGCCGCCGATGTCGCCACCGCCCGCCGCGGTGTGGACCGGCCCGCGGACTGGACGCCCCCGTCCGTCGCCAAGTGAGGGGATGACATGTCCGGTCTCTTCCAGGTCCCCTGGTCCGACTACCGCTCCGACCTGCTCGACGCCCTCGGCCGCACCGTCTCCTACACCGTGGTCAGCTTCGTCGGCGCGGTCGTGCTCGGCCTCGCGGTGGCGCTGCTCAGGCTGAGCAGGGCATGGCCCGCACGGGCCGTCGCCGCGATCTACACCGAGGTGTTCAAGAACGTCCCGCTGCTCGCCATCATCTTCCTCACCTACTTCGGCCTGGCCTCCGCCGGTATCCGCCTGGACGTGTTCACCGCCGGCTGCCTCAGCCTGATCGTCTTCTACGCCGCTTACCTGTCCGAGATCTTCCGCTCGGCGATCAGCGGGGTGCACGCGGGGCAGACGGAGGCAGGCGAGGCGCTCGGCATCGGCCGGGTGGGCATCTTCGCCCATGTCGTGCTGCCACAGGCGGTACGACAGGCGCTCCCCGGCACCAACACCATGCTGGTCGACCTGTTGAAGTCCACCTCGCTGCTGGTCACTGTCTCCGCCGCCGAGCTGATGTCGGAGGGGCGGCTCATCACCTCGGCGACCTTCCGCGCGCTGGAGGTGTACCTGGTCATCTCCGCCATCTACTTCGCCCTGTGCTATCCGCTCTCCCAGCTCCTCCTGCTGCTGGAGCGCAAGGTGCGGGCGGGCGTCCCGCTGTCGCCGTGGCGCCGCCGCCGGGTGCACACCGCCCGTGCGCTGCTCGCCGCCGACCTCGCCGCACGAACCGACCGGAAGGAGGCGGCCGTATGACCGAGCCCGTCACCACAGCGAAGAGCACGCCGACTGCCGGCACGGAAACGGTCGTTCGGATCGAGGGGCTGAGCAAGTCCTTCGACGGGCGGCTCGTGCTCGACGACGTGAGCCTGGAGGTCGGCCGGGGCAGCATCGTCAGCGTCATCGGACAGAGCGGCGGCGGCAAGACGACCCTGATGCGCTGCGTCAACCTCCTTGAACGGCCCGACCGGGGCACGGTCGAGGTGGCCGGGGAAGTGGTGCACCGCGACGGGCGGACCGTCTGCCGCGACCTGCCACGACTGCGCCGTACCGTCGGCATGGTCTTCCAGCGGTTCCACCTCTTCCCGCACCTCACGGCCGTGGAGAACATCGTCCTCGCCCAGCGCAAGGCGGGCGTCGGCGAACAGGAGGCGCTGGAGCGGGCCGTGGCCCTGCTGCGCCGGGTCGGCGTCGCGCACCGGGGGCTCGCCCAGCCCGAGCAGCTCTCCGGCGGGGAGCAGCAACGGGTCGCCATAGCAAGGGCGTTGGCGCTGCGCCCCGAAGTACTGCTCTTCGACGAGCCCACCTCCTCCCTCGATCCGGAGGCCACCCGTGAAGTGCTCAGCGTCATGCGCGAACTGGCCGCCGACGGCATGACCATGCTGCTGGTCACCCATGAACTGCCGTTCGCCCGCGAGGTGTCCGACCACGTCGTCTTCGTCGACGGCGGCCGGATCGTCGAGGAGGGGCGACCGGAGGACGTCCTGGATCGTCCCGGACAGGCCCGCACCCGGGAGTTCCTCGCCGCCTACGGGACCGCGTCATGACCGGTCCGAGCGGCGACGGGCCCGTCGTGGTCGTGGGCGGCGGTGTGGTGGGACTGTGCACCGCGTACTACCTGGCCAGGGCCGGGCTCGCGGTCGAGGTCGTCGAGCGGCGCGGCCTCGGCTCCGGGGTGTCGCGGGGCAACGCGGGCTGGGTGTGCCTCAGCCACTCGACGCCCGTACCGGCACCGGGAGTCGTGCGCTATGCCCTGCGCTCCCTGGGCCGCCCGGACTCGCCCCTCTACCTGCGGCCGCTGCCGGATCCGGCGTTCGTGCGGTGGCTGTGGCGGTTCTGGCGCAGCAGTACGCCGGCCGCGTTCCGGCGCGGCTACGCGGCGATCGCCGAGCTGAACCGTGACACCTTCGACCTCTTCGACGGCCTGCGCGAGGCGGGGGTGGAGACGACCCTGACCCGCCCCGGCATGGTGCACGCCTTCCTGTCCCCGGCCGAGGCCCGCCACCACCTCGCGGTCCAGCGGGAGATGGCCGACGGCCGCTACCCGATGCCCGACGACGTCGTCACCGGGACGGCGGCCCGGCTGCTGGACGACGCGCTGTCCCCGCAGGTGCAGGCCGGCTACCTGGTGGAGGGGGAGGGCGTGGTCGACCCGGAGGCCTTCGCGCGCGGGCTGGGGGAGGCACTGGCCGGCGCGGGGGTGAAGGTGCACGAGAACACGGAGGCCCTCGGATTCCGCACCTCCGCGGGCCGGATCACCGCCCTGCGCACCGCCGAGGGCGAGATCCCCTGCACGGCCGCCGTCATCGCGGCCGGCATGCGTTCGGGGGCCCTGCTGCGTGGGCTGGGGCAACCGCTTCCGCTCCAGGCCGGCAAGGGCTACAGCTTCTCCGTGGACCTGGACCCGGCCCCCCGGCACACCCTGTACTTCGGCGAACGCCGGGCGGTCGCCTCGCCCATCGGCGCCACCACCCGCATCGGCGGCACCATGGAGCTGAGCGGCAACAACAACCGCCTCGACTGGCGGCGCGTCGTCGCCGTCGCGCTCGCCAGCCGGCACTACCTGGGCCGCTGGTTCGACGACCCCGACGACCTCGTCGGCCAGATCCGCGACCCCTGGGTCGGCGGCCGTCCCTTCCTGCCCGACGGGCTCCCGGTCATCGACCGAGTCCCCGGTTACGGCAACGCCTTCGCGGCCACCGGCCACGGCATGCTCGGGGTGACCCTGGGCCCGGTCACGGGCCACGAACTCACCGAGTACGTCCGCACCGGGCACCGCCCGAAGGCCCTGGAGCCGTTCCGCTTCGACCGGCTGAGGGGGTGACACCGGGCCGCGATCCGCAACACGTTCCTCGTATCGCTGCACAGGGGTTGTCCTGACATTCTCCCGGAGCCTAGGGTCGCCTTCCAGGAACAAGCGCTTTCTGTGCGTCAAGCATGCACGGAGACCACCCCACTGGCCCCCGAGGAGCGCGCATGGGCATCCGAGTCAGCCACGTCCACGGTGACCACATCGGGGTCGTGGCGGCGGACGGCACCGAGATCTTCCGGTACGTCTACCGCCCCGACCCCGACCCCTTCGAGGCGCGCAAGCCGTACGCGCACCCGGTCCGCACCCTTGCCGGGCGCACGGTGACCGGCTACCGGCCCAGCGACCACCGCTGGCACAAGGGTCTTCAGATGACGGCGAGCCATCTGTCCGGCCAGAACTTCTGGGGCGGCAACTCCTATGTCCACGGGCAGGGTTACCTGCCGCTGCCGGACCGCGTCGGCTCGATGCGGCACGACCGCTTCGCCGACTTCACCGTCGAGGACGACGAACTGGCCTTCTCCGAGGAGCTCACCTGGATCGCCGCCGACGGCGAGGAGTGGGCCCGCGAAGTACGCGGCATCACCGTCCACTCCGTCGACGAGGAGGCCGGTGCCTGGGCCCTGGACTGGTCGATCCGCCTCACCAACGTCCGCGACGAACCCC
Source organism: Streptomyces sp. CA-249302 (assembly GCF_050936785.1). Classification (NCBI taxonomy): domain Bacteria; kingdom Bacillati; phylum Actinomycetota; class Actinomycetes; order Kitasatosporales; family Streptomycetaceae; genus Streptomyces; species Streptomyces sp. CA-249302. Next base: position 890,489 of record NZ_JBNJMG010000001.1, on the reverse strand, counting down.
TCGTCTTCGGCTCCCCGACCACCGAGGGCCGCGAGCTCGCCGGATACACGGGACTGCAGTGGCGCGGCCCCCGAGACTTCACCGGTGGCACGGTCCGCGCCCCCGAATCCGACGCCGACGCCGAGAAACTGATGGGCACTCAGGGCCCCTGGATCGCGTACACCACCGAACACGACGACGTGGACGGCCACTCCACACTCGTCTTCGCCCACGCGCCCGACAACCTCGACGCCGATACGGCGATCCACGAGTCGCACTGGTTCGTGCGCGCCGAGCCGATCCCGACGGTCGCCTTCTCCTGGGCGTTCTTCGAGGAGTTCACGCTGCCGCCGGGCGCCTCCTTCGCCTACCGCTACCGGATCGTCGTCGCCGACGGCGCCTGGGACCGCGACCGGGTCGCGGCCCACCTCGACGGCCTGCCGTGGTGAGCAAGCCCCGACCCTGCTGACGGCAGGGCGCTTTCGACAGACCCGTCCGAGGAGAGGAGAGGTGACCTCGGCATGCCCGGACACAGGACAAAGGGGTTCTGCGCGTCGGCCGCCGCACTCGCGTTGTGCGCGGTGCTGACCGGCTGCGGGGGATCAGGGGAGTCGGCCGGCGGCGGCAAGGTCGTGCTGCGCTACACGTGGTGGGGCAACCCCGACCGCGCGGCCCGCACCGAGCAGGCCGTCGCGCTGTTCGAGAAACAGCACCCGAACGTGCGGGTGCAGACATCGTTCTCGGGCTACGACGCCTACAAGCAGAAGCTCGCCATCCAGGCCACGGGCGGCGACGCCCCCGACGTGATGCAGCTCGACTACCGGCAGATCGACCAATACGCGAGCGGGCACGTCCTGTTGGACCTCGGCAGGGTCGAGGACACCCTGCGCACCGAGGAGATCGACGCGGGCCTGCTCGCGACCGGCCGGGTGAACGGCAGGCAGTACGCCGTCCCGCAGGGCCGCGGCACCGAGACCGTCGTCTACGACACCAAGGCGTGGAAGGCCTCCGGGGTCCCGCTCCCGACCAAGAGCTGGACGTGGACTCAATGGGCCGACGACATGCGGGAGTTGGCCGCGAAGACCGGCAAGCCCGGCGGCACCGACCCCGGCCAGAGCGAGGACGCCTTCGAGGTGTGGCTGCGCGGCCAGGGCAAGGCCCTCTACACCAAGGACAGCCGACTCGGCTTCACCGCCGACGACTTGACCAAGTGGTGGACGTTCACCGACAGACTCCGGCGTGCGGGCGCCGTCTCGCCCGCCGAGCAGACCACCCAGCTCGACGGCTCCGTCGAGAACACCCCGCTCGGTCGCGGCAAGGCCACCGCCGACTTCAACTGGGACGCCCCGTCCAGCGGTTACCTCGCCCTCGTCCCCACCGGAGTCGCCCTCGCGCCGATGCCGTCCGGCGAGGACGGCACACCCGGCCAGTACTTCAAGCCCTCGATGTTCCTCGGTGTCGGCGCTCACACGAGTCACCCCGAGGAGGCCGCCGCGCTCGTCGACTTCCTCCTCAACGACGACGGGGCCGCGAAGATCCTCGGCGCGACCCGCGGCATCCCCGTCAACGAGACGATCCGCGAGCGGACACCCTCCCGGCTCAAGGACTTCGACAAGACGGTCTCCGACTTCCAGGCCTCCCTGGAGGGCACCCTCAAGGACCCGCCACAGGCCCCGCCCTCCGGCGACAACGCGCTTCAGACCACCTTCCAGCGCGACTACGACCAGGTGTCGTACGAGCGGATGTCGCCCCGCGAGGCGGCCGAGGACTACGTCACCGAGGCGAAGGCGGAGCTGAGGTCATGACGACGACACAGACACCTGCCACTGCGGTGCGTGCGACGGCGGCCACCTCGAAGCGGCGGCCGAAACGCCAACGGGAGGGCGCCGCCTGGGTGTTCCTCTCGCCCTGGGTGCTCGGCGCGACCGTCCTCACCCTGCTCCCGATGGCCGTGTCGCTGTACCTCTCCTTCACCGACTACGACCTGTTCAACGCACCGCGCTGGGTGGGCCTGCGCAACTACACGCAGATGTTCACCGAGGACCCGCGGTACTGGCGCTCGGTCACCACGACCCTGACGTACGTCGTGATCGCCGTACCCCTTCAGCTCGCCCTCGCGCTGGCCGTCGCCCTCGCCCTGAAGAACATGCGGCGCGGCAGGGCCTTCTACCGCTCCGCCTTCTACGCGCCCTCGCTGCTCGGCGCCTCCATGTCCATCGCCCTCGTCTGGCGCGCGCTGTTCAACGACGGCGGCACGGTGGACCACCTGTTCGGCACCGGCGGCTGGATCACCGAACCCGGCTGGGCGCTGCTCGCCGTGGCCCTGCTGACGGTGTGGCAGTTCGGTGCGCCCATGGTCATCTTCCTGGCCGGACTGCAACAGATCCCGGCCGAGCTGTACGAGGCGGCGGCCGTCGACGGGGCAGGAAAACGGCGGCAGTTCGTCTCCGTCACCGTGCCGATGCTGTCCCCGGTGCTCTTCTTCAACCTGGTGCTCCAGACCATCCAGGCCTTCCAGGTCTTCACCCCCGCCTTCGCCGTCAGCGCCGGCAAGGGCGGCCCCGCCGACTCGACTCTCGTCTACACCCTCTACCTCTACGACCGCGGCTTCGTCGCCTCCCACATGGGCTACGCCTCCGCCATGGCCTGGGTGCTGCTGATCGTGATCGGCGCCGTCACCGCGGTGCTGTTCCGCACCTCGCGCTCCTGGGTCTTCTACGCCTCCGAGGGGGACCGATGACCACGACCGTCCCAACTGCCGCTCGCCGCAAGACGGTTCGCCGGGGCCGGATCGCCGTGCACCTCGGCTGTCTGGCCGCGCTGCTGGTCATGCTCTACCCGCTGGCCTGGCTGCTCGCCACCTCGCTCAAGCCCGCCGACGAGGTCATCGCGAGCCTCGACCTCCTGCCCAGCCACCTGGAGTGGTCCAACTACCGGACCGCCTTCGAGGGCGTGAACGACGTCTCCGTCTGGCGGCTGCTCGGCAACTCCCTGCTGATCGCGGGCGGTGCGGTCCTCGGCAACGTCATCAGCTGCTCGCTGGCCGCCTACGCCTTCGCCCGTCTCCGCTTCCGGATGCGCGGCCCGCTGTTCGCCTTCATGATCGCCACGATCATGCTGCCGCACCACGCGGTGCTGATCCCGCAGTACATCATCTTCAACAAGCTCGGCCTGGTGAACACCTACTGGCCGCTGATCCTGCCGAAGTTCCTGGCCACGGAGGCGTTCTTCGTCTTCCTCGTCGTCCAGTTCATGCGCGGTCTGCCGCGCGAGCTGGAGGAGGCGGCCCGCATCGACGGCTGCGGCCCGTTCCGCAGCTTCTACAAGGTGATCCTTCCGCTCACCCGCCCCGCCCTGATCACCACCGCGATCTTCACCTTCATCTGGACCTGGAACGACTTCTTCACCCAGCTCATCTACCTCTTCGACCCGGACAAGTTCACCCTCACCCTCGCCCTGCGCTCCTTCGTGGACGCCTCCAGCCAGTCGGCCTTCGGCCCGATGTTCGCCATGTCGGTGATCGCCCTGCTGCCGATCGTGCTGTTCTTCCTGGCCTTCCAGCGCTTCCTGGTGGAGGGCATGGCCAGTTCGGGACTGAAGGGATGAGCGCCATGCGCAGCGCACGGGAGCCGGGCGAGGTCTTCGGCCCGCGGATGACCCTGTTCGCCGACACCCTGAGCGTCGGCCTCGCGACCACCGTGGCCTGTCTGCCTCTGCTGACCGCACCGGCCGCGCTGTCCACGGCCTGCGCGGTGCTGCGCGGCGCGGGCGAGGACCGCCCGGCCACCGCCGGGCAGTACTTCGCGCTGCTACGGCGACGGATGCGCACCGGCGACCTCGCGGCGGGCCTGGTCGCCCTCGCGGGAGTGCTGCTGTTCGCCGCCGACCTGGCGCTGGCCCGGGTGGGACTCCCGGGGGCGCCGGCCTTCGCGACGTCGGCCGCCGCGATCGGGGCGGCCGCCACCGTCGTGGCGCTGCGGGCCTGCGCCCGCCCCGAGTCGCTCACCGACTGGCCGACTGCCCTGCGCGCTGCCGCCCGTGACGCCGTGCACGACACGGGCGGCAGCGCCCTGGTCCTCCTCGCGGTGGCGACCGCGGCCCTGTGCGCCTGGATGCTGATACCGCTGGCCTTCCTGGCCCCCGGTCCGCTGGCCCTGGCGCTCACCGCGGTCGACATACGCTCCGGCGCTAGGGCTTGATACCCACCGCGGTCCACAGGCTGACCTCGGCGTCCGTGTTGGTCGGCTCCTCGTCCGGGCGCCAGTGGTGGCCGACGGCGACGCCGGGGTCGAGCAGGTCGAGCCCCTCGAAGAAGCGGCCGACCTCCTCCTTGGAGCGCACCTGCACCTGGGTGCCCGCACTGATGTAGATGTCGACGAGCTTGCGCCAGGTCTCCGGGTCGAAGTCCGGCGTGCAGTGGCTCAGCGCCAGCGCGCTGCCCGAGGGCAGGGCGTCGAGCAGCCGGGCAACGATGTCGTACGGGCCCCACGCGTCCGGGATGAAGTGCAGCAGCGCGTTGAGCGAGAGCGCCACCGGCTTGGTGAGGTCCAACGCCTGCGAAAGTTCAGGGGCGTTGAGGATCGTCTCGGGCTCGGTGAAGTCCGCGTGGATGTACGTGGTGCGGCCTTCACGGGTGCTGCGCATGAGCCGCTCCGCGTACTTCAGCACGAGCGGGTCGTTGTCGGCGTACACCACCTTGGCGTCCGGCACCACGGCCTGGGCGACCTGGTGGAGGTTGGGCTCGGTGGGGATGCCGGTGCCGATGTCCAGCCACTGCCGGATGCCGTGCTCCTGGGCGAGGACCCGGGTGGCGCGGTGCATGAACGCGCGGTTCTCCCGGGCGCAGACGAAGATCGCCGGGAACACCTCCGCGACCTTCCCGGCGGCCTGCTGGTCGACGTCGAAGTGGTCCTTGCCGCCGAGGTAGTAGTCGTACATCCGGGCGGAATGGGGCCTGCTGGTGTCGATGTCCCGCGCGGCGTGCGAGTTGGTCATGCTGTCCCTTTCGGAGGTGTGCGTGGGGGGAGGGGAGAGAAAGTCAGCCGATGGTGAGGTGGTCGGCCAGGCCCCGCTTGACCCCCGCGACGAACGCGGCGATCTCCTCGGGGGTGTAGATGAGGGCGGGTCCGGCCGGGTCCGTCGACTGGCGCAGCGCCACCCGGCCGTCGGCGAGCTGCTTCGTCTGCACGCACTGGCCCCCGTTGGGGCCGCTCCAGGGTGATTCCCAGCCCTGCTCGCCGAGCTCCGTGGCGGGCATGCCGTTGTAGACGTAGAAGCTGCCGTCGATCGTGGTCATGAGTACTCCTTGCGCATGCGGTCCAGGAGTGCCCGGCTCTGCGCGTCGGAGGTCAGCAGGGACATCCGGTTGTGCGCCTCGAGATGGGCTACGACGTCGGAACGCTGGTCCAGATACATGGCGCCGGAGAGGACCTCGGTGTAGACGACGTCCGGCAGCTCCGGCTCCTCGAAACGGAAGTAAGTGAAGGGGGCGCAGGCACCGACATGGGCGCCCGCCGTGAACGGCACCACGTCGACGCTGACGTGCTCCAGCTCCGAGACCTCCAGGAGCCGCTCGATCTGCTCCCGCATCACCTCGGGGCCGCCGACCACACGGTGCAGTACGGCCTCCTCCATCACCACCCACAGAGTGGGCGCGTCGGGTCTCGCCAGCAGACCCTGACGGTGTAACCGCAGGTCCACGCGGCGCGTGAGGTCCTCGTCGGCGTCGTTCGGGAAGCCGCCGCTCAGCACACCGCGGGCGTAGCGCGGGGTCTGGAGCAGTCCCGTCACGTAGTGGGGCTCGTACGTGCGCAGCGTCTTCGCCCCGGTCTCCAGGCTCACGTAGGCGCTGAACCAGGTGGGCAGCACGTCCCGGTACGTGTGCCACCAGCCCGGCTCGTTGGCCCGCTCGGCGAACTCGACGAACTCGGCCGTCTCCTGCCGGTCGGCCCCGTACGTCTCCAGCAGCTTCTCGACGTAGAGGGGCTTGAGCCCGACCTCCGCCTTCTCCAGGCGCCGGATGGTCAGGGGCGTCACCCGCAGGGCCCGGGCGGCGTCCTCCAGGGACACGCCCGCACCCTGCCGCCGCTCCTGCAGCCGACGGCCGAGGATCATGCGCAGCACCGTGGGTGCGCTGCTGCCGCTGTTCGCGCCCGGACGACCTTCGCTCACGCCCAAACCTCCTGAGGGACTGTCACCGGTAAGAGTCTGAAGGCGACTTGGTGAAGTCGCCAGAGAGATATCGGCCCGATGAAATTATCAGGCAGCTGGTTGCAGCTTGAACTTGGGTGGGAGCATAGTTACTTGTGTGAATCGTTTCGGCGATCACCTGCAACACCCCTTCCCTGCTGCCCCGTTGCTCACGCCCGCTTCCGACTGCGCCCGCTCGATCCCCACGGAAGGCACCGCCGTGTCCCCCCACACGACTTCCTCGCCGCAGCTCTTAGACGTATCGAGCCCGGAGCTCACCCACTGGCTGGAGATCCCGCCGCACCGGTCCAGCGTCAGAGTCGCCCGCCGTTCCATGAACGCCCGGCTGACCGACTGGCTGCTGCCGGGCGAGCTGTGCGCGGACGCCGTCCTGCTCGTGTCCGAGCTGGTCACCAACGCCGTCCGGCACACCCTCAGCGCGCGCATCCTGTGCGGCATCGGGCTCGTCGGCGACGGCCGCGTCCGGCTCGAGGTGCACGACCACGACTACACGGGTGGCGACCTGCCCCGCTGCGATCCGGGCCCCGACGACGAGGGCGGCCGCGGACTGCTCCTGGTCGAGCAGCTCGCGGACGCCTGGGGCGTCGACCGGTCCCGGCTCACCGGCGGCAACGCCGTGTGGGCCACTTTGACCGCCTGAGGTTCAGCCCCGGGCCGGCGTCAGTTCGGCCAGCAGCAGCGTCCGGTCGTCCCCGCCGGTCGCGTCGGAAGGAGCGTGCAGGAGGTGGTGGCACAGCGTGGGCAGCGGATCCTGGCCGCCGGCGCCCACGGGTTCGTCGACGGCCGCGTCCAGGGCGCGCGCGAGCCGGGCGATCTCCTGGTCGATGTCGGCGTCGCGGGACTCGACCAGACCGTCGCTGTAGAGGACCAGCAGGGACGGCTCCGGCACGGTGATCACGGTCGCCTCGTAGTGGCCCGTGCCGAGCCCGAGGGGCAGGCCCGCCTCGACCAGCGGCACCGGCGCGCTGTGCCCGTCGGGACCGCGCAGCAGCGGGGGAGGATGGCCGGCTCCGACCAGGGTGCAGGTGTGCAGGGCCGCGTCCCACTCGGCGTAGATGCAGGTCGCGAAGGAGGCGCCCGGGGTGTCGCAGGCGAGCGCGTCGAGGCGTCGTACGAGATCGGCCGCCGGGATGTCCAGGCCCGCCAACGCCCTTGCGGCGGTGCGGAGTTGGAGCATCGCGACGGCGGACTCCGGGCCGTGCCCCATGGCGTCCCCGACGATCAGGCTGACCCGGTCGCCAGGCCGTTCGAGTACGTCGAACCAGTCGCCGCCGATGACGGTGTCCGGCCCGGCGGGCAGCGAGCCATGGGCGACCCGGCAGCCCGCGAGCTCCTGGTGCGTGCCGTGCGGCAGGCTGTCGCGGATGGCGAGGGCGGTGCGGCGCTCGCGCTGGTACCGGCGTGCGTTGTCCAGCGCCAGAGCGGCCCGCGCCGCCAACTCCTCGACGGCCGCCACCTCTTCGGGCACGAACGCCTTCCGGTCCGGGCCGCGCGTGCAGACGACGAAGCCGATCGTGGACTCCCCGAGCCGCAGCGGCACGACGAGGAACGAGGACACCATCAGCAGGTCCTGGAGGCGTGCGTCCACGTCGCCGGAGGCCAGCAGCCGCTCGACCGTGATCGTGTCGACCGCGTCCAGCAGCTGCGCCTGCCCGGAGGCGAGGGCGCGGGCGTGCGGGGTGCCGCGCGGGAAGACGATCACCTCGCCGACCGGCAGCACTGCCTCCCAGTCCTCCTTGGCCCCCGCGCCCAGTCGCAGCGCCAGCCGGTGCGCCTCGATCCGGGGCGGGTCCGCCGTCAGATACGCGTTCTCCTCGCGCCGCCAGCGCTCCAGCAGATAGACCGAGGCCGCGTCGGAGAACGCGGGCGTGAGCGCGTCCGCGATCCGGCTGCCGGTCAGCCGCAGGTCGAGTTCCGAACCGATCAGGTCGGCGGCGGGGGAGAAGACCGACGGTCTCGGCGAGGGCCGGGCGTCGGTCGGGATGTCGGTGCGGCTGCGCGGTTCGTTCCGCAGGGTCGTGCCTTTCCGGGTGGGGGGCCGGCCGCGCGGCAGGACAACTGGCGCGCCGCGCCGCGCGTCGCACGCAACTATATGATGATGCGTCAATGTCTGGCGCAGGAAGGGATGTTGAATGCCCGACATCGCAGGTCCGGGGCAGGGAAGTGATCCCGACAAGGCGAGCGTGGCCCGGATGTACGACGCCATGCTGGGCGGACAGCACAACTTCGCCATCGACCGGGAGGCCGTCGCGGCCTTCTCCGCCATCGACCCCCAGGTGCGCACCCTGGCCCGCGCCAACCGTGCTTTCCTCGGCCGGGCCGTGCGCTTCCTCGCCGCGGCCGGGGTCCGCCAGTTCATCGACCTCGGCTCCGGCATCCCCACCCAGGGCAACGTCCACGAGGTGGCCCAGTCGGCGAGCCCCGGCGCCCGGGTGGTCTACGTCGACAACGACCCCGTGGCCGTGGCCCACAGCGGCTCGCTGCTCGCCGACAACCCGGACGCGGCCATCGTCGACGCCGACATCCGCCGCCCGGCCGACATCCTCGCCGCACCGCAGGTGCGCAAGCTGATCGACTTCGAGCAGCCCGTCGCCGTACTGATGAACGCGATCCTGCACTTCGTCTCGCCCGAGGAGGACCCGGCCGGCATCGTGACCGCCTTCCGGGACGCCGTCCCGGTCGGCAGCTGGCTGGCGATGTCCCACGGGACGAACCAGGACCGCCCCGACACGGCCGCCGCGGTGGGCCAGCTGTACCGCGCCCGCGCCGCCTCACCGGTCACCCCGCGCTCCCACGACGAGATCCTCGGCCTCTTCGACGGCTTCGACCTCGCCGAGCCGGGCCTGGTCCACGTGCCCCTCTGGCGCCCCGACCCGGACGACGTGATCCCGGACAACCCGACGGACTACTGGGTCTACGTGGGAGTCGGCCGCAAGAACGCGTGACCGGGGGAGCGGTCAGCCCCGCGGCGCGGCCGTGCTCCGCCGGACCACCAGGCTCGTCGGCACCAGGTCGGTCCCCGGCAGGGAGCCGCCCCGGGTACGGATCTGCTGGAGCGCCCCCTGCACGCACCGCCGGCCCACCTCGGCGAAGTCCTGGTGGACCGTGGTGAGGGGCGGCACGAAGAAGGCGGCGTCCGGGATGTCGTCGAAGCCGACCACGCTGATCTCCTCGGGCACGGACCGGCCGCGCTCGTGGAAGGCCCGCAGCAGGCCCAGCGCCATCTGGTCGTTGGCGGCGAACACGGCCGTGCAGTCCGGCCGTTCGGCGAGCTCGAGGCCGGCCGCGTACCCGGACTCGGCCGACCAGTCACCGTGCAGCGGCGGCGGCACCGGACACCCGGCACGCTCAAGCTCCTTGCGCCAGGCCTGAGTTCGCCGCTGCCCGGCGAACGAGGTCTCGGGTCCCGTCACATGCCATACGGTCCGGTGGCCGAGATCCAGCAGATGCCGTACGGCCTTGCGCGCACCGTCGGCCTGGTCGGTGTCGACCACGCTGTAGCGGTCCCCGGCGTCCGAGTCGACGACCACGACATGTACGCCGGGCGGGAGTTGGACCGTGCCGGTGTCGAGCAGATGGATCTCCATGATGACGATCACCGCGTCGACCGCGAGCTCGCCCATGCGCGTGAAGGCGCCCAGCACGTTGTCCTGGGTCGGCACGTCGATCGGGATCAACGTGATCGCGTACCCCTCGGCCGCCGCGTGCGTGGCGATCGCCTCCACGGTACGGCTGTTGCCCGTCGAGGCCAGGCTGAACAGGATCACGCCGATCGTGTTGAACTGGCCGTAACGCAGCGCGCGGGCCGCGCTGTTGGGCCGGTAGCCCAGCTCCCGCATCGCCGCAAGGACCTGCTCCCGGGTCGAACTGATCACCCCGGCATGGCCGTTGGAGACCCGCGACACCGTCTGTGAGGAGACGCCCGCGAGCTTGGCGACGTCCGCCATGGAGACACGCTGTTTGCGGCGCCCGCCAGGGACGCCGGAGCCGCCCCGTTCCACCACTGGTGCCTCCTTCGGGCCGACTTGGGTGACCTGTAGCGCAGTGCACCGGATGGTACGCGTGAGAAGCCTTGACGGCCGCTGGGGCTGATGCCAGGATTCCGGCGCCGCCGAGTTTACGTAAACATCCGACACGAAGGTGCGCGATGTTTACGTAAACATACGGGGCGCAGAGCCGCCACCTCTTGAAAGGGCACGTCGATGCGCAAGACCCCCGCCACAAACCGCTCCGCCTTCCGGCTGCGCGCCGCCTGTGTGGCGGTCGCGATCGCCGCGGTCAGCGGTGCGACCCTCGTCGGTACCCCCGCCTCGGCCGCCGCGCCGACCGGTACGAGCCAGTTCCGAGGCGTCAACTGGGCCGATCCGCGCGACAACTTCGCCGACGACTACCTCCAGCTGTCCGGTCTGTCGACCACCGACGGCTACGCGAAGACCTACGCCAAGTCGAGCCGGATCATCTCGGCGTTCCATGCCAACCTCGGCGCCAACACCGTGCGGCTGCCCATCAACCCGTACACGGTCGACGGCGCCTACTGGAAGTCGTACCGCGGGGTCATCGACGCGGCCTCCGACCAGGGCTTCAAGGTGATCGTGTCCTACTGGGAGGGCACCGGCGACAAGAAGGACGGCTACATCGACGACGAGACCACGTACTGGCCCATGTGGGACACCGTGGTCAAGGCCTACAAGCACGACCCCAAGGTCTACTTCGAGCCGATGAACGAGCCGCACGGCTACACCGACGCCCAGTGGGCCGACATAGCCGCGAAGTGGCTGGCCACCTACCCGTCCGTGCCCCGCAACCGGGTCTTCGTCAGCGGCGCCGGCTACAACGACCACGTCACCACGGTCTGCGCCGACCCCCGCCTGAAGGGCACCTACCTCTCCCTGCACCACTACGGCTTCTGGAAGAGCTACGCCACCTACGACCAGTGGGTCTCCGACCTCAAGGAGCGGCTCGGCGACTGCGCGGGCCGCACGGTCGCGGACGAGTTCGGCGCCCCGATGACGACGGGCCTGAACTACAACGTGCCCACGCCGGACGACAACTCGGTCAACTTCATCCAGGCCGACACCGACACCTTCCGCAAGCTCGGCATGGGCTCGGTCTACTGGCCGGGGCTGCGCACCGACGACACGTACTCGATCCAGAAGCTGATCGGCGACGCGTCCCGGCCGTGGCTGGAGACGACGAACCAGTCCGGCGCGGACCGGCTGGCCTGGGGCTGGGGACGCGGGAAGCCGGTCCAGCAGCCCTGACCCGGGCTCTGATCGACGACCCGATGGCCGGCCGCAGGCGTGAGTGCAGTGGCCGGCCGTCGAGGGGTCAGGCCGCCGCCGGCTGGACCAGTCCGGACTCGTAGGCGAAGACCACCGCCTGTACGCGGGCCCGGGCGCCGATCTTGGCGAGGATGTGGCTGACGTGGGACTTCACGGTCGTCGGGGCGATGGACAGGCGCTGTCCGATCTCGGCGTTGGACCAGCCGGAGGCCACGGCGGTGAGGATGTCGCGCTCGCGGTGGGTGAGCGTCTCCAGCCCGATCTCCTGGGTGATCCGGCGCAGCGGCTTCTGCTCCCGGACGGTGTCGATGAGCGCGCGGGTCAGACCCGGCGTGATGACGGCGTCCCCGGCGGCCACGACCCGGACGGCGGCGGACAGTTCCTCGGGTGTGGCGTCCTGGAGGAGGAAGCCGCCGGCCCCGGCGCGCAGGGCCGCGGAGGCGTAGGACTCGTCGCCGGTCGGGGTCAGTACCAGGAGCCGCGGCCGGTGGTCCCCGGGCCCGGCGGGCCGGGTGATGCGGCGGATCGCCTCGACGCCGTCCGGGTCGGAGGCCCGGCTGCCCATGACGACCACGTCGGGCCGGAGCTCGGTGGTCATCCGGGCCGCCTCGAAGGCGTTCGCCGTCTCGCCGACGACGGTCAGATCGGGCTCGGCCGCGAGGAGCATCCGGAGGCCGAGGCGCTGGAGGGACTGGTCATGGACGACGAGTACGGAGGTCATGGCGTGCATCTCCTCTGAACGAAACCGTTTCGTTCACCTACGGAGCAGCATAGCCCTGCCGCTATCGAAACGGCACCGTCTCTGTTGTGTTCTGGATCACCAGATCTGAACGGCGACCCGTGTTCGTCCGTACTCCTTCATCGAGCTGGTTCCTGGACACGGAGGGGCACTTGTCACAGCAGGCAACGCCGGGACGCACCGACCGCATTCCTTCCACGGTCCGCCTGGCGCGCGGCGCCGCGCTGATCGGGGGCCTCGCGCTGCTGCCGCTGGCCACGGCGTGCAGCGGGGGCGAGGGCGGCGGCGAGGCCGACAAGGCACGTAGGACCTCGGTGTCGGCCGCCCCCGAGGCCGGGGTCGTGGCGCCGGCGAAGGTGGAGGTGATCGCCGGGCTGATCGGCTGTGCGAAGCCGAAGATCCGGGTCGAAGCGGAGGAGCTCCGGCAGGGCGTGTGCCACACCAAGCAGGCCGACCGCGTCATCACGACGTTCCCCGAGGAGAAGTACAAGCTTGCCTGGCTCGACGCCGCCAGCGGCTACGGCGGTCAGCACCTGGTCGGCGCCCGCTGGGTGGTCAGCGCGAAGCCGGAGCTGCTGAAGGCCTACCGCGACAAGCTCGGCGGGGACATCCAGCAGATGCGCGGCTTCGGCCCGACGGCGGCACCGAGCGCCTCCTAGCGGATCAGTCGGACAGCGGGAAGTGGCAGGCGACGGAGCGTCCCGACGCCGTCGGGGTGAGCCGGGGCCGTTCCAGGGCGCACTGCTCGCGGGCGTAAGGGCAGCGGGTGCGGAACGGGCAGCCCGTCGGCCGGTGCACCGGGTTGGGCACCTCGCCGGTGAGGACGATCCGCTCCCGGGGTGACGCGTCCGTCCCGTCGTCGATCTCCGGGACCGCCGAGAGCAGGGCCTGCGTATAGGGGTGCGCGGGTGTCTCGTACAGCTCCTCCGTCCCGGCCAGCTCGACGATCTCGCCGAGGTACATCACGGCGATACGGTCCGAGACGTGCCGGACCACGCCGAGGTCGTGCGCGATGAAGACGTAGGTGAGTCCGAACTCCTCCTGGAGGTCGGCGAAGAGGTTGAGCACCTGCGCCTGGATCGACACGTCGAGTGCGGACACCGGCTCGTCGGCCACGATCAGCTTCGGGTCGGTGGCCAACGCCCGTGCGATACCGATGCGTTGCCGCTGCCCGCCGGAGAACTCGTGCGGGTACCGGTCCAGATGCGCCGACGACAGTCCTACGACGTCGAAGAGCCCGGCGACCCGGCGGCGGACCGAGGCCGCGTCGCCGTACCGGTGCACGAGCAGCGGTTCGGCCACGATGTCCCCGGCGCGGCGGCGGGGGTTGAGCGAGGCCTGCGGATCCTGGAAGACGAGCTGTATGCCCGGCCGGACGGGACGCATCCGTCGCGCGGACAGGCTGCTGATGTCCTGGCCGTCGAACTCCACGCTCCCACCGGTGAGTTCGGTGAGCCGGACCAGACACCGACCTAGGGTGGACTTGCCGCAGCCCGACTCGCCGACGACACCGAGGGTCTCCCCGGCCCGCACCTCCAGGGACACCCCGTCCACGGCCCGCAGGATGCGCCGGCGCCGGGAGAATCCGTCGGCGCGCAGGGGATAGTGCTTGGTGACGTCCGTGGCCCGCAACAGGACGTCGCCGTGGGACGGTTCGACCGTGTCCTGCGTCGTCATGACGCCGCCTCCGCATCCATGTCCCGCACGTCGGTGGTCGCCGCCCGGGTCGTGAGCCGTAGCGCCGCGCGGTGGTCGGCCGGCAGCCAGCAGGCGTCCCGGTGCGTTCCCTCGCCGTGCCCCGCCGACAACACCGGCCGCTCGTCGCAGCGTTCGTGCCGCAGCCGGCAGCGCGGTGCGAAGGCGCAGCCCTCCGGCAGGCTGCCGGGGGAGACGGGCACCCCCGCGATGGTGGGCAGCCGTCGCAGCCGCGGCCCGCCGACCCGGGGCACCGAGTCGAGCAGCCCCCAGGTGTAGGGGTGCCGCGGGCCGTGGAACACCGCCCGGCGCGGCCCCTCCTCGGCCGCCCGGCCGCCGTACATGACCATGACCCGGTCGGCGATCCGCGAGACCACGCCCATGTCGTGGGTGATGAGGACGATGGCGGAGCCGCGGGCGTTCAACTCCCGCATCAGGTCGAGTATCTGGGCCTGGACGGTGACGTCCAGTGCCGTCGTCGGCTCGTCCGCGATCAGCAGGGCCGGGTCGCAGGAGAGCGCCATCGCGATGACCGCGCGCTGCCGCATGCCGCCGGAGAACTCGTGCGGGTACGCGTTGACCCGGGAGGCCGCGTCGGGGATGCCCACGTCGGAGAGCAGCTGGACCGCACGCGCGTGCGCCGCCCTGCGGGAGACCCGCTCATGGGCGCGTATCTGCTCGGCGATCTGCCAGCCCACGGTGTACACGGGCGTCAGCGCGGTCATCGGGTCCTGGAAGACCATCGCGATCTCCCGGCCCCGTACCGCACGCATCCCGTCCGCGGGCAGGGCGAGCAAATCCCCTCCACGGAAGAGGACTTCGCCCGAGACGGTCACGTTCGGGTTGGTGATCAGGCGCAGCACGGCCAGCATCGACACGCTCTTGCCGGAGCCCGACTCGCCCACCACGCCCAGGACTTCGCCGGGGTCGACGGAGAAGGAGAGTCCGTCGATGGCCGTGACGGTCCCGGTGCGGGTGCGGAACGACACCCGCAGATCTCGTACGTCCAGCAGGGGTTCAGGCATGGCGGGCCCTCGGGTCGAGTCGTGCGTACAGGATGTCCACCAGCGCGTTGGCGAGGACCACGAAGAACGCCGCGTACAGGACCGTGCCCATGATCACGGGCAGGTCGAGGTTCTGCAGGGCGTCATAGGTGAGCTTGCCGATGCCGGGCAGGCCGAAGACCACCTCGGTCAGCAGCGCGGCGCCGCCCACCAGCGCGCCGAAGTCCAGGCCGAACAGGGACACGATCGGGATCAGCGAGCAGCGCAGGGCGTGCCGGATCAGGATGCGCCGTTCGGACAGGCCCTTGGCGCGGGCCGTGCGGACGTAGTCCTCGCCCAGGGCGGTGACGACCTCGCCGCGCAGGAGGCGGGCGTAGATCCCGGCGTACAGCAGGGCCAGGGTCAGCCAGGGGAAGAGCATGTGCAGCGCCCACTGGCCGGGGTGGGCGAGGCCGACGTAGCCGGGCGGCGGCACCCACGAGAACAGTGAACCGTGCAGCTGCTTCTGGGTGACGAGGTTGACGACCTCGCCGAGCCAGTAGGCGGGCAGCGATACGCCGACCACGCCCACCAGCATGATCAGCGGGTCGGCGGCCCTGCCGCGCAGCGTGGCCGCGGCCGTGCCCATGAGGATGCCGGCCACCATCCAGATCACCGCCGCGCCGACCACGAGCGACAGGGTCACCGGGGTGGCCTGCACGATCTGCGGGATCACCCGGGAGCCGCGGTTGACGAAGGACTCCAGATCGCGGTCGACGAGCAGGTGACGCATCATCAGCAGATAGCGGACGGGCATCGGGCGGTCCAGGCCGAAGGAGTGCCGGACCTGGGCGAGAGTGGCCGGGTCGGCGTTGCGGCCGGCGATACGGGCGGCCGGGTCGACTCCCGGGGTGGCGAAGAAGATCAGGAACACCAGGACGCTGATCGCGAACATCACCAGCAGGGCCGAGGCGAAGCGCTTGAGGGCGAAGTGCAGCACGTCGGTCACACCCCTCCGCGCAGCCGGGCGCCCGGGTCCAGCGCGTCGCGGACCCCGTCGCCGAGCACGCTGAGGGCGCCCGTGGTCAGGGCGATCAGCAGGCCGGGCGCGATGGTCACGGCCGGGCGGGTGTAGAGCAGCCCCAGTCCGTCCTCGATGATCGTGCCCCAACTGGCGTCCGGCGGCTGGACACCGACGGACAGGAAGGACAGCGCCGACTCGGTGAGCATGGCCAGCGCGGTCATCAGCGGGACGAAGACGATCGCCGTCGGCACGACGTTCGGCAGCACCTCCCGGCGCAGGATCCGCAGGGTCGGAGCGCCCGAGCCGACGGCCGCGTGGATGAACTCCTTGTTCCGCAGCACCAGCACCTGACCGCGCAACGGCCGGGCGATGTACGGCACATAGATCGCCGCGATGATCGCGACCGGCAGCCACAGGCTGCCCGCGTCCACGGTCAGCGGACCCAGCCGGAGCCCGTCGGTGAGCAGCACCACCGACAGGCAGATCGCCAGCAGATACACCGGAAAGGCCCAGACGACGTCCAGGATCCGGGAGATGACGGAGTCCACGACCCCGCCCGCGTATCCGGCGACGATACCGACGGCCGTACCGAGCACGCAGGTCAGCAGCGCCGCCGTGAACCCGATGAACAGGCTCGTACGGCCGCCGTACAGCAGCCGGGCCATGACGTCGCGGCCCTGGTTGTCGGAGCCGAGGAAGTAGTGGGCCGGGTCCCAGGTCGGGCCGATGGGCGTGACACCGAGGCCGAGGCCGGTGCTGCTCGGGGTGAGCACCGGCACGGTCCTGCCGTCGACGACCGTCGTACCGGAGACATGGGACTGGAACGGATCGGTGTGGGCGACGTGGCCGGCGTACAACGGCGCGCACAGGGTCGCCAGTACGACGACCAGCAGGACGACGGCCGCCGCCATCGCAGGCCTGTTGCGTACGAGGTCGGTGGCGGCCGTCCGCCAGGGGCCCGGCGAGCGCCGGGCCTCAGCGGTCAACGGGGGCTCTGTGACGGTCATTTGACCCACAGCTGCCCGACGAGCATGTAGAACTGCTTGCTGAACCGGTAGTTGCCGACCCGGGTCGAGGTGAAGTCGATCAGCTTGGGGTTGATCAGCGGCACGAGCGGGGAGTCGGCCATGATCTGCTGGTCGATGGCGCCCCACTGCTGGTTCGCGCTCTTCTCGTCGGTCTCCGCCGTCTTCAGCGCGGCCTGCATCTTCGCGTCGACGCCCTTGTCGCAGAACCCGGAGATGTTGATGCTGGAGTCGCTGCCCGGGTGGAACGAGGCGCAGGACAGCAGCACGTTGAGGAAGTCCGAGGCCGCCGGATAGTCCTGGTACCAGGACGTCAGCGCCAACTGCACCTTGTTCTTGGTGTTCTGGATGTAGGTGAACTGGATGTTCCCCGACAGCGGCTTCAGCTTCGCCTTGTAGCCGAGCTGGGTGAGCAGGCTCTGCAGGTACTCTCCGATCGACTTGTTGACGTCGTCGTCCTGCACGACGATGCCGACCTCCTGCCCCGCCGTACCGGACTGTTTCACCAGCGCCTTGGCCTTCGCCAGGTCCGCCGCCTTCCAGGTCGTACCCCCGCCCTTGGTGTAGTCGCAGGAGTCGACGTGCCCGGGGAAGCCGGCCGGCAGGACGGTGCAGGCGGGGGAGGCGAGGTTGGTGCCGCCGTACAGCCGCACCACGGCCGCCCGGTCCACGGCCCAGTTGATCGCCTGGCGCGCCAGCTTGTTGTCGAACGGCGCCATGTTGACGTTCAGCGTCGCGTACCAGAACGCGGTCAGCGGGTTCACATGCGCCTGCGAGGCGTACTTGGTGCCGATCTCGTTGAGCCGGTCGGCGGGCGGCGGATCGTACATCCAGTCCGCCTGGCCGTTCTCGACGGCGGTCACCTCCGACTCGACGGTCTGCCCGAAGGTGTAGTCGATGACGTCCGGGTAGCCCTGCGGCTCGGCCTCGCGCGACCACTCCTCGAAGTGCGGGTTGCGTACGAGCTTCAGCGCGCGGTTCGGGTCGTACGAGGCCGCCATGTAGGGGCCGGTGGTGGGCAGCGGCTTCGTGCCGGCGTCCTTCGTCGGCGAGTCCTTCGGTACGACGACGGCGTGCGGGACGGCCAGCTTGTACGGGAACTCCGGGTCCGCGGCGGTGAGGTTGATGGTGATGGTGCCGGCCTTCGCGTCGCCGGTCACACCGCCCTTGAGCGTGCAGGAGGCCGGCTTCTTGAGACAGGCGTCGGCGCCGACGATGCCGTTGTAGAAGGTGCCTGCCGTGGGGCTGGAGACCTTGAAGATGCGCTGGAAGGACGCCACGACGTCGTCGGTGGTCAGGGCCTTGCCGTTGGAGAAGGTGATGCCTTTGCGCAGGGTGAAGGTGTAGGTCCTGCCGCCGTTGGTGACCTTTGGCAGTGCCGTGGCAAGGTCCGGGACGACCGTGAAGGACTCCTGCCCGTTCACCTTCTTGAAGGCCAGCAGGCCGTCGTACATCGACTGGTACAACTGCCAGTACTGGAGCGTGTAGTTGACCTGCGGGTCGAAGGTGCCCGCGGCCGCGTGGGCGACCAGTTTCAGGGTGCCGCCCTTGTGCTGTGACTGGAAGGCGGTGGTGCCGGAGCCCGATGACGAGGTGGGACTGGAGGACGAGCCGTCGTCGGAGGACGAACAGGCGGCCGCGGTGAGGGCGAGCGCGACGGTGGCGGCGGCGAGCGCGCCCCGTCTGGTGCTGCGGGACATGGCAGACAACTCCCGTCGGGGGATCAGTCGGTGGAGTCGAGGAACGAGCCCACGACCCGGAGGTAGAGCTCCTCCTCCTCGACGTGCGGCATATGGCTGGAGCGCTCGAACATCTGCCAGCGCACGTCGGGGATGTGGTCGGCGAAGGGGCGGAGGGTCTCGGGAGTCGCCTCGTCGTGGCGCCCGGAGACGAGCAGCGTCGGCGCGTCGATCAGATGCAGCCGGTCGACGACGGACCAGTCCTTGAGGGTGCCGACCACATGGAACTCGTTCGGCCCGTTCATCGTGTGGTACACGGTCGGATCGGCCGCGATGTTGTCCCAGGTCGCCTGGACCTCGGGCGGGTTGGGCGTCAGGCGGCACACATGGCGCTCGTTGAAGACCTGCTCGGCGGCGCGGTAGTCGGGATGGTCGGTGGTGCCCGCCTCCTCGTGCGCGAGCAGGGTGCGCTGCACCTCCGGCGGGAGGGCGGCCCGCAGCTCGGCGGCCGCGGCCAGCCACAGCTCCATGGACGCGGGGGAGTTGGCGATGACCAGGCCGCGCAGCCCGGCCGGCCTTCGCACCGCGTGCTCGGCGGCGAGCATGCCGCCCCAGGACTGGCCGAGCAGGTGGTAGCCGTCCGCGATCCCCAACTTCTTGAGCAGGACGTCGAGTTCGTCGAGGAAGAGCTGGACGGTCCAGAAGTCGGCGCCCTTGTCGGGCAGATGGGTGGAGCGGCCGGTGCCGAGCTGGTCGTAGTGCACGACCTGGCGACCCTGGGCTGCGATGTTCGCGATGGCGAGCGTGTAGTCGTGACCGGCGCCGGGGCCGCCGTGCAGGACCACCAAGGGTGTCCTGCCCGGTTCGCCGGTGATCCGGTACCAGGTGGAATTGCCGTTGAAGTCGACGGTTCCGGTGTGGTTCGGTTCGGGGATCGCCACGAGGGAGCCTCCCAGACAGGCCGGAACGAACCGGCCGCTGGCTGAAACGGGATGGGAGTGACGGATGGGTGAGATAGTCATTGGGTAAATGGTCAGCGCACAAGACCTTTTAGCGGCGCCGGGGCAAGAAGTAACGGCGCGTTCACATGGGTTGCGTGCGTTAACAGAAGCAGCGATTTAGGGGGAGTCAGCTGACATCCGTACCTGAGGCGCCCGGGCCGGAGGACGAGTACGCGCGGGTGCTCGACCGTGTCCTCGGCGGCACACCCTCCCCCCTGCGGCCGGTGCGCGTCACCTCCGCCGTGGACGAGGTCTCCGACCGGCTGCTCACCGCGATCGCCGTCGGTGACTTCCTGCCGGGCGAACGCCTGCCGCCCGAGCGGGAGCTCACCGGGCTGCTGCGGGTGAGTCGTCCCACCGTGCGGGAGGCGGTGGCGCGGCTTCAGGCGCTCGGCGTCATCGAGATCCGGCGGGGCCGCAGCGGCGGGGCGTTCGTGCGCGACAGCTGGACCGCCTCCACCGCCGCCGCGGTCCGGCGGACGCTGCTGCCCCGCTGGGAGGAGTTCGAGCAGCTCTTCGACCTGCGCGGGCTGGTGGAGGGCATGGTGGCCGCGACCGCCGCGCGCCGGCGGCGGCCCGAGGACCTCGAACCGATGCGCGCGGCCCTGGCCGCGCACCTGTCCGCGACCACGCCTCGCGAGGAGCAGGCCGCCGACAGCGCTTTCCACCAGGGCATCTGCGCGGCCACCCGCAATCCGCAGATCGCCCTGCTCAGCCGTGACCTGCTGACCCGGATCAGCCTCGGATTCCCGGTCGAGCCCTGGGGCAAGGGCGAGCGGACCCACTTTCACCGGGCCGGCGCGGACCACACGTCCCTCTACGAGGCCATCGCGGCGGGCGAGCCCGAGCGCGCGGAGGAGATCGCCCGCCGGCACTTCATGATCAGTGCCGAGATGATCCGGGACGTACTGGCCCGGGTGCGGGCCGTGGACGGATCCTGACGCCCACCCGTGTCGATTCGGCCGGGTCGCCGTTCGTATGGACAGTGAAGGGGCAGACGCGACCGAAGGGCGTGATGACGATGACCGAGGTGTCTACGCTGCTCACCGGTCGGGGCCTGGTGGAGTCCCCGCGCTGGCACGGAGGCCGGCTGTACTTCTCCGACTGGTCCGCCGGCGAGGTCGTGGCCGTCGACGCGGCGGGTCGCACTGAGGTCGTCGCCCGGGTGGCGTCCCTGCCGCTGTGCACGGCCTGGCTTCCGGACGGCCACCTGCTGATCGTCTCGTCGGCCGAGGGCCGGCTGCTGCGGCGGGAACCGGACGTCGGTCTGGTCCCCTACGCCGACCTGGGCGAACCCGGCTGGAACGACATCGTCGCGGACGGCCGCGGCAACGTCTACGTCAACCGGGTCGAATTCGACCCGATGGCGGGGGAGAGCGTCAAACCGGGCTCGGTGCACCTCGTCACTCCCGACGGCTCGGTGCGCGAGGTGGCCGACGACATCGCCTTCCCCAACGGCATGGCCGTCACCCCGGACGGCGCCACGCTGATCGTCGCCGACTCCCACCGCCACCGACTGGTCGCCTTCGACATCGACGCCGACGGCGGGTTGTCCGGCCGGCGCGTCTGGGCCGACCTCGGCGAGGGCGCCCCGGACGGTATCTGCACGGACGCGGAGAACGCCGTCTGGTACGCCGACGTCCCGAACCGGCGCTGTGTCCGCGTCACCGAAGGCGGCGCCGTCCTGCGGACCGTGACCCTGGACCGCGGAGCCTTCGCCTGCGCCCTGGGCGGCCCCGACCGCAGGACCCTGTTCATCACGGCGGCGCGCTGGCAGGGCATGACGGAGACCGAGATGGTGGCACCCGGCAGCGGTCAGGTGCTTGCCATGCCGGTCGAGGTGCCGGGCGCGGGCCGGCCGTGAGGGCCGTCCATCACCGGATTCCGGCGTTGAGGACCGTCGCTCACCGGATCCGGCGTTGAGGACCGTCGCTCACAGGAACGGCGTCCCCGCGTCCAGCCCCGACAGCACCCGCCCGTAAAGCTCCAGGTTGGTCGCGGGATTGACGAAGGAGTGCAAGGTCAGTGCCTGCACGTCCCGCACCGCCCGCTGGATCGGCACCTCCCGGTGCAACGAGGACGCCCCGGAGGCGGAGGCGATCAGATCGACCGCCTCCTTGCACAGGCGCGCCGCGTAGCCGCTCTGCGCCCGGATCCTGGCCCGCTCCTCCTCCGAGTAAGGCTCCCCGGCCTCGATCCGGGTGACGAAGTCGCTGGTCAGCAGCTCGGCGGCGGAGATCTTCAGCGCTGCCTCGGCGGCCTGGAGATGGGTGACGGTCGCCTCGTGCTGCCGCTGGTGGAAGGTGTACGTGATGCCCCGCCGGTGGATCCGCTCGGTGAACTCCTCCAGCGCGGCCCGGGCCAGCCCGAGGGCGTTCGGTGCCGTCCAGGCGCAGAACATCAGCAGGACGGGCATCCGGTAGAACGGGTCGTCGGCGTTGGCCTTGGACGGGAACTCGCCGGCGAGCAGGGGTCCGACCGGCAGGATCCGGTGGGCGGGCACGAAGACGTCCCGCGCGACGACACTGTTGCTCCCGCTGCCGGCCAGCCCGGAGACGTACCAGTCGTCGAGGATCTCCAGCTCCGCCATGGGTACGGCGGTCCACAGCACCTCGGGTGGTCCCTCGCCGGACTCCACCCGCGCGGTGAGCAGATGCCAGTCGGCGTGTCGGCAGCCGGTGGCGAACCCCGAGGTGCCGTTGACGACATAGCCGTCCTCCGTGGCCACCGCGGTGGCGTCCGGGATCAGGGTGCCGCCGACCCGCACGTCGGGGCTGGTGAAGATCTCGTCCTGCGCCTCGTCCGGGAAGAGCGCCGCGATGAACGAACACCCGGCCTGGATCAGCGCCGCGAACGCGGTCGAACCGCAGGCCGCGGCCACTTCGGCGATCGCGTCGACCTGGGTGTGCGGCGGCGTCTGGTAACCGCCGTACCGCCTGGGGACGTTCATCCGGTAGAGCCCGGCGTCCGTGAGTGCCGCGACGACCTCGTCCGGGACCCTGCGCTCCTGCTCGGTGCGTAAGGCGTGGTCGCGGATGAAGGGGCGTACGGCCCGTAAGCGTTCGACGAGGCCGGAATCGGAGTGGGGCGCTGACGACGGAGCCATGGCGGACCTCCGGGGGCGACGAATCCTCACCGTGACCCGGATCGCACGAAGAGTCAACGCCCGGTCGGTCGCCGTGCGGGCCTTGCCGTACGGGAGACCTCGTGCATATTATTTGACCTCAAATGAAAGGAACGGCAACCGCCCCACGAGCCCTGCTCGTCCGCCACGACCACGCCTCCCTGTCCGGCCCGGTGGGCGGGCGGCTGGCCGAACTCGGCTATGCGCTGAACGAGTTGACCGTCGTACCCGAGGAGCAGTACCTCACCCCGGGTGTCCGGTTCGTCTTCCCCGACCCCACCGCATACGACGTGGTCGTCCTGCTCGGCGCCCCGTGGTCCGTCTACGACCGGGGCTCCGTCGCCCCCTGGATCGACGGCGAACTGCGCCTGCTGCGCACCGCGCACGCCTCCGACATCCCGGTGCTCGGCATCTGCTTCGGCGCCCAGGCGCTGGCCACCGCGCTCGGTGGGCGGGTGGAGCGGGCGCCGCGGCCCGAGATCGGCTGGACGGCGATCGAGACCGATGCACCCGAGCTCGTGCCCGAAGGGCCTTGGTTCCAGTGGCACTTCGACCGGTTCGGGACGCCGCCGGGAGCCGTCGAGCTGGCGCGCAGCGCCGTGGGACCGCAGGCCTTCCGGGCCGGGCGCTCGCTCGGGGTGCAGTTCCACCCCGAGCTGACCGAGGAGACCCTGCGCATGTGGCTCGACCTGGGCGGCCGCCGGGAGGCCGAGCGGCACGGCGTGGACCCCGACCGGCTGCTCGCCGAGACCGTCGCCCGGAGGGACGAGTCCCGGGAGCGGGCGCATGCCCTGGTGGACGTGTTCCTCGCCCAGGTGGTGCGCGGGTAGAGGTCAGGAGCCACCAGGTCACCGGCGGTCCGTGGACGCCGTGGACGACCCCGTCGTTCTTGAGCGGGATTCTGCATGGAGACCGGGTCCCGTTGGAATTGCGGCACGGTCGACGTCATGGTGGTGGGATGTGCTGGAGTGCGACGGCCGATCTCGTCGCGGGGACCGCGATCGCCGGTGTCGGGGTCGCCTGCGTGGCGCGGGCGCAACGGACCCGCGACCTTCCGCTGGCCGCGCTGCCCGTGCTGCTCGGGGCGCACCAGCTGGTGGAGGCGTGGGTCTGGCATGTGGGCGGCGGCACCGGCCCGGCCGTCGTCGCCTGGACCGTGATCGCGTTTCCGCTGCTGGCGGTGTGGGTGCCGGTCGGTGTGCTGTGCGCGGCCCCGCGGCAGGCCAGGCGCCGACTGGTGCTGCCGCTGGCGTGCGGTGTCGCGACCGCGGTGGCCCTGGTTCATGCGCTCACCACGCATTCCGTGCGGGCCGAGATTCGCGGGCACACCGTCGGCTACGTGCTCGGGTTGTCGCACGGGAGCCTGGTGGTCGCGGGGTATCTTCTGGCCACGGTCGGTTCGCTGCTGCTGTCCGGCGACCGCCGGCTGCGCGGGTTCGGCTTCCTGGCCGGGGTGGGCGCGCTGGTCTGCTACGCGTTGTGGCGGCTGGAGTTCGTGTCGACGTGGTGCGCGTTCGCGGCGGTCTGCTCGGTGGTGATGCTCGGGTGGGCCGGGCGCCGACGGCCGAGGTACTGAGCCGCGGACCCCGGTTATTCCCGCCGATCATGGTGGAGCTGTTACCAGGACCGCTGATCCTCTGTTCAGGAGGGTCCTGGCTGAGTCCGGCCGCACGGCGCAGTGTGGGCCCATGAACACCGCCGAGCCGTCGAAGACCCGCATCCGTGTGACGCCACTGCGCCGCCTGCGAGGCGACACGTACGTACCACGCGAGGCCCGTGAGATCCCGTTGAAGGGCCAGGTCGTCGGGCAGACTCCGGTGCCGTGGAGCCCGGTTTCGTCACCGAGCCGCTGACCGACCGCTGCCGGGCCCACGAGAACGGCCCCAAGATGCGCAACCGCAGCACGGCGGGGACAGGGGCCCTCGGCCTCGCCTGTACCGAACTCCACATCCTCGACTGGCGGTTCCTGCGGGGCAACGGCCCCTTCCAGACCCTGCACCGGACGGTCCTCGCCCACTTCGAGACCAGCCGCGCCTTCCGGGACCTCTGTCTGCGCGAGTCGCGCGCCGTGGTCGGAGCCGCCTCGTCCGTGTACTGCTACCACCGCACGACCCCGTTCGTGGAAGCGCTGTACGGCGGCGACCTGCCGGTCCGGCCGAGCCCGCGCCAGGGATACGTCGTCGTACGGCCCTGGTGAGTCGCCCGCTGCCGCGGAGGTCGTCGTACCGGCGTATGAGGCCGGGACCGCCGACGTACTGCGGTTTCAGTAGTCGGTCCTCCGGATCCAGTAAGCGTGAGTGCCAGTAGCGGGACGACGACGGCCGTACGGCTGCCAGGACAGGCTGAGGGGCAAGCGCGAACAGATGCGGAGTCCCTTGACGTGGCAACATTTCTCTATCGACTGGGCCGGTTGGCCTTCCGACGGCGCTGGTACGTCGCCCTGCTGTGGGTGGGAGTGCTGGCCTGCGTCGGGTTGAGCGCCCTGCGAGCCCCGGGAGCCTCCGACGAGGAGTTCTCGATGCCCGGCATCGAGTCCCAGAAGGCGTACGACCTGATGGAGCAGCGGTTCCCGGGTGCGGCCGCCGACGGCGCCACAGCCCGCGTCGTCTTCGTCGCCCCCGAGGGGCAGAAGGTGACCGCCACCGAGAACAAGCAGGCCGTCGAACGGACGGTGACGGAACTCGGCGACGGTTCGCAGGTCGCCGGCGTCGCGGATCCCTTCAAGTCGGCCGCGGTCAGCAAGGACGGCACGACCGCGTACGCGACCGTCACCTACAAGGCCGCGTCCAGTGACATCACCGACGCGAGCCGCGCCGCGCTGGAGCAGGCCACCCACCAGGCCCGGGACGCGGGCCTCAAGGTCGAGACGGGCGGCAGCGCGATGGACAGCGGCGGCGGGCCCGGCGGGGTCGCCGAGATCATCGGCATCTCCATCGCCGCGGTCGTCCTGCTGATCACCTTCGGCTCGCTGGCCGCCGCCGGACTGCCGCTGCTGACCGCCGTCCTCGGCGTCGGCCTCAGCATGTTCACGATCCTGACCCTGTCCGACGCGCTCGGCCTGTCGACGTCGACCGGCACGCTCGCGATGATGCTGGGCCTGGCGGTCGGCATCGACTACGCCCTGTTCGTCGTCTCCCGCTACCGCGAGGAACGCGCCAGGGGACAGGCACCGCAGGAGGCGGCCGGGCTCGCGGTCGGTACGGCCGGGTCGGCAGTGGTCTTCGCCGGACTCACCGTGGTCATCGCGCTGGCCGGCCTCTCGGTGGTCGGCATCCCGATGCTCACCAAGATGGGCCTGGCCGCGGCCGGTGCGGTGGTCGTCGCCGTCCTCGTCGCCCTGACCGTCGTGCCCGCGCTCCTCGGCTTCTGGCCCAACGCCGTGCTGTCCGGCGCCGTACGCAAGCAGGGTCGAAGCCGGCGCGGATGGGTGCGGCGGCCGGGGAAGGGATCACGATCGGCCACCGCTGTCGAACCCGCGGCCGCCTCCGCCTCCGCCTCCGGCGACGCGAAGGACAACCACGGCACCCGCTGGGCCCGCTTCGTCCTGCGCCGCCCCGTCCCCGTGCTACTGCTGAGCGTGGTCGGCCTGGGCGCCCTCGCTCTGCCGGCGACGGCGCTGCAACTGGGCATGCCCGGTGACGAGGCCAAGTCCACCTCCACCACCGAACGCCGGGCCTACGACGACCTCGCGGAGGGTTTCGGGCCCGGCTTCAACGGGCCGCTGACCATCGTGGTCGACGCCAAGGGCGCGGACGACGCCAAGACGGCCGTGAGCACCATCAGCGAGAAGATCGGCGGGACGAAGGGAGTCGTCTCGGTCTCCAAGGCCCACTTCAACGACGCCGGCGACACCGCGGTGTTCACCGCGACCCCGTCCACCAGCCCCACCGACGAGAAGACCAAGACCCTCGTCAAGACCATCCGGGACGAGCGCCCCGCGACGGAGGCGGCGACAGACGGCGCCTCCTTCGAGGTCACCGGCACCACGGCCCTGAACATCGACATAGCCGGGAAGGTGCAGGCGGCGCTGATCCCGTATCTCGTCGTCATCGTCGGCCTGGCCGTCGTCCTGCTGCTGGTGGTCTTCCGGTCCCTCTTCGTCCCGCTCAAGGCGGCGCTCGGCTTCCTCCTGTCCGTCCTCGCGGCGCTCGGCGTGGTCGTCGTGGTCTTCCAGCAGGGGCACGCTGCCTCGCTGCTGGGCGTGGAGCAGACCGGGCCGATCATGAGCCTGATGCCGATCTTCCTGGTGGGCATCGTGTTCGGTCTCGCCATGGACTACGAGGTGTTCCTCGTCTCACGGATGCGGGAGTCGTACGTCCACGGGGAGACCGCCGAGCAGGCGGTGGTCTCGGGGTTCCGGCACAGCGCCCGCGTGGTGGTGGCCGCCGCTCTCATCATGATCGCGGTCTTCGCGGGGTTCGTCGGCGAGGACGACTCCATGATCAAGATGATCGGGTTCGGCATGGCCTCCGCCGTCCTCTTCGACGCCTTCGTCGTACGGATGGCCCTGGTACCGGCGGTCCTCGCCATGCTCGGCGACCGGGCCTGGTGGCTGCCGAAATGGCTGGACCGGATCCTGCCGCGGGTCGACATCGAGGGCGAGGCCCTCACCCGGAGCCCGGCACCGGTGCCGGACGCGACACCGGACGAGCCGGCCGAGGCACGGGTCTGACCGGCCATCGCGCCCCCGGGCCGCCCGCGCTGCCGAGCGCGGGCGGCCCTTACGGCACCCCGCGCGCACGTCGTCCACCATGGACGCAGGCACTTCACCAGGAGAACCGATGACCCTCAGCTTCGACCGGCCCACGGCGCGCTACACGCGTGTCGTGGACGCGGTGACGGTCGCCGCGGTGCTGGGCTGCGCGGCCCTCGGCGCCTCGCTCACCATCCCCGGCGTCGACCAGCCGCAGGACGACACCCCCGGCTTCGTCCTCGCCGCGGTCGCCTGCCTCGCCCTGTGGCGGGGACGCAGCCACCCGCGCACTGCCGCCACCGTGGCCACGGTCTGTACGGTGGCCACCGCCGCCCTGGGCTATGTGCTCACCCCGCTGCTGCTGGCACCCCTCATGGTCGCCCTCTTCTGGGTGGCCCAAGGAACCGACCGGCGCACCACCCGCGTGTGCGGTCTGGCTGCCATGGCCACGACGGTGATCTCCGCCATCCTGGACAACCCCAGCAGCGAGATGGTGGTCCTGAGGACGGTCGGCCCGGTTCTGTGGCTGCTGCTGCCCCTGGTCGGCGGCAGCGGCGCCCGGCTGCGGCAGGCCTACCTGGAGTCCGTGCAGGCCCGCGCCTCGTACGCCGAGCGCACTCGCGAGGAGGAGGCGCGCCTGCGGGTCGCCGAGGAACGCATGCGCATCGCCCGCGAGCTCCATGACGTCGTCGCCCACCACATGGCCGTGGCCAACGCGCAGGCCGGCACCGCCCGCCACCTCGCGCCCACCCACCCCGAGCAGGCGCAGCGGCTGCTCGAAGAGCTGACGGTCACGACCTCGTCCGCGCTGCTCGAACTCCGGGCCACCGTAGGGGTGTTGCGGCAGACCGGCGACCCCGACGCCGAGTCCCTGGAACCCTCACCGGGCCTGGAGCTCCTCCCCGACCTGGTCTCGACGTGCGCGTCCGTCGGGCTCGACGTCACCGTCAACACCGAGGGCGAGCCCCGGCCCCTGTCTCCGGGCGTGGACCTGACGGCGTACCGGATCATCCAGGAAGCCCTCACCAACGCCACCAAGCACGCGACCGATCACACGGCTCACGTGCGGCTCGCCTACACCGACTCGCGTCTGAAGATCACGGTCACCAATGGCGGCGCCGTCGCCGGCTCACCGCTGCCGGGCGGCGGTTTCGGGCTGATGGGCATGCGCGAACGCGCCCACTCCGTCGGCGGCGACCTGCGGGCCGGCCCGCTCCCGGACGGCGGCTTCGAGGTCAGCACCGCGCTGCCGCTGCAGCACGCATCCTCGGAAGAGCAAGAGGCGGCCCTGTGAGCATCCGCGTCCTGCTCGCCGACGACCAGGCCCTGCTGCGGGGGACGTTCCGGCTCCTCATCGACTCCTGCGAGGACATGGAGGTGGTCGGCGAGGCCGCCAACGGACAGGAGGCGCTGGAGCTGGCCCGCGTGCACCGGCCCGACATCGTCCTGATGGACATCCGCATGCCCGGCACGGACGGCCTCGCCGCCACCGCCGCCATCTGCGACGACCCCAAGCTGGCCGGAACCCGGGTGCTGGTCCTGACCATGTTCGAGACCGAGGAGTACGTCGCCCAGGCGCTGCGCGTCGGAGCCAGCGGCTTCCTGGGCAAGTACGTCACCACGGACACCCTGCTGGCCGGCATCCGCACCATCGCTTCCGGCGAGGCACTCCTCTCACCGGGTGCCACCCGCGCCCTCATCACCCGCTTCCTCACCGCCCCGGCCCCCGGCGCCCTCCTGGCACCCCCGGAACGCCTCGCCGACCTCACTCCGCGCGAACGCGAGGTCACCGTGCTCGCGGCGCGCGGCAGGTCCAACGACGAGATCGCCGCGGAACTGGTCCTGAGCGTGCTGACCGTACGCAGCCACATCCAGCGCTCCCTGACCAAGCTCGGCGCCCGGGACCGCGCCCAACTCGTCGTCATCGCCTACCAGACCGGGCTCGTACGCCCTGCACCGCCCCGGAGATGACGGAGTCCGTGGTTGATCGGGCTCTCGCCTTCGATCCAGGTCTCACCCCGCATTGATGACCACGCACTTCACCTGCGTCCAGTCCTCCAGATAGTCCGGCCCCATGGAGCGCCCGAACCCGCTGTGCTTGTAGCCCCCGAAGGGCGCGCCGATCGCCCCGGCCGGGCCGCCGTCGCCGAGTGTGTTGACGGCGACCTGGCCGGCCTGGACCCGCCGGGCCAGGCGTACGGCGCGACCGACGTCCTGGGTCCAGACGGTGGCGGTGAGGCCGTAGCGGGTGCCGTTGGCGAGCGCGACGGCCTCCTCCTCGTCCTCGTAGGTCAGCACGGACAGCACCGGGCCGAAGATCTCCTCCTGGGCGATGCGCATTCCGGAGGTGACCCGGTCGAAGAGGGTCGGCTCGACGAAGTACCCGTCGTCGTACGGCTCGCCGGTCAACTTGCCGCCGCCCACGACGACTT
Organism: Streptomyces sp. CA-249302; assembly: GCF_050936785.1. Classification (NCBI taxonomy): domain Bacteria; kingdom Bacillati; phylum Actinomycetota; class Actinomycetes; order Kitasatosporales; family Streptomycetaceae; genus Streptomyces; species Streptomyces sp. CA-249302. The sequence continues at coordinate 860,623 of NZ_JBNJMG010000001.1, read as the reverse complement.
CGGCACCCTCAGCCCGCCCGATGGCGAGGTAGTCCAGCACCCGCCGCTCCTGCCGGGCGTTGATCAGCGGACCCATGTCGACCGCCTGGTCCCACAGCCCGACGCGTACGGCCCGGAAGGCGTCGGCGACCTCGGCGACGAGCCGGTCGTGCAGCGAGGGGTGGACCAGGACGCGGGAGCCCGCCGCGCAGACCTGGCCGCTGTTCATCACGATGCTGCGCACGATCGCCGGGACGGCCTTCGCGAGGTCGGCGTCCGGCAGCACGATCTGCGGGGACTTGCCGCCCAACTCCAGTTGCAGAGGTATGAGGTTGCGGGCGCACGCCTCCATCACGGCGGTGCCGGTGGCGGGCGAGCCAGTGAAGCTCATCTTGCGGATGCCGGGGTGGGCGGGAAGGGCCGCGCCCGCCTCGGCGCCGTACCCCGTGACGACGTTGAGGACGCCGGGCGGGACGCCCGCCTCCAGAGCGAGCCTGCACAGGTAGAGGGCGGTGAGTGGCGCGTCCTCGGCGGGCTTGAGGACCACGGTGTTGCCGGCGGCGATCGGGGCGGCCGTGTTGAAGACCGTCATGGGGCCGGGCGCGTTCCACGGGATGATCGCGCCGACCACGCCGAACGGCTCGCGAAGCGTCAGACCGAGCAGGTCGGGGGAGCGGGTGGGCAGCGTGTCGCCGAAGACCTTGTCCGCCTTGCCGGCGAGGTACGTCAGGCGCGCGGCGATGGGGGAGGGGTCGACGGGGTGGCCGACTTCGAGGGCCTCCAGGAGGTTGATGGTGTCGTCGTGCTCGCGGACCGACTCGGCCCAGCGGTAAAGGAGTTCGCCGCGTACGGCGGGGCTGGTGTCGCGCCAGGCGGGCAGCGCCTGCTCGGCCGCCCGTACGGCGTCGTCGACGTCCTCGGCGGTACCTCGCGGTACGTGGGCGAGGAGCGTGGCGGTGGCCGGGTTGACGACTTCGAGTACGGCCTTCGAGCGGGCGGGGACCCACTCGCCGGCGATGAGGTGCGTGCCGTCGGGCAACAGCGCGGCGATGTCGAGGTGGGCGGGGGCGGTGGTGGTCATTCTCGTCCTTGGGGGGAGGCAACTGTCGTATGGGGAGCTGGAGTTCAGGCGTCGCGGTCGGTTCGTGCCGCGCCGATCGCAGCGCCCGCCAGCGCGTCGATCTCGTCGCGGCGACGGCAGGCCACGGCCACTCCGTCGCGGTCGACGAGGTCCGGCACCCTCGTCCGGCAGGCGTCCTGCGCGAACGGGCAACGGGACGCGAAGGCGCAGCCCTCGCTGCTGCGTCCCGCCGTGGGGATCGAGGCGGGCGCGAGCCGCCGTTCGGCCCGGCGGCGGCGCTGGACCACCGGATCCGGCACCGGAGCCGCCGCCAACAGCGCGCGGGTATAGGGGTGTTGAGGGGTTTCGGCGACCCGTGCCGCCGGGCCGCGTTCGACGACCCGGCCGGCGTACAGGACGACGATCGTGTCGCTGAGGTAGCGCACCACGGAGAGGTCGTGCGAGATGAACAGGTAGCTCAGGCCGCGGGTCCGCTTGAGGCGGGCCAGCAGGTTGAGGACCTGCGCCTGCACCGAGAGGTCGAGCGCGCTGACCGCCTCGTCACAGACCAGGAACTCGGGCTCCATCACCAACGCCCTCGCGATGGCGATACGTTGACGCTGGCCGCCGGAGAACGACGCCGGGTAGCGGCGCGCGGCGCCCGGCGGCAGGCCCACGTCGTCCAGGGCGCGCAGGACGCGTTCCCGGATCTCCTGCGCGGGCAGGCCCAGGTTGTACCGCAGGGCCTCGGCGAGGATGTCCTCGACCGTGTGGGCGGGGTTCATCGAGCCGTACGGGTCCTGGAAGACCACCTGCATACGGCGGGCGAGGAGCCGGCGGTCGGCGCGGGTGCGCTGGGTGATGTCGGCGCCGTCAAAGGCGACTCTGCCGCCGGTCGCGGGCACCAGGCCGAGGACCGCCGAGCCGATGGTCGACTTGCCGGAGCCGGACTCGCCGACCAGCCCGACGGTCTCGCCGCGGCCCACGGTCAGGTCCACCCCGCGTACCGCGTCGACGTCGCCGCCGCGCAGCCGGGACCGGCGGTAGGTGACGTCCAGGCCGCGTACCTGGAGCAGGGCCGCGTCAGTCATGGGCCGGACCTCCACCCGGACGGTCGCCGAACTCGCCGACACGCTCGTGGAGTTGGTAGAGGCCGGATACGCCCGCCGCACAGGGGTCTCGAACTGGCCCGCCGACCGTCTCTCGTCCCTCGCGCAGCACCTGGCCGAGCGCGGCCACACCGCGGTGGCCAGCTACCAGTTCAGCCTCGCCGAGCCCGACCCGGCCCGCATGAACGGCAACATCCACGCGGACGCCGCCGTACTGCGGGCGGTCCACGACCACCGACTCCCGCTCGTGAGCTGGTCGTCCCAGGCCCGAGGCTTCTTCGCCCGCCCCGACGCCGGGCAGAACGACGTCCGCCCGGACGCCTTCGACACCGAGCAGAACCGCGCCCGCCGCCGACGCTGCCGGGAGCTCGCCGCCGAACTCGGCTCGAGCCCGGAGACGGTCGCCCTCGCCTGGACACTGCGCCACCCGGGCGTATGGCCGTCGATCGGCCCGAAGACACCCCGACAACTGAACCGCTCACTCGACGCCCTGCACCTGTCCCTCACCGACGAACAGGCGCACTGGCTGCGGCACGGCGGCGAACGCCCGGCGGGATGACGGCAGTCGACCCGCGCGGTACCGCACCGGCAAAGGGCCGCCGACGGACGCTCCCGCCGACGGCCCCCTCCCCGACAGCCCTACTTGAGCCCGTGCAGCACGTCGGCGATCCTCGCCGCGACCGTCTCGGCGGCGCCCTTGGCGTACGAGGAGTCCATCGCCTCGTAGGTGATGCGGGCGTAACTCCGCGCCTCCGCCATGTTCTTGGCGCCGCCCTCCAGCATCGACATCACGGCCGTGTGGGGGAACGGCGAGTGCTTCCTGATGTCCAGCGCGGTGTCGGTCGAGAGCTCCGGCGAGACGCCCACGAAGACGCCCTCGCCCACCCGGAGCACCCAGATCGGGACCTCGGCCGTGCCGGTCGGCGTGAAGTCGTACGTCTTCGTCGGCGCCGTCGGGTGTCCCGACGGCATGGTGTCGACCGTGACCGAGTCCGTCACCAGGCGTACTTTGGACGTCGTACTCCCCGCGGAGGTCCTGATGGTCTGCGCGACCCGGACGGCCTCGGTGCCCAGCCGCTCGCCCTGCACGGTCAGCAGGGTCCAGCCCGCGTCCTTGGCGTCGACCTGGGACCACTTCCGGTCCTTGTCGATGACGTACCGCTTCGAGCGGAACGCCGGGGCCTGGTCGCCGCAGGAGCCGACCAGGAAGAACCCGACCACACCGTCGCCGTACTGCTCCTCGACGTGCCGCACCGTGGCGCCCGCGAGGTCGGACGTGATGGGCAGGTCGCCGTTGGCCATGACGGATTCCATCATCACCGAGGACTGGACGCCGTAGTTGACGAGGACGGCGATCGGGTCGCCGTTGGCGTCGTCGAAGCGGGTGACGCCCACGCTCTTGTCGGAGGGGTCCGCCTCGCCGGTGCCCAGCCACCAGCCGTCGGCGGTGAGCACGTCCCGGTTGACGTTGACGTCGCACCTGCCGGTGCCGAAGCCGACGCGGGCGGGTTGCAGGCCCTTGACGGCCGCGGCGACCGCCGTGGTGGTGGCCTGCTTGATCTGCTCGACGTACTGCGCCGCCCCCGCCGAGCTGCTCGCGGCCTGCACGTGCGGGGCGGAGAAGGTGTGCGTGACGGTCACGACGATGTCGGCCGTGGCCACACCGGTCGCCTTGGAGATGATGGCGCGCATGGCCGCGATGGCCTCCGCGCTGATCGACGTCAGGTCCAGTACGGCGAGGGCGACGCGGCCGGATCCACTCTCCAGGAGCAGGATCCGCACGTACAGGTCGTCGTGGACGGTGGTGAAGCCGTCGAGCGGGAGGAGCGAGGCGGGGAAACCGATCGCCGCGCGGCCCGCGCCGACCTCGAGTACCGCTGCCGAACCCTGGGCCGCCTGCGCGGCCGTCGTACCGCCGGCCAGGGTCGCGGCCGTGACCGCGGCGACGGTGCCGCTGAGGAACGACCGCCGCTGAATCGAACTGCCTTCTTTCTCCTCCTGATTTCCCATGGAATGCACAGATCTCCTTCATGTGGGGGATGCCGGAAGGGGACCGATGTTGCTGATCGCGATCGGGACCGCAAAGTACGTCGCGCGTCAACTGAGATTGCGCATCCTGCAGAGCCGCCATGACCGGGAATTCTCTGCGTGACCTGTGAAAAGAAACTTCCATTCGGTGCGGTGGAGAAATTTGGTTCCGGATCGGTTCAGCTTAGTTTGCGGGTCCAACGACATGTCCCGGGCCGGGGGGCAGGTATACGGTCCGAAGCGAATTCCCTGATCAGAGCCGTCCTGGAAACGTCAAGAGGCGCTCTGTCCTGCCCAGTTCCGCCCGTACACGTCACGAAGAGGTGCCATGTCGGCCATCGCTGCCCATGCCTCGCCCCAGCCCCCGCAGCCACACCCCGCGCCCCGGCACGTAACGGCGACGATCGTGCTGGCCTGCCTGGGAGTGTTCGTCTCCTATCTGCCGGTCGTCGGCGTCTCGGTCGCGCTCCCGGTGATGCAGCAGGCGCTCGACGCCTCCACCGTCGGGCTCCAATGGATCACGGACGCCTTCATCCTGCCGACCGCGGCCCTGCTGCTGACCTGCGGCATGATCGGAGACCTGTACGGCCGGAAGAAGATGTACGTCGTCGGCCTGGCGGTGTTCTGCCTCGGCTGTCTGGTGTGTCTGACCGCGGGCAGCGTCGTACAGGTCTGTGTCGGCCAGGCCCTCACCGGCATCGGCACCGCGGCGCTGCTCCCGTCCACCCTCGGCCTGATCAGCCACGTCTGCCCGGACCGCAGCCGGCGCACCCGGGCGATAGCCCTGTGGACGGCCTCCCTGGGGCTCGGCCTGACCCTCGGCCCGCTGTTCAACGGCGTCATCGTGGAGCACACGAGCTGGCGGTGGATCTTCCTGCCCGCTCTGGTCATCGGCGTCCTCACGGCCGTGGCGGGAGCCATGGTCCTCACCGACTCCCGGTCCGACCGCGAGCGTCATCTGGACCTCCCCGGCCAGCTGCTGGCCATCGTCGCCATCACCGGGCTGGTGTACGGCGTCATCGAGGGCGGGAGCGCAGGCTGGGGCTCGGCCCAGGTGGTGATCGCGTTCCTGGCGGCCACCGTCGGCCTGCTCGCCTTCGTCCGGGTGGAACTGCGCTCGCCCTGCCCGATGCTGGACATGCGCCTGTTCAAGTCCGCCGCGTTCTCGGGGGCCGCGCTCGTGATGGCGCTGACCCTCTTCGCCCAGGTCGGCCTGGTCTTCGCGCTGAGCGAGTACTTCGGCCTCGTCCACCACGCCTCGACCCTGGACATCGGCGTGCGGCTCGTCGCCATCAACGGCTTCACCGTCGTACTGGGCCCGCTCGTCGGACGCCTGATGAACCGCACATCGCCCGGACTGCTGCTGGTCACCGGCCTCGTGATCGGCGGCATCGGCGCCCTCTGCGTGAACCTCTTCCAGGCCGACACCGGCACCGGCGAGGCGGCCCTGGTCATCGGCATCCTCGGCATCGGCATCGCCCTCGCCATGGCCCCGATCACGACGATCGCCATGAACAGCCTGCCGCACCGGCTGGCGGGCACGGCGGGCGCCGCCAACAGCGCCCTGCGCCAGATCGGCAGCGCGCTCGGCCCGGCCGTCTTCGGCGTCATCCTGACCAACCGCACTTTGGACACCCTGCCCGGCCACCTCGCCGCCTCCGGCCTGGGCGCCGCCGACCAGGGCCAGGTGAACGGCATGGTCTCCAACGTCGGCATCCAGGCAGGTGCCTTCCTCCACCTCAAAACCCCGCAGTCCACCGGCCAGGCCCTGTCCGCCTACGGCGCGAGCTTCACCGACGCCCTGCACACCTGCGCCCTCATCGGCGGGATCGGGATGCTGCTGGCCGCCGTCATCGCCCTGGTGACGATCGGCGTCCGTGCCAGGTCGGCCCAGGGAAGCGAGGCCGAGGCCGCGCCGGTGACGCAGCCGGCCGGTGACCTGAGCTGAAAGCACCGGGCGCCGTCACTGCGACGGCAGCTCGGTGGCGGTGAAGCGTTCGAAGCCCGCGTGGAAGCGGGTGCCCTGCGGGTCGGTCGCACTGTAGTGGAAGGCGGCCACCCCGCAGCCCCGCCCGTCGAAGGCGGCCCCGGTGTACGAGGCGACCCGGGTGCCGTCGACGGCGAGCTCCACCGTGATCCGGCCCGCGCCGGCCGAGGAACAGGTCATCGACATGTCCACCAGCTGCCGGGCCTCCACCCTGAGGCCGAGGTCCGCGAGGTCGGCCTCCACGACCCGGTCGTGCTGGAACTTCCCCTGGTAACGGAACTCCCGCACGAGCACGGCTTCCTGACCTGTCGTCAGATATGCCGCCCAGCGGGAGCCCTTCCAGTAGTCCCCGGAGCCGTTGCACCACAGCCCGACCCCGCCGTCGCCGCCGTACCACTCCGTCTGGGTGCTCAGGCGTACCGCGAAGGTGGACGGCTCGAAGGGCGCCTGCGGCCACACCTCCAGCTCGGTCCGCGGATCCACCAGCATGGTCCCGCCCTCATGGGTGACCTTGCCGAGGGTCGGGTCCTTGTACTTCCAGTCGCCGGAGTCGGTCAAGTCGTCGGTGTACGTGAGGGGTTGGGAGCCGACGGAGCTCTTGACCCTCCCGGAGGACACGGACGAGGACGTCGTGCCGGAACCCCGGCCCTCCGTGGCCGAGCCCCCCGAGGTGGTGATGAGCACGATGGCGAGCAGCACCGCCACCGCGGCACTGCCGGCCGCGAACCCCCACAGCCGCAGCTGCTTGGCGCTGATGCCGGAGCCGCCGCTCCCGCGCGACGGTGACGGGGGTGGCGTGCGCGATTCCGTGGTCGACTCCGCCCCGGAACCCTCCGCCGCCCCCGCGAGCCGGGTGACCAGCTGGGCGGCGGTGGGGCGCTCCGCGGGATCCTTGCGCAGGCAGTCGGCGATGATCGAACGGACCGGTTCCGGCACCGCCGTGAGATCCGCGTCGCGCTCGCACACCGCGACGAGCACCTCGTAGTCGCTCTCCCCGTCGAAGGGATGCCGTCCCGTGGCCGCGTAGTACAGCGTGCCGCCGAGCGAGAACACGTCGGAGGCGCTGGTGACCCGGGCCGACTTGACCTGTTCGGGCGACATGTACGCGGGTGAGCCGAGCACGCTGCCGGGTGTGGTGAGCGCCGACTCCAGCAGCCGGTCGTCGCGGGCGATGCCGAAGTCGATGATCCGCGGTCCGTCCGGGGAGAGCAGGATGTTGGACGGCTTGACGTCCCGGTGCACGACCCGCACCCGGTGCACCTGCGCCAGAGCGTGCGCGACCGCCAGCGCCACGGACTGGAGCCGTCCGGAGGGCAGTGGGCCGTTGACGGCCACATGCTGGTGGAGCGTGGGACCGGGGACGAACTCGCTGACGATATAAGGGTTCCGCCCGGACAGGTCGGCGTCGAGGACCCGTGCCGTGGCGAGGTCGCCGACCCGGCTCGCCGCGCCGAACTCCCGGCGTACGCGGGCCAGCGCGGTCTCGTCGTACTCCTTGCCCGGCAGCAGGAACTTCACCACGACCTGCCGCCCGGCTCTGTCCCGGGCGAGCCACACCACACCCTGCCCACCCCGGCCCAGCTCGCGCTCGCAGACGTATCCGCCCACCGTCGACTGCATTCGCGGATCCATGCGCCCCCGCCCCCCAGCCCCGCCCCCGGTCCACGGCCGACCTCCAGCGTATCGGCGTCCCCGGGGCGTGACACGGCCGTCAGCGAGGTTCGTACGCCCTGGGCAGTCGCATCCCCCGATCCGCCATGATCTGCCGTACATGGTTGGGGTAGTTGGTGATGATGCCGTCGACGCCCATGTCCATCAGCGCCTCGACGGTGGCCGGGTCGTCGCAGGTCCACGGGACGACCTTGAGGCCCCGGGCGTGTGCTTCTCGGACCATCGTCCGGTCCGCGTAGAAGCGGAAGTCCGGGTCGCCGACCTTGCCGCTCTGCGGGAAGCCGTAGTTGGGGGAGAGGGCCCGGACGCCGGGGACGGTGGCGGCCGCCCTCACGAAGTCGCCGCCGTAGTCGTCGGCGTCGATCCCGCCGAGCCAGGGGGAGGCACCGGGCCGGCCGACCTGCAGGAAGTCGTAGTTGGTGAGGGCGACCAGCGGCCACTTCGGGGCCAGTTCGTGCATCGCCTTGAGCGCGCCCCAGTCGAAGGACTGGATGGTGACCTGGTCCTCGATGCCGGAGCGGTGGATCTCCTCGTACACCCGGCGCACGAACAGCGCGCGCGGCGCGGTCTGTTCGGGCGCGCCCGCCTCCACCTTGGTCTCGATGTTCAGCTTGACCTGTTTGGCGCGGTAGCTCTTGACCAGGTTCAGGACGTCCTTGAGCTCGACCATCCGGAAGCCCTTGACCACCTCCTGCTCGGGGAATCCCGGCAGTTGCTGGTAGCCGCAGTCCATCGTCTTGATCTGAGCCAGCGTCAGATCCTTGATGTACTTGCCGACATACGGGTACATCGGGTCGCCCGGTGTGACCGGCGCGGTGTCACGGCACTTGACGGAGCTGATCTGCCGGTCGTGGTTGACGACGACCTTCTCGTCCTTGGTGATGTGGGTGTCCAGCTCCAGGGTGGACACCCCGAGCCGCATCGCCTTGCCGAATCCCTCCAGGGACTCCTCGGTCGTCATGCCGATGCCGCCGCGGTGGGCCTGGAGATCGAAGCGGGCCTGGTGCGGCGGCGCCCCGGAGCCGTCGTACGTCGTCGCCTGTGCGGTCGTCGGGAGGACGAGCAGCGGAGCCAGCGCCAGGCCGGCGAGGGCATGTCTTGCGGACATCGGAACCTCACTCGTGTCGGGTTCGGGCCACCCAGACGCTAGTTGGGTTCGCCACAGGCTCAACGTCCCGCACATGATGGGCCCGTGAATGTCCGGAAACCCACGCCGGCCCGGCGCCCGGCTCAGTTCCGAGAGGTCGCCTCCCCCTCGCCGATGACGGTCGCGGTGGTGCGGTTGGTGCTCGCGTCCTCGATGCAGCCCCGCAGCCGCATCACGTCGTGCGGGGGCAGTGCCGGCCGGATGACCGCGGTGTAGAGGCCGTCGTCCAGGCGGCCGAGCGTGGCCTTGTCGTTGCGCGCCGCGGTGGAGCGGCGGCACGTCTCCCACAGATCCTGGGCGGCCAGTCCTACGGCCGTGTCGCCGCCGTCGGCCGTGGTCTCGACCCGGAACACCATGGTCGTGTTCTCCGCGTCCGGCGCTTCCTCGGCCCGGGTCTGCGTCGCGTCGGCCAGCGCCGTCCACAGCACCGGCACCAGGACCAGGCCGACGGCCGCCGCGCCCACGCCCGCGAGCGTGCGCCGGCTGCGGGCGGTCGGGACGGCCGGGCGGCTCTCCAGCGCGGTACGGCCGACCCGCGGGCCGAGCGGCGGGGCGGTGAGGGCCGCGAGGCGTCCGGCCAGCCGGCGTTCCACGCCCGGGCGGGCGGTGGCGCCCGCCAGCTTCTGGATGACCATCGCGATGCCGGAGAGCGCCGCGCCGGCCGCCATCAGGACCGGTACGAAGACGAACGTGCGCTGGGTGCCGCTCAGTTCCTGCATGTCCACCGAGTCCATCCAGCGGAAGCGGTTCGGATGCGGACCACGCGTCTGCTCCAGTCGCTGCCGCACCTCCTCGACCCGTGCGTCGGACTGCTCCATCCGCTGCTCGAGCCGGGAGAACCGGGTCAGCAGCACGATCGTGGCCAGGAAGACCTCGACCACCAGCAGCAGCACCCCGGACATCATGGCCCGCTGCCACTCCCAGCGGGTCAGGTACAGGACCATGTAGTAGCCGGCGTAGACGGCGGACAGCCCGCCGAAGGCGTAGCCGACGATTCTCATGCTCTTCATGCCGCGGGCTCCTCGCTGTGCGCGGTCGGTCGGGTGGTCTCGGCGTCGGTGTCCGGTGCGGTCACCGCACCCGTGCCGCCGTCGACGGTGAGGGGCGTGCCGTTCGGGAAGCGGTCCACCGCAGCGGGGACACCGACCGCCGTGGGGACACGGAACTCCCGTGCCAGCACGGCGAGATGGGACAGTGCGCTGCCGGTCTCGGCGACCAGCCCGGCCAGCCCCGGCAGTACCGGGGCCAGCGCCGGATCGAGGGTCCGCACCACCAGGACCGCGTGCTCGGGGCGTTCCGCGCGCCCGTCCCAGGCGGTACCCGCGCCGAAGCCGCCGCCCGCGCCCTGCCCGTCGCCCGAGTTCCGTCCGCCCGGCGGGAGTTCGGCCACCGGCACCCCGTCCGCCAGCCGGAACGCGGCGGGCAGCGGACCGGCGTCGAGAGCGCGCGGCTCCCGCTCGGCCAGGTCGTCCGGCAGACTGCCGTCCTCCGTCGCCCGGACCAGCTCCGCCCAGCGCAGCAGCACCAGCCGGGACAGCCCCGGCGCACACTCGCCGACCCCGAGCCGCCCGGCCAGCTCGCGCACCATCTGCGCCTGCATCTCGTGCACCCAGCGGATGCGCAGCCGCAGCCCTTCCCGCACCGGCAGCGCACCCACCCCGCGCGGCAGTGCCGTCCAGCCGGTGTGCCCCGGCAGCGGGGCGCGGTCACCGAGCGTGGGCGGCAGCAGGGCCGCCAACACCGGGTGGCGGGTGAGCAGTTCGGCGTCCGACAGCCCCGGGAACGCCCCTCGGCCAGGGCGGCCAGCGCCTCACCGGCCGCCGTCGCCCCGGACCCCGCGCCGAGCAGCGCCCCGGCCAGGGACTCCTGGGCGTGCAGCGAGGACAGCACCTCCCGGCCCCAGGAGACGGCGTCCAGCAGCTGACCGCCGAGCAGCTGGCCCGGCTCCGGGATGTCGGCGAGCGCCCGGTCGACGTCGGCCATCAGATCCGCCGCGAGGAGCGGCAGCGCCGACCGCAGCCGCCCGATCCGCCAGGCCGCCCCGGCACGCCGGGCACTCGGCGCCGGATTGACGAAGTCAAGGACCGGATGCGCGGACGGTACGGCGCCCAGCAGCCGCAGGTCGGCAGCGACCCGCCCGTCGACGGTGGTGGCCACGGGCAGCCTGCGCAGCGTGCGGCGAGGGGCGGCGCCGGCGATGTCCAGGGCGAGGGTGAGCCCGTGGGACATCGGCGTCACCCACAGGTCCTCCTCCAGCGGCTGGAGCACCCCGGGCAGCGTCTCGGCGACCGGGCCGGGCCCCAGCAGCCGGGCCCCGCGCGCGGGCCGGGCGGCCATCGCGGTGATCGGCCGCGCCTGGAACAGCCACAGTTTCCCGTCGGCGCCGAAGCCGAACTCGATGTCCTGTGGCCCGCCGAAGACCCGCTCCGTCTTCTTGGCCAGCGCCACCAGCCGGGTGATCCGGCGATGCGTCAGCAGCCGCTGCCCGGCCGGCTCGGCGGGCTCAGTCCGCACCAGCCGCGCGAACCGGGTCAGTTGATAGCGCACCCCTTGCGTACTGCCGTCGACCAGCTGGTCCGGGCCGCCGCTCACGGCGCTGACCAGGAGCCGGTCGGTACGGCCCGCCACCGGATCCGCCGTGAACATGACACCCCCAACTGCCGCACGCAGCATGGGCTGGACGAGCACCGCCATCCCGTCGTCCGGCGGCGCCCCCTCCGGCGGCCGCAGGTGCTGCACGCGTCGCGCGGAGTCCAGGACGGTCTGTACGGCGGAGCCGAAACCGTCCCAGCCGCGCACGTCCAGCACTGAGTCGAAGCGCCCCGCCATGGAGGAGTCCTCGGTGTCCTCGTGCGCCGAGGAGGACCGTACGACCAGCGCCCGTCCACCGCCCTCGGTGATCCGCTCCCAGGCGGCGCGCACGGCCTCTTCGCCGACGGGGGAGCCGGGCGCCCGCTCGGTGGGCACCAGCACGAACCCGGGAAGGGTGGGCAGCCCGGCCACGGCCGAGCGGGCCAGGTTGGCGGCCTTGGCGCCGGTGACGGCGGGGTCCTTCGCGAGTCCGGTGTCCAGTGGTACGACGGCCAGGGTCGCCACCTGAAGTGCCATGGTCGTGTCCTTCTGTGGAGGGGCGGGGTGGGGCCCACGTGGGGGGTTGCTTGAGTTAGGCAATCATATTGGAGTTACTTGAGTCAAGCAACCTTCATCTCTCGGGTTCGCCGGCTCACCGGGTCCGCATGGGGAGACTTCACAGGCTTTCGTTGCCGTAGGCGCTCTTGACAACATGCGTACTGTTTCGCGACGTTTGATCCCTGCCGGACAGTTCGGAACCGGAGGGGTCAATCGCGGAACGAGCGTGTACACGGCGTGGAATCGGCTGATACTCAGAGAAGTGGTGGGACGCGGACAGCGCGTCACGGGGGAGAGTCTGAAGTGGACGTCACGATCCACAGAGCCGACGAACTGAGCGCCGCGCTGTGCGAGGCATGGCACCGGGCGATGGACGAGTCGCCGGAGTACTCCAACCCTTTCCTGGCACCGGAGTTCGCGCTCGGGATCGGCAGGTACCGCGGCGGCGCGCGCATCGCGGTCCTGCGTGAGGGCGGCACACCGGTCGGCTTCTTCCCGTACGAGCGCAACGCCTTCGGCGTGGGCCGGGCCATCGGCCTCGGCCTGTCCGACTGCCAGGCCCTGGTGCACCGGCCCGGTGTCACCTGGGATGCCCAGGACCTGCTCAAGGCCTGCGGGATGTCCATCTTCGAGTTCGACCATCTCGTGGAGGAGCAGAAACCGTTCGGCCGGTTCGTCACGGGGAAGTTCTCCTCCCCGGTCGTCGACCTCAAGCCCGACGACAGCGGATACGCGGCCTGGCTGCGCGGCGCGTACCCGGGCCATGCCAAGACGACTCTCAAGAAGGAACGTCGCCTCGGACGGGACATCGGCGAGGTGCGCTTCGAGTTCGACGAGCGCGATCCCCAGATGCTGGGGCGACTCATGCAGTGGAAGTCCGCCCAGTACCGCAGGACGGGCCGCATGGACCGGTTCGCGCGGCCCTGGATCGTCGACCTGGTGAACCATCTGTTCCAGGTCCGCGAGGAGCACTTCACCGGTGTGCTCTCCGTGCTCTACGCCGGTGACCGGCCGGTGGCCGCGCACTTCGGGCCGAGATCCCGCACCGTGCTCGCGGCCTGGTTCACCGCGTACGACCCCGAACTCCACTACTACTCGCCCGGGTTGATGATGCATCTGCGCACCGCCGAGGCGGCCGCCCGGCACGGGGTGACGCTCATGGACCTCGGGCGCGGCGACAAGGAGTACAAGGACTGGCTCAAGACCCGCGAGCTGCGCGTGGCGGAAGGGTTCGCCAGCCGCCCGCACCCGGTGGCCACGGCACACCGGCTGTGGCGCAGACCGGTGCGGGGCCTGCGGAACACGGTCAACGCCCATCCCGAGCTGCGTGCCCCCGCCGACCGCCTGCTGAAGACGGTCGGCACCCTGCGCACCTCGCGTCGGACCGACTCCGGCACCGCGGGACCCCGCGCACACTGAGCGCCACCCGATCTCCCCGTCACGCGATGTGATCAGTCGTGCCGGCGGGCGTGGCCACCCTTGTCACCGGGCGTCAGCCCGCAGCGAAGTCCTCGCCGCTTCCGAGGACCCGGGTGTAAGCATGTAATCAACGCCTGGGTAAAAGCCTCTGGGCCCGCGGAAAGGTCCACTCGTGGCCGAGACACTTTCCGAGCCCGACCGCTCCAGCGAGGAGCAGGCCGCGCTCGATTCCTACTCCCAAATCGTCACCTCCGTCGCCACCGAGCTCACCCCGAAGGTGGCGGCCCTGAACGTCGCGCACCGCCGCTCGCGAGGGCGTTTCGTACGGGGGACCGGCTCCGCCGTGGTGTTCACCGAGGACGGTTTCCTGCTCACCAACGCCCATGTCGTCGGGCACGCCGACGCCGGCACCGCTTCCTTCGCCGACGGGACGACCACCCCCTTCCACGTCATCGGCGCCGATCCGCTGTCCGACCTCGCCGTGGTCCGCGCCGACGGGCCGACTCCGCCCCCGGCCCGGCTGGGCGAGGCCGACGCGCTGCGGGTCGGCCAGCTGGTCGTGGCGGTCGGCAACCCGCTGGGCCTGGCCGGCAGCGTCACCGCCGGTGTGGTCAGCGCCCTGGGCCGCTCGCTGCCGGCCAGTGCGGGCACGGCGACCCGCGTCATCGACGACGTCGTCCAGACCGACGCCACCCTGCACCCCGGCAGCTCGGGCGGCGCGCTCGCCACCGCCGACGGCCGGGTCGTCGGCATCAACACCGCCATCGCCGACGTCGGCCTGGGCCTCGCCATCCCCGTGAACGGCACCAGCCGGAAGATCATCGCGACCCTGCTCTCCACGGGCCGGGTCCGCCGCGCCTACCTCGGCGTGGCCGGCATCCCAGCGCCGCTGCCGCCACAGGTACGGGCCCACACCGGCCGCCGTATCGGCCTGCGCGTCGTCGAGATCGTGCCCGGGTCGCCCGCCGCCCGGGCCGGCCTGCGCGGCGGCGACCTGCTGCTCACCGCCGACGGCGACCCGATCGGCAGCGCCCAGGCCCTCCAGCGCCTGATGCTTGAGGACGCGATAGGCCGGCCCCTCGCCCTGACCGCCCTGCGCGGTGACGCGCTGGTGGACGTCATCGCGACACCGGTGGAGCTGGTCTCGGACGACTGAGGGGCATCTCCCGGCTTTGCCGAAACGGCAACAGGCGTCGCGTGCGGCGGCAGTTCGGCGACATGATCGGAAGCGGCCGCACCCCGTCCATCGGCCACCGGATCGGAAGCTGCCGCGTCACGTCCATCGGCCACCGGGTCGAAAGCCACCGCTCCACATCCATCGGCTCCCGGATCCGATACGGCCGCTCCGCACACCCGCGCCTGCCCCGGGAGGGACCCATGCCCCAAGCCCGTGCCGTCGAGCCCACCCACCGCCTGGTGCCCACACCGGCCGGCCGCACCCACTTGGTGGAGCAGGGCGAGGGGCCGCTGGTTCTGCTGGTGCACGGCTTCCCGGAGTCCTGGTACTCGTGGCGCCACCAACTGCCCGCCCTGGCCGCCGCCGGCCACCGCGCCGCGGCCGTCGACGTCCGCGGCTACGGCCGCTCCTCGAAGCCGGGGCCGGTCTCCTCGTACCGGATGCTCGACCTGGTCGCGGACAACGTGGCCGTGGTGGAGGCGCTGGGCGAGCGTTCCGCGGTGGTCGTCGGGCACGACTGGGGCGCGACCATCGCCGCCATGTCCGCCCTGCTCAGGCCGGACGTCTTCCGCGCGGTCGGACTGCTGAGCGTGCCCTACACCCCGCCCGGCGGGCCCCGGCCCAGCGAGGTGTTCGCGGGGATGGGTGGGGAGGAGGAGTTCTACGTCTCCTACTTCCAGGAGCCCGGTCGTGCCGAGGCTGAGATCGAGCCCGACGTGCGCGGCTGGCTCGCCGGGTTCTACGCCGCCCTGTCCGCCGACACCATGCCGGCACCCGGCGCGCCCGACCCGCACTTCGTCACCAAGGGCGGCACCCTGTGCGAGCGCTTCCCGGGCGACCGCCTTCCGGCCTGGCTCGGTGCGGGCGAACTCGACTTCTACGCGGGGGAGTTCGAGCGCACCGGCCTGACCGGGGCCCTCAACCGCTACCGGAACATGGACCGCGACTGGGAGGACCTGGCCGCTCACCACGGCGCGCCGATCACACAGCCCTCCCTCTTCGTGGGCGGGGCGCTCGACGCGTCCACCACCTGGCTGGCGGACGCGATCGAGGCCTATCCCGCCACCCTTCCCGGGCTGACCTCCTCGCACGTCCTCGACGGCTGCGGCCACTGGATCCAGCAGGAACGCCCCGAGGAGGTCAACGGGCTGCTGGTCGACTGGCTCGCTTCCCTCAAGTGACCTTCGCGCCGCTCCAGTTGTGGGCCACGTCCACGATCACGTGGCCGGTCACCCGCAGCACCCGGAACGGCAGCCGGGCCCGGACGCCGAGGCCGAGCTGGGTGTCGCCCTCGAAGCTGCCGGCGAACCGGGTGTCCCGGAAGGTGCGGTACCCCTTGAGGTCGATGCCCGGCAGCGGGTGGCCCGCGCGGGCCGGATACGTGGGTTTGCCGGTCGCGGGGTCGTAGGCGGGCGCCGTGACCCGGACCTCGAGCACGGCTCCGCCGCCGACCGGGATCAGCCGGCCGGAGCCGTCCTGGTAGAGGTGGTCGACGTACCGGACCGAGTAGCCCAGGCTGCCCTTGGCCGCGCCGGGTATGTCGACGACCATCCGGTCGTAGCAGGCGTGGCGGCCGGTCCTGATGTTCTTGACCGGTGTCGTCGTACTCGCCGTGTGTCTCTTGGCCTGGCTGCCCCAGCCCGTCGGGCAGGCGGTTCGCGTGGCGGTGGCGGGCGCGGCGTCGGCCGGGAGCGTGGTCGCCAGGAGTGCTGTGGTGGCAAGCATGAGCGCCGCCCATGCAGGTCTGCTTCGTCTCATCTCGTCCCCCGAAGCATGGATGGTTCTGATATTGGATGAGACGGGTCGGATGGCCGAAAAGTTGCGCTTTCTCGGCAATCCGTTCAGATGCGCCCCGCCCGCCGCTGGCGGCGCAGCAGCAGCCCCAGGTACAGGCCCCCGACCACCGCCGTCACCACGCCGACCGGCAGCTGGGCCGATTCGTGGATGCGCTGGGAGGCGAAGTCGGCGGTGACCACCAGGAGGGCGCCGGTGCAGGTGGCCGCCGGGAGGTTGGGGCCGGGGCGTGGGTGAGGCGGCGGGCCAGCTGGGGGGCGATGAGGGCGACGAACGGGATCGGGCCGGCCGCCGCGGTCGCCACCGCACAGGCCGCCGTCGCCAGGATCAGCACCACGAGCCGGGTGCGCTGCACGGGCACGCCGAGGCCGCCCGCCACGTCGTCCCCCATCTCCAGGATCCGCAGCCGTCCCGCGACCAGCGCGACCAGCGGCAACACCACGAGCAGACCGAGCGCGGCCGGACGTACGTCCTGCCAACCCCGGCCGTTGAGGCTGCCGTTGAGCCACACCATCGCCTGCGCGGCCTGCGTGAATCTCGCCTTGGCGAGCAGGTAGGCGTTGACGCCCTGGAGCAGGGCGCTCACCCCGATGCCGACCAGCACCAGCCGGTAGCCGTGGATGCCGTGCCGCCACGCGAGCACGTACACCAGTAGCGCGGTCGTCAAGCCCCCGCCCACCGCCCCGAACGCGACCTGCCCGCCGGTACCGCCCACGACCAGCACGACCAGCAGCCCACCGGTGGCCGAGCCGTAGGTGAAGCCGACGATGTCCGGGCTGCCCAGCGGATTGCGGGACAGGCTCTGGAACAGCGCCCCGCTCAGCCCGAGCGCCGCGCCGACCAGGATGCCGGTGAGCAGGCGGGGGAGCCGGAGTTCGTTGACGACGAAATTGGTCTGGTGGCTGCCGTTGCCGAGCAGGGTGCGGACGACGTCGGCCGGGGAGATCGCGAACTCGCCCGTCCCCAGAGCCAGTACGCCCACCCCGGCGGTCGCGGCCAGCACCAGCAGGCACACGGTGACCGTGCGCACGTCCACCCGCACCGACAGCCGGTGCGAGCGGCTCCGTACGACATGCGTGCGGCCGCCCAGGGCCGTGGTCATCCGGCCACCACCCTGCGGTGGCGGACGAGCGCGATGAACACGGGGGCGCCGATCACGGCGGTGACCACGCCCGCGTCCAGTTCGTCGGGGCGGACCACGACCCGGCCGAGGACGTCCGCGTACAGCAGCAGCGCCGGGGCCAGCAGCATCGACAGCGGCAGGGTCCAGCGCTGGTCGGCGCCGGCGATCATGCGGGCCATGTGCGGTACGGCCAGGCCGACGAAGACCAGCGGTCCCACGGCGGCCGTCGCCGCGCCGCACAGCAGCGTCACGGCCAGCAGGCCGAGGAACCGCGTGCGGTCCAGGTTGGCGCCGAGGGCGCGGGCGGAGTCGTCGCCGAGCGCCAGCGCGTTCAGCGGCCGTACCAGCGAGAGCGCCATGACCAGGCCGACCGCGACGAACGGGGTGATCGTCGTCAGGGTTTCGCCGTCCGCCCGCGCGAGTGAGCCCACGCTCCAGAACCGCAGCTGGTCCAGGGCCTGCGCGTCGAGCAGCATCAGGGTCTGGCCGATGCCGGTGAACACGGCGGCGATCACCGCTCCGCCGAGCGCGAGCCGCTCAGGTGTGGCCCCGCCGCGCCCGCCCGAGGCCAGCGAGTACACCAGCAGCCCAGCCACCACCGCCCCCGCCATGGCGAACCACACCGAGGCCCACATGCTGGTCAGGCCCAGCACGGTGATGGACAGTACGACTCCGGTGGCGGCCCCGGCGTTGATGCCGAGCAGCCCCGGGTCGGCCAGCGGATTGCGGGTCAGCGCCTGGATCAGCGCACCTGCCACGCCCAGCGCGGCCCCGGCGGCTATCCCGGCGAGGGTGCGGGGGACCCGTACGTCCCAGACCACCGAACTCGCCGTCGAACCATTGTCGTCGAGCAGTGCGTGGACGACCGTGGAGAGCGACAGGGAGCGTGAGCCGATCGCCAGGCTGAGCGCGATCGCCGTGAGCAGCAGGAGCAGCGCGCCGAGCACGGCGAGCGTCCGGGTCGAGGTGTGCCGCCGCGCGGGAGGCCGTTCAAGTGCCGCCACCGGCGCCTCAGTTGCCACCGCCGGCCTCCGAGCGGAGCCGTTCGGCGATCCTGCGGCCGAGTGCCTTCTTGTCGATCTTCCCGACCGAGGTGCGCGGGAAGAAGTCGACGATCTCCACGCGGTCGGGCAGTTTGTACGTGGCCACGCCCCGGTCGGTGAGGAAGGCGGCCAACTCCCGCTGGGTCGGGACCGGTTGTGCGCGCGGCACCAGATAGGCGCAGGTGCGCTCGCCCATCGTCTCGTCGGGCATGCCGACCACGGCGGCGTCGTGCACGGCCGGGTGGGCCAGGAGGTGGTTTTCAAGCTCCTCGGCGGAGATCTTGTCGCCGCCCCGGTTGATCTGGTCCTTGGCCCGCCCCTCGACGACCAGATGCCCGGAGGGCAGGACCCGGACCAGGTCGCCGCTGCGGTAGTGGCCGTCGTTGGTGAAGGTACGGGCGTTGTGCTCGGGGGCCCGGTAGTAGCCGCGCAGGGTGTAGGGGCCGCGGGTGAGCAACTCGCCCACCTCGCCCGGGAGTACGTCGTGGCCGTCCTCGTCGACCACCCGGATCTCGTCGGCGGGGGAGAGGGGGCGGCCCTGGGTGCCGGTGATCAGCTCCCGAGGGTCGTCCAGACGTGTGTAGTTGAGCAGTCCCTCGGCCATGCCGAAGACCTGCTGGAGGGTGCAGCCGAGGGCGGGTTCGACGCGGGCGGCCGGCTCGGCGCCGAGTTTGGAGCCGCCGACCTGGAGCAGGGCGAGGGTGGACAGGTCGGCGTCCTCCCACTCCACCGCGTCCAGCCACAGCAGGGCGATCGGCGGGACCACCGCCGTCACGGTGACCTTCTCGCGTTCGATCAGCGCGAAGGCGTCCTCGGGGCTGGGCGTGGGGGAGAGGACCACCGTGCCGCCGGCCATCAGCGTGCCGAGCAGACCGGGGCAGGCCAGCGCGAAGTTGTGCGCCGTCGGCAGCACCACCAGGTAGACGGTCGACTCGTCGAAGCCGCAGGTCTCCGCGCTGGCACGGACGTTGTAGGTGTAGTCGTCGTGGGTGCGCGGGATCAGCTTCGGCTTGCCCGTGGTGCCGCCGGAGAGCAGCAGCACCGCCACGTCGCCCGGATCGGGCGCGGGCAGCGGGACCGGATCGGCGTCGATGTCGGCGAGGGCGGTGAACTCGGCGGGGTCGCCGGCCACCAGGACGTGTTCGACGGACGGCACCGCCTTGCGCACGGCCCGGGCCAGTGCCCGGTGGTCGAAGCCGTCCAGCACGTCGGGGACCGCGACAGCCGTGGCGCCGGCCGTCTCGGCGACGTGCACCAGCTCGCTCTCCCGGTGCGCGGGCAGCGTCAGCACCGGCACCGCGCCGGCCCTCAGCAGCGCGAAGAACAGCACCACGAAGGCGTCGGTGTTGGGGAGTTGGACGACCACCCGGTCCCCGGCGCCGATGCCGATGCGCCGCAGCCCCGCGGCCGTACGATCGGCGCGCAGGTCCAGCTCGGCGTACGTCCACCGGTTGCCGTCGGCGTCGACCAGCGCGATGCGCGCCGGGTCGCTGTCGGCCCGGTCCCGCAGCAGCCGGTCCAGCGGCCGGCCCGCCCAGTACCCCTCGGCCCGATACCGCTCCGCCAACGCGTCCGGCCAGGGCACCCAACCGTCGAGCATGCTCAACTCCCGCCTGCTGGTGAGCAATCACGCATCCGGTGGTGAGGCATCACCACCCGATGCTTAGGAAAGGCTTGCCTAATAGGAGATCGCGGTCAAGCCTGAAGGTGCCTCTGGACGGGCGATCGACTCGGAAGCTAGGGTCTTGTCGAGATTAGGTTAGGTTAACCTAAGTCCAGGGAGGTAGCTCGTTGCTGCGTTACCGGAGCGCGGAGACGGAACTGCGGGGAGACCCCCTCCTGTTGACCGCGCAACTCGCCGAGTCGGGACTGTTCGACCAGTACGTGGTCTACGAGCGGGAGGGCGACTTCTGCTTCGCCGGAGGTGTGCTCGGCGAGGTCGTCGTCGGCCGTGCCGAGATCCGCCGCAGATGGCTCACCGATGAGACGGCCGAACCACTCGGGTCGCACCCGCTGCGCCAGGTCGGGGAGAAACTGGGGCAGATGGCGGTCGAGGGCTGGCGGGCCTACGGCTGGATGGCCTTCGAGTTCTCCCATCTGCACGCCGGCCGCCCCGACCGGGCCGGCGAGGCCGACCTGCTCCATCTCGTCGTACCCCATACCGAATTGATATTCCGTCAGGGAAGCATCGCCTTACGGAGTGCCGACCAGGAGACCCTCGACGCCGTGCTCGGCCTGTTGTCCGAACCGGCGGCCCGACCCGCTGTCGAGCCCGCGCCGATCGACGTCACGGACGTCGTCGGCAGCTATCCCGGTCTGGTGGCCCGGGCCATCGAGGAGATCCGCACCTCCGAACTGCAGAAGGTGATCATCTCCCGTACGGTACCGATCCCCTTCCCGGTCGACTTCGTCGCCACCTATGTCCACGGCCGTTCCCGCAACACACCCGCCCGCTCCTTCCTGTTGAACCTGGCCGGCCGCCGGGTCGCCGGATTCAGCCCCGAGACCGTCGCCGAGGTGAGCGCGGACGGCGAGGTCGTCACCCAGCCCCTCGCCGGAACCCGCGCCCGCGGCCTGGGAGCCGCGGAGGACGAGCGACTGCGCGCCGAACTCCTCGCCGACCCCAAGGAGATCTCCGAGCACGTGCTCTCCGTGAAACTGGCGGAGGAGGAGATGGCCACCGTGTGCCGCCCCGGCACCGTCTCGGTGCGCGACCTGCTGAGCATTCGCCGCCGCGGCAGCGTCCAGCACCTCGGCTCCAGCGTGCACGGCCTGCTCGCCGAGGACGCCTCCGCCTGGGACGTGCTGCGCGCGGTCTTCCCGGCCGTCACCGCCTCCGGCATCCCCAAGAAACAGGCCTACGACTGCATCAGCCGGCTGGAGGACGGGCCGCGCGGCATCTACAGCGGCGCGGTCCTGACGGCCGACAGCGAGGGGGCGCTCGACGCGGCCCTCGTGCTGCGCAGCCTCTACGAGGAGGACGGCCGCACCTGGCTGCGGGCCGGCGCCGGCATCCTGCCCGGGTCCACACCGGAGCGGGAGCTGGAGGAGACCTGCGAGAAACTGCGCAGCGTCGCCCCGTACGTCGTCCCCGCCCAACAGGCGCCGCTCGCCGCGCCGTCCCTCCACGGATAGGGGCCGCAGTGCGCCTGGGAGAAGTGGTCGTCGACGTCGCGCCGCTGAGATCGAGCAGGGACTTCCGGCTGGTGTTCGCCACCCAGGCGATCTCCATGCTGGGCACCCAGCTCACCTCGGTCGCGGCGAGCCTGCAGATCTACGAACTGACCGGATCCACGGTCCAGGTCGGCCTGATGAGCGCCGTGTTGGGCATGTCGCTGCTTGTCGGCCTGCTGGCGGGCGGACTGCTCGCCGACCGGGCCGACCGGCGGCGGGTCGTGCTCGTCACCCGGGCCGTCACCGCCGTGGTGATCACCGGGCTCGCGGTGAACGCGGCCCTGCCGGACCCGCACGTGTGGTTCGTCTTCGTGGCGGCCGTGCTGGCGGGCTTCACGGCCGGGCTCGGCGGCCCGGCGATGATGGCCGCGACGCCGAACCTGGTGCCGCCCGGCCAACTGGCCGCCGCCGGAGCGCTGACCACCCTCACCGCCCAGCTCGGCGGCATGCTGGGCCCGTCGCTCGCGGGCGTCATCGCCGCCGGGCCGGGCCTCGCCTGGTGCTTCGGCATCGACGCGGCCATATACGTCGTCGGCCTCGTGCTGCTCGCCCCGCTGCCGAAGCTGCCACCCGAAGGGGAGGCGGAACAGCAGCACCCGTTGAAGGCGATGGCGGAGGGTATGCGCTTCCTGCGCGGCAACCAGGTCGTCGCCGGGCTGCTGCTCATCGACGTCTGCGCCGTGGTCTTCGCGATGCCGTACGCCCTCTTCCCCGAACTGGGCACCGAGCACTTCGGCGGCGGCCCGTCCACCGTCGGCCTGCTCTACACCGCCCCGGCGGTCGGTTCCTTCTTCGGAGCGTTGACCAGCGGCTGGACCGGCCGGATCCACCACACCGGACGGGCGTTGATCGGCTCGGTCGCGGTGTGGGGCGTGGCCATCACCTTCTTCGGCCTCAGCCCCAACATCTGGACGGCGCTGGTCTTCCTGGCCCTGGCCGGCCTCGGCGACACCGCCTCCGAGATCCTGCGCCGGGCCCTGCTCCAGCACTACACCCCCGACCGTCTCCAGGGCCGGGTCGGCAGCCTGTGGCTCGCCCAGGCTACCGCCGGACCCTCCGTCGGCAACCTCGAAGCCGGCCTGGTCGCCCGCGCGTTGGGCTCCTCGGCCGGTGCCGCGGCCGTCGGCGGACTGGTCTGCCTGGCGGGCGTGGCCACGGTCGCCCTCGCCGTACCGGGCCTGCGCCGCGCCACCCTGCACGACCCACCCGTCCCCGAGGCGCAACCGGCACCCGCGAAGACGACCCCGGCGGCGGACTGACGATGCCCAGCGCGCAGATCAACGGAATCAGGATCCATTACGACGACCAGGGCCACGGCGACCCCGTGGTCCTGGTGATGGGCCAGGGCGCCACCGGACGCGCCTGGCACCTCCACCAGGTGCCCGCGTTCGTGGCGGCCGGCCACCGCGTCGTCACCTTCGACAACCGGGGCGTACCGCCCAGCGACGAATGCCCGGACGGATTCACCATCGACGACCTGGTCGCCGACACCGCGGCACTCGCCGAGCACCTGGGCCTCGGCCCGTGCCGCTTCGTCGGCGTCTCCATGGGCGCCTACGTCGTCCAGGAGTTGATGCTGGCCCGCCCCGAACTCGTCGTCCAGGGCGTCCTGATGGCCACCCGCGGCCGCACGGACGCACTGCGCGCCGCCATGGCCACCGCCGAACGCGCCCTGCACGACAGCGGGTTGCAGCTGCCCCCGACGTACGCGGCCTGGGTGCGGGCGGTCGAGAACCTGTCCCCGGCCACGCTGGACGACGAACAGCAGGTCCAGGACTGGCTGGAGCTCTTCGAGTACTCACCGCCGCCCGCCGGACCGGGCGTCAGGGCGCAGCTCGACCTGACCGTCCCGGACGGCCGCCTCGACGCCTACCGGGCGATCGGGGCGCCCTGCCTGGTGATCGGTTTCGCGGACGACGTCGTCCTGCCCCCGCACCTCGGCCGCGAGGTCGCGGAGGCCGTCCCCTCCGCCTCCTACCAGGAGATCAAGGACTGCGGCCACTACGGCTACCTGGAGCGCCCGGACGAAGTGAACCGTGTGCTTCTGGAGTTCTTCCGGACCGGGAGTTCTTCCGCGCCCGGCGATATTAAATTAGGTTAGCCTCACCTAAGTATCTGACCCAGGGGGTACCGGTGCAGCGCACCCTGCTCAATGGCAAGATCCACCGAGCCACCGTCACTCAGGCCGATCTGCACTACGTGGGTTCCCTGACGATCGATCAGGACCTCATGGAGGCCGCCGACATCGTCGAGGGCGAGCTGGTCCAGGTGGTGGACATCGACAACGGCGCCCGTCTCAACACCTACGCCATCACCGGCGAACGCGGCAGCGGGGTCATCGGGATCAACGGCGCCGCCGCCCACCTCGTCCACCCCGGTCACCTCGTGATCATCATGTCCTTCGCCGCGCTCGACGACTCCGAGCGTGCGGCCCACGAGCCCCGGATCGTCCACGTCGACAAGGCCAACCGGATCGTCGCCCTCGGCGCCGACCCCGCCGAGCCGGTCCCCGGAGCGGCGGACCAGTTCTCCGGATCCGTCCCCCAGCCGCGCCAGGAGAGGAACTGAGCCATGGCCAACCCCTTCGACGACGAGAACGGCGTCTTCCGCGTCCTGGTCAACGACGAGGGCCAGTACTCCCTGTGGCCGGACTTCGCCCCCGTCCCCGCCGGCTGGACCGGCGTCCACGGCCCCGACACCCGGGCCGCCTGCCTGGAGCACATCGAGCAGCACTGGACGGACATGCGCCCCCGCTCCCTGGCCGAGGCCATGCGCCGGGCCGGGGCCTGATGCCGGCCCGCCCCGGCGTGCAGGACGTCCTCCCCCTGACGCCGATGCAGGAGGGCATGGTCTTCCACGCGCTCTACGACGACCAGGCCCGGGACGTCTACACCGGCCAGCTCACCGCCCGCCTCGAAGGCCCCCTGGACCCCGACCGCATGCGCACCGCGGCCGAGGCCCTGCTCGCCCGCCATGCCAACCTGCGCGCCGCCTTCCGCACCAGCCGCTCCGGCCGCCCGGTCCAGGTCGTCCGGAGCGAGGTCGGCCTGCCCTGGCAGGTCACCGACCTCACCCAACTGTCCGTACCGGAAAGGGAGAAGGCCCTCGACCGGCTCCTCGCCGAGGACCGCGACCAGCGCTTCGACCTGACCCGCCCCCCACTGCTCCGCTTCCGCCTGGTGGCCTTCGCCGAGCACGACCACCGCCTGGTGATCTCCTCGCACCACCTGCTCTGGGACGGCTGGTCCGCCCCTGTCCTGGTGCGCGAGCTCTTCCACCTCTACACCTCCGGCGGCGACCCCAAGGCCCTGCCTCGCGTCCACCCCTACCGCGACTACCTGGCCTGGCTCCACCGCCAGGACCGCGAGGCCGCCCAGCACGCATGGCAGGCCGCCCTGACGGGACTTGACGAGCCGTCACTCATCGCACCGGAGGCCAGGGACCATACGGCCGGACCGCCCGAGCGGCACGTCCTCGAACTCCCCGAACAGGACACCGCAGCCCTCACCGCCACCGCCCGCGCCCACGGCCTGACCGCCAGCACCGTGCTTCAGGGCCTGTGGGCGATCCTGCTCGCCCGCCTCACCGGCCGCACGGACCTCGTCCTGGGCGCCACCGTCTCCGGGCGCGACGCCGACGTCCCGGGCATCGACTCCATGGTCGGCCTCTTCATCAACACCCTCCCCGTACGGGTGCGGTTGCGCCCCGAGGAACCCCTCGCCGACCTGCTGACCAGGCTCCAGACCGAGCAGTCCGCCCTCCTGGACCACCAGCACCTCGGCCTCGCCGACATCCAGCGCACGGCCGGGCACAGCGTGCTCTTCGACACCCTGCTGGTCTTCGAGAGCTACCCGATCGACGACACCGGCATCGCGGCCGCCCTCGACGGCCTGCGTATGACAGACGTCTCGGTACTGGACGCCACCCACTACCCGCTCACCCTCACCGCCCTGCCCGGGGCCAGGCTGACCCTGACCTTCAGCCACCGGCCGACCGCCCTCGACCACGCGACGGTCACCTGCATCGCGGACCAACTCCAGGACCTGATCCGGGAGTTCACGCAGCACCCCGAGCGGCCGGTCGCCCGGCTCACCCCCGTACCGGAGCCCGAAGCCCCCCACACGGCCCGCCCCCTCCCACACCCCACGGTCCGCGCCCTCTTCGAGGACCAGGCCCACCGCACCCCGCGGGCCCCCGCCGTCCTGCACGGCGACACCACCCTCACCTTCGCCCAACTCGACGCCCGGGCCGACCGGTTGGCCGCCGCGCTGGCCGCCCGCGGCGCCGGACCCGAGTCGGTGGTGGCCGTCGCTCTGTCCCGCGGCCCCGACCTGGTGACCGCCCTGCTCGCCGTCTTCAAGTCCGGCGCCGCCTGCATGCCGATCGACCCGGCCTACCCCCCAGAACGCATCGCCCTGATGCTCGGCGACGCGGCCCCGAGCCTGGTCGTGTGCGAGCCGGCGACGGCCCAACAGCTGGGCATCGACCCGGAGTCGGTGTGCGAGCCGAGCAGTACGGCCGCCGTACCGGGGGAGCGGCCACCCCTCTCGCCGGACCACCCTGCCTACCTCGTCTTCACCTCCGGCTCCACCGGCCGCCCCAAAGCCGTGGTCGGCACCCAACAGGCCCTGGCCAACCGCCTGTTCTGGGGCCGGGAACTCCACGACGGCACCCCCGGAGTACGCCTCGCCAAGAGCCCGCTCAGCTTCATCGACGGACTGACCGAACTGCTCGGGGCTCTGGTCGCGGGAGACGCGGTCGCACTCGCCGACGACGAGACACTCGGCGACCCCACGGCCCTCGCCGCCCTGACGGACCGCCACCGGGCCACCACCCTCACCGCGGTCCCCAGCCTCTACACCACCCTGCTCGAATCCGCCCCGCCGGACAGCTTCACCTCGGTCCGCACCTGGATCTCCAGTGGCGAACCGCTCCCCGCCGACCTCGCCCAGGCGATCGTGCACCGCTGGCCGCAGTCCCGCCTGATCAACCTCTACGGCTGCTCCGAAGCGGCCGGCGACAGCCTGGTGCAGGTGTACGACGGCGGCGACGGCAACGTCCCGCTGGGCAGCCCGATAGCCAACACCGGCGCCCACGTCCTGGACCCCTTCCTGCGCCCGGTCCCCGCAGGCGCGACCGGAGAGCTCTACCTCGCCGGCACCGGCCTGGCCCGCGGCTACCTCGGCCAACCCGCCCGCACCGCCGAACGCTTCGTCGCGGACCCCTTCGGCCCGCCCGGCAGTCGCCTCTACCGCACCGGCGACCTGGCCCGGCTCCGCGCCGACGGCACGGTGGAGTTCCTCGGCAGGGCCGACGACCAGGTCAAGATCAGGGGTTTCCGGGTGGAACCCGGCGAGATCGAGGCGGCCGCCCGCACCCTGCCAGGGGTCGCCAGGGCGGCGGTCGTGGCGAGGCAGGACGGCCCCGGCCCGGCCCGGCTGGTGGCCTACGTCGTACCGCGTCCCGCAGAGACCCCAGACGCCCTGTCCCTGCGCCGGACCCTGGCCGAACGCCTCCCCGCCCACCTCGTACCGTCCGCCGTCGTCCTCCTCGACGCACTGCCCCGCACCCCCAGCGGCAAACTGGACCGCCGCGCCCTGCCCGCCCCCGACTTCACGGCGGCCGGCAGCCACGAACCGCCGCGCACCGAACCCGAGAAGGTGCTGTGCGCCCTGTTCGCCGAGGTGCTGGGCCTCGAACGCGTAGGCGTCCACGACGACTTCTTCGAACTCGGCGGCGACAGCATCGTCTCGGTCCGCCTGGCCGACCGGGCCCGCAGAGCAGGCCTCGGCCTCTCACCCCGGGACGTGTTCACCCACCGCACCCCGGCCGGACTCGCGACCGCCGTACCGGACGAACCCGCGCCCCCGGCCCAGGAGTTCACGGCCCCGGCACACCGCTCGTGTCGCTCAGCGCCGCGCAGCTCGACAACGTCAAGGCGAGGTGGAGGACACGATGAGCGACGACGACGGCTCCCTGGTCGAGGACGTCCTACCACTGTCCCCCCTGCAACAGGGGCTGCTCTTCCACGCGTTGTTCGACGAGGGCGCCCAGGACGTCTACACCATGCAGTCCCTGGTGGAGATCGAGGGCTCGCTCCGCCCCGACCTGCTGCGCACGGCGGCCGAGGAACTCTTCGCCCGCCACGCCAACCTGCGCAGCGCCTTCCTCCACGAGGACCTCGACGACCCGGTGCAGGTGGTCCTCAAACAGGTCACCGTCGACTGGACGGAGCTGCGGTCCGGGGACGAGGCCGAGACGGCCCGCCGGATCGCCGCCGACGCCACGACCCGCTTCGACCTCACCGACCCACCCCTCCTCCGCCTCACCCTGATCGCCCGCGGCCCCGACCGCTGGCTCCTGATCCTCACCAACCACCACCTCCTGCTGGACGGTTGGTCGATCCCCCTCCTCGTCCAGGAACTCCTCCAGCTGTACGCCGCCCAGCTCGCCCCCGGCCACACCGCACCGCTGCCCGCGGTACGCCCGTACCGCGACTTCCTGGCCTGGCTGGCCTCCCGCGACCGGAACGCATCGACCCAGGCATGGCGCGAGGCCCTGGCCGGAGCGACCCCGACCTTCCTGGCCCCGACGCCCGCCGGCCTGGTACCGGTCCCACCGGAACTCCACACACTCCGGCTGCCACAACAACTCACCCAACAGATCCAGGAGTTGGCCCGGAGCAAGGGCGTCACCGCCAACACGGTGGTACAGGGCCTCTGGTCCCTGCTCCTGGCCCGCCTGACCGGCCGCAACGACGTCGTCTTCGGCGCCACGGTCGCCGGACGCCCCGCCGACCTGCCCGGCGCCGAGTCCATGATCGGCCTGTTCATCAACACCGTGCCCGTCCGCGTCTCCGTACCACCGGCGGAACCGGCCGCCACCTTCCTGCGCCGACTCCAGGACGAACAGTCCCGCCTGATGGACCACCAACACCTGGGCCTGACCGAGATCCAACGCGTGGCCGGCGCCGGCGACCTCTTCGACACCCTGCTCGTCTTCGAGAACTACCCGATCGACCGCGCGGCGGTGGCGGAAGCCGAGGCCCGGTCCGGCCTGCGCATCCGCGACGTCAAGGGCTCCGGCGCCACCCACTACCCCCTGACTCTGGCGGTCCTGGCCGAGCAACAACTCTCCGTGATCTTCGAGTTCCGCCCCGACTGCTACGACCGCACGACGGTGGAACAACTGGCGGCCCGCTTCGACCGCTTGATCCGGGCGGTCGTATCAAACCCGAACGCCCCCTTGGCCACCCTCGACGTCCTGGCCCCCGAGGAACGCACGGCGCTTCTGGCCGGTGGTTTGGGAGAACGCCTTGCGGCCCTGCCCCGGACAATGCCCGAGATCTTCGAGGCGCAAGCGGCGGCGACGCCGGATGCGGTGGCGGTGGTCGGCGACGACCGAAGCCTGTCGTTCGCCGAATTGAACTCCTCTGCGAACCAATTGGCCCGTCATCTCGTGGAGTTGGGATCGGGTCCTGAGCGCATTGTTGCTTTCGCGCTTCCACCGACCCCAGACACCATGACGGCAATTCTGGCGATCCAGAAGACAGGCGCGGCCTACCTCCCCCTGGACCCGACATGGCCGGACGACCGAATAGCCGGAATGCTGTCCGACGCGAACCCGGTGGCCTTGATAACGACGTCACCTACAGCGCCCCGTCAGGGGCGCGGGGAACTGCGCGATCAGCCCCCACTCACCCGCAGTCACCCTCCGACATTTCCCTCCGAGCTCCATGTGTTCCTTGACGCCCCCGACATTCTGAAAAAACACCCCACCCACAACCTCACCGACACAGACCGCCGCTCCCCCTCCTCCCCGAACACCCCGCCTACGTCATCTACACCTCCGGCTCCACCGGCCGCCCCAAGGCCGTCGTCATCCCCCACCGAGCCATCACCAACCTCTTCACCGCCCACAACAAGGCCCTCCACCGACCAACCGCAGCGGCCCAACCCCTCCGCATAGGCCACGCCTGGCCCACCGCCTTCGACGCCTCCTGGCAACCCATGCTCTGGATGTTCGCCGGTCACGAACTCCACCTGGTCCCCGAGGACGTCCGCCGAGACCCCACCGCCCTGCGCGGCTTCCTCACGGAACACGCCATCGAGTTCATCGAACTCTCCCCGTCCCTGCTCGGAGAGCTCGTCGCACAGGCGGACGACTGGCGCGCCGACCTCAAGGTGATCGGCGTGGGCGGCGAGGCCGTACCCCCGGACCTGTGGCGCACCCTCCGCGACACCGAGGGACTCGCGGCCCACAACCTCTACGGCCC
Organism: Streptomyces sp. CA-249302; assembly: GCF_050936785.1. Classification (NCBI taxonomy): domain Bacteria; kingdom Bacillati; phylum Actinomycetota; class Actinomycetes; order Kitasatosporales; family Streptomycetaceae; genus Streptomyces; species Streptomyces sp. CA-249302. Next base: position 830,508 of record NZ_JBNJMG010000001.1, on the reverse strand, counting down.
CACCGAATGCACCGTCGACTCGGCCGACTGCGACCTCGCCCTCAGCGAGCGCCCCGCCATCGGCCGCCCCGTCGCAGGCGGCACCCTCTACATCCTGGACGGCCACCTCAACCCCGTCCCGACCGGAGTCGACGGCGAGCTCTACATCGCCGGCAAGGGCCTCGCCCGCGGCTACCTCGGCCGACCCTCTGCTACCGCGTCCCGTTTCGTCGCCGACCCCTTCGACGCCCACCCCGGCGCCCGCATGTACCGCACCGGTGACATAGCCCGCTGGACCGAGGACGGCCTGGTGGAATGCCTGGGCCGGATCGACGACCAGGTGAAGATCCGCGGATACCGGATCGAGCCCGGCGAGATCGAGACCGTACTGCTGGACCACGAGCTGGTCGAACGCGCCGCCGTCGTCGTACGTGAGGACACTCCCGGAGTCCGCCGCCTCGTCGCCTACGTGGTCGTAACCCCGTCGGCGCCCGAGGACACCGAAGAGCTCCTGCGCCGCTCCGTCGCCGCCGTACTGCCCGACTACATGGTCCCGTCCGCGTTCGTCCAGGTGGACGGCTTCCCGCTCACCCTCAACGGCAAGCTGGACACCGCCGCCCTGCCCGCCCCGTCCCGCTCGGCCGGCCCCGCCGCGCAGCCCCCGCGCAACGCGGCCGAGGAACGGCTCGCCACCCTGTTCGCCGAGGTCCTCGGCCTGGACACCGTCGGCGTGCACGACAGCTTCTTCGCCCTCGGCGGCGACAGCATCGTCTCCATGCGGCTGGTCAGCCAGGCCCGCGCGACCGGCCTGGCGATCTCCCCGCGGGACGTGTTCGAGAACCCCACGGTGGCCGGACTCGCCGCTCTCGGCCGCACCGCCGCGCCACGCCGGACCGCCGACCCCGACGCGGGAGTCGGCGACATCCCGCTCACCCCGATGCTGACCTGGCTCACCGAACAGGGCGGCCCCTTCCGCGGGCTCAGCCAGGCACGGTTCCTCAGGACACCGCCCGACCTGGACCTCGACGGGCTGCACCGCACGGTCCAGACCGTCCTGGACCGGCACGACCTCCTCCGCTCCACCTTCGCCCAGGCCGACGACGGCACCTGGCGATTCCGCGCGGCTCCCGTCGGCGAGGCCCAAGCCGCGCAGTGTGTACGGCGGATCGACGCCGAGCGCCTCGACCACACGGCCGTCGGCACACTGGTCCCCGAGGCCTTCGACGAGCTCGTGGCCGAGCTCGACCCGGCGACGGGGGCGGTGGCACGGTTCCTGTGGTTCGACGCGGGGCCGGGGCGGGAGGGGCGGCTCCTGGTCGTCCTGCACCACCTGGTGACCGACGCCGCCTCCTGGGGCGTCCTGGTGGCCGACCTCGCAGCGGCCTGGGAGCGCGCGCCGCTCTCCCCGCCCGGCACCTCCTTCAAGGAGTGGGCCGGCGCTCTGCGGGCGGGAGCAGTGCGCCGTACCCCCGAACTCGCCTTCTGGAAGGGCGTGTTGGACCGCCCGGAACCGCCCCTCGGCACAGCGCCCCTCGACCCCGCCCTCGACACCAGGGCCACGGTGCGCAGGCTCTGGACCACCCTCGGCCCCGACGTCGCCGTCCCGCTCGGCGCGACCGACGTCCAGGCGGCACTGCTGACCGCGCTGGCGCTCGCCGTCCCGGACTGGCGGCGCGGCCTCGGCCGAGCGGTGCCGTCACAGGACGACTCCACCCTGATCGCCCTCGAGGGCCACGGCCGCGAGGAGCAACTCCTGCCCGGCGCCGACCTCTCCGGCACCCTCGGCTGGTTCACGACCGTCTTCCCGGTGCGCCTCGACGCCGGCACGGACGGGACCCGCGCGATCCGCGACCAGCTCGCCGCGCCGCCCGACAAGGGCATCGGCTACGGCCTTCTGCGCCACCTCAACCCGGAGACGGCAGCGCAACTGGCCGAACTCGCCGAGCCCCAGATCGAGTTCAACTACCTCGGACGGATGACGGCGGGCGAACGCCGGGACAGCGCCGTGTTCACCAGCGCCCCCGAGACCGGCGCCATGGGCAGCGGCGCCGACCCGGGGATGCCGGCCCCCTACCCGCTGGTCGTCGACGCCGTGCTCACCGGCGAGGAGCTCAGCGTCTGCTGGCAGTGGCCCGAACGCCTCTTCGGCGAGCCCGAGATCCAGCGACTCGCCGACCTCTGGGCCAGCTCCCTCGACCTGCTGCTGAAAGGCGGAGACCAGTGACGGAGACCCACCCGGCCACCCCCGCCGAGGTCGCGGCGCGCAAACGCGAACTCCTGCGCCGCAGGCTGGAGAGCGCCGGTCTGGCCGCCGCCCCCGCCGACTCCGACCGCATCCCGCGCCGGCCGGAGGACACCGGGCGCCTCCCGCTGTCGTACGCCCAGTCCCGTATGTGGCTGCTGCAACAGCTCGATCCGGGCAGCCCCGCCTACAACGTCTGCCTGGCCATTCGGCTGCGCGGCCCGCTGGACCCGGCCGCGCTGCGGACCGCCCTGCAAGGTCTGATCGACCGGCACGAGGTGCTGCGCACCCGGTATCCGGCCACGGACGAGGGCACTCCGGAACAGGTGGTCGACGCGCAGGGGGAGGTCGGCTTCACTACCGCCGACCTCGGCGGACTGTCCGAGGCCGAACAGGACCGCAGGACAGAGGGGTTGGCTCGGGGTGCCTCCGCGACGGGGTTCGACTTGGCCTCGGACCACCCCTTGCGAGCCCTGCTGATCCGGCGCTCCGCGGACGATCACGCGCTCGTGTTGACAGTGCATCACATCGCTTGGGACGGCGGGACGTTCAACGCTCTCTCCCGCGATCTCAGTGCCCTGTACCGGGCGGCGACGACCGGTGAACCCTCCGGCCTCGAACCGCTTCCCGTCCAGTACGCCGACTTCGCGCTCTGGCAGCGCACCACCTGGACCGGCGAGCGGCTCGCCGAGCACCTCGACCACTGGCGTGCGGCCCTGGATCCCGCGCCCCGGCCGCTCGCCCTGCCCACCGACGCACCGCGCAGCGCCCAGCCCACCGCGCACGGCGACCGCCGCTTCCACACCTTCGCGCCCGACGTGACCGACCGGGTCACCGCCTTCGCCCGCAACGCCGGCGCGACCCCCTTCATGGTGCTGCTGGCTGGCCTGTCCGCGCTGCTGCACCGCCTCACCGGCGCCACCGACATCCCCGTCGGCTCGGCCGTCATGAGCCGCGATCTCCCCGGCCTCGAGAAGCTGATCGGCAACTTCGGTAACACCCTGGCGTTCCGCGCCGACCTGGACGGCGACCCCGGATTCGCCGAACTCGTCGAGCGGGTCCGCCAGTTGGCCACCGACGGATACGCCCATCAGGACATGCCCTTCGACCGCCTGGTGGAGCAACTGCGCCCGGAACGGCACCAGGGCCGCTCGGTCTACTTCGACGTCATGCTGCTGTTCCTCACCCAGGGACTCGACGGGCCCCGACTGCCGGGCGTGACGGCCGAGTGGGAGACCGTCCACAACGACACCACCCAGTTCGACCTGTCCCTGGAAGCCTTCCTCACGGGCGGGCGGCTGCGCATCGAGGCCACCTACCGCAGCGGCCTGTTCACTCCGGACACCGTCGACCGGCTGCTACGGCAACTGGAGACACTCCTCGCCGCCGCACTCGCCGAGCCCGAACTCGCCGTTTCCCGGCTGCCGTTGATGACGGAGGCGGAGGAGCGGCAGGTCGTGGGGGAGTGGAACGCCACCGGGCACCCCGTCCCCACCGCCACCCTCACCGAGCTGCTCGACCGGCAGGCCGTCCGCACCCCGCACGCACCGGCCCTGATCGCCGACGCCACCGAACTCGACCACGCCGAACTGCACGCCCGCGCCAACCGCCTCGCCCGACTCCTGATCGCCCAAGGGGTCGGCCCAGAACGCTTGGTGGGCGTCGCCCTGGACCGCGGCCGCGACCTGGTCGTCGCGCTGCTCGCCGTGCTCAAGGCGGGCGGCGCGTATGTGCCCCTGGACACCGGATATCCCGCCGAGCGCCTGTCCTTCATGATCGAGGACGCCATGCCGGCGCTCGTGGTGACCACGAGCGACGCGCTGCCGCCGCACCGGGCACCGGAGTTGCTGCTCGACGACCCAGCCGTACGCGCGCGGATCGCCGCCGAGGACGGCGCCGAAGTCACCGACGCGGAGCGGTCGCACCCGCTGCACCCCGACCACCCCGCCTACGTCATCTACACCTCCGGTTCCACCGGCCGCCCCAAGGGCGCCGTCGTGCCGCACGCCGGGATCGTCAACCGGCTGCTGTGGATGCAGGACGCGTACGGGCTCGCGGCCGACGACCGGGTGCTCCAGAAGACGCCGGCCAGTTTCGACGTCTCGGTGTGGGAGTTCTTCTGGCCGCTCATCACGGGTGCGGCACTCGTGCTGGCCCGGCCCGGCGGCCATCGCGACCCCGAGTACCTGGCCGAGCTGATCCGCCGACAGCAGGTCACCACCGCCCACTTCGTGCCTTCCATGCTGCGGGTCTTCCTGGACGACCCCGCCGCCGAACTGGCCAGGGGCGTGCTGCGCCGGGTGGTGTGCAGTGGCGAGGCCCTGCCCACGGAACTCGCCGACCGATTCGCCCAACTCCTCGACGGCACCGCCCTGCACAACCTCTACGGCCCCACCGAGGCCGCCGTGGACGTCACCGCCTGGCCGTGCGCCGAGGGCACGAGGTCGGCCGCGGGCTCCGTGCCCATCGGACGGCCCGTCTGGAACACCCGAACCCTCGTCCTCGACGCCGCCCTGCGCCCCGTCCCGCCCGGCGTACCCGGCGAGCTGTACCTGGCCGGCACCCAACTGGCCCGCGGCTACCTCGACCGTCCCGCCCTCACCGCCACCCGCTTCGTCGCCGACCCGTACGGCCCGCCCGGCTCCCGCCTGTACCGCACCGGCGACCTCGTGCGCTGGACCGCGCAGGGCGCCCTGGAGTTCATCGGCCGGACCGACGACCAGGTCAAGATCCGCGGCTTCCGGGTCGAACCGGGCGAGACGGAGGCCGCCGTGGCGGCCCTGCCCGGGGTGTCCCAGGCCGCCGTGACGGTACAGGCGGAAGAGGCGCGGCTGGTGGCGTACGTCGTCCCGCGTCCCGGCACCCACCTCGAACCGCTGCGTATCCGCGAGGAGTTGACGGCGTCCCTCCCGGACCACCAACTGCCCGCGGCCGTCGTCGTCCTCGACGAACTGTCCCTCACCCCCAACGGAAAGCTGGACCGCGCCGCCCTGCCCGCCCCCGACCTCTCCGAACTCACCACCGCGACCGAGCCGCGTACCGAGGCCGAGGCGAGGCTGTGCGCCCTCTTCGCCGACCTGCTCGGACTGCCGGCCGTCGGTATCCACGACGAGTTCTTCGCCCTCGGCGGCCACTCCGTCCTGGCCACCCGCCTGGTCGCCCGCATCCGCGCCGAACTCGGCGCCGCCGTCCCGCTGCGTGCGGTCTTCGACCAGCCGACACCGGCCGGGCTCGCCCCCTACCTCGGCAGCCCGCCTTCTGCCGGGGGGCGGCCCGCCCTACTGCCCGCCCAACGCCCGGCCATCGTGCCGCTCTCCTCCGCCCAGGCCAGGCTCTGGTTCCTGTACCGGCTGGAGGGCCCGACCCCCACCTACAACATCACCACCGCGGTACGGCTCACCGGCCGGCTCGACCAAGCGGCCCTGCACACCGCGCTGAACGACGTCGTCGCCCGCCACGAGTCTCTCCGCACGGTATTCCCCGACGACGACGGCACGCCCCGGCAGTCCGTCCTGCCGCCGCAGGCCGCGACCGTCCCCTTCGACGTGGTGCCCGCCCGCACGGGGGACCTCGACGGGTTACTGCGCGAAGCCGCCGGATACTCCTTCGCGCTGGACACCGAAATCCCTGTGCGTGCGACGCTCTACGGCCTCGCCCCCGAGGAACACGTCCTGCTGCTCCTGGTCCACCACATCGCCACCGACGGCTGGTCGGCGGAGCCGCTGCTGAAGGATCTGGAGACGGCGTACACCGCCCGCCTGGCCGGTACCGACCCCGACTGGTCGCCCTTGCCGGTCCAGTACACCGACTACACCCTCTGGCAGCAGCTCGCCGATCCCGCCGTCCAACTGAACTACTGGCAGCGGGCGTTGGAGGGCCTGCCCGAGGAACTCCAGCTCCCGGTCGACCGCCCGCGCCCGGCCGTCCCCGGCTACTCGGCCGGTGCCGTCGACTTCAGCCTCGACGCCGAGGTCCATGCGGCCCTGCGGGAGCTGGCCGCGGAAGCCGGCGGCACCGTGTTCATGGCGCTCCAGGCCGCCCTCGCCGTACTGCTCGGCAGGCTGGGCGCGGGTGACGACATCCCGCTGGGCACTCCGGTCGCCGGACGCGGCGATGCCGCACTCGACGACCTCGTGGGCCTCTTCGTGAACACGCTGGTCCTCCGCACGGACGTCTCCGGCGACCCCACCTTCCGCACCCTCCTCACCCGAGTCCGTGAGGCGGACGTGGACGCGTACGCCCACCAGGACCTGCCGTTCGAGCAGTTGGTCGACGCCCTCGGCCCGGCCCGCTCGATGGGCCGTCACCCGCTGTTCCAGGTGATGCTCGCCCATCAGCAAGCCCCGGACAAGACAAGGGAGTTCGCCGGACTGGCGCTGAGTGAGCTGCGGGTCGACTTCTACACCGCGAAGACCGACCTCGCCTTCCACCTCTTCGAGCGCGCGGACGTCGGAGGGGTCGCCGGAGCACTCGTCCACAGCCGGGACCTCTACGACGACGACACCGCGCAGGACATGGTGGACCGGTTCGTCGGCCTGGTCGGCGAGCTGGCCCGCCACCCGGACCGGCAGGTCGCCGCAGCGGACGTACTCACTCCGCGCGAGCGCTCGCTGCTGCTGGGGGAGTGGAACGACACCGCGCACCCCATGCCCGCCACCACCCTCACCGCGCTGGTCGAGGAGCAGGCCGCCATGACGCCCGCGCTCACCGCCGTGGAGTACGGCATCGAGGGCGGACTGTCGCTGACGTACGGCGAACTCAACGCACGCGCCAACGCCCTTGCGCAGCAACTGATTTCACTCGGTGTCGGCCCGGAGCGCACCGTCGGCATCCATCTCGAACGCTCGGTGGAGATGGTGGTCGGGCTGCTCGCCGTCCTGAAGGCGGGCGGGGCGTTCGTGCCGCTGGAGCCGTCCTGGCCGGCCCGGCGGATCGCCGAGGTCTGCCGCAGCGCGGCGCTGACGGCGGTGCTGGGGCGCTCGACGGACGTGGTCGACGGTCCGCCGGTCGTCGAGGTCGACCTCGACGGACCCGTGCCGCACGCCGCGAACCCGGAGGTGCCCGTCGACCCCGAGGGCCTCGCCTACGTCATCTACACCTCCGGCTCCACCGGCCTGCCCAAGGGCGCGATGATCCGTCACCGGGCCATCGCCCACCGGCTGTTGTGGCAGCGCGCCCTGCTCGGCTTCGGCACGGACGACGCGGCCCTGTTCAAGGCGCCGCTCGGCTTCGACATCTCCATCAACGAGATCTTCCTGCCGCTGGTGCACGGCGGCCGCGTGGTGATCGCCGAGCCGGGTGGCGAGCGGGACGTCGACTATCTGCTGGAGACCGTCGAGCGGCACCGGGTGACCTTCACCTATCTGGTCTCCTCGATGCTCGATCTCCTGCTGGAACAGGACGGGTTCGCCCGGCGGGCGGCCTCGCTCAGGCACGTGTGGTGCGGCGGCGAGGTGCTCACCCCGGAGCTGTTCGCCCGCTTCCGGCAGGCGAGCGGGGCGGTGATGTACCACGGGTACGGGCCGGCCGAGGCCACCATCGGCGTCAGCCACGTCGTCTACCGCACCGGCGCGATCCGCAGCGCCGTCTCCATCGGCCGCCCCAACACCAACACCCGGCTGTACGTCCTCGACGAACGGCTCCGGCCCACCCCGGTCGGCGTCCCCGGCGAGCTGTACGCGGGCGGTGTCTACCTCGGCCGCGGCTATGTGAACGACCCGCGCCGCACCGCCGACCACTGGGTGGCCGACCCCTTCGGCCCGCCCGGCGAACGCCTCTACCGCACCGGCGACCTGGTGCGCTGGCGGCAGGACGGCACCCTGGAGTTCCTGGGCCGTGCCGACAACCAGGTGAAGATCCGCGGTATGCGGGTCGAGCTGGAGGAGATCGAGGCCGTCCTCGAACAGCACCCGGAGGTACGCCGTGCCGTGGTCGTGATCCGCGAGGACGCGCCCGGCGTCAAGCAACTCGCCGGGTACTGCCTGACCACCGCCGACCCCGCCGAGGTGCGCGGCTGGCTCCTGGAGCGCCTGCCCGAGCACATGGTGCCGCGCACGCTCACCGTCCTGGGCGCCTTCCCGCTGCTGCCCTCCGGCAAGGTCGCCCGCACGGCCCTCCCCGCCCCGGAGACCACGACCACCACCGGCACACGGGAGCCCGTCGACGAACGCGAGCGGCAACTCACCGAACTCTTCGCGGACGTACTGGGGTTGAGCGGCGTCTCCGTCGACGACAACTTCTTCGAACTCGGCGGCGACAGCATCGTCTCCATCCGCCTGGTCACCCTGGCCCGCAAGGCGGGCCTCGCGATCAGCCCCCGCCAGATATTCCAGACACCCACCCCGGCCGGCCTGGCCGCCGCGGCCGCCACCGCGAACCGGACGGAACCGGCCGTCGCCGACGAACCGCTGGGCGAGCTGGACCCCACCCCGATCATGCGTTGGACCGCCGGTCCCGACGGCTCCTACGGCGGACTCGCCCAGGCGGTCCTGCTGGTGACCCCGCCCGACCTCACCCAGGACGCGCTGACCGCCGTGCTACAGGCGGTACTTGTCCGCCACGACATGCTCCGCGCCCAACTGACCGACGAGGGCCGCTTGTTGGTCCCACCTGGGGCGGCCGTGCAGCTCACCCGAGTGCCCGGCCTGCCCGGCGCCGATCTCGAACAGCACCTTGCTTCTGCCGCCGCCCGTCTCGAGCCCCGGTCGGGCCGCATGCTGGAGGCCGTCTGGTTCGAGCCGGACGACGGAACCCCCGGCCGACTGCTCCTCGTCGCCCACCACCTCGTCGTGGACGGAGTGTCGTGGCGCATCATCACCTCGGACCTGGCCGACGCCTGGTCGGGCAGGCCGCTGTCCCCCCGGGGGACCTCCTTCCGCACCTGGAGCAGGCTGCTGGTCGAGGAGGCCCGCAAACCTGGACGTGTGGATGAACTGCCGTGGTGGAAGGAGGAGGTGACCGGCGTACGACCTCTGCTGGACCGTTCCCTCGAACCGGACCGCGACACCGCGCAGACCCTCGCGGAGCACACGCTCGTCCTGCCCGATGACCTCAGCGCCGAGCTGCTGACGACACTGCCCGCCGCCTACCGCGCCGCCGTTCCGGACGTCCTGCTCACCGCCTTCGCGCTCGCGGTCGCGGCCTGGCGTGGGGAACGCGGCGATCTCCCGGGCGGTTCGCTCCTCGTCGGCGTGGAGGGGCACGGGCGTGCGGAGGAGATCGCGGGCGGGGTGGATCTGGCGGCCACGGTGGGGTGGTTCACCACCTTCCACCCGGTCTGCATCGACCCCGGGCCGCTGGACCTCGACGAGGCGCTGGCGGGCGGGGCAGCGGCCGCGACCGCGCTGAAGCGGGTCAAGGAGCAGTTGCGGGCCGTACCGGACCACGGTCTCGGCTACGGCCTGCTCCGCCACCTCAATCCGGACACCGGGCCGGAGCTGGAGAAACTCCCGCAACCGCAGATCCTCTTCAACTACCTGGGCCGGTTCTCCGCGGCCACTTCCCCCGAGGAGGCCTGGGGACTGGCCCCCGAGGCTCCGATGCTGACCGTTCCGCAGGACGGCGACCGGCCGGTGGGCTTCGGCCTTGAGGTCAACGCGGTGGCGGTCGAGACCGTGGACGGCGCCCGGCTGCATGTGTCCGTGACCTGGCCCGAGGCATGGCTGACGCCCGCGGAGGCGGACGGTCTCCTCGCCCTCTGGGAGCAGGCGCTGCGCGGGCTCGCCCGGCACTCCCCGGTCGGCGGGCTCACCCCGTCCGACCTCCCCCTGGTCGAGCTGACCCAGGACGACATCGACGACTTCGAGAACGAAGACTTCTGAAACGACTCCCGAGGCACAGCGGAGGAACCGGTGACGCAACACCCCCCGACCCCGGACGCACTGCTCCGCGCGGTCACCGACGCCCTGCACCCGCAGGACGCCCCACCGAGCGAGGACGACAGCCTCATCGCCTGGGGCCTGGACTCCATCACCCTGATGAAGATCGCCGGCGGCTGGCGCAAGCAGGGCGTCAAGGTCAGCTTCGCCGAACTGGCCAAGGAGCCGACGCTACGGGCCTGGCGCGCCCTGCTGGACTCCCATGCGCCCACCCCGGAGGCGCCGGCGCCGGCTCCCGTGCCCGTGTCGGTCGCTCCCGACGAGCCCTTCGCGCTGGCCGTCATGCAGCACGCCTACTGGATCGGCCGCGGCGACGACACCAACCTCGGCTCCGTCGCAGCCCACCTGTACGTCGAGTTCGACGGCACCGGCGTGGAACCCGAGCGGCTCGACACGGCCGTACGAGCCCTCGTGGCCCGGCACGCCATGCTGCGCGCCCGCTTCACCGACGACGGCCGACAGCAGATCCTCCCCGAACTCGCCCGCCCCGCAACGGCCTTGAACGATCTGCGTGGCCTGGACGAGGAGACGGTGGCCGCCAAACTGGAGGACATCCGGCAGTCCTCCTCGCACGCCCGGCTCGACGTGGCCGCCGGCGAGGTGTTCGCCGTCCAGCTCTCCCTGCTGCCCGGTGGCCGCACCCGTCTCCACGTCGACGTCGACATGCTCGCCGCCGACGCGCTCAGCTACCGCGTGCTGCTCTCCGACCTCGCCGCCCTCTACCGGGACCCCGGCACGACCCTGCCCGCGATCCGCACCAGCTACCCGGAGTACCTCGCGGAGCGTGCGGAGGTGCGCCGGCTGAGCAAGGAGCAGTCGCAGGAGTGGTGGGGCCGGCGCGTCCCCGAGCTGCCGAGCGCGCCCGAACTCCCGCTCGTCCCCGAGGCCGAACGCGCCGACCCGACCAAGGTGACCCGGCGCCACCACTGGCTGCCGCCCGCCGAGAAGCAGCGGCTGACCGCCCGCGCCCACCAGCACGGGCTGACCCCCGCGATGGCCGTGGCGACCGCCTTCTCCGAGGTGCTGGCCGCCTGGAGCGGACAGCCGCGGTTCCTGCTGAACGTGCCGATGTTCGACCGTCGCGGCTCCCACCCCGACGTCGACCTTCTGGTCGGCGACTTCACCAGCTCGGTGCTGCTCGACGTCGACCTGGCCGGACAGGCGTCGTTCACCGAACACGCGCGGCGCCTCCAGGACCGTATGCACACGGATGCCGCCCACGCCGACTACTCGGGTGTGGAGGTACTGCGCGACCTCTCCCGGCACAACGGCGAACAGGTGCTCGCCCCGGTCGTGTTCACCAGCGCCCTCAACCTCGGAGAGCTCTTCGACGCGGGCGTCACCGGCTCCTTCGGCAAGCCCGTGTGGATCATCTCCCAGGGCCCGCAGGTTCTGCTGGACGCCCAGGTGACCGAGGTCGACGGCGGGCTGCTGGTCAACTGGGACGTGCGCGAGGACGCCTTCCCCGCCGGACTGATCGACGCCATGTTCGCCGCCTTCCACGGCCTCGTCACCCGGCTCGGCACCGACGACGGTGTGTGGGAGCAGCCGGTCCCGGCCCTGCTCCCGGCCGAGCAGTCTGCCGTACGCGCCACCGCGAACGCCACCGCGGCCCCGCGCAGCCACCGCCTGCTCCACCAGGGATTCTTCGAGTGCGCGGCCGAACAGCCCGACGCCCCCGCTCTGCTCTGGGGCGCCGAAGGCACCCTGTCCTACGGCGAGTTGGCCGACCGCGCCCTGCGCACCGGTGCCGCCCTGGTGGAGCGCGGCACCCGTCCGGGGGACACCGTCGCCGTCAGCCTCCCGAAGGGTCCCGACCAACTCATCGCCGCTCTGGGCGTGTTGGCGGCCGGTGCCGCGTACGTCCCCATCGCGGTCGACCAGCCCGCCGCCCGCCGTGAGCGCATCCAGGCCACGGCCGGCTTCCGCCTCACCCTGACCGATGGTCGCCCGGTCGACGGCCTCGACACCTTGTCCGTCGAGGAAGCGGTCCGCGCGACCCCGCTGGCCGAGCCGACGGTCGTCGACGAGGAACAGCCGGCCTACGTCCTGTTCACGTCCGGTTCCACCGGCGAGCCCAAGGGCGTCGAAGTGCCGCACCGGGCGGCCGTGAACACGATCGACGATCTCAACGACCGCTATTCCGTGGGCACGTCGGACCGCTGTCTCGCCGTCTCGGCGCTCGACTTCGATCTCTCCGTCTACGACGTCTTCGGGCTGCTCGGCGCGGGCGGCGCGGTCGTCCTCGTGGACGAGGCCGACCGGCGCGAGGCGAGCCAGTGGGCCGACCTCGTGCGCAGGCACCGGGTCACCCTCCTCAACTGCGCGCCCCCGCTCCTCGACATGCTGCTGCTCGCCACCGGCCCCGGCGAACTCACCGGCCTGCGCACGGTGTTGCTCGGCGGCGACTGGGTGGGCACCGATCTGCCGGGACGGCTCGCCGAGCGGGCGCCCGGGTGCCGGTTCACCGGGCTCGGCGGTACGACGGAGACCGCGATCCACTCCACCGTCTGCGAGGTGACGGGCGCTCACGTCCCCGCACACTGGCGGGCGGTGCCCTACGGCACACCTCTGCACAACGTGCGCTGCCGGGTCGTCGACGCCCGCGGCCGGGACTGCCCGGACTGGGTGCCGGGGGAGCTGTGGATCGGCGGGGACGGGGTGGCCCTCGGCTACCGGAAGGACCCGGAGCGTACGGCGGAGAAGTTCGTCGAGCGGGACGGCGTGCGCTGGTACCGGACAGGTGACCTGGCCCGGTACTGGCCCGACGGGACCCTCGAATTCCTCGGCCGCCGCGACCACCAGGTGAAGCTGCGCGGCTTCCGCATCGAACTGGGGGAGGTCGAGGCGGCCCTTGCCGGGCATCCCGCGGTGCGGCGGGCCGTGGCCGGGCTGACCCGGGGGCAGGGCATCCAGCTGGCGGCGGCGGTGGCCGCGGAGGGCGTGGCCGAGGACGTACTGCGGGATTGGGCCCGGACGGTCCTGCCCCCGCACATGGTCCCGTCCCGGATCGCTGTGACCCGCGAACTGCCCCTCACCTCCAACGGCAAGCTGGACCGGCGCGCGGTACAGCAACTGTGGGTGATCGACAGCGAGTTGGAGCACCGCACCCCCGGCAGCGCACTGGAGACGGTGGTGGCCCGGACCTGGGGCGAGGTGCTCGGCGTCGAGCGCGTCGGCCTCGACGACGGCTTCTTCGCCCTCGGCGGCGACTCGGTGCTCGCCACCGTGATCGTCAGCCGGTTGCGTGAGGCCCTGGACACCTCAGAGGTCACCGTCCGCGCCCTGTTCGCCACGCTCACGGCCGGCGGGATGGCCAAGCGGCTGTCCGCGGAGGAGGAGACACCCGGGCGGCTCGAACAGGTCGCCGCCATCCGGCTGGAGATCGAGGAGATGTCCGAGGAGGAACTCGACTCGGCACTGCGGGCGGAGTAGCCGCGGGGGCTGGTGGATACTCCTCTCCCTATTCAACGTATAGCCCATGGGGGGCCTTGCGGCAAGGCCCCCCATGTGTCGCACAATCACTCCCCGAAGCCAGGACCTGCGGAAACGGGGCGAGTGATGTTCGACGTGATCATTGCCGGCGGTGGACCTACGGGTCTGATGCTGGCCTGCGAACTACGGCTGCACGGGGTGCGCACGCTCGTGCTGGAGCGGGACGCGGAGCCGACCGAGGTGGTCCGAGCGCTCGGCATGCATGTGCGCTCCATCGAGGTGATGGACCAGCGCGGTCTGCTGGAGCGGTTCCTCGCCGAGGGCAGGAAGTACCCCCTCGGCGGCTTCTTCGCCGGCATCCACAAGCCCGCGCCCGACCGGCTGGACACCTTCCACGGCTACGTCCTGGGCATCCCCCAGCCCGTCACCGACCGACTGCTGGCCGAGCACGCGGCCGAGCTCGGCGCCGAGATCCGGCGCGGCAGCGAACTGGTCGGGCTGAGCCAGGACGAGCACGGGGTGACCGCCGAGCTCGCCGACGGCACACGGCTGCGCTCGCGCTATCTGGTCGGCTGCGACGGCGGCCGCAGTACCGTGCGCAAGCTGCTCGGCATCGGTTTCCCCGGTGAGCCCGCGGGTGTCGAGGTGCTGCTGGGAGAGATGCAGGTCGGCGTGGCGGCGGAGACGGTGACCTCCGTGGTGGAGGAGATCCGCAGGACGCAGAAGCTGTTCGGCCTCGGGCCCAGCGGGAACGGCGCGTGGCGGGTCGTCGTACCCGCCGAGAGCGTGAGCGAGGACCGCTCCGTCCCGCCCACGCTGGAGGAGTTCAAGCGGCAGTTGCGGGCGTACTCCGGCACCGACTTCGGCGTGCACTCGCCGCGCTGGCTCTCCCGGTTCGGCGACGCCACCCGGCAGGCCGAGCGCTACCGCGAGGGCCGCGTGCTCCTGGCCGGCGACTCGGCGCACGTCCACCCGCCGATCGGCGGCCAGGGCCTCAACCTCGGCGTCCAGGACGCGTTCAACCTGGGCTGGAAGCTGGCCGCCGAGATCGCCGGCTGGGCCCCTGAGGCGCTGCTGGACACGTACGAGACCGAACGGCACCCGGTGGCCGCCGAGGTGCTCAACAACACCCGCGCACAAATGGAGTTGATGTCCGTCGACCCCGGGCCCCGGGCGGTCCGCCGGCTGCTGGGGGAGCTGATGGACTTCGACGAGGTGAAGCGGTACCTGATCGAGAAGATGACCGGGATCGGCATCCGGTACGACTTCGGTTCGGGACACGCCCTGCTCGGTCGCCGGATGCGTGACGTGGGCCTGAAGCGGGGCCGCCTCTACGGGCGTATGCACACGGGCCGCGGACTGCTGCTCGACCAGACCGGCCGGCTCTCCGTGGCAGGCTGGGCGGACCGCGTCGACCATGTCGTCGACGTCAGCGAGGAGTTGGACGTGCCCGCCGCGCTGCTGCGGCCGGACGGGCACGTGGTGTGGGTCGGGGACGATCAGCAGGAACTGCTCGGCCGGCTGCCGAAGTGGTTCGGCGCCGACCGAGCGGAGTGACGAGCGTGCGTCACTTGTCGAGCTTGGCGAACCCGGGCTCCAGGTTGTCGAGCGCCCAGGGGATGCCCAGCACCGACGGGCTGCGCAGCTGGCTGATGGTCTCCACGTCCGTCACCACGTAGTTGCCCTCCTTGACCGCCGACATGTTCTTCACCAGCGCGCTGGACTCGAAGGCCTTCTGCAGGTCCGTCGTGGTGAACGCGATGACGACCAGGTCCGCGTCGAGCTTGTCGAGCTGCTCGAAGGAGAGCTCGCCCGTGGGGCTGCCGTTGACCGTCTTGATGTTCTTGACCGACGAGGTCAGGCCGAGGCCCAGCTCGCTCATCAGCTTGGCGGCGAAGTCGCTCTCGGAGGCAATGGTGTAGATCTTGGCCGGGGTGTTCCCGATGGACAGGCTGTAGGTCTTGCCCGCCATCTTCGGGTGGTTCGCCTTCACCTTGGCGATGTCGGCCTCGGTGTCCTTGACGACCTGCTCGGCCTGCTCCTCCTTGCCGACGGCCTTGCCCACCACCTCGACGTGCTCCTGCCAGCTCTGGGCACCCCAGGCGGTCTCGTAGCCGATGGTGGGCGCGACCGCGGCGAGCTTCTTGTAGTCCTTGTCGAGCGTGAAGTCGGAGGTGGCGAGGATCAGATCGGGCTGGAGCGCCGCCACCTGCTCGAAGTCGACGCCGTTGACGGTGTCGAGCAGCTTGGTCTTCTTGGTGTCGATCTTGTCCTTGAGCCACGGGTACACGCCGTCGGCCGCGAAGGAGTCCTTGGAGATGGCGACCGGCGTGATGCCCAGCGCGTAGAGGGCGTCGACGTCGTCGGTGCCGCCGTTGCCGATCACCACGACCCGCTTCGGCGCCGCGGAGATCTTCGTGTCGCCGAACTTGTGCTTGATCGTCACCGGGAACGCGGCGGAGTCGCCGGCCTTCGCCGCGTCCGTCGCGGAGGAGGAGTCGTCGTCCTTGACCGAGCCGCAGGCGGCGAGCCCGGCGACCAGGGTGACGGAGAGAAGGGTGGTGCGGAAGGTTCTCGACATGGCTGTGCATCCCTTTTCGCCAGGCGCGGGAAGGACTCGTACGGCCGCCAGTAAAGCAAGGTTAGGCTTGCCTTAGCAATGAGTTCCGGTCATTTCGTACGGTGATGACGGGCGATCAGTTGTCTGTAGGCATACGGCTGTTGGGGCGCCCCTGGGGAGAGGCGCCCCTCGCCGTCGGTGTCCGTCAGGGACGCGAGGTGAGGTAACCGCCCATCGTCCGGAAGTAGTCCTTCGCGGCCAGCTCCGTGCCGTCCTCGGTGCGTACCCGCCGGACCAGTAGTCCGCGGCAGCGCCCGTTGTGGGCGTCGGCGCCCGCCACGACGACCACGCCGTCGCCCTCGGGGATGAAGATCCGGCCGGGCGTGCCGCCGTAGTGCGCCTCCGAGACCCCCGCCGACACGATCCTGATGCGCTCCCCGCGGTGGAATGCGTACGCGTTGGGATAGGGGTCCGACTGCGCCCGGATCAGCCGCTCCAGCCGCTCCGCGGGCCAGGTCCAGTCGATCCGGCTGTCCTCGAGTGACCGCTTGTGGAAGAAACTTGCCCGGTTGCGGTCCTGGGGCTGCCACTGCCCGGCGTCCTTGCCGGCGGCGATCAGGTCGAGCGACTCGCGCACGATCGGCGAGATCAGGTCCACGGTCCGGTGGAACAGGTCGGTCGCGGTGTCGGCGGGGCCGACCGCCACCGAGCGCTGCATCAGGATGTCACCGGCGTCGAGCTCGCCGTTCATGCGGTGCGCGGTGACGCCCACCCGTGCCTCACCGTTGATGAGCGCCCAGATGATGGGGGAGAAGCCGGCGTAGGACGGCAGCAGCGAGTCGTGCACGTTGAGCGTGCCGTGCGGGGGCAGGTCGAAGATCTCCGGCGGCAGCCAGGTGCGCCAGTTGTTGGCGACGATGATGTCCGGGCGGGCGGCGCCCAACTCGGCCAGCAGCTCGGGGTCGTCGGGGCGGTTGCGCAGCAGGACCGGCACGTCGTGCTTCTCGGCGAGCTCGGCGACGCTGTCGTCCCAGATCTTCTCGTAGGCGTGGTCGCTCTTCGGGTGGGTGACCACGAGGACGACCTCGTGATCGGAGTCCAGCAGGGCCTGAAGGGTGCGGTGGCCCCAGGTCTGGTAGCCGAACATGGCGACGCGCATGCGGTTCTCCCGTCCAACGACTCCATTGCAAGGTTAGGCTAACCTTATCTAACATGTGGCTGCCTGAGGGAGGCGATGCCACGGTGAAGTCACCGCTCAACGGATCTGACACCACCTATGACGTCCTCGGAATCGGTTTCGGACCGTCAAATCTCGCGCTGGCCATAGCGATTGACGAACACAACGCGGAGCTTCCCCCAGGGGAACGGCTCAACGCCCTTTTCCTGGAACGCCAGTCGGGCTTCGGCTGGCACCGGGGCATGCTGATCGACGACGCGACCATGCAGGTGTCCTTCCTCAAGGACCTGGTCACACTGCGCGATCCGGCCAGCGACTTCAGCTTCCTGTGCTTCCTGCGCGAGCGCGGCCGGCTGATCGACTTCCTGAACCAGAAGACACTCTTCCCGCTGCGCGTGGAGTTCCACGAGTACTTCGAGTGGGCGGCGGAGCGGGTACGGCACCTGGTGGCGTACGACCATGTGGTGGTCGCCGTCGACCCGGTGCGCGACGAGTCCGGTGCCGTCGCCCACTTCGACGTGGTGTGCCGGGATCCGGAACGGCCCGGCCGGACGGTGACCTACCGGGCCCGGGACATCAGCGTGGCCGTCGGCCTGGAACCCCATGTGCCGCCCGGCGTCGAGCTCACCGAACGCGTCTGGCACAACAGCCAGTTACTGCCTCGGGTCACCGAACTCGCCGCAGCGGGAACGCCGGTGAAACGTGCCCTCGTCCTGGGCGCGGGGCAGAGCGCGGCCGAGACGGTCGACTACCTGCACCGCTCCTTCCCCGAGGCCGAGGTCTGCGCGGTGTTCGCCAAGTACGGCTACACCCCTGCCGACGACAGCCCGTTCGCCAACCGCATCTTCGATCCGGAGGCCGTGGACACGTACTTCGTGGCGCCGTCCGAGGTGAAACAGTCCCTCTTCGACTACCACCGCTCGACCAACTACTCGGTGGTCGACATGGAGTTGATCGAGGCCCTTTACGCGACCTCGTACCAGGAGAAGGTGGCCGGCCGGGAGCGGCTGCGCTTCCTCAACGTCTCGCGCATCCGGGACGTCCTCGCCCGGGACGACGGCTCGCTCGACATCACGGTGGAGTACCTGCCGACCGGGGAGCAACAGGTGCTGCGGGCCGACGTCCTGGTGCACGCCACGGGCTACCGCCCCCGGGACCTCACCGACCTGCTGGGTGAGGCCGCGAAGATCTGCCTGCGCGACGACGAGGACGCGCTCCGCGTCAGCCGCGACCACCGGGTGGAGACCGCCCCCGACGTCAGTGCCGGCATCTATCTGCAGGGCGGCACCGAACACACCCACGGACTCACCTCGACGCTCCTGTCCACCACCGCGATCCGCGCGGGCGAGATCCACCGCTCGCTGGTGGCCCGACGTGTGACGTCCGTCTGACCGGACGGCCCGGCGCCGCGGCGGCCTCGATACCGCCCCGGCTGCCGGGCCGTTCCACGTGAACGGCCGGGCCGCACCACTGAGCGGTGGGCTCAGACCGCGTCCGCCGCCGAGTCGCCCCACTGAGGGGTGGGCTCAGACCGCCTCCGCCGCCGAGTGATCCGCCCCGAACACCGACACCACCCGATCCGTCGCCGTCACCGCCCCGCAGGTGTCCGCCACCCACTCCAGCGCGAACTCGTGGCCCCCGGCGGACAGATCGGCGACGGCGTCGGCGACGACGAAGGCCTCCAGGTCCTGGGCCCAGGCGTCGCCCGCGGTCATCAGTACCCCGGCCCTGGCGTACAGCCCGAGGATCACCACCTGGTCACGCTCCAACTCCCGCAGTCGGCCGTCCAGTCGGGTGCGGGCGAACGCGCTGTACTTCCGCGCGGTCAGCACCGTGTCCCCGGCCAGCGGTTCGGCCTGTGCAGCGAACGCCTCGCCCTCCGCGCCGGTCGACGGACCGGACAGCCTCGCGTAGGGGACGGGCCCGCGCCCGGTGGCCCGTCGCTCGCCGGCCGGCACCGAGTGGATGACGGGCACCCCGGCCTCCCGGGCCGCGGCCACCAACCGCCGTGCGTTGGCGAGGAGTTCGGTGACCGGGGCGGACTCCTGCTCCAGCGCCCGTACGAAACGGTTCTGGAGGTTGAGGACCAGTAAAGCCGCCCTGGCCGGGTCCAGGGCCCAGCCCGTCTGGTCGGCGGGCAGCATCGCGGGGGTCGGCATGACGTACGGGAACATCGGAGGCGTCATCTCGGTGTGCCCTTCGGGTGGATGCGGACGGGGCGGGCGACTGCGCGGGACGGGGATCCGGCGGACTGCGCGCCCCGTCGGGCCACCCGCGCCGACGGGCGGCAGCGGGTCGCGCTCGACGACGAGGTGACCGGCCTCAGTCACCCGGGCGATCGCACCGGTGCGGTGGAAGCCGTCGGCCGTGAAGAAGCAGGCGTCGTGCTCGGGGGAGCGCCAGTACCCGGAGACGGAGGCGGGGCCGCGTACCAGCAGGTGACCACTGGCGCCGGCCGGCAGCCGGCGCCCCTCGTCGTCGACGACCCGCAGTTCGTCGTCGGCCGACACCGGACACCCCTGCGTGGTCAGCCCCGCCTCCGGACCGTCTTCCGGACGGGTCCAGGAGACCAGTCCCTCGACCGTGCCGAAGACCTGCACCAGCGAGCACCCCAGCGCGGGCCGCACCCGCCGGGCCACCCGCTCGTCGAAGGCGCCGCCGCCCACCACCAGGGTGCGCAGGCTGCCGAGGTCGTACGCGGTGACGGCCGCCGCCTCGGTCCACCGCACGGCGAGACCAGGCGAGAGTGCCGTGTGGGTCACCCGCTCGCCCGCGACGAGCCCGAAGGCCGTGTCCGGCTCGGCCCCAGGACTCAGCACCACCTGCCCGCCGGACACGAGCACCGCGAGCCAGTCGAGCAACCCCGGTACTCCGATGGGTAGTTCGGGCGACGCGGCCAGATGGATCGTGTCCTCGTCGGCACCATGGATCACGGCCCGTTCCCGAACCGAACGCAGCAACCGGACGTGATCGAGCGGCACCAGCCGGGGGACCCCGACTCCGTCCCCGGCGAGCTGGAGCAGGGCGAGGTTCTCGTCCCCCGCCTCCTCCTCGACGAAGGCGTCGACCGCACGCACCGTCGACTCGCGCACGCCGGGCGGCACGAGGACGGGCACCGCACCCACCCGGACCAGGGCGAAGAGCTGCTGGAAGAGGTCCAGGCAGGCAGGAAGCCGGACGACCACGCGATCGCCGCGCCGGGTTCCCTGGGCCCACAGCCGTGCCGCGCACCGCTCGACGCGCTCGTCCAGGTCGCCGTACGTCCATTCGCTGCGGCCGCCGACGGGATCGACGAGCGCCACCCGCCCGGGATGCAGTTTCGCGCGCTCGCGCAGCACGTCGTCGAGCGTGGTGTGCCGGGATGCGTCGCTTCCCACTGGTCGGTCCCCTCGCAGTCACGGAGCCCGGACATACGGGGGCTGTCGGTGCTGGGGCGGCGAGTGGCACGACTCGCCCACGGCACGGCCTCCCGATCGGGCGCACTGCTTAGGTTAGCCTCACCTAAGCAGTGTTGTCGCCTCGGTTGATCAGGAGTTCCGTCAGTACGGGCCGTGGGTCCAGCGCCCGGCGAGCAGGGTGGCGTGCACCGGCATCTCCCGCAGCGTGTCGGCGTCGGCCTCCAGTGGATCCACGTCCACGACCACCAGGTCGGCCGCCTCACCGACCCGGATCGCCGTGCGTCCCCGCGTCGAAGCCGCGAGCGCCGCCGCCACCGGGAGCCGTTGCTCCGGGTGCCAGGCCGGTCGGCCGTCGCTGGTGCGGTGCACGGCGGCGGCGATGCCCAGCCAGGGGTCGAGCGGCGAGACGGGAGCGTCGGAGCCGAACTCCAGCCGTGCGCCGGCCGCCAGCAGGTCGGCGTACGCGAAAGCACGCCCCGTGCGCCCGGCCCAGTGCCGGTCGGCCACGTCCCGGTCGTCGGTGGCATGCGCGGGCTGCACCCCGGCTGTGACGCCGAGCTCGGCGAACCGAGGGACATCGGCGGCCGTCAGCAGTTGGGCGTGCTCGATACGGCCCCGGCAGCGCAGCGCGGCGAACGCGTCGAGGGCCAGGGTGTTGGCCCGGTCGCCGATCGCGTGCACGGCGGGCTCGATGCCGCTCTCGGTGGCGCGCTTCATCAGGCGGACCAGTTCCTCGTACGGCGTTTCCTCGATGCCGTACGCCTCCCGGGTGTCCTCCAGGCCGGGGTACGGGTCGCAGCACAGGGCGGTGCGGGTGTTGAGGGAGCCGTCCGTGAACAGCTTGAGCGGGCCGACCTGTACCAGGCCGCCGGTGTCGGGCAGGACGTCGCCGGTCCGGTGCCCGCGGCCGATCGCCGCCTCCAAGTGCCGTGGATACACAGCCGCTTGTACCCGGACGGGAAGCGGCGCGTTCCCCGCGCGTCGGCTCCAGTCGGCGAGGTTGTCGGAGAAGTGGAAGTCGATCAGGCCCGTGACGCCCCGCGCGGCCGCGTCCCGGCAGGCCTCCGCGACCCGGCGGTCGAGGACCTCGACGGACACCTCGGGCAGCGCCTGCATGGCCTCGAAGCACTCGTGCTCCCGCAGCAGACCGGTCTCGTGCCCGCTCCGGCCGACCAGCGCCAGGCCGGCCGAGTTGAGCCACGCGGCGTGCAGATCGGCGCTGATCAGGGCGACCGGCCGGTCCGGGCACACCGCGTCGAGCAGCGTCTTGTCGGGCAGGTCGGGCCACAGCCCGTCCCGGAACCCCTGGCCCAGCAGCACCTCGCCCGCGGTCAGGCCGGCCGCGTGCCGCCGTACGGCCTCGGCGACCGCCCGGGCCGAGTCCAGGCCGGCCAGATCCACCCGATGGCGGTTCCCGGCCCACTGCGCGGCATGCACATGCGCGTCCCACAGCCCCGGCAGCACGGTACGCCCGTCCAGATCCAGTGCCGGCCCGTCGAGCTCGCCCTCCGTCACGGCGACGACCTTGCCCTCTGCGACCCGCAGACTGCCCAACGGCCCACCGGGGCCGAGCCGTACGCGGGTCAGCGTCAGCGTGCTCGTCATCATGGCTCCACTCGTGAAGTCGCGTGAGCTCGGGCGGGACAGCCGATCGCTGCCCCGCCCGCTCGGTGATCCGTTCCCGAGACTACGCGGCGATCGAAGTGCGAAGGCGCGTGGAACTTCGGTAGGTGGAGATGCCCACGGCCAGCAGCCAGTAGCTCAGGATCGCGCCCATGAGAGCCGTGGTGCCCCATCCGTTCGCCGCGTAGAAGTGCGCCGGTGTGTTGCCGAAGAACAGCGACGGCACGAACGCGAGGTTGATCGCTGCCAGGACGTAGGCCGACCGGCCGATCCAGCGCGACAGCAGGCCCGTTCGGGAGACGGTGTATCCCACCGTGGTCAGGAAGAGCCCCAGCATCAGCCGGGAGATCGAGCCGTAGAGGATGTACGTGCCGTTGACCGTGATGGTCGGATCGATCGAGTGGTCGGTGGCGATCACGGCGCCGGCTTCCAGGCCCATGGAGACCAGGGTGATCGTCGCGTAGACCAGCCCGGTGGCGAAGGCCAGCGAGCCCGCCCACTCGTAGTCCGGACGCGTGCGCCTGACCAGTTCGCGGAACGCGGTCACGAACACGACCAGGCAGGCGAGGCCGATGATCCCGAGGAGCAGCCTGGCCAGCACGTTCGCGTCCGGCGGCGGGCCCGAGTAGACGAAGTAGAGCGGCACTTCGACGATGAGGGCGGTCGCGGCGGCGATGCCGGCGACGCCCGTCAGACGCCTGGCGAAGGTTTCGTTCATGGCTGTTCCCCCGAGTCCGTGGGATGGATTCCGTGCCGGTCCGGTTGCCGACGTCATGAATCCTTCCGGTCCCGGAGCCCGCGGTCCCTGGGCCTGAGGACCGGATCCACGGTGTTGCCAGGACCACCCTCAGCCCAGGGCCTTGTCCAGGTTGAAGGCCGCGCTGATGAGCGCGAGGTGGGTGAACGCCTGCGGGAAGTTGCCCTGTTGCTCGCCGGTGTGACTGATCTCCTCGGCGTAGAGGCCGAGATGGTTGGCGTACGTCAGCATCTTCTCGAAGGCCAGGCGCGCCTCGTCGATGCGGCCGGCGTGGACCATGGCCTCGACGTACCAGAACGAGCAGATGGAGAAGGTGCCTTCGTCGCCGCGCAGTCCGTCGGGGCTGGCCACCGGGTCGTAGCGGTAGACCAGGGAGTCGGACACCAGGTCGTGGGTGAGCGCGTCCAGCGTGGACAGCCACTTCGGATCGGTCGGTGCGATGAACTTCGTCAGCGGCATCATCAGTACGGCCGCGTCGAGCACGTCGTCGTCCTCGTGCTGGACGAAGGCCTGACGCGCCTCCGACCAGCCCTTCTTCATGATCCGCCGGTAGATGGTGTCGCGGCACTCGAGCCAGCGCGGCAGATCGGCGGGCAGGCCGCGCCGGTTGGCGACGCGGATGGCCCGCTCGATCGCCACCCAGCACATCAGTCTGGAGTAGAGGAAGTTCTTGCGGCCCCCGCGGGTCTCCCAGATCCCCTCGTCGGGCTGGTCCCAGTTCTCGCACACCCACTCCACCAGCGCGCAGACGTCGTCCCACTGGTCGCTGGAGATGGGCTTGGCCCACTTGTCGTAGAGGTAGATCGAGTCGATGAG
The DNA here is from genome assembly GCF_050936785.1 of Streptomyces sp. CA-249302. Classification (NCBI taxonomy): domain Bacteria; kingdom Bacillati; phylum Actinomycetota; class Actinomycetes; order Kitasatosporales; family Streptomycetaceae; genus Streptomyces; species Streptomyces sp. CA-249302. Next base: position 806,644 of record NZ_JBNJMG010000001.1, on the reverse strand, counting down.
CGCGCCGTAGATGTCGAGCTGGAGCTGCTCGGCGGCGGCGTTCCCGACCCGCACCGGCGCGGAACCCATGTGCCCCTCGAAGTGGTCGAGTTCGGCCTCCGTGAGGTCGGTGCGCCCATCGATTCCGTACATGATCTGGAGCGGGCCGGAGGGCTTGCCGTCGCCCGGACTGACGTGCCGGGTGACGAACTTCATGAAGGCCTCGGCCTCCTCGGTGAAGCCGAGGCGCAGCAGCGCGTAGACGCAGAAGGCCGCGTCGCGCACCCAGACGTACCGGTAGTCCCAGTTGCGCTCGCCGCCGAGCTGTTCGGGGAGGCTGGTCGTCGGGGCGGCGACGATCGCACCCGTGGGCGCGTAGGTGAGCAGCTTCAGGGTGAGGGCCGAGCGGTGCACCATCTCCCGCCAGCGGCCACGGTACTTGGACGCGGACAGCCAGCGCCGCCAGTACGCCACCGTGGTGGCGAGCTGCTCCTTCGCCTCGATCTTCGCGCACCGGCGCGGCTCCACGTCCCCGCCGACCTGGTCGAGCGCGAACACCGCCGTCTCGCCCTCGGAGAGCTTGAAGTCGGCCCGCGCGTCCAGCCCTTCGGCCTCCAGCGGCACGGTCGCCGTGAGCGCGAGCGACAGTTCGTCCGACCGGAAGACCGCCACCTCGCCGGCCATGCGGACGGTGTGCGGCCGGGTGCCGTAGTCGAAGCGGGGCGCGACCCGGGTACGGAACGGGATGGAGCCGCGCACGCACACCACCCGCCGGATCAGCCGGTGCCGTTCGGCCTCCACGGCCCCGCCGTTGACGGGCATGAAGTCCTGCACCTCGCCGACGCCGTCCTCGGTGAAGAAACGGGTGATCAGCACATTGGTATCGGGGAAGTAGAACTGCTTCGTCTTCGCCGGCACGGCCGCCGCCAGCTCGAAGGACCCGCCGCGCTCGGCGTCCAGGATCGACGCGAAGACGCTCGGCGCGTCGAAGGCCGGGCAGCAGTACCAGTCGATGGTGCCGTCCGTGCCCACCAGGGCCACGCTGCGCAGATCGCCGATCAGCCCGTGCTCGGCGATCGGGAGATAGCGGGGAGACGCTCCGGGGACGCCCTCGTCGATCGTTTTCATGCCCATCGCAGCCTCCCTGCCCCGACCCGCATCCCGCTCCCCAGCCTAGGCGGGATCACCCTCGCGAGCGCGGGGATCACGGCAGTCGGACCGCACTGTGTCAGACGCGACGCCCCGGACCGACGCAATCCGGAAGGACCGTGTCAGACCGCGAGGACCTGGACCCCCGCCTCCTCGAAACGGCGCACCGCGTCCGCGCTCGCCGCCGAGTCCGTCACGAGCGTGTCCACCGCCTCCGCCGCGCAGATCCGGGCGAACGCCCGCTGCCCCAGCTTGCTGGAGTCGGCCGCCACGACCACCCGCTCGGCGCGCTCGCACAGCAGCCGGTTGATCGCGGCCTCCGCCTCGTCGTGCGCGGCGGCACCGTGCGCGACGTCGAAGGCGACCACGCCGAGCACCGCCACATCGAGGGTGATCTGCCCGAGCACACCGTCCGCGAGCGGCCCGATCAGCTCGTACGACTGCGGGCGCGCGACCCCGCCGGTCACCACGATCTTGAACTGGGGGCGCACGGCAAGCTCGTTGGCGATGTTGAGCGCGTTCGTGACGACGGTGAGCGCGGGGGAGCCGGATGTCAGATCGCTGCGCACGGCCAGGGCGCGCGCCACCTCGGTGGTGGTCGTGCCACCGGTCAGCCCGACCGCCTCACCCGGCGCGATCAGCTCCGCGACCGCCTTTGCGATCCGCTGCTTCTCGGAGGCGTGCCGGGCGGTCTTATAGCGCAGGGGAAGTTCGTACGACACCCCGTGCACGACCGCGCCACCCCGGGTCCGTACGAGCATCTGCTGCTCCGCCAGCTGGTCGAAGTCCCGCCGGATCGTCGCGGCCGAGACCTCCAGCTCGGCGGCCGCCTCCTCGACGTCCAGCCGGCCGCGCTCGACGAGCAGCTCCAGCAGCGCCTTCCAGCGGGCGTCCCGTGACATCCGCACTCCCCGATCCTCGACCGTGCCTCGAACTCCCGGCGACCCTAGCGCACCCAGGATGAGCTCGAATGCTTGATTATGCTCGAAAGTTGGCTATATCTTGCAAGAAAGAGCAGATCGCCTGGGGAGGGATCCGGCATGACCCATGTCGAGGACGAGCTGATCAGCCAGCCCGAGTGCTGGACGCGGGCCGCCGCGGAAGCGGCACGGCACGGAGGGGCGCTTCCGGTGGCGGGGGAGCGGGTGGCGATCGTCGGGTGCGGCACCTCCTACTTCATGGCCCAGGCGGCCGCCGCACTGCGCGAGGGAGCGGGCCAGGGCGAGACGGACGCCTTCGCCGCCTCCGAGTTCCCGTACGGCCGCTCGTACGACCGGGTCGTGGCCCTCACCCGCTCCGGTACGACGACCGAAGTGCTGGAACTCCTCGGCGAGTTGAGGGGTATCCGCACGACCGCGATAACCGCAGACCCGAACACACCGGTGATGACCGCCGCGGACGACGTCGTCGTGCTCGACTTCGCTGACGAACGGTCCGTCGTGCAGACCCGGTTCGCCACCACCGCGCTCACCCTGCTCCGCGCCCACCTCGGCCTGCACGCCGACTCGGTCGTCGCCGACGCCCGCACCGCACTCGCGACCCCGCTGCCCGAAGGGCTCGTCGACTGCACGCAGTTCACCTTCCTCGGCCGGGGCTGGACGGTGGGCCTGGCCAACGAGGCCGGACTGAAGATGCGCGAGGCCTCACTCGCCTGGACCGAGGCCTACCCGGCGATGGAGTACCGCCACGGCCCGATCAGCATCACCACCCGCGGCACGGCGACCTGGATGCTCGGCGAGGCACCCGAGGGGCTGGCCCAACAGGTCCGGGAAACCGGCGGGTTGTGGGTACCCGGCGATCTCGACCCGCTCGCCGAACTGGTCCGCGCCCAACGCCTCGCGGTCGCCGTCGCCGCGGCCCGCGGCCTCGACCCGGACCGACCCCGGCACCTCACCCGCTCGGTGATCCTGGCGCCCTGACGAGCCCCGAAGCCCTCCGCCGCATCCTCAGAAGGGAGAAGCCGTGCCCCTCGTCACCACCGGTGAACTCGTCACCCGGGCCGCCGCCGCACACTCCGCCGTCGCCTCCTTCAACATCATCACCCTGGAGCACGTCGAAGCCGTCATCGCCGGCGCCGAGGCGGCCGGCGCGCCCGTCGTCCTCCAAGTCAGCGAGAACGCGGTCAAGTTCCGCTACGGCCGGCTGCTCCCGCTGGCCCGTGCGGCCGTCACCGCCGCCGAACGCGCCGTCGTACCCGTCGGGTTGCACCTGGACCACGTCCAGAGCGACGACCTGCTGCGCCAGGCGGCCGACGCGGGATTCAGCTCCGTCATGTACGACGGGGCCCGCCTGCCCTACGAGCAGAACCTCACCGCGACCCGCACGGCAGCGGACTGGGCACACTCTCAAGGCCTGTGGATCGAGGCCGAGTTGGGGCAGGTCGGCGGCAAGACGGGCCAGCCCGCGCTGGACGCCCACGCGCCCGGCGCCCGTACCGACCCCGCCGAGGCCCGCGCCTTCGTGGCCGACTCCGGGGTGGACGCCCTCGCCGTGGCCATCGGCAGCACGCACGCCATGACCACCCGCACCGCCACCCTCGACCACGAACTCCTCAAACGCCTCTCCGCGACCCTCGACGTGCCGCTCGTCCTGCACGGCTCCTCGGGCGTACCCGACGACGAACTGGCCGCGGCGGTCGCGGGCGGCATAGCCAAGGTCAACGTCGGCACGGCCCTCAACATCGCGATGACGGGCGCCATCCGCGACTTCCTCGCCGCTCACCCCGAGGCGGTCGACTCCCGCAAGTACCTGAGCGTGGGCCGGGAGGCGATGGTACGGGCGGTGACCGACATCATCGGCACCCTCACCTGATCACCCCTTGACGGCCTTCAGCACCACGAACTTCGGGTCGCTGGCGACCAGTTGACTGTTGCCGAAGAGCTTGCGCAGCTTCACGTGGTAGCCGAGGTGCCGGTTACCGATCACCCACAGCTCACCGCCGGGGCGCAGCACCCGCTGCGCCCCGGCGAACATCCGCCACGCCGTCGCGTCGGTCGTCGCCTGGTGCGAGTGGAACGGCGGATTGTTGAGCACGAGGTCCACACTCCCGGCCGGCACCCCCGCCAGCCCGTCCCCGACCCGGAACTCGGCATGTCCCGGTACCCCGTTCGCCTTGTACGTCGCCTCCGCCGAGGCCACGGCCTGGAACGACTCGTCCACGAACAGCACCTCGGCCCCGGGATCGGCCACCGCCACCGCCGTACCGACGACCCCGTTGCCGCACCCCAGATCCACCACCCGCCGGCCACCGCCGGCCGCGGGCAGATGGCGGAGGAAGAACCGGGTGCCGATGTCCAGCCGGTCGGCGCAGAACACGCCCGCGTGGTTGACGACCGTGCGGCCCGAGACCCCACCGATGCCGTCGGGCAACGCGTAGGTGTACGGCCAGGGGTTGGCCGGCCGTTGCAGCGCGGGGTCGGGTGCGCAGAAGATCAGGCGGGCCTTCTTCTCGGCCGGCGAGGTGCGGGTCGGACCGAGGATCCGCTCGAACAGCCGGAGCGTCGAGGTGTGGATCTCCTTGACCATGCCGGTGCCGACGACGACCGTCCCCCCGCGCACCGCGGGCGCCAGCCGCAACAGCTGGTCCTCCAGGAGCGCCAGGCTCTTCGGCACCCGCACCAGCAGCACGTCCACCCGCTCCGGCGGCGGGTCCTGCGTGGTCAGCAGACCCACGGTCCCCGGTTCGACACCGTTGCGCGCGAGGTTGCCCTTCGTCGCCTCCTGTGCCAGGAACGAGTCCGTGATCTGCACCGGCCGCCGCCCGGCCAGCGCGGTGACCAGGGCGCCCCACCGGTCCCCGACGACCACCACCGTGCCATCCAGCAGCACCTTCTCCTCGACGAGATGCCTCAGCAGATACTCGTCGGAGGCGTCCCAGGCGCGCAGCCGGTCGCGCGGGTCCTCGGGGAAACGGGCCAGCGCGAGCTCGCCCCACGGCGTCGTCATACGGTCGTTCATCGTGCGTCAAGGCTAGCGGAGCCGCAGTTCAGGCCCGGTCGGGCAGGACGGGCAACAGGGACGTCGGGCGGTTTCGCCGCCCGAACCGGGGCCGTCCGGACGTAACGACGACGCGCTCCGGGTCAACGGCCCGTCGCTCGACGTAATCGCGGATCATGGGAGACTCGCCCTCATGAGCGGCAAGGCGGACCCCCGGCCGACGGGGGAAGGGACCACCTCGAGAACGCGGCTGGACCGGGGGCGCGGTGCGCTCGGGCCCGCGTTGGAGCTCGTGCACACCGGTCGCGCGCCCACCCGCGCCGTGCTCACCGCCGAGCTGGGGGTGACCCGGGCGACCGCGGGCGCGGTGGCCGCCGAACTGGAGGCCCTCGGGCTGATCCGCGTCGACGCCCGCCCCGGCGCGGCGGCCGGTTCCCAGGGCAGGCCCTCGCACCGGCTGGCGGTCGCCGACGACGGACCGGTCGTCCTCGCCGCGCAGGTGCACGCCGACGGCTTCCGCGCGGCGCTGGTCGGCCTCGGCGGGCGGATCGCCGCCACCACGCCGGGCTGCGAGATCGTCGACGCCGACCCGGCGAAGGTCGTCGGCTCGGTCGTGGAAGCCGGCGCCGAGCTGCTGCGCTCGACGGGCCGGCGCTGTGTCGGCGCCGGGCTGGCCGTGCCGTCCGCGGTCGCCGAACCCGACGGTCTCGCCCTCAACCCCCTGCACCTGGCCTGGCCCGTCGGCGCGCCGGTCCGCCGGATCTTCGCCGAGTGCGTGCGCGCGGCCGGGATCACCGGACCGGCCTTCGCGGGCAACGACGTCAACCTCGCCGCCCTCGCCGAGCACCGGCACGGCGCGGGCCGCGGCGCCCGCGACCTGCTGTGCGTGGCCACCGGACACCGGGGTGTGGGCGGTGCGCTGGTCCTCGACGGCCGTCTGCACACGGGCAGTTCGGGCCTCGCCCTGGAGGTCGGTCATCTCACCGTCAACCCCGAGGGCCGCCCCTGCCACTGCGGCAGCCGCGGCTGCCTGGACGTCGAGGCCGACCCGCTGGCCCTCCTCACGGCCGCCGGCCGCGACCCGGGCCCGGAGATGTCCCTCCTCAAGCAGGCCGACGACCTGGTCCGCAACCACTACGACGACCCGGCCGTCCGCGCCGCCGCCGAGGCCCTCATCGACCGCCTCGGCCTCGGCCTCGCGGGCCTGGTCAACATCCTCAACCCGGACCGGGTCATCCTCGGCGGCCTCCACCGCACCCTCCTGGACGCCGACCCCGACCGCCTGCGCGCCGTCGTCGCCGACCGCAGCCTGTGGGGCCAGAGCGGCAGCGTCCCCATCCTGGCCTGCACCCTCGACCACAACAGCCTGGTCGGCGCTGCCGAGTTGGCCTGGCAGCCGGTCCTGGACGATCCGCTCGGCGCGCTCGCCTGACTCCGGACGTCAGCCGACGGGTGGGCTCCGTCGGGTCTCCTCGACGGCCACGCGCAGCAGGCGCACCGACTCGTCCACCGCGTTGTCGGCGAGGTTGCCGTACCCGAGGACCAGACCGTGATCGGCGTGCTCGTCGGTGGCGTGATAGCCGGCGAGGTCGGCGACGCGCAGCGAGCGGGCGGCCGCGGCGTCGACCACGGCCCCGGTGTCCACGGTGGCGGGCAGGCGGAGGATGAGGTGGAGGCCGGCCGCGATGCCGGAGACCGGGGCGCCGGGGAGGTGGTCGGCGAGGGCCCGCACCAGCGCGTCGCGTCGCCTGCGGTAGCGCTGTCGGCAGGCCCGGAGGTGACGGTCGTGGCCGCCCGACTCCAGTAGCGCGGCGAAGGCGAGCTGATCGACCGTCGACGGCTGGGTCGCCGCCTGGTCGGCCCGGTGCAGGTGAGCGGTCCAGCGCGGTGGTGCCACGATCCAGCCGATGCCGAGTGCCGGGGACAGGATCTTGCTGAGCGACTTGAAGAGGACCACCCGGGACGGGTCCATGCCCTGGAGGGCCGCGACCGGGCGACGGTCGTAGCGGAACTCCGCGTCGTAGTCGTCCTCCAGTACGACCCCGTCCACCTGGCGGGCCCAGTGCAGAAGGGCGGCACGCCGCTCGGGCGCGAGCACGCTGCCGAGGGGGAACTGGTGCGCCGGAGTGGCCAGTACGGCCCTCAGTCCCGGATGGTCAGCCAGCTCGTCGGTGCGCAGACCGCCGGCGTCCGTGCGGATCGGCACCGGATCGAGGCCCGCGGCACGGACCACCTCGCGCAGCCGCGTCCAGCCCGGTTCCTCACAGCCGACGGCGGTGATGCCCTCGGCGCGCAGGGCATGGCAGACGCGCCGCACCCCGTCGGTCACGCTCGTGCAGACGGTCACGTCCTGCGGGGTCGTCGAGACGCCCCGGGAGCGGCCGAGGTACTCCGCGAGCGGCCGCCTCAGCCCGGGATGACCGCCGGGCGGCGGGTAACCGAACTCCGTGTACGGCGCGGTCGTCACCTGCGCACGGACGGCATCGGCCCACCGGCGACGCGGAAACGCGCGCAGGTCCGGCAGACCGGGCGCGAGGTCGAAACGGGCCATGGCCGCCTGGCGGGAAGCCGGTGGCCGGCCGTCGGCGTCGGGGGCGTTGGACCAGCGCACCCGGGTGCCGGAGCCGGTCTGCGCCTCCAGATATCCCTCGGCGACGAGCTGGCTGTACGCCTCGGTCACCGCCCAGCGCGAACAGCCGAGGTCGGCCGCGAGCTGCCGACTGGGCGGCAGCGCGGTCCCGACCTCGACCCGCCCCTCCCGGATCGCGGCACGCAGCGCCCGCTTCACCCGCTCGTGCAGCAGCCCCTCGCCGGGCTGTGCCAGGTGGAGCAGCAGATCGCCCGCCAGATTGGTCTGTGATTCCCGCATGGCATTGGACGGTAGCAGCGAGCCATTTCTCCGTAGCTTCGAATGCGTCGGTACGACAACCGGTCGGCCGGCTCCGACAAGCATCTGTAGGAGGGTGCCGTGACTCTCGTGAGGCGCTCACTGCCCGCTCAGGCCCACCCGGTGTTCCGTGCCGTGTTCGACGACTGGTACGCCAGGGCCGGCGCCCTGTCGGCCTTGCCGGACGCACCGGTCGTGCCGGACGAGCCCCGTCGACGGCGGCGTATCCGCTCCGGAAAGGTCCTCGGGACGTCCGCCGCGTGCCCTGAGTAAGCTCCGGGGCATGCGGATCTCCGTCTCCTCCGACATGGACGAACCCGTGGCGCGCGCACTCGTCGCGGAACTGACCGGGCGAGGTCACCAGGTGGTGACCCACGGCGCGCTCAGCCCGGGCGACGACCCCCAGTGGGCCGTGTGCTCGGAGGCGGCGGCCCGGGACGTCGTGACCGGCGCGGCCGACCAGGCCGTCGTCTGCTGCTGGACCGGCACCGGCGCGTCCATCGCCGCGAACAAGGTGCCGGGCGTACGGGCGGCCCTGTGCACCGACGCCTACACCGCGGACGGCGCCCGCCGCTGGAACGACGCCAATGTGCTCGCCCTCAGCCTGCGGCTCACCTCCGAGCCGCTGCTGAAGGAGATCCTCGACGCCTGGTTCGCGGGCGAGGCCAGCGAGGACGCGGAGGACCGGGGGAACGTGCGGCGCATCGAGCGGCTGGACCTCGGGAAGACCGCTCGTTGACCAAGGGTTCCCCGGTTACTGACACAGGCTCCACAGCGCTGCCACCAGCGGCCGCCGTAGATCCGCCCGCCGCACGCACAGCCCGATCGGGAACATCTCAGGCGCCGGGTCGGCCGGAACCACCGCCAACCGGTCGCGCACCGCGCTGTGTTCGAGTACGAGGCGAGGCACCACCCCGGTCCCGCAGCCCAGGGCGACCAGCGTCAACAGCCCTTCGTGGCCGTCCGGTTCGCAGGCCACGTCGGGTGCCGTGCCGCGGGCGCGGAACCAGCGGTCGGCGGCCTCGCGCACCAGCCCGCGGTGGGGGAGGACGAACGGTCCGTCGGGTCCCGGATCAGGGCGGTCCCGGGCCGTGACGAGGACCAGCTCGGTCACCGCCACCGTCCGGCCGGCCAGCGGCTCCGGCAGCCGCGTCGGGATCCCCGCCACGGCCGCGTCCACCTCGCCCTCGTCCAGCCGGGCCAGCGCGGCCGCCGCGTCACCGGTACGCAGGTCGAGCCGGACCTGAGGATGCGCGGCCCGGAACGGGGCCAACAGGTCGGGAAGCAGCGCCTGGCAGGCGGTCACCGTGGCGAACAAGGCCAGACGGCCGGTGAGTTGGGCCGGGTCCGGATGCTCCTCGCGGTAGGAGCGCCACAACTCCAGCGCCTGGACGGCGTATTCACGGAAGCGATGCCCCTCCGCCGTCAGCGACACCCCACGCGGCCCCCGCTCGAACAGCCGGTGCCCGAGGTCCGTCTCCAGCCGCTGCACCGTCCGCGTCAGAGTCGCCGGGCTGACATGGCAGTCGAGGCTGGTTCGCCCGAAGTTCAGCGTCTGCGCCAGATACAGGAAAAGCCGCAGCTCCCGATGATCGTCACGCATGCGCTCACCTGGCCCTTTCGGTTCCTGCAACAGCGCGCTGCACAAGTTGCGCTTGCTGCAACGCTCGCCGCGAGCCTACAACTCGACCATGACCTCCACCACGTACACCTCCCGCGTCTTCCCCCTCGAGACGATGGACGTCCCCGGCGGCACCGAGACCATCCTGCGCGGCGGCCGGCACCTTTTCCCGCTGCTGCCGCAGGCCTTCGCCGGGGTGCGCCGCATCGGCGTGATCGGCTGGGGCCCGCAGGGCCGCGCCCAGGCCCTCAACCTGCGCGACTCCCTCTCCGGCACGGACATCCGGGTGGCCGTCGGGCTGCGTCCGGGCTCCGCGTCCGCCGCCGACGCCCGCGCGGTCGGCTTCACGGAGGAGGACGGCACGCTCGGCGACTGGCTCGCCGTCGCCGCCGACAGCGACCTGCTGATCCTGCTCATCGCGGACGCCGCCCTCGCCGCCCACCACCGGGAGATCTTCGCGGTCCTCAAGCCGGGCGCGGTCATCGGCCTCTCGCACGGCTTCCTGCTCGGCCATCTCCGGGAGACGGGCGGGGAGTTCCCCGCCGGACACGGGGTGATCGCCGTCTGCCCCAAGGGCATGGGCGACTCCGTGCGGCGCCTGTACCAGCAGGGCGAGGAGATCAACGGCGCCGGGATCAACAGCAGTTACGCCGTCCACGCAGACCCCGACGGCCGGGCCGCCGACCTCGCGCTCGGCTGGTCGGTCGCGCTGGGATCGCCGTACACCTTCCGCACCACGCTCGACAGCGAGTACCTCTCCGACATCGTCGGCGAACGCGCCATCCTGCTCGGTGCCGTCCACGGCATCGTCGAGAGCCTCTGCACGCGCTTCCGCCTCGGCGGGGACGACGAGGTCACGGCGTACGAGCGGTCCTGCGAGAACATCACCGGGCCGATCGCCCGCACCGTCTCGCGCTCGGGGCTGCGCGCGGTGCGCGAGGGCCTCGACGCGGCCGGCCGGGACGTCTTCGACCGGGCGTACACGGCCACGTACGGGCCCGCGCGCGAGATCGTCGCCGAGATCTACGACGAGGTGGCCGACGGCACCGAACTGCGCAGCGTCATCCTTGCCGAACGGCGCCTGGGCGACCGGCCGATGAGCGAGATCGGAGGCTCGCCGATGTGGGCCGTCAGTGACCGTGCGCACGGTCGGCGCGGCGAACACGAGTTGCCCGTCGACCCGTTCACCGCCGGCGTGTTCATCGCCACCATGACCGCGCAGATCGACGAGTTCGCCGAGCGCGGCCACCCCTGGTCGGAGATCGTCAACGAGTCCGTCATCGAAGCCGTCGACTCGCTGCTGCCCTACATGCACGCCCGCGACGTCGCCTACATGGTCGACAACTGCTCCCGCACCGCCCGCCTCGGCACCCGCCGCTGGGGCCCGCGCTTCCAGGCGGCGTACGAGCAGATCGCGTACCCGGCCGCCGAACACCCGGCGGACGAGGCCCTGTTGACGGCCTTCGACACCCACCCCGTGCACGAGGCCCTGGCCGCGGCGGCGAAACTGCGTCCCTCCGTGGACATCTCCGTCGCCTGAGACGGTCCCCCAAGGCCGTTGTCAGTGGCGGGCGCTAGCCTGCGGGCATGATCGAGACGACCGGCGACGACCGCACCTTCCCGCCCGCTCTGGCCGAGGTGGCCCGAGTGGAGTTCGAGTACGACGAGGACGGGGGCGTCGACTTCGAACCCTACGAGGCCTTCGACTCCGCCGAGGAGACCACCGACTGGCTGCGCAACTGGACCGGCAACCACGAACTGGACGGCGACGCCTACCGGGTGTTCGCACAGGACGGCACCGGCGGTCTCGTCGCGCTCTGGATGGCCCGGCCGGGGCGACCGCTCGCCGAGCAGCCCGTGGTGTTCCTGGGCTCGGAGGGCGAGCGCGGCGTCGTGGCCGGGAGCCTCTCCGACTTCCTGTGGGTGCTGGCCGACGGCGTCGGGCCGCTGGAGATCGTGGAGTTCGAGCAGTTCGAGGGTCGCCCGAACACGGCACTGACCGACCTCGCCCAGCGGCACGCCACCACCCCGCGCCGCACCGCCCGCGAGATCGTCACCGAGGCACAGACCGAGTTCCCGGCCTTCTCCGACGACATCGACGCGCTCTGCCGCTGAACATCCGGCCGTCTCACCGCCAGTCGGCGGCGAACGCCCGGCCGGGGTTCTCGGTGAGGACACGGTCCATCAGCTCCTCACTCAGCTCCAGCACGAGCCGCGGGCGGATGCGGCGCAGCAGATACGGCATCCCGGGTCCGCCGTCGACCGAACGGGCCCCGGCGACCACGGTGTCTCCGCCGAGCAGCAGCCGGTGTCCGTAACCCGCCTCGGCCAGTGCACGCACGGCGTCCGGCATCCGCCAGTCGGTGGCGTGGTTGGCCCGCGACGGGCCGTCGAACGCCAGATAGGCACCCGCCTCGGCGGCCTGCCGCTGGACCACCAGGTCGGGGGAGCGGTTGAGATGCCCGAGCACCACCCGCCGCGGTTCCACCCCCAACCGGCCGCACAGCAGGTCGAGTACGTCGAGCGCGCCCGTCCCCAGCTCCAGATGGACGGCGATGGTCGCGCCCGTCGCATGATGGGCCTCGGCCGCGGCGGTCATCGTCCAACGGGCGTGCGCGTCCAGGGCGTGGAAGCCGCCCGCGACCTTGATCAGCCCGGCCCGGACCCCCGACGTCCCGATTCCTTCGGTGAGCTCCGAGACGAACACCTCGGCGAGCTTGCCGCGCACCTCTTCGAGCAACTCCGCGGTGTAGTGGGCCGCTTGGTGCAGCCCGGTCGCGCAGACGAGATGCACTCCGGAGGTCCGGGACAGGGCGGGCAGATCGGCGGCCCGTCGTCCCATCCCGTACGGCGTCCACTGGACGACACTCCCGCCGCCCACCGCACGGAACGCGGCCAGCTCCGCCCGCGCGGCCGACGCGTCGTTCAGCTCCTGCCCGGGCAACTGCGGGCTGCGGATGAAGAGATGGTCGTGCGCGTCGCACACACCCAGCTCCTCCGACCGAACATCCCCCAGCACCGTACGGACGGCGCTCACCACTGCCGACCCCGCGGCAGCCGGCCCAGCCCCGGCGCGGACAGGTGCAGCACCTGGAACACATCCCCCTCGGCCTTCGGCGCGTCCTGCTCCCAGAGCGAGAAGTGCACCAGCTCCCAGCGGCTCGTGTCCACGGCGGCCGCGGCGAGCACGGCACCGTCGGCACCGGCCAGCCGCTCGGTCTCGCCCACCACCCCGGCCATGACGTCGGCCAACTCCACGCCGTCCGGGACGGGTTCGCGTCGCCGCACCGCGAACCGCGCCGAACCGCCGACGGCGCCGCCCTCCTCGTAAGCCAGTCCCGTCCACTGCCGTACCGCCGGCCGCCCGAAGTCGTTGCTGAGCCTCTGGAAGGCGCCTCCCCAAAGAAAGGTGTTCATGCCCTCCATGGTGTTCCAGAGGTAGAACGGCGCGTACTGGTTCACCGGCGACCCGAACCGCCCGCGCTCGCGCAGCAGATACGCCTTGACGCCGAGGCCCTCCCAGTCGTCCAGCAGATGCCCGACGCGGGCGACCCGCTCGCGGACGACGGTCGTGTCGTAGTCGGCGGGCAGGGTCAGCTCGTACTGCATGGCGTGCATCCGATGCCTCCTCAGGCGGGATAGTCCTCGGCGCCGACGTGCGCGTCCCACTCGGCGGTGGTGCCGTCCTCGGCGGCCTCGACGACCGCGAGATGCGTCATGAAGGTGCGCGGCCCGGCGCCGTGCCAGTGCCACTCGCCCGGCTCGATCCACACCGTGTCGCCGGCCCGGATCGCCTCCACGGCACCGCCCTTGCGCTGCACCAGCCCCTCGCCCTCCGTGACGTACAGCACCTGGCCGTGCGGATGCCGGTGCCAGGCGGTGTGCCCGCCGGGCGCGAAGTGGACGTTGAACATGCGCAGCCTGGACGGCGCCGGGGGCGCGGCCATCTCGTCCAGCCACACCTGCCCGGTGAAGTTCTCCGCCGGGCCCTGCCGGGTGTCGGGGCGCTTCCTGGTGATGTGCATCTACGGGGCTCCTAACGTGGGGCAAGCAGGGAGAGCAGTCCGCGGACACCGGCGTCGAAGGCGGCGGGGGAGCCGGAGGCGCGCGCGAGGACGTAACCGCCCTGCACGGTCGCCAGAACAGTCGCGGCGATCTCCTCACCGTCCAGCAAGGGCGCGAACTGGCCCTGCTCCTTGCCCTCTTCGACGATCCCGGCGATCAACTCGCGGATCGCGTCGAGCGTCTCGTCGACCGGTGCACGCAGCTCGTCGCTCGCGATGACGTCCGGGTCCATCGTCAGCCGGCCGACCGGGCAGCCGCGCAGTACGTCGCGCTCGCGCAGCAGATACGCCTCGATGCGTTCGTACGGCGTCCCCGGCCCGGTGAGTACTCCCTCGGCGGTGGCCCGCAACTCCTCGGCCGTACGCCGGATCGCCGCCAGCGCGAGTTCGGGCTTGCCCTTGAAGTGGTGGTACATGCTGCCCTGCCCGGCACCCGCCCGCTCCAGGATCGCCTTGGGGCTGGTGCCCACGTAACCGCGCTCCCACAGCAGCTCACGGGTGGACTCGATGAGTCGGTCGGAAGTGCTCATGAACCAACTGTACATACTAGTAGTTACAGAAGTCGAGCCCCTGAGGAGCAGCCCAGACGACCCCGCGTACTCCCCGCGCGGTACGCGCACTGCCGCTGGCCGTACGACGCCCCGGACCCCTCCCCGGCGCGAGTCTCGAACCATCACCACCGGACCCGACTCAGGAGATGACCGAGATGCAGACCCTCGCAGACTGGAACGGCGGCCCCGGCCCGTGGATCCTCTTCTTCCCGCTGATCTGGGCGGCCGTCGTGATCGGCGTCGCGACCGTGCTGCGGCGCACCGTCCGGCGCGGCCGCCGCGGACCGTGGCGCGCCATGGACGACCCCCGCCCGTCCGGCGACTCGCCCCTCGCCGTGCTCGGCCGCCGCTTCGCCTCCGGCGAGATCGACGAGGACGAGTACTGGCGCCGGCTCTCCGTCCTGGACGAGCAGTTCGGCCGCACCGTGGGCAAGGGCGGTGCGGCATGACCGCCACCACCGTGCGGACGGCCGCGCGGGTCGTCGACGCCGTGAAGGTGTACGGCCGAGGCGACACCGAGGTGAGGGCCCTGGACGGGGTGAGCGTCGACTTCCCGGTCGGCCGCTTCACCGCGATCATGGGGCCCTCGGGCTCCGGCAAGTCCACCCTGATGCACTGCGCGGCCGGCCTCGACACGCTCACCTCGGGGACCGCCGCCATCGGCGACACCGACCTGGGTGCCCTCGACGACCGCCGCCTCACCCTGCTGCGCCGGGACCGGGTCGGCTTCGTCTTCCAGGCCTTCAACCTGGTGCCGACCCTCACCGTCGCCGAGAACATCACGCTGCCCCTCGACCTCGCGGGCGGCAAGGGTGAGCCGGAGTGGCTCGACGCCCTGGTCGACGTCGTTGGCCTGCGCGACCGTCTGCACCACCGCCCCTCCGAACTCTCCGGCGGCCAGCAGCAACGCGTCGCCGTGGCAAGGGCGTTCGCCGGGCAGCCGGACGTCGTCTTCGCCGACGAGCCCACCGGCAACCTCGACTCGCGCTCCGGCGAGGAGGTCCTCGGCCTGCTCGGCCGCGCCGTGCGCCAGACGTCCCGCACGGTCGTCATGGTCACCCACGACCCGGTGGCCGCCGCCCACGCGGACGAGGTCGTCTTCCTGGCCGACGGGCGCCTGGTCGACCGGATGGCATCCCCGACCGCCGACCGGGTCCTGGACCGCATGAAAGCCTTCGAGGTGCCCTCATGAACGCCGCCGTACGCCTGAGCGTGTCCTCCCTGCGCGCCCACAAGCGCCGCTTCGCCGGTACGTTCCTCGCGGTCTTCCTCGGCGTGGCGTTCCTGGCCGGCACCCTCGTCATGGGCGACACCCTGCGTGCGAGCTTCGACACCATGTTCGGCAACGCGACCAGCGGCACCGATGCCGTCGTCCGCAGCGCCGACACCATCACCGCGCCGGGCGAGAGCCAGGGCGTACGCCAGCCGGTCCCCACGGCCCTCGCCGGCACCCTCGACAAGGTGCCGGGCGTCGCCGCCGCCGAGCCCGACATCGAGGGCGCCGGCCAACTCGTCGGCAAGAACGGCAAGCCGATCGGCGGCCAGGGCCCGCCCACCCTCGCCGGCAACTGGATCACCGACCCCGAGCTCAACCCGTATCGACTCGCCGAGGGCCGGGCCCCGCAGAAGTCCGGTGAGGTCGTCGTCAACCGGGGCGCGGCCAAGAAGGGCGACCTCCAGCTCGGCGACACCACGACCCTGCGCACGCCCGACCCGGTCAAGGTGACGGTCGTCGGCCTCGCGACCTTCGGCGGCGAGGACGGCATGGCCCAGGTGACCTTCACCGGCATGACCCGCGCCGACGCCGAGAAGTACCTCACGGCACGCCCCGGCGAGGCGGCGAGCATCAAGGTGCGGGCAGGCCCCGGCGTCGGCCAGAAGGAACTCGTCGACCGCCTGACCCCCGTACTCCCCAAGGGAGTCGAAGCCATCACCGGCCAGGAGTCGGCCCAGGAGAACACCGACATGATCTCCAGCCAGTTCCTGAGCATCTTCACCACCCTCCTCCTGGTCTTCTCCGGCATCGCCCTCCTGGTCGCCACCTTCTCCATCCACAACACCTTCGCGATCGTCGTGGCCCAACGGACCCGCGAGAACGCCCTGTTGCGCGCCCTCGGCGCCTCCCGCCGCCAGGTCACCGCGACGACCCTCGTCGAGGCCACCGCCGTGGCCGTGACCGCCTCCGCGGCGGGCCTGGCGGGCGGCATCGGCATCGCGGCCGGCCTGCAGGCACTCTTCCCGGCGATCGGATTCCCGTTCCCCGGCGGCGACTTGGTGGTCAGTGCCCTGTCGATGGCACTCCCGCTGGCCGTAGGCATCGTGGTCTGCCTTGGCTCGGCCCTCCTCCCCGCCGTACGCGCAGGCCGCACCGCCCCCCTGGCGGCCCTCCGCGAAACGGCCGTGGACACCTCCGCCGCCTCCCGCCCCCGCGCGGTCACCGGCATGGGCATCGCGGCCCTCGCCGTCGCGACGACACTCAGCGGCGTCCTGGTCTCACCGTCCCTGTGGATGGCGGCACTTGGCGCCGGGCTGGCACTGGTGGCGTTCGTGGTCCTCGGCCCGGTCGCCTCCACGACCGCGGTACGCGTCCTCGGCGGCCCCCTCGACAAACTCCGCGGCGTCACCGGCGGGCTGGCCCGGCGCAACGCCCTGCGCAGCCCCAAGCGAACCGCCGCCACGGCGAGCGCCCTGATGATCGGCGTGGCCGTCGTCTCGCTCTTCACCGTCTTCGGCGCCTCCCTGAAGGCGACGATGGACCAGACGGTCTCCCGTTCCTTCGCGGGGGACGTGGCAGTGAGCACCCCGTCCTTCGGAGCGGGCGGCAGCGGCCTGAGCCCCCGTCTCGCCGGAGCGATCCAACGACTGCCCGAGGTCGACACGGCAGTGGGCCTCGGCCGCGGAGTCGCCGAAGTCGACGGCAAGGGCGGGCGTTGACGGTCACCGACCCCGTCGCCCTGGACCGCACCTTCGACCTCGGCAAGGTCGACGGCTCACTGCGCGACCTCGGCACGGACGGCATCGCGATCACCCGCACCGAGGCGGCGAAACAACACCTCGCCACCGGCTCCGAAGCCCGCCTCACCTTCACCGACGGCAAGCAGCGGACCTTCACGGTCCGTGCGATCTACGGACAGTCCGAACTCGCCGGCGACTACGTCATCACCCGCGCGGCCTGGGCCCCGCACCGTACGCAGGACTCCGACACCCTGGTCGCGGTCTCCTTCAAGGACGGCGTCGACACGGCCACGGGCAAGGCGGCGGTGCAGAAGGTCGCGGCGCAGTACGGCAACCCCGAAGTCCAGACCCGGGACGAGTACGCGCAGTCCTCGGCCGGCGGCATCGACATGATGCTGACCCTGATCTACGCGCTCCTCGCGCTCGCGGTCCTGATCGCGCTCCTCGGCATCGCCAACACCCTGACCCTGGCGGTCCACGAACGCACCCGCGAACTGGGCCTGTTGCGCGCGGTGGGCCAGACCCGCCCCCAACTGCGCGCCATGGTCCGCTGGGAGTCGATCCTGGTCGCCGCCTTCGGCACCACAGGCGGCCTGGGCCTGGGCGCCTTCCTGGGCTGGGTCCTGGTCAAGGCCTCGGACGGCGCCGGCGACACGGCCTTCGCCTTCGCGATCCCACCGGTACAACTCCTGATCGTCGCCCTGGTGGGAGTGACCGCCGGCGCCCTCGCGGGCCTACGCCCGGCAAGTCGAGCGGCCCGCCTGGACGTACTGCGGGCGATCGCCACGGAGTGAGCAACCGGATGGTCGACGCGGGTCAGGACGCCCCCGAGGACGACCGATCCGTCAGTACCGTCACCGCCCGGTCAGCCTGCGACGGCCGACCGGGCGGGAGCGTGCGCGGACCTGTGGGCGTCGACCCCGTGGTCGACGTCCACGAAGCGATGCGCGGGCTTCTCCGTCGTCCGGCGCAGCGGCCGGGCCGGCGGTGCGGTGGCCGGCGAGGTCGCCGGCAGGGTGAACCACACGACCTTCCCCGACTCCCCGTCCGGCCGTACCCCCCAGCTCTCGCTCACCGCGGCCACCATGGCGAGCCCACGGCCGCTGGTCGCCGAGGTCTCCACGTCCCGCACCTCGGGGAGGCGGGGGTCGTGGTCGTGCACCGAGACCGTGAGCCGGTCCAGCAGGAGCTCGATCTCCACGGTGCACGTCTTGTCGGGCTGGGCGTGCCGGTGGACGTTGGTCAACAACTCCGTCACACCGAGCGCCGCCCGGTCTATGAGGGGGTCCAGATGCCAGTAGCGCAACTGCGCTGAAAGGATTCTGCGGACCTGGCCGATCCGCGACGGCAGGGCTTGGAGCTCCACCGTGCAGTGCCTGCTCGGGTGACTGATCACTGCTGCGACTCCCCGACTTGAGGTCCGGAAGAACACGGAGTTCGGATCCAGCGGCGTGCCGGTCGGAAAACGGGCGCCTGCTGTCGTGCCCGGCGGGCTGGTTCGCAGCGTTATCGCCGGTAAACCCAGAGTGACGTGGGACCAGCGTGACCCAGGGGGTCCGGCACCGCAACTCGCAGTCGCTCGCGTCGGCCCCGGATCGGCCCGCCCCGCCGTCCGCGACGCCCCTCAGCCGCCGCGCCCCGCGGCCTTCCGCACGGCCTCGATGAACCGGCGCGCCGCCGGCGGCCCCGGCTCACCCGGCGCCGGGTCGTGCTCGCCCAGGGTCAGCGTGTACCGCTTGCCGTTGAGGTCCGCCAACGCCCGGTCCTCCGGCGCGAACCAGGGCTTCGACGCGCGCACCGCCTGCACCGGCGCGCTGTCGATCTCGGTGCCGTAACTGGTGAGCAACGCAAGCCTGCCGTCACTGATCCGGACCTGCCCGGCCCGGGTGAGCGAACGCAGTCGTTTCCCGATCCGGACACCCTTCGCCGTGAACTCCGGCTCCGCCATGCCGCCCCGCCCCCTCGTGCGCTTCCGGTGCGCCGGGCCGTGCTCCCACCTGGGGTCGTCGTCCGGCGCGTCTCGTGATCCAGTGTGCGCCCCCGTGTCGGTGCAGTCTGCCCGCCCCCGGCGTCGAGCACCAGTACGCATGCCACCCGGAGCGCGGCCGCCCGAAGCACTCCGCGAATGCGCCCCCACGCTCCTGCGCACCCCGTCCCCAGGCCCCGCTTTGAGTCGCTCAAAGTGGTGTTTATGCAGGTGAGAAGCGTGCGCTTGGTGTTTATGATCGGTGCTACGGCCGCGCCTGCCGACGACTGCGGCCCATCGTGAGGAGCACCGCCGTGAGCACTTCCCAGCAGACCCCGACCGGCGTGACCCTCGACGTCGACCACACCGACGCCACGTACCGCGACTGGCTGAAAGAGGCCGTCCGCAAGGTCCAGGCCGACGCCAACCGCTCGGCCGACACCCACCTGCTCCGCTTCCCGCTGCCCGAGAAATGGGGCATCGACCTGTACCTCAAGGACGAGTCGACCCACCCGACCGGCAGCCTCAAGCACCGCCTCGCGCGCTCGCTCTTCCTCTACGGACTGTGCAACGGCTGGATCCGGCCGGGCCGCCCGGTGATCGAGGCGTCCAGCGGCTCGACGGCCGTCTCCGAGGCGTACTTCGCGAAGCTGATCGGTGTGCCCTTCATCGCCGTCATGCCGCGCACGACGAGCGCCGAGAAGTGCCGTCTCATCGAGTTCCACGGCGGCCAGTGCCACTTCGTGGACGACTCGCGGAAGATGTACGAGGAGTCGGCCCGCCTCGCGGTGGAGACCGGCGGCCACTACATGGACCAGTTCACCTACGCGGAACGGGCCACGGACTGGCGCGGGAACAACAACATCGCCGAATCCGTCTTCCGTCAGCTGGAGTTGGAAAGGTTCCCGGAGCCCGCGTGGATCGTGGCCACGGCCGGCACCGGCGGCACCTCGGCGACCATCGCCCGCTACGTCCACTACACCCAGCGCGACACCCGCATCTGTGTGGCCGACCCGGAGAACTCCTGTTTCTTCGAGGGCTGGACCACCGGCGATCCGGACGTCACCTGCGACTGCGGCTCCCGTATCGAGGGCATCGGCCGGCCCCGCATGGAACCCAGCTTCGTTCCGGGCGCGATCGACCGGATGATGAAGGTCCCCGACGCGGCCAGCGTCGCGGCCGTCCGGGCACTGGAACAGGCCATCGGCCGCAAGGCGGGCGGCTCGACCGGCACCGGGCTGTGGAGCGCGCTGAAGATCGTCGCCGAGATGGTGGCCGAGGGACGGCAGGGGAGCGTGGTGACGCTGCTCTGCGACCCGGGCGACCGCTACCTCGACAAGTACTACTCGGACGCGTGGCTGGCCGAGCAGGGTCTGGACATCGAGCCGTACACGACGGCGATCGAGACCCTCCTGGAGACGGGCATCTGGCCCTGCTGAACCGCCGCTCCCGCCATGGAGCTACTGCCGCTGTCCCGCCAGCCGCCGGTCCAGCGTGACCACCGCGTCCCGGAAGGCCCGCCCGAGCCCCGCCCGCGCCGCCTTCACGGCGAGCCGGAACGGTGCCGTCCCGTCCGCGGCGAACGTCCACCGCACGCGCGTGCCGGTCCCGGCCGGGATGAGCCGCCACTCCTCGGCGAGGGCGCGGGCGCCCGGCGCGTTGGTCTCGTCGACCCGGTAGGCGTAGACCTCCGCTTCCTTGGCCGCGATGACCGTCTCCAGGAAGTGCCCGCCGCCCTTGAGCCGGATGTCGCGCCCGGCACCGTCGTCCACCGGCCGGGCCCGCGTCACGGCGGCGAACCACTCCGCCCAGCCGGGAACGTCGTCGTTGAGGGCGTGGAAGACCGCGGCGGGTGGCGCGGCGATCTCCTGCGCGAAGACCAGCCGTACGGGCGCGATGTCGATGAAGTCGAGTCCGACGGGACGCAGACGGTGGGCCATGGACGTGAACCCCCTTGACGGAGAAGGGTGGTTGACCGGGGCAACGTCACGATAACTGGCGACCCGTCAGATGTCAGCACCGCCTCCCCGCGCTCAGTCCTCCGGCTCGCCCGCCACCATCAGCCGGCGCAGATGCTCCGAGATCTCCGACCGCGCGTCCTTCGGCAGACCCGCATCGGTGACCAGCGTGTCGACCTGCTCCAGCGCGGCGAACGAACTCAGGCCCACCACACCCCACTTGGTGTGGTCGGCGACCACCACGACCCGCCGCGCGGACTGCACCAGACGCCGGTTGGTCTCGGCCTCCGCGAGGTTCGGCGTGGACAGACCGGCCTCGACCGATATGCCGTGCACACCGAGGAACAGCACGTCGAAGTGGAGCGCTCCGATCGCCTGGTCGGCCACCGGCCCCACCAGCGAGTCGGACGGCGTGCGCACCCCGCCGGTCAGCACGACCGTGGCCGCGCCCTGCCGGGGGCCGGAGTTGCGCTGGGCCGCGTGGAACACGTCGGCCACCCGCACCGAGTTGGTCACGACGGTCAGATCGGGCACGTCGATCAGCTGGTGCGCCAGCGCGTACGTCGTCGTACCGCCCGAGAGCGCGATCGCGGTGCCCGGCGCGACCAACTGGGCCGCGGAGCGCGCGATGTCCTCCTTGGCCGTCAGCTCCAGGCCCGACTTGGCCTCGAAGCCCGGCTCGTGGGTGCTCGCCTCGACCACCGGGACCGCACCGCCGTGCACCTTCTCCAGCACGCCCTGGCGGGCCAGCGCGTCGAGATCGCGGCGCACGGTCATGTCCGACACGCCGAGCTTGCGGGTCAGCTCGTTGACGCGGACCCCGCCCCGGCGCCGCACCTCGTCCAGGATCAGGGCGCGCCGCTGCTCCGCGAGGAGGTTCTGATTCTCACTCACGTACGCTCCGGTCCTTTCGCCTCAAGCAGTCCGACAGGCCGCCGCACCCTCTCCGACATGGAGATTCTCCGCCGGCCCCGGTGCGCGGACGTCCCATCCTCGCACGGGTCGGTGCAGGTTACGCCACCGACGGTCACCACGCGCTCATGTCACGTACACCTCATGCGTTCCCCGCTTGTCACACGTCTCGGGGAGATTCCGTGAGGAGAGGTGTACACCACCGCGCCGGCGGAGATCCTTGAGCCCGCACGGGCACGAGCGGAGCAGGCGTCACGGGGGAAGTGCGAACAGTGGAACGTGTGCAGGAACCGGCCTCGACCGACCGGCCCGCCGCAGGTCCGGACGGATCCGGAACCGCCCTGGAACTCCTGGTCCACGGCGTGGGCGGCACCACGCCCGAGGCGATGCTCGACGATCCGCGCACGGTGCGGGTCACCGGCGACGAGACGGCCGCGGTCTTCCGGCGCTCCGAGGACGTCGACGCGGAGTCCAGGCCGCAGGACTACCAGGACAAGCCGGTGCAGGAGGCGTACGTCTGGTGCAACCTCACCTCCGGCAACAGCGCCCGCGCCCTCTGGCTCCTGCTGCTGCCGTTCATGGTCGTCAACCTCGCCCACTGGATGCGCCCCACCGCCCGTGGCCGCAGCCGCACGGTCCGCTTCTACGGGCTGCTGGTGCGGCTCGCCGGGCTGACCCTGACGGTGCTGCTGGTCGCGGCCGCCTGTGAGGTCGCCCTCGACCTGGCGGCCTGGCAGTGCGCGGGCACGCACGCGTGCGCCGACCGGCACTCCTGGCTGGGCTTCCTCTCGCCCCGGGTGACGCAGGACGGCTGGTGGAGCCAGCCGGGCCGCCGGCTCGCCGTCGCCGCCCTGGTGCCGACCGCCCTCACCACCCTGCTCTGGTACCTGTCCCGCCGTACCTGGAGCGCCTACGAGTCCCAGCGGCCGCTCTCCCACGAGCCCGAGCCCGACGAGGACACCGCCCGCACCTCGCTCGGCCGCCCCGGCTTCTGGTACGGCCGTCGCCTGGTCGCCCGGCTGCGCGCCGCGCACACCGCCGCCGGCCTGCTCACGGTCGCAGCGGCCGTCGCCTCCTCCGCGGCCCGCTTCGACCACCGGCCGGGCGGCCCCGCCGTACTCGACACCCTGAGCCGGCTCCTCTACGCGGCACTCGCCGCCACCGCCGCCGTCGTGCTGTGGGTGGTCTGCCGCCGGGGACGCACCGAGAACCGCCTCGACCAGGAACTCGACCAGCACCTCGTACGACGCCTGCCGCTCGCCGCCCTCGCCCTGCTGCTGTTCGCCGCCGTCTACGCCGGCTGGGAGCGACCGGGGTGGGAATCCACGGGCCGGCTGGCCGGCGGCGGCACCACCTTCGGCGGCCTCGCCCTGGTCCAGGGCCTGCTCGTGATCACCCTGGCCGTGGTCGCCCGCGTGCTGTACCGCACCCATCCCGACCCGCGCGCGGCGATGCGCGGCCTGGCCGGTCCCGCCGTCGCCATGCTGGCCTGCGCGCTCGGCGGCGTGATGTCCGGCGGCGTCTCGCAGCGGGTCTCCGACTGGCTGGACGGCACCGGCACGTCCATCGCCGGCCCGCCCGTCGTGCTGACCTGGCAGTCGTCGGTGATCCCCGTGCTGCTCCTGGCCCTGCTCGGGCTGTGCGCCCTCCTCGGACGGGGAGCCTGGCGGCTGCGCCGCACCGAGCTGGCCGAGGTGCAGCTCGACTACCCCGGCGAACCCGAGGACACCGCCCGCACCCGCGCCATCGCCACCACCCGCGCCCTGGCCACGCTCACCGACCGCGCACCGCTCCTCGTCGCGGTCACCTCGGTCGCGACCCTGGTCCTGGGAGCCGGCGCCCTGATCGGCGCGAAGTCCACCGAGGAGGCACCCGCGAGGGCCGCCGACCACGCCCACGCCTTGGTGCACGGCGCCGCCCAGACCGCGCAGGCCCTCGGCTCCTGGCTGATCGGCCTCGGCTTCATCCTCTTCGTCACCTGGGGCCGGCGCGCCTACAAGGACGCCTCCGCCCGGCGCACCATCGGCATCCTGTGGGACGTCGGCACCTTCTGGCCGCGCGCCGCCCACCCCTTCGCCCCGCCCTGCTACGCCGAGCGCGCGGTGCCCGACCTCACCTGGCGGATGGCCACCTGGACCCGCGCCACCGGCGGCCGCCTTGTCATCTCCGGACACTCCCAGGGCAGCGTCCTGGCCGCCGCCGCAGCCTGGCAGCTGAAGCCGTCCGTCCGCAAGCGGGTCGCCCTGCTGACCTACGGCTCCCCGCTGGAACGCCTCTACGGCCGCTGGTTCCCGGCCCACTTCGGCCCGGCCGCGCTCAGCTCGCTGCACCACGAGGTGGACTGCTGGCGCAACCTCTACCGGGCGACCGACCCGATAGGCGGCCCCGTCCGGCTGCCCGGCGACTGCGGCCCCGAGGTGGACCGTGGCCCGCTGAAGGACCCGCTCGCCTACGGCCGCACCACCCTGCACCCGCTGCCCGCACCGATCCTCGGCCACTCCGACTACCAGGCCGACCCCGCCTTCGCCGAGGAACGCGAACGGCTCCTGGCCCGACTGCGGCCCGAGGTCCCGGGACCTCGGCCTCAGGAGGAGGGGACGGATCAGGGCGCGTCGGGCAGGTCCTCGGCGTAGAGGAGGGTCAGGTCGTCCGTGCTGGGCTCGTCGACCTGGGCGACCCGGCCGGCGTGCCGCTCCACCATCGCCTCGAAGGTCTGGCGGGCGGTACGGCCGTTGCCGAACGCAGGGCCCTTCGGGATCGCCGTGAAGTACTTCAGCAGCGCCTCGGCCGTCCCGTCGGCCAGCCGGTACTCGTGCTCCTCGGCCTGCTGCTCGACGATCCGAAGGAGCTCGTCCGGGTTGTAGTCGCTGAAGGTGATGGTCCGTGAGAAGCGGGACGCCACACCGGGGTTGATCGAAAGGAAGCGCTCCATCTCGGCCGTGTAGCCCGCGACGATCACCACCACCGCGTCCCGGTGGTCCTCCATCAGCTTCACCAGCGTGTCGATGGCCTCCTTGCCGAAGTCCCGGCCAGAGTCCTCCGGCGACAGCGCGTACGCCTCGTCGATGAACAGCACCCCGCCGCGCGCCTTGTGGAAAGCCTCCTGGGTACGGATCGCCGTCGAACCGATGTGCTCGCCGACCAGGTCGACGCGGGACACCTCGACGAGATGCCCCTTCTCCAGGACCCCGAGGGAGGCCAGGATCTCGCCGTACAGGCGGGCCACGGTGGTCTTGCCGGTGCCGGGGGAGCCGGTGAACACCAGGTGCCGCTTGACCGAGGCCGCCTTCAAGCCCGCCTGCTGGCGGCGCCGGCCCACCTCGATCATGTCGGTCAGGGCCCGCACCTCGCGCTTGACGCTGTCCAGGCCGACCAGCGCGTCGAGTTCACCGAGCACGGCCTTCGAGGTCCGCGAGGGCCCCTCCGGCTCGGCCGGGGAGACCAGGGGCTCCTGCTCGGTCGTGCGCTGGCCGGGGATCGCGCCCAGCAGGCCGGGGGACTGGCTCGCCGTCTGGACGGCGGTCTCCCGGGCCTCGGGCGGCCGTACGCCGCCGCTCTCGTCGCTGGTGCAGTCCTCGACGACGGGGCCCGTGCCGGGCGCCGCGTCCGCGCCGCCCTCCGCGAACTCGTAACCGCCGCGCGCGCACCGCTCGGTACGGCACTTCCTGAGCGTCGTACGGCAGCCGTCGATCACATGGAAGCCGTAGCCGCCACTCCCGGACACCCGGCAGTTCAGGAAGCTGCCGCGGCCGCCCGCCGACACGTAGAAGCCGGCCTCGGCGGGAGAGTCGACCTGGCACCGCTCGATGGTCGGGTCGGCGCCCTTGGTGACGATCACGCCGGTCTGGGTGCCGTCCACCGTGCAGTTGTTGAGGGTGCCACCGCTGCCGTGGTCCCGGAACCAGGCGCCCGTCGCCGCGTCCCGGATACGGCAGTCGTCGAGCTGGGCCGTGGCCCCGTCGCTCACCGACACCGCCGTGTTGCGCACCTGGGTCAGATCGCTGTCGACGACGTCCGCGCGCGAGCCGCGGTCCAGCACGAACAGGGCGTCCGGCACGTCGTGCACCCGGCAGGACTCCAGCACCGCGGTGGCGCCGTCGCTGACCCACACCGCGGGATAGTCGCCGGTGCTGTCGAAGATCTCGCACTGGTTGGCGTCCACGCGCGTGCCCGGGTCCCACACCGACAGGCCGTTGCGCCCGAACTGACGCACCGTCGTGCGGGTCAGCGTGAGCACCGAGCGGGAACGCAGATCGACCGCGTTCTCCGGGATGTCGTGGATACGGCAGTCCGCCAGCGTCAGCACCGCGTCCGTGTCGAGCGTGACGCCGTCCGCCGTGGTGCGGTGCACATCGCAGTCCGTGAGGTGCGCGGTGGCCCGGCCGGTGATCTGGACGCCGCTGCCTCGCACCTCGTACACCTCGCAACCCACCGCCTCCAGCGCCGAGTTCTCACCCGTCGCCGTCAGCCCCGACCCCGCGGCGTGGTGGACACGGCAGCGCTCCAGACGGGGGTGCGCCCCGCCGCGGACGGCGACGCCCGCTTGGCCGGCGGCCACCACCTCGCACTCCTCGAACACCCCGCCCCCGCCGTCGAGTACGGCGATCCCGACCCCTGCGGGATTGTCGACGGTGCACCGGCGCACGGTCGGACGCGCACCGCCACGCACCTCGATCCCGGCCGCGGACCGCGTGACGATCCGCACGTCCAGCAGCTCCGGGGTGCCCTCCTCGACCAGCAGCGCGGGCGCGGCCGAGTCCTGGCCCTCCACGTGCAGGTCCTGCACCACGGCGGAGGCCCGGACGGTCAGCGGCACCCCGTCCAGAGGCGCGATCCGCACCGAGCCGGGGGAGCCCTCGGGGCCGCGCAGCGTCACCGACCGCTGGAGCACGAGGTTCTCCCGGTAGGTGCCGGGAGCGACCGTGAGGACGTCGCCGTCGGCCGCGGCCTCCAGGGCGGCGGCGAGCGACGTGTACTCACCCGTGCGGCGCCGCCACCGCGAGGTGCCGGTGTGCGTCACCTGGACCGTGCCCTGTGCCATGGCGCTGCTGTGCCCCCACCTCGTAGTACGCGGGTTTGTCGCCGAATGCCTCGGCCGGTCCACCGTAGCGTGCGCGCAGGTGGTGGGATGACCAGAGTCCGAAGGCCGTCAGCTGCCGGTGCCGGTCCTGCCCCAGTCCGGGCCCGCCTTGTCCCAGGCCTGGTCCCAACGGGCGTACCGACGACGGACCATGCGCCAGACGATCATCCGCCGGGCGCCCTCGACGAAGCCCGCAGTGATCATGGCCGCGCCGAGGCCGGCCAGCACCGCGTGTGTCGTCGCCGTCGCGGAGTCCAGCGGGCGGGCCACCAGCCGGCCGTGCGCGTCGGTCCATATTCGGAAGTGGTCGCCGTGGTGCGGGGACTTGAGGTCCGCCAGGGCCGTGCCGTGCCGGGTGGTGCCGTCCGGCGCCGTCCAGTCGGCGAGGACACGGCTGCGCAGGTCTCTGGACGAGGAGGTCTCGGGGTCGGTGTCCAGCGGGGAGCGGTCCAGCTTGCGCACCACCGTCGCTGTCACCACATGGCGGGCGGCGCGCTGGTCCCGTACCGACTGCTGGAGCGCGTCCTGGGCGACACCGCCGACGAGGGAGCCGATCACGGGCGCGGCGACCAGGATGAGCAGCAGGGCCACCAGGGCCACCCAGGCCTCGACCAGATCGCTCGCGCGGCGCAGCGGATTGTGCCGCCAGCGCCAGAGTCCGCCGATTGCTCGCACCGTCCCGCACCCCCTTCCCGCTCCGTGATAACCCCGCCCGGAGTCGTTCACCCGCGGGCCCGGTCAAAGAGAGAGCGAAATCACCTGCGACCGGGACCTCTCATGAACCTCTTACGGAAACCCAACGCGCGGGCCCCCGGCCCTGGTTCCCGCCCCCGTGGAACCGCTCAGTCGTGGATCGTCACCGGATCCCCGGCCCGTATCGAACCGCCGGTCAGAGGCACCAGGTTCTGGCCGAAGACCAGCTTGCCGCCGATCCGTCGGTGCCGCCCCAGCGAGAACAGGGGCTCCTTGCCCCGGGCGGCGGTGCTCTGGTCGGTGGTGGTCACCACGCACCGCCCGCAGGTCTTCGCGACCCGGAAGACGACGTCACCGATCGCGATCCGGGACCAGTCGTCCTCGGCCCAGGCGGCGGTGCCCGACACGACCACGTTCGGCCGGAACCGGTTCATCGGCAGAGGGCCGTCGGCCGGGTGATCGCCCTGCGCGATCAGGGAGTTGAGGGCGTCGAGGGAGGCCGTGGTGGTGACCAGCAGCGGGTAGCCGTCGGCGAAGGACACCGTCTCGCCGGGGCGTGCGAACTCCGGGTCGACAGGGCGCCGGGTGGCCGGATCGTCCATGTGTACGAGGCGGGTGCCGGCGCCGAGGTACTCGCTGCACCAGACGTGCGCCGCCTCGTCCTCGGCGAGGACGCCCTCGACCTTGTCACGGAAGATCTCCACCGGCACTGTGCCCACCGGCCGCGGAACCGGCACGGTCAGCGGGTCCATTCCGGGCCCGGACAGCCGAACGCCGCCGCCGGGCAGGAGCTCGGCGGCGGCCAGCGCGAGGCGGGGCTGCTGACGTTGTGTGACGACCCTTCCCCCGTCGTCGATCAGCACCCAGCGTCGGTCTCCGGCCAGCCCCCAGGGCTCCACGACGGCCTCCCGGAGCGTGAGGCCCCGGAACGCCTTGACCGGATGGACGTGGATCGACTGCAGCAGTTGGCTCCCCATACGGCCATCGTGCCAGGCCGCACCGACAACCGGGCGGGACCGCTCAGTAGCCGCGGTACTGCTGCTGGTTGTACGGATCCTGGTACGGGGCGGCCGGACCGGGGCGCGGAGCCGCGGGGCGCATCGCCTCGTAACCCGTGCCGGCGGCCATCGGACGCTGCGGCTGAGGCTGCTGCGGACCGGGGTAACCGCGCGGCGCGCCGGCCTGCTGCGGGATGTACGCGGCGGGCGCCTGCTGCAGCGGAGACGGTTGCTGCGCCTGCGGGTAGCCACCGTAGGAGGGCTGGGAGGGACCCGCCGGGAGGGCGGGCAGAGCCGACGGCAGCGCGGGCAGGTTGCTGGCCGGCATGTCGTAGGCGGCGGGGACCCGGATCGGGGCGATCTGCGGGGTGCCCCGCTCGGCGACGAGCCTGTCGTAGATCGGGGTGTCCGGGAAGGCGGAGTAGTAGCCACCGCCATAAGTGGAGCGGGGGGAGGTCATGGCACATAAGTTAAGCCCACGATGTGCTGGTTGGGGAGACCGATAAGAGGGTTGTTTTCCGTGTCGGCAGTGACGCGGGATCCCCAATGCGAGCGAACTCGGCAAAATAGGGCGGCGATCGATGCCACGATCCTGTAAAAGCCGAGTTCCGGGCGGGTTACCGGCGGGTCGGTCGGCCGTCCCGCTGTGCCCTTCATGGGAGTTCGCTGTCCCCGGGGAATAGGTTGGACGGGTAAGCATGTGGAAGGGCCGCCGGGACGCGGACGGGCGCCGAGACTCCTGATGGGGGCGGACATGTCAATGTCGAAAGGGTCGAATACTCCGGTGCCGACGACGGCACTGCGGGTCGAATTGGGCTGGCGCTCCGGACCGGGCGTGCCCGACGCGGACGCCTCGGCCCTTCTCCTGGTGGGCGGCAAGGTCCGCTCCGACGCCGACTTCGTCTTCTACAACCAGCCGGTGCACTCCTCCGGCGCGGTCCGGCACGAAGGCAAGCGGCAGGACGGCGGACGCACCGTCGACACCCTCCTCGTCGACCTCGCGCGCGTGGAGCCCGCGATCGAGACCGTGGTCCTCGCCGCCTCCGCGGACGGCGGTACCTTCGGGCAGGTCCCGGACCTCTACATCGAGGTCCGGGAGGCCGCACAGAACGCCGAGGTCGCCCGCTTCGACAGTGCGGGCGCGAGCGTGGAAACCGCTTTCGTGCTGGGCGAGTTCTACCGTCGCCAGGGTGCCTGGAAGTTCCGTGCCGTCGGCCAGGGCTACAGCAGCGGACTCGAAGGCCTGGCCACGGACTTCGGCATCGCGGTGGACGAGCCCCAGCATGCCGCCCCGCCGCAGCCGGCCGCCCCGGCGCCGACGATGCCCCCACCCGCCGCTCCGCCCATGGCCACGCCCCCGCCCGTCGCCCCGCCCGTGACGATGCCGCCACCGGCCGGACCCCCCGTGCCCCTGCCACCCCCGCCGCCGCCCACCGCGCCGGTCCGCCTGAGCAAGGTGACGCTCACCAAGGCGGCCCCAGCGGTCTCCCTCACCAAGCAGGGCGGCACCTCGGGCGCGATGCGCGTCAACCTCAACTGGCAGGTGCGCAAGCAGTTCGCGGGCTGGGGCAGCAAGCGGGGCCGCGCGGTCGCCTCGCACAACGACCTCGACCTCGACCTGTGCGCCCTGTACGAACTCGGCGACGGCAGCAAGGGAGTCATCCAGGCCCTGGGCAACGCGTTCGGCTCCCTGCAGCGTCCGCCGTACATCCACCTCGACGGCGACGACCGCACCGGTGCCGTCGCTAGCGGCGAGAACCTCACCATCAACCTCGACCACAAGCAGGACTTCCGGCGGATCCTCGTCTTCGTGACCATCTACGAGGGCGCACGCTCCTTCGCCGACCTGCACGCCACGGTCACCCTCCAGCCGCAGTTCGGCGCCGCGATCGACTTCTCGCTCGACGAGTGCACGGTCCCGTCCACCGTCTGCGCGCTCGCCCTGATCACCAACACGGGCAACGACCTGGTCGTCCAGCGTGAGGCCCGCTACCTCGTTCCCGAACGCGGGGTGAGCCCGCAGCGGACCATCGACTACGCCTACGGCTGGGGCATGAACTGGACGCCGGGCCGCAAGTGAGCCGTCAGCCCTCGTCGGGCATGGCGTCCGGGCGCGCGTAGGTGCGGCCTTTCCAGGCCGCACCGCGACCCCGGTAGTGCTGCACCGCGGAGTCGACCGTCATGAGGAGGTAGAGGAACGCGGTGAACGGAAGCAGGGGAGCGAGCCACAGCGGCTGCCGGTAGTAGCGGAGCATCGGGATGTACGTCCCCGTCATCACCAGCCACGCGAGCCCGCCGAGCCCCGCGACCGCCGCGTTCCCGGCAGCCAGGCCGGCCACCAGGGACACCGGCGGCACCAGGTAGACCAGCAGCAGTCCGAGGACCGTACCGAGCAGCAGCAGCGGGTTGTGCCGCAGCTGGGCGTACGCGCTGCGCGACACCATCCGCCACAGGTCGTGCAGCCGCGGATACGGCCGCACGCTGTCCACCCGCTCCGCCAGCCCCAGCCAGATATGACCTCCACCGCCCTTCACCGCACGCGCGAGCGCCACGTCGTCGATGACGGCGTGCCGGATGGCGTCCGGGATCCCCGCCCGCTCGGCGGTCTCCGTACGCAGCAGGACGCAGCCGCCCGCCGCCGCGGCCGTCCGAGAACCCTTCCTGCCGATCCGGCGGAAGGGGTAGAGCTGAGCGAAGAAGTAGACGAAGGCCGGCACGACGAGCCGCTCCCACAGGCTCTCCACCCGCAGCCGGGCCATCTGCGAGACGACGTCGAAGCCTCCGGTGCGCGCCGCCGCGACCAACTCGCGCAGGCTGTCCGGCTCGTGCGCGATGTCCGCGTCCGTCAGCAGCAGGAACTCCGGCTCACGCGCGCGTGCCAGACCGATGCCGTGCCGCACGGCCCACAGCTTGCCCGTCCAGCCGGCCGGCGGCTCGCCGGGGGAGGCGACGGTCAGCGACAGCCCGCCCCGCTCGCGGGCCAGTTCGCGAGCCAGCTCCCCGGTCCCGTCCGAACTGCCGTCGTCGACGAGGAAGATCTCCGCGCGCCCCGGATAGTCCTGCGCGAGGAGGGACGGCAGGCTCGCAGGCAGTACGGCGGCCTCGTCGCGCGCGGGGACGACGACGCACACCGAGGGCCAGTCGCCGGGATCCGCGCGCCGCGGCAGCCGCACGTCCGTGCGCCAGAAGAAGCCCTGACACAGCAGCAGCCACAGCCAGGCGGCGACGGATACGGCGGCGATCCACACGATGGCGCTCACTCGCGCAGTGTCCCCCACCGGACCGGCCCGCAAGGGCCCATCGTCTATCGTGGCCGGGTGAAGATCGCGCTCATGGACTCCGGAATCGGCCTGTTGGCGGCCACCGCCGCGGTACGGCGTCTGCGACCCGACGCAGATCTCGTACTCTCCCTGGACCCGGACGGCATGCCCTGGGGACCCAGGACCCCCGAGGACATCGTCGCGCGCGCCCTAGCCGTCGCCGAGGCCGCCGCCGCGCACCGCCCCGGCGCGCTGATCGTCGGCTGCAACACCGCCACCGTGCATGCCCTGCACGCCCTGCGCGCCCGCCTGGAGCCGGACCTGCCGGTCATCGGCACCGTCCCGGCGATCAAGCCCGCCGCGGCCGGCGGCGGCCCCATCGCCATCTGGGCCACCCCCGCCACCACAGGCAGCCCCTACCAGCGCAACCTGATCGCCGAGTTCGCCGACGGAGTGGCGGTCACCGAGGTGCCCTGCCACGGGCTCGCCGAGGCCGTGGAGCACGCCGACGAGGCGGCCATCGCCGCCGCCGTCGCCGCGGCGGCCGCGCTGACGCCCGACGAGGTAACGACCGTCGTCCTGGGCTGCACCCATTACGAACTCGTCGCCGACCGCATCCGCACCGCCGTGCAGCAGCCCGGCTCGCCGCCGCTCGTCCTGCACGGGTCCGCCGGCGCGGTGGCCGCCCAGGCGCTGCGCCGCCTCGGTGCGCAGCCCGCCCCCGAAGCCGCTGCCACCGGGACGCTGACCGTTCTGCTCAGCGGACGCGAGGGCGGCCTCCCGGCGCGTGCGCTGGCGTACGAGGAAGGCCGGCTCCTGGAGGCGGTCAGCCCCGCCCGGTGACCGCCGGTCACGGAACGGACGCCCTCGGTCCACCGGTTCCCCGGTCGGCGGAGTCACTCTGCGCGACCCGGTACCACCGCACCGAAACCTGAGTAACCTCAAGGGTATGAGGGACCACCCCCACGGCGAGAGCGCCCAGCACCCCGAGGTCTGGACCGGACGTGCCACCAACCGGGCCCAGTGGCTGCTGGCGCTCGGCGGAGCCGCGTTCATGGCCCTCGGCATCGAGCTCGCCGTCGACTCGGCGTGGGGCTCCGGCATCGCCCCGCTCGTGATGGCCGTCGTGGGCTGCATCGCGGCCGGGCTGCTGGTCCTTTTCGGCACCCTCGCGTTCGTGCACGTCGATCTGAAGCTCGACCGGGACTCCGTCGAGGTGCGCTGCGGCCACATCGGCGTGCCGCGCCGCCGGATCCCCCTCGACCATGTCGCCGGGGCCGAGTTCGCCCCGCACGTCACGCCCCGCCAGTGGGGCGGCTGGGGCTACCGCTGGCGGCCCGAGAAGGGCACCGCGGTCGTCGTACGACGTGGTGAGGGCGTGGTCCTGCGCCTGTGGGACGGCCACACCTTCACGATCACCGTGGACAACGCGGAGGCCGCCGTACGGGTCATCAGGGACCGGCTGCGCCCGGGGTCGCGCGGCGCGGCGCTCTGACCACCGGCTTCACGGGGTCAGCCGGTCACCACGCGCGCGTACGTCCGTCTTCTGGAGTGGTGCGTCGTCGGTGAAAGGGCGGGCGGTGGCCATGCCCGCCAGGAGTCCCGCGCCGACCGACACCGCGGTGAAGCTCAGCGCGTTGCCGACCGAGGCGATCGACGCCAGGGCCGTCAGCGCCGCGCCCGCCGTGAGCACGACCGGTGTGGGCCGCGGTGAGCGCCACAGCGTGTACAGCACCCAGCAGAAGGCCGCGCCGAGCAGGACCACTCCGGCGATGCCCTGTTCGGCCGCCTGCTGAAGGAGCGCCGAGTGCGGCTTGCCGTCCGAGAGCAGCGTGCGGGTCGCCGTCGTGCTCAGCTCCCCGAAGCGCTCCGGGCCCACGCCCAGGGCCGCGTTGTGCCGCGCCAGGTGCAGGGCGTCCCGCCACAGCTGGATGCGGTGCTGGGTGAGCGGGCCCTCCAGGGACGTCGTCAGCCCGTCGGGCAGGCTGTTCCCGGCCATCCCCCAGGTCAGGCCGGCCACCACGGCCGCGGCCAGGGCCAGGCCGACCAGCCCCAGGCCGCGGCGGTCCATCCGGCCCGCGGCGAGCGTACACAGCAGGACGGCGGTGCACGTGACGAATCCGCTGGTCGAGCCGAGCAGCGCCGCGGCCACCGTGATCGCGACGGCCAGCGCGCCCAGCCCGAACCGCAGGGCGGCCCCCTCGGCGGCCCAGGCGGCGCAGCCGGCCGCGCCGACGCACAGGGTGAGCAGGGCGGCCGTGGCCCCGGCATGCCCGAGCGGTGTCACGATCTGCGGCCCCGGCGCGAGATGCGGCACGGCCACCACCAGGCCGAGCCCGGCCAGCGCCCCGGCACAGGGCGCGGCGACCGGCAGCAGCGCGCCGCAGATCCGCCCCGCGGCATAGCCGGCCGCAACGGCCAGCACCGCGAGCAGCACCCCTTCCGGACGGCCCTCGTGCACGGTCGCCGTGATCAGCGACCAGGTGGCACAAGCACCGAGCACCACCACGCCCGTGATGTCCGAAACGTTTCGTCTCTCGCCGTCCTCCCCAGGACCGGCGTCAGACGTCATCCGTGTGGAACCCACCCCGCCCCCCGAACCCGACCGAAGCCCCCCGACCTCGCACGACCCGGCCGTCAGGGCCGAGAACCGGCCGGACGACTGTGGCTGGGCACACCGTAACGGCTGATGGACGTTTTGTGGATGAGTTGGGCCGAGTTGCGCAGGAACGATGCGGCGGCTGGGCCGTGCGGCACCCCGTGCTGCCATCCGGACCGAGCTGTCCGGGCCAAGGTCACCCGCCGTACACTCCCGGAGTGACCGTCACCGCAACTTCCGTGGACGAGTCGGACCAGTTGCAGCCGCCGAACGCGCCCGTGTCGCGCGCCGCGCGTCTGGTACGCCTCGTTCCGGCCCTCGCCGCCGCCCTCTCCGGAGTGCTGCTCTACGTCAGTTTCCCGCCGCGCACCGCATGGTGGCTGGCCCTGCCGGCCTTCGCCGTCTTCGGCTGGGTGCTGCGCGGGCGCAGCTGGAAGGCGGGCCTCGGCCTCGGCTATCTCTTCGGCCTCGGCTTCCTGCTGCCGCTGCTGGTGTGGACCGGCGTGGAGGTCGGCTCCGGACCCTGGCTCGCGCTGGCGTCGATCGAGGCGATCTTCGTCGCGCTGGTCGGCGCAGGTGTCGCAGCGGTGTCCAGACTGCCCGGGTGGCCGGTGTGGGCGGCCGCGGTGTGGATCGCGGGCGAGGCGGCACGCGCGCGCGTGCCGTTCAACGGCTTCCCCTGGGGCAAGATCGCCTTCGGCCAGGCCGACGGCGTCTTCCTGCCGCTCGCCGCGGTGGGCGGCACCCCGGTGCTCGGCTTCGCGGTCGTGTTGTGCGGATTCGGCCTCTACGAGGTCGTACGACTGCTCGTCGAAGGCCGGCGGACGCGGGCCGTCCAGCGGTCGGCGGCGGCCGTGGCCCTCCTGAGTGTGGCGGTGCCCGTCGTGGGCGCGGTCGCCGCGCGCGGCCTGGTCAGCGACAAGCCCGAGGACGGTTACGCCACCGTCGCGGTCATCCAGGGCAACGTGCCCCGCGCCGGGCTGGAGTTCAACGAACAGCGGCGGGCCGTGCTCGACTACCACGCGCGCGAGACGAAGCGCCTGGCCGCCGAGGTCAAGGCCGGGAAGATCGCCAAGCCTGACTTCGTGCTGTGGCCGGAGAACTCCTCCGACGTCGACCCCTTCGCCAACGCGGACGCGTACGCCGTCATCGACAGCGCCGCCAAGGCGATCGGTGTGCCCATCTCGGTCGGCGGCGTCGTCGAGCGGGACGGCAAGCTCTGGAACGAGCAGATCCTGTGGGACCCCGAGAAGGGCCCGACGGACACCTACGACAAGCGGCAGATCCAGCCCTTCGGCGAGTACCTGCCGCTGCGCGGCCTCATCGGCGCGATCAACAGCAACTGGACGGCGATGGTCCGCCAGGACTTCAGCCGGGGCACCAAGCCGGGCGTCTTCACCATGGACAAGGCCAAGGTCGGCCTGGTCACCTGCTACGAGGCCGCCTTCGACTGGGCCGTGCGCTCCGAGGTCACCGACGGCGCCCAGATGATCTCCGTGCCCAGCAACAACGCCACCTTCGACCGCAGCGAGATGACCTACCAGCAACTCGCCATGTCCCGGGTACGCGCCGTCGAGCACAGCCGGACCGTCACCGTGCCGGTCACCAGCGGCGTGAGCGCGATCATCATGCCCGACGGGAAGATCACCCAGAAGACCGGCATGTTCGTCGCCGCCCACCTGGTCCAGAAGGTGCCGCTGCGGTCGTCCGAGACGCCGGCCACCCGGCTGGGCATCCTGCCGGAGATGGCCCTGGTGCTGGTCGCCGCGGGCGGCCTCGGCTGGGCAATCGGCACCGGTGTGCGCGGGCGGCGCGCCCGGAACGTGTAGCCGTACGCCCGGCGCACGCACCGTGAAGTGCGCCGGGCCGAGAGCACCGGCCGTCTAGGGTCGGTGCCATGCCGACTCCTGACTTCATCCGTGAGATCCGGGCCTCCGCGGGCCACCAGCTGCTCTGGCTCCCCGGCGTCAGCGCCGTCGTCTTCGACGACGAGGGCAGAGTGCTGCTGGGCCAGCGCGCGGACAACCACCGGTGGGCGCTGATCTCCGGGATCCCGGACCCGGGCGAGCAGCCGGCGGCGGGCATCGTGCGGGAGGTCCACGAGGAGACGGGCGTGCATGTCGTCGTCGAGCGGATGGTCGCCGTGCGGTCCGGCCGGGCGGTCACCTACCCCAACGGGGACACCTGCCAGTTCATGGACCTCTGCTTCCGCTGCCGCGCCGTCGGCGGCGAGGCGCGGGTGAACGACGACGAGTCCCTGGCGGTCGGCTGGTTCGCGCTGGACGCGCTGCCCCAGATGACCGACTACCACCACTTCCGGATCAAGCAGGCGCTCACCGATGAACCCACATGGTTCGAGCCCATGAGCACGGAATGAAGTATGGGTGGTGACCACATGTGGGGCGGCGGGGGCGCTGCCTAGGGTCGTGCCATGACCCCGCCCAGCCCCGCTCCGGCCCCCCACGCCCCCTTCCTCGACCTCGGCGGCCGCACCGCGCTCGTCACCGGCGCCGCCGGTGGCATCGGCCGCGCCTGTGCGCTGCGGCTCGCGGCCGCCGGGGCCAAGGTGAGAGCGGTCGACCGGGACGCGCAGGGCCTGGAGGCCCTCGCCGAGCAGGCCCAGGGGCTCG
Organism: Streptomyces sp. CA-249302; assembly: GCF_050936785.1. Taxonomy (NCBI): domain Bacteria; kingdom Bacillati; phylum Actinomycetota; class Actinomycetes; order Kitasatosporales; family Streptomycetaceae; genus Streptomyces; species Streptomyces sp. CA-249302. Next base: position 769,406 of record NZ_JBNJMG010000001.1, on the reverse strand, counting down.
CGGGCACCGTCGAACCGCACGTGCTCGACCTTACCGACCTCGACGCCGCCGAACTGGCCGCAGCGGGCACCGACGTCCTCGTCAACAACGCGGGGCTGCAACTGGTGCGCCCCATCGAGGAGTTCCCGCCCGAGGTCTTCCACACCGTGCTGACGGTGATGCTGGAGGCGCCCTTCCGGCTCGTGCGCGGCGCGCTGCCGCACATGTACGGCCAGCAGTGGGGCCGTATCGTCAACGTCTCGTCCGTGCACGGACTGCGCGCCTCCGCCTACAAGTCCGCCTACGTGGCCGCCAAACACGGCCTGGAGGGCCTGTCCAAGACCGCCGCGCTTGAAGGCGCCGCCCACGGCGTCACCTCGAACTGCGTGAACCCCGGCTATGTGCGCACCCCCCTGGTCGAGCGGCAGATCGCCGACCAGGCCCGGGCCCACGGCATCCCCGAGGAGCGCGTCGTGACCGAGGTGCTCCTGCAGGACAGCGCCCTCAAACGCCTGATCGAACCGGAGGAGGTCGCCGAGGCCGTGGCGTATCTGTGCAGTCCCCGGGCTTCCTTCGTCACCGGCACCTCCCTCGTCCTCGACGGCGGCTGGACCGCGCACTGAGCAGGGCGGCAGCCGTGCGGCGAGGAGTTTTCCACAGGGCTGACGGGTCGGACGCGAGATGGGGAATCCTGTGAGCATGTCTCGCGATCACCTGCAGTCCGCCGAGCGCGCCGAAGCCGGAGCGCCGCTCACCGGCGCGGAGACGCCGTTCCTGGAGCTGCTGGCCCGGGGCGCGTCCGTCGACGCCTACGAGCAGCCGGTGCTGCTGGCCCGCGCCGAGGGGCGGTCCGCCGCGGTGCTCGACGGGCTCGAGCACGCCAAGCTGCTCGCGTTGCGGGTGCGCGCGGAGCTGGAGGGGCGGCGCCGGCGCGAGGCCGAGCTGTCGGCGCTCTTCGAGACGGCCCACGACCTGGCCGGCCTGCGGGACCTGGACGCCGTACTACAGGCGATCGTGCAGCGCGCCCGGTCGCTGCTGGGCACCGACGTTGCCTACCTCAGCCTGAACGACCCGGGGCGAGGCGACACCTACATGCGGGTGACCGAGGGCTCGGTCGCCGCCCGCTTCCAGCAGCTGCGGCTCGGCATGGGGGAGGGGCTCGGTGGTCTCGTCGCCCAGACAGCCCGGCCCTATGTCACCGACGACTACTTCAAGGACGAGCGCTTCCAGCACACCCACGCCATCGACTCGGGGGTGCGTGACGAAGGGCTGGTCGCGATCCTCGGCGTGCCCCTGATGCTGGGCCACCATGTGATCGGGGTGCTCTTCGCGGCCGACCGGCGGGCCAGGGTCTTCGAGCGGGAGCAGATCGCGCTGCTGGGCTCGTTCGCCGCGCTGGCCGCGGCCGCCATCGACACCGCGAACCTCCTCACCGAGACCCGCTCGGCCCTCGCGGGCCTGGAGCGGGCCAACGAGATCATCCGGGACCGCAGCGGCGTCATCGAGCGCGCCTCCGACGTGCACGACCGGCTCGCCGAACTCGTCCTGCGCGGCGGCGGGGTGCACGACGTGGCCGCCGCCGTCTCCCAAGTCCTCGACGGCACGGTCGAGTTCACCGAGGCTGCCACCGCGCCGACCACGGCCCTGGAGGCATCCCGGGCCGAAGGCCACGCCGTACCCCACGCGGACGACTGGATCGCCGCCGTGACCGTCGGCGGCGAACTGCTCGGCGCGCTCGTCCTGCGCGGCCACCCCGGCCTCGACCCCGTCGACCAACGCACCCTGGAACGCGCCGCGATGGTCACCTCACTGCTGCTCCTCGCCAGACGCTCGGCCGCCGAGGCCGAACAGCGCGTCCGCGGCGAGCTGCTCGACGACCTCCTCGACGCCCGCGACCGCGATCCTCGCCTGCTGCGTGAGCGCGCCGCCCGGCTGCACGCCGACCTCGACGCCACCCATGTCGTGCTCGCCGCCCGTCTGGACGGTGGCGCCGCCGAGGCCGCCCGCCGCGTCAGTGGGAATGTCGAGCCCGGCCGCCACACCAGGGCCGCCGCTGAGCCGGCCCGGCACGCAGGCGTCACCGCCGACGCCGCGCATGTCGACGGCGCCACCGCCGCCGACCAGGAGGCAGGCGCGCGGCGGCGCCTGTGGTCGGCCGCCTCGCACCTCGCCGCGACCCGGCAGGGCCTCGCCGCGGCACGCGACGGCGGCACGGTCCTGCTGCTGCCGCTGACCGCCGGCGACACCGCCACCGCCCTGGCCCGCCGCACCGCCCGGGACCTCGGCACGGCCGTCCACGAAGCGGTCACCGTCGGCGCCTCCGCCCCCGTCCGGGACCTCGCCGTCCAACCCGATGCCGTGGCCGCCGCCTACGCGGAGGGCCGCCGCTGCCTGGACGCCCTGCGGCTGCTCGGCCGCTCCGGCGACGGCGCCGCCGCCGAGGACTTCGGCTTCCTCGGCCTGCTGCTCGCCGGAGACCGGGACATCGCCGGCTTCGTGGACCGCACGATCGGTGAGGTCGTCGCCTACGACGAACGGCGCGGCACCGACCTGGTGCACACCCTCGACGCCTACTTCACCTGCGGCATGAGCCCGGCCCGCACCAAGGACGCGCTGCACGTCCACGTCAACACGGTCGCCCAGCGGCTGGAGCGCGTCGGCCGCCTTCTCGGCGAGGACTGGCAGAGCCCGGCCCGCACCCTGGAGATCCAACTCGCCCTGCGGCTGCACAAGTTGTCGGCACAGCGCTGACCCCCGCACGCGCTCGTACGGGGGCCGGTGCTGTGCGCTGTCAGACGGTACGGGCGTCCGCCGTCCGGGCAGGCGCGGTCTCCTCGCCCGCGGTGGCCTCGACGTCGGCCAGGTCCCGGTGACGCGTCTCGTCGGCCAGGCCGACGGCGATCACCGTCAGGACGGCGGCGGCGATGACGTACAGGGCGATCGGCGTCGAGCTGTCGTAGTCGGCCAGCAGGGCGGTGGCGATCAGGGGCGCCGGAGCGCCCGCGGCGACCGAGGCGAACTGGGCGCCGATCGACGCGCCGGAGTAGCGCATGCGGGTCGCGAACATCTCGGAGAAGAAGGCGGCCTGGGGCGCGTACATCGCGCCGTGCAGCACCAGGCCCACGGTGACGGCGAGGATCAGGTTGCCGAAGCCGCCGGTGTCGATGAGGGAGAAGAACGGGAACATCCACAGGCCGACGCCGACCGCGCCCAGCAGATAGACCGGACGCCGTCCGACCCGGTCCGACAGGGCGCCCCAGGCGGGGATGACCGCGAAGTGCACGGCCGACGCGATGAGCACGGCATTGAGCGCGGTCTGCTTGGAGACGCCGACCGACGTGGTGGCGTATACGAGGATGAAAGCGGTGATGACGTAGTAGCTGATGTTCTCCGCCATGCGCGCGCCCATCGCGACCAGGATGTCCCGCCAGTGGTGACGCAGCACGGAGACGAGCGGCAGCTTCTCGGCCTCGGCGCCCTTGGCCGCCTTGCGGGCCTCGGCCTGCGCCCGCGCCTGCTTGAAGACGGGCGATTCATCGACGGACAGTCGAATCCACAGACCTACGACCACCAGCACACCCGACAGCAGGAACGGGATCCGCCAGCCCCACGCGCCGAAGGCACTGTCCGAGAGCACCGCAGTCAGCAGGGACAGCACACCGGTCGCCAGCAACTGCCCTGCGGGCGCGCCCGTCTGCGGCCACGAGGCCCAGAATCCGCGCCGCCGCGCGTCCCCGTGCTCCGACACCAGCAGTACGGCGCCGCCCCACTCGCCGCCGAGGGCGAAGCCCTGCACCAGGCGCAGGGTGGTGAGCAGCACCGGTGCCGCGGTGCCGACCGTCGCGTGCGTGGGCAGCAGGCCGATCGCGAACGTCGCTCCGCCCATCAGCAGCAGACTCAGCACCAGCAGTTTCTTGCGCCCGAGCCGGTCGCCGTAGTGCCCGAACACCAGAGCGCCGAAGGGACGGGCGGCGAAACCGACGGCGTAGGTGAGGAACGAGAGGAGGGTGCCGACCAGCGGGTCGGAGTCCGGGAAGAACAGCTTGTTGAAGACGAGCGCGGCGGCGGAACCGTAGAGGAAGAAGTCGTACCACTCGATCGTGGTGCCGATCAGGCTGGCGGCGACGATGCGCTTGAGGGCGGCGGGGGACGGTGGAGCGGATGCTGCTGCGGAGGCCATGTGCGCCACTTCCTCGGGTGCTGTGGGGACGGGTACGTTTCGGCACACCGTAGGAACGCGCACGTCGGGCGCACATGTGGCGGGACTACATAGTTCGGGGGCGGGCTGTGCGTTCCTCGCCCACCCTTGCTCCGCCGACATCCACTGCTGGTGACAAACGCGTCACCAGGTGCTGAGTCTTTGTGAGCACCGTCCGATCGCACGGCCCACCCGGCCCTACCGTCCGGCTATGAACACGAGCCGCAGCAGAGGACGAACCCCGAAAGCCCTGCGTACCGCCGCGCTGGCGGTGCTGCTGACCGCCGGGACGCTCACCGTGGCCGTCCCGGAGGCCCAGGGAGACAGCGCGCGGGCCGAGACGCCGGTGGGTGCGGCCGGTGGAGTCACCGAATCGGTGGTGCGCGTGAAGGTGCCGCTGCCGGCGTCCTTCGGGGCGCGTCCGGCGGCGTGCGACTGGCTGTCGTATCTGCGCTACCGCTCCTCCGACGGGCCGGCCGCCTCGGCCGACGCGGACAGGATCCTGGTCGCCCAGCCGGGGATCCTGGAGGGCGCCGGTGCCTTCGACAGCGTCGCCCGCAACACCGTGGCCCGCGCGGCCGAACAGGGCGTGCACATCGAGTTCTGGGCCCTGGACCGGCGCTCCAACTGCCTGGAGGACCACACCGGCGTCGACTCCGGCGACCAGCACACGGCCGTCGACTACTACTACCGCGGCAAGCAGGTGGCCGGCCGCACCTTCGCCGGTTTCGTCGGCAACGACCAGCTGGGCTGGATGGCGAAGCTCGGCATCCAGCAGACCGTGCGCGACCAGTACGACCTGCTCACCGCCGAACTGCCCGACCAGGGCCTGCGCAAGCGGAAGGTGCTGTGCGGCGGGCACTCGCTCGGCGGTGTCGTCACCGGCTACTTCGCGACCGCCGACTTCGACGGCGACCCGGCCACCACCGCCGACGCCGGATACAACCAGTGCGCCGGCTACTTCGCCCTCGACACCACCGTCTCCACCTCGCTCGCGGACCTCAGCGGCAGCATCCCGGACGACACCAACCTGCCGGACGTGGGCCTCGGTTACGGCGTGGTCCAGGCCGGTCTCGACAGCGGAGTGCTCCCGCGCTCGCTGTCCGCACCCGTCCTGCTCAACCCCGAGACCATGACCCTGCTGGCGATCGCCGGAGTGGGCGCCGTTCAGAACGTGAACGGCGAGTCCGACCTGCCGAGTTATCTGCCCGCCAACACCAACATCGAGGCGACGAACCGTTTCCTGTTCTCCAAGGACGCCGCCACCTTCCTCACCGGCACACCCGCGGTGAAGGACTTCCGGCTCACCAACGCGGCGGTTCTCGGCGCGCTGCTGGACGACAACTCCGTACCGCTCGCCTTCCTGCAGAGCAGCGTCGGCTTCTTCGACGGCGGGCCGATCACCGACAAGAACTTCCCTGCCACAAACGGCAGTTCAGGGCAGCCGGCACTGTTCGGCATCCGGTACAAGGCCATTCCGGCCGAGCCCCACGGTCCGCTCTACACATGGCGGAATTACGACCGTGTCGGGGCCGCCGATGATCCTGGATACCGGTCGTCCGACGGCACGCCTTTCACCAACGCGGGCGAAGAGGTCACCGACATCGAGGAGTTGGCGCGCAGCCTCGCCCGGCAGCCGTTGGACTTCACCGAGCAGTACTTCCCGACGAAGCTGGTCACCGACATCGAACTCGCCACCTCGCCCCAGGTGAAGCAACTCGTCGTGCATCCCGACGGGTTGACCGCGAACCCGACACTCACCGTCCTCGCGGGAGACGGCCTGCTGGCCGGACGCATCCCCGCCGATCTGCATCCCGTGGTCGCCGACGGCTACCAGCACCTGGACGTCCTCACCGCCGCTCCGGTGCAGAACAACGGGCAGCCGGAGCCCGTCTCGACCAACCTCGCCCGCTTCGCCCGCGCCCCTCAGTAGTGACCGCGGGCGGACGAGCCGAGGGCCCGGGAGGATCTCTCCCGGGCCCTCGGCGTCGGTCGTCAGACCTTGGTCGCGGCGAAGTCGGCCGCCGCGCCGGCGTCCGAGGTGTAGCTCAGGTGGGCCAGGACGTCGTCACCGCCGTTCTCGCAGATGGGGTCGCCCTGGGCGCAGAAGTCGATGGTGCGGCTCTGGTAGGCGCCGGTGACGCTCTTGCCCAGCGCCCGGATCGGGTTGCCGAACAGGAGCACCGCGGCGACCCTCGGCGCGAGCGCGTCGGGAATGGTGGCCACGATCGGGCTGCCGACCACCGCGCCGTCGCTGCTGATACCGATGGAATTGTCGACGACATTCGCGCCCTGCGAATAGCCGACGAGAATGAAGCGCTGGTTCGGACAGGCGGCCGCCTGGCTGTTGACGTGGTTCACCAGGTCCGAGTTTCCCTGTGCGGCCGAGGTGAGGGAGAGGTCGGCCGGGTAGTTCACCTTGTAGCTGGAGAGATTCCGGCCCGTGAGTTTCTGCTGGAGCGCGGAATACACCGGGTCGCCGACGATCGCGCCCAGCGTGCCGGGTTCGAAGGTGCCGCGCGCCGCGACGACGTCGATGTCCGAGCAGGTCGCGGCCGTTGCGGCCGGTGCGGAGAGGGTGGTGAGTCCGGCGCCGCCGACGAGGGAGAGCGTGGCGAGGCACAAGCGGATACGCATGGGGATCCTTTGCGGGTCGGGCGCGTTTGCGCGTCTACGGAAAAGGACGTCCCGAACGTATTCGCGTTCCGTGGAAGGGTGTTATTGACGGGAATTCAGAAACTCGACGGATTTTGTTGCGTCCATACGTAGTTCCTCCGCCCGCAGCGCCAGAATCAGATCCAGGCGGGTGGCGGGGTCGTGCAGGGCATCGCCGAAGAGCTTCTCCAGTTGGCGCAGCCGGTAGCGGACCGTCTGCGGGTGGATGTGGAGGCGGACGGCGACGTCGGGGACGTTGCTGCCACTCAGCAGCCAGGCCAGCAGGGTCTCCGCGAGACGGACGCGCTGGCCGTCGGAGACCCCGTCGAGGGGTGCCAGGGCGCGCGCCTCCAGCTGGGCGAGCAGGGGCTCGTCACCGTGCAGCAGCAGGGTCGACAGGTGCTGGTCGCACCGTACGACTCCCTGCCGGGGCAGGACCCCGCGCCCCATCAGTCCCAGCGCCAGCGAGGCCAGGCGCAGCGACTGCCCGGCCTCGACCAGCGGCACCGTCGGCCCGATCGCCGCCGGCCGGCCGCGCAGGGCCAGGGCGAAGGCCCGCCCGGCGAAACGGCCCGAGCCGTCCGGATCGGGCACCAGCATCCGCGGCGGCCGCGACTCCATGTCCACCAGTGCCCCGGCACCCGCCAACGGCCGTTCCTCCTCGCGCTGTTCGGCCCCGGCGGCGAGCACGACGACGGCGACGTGACGCGGCACCGTCCATCGCGCGCCGTGCGCCAGATCGTGCACCGCCTCCATCGACACCGGCCCCTCGCCGAGCAGCAGGTCGAGCAGCCGCCGGCGCCGCCGCTCCAACTGCTCCGTGGTGTGCGGCCGCGCCTGGGTGTATCCCGCGGCGGCCGCCTCGGCGACCTCGTGCACGGTCCGGAAAGCCAGCTCGCCCAGCGCCGCCACCACCGCCGAGTCCAAGCCGAGCTCCTCGGCCGTCTGCCCCATCAGCCGCCAGGCCTGCAGCCCGCCGATCCGCAGCGCCGACTGCAGCACCTCCAGGCTGCGGCCCTCCAGGGCCACGCCACGCCCGAGCGCGTGGTACGTCGCCGCGATCGCGTCGCCCCGGCCGCGCGGGTCGGCGATGTGGTCGACGAACAGGGTCAGCGCCTGCTCCACGCCGGCCCGCAGGTTCCTGGCGTAGGCCCCGTCGGGCGGTCCCGCGTACTCGGGGACCTGCCGGCGCACCTCCTCCGCCACCACGTCGGCGACGGCTCCGAGTTGCGCGCGGAGTAAGTCGGCCAGGTCGGGCGGCACCGAGGGCGCCGGACCGGCCGCTGCGTCGTGGGGGGTGGGGACGGCCATCGAGGACACTCCTTTCACCCGGAACGGGCTCACCCGCGGACCGTTGTCCGTGGGGCGAGGGGCAAGTCCCGTGTTGGACGCTCGCCCCCTGCGCTCCGTTCCGTGCCCCGACGGCACCGACATCACTCCGGCACCCCCAGCGCACCGGCGAGCATCGGCCAGGACGTGGCGAACTCCTGTTTCCAGTACGCCCAGCTGTGTCCTCCGCCCGAGTAGAAGTGCTCGGTGACCGCGATGCCGAGCCGGTCGAGGGCGTTCGCGAAACTGTGCGCCTGCGGCCACAGCGCGCTCTCCAGCGCCTCGGGCAGCCAGTCACCGGTGCCCCCGGCCACACCGCTGCCGCTCGACACGTACAGAGGTGTGCCGCGCAACCCCGCGGCACGGGCCCGCGGGTTGAAGTTCTGCCAGGTGAGGAGATTCAGGATCGGGTTGCCCCACAGCGACAGGGGCGCCAGGTTCTCCCGGGCCACGATGGCGTCGACGATCGTCGGCACACCGAGGAACGTGGTGTCGAGGATGCCGCTGTACGAGGCGGCGGCCGCGAACGCGCCCGGATGCCGGGCCGCGTGCGCCATGGCGCCGTACCCGCCGGTGGAGACCCCCGCGACGACCCGCACCCCGGAAGCGCGATAGCTGCCGGCGAGCAGCGCCGGGACCTCCGTGACCTGGAAGGTCTCGTAGTCCGGGCCACTGGCCCAGGCCGTGGGAATGCCGGTCGGACCCGCGTCCGGCATCGCCACGATCAGGTCCCGGCCCGCGGTGAAGGCCTCGATGTCCGTCTCCCGGGTCCAGGACGTGTAGTCGTCGTGGGCGCCGTGCAGGAGGTACAGGACGGGGTAGGTCTTCGTCGGGTGTGCGTCGAAGTCCGACGGCAGGATCAGCCGCACGGGCGCGCTGCGGCCCAGGGCGGTGGAGGACACGGACACGTCGAAGGTGCGGGCGCTGATCTGGGTCGCGGCCCGTGCGGTGCCGGCCGCGGCTCCGAAGAGCGCGGCCAGACCGGCCGTCGCCGCGGCCTTGGTGACGGTGCGCCGGGAGAGTCCGGCGGCGCGTGGGCGGTGGGGCATGGCGGCTCCTCGGGTTCCGGTTCAGCGGGTCTGCTCGGCGAGGTCGAACTCCCGCCGGAGCAGGGCGGCGAGCTCGTCGACCTGCGGAGGGTCGAGGAGCGAGAGGTGATGCCCGGGGCGGGTACGACGGTCAGCCGCGGGCACACCTCGTCCCAGCCGAGCGCCTCGTCGTCCCGTTCGTACGCCGGGTCGCGCACGGTGTGCGGCGCGGTCTCCCCGGCCCGGAAGAGCACCACCCGCCCGTCGTACGGCCGCGGCCGGTGCGCCTCGCCGATCCGCAGGTCGAGATACGAGGAGCGCTGGTGCTCCAGCGCCGCGGCCGGCACCTCGGCGGCCGCGCGCAGGGCGCCCAGCACGGTGTCGATGCGCTCGCCGTCGTCGTCCATCGCGACGAGTTCGTCGTACGGCAGCTCCAGCCGGACCCCGTAGGCGTCGGCTACGTGCGCGGCGAAGCCGGTCAGGTGGGCGCGGATGCGTTCGTCCGGGGCGCGGTCCTCCAGCGGCCGTACGGAGTCGAGGAGCACCACGAGCGCCACCTCCCGCCCGGCGGCGGTCAGTTGTCGTGCGGTCTCCTGAGCGACGAAGCCGCCGAAGGACCAACCACCCAGCAGGCAGGGCCCGTTCGGGTGTCTGGCGGTGATTGCCTCCGCGTAGCGTCGCGCCTTCTCGGTGACCGTTTCGGCCTCGTCCATCCGCTCCAGGCCGAACACGGGGCGGTCGTCGCCGAGACGTTCGACGAGGGCCCGGTACACGTCGGTCGTGCCGCCGGCCGCGTGGGCGAGGAAGAGCGGTGGCCGCGAGCCGCCCTGGCGCAAGGTCCGCAGCGGCCGGAACTCCGCGGCGGAAAGCGCCTGTTGTACGCGGTCGGCCATGGCGCCGATGCTCGTGGCGCCGAGCAATTCGCGCAGCGGCAGCTCGATCCGGAACTCGCGCTCCAGCGCGGTCCGGATGCGGACGGCCATCAGGGAGTCCAGGCCGAGGTCGGCCAAGGCGGTGGCGGGGGTGAGGCGCGTCGGCGGATGGCCGGTGACGGCGGCGATGTGGTGGCACAGGCGGGCGGCGACCGAATCGTCCTCCGGCGCCACGGTCTTCGGCGCGGGCGGGGCCGCCGCGCTGCCGTCCGTCCACCAGTACCGCACATGCCGCCAGCGTGGCGCGGGCAGATCGACGACCCGGCCGGGCGGCAGCGGCAGCCGCTGACCCGCCGTGTACAGCGCGCCCAACTGGGCCAGGAACGCGGCGGATCCGTCGCCGTCGCGCCGCAGGGTGCCGACGGCGAAAGCCCCCGGCGCGGTGTCCGTGACAGCCCGGAGCAGGACCGGGTGGGGTGAGATCTCGACGAACGCGGTGTGTCCGTCGGCCGAGGCCGCCGCGACAGCCCGGTCCAGCCGCACGGGCCGGCGCAGGTTCGCCACCCAGTGGCCGGCACCGAAGCCCGATTCGCCGCGCGGGTCGTCCAGGACGGTGGAGTACACGGGGACGCGGGGCGGTCTGCCCTGGACGTCGGCCAGGGCATCGGCCAACTCGGCCAGCAGCGGGTCGACTTGAGGTGAGTGACCGGCCCCGACGACCCGCATGGCGCGAGCCGTCCGTCCGGCACGCTCCAGCCGTCGCACCAGCCGGGAGACCGCGGCCTGCTCGCCGGTGACGACCTTCTGACCGGGGGAGGAGTGCACGGCTACATGCACGTCGGGGAAGTCCCGTGCCAAGGAGGACAGTTCGCTGTCGTCCAGGTCCACGACCGCCATCGCGCCACCCCGGAGCCGACTCAACAGTCGTGCCCGTACCGCCACGATCCTGGCTGCGTCCGACAGGTCCAGGGCTCCCGCGCACACCGCGGCGGCCACCTCTCCCATGGAGTGGCCGATCACGGCGGCGGGCTCGACGCCGTACGAACGCCACAGTTCACTCAGTGCCACCTGGAGCCCGAACAGCACGGGTTGGGCGACCTCCAGTCGGTTCAGGTCACCGCCGGAGGTGAGGTGCTCGTGGAGGGACAGCCCGCATTCCGGGGCGAGTTGGGCGTCGGTCTTCTCCACCGCGGCGGCGAAGGCGGGTTCCTCGGCGAGCAGGCGGCGTCCCATGCCGACCCATTGGCTGCCGTACCCGGAGAACACCCACACCGGTCCGCGCCCGACGCGGTCCCGGTCGTCGGTCACCACCTCGGGATGGGCGAGGCCCTTCGCCAACGCGCCCAGACCGTCGACGAGTTCGGCACGGTCGCGGGCGACCACGGCGGCCCGCACGGGGCCGCGACCGGTCCGCCCGGCGAGCGTACGCGCCACCTCGGCCAGGGGCGTGCGGTCGCCCTCTGGTGTCCCGAGCCAGTCCGCGAGCCGGGACGCGGTGTCCCGGAGCCGCCCTCCGTCGACGTCGGACAGCAGGTGCAGCCGGGCCGTCGGCTCCTGCGGTGACGGGGGCGGGGCGGGCCGCCATTCCTCCAGTACCGCATGGGCGTTGGTGCCACCGAAGCCGAAACCGGAGACCCCTGCCAGTGCCGTGCCGCCGTAGCGGGGCCACGGCTCGGGCTCGGTCGCCACCCGCAGCCGTTCGTCGTCGAGCGCACTGCCGTCTGAGCAGTGCAGGGACGGCGGGATGATGTCGTGGTGCAGGGCGAGCACCGTCTTGACCAGCCCGGCGACGCCCGCCGCCGACTCCAGATGGCCCAGGTTGCCCTTGACCGAGCCGAGCAGCAGCGGCTGGTCGGGGTCGCGGTCCGCGCCGAGGACCGCGCCCAGCGCGCCCGCCTCGATCGGGTCGCCGAGGGGGGTGCCGGTGCCGTGCGCCTCGACGTGGTCGACGTGCGCCGGGTCGGCACCGGCTCGCGCGTACGCGGTCGACAACAGGGCCTGCTGGGCTGCGGGGTTGGGCGCCAGAAGGCCGTTGGAGCGGCCGTCGGAATTGACTGCCGTGGCACGGATGACGGCCAGCACCCGGTCGCCGTCCCGCTCGGCGTCGGACAGCCGCTTGAGGAGGACGGCCGCGCAGCCCTCGCCGCGCCCGATGCCGTCGGCCGCTTTGGAGAACGGTTTGCAGCGGCCGTCGGCGGCGAGGGCTCCCGCCCGCTGGAAGGCGACCGTGACGGTGGGGGAGAGGAGCAGGTTGACGCCGGCGGCGATTGCCAGGTCGCTCTCGCCCGTGCGCAGGGAGACGCACGCGTGGTGCACGGCGACCAGCGAGGAGGAGCACGCCGTGTCGACGGTCAGACTCGGCCCGCGGGTGTCCAGGACATACGCCAGCCGACCCGCGGCGACGCTGAGCGCCGCCCCCGCCGGAGCCCAGGGATCGACCGACTCGGCGTCCGCGCCGGTGAGTTGGCCGTATTCGGCGGTCGAGACTCCGACGTAGACGCCGGTGTTGCTGCCGGCCAGGGACGCGGCCGGGACGGCGGCATGGTCGAGCGTCTCGTGGACGACCTCAAGGAGGATCCGCTGCTGCGGGTCCATCACGGCGGCCTCGCGCGGGGTGATGCGGAAGAAGTCCGCGTCGAAGCCGGCGATGTCGTCGAGGTATCCGCCGTAAGGGAGTGCGTCGGAGGGCGGAAAGGCGGTGAAGTCGCGCCAGCGGTCCTCCGGGACCCGCCGGATCGCGTCGACGCCCTCGCCCAGCAGCCGCCAGAAGTCGTCGGGGCCGTGCACACCGCCGGGCAGCCGACAGCCGACCCCGATGACCGCGACCGGTTCGCCGGAGATGACCTGTACCGTCACCGGCGGCTGGCCCGGCGTCTCCGTACCGCAGACCCGCGTGACGAGCGCCTCCCCGGTGGGCGCCTCCCACACCAGCGTCGCCGGCAGTTCACGGCCCACCAGTTGGGACAGCTCCCCGGCCAGCACCACGGCGTCCCGTGAGGACATGCCCAGGTCCGCCAACGGCCGGTCCATCGGCGCGAGTTGCCCGGGCGTCCCGCTCCAGGCGGCCACCCGCTCCGCGATCAGCCGACGCACCGCGTGCTCGTCGCTGGCTCTCACCGCGCACGCTCCGCCGCAGCGTAGTGGCCTGCCAGATACCGCTCCCGCGTCCGCGCCCGTGACACCTTCCCGCTGGACGTCCGGGGCACGGCGCCCGGCTCCACCAGCACCACATCGGCCAGCCGCAGCCCGTGCCGGGCGGAGACGGCGGCGCGCACGGCACGGACCAACTCCGGTACGTCGATGTCCGGAAGTCGGGTGCCGCGGGAGTGCTCGGCCACGACGACCACCCGTTCGCCCGAGCCGCCCGGGACGCCGAAGGCGGCGAGCCGGTCGGGCCGTATCGACCGATGGGCGTCCTGCGCGGTGGCCTCCACGTCCTGCGGATAGTGGTTCCGGCCGTCCACGACGATGAGGTCCTTGAGCCGTCCGGTGACGACCAACTGCCCTTCCAGCACCGTCCCGAGGTCTCCCGTGCGCAGCCACCCGCCGGGGCCGAAGACGCGACCGGTGAGTTCCTCCTGGTTCCAGTAGCCGCGGCCGACGTTGGGACCCCGCACCTGGATCTCGCCGACCTCCCCCTCGGAGAGCTCGGCACCCGACACCGGGTCCGCGATACGAACCCGCTGGCTCGCCGGAGTCCCGCAGCCCGCCAGCAGCACGGCTCTGGGGTCGTCGGGCCGTGCGGGCAGCGCCTTCCCGGCGGCGAGCGCGTCCCGGTCGAGGGCGACGCGGTGCAGCGGCTCGCCGGGCCGGGCGGCGCTGACGAAGACGGTCGCCTCGGCGAGCCCGTACGACGGACAGTGCACCTCGGGTACCAGCCCCTGACCGGCGAACGCGGCGTGGAAACGGTCGGCCGTGCCGGGACGGACCGGCTCGCTGCCGTTGATGAGCGCGGCGATGCCACCCAGCCGCAGGTCCGCCTTCTGCGCTTCGGTGACGGCGGAGGCACAGTAGTCGTAGGCGAAGTTGGGAGCCGCACTCAGCGCGCGCGGATGTGTCCCCAACAGCCGTAGCCAGCGCACCGGTTCGTGCAGGAACGCCACCGGATCCATCAGCACCGACGGCAGGCCGCGCACCACCGGGGCGGCGACGCTCAGCACCAGACCCATGTCGTGGTACAGCGGCAACCAGCCGACGCAGGTGACCGGATGGGCGTCGGCGCCGTAAGCGGCAAGCGCCTGGCGGGCGTTGGCGACGACGTTGGCGTGAGTGATCTCGACGCCCGCCGGGGTGCGGGTCGAGCCAGAGGTGTACTGGAGATAGGCGACGGCGTCAGGGGCCACCGGCCGCCCGTCGCCCACGGCCGCGTCCGGCACCTCGTCGGCCACCACGATCCGTACCGTCGTGCCCGAGCAGAAGTCGCGGACCTCGTCGGCGACTTGACGTGTCGTCACCACGACGGCCGGGTTCGCGTCGGCCAGCACCGCCGAGAGCCGGTCGCCCTGCCCGGGCAGACCCGGTGGATACAGCGGTACGGCGACCAGTCCGGCCGCGAGTGCCCCGAGGAAGGCGGTGACGTACTCCATGCCCTGCGGGCACAGCAGCGCGACCCGCGCCCCGGGCTCGGTGTCCTCGGCGAGCCGGGCGGCCAGGGCGCGGACGCGCAGGTCCAGGCGGCGCCAGGTCAGCGTGCGGTGGACGCCCCGCGAACCCGGCGCGGGATGGTCGACGAAGGTGAACGCCCGGCGGTCGGGGGTGGCCCCGGCCCAGTGCCGCAGGAACTCCGGCAGACTCCGGTGGGCGGGCGCTAGCGGGGGGCGGCGGCTCTCCACGGGTTGGCTCCTCAGGTCACGTAACGGGCTTGCGGGGCACGGTGGTTGGAGCAGTCGGCGGGATCACAGGGGGATGTTGCCGTGGCGGCGCTCCGGCATCGGGGCGCGCTTGCCGCGCAGCGTCCGCAGCGCGCGGCAGACCTGCTCGCGGGTCTCGCGAGGGGCGATGACGGCGTCGACGTAGCCGCGCTCGGCGGCGAGATACGGGGTGCCGTGGGTGCTCTCGTACGCGGCGACCAGCCGTTCGCGCAGAGCCACCGGATCGGCCGCGGCGGCGAGTTCCCGCCGGTGCAGGATGCCCACCGCGCCCTCGGCGCCCATCACGGCGATACGGGCGGTGGGCCAGGCGAGGTTGACGTCGGCGCCGAGATGCTTGGAACCCATCACCGCGTATCCGCCGCCGTACGCCTTTCGGACCACGACGGTGACCTTCGGGACGGTCGCCTCGGCGTACGCGTACAGCAGTTTGGCCCCGCGCCGGATGATCCCGGCCTGCTCCTGGCGGACGCCGGACAGATAGCCCGGTACGTCGGCGAAGGTCAGCAGCGGGATGCCGAACGCGTCGCAGAACCGTACGAAACGCGCGGCCTTCTCGGAGGCGTCGATGTCCAACACCCCGGCCGAGCACAGGGGTTGGTTGGCCACCACCCCCACCGAACGGCCCTCGACGCGGGCCAGCGCACAGATGATGTTCGGCGCGAACAGCTCCTGGATCTGCAGGAGTTCACCGTCGTCGACGACCGTGTGCAGGATGTCCCGCATGTCGTAGGCCTGTTGGAGCCGGTCCGGCACGAGCTCGTCCAGCCGGGCGCCGTCGTGGGCGGGGGCCGGGGCGTACTCCGGCGGCCGTTCGAGGTTGTTGGCGGGCAGATACGACAGCAGGTCCCGTACGGTGTCCATGGCATCCTCCTCGTCGGTGGCGAGGAAGTGGGCGTTGCCGCTCAGGGTGTTGCTGGTGCGGGCGCCGCCCAGCTCCTCGGCGTCGGTGCGTTCGCCGGTGACCGCCTCGATGACCTCGGGCCCGGTGACGAACATGTGCGAGGCGCCGTCGACCATCACGGTGAGGTCCGTGATGGCCGGCGAGTAGGCGGCGCCGCCCGCGCAGGGGCCCAGGACGACCGAGACCTGCGGGATCACGCCGGACGCCTTGACGTTGCGGCGGACCAGTTCGGCGTAGAGGGCGAGCGAGGAGACGCCCTCCTGGATGCGGGCCCCGCCGCCGTCGTTGAGCCCGACGACCGGGCAGCCGATCTTCAGGGCGAGGTCCATCAGGGCGACCGTCTTCTCCCCGAAGGCCTCGCCCATGCTGCCGCCGAAGACCGTGGAGTCCTGGGCGAAGACGCAGACGGTACGGCCGTCGACGGTGCCGTGCCCGGTGATCACCCCGTCCCCGTACGGGCGCCGGGCGCCGTCCCCGACGGGCCGGGCCCGCACGAACAGACCGGTCTCCGTGAAGGAGCCCGGGTCCAGCAGCCGTTCGATCCGCTCCCGCGCGCCGAACTGCCCACGCCGTCTCGTGCCGCCCGGAGCCACGGCACGAACTCGGCGTTCCTCAAGGCCTGCGAGGCGCTCGGCGGTGCGGTCCGGTACCTGCGCGACCGTCCCCTGGGGACGGGATGTCGTCGCCTCTCGCGTCACAACCACCTCCGAAATGGCTTTCGAATATGGCAGTGGTCGAGAGGCGTATTGAGATGTTCGGCGTTCTCTTTGCGGGAGTTGAGTCCTGTGGAAGCGCTGTTAGTCCGGCTGTGACAACGAGGTGGCTCACGGCTCCCGGTGCTCGTGTGCCGCCTGCTCCAGTTCCGCCGCCTCCGCCTCGGCCAGCCGTGCCTCGGCCTCCACGTCGATCGACCGGGTCAGCCACCAGTACAGCGCTGCGGAGACCGGGAGGCCGACGAACAGGGAGATGTCGGCTCCGTCGAGGGCGTCGGCGACGGGGCCCGTGTAGAGGGTGCCCACGGAGAAGAAGGGGACCATGACGGCGAAGCCGACCAGGTAGGCGATGATGCCGTGCCAGCCCCAACGGCCGTAGATACCGCGCGGGTTGAAGATCTCCGCGATGGCGTAGTGGCCGCGGCGGACCACGTAGTAGTCCATCAGGTTGACCGCGGTCCACGGGATGAAGAGGTAGAGGACCAGCAGCAGGAAGTTGTTGAAGTTCTCCAGGAAGTTGGAGGTCGCGGCGAGGGCGCCGACCAGGGAGAGCGCCGCGGTGAGGCCGATCGTCACCAGGCGGACCGAGAGCGTCGGGCGCACCCTCTTGATCGAGTCGACCGCACTGATCAACGTGAGTGAGCCGCCGTACATGTTGAGCGCTGTCACGGAGACCAGGCCCAGGACGGCGAAGAGGAGCACGATCGCTCCGAAGCCGTTGAACACCTTGTCGCCCGCCGCGTTGATCGACTTGATCGTGTCGAAGTCCTTGCCCGCCCAGGCGGCGAGGAGCGAGCCGAGGACCATCAGCCAGATGCCGCCGAGGGCCGAGCCGAAGTAGGTCCAGTAGAAGGTCTTGCGGACCGTCACGCCGGGCGGCAGGTAGCGGGAGTAGTCGGAGACGTAGATCGCCCAGCTGATCTGGTAGCCGGCGACCACGCCGAACTGGGCCAGGAACGGGGTGGCCTTGAAGGCGCCGAGGTCGAAGGAGCCCGCCGGGTAGTGCAGGGTGATCAGGACGCCGACGGTGAAGATGCCGAAGACGACCAGGAAGGTGTACGTCAGGAACTGCTCGGCCTTGTGGATCACGTCGTACCCGACCAGTGCGATGACCAGGGCGATCACCGTCACCACGGCCACCCACAGCTTGACGCCTCCGTGCACCGTGGTGTGCAGGGCCTCACCGGCGAGGATGGTGTTGAAGACGTTGAAGCCCGCGTACTGGACGTAGGCGAAGAGCCACACCAGCAGGGCTCCTACGTAGCCGAACTGGGGTCTGGACTGGATCATCTGCGGCAGGCCCAGCTGCGGGCCCTGGGCCGAGTGGAAGGCCATGAAGAAGGTGCCGAGGACCGTGCCCGCGACGATCGCGATCAGCGACCAGATGAGGTTGCCGCCCTCGGTGATGCTGATCAGGCCGACGGCGAGCGTGGCGATCTGGGCGTTCGACATGAACCACAGCGGGCCGAGGTGCCACAGTTTGCCGTGGCGTTCGTCCAGGGGCACGTAGTCGATGGAGCGGATCTCCAGACCCGACACGCGCGGTTCCGGCGTTGTGGTCACGGCGCCTCCAGAGTGTTGATCCACCCCTCTGGCCGGATTCATTCCCTGGAATTGTCTGGTCAAAGGTCATATTGCCGACCCTTGACCAGACAGTCCGCCCTGGTCAGACCGCCGGGCTCGGGAAGGTCGGGTACTCCACCCCGGAGACGTGCTGGACGACCCGGATGACCTGGCAGGAGTAGCCGAACTCGTTGTCGTACCAGAGGTAGAGGATCGCGTTGTCGCCCTCCACCTTGGTGGCGCCGGCGTCGACGATCGAGGCGTGGCGGGAGCCGATGAAGTCGCTGGAGACCGCGTCGGGGGCGGTCGTGAAGTCGATCTGGCGCCGCAGCGGCGAGGTCAGCGAGACATCGCGCAGGTAGTCCAGGACCTCCTCGCGGGACGTCTCGCGGGACAGCTGGAGGTTGAGGATCGCGATCGAGACGTCCGGCACCGGGACCCGGATCGAGCTGCCCGTGATGCGCGCCTTGAAGTCGGGCATCGCCTTGGCCACGGCGGAGGCGGCGCCGGTCTCGGTGATGACCATGTTGAGCGGCGCCGAACGGCCACGGCGGTCGGCCTTGTGGTAGTTGTCCAGCAGGTTCTGGTCGTTGGTGAACGAGTGGACCGTCTCCACGTGGCCGCGCTCCACGCCGAACTCGTCGTCCATCGCCTTCAGCGGCGGCACGATCGCGTTGGTGGTGCAGGACGCGCAGGACAGGATCTGCTCGTCCGGCTTGATCGTGTCGTGGTTGACGCCGTGCACGATGTTCGGGACGTCGCCCTTGCCCGGCGCGGTCAGCACGACCTTGTCGATGCCGGGGCGCAGGTGCTCGGAGAGGCCCTCGCGGTCGCGCCACTTGCCGGTGTTGTCGATCAGGATGGCGTTGCTGATGCCGTACGCCGTGTAGTCGATCTCGGACGGGTCGTTGGCGTAGATCACCTTGATCGCGTTGCCGTTGGCGTAGATCGTGTTGCTCGTCTCGTCAACAGTGATCGTGCCCTGGAACTGGCCGTGGATCGAGTCCCGGCGCAGCAGCGAGGCGCGCTTGACGAGATCTTCGGCGGAGCGGCCGCCGCCGCCGCGTACGACGATCGCGCGCAGGCGCAGACCGTTGCCGGAGCCGGCCTTCTCGACCAGCAGGCGCGCGACGAGGCGGCCGATGCGGCCGAAGCCGTAGAGGACGACGTCGCGGCCCTCGCCGCGCTCGATCTTGTTGGCGCCGGTGGCACCCGCGACGGCGTCGGCGGTGAACGCCTCGACCGTCAGCCCCCGGTCGTCGCTCTTGTAGGTCGCGGCGAGCCTGCCGATGTCGATCTGGGACGGGCCCAGGTCGAGCGCGGTCAGGGCCTTGAGGAACGGCAGGGTCTCGGTGACCGAGAGCTCCTCGCCGGCGATCTGCCGGGCGAAGCGGTGGGTCTTGAGAATGCTCACCACCGACTTGTTCACCAGGGAGCGGCTGTGCAGCAGGACGGTGACGTCCTGCTCGCGGTGCAGCTTTCCGATGATCGGGATCATCGACTCCGCGGTTTCCTCACGGGTCTTCCAGTTGGTGAACGAGTCGTCGTTGACAGTCACAGATCCATCTTTCGAGCTAGGCGGCGCTCATATGTTAAACCCTGGTTGATCGATCGTTTGAGCGGGGTTCGTCACATGCTTCGCCGCCGGAATCGAGACGATCGGGCCGCCGGTGCGTACCTGAGGGTCACGGGGTCGCCCGCCCCGTGACCGTCACCGCACTCGATCGAGGGACGAACACCATGAACGCAACCGCAGCCATCGGCGTGACCGGCCTGGGTGTGATGGGCCGCAACCTGGCGCGGAACTTCGCCCGCCGCGGCTACACCGTCGCCGTACACAACCGCACGGTGGGCCGCACCCGAGCGCTCATGGAGGTGTACGGCGACGAGGGCACGTTCGTGCCCGGTGAGACGGCCGAGGAGTTCGTGGCCGCCCTCGAACGCCCCCGGCGCCTGATGATCATGGTGCAGGCAGGTGCCGCCACCGACGCCGTCATCGAGGAGTTCGCCGCGCTCCTGGAGCCCGGGGACATGATCATCGACGGCGGCAACGCCCACTTCGCCGACACCCGCCGCCGCGAGGCCGCCCTGCGTGAGCGCGGTATCCACTTCGTCGGCGCCGGTGTCTCCGGCGGCGAGGAGGGCGCCCTTGAGGGACCGTCGATCATGGTCGGCGGCTCCGCGGAGTCCTACGAGACCCTCGGTCCGATGTTCGAGACCATCAGCGCCAAGGTCGACGGCGAGCCCTGCGCCGCCCACATCGGGGGCGACGGCGCCGGGCACTTCGTGAAGATGGTCCACAACGGCATCGAGTACGCCGACATGCAGCTCATCTCGGAGGCGTACGACCTGCTGCGGCAGGTCGGCGGATACACCCCGGCCGAGATCGCGGACGTCTTCCGGCGCTGGAACGAGGGGCGGCTCGGCTCCTACCTCGTCGAGATCACCGCCGAGGTGCTGGCCCACACCGACCCGGAGACCGGCGCGCCGTTCGTCGACATCGTCCAGGACGCCGCCGGGCAGAAGGGCACCGGTCGCTGGACCGTGCAGACCGCCCTCGACCTCGCCTCGCCGGTCACCGCCATCGCCCAGGCCACCTTCGCCCGCGCCGCCTCCGGCCAGAGCGAACTGCGTGCCGCCTACGCCGGATTGCCCGGTGGCACCCGGCCCCTGCTCAGCCGTACCGAGGCCGAACGCTTCGCCTCCCAGGTCGAGCACGCCCTGTACGCGTCGAAGGTCATCGCCTACGACCAGGGTCTGAAGATGATCCAGGACGCGGCCGCCGAGTACGGCTGGAAGATCGACCTCGGCGGCGTCGCCAAGATCTGGCGCGGCGGCTGCATCATCCGCGCCTCCTTCCTCGACCGCATCCGCGCCGCGTACGCCGCCGACCGCGAACTGGTCAGCCTGCTCGGCGAGATGGAGTTCGCCATGGAGATCACGGACGCGCAGGTGCCCTGGCGGGAGACCGTCGCCTCGGCCGCCCGGCGCGGGATCCCCGTGCCTGCCTTCTCCGCCGCGCTCGCGCACTACGACACCCTGCGTGCAGGGCGCCTCCCCGCGGCCCTCCTCCAGGGCCAGCGCGACTACTTCGGCGCCCACACCTACCGCCGTACCGACCGGGCAGGCGCCTTCCACACCCACTGGGCCGCGCCCGACCGCCCGGAGACCCCCGCCTGACCCACACCGGGCGTGACCATCCACCGGAACCGGTCGTTCCCGAGGGCATGATCCACATCAAGCGCGGACTCGCCACGGCCGCCGCGGCGCTCGCCGCCCTGGCGGCCCTGACCGCACCCGCCGCCCACGCCACCGACAACGTCCCCTGCCACAGCCCCACCAGGAAGAACCTCACCGACCCCGGCACCGGCCGGGTGTGGCCGGGGACGGAGGTGAAGTACTGCAACCTCACCCGCGGCCGCGTCCCGGTCCACGCGACGCGCTCGCCGGGCGCCCCCGTCGTCGGCTACCTCGAACAGGGCGGCGCCGCCAACTGGTTCGTCACCGAGATGAAGGGCGAGACCTTCCGGGACGGGTCCGCCGAGAACTACTGGTGGGGCTCCACCATGGCGGACAACGGCCGCTGGGGCTGGGTCCCCGAGGTGTACTTCGCGGGCGGCGACAACAACGAGGACGACGCCGGCCTGCTGATGCCCGGCGGCTACACCTGCGCGAACGTCTGCGCGCCGCTGCCGTTCTGGGCGCGCTGAGGCGCGGGCCGGCGCCGCTTGCCGAGGTAGAGCCAGGCCAGGCCGCCCAGTACGGGCGCCACGAACATCAGCACGAGCCAGACGGCCTTGGGCAGCAGCCGGACCCGTGACGCGGGGGTCCGCGCACAGTCGACGAAGTTGTGCAGACACAGCACGACGACCAAGGCGTAGAGGGCACAGACGGCGAGTGCGGACATGGCTCCGGTTCCTTCCTGATGGGTCCCGGTCTCCGTACGGGGGAGACCGGGATCTGCTCCGTTCACCCCCTCATCGGACGACACCGCCTCACCGGTTCACGGTCTTGACGACCTACCGGGTGCCACCTAGCGTCGACTGAACACGTCTAGACAGGTAGGTCGACGATGGCAGACTCCCTCCAGGTGGAGACGCACGGGCTCGACGTCATCGGCGACGCCGAGCGCAAGGGCACTCCGCGGACGCTGTTCTGGCCCTGGTTCGGGGCCAACGTCTCGATTCTCGGCCTGAGTTACGGCGCCTTCGCGCTCGGCTTCGGGATCTCCTTCTGGCAGGCGCTGGTCGCCGGTGTCATCGGCATCGTCTTCTCCTTCCTGCTGTGCGGATTCATCGCCGTCGCGGGGAAGCGCGGCTCCGCGCCGACGATGGTCCTCAGCCGCGCCGCGTACGGGGTGCGCGGCAACCGGCTGCCCTCGGTGATCTCCTGGGTGCTGACCGTCGGCTGGGAGACCGTGCTGTGCGCGCTCGCCACCATGGCCACCGCGACCGTGTTCGGGCGGCTCGGCTGGGGCGGCGGCACCGAGACCAAGGTGGTCGCGCTCGTCCTGGTCGGCGCGCTCACCGTCGTGGGCGGAGTGATGGGCTTCGACCTGATCATGCGGTTGCAGACCGTGATCACGGTCGTCACCGGCGTGCTCACCGTCGTCTACATCGCCCTGGTCGCCGACCACATCCACTGGAGCACAGTCAGCGCTCTGCCCGCGGGCTCCGCCCAGGAGTTCATCGGCGCCCTGGTCTTCATGATGACCGGCTTCGGCCTCGGCTGGGTCAACGCCGCCGCCGACTACTCCCGCTATCTGCCGCGTACTTCGTCGAGCAAGGGAGTCATCGGCTGGACCACCTTCGGCGCCTCGGTGGCACCGCTCCTGCTCCTCGTCTTCGGCCTGCTGCTGGCCGGCTCCTCCACCAAGCTCAACACCGCCGTCGCCGCCGACCCCATCGGCGCCCTCACCACGATCCTGCCCACCTGGTTCCTGGTCCCGTTCGCCGTGGTCGCGGTGCTCGGCCTGGTCGGCGGCGCGGTCCTCGACATCTACTCCTCCGGCCTGGCCCTCCTTTCGGCGGGCCTGCGGATCCCGCGCTACCTGGCCGCCTTCGTCGACGGCGTCCTGATGATCGCGGGCTCGATCTACATCGTCTTCTTCGCCGACGACTTCCTCGGCCAGTTCATGGGCTTCCTCACCACTCTCGGCGTCCCGATCGCCGCCTGGTGCGGCATCATGCTCGCCGACCTCGCCCTGCGCCGCCGCGACTACGACGAGGGCGACCTCTACCGCCCGGCCGGCCGCTACGGCGACGCCCAGCCCACCCCGCTTCTGCTCACCGTCGCCGCCACCGCCCTCGGCTGGGGCCTGGTCACCAACTCGGCGGCCAGCTGGCTGACTTGGCAGGGCTATCTGCTCGACCCCTTCGGCCTCGGCGGCAAGTCGGGCGCCTGGGCGTACGCCAACCTCGGCGTCCTCGCCGCCCTCGCGCTCGGCTTCCTCGGCACCCTCGCCCTGAGCCGGGACCGCGTCCAGGCCCAGGAGGCGCAGGCCCCGAGCCCGGTGGACGCCGAGGCGGCCGTATGACCACCGGCCTGCTCGCCGTCATCGACATGCAGCGCGTCTTCGCCGAGCCCGACAGCCCCTGGGCCGCGCCCCGTTACACCGAGGCCGCGGCAGGAGTACGACGCCTGCTGCCGGCCTACGGCGAACGCGTCGCCTTCACCCGCTTCCTGGCCCCCGCGAAACCGGACGGCGCCTGGCGCGCCTACTACGACCAATGGCCCTTCGCCCTCCAGCCGCCGGACGCCCGACTGTGGGAACTCACCGACGAGTTCACCGACCACGAGGGTCATCTCGTCGACGCCCCGACCTTCGGCAAGTGGACCCCGGAACTCGCCCGGCACATCGGCCCCGAAGGCCGTCTGGTCCTGGCCGGCGTCAGCACCGACTGCTGCGTCCTGTCCACCGCCCTCGCCGCCGCCGACGCCGGCATCGAGGTTCTGGTGGCCGCGGACGCCTGCGCGGGCGCCGACGACGACTCGCACGCCAAGGCGTTGCACGTCATGGACCTGTACCGGCCGCTGATCCGCGTGACCACCGTCGCCGGACTCCTCGGGGAGGCCGGGTGAGCGGAGTGCCTCTCAAGCACCAGCGCATCACCGAGGTGCTCGCGAAGGAGATCCGCAGCGGCCGGCGCCCGGCGGGGGAGCAACTGCCCGGCGAGCACGCGTTGGCCCAGCGGTTCGGAGTCAGCCGTACGACGGTCCGCGCGGCGCTCGCCGAACTGTGCGAGGCCGGTCTGATCGCCACCCGCACCGGCAAGGGCTCGTACGTCCTCTTCGTCGGCCGTTCGCCGGACGACAGCCTCGGCTGGGCCCGCGCCACTGCCCCCGGGGCATCGACGCGGAGCTGCGGACGCTGGCCGTGCGCGAGGTTCGTGCGACCGAGCTGGCCGAGCAACTCGCCGTGGACGATGGTGAGTTCGTGTGCGTGGAGCGGACCCGGGAGCTGGTCGCCGACGGCACGGTGGTGACGTACGAACGCAGCTTTCTGCCACCCGTGCCCGGCATACGGGAGCTGCCGGAACGCGGGCTGGCGGGGGAGTCGCTCGCAGAAGTGATGCTGCGGGCGGGGCTGCGTCCCGACCATGGCGAGCAGCGGCTGATCGGGCGGCGGATCGACGCGCGGGAGGCGGAGCTGCTGCGGCGGACGCCGGGCGACTGGTTCCTCGACACGCGGCGCACCAGCCGGGCGGCGGACGGCAGCTTCGTGGAGCATGTCGTCAGCCTGCTCGACCCCGACCACTTCCAGCTGACGCTCGAGTTCGGCTGACGGTTGGCGATTTCGGGTCGGTACCCCGGGCTCGTCGGCGTGTTCAATCACTCGTATCGCGTCACGAACCGGACGGCCCCAGACGTCAGGAGGCACCGTGCCCGCCCCACCCGAACCCGCCCTGACCGAAGACGAGATCGTCCGGCGCGCCGTGGCGCTCAGGCCCGTACTGCTCGAACGGCAGCCGGAGACCGAGCAGTTGACGCACTATCCGAAGGAGACCCACGAGGACTTCCTGCGGGCGGGGTTCTACCGGATCCTGCAGCCGCGGCGGTACGGCGGGTACGAGTTCGGGCTGCCCGTCTTCTATCGGGTGGTGACCGAGACCGCCCGCGGTTGCCCGTCCACCGGGTGGGCGCTCTCGCTGACCGCCGCCCACGTGCTCCAAGTGGCCACGCTCTTCGAGGAGAAGGCGCAGGACGAGATCTTCGGAGCCGACGGGGAGTTCCGGGCCGCGTCGACCGTGGTGCCGGTCGGCGTCGCGAGGCCGGACGGGGACGGGCACGTCGTGCTCGACGGCACCTGGCCGTACTCCTCCGGCGCGCCGTACTCGACCCACTACGTCGGTCAGACCCTGCGCGCACCCACCACCCCCGGCGACCCGCCCGGACCGCCGGTGCTGTTCGTCGCCCCGCGCTCGGCGTGGACGGTGCTGGACGACTGGCACGGGGTGCTGGGGCTGCGCGGAAGCGGGTCCAACAGCATTCACCTGGAGCAGGCGCGGATCCCCTCGTACCTCACCCGCGAGGCGTTCCTGCTCGACCTGCCCGTGGAGGGCGGCAGCGTGGGCTCGGAGCTGCATGGCAACCCGATGTACGCGGGGCGTGCGCCGAGCTTCTTCCACGGGGAACTCGCCGCCATCATGATCGGCATCGCGTACGCCGCCGCCGACGAGTACGCCCGGATCGTCGCCGCCCGCCCCCTCACCCTGGAACCCGACCGCACCCGCGCCGACCTGCACGACTACCAGCGGCACCTCGGCGAGGCGCTCGGCACGATCCACCTGGCCGAAGCCGCGTTGCGGCAGACCGCCGAGGACTGGATGGAGGTCTGCCGGCGCAATGTCCGCGGCGAGGCGCCCTTCACCACCGTCGAGGACAACCGGCTCGCGCTGACGTTCCTGAACGCCGGCCGCCTCGCCTGGGACGTCCTCCAGGGCACCCTCTTCCGCACGGCCGGCTCCCGGCACGCCCGCGACGGCGAGCGGATGCAGCGTTACTTCCGGGACGCGGCCACGTACTGGACGCACGTCGGCCCCAGCATGGCCGAGCCGCTGACCCGCCGCGTCGGCTGCGACCGCCTGGGTCTGCCCTCGGACCACATCGCCCTGATTCCGTAGCCTCCCGGGGGACCTTTGTGCGAGCGAAGGAATGCCCCGCTTCCGATCGGGTACGCGAGCAGGGCCGTGCCCGGAGCGATCTTGCCGTCGGGCGGGGCGTACCACCGTCGCTACCAGGGGAACTGCCATGGACACACCTGCCCACCGCAACACCACCACCCCGGCCCGGCAGGCGCTGGACGCGCTGGCCGTGAACACCGAGGACTCGACGGCGCTGGACACGCTCGCCGGCAGCGAGGTGCTCGTTCCCGTGCCCGACGACGCTGACCAGGACGGCGTCGATCCCGCCGCCGTGGCGCTACCCGTACTGGAGCAGCCCGGCGGGGACCCGGTCGTGCCGGTGTTCACCTCCGAGGTGGAGCTGGCGGAGCTGCTGCCGTACATCTCCCGCTACCGTCTGGTACCGCTGGGCGCGCTCGCCGCGCAGTGGCCGGCCGACGATCTGTCGCTCACCATCGACGCGGGGTCGGACCACCCGCTGACGCTGACCTCCGAGGGGGTACGCACCCTGCTGGCACGGCCGTAGCACGGGGCGAAGCGGGCCCGGCCACCGATCACGGCAGGGGAGCGGCCGGGCCCGGGCAGGGTGCGGGCGGTCTCCCGCTCCCGCACCCGGGCTCACGCACGGCACGAGGACGAACGGCGCCGACCCCGTTCATCCTCGGACGCCCGCGGTCGCCGTGCCAGACGATACGGCCGCGGGGGCCTCCGCGTCGCTCCCTGAAGCGCGGAGACTGTCCGCAAAACGCGGCGGATCGAGGCATTCACACGGCGCGCAGGGGCTGCGAGGGCGACTTCCCGCGCTGCAGCCGTACCTCGTTGACGTACGCCATCGGCAACATGCCGACGTGCTTGCGGAACGCCTCCCCCGAGGAGCACCTCGGTGGTGCAGTCCAGCTGCGTGCCCGCGCTCAGCATGGCACCGGCGGGGGCCGATCACGCGGGGGACGGGATCTTGCCACGCGTGTACGGTGAATCGGATGGAGCAGCGCATCACTCTGATCACGCTGGGTGTTTCCGATCTCGCCCGTTCCAAGGCCTTCTACGAGGCGCTGGGCTGGCGCGGCCAGGAGGTCGCGGAGACCGTCTTCTTCCAGGCCGGCGGCCTCGGGTTCGTCCTGTGGGGCCGCGACGAGCTCGCGCGGGACTGCGGTCTGGAGCCCACGCCGCCCGGCGGTTTCGGCGGAATCGCGCTGGCGCACAACGTCCGATCCGAGGCCGAGGTCGACGCGCTGCTCGCTGTCGTGGAGCAGGCCGGCGGGACCGTCACCAAGCCCGCCGCCGTCAACGCCATCGGCTTCTACTCCAGTGCCTTCACCGACCCCGACGGATACGCCTGGGAGGTCGCCCACAACCCGGGCTTCCCGTTGGCCGAGGACGGCTCGGTCACCATTCCCGACTTCGGTGACCTGGGGTAGTCCGGCATCCCGCTCCAGCGCCTGCGCAAGGGCCTGGTGAACCGTCCGTTCCCGGTGGAGTATCCACAGGAACCGACGAGGAGGCACCTCATGAAGGACCGCACCTACCTCAAACCGCCCTGGATGCAGCGGAACGTCGGAAACCGGCTCGCGCCACTGTTCGGACGGTCCGTCGTGTCCCGGCTCTCGGTGCGCGGCCGCACCAGCGGGCAGTGGCGCACGGTACCCGTCGCCGTACTGGAGCACGAGGGCTCGCGCTACCTCGTCTCCTACCGCGGCCTGAGCGACTGGGCGCTCAACCTCCAGGCATCGCCCGAGTGCCGGGTGACCGCCCACGGCCGCACCGAGGACCTGATGGCGGAGGAGGTCCCCCAGGCCGACCGGCCGCCGATCATGGCGGCGTACCGCGACAAATACGGCTCCATGCCGACCGTCTCAGCGGTGCTGACCGCGCTGCCGGACCCCGCCGACCATCCGGTCTTCCGCCTGCACGCCCGGAGTTGAGCGCGCGGCACGGGGCCGGGGTGCCGGTTCCTCACGCCGCGGTGACCGCTGCCCGCTGCGGGAAGGTGACGCCGGTCAGCTCCTCGGAGAGCGTCCACAGACGGCGTGCGGCGGCCGGGTCGCTCGCTGCGGGGGAGCGGCCGACCAGGGTCGGGGCGCCGCGCATCTCGCCGAGGCCGTCGGGGCCGACATAGCTGGCGCCGGGGAGGTCCTGGACCGCGGCGAAGAGGGTCGGCAGGGCGCCGGCCTTGTTGTCCTGGGCCATGAAACGGTTGCCGACCCGCATCAACGCACGCCGCAGCGCACTGCCGTCATGGCTCTGCAGGTTCGTGGCGGCATAGCCCGGGTGGGCTGCCGTGGCCCGCACGGACGAGCCCGCCTCGGTCAGCCGGCGCTGGAGTTCCAGCGTGAACAGCAGGTTGGCCAGCTTGGACTGGCCGTACGCCTTCATCGGGGCGTACTCGCCGGTGAGGTTGGGGTTGTCGAAGTGGATGTACGGGCCGCCGATCTTGTGCGCGCCGGACGACACGGTCACCACCCGGCCGGTGATGTGCGGCAGCAGCAGGTTCGTCAGGGCGAAGTGGCCCAGGTGATTGGTGCCGAACTGGGTCTCGAAGCCGTCCTTCGTGGCGGACTCCGGGATGTTCATCACGCCGGCGTTGTTGATGAGCAGGTCGAGGCCGCCCTGCCAGCTCGCGGCGAACTCCCGTACGGACGCGAGGTCGGCCAGGTCGAGGCGGCGTACTTCCACGCTCCCGTTCACCCCGGCCGCCGCTGCCTCGCCGCGCTTCGGGTCCCGGACCGCGAGCACGACGTGCGCGC
This sequence comes from Streptomyces sp. CA-249302, assembly GCF_050936785.1. Lineage (NCBI taxonomy): Bacteria > Bacillati > Actinomycetota > Actinomycetes > Kitasatosporales > Streptomycetaceae > Streptomyces > Streptomyces sp. CA-249302. The sequence goes on along the minus strand of NZ_JBNJMG010000001.1, from coordinate 740,430 downwards.
CCGCGCCGGCCAGCGCCTCCACGGTCGCGATGCCGAGTCCGCTGTTGGCGCCGGTGACGACGACGGTGCGGCCGGTCTGGTCGGGGAGGTCGGACACGTTCCACTTGCTGGGTGCAGTAGTCATGACGCCAATGTAGGCGCCGCCAACAATGCTGTCAATGACAACAATGATGACGGCGCCAACAATGTAGGCGCCAAACACATCCCCGATACACTGGCGCCCATGTACACCCGCCCTCGCAGCTACCACCACGGAGACCTGCGCGCCGCACTGCTGACCCGCGCCGAGGAGACGCTCCGGGAGAAGGGGCCCGCAGCGCTGTCGCTGCGGGAGCTCGCCCGCGATCTCGGCGTCAGTCATGCCGCGCCGAGCCGCCACTTCAAGGACAAGCAGGCGCTGCTCGACGCCCTGGCGCTGACCGGGTTCGACCGGCTGGCGGCGGCCATGCAGGCGTCGCAGGAGGGGGTCGGGGAGTCGTTCGCGGAGCGCGTCGACGCCATGGTCCGCGCCTATGTGGGATTCGCGCTCGGCAACGCCGTACTGCTGGACCTGATGTACACGATCAAGCACGACCCGGAGGCGTCCGAGGAGCTGGTCGCGGCCACGGCGCGCTGGTCCGACCACCTCGTGGAGCTGATCGTCGACGGGCAGCGCCGGGGTGAACTGCGGGCCGGGTCACTGGAGTCCGTGGCCGTCCCCGTCTTCGCGACCCTGCACGGTTACGCCGACCTCGCGGCGACCGGCATGCTGCCTCCCGAGACGGACGAGCACGCCCTGGACGACGTGATCGCCTACATCCTGCGCGGATCGGCGCCGGAGTAGAGGGCGTTCGGGCTCACTGGCCCAACATCCGCTCCAGCGCGGCGCGTTGCAGCGGCCGCACCTCGGCGTGCAGGTCGCGGCCCTTGGGGGTGAGGGCGACCCACACGCCGCGCCGGTCCTCGACGCAGACGGAGCGCTCCAGCAGACCGTCCTTCTCCAGTCGGCCGATGAGCCGGGAGAGCGCGCTCTGGCTGAGATGGACCCGGCCGACCAGGTTCTGCACCCGGCACTGGTCCCCGTCGCGGGGCGACTCGGAGGCGAGGATGTCCAGCACCTCGAAGTCGCTCGCGCCCAGGCCGTGCGGGTGCAGTACCCGGTCGATCTCGCACATCGTGCGAGCGTGCGTGGACAGGATGTCCCGCCACCTGTCCTCGAGCCGGGCGTCGGCCGTCTGTGCTGCCATACCCGCACGGTAACACCGAATCGACCATTCGTTGAGTGTGCAATTAGTGCGGGTGCATGGAGTGGTGAAGGTCAGGAGGTCGGGTCCTGGAGCAGGCCGACGTGGTTGCCGTCCGCGTCCTTCACGAAGGCGATCAGCCGGCCGTTGCCGACGTCCTGGACGTCCTGGAGCACCTCGGCGCCGGCCTCGCGCAGGGCGGCGAGCCGGTCCCGGATGTCGGAGACGTGCCAGTAGGGCACCGGTCCGGTCATGCCCTTGGCGTGTCCGTTGGGGTCCAGGCCGACATCCTGTCCGGCGGCCTTGAAGCCGACGTAGTACGGCTCGTCCGCGTACGGCTCCACCTCCAGCAGCGCGCTGAACAGGGCCTTCGCCGCGGCGATGTCCTTGACGGGGTAGATGACGGTCTGCAGGCCGGCGGTCATGGTGTGCTCCTCCGCATGGGGTGGCCCGACGGTTTTCGTCGGTGGTCTCACGCTAGGACGGGGGAGCGGGGGACGGCTTCTCGGATCCTGACCGCTTCGGGCCGGCGGTCCCCCGGCGGCCGGATCAGCGGTCCGCCACCAGCAGCCGGTAGCCGACGTCGAATCTGTCGAGGGCCAGCAGATCGGCGTGCCGGTCGTGCCAGCGGCCCGTCGCCAGGTCGTCGCGGAGGGCCGCCAGACCGGGCGCGAGGGCGTCTTCCCCCGTCTGGGCGAACAGGGAGATCCCGCCACGCACGCGTGGGTCGAGATAGGCGTGCGGGCGGCGCCAGAACGCGGCGCCGAACCCGTCGGTGCAGTCGTGCGGGACGGGGACGGGCTCCACCCGCGCCCCGCCGAGCAGGGCGGCCAACCGCTCGATCGGTACGGCCCTGGTGTCGTCGAAGGCGGCCGCGCCCGGGAGGTAGTCCCGCACGAGCCAGAACCGCTCGCGGAAGATCCGCTGGTCCCAGGTCAGGACGACGACGCGGCGCCGGGCGATCCGGCGCAGCTCGGCGAGACCGGCGGCCAGGTCGGCCCAGTGGTGGACGGTCAGCAGCGCCATCACGGCGTCGGCGGCGCCGGTGCGCACCGGAAGCCGCTCGGCGACCGCGCGCACGGCGGGTGCGGAGCCGGGCGGGCGCTGGGCGATCATGACCTGGCTCGGCTCGACGGCGAGAACCGTACGCGGCGGCTCGTAGGAGCCGGTGCCCGCGCCCACGTTGACCACGTCCGAGGCGTCCCCGAGCGCGGCGTGGATCCGCGCGGCGATCCGCGGATCCGGTCGCCGGGTGAGGCCGTACGTCGTACCGAGCGTGTCGTATGTGGCCATGCCCCTCAGTATGCGAAGGGGCCGCCGCGTAGGGGAGGGACCAACGGGCCGGGGTCCGGGGGCGGTTGGCCTCCGGACCCCCATGCTCACGTCGAGTCCCGCTTCACCAGCTCGGTCGGCAGGATCACCGCCGCCGGGTCCTCGCCGCCGATCTGTGCCAGCAGTACCCGTACCATCTCGGCGCTGATGCGGTCGTAGGGCTGGCGGATCGTGGTGAGGGGCGGGGTCGCCTCGACCGCCGCGATCGAGTCGTCGAAGCCGCCCACCGAGACGTCCTCCGGGACCCGGCGGCCCGCCCGGTGCAATGCCGTCAGGGCGCCCTGCGCCATCAGGTCGGAGGCCACGAACACGGCGTCCATGTCCGGGACCCGGGCCAGCAGCCGCTCGGCACCGGCCTCGCCGCTGGCCCGGCTGTAGTCGCCGGAGACGACGAGGCGTTCGTCGATCTCTATGCCCGCCTCGGTGAGGACCTCCTTGTAGCCGGCGAGACGGTCCACACCGCCGGGAGTGTCCAGCGGTCCGCTCACCATGCCGATACGGCGGCGGCCCAGCGACAGCAGATGGCGCACCATGTCCCGGGCACCGTCCCGGTCGTCCGCCGCCACGTAACTCACCTTCGAGCCCAGCCCCATGGGCTTGCCACACTGCACCAGGGGCACGCCCGCCTTGTGCAGCTCCTCGGCGACCGGGTCGCCGGAGTGGCTGGACACCAGGAGCACTCCGTCGACATGGCCGGCCGTGATGTACCGCGTGATGCGACGCCGTTCGTCCTTGGTGCCGGCCAGCATCAGCAGCAGCGGGATGTCGTGCGCGGCCAGCGCCTGGGTGCAGGCGCTGAGCAGCACGTTGAAGTTGGGGTCCTCGAAGAACCGCTCCTGGGGTTCCGTCAGCAGGAAGCCGACGGAGTCCGATCGGCCGGTGATCAGCGAGCGGGCGTGCCGGTTGACGACGTAACCCGTCTTGCGGATCGCCGCGTTGACGGCCTCGGCCGCGGCCGGGCTGACGTAGTGCCCGCCGTTGAGCACCCGTGAGACGGTGCCGCGCGAGACCCCTGCCTCGCGGGCCACGTCGTGGATGGTCGGCGGTCGGCGTCGGCCCCCCGTGTTGCTCATGGTCATGACTTTACGGCTCCGGACAGCAGATCGAGGCTCCAGAACCGCTGGATGACCAGGAAGAGCGCGATGAGCGGAAGCACCGCCAGGAACGCGCCCGTGATCACCAGGGTGTAGAGCGCGGGAGTGTTGGCACCCTGTTCGAGCAGCGTGTACAGACCGAGCGTGATCGGGAACTTCTCGTCGTCGCTGAGCATGATGTACGGCAGCAGGAAGTTGTTCCACACGGCCACGAACTGGAACAGGAACACCGTCACCAGACCCGGCACCATCATCGGCAGCGCGACCCGCGTGAAGATCCGCCACTCGCTCGCCCCGTCCATCCGCCCGGCCTCGACCACGTCGGACGGTACGGCGGCGGCCGAGTAGATCCGCGCCAGGTAGACGCCGTACGGCGAGAGGATCTGCGGGAGCAGCACGGACAGGTAGGAGTCCGAGAGGCCCGCCTTCGCCAGCAGCAGGTACTGCGGGATGGCGAGGATGATCGGCGGCATCAGCACACCCGCGAGCAGGACGTTGAAGATCGTCTCGCGGCCGCGGAAGCGGTAGATCGCCAGCGCGTAGCCGCTGAACGCCGACACGCACGTCGACAGCAGGGCGCCCAGACCGGCGTAGAAGGCGGAGTTGGCCATCCACTTCCAGTACACGCCGTCGCGATAGGCGCTGAGCTGCTTGATGTTGTCGGAGAAGCCGGTGCCGGGCAGGAAGGTGAACGTGGAGAACAGCTCGTGGCCCGACTTGGTGGACGCGATGACCACCCACGCCACCGGCAGCAGCGTGTAGATCGCGCCGAGCACCAGCGTGATCGTCGGGACCAGGGCGATACGGCGGCGCAGCGGCGGACGGCTCCGGGTGGCACCGGTCGTGCCGGCCGCCGACGGGGCCTTGTGGACGGCGAGGGAACTCATCGTGCTGCCTCCTGCTTCTGCCGGCGGTTCGCGGCCCGCAGGAAGCCGAAGGACAGGACGAGCGTCGCGATGGCGATGATCACGGCCTCGGCGGCCGCCTGGTAGATGTCGCCCTTGCGGAACGCGTCCTGGTAGACGGTCATCAGCGGACTCCAGGTCAGCGGCAAGGAGTTGGTGAGCGGCTTGAGGGTGGTCGGCTCGTTGAACACCTGGAGCGTCGCGATGATCGAGAAGAAGAAGGTCAGCACCAGCGAGGGCGCCACCATCGGGATCTTGATCTTCAGTGCGGTCTGCAGCGGGGTGGCGCCGTCCAGCTTCGCCGCCTCGTACACCTCGGCCGGGATCGACTGGAGCGAGGTGTAGATGACGATCATGTTGAAGCCGGTGCCGCCCCAGACCGCGATGTTGGACATCGCGAGGTACAGCGGGCCCCCGTCGAGCAGGTTCGGCTGCGGCAGGTGCAGCTTGTCGAGCACGTAGTAGAAGGGGCTGACGTCGGGCAGGTAGAGGAATCCCCACATCAGCGCCGCCACCACGCCGGGGATGGCGTACGGCAGGAAGATCGCGAGCCGGGTGAAGGGGGCGAGCCGCACCCGGTCCGAGTCGAGCATCAGCGCGAACAGGAGGGCGAGGCCGAGCATCACCGGGACGACGATGCAGCCGTAGCCCAGCACGCGCAGCGCCCCGTGCAGCAGCTCGCTGTCGGTGAGGGCGTCGGAGTAGTTCTCCAGGCCGGCCCAGACCTCCTTGCGGGCACCCGAACCCAGGCCGAGCCCGGAGACGTGCACCTTGCGGAAGCTCAGGTAGGCCGCGTAGCCGATGGGCAGCGCGAAGAACAGCGCGAAGAGGACCGTGGCGGGGAGGAGGAAGGCGTACGGGGCCCCCTTGACCCCGTACGACTTCCGGCGTGCGCTGGTCACTCGGAGACCTCGAAGCCCTGCTTCTTGAGGTCGGCGACCGTGGCGTCCTGCATCTTGTCCAGGGCGGCGGCGAAGTCCGACTTGTTCTTGGCGGCGGCACCGAAGGCGTCGTTGAAGGTCGTGTAGGCGACGTTCACGTTCGGGCCCCAGGCGGAGGGTGCCGTGGTCTTCGCGATCTCGGCGGCCTTGGTGTAGAAGTCCGACTGGTTCGAGAAGTAGGCCGGCGGGGTGGCGAAGGCGCCGCTGGTCTGGGCGTTGGTGGCGGCCGGGTAGATACCGCTCTCCTTGGCCAGCGCCTGGAGGGCCGTGCCGTCCGTGTTCAGCCAGGCGGCGAACTTCGCGGCGGCCGCCTTGTGCGCGGAGTCGGTGGTGACGGCGGTCGAGGAGCCGCCCCAGCTGCCGGTGACGTTCTTACCGGCGGACCACTGGGGGAGCGGGGCCATGGCCCACTTGCCCTTGGTGTCCGGCGCGGCCGTGGTCAGGGTGCCCGGCGCCCACACGGCGGAGACCCAGGCGATCTGCTTGCCGGTGTTCAGCGCCTTGTTCCAGGACGGCGTGTACATCGGCTGGTTGTCGATCGCGCCTTCCTTGACCAGGCCGCCCCAGAAGTCGGCGACCTTCTTGGTGGCCGTGTCGTTGATGCCGACCTTCCACTTGTCACCGGAGGTCGTCCACCACTTGGCGCCGGCCTGCTGGGCGAGGCCCGCGAAGAGGCCGGAGTCGTTGGCCGAGAAGGTCGTCAGGTCCTTGTCCGGGGCCTTCTTCTTGAGCGTACGGGCGGTCTGCGCGAACTCGTCCCAGGTCGTGGGGACGGTCAGGCCGTACTTCTTGAAGAGGTCGGCGCGGTAGTAGAACATCATCGGGCCGATGTCCTGCGGCACGGCGTACACCGCGTCCGTGCCCAGCGTGGTCTGCTGCCAGACACCGTCGGCGAACTTGCTCTTGGCGTCGCCGACCTCCTTCGATATGTCGGCGAGCGCGTCATTGCTGACCAGCGTCGGCAGCGCCTGGTACTCGGCCTGCACCAGGTCGGGCGCCGTCTTCGCCTTGTGCGCGGTGAGGATCTTGGTGACCAGCGTGTCGCCGGACGCCTGCTTCTTGACCGTGACCGTGATCTGGTCCTTCTTGCCCGGACCCTTGTTCCACAGGTCCACGACCTTGTCCATGCCGGGCGTCCAGGTCCAGTACGTCAGCGAGACCGGACCGGACTCGGCCTTGCTGTCCGAGTCGGACGAACCGCACGCGGCGAGTGCGGTGGCGCCGAGGGCGACGGCGACAGTGGTTGCCACGAGGCGGCTGCGCTTCGTGTTGGGCATGGATCTCTCCCCTGACCTGGGTCCCCGCCTGCTGCGGGAACCTGCCATGCGCATCACATGAGCCGGTCCCCGCCCGTCGCGAGGACCTGTCATGGTGCTCTGTGAGCGTTCACAGTAGAGAAACATCCCGGACACTTGTCAATGGTTGTTGCTGTGCGGTTATGTTGGGCTCGCACCGCCGCCGCTGTGTGTGCACGTTCCCAAATGATCGACCAAACGGGAGAGATCCATGCCGGAGACCAGCCCCAGGGGCCTCACCAGGCTCGCCTTCGGTGGGGACTACAACCCCGAGCAGTGGCCGGAAAGCGTCTGGCACGAGGACGTCCGGCTGATGCGCGAGGCCGGCGTCACCATGGTGAGTGTCGGAATCTTCTCCTGGGCGCTCCTCGAGCCCTCACCCGGGGAGTACGACTTCGGCTGGCTCGACCGGATCATCGACCTGCTGCACGAGAACGGCATACGCGTCGACCTGGGCACACCCACCGTCTGTCCGCCCGCCTGGTTCTACCGCGCCCACCCCGAGGCGCTGCCGGTGAGCCGCGAGGGCGTGCGCTACGAGTTCGGCTCCCGCGCCGCGATCTGTCACAGCAACGCCGACTACCGCGCGGCCGCCGCGGCGATCACCACCAGGCTCGCCGAGCGCTACGGCGCACACCCGGCCCTGGCGATGTGGCACGTGCACAACGAGTACGGCGTCCCCGTCTCGGCCTGCTACTGCGACTCCTGCGCCGCCCACTTCCGGCGCTGGCTGGAGTCGACGTACCAGACCGTCGAAGCCGTCAACGAGGCCTGGGGCACGGCCTTCTGGGGACAGCGCTACGGAGACTTCGGGCAGGTCAACCCGCCGCGTGCCACCCCCACGGCCGTCAACCCGGCGCAGGCGCTGGACTACAAGCGCTTCGCCGACGCCACCATGCGCGAGAACTTCGTCATGGAGCGGGACATCCTGCACCGCCTCGCACCCGGCATCCCGGTCACCACCAACTTCATGACCGCGCTCAGCCAGTGCGACTCCGTCGACTACTGGGCCTGGGGCCGCGAGGTGGACCTCGTCACCAACGACCACTACCTGATCACCGACGGCCGCCGCACCCATGTCAACCTCGCGATGGCCGCCGACCTCACCCGCTCCGTCGCCGACGGCGCACCCTGGCTGCTCCTGGAGCACTCCACCTCGGGCGTCAACTGGCAGCCCCGCAACCCCGCCAAGGCCCCCGGCCAGATGGCCCGCAACTCCCTCGCCCATGTGGCCCGCGGCTCCGACGGCGCGATGTTCTTCCAGTGGCGCCAGTCCCGGCGCGGCGCCGAGAAGTTCCACTCGGCGATGCTCCCGCACGGCGGCACCGACACGCGCGTGTGGCGTGAGGTGGTGGAACTCGGCGCGTCCCTCGACTCGTTGAGCACCGTCCGCTCCACCCGCACCGAGGCCGACGTGGCCGTCCTGTGGGACTGGCACTCCTGGTGGGCGCAGAACCTGGAGTGGCGCCCCAGCGAGGACCACGACCCGCGCGAGCGCGCCGATGCCTTCTACGAGGCCCTCTACGACCGCCACCTCACCGTCGACTTCGCCCACCCGGAAGCCGACTTGTCGAGGTATCCCCTTGTCGTCGTGCCCGCCCTCTACCTGATGACGGAGGCGGCCGGAAACAACCTCAGGGAGTACGTCGAGAACGGCGGCACCCTCGTCGTCTCGTACTTCTCCGGCATCGTCGACGAGCACGACGCCGTCCACGCGGGCGCCTACCCGGGTGCGCTCAGGGACGTGCTCGGCCTGACCGTCGAGGAGTTCTCGCCGCTGCTCCAGGGCCAGTTGGTGCGCGTCACCGGCCCGGACGGCTCCGAGCTGGCCGGCGACGTGTGGAGCGAGTTCGTCGTTCCGCGCGGTGCCGAGACCGTCTGGACCTATGCCGACGGCCTGACCGCCGGCCACCCGGCCGTCACCCGCCACCACCTCGGCGAGGGCACCGCCTGGTACGTCTCCACCCGCCTCGGCGCCGAGGGCCTGGACGCCCTGCTGGGCTGGGCACTCGAGGACGCCCGGATCGCCCCGCGCGCCGACCTGCCCCGCGACGTCGAGGTCGTGCGCCGCACCGGCGAGTCGGGCAGCTACCTGTTCGCCATCAACCACACCACGTCGGACGCCAAGGTGCCGCTGGACGCGCACGGCACCGAGCTGCTGACCGGTGAACGCGCCGCGGGCCGCCTCGCCCTGCCCGCGGGAGCCGTCCGGGTCGTACGACTGGACGGCTGAGCCGACTCCCCTCCGCCCGCGCGTGCCACGAGAGCCGCGGGCGGAGGGGCTCTCCCTCCGGGTGCCACCGGAAGGAACCCCCATCGGGGAAACCCCCACTGGAGGGGACGCCCCATCCCCATCACGTCGAAGGGACGACGGACGAAGATGTTCCATCCCAGACGCACACTAAGGGCCCTGCTGCTGCCGCTCGTGGCCGGGCTCGCCCTCGTCGCCCTGCCCGCCCCCAGCGCGCAGGCCGCCAGCACGCTCACCAACGGCGGATTCGAGTCCGACGGCACCGGCACGGCGACGCCGACCGGCTGGTCGACGTACTCGGCGGCCGGTCAGAACTCGGCCTCGTACACCGAGTCCGGTGGCCACAGCGGAAGCTACCGCCTGGCCAACTACTCCGCCTCCGCCTACAAGGTGGAGACGTACCAGTACCTGTCGGGCCTGACCAACGGCAACTACACGCTCACCGCCTGGGTCCGCTCCAGCGGTGGTCAGAACTCCGCGTACATATCCCTGAAGAACTGCGGCAGTTCGGAGCAGAAGACCGATCTGCCGGTCTCCACCAGCAGCTGGGTGCGGATCGTCACGTCGATCAACGTGACCAACAACCAGTGCACCATCAGCATCAACAGTGACGCGAACGCGGGCAACTGGATCAATGTTGACGACCTGACCTTCGCATCCGGCTCGACCGGACTGTCGATCAAGGGTTCCGACATCTCGTCCCTCGCCAAGAGCGAGGCCCTCGGCGGTGTCTACAAGACCAGCTCCGGCACCACCGGCGACGCGGTCACCATCCTGAAGAACGCCGGCATGAACTACGCGCGCCTGAAGGTGTGGGTCAACCCGGCCGACGGCTACAACAACAAGACGCATGTCCTGGCCGTCGCCAAGCGCATCAAGGCCGCCGGCATGAAGCTGCTGGTCGACTTCCACTACTCGGACACCTGGGCCGACCCGGGCAAGCAGACCAAGCCGGCCGCCTGGTCCTCGCACACCTACAGTCAACTCAAGACGGACGTGTACAACCACACGTACGACGTGTTGAACGCATTGAAGGCCCAGGGCACCACGGCCGACATGGTCCAGGTCGGCAACGAGATCAACGGCGGCATGCTGTGGTCCGAGGGCTCCACCGACAACTGGTCGCAGCTCGCCGGCCTGATCAACTCCGGCTACAGCGCGGTCAAGGCGGTCTCCTCCGGCACCCAGGTCGCGCTGCACCTGGCGAACGCCGGTGACGACGCGACGGTCCGCTGGTGGTTCGACAACGCCAAGGCCTACGGCATCAACTACGACGTGATCGGGCTGTCGTACTACGGCTACTGGCACGGCTCCCTCGCCGCCGCGCAGACCACCCTGGACGACGTGGTCTCCCGCTACGGCAAGCCGGTGTTCGTCGCCGAGACGGCCTACCCGTTCACGCTGTCCCAGAACGACTCGCTGGAGAACCAGATCGACACCAGCGCCGAACTGGTCACCGGCTACCCGGCCACCCAGGCGGGCCAGCTGGCGTGGATGAACGCCGTCGCGAACATCGTCGAGGCCGTCCCCGGCAACAAGGGACTCGGCGTCTTCTACTGGGAGGCGACCTGGACCGCGGTCACCGGCAACGGCTGGGACCCGACCGACTCCACCTCCGGCAACGGCTGGGAGAACCAGGCCCTGTTCGACTACTCCAACAAGGCCACTTCCGCCATGAGCTGGTTCAGCCATCGCTGAACCATGAGAAGAGGGCCCGGCCGCAGGGGAGCGGCCGGGCCCTCGCCCTTTTCGTACGGGGTCCGGGACCGACGCGCCCGGAGGAAGCGGACCGTTCGGTACCGGACAAGGAGCTCCGAGTCCCGGACACGACGGCGGGTCCTGCGGGACAGTGGGAGGACGCGGTTTGCGGTGGTCCGTCCGGAGAAGGGGACGCGATGTTGAGGACTTCCGTCGGCGAGACACGGCTGGACATCCTGGAGTGGCTGAAGGACCCCGCCGATCATTTCCCACCGCAGTCGCACGGGGGCGGCGTCGAAAGAGGCGTGACCGTGGAGGCCGTCGCCGCGAAACTCGGCGTGCCCAGCGCGGTCGCCGGCACCCATCTCGGTCTGCTCGCGGACATGGGCCTGCTGACCGCCCGCAGGATCGGCCCGCGCACCTACTACCGGCGCGACGAGGTCCGGATCGCCGAGGTGGCGCGGATGTTCGAGAAGGGCTGGTAGGCGCGGTGTTCTGGGCCTAGACCTTGCCTTCGGGCGACCGGGCGGGGTCCCCGGGCGTCTCGGTGGGCGGGGCTTCCTCCTCCGTGTATCCGAACCGCTCGCACAGCAGCCGGCCGATCAGCGCACCGCCGTAGACGACGAAGCCCACTCCGACCAGCCAGGACTCCACGACCAGGATGGTGCCGACCGGGCCGTAGCTGATCGCGTTGGTGACCAGGAGCGGGGTGAACACCAGGTACGAGAACCAGCGCAGGCCCACCAGGCCCGCCATCGTGGCGAGCGCGCCGGGCAGCAGATGCAGCCGGCGCACCCGGCGGTTGAGCAGGAAGTACGGACCCCACCAGAAGAACAGCACCCCGGCCGCCATGCTGAGCAGGATGCGGGGCGGTCCCTCCAGTACGTTCCGGGTCTGCACCTGGGTGTACACGTACGCCATGAGCACGACCAGCCAGACCGCCTGCCGCCAGATCCGGTGCCACGGACCGGCCGACGGCATCCAGATCCGCTCGTAGCCGTTCTGCACGCTCGCTGCGAACGACAGCCCGAACAGTGCGAGCAGCGCCACGCTCAGCGCGCCGGCGGTGCCGACCACCTTGCTGGTCGGGCCGAAGACCTCCGACAGGGCCCGCGCGGACCGCCCGGACAGGTCCATCCCGTCCACCAGCCACAGCGCGAACCCGCCATGGCCCAGCGGATCCGCCGCCGCGACCACGATCAGCAGCGGCGCCAGCGTGACCAGCGCGAGCGTGGCGAACCCCAGGGCCCGGTGCAGCAACTCCAGCTCCCGGCCCCGGCGGTGCAGCTCGGCCAGCCCCGACCGGTGCCACCAGCGGGCCGACCGTGACATGGGACCACTCCTTCTCGGCGATGTCCTCAGTGGCCGGGAAAGCGTCGAGGTAAACCTGATCGAGTGACCCCGCGCCCGGCGGACCACCTCCTACGTGCCAGCATGAACTGTCCCGACCTCGACGAGGAGGTTTCACATGGACCGACCCACCGCGCTCGTCCCGCTGCGTTACGTCGCCATCGGCGGCCGCGGCCCCGAGGACGTCGTCGCCGACGACCGGGGACGTGTGCTGACCGGTGTGGAGGACGGCCGCATCCTGCGCATCGACGGCCTGACCGGCGAGGCACCCGCCCGGGTCGAAGTGCTCGCCGAGACCGGCGGCCGACCGCTCGGCCTCCAACTCCTGCCGGACGACGCCCTGTTGGTCTGCGACGCCGAACTCGGCCTGCTCCGCGTCGACCTGCGCGAGGGCATCGTGCGTATCCTCGCCGACTCGGTGGCGGGGGAGCGGCTGCGGTTCTGCAGCAACGTCGTCGCCCTGTCCGACGGCAGCGTCTGCTTCACCGTCTCCAGCCGGGTGCACCCCCTGGATCACTGGATCGGCGACATCGTCGAACACACCGGGACGGGGCGGCTGTTGCGCCTCCAGCCGGGCAGCGAGGTGCCCGAAGTGCTGCTGGAGGGGCTCCAGTTCGCCAACGGCCTCGCGCTCTCGGCCGACGAATCGTTCCTGGTCGTCGCCGAGACCGGCGCCCGCAGGCTCACCCGCTACTGGCTCACCGGCCCGAAGGCCGGGCACGGCGAGCCCTTCGCCGAGAACCTGCCCGGCATGCCCGACAACATCTGGCGCGGCGCGCCGGACGGGCCGATCTGGGTCTCCCTGGCCTCCCCGCGTCTCCCGCCGCTCGACCTGCTGCACCGCACCCCGCCCGCCGTCCGCGGCGCCGCCGCCCGCATCGCCGTACACGCCCCGTACCGTCCCGCCGGCACCGTCGGCGTCCTCGCGGTCGACGACCAGGGCGCAACCGTCCACCACCTCGCCCGCCGCCGCTCCGGCTTCCGCATGGTGACCAGCGTCTGCGAGGCCGCCGGCCACCTGGTGCTCGGCAGCCTGTGGGAGCGGGGCATCGCGGTCTGCGAGCGGCCCGCCCCGAAATGACCACGGTCCGGGCCGGGCGCTACCCTGTAGCCCGGCCGCGACCACGTGATCGCGGCGCGGCGGTGGGGCCCGCCGTACCCGAACCGCGGCATCGGTGTCGCCAACGGTCCCTACTTGCGACGGAGCGGCGCCCGTATGCCCGGGCCCCGGCGAGTAGGAGACGTACGACCATGACAGCCCCGGAAGCCGAGAGCCTCCGCACCCGTCCCCGGGCCCCGCGACCGCCGGCCTGGCGCGCCCAGGCGCCGATCCTCGCGGTGGTCGCCCTGGGCGGGGCCATCGGTGCCACCGCCCGCTACGCACTCGCCCAGTGGTGGCCCACCCCGCCGGGCGGATTCCCCTGGGCGACCTTCTGGACCAACGTCGTCGGCTGCGCCGTGATAGGCGTGTTCATGGTGATCATCACCGACGTCTGGGCCGCCCACCGCCTCGTCCGCCCGTTCTTCGGCACCGGTGTCCTCGGCGGCTTCACCACCTTCTCCACGTACGCCGTCGACATCCAGCGCCTGGTCGACTCCGGCCATCCCCGCACGGGACTGGCCTACCTCGCCGCGACCCTGCTCGCGGCCCTCTCCGCGGTCTGGCTCGCGGTCGCCGCGTGCCGCCGAGTCCTGAAGTGGAGGCAGCCATGACGAGGCTGACCGGCAACGCCCTGCGCGTGACCGTCTTCATCGGCGAGAACGACACCTGGCACCACAAGCCCCTCTACTCCGAGATCGTGCACCGCGCCCACGCGGCCGGGCTCGCCGGCGCCAGTGTCTTCCGCGGCATCGAGGGCTTCGGCGCCTCCTCCCTGATCCACACCACGCGGCTGCTCTCCCTCAGCGAGGACCTGCCCGTCGCGATCGTCATCGTCGACACCGAGGAGCGGGTACGGGCCTTCCTGCCCGAGCTCGACGAACTTGTCGGCGAGGGACTCGTCATCCTCGACGACTGCGAGGTGATCAGGTACGTCGGCCGCGAGAGCAGCTCCGGCAAAACGGACAGGAAGGGTAAGAGGTCGTTGTGAACTGGCTGTTGGTGATCGCGGGCGCCATGGTCGGCGCCCCGCTGCGCTACCTCACCGACCGCGCGGTGCAGTCCCGGCACGACACGGTCTTCCCCTGGGGCACCTTCGCGGTGAACGTCACGGGCTGCCTGATCCTCGGTCTCCTGACGGGCGCCGCGGCCCAGGGAGCGGCCGGTTCCCACCTGCAACTGCTCCTCGGCACCGGCCTGTGCGGGGCCCTCACGACGTACTCGACCTTCTCGTACGAGACCCTGCGGCTTACCGAGACGGGGGCGGGGCTCTACGCTGCCGCCAACGTCGTGGGGAGCGTGACGGCGGGTCTCGGTGCGGCATTCGTCGGGGTGTCGATCGCCCAGGCCCTGTGGGCCTGATTACCCGGACCGCTCCCGCGCGTAGTAAGACTGTCTACAGCACTGTCGACCAACTCCTCCAGAACTGGATCCCATGAGCGTCATCAACGTCGGCCAGGCCGCCGTCCTCGGAGTCGTCGAGGGACTGACCGAGTTCCTGCCCGTCTCCTCCACCGGCCATCTGAAGATCACCGAGGGGCTCATGAACATCCCCGTCGACGACGACGCCGTCGTGGGGTTCTCGGCCGTCATCCAGGTCGGCGCGATCGCCGCCGTGCTCCTGTACTTCTTCAAGGACATCGTGCGGATCGTCTCCGCGTGGGGCAGAGGCCTGCGCAACAAGGAGGAGCGGTACCACCACGACTACAAGTTCGCCTGGTGGGTCATCTACGCCACCATCCCGATCGTGATCGTGGGTCTGGCCGCCAAGCCGCTCATCGAGGGTCCGCTCGCCTCCCTGTGGGTGGTCGCGGCCTCGCTGATCGTCGGCAGTGGCGTGATGTGGGCGGCGGACCAGATGGGCCGGCACAAGCGCGGTGAGGACGACACCACGTTCAAGGACGCGATGCTGGTCGGCGGCTCGCAGATCCTCGCCCTGCTCTTCCCCGGCTTCTCCCGCTCCGGCGCCACCATGTCCACGGCCCTCATCCTCGACCTGGACCGCGTCGCCGCCACCCGCCTCTCCTTCTTCCTCGGCATCCCGGCCCTGACCGGCGCCGGCCTGTACGAGCTCAAGGACGCGCTCGGCGCGGGCGTGGGCGCCGCCCCGCTCGCCGTCGGCACGATCGTGTCGTTCGTCGTCGCCTACGCCTCCATCGCCTGGCTGCTGAAGTACGTGGCCAAGCACTCCTTCAACGCCTTCGTGATCTACCGGATCGTCGTGGGCGTGCTGCTGCTGGGGCTGCTCAGCTCGGGTGCCCTCAACAGCTGACGGAAGTCGGCCCCGGTCGTCCGGGCGCCGGATGAGTGAAGGGGGCCGGGCTGGGGACTTGGCGTTCAGAGCGGGTTCAGCGGCGTTCCCCTGGGGGCTGACCCGGTCAGGCTCCTCTGGTTCAGACCACGAGCCGGGGGAGCCGCCCCGTGTGTCAGGACGCCCCGCCCTGTTCGCAGACCCGGCGGGCGACCTCGCGGAGTTTGATGTTCTGCTCCTGCGAGAAGCGGCGGAGGGCGTCGAAGGCCTGCTCCTCGGTGAGGTTGTGGGCGCCCATGAGGATGCCCATGGCCTCGCCGATGAGGTGCCGGGTGGCGACCGCCTGCTCCATCTGGGCGTGGGAGCGTGCGCTGGAGAAGGCGACGGCGGCATGGGAGGCCAGCAGCCAGCCGGCCAGTTCGCTGGCCTCGGTGAAGGTGCCGGGCTTGCGGGAGTAGAGGTTCAGCGCCCCGAACTCCTCGTCCTCGGTGAACAGCAGGAAGCCCATCATGCTGCCGATGCCGAGGGTGCGAGCCCGGTCGGCATAGGCGGGCCAGGGCGGGTTGGCCTCGGTGAAGTCCGCGATGCGGAAGACCCGCTCGCCCTGCAAGGTGCGGGCGGCCTCGAAGCACGGCCCCTCACTCAGCCGCCCCTGTAGCTCGTCGCTGTCGACGACCAGCTGCTCCGTGGGGGCGAGGGTCTCCACCTCGGTGCCGTGCAGTACCAGAATGCCCGCCGCGTCACAGCCCTCCACCAGCTCGGTCGCCGAGTGGGTGATCCGTTCCAGGGTGGCGTCGACCGATTCCTGGGCGAGCAGATCGCGGGCCATCGCCGCCATCTGCTGCGCGAACCGAGCCCAGTCCATATCGTCCTCCGCCTCTCGGCCCGTGCCGGCCAACAAGGCGTCTACCCAGCCTTTCCCACTCCTTTCCGGCCGCCCGCCCCATGAGTTTCCTCTCCAGCCTCCCTTGACAGCTCCGGCCCGTCACCCGCAGGATCGCTCTCGTGAACCTGTCAGACAGCAAGACAGCCAGTCAGGGTCCGCGGCGCATCAGCGCGATGGAAGCGGTCCTGGCGCATCTGCGTGCCGCCATCGAGCACGGCGAGTACGTGGTGGGGGACAAGCTGCCCTCCGAGGCGGAGCTCTGCCGCACCCTGGAGGTCAGCCGGCCCGTGCTGCGCGAGGCCCTCAGGGCGCTGCAGACGATGGGCCTGACCGTCTCCAAGACCGGCAAGGGCACCTTCGTGGTCGCCAGCACCGTAGAGGACCCCACGTTCGGCGACTACGCGGCCAGCGACCTGCTGGAAGTGCGCCGTCATGTGGAGATCCCGGTGGCGGGCTACGCGGCCGTGCGCCGCACGTCCGAGGACCTCGACCACCTGGCGCACCTGCTGGAGCGCATGGAGCGGGAGACCGACACCACCTCCTGGGTCGCCCTCGACACGCTGTTCCACCTCGCTGTCGCCCAGGCCGCCCAGAACCCGGTCTTCCGCCGGGTCATCGAGGAGATCCGCGACGCACTGGCGCGTCAGTCGGCTTTCCTCAACGAGCTGGGCGGACGCCGCGAGCAGTCCAACCGCGAGCACCGGGCGATCGTCGAGGCGCTGATGGACGGTTCCGAACTCGACGCCGTGGACGCCATGGCGCACCACCTCGACCGCGTCGAGACGACCCTCACCGACATCGTGCGCCCCGCGCGCACGGACACCCCAGCGGAAGGCGGACCCGAGGCGTGAGCGAGCAGTTCCTCAAAGACGAGACACGCCCCTCGTCCCAGCACGTCGACGCCGGAGACGCCGGCTACAGCAAGTCCCTGAAGTCCCGGCACGTCAACATGATCGCCATCGGCGGGGCCATCGGCACCGGCCTCTTCCTCGGCGCGGGCGGCCGGCTCGCCGACGCCGGCCCGTCCCTCTTCATCGCCTACGCGGTCTGCGGCGTCTTCGCCTTCCTCGTCGTGCGCGCCCTCGGCGAACTCGTGCTGTACCGGCCCTCCTCCGGCGCCTTCGTGTCGTACGCCCGTGAGTTCCTCGGCGAGAAGGGCGCGTACACCGCCGGCTGGATGTACTTCCTCAACTGGGCGACGACCGGCATCGCCGACATCACCGCGGTGGCCACGTACACCCACTACTGGGGCATGTTCTCCGACATTCCTCAATGGTTGATCGCATTGATCGCCCTCGCGGTCGTCCTGACCGTCAACCTGATCTCGGTCAAGATCTTCGGCGAGCTGGAGTTCTGGTTCGCGATCGTCAAGGTCAGCGCGCTGGTGGTCTTCATGTGCATCGGCATCTTCCTGCTGGTCACCCAGCACCCCGTCGACGGGGCCGCCCCCGGCCCGTCCCTGATCACCGACAACGGCGGTATCTTCCCCAACGGCCTGCTGCCCATGCTGCTGATCATCCAGGGCGTGGTCTTCGCCTACGCCTCCGTCGAGCTGGTCGGCGTCACGGCGGGCGAGACCGAGAACCCCGAGAAGATCATGCCGAAGGCGATCAACTCGATCATGTGGCGCGTTGGCATCTTCTACGTCGGCTCGGTCGTCCTGCTCTCGATGCTGCTGCCCTGGAACAAGTACACGGCGGGCGAGAGCCCCTTCGTGACCGTGCTCTCCAACATCGGCATCCCGGCGGCCGGCGGCGTCATGAACCTCGTCGTCCTCACCGCCGCCATGTCCTCGCTCAACTCCGGCCTTTACTCCACCGGCCGCATCCTGCGCTCCATGGCGATGTCCGGCTCGGCCCCCAGGTTCACCTCGGTAATGAGCCGCAGCCAGGTCCCGTACGGCGGCATCCTGCTCACCAGCGGTATCTGTGTCCTGGGCGTCGGCCTCAACTTCGTGGTCCCGGCGGACGCCTTCGAGATCGTCCTGAACTTCGCGGCGATCGGCATCCTCTCCACCTGGGGCATGATCATGATCTGTCACCTCCTCTTCTGGCAGAAGACCCAGAAGGGCGAGCTGACCCGCCCCGGCTACCGACTGCCGGGCTCCCCCTGGACCGAACTGGTGACGCTGGCCTTCCTCGCCTCCGTCCTGGTCCTCATGTACGCCGACGGAGGCGCCGGCCGCACCACCGTGCTGTGCCTGCCGCTGATCGTCGGAGCCCTGGTTGGCGGATGGTTCGGCATCCGTGGCCGGGTCGCCCGCAAGTCCATCGAGAACACGACGACCGGAGCCGACGCGTGACCCTCGCGTCGCGCCCCTGACAAGAGGCAGTGATGTTCAGCAGTTCCGTCGCGGACGCACCCCTGATCCGCGAGCCCCTCCACGCCCCCGTCGCCCACCTGATACGCGGCGGGGTCGTCGAGGGCATCCACTACGGCTCCGTCGTCGTCCTCGACGCCGGTGGCCAGGTCGAGTTCCAGCTCGGCGACATCGAGGCCGCGTTCTATCCCCGGTCGGCCCTCAAGCCGGTGCAGGCCGTCGCGATGGTCCGGGCCGGGCTGCCGCTCGACGGTGAGCTTCTCTCGCTCACCGCAGCCAGCCACTCCGGCGAGGAGCGGCACCTCGCCGGGACGCGGCGGATCCTCGAGCTCGCCGGGCTGAGCGAGGATCACCTGCGCAATGTGCCCGACATGCCGTTCGATCCGGTGGTTCGGGACGAGTGGGTGCGGGAGGGGCGGCAGCCCTCGCGGCTCGCGCAGAACTGCTCCGGCAAGCACGCGGCGATGCTGTACACGTGCGTGCTCAATGACTGGCCGCTCGAGGGCTGTCTCGACCCGGCGCATCCGCTGCAGCAGGCGATCGCCGAGATCGTCGAGGACCTCACCGGGCAGCGGATCGCCCAGGTGACCGTCGACGGGTGCGGGGCGCCTCTGTTCTCTGTGTCGCTGCACGGGCTTGCTCGTGCGGGTGCGCGGATCACCGCCGCCGCTCCTGGTACGCCGGAGGCGCGGGTGGCCGACGCGATGCGTTCGCACGCGGAGATGGCGTCCGGTGCGGGGCGGGACGTGGCCGCGCTGATGGCTGCTGTGCCGGGGCTGCTCGCCAAGGACGGCTTCGAGGGTGTGCAGGTTGCCGCGCTGCCTGATGGGCGGGCCGTTGCCGTGAAGATCGCGGACGGGGCCAATCGGGCGCGGATTCCGGTGGCTGCGGCGGCGTTGGCTCGGGCCGGGGTCGATGCGGGGCTGCTCACCGAGTTCGCCGGTGAGGCGCTGCTTGGGGGTGGGCGAGCGGTTGGGTGTGTGCGGCCGGTTCGTTCGCTCGAGCCGGTTGTGGTCTCGGCTTGCGCCTAGTGGGTCCCGCCGAGTTGTTGTTTCGCGGCTGCGGGTCCGTTGTGGCTGGTCGCGCAGTTCCCCGCGCCCCCAAAAGAAAAAGAAGGGGCGCGTCACTCAACCCTGTTGAAAGAGGATCCGTACCCTCATGACTCACGTCGTCAGCCGTAGCGAGCATGATCTGCTTGGTGATCGGGATGTTGCCGTAGACGCCTACTGGGGTGTGCACACCCTGCGTGCCACCGAGAACTTTCCCATCACCGGGACTCCGATCTCCGCGTATCCGCATCTGATCGACGCGCTGGCCGCCGTCAAGGAGGCCGCTGCTCTTGCCAACGAGGAGCTCGGGCTGCTTGAGCCCAAGAAGGCTGCCGCCATCGTCGAGGCCTGTCGGGAGATTCGGGACGGGAAGCTGCACGACCAGTTCGTGGTCGATGTGATCCAGGGGGGCGCGGGCACCTCGACCAACATGAACGCCAACGAGGTCGTCGCGAACCGGGCGTTGGAGTTGTTGGGGCACGCCAAGGGCGAGTACCAGTTCCTGCATCCCAATGAGGACGTCAATCTGGGGCAGTCGACCAATGACGTCTACCCGACCGCCGTCAAGGTGGCGACGGTGTTCGCGGTGCGTGGGTTGCTCAGGTCGATGGCTGTACTCCAGGACTCGTTCGCCCGCAAGGCCGTCGAGTTCCGCAATGTGCTCAAGATGGGCCGTACACAATTGCAGGACGCGGTGCCGATGACGCTCGGTCAAGAGTTCTCCGCGTATGCCGTCATGATTGACGAGGATCGCAACCGTCTTGACGAGGCCGTCCAGTTGATCCATGAAATCAACCTGGGGGCCACTGCCATCGGCACCGGGCTCAACGCCCCCGCCGGGTACGCCGAGTCCGCCCGCCGGCACCTCGCCGACATCACCGGGCTGCCGCTGGTCACCGCGGCCAACCTGGTCGAGGCCACGCAGGACTGCGGAGCGTTCGTCCAGATGTCCGGCGTGCTGAAGCGGATCGCCGTCAAGCTCAGCAAGAGCTGCAACGACCTGCGGCTGCTGTCGTCCGGGCCGCGTGCGGGCCTCGGTGAGATCAACCTGCCGCCCGTGCAGGCCGGTTCGAGCATCATGCCCGGCAAGGTCAACCCGGTGATCCCCGAGGTCGTCAACCAGGTCGCCTTCGAAGTCATCGGCAACGACGTCACCATCACCATGGCCGCCGAGGCGGGCCAGCTCCAGCTCAACGCCTTCGAGCCGATCATCCTGCACTCCCTGTCGGAGAGCATCACGCATCTGCAGGCCGCGTGCGTGACACTGGCCGAGCGGTGCGTGGACGGCATCACCGCCAACACAGAGGCACTGCGCGCGAGCGTCGAGAACTCGATCGGGCTGGTCACGGCGCTGAACCCGCACATCGGATACACGGCCGCCACCGACATCGCCAAGGAGGCCCTGGTCACCGGCCGTGGCGTGGCCGAACTGGTCCTGGAGAAGGGCCTGTTGCCCGCCGAAACACTCGCCGACCTGCTGCGGCCCGAGATCCTCGCGGGCAGCGGCTCGCCCCTGGTCTGAGTAGTCCCTGACCTGCGACGACGCGCCGGGACCGGCGCGGAGGCACAATGGTGATCATGACAATGACGTCGTCCCATTCCTTCCAGCCGGTCCTGGAGCGCATCGCCGAGGAGATCGAGCGCACCCCCGGCCGCGGCCGGCCCGCCGACTACATCCCGGCGCTCGCCGCCTGCGATCCGCGCCGCTTCGGCATGGCCGTCGCGGAGCTGGACGGCTCGGTGTACGGCGTGGGGGACTGGCGCGAGCCGTTCTCCACGCAGTCCATCACCAAGGTCTTCACCCTCGCCCTCGACCTGGCCCGCGAGGGCGACGAGCTCTGGGAGCACGTGGGCCGCGAACCCTCCGGCAACCCCTTCAACTCCCTGGTCCAGCTGGAGTACGAGAGCGGCATCCCGCGCAACCCGTTCATCAACGCGGGCGCGCTCGTCGTCACCGACCGCCTGCAGACCCGTACCGGAGACGCGGCCGGTGAACTGCTCAGCTTTCTGCGCACGGAGAGCGGCAACCCGGCTCTGGACTTCGACAAGGACGTCGCCGCCTCCGAGGCTGCCAACGGCGACCGCAACGCGGCGCTCGCCCACTTCATGGCGTCCTACGGCAACATCGACAACCCGATCCCGGCCCTGCTCGACCAGTACTTCCGGCAGTGCTCGATCACGGCCTCCTGCGCCGACCTGGCCCTGGCCACCGGCTTCCTGGCCCGCCACGGCATCCGCGCCGACGGCAGCCGGCTGCTCACCCGCAGCCAGGCCAAGCAGGTCAACGCGGTGATGCTGACCTGCGGGACGTACGACGCGGCGGGTGAGTTCGCCTACCGGGTTGGCCTGCCCGGCAAGAGCGGGGTGGGCGGCGGCATCATCGCGGTCGTGCCCGGACAGTGCACGCTGTGCGTGTGGGGCCCGGGACTGGACGAGCGCGGGAACTCGGTGGCGGGCGTGGCCGCCCTGGACCGCTTCACGACCCTCACCGGACTGTCGGTGTTCTGAGCCCGCCCGGTCAGTCCAGGAACCCGGTCAGCAGCGGCACCAGCAGCGAGGTGCGCCGCATCAGCGCCACGTGGGTCGTGGACGGCAGCACGGCCAGCTGCGCCTGCGGAATCAGCTCCCGCATCTCCGCCGCGTGCTCCACGCGTACGAAGTCGGCGTCGCCGACGACCAGGAGCGTGGGCGCGTCGAGTCCGCGCAGGTCGTCGGCGGTCCACGGCAGCGGCGCGTGGGCCGCGCCGGTGACCTTGCCGAGGAAGGCCTCGAAGTGCTCGGGGTGCGGTGCGACGGCCGCGTACGCGTCGGCCCACTCCTGGAAGTCCGCCTGGCTCGGCAGCCGGGGCGAGCTGTAGTCGGGTGTGCGGACGTCGTCGTGGTAGCCGTCCTGGTGATACTGCGTGGCGGCGAGCACGAGGCGCCCGACGCGCTCCGGGTGGCGTACCGCGACCTCGAGGGCGGTGAGCCCGCCCAGGCTGAAGCCGAGGAAGTCGGCCTGCTGGATGCCGAGTTCGTCGAGCAGCGCCACGACGTCCGTGGCGAGGTTCGCCACCGTGAGGTCGCGGTCGGTGTCGGCGGTGTGGCCGTGCCCCTGGAGTTCGGGCGCCACGACCCGCCGGTCGGCGGCCAGTGCGGGCAGCACGGCCGCGAAGGAGAGACCGACGGTGTGGACACCGCCGTGCAGCAGCGCCAGCGGGCGGCGCGTGGCGTCGGCGGGTCCGTGGACCTCGTAATACATCTCAAGACCGTTGACCTTGGCGTATCCGGAGCTGTTCGGCACTGCGATCACGTCCGTTCACAGGGGAGTCGGCTATGAAGGAGACCGGCCGGACCCGGCGAATTCATCGCTGCGACGGCGAGATCACACGCCGGTCACCCGCAGGTCCCTGCCCGGCGGTCGGCACGTCAATTTCCGGCCACCCGGCGTTGACACGCTTTCCGAGTGTTGGCCATGGCTTTTCCCGTCGATCTCCGCCGCTGTCAGGTGCTGGGCCTGGCCGGCACCGCCTTCCTCGCGCTCGGAGGTGAGACGGCCGGCGCCCTGCCCGTCGAAGAGCTCCTGGACCCCGCCAATGTGCGCGTGGCCCTGGGGCTGGTCGGCGCCTACTTCGGCGTCGTCCTCCTGATAGCCGCCTGGGTGCTGCTCGGGCGGCTCGTCCGCAGCGCCGAGCCGCCGACCCCACGCGCCCTGCTGCTGGTCCTGGCCGTGTGGGCGGCACCGCTGCTGCTCGCCCCGCCCCTGTTCAGCCGGGACGTCTACAGCTATCTCGCCCAGGGCGCCATGGTCGACGCCCACATGGACGTCTACGCCTACGGTCCCGCGCACCTCGGCGGCCCGCTCGCGAACGAGGTCCCGCCGCTGTGGCAGCACACGGGGACCCCGTACGGCCCGGTCTTCCTCGGCGTCGCGTCCGCCCTGTCGGGCCTGACCCGCGGCGAACTGCCGGCCGGACTCTTCGGAATGCGCCTGGTCGCCCTGCTCGGCGTGGCGCTGATGGCGGCGACCCTGCCCCGCCTCGCCCGCCACAGCGGCGCGGACCCCGCCCAGGCGCTCTGGCTCGGCGCCCTCAACCCGCTGGTGCTGCTGCATCTGGTCGCCGGCGCCCACAACGACGCGATCATGCTCGGACTGCTCGGCATGGGCCTGGTGGCCGCGCTCGGCCGGTGGCCGGTGATCGGGGCCGTGCTCGTCACCCTCGCCGCCCTCGTCAAGGCACCCGCCGTGCTCGGCCTCGCGGCGGTGATAGCGCTCCAGATCCGCGCGGGCCGCAGTCCGGTGCGCGCGGTGCTGACGACCGCCGCCGCGGCGGCCGCCACGACCGTGGCCGTCACCGCCGCGACCGGCACCGGATACGGCTGGATAGGAGCACTCAAGACCCCCGTGTCGCCCCACAACTGGGCCCTGACCAGCCTGCTCGGCCGGGCCACCGCCGCCCTGCTCACCAAGCTCGGCAGCGATCTGGCTCCGCTCGCCGTCCCGGCCTGGCAGGCCCTCGGCATGGCGGCCACCGGCGTCGCGATCCTCGTCATATGGAAGCGCAGGGGGCGCATCTCGCCCGTGTACGCGCTCGGTCTGAGCCTGGCCGCAGTGGTCGTCCTCGGCCCGGCGATCCGGCCCTGGTACGCCCTGTGGGGCCTGTTCCTCATCGCCGCCGCGGCACCCAACACATCGATACGGCGCCGACTGGCGATGGTCACGGGGGTGGTGGCGTTCCTCGCACTGCCGAGCGGGATGCCGGCCGGCACCGACGAACTGGTCCTGGCCGTCTCCGGCGGGCTGCTCGCCGTGGTCGTCCTGTGGCAGGCCCACCAGGCGGCCCAGGCCCCGGCAGTGGGACGTACCGCATGACCGGGCCCCGCACCGACCGCGGCCGCGTGCTGCTGATCCTCGGCCTCGCCACCGCCGTCACGGTCTTCACCGCGACCGTGCCGCTGCTGCGCGACTGGTTCGACCTGCGCGTCTACTACGGGGCCGTCAACACCTGGATGCACCACGGCGGACGGCTCTACGACTACCAGGTGCCCGGGACGACGTACGGCTTCACCTATCCGCCGTTCGCGGCCGTCAGCATGCTGCCGATGACCCTCGTCGGCCTGCACACCGCGATCGCCCTCGCCCTGCTGCTCAACCTGGCGGCCCTCGCGCTGGTCCTGCACTACCTGACCGAGGGCGCGTGGCGCCGCTACGGCTGGTACGGCTGTGCCCTGGGCGCCTGCGTCCTCGCTCTCTTCGAGCCCCTCCGCGACACCCTCAGCTTCGGGCAGGTCAACCTTCTGCTGCTGGCCCTCGTGCTGACCGACGCCTGGCTGCTGCGCACAGGCCGGGAACGCTGGGCGGGCGTCGGCATCGGCCTCGCGGTGGCGATCAAGCTGACGCCCGCGGTCTTCATCGGCCTGCTGCTGGTCGCCCGCCGGTGGCGCGCCGCCGCCGTGGCGACCGCCGTCACCGGCGCGGCGACCGGGCTCGCCGCCGTGGTGGCCCCGGACGCCTCGCGCTTCTACTGGACCGAGGCTCTGTGGGACACCAACCGGGTGGGCCGCCTCGACTACGTCTCCAACCAGTCGTTGCAGGGGATCCTGGCCCGCCTCGGCATCACCGACCGCCCGGTGTGGGCGCTGGCGGTGCTGCTGGTGCTCGGCGTCTGGGCATGGCGGTCCGGACGCGCGGTCGCCGCGGGTGACTGGGCGGCCGCCTTCGCGCTGACCGGCCTGACCGCCTGCCTGGTCAGCCCGATCACCTGGGTGCACCACCTGGTGTGGCTGCTCCCGTCCTTCGCCGTGCTGATCCGTACCGGGCACCCGCGCGTCGCGGGCACCCTATACACCGTGCTGTGCACCAGCGTGGTGTGGCTGTGGTTCCACGACGCCTCCGGCATCGACGGATTCCTGGGCAGCAACATCTACGCGTGGATCACCCTCGGCCTGCTGCTGTGGCTGCCGACCGGTCAACTCCCCGCAGCCCGTGCGGCCCTGGCCCGCAGCACCAGCGCCACCGCGCCCGCGCCGAGTGCGGCGGCAGCGGCGATGAATCCCGTCTCCGCCCAGCCCGGCCCGCCCTCCGGCGCGACCGCCGCGGCCACGGGAACGGCCTCCGGCCCCGGCCTCGGCCTGACCCGCAGCGCGTCCAAGGACCCCACCGGCGCGACCCGTCCGGCGGCCGCGAACCCCCAGTCGAGCAGGTCCCGGGCCTCCTCGTAGACGGTGAACCCGCCACCCGCCTGCGGGTTCATCACCGTGACGACCAGCGTGCGCCCGCCCCGGCGGGCCGCGGCGACGAGTGTGTTGCCGGCGTTGGTCGTGTAGCCGTTCTTGACACCGATCAGCCCGGGATACCGCTCGACGCCGTCCGCGCCGGTCAGCAGCCGGTTCGTGTTCGCGATCTCGTACGACCATCCGCCACCGCCGGGGAACTTCGCCTCGGCCGTGCCGCAGTACCGAGCGAAGTCCGCGTTGCGCAGGCCCGCCCGGCCGAACACCGCGAGGTCGTACGCCGACGACACCTGCCCCGGCGTGTCGTACCCGTCCGGCGACCGCACATGGGTGTCGCGGGCGCCGAGGGCACGCGCCTTCGCCTGCATCCGTACGGCCGTCGTACGCCACCCGCCGTTGAGCGCGGCGAGGACGTGCACGGCGTCGTTCCCGGAGTTGAGGAACACCCCGCGCCACAGGTCCGCGACCTGATACGTACGCCCTTCGGCGACCCCGACCAGGCTGCTGCCCGGCCCGATGCCCGCCAGTTCCGACTCCTTGACCGTGTGCCGGATGCCGGCCGGCAGGGCCGGCAGCACGGTGAGGGCGAACAGGGTTTTGAGCGTGCTGGCCGGCGGCAGTCTGCGGTGTGCGTCGTGCGCGGCCAGCACCTCGCCGGAACCGGCGTCGGCCACCAGCCAGGACAGCGCGGAGACGTCCGGCAGCCCGGGCACTCCGCGCTGCGCCCGCACCTGGGTGCCCGCTCGGTACAGCAACGACGCCTGCGGCACCGCCGTCCGCGTCCCGCCGGGCGGGGTGGGCTCCGTGCCCACGGCCGCCGCGACGGGAGTGAACGCGAGGACGCCCGCCGTGCAGAGCGCGCAGGTCGTGACGACAGCCCGGGATGAGAATCCGATAGTCATATCGTCAACGTAGGAATTGCTCCGGCGTACGCGGCGATGGCCGGGCCGGGGTGGGGGCGGGAGCACCCGGATGCCGCAGTGCCCTCGCGGGCGGCAGGCTGTTTCAGGTGGTGGGGCCGTCGCCCGTCACGATGTGGCCCGCGTCCTCCCCGACGGCGACGGCGCGTTCACCCGAGGCCTCGACGTCCGTCTGCTGAGCTGCGGGCGGGGTCTCACCGCCTCGGGCAGGAACAGCGGTGGCGGGAGCGGTCGCCCGGTCGCCGGTGATGATCACGCCCGCGCTGCCTCCTACGGCCACGGACCGTGTGCCGGAGGCCTTGACCGTGCGGGTCGGTACGGTGGCGCCGGCCGCCTGGAGTTCGGCCACCGCCTTTTCGAGGGCCTTCTTGAAGTCCGGGTCGTCGTCGGTGGCGTCCGCCAGGGAGTCCTCGAGGCGGCGGCGGGTTCGCTCGCTCAGCTCCTCGGAGCCGCCGTCGGCCTCCGAGATGGCCCTGGTGAGCGCGGGGTCCTCGCCCAGCTTCCCGCTGACGAGGTCGTGCAGCCGGTCCATCCCCGCGTCGATCGCGCGGTCGACCTCGGCGTCCGCCCGCGGCGCCGCCCGCCGCACCTTGCGTACGGCCCAGGCGAAGACGTATCCCACGGCGATCTCGATGCCGGTCACGGCGATTCCCCCTCGTGTCGGTGCCTTGCAGCAGCCACGGTATCCGTCCGGCCGTCAACTCCGCTGGGGCCACCGGTCATTCGGCGGGCAGCGTCGGCTGGATGCGGCGCAGGAACGTCGCGTTGTCGGGGGTGTCGCGCATGCGCTCCAGGAGGGTTTCCAGGCTGCCCTGGCCGTCCCGGGTCTGGAGCGCGCGCCGCAGGCCGCGTACGGCGGTCAACTCGGCGGGGGAGAGCAGGAGTTCCTCGCGGCGGGTGCCGGACGGGTTGATGTCGACGGCCGGGTAGACACGGCGGGAGGCGAGCTCGCGGTTGAGGCGGAGCTCCATGTTGCCGGTGCTCTTGAGCTCCTCGAAGAAGTAGTCGTCGGCGCGCGAACCGGTCTCCACGAGCGCGGTGGCGAGGATGGTGAGGGAGCCGCCCTCCTCGGCCAGGCGGGCGGCCCCGAAGAACCGTTTGGGTCCGAGCAGCGCGGTCGCGTCGACGCCGCCGCTGAGGGTACGGCCACCGGTGGCGGCCGCGTTGTTGTGCGCGCGGCACAGCCGGGTGAGCGAGTCGAGCAGGATGACGACGTCCTCGCCCGCCTCGACGAGCCGCTTGGCCCGCTCGATGACGAGCTCGGCGAGCGCGATGTGCTGCTTGGCGGGCCGGTCGAAGGTCGAGGCGTACACCTCGCCGCGCACGGAGCGCCGCATGTCGGTGACCTCCTCCGGGCGTTCGTCGAGCAGCACCACCATCAGGCGGCATTCGGGGTGGTTGCCCGCGACGGCGGCCGCGATCTGCTGGAGCAGCACGGTCTTGCCGGTCTTGGGCGGGGCCACGATGAGGCCGCGCTGGCCCTTGCCGACGGGGGTGATCAGGTCGGCGACGCGGCCGGTGAGGCCGGCCGCCGGGTGTTCGAGGCGGAGTCGCCGGTTCGGGTGCAGCGGCGTGAGGTCACGGAAGTGACGGCGGCCGCGCAGGTCCTCGGGCATGCGCCCGTTGACCCGTACGACCTCGGTCAGGGCGCGCCGGCCGTCGCGGACGCCTTCGACGAGGTCGCCCTTGCGCAGGCCGTGACGGCGGATCAGCGCGGAGGAGACCGAGGGGTCGGAGGACGAGGCCAGGAGGCTTTCGGCACGCAGGTGCCCCTTCCCGCCCGCGTCGATGTCGAGGACACCGGTGGCGATCTGGGTCTGGGGCTCTTGCTTCACAGGGGGTTCGAGTGTGGTGGTCATGGTGGGTTGGTCCTTTCGGTCCGTTCGAAGACGGATGGCATGAGACATGCGGGAGGGAGGAGAGAAGCCGCGACGGGAAGGCGGACATGCGCCTTCGGCGGCGGGAACAGCTGCCTCGGGGTACGGC
This sequence comes from Streptomyces sp. CA-249302, assembly GCF_050936785.1. Classification (NCBI taxonomy): domain Bacteria; kingdom Bacillati; phylum Actinomycetota; class Actinomycetes; order Kitasatosporales; family Streptomycetaceae; genus Streptomyces; species Streptomyces sp. CA-249302. The sequence continues at coordinate 711,617 of NZ_JBNJMG010000001.1, read as the reverse complement.
ACAGCTGTGCCGGTCACGAGGTGGAGCTGGAATGCCGGTGCACCGGCCGGGAAATCGGCGGGTGGGTCGGCGTACTGAAGGAGAACTGGCACCGGCGCCCTGACACGGGGCGTACACAAGTGCTAGCAGGACCGTACCACACGGAGTACGGCCTCAAACCGCTCAGCGAGTGGCGAGCAGACCGTACAGAAGCGGGATCCGGGGTTCCGGAAGGCGCCACCAGCCGGACGGCGTGCGGACCATCTGCGGCCAGCGCGGCCAAGGGAGCTCATCGCTCTCGCGCAGAGTCCGGATGGTCAGTCCTGCCCCGGTCAACGCGTTGACGACCTCGCTTATTCCGTGCATCCACTCGTAACTGTCCGTGGCGCCCTCCACGGCCGGACCGTCGGTGTACGTGTGCGTGGCATCGCGGTGCACGGGGCCGCCGCCGGCCAGGTAGTCGTGGCGCAGCAACAGCTCGGGACCCTCGCCCGGAGCGGGCTTCGGGCCCAGGGAGTTGAGGAGCGGGTGGAACTCGACGAGGTACAACCTGCCGCCAGGGCGCAGAAGTTGAGCCACGACGTCCGCCCAGCGGTCCAGGTCCGGGAGGTAGCACAGCGCACCTTTCCCGGTGTACACGACGTCGAACTGCCGCCCGTCCAGGGCCGGTACGGCATCGAACACATTGGCCTGTACGTAGTCCACGTCCAGGCCGGCCTTCACCGCGATGTCCCTCGCCGCGGCCACCGACGCCGCGGAGAAGTCGAGGCCGGTGGCCCGGGCGCCGCGCCGGGCGAAGGCGATCGTCTCGGTGCCGAGGTGGCACTGGAGGTGGAGCACGTCGCGGCCGGCCAGTTCACCGAGGTCGTCCCACTCGAAGGAGGCGAACCAGCGCTCCGGGTCGAGGTCCTGGTCGAGGCCGTAGAAGCGGCTGGCGAGGTGTACGGGGGTGCGGGCGTCCCAGTTCGCCTGGTTGGCCCGCATGAACCGCGTGTGCTCGTCGGTGCTCATGACGACATCCAACCCCGGACGGGCCTCGAATGGCGGGAAGAACTCCGGATCGGTCACGGTTGGCGTGGGACGGACGACCGTCGACGGGAAGGGCAAGTCATGCGCGCACTGATCGTGGACCCCGAGGCACCCGGGCGGCTGCGCCTGGGCGAGGCTCCGGATCCGGAGCCCGGACCGGGCCAGGTGCTGGTCGAGGTCGGCCACACCTCGCTGAACTCGGCCGAGCTGTGGTTCGCCCAGCAGGCGGCGCCCGGTGACGTGATCGGCTTCGACGCGGCCGGCGTCGTCGTGCGCGCCGCCGCGGACGGCAGCGGGCCCGCCGTCGGCAGCCGGGTCGTGGGCTTCGCGGAGGGCGGGGGCTTCGGCGCGCTGCGGGCCATGGACGTGGCCGACATCGCCGTCGTCCCGGCCGGCGTCGACCTGGGCGAGGCCGCCGCGCTGCCGGTCGCGGCGGGCACCGCGCTGCGGGCGCTGGAACAGGCGGGGCCGCTGCTCGGCCGCCGGGTGCTGGTGACGGGGGCGTCCGGCGGTGTGGGCGGGTTCGCGGTACAGCTCGCGGCGCTGGGCGGGGCACATGTCATCGGGGTGGCCGGGTCCGAGGACGGGCTGCGGTGGGTGTCGGAGCTCGGGGCGGACGAGGTGGTGGGCCGGGTCGACCAGGTGACAGAGCCGGTCGACGTCGTGGTCGACACGGTGGGCGGTGAACAACTCACCGCCGCGTACGGCCTGTTGGCGTCCGGCGGCAGCCTGCAGAGCATCGGCTGGGCCTCTGGACGGGAGGCCGTGCTGCCGGTCGGATCCACGCTCGGCAGCAAGGCGCCCAAGACGATCGTGTCGGTCTACAACGGCGGCGGACTCACCGACCGCCAGGCCCAGTTGGGGCGACTGCTCGCCCTGGTCGACGCCGGGAAGCTGCGCGTTCCGGTCGGCTGGCGCGGCCCCTGGGACAAGATCGCGGACGCGGTGGAGGCGCTGAGCGGGCGCAGGCTGCGGGGGAAGGCGGTCCTTGACGTGAGCTGACGCCGGGCTGCCGCCGGACGCGATCCCGCCGGCCCGGCTGGAGGCCACGGTCGCCCTGCCCGGGGCCGAACTCTCCCGTCACTCCAGCTTCGCCGGCAACAGCGTGCGGACGCTTCCGGCGCGCCTCGGGGCCCGAGCCGTATACCAGCCATACGAACCCCCGATGGCCCTTCGCTGACCTATTTCTTGTTCCGGCCCAACCCCCTACCTACTCTGCCATCACCGCACTCCGGCGGGCACGGGACAAGGGACTTGGGCAATCATGGGTCGACTGGCCGGGAAAATCGCTTTCATCAGTGGAACGGGGGCAGGAATAGGCAGGGCGGCGGCCCAGGTATTCGCCGCCGAAGGCGCCACCGTATTCGGCTGTGACATCGACGAGGACAGTGCGGCGGAAACCGTGGAACTCGTCGAGAAGGCCGGCGGAACCATGCGGTCCCTCGCGCCGGTCGACCTCTCCACCGAGGCCGGCGCGCGGGAGTGGATCGACGCCGGGATCGAGGCCTTCGGCGGGATCGACATCCTCTACAACAACGCCTCCGCCCTGCGGAACGGCCCGTTCGAGACGATGCCGGCCGAGGACTGGTACTTCACCATCAAGAACGAGCTGGACATCCCCTACTTCTGCACCCAGGCCGCCTGGCCGCACCTGATCGCGCGCGGCGGCGGGGCCGTCCTCAACGTCGCCTCGGTGGCCGCCGTACGCGGGGCCCCGTTCATGCCGATGGTGCCGCACGGCGCCGCCAAGGGCGGGGTGCTCGCGATGAGCAGGCACCTGTGCGCGGCCGGCGCCCCCCACCACATCCGCGTCAACACCATCGCCCCCGGCATGACCCGCACCTCGGCCACCGCCCCCTTCCTCGACGACCCGAACGGTCCCAAGGCCCACCTGGAGGCCCGCATCCCGGTCGGACGCGTCGGCGAACCGGAGGACATCGCGCGCGCCGCGGCCTTCCTCTGCTCCGACGAGGCCGCGTTCGTCAACGGCGCCAACCTCATGGTCGACGGCGGCGACAGCGCGATGGCGGGCTGAGATGACCGTGCGACTCGACCACGTGGGCGTCAACGTACGGGACCTGGAAGCCCAAACTGCCTGGTACAAAGCCGCGTTCGGCCTGAAGTCCGTCTTCGAGTTCCATGTCGAGGGCCCCGGACTGCGCGGCGTCGTCCTGGAGCATCCGCACGGCTGGCGTCTCGAACTGCTGGCCAGACCGGGCTCCGCACCGGGCCTGCGGGCCCCCGACCCGAAGACTGCCGTCCTCACCGAGGGATACGGCCACTTCGCGGTCACCACCCCCGAACTCGACCCCGTCCACGCGGCCTTGTTGGCGCACGGGGCGGGCGAGGCCGTAGCACCGGGGCCGTCCCCAGAGCCCGGTGTGCGCATGGCCTGGGTCACCGACCCCGAGGGAAATCTCATCGAACTCATAGAGCGACGGAGTACGGAATGACAAGCGTGCTGAAAAGACTCGACAGGGGAACCCTCATAGCCTGCTGTCTGGCCGTGGCCGCAGCGCAGATGTGCATTACCGTGCCCTCGCCCATCAACGGAGAAATCCAGGCCGCATTCGGCGCCTCCGGTTCCCAGGTGGCGTGGGTTACCTCCGCCTTCATTCTGCCCACCGCGATTCTGGAACTGAATTTCGGTGTGGTCGGCGACCTGTTCGGCCGGAAACGGCTCCTCGTCCTCGGCGGATTCATCCTGGCGCTCGGTGAGTTGTTGAACGCGACCTCCCAGAACGTCCAGATGCTGTGGATCGGCCAGGCGCTCGCCGGTATCGGTGCCGCCGCCCTCTTCCCCAGCTCTCTCGCGGTGATCGCGGCCGCCACCCCGGAGGAGAAGGACCGGGCCAAGGCCGTCTCCACGTGGGCGCTGAGCATCTCCCTCGCATCGGCCGTCGGTCCGCTGTCCTCCGGCATCCTCGCCACCGTCGCCGACTTCCGCTGGGCGTTCGTGCCGCCGGTCGTGCTCGGTCTCGCCGTCGGCGTCTCCAGCTGGTTCCTGGTCACCGACTCCAAGGCGCCCGAGGGCCGCGCCCTGGACTGGCCCGGCCAGATCACCGTCGCCGTCGGCCTCACCGCCCTGCTCTGGGGCATCATCGAGGGCGGCGAGCGCGGCTGGAGCAGCCCGGCGATCGTCGGCAGTCTGTCTCTCGCCGCCGTGGCCCTGATCTCGTTCGTGATCGCGGAGAGGCGCGCCGCGTCCCCGATGTTCAATCTCGACCTGCTGAAGATCCCTTCGTTCGCCGCGGCGGCCGTCGTCGCCCTGGCCGGCATGTTCGGCTTCATCGGGACCGCGTACTGCGTTTCCATCCGCCTCGGCGCGGTCATGCACCTGAGCGCGCTCAAGGCGGGCATGCCGTTCGTGATCCTCCAGCTGATCCCGCTGCTCCTCGCACCCGTGCTGAGCAAGATGCTGACCCGGGTGGAGCCGCGCTGGCTGCTGGTCGGCGGGCTGCTGCCGATGGCCGCCGGTCAGTTCTGGATCGCCGCCCTGCCCATCACCACCACCTCGCTGGCCGCCTTCATCGGCCCGGTGCTGCTGCTCGGCGTCGGCTTCATCTGCGTGGTCTCCTCGCTGACCTCGGCCGCCGTCAACGCCGTACCGATCAACATGACCGGAATGGCCTCGGGTGCGACCAGCCTGGTCCGCGAGTTCGGCCAGGGCCTCGGCCCCGCCGTGATCAGCACGGTCGCGATGAGCCTCGCCTCCTCGGCCCTGGTCGGCAAGCTCTCCGGAGCCGACGCGGGCATGGAGGCGGCGGCAGGGCCGCTCGCCGTCGTCAACGCCGGTAGCGACAGCGCCCGGGCCGCCGCCCAGGACGCCCTCGCCCACGGCATGGCGGTCGGCGTGGTGATCTGCGGCTGCGCCTCCCTCCTTGGCGCACTGGTCACGCTGCTGCTGGTCCGCAAGAACGCGGCCCGGTCGGCAGTGGGCGCGGGCGAACCGACGGTGCAGACGGCGTCGGCGTAGCACGCGCGGAAGGGAGAGGCCGGGGTCGCGGACCCCGGCCTCTCTCGTGTGTTCGGGGGTTCCGTCAGGCGTTCGGGTCGAACGGGATCCCCGACGGCATGGAGTGGGCGAGCGCGTAGGCGAAGTCGCCGTCCTTGATCTTGATCGTGGCGGCGCCGAAGTCCGCGCTCAGGAGCTTGTCGCGGAAGCCGGCCGGATAGCCGCCCCAGCCGACCAGCCGCGGGTAGAACCAGCCCCCGGTGGCGTTCTCCGGCGGTTCGTCATTGCTGTTGGCGAAGCGGAAGCAGTGGGTCGAGACACCGTCCTTGTGGTAGACGACCTTGGGATGGGTGCCGTCGAAACGCACCGACGAGCGGGCCGCCACCTGGTAGCCGCTGTGCTGCGACACCGACACGTACTGGACCTCGTTGCCGCTGATCCACACCACGACGTGCTCCCAGTCGTGCGTGTGACCGATCGCCGCCGGGCCGAGGGTGGCCTGGTCCTTCTCGAAGTAGCTGGCGTACATCACCGCGCACCAGCCGTTGTTGCACTTCTCCCGCGAGTAGGTGTTGGCGTTGGCCAGTTGCGCGTAGTCGTGGCAGTGCCCGTTGACGTCGCCGCCGAGCTTCAGCCCGGGATTGATCGTGCCGTCGGCACCGATCGCGGCCGTCGCGTAGCAGCCGTCGCCGTCGTAGTCGTAGGCCGGGGAGAAGCTCTGCTCCAGGCCGTCGGCGTTCTGCGGCAGCAGTTGCAGCACGTTGGCGTGGGCACTCGCCGGCACCGCGACGACGAGCGTCAGGGCACCGAGGACACCGAGCAGCCCCTTGGTGAGAGACCTCAGGTTTCGCATCGCAACTCCTGCGTCAGCAGTAGAGGTTGTTGCCGGGGCTGACACCGAGGACGGCGGTGAAGCGCTGGTAGGCGTCGACGCGGCTCTGTACCTGGGCGGGGTTCTTCCCGTCGCACTCGAGGGAGCCGTTGATGGAGCGGATGGTCTGGCCGAAGCCGGCGGAGTTGACCATGGCGTTGTGCGGGGTCATGGTGCCGGGGCCGGTCTGGGTGTTCCAGTACCACAGGCCGGTCTTCCAGGCCACGGACGCGTTCTGCTCCACCTGCCAGGGGTTGTTGAGCAGATCGATGCCCAAGGCGTCGCCCGCGGCCTTGTAGTTGAAGTTCCACGACAGCTGGATGGGCCCGCGTCCGTAGTAGGCGGCCTGTCCGGCCGGGCAGCCGTACGGCTGGTTCCAGTCGCAGTAGGTCGGATAGTTGGCGGTGTTCTGCTCGACGACGTAGACCAGACCGCCGGTCTCGTGGTTGACGTTGGCCAGGAAGGCCGCCGCCTCCTGCTTCTTCACGGTGTCCGAGCCCGTGTTGGCGAACCCCGGGTAGGCGGACAGGGCGGCGGTCAGTCCGCTGTAGGTGTAGAACGAATTCCGGTTCGGGAACATCTGGTTGAACTGCGACTCGCTCACCACGAAGCCCGACGGATTCCCGCCGCCACCGCCGCCCGCCGGCGCGTTCCACTTCTGGTTCGCGGTGCCCGCGCACGTCCAGATCTGCAACCGTGTGCCGTTGGCGCTGTTGTTGTCGCGCACGTCCAGGCACTTGTTGGCGGCCGGGTTCACGATGTCGTTGGCGCCGGACACCACCCACTGCTGGTTGGCACCGCCCGAGCAGTCCCACAGCTGTACGGCGGCCCCGTCGGCGGTGCTCCGGTCGACCACGTCGAGACACTTGCCGAGCGCGCGCAGGGTGCCGTCGCCCGGGTTGGACCAGATCTGGGCGTTGGTCCCGTTGCAGTCGTAGAGCTGTACGGCCGTCCCGTTGGCGCTGTTCGCGCCCGCCACGTCGACGCACTTGCCGGCCAGCCCGGTGATCCGGCCGTCCGCCGCGAGGGCGGGCGTGGCGTTCAACAGCGCGGTGATCAGGGCGACGAGAGCAGCGACGACGGCTATGCGTCTGAGCCGGAACAGGGTGAGGTGGGGGGTGGGCATGGTGGACCTCGCTCCTTGGCAGGGTGCGGAAGGTGAGGGAGAGGTGTCAGCTGGTCCAGACCATGGCAGTTCCGTCGGGTAGCGTCAACACTTAAGGAAAGGAATGAAGTTGATGGCCGGAACCAGGGGTCGCATCGTGGGGCATGACGAACCCGGGTGCTACGACCACGTGTTGAGGAGGCCGGCGTGAAGTGGACGGGCGCGCGCTACACGGACAAGCCCACGGTCGAGGTGCGGACCTGGATCGACGCTCCGCCCGAGCGGGTGTGGGCGCTCGTCTCGGACATCGGGCTGATGCCGCGCACGAGCCCGGAACTCCAGTCGGTCGAGTGGCTCGACGGCGCCACCGGACCCGCGGTCGGTGCTCGTTTCCTCGGCCGCAACAAGCACCAGGCGCTCGGCGAGTGGGCCACCACCTCGCACGTCATCGAGTACGAACCGGGCCGTGTCCTCGCCTGGGCGGTACAGGACCCCGCCGAACCGATGGCCGTCTGGCGCCTGAGGCTGCACGAGGGAGACGGCGGCACCGAGCTGTCGGAGTGGATGCAGCTGGGCCCCGGCCGCTCCGGGCTCTCCCCGGCCATCGACCGGATGCCGGAGAAGGAGCAGCAGATCATCTTCGTACGGCTGCGGGAGATCGAGCAGAACATCACCGCCACCCTGAACCACATCAAGCGGCTGGCGGAGACCCGCTGATGCGCACCGCGACCACGGTCGAGGCCTCCGGCGGCGAACACTGGTCGCGGCAGGCCGACTTCGTCGTCGAGGCCGAGAAACTCGGACTGGACGTCTGCTGGGTGGCCGAGGCCTGGGGCTCCGACGCGCCCTCCGCGCTCGGGTTCTACGCGGCCCGCACCGACCGCATGCTGCTCGGCTCCGGCGTCATCCAGGTCGGCACCCGCACCCCGGTGGCCGTCGCCCAGACCGCGATCACGCTCTCCAACCTCTCCGGCGGACGCTTCCTGCTGGGCCTCGGGGCGTCCGGACCGCAGGTGATGGAGGGGCTGCACGGCGTCCCCTTCGCCCGGCCACTCGCCCGCGTCCGGGAGACCGTGGAGATCGTGCACCGCGTCCTCGACGGCGGCAAACTCGCCTACTCCGGCGGGGAGTTCACCATCCCGCTGCCCGGCGGCGACGCCGTCCCGATGCGCCTGTCGACACGGGCCGAGCACGCCGTCCCCGTCTACCTCGCCGCTCTCTCCCCGGCCATGCTGCGGCTGACCGGCGAGCTCGCCGACGGCTGGCTCGGCACCAGCTTCGTGCCCGAGGGGGCGGGCGACGCCTACTTCGCCCACCTCGACGAGGGCCTCGCCCGACGCGACCGCGACCGTGCCGAACTGGACGTCTGCCAGGGCGCCGAGGTCGCCTTCGCCGCCGACGAGGACGCGCTGGCCGCGATGGTCGCCGGACGCAAGAAGGAACTGGCCTTCAGCCTCGGCGGCATGGGCTCCGCGTCCACCAACTTCTACAACAACGCCTACAGCCGCCAGGGTTGGGCCGAGCCGGCCGCCGAGGTGCGCGAGCGCTGGCAGGCGGGGGACCGGGACGGGGCGGCCGCCCTCGTCACCGACGAGATGGTGCTGGCCACGACCCTCATCGGCACCGAGCCGATGGTGCGCGCACGGCTGCGCGTGTGGCGGGACGCGGGCGTGGACACCGTACGCCTGTATCCGGCCGGAGGAACTCTGGACGCCCGCCTTGCCACGCTGGCCCGGGCGATCGAGCTGGTACGGGAGATCGACGGCACGTCGTGAGGCCGTCCGGGGCGGATTCGGTGGTGGTGTCGATTCGGGCGGGTCCCGTTCGTCGGTGGGGTGTAGGAAGCTCATGACGACCTGGAGGACTCATGAAGTACATGCTGCTCGTCTGCGGCGACGACACCGCCGACGCCTCGGACATGCCCCCTGTCGAACCCTGGGTGGAGGACCTCGGCGACCGCGGCACGAGGCTGCACGGCCACCGGCTGGCCCTGCCCTCGGAGGCCGTCACCGTGCGGGTGCGTGACGGCGAGGTGCTCCGCACCGACGGACCGTTCGCGGAGACCAAGGAGTACGTCGCCGGGTTCGACGTCCTGGAGTGCGACAGCCTGGAGGAGGCGGTGCAGGCCGCCGCCCGGCATCCCGTCGCCACCGTCGGTGCCATGGAGGTACGGCCCTTCTGGCCGATGTGGGACGAGGAGGACGCCGAGACGGCCGTCCGCGGGCTCGACGCGGAGCTCACCGAGGCGGCCCGGGAGCGGGACGTCGAGCGGATGCTGGCGTGCTACGCGCCCGACGCGGAGGTCTTCGGCGGCTACCGTGCGCACCGCGGTCTCGACGCCTACCGCAAGGCCGTCGACGAGATGCTCGCGGACACCAAGGGGCCGGTGATCCGCGAGGTGCTGGAGCTGACCGTCCGCACCGACGAGAGCATCGCCTTCTCCCATGCCCGTATCCGCATGCGTGCCACCCGCGCCGACGGCACCCCGCTGGACGACGTACTACGTGTCACCACCGGATACCGCGATCTCGGTCTGCGCTGGGCGATCGTCCACGAACACTCCACCCTCCTGCCCGAGACCGAGGACCCGGAGGAGGCGTGATGAAGTACGCCCTGCTGCTGTGCTCCCCGGTCGGGGGCGAGGAGCGGAGCCCGGCGGAGCACACCGGCGACCCGCGGTTCGCCGCGTACCTTGCGGCGGCGGGTCGTGTGACCGGCGGCGCACGGCTGCGGCCGCCGGCCGATGCCACCACCGTGCGCGTCCGGGGCGACGAAGTGCTGCTCAGCGACGGGCCGTTCGCGGAGACCAAGGAGTACATCGCGGGCATCGACTTCATCGACGTGGCAGACCTCGACGAGGCGATCGCGCTGGCCGCACGGCATCCGGCCGCCTCCGACGGTGGTTCGGTCGAGGTGCGGCCGGTCTGGGAGTGATCGCCACGGACGAGGTCGAGGCGGCCGTCGCCGCCGCCTTCCGCGAGGAATGGGGCCAGGTCGTCGCCACCCTGATCCGGGTGACCGGCGACTGGGACCTCGCCGAGGAGTCCGCGCAGGACGCCTTCGCCCAGGCCCTGGACCGGTGGCGGCGCGACGGCATCCCGCGCCGCCCCGGCGCCTGGCTGACCACGACCGCCCGCAACCGCGCCCTCGACGTACTGCGCCGGGAGGCGGTCGGGGCGGCGAAACTGCGGGAGGCAGCGGTGCCGGCGCGGGACGAGGGGCCGTACGACCCGGAGTACGACGGTGACGACAGCGGTGTCCAGGACGACCGGCTGCGGCTGATCTTCACCTGCTGTCATCCCGCCCTGCCCATCGAGGCCAGGGTCGCGCTGACCCTGCGCACCCTCGCCGGACTCACCACGCCGGAGATCGCCCGCGCCTTCCTCGTCCCCGAGGCGACGATGGCGCAGCGCCTGGTGCGCGCCAAGAAGAAGATCCGCAACGCCGGCATCCCCTACCGCGTGCCACCCGCCCACCTCCTGCCCGAACGCACCACGGGCGTACTCGCCGTCCTCTATCTCCTCTTCAACGAGGGTTACGCCGCCTCGACCGGCGCCGACCTCGTCCGCACCGACCTCTGCGCGGAGGCCGTCCGCCTCGCGCGCGTGCTGGCCCGTCTGATGCCCGACGAACCCGAGGTGCTCGGCCTGCTCGCCCTTCTGCTGCTGCACGACGCGCGGCGGCACACGCGCGTGGACGCGGCCGGTGAACTGGTCACCCTGGAGGACCAGGACCGCACCGCCTGGGACCGCGCCGACATCGACGAGGGCACCGGGCTCCTGGAGACGACACTGCGCCGCGGCAGGCCCGGCCCGTACCAGATCCAGGCTGCCATCGCCGCCTGCCACACCAGCGCCCGCACGGCGGACGAGACCGACTGGGCCGACATCGCGGGCCTGTACGGCGAGCTCGCCCGTTTCGTGCCCTCGGCCGTGGTCCGCCTCAACCGTGCGGTGGCCGTCGGCATGTCCGAGGGCCCGGACGCCGGACTCGCGCTGCTCGCCGAGCTGGCGGGGGAGGGCGACCTGGCCGACTACCACCTGCTGCCCGCCACCCGCGCCGACCTGCTGCGACGGGCCGGACGTACGAAGGAGGCGGCCGAGGCGTACGAGCGGGCGCTGGAACTGGTGGAGAACGAGGCCGAGCGGAGATTCCTGGAGAAGCGGCTCGCGGAGTGTCGATCGGCCTAGATCCCGTTCGTCGGTGGGGTGAAACGACCCACGACACAGGAGATCCCGATGACCGCTCAGGCTCGCAGACTGGTTCGTCAGACCCTCGCGGCACTTCTCGGCGCACCGGACGTCTGGCTCGCGGGCCTCCGTCTGGGCGGCTGACCGTGCCCGCCACCGACTCCCGCCGCCGGTACGCCCTGGTCCTCCTCTGCGTCGCCGGGTTCATGGTGATCCTCGACGCACGGATCGTGCTGCTCGCCCTGCCGTCGATCGCCGACGGGTCTTCATGACCGGGACCCTGCTGTTCGGGCTGTCCTCGCTGGTGTGCGGACTCGCCTGGACGGCCCCCGCGCTGATCGTGGCACGTGCCGTGCAGGGTGTGTCGGCCGCGGTCATGGCGGGAGGCTTCGGCGCCACCGCGGCCCTGCCGGCTCTCAGCCCGGTCCTCCTGCGCGAGAGCCGCACGGAGCAACGAGCCCGTTCCTACGACCCGTTCGGCGCCCTGACCGCGACCGCCGCACTCGTCGCCGGCGGCAACCTGGTGGTGTTCCTGCTCGGCGCGAGCGCCTTCGGGATGTCGTACACCCTCTCCCGGTACGGCCAGGGCGTCCTCGGCTACTCGCCGCTGAGCTTCGGCCTCGCGAACGCCGTGATGCCGGTGGGCGCGGTCGTCGGCTCGTACGCCGGCCAGGCCCTGGTCACCCGCATCGGCGCCCGCCCCGTCGCGGCCACCGGGCTGAGCCTGGTCGGCCTCCGGCATCAACACGGCGGCCTTCCGGATCGGCGGGGCTTTGGGGGGCGCCGTGGTCACGTCGGTCGCGATCTTCCACACGGGCGGAGCGGGAGGCCCGGCCGACCTGACGGCGGGCTACCGGGCCGCGTTCACGGCATGCGTCGCACTCGCGGCGGTCGGGCTGTCCTGCGCACTGGTGCTGCCGCACCGGAAACCACAACTGCCCACCCGGGCCCGGCCGATCACACGTGAATCCCCGCGTCCAGTGCGTTGGTGATCGCCTTCACTCCGCCGTGGGCCGCGTAGCCGCCGTCCACCGCGATCTCCGCGCCGTTGACGTACGACGCCTCGTCGGAGAGGAGGTAGACGACCAGGGGGGCGACCTCGTCGACCGTGCCGCCGCGGCCCTGGGGGGTCATCGAGATGTGGGCCTGGACGAAGACCGGGTTGGCGGACGACATCAGGGGGGTTTCGATGTAGCCGGGGTGGATGATGTTCGTGCGGATGCCGTGGGGGGCCAGTTCCAGGGCGGCCACCTTCGAGAGGCCCCGTAGCGCCCATTTGCTTGTCGTGTACGCCACCGCGTGGTGGGCGGTGAGGCCGGCGACCGAGCCGACGTTCACGATGGAGGAGCCGGGCGGCATCAGGGGGGTGAGGGCCTGGATGCCCAGCAGGGCGCCGGTCGTGTTGACGGCGAACGCGCGGTTCCAGTCGGCGAGTTCGACCGTGCCGAGGCGGGCCCGCATCGGGATGCCCGCGTTGTTCACCAGGCCGTGCACGACCTCCAGGGACCCGGCGAGCGCCGCCCAGTCCTCCGGCGACGACACGTCCAGATGCCGGTAGGTCACGTCGAGTCCGTCGGCGCGCAGCTCGGCGGCCAGCTTCTCGCCCGCCTCGTCGAGGACGTCGGTCGCGATCACCCGCGCACCCTCCCGGGCGGCAGCCGCCACCTCGGCGGCCCCCTGCCCCTGCGCGGCTCCGGTGACGACGACGGTGCGGCCCGCCAGACGCGTACGGCTCACGGCTCCTCCAGTGTGGCTGCGGGATGTCTCCCGTCCACGCTAGGAAGCCACGGTCAGCTCCGGAAACGCGTGTTCTTCATGGCTGTCATCCGTGGCCGCGATCTCCTCCGCCGAGGACTCGCCCAGCGCGGCCCCGACCTTCCGCACGGTCTCGCGCAGCCACCGATGGGCCGGGTCGGAGTGCCGGTTGTGGTGCCAGTACATGGCCTCCACCAGCGGTACGTCCGGGAACGGCGTCGGTACGACGGCACAGCCCGCGAAGGACTCGTAGCGCCGGGCGAGCCGCTCGGGCACCAGGGACACGAGGTCCGTGCCGCCCACCAGGAACGGCAGCACGTTGAAGCCGGGCGTGCTGACCTGCACCTTCGGCGTGATGCCGAGCGTCTCCAGCTGCCGGTCGGCGGGCGTGAGCTGGCCGATGGCGCAGGCGGCGTGCGGCATCTCCGCGAGGTCGCGCAGCGTGATCCGACCGTCCACCAGCCGCGGGTTGTCCGGGGCGAGCATGCACACGAACCGGTCGTGCATCACCGTCTCGCTGACCCCCGGCAGCTGGTAGCCGAGCGGCACGATCATCAGGTCGTGGCAGCGCAGATGCGTCTCGGTCTCTATCTGCCCGTGCACGATGGGGTGGAAGTCGATCCGCACCCCCGGCGCCTCCTCCGCGATGACCCGCAGCAGCGGCTCCACGAACACCATCATCACGTAGTCGGACATCACGACCGAGAACCGCTGTCTGCTGCGCGCCGGGTCGAAGTGCTTGGTCAGCGACAGCGCCTCCTCCGCCTTGTGCAGCGAGGCCTGGACGACCGGCAGCAGCCGCTCGGCCAGCGGGGTCAGCTCGTACTCCCGGCCGACCCGCACCAGCAGCTCGTCGTTGAAGTGCCGGCGCAGCCGCGCCAGCGAGCCGCTCATCGCGGACTGGCTGGTGGACAGCCGTACGCCCGCGTGGGTGACGTTCTTCTCCTCCAGGAGGGCTTCCAGCGCCACCAGAAGATTCAGGTCGATAGCTCCGAGACCCATGTGTGTCTCCTTCCGGCCGCGTCGTTGAAGCTCGGTGAAATCGGAGCGTAACGACGGGGTTCGCGCCGAGGAAGGGGCTCGGAGGCAACTCACAGGGATCCGATAACAGCCATCGGATCCCCGGATGTGTGCAGGTCAGAGCCGACCGGTGGAGTTACGGCCGTGGGGTACGGCCGCGCTTGCGGGCGCGCGGAAGATATACGTCCGTACGTCCGGGGACCACGCGGTTGGAGAGGCTGCCGAGGCGTTCCACGCTCAGCGTGACCTCGTCACCCGGAGTGAGCGGCGGCGGGGTGCGCTCCCCGAGCCGGCCCCAGAACTCCGCCAGCGCGCCCCAGCCGCAGGTGCCCGAGCCGAGGACGTCCCCTGGGCGCACCCAGGTGTCCCGGGCCGCGTAGGCGACCATCTCGTCGAAGGTCCACGAGCAGTTGGCGAGGGTGTCGCGGCCGATCAGCTCGCCGTTGAGGGTGACCGTCATCTCCAGGTCCAGGAAGCCGTCCGCGTCCCGCCGGTCCTCCACCTCGTCCGCGGTGACCAGGTACGGGCCGAGCGTGTTGGCGAAGTCCTTGCCCTTGGAGAAGCCGAGGCCGAGGTTCTTCTCCGGCTTCTGGAGGTCCCGTGCGGACCAGTCGTTGAAGACCGTGTAGCCGACGATGTGCTCGCGGGCCTGCTCGGGCGTGAGGTCGCGTCCGGCGCGGCCGATGACCGCGCCGACCTCCAGCTCGAAGTCGAGCACCGAGCAGCCCGCCGGGACCGGTACGTCGTCGTGGGCGCCGTAGGCCGCGTGCGGGTTGGTGAAGTAGAAGTTCGGTGCCCGGTACCACTCCTCGGGCACGTGCTCCAGCCCGTCCAGCGACTTCGACACGCCCTCGATGTGCGCCTCGAAGCCGACGAAGTCACGGATGGACGGCGGCTTCAGCGGCGGCAGCAGCCGTACCTGATCCACCGTCAAGTCGCTTGAGTACCGGAGGGCTTCGACGCCGGCGGCGTGCAGCACCTCCTGCTCGACGAGCGTGAGGATGGTGACACCCTCGGGCAGCGGATGGATCACGCCGTCCCGCACCGCCCCGGCGCGCTCCTCGCCCTGGAACTCGTATGTCGCGAAACGCATGCCTCACTGCTCCCAGTGGTTGGTGTTGGTGACGGCCCCGGTGCTCAGATAGCCCGCGAACAGGCCCTTGGGGTCGCGGGCGGCGCGGATCTCCTGCAGCCGCCGCCACTGCTCCTCGCCCATGAACCGCAGCTGCCGGACGGTGAAGTCGGAGTCCCCGAGGTACTGCCCGGCGGTCACCGGCTGCATCGCGGTCATCGCCCCGTCCAGCCAGGCACGCAGTTCGGCGTCCCGCTCGGGCTCGTCGTGGACGACGTAGGTCGCGCAGTAGATCTCGGACTGCAACGAGAAGGCCATGTCCGGCAGTCGGCGCAGGGGCGCCATCGAGAACCAGATGGTGAAGGTCTGCCGGGTGGGGTGCGTCGTGAACGCCTCACGGATCGCCGGTACGACCTCCTCGGCCGGGCCGGTCAGCCAGGCGTTGTCGACGAGGTAGCGGTGGCCCTCGGGGTTGGCGGTCCGCTGGCCCGCCAACTGCTCGGCCAGCGTGGTGGGTTGGGCCTCGACCCGGAACAGGGCCCGGTCCGCGTACGGATTGGCGTGCAGCGGGGCCAGCACCTCGGCGGCCTGCTCCGGGCTGTCGGTCATCGACACACCCGTGACCAGCAGCACCGGCTCGTCCAGATCGGGCGGTGTCTGGGTGAGCGCGACGATCTCGACCAGGTCGGAGACCGTGTGGTGCATGCCGTGCAGCCAGGTCATGACCTCGTCGAACAGGTCCAGCGGATACGCGTGCACGGTGTGCCCCAGGTGCTTCGGCAGGGGGCGGGTGCGCAGGTGGAAGCGGGTGACGACGCCGAAGAAGCCGGGGCCCGCGCCGCGCGCCGCCCAGAACAGGTCGCTGTTGTGCGTCTCGTCGGCGCGCACCAGCTCACCCTCGGCGGTGACGACGTCGATCGCCACGATGTTCTCCGCCGCCCAGCCCCAGCCGCGCGCGTTCCAGCCCTGCCCGCCCTGGAGCAGGAAGCCGCCGATGCCCACGGAGGGACAGTGCCCGCCGTTGAAGAAACGGCCGAACTCGCCGAGGAACGGGTTGAGTTCGTCGCCGCCCTTGACGCTGGGCGTCGCCGTGACGAGCTCGGACTCGGCGTCGTACGCCATCTCCCGGAAGTCCCCGAGGTCGATCAGCAGCGCCTCCGAACGCACCGACCAGGCGGCCCAGCTGTGCCCGCCGGAGCGCACGGCGACCTGCCAGCCGCGCTCCAGGGCGAGCCGTACGCCCTCGACGACGTCCTCCTCGGTCCGCGCCTTGAGTACCGCCGCCGGTGAACGGCCGGACGGGCGGCGGGCGTTGAAGACCCGCCCGAAGCAGGCCTCCGCGAAGTCCTCGTCGCCGGGGAAGTGGAGGGTGCCGGAGAATCGGTTCATGGCGGCGCTCACTTGATCGCGATCGGGTTGACGGGGGCGCCCACCGCGCCGGTGACCGGGAGCGGGGCCGCGACCAGCAGGAACTCGTAGACTCCGTCGGCCGCGCAGTCCTCGGCCAGCGCCTCCAGATCCCACATCTCGCCCAGCGGAAGGCCCATGTTGGGGATGGCGATCTGGTGCAGCGGGGACATCGCGGGCTCGGCGAACTCGTACGGACGTACCTCCAGTCCCCAGGTGTCGGAGGCGATCGCCGCGATCTCGGTGCGGTGCAGCCAGCCGAGGGTGGTGAACGAGAGCCCCGGTGCGTCGCCGGCCGCGTACGTGCCCCAGCCGCCCAACCGCCGCACCCGGCCGATCTGGCCCGTCCGCACGAGCACCAGATCGCCGCGGCGGACGGTCGAGGTCGCGCCCTGCGCCTCGACGGTCGCGCGCAGGTGTTCCTCCAGGATCGGGAATCCGTCGGGGAGTTCACCGAGCTCGTCGCCGACCGCGCGGCCCACGTCCAGCAGCACACCACGGCCGGTGAACGCGTCCCGCATGTGCTCGATGCCGGTGACCGAGTCGCCGTCGCCGTTCACGATCGTGCACGGACGGCCGTTCCAGGCCTGCTTGTTGTCGTAGATGTGGCCGAGCCCGTCCCACTGGGTGGAGGCCTGCAACGGCATCACGATGTGGTCGTCCGCGCCGCCGAAGCCGTGCGGGAAGCCCTGGGTGCCGGCCGCCGCGTCCGAGCCGGTGTCCTTCATGTAGTGCACGGGGTTGATCCGGCCGCGGAAACCGCGCTGCGGACCGTCCTCGTTGAACTCCAGGGAGAGGGAGAAGGACCGCCCGCGCCGGACGAGTCCGGCCGCGTGGGCCCGGATCGCGTCGTCGATGAAGTTCAGCGTGCCCAGCACGTCGTCCGCGCCCCAACGGCCCCAGTTCCGGTACGCGGCACGGGCCTTGGCGAGCTCTTCCTCGATCGGGCCGAGGGGGGTGTGGGGGGTCATCGGGTACGTCCTTTCAGCAGCAGGTCGAGAGCGTTGCCCCCGGCGATCGCGGCACGGTCGGCGGGGTCGAGGCCGGCGGCGTCCAGGCGGGCGACCGGATCGTCGACGCCCATGTCGAAGGGGTGGTCCGTGCCGAGCACGACCCGGTCCGCGCCCACCTCCTCGATCAGATGGCGCAGGGCGCGCGGGGTGTAGACGAGCGCGTCGAACCACATGCGCCGCAGATAGCTGCTCGGCGGCTCGGCGCAGCCCCGTGCGTCCTCGCGCACCCGCCAGGCGTGGTCGGAGCGTCCGATGTACGTCGGCAGATAGCCGCCACCGTGCGCGGCGACCAGCTTCAGCCGTGGATAGCGGTCCAGGACCCCGGTGAAGATCAGGTGGGACAGCGCGACCGTCGTCTCGACCGGCTGGCCGACCGTGTTGCCGAGGTACTGCGTCGCCAGCCGCCGGCCGAGCGAACAGCCCCACGGGTGCACGAAGACGACCGCGCCCAACTCCTCGGCCTTCTGCCAGAGCTCGTCGTGCCTCGGGTCGGCCAGCTCCCGTCCCTCGACGGTCGTCGAGACGCTGACGCCGTACAGGCCGTGCTCGGTGACCGCCTGGTCCAGCAGGGCCACCGCGAGGTCAGGGTGCTGGAGCGGGACCGTGCCGAGGCCGTACAGCCGCTCGGGCGCCCGGGCGCAGTGCTCGGCCACCGCCTGGTTGACGGTGCGGGCGAGACGGACGGCGAGGTCCGGGTCCGCCCAGTAGTGGTGCATCGGCATCGGGCCGACCACCTGGATGTCGACGCCCATCGCGTCCAGGTCGGCGAGGCGCTCGGAGACATCGGTCAACTTCCCCGCCAGCCGCTGGAGTTGGGCCCGGTTGGCGGCCATCGACGCGGGGGAGTGGGCGCGCTGTTCCGCCGCCAGCTCGGCGGCGAGACCCGGTGTGCCGGCCACCAGGGCGTCGGCCGCCGGGACCGCGAGATGGCCGTGGAAGTCGACGACCGGCGTGTTCATGCGGCCGCCGTCAGCGACTCGAGGGTCTCCGACATGATGCGGGCCGGGTCGGCGCCGGGCGTGCCGGGGTGGATCTCCCACTCGGCCAGCTGGAGCGAGTTGCGCAGCACCATCTGCACCCGCGGCAGCCGACGGGACATGAAGTGGTCGAGCGCCTTCTCCAACGGCTCCTCCCCGGTCACCAGCTCCGCCAGGAGCACCGCGTCCTCCATGCACATCGCGGCACCCTGCGCGATCAGCGGCGGACAGGCGTGCGCCGCGTCGCCGACGACCATGGTGCGGCCCCGGTGCCAGGGCTCGTCCACCAGCACCGCCTCGATCCATCGGTAGTCGACCGCCGTGTCGTCGGGCAGCGAGGCGATGACCTTCCCCCACGTGCCGCCGTACCCGGCGCCCCGCTCCCGCATCAGCGCCAGCGGGGCACGGGGGCCGATCAGCGAGGCGTCGAGGTTCTCGTCGAGGAGGTAGGCGTAACAGCTGTCGGCGGAGATCGGGCTGTAGCCCGCCTTGAAGCGGGGGCCGCCGTAGTACACCTCCGCGCAGTCCATCTCCGCCGGGCGCTCGGCCACCACCCGGAAGATCGACATGCCCACCGGGCGCGGTCGTTCCGCGATGCCGATGAGACCGCGCATCGCCGAGTTGATGCCGTCGGCGCCGACGACGAGGTCGTAGCGGCCGGTGCTGCCGTCCGTGAAGGCGACGTCCACGTGCCCGGGGGACTGGTCGAGCCGCTCGACGGTCAGTCCGAGCCGGACCTGGACGCCGTGCGCGTACACCGCGTCGCACAGCGCGTTCTGCAGGTCGGAGCGGAGCGCGCCCGCCGTGGACGGCAGGTCCGGGCCGCCGGTGTGCGGGGTCGCCAGCTCGGTGATCAGCCCGCCGTCCGCCCGCCGCAGCCGCATGATGTCGAACGGCACCGCCCGGGCCAGCACCCGCTCCAGCACGCCCACCGAACGCAGCGCCTTCAGCGCGTTGCCCTGGACGGTGATGCCGTGGCCCACCCCGAACCACTGGGGGGCGATCTCGACGAGGTCGACGTCGGCGCCGCGCTGGGCCAGTGCCAGCGACAGCACGCTTCCGGTGATGCCGCCGCCGACGACGAGCACCTTCGATACGGGCATGGGCGATCCTTGCGAACGTAGAAGAGGAAAAGGGGAGGTCAGCCGAGGAAGCGCGGCCCCAGCTCGTGGAAGTGGGTCACGGCCGGCGGCTCGGCGAAGAACGGGCCGACCAGGGCCCGCCAGCGCCCGAAGCGCTCGGACTCCCGGAAGCCGACCATGTGCGCCTCCACCGACTCCCAGCCGACCAGCAACAGGAAGGTCCGCGGCCGCTCCTCGCAGCGCAGCAGCTCGGCCCAGCGGAACCCGTCGGCCTCGGCGAGCACCTCGCGGGCCTTGCCGAAGACCTCCTGGAACTCAGCTTCCCGGCCGGCCGCCACGGTCAGCTCGGCATGCTCGACTACCACGTCGTTCTCCTCGGGGTGGGGTGCTCCGAGCCTGATCGGCGGTGAGTGCAGGGTCAACGGATCGAGGCATCGGCAAGGGGGACGTCATCCATCCCGTACGGCGATGGACGTGCCGCACGGCCGAGCCGCACATCGCCGCAGGCAGGGGCGAGACCGGGCCGGTGATGGCAGGCATCGCCAACGGCCATTTCCGCCGCCCCGCGCGGCTGCCTAGCGTCGACGGTGAGCACCCGCATCCGTACGAGGAGAGCCGCCCGTGCCCGACCCACTCGCAACTCACGCCGGACCGTTCGCGCTCGGCACCTTCAGCCGCGGCCCGGCCGCCTTCCCCGGCCTGGTCACCGGCGCCCGTGTGCGCGACCTGTCCGACCAGGTCCCGTCCGTGCGTGCCCTGGTCGACGACTGGGACACCTGGCTGCCCCGCCTGCACGAGCTCGCCGCGTCGGCCGACGGCACCTGGCACGAGCTCGCCGAGCTGCGCGTGCTGACCCCGATCGAGCCCGGCCAGATCCTGCAGAGCGGCGCCAACTACCGCAAGCACGTGGTGGATCTGGTCGCCGCCGAGAAGGAGAGCGTGCACGGCGCCACCCCCGAGGAGGCCCGCGCCGACGCCGAGCAGATGATGGACGAGCGGATACGCAACGGGGTCCCGTACGTCTTCCTCGGCTCGGTGCGCGCGATGTGCGGCCCGTACGACGACATCGTGCTCCCCGAGCTCGGCGAGCAGCACGACTGGGAGCTCGAACTCGCCCTCGTCATAGGGAAGTCGGGCCGCAACATCCCGGCCGGGGAAGCGATGGAGTACGTCGCCGCCTACACGATCTGCAACGACCTCACCACCCGCGACCGCCTCTACCGCCCCGATCTGAAGGCCATCGGCACCGACTGGTTCACCGCCAAGAACGCCGACACCTTCCTGCCGACCGGCCCCTTCCTCGTCCCGGCCGCCTTCGCCGGCGACCCCGGCGACCTGCGGATCACCCTCCGGCACAACGGAGTCGTCCGCCAGGACGAGTCCACCAAGGACATGATCTTCGACATCCCGCGACTCATCGCGTACGTCTCCACGACCACCACCCTGCGCCCCGGCGACCTGCTGCTCACCGGCTCCCCGGCCGGCAACGGCGCGCACTGGGGCGTCTTCCTCAAGCCCGGGGACGTCGTGGAGGCGGAGATCACCGGCCTGGGCCACCAGCGCAACACCGTCAGGAGCCACGCATGAGCTTCCAGCCGATCACCCATCTGCGCCATGTCGACCTGGCCGTACCGGACTTCGAGACCCAGCGCGCCTTCTACGGCACCACCTGGGGCCTGACCGAGGTCGCGAACGACAGCGGTATCGCCTTCTTCGCCGCCGAGGGCAGCCCCGAGCAGTACATCGTGCGGATCCGCCGGGACGAGCGGAAGCGGATGGACCTGGTGGCCTTCGGAGCCGTCTCGCCGGCCGCCGTGGACGAGCTGGCGGTGCGGCTGGGGCGGTCCGGGATCCAACTCGTCCACGAACCGAAGGTGTTGGACACTCCGGGCGGCGGCTACGGCTTCCGGTTCTTCGACCCGGACGGGCGGGTCGTCGAGGTGTCGGCCGATGTCGAGACCCGCACGCACCGCAAGATCGAGGAGCGCGAGGCCGTCCCGGTGCGGCTCTCGCACTGCGTGGTCAACTCCCAGGACCCGGAAGGGCTGCGGGACTTCTACATCGAGCACCTCGGCTTCCGGCTCACCGACACCCTGTACTCGACGCACATGGGTGACCTCATGTACTTCCTGCGGTGCAGTCCCCTGCACCACTCCTTCGCCATCGCGCGCGGACCCCATGTCTCCCTGCACCACGCCTCGTTCGAGATGCGCGGGGTCGAGGAGTACATGCGCGGCACGGGGCGGGCGCTGCGCGCCGGGACGCGGCTGACCTGGGGGCCCGGACGGCACCTCGCGGGCGACAACACCTTCTCGTACTTCCACGACCCGCACGGCAACACCGTCGAGTACACCACCGAACTCGCCGTACTCGAAGAGGACTTGTGGCACCCGGGCCGCCACGACGTCGACGACCCGATCACCCAGGACCAGTGGGGCACCGCCGACCCGATGAGCGAGTCGGTCGCCAAGGAGCAGTTCAACGACCCCGACGTGCTGTTCCAAGCGCCGCCCGTCTGAGCAACCACCCGCAGAGAGGCCGCAGTTGTGGCAGAGATCCTGAAGCACGCCGTACCCAAGGCGGATGTCACCGCCGCCCTCGGCCAGGTGCGTGAGACCGTCGCCGGCGTCATCGCGGACATCCGCGAGCGCGGCGACGCGGCGGTGCGCGCGTACTCCGAGAAGTTCGACAAGTGGAGCCCGGACTCCTTCCGGCTGAGCGAGGAGGAGGTCGGGAAGATCGTCGCGTCGGTGCCGCAGCAGGTCATCGACGACATCCGCTTCGTGCAGGAGCAGGTGCGCACCTTCGCCCGCCACCAGCTGGACTCCATGGGGGAGTTCGAGGTGGAGACGCTGCCGGGCGTGCGGCTCGGGCAGAAGCACATCCCGGTGCAGGCGGCCGGTGCCTACATCCCCGGCGGGCGTTACCCGCTCACCGCCTCCGCCCACATGACCATCGTCACCGCGAAGGTGGCGGGCGTGCCCCGGGTGGTCGCCTGTACGCCGCCGATCCACGGCGAGATCCCGGCCGCGACCGTCGCCGCCATGCACCTCGCCGGAGCCGACGAGATCTGGCTGCTCGGCGGCGTCCAGGCCGTCGCCGCGATGGCCGTCGGCACGGACACCATGCAGCCGGTGAACCTGATCGCCGGGCCCGGCAACGCCTACGTCGCCGAGGCCAAGCGGCAGCTCTTCGGCGAGATAGGCATCGACCTGTTCGCCGGCCCGACCGAGATCCTCGTCCTCGCCGACGACGACGCCGACCCCTTCGTGTGCGCCGTCGACCTGCTCTCCCAGGCCGAGCACGGCCCGGACTCCCCGGCCGTCCTCATCACCACCTCGCGCGAGGTCGCCGAGAAGACCATCGCGGAGGTCGAGCGCATCCTGCCCGGGATGCCGACGCGCGACTACGCCGGGCCCGCCTGGCGCGACCACGGCCAGGTCCACGTCGTCGACACGATCGACGAACTGTACGCACTGGCCGACGAGTTCGCCTTCGAGCACGTCGAGGTGCTGACGGCCGAGCCGCGCCAAGCGCTGTCGCGCATGACCCAGTACGGCGCCCTCTTCCTCGGCGAGGGCACCTGCGTGTCCTTCGGCGACAAGGTCATCGGCACGAACCATGTGCTGCCGACCCGCGGCGCCGCCCGCTACACCGGCGGACTGTGGGTGGGGAAGTACCTCAAGACGGTGACGTACCAGGAGGTCACCGACACCGACTCGCAGGCTCTGCTCGGCCGGCTGTGCGGGCGTGCCTCGCGTGTCGAGCTCTTCGAGGGCCACGCCCGCTCCGGTGACGTACGGGCCGCGAAGGCGGCCGGTGACGAGCTGCCCTGGAACACCGCGTGAGGCTGGACGGGCGTACGGCGCTCGTCACCGGCGGGGGAGGACCGCTGGGCCGGGCCTTCGCGCTCGCCCTCGCGGAAGCCGGCGCCCGGGTGGTGCTGGTCGGCCGGAACGAGCAGGCCCTCGCGGAGGCCGCGGCCAAGGTGGGCGACGCGGCGCGCACGGCCGTGTGCGACGTCTCCGACCCGGCGTCCGTGCGGGCACTGGCCGCCGAACTCGCCGACAAGGACGTGTCGTTGCTCGTCAACAACGCGGGCGTCGCGGGCCCGGTGCGCCCGCTTGTCGACATCGAACCGGACGAGTGGGACGAGGTGTTCGCCGTCAACGTCCGAGGCGTCTACCTCATGTGCCGGGCGTTCCTCCCCGCGATGATCGAGGCCGGCCGGGGAGACGTCGTCAACGTCGCCTCGGTCAGCGGCAAACGTCCGCTGCTCAACCGCACCCCGTACACCGCCTCCAAGATGGCTCTCCTCGGCCTCACCCGGACGCTCGCGGGCGAGGTCGGCCCGCACGGCGTCGCGGTCAACTCCCTTTCCCCGGGCCCGGTTCGGGGCCCGCGCATGGACCGCAACTTCCGGCTCACGGCCGAACTGACCGGCTGCACGGTCGAGGAGGCCGAACGCGACTTCGCCTCCCGGGCCGCCCTCGGCCGGCTGGTGGAGGAGGACGAGGTGGCCCGGGCGCTGGTCGCGATGCTGGCGATGCCCGGCCTGTGCGGGGCCGACATCGACCTGTCGGCGGGGATGATCGCCCCGGCGTAACCGCGACAGGGCTTTACGAACGGCGAGGTGGACGGCGTGACAGCCGCCCGCCTCGCCGTCGTGCGTGCACGGCCGAACCGCCTATGGCCACTCTGTGTAATCGCCATGAAACCGGCCGCCCGATCCGAGGCATCGGGTTCCGGGATGTGTATGTGAAGTGCCTATTCCCTGTTCCCCACGGCTGCTTCACTCCCTCGTGCGCACCTCAGGTGCCCTGGTCCGAGCCGTCGCCGCCGCGCATCTGACGGCCGGTTCGTCACGCTGCGCATCGGCGCACCGATCCCCTGGGAAGGCAAGCAATGACGCTCATCACCCGACGCTCCCTACTGATCGCCGGCACGGCCGCCACGGCCGGCGCCCTGCTCGTCCCGGCCGGCTCCGCCACGGCGGCGCCGACGGCGACCGGCAAGCAGATCACGGTCGGCTCCGGCGAGACGTACGAGCTCTCCGCGACCACCCGGGTGAGCCGACTGACCATCGCGGAGGGCGGCAAGATCGCCGCCCCCGACGGCTACAGCCTCTCCCTCACCGTCAACGGCGTGGAGACCGGCCAGCTGCTGACCGAGACCGGCGGCACGGCGACCCTGATCCAGCCCGGTACCTACCAGGGCGACGTGGTCCTCACGGTGGCGGTCGCGAACGAGGTGACGTACGAGACGCTCACCTTTCCCTTCCGCCAGGCCCTCTTTGTCGACGCGGACGGCGTCGTGCGCGACAAGTCCGTCCTCGCGGCCGTGCTCGGCGGCAAGCTCACCGACGCCCTGGCCCGCAACGTGTCGGTCACCTCGACCGGCGAGTGCTTCGACGGCGTGTTCGTCCAGGACGCCACGTACACGCTGGACCGGCCGGCCATCTCCCTGACCGGGAACGGGCGTTGCGACTTCGCGGGCTACGGCGCCGCGGTCGTCGGCGACGGCTCGGCCACCAAGCTGGTCGTGGACGGCGCCCGCATCAGCAACAAGGGCGTCGTCCGCACCGGCGTCATCTCCAACGACGGCGCCAACGTCGTCGTCAAGAACTCCACCGTCCGCTGCCGCAACGGCGTCCTCCCCGCCGACTACCAGGCCACCGTCGAGACCCCGTACATGGAGTCCGTGCCCTGGATGCTCGGCCTCGACGGCAACGTCCGCGCCACCAACCTCATCGGCAAGAACAGCCGGGCCACCTACCTGAACTCCACGGTCTTCTCCGAGACTTGGGGCGCCCTGTCGGTCGAGGGCGGCAGCGGGCTCAAGCTGACCGCGGTCAACAGCCACGTCGGCAACACCGGCGAGTACGGCTACGGCACCTACGCCATCGGCGACGCCACCGTCCGCGTCCTCGGCTCCCGCTTCGACGTCGGCAGCTACGCGACCATCATCGCCGGGCCGGCCGCGGTCGTGCACTACGGCGACAGCAGCAAGGACGCCGTCGCCGCGCTCAACACCGAGCTGGAACTCGGCCTGAGCGCACCGGAGTTGGCTTCGATCCCGGCCCGCAACACGGTCGTCAACTCCGGCCACTTCGGCTACATGTTCTTCGGCGCCGGTCAGTTGACCCTCGACGGCGGCACGGTCGTCAACTCCGAGCGTGCCACCTTCCTCAACAAGGGCCAGCAGACCACCATCACCGTCGACGGCTCCAAGGGCGCCCGCCTCAACCCGCGCGACGGCATCATCCTTCAGATGATCGAGCTGGACGACCCGGGCCCGGTCAACGTCAACGGCAAGATGATGAACGTGGGTGTCTACACCGAGCCCACCACCGACCCGACCAAGGACTCCACCTTCGACATTACGGCCGTCCACACCACCGACGGAGCCGCCACCTTCACCTCGATCGCGGTCAGAGGCGACTTCTACAACGGCATGCGCAAGGGCAAGAACATGGTCCTCACCTTCGAGGACTCGAAGGTCGAGGGCGTCATCTCCGCGACCAGGGCCAAGCACCGGGTCTCCAGCATCGACTCGTCCACCTACTACGAGCTCGGCATCGTCACCAACACCGTCCAGGCCGCCGTCAACAACGGCGCGATCGTGCAGCTGAACAGCGGCTCCGCGTGGACGGTCACCGGCACCTCGTACCTGACCTCCCTCACCCTCGCCGCCGACGCCGCCGTGAAGGCGCCGCGCGGCAGGTCGGTGAAGATGACGGTCGACGGCACCGAGACGGCCGTCGCCGCAGGCCAGAGCTACACCGGCGCCATCGTCCTCACCGTGGTGTGACGTCAGGAGGCGGAGGCGGACCGTGCCTCCGCCTCCTTGGCGATCTCCTCGAAGCGCGCGCCCATCGCCTCGGCCAGGGCCTGGGCGCCCGACAACGGCCGCACCATGACCATGAACTCGTCGATCAGACCCTCCTCGTCCAGGTGGATGAAGTCACAGCCGGTCAGCGTCCGGTCGCCCACCCGCGCGGTGAACACCAGCGCGTGGTCGCGGCCGTCGTCGCCGGCGAGCTCACGGTCGTACCGGAAGTCCTCGAAGACCTGCGACACCGCGCGCAGGATCGCCGCCGTGATCGCCCTGCCGGGATACGGCTTGAAGACGACCGGGCTGGAGAAGACGACGTCCTCGGCCAGCAGCCCCTCGACGGCGTCCATGTCCCCGGCCTCGACCGCCTCGCGGAACGCTCGCACTCACACCACCCCGTAATCAATTTGTTGAGTAGGTGTGGATGAGGGTAATCAGTCGCCGTGAGGGTGTCCACTAACCTGATGCGGATGTTCAGCCCCGAAGGCCCCAGCCTGCGTGAACTCGCCGTCCAGGCGTTGTCGTCCGTCGAGCACGGCTACGACCTGCTCGCGCCGAAGTTCGACCACACCCCCTTCCGTACGCCCGCCTCGGTGCTGGACGCCGTCGCCGCGGCGCTGGCGCGTTCGGGGCCCTACGACACCGGCCTCGACCTGTGCTGCGGCACCGGCGCGGGCGTCGAGGTGCTCGCGCGGGTCTGCCGGAGCAGCGTCACCGGCGTCGATTTCAGCGCGGGCATGCTCACCGTGGCCCAGGAGCGGGTGCGGCCCGAGGGGCCGGAGGTCTCCTGGGTCCGGGCGGACGCCCGCGCGCTGCCGTTCCGCCCCGGCTTCGACCTCGTCGTGAGCTTCGGGGCGTTCGGCCACTTTCTGCCGGACGAGCTCCCGGGCCTGTTCGGCCAGGTCCATTCGGTGCTGCGGCCGGGCGGCCGCTTCGTCTTCCCGGTGCTGGCGCCGCCCCGACCCTCGTCGCCCGCGTACTGGATGCTGCTCGGCTTCGACGCGGTGATGCGGGTGCGCAACGCGGTCTGGCGGCCGCCGTTCGTGATGTACTACCGGGCCTTCCGGCTCGGCGAGGTACGCCGGGAGCTGGAGCGGGCCGGGTTCCGGGTCGAGCTGGAGGCGCTGCCGGAGTTCGGGCGGCGTGGTGACGGGAGCCCGCGGGTGCGGCTGGTGACGGCGGTCAGGATCTGAGCCCGGCCGATCACGGGTCGGATGCGTCGAGCACCCTGCCCAGCGCCAGCGTGATCGCCGCGTCCGGGCCCAACTTCCTTCCCTCGCCCACCACTTCGGTGAAGCGAGCGTCGCCGAGCGAGGCGCGCAGGCGACGTTCGTACTCGCGGTGGAAGACCGTGCGGTCCGGCCTGCCGAGCTGTGGCAGACCCGCCGCGTACCAGAGGCGCCGGCTGACGCCGAGGAGACGGGCCGCGAGCTCGTCCTCGCCGCACGCGGCCTGCGCGGCCACCAGCAGGTCGGCGACGGCGGCGACGCCCAGCCGGTCGTTCACCCGCCACTTGGCGGCCAGCGCCGAACGGGCGTGGTGCACCGCCTCCTCCGCGCGCCCCAGACCGATCCCGGCCAGCGACACGAAGAAGTCGCCCCAGGCCCGCATCCACAGCTCCCCGCGCTCCGCGCAGTCGGCCCGCAGCCGCTCGGCGACCGCCGCGCACCGCTCGAACGCGGCCTGGCCGGCCAGCAGATAGGCCTGCACGGCGAGCGTCAGCAACTGGAAGAACTCGGCCCCGCCGTCCCCGGCCGGCGCCTGCCCGACGCTCCCGTACAGCACCGCGGACCGTGCGGACTCGCCCCGCACGGCCAGGCTCGCGCCCGTCAACGGCAGGGCGGGGACAGGGAGCTGACGCTCCTCGGCGAGCCACACATAGGCGGCGCTGACCGACTCGGCGGCCTCCAGGTCGTCCGGTACGACGGTCACCAGCCGGTGTGCCCATACCGCGAGGGTGTGCTCGGGCCCGCCCTCCTTGGGGGCACGGCGCAGGGCCCGTTCCAGATAGGCGCGGCCCTCCTCGGCGAAGCCGCAGGCGAACCAGAAGTACCAGAGGGAGCCGGTGAGTTCGAGCGCGGTCTCGGCCTCCGGCGCGGTCAGGCACTCCTCGACGGCCAGGCGCAGATTGGCGTGTTCGGCGCTGAGCCGCTCCGCCCACATACGCTGGCCGGGCCCGATCCACTCCGCCTCGCCCTGGCGGGCGATCCACCGGAAGTAGTCCCGGTGCCGCCGCCGCACTGCCTCCTCCTCGCCCAGCCCGGTCAGCCACTCGGCGCCGAAGGAGCGGACCGTGTCCAGCATCCGGTAGCGTCCCACCGGATTCTCGCCGTCCCGGGTGACGATGGACTTCTCGGTGAGTGAGGCGAGTAGCGCCAGGATCTCCTCCGCGTCCAGCGGGCCGCCGTGGCAGACGAACTCGGCCGCCTCGACGTCCCAGCCGCCCGCGAACACCGAGAGGCGGGCCCACAGCAACCGCTCGAGCGGCGTGCACAGTTCATGGCTCCAGCCGATCGCGGTGCGCAGCGTCTGGTGCCGGGCCGGCCGCGACCGGGCGGAGGAGACCAGCAGGTCGAAACGGGAGCCGAGGCCCTCCAGGAGCCGGTCCAGGGGGAAGCCGCGCAGCCGGACGGCGGCCAGCTCCAGGGCCAGCGGTATGCCGTCGAGGCGGGCGCACACCGCGGCCACGTGCGCCCGGTTGGCGTCGGTCAGCGCGAACGACGGCACCGCGGCCGCGGCCCGCGCGGCGAACAGCGCCACCGCGTCGTCCCGTTCGCCCAGCGGCAGCGGGGCCACGGTCAGCAGATGCTCGCCCGGCACCCCGAGCGGCTGCCTGCTGGTGGCCAGCACCCGTAACTGCGGGACGTGCGCGAGCAGTTCACCCACCACGTGGGCGCACTCGTCCAGCACATGCTCGCAGGTGTCCAGGACGAGCAGCACCGGTGCCCCCTCCAGGTGCTCGCACACCGCCTGCAACAGCGGACGCAGCGTCTGTTCCGCCAGCCGGGTCGCCTGTGCCACTGCGTTCGTGAGCAGATCCGGATCGCGCAGCTCCGACAGCTCCACGAGCCACGCCCCGCCGGGGAGGCCGGAACGCGCGGCATGGGCCGCCCGCAGCGCCAGCCGTGACTTGCCCACACCTCCGGGTCCCGTCAGCGTCACCAGCCGCTCGGTTCCCAACACCTCGGCGATGACGGTGAGTTCGGTGCGCCGGCCGATGAAGGAGTTCGCCTCCGCGGGAAGGTTGCCGATCCTGCCGCCCTGCACCGAGGCCGCCATCGTCCCCCCTCACCGGAACCGATGGCGGTCACCATAGCCCCTCACGGGAGCCCTGTTCCGGGCGTACCTTGGAAGCGGTCCGCACACACAGGGAGGTGCGGGAATGTCCGTCGTACCCACCCAGAAGACCGTGGGACAGATGCGACACGGCGACCATCTGCTGCTCGGGTACGACACCGACGAGGAGCGCGAGACCGTACTTGCCGCGTTCCTACTGGACGGCCTGGCCAGCGGACACCGCGGGCTGCTGCTGCCGCCCGCCGACATCCCGGCGGGCCTCGCCCTCTCCTTCCTGGAGACGCACGGCTGCCGGGTCGACGAGGAGATCGCGGCCGGGCGGCTGCGAGTGGACCCGCATCTCGCCGGGCCCGACGGGCTGTGGGACCTGGACGAGGTGATCCGCCGCGAGGCGCGGCTCGCGGTCGGCGACGGCTTCCTCGGCCTGCGCGTGTGCACGGAGATCCTGCGCGCCCGGGCCGGCAGCGGCCTCAAGTCCCTGCACGACAGCGAGCTGCTGCTCGACCCCGTGTTCGCCTCGCTGCCGGTGCTCGGCATCTGCCAGTACGACCGCCGGGTCTTCGACGAGACGGAACTCGCCCCGCTCACGGGATTGCACCACGGCCGGGTCGGCGCCGACGACATCTGGCACGACGACCTCCTCACCATCACCCGCACCTTCGCACCCCCGGGCCTCGCGCTGGCCGGCGAGGTCGACGACACCAACGTCACCGCCGTCGCCCGCGCCCTGCAGGCCGAGACCGCCCGCGCCCACTGCCACACCGCGGACGGCTTCCGCACCCGCCTCGACCTGCACGAGCTGACCTTCATAGACGTGGGCGCCCTGCGCCTGCTGGTGTTCACCGCCCTCGGCCTGTACGCGGCCGACGGCACCCTCGAACTGTCCGGAGTCGCCCCCCACATCCAGCGGGTGATGCGCGTGACGGGCTGGGACCGGGTCCCCGGCCTGCGGATCGAACCGGAGGGAGCAGGACCATGACCGGCCTCGTCCACCAGGCGCTCCGCTACCGCTCGGAGGACGAATTCCTTTACGCCACCCCCGAGTTCGTCAGTGACGGACTGGACGCGGGCGACGCGGTCCTGGCGGTCGTGGCCGTCCCCAACCTCGCCCTCAACGTCGCCTTCGCCGGCTCCGGCCACTGGATCCTGTGCCCCTACGACACCCGGACCCTCCCCGAGGCCGTCGTCCACGGCGTGGCCCGTGCTCACCCCGAGCTCGTCCACGAGCGGGGCAGCGCCTACACCGACCCGGCGGTCTTCAGCACGGAATGCGACGCCCACCGCCCGGACCGCCTGCCCGCCGGCCCGGACGGCAGCCCCTTCTCCCGCGGCCGCTCGGCCACCGTCCGCCCCGCCCTGACCGCCTACGCCCGCCGCTTGGGCCTGCCCGAGCAGCGGACGTAGGACCTCGTGGCGGCGGTGCACGAGGCCGTGGTCAACGCCGTGCGCTACGGCGGCGGTCAGGGTGTCGTACGGCTGCACGGCGACCGCGAGTACGTGATCTGCGAGGTCTGCGACAGCGGGGCACCCGCCTCGGGACCCCGCCCGCCCTTCCCCGGCCGTATGCCGCCTTCACCGAGGGCCGTGAACGGCCACGGGATGTGGCTCGTACGGCAGTTGAGCGATCTGGCTGTCGACGCCCTCGACCCCGCGGGCTCCGTCGTACGGCTGTACTTCCGGGCGCCCGCCCCCGCTCACCCCGCCGCGGGCAGCGTGAACTCGTAGACCAGGGCGTCCTGTTGGGCGTCCACCACCAGGTCGGTGATCTCCAGCGGCCGCGCGTACTGGTCGTGCACGCGCCGCCGCACCCGCACCGAGGGCGCGTCCGCAAGGGGGGTGATGGAGTCCCGGTGGTACAGGGTCAGGCCCGCCCGGCGCATCCAGTCGTAGGCGCGGCGCAGTTGGGCCGAGGCGGCTCCGTCCGTGCGGTCACGGTACCGGGCCAGTTCCTCGACCTCCGACAGGGCCACGGCCGAGAACGACGTGACCGCCGTACGCCGTCCGCGGCCGTCGGCGCCCGCCGACTCGTAGCGGTGCACCAGTGTCCGGCGGTGCGGGGCGAGCCCCAAAGCCTCGGCGTGTTCCGGCGGGGGAGGCTCCCAGGTGACTGTGGCCCGGTCGGCGGAAGCGGCGTCCGCGGTGCGGGCGCCGAGCGGGAAGGCCGGTGTGGACGGGGTGTGCACCGGCAGTCCGGGCAGCGTGGCGTGGCTGCCCCGTCGGTCGGTGGCGACCAGACCGTCCCGGCGAAGCACCTCCAGCGCCTGCCGTACGGTCTCCCTGCTGACCCCGAAGTGCCCGGCCAACTGCCGTTCGCCCGGCAGCCGTTCACCGGGCGGGACGGTGCCGTCGCGCAACTCGCCGAGCAACTGCGTCGCGACGCGCCAGTACAGCGGCCGCCCCTCGGCCGGGTCCTGATCGTGCGGAGTGGTGCGGGCCATGCCGCGCCTCCTGTTGGTGACATGCCGTAGTCGTGCGGGTCGATTGCGTCACCAGATCTAGCATTGGTCTAAACCAGCAGGGAAGGGCGGCCCGGCGGTTCGGCCGAAACCGCACCGCCCGCCGCACCCCTCACAGTGCGCTGTACAGGGCCTCGATGAGCGCCATCTTCCGCGGGTCGTTGGCGATATGGGGCCCCATACGGTTCATCACGTAGCCCAGCGAGACGTCCGCCTCGGGGTCGGCGAGTCCGCAGGAGCCGCCGAAGCCGTCGTGTCCGAAAGCCCTCGGGTTGGGCCCGTAGGAGCCGTTGGCTCCGCTCAGCCACAGGCCGAGCCCGAGCTCCGTCTCCTCGTCGAGCCCGGCACCGAGCACCAGGTCCCGGCAGCTGCCCTGGCCCTCGCGCACGCGCTCGGCCGCCGCCTCGGACAGGACGCGGTGACCGTCGTAGGATCCCCGCCCCGCGAAGATCCCGTACAGCGCGGCGACCGCACGCGCGGTGCCGTGCCCGTTCGCGGCGGGAATCTCGGCGGCCCGCCACGCGGCGGTGTTGGCCTCGTCGGCGCCAATGATCGGATTGGTCAGTGCGGCGAGGGCCGCGGGCGTCAACTGGCTGAAGATCGCGGCCTGTTCGCTGCTCGAAGCGGCAGGCGGATGCACCAGCTCGCCCGCCCGCCCGGCCTCCGTCTCCGGCAACCCGATCGTGAAGTCGATCCCGAGCGGCCCGGTCACCTCCCTGGCCAGAAAGGCCCCCGGCCGCAGCCCCGAGACCCGCCGCACGACCTCCCCGACCAGGAAGCCGTACGTGAACGCGTGGTACCCGGACGCCGTCCCGGGCTCCCACCAGGGCTCGGTCGCCGCGAGCCGCCGTGTCGTGAACTCCCAGTCGTAGAGCTGCTCCAGCGAGTGCGGCTCACGCGGCCCGGACAGTCCGGCCCGGTGCGACAGCAGATGCCGTACGAGCACCTTCTCCTTGCCGCCCGCGGCGAACTCCGGCCAGTACTCGGCCACCGGCGCGTCGAAGTCGAGCAGCCCCCGGTCGGCGAGGATGTGCGCGGCCAGCGCGACGGGACCCTTGGTCGTCGACCACACGTTGACGAGCGTGTCCCGCTCCCACGGCCGACTGCGCGCCGAATCGGCCCACCCGCCCCAGAGATCCACGACGACCTCGCCGCCGACCCGCACGGTGACGGCGGCGCCGAGCTCCCCGCGTTCCCGGAAGTTCTCCTCGAACGCCGTCCGCACCGCCGTGAACCGCTCGTCGCAGTGACCGTCCACCGCAGGCTCGTGCTCCGCCATGGCATCCTCCGCCGTCCGCCGGAAACCCGGACCGCGACGCTGCGGCCCGGGCATCCAGAACGTACCGACTGGTCGGACTGGAGGGAAGGGTTTTCAGACGTACGACTTCAGCCAGCGCAGCTTGGCCGCCTCCTGGTACGGCCCGCCGCCCTCGTGGTCGTTGAAGTCGTACACCTCGATGTTCTTGTCCGCATGGGCCCAGGAGTTGAAGGCCGCGAAGACCGTCGAGGGCGGGCAGGTCTGGTCCTCCAGGGCCGCCGAGAAGAGGGCGGGGGCGCCGGCGCGGGTGGCGAAGTGGACGCCGTCGAAGTAGGAGAGGGTGCGCAGGGCGTCCTCGGACCGGCCGCGGTGGGTCTTGAGGAACAAGCCGATCTCGCGGTACGGGTGACGGTCCGTCAGGGTCGCCGCGCGCGGGTAGTCGCACAGGAACGGGACGTCGGGAGCGGCCGCGACCAGGTCGGGGACCAGGCCGGCGACGGCGATCGTGATGCCGCCGCCCTGACTGGCACCGAGCACCACCGTGCGGGAGGCGTCGGCCAGCGGGTGGGTGCGGGCCGCCTCGACGGCGCGGACCGCGTCCGTGAACACCCGGCGGTAGTAGTAGTTCTCCGGCGCGTCGATGCCCCGCGTCATGAAACCGGGGTACGCGGGCGCGCCGCCCACCGGGTCCGCGGTGCCGCCACCGCCGCCCCAGGCGCTGCCCTGGCCGCGTGTGTCCATCACGAAGTGCGCCCGGCCCGTCGACGCCCACAGCAGGTGCTCGTGCGGAAGGCCGCGTCCGCCGCCGTAACCGATGAACTCCACGACCAGCGGCAGTGGTTCGGCCGCCGCGGCGGGCAGCCTCAGCCAGCCCTTCACCGGGTGGCCGCCGAACCCGGCGAACGTCACGTCGTACACCCGCACGGTCGTCAGACCCGTGTCGACCGGTTCGAAGCGGACGTCCAGGTCGTGCTCGCGGGCCTCCTGGAGGGTCTTGGACCAGAACGTGTCGAAGTCCTCGGGCTTGCTGGACGCGCTGCGGTACTCGTGGAGCTCGTCGAGGGGGAGGTCGAACAGGGCCATGTAGGACCGCCTTTGAGGAGGAACAGTGCCGGATGATCACACCGTACGTGTGAGGTCCGACGACTCGCCAGGCCTTCGGCGGACCACGCCTCTACGATGACGCCATGTCGTCAGTCGTGGATCTGCTGGTCAAGGACGCCGGAATGCTGGTCGTGGACGGGGACCGGGAGATCCCCGGCGGCTGGGTGGCCGTCACGAACGGTCGGGTCACGGCGGTGGGTGAGGCAGGCAGCGAACCCGAGGCGGGTACGACCGTTTCCGCAGGTGGGCGGCTGGTCACCCCGGGTCTGATCAACACCCACCACCACATCTACCAGAACCTCACCCGCTCCTACGCCCCCGCTGTGAACGGCACCCTCTTCGACTGGCTGACCACGCTCTACCCGCTGTGGTCCGCCCTCGACGAGGAGGCCGCGTACGTGTCCGCGTACGTCGGCATGGCCGAGCTGCTGATGGGCGGCTGCACCACGTCATCCGATCACCTGTACGTCCATCCCCGCCCGAACCTCGTCGACGCCGAGATCCGGGCCGCCCGCGACATCGGCTTCCGCTTCCACGCGACCCGGGGTTCGATGACCCGGTCCGTCGAGGACGGGGGACTGCCACCGAGGAGCGTCACCCAGACCACGGACGAGGTGCTCGCCGACAGCGAGCGGCTGATCAAGGCGCACCACGACCCGGAGCCGGGCGCGCTGATCCGGGTCGCGCTCGCGCCCTGCTCGCCGTTCTCGGTGACCAAGGAGGTCATGACGGCGACCGCGGAACTAGCCGAGCGGTACGACGTACGCCTCCACACCCACCTCGCCGAGGACCACGACGAGGACACGTACTGCCTTGAGACGTACGGCTGCCGGCCCGTCGAGTACTTCGAGGACTGCGGCTGGATGAGCGACCGCACCTGGGTCGCCCACTGCATCTACCCGAACGACGACGAACTGCGCCGCCTCGCGGACGCGGGTGTCGGGGTGGCGCACTGTCCCAGCTCCAACATGCTGATCGGCGGCGGCACCGCTCGCGTCCGGGAGATGCGCGAGCTCGGTCTGCCCGTCGGCATCGGCTGCGACGGCTCCGCCTCCACCGACCACGCCTCGCTCTGGATGGAGACGCGGGGCGCCCTGCTGCTGGGCCGCTACCGCGGCGGCCCCGGCGCCATGACCGCCCGCGACGCCCTGGACCTCGCGACCCGCGGCTCGGCCCGCTGCCTCGGCCGCGCCGACGAACTGGGGCAGCTGCGGCCCGGCGCCTGCGCCGACCTGGTCGTCTGGGACCTCCACGAGGTCGCCCTCGCGGGCGCGCTCAGCGACCCGGTCGAGGCCTGGCTCCGCTGCGGGCCGGCCCGTGCCTGGACGACGATGGTCGGCGGCCGGGTGCTGGTGGACCGGGGCGAACCCGTCCTGCCGGGGTTGGCCGGGGCGCTGCGGGACCACGGGCGGATCGCGCGGCGGATGCAGGAGGTCCGCTAGCGGCCTGGGCCCTCCCTCACACCGTGTCCGTCGGCCCGCTGTCCGGCCCGCCCGCCTGTCGTCGCGTCCACAGCGGTTCCGTCCGTACCCACTCCGTGTCCCACTCGGTCAGCCGACGGCCGAGGGCGACCCGCTGGACGACCGCGTTGGCCAGAAGCACCACGGCGATTGTGCCGCCCGAGACGCAGATGCCGACGGTGACCGTGTGCTGCCAGATCTGGCTCGGACCGGGTGGTGCGGGGACCGTCCGGTTCTGTGCGTCGAACCAGACGTCGACCGTGTCGCCGTGCCGGGTGCCCGCGGGGACGCGCGCCCTGGTGGTGTGTGGTCCCGTGACCGGATCCGTCCAGCGGACGTCCACCCGGAACGAGTGCTCACGCCCGCCCTGCACCGAGGGCAGCTGGTCCGGCGTGGTGCCGACGACCTCGGCCCGCACCCGGTGCCGCTCGGCCCGCTCCGCTGCCGCGACGGACCGCGCCTCGTCGTGCGCCCACCAGCCGACGAGCAGGCCCGCCAGCGGGGCGCCCACGAACAGCAGGACCGTGACGAGCAGCGCCGTCCACGCCTCGACGACGTCCGACCGGCGCCGCAGCGTATTGCGCCGCCAGCGCCAGCCGCGCACCCGGGTTCGCATTGTCGACCTCCTCGCCGTCATCGGAGCCGGAGGGGCCGTACCTGTCAGGTCCGTATTGTCTCTCCGCACCGTGTTTGCGCGCGAGTGCCCGTGACAACCGGATACCCAACCCGCGGGAGATCCCTCATGCCGCTCGACGGACCGGTATCGGACGTATCAGCTGCCGGTCAGCCGAAGCGTTCGATCCGGATCCGGTCCACGGGCTGGCCGACCGCGACGAGGAGCCGCGAGGCATGCTCGGCGAAGGCGTTCGAGCCGCACACATAGGCCTCCCAGCCATCTGCGGGCGGCTCGGCCAGGAGCGGCGCCACATGTGCGGCGGCCATACGTCCCACCGGCACACCCTCCGGCGCGCTCCGCGTGAACACAGGTGTCGTCTCGGCGCCGAACTCCCGCGCGTAGATGAGCTCCTCGGGACTGCGCGCGGACACCAGCAGCCGCAGCGGCACGTCGAGGCCGCGCGCCCGATGGTGCCGCACCATCGACATCAGCGGTACGACCCCGGAGCCGGCGCCGATCAGCAGCGCGGGCCGGTCGCCGGGCCAGGCGAAGAAGCCGCTCAGCGGGCCGCGCACCTCGACCTCGTCGCCGGGCCTGGCCAGGGTGTGGAACCAGCCCGACACCTCGCCGCCCTCGACATGGTCCAGGGTCAGCTCGACGTGCCCCGGGTCGTCGGGCGCGGACGCGATCGAGTAGTGCCGCTGGGCCGCGTAGCCGTCCTCGGCGGTCAGCCGCAGCATCAGGTGCTGGCCCGCAAGATGCCCCGCCCAGGCGGGCACCGCGAACCGGAAGGTCGAGGCGTGCGGGGTCTCACGGCGGATCTCGGTGAGCGTGGCGGTCTGCCACACCGCGGCGGCGCGGTTGCTCACCGCGATCCGGCCGGGCACGGCGAAGCGGGTGGTGGGAGTGAAGGCCTCAGTCACCGGAGTACCGCTGCTCCTCCCACGGGTTGCCCCGCGCGTGGTAGCCGTTCTGCTCCCAGAACCCCGGCTCGTCGTGGTCAAGGAGCCGGATGCCCGCGATCCACTTGGCGCTCTTCCAGAAGTACAGGTGCGGCACCAGCAGCCGCGCCGGGCCACCGTGCTCGGGGTCGAGCGGCTTCCCCTCGTACTCGAAGGCGATCCAGGCACGTCCACCGGTCAGGTCGGAGAGGGGGAGGTTCGTCGTGTACCCGGTGTGCGAGTAGGCGACGGCATGGGTGGCGGACACATGTGGGCGCACCACATCGAAGAAGGCGTCCAGTGACACACCTCCGAACCGCACCCCGAACTTCGACCAGCTGGTCACGCAGTGGATGTCGCCCTCGTACGCCGACGTCGGCAGTGCGTGCGCCTGGTCCCAGTCCCAGCTCCGCGGCCGCTCCACGAGCCCGTCGACGCGGAAGGTCCAGTCGGCGGGCGGAAGCTCGGGCGTGACCTCGGCGGACAGCACGGGCCAGTCGTCGCCCGCGTCGTACTGGCCGGGCGGCAGCCCCTGGTTGTGGACGCGGGCGCGTCCGGTGAAGCCTCGGGTGACGTTCATGCTTCAACCGTACGCTGCCGTCGTCGGTGCTCCGCCCCTGGTCAGGGCGGCGATCATTGCGGCCGTATGAACTCTCCCGTGCGCGGGGAATAGCAGCTCGCCGATCTTCCTTGCCGACTGATGCCAGGCGCGAGCGAAGGAGAGTGGGAGCGATGCCGAAGGCGTACGTCTTCACCCGGTACGGCGGACCGGAGACCGAGGAGCTGGTAGAGGTGGACCGGCCGGTGCCCGGCCCCGGTCAGGTGCTCGTCGCGGTGCGTGCCGCCGGTGTGAACCCGGTCGACTGGAAGCAGCGCACCGGCTACCGGCGGCCCGGCGAGACCGGCGAGCGGGCCTTCCCCGCCTACTTCGGCAACGAGGTCTCCGGCGTGGTCGAGGAGCTCGGCGCGGGCGTCGAGGGCTTCGCCGCCGGGGACGCGGTCTTCGGCCGCCCGGTCGTCGGCGGGTACTCCGAGTACGCGCTGCTCTCGACCGACCTGATCGCCCACAAGCCCGCGGGCCTGTCCTTCATCGACGCGGCGACCCTGCCCGTCGCGGCCGTCACCGCGTACGACGGAATCCGCCAGCTGGACCTGCCGGCCGGCGCCACCGTGCTCGTCACCGGTGCGGGCGGCGGGGTCGGTGTCGCGGCCGTGCAGATCGCCCGCGCGCTCGGGCTGCGGGTCGTCGGAGTGTCCAGCGACGGCAAGAAGGACTTCGTCGAAGGCCTCGGCGCGGTGCACGTCCCGTCCGGTCCCGGCTGGACCGAGCGGGTCCCCGGCACCGTCGACGGCGTGTACGACCTGGTCGGCGGCGAGGTCCTCGCTCAGGCGGCGACCCTGCTCACCGACCGGACGAAGCTGATCACCGCAGGGGCGCCGCCCGAGGTGGTGGAGCGGTTGGGCGGCGCACGTGTCGCCCGCTCCCGCACCTCCGAAGGCCTCGCGGCCGCCGCGGATCTCGTGGTGAACGGCGCCCTCGACCCGCACGTCACCCAGACCTTCCCGCTGGAGCGGTCCGGCGAGGCGCTGCGCACGGTCGAGGACGGCCACGCCCGCGGCAAGATCGTGATCGAGGTCGCCGGATGAGCGACATACTCGACAACCCCGCCCTGGCCTCCCTGACCGGCCCGCACGCGCACTTCGCCGAGCGGCGCGGCCGCGTGCTGCGCTACCCCGTCGACGTCTCGCCCTGGCTCGCGCTGCCCGACGAACCCGACGCCGAGGACTGGGCGGACCTGGCAGGGCTCTGGGGCCCCGGCGCCGAGGTGCCGCTGCCCGGCTTCCGGGGTGAGGTGCCGGACGGCTGGGAGGTCACCCTGAGGCTCGACGGCGTACAGCTCGTCGACGACGGCCTCGACACCGCGCCGGACCCGGAGGCCGTCCGCCTGGGCCCCGCCGACGTGCCCGAGATGCTCGACCTGGTCGCCCGCACCCGCCCCGGCCCCTTCGAGGCGCGCACCATCGAGCTCGGCACCTACCTGGGCATACGGCGGGACGGCGCCCTCGTAGCCATGGCGGGGGAGCGGCTGCACCCGCCCGGCTGGACCGAGATCAGCGCCGTCTGCACCGACTCCGCCCACCGCGGCGAGGGCCTGGCGACCCGGCTGATCCTGGCCGTCGCGCACGGCATCCGGGAACGCGGCGAGACCCCGTTCCTGCACACCGCCGCCGCCAACACCACCGCCATCCGCCTGTACGAGTCCCTCGGCTTCGCCCTGCGCCGCACCACCGTCTTCGGCGCCGCCCGCTCACCCCAACACACTTCGGGCCAGAGGGAGTTGGCCGTCTCCTAGACCTCGCCCTCCGGGGGCGCCCACGAGTTGTAGCGCACGAGACAGTCGGCGAACCGTTCCAGATCCTCCGGTGCCCAGTCCGCGAGCCGCTCCCGGAAGGCCGCCCGTCGGCTGTCGGTCACCTGGGCAAGGATTTGACGGCCCGCCCCGGTCAGATGCAGGACCTGGACGCGGTGGTCGTCCGGGTCCACACGCCGCTCGACCAGCCGGGCCCGCTCCAGCGCGGCCACCTGCCGGCTGACCGTCGACTTGTCGAGCGCGTAGTGCGCGGCCAGGTCGGTGGCCCGGCAGCCGCCGCTCTCCTCCAGGTGTCCGAGCAGGGTGTACGACACCAGGGACAGCTCGGGGTGCATACGTCCCGCCGAGGCCCGGGCCCGGCGGGCGAAGACCGTCATCTCGCGCTGGATCGTCTCCACGGCCTCGTCCGCGTCCATCGGTACCTCCCTCACTCGCTTGGTTGTATAGTACAACTTGAAGAGAGAGTTGTATAAGCCAACCATTGGAGGTCGTCAGCGATGAGGTCGCCGGCGCTGCGCCATGTGCTCACGCACCTGATCACCCCGCTCCTGATGTGCGTCGGCATGGGGCTCGCGTACATGGGGGCGTTCGTCACCCCGGAGCCCCACCACCTGCCGGTCGCCGTCGTCGGCTCCGGGCCCGAGGCCAAGGTGTTCGCGCAGACGGTCAAGGACCAGGCGGGGGACAAGCTCGACGTCCGCACGGTCGACACCCGCGACGAGGCCGTCGACCTGCTCAAGTCCCGTGAGATCACCGGCGCCTACGTCCCGAGCGCCAAGTCGCCCGAGCTCGTGGTCGCCTCCGCCGCCTCCGGCATGGACACCACGGCCGTCGAGAAGGTCTTCACGCCGGTCGCCGCCGCCCAGGGCGTCCCGCTGAAGGTGACGGACATCGCCGCCCCGGTCGACGACGACCCCACCGGACAGGGCCTGTTCTTCCTGCTGATCGCGCTGAGCATCGGCTCCTACGCCTCCGTCGCCGCGCTCGGCGCCGCCGGCTCCGCCCTGCCGATCCGGGTCCGGGCCCTGCTGGCGCTCGGCGTCTCGGCGGTCGTGAGCGGCATCGGCGCGCTGCTCGCCGGACCCGTCTTCCACCTCGCCCACCACGACCTCACGAGCCTGTGGGGCATGGCCTGGCTCTACTCCGCGGGCATCCTCTTCATCGGCGTGGGCCTGCACACCTTCCTCAAGCGCTGGACCACCCTCGCCATGATGGTGCTCTTCGTGATGCTCAACTTCACCAGCTCCGGCGGCCTGTTCCGCCCCGACCTCCAGAACGGCTTCTTCGGCACCCTGCACGCCTTCTGGAACGGCGCCGGATTCGTCGAGGGCACCCGAAGCCTCCTGTACTTCGGCAGCGACGGCCTGTCCCGCAACGTGTGGACGCTGGCGGCCTGGCTGCTCCTCGGACTCGCCCTCACCGGGATCGCGGCCGCCTACGAGCGGACCAAGGCGGCGGTGTCCGAACCCGCCGTCGCACCGGTCGTCCGCGAGGCGGCGGAGGCCGAGGAAGAGGAGGTCGAGGAGACCGTGGGCGTCTGAGGGTTGGGGTAGTGTGGCCGACGGCCGTGGATCGCCCGGCCGTCGGAAACCGAGGAGGTGAGACCCATTACCGCTGTGGCAGGTCGGGTGCTCTCACCTCGAGTCGACGCGGATCACCGCCGGTAGGCGACCGCGAGAGCGCCCTTCGAATCCCCGAAAGGCTCTCGGCTTCCATGCCCCCTCTTTCTCCGTCCGCCCGTGACTCCGTCGTCGCCGCGCTGCGCGCCGCCGGTTGTGTCTTCGCCGAGGACGAGGCCCGGTTGATCCTGGCCGCCGCCCGCACCCCGCAGGAACTGTCCGGCCTGGTCGACCGCCGGGTCGCCGGCCTTCCCCTCGAACTCGTCCTCGGCTGGGCCGAGTTCCGCGGTCTGCGGATCGCGGTGGAACCCGGCGTCTTCGTGCCCCGCCGCCGTACCGAGTTCCTCGTCGAACAGGCCCTCGCCCAGGCCCCGCACGCATCGGTCGTGGTCGACCTGTGCTGCGGCTCGGGTGCCGTCGGCACCGCCCTCGCCGCCGCGCTCGGCGAGGTCGAACTGCACGCCGCCGACATCGACCCGGCCGCGGTGCGCTGCGCCCGCCGCAATGTCGCCGGCGCCGGCGGCCA
This sequence comes from Streptomyces sp. CA-249302, assembly GCF_050936785.1. Classification (NCBI taxonomy): domain Bacteria; kingdom Bacillati; phylum Actinomycetota; class Actinomycetes; order Kitasatosporales; family Streptomycetaceae; genus Streptomyces; species Streptomyces sp. CA-249302. Next base: position 669,679 of record NZ_JBNJMG010000001.1, on the reverse strand, counting down.
CGTCCACGAAGGCGACCTGTACGAGGCCCTGCCGGCCGGCCTGCGCGGCCGTATCGACATCCTGGCGGCCAACGTGCCGTACGTCCCCACCGGCGAGGTCGGCCTGCTGCCCGCGGAGGCCCGCGACCACGAACCGCTCGTCGCCCTCGACGGCGGCGGCGACGGCCTCGACGTCCTGCGCCGGGTCGCGGCGGGGGCGCTGCGCTGGCTGGCGCCGGGGGGTTGTGTGCTGGTCGAGACGAGCGAGGCGCAGGTGCCGGCGGCCGTGGAAGTGTTCACCGGCAGCGGCCTCACTGCATGTGTGGCGACCGACGAGGAGCGGTACGCGCATGTGGTGATCGGCACCGGAGCCTAGGGCACGCGGGCCGGGCAACGCCGTCGTGCACGTTACGGCGTTGCCCGGGACGCCCACTCACTGCGGTCGTCAGTTCCCGGGCCGCCGCCCGTTCCTCACGTCGTCGCGCCGCTCCCCGAAGGGCTCGGTGCCGGGCTGGCCGGCGGCGACGGCATGCGCCAGTCCCGCGGGCCGTGGCCCGGGAACCCGCGGCGGCCGTCGCCGCCCTGTCCCTTGCCGTCGAAGGTGCCGGAGAGGACGCGGGTCGCCGTCCTGGTGCCGCTGTCCGCACGGGTGCCGACCAGGAAGACGGTCTCGTCCTTCTTCAGGTCACCGGTCCCGGTGCTCTTCGTGCCGTCGTGCAGGACGGCGGTGTCCGAGTCGACGGTCCAGGCCCACTCGGCGCCGTCCTCGCTCTTCACCGTCACCTGGTCGCCGGACACCTTCTCGACGGTGCCGCGCTGCCAGACCCGGACGACCCACTTGCCGGTGTCCTGGTCCTTGACGGTCGACTCGCCGTGCACGCCCATGCCGCCGAAGTCGAACCACCGGCCGCCGTGCCTGCCGCCGGGACCGCCCGGGGACGGCGACGCCGAGCCGGACGCGGACGGCGTGGCGCTGCTCGTACCCGATCCGGTGCTGGTCGCGGCGTACGCGACCGTGCCGCCGAGGGCCAGTACGGCGACCGTCGCCGCCGCGATCACCGCGCGGGACCGCGCGGAACGTCCACGCCAGACCCGGTCCCAGGCGGGCTCCTGCGCGCTCTCGGGACCGCCCGGGCCGGTCATCACTTCCCAGTCCGGTGTCGTCTCGCCATGCTGGTCCGGTTCGTGCGTCACGGCTCGCTCCCATCGGCCACGGCACCCGGCATCCCCATGCCATGCCTTGCTGTGATTGTGCGATGGAGGCGATAAGGGTCAGGTAATCAAAACCTGTGAAAACCGGGCGTACGCTCCCGGTCCGCGCGGAGCGTCAACTCGTCTTCTGCACGCGGGCGATGAGCAGTGCCACGTCGTCGGAGTTGTCCGGCTGGTGCAGGGTGCGCAGCAGGAGGTCGCAGACCTCCTCCAGGGGGCGGTCCGGGCCGTCCAGCAGGGCCAGCAGCGCGTCCAGGCGCTCGTCGAGCGGGTGCTGGCGGGTCTCGACCAGGCCGTCGGTGTAGAGGACGAGGCGGTCGCCGGGTTCCAGGTCGACCGTGGTGGTGGAGAACGCGACACCGCCGACGCCCAGCGGGGCCCCGGTGGGCAGTTCGAGGAGCTCCGGGGGACGCCCGGCGCGGAGCCGGACCGGCGGCAGGTGGCCGGCGTTGGCGATCCGGCACTGCCGCAGTTCCGGGTCGTGGACGGCGTATACGCAGGTCGCGATGGAGTGGTCCAGGCCCTCGGTGATCCGGTCCAGATGTTCCAGCAGCCGCGCCGGATCGAGGTCGAGCGAGGCCAGCGTGTTCGTCGCCGTGCGCAGCCGGCCCATCGTGGCGGCCGCGTTGATGCCGCTGCCCATCACGTCACCCACCACGAGCGCCGTCTTGCCGCCGTCCAGCGGGATCACGTCGAACCAGTCGCCGCCGACCTCGGTGGTCGCGCCCGCCGGCTGGTAGCGGGAGGCGACCTCCAGGCCACCGGTGACCGGCGGGTGGCTGGGCAGCAGGCTGCGCTGGAGGGTGAGGGCGGTGTCGCGGGCGTTCTGGTACCAGCGGGCGTTGTCGATCTGCACCGCCGCACGGGCCGCCAGCTCCCGGGCGAGCAGCAGGTCGTCCTCGCCGAACGGCACCGGATTGCGCGTCCGCTTGAGATCGAGGGCGCCCAGCACCTCGCCGCGCGCGATCAGCGGCACGGCCAGATAGGAGTGGACGCCGGCCCGGGCCAGCAGTTCGGCCGACTCGGGGGAGCGGGCGATGCGGGGCAGGTCCGCGGGCTCGACCTCGGCCACCATCACCGGCCGGCCGGTGCGCACGCACTCGGTGACCAGGCGGTCCGGGCCGTACCGGGCCACCTGCCCGGGCGGATCGGCCGCGCGCAGCGCCTCCGGGGCGTCGTGCGCCTCCACGGCCAGGGCCCGGATCACCGCCGACTCGGACGGGCCCAGGCTGCTGCGTCTGCCTTCGACCACGGCTTCGAGCAGGTCGACGGCGGCGATGTCGGCGAGCTCCGGCACGGCCACATCGGCCAACTCGCGGGCGGTGCGGTCCAGTTCGAGTGTGGTGCCGATGCGGGCCGAGGCGTCCGCGATCAGAGCCAGCCGCCGCCGTGCGGCCTCCGCCTCTATGCCCGCCCGGTGCTGCTCGGTGACGTCCACGACCGAGCCCGCCAGGCCCAGCACGGTCCCGGTGGCGTCCGCCAGCCGGTACAGCGAGATCACCCAGGCTCGCTCGTCCTCCGGGTCGGCCGGAGTCCGTCCGACCGTCTTGTGGTCGACGACGGGACGCCCGGTCTCCAGTACCTGACGCATGGCCGACTCGATGGCGTCGACGTCGAGGAGCGGCAGGACCTCGCGGACGGAGCGGCCGATGTGCTCGGCGGCGGGAACCCCGTTGAGCCGCTCCAGCGCCGGATTGACGGACACATAGCGCAGATCGGTGTCGAGGACGGCAAGGCCGACCGGGGACTGGGCGATGACCTGCGTGGACAGCGCCACGTCCCGCTCCAGCCGCCGTACCGTCGAACGGTCGGCACACAGCCCCAGCGCGTACACGTCGCCGTGGTCGTCCAGGAGCCGCATGTTGCGGAACTCCACCAGCCGCGTGCTGCCGTCCTTGCGGCGGATGGGGAAGGCCCCGGCCCAGCTCTGGCCGGTGAGCATGACGTCGGCGAACAGCTTGACCACCAGGTCGAGGTGTTCCTCGTGGACCATGATCCGGGCCGCGTACTGACCGAGCGCCTCCCGCGCCGGATAGCCGAACAGCTCCTCGGCCTGCGGGCTCCACAGCACGATGTGGCCACGGGCGTCCAGCACCACCGAGGCCACGCGCAGCACGTCGAGCAGGCCGCTCGGGCCCACCGACTCCTCGCCCTCGGCCACCGGAAACCCGGGTGCACTCATTCCACGCACCGCCTTCGCCCGTTCACGCGGCACGCCGTCCCCCGTGCCGACTCCCCTGTTCTACCGCGCTCAACCGTCCCTGTGACGCCTCCGTCGCCCACCTCCACCATCCCTCAACACACCCGGGACCGTCCCCCGCAGCGCTGACGACAGTACCCGGCACGGAACGTCACCGAGTCGAAAGCCCCCGTTACCTATTTGGTCTGTACATGCCTACGGTGCCGGGCCAGACTGTCCGCCGAGCACGCCCCGCGCCCACCCCCCCCCATGGAGGAGCCCTCCCATGCCCCTGCGCGCCCGGCAACGTTGTCACACGGCCCTCACCGCGGCCCTCCTCGCCACCGCCGCGGTCCTGTCGGCCGCCCCGCCCGCGTCGGCCGCCGACACCTGGACCGAGGTGGGCTCCGACCGTGCCGACCCGCTGACCGAGAGCCAGGGCCTGACCTCGGTCGAGGTCCCGGCGAACAGCGCCAACCGGTACACCGGCATCGGCACCATCCCGGTGAGCGTCTCCAGCCGTGGGTGGAACCACGTCGGCGACCCCGACGAGTCCTACGACGGCTACTACGTCGAGCCGTACCAGGCGGACTCCGGCACCGCCAAGATGTACCGGGCCCAGGCCCCCGACGGCACCTGGTCGGAATACGTCCACACGCTCGCCTCCGGCGAGGCCCTCAACAACTCCTGGGACGCGATCTCGCCCGACAGCCAGTACATGCTCTCCGGCGAGTGGGGCACGATGACCCGCTTCCTGGTCTTCCCGACGCCGGGTGCCAACAAGAGCACCTCGCCGTCCGCCAACCTCCCGCTGGCCTCCGTCGTCAACCTGGACCACGCCGTGCGCGACGTCCAGGGCTGCGACTTCACCGGCGCGACCACGCTGCTGTGCTCCTCGGACGACCCGGACGGCAGCCTCTTCGGCTACACCAAGCCGCTGCTCCAGATCGACCTGTCCGGCCGGCCCGGGACGAGCGACGTCACCGGGCATGTCACCGCCCTGCGCCAGCTCCCGCTGCGCAGCTCCTGCTCGGGCACCTTCGAGGCCGAGGGCATCGACTACGACCGCCGTACCGGGACCCTGCGCGTGATCGTGATGTCGCCCGGCTTCTGCATCCTGACGGACAGCAAGACGTACCGCTTCACCAAGAGCTGAGCTCGCGCTGGTCCCGCCGGGACAGTGGTGCTTTTCTGGGGATGTGGCGCGGTTCGCGGGGAACCCGCACGGCCGCGCCCACCCCAGGAGAGGAGCGATCACGATGGACCGTGAGCGACTGCACGACGAGTCCGTCTCCCTCGAGATCAGCGGATGCAGCAAGGAAGACGCCCGGATCGTGTTCGACACGCTGTGCGCGTGCTTCGAGTCCGACCGGGGGGCCGACGAGGTGCCGCAGCAGCTTCATGAGACGCGGCCGATGGTGTGGATCGGGACGTTCGAGGTGACCGACGCGCACACCTGTCCGGCGCCGAAGCGACTGTCGTCCTCGGTGGAGGCCGACGCGCAGGGCGGTTACTGGGCGATCGAGCGGTTGCGCACGACCCTGGACTCGATGTTCACGGTGCGCGACCTCTCGTCCGCGTCCGGGGATCAGGAGCGGGAGCTGCACGTGGTTCTGGAAAGCCGCTGAGTGTCGATCGGGCCCGCCCTCTTTTGCAACTAGTTGCATAAACCGTTCGCGGTCGTCTACAACAGAGGCACGACACCGCGACGGAGGGCCCGATGAGCCGCTACCCCCACCTGCTGACCCCGCTCGACCTGGGCTTCACCACGCTGCCCAACCGCGTGCTCATGGGTTCCATGCACGTCGGTCTGGAGGAGGCCGAGCGCGGCTTCGAGCGGATGGCGGAGTTCTACGCCGCCCGGGCCCGCGGGGGAGTGGGGCTGATCGTCACCGGCGGCATCGCGCCCAACGAGGCGGGGCGGCCGTACGACGGAGGCGCGAAGCTCACCACCGACGCCGAGGCCGAGCAGCACGCCGTGATCACGGAGGCGGTGCACCGCGAGGGCGGCCGGATCGCCATGCAGATCCTGCACTTCGGGCGGTACGCCTACCACCAGGAGCTGGTCGCACCGAGCCCGCTCCAGGCGCCGATCAGCCCCTTCCCGCCGCGCCCGCTCACCGACGACGAGGTCGAGCAGACCATCGACGACTACGCCCGCGCCGCCCGCCTCGCGCGGCAGGCCGGCTACGACGGCGTCGAGATCATGGGCTCCGAGGGCTACCTCATCAACGAGTTCATCGCCGCGCAGACCAACCGGCGCACCGACCGCTGGGGCGGCTCGTACGAGAACCGGATGCGCTTCCCGGTCGAGATCGTGCGGCGGGTGCGCGAGGCCGTCGGTGAGGACTTCATCATCATCTACCGGCTGTCCATGCTGGACCTGGTGCCGGGAGGGTCGACCCTCGACGAGGTGATCACGCTCGCCAAGGCCGTCGAGGCGGCCGGCGCGACCATCATCAACACCGGCATCGGCTGGCACGAGGCCCGCATCCCCACCATCGCCACCTCCGTGCCGCGCGGCGCCTACACCTGGGTGACGAAGCGGCTCATGGGCGAGGTTGCCGTCCCGCTCGTCACCACCAACCGCATCAACACCCCAGAACTGGCCGAGGAGTTGCTCGCCTCGGGCCATGCGGACATGGTCTCCATGGCCCGCCCGATGCTCGCCGACCCCGACTTCGTCGCCAAGGCCGCGGACGGGAAACCGGAGGCCATCAACACCTGCATCGGCTGCAACCAGGCCTGTCTCGACCACACCTTCAGCCTCAAGATCACCTCCTGCCTGGTCAATCCGCGCGCCTGCCACGAGACCGAACTCGTGCTCACCGCAACGCGGTTGAAGAAGCGAGTCGCCGTCGTCGGCGCCGGACCGGCCGGACTCGCCTGTGCCGTCTCGGCGGCCGAACGCGGCCACGAGGTCACGCTGTTCGACGCCGCGAGCGAGGTCGGCGGCCAGCTCAACGTCGCCCGCAAGGTCCCCGGCAAGCAGGAGTTCGACGAGACGCTCCGCTACTTCCGCCATCAGCTCGACGCCCACGGCGTGGACGTACGCCTCAACACCCCTGTCGAGGCCGGGGACTTGGCGGACTTCGACGAGGTCGTCGTCGCCACCGGCGTCACCCCCCGCACCCCCGACATCCCCGGCGTCGACCACCCCAGCGTCGTGGGCTACCTGGACGTGCTGCGCGACAACGTCCCCGTCGGCGACCGCGTCGCCATCCTCGGCGCGGGCGGCATCGGCTTCGACGTCGCCGAGTTCCTCACCGACGGCGGCGACAAGGCGCACGAGGACCCGGCGACGTACTTCCGTCAGTGGGGCGTCGACATGGACTACCGCGCACCCGGCGGCCTCGCCGCGCCCGAGCGGACCGCGCCACCGCGCACCGTCCACCTGCTCCAGCGCAAGACCACCAAGGTCGGCGCCGGCCTCGGCAAGACCACCGGCTGGATCCACCGCGCCGAGCTCAAGCACCGCGGTGTCACCATGGTCCCGGGCGTCAGCTACGACCTCATCGACGACGCCGGACTGCACGTCACCGTCGGCGAGGAGAGCACCGTGCTGCCCGTCGACACGATCGTGCTGTGCGCCGGGCAGGAGCCGCGCCGCGACCTGTACGAGGAACTGGTCGCCGCAGGCCGCAGCGCGCACCTGATCGGCGGCGCCGACGTGGCCGCCGAACTGGACGCCAAGCGCGCCATCAAGCAGGGCACCGAGGTCGCGGCCGCCCTCTAGGCAACGGCCGCCGTCCCTAGGATGACCGCATGTCACTCCCGCACGCGATCCTGACCGCCCTGCTGGAAAAGCCGTCCTCGGGGCTGGACCTGACCCGCCGGTTCGACAGGTCGATCGGCTACTTCTGGTCGGCGACCCATCAGCAGATCTATCGCGAGCTGGGAAAACTGGAGGCCGAGGGGCACATCCGGGCGCTGCCGACCGAGCAGCCGGCCCGTGGGCAGAAGAAGAGCTACGAGGTCCTGCCCGCGGGCCGCGCCGAACTGGCCCGCTGGACCGCCGCGCCCCAGGACCCCAAGCCGCACCGCGACCCCCTGCTGTTGCGGATGCGCGCCTCGGCCGTCGTGGGCACCGACGGCATCGAGGCCGACCTGCGCCGCCATCTCGCCCTGCACCAGCGGCAGTTGGCGGAGTACGAGAAGATCGAGAAGCGTGACTTCCCGCCCGGCAAGGACACTCCCCAGGACCGGCTCCAGCACCTGGTGCTGCGGGCCGGCATCGACCTGGAGACCTTCTGGACGCAGTGGCTCACGCACGCGCTGGAGGAATTCGACCGGCTTCCCGACGCGGACACGGCCTGAGTCCGCGGGCCCTCAGAGGCGGTACGGCTTCGCGCGGCGGCGCAGGTACCAGCCGGTCGCGATGACGCCCGTACCGACCAGGGCACTGCCCACTCCCAGCGTGAGCGGGCCGTAGTCGCGGACGGCACCGCCGAGACCGCCCATGACGCCGAGCGACGGCGAGGAGGTCGCGGAGATCGTCGGGGACGAGGCGGCCGAGACGATGACCGACTGCGAGCCCGCGGTGCTGTTGTTGGACGCACACATCACCACGACGGTGTAGGTGCCGGGGCTCACACCCTGCCAGGCCGCCGTCTGGAGGCTGGTCGTCCCCGACAGGGCGACCTGCCGGCCCTGGGCGAAGTTCGCCTGGCTGCTGTTGAGCAGCGAGGCGGTGCCCCACATGCCGTTGGAACTGGTCTGGTTGCACACCGTGGTCGTCACCGACACGGTCGAGCCGCTGGTGCTGACGGAGATCCCCGTGCCCAGGGCCGCGGCGGGCGTGGCTGCCAGGGCGACCGGAAGCGCGGCGGCCGCCACGGCCAGGCCGGAGCGGAGGAGAAGCGATGAGTTGCGCATGGGACTGCCCTCCGGCGGCACGGTCGGCGGTACATCCCTAGCGCCGCCGAGGGTCGGGAAACGCCCGTGCTGCCTCAGGGGAAGCCAACGTGCCCCGGCCCCGCCGCGCATGCGGGCGACCGCCGGGCAGGTGACGGATTCCATCGTCCGGCCCAGAGAAGGGCGCTCACCCCGTGGTCACCGTCCGCTCGGCGGAGAAGCCGCCCCAGGTCCCGTCGGGCAGCTTCGCCCTGATCCGCACCCGATGGGTCACGCCCGCATCCCGGCCGACATAGAAGGAGTACGACGCCCGGTCGCGCGGCGCCTTCCCGCCGTACACCAGCGAGGTGGCCGACTGCCCGTCCAGGCGGATCTGGTACTCGGCGATCACGCCGTCCGCGCGGGGCGGGACCCAGGCGAGGTCGAGGTAGTAGGCCCCGTCCGTACGGTGGGTCGTCGCGCGGAAGCCGGTGGGGGCGGTGTCGCGGCCGTCGTCCGTGCCCGGGGTGGTGACTCGCACGGTGGTGCCGGGGGCCGAGACGTTGTCGGCCGCGTCACGGGCCCGGACGGTGAAGGCGTAACGGGTGCCCGGCCGCAGGCCCGTCACCACTGTCGCCGTCTGGTTCCCGCCCACGCTGTGGATCTTCGAGGCGCCCTGGTAGACGTCGTACGACACCACACCCGTGTCGTCGCCGGCGGCGGACCAGGACAACTGGACGGCCCGGCTGCCGACCGCCCGGCCCTGCGCCTTGCCGGGCGCGGTCGGCGCCCGGTCGTCCGCCGCCACGGCCGCGGGCGTCGAGGCGCGCGCCTCGCGGCCGGGCGGGCCGAGGCGGCCCTCGGTGTCCCGCGCCCGCACGGTGAACACGTACCCGGTGGACGGCCTGAGCCCGATGACGTCCACCATGTGCTCCGAACCCGGCACCTCCCTCACCTTCGTACGGCCGCGGTACACCTCGTAGACGCTGATCCGGGGCTCGGCCGACACGGCGTTCCACATCACGTGGACGCTGGTCGAGCTGCCCGCCGCGGCCGTGACACCCACGGGCGCCGGCGGCACACGGCCCTCGTCGGCCTCGCTCCGCCCGCAGGCCCCGAGCAGGGCCACCGCCGTGTACAACGCGAGGGATCGGTACAGGAGAACGGCGGCTCGACGCACGGCTCTGCCTCCCCGGAAGGCGCGGCTGTAATGGTCCGTACCAATATGACGCTGCTGACGCGATCACATCAAGAGGGTGGGGTGAGGTGAGAGGGTGTTGGTGACCCCGCGCGGGAGTTACGTATGCTGAAGCTCCTCACGGCCGAACTCTCCATGAGGGCTCGGGAGTTCATGCCGGTGGCGCGGGCCGCTGTCGTCGCTGTTCCCGCGCCGTGACGCGGGTGGCCGGGCGGCCGGAGCCGACGCAGGCTCAGGTCCCCGGCCCCTGCGTGCAGTTCGTGAACCCCTGCCGTGGCGCGGGTGTGCACCGTCCGGACCCCCAGCGGTGGCCGCATGATCGGAACGGCACCACATTGGGCTGAGTGTCCGTCAGTGTCGCCCAGGAGAGGGTCCCTTATCGTGCGTGTCCAGTCGCTCACGCTGGCCGCGGCCTGCGCCGCCCTGCTCGCCCCCGCCGCGCTGCCCGCCGCCGAGTTCCGCTTCGCTCAGGAGCCGGTGGCCTGGCGCGAGGGAGACGTCCGTGCCGCCGACCTGCTGGCCAAGGTGCGTGACTGCGTCCAGATCTCCCGGGGGCGCTACCGCAGCGACGACGGGATGCCGGCGAACATCCCGGTCTGCGGCACCCGGGACGCCGTCTTCTGGAAGTCCGACATGGACATCGACTGCGACGGACAGACCGGCCCGCGCTGCAACCGCCGCAGCGACCCGCTGTTCTCCTCGCTCACGGCCTACCAGCAGTCCGACGGCCGCTATCTGAGCGCCGAACGGCTGCCGTACATCGTGGTGCCGTCCGTGAGCCGGATCTGGAACCACCGCGAGCACGGCGTGCGCGGTGGCGCGGTCGCCGCCGTCGTGTACCGGGACCGGGTGCAGTACGCGGTCGTCGGCGACGTCGGGCCGCACGACATCATCGGCGAGGCGTCCTACGCCACCGCCAAGGGCCTCGGCATCACCCCGGACCCGCGCGGCGGCGGCACGCCCTCCGGCGTCACCTACATCGTCTTCAAGGACTCGCAGGTCAAGCCGATCGAGGACCACGCCGCCGCCGTCGCGACCGGACAGCGGCTGGCGCGGATGTTCGTGAAGAGCAAATAGCGCGGCCCTCGGGTCAGACGGCCGACCAGCCGTCGTCGACGGCCAGGACCACGCCGTTGATGTTGCTCGCCGCGTCCGAGGCGAGGAACAGGATGGCGGCGGCCTGCTCCTCGGGCTGGGCGATGCGCCCCACGTTGACGAAGTGCGGGCCCAGCGCGGCCGGTCCGTGCGCGGCCTGGTCGGCGTCCACGGCGATGTTGGTCGCCGTGCCGCCGGGCGCGATGGCGTTCGCGCGGATGCCCTGCTTGCGGTACATCACGGCCAGGTTCTTGGTCAGCCCCACCACGCCGTGCTTCGAGGCCGTGTAGGCGGCACCCGCCGCGCTGCCCCGCAGACCGGCCTCGGAGGCGGTGCTCACGATCGCACCCTTGCCCGCCGCCAGCATGTGCGGCAGCACCGCCCGGGTGAGCAGGAACGGGGCCGTGAGGTTGACCCGGATCACCCGCTCCCACTCGGCGTCGGCCACGTCCGCCAGCGCCGACATGCGGTCCATGATCCCGGCGTTGTTCACCAGCACGTCCACCCCGCCGAAGCCGTCCACGGCGGTGCTCACCACCTGGTCCACCACGGCCTGCTCGCTCAGGTCGCCGGCGACGGTGACCGCCGTGCCGCCCGCCTCCTCGATCTCCGACCTGACCTTCTCCGCGCCCTCGGCGTTCAGGTCCGCGATCACGACCCGGGCGCCCTCCGCGGCGAAGGCCAGGGCGGCGGCGCGGCCGATGCCCGAGCCTGCTCCGGTGACGATCACGCTGCGTCCGTCGAATCCGCCGGCCATGTGGTGCTCCTGTTCCTGTGGTTCCTGTACGGGGCCACCATACGACTTAATGTCTTCAAGTGACATAAAGTCGTGGTGGAGAATTCCGGAGGAGTGATCACCTTCAAGCCGGAGGACCGCATGACCGCCGCCCGCGGACGCACTGGACGACCGCCGCTGACCGACGAACGCAAGGCCGAGATCCGGCTGGACATCGCCCGCGCCGCGGTGGACCTGTTCGTCACCCAGGGCGTCGCGGCGACCACCGGCGAACAGATCGCACAGGCGGTCGGCGTCTCGGCCCGGACGGTGTGGCGCTACTTTCCGAGCAAGGAGGCGTGTGTACGGCCCCTGTTCACGGCCGGCATCGACATGCTCGCCGCCCGGCTGCGGGAGTGGGGGCGGGGGCGGCCGCTGGAGGAGATCTTCGAGGGGGAGGTCACGTCGGACCTGCGGATCGTCACCGGGCCCGACCGGGCCACCGTGGGGGCGCTGGTCCGGCTGACCCGTACGGAACCGGGACTGCGCGCCGTCTGGCTCCAGACGTACGACGAGGCGGAACCGGCCTTCGCCCGCGCCCTCGCCGAGCGCGCCGGACTGCCCGCCGACGACCTGCGTCCCGCCATCCAGGCGGCGATGTTCAACGCGGCACTGCGCGCGGCCGTCGAGTACTACGCCTGGAGCAGCGCCGACACGGAGCTGGACCGCACGGCGGCGGAGGCCGAGCTGACCCGGACGATGCGGGCGGCGCTCGCCGCCGTGGCCGCCGGCCTCACCTGAGAGCCCGGTTCACACCTTCCGGTACGTGTACGCCTCCGCGGCCGCCGCCTCCACCGCCGCGAGGTCGGCGCCGGTCGACGCCGTGACGACCGCCGCCACCGCGCCCTCCACGAAGGGGGCGTCCACCAGCCGGGTGTTGTCCGGGAGTTCGTCGCCCTCGGCGAGCAGGGCCTTCACCGTGAGGACGGCGCTGCCGAGATCGGTGAGCACGGCGACGCCCGCGCCGCGGTCCACGGAGGCGGCCGCGGCGGCGATCAGCTCCGAGCTGGTGCCGAGCCCGCCGCCCTCCGTGCCGCCCGCCGCGGCGACGGGCACCGAAGTGCCGCCGCCCGCCAGCCCTTTCGCCAACTCGGCGACGGACGCGGCCACTTCGGCACTGTGCGAGACCAGCACGATGCCGACCGGATTGTCGTCACTCACCGTTCGCCTCGCTCGCTTCCCGGAGCGCGGCGATGAGCAGCGCCGACGAGGTGGCCCCCGGATCCTGGTGCCCGATGCTGCGCTCGCCCAGATAGCTCGCCCGGCCCTTGTGGGCCTGTAGCGGCGTCGTCGCGAGCGCGCCCTCCTCGGCGGCGGCGCCGGCCGCGGCGAAGCCGTCGCCGAGCGCGTCCACGGCCGGCACCAACGCGTCGATCATCGTCTTGTCGCCCGGAGCCGCCCCGCCGAGCGCCATCACCGCGTCCACCCCGGCCCGCAACGCCTGCGCGAACTGCTCCTCGCTGACCTCGGCGTCGTCCCCCAGCGCCTTGCCGGTCCGGCGCAGCAGCGTGCCGTACAGCGGCCCCGACGCACCGCCGACCGTCGAGATCAGCTGTCGGCCGGCCAGCGTCAGGACCGCACCCGGCGTACCCGGCGCCTCCTTCTCCAGCGTCGCGGCCACGGCCCGGAACCCGCGTTGCAGATTGCTGCCGTGATCCGCGTCCCCGATGGGGGAGTCGAGAGCGGTGAGCCGTTCCGCCTCACGGTCGACGGACACGGCGGTGGCCGTCATCCAACGGCGGAAGAAGTCGGCGTCGAGCACTGGATCTCCTTGCGTGGTAGGTACGTTGACACCCTCGCCCGCTGCCCTACATGCCCCAGCGCAGGCCCGCCGTCCGCACCGGCGCGTCCCACAGCCTGAGCAGCTCCTCGTCGATCTGGCACAGGGTGACCGAGGCGCCCGCCATGTCGAGCGAGGTGACGTAGTTGCCGACCAGGGTGCGGGCGACGGCGACACCGCGGTCGGTCAGCACCCGCTGCACCTCGGCGTTGAACCCGTACAGCTCCAGGAGCGGTGTCGCGCCCATGCCGTTGACCAGGGCCAGGACCGGGTTGCGCGGCGGCATGTCCTCCAGGATCGCGTTCACCGCGAACTCGGCGATCTCGCCCGAGGTCATCATCGCCCGCCGCTCCCGGCCGGGCTCGCCGTGGATGCCGATGCCCAACTCCAGCTCGCCGGGCGGCAGATCGAAGGTGGGGCTGCCCTTGGCGGGCGTGGTGCAGGCGCTGAGGGCGACACCGAAGCTGCGGGAGTTCTCGTTGACCTGCCGGGCGATGGACTGCACCCGCTCCAGCGGCTGCCCCTCCTCCGCGGCCGCGCCGGCGATCTTCTCCACGAACAGCGTCGCGCCGGTGCCGCGCCGGCCCGCCGTGTAGAGGCTGTCGGTGACCGCCACGTCGTCGTTGACCAGCACCTTGGCGACCTGGATGCCCTCGTCCTCGGCGAGTTCGGCGGCCATGTCGAAGTTCAGCACGTCACCGGTGTAGTTCTTCACGATGAAGAGCACGCCGGCCCCGCTGTCCACGGCCGCCGCGGCGCGCACCATCTGGTCCGGGACCGGCGAGGTGAAGACCTCGCCCGGGCAGGCCGCCGCGAGCATGCCGGGGCCCACGAATCCGCCGTGCAGGGGCTCGTGCCCGGAGCCACCGCCCGAGACGAGGGCGACCTTTCCGGCCACGGGGGCGTCCCGTCGTACGACCACGCGGTTCTCCACGTCCACGGTCAGCTCGGGATGGGCGGCCGCCATGCCGCGCAGTGCGTCGGTGACCACGGTTTCCGGAACGTTGATCAACATCTTCATGGGTTCCTCCTGGTGAGACGTGGGTCCGTTCCTTCATCCGTACAGTCGGAAGTATCGGCGCTCAAGGCGCGCGGGTCACGTGTCCGGCGGATCCCGGCGTGCTGCGGCCGCCGGGGGGCGCCGGAAGGCGCGGTGACAGGTCCGTCACCGCGCCCTCGTCCGTGCACCTACCGTGGTCAGCTCGTCTTGTGTCCCCACTGCGGACCGACCGTGGCCCATTCCCTGCCCCACTGGTCGACCCGCCGTCGGTTCAGCCGCCAGCGGACCGCGGCACCGCCCGCGGCCACCAGGCCGGTCACGCCGAGGCCGGCGGAGGCTCCCAGAAACGCCGCCTCGACGGCCGCCGAGGCCGGACTGGGCGGCTCGGTGGTCGGATCGCCCTGCGCATCCGTCCAGATCACCGTGTGCGACCCGGCCCTCTTGCCCGGCTCCACCAAGGTGGTGTCGGTGCGGGTGGTTCCGTCCGGGAGCGTCCAACGGACCGTGACGAGCGACCGGTAGCCGCTCGCCGCGGCCCGCGGGGCGTCCGAGAGGAGGACGGCGTTCACCGGGGTGCGCTCGGCGCGTTGCTCTGCGAACACGCCGTCGGCGGTACGGGCCGTGATCACACCGGCGACAGTGCCGCCGAGCGCCACGACCGCCCACACGGCCAGCACGAGCCACGCTTCGAGAACATCGTCACGGCGGCGCAGCGGGTTGGCCCGCCACCGCCACAGCCACCGCTTTGTCGGCCTCCCCTTACGCATCGGTCCGCACCTCCTCGTCGTCACTGCGAACCAAGGTGACGTCGGCGAGCGCGTGGCGGCATGGGCCGGACAGGGGGAGTCGTGGGGCCGACCGGGACCAAGTCGGTGACACGAATGGGCCGTTCAACCCTGTGGTGACGGCCGCGCGCGACGTGCTCCGCCCGCGCGGCGGCCGGATTCCGGGGCCTGGCCGGCCGCCTACGAGGGACCATCGGCCCCTCACCCGGGCGGCGCGGTGGGCCCACCCTCGAATGACAGCCGTACCAGTACCGAATCCGTGCGGGAGGAGGGCACCATGCGATCCGCGCCTCTCGACGCCGAGACCCTGGAAGCCTGCATCGCGGCCGCCGTGGCCGCGCCCTCGTTCTTCAACACCCAGCCCTGGCGTTTCCGGCTCGATCCCGAGGACCTGGCGTTCGAAGTGCGTGCGGCCACGGACCGGGGCCTGCGCCATCTCGATCCGGTCGGCCGGGCGCTCCATCTGTCGGTGGGCGCATCCGTCTTCAACCTCCGCGTCGCCGTGGCCCACTTCGGCTGGGCAGCCGTCGTACGACTGCTTCCGCGTCCCCAGGAGCCCGGGCTGCTGGCCACCGTACGGCCCACGGGATCCCCGAGCCGGCACGCCACGGAGCACCGCGGCGATCTGTACCAGGCGATCTGGCGCAGGCACAGCAGCCGCTTCCCGTTCTCGGACCGGGTGGTGCCGAAGCAGGTGTGCGCCGAACTGGCCGAGGCGGCTCACGCGGAAGGAGCCGCGCTGACCTTCCCCGAGGCGGCAGAGATGACCCGGCTGCTGCGCGTCACCTCCGAGGCCGAGCGCCGCAACCGCGTCGACGCCGACCGTGGCAGGGAGAGCCGCCGCTGGGTGCACCGCGATCCGGACGAGCCGAACGACACGGGACTGCCGCGTACGGCACTCGGCCCGCAGGACGCGCGCGAGCACCTCCCGATGCGGGACTTCACCGCCGCACGGCACCCCGCGCGGCTGTCGGCCCAGGACTTCGAGGCCACCCCGCTCGTCGCCCTGCTCAGGACCGAGCACGACCGGCGCACGGACTGGCTGCGGGCCGGGGAGGCACTCGAGCACGTCCTGCTCGTGGCCACCGCCCTCGGCCTGCGCGCGTCCCTGCTGCACCAGCCGATGGAGTGGCCCGACCTGCGCCGCCTGCTGAGCCCGGATCCGGAGCACACCGGCCACGCGCAGATGCTGATCCGCCTGGGTTACGGGCCGGAGGGCCCGGCCACCCCGCGCCGTGCTCCCGAGAAGGTGCTGGACGCGGAGATTCCGAACCGCTAGCCCGCACGGCCCGCCGCGACGGGGACCGCGTTCCGGCGCTCGGCCCCGGAGTGCTCGAAGAGGGCCGTGGGCAGGTCCGGCAGGAGCTCGAAGACGCCGGCCAGGCCGACGGGACGCAGGATGTGCAGCAGACGGCCGCTGTCACAGACCAGCCGGAGCCTGCCGTGCCGCGCGAGGACGTGGTTGCGCGTCCGGCACAGCAGCCGCAGGCCGCTGCAGTCGATGAAGGTCACGGGGCGCAGGTCCAGCACCAGATCGGTGCGAGCACCCGCGGTCAGGGCGTCGAGGCGCACCGAGAGCCGCGTCGCCGTGAGGATGTCGATGTCGCCGCGCAGTTCCACCACGGTGGTGCCGTCGACGACGCGTTCCGTGTGGCAGGGCGCGGGCCTGGTGTCGTTTTCGGCCATACACAGAGCAAAACCCGGGGGCCGGGACCGGTGGAAGGGCCGCTCGGCCCCGACTGGGCCGATCACCGGGACCGGACGGCCCCACGTGATCGCGGCGGGGCGTGTTCGAGGGTCGCTCTCCGGCGGGGCGGGACCGATGGCCCCGTTCCGCGCCGGGCCGTCCGCCGGAGCCTGGGAGGTAGGCCTGTGCCGGGCCGTTCCGTCCGGATCCGCCCGTACGGAAGCACCGAAGGGAGCACCGACATGACTTCCCAGCACGTGGCCGTCGGAGTGGACGGCTCGCTGATCGCCGTACGGGCCCTGGACTGGGCGGCACAGGAGGCGGAGCGCCGTGGCGTCGCCCTGCGCCTCGTCCATGCCGTGTCCGACCTGGACGAGGCCGGACCGATCCTGTCCTCGGCCCTCTCGCGGATACACGTCCATCACCCCGGCCTGCTGGTCGAGACGGTACCGGCCGTGGGTGGCGCGGTGGAGGTCCTCGTCCGCGAGAGCCGGGACGCGGTACTCACCGTCGTGGGCAACCGCGGGCTCGGCGGGCTCACCGGAGCGCTGTTCGGTTCGGTGAGTCTGCGCCTGGCCGCCCACACGCACGGCCCCCTGCTCGTGGTGCGCGGCGACCACCGGTGCGACGAGGACCGCGAGGTGCTGCTGGGACTGGAGAGCGACGCCGACACGGACGCGGCGGCCTACGCCTTCCAGGAGGCGGAGCGGCGCGGCGTCCGGGTGCGCGTCCTGCACTCCTGGTCCCACCGCCACATCACCCCCGAAACGCCGTCGTTGATCCCCGCGACGAGCCCGGGACAGCGGGAACTGGCCCGGCGGGAGGCCGCCGAAGAGGTGGTGCCGCGCTTCACCGTGGCCGCGCTCCGGGAGAAGTACCCCGAGGTCGGGGTCGAGTCGCGCACGGTGCGTACGGCACCCGCGCACGCCCTGCTGGAGGCCACCCGCGAGGCCGGTGTGGTCGTCGTCGGCGTCCGGCGCCGCACGGAGCGGCGCGGGCCGCGCCCGGGCTTGGTCGTGCACGCCCTGCTGCACCGCTCGCACTGCCCCGTCGTTCTCGTGCCGACCGGCTGACGGGACCCACCACCGGCCCGCCCGGGAGGCTGAACAGGCCTTCGCAACGGGGACGTTCGGCCCCGGACCACGGGCCGCGCAGCCCCTCCGGCGCCGGCGGCGGAAGCGGGACATTGAAAGCGCTACGACAGTCGTCAACATTCCGCGCGTCACCCCTAGAAAGGGATGAGCAATCATGGCAGTCCACGATCACCCGCAACGGCACGTGCGGTTCCACCTGTCCCTGCGCAGGTCCGGCACGGCCCAGCACTCCGCGGACGAGACGAGCGCGGTCGTCCTCTCGGCGACCAGCACGCATGTCCTCGCCACGCTCCGCCTGCTGACCGGGTTCGTCTTCCTGTGGGCTTTCCTCGACAAGACCTTCGGCTTCGGTTACGCCACCCCGTCCGGCAAGGGCTGGATCGACGGTGGTTCGCCCACCAAGGGCTTCCTGGGCTCGGTCGCCGCCGGCCCCATGGAGTCCACCTTCCACGACTGGGCCGGCGCGGGCTGGGCGGACTGGCTGTTCATGCTGGGCCTGCTCGGCGTCGGGCTCGCCCTGATCGCGGGCATCGGCCTGCGGATCGCCGCGGTGGCCGGCACCGCGATGATGGCGCTGATGTGGATCGCCGAATGGCCGCCGGCCAAGCACCTGTCCGACGGCTCGCCGAGCATGTCGACGAACCCGTTCACCGACTACCACGTCATCTACGCCGTCGTCCTGATCGCCCTCGCGGCCGCGGGCGCCGGCGCCACCTGGGGCCTGGGCAAGGCCTGGGCGCGACTGCCCTTCGTCAGCCGCAACCACTGGCTGCTCTGACCTCGTCCGACCAGCCGCCCTGCACCGGGGCACCGCCGCGACGCCGCGGCGGTGCCCCGGCTTTTCGTGCCCGGGACCGGAAGCAGCACCGGCGAGGTCCGCAAGGGGTTCCGTCCGGCCGCGTGGTGGGGACCGACCGGCCCAAGCGCGCCTTCCGGGACCGCCACAAGCTGGACCTGCGGGGCAGTCCCGGCATCGGGCCGGTGCCCGGTCGCAGGAGAGGAAGTGACGGGCCATGGCGGACCAGGCGCCGTCCCGGACGGCGGAGGAACAGGCGCTGGGCGACCTTGGGCGGCGGCTCGCCGCACGGCGGGCGGAACTCGGGCTGACCCGGCGGGAGACGGCCGCGAGGGCCGGGATGGCGCCGGGCTACGTCCAGTACCTGGAGGAGCATCCAGGAGCCGCGCCGGGCCCCGGCGTCCTGCTGCGGCTGGCAGAGGTTCTGGAGACCACCGTGCGCGAGCTCGCCGGCGGTCCGACCGAGCTGCCGTACGGACTGGGGCAGCCTGCCCGCACCGCCGGACTCGCGGAGTTGGGCGTGCCGGAGTGCCGGGAGCTGCTGGCCACGCACGGCGTGGGCCGGATCGCGGTGCCCACGGTGTCCGGGCCCGTCGTCGTGCCGGTCAACTACAGCCTCGTCGACGGCGCGATCGTCTTCCGGACCGAACCCGGCAGCATCCCCTCCCAGGCGGCCGGCTGCCAGATCGCCTTCGAGGTCGACCGCATCGACGACGCGTTCAGCAGCGGCTGGAGCGTCCTGGTGCGCGGTCGAGCGCGCACTGTGACGGACCCCGACGAGGTACGCCGGCTCGCCGACCGCGCTCGCAGCGCACCCTGGGCCGGCGGACACCGCGACCAGTGGGTGCGCATCGATCCTCTCGTGATCACGGGGCGTCGTATCACGGTCTGACGCGGGACGTTCTCCGGTCGGGCCGGGACCGATGGACCCTCACCCGGGGCCCTCGCCCGACGGACGATGGACGGAACGCTCCAGCGCTGAATCCGGCACAACGCCCCGGCGCAGCATCCAGGTGAGAGACGGGCTGGCCCATGTATCCGAACGACGGTTTCCGTGAACTCGAACGGCAGGAGTGCCTGCGTCTGATGGCGAAGGTGCCCGTCGGCCGTATCGTCCACACGCGTCAGGCACTGCCTGCCGTGCTGCCCGTCAACTTCTGCCTGGACGCGGACGGCGCGGTGCTGCTGCGCACCTCGGCGGCCTCGGAGCTGATCCGCGCCGTCGACGGTGTGGTCGTCGCCTTCGAGGTCGACGAGGTCGACGCGGCCACGCACTCCGGCTGGAGCGTCGTCGTCACCGGCCCGGCCATGGTGGTGACCGACCCCGACGAGCACGAGCGCCTGCTCCGGACCGGCCCGCGCTCCTGGGCGCCCTCGCCCCAGGAGGTGTTCGTCCGAGTCGAGCCCGAACTGGTCACCGGCCGCGAACTCGTGGGCGGACGCAGCCTGTACGGAGTGGACCTGGCGCCCTGAACGGCCACGGGCCGTCCTGGAGCGGTGCGGACCACTCCAGGACGGCCTCGGAACGGTTTCGGTCAGTCAGGACGAGTAGCCGCCCGGCGCCGGCCGCCTGCGGTACACCAGGTACGGCCTGGTCAGGTAGCCGACCGGTGCGCTCCACACGTGCACCAGGCGGGTGAACGGCCAGGCCGCGAAGAGCAGGCAGGCGCTCAGCGCGTGGAGCTGGAACAGCAGTGGGGCGTCGGCCATGGCCTCGGGCCGCGGCCGCAGGACGAACAGGCCGCGGAACCAGACCGAGACGGTCTCTCGGTAGTCGTAGCCACCGCCGAAGACGTTGTGGGCGGCGGTGGCGGAGATGCCCAGCAGGACCGCGGCCGACAGCAGCGGGAAGAGGAGCTTGTCGCTGCGGTCGGTGCGGAGCCGGATCCGGCGGGTCAGCAGCCGCCGTGCGCTCAGCATGCCCAGCCCGGCGACCATGGCCACGCCGGCCACGGAGCCCAGCCACACGGCCGTGGTGTGGTACGCGTGCTCGCCGACGCCGGCCGCCTCGGTCCAGGAGGCGGGCACCGCGAGGCCGACGACATGCCCGGCGATCATCAGGAAGGCGCCCATGTGGAACAGCGGGCTGCCCCAGCGCAGCCAGCGGTGTTCGAGGAGCTGGCTGGTCCGGGAGGTCCAGCCGAACTGGTCCTGCCGGTAGCGCCAGACGTGCCCGACCACGAACACGGCGAGACAGATGTAGGGCACGGCGACCCACAGCAGCAGGTCGGCACCGCTCGGGGAGGCCGCGAGGACCAGGGAGGCGGAGTTCATCGAGGGTCCTTCGAGCGGTCGGCCGCGACGGGCGGTATCCGGGTCGGCTGGGCGGGCGGCGGCGGTACGAACGTCTCCGGCGGGGCGAACTCTCCGGCTCCGTAGGCGCCGTAGGGATCGAGCCCGACCTCCTCCTGCGGCGGACCCTGGGCGGCGAGCTCTGCCACGGCAGCCAGATCGGCCTCCGTCGGCGGTGGCAGCAGCGTGAGCAGCGCGCCCAGCACATGTCGGTAGGGCGATTCGGCGTCGGTCAGCGCCCGGTGAATCAGTTCCAGCCCGCGCCGGTGCTGCCGCAGGGGTGCCTCGCCCCGGCCGGGTCCGACGAGCGCGGCGAACTCCAGGACGACCGGCAGGTGGTCGGGCAGCTCGCCGCCGTCGGCGTCCCAGCCGGCGGCCCGGTAGCGCTGGGCCAGGGCGAGCAGGGCCATGCCCCGCCGCCGTGTGTCGCCGTGCAGGTAGTAGGTGAGGTAGAGGCTGCTCTTGCGGCGCAGGTCGAACATCTCGACGTAGTGCCGGGCCAGGAGGTCGGGATCCCGGCCGTCGAACCAGTCCATGAAAGCGGCCAGTTCACCGGCGGCCGGGGAGGACGGCAGAGCGGCCACCGCGGCCGCCAACGAGGGCCGGGCTTCCGTGAGTTCGGGATCGGGGTACTGCAGCAGCAGCGAGAGCAGACGCAGCAGCAGTGCCCTGCGGTCCGCCTCCTCGGGCGTCATCGCCGAGCGACGCCGCACGGCCGCCCGGACGCGGGCGCGGGCGATGGCCGGGAGCGTGGTGGGCAGCGGGCTCATGAGGGGCCTCCGGAGGCGTTGCGGCGCAGCGTGGGCAGGCCGAGCATGACCCGGCGTCCGGCCGGCTGCTCGGCGGCATCCACCGGGCAGCGGTTCTCCATCGCGCTGAGCGCGGCGGCGTCCTCCTTGTGCGCGGCCGGGATGACATAGCGCTCGGCGTACTTGGCGATCGCGAGCAGCCGGTGCAGGTCCTCCGCCTCCCGGGCGGTCAGACCGACGGCCTTGAGCTCCGCCTCGTCACCCTCCTCGCCCAGCGTGCGCAGGCGCATGTACGAACGGAGCGCGGTGAGCTTCATCAATACGCCCGCGACCACGTCCGTGTCGCCCGCGGTGAACAGGCTCGCCAGGTAGTCCAGCGGGATGCGCAGCCGGGTGACGGCGGCGAAGACGTGGTCGGGGTCGTCCTGGTCTCCGCCGGCCTCGGTGACGGCGTCGAGGACGGGGGAGAGGGGCGGGACGTACCAGACCATCGGCATCGTCCGGTACTCCGGGTGCAGCGGCAGGGCGACCTTGTAGCGCATCACGAGGTCGTACACCGGGGAGCGGCGGGCGGCCGTCAGCCAGTCCTCGGGGATGCCCGACTCCCGTGCCGCCGCGATCACTTCGGGGTCGTTCGGGTCAAGGAAGACACCGCGCTGTGCCTCCAGCAGGTCCTGCTCCTCCGGGGCCGCCGTGGCCTCGCCGACGCGGTCGGCGTCGTACAGCAGCAGCCCCAGATAGCGCAGCCGGCCCACGCAGGTCTCCGAGCAGACCGTCGGCTGGCCGGCCTCGACGCGCGGGAAGCAGAAGGTGCACTTCTCGGCCTTGCCGGTGGCGTGGTTGACGTAGACCTTCTTGTACGGGCATGCCGTCACGCACATCCGCCAGCCCCGGCAGCGGTCCTGGTCGACCAGGACGATGCCGTCCTCGACGCGCTTGTAGAGGGCGCCGGACGGACAGGCCGACACACAGGCCGGGTTGAGGCAGTGCTCGCACAGCCGGGGGAGGTGGAAGAGGAAGGTCTGCTCGAACTCGAAGCGCACCTTCTCCGCCCACTCCCCGGTGAGGTTGGGGTCGGCGCCGGCGTTCTCCGGGGCGCCGCCGAGGCTGTCCTCCCAGTTGGCGCCCCAGGTGATGGCGGTGGGCCTGCCGGTGAGCACGGATCGGGGGCGGGCGACGGGGATGTCCTGGCCGGCCGGGGCGCTGACCAGGTTGTCGTAGTCGTAGGTGACCGGCTCGTAGTAGTCCTCGATGGACGGCAGGTCCGGGTTGGAGAAGATCGACAGCAGGCGCCTGACACGTCCGCCCGAGCGCAGGACCAGCCGGCCCCGCCTGTCGAGCATCCAGCCGCCCTTCCACTGCTCCTGGTCCTCGTAGCGGCGCGGGTAGCCGACGCCGGGCTTGGTCTCGACGTTGTTGAACCAGGCGTACTCGACGCCGGTGCGGTTGGTCCACGTCTGCTTGCAGGTGACCGAGCAGGTGTGGCAGCCGATGCACTTGTCGAGGTTCATGACCATCGCCACCTGCGCCATGACGCGCATCAGTACTCCACCTCCTGGCTGCGACGGCGGATGACGGTGACCTCGTCGCGCTGGTTTCCGGTCGGGCCGTAGTAGTTGAAGGCGTACGTGAACTGCGCGTAGCCGCCCGCGAGATGGGTCGGCTTGAGCAGCAGCCGGGTCAGGGAGTTGTGGATGCCGCCGCGCCGGCGGCTGACCTCGGTCTTCGGCACGTTCACCGTGCGGTCCTTGGCGTGGTACATGTACACCGTGCCCTCCGGCATCCGGTGGCTGACCACCGCGCGGGCGGCGACGACGCCGTTGCGGTTGTACGCCTCGATCCACTCGTTGTCCTTGACCCCGATCTTCTCGGCGTCCTGCGTTGACATCCAGATCACCGGCCCGCCGCGGGACAGCGCGAGCATGAAGGCGTTGTCCTGGTACTCGGAATGGATGGACCACTTGGAGTGCGGGGTGAGGTAACGCACCGTCACTTCCGCGCGCCCGTCGTGCAGTTCCTCGTCGCCGTAGTGGCGGCGAGCGTCCAACGGCGGCCGGTAGACGGGCAGTTGCTCGCCGAGCTCGGCCATCCAGTCGTGGTCGACGAAGAAGTGCTGTCGGCCGGTCAGGGTGTGCCAGGGCTTCTTGTGCTCGGTGTTGATGACGAAGGGTGAGTAACGGCGCCCGCCCGTCTCGCTGCCCGACCACTCGTACGAGGTGATGACCGGGCGGGGCTGGACGCGGGTGTCGGCGAAGGTGATCCGCTCGGCCGCCCGCTCGGCGGAGAGCTCCACCAGGCCCTCGCTGCCGGTCTGCCGCTCCAACGCACGGAACCCCTCGGTGGCCAGGCGTCCGTTGGTGGTGCCGGACAGGGCGAGGATCGCCTCGCACATGTCGGATGCGGTGGCCAGGGACGGCCGGCCGGCGGCGACTCCCTCGCGCACGGTGCCGCAGCGGCGGCGCAGCTCGGCCAGCTCCTGGTCGGGGTGGACGGTGACGCCCTTGGTCGTCGTGCCCAGCTTGTCCAGGAGCGGGCCGACGGCACGCATCTTCTGCGCGACGGCGGCGTAGTCCCGCTCGATGGTGACCAGCCTGGGCATGGTGCGCCCCGGCACCGGCTCGCACTCGCCGGCCTTCCAGTCCCGGACCACCCCGCCGGGCTGGGCGAGTTCGTCGGGCGTGTCGTGCTGGAGCGGTACCGCGAGGACGTCGGTACGGGTGCCGAGATGCTCGGCGGCCAGCTCGCTGAACCGGTCGGCGATCGTCAGGAACGCGTCGTAGTCCGTACGGGCCTGCCAGGGCGGGGCGATGGCCGGGGTGAAGGCGTGCACGAAGGGGTGCATGTCGGTGCTCGACAGATCGTCCTTCTCGTACCAGGTGGCGGCCGGAAGGACGACATCCGCGAGCAGGCCGGTCGACGTCATGCGGAAGTCCATGGCGACCAGCAGGTCGAGCTTGCCCTCCGGCGCCTCGTCGTGCCACACCACGTCCCGGGGCCGGGCCTCGGGCGGGGCCTCCTGGCTTCGCACCGCGCTGTCCGTGCCCAGCAGATGGCGCAGGAAGTACTCGTTGCCCTTGCCGGAGGAGCCCAGCAGGTTGGCCCGCCAGACGGTGAGCACGCGCGGGAAGTTGGCCGGGTCGTCCGGATCCTCGGCGGCGAACCGCAGCCGCTGGGCCTTGAGTTCCTCGACGATGTGCTCGGCGACCGGCCGGCCCGCCGCCGCGGCCTCGTCGGCGAGGTCCAGGGGATTGCGGTTGAAGCCGGGGTGGCCCGGCGTCCAGCCGAGCCGGACGGCCTGGGCCAGACAGTCCGCGAACGCCTGCCCCTTGAAGCGCCCTTCACCGAGCGGCGAGGCCAGCTCCTCGGGTCCGAAGGCCTCGTAGCGCCACTGGTCGGTGTTGAGGTACCAGTAGGAGGTGCCCGCCATGTGCCGGGTGGGCCGCTGCCAGTCGAAGGCGAAGGCCAGGTGCTGCAGGCCGGTGACCGGGCGGATCTTCTCCTGGCCGACGTAGTGGGCCCAGCCGCCGCCGTTGACGCCCTGGCAGCCGGTCATCGTCGTCAGCGCCAGGAAGGCGCGGTAGATGGTGTCGGAGTGGAACCAGTGGTTGGTGCCCGCGCCCATCGCGATCATCGAACGGCCCTGGGTGCGCTCGGCGTTGCGCGCGAACTCCCGGGCGATCCGCGCCGCCTGCTGGGCCGGCACCGAGGTCACGGTCTCCTGCCAGGCCGGGGTGTACGGCTGCGAGGCGTCCTCGTACGACGTGGGCCAGTCACCCGGCAGACCCGGCCGCGCGACGCCGTACTGGGCCAGCATCAGATCGAAGACCGTGGTCACCAGCCGGCCGCCGATCCGGCGCACGGGCACCCCGCGCACCATGACCGAACCGCCCTCCGTGGTGCCCTCGTCGAACCGCGGCAGCACGACCCCGACCGTCTCCTCGGCCCGCTCCAGCAGGCTCAACTCGGGGACCACATCGCCCAGTTCGAGGTTCCAGCGACCGCGCCCGGCTTCCCCCCACCGGAAGCCGAGCGAGCCGCCCGGGACCACCGGCTCTCCGGTGGCCCGGTCCAGGAGGACGGTCTTGAAAGCCGCGTTCTCCTCGGTCTCCTCGTCACGGCCGAGGTCGGCGGCCGTGAGGAACCCGTCGGGGACCAGTCCTCGTTCGTGCTCGCGCAGGGTGACCAGGAACGGGGCGTCGGTGAACGTCCTCAAGTACTCGCGGAAGTAGGGCACTTCACGGTCGACGAGGAACTCGCGCAGGATCACGTGGCCCATGGCCATCGCCAGCGCCCCGTCCGTGCCCGGATGCGGGGCCAGCCACTCGTCGGCGTGCTTGACGTTGTCCGCGTAGTCGGGGCTGACCGCGACGACCTTGGCGCCGTTGTAGCGGGTCTCGGTGAGGAAGTGCGCGTCGGGCGTGCGGGTGACGGGGATGTTGGAGCCCCACATCACCAGATAGCCGGCGTTCCACCAGTCGGCCGCCTCCGGCACGTCCGTCTGGTCGCCGAAGACCTGCGGGGAGGCGATCGGCAGGTCGGCGTACCAGTCGTAGAAGGAGAGGAGCGTGCCGCCGATCAGCGACATGAAGCGGGCGCCGGCCGCGAAGGACGCCATCGACATCGCCGGGATCGGCGAGAAGCCGGCGACGCGGTCGGGGCCGTACGCCTTGACCGTGTGGACGTGGGCGGCGGCGACGAGCTCGGTCACCTCGTCCCAGTCGGCGCGGACCAGGCCACCCTTGCCGCGGGCCCGCTTGTACGCCCGGGCCTTCGCCGGGTCGGAGGTGATCTCGGCCCAGGCGGCCACCGGGTCGCCCAGGCGGCGGCGCGCCTCGCGCCACAGCTTGAGCAACTCGCCCCTGACATACGGGTAACGGACCCGGCTGGGGGAGTAGGTGTACCAGGAGAAGGACGCCCCTCGCGGGCAGCCGCGCGGCTCGTACTCGGGGCAGTCGGTGCCGATGGAGGGGTAGTCGGTGGCCTGGTGCTCCCAGGTGATGATGCCGTCCTTCACGTACACCATCCAGGAGCAGGACCCCGTGCAGTTGACGCCGTGCGTGGAGCGCACCACCTTGTCGTGCGCCCAGCGGTCCCGGTAGAAGCCCTCCCACTCGCCGTCGGTCTCGCCGAACACGGCGCGTCCGTCGGCCGACACCTCACGGCGGGTCAGCAGCCTGCGCGCGGCAAGCGGCCAGCCCTCGTCGACGCGCGACGCCCGTCGCCGTACGTTGCGTTCGTTCTCCATGAGCAGGAACGCTAGGCGGCACAGGCCGCCGTGAACCGGGGCCGCCGGTCCCCGCGGGGTGACCTTCCGGCCCACCCCCGGCCCGCCGATGGGGCCCAACGGCCCCATGCCGGGAGCCGTACCGCGACGCGCTCCGCCCCGGGAGCCGGGACCGCCGGACCCGGTGAAGAGGACTGTCGGCCCACCGTGCGGGAGGGCCCGCAGCGCGCACAGTGACAGCGGACCACCGGTGCGCGGCGCGCGTCCGGAGCCTGCGCCCCCATGCCGATCCCGGGGCCGCACCACCCGCGAACAGAACGAGGAGGCGGCATGTTCCAGCCGTCGACGAGGAGAAGCGGCACCGAGGCCGAGAGGACCCCGGTGTCCGGCCGGGCGTGGCTGATGCTGGCCCTGGCCACCATCGGATTCGCCGTCAACTTCTGGGCATGGGCGCTGCTCAGCCCGCTCGGCCCGCGTTTCAAGGACACCCTGGAGCTGACCTCCTTCCAGCAGTCGCTGCTGGTGGCCGTGCCCGTCGTGGTCGGCTCCCTGGGCCGCATCCCGGTGGGTGCGCTGACCGACCGCTACGGCGGGCGCGTGATGTTCCCGCTGGTTTCGACCGCGACCATCGTGCCGGTGATCTATCTGGGCCTCGCCGGGCACTCCTCGCTCGGCGCGCTGCTGGTCGGCGGGTTCTTCCTCGGCATAGGCGGCACCGCGTTCGCCGTCGGGGTGCCCTTCGTGAGCGCCTGGTTCCCGCCCGAGCGGCGAGGCCTTGCCATCGGTGTCTTCGGCATGGGCATGGGCGGCACCGCGATCAGCGCCCTGACGACCGTGAAGCTGGTCAAGGCGCACGGCATGGCCGACCCCTTCCTGCTGACCGCCGCAGTGCTCGTGGCCTACGCCGTGGTCGCGGCGCTCTTCCTGCGCGACGCCCCCGGCCGCACGGTGCCCGACGAGCCGCTGCCGCGCCGTCTGGCGGCCACCCTGCGCCTCGGCATCACCTGGCAGGCCGCCGCGCTGTACGCCGTCGCCTTCGGCGGCTATGTCGCCTTCTCGGTCTATCTGCCGACGTATCTGAAGACCGGTTACGGCCTCACCCAGACGGACGCGGCGAACCGGATGGCCGGGTTCGTGCTGCTCGCGGTCGCCATGCGGCCGGTCGGCGGCTGGCTGGCCGACCGGACCGGCCCCGTCCGGGTGCTGAGCATGGCGCTGACGACCGTGGTCGCCGGTGCGGTGCTGCAGTCCTTCACCCCGGCGCTGGCACCTCTGGGCACCGTCGCCTGTCTGATCATGGCCGCCGCGCTGGGCGCCGGGAGCGGAGCGGTTTTCGCTCTGGTGGCGCTGCTGGCCCCGGCGGACAAGGTCGGCTCCGTCACCGGCGTCGTGGGCGCCGCGGGTGGCCTGGGCGGATTCGTGCCGCCGTTGGTGATGGGCTCGGTGTACGGCGCCCTGGGCTCGTACGCCCTGGGCCTGATCCTGCTGGCCCTGGTGGCGGGTGCGGCCCTTGTCTTCACCGGCACCGGCGTCCGCCGCACGGTGACCCGCCGGCGCCCGGCGGCACTTGCGGGCTGAGCCCTCGCACCAGACGGACGACACGGCCGCGGGCGGGACTCGAACACCGAGTCCCGCCCGCGGCCGTGTGCGGTCTCCGGCTACCCGCGGTGCATCGTCTCCAGCGCAGCGGCCAGCACGTGCGGATCGTGGTGGCCCTTGTAGACCGGGGGCGGCTGCTTGTCGAGCTTCAGGAGCCGGGCCACGGCCGTCCAGGCCGTGCGCACCGAGTACTCGACGGTGAAGACCACATCGTCGGGCACCTCCGCGAACTGCCCGATGAACGCCAGGTTGACCGACCCCTCGGGCACCACCCGGGGACGGTCCTCACGCCGGCGTACCAGGAACTGGCTGGTGATGTACGGCATCACACAGGGCACGACGGTGGAGGTCTCCAGGACGCGGGCGGCCCGCGCCTCGTCGAGGCGCAGGTGGTGCAGGACCTCTTCGAGGATCTCCCGGCCGGAGCACATCGTCATCGGCTTGCCCGTGTGGTTGCCGGCGCGGCCGGGGAAGAGGCCGTAGCCCCACCACACCGAGACGCCCTCGGGCTGGTCGCGGTAGACCGGCTGGCGGTTGGCGACGATCGTGAGCAGCCAGTTGGACCCCGTGAAGGTCATCAGCCCGCCCCGGCCGGTCTCCCGGCCGCCGAACTCGGCCAGCGCGTCGAGGAAGACGGGATCCTTGGCGGTGACCGTGAAGGACTCCCAGCGGGACTCCTTGACGTGCTTGTCGAAGGCCGCCGGGTTGCCGAACTCCTCGCGTCCGCGGGCGATGCGGTGCCACAGCAGCCATGCCTGCGAGCGGTGCGCGGGCGGGGGCGGCGGGGAGGTGTGCGAGCCGAGGCTGGAGGCGTCGGTCATGGAACCGTTCGTCACCAGGACCAGGTCCTGCGGAGATACGGCGATCTTCTCCTCGATGCCGTTGCGGGAGAGGTGGATGGTCTCGACGGTGCCGCTGTGCTGTCCGGCCGTGAACCCGAGGCCGGTGACCCGGGTGCCGGTGTGCACGGTCACACCGCGCTCGCGCAGCCAGGCCGTCAGGGGCCGCACGATCGAGTCGTACTGGTTGTAGCGGGTCCGGTGGATGCCCCGCATCGACGCGAACTGCGGGAAGAGGTGGATGAACCGCCGCAGGTAGCGGCGGAACTCGATCGCGCTGTGCCAGGGCTGGAAGGCGAAGGTCGTGCACCACATGAACCAGAAGTTCGTGGTGAAGAAGTGCTCGCCGAAGCAGTCCGTGATGCGCTTGCCGTCCAGGTGCCCCTCGGGGGCGGCCAGGCAGCGGACCAGGTCCAGCCGGTCGTGCTCGGAGAACCCCATGGCGGAGGTGTCGACGATCTTCCCGTCCGCGTCGACGAGCCGTGCGATGTCGTCCCAGGCGAAGTCCTCGTGCCCGGCCAGGATCTCCTCGGTCACCGACAACGAGGGGTCGTCGAGCGTGGGGATGCCGGACAGCAGGTCGTATGTGCACCGGAACTCGGCCTCGAACATCCGCCCGCCGCGCATGGAGTAGCCGGCGTCCGGGGTGCCGCCCGCATCCAGGCTGCCGCCCACGGACCGCTGCTCCTCGAACAGGTGGATGTCCGCACCGTCGAAGCCACCGTCGCGGATCAGGAACGCGGCCGCGGCGAGCGCCGCTATGCCACTGCCCACCAGATAGGCCTTCGCCATCACACAACTCCTCGTTCTCGCAGGTCGATCGGGAACCACGCCTGCCACGCTGTCGTGCCTGCCGGGGGCCGGTCTGTGGGCCGTTGGTCACCCACGGGGCCCGGTCGGCCCGCGTCCGGACGAGGGGCGCGCACGGCGGAGGCCCGGTCGGTGGTGTCCACCGACCGGGCCTCCGCCGTGTCCGGAGCTATGCCGAGCGCCGGCTGCCTCCCCGCCATGGCGGTGCGGTGGTCCGGTGACCGTCGTCCCAGGCGTGGGCCGCCTTGTCGGTCTGCCGGCGCAGCCGGTCGTGGAGCTGGTCGACGACCTCGTGCCCGGTGGCCTCTTCGGCCACGACGACGACCTGCCGGCGCCCGACGTGCAGGTCGGCCGTGGCCAGCCAGGGGCGGTCCGCGTGGCGGGTGGCGGCCTGCACGATCCGCACCTCACCGGTGACGGCGGGCAGCCCGGAGCGGCCGAGGACGGTGTCGATCTTCGTCCGGGCGTAGGCGCGGGTCTCCTCGTCCACCGGACCGTCGAAACGCAGCCGCACCGCGGGTATGGCCTGGGTGTTGTCGCTGGTCATGGTGACCCCTTTCCTGGAAGGTACAAGGCGGATCAGGCGGCGGTGGCGGGCAGCCACAGGTCGGGGCCGAAGACCTCGTACCGGATGCGCTGTGCCGGAACACCGGCGCCGAGCAGTTGGGCGCGGAGGTCGCGCATGAAGGGGAGCGGCCCGCACAGGAACACCGTGGCGTCCTCGGGGAGTTCGACGCCGGTGAGGTCCATCAGGCCCTCTCGCGCCGTCGGCTCCTCCGGTCCCGGCTTCTCGTACCAGAAGTGGGCCTGGGCGGCGGGCAGTTGGCGTACGAGGTCGCGGGTCTCGGCGCGTAGCGCGTGGTCGGCGGGGGAGCGGTCGGCGTGCAGGACCAGCACCGGGCGGGTCGAGGCCTCGGCTTCGAGGTGGGCCAGTATGGCGGTCATGGGGGTGCCGCCGATGCCCGCCGAGATCAGCACCAACGGGCCGGTGTCGTGGGCCCGGTCGTCGAGGAAGACGTCCCCGAAGGGCGCGGAGAGATAGAGCCGGTCCCCCTCGCGCACCCGGCTGTGCAGCAGGTTGGAGACCTCGCCCCCGGGCGCGACGGCGGTGGCACCCACCCGCTTCACGGTGATGCGGCGCAGTTCCCGGCCCGGGTCCGAGGACAGGCTGTACTGACGCAGCTGGTGCACCCCGTCGGGCATCCACACCCGCACGCTCACGTACTGTCCGGCCCGGGCCCGCGGGGACCGTCGGCCGTCCGTCGGACGGAGCAGGAAGGACACCACGTCCGGGGTCTCCGCACGGCGCTCGACGACGGTCCACGGCCGCCAGATCCGCCCCGGCTCGACACGCGCTTCCTGGTACAGACACGCCTCCCGGCCGATCAGGGCACCGGCCATCAGCCAGTACACCTCGTCCCAGGCGGCCGCCACCTCCGGGGTCACCGCGTCCCCGAGGGTCTCGGCAATGGCACCGAACAAATACTTGTGCACGATCGTGTACTGGTCGTCGGTGACGCCGACGGACGCGTGCTTGTGTGCGATCCGGGCGAGGAGTGTGTCGGGCCGCACGTCCGGGTTGTCCAGCAGGGCCGTCGCGAAGGCGGCGATCGAGCCGGCCAGCGCCTGACGCTGCGCCCCGCTGGCCTGGTTGCCGCGGTTGAACATCCCGTCGAGCAACTCCGGTCGGTCCCGGAACATCGCCTCGTAGAAGCGTGTCGTGATCTCGTCGAGCGCGCCGGCCACCGCGGGCAGGGTGGCGCGGACCACGGCGGCGGAATCTGCGGACAGCATGGGGCCTCCCGGGTGAGGGTGGGGTGGGGTGGAGGGAGCCACGTCGAGTGCGCGGCGGGTTCTGTCTAGCAGGTGACAGAGCCTGATCCGGGGCCGTTTGCGGCCCGTGGGTCGAAGAGGGGCCGGGCGGCCCCACGACTCGGGCGCATCGGCCCTCCGGCCTTCGCGGACCTGGGGACGTACGGCACTTCTCACCTCCCCGCCCGGCCCTGCCCGTCCGCGAGCGACCGCATCCGTTCCCGGTATGCGGCCGCGTCGATCCGGCCGAGCAGTCGCTGCCGCACCAGCCGCCGCTCGGCCGCCTCCAGCACGGCACGGCGCCGAGCGGCCGGGTCGGGGTCGGTGCGCCGTCGGCGCCGGAGCCAGGAGGCGCGTCGGTCGCCGGTCGGTGCCAGCAGGCGTGCCGTGTCGTACAACGCGCCCGCGACAATCAGCAGTTGGAGCAGTGCGGCTGCGGTGATCATGGCATCGGCCCTGTGGAGTCGGGTCCGCCCGGTCCGAGCGGTCGTCTTCAGGGTGGCTTCGTGCGGGCGGGGACGGCAGGGGTCGCCCGGGCCAACGCGGGAGCCGAGCGGCCCGTGGCGTGCCGTGCTCCACGGGAACCCGCCGCGGCAGGGCCGACAGGGGATCCGGCGGTGGGGACCAACGGGTCCGCACGGGGACCTGTGGCCGCTCACCAGGGCGCGGGGCGCGCAGAAGGATCGATCACGGAGAGACCGATCCGCAGCCACCGCACAAGGAGTCCCGACATGCCCACATCCAGACGCAGCGGCGCAGGGCCCGTTCCCCGCGCGGCACTTGGACTCCCCGCCGCGTCCGCCCTCGTGATCGGCAGCATCATCGGCACCGGAGTCTTCGCGCTGCCGTCCGCCCTCGCGCCCTACGGGCCGATCTCGCTGGTGGCGTTCGTCGCCGTCACCCTCGGCGCCCTCGCGCTCGCGGTGACCTTCGGGGCGCTCTCGAAGCGGGTGCCGGCCAGTGGCGGCCCCTACGTCTACGCCCGCGAGGCCTTCGGCGAGTTCGCGGGATTCCTCAACGCCTGGTCTTACTGGATCACGGCGTGGGCCGGGAACGCGGCGATCGTGGTGGCCTGGGTCGGGTACGTCGAGGTCTTCGTCAACACCGGGCACAGGACCGGGATCTCGGTGCTGATCGCGCTGGTCGGGCTCTGGACACCCGCCGCGATCAACCTCACCGGGGTACGCAGCACCGGCGCCTTCCAGGTGATCACCGCGGTGCTGAAGTTCGTACCGCTGGTCTTCATGGCCACCGTCGGCCTGCTGTTCGTCGACCCGGACAACTTCGGCCCCTTCAACGCGAGCCACCAGTCCGCGCTCGGCGCGATCTCGGCCGCGGCGGCCATCGCCCTGTTCAGCTACCTCGGCCTGGAAGCCGCCTCGGTGGTCGCCGGCCGGGTCCGCGAGCCCGGGCGCAACGTCCCGCGTGCCACCGTCTACGGCACCCTCGCCTGCGCCGTCATCTACATCCTCGGCACCCTCGCCGTCTTCGGCACCGTCTCGCACGGCGAACTCGGCGCCTCCACCGCGCCGTTCACCGACGCCGCCAACAACATCATCGGCGGCACCTGGGCCGGTGACGCCGTCGCCGTGGCCGCCATCGTGTCCGGCATCGGCGCCCTCAACGGCTGGACCATGCTGTGCGCCGAGATGCCGTACGCCGCCGCCCGCGACGGGCTCTTCCCGGGCGCCTTCGCGAGGCTGCGCGGCGACAGCGGCGTGCCCGGCTTCGGCATCGTCGCCTCGACGGTGCTGGCCTCGCTGATCACCGTGTTCAGCTACACCCGCTTCGAGGACGTCTTCACCAAGATCGTGCTGCTGAGCGTGCTGACCGCAGTGATCCCCTACCTGTTCTCCGCCGCCGCCCAGCTGTACTGGCTGCTGGTGCGCGGCCGGGAGGGCCGCGGCCGTGGCCGCCTGGCCCGTGACGTCACGGTGGCGGCCCTGGCGATGGCCTTCTCGTACTGGTCGATCCAGGGCAGCGGCTACCAGACCGTCTACTACGGCCTGTTCGTGCTGCTGCTCGGACTGCCGGTCTACGTCTGGCTCAAGCGCGACCGCGGCGAATACGGCGAGCGGGCCGCGGCGCAGCCCGGGACCGCCGACGAGGTCCGGGCGCCGGAGACCCCGCCTGCCGCCGGTGTGTTGCGCCGACCGAGGCAGAGCCGGCCCGGCGGCTCCTGGAAGAACACGCTCCACCACCACGACTGATCCCCGGACTTCGAGGAAACCTCGCCATGAACACGTTCCACGTCGACTCCGAAGCCGGGCAGCTCCGCCAGGTGATCCTGCACCGGCCCGGACTCGAACTGTCCCGACTGACCCCGCGCAACGTCGACGCCCTGCTCTTCGACGACATCCTGTGGGCCAAGCGGGCCCGCGAGGAGCACGACGCCTTCGCCCAGGTGCTGCGCGACCACGGAGCCCGGGTGCACTACTTCGCCGACCTGCTGGCGCGGACCCTCGACGTCCCCGAGGCCCGGACCTGGCTCCTGGACCGCGTCGTCACCCCCGCGAGCGTCGGCCCGGCACTCGTCGACCCGGTACGCGAACTCTGTGCCGGACTGGACGGCGAAACCCTCTCCGGCTACCTGATCGGCGGACTCCTCAAGAGCGACCTGCCGCTCGCCACCCCGCACAGCCTGGTCTGGAGCGCCCTGGACGCCGACGACTTCGCGCTCGCCCCGCTGCCCAACCACCTCTTCCCGCGGGACAACTCCTGCTGGATGTACGACCGGCTGTCCGTCAACCCGATGGCCAAGTCCGCGCGCCGCCGCGAGAGCCTGCACGCCGAGGCGATCTACCGGTTCCACCCGATGTTCGCGTCCGTCGCGCCCGAGCCCGTCCTGGACGGACCGGTGGGGACGCTCGAAGGCGGCGACGTGCACGTCCTGGGCAACGGCGCCGTCATGGTCGGCATGGGCGAGCGGACCACCGCCCAGGCCGTGGAGAACCTGGCCGCCCGGCTCTTCGCGAGTGGCACGGCGAACCGGCTGATCGCGGTCCAACTCCCCGCCGCCCGCGCCTACATGCACCTCGACACCGTACTGACGATGGTCGACCGCGACGCCTTCGTCGTCTACCCGGGCCTGGCCGGCTCGCTGCGCTCCTGGACCCTCCGGCCCAGCAGCCGGTACGAGGCCGGGTTCGACGTCACCCCGGACCAGGACCTCGCGGCCGCCCTGGCCGAGGCGCTCGACCTGGACAAGGTCCGGATGCTGTCCGCCCCGCAGGACATCCGCAACGCCGAGCGCGAGCAGTGGGACGACGGCAGCAACTTCCTCGCCCTGGCCCCCGGAGTGATCGTCGGCTACGAGCGCAACGTCACCACCAACACCTACCTGCGCAAGCAGGGCATCGAGATCGTCACCATCGCCGGCGCCGAACTCGGCCGCGGCCGGGGCGGTCCCCGCTGCATGAGCTGCCCGATCGAACGCGACCCGGTCGCCTGAGCCGACCCGACGAGGACCCGACATGACCATCGACCTGCGAGGCCGCTCCTTCCTGAGCGAACTCGACTTCACCGCCCACGACATCCACGGCCTGCTCGACCTCGCGGCCGGCCTCAAGGCGGCCCGCCGGGCCGGCACCGAACAGCCCCGGCTGACCGGGAAGCACCTCGCGCTGATCTTCGAGAAGACCTCGACCCGGACCCGCTGCGCCTTCGAGGTGGCCGCTGCCGACCAGGGCGCCGTCACCACCTATCTGGGCCCCGGCGACACCCACATCGGCACCAAGGAGTCGATCACCGACACCGCCCGCGTGCTGGGCCGGATGTTCGACGGCATCGAGTACCGCGGCAGCGACCAGTCGATCATCACCGAACTCGCCGCGCACGCCGGGGTACCCGTCTACAACGGCCTGACCGACACCGCGCATCCCACGCAGAGCCTGTGCGACGTCTTCACCATGCGCGAGCACAGCCCGAAGCCGCTGACCGACATCGCCTACTGCTACCTCGGCGACGCCCGCAACAACATGGGCAACTCCCTTCTCTCCATGGGTGCCCTGCTCGGCATGGACGTACGGATCGCCGCACCCCGCAGCCTGTGGCCGGACCCGGGACTGGTCGCCGACTGCCGCTGGTTCGGCGAGCGCAGCGGGGCCAGGATCACCCTCACGGAGGACGTCGAACAAGCCGTGCACGGCGCCGACTTCCTGCACACCGACGTCTGGGTCTCGATGGGGGAGCCCGCGGCGGCCTGGCGCGAGCGCATCGAACTGCTGCTGCCGTACCAGGTGGGCGAGAAGACCCTGGCGGCCACCGGGAACCCGGACGTGAAGTTCATGCACTGCCTGCCCTCGCTGCACGACGACCGGACCGTGCTCGGCCGGTCGCTGCTGGACCTCTACGGCCTCAGCGCCCTCGAAGTCACCGACGAGGTCTTCTCCTCACCGGCCTCCCTGGTCTTCGACCAGGCGGAGAACCGGCTGCACACCATCAAGGCCGTTCTCGTCGCCACCCTGGAGGACTGAACCATGCGCATCGTCATCGCCCTCGGCGGCAACGCCCTGCTGCACCGCGGCGAACGCCCGGACGCCGACATCCAGTTGGCGAACATCGACCGGGTCACCACCGCGATCGCCGCCCTGACCCAGGAGCACGAGGTCGTCCTCACCCACGGCAACGGCCCGCAGATCGGCCTGCTCGCCATGGAGAGCGCCGCCGACCCCGCCCTGCGCGCCCCTTACCCGCTCGATCTGCTCGGCGCCCAGACCCAGGGGATGATCGGCTCCCTGCTGGTGCGCACCCTGCACGACGCACTGCCCGGGCACCGCATCGCCGCGCTGGTCACCCACACCCTCGTACGCGGCGACGACCCCGCCTTCCGGCATCCGACGAAGTTCGTCGGCCAGATCTACCCCCTGGAGGTCGCCCGGGACCTCGCCCGCAAGCGCGGCTGGCGCATCGCCGGGGACACCACGGGCTGGCGGCGCGTCGTCGCCTCCCCGGCACCCGAACGGATCCTGGAGACCGACACCATCCACGAACTGCTGGCCGGCGGCACGATGGTGATCTGCGCCGGCGGCGGAGGCATCCCCGTCACCGCGGACAAGGACTCCGGCGCCCTGAGCGGCGTCGAGGCCGTCGTCGACAAGGACCTCACCGCCGCCCTGCTCGCCGAGGACCTCAAGGCCGACTTCCTGCTCATCCTCACGGACGTGCCGAACGTCTACGCCGACTACGGCACCTCGAAGCAGCGGCCCGTCCTCGACGCCACCCCCGCGGAACTGCGCAAGGCCGGCTTCCCGGCGGGCTCGATGGGACCGAAGGCCGAAGCGGCCGCCCGGTTCGTCGAACGCACCGGCGGCCTGGCCGCGATCGGCGCCCTCGACGCGGCGTACGAGATCGTGCACGGCCGCTCCGGGACGCTCGTGCGGCCCGCGCTGCCCGCCGCCTGAGCGCGGTCCACGTCGCCGAAGCGATGCCAAGTTGCGGTGGGGCGTGGGCCGTTCGGTCCCCGGCAGGGACATGAGACCCCTCCTGTCCCACCCGCGCCGGGCCGGAGACTGGCCTGGCATCCCCGAAGGAGGTCCCCACATGTCCACCATCACCGTCGGCCTCGACGGATCCCCGCAGAGCCTCGCCGCCGTCGACTGGGCCGCCCGCGAGGCGGAGCGGCGCGGGGCGGACCTGCGCCTCGTGCACGGCTGGGAGCAGCTCCCGTACGCGTATCCGGCGCTCGCCGGTATGCCCGCACCGGGCGCGATCGACACCCAGCGCACCTGGTCGGAGAAGCTGCTGCGCGAGACCCTGTCCAGGTTCGCTGAGCGTCACCCGGCGCTGCGGATCGTCGCCGAACAGAGCGGGGACCAGCCGGTCGCGGCGCTGCTGGACGCCGCGGCGGACGCCGACCTGCTGGTCCTCGGATCCCGCGGCCTCGGGGCCGTCGCCGGCTTCCTGGTCGGATCGGTGGCGCTCGGCGTCGTCGCCCGGGCCGAACTGCCCGTCGTCCTCGTACGGGCCGGCGAGCAGGCCGAGGACGAGCATCTGCCGGACGCCACGGGGAGCGCGGCCACCACCACGCCGCACCGTGAAGTGGTGCTGGGGCTGGACCTGGAGCACCCCGACGAGGCCGTCGTCGGCTTCGCCTTCGAGGCCGCCCAGCGCCGTGCGACCGGCCTGCGGGTGGTCCACGGCTGGAGTCTGCCGACCGCCTACGGGTACGGCGCGGCCATGGACGCCGGGCTCGACGAGGAACTGGCCGAGGAGGTGCGGGAGCGGCTCACCGAGGTGCTGGAGCCGTGGCGGGAGAAGTTCCCTGGCGTGGCGGTGCGTGAGCAGGCCGTGGTCGGCAGCGCCGGACGCCATCTGGTGCACGCCTCGCACGACGCGGCCCTGGTCGTCGTCGGCCGCAGGAACCGGCGGACTCCGGTCGGCGGCCACATCGGCCCGGTGACCCACGCCGTGCTCCACCACGCCGCCGCACCGGTCGCGGTCGTACCGCACGACTGACGGTCGCCGGGTGGCCGGGTCAGCCAGGGGTCGAACCAGACCGT
The DNA here is from genome assembly GCF_050936785.1 of Streptomyces sp. CA-249302. Lineage (NCBI taxonomy): Bacteria > Bacillati > Actinomycetota > Actinomycetes > Kitasatosporales > Streptomycetaceae > Streptomyces > Streptomyces sp. CA-249302. The sequence continues at coordinate 631,441 of NZ_JBNJMG010000001.1, read as the reverse complement.
CTTGAGGACCAGTCCGACCGACGCGGCGACCAGGGCGGCCACGGGCCACCAGCCGGTGCCGGCCAACACGGCGACACCGGCGAGCGCGTACCCGAGGGCCACGTACCAGGCCGGCACGAGTGCCGCTGTTGCGGCGACGTCCACACCCCGGGGTGCAGCAGCCCGTGCACGACGAGGAACGCCGCCACCAGCAGGGTGATCACGCCTGGTCCTGCGGAGCGTCGGGCTCGGTGGGCGGGCAGGGCTCGGTGCCGCCCATGTCGAGCCGGAAGGGCGGATAGACGTCCGTCATCAGGGAGACATAGGCGGCCACCCGCAGCACCCACCGGTTGAGTCCGAGGATGAGGTCGAACAGGCTCTTCGGGTACTGCTCGGTGAAGGCCAGGGTCACCGCGGCGATCAACGCCAGTACGGCGACGAGTCCGCCGTCCCACCAGCCGAGGTGCCAGCCGCCGAGGAAGAAGCCGATGACGATGTAGTGCGGGACGGCCAGCAGCCACCACTTCACCAGCACCAGCCCTCGGGAGAGGTGCTCGGGGTAGGCGATGTCCAGCCGGGCCGGATAGTCGGCCTCCTCGCCCAGGCTGAACGGTGGATACCGGTCGGTGCCTAGCGCGCCGTACGAGTAATAGGCGACTCGCCAACTCCAGCGCAGCACACCCACGTTGAAGTCGAACAGGGACCGCGGATAGCGCTCGGTGAACAGGATGGCGAAGAACGCGACCACGCTCACCGCGGTGAAGGCGATCCACAGGAAGAACAGCACCACGTAGTGGGGGATCACGAGGATCCACTTCACCAGCCACAGCCACCGGGACAGCGGCGCGTCGAGCACCGCGTTCACCCGCACGGGACGGTCCGGTGTTCCCGCCAGGGTCGTCATGGCGATCAACTCCTTCGGCCCGTGACACCGCGGCGGCGACTCCTGGGCCCAGGTCCAGCGTGGTCGCGCGGTGCGGGTCCGTGCGAGGGCCGCCCGGGGCCCGTTCCGGGACCATGGGTCCCCGGCGCGCAGCCTGTCTCAGACGCCGGGGCGCGGGTTCGCGTCCCGGTCCGTGAGCCGGATCCCGGTGATCAGGTCGGGCCGGATGCGCACGGCGTAGTCCATGGTCCGCTCCACCCAGGGATGCAGCAGGCGTTGATAGCGGGCCAGGTCCCGTGGGTCCGTCACCAGCCGGGCGTAGCCCGTGACGACGACGCTCCAGCCGAGGTGCGTGTCCGGGTCGATGGTGTCGGCCTCGTAGGCCACGACCACGCCCGCGGACGCCGAGTCGCGCGTGTGGGAGGTGAGAGCCGCCCCCTCGTGCGTGCGGATGACGATGTCACCCTGGTCCAGGATGTGGTTGACGGGCCGCACGGTGGGCAACGCGTGCCGGGTGAAGACGACTCTTCCCACCGAGACGCTGCCCAGCAGTCGCAGCGCTTCGTCGCTGTCGAGCTGGACGCTGCGGCGCGGCCCGACCGGGGCCGGCTGGGTGTGATCGAGGCGCATGGGCGGTTTCCGTAGGGCTCGGTGGTCGGTGTCGTCCGGCCATTGGAACCGTGCCGTCACGCTCGCGGTACGGGCCGTTCGGCCCTCGTGCGCGTCCGTCCGGCCCTGCCCGCCGACCGCGTCAGGTCGGCCTGCTCACCACGCCGACCACGCCGTCCACCCGCCACGTCAGCCGGATCAGCGACGTCAGGTCGCTCGGCTGTGCCGAACTGCCGGAGAGCGTGACGACGCCGTCCCGGACCGAGACGTCCAGCGCGCGGCCCGGCCGTCGCGGCGCGCCGCCCAGTACGTCGTCGTAGATCTCCCGGCGGATCTCCTCGTCCGTGCGCAGGAAGACACGCAGCAGGTCGCGGCGGGTGGCGATGCCGATGAGGCGGTCCTCCTCGTCCACCACGGGCAGACGCTCGACACCGTGGCGCTCCATCACGCGCGCGGCCTCCGGGACGCGCTGCTCCGGATGGACCGTGATGGCCGGCGTCGACATCAGGTCTCCGGCGGTCGGGGCGCGCCCGGTCACGGGCCGGGCCGCCTGGCGGCGGATCAGGTCGGTGCCGGAGATCACGCCCACGACCTTGTCGTCGTGGTCGACCACGGGCAGCCCGCTGATCCGGTGCTCGTCCAGCAGCCGTGCCACGTCCTTGAACGGTGTGTCCCGGTGGGCCCCGACGACCTCCCGGGTCATCACCTCGCCGACGATACGGGTCATCACACCCACTCCCTTCCTCGTCCGCCGCGCCGGTGCCCTGTGCGGCAGGACGCCGCCGGACAGGGCACCGGTCCGCTGGTCAGGACAGCCTGCCGAGAGAAGGGGCGCCGGGGGCAGGGGCCGAGTGTCCCGTCGCCGAGGGCCGATCCGCGGGGTCGGCGAGGCGAATGGGCGTCCTGACGGCAGGGACGGCTGGGCGACGGGGCGAGGCACCCCGGAACCAGGGAGTGATGCCGGGGGATCGGGGCCGACCGGCCCTGGCCCTTCGGCCCGCGACTGTGGAGGATCTCGAATCCGAAGCCGGTGTCCGGGATCCGGCGCGGAGCGCACGAGAAGGAGCATCCGATGGCGGACGGCGAACGACCGGGATCCGAAAGCCCGATCCGGGTCTTCCTGTTGGACGACCACGAGGTGGTACGGCGGGGGGTGCGCGACCTCCTCGACGACGAACCGGACATCACCGTGGTCGGCGAGGCCTCCACGGCCGAGCAGGCCATGGTCCGCGTCCCGGCGCTGCGCCCGCGGGTGGCTGTCCTCGACGTCCGCCTGCCCGACGGCGACGGGGTCGGCGTCTGCCGGGAGCTGCGTTCGGCCATGCCCGACCTGGCCTGCCTCATGCTGACCTCGTTCGACGACGAGGAGGCCCTGCTGGACTCGATCATGGCGGGCGCGTCGGGCTACGTCCTCAAGCAGATCCAGGGCTCGGACCTGGTGTCGGCCGTACGCACGGTCGCCGCGGGCCAGTCCCTGCTGGACCCCAGCGCCACCACGAGGCTGATGGCCCGGCTGCGCGGCGGGCAGCAGCAGGAGGAGGAGCCGGACGCGCTGCCCGGTCTGACCGACCGGGAGCGGGAGATCCTGGCCCTGATCGGTGAGGGCCTGACCAACCGGCAGATCGGCCAGCGGCTGTTCCTCGCCGAGAAGACGGTGAAGAACCACATCTCCCGCCTGCTGGCCAAGCTCGGTGTGGAACGCCGCATCCAGGCCGCCGTGATCGCCACCCAGGCCCAGGACCGGCAGCGGCACGAAGGCCACTGAGCCGCCGGGGCCGAACGGCCTCGGTTGGCCCCCGTCCGGCCCAAGCCCCACCCGCCCCGCCGTCAGCAGGCTGGCGGCAGACCCCGGACAGCGCCGGGCATCGATCGGGAGGGCGACGGACATGACTGTGCGCGTGGGCATCAACGGCTTCGGCCGTATCGGACGCAACTACCTGCGCTGTGTGCTGGAGCGGGCGGAGAGCGGCACCGGCACGCCGGTCGAGGTCGTGGCGGTCAACGACATCACCTCGCCGGCCACGCTGGCCCATCTGCTGGAGTTCGACTCCACGTACGGGCGACTGCACCGCACCGTGGAACACGACGACAGCTCCCTCACGGTCGACGGCCACCGCATCGCCGTGACCGCCGAGCGCGACCCGGCCGCGCTCGCCTGGGGCGAGTTCGGCGTGGACGTCGTCATCGAGTCCACCGGCCGCTTCCGCACCCGGGAGCAGGCCGGTGCGCACCTGAAGGCGGGCGCCCGCAAGGTGCTGCTGTCGGTGCCCGGCAAGGAGGTCGACGCCACCCTCGTCATGGGCGTCAACGAAGGCACGTACGACCCGGACGGCCACCACGTCGTCTCCAACGCCTCCTGCACCACCAACTGCGTGGCGCCCATGGTCAAGGTTCTCGACGAGCACTTCGGCATCGTCAAGGGCCTGATGACCACCATCCACGGCTACACCAACGACCAGGTCGTGCTCGACGGCCCGCACAAGGACCTGCGCCGCGGCCGCAGCGCCGCCGTCAACATCATCCCCACCAGCACCGGGGCCGCGCGTGCCGTCGGCCTGGTCCTGCCGGAGCTCGCCGGAACCCTAGACGGCATCGCCGTGCGCGTCCCCGTGGAGGACGGCTCGCTGACCGACCTGAGCGTGGTCCTGGAGCGGCCCGTCACCGTGGAGGAGGTCAACGCCGCGTACCGCGAGGCCGCCGACGGGCCGCTGAAGGGCGTCCTGCGGGTCTCCGACGCCCCGATCGTCTCCCGCGACGTGGTCGGCGACCCCGCCTCGTGCGTCCTGGACGCCCCGCTGACCCAGGCGCACGGCGAACTGGTCAAGGTGTTCGGCTGGTACGACAACGAGTGGGGCTACACCAACCGCCTCCTCGATCTCACCGAGTACGTCACCGCCCGCCTGCCCGGCGCCTGACCAAGGCAGGTGCCACCGGATCTTGCCCCTTCCCGTACCGCCCGCCGCCCTGGAGCGGATAGTTTGGTCACGGCCGATGCGGTCGGCCGACGGCGGTGCGAGGGAGCTGGAGGAACACCGGTGGGAAGCCCCGACGAGTCCCGGGACGCACGCGTACGACTGCCCCAGCTGAGGCTCGACGAACTGCTGGGGGAGCTCCAGGCCCGCCTGGACGCGGCCCGTGGCACGCGAGACCGGGTGCACAGTCTCCTGGAGGCCGTGCTCTCGGTCGGCCGGGAGCTCGACCTCGAGGAGGCGCTGCACAGCATCGTGGAGGCCGCGGCCGCGCTGGTCGACGCCGAATACGCCGCCCTCGGTGTGATCGGCCCCGACGGCAAGCGGCTGTCGGCCTTCCACACGGTCGGGGTCAGCGAGGAGGAGATCGCCAGGATCGGACCGTTTCCCGAGGGGCACGGCATCCTCGGCGAGCTCATCCGCAATCCCGAGCCGCTCCGGCTGGCCAAGATCTCCGAGCACGCCGCTTCCTACGGCTTCCCGGCCCACCATCCGCCGATGAACACCTTCGTCGGCGTCCCCATCCGGGTACGCGACCAGGTCTTCGGCAACCTGTACCTGACCGAGAAGCGCGGTGGCGTGCAGTTCGACGAGGAGGACGAGTCCGTCCTGGCGACGCTGGCCGTGGCGGCCGGTGTCGCCATCGACAACGCGCGCCTGTACGAGGAGTCCAGGCTGCGCGAACGGTGGCTGCGGGCCAACGCGGAGATCACTCACAACCTGATGTCCGGCGGTGCGAGCAGCCGGGTTCTGGGCCTGATCGCCGAGCAGGCCGCGCAGATCACCGGATCCGCCCTGGGGGCGGTCGCGCTGCCCATGGAGGACACCGGCTCGCTCGCCGTGGAGATCGCCGTCGGGATGGACGCCGAGGCGCACCGCGGCCTCGTGCTGCCCATGGACACGAGCCTCATGGGACTGGCCTTCTCCGCGGCCACTCCGGTCACCAGCGAGGACGTCGGCCACGACGAACGGATCTCCCCCGAGCCGCCGCGCTTCCAGGGACTCGGCCCCGCCGTCGCCGTGCCCATCGGCACCGGTGAGACGGGCGCGCGGGGCGTCGTCCTGCTGGCCCGCAAGGCCGGTCAGCCGGCGTACACCGGCAAGGAGACCGAGCCCCTCCAGGCCTTCGCCGCGCAGGCCGCCATCGCGATGGAACTGGCCGAACGCCGACGGGACGCCGAGGAGATCGCGGTGCTCAAGGACCGCGACCGGATCGCCCGCGACCTGCACGACCTGGCGATCCAGCGGCTGTTCGCCACCGGCATGACCCTGCAGAGCGCGGGTCGCTTCATCGAGCACGAGGAGGCCGCCGACCGGGTGGTACGGGCGGTCGACGACCTGGACGAGACCATCAAGATCATCCGCTCGACGATCTTCGGCCTGCGGGCGCGCGAGGGCGGAGCCGGGACGGGACTGCGGGCTCGTGTCGTGCGCGCGGTGGGCGAGGCGGCCCAGGTGCTCGGGTTCGCGCCCAGCGTGCGGATGGAGGGCCTGCTCGACACCGACGTACCGCGGGACGTCGCCGACCACGTCGTCGCCGTACTGTCCGAAGCCCTGACCAACGTCGCCCGGCACGCGCGGGCCGACCGCACCGACGTCGCCCTGGAGACGGACGGCCGGGAGATCCGGCTGACGGTGACGGACAACGGCGTGGGCATCGCGCCCGGAGGGCGCCGCAGCGGGCTGGGCAACATGGCCGAGCGGGCCGAGCAGCTCGGCGGGGCCCTGGAGCTGGGCAGCGGCCCGAGGGCGGCACCGTGCTGCTGTGGCGCGCGCCGCTGACCCAGGAGTAGAAGCCTGCGCCCTGTCGTGACGCGACCCTCCTGACGCCGAGCCCAGGCGGCCCTGCCGCAGGGACGTTCGGCCTCTGCAGCCTTCCGCACGCGCGGGTGAGGCTGATGCTGTCGGCCCGGGAGGACGGCATGCAGGAGGTGACATGAATGCTTCCACAGCGGCCTCGGTGTCCGCGCAGCGCACCGCACACGAGCGGTTCGTGACCGAGCCCGAGGCGGCACGGCAGGTGCGCGGTCTGGTGGCCGACTCGTGGCGGCGCTGCGCCGCCACGGACGTACGGGCGGAGGGGGCCTACTGCCCCCATTGCGCAGGACGCCGGAGGAACTGGCCGCGTGGCGCGGCTCCCATCCGCTGGCCGCGGCACTGCCCCTGTTCCGGGAGCTGCTCGGCGCCGGCGCCGCCGACGACGGGCACCTCTTCGCCGTCGGTGACGCCGACGGCACCCTCCTGTGGGTGGAGGGGGACGGCGCGGCCCTGCGGCGGGCCGAGTCCATGCACTTCGTCGAGGGCGCCGTGTGGTCCGAGGCGCAGGCGGGGACCAACGCTCCGGGCACCGCCCTGGAGTTGGCCCGCCCCGTCCAGATCGTGACCGGCGAGCACTACAACAGCGTGGTCCACGACTGGTCCTGTGCCGCGGCGCCCGTCCGCGACCCGGACACCGGCCGGGTCCTGGGCGTCGTGGACCTCACCGGCGGCGCCAGCATCGCCACACCGCCCGCGTTCGCCGCGGTGCGTGCGGCCGCGCTGGCCGCGCAGGCGGAGCTCGCGCGCCGTCCGGCCGCGCTGCTCGGCCCCGACGCACGGGCACCTTCGGCACGCCTGACCGCGCTCGGCCGGGACAGTGCCGTGCTGGAGACCGATGGCCGCCTGCTCCGGCTCAGTCCGCGGCACAGCGAGATCGTCGCCGCGCTCGCTCTGGCCGGCCACGGGGTGAGCGGAGAACGGCTCGCCGTCGACCTGTCGGAGCGGGAAGTGCCTCCCTCGACACTGCGCGCCGAGATGACCCGGCTGCGCGCCGCGCTCGGCCCCGCCCTGCTCGGCTCGCGCCCGTACGCCCTGCTGTGCACCGTCCACACCGACTTCGGCGAGGTCGCCGACCTGCTGGCGGCGGGCCGGGTGGCCGAGGCCCTGGCCCGCTACCCAGGACCGCTGCTGCCGCGCTCCGACGCGCCCGTCGTGGTCGAGCAACGGCGGGCCCTGGAACAGCAGTTGCGCGGCGCCGTGCTGGCCGCCGGAGACCCCGTGTTGCTGCGCCGCTGGGTCGGCGCCGAGTGGGGAGCCGCCGACGCCGGCGCCTGGCTGACTCTCGCCCACCGGCTGCCGGGCGGCTCGGCACAGCGGGCGGCCGCCGCGGCCCGGGCCCGCGCCCTGGACTCCCGTCTGACCGTCCCACCGCAGGTCACGCCGCGTGCAGCGTGGTTGCAGCGTTCCCACTCCTAGCGTTCGAGCATGACCCGATCATCGTGTCCGGAAAGGGGACGATCATGAAGTACGAGGTTCCCGGCAGGCCCGGCAGTCCGGTGGACGTCGCGCCCCGGTACGAGAACTTCATCGGCGGCAAGTGGCAGGCGCCCAGCACCGGCCAGTACTCCGTCAACCTGTGCCCCGCGACAGCGAAGCCGGTCTGCGAGGTCCCGAAGTCGGGCGCCGAGGACATCGAACTCGCCCTGGACGCCGCCCACTCCGCCAAGGACGCCTGGGGAGAGGCCTCCGCAGCCCAGCGCGCGGCCGTCCTGAACAAGGTCGCCGACGCCATCGACGCCCACCGCGAGGAACTCGCCGTCGCCGAGAGCTGGGACAACGGCAAGCCGGTCCGCGAGACCCTGGCCGCCGACATCCCCCTCGCCGCCGACCACTTCCGCTACTTCGCCTCCGCGATACGCGCCGAGGAGAGCGAGATCACCGAGATCGACAAGGACCTGATCGCCTACCACTTCCACGAGCCCCTCGGAGTGGTCGGCCAGATCATCCCCTTCAACTTCCCGCTCCTGATGGCCGCGTGGAAGCTGGCCCCGGCGCTCGCCGCGGGCAACACCTCGGTGCTCAAGCCCGCCTCCCCGACACCGTGGTCGATCCTGAAGCTGATGGAGGTCGTCGGCGACATCCTGCCGCCCGGCGCGGTCAACGTCGTCAACGGACCCGGCGCCGAGATCGGCAAGGCGCTCGCCACCAACAAGCGCATCGCCAAGGTCGCCTTCACCGGAGAGACCACCACCGGCCGCCTGATCATGCAGTACGCGGCGCAGAACATCATCCCGGTCACCCTGGAGCTGGGCGGCAAGTCGCCGAACATCTTCTTCAACGACGTGGCCGCGAAAGACGACGACTTCCTGAACAAGGCCGTCGAGGGACTGGTGCTCTACGCGTTCAACAAGGGAGAGGTCTGCACCTGCCCCTCCCGCGCACTGATCCAGGAGGACATCTACGAGGAGTTCATGGCCCGCTGCCTGGAACGCATCCGCGCCATCAAGCAGGGCGACCCGCTCGACACGGCGACCATGATCGGCCCCCAGGTGTCGAAGCAGCAGGTCGAGAAGATCGCCTCGTACGTGGAGATCGGCATCGAGGAAGGCGCCGAACTCCTGACCGGCGGCCACCGGCCCACGATCGGCGGCGAACTCGCGGACGGCTACTTCTACGAGCCGACCGTCCTCAAGGGCCACAACAAGATGCGGGTCTTCCAGGAGGAGATCTTCGGACCCGTCCTCGCCGTCACCACCTTCAAGGACGAGGCCGAGGCCCTGGAGATCGCCAACGACACGCTCTACGGCCTCGGCGCCGGCGTGTGGAGCCGCGACGGCGCCCTCGCCTACCGCATGGGCCGCGCCATCAAGGCGGGCCGCGTCTGGACGAACTGCTACCACCAGTACCCGGCGGGCGCGGCGTTCGGCGGCTACAAGGTCTCCGGCATCGGCCGCGAGACGCACAAGATGATGCTCGAGCACTACAGCCAGACCAAGAACCTCCTGGTCAGCTACGGCGACAAGCCGCTCGGGCTGTTCTAGGAGGGGTGCGGCGACATGTCCGAGCAGGCGGAGCAGGACACCGCAGGGCGCGTCACCGCCACGCGTGCGGCGCGCAGGGCCATCGCGGCCCTGTGTGCCGCCCACGGCGGGCCGGTGATGTTCGTCCAGTCGGGCGGCTGCTGCGACGGCAGCGACCCGATGTGCTTCCCCGGAGGTGAACTCACCCTGGGAGACGGCGACATGCTCGTCGGCGTGGTGGACGGCTGCACCTTCCACATGGATGCCCAGCAGTACGAGGCGTTCGGCCGCCCCTCCTACGTCCTGGACGTCGAAGAGGGCACACCGGGCGGATTCTCCCTCGCAGCCGGGGACGGGCTGCACTTCGTGACCCGGGTCAAGGCGCCCCGGAACCAGACCAGTTGAGGAGCTGAACGATGAAGGCAGCAGTCGTCACCGACTTCGGCAAGCCCCTGGAGATCCAGGACCTGCCGACCCCCGAGCCCGGCCCCGGCCAGGTGCTCGTCAAGATGGAGGCCTCCGGCCTCTGCCACACCGACATCCACGCCGCGCACGGCGACTGGCCGGTCAAGCCGCGGCCGCCGTTCGTCCCCGGCCACGAGGGCATCGGCCCCGTCACGGCCGTCGGCGCCGGCGTCCCCGCCGACCTGGTCGGCAAGCGGGTCGCCGTCCCGTGGCTCGGCTCGTCCTGCGGCACCTGCCGCTACTGCGTCTCGGGCTGGGAGACCCTGTGCGAGTCGCAGGTCAACTCCGGTTACTCCGTCGACGGTTGCTACGCCGAGTACGCCGTCGCCGACGCGGGCGCGGTCGTCCGGGTGCCCGACGGCGTGTCGTCCTTCGACGCGGCGCCGCTGACCTGCGCGGGCGTCACCACCTACAAGGCGATCAAGGTCGCCCGCGTGGTCCCGGCCGAGCGAGTCGCCGTCTTCGGCGTCGGCGGCCTCGGCCACCTGGCGCTGCAGTACGCACGCCTCGTCGGCGGCCTGGTCACCGCCGTCGACCTGGAACCCGACAAGCTGGGCCTGGCCCACCGGCTCGGCGCCGACCAGACCGTCAACGCCCGTACGCACGACCCGGTCGAGGAGATCAAGAAGGCCGGCGGCGCGGACGTGGCGGTCGTGCTCGCCGCCGCTCCGAAGGCCTTCGAGCAGGCGTACCGGTCGCTCAACCGCGGCGGACGCCTCGTCATGGTCGCCCTGCCCGCCGACAACGCGGCCATCAACGTGCCGATCTTCGAGACCGTCCTCGGCGGCATCTCGGTCATCGGCTCCATCGTCGGCACCCGCCAGGACCTGACCGAGGTGTTCGCGCTGCACGCGGCCGGACGCACCCAGGTCATCGCCGAGACCCGGCGCCTGGACCAGGTGAACGACTCCTTCGACGAGGTCCTCGGCGGACGGGCCGAGGCACGGCTCGTCTTCGAGTTCTGAGGTCCGGTACCGCCGGACCCAGGGAGAGGCAGCAGATCATGGCAACCGTCACCGTAGGTGCCGTACGGGAGCGTGCGCCCGGCGAACGTCGCGTCGCGCTCGTACCCGAGGCCGTAACCCTTCTGCGCCGTACCGGAATCGACGTGCTGATCGAGGCAGGGGCCGGATCCGGCGCCTGGTTCACCGACGCCGAGTACATCGGGGCCGGCGCGAGCGTCGTGAGCCCCGAAGAGCTGTACGCGCGCGCGGACGTCGTGCTGTGCGTCGGCCCGCCCGACCCGGGGGCCATCGGGCCACTGCGTGCCGGGCAGACCCTGATCGGCCTGCTCGAAGCATTGCACCACCCCGCCCTCGTACAGGAGCTGTACCAGCGCGGAGTGCGTACGGTGAGCCTCGATCTGCTGCCCCGCACCCTCAGCCGCGCCCAGTCCATGGACGCGCTGACCTCCCAGGCGAGCGTCGCCGGCTACAAGGCGGCCGTACTGGCGGCCGACTCCTACGACCGCTTCTTCCCGATGCTGACCACCGCGGCGGGCACCATGCGCCCCGCGCAGGTTCTCGTCCTCGGTGCCGGAGTGGCCGGGCTGCAGGCCATCGCCACCGCGCGCCGCCTCGGCGCCGTCGTCACGGCGTATGACGTACGCCCCGAGTCGCGAGAGGAGGTGGAGTCGCTCGGCGCCCGATTCCTGGACATCCAGCGTCCGCCAGGCACCGAATCGGGCGCCGGACAGGGCGGCTACGCAAGGGAGTTGTCGGCGACTGAGCAGATGGCCCAGCAGGAGGCGCTGGACGCCCACGTCGCCCGTACGGACATCGTCATCACCACCGCCCAGGTACCCGGCCGCAAGCCACCGCTGCTGGTGACCGCGGCGGCCGTCGAGGCCATGAAGCCCGGCTCGGTCGTCGTCGACCTCGCCGCGAGCGAACTCGGCGGCAACGTCGAGGGATCCGAACCCGACAAGACCGTCGTCCTGGACAACGGCGTCACGCTCATCGGTGCCGGACGCCTGCCGTCCGCGATGGCGACCGCCGCGTCCACGGCCTACGCCCGCAACCTCGTGGCACTCCTGCGCCACCTCGTGCCCGACGGTGAACTGATCCTCGATCCGGCCGACGAGATCACGGCCGCGCTCACGGGAGGAGCGTCATCATGAACAACCTCGATCTCCTCACCGCGATCACCGTCTTCGTGCTGAGCGTCCTGGTCGGCGTCGAGGTCATCAGCAAGGTCCCCGCGACCCTGCACACGCCCCTGATGTCCGGCTCGAACTCGGTGCACGGCATCGTCGTCATCGGCGCCATGCTGATCGCGGCCGAGTCGCACACCTGGCTCGGCTACGTCCTCGCCTTCCTGGCCGTGGTGTTCGGGGCCATGAACGTCGTCGGCGGGTACGTCGTCACCGACCGGATGCTGGAGATGTTCAGGGCCAGGCCCCGCAACGACTACAAGGCGGAGGTGTGAGCGCCATGGACACCGTCTCCAACGCCGTGCACTACGTCTTCCTGGCCGCGGCCGTCTGCTTCGTGCTCGGCCTCCACCTGATGAACCACCCCCGTACGGCCCGCCGTGGCAACGCGATCTCCGCCGGAGCCATGGCCGTCGCGATCGCGGCCACGGTGTGGCTGGTGGCCCACGAGGGGACGATCACCACGACCGGCTGGCTCGTGCTGGTCTCCGGCGGTCTCGTCGGCGCCGCGCTCGGCCTCTACGCCGCGCGCGAGGTCAAGATGACCGCCATGCCCCAACTGGTCAGTCTCTTCAACGCGGTTGGTGGCGGGGCGGCCGCTCTCATCGCCGTAAACGATCTGCTCCAGGCCGGCAACCCCGGTGCGCTCGGGGCGCGGGTGTCCGTGCCGGGAGCCCTGGACATCGTCATCGGCGCCGTCACCTTCTCCGGATCGCTGATCGCCGCCGGCAAGCTCCAGGGCGTGGTCTCGGGCGCGCCGGTGGTGTTCCCGGGAGCGCGGCTGCTGAACGTGGTGCTGCCGCTCTCCTTCGTCGCCGGCACGGTCTGGCTGGTGCTGGTACCCGACTCCCGTACCGCCCTGTACGGGCTCGTGGCCGTCGCCCTGCTCTTCGGTGTGACGATGGTGCTGCCCATCGGCGGCGCGGACATGCCGGTGGTGATCGCCCTGCTGAACGCCTTCACGGGATCGGCGGTCGCGATGGCGGGCTTCGTCCTCAACGAGACCGCGCTGATCATCGCCGGCATGCTCGTCAGCTCCTCGGGCGGCATCCTGACCAAGCTGATGGCCGACGCCATGAACCGGTCGATCGCCAACGTGGTGATCGGCGGCTTCGGCACCGGGGACGGCGCGCCGGTCGCGGCGGGGGGAGCACCGGCCCAGGTGCGGTCGGTGTCCGCGGACGACGTGGCGATCCAGCTGGCGTACGCGAGCAAGGTCGTCCTCGTCCCGGGCTACGGCCTCGCCGCCGCCCAGGCCCAGCACGAACTCGGTGCGCTGGCACAGCTGTTGACCGACCACGGCATCGACGTCAGCTACGCCGTCCACCCGGTCGCCGGCCGGATGCCGGGGCACATGAACGTGCTGCTGGCGGAGGCCAACGTGCCCTACACCCAGCTGAAGGAGATGGACGAGATCAACCCGGAGTTCCCACAGGCCGACGTCGCCCTCGTCATAGGCGCCAACGACGTCACCAACCCGATCGCCCGCCGCCCCGGCAACGCCATCTCGGGCATGCCGATCCTCGACGTCGACAAGGCCAGGAGCATCGTCGTCATCAAGCGGTCGATGGGCCACGGATACGCCGGAGTCGACAACGAGCTCTACACCGATCCGAAGACCGGGATGTTCTTCACGGACGCGAAGAAGGGACTGACCGAACTGAAGGCGGCGGTCGGCGAGTTCGTCGGCTGACGCCCGGCCCGGTAAACGCACGGGAGGCCCCCGACGCGGGGGCCTCCTCCTCGTGTCCGCGGGGAGCGACCGGCGTACGACATATCCGAGCGCCCCGTCCGTTGGATGCATGACCTTTGGCCCGCTTACCGCTACGAGCCGGAGCCCCCCGACGAGCCCCCGGTCACAGTGGGTTCACCGCGACCGACAGGGGGACGTCATGCCGATGCTGCTGATCAGGGGCGCATACAAGATCGTCGGAGCGAGCCCGGACGGGGACTCGGTGCGCTTCTACCCGGACGACCCGAACGAGTGGGACCTGCTGCCGGGCCGGAAGGTACGGCGCAACCGGACGGGCGGGGCCCAGCTGCGGCTGGACGGCATCGACACCTTGGAAACGCACTACCGGCCACCGCACGGACCCGAACTCCACCAGCCGGCCCCGTTCGCCGGGCAGGCGGCCCAGGAACTGCTCGACGAGATCGGCTTCCAGAACGTGCAGCGCAACGACCGCGGCATCGTCGTGGCCGCCGCGCCCGAGTCCGTGCCCGGTTACGTCTTCACCCGCAGCGCGGACGTGCACGGGCGGTGCGTGGCCTTCGCGGGCGTCGGCCCGGCGCCGGCCACGAGCGGCACCTTCGTGCGGGTGGAAGTGTCCGACCTGCTCAACACGGTGAACCACCACCAGCTCTCGATGGGCATGGCCTACCCCACGTACTACCGCCAGTTGTTCGTGGACCTGCGCGAGGAGATGACCTCCGCGGCCGGGAAGGCCCGGGACAAGGGCATGGGGCTTTGGGCCGCCGACGCGACACAGGCAGGCGCGAAGATCGCCGGTCTGGGTTCACTGACCGACACCGCGGTGCTGCTGCCCAAGCTGTTCCGCCGACTGGCCGACTACCTCGTACTCGGCGACGGCGACCCCGATCTGGCGGGCTTCCCCGCCTACCTGGCCCAGCGCGACGACCGCCTGCTGATCCTTTCGTCCGGCCAGTGGACGGGCTTCGACACCGTTGTGGACGTCACGGGCGACACCGTGAAACTCACCCACGCGCCCGAGGATCTGGTGTTCGACGAGAGGTAGTCCGTCACTCCTCCGGCACCATGTCGATCGCCCCGCACGGGCACTCGGCGGCGCACAGCCCGCACCCCTTGCAGTAGTCGAGGTCGATGGTGAAGCCCTTGCCCGGCCCCAGCTTGATGATGGCGTTGTCCGGGCAGACGCCGTAGCAGTTGTCGCACTCGAAGCAGTTCCCGCACGACATGCAGCGCCGGGCCTCGAACAGGGCGGTGGACTCGTCGAGTCCCTGCACCACCTCGTCGAACGTCGAGACCCGCCGGGCCACTTCGAGCCTCGGCCGCACGGAGGCCGGGGCGTCGGAGTAATACCAGGTGTTGAGCCGGTCGGCGGAGGCGGGGCCGTGCTTGGGGCCGGGCTCGTACGCGCCGCCACGCAGATACGCGTCGATGTGCCGGGCCGCCTTCTTGCCGTGCCCCACGGCCACGGTGACCGTACGCTCGGCGGGAACCATGTCGCCGCCCGCGAAGATGCCCGCGTGCCCGGTCGTCAGCCCGTCGGCCACCTGCACCATGCCGTGGTCGACGGCCAGGTCCGGCACGTCCTTGAGGAGCGACAGGTCGGAGTCCTGGCCGAGCGCCAGCACCACCGTGTCCGCGTCCAGCTCCTCGAACTCGCCCGTGGGCCGCGGGAATCCGGTCTCGTCGAGCTCCATCCGCTCGATGGTCAGCCGGCCCTCGTCGGCGTGCTTGATGGTGGACAGCCACTTCATCCGCACGCCCTCCTCCAGGGCTTCCTCGACCCCCTCGTCGTGCGCGGGCATCCGGTCACGGTTGCGCCGGTAGACCACCACGGCGTCGGTGGCTCCGAGCCTGCGGGCGGTGCGGGCCGCGTCCATGGCCGTGTTGCCGCCGCCGTAGACCGCGACCCTGCGGCCCAGCAGGGGCGGCCCCTCGCTTTCCATGCTGCCGAGAAGTGCCGCCGCGTCCAGAATGCGGGCACTGTCGCCGGCCGGGATGTAGGTCCGTTTGCCGATGCCCGCTCCCACGGCCAGGAACACGGCGTCGAAGCCGCCCTCCCGCTGCGCGGCGAGCACGTCGTCGACCCGTGTGCCGGTTTCGAGGACGACGCCGAGCGCGCGGATACGGTCGATCTCCGCGTCCAGCACCTCGCGCGGCAGGCGGTAGCGGGGGATGCCGTACCGCATCATCCCGCCGAGCCGGTCCTGGGCCTCACGGACCGTCACCTCGTGGCCGAGCAACCGCAGATGGTACGCGGCCGACAGTCCGGCCGGTCCGGAGCCGACGACCAGAACCCGTTTCCCGGAAGTGGCCGTGGGCGGTGCCACGGTCCAGCCGCGCCTGATCGCCTCGTCGCCCAGGAAGCGCTCGATCGAGTTGATGCCGACGGCGTTGTCGACCTGGACGCGGTTGCAGGCGGTCTCACACGGGTGGTAGCAGACCCGGCCCATCACCGCGGGCAGCGGGTTGTCCCGCATCAACTGGCGCCAGGCGGCCTCGTAGTCGCCGCTCTCCGCGTGGTAGAGCCACTGCTGGATGTTCTCGCCCGCCGGGCACGCCTGGTTGCACGGCGGCAACCGGTCGACGTACAGCGGCCGTTCGGTGCGCCAGGCGCCGGTGTGGTTGGCCAGGCTGGAGCCGACGTTCAAGGTGATCGCGAACGGTTTGTTCTTCACGGCACGTCCTCCTGTGCCAGCAGCCCGAAGCGGGCGATGTTGCGGTCGGCCGCCCGTTGCAGCCGGGCGATGACATCGGTGCGGAGCTCCGGTTCGAAGAGGTGCGCGTACCGCTTCTGCGGGCGCAGGTACTCCTCCACCGGCAGCCGCCGCCGGATCGGTGTGACGTCGGTGACCCCGCCGTCCACGGCCTCGAACACCGGGAAGAGACCGGTCTGTTCGGCCAGCCGCGCGATGCGCACCGTGTCGTGCGACGCCGTGCCCCAGCCCAGCGGGCAGGGCACCAGGACGTGCAGATAGCGGGCACCGCGCACGGTCATCGCCCGGTGTACCTTCGCCTCCAGGTCGCGCAACCCCGCGACGGTTGCCGTGGCGACGTACGGGATCTCGTGCGCCATCGCGATCAGCGGCAGGTTCTTGCCCTGGCCGAAGGGGGCGCCCGGCTGTTCGCCGACCGCCTGCGTGGTCGCCGTACGAGCCGTCGGGGGAGTGGCCCCGGAGCGCTGCACGCCGGTGTTCATGTAGGCCTCGTTGTCGTAACAGACGTACAGGACGTCGTCGTTGCGCTCGAACATGCCCGACAGGCAGCCGAGGCCGATGTCGACGGTGCCGCCGTCGCCGCCCTGGCCGACCACCCGGATGTCGGTGCGGCCCTTGGCGCGCAGGGCCGCGGCCACGCCGGCGGCGACCGCGGGGGCGTTGCCGAACAGGGAGTGCAGCCAGGGCAGTTGCCACGAGGTCTCCGGGTACGGCGTCGAGAACACCTCCAGGCAGCCCGTGGCGTTGACCGCGATCACCTTGCCGTCGGCCGCCCGCCCGGCCGCGTCCAGGATGTAACGGGCGCCGAGCGCCTCGCCGCAGCCCTGGCAGGCGCGATGGCCGCAGGTGAGCGCGTTGGAACGGCCCGGGTCGGCCTGGTCGGACTGCGACTCGGGCCCCAGCAGCCGGTTTCCGGCGGCGAAGCTGCCCACCTGGTAGAACTTGACCTGCTGGACGGTGCTCATCGGTTGCTCCCCACATCACGCAGGATGTTCTCCGCGGACGGACCGGACTGCCTGGACTCGGCCATCCGCGCCAACTCCCGGTCCACCAGCTCGTGGTTGAGGTCCAGGAAGGTCAGCTCCCCGAGCCGCCCGGCGATCGCGTCCTCGAACAGCCGGTGCAGTGACTCCTTGGTGATCGGCCGGCCGCCGAGCCCCGCGACCACGGTGTGGCCGTCGAGCAGGATCCCGGACAGCGCGGTGCGCACGTTCGCCGACACGATCCCGCCGATGCCCACCGCGAACGCCCGCTCCAGCACGACCACTTGGCGCGCCCGGCCGAGCACGGTCCGCACCGCGTTCAGCGGGAACGGCCGGAACGAGGTGATCGCCAGTGCCCCGATCCGCACCCCGCTCTCCCGCATCTCGTCGACGACGTCGCACACCGTGCCGAACACCGAGCCCAGCGCCACGACGACGATGTCGGCGTCCTCGCAGGCGTACGGGTGCACCAGGCCGCCGCTGGTCCGCCCGAAGGCCTGCCGGAACTCGTCGGCCACCCGCGGGATCACCTCCAGCGCCTGCATCTGCTTGGCGTGCGCCAGATAGCGCACCTCGGTGAACGCGTCCGGCCCCACCATCGCGCCGATCGACACGGGGTCGTCCGGGTCCAGGACCTGACGCGGCTCGTACGGCGGCAGGAACGCGTCGACCTGCGCCTGCTCGGGCACCTCGATCCGCTCCCAGGCATGGGTGAGGACGAAGCCGTCCATGCACACCATCACCGGCAGCGACAGCTCCTCGGCCAGCCGGAAGGCCTGCGGATGCAGGTCGGCGGCCTCCTGGTTGTCACGCGCGTACAGCTGGATCCAGCCCGAGTCGCGCTGCGACATGGAGTCGCTGTGGTCGTTCCAGATGTTGATCGGCGCGCCGATGGCCCGGTTGGCGACCGTCATCACGATGGGCAGGCCGAGTCCGGAGGCGTTGTACAGCGCCTCCACCATGTACAGCAGGCCCTGGCTGGCGGTCGCCGTATAGGTGCGGGCGCCCGCGGCGGACGCGCCGATGCACATCGACATCGCGGCGAACTCCGACTCGACGTTGACGTACTCGCACGGCTTCAGCGCCCCGGACTTCACCAGACGGCTGAGCTCCTCGACGATGTGCGTCTGCGGAGAGATCGGATAGGCCGCGATCACCTCGGGCCGGCAACAGGCGACGGTCTCGGCGACCGCGCGCGACCCCTCAGTCTGCTTGAGCATGCGCCTGTTCCTCCCGCTGTGCGTTCTGGACGTGGTCGTACGCCTCGCGGGCCGCGGCGGCGTTGGCCCGCCCCAGTTCGCCCGGGAAGCGCTCGCGGACGGCGGCGGCGAGCGAGTCGATCGTCACGCAGCCGGTGAGCGCGGCGAGGCCGCCCAGCAGGACGGCGTTCGGCACCGGCCGGCCGAAGTGACGTACGGCGAACGCGGTGGCCGGGACGGTGAGGACCGGGCCGGAGAGCCCGGTAAGGCCCAGTTCCGCCGCGGAACGGGGCGAGTTGACCAGTACGGAGCCGCCGGTCCGCAGGCCTTCGAAGACGTTCACCTGATGCAGCAGTGTGGGGTCCTGGACGACCAGCGCGTCGGGCCGCATGACGGGCTCGCGCACCCGGATCGGCCGGTCGTCGATCCGGCAGAAGGCCACCACCGGCGCCCCCGTCCGCTCCGATCCGAAGCTCGGGAACGCCTGCGCGTGGCGGTCCTCCATGAACGCCGCCACCGACAACAGCTCGGCGGCCGTGACGGCTCCCTGGCCGCCACGGCCGTGGATACGAACCTGGAACACGGCACCTTCCCTTCCGGACGGGATCCGCGTCTACGGATGAGTCACTCGTGCGGGACGACGGCGACCGGGCAGCGGACGTGGTGCATCACCGCGTGCGCCACCGGACCGGTGTGGGCGCCGAGCCGGGCCGGACGGTCCCTGCGGCCGACGACCAGCAGGGCCGCCTCCCGCGTGGCCTGGAGCAGCAGCTGGGCCGGGCGCTCGTGCTCCACCCGCGTGCGGACCTCCACCGCCGGGTACTTGTCCCGCCACGGCTGGAGCGCGCCGGCCAGGGCCTGCTCGGCGGTCCGCCGAGCAGCGAGGCTCATCGTGGCCGTCGGCGGGGCGTACGGACTGTGCCACGCGTGCACCACCAGCAGTGGCGCCGAACGCAGCGCCGCGCTCTCGAAGGCGAACGCGAGCAGCTCCTCGCAGGGATGCGCGATGTCCACGCCGACCACGACGTCGCGGTACGTCGTGCGTGTGGACGGACGGCCCTCCGGGTCCGGCAGATGGTCGTCCTCGGCGGACCGGTCGGCCCGCACCAGAACCACCGGCCGGCTCACACGGGCCACCGTCGCGAGTGCGACCGAACCGGCCATGAAGCCGCCGAAGCCACTGAACGCCCGGCTGCCCAGAACCAGCAGCTCGGCCTGCGCACCCTCCTCGATCAGCGCGTCCGCCGCGGGGCGGGCGATCTGCTCGGCGCTCAGGTACACCTGTGGATGGCGCTCGTTGAGCTGGTCCATCGCACCGCGCAGGATCCGCCGCGCCCAGTAACGCGGCGCCTCCAGCTCGGGCAATTGCGACGCGTCGGGGGACAGACCCTCCCACGCGTGCACGAGACGCAGCGGCACGCCGCGCCTGAGTGCCTCCCCGGCCGCCCAGTCGGCGGCGGCGAGGCTCTCACGTGAACCGTCCAGACCTACGACAACGGGGCGAAGCACGGCCGACACCTCCCCGGATCGTTGCCCGCCCACTTACCGGCGGACCTCCGCATCACCAGCTTCCTGGTGGGCGCGCCCTTCCGGGCAGGGGCTGCGTGGCCTCGGACAGGGGCCGAACGTCCCGGTGTCCGGCCGGGTTCGGGAGCCGGCCGGTGCACGCTCACAGTTTCAGCGTGAACCAGGTGGTCTTGCCCTCGTCGGTGGGACGGACACCCCAGTCGGCGGCCAGCGCGCGGACGAGGATCAGACCCCGGCCGGACTCCTCGTCGTCGGCCGCGAGACGGGGCTGGGGGAGGTGCGGGCTGTGGTCGCTGACCTCGACGGTGAGGCCGGTGTCGGTGCGGCGCAGGTGCAGGCCGATCGGGCCGACGGCGTGCTGGACGGCGTTGGTGAGGGTCTCCGACAGCAGCAGGACGGCGTCGTCCCTGGCCGCGGTGCAGTCCCAGGAGGCGAGCGCCTTGTGGAGGAACGCGCGCCCCTCGGGCACGGAGGACGGCACGGCGTCCAGGTCGGTGCTCATGGACGCGAGCGGTGCGGCGGGGAGCTGGGCCAAGAGGAGCGTCACGTCGTCGTTGTGGCTGTCGGCGTCGGGCAGCAGGCCCGCCAGCACGCGGTCGGCGACGGTCTCCAGACAGGCGGTATCGGTGAAGGACTGGTCCAGGACGAGGGCGAGTTCGCTGACCCGGCCCTCGATGTCGCTGCCCGGAGTCTCGATGAGACCGTCGGTGTACAGGACGAGAGTGGCGCCGGGCGGTATGGCCGTGCAGGACTGCTGGTAGAGGACGCCCCCGACGCCCAGGGGAGCGTTGACGGGGGAGTCGAGGCCGCTGACGTCCGCCCCGGGAGCGGCGACGAGGGTCGGCAGATGGCCGGCCGAGCAGACGGTCACCGTGCCGGTGTCCGGGGCGATCACCAGGTAGCAGCAGGTCACGAGCTGGTCGGGGACGTCGAGGTCGGCCACACAGGTGTCCAGAGCCTGCATCAGCTGGCGTGGCTGCATGCCGGTCTTGGCCAGGGCGTGCGCCGCCGAACGCAACTGCCCCATGACCGCGGCGGCTTCGAGACCGCGGCCCATCACGTCCCCATCAGCACACCCACCCGGTCTGCCCCCAGCGGAATGAGGTCGAACCAGTCGCCGCCCACTCCGGCGCCCTGGGTGGCCGGGCGGTAGCGGCTCGCCGTGGCCAGACCGGGGATGGCCGGCGGGGCACCCATGAGGCTGCGCTGCAGCGTGAGGGCGATGTGACGTTGCTGCTCGTACAGCGCGGTGAGTTCGGCCTCGGCGCGCTTGCGGTCGCTGATGTCGCGCACGATGGCGCACGCGCCGACCACCGTGCCCTCGGTGTCCCGGGTCGGCCACAGCGTGACGTCGACGTCCAGCAGCCCACCGGTCTTGGTGACCCGCAGCGTCTCGAAGTGCTCGACCTTCTCGCCACGCCTGAGCCGGTCCTGGAGCGAGTCGATCTCGCCCCGCAGGTCGGGCGGGGCGAGCAGCGAGACGTGTCGGCCGATGACCTCCTCGGCCGTGTAGCCGTACAGACTCTGGGCGGCGGCGTTCCAGTAGGTGATGAACCCGTCGAGGGTCTTGGCGAGGATCGCGTCCTGGGACGACTCGACGAGCGCGGCGAGTTCGTTGATCCGCGCCTCGGCGGCCTTGCGGTCGCTGACGTCCCGCACGGCGGCGGACACCAGGAGCCCGTCCGAGGTCTCCAGCGGGCTCAGGCTGATCTCGACGGGGAACTCGGTGCCGTCCTTGCGCAGCCCGTGCAGATCGAGTCCGGCGCCCATCGGGCGGACCTGGCGGTTGGCGGCGTAGCCGTCGCGGTGCAGGGTGTGCTGGGCGTGGAAGCGGTGCGGCATCAACAACTCGACCGGGTGGCCGAGCAGTTCCTCGCGCCGGTAGCCGAAGAGAGCCTCGGTCTGGGCGTTGACCAGCCTGATCGTCCCGGTGTCGTCGACGATCACCATGGCGTCCGGAGCGGCCTCCAACAGGCCTCTGAACCGCTCCTCGGCGGCCCCCGGCCCGCTCTCCCGCGGTGGCGCTCCGCAGCGGCAGCGACCGGCGTCGCCCACTCCCGCCGATGCGGTCGGTTGCACTCCCACGAAGCTGCCCATGGCCACCCCCAGTTCACCGCGCACGGCGATCCCGGACATCTCAGCGCTCGCGGGCCAGCGGTGCCACCACATGTCACCTACTGTCCGTCACTGCCCGAAACTTTCCGTCGTCGACCCTGGAAAGGTCGACCGGAACCCCTGTAACGGCCCATTCGGCCCATGGCGACGGCGAGCGGGTGCCCGACGCTGAAGGTGTCACGCGGCACGACCATGCCGCGCGGCACGAGCATCCGGGAGGACGCCATGCACGGCACTCCGCACATCGTGAGCGATGTGATGACCCGCACCGTCGTTGCCCTCGGCCGCGGAGCGACGTTCAAGGAGATCGTGAAGACCATGCAGCAGTGGAAGGTCAGCGCCATGCCCGTGGTGGAGGGCGCCAACCGGGTCGTCGGAGTGGTCTCCGAGGCCGATCTGCTGCCCAAGGAGGAGTTCCGCGACGGGGATCCCGACCGGTACACCCAGCTGCGCCGTCTCGCCGACCTGGTCAAGGCCGGTGCCGTGACCGCCGAGGAACTGATGACCGCGCCGGCCGTCACCGTGCCCGCTGACGCCTCCCTCGCCCAGACCGCCAGGATCATGGCCCTGCACAAGGTGAAACGGCTGCCGGTTGTCGGGGACGAGGGCGTCCTGGTGGGCATCGTCAGCAGGTCCGACCTGCTGAAGGTCTTCCTCCGCGACGACGAGGACATCGCCGAGGAGGTGCGGCGCGAGGTCGTCGCCCACGTGTTCCCCAACCCGGTCGAGCCGATCCGGGTCGAGGTGCGCGACGGTGTCGTGCGGCTCACCGGACGGATCCCCGACACCACCCTGGTGCCCGTCGCCGCACGCCTGGTGCGCGCCGTGGAAGGGGTGGTCGACGTGGACTGCGCGCTCATGGGACCGCGCCGCCGTCCGGCCCTCGACCCGGACCTGCCGGATCGTGAGATCACCGCGCCGCCGTCGGGAGTCGGCGGCGCGGCATGAGCCGGCGTCCCAACCGGCGGCTGTCAGGGGGACGTTGGGGCGCCAGGGCCGGTCGGGTCCGGTACGGGTCCGGCCGGCCCACGCGCGCCGCGCGAGGGCGCGGGACGCTGGAAGCAGGGAACAAGAGGAGGAGGGAGACATGACTGGCATGATCGAGCGGCTGCCGGGCTGGCCGACCCTGCCCGACCTGTTCGGCTGGGTCGAGTCCGGCTTCCCGGGGGCGCACACGGTCCCCGGTCTGCACGGTATCCGGATCGAGGAGCACCTGGCGGACGAGAAGTACGTGCTGCGGGCAGAACTCCCGGGCATCGACCCCGCCAAGGACGTCGAGATCACCGTCACGGAAGGCGTTCTGACCCTGCGGGCCGAGCGCAGTGAGGAGACGACACAGAAGCACCGTACGGAGTTCCACTACGGCTCCTTCGCCCGCTCCGTCCGGCTGCCGGCCGGGGCCAAGGGCGACGAGGCCACCGCCGAGTACAAGGACGGCGTCCTGGCCGTCACGATCCCGGTGCCCGAGACGAAGACGGGCACGAAGACCATCCCGGTGCGGCAGGGCTGAGCGCGGGTGGGCGCTCGGTCGGTCCGCGGTGCGCGGCCGGTACGCCGGCCGCGCACACGTCTGCCGGGACCCGCGTACCGGGGAGCAGAGGGAACGGCCATGTCCAGAACAGTGGGCGAGGGGACATGAGAGGCGGGGAGGGCCATCCGCTTCTCGCGGATCCTGATTGCGCGGTGCACGGCCGCCGGCCGTTTCTCCGCGCCCTTAGTCGGGCCCTCCCCGTCACCTCCACCACACCATGTGCGCACCGGACGCACCAGGGCCGTTCGGCCCCCGATCCCGGTCCGGGCCGTACGTACGTCGCGGGTGGTGTCGGGACGGTCACCGGAAGCAGCCCATGTCCTGCCGCGCCGCCGGTGCACCGACCGGCACAGAGACCGAGTGGGCACCGGCCTGGGCCGGGTGGCCCGGGACCCGGGGCCGAACCACCCCTGCTGAAGCCCGGCCGCCGGTGCCACGGTGAGGTCGGAGCTGTGTGCCCGAGCTCTCGCGCGGACCGAAACGAAAGGTGGTGGGGACGATGGAGCTCCCCCTGGTCGTGGGCGTCGACGGATCGGCCGGGAGCCTCGCGGCGGTCGACTGGGCCGTGGCCGAAGCGGTCCGGCACGGCCTGCCGTTGCGGCTGGTGTACGCGTCGCTGTGGGAGCGGTACGAGGGCGCAGTGCCGTCCGACAGCCAGGACCGGCCGTCCGAACAGGCGATGGCGGAGCAGGTCGTGGCAGACGCCGCGGAGCGTGCCCGGCGACGTGCTCCCGAGGTGAAGGTCACCACCGAGGTGATCCCCGAGGAAGCGGTTGCCGCGCTGCTGAGCGAGGGCAACAACGCCTCCGTCCTGGTAACCGGTTCGCGCGGCCGCGGTGAGCTGGCGGGCCTGCTCCTCGGCTCGGTCGGACTGGCCGTGGCGGCGCGCGCCCACGGTCCGGTGATCGTGGTCCGCGGCGACAAGGCGGGGCTGGCCGGCACACACGAGCGGATCCTGCTCGGCGCCGGAGACCCGGCGACCGGCGCGGAGGCGGTGCGCTTCGCCTTCCGCGAGGCCGAGGCCCGTGGCTGCACCCTGGACGTGGTGCGCACGTGGCGCTGCCCCGCGCACGAGAGCGCCGACCACCCGAAGCTGGCCCAGGACCCGGCGCACCGCCACGAGGAACAGGCGTCCGAACTGCTCGACCGGCTGGTCGCGGAGGCGGTCGCGGATCACCCGAAGGTCCGGATGCGCCTTGTCACCGTCGAGGGACCGGCCCGCAAGGTGCTGCTGAACCGCTCGGCCGCCGCCGACCTGGTGATCGTCGGAGCGCAGCGCCGAAAGGGCCACGTCGGTCTCCAACTCGGCCGGGTGGCGCACACGCTGCTGCACCACGCCGACTGCCCCGTGGCGGTCGTGCCCCAGCAGGCGTGAGCATGCGCCACCCCGACGAACCTACGACGTCCCATGACACGCTCGCACCGGTGCTGCGCGACGTCACGGCCGTCGTCTTCGACACCGACGGCGTCATCACCGACTCGGCCCGGGTGCACGCGGCGGCCTGGAAGACGGCATTCGACGCCTTCCTGACGGCCCGTCCGCCCAAGGACCCCGACGCGCGCCGCCCGTTCGACGCCCGGGACGACTACCTGCGGTACGTCGACGGCAAGTCCCGCCTGGACGGTGCCGCGGCCTTCCTCCGAGCCCGAGGCGCCGACGCCTCGGAGGAGATCGTGCGGGCCGTCGCCGCGGACAAGGAGCGGCTGTTCACCGAGCGGCTGCGTGCGCACGGCGTCGACGCCTACCCGGGCACGGTACGGCTGGTGCGTGCCCTGCGCGGCGCCGGGATACCCCGGGCCGCGGCCTCCGCGTCCCGGCACGCCGGTGAACTGCTCGACCGGGCCGGGGTGCTCGACCTGTTCGACGTGCTCGTGGACGGTGGCGAGGCGGCCCGCCTGGGACTGCCGGGCAAACCCCGCCCCGACCTCTTCCTTGAGGCGGTCCGCCGCCTCGGCGCCCCCGCGGGCCGCGCCGCCGTGGTGGAGGACGCGCTGGCGGGCGTGGAGGCGGGTCGCCGGGGCGGCTTCGCCCTGGTGATCGGCGTGGACCGCACGGCCGGCCGGGACACCAGCGGCCGGCTGCTGCGGCACGGCGCCGACATCGTCGTGTCGGACCTCGGAGAACTGGTCGCGGAAGGGGAGCCGAAGTGACGGGCTGGACCTGGGAGTACGAGGGTTACGAACCGGCCGACGAACGCCTTCGCGAAGCGCTGTGCACCCTGGGCAACGGCTGCTTCGCCACCCGGGGCGCGCTGCCCGAGTGCGCCGCGGACGAGGTGCACTACCCCGGCACCTATGTGGCGGGCTGCTACAACCGGCTCACCTCCGACGCGGCCGGCCACCAGGTCGACAACGAGGACATGGTCAATGTGCCCAACTGGCTGCCGCTGCGCTTCCGCCTGCCCGGCGGACCGTGGCTCACCCCCGACACCGCGACCGTGCTGGAGCACCGCCTGACCCTGCACCTGTCCGCCGGGATGCTGGAGCGCCGGACACGTTACGGCCTCGGCCACAGACGGAGCCTGGTGGTGCGTCAGCAGCGGCTGGTGCACATGGCGGACTCCCATCTGGCCGCGCTGCGCACCGAGTTCACCGCCGAGGGCTTCGCCGGCCGGCTCGACGTGGAGGCGGCCCTCGACGGCTCCGTGACCAACGCGGGCATACCCCGCTACCGGGACCTGGACGGCCGTCACCTCACGCACGTGCACACCGGAACCGCCGCGCCGGACACCGTGTGGCTGCGCTGCCGCACCCGCACGTCCGACATCCGTATCGCCATGGCGGCCCGGCTGGACGCCGGAGCGTCCGCCGCGATCAGCCACGAGGATCCGCGTGTCGTCCAGCGGCTGAGCCTCGACCTGGCGCCCGGACGCACCGTCGCCGTCGACAAGACGGTTGCCCTGCACACCTCCCGCGACCCGGCGATCAGCGACCCGCTGTTCGCCGCCGTCGACCGGGTCGGCCGGGCGCCGGGCTTCGACGAACTCCTGGAGTCGCAGCTCACGGCCTGGGACCAGCTCTGGCGCCGGGCCGACCTCCATGTCGCCGGGGAAGCGGGCCGCATCCTGCGGCTGCACCTCTTCCACGTCCTGCAGACGCTCTCCCCGCACACCGCCGACCTCGACGTCGGCGTGCCCGCCCGCGGACTGCACGGCGAGGCCTACCGCGGCCATGTCTTCTGGGACGAGCTGTTCGTACTGCCCTATCTCAACCTGCACTTCCCCGAGGTCTCGCGCGCCCTGCTCCGCTACCGTCACCGCCGCCTCGAACAGGCCTGCACGGCCGCCCGCGCCGCGGGCCGAAAGGGCGCGATGTACCCCTGGCAGAGCGGCAGCGACGGACGCGAGGAGACCCAGCGACTGCACCTCAACCCCCGCTCGGGACGCTGGCTGCCCGACCACTCCCGGCTCCAGCACCACGTCGGTTCGGCCGTCGCGTACAACGTGTGGCAGTACTGCGAGGCGAGCGGCGACGCCGAGTTCCGCGACACCAAGGGCGCCGAGATGCTGCTGCAGATCGCCCGCTTCTGGGCCGACTCGGCCGTCTACGACGAGACCCTCGGCCGCCACCGCATCAAGGGCGTGGTCGGTCCCGACGAGTACCACGACGCATACCCCGATGCGGCGGAGCCCGGCCTCGACGACAACGCGTACACGAATGTCACGGCCGCCTGGGTGCTCACGCGCACCCTGGAACTGCTGCGCACCCTGCCCGAACCACGGCGGCGCGAACTCGCCGAGCGCACCGGGCTGGACGCCGGCGAGATCGAACAGTGGGAGGACGTCTCCCGGACCCTGCACGTGCCCTTCCACGACGGCGTGATCAGCCAGTTCGAGGGCTACGGCGACCTCGCCGAGCTCGACTGGGACGGCTACCGCGAGCGCTACGGCGACATCCGGCGCCTCGACCGGATCCTGGAGGCGGAGGGCGACACCGTCAACCGCTACCGGGCCTCCAAAGAGGCCGACGTGCTGATGCTCGGCTACCTCTTCGCCCCCGCCGAACTGCAGGGCCTGTTCCGCCGGTTGGGGCTCAGGCTGGACGAGGACACTTGGCAGCGGACCGTCGACCACTACCTGCGGCGCACCAGCCACGGCTCCACGCTCAGCGGGCTGGTCCACGGCTGGGTGCTGGCCCGCGCCCGGCGGGCCGAGGCCTGGAAGTTCTGCCTGGAGGCACTGCGGGGCGACATCGCCGACGTCCAGGGCGGCACCACCGGCGAGGGAATCCACCTCGGCGCCATGGCAGGCACCCTCGACCTCGTACAGCGCGGCCTGACCGGTCTGGAGACCCGGGGCCGCGCCCTGTGGCTCGATCCGGTGCCGCTGCCGGAACTCTCCTCGTACGGGTTCGCGCTGCGCTACCAGGGCCACTGGGGCATCCGACTACGGCTGGAACGCGGGCTGTTGGAGATCGAGGTGCCCGCGTCCGACGGCTCGCCGATCGACGTACGGCTGCCGGACCGGGCGGTCTGCCTGCATCCGGGTCAGACGGGCCGACTCGTGCTCGGGGAGTGAGGGCGGGCGGGGCCGCATGGACCCGGACCGAGACCGTACGGCCCATGCCCGCCCGTCGTGGCGGGTGTGAGGCTGACGGTGACGAGGACCGCAGCGTACGAGCCGTCGTGCGCGAGGAGTGACAGGAGGCTGACTCCATGTACTGGAACGGGCACGACATGAACGGCTGGGGCTGGTTCACGATGTCGGTCGGCACCGTCCTGCTGTGGGCCCTGATCATCACGATGGCCGTGCTGCTCTTCCGCACCCTGAACCGGCCCACCGAGCCCCGCCACACCCCTGCCTCCCCCGAGCAGACGCTCGCCGAGCGCTTCGCCCGCGGGGAGATCGACGAGGAGCAGTACCGCCGGGGCCTGGCCGTGCTGCGTGGCGAAGGCCCCACCCTCACCAAACACTGACCCGACCCGCCACCCGAGGGGAGGTGCGCCCCATGCCGGCGCTCCCACTCTCCACCACCCACATCACGGCCCTGGTAGCCGCAGCCACGGCCGCGCCGTCCATGCACAACGCGCAACCGTGGCGGTTTCGCCACCACCGCGCGAGCGGCACTCTCGAACTCCGCGCGGACCTCGGCCGGGCCCTGCCGCACACGGACCCCGGCAACCGCGCCCTCCACCTCGGCTGCGGCGCGGCACTCCTCAACCTCCGGGTCGCGGCGGCCGACAGCGGGCTGCACACCGACGTCCTGCTGCTTCCCGAGCCGGCCGACAAGGATCTGCTCGCCGTGGTGCGGCTCACGGGGACCGACCGTCCCGACGGCGACCTGGCGAGGCTGTTCCCCGCGATCGCCCGACGGCACACCAGCCGCCATCCCTTCGAGGAACGGCCTGTGCCGGACGCCGTCCGGGACGCGCTGAGCAACGCCGCCGACCGGGAGGGCGGGCGGCTGGTCTTCCCGGACCGGTGGCACGTGGAGGCCCTCCTGGAGCACATCCGTGACGTCGAGGGGCGCGACAGCCTGGAGCCCGAGCGCCTTGCGGACGTACGTCGGTGGACCCGGGTCGGAACGGCGGCGGCCGGTCCGGTCGTCGACGGGATCCCCGAGGACGCCTTCGGGCCGAGCGGACGGGGCGGGCTTGCTCCCGTCCGTGACTTCGCGGGCCGCCGTGCCGTGCCGGGCCGTCCCACGGCCGTCTTCGAGACCATCCCGCACCTGGCCCTGCTGGGCACGAGCCGGGACCGCCCCGAGGACTGGCTGCGTGCGGGACAGGCCCTGGAACGGGTCCTGCTGCTGGCCACGCTCGACGGCCTGGCCACCTCCCTCACCTCCCACTCCCTGGAGCGGGAGGACCTGCGCGAACTGGCCCGTGACCCGCGGTCGGCCCTGGGCTTCGTTCACATGGTGCTGCGCCTCGGCTACGGCCCCGCGGGCACCACCACCCCACGACGCCCCGTGCACGAGGTGCTGGACATCCTGTGAACCGCCCGGCGCCGCCCGGCGGGACCGCCGGCCCGACCCGAGGGCCGGTCGGTGGGCGCCCGGGGTCCCTCGGCCCAGTGCGGTACGGGGACGGCAGGCGAAGGCTGGACACCGTAGAGACCGAGAACAGGGAGGGCGGCGGCCGTGTCCGGCCACCCGTCCGGATGAGGAGAACAGCGATGAACGGTCCGGTCGTGGTGGGAGTGGACGGCTCGGCGGTGGGCCTGGCTGCCGTGGAGGCCGCGGCCCGGGAGGCCGAACGACGGGGTGTGACCTTGCGGTTGGCGCACGCGCTGACCTGGCCCACGGAGCAGGTGCCGCCCGGTGTGGCGCCATGGGACCCCGACGGCGCCGGGCTGCGGGACCGGGTCAACGAGGCCCTGGCCGACGCCGAGTGGCGGGCGCGCCGGGTGTCACCGGATCTGGCGATCACCCGTGAGGTCCTCGTCGGTGAGCCCGTGACCGTGCTGGAGTCCGAGTCGCGCGCCGCCTGCCTCGCCGTGGTCGGCAGCCACCGGACGGACGGGATGCGCGGTCGGCTGCACGGCTCGGTCGCCGGGCACCTCACCGCTCACGTGGGGTGTCCCGTGCTGGTGGTGCGGGGCAGGGCCGTCCGGACAGGTCCCGTCGTACTGGCCGACGACGCCTCACCCGCGGCCCGGGTGGCCGCCGAGTTCGCCTTCGCCGAGGCCGCGGACCGGGGCGCCGACCTGGTCGTCCTGCACCTGGCACGCGACCGGCACCATGCTTCGGACGACCTGACCGACCTTCGTGAGAAGTACCCGGACGTCAGGGTGACCGCCCGCTTCGTACGGGGCCGCCGGCACCGGGCCCTCCTGGAGGCGAGCTTCGGCGCTCAGCTCGTCGTGGTGGGGGTACGGCGGCGGGGCGGCACCTCGGCCGCGCTGTCGACCCCCGACGGCCGGTTGATCGTGAGGTCCGCGCACTGCCCCGTGGCCCTGGTCCCCTCCGGCGAGCGGTGACGCCCCCGTGGACGGGCGGTCGTCACCGCGCCGGACGGTCGTCCGGCGCCGGCTGCTCCAGGTGACTCGCGATCACCGCGGCCTGCACCCGGCGCTGGACGCCCAGCTTGGCCAGCAGCCGTGAGATGTGGTTCTTGACCGTCTTCTCCGACAGGTACAGCCGCTTGCCGATCTCACGGTTGGTGAGTCCGTCCCCGATCAGCGCGAGGATCTCCCGCTCGCGCGGGGACAGGCCGGCGAGTTCGGGCGCGACGGCCGGCTCCTCGGTGGGTTCGGCCCGCAGGGAGCGCATCAGTCGGGCCGTCGTGGCCGGGTCCAGCATCGACTGGCCCGAGGCGACGGTGCGCACCGCCGAGACCAGGTCCGAGCCTCTGATCTGCTTGAGCACGTAACCCGACGCACCGGCCATGATCGCGTCGAGCAGGGCGTCCTCGTCGTCGAACGACGTCAGCATCAGCACAGCCAGTTCCGGCATCCGGCTGCGCAGCTCACGGCAGACGGAGATGCCGTCCCCGTCCGGCAGACGCACGTCCAGGACGGCGACGTGCGGTCGCACGGCCGGTGCCCGGACCAGGGCGTGCTCGACGTTCTCGGCGTCGCCGACGACGGAGATGTCCGATTCCGCGTCCAGCAGGTCGGCCAGTCCGCGCCGGACGACCTCGTGATCGTCGAGCAGGAAGACGCGGATCGGATCCTGCGCCGTGAAGGTGCGTGCCTCGGTCATGTCGACCCCTTGTTCCCGGATGTATGACGCACGGACTGCGGGCCGCACGTCACGACGATCATCACTCGCAGGGGCCGAACGCACTAGGGCCGACCGGCCCCACTGGTCGCTGCGGCGCACAGTTCCGTACGGTCACCCCTCCCGCCGGGGGTGATCCGGTGAGACCGTTGATGGTGTCCGTCCTCATCGCGCCCGTGAGGGGGTGTGACCGATGCGGAAGGTCGGCCGAACCAGGGTAGTGGGATGGCGCTGGCGCAGCAATGAGCTGCGGCGGCGCAGCGATGTGGTGGAGGCGTGGATCGTCCTGGGCGCCTGGACGCTCGCGACCGGTGGAGCCGTCGCCGCCGGGATCGTCGGCGCGCAGGCCGCGCAGCACGCGGTGGACGAGGACCGGGCGGGCCGTCGACCCGTCTCCGCTGTACTGGTGAAGACGGTGCCCGGCAGTGGCCGGGACGTCGTCACCGGCATCAGGTACGACAGGGTCCGGGCGACAGTGCGCTGGACCGAGCCCGGCGGCGGGAAGCCCGTCGTGCACATGGGTACGACCGAGGTGAAGCCCACGGCCGAGCCGGGCAGCACGGTGCGGGTGTGGACGGACGGGCGGGGCCGGCTGGTGGCGGCACCCGCGAGTCCCGCCGAGGCGGCGACCCGCGTGGTGCTGGCCGGCAGCGGAGTCGCGCTGGCCGCCGGGCTGACGGTCCTGGGCGGCGGGAGTCTGGTACGGCTGCGGGTGCAGCGGCGGGCCACCGAGGAGTGGGGCGTCGAATGGGAACGGGTCGGACGGGAGTGGGGGCACACGACCGGTTGAAGCGCCCCGGCCCCGCCATGGTTCAGCTCGCGGACCGGTCCGGTCCGTCGAGCGCGAACCGCACGTCCACGACCCCTTCGACCGCCCGCACCAGGCGCGCGGCCACCGGCACCAGCGAGGTGTCGTGGACGCGGCCGCCGAGCGTCACGACCCCGTCTTGGACCTCGACCAGCACGGCCGACGCCGGTGTGGGGAAGAGATAGGCGACGGTCTCCCGCCGGACCTCCTCGGCGATCTCCTCGTCCTCCCGCAGGAACACCTTGAGCAGGTCGGCCCGGCTGACGATGCCCTCCAGACGTCCGTCCTCGTCGACGACGGGCAGCCGCTTGACCCGCGCCCGCGCCAACTCCCGCGCGGCCTGCGCCAGCGTGGCGTCCGGGCGGACGGTGAGGGCGGGGGAGGTCATCAGCTCACCGGCGGCGACCGAACCGGCCTTGGCGAGGTCGGACAGCCGCCGAAGCTGCGTGTAGCGGTCGGGGTCGCTGTCGCGGAACTCCTCCTTCGGCAGCAGATCGGCCTCGGAGACGAGCCCCACCACCCGGTTGCCGCCGTCGACCACGGGCACCGCACTGACCTTGCGTTCCTGCATGGTGCGCACGATGTCCTTGAAGGCGGCCCGGCGGTCCACGGAGGCGACCTCCCGGGTCATCACGTCACTCACGATGTGCGGTGATGCGTGCACGACGCCTCCTCGCCAGGCCGGATCCACGCGGCGGCTGCACGGGTCATCGCGCACTGCCGCTGCCGTACGGGGCGTACAGGTCCAGCAGCCGCACACGGGCGGCCTGTAGCCGGTGGGCCACCACCTCGCCGACCCACTGGGCCAGCGTGCGGCCGAACTCGGGGTCTCGCCGGGCCAGCTCCCGCACGGCCGTGGCGTCGAACTCGTACGCCCGCAGCGGTGAAGCCGCCTCGGCGCCGAGGTGCCAGGTGTGCGGGGTGAACAGCCAGGACCAGCCGACGAGTTCGTTGTGCCCGAGGGACTCGATGACGGCCGCCCGGCGGCCGGGCACGCGCATGTCGAGTTCGACGGTGCCGGTGCGGATGATCCAGAACCGGTCGGCGTGACCGCCCTCCTCGAACAGCCGGCTGCCCTGGGGGAACGACACCTCCCGGGCGATCTCCATCAGCCGCTGCCGGTGCTCGGCGGGCAGGGCCCGCGGCAGGCTCGTGGTTGCCGGAGCGTTCATGGCGTGCCTCCCGTAAAGGCGTACTGGGCTACCGCTCCCAGCGTGGGCGTCCGACGGACGACGGGCCAGGGGCCACCCGGCCCCAGGAACGGGCCGGCCGGCGACCTGCGGCACCCCAGTGGCACCCTGTGCCACCCGGCGTCCGGCGGTTCGATGGTGGTGAGAGAGCCACTCGACACAGCGGAAAGGGGTGGAACACCATGGGTACGACCCTGACTCCGGAGTTCTGGCGGCAGTTCGCCGCCCTCCTGGTGATCGCCATGGCCGTCACCTTCGTGCTCAGCACGGCGCTCGACGCGCTGTACCTGCGTGCGCAGCGCAAGCGCGCCGCGCGGCGGACGGCGTACACCGGGACGACCGGTACGCCGCATCGCCCGCAGCGGACCGCCGGACGCCCGCTGGTGAGGCACTGACGGGTGCTAACTCCCGCGGCTCCACTTCCGGTACGCCGCCACCGCCGTCGGCAGGGTGGGGAAGATGAGATCCCGGCCCACCGCCTCGGCCAGCCCGTACGCCTCCAGGTCGTCCAGCAGGTCCTGCTTCACCCGGGCCAGTGCGAACACGATCCCGCGGTGGGTGAGTTCCCGGCGCAGTGCGTCGACCGCGTCCAGCGCGGTGATGTCCACCTCCACGTTCGCCTCGGTGTTGAGGACGAACCAGCGGACCGGGCCGCGCTGTTCGTCGACGGCGGCCAGCGCCCGGCGGTGGAAGTCCTGGGCGTTGGCGAAGAAGAGCGGTGAGTCGTAGCGGTACACCAGCAGGCCAGGAATGGTGCGGGCCTGCGGGTAGTCGTCCACGTCGTGCATACCGGCCACGCCGGGCACCACGCCCTCGACGGCGTCGTGCGGCCGGGCCACGCGGCTCAGCAGCTCGGCCACCGACAGGCCGACGGCCACCAGCACCCCGTACAGGATGTCGAGGGTGAGCACCCCGGCCAGGCAGCCGAGCGCCAGCAGCAGTTCGCGCCTGCGGAACGAGGCCAGCCGGCCGAAGCCCGCGAGGT
This sequence comes from Streptomyces sp. CA-249302, assembly GCF_050936785.1. Lineage (NCBI taxonomy): Bacteria > Bacillati > Actinomycetota > Actinomycetes > Kitasatosporales > Streptomycetaceae > Streptomyces > Streptomyces sp. CA-249302. The sequence continues at coordinate 597,181 of NZ_JBNJMG010000001.1, read as the reverse complement.
CGATCATGCGGACGGCCGCGTACACCACCAGTGCACCCAGCACGGCCGACGGGGTGCGGGTCAGCAGTGGACTGAGGAAGAGCAGGACGGCGAGCACCGCCACGCCCGCGACCAGCGAGTACGCCTGGCTGCGAGCGCCGGCCGAGGAGGCGAGCGCGGTGCGGCTGGCGCTGCTGCTGACCGGGAAGCCGTGCAGACATCCCGCCCCGATGTTGGCCGCGCCCAGCGCCAGGAACTCCTGATCGGCGTCGAGCGGTGGGCCCTCGTCGCCGCCGGTGAAGGCGCGCGCGGTGAGGATGAAGTCGGTGTAGGCGACGATCAGGATGCCCAGGGCCGGCAGCACCAGGCGGGGCAGCTCGGTGAGATCCGGCAGTTCGAGGGCGGGCAGTCCTGCCGGGATCTCGCCGATCACCTTGATGCCGTACTTGTCGTCGAGGTCGAAGGCGACCACGGCGGCCGTGCCCAGCACCACGGCCAGCAGCGGGCCGGGCACCGCGCGGTTCAGCCGGGCCACCGTGAACAGGAAGGCGAGCACGGCGGCGGCGAACAGCACGGTGGCCGGGTGCGCCTGGCCCAGGTGCCGTACGAAGGACCAGAGCTGCGGGAAGAAGGCCGAGCCGGACGTGGGGACGCCGGTCAGCTTGGGCAGCTGGTCCACGATCATGATCAGCGCGACCCCCGCCAGATAACCGATCAACACCGGTCGGGAGAGCAGGTCGGCGACGAACCCCAGGCGCAGGGCCCGGGCCGCCAGGCACAGCAGGCCGACCGTGACGGCCAGACTCGCGGCCATGGCGGCGTAGCGGCCGGGATCGGAGCCCACGAGCGGGCCCACCACCGTCGCCGTCATAAGCGCGGTGGTCGACTCGGGGCCGACGGAGAGCAGCCGCGAGGAACCGAACAGGGCGTAGAGGGCGAGGGCGGGCAGGATGGCCCAGAGCCCGGCGACCGGCGACAACCCGGCCACGCCCGCGTACGCCATCACCTGCGGCACGAGATAAGCGGCCACCGTCACGCCCGCCAGCAGGTCGCCGCGCAGCCATGAGCGGCGGTAACCGGACAGCCAGGCGATCCCGGGCACCGTACGACGCCACCACGAGGCGTGGGACATGGAACTCCTCTCCCTGAGTGCCCCAAGAATCCACCGATCCGCCCTGGTCCGCGAGACCTTGCCGTCCCCGGCGGCCCACCCGTCCCCGCGGAAGGGGCCCTTCACACCCCGGGGAGAGCGACCTTCGGCATCGCGCGGCCGGCGGCGGCAGCGAGCGGAGTGCGGGCAGTCGGCCGCAGATCCTGCCGCCGCGGGAGCGTGGCGGACCCCGTACGCCGGGGCCCGACAGGCGACTGCGTTGGGCCGGTCGGTCCCGGCGGGGGAAATGCGGCCCCTGCGGCAGCGGCCACCCGAGGGCCGACGCTGGAAGCAGATCCCGATCAGGAGGCGGAACCATGGTGCGCACAGTTGTCGCAGGCCTGGACGGCTCGGCCGAGAGCCGTGCCGCGGTGGAGTGGGCGGCGCGTGAAGCGCAGCTGCGCGGCCTGCCGTTGACCATCGTCCACGTGTGGGAGCCCGTCCCCGACCCCATCGCCCAGGCGCCGCTGCTCGGCGCCGAGACCCAGCAGCACTGGAGCGAGCGCATTCCGCGCGAGAGTGCCGAGGGCGTCCGGCTGCGCCACCCCGGTCTCCAGGTGACCATGGAGCAGCCGAGCGGCCGACCCGCCGACGTGCTCGCCAAGACGGCCGAGGACGCCGAACTGCTCGTCCTCGGCTCCCGCGGACTGAGCGGCGTCGGCGGATTCCTGGTCGGCTCCGTCGGCCTGGCCACCATCGCGCACGCCATGCGTCCCGTGGTGCTGGTCCGGGCCGGAGAACAGGCCGCCGACGAGCACGAGCCGGACCCGGCGGGCATCCCGTCGGCCGCCGCGCCGTACCGGCCGGTCGTCCTCGGCCTCGACCCCGCCGCCCCCGACGACTCGGTGATCGAGTTCGCCTTCGACGCCGCCACGCGGCGCTCCACCGTGCTGCGCGTCCTGTACGGCTGGAACCTGCCGCCGTACTACACCTACGGTCTGGCCGGCGACCCGGAGTACCACGACGAGATCGCCCGGCAGCAGTCCGCGGCGCTGGCCGCGGCCCTGCTCCCGTGGCGCCAGAAGTACCCGGACCTGGAGGTCGTCGAGGAGTCCCGCGCGGGCAGCGCGGCCAACTTCCTGGTCGACGTCTCCCGGGACGCCTCGCTGGTCGTCGTCGGCCGCCGCGTCCGCCGCAGTCCGGTCGGCTTCCACATCGGCCCCGTCACCCATGCCGTCCTGCACCACGCCGCTGCCCCGGTCGCGGTCGTCGCCCACAACTGACGTCCATCCCTGAGGAGTTGAACCCATGAAGGCAGCGGTCGTACGAGCCTTCGGCGAGCCCCTGGTCATCGAGGAGCGCCCCGATCCCGAGCCCGGTCCGGGCCAGGTGCGGGTGCGCCTGGAGGCCTCCGGGCTGTGCCACACCGACATCCACGCCGCCCACGGAGACTGGCCGGTCAAGCCGAACCCGCCGTTCGTACCCGGCCACGAGGGCGTCGGCCTGGTCGAGAAGCTCGGCGCCGGCGTCACCCACCTGAGCGTGGGGGACCGGGTCGCCGTGCCCTGGCTCGGCAAGGCCTGCGGACGCTGCGAGCACTGCCTGTCCGGCTGGGAGACGCTGTGCGAGCAGCAGATCAACACCGGCTACGGCTGCGACGGCGGGTACGCCGAGAAGATGCTGGCCTGGGCCGACTTCGCGCAGCCCGTGCCCGAGGGCGTCAGCGCCGTCGAGGCGGCCCCGCTGACCTGCGCCGGCGTCACCACGTACAAGGCGCTCAAGGTCGCCGAGGTCGGGCCGGCCCAGCTCGTCGCGATCTCCGGCGTCGGCGGGCTCGGCCACCTGGCCGTGCAGTACGCGAAGATCGCCGGGGCAACCGTCGCCGCGATCGACGTCACCGACGAGAAGCTCGAACTGGCCCGGGAACTCGGCGCCGACATCACCATCGATGCCCGCAAGGAGGACGTCGGCGAGGTGCTCAGGCGGCACGGCGGTGCCCACGCGGCGATCGCCCTGGCCGTGAACGAGGCCGCGTTCGCCGCCGTCAACTCCGGGCTGCGGCGCGGCGGCAGGCTCGTCATGGTGGCGCTGCCCGCGCACGGCACGATCCAGGTCCCGATCTTCGACACCGTCCTGAACGGGACCAGCGTGATCGGCTCGATCGTCGGCACCCGGCAGGACCTCGCCGAGGTCTTCCAGCTGCACGCGGCGGGCCGCACCAGGGTCATCCACGAGACGCGTCCGCTCACCGCCGTCAACGAGGCCATCGACGAGGTGCTGCGCGGCCAGGTCAAGGCCCGGATCGTGTTCGACCTCGGCACGGGACGGTGAGGACGGTGGAGCTTCCTCTCGTCGTGGGCGTCGACGGCTCCGAGCCGAGCCTGCGCGCCGTCGACTGGGCGGCCGACGAGGCCGTGCTGCGCGGCACACCGCTGCGCGTGGTGTACGCCTCGCTGTGGGAGCGCTACGAGGGCGGCGCGCTCTCGGCGGACCTCGGCAAGCCGTCCGAGGAGGTGCTCGCCGAGGACGTCGTCGACAGCGCCGTCCGGCGGGCCCGCGAGCGCCGGCCGGACCTGAAGGTGACCGGCGAGGTGCTGCCGGAGGAGCCCGAGTACGCCCTCGTACGCGAGAGCCGGCAGGCCTCCGCGCTGGTGGTGGGCAGCCGTGGCCGCAGCGGGATCGCCGAGTTCTTCCTCGGCTCCGTCAGCCTGACCGTGGCCGCGCACGCCGAGTGCCCCGTGATCGTGCTGCGAGGCAGCCACGACAAGCAGGCGGCGCCCGGAATCCAGGGACGGGTCGTGGTGGGCGTGGGGGAGGACGGCACGGAGTCGCCGGCCGTGCGCTTCGCACTCGACGAGGCGCGCCGTCGCGGGGTGGCGCTGGAGGCCGTACGGGCCTGGCGGTGCCCCGCGCACGAGACGACCGACCATCCGCTGATGGCGGGCGAGCCCGCCCGGCTGCACGAGGAGCGCGCGGTGGAGGCGCTGGAGGGAGCGCTGAAGGAGATCCCGGCCGAAACCGACGTGCACCGCCGCACCGTGGAGGGGCACGCCCGCCGGGTGCTGGCGGACGCCTCCCACCGGGCCGACCTGCTGGTCGTCGGGGCCAAGCGCCGCGACGGGCACTTCGGGCTCCAGCTCGGCCGGGTCGCCCACGCGGTGCTGCACCAGTCATCCTGCCCGGTTGCCGTCGTACCGCAGCGGGTGTGAACTCGATGACCGGCTTACAGGCTCGCCGCGTGGTCGGGGACGTAGGTCTGCAGATCACGCGGCGGGCGCTGGTAGCCGGTCGACGCCGGGCGGTCCGGCAGCTTCAGTACGGGCGGCGGGACCTCGTGATAGGGCAGGGAGCCCAGCAGATGCGCGATCATGTTCAACCGCGCCCGGCGCTTGTCGTCGCTCTCCACCACGAACCACGGCGCCTCACGGATGTCCGTGTGCACCAGCATCTCGTCCTTCGCCCGGGAGTACGCCTCCCAATGGGTGATCGACTCCAGGTCCATCGGCGAGAGTTTCCAGCGCCGCACCGGGTCGTCCAGCCGGCGCCGGAAACGGTCCTGCTGCTCGGTGTCGCTCACCGAGAACCAGTACTTGCGCAGCAGGATCCCGTCCTCCACCAACATCCGCTCGAAGATCGGGCACTGCCGCAGGAAGAGCTGGTGCTCCTCCTTGGTGCAGAAGCCCATCACGTGCTCGACCCCGGCCCGGTTGTACCAGGACCGGTCGAACAGCACGATCTCCCCGCCGGCCGGCAGATGCTCCACGTACCGCTGGAAGTACCACTGGGTGGTCTCCCGCTCGGTCGGTTTGGGCAGCGCCGCGATCCGGGCCACGCGCGGGTTCAGGTGCTCGGCGACCCGCTTGATGGTGCCGCCCTTGCCCGCCGCGTCCCGTCCCTCGAAGACGACGACAAGGCGGGCGCCCTCCGCGCGCACCCACTCCTGGAGCTTGACCAACTCCGTCTGCAGACGCAGCAGTTCCTTCTCGTACGTCCTGCGCGGCAGCGTTGCCGCCTTCTTGCCGGCCATGCCGCCTCCACCGCCCGATGAACCCACGTCGATGACTTCCGGAGCCCCTGATGCCCAAGGCCGAACACCAGGACAGCAGCACCGTACTGACCGATGAAGAACTGCGCACCCTGGACCTGCACTGGCGCGCCGCCAACTACCTGTCCGCCGGACAGATCTACCTCATGGCCAACCCGCTGCTGCGTGAACCCCTGCGGCCGGAGCACATCAAGCCGCGGCTGCTCGGCCACTGGGGTACCTCGCCCGGCCTCAACCTCGTCTACACCCACCTCAACCGCGTCATCAAGGCCCGTGGCATCGACGCCCTGTGCGTGTGGGGGCCCGGCCACGGCGGCCCGTCCGTCGTGGCCAACTCCTGGCTGGAGGGCACGTACAGCGAGACGTATCCGAGCGTCGGCCGGGACGGGGCCGGCATGGAGCGGCTGTTCCGCCAGTTCTCCTTCCCCGGCGGGGTGCCCAGCCACGTGGCACCGGAGACCCCCGGCTCCATCCACGAGGGCGGCGAGCTGGGCTACTCCCTGTCGCACGCCTACGGAGCGGCCCTCGACAACCCGGACCTGCTGGTCGCCTGCGTGATCGGCGACGGCGAGGCGGAGACCGGCCCGCTGGCCGCGTCCTGGCACTCCAACAAGTTCCTCGACCCGGTCCACGACGGCGCCGTACTGCCGATCCTCCACCTCAACGGCTACAAGATCGCCAACCCGACCGTGCTGTCCCGGCTGCCCGAGCACGAACTGGACGAGCTGCTGCGCGGCTACGGCCACTCGCCGATCCACGTCACCGGTGACGACCCGGCCACCGTCCACCGGGCGATGGCCGAGGCGATGGACACGGCCCTGGACCGCATCGCCCTGCTGCAGCAGTCGGCCCGGGAGGACGGCGTGGCGGAGCGCGTCCACTGGCCCGTCATCGTGCTGCGTACCCCCAAGGGCTGGACCGGTCCCGCCGAGGTCGACGGGGTGCCGGTCGAGGGCACCTGGCGTGCCCACCAGGTCCCGCTGGCCGGGGTGCGCGAGAACCCGGAGCACCTGCGGCAGCTGGAGACCTGGCTGCGCTCGTACCGCCCCGAGGAGCTCTTCGGGGCCGACGGCCGGCCCGTCGCCGACGTGCTCGCCTGCGTCCCCGACGGCACCCGGCGTCTGGGCGCCACCCCGCACGCCAACGGCGGACTGCTCGTACGCGACCTGCCCGTGCCCTCCCTCGACCGGTTCGCCGTGCCCGTCGACAAGCCCGGCACCAGCCTCCACGAGCCGACCCGCGTCCTCGGCGACCTTCTCGAAAGGGTGATGGAGGACACCGCGGCCCGCCGCGACTTCCGCGTCGTCGGCCCCGACGAGACCGCGTCCAACCGGCTGCAGGCTGTCTTCGACGCCAGCGGCAAGGCGTGGCAGGCCCAGCACCTCCCGGTGGACGAACACCTCGACCGGCACGGCCGGGTGATGGAGATCCTCTCCGAGCACACCTGCCAGGGCTGGCTGGAGGGCTATCTGCTCACCGGGCGGCACGGGCTGTTCTCCTGCTACGAGGCCTTCGTCCACATCGTCGACTCCATGGTCAACCAGCACATCAAGTGGCTGAAGACGTCGAGGCAGTTGCCGTGGCGCGCCCCGATTGCCTCCCTCAACTACCTGCTCACCTCGCATGTGTGGCGCCAGGACCACAACGGCTTCTCGCACCAGGACCCGGGCTTCGTCGACCACGTCCTGAACAAGAGCCCCGAGGTCGTACGGGTGTACCTGCCGCCGGACGCCAACACCCTCCTCTCGGTCGCGGACCACGCGCTGCGCAGCCGGGACTACGTGAACGTGATCGTCGCGGGCAAGCAGCCCTGCTTCGACTGGCTGTCGATGGACGCCGCCCGGGCCCACTGCGCCCGCGGAGCCGGCATCTGGGAGTGGGCGGGCACCGAGAACGGAGGCGAGCCGGACGTGGTCCTCGCCTGCGCCGGCGACGTACCCACCCTGGAGGTCCTCGCCGCCGCTCAGCTCCTCCGCCGCCACCTGCCCGACCTCGCCGTCCGCGTGGTCAACGTGGTCGACATGGCCCGGCTGATGCCGCGCGAGGAACACCCGCACGGCATGAGCGACTTCGAGTACGACGGACTGTTCACCCAGGACAAGCCGGTGATCTTCGCCTACCACGGCTACCCGTGGCTCATCCACCGGCTCGCCTACCGCCGCACCGGCCACCGGAACCTGCACGTGCGCGGCTACAAGGAGTCCGGGACCACGACCACGCCCTTCGACATGGTCGTCCGCAACGACCTGGACCGCTACCGGCTGGTCATGGACGTCATCGACCGGGTGCCGGGCCTGGCAGTGCGGGCGGCGGCCGTACGCCAGCGCATGGAGGACGCACGCCAACGCCACCACGACTGGATCCGCGAGCACGGCACGGACCTGCCGGAGGTGGCGGACTGGACGTGGAACGGCTGAGCAATTTCAATTTCCGCGGTGCGCGTCACTGGGATGCCGGTGACTGCGAATTCTCGGTCTGAAAGGCGACGCGCACCGATGAACCCTTCTGAACGTAGGCGCCCGCCGCGGGGTCCTGAGTCGTTATCGACGCCGACGGATCAGCGGGTCGGCTCTCGGGCGCGATCTCCATTTTGAGGGACGTCCTGCCAAGTATTCGTACCGCCTCGTCCTCCGTCTTTCCGGTGACATCCGGAACGACCTCTGTGCCACCGGCCAACGCGGTGATGACGTCCTGCCTGGCCTGGTCGGCGGACTTGGTCGAGAAGTAGAAGGCGACGGCCGATCCGACCGCGGAGGCGAGCGCGCCGATCAGTGTGCTGCGTGTCCTGGCGTCGTTCACCCCGAACGCCGCCACACAATAGGCGAGAAGCCCGGTGACGAGCGCCAGCGCGATCCAACTGCGGACCAGCGACTTCACCTTCGACCATGTGAGGATCAATCCGATCAGGATGACGGCCCGAGCACGGTGGCGAGGAAAATCGTCGTGTGACTCCAGTTGAGAGTACTGGGTGCGGCCGACGACGCGGCCGGAGTGACGAACATGGCGTGCCTCCTGCGTTCCTGGCGCAGCACAGGATGGAGCCGAATCCGAGAGGTCACCAGACAGGGCGGAACCGAATCTCGAATTCCGAGTGAAGTATCGCTGGATATGCTTAGGGAATTCCTCGTTCCGCCCCTTGCCGCTGTATTTCCGCTACGTCGCCCGTATGGCGCCCGGATATGCCATGGTGCACCGCATCCCGTGATACCGACTTGGGGCCGACCGGCCCTCATGCCGCACCCGGTCAGCCCATGGGAGCCGGGTGCGGCGCGCTGGACGCTTGGAGTGTGAAGACGTCTGGAGGAGATCCGCGATGACGGACGACAAGCCCGGTGCGCCCCCGGTCCACGCCCTGCTCGCCGACGGCACCACCGTGTGCATCCGTCCCGTAGTGGCGGGTGACCACGAGCAACTGCAGGGACTGTACGAGGAGATGGCCCCGGAGAACCTGCGGCTGAGGTTCTTCGGCGCGAGCCGGCGCTCCGCCGAGATGGCGGCCGACCGCGCCTGCGCCGCACCGCACCCCGGATACCGGGCGCTGCTGGCCGAGCGGCAGGGCCAGGTGATCGGGCTCGCCGAGTACGACACCGGCGGCGCCGGAACCGAGGCCGAGATCTCGATCGCGGTCGCCGACGGACTGCATCACCGCGGCGTCGGCACCCTGCTCGTCGAACACCTCGTCTCCGCCGCGTGCGCGGAGGGCATCACGGCCTTCACCGCCGACGCGCTCAGCGAGAACCGCGAGGTGCTCCGGCTCTTCGCCGACCTCGGCCTGCGCACCGCCCGGCGCTTCGAGGGCCCCGAGGTGCGCTGCACCATCGAACTCACCGAGGACGACGGCTACCTCTCCGCGGTGGAGGCACGCGGCCGGGCCGCCGACGTGGCCAGCCTCGAACCCCTGCTGCGGCCGCATGCCGTGGCGGTCGTCGGCGCCGGCCGCAAGGCGGGCTCGGTGGGCCGGGCGATCCTGCACCAGCTGCACGCGGGCGGGTTCGTCCGGCGCCTGTTCGCGGTGAACCCCGCGGCCGGCGCGATCCTCGGCGTGCCCTGCTACCCGTCCATCGCCGCGCTGCCCGTCACCCCCGACCTCGCGGTCCTCGCGGTGCCCGCCGCCAAGGTCCCGGAGACGGCCGAGGAGTGCGGCAAGGCGGGCGTACGCGCCCTCCTCGTCGTGACCGCCGGCCTCGACGCCGGCCAGGCCCGGTCGCTGACCGCGGCCTGCCGCACGCACGGCATGCGCCTCGTCGGCCCCAACTGCCTCGGCGTCGTCAACACCGACCCGGCACTGCGGCTCGACGCCACCTTCGCTGCCGGCCACCCCCGCCCCGGAACGGCGGGCGTGGCCGTGCAGTCCGGGGGAGTGGGCATCGCCCTGCTCGACGGCATGTCCCGGCTCGGCATCGGCGTCTCCACGTTCGCCTCGCTCGGCGACAAGTTCGACGTCAGCGGCAACGACATGCTCCAGTGGTGGGAGAGCGACGGCCGCACCGACCTCGCCCTGCTGCACCTGGAGTCCTTCGGCAACCCGCGGGCGTTCTCCCGCACCGCCCGCCGGGTGACCCGCCGCATGCCGGTGCTGACCGTCGACGCGGGCCGCACCGACGCCGGCCGGCGCGCCGCCGCCTCGCACACCGCGGCCGCCGCCACCCGCACCATGACCCGTGGCGCGCTGTTCACCCAGGCAGGGATCACCGCCACCCGCTCGGTCGGTGAACTCCTCGAGACCGCCGCCCTGTTGCACGCCCAGCCGCTGCCCGCCGGATCCCGCGTCGCGATCGTCACCAACGCGGGCGGAGCGGGCGTGCTCGCGGCCGACGCCTGCGCCGAGGCCGGGCTGGCACTGCCGACACCCACCCCTGAACTGGTCGACGACCTGCTCGCCGTACTGCCCGACGGGGCGGCCGTCGGCAACCCCGTCGACGCGACCGCGGCCGTCACCGAGGAACAGCTCGCGAGCGCCGTGGAGCGGATCATGCGGCACGGCGGCGTGGACGCCGTGCTGGTGGCCCTCGTCCCCACGGCGGTCGCCGCGGCGACCGGCGACGACCTCGTGCGGGCCGTCACCCGCGCTCCGGCCCGGCGGACCAAGCCGGTCGCCGTGATACGACTCGAACAGGCGCTGCCCGTCGAACTGCTCCCGGCCGAGGGCGGCACCGTCCCGTCGTACGCCGAACCCCAGGCGGCGGCGCGGGCCCTCGCCCACGCGGTGCAGCGCGCCGCCTGGCTGGCCCGGCCCAACGGGACCGTTCCAGCCCTCGACGGAGCCGACACGGCCCGCGCCCACGCCGTCGTGGAGACCTATCTGGAGGCGCACCCGGACGGCGGCTGGCTCGACCCGAGGACCTGCGCCGAACTCCTCGGCTGCTACGGCATTCCGCAGTCGCCGTGGGCCTGGGCGGAGACCGAGGACGACGCCGTCCTCGCCGCCGACCGGCTGCGCGGCGCCGACGGCCGGGTGGTCATGAAGGGGTACTGGCCGGGGCTGCTGCACAAGAGCGCCGAGCACGCCGTCCACCTCGACCTGCGCGGCGACTCCCAGATCCGGGCCGCTTTCCGGGACCTGGAGACCCGGTTCGCCGGCCTGCTGACGGGGGTCGTGCTGCAACCGCTCGCCGACCGTGGCACCGAACTGTTCGCGGGTGTCGTCCAGGACGAGGTCTTCGGGCCGCTGGTCCTGTTCGGACTCGGCGGCACCGCCACCGAGGTCCTCGCCGACCACGCCGCCCGGCTCGCTCCGCTCACCGACCACGACGTGCACGACCTGATCACGGCCCCGCGCTGCGCCCCGCTCCTGTTCGGTGCGAACGGGGCGCGGCCCGTCGACCTCGAAGGCCTCGAACAGCTGCTGCTGCGGCTGTCCCGGATGGCGAGCGACCTGCCGCAGGTCGCCGAGGCCGACTTCAACCCCGTACTCGCGACACCGGGCGGAGTCAGTGTGCTCGATGCCCGCGTGCGCCTGCTGCCCCGCAGGCCGCAGGACCCGTATCTGCGCCGGCTCCGCTGAGGAGGAGACACCATGAGGCACAACAAGGTCGGCTCCGTGATGACCACGGAGGTCGTCCGGGCCGAGTACGGCACCCCGTTCAAGGAGGTGGCGCGCCGGCTCGGCGAGCACCGCATCAGCGGACTGCCGGTGGTCGACGAGGACGACAAGGTCATCGGAGTGATCTCCGAGACGGATCTGATGATACGTCAGGCGGACACGCCCGACCCGTACGAACCCAAGAAGCGCTCGCAGCTGGCGAGCATGATGCCGAGTGCCAGGCGGCAGGCCGCGAAGGCCAGGGCGCGCACCGCGGGGCAGTTGATGACCGAGCCGCCCGTCACGGTGCACGCCGACGACACGATCGTCGAGGCCGCCCGGACCATGGCCCAGCACCGTGTGGAGCGGCTGCCCGTGCTCGACGAGGCGCACCGGCTCGTCGGCATCGTCACCCGCCGCGACCTGCTGACGGTCTTCCTGCGGCCCGACGCGGACATCCGCACCGAGGTCGTCGAGGAGGTGCTGGTACGCGCCCTGTGGCTGCCACCGCGCAGCATCGACGTCTCGGTGACCGAAGGCGTGGTCACGCTCACCGGCCACATGGAACGCAAGAGCGAGAAGGAGATCGCCGTCTCCATGACCCGGCAGATCGACGGAGTGGTCGCCGTGGTCGACGGGCTCACCTACCGACTGGACGACGCCAGGATCCAGCCCGACGAACAGGTCGTGCACGGCGTGGCCGACGACTGGCTGCGCAGGATGTGAGAGGAGGCGGACCGTCATGCCCGGCAACGTGCTGGTCGCCTACGGAAGCACGAACGGATCCACCGCGCAGATCGCCGAAGCCGTGGCTGCGGTGCTGTGCAAGGAGGGACTCACCGCGGAGGCGCTCCCGGCCGGGTCCGTCCCCGATGTGACACGCTACGACGCCGTCGTGGTGGGCGGCGGGCTGTACGCCGGACGCTGGCAGAAGGACGCCCGCCGCTTCGTGCGCAGCAACCGCCGCGCCCTGGCCGAGCGCCCGCTGTGGCTCTTCAGCAGCGGCCCGCTCGACGCCTCGGCGTCCGAGAAGGACATCCCGCCCGTGCACGGAGTACGCCGCGCCATGGCCCGGCTGGACGCCAGGGGCCACGTCACCTTCGGCGGCTGCCTGGAGGAGGGCGCCAAGGGCCGGATCGCCCGGTCGATCGTCCGCAACGGAAAGGGCGGCGATTTCCGCGACTTCCCCGAGATCGAGGCGTGGGCGGCGCGGGTCGCCGGCGAACTGCTGGACGAGCAGGCGAAAAACTGACTGCATGCCACCACCTCCCTGAGGGAGGCACATCACGAACATCCGTCGGATTCCCGAGATCATGGCCGAGACGGCGCTCCACCTGACCGCCGTGATCCTGCTGGTCCTCTGCCTCGGCCACCACCCTCCCGCCGCCAGGGCGTAGCCCTCTGATGTCCTGGAGGAAGGCGCGGAGGCTGGAGGTGAACGGTTCCCGAAAGGTGGGATGCACTATGTCGGTCACCTACGAGCAGCCCGGTCGCGCCGCGCTCCATCTGGCGCGCGCCGCCTCCCTCGCCCCATCGCCGCACAACAGCCAGCCCTGGCTGTTCACCGAGGAGGGCCAGGACCACGGCTTCGAGGTCCATCTGGACGGCGGGCGGCGGATGGTGCGGACCGATCCCTCGGGCAGGCAGGCCGTCATCGCCTGCGGGGCGGCGCTGTTCAACGTGCGGCTCGCCGTACGGCGCCTCGGCTTCCGGCCGGTCGTCGACGTCCTGCCGGAACCCGGGAACCCCGATTACCTGGCCCGCGTCGGCTACGCGGCCCATGCCCCGAGCACCCCTGAGGAGGCGCTGCTGGCCGGCGCGATGATCCACTGGCACACCCACCGGGGCCAGTTCGGGGCCGAGCCGGTCGCGCAGTCGACGCTCGACGAACTGTACGAGCAGGCACGGGTGGAGGGCGCCGACCTCCAGGTCGTCGACGCCCCGGAGCAACTGCAGCTCCTCGCCGAGCTGGTGCGCACTGCGGAGGACACGCACCGTGCGGACCACGGGTACGTCGCCGAACTGGCGTGCTGCGTCGGCCCGCAGGGGATACCCGTCCAGGCCTGCCGTCACCACCCCGACGCCACCCTGCTGGCCGGCCGCGACTACCTGGGCATCTCCCACCGGTACCTCGTCCCGGCCCGCAACCGCGGCGGGGGCACCGGTACCGTCGCCGTACTGTGCACGGCCTATGACCGCCGCCCGGACTGGCTGCGGTCCGGACAGGCGCTGCAGCGGGTACTGCTGTACGCGGCGGCCCACGGCGTCATGGCGGCCTTCCACACCCAGCCGCTGGAACTGCCCGCGGTGCGGGCCCGGTTGCGGTCGGAGCTCACCGCCGGCCGGTACCCGCAGATGGTCCTGAGGCTCGGACACGTGCCGCAGCCGCAGACGTGGAGCACGCCCCGGCGTGGGCCCGCTCAGGTCCTCGTCCACGACGACGCCCGGGCACGGTGGTGACGATGGGCCGGAGCGGGAGTGCGACGCCGGGCAGGGTGCGGTGGTGGCGGCTGCGGAGCAATCCGCTCCGGCGCACCGGCCACCTCGTCGAAGCCTGGCTGATCCTGGTGACCTGGACCCTCGCTGTGGTGGCGGCGGTCGTCGCGGGCGCGCTGACCGCGGGTGCCGTCGAACGGGATCTCGACGGCCTGCGCACCGAACGGCACGCCGTGCCGGCCGTGCTCACCGAGGACGCGGACCGGGTGACCAGTGGGGCCGACGGCACGGACGGCGACCACGCGTGGGCCACCGTGCGCTGGACCGCCGCGGACGGCACGACCCGGACGGGTGTCACCCGGGTCGCTTCCGTGAGCCGGGCGGGCAGCACCACCCGCGTGTGGCTGGACGCCAAGGGCCGGCTCGTGCCGGCGCCCGCGACGGCCGAACAGGCGGAGTTCCAGGGGGCCGTGCTCGGCGTCCTGGCCGCCCTGGGTGCCGGCGCGGTGGTGCTGCTCGCAGGACTGGGTGTCCGCGCACGGCTGGAGCGCCGGCTGCTGGAGGAGTGGGACACCGAGTGGGCCCTGATCGATCCGCAGTGGGGCCGGAAGGCCGGGTGACCGGCCCCGAGCGGGATGACGATGACCGGGTGACCGGCTTCGAGTGGTCGGCGGACCCGGCAGATCCGGATTGAATTGAGCAGATCCGGACTCAGCAAATCCGAGGAAGCTGCTCACCCAGTGGCATCTCCACGATCCGCCGGGCACCGACCAGCGTCCGCAGGGTGACCCGCCCGCGCGGCCCGTCCGTCGACACCGCGCCGATCCGTACCGCCTGCGTCCCCTCGGCGACCGACCGCAGCGCGGTGAGCGCCTCCTCGGCGACCGCGGCCTCGACGAAGGCCACCAGACAGCCCTCGTTGGCCACGACCATCGGGTCCAGGCCGAGCAGGTCACAGGCGGCGGCCACCGCCTGGGGCACCGGAACGGCGCTCTCCTCGATCTCCACGGAGACGGACGAGTCCCGGGCGATCTCGTTGAGGGCGGCCGCCAGCCCGCCCCGGGTCGGGTCGCGCAGCACATGGACCGCGGAGCCGAACGGCGCCAGGGCACGCACCAGCCGGTGCAGCGGCCGGCTGTCCGAGGCGATGTCGCTCTCGAAGCCGAGCCCCTCACGGGTGCTCAGCACGGTCGTACCGTGCAGCCCGATCGGCCCGGACAACAGGACGACGTCTCCCGGCCGGGCCAACGCGGCCGACGGGCACAGGAGTTCGTGGCGCTGTCCGACGCCCGTGGTGTTGATGAAGAGACGGTCGGCCGCGCCACGGCCCACGACCTTGGTGTCGCCGGTGACGACGGGCACGCCCACGTCCTGGGCCGCCTTGCCCAACGAGGCCATCACGGACCGCAGTTCGGCCAGTGGCAGTCCCTCCTCGACGATCAGCGACACGGAGAGGGCGAGTGGCCACGCGCCGCGCATGGCGAGGTCGTTGACCGTGCCGTGCACGGCGAGGGACCCGATGTCCCCGCCGGGGAAGAACAGCGGGCTGACGACGAAACTGTCGGTGCTCATCACCAGGCCGGGATGGCCGGGCAGCAGCGCCGCGTCCTCCAGCGGGCCCGTGTCACCGCCCACGGCGGGCAGTACCAGCCCTTCGAGCAGCTCGGCCGTGAGCCGTCCGCCGGCACCGTGGCCAAGGAGCACGACCTCTTCCTCGTGCTTCGGGGTGGGGCATTGGATGCTCATGCCGTGCTCCTCGTCGGAGTGCGTCCGGCCGCGTGGAAGGCGGCGCAGGTGCCCTCGGACGACACCATCGGCGCGCCCAGGGGGTGTCGGGGGGTGCAACGGGTGCCGTACGCCGCGCAGTCGGTGGGCAGCTTCGCGCCGGTGAGGATGGCGCCCGCGATGCACTCGGCGTCCTCGACGGGGCACAGCCCGCCCACGTCGAAGCGGCGGGCCGCGTCGAAGTCCCGGTATTCCGGGGCGAGTTCGAGTCCGCTGTCGGGCAGTGCCCCGATGCCGCGCCAGGCCCGGTCGGTGACCCGGAAGGCGGTGCGCACGGCGTCCTGGGCGTCGGTGTTCCCGGACCGGCGCACGGCCCGTGCGTACTGGTTCTCCACCTCGAACCGGCCGGCCTCCAGTTGCCGTACGGCCATCAGGATGCCCTCCAGCAGGTCCAGCGGCTCGAAGCCGGTGACCACGATGGGCACCTCGTAGCGGGCGGCGATCGGCTCGTACTCCGTCCAGCCCATCACCGCGCACACATGCCCGGCCGCGAGGAAGGCCTGCACCTCGCAGTCGGGGTCCTCCAGCAGCGCCGTCATGGCCGGCGGCACGAGGACATGGCTGACCAGCATCGAGAAGTTCTTCAGCCCCAGGCGTGCCGCGTGCAGCACGGCCATCGCGTTGGCCGGCGCGGTCGTCTCGAAGCCCACGGCGAGGAAGACCACCTCCCGGTCGGGGTGGGCGGCGGCCAGGCGTACGGCGTCCATCGGGGCGTACACCACCCGCACGTCAGCGCCCCGCGCCCGCAGCGACAGCAGGTCGGTGTCCGTGCCGGGTACGCGCAGCATGTCGCCGAAGCTGGTGAGGATCACGCCGGGCCGGGCGGCGATGGCCATGGCCCGGTCCAGGGTCTCCAGCGGGGTCACGCAGACCGGGCAGCCGGGGCCGTGGATCATCCGCATGCCGGCGGGCAGCAACTCGTCGATGCCCTGGCGGACCAGGGTGTGGGTCTGGCCGCCGCACACCTCCATGATCCGCCAGGGCCGGGTTGCCGTCTGCCGCAGCTCGTCCAGCAGGCGCCGGGCGAGGACGGGATCGCGGTACTCGTCGAGGTACTTCATCGGTGCGTGAGATCGAGCCGGATGTCCACGACCCCCTCCACCGCCCGCACCGCCCGCGCCACCACGGGCACGAGCATCCGGTCGGGCAGGGACCCGCCCAGGGTGACCACGCCCTCGGACACGCTCACCGTCAGGGGAGTGGTGACCGGGAGCTGGCCGAGCACGCTGTGCCGGATCTCCCCGGCGATCTCCTCGTCCTCCCGCAGGAAGACCTTGAGCAGATCGCTGCGGCTGACCACGCCCTGCAGCAGGCCGACGGCGTCCACGACGGGCAGCCGCTTGACGTGCCGGCGGGCCATGATGCGGGCCGCCTCGGCCAGCGAGGCGTCCGCGTGCACGGTCACGGCGGGGGCGCTCATCAGTTCGCCCGCGGTCACCGCGCCGGCCTTCTTCCGGGCGGCCGGATCACCCTCCTCGGTGTCCCGGAACTCCTCCTTGGCCAGCAGATCGGCCTCGGAGACCACCCCCACGACCCGGCCCTCGCCCGCCAGCACCGGCAGGGCGCTGACCTTCCACTGGTCGAGCAGTTCGACGATCTCCTTGAAGGGCGCCTCACTGCCGACGGCGACGACGGTGTGCGTCATCACATCGCTCACGGTGTACGGAGATTCAGGCATCGCAGCCTCCCGAAGTGGCTCCCGAGGTGTCTGCCGCCGTACGGACGACGGTCAGGTCGAGGAAGTGGGTGGAGCACGAGATGCACGGGTCGTGGTTGCGGATCGCCCGCTCGCACAGGGCCGTCAACTCGGCGTCGTCCGGGTCGCGTTCGGTGATCGCGCGCTGGGCCAGCCGGCGCAGGTCGTCCTCGATCGCACCCTGGTTCTGAGCCGTAGGCGGCACCATCCGGGCGTCCCTCACGATGCCGTCGGCGTCGAGTTCGTAGCGGTGGTAGAGCATCCCGCGGGGTGCCTCGGTGGCGCCGTGCCCGACGCCCGCGACCGGGGGCACCTCCGTGTACGGGTGCTCGGGTGGCTCGTACGCCTCGATGATCCGCAGCGACTCGGCGACGGCGTACACGCTCTCCACCGCCCGGACCAGGATCGACCGGAAGGGGTTGCGGCACACGGCGCCCTCGCGCGGATCGCCGAGCCCCGCCGCCACGGCCGCCTCCAACGCCACCGGCGACAACCGTGCGCCGCCGATCGCGAACCGGGCCAGGGATCCGGTCAGATGCAGCCGTCCGTCCAGCCGCGAGTGCAGCGCGGTCGAGTGCTCGACATGGGTTTCGACGACGTGCTCGGTGAACTCCCGCACCGGGAAGGACGCGGTGCTGCCGTCCGCGCGCAGCACGGTCGGGGTGCCGCCCTCGATGGCGTACGTGTCCGGGTCGGCCAGCGCCAGCAGGTCGGCCTCGACGTGGCCGTCCGGGAACTCGAAGCCGGCCACCCAGCGCACGGTCTCCCACGCGTCGTCCAGCGCCTGCTTCAACTGCTCGTGCAGCGGGCGCAGTTCCGCCCGCGTCGGGACCCGGTGGAAGCCGCCGAGGCGGACGTTGACCGGATGCACCGCCCGGCCGCCGATCAACTCCATGACGGAGTTGCCGGCCTTCTTCAGCCTGAGCCCCCGCTCCACCTCGGCGCGGTGGGTGCGGGCCAGGTCGATCGCGCTCGCGCGGCCCAGGAAGTCCGGCGCGTGCAGCAGGTAGATGTGCAGGACCTGGCTCTCGATCCACTCGCCGCAGTACAGCAGCCGGCGCAGATCCCGGATCACCGGGTCGACCGTCACCCCGCACGCGTCCTCCAGCGCCGCGCACGCGCTCATCTGGTACGCCACCGGGCAGATCCCGCACACCCGCGCCGTGATGTCCGGCGGCTCGGTGTAGGACCGGCCGCGCAGGAACGCCTCGAAGAACCGGGGCGGTTCGTAGATCTCCAGCCGGGCGTCGGTGACACTGCCGTCGTGCACATGCAGGCGCAGCGCACCCTCGCCCTCGACCCGGGCCAGCGAGCCGACGTGCAGCACTCGGGATCCGCGGTGCGTCACTTGCCCAACTCCTTCTCGAAGGCGGCGGTGTTGAAGGTGTGCAGGAATCGCCCCACGGAGTCCTCGTCGAGGCCGTCGCGGCGCAGCAGCGGGATCAGTGCGGGCAGGTTCACCGAACTCGACGGGCCGAAGCAGCCGAAGCAGCCGCGGTGGTACGCCGGGCAGAGCGCCCCGCACCCGGCGTGAGTGACCGGACCCAGGCACGGCGTGCCGTGGGCGACCGTGACGCACACCGTGCCGCGCCGCTTGCACTCGAAGCACACGCTGTGGTTCGGCACGTCCGGCTTGCGGCCGGCCAGGAAGGCGGTGATCACCTCGATGAGCTGACGGCGGTCGATCGGGCAGCCGCGCAGCTCGAAGTCGACGTCCACATGGGCCGATACGGGGGTGGAGGTGGAGAGCGTGGAGATGTACTCGGGATGCGCGTAGACGGTACGGCGGAACTCGTCGACGTCCGCGAAGTTCCTCAGGGCCTGGATGCCGCCGGCCGTGGCGCACGCCCCGATGGTCACCACGTGACGTGAGACGGCGCGAATGGCCCGGATCCGCTCGGCGTCCGCGGCCGTGGTGATCGAACCCTCGACCAGGGAGAGGTCGTAGGGACCGGGCGCTACCGCGCTGGACGCCTCCAGGAAGTGCGAGATGTCCACCTCGCCCGCCAGCGCCAGGAGTTCGTCCTCGCAGTCCAGCAGGGTGAGCTGGCAGCCGTCGCAGGAGGCCAGCTTGAACACGGCCAGCTTCGGCTTGGTCCTCGTGCCGGCCATCTCACAACTCCCTTACGGAGAGCAGGGGTTCGGCGCTCGCCCAGTCCGCGACGGGGCCCGCCCGGCACACCAGCAGCGACCCGAGCTGACAGTGCCCGCAGTGCCCGGTCGCGCACCGCATGTTCCGCTCCAGCGACACCTGGATCCGGTCACGGGGCACACCGTGGTGCGCGAGTTCGCGGGACGTGGCCCGGATCATCGGCTCGGGACCGCACACGAACGCCGTGGTCTCCTCCGGTTCGAACTGCGCCCGCCCCAGCAGCTGGGTGACCACGCCGACGTCCCCGCGCCAGTCCACCTCGGGCTGGTCCACCGTCACCCCGGTGTAGGCCGTGGCCCAACTCGCCACCTCCGCGCGGGCGATCAGGTCGCTCGGGGTACGTGCCCCGATCAGTATGTTGATCCGCCGGTACGCGTCCGGCTCGGCCAGCACGGCGAGGATCAGTGGCCGCAGCGGGGCGAAACCGATGCCGCCCGCCACGATCAGGACGTCCCGGCCACGCGCCCGCGCCGGCTCCCAACTGGTGCCGTAGGGACCGCGGATGCCGATCACGTCGCCGACCCGTGCCGCGCACAGCCCGGCGGAGACCGCCCCCACCGAGCGGACGGTGTGCGCCAGACCGCCCGTGGCCTGCACCGAACTCACCGACACCGGGATCTCGCCGCGTCCGAAGGAGTGCACCATCGCGAACTGCCCGGGCCGGAACTCGGGGAGCGCGGGCCCCACCGGTTGGAAGCGCAGCGTGACCGTGTCCGCGGTCTCCGCCCGCCGGGCGACCACCCGATGAGGTACGGGGACGGCCGTCATCGCTCGTCCTTCGTCTCGTAGATCCCGTACAGGTCGACCAGCCGGGCGCGGGCCGCGTTCAGCCGGTGGGCCAGCACCCGGCCGACCCAGTGCTCGATCGCGCGCCCGAACTCGGGGTCGTCGAGGCACATCAGACGTATGGCGACCGCGTCGAACTCGTAGGCCTGCAAGCGGGTGACGGCCACCGCGCCGAGCTGCCACACGAACGGCTCGTACAGCCAGGACCAACCGAGCAGGTCGCCGATGCCGAGCGTCTCGACGACCGGCGGGCGACGGCCCGGCACATGCATGTCGAGGGCGGCCGTACCGCCGCGCAGGATCCAGAACCGGTTCGCGTTCCCGCCTTCCTCGAACAGCCGGGTGTCCTGCGGGAATTCGGCCTCGCGGCCGACGCGCAGCAGCCGCTCGCGGTGTTCGGGGGGCAGTGCGTGGTTCATGCGCAGGGCTATCGAGGGAGGCATCAGTCCGACTCCGTTCCGCGTTCGGCCTCCAGCGCGGCCACTTCCTCCGTGATGTCGATGCCGGCCGGGCACCAGGCGATACAGCGCCCGCAGCCGACGCATCCGGAGGTGCCGAACTGGTCGTGCCAGGTGGAGAGTTTGTGGGTGAGCCACTGCCGGTAGCGGCTGCGGGGCGAGCGGCGCACCGAGCCCCCGTGCAGATACGAGAAGTCCAGATCGAAGCAGGAGTCCCAGCGCTGCCAGCGCTCGGTGTGGTCACCGGTCAGGTCGGTGACTTCCTCCGTGGTGGTGCAGAAGCAGGTAGGGCAGACCATCGTGCAGTTGCCGCAGGTCAGACAGCGCTCGGCGACGTCGTTCCAGCGCTCGGCGTCCAGACTCGCGCCCATCAGGTCGCGCAGGTCGACCGGGGGCAGCGAACGGCCCATCCGGTCGCGGGCCGCGTCCACGGAGGTACGGGCGGCATGCTCGGTGGCCAAGTCGCCTGCGCTGCTGGGCACTTGGGCGAGCAACCGGGCACCTTCCTCGCTGCCGGGCCGCACCAGGAACCGGTGCCCGTCCCCGTCCACCACCTCGGTCAGCGCGAGGTCGTAACCGGGATCCGCCGCGGGCCCGCCGCCCATGGAGACGCAGAAGCAGGTAGCACCCGGCTCGGTGCACTCGGCGGCGATCAGCAGCGCACCCCGGCGCCGCTTCCCGTAACCGTCGTCCGCGTACTGTCCGCCGGTGAGCACCCGGTCCTGGATGGCGATGGCCCGCAGATCGCAGGGCCTGACACCGAGAAAGGCGTACGACGGCGCCGCGCTCTCGTGCGCGGTGAAGGACACCTCACCGTCCGCCGTCCGGTCGGCGCTCCACAACTTCTCCCGGGACGGGTGCAGGAAGTTCTTCCAGGACTGCGGCCCCGCGCTGTGCGCGAACGCGGCCCCGTCCTCGCGAGGCACGAGCCGGTACCGCCCGGCCTCCAGCTCGACGCCCCACCCGTAGGGCAGCTCCTCCGCCGAGGCCAGCTCGGCCAGCACGACGGCGCCGTCCCGCACGGTCGGCCCGACGACGGTCCACCCGTCCGCCACGAGCACCTTCACCAGGGCACCGAGCCCATCCCGATCGAGCACGGCCGGGGCTCCACTCATGTCGCTCCTCCTCGTCGCTCGTTCCACACCCACCCTCACCCCCGCCCCCACGGCAGGGCATGGGCCAACCGGCCCCGCCCCATAAGCCGACCGGATCCGCAGCGCGCCCGAAGGGGCGCGGGGAACTGCGCGACAAGCCACGACGAACCCGCAGTCAGGACACGACGAGCAGCCCCCGAAAAAGCCCACCCCGCATCAGGGCAGAGGCTCACCCAACTCCCCCTCCACCGCCCCCGCCATCGCCCGCAGCACATCGAGCGTCCGCCGAGCCTCCCCCTCATCCACCACCGTGATCGCGAATCCGACGTGCACGATCACGTACGACCCCACATCGGCCTCCGGAGTACAGCTCAGACACACCTCACGCCGTATCCCTCCGAAGGAGACCGTCGCCATCCGCAGCCCCGCGTCCTCATGGACCTCCTCGACCCGCCCCGGAATGCCCAGGCACATGCGTCCTCACCTCTCCCCAGCCAGCCGCGCCGCCGCGACCGCCGCCTGCCCGTAACTGATGCCGCCGTCCCCGACCGGAACCTGACCGCCGACCAGCACCCGCAGCCCCTGCGCGTGCAGCCGCCGCTTGACCTCCGTGACCAGCCGCCGGTTGACGAAGCAGCCGCCGCCGAGACAGACGGTCCGCGGCGCGCCCTCGGCCACCGCGCGAGCCACCAGCTCCGCGGTCACGATCCCGAGCGTCAGATGGAAGGCCGCCGCCAGCCGCTGCACCGGCTCCCCGTCCAGCTGCCGTGACAGCAGGTCGGCCAGTGTCGGCGCGGAGTCGTACACCCACAGGCCCTGCGCCCGCACCACCCGATGAGCCAGTGCCGCGGCGTGCTCGGCGCCGGCCGCCGCCTCCAGCAGTACGGCCGCCTCACCCTCGTAACTCACCCGGTCGCACAGGCCGAGCAGCGCGGCGACCGTGTCGAAGAGCCGGCCGGCACTCGACGCCCGGGGGCAGTTGACGCCCCGGGCGACCATGGCGCGCACCGCGGTGACCTCGGCCGGGTCGAGCCGGTCCGTGAAGGGCCGGGCGAGCCACGGATACGGGTGCGGGGAGCCCAGTGTCTCGCCGCCGAACAGCTGCCCGAGCGCCGTACGGGACGGATGCCGCACCGCCGCGTCGCCGCCGGGCAGCGGCGCGGTCGCGAACCGGCCCACGCGACGGTAGCCGCTGAGATCGGCGAGAAGGATCTCGCCGCCCCACAGGGTGCCGTCGTCGCCCAGGCCCAGTCCGTCGTAGGCGACGCCGAGGAAAGGGCCCTGCACTCCGTGTTCGGCCGCACAGGCCGCCACATGGGCGTGGTGGTGCTGCACCGGGATCCGGCGCACCGGCTGTGCCTCGGCCCACTGGGTGGACAGGTAGCCGGGGTGCAGGTCGTGGGCGAGGACCGTCGGCTCGATGCCGGTGAGCCGCTTGAGGTTCGTGTACGACGCCAGGAAGGCGTCGTACGCCGACGCGTCGGCCAGGTCGCCGGTGTGCGGGCCGAGGTGGGCGCGGCCGTCCGCGGCCAGGGTGAACGTGTGCTTGAGCTGGGCACCCGCCCCGGCGACCGGCGTGTTCACGGCGAGCGGTAGCGGGGCGGGGGCGAGTCCGCGCGCGCGTCGGACCGTGATCCGGGTGCGCCCGGCGAACTGCACCACCGAGTCGTCGTAGCGCGACCGGATCGGCCGGTCGTGGGTGAGGAAGCCGTCCGCGACCCCGGCCAGGGTGCGACGGGCCTCGGTGTCGTCGATGGCGATGGGCTCGTCGCTCCGGTTGCCGCTGGTGACCACGAGCGGGCGGGCCAGCTCGTCGAGGAGGAGGTGGTGCAGGCCGGTGGTGGGCAGGAAGAGACCGACCCGGGCCAGGCCCGGGTGCACCTGCGGGGCGAGCGGATCCGCGCCGCGCCGCCGGCGGCGGGCCAGCAGCACCACCGGGCGCTCCGGCGAGGTCAGCAGCTGCTCCTCGGCGGCTCCGACGCGGGCCAGCCGGGCGGCCGCGCCGACGTCGGGGACCATGACGGCGAATGGTTTCGCCGGACGCCTCTTGCGGCGCCGCAGCTCGGCCACGGCCGCCGCGTCGCCCGCGGCGCACACCAACTGGTAGCCGCCGATACCTTTCAGCGCGACGATCCGGCCTGCCTCGACGGCCTCCACCGCGGCCCGCAGCGCCTCCTCGCCCCGCAGGTCGTCCCAGGCCAGCCGAGGACCGCAGACGGGGCAGGCGACCGGTTCGGCGTGGAAGCGTCGGTCCGCCGGATCGGCGTACTCGGCCGCGCACCGGGGGCAGAGGGGGAAGCGGCGCATGGTCGTGCGGACCCGGTCGTACGGCAGATCCTCGATGATCGTGGCGCGCGGCCCGCAGTCCGTGCAGTTGATGAACGGATAGCGGTGGCGACGGTCGCGGGGGTCGCGCAGCTCGGCCAGGCAGGCGGCACAGATCGCCGCGTCCGGCGGGATCTCCCGCGGCGCCGTGTCCGGGCCCGCGGGGGCGCTGTGCCGTACCAGGAAACCCGGACCGTACTCCGGCCGCGGGGCGCCGTCGGTCAGCCGGACGCGGCGGACCCGGGCGAGGGCCGGGGCGTCGGTCCGCAGTCGGGCGGCGAACTCGTCGACGGCGCGGGCCGGTCCGGCGACCTCGCCCTCCACATGCCCGTTGACATTGGCCACCCAGCCGTCCAGGCCGAGGGCGGAGGCGGTGCGGTACACGAACGGCCGGAAGCCGACCCCCTGGACGATCCCCTCCACATGGAAGCGGCGCGCGGTCATGCCGGCCTCCTGCGCCCCGCGCTCTCACCGTGCCGGGCGAGCTCGGACTCGACGGCTCGCACGAGCGGTTCCACGGCCGCCTCGACCGCGGGGGAGAGCCCGGTGCCCAGCGCGCTGTCGGCGCCCTCCACGGCGTACACGACGAGGCGGTCCGGCAACACCCCCAGCGCGCGGGCGAGTTCGACGGCCTCACCGAGGCCCAGTCCGTGCGAGCTGGTCGTCGGCGGCTGCGCCAGGTGTCCGGAGTCGAGTTCGAGGCGGTGCACCCGGCCCGGCGTGCCCGGGTGCGCGTGGGCCGCGTCCACGACCAACGCGAGGCCGACGCCCTCCCACAGTCCGATCAACCGCCCGGGGTCCCCGTCGCAGGTGGCCAGCACCGTGCCCGGTGGCAGCGGTCGCCGCTCGGCGCGCTCCCGCAGCCGGGCGAGCACGGTCCAGCCCACACCGTCGTCACGCCGGAACTCGTTGCCGACGCCGATGACGGCGATGCGTGTACGGGTCCTCATGGTCCTCACGCTGCGCCGGCCCCGTCCGGCACCGCATGGGCCGAACGACCCAAGCGCCGGGGCCGACCCTCCCCGGGAGTCACGCGGGGACGACGGCGAGCGGGCACCGGCAGTTCTCCAGCAGCTCCCGGAACACGGCGTCCGGAGCGGACCGCCGCCCGACCACGACCAGTTCGGCGCCCTCGGAGGCGTGCGTCAGGGCCTCCGCCGGGGTGAACAGCACGACGTCCTCCAGCACCTCGACGTCCGGGTACCGGGTGCGCCACGGCCGCAGCGCGTCGGACAGCAGCTGCACCTCCTGGTCCTCCCAGGTGGCACGGTCCTCCTCCAGGACCGGGAAGGGCGAGGCGACGGCGTGCGCGGGCAGTCTCCAGGCGTACACCGCGTGCAACCGGGCGTCGCGCAACCGGGCCTCCTCGAAGGCGAAGTCGAGCGCGGCGCCGGCCGGATCGCGGACGTCGATCCCCACGGCCACCCCGGCGGACGAGCGCGGCGGACCCTCGTCGGGCGACGCGCCCGGCACCAGGACCACGGGCCCGGCCGAGTCCAGGGCGAGCGCGGCCGCCGTCGACCCCAGCGCGACCCCGGCTCCGCCCCCTTCGCCGCGTCGGCCGAGCACGACCAGCTCGGCATCCTTGCTCGCGGCGCGCAGGACCGGAACCGGAGCTCCGGTGAGGCTCTCGCCCCGCAACCGCAGGGCCGGGTGCCGCTCGACGAGTTCGGCCACCACGTGGTCCGCCACGGCCGTGGGGCGGTACGGCCACTGCTCCACCGGGTCCAGGGACTGCGGCGGTGCCACGTGCACCACGCGCAGGGGCAGGGCGCGCATCAGCGCCTCCCGGGTTGCCCAGTCGGCGGCGGCTCGGCTGCGCGCGGACCGGTCGACTCCGGCGATGATCTCTCGCTGCATGGCATGCCGCCTTCCGGGCCGTGGGCATTCCACGCTCCCGGTGCGGGCCCGGCGAACGCAGGGGCCGAACGGGCCCGGGTTCGAACCCTGGCGGCCCATACCCACCGGTAGGGCGCGGGACGACGCTGGCGGTGAGGAGCAGACCGAGCGCTGGAGGTGCGCATCATGCTTGCGCCTGTCATGGCCGGAGTCGACGGATCGGCCGAGAGCTACGCCGCCGCGGAGTGGGCCGCCCATGAGGCGGTACGCCGGGACCGGCCACTTCGGCTCGTGCACGCCTGGAACTGGCATCCCCGTCGGCAGGACGGCGAAATCGCCACCGCTGCCCAGCGGTACCTCGCGCGGCGGTCGCTGCGCGAGGCGGAGGACCGCATCCGCCGGCACTGCCCCGGTGTCCGCCTGGAGGACGAGCAGGTCGAGGGCCCGGCGACCGGAGCCTTGCTGAAGGCGGCCGGACAGGCCGACATCCTGGTGCTCGGATCGCGCGGACTGAGCGGATTCACCGGATTCCTGGTCGGTTCGGTCGCGCTGGGCGTGGTGGCACGGGCCACCCGGCCCGTCGTCCTCGTCCGGGCCGCCGAGGAGGGGACCGACGGGCACCTTCCGGACGACGGCACAAGCGGATCCGTCGATACCGGACAGCGGGACGTCGTCCTGGGTATCGACCTTGGCGACCCGTGCGACGAGGTGATCGAGTTCGCCTTCGAGGCGGCCCGCTCGCGCGGGGCACGCCTGCGGGCCGTGCACGCCTGGCAGCAGCCGTCCGCGATCGGGCTCGGCCCCGGCGACGTCGCCCTGGTGGACCCTCCGGAGCGGGCCGTGGAATGGCGCGGCTTCCTGGACGCCGTCCTCGAGGTGTGGCGCGAGAAGTACCCCGAGGTCGAGGTCGTCGAGACCGTCACCGAGGGACGCCCGCAGTCCGTGCTGGTACGGGCCGCCTCGGGAGCGGGCCTGCTCGTCGTCGGCCGCCGGATCACCGAACGGCCCGCCGGCCCGCGCACCGGCCCCGTCGCGCACGCCGCCATCCACCACGTCGGCTGTCCCGTGGCCGTCGTACCCCACGAGTGAGAGGCCGACATGAGCAAGCCGACGAAGTACGTGTACGCGTTCGCCGAGGGCGGCCGGGACATGGCCGCCCTGCTCGGAGGCAAGGGCGCCGGTCTCGCCGAGATGACGAGGATGGGCCTGCCGGTGCCGCCCGGGTTCACCGTCACCACCGACGCCTGCAAGGTCTACCTGGCCACGGGTGAGGAGCCGCCCGAACTCGGCGTCGAGGCGGCCCGTGCCCTGGCCGGTCTGGAGCGGGCGATGGGCCGCACCCTCGGCGCGCCCGAGGACCCCCTCCTGGTGTCCGTCCGCTCGGGTGCCCGCTTCTCCATGCCCGGCATGATGGAGACCATCCTCGACATCGGGCTCAACGACCGGTCCGTCACCGGGCTGGCCAAGGCCTCCGGGCAGGAGAGGTTCGCCTGGGACTCCTACCGCAGGCTCATCCAGATGTTCGGGCACACCGTGATGGGCGTGGACTCGGACCTGTTCGAGCGGGCCATCGCCGAACACAAGGCCCGGCGTGCGGTGGCCGACGACCACCTCCTCGACACTAGCGAACTCGCCTTGATCACCGAGGAGTTCAAGGAGATCATCCGCAAGGAGACGGGCGAGGACTTCCCGCAGGACCCGGCCGAGCAGCTCTCCCGCGCCGTCCGTGCGGTCTTCGACTCCTGGAACACCGAGCGCGCCCACGTCTACCGGCACCGCGAACACATCCCCGAGGACCTCGGCACCGCCGTCAACGTCCAGGCGATGGTCTTCGGCAACCTGGGCGACGACTCCGGCACCGGCGTCGCCTTCACCCGGGACCCCGCCACCGGCGAACGCGGCACGTACGGCGACTACCTGCCCGACGCGCAGGGTGAGGACGTCGTCGCCGGCGTGCGCGACGCGCTGCCCCTCAGCGAGCTCAGGACTCTCGACCCGCGCGCCTACGTCGAACTCGGCGACCACCTGCGCACGCTGGAGAGCCACTACCGCGACCTGTGCGACGTCGAGTTCACCGTCGAGCGCGGCAAGCTGTGGATCCTGCAGACCCGCGTCGGCAAGCGCACCGCCGAGGCCGCCTTCCGCATCGCCCACGACCTGCGCGAGGAGAACACGATCACCGCCGACGAGGCGCTGACCCGGGTGGACGGCGCCGGACTGACCCGGCTGATGTTCCCCCGCTTCGACGTGAAGGCCACCGACCAGCCGCTGGCCCACGGTGTGCCCGCCTCACCGGGCGCGGCCGTCGGCGCCGTCGTCTTCGACTCCGCCGAGGCGGTACGCCGTGCCGCCACCGGCGAGCACGTGGTCCTGGTCCGCCGGGAGACCACCCCCGACGACCTGCCCGGCATGATCGCCGCACAGGCGGTGCTCACCAGCCGGGGCGGCAAGACCAGCCACGCCGCCGTCGTCGCCCGGGGCATGGGCAAGGTGTGCGTGTGCGGCGCCGAGACCCTCGCCGTCGATCCGGCCGGCCGCCGCTTCACCACCCCGTCGGGAGTGGTCGTACGCGAGGGTGACACGGTCTCCGTCGACGGCACCGCGGGCACCGTCCACCTCGGCGAGCTCCCGCTCACCGTGTCCGAGGTCGGCCGCGCCCTGGAGACCCGCGCCGCGGCCGGTCCGCTCACCGAGGCCGTGCTCGGCGCGCTCGACCACGCCGACTCCGTACGCCGCCTCCAGGTCCGGGCCAACGCCGACACCCCCGAGGACGCGGCCCGCGCCCGCGGCCTCGGCGCACAGGGCATCGGCCTGTGCCGCACCGAGCACATGTTCCTCGGCGAACGCCGGGCGCTGGTCGAGGCGATGATCCTGGCCCGCGACGACACCGCGCGCGAGGCGGCCCTCGCGGCCCTGCTGCCGCTGCAGCGCGCGGACTTCACCGGAATCCTCGAGGCCATGGACGGGCTGCCGGTGACGATCCGACTCCTTGACCCGCCGCTGCACGAGTTCCTGCCCGACCGTACGGAACTCGCCGTACGCCTGGCCGAGGCCGCCGACCCCGACCCGCGTGACCGTGAACTCCTCGCCGCCGTCGAGCGCATGCACGAGCAGAACCCGATGCTCGGCCTGCGCGGAGTACGGCTGGGCCTCGCCGTGCCCGGCCTGATGGCCATGCAGGTACGTGCCGTCGCCGAAGCGGTCACGGCCCGTCTGCGCGCCGGTGGCGACCCGAAGGCCGAGATCATGATTCCGCTCGTGGGCACGGTCGAGGAACTCCGCCTGGCCCGCGCCGAGACGGAACGCGTCCTCGCCGAGGTCGCGTCCGAGACCGGCACCGAACTCGACTGTCCCATCGGCACGATGATCGAGCTGCCGCGAGCCGCGCTCACCGCCGCACGCATCGCCGAGGCCGCGGACTTCTTCTCCTTCGGCACCAACGACCTCACCCAGACGACCTGGGGTCTCTCCCGGGACGACGCCGAGGCCTCGTTCTTCCCGCTGTACCTGGAGAAGGGCGTCTTCGCGGTGTCGCCGTTCGACTCGATCGACCAGGAAGGCGTCGGACGTCTGGTGGAGCTGGCGACCCGGGCCGGACGCGCGGTCAACCCGCGCCTGGAGACCGGCGTGTGCGGCGAGCACGGCGGCGACCCGGACTCCATCCACTTCTTCCACCGGATCGGCCTGGACTACGTCTCCTGCTCGCCGTTCCGGATCCCGGCGGCCCGGCTGGAGGCGGGCCGAGCGGCACTCGCGCAGGCCACCGAGCGCAGCGACAGCAGGTGACCGGCGCCGCCCGCGCTCAGGTGCGGTCGCCCTTGGGCTTGCCCCTTTGGTCCAGGGCGCCGTGCCGGGGCGCCCGACGTCGGCTCGGCGCCCGTGCGCAGTTGCTCCAGGCGCCCGGGCGCTCCGGGGGGGCGAGTTGGCGTGGCCCGGAAGCTCGTGCGGTGTCAGTCGGTCATCGCCGCGGGGCACCTCGTCGGGCTCGCGTCCCTCCCGTACCTCGCGCACCGGTCCGCCGTCCGGCAGCCTCGGCCGCTCCTTCGGGCCGGGCGGGGTCAGCTCCTGGCGGCGCACCCGGGCGCCGAGCCAGAACGCGCCGAGCAAGAGGGCGACGACCACCACCCCCGCCACGACCAGGCCGCTCCCGAGTGCGCCGCGGCCCGTACGCGTGGGCCTCCATGTGCACCTGCCATCAATGACAGGACGCCGTTCCCGCGACAGACCGTCGTTCCCGGTGTTTGACGCGGTCGGCCCCGGCTACCCGCCCCTTGTGACTACGACGACCCAGCAGGAGCTCTTCCGGTTCCTGGAGGACCGCTTCGCTTGCGCCCAGGCGTGTACCGACTGCGCACGCGCGTGTGCGTTGCGCGCGAGCCTCCTGGATCCGGACGGGACACAGCACCAGGAACTCGCACGACGCAAGGGCATCATGGCCGCGGAGGTGTGCGACGCGACCTGCCGAGTGCTGTCGGAGCAGAACCGGCTGGACGAGGCCGGCCTGCACATGCAGGTGGAGTGGTGCCGCACCGTGTGCCTGGAGAGCGCGCATGTCTTCGACGCGCAGCCGGGTGCCGAGGACGGCGCGAAGGCCTGCCGGGAATGCGCCCAGGCCTGCACGGACTTCCTCGCCACCCTGAACTGACGCTCAGGGGGCTTCGCCACCGAGGGGTCGGCCGAGCCGCACGTTCCAGCGTCCCGACCTGCCGCTGAGTTCGACGGCGGTCAGCGGCGGGACGTCGGTGCGCCAGAAGGCCGACTCCGGTGCCCCGAGCGCCCGCACCACCGCGGCCCGTGCGACCTCGGGTTCGACCACGGCGAGGGTCCGCCCCGGAACGGCCGACCCCAGCCAGCCCTCGACCCGGTCGCACAGGGCCGCCACCGGCTCCCCGCCGTGCGGGGCGGAGCCGGGATCCGACAGCCAGCGGGCCAGCGCCTCCGGCTCCCGCCCGCTCACCTCCGCCAGCGTCTCCCCGCGCCAGCGCCCCGCGTCCAGCCCCGCCAACTCCGGTGCGTCCACGGCGTCGAGGCCGAGCGCGTCGGCCGTCTCACGGCAGCGCACGGTGGGGGAGGACACGGTGTGTACGGCCGCCGGGAGCGTGCCGGCGGCCGCCCGGGCCTGCCGCAACCCGGCGGCGTCCAGGGGGCAGCCGTCGTCGAAGCGGGCCTCCCTGAGGGCCGCCGTGATCGCGGGTGAGATCAAGATCACTCGGCTCGTCATACGTCCATCCCGCGCTCGACATCCCTTCAAGTCCCTTGATCCACCGGCGAAAACGGCTCCCCAAGGGCGCTCACGCCGGTTTCATGCGCTCTTGGCCGCACCCCCGCTTCGCGGTACCTTCTCGTGGATATTGACGACGGCACAGCGGAAGCCGGTGGAATTCCGGCACGGTCGCGCCACTGTATGCCGGGCACGCACCCTGGGTGCGTGCCGGGCGAGTCAGACCCGCCCGTCGTCCTGTTGCACCACCGAGACGGGACGCGAGTTCCCCAGGAGGGCCTGCCATGGCGCAGTCTGTCGCTCAGCCGACCACCACTCCCACCGCCGTACCGGCGAAGCTGCCGATCGGCGCGATCGTCCCCTGGGCGGTCTTCTTCGGCATCCTGATGCTGGTCCTGCTCTACTTCGTCGGCGCCGAGCAGGGCGCCACTTCCGTGATGAGCGGATCCGACGTGCACGAGTGGGTGCACGACGCCCGCCACCTGCTCGGCTTCCCCTGCCACTGACGGCCGGGGAGAACGTACGAGCCCATGAACTCGGCAACCGTCCGCAACCTCCTGGTGCGTGGCATGCTCGCGGGACTCGCCGCGGGCCTGCTCGCCCTCGTCGTCGCCTACTTCCTCGGTGAACCGCGCGTCGACGCGGCCATCGCCTTCGAGGAGGCGCACTCGCACGAACACGGCGTCGAAACCGTCAGCCGCACGATGCAGTCCACCGCGGGCCTGTCCACCGGTGTCCTCGTCTACGGCATCGCGTTCGGCGGCATCGCCGCCCTCGCGTACTGCTTCGCGCTGGGCCGCATCGGCCGCTTCGGGCCGCGCGCGAGCGCGCTGCTCCTGGCGGCCGCCGGCCTGATCGCCGTGTACGTCGTGCCGTTCCTGAAGTACCCGGCCAACCCGCCGTCCGTCGGCGACCCCGACACCATCGGCAAACGGACCTCGCTGTACTTCCTGATGGTCCTGCTCAGCGTCCTGCTCGCGGTCGCCACCGTGATCCTCGGCAAGCGCCTCGCGCCGCGCCTGGGCAACTGGAACGCGACCCTTGCGGCCGGGGCGTTCTTCCTCCTCGTGGTCGGGCTCGCGTACGCGTTCCTGCCCTCCTTCAACGAGGTTCCGAAGACCTTCCCGGCCACCCTGCTCTGGCAGTTCCGGCTGGCGGCCCTGGCCGTCCAGGCGACCCTGTGGACCACCTTCGGGCTGGTCTTCGGACTGCTGGCGGAGCGCGTGCTGGCTCCCGAGCCGGCGCGCGCCACCGCTGCGGCACAGGCAACACCCGTCGCCCACTGAGCACTTCACCGGCCAGGGCCCCCGGAACCGTCGAGATCCGGGGGCCCTGGCCGTTTTGCGCCTACTCCCGTTTCCGTCCGCGACGCCATTCCCAATTTCTGGAACACGTTCTACCGTGTGCGCCGTCAGGACCGGCCTGCGAAGCCTGGAGGCGCCGTGCACCTCGAATACACGCCCGAGCAGCAGCGGCTGCGCACCGAACTGCGCTCGTACTTCGCCGGGTTGGTGCCCGACAACGCCTACGCCCGGCACGGCGACCCGGCCGCCCAGAAGCGCTTCTACCGCGAGACCATCCGCCGCCTCGGCACCGACGGCTGGCTCGGCGTGGGCTGGCCGAAGGAGTACGGCGGGCGCGGCCTGACCGCGATGGAGCAGTTCATCTTCTTCGACGAGGCCGCCCAGGCGGGTGTCCCGCTGCCCTTGATGGCGCTCAACACCGTCGGGCCCACGATCATGCAGTTCGGCACCGACGAGCAGAAGGCGTACTTCCTGCCCAAGATCCTCGCCGGCCGGATCGACTTCGCGATCGGCTACAGCGAGCCCGACGCCGGCACGGATCTGGCGTCCCTGAAGACACGGGCCGTGCGCGACGGCGACGAATACGTCGTCAACGGCCAGAAGATCTGGACGACGAACGGCGACACCGCGGACTGGGTGTGGCTCGCGACCCGCACCGACCCGGAAGCCCCGCCGCACAAGGGCATCACCATGCTCCTCGTCCCCACCACCGACCCCGGCTACTCCTGCACCGTCATCCGCACTCTCGCCTCGCACGACACCACGGCCAGCTACTACGAGAACGTCCGCGTCCCCGTCGCCCGCCGGGTCGGCGCCGAGAACCAGGGCTGGCGGTTGATCACAAACCAGCTCAACCATGAACGCGTCACCCTCGCCGCCCACGGCACCATGGCGATCCGCGCCCTCCAGGACGTACAGCGCTGGGCGATGGAGACCAAGCTCGCCGACGGCCGCCGGGTCGTCGACCTCCCGTGGGTGCGCCGCCGCCTCGCCCAGACCCACACCAGGCTCGACGCGATGAAGCTCATGAACTGGCGCATGGTGCACGCCGTCCAGAACGGCACCCTCACCCCCCAGGACGCCTCCGCGGTCAAGGTCTACGGCTCCGAAGCCCGCCGGGACGCCTACGCCTGGCTGATGGAGATCGTCGGCGCGGCGGGCGAGCTGAAGGAGGGCTCGGCGGGCACGGTCCTGCACGGCGAGCTGGAGCGCGGCTACCGCTCGGCGGTCATCTTCACCTTCGGCGGCGGCAACAACGAGATCCAGCGGGAGATCATCTCGTGGATCGGTCTGGGGATGCCGCGGGTACGGCGTTAGCCTGCCGGTATGGGTGATCCGGGGCTGTTCACACCGAAGTCGGTCACATGGCAGATGCACGCCGACCCCATGATGTGGGTCGCCGGCGTCCGCGCGCTCTACCTCCAGGCGCTGCATCCCCGCGCGGTGCGCGGAGTCATGCAGAACTCCACTGCGTTTAATCGTCAAAAGAGGGGCCGCAAGGACGCCTGGGGCCGGCTGATGCGGACCGCCGACTTCGTCGGCACCACGACGTACGGGACGACCGAGGCCGCCGAGCGCGCGGGGGCCCGGGTGCGGAAGATCCACAGCATGCTCGGGGCGACCGACCCGGACACGGGGGAGCGGTACGGCGTCGACGAGCCCGAGCTGCTGCTGTGGGTGCACTGCGCCGAGATCGACTCCTATCTCCAGGTCGGGCGGCGCTCGGGTTTGAGGCTCACGGACGCGCAGGCCGACCGTTACATAGGTGAACACCGCGTCAGCGCCCGCCTGGTGGGCCTCGACCCCGACGCCGTACCCGCGAACCAGGAGGAGATGGCCGCCTACTTCGAGAAGGTGCGGCCCGAACTGGCCGCCGGGCCCGAGGCACGTGAAGTGGACGACTTCCTGCTCCGCCCGCCGACGCACCCCCTCCTCGTCCCGGCGCGCGAGGTGCTGTGGCGGCGCGTGGCGCAGCTGGCGTACGCCGCCCTGCCGCCGTACGCCCACGAGCTGTACGGCAGACCGGCCCCGAAACCCGACACCGTCACCCTGCAACTGCGTGCCACGGGCAACGTGCTGCGCTGCGTTCCCGCACGTGTGCGTTGGCAACTCCCGCCCAAACACATCATCCGCGCCATGTCACGGCTCGGCCCCGGCTCGCGCCCGGCACCGTACAAACTCGGACGACAGCTCGCCATACTGGACGAGCCAGGGGTGGGCGGGTCGGACAGTTACGGGGGCGATCGCGGGAGATGGGGGACAGCAGGCTGATCCAGGGCCGGTACCGGCTGCTCGATCTGATCGGGCGGGGCGGTATGGGCGAGGTGTGGCGGGCCCGGGACGAGTCGCTGGGCCGGCACGTCGCCGTGAAGTGCCTCAAACCCCTCGGCCCGCACCACGACCAGGCCTTCACCCGAGTCCTGCGCGAACGCTTCCGCCGCGAGGCCCGCGTGGCCGCCGCCCTGCAACACCGCGGGGTGACCGTCGTCCACGACTTCGGCGAGTCCGACGGCATCCTCTACCTCGTCATGGAACTCCTGGACGGCCGCAACCTCAGCCAACTCCTGGAGGACAACAAGCACCACCCGCTCGCCGTCGGCGAGGTCGTCGAGATCGCCGACCAGGTCTCCGCCGCCCTCGCCTACACCCACCAGCAGGGCATCGTGCACCGCGACCTCAAGCCCGCCAACATCATGCGGCTCACCGACGGCACGGTGAAGATCTGCGACTTCGGCATCGCCCGGCTCGGCGCGGACATCGGCTTCACCTCCCGGCTCACCGGCACCGGCATCGCCATGGGCACCCCGCACTACATGTCCCCGGAGCAGATCGGCGGCTCCGAGGTCGACCAGCGCAGCGACCTGTACTCGCTGGGGTGCGTGCTGTACGAGATCGCCACCGGCGCCCCGCCCTTCGACCTGGAGGACGCCTGGGCGATCCTCGTCGGTCACCGCGACACCCCGCCCCAGCCGCCGCGCAGCAGGCGGGCGGAGATCCCCGAGTACCTCGAGAAGGTCATCCTGGACCTGCTGGCCAAGCTGCCGGAGCAACGCCCGCACGACGCCCGGGAGTTGGGCCGCAGGATCAGCATGGGCCGTACGACGCCCATGTACGTGCCGACCGTCGTGACCCCGCAGCCGAACCTGCGTCCGCCGGAGACCTCGCGCGAGGCCCGCCTGCCGTCCTGGACCCGGGGCATGACCACCGGCCACAAGGCCACCGGCGCCGGCCTCGGCACCACGCCTCCCGACGCCGGGGCCGGACTCACCGGCGAGTGGATCCCCCGGCCCGCCGCCGGCCGCGCCGACGAACCCGCGCCCGACCAGCCCGCCGCCCCCTCCCAGCAGGCGATCACCGCACTCGCCGGACGGCACAACGCGGGCCTCAGCCTGGGCCGGCTGGGCCGCTGGGCGGAGGCCGGCGAGGTGCACCGCGGGGTGGCCGCCGAACGGGCCCACCTCCTGGGCCCGGACCACCCCGACACCCTCGCCAGCCGCTACGAGGTCGCCTTCACCCTCAGCCGCACGGGTCGCGCCGCCGACGCGCTGCAGGAGTACAAGCACGTGGCCGCCGCCAGGACCCGCGCGCTGGGCGCCGACCACCCCGACACGCTCGCCGCCCGCCAGGAAATGGCGTACGTACTGGGCCAGTTGGGCCGCCACTTCGACGCCCACCAGGTGTACACGTCGGTGCTCACGGCCCGAGAGCGCGGGATGGGCCCCGACCACCCCGACACCCTGCGCTGCCGCCACAACCTCGCCTTCAACCTCTCCCGGCTCGGCCGCCTGGAGGACTCGTACCGCATGGCCTGCGACGTGGCCGCCGCGCGCGCCCGCGTCCTCGGCGCCGAGCACCCGGACACCCTGGTCACCCGCTACGAAGTCGCCTATGCGCTGGGCCAGTTGGGCCGCTGGCCGGAGGCCCTCCAGACCTATCGCGAGGTCGCCGACGCCCGCGCCCAGGCCCTCGGCCCCGACCACGCCGACACCCTCGCCGCCCGCTACGAGGTCGGCATCAGCCTCGGCCGCCTCGGCCGCAGCGCCGAGGCGCTCGCCCTCTACCGCGAACTGATCGAGGACCGCGCCCGGGTCCAGGGCCCCACCCACGCCGAGACCCTGCGCGCCCGCCACGGCCTCGGCGTCAACCTCGGCCGACTGGGCCGCTGGGAGGAGGCCCTCGCCGAGTCCCGCGACGTCTGCGCCATCCGCGAGCGCGTCCTGGGCCCCGACCACCCCGACACCCTGGTCAGCCGACGCGAGGTCGCCGTCGGCCTGGGCTGGCTGGGCCGCTGGCCCGACGCCCTCACCGAGTACCGCCGGGTCGCCGCGGCCCGCGAGCGCGTTCTGGGCCCCGACCACCCCGACACCCTCGCCAGCCGCAACGACGAGGCCCACTGCCTGGAACAGCTCGGTCGCGGCGCCGAGGCCGTCGAGCTGTACCGCAGGGTCGCGGTACTGCGCCAGCAGCGGGCGACCGGCGGGCGCTGATTGCTCCGCCGGATGTGCCGTCGATCGGCGGCACCACGCAGCGGGACGCTCCGTAAGGGCGTTGCCCAACCGCAGCGGACTGCGCCCTTCCCGGCCCCGCCGCCCCCCACCCCTGGCCGCTGACGATCATCACGTGTTACCAAGAACCATGACCGCACACGAGGGACACCGGACATACGACGCCGTGATCGTCGGCGGCGGCCACAACGGCCTGGTCGCCGCCGCCTACCTGGCCCGCGCCGGACGCTCCGTGCTGGTCCTGGAGCGGCTTGACCACACCGGGGGCGCCGCGATCTCCACCCGCCCCTTCGCCGGCGTCGACGCACGCCTCTCGCGCTACTCGTACCTGGTCAGCCTGCTGCCGAAGAAGATCGTGCGCGACCTCGGCCTGGACTTCCGCGTCCGTACCCGGACCGTCTCGTCGTACACGCCGGTGGAGCGGGACGGCCGGTCGACGGGCCTCCTCGTCGGCGGCGGCGACCGGCGCACCCGGGAGGCCTTCGCACGGCTCACCGGCTCCGACCGCGAGTTCGAGGCCTGGCAGCTGTTCTACGGCATGACCGGCCGCGTCGCCGAGCGCGTCTTCCCGACCCTCACCGAGCCGCTGCCGACGCGCGACGAGCTGCGCCGGCGGGTCGACGACGAGGAGGCCTGGCGGGTGCTGTTCGAGGAGCCGATCGGGGTCGCGATCGAGGACCGTTTCGCCGACGACCTCGTGCGGGGCGTCGTCCTCACCGACGGCCTCATCGGCACCTTCGCCGACGCCCACGACCCCTCGCTGGCGCAGAACCGCTGCTTCCTCTACCACGTGATCGGCGGCGGCACGGGAGCCTGGGACGTCCCGGTCGGCGGCATGGGCGCCCTGACCGACGCCCTCGCCGACGCGGCCCGGAACGCGGGAGCCGTCCTCGCCACCGGTCACGAGGCCGTGCACATCGCCACGGACGGCCGAACCGCAGAGATCACCTATCGCACGGCCGACGGCGAGGGCACCGCCACCGCCCGCCACGTCCTGGTCAACGCCTCCCCGCAGGCGCTCGCCGAACTGACCGGCGACACCCCGCCCGACCCCGCCGAAGGCGCCCAGCTCAAGGTCAACATGCTGCTCAAGCGGCTGCCGAAGCTCCGCGACAGCTCGGTCGACCCGCGCGAGGCCTTCTCCGGCACCTTCCACATCGCCGAGGGTTACCAGCAGCTCGCCACCGCCCACGCCCAGGCCGACGCCGGTGAACTGCCCGCCGCGCCGCCCTCCGAGATCTACTGCCACTCCCTCACCGACCCGACGATCCTCGGCCCGGACCTCGTCGACCAGGGCTACCAGACCCTGACCCTCTTCGGCCTCCACACCCCGGCCCGTCTCTTCGACCGGGACAACGACGCCGTACGCGAGGAGCTTCTCAAGTCGACCCTCGCCCAGCTCGACGCCCACCTCGCCGAGCCCCTCGCCGACTGCCTCGCCGTCGACGCCGACGGCCGCCCCTGCATCGAGGCGAAGACCCCGCTCGACCTGGAGCGCGACCTGCGCCTGCCCGGCGGCAACATCTTCCACCGCGAACTCGCCTGGCCCTACGCCCAGGAGGAGACCGGCCGCTGGGGCGTCGAGACCCGGCACCCGAACGTGCTGCTGTGCGGGGCGGGCGCGGTGCGCGGCGGGGGAGTGAGCGGGGTGCCGGGGCACAACGCGGCGATGGCGGTGCTGGAGTCGGCCGAGGAGTGACCGACGGTCACGGCGCGGCGAACGGCTCCGACGCGTCGGTGAGCTCGTGAGGCAGGACACCTGACCCCGGGCGATAGGGACCATTGGGCCCTGTGCGGTATACGCGTTCGCGAGAAGACTGAGATCCTTGGTGAAAGCAGCGCTGCCCAGGATCACAGACAGTGGCGGTGAGTCTTATGGCTGCGAGCGTCGAGAGAGTTTCGGGACCTGCCCCCGTAGGGGCCGATCCGCTCGGGGACCCGTTCCTGCGGACCCGGTTCGTCGCGCCGCGCCGGCCCGCCACCTTTCTGCGCCGGAAGCGCCTGGTCAGGCATCTCGACCGTGCCCTCCTGACGCCCCTCACGGTGGTCAACGGATCCGCCGGCGCGGGCAAGACCATGCTCGTCGCCGACTGGGCCGAGGGGCTGGCACTGCCGGTCGTCTGGCTCACGGCGGACATGGCCGAACAGGGCCCCGGCATGTTCTGGGCGTACCTGCTCGAGGCGCTGCGCGTCCGCGGTGTGCCGCTGCCGGGAGAGGTCGGCCGCCCCGTGGTGGCCGGCCAGGTCGACGACGCGCTGCTGGCCCGCCTGGCCGCGGGACTGAGCGCCCGTGACCGGCCGGTACTCGTCGTGCTCGACGAGTACGACCGGGTGACCGCCGCGCAGACCGCCGAACAGTTGGAGTTCGTCCTGCACCACTCCGGGGAGGGCATGCACCTGGTCCTCGTCACCCGCAGCGAGCCACCGCTGCCCCTGCACCGCCACCGGGCGGCCGGCGACCTGACCGAGATCCGGAACGCCGAGCTCGCTTTCACCGTCGAGGAGGCGGCGGCCCTCCTGGAGCTGCATGGCCTGCGTCTGCCACAGCAGGCCGTGTCCGCGCTCGTGGACCGCACCGGGGGCTGGGCGGCGGGCCTGCGGCTGTGCGCCCTGGCCGCGCAGGAGAGCCCCGACCCGGAGATCTACCTGAAGGAGTTCGAGGCCGGCCGGAGCGCGGTCGCCGACTTCCTGCTGGCCGAGGTCCTCAAGCGCCAGACGCCCGAGACACAGGACCTCCTGCTGCGGGTCAGCGTTCTGGAACGGTTCCGCCCCGACCTGGTGGACGCCCTGACGGGCCGGACGGACGCCGAGCCCATCCTCGCCCGACTGCACGAGGAGAACGCCTTCGTCGAGGACCTCGGACACACCTGGTACCGCCTCCATCCGCTGTTCGGGGAGATCCTGCGAACGCATCTGCACGTGCGCTGCCCCGGTCTGGAGCCGGAACTCCACCGTCGGGCCGCCCGGTGCCTGCGGCGCTCCGGATCCCTTCCCGAGTCCCTGTCACACGGCGCCGCAGCCGGTGACTGGGAGTTCACCGCCCGCACACTGGTCGACGACCTGGCGATCGGGCAGCTCTTCACGGGACCGGGCTCCGCGGAACTCACCGAACTGTTCTCGCACATGGAAGCCGAGTCCAGCAGCCCGGCGACCGACCTCGTCCGCGCGGCTCACGACCTGTCCCGCAACGACATCGAGCGAGGGCAGGCCCATCTCCACCAGGTTCAGGAGCGGCTGGCCACCGACGCGGACCGGCCGGCCGCGGCACGGCTGAGCTGTGTCCTGCTGGAAGCACTGGCGGCCAGGCTGAGCGGCTCGCCCGAGGAAGCGGAGAGAGCCGCCGAGGCGGCCGAGCGACTACAGCAGGAAGTCCCCGCCCACCTGCTGGACCGACACCCGGAACTCCCGGCCCTGCTCCTCACCCACCTGGGCTCGGCACGTCTGTGGGCCGGGCGCTTCGAGCACGCGCGCACCGCCCTGTCGACCGTGGTCGGCTGCACCCGTGCGGCGTCCACCGCCCTCGCCCGCGAGGAGTCCCTCGGACACCTGGCGCTGATCGACTACCTGAACGGCTGGCCGGGCAGGGCCGAGCACAAGGCACTGGCGGCCCTGACCGAGACGGAGCGGTTCGGTCTGCCCGCGGGGTCCGGTTCCGGCATCGAGCGCCTGGTCCTGGCCGCCGTGGCCGTGGACCGCAACGAACTCGCCCAGGCCCAGTCCTTCCTGGACGAGGCGGCCGACTGCGCGATCCGGGACCCCGTCACAGCGGTGGGCCGCTCCCTCGCGTCCGCACGCCTGCTGCTCGCGCGTGGGGACGCCAAGGCCGCTCTGGCCGCCGCCGACCCGGACGTCCGTGCCGAGATGGACTCGCCCTGGGCGGAGGACCATGTGGCGTTGGTCGCCTCGACCGCCCACCTGGCCGAAGGCCGGCCGGAGGCCGCCGCCGAGGTGCTGCGGAGAGTGTCCGGGGACCAGCCGGCCGGCGCCGTCGGGGCCGCCCGGGTCCAGCTGGCCGCGGGGAACCGCGCCGCGGCGGTACGTCTGCTCGACGAGGTGCGCGCCGCCGGGCGGACCGGACCGGCGGTGACCGTGCGGGCCGCACTGGTGCGGGCGCAGGCGGCGGAGGACGCGGGCGACCCCGTCGCCGCCCGCAGACTGGTCGCGCAGGCACTCGTCGAGGCCCGGCGCGAAAGGCTGCGCCGTCCCTTCCTCGAAGCCACCCCGTGGATCCGGCATCTGCTGGCGGTGCCGCACCTTCAGCAGCTGGCCGCGGGCTGGCTCACGTCGGGTCCGCCGCCGGTTCCGGTCGTGGACCGGACGGCGCCGCTCGTGGTGGAGGAACTGAGCGAACGCGAACACGAGGTACTTGAACGGCTGTCCAGGATGATGTCGACACAGGAGATCGCCGCCGACCTGTTCCTCTCCGTGAACACGGTCAAGACCCACCTCAAGAGCGTCTACCGGAAGCTGGCCGTGAACCGGCGCACCGACGCGGTGCGCCGCGCCCGCGAACTGCACCTGCTGTGACCTCCGCCGACGCCTCACCCGTCATGGGCGAAGCGCCGACGGAGGTCCTCGGGTGCCATGGTGACCATGAGACACTGGCGCGCTCTGATCGTGTTGGGGACGGCCCAGTTCCTGATGGTGCTGGACACCTCGGTCATGAACGTCTCCATCAGCCAACTGGTGGAGGACTTCGACACCGAGGTCACCGCCATCCAGGCCGTCATCACGCTCTACGCCCTCGTCATGGCCGCATTCATGATCATCGGCGGCCGGCTCGGGGACATGCTGGGCCGCCGCCGGGTGTTCCTGCTCGGCATGACGGTCTACGGCATCGGGTCGGCCCTGACCGCGGTGGCACCCACCCTGTGGGTCCTCGCGGTGGGCTGGTCGGTGATCGAAGGGCTCGGCGCGGCCATGGTGCTGCCGGCCATGGCGGCCCTCGTCGCGGAGGCGTACCGCGGGCGGGAGCGGGCCGTGGCATACGGGGTCATCGGCGGACTCGCGGGCGCCGGAATCGCCGTCGGCCCGCTGCTGGGCGGCTGGGTGACGACGTATCTGACCTGGCGGCTGGTCTTCGCCGGCGAGGTCGTCGTCGTGGCCGGTGTGCTGCTCTTCCGCAAGGCGATCGTGGAGGTCCCCCGGGTCGGGCCGCGTCCGCGGCTGGACACGGTCGGCGCGGTGCTCTCGGCGGGCGGGCTGGCGCTGTGCGTGCTCGGCGTGCTGCAGAGCGGCTCCTGGGGCTGGGTGCAGCCCCGCAACGCGCCCTTCACCGTCCTGGGATTCGCACCGACGCTGTTCGTCGTCGCCGCCGGTGCGGCGGTCCTCGCCCTCTTCGCGCACTGGGAGCGCAGGCGGGACGCCCGCGCCGAGGATCCCCTGGTCCACCTGTCCCTGCTGCGCCGGCCCGCACTTCGGTCCGGGCTGCTCACACTGCTGAGCCAGAACCTCATCCTCCTGGGCCTGTTCTTCGCCATCCCGCTGTATCTACAGGTGGTGCAGGGCTTCGACGCCTTCCAGACCGGGCTGCGGCTGCTGCCGGTCTCCATCACCATGCTGGCGGCCTCGACGGTCGCCTCCCGGCTGGGACGGGCAGTGGGGCCGCGCCTGGTGGTACGGCTGGCCCTGCTGACCCTCACGGCGGCGATCGTGTGGCTGCTGGCCACCATCGACCCGGTCATCGACGACGCCCAGTTCGCCGGCGCCATGGCCGTACTCGGGGTGGGCATGGGCCTGCTCGCCTCCCAGCTGGGCAACGTCGTGCAGTCCACCGCCGGGGAGGAGGAACGCAGCGAGGTCGGCGGGCTCCAGTTCACCGCCCAGAACCTGGGTTCCGCGCTGGGCACCGCGCTCATCGGCTCGCTCCTCATCGGCGCCCTGGCGCACGCCTTCACCGCCCAGGTGGAGAGCAACCCCCAGCTGTCGGAGGAGGCGCGCGCGCAGACCAGTGTGGCCCTCGAGGCGGGCATCAGCTTCGTCCCCACCGAGCAGGTGCGCACCGCGGCCGAGCAGGCCGGCCTGCCGCCCTCCGAGGTCGACGCGCTGACCGATTCGTACGCCTCGGCCCAGCTCGACGGTCTGAAGGCGGGGATCCTCGCCGCCGGCGGCATCACCCTCGCCGGCTTCCTGGTCACCCCGGGGCTGCCGGCCGGCCGGACGGGCGGTTCGAAGAAACAGGCGGGTGCCGGTGCGTCGGCCGACGCCCTCGGACCGGTGGGCTGAGCGGGGGAGGCCGCGATGGCACGGACCGACCAAGTCCCGGCTCGGGCGCGGCGCGCCGAGCGCCGGGCCCATGCCGACTACACCGGCGGCGTCTACGGCTCCATGCTCGCCGCTTCGGTGGTGGTCGGGGCGGGCACCCTGGGGTCGTTCCCGCGCCTGGAGCTGGTGCTGCTGCTCCTGCTGACCGGGCTGGTGTTCTGGATCGCCCATGTGCATGCCCAGCTGTTCGGCGCCCGTCTGGCCCGGCAGACCCTGGACCGGCAGGTCGTACTGCGCGTCTGCCGGGAGGAGTGGCCGATCGTCAAGGCCGCCGTGCCGTCGGCGGCCGCCGTGGCCGTCAGCCCACTGCTGGGCCTGGACACCCAGGGTGCCGTCTGGCTGGCGCTCTGTGTCGCCGTGGCCGGTCAGATCGGCTGGTCGGTGGCGGCCGCCCGGCGGGCCGGCGCCGCCTGGCGGCTGGTGGCCACGACGGCCTCGGTCAACCTGATCCTCGGCCTGTTGATCATCGCGTTCAAGATCTTTCTGAAGCACTGAGTCCCGTGGTCGGGTGCGGTGCCGGGGTTCACCTGCACAGGGTGAGGCCCTTCCGGCACCCGTCCACGGACGATGCGTGAGGGGACCCGGACCACGCGTCCCAGGTCGCGCGGGAGAGAGCAGCTCATGCGCTACGAGATCCGCATCGACGGTCATATGTCGACGACCCTGGCTGCGGCCTTCCCCGAGCTGGATCACGTGGTGATGTCCGGTCAGACCGTCCTGTTCGGCCCGGTCGTGGACGAGGCACAGCTGTACGGACTGCTGGAGCGCTGCCAGTCGCTCGGGCTGCGCGTGGTGGAGATGCGCCAGGTGCCCGAGTGACCGGCCCCCCTCGTGTCAGAGCTGCTCCGCGGCGACCCGGCCGGAGTCCACGGCGGCCCGCAGCGCCTCGAAGTCCCGCTCGTTCTGGTCGGCGTAGGACTGGGCGAACCGGACGAGCGCCCCGTCGAAGCGGTCGCTGCGCCCCAGGTACGCGGAGATGGCGACGGGATCACCGGAGCGGGCGTGGGCCCGGGCGAGCGAGCCCCCGCACAGCCGCGCGAACAGGTTCAGCAGGTCCGGCCCCATGGTGTCGGGCCGTGCGATGCCCTTCCAGTCGCGCAGCTGGCGTACGTAGAAGTCGCGGCCCTGCCCGTCGAGTCCGACCACGTGGGTGTGGCCGAGGAAGATGTCGCTGGTCGTCTGGATGAGCCGCTGCCCGGTCACCACCCGGCGGCCCTGGTTGTCGTACGTGTCGCCGCCCGTCTGGGCGGCCAGGACCGACTCCTGCGCCTCTTTGGCCTGCAGCAGCAGGGGATCGTCGTCGTCCCGGCCGAGCAGCAGCAGGATCCAGCAGCGGGTGCCGACGCTGCCGACGCCCACCACCTTCCTGGCCATGTCGACCAGG
The DNA here is from genome assembly GCF_050936785.1 of Streptomyces sp. CA-249302. NCBI lineage: Bacteria > Bacillati > Actinomycetota > Actinomycetes > Kitasatosporales > Streptomycetaceae > Streptomyces > Streptomyces sp. CA-249302. The sequence continues at coordinate 552,796 of NZ_JBNJMG010000001.1, read as the reverse complement.
CGGTAGTGGCGCAGCAGGTGCCGGCGTTCCGAGGACAGCGTCTGCGCGTAGTCGTCCAGCAGCGTCTGGAGTTCCTTCTCGCGGCCCTCCTCGCCCGGGTCCGTCTGCAGGTCGGCCAGCGGTGTGATCAGCGGTGGGTCAGGCGCGATACGGCGGCCCTCGGCGGTGTCCCTGGTGAGCTTCGAGAACGCCTGCATGTAGGTGCGGGTGCGGGCCTGTTCCGTCGCCTGCGCGGTACGGCGCCGGGCCTTCTTGTCCATCGAGGAGGCCAGGAGCTCACGCAACCCGTCGACGTCGTCCTGTGCGTACCAGACGTCCAGCGTGCGCATGCCGGCGAACTCCCGCATCCGCTCCCGGTAAGCCGCTACGCACGTCCGCACGGCTACGTTCTGCTCCTTGGCAGGGAAGCCGTTGGCCCGGGCCGCGATCACGAAACTGGCTGCGAGCCGCTTGACGTCCCACTCGAAGGGCCCGGGAAACGTCTCGTCGAAGTCGTTGATGTCGAAGACCAGATGCCGTTCCGGAGAGGCCAGCAGCCGGAAGTTGAGCAGATGGGCGTCACCGCACAGCTGTACCCGCAGGCCGCTGTTCGGCAGTGCCCCGAGGTCGGTCGCCATGATCGCGGCCGCTCCGCGGTAGAAGCGGAACGGCGACTCCAGCATGCGCCCGTAGCGGATCGGTACCAACTCGGGTACCCGTGTGGCCGACTGATGATCTATCACCGCGACGGGATCCGGCCGCTCCGGCAGCTCCGTGAACCGGCCGTGGACCGAACGGGGCGTCCGTGCGCGCGCGTTCCTGCCGTAAGCCGCCCTTTCCTGTACCGACAGGGCGGGCGTGAACATGGTCGGTGTGGACATGGTTCCACCTCCCGGGTGAAGGCCTCCGACCCCACCCCAACCCGACCCCGGTGGGTGTGGACCACCCGCCGGGGGTGACCCGTCGGCCGACGACGGGGGGCACGCTGGCTCGGTGGGGCCCCGCGCACGGATCGTCGGCGGTCGAGGACCGGCGCCGATCATGCGAGGTGGAGCCATGACCACCGGGTCCGCGGGGCCCCTCCGGCATCGGGTGGGGGTGTCGGGTCGGCCGTTTCCGCCCTCGGCGGGAGCCACGGCCGTCCGCCCCGCCTGCCTGCGGCACCGGCCGTCTCCGGCGGTCGGCCCACACGAGGGGGGGAAGGACCCATGGACCCCAGCAAGGCCTCCGCAGTGCCCGCCTCCGGTGGCTCCACGGCCGCCCCCCATGTCCTGACCGCCGAAGAGCACGCCGAGTTCCAGCGGCTGCGGCGGGCGGCCGGCGTCCGCCATCGGCGCCTGCGCCGCGTCGCCGCCACTCTCCTCCTGCTGCTGACCATGCTGCTCACGCCGCCGGCTCTCGTCGCGGCCTGGGTGCACGACGAGGTGGCCGACACCGACCGGTACGTCGAGACCGTCACACCGCTCGCTGCCGATCCGGCCGTCCAGAAGGTCGTCACCGACCGGTTGACCGACCGCGTGGTGTCCAACATCGACGTCGACGCGATCGCGGCCTCGCTCACCAAGGCACTGGAGGACTCCGGCGCTTCGCCACGTGTCGTGGCCGGCTCCACGGCCATGGCAGGGCCGCTGCGCTCCGCCGTGACGAGCGTCGTCCACCGCAACGTCACCCGGGTGATCACCAGCGATGCCTTCCAGCAGGCCTGGGAGGGCTCCAACCGCCGGGCCCACGCCGCCGTCGTGCACATGCTGACCGGCGACAGGAGCGGCGCCGTGCGTGCCGAGGGCGACACCGTCAGGCTGGACCTCGGCACGGTCGTCGACCAGGTGAGGCAACGCCTCGTCGACGCGGGCTTCGAGAAGGCCGCGGCCATCCCGGACAGCGACCGGTCGATCACCCTGTTCCGCACCGATCAGCTCGGCAGGGCCCAGGACGGTATGCGGCTGCTGGACGTGGTCGGCACCTGGCTGCCCGTGCTGACCGTCGTCCTGGCCGGCTGCGCCGTGTGGGCCGCGCCCGCACACCGGCTGATGCTGCTGATCACGGCATCCGGCATCGGCTTCATGGCGGTGGTGCTGCTCGTCGCGCTGGCCGTCATGCGACGCGTCTACCTCGGTGCCGTCCCACCGGCCACGCTCCCGTCCGACGCCGCCGCGGCGATCTACGACACCTTCGTCCGCTTCCTGCGCGACAGCACCCGTACCCTCCTGGTCGTCGCGGTGATCACGGCGCTCGCCGCCTATCTGTACGGCCCGGGCCGCGTGGCCCGTCGGCTGCGGGCGCTCGCGGGCCGTGGCAGCGCGGCGACGGGCCGGGCGCTGACCAGGACGGGAGTCCACACGGGCGGAGCGGGACGCCGGCTGGACGCCCACCGGTCGTGGACGACCGGAGCCGTGATCGCCGCCGGGGCGCTGGCCCTGGTGTTCTGGAATCACCCCACGGTCGGTGGGGTGGTGCTCGTCCTGTGCCTCGTCATCGTCGTCCTGTTCGGTCTCCAGGTGGCCGCGTCCGCCAGTGAACGGCCCTCGGCCCCAGGGACGCCGGCCCCGCGCTCGGGTCTCACCCGCCCCGGGTGAGGTCATCCGGACTTGCCGTGCGCACGCTGAAAGAGGCAGAAACCGGCTGCCGGGCGGGTGCCCGGGACGGAGGAGAGACATGAGCGCGCAGACCTATCTCGCGTACGACTATCCGCTGCTGAGCGTCTTCTGGTCCATGCTGTGGTTCTTCCTGTGGATCATGTGGTTCGTCCTGCTCTTCCGGATCGTCGTCGACATCTTCCGTGACGACGCCATGAGCGGCTGGGCCAAGGCGGGCTGGCTGGCGTTCGTGATCCTGCTGCCCTTCCTGGGTGTCTTCGTCTACGTGATCGCCCGCGGGAAGAACATGGGCCGCCGGGAGATCGCGCAGGCGCGTGCCCAGCAGGAGGCCTTCGACACGTACGTCCGCGAGACCGCCAAGGGCGGCGGCGCCGGTGGCAGCAGCGTCGACGAGCTCGCCAAGCTCTCCGAGATGCGCTCCCGGGGCGACCTCACGGACGAGGAGTTCCGCACGGCCAAGGACCGGGTTCTGAGCGGCTCCGGTGCATCCGCCGGCTCGGGCTCCCTCAGCTCCTCCTCCAGCCGCTGAGGCGCTGGACGACACGAATCGAGACAGCACCATGACTGCGACACACACGGCACACGCACACACCGCAAAGCAGGGCTGGGCCGGCGGGCTGATGGTCTTCGGGGCCGTGATGCTCCTGCTCGCCGGAATGCTCGACGTGTTCCGGGGCATCATGGCGATCGCCGAGGACGATGTCTTCGTCACGACGCGCAACTACGTATTCCAGTTCGACCTGACCAGCTGGGGCTGGATCCACCTGGCACTGGGCGTGATCGGGATGCTCGTCAGCGTCGGACTCTTCCAGGCGGCGACCTGGGCACGCGTCGCCGGTGTGGCGATCGCAGGCCTCATCATCATCGCCAACTTCCTCTCCCTGCCCTACTACCCGGTCTGGTCGGTCGTGATGATCGCCTTCTCCGGGTTCATCATCTGGGCCCTGTGTGTGGTCAAGCGGGACGACTACAAGGACTCCTTCGGCCAGTCGGGGGCGTGACCTGTAATCACCCCCGTGCACGACCGGCGTCGGCACACCCCGGGTGGGACGGCGCCGCAGAAATCTGATGGAGCGTCAGAAAAAGTCTTCCGTCGGTGGGAGGACTGCGGCATTCTGCGCCCATGCAGACGGAGTTGAGCAAGAAACTGGGAGTCGAGCACGCCATCTTCGGCTTCACGCCGTTCCCCGCCGTCGCCGCGGCCATCAGCCGGGCCGGCGGTTTCGGAGTGCTCGGCGCGGTCCGCTACACCGCCCCCGACGACCTCAAACGCGACCTCGACTGGGTCGAGGCCCATGTCGACGGAAAGCCGTACGGCCTCGACGTCGTCATGCCGGCCAAGAAGGTCGAGGGCGTCACCGAGGCCGACGTCGAGGCGATGATCCCGGAGCAGCACCGGCAGTTCGTACGCGACACCCTCGCCAAGTACGGGGTGCCCGAGCTGGCCGAGGGAGAGGCGTCCGGGTGGCGCATCACCGGATGGATGGAGCAGGTCGCCCGCAACCAGCTCGACGTCGCCTTCGACTACCCGATCCGGCTGCTCGCCAACGCCCTCGGCTCCCCGCCCGCCGACGTGGTGGCCCGCGCCCACGAGCAGGACGTGCTCGTCGCCGCGCTCGCGGGCAGCGCCCGGCACGCGGTCAAGCACAAGGAAGCCGGCATCGACATCGTGGTCGCCCAGGGGTACGAGGCCGGTGGGCACACCGGCGAGATCGCCTCCATGGTCCTCACGCCCGAAGTCGTCGACGCCGTGCACCCGTTGCCCGTCCTGGCCGCGGGAGGCATCGGCAGCGGACAGCAGGTGGCCGCCGCGCTCGCCCTCGGCGCCCAGGGTGCGTGGCTCGGCTCCCTCTGGCTGACCTGCACCGAGGCCGAGCTCACCTCCTCCGCGGTGACCCGGAAACTGCTCGCCGCCGGCTCCGCCGACACGGTCCGCTCCCGCGCCCTCACCGGGAAGCCCGCACGCCAGCTGCGCACCGAGTGGACGGACGCCTGGGACGACCCGAGCGGCCCCGGCACCCTCCCCATGCCGCTCCAGGGTCTGCTCGTCGCCGAGGCCCTCACCCGCATCCAGAAATACGAGGTCGAGCCGCTGCTCGGCACCCCGGTCGGCCAGATCGTCGGCCGGATGACCAGCGAACGCAGCGTCCAGGCCGTCTTCGACGACCTCACCCGAGGCTTCGAACAGGCCGTGGACCGCATGATCCGCATCGCCGGAAGGAGCGGCAAGTGACCAGCACGCCCCCCGCCGGATTCTGGGCCCAGGCCACCAGCGACCCCGACCGCCCGGTGCTCATCGCACCCGACGGCGAGGAATGGACCGCCGGACGCCTGCACGCCGCCGCCAACCGCCTCGTCCACGGCCTGCGCGCCGCGGGGCTCACGCGCGGGGACGCCTTCGCGGTCGTCCTGCCCAACGGCATCGAGTTCTTCACCGCCTATCTCGCCGCCAGCCAGGCCGGCTTCTATCTCGTGCCGATCAACCACCACTTCGTCGGCCCGGAGATCGGCTGGATCGTCGCCGACTCCGGCGCCAAGGTGCTGATCGCGCACGAGCGCTTCGCCGAGCCCGCCCGGCACGCCGCCGACGAGGCCGGCCTGCCGGCCACCCACCGGTACGCCGTCGGCGAGGTCGAGGGCTTCCGGCCGTACACCGAACTCCTCGACGGACAACCGGAGTCGGCGCCCGCGGACCGCGAACTCGGCTGGGTCATGAACTACACCTCGGGCACCACGGGCCGCCCGCGCGGCATCCGCCGCCCGCTGCCCGGCAAGCGTCCCGAGGAGGCCTACCTCGGCGGCTTCCTCGGTATCTTCGGCATCAAACCGTTCGACGACAACGTCCACCTGGTCTGCTCGCCGCTCTACCACACCGCGGTGCTCCAATTCGCGGGCGCGTCCCTGCACATAGGCCACCGGCTCGTCCTGATGGACAAGTGGACGCCCGAGGAGATGCTCCGCGTCATCGACGCCCACAGGTGCACCCACACGCACATGGTCCCGACCCAGTTCCACCGGCTGCTGGCACTGCCGGAACCGGTCCGACGGTCGTACGGCGTCTCGTCCATGCGGCATGCCATCCACGGCGCCGCCCCTTGCCCGGACCACGTCAAGCGGGCGATGATCGACTGGTGGGGCGACTCGGTCGAGGAGTACTACGCGGCCAGCGAGGGCGGTGGCGCCTTCGCCACCGCCGAGGACTGGCTGAAGAAGCCCGGCACCGTCGGCAAGGCCTGGCCCATCAGCGAACTCGCGGTCTTCGACGACGACGGCAACCGGCTGGCGCCCGGTGAACTCGGCACCGTCTACATGAAGATGAACACCGGCGGCTTCGCCTACCACAAGGACGAGGCCAAGACGAAGAAGAACCGCATCGGCGACTTCTTCACCGTCGGCGACCTCGGCTACCTCGACGAGGACGGCTACCTCTTCCTCCGCGACCGCAAGATCGACATGATCATCTCGGGCGGGGTCAACATCTACCCGGCCGAGATCGAGTCCGCCCTGCTCGCCCACCCCGCCGTCGCCGACGCCGCCGTCTTCGGCATCCCGCACGACGACTGGGGCGAGGAGGTCAAGGCGGTCGTCGAGGCGGCCCCCGGCCACGAGCCGGGACCCGACCTGGCCGCGGCGATCCTGGAGCACTGCACCGAGCAACTCGCCGGCTACAAGCGGCCGAAGAGCGTGGACTTCATCGCCGAGATGCCCCGCGATCCCAACGGGAAGCTCTACAAGCGGCGGTTGCGGGACCCGTACTGGGAAGGACGCACCCGTCCCGTGTGACCCCGGGACCCACTGTCGGCCGACGGATTCGAACGCGGCGCGGTGCCGCGGCGTCACAGGAACGGCACCGCAGTCACCGTCGGCCCTGGGGGACCCATGCGCAGGCACACCGCACGCTCCGTCAAGCCGTTGATCCCCATCGCCCTGCTCGCCGGCGGTCTCATCGTCGGCTGCGGCGGCGAGCAGGCCGGCAGCCATGGCACCGACTCCGACTCGACGAGGCACGCCAGGGCCCGCGCGGTCGCCGACGCCTGGGCGGGCTCCCAGGCCGCCCAGCTGTGGGCGAAGGGCTACTTCCCGCTGGCAGAGGTGATCCAGCTGCCCGACAACGCCTTCCACACCGGAGCCGACAAAGAGGCGTACGCGACCCAGAACTTCGTGCTGGACGCCACCCTCCCCACGACCGGGCAGCGCGAGGGCGAGGCGAAGTGGAAGGGCGGCGGCTCGCTGCGGCTGCCGCTGATGAGCGCACGCGAGGCGTACGACAGCGTGGCCCGCGGGGGCAACGACGGACCCCATCTCACCGTGACCGCCGCGAAGTTGGGCGAGACGACCCTGCTCACCAGCCGCGGCCCGGCGACCGTCCCGGCCTGGCTGTTCACGCTGAAGGGGTACGACACCCCGCTCAAGCGGGTCGCCCTCAGCGCGATGAAAGCCCCCAAGGCGCCCATCGCCCCGGCCGCGGAGTCCCCCAGCGACGAACTGTGGCCGCTCCAGCACCTGGTGGAGGTGTCCGACGACGGACGCTCCGTCACGGTGCTCGCCGGGCACGGCGCGTGCGACGACGGCCCCGCCGTGGACGTACTGGAGACGGACGCAACCGTCGTGCTGTCCGCGTCGATCACCGGCGCGAAGGACGGCTCCTGCACCGCCCAACTGCTCTACAAGAAGGTGCCGGTGAAGCTCGCCCGGCCGCTGGGCGACCGCATCCTCCTGGACGCGTTCACAGGCGCGCCGATACCGCCCGGTCGGTCGTGAACCGGACGGTATCGCAACGGTCAGCCGTGCTCGCCGACCCGGACGATCCTCAGCGCGGGCGAGGACAGGACGTCCTTCTCGCAGAAGCGGGCCGTGACCCACTTCTCCTGGGAGAACAGTCGTGTCTGGTCGCTGTAGTGCGGTGAGTCGGGGTTCTCGGACTGGCTGTACGTCAGCAGGGTGCGGGCCACCGGGCAACGGCCGCCGTCCCAGCCGACGGCCTGGATGTGGCTGGAGCCGGTGGTGATCTCCGTGTAGCCACCCTGGGCCGCGTTCCACACCGGCTCGACCTTGTTCCACACGCCGAGCGCCTCCGTGCCGCCCGGAATCGGGATGCGCTGCCCGTTCCGTACGACGAACTGGTGGTCCCCGAGCCGGGAATCGAGCGCGATGCCCGCCGCGCGCAGCTCGCTCACCGTGTCCGCGAGGGCCGTCGCGAAGCCGGGCGCAGCGGTGTTGAGGGTGTTCGGCGTCCGGATCGGGTCCGCCGCCGAGAACGGGACCTTCCAGCGTTGGCCGGGCGACACCGAGGCGTTGAACTTCCGCCAGAAGCGGTCGAAGAGCAGCGCGCCCTTGCTGTCGGTGTCCATGGTCCGGCCCCAGGACGCGAGCACCGGACAGGCCGCCGAGACGTCAACCGCCTTGCCGTCGCTGCCCGTTGCCGTACCACCGGCCAGCGCGGCACACGCCTTCGCCGCGTCGGCCGCGGCCAGGTCGCCCGCCGGCGCCCGGTTGGTGAACTCCTGCTGCTGGAGGTCCTTCACCGTCAGACCACCGCGCTCGGCCATCGCGGACACGTCCTCGATGGCGCCCCGGGTCCGCACCGAGCGCTGCGTGCCGATGCTGCCGAAGATCCGCTCGTAGCCGGTGAGCGGCCGGTCGGCGTTGGTCAGCCAGGCGCTGTCGTTGGAGTTCTCCGCGTACGGGGCGTCCTTGAGCGTGGGCATGCGCGAGGGGCCGAAGATGCCCGGCTGGACGGCGTCGGAGTCGTCGCCGGGAGTGCATTCGGCACGGGAGCCGTCCAGGACCGCGAGGCCCACCGCCGGGTAGGTGAGCTTGCCCAGGTCGGTCGAACACCGGGCCACGAGGTCATCGGTGATCCGGGGCAGCACCTGCGACTGGGAGTACAGGGAGTGGCCCGAGGAGTCCGCGGCGATGGTGTTGACCCACGGGAGCCCCTGGTACTTCTTCAGCGAGGCGAGGACGTCCGCCGTCGAGCGGGCCTTGCTGAAGCCGAGCGAGGTGTCCGCGAACCGCATGTTGGTCGCGTTGGGGTCGTTGAACGCGTACGCCGTCGTGGCGGTCCAGGGCAGCGGCGGATCGCCCTGCGGATCGGCGACGACCGGGCCGTAACGCGTCCACCACTGCGTACGGGTCACGGACGAGCCGTCCTTGACCGCCACCGTCACCGTCCGCTTCGTCATCCGCTCCGGCTTGCCGTCGACCAGATAGACGGTCGGGTCGGACGGGTCGAGGGTGAGCCGGGTGAGGTTGAACGGCACCCCGGTCGCGACGGTGTGGCTCCACGCGACACGGGAGTTGTAGCCGATGGAGATGGTCGGCGAGCCGAGCAGTGACCCGCCGGCGACGTCGAGCTCGCCCGGGATGGTCTGCTGCGACTGCCAGAAGCGGCGCCCGCCGTGCCAGGGATAGTGCGGGTTGCCCAGCAGCAGACCGCGGCCGTTCGCCGTGGTGGCGCCGCTGAAGGCGACCGCGTTCGAGCCCATGTCCGCGTCGGCGGTACGGGCCTGCACGGACTTGATCAGGGCCTCGGCGTCGACGCCCTGAGTCCCGGTCGTCGCACCGGTGGGCGGCTGGGCCCCGGTGATCTCGTCCACGGAGCCGCCCTGGCCGCCGATGACGGAGATGGCGTAGAAACGGGCGGCCACGTCGACCGCGCTGATCGGCTGCACCCAGGCGGCGCCCTTGCACGCCGGGTCGGAGATCCGGTTCTGCTTCAGCCAGGCGTCGTACCCGGCGGCGAAGCCCCGCATCAGGTCCTTCACGTCCCGGCTCGGGCCCAGCGGCACGGGCTGCGCGAGCAGCTTCTCCACCGTGCGGGTTTCTCGGACTCCGCGGAAGTAGAGGTCGCTGGCGAGGTTGGTGGAGGCCGACGACAGCGAGAAGTCGGTCTGCCCGTCGGGCCCGAAGAAGCGCGAGCGGTCGCCGCGGACGGTCGTGAAGCCGTCGGCGAGCGTGCACACCTGGTCGGCGGCCTGCGCCCAACCGGTGCCGAAGCCGAGATTCGCGTAGTCCTTGGCGACGATGTGCGGAATGCCGTACTCGGTGTAGCGGATGACGGCGGACAGTCCGCCGTGCGAGGGGTGTTCCTGGCGGCTCTGCTGCCCGGCCGCGGCTGCCGGCAGCGCGGTCGAGGCGGTGAGTAAGGCGACGGCCGCAACGACCAGTCGTCTCAGGCGGGTGCGCATGGTGCCTCCCAACGTCATTGAGGGAAGGGGCGGTTGAGCGTACCTGTACGGGGTGACCCGCCCAGGTGCTTGACCTGCCTCGGTGACGGACCGAGGATCATGAGTCATGACGCAGGGACAGGGCAGCACGGTTGACGGGGTGCTGCGGCGCAGCGCTCGGCGCACCCCGGCGCGGGTCGCGGTGGAGTACGGCGAGCGCACATGGACGTACGAGGAACTCGACCTGGCGGTCGGCCGCGCGGCGAGTGTTCTGCTCGGTGCGGGCCTGGCCCCGGGCGACCGGGTCGGCGCCTACGGCCACAACTCGGACGCCTACCTGATCGCCTTCCTGGCCTGCGCCCGCGCGGGCCTGGTCCACGTCCCGGTCAACCAGAACCTGACCGGCGACGACCTCGCCTACATCGTGGGCCAGTCCGGCAGCTCCCTGGTCCTCACCGACCCCGACCTGGCGGGCCGACTCGCCGCCGACGTCCGTACGTTGCCCCTGCGCGACGCCGACGACTCACTGCTGGCACGCCTCGCGACGGCTCCCGCCCACGACGGTCCCGAACCGCGCACCGAGGACCTGGTGCAGCTGCTGTACACCTCCGGTACGACCGCCCTCCCCAAGGGCGCGATGATGACGCACCGTGCGCTGGTCCACGAGTACCTGAGCGCGATCACGGCCCTCGACCTCAGCGCCGGCGACCGTCCCGTGCACTCACTGCCGCTGTACCACTCGGCGCAGATGCACGTGTTCCTGCTGCCGTATCTCGCGGTCGGCGCGACCAACATCATCCTCGACGCCCCCGACGGCGACCGGCTCTTCGACCTGATCGAGGCGGGGCGTGTGGACAGCCTGTTCGCGCCGCCGACGGTCTGGATCGGGCTGTCCAACCGCCCCGACTTCGCCGACCGCGACCTGAGCGGCCTGCGCAAGGCCTACTACGGCGCGTCGATCATGCCGGTGCCGGTCCTTGAACGGCTGCGCGAGCGCCTGCCGAAGCTCGGCTTCTACAACTGCTTCGGGCAGAGCGAGATCGGCCCCCTCGCCACCGTCCTGGCCCCCGACGAGCACAAGGGCCGCATGGACTCCTGTGGTCGCCCCGTCCTCTTCGTCGACGCCCGGGTGGTCGACGAGGACGGCAAGGACGTCCCCGACGGCACGCCCGGCGAGATCGTCTACAAGTCCCCGCAGCTGTGCGAAGGCTACTGGGACAAGCCCGAGGAGACCGCCGACGCATTCCGTGACGGCTGGTTCCACTCCGGCGACCTCGCGGTGCGCGACCCGCACGGCTACTACACGATCGTCGACCGGGTGAAGGACGTGATCAACTCCGGTGGCGTGCTGGTCGCCTCACGCCAGGTCGAGGACGCCCTCTACACGCACGAGGGCGTCGCCGAGGTCGCCGTGGTCGGCCTGCCCGACGAGCGCTGGATCGAGGCCGTCACCGCGGTCGTCGTCCCGCGCGGCGAGGTCACCGAGGAGGAGCTGATCGCCCACGCCCGCGAGAAACTCACCGCCTTCAAGGCGCCGAAGCGGGTGGTCTTCGTGGACGGACTGCCGCGCAACGCCAGCGGGAAGATCTTGAAAAGAGAGCTGCGGGACCGGTTTGCGAACGGCGAGTGACAAACGCCACAAGAACAGACGTCATACCCCATGACGTGGCATGACGTCGCAAGAAGCCGCGTTCCGTACCCGATCCTGCCGTCCGTGCTGCCGCCATAGTTCACCGCGCCCTGGAACATGGCTGACATGCGTTGCTGCCTCCCCGCTCCCCTGGCGGCGCTGCCGGACCCCTGTGAAGTGCTCCGCGCCGGCGCGCTGCTCGCGCTGCGCGCCGCCTCCGCCGCCGCCCAGCGCACGCGTCCCCACCCCAGCCACGTCGCCGCCGTCAACCTCGAACTGGTCACCCTCACCGAGGACCGCGCCGTCATCACCTGGTTCACCGGGATCCCCGGCTCCGACGACGGACTCGGCCACATGCTCCCCGCCATCAGCGACGGCGAGGTCGTCTACGGCACCCACCCGGGCCGCCTGAACCGCGTCGCCGGCGAGCACCGGCCCACCGCCCACCACCACGTCGAGCTGACCGGCCTGGAGCCGGGGCAGACGTACTACTACCAGGCCCGTTCCCGGGGCGTGGCCGCCACGGCCACCGCGCTGCACTTCGCGCGCGGCAACGCGGCCGGTACCTCCCGGCACGGTTTCGGCTCGCGCGGCGGCCCGTACGCCTTCACCACGCCGCAGCCCCCGCCCGGCCGCCATCTGATGTCGATCGCGCTCTGCAACGACCTGCACCTCGGCGAGACCACCGCCGGACTGGTGACGGGCATCCCGCTGTTCCGCGGGGTGTCGCAGCGGGCCGGTCTCGCCCCCTACCCGGAGGTCATGAGCCTGGCCATGGTCGAGGAGGCCCGCCGCCGCGGCGCCGACCTGCTGCTGGCCGCCGGCGACATCTCGGCGGGCGGCGCACCGCAGGACCTGGCCGACGCGAGACGCATCCTGGACCGCTTCGGCGATCACGGCCGCGACTACTTCGTCGTACGCGGCAACCACGACCGTCCCGGACCCGAGCACGGCGACAGCGGCGACGCCTTCCGCCGCGGCTTCGCCGGGGACGGCGGGCCCGGGTACTTCGCCCACGACGTGGGCGGACTGCGCATCGTCGGCCTCGACACCTATGAGAAGCGGGGGAACGGCGCCGACTCGGGCGGCCTGGGGGAGGACCAACTCTCCTGGTTCCGCCGCCGGTTGCGGGACAACCGGGAGCAGCCGACGGTCGTCTTCGGCCACCATCCGCTGACCGTCCGGGACTCCGTCTTCCCCGTCGCCGCGGGCCAGCGCCTCAACCGTCGCCAGGCCCGAGCGATCCTCGAGGCCTACGCCGCCGCCCCGGGCGTCTTCCTGCACCACGCGGGCCACACCCACCGCAACAAGCGCACGATCCTGTCGCGGGCCCCGCACGTCACCCTTCAGGAGGTCAGCGCGATCAAGGAGTACCCCGGCGGCTTCGGCCTCCTCCGGATCCACTCCGGCGGCTACGCCCTGAACTTCTACAAGGTCCGCGGCGCGGAGGCCCTGGAATGGGGCGAACGCAGCCGCCGCCTGGCCGGCGGCCTCTGGCCCCACCATGCCCTGGGCCGCGCGGTGACCGACCGCAACACCATGACCCCCCACGACTTCTCCGGCGTCACCCGCCCGATCCCGGCCGCAGCCGGGAGAGACACACAGGGGAGCCCGGTGCTCCCGGTGCAGCGGTCGGCATCCGACTGACCATCAGACCTCGGACGGAACCCGCCACCTCCGCGAGGGCAGGGACACGAGAGCCGCCCCGGGGCTCGTGCCGACATGAGCCGACGGAGCCGGGACGGTTGCCCCGGGCTTCGTGCCGACACAATCTCGTGGAGTTGTGGCGGCTGCCTCGGAGTTCCTGCTGGGGCGAGCCGGGGGAGCTGACGTGGCTGCCCGGGGCCCCGCGCCGACACGAGCCGGTCGACTTGCGACGGCTGCCCCAGAGCCTCGTGCCGGCGCGAACTGAGGGAGCTGTGACGGCAGCCTCGGGGCCTCCGGTTGGGCGAGCTGGGGGAGCTCAGACGGCTGCCTCGGGCCCCCGGCGCTGCCGCGAGCCGGTGGAGCTGCGACGGCCGCCTCGTGGTTCGTGCCGGCACGAACCGGCGGAGTCGGGACGGCCGCCTCGAGGCCCGCGTGAGCGCTAGCCGGCGGAGCTACGGCGGCCACCCCGGCGGTCGGAGGTGCGGCCGCCAGTGCCTGCCGCACCCCGTGTGGCACCGCCGGTCCCGGCAGCCCCACGCGCACCGGATCCGCTCGCCGAGCCCCGACCCGATCCGCGGACGGCCTTGCCGGCACCGGATGCGGAGCCGGACCGGGCGCCTGAGCCGGAGCGGGTGCCCGTGCCGGTGTTTGAGCGGGTGCCGGTGCTTGAACTGGAGCGGGTGGTGGTGCTGGCGGAGCGGGTGCCGGATGTGTTCGACGCAGCGTCCGCGGACCGGCGGGCGGAGCCCCGGCCTCCCGTTCCGGTGGCAGTGCCCGTCGGCGCTCCGGACCCGGTCCCGCTTCGGCGCCGGCGGCTGGACCGCCTGCCGGCATCCGTGGCCGCCTTCGGGCCCTGACGGGACGCCGCGGGCGTCGCCGGCTGCGGAACCTCGATCGTGACCGGCACGCCGGAGGGCTCGCGGGCGCCGGTGATGGTGGCCAGCTCCGTGTCGCTCGACGTGACGCGGGACGTCCGGGGACGGATGCCCGCGTCCGACATCAGCCGGGTCACGTCCCGCTTCTGGTCGGGAAGGACCAGCGTGACCACGCTGCCGGAACCGCCGGCCCGGGCGGTACGACCGCCCCGGTGGACGTAGTCCTTGTGGTCGGTCGGGGGATCGACGTTCACGACCAGGTCCAGGTCGTCGACGTGTATGCCCCGGGCCGCGACGTTCGTCGCCACCAGCGCGGTGACCTGCCCGTTCTTGAACTGCTCCAGCGTCCGGTTGCGCTGCGGCTGCGAGCGGCCTCCGTGCAGCGCCGCCGCGCGCACACCGACCGCAAGGAGCCGCTTGGCGAGTCGGTCCGCCGACCTCTTGGTGTCGAGGAAGAGGATGACCCGGCCGTCACGGGCCGCGATGCGCGTGGTGACGGCCTTCTTGTCGGTCTCGTCCAGGACGTGGAGCACATGGTGCTCCATGGTCGTCACCGCGCCCGCGGACGGATCCACGGAGTGCACCACGGGATCCGTCAGGAACCGCTGCACCAGCCGGTCGATGTTGGCGTCCAGCGTGGCCGAGAAGAGCATGCGCTGTCCGTCGGGCCGTACCCGCTGGATCAGCTTGGTGATCTGCGGCAGGAAGCCCATGTCGGTCATCTGGTCGGCCTCGTCCAGCACCGTGATGCGGACGTCGTCGAGCACACAGTCGCCCTGGTTCACGAGATCGTTGAGCCGGCCCGGGGTCGCCACGAGCACCTCGGAGCCGCGGCGCAGCGCGGCCGCCTGCCGGGTGATGGAGAGCCCGCCGACGACGGTCGTCAGCCGGAGGTTCACCGCCGTCGCGTACGGGGTCAGCGCGTCCGTCACCTGCTGGGCCAGTTCGCGGGTGGGCACCAGCACGAGGGCAAGGGGCGCCTTGGGCTGTGCGCGCATTCCGGCCGTACGGCCAAGGAGCGCGAGCCCGAAGGCAAGTGTCTTGCCGGAGCCGGTTCGTCCGCGGCCCAGCAGGTCACGGCCGGCCAGCGAGTTGGGCAGCGTGGCGGCCTGGATGGGGAAGGGAGTCGTGACGCCTTGCGCGGCCAGCGTCTTGAGCAGGGCCGCGGGCATGTCCAGACCGGCGAAGTCCTCGACGGCGGGGAGTGGGGGAGTCGTGCTTTCCGGCAGCCGGAATTCCCTCGTCGACGGCGCGGACGGGGCAGGCGACGAGGCGCGCCGGTTGGACTTCTGGGGTCTGCGGGACATGCAGGTGTATGCCTTCCTGAAAACAGCACAAACCGGGGTCCGCACCGTGACGGTGCGGACCCCGGCAAGCGGATACGCGTCCGGCGATCAGGCGGGGGTGATGTTCTCCGCCTGCGGGCCCTTCTGGCCCTGCGTGACGTCGAAGGAAACCCGCTGGCCCTCCTGGAGCTCACGGAAGCCCTGGGTGGCGATGTTCGAGTAGTGGGCGAAGACGTCCGGGCCGCCGCCGTCCTGCTCGATGAAGCCGAAACCCTTTTCCGAGTTGAACCACTTGACGGTTCCCTGTGCCATGACTTTCTCCTTCTGATGGCAGAGGCCCCATCCGGAGATGCCGGAAAACAAATAATGCGCCTGCAGGAGGAACATTCCCGTCAGGCGCACATAGTTTCATGGGTACCACAACTGCAACGAGAAAAAGGTAGCACAGTCAGGGGCCCGTTGGCGATCTTGCGAGGTCCCTCGGATCGGCGATTCGCCGGATCTTGCCCACCGCCCGCCCGTGAACCTGGAGACGAGAACTCCGTTGCGCTCTGTTGCCGCCGCCCAGCAGGATCGCCCGTGTGTCGATCTTCAGCACGCCCGACCGGACCCAGCTTGGAGGATCCGGCGACCTACTGGTGCGATCGGCTGGTGGACGACGTGGAGGCGTTGCGCGGGCACCTCGGGCTTGAGCGCATGGACGTTCTCGCGCACTCCGCCGGCGGCAGTCTCGCCCTGCTGTACGCCGCCCGGCACCCGGAGCGGGTGGCGCGGCTGAGGAGCGGCGAGCCGTGGTTCGAGGCGGCCGCTCCCGTCTTCGAGGACTGGCTGGCGGACAAGGCCGACTACGGTCTCGCCATCGCCCCCTTCTTCTACGGCCGCTGGGACGAGACGGCCCGGGAGCAGGAGGTATGTGCCGGTGCGGATGCTTTCCCCAACGCCGAGTTCAGCGTCCAGCCCGGCGTCGGCCACTATCCGTGGCTGGACGACCCCGAGTGGTTCGTGGGACGGGTCGCCGGCTTCCTGGACGGGCAGGTGGAGGCTCCGCCCTGGACCAAGCAGGGACCCGGAACCGTGTCGCGCTTCCGCCCGCGTCTGCCCTCGGCAGATCCGGCACCAGGCCCGCGGCCGCGCCGGTTACCGTCCCCGCATGGCCACCCCACCCCGCACCGTCAAAGCGAACGGCATCACCCTCGCGTACCGCACCTGGGGCCCGGAGGCCGCGCCGCCACTCCTCCTGCTCCACTCCCGCGGCACCGACGGCGCGGACTGGACCCCCGTGGCCGAACGCCTTGCGACGGGCCTGTCCCCGCGCCGTGTGTACGCCCCCGACCTGCGGGGTCACGGCTGTAGCGACTGGCCGGGCGAGTACACGTACGAGGCGATGCGGGACGACGTCCGTGCGTGCCTCGACGCGCTCCGCATCGAACGCGCCGACGTCGTGGGCCACTCGCTGGGCGGCGCGGTCGCGTACCTCCTCGCGCAGCAGGACCCCGACGTCGTACGACGCCTCGTCCTGGAGGACGTACCGGCACCGATCCCTCTCGACCCGCCCCGGCCACTCGCCGAACGGCCCGATGGAGACCTGCCGTTCGACTGGGCGATGATCCGCGAGACGGACGGGCAGCGGAATGCCCCCGACCCTGTGTGGTGGGACCACATGGGGCGGATCACCATGCCGACCCTTCTCATCGGGGGTGGGCCCGGCAGTCTCGTCCCGCAGGAGCAGATCGTGACCCTGGCCGGACTGATCCCGGACGCCCGGCTGGTGACCATCGACGCCGGACATCTGGTGCACGAGAACCGGCCGGAGGAGTTCCTGGCGGTGGTGGAGGGCTTTCTCGCGGATTGAGGGTGCCGCCCTCAACGCCTCCGGAGCCCGGCGGCCCGGCGCCGTCGGCGCAGCATCAGATGACCGGTGGCCAGGCCGAGGCCGAGGACCGTCAGCCCGACCCCGCCCACCACCTCGAAGTCCGCGGGACCGGTGCTGCCACCGAGGCCCGCGTTGACGCCCCGCAGCGGGGCCGCGGTGGAGGTGACGGTGGATGTCGTCGACGATCTGTGCGGGAGCCATTCGCAGGCGATGCCGTCGTTGTCCTCGTCCAGGCGATAGGGGTCGCCGGGGAGACGGTTGAACTCAGCCTGCGCGTCCTCCTGGTAGGTGAAGTCGCTGCAGTCGAGGTCGGCCTTCGCGTGGGCGGCTACGGCCCCTTCAGGCACGGTGAACTCGATCACCGTGCCTGAGACCCTAGGGACGGCGTCCCGTCCGGGCGCGTTCTGATACGCCGTCCGAAGCCCCCCGCGGAACAGCCGTCAGCCGATCGGCTCACCCGCCCTGGGGGCCGTATGCCGTCATGAAACGGTCCCGGAACTGGTTCATGCTCCACTCCGGGGCGTTGGCCGCGGGTTTGAGACCCTCCGTCCAGCCCCAGTCGGAGACGCGGTCCAGCACCTTCGGGTCGCGGGCGACGATGGTGACCGGCACGTCCCGGTTGGCGCTGCCTCCGGTGACCGTCGGGACGGGCTGGTGGTCGCCGAGGAAGACGAGGACGGTGTTCTTGTCGCCGTAGCGCTGCATCCACTCGGTCAGGCTGTCCAGGGAGTACTGGATGGCCTTGCGGTACTCGGTGCGTACGCGCTTCGCGCTCTTCCAGACCTGCGTCGGGTTCGTGCCCTCCTTCTTGATCTTGTAGAAGACCTTGCCGTCCCCGAGGTCCTTCCAGTCGATCATGTGCGCGATGGGGGACCAGGGGTTGTGGCTGGAGGCCAGGATGATCTCCGCCATGATCGGGTTGCGGTTCTTCTTCCCGTGCTCCAGCTTCTGGAAGGCCTCCAGGCTGAACTGGTCCGGCACCGGCGTCCAGCTGAAGTACGGGCCCTGGTAGCCGAGGTGGGTCGAGTCGTAGATGTGGTCGAGGCCGAAGTACTTGCCCTCGGGCCAGGCCTTGCGGACGCCCGGGACGATGCCGACCGTGCGCCAGGCGCCGGTCTTCTGGAAGTAGCTGGTGAGCGTCGCGCGGTCGCTGGTGGTCACGGTCCGGTACCGCTGCTGGTTCTTGATCCACAGGCCGGACAGGAACGTCGAGTGGGCCAGCCAGCTGCCCGCGCCCGTCACCGGCGACCGGAGCCAGCCGCTGCGGGACGCGAAGCCGGCCGCCTTGAGCCTGGCGTCGCCCGCCTTGAGGGTCGCGTCGATCTCCGGTGCCATCGTCGGATCGTCGATGGCCACCCGGCCGTAGCTCTCGATGAAGGTGAACATGACGTCCTTGCCGCGCAGTCCGGTCAGCAACTGGTCGGAGGGGGTGTTGGCGAAGGCGTCGACATCGAGCTGCTTCTTGAAGACGTCGGCGTCCCCGAGGCCCTCACGGACGTACTTCACACGGTTGGTGAGGTACTGGGCGTACCCCTTCGTGGCGAAGGTGACTCCGCCGAACTGCACCCCCACGGTGAAGCAGATGATCCACGCGACGCCCAGGACCAGCGTGGTGCGTACGGCCACCGGGCGGTGCCGGGCCAGTACGTCAGCCATCCGCACCATCGCGAGCGCGCTCACCACGAGCACGGCGACGGCCAGGACGATCACCCCGATGATCGCGAGCAACTCGCCGGAGCGTCCGAACGAGTCCTTCACCCAGTCCGCACCGTCGCTCAGCAGAACCCAGTCGAAGACCAGGTCGAACGGCCGGGCCAGCGTCTGGCGGAAGCCCATGTCGAGACACTTGAGGATGGCGGACAGTCCGAGGAACGCCCCGAGGACCACGGCCGTGATCCGCCGCGCCTTCGACGGCAGCGCGAGCAGTACGGCCGCGAGGAAGATCGCCTCGACGGGGAGGCGGAGGAAGGACTGGACGGTGATCCAGTCGAGGCGGTTGGGCACGAGCAGCACGGCGAGCACCAGCGCCCCGGCCAGGACGGTGGTGCAGATGCGGACACCCGTCGCGACCCGGGGGTACTTGCGCCGCCAGCCGAACCAGCCGGGGCGCGTGGGACGGACGGGGTGAACGGGGGGAGTGGGGCCGGAGGGTTCAGCCGGTTCTGCGGGCGCAGCGGGCTCAACGGGTTCGGGGGCCGCCGACGACTCCGTGTCCTCGGTGTCCCTGGGCTCGGCATCCACTCCCTCAGTGTCCCCGGGATCAGGGCCGTCGCCACCGTCCGCGTCCGGTAGTTGTCGAGGGGGCGTGAGGTGCGACACCCGTAGGTCCTTCCGTGCGAAGCCCGGTGCTGGCGCGGCGGCCCGGGCCTGCAGATTCGGGCCGCCAACCTCGCGTACGGCCCGACGTAACCCTCTGTTCAAACACCCGGGTCAACCGCGCGCAAAGAGTACGCCCGCCGGACTCCGCCCCGCTGCCCCGGCGGGGTCGTGTCCCTGCCGAGGCCCCTACCGGTCGGCGGCCGCCGCCACGTCCTTGGCCCACCGGTAGTCCGCCTTGCCGCTCGGCGACCGCCGTATCGCCTCGGCGATCACCAGCTGACGCGGGATCTTGTACCCGGCGAGATGGCTGCGGCAGTACGACTGGATGTCCGCCAGCGACGGACGTGCCGCACCCTCGCGCAGCTGCACGACCGCCGCCACATGGTTGCCCCACTTCGCGTCCGGCACCCCGGCCACCAGCGCGTCGTACACGTCGGGATGCCCCTTGAGGGCCTGCTCGACCTCCTCCGGGTACACCTTCTCGCCCCCGGTGTTGATGCACTGCGAGCCCCGGCCGAGCACCGTGACGATGCCTTCGTCGTCCACCGTCGCCATGTCGCCGAGCAGGACCCACCGTCGGCCGTCCTTCTCGAAGAAGGTCTCGGCGGTCTTCTTCGCGTCGTTGTAGTAGCCGAGCGGGACGTGACCGCACTGCGCGACCCGGCCCACCTCGCCCACGGCGACCGGCTCGTACGTGGCCGGATCGACCACCTGGGTACGGGAGTTGACGCGGATCCGGAAGGTCTGCCCGGCGCCGGAGTCGGCCGTCGCCGTGCCGTTGAAGCCGGACTCGGACGAGCCGTAGTTGTTGAGCAGCATCGTGCCCGGCAGCAGCTCCTGGAACTGCCGGCGCACGGTCTCCGACATCACCGCGCCCGAGGACGACACGCTGAACATCGAGGAGCAGTCCGTGCCCTTCATGGGCCCGTTCAGCGCGTCGATCAGCGGCCGCAGCATCGCGTCGCCGACCAGCGACATGGCGGTGACCTTCTCCTTCTCGATCGTCCGCAGTACTTCCTCCGGTGCGAACTTCCGGTGCAGTACGACCCGTTGGCCGAAGTTGAACCCGATGAGGGAGGTGAGGGTCGAGGTGCCGTGCATCAGCGGGGGGGTGGGGAAGAAGGTGATGCCGGAGCCGCCGGCCGCGACCCGCTCGGCGAGCTCCTGCGGCTTCCTGACCGGCTCACCGGTCGGCGCGCCACCGCCCAACCCCGAGAAGAACAGGTCCTCCTGACGCCACATCACACCCTTGGGCATCCCGGTGGTCCCGCCGGTGTAGATGATGAACTGGTCGTCGCCCGACCGCACGGGGAACCCGCGTTCCGGCGAACCGCCCGCCTCCGCCTCGGTGAAGGGTACGGCGGCGGCTCCCTCGCCGTCGCCGCCGACCCGCACCAGGTGCCGCAGCTTCGGACACTGCGGCAGCGCGGCCGCCACCCGCCCGTCGAACTCCGCGTCGAAGACCAGGGCCACCAGATCGGCGTCCCGGTAGAGGTACACCAACTCGTCCTCTACGTAACGGTAGTTGACGTTGACCGGCACGATCCGCGCCTTCAGGCAGCCGAACACCGTCTGGAGGTACTCGATCCCGTTGTAGAGGTGCAGCCCGAGATGCTCGCCGGGGCGGATCCCGGCGTCGATCAGATGGTGGCCGATCCGGTTCGCCGCCGCGTCCAGCTCCGCGTACGTCAGCCGGCGTTCGGCCCCCGTGCCCGGATGGTCGACGTACACCAGGGCCTCGCGGTCGGGCACCACGTCGACTACCGACTCGAACAGGTCCGCAAGGTTGTACTCCACCGCTCCTCCTGACCCCGGCAGCCATGAACGAAGACAGACGCGCATCCATCGGTTCGCCGGTCATCAGAGCAAAGGGCACGGCAAGTGGGAAGGGTTCGCGCGAAGAAATCTGACTGTCTGTCAGAAAACTCTTGAAGTGCCTCCCCGGCTACTGCAACCTGTTCTCGTTCCAGGAGAGGGGAGACGGCAATGGGTGGGACGGAACACCTCACCGTGCGGCGCGAGGGCGCCACACTGGTGCTCACGCTCAACAGGCCCGAAGCCAAGAACGCGCTCTCGCTGTCGATGCTGGTCGGTCTGTACGACGGCTGGGTCGAGGCCGACGAGGACGACGAGGTCCGCTCGATCGTGCTGACCGGGGCGGGCGGTGCCTTCTGCGCCGGTATGGACCTCAAGGCCCTGGCCGGAAAGGGCATGGAGGGCGAGCACTACCGGGACCGCCTGAAGGCCGACCCGGACCTGCACTGGAAGGCGATGCTGCGCCACCATCGCCCCCGCAAACCGGTGATCGCCGCCGTCGAGGGCTACTGCGTGGCGGGCGGCACGGAGATCCTCCAGGGCACCGACATCCGGGTGGCGGGGGAGTCGGCGACCTTCGGGTTGTTCGAGGTCAAGCGCGGACTGTTTCCCATCGGCGGTTCGACGGTCCGTCTGCAACGCCAGATCCCGCGCACCCACGCCCTGGAGATGCTGCTCACCGGGCGCCCCTACACCGCCCGCGAAGCCGCCGACGTCGGCCTGATCGGCCATGTCGTCCCCGACGGCACCGCTCTCGCGAAGGCCCTGGAGATCGCCGAACAGGTCAACAGCTGCGGCCCGTTGGCCGTCGAGGCCGTCAAGGCGTCCGTCTACGAGACGGCCGAGATGACGGAGACGGACGGCCTCGCCTCCGAACTCAAGCGCGGCTGGCCGATCTTCGACACCGCCGACGCCAAGGAGGGGGCCCGAGCCTTCGCGGAGAAGCGACCGCCCCAGTACAAGCGTGCCTGATCCTCGAAGGAGGCAGCCCCGATGCCCGAAGTCCTCAAAGCGCCGCTCGCCGTCGAGTTCCCCTTCACCCGCTCCCTCGGCCCCGTCCAGAGCGCCTTCCTCACCGGCCTGCGCGAGCAGGTCGTGCTCGGGGTGAAGACCCGCGACGGCCGCGTCCTCGTCCCACCCGTCGAGTACGACCCCGTCACCGCCGAGGAGATACGCGACCTCGTCGAGGTCGCCCCCACCGGCACGGTCACCACCTGGGCCTGGAACCACGAACCCCGCCGCGGCCAGCCCCTCGACACCCCCTTCGCCTGGGTCCTGGTCCGCCTCGACGGCGCCGACACCGCCCTCCTGCACGCCCTCGACGCCGAAGGCCCCGACGCCGTACGGACCGGAATGCGCGTCCGGGTCCGCTGGGCCGGGGAACGCTCCGGCGCCATCACCGACATCGCCTGCTTCGAGCCGTACGACGGCGAAGCGGTCCAGCCGGAGGGCCACAGCGGCGAGTTCGCGGACGCGATCACCGGCATCGTGGCGCCTGCCCGGCTCGACTACACCTACTCGCCGGGCCGCGCCCAGTCCGCCTACATCCACGCCCTCGGCGACCGGCGGACGGTCGGCGAGCGCTGCCCCTCCTGCCGGAAGGTGTACGTGCCGCCGAGGGGCGCGTGCCCCACGTGTGGTGTCGCCACCGCGGAACAGGTCGAGGTGGGCCCGCGCGGGACGGTCACCACCTTCTGCATCGTCAACATCAAGGCGAAGAACCTCGACATCGAAGTGCCGTACGTGTACGCCCACATCGCCCTCGACGGCGCCGACCTCGCGCTGCACGGCCGGATCGGCGGCATCCCGTACGACCAGGTGCGCATGGGGCTGCGGGTCGAGGCCGTGTGGACCGACGGGGCCCGGTATCCCGACCACTACCGGCCGACCGGGGAGCCGGACGCGGAGTACGAGGCCTACAAGGAGCTGCTGTGATATGTGACATAGCACTGGTCGCCTTCGCCCAGACCGACCACCGGCGCACCACCGACGACCTCTCCGAGGTCGAGATGCTCATGCCGGTCCTGCACGACGTCCTCGGCCAGACCGGCCTCAAGACCGCCGACATCGGCTTCACCTGCTCCGGCTCCAGCGACTACCTGGCCGGCCGCGCCTTCTCCTTCACTCTCGCCCTCGACGGCGTCGGCGCCTGGCCGCCGATCTCCGAGTCGCACGTCGAGATGGACGGCGCCTGGGCCCTGTACGAGGCGTGGACGAAACTCCTCACCGGCGAGGCGGAGACCGCCCTCGTCTACTCCTACGGCAAGTCCTCACCCGGCTCCGTACGCGACGTCCTGACCCGCCAGCTCGACCCGTACTACGTGGCCCCGCTCTGGCCCGACTCCATCGCCCTGGCGGCCCTCCAGGCGCAGGCCCTCATCGACGCCGGCGAGACGGACGAGCCCGCTCTGGCCGCCGTCGGCGCCCGCAGCCGCGCGGACGCCACCGCCAACTCCCATGCCCAGCTGCGGGGTTCGGTACCACAGGGCGACTACCTCGTACGACCCCTCCGTACCGGTGACTGCCCGCCCATCGGCGACGGCGCCGCCGCCGTGATCCTTGCCGCGGGGACCGGGCCCGGGAGCTGTGCGAGCGGCCCGCCTGGATCCGGGGCATCGACCACCGCATCGAGGCGCACAGCCTCGGCGTGCGCGACCTGACCGACTCGCCGTCGGCCCGGCTGGCCGCCGAGAAGGCCGGTGCCTTCGAACGGCCCGTGGATCTCGCCGAGTTGCACGCTCCCTTCTCCTCGCAGGAGGTCGTGCTGCGCAAGGCGCTGCGGCTGGGCGACGAGGTGCGGGTGAACCCCTCGGGCGGGGCGCTCGCCGCCAACCCGATGATGGCCGCCGGACTGATCCGGCTCGGTGAGGCCGCCGCCGCGATCCACCGCGGCGAGTCCGACCGGGCGCTCGCCCACGCCACCTCCGGGCCCTGTCTGCAACAGAACCTGGTCGCCGTACTCGAAGGGGATCCGCGATGAGCAAGGAGCCCGTGGCCGTCGTAGGCATCGGCCAGACCAAGCACGTGGCGGCGCGCCGGGACGTCTCGATCGCCGGGCTCGTGCGGGAGGCGGCCGGGCGGGCGCTGGACGACGCCGAGTTGACGTGGGCCGACATCGACGCCGTCGTCATCGGCAAGGCGCCCGACTTCTTCGAGGGTGTCATGATGCCCGAGCTCTACCTCGCCGACGCGCTCGGCGCGGTCGGCAAGCCGATGCTGCGGGTGCACACCGCGGGCAGCGTCGGCGGCTCCACCACCCTTGTCGCCGCCAACCTGGTCGCGGCCCGCGTCCACGGCACCGTGCTGACCCTCGCCTTCGAGAAGCAGTCCGAGTCCAACGCCATGTGGGGGCTGTCCCTGCCGATCCCCTTCCAGCAGCCGCTGCTGGCCGGGGCCGGCGGGTTCTTCGCGCCGCACGTGCGCGCCTACATGCGGCGCACGGGCGCTCCCGACACCGTCGGCTCCCTGGTGGCGTACAAGGACCGGCGCAACGCGCTCAAGAATCCGTACGCGCATCTGCACGAGCACGACATCACCCTGGAGAAGGTCCAGGCCTCGCCCATGCTGTGGGACCCGATCCGGTACTCGGAGACCTGCCCGTCCTCCGACGGCGCCTGCGCGATGGTGCTGACGGACCGGGCGGGAGCGGCTCGGGCGCCCCGGCCGCCCGCCTGGATGCTGGGCGGGGCCATGCGGAGCGAGCCGACCCTCTTCGCCGGGAAGGACGCCGTGTCGCCGCAGGCAGGCAAGGACTGTGCCGCCGACGTGTACCGGCAGGCCGGCATCGCCGATCCGCGGCGGGACATCGACGCGGTCGAGATGTACGTGCCGTTCTCCTGGTACGAGCCCATGTGGCTGGAGAACCTCGGCTTCGCCGACGAGGGCGAGGGCTGGAAGCTCACCGAATCGGGGGTGACCGAGCTGGACGGTGATCTCCCGGTCAACATGTCGGGCGGGGTCCTGTCGACCAATCCGATCGGCGCCTCCGGCATGATCAGGTTCGCCGAGGCGGCCCTCCAGGCGCGCGGCCAGGCCGGAGAACACCAGGTGGAAGGGGCGCGCCGGGTCCTCGGACACGCCTACGGCGGCGGCTCGCAGTTCTTCTCCATGTGGCTCGTGGGCAGCGAACCCCCGGACTCGTGAGGGTCTCCGGAAAGGTCCCCCTCACGTGGCCTGTTGGCAACAGAAACCGATCGCTAGGCTGGCCGCGGACGACGAATCGGGAGGAGCACGGACGTGGCCGAGAGCACCATCCAGCAGCACCCGCTTGCGGGCTGGGACAAGCCTGAGCTGGACCTCAGCAGCGCCGACTGGCACTCGAGCAGCCGTGGCCTGGGGGATGTCCAGATCGCCTTTGTCGAGGGATTCATCGCGATGCGCAACAGCGGCCGCCCGGAAAGTCCTTCTCTGATCTTCACGCCCGCGGAATGGGGCGCGTTCGTGTCGGGGGCGCGGGAAGGGGAATTCGACCTGACGTGATCCGGAGGTGTCTCACCTGTTTTTCCGGACACGCGACCTTGAACGCCCCTCCGGGGCCGAAGCCTGAGCGAGGCTGACCCTGGGGG
Source organism: Streptomyces sp. CA-249302 (assembly GCF_050936785.1). Lineage (NCBI taxonomy): Bacteria > Bacillati > Actinomycetota > Actinomycetes > Kitasatosporales > Streptomycetaceae > Streptomyces > Streptomyces sp. CA-249302. The sequence goes on along the minus strand of NZ_JBNJMG010000001.1, from coordinate 527,041 downwards.
GAAGGTCGTATTCCGGAGGTGAGGAACCCCATGAACACCCTGCCGGTCATCGCTGCGGTCGACGGTTCGGACGACAGCCTGCGCGCACTGGACTGGGCCCTGGACGCCGCCCGCAGACGCGGGACGGCGCTGCGGGTGGTCCACGTACGGCAGTACGCCCCCTGGGTTCGGCCCGACGTCCTGGTCGCCGGGCCGCCGGACCTCGACGAGGACCCGGTGCTGGAGCAGGTGCGCGCCCATCTGGCGAGCGTGGCCGACCGGCCGGTCATGGAATACCTCGGTCTGGAGGGCGCTCCGGCCGCGATGGTGCCCGAACTGGGCTCCGCCGCCCAGCTGTTGGTGCTCGGCTCCCGGGGGCGCGGCGGCTTCGCCAGCCTGCTGCTCGGCTCCAACGGCATGGCTGCCGCGCGCGACGCCGAGTGCCCGGTGGTGATCGTGCCCCGGCCCGGCCGCGAGGTCCACGGCGACGACGTGCCGGCCGAGCCCGGCCCGCGCGTGGTCGTCGGCCTCCAGGTGGACGGTCCCGACGAGGCGACCCTCGACTTCGCCTTCGCCGAGGCCGCCCTCCGCGGCGCCCGCCTCCAGGTGGTGGCCGCCTACGCCTGGCCGCTGCAGAGCTGGGCCGCACCCGGCGAACTCGTGCCGATGATGATCGACCAGGACGCCGTCGAGAACGAGACCCGGACCCTCGCCGAGGGCTTCCTCGCCCCGCACCGCAAGAACCACCCCGACGTCCGCGCCGACGCACACGCGATGCCGGGCGACGCGGCCGGCCTGCTGGTCGCGGCCTCCAAGGACGCCGAACTGGTCGTCGTCGGCCGCCACCGCCGCCGCCTGCTCGCACCGGTCCGCATGATGGGCTCGGTCACTCAAGCGGTACTGCTGCACGCGGCGAGCCCGGTGGCGGTGGTTCCGCCGACGCCGGGGGAGGGGTGAAACGGCCCCACACCCTGCGGACCCGGCATCGTGAACAGCCCCGGAACACCACCTCGAACCAGGGTCGGTCAGTAATGGGCGAACCGGGTCGCGCGACCTCGTCGAGGCGTACGCTGAGGTGCCTGTAGGTCACGGTGCGCGCTCGCTCCCCGCGTGGGCGTTCCACCGTGGCAGGGGGTACACCATGGTGCAGCGCATCGTTCGGAGCAGAAGGACGCTCTTCGAGCGTGAGAGCGAACTCGCCGCGGTCGACGAGGCGTTGGGGGAGCTCACCGGTCTGCGCATGGACGGGGCCGAGCCCTCCGACCGCCCGCGCGGCGCCCTGCTCGCGTTCGCCGGACGCGCCGGCATCGGGAAGACCACCCTCCTCGCCGAGGTCCGCCGCCGCGCCGCGACCAGGGGCTGCACCGTGCTGTCCGCCCGCGGCGGCGACCAGGAGCAGCGCGTCGCCTTCCATGTCGCCCGCCAGCTGCTGCAACCCCAGTTCGCCGGCGCCGCCGAGACGGATCTCCGTGCCTCGCTGGGCAGTTGGTACGACATCGTCGGCCCCGCCCTCGGCCTGTGCGCCCCCACCGCCGGCGCCCCGCCCGACCAACAGGGCCTGCGCGACGGCCTGGACTGGGTGCTCACCCATCTCGCCGCGCTGCGCGCCCCGATGGTGCTGGTGCTGGACGACGCCCACTGGGCCGATCCCGAATCCCTGCGCTGGCTCGCCGCGTTCGCACCGCGGGCCGAACAGCTCCCGCTGCTGGTCGTCGTCGCCTATCGGCCCGACGAACTCCCGGACCACGCCGAGTCGTTCAGGGGCCTGCCCGGCCGGGCAGGCGGCCGACCCCTCGACCTGGAGCCGCTCAGCGCCGTCGCCGTCGCCCGGCTCGTCCGCGAGACGCTCGGCGCCCACGCGGACGACGCGTTCTGCCGCGAATGCTGGGCCGTCACCGCCGGAAGCCCCTTCGAGACCGTCGAGTTGATCGCCAAGGTGCGCGACCGCGGCGTCTCCCCGACCGAGGCGGGAGCCCATCTGCTGCGCGACCTGGCCGCCGCGGTCAAGGGCAGCGGCCTCATCGCCCGCCTCGAACGCCTCGGCACCTCCACCGTCCGCTTCGCCTGGGCCTGCGCCGTCCTCGGCACCGAGATCCATCCCCTGCTGGCCGCCGCGGTCGCCGGCCTCGGCCACGAGGAGGCCGCCGACGCGGCCGACGCCCTGCGCGGCGCCCGTGTCCTCACCGGCGCCGACACCCTGGAGTTCGTCCACCCGCTGATCGCCACCGCCGTCTACCGGGCCATCCCGCCCGCCACCCGGGTCGCCCTGCACGGACAGGCCGCCTGGTGCGTGATCAACGACGGCCAGGGCCCCTCAGCCGCCGGCCGCCACCTCCTCGAGACCCACCCCGACGGAGACAACTGGGTCGTGCAGCAACTGCGCGCCGCCGCCGAGGAGACCCTCCGGGCGGGCGCACCCGACGCCGCCCGCAGCTACCTCGCCCGTGCCCTGCGCGAACCCCCGCCCTTCGAGGACCGGGCCGCCGTCCTCTACGAACTCGGCTCGGCCTCCCTGCTAACCGAACCGGCGACCACCGTCAACCACCTCCGCGCCGCCCTCGAAGAACCCATCGCCGACGCCGGCCTGCGCCAGCACATCGTCTACCGGCTCTCCCAGGTCCTCGCCCACAGCGACCGCCTCGCCGAGGCCTCCGACACCCTCGCCCGCGAGATCCCCGTCACCGAGGACGCCCGGGTCAGGCTGCGCATGGTCGCCGAACAGTTCATGTGGGACGCCTTCCGCGCCGACGAACCCGACCACCCCTCCCGCAGCCGCCGCCTCACCAAACTCGCCGACCGCCTCAAGGGCCGCGACCTCACCGAGCGCTACATCATCGGCCTGCGCACCTGGGACGCGGTGCTGCGCGGCGAACCCGCCCACGTCGCCCTCCACCACGCCGAACGCGCCCTCGCCGGCGGCCTCGGCTGGGCCGAGCCCGACCGCGGCTTCGAGGTACCCGTCCTGGTCGCGCTGGCCTTCATGTACGCCGACCGCCCGGGCCGGACCGAGGAACTCTTCGCGGCCGGCATCGCCGACTTCGAACGACAGGGCTGGCGCGGCGCCCACCTCTCCTTCGCCTACACGCTCCTCGCCTACGTCCGCTACCGCCGCGGCCGCCTCGCGGAGGCCGAGGACTTCGTCCGCGCCGGACTCAGGCTCGCCGAACGCGTCGGCCCCGGCACCCCCGCCCACTGGTACGCGGTCGGCATCCTCATCGAGGTCCTCCTGGCCCGCGGCCGCGTGACCGAAGCCGCGCAGACCGCCGAGGACTACTCCTTCTGCGCCCCCTTCCCGGCCGCCGTCGTCTTCCCCGACGCGCAGACCGTGCACGGCGAGCTCCTGCTGGCCCGCGGCCTCACCAAGGAAGCGACCGAGGAACTCTCCGCCGCCGGCCGCCGCCTCGACCCACGCGGCATCCGCAACCCCGCCTGGTGCCCCTGGCAGCTCCACCTGGCCCGGGCCGAGGCCCACGAAACCCCCGAACGCGCGGTCACCACAGCCCTCGAAGCCCTCTCCCGCGCCCGCCAGTTCGGCACCCCGTCAGCCGTCGGCCAGGCCCTGCGCACAGCGGCCGAGGTCTCCTCGGGCTCGGCCCGCGCCAAGTTCCTGGAGGAGTCCGTAACCCACCTGGAACGCTCCCCGGCCGCCTACGAACTCGCCTGCTCCCTGGTGGCCCTCGGCACGGAACTCCGTCGTACCGGACGGCCCGGGGAGGCCGCCGAACACCTCTACCGGGGCCTCGACGCGGCGGTGCAGTGCGGAGCCGACGGCCTGGTCGATGCGGCCCGAGACGAACTCGCCGCGGCGGGCCTACGCCCCCGCCGCCTCCACAGCACGGAGACGGACACGCTGACGGCGCGGGAGCGCACGGTCGCCCACCTGGTCACGGAGGGGCACACGGAGTCGGAGATAGCGAGGCACCTACGCATCGACGAGCCCACGGTCGTACGCCTCCTGTCCGCGGTCTACCGAAAGGTGGGCACGGAGAGCACAGGTCTGGCGGCCGCATTGAAACCCACGTAGCGATGACCCACCTAGGGGCGCGGGGCTGTATCGACTTGCGGCTCCGCCGCGTGGGCGCGACAAGCCCTCGCCAACCCGCACCCGCAACACAACCCCCCGGCCCCGTACCATTGCGGCATGTCGTTCCTCCGCCGCCGCAGCGCAACCCCCGCCGGTCCAGACTTCGACGTCCTGGCCATGGACCCGGGCGACTGGCCCGGCAACCTCGGCGCCGGCCTCCTCCCCGCCCCCGACGGCTCCTGCCAGGGCGTCTTCCTGCGCTACGACCTCTTCGGCGGCCGCGGCCCCGCGATGATCATCGGCAACCTCCCCGAGGGCTCCCCGGCCCGCGAGGTCGCCGAGGGCGAGATCCCCTTCGAGGTCGCCCAGCTGCTGCTCGCGCTGGAGAACGAGGAGGAGGTGACCGTCGTCGGCGTGGAGGACATGCCGGTGATGCAGGGCGACAACCTCATGATCGTGCGCCGCCTGAAGCTCTCCGAGAGCCGGATCTCCTGCGTCCAGTTCGACCGCAGCGACAACGTGCTGGTCACCATCGCCGCCTGGGACCGCCCCATCACCGACGACCTGTACGCCCTGCTGAAGCCGCTCCCGGCGGAGCTTTTCCAGCAGGGCTGATCCGGTCTAGGACACCGACGGCAGCACCCGCACGTCAGCGGCGCGCACGAACTCCACCCGGTGCCCGTACTGGATCTCGTAGTACAGGTCCTTGCCGACCACGACCCTGTGCGAGTCGGTGGTGAAGGTGACCGCGTAGTAGTACTCGCCGGGCACCTTGCCACCGACCACGTAGCGCTGACCCGCCGGGAGCGTGTACGGCAACGGGGACACCGCCTGCACGGGCACTCCCGTCGGGTACGCCGAGGCCTCCGGGTAAGCGCGCCCGTACACCGGAACGCTCTCCAGACCCGCCTTGGGCGTCACCACCAGGCCCTTCGCGGAGACCGCCGTCGGGTCGTTCTTCGGGTTGCGGAACCAGGCCTTCTGGCCGAGGTACCAGATCGCCGTCCAGCCTTTGTAGGTGCCGGCGACCGCGTACTGCTGACCGGTCGAGGCCCGCGAGCCCACGTCGTTCACGTCGATCGTCGAGTCGGCGCCCTTGTGCAGGCCGACGTCCTTGATCAGGGCCGAGCTCTCGTCGTGGTCGGAGTACAGCCGCACCTCGCTCGAACCGTGGGCCGCGCACGGCTCGCCACCGGTGACGCAGCCCGTGTACGTCGGCTGGTTCGTCGCGTAGTCCGGCAGGATCGTCACCAGCCCGCCCTTCTTGCCGGCGGTGCGCTCGAAGGGGTGGCCCAGCAGTTCGAAGTAGTGCCGCCAGTCCCAGTAGGGGCCGGGGTCGGTGTGCATGCCCGGGACGGTCGACGTCGTGGGGCCCGGGACGTTGTCGTGGCCCAGGATGTGCTGCCGGTCGAGCGGGATGCGGTACTTCGCGGCCAGGTACCGCACCAGCCGCGCCGAGGACCGGTACATCGCCTCCGTGTACCAGGCGTCCGGCGCCGCGAGGAAGCCCTCGTGCTCCAGGCCGATCGACTTGGCGTTGACGTACCAGTTCCCCGCGTGCCAGGCCACGTCCTTGGCCTTCACGTGCTGGGCGATCAGACCGTCCGTGGAGCGCAGGGTGTAGTTCCACGACACATAGGTGGGGTCCTGGACCAGCTTCAGTACGCCGTCCCAGGCGCCCTCCGTGTCATGGATGACGATGTACTTGATGCTCTGCGAGGCCGGCCGGTCGCCCAGGTCGTGGTTGCCGTAGTCGTTGTCCCCGAACTCCTCGTAGGGCGCCGGGATCCACTCGCAGGACACCGACTTCGGACACTCGGTGCCGTCGGCGGAGACCGTACGCAGACCGGCCCCCTTGATCTGCGCGGTGTCCGGGGCGAGGCCCGGCTGGGCGGCCAGGGCGACCTGCTGGCCGGCGTCGGTGGTGCGCTCCTCGCCGGTGCGCAGGACGTCGTAGACATCGTTGGCATAGACCGCCGCGGTCGCCGTGTCGTCCGCACCCGAGAAGCGGGCCACCGCCCCGTACCAGTCCGCCGGGTCGTCGCTCAGCGGTTCGCCCAGGTCCTTCTGCGCGGCGGCGAGGAGTGCCGCACCGCCCGCCACGTTGGCGGTCTCGTCGGTACGCAGCTGCTCCGCCGGGATCCCGGTCAGCTCGGCCGCCTTCGGCAAGGTCTTGAGGCGGGCCGGGAGCTGGGAGTCCGTCGGCACCTTGGTGTCGGGGTGCAGGGCCGCGCGGGCGCCGTCGCCGCGGGCGTCCTCCGTGCCCTCGCTGTGGTGCGAGGCGGCGGTGGCGAGCGCGGTGCGGGCGTCGGTGAGGTGCATGGGACCGTAACCGCCGGTCACGCTCGGCGCGCCCGCGTGACCGTCCCAGCGGGACTGGAGATAGGAGACGCCGAGGAGAACACTCTGCGGCACGTGGTACTCGGCGGCCGCGGCGGCGAACGCCCGCTGGAGTGAGCTCGCGGAGGACCCGGCGGTGTTCGCGGCCGGGGCCGCGCCGAGCAAGGGAAGCAGCAGGGCCGCCGAGGCGAGGGCGCCGGCGGTGCGGCGGGTGCGTCTGTGGCCGGGGGCGGACGTGGGGGCGGTGGCGGATCCTCGCAATGCAGCCTCCAGGGACGGACGAGCGTGGCGGGGCGTGCGGGGCCGTGCGGTGGGTCAGTGGTACCGGCTGGCCGACGATCCGTCAATCATGCCCAGAGACAGGCGATTTCCCATGTCAACACGAGGATGGAGGAGTTTCGTGGCGGCGGCTTTCGGGCCTGCGGGGCGTCAGTGGCGTACACCAATGGCCCGTGCAACGACGCAGGTACGAGGAGATACAGGAGCCCGGACATACGAAGGTCCGCGGTGCGCCGCCGTTCTGGCGCACCGCGGACCTTCGCCCCCTCAGCGAGTACCGACCGCCGCGCGTACGGCCCGGCGGGCCAGCTGGCAGTCGTCGTGCAGCCGCCTCAGCAGCAGCCGCTGTTCCTCGCCGGACGGCGCAGCACCCTGGTGGGCCACTCCCGGTGCCGCCGGGGTCGAGTCGTGCATCGAACGCTGCACGGCCGTCTCGTAGGTACGGATCTCGCGGGTCAGCACGAGCATCAGGTTCACCAGGAACGCGTCGCGGGAGGCCGGGCCCGCCGACTGGGCGATCTGGCTGATCTGACGGCGGGCCACCGGGGCGTCCCCGAGGACCGACCACAGCGTCGCCAGGTCGTAGCCCGGCAGGTACCAGCCCGCGTGCTCCCAGTCCACCAGCACTGGACCGGCCGGTGAGAGCAGGATGTTCGAGAGCAGCGCGTCGCCGTGGCAGAACTGGCCCATGCCGTGCCGGCCCGCGGTCGCCGCGATGCCGTGCAGCAGCTTCTGGAGGTCGCCCATGTCCCGGTCGGTGAGCAGACCCAGCTCGTGGTACCGGGAGATCCGGGACGCGTAGTCCAGCGGGGCGTCGAAGGTGCCGGCCGGCGGCCGCCAGGCGTTCAGCCGGCAGATCGCGCCCAGCGCCGCCCTGATGTCGGCGCGCGGCGGGGCCTCGGCCGGGTGCCGCTGGAGCGCCGCCACCCGTCCCGGCATCCGCTCGATGACCAGGGTGCAGTTGTCCGGATCCGCCGCGATCAGCCTCGGCACCCGCACCGGAGGGCGGTGCCGGACGAACGAGCGGTAGGCCGCTATTTCATGGCGGATCCGCTCGGACCACACCGGGGAGTGGTCCAGTAAACACTTGGCGACGGCCGTGCTGCGCCCGGTCGTACCGACCAGGAGCACGGACCGTCCGCTGCGGCGCAGCACCTGGACCGGAGCGAACTCCGGACAGATCCGGTGCACCGACGCGATGGCCGTGCGCAGTTGGGCGCCCTGAGGGCCGGACAAGTCGAGTCTCCCGCTGAGCGGTTGGGTGCCGAGCCCCGGAACGCGCCGGGTCCGGCCCGCACCGAGCACGGGAGCGGCCGCGGGACGCGCGGGGTCGAGGTATGGGCCGCTGCCGCCCGGGCGGGGGTGCAGCGACCGGGGCGGGGCGGACACGGAGGACGATGCTGCGTACATGGGCGAAACAGATCCCTTCGTGTGCCTGCGACGTCAGTGCGCTACCCGGCCCGGCCCCCTCGGGAGCACCCTGGGGAATGGTCCCGTTCCTTCGAAAAAGGCGACCGGGTCGGGGTGGCGCGTTCCTACCTGACACCCGATGACCAGTGGCACACCATCTGGCGCACCCTGGCGAAGCCTGGCGAATAGTCCCGCGGCAACTCTCCCGGAGCTACTGTCAACTCAGCCGAGAACCTGGGGGCTTGACGTGAGCGGACAACCCAACACCCGACTCTCGGACCTGTTCGGTATGGCCGGCTGGTCCAAGGGGGAACTCGCGAGGCTGGTCAACCGGCAGGCGGCGGCCATGGGCCACCCCCAGCTGTCGACCGACACCTCCCGGGTGCGGCGTTGGATCGACATGGGGGAGATCCCCCGCGATCCGGTGCCGCGGGTGCTGGCGGCTCTGTTCACCGAGCGTCTCGGCCGTGTCGTGACCATAGAGGACCTCGGTCTGGTCCGGCACGGGCGTACGGGGAAACGGCAGGACGCCGGGAGTGTGGAACATCCCGACGGTGTGCCGTGGGCGCCCGAGCGGACAGCTGCGGTCCTCACCGAATTCACGGGAATGGACCTCATGCTCAACCGACGCGGCTTGGTGGGCGCGGGTGCCGCGCTCGCCGCGGGATCCGCACTCAGCAGCGCAATGTACGACTGGCTGCACACCGACCCGACTCTCTCCGCCGATGCCCCCCAGTTCGAAGACCCCCTGCACGCCGACCCCGCTGGGTTCGACCGTTACGAGGCCGCCCCCATCGGGTCGCAGGAGATCGAGGAACTGGAGCGCTCGGTGGAGGTGTTCCGGGCCTGGGACGCGGCCCGCGGCGGCGGGTTGCAACGCAAGGCGGTCGTAGGCCAGCTCAACGAAGTGGGCGGCATGCTCGCCTACCGACACCCCGACCATCTCCAGCGGCGCCTGTGGGGCGTCGCCGCCAACCTCGCCGTCCTCGCGGGCTGGATGTCGCACGACGTCGGCCTCGAACCCACGGCCCAGAAGTACTTCGTCATCGCCGCCCACGCGGCCCGAGAGGGCGGCGACCGGCCTCGTGCGGGGGAGGCGCTCTCCCGGGCGGCTCGCCAGATGGTGCACCTGGGCCGGCCCGACGACGCACTCGACCTCATGAAGCTCGCCAAGTCCGGCTCCGGCGAAGAGGTGCTGCCGCGCACCCGCGCCATGCTGTACACCATCGAGGCCTGGGCACAGGCCTCCATGGGCAAGGGCCAGGCGATGCGCCGCACCCTCGGCCAGGCGGAGGACCTCTTCGTCTCCGACCGGGGCGACGTACCGCCGCCGAGCTGGATGCAGATGTTCAAGGAGGAGGACCTGTACGGCATGCAGGCCCTGGCCTACCGCACGCTGGCCGAGCACGAGCCGGGAGCGGCCGCGCACGCCCAGCACTACGCGGAGAAGGCCCTGGCCCTGCGGGTCGACGGACGCCAGCGGTCGAAGATCTTCGACTTCCTGTCCATGGCCTCCGCCTGCTTCATCGCCGACGACCCCGAACAGGCGGACCGGTACGCACGTCTGGCCCTGATGTCGATGGGATCCAACTCCTCCCACCGCACCTGGGACCGGCTGCGCCAGATGTACCGGCTCACCGCCGAGTACTCCAGCTATCCGAAGATCCACGAGCTGCGGGAGGAGATCAAACTGGCGCTGCCCAAGCCGACGTCGAAGGGTGGCAGGAGCGCACGCGCATAGGGGGCTCGTGCGGCTGTCGTCGCTTCACCCGGGGTTGCCCGCGGGGTCAGCCGCTCGCACGGGGTGACTCGCTCACACCACCCTGGCGACGAGCACGCAGGCGTCGTCCTCGCGCTCGGCCTCGCCGAACTCCTCCACGACCATCCGCACGCAGTCCTGTGCGGTCCGCGCCGTAGCGAAGCGCGGGGCCAGGTCGAGGAGCCGGTTCGCCGCTTCCGTGCGGCCACGCCTGGGCACCAGCCCGTCCGTGTGCAGCAGGAGGAGGTCGCCCGCCTCGAGGGTCTCGTGGACCTGCTCGTAGGTGGCGCCCGAGGTCGCGCCCAGCAGGACGCCGTCCGCCGCGTGCAGCCTGCGCCCCGTCCCGCCGCGGAACAGCAGCGGGGCGGGGTGTCCGGCCTGCGCCCAGGTCAGCGTGCGGGTCTCCGGCCGGTAGCGGCAGCAGACGGCGCTGCCCAGGGCCGGTTGCACGGTGGCGTCGAGTAACTGGTTGAGCAGCGACAGCAGTTGACCGGGCTCGGTGCCGGCCATCGCCATGCCCCGCAGGGCGCCGAGCAGCATCGCCATGCCCGAGGTGACGGCTACACCGTGTCCGGTCAGGTCACCGACGCTCAACAGGGTCTGTCCGTCGGACAGTTCGAGCGCGTCGTACCAGTCGCCGCCGATGAGCGCGCTCGTCGACGACGGCAGATAGTGCGCCGCGAGGTCGAGGGACTCGGGGCCCTGGTGCGGGAGCCGCAGGGAGCCACGCCACGGCGGCAGCACGGCCTCCTGCAGCTCGACCGCGAGCCGGTGCTCGGTCTGCGCGCGGTGCTGGTGGCGCTGGAGCGAGTCACGGGTCTCGCTCACCGCCCTCTGGCTGCGGCGCAGTTCGCTGACGTCCCGCAGCACGGCCCACATCGAGGCGGTGCCGCCGTCGGCGTCGAGCACGGGCTCGCCCATCATGTGCACGGTCCGCACCTCGCCGTCCGGGCGCACGATGCGGAACTCGCCGTCGATGGGCTTGGCGTCGACGAGGCAGTCCGTGACCATCGCCGTCAGCTTCACCCGGTCCTCGTCCAGTACCAGGGACGGGAGTTCGTCGAGGGTCAGCGGGGGAGCGGTGGGGGTGCGGCCCAGGATCTGGTAGAGCTCGCCGGACCAACTCGCCTCGTCCGTGAGGAGGTTCCACTCCGCGCTGCCGACCCTGCTGAGCAGTGAGCCGCGGCGGGGAGCGGGGAGTACTGCGCGGGTGGCCGGCGCCGTCTCGACCTCCACCGGCGCGGGCGGCGGTCCGTCCCGCAGCTGCGCCAAGTGGGCGTCCAGGTCGTTGAGTTGATGCAGGGCGAGATCGCACAGCGCGCGCTGCCACCGCTCCTCGGGGTCCGAACCGTCGCCGTGCGCGTCCCGTCGTACGGCGTCCACGTCGCCCCTGAGCCGCCGCGTCTGCGATATCAGCGCATCGACCGAGCCGCGCCCTGGCGGCTGGGCGGCTGGGTGATCCGCAGAGAGGTGGGACGGCATGAGCACTCCGATGCGGGGACGGTTCGACCGGGGCTGAGGGCTTCAGGGACCGTTACGACTGTTGCACAGCCCGCGACGCCCTGTAAGTGATTTGGCAACACACGATCCGGTGGTGCTTCTGGCATATGTCAGCGTCTTCACGGAGTGGTCCGACTGCGCGCATCGCCTACGCGACCTCGTGGGTCAAGTCGTAGGTGAGGTACGTGACTTGGCGCATCGTAGCCGAGGTCGGACACTGGTTCAGCTGTGTGTTCGACGGGTGTTTGTTCTAGGGCGCTTGGTATGTGTAGATCGGGCCGATCCAGCGCTGACGGACGGGTCGGCGGGGTGGTGGGCCCGGGAGCGGGATCCGCGGGGGGTTCTTCCTCGTTCGTAAGCCCAAATCGCAAATGTTCCCTTCGCGGGTGATGCAGGTCACACAAAATGGAAAGCGCTTCCGCGTAATGCGAACGGTGTCTGCGGGGTCGTAACAGCATCGGCAATCGCGCCGACGTCCGACCAAACGGGGAGAACGACCATGGACATCACCCTCGAGCAGCCCGCGCGGGGCCGCCTGATCACTGCCGACGAGCAGGAGCTGCCCGCTCCGGCCACCTTGCGTTACGTCTCCACCGACCCGCTGGCCGTGCACCTCGACTTCCCACCCGACGTGTCACTCGACGGCACGGGCGTCACCTGGACCTTCGGCCGCGCCCTGCTGGAGGAGGGGCTGCGCGGGCCGGCCGGCGGCGGGGACGTGCACATCTGGCCGTGCGGCCGGGCCCGCACGGTTCTGGAGTTCCACTCGCCCTACGGACTGGCCCTGCTCCAGTTCGACACCGCGACGCTGCGCCGCTTCCTGCTGCGCACGTACGCGGTCGTGGCGGCGGGCGAGGAGGAGCTGGGTGACGCCGTCGACCGCGGGCTGAGCGCCCTGTTCGGCAACGTCTGAGCGCGATTCGCCCCACGGAGACCGGCTTTGACTTTTGTTCATCTCCGGGTCGTCCCGCAGGTATGGACCTTGACGATCACTCCGTGCAGCCTTGCGCGCGGTGTGCCGCAGGGGCACTCCTGTGACGAGGACGGGGCGAATGACACCGATCAGCCGAAGAGGCTTCGTTGGGCTCGGCGCCACCGTGGCGGCGGGCATGGCAGTGGGTGCCGGTACTCGTACCGCGGCCGCTGCCCAGAGCGCGGCGACCGGCACGATCTCCGACGTGAAGCACGTGGTGATCCTCATGCAGGAGAACCGCAGCTTCGACCACTACTTCGGGCGCCTCAAGGGCGTCCGCGGCTTCGACGACCGCAGCGGCATCACGCTCGGCGGCGGGTACTCCGTCTTCAACCAGCCCAGTGGCTCGGGCCGGCAGTACCCGTGGAAGCTCAGCGCCACCCCGGCCGCGGGCGGCAAGGACGGCGAGACCCTCGCCCAGTGCAATGGCGACCTGCCGCACTCCTGGTCCTCGCAGCACTCCGCGTGGAACAAGGGCCGTCTCGACAACTGGGTTTCGGGTGTGGGCAACGTGCGCTCGCTCGGCTACCTGGACCGCTCCGACATCCCCTTCCACTACGCGCTCGCGGACAACTACACCATCTGTGACGCCTACTTCTGCTCCACACTCAGCGCGACCGGCCCCAACCGCACCTACCTGTGGAGCGGCAAGGTCGACTCCGCCAGCTACGACGGCGGCGACGAGTCCGGCCTGACCTGGCAGAACTACGCCGAGGCGCTACAGGCCGCCGGAGTGACCTGGAAGGTCTACCAGAACGCCGCCGACAACTACGGCGACAACGGCTGCGCCTACTTCAAGAACTTCGCGAACGCCAAAGCGGGCAACCCGCTCTACGACCGGGGCATGTCGTCCGTCCCCAAGACGACCGGCTCGACCCCCGACGACATAGCCGCCGCGATCAAGGCGGACGTCCTCGCCGGAACCCTCCCGCAGGTCTCCTGGATCGTCCCCAACCAGGCCTTCTCCGAGCACCCCTACGCCCCGCCCGGCGACGGCGCCCACTTCGTCGGCCTCGTCTACCAGGCACTGGCCGCCGACCCGGACGTCTTCGACTCCACCGTCCTGTTCCTCAACTACGACGAGAACGACGGCTACTTCGACCACGTCCCGCCCCCTGCCCCGCCCGCGGGAACGGCCGGCGAGTTCCTGAGCGGAGTCCCGTACGGCTTCGGCTTCCGGGTCCCGATGGTCGTCATCTCGCCCTGGACGCGCGGTGGTTGGGTCTCCTCGGAGGTCTTCGAGCACACCTCGGTCCTGCGTTTCCTGGAGACCTGGACGGCCGCACTCGGCAAGCCCGCCAACTGCCCCAACATCAGCACCTGGCGCCGCAAGGTCAGCGGCGACCTGACCGGCGTCTTCGACTTCGCCAACCCGGTCTACGGCGCCGTGTCGCTGCCCGCGACGAGCGTCATCGGCTACGACACCTGCGGACCGCTGCCCAACCCGGTCCCCACGAACAACGCCCTGCCCGTCCAGGAGTCCGGCACCCGGCCCGCCCGCGCGCTGCCGTACCAGCCGAACGGCTATCTGGACCGGCTGGAGTTCGGCACCTCCGGCAAGATCCTCGCCTGGTTCGCCATGGCCAACCAGGGAGGCGCCGCCCAACGCGCCGCGCACCTCTCCATCCACCCCAACGCCTACCGTGACACCACACCGTGGCAGTACACGGTCGACCCGGGTGGCACGGCCTCCGACTACTTCAACATCGGCTCGGGGTACGGCGACGGCAAGTACGACCTCACCATGGTCGGCCCCAACCGATTCCTCCGCCGCTTCCAGGGCGATGCGACGAAGGCGGGCAAGTCGGTGGAGGTGAGCACCCGTTACGCAGTCGAGCCGGGTACGGGCAAGCTCGCGATCTACTTCAGGATGGTCAACTCCGGCTCCGCGTCGGTGAAGTTCACCATCACCGCCAACCACTATCGCGGCGACGGTCCGTGGACGTACACCGTCGCCGCGGGCGGTTCGACGGAGGACTTCTTCAACGCGGTGGCCTACCAGAGCGGTTGGTACGACTTCACTGTCACCGTCGACTCCGACACGACCTGGTCACGCCGGTTCACCGGGCACCTGGAGTCGGGCACGGCGAGCGTCAGCGGCTGATGTCGAGGGACCGGGGCGCGGCGGCCGTGGAGGACCGCCGCGCCCCCGTTCAGTACCGCAGCACCCCGGCGATCCCACTCGCGTCGCCGAGCATGCCGTCCGGTACGAAGCGGACGTCCGCGCCCGTCTCCAGGCACTGCTCGACGATCTCGTCCACGATGTCCTCGCGCGAGTCGAGGTCTCCGGTGTCGGCCGGGATCAGATGGCCGTCGAGGATGTCCCGTACCGTCACGCGGTAGTTCTCCTCCACGGCGAGCAGCCGTACCCGGCCCTCGCGGGCGCTCTGCCAGACCTCGTCGACGCCGGCCGCGAAGGCCTTGCGGCCCCGGGCCGTTTCGAGCTCCCGGGCGACGGCGTCACTGCTTCTGCGGGCCTCGGCCGCCACCATCGGCCGCACCGCGTGCCACACCGCGTCGGGCGTGCCGTGCGCGAGGCCGCCGTGCGGTACGTGCATGGCCTCCTTGGTGGCGCCGCCGACCTCGTCGAGCAGGGACAGCGCGGCCTGTTCGCCGGTGATGTACAGCGGCCGCGGGTGTTGGCGCAGGACCGTGCCCAGCGCGGCGTCGGCGTCCCGCAGGAAGTGCCGGGTGCCCTCGTCGCGGAAGGCGCTCGGTATGTCGCCGATCTGCTCCTGCCGCTCTGCGTCGAAGTTGTCGAGGGTCCGGGTCAGCGGGAAGCCGCCGGAGTGGTCCTCGACGACCCGGTCGATGCCGCCGCTCCACAGGGTGGCCCGGTCGGGGGAGACCGAGAGCACCCAGAACGGCCGCTCGGCGGCCTGCGCGGAGACGAGATTGCGGGTGAGGAAGGTGTCGGAGAGCACCACGCGCTCCGGCACGCTCCGGGCCAGCGACCAGACCTGGTGCTCACCCGGAGCGGCGAAGATCACCAGACCGTCCTCGGCATGCGCCAGATCCACCTCCGCGAGGGCCTGGTCGAGCTGACGGACCACGTCGGAGCGCCGTTCGCGGCTCACCGCGGGATCGGACTCCAGCTGTTTCTTGGCCTCGGCCACCACATTGCGCAGCCGGACCGGATCCTGGGCGTTTTCGGGCTCTCGGCGGTGCGTCGGCGTCAGTACGGACACGGCGGGATAGGGCCGCGGGCGCCGGAGCTCGGACAGGGTTGAGGGACTCAGGTCGTGCTCCATAACAAGCACGATAGGACTGATTCGCCGATCAGGCATTCGGGGCAATCTCGCCAGGAAATCGGTATAAAACGTTGTTAACGTCACCGGGTGACGCAGGTCGAGAAGGAAACCCGGGCCCCCGAGGCAGCCAAGCTCTCCCTGCCGACGCTCACCACCATGGTGGTCGGCTCGATGGTCGGAGCCGGCGTCTTCTCCCTGCCGCGCCGCTTCGCCGACGAGACAGGTGTGGCCGGCGCACTCATCGCCTGGGCCGTGGCCGGCACCGGCATGCTGATGCTCGCCTTCGTCTTCCAGACCCTCGCCGTGCGCAGACCCGACCTCGACGCCGGTGTCTACGCCTACGCCAAGGCCGGATTCGGCGAATACCTGGGCTTCTTCGCGGCGTTCGGCTACTGGGCGAGCGCCTGCGTCGGCAACGTCACCTACTGGGTGCTCATCATGTCGACGATCGGCGCGATCGCCCCCGCGCTCGGCGACGGCGACACCGTGCTCGCGGTGGTCCTCTCCTCGGTCGGCCTCTGGCTGTTCTTCGCGCTCATCAGCCGTGGCGTCAAGGAGGCGGCGGCGATCAACCGGATCGTCACGGTCGCCAAGGTCGTGCCGATCCTGGTCTTCGTCGTCCTCGCGCTCTTCTACCTCAAACCCCATGTCTTCGCCGAGAACTTCGGCGGCGCCGACTACGCGGGCTCCCTCTTCAGCCAGGTCAGGGGCACGATGCTGGCCACGGTCTTCGTCTTCCTGGGCGTCGAGGGCGCCAGCGTCTACTCCCGGCACGCCAGACGCCGCGAGGACGTCGGACGCGCCACGATCCTCGGCTTCCTCAGCGTCTTCGCGGTCTTCGCCTCGGTGACGATCGTGTCGTACGGCCTGATGCCGATGGAGGAGATCGCGAAGCTGCGCCAGCCGTCCATGGCCGGCGTCCTGGAACACGCCGTCGGCACCTGGGGCAAGGTCTTCGTCAGCGTCGGCCTCATCGTGTCCGTCCTGGGCGCCTACCTCGCCTGGACGCTGATGGCCGCCGAAGTGCTGTTCGTCGCCGCCAAGGACGACGACATGCCGCGCTTCCTCAAGCGCGCCACGGCAGCCGACGTACCCCTGCCCGCCCTGGTGATGACGACCCTGCTCAGCCAGGTCGTGCTGGTCGTCACGATGTTCTCGGACGACGCCTTCGACTTCGCCCTCGACCTGACCAGCGCCCTGACCCTGATCCCCTTCTTCCTCGCGGCCGCCTTCGCCGTGCGCATCGCCCTGCGCGGCCGCCGCGGGGAACTGGCCGTCGCCGTCCTGGCGACCGTTTACACCGCGTTTCTCGTCTACGCGGCCGGCTTCAAGTTCGTCCTCGTCTCGTTCATCGTCTACGCCCCCGCCACCGTCCTGTTCGTGATGGCCCGCAGGGAACAGGGCAGACGGCCGTTCTCGCCGCGTGAACTCGTCGTCCTGGCCGTGTCGGTGGCCGGCGCGGTGCTGGGGATCCTCGCCCTGGCACTGGGCTGGATCAGCCTCTGACCCGCCTCGGCCTTCGGAAAGGTGCACCGTGACCAGTCAAGACACCCGCCCCGCGTACGGCGTCCACTCCGAGGTCGGCAGGTTGCGCAAGGTGCTGGTCTGCGCGCCCGGGCTCGCCCACCGCAGGCTCACCCCGACCAACTCCGACGACCTGCTCTTCGACGACGTCATGTGGGTGGAGAACGCCCAGCGCGACCACGCCGACTTCGTCAACAAGCTGCGCGAACGGGACGTCGAGGTGGTCGAGTTGCACGACCTGCTCGCCCAGACGCTGGCCGTGCCGGGCGCCCGGGACTGGCTCCTGGACCGGAAGATCGTCGCGGGCGAGGTCGGCGTCGGCCTCATCGACTCCACCCGCGCCTACCTGGAGTCCCTGGAGCCCGAGCGGCTCGCCAAGTACCTGATCGGCGGCCTCGCCACCGGCGACCTGCCCGAGGAGTACCGCACCGGATACCTCGCGCTGGCCCGCGAGTCGACCGGTGTCCGCGAGTACCTGATGCCGCCGCTGCCCAACACCCTGTACACCCGGGACACGACCTGCTGGCTCTACGGCGGCCTCACCCTCAACCCGCTGTACTGGCCCGCCCGGCACGACGAGACCCTGCTCATGAAGGCGATCTACACCTTCCACCCCGACTACGCCGGCTGCACCGTGTGGTGGGGAGACCCCGAACTCGACTGGGGACAGGCGACGTTCGAGGGCGGCGACATCATGCCGGTCGGCAACGGGGTCGTCCTGATGGGCATGAGCGAACGCACCTCGCGGCAGGCCATCACCCAGGTCGCCAAGGCGCTCTTCGAGGGCGGTGCCGCCGAGCACGTCGTGGTCGCCGGGATGCCCAGGCTGCGGTCCGCGATGCACCTCGACACCGTGTTCACCTTCGCCGACCGCGACCTGGTGACGCTCTATCCGACCATCATGGACGGCGTCCACACCTTCTCCCTGCGGCCGAGCGACAGGGCGCCCGGCTTGGAACTCACCGACGAGGGCTCGACTCCGTTCGTCGACGTCGTCGCCAAAGCGCTCGGCCTGCCCGAACTGCGGGTCGTGGAGACCGGCGGAGATGTGTACGCCTCCGAGCGCCAGCAGTGGGACAGCGGCAACAACGCGGTCGCCCTGGAGCCGGGTGTGGTCTTCACCTACGACCGCAACACCCAGACCAACACACTGCTGCGCAAGGCCGGCATCGAGGTCGTCACCATCGTGGGCGCCGAGCTGGGCCGCGGGCGCGGCGGCGGGCACTGCATGACCTGCCCGATCGTGCGCGACCCCGTCGAGTTCTAGCCCTTCTCGCCGACCGGCTCGATCACCGCGATGTTCCCCTGCGCGACGGCACACAGGGTCTCCGTACCCGCGCCGTCGACGGTGACGACATCGCAGCGGGTCACCACGCGGGTGCGGCCCGCCCGCACCACCTGGCCGTGGGCGCGCAGGAGTTCACCGGTGGCCGGGCGCAGGTAGTCGATGGTGAAACCGGACGTGATCAGCCCCGCCCCGACGACCGTGCCCGCGGCCAGCGTCAGCGTGTTGTCGGCCGCATAGGAGAGCACCCCGCCGTGCACGAAGCCGTACTGCTGGAGCAGGTCCTCACGGATGTCCAGTTCGAGGGTGGCCGCGCCGGTCCCGAACGCCGTGATCCGGGCGCCCAGCAGCCTGCTGAAGGGCTGTTCCGCCAGGATCTTCCGGGCGAGCTCCAGATCCATCGTCCCGCTCACTCCCTCACCTCACTTCACTGGTGAAGTGAGGGTGGCGCGGCCGGGTGTCCTCTGTCAAGATCGGCCCATGTCCGAGCCCGACCAGCGCCTCTACTTCCTGTTGCAGCGGGCGGCCCACCGGCTGCGTACGGCACAGGACCGCCGCTGTGTGGCCGCCGCCGGCGTCACCACCGCCCAGGTCGGCGCGCTGTTCGCCGTGAAGGACCAGCCGGGCGTCACCCAGCAGGAGCTGGCCCGCACCCTCGGGCTCCGTGAGTCCGCGGTCACCGCGCTCGTCGCCCGACTCACCGCGGCGGGGCTGGTCACGAAGGAGCCGCACCCGCTGCAACACCGGGCCGTGGTGCTGGAGTTGACGGACGCCGGGGCCGAGGCCCTGCGCGCGGCGCAGCCGGAGATCGACCGCTTCAACGCCGAACTGCGGGAGCTGCTTGGCGACGAGGGCTTCGTACGGACCGCGGGGGCGCTGCACCGGCTCGCCTACTGGGAGTCGTGAGCTCACTCCTCGTCGTCCGGCCCGCACGAACTGCCCGTCGGCGGCAGCGAGCCGTACAGCAGGAAGTCGTCGACCTTGCCGTGCACGCACTTCGAGGAGGCGTAACCGGTGTGGCCCTCGCCCTTGTTGTCGAGGACCACGGCCGAGGAGCCGAGCCGCTTCGCGGTCTCCACGGTCCAGCGGTACGGCGTCGCCGGGTCGCCGCGGGTGCCGACCAGCAGCATCTTCGCGGAGTGCACGTCACGCACCTTGTCGCGGATGAAGTCGGTGCCCTTCGGGCGGCCGTAGCACATCAGCAGTTCGGTGAGCCGGTAGCGGCCGAACACGGGGGAGGCCTCGTCGTACTCGGCGCGCAGCCGACCGAGGCCCTTGGTGATCTGGTCGGCGGAGGGGCGGTCGGGGTCGTCGGCGCAGTTCACGGCCATCAGCGCCGCCGGGAGGTTGTCGAGCGGGACGTCGTCGGCGTCGACCAGACCGCCACCGCCGTCGGTCTCGCCCCGGCCGGCCGGCGCCATCCCGCCGGTGGCGAAGCCCATGACCCCGCGGGTGTCGCCGTCCTCGACGAGTTGGGCGAGGGCGCGCTCCAGTGAAGGCCACAACTCCTCGCTGTACAGCGCCTGTCCGATGGCACCCACCAGGTCCTGCCCGGTGAACTGCTGTCCGAAGTCGGTCGGTACGGGGTCCTCGTCGAGCGAGTGGACGAGCTGGACCACCTGGTCCCGGGCGTCCCGCGCGTCCTGGCCGAACGGGCAGGCGATGTCCTTCACGCACCAGTCGACGAAGTCGTCCAGCGCCGTCTGCTGTCCCTCGGCGCCCGCGATGCCCTGCTCGGACATCGGCTCGGTCAGGGTGTCGACCCCGTCGAGCACCAACCGGCCCACCTTCTTGGGGAACTGGGCCGCGTACACCGCCCCCAACCGCGTTCCGTAGGAGAAGCCCAGGTAGTTGAGCTTCTTGTCGCCGAGGGCCTGGCGCATCACGTCCATGTCGCGCGAGGCGTTCACCGTGCCTATGTACGGCAGGACCGGCCCCGAGTGCTTGGCGCACTGGGCGGCCGACTGCTTCAACTGCCGCAGTACGGCCTGCGGATCGCTCGCGTCCGCTTCCTCGTCCGTCGCCGCCGAGACATCGTCGGAGCCGTCGCCGCAGCTGACCGGCGAGGACCGGCCGACGCCGCGCGGGTCGAAGGTCACCACGTCGTAGCCGTTGGTGAGATCCATGAAGTCCTTGCCCCCGGCGGCGAGTTCGGGCACCCCGGCACCACCCGGCCCACCGAAGTTCAGCAGTACCGAACCCCGCTTCTTGCCGGTGGCGCGATAGCGGGCGAGGGCCAGGTCGAGCTTGCCCGTCCGCGGTCTCGCGTAGTCGAGGGGGACCGTGACCTTGCCGCACTGGAGGTCCTCGGGCATGTCGGCGCCCTTGCACTTCGACCACGTGACGTGCTGCCGGTAGAACCGTGAGAGGTCGGGTTCGGTGCCGTCCGAGGCCGTCGCCGGCAGTCCCGCCACCAGCAGGGCGAGACCCACGGCTCCGGTCACCGCGCAGCGCCGGACGGCGGACCGCGTCGACAGCTTGGCCAGCATCAATGCCTCCAGGGACGCCCGCCGCGGACCGGGCGAAACGGCGTCCTCGATCACGATAGGCGGACCCCGCGGGCCCCGCCTCCGGGCGAGCGGGACCGCCCGACGTGCCCTACTCTGTGCGCCCCTCCGGGAGAACAGGACGGTTCTGCTGCTAGTTCGATAACCGTGCCGCTCGATGGGGTGAAAGGCCGATAAGCCATAACTCGGATGGTTCGTATGCGTTTTAAGCGGTGCGGGCGCATGCCCGCCTCCCCGGTGCGGGCAGCCGCCCGCGACCATGTCTGGAAGGTAGGGAACCTATGCGAAGGGTTACCCGAAACGGTGTGATCGCCGTTGCCGCCGCCTCGGGCGCGATGGCGCTGACGGCGCCGGCCCACGCCGACTCCTCGGCGGACGGCGCGACGGCCGGCTCACCCGGTCCGATCTCCGGCAACACCGTCCAGCTCCCGGTCCACGTACCGGTGAACGTGTGCGGGAACACCGTGAACGTGGTGGGGCTCCTCAACCCCACCGCGGGCAACACCTGCGTCGACGAGGGCGGGCACACGTCGCACGGCGGCGAAGGCCGGGCCGGCGGAGCGCACGGGAGCGGAGCACACGGCATCGGAGCACACGGCAGCGGAAAGGATTCGCCTGGTGTCCTGTCCGGCAACGGCATCGAGCTCCCGGTCCATGTCCCGGTGAACGTCAGCGGCAACACGGTGAGCGTCGCCGGCGCCGGGAATGCCTCGGTCGGCAACACGTCCGTGAACGCGCCGGGCGACCACCCTGCCAGGCCCACGCCGAAACCGCCCACCCCGCCCAGGTCCCACTCTCGACCGGGCCCGGGCGTGCGATCCCTCCCCGAGCACCCGGTGGCCTCCCTGGCCCACACCGGCACCGACGAAGCGCTTCCCACGGCGGTGACCGGTGCTGCCCTGATCCTGGGCGGATTCGCGCTCCACCGCCGCTTCCGGGCCCGGGCGACGAACTGACCGCGCCGGAGTCGGACTAGCGGGCCGTCGCGGTCAGCAGCACCATCCCGGAGTCGCCGTAGTCGGGCAGGGTCGGGTCGGTGTCGATGCGGGTGACGGAGAGGCCGTCGGTCAGCGGGGCGAAGACCCCGGTGACGGTCTCCGGGTTCACCGGGCAGCCCGGCCAGCGGGAGGCAGGCCCGATGCGGTAGGTGGGCATGTTCTCCATGAAGGCGGCCACGAGCCACCCGCCGGGGACCACGCACCGCACGAACGCCCGGCAGAAGTCGGCGAACTCCACGAGGTCCTCGGTGGCGCCCTCGGCGACGAAGTGCATGGACGCCAACTCGTAGCCACCGGGGGAGAGTTCGCGGACATCGGCGTGGACGACCTCGACGTGCGCCAGCGCCCCGGCGAGCGTGGGCGGCAGGTCGGGGTTGAGGCTTCGGCACAGCGTGTGGAAGGGCAGCCAGCTGGACTCCGGCCCGCACACGATCTGCCGCTCCAGATAGGCGACATTGCCGGCGCCCGCCTCGACGGCGTCGATCCGGCGGCTCGCGGCGGCCGCGAGGATCAGCGGATACAGGTTGGGGCCCGCGCCGAACTCCACGGAACGGCCGACGGAACCCGGTGCGATACGGCGGTAGAAGGCCGAGTGGTGGGCGATCACGGCCGCGTCGGACGGATGCAGGTCGCGGTAGTTCTCCGCCAGGTAGTCCGCGATCGGCCAGCGGTCCCAGTCCACGTCGTCGTTGTGCGTCGTCATGGCCGGCTCAGCCCTTCGGCTTCAGCGGGAACCGCGCGGCCAGCCGGGTCAGCGTCCCGGTCAGCCGCTCGATGTCCTCGTCGGAGTTGAGCGCCGTGATCTGCACCCGGAAACCGACCCGGTCACGCGGTACGAGGGGATACGCGGCCAGCGTCACGTAGATGCCCTCCTCCCACAGGAACGCCGCCACCCCGTCCAGGTCGTCCGGGTCGGCGAGCGGGATCTCGATGATCGGCAGCCGGTCCCGGTTGAGGGTGCCGACGTCCAGCCCGTCGAGGTGGTCCAGCACCTGGGCCGTCCTGCGGTACAGGTCGGCCCGGAGCTCGTCACCGCGCCGTTCGTTGACGTCGAGGCCGGCCAGCGCCGTGGCCAGGGACGCCGTCGGGGACGGCCCCGAGTACAGATAGGGCCCGGCGGCCGTCTTCAGCCGGTTCTTCAGCTCGGTGGGCAGCGCGAGGAAGGCCAGCAGCGAGGAGTACGCCTTCGAGAAGCCGGCGGCGAGCACGATCCCGTCGTACGACTCACCGGTGTGCCGCACCACCCCGTTGCCGCGCGAGCCGTACGGGCAGGGCTCGCCGGGGCCGCGTTCGCCGATCACACCGAAGCCGTGCGCGTCGTCGACGTACAGCGTCGCGCCCCCGGCCCGGCAGACCGAGGCCAGCGCGGGCAGGTCCGGGACGTTGCCGCTCATGCTGTTGACGCCGTCCAGGCACACCAGCCGCGGCAGGCCGGAGGGCACCGAGGACAGCAGGGCCGTCAGCTCGTCGGGGCGTTCGGCGTGGAAGCGGTGCAGGGTCGCACCCTGACCGCGGGCCACCACACAGCCGTCGTAGACCGTGCGGTGCGCCGTCGCCTCGACGAAGACATGGCCGCCCTCGGCGAGCACTGGGATCACCGAGGAGTGGATCAGGGTGAGCGTGGGCAGCAGCAGCGTGTCCGGCGCGCCCAGCAGCGCGGCCAGCCGGGACTCGATCTCCGGGTACAGGCGGGGGCTGCCCAGCAGCCGGGACCAGCTGGGGTGGGTGCCCCAGCGCCGTACCGCCGGATCCACGGCCCCGATGATCTCCGGGTCCCAGTCGAAGCCGAGGTAGTTGCAGGACGCGAAGTCGGTCAGCCAGTGGCCGCGGCTGCGGATCCGGCGGCCGCGCACCTCGTCCACGACCGCGTCGCTCATCGGGCTGGTCCGTCGCAGATGCTCCAGATCGGTGCGCAGCGCGGCCTGCCGTTCGCGCAGCCCGGGCCGCCCGTCGGAGGCGCGGGCCGGCTGCGGCTCGGCCTCGCCGGGCATGGTGAGCCGTCCCTCGCGCTGCCGCAGCACCCGCTCGCTCTGCTCCACCGTCAGGGGCTTGGCGAACAGGAAGCCCTGCCCGAACCGGCAGCCCATGCTGGCGAGGAGATCCCGCTGCGCCGCGTCCTCGATCCCCTCGGCGATCACCTGGAGGCCCAGCGTGTCGGCGATCCGCACGATGCCCTCGACCAGTGCGACCTGCTGGGCGTCCCGCGTGATGTCGTCGATGAACGTCTTGTCGATCTTCAGTACGTCGATGGGGAAGTCGCGCAGATACCGCAGCGAGGAGAAGCCGGTCCCGAAGTCGTCGACCGCGATGTGCACGCCCAGCTCCTTCAGGTCGCGCAGCACCGCCTGGATCTGGGCGTCGCGGCGCAGCAGCACCGTCTCGGTGAGCTCCAGCTGCAGCGAGCCGGGAGCCAGCCCGGGCGTGCGCAGCGCCGCGCCGACCTGGTCCACGAACCCGGCGTCCCGGAACTGCCGCGCCGAAACGTTCACGCTCACGTACGGCGGGGTGCCCGGCCCGGGCAGCTTCTGGAGCCCGGCGATGTCGCTCACCGCGTTCTCCAGCACCCAGGCCCCGAGCAGCGTGATGTGCCCGGTCTCCTCGGCCAGCGTGATGAACTGCTCCGGCATGACCGGCCGGTGCGGCGCCTGCGGCCAGCGCACCAGCGCCTCGAACCCGACGACCTCGCCGACGGTGATGTCGACGACCGGCTGGTAGCGCAGCGCGAACTCCTTCGCGGCGACCGCCTCGGCGAGCCGGCTCTGCAGGTCGTGCCGCTCGACCATGCGGGTGTGCAGCAGCGGCTGGAAGCGGCGCCACTGCCGCTTGCCGGCCGCCTTCGCCGCGTACAGCGCGAGGTCGGCGTGGCTGAGCAGCTCCTCCGCGTCCGTGCTGTCCCGGGCGGTGGCCACGCCGACGCTGGCGGACACCGTCACCGACTCGTCCGCGAGGTCGAACGGCCTGGTCAGCGTCTGGATCACCTGGGCCGCCAGCAGCTCGGCGTCCAGCGGTTCGCGGGCGTCCTCCATGAGTACGGCGAACTCGTCGCCGCCGAGCCGGGCCGCGGTGTCGGTGCGCCGCAGCGTCTTGGAGAGCCGGTTCCCGACGGAGATCAGGAGGTGGTCGCCGGCGGAGTGCCCGAGCGTGTCGTTGACCTCCTTGAAGTCGTCCAGGTCGATGAAGAGCAGACAGGTCAGCGAGGACTCGCGGCGACCGCGCAGCAGGGCGCGTTCCAGCCGCTCCAGGAGCAGGGTCCGGTTGGGCAGACCGGTCAGCGAGTCGTGGAAGGCCCGCTGGGTCAGCTCGTGCGCCAGCCGCCGCTGCTCGGTCACGTCGCGCAGGGTGACGACCAGACCGGCCACGGTCCGCTCGTCCCGGAAGTCGCTGCACCGGACCTCCACCTCGACGCGGCCGGCCCGGTGCCGTATCCACCAGTGGTCGTGGGTGGCCCGCGGCCCGGTGTCCCGCACGGCCGTCAGCTCCCGCGCCGCGCGGTTGCGGTCCCGCGGGTCGACGAGATCCGGCAGCGCGGCGCCGACCAGGTCGGCGGTGCCGAAGACGGTGATCGCCGACGGGCTGGCGTACCGGATCGTGTTGTCGTCCTCCACGATGAGGATCACGTCCGAGGCGTTGCGGACCAGGGTGCGGAAGTACGCCTCGCTCTCCCGCGCGATGATCTCCTGGCGCAGGGCGATGCGCTCCAGCGCCAGGCCCGCGTGCGAGGCGAGGATCTCCATGGAGCCCCGGGTCTCGGTGAGCGGCCCGGCCGGTGCGGACACCAGCAGCACGCCGGGGACCTCGCCGGCGGGACGGTCGGGCGGGGTCATCAGACAGACCAGGACGGTCTCCGCTTCGTCCGGCTCGGCGGCGAGGTCGGCGCCCAGGTCGCGGGCGTCCACCAGCTGCCCGTGGTACGGCGCCAGGTCCACGGCCCGCGCGGCCGGCAGCAGCAGCGTCCGGTGGCCGAGCACGGTGCCCAGCAGCCGGTCGACGGCCGCCTCGCACGACCTGGCCACCTCCTGCTGGCGTACCGCCGACACCAGGGAGGCGGCCGCCCGGCGCAGCGCCAGTTCCCGCGTCACCGCCTTGCGGTGGGCCACCACCATGCCCGACAGCCGCAGGATGACCAGCAGGAAGAGCAGACCGGAGAACGCGGCGATGACGGCCGCGTCGTGGGCGGAGCGGGTCAGCCCCTCGTAGAGCAGGATGCCCGGCGCGATGAGGGTCGCCACGGCCAGCATGAGCAGTCGGCGCGGGGGCGGCAGCAGGGATCCCTGCTGGGGCTCGGCGGCGGTCAGCTCCACCATCGCCGGGTGCAGGGCCGCCTGTCCCCAGGCCGTGTAGAAGACGATCCAGCCGGCGTCGAGCACCGTGCCCGCCTGCCACATCGAGTTCAGCTGGAGGATCCCGTAGGCGATGTCGAAGCCGAGCAGCGTGAGCGTGCCGACGACCAGCAGCTGCACCGACCGGTTGCGGCCGTTCAGCGTGCTCGGGGTGAGCAGCCGGGCGAGCAGGGCCAGCACGAGCACGTCGCCCAGGGGATAGGCGATGCTGATGGCCCGCTGCTGCCAGGTCAGCCCCTCGATCTCGGTGAGCGGCTGCACCAGGTACACCCACACGGGCAACGCCAGACCCGCCGTGACGATCAGTGCGTCCAGCAGGCTCGGCAGGTCGTGGCCGGCCCAGCGGTAGCGGACCAGCCCGGACAGCCCGACGGCGAAGAGCACGTAGTTGGCCAGGTAGAGGGCGTCCGAGGGCGAGGGGAACGGGTTGGAGGCGTCGAAGTACTGCTCGACGACGTTGTAGTACGTGTCGCCCGCGACGAAGGTGACCAGGCCGGCGGCCAGCACCCACCAGGGCCAGCGGTGGGCGGGCCGGTTCACCTGGACGCCCGCCACCACGGCCGCGGCACCGGACAGTCCGATGACCGCCCACACGGGCGCACGAGCACCGGGAACCGTCAGATAGACAACCGTGGCGACGGCCACCAGCATGCCGTGAGCGGCCATCAGTCGATGTGCCGACAACAAGGGCAAACGCCTCCCCCCGCTGGATCGGAGGAGACCGGGACGTCCACCGGGTCTGGTACTTCCTAGATCGTAGGCATACGACCAAACGGGTGCATCTCGGGAGAAATGGGTCAGGCCTCAGTTCGCCCGCAGATGGAAGCGCCGGTGCAGCGCCCGCACCTCTTCCACGAGCTCCGGCACAGGGCCGTCCACCTCCGCCCCCGGTGCCACCTCGTGCACCGCCAGCGTCCGCACCGGTGGCGCAGGCACCCCCAACTCGGCGAGCCACGACGACAGTTGCTCCGAGGACGCCACGTACACGATCCGCCCCAGGCCCACCCAGGCGTGCGCGGCCGCGCACATCGGGCAGTGCTCGCCGGACGTGTACACCGTCGCGGCGGCCCGTTGCTCGGGCGTGAGGTGAGCGGCGGACCAGCGGGCCAGCTCGAACTCGGGATGCCGGGTGCGGTCACCGGAGGCCACCCGGTTGTGATCCTCGGCGAGCACCGCTCCGTCCGCGCCCACGAGCACCGACCCGAACGGCTCGTCCCCGGCCTCCAGCGCCTCGCTCGCCAGCTCGACACACCGGCGCAGATACGGCAGTTCGGCGTCCTGCACGGCCATCTCGTACGCCCCTCTCGCCGGGTGATCTTCGGAAGGCAGCCTAGGCCTCCCGGCGCACGGCCGGAAAGGCCTCCCGGCGCACGGCCGGAAAGGCGTGCCGGCGCGCCACGGTCACCGTGACGAAGGCGCCCGCGACCAGCGGGAGCGCGGTCCAGGGCAGCGCCCCCGCGCCCAGGTTCGCCAGCACGATCCCGCCGGTCAGCGAGCCCCCGGCGATGCCCGCGTTGTACACGGTGGTCTGGAGCGAGGTCGCCAGGTCCGCGTGGGCGGGTCCGGAGGCGTCGACCAGCGCGGTCTGGATCAGCGTCGGCGCACCGCCGAATGCCAGGCCCCACAGGCCGACCGCACTGAGCAGCACGGCGGGCGGGCCGGCGTACAGCCCGAGCGCGAGCATCACGGTGGCACACAGTGCCAGCGAGGCGAGCAGAGTGAACCGCAGCTGCCGGTCGACCAGGACACCCGTGATCCAGATCCCGACGACCGTGGCCACCCCGAACACCAGCAGCACCACGCCGGTACGGCCGAAACCGGCGTGCGCTGCGAACGGGGCGACGTACGTGTACATCACCTGATGGCCGAGGAGCAGGAACAGCGTGACGGACAGGACGGCCGGCAGACCCGGCAGCACCGCGACCCGCCTGAGCGGCACGCGCGCGTGGGGCGGCTCGCCGGGGAAGCCGGGCACCCGCCACCGCACCCAGGCCACCAACAGCACCGCGAGCCCGGCGAGCACCCCGAAGGCCGCCCGCCAGCCCAGCGCCCCGGCCAGCGCGGTCCCCGCGGGCACGCCCAGCGACAGCGCCAGGGTGATCCCGGCGAGCACCACGGCGATCGCCCGCCCGCGCCGCTCCACCGGCACCATCCGGGCCGCGTAGCCGACGAGCATCGCCCACAGCAGGCCGCCCATGGCCCCCGCCAGCAGTCGCGCGGCGAAGGTGAGGGCGTACGACGGCGACAGCGCGACCACCGCGTTGCTCGCCGCGAATCCCAGCAGCGCTCCGACCAGCACGGGCCGCCGCGGGAACCCGCGCAGCAACGCGGTCAGCGGGATCGCGGCCGCGAAGGAGGCGGCCGCGTACCCGGTGACCAGGAATCCGACCCGTGCCTCAGAGACGCCCAGGGCGAGCGCCATCCGGGGCAGCAGCCCGGCCGGGAGGAGTTCCGTGAGTACGGCGGTGAAGGCGGCCGTGGACAGCGCGAGCAGCCCGGACCAGGGGAGGGGTGCGGGCATGACGGTGCCCTTGACCATGGATGCGGTGGACATGCGACCATGCTCGAACCTTCACATCAGTGTGAAGGCAAGCACGAGCCCGGGAGGCGGGCATGAGGATCGGCGAACTCTCCCGCCGCACCGGCGTCCCCACCAGGCTGCTGCGCTACTACGAGGAGCAGCACCTGCTCAGCCCGGACCGCGCCGGCAACGGCTACCGCGACTACGGAGAGGCGGCCGTCAGGGACGTACAGCAGATCCGCGGCCTGCTCGACTCCGGGCTGACCACCGAGATGATCCGGGCGATCCTGCCGTACCTCTCCGGCCCCGACGAGATCCTGCTGCCCGCCGACCGCCTCACCGAGGAGACCGCGGCACTCCTCCAGGCCCACGTCGACCGCATCCAGGCCCGCATCGACTGCCTGGCCCGCAACCGGGACCGGCTCGCCGCGTACCTGGCGGCTGTCCGGCCGGGCGAGGGCGCGTGAACCGCGTGGACACGGCCGGGTGAAGCGCCGTAAAACTGTTTGCCGCGGCTGCTCCCGGATGCTGGAGTGAGCCCATGGATCATGCCGGCGTGCTCGCCCTCTTCGACCGTGACATGCGTGAAGGCGCCCAGCCGGACGGCCCCGACGCGCGCGTCGAGCGGGTCGGGGGCGTGGTCCGTCAGGTGTCGTCCGCGCAGGGCTGGAACGGCGTCGTCTGGTCGGACCTGGACGCGGCGGGCGCGGTCGCGGCCGTCGCCGAGCAGATCGCCTACTTCTCCGGCCTCGGCCGGGAGTTCGAGTGGAAGCTGTACGGGCACGACCGGCCGGTCGACCTCGGTGAACGACTGCGCGGTGCCGGTTTCACGGCCGAGCCCGAGGAGACGCTGATGATCGCCGAGGTCGCGGCGCTCGACCTCGGCGCCGAGCCGCCCGAGGGCATCCGCCTCCTGGCCGTCACCGACGCGGCGGGCGTCGACCTGGTGGCGGACGTGCACGAGAAGGCCTTCGGCACCGACGGCACCCGCCTGCGCCACCAGCTGCTCGCCCGGCTCACCGGGGAGCCGGACACGGTCGTCGCGGTCGTCGCCCTCGCCGGTGACGAACCGGTCAGCGCGGCCCGCATGGAGCTGGTGCCCGGCACCCGGTTCGCCGGGCTGTGGGGCGGCGGCACCGTCGAGGGCTGGCGCGGCCGCGGGGTCTACCGCGCCCTGGTCGCCCACCGGGCCCGCGCCGCCCAGGAGCGCGGCTACCGCTACCTCCAGGTCGACGCCTCCAGCCAGAGCCGCCCCATCCTGGAACGCCTCGGCTTCGCGGCGCTGACCACGACGACCCCGTACACCTACGTCCCCTGAGCACGGCGACGCGGGCCGCTTCCGCGGGGATGTCACATCCGCGGCCGCCCGATCCGTCGCATGGTCATGACCACGAACCAGAAGAACCAGAGCATCCTCCTCGCGGGCGCCAGCGGCGTCCTCGGCGGACACATCACCCGCGCGCTGACCGAGGCCGGCCACAAGGTCACCGGGCTCGGCCGCGGCAGGGCCAACGGCGTCAGCGCCGACCTCATGGACCGCGACGCGCTGCTGCGCGCCGTGGACGGACAGCACTTCGACACGGTCATCCACGCCGCGACCGCCCTGCGCAAGGCGCCCATGCGCCACAAGGACATGTACGCCACCAACGCGCTGCGCATCGACGGCACCGCCCACCTCATCGAGGCCGCCCAGGCCACCGGCGCCCGCCGCTTCGTCAGCGAGTCCATGGTCTTCGGCTACGGCTACGGGGACTTCGGCGACCACGTGATCACCGAGGACGCGGACCGCTTCGGCCCGCGCGGCGCCACGGCCGAGCTGGAACGACACGTCGAGGGCATGCGCATCAAGGAACAACTCACCCTCGGGGCAACCGGACTGGAGGGCATCGCCCTGCGCTTCGGGCTGTTCTACGGGCCCGGCGGTACCGAGGCCGTCCTCGCCATGCTGCGCAAGCGGCAGTTGCCCGCGCCCGACGACCACGGGCGGGTACTGCCCTGGATCAACCTGCTCGACGCGGCCGGCTCGGTGGTCGCCGCCGTCGAGCGCGGCCGCCCCGGCCAGGCGTACAACGTCACGGACCGCACGCCGCTCGGTTTCCGCGCCCATCTCCTGTGCGCGGCCGAGGAGTTCGGGGTGCCGAAGCCGATGACCGTGCCGCGCTGGCTCACCCGGCCGGTGTCCTACGCGTACACGCTCATGTCGACCAGCATGCGCGTGTCCTCGGCCAAGGCCGAGCAGGAGCTGGGCTGGACACCCCGCTACCCGTCCAGCCGCGACGGTCTCGCCGCGCTGGCGGGCCGAGGTTGAAGTCCCAACGGGGGCCGTTCGGACCGGAGTCGAGGGCCGAACGGTCCCGTGTCACGGTCTGCCGCGACCGGCAGCCTGGTCAGTGGATGCGCCATCCGGGAACGGCCTCCCGCAGCACCCGACACTCCCGCTCAGGATGCTCGGTCGAGGCGACAGGCCCGCCGATCGCCGAGGGGAGCCGCGTCGGCGGGCCTGACCACGGGTGGCACCGACCGCGCC
The DNA here is from genome assembly GCF_050936785.1 of Streptomyces sp. CA-249302. Taxonomy (NCBI): domain Bacteria; kingdom Bacillati; phylum Actinomycetota; class Actinomycetes; order Kitasatosporales; family Streptomycetaceae; genus Streptomyces; species Streptomyces sp. CA-249302. The sequence continues at coordinate 495,824 of NZ_JBNJMG010000001.1, read as the reverse complement.
CGGGCGAGGCACACGAAGCCCCCCGCCCAGGCCCGAAACGGTCGCCCGGTCGACGCCGCGACGGCTGCCGCCGGGTCAGCGGCGCACCCTGCTCCGGTCCAGTGCCGCGATACCGAGCGCGGCGAGACCGATCTGGATGAGCCACTCGATCCAGTCGACACCGTTGGTGTCGGCCACGTCGAACGCGTTGGCGATCGCCGCGCCTATCAGCGCGGCCACGATGCCGACGACGATCGTCAGCAGGATCCCGATGTGCTGACGGCCCGGTACGACCAGCCGGCCCAGCACACCGATGACGATGCCGATCACGATGGCACTGATGATGCCCGTAATCTCCATCTCCGCCCCTCTTCGTCAGGACCCCCGCACTAACCGGATGCCCCCTGGAGAGGGGGACAGTCCGTTCCGTTTCAACCAAGGGTCAACGCCGGGTCAATGTCGGGTCCGGTGGGGTGAGGTGGGGCCGGTGACGCCTGTTCAGCCAATGTTCTGCCATGTACCGTTCAACCGATCGGTCGTACGAGTATCGTGCAACCGACTGTCTACGCGCGCAGATATGTCCTGTGTCTACGCGCGTAGGTCTGGTCCCGCACCCGCACCGCTTCGTTCCTCAACCCCACTCGGAGGTACGCCGGATGCTCACCCGCTCCAGACCCCGTCACCGACTCACCACGGCCTTCGCCGCACTCGCCCTGCTCACTACCGGCGGCGCGCTCCAGGCCACTGTCAGTGCCACGCCGGCCCACGCGGCCACCACCTACAACATCCTGTTCGACGACGGCCACGCCGAGGAGGCCGGCAACGCGGACTGGATCATCTCCACCAGCAAGCCCGACCCGCTGTCCGAGGACTCCTCCCCGTCCTCGGAGACGGACTGGACCGGCGCTCTCTCGTCGTGGGGCGTCGACCTTCAGAAGACCGGCAACTACAGCATGAAGACCGCCACGAGTGCCCTCACCTACGGCGGCAGCTCCACCACCGACCTCTCGAAGTTCAACGCGCTCGTACTGCCCGAGCCCAACACGCTGTTCACCACCGCCGAGAAGACGGCGATCATGAACTTCGTGAAGGCCGGCGGCGGTCTGTTCATGATCTCCGACCACACCGGCGCCGACCGCAACAACGACGGCTACGACGCGGTCGAGATCTTCAACGACCTGATGACCAACAACAGCGTCGACTCGACCGACCCGTTCGGCTTCTCCGTCGACACGCTGGACATCAGCTCCGGCTACCCGGCCGCGATCAGCGACAGCACCGACCCGGTGCTGCACGGCTCCTTCGGTGACGTCACCAAGAGCCTGATCGCCGACGGCACCACCGCCACCCTCAAGCCCGCCGACAACTCCAGCGTCAAGGGCCTGCTGTACCGCAGTGGTTACTCGGGCAACACCGGCGCCTTCTTCGCCACCTCCACCTTCGGCAGCGGCCGCGTCGCGTTCTGGGGTGACACCTCGCCGGTCGACGACGGCACCGGCCAGTCCGGCAACACGCTGTACGACGGCTGGAACGACTCCGGCGCCACCAACGCTCCCCTCGCCCTGAACGCCACCGAATGGCTGGCCGGCGCGAGCGACAGCAGCGGCGGTGGCGGGGGCGGCGGCGACGGTACCTGCACGGCCGCCCAGCTGCTCGGCAACAACGGCTTCGAGTCGGGCAACACCACCTGGACCGCCACCAGCGGGGTCATCACCAACTCCAGCAGCGAGGCCGCCCGCACCGGCTCCTACAAGGCCTGGCTCGACGGCTACGGATCGGCCCACACCGACACGCTGTCCCAGTCGGTGACCATCCCGTCCGGCTGCTCCGCGACCCTCAGCTTCTATCTGCACATCGACACCGCGGAGACCACCACCAGCACCGCCTACGACAAGCTGACGGTCACCGCCGGATCCACCACCCTGGCCACGTACTCGAACCTCAACGCGGCCTCCGGATACGTCCTGAAGTCCTTCGACGTCTCCTCCCTGGCCGGCACCACCGCCACCATCAAGTTCAGCGGCGTCGAGGGCTCCACCCTCCAGACGTCCTTCGTCATCGACGACACCGCGCTCAACGTGAGCTGAGCCGACCGGACGGTTCCGGCCCACCCGCCGGAACCGTCCGCTCCGCCGTGTTCCAGCCGGAAACCCTGACGGACGGCGCGGAACCGTGCAGATCCGCCGTCCGGTAGGTGACCGTCAGCGTCACCGACTCGCCGGGCCACAGACTCACCTCGTTGTCCGACCACCGCACGGGCAGCACCGGCCGCCCCTTCGCGTCCACGAGATGTACGTCGGTGAGCAGCGACGGCGTCTTCCCGCTCCCCGCCTGGCTCAGCCTCACGGTCGTGGTGGACGTGCCGTCAGCGGACACCGTCGACGCCTCCGCCGAGACCGGCACCTGCGCCATCGAGGTCAGCCCCTTCAGATCGGCGTAGCTGGTCGTCGGCGTGTAGTACCAGTCCGTGTTGGCCCAGTCGAGCGTGTCCGGCTTGGAGGACAGCCAGTACACGTTCCGGCTGACCTCCTTGCCGGAGCCGTCGGTCAGCGTCAGGCGTGCCAGATAGGTGGTCGACAGTCCGCTGACCGACGCGGGCAGCGTGAGCGCGATGCTGTGCGCGCCGTCTCCGCCCACCTTCAGGCCGGTGACGGTCCTGTCGCACTTCTGGGTGCCGTCGGGGTTGAACAGCGTTGCCCTGGCGGTCAGTCGGTCGGCGGCCGCATGCCGGTTGTCGACGACGACCACCGAGCGGTCGTCGTAGGAGTACTGGACGTGCAGCGGCTCGTTGGCCTTCTTCGCCCCGAAGTAGGCGCCGCCCTGGTCGAGATAACGGTCCATCAGCTGCCAGTGCAGCGAGGTCCAGCCGCTGTTGAACATCCAGTGGACCACGCCGGTCGAGGGCTTCGAGGAGTCGTCGGCGTTGCGCCCGTACGCCTCGAACTGGGCGCGGACGTTCTCGTACTGGGCCAGCTGGGCCTTGCGGACGTAGTCGGTGAGGCTCTTCGGGGCGCCGTAGCGGCCGGTCAGGGCGTTGTCGTACAGCTTGAGGGTGCCGAAGGTCGAGGACGGTGAGCGATGGTACTGCTTGGCGCCCGGGTTCTGCCAGAGCGTGTCGAGTTCGGCCGGGGTCATCATGCGGCGCAGGGTGTCGAGGGTGGGGATGTCCGGGCCCGCGCTGGTCTCGGAGTTGAAGCCGGTGGCGCCGCCCTCGCGCTTGGCGTACCAGTAGTTCGGTGGGATCCAGTCGTACGGGCCCGTCATCTTCATGCCCGAACTCCCCGACTGCGGTGACGAGTTGTCGGACGCGGCCGCCACGACGGGAGTGTTCCAGTCGGCGGACCTCAGCGCGTCGAGGTAGTTCTTCTCGATGGCCGCGTCCGGTGCGAAGTCGCTGCCGATCAGGAAGGAGATGACGCTCGGGTGGTCGCGCAGCCGGGCGGCCTCGGCGGCCATCGACGCCTTGGCGACCGGGTAGTCGGCGGCGGTCCACTTGTCGCCGGACTCGCTGCCGTTGACCTGGCCCTCCCACTTGTCGCAGCACTCCCAGCCGGGGAGCGTGAGGATGCCGTAGCGGTCGGCGAGGTCGAAGAACTCGTCCGGTTCCAGGTGGCCTTCGAGGCGGATGGTGTTGAGGCCCAGGTCGAGGGCGTACTTCAGCCGGTCCTCGACGTATGTCCGGTCCCAGCGCAGGAACTCGTCCGGGGACCAACCGCCGCCCTTGATCAGCAGCTTGCGGCCGTTGACGCGGTACTGGCGGGCGCCGTCGGCATCGAGCGGTGCCTGGACGTCGCGGATGCCGAAGGTCTCGTGCGCCGTGTCGGAGGTGGTGCCGGAGACGGAGGCGGTGAGGGCCAGGTCGTAGAGGGGTTGACCGCCCATGCCGGCGGGCCACCAGACCTTGGGGGAGGTGATGTGGAGGCCGGGGGTGTCGGACGGGGTGAAGGTGACCGTCCTCGTCTCGTGCGCGGCGAGGCTGACGGGCTTCGCGAAGGTCGTCCGGCCGATGCTGCCGGAGACGGTGGTCGTCACCGGTGCGTCGGAGTCGTTGCGGGCCTGCGCCTTCACCGTCAGGTCGGCCGAGCCGAGCGAGGGCACGTCCAGCCTGGTCACCACATGGGCGTCACGCAGGGCGACCGGCCCGCCCCGGCGGACCAGGACATCGCGGACGATGCCCATGTTCTCGTCCGGTGGTGGCTGGAGCCAGTCGATCCAGCCCATCGTGAGGTTCTTGTCCGGGTCGTTGGGCTGGATGCGGAAGGCGACGGTGTTCCTGCCCGAGCGGACCAGCGCGGTGACGTCCAGTTCGTGGTGGGTGTAGGCGCCGGTGACGTCCTTCGCCGTGGCGACCTGCTTGCCGTTGACGTACACGTCGGCCGCCGAGATCACTCCGCTGAAGTCGAGGTAGGTGCGCTCGGAGGTGTCGGCGACCGTGAAGTCCGAGCGGTACCACCAGGGGACCTGGAAGTCGGCCTTGGGGATCTTCTGCTGGTTCGTCGAGTAGAAGGGATCGGCGTACACACCGTTCGCGAGCAGCGCGGCGAGCACGGTCGAGCGGGAACCGGCCGGGTACCAGCCGCTCGCCGGATAGCCGGGGGAGGAGATGTCGGAGGCCGGCACGGAGACCTTGGCGCTCGACTGGATCGCGTAGCCCGTCAGGGCGGTCGAGCTGCCCGGCGCCGACGAGACCCGCGTCGGCCGCTCCGGCGGGGCGGTCCGGTCGCCGTGGGATCCGGGCCGGGAACCGGCGGTCACGGAACCCAACAGGCCGAGTACTACGGCGGCCGTGGCGAGACGGTGTCCGTTCACGGAGACTCCAGCCCCTTCGTAAAGTTAGGAAACTTTACTAACTGTGGTCACGCTAGGGGGCCGGGTAGGGCATGTCAATCACCGTGGCGCGTGTGCGAGTTGGTCAGGACGCGGTCGAGCGGCGCTCGAACACCACGTCACGCGCCGTCCCGAGGGCCGTCGCCACCGCGCCGAGGAGCACCGCGTCCTCGCCGAGCCGGCTGGGCACGACCTTCGGCCGCAGCGGCGTCAGCGCCCGGAGACGGTCGCGCACCGGCTTCAGCAGCAGGTCCACGCTGTGGCCGACGCCGCCGCCCAGGACCACCAGATCCGGATCGAGCACGGCGGCGGCCGCGGCGACCGTGTGCGCGATCCGCTCACCCTCCAGCCGTACGGCCCTGACCGCGGCGTCGTTCCCCTGCCGGGCCGCGTCGAACACCGCCTTCGCGGTGAGCTGCTGCCCGCTCATCCCGAACCGGCGCGCCGCCTCCACCACGGCCACCCCCGATACCGCGTCCTCCAGGCGCTCCGGCTTCTGCTGCCCCGGCCACGGCAGGAACCCGATCTCCCCGGCCAGCCCGTGCGCCCCCGTGAACAGCCGCCCCTCGCTGACCACGCCCATGCCCAGACCGGTGCCGATCAGGATGTACGCGAACAGCCGGCTGCCCGCGCCGACCCCGTAGGTGTACTCGCCGAGTGCCGCCAGATTGGCGTCGTTGTGCACCTCCAGCGGGACGCCCAGCTCCTCCCGCATGCGGTCGAAGAGCCCGGCGCGTCCCCAGCCCGGCAGATGCATCGCGTACCGCACCCGGCGCTGCTTCTCGTCGTACACGCCGGGCGTGCCCACCACCGCGTGCACCACCTCGTCCGGCGCCACGCCCGAACCGGCGACCACCTGCCGGGCCGTAGCCACCACCAGGTCGGCCATCGCGCCCGAGCTGCGCGCCCGGTTGCGCACGTCGGAGCGGGCGACGACGGCACCGTCCAGGTCGGCCACCGCGACCCGCAGCCAGCCGCGGCCGACGTCGACGCCCAGGGCGTAACCGGCCGCCGGATCCGGCGCGTACAGGACGGCCGTGCGGCCCCGCTCGGGGGCGTGCGTGCCGACCTCGTGGACCAGCCCGGCCGCCTCCAGCGAGGCGAGCGCGCTGGACACCGTCGGCTTGGACAGGCCGGTCTCGCGGGCCAGTTGGGCGCGCGACGCGGCACCCGCGGCCCGCAGCCGGTCGAGGAGCAGGCGCTCGTTGGTGCTGCGCAGCCGCTGACGGTTCCAGGGCTGTCCCTGCTGCTCTGCGACGTCGGCGGCGGTCATCGCACCATTCTCACGCACGCGGGCTCCCCTCTTGACGCATCAAGTAAGGCTCCTTAACTTTATCGGCCAGTCAGCCACCGGATACCGGCCCGCACGCCGTACCCCGCCCCCTTCGCACCGCACCCACCTCCAGGAGCCTCCATGTCCGGTAGCCCGCCGCCCAACGGCGGCTTCGTCCGCCGCGTCGGCCTGTTCCAGGCCACCGCCATCAACATGAGCCAGATGTGCGGCATCGGGCCGTTCGTCACGATCCCGCTGATGGTGGCCGCCTTCGGTGGCCCGCAGGCGGTGATCGGTTTCATCGCCGGCGCGGTGCTCGCACTCGCCGACGGGCTGGTCTGGGCCGAGCTGGGCGCGGCGATGCCCGGCTCCGGCGGCAGTTACGTCTATCTGCGCCAGGCCTTCCAGTACCGCACGGGCAGGCTGATGCCGTTCCTGTTCGTGTGGACGGCGATGCTCTTCATCCCGCTGATCATGTCCACCGGCGTGGTCGGCTTCGTGCAGTACCTGGGCTATCTGGCACCGGATCTCACGCAGACCCAGGGCGACCTCATCGGCCTCGGCATAGTCGCACTCGTGGTCCTGCTGCTGTGGCGGGGCATCGAGAACATCGCCCGGATCACGGCCGTGATGTGGGCGGTCATGATCACCTCGGTGGTGCTGGTGATCCTGGCCGCGGCGAGCGACTTCAGCGCCCACCTCGCCTTCACGTACCCGGCGCACGCCTTCGACCTCGGCTCGAACCACTTCTGGCTGGGCTTCGCCGGAGGCCTGACCATCGGCATCTACGACTACCTCGGCTACAACACGACCGCCTACATGGGCGCCGAGGTCAAGGACCCGGGCCGGGTCCTGCCGCGCTCGATCATCCTCTCGATCCTCGGCATCATGGCGATCTACCTGCTGCTGCAGATCGGCACGCTCGGCGTCATCGACTGGAACCGCATGACGGACGCGAAGGACATCGCCTCCACCTCCGTCGCCTCCGCGGTGCTGGAGAAGACCTGGGGCAAGGGTGCCGCCGACACCGTCACCGTGCTCATCCTGATCACGGCCTTCGCCTCGGTCTTCACCGGGCTGCTCGGCGGCTCCCGGGTGCCGTACGACGCGGCCCGCGAGCGTGTCTTCTTCCGTCCGTACGCCAAGCTGCACCCCAGGCACCGCTTCCCGATGCTGGGCCTGGCGACCATGGGCGTGATCACGGCGATCGGCTTCCTGATCGGCCGGCACACGGACCTCGCGACGCTGATCCAGCTGCTCACCACCGTGATGGTGATCGTCCAGGCGCTGTCCCAGATCCTGGCGCTGACGGTGCTGCGCAAACGCCAGCCGGCGCTGAGGCGGCCGTACCGGATGTGGCTCTACCCGCTGCCGAGCATCGTCGCCTTCGTCGGCTGGTGCGTGATCTACGGCTACGCGGACAAGAACTCGCCGGGCCGCCATCCCATCGAGTGGTCGCTGGCCTGGCTGGCCCTCGGCTGTGTCGCGTTCGTGCTCTGGGCCCGCTTCGAGAAGGTGTGGCCGTTCGGCCCGAGGGAGATCACGGAGGAGTATCTGACGCCGGCGGGGGCGGACGCGGAGCCCGCCGACGCCTGAACATGCCGCCGCAACTGCCCTACCTGCGCTAGGGTTTCACCATCCGTGGGCCTCCCCGGCCGGACGACACGTCCGCCGGGGAGGCTTTTCTCGTTCCCGAAAACCGGTCGAATCTCTCGCAGGGAGACCCATGCCCGCCGTGTCCGTCCGCCGCGCAACCGCCGAAGACCGCCCGACCGTGGAGCGGTTGTGGCTGATGTTCCGCCACGACCTGTCCGGATTCATGGGCGTGCTGCCCAACCCCGACGGCACGTTCCGCGGCGAACGGGTCGACGCGGCCTTCACGGAGGCCGGTTGGGCCCCGTACCTGTTCCTGCGCGAGGGACGGCCGGTGGGCTTCGCCTTCGTCCGCGGTCTCGACGGCCCGACACGCGTACTGAACAGCTTCTTCGTGGTGCGCGGCGCGCGCCGGGAAGGCATCGGACTCCACGCGGTCCACGAGGTGGTGGTACGACACCCCGGCCCCTGGGAGGTCGCCTTCCAGTACGCCAACGAGCCCGCCGTCTCCTTCTGGCGCCGGGTCGCCGCCGAACTGGCCCCGGGCGCCTGGTCGGAGGAGACCCGACCGGTACCGGACCGGCCGGATCTCGAGCCGGACGTGTGGATCTCGTTCCGGGCCGGCTCCGTTCCGGGGGAGCAGGTGTTGTACGGCGGTGCCGTGAGCGACGTGGTGCGGGTGCGGGGGACCGTGCGGCGGGCCCCGTCGCGGCGGTCGGAGTTCGTCCGTGAACTGCTGGCGCTGTTCGAGCGGAACGGGTGGAAGGGTGCCCCGTGCCATCTCGGGACGGACGAACAGGGCCGGGACGTCCTCGACTTCATCGAGGGGCAGGCAGCCGTGACGGCCGAGGAACGGGTGGCCGCGCGCACCGACGAGAGCCTCGTCCGGGTCGCCCAACTGGTCCGCGAGTTCCACGACCTGACCCACGGCACACCACTGGCCGGCGCCCACGACGTCGTGTGCCACAACGACCTCGCCCCCAAGAACACGGTGTACACCGTGGTCGGCGGCGTCTGGCTCCCGCATGCCTTCATCGACTGGGACATCGCGGCACCGGGCGAACGCGTCCACGACATCGCCCACCTGTGCTGGCAGTACCTGGACCTCGGGCCGGGGCTGACGGACATCCCCGAGGCGGCACGCCGGATCCGCCTCGTCTGCGACGCCTACGGACTCGGGGAACGCGGCGCGCTCATCGACACGATCCTGTGGTGGCAGGACCGGTGTTGGCGCGGCATCCAGGCCGGGGCGGAGCGGGGCGAGCCCGCGATGGCCGCGCTGCGGGAGCGCGGGGTCGTCGAGGAGGTGCGGGCCGCATGGGAGTTCGTCGGCAGGCACCGGCGGGAGCTGGGTGCGTTTCTGGCGTGACCGCGGCTCCCGTCCGGGGGACGGGACGTCCTCGGCCCACGACCCGACCTTGACATGCAAGCAAATGGCTGCATAACTGTGAGTGTGCGATCAGGGAGTGACTCCGGGATGGACAAGGTCTTCAAGGCGCTGGCCGACGAGACGCGACGACGGCTGCTGGACCGGCTGCATGAGCAGAACGGCCAGACGCTGGGCGAGCTGTGCGAGCACATCGACATGACACGCCAGTCGGTGACCCAGCACCTGGCCGTCCTGGAGGCCGCCAACCTGGTCAGCGCGGTGCGGCGGGGGCGGGAGAAGCTGCACTACCTCAATCCGGTCCCGCTCCACGAGATCCAGGAGCGGTGGATCGACAAGTTCGAGCGCCCGCGTCTGAGCGCGCTGAGCGCCCTGAAACGACGAGCCGAGGAAGCCATGACCGACAAGCCCACATTCGTCTACGTCACCTACATCCGCAGCACGCCCGAGAAGGTCTGGGAGGCGCTCACCGACGCGGAGTTGACCGCCGCCTACTGGGGCCATCGCAACGTCTCGGACTGGAAGCGGGGCTCACGCTGGGAACACGTCCGCACGGACGGCTCCGGCATCGCCGACGTGGTGGGCGACGTCGTGGAGAGTGCGCCTCCGACCCGGCTGGTCACCACCTGGGTCGACCCGCAGAACGAGGGGCAGGAGGACAAGTACTCCCGGGTCACCTTCGACATCACGCCCCACGAGGACATCGTCCGGCTCACCGTGACCCACGAGGACCTGTGGGACGAGGGCGCGCTGTCCGACGTCTCGGGCGGCTGGCCCGCGGTGCTCTCCAACCTCAAGTCGCTCCTGGAGACCGGCACCCCGCTGCCGCAGGATCCGTGGCTGGTCCCCGGCCACTGAGCGGAGGAAGCGGGCGAGCGGACGGCCGGTCCGCACGGCATGCGGACCGGCCGGCTCGTCGTCCTTTCGCGGGAGTGTTCCTACGGCTTCGGAGTGCTCCGCGCCGCCGTACCTGCGCACATCAGCCCCAGGATCAGGGCCAGGGCGCCGATGATGATGTTGTTCAGCGCGACGCCGGCGTCCGGGCTGTCGCCGACGACCCAGGGCGCGATGATCATCCAGACGCCCATCGCGCAGAAGGCCCAGCTCAGGCCGTACATGCGCTCGGGGGCGCGGGTGAATCCGAGGCCCAGCAGACCGATCGCGATGCCGACGATCAGGTTGTGCGTGACGAGCGCGGGCTGGCTCGTCGTGTAGTGGAGTATCCACGGGGATACGGCGCAGTAAAGACCGAGCAGGAACACCGGTCCGTCCACGAGCGCCACATCGCGACCACCGAGCATGCGGGCGTACCGTGCCCGCATTTCGGAAACATCAGGGTGGCTGGTTATGTCACCTCTGGTGGGCGAGACGTTCGCCATGACTCGTCTCCTTCGACTCGCAGCCTGACCGCCTCTGGTGCGGTATGCGGTTAGCGCCGCTTGTCTGCATTCTGCGCTTATTTCTTCTTTATGTGTAGAGATCGTGAGATTCCAGTCGATCGCGCAGCCGGTGCAGGCCGCGCCGTGCGTGGCTCTTGACGGTGCCGAGCGGCCAGCCGGTGCGCTCGGCGATCTGGGTCTGCGTCAGGTCCTCGTAGAACGCCAGCCGCAGCACCCGCTGTTGGGGCGCGGGCAGCCCGGCGAGTTCCTGCCGGAGGAGGACGCGCTCCAGGACCGCTTCCGGGCGGCCCGGCCCGGGATCGGCGAGGAGGAGGGCGGATCCGGCGGCGCCGAGCAGCTCACGGCGGCGGGTGCGGGCCGACAGGGCGTCGGCGACCTTCCGCCTGGTGATGCCCACGAGCCACCCCGCGAACGTGCCCCGCTCGGGCCGGTACCCCGCACCTCCGCGCCACACGCCGAGGAACACCTGTTGCGTGACGTCCTCGGCGTCCTGCGGGTCGCCCAAGGAGTGCCGGGCCAGCGTGTGCACCAGCGTCGACCAGCGGCGATAGGCGACGGCGAGACACTCTTCGTCGCCCGCCGCCACGCCCCGGGCCAGTTCCTCGTCGCCGAGCGACTCCTCGCTGGGGTACATGACGGTCATGGTCCGTGCGAGGTCCCCGAACCCTCCACTTGCATCGATTCTGCGTCGTATAGTCGCGATATGGGCATGATCGGGCACCAGGACGACGAGGAGCCGCCCGGCGCGGTCCTCACGACGGGCGCGCTGGCCCGTCGGCTCGGGGTGTCGCCCACCACGCTCCGCTCCTGGGACCGCAGATACGGCCTCGGCCCCGCCGTCCGCCCCGACGGACGGCACCGTCGCTGGACGACCGGGGACGTGGCGGTACTGGAGCGGATGTGCCGGCTCACCTCGACCGGAGTACCGCCCGCCGAGGCGGCGCGGGCCGCGCTGGCCGGAACCGAGGCACCGGTCGGCCGCCTCGGCTCCCGCGCGGCCGGCGCGCTGCCCCTGGGCGATGTGCGCCAGGAGTGCCGGGGCCTCGCCCGTGCCGCCGTGCGGCTCGACGCGCCCGCCGTGGAGGAACAGCTGACCGACGCCGTCGAGCGGTACGGGGTGACCGTCGCCTGGCAGGAGGTCATGGTGCCGACGCTGCACGCGGTGGGCCGGAAGTGGGCGTCGTCCGGGGACCGTTACGTCGAGGTCGAACACCTCCTGTCCTGGCACGTCTCCACCGCACTGCGCCGCCGCACCCTGCCACCCGGGTCGGCGGACGCCTCGGGCCCGGTCCTCCTGGCCTGCGTGCCCGGGGAGCAACACACCCTGGCCCTTGAGGCGCTCAACGCCGAACTCGGCCGACTCCGGCTGCCGGCCCGCATGTTCGGTGCCGCCGTCCCCGCCGAGGCACTCACCGCGGCGGTACGGCGGCTGGGCCCCACGGCGGTCGTCCTGTGGTCGCAGGCCCGGGCCACGGCGAGCCCGGCCCTGGCCCGGCACATCGGGGCCACCGAGTGGGGGGTGAAGGGCGCCCGCGGGCGCCCGCTCGTCCTGCTGGGCGGCCCCGGCTGGGCCGGGCGTTCCGTGTCCGGCGTGTCGCGGCCACCGGGGCTGCGCGAGGCGCTCGACACGCTGGCCGACCTGTAACGGGCGGGCCTGACTGGAGCTCAGTCGCGCCCGCGCGCCTGCCGGAAGCGCGCAAGCCCTTCGGCGAGGTCCACGATCGGGTCCGGATAGTCGACGGCAGCCCGGTCCAGCCCCCGCAGTTTCCACGGCTCGTGCACCAACGGCCCGTCGAGCCCCGCCAGTTCGGGTACCCAGCGGCGGACGTACCCGCCGTCCGGGTCGTACCGCTTCCCCTGGGCGACCGGGTTGAGCACGCGGTTGGGCCGGGTGTCGGTGCCGGTACCGGCGGTCCACTGCCAGTTGAGCTGGTTGTTGGCGAGGTCGCCGTCGACCAGCAGATCGAGGAAGTGCCGGGCGCCGACCCGCCAGTCGACGTACAGCGTCTTGGTGAGGAAGCTCGCGGTCAGCATGCGCCCGCGGTTGTGCATCCAGCCCTCGTGGCGCAGCTGCCGCATCGCCGCGTCCACCAGGGGATAGCCGGTGCGGCCCGCCCGCCAGGCCTCGATGTCCTCGCGCGCATCGGTCTCCGAGCGCCAACTGTCATTCCGTGTGCGGTAGTCGGCGGTCGCGGCCGCCGGGCGCGCGGCCAGGACCTGGCGATGGAAGTCGCGCCAGGCGAGCTGCCGTACGAACTCCTCCGCGCCCGGGCCGCCCGCCTTCCGAGCCAGCTGGACGACTTCGACGGGGGACAGGGTCCCGAAGTGCAGGTGCGGCGAGAGCCGCGAGGTCGCGTCGCCCGCCAGGTCGTCGTGGCCGGTGTCGTACGAGGTGATGCCGTCCCTCAGCCACGACGTCAGCCGCGCCCTGCCCGCCCGCTCGCCGCCCCGCGCCAGCCCCTCCGACAGGCCGGACAGGCCCTCTCGGGCCGGTGGTTCCTCGGAGCCGATTCCGTCCGGTACGTGCACCGCGCGGGGTGCGGGGAGTACGTCCCTCATCCGGTGGTCCGACCAGTGGCGGAAGTACGGCGTGAAGACCGCGAAGTGGTCCGAGGCCGCCGGGGTGAGCGTGCCGGGCGGGGCGGCCGTGGTCACGGTGTCGTGGACGTGCAGGCGGCGCCCGTCCGCCTCCAGGGCCCGGCGTAGCCGGTCCTCGCGCGTCCGGGCGTAGGCGCTGACGTCCGCGGCGAGGTGCACCTCGTCGGCCTCGGCCTCGGTGGCCACCCGGCACACCTGCTCGACCACCTCACCGGAACGGACGACCAGCCGGCCGCCCCGGTCGCGCAGGCCCGCGTCCAGGTCCCGCAGACAGTCGGCGAGGAACGCCAGCCGGTTGGCGCCCGCGAAGCCGTTGTCCAGCACGGCCCGGTCGCGTACGAACAGCGGCACCACCTGGCGGGTGCCGTCGAGGGCGGCCCGCAGGGGCGGATGGTCGTGCAGCCGCAGGTCGGAGGTGAACAGGACGACCGAGACGTTCATGGTGCTACTCCCGGGAGCGGAAACAGGTCGGTGCTGATCTGCTTCCGCTCCTGGCGGCCCCGCGGATGCGGGGCGCCGGGACATGTTTCTCCCGGTCGGGGGCAGGCGGGTCCTGAGGGGGTCCTGACCGGAACCCGGCTGTGGAGGTGGCTGCCGCTATGGGCGCGAGGGTGTTGGAGCGGTTTTCTGCGGGAGCTCCGCGCGGATCGTGGCCGGCGGAGGAGTACGCGGCGCGCTGCCGGGCCGAGGGCCGGCCCGCGACCGTGGTGATGGACATCAAGTCGGACGCGTTCCTGGTGGTCGTCCCGGTCGACGAGGACTGAGCGTCAGCCCGGCCCGTCGCCGAGCTCACGCGACCGGCGCACGAACACTTCGTACAACTCCTGGGCCGCCCGCGGTACGGATTCGGCCCGCCGGCGCTGGAGCACCAGCATCACCTCGGTGGAGTCGTCGGCGATCGGGCGGTAGGTGATCGCGCCCCGTCGCTCCAGCGGATCGCCGATGACGCTGAAGTCCGGCAGCAGCGTGGCCCCCAGCCCCTCGGCGACCATCAGCTTGCCCATCTCGGCGCCGTCGGTGGAGAACGAGAAGTCGGGGGAGCGGCCGCGCAGCAGCCGGTGCGCGTACCGGTGCATGACATAGCCGGCGCGCATCGCGATCACCGGCTCCGGGCCGTTGAGCACGTCGTCGACCGTGACGGCGGGCAGCGTGGCGAGCGGGCTGTCCGGGTGCAGGCACAACACCGGGCGCCCGCGCAGGAGTTCGGTGCTCTCGAAGTCGGCGGGCAGGTCGTCGCCGTCCAGATGGTTGACCAGACCGAGGTCGAACCCGCCCTCCAGCAGCGCCCGGTGGATCTCGGTCTGCTGGGCGCCCACCACCTCGACCTGCGTCATCGGATTCGCCGTGCGGAAGGCCCGCACCGCCGGGATGAGGAGCGGCACCGTCGCCGCGTTCACCGTGCCGACCCGCACCATGCGACTGATCCGGTGCTGCTCGCCGGCCGCGCCACGCAGCCGGTCGACCGCGTCCAGGACGTTGATGATGTGCGGCAGCAGCTCCCGGCCCTCGGCGCTCATCCGCGCCCCGGACCGCTTCCGCTCCAGCAGGTCGACACCCAGTTCGCGCTCCAGATTGCGCACGGTCTCGCTCAGCGCGGGCTGCGACAGTCGCAGCTCCTCGGCCGCCCGGCGCAGCGAACCGAGCCGGGTGACCGCCGCGATGTATTCCAGCTGCTCTATTCGCACCCTCGGACAATGCGGCGTTCCACAAGCCCGGTTCAAGGGTTTCCCTGTCACATGTTCGTGAAATTCAATGGTCCGGGATACGAGACCGGTCGGGTTTTCCTTGACGGCTCTCGCCGCCGGCTGCCACGATCGACGGCATGAAGATGCGACTGGACCTCACGCGGCGACGCCATGTCGACCTCGCGCGCGTCTCCAGCGCCTCCTGTTGCCGCACGGCCTGATCAGCTCACCGCGATCCGCCGCGCTTTCTCTGTTTCCGCCCCGAATTCACCGTGCCGGTGCCCTTGTCGGCATCGCGCCCATTCCTGAATTCGGCGTGCCGTAAAACATTCCGCAACAGGAGTTCCGCATGCCCGCAGCGCCCGTGAAATTCGCCTACTGGGTCCCCAACGTCAGTGGGGGACTCGTCACCAGCAAGATCGAGCAGCGCACCGACTGGGGATACGAGTACAACCGCGAACTCGCCGTCCTCGCCGAGAACAACGGCTTCGACTACGCGCTCAGCCAGGTCCGCTACATGGCCAGCTACGGCGCCGAGTACCAGCACGAGTCGACCAGCTTCAGCCTCGCCCTCCTCCTCGCCACCCAGCGTCTGAAGGTCATCGCCGCCGTCCACCCCGGCCTGTGGCACCCCGGCGTCCTCGCCAAGCTCGGCGCCACCGCCGACCACCTCTCCAACGGCCGCTTCGCCGTGAACGTCGTATCGGGCTGGTTCAAGGGCGAGTTCACCGCCCTCGGTGAGCCCTGGCTGGAACACGACGAGCGCTACCGCCGCTCCGAGGAGTTCATCCGGGCCCTGCGTCAGATCTGGACCGAGGACCACACCGAACTCGCCGGGGACTTCTACCGGTTGCGCGACTTCTCGCTCAAGCCCAAGCCCCTCAACACCCCCGAGCGCCCGCATCCGGAGATATTCCAGGGCGGCAACTCCACCGCCGCCCGCGCGATGGCCGGCCGGGTCTCCGACTGGTACTTCTCCAACGGCAAGGACTTCGACGGGGTCACCGAGCAGATCGACGACGTACGCAAGTCCGCCGCCGAAGTCGGCCGCAGGGCACCGAAGTTCGGCCTCAACGGCTTCCTCATCGCCCGTGACACCGAGGCCGAGGCCCGTGACACCCTGCGCGAGATCGTCGCGAAGGCCGACAGCGAGGCCGTCGAGGGATTCGGGGCGGCCGTGAAGCAGGCGGGGCAGTCCACCGCCGACCGGAAGGGCATGTGGCAGGACTCGTCCTTCGAGGACCTGGTCCAGTACAACGACGGCTTCCGTACGGGCCTCATCGGCACCCCGGAACAGATCGCGGAGCGTGTCGTCGCCTACAAGAGGCTCGGCGTCGACCTCCTCCTGCTCGGCTTCCTGCACTACCACGAGGAGGTCGAGTACTTCGGCAGGCGCGTGCTGCCGCTCGTGCGTGAACTCGAGGCCCGACTCCCGGATGCGGAGCCCGAGTCCGTCCCCGTTCACGCCTGATCCCCCCACCGCGAAAGAGGTCAACGAGCATGAGCACCGTCACGCCCACCGACTGGCAGACCCTCCCCGCCCCGCGGACCGCCCAGGACTGGATCACCCGCGCCGCCGAGGTCGCCGCCGTCCTCGCCACCGACGCCGCCGAGCGCGACCGCGTCGGCGCGACCCCCTACGCCGAGGTCCAACTCCTCAAGGACGCCGGCCTCGTCACCCTGCTCGGCCCGACCGAGCACGGCGGGGCGGGCCAGGACTGGCCCACGGCCTACCGTGTCGTCCGCGAGGTCGGCAAGGCCGACGGCTCCATCGGCCAGCTCCTCGGCTACCACTACCTCTGGTTCTGGGCCGCCCGCCTGGTCGGCACCCGCGAGCAGTGGGAGCAGGTGGAGGCCGCGGCCAGCCGCGACCGCTGGTTCTTCGGCGGGGCCGTCAACCCCCGTGACAAGGACGTCGTCGTGACCGAGGACGGCGACGACCTCGTCTTCACCGGCCGCAAGTCCTTCTCCACCGGCAGCAAGGTCTCCGACGTCACCGTCCTCGAAGGCGTCCTGGAGGGCACCGACGACCACGTCTTCGCGATCGTCCCCTCCGACAGCGAGGGCCTGACCTTCCACGACGACTGGGACAACATCGGCCAGCGCCTCACCGAGAGCGGCGGCGTCACCATCGACGGCGTCCGCACCCCGTGGGCCTCGGCCGCCGGCTACGTCGACAAGGTGTTCCAGCCGCGCGTCTACAACACCCTCAACGTGCCCACCATCCAACTCGTCTTCGTCAACTTCTACCTGGGCATCGCGGGCGGCGCCCTGGAGACGGCGGCCACCTACACCCGCACCAGGACCCGGTCCTGGCTGCACGGCGGCTTCGATCGGGCGGTCGACGAGCCCTACGTCATCGACACCTACGGCGACCTGACCGCCAAACTCTGGGCGGCCGAGGCCCTCGCCGACGCCGTCGCCGCCGAGGGACAGCAGCTGCACGACGACCCCGACGCGGTCACCCCCGAGGCGCGCGGCGCCTTCGAGGTCAGGGTCGCGGCGATCAAGGCCCGGGCGACGGACGTGGCCCTGGAGATCGGCAACCGGATCTTCGAGGTCACCGGCGCCCGAGCCACCGCCACCTCCGAGGGCCTCGACCGGTTCTGGCGCAACGTCCGCACCCGCCCACCCGTCGCCCGACCAGCCGCCCCTCAACGAGGCGCTTCGCGCCGCCCCTTCCGGATTGCACGACCCCGTCGCCTACAAGCGACGCGAGGTCGGCCGCTGGGTCCTGGAAGGCGAACTGCCCGAACCCACCTGGTACTCCTGACCGCTTCCCCGGGGCGCCCCCTCCTGAACAGGGGGCGCCCCTCCTCCCCGAAAGAGGACCGCATGGCCACCGTCCTGTCCGTCTCCGGCAGCCCCTCCGCCGCCTCCCGCACCAACCGTCTGCTGCGCCACCTGGACAAGCGGCTGATCGCCCAGGGCCACGAGGTGATCCCGCTCGACGTCCGGACCATCCCCGCCGAAGCCCTGCTCGGCGCGGACTTCAAGCACCCCGCCGTCGTCGAGGCCACCGAGCTGTTCGCGCGGGCCGACGGCGTGATCGTCGGCACCCCCGTCTACAAGGCCTCTTACTCCGGCGTCCTCAAGGCGCTCCTCGACCTGCTGCCGCAGTACGCGCTGACCGGCAAGACCGTGCTGCCGCTGGCCACCGGCGGCACCACGGCCCACGTCCTGGCCATCGACTACGCCCTGCGCCCGGTCCTGTCCTCCATGGGCGCGGGCCACATCGTGCAGGGCTGGTTCACCCTCGACAAGGACATCACCGTGCAGGAGGACGGCACGCTGACCGTCGCACCGAGCGTCGGCGACGCGCTGACGCAGGTGGTCGACCAGTTCTCGACGGCCCTGGGCCGCACCTCGCTGCTGGCCGTGGCGAGCTGAGCGCATGACCGCCCACGTCATCGCCGACGACACGGAGGCCCTCGCCGTCGCGGCCGCCCTGGCCCAGGAGTTCCGCGCCGGCGCCTCCGAGCGGGACGCCGAACGCAGGCTCCCGCGCGAGGAGTTGGACCGCCTCTCCGCCTCCGGACTGCTGTCCGTCACCGTCCCCGCCGAACACGGCGGCGCGGACGTCTCCGCGACGACCCTCGCGGAGATCTTCCGGCTGCTCGCCTCGGCCGACGCCAGCCTCGCCCAGATCCCGCAGAGCCACTTCGCCTACGTCAATGTGATCCACCGTCAGGGCACCGAGGAACAGCGGAAGTTCTTCTACGCCGAACTGCTCGCCGGCCGCCGCCTCGGCAACGCCCAGTCGGAGGCGGGCACCAAGCACGTCCAGGACATCCGCACCCGCCTGGAGCCGCAGCGCGACGGCTCCTACCTCCTCACCGGTGTCAAGCACTACTCCACCGGCGCCCTCCTCGCCGACTGGATCCCCGTCCTCGCCCGCGCCGAGGAGGACAAGCTCCATGTCGCCTACGTGCCCCGGGACGCCCCCGGCCTGACGGTGATCGACGACTGGGACGGCCTCGGCCAGCGCACCACGGCCAGCGGCACCGTCCGCCTCGAAGGCGTCGAGGTCCCGGCCGACCGGGTCCTGCCCCACCACCTCACCTTCGAGGGCCCCCAACTCCACGGCGCCATAGCCCAGTTGCTCCACGCGGCCATCGACGCCGGGATCGCCGGAGGCGCACTCGCCGAGGCGGCGGAGTTCGTACGGACGAAGAGCCGCCCCTGGTTCGAGAGCGGTGTGGAGTCGGCCGCCGAGGACCCGCTGCTGATCCAGCGCTTCGGCGAACTCGCCATCCAGGTAAGGGCGTCCGAGGCCCTCCTCCGCGAGGCCGCGCGCACGGTCGACGCGGCCCGCGCCGACCTCAGCGACGACTCGGCGGCCGAAGCCTCGATCGCCGTGGCCGCCGCGAAGGTGCAGTCCGCCGAGGCCGCGGTCGAGGTGGCGAGCGCCCTCTTCGAGGTCTCCGGCACCCGCTCCGCCCTCAACTCCCTCAACCTGCACCGCCATTGGCGCGACGCCCGTACCCACACCCTGCACGACCCGGCGCGCTGGAAGATCCAGCACATCGGCCGCTACGTGCTCACCGGCGCCCGCCCACCCCGGCACGGCCTGCTCTGAAGGACACCGCCGATGACCTGTTCCCCCACACCCGCCTGATCGGAGACACCCGTGTCCCTCACCTTCCACTGGTTCCTGCCCACCAACGGCGACAGTCGTCACGTGGTCGGCGGCGGCCACGGCACCCCCGCCACCGTCTCCGGACGGGACCGGCCGCCGACGGTCGCCTATCTGAGCCAGATCGCCCGGGCCGCCGAGGACCTGGGCTTCGTCGGCGCGCTCACCCCGACCGGCGCCTGGTGCGAGGACGCGTGGCTGACCACCGCCATGGTCAGCCAGAACACCGAACGCCTGAAGTTCCTGGTCGCCTTCCGCCCCGGCTTCGTCTCACCGACCCTCGCGGCGCAGATGGCGTCCACCTTCCAGCGGCAGTCCGGCGGACGGCTGCTCCTCAACGTGGTCACGGGCGGCGAGAGCCACGAGCAACGGGCCTACGGCGACTTCCTCGACAAGGATGCCCGGTACCGCCGTACCGGTGAATTCCTGGAGATCGTACGGGGGTTGTGGGAGGGCAAGACGGTCGATCTGCACGGTGAGTACCTCCACGTCGAGGACGCCAGGCTGGCCCGGGTGCCCGACCCCGTCCCCGAGGTCTACTTCGGCGGGTCCTCGCCCGTGGCCGGAGAGGTCGCCGCCAAGTACGTCGACTCGTATCTCACCTGGGGCGAGCCGCCCGCGCAGGTCGCCGAGAAGATCGCCTGGATCCGGGGGCTCGCGGCCGAGCAGGGCCGCTCCCTGCGCTTCGGTATCCGGCTGCACGTCATCACCCGCGACACCGCCGAGCAGGCCTGGGCCGAGGCCGGGCGACTGCTGGCGGGCTTCGACCCGGAGACCGTGAAGTCCGTGCAGGCTGGGCTCGCCCGCAGCGAGTCCGAGGGCCAGCAGCGGATGCTCGCCCTGCACGGCGGCGGCAGCCGCGACGGCCTGGAGATCCATCCCAACCTCTGGGCGGGCATAGGCCTGGTGCGCGGCGGTGCGGGCACCGCGCTGGTGGGCAGCCACGACGAGGTCGCCGAGCGGATCAGGGAGTACCACGCCCTCGGCATCGACGAGTTCGTGCTCTCCGGCTACCCGCACCTGGAGGAGGCGTACTGGTTCGGCGAGGGTGTGCTGCCGCGCCTGGCCGCACAGGGCCTCTGGCAGCACCCGTCCGGCAAGCAGGCCGCACCCTCCGCGCAGGTGCCGTTCGCGAGCTAGGGCGTGCGCTGCCGAGGCGTGGCGCGCCCGGATGCCCGGGGCGTCCGAGAGCGCCGCGCACCGGTCAGTGCATCGTGTTGACCGCACCCGGCAGGCGGTGCTGGAGTCGGCAGGTGGACAGCATCCCCGCCAACCGGCGGCTCTGGAACCGGATCAGCAGCGCCTACCAGCACGAGCACGACCCGCAGATCGGTGCCGCACCCCGGCTGTGGGGCATGTACTCCGTCCCCGACGCGCACCTGCACGCGCTGGGCGACGTCACCGGCAAGCGCGTCCTCGAACTGGGCTGCGGCGCCGGCCAGTGGTCCAGGGCGCTCGCCGCCGAGGGCGCCACCGTGGTCGGGATCGACCTGTCCGAAGCCCAACTCGCCGCGGCGGCCCGCGAGATGGGAGCGGCCCGCTACCCACTGGTGCAAGGCGCAGCCGAACAACTCCCTTTCGCCGCCGACAGCTTCGACCTGGTGTTCTGTGACTTCGGCGGGCTCAGCTGGGCGCCCCCGCACCTCGCCGTCCCGCAGGCCGCACGCGTCCTGCGCCGCGGCGGGCGCCTGGTGTTCAACGTCGCCAGCCCGTGGTTCGAGGCCTGCTACGACGAAGCCGCCGGCCGCGTGACCACGACGCTCCAGCAGGACTACTTCGGGCTGAACGCCATCGCCGAGGGCGACGGCGCGACCAGCTATCAGCTCACCTACGGCGACTGGGTCAAGGTCCTGCGGGGCGCGGGTCTCGTCATCGACGACCTCGTCGAACCGCGGCCCGAACGCGGAACACCCAACGGCTACAACGAAACCGACCCGGCCGACTGGGCACACCGCTGGCCGGCGGAACTGCTCTGGGTGACCCACAAACCGTGAGCTCCGCCGCGCCGAGACGTGAGGGCATCCCCTCGCCGGACAGGCCCTAGGCGCGGGCGGCGAGTGCCTTGCGTACCGCGCGGGTGACGATCGGGGGCAGCAGGTCGCGGCCGATGCGGCGGGCGCGGGAGGGGCGGCGACGGGGCGCGGGGGCCGTCGGCGCCGGGGGCGCGACCGGCTCGGGGGCGCTGCAGTGGCGGGAGCGCGGGAAGGGCGGCGGCTGCATGCCCTTGTGGGCGCGGGTGCGGACCAGGCAGTGCCCCGCCGCCTCCTGGACGCTCAGACCGACGTCCGCGCGCTCCCTGAGCATCTCGAGGAGCTCCTCCTGCACGGGCCCGGGATCGCCCCAAGTGCCGTACAGCTTCTGGGTGCTGAGGCAGATCGGGTGCAGTCCGCGGTTGAGCACGGCCTCCCAGGTGGCGACCGAGACGCCGGGGGTGTGCTCGGAGCGGAAGTCGTCGAGGACGACGATCCCGTCGGGCAGCAGGAGGTCGTGGGCCGCCGCGATGTCGTCGCGGACGTGCTCGTACAGATGCGAGGCGTCGATGTGGACGAAGCGGCAGCTGTCCGGCGCCACCTCCCGCGGTATCACGGAGGTGGGTGCCTGTATCACCCTGGGCAGCGCGTCGTGGAAGGAGAGGTAGTTCCGTTCGAAGGCCTGCCGGGTGAGTGAAGAGTAGGACTTCGCCGTCTCGGCCCGGTTCGCCCCGTCCGGCGCCTCACCACCGAAGAGGTCGCAGACCGTGAAGTCCTCGCCGTCCTGCCGGTGTTGGCCGAGCAGGATCGCACTCTTGCCCAGGTACGCGCCGAGTTCCAGCAGGTCGCCCCGCCGCCCGCCGGTCTCCTGCCGTTCGAGGAACCAGGTGAACAGGATCTGGTCCAGCGGCGGGAACCAGCCGGGGACGTCCTTCAGCTCGCCGGGCTCTTTGTTGTCGGTTGCCTGTGCGGTCGCCATGAAGCGAGTCTGCTCGCTGAGCAGCGCCCAAACTGACCTTCGGCTGAACGTCCAGTGAACACCCGAGCGTTCCCTAGAAGTCGGTAAGAGAGTCGAGATGTGCCCGCCGCACCTCGGCCGTCTGCCCCTGCACGAGCAGGAACATCCCCTCGCGTGCGAGCCGTTGGGCCGGGCTGCGGAGATCCATGGCGCGACCGCCCTGGGCGACGACCGCCGCGGTGGTGGCGGCACGCATCAGGTCGTACGACCGTGTCTTGAGCGCCAGCCGTTCCTCGACGCGCTCGTGCGGTACGGGGTGCTCGGACAGGTCGTACACCTGTCGCCGCACCTCGTCGAGCCGCCCGCGCAGCGCCCGGGCCGGCTTCGCCTCCCCGGCCTCCTCCAGCAGCCGGAGCGCGGCGTGGGCGACCCCGAACACGGCGGGGGAGGCGTTGGTGTTCCGAGGCCGGTCGGCCAGGGCGAACTTGTCCTGCGGGGTGCGCAGCACCACCGACTCCTCCGGCAGCCGCAGCCCGTCCAGCTCCAGCGAGACCGTGCGGGCCGCGGTGAGCGCCGCCAGCCGCATCGGCGGCGAGGGCCGCAGCCCCGGCTGCTCGCGCGCCTCGGTGAAGGCGAACACGACCTCGTCCGCGTCGGTCACCCCGGCCAGCAGCATCAGGTCGTTCAGGCCCCAGCCCGTGTACCAGGGCACCGTCCCGTCGAAGCGCCACCCGTCGCGCTCGGCCGTCGCCCGCACCGGCACCCGGGGAAAGGCACGCACATGCGCGAACGCGATGCCGGCCAGCAGCTCACCGGTCGCCAGCGGCCGCAACAGCCGCTCCCGGACCGGCAGTTCGGCCTTGGCCAGCATCTTGACCGGTGTGTGGTGCTGGGTCTGCACGAACCAGGTCGAGCAGCAGGCCCCGGCCAGGATCTCCATGATCTCCCGAGCCACCGCGTCGGGGGCGCCCGCACCGCCGTACTCCTTCGGCGCACTCAGCCCGAGCAGCCCCGACCGCCTGATCGCCTCGATGTGGGTTTCCGGTACGCCCTCCTGGTCGACCTGCTCCGCGTGCGGGGCGAGGAGGTCGTCCGCGAGGGTCCGGGCGGTGGCGATGAGCGGGTGCGGTGCGGTGGTCATGGAAAAGATTCTCCCGATCCCGTCGTGCGCGGTGTCGATCCCGAGGTGTGCCGTTCGTGTAGGAGGTGAGACAACAGCTACGACGCCTTGGAGGCCGTCATGACGTACTACCTGCTCAGCGTGGTCACCCCGACCGACGGCACGCCGCCCGGGCCCGACGAGATGGCGGAGATCATGCGCAACGTCGAGGCCTTCAACCAGGAACTGCGCGACGCCGGCGCCTGGGTCTTCGCCGGCGGCCTGCACAGCCCGGACACCGCGACCATGCTGCGGCCCAAGGGCGCCGACGTCCTGATCAGCGACGGTCCCTACGCCGAGGGGAAGGAGTACCTCGGCGGGCTGAGCCTGATCCGGGCCGACGACCTGGACGCGGCCCTGGAGTGGGGCCGGAAGGCGGTCCGCGCCATCGGCCTGCCGGTCGAGGTCCGGCCCTTCGTGGACAGCCACTAGTGGCCGACGCCGTCGACATCGCCGCCGTCTTCCGTGCGGAGTACGGCAGAGCGGTCGCCGTCCTCGTCCGCTTCCTCGGCGACATCGACCTCGCCGAGGAAGCGGTCCAGGACGCCTTCACCACGGCTGTGCAGCGCTGGCCGGAGACCGGCGTGCCGCCGAGTCCGGCCGGCTGGATCATCACCACCGCCCGCAACCGCGCCATCGACCGGCTGCGCCGGGAGGCCACGCGCGACGCGCGACACACCGAGGCCGCCCTGCTCAACACCCCCGACGCACCGGCCGAGGAGGGCCCCGTGCGCGACGACCGGCTCCGCCTGATCTTCACCTGCTGCCACCCCGCCCTCGCGACCCCGGCGCAGGTCGCCCTCACCCTGCGCCTGCTCGGCGGCCTCAGCACCCCGCAGATCGCCCGCGCCTTCCTGGTCCCCGAACCGACGATGGCCCAGCGCCTGGTCCGCGCCAAGGCCAAGATCCGCGACGCCCGCATCCCGTACCGCGTACCCCGCGACGCCGACCTCCCGGACCGCCTCAAGGGCGTCCTGGCGGTCGTCTACCTGATCTTCAACGAGGGATACGGCGGCACACCCGAGCTGTGCGTCGAGGCCCTGCGCCTCGGCCGCCTCCTCGCGGAGCTCATGCCGGACGAGCCCGAGGTCACCGGCCTGTTCGCGCTGATGCTGCTGGTCGACTCCCGCCGCGATGCCCGCCAGGGCCCGCACGGCGAGCTGGTGCCGCTGCCCGAACAGGACCGCGCCCGCTGGGACGCCGGGTCCGTCGCCGAAGGGCAGACCCTCGTCCGTCGCTGTCTTCGCCGCAACCAGCCCGGGCCCTACCAGATCCAGGCCGCCATCCAGGCCGTGCACAGCGACGCGCCGACCGCGGACGCCACCGACTGGGGGCAGATCCGGCAGCTCTACGACCAGCTCATGGCCCTCGCTCCCAGCCCGGTCGTGGCCCTCAACCGCGCGGTCGCCGTCGCCGAGACGGAAGGCCCGGGCCCCGCCCTCGACCTCGTCGACGCCCTGGACCTCGACGGCTATCACGTCTTCCACGCCGTACGCGCCGACCTGCTGCGTCGACTGGGCCGCGACACCGAGGCGCTCGCCGCCTACCGGGCGGCCATCGAAGGCACCGAGAGCCCCGCCGAGCGCGCCTACCTGGAGCGTCGTCGGCGGGAACTCGCGCGAGCGTGACGGTGTGGTTGCGGAAAGTAGTCGGACGCGCGCCGGAATTTATTTTGGTGTATGAAAGGTTGGCATATACATCTGACAGTCGAGACCGCGTCCGCGCGCCACCAGGCCGCACCGCACCAGCAGCGAGGAACCGTGAACCAGCCCACCCCGAGCAGCCCGCCGACGTCGTCGCCCGGCTGCGCGCCACCTTCCGCACCGGCCGCACCAAGCTCGTCGAATGGCGCATCGCCCAGCTGCGCGCCCTGCGCGAGATGCTCACGGAGAACGGCCCCGACCTGGCCGCCGCCCTCCACGCCGACCTCGGGAAGAGTGCCACCGAGGCCGACCGCACCGAGATCGGCTTCACGGTCCGCGAGATCGACCACACCCTCGACCACCTCACCGACTGGCTGCGCCCCGAGCCCGCGCCCGTCCCGGCCCACCTCGGCGCCGACGCGAGCGCCTGGACGCAGTACGACCCGCTCGGCGTCGTCCTCGTCATCGCCCCGTGGAACTACCCCGCCCAGCTCCTGCTCGCCCCGCTCGTCGGCGCCCTCGCAGCCGGCAACGCGGTGGTCGTCAAGCCCAGCGAGCTGGCGCCCGCCACCTCCGCCGCGATCGCCCGGCTGCTGCCCGCCCACCTCGACACCGACGCGGTCGCCGTGGTCGAGGGCGGCATCCCCGAGACCACGGCCCTGCTCGCCGAGCACTTCGACCACATCTTCTACACCGGCAACGGCACCGTCGGCCGCATCGTCATGCGCGCCGCCGCCGAGCACCTCACCCCGGTCGCCCTCGAACTCGGCGGCAAGTCCCCGGCGTTCGTCGACCGCGACGCCGACCTCGACGTCGTCGCCGACCGCCTGGTGCGCGGCAAGTTCCTCAACGCGGGCCAGACCTGCGTCGCCCCCGACTACGTCCTTACCGATCCCGAGACGGCGGCCGCCCTGGAGCCCGCCTTCAAGCGCGCCGTCGAAGCGCTCTACGGCACCGACCCGTCCGCCTCCGGCGAGTACGGCCGCATCATCAACGAGCGCCACTTCGACCGGCTCTCCGGCCTGCTGGACTCGGGCCGCGTGGTCGTCGGCGGCGACGCCGACCGCACGACGAAGTACATCGCGCCGACAGTCCTGGCCGACGTCGACCCCAAGTCGCCCGTCATGCAGGAGGAGATCTTCGGCCCGATCCTCCCCGTCGTCACCGTGTCCGGCCTGGACGAGGCGATCGGCTTCATCAACGACCGCGACAAGCCCCTCGCCCTGTACGTCTTCACCGAGTCCGACGCGACCAAGTCCCGCATCGCCGCCGAGACCTCCTCCGGCGGCCTCGGCCACGGCCTGCCCCTCGCCCACCTGACCGTCTCCGACCTGCCGTTCGGTGGCGTGGGGGAGAGCGGCATGGGCAGCTACCACGGCCGCTACTCGATCGAGACGTTCAGCCACCGCAAGGCGGTGCTGGAGAAGCCCCTGAGCTGATTGCGCTCCATGAAACGCCCGGTCGCGTGCGACCGGGCGCTTTTCGCGCCACAATATCGGCGGCTGCTTATATAAGCGATGGCTGATATATTGCTTCGCATGCATGCCTTCGACGTGCTGGGCGATCCGATACGCCGACGGATCCTGGAACTGCTGGCCGACGGGGAGATGACCTCCGGCGCGGTCTGCGAGGTCATCGGCGAGGAGTTCGGGATCTCGCAGCCCGGGGTGTCACAGCATCTGAAGGTGCTGCGGGAGAACGGGTTCGCGACCGTACGCCCCGAAGGGACGCGGCGGCTGTACGCGGTCAACGCCGAGCCCCTACAGGACATCGACGCCTGGCTCGACCGCTTCCGCCGCTTCTGGACCCCACATCTGGACGCGCTGGCCACCGAACTGGCCCGCGGCAGGCGCGAGCGCCGACTCCGCGGCACCGACGAAACCCCGAGGAGCACCTCGTGACCGACGTGACCCACGACATCAACGACGTACGCCGGCAGGTCGGCAGGCGCACCTTCAAGGCGGGCGAGGCACGCGTGGTGACCGTGTCCCGGTCGTACGACGCCCCACTCGACGACGTGTGGGACGCCTGCACGAATCCCGAGCGCATTCCCCGCTGGCTGCTGCCGGTGTCGGGGGAGCTGCGGCTCGGCGGCCGGTACCAGCTGGAGGGCAACGCGGGAGGCGTGGTCGAGCACTGCGACCCGCCCAAGAGCTTCACCGCGACCTGGGAGTACGGCGGGGAGGTCAGCTGGATCGAGCTCCGGCTCACGCCCGAGGCGGACGGCACGCGCTTCGAACTGGACCACATCGCCCATGTCGACGACACGAAGTGGGCGGAGTTCGGCCCCGGTGCGGTCGGCGTCGGCTGGGATCTGATGGTCAGGGGCCTGTCCCTGCACCTCGGGAGCGGCGGCGCCGCCGTCGATCCGAAGAAGTTCATGGCCTGGCTGGGCTCGGAGGAGGGCCGCCGCTTCGTGACGGACAGCAGCGAGGCCTGGTACGCGGCGAACCTCGCGAGCGGCGAGGGCGAGAAGGTGGCGCGCGAGTCGGCGGACCGGACGACGGCGGCCTACACGGGGGCGGACGGGAGCTGACTTCCGGATCGGAAAGGTGGGTTGGCTGGTCTATACCCTTGACTGGTACAGACCAAGGGGGTTGAGTGTGCCTCCACAACCCCCCACCGCGGCCGTACCCCTTGCCGGGTGCGGCCGTGCTCCGTACCGGAGTTTCACCGGGTGGCAACCTCTACTGCTGACGACGCTTTCTACGTCATGGTGTCATGCACCTGATCATTCGCTTGATCGTTCCGACCGTACTCGGAAGGGCATCACCATGCGCACCCCCCACGTCCTGCTCGCCACCGCGGCGGTGCTCGTCGCCGCGGTCGTGGCACCCTCGGCCGACGCGACCGCCGCGGTCCCGTCGCCGGGCTCCTACTACCTCCAGAGCGCGACGACCGGGCTCAACGCCGCCGACAACGCGGGAGCCGTCGAGCAGCACAGACCCAAGGGCGACGAGGACCGCCAGCAGTGGAGACTCGCGGCGAGCGGATCCTCGTACATCCTGGAGAGCACGAACACGGCGGGCAGTTGCCTCGGCCGTTCCGGGGACCAGGCCCGCACGGTGGCCTGCACCGGGTCCGACGCGGCCTGGGAGATCGCCTCCACCGGTGACGATCAGTACAGCCTCAAGGTTCCGGGAGCGGACCGCTACTTGACCGTGGCCGCCAAGCCCTCCGGGGCCAACTATCCCGCTCAACTGGCCGTAGGCGGCTCGGGCCCGCTCGCCACCTGGTACCTCACCCCCGTCGCCGCCCCGACCGCCCCCATGCCGCCCCAGGACCAACGCACCCTGGACCAGGTCACCTTCCTCACCGCCCACAACGCCTACGCCAACGGAGTCGACGGCGGCTTCGCGCCGCCCTTCGTCAACCTCTTCCCCAACCAGACGCGCGGCATCAACCAGCAACTCGCCGACGGGGTACGGGGGTTCATGCTGGACATCCACCAGACCCCGGACGGCGCGATCCTGTGCCACAACAGCTGCACGCTCGTCAGCAAGCCCGTGGCCCTGTGGGTCGATCTCCAGCGCATGGTCGACTTCCTGAAGGCGCATCCCGACCAGTTCGTCACCGTGTTCCTGGAGGACTACGTCGACCCGGGCGTCCTGAAGTCCGAACTCGCCCGTGTCAGCGGTCTGTCCGACGTCCTCTACCGCCCCGACCGCACCGGAGTCCGGCAGAACGGCTGGCCCAAGCTGGCCGACCTGATCTCGGCCGACCGGCGGCTGCTGATCTTCACCGACCACAGCCGCTCCAGTGACGAGGCGGCGGGCCTGACCCGGGACAGCTTCGGTGTGATGTACCAGCGCGAGTGGACCGTGGAGAACTACTGGTCCATGGGCTCGGGCGTCGGCTCCTCCGACTGGTCCTGCTACAGCCGCTGGTACGACGCCGACACCGACATCCCGCTGACCCGCACCGAGAGCGGCTTCCGTCCGCTGTTCGTCATGAACCACTTCCGGGACGCCGCCGTCGCCGCGACGGCGACGACGGACAACACCAAACTCGCCGACCGGGCGCGGCGGTTCTGCCAGCCGGCCGCCCGGAAGAAGCCGAACTTCCTCGCCGTCGACCGTTACGACCTGGGTGACCCGGCCTCCGCCGTCGACGCCCTGAACTCGTACACGTATCCGTAAAATCCACGCGCTCCGGCACCCGTCGTGTGAAACTCCGCCGGTGAACTCCGAAACGATCACCGCGGACGCCGCGGGCACCTGGGAAATCGGCGACCTGACCGTCAACCGCATCGGCTTCGGCGCGATGCGGCTGACGGGCAGTGCGGCCTTCCACCTCGGCACACCGAGCGACCGACAGCGCTCGGTCGCCGTGCTGCGCAGGGCAGTCGAGCTCGGCGTGAACCACATCGACACGGCCGCCTTCTACTTCTCGCAGCTGAGGTCGGCCAACGAAATCATCAACAGCGCGCTCTCCCCGTACCCGGACGACCTCCTCATCGCCACCAAGGTCGGCCCGCACCGGGACTACTACGGCGAGTGGGGCACCTCGGCCCGCCCCGACCAACTGCGGGGCCATGTCGAGGAGAACCTGCGCCAGCTCGGGCGGGACCATCTCGACCTGGTCTATCTGCGCCGGATGCGCCAGGAGTCGGTGACCGAGCACTTCGGGGCGCTGGCCGAACTGCGCGATGCCGGTCTGATCCGGAACCTGGGCCTGTCCGACGTCGAATCCCGGCATCTCGCCGAGGCGCAGGAGATCGCGCCCGTCGTGTCCGTGCAGAACCGGTACGGGCTGGGCGACCACGCCCCCGCCACCGACGAGGTACTGCGACTCTGCGGCGAACAGGGCATCGCCTTCGTGCCGTTCTTCGCGGTCGCCGGGCAGGGCGGGGCGCGGGGCGCGACGACCGCGCACGACGAGGCGGTGCTCGCCGTCGCCCATGCCCACGACACCAGCCCCGCCCAGGTCCGCCTCGCCTGGACCCTGCACCAGGGCCCCCACGTCCTCGCCATCCCCGGCACCGGCAACCCCGACCACCTCGCCGAGAACGTCGCCGCGGGCGCGCTGCGCCTGACCGACGAGGAACTGGAACGGCTCAACGCCCTGCATCGGGCGGCGGATTGATGCCATGACGCGGCGCGGAGGGTGCGAAGAGGCGGTGCGCCAGAGGTGCGAAGAGGCGGTGCGCGGCGGCGGGTCCGGCGGTGCGAGAACTTCCCCCGGGTTCCGAGGAGTAGTAGAAGCCATACGTGGGCACACCGGCCGTCCCTCGGATGTCCGAGCCGCCCACGGCCGACGGGGCGCTCCTTCCGTCCCGACCGCTCGGCGCGCGCGGCAGGTCCGGAGCTGGTGTGCTGGTCCAGGAACCTCTCGCACCTTCCCAGGAGCAGCGGATGAGTACCTATCGAGTCGCCCAGGTGACCGACGCCGGTGGGCCCTTGCGGATCGTCGAGCGCGAGGTGCCGCGGCCGGGCCCCGGCCATGTGCGGATTGCCGTCGAGGCGTGCGGGATCTGCCACAGCGACGCCGCCTTCGTGAACGCCGCGCTGCCGGGCATCCGGTTCCCGGTGGTCGCCGGGCACGAGATCGCCGGGCGGATCGAGGAACTCGGTGACGGAGCGGGGCAGCAGGGCTGGCAGCCGGGCGACCGGGTGACCGTAGGCTGGTTCGGCGGCAGCTGCGGTCACTGCACACCTTGCCGACAGGGCGACTTCGTCGTCTGCGACAACCTCAAGGTGCCGGGCTGGGCCTACGACGGCGGCTTCGCCGAGAAGACGATCGTGCCCGTCGACGCGCTGGCCCGGATCCCGGAGGCCTTCTCGGCCGGCGACGCCGGACCCATGGCCTGCGCGGGCGTCACCGTGTTCAACGGGCTGCGCCGCAGCTCCGCCCGCCCGGGCGACCTCGTCGGCGTACTCGGCATCGGCGGCCTCGGCCACCTGGGCGTGCAGTTCGCGGTGGCCATGGGCTACGAGACCGTGGCCATCGCCCGGGGCGCCGACAAGGCGGACTTCGCCAAGCAGCTCGGCGCCCATCACTACGTCGACAGCTCCACGGACACCCCGGTCGCGGAAGCCCTCCGATCCCTCGGCGGCGCCAAGGTCGTCCTGGCC
Source organism: Streptomyces sp. CA-249302 (assembly GCF_050936785.1). Classification (NCBI taxonomy): domain Bacteria; kingdom Bacillati; phylum Actinomycetota; class Actinomycetes; order Kitasatosporales; family Streptomycetaceae; genus Streptomyces; species Streptomyces sp. CA-249302. Next base: position 464,642 of record NZ_JBNJMG010000001.1, on the reverse strand, counting down.
ACCGCCAGCAACTCCGCCGCGATCACGGCCACCGTGGACGGGCTCTCCCACCGCGGCGAACTGGTCGCCATCGGAGCCGACCCCCAGCCTCTGGGGATCAGCCCCAACCAGCTGCTCATGCGCGGCCGGATCATCCGCGGCCACCCCTCCGGCACCGCACAGGACGTGCAGGACACCCTGGAGTTCGCCGCCCTGCACGGCATCCGCCCGATGACCGAGTCCGTGCCGCTCGACCAGGCCGACGCGGCCTACCAGAAGATGCTCGCCGGCGCCGCCCGCTTCCGCATGGTTCTCACCCCCTGACCCGCCCCCTCAGACCACCCAGGCACCGTCCCGCATGAGATGGCGCCCCGACAACTCGTGCACCCCGCGCCACGCCTGAACGGCGCGGGGCCGCACCCGGAAGAACGCGTACGAGGCGCTGTCCGCACGGGGATCCCAGCCCGTCTTCGCCACGAACGCGTCGACGGCCGCCACCGGTACCTCCTCGCGGGCGAACACCGCCACCTCGCCGTCGACGAGCACGACGTCCTGCGTGTCCCCGAGGGCGAGCCGCGTGCGCCCGCCGTCACGCAGATTGCGCCCCGTGGGGTTACCGGTCCGGGTGCACACCCAGACGGACTCCCCGTCCCACACGAACCACAGAGCGACCAGACAGGGCAGCCCGTCCGCATCGGCGGTCGCCACCCAGACGTCCATCTCCCGCTCCAGCCGGGCCAGTACGTCCCGCTTCCGCTCCTCGGCACCACGAGCTTCCTCGACGATCTTCATACCCGCGACGCTACCGGCCGGGGCCCCACCGCACCTCGGGCCGCAGCCCTCCTCCCCGAGGCCTAGGGCCGGCCCTTCGGATCAGACCAGCGGATCAGAGACCAGCCCGCGCCCCGGGGCCGGCCTGAGCCCGAGCTGAGATCCCCCCGAACCCAGCCCGAGTGGAGACTCCCGGGACCCAACCCGGAGCTGAGATGCACCCGGACCCGGGTCACTCCCGCAGTCTCCGCGGGAAGCGACTCCGCCCATTGCCGAATCCCCGCACCACCCGCCCCGCCGCCACCTTCTGCAGCAGCCCGTACGCGAGCACCGGCAACAGAATGTGCGGCCGGTCCGGCAGCGTCGTCGTGATGAGCACCGCGCTCGCGCTGCTGTTGTTCATCCCGCAGGCCAGCGTCACGGACGCGCCCGCCCTCGCGTCCAGCCGCAGAGCACGGACGGCGACCCGGCCCAGGCCGAAGGACAGCCCGCACACCGTCGCGGCGACGGCCAGCGCCCCCACCAGCAGCACGGGACGCGGATGCCGGAGGAAGGGGCCCAGGACACCGCTCGCGTTGACGTACGTCAGCAGCAGGGAGGCCGGGAGCGCGGCGGCCACGGCGGCGTCGACGAGCCCGCCCGACATGCGCCGAGGCAGCAGCAAACGGCACAGCAGACCCGCGCCGCAGGGCAGCACGACCGAGGTGAGGGCGAAGGCGTTCCCGGCGACCTGCGCGGCATCCGCAAGCCGCCCCGCGTAGTCGCCGCGCAGCAGCGGACACAGGAGGGTCAGAGTCAGGGGCACGGTGAGCGGGCTGACCAGCGTCGAGGCCAGCACCAGGCCCACGGCCGTCGGCTGGTCGCCGTCGCCCTTCGCCGTCCACACCGTCGCCCCGGCCGCCACCGGCATCGCGACGACGAGGATCATCGCGGCGACCATGCCGCTGCCGCCGTCCTGGTCGGGGGAGTGCCGCAGCAGCAGGGCCACCCCGGGCAGGATCAGCAGCGGCGCCAAGACATGCAGCACGAGCCCGGCGACCAGCGCCACCGGCCGCCGTAGCAACAGCCGCAGCTCATGCAGGGGGACCTGGAGCCCGGCACTGAACAGGACCAGCCCGAGGAGCAACTGCGGTGTGCTGAAGGACAGTTCAGCGAGTCCGGTCGGATGCGGCCGGCGCAGCCACAGTCCGGGAGCCGGCAGCAGTGCGGCGGCCGCGTAGGCCAGGGAGATCGCCGCGCCGAGGCGGCGCCTGAGCAGGGCGTACAGGCGCGATCGGCCTCCCGGTGAGGTGTGCGGGCGCGATCGGGGCCGGTCGTCGGTGATGTTCGTCTCGGGGCGGGGACACATGGCGGCGCTCTTCCGTCGTGGGGCATGGGCGGGGACGGAGCGCCGGTATCGCGGAAAGGGGCGTGTGGACGTCAGGCTCGGCGGTCATTTCCGGGGCCCCTTTCGTGGTGTGCGTGCGGGCACGGCCGTATGCGACGACCGTGCGACTACAGAGATGTAGTCGGTCTACCGAACTGTAGACGACGGCGCCGACAGAGCGGACTGGCGTCCCCGAGGTTTTACGTATAACCTCACCCGTCAACCGCTCCCTCCGAAAGGTCACGATGAGACGCGTCGCCCTGGTCACCCTCGTCGTCGACGACGACTACGACGAGGCGGTCCGCTTCTACACCGAGGCCCTTGGATTCCGGCTCGTCGAGGACACCCCGCGCCCGGACGGCTCCCGCTGGGTCGTCGTCGAGCCGAGTGCGGAAGGGCAGGGCACCGCTCTGCTGCTGGCCCGCGCCAAGGGCGACGTGCAGCGCGGCCGGGTCGGCGACCAGACCGGCGGGCGGGTCGGGTTCTTCCTGCATACCGACGACTTCGCGCGCGACCACGCCCGTATGCTCGCCGCCGGCGTGACCTTCCTGGAGCAACCGCGCCACGAGTCGTACGGCTCGGTCGCCGTCTTCCAGGACCTGTACGGAAACCGCTGGGACCTGCTCCAGCCCGCCGACTGACGACTTCGCCCCTTCCCCACCGTCCTGCCGAGGAAAGACCGCCATGACTGCTACGCGCGTAGACGCCGACATCATCCGCCGCCTGCCCAAGGCCGTCCTGCACGACCACCTCGACGGCGGCCTGCGCCCCGCCACCGTGGTGGAGCTCGCGGCGGCGGTCGGACACACCCTGCCCACCACCGACCCGGACGAGCTGGCCGCCTGGTATTTCGAGGCCGCCAACTCCGGCGATCTCGTGCGCTACATAGCCACCTTCGAGCACACCCTCGCCGTGATGCAGAGCCGCGAGGGCCTGCTGCGGGTCGCCGAGGAGTACGTCCTCGACCTCGCCGCCGACGGTGTCGTCTACGCCGAGGTGCGCTACGCCCCCGAGCTGAACGTCAACGGCGGGCTGACCCTGAACGAGGTCGTGGAGGCCGTCCAGGAGGGGCTCGCGGCGGGCATGGCCAAGGCGGCCGCCGCCGGTACGCCGGTCCGCGTGGGCACCCTGCTGTGCGGCATGCGCATGTTCGACCATGTCCGAGAGGCCGCCGACCTGGCCGTCGCCTACCGCGACGCGGGCGTCGTCGGCTTCGACATCGCCGGCGCCGAGGACGGCTTCCCGCCCGCCGACCACCTCGACGCCTTCGAGCACCTGCGCCGCGAGAGCGTCCCGTTCACCATCCACGCCGGCGAGGCGCACGGCCTGCCCAGCATCCACCAGGCGCTTCAGGTGTGCGGCGCGCAGCGCATCGGTCACGGCGTGCGGATCACCGAGGACATCGTCGACGGCAAGCTCGGCCGGCTCGCCGGCTGGGTGCGCGACCGCCGGATCGCCCTGGAGATGTGCCCGACGTCCAATCTCCAGACGGGCGCCGCCACTTCGATCGCCGAGCATCCCATCACGGCGCTGAAGGACCTCGGTTTCCGGGTCACCCTCAACACCGACAACCGTCTGGTGTCCGGCACGACGATGACCCGGGAGATGTCCCTGCTGGTCGAGCAGGCCGGCTGGACGGTCGAGGACCTGCGCACGGTCACGGTGAACGCCCTGAAGAGCGCGTTCATCCCGTTCGACGAGCGCAGGGCCCTCATCGAGGACGTCGTCCTGCCGGGTTACGCGTCCGCGCTCTGAAGCAGCCCGCGCACATAGGCGGCCTGTCCGACGTGTTCCAGATCGTCGGACAGGACGCTCACCAGCCGTACGCCCAGGCTGACCGGCGGATCCCAGCGCTCGTCGACGATGCGTTCGAGATCCCCGGCGGTCAGCCCGCGCAGGGCCCGCAGCGACTGCTCGTGCACGGCGTCGTAGTAGCCGGTCAGCAGGTCGGCCGAGTCCACCCGTACCTTGGCGACCTCGGCCGAGCCGTGGCCGTAGCCGGTGTCGTGGCGGGGCAGGTCGAGGTTGAAGCGCTTCTGCCAGTCCTGGGTGAGCCACACCTGGTCGAGGCCGAAGGCGTCGGCGACATGGTCGTCCTGGACGCGGGTGAGATGCCAGATCAGCCAGGCGATGGAGTTGGCGTCGTCGGTGAGGCGGGTGTGGAGGGCGTCCGGGCCGAGCCCCTGGACGGCGGCGTGGACTTCTTCCTGGATGCGGGTGAACCCGTCGATGAGGATGTCCTTGGCATGCATCCCTCCACCATCGCGCATCAGAGTCCTTCGTGCGTCCCCTGTTCCAGAAGCGCCATCAGCGCCCGGGCCGCCGGACTGGTCGCCTGCTGCGGCGGCAGTAGGGCCACCGTCTCGTAGACCGTCTCGCCGGTGCCCTTCACGGGCAGCGCGGTGAGCGCCTCGCGCTTGTGCCGGAAGTGCCGGGGCACCACGGCTATCCCGAGGTTCTCGTCGACCAGGTCCAGGAGACTGTGCACGTCGTTGACCTCCAGCGCGACGGTCCGCCGTACGCCCGCCGCCGCGAAGGCGGTGTCGGTGGTGCGGCGCGGGCCCCAGTCCGGGTGGAAGTCGACGAACACCTCGCTGCCCAGCTCGTCCGGCGTGACGGCCGCGCCGGCGGCCGCCAGCGGGTGGGTGGGATGGCACAGCACGGTCATCGGCTCGGCGGTCAGCGACACCGAGCGCAGCTGGTCGGTGTCCGCCTGCGTCCGATAGGCGAAGGCGAGGTCCAGCCGTCCGGCCGCGACCTCCTCGGCCAGCGCGCCCGAACCCGCCTGGCGCAGCCGGATCTCCACGTCCGGGTGCCGGTGCCGGAACGCGGCCAGCAGCCGCGCCACATGCACCCCCGCGATGCACTGCTCGGTGCCCAGCGAGAGCGTGCCGCGCAGCACCCCCTGCACGGCCGCGACCGCCTCGTGCGCCGCCCGCACCTGCGCCAGGATCCGCTCCGCCTCGCACAGCAGGGCGCGCCCCGCCTCCGTCAGCGTCACGCGACGGGTGGTCCGTACGAACAAGGGCGTCTGCAACTCCCGCTCCAATGCCCGGATCGAGGCCGACAGGCCGGACTGGGACACCAGGAGCCGTTCGGCGGCCCGGGTGAAATGCTGGTCCTCGGCGACCGCGACGAAGTGCTGGAGATGGCGGAGTTCCATGATTGAGCAGCCTAGTCGCTGAGTTCCATCGCATTCTCCTGTTGGACCACTGCCCGCAGGTCGCGAAAGAGTGGGTGCTGGTTTCCCAGGAGATCCGGGAACCGGAAAACCGTGTGCCAACCCCTCTGGAGTCGCGTTGTACACCGCACACCCCGACCGTTACGCGGACCTGCCCTACCGGCGCACCGGCCGCAGCGGCCTGAAGCTCCCCGCGATCTCGCTCGGCCTGTGGCACAACTTCGGTCCCGACCGCCCGGTCGAGACCCAGCGGGCCATCCTGCGTCGCGCCTTCGACCTCGGCGTCACCCACTTCGACCTGGCCAACAACTACGGCCCGCCGCCCGGCGCCGCCGAGTCCGCGCTCGGCGGGTTCCTGAAGACGGACTTCGCGCCGTACCGCGACGAGCTGGTGATCTCCACCAAGGCCGGCTATCTGATGTGGCCCGGCCCGTACGGCGAGTGGGGTTCGCGCAAATACCTGCTGTCCTCGCTGGACCAGAGCCTGACCCGGATGGGCCTGGACTACGTGGACATCTTCTACTCGCACCGCCCCGACCCGGAGACTCCCCTGGAGGAGACGATGGGCGCCCTGCACTCCGCGGTCCAGCAGGGCAAGGCGCTGTACGTCGGCGTCTCCAACTACTCGGCGGAGCAGACCCGCGAGGCCGCCCGCATCCTCGGCGAGCTCGGCACCCCGCTGCTCATCCACCAGCCCCGCTACTCGATGCTCGACCGGCGCCCCGAGGACGGCGGCCTCCTGGACGCCCTCGACGAGCTCCAGGTCGGCTCCATCGCCTTCTCCCCGCTGGAGCAGGGCCTGCTCTCCTCCCGTTACCTCGACGGCATCCCCGAGGGCTCGCGGGCGGCGAGCGACAGCCCCTTCCTCAACTCGGACGCGGTCACCGAGGACCTGGTGGCACAGCTGCGGGCCCTCGACGAGATCGCCAAGGGCCGCGGTCAGACGCTGGCCCAGCTGGCCCTCGCCTGGGTGCTGCGCGGCGGCCGCGTCACCTCCGCACTGGTCGGCGCGAGCAGCGCCCAGCAGATCGAGGACAGCGTCGCGGCCACCCGCAACCTGGACTTCGACGCCGACGAGCTCGCCCGCATCGACGCGATCGTCAAGCCGTAGTCAGCCGCTCGCTGACCTCCCAGAGGCGGGCCGCCGCCTCTGGGTCCACGGCGTTCGGCAGTACGCCGGGCGTCTCCTCGCCCTCGTGCCAGGCGGCCTCGGTCTCGGGTGTCACCAGCGGGCTGATGTCGCAGTTCTCGCAGTAGACCCCGCCGAGGCCGGCCAGCTGCGGGTCGGTCGCGCACCAGACGCTGGTGGCGGCGCCCTGCTGGACCGTCTTCCACTGGCGGTCGGGGTCGATGACCGGGTTGCCGTCCTCGTCGACCGTGCCCGAGGCGCGGACGATCTCCGGGTCGATGTGCTTGATCAGCCCGGTGTCGATGATGATTCCGGGGTGCACGGAGAAGGCCCGCACCCCTTCGGCCCGCCCGCGCCGGTCCAACTCGACGGCGAACAGCGCGTTGGCCGTCTTCGACTGGCCGTAGGCCGCGAACGGCTCGTATGGCCGGTGCTCGAAGTGCAGGTCGTCGAAGTCGACACCGCCGAAACGGATGCCCCGCGACGCCACGGCCACGACACGCGCGCCGTCGGCCGCCACCAGCGCGGGCCACAGGCGCCTCACCAGTTGGAAGTGGCCCAGGTGGTTGGTGGCGAACTGCGCCTCGTAGCCGCGCGCGTCCCTGGTGAGCGGGGTCGCCATGATCCCGGCGCTGTTGACCAGGATGTGCAGCGGGCGCCCCGAGGCCAGGAACTTCTCCGCGAAGGCGTCGATCGACGCCGGGTCCAGCAGGTCCAGGTACTCGACCTCGGCGTCCGGTACGTCCTTGAGCGCGGCCCGTGCCCGCTCCAGGTCGCGCGCCGGTACGACGACCTCGGCGCCGGCGGAGCGCAGCACCCGGGCCGTCTCCAGGCCGATACCGGAGTAGCCGCCGGTGACGATCGCGACCTTCCCGGTCAGGTCGACGCCCTTGATCACCTCCTCGGCGGTGGACGCGGCGCCGAAGCCGGAGGGGAGGGGCTGCTGTGGGGTGGACATGGTGCGTAACTCCTCTGTGTGAGCTGTCCGTGCCACCGTAGATCTGCGTTTCCGTACGATGAATGCTTGAGAATCCGCATTACTTGCGTGATAGTTCGAGCATGTCCGCAGACCCGCTCTCCGATGCCCTTGCCGTCGCCGGCGCCCGCAGCGTGTTCTCCGGCGGGTTCACGGCCGGCGGCGGGTGGGCCATCCGGCTGGAGGGGCGCGACAAGCTGAAGGTCAACGCGGTGGTGCGCGGCCGCTGCCTGATGGTCCCGCCGGGCGGCGGGGAGCCCCTGACGCTGGTCGAGGGAGACATCGTCGTTTCCGACGGCAGGCGGCCGTACGTGCTGTGCAGCGCGCCCGGCATCGAGCCGGTGAGCTCCGACCAGGTGGAGATGGACCCCGGCACCCGCATGGGACGTCTCGATGCGGGTGAGGAGGTCGCCTGTGTCTCCGGGCACATCGACCTCAGCCGGGACAGCGGCGATCTGCTGCGCCGGGCCCTGCCCGAGCTGATCCAGGTGCGGGCCGACGCGGCCGAGGCGCCCGTTCTGCGCTGGCTCGTCGGGCAGCTGATGGGTGAGATGAAGACCCGCCGGGCCGGCGTCGAGTTCGCCTCGGACCAGCTCGCCCAGCTGATGTTCGTCCAGGTGCTGCGGGTCTGCCTCACCGAGGCCGAGGGCCTGCCGCCCGGCTGGCTGCGCGCACTCGCCGACGAGCGGCTCGCCCCGGCGCTGCGCCTGATGCACGGCGACCCGGCACACCCCTGGCAGCTGGAGGAGCTGGCCCGCGCGGCCGCCATGTCCCGGACCACCTTCGCCGTACGGTTCAAGGAGGCGGCCGGGGTGCCGCCGCTGACGTACCTGCTGAACTGGCGCATGAGCCTGGCCGCACGTGCCCTGCGCCAGGACACGGCCCCGGTCGCCGCCCTCGCCCGTTCCGTCGGCTACACCTCCGAGAGCGCCTTCAGCAACGCCTTCAAACGGGCGGTCGGCGTCGCGCCCCGGCGCTACCGCGAGGCGGCTCGGAGCTGAGCCGCTCCTCCAGGCGCACGGTCACGGTGTCGCCCTCGCCCTTGCCGATGACCTTGCGGATGTCCGCCTTCACGGGCAGCTTGTGCGTGCCGTCCCCCAGCGCCATGAAGGAACTCCGGAACGGGTGCCCGTCGATCGTGCCGCGGACCTTCACGAGTCCGCGCGTACCGAAGAACTCCACGGACTTCGGCCAGACGAGATAGGTCCAGCCGCCCTCGTTCGGGCTCTTGCGCAGGACCGCGGTGAACTCCTCGTCCAGTCGGATGCTCGTAGGCATGTCGTCTCCTCCGCTCGCGGTGGGCGTGTACTCAAGAGACCACCGCGAGCGCGGAAACTCATCGTCGGCGCTCAGGCCCCGGCCGGCACGCGGTCCAGGAAGCCGAGTACGGAGCGGATCCGGCCGTCGGCGTCCAGCGTGATCACGTCGAAGCCGGCCACCGGGGCCGAGCCTCCCCCAGAGGGGGTGCCCCCAGTTTCGTTCACGAGCTCCCAGGAGAAGCGCGCCGTGTCGTGGTGGCCGTCCACGGTACCGGCCGACCGGAAGGCGTAGCCCGGGAACTGCTCGTGGGCCCCGGCGATCACCGCCGCGATCTCGTCGTGCCCGGCGACGTCGGCGAGCGGGTCGGTGTAGGAGCCGTCCGCGGTCCAGGCGGCGGCCACCGTCTTGGCCAGCTCCTCGGGCCCGACGGCGTTCCAGGCCTCGAAGTAGCGGGCGACGGCGATCTCGTAACGGTCGGTGTTCGCGGACATGGGCGATCAGCCTCCATCGAGGGGGTATTTGCTGGTCAGGGCCGGGATTCGCGCTCCGGCGACCCGGTACGACAACCATGCCCGCGGCGCCCCGTGCGGTCGATTACCCCTCGGGTAATGGCGGCAGGGGCCACTTTTCGGCCAACAGCCCCTGTGAATATGCCAGGAGACTGGCCGGAAAGACGTGGTGACAGTGTTTCAGTAGTGAACATACTCATCAGTCATAGGGACTTCACGGCGAGCAAAGACGCCGTCACGCACAGCACATGAGCCGCAGGGAAAGCGAGGCCGCCGACCGGCGAACGAGCCACGGGGGAGTGTGGAACGTGCACGACGAGTTCTTATGCCACGTCACCGCGTACGGCGTCTGCGGCGGCGAGCGCATCGGGGTGCCCCTCGGTACCTACCGGGCCCCCACCCTCGCCCTCGCCCTGTGGTGGCTGCGCGACCGTGCGATCTGGATCGCCGACCGGCTCGACCCGCAGCCGGAGGCCGAGCACTTTCCGCCGAGCTCGCTCGTCCCGGTCGCCGACACCGTCCCGGACGTACCGGCGGTGCTGCGCAGATGGTGCGGTGATGACAGCCAACAGGAGCTGGTGGCCGACGAGTTGGCGGCCGGCCGACTGGTGCGCCTGGCCATCAGCGACGAGACCACGGAGTACGAGCTGATGGCCGAGTCCATCGACGCCCTGCGCATGCAGCGGGTCGTCCCGGCGCTCTTCCTGCCCGTCGGCTGACCGGAGGCGGCGCCCACCGCGCACCAGGCGCGCATGTGGACGAATCGGTAGAATTTCCCGCATGGCAGAGCGGCCGGTCATGCCGACTGCGCCCGAACTCGTCCTGGAGACGGATTCGGGCTCCACGGTGATGACCCCGAGCCACGACTACCACGTGGGCCGCGACCCGCTCAGCGACATCGTCATCGACGACGCCCGGGTCTCCTGGCACCACGCGGTGCTGCGGCCCGAGGCCGACCACTGGACCATCGAGGACGAGAACAGCACCAACGGCACCTTCGCCGACGGCCGCCGTATCCACGAGTGGGGCGTCGGCCCCGGCTCCGTCATCCGCTTCGGCAACCCGTCCGACGGCCCGTGTGCCGTGCTGGCCAGCCTCCCGGTACCGGTCCGCGAGCGCCCCTCGAGGGTCTCGATGCCGGGCCTGACCGGCACCTTCCGGCAACCCACCACCGTCCGGCCGCTGCCGACGCGCACCGTCCGCATCGGCCGTGCCGCCGACAACGACCTCGTCATCGACGACCTCGTCGTCTCCCGGCACCACGCCGAACTGCGCGCCCTACCCGACGGCACCTACGAGATCGCCGACCTCGGCAGCCACAACGGCACCTTCCTCAACGGCGCACCCGTCACCGCCGCCCCCTCGGCCCCGGTGACGTCGTCGGCATCGGCCACTCCGCGTTCTGCCTGGTTGGCGACCAGTTGCAGGAGTACGTCGACACCGGCGAGGTCTCCCTCGACGTGCAGGACCTCGCGGTCGCCGTCGACCGCGGCCGCAAGACGCTGCTCGACCAGGTGTCGTTCCCAGTGGGGGAGAAGTGCCTGCTCGCGGTGGTCGGCCCGAGCGGCGCCGGCAAGTCGACCCTCCTGGGCGCACTGACCGGGCAGCGGCCCGCCGACCACGGCACCGTCCTCTACGACGGCCGCGACCTCTACCGCGACTACGCCGAGCTGCGCCAGCGCATCGGTCTGGTCCCGCAGGACGACATCCTGCACGCCCAGCTCACCGTCCGCAGCGCCCTGTCCTACGCCGCCGAGCTGCGTTTCCCGCAGGACACGGCGAAGGCCGAGCGGCGCGCCCGCGTCGACGAGGTCATCCGCGAACTCGGTCTGGAACAGCGCGCCGACCAGCCCGTGCACAGCCTCTCCGGCGGCCAGCGCAAGCGCGTCAGCGTCGCCCTGGAGTTGCTGACCAAGCCCTCGCTGCTCTTCCTGGACGAGCCGACCTCCGGTCTGGATCCCGGCATGGACCGCTCGGTGATGCACATGCTGCGCGGCCTCGCAGACGACGGCCGTACCGTCATCGTGGTCACCCACAGCGTGCTGAGCCTCGACGTGTGCGACCGGCTGCTGGTCCTCGCGCCCGGCGGCAAGGTCGCCTACTACGGGCCGCCCGAGGACGCCCTCGCCTACTTCGGCTTCGAGCAGTGGCCGGAGGCGTTCGAGGCCTTCGAACGGGACCAGGACCGTGACTGGAAGGGCGACTTCAGCCTCTCGCCCTTCCACCAGCGCTACGTCACCGAGGCCACCGCCCAGCCCCGCGTGCCCCGCTCCGGCCCGGTCGTGATCACCCCGCCCGCCCGACCGCGCAGCCGGGGCGCCCAGCTCGGCACGCTGATCCGCCGCTATGCGGCCGCCCTCAGCGCGGACCGAACCTTCCTCGTCATCATGATCGCCCTGCCGTTCGTGATGGGTGCCATGGCCCGCGCCCTCGCGGGCAGCAAGCTGACCCAGGAGACGGCGATGAACGCGCTGCTCATCCTGTGCGTCGGCGGCGTCCTCACCGGCGCGGCCAACGCCGTGCGCGAACTCGTCAAGGAACGCAGCATCTACCAGCGCGAGCGAGCCGTGGGCCTGTCCAGATCGGCGTACCTGATGTCGAAGGTCGTCGTCCTCGGGACGATCACCGTGCTCCAGGCGGTGGTGCTGACCCTGGTGGCGCTGCTGGGCGTCGACCTCAACGCACCCGGTGGCGAAGGCGTGTTGATGCCGCCCCTTGTCGAAATCACCGTCGCCGTCGCGCTGTTGGCCTTCACCGCGATGATGCTCGGCCTGCTGGTCTCCGCACTGGTGCGCAAGGAGGAGGTGACGATGCCGCTGCTCGTGCTGCTCGCCATCGTCCAAGTCGTCTTCTGCGGCGCCCTGCTGAAGCTGCACGGGGTGCCCGGCCTGGAGCAGCTCTCCTGGCTGGTGCCCTCGCGCTGGGCGCTCGGTGCGATGGCCGGCACCGTCGGGCTGTCCCGGATCGTGCCGGGCGAGCTGACCTCCGACCCGCTGTTCAAGCACTCGGCAGGGGTGTGGCTGCTCAACATCGCCATGCTGGTCGTGCTCTCCGCGCTCTTCGGCTACGTCGTCTCCCGGCTGCTGCGCCGGCACGAACCCGCCGTGCTGCGGAAGTAGGCGCCGCGATGACCACTCCCGGCTTCCGGCCCACCCACGTCGTCCCCCAGCACGGCATGCCCGCCTGGGAGAGCCCCGACCCGGCCCGGCCCACCGTCCCCCTCGACCCGCTGCTGCCGGTCCAGCTCCTCGAGCGGCGCGGCGACTGGGCGCACGTACTTTGTGCCAACGACTGGTCGGCCTGGGTCGACGGCCGCTTCCTGGTCGCCGTACCGCAGGACCCGCCCGCCACCGGCGGCCCCGAGGCCCGCACCGCCGATCCGCGCCCCCTGCTCGCCCGCGCCGAACAGACCCTGGCCCACTACCGGACGGTGGTCGAGGAACTCGCGGGCGGCGGCCTGGACGGCGAGTCCTTCCGCGTCCGCACGCGCGGACTGCGCATCGGCATCGTCGTCGACGGCGAGAACGTCTGGCTGTACGACACCCAGCACGGCCGCTGGGTGTACGGCGACGGGAAACGCCTGAGCACCTACGCCGCCGACGACGAACCCCGCGCCGCGGCCGCGGACCCCGGCCACGCCCCCACCCAGGTCGTGACGCCCGATGGCCCGTGACGCGAGCCTGTTCTCCGGCCGCCCCTCCGAGCTGATCGGCAGACAGGTCGCCGGGTACCGCATCGAGCGTGAGATCGGCCGCGGCGGCATGGCCGTCGTCTACCGCGCCCTCGACCTGCGCCTCGAACGCACCGTCGCGCTGAAGCTCCTCGCCCCCGAACTCGCCCGCAACGACACCTTCCGGCTCCGCTTCACCCACGAGTCCCGGGCGGCCGCCGCGATCGACCACCCGCACATCGTGCCGGTGTACGAGGCCGGCGAGACCGACGGTGTCCTCTACATCGCCATGCGTTATGTCGAGGGCAGCGACCTGCGTCATCTCCTGGACCGGCGGGGCCCGTTGGCGCCCTCGGCCGCCCTGCGCATCGCCGCCCAGGTGGCCTCGGCGCTGGACGCGGCGCACGAGCACGGGCTGGTCCACCGGGACGTGAAGCCCGGCAACATCCTGGTCGCCCGCGGCACCGACAGCGACCACCCGGAACACGCCTACCTCACCGACTTCGGCCTCACGAAGAAGTCCTTGTCCCTGACCGGTTTCACCAGTGTCGGCCAGTTCGTCGGCACCCTCGACTACGTGGCCCCCGAGCAGATCTCCGGCCGCCCGGTCGACGGCCGCTGCGACGTGTACGGCTTCGCCTGCGTGGTCTACGAGTCCCTCGCCGGCCGCCCGCCCTTCCGCCGCGACGACGACATGGCCCTCCTGTGGGCCCACCAGTACGACGACCCACCCCCGCTGACCGAATTCCGCCCCGACCTCGCCCCCGAGACCGACGCGGTCTTCGCGAAGGCCCTGGCCAAGCCCCCGGACGACCGCCACGACTCGTGCCGGGCCTTCGTCACGGCTCTGCGAGCGGCGACGACGGGCGACATACCTCCGGACCACCCGCCGACCGAGGTGGACATGAAGGTGGTGCCAGGGGAGGTCCGCCCGCAGCCCCCGCCCCGCTGGGCGGAACCGGTGTTCAGACCTCCTGACCCAGCCCGCTGAGCGGCACCGGCCGTGCGACCGCCTTGCGCCGGCGGATACGCCAGCCTCCCCAGCCCCTTGGAACGGACCCGTACCCGGTCGCCGTCCGCCTCCTCGACCACCACGTCGGTCACGTGATGCGCCACCGGGTTTGCCGCCCCCCGGCGCCGGCGCCGCCTCGCGCCACGCCGCGCACCGGCCTTCCTACTCCTTTTCGGCCGCCCCGCGCCGCCGCACCGGCCGTGCCAGCAGCGCGCCCAGGAACCCCGTCACCAATCCCCACAGCACCGCGAGACCCAGCGCCGACCAGATCCTCGGCTTGAGGAACAGGTCGCCGGACAGGTCTCCGCCGAGGTCGCCGATGCCGAGGACCGAGAGGCCGTAGTGCGCGGAGATACGGCACAGGAGGCAGATCATCAGGACCGTCAGGGCCAGGGCGAGCGCCATGTGCAGGGCGTGTTGCCAGGCGCGGACGCGGGCGGGGGAGCGGGCCGCCATCACGAAGGCCGCCGCCAGGAGGAGGACAGCGTCCACCGCGACGAGCCACCACACCCGGCTGTCGTAGTCGGAGAGGGTGCTCAGGTTCAGGGTGGAGACGTCCTTCGTGCGCAGCACCTCGTCCAGGACGTGCGGCATGGGCAGGCCGAACGGGCCCTGTACCCGGCCCGTCCAGGTGGCGCCCAGGCCGAGCGTCAGCGCGAGCCAGACCAGGTTCGGCAGGCCCAGCAGGATCACGGCCAGTGTCTCGACGCGGTGGCCGCGGGCGACCGCGGTGACCAGGCCGATGACGATGCCCAGGGCGACGTAGGCGAGCAGCAGGACGACCATCGCGTACGCGGCCGGTCGTACCGACTCCTGGAAACGCAGCAGCCGCCCCGGCAGCGGCGCCCCGCGGCAGACCAGCAGGGCCAGCAGCAGTACGCCGGCCAGCCAGAGGAGGCCGAAGAACAGGGTCGGCGGTACGTCCGTCCTGAAGCCGATCTTCGGGGACACGCCGAACAGGTCACCGATGTCGCTGACGGTGCCTTTGCCGAGGGAGAGCGTGAAGTTCTGGCGGGCCGCGAGGGCGAGGCCGAGCAGCGCGAGCACCCACAGGACGGCGATCCGGGCTGCCCAGCCGGCCAGCTCCGGGGCTCCGGCGACCGCCCGGTGCCGCAGCGGCCGTAGAAAACCCGCCGCCAGGACCAGGGCCCCGACCAGCGTGACGGAGAGCGGGATCACGGTCAGCCCGGCGTCGGACTTGGCCAGCCCGCCGGCGTTCCCCGACAGCTCGATCGTGCCGCCCACGGCCGTGACCACCGTCGCCGTGACCACCCGCGGGAACGCGCCGTCCGGCAGATCGCCCGCCCCGGCCGCCCACAGCCCCAGGGCGGCGACCACCCCCATGGCGATCAGCGTGGCCAGCACCGCGGCCAGGGCCTGGAGCCAGCCATGGCGGGCCACGGCCTGGTCGGAGGGGGTTCGGGGGCTCACTCTTGCCACGCTAAGCAGCGCAAGCGCCCTCCGCCCGCCGGGAGGTCCGTCCGCGTCGGCTTGCGGGCGGCACCGGACCGGAGCACACAATGGGATGGTTATCAGGCAAAGCGGCTTAACTCGGGGCAAGTCGCTGGAAACCCGCGTCGGGAAGAAGAGCTCGTGAGCGTCGAACCGCCGTCGTCCGGCCGCCCCACAGGACCCCCCTCCGGCCCGCTGTCGGGCCCCTCCCAGCCACCCTCGGGCCCGCCCTCGCAGCCTCCGGGCAGCGGCGGCGGCATGCCCTCGCCGGAACCCCACCGCCCCTGGTGGAAGTCCGCGCCCCGGGTCGCCGTGCTCACCACCGCGGTGGTCGCCGCCGTGGTGCTGGCGGTCGTGTTCACCCGGTCCGACGGCGGCTCGGGCTCCGGCGGCTCCGGCTCGGGCGAGGTCTTCCTGCAGTCCGCGAGCAAGACCGGCCCCGACCCGTTCACCGCGTCCACGGCCAAGGACAGTTCCGCCGCACCCGTCTCCGCCGCCCCGGCGAGCGAATCGGCGCCTGCCAACGCGGTCCGGGGAGTCGACGGCGGGGCGGCCGGCCTCTACGGCGGCACCCGCAACGTCTCCAGCTGTGATGTCGAACAGCAGATCAAGTACCTCCAGGCGGACCCGGCCAAGAACCAGGCCTTCGCCTCCGTCGAGGGCGTCCAGCCGGCCCGGGTCCCGGCCTACCTGCGCTCCCTCACCCCCGTGCAGCTGCGTATGGACACCCGGGTCACCAACCACGGCTACCGCAACGGCGCCGCCACCACCTACCAGGCCGTCCTCCAGTCCGGCACCGCCGTCCTCGTCGACGGCCACGGCGTGCCCCGCGCTCGCTGCGCCTGCGGCAACCCGCTGACCCCGCCCGTCGCCCAGCAGACCGCGCCGAAGCGGACCGGCGACTCCTGGGCGTCGTACCGTCCCTCGAACGTCGTCGTGGTCACGCCCGCACCGCAGATCATCAACATCTTCGTGATCTACGACCCCGACGACGACGCGTGGATCGCCCGCCACCGCGGCGACACGGGCCACCACGACCGGCCCACCAAGCCGCCCGTCGAGCCCTCGCCGTCGGTGAGCGTGACCACTCCCACGCCGTCGACGACACCGCCGTCCACCTCGCCGTCCCCGTGCGCCTCCTCGCCCAGTGCGAGCACCGGAACGCCCACCCCCTCCACGACCCCGTGCCCGCCGACGTCGACCGCCCCGTCCTCGTCCACGCCCAGTTCCCCGTCACCGTCCTCCTCACCGCCGACGACGTCGCCGGAATCCTCCGCTCCGGAGTCACCATTGGCATCCGACACCACGGACACCGCGTCGACGTCCACGACGTACAGTGCTCCGGTGTCGTCCGCCACCTCACCCTCGCTGTGAGCGGAAGCGGACACATCGGGCCGCACTGGGGACTGCGGAGCCCGGCTCGGGGTACGAGCACTGGTGCAGCAGAGTCCGGCCAGTCCGGCTTCCGAGAGAGAAACGCATGAACGAGCACGTGGGCGGGGCAGTGATACCTACTGGTTTCGACGTGCCCGTGGAGCCGTTGCGGCGGGCCGCGCACTACACCGGTGAACCCGGATGCATCGCCGAGGCACGGTCGTTCGCCGCGCATTTCGTGGGCAGGCTCAGAACCGAGTGGTGCGCCACGATCGACGACCGGGCCGAGGACGAGGTCCTGCTGGTGGTGAGCGAGCTGGTCACCAACGCCGACCGGCACAGCAACGGCCCGTACATCCTGGAACTCGAAGGCACCGACGTCGCCGTGACGGTGTGCGTCTACGACAGCAGCGGGGCGCTGCCGCGCCGCTTTCCGCGCGATCCCGAGCGCGTCGGGCGGCACGGCCTGGAGATAGTGCACGCGCTCGCCACGCGGGTCACCGTGGAACGGGTGCCGGTCGGCAAGCGGGTGTCCGCGGTGGTGGGCCTGTACGGCGAGTGACCGCCGCGATCGCTCGCGGCGGTCACCTCTGCGCGTCCGGTCTGCGCGTCCGGGGTCAGGCGCAGCCGAGTTCGCCCAGCATGCCCTTGCGCAGCCGCGTGATGATCCGCTTGATCAGCCGGGACACATGCATCTGCGAGCAGCCGAGCCGTTCGCCGATCTCCGCCTGGGTGGCCTCCTCCACGAACCGCATGTGGAGGATCTGCCGGTCGCGTTCGCCCAGTTCGGCCATCAGCGGAGCCAGCGACTGGAAGTCCTCGACCAGGCGCAGTCCGTCCTCCTCGACACCGATGAAGTCGGCCAGCACCGCCTCGCCGCCCTCGGGTCCGTCGCCGGTCAGGGCGGCGTCCAGGGACGAGGAGTTGTAGCCGTTGGAGGCGATCTGCGCCTCGATCACCTCGTCCTCGGAGATGTTCATGAGCGTCGCGAGCTCGGCGACCGTCGGGTCACGGTCCAGCCGGCTCGCCAGCTCCTCGCGTGCCTTGGCCAGCTCCACGCGCAGCTCCTGGAGCCGGCGCGGTACGTGCACGGCCCAGGTGGTGTCCCGGAAGAACCGCTTGATCTCGCCGACGATGTACGGCAGCGCGAACGAGGTGAACTCGACCTCGCGGGCCAGCTCGAACCGGTCGATCGCCTTGATCAGGCCGATCATCCCGGTCTGGACTATGTCCTCCATGTCGTCACCGCGACCGCGGAACCGGCCGGCGGCGAAGCGCACCAGCGAGATGTTCATCTCGATGAGCGTGTTACGTGCGTACTGGTATTCGTGGGTGCCTTCCTCCAGCTCGGCGAGCCGCTGGAAGAACTGGCGGGACAGCTCCCGCGCGTCGCGCGGCGCGACCGCGCTCGGTTTCTCGATGCCCGGGAGTGATCCGTCACCCGTGCCGGTACCAGGGGTCAAGTGGACGACTTGTGCCTCCGACCGATTCACGGCGGTATCCATTACCTCTCCCACGTAGGTCACGGTCAGACGTGTGTCTGCCTCGGGTCCTCGTGCTGCGGGTACCCAGGCTGCGCCGGGCCATGCATGGAGACTCCTCATCTCACGGTACGGGTGGCCACGATCAGTTCGTGGAGGTAACGCTTGGTGATACGGCCGTCGTGGCGCGACTCGATCAACTGCCGCAGACAGCCCAGCAGTCCCTGCCTCGCCGTTTCGTCCAGCGCGCGGTGCCCCGAGTAGGTGAGCAGGACGTCGATGTACTGGTCGGCGGTGTAGGAGACGTCCTGCGTGTGCCGTGTCGCGACGACGGGGTCGAAGAGCGGGGAGTCTTCCAACTCGGCGGTGCCCACGGGGATTTCGGAGGCGGGCTGAAGGCGCAGGCCGGGCGGGGTGGCCGGATCCCAGCGCTCGTAGCAGCCCTGGGCCAGGGCGAAGAACTCCTCGGTGCCGCCGGCCACGTGCTCGGTGCGGACGAGGGCGAGACGGCCGCCTGGGCGCAGCGCGCGGGCAGTCTTGACCACTCGTACCGCCGGGTCGATCCAGTGGAAGGCGGTGGCGCACACGACCAGGTCGAAGGGCTCGGCGGGGAGTTCCCAGGACTCGAAGGCCGCGTTCCGCACGTCGACCCGGGGGAAGCGGGCCAGTCGCCTTCGGGCCACCGACGCCATCGCGTCGCCCAGTTCCACCGCCGTCACATGGCAGCCGAACTCCGCGAGCGGAACGGTGAGTTGGCCGGTGCCCGGGCCGATCTCCAGGACCCGGCTCTCCGGGCCGAGGCCGGTCACGCGGGCCAGGTCCTCGACCAGTGGTCGCGGGTAGCGCGGCCGGGCCCGGTCGTACAGCTCGGCCACCTCGTTGAACGTCTCCCGCAACACCGTCACCACGCCCTCCGCCTCCGGGATTCCACCCAGGGCAGAATGCCGATCTCTTCCCTTCCGGGCGAGGGAATTTAGGCTGAGGAGGTGAGCAGCCAAGCGCCGAACGAAGCCCGCGTCATTCCTCTGCGCCGCCCGCAGGCCGAACGGCCCGCCGCCGCGCCACCGGCCCCGCCGACGCCCGCGCCGAAGGAGCCCCTGTGGCGCGACCTGGTCGGTGACGTGCTGCGGCGCGAGCGCCTCGCGCAGGAGCGGACGCTCAAGGACGTGGCCGACGCCGCCCGGATCTCCATGCCGTACCTCTCCGAGGTCGAGCGGGGCCGCAAGGAGGCCTCCTCCGAGGTTCTCGCGGCCGCCGCCCACGCCCTGGGACTCGGCCTCGGCGACCTGCTGTCGCGGGCGCAGGGAGAGCTCGTCCGGATCGACAGCCGGCGGGTCAACCGGAGCCGGGGCGCGTCCAATTCGCCGTACAACGGTCTGTGCCTGGTGGCCTGACGGCGTTCCGGAGCCGGTGGCTCAGGCCGTCACGAGACGCCGGCTCACCACCTCGTCGGCCAGCCCGTACGCCACCGCCTCCGCGGCGCTGAACACCTTGTCGCGGTCCATGTCGGCCCGCAGGGTCGCGATGTCGTGCTGGGTGTGCCGGGCGAGCACCTCCTCGACCTGGGAGCGGATCCGGACCATCTCCTTGGCCTGGAGTGTCAGGTCCGAGATCGCACCCCGGCTGCCCCCGCTGGCCGGCTGCCCGAGCAGCACGCGCGCGTGCTCCAGCACGAACCGCCGCCCGGGATCCCCGCCCGCCAGCAGCACCGCCGCGGTGGACGCCGCCTGGCCGACGCAGAACGTCGAGATCGGCGCCTGTACGAAGGTCATCGTGTCGTAGATCGCCATGAGCGAAGTGAACGATCCGCCGGGCGAGTTGATGTAGATCGCGATCTCGTTGTCCGGGGCCGACGACTCCAGATGGAGGAGTTGCGCGATGACGACGTTGGCGACGCCGTCGTCGATCTCGGTGCCGAGGAAGATGATCCGCTCGGAGAGCAGCCGGCTGAACACGTCGGAGGAGCGCTCGCCGTTCGCGGTCCGCTCGACGACGTACGGAATCGTGTAGTTCCCCATGTCACAGCCCCATCCGTCGCTTCGAGGCGGCCGGGCGGACGTCCGCGAGGGAGTCCACCACGTGGTCCACCATGCCGTACTCCCTGGCCTCCTCGGCCGTGAACCAGCGGTCGCGGTCGCCGTCCCGGGCGATGGTCTCCGGTGTCTGGCCCGTGTTCTCGGCGATGAGCCGTTCCATGGTCCGCTTGCTGTGCTCCAGGTTCTCCGCCTGGATCTCGATGTCGGCGGTGGTGCCGCCGATGCCCGCCGACCCCTGGTGCATCATGATCCGCGCGTTCGGCAGGGCGTACCGCTTGCCGGTCGCTCCGCCGCAGAGCAGGAACTGGCCCATGCTGGCCGCGAAGCCCATGGCGAGCGTCGAGACGTCGTTCGGGATCAGCCGCATGGTGTCGTAGATGGCGAGCCCCGCGTACACCGAGCCGCCCGGGCTGTTGATGTACAGGCTGATGTCGGTGCGCGGGTCCTCGGCGGACAGCAGGAGCAGCTGGGCGCAGACCCGGTTGGCGGAGACCTCGTCGACCTGGGTACCGAGGAACACGATGCGCTGGCCGAGGAGTTGGGTGGCGAGGTGGTCGTCGAGCCGGCTGGGCGGGGTGTCGCCCTCCTCGGCCCGCGGCAGGAGTGTGGTGAGTGGAGTCATCGGTTCTCCCGTTGAGTGGTGATGCCGTCGACTCCACTCTTGGCCCGGGCAGGCCCGCCGATGCGGTTTCTCTGCCCGCGGCAGATTCGCCACCGGCAGAGCGGCCCTTCAGTTCTTCTCGCCCAGCTGCCGGAAGAAGGCCCGTACGTCCTCCACCAGCAGGTCCGGCTCCTCCATCGCCGCGAAGTGACCGCCGCGGTCGAACTCGGTCCAGCGGACGAGGTTCTCGGTCCGCTCCGCCTTGTGCCGCAGCGGGATCTGGAGTTCGGCCGGGAACAGGGCGAGCGCCGTGGGCGCGGTCGACGGCTCGGTGGGCCGGGCGACCCGGGGGTCGCCGCTGTCGGCGTGCGCGCGCTCGTAGTAGATGCGGGCGGCCGAACCCGCCGTACCGGTCAGCCAGTACAGCATCACGTTGGTGAGCATCCGGTCCCGGTCCACCGCCTCCTCGGGCAGCAGCGAGGAGTCCGTCCACTCCTGGAACTTCTCGACGATCCAGGCCAGTTGGCCGACGGGAGAGTCCGACAGGGCGTACGCCAGGGTCTGCGGGCGGGTGGAGTGCAGGATCGCGTAGCCGGTGCCCTCGCGCGACCACTCGCTCCACCGGCGCCAGGACAGCACGGTCCGCTCCTGCTCCTCGGTGTCGAGCTCGTCCAGCTCCTCCTGCGTCGGCTCGGTGGCCTGCTGCGCGCCCGGCAGCAGGTTCAGATGGACGCCGATCACCCGGTCGGGGTGGGCGCGGCCCAGTTCACGGGAGATGGCCGAGCCCCAGTCGCCGCCCTGGGCGCCGAAACGCTCGTAGCCCAGTCGCCGCATCAGCTCGGCCCACGCGTCGGCGACCCGGCCGGCCTCCCAGCCGGTGTCGGCGGGCGGCCCGGACAGTCCGAAGCCGGGGATGCTCGGTACTACGACGTGGAAGGCGTCGGCCGGGTCGCCGCCGTGCGCGGCCGGATCGGTGAGCGGGCCGACCACGTCCAGGAACTCGACGATCGAGCCGGGCCAGCCGTGCGTGATGATCAGCGGGGTGGCGTCCGGCTCGGGGGAGCGGACGTGGGCGAAGTGCACGTTCGAGCCGTCGATCGTGGTGGTGAACTGCGGCCACTCGTTGAGCCGCGCCTCGGCGGCCCGCCAGTCGTAGGAGTGGCGCCAGTGCCGGACGAGCTCGCGCAGATAGTCCGCCGGTACGCCGTACGCCCACCCTGTGCCGGGCAGCTCGTCCGGCCAGCGGGTGCGGTCGAGGCGGTCGCGCAGGTCGTCGAGGTCCTGCTGCGGGATGTCGATGCGGAAGGGGCGGATGCGGTCAGCGGCGGGTGACGTCATGATCCCGAGCCTAGTTCCGGGGCGGAACGCGGCCACATGGATTAATCGGCCGCCCGGCCGATGAGTTTCGGGACGAGGATCGGTCGACACAGACAACCGCGTTTCCACACCCCGGGAGGTACTCATGACCACCGACGGATTCACCACGTGTCTCTGGTTCGACGGCCAGGCCGAGGAGGCCGCGCACTACTACGTCTCGGTCTTCAAGAACTCCAGCGTCGGGCGGGTGACCCACTACACCGAGGGCGCCATGCAGCCGGCCGGGACGGTGCTGACCGTCGAGTTCGTCGCCAACGGCCACAAGTTCGTGGGCCTGAACGGCGGCCCGCAGTTCAAGTTCACGGAGGCGATCTCCTTCCAGGTCTTCTGCGACAACCAGGAGGAGATCGACTACTACTGGACCAAGCTCACGGAGGGCGGCGGCGAGCCCGGCCCGTGCGGCTGGCTCAAGGACCGCTTCGGCGTGTCCTGGCAGATCATCCCCGAGCGCCTCGACGACATGATCAGCGACCCGGACACCGCCAAGTCCTCCCGGGCGATGCAGGCCATGCTGAAGATGCACAAGCTCGACATCGCGGCCCTGGAGAAGGCGTACGCAGGCGAGTGACCGACCGCCGAACGGCCCGGTGGGCCGCGGAGTCAGGTCTCGCTGTCCAGTAGCAGCGCGTGCAACTCCGCCGCCCGCCGGGCCAGTTGCCCGGCCTGTCCGGGCTCGGTGCGGGTGCGCGGCCGGGGCAGCGGGACGTCCAGGACGGTACGGATCCGGCCGGGGCGGGGCGTGAGCACCACGACCCGGTCGGCGAGCAGGACCGCCTCGTCCACGGAGTGGGTGACCAGCACGACGGTGGACGGATGCGCACGGTGCGTCCGCTGCAACTCGGCGCACAGCTCGTCCCGGGTCAGCGCGTCCAGCGCGGAGAACGGCTCGTCCATCAGCAGCACCCGGGGACGCTGCATCAACGACCGGCACAGCGCGACCCGCTGCTGCATCCCGCCCGACAGCTCGTGCGGCAGCCGCCGCTGGAAGCCGTCGAGCCCCATCGCCGAGAGCAGCCCCAGCGCCCGGTCGCGGCCGCCGCGGCGCCCGTCGCCGTGGATCTCGGCAGGCAGCAGTACGTTGTCCAGCACCGACCGCCAGGGCAGCAGCGCCGGGCGCTGGAAGAGGAAGGCACAGTCCCGGCGCGGCCCGGTGACGGCCCGGCCGGCGACCGACACCTCGCCCCGCGAGGGCGGCAACAGCCCCGCGATCAGCCGCAGCAGCGTCGACTTGCCGCAGCCGGAGCGGCCGACGACGGCCACGAACTCCCCGTCGGCCGCCGCCAGATCGATGCCCCGAAGCGCTTCGACGGATCCGCGTCGATGCGTGAACTCCTTGGAGACACCCCGTAGTTGGATCATGCGTCGACTCCAGCCGGAAGCCCTGCGCGGAGTACCGAAAATCGCTCTGCTGGATTGTGACATGCGCGCGTAAAATTTGGCCGTATGATCAGCGCCCGGCGCACCGCAGCGGTGTTGTGCACGGCAATCACGCTTCTGGCCGCCGCAGCCTGCGGCTCCTCCGGATCGTCGTCGAAGGACGCGAGTTCGGCCAAGGACCACCTCGTCTACGTCACCGCCTTCGGCGCCGCGGGGCGGGACGCCTTCGCCTGGGTGGCCCAGCAGAAGGGCTACTTCGAGCAGGCCGGCCTCGACGTGCAGATCGAACTCGGCAAGGCCACCGGCGAGAACCTCAAGGCCCTGGCCTCCGGGAAGGCGCAGTTCGCGAGCCTGGACCTGACCGGAGCGATGATCTCGGCAGGCGCCGAGAACTCCACGGCCTACCGGGACTTCCGCGCCGTGCTCGCCATCCACCAGCGCACCCTCGTCTCCGTCATGGCGCTCCAGGGCTCGGGCATCCGCACCCCGAAGGACCTCAAGGGCAAGAGCATCGCGGCCGCGGCGAACTCCGTGAACCAGCTGCTGTTTCCCGGCTATGCCAAGCTCGCCGGCATCGACACCGCGGGCATCCGCTGGATCGCGGTCCAGCCCGTCCAGCTGGGGCCGGCCCTCGCGAGCGGAAAGGCCGACGCGCTCAGCACCTTCCTGATCGGCCGGCCCACCATCGAGAAGGCCACCGTGCAGGCCAGGTCCAAGCGGGTCGTGGTGTTCCCCTACAGCGACTACCTGCCCGACCTGTACGGCAACGCGACCGTCACCACGGCCTCGATCGCCACGAAACAACCGGACCTGGTCAAGCGCTTCCGCGCGGCGATGCTCAAGGCGCTGAAGTACACGATCCAGCACCCCGAGGAGGCCGGAAAGCTGCTGCACGCCAAAGAGCCCGCCACGGATGCCACGGCCGCGACCCAGGAGATCGAGCTGATGACACCCTCCGTGACGGCGGAGGGGCAGGCGTCCGTCGGCCTGATCACCGGCGCCCGGATGAAGAAGGCCATCGCGAGCCTTCAGGACGCGGGCCTCATCCGCGCCGGAATGACACCGCAGGACTTCGTGGACTTCGCGGCCATGAAGGCGAGTTGACGGCCCGGTGGAGCCCCCGCTCTCGTACGCCTTCGACAACGACGACCCGGCGGCCACGGACCGCCACAGCCAACTCCCGGCGATCCTGGACGAGTTCACGATCTCGCGGCTGAGCTCCCTGGGCGACCTGAGCGGTCGGCGCTGCCTGGAGACCGGGGCCGGGGGAGGCAGTATCGCCGGCTGGCTGGCCGGTGCCGTGGGGCCGGGCGGGCGGGTGCTGGCCACCGACGTCAACCTCCGTCATCTGCCGCCGGAGCCGCCGTACGAGGTGCTGCGGCACGACCTGGAGACGGAACCCGTGCCGGACGGGCCGTGGGACGTGATCCACGCCCGGCTGGTACTGCTGCACCTGCCCGGGCGGGAGGGTGTGCTGCGCAGGCTGGCCGAGGCGCTCGCGCCCGGTGGCGCACTGGTGGTGGAGGACTTCGCGTCGACCTTCCGCAGACTCGTGCTGGCCGCCCCCACCCCCGAGGCCGCCGACCTGATCGAGCTCTACCACACCGTGCTGGTCGAGCACGTCCTGCCCGCCCACGGCAACGACCCCGCCTGGGCCTGCCGGGCACCCGCCGCCATGCTGGAAGCGGGCCTCACCGACGTGGACACCGAGATCCACGCCCGCTCCTGGCCCGGTGGCACGGCGGGCGCGCTGCTGGTCGCCGCGAACATCGCCCAGGCCCGGGCGGACTTCCTGGCCGCGGGCGTGACGGACGCCCAACTCGACGGGATGATCCGGCTGGCCAAGGACCCCCGGCTGATCGTGCGCATGCACTTCACCTACTCGACCATCGGCCGCAGGCCGTCCGCGTGAGACGCGTCCTGGCCGCCGGGCCCCCGGTCCTGGCGGCCGTGTGCGCCCTGGCCGCCTGGTGGCTGGCGACCGTCGCCTTCGACATCCGCCCGTTCCTGCTGCCCTCGCCGCCGGACGTCGTCGACGCCTTCGACCGCCTGCCCGGGTATCTGCTCCGGCAGACCTGGCAGACCCTCGCGGAGACCGCGATCGGCTTCGGGCTCGCCGTGGCGGCGGGGCTCGCCACCGCCGTGCTGCTCACCGCCTCGCGCGCCGTGGAGCGCGCGGTGATGCCGCTGCTCGTGGCCGTCAACGCGGTGCCCAAGATCGCGGTCGCGCCCCTCCTGGTGGTCTGGCTCGGCTTCGGGACCGCGCCGAAGGTGTTCATGGTGGCGCTGCTCGCCTGGTTCCCGGTCGTGGTCGCGACCATGGCCGGTCTGACCTCCGTGCCCCTGGAACTGACCGAGCTGGCCCGCTCATTGACCGCGTCCCGCTGGCAGACGTACCGCAAACTGCGCATCCCCTGGTCGCTGCCCCAGGTCTTCACCGGCCTGCGGCTGGGCGTCACCCTCGCCGTCGTCGGCGCCGTGGTCGGCGAGTTCGCGGGCGGCGACCAGGGCCTCGGTTACGTCATCGTCGCTTCCGGCACCAACGCCGACACCCCCCTGGCCTTCGCCGCGATGGCCCTGCTCAGCGTGGTGAGCGTGCTGCTCTTCTACCTTGTCGTCCTGCTGGAGCGGCTGCTGCTGCCCTGGGCTCGCGAGGTCACGGGCTGAACTTCTTCGCGATCACCCCGGTGATCTCCCGCGCGATGCGCAGGATGCCGGGGGAGCGGGCCGGGCACGGCTTCGGCGTCGACGTCGTCGGGGCCAGACAGAAATGCAGGTAGTCCTTGTCGAGGTGGAGGGCGGTGCGGTCGCGGGAGGGCTGGGTGCAGTAGTCGGGGTGCTCGTGCTCGTAGGAGGTGCACGGGAGGTACTGGGTCCAGGTGTAACGGGCGCCGGCCGGGCTGACGGTGGCGCCCGCGTCGGCGACCAGGTCGCCCGAGGCCGCGGCCTGCTGCTCGTACATCTCGTTGACCCGTCGCACCCGGTCCGGCGTGATCGGGTCGGGACCCTGAAGCACCCACACGATCTTCGGCCGCTTGCCGCCGCCCGCGTCGGCGATCTGCTCGGCGAGCCGGGCGAGGTCGGCCTTGTAGCGGGTGAAGTACCGCTGCTGGGAGGCGTTGTAGGTGATGCCGTCCATGCACCACGTGTAGCCCCACGCGTTGCCCCAGAACTGGAGCACCACATAGTCCGGGTGGAGCGAGCGCACCAGCGCGGCCGCCTTGTCCGCGTCCGGCACGAGCGACTTCGCTCCCGTGCCCTCCAGGTAGTCGCACAGGGTGGTACCGGAGTACGGGGCGCTCCTGTACGTCGCGTTGAGATCCGTGCGGAGCTGTTGGCCGAGCACGTTCTGGGCCTCCATCGCGAGTGAGTCGCCGAGATACAGCACCCGGGGTCCGACGGCCGGCACGCTCGGGGAGGAGGCCGGCGCCCGCTGGTGGGTCGTCGTCGCGGACGCCCCCGGTAGGGCGGGTGAGGGCGGCGCGGACTCCGGCCCGGACGACGGGTCGCCGCACGCGCCGAGCAGCAGCACTCCGGTCAGCAGCACGCCCACGATCCACGGTGTCCGCATGCAGCAACTCCCGCCCCGGCAACCGAAAACGGCTCCCCAGGCAAGCACAGCCGGGCACAAGGGGGAAGATGTGCAACGCAGTTCACGCCTCGCCCAGCCGCTCCAGGAGCTCCAGGAGGTCGGTGAGGGGCAGCGGTTTGGCCAGGTGGGCGTCGAAGCCGGCCGCCCGGGACAGCGCGCGGTCGGTGCCGTGGCTGAACCCGGAGACCGCGATCAGCCGCAGCCGGTCGCCGTCGGGCCGCGCGCGCAGGGCACGGGCGACCGTGTAGCCGTCGATGTCCGGCAGGCCCAGGTCGCACAGCACGACGTCGAAGGGCTCGCCCTCGGTGACGGCCAGGGCGTCGTCGCCCGTGTGCACCGCCGTGACCCGGTGGCCCTGGCGCTCCAGGAGCGTGCGGTAGGTGGCCGCGAGGTCGGCGTTGTCCTCGACGATCAGGATGGCCAGCCGACTCGGTGCCGGGCGGACCGCCACCGGGCGGGGCTGCTGCGGGGCCGCGGAGTCGGTCGTGGGCAGGAGCACCGTGAACGAGGCGCCCTTGCCCGGCCCGTCGCTGTGCGCGGAGACACGGCCGTCGTGCAGCTCCACCACCGTCCGCACCACCGCCAGCCCCAGCCCGAGCCCCTCCGGAGTGTCCGGACCCGCCGGCGCGGCCCGCATGAACACCCCGAACAGCTCCTCCGCCTGCGCCGGTTCGAAGCCGATGCCGTCGTCCCGCACCGTCAGCCGGGCCCGGTCGCCCTCGGCGGTCAGCCCCACCTCGGTGTGCCCGCCGGGCCGGGTGTACTTGAGCGCGTTCGACAGCAGGTTCGTCAGCACCTGGGCCAGCCGCAGCCGGTCCCCGTCCACCACCACCGGCTCGGCCGGCAGTACGACGCCCAATGTGCGGCCCTCGTGCCCGAACAGCCCGCGGATGTCGGTGCACGCCCCGTCGACCACGGACCGCAGATCGACCGGATCCCGCACCAGCTCGAGCCGCCCGGTCACCGCCCGGGTGCCGTCCAGCAGGTCGTTGCTCATCCGGGCCAGCGTGCCCAGCTGCCGCTCCAGCACGGCCAGCGCCGGATGACCCTCCGGCATGTCGAGGGCGAGCAGTTCGGTGGCCGCGGTGGCGGCGGCGAGGGGATTGCGCAGTTCGTGCGAGAGCGTGGCGATGAACCGGTCCTTGGCCCGCTGCTCCTCCCGCAGCCGTCGCCCCGCCGCGTCCAGCTCGGCGTTGGCGCGGCTCAGCTGCTCGTTCACCTCACGGATCTCCCGCGCCCGCACGAACAGGTCGATCTCCATGCCCTCGGCCCGCATCTGCGCGTCGGCGACGGCCCGCTGCTGCTCCCGTCCGACCTTGCGCAGGTGCACGAACTCCGTGACGTCCTCGACCCGGTGGATGATGTACCTGAGCTGCCCGTCGGCATCCAGGACCGGCGTGTTGACCGGGCTCCACCACCGCTCGGCGAACGAACCCTCCTCACCCGTCGGGATGTCGTAGCGCTGGAGCGCCATGGTGTCCGTACGGCGGCTCTCCACCACGGTCTCCAGTGACCGGCGCAGATTGGCGACCCCGTCGGCGGACGGGTCCTCCGGGTTGTCCGGGAACACGCTGAAGACGGGCCGGCCGACGATGCCCCGCTCGGTGCGGGTGGCCGTGAGGTAGGCGCGGTTGACCTCGACGATGGTGAAGTCGGGGGTGAGGACGAGCAGCGGGGACAGCGTCGCGTCGAACAGGCACCGGAAGTCCGGGTCGTCGGGCATCGTCGGACCTCCGGGGCCGAAGCAGGGGACTCAGGGATCGAGGCGGTAGCCGTAGCCGCGGACGGTGACGATGCGCGGGGCCGGCGCGGGGAGCTCCGCGAGCTTGCCGCGCAGCCGGTACACGTGCTCCACGACGGTCGCGGGCTGCTGCCAGGAGGCGCCCCAGATCCGGTCGAGGAGCTGCTCCGAGGAGAAGACCCGGCCGGGCGCACCGGCCAGCAGCTCCAGCAGCGCGTACTCCTTGGGCCGCAGCGTCAGCAGGACGCCGTCGACGGAGGCCTGGCGCGCGCCGGTGTCGATGAGCAGGGAACCGGCCCGCAGCACGGTCGGTACGTCCGGCGGTTGCGAGCGGCGCAGCACCGCGTGGATACGGGCCACCAGCTCCCGCTGCGAGAACGGCTTGACGAGGTAGTCGTCCGCACCGATCTCGAGGCCCGCCACCCGGTCGGCCTCTGCGCCGCGCCCGCTGACCACGATGACCGGGAGCCGGCTCGTGGACCGCAGCGCCCGCAGCAGCTCCAGGCCGGAGCCGTCCGGCAGCCCCAGGTCGAGGACGGCCAGATCGACGCCGCCCTCGTGGAGGACGGACTTCCCGGCGCGCGCGTCCATGGCCCAGCTGACGGTGAATCCCGCGCGTTCCAGATAGGAACGGCACATCAGTGCGAAGTCGGGTTCGTCCTCGATCAGCGCCAGGTGCGGACGCATTCCGCATCACCCGGCCCATCTTCCGTTCGCCCGTTGTGAAGCTCATGAGCGGACGTTGATGTCCCGACCATGTGGCGAAGGTAGAACAGTAAATGCCCACGGTTCAAGGGGGAGCCGCCCGGGGGGAGTTCCGGCGCGGGCGCGTACGGTGCGGGGATGCCACCACCGACGTACGCACCCGCGCCGGAGCGTGCGCCCCGGCGTGAGGGGCGCACGCACGGAACGGGACCGCACTTTGCACAAGAACACCCTGGAACCCGCCACCACGGTCTCGTGGCCGCCACCGCCGGACGACCACGGACTCCTGAGCGCCGCCGACGGCCTGCTGATCGCCGAACTGCGCGGTGACATCGACCTGGCGACCGCCTCTCACCTGAGGTTCTGGCTGGACTCCGTCGCCGCCCTGCGCGCCCCGGCGTACGCCGTGGACCTGCGCGCCGTCACCTTCATCGACTCCACCGGCCTGAGCCTGCTGCTGCGGATACGCCGCCGGGTGCTGGACGACGGCGGCCGGTTCGCCCTCGTGTGCGCCGCGCGCACCGTCCGGGTGCTGCGCGCCCACGGCACCCTGGACGTGCTGGATCCGGCGGTCTCCCTGGACGAGGCGGTCGCCCGGCTCGCCGGACCCTGACCCGGTCTCACACCCGGTCGGCCACGATCATCAGATACTGGAAGCTGCCGTTCCGGTACGCGCTCAGGAACGTGTCCTCGATACCCGTGACCAGGTGCTCGGCCTCCCGGCGCAGCTCCCAGTACGGGACGGTGTCGGCGGTGAGGTCCTGTACGTGGACCGGGACGAGACGGTTGCGGGCCATCGCCCGGAAGTACTCCGAGCGCGGGTGGATGTCGCAGATGTAGTGGGCGTTGATGAGCGACACCTCGCGCGAGGCCCGCCCGTACGTGTCGTTGTAGCAGCCGGTGATGACGACATACCGGCCACCGCGGCGCAGCAGCCGGGCGTGCTCGGCGAACAGTAGCTCCAGCTCGACGTACATGGTCGACTCGTTGTTCCAGGACGCCGCGTAACCGCCGGTCTCGAAGCCGGTGTCGAGCATGTTGCGGTGGTGGTAGCGGACCTTGTCGTCGATGTCCCTCTTGCGGGCCTGCTCGTTGGCGAACGCGGCCTGCTTGGCGGAGATCGTCACGCCGTCGGCATGGCAGCCGTACCGCAGGTTCGCCACCACGCTGCCGCCGCCGCGTCCGCAGCCGGCGTCGAAGACGCGGTCGGCGGGAGAGAGGGGGCCGAGCCGGGAGGCGAGGAGTTCGGCCTGGGCGTGTTCGAGGCGGTGCAGTTCGGCGGTGATCCGCTCCCGGCGCAGGGCGGGGTCGGTCTCGTCGAGGACGGAGAGGTCGGCCCCCCCGATGCCGTAGTGGTGGTGGTAGAGGTCGTCGAGCCTGCCGAGTTCGAGGTTGACCGGGTTCTCCTCGGCGTTCCAGTAGTCCGCGACGCGGGTCTGGTACGTGGACTGGGCCGGCAGGTTCCTGGTACCGGCGGGGGCGATGGTCAACGGTGACTCCTTGTCGTCCTGCTGATGGTTCATCGGAGCTGCGCCTACCAGTAGTTGGGAAGGTGGTAGCGATGGGTGTTGGTGGAGTGCCACTCGTGGTTGCCGGCCACCCAGTCCGACAGGCCCTGGGCGTAGCGCTCCACGAGGGGCGATGCGGCGGCTAGGACGGCGGACTCCTCCTCGAAGGCGGTCATGATCTCGTTGTGGATCTCGACGGACCTCAGATAGGCGGCCTTGAGCCCGCACCGCTCGTTGGCGGCGACGACCTGCGGCAGGTTGAGGTGGTCGGGATCGCTCGCCAGTTCCTTGGTGAACGAGTACAGGTCGTTCATGACGGTCGTCGCGTTGCAGGCCAGCGCCGTGATCCGCTGGATCTCGGGG
Source organism: Streptomyces sp. CA-249302 (assembly GCF_050936785.1). Taxonomy (NCBI): domain Bacteria; kingdom Bacillati; phylum Actinomycetota; class Actinomycetes; order Kitasatosporales; family Streptomycetaceae; genus Streptomyces; species Streptomyces sp. CA-249302. The sequence goes on along the minus strand of NZ_JBNJMG010000001.1, from coordinate 433,182 downwards.
CGGGCGTACACGGCCTCGGGCAGCTCGTAGCCGTCGACGGCGTCGACGATCGACAGACAGGGCCGGAAGTTGTTGAACTGCCGCATCACCAGGTACTCCCACACCCGGGGCACGAACCGCGTCTCCATCCACGCGGCCTCGGCGAGATATCCGAGGTGGAGGCGGGCGATGTCGTGGACGAAGCGGTCGGTCTGGCTGGGGGTGGCGAAGGCGGCGTAGTCCTTCATCGCCCAGTGGTACGAGCGCAGCGGACCGTCGGCCTGCACACCCTCGCGCCACCGCGCCTCCAGCGACGGCGTGCCGTGGAACGGGTCGATCGCCGCCTGGGCCAGGATCAGCGGGCCGCCGAGCCCACGGCGAGATCCGCCGCGGCCCTCGTCCTCCTCGCAGTAGCAGCTGTCGACGAGGTTCTCGGCGAGCAGCAACTGCCCGGCCACGGTCAGCCGTTCCAGATCGACCGCGCCCGGATGCTGGAGGACGACGGCCCGCCCGAACTGGAAGCCGGAGAAGTCCCCCTTCCAGGCGGCCGGGAACAGGTCCAGGCCGCGCGCCCAGGCCTCCAGCCGGCGGTCGATCTCAGCGGCCTTCTCCGGGTCCGCGGGCGGGACGGGCCGGTACTTGAGCCCGGGGACCGCCCCGCCGCGTCGGGTGCGCACGGTGGCGGCCAGGTTGGGCGGGCCCGGCAGGGACAGGGCGGACGTGGGCGTGCTCATTCCGTTCTCCACCGGGTCAGTCGGCCGTCCGGCCGATCTGGACGTTCTCCAGGATTCCGGCCGCGTCGGGCACGAGGATCGCCATCGAGTAGTAGGCGGTGACGAGGTAGCTGATGATCGCGGCCGCGTCGACGCCCATGAACCGCACGTTCAGGCCCGGCTGGTACTCCTCCGGGATGCCGGTCTGGTACAGGCCGATCACGCCCTGGTCGGACTCGCCGGTGCGCAGCGCGATGATGCTGCTGGTGTGCTGCGCGCTGATCGGGATCTTGTTGCACGGGAAGATCGGCACTCCCCGCCAGGCCGGAATCTCATGACCGTCGACGTTGGCCGTACCCGGCACCAGGCCGCGCCGGTTGCACTGCCGGAAGAACGCGGCGATCGCCTTCGGATGGGCGAGGAACACCTTGGTCCTACGGCGCATGGCCAGCAGCTCGTCCATGTCGTCCGGCGTCGGGGGGCCGGTGAACGTGCTGACGCGCTGCCCGTAGTCGATGTTGTGCAGCAGCCCGAACTCCCGGTTGTTGACCAGCTCCCACTCCTGGCGCTCGCGGATCTCCTCGATGGTCAGGCGCAGTTGCTGCTCGGTCTGGTTCATCGGGTCGTTGTAGAGGTCGGCGACCCTGGTGTGGACCCGCAGCACGGTCTGGGTGAGCGACAACTCGTACTCGCGCGGGGCGAGTTCGTAGTTCACGAAGCCGCCGTTGATCGTCGGCTCGCCCACATGGCCGGCCTGCACGGGCACGTCGGCCTCGCCCTTGCGGTTCATCGGCAGCCTCTGCTGCTCGGCGAACGCCTCCAGATGCGCGGCCAGTGACGGCACCCGGTCGATGAACTCCCGTACGACGTCCCAGGGCAGCACCAGCAGCACGCCGGGCGTCTCCGCCCGCACCGAGCTCAGCCAGAGCGGGTCGGACTGGCCGATCGCCTCGTCGCCCATCTGGTCGCCGTCCGCGACCACACCGACGATCTCCTCCTCGCCGTACTTGCCGGCCGTGTACCGGGTGAACCTGCCGTGGACGACCAGATAGTTCTCCGTGACCGGCTGCCCGGCCTCGAACAGGACCTGTCCGGCGCGAACTTCGCGTACCCGGAAGCGGGTGGAGATCTCCCTGAGGACATCGATGTCGGGATAGCCGCGCAGCACCGGCAGTTCGGTGAGCGTCTCCGGGATGACCCGGACGTCGTCGGCGCCGTTCTGGTCGAACTGGACCCGGCCGCGCCCGATCCTGAGCTGGAGACGCCGGTTGACCCGGTAGGCGCCGCCCTTCACGTCCACCCACGGCAGGGACTTGAGCAGCCATCGCGAACTGATGGCCTGCATCTGGGGTTCGGACTTGGTGGTGGTGGCGAGCTGGCGCGCCGCCTGGGTGCTGAGACTGGTCAGCTGCGCCTCGGCGGACTCGGCGGCGGGATCGTCGGTGGCGGGGCCGGTGGCGCTTTCGGGGGCGGACACATTCCCTCCCTGGGATGCACATGGCGATGTGACAGGTGCGCACCGCATGTACAAGGCAAACAGTCGTGAGAGGGGCCCGGTACGGCGCGAATGGGGCGGTTTCGCGTCCCGAACCGCCAAACCCGTCGATCGAGGCACACCGCACCGAGCGCGGTGATCGCGCGCTGGTCGCGCACCTCCCGGAGCGCTCAGCCGAGGTCGTTCACCAGTACGGCCGCCCCGTCGAACCGCCCGGCCTTGAGGTCCCGCAGCGCATCGTCGGCCCGTGACATGGGGTAGGTGTGCGTGGTGGCGCGTACGCCGTGCTCGGCGGCCAGGGTGAGGAACTCCCGCCCGTCCTCACGGGTGTTGGAGGTGACGCTGCGCACCTCCTTCTCGTAGAAGAGGTCGGTCTCGTAGTGCAGCGGCGGGATGTCGCTGAGGTGGATGCCCGCGACGGACAGGATTCCGCCGCGATCGAGGGCCCGCAGCGCGACGGGGACCAGGTCGCCGACCGGGGCGAAGAGGACGGCGCCGTCCAGCGGCTCGGGCGGCATCGCGTACGCGTCCTGCGCGGAGGCCGCGCCGAGGCCCAGCGCCAGCCGCTGTGCCGCCTCCCCGCGCGTGAGGACGTGCACGGTGGCGCCCTCGGCGAGCGCCACCTGTGCACACAGATGAGCGCTGCCCCCGAAGCCGTACAGCCCGAGCCGCCCATCCGGCGGCAGCGCGGCCCGCCGCAGCGCGCGGTAGCCGATGATCCCGGCGCACAGCAGCGGCGCGAGCGCCACGTCGCCCAGGGCGCCCGGCAGCCGGTACGCGAACGCGGCCGGCACGGTCGTGTACTCCGCGTAACCGCCGTCGGCGTCCCAGCCGGTGTACCGGGAGGCCGGGCACAGGTTCTCGGCCCCGCGCGCGCAGTACGCGCACGTGCCGTCCGTACGCCGCAGCCAGGCCACCCCGACCCGGTCGCCCTCCGCGAACCCGTCGACCCCCGCCCCCAACCCGGCCACCACGCCCACCACCTCGTGTCCGGGCGTCACCCCCACCCGGCGCACCGGCAGATCCCCCTCGGCGACATGCAGATCCGTCCGGCACACCCCGCACACGCGCACCCGCACCAGCAGCTCGTCGTCGGCGGGCTCCGGAACCGGCTTCCGTACGAGTCGGAGGCCGCCTTCCTCGACCTCCCCCGGCGTCACCACGGACCACGCGCGCATCGTCCCGTCCGTCATCCCGCACCCCGTCCGTGACCTCGAAAAGACTCGGCGAAGCCTCCGAGAAGGCTTCGGGAACGCTCCCCGTCCAGTGTGGAACGGACCGCACCGTTCGGCGCGCGGTTCGCCGGGCGGATGACTAGCGTGAGGAAACGGACCATCCACCGATTCGGGAGAGGGCCGCGGTCATGGCCGTACAACCTTTGGGAACACCCTGTTGGGCCGACGCGATGTTCGGTGACGTCGAGGGAGCGAAGAGCTTCTACGGTGACGTCCTCGGCTGGACCTTCGGCGAGGCGTCGTCGGAGTACGGCAACTACACCCAGGCCTACGCCGACGGCAAGGCGGTCGCCGCGGTCGTACCGCCGATGCCGGGCCAGGAGGGGCACTCGCAGTGGTGCCTCTACTTCGCTTCGCCGGACGCCGCCGCCACGGCCGCCAAGGTCCGGGAGAGCGGCGGCCAGGTGCTGATGGAGCCGATGCAGGTCGGCGAGTTCGGCACCATGTGCATCGCGGCAGAGCCGAGCGGCGCCGTGTTCGGGGTGTGGCAGGCCGGCGTCCACGAGGGCTTCGAGGCGACCGCCGTGCCGGGCGCCTACGGCTGGGCGGAGGTCTTCACCCGTGAACCCGAGAAGGCGGACGCCTTCTTCAGCGCCGTCTTCCCGTACTCGGCGCAGCAGATCGTCGACGACAACGTCGACTTCCGCCTCTTCAACCTCGGCGACAACACGGTCCTGGGCCGTATGAAGATGGGCGACGAGTTCCCGCCCGAGGTGCCGTCCTACGTCAACGTCTACTTCGTCGTCCCCGACTGCGACGAGGCCGTCGCCAAGGCGACCAAGCTCGGCGGCATCCTGCGCTTCGGCCCCATGAGCAGCCCCTACGGCCGGTTCGCGGCGCTCAGCGACCCGCAGGGCGCGAGCTTCTCGGTGATCGACCTGTCCAAGGCCGAGGGCGAGCTGCCGAAGACCGAGGCCGTCTCCTAGGCGGCGACCGGAGGCCCCGTCCGTCCGTGGCATGATCGAGCCCATGCGTGAACGTGTGGTGGCCGCGTGCGACGGGGCCTCGAAGGGTAATCCCGGTCCGGCGGCCTGGGCGTGGGTGGTCTCGGACGACTCCGAGACCCCGGCCCGCTGGGAGGCCGGACCGCTCGGCAGGGCCACCAACAACGTCGCCGAACTCACCGCGCTGGAACGCCTGTTGGCCTCGACCGACCCGGGCGTCCCGCTGGAGGTCCGGATGGACTCCCAGTACGCCATGAAGGCGGTCACCACCTGGCTGCCCGGCTGGAAGCGCAACGGCTGGAAGACGTCCGGCGGCAAGCCGGTCGCCAACCAGGAGCTGGTCGTCCGCATCGACGAACTGCTCGGCGGCCGCTCGGTCGAGTTCCGTTACGTCCCCGCCCACCAGGTGGACGGGGATCCTCTCAACGACTTCGCCGACCGCGCCGCCAGCCAGGCCGCCGTGGTCCAGGAGCCCGCGGGCAGCGACCTCGGCTCCCCGGAGCCGCCGCCCTCCCCGGACACCCCGAAGAAGTCCGCCGCCCCGCGCCGGAAGGCCGCCGCGGGCAAGCAGCGCACCGGCTCCTCGTCCCGCACCATCAACGCGAAGTTCCCCGGCCGCTGCCTGTGCGGCCGCCCCTACGCGGCCGGCGAGCCCATCGCCAAGAACGACCAGGGCTGGGGCCACCCGGAGTGCCGTACCGCCGAGGCCTGATCAGGCGTCGAAGGTGTAGAACGCGGTGTGGTCGAGCAGTTCGGCCGGACGGACGTCGTTCCACGGCTTCATCGTCTCGCCGAGGTCCACGACGTCCGGCGTGCCGCCGGTCGGGAGATAGCCTGAGCCGGGGTGCCGCCGCTGCCACTCGGCCCACAGTTTGTCGACGTAGGCGTGGTGGAGCCAGAACACCGGGTCGTTGGGGGAGACGCCGGTGGCCATCTGGCCGCCCACCCAGACATGGACGCGGTTGTGGAGGTTGACGCCGCGCCAGCCCTCGAGGTGGTTGCGGAAGCCGTCCGAGGCACTGTTCCACGGTGCCATGTCATATATCACTGTAGACAGCACCGAATCGACCTCCGCCCGCGTAGGCAACTCCCGCACCCCCGCCCCGAGCTGCCGCCGCAGATAACTCCGCCCGTCCACCCGCACGTTGATCGGCCAGTTCCCGCCCGAAGCCGCGAACGCCCCGTCCATCACCTGCCCGTCCCGGCTCCGCCCGGTACCGCCGAGGAAGTCCGGCGCCCACAGCGAGGAACGCGCCGAACGGTCGCTGCTCCAGTCCCAGTACGGCAGGGCCACCGACGCGTCCACCGACTGCAACGCGCCCTCGAACTCCAGCAGGAATCTCCGGTGCCAGGGCAGGAACGACGGCGAACGATGCCCGGTGCGCTCGCCGTTGTCGGTGTCGCCGAGGATGAACGCGTTGTGCGTCGTGACGAAGGCGTCGTAACGGCCGCTGCGCTTCAGCTCCAGGACGGCGGCGACGAAACGCCGCTTCTCTTCGGCGGACAGTGTGGCCTGGTTCTTGCGGACGGTCATGATGCGGGTGCTCCCAAGAGGCGTGCGGGACGGGTCAGTTGGCGGGGAACGGCAGGAGTGCGGCGCCCTGTAGCTCGTCGACCGCGGCGCGGGCGGCGGCGCGTGGCGTGGGCACCGGGTCGTAGTGGCTGACGACGCTGATCCAGGTGCTGTCGGCGTTCTGCATCACGTGCAGCTCGACGCCGTCGACGAACACGGCGTATCCGGCGCCGTGGTGGTGGCCGCCCCCGGAGGCGGGTCGGCCCTGTATCCGGCGGCCCCGGTAGACCTCGTCGAAGGGCTCGGGGGAGCCGTGGTGGTGCTCGGCGGCCGGGGCGGCGGGCGCGAGGGCCGCGTTGGCGGCGGCCGTGGCGCTGAGGGCGGCCGCGGCGGTGAGCGCGCGGCGGCGGGTGAGTTCCGGCATGCGGGAGCTCCCTGGGTTCGTTGGGTTGACGACCCGGTATGCCTATCGGCCCAGCGGAGAGCGGGAGAAATCCGGCGAAGGTGGTTGGCCGCGATCAGGGCAATTGCCTAAATGTCGTGCAAGGTTGAACGAAGATGACCTTGCCTGGAAAGGCTCCCGATCACCCCGGAAGGGGGAATTCCTTCTCCTGAACCCCGTGATTCGGGTGGTCTTTCTCGGGTGCGAGGGTCGCCGGTGGCCTGCCTCACCTCGGGAAACTGACGCGAACCGGATCACCGCCCCGCCGTCCATGGGTCCTGCTACTCTGCGTTGCCAAATGACCGCTTTGGGTAATTCCGGCAACTCCTAGGGGTGTGCGTGAAGGTCGCCTGCGTCGGCGGCGGGCCCGCCGGCCTGTATCTCTCGATCCTGCTGAAGCGGCAGGACCCGTCCCACGACATCACCGTCCACGAGCGCAATCCGGAGGGATCGACCTACGGCTGGGGCGTGACCTACTGGCGCGGTCTGCTCGACAAGCTCCACGAGCACGACCCCGAGTCGGCCCGTGCCCTGGAACAGCACTCCGTCACCTGGAACGAGGGTGTCGCCCGCGTCCGGGACGTGGCGACCCGGCGCGGCAGCGACGAGGGCTTCGGCATCGGCCGCCACCGGCTCCTGGAGATCCTCGCCGCACGGGCCCGATCGCTGGGCGTACGGCTGGAGTTCGAGCACGAGATCACCGAGGGGAACCTGCCCGCAGCCGACCTTGTCGTGGCCGGCGACGGTGTCCACAGCGCCCTGCGCACCGCCCATGCCGGCGAATTCGGCAGCGAGATCAGCCCCGGCCGCAACCACTACATCTGGCTCGGCACCACCAAGGTCTTCGACGCCTTCACCTTCGCCTTCGTGGAGACCGACCACGGCTGGATCTGGTGCTACGGCTACGCCTTCAGCCCCGAGCGCAGCACCTGCGTCGTCGAATGCGCCCCCGAGACCTGGACCGGCCTCGGTCTCGACACCGCGAACGAGGCCGACGGACTCGCCCTGCTGGAGAAGCTCTTCGCCGACACTCTGGACGGCCACGCCCTGATCGGCCGCTCCTCCGTCGACGGCGCCGCCCAGTGGCTGAACTTCCGCACCCTCACCAACCGCACCTGGTCCCGCGGCAACCTGGTCCTGATCGGCGACGCCGCCCACACCACCCACTACTCCATCGGCGCCGGCACCACCCTCGCCCTGGAGGACGCGATCGCCCTGGCCGACGCCCTGCGCGACGAACCCGACCTCCCGCAGGCCCTCGCGGGCTATGAGCAGGAACGCAAGGCCGCTCTCCTGTCCATCCAGAGCGCGGCCCGCTACAGCGCCCAGTGGTACGAGAACCTGCCCCGCTATATGCATCTGCCCCCGGAGCAGATGTTCGCCCTGCTCGGCCAGCGCCACTCGCCCCTGCTGCCGTACGTCCCGCCCCAGCTGTACTACCGCATCGACCGGGCGGCCGGGCAGCTGGAGGCCCTGCGCCGGTTCAAGCGCTGGCTCGGGCCGCGGATCGCCCGCACCGTCCACGCGCGGTCGCTGGCCTCCCGGAAGTAGCCGACGACGGATCGCCGCTTGGGTGAATGGCAATTCACCGCTATGGTGAATTGCCATTCACCTTTTCTTTTCGCGTCGTCCGCAGGAGTGCCGATGGACCAGTCAGCACCGATAGCCGTGCCCTCCGGGGCGAGGGCCCTGCGGGACCGGCTGACGGTCCCCGTGCTGGCGTTCGGCGGCATCCTCATGGCCGTCATGCAGACGGTGGTCGTGCCGCTGCTGCCCGACCTGCCCCGGCTGACCCACTCCTCGGCGGGCACCGTCTCCTGGATGGTCACGGCGACCCTGCTCTCCGGAGCCGTCCTCACCCCGGTCCTAGGCCGCGCCGGCGACATGTACGGCAAGCGGCGCGTGCTGATGGCGGCCCTCGGTCTGATGACCGTCGGCTCGGTGACCTGCGCGCTCTCCTCGGACATCGGCGTCCTCATCGCGGCCCGCGCCCTGTCCGGCGCCGCCTCCGCCGTCGTACCGCTGTCCATCAGCATCCTGCGGGACGAACTGCCGCCGGAGCGCCGGGGAGGCGCGGTCGCGCTGATGAGCTCGACCGTCGGCATCGGCGCCGCGCTCGGCCTGCCCCTCGCCGCGCTGATCGTGCAGTACTCGAACTGGCACATCATGTTCTGGGTGACCAGCGCCCTCGGCGCCCTGGGCACGACGGCGGTCTGGTGGGCGGTGCGCGAATCGCCCGTCCGGGAGCCCGGACGCTTCGACGTGCTGGGCGCGGTGGGGCTCGCCGTCGGACTGGTGTCCCTGCTGCTCGGGGTCTCCCAGGGCGGGCAGTGGGGGTGGGGGAGCCCGCGGGTCCTGGCGCTCTTCGCCGGCGCCGTCGGCGTACTCGCCCTGTGGTGGTGGCAGCAGCTGCGGGCCGAACGGCCGCTGGTTGACCTGCGGTTGGTGAGCCGGCCCAGCGTCGGACTGTCCCATGTGGCCGCGCTCTTCACCGGCTTCGCGTTCTACGCCAACTCGCTGGTGACAGCGCAGCTGGTGCAGGCGCCCGAGGCCACCGGATACGGGCTCGGGCTGTCCATCGTGGGCACCGGCCTGGTCCTGCTGCCCGGCGGCTTCATCATGCTGCTCTTCTCGCCCGTCTCGGCCCGCATCTCGGCCGCCCGCGGGCCGCGCATCACGCTCGCCGTCGGCGCGTTGATCATCGCCCTGGGGTATGCGGTGCGCATCGCCGACAGCCGCGACCTGTGGATGATCATCGTGGGGGCGGCGGTCGTGGGCACCGGCACCACACTCGCGTACTCGGCCCTGCCCACCCTCATCCTGCGCGCCGTCCCGGCCGGGCAGACCGCCTCCGCCAACGGCGTCAACGTGCTGATGCGCACGATCGGCCAGGCCACCTCCAGCGCCGCCGTGGCCGCCGTCCTGGTGCACCACACCAGCCCGGTCGGCGGAGCGGCCGTCCCGACGCTGCACGGATATCTGCTGGCGTTCACCATGGCGGGCATCGTCGCCCTCGCCGCGAGCGCGACGGCGCTGACCATCCCTGGCGACGCCGGCAGCCGCGGGACACGCCGTGCCCGCGGCCATGCACGGGACGCCCGCGACGAGGCCTTGGAGGGAGCATGAGCGGCGTGAGCACTTCCCCCACCGCGGCCGCCCCCGCCCGCCGCGACGCCGAGGCCACCAAGGCGGCCATCCTCAGGGCCGCCCGCCATCTACTGGCCCGGCACGCCCATGCCGACATCACCCTCAAGGCGGTCGCCGAACGCGCCGGTGTCAGCGCCCCGTTGATCCTGAAGTACTTCGGCAACAAGGACGCGCTCTTCGCCCGTGTCATGTCCTTCGAGGCCGACGCCGACGCCCTGTTGGACGCCCCGACGGCCGAGCTGGGCCGGCACATGGTCCGGCATGTGCTGGTCAGTCAGTCCCGGCAGGGCGCCGACCCGTTGCTGCGCATCGTCTTCGCGCCGCTGCACGGGGAACAGGGCGACATCCTGCGCGCCAACTTCCGCACCCAGGTCACCGAACGCCTCACCGCGCGGCTGGACGGCCCCGACGCCGGCCTGCGCGCCGAACTCGCCGTCGCCGCCCTGCTCGGCCTCGGCGTGATCTACGGCATCGTGCGCGGCACCCAGGTGCGGGCCACGGACGTCGACGACATCGTGGCCCGGTACGCGCCTCTCGTGCAGGCACACCTCACGCCGGGAGCCGACTAGCCGAACAGCCGGTCCAGGAACCCGTTCCCGAACACGCGGTGCGGGTCCAGCCGGTCCAGCGTTCCGGCGGCCTGCCCCCACACCGCCTCGCCGAAGGACGCCGGAATGGCCGTGCCCAGCACCTCCTCGTCGCTCCAGACGGAGTCGTCGGTGTAGGCCCAGCCCTTGGACCACTCGACCCGGGTGAGCGCGTGCTCCCCGTCGTAGGTGCTCAGCAGGAACTGTTCGAGCTCCCGCAGGAAGGTCTCCGCGTACGGTGTGCCGGGCAGCGTCAGCACGTCCAGCCACACGGTGGTGTCCCACTCGGGGTGCGCGTCGCTCGGCCGCAGTGCGGACAGCAACGGGGCGCGGGCGCCGTCCAGTTCGGCGTGGGCCGGGTCGTCGAGGCCGGTCACCCGGATCTCGACCGACCCGTTCACCGGGAACCGGCCGAGCGCCGAGTACACCGCCAGCCGCTCCCGGTAGTAGGACGTGAACTCGGAGACGACGCGCTGCACTTGGTCCCGCGTCGTGAGCACCGCGTAGCCGTTCGCGGTCACCCGCAGCGTGGTCGGCTTGATGTAGAGCAGCGTGTTCTTGGACGGCCCCCAGATGTCCGCGGACAGCGTCGCCACCAGCCCGAGCGCAGACACGTCGTACTGCGCGTTTCCGAGCACCGGAGCCAGATACCAGGCCGCACCCGAAGTCATCCGCCCGACCAGGTCCGCCACCACGGTCGGCACGTTGTCGGAGAACGGGTAGTTGTACGGCGATGTCACGTGCCGCGAGGTGAGCGGCCGGGTCGGCGACACGCTCCACACCTTGAACCACGGGATCTCGGTGAAGGCGAACCAGATCGCCTCCACCCGCCCCGCCTCGTCCAGGAAGCTCGCGAGCGTACGCCCGTCCGAGCCGGGCGCCGCGAAGAGTTCGGCGGCCGGGATGTCCGTACGGCTCACACACCGCAGATTGACGTTCGCACCCACCCGCAGCACCACCTCGGTCACCAGCGCGCGGCCGAGATGGGTGAGCAGGGCGGCACAGTCCGCCTCGTCGCGGTCGTACGTCCGCAGCACGTACGCCCCGGCGTCCTCGTCCCACACGACCGCCGTCAGCGACAGCACCCGATTGCTGAGCGAGCCGTACGTCTGACCGGGCAGCCGCTCCTCGCCCTGCGCCGGTACGGCGGTGCCGTGCGCGTCGATGGCGAGGGCGCCGCCCAGCGTGAGGTCGCCCGGAGCGGGGGCGGCCGTGACGCCCAGGCCGTGTCCTTCGAGGTAGGTGAGCAGAGCCTCCAAGGTGACGCCGGTGCCGGCCCGTACGGCGGTCGGCGAGTCCAGGGACAGACCGGTGAGGTGGGTGGAGGTGTCGACCAGGAGGACACGCGAGTCCGATGTCTCGCCCTCGGTGATCGTGAGCGGCGACCAGCCGTGCGAGGAGCCCCGGGCACGGGCCGTCCAGCCGTTCTGCCAGGCCCAGTTGACGACGTCGACCACCTGGTCCGGGCCGGTCGGCGCGCAGGCCCACAGACCGTCGGCGGTGATCTCGCCGACCCAGTTGCGGTATGCCGAGCGGTACAGGGTGACGCCCTCGGGGAAGTCCGGGAGTTCCTGTGCCGCGACCGCCGGATCGGCGGCGATCAGGACGGGGGCGGCAGCCAGCGCGGCGGCCGAGAGGAGGAAGCCACGGCGGGTCCAGGACGGGTCGGCCGCCTCTGACGGGTGGTTGCGCAGTGAACGATCAGTCACGGGGTCACGCTAGGCGCGAGTTGACACGAGTCGGCCATCTGTCGGGTCGTATCACCCGTGTGAGTGAATGATTCACAGGTGGCGGGCCGGAGCGCCCGATTCCGTGCGGGGGCGTGACGGATGACAGACTGACGCCATGGACGAGCGCACTTTCGGCAGGTCGGGTCAGCATGCTTCCGTCGTCGGTCTCGGCACGTGGCAGCTGGGTGCCGACTGGGGAGACGTGGACGACAAGGAAGCCCTGGCGGTGCTGGAGGCGGCGGCCGAGTCGGGGGTGACCTTCTTCGACACCGCCGACGTCTACGGCGACGGGCGCAGCGAGCAGACGATCGCCGCCTTCCTGGCCGGCCGGCCGGACCTGCACGTGCTGGTGGCGACCAAGATGGGGCGCCGCGTCGACCAGATCCCCGAGAACTACGTCCTCGACAACTTCCGCGCCTGGAACGACCGTTCGCGCCGCAACCTCGGCGTCGACCGCATCGACCTGGTCCAGTTGCACTGCCCGCCGACGCCCGTCTACTCCACCGACGAGGTCTTCGACGCCCTGGACACCCTGGTCGAGGAGGAGCGCATCGCCGCGTACGGCGTCAGCGTGGAGACCTGCGCGGAGGCGCTGACCGCGATCGCCCGCCCGGGTGTCGCGAGCGTGCAGATCATCCTCAACGCGTTCCGCATGAAGCCCCTGCGCGAGGTCCTGCCGGCCGCCCAGGAGGCCGGCGTCGGCATCATCGCCCGCGTCCCGCTCGCCTCCGGCCTGCTGTCCGGCAAGTACACCAAGGACACCGTCTTCCCGGAGAACGACCACCGCACCTACAACCGGCACGGCGAGTCCTTCGACGTCGGCGAGACCTTCTCCGGCGTCGACTACACCACGGGCGTCGAGGCGGCCGCCGAGTTCGCCGCCCTCGCCCCCGAGGGATACACCCCGGCCCAGCTCGCCCTGCGCTGGATCATCGACCAGCCCGGTGTGACCAGCGTGATCCCCGGTGCCCGCTCCCCGGAGCAGGCCCGCGCCAACGCGGCCGTCGCCAGGCTCCCCGAGCCGTCCGGCGAGACCCTCGCCGCGATCCGCGACCTGTACGACAGCCGGATCAAGGACCAGGTCGAGACCCGCTGGTAGCACCGGCGGCCGGGCGGTGGCGACCGCCCGGCCGTTTGGCCGATCGGCCTGCGGTTACCCGGACCGCATGGCCGAGACGATGTCCCGGACGGGCCGCGACGAGAGCCAGGAGGAGCGCGCCGACCGCATGTGGGTCGAGCTCATCCAGGAGGTCCGCGTCGCCCAGACCGGGGTGCAGATCCTCTTCGGCTTCCTGCTCACCGTGGTGTTCCAGCAGAAGTACGCCTCGCTGGAACAGACCGACAGGACCATCTACATCGTCACGGTCGTCCTGGGCGCCGCCGCCACCGGCGCGCTCATCGGCCCCGTCTCCCTGCACCGCCTGGTCTCCGGGCGGAAGGTCAAGCCGCAGGCCGTCCAGTGGGCCTCCCGGATGACCTTCGTCGGCCTGCTGCTGCTTCTCGCGACCATGGCCTCCTCGCTCCTGCTGATCCTGCGGGTGGCGACCGACAACGGGATCGTGCCGTGGATCGTCGCCCCGGTCGTCGCCTGGTACGCGCTGTGCTGGTACGTCATCCCGCTGTGGACCCGGCGCCGCCATACGACGCGGTGACGCCCGGCCCGTCCAGCTGACGGTCGTGCACGCGCGAGAGCACCAGCACCGAGACGGTGGCGCCGATCAGCGCGCAGAACATGTCCCACTGCGTGTCCCACACATCGCCCTGCGTGGCCAGGAACGCGTCCGCCGAATGCCCGCCGGTCACCGCCGCCAGCCACTCCAGCATCTCGAAGACGGCGCTGAAGGCAAGGCACGCACACACCGTGAGCGGCGCCAGCCAGCGGCTGCCCCGCAGCGGCGAGGTACGGCTGAGCAACTCCCTTACCAGCACCGCCGGTACGAAGCCCTGCATGAGGTGCCCGAAACGGTCGTAAGGATTGCGGTCCAGGCCGAAGGCGTCCCGCACCCAGTCGCCGAGCGGCACCTGCGCGTAGGTGTAGTGGCCGCCGACCATCAGCACGAGCGCGTGGAAGGCGAGCAGGCAGCACAACAGGTTCGTCAGCGGGAAACGGCGCCAGGTGAACACCACCAGCGGCAGCCCGACCAGCACCCACACCGTCTCCAGGAACCAGGTCGTCCGGTCCTTCGCGCCCCAGACCGACACGGCCATGCCCAGGACCACCAGGGCGGCGAGCACGGCGGGCAGCTGCCGTCGCGGGACGGCGGAGTGCGCAACAGCAGTCATGGGGGCTCCTTTTCGTGGAGCCCCCATGCTGGTGGAGCGGGTGGGAGGCGGCATGAGTACGGCTACTCAGCCCCGCCCGGGTACGCGAACGCTCAGTCCTTCGCGCCGCGCAGCGCGGTCAGGCAGCCGGCGATGGCCTGCTGGAGCTCCTCGAGGCGCTGCACCATGTCGTCCTCGACGAACTCCTCCACATCGTCGAAGGTCAGCTCCTCGAACGCCTTCGTCGCCTTCTGCAGGCTGCTGTAGAACTTCGTCCGCCGCTCCTGGACGCGCAGTTCGGGATCGGCCTCGACCGTCTCGGCGACCAGGGTCTTGAGGGTGTCGTAGGCCTCGCTGGCCCACTCGCCGGTGTCCTCGTCCTCGTCCAGCTCGTCGATGAGCGACAGGTGCCGCTCCGCCTCCTGACGGAGGTCGACGGGCGCGTCGATGGTCTGCCCGGCCGGGGTCTTGACCTGTCCGGACTCGGCGATCTGGCGGACGTAACCGATCCGGTCGGCCGAGCGGCTCTCGGTGGCCACGGCCTTCTTCAGGTCGTCGGTGCGTACGACGTCACGCGCCAACTCGGCCTGGAGTTCCGGGTCTTCGCGCACCCGGTCGAGGAGCGCCTGGCGGGCCGCCCGTGCGGTGGAGGGGTCGGCGAGGATCGCGGCGCGCAGCGCGGTCGGGTTCTCGGCGACCTCCAGGGCCTTGGTCGGCCGGATGCCCTCGGCCTCGGCGGCCTCGGCGATGGCGGTGCCGCGCTCGGACGTGGCGCTGTTGCGGGAGACGTAGTAGCTCAGCCACACGTCGGCGTCCGGCAGCTCCACCTCCTGGCCCGGCGCCAGCGCCTCGAACTGCGGCACCAGACCGTCGTCGGCCGCCCGGTCCCAGGCCTTGTAGTAGCGCATCACACGCTCCGCGGAGCAGCCGGCCAGCTCCGCGAACTCCTTCGCGGACACCTTCGGCGTCTCCTCGGCGCCCTGGCCGCCGGGCCGGACGCTGCGCGCCACCATGAGGCCGAAGGCCCAGCCGCCGGTCCGCGCGTACACCCCGAACTCACGCGCGTCCCGCGCCACGAGGTCGGACAGCGGCGCGGGGGACGTCTCGGGTGCGTCGGACGTCACCTCAGGCGTCTCGGATGTCTCGGACGGGTCGATCGCTAGGGTCACCGATGACTCTCCTGTGCAAAGCTGGTCGGACTGGAGAACGTGCAGACCGGCAGCCTATCTGCGCCCCTTGGTCATGGTTTGCCAAGGGCCCCGCGTCGGCGCGCTGGGTGCCGGCCGAACGCTTCGTGCGGCAGCGTCTTCTCCGCTGCCGGCCCTGGGAGAGGATGCCGTCATGAGCGCCCGCCCGCTGCCTTCCAGCGCCCCCGCCGCCCAGGGCGTCGACGCCGCCGGTGTCCACGCCTTCCTCGATGCCCTCGAAGCCGCCCCGGACATCGAACCGCACAGTCTGATGATCCTGCGGCACGGCCGTCTCGTGGCCTCCGGCTGGTGGGCGCCGTACACCCCGGACCGTCTCCATCTCCTGTACTCGCTGAGCAAGAGTTTCACGGCCACGGCCGCCGGGCTCGCCGCAGGCGAGGGGCTGCTCGACTTCGACGATCCGGTGATCTCGTACTTCCCGGAGTTCGAGGCCGACATCACCGACCCGCGCAGCCGGTCGATGCTGGTGCGGCACGTGGCCTCCATGGCCAGCGGGCACGAGCAGGAGACCTACGACCGGGCCCGCGCGCTCGACCCCGTCCATCCGGTCAGGGGGTTTCTGCTGCTGCCCCCGGACCACGATCCCGGGACCGTCTTCGCCTACAACCAGCCCGCCACTTTCGCGCTCGCCGCCATCGTGCAGCGGGTCACCGGACAGTCGCTCAGCGGATATCTGCGGCCCCGGCTGCTCGATCCCCTCGGCATCGGCGAGGTGGCCTGGCTGACCGGCCGGTCCGGTCTCGAGCTGGGCTTCACCGGGCTGCACGGCACGACCGACGCGATCGCCCGCCTCGGCCAGCTGT
Source organism: Streptomyces sp. CA-249302 (assembly GCF_050936785.1). Lineage (NCBI taxonomy): Bacteria > Bacillati > Actinomycetota > Actinomycetes > Kitasatosporales > Streptomycetaceae > Streptomyces > Streptomyces sp. CA-249302. Next base: position 417,124 of record NZ_JBNJMG010000001.1, on the reverse strand, counting down.
ACCTGGGCGAAGGCGTCTGGGAGGGCGAGCGGTTGCTGTCGCGGGAGTGGGTGGCCGAGGCGACCCGCGTGCACATTCCGACCGAGGGCGCCATGCAAGACCAGGGGGACCGGGGGGATTGGCAGCGGGGCTACGGCTTTCAGTTCTGGCGCTCCCGGCACGGGTATCGCGGCGACGGGGCCTACGGCCAGTTCTGTCTCGTCCTGCCCGAGCACGACGCCGTGATCGCCATGACGGCGGCGACCGAGCAGATGCAGAAGGTGCTGAACCTGGTCTGGGAGCACCTGCTGCCCGCCTTCGGGCCCGAGCCCCTGTTCGGCCGGGAAGCGGACGACACGGCCCTGCGGGACCGCCTCGCGCTGCTCGCCCTGCCACCGTCCGAAGGCAAGCCCGCCCCGCCGGAGCGCGCATCGGAGTGGACCGGCGCCGAGTTCACCCCGGCCGGGGGCCTGTGCGTCGACCAGCCGAAGCTGACCTCGGTCGTCGTGCGGCCGGGCCCGGACGGCTGGACCGGCACGCTCACCGAGGACGGCCGACCGCTGGAGTTGCCGGTCGGTGAAGGGGGTTGGACCGTCGCCGAGGAGCCGCTGCCCGTCGCCGTGAGCGGTGGCTGGGCCGACGCGGACAACCTCGCCGTGGAGCTCGTGTTCCTGGAGACACCGCACCGACTGACCGTCAGCTGCTCGCTCCCGGAACGGACTTTCACGGCACGCTGGTGTACGACGCCCCTGCACAGCCCCCCACTGCGCGCGATGCGCGCACCCCGCGCGTCAGTCTGACTCCACCCGGAAGGTCCGCAGGACCGTCTCCAGGGCCTGGCGGTTCGCGGAGTCGTTCCAGTCGGCGGCCGGAGTCGTCCAGCGCAGCGAGAACCCGCGGCCGCCACCCAGCAGGAAACCCCGGCCGAACGTGCGGACCTGAGTGCCGTCGTCCTCGGAGAGCCACTCCATGTCGGCGGCCTTGCGGCCCTGGTACGTCGTCGCCTTGATCTCCCCGATCTGCTTGAACCCGGCGTCCTGCTCCAGCCCGGGCTCGACGTCGTCACGCCAGATGGCGACGGGATCGGGGCCCAGGACGGTGCTGTACGTGACCGCCAGGGTGCGCGGATCACCGTCCGCGCCGAAGGTCACCCGGGTCGACAGGTCGCCCACCTTCGAGGTCTCCAACCGCTTCCAGCCCTTGGGCAGGGCGACGGAGAAGCCCTCGGCGGCGGTGTAGCGGTGGAAACCCGGGGGCAGGGCGGAGGCCGACGGGGACGCCGGAGCGGAGGGCGACAACGATGCCGTCGGGGAGGCGGTGGTGGGCGACGCGGATGCCGACGGTCTGGTGTCCCGGCCGTCCGTGTTGTTGCCCGGCGTTGAAGCGGTGGCTGACGCGGACGGTCGCGGTGCTGATTCGGTCGAGGACTTGTCGAGGCCGGGCAGTTGATCGGTGGCGGCGAGCGCGGCCACCGCGACGGTGACCACGGCCAGCGCGGTACCGGCGGCCATGGTCAGTCTGCTCCACCCGGGGGCCGCGTGGACGGCGGCCGTGTACACACCGCGCAGCCGCGGCCGGGGTACGGCTCCCGCGAGGGCGCCGGGATCCTCGGTCACGACCCGGGTGAGCGCCTCGCGCACCACCAGGCGGGTCAGCCGCTCCCGGGAGTTCTTGCGCAGCAGCCCCTGCACGGTCGTGGTGAGCGGACCGGCGTGCAGCGGGGCGCGCAGCGGCAGCCGGTCGACGCCCTTGAGCGTGGCCTCGGGCCGGTCCCGCTCCCGGAACGGCGGGCGTCCCTCGGTCATCGTGTAGAGCATCGCGCCGAGGGCCCACAGGTCCGCCGCCGGGCCGATGCGCTCGTCGCGGGCCTGTTCGGGGGAGGCGTACGACGGTGCGGTCAGCCGGGGTGCCAGCGTGGCGCCGGCCAGTCCGAACCCGGTGACCACGACCGACCCGCGGTCCCGCACGAACACCTGGCCGGGGCTGAGCTCGCCGTGCGTGATGCCCTCGCCGTGCGCCGCCTCCAGCACGTCGAGCACCTCCAACCCGATGCGCGCCGCCCGGACGTAGTTGAACGTGCCCTGCTGGGCGAGGAGTTCACCGAGCGGTGTGCCGTCGATCCATTCGGTGACGATCCACAGCGCGCCGTCCTGCTCCACGGCGTCCACGACCGTGGCGACAGCTCCCGGACACAGCAGCCCCATGGTCTCGGACATCCGGATGATGCGGGCGCTCGCCCGTATCCCGCTCTCGCCGTCCGGGTCGGACGGCAGGGTCATCTGGGTGAGCAGATAGGGGCGCTGGGCGTCGACGTCCTTGCCGTACCAGCAGACCCGGTTCGTCTCGCGGTGGACGACATCCACGAGCCGGTACCTCCCGGCGACCAACTCGTGCGTGAAGACATGCGCCTTGACCATGGTCATCCCTCGCTGAACCCCTGGCTCATTCCTTACACAGAGGTACGCGGGGTGCGACGGGGTGTGTTCAAAGGATCCGCAAATCATGGGCGGCCAACGGCTTTTGTTCACACGCCCCTCGCCGAATTCGGGGAACTCCCCTTTACCTGACCACAATTCAGGACCGGGCATTCAGGTGGACAGTGAAAGCAACTCAGCGCAGCCCGAAGCGCTCCGCCCACCCCATGACGTCGCCGGTCGTCGCGTTGCCCCCACACACGACCAGCCCGAGCCGCGCGCCCTCGCCGACCCGTTCGAGGACCCGGCGGGACGCGGGCAGCAGACAGCCGGCGGCCGGCTCGGCCCACACCTTGGCGTGCTCGGCGAGGTCGAGGGTGCCCTGCACCGCCTCCCGGTCCGGCACCACCAGCACCTCGTCGACCTGCGCGGACACATGGTCGTACGTCAGCCGGGACACGGACGGCGCGCTGAGCGTCGACACGATGGAGGACAGCTCGACCGGCACCGGCCCGCCCGCCGCCAGCGCCCGAGACATGGCCTCGGCGCCCCCGGTCTCCACGCCCCAGATCCGCACCTCCGGCCGCAGGGCCCGCAGCGCCGTCGCCACACCGGCGATCAGCCCGCCGCCCCCGACACTGACCAGGACGTCGGTCAGCTCCCCGGCGTCGGCGGCGAACTCCAGTCCGACGGTGCCCTGTCCGGCGATCACCTCGGGGTCGTCGAAGGGGTGGACCAGCGTCAGCCCCTCCTCCTGGAGCCGGGTCATGAGCGCGAACGCCCCGGCCATGTCGTCGGTCATCCGCACCGAGGCACCGGCCGCCTCCGCGATCTCGACGGCCCGCGCGGGCGCCGAGCGCGGCATCACCACCGTGGCCTTCACGTCGAGGGCCGCGGCCATCACCGCGAGGGCGATCCCGTGATTGCCGCCGCTGACCGCCACCACCCCGGCCGCCTTCTCGCGCTCGCTCAGCGAGAGCAGCTTGGCCGTCGCGCCGCGGGACTTGAACGAGCCGGTGCGCTGGAGCAGTTCGAGCTTGACCGTGACCGGGACGCCGAGCAGCGTGCTCAGGCCGGGACTGGGCAGCGTTGGCGTACGCACGACGTGTCCGGCGATGCGCTCGGCGGCGGCTTCGACGTCGGAGATCCCGATCAAGGCACTCACCTTCCGGCACGGGTGACGGACCGCACCATTCGCACCCTGACGCGGGGGACGGCCGAGGTCAAACCGGATACGCACGGCCCACAGGGGCGCCGACCACGCCCCGGCGACCTGAGACTCGCGGTGCGGACCGGGCGGCGGCGACTTGCGACACGCGGTGCCGATCGTGGGCGGGTGACCTGTGGGTCGCGGTGCGGACTGCGTGGCGGCGACTTTGCGGCTTGCGGTGCCGATCGTGCGCGGGTGAGCTGTGAGCCGAGGTCCGGACCGCCCGGCGGCGATTTGCGACCCGCCGCGCTGATCGTGCGTCGGTGGCCCGCGACCCGCCGTGGCGACCTGCGGCGACGAGGAGGGCAAGGACATCCGGCGATACGTCAGACGTCGCGCCGCAGCAGGTAGCTCAGCAGGGCCCGCAGCTCGTCGCCGGCCCGTCCCTCCAGCGGAACCTCGGCGAGAGCCGCCTCCACGGCGGTGATGTGCCGCCGGGCTTCCGCGAGTGCCGTCGACCGGCCGCCCACCGTCTCGATCAGCTCGGCCGCCTCCGCCGGCGCGTCGCCGCGATCCAGCAGCACGGCCAGCCGCCGGGTCTCTGGCGTCGGCGAGTCGAGCGCGGCCAGCACCGGGTACGTCTTCTTCCGCTCGCGCAGGTCACCGTGCACGGGCTTCCCGGTGACCTCGGGGTCGCCCCAGATCCCGAGCACGTCGTCCATGATCTGGAAGGCGATTCCCAGATGCCGCCCGGCCCGGTCGAGGGCGGCGACCGTGGCCGGTTCCGCGCCGCCGAGCAGGGCGCCGAGCGCGGCCGCGCACCCCAGCAGCGCGCCCGTCTTGTGCTCGGCCATCGCCCGGTACTCCGGCGGCCGCACCCGTTCCGGCCCGGTCCAGGGGCGCGTGGCGAACAGCAGGTCGTCGGCCTGCCCGCGGACCAGGTCGCCCAGTGCCACCGACAGCACCCGCACGGCCCGCGGCCCCGCCGGAGCCGCGGCGAGCGTCTCCACGGCCAGCGCGAACAGGGCGTCACCCGCGAGGACCGCGGGTCCCGTGCCGTACGCCTTCCACGCCGTGGGGCGACCGCGGCGCTCCGGGTCGCTGTCCATGATGTCGTCGTGCAGCAGCGAGAAGGCGTGCACCAGCTCCACCGCGACCGCCGCCGGCACCCCGGCCGATCCTGGCGCGCCGGCTGCCTCCGCCCCGAGCACGGCCAGCGCCTGGCGCAGCCCCTTTCCGCCGGACGCGACGGTGGGCGCACCGCCCACCTCGCACCAGCCGAAGGAGTACGCGGCCATCTCACCCACCCACGGATGCAGCCGCCCGACCGCCTCCACCAGCGCGGGCCGCACCAACTCCCGGCAGCGGTGCAGGACTCGGGGAGTATCGGTGGGTGTTCGCAGGACCGAGGGAAGCGTCATCACCGTACGACCTCCGCCGCCACGCCGAACTCCTCCTGTGCCCGCGCCACCATCTCCCGGGCATGCCGCAATCCGATGCGGTCCAACTCGTCGGCCAGTTCGTCGAGTTCGGCCGCGGTCTCGGCGCGGTCGCGGCCCAGCCGGGCCAGCGACTTGGCCAGCCCGAGCCTCGACAGGGCCTCGCCGCGCGGCTCGCGCATCGCCCGGAACTCCGCCAGCGCCTGCTCGTACAGGTCCCGCGCCTCGGTGTAACGCCCGGCCCGGTACAGGACGTTGCCGCGCATCTTGTGGTTGTAGGCCAGAGCGCTGGACAGCCTCATCGCCCGGCAGGTCGTCTCCGCCTCGGACAGCAGCGCGAGCGCCCGCTCGGTGTCGCCGTCCCGCACCGAGACGACATCGGCGAGGCCACGCAGTGCCCAGGCGTGGCCGCGCCGGTCCTCGGCGCGCGCGGCGATCTCGGCCGCCTCCTCGAACAGCGCGTAGGCCGTGTCGAAGCGGCCGGTGTTGCGGTGGATCTGCGCGATGCCCTCCAGAGCCCACACCGTGTGCCGCGCCTCGCCGCGCCGCCGGGCCTCGGCCAGCAGTTGCTCGTGCAGCCTGGCGACGGCCTCGTAGTCGCCCTGGATACGGCCCGTCTCGGCGAGACCCGCCAGCGAGTAGCCGCGTACGACGACGTCGCTGCCCAGTTCGCCGAGTTCGGCCGCGAGCCCGAGCAGCCGCCGGGCCAGCGCGAAGGCGCCGCGCTGCCGGGCCAGGGTGCCGCCGCTCCACAGCGCCCAGGCCATCGCCGCCGTGTCCCCGGCCGCCCGGGCGGCGCGATAGCTCGCCTTCCAGGCCCGGTCGGCGTCCCCGATCTGCCCCAGCCTGCGATGGGCCTCGGCCACCGCGAGCCCGGACCGCGCCGCCTCCCCGGTCCGGCCGGCCCGCTCGGCGGCCTTCAACTCCCTTGTCCCGGCGGCGAGTACGTCGGTCAGCGAGGAGTTCACGGACAGGGTGGTGAGGGCGCCCTGATACTCAGGGGCGAATGCCTTGCCGTACATGGATCCCTTTCGGTCCGTATACACACTGTGTATACATGGAGCGTATGCACCGCATGTATACATGGTGTGTATAGAGCGTCGAAAATTAGGCCCTGACCCTTGGTGGGGGCCAGGGCGTCACCTGTTGCCGATCAAGACGTCATGTGTTGTCGAGAGGTTGCTCGTGAGTCGCAGATCACGTGCCGAGGGCTCGAAGACAGGCTCTCAGTGCTGCTGGGCCTTCTGCGGCGTGGCCTCGCTCGGCCGTACGACGACGTACCCCTCGCCCTGAAGCATCAGCTGCACGGCCTCGCCGGAGCCGCCGCGCAGCATCGAGCCGATGGACTGCGAACGGTGCAGGGAGGTCTGCAGACCGGCCGTCCAGCCGACCACCGCGTCCGTGTCGACGAACACCGGGTACTGCGGCGAGACCGGGATGACCAGCGGGTTGCCCTCGCACACCAGCCCCAGCCGGCCCTGTCCGGTGAAGACGCTGTTGAACAGGCCGCCGCCCGCGATGCCGGCGCCCTTGACGGTGGAGATCCTGTACGACAACGAGGCGTCGAAACACAGCACGTTGCGGCCGTTGACGGTGAACTCGTCGCCCGGGTCGACGTCCACGATGAAACAGTTCTGCGCCTCGTGCGCGAACCAGGCCTCGCCCTGCCCGCGCACGGTCATGAGCGGGAGGCCCTCCCCGGTGACCGCGCGCTTGAGCATGCCGCCCACGCCCTGGCCCTTGCGCTCGAACTGGAGGTTGCCGCGGTAGGCGATCATCGCGCCCTGGCGGGCGAGCATCTCGCCGTTCACGGCGTACTTGATGCACTTGGCGTTCTCGACGGTCATGCCCGGCTGTGCGGCCGGCTGGACCATGTGCTCACTGGAAAAGAGGGAACCCTTCATGCGGGCATCCTGGCCCGGACGAAGTCATTCCGCCAAGATCGCGGACGAGAGTGGTCGTCGGGGCGGTCCGGACGGTCTCCGGCCTTCAGGCGCCGAAGAGTTGGGTCCAGTACGTTCCGGCCGCGCCGCCGCCCGCGAAGCCGATGCCGATGTGGGTGAAGTCGGGCTTGAGGATGTTGGCCCGGTGGCCCGGGCTGTTCATCCAGCCCTCCACGACCTCGGCGGGGGAGCGCTGGCCGCAGGCTATGTTCTCGCCGATCGAGCGACGGGTGGAGCCCGCGCGCGCCGCCCGGTCCCACGGCTGGCTGCCCTCGGGGGAGGTGTGGGAGTAGAAGGCGCGGGCCACCATGTCGGCACTGTGCGCCTGCGCGGCCGTGGTGAGCACCGGGTCGACGGCCAGCGGAGGCAGACCGGCCGCCCTGGCGCGCTCCCCGTTGGTGAGGTCGACGACTTCGGTCGCCGTGCGGGCCAGGTCAGCGGGACCGAAGGGGTGGCCCACAGCGCCGTCCAGAACATGTCGCCGGAGCGGGGGTCGGCGACCTGCCCCAGACCGGCGTGGACGAAGGCCGGGTCGTGCAGGGTCCGCCGGGGCTGCTCGTTGCGCAGGCAGTACTCGACGAACTCGGCGGGCGTGCGCGGCCCGGAGACCAGGTGCTCGCCGACGGTGATGTACGCGTATCCGGCGGCCGTGACCCGCTGGTAGACCGAGACGCCGTCCGCGCTCTCGACGCCGAGATGGCCCACTGCGGCCATGGCGGCGGCGTGCGCATGGGCGGCGGCCATGAGGCGGGCGTCGAGCGAGACCGGGCCGGAACCGGCCCTGGTGCGGGCGGAGTTGACCGGGCCGAGGAAGCCGCCGTGGTCGGGGGACGGGGATGGGTGCGAGGCAGCCGTGCCGGGCAGGAGCCGCGGGTCGGGAGGGGGCGCTGTGGGGGAGTGGGGCCGGGGGCCGTGTGCAGATGGTGCGGGGGACGCAAGGTAAGGGCTGCGCGCTGGGGGCGCCGAGCCGAGCCCGGGTGTCCGCGGCGCCGGGATGACGGGGCGGGGCGTCGGAGTCCGTCGCCCCGAGGGCGCGGCCCCGGCACCTTGGGCCGGCGGCGCCACTGCCCCGGCCCCGCGACCTTGCCCCGGCGACCCCGGTGACCCGGCCCCGTCGTCGATGACGTCGACCCCGAAGTCCCGTGCGATGCCGGCGAGTCCGTCCGCGTACCCCTGCCCCAGGGCCCGCAGCTTCCAGCTGTCGCCCCGCCGGTAGATCTCCGCGAGCAGCAGCACCGTCTCCTGCTGCGGTCGCGGCGGCGCGAACCGGGCGAGGGGGCGACCGCCCGGTCCGGTGACCTGGAGGGTGGGTGCGGGCAGGCGGCCCAGGGGAGTGCCGGGGTCGGCCGGGCTGACGACCACCGTGAGCCGGGTGGCTCCCGGGCGCAGCCTCGTCGGGTCGACGGTGAGGGTGTCGCCGTCGAGGCGGGCGCCCGGGGCCGAGGGCTGGTTGTAGAAGACGAAGTCGGCGTCGCCCCGGACCTTGCCGCCGTCGTCCGTGATCAGCGCGGACACGTCGAAGGGTCCGGGCACCCGGACGGTCACGGCGCCGCCCGGAAGGGGCATGTTGCCCCCGGGGACCAACTCGCTCATGCCGCCGCCCTGGTGTGTGCAGTGTCCGCCCCCTGGTGGGGTTGTCCGGAAAACGTCCACCTGGGCGCCAGGGTTCCCGGCACGGTTCGGGAGCTCGGAGCCCCCTCAGCGAGTCCAGTAGCGGATGTTGCGGAAGCGCGCCTCGGCCCGGCCCGAGCCGTGGTTGTACACGCCGTTCTTGAAGTAGCGGGTCGCCGGACCCCGGTCGGCGACCGTCAGGGCGAGGGCGTCGTCGAGGTAGACCTTGACCGTGCCGGTCCCACTGCTCGCGGCATGGGCGATCTTGACGTTGAACCAGGTGTCGTACGCGTTGGTCCTGAGCACCGTGCCGTCGTAGCGCCGCACGGTCCCGCCCCCGGTGTCGTACACATTGAGCATGATGTCGGTGGCCGGCGTGCCCGAGGGATGCACGCTGCGCAGGATCTGGACGAAGGACGCCCCGTCGGTGCCGGACGGGAGGTACACGTCGGCGTCCCACATGTGGTCCCCGGTGGTGTAGTCGACCTTCCAGCGCATCTCGGTGCGCGGGTCGGTGGAGCTGCCCTCCTCGAAGGGTTCGTCGGTGGCGTACACCCACATGCGGTCGACGCCGCCGCTGGAGCTGTGCCGGTCGCTGAGGTCGAGGTTCCAGGGCTTCTGCCAGCTGTACGTGAACGAGGTCCGCGTCCAGCCGTCGGTCGGGTCCGCGGCCGCGGCGGCCTGCGCGGTGCACGGCAGTGCGAGCGCGGCACCGCCCGCCAGCAGGCCCGCCCCGGTTCGTAAGACCGATCTCCTGTTCATCGCGTCTCGCCCTTTCCGGTGAGTGAGTGGACGGCGAACGCAGAGAACCCCAAGACATCGGAGGAGTCAAGGAGTTGGGCGTGATTGGGGAGACTCCAGGACTGTTGACAGGCGTACAAGGCATGTCTAGGTTCCCCGATACACCCGATGTATCGATGATCCGTCCGGTTCGGCACGTCAACACGGGAGGCTTCACATGGCGGTTCCGATCAGGACCGCGGTCGCCGCGCTCTGCGCCGGGCTGGCGGCCACACTCTGTACGACCGGGCCGGCGCGGGCCGGCCAGAGCGACACTTCCCCCGAACACGTCTGGTCCCTCTCCGGCCCCGAGCGTGCCGCGGCCGCACACGAACCGCTCGCACGGGTCTCCCTCGACGACACCACCGGCGCACTGAGCCTCTCCGTGTCCCGCGGCGGCCGTACCGTCATCGAGCCGTCACCCGTCGGAATCGTCACCCAACAGGCCGACCTCTCCAAGGACTTGCACTTCCTGCACCGCAAGGACCGGCTCGTCGAGGAGCGGTACCGGACGAAGTCCGGCAAGCGCCTGGACCGTCAAGTCCGTATGAACGAGACCCGGTTGTCGTTCGCCACGGCCGCCGGCGCCCGGCTCGACCTCGTCGTCCGAGCCTCCGCCGACGGTGTCGCCTACCGCTATGTCCTCCCCGCCGGGTACGGCGATGTCCTCGGCGAGAGCTCCGCGTTCAACCTGCCGCCGGACGCGAGCGCGTGGCTCGGTACCTACCGGGTCGACAACGAGGGCCAGTTCAACCAGTACACCGCGGCCACCGCCCCCACCGGCGAGTACTCCGACCAGGCGCTGTTCGCCACCGACGGCGGGTACACCCTGCTCGCCGAGTCCGACCTCACCGGCGCCTACTCCGGCGCCCGGCTCGCCCACGACCAGGGCACCGGCACCTACCGCATCAAGCTCGCCGACGACCGCGTCCACACCGACGGCCGACTCACCACCCCCTGGCGGGCGATGGTCACCGGCGACCTCGCCACCGTCACCCGCTCCACCTTCACCGACGACCTCGCCCCGGCCTCCAAGGTCCGCGACACCTCCTGGATCCGTCCCGGCACCGTGCTGTGGACCTGGCTCGCCGGCGGCAAGGAGGCCGGCCAGAGCCTCGCCGCGCAGAAGGCCTACGTCGACTATGCCGCCGAGCGGGGCTGGCCGTACGAAGCCGTCGACGCCGGCTGGTACTTCAAGAGCGACGAGTGGGACACCACCGACCCGAACTGGCAGACCGACAGCTGGCTGCCCCAACTCGTCGACTACGCACGGGCCAAGGGCGTCGGCATCGTCGTCTGGATCCACCAGCGCGACCTCGACACACCCGAGGAACGCGCCCAGTGGCTGCGCACCCTGGAACGCTGGGGCGTCAAGGGCGTGAAGATCGACTTCATGAACTCCGAGGCACAGCCCATGCTCCAGTGGTACGACGCCATCCTCAAGGACACGGCCGACCACCACCTCATGGTCGACTTCCACGGCTCGACGATCCCCAAGGGCATCCAGCGCACCTGGCCCCAGGTGATGACCCTGGAGGGCGTCGGCGGCGAGGAGAAGCGCACCAACACCGCCGTCCACCTCACCACCCTGCCCTTCACCCGCAACGTCATCGGCTCCATGGACTTCACCCCCGGCGCCTTCCAGCGCGTCGGCCTGCGCCCCAACTCCGACGCGGCCGAGGTCGGCCTCACCGTCGCCTACGAGTCGGGTCTCCAGATGTTCGCGGGCACCCCCGAGTCGTACGACGCCCGGCCGCTGGCCCGCGCCTTCTTCGACCAGGTCCCCGCCGCCTGGGACGACACCCGGCTGCTCGCCGGAAAGCCCGGACAGGAGGCCGTCCTCGCCCGCCGCAGCGGCGACCGCTGGTTCCTGGGCGGGGTGTACGCCGGAGCCGCCCGCACCGCCGAGGTCCCGCTGGCCATCGGACCCGGTCGCTGGCTCGTCGAGACCGTCCGGGACGGCGCCGACGGACTCGTCCAGGACCGCCAAGTCCTGCACGGTGGAGAGAAGTTGAGCGTCGACGTCGTCGCGGGCGGCGGCTTCGCCGGGATCGCCTGCCCCTGGCGCCCGGGCGTCACCACCTGCTATCGCTGAGCTTCGTCGCCGTGAAGGGTGGTGGAAGGTGAGTCCGTCGATCGGAGTGGTCGTTCACGCGAGCCGCCGCGGGGTCTTCGAGGAGGCCGTCGAACCGCTGTCCGGGATCTCGTTGAAGTGGGTCACCTACGGGCACGAGCAGGAGATCCGCCCCCGCGTCCGACGCCTGGTCGACGGACACGGCCTGGACGGGCTGCTGTTGGGTGCCGTCCCGTATCGCGCCTGCCGTGACCTCCTCGCCCGCAGCCTCCCCGTCGCCGTCATCCGCAGCTCCGCCCTCGACCTGGCCCTCGCCTTGTCACAGGCGCAGGCCCGCGGTTGGCAGCCGGTTCCGGTCAGCATCGACACCTTCGACCACGAAGTCGTCTCCGAGGTCACGGAGTCGGTGCACCTGGACCGCACCCGCGCCAGCTGTCTGCCGTACGCCGACGACCAGACCATCGACGAGATCTGCGCCTTCCACCACCGGTCGCTCGAAGACGGTGAGGGTTACGTCATCACCGCACGCACGGCGGTGCTACGGCAGCTGCGCGGAACCCTGCGGGTGCTGAACGGCTCGCCCACCCCGTCCAGCATCCGCGCGGAACTCCACGAGCTGGCGCTGCGCATCCGCTCCGAGCGGGCGGGCGCGGCGGCGTTCGCGGCGGGCATCTTCCGCCTCAACGGACCTGGCCAATCGGGTGACTTGGAGCGCAGCCGCACGGGTCTGCTACGTCTCCTGCGGGCCACGCCCGAACTCGCCGACGCCTGGATCGAGGACCGGGGCCGGCGCGGCGTCGTGGCCCTCGGACGCCGGACGCTGTTCGAGCGCCTGACCCGCGACTGGCTGGTCCTCCCCGTACTGGGCCGGGCCCAGGAGGCACTCGGCGTGGAGGTGGCGGCCGGCTTCGGCGTGGGGGCGTCGGCCCGTTCCTCGGTGCTGCTCGCCGAACGGGCCGTCGGCCGCGCCGAGTCGGAGAACCGGCCGTGCGGCTATCTGATGGAGGACGGCGGACTGGTGATCGGCCCGATGGGGCCGGGAGGACAGCAGCCGAGCCCGTCCTGCCGCGAACAGGACGACCGTATGCGCGAACTCGCCCGGACGATCGGCCTGAGCCCGGCAACGTTGTCAAGACTGGCCGCCATCGAACACGACCTGGCCGGACGCCCGGTCACCCCGAGTGAACTCGCCGACGCGATGACCATCACCGATCCCAGTGGCCGCCGCCTGATCCGCAAACTCCACGCCCACGGCCTGATCACCTCGGAGGGCTGCACCCAGACCCACCGGAAGGGCCGCCCGACGGGCCTGTATCGGCTCGCGATCGACGCGGCCCTTACTGGTTCCGGCGAGGGGCATCCCCTGTCGGCCGTCTAGGCGCGCAGGACGGGAGGCCGGTTCAGAGCTCGCGCGTCCGGATGTGCACATGGCCGGCATCGGGATAGGCGGGTGGCGCCGCGGGCAGGATCGCGGCCAGTTGGTACCCTGACTTCTGCGCGACCCGGCAGGATGCCGCGTTGTCCACCTGGTGGAGGAGTTCGAGGCGGGTCAGTGTCTCGCCGGGGAAGCCGGTGAAGGCCCATTCGGTGAGCGCCTCCAGGGCCCGCGGCGCCACTCCGCGACCGCGCGCGTGCGCCGCGGTCCAGTAGCCGACCTCGGCGGACCCTGTCCCCGGTTTGACGATCTTGAGCACCATGTGACCCGCCAACCGGCCCCTGGGATCCGCGGATTGAGCTTCTACGACGGCGTACGCGAACCGGCGTCCCGCCTCCCACCCCTCCTGCTGGACCGCGATCCACTGGGCCGCCCTCGCCTCGTCGGCCACGGTCGCGGTCGTCCATCGGCGCAGGGCGTCAGACCTGCGCCGCCGCGGCCTGGCCGAGATGGTGGACGAAGAAGCGGACCGCGTTGTCGGACTCGAACCTGGGCAGTTCCTTGTGGGCGCCCGAGTTGGCGCGCAGCGTCTTCTCCTTCGAGGCGAAGGCGTCGAACAGCGCGAGACCGGACTCGCGCGCGATGTGCTCGTCGTCCCACTGAAGCAGGTACTCGACCGGGATGGTGATCTGCTGCGCCGACTCGGCCAGCGCATCGGGCCAGTGGAGGCCGAACACCGCGGCGGTGATCCTGGGATCGGCCGCCACGAACGGCACACCGGTCGCCGTGCCCATGTTCAGACCGAAATAGCCGACTGGCCCGTCGGCGCCGATCTCCGGCAGCTGCTGGAGGGCGTCCAGGGCCGTCTGCCACTCGGGTAGCGCGCGCTCGGCGAGGTGGGCGTTGTAGCGGACGACGATCTCGCCGACGGGCTCACCCGCCGCCATCGCCTGCTGCATCGCGGCGATCTCCTGCTCGTCGTAAGCCGTCCGGGGCCGGCCGCCGTGCCCCGGGGCGTCGATGCAGGCCACGTGGAAACCGGCGCCGGTCACCAGGAGCCGAGCCCGGCCGACCATGGCCGGTGACTTGCGGTGGTTGCCGCCGCCGTGGCCCATCAGCACCAGGGGTGCCCGCCCGGGGCCGGCGGCGGGGGGTCTCCGCAGTGAAGTGCACAGTATTCATGGGGTGTTGCCTTTCGGGAGTGCCTTGTGGTCGAGGCGCTCCCGGCGACAGCTAAGTCGGTCGACGGGAAAGCCAGCAGCCTGATCGCCGTCCGGGCCAACCTTTTTGCTAGAGCAGCGCTTCGGCAACGGCTCGTAGATTGGCCCGGCCCCGCCCGTAGACGCACAGACCGTCCGCGGCCTCCGTCTCCGCGTCCGGCAGACCGGTCGCGATCAGGAGGGCGTCGGGACGGCCGGTGAGGAGAGCCGTGCGGACCGCGGCCTGCCAGGGATGCAGGTCCGGGTCCTCGGTGGCGATCAGCAGCGGTCGCCCCTGCGCCCGCCGCAGGATGTCGGTCACCTCGACGGGGCCCTGCGTGGCCGCGATGCCGTCCGTGCCGGGCATGACCTCACACAGGATGCCGACGAGATCCGTACGGGCCCATTCCAGGGCGGGTTTGGGGCGCCGGTGCAGGTCGACGACGAAGGGGTCGATGACTGGGCCGGGCAGCGGCTTCCACCGGATGGCCTGGCGGGCGGCGCGCAAGCCCATGTCCTCGGCAGGTCCGAACTCGGCACTTGGGGACGGCGGTTGCGCGAACCGCTCGGCCAACGCGTCGACGCGGCGGGCGGATTCGATGACCCGGCCGGGGTCGAGCCTGCCGTCCGCCATCGCGTCCAGAAGCGCGTCGCGGCAACGCAGCCACAGTCCCGGATCCGGGCGCGCGACGATCAACTGGTCGGCACCCGCGGCGATCGCGGCAACGGCGCCCGCCGCTTCCCCCACTCCGTCGGCGATCGCCTTCATCTCCAGGGCGTCGGTCACGACCACACCCTGGAAGCCGAGCTCCGTGCGCAGGAGGTCGGTGAGGATGCGGCGACTGAGGGTGGCGGGGGCGTCGGGATCCAGTGCCGGGTAGACGACGTGTGCCGTCATGAGGATCGGTGCGCCCGCGGTGATGGCGGCCCGGAAGGGCAACAGGTCCGTCTCGCGCAGGACTTGCTCGTCGCGTGCGTCGACGGCGACCCCCAGGTGGCTGTCCACCGTGGTCGAACCGTGCCCCGGGAAGTGCTTGGCACACGGAGCCACCCCGGCCGCCAGCGTGGCCTCGATCCAGGCGGTCACGTGCCGGGCCGCGTGGACCGGATCGGCGCCGAACGCCCGGGTTCGGACGATGGGGTTGGCGGCGACCCGATGCACATCGGCAACCGGCGCGAAGCTCACGGTCACCCCGCACGCGGCCAGATGCCGGGCGAGCGCGTCCGCGACTGCGGCGGTGAGCTCGGTGTCGTCGGCGACGCCCAGCGCCCAGTTCCCCGGCGTCTCCGGCGCCCCGGCCCGGGCCAAGTGGCTGATACCGCCGCCCTCTTGGTCGACGGTGATCAGTAGACCGGGACGCAGCGAGCGCAACTCATCGGTTAGTTCACGCAGTTGGGCTTGACCCGAGACATTGCGGGTGTGCAGGATCACCCCGCCGAGCCCGGCGTCGGTCAGCCGTTTCAGCTCGTCGGGGAGGGCGGTTCCGTCGAAACCGAGGACGAGGCAGCGGTTGGCGGCCTCGACCAGATCGCGGGGGAGCGTGGTCACGGAGTCATCTCCCGAGTCGTCGTATGCCCGTGTGCGTCGTCCTCGTCAGGGTCCAGCAGCAGTACGCAGGCAGCCCAGTGACGTTCCGTCACATCGACACGTGGAGGTGCTTCGGAGCTGCACGAGGGCCGCGCCAGCGGACA
The DNA here is from genome assembly GCF_050936785.1 of Streptomyces sp. CA-249302. NCBI lineage: Bacteria > Bacillati > Actinomycetota > Actinomycetes > Kitasatosporales > Streptomycetaceae > Streptomyces > Streptomyces sp. CA-249302. The sequence continues at coordinate 401,468 of NZ_JBNJMG010000001.1, read as the reverse complement.
GCGGGGATGGAAGCGGCAGCCGGTGGGCGGGTGGACCAGGTCGGGCGGCTCCCCGTAGTCGTCCTCGGCGGCATCCGGCGCCATGCCGTCGAGACCGCCCGTGCGGCGGCCCGCCAGGAACTCCATGCGGTCGGGATCCGGCGTCGAGTCGAGCAGCAGCCGGGTGTACGGGTGGGCCGGGGTCTGGGTGACGTCCTCCGCGGTGCCGTACTCGACGATCTCCCCCGCGTACATCACCGCGATCTCGTCGGCGAAGTACCGGGCGCCCGCGATGTCGTGGGTGATGTACAGCATGGCCAGGTGCTCCTCGTCGCGGAGGGCGGCGAGGAGGTTGAGGATCTCCAGGCGGATGGAGACGTCCAGCATGGTCACCAGCTCGTCGCCGAGCAGAACCTCGGGTTCGACGGCCAGGGCGCGGGCGATCGCGACGCGCTGGCGCTGGCCGCCGGAGAGTTCGTGCGGGAAGGCGTCCAGGAACCGCTCGGGCGGGGTCAGGCGCACGCGTTCCAGCAGGGCGCGCAGGCGCCGCTCCAGGTCCTCGCGGTCGGTGACCGCGCCGTGCAGCCGCAGCGGCCGTTCGAGCAAGTACCGCACGCGGTGCAGGGGGTTGAGGGAGCCGAACGGGTCCTGGAGCACCATCTGGACCCGGCCCGCGTAGGCACGACGGGCCCGGCGGCCGCGGGCCGAGGCCGGCTCGCCGCCCAGCAGGACGCGTCCGCTGGTGGGCTCCTGGGCGAGGGCGAGTGTCCTGGCGAAGGTGGACTTGCCGCTGCCGCTCTCGCCGACCAGGGCGACGGTACGGCCGGGGTGCAGCCGCAGCGAGGCGTTCTCCAGCGCGTGCACGATCTCACCGCGGGCTCGGTGCACCGGGTAGTGGACAGTGACGTCGACCGCCTCCAGCACGGGAGCCTGCTCGTCGCTCATCCTCGCCCTCCAGTGGTCGGCGCCGGCAGCTCCCCGGCATGGATGCACGCCACCGCGCGGAGCGCGCCCTCCCCGGTGAGCGCGGGCACCGCCTCCCCGCACTCCGGTGTCGCATACGGACACCGCGGCTGGAAGGGGCAGCCCGGCGGAAGACTGCGCAGGTCGGGAGGGTTGCCGGGGATGCCGTTCAGTCGGCGCATCGGTCCGCGCAGCGGTGGGAACGAGTCGCGCAGTCCGCGTGTGTACGGGTGCTTCGGGTCCCGGTACAGGTCTCCGGCGGGCCCGCTCTCCACGATCCGCCCGCCGTACATCACGGCGATACGGTCGGCTATTTCGAGGAGCAGGGACAGGTCGTGCGTGATGAAGACGACCGAGAAGCCCAACTCCCGCTGCAACCTGATCACTTGGCGCAGGATCTGCCGATGCATCACCACGTCCACAGCCGTCGTCGGCTCGTCCATCACCAGCAGATCCGGCTCGCACACCAACGCCAGAGCGATGGTGGCACGTTGCCGCATTCCGCCGGAGAGCTCGTGCGAGTAGCTGTCCAGTCGGCCGGTGGGGATGCCAACGAGTTCCAGCATGTGCGCGGCGCGTTCGCGTGCCTCGGCTCTGGGGATACGGTGGTGGGCGCGCAGGGCGTCGGTGAACTGGGCGCTCAGCCGGGCCACCGGGTTGAGGGCGTTCATCGCGCTCTGGAAGACCACCGCCGTGTGCTCCCACCGAGTCCTGCGCAGTTCGCGGGCATCGGCGTGGAGGAGGTCGACCGGGTCGCCCGAGCGCGGGTGGAGGACAGCGCTGCCCGAGCGGACGACCGCGGGTGGGCGCAGCAGCCGCAGCAGAGCGTTGACCAGCGTGGTCTTGCCGCTGCCGCTCTCCCCGGCGATGCCGAGGATCTCGCCCCGGCGGAGTTCCAGGGACACCCGGGAGACCGCGGGCAGGGGCTCGGCCGCCGTGCCGTAGTCGACGCTCAGGTCCCGTACGTCGAGAAGCAGATCACCCGGGCTCAACGTGCCGCCTTCCGCGAGGACTTGGGGCGGCGGGCGCCGCGCAGCCGTGGATTGGTCAGTTCGTCGATCCCGAAGTTGACGAGCCCCGCGGCCGCGCCCAGCACGGTGATGGCGACGCCGGGCGGCACGAACCACCACCACGCCCCGGAGACCATCGCCTGCCGCTGCTGGGCGAAGTAGAGCATCGTGCCCCAGCTGACCGTGTTGATGTCGCCGATGCCCAGGAAGTCGAGGCCGGAGACGGCGAGAATGGAGGTGACCAGCGAGAGCATCAGCGTCGCCGAGATCACGGGCAGCAGGTTGGGCAGCACCTCGACGAGCATGATCCGCAGATTGCTCTCGCCGAGCAGTCGGGCACCCACCACGAAGTCCCGGTTCCGCAGCGACAGCGTCTGCACGCGTTTCGAGCGGGCGCCCCAGGCCCACCCCGTCAGCCCGATGACCAGCGCCACCGCGAACGGCCCGCCCCGCCCCCGCAGATACCCGGCGAGGATGATGACCAGCGGCAGTCCGGGCAGCACCAGGAAGACGTTGGTGAGGGCGCCGAGCACGGAGTCGACCGTCCCGCCGTAGTAGCCGCCGATCAGGCCGACGGCCACCGACAGCGTGGTCGAGACGACGGCCGCGAGGGCGCCCACCAGGAGGGACGTCCTGGTCCCGACGACGAGCTGGGCGAGGACGTCGGTGCCGTCCTGGGTGGTGCCCAACGGGTGGGCTGAGGAAGGGGGTTGGAGGACCACGCCGGTGAGTTCCGTGGGGGAGAGGCCCAGCAGCGACTCCACGACCCACGGGCCGACGGCGGCGACAAGCACGTACACCCCGATGATCGCGAGTCCGACGCGGGCCTTGCGGTTGGCGGGGATCAGCTTGCGCAGAGCCGCGCGCCAGGTCAGCCGGCCGACCGTGGGGGTGAGCGGGGCGGTGAGCGTCATGCGTCCTCCCGGGTGCGCGGGTCGAGCAGGACGTAGACGGAGTCGGCGATGAAGTTCGCGACCAGTACGGAGAGCGAGATGATCAGGAACAGGGCCTGCATCAGCGGATAGTCGAGGTTCACGACCGCCTGGTAGAAGAGGTAGCCGATGCCGGGATAGGCGAACACCGCCTCGGCGAGCAGCGAGCCGCCGACGACCGTGCCGATCGAGATGGCCAGACCCGCCACCTGCGGCAGCATGGCGTTGCGGGCCGCGTACGCCAGCAGGATCCGCCCACGGCCAAGTCCCTTGGCCTCGGCCAGGGTCACGTAGTCCTCGGCCACCGTCGTGATCATCATGTTGCGCATGCCGAGCAGCCAGCCGCCGACCGAGGAGACGATGATCGTCGCGGCCGGCAGGAAGCCGTGCGCGATCACGCTGGTGACGAACGTGAGGTTGAAGCCCGGTTCGAGGTTGAGGTCGTAGCCGTTCTGCGACGGGAAGACCGGCAGGTTCACCGACAGGAGCAGGAGCAGCATGGTGGCGACCCAGAAGTACGGCATCGAGCCGAGGAAGGTCGCGAGCGGGGCCATGACGCTGTCCAGGCGGCTGCCGGGCCTGGCGCCGGAGACGATGCCGAGGCCGGTGCCGAGCAGGAACGCGAGGACCGTGGTCAGGCTCACCAGACCCAGCGTCCAGGGCAGGCCCTGCGAGATCATCTCGCTGACCGGCTGCGGGAAGTACGCGGTGGACACGCCGAAGTCGAGATGGGCGAGCTGGTCGAGGTAGTGCAGGTACTGCTGCCACAGGTTCTGGTCGGGGACGCCGAACAGCGCCCGGATGGACTTCTCGGTCGCCGCGGAGACCTGGGAGCGCTGGGCGAGCTTGTTGAGGATGACGGAGGCCGGGTCCCCCGGCATGAGCCGGGGGATGACGAAGTTGAGGGTGATCGCGACGGCGGCGGTCCCGAGGTAGAAGCCGAGCCGGCGCACCAGGACCCGGGCCCGGCCGCCGCGCCTGCGTCGCGCGGCTGTCGAGGTGCGGATCTCACCGACCGGCAGTGTCGTCGCCGTCATTGCCCCAACTCCTGCGCGAAGGCCATCACTTCACCGGCTTCAGATGCGCGAGCACGTTCTCGAACGCCGGTCCGCCGTTCCAGGGCGCACAGATGTCGTACGGGTTGTCCTTGCTGGGGAATCCCGTCCAGTTGCGGGCGCTCCAGGCACAGCCGGCGGTGATGTTGGAGAGGGTCACGAACGGCACCTGGTCGACGATGATCTTCTCCAGCTTCCGGGTGAGAGTGATCTGCGTCGACTCGTCGCCGGTGTTCGAAAGCTGGTCGAGCAGCTGGTCGGTCGGTTTGTCACGCCAGCGCAGGTAGTTGTTGGTCTGCGCCTTGCCACCGTTCGCCGTGCCCGCGAACTCGCTGTTCAGCAGCGGGTTGTAGATCTGCCAGGGCACCGCGCCGTACGCGATGCCGTACGCGGCGAGGTCGAAGTCGCCCTTGGCCCGGGTGTCCGTGTAGGTGCTGCTGGCCAGCGTCTGCACGTTCACCTTGATGCCGATCCTGCCGAGCTGGTCGGCGATGATCCGGGCCCGCTGCACGGAGTCGGCGAAGTCGGCGACCTCGATGTAGCTGAGGGTGAGCTGCTTGCCGTCCTTCATCGCCTTTCCGCCGCTGAGGGTGTAACCGGCCTGCTGGAGCTGGGACTTGGCGGCCGCGAGATCGGTCTGTACGGCGTCCTTGTACGCCGGGTCGAGCCACTTCCCCTGCGTCGCAGCGTCGAGGCCGGTCTGGCTGATCGGGTCGGCGCCGAGCTGCGTGACCAGTTGGATAAGCTGCTTGCGGTCGATCGCCAACTCGACGGCCTTGCGCAGATGGACGTCCTTGAGCGCACCCCGGTCGTGGTTGAAGACCAGGATCAGCGATCCGTACGTCGGATAGAAATAGCCGTTCTTCGCCGGGTCCTTGTCGATGTACTGCTTCTCCAGATTGGGTATCGCGCCGCCGCTCAGATCCTCCTGGCCGCTGGTCAGCTGGGAGAGTTCGGTGGCGGAGTTCACCACGGGCAGCCGGACCTGCTTGACCTGGATCTTGCTGCGCCAATAGTCGTTCCTCAGCGACAGCGAGATCTGCTGCGGGTCGAACCGCTTCAGCGTGTACGGGCCGCTGCCCACCGGATCGGGATTGGTGTAGGTGACGGGATTCTTACCCGTCCAGTATTTCTGCGGCACGATGTACTGCTGGAGAATCGACGCGACCTGTGTGAAGGCGGGCTTGTCGAAATGGAAGACGACCGTCTTCTCGCCCTGCGCGGCCACCGAGGTGAAGGAGACTCCGTAGGAATTGAGCGCGGGCGTCTTCTTCACCAACTGGAAGGTGAACACCACGTCATTGGCGGTGACCGGTTTCCCGTCGCTCCAGGTGGCCTTCTTGTTGATGTCCACCGTCAGCGTACGGCCGTCCGACGAAAGTTTCTGCGCGGAGGCGAGCCATGGTTCGAATTCGCCGCCCTTGAGGACATCGACCCCCATGAGCGACTGGTACATGTAGATCCTGGTTCCCGGAGATGCGTCCCCGGTGCTGGTCAGCGGATTGAAGTTGCGCTGAAGCACGGTTTTGCCGGATGCGTAGTTGATCATCATCGAGCCATTGCCCGAATTCGCCGAACCGCTGTCCTGGCAGGCGGTGAGTGCGAGGCTCATCACCACGACGACCGCTGCCGGACCGGTTCGGAAGGAATGCCTGAGCCGCACGGCTGACCTCCCGTCTCGGTTGCCGAATTCTGCGAACGGCGGACGCCGGGTGTCAAGTGACAAACGGAAAACGGCGATATATGAACCTGGTTCGTAAAGACAATTGAACCAGGTTCATATATGGCTGGAGGGTTTCAATGGTTGCCGCGACAGGGGAAGAATGGCCCTCAGTCGAACCGGAGGAAATGAAATTGACCGTGACCGGCTGGATGCGCGAGGCGAGGTTCGGCCTCTTCGTCCACTTCGGCGTCTACAGCATGGCCGCACGGCACGAATGGGTGCGCAGCTACGAGGAGATCGGCGACGCCGAGTACCAGAAGTACGTCGACCACTTCGACCCCGACCTGTTCGACGCCGCCGACCTCGCCCGCACCGCCCGCGCGGCCGGCATGCGCTACGCCGTACTGACCACCAAGCACCACGACGGCTTCTGCCTCTGGGACTCGGCGCTCACGGACTACACCTCGGCGAAGGTCTGCGGCCGGGACCTGGTCGCCGAATTCGTCGCCGCGATGCGTGCCGAGGGCCTGAAGGTCGGCTTCTACCATTCCCTCCTCGACTGGCACCATCCCGACTACGTCATCGACGGCGTCCACCCGCTGCGCGACGCCCCGGACCTGGCCGCCCTCAACTCCGGTCGCGACATGGGCGGATACCGCGCCTACCTGCACGCCCAGGTCGAGGAACTGCTCACCTCGTACGGCCAAGTGGACCTGATGTTCTACGACTTCACGTTTCCCTGGAACCGCGGCGGACTGCCGGGCAAGGGCCCGGAGGACTGGGGCTCACCGGAGCTCCTCGCGACGACCCGTGCCCTCCAGCCCGGCATCGTCGTCAACAACCGCCTGGGCATCCCGGGCGACTACGTGACCCCCGAGCAGTACCAGCCCGACCGCCCCTTGACCGACGAGAACGGTGTCGAGGTCATGTGGGAGGCGTGCCAGACCCTCAACGGCTCGTGGGGGTACCACCGCGACAACCTGGAGTTCAAGGAACCCGGAGACCTGGTGCGCATGCTCGTCCAGTCGGTGTCGAACAACGGCAACATGATCCTGAACGTGGGTCCCGACGGCCGGGGCAACCTCGAGCCTCGGGCCCGTTCCATCCTGCGCTCCATCGCGGACTGGATGCGGCTGCACGGCCGCGCCGTCCATGGTGCGGGTCCCGCCCCGTTCGTCCGGCCCGCCCACGGCGTCTACACCCTCCGCGACGACCGCCTCTATCTGCACCTCTTCGCCTGGCCGTTCCGACATGTGCACCTGCCGGGGCTGGCCGGCCGAGTGGCCTACGCCCAACTCCTCAATGACGGCAGCGAAGTGGGCCTGAGCGTCCTCGACAGCACTCCCCAACCGCACGCCAACCTGGCGCCCCTCCCACAATCCGACGGCACGCTGACCCTGACCCTCCCGGTCACCCGCCCCGACGTACTGCTCCCCGTCGTCGAACTGTTCCTGACGGAGTCCTGAAGGCTGTCCCGCAATGATCACAGACTTGGCGTGGTCGGCAACGGCCGTGGAACGCGGTGGATCGTCACGGAGCTCGGGTCCCGGGGGCCGGCCCCGACGTCGTCTCGGGGAGCAGGTGAGCGCGGCGTTCCTCGGGTGTGAGTGAGCGGAAGATCCGGCCGCGTGCCGCCGACAGCAGGGCCTGGGTGTCGCCCTCGGCGGCCCAGACGCGGATGGTGCGGTCCTCTGCGGCGGAGACCACTCGACGGCTGTCGGGGAGCCATGCGACGCAGTTGCACCGGCTGCGGTGGATGCCGATGATCCGGCCCTCGCCGCCGCGCCGCGGATTCCACAGGCGGACCGTGTGATCGGTGGAGGCGGTGGCGAGCGCGCGGCCGTCCGGTGACCAGGCGACCGCGTGCACCCGGGCCTCGTGGCCCTGGAGCACGTGCTGGAGGGTGCCGGTGGCGGTGTCCCAGACCCGTACGGTCCAGTCGCCGGAGCTGGTGGCGAGCCGGGTTCCGTCCGGGGACCAGGCCACCGCGTCGACCCAGCTCTGATGGCCGGTCAGGCGGTGGAGCAGGCGCTGCGCGGCGAGGTCCCATATCTGCGCCGTATGGTCGTCCGATCCTGTTGCCAGCAGCGTCCCGTCGGGTGACCAGGCGAGGGCGCAGATCCACTGGGAGTGATCCGCGTACTGCCCGAGGACCGTGCCGTCCGTCGGATCGAGGACGGTGGCGCGGTGGTCACGTCCCGCGACGGCCAGCCGGGTCCCGTCGGGGGACCAGGCCAGGGCCTCGACCGTCTCGTGCCCGGTGAGGACGGTCCGGTGCTCGGGACTGTTGAAGGGCTGCCAGATCCTGACGGTGTTGTCGTCGGAGCTGCTGGCGAGCCGGCGGCCGTCAGGAGCCCAGCGCAGCGCTCTCATGCCGGCGGTGTGCCCGGTCAGGGTCCTGACCTTCTCGCCGTCGTCGGTCCGCCAGATCCGTACGTTGTGATCGATGGCGCCGCCGGCCAGGTGACCGCCGTCGGCGGTGATGTCGAAGCCGAGGACGGGGCCGGGGTGTTCGGCTATCTGAAGCAGTTCGGTGCTGCGCGTGCCGACGGTCCATATGCGGGCCGTGCCGTCCTCGGCGCCGGTGGCGACGCGGTCGCCGCGAGGTGACCAGGCGAGCGCCTCCACCCGGTCCGTGTGGCCGCACAGATGGGCGAGTTCGTCCCCGTGGGCAAGTGTGCGCACGTGCACCTCGGACCCGCGTGAGGCGATGGCGAAGCTGTCGCCCTGCGGGGAGCACCGCAGATTGATGATCAGCGCGTCCGGCCCCTGAAGGGTCCGCCGCAGTTCTCCGGTCCTGGCGTCCAGGACTCTCACCCGCTCCTCACCGGAGAGCAGACAACTGCCGTCCGGTGTCCAGGAGACGGGGGTGGCGTGGTTGTACGAGCGCTCGATGACCCGCTGCGGGCTTCCGGTGGCGACATCCCAGATGATGTACGACCGGTCGTAGGCGGCGGAGAGCAGCCGTGTGCCGTCCGGTGACCAGGAGAGCCGGTAGATCTCGTTGCGGTGGCCGGCCAGTACGGCGGTCGGCTGCCAGGTCGTGGTGTCGAAGAGCCGGATGTGCCGGTCCCGGGAGCAGGCGGCCAGCAGGGAGCCGTCCGGGGACCAGGCGATGTCGCGGACCGTGTCGCCGAAGGCGTCGAGCACGGTCACGGTCTCGCCGGTGACGGGATCCCACACCCGCGCGGTGCGGTCGCGCGAGGCGCTGGCGACCCTCCGTGAGTCCGGCGACCAGTGCACCGCCACGACCCCTCCGGCGTGTCCCTCCAGGAGTACGGCGGGCGCACCCGAAGCCGCGTCCCAGATGCGGGCGGTCCCGTCCAGCGACCCGGTGGCGATCCATGCCTCGTCGGGGGACCAGGCCACGGCGCGGACGCCGGCGGTGTGGCCGGTGAGTACGGCCTGGGTGTGGTTGTGGGCGAGCGAGGCCAGCAGTGCCCGGACGGCGGTGGCGGTGGGCGGGCACTCGGCGAGAGCGGCGGACGCCAGGAGGGTGCCCAGCTCCGGTTCCCGCTCGGCGTTCGCCAGGACGTACTGGCCGATCGACTCGGAGACCCGGTGCAGGAAGTCCCGGTCCTGGCTCCGGGAAGCCGTGACCAGTTCCTGCATGTCCGCGGTCGCCTCCCTGGCGGACTCCAGGCCCGCCAGCCATCTTCGGGCCAGGGCGAGCCGCTCCCCGGTGAGGAGGTAGTCGGGGCTGCGTCCCGAGGACCGCCAGTCGGACGCCCAGCGTTCCAGTTCGCTGCGGCTCTTCAACTGCTCGGCACGGACCGCCACTTGCTGTTGCAGCGGCGGCCACTGACGGAACAGGGCCTCGTGCGCGGCCTGGAGCACGGGAGCCCCGTCGAACTGGGTGACGACCAGCAGCCTGGCCTTGTCGAAGGGGCGCAGGATCTCCCGTTCCCGGTCCGACAGGCCGGCGATCGGCACCCGGCGCTTCACCGGTTCGCCCGCGTCCATCCCGACGAGAAGCAGCAGCACCGCGAGGACGGTGTCCGCGCCGAACTGCTCCACCACGGAGGCGAAGACCTCGTCGGCCTGGCGGGCGAGGGCGCCGGTGACGCCGCCGAGGGACAGATAGCTCTCCGTGGTGGCGAGTCGCGCGTCGCCTATCGACAGGTAGAGCTCCCGTAGCAGGTAGGCCAGCAGGGGCAGGGCGTCCGCGGTGCCGGTGTCCTCCACGATCCGCGCGACCAGTCCGGGTTCGAAGGTGATCCCGGCCAGTCGTGCGGGCTGCTCGACGACGGCGACGAACTCGGCCGTGCTCATGACGCCGAGCGCCATCGGCGAGGTGAACAGCTGCGGCTGGCCACCGGAGAGGAAGTCCTGGAGGAACTCCACCCGCAGAGTGGCCACCACCCACAGCCGGCGGTCGGCCGCCAGCGCCGCCGAGACACCGGCGAGGAACCGCTCCCGGTCGGCTTCCGGAGCGAAGGTGATCAGCTCCTCCAGCTGGTCGATCACCAGCAGCGTGCGACCCGGCAGCACGCCACCTGTCGCACGTGACCTGTGCACGTCCGCGAGATCGCCGTCCCGCAGACGACGGGCGACGTCCTCGCGGTCGCGCCCGCTCGCCTGCGCCAGGCTGTCGGCCAGACCCTCCAACGGGTCGGTACCGGGCACGATCACGGGGAGGACCGTCCACCGCGACTTCAGCAGGCGCGGCAGGACCCCGGCATGCACCACGGAGCTCTTGCCGCTTCCCGACATTCCCGTGATGCCCACGAACCTGTCCTGTGGGTCCGGGGTGGCCGCGTTCAGGCGACGGATGATCCGGGCGACCTCGGTGTCCCGCCCGAAGAACACGGCCGCGTCCTGCTGCCCGAACGCGGCGAGCCCCGGGTAGGGGGTGTGCTGCGGGTCCCAGGCGGGGCGCGGCGCCGCGGGGTGCGCCTGCCGGTGCACCACCACCTGACCCACGATGGTCACGCCCAGCAGGACGACGACCACCACCGGCGCGATCCGGCCGAGAGACCGGACGGTGGGCGACTGGACGGCGTTCGCCGCGAAGTTGACGGCGACCTCCATCAGCGTCGCCGAGACCAGAACCGTGATCTGCAGAGCCAGAGTCGACCGTTGCCGCATACGCTTCCCCCCGGTTGGTACGGGCTGCCCGGCCCATGGCCGCTCAAAACGCGACGATGACGAAGGCCGCCGAAGCGATCCCCGACGGCGGCGGATCGTTTCGTGATCCCCCTGCGCATGAACGAGGGGTTCGACGAGCAGGCGCTCCTGCAGCTGCATGAGGAGATCGGACAGTGCGGGACAGCGTGGAGGGGAGCAACCCACGTGCCGAAGCGTGCCGCGTTTTCAGGAGGCCGGGGTGATGGTGTCGGACTCCCGCCCGCCCGACGGCGGCGCGCTGCTCTCCCGCACCACCAGCTCCGTCGCCACCTCCACCCGCGTGGTCTCCGGCTCCTGCCCGGCCAGCAGCCGCAGCACCATGCGGGCGGCCAGTGCCGTCATGTCGGCGATGGGCGTCCGCATGGTCGTCAGCCGCGGGGTCACCCAGTCCGCGAACGGCAGGTCGTCGAAGCCGACCACGCTCACGTCGTGGGGGACGCGCAGTCCCAACTCGGCCGCCGCACGATAGGTGCCCAGCGCCTGGTGGTCGCTGCCCGCGAAGATCGCCGTCGGCCGGTCGGTCGACGCCAGCAGTTCCAGGGCGTGTCGATGGGCCAGACCGTGCGTGAAGTCGCCGTATCGGACCAGTCGCGGATCGAAGGGGAGCCCGGCCTCCGTGAGCGCCGAGCGGTAGCCGTCCACGCGTGCGCGTGACGTCAGCCGGCGCTCCGGGCCGCTGATGACGGCGATGCGCCGGTGGCCGAGCTCGATGAGATGGCGGGTCGCGGCCAGCCCGCCGGGCCAGTTGGTCGCGCCCACCCAGGGGATGCCGGGCGCGGGTTCGTCGATCGGCGCGACGAGGGCGTACGGGATGCCGAGACCGGTGAGGTCCGTGTGCTGCTCGGGGGTGAGTTCGGGGACGACGAGGATCGCGCCGCGGGTGGGACGCGTGGCCAGCGAGTCGAGCCACTGCCGTGCCCGTTTCTGCCGCCCGTGCGTCGCCGAGACGACCAGGCCCATGCCCGCCTCGTGCAGCACGTCCTCCGCGCCACGTATCAGCTCGACCGCCCACGGACTGTCCAGCTCGTTGATGACGAGGTCGATGAGCCCGCCGGGCGGCGCCGCGGTGGCCGCCGGCCGCTGCCGCGCGAGATAGCCGTGCTTCTCCAGCAGCCGCTGCACCTTGGCCCTGGTCCCGGCCGATACATCGGACCTGTCGTGCAGCACCTTCGAGATCGTGGAGACGGAAACCCCGGCCTCATCGGCGATTTCGGCCAGCGTTCGCCGCCGCGCCTCACCTGATCCGGTCCGGACTGTTGACGTCATCGGATGAATCTCCTACGTTTCCGGGGCGACCGCAGATTGCGAAAACTATCGCAATCCAACCCTCCGGCGTAGAGGTGGCAGGTGGTTCTCGATGAAGGGACGGCGTCCGGGCCGGAGTCGGCGGACCGCATCGCTGGCAGCCACTGTCGCGGTGCTACTCGCCGGCTGCGGCGGCACCGGAGGAGGAAGCGGCAACTCGGGTGGCGGCAAAGGTGAGTTGCTGGTCTGGGTGGACAACACCCGTACCCCCGCGGCCCAGCAGTACAAGAAAGCGCACCCCGATGTGAGGATGCGGATCGTCACCATCCCGCCGGACGCGGGCTACGTCCCCACCAAGGTCTCCCTCGCCAACCGCACCAAGAGCGGCTGGCCGGACGTCGTCTTCCTGACCAACCCGGCCGAGGCGGCGACCCTCGCGAGCGACAGGTTCGGTTACGCCGCCCCGCTCGACGGCCTCGTCCCGAACTCCGTCCGCGACGGCTTCGCCCCCGGCTCCCTCGACACCTGCACCTTCGGCGGCCGGACCTACTGCCTGCGCAACGACATCGCACCCACCGTGCTCTGGTACGACGCGAAGCTCATGAAGAGTTACGGCTACCAGGTTCCCAGCACCTGGGCCGAGTACCAGCAGACCGGACTCAAGGCCGCGAAGGACCACCCCGGCACCATCGTCGGAGCGATCAACGGCAAGTACGGCGCGGGCACCTACTTCGGCAGCAGCGGCTGTCCCACCCGCGACACCCTCAGCCTCACCAAGGTCCACATCGACCTCACCCAGTCGAACTGCACCAGGGTCGCCGACCTCCTCCAGCCGATGGCCGAAGCCAAGGCGGTGACGACCGTCGTACCCACCGACCCGGCCTTCGCCAAGCTCGGCAAGGAGAACAAGATCCTCATGCTGCCGGGCCCCGCCTGGTTCGGCGACTTCATGTTCGGGCCCGCCTTCAAGATCCCCAAGGGGCGTATCTCCGCGGCCCCCATGCCCACTTGGCCCGGCGAGACCAAGTCCTACGCCGGTCAGGTCGGCGGCGGCGCCTTCCTCGTCTCCGCGCACGCCGGCGACCGTACGAAGGAAGCCGTGGACCTGGTGCGCTGGATGACCACCAACGTCAACCTCCAGGCCGAGCAACCCACCTACCCCGCCTACACGGCGGCCGCCCAGAAGTGGGGCGAGGCCAAGTCGAAGGACGCCTACTACGCCTCCGACCCGATGCCCGCCCTCACGGCCGCGGCGAACGCCCTGCGCCCCGGGTTCGGCGCCGTCCGCTTCGAGGCCGACTGGCAGGCGAGCTTCAACGACACCGTCGGCAAGGCGGCCGACTCCGGCGGCGATCTCGAGAAGGCGCTGACCAGCTGGCAGGACAAGCTGGACGCAGCGGCCAGGACCAGCGACTACACGGTCGGCCGATGACCCTGACCATGAGCCGACCGCGGGCGGACGTCGGCACCCCGACCGCCCGGTCCCGGCGCCGAGGCCGCACCGCCGCCGTATGGATCCTGCTCGGCCCCTACGCCCTCTTCCTCGCCGTCTTCGGGATCGCACCCGCCGGATACGCCCTGTGGACCTCCTTCGTCCACGACGGCTCCTTCTCCGGCGCACGCAACTGGTCGGCCGTGTTCGACGACTACCGCCTCGGCGAGGCGGCCCAGCACGTCACCCTCTACCTCCTCCTCTGGCTCCCGGTCCTGCTCCTGACCGTCCTCTCGCTCGCCTTCACCCTGCACGCCCGGCCGGGCAGGGTGTCCGGTGCCCTCCAGCTCGTCTACTACCTGCCGGGTGCGGTCACCGGCTCCGCGGCCGCCCTGCTCTGGCTGTTCATGATCAGCCCCGGCAACAGCCCGTTCGGACCACTCCTGAAGCTGATGGACGTGCACTCCGCCACGGACGCGCTCTCCGGCGGCAGCCTGATCGCCGTGCTCGCCGTGATGGGGGTCGCGGTGCACGCGGGCGGCTGGATCGTCGTCCTGTACGGGGCGCTCACCGCGCTCCCCAAGGACGTCCTGGAAGCGGCCCAGGTCGACGGCGCCTCGGCCTGGCGCACCATGTGGCACATCAAGCTCCCGATGGTCCGCACCTATGTCGCCTTCGTGCTGATCTCCAGTTTCGCCGCCGGCAGCCAGGTCTTCGTCGAACCCACCGTGCTCGGCACCGGCGCCCCCGGCCAGATCAGCCCCACCTGGTCCGTCAACCAGCTCGCCTACGTCTACGCCACCCAGGACGGCGACTTCGGCAAGGCCGCCGCGCTCTCACTGGCCATGCTCGCGGTCGGACTGCTGGCGGCGTGGATCGTGATCACCCGCACCCGTATGTACGGCACCGGGTGAGGGCGCCGATGACGGTCGTCTCCCGGGGTGCCCGCGCCGTCTTCCTGCTCGGCGCGGCCGTATTCTTCGGACTCCCGCTGCTCTGGCTGCTCCTCGCGCCCACCCGCACCGCCGACGACCTCACGACCGGCGCACCCCTCGGCTTCGGAGCGCTCGGCAACGTCGGCGACGCCTGGTCGCACCTGATGTCGTACAACGACGGAGAGATCACCCTCTGGATCGGCAACTCCGTCCTCTACGCGGTCGCGAGCGTGGTCCTCGCCCTGCTGCTCTGCGTCCCCGCGGGTTACGTCCTCGCCAAGCACGACTTCGCCGGCCGGCGCACCCTCCTGACCCTCTCCGTCGTGACGATGATCCTGCCCCCGGCCGCCCTGGTCCTGCCTTTGTATCTGGAGATGTCGGCGGTCGACCTCACCGGCACGGTCTGGGCGGTGATCCTGCCGCTCTCCTTCTACCCGTTCGGCGTCTACCTCGCCTTCCTCCACTTCCAGGCCAACCTGCCGGACAGCCTGCTCGATGCCGGACGCGTGGACGGCGCGGGCGAGTTGCGGCTGTTCTGGTCGGTGGCGGTGCCCCTGGCGCGCCCGGCGATCGCGCTGATCGCGTTCTTCGGGTTCGTCCGCTGCTGGACCGACTTCTTCCTGCCCTTCGTGATGCTCTCCGACGACCGCACCTTCACCCTCCAACTCGGCCTGATGTCCCTGCTCCAGTCCACCGGCGCGGTCAACAACTCCAGCGGCTTCGCCGACCTCGACATCCACCAGCCGGAGGCAGCGCTCGCCGGTCTGGTGGCCTGCGCGCCGCTGCTCGTCGGGTTCGTGCTGGCGCAGCGCTTCCTGCGGACGGGGCTGCTGGCCGGAGCGGAGAAGGGCTGAGCCATGACCGACCACTGGAGACGGACATGAGACTGAGACAACTGCCGGTAGTGGCCGCCGTGACGGCGCTGTTGGCCTTCCCGGTCCAAGCGCACGCGGCGGGCCCCGGCCACACCTATCAAGTGGCCCCATGGGGCAGCGATCACGCGTACGGCTCGGCGTCGAGCCCCTTGCGCACGATCAGCGCCTGCCTCTCCCGCGTCCACCCCGGCGACACCTGCCTGGTCCACCGCGGCACCTACCGCGAGCAGGTCACCCCGCCCTCCGGTACCAAGGACGCCCCGATCACGATCGCCGCGTACGGGGACGGCCCGGTGACCGTCGACGGGACCGAGCCGGTGACCGGCTGGCAGGACGTCGGCGACGGACTGGTCGCCGCCGACACGAACCTGCCGCTCGACCCCGACTTCAACGCGGTGTTCCTCGACAACGACCGTGCGGCGGAGGGCCGTTGGCCGAACTCCGGCTCGGATCCGCTCAACACCACGTGGGCCGAGGCCGACCCCACCTCCACCGACCAGCACATCGACGACACCGACCTGCCGGACGCCGACTGGACCGGCGCGACGGTACACCTGTGGGCCGGCTCCAACCCCTGGGCCCAGCAGACCGGCAAGGTCACCGAGACCTCACCCGGCAAGCTGGACTTCAAGGGTGGCAACTACCGCTGCCCGCCCCTCTGCATGGGCAACCAGAACTACCGCAACTACTACCTCGTCGGCTCGAAGGCCGCCCTCGACCAGCCGGGGGAGTGGTACTACGACAAGGCCGCCCACCGGCTCTACATGGTCCCGCCGAAGGGCGGCATGACCGGCCACACGGTGACCGCCAAGCACCGCCTCTGGGGCGTCGACCTCGGCAACAGCTCCTACGTCACCGTCCGCGGCCTGGACCTGTGGGGTACCTCCCTGCGAACGGGCACGTCGAGCACGGGAGTTGTGGCCGACGGGCTGCACGCCACGTACATCTCGGAGTTCTCGACTCTCCCGATGCCACCGGACAGCGACCTCGCGATCCCGCCCTTCGAGGGGCACATCGTCGCCTCCCGCATCCTCGACTCGGGCGTGCAGATCCTCGGCACCGGCAACACCCTGAAGAGCAGCGAGATCTCGCAGTCCGCCGGTGACGGGGTCCTGGTGCGCGGCACCGGCAACACGGTCACCGACAACTACATCCACGACGTCGGCTGGATGGGCAGCTACACGCCCGGCATCGAGATCAACGGCAACGACCACACCGTCACCCACAACACGATCCGCCGCACCGGACGCGCCGCCATCGACACGGCCTGGCAGCTCAACGGGACCGAGTTCCACGGCAACCGCATCGCCTACAACGACATGTCGGAAGCCATGCGCACGTCGCGGGACGGCTCGCCCTTCTATGTCTGCTGCAGTCTCGACGGCACCGGCACCTCCATCGACCACAACACCTCGCACGACGCCGACGGTCAGGTCGGCTTCTACGTCGACAACTACTCCGGCCACTTCCTGCTGCACCACAACGTCGCCTGGAACACGGGCAGTCGGGGCACGTTCTTCAACGGCCACACAGGCCCCAGCATCGCCAACCAGGACCACAACTCCAGCTACGGCATCGGCATCAACGGCAACTCGGTGCTGCTGAGCGGCGCGACCGACGCCTCCGGCTCGTACATCAGCAACATCGTCGGCCCGAAGCCGATCACCGCGACCCAGACCGGGGACCCGCTCCCCGTCGTCCGCTCGAACCTCATCACCGACACCCCCGGCTACACCGACGCCGTCAACGGTGAACTGTGGCCCGCCGCAGGCTCACCCGCCATCGACGCGGGGGAGACCATCGACGGCATCACCACGGACGTGCGGGGCACGGCACCCGACATCGGCGCCTACGAGTACGGCGCGCCCATCTGGTCCACCGGCTGCGACCTCCCCGGCTGTCAGCAACGCGTCCGGCACGGCGCCTGGACCGCGACCGCGAGCGACGGCACCGACGCCTCCGCCGCCGTCGACGGGGACATCAACACCCGCTGGACGGCCGTTGCCGCACAGACTCCCGGCCAGTCGCTGACCGTCGACCTGGGGGAGCCAAAGACCTTCGGCCGGCTCTCGCTCGACGCCGGCCGCGACACCAGCGGACAACCGTACGGCTTCTCGGTGTCCGTCAGCCGCGACGGCACGGACTGGAGCGGGACCCTCGCCCGGGTCGCGGGCCGGTCCTTCACGCAGGACGCGGTCTTCCCGACGCAGACGGCCCGTTACGTCCGGATCACCCTCACCACGAGCGGCCCCGCCAACTGGGTCGTCAACGACCTGCGCCTGTACGGCGACGGGCCCGACGCCTCCGCCACGCTCCAGGCCGAGCAGGCGACGTCGGTGCGCGGGGTCGAGCGCGGAACGGCGGCCACGGGTGTGTTGGGCTCGGGCGACCGGGTCGGCTTCCGGCGCGCGGGCGTGCGCGGCGACCGGTTCACGGTCCGCCTCGCGTCCGCCTGCGACGCCGGGTGCTCGCTCCAACTCCGGCTCGACACCCCGCAAGGACCGGTGGCCGCAACCCTGCCGCTGCGGGCCACCGGCTGGGCGGAGCAGTCGGTCACTCTGTCCCGTCGGCTGTCCGGAGTTCACTCCCTCTACCTGGTCGCGAAGGGAGGCCCTCGGGTCGCACGCCTGGACTGGCTGACGATCCGACCGTGACGGACCGCGACTTCGCCTGCTTGCCGCAGAACGCCGACTCCAGCGTGCCCAGCATCGTGTTGAGCACCGACCCGTTGTTGGAGGTGTTGGCCACCGCGGCGAGGCTGCGGCGGCCGTCCTTCGTGGCGAAGGCGTACGTGTAGTAGCCCTGGACGGCACCCGTGTGGCCGTACACCGAGACCCCGCACGAGAGGTCACGGCGGCGCAGCCCCAGCCCGTACGCCTGGGTGCTGTTCACCGGGATCATCCGCTCCATCTGCCTGAGCTGGGCGGCCGAGGTGAGTCGTCCGCCCAGCAGCGCGGACAGGAACCTGTTGAGGTCGTGGGTGCTGGAGATGATCGCGCCGGCGCTCTGCGCCCAGGACGCCGTCTGCCGGGTGGCGTCGATCAGGGCGGCGCCCGCCTTGTCGGGGGTGAGGTAGCCGTTGGCGTGGCGGCCGGGGATCCCGGTGTCCGGGTGGACGTAGAAGGTGTCGCGCAGCTTCAGCGGCTTGATGATGCGGTTCTCGTACTCGGTGCGTACGGAGTGGCCGGTCAGCTTCTCGATGAGCAGGCCGGCTACGACGAAGTTGGTGTTGGAGTACGAGTACGCGGCGCCGGGCCGGTTGGTGCGGGCGTGCCGCAGGGAGCGGTTCACCAGCTGGCGGTAGGTGAAGACCCTGGTGCGGACCGCCTCGAAGCCGGCGACCGAGCGCGCGAACATGTCGTTCGTGTAGTCGTACAGACCGCTGCGGTGGCCCAGCACCTGCCGCACGGTGATGGAGCGGTCGGGCAGCAGGCCCGGCAGATAGTGGTCGACCGAGGCGTCCAGGTTCAGCTTCTTCTCGTCCACCAGCTGCATCAGCACCACCGCCGAGAACACCTTGGTGACGCTGCCGATGCGGAACCGGTCGGCGTTGCCGATGGCCCGTCCGGTGCGGCGGTCGGCGAGGCCGACGGCCGTGGTCCGGACCGTGCCGCGGTCGTCGACGCGTGCGATGGCTCCCGGCGCGCCCTGTGCGAGCGCGGTGCGCAGTACGCCCTTGAGGCCGGTGATGTCCGGTTTCGGCAGTGACTCGGCCGGGGCGGCGTGCGCCGGGACCGCGAGCAGGGAGAGCACGACCGTCCCCAGCAGGGCGCTCTTGGATGCGAGATGAGTCACATTCACGCGAGGCAACTTTCTTCCGTCTCGTCACATCTCCGTAGTCGACACACAGTTGGTCACTCGTTGCTCATCCGCTGATCACTGTGCGACATGGATTTGCAAAGTATTGCCATATTTCGCTCTGAAAGCGACGATTTCGGCTTTACATGTCCATGACTCATCCGAAAGGGTTTGGTTCCGGGGCCCGACCAGCCCCCATGGCGCTCAACGGCGCCATGCCTCAGGGCGGTTGGTGATCCCGGCCGCCTTGCGAGGAAGGAACCCTCACCAGTGCGTAGACCGCACATACGCAGCCTGGCGGTCGCCGTCGCCGTGACGACGGCCGCCACGGGCCTTGCGGGCACCGCTTTCGCCGGGCCGGACGCGGGGGCCGGCCAGGCTGCCGTCGCCCAGTCCTCGGCGGCGTCCGTGGTGTCGGCGGCCCATGCCGCCGCCTTCGCCCACGCCTCCGCGACCGGTGTCTCCCAGGGCGACGAACTGCACGCCACGGACGTCATGCTCGACCCCGAGGGCGCGCGGCACGTCCGGTTCACCCGGACCCACCAGGGCATGGCGGTGCTCGGCGGCGACCTCGTCGTCCACCTCACCAAGCAGCTGTCGTACGCGGGCGTCACCCGCGCCGCCGACCACACGGTCAAGCCGGCCACCACCGACGCCAAGCTGTCCGCCACGCAGGCCGAGCAGAAGGCCGCGTCCGTCGCCAAGGGCGACGCGGGCACCGCCCAGCTCGTCGTCGACGCCCGCGACGGCGCCTCCGCGCTCGCCTACCAGGTGACGGTCGCCGACAGCGGCACCACCGAGGGCGGCGGCTCCCGGACGGTCGTCGTCGACGCCGTCACCGGCAAGGTGCGCAGCAACACGCCGGACAGCGACGAGTTCCTCTCGCCCGAGCTGCTGGAGACCCTGCGCGAGCGCGGCGAGGTGGCGGACCCCGCCACCGGCGTCGGCACCCTGTCCGCCGGCCTCACCTCGACGTCCGCGGCGGCCGCCGCGAGCGCCTACCCGAAGACGGCCAACGGCACCGGCAAGTCGCTCTTCGTCGGCGTGGTCCCGCTGAAGACCACCCAGACGGCCCGCACCACCTTCCAGCTGAAGGACCCGACGCGCTACGGCACCGAGACCCGGGACGCCAAGGGCAGCTACACGGAGAGCTTCAGCCGCGGCACGAAGATCACCACCAAGAACGACGTCTTCGGCAACGGCGCCACCTCCAGCCGCAACAGCGCCGCGGCCGACGCCCAGTACGGCATCACCAAGACCCTGGACTTCTACAAGAAGACCTTCGGTCGCAAGGGCATAGCCAACAACAGCAAGCCCGCCAAGGCGATGGTCCACTGGGGCAGCAAGATCGCCAACGCCTTCTGGGACCCGACCTGCGGCTGCATGCTGTACGGCGACGGTGACGGCGACATGTTCAAGAAGCCGCTGGTGGCCCTGGACGTCACCGGCCACGAGCTGACCCACGGAGTCGTCGACGCCACCGCCAAGCTGGAGCCGACCCGCGTCGACTCCGACGGCAACCAGTACGGCGAGCCGGGCGCGCTGAACGAGTCCCTCGCGGACATCTTCGGCTCGAACGTCGAGTTCTTCGCCAACAACGCGAAGGACAAGCCGGACTACCTCATCGGCGAGGAGATGGGCCTGGACCAGAAGTTCCTGCGCCGTCTCGACCACCCCTCCCTCGATGTGCTCGAAGGCACGATCGACTACTGGTCGACGCAGACGTACGACACCGAAGTGCACGCCGGCTCCGGTGTCTCCTCGCACGCGTACTACCTGCTCGCCGAGGGCAGTGGCAAGAAGACGATCGGCGGCGTCCAGTACGACTCGCCGACCTACGACGGCTCGACCGTCAAGGGCATCGGCCGCACCAAGGCCACGGCGATCTTCTACCGCGCCCTGACCCGCTACATGGTCTCCTCGACCGACTTCCACGACGCGCGCACCGCGACGCTGAAGGCGGCCAAGGACCTCTACGGGCTCAACAGCACCGAGTACCTGACGGTGAACCAGGCCTGGGCCGCCGTCAACGTCACCACCGCCAACACGCCGGCCGCGCACCGCTGACCCGCGGAGCGCGTGCACCGGTCCGGGCGCCCCGGCCACGAGCGGGGCGCCCGGATCAGATCCACTGCTCTTCCACCTCCTGCGCCACCGAGAACACGGTGTCGCAGGAGGGACAGCGCCCCTCGCCGAAGACGTACGTCAGCGCCCGGGCGACCTCCGGCTGTCCCGCCGCGACCGCCTCGCCGTACAGCCGAGCGCCGAGCCCCGCCAGCCGCTCCGGCGCCGCCGGTGTCAACTCCCCTCGGGCCTGCGGGGTTTGCCCGCCCACATAGTCCTCGGCGGAGACGAACGTCCCGTAACCGCCGAAGGCCACGTACAGCCCCGCCTCGCACTCCGGGCACTCCAGCTGGAACTCCTCGCTGTTCACGCCCTCCAGCGCCTCGGACCAGACACCGACGCCTTCGAAGGCGAGGGCCGACTGGACGAGGTTCACGAACACGGGTCCCGTGTGGCCGGGCACGGCCAGCATGTCGCGCGTGACGTCGAGCAGTTCGCCGATCTCCCGTGCGTGACGAGGCCTCCGATCCTCCCCGCCGACGATGATCGCGCCCGCCAGAACGACGGCCTGGAACGGCTCGCCAGGCGCCCGCCCCCGCGCGATGTCCGCCAGCACCGGCAGCGCCGCCCAGCTCGCGTCGTACACCGACCCCTGATGGCACAGCGTCGCCCACAACTCGCCCCACACCGCGTCGTCCTCGGCGCCGCCGAGCCGCGCGAACAGGCCGGGTATGTCCTCCGCGCTGCCGTAGGCGTGGGTCAGCTCGGCCCAATCGATGGTCGTCATGGGGCGATTGTGCCGGGCGGGACTGACAGTGGGGTCACAGACGAATCCTGCTTCTTTTATTGACGGCGGAAAAGAAGGGCTCTAGGTTCCCGGACATGCGCCCGACCCCTCGCGTCGAGACGTTCCCGGCGAACACGCCGGCCGTCTCGCAGATCTTCACCACGGTCCTGTCCCAAGGGCCCCTGACCCGGCTGGAGGTGGCCCGCCGGGCGGGGCTGTCCCCGGCTGCCGTCACCAAGGCGGTCCGGCCCCTGATCGAGGCCGGCTACCTGGTGGAGGACGCGGCCGAGGAGGCCCGCCCGGCGCTCGGCCGGCCCGCCAACCCGGTACGGGTCGACGGTGGACGGGCGCTGTTCGTCGGCATCAAGGTGACCGGCGGCGAGCTCATCGGCGTACTGGCCGACCTGTGCTGCCGGATCCGGGTCGCCCGGCACGTCCCGCTGGCGGACCGGACCACCGAGTCCGTGCTGTCCCAGCTGACCGAACTGACACACCAACTGCTCGCCGAGGCCGGGGAGTTCGACGCCCCCGTGCTCGGCCTCGGGGTCGCCGTCTCCGGCGACGTCGACCGCGCCGAGGGCGTCGTCCGCTACTCGCCCTTCCTCGACTGGCGGGACGTGCCGCTGGCCGAACTCGCCGCCATGACCACCGGGTTGCCGGTCACCGTCGAGAACGACGTGCGCGCCCTGACCGTCGCCGAGCAGTGGTTCGGGGCCGGCGTGGGCCTGTCCGACTTCGCCGTGGTCACCGTCGGCACCGGCATCGGCTGCGGCCTCGTCGTGCACGGCCGGGTGATCGCCGGCGCGCACGGCGTCGCCGGCGAGATCGGCCATGTCACCGTCGACCCGACGGGACCTCCCTGCCACTGCGGCAACCGCGGCTGCGTCGAGGCGATCGCGGGCGAGGCCGCGATCCTGCGCCGGATCCGCGAGGCCACGGACATCGATGTCGCCGACACCGCCGAGGCCGTGGAACTCGCCCGCCAAGGAGCCGCCGGAGCACGCGAGGCGTACGCCAGGGCGGGGGAGGCGATCGGCCGGGGCATCGCCACCGTCGCCAACCTGCTCGGCCCCGAACGCGTGATCATCTCCGGTGAGGGCCTCGCCGCCTACGACCTGTTCGCCGAGCAGATCCGCAGTGCCTTCGCCGCGGCCGCCTTCGGCTCCGCCGCGCAGTGCGACGTACAGACCCGCCCGCTGCCCTTCGAGGAGTGGGCCCGCGGGGCCGCGGCCACCGCGATCCAGTCCTTCATCACCCCGACGACCCGCACCCGAGCCGCTGAACCAACTCCCCTTGGAGGTACGACCCATGCGGTCATCCTCGTACTCCGTCATGCCCGTGCGCGCCCTCAGAGCCGCGGTGGTCCTGGCCCTCGCCGCAGGCGCCGTCACCGTCACCCCCGCGGCCCACGCCGAGACCACCGCCCCCGCCCTCGCCGCCAAGCCCTATATGGGCTGGTCGAGTTGGAGCATGCAGTCGTCCAAGTACCCCGGCCTCAACCCGGACGGCGACTACAGCTACCTCACCGAGGCGAACGTCGACAAGCAGACCGACGCCCTGGCGAGCAAGTTGAAGAAGTTCGGCTACGAGTACGTCAACATCGACGCCGGCTGGTGGATGGACAAGACCTGGAAGACGGGCTACGACCAGTACGGCCGGCAGCAGGCCGACCCGGTCCGCTTCCCCAGCGGTATGAAGGCCGTCGCCGACCGCATCCACTCCAAGGGCCTCAAGGCCGGCATCTACCTGCCCGTCGGCCTGGAGAAGGGAGCCTACGGCGACGGGAAGACACCGATCTGGAACGCCGACGGCTGCACCACCGCCGACATCGTCTACGGCGACCTGCGTACCACCAACGGCTGGGACAGCGCGTACAAGATCGACTTCTCCCGGCCCTGCGCGCAGAAGTACATAGACTCGCAGGCCCGGTTGATCGCGGGCTGGGGCTACGACTTCCTCAAGCTCGACGGCGTCGGCCCCGGGTCCGGGAAGAGCGGTGACCAGTACGACAACGTTGCCGACGTGGCCGCCTGGAGCAAGGCCATCGCCGCCACCGGCCGTCCGATCCACTTCGAACTCTCCTGGTCCCTGGACATCGGACACGCCGCCGACTGGAAGAAGTACTCCCAGGGCTGGCGCGTCGACACCGACGTCGAGTGCTACTGCAACACCCTCGTCAGCTGGGAGAACTCGGTCGACGACCGCTGGGACGACACTCCCGGCTGGACCAAGTACGCCGGGCCCGGCGGCTGGAACGACCTGGACTCCCTCGACGTCGGCAACGGCGAGATGGACGGCCTGACCAAGGCCGAGCGGCAGAGCTACGCCACCCTGTGGGCCATCGCCAAGTCCCCGCTGTTCACCGGTGACGACCTCACCCGCCTCGACTCCTACGGCCTCTCCCTCCTGACCAACAAGGAGGTGATCGCGCTGAACCAGGGCGCCACGCCGCCAGCACGCCCGATCACCCCGTCCGACCCGCAGCAGGTGTGGGCCGCGAAGAACCCCGACGGCAGCTACACCGTCGCCCTCTTCAACCTCGCCGACAAACCCGCCGCCGTCTCCGCGAACTGGGCGTCCCTCGGCTTCACCGGCAAGGCCGCCGTCCGTGACCTGTGGAACCACGAGAACCTCGGCAGCTTCAAGGACAAGGTCACCGAGGCCCTGCCCGCCCACGGCTCCCGCCTGTTCACGGTCACTCCACACGGCAGCGCGCTCGCCTTCACCGGCTACGAGGCCGAATCCTCGGCCAACACCCTCGCCGGCAACGCCTCCGTCGCCGACTGCTCCGCCTGCTCGGACGGCAAGAAGGTCGGCAACCTCTACCTCGGCGGCAAGCTCACCTTCAACGACATCGTCGTCCCCAAGGCCGGCACCTACCAGGTGAAGATCGCCTACGTCAGCGGTGACGCCCGCTCGGTCGCCGTCTCGGCGAACGGCGGCGGCGCCACGAACCACAAGTTCCCCTCCACCGGCGACTGGGGGACGGCCGAAACGGTCAGCGTGCCGTTGACCCTCAAGGCCGGCTCCAACACGGTCACCTTCGACAGCGGCAACAGCTACGCGCCGGACATCGACCGGATCGACGTACCGAAGTCGTCCTGAACGACCGACCAGGAGCCGCCATGACCACCGACCCTTCCTCCATGCTGCCCAGACGCGACCTGCTCGCCCTCGCCACGGCGACCGGAGCGGCCCTGGCCGGTCTGCCCGCCTTCACCGCCTCGGCCGCACCTCGGCGGCCCGCGAACCTGCCTGCGATGCAGGCGAGTTCACCGCTGGAGCTGTGGTGGCAGGCCCCCGCCGACGACAACTCGATGATCGAGCAGGGCCTGCCCGTTGGCAACGGCCGACTCGGCGCCCTCGCCGGCAACGACTCCGGGCGCGAGGTCCTGCTCGTCACCGACGCCACGATGTGGACCGGCGGGCTGAACGACACGCTCGACTCCGACGGCCAATTCCCCTACGGCCGAGCCGACTTCGGCTCGTTCACCCTGCTCGGCCGGCTCACCGTCGACCTCCCCGACCACGACCTGGGCGCCGTCTCCGGCTACCGCCGTACCCTCGACCTCGCCCAGGGCGTGCTGACGACCTCGTACGACCGCTCGGGCGTGACCTACCGGCGGAAGATCTTCGCCAGTCGCCCCGACGACGTGATCGTCCTGCACTTCACACAGAGCGGGGGAGGCCGCTACACCGGCACCGTCACACTGGAGGGCACTCACGGCGAGGGCGCCGGGGTCTCCTTCGGCGCCGCGTTCCCCAACGGCCTGAAGTACGGCGCCGCCGTCACCGCGTACGGCACCGGCGGGCGCGTCACCGTCAGCGGCACGCACATCGACTTCGCCGGCTGCAAAGACCTCACCGTGGTGGTGAGCGGCGGCACCGACTACGCGCCGGACGCGGCCAAGGGCTACCGCGACCCGTCCCTCGACCCGCGGAAACTCGCCCGCACCAAGGTCCGCGACGCGGCCGCCCACTCGGCGGACACCCTGCTGCGCACCCATGTCGCCGACTACCGCGAGGTGTTCGGCGTGTTCGACCTCTCACTCGGCACATCGAGCGCCGACCAGCGCTCCCTCGACACCTGGGAGCGGATCCGGGCACGGGCCCGCGAGGGCGTGCCCGACCCCGAACTCGAAGCCGCCTACGTGCAGTTCGGCCGCTACCTGATGATCTCCGGCTCGCGCGGCAGCCTGCCGCTGGGCCTCCAGGGGCTGTGGCTCGACGGCAACGACCCCGACTGGATGGGCGACTACCACACCGACATCAACATCCAGATGAACTACTGGATGGCCGACCGGGCGGGCCTGTCCTCCTGCTTCGACGCCTTCACCGACTACTGCGTCGCCCAGGTCCCCTCCTGGACCGACCTGACCCGCCGCCTCTTCAACGACCCGCGCAACCGCTACCGCAACTCCACCGGCAAGAACGCCGGTTGGACCGTCGCCATCTCCACCAACCCGTACGGCGGGGGCGGCTGGTGGTGGCACCCCGCGGGCAACGCCTGGCTGTGCAACACCCTCTGGGAACACTACGAGTTCACGCGCTCGCGCACCCACCTGCGGAAGATCTACCCCCTTCTCAAGGGCGCCTGCGAGTTCTGGGCGGCGCGGCTGCTGACCACGACCCTGCCGGGCACCTCCCAGGAGGTCCTGATCGCCGACAGCGACTGGTCGCCGGAGCACGGCCCGCTGGAAGCCAAGGGCATCACGTACGCCCAGGAACTGGTGTGGGCGCTCTTCGGCAACTACTGCGTCGCGGCGGCCGAGTTGCGGCAGGATGCCGGTTACGCGGACACGATCGGCGGCCTGCGCAAGCGCCTGTACCTGCCGCAGGTGAGCCCGAAGTCCGGCTGGCTGGAGGAGTGGATGTCACCCGACAACCTCGGCGAGACCACCCACCGCCACCTGTCCCCGCTCGTGGGCCTGTTCCCCGGCGACCGCATCCGCCCCGACGGCTCCACCCCGACCGACCTCGTGGCCGGCGCCACCGCCCTGCTCACCGCGCGCGGAATGGAGAGCTTCGGCTGGGCCAACGCCTGGCGCAGCCTGTGCTGGGCCCGCCTCAAGAACGCCGACAAGGCCTACCAGCTCGTCGTCAACAACCTCCGCCCGTCCACCGACGGCAGCAACGGCACCGCCTCCAACCTCTTCGACATCTACGAGGTCTCCCAGGGCCGCGGAATCTTCCAGATCGACGCCAACTTCGGCACCCCGGCGGCCGTCACCGAGATGCTCCTGTACTCCCGCCCGGGCCACCTGGAACTCCTCCCCGCCCTGCCCGGCGCCTGGTCCGCCTCCGGTTCACTCGTCGGTGCCCCGGCCCGCGGCGGCTTCCTCGTCGACCTCCACTGGCGGGACGGCAGGCCGACCGAGGCACGCATCCGCAGCGTCGGCGGCCGTACGACGACGGTGGCGTACGGCGGCTCGTCGCGCACCGTGACCCTCCGGCCCGGCGGGTCGGTCACGCTGAAGGACCTCGCCCGGTGAGCGCCCGTTTCGTCAGGGCCTGCCGGCTGGCCGTCCTGCTCCTGCTGGCCGGTGCCGTGCAGGCCGTGCCGGTCCATGCCTCGGCCGACCGGTTCCAGATCGTGGGCGCGCCCGCCGATCGTCGTGACGTCGTCACCTGGGGTTCCAGCGCCGACCGGATGGGCGACGGCGTTGCCGACCGCGGCTACCGGCTGGTCGTGCACACCAGCGTCGGCGGCAGCGGACTGCGGGTCCGCCTCTCCAACGCCTTCGGGGACCGGCCGGTGACCTTCGACAGCGTCTACGCCGGTGTCCAGCAGACGGGCGCCGACCTGGTCCGGGGCAGCAACCACCGCCTGACCTTCGAGGGCGCCCGCTCCATCACCGTCCCCGCGGGCGCGGTCGCCCTCAGCGACCCGCTGCCCGGCCGGGTTCCCGCCGCGACCGACCTCGTCGTCAGCATCCACTCACCCGACGCGGCGGGCCCGGCGACCGGCCACTGGATGGCCATGCAGACGTCCTACGTGACCAGTGGTGACCACACCGCCGAGGAGAGCGCAGCCAACTGGTCGGAGACGACGGGGTCGTGGGCCTACCTCGACGCCGTCTCCGTACGACCGCCCGCGGGCACCGCAGCCGTCGTCGCCCTCGGCGACTCCATCACCGACGGCTGGCAGTCCACCACCGACCTGAACCGCCGCTGGCCCGACTACCTCGCCCGCCGCCTGGCGAAGGCGGCCACCGACATCAAGGGCGTCGCCGACGAAGGGATCTCCGGCAACAAGGTCCTCGCGGACGGCGCCGGGCAGAGCGCGCTGAACCGCCTCGACCGTGACGTCCTGTCCCAGCCGGGCGTCCGCACCGTCTTCCTCTTCGAGGGCGTCAACGACATCAAGGCCCACACCGGCGTCACCGCCCAGGACCTGATCGCCGGCTACCGCGAGATCGCCGAGCGGGCGCACGCGGCCGGCAAGTGCGTCGTCGGCGCGACCGTCGCCCCCTTCAAGGGCTGGTCCGAATGGGATCCGGGCGCCGAGGCCGTACGCCAGGAGGTCAACACGTACCTGCGCGGCAGCGGCGACTTCGACGCCGTCACCGACTTCGACCACATCCTGCGCAACCCCTACGACCCCGAACGGATCCTGCCGTTCTTCGACGGCGGCGACCATCTGCACCCCAACGACAAGGGGATGCAGGCGATGGCCGACGCGGTGGACCTCAAGAGCCTCGACTGCGACAACCCCTAGGACGACGCCGTCCGCTCGGGCGCGATCAGCCCCTCCCGGTAGGCGATCGCCACCGCCTCCGTACGGCTGGCCGCGCCCAGCTTGGCCAGGATGTTGGAGACGTGCACGCTCGCCGTCTTGCCGGTGATGAACAGCTCCTCGCCGATCTGCCGGTTGCTGCGCCCGCGGGAGAGGAGCCGCAGCACGTCCTGCTCGCGGGCGGTGAGCGGCGAGGTCCGTGTCCCGTCCGGCGGGGCGTCGGCGAGGCGCCCGCGTCGGATCAGCCCGTCGAGCCGCTCCAGCAGGGGAGCGGCACCGAGCCGCTCGGCCACCGATCTCGCCTCGCGGGCCTGCGCGGCCGCCTCCTCGCGCCGCTCGGCCGCCAGCAGGGCCTCGACGTACCGCACTTGGCAGCGGACCCGCTCGTACACATCGCCGAACGCGAACGCGGTCATCGCCTTCTCCCAGGCCGCCGTGTCCGGCCCGGACACGGCCCGCACCCACTCGGCCTCGGCGCGCGCGAGCCAGGCCTGTCCCTCGGGTCCCTGCGGCACATCGCCCTCGCCGTGCAGAGCCGTCCGGCGGGCGAGCTCGACCAGCTCGTCGGCGGTGTCCTTCCAGCGGTGGGACTCGTCACCGGCCTGCCGCAGCTCCATGGACGCGTCGGCCACGGCCGACAGCGCGAGCGCCACGAGCCGGACCGTGACATGGGGCAGCGCGCCCGAGTCGTCGGTCAGCGCGTCGATGCTGACCCGGGTCCGCTCCACGGTCGCCTCCGGATCGCCCTGCAACACGGCGGCCTCGGTCAGCGCGATGCCCGCGACCATCGCTGCCATCCAGTCGAAGTGGCCCTCCAGCAGCGCCCGCGCACGCTCGGCGGCCCCCAGGTCACCGCGGGCCAGCGCCACGAACAGGGCGGGCCCCACCGCGTACCCGCCGGACGAGGGCAGCACCGCGGCGTCGGTCGCCGCGGCCCGCACGCACTCGTCCCAGCGACCCAGCGTGTACAGCACCAGCAGATGCAGATACCGCATCTCCAGCGGGTACACGGAGGACAGCAGCCCGGCCTTGCGGGCTCGCTCAAGACCCTCGGTCACCCAGGGCAGACACGCTTCCAGATCCCCGGACTCGAAGCAGCCGACGGCCAGGTTGAACAGGGCGCGCATCTCCACCGGCGTGCTCCCCGCCCGCCGCGCCAGCTCCCGCGCCTCCTTGAGCCGCTCGCGTCCCTCGACGGTGCGACGGCCGCCGCCTTCCAGGATGGCCAGCGAGATCAGCAGATCGGCCTGCGCGTCCGGCACCCCCAGCCGCTCGGCGACGCCGAGGGCCTGGCGGGCGACCCGCAGCGCGGTCTCGCCCTCACCCATGTGCCGGGCCGCCAGGACATGCGTGGCCGCGGCCCACACCCAGGTCCGGGTCGGCGGTTCGGCCGGGATCATGGAGAGGGCCTCGCTGCTGTAGGCGAACGCGGCCGTCAGGCTGTCGACGCTCATCAGATTGCCGGCCAGCGTGTACCGCACCCGGGCGGCGAGTTCGGAGTCCGCGTCCTGACCGATGCCGGCCAGCGCGGACCGGGTCAGGGATACCGCCCGATGCAGCTGACCGGCGTGCGCGGCCGCCGCCGACGCGCGCAGCGTGAGCGTGACCCGGTCGACGCCCTCGCCGGAGGGCCGGGCCGCCGGGTCCACCGACGCCCACAGATCGAGGGCCGTTTCGAGGTGCCGTAGCTCCTCGGCGGGCGCACCTACGTGCTGGGCGTGCCGCGCGGCCTCCATGGAAGCGGCCAGCGCCTCGGGCAGATCATGGCTCTCGCGATAGTGATGGGCGCGCTCGGCGGCGCTCTCGGCCGGATGCCCACGTCCTTCGAGCAGCCGGGCGAACGCGCCGTGCAGCCGGGCCCGCTCACCCGGCAGCAGATCCGCGTACACCGCCTCCCGGGCCAGCGCGTGCCGGAACGCGTAGGTGTCCCCGCCCCCGGCGACGAGGAGCTGCCGCCCGATCGCCTCCCGCAGCGCCGACTCCAGCTCGTCCTCCGGAATCCCGACCGCGTCCCGCAACAGATCGTGCTCCACCCGCCGCCCGGCCACGGCAGCCGTCCTCAGCACCTGCTGGGCGGTGTCCGAGAGCGCCTCGATCCGGATGAGCAGCACATCCGCCAGACCACTGGGCACCCCACCCGCCCCCGTATCGGTGGCGGCGACCAGTTCCTCCGCGTAGAACGCGTTGCCCTCGGCACGCTCGACGATCCGCCGCACGGTGACATCCGGCAACGGCCGCTCCTGAAGCGCCCGCACCAGCTCGGCGACCTCGGGATCGGCCAGAGGCCGAAGCTCGAGCCGCTCCACGGCGGGCAGCCGCACCAGTTCGGCCAGCAACGGCCGCAGCGGATGACGTCGATGCAGGTCATCCGCACGATAGGAGGCGAGGAGGGCGAGCCGATGAGTGGGAACACCCCCGGCCGCCCGCTGCAGAATGCCCCGACTGAGCAGGAACCGCAGCAGATCCCGGGACGACTGATCGGCCCAGTGCAGATCCTCGAGCACCACCAGCAGCGGCGCGATGTCGGCGACCTCGGCGAGCAGCCCGGCGACCCCCTCGAAGAGCCGCAGCCGTCCACCCGAGTCCGCCGCGGAGTCCACCCCCGACCCGAGCAACCGCCCCACCACGGGATACGCATCCACCACCGAGGCGAACCGCTCGTCCCCGGCAAGCATCCCGAGAATCTCGGTGAAGGGCAGATACGGCAGTCCCACATCCCCGAGATCGACGCAGTGCCCGGTCAACACGGTCATCCCGTCGGCAGTGGCCCGCCCCGCGACCTCGTCCAACAGCCGCGTCTTCCCCACCCCGGCGTCCCCGGCCACCAGGACGGCCCCCGCCTCACCGCCCCGGGCACGCTTCAGCACGTCAGCGAGGCGTCCGAGGTCCTCACGACGACCGATGAGCGGAGTGATGAAACCGGTTTCAGACACGCACCCATCCTGTCACGCACCACTGACAGCACTTTTTCGAGAACGGAGACTTCAGGGGGCGCAAACAGCACCCCCCACCCCTTAGGCACTCAAGACCGCAAAACCCGAGCCCAATCCTCCGGCACCCGCCCCGCAGGACCGGGCGCCGGCTGATCCACCGGATGACTCGCAGGCGCCGCAAGCTCCGGCCCCTCCTCGTACAACTGCGAACTGGAGAAGTCCCAGAACCACCCCTCACCCGGCTCGAAACTCCGGATCACAGGATGCCCGGTGGCCTTGTAATGAGCCGTCGCATGCTTGGCAGGCGAATCGTCACAACAACCAACGTGCCCACACTCCGCACACCGCCGCAGATGGAACCACCACCCGCCCACCTCGTCGCACTCCACGCACCCCGTGCCACTCGGCGGAACACTCGGGTCGATTCCATTCGCACTGCTCATACGGACTCCTCGGAGGTCTCGTCGGCCGCGGCGGTGAGCGGAAGCAGAACCTGGAACCGGGTGTCGCCGGGCTCGGACTCCACCTGCAAGGTGCCGTGATGCTTGTTCACGACGATCCGCCAGGAGATGTCCAGCCCCAGCCCGGTCCCCTCACCCACCGGCTTGGTGGTGAAGAAGGGATCGAAGATCCGGCCCCGGATGTCCGCCGGCACCCCGGGTCCCGTGTCGCGGAACTCGACCAGCAGCTGATCCCGCTCCAGCGCCGTCCGCACCGTCAACGTGCCTTCGCCACCGGCGCTGTTGATGGCATGCACCGCGTTGTCGATGAGGTTCGTCCACACCTGGTTGAGCTCGGCCGGGTAGGCCGGAACCTTCGGCAGCGTACGGTCGTAGTCCTTCACGACCTGGATCCGCGAGCCGATCTTGCCCGACAGCATCAGCAGTGTGCTGTCGAGGAGTTCGTGGACGTCGGCGTTCTGGTAGGGCGCGCGGTCGAGCTGGGAGTACTGCTTGGCCGCGTCGACCAGGTGCGAGATGCGCGTGGTCGAGTCCTCGATCTCGTCCATCAACAGCTCGGTCTCAACCGTGTAGTTGAGCCAGCCGATGGCCCCCGGCAGGATCTCCGGGTCCACCGCGGCCGCGACCTGGTCCAGCCAGTCGATGTCGAGGCCGGCCTGCACGAAGGTGGGTGCGAGCCGCCAGCCGTCCGGGATGCCGTGGTCGTCGAGCCAGTCGGTGACGGCGTCCTCGCGGTCCGCGGCCTCCAGCGGGCTCAACGTCGGTGCCTTGGCAACGCGTTCGGCGGTGCGCTCCTGCACCTCGATGAGGTTGGCGAGCGCCTCGCGCGGATACGGGCCGGAGGAGATGACGGCCAGCTTGTGCCGCATCTTGCCGACCCGCTCCCGCAGGGTCGCCGTGGCCCGGACGGCAGCCGCCGCGGGGTTGTTGAGCTCATGCGTCAGCCCCGCCGACAACGAGCCCAGCGCCAGCAGCCGTTCCCGCTGCCCGATCGCCCGCTGTGTGCTCTTCGACCCGAAGAACAGCCCCTCCAGCAGATGCACCGCCATCGGGAACCAGTCCTGCATGACGTTCGCGAACGTGTCCGCGGGCATCACGAAGAAGCGCGAAGTGTCCGTCACCCGCATGGAGTTGTTGTAGACCTGCCGGACCCGGTCGCCGAGGTAGGACTGCATGGCGCCGCAGTACACCCCGGGCTGCGCGGTCCGGGTGACCTCCACGTCGTCACCGCCGACCCGCCGCGACAGCACGAGCCCGCCCTCGATCATGACGTAGAAACAGGTGGCCGGCTCGCCCTCGGTGTACACGGGCCCGGGCTCGAACTTCTCCACCCGCCCCTCGCTGCACAGCCGCCCCAGCTGTTCCGGGGTGAGCTTCTCGAACAGGAACAGCGACCCGATCTCCTGCGGGCTGCAGGGCATCAACTGCCCGCTCACGACTGCTCCAGATACCGGTGTACGAGCATCACGGCCATGGCTCCCTCTCCGACGGCGGACGCGACGCGCTTGGCGGACTCGGCACGTGCGTCGCCCGCCACGAACACGCCGGGAATATTGGTCTCCAGGTGGTACGGCGGCCGGTCCAGCTCCCAGTCCGCCGGCGGCCGCCCGTCCGCGGTGAGGTCGGGCCCGGCCAGGATGAACCCGTGCTCGTCGCGCAGCACCGTCCCGTCCAGCCAGTGGGTCAGTGGGGCGGCGCCGATGAACACGAACATCCACTGCGCGTCGACCAGTTCGGTCTGCCCACTGTCCATGTCCCGCAGGGTCAGCTGCTCCAGGTGGTCGGAGCCGTGCGCGGACTCGACGACGGTACGCGCGCGTACCGAGATGTTCGGCGCCTCGTTGATCTGCTGGATCAGGTAGTACGACATCGACGCCGACAGGTCGGCACCGCGCACCAGCAGCGTCACCGACTTGGCGCCCCGGGACAGGTACATCGCCGCCTGTCCGGCCGAGTTGGCGCCGCCCACGATGTACACGTCCTGCCCCTGGCAGGAGGACGCCTCGGTGAGCGCCGAACCGTAGAACACCCCGCAGCCGGTGAGGTCGTTGCAGCCGGGCGCCTCCAACTGCCGGTAGGACACGCCGGTCGCGAGGATCACACTGTGCGCGGCGACCGCGGACCCGTCCGAGAAACGCACCGTGCGCGCGGCCCCGTTCACCTCGAGCCCGGTCACCTCGCGCGCGGTGAGGACCTCCGCGCCGAACTTGCCCGCCTGACGCCGGGCCCGCTCCGTGAGCTGGGCGCCCGACACGCCGTCCGGGAAGCCGAGATAGTTCTCGATCCGCGAGCTCTGCCCGGCCTGGCCACCCGTCGCCGACCGCTCCACGAGAACGGTCCGCAGCCCCTCCGAGGCCCCGTACACCGCGGCCCCCAGCCCGGCGGGTCCGCCGCCGATGACGACCAGGTCGTAGAAGTCCGCCGCCGGTGTCGTCGCCAGCCCGACCCGCGCGGCCAGCTCGGGGGCCTCCGGCTCGACCAGCGGATCCCCGTCCGGCGTGATCACCAGCGGCAGCCGCTGCCCGTCCGCCCCGGCCGCCGCAAGGAGCCGCTGCCCCTCGGGCTCCTCCGCCGAGTACCAGCGGTACGGCACCTGGTTGCGTGCCAGGAACTCCCGCACGTCCGAGGACCGCGCCGACCAGCGGTGCCCGACCACCTTGGTGCTGGGCACCGGCCGGAAGTCACTGCACCGCCACGCCTCCAGCAGGTCGTCCAGGACCGGATAGAGCTTCTCCTCCGGCGGATCCCACGGCTTGAGCAGGTAGTGGTCCAGGTCCACGACGTTGATCGCGTCGATCGCCGCGCTGGTGTCCGCGTATGCCGTCAGCAGGACCCGCCGTGCCCCCGGATACACGTCCAGGGCCTGCTCCAGGAACTCGATGCCGTTCATCTGCGGCATGCGGTAGTCGGCCAGGATCACGGCCACGAGGTCACCGCGCAGCTTCAGCTCCCGCAGCGCGTCCAGCGCGGACTCGCCGGACTCCGCGCGCACGATCCGGTACGACTCGCCGTAGCGCCGTCGCAGATCGCGGGCGACCGCCCGGGACACTCCGGGATCGTCGTCCACGGTCATGATGACGGTCCGCGCTGCGTCGGACGCCTGTGCCATACGTCTCCCACCCCGAGTGGTCGGACCGACGGCGTGGTGAGCCCTGTCGCAAAGACGGTCACCGCGCCGGCTCCCGCCCATCGTATGTTCGATCGTCCCGCTTCGCTCCGGTATAACGCTTGCGGCGAACGCTCAGGGGCGCCGCGAGGAGAGCACGCAGAACTCGTTCCCCTCCGGATCCGCCAAGGTCACCCAGGACTCGTCGCCCGTCTGTCCGACGTCCGCATGGCGTGCGCCCAGCGCCAGCAGCCGCTCGACCTCCGCGTCCCGGTCGTCCGGGCGGAAGTCCAGATGCAGGCGGTTCTTGATGGTCTTGCTCTCCGGCACCTGGCCGAAGAGCAGTCCTGGCAGGCGGTCCTTCTCGGGCCGGATCTCGAACTCGTCGGCCGAGTCGTTCACCACGACCCAGCCGAGCGCCTCGGCCCACCAGCGTCCCAGCGCGACGGGGTCGGCCGAGTCGACGATCACTTGCTCCCATTCCAAGGCCATGGGCCGAGCCTAGTGAAGACTGGGCCCGAGTGACCTGACCACGAGACTCGGAGGCAGCCCCATGACCCGCCCGATCACCGCAGGCGTCGACGGAACCGACGAGAGCATCGCGGCACTGGACTGGGCGGCCCGGGAGGCGGTCCGCCGCGGGCTCCCGCTGCGGGTGGTGCAGGCCTGGCGGTTCCAGCCGTACGAGGCGATCGACGCGGCGGACCCGGACACGCAGGCCGAGTGGGTGCGGGACGCGGTCGCCGAGGCCGCCCGTACCGTCCAGGGCCGGCACTCCGGTCTGGAGGTGACCACGGACGTCCTGGAGGGCGAGGCACCCGAGACGCTGGTCGGCGCCGCGGCGGAGGCCGAGATGCTGGTGCTCGGCGCGCGTGGGCACGGACCGGTCGTCGGGTTCCTGCTCGGTTCCGTCGGCCAGCAGGTGATCGCCGAGACCACGCGGCCGGTGGTGCTGGTCCGCGCCGACGACCAGCCGCCGGCCGAGGCCGCCGGCCGCGAGATCATCGTGGGCCAGGAGGGAGACCCGGAGGACAGTGCCGAAGCGCTGCGGTTCGCCTTCGAGACGGCGGTCGCCCGCGGGGCCGGGGTCCGTGCGGTGCGCGTCTGGACGCTGCCGCCGGTGTTCGCGTACAGCCCCGGCTCGATGAAGCTCCTCGACGAGGCGGGCGGCCTGGAGCCGTACGAGAGGAAGGCTCTGTCGGCGGCGCTCCAGCCGTGGCGGGAGCGCTTCCCGGACGTGCCCGTGGTCGAGCACCTGGAGATGGGCAGCGCGGGGCAGGTGCTGCTGTCGGTCGCCGGCCGGGCCCAGTTGGTGGTCGTGGGCCGCCGCGCGCGCCGTACGGCCGTGGGCGCGCGGATCGGCTCGGTGGCGCACGGGGTGCTGCACCACGCGCCCTGCCCGGTGGCCGTCGTCCCGCACGACCGGGTCACTCCGGAGTGATCGGCTCCAGGGTCTCCCGCGCCTTGGGCAGCACGTTCTCGATGTAGTCCGCGACCGCCGTGTCCAGGCCGATGTCGTGCTGGGCGCGTTCGGACAGGTACCAGCGGTGTTCGAGGAGCTCGTGGTAGATCTCGGCCGCGTCCATCGACCCGCGCTGCTCCAGCGGCACGGCCCGGACCGTGGGCCGGAAGACGTCCCGCACCCAGCGGTGGGCGAGCACCTCGGGGCGGGCGGCGAGGGGGTCGCCCGGGGCGTAGTCGTCCTGGGTGGCCATCCAGCTCTCCAGGTCGTTCAGGAGCCGCCGGGCCTGGTTCTCCTCCGTGTCCAGGCCGGTCAGCCGGAGCAGCTGGCGCTGGTGGTGACCGGCGTCGACGACCTTGGGCACGAAGGTGACCGTGTCGCCGTTGGAGGAGTGCTGGATCTGCATCTCGGCCACGTCGAAACCGAGCTCGTTCAGGCGCCGGATCCGGCGCTCGATGAAGTGGTACTTGCCCGCCGGATAGACCGAGGTGCGGGTCAGCTCGTCCCAGAGGTCGCCGTAGCGGGCGCAGATCTCCATGCCGAACTCGATCGGGTCCACGGAGGGGTGCAGCGCCCCCGACGCCTCCAGGTCGAGCAGCTCGCCGCTGATGTTCACGCGCGCGAGATCGAGGTCGTACTCCCGCTGCCCGGTGCTCAGTTGGGGGTGCAGATCACCGGTCTCGGCGTCCACGAGGTACGCGGCGTAGGCGCCCGCGTCACGCCGGAACAGGGTGTTGGAGAGCGAGCAGTCGCCCCACGCGAACCCGGCCAGGTGCAGCCGCACCAGCAGCACGGCCAGGGCGTCCATGAGGCGGTGCATGGTGGCCGGCCGCATCGTCGTCTCGAACATCGAGCGGTACGGCTGCGATCCGCGCAGATGCCGGGTGATGAGCACCGGCTCCAGCGGGGCGCCCTCGCCGTCGTTGCGGCCGGTGACCACGGCGAGGGGGTCCACGGCGGGGATGCCGAGCCGGTCCAGGTCGCGCAGCAGCTCGTACTCGCGCAGGGCGGGCCGCTCGGCCAGCTCCTTGACGGCTATCACCTCGTCGCCGGCGCGGGCGTAGCGCACCACGTGCCGGGAGATGCCGCGCGGCAGCGGGACCAGGTACTCGTCGGGCCAGTCCACCAGCGGCAGGTGCCAGGGCAGGGCCAGCAGGAGCGCGGGATGCTCCGGGTTCGTAGCGCTGATCTGCAGTGCCATGGCTCGCGTGTCCTTGCCTCGCGGGTGATCGTCACCTCACCTTAGAGGCTCTCCAGATCGCTCATCCGCGCGAGTACGGGCAGTTTCCACAGCGCGTCGGCGATCGACTCGGCGCGAGGGCGGCCGAGGAACGCGGGTACGAGCTCGTCGAACTTCTCCTTCAACTCGTCGTCACTCAGAGGATCGTCGGGGTCTCCCTTGCGGGTCAGCCGCAGTCGTTCGCGCGAGGTGCCGTGCCGGTCGGTGATCCGGACCCGGGCGGCCCGGCGGCCGGGGGCCAGCTTGTCCAGCTCCGGGTCGACCCGGGTCGTGGTGCGCGCCATGAGGGTCCGGATCAGGGGATCGCGCAGCGCCTCGGGCGCAAAGGCGCGCAGCCGTACGCGGCCCAGTACCAGAGCGGCGGCCACCGTGTAGGCCAGGCTGAACCTGGCCTCCTCGGGCTCGACGGGATCGGCGCGGCCGGCGACGCGGGTCGCGGTCTCGTACGTGTCGATCTCGATGCCGGCGATCTCCTCCACCCGTATGCCGTCGGCGCGCAGTTCGATCGCCGCGTCGATCGCGGCGAAGGTGTGGCCGCAGCAGGCGTGGTACTTCACTGTCGTGGCCGTGACGCAGAACGGATCACCCAGTCCGGAGACCGAGAGCCCGGTGATCCCGGCGGTCGCGACGCCGAAGCCGGCCGGCCCCTCCAGCACGTCCAGGGCACCGGCGAGCCCCTTCCCGGCGGCGAGTGCGGCCATCACCCCGGCCTCGGCCGCGTGCCCCGCGTGCAACGGTTTGCCCGTGGACGGCGAGCGGAAGGTCTGCTGGAGGCCGGCGGTCATGGTCGCGGCCAGCGCGAGCGCGCCCGCGAACCGGTCGGCGTCCAGCCGGAGCAACTCGGCGGCCGCGGCCGCCGCGCCGAAGGTGCCGACCGTTCCGGTGGTGTGCCAGTTGCGGTAGTGCTCCGGTCCCACGGCGAGCGCGATCCGCGCGCCGACCTCGTACCCGATGGTCACGGCACGCAGGAAGTCCTCACCGGAGGAGTCGAGTTGGTCGGCGACCGCGAAGGCGGCGGCGATGGTCGGGGCGCCGGGGTGATAGAAGGCGTCCCGGTAGATGTCGTCGAGTTCGGCGGCGTGCGCGGCGGTGCCGTTGAGCAGCGCGGCCGTGCGTACGTCGGTGGCCCGGCCGGAAGGGATCAGCCGCGCCGGTCCGGGGCCGGGGACGAGCGCCTCGGTCAGAGCGCGGGCGGCACGCGTGTCGGCGCCCGGGACCGTGGCCGAGACCCAGTCCACGGTCGCGCGCACCGCCGCGTGCCGCACGTTCTCAGCGAGCGGCGTCGCTCGCTGAGCTACCGCGAACTCGGCCAGTTCCGCGACGACCGTCATGTCGGCTCCTCCAAGAGCTGCTAGAACTGCGCCTCGTACTGGGCCGGGTCGATGCGCGCTTCTATGAGCAGGGGCCTGGTCAGGTCCGCCAACCCGGCCGTCGCCTTCTCCAACTCCACCACCGACGTCACCCGCACTCCGTCGCACCCCATCGACCCCGCGAGCGCGAGCAGGTCGATGTCGTCCAGCCGGGTCGCCGTGCCGGGATAGCCGAGCGCGCGCTGCTTGAGCTCGATGCGGTTGAGGCTGCCGTCGACGAACACCACGACCGCGAGCCGCAGTCGACGTGCCGCGGCGAGCCGGAGTTCGGTCGCGGCCATCGCGAAGCCGCCGTCCCCGATGAGGGCGACGACGGGAACGTCACCGAGGGCGAGCTGCGCGCCGATGGCCCCGGGCAGCCCGAAGCCCATCGAGGACAGGCCGTTGCTCATGAGGACGCTCCGCGGCCGACTGGCCTGCCAGCCCTGCCCGACGAGGAGCTTGTGCGAGCCGACATCGCAGGTGGCGACGGTTTCCGGGGGAGTGGCGGCGCGTACGACGTCGATGACGTCGGTGGGGTTGAGACGACCGGCGACCCGGCCCGCGTAGTAGGCCGTGCGCAGCCGGTCCCGGTGGGCCGCGATCTCCCGTTCCTGCCAACGGGGTTCGCCCCACCACCCCTCCGCGAGCCAGTCCAGGCTCGCGGAGACGTCTCCCACCACCTCGCAGTCGCTGGGGTAGACCTGGTCGACGTTGGGCGTGGTGTCGACGTGCAGCACCGGTACCGCCACGGACCACGGCCTGATCAGCTCGACCGGATCGAAACCGGCGGCGACGACGAGGTCGCTGCCCGCGAGGAAGTCCCACAGCACCTGGTTGCACGCCATGTCGAGGACACCGGCGAAGAGTGGATGGTCCTCCGGGAACACCCCTTTGGCCATCGGGGACACCACCACCGGGGCCCCGACCCTCTCCGCCAGCCCGATCAGGGCTTCGGACGCCCCGCACCGGGTCGCGGCCGCCCCCGCCAGCAGCACCGGGCGCCGGGCCGAACGCAGCAGTGACGCCGGGTCCGGTCCGCCGACGGCCCGTTGCACCCGTACACCTCCCGCGGCCCCGTCCAGCGGGGGCGACTTGACGACAACGTCCGCAGCGGGCGCGGCGAACGTCTCGGCGGAGCCGGTGAGATGGACGGCGCCCGGCCGTTCGGCGACGGACAGGCGCAGCGCCTTGCGCAGCACCGCGTCGGCGGACCGGGGGTGAATGCGTCCGGCCCACTTGGTGACCGGCGAGAACAGCAGCTTGTGGTCGACGACTTGGTGAGTGACCAGGTCCTCGCGGCCGGCGTCGATCTGCCCGGAGATCGCGAGCAGCGGCACGCGGTCCCAGGTCGCGGCGGCCACCCCGTTGACGATGGAGGTCGAGCCGGGCCCCAGCGTCGACAGACAGACACCGGGCCGCCCGGTCACCATCGCGTACGCCTCGGCCATGAACACCGCGGTGCCCTCACGGCTGCCGAGCACGATCTCGACGTCGAGGGCGCGCATCGCCTCCATCAGCTCGATGATCGGGTCGCCCGGGTAGGCGAACACGAACCGGGCCCCCGAGGCACGGACGTGCTCGGCCACCACCGCGGCGGTATTGCCCATGTCAACGCTCCAGGTTGTCGTGGTGGATGGACAGCATCCGGAAGATCCAGTGGACGAACTTCGTGTACGGGGAGACCCCGAACGCCGTGGCGACCGCGCCCACATGGAGCAGGAGCAGCGGCCCGAAGACGACGGTCTCCCGCAGCAGCAGGGTGAGCATCCCGGTCGCGGCGAGCACGAGCAGCGCCCACAGGAACCCACTGCCGCCGGCGCGCACCCACAACCCGGTCCCCCCGACGAGCATGGCGATCCCGCCGACACTGCCGCTGATCACCGGCACGGACAGCCAGGGGTACGGCGGTTGCGCGCCGAGCACGTTCTGAAGAACCGCCGCCGCCGCGGTCGAGAGGGCGCAGAGCCCGAAGCCGTACAGCAGTACCAGATGGAATCCGCGCCGGCCGGGTACCTCGCATCCCGCGCCGCCTCCTTCCATGTGCCGCAGCTGCACGGACTGTAGAAACGTCGTCCGCCAGACCCGGAGGCGCAACAGGTCGGCGAGACGGCCGTGGACATCGCGCCAGTACCGCAGCGCGGCCCAGCCGAACACACCGGTCGCCCACAGGCTCGGCGCCCCCACCGCGATCAGCAGCGGGACGTGCGGAAGGATCTCGTACGGGTCACCGGGCCGGTCCGCCACGACGAACCACCGGTCGGTGAACAGGCGTGACAGCAGGGCGAGTGCGAGGCAGACGGCGGCGAAGGCGAGGCCCGTGCCGAGCCGCCCCGGTGCGCGGTGCGGCCAGACGTAGCGGCGGTACGTGTCCGCTCTGACCTCGGCGAAGACGCTCGGGGGAGCCACCGCGAACTCGTGCGGCGGGGCGTACATGCACGCGCTGAGGCAGTCACCGCAGTCGTGGCAGAGGTTGGCGAGGTGGGTGATGTCCTGGAGTTCCAGTGTGGTCCGCAGCTCCAGCGCGGGCCAGACCGGGCAGTAACCGGCGCAGTAGCGGCACGAGTTGCAGACGGTGAGCTGACGCCCGGCCTCGTCGAAGAGGTCATCCGAGGGCATGGCGGGCCGCCTCCCGTCCCGCGATACGGCCCCACACGGTGCCGATGGTCATTCCGAACCCGGCGAGGTAACCGGTGGAGAGGATGTTCCCGGACATGATCTCCCCGGCGGCGAAGACGTTCCGGAAGACCCCGCCGTCCGCCCGGCGGACCCGGGCCCGGTCGGTGACCGCGACGCCGAGGTAGGTGAAGGTGATCCCGGGGCGCATCGGTACGGCGAAGTAGGGCGGCGTGTCGAGGCGCCTGGCCCAGTTGCTCTTCGGCGGGTCGAGCCCGGCGGTGGCCCTGCCGTCCGGCCGGGCCATGGTGAAGTCCCGGGACGGAGCGCCGCCCCGGTCGACCGCCGTGTTGAAGGCGCCGACGGTCTCGGCGACGGCCCGCTTGTCCAGGCCGAGCCGCTCGGCGAGCTCCTCGACCGAACCCGCGGTGTAAGGCCCGTACATGGGCGGCAGGAAGGTACCCTGCGCCTTCGCGTCCCACAGGGCGTAGGCGATCTGGCCCGGCTGCCCGGCGATGTTCCGTCCCCAACTGGCGTACCGCTTGGGCCAGATGTCCTCACCCTCGTCGTAGAAGCGGCGGCCGTCCCGGTTGACCACGATGCCGAACGGGATGGAGTCGATGCGGGTGGCGATCCCGCCGTCGTACTTCGGGCCGCGGGCGTCCACCGCGACGGCGTGGAAACCCCGTTCCTCGCCCGCCTGTTGGGCGCCCGCGTCCAGTAACTCCCGCAAGACACCGCCGTCGTTGTACGAGGGCCCGCGCACGTGGAAGCCCTGGGCCGCCGCGCCCCAATAGCGGCCCAGCCAGCCGAGGTTGGCCTCGAAGCCGCCGCTCGCGCAGACCACGGACGCGGCCGGGATGCGGCGACCGTCGTCGGTGTGTACCGCGGTGCAGGTCTCACCGGCCCATTCGAGGCGGGTGACCCGGCTGTCGTATTCGATGGTCACCCCGGACCGTTCGGCGGTCCGGTAGTAGGAGTTGAGCAGCGCCTTGCCGCCGCCGAGGAAGAACCTGTTGGTGCGGGCCAGGTTCAGGGTGCCGGACAGCGCGGGCTGCCAGTGGGCGCCGTGGGCGGCCATCCAGGCCGGCGCGGACACCGACTCGCGCACGGTCAGCTCGGCGAGCCGCTCGTCGCTCGGACCTTCGCCGACTCCGCAGAGGTCGCGCCAGAGTTCGGCGAAGGGGTAGGGGCCGGTCGTGAACCCGTCGCCGGTGTCGTGCACGCACCGGATGTTGCGGGTGTGCCGGCTGTTGCCGCCGCGGAAGTGGGTGGGCGCGCGTTCCAGCAGCCGCACCCGGGCGCCGGTGTCGGCGGCGGTCAGCGCGCTCACGACTGCCGCGTTGCCACCGCCGACGACCAGGACGTCGGTGCTCACGTCTCGCGCAGGTTCGAGGGGACGAGGGTGTCGTAGTCGGGGGTCTTGGTGATCAGGCCGGCCGACTTGTGGAAGGTGACGGCGGCGTCGAAGGAGGAGCGTTTGAAGGCGTTGGTCGCCGGGATCTCGCTCCTCAGCAGGGGGAGGAGTGCTTCCAGGGTGGCGTCCGGCATTCCGCTGCGGTACTCGGAGAGCAGCTTCTTGACCTCCGCCGTGTCGTTGCCGCGGATGTCCGTCTTGGCCCGCACGAGCGCCCGCTGGAAGGCGGCGAGTTCCTTGGCCTTCTTCTTCTGCACGCTCCGGGTGGTGAAAAAGACCCCGTGGGAGACGTCCACCAGGCCGGGAATGTCGCCCCGGCAGGGGGAGATGTACAGGGTGCCCGTGCCGGCCCCCTCCGCCTGCTGGGCCAGTGGCTGGGCGAAGGAGAGGGCGTCGACCTGGCCGTTCTTCAGCGCCCCGAGCGCGGCGGTGGGCTCGCTGCCCAGGTTGACCAGTTCGGCGTCCTTCTTCGCGTCCAGACCGACCTTGGCGAAGAGGTAGATGACGAGGGCCTCGGTGCCGCTGCCCGGTCCGGTGATGCCGATCTTCTTGCCCTTGAGGGACTTGGTCCGCTCCTCGAGCGAGGCGCTGACCGCGGCCCCCTTGAACTTCTTCCCGGTGATGATGTCGATGTAGTACTTGTCCACCAGGTCGGCGACCAGGCGGATGTCGTCCTCGATCTCCGACAGTTTGAAGACGTCGGTCATCACCCCGCCGCCCACCTGGATGCTGCCCGACTTCAGGGCGGCCGCCACCTTGGAGCCGTTGCCGAGGATGGGCGGCTCGTCGAAGGTGACGCCTTCGTCCTTGAAGTAGCCCTTCTTCGTCGCCACGAACAGCGGGAAGAAGGCGATCGACTGACTGACCTGCCCCACCGACAGCTTGCCGACCGCCGTCGCACCGGCGGACCCGCCGCAGCCCGTGCCGGCCAGGGCGACCGCTCCGGTCGCCAGCAGGCCCTTGACGAGTTGCCGACGGTTCATCTCCACTCTGGTCATTTCCGGCCCTCCAGTGGCTTCCAGCGGTTGGCCCTGCGGTCGATGAGGCTGACGATCAGGTTCAGGACGGTCGCGATCACGGAGAGGACCACGAGTGTGGCGAAGACGCCGGCCGTGTCGAAGTTGGCGGCTGCGTCGCTGATCAGGTAGCCCAATCCCCGGTTGGACGCGACCAGTTCACCGATGACCGCGCCGATCAGCGAGTACGGGACGGCGACCTTGAGTCCGGTGAGCAGCCCGGTCATCGAGCCGGGCAGGACGACTTTCAGTACGACGTCACGGCGTCGGCCGCCCATCAGCCGTACCGCGTCGATCAGTCCCCGGTCGACCTCCCGCACGCCCACGGCGGTGTTGAGGAACACCAGGAAGAACACGGTGACGGCGGCGAGCAGCACCTTCATCTGCAGGCCGATGCCGAACCAGACGATGAACAGTGGTGCCAGCGCCACCTTCGGCAGCGAGTACAGCGCCACGATGAACGGGTCGACCATGCGGTAGAAGGTCGGCAGCGAGGCGAGGACGAACCCGGTGACCGCGCCGGACACGGCGCCCAGCGCGAACCCGAGGACGACCTCCTTGAGCGTGACCCAGGTGTTGGACCAGAGCAGGCCGTCCCGCTGCCAGTCGCCCAGCCGGCGCGCCACGTCGAGCGGCCGGCTGGTGAAGGTCAGGTCGAACACCCGGCCCGCGCACACCTGCCAGGCGACCAGCAGCACCACGGCGAAGACCAGCCGACCGCCCCAGATGATCACCGTACGGCCGTGCTTCTCCCACCAGGTGCGGTTCAACGCGACGGTGACCGA
The DNA here is from genome assembly GCF_050936785.1 of Streptomyces sp. CA-249302. Lineage (NCBI taxonomy): Bacteria > Bacillati > Actinomycetota > Actinomycetes > Kitasatosporales > Streptomycetaceae > Streptomyces > Streptomyces sp. CA-249302. The sequence continues at coordinate 356,482 of NZ_JBNJMG010000001.1, read as the reverse complement.
CTCCCCGGTCGTCCGCTCGGCGTTCACGGGTTTCTGCTCGTCGACCGTCTTCATCGCGCCTCCCGGAGCGCCGCGGTCATCTCCTTGTGCAGGCTGACGAAGTGCGGATCCACCCGCAGTTCGTCGGCGTCGCGCGGCCTGGGCAGATCGATCTCCTTGTCCAGGAGCACCTTTCCGATCCGGCCGAGCACCACGATCCGGTCACCGAGCAGCAGCGCCTCCTCGATGTCGTGGGTCACGAACACCACGGTCTGCCCGCTGTCCTGCCACAGCCGCAGCAGCTCGGCCTGGAGGACGAAGCGGAGCTGCGCGTCCAGCGCGCCGAACGGCTCGTCGAGAAGCAGGACCTCCGGATCGCCGGCCAGCATCCGGGCCAGGCTCGCGCGGCGCCGCATACCGCCGGACAGCTCGCGCGGGTAGTGCCGCTCGAAGCCGGTCAGCCCGACCCGCTCGACGAGATCCGTGGCCCGCCTGCGCCGCTCCTTGGCATCGACTCCCTTGATCTCCATGGGCATCTCGACATTGCGGACCACGTCGCGCCAGGGCATCAGGGTGTCGGACTGGGTCAGATAGCCGACCTCGGTCCGCGGACCGGACACCGGCGCGTCCCGGTACGTCACGGCACCCGAAGTGGGCGACATCAGCCCGGACATCATGTTCAGCAGGGTCGACTTGCCGCAGCCGCTGCGACCGAGCACGGTGACGAAGCAGCCCTCCTCGATCCCGAGGCTCAGATCGCGCAGCGCCAGGATCCCCAGGTCGTCCTTGACGAACTGCTTGGTCAGCCGGGTGACTTCCAGCACGCTGCCCATCGTCAGCGCCGTTCCTTCGTCGCCCCGGCCAGCCAGACGGTGTTGTCCACGGCCATGGTCCGTATCTCGTGCTCGCTGAAGCCCGCGGCCAGCAGCCGGTCGGCCAGCAGCGCCAGGCCGTCCTCCACCGGAGGGTTGAAGGGCTGTCCCAGGTCGCTGGAGAGCACGGAGTACTCCGGGCCGACCGCCCGGATGTTCTCCAGCCACAGGTCCCAGGAGACCTTGCCGGTGTACGGCGTGGTGAAGCACCTCTCCAACAGGGCTCCCTTGGCGGCGAGTTGCCGCTGGCGTTCCACGCCGACCCGCTGGGAGGTGAACTCCGGATGGGTGATCACCATCCGCCGTACGCCCTCCTCGGCGGCCGTGTCCACGACGGCGGCGATCTCGTCGGAGCTGAGATGGCCGGTGGCGAGGGTCATGTCGTGGGCGGCGATCACCCGGAGCACCTGCCGGGTTGCTTCCAGTACCGCACCGTTCGGCGCGAGCACGTCCACCGGGTCGGCCGTCATGCCCGCGGCCCGCAGCTCCTCCTGTAACTGCATCCACATGGGCGGTGTGGCGCCCTCGGGGGTGTCGGCCGTACAGGCCCGCTCGTTGGCGCTGTCCACGGTCGGCAGCCAGACGAACTGCGCGCCGCCGCGGCCGGCGATCTCCACGGCGATCGGATTCATGCCGCCCACCGAGGCGTTGAGGGTGATCGCGCCGACCGCGCCGAAGCCGGGTACGGCGGTTCGGACCACCTCGGCCCGTTCCGCGGTGGGCACGTAGTGCGACTTGAGCACGAACCCCGACAGGCCGACCGCACCGAAGCGGTCCGCGAGTGTCAGGTCGTCGATGCGACGCTTCATCAGGTCGGGTGCGATGTGCACATGGATGTCGTAGGCCCCCGCGACGAGTCCGCGGGCGCGGTCCGAAGGTGTCGGATGTGTGGCTGGTCGATCGGTCATTCCGAACTCCCTGTCGCCAATTTAGTGAACCGGATTGTTAACAATCACCGCCATGGCGTCAATGGGTTGCGCAGAAAGTGTTCCGCTACGGCGTTCCGGGGCTCGCCGCGGGCGTGCCGGTGCCCGGCAGGGCCGTACCGCGGAGTGCCTGGATCACGCTGTCGAGGTGCTGCCGGGTGGCCCGTTCGGCGGCCACCGGGTCGCGGCTGCAGATGGCGTCGATGATCGCGAGATGCTCGGGCAGCGAGACGGAGGGCCGCCCCGGTTGCATGGCGAGCCGGAACTGGTGGCGGACGGCCTGGCCGCGCAGTCGCTCGATCACGCCACCGGCCGTGCGCTGCCCGCTCATCTCCAGCATGCGGCGGTGCAGCCGGTTGTTGAGCTGCGAGTACGTCATCACCGCACCGGTCTCGACCGCGGCACCCATCCCCTCGCGGATCTCGCGCAGTTCGGCGATCTCGGCCTCGGTCACCCGCTCCGCGGCCTTGGCCGCACAGAGCCCCTCGACCGCCATCCGGACCTCGAGGATCTCGATCGCCTCGGCCAGGGACACCGCGCGGACCCGGGCACCCCGATGAGGGATCCGCTCGACCAGCCCTTCGTTGCCGAGTTGGAGCAGCGCCGAGCGGACGGCCCCGCGGCTGGCCGCGAACCGCTCCGACAGGTCCGTCTCCACGAGCCGTTGATCCGGTACGTAGTCCCCGCTCACGATCGCCGCGCGGATGGCCTCGACGACCGGGCCGGGCGGGGACGGGACTTTGTGTGCACCCGACACGGGACCCCCTCTTCCTGTGAACTACCTGAATGGCGACAATATTGTTACCAATTTCCGGGAGATGTGGCGCCCCCGCTGCACAGGACGACGAGGAGCAGTACCCATGGAATCCGTTGCCACCGAGGGGCTGCGTGTCGCCGTACTCGGTCTCGGGGAGGCAGGCGGCGCCATCGCGGGCGACCTGGCCGCCGCGGGCGCGCACGTACGGGGCTTCGACCCGAAAGTGCAGGCCCCGCCGGGCGTGGTGGACACCGGCGGCGACGCGGAGGCGGTGCTGGGCTGCGACCTCGTACTGAGCGTCAACAGCGCCTCGGACGCGGTGGACGCCCTGCGGGCGGGCCTCGCCGGAACGTCCCCCGACTGCCTCTGGGCCGACCTCAACACCGCCTCGCCCGCGCTGAAGAGGCGGCTCGGGGAGATCGCCGCGGGCGCCGGCATCGGCTTCGCCGACGTGTCCTTGATGGCGACCGTGCCCGGCAGGGGACTGCGCACGCCGATGCTGGTCTCCGGACCGGGGGCCGAGCGCTACGCAGCGCTGCTCGGCCCCCTCGGGGCGCACGTCGAGGTGCTCGACGGTCCGGCCGGGCTGGCCGCCGAGCGCAAGCTGCTGCGCAGCGTGTTCTACAAGGGCCTGGCGGCCGCCGTGGTCGAGGCCCTCGACGCGGCCCGGGCCGCGGGCTGCGAGGACTGGCTGCGCGAGGTCATCGCCGAGGAGCTGACGAGGGCGGGCGGAGCGACCGTGGACCGGATGGTCGACGGCAGTCATCGGCACGCGGCACGCCGGATCGTCGAGATGCAGGCAGCCGCCGACATGCTCGACGATCTCGACGTACCCCCGCTGGTCTCCACGGCCAGCAGGGACGTGCTGCGTCGGCTCTCCGGTCCGCCGAAGTGAGGGACCGGCGGGTTCAGTTCTTGCCCTGGCGGGTCACCCACTTCCCGTTCTCCCAGCCGCTGACCGTCTCGTAGCCGGAGCGGAAGGAACCGAGGTAGTCGACGGCCAAGTGCTGCTCGGCGGTGGACAGTCGGGCCGTGTAGCTGGAGGCGTCGTCGTCCGAGCCGCCGGTGGTGTTCACCGCGACGTACGGGAACGGGTAGACGGGCCGGGAGGCGGTGGCCGTGCCGCTGCTGTCGATGTCCTGGCTGAGCAGACTGTCGGGCGCCTTGTCCGCCGTGACCCAGTCCACGATCGCCGACAGCGCGTCGATGCTGTCCGGCCCCTGGCCGCCGCCGCAGTGGGCGACTCCCGGCAGCAGGAACAGTCGGGCGAAGTCCGAGGTCTTCGACGCGCCGCCCATCGCCTTTTGGACCGCCTTGTAGTACGCCATCGCCGCCACGGAGGAGATGTTCGGGTCCGCGAGCCCCTGCCAGACGATCAGCTTGCCGCCGGCCGCCTTGAACGCCGACAGGTCGGGGTCGGTCGCGTCCATGGTGCCTTCGTTGAGCCGCATGAGCTGCTTGTACGCGGCCGTGGTGAACTTGACGTCCTTGTAGGACAGTTCGGGGTGGGCGTCGGGGTAGAGCAGATACCGGACCCGTTCGTTGACGTTGGTCTTGTTCGAGGTGGAGCCGGTCGTGGTGGTCGGGACGATCACACCGGCCCAGTTGAGTTCGTTGCCGCGCAGCTGCCAGCCGGGGTAGAGCAGCTTGCCGTCGCTGTTGCGTGGGCCCGAGTACAACTTCCGTACCGTGGTCACCTGTTCGGACGTCAGACAGAACGCGTCGGCGGTCGAGGTCTGGCCGTCGGCGCACTGGATGCTGCCCGGGTCCCAGGTGCAGGCGAGCGGGTCCTCGATGATGCCGTCCGAGCCGGCGTCGCAGCCTTCGAGAACCGCTTCGTGGAGTGGCTCGAGGTCGCTGGTGACGAGCGTGGCGTTGGTGCCGTCGGCGAAGACGGCCTGCGCGTTCCAGGCGTGCTGGAAGGTGTGCGCGGTCCAGTTGTTGGCCGGCGCGCCGGCGATGATGCCGTCGAAGTCGGTCGGATAGCGCTGGGCCTCGGTGAGCGCCTCGTGGCCGCCCTGTGAGCAGCCGTCGTAATAGGAGTGGCCGGCGGACTCGCCGTAGAAACGCTTGATGATCTCCTTTGCCACGACCGCGAGTTGGTGCTCGGACTTGTAGCCGAAGTCGACCTTCAGGGTCGGGTCCGTGCCGAACAGGCCGGAGGACATGCTGGTGCCGAAGTGGCCCTGGTCGGTGCCGCCCACGGCGAAGCCGCCGCTCGTATAGGAGGTGCAGCCGGTGGACGCGGGGGCGGAACCACTGGCCACCACACCGCAGTTGCCGCCGCAGCCCACCTGGAGGTAGTTGCCCTGCCAGGTGCTGGTCGGCAGCCGCAGCACGAACTGGATCTGCGGGGCGATGAGTCCGGTGATCGAGCAGGCTTCCCAGTCGCCGAGCGGATTGTCGTCGGCGGACAGGACCGTCGCCGAGCCGATCTGGGTGGGGGCGCCGGTGATGCCGTTCAGGTCGAGCTGGGCGACTTCGGAGCAGCTCAGCGCGGGGGAGATGGTGCTGCTCGCGGTCACGGCGGTCGCCTGGGCGGTGGAACCGTCGCCCGGCACGAACGCCGTGCCGACGACGAGGAGGACGGTGGCCGCCAGGGCTCCGGCGAGCCGCCGGGGCCGCAGGCGTTGCAGGAGGGGATGCACGGGTGGTCTCCAGGTGGGGGAGGTCGGAAACGCGGCTATGCGACGGTGAGGGTGAGCGCGCCGGAATACGTGCTCCCGGGCGCGAGCGTGGTCACGGCGCCGTCGACGGACGGGCTCAGGGTCCGGCCGGGCGGCGCCTGCACCGTCGCGTCCGTGTCGACGACCAGCCTCGTCAGATACGACTTACCGGTGACCGTCCATGCCGACCCCGCGCCCAGCGTCACGATCACGCCGTTGTCGATCGCGGGCCGCGTCGTGTTGGTGAGGTGGTTGATCTGCTCGTGGTTCGCCGCGGAGATGGACGAGACGGCGTGCCGGGACGCGGACGCGGAGACGACGCCCGCGGGGCGGGTGCGCGCGAAGGAGAGCACGAGGTTCTTGCCGGTGCGCATCGCGTTGTAGAAGTCGCCCTTCAGCTCGATGTCGGTGAAGGAGGCGGTGGCGTCCGTGGTGTGCACGGTGGTCGGGTCGAAGGTGTCGTCCTTGTCCGGGTCGCCGGTGGGCTCGGTGCAGACGCCGTCGGGGGAGCCGGGATCGTCCGTCTCCATGACCTGGACGAGGACGCCGTTGCCGGTGTGCAGCCGGGCGCCCTGCGAGCCGTCCACGGTGACGGTGACCTGCTTGGCCTTGTCGAGGAACATGGTCCCGGCGGTGCTGAACCGGGTACCGCCGCCGATGTCCACCGATCCGCCGTCACCGCTGTGCCACATGACGCCGCACCCACGGGACTCGACGATCGACGCCCTCGGCCCGATCGCGTCCGACTCCCGTGCAGTCAGCCCCAGATCGAGCTCACTGTCGAGTGCGACCACGGCCTCGCGCGTGCTGTCGGCGAAGGTGACGGAACCGCCGGTGGAGATGGCCGCGAACGTCGCCACGTCGAAGTGGGTGCCGAGGAAGAGGTCCGTCTGGCTGCCGCCGTCCGCGTAGGTGCCGTAGCCGGAGTCGCCGGTGATCGTGGCCGAGGTGTTCTCGCCGAGGACGTCGTCGGGCAGTCGGCCCTCGCGGGTGCGGATGCGGGAGTTCTTGACGATCACGTTGGCGCCGTAAGTGGTGAAGTCGCAGCGCCCGTTGCCGTCGAAGGTGATCCGTGGCCGCGTCAGGGTGTACGAGGCGCCCTCGGCGGCATAGCAGCCGTTGAACGCCTCGCCGGTGGACGACAGGGAGACGTCCCTGGCCCAGGCGTGGGTGAGCCGGCCGCGGTGGAAGGTGGCGCCCGCGAAGGTCTCCGTGTGTTCCAGGGCGGGGGTGAGGACGATGTCGCCGCGGTAGGTGCCCGCCGCGATCAGCGTCGTCGTGCCGTAGGTTCCGTCCAGCACGGAGCCGGTCTCGACCCCGTTCACGGTCAGGGAGAGGAGGTGTCCGTCCGGCGCGGTGAGTACGGCGCCGTCCTCGACGACGAGGACGGCGAGCAGGGCGCGCACGCGTGAACGCATCGCCACCCCGGGCTCTCTCGGGAACGGTTCGGTGGCACGGGTGTTGAATTCCGGCATGCGCAACTCCCTTGCACCCCATGGCTGTTCATGGGGCGGTTGATCGATCGGGTGTGGCAGGGAGTGAAGCAGCGGCCGGGGAGCCGTAGAAGGCGGTGGTGCCTGTGAATTCGGGGGCGGGTGCGGTCGACTCGGGTCGGTGGGCGCGCCGGAACGCTCTGCGACTGCGGTCGAGACCGCAGTTCAGAGCCGTGCTCGCGGGAGCGGACAGGCCTCCGGTGCACCGTCCGCCGCAGAGCCATGGGTATCCCGGATGGGAACCATTCCCCGCACCCTGAGAGGGCGGTGTCGGCTCAGGAACGCCGGGCCGGTCCGGAAGAAGGACTCCGTACCAGTTCCCGTGCGCGCTGTGCCGCCTCCCGTACCGATCCGCGGTGCTCGCCACCGTGCCCGGGCAGCAGCAGGTCGCCGGCCAGGTCGGCCAGGACGTCCAGGGAGGTGATGGCCCGGGCGCGTTCGTGGTGGAACATGTCGGGCAGCAGCTGCGGTCCCTGGAGGCGGGAGGTCGGGTGGCCGGTGACCAGGGCGTCGCCCGAGATCACCACCCCGGCGTCCGGGAGGTGGAAGGCCACGTGCCCGTCGGTGTGGCCCGGCGTGTGCACGGGCACCGGCCGGCCGGGCAGGTCCAGCGGGCCCGGCGCCGGGAAGGTCTCGGGGGAGCCGACCGGGACCTTGGCCGTGCCGCCGGAACGCAGCGCGTGCACCGCCCAGGGCAGCACCCCAGGCCGCCAGCTGTTCGCCGCCACCTGCCCGATGGTCACCTGGTGCAGGAACTCCCGCCGGGCGTGCGGCACTTCGGCCTCGTGCAGGTAGACGGGCGTGTCGTAGGTGCAGCGCAGGAACTCGGCCGAGCCCAGGTGGTCGTTGTGGGCGTGGGTGATCAGCACCGCCGCCACGGCCTCCGGCGAGCCGCCCACCGCGGCCAGCGAGTCGAGGACCTGCTGCCGGTCCCCGGGGTAACCGGTGTCGATCAGGGTGAGTTCGTCCCCCTCGCTGAGGATCACCCAGTTGGTGTTGCTGCCGTGCACCAGATGAATGCCGTCGGCGACTTGCCGCACGTCTGCCCGCATGACCGACCCCGAGTCCAGAGTTCCTGTCCGACAGCATCAGCAAAGCAGAGCCCGGCCGGACCGGAAGCATCGGGTCCGCGCCAAATTCCTGTTCAGGGACGCATCCCGAACAGGAACCGCGTCACCCGCGTCCGCCGCACCCCGTACTCGTACACGACGAGGATCACCGCGAGCGAAGCGGCCACGATCGCCGCGTACTTGACCAGGATCGGAGCGTTCCAGCCCACCACCCCGTAGGCGAAGGCGACGACGACCGGCTGGTGCAGGACGTACAGCGGAAGCGCGGCGATCGTGAGATATCCCAGGACGGGGCCGGGCCGCGTCCGCGGCTGCCGGTCCAGCAGCCCGAGGATCGCCGTCACCCAGCACCAGCCCGCCGCCGAGAACAGCACCCGGGTGACCACCGCGAGTGGGGTCCACGCGGTGAACGGATCGTCCTCCGCCATGAAACCCGGCGCCGTCGCCCCGAACAGGACCAGCCCGGCCACCCCCACCGGAACGGCGATTCGACGCAGGGCGGCCCGCACACGTTCGTCGTCGGCGAGGGCGTACCCGAAGAGGAAGAACAGCAGATAGGCCCAGCGGTTCCAGCCCGCGAAGTCCTCCTCCAGGCCCAGCAGCGCGTTGACCACGGCGAGCGGCAGCACGAACAGGAGGAGCAGCGCGGGCCGCCGTTCCACCGCCCGCGCGACGCGTTCCGCGCTCGCCGCGAGGGGAACGGCGACCGGGGCGAGCAGCAGGCAGAAGGCGAGGAGCAGCACGACGAACCAGAGATGGCCGGTCTCGAAGTACCTGCCGTCCAGGACGAACGGGAAGTCGCCCAGGTCGAGATGGACCGTGAGGAAACGCGGCCAGAAGTGCCGGTACGACTCGTGGTAGCCGGGGTCGGCGGCGCGCAGCCGCAGCCACTGGGGGAGGGGGCAGAGCAGGACCGTCGCGAAGACGAGAGGTACGCCGAGGCGCAGCAGGCGTTCGCGGGCGAAACCGCGCGGGCCGCGGCGGCGCAGCGAGTGCCGGGCGCCGAGACCCGCGACCAGGAACAGCATCGGCATCGCCCACACCACGCCGAACCCGGCGAACACGGTGATGACAGGTGTCGTACCGGCGTTCTTGACGTAGAAGTCGTCGTCCGGGTCGAACACCAGGGCCGCGTGGAAGAAGACCAGACCGACCACGACCAGGGCACGCAGTACGTCGAGTTCGAAACGGCGGACGGGCGCTGCGCGTTCGGTCTCCGCGGTCATGCGGCCCAGTGTGGGAGCAGGACCGGTTTCCGCCCAGAGGAAGGGCGGCCTCCGGCACCGTCCGCCGGAGGCCGCCCCCGCGTACGCCGGAAGCGGCCGCCTCTCCGCCTCAGCGCACGCCGTTCGGCCGGAACTGGATGCTGATCCGCGGCCCCGCGGCCCGCGTGCTCTTGGGTACGCAGTGCTCCCACGTCCGCTGACAGGAACCGCCCATCACGATCAGGTCCCCGTGCCCGAGCGGCCGGCGCACCGACTCGCCGCCGCGCACCGGACGCAACAGCAGGTCCCGCGGTGCCCCGACGGACAGGATGGCGACCATCGTGTCCTCCCGCGCACCTCGCCCGATCCGGTCCCCGTGCCAGGCCACACTGTCCCGGCCGTTGCGGTAGTAGCAGAGCCCCGCCGTGGTGAACGGTTCGCCCAGCTCCTCGGCGTAGCGCGCGGTCAGCGCGGCACGCGCCTCGTCGAGGAGCGGGTGCGGCAGGACGTCGTCCACGTCGTAGAACGCCAGCAACCGCGGTACGTCCACGACCTGGTCGTACATCTTGCGGCGCTCCGCGCGCCACGGGACCTCCGTGGCGAGCTGTTCGAACAGGGCGTCCGAGCCGCCGAGCCATCCGGGCAGCACGTCGATCCAGGCGCCGAGGCCGAGCCGCGTCCGGCGTATCCCGTCGAGGGGGCCGAGGCGGAGCTGGTCGGTCTGGTCGAAGAGGGAGCCCTGGAGGTGCGTGCTCATGTGTCCAGCGTACCCCTTATTCGAAAATATGTTCCCACTCAATTTGTGTCAGCGGCTTTCGATACATCGATGTATCGGATACATTCCCGTATCGAACGGAGGGTCGGACATGGTGGCGGAGGAGACGGTGCGGCGCGTGACCAGGCGCCGGGTGCGCACGCGTGCCAACCTCCTCGACGCGGCCTTCGCCGTGTTCGCCGCCAAAGGGTTCGGACGCGTCTCGATCGAGGAGGTCTGCGAGGCCGCCGGCTACAGCCGGGGCGCCTTCTACTCCAACTTCGACAGCCTGGACGAGCTGTTCTTCGCCCTCTACCGCCAGCGCGCCGACCTGATCGCCGAGCAGGTGGCTGGCGCCCTCGCCCTCGACGGCCCCGACCTCGACGTACCGGCCGCCGTCGACCGTGTCACCGAGGTGCTCCTCCTCGACCGGGACTGGCTCCTGGTCAAGACGGACTTCCTGGTGCACGCCGCCCGCGATCCCGACGTCGCCCAGACCCTCCTGGAGCACCGGGCGCGGCTGCGGCAGGCCATCGCCGACCGCCTCGCACGCGCGCGTGGCTTCACCGAACCCCCTGCTGTACTCGGTGACGCCGAGGGCGCGGCCCACGCCGTGGTCGCCGCCTACGACGGAGTCACCGTCCAACTGCTGCTGGACAAGGACGTGGACGGCGCCCGGGTCTGGCTGAAACAACTGCTCACCGCGCTGCTGACCGACGGCAGCGGCACCCCCCAACGAGACCCCCACCAGTAAAGGAACGGTCGCCATGGATGCGGACGTCATCGTCGTCGGAGCGGGCCTCGCGGGCCTGGTCGCCGCGCACGAACTCACCAGCCGGGGCAGGCGGGTCGCCCTCGTCGACCAGGAGAACGGTGCCAACCTCGGCGGCCAGGCCTTCTGGTCCTTCGGCGGGCTCTTCCTCGTCGACTCGCCGGAGCAGCGCCGCCTCGGCATCAAGGACTCCATCGACCTGGCCTGGAACGACTGGCAGGGCAGCGCCCAGTTCGACCGGGCCGACGACGAGGACTCCTGGGCGGTGCGCTGGGCGCGCGCCTACGTCGAGTGGGCGGCGGGGGAGAAGCGGTCCTGGCTGGAGAGCCATGGCATCAAGTTCCTGCCCACGGTCGGCTGGGCCGAGCGCGGGGACCTGCGCGCCGACGGCCACGGCAACTCCGTACCCCGCTTCCACGTCACCTGGGGTACCGGCACCGGCGTCGTCGAACCCTTCGTCGACTCAGCCAAGCGGGCCGCCCGCGAAGGGCTGCTGACCTTCTACCACCGCCACCAGGTCGACGAGCTCGTCGTCGAGGACGGCACCGCCCGCGGTGTGCGCGGCACGGTCCTCGCCCCGGACGACTCGGCCCGCGGCGTCGCCTCCAACCGCGACCGCGTCGGCGACTTCGAGCTCACCGCCCAGGCCGTCGTCGTCACCACCGGCGGCATCGGCGCCAACCACGACATCGTCCGCCGCTACTGGCCCGAGCGGATGGGCACCCCGCCCGCCGAGATGGTCACCGGCGTGCCCGCGTACGTCGACGGCCGCATGCTCGACATCAGCGCCGAGGCGGGCGTCCGCCTGGTCAACCGCGACCGCATGTGGCACTACACCGAGGGCCTGCAGAACTGGGACCCGATCTGGCCCGGCCACGGCATCCGCATCCTGCCCGGCCCGTCCTCGCTCTGGTTCGACGCCCTCGGCCGCCGCCTGCCCGACCCGTGCCTGCCGGGTTACGACACCCTGGGCACCCTCAAGCACCTGCGCACCACCGCGGACATCGCCGAGTACGACCACTCCTGGTTCATCCTCACCCAGAAGATCATCGAGAAGGAGTTCGCGCTCTCCGGGTCCGAGCAGAACCCCGACATCACCGCCAAGGACAAGGCCGCGGTGCTGAAGAACCGCCTCGGCAAGGGCGCCCCGGGCCCGGTCGACGCCTTCCTGCGCAAGGGCGCCGACTTCGTGACCGCGCCGACGCTGGAGCAACTCGTCACCAAGATGAACGAGTTGACCGACAAGCCGCTGCTCGACGCGGCCGACCTGCGCCGCCAGATCGAGGCCCGCGACCTCCAGATGGCCAACCCGTACAGCAAGGACTCCCAGGTCCAGGGCATCCGCAACGCCCGCCGCTACATCGGCGACCGCCTCGGCCGCGTCGCCACCCCGCACCGCATCCTCGACCCGGGCGCCGGACCCCTCATCGGCGTCAAGCTGCACGTCCTGACCCGCAAGACCCTCGGCGGCATCCAGACCGACCTCGACTCCCGGGCCATCGGCACCGACGGCACGCCGATCGAGGGCCTGTACGCGGCCGGCGAGGTGGCCGGCTTCGGCGGCGGCGGCGTCCACGGCTACAACGCCCTGGAGGGCACCTTCCTCGGCGGCTGCCTCTTCTCGGGCCGGGCGGCCGGACGGGCGGCGGCCAAGCAGACGGCCTGAGTCAGTCCCTCAGGAGCCGCACCAGCACCGAGGTGTGGCTCCGCTCGGGGTCCTTCGCCGAGGTCAGCAGCGTGACGGGCCCCTCGCGTACCAACTCCCGCACATGATCGAGGAGTTCGGCGGCCTCCGGAGCGGCCAGCTCCGCCTCGTAACGGCTGCTGAACTCCTCGTACGACCCCTCGCTCGCGTGGTACCACTTGCGCAGCTCGTTCGACGGAGTCAGGCCCTTGGGCCACTCGTCGACCCGCGCCGCGTCCTTGGAGACGCCGCGCGGCCACAGCCGGTCGACCAGGACACGCACACCGTCGTCCGGCTCGGGCGGTTCATAGACGCGGCGCACGCGAACACTCACGGTCGGGCCCTTCTGACGGCGTGGCGGATGCTGCCGAGCGTAGTGCGCGGCAACCGGATGACGCTGGGTGACTTGACCTGAATGAGGAGGAGCCCGGACCGCGAGGGCACCTAGCCTTGGGTCGATTGATCACCCGTTATCCGTCCAGGAGGACATGTGAGGCAATCCCGCCGAAAGTCCGTCAGACCCGCAACGGTCCTCCGCCGTGAGGCCCTCGTCGCGACCGTCCCCGTCGCCGTGGCGGCCCTGCTCGCCGCGGCCGGACCCGCGTCGGCCGGCACCGTCGGCACGGCCGGCGTCGGCGACCCGTACTTCCCGCTCGCCGGGAACGGCGGCTACCACGTCGACCACTACGGCCTGACGCTCCGTTACGACACCGGCAGCCGCCACCTCGACGGCACCGCCGTACTCACCGCCCGCGCGACCCAGCGGCTGACCCGCTTCGATCTCGACTTCAACGGGCTGGAGATCACCGGCCTGACCGTCGACCACGCCAAGGCCGATTACCGCCGCGACGGCCAGGAACTCGTCGTAACCCCGAAACGGTCGCTGCACCCGGGCCAGGAGTTCCAGGTCAAGGTCGTCTACAAGGGCACCCCCAAGCAGGTCACCGACCCCGACGGTTCGGCCGACGGGTGGATCCCCACCGACGACGGCGCCTTCGTCGCGGGGGAGCCGCAGGGCGCCATGACCTGGTTCCCGGCGAACAACCACCCCAAGGACAAGTCCTCGTACGACATCACGATCAGCGTGCCCAAGGACCGCACCGCCGTCTCCAACGGCGTGCTGGTCGGACAGCGCACCGCCCACGGGTACACGACCTTCCACTGGCGGCAGGTGGAGCCCATGGCCGCCTACCTCGCCACGGCGACCGTCGGGAAGTTCCAGGTCGAGCAGTACACCACCCGCGACGGCCTGCGCGTCTACAACGCCGTCGACCCGCGCGAGGCCTCCGCCGCCGCGCCGGTGCTGAAGAAGCTGCCGTCGGTTCTGGAGTGGGAGAGCAAGGTCTTCGGGCCTTACCCGTTCCGCGCCGCCGGGTCGATCGTCGACAAGGCCGAGAGCGTCGGATACGCGCTGGAAACCCAGTCCCGGCCGCTCTACGACCGCGCGCCCGACCTGAGCACCCTCGTGCACGAGAACGCCCACCAGTGGTTCGGCGACTCCGTCTCCCTCACCACCTGGAAGGACATCTGGCTCAACGAGGGCTTCGCGACCTACGCCGAGTGGCTCTACAGCGAGCAGCACGGCGGCGACAGCGCGCAGAAGACCTTCGACGCGCTCTACGCCCTCCCCGCGAGCAACGACCTGTGGGCGTTCCCGCCGGGCGACCCCGGCAGCGGAGCGAACATCTTCGGCACGCCCGTCTACGCCCGCGGCGCGATGGCCCTGCACGAACTCCGAAAGGCCGTCGGCGACCGGACCTTCTTCCGCATCCTGCGGGCCTGGGCCGGCGGGCACCGGAACGGGAACGGCACCACCGCGCAGTTCGAACGGCTCGCCGAGTGCGAGTCGGGCAAGAGCCTTCACTCCCTGTTCAACACCTGGCTCTACGCACCCGGTAAGCCGAACAAAGCCTGAAACCTGACGAGTTCCTCACATGTCTCGGTCACAGTCGATCCCGTGATCATGAATAGTCGCCGCACCGTCCTGCTCGCCGCGTCCCTGCTCCTCACGGGATGCGGCGGCGGGGCCGTGGCCTCCTCGGGCCGTCCGGCCGAAGGCGCCACCGCGGAACCCAGCACCCCCGACGTCAGTCCCCTCCAGACGTCCAAGCCCGAGATGTCCGCGGAGGCCGCCCGGGTGCAACTGCCCGGCCTGGGACCGAAGACCCTCGCCGAGGTCCCCACCGACGCCCGGCAGGCCGTCCTCGTCACCGGACGGGGCGGCAACTCCCCGAAGTCCACGGTCGTCCTCCACACGCGGACCACGACCGGCTGGCAGGCGGGCGAGGCCTGGCCCGCGCACAACGCCCTCAGGGGCTGGTCGGACAACCACATGGCGGGTGACCTGCACTCGCCCGTCGGTGTGTACGGCCTCACCGACGCCGGCGGTCTGCTGGCCGACCCCGGGACCAGGCTGCCGTACCACCAGGACGGCGGCTTCGTCTCGCCCGGCACCGGATTCGAGGGCGAGCCGCTCGAAGGCTCCTTCGACTACGTGGTCGCCATCAACTACAACCGCAAGCCCGGCACCTCACCCCTGGACTGGACCCGCCCGCTCGGGTCGGGCCGCGGCGGCGGCATATGGATCCACGTCGACCACGGCGGCCCCACCCACGGTTGCGTCAGCATCGCCAAGAACCACATGAAGGAGCTGCTCCGGGCGCTGGATCCGGACCTGCATCCGGTCGTCGTCATGGGCGACGCCGCGTCCCTGGCCCGCTGACCGCTTAGGATCCGCCGGGTGTGCGCACATGTACTGGTCGCAGAGGACGACGAGATGCAGGCCGAACTCATACGCCGCTCCCTGCTGGCGGAGGGTCACACGGCCACCGTCGTCCATGACGGCGCGGCCGCGCTGGACGCCGCCCGCCGGCTCAGACCCGACCTGGTCGTCCTCGACCTGATGCTGCCCGTCGTCGACGGGTTCGGGGTGTGCCGGGTGCTGCGCGGCGGGGACCCCGCCCATGCCGACATACCGGTGCTGATGCTGACCGCCCGCTCCGAGGAGGACGACCTCCTGCTCGGCCTGGAGCTGGGCGCCGACGACTACATGACCAAGCCGTACAGCCCGCGCGAGCTGATGGCCCGGATACGCACGGTTCTTCGGCGCAGCGGGCGGAAGACCGCCGTACCGGAGAACCCCGTCGTACGGGCGGCGGGTCTCGCCGTCGATCCGGAGCGGTACGAGGTGCGCTGCGACGAGGAACCGATCGAGTGCACGCCGGCCGAGTTCCAGATCCTGCTGGCCATGACGGGGGAGCCAGAACGGGTCTTCACCCGGCGCCAGTTGCTCCAGTGCACCCGCGGCTTCGACCGGGCGTCCACCGAGCGGGCCGTCGACGTGCACATCATGAACCTGCGCAAGAAGATCGAGGCCGACCCGCGCAAGCCTGTCCGGCTGCTGACCGTGTTCGGGGTCGGTTACAAGCTCAGCGGCGGCCGCGGGTGAAGCGCCGCATCCCCCTGCGCAAGCGGCTGCTGGTACGGCTGCTGATCACCTCCGCGCTCATCGCCGTCTGCTCCGTGGCCGCGACGACCTGGCTCGCCGTGGAGATCACCACCCGCGCCCTGCGGGAGGAACAGGGCCAGGACCTCGCCGACGACATGAAGATCCTGGCCGAGCTCAGCGGGTACGCCGCCACCCACCCCCAGTGGAAGGGCGTCCAGTCCGTCGTGAGCGATCTGGCCGAGCGGACCGGCCGGCGCATAGCGCTGACCACCACCGACCGCACCCTGATCGCCGACTCCGCCGCCAAGGGCACCTCCCTGCCCCTCGGCGCAGCCGCCACCGTCGACCCGCTGCGCACCGACACGTACACGCAGCCCGGCGCCCAGCTGACCGGCGTCGACCCGCGTGCCGTGGGCCCGTACCGGCTCACGGCCGGGGAGCGCGGCGAGCTGGACGCGTACGGCAAGAACATGCGCAACTGCTACGCCCAGCACGGCATCGACACGAAGATCGAACACAGCCCGAGCGGGCGTCCGCTCCTGCTCGACTCGGACGGCAGCGACGCCTCCACCCTGCTGACCGAGGAGTGCGGCTACGGGTTCAGCAAGCCCGTCCCCACCGAGCAGAAGGCACTGAGCGCACTGACCGTCATCGCCCGCGCCTGCCTGGGGAAGGACAGCTCGGGCCGGGAGATACCGCTGTACCTCTACCTCAACCCGACCAACAAGAACCCGCTGAACCGGTACGTCATCGCCAAGTACGACAGCGCGCGCGACACGCCGTCCCTGAAGACGGTGCAGAACTGCACCGAGCAGGCACTGCGCACCCAACTCGCCCCGTACGTCGCCCCCGCGGCCGACCTTTACCTCGGCGGCGGCGACACCACCCCGCCCCGGTTCGACATGTCCCCGGCCAACAAGGCGAAGATCGTCGGCGTGGTCGGCCTCGTGCTCGCCGTCACCGTCGCCGTCACGGCAGTCGTCGCCACCCGGCTCGTACGACCCCTGCGCGCGCTGACCGCGGCCGCCCAGCAGCCGCCGGAACTGCACGTCCGGGTGCCGGTGACCACCCGCGACGAGACCGGCATCCTGGCCGAGGCCTTCAACGACCTGACCGAGCGCCGCGAACGCCTGGAGGAGCAGCGCAAGGCCATGGTCAGCGACATCGCGCACGAACTGCGCAGCCCGCTCACCAACATCCGCGGCTGGCTGGAGGTCACCCGCGACGGAGTGGTCGACCCGGACCCCGCGCTGCTCGGCTCCCTGCACGAAGAAGCCCTCGTCCTGCAGCGCATCATCGACGACCTCCAGGACCTCGCGGCCGCCGACGCGGGCACCCTGCGCGTGCACCGCGAGCCCGTCCGCGCCGACGAACTCCTCGCCCAGGTCGCCGCCGCCCACCGCGTCGCCGCCGCCGCGGCCGGAGTCGACGTGCGCACCGAGACCGACGAGGAGTGCTGGCTCGACGCCGACCCGGTCCGCATGCGGCAGGCCCTCGGCAACCTCGTCTCCAACGCCCTGCGGCACACCCCGCCCGACGGCACCGTCACCCTCGCCGCCCGGCGCGACGGGGAGGAGATCGTCTTCACCGTCGCCGACACCGGGGGCGGCATCGCCGCCGAGGACCTGCCGCACGTCTTCGACCGGTTCTGGCGGGCGGAGAAGTCCCGCAGCCGGCGCACCGGCGGCAGCGGGCTCGGGCTGCCCATCGTCCGCCACCTGGTCGCCGCGCACGGCGGCACGGTCACGGCGGCGAGCGAACCCGGCGCCGGCGCGGTGTTCACGCTGCGGCTGCCGGGAGCCCCGCTGCCGGAGGGGTGAGCCGGACAGGCCTATCCGTTACGGGCCTGTGCCGCCCGTCGTCGCCGTTGCAGCAGGCGCCGTTCGTTCTCGTTGGTGCCGCCCCACACGCCCAGGCACTCGCCGGTCTCCAGTGCCCAGCGCAGACAGCGTTCGCGCACAAGGCAACGGCCGCACACCGCCTTGGCCTGCTCCATCTGCAACAGTGCCGGGCCGGAGGTGCCGATCGGAAAGAAGAGGTCGGGGTCCTCGAACCGGCACGCGGCCGCGTCCCGCCAGTCGTCCATCAAAGTCACCTGCGATCGAAATCGTATGTGCCCTCGCGAATGGCTTACTCGCTTCCGGGTCACCTGTCGATGCGCGAGTGAAACAACGGAGTCCTGGGAGTGGTACGGATCACTGCTCGCGCAGGCCCCACGGGGAGCCGTACTCGGTGAGCAGGTCCAGGAACGGGCGGGCCGGAAGCGCCTCCGGGCCGAGGACGCCCGAGCCCGACCAGGCGCCGGTGGCGAGGAGTTCGAGGGCGACGACCGGGTTCAGCGCGGTCTGCCAGACCACCGCCTGGCTGCCGTACTCGGCCATCGACCACTGGTTGTCGACCACGTGGTAGAGGTACACCTCGCGCGGCTCGCCGTCCTTGGTGCCGCGCACCCAGGTGCCCGCGCAGGTCTTGCCGTGCATCCGGTCGCCCAGCGTCGCCGGGTCGGGGAGACAGGCCGCGACGACGTCCCGGGGCGAGACCGCGACCGCTCCGCCGGCGCTCGGCACCGTGACCGGCTCGGTGCGGTCCAGGCCGAGCAGGTGCAGCGTCTTGAGGGTGTCGATGAACTCCCGGCCCAGGCCGTACTTGAAGGTGACCCGGCGCGCGTCCACCCAGCGCGGCACCAGCAGCACCTCCTCGTGCTCCACGTTCACACACTCCACCGGGCCGATGCCCTCGGGGAAGTCGAAGATCTCCGGCTCGCTGAACGGCTCCGTGGTGAACCAGCCGCGGTCGGCCTCGTAGACCACGGGCGGGTTGAGGCACTCCTCGATCGTCGTCCAGATGCTGAAGGAGGGGGCGAAGTCGTAGCCGTCGACGGTGAGGTTCGCGCCGTCGCGGACGCCGATCTCCTCGATCTCGTCGAAGAGCTCGTCGGCGGCGTAGCGGGCGAAGACGTCCGACAGCCCGGGCTCGACACCCATGCCGACGAGGGCCAGCGCGCCCGCCTTCTCCCACTCCTCGGCCTGCGCGAACTGGTCGTCGCCGAGCTTGACGCCGCACTCCTCGTAGGGGCGCTCGGCGTGCGGGTGGGAGAGGGACATCGCCATGTCGAGGTAGTTGGCGCCGGCTGCGCGGGCTGCCCGGAACAGGGGCAGCACGAAGCGCGGGTCGGTCGCGTTGAGCAGGACGTCGCAGCCGTGCCGGCGCAGCAGCTCCGCCACCGCGCTCTCGTCGCTCGCGTCGACGCGCTCGGCCAGGAAACGGCCGTCGTCGACCGCCGCGACCGCGGCCTCGGCGCGCGCCGGGTCGTAGTCGGCCACCACCATCGCCTCGAAGAACGGGCGCCGGGCCGCGATCCGGGTGATGGCGGTGCCCACACCGCCGGCTCCCACGAGCAGTACACGCATGACAGATCTCCCTGTCCTCAGGATGGATGACGAGGGGCCCCGCCGCAGATACAACGCCGCCGGTTCACGTAAGGTCAATGGCGTTGGCATAAGGAGGCCCGCCGTGCCCAAAGCGGTCGTGCCCGAGGAGAAGCGGCGCAGACGCCGGCCCACCAAGAGCGGCACCGTGCTGTCCGAGACGCTGATCGTCGAGACGGCGCTGCGGATGCTGCGCGAGCACGGCAGCGCGGGCCTCACCGCCCGCCGCCTCGGCCTCGCCCTGGACGCCGACCCCAGCACCCTTTACCGCTACTTCCGCGGCATGGACGACCTCACCCTCGCCATCGGCGACGCGCTGATCGGCCAGGCCCTGGACGGCTGGCGGCCGACGGGGGAGTGGCGGGCCGACCTGCGCGCCGTCGGACTGCGCATCCACGCCGCCTACGTCGCCCACCCCCAGGCCGCGGTACTGACCACGAGCCGCGTCACCGGCCGGGCGAACGAACTCGCCGCCGACGAGGCCGTGTTGGACGTCCTGCGCACGGCCGGCTTCCCCCTCCCGGACACGGTCCGCGTCTACCACGCCTTCATCGACCAGACGCTGGCCTTCGCCGCCCTCGACGCCGCCTCCCTGACCCTGCCGAGCGCCGCCCTGCACGCCGACGAGGCCATGTGGCGCTCGACGTACGCCCGCCTGCCCCGCACCACCCACCCGCGCATCGCCGAGGCTGCACCCCTGCTGGCGGCCCGCATGGTCGACAGCGCCTACCCGACGGCACTGGAGATGCTGCTGGACAGCGCGGAGGCGCGGCTGCGGGCGCTGGGCGGCTGAAAGTGAGTGGGTGCCGAACCCACCAGTGATCCTTCTAACATAATTTTCATCGAAATTGTTAACAATCCTGGGGCTCCTTGCCTACAGTCTGGGCTCGACGCAACCCGCTGTGTAAGGAGGCCTACAGGTGGAGATCAACCGCAGAACTGTCATCCGGAGCGCCGCGGCCCTGGCCGCGTTCGGAATCGCCGAGGGCACGGCAGGCACCGCCTTCGCCGGCACCTCGTCGTCGAGCAGTTCGTCGGACACGTCGTCGGCGTACTCGCTGGAGTTCGATCCCACCGCCTGGTCGTACGACGCGACCAACGACGTGTACTACCAGATCGGGAAGGTGTACGTCGCGAACCCGGCCGCGACGGACTACGAGAACCTGTCGATATACGTGCCCGGTGCCTATCTGACGGCCACCGCGAACAGCGACGGGACCACGTACACCGCGAAGGCCGACCCGAAGGGCACCGTCGGCGACTACTCGGGACGCACGGCGCCGATCGTGATCCCGGTCAACACCCCCGGCTACGCCCACCAGTCACCGGCCACGTCCTACAGCTACACGAGCGTGTCGCAGTACCTCGAGGCCGGGCACATCTACGTGTGGCCGGGCCTGCGCGGCCGGGACAGCTCGACCAGCACCCGGTCCGACGCGGCTCCCTGGGGCGTGACCGACCTCAAGGCCGCGGTCCGCTTCCTCCGGTACAACCGGAGCGTCCTGCCCGGCAGCACGGACGACATCGTCCTGTTCGGCATGAGCGGCGGCGGCGCCCAGGACACCGTGGCGGGCACGTCCGGCGACAGCCCCCTGTACTTCCCGTACCTGCGCTCGATCGGCGCGGCGATGGAGGACGCCCACGGACGTCCCCTCAGCGACGCGGTCAACGCCGTGATGGCCTGGTGCCCCATCACCAACCTGCAAGAGGCCAACCTGTCCTACGAGTGGAACATGGGCCAGTTCGCCTCGACGAGCACGCGCGCCTCCGGGACGTGGACCAGCGCCTACTCCACGGACCTCGCGAAGGCCTGGCCCAAGTACCTCAACCGCCTCGGCCTGCGCGACGAGCACGGCCGGCGTCTGGCGTTGACCGAGTCCGACAGCGGCGTCTACCTGGCGGGCAGTTACTACGACCACCTGATCAAGGTGATCACCACCTCGCTGAACAACTTCCTCGCCGACAACACCTTCCCGTACACCATCACCACGCAGGGCGGGCCGCCCGGATCGGGCCAGACGGGGACGTCGACCACGTACGAGACGGTCGACGACTACATCGCCTACCTCAACTCCGCGAGCACGTGGGTCACTTACGACTCGGCGACCAACACCGCCACGGTGTCCGGCCTCGAGGGCTTCGTCAACAGCCAGAAGAACGCGAACAAGCCGGTCGGCGCGTTCGACGGGTACTCACGGGGGCAGGGCGAGAACAGCGTCTTCGCGATGGGTCTCAATGCGCCGTCGCACTTCGCGCCGCTCACGCGTGACGTCATCAAGGCGAACGAGGCGACGTACGCCACGTACTCCGACTGGAACACCGCCTACGGCTCCGCGGCGTACGACAGCGACTTCGCGCAGAAGGACAGCGTCGGCAAGGACATGGGCTGGCGGGCCGACGCGTACAACCCGCTGTACTTCCTCTCGCCCGCCTTCGCCGGCTACCGCCGGTCGCAGGTGGCCCGTCACTGGCGCATCCGCACCGGCATCATGCAGGGCGACACGGGCAACACGACGGAGATCAACCTCCGGTTGGCCCTGGAGAACTACGGTATCCGCGACGTCGACTTCGCGACCGTGTGGGCCCAGGCCCACACCATGGCCGAGCGCACCGGCGACGCGACGACGAACTTCATCAGCTGGGTGGCGTCCGTCACCAAGAAGTGACGACCGCCCGGGCGCCCGACCGCCGAAACCCGGCCGGGCGCCGGGGACTTCCGCCATGACGTACGGGATGCCGAACGCCCTGGAGGCCGGCGTTCCGGCGCGGGTGGGGGAAGTGTCGGAAGTGGCGGGGGCGCCATATTAATGTGATCTACCAGAACAGCTTTTCGAGGTAGACACTTTGGGAAAGGTGCCCCGTCATGTCGCTGAGCCCCGGCGATCCGGAGTCCATGGGCGGCTACACGTTGGTCGACCGGCTCGGCAGTGGCGGAATGGGTGTCGTCTACCTGGGCCTCTCGGAATCGGGGCGGCGGGTCGCGGTCAAGGTCGTGCACGCGCCGTACGCGCAGGACGAGGAGTTCCGGACCCGCTTCCGGCAGGAGGTCGCGGCGGCCCGCCGGGTGAGCGGGGCGTTCACCGCCCCGGTGGTGGACGCCGACCCCGACGCCCAACAGCCGTGGATGGCCACGCTGTACGTCCCGGGCCGCACGCTGTCGGACGTCGTGGCCAAGGAGGGCCCGCTGCGCGGACGCGCACTGCGCGTGCTCGCGCTGGGCCTGGTCGAGGCGCTGACGGACATCCACCGGGTGGGTATGGTGCACCGGGATCTGAAGCCGAGCAACGTCCTCATGGCCGAGGACGGACCCCGCGTCATCGACTTCGGCATCTCGTACGCCGTCGACAACGAGGCCCTCACCGTCACCGGCCGGCTGATCGGCACACCGCCCTTCATGTCTCCCGAGCAGTTCGCCGCGCCGCGCGAGGTCACCGGGGCCTCGGACGTCTTCTCACTGGGGTCGCTGCTGGTCTACGCGGCCACCGGTAACCGGCCGTTCGACGGAAGCAGCCCGTACCTGACGGGTTACCAGGTCATGTACGAGGCGCCGGAGCTGTACGGAGTCGACGAACCGCTCCGGAGCATCGCCGAACGCTGCCTCGACAAGGACCCGGCCGCCCGGCCCGGGCTCGACGAACTGCGCCGTCTGCTCCGGGCGTTGCCGGATTCCGCCGCGCCGGTCGCACCGATTGCTCCGCTGGCGACGGCGGCGGAGGCGCCCGACTCCGTGGAAGCCGACACTCGGATGTCCCGGGGCCGCGCGGTGCCACCGGCTCCGGCCGTCGACGGCGGGACGACGGAGACGGGCGGCCGCCGAACCGGTCACGGACGCCGCCGCCGGCGCGTCCTCGTCGGCATCGCGGTGGCCCTGGCGGTCACCGGGGTGAGCATCGCGGCGGTGCGCATGGGGTCGGACCACGACAGCGCCTCCTCTTCCTCTTCCTCGTCCGGCGAGGCCGGGTCCACCGCGCCCTCGCCGTCCGCGTCAGCGCCCTCCGCGTCCGCGCCCGCGTCGGCCGCCAAGGTGACGCTGCCGCCGAAGCATGTGCAGTGGGACTACCAGATCGGCGGCGCGTACGCCCCGGCGGCCGGAGTGCGGGTGGTCGGTCGCGACCACGACAGCGAGCCCGCGCCGGGTGTGTACAACATCTGCAACATCAACGCCTTCCAGGCGCAGGAGGACGAGGAGCGCGACTGGGCCGCCGACCTGCTGCTGCGCGACGCCAAGGGGAACGTCGTCTACGACAAGGACTGGGGCGAGGCGATCCTGGACATCCGTACGGCGGCGAAGCGGCAGCGCATCGCAGCCAAGCTGAACACCTGGATCGACGAGTGCGCGGCCAGGGGATACAAGGCCGTCGAGCCCGACAACTACGACGTCTCCACGCGCTTCCCGACGTATCTCAAGGCCGACCAGGCCGAGGCGCTGATGAAGCTGCTGGCGACGCACGCCCATGAGAAGGGCCTGGCCGTCGCGCAGAAGAACGCCGTGGAACTCGTGGCCGACCGTAAGTCCGTGGGTCTGGACTTCGCCGTGGCGGAGGAGTGCGCCGAGTGGAACGAGTGCGGGGAGTTCGCCGAGGCGTTCGGCGGCAACGTGCTCGTGATCGAGTACACGGCGAAGGGCATGGCGCAGGCCTGCTCCGGCTGGGGCAGCACCCTCAGCGTCGTCCGCCGCGACGAACTGGTCGTACCCCAGGGCGCGAACGGCTACGTCCACCAGACCTGTTGAGAGCTCACTACGTCGTCGCGAGCGCTTCCGTCGGGGTCAGCCGGGCCGCGCGGAGGGACGGGTAGACACCGGCGAGCATCCCGATCAGGATCGCGCCGAGGAACCCGGCCGTCACCGAGGTGAGCGGGACGACCGGCGGCCAGTGCTGGTGGGTGGCGTAGGCGACCGTGGCCAGGGTGCCCAGTACGGTGCCGACCAGGCCGCCGAGTGCCGACAGGACGACGGACTCGGTGAGGAACTGGGCGCGTATCTGGCCCCGGTTGGCGCCCAGGGCGCGGCGCAGGCCGATCTCCCGACGGCGTTCGAGGACGGAGATGACCATGGTGTTGGCCACTCCGATCCCGCCGACGAGGAGCGCGACCCCGGCGAGCCCCAGGAAGAGCGCGGAGTAGGTGGACTCGGTGGCCCGTTTGGCGGCCAGCGCGTCGGACGGGCGGCTGACCTGGACCACACCGGGCAGTTCGGGGTTGATGGTGGCGGGTAGCACGGCGCGTACGGCCTCGATCTGCGACTCCTTCGCCTTGAGGTAGATCACGGTCGGATGGCCGTCGAACTTCAGCAGGGTGCGCGCGGCGTCCCAACCGACCAGGACCGAGCGGTCGATATCCGGTGACAGGGGTGTCTTGTCCAGGATGCCGATCACCGTGAACCAGTGGCGGTTGATGTAGATCTGCGGGGCGGACTGCCCGGTGGTGATCTTCGGAACGCCGAGACGGGAGGCGGCGACCGAGCCGAGGACGGCGGTGGGGAACCTCTCCGTGGTCGCGCCGAGGAATCGGCCCGATCCGACCTCGGCGTTGATCGCCCGGAGGACGTCGAGCCGGGCGGCCAGGACGGTCAGCCCCGTGTAGTCGTCGGCGCCGAGGCGGTCGTTGCGGAAGACCTCCGTGTGGGTGTTGGCGACCGCACTGGCCACCGTGACCGGCCCGATCCGCCGGGCCATGTCCACCGATTCCGGTGGCAGCAGCACCGGTGGGTCCTGGTGGGCGGGCACGGCCTGGAGCATGTTGGTGCCCAGCGCGGAGAGCCTCTCCATCAGGGCCTTCTGACTGGACGCCGGGATTCCGGTGACGACGATCAGGGTGGCGATGCCGATCGAGATACCGAGCGCGGACAGGGCCGCCCGCACCTTGCGGGTTCGGATGCCCAGCAGCCCCAGACCCAGGATGTCCAGCGGTGCCAGCCGCACCGGTCGCGTCGAAGTGATGGTCATGTCCAGCTTTCCGTACGGGCGGGGGCGTCGGTGCGGGTGTCGGAGCGAAGGCGGCCGTCGCGGATCTCCACCCGGCGGGGCAACTGGGCCGCGATGTCCCGGTCGTGGGTGATGACCGCGATGGTGGTCCCCTCCTGGTTCAGCGCCGTCAGCAGATCCAGTACGGCCACGCCGTTGGCGGAGTCCAGCGCGCCCGTCGGCTCGTCCGCGAGCACCAGGACCGGCCGGTTGACGAGCGCGCGGGCGATGGCCACCCGCTGCCGTTCACCGCCGGACAGCTGCGGCGGCAGATGCCGGGAACGGCGGGCCAGCCCCACCCGGTCCAGCGCCTCCAGGGCCAGCGCGCGGCGCTTGCGGCGCGGCACACCGGCGTACAGCAGACCGGTGGCGACGTTCTCGGCGGCGGTCAGCCCGTCGGTGAGATGGAACTGCTGGAAGACGAAGCCGAGTCGGCGGCCGCGCAACGCCGACAACCTGCGGTC
Source organism: Streptomyces sp. CA-249302 (assembly GCF_050936785.1). Taxonomy (NCBI): domain Bacteria; kingdom Bacillati; phylum Actinomycetota; class Actinomycetes; order Kitasatosporales; family Streptomycetaceae; genus Streptomyces; species Streptomyces sp. CA-249302. The sequence goes on along the minus strand of NZ_JBNJMG010000001.1, from coordinate 331,001 downwards.
GGAGAGCCGCGCGACGTCCTGGCCGCCGATCTCCACGGTGCCGCCGGTCGGCCGGTCCAGCGTGCCCATGATGTTCAGCAGCGTCGACTTGCCGGACCCGGACGGGCCGACGATGCCGAGCAGTTCACCCTGCTCGACGGTGAGCGAGACCTCGTGGACGGCCGTGACACCGCCGGGGTACACCATGCTCGCGCCCCGCACCGCCAGTACCGGGGGTGCGCTCATGAGGTGGTCACCACCTTGGTCCCGGCGCCGATGCCGTCGCCGCTGACCTCGACCAGGCCCTTGGAGAACATCCCCGTCTTCACCGCCACCAGCCGGCCGCCCGGCAACTGGACCGCGTAGCCGCCCTCGCGCAGCGCCATCAGAGCGCCGATGGGCACGGTGAGCACGCCCTTGCGGGTCTCCGAGGTGAACTTCACCTGTACCGGCGCGGAGTTCAGTCCGCGCACCGCCGCGGTGTCGCGCAACGTGATGCCGACGGTCAGCCGGGGCTGCCCGGAGGTGTCGTCCCCGCTCGAGGCGTCGCTGGTGCGGACGGCGGTGCCGATGGAGGCGATGGTGCCCCGGGCCGTGGAGGCGTCGGGCAGGCTCACCGTCACCGCGTCGCCCCGCCGCATCGAGCCCGCGTCGGACGGGTCCACCGGGACGGTCACCGACTTGGTGGTGGACGTGACCGTCATCAGGGCCCCGTCGGCCGCGTCGGCGAGCTGCGCCTGTACCCCTTCGACCCGTACGGCACCGGACAGCACGGTGAGGTCGCCGACACCCAGAACTCCGGTGGACGGCATGCCGGTTGCGGTCTGCCACCTCTTGATCGCGGCGATGAGGTCGGCGGTCAGGACACCGTCGCCGTGCTGGACCTGGACGGGGGCGGTGGAGGTGGGGGAGGGGGCCTCGGGCGGGCCGCTCGACGCGGGCGCGGGCGAGGCCGTAACCGAGGCGGCGGTCGCGCCGGTGACCGGCTGCGGCGTGACCCACGTACCCACCGAGGGCTGTACGCCGATGTCGTACCCGAGTTCCCGGAGGTTGTCGGCCACCGTCCGCACGTCCGGCCCGCTGGTGCCCCTTGCGTCCAGGGTCCGGTACAGCGGTGTGCTGCCGTAGAAGACCGGCACCGGCACGTTGTCCACGCGGTAGAGCGGCCGGCCCCGCCGCACAGTGGTCCCCGTCGTCGGGAGCCAGGTGATCAGGCCTGCCTTGCCGCCCTTCACGGTGGTCGCGCGACCGTAGCCGAGGGTCCCGTCGAGCGTCTGGGCGTTGGACAGGTCGCTCCTGGTCACCACGGCGGTCGCGGTCCGCACGGCGCCACCGCTCTCGGTGTCCGGCTTCCCGTCGTCGTTCTGCCAGGCGGTCACGGTCCACGCGCTCGCCACCACGACCGCCAGCGCCACCGTCCCGACGACCACCCGCCGTCCGCGCGGTGGGCGGGCGCCCTCGGTGTCGTTACTTGTCTCCACCGAACGCCTTCACCTGACAACCGACCATGATCGAGTCGTAGTTGGGGGCGTTCAAGCTCGCCCCGTCCTCCAGGCCCCAGCCCCGGTCCGTGACCACGCTCTTGATGCCGTGCTTGTTCATGCACTGCACCATGGCCCGGGTGTCGTCGTCGAAGTCCGGGTTCTTGGCCGGGTCCAGCTCCGGCGGATCGAGCGGCAGCTTCCCGGCACAGGCCTTCACGCCGGGGGCGTTCGGGTGTCTCTTGTACGTCTTGTCCACCCCGTGCTCCTTGAGACAGGCCGTCCAGCCGTCCCACATGCGGTTGACGTCGTCCTGGGTGCTGTCCAGCCGGATCTGCGGCCGCCCCGCGTCGGGATCGGCGGTGCTCGCGCCGGCCGAACCGCCGTCCGCCGCCGGGGAGGTGAGCGAGGCGACCTCGCCCTGACCGCCCTTGTCCGTGTCGTCGTTTCCCCCGACGCCCCCGCACGCGGTGAGGACGACCAGGCCGGCCGCGCCGACGGCGGTGAACACCGCGGCTCGTTCGAAGAGCTTCAACATGGCGCAGACCATGGCCCGAAGTTATGACGATCCTGTCAGGACGCCGTCAGAAAGCCGTCTGACCTGATCCCCTCGTGCCTACTCTGACCCCCATGAACGCCCGTGTCCTCGTGGCCGAGGACGACACCAAACAGGCCGAGGTGATCCGCCGCTACCTGGAGCGGGAGGGCCACACCGCCCTGCTCGTCCACGACGGGCGCGCGGCCCTCGACGAGGTGCGGCGCCACCGGCCCGACCTGCTGGTCCTCGACGTGATGATGCCGGTCGTCGACGGTCTGGACGTGTGCCGCATCCTGCGCCGCGAGAGCGACCTGCCGGTGCTGATGCTGACCGCGCGCAGCACCGAGGAGGACCTGCTGCTCGGCCTGGACCTCGGCGCCGACGACTACCTGACCAAGCCCTACAGCCCGCGCGAACTGATGGCCCGTATCCGCACGTTGCTACGGCGCACTCGCATGGCCGCCGCCCCGAACGACCCGGTGCTGCGGGTCGGTGCCCTTGCCGTCGACCCCGTCCGCCGGGTCGTCGAGATCGAGGGACGGCAAGTGGCCTGCACCCCGGGCGAGTTCGACGTCCTCGCGACGATGGCCGCCGAACCGGAACGGGTCTTCACCCGGCGCCAGTTGCTGGCCGGCACCCGTGGCGACGACCGTTACATCACCGAACGCACCATCGACGTGCACGTCCTGAACCTCCGCAAGAAGATCGAGCCCGTACCCCGGCAACCGGTCTATCTCCAGACGGTGTTCGGAGTCGGCTACCGCCTCGCCGACGGCAGCCGTGGACGCTGAGCGCGTCGCAGTCACCAGGGACCGGCTGCCGTTGCGGCGGAGTCTGCTGGTCCGGCTGCTGGCCGCGTCGATCACCATCGCCGTGTGCTCGGTCGCGGCCACCGCCTGGCTCGCCGCGCGCACCACCACCAGCGCCATCCAGCAGGAACAGGGACAGGTCCTCGCCGACGACGCCGAGATCTACGACACCCTCATCGGCTACGCCGCCGACCACACCGACTGGTCCGCGGTGACACCCACCCTGAAACGGCTGACCGAGCGGACCGGCCGCCACATCACCCTGACCACCCAGGACCGCCGGCCCATCGCGGTGTCCGGCACCGCGACCACCCTCCCCACCAAGGCCTCGGCCCTGCTCGACCCCCTGCGGGCCGACCCGGCCCTGCTGCCCGGCGTCCAGGCGGACGGCATCGACCCGCGAGCGGTGGGTCCGTACCGGCTGCCGGGAGCGGAGCGCAAGGAACTGCGCGTCCGGGTGGTCAAGTTGCAGGCCTGCATGCGCGGCGCCGGTATCTCCGCCGGAGTCACCGAGGAGCCGAGCGGCAGGCCCTCCCTCGTCCTCACCGGGGACAGCAACATCCGCCGGAAGGCCGGCGAGGTGTGCGAGCTGTACACCCTCGACGAACCCACCCGCACCGAGAAACAGGCGCTCGACCGGCTCAACACCCTGGTCGCCGGCTGCCTGAAACGCCAGAATCTCGGCCCCGCGCAGGTCGGCCTCGACTTCGCCCCCTCCGGGAAGGACACCGAGGCCGTCCAGCGGTGCATCGACACCGCCCGCCGCGAACAGCTCGCCCCGTACGTCGCCCAGCCCGCGCTGCTGTTCGTCGCCACCCCGACCGGAGCGGTGGCGGCACCCGGCTTCGACCTCTCGTCCGCCAACACGGGCCGGGTCGCCGGTGTCGCGGCTCTCGTCCTCGTCCTCACCGTGGCCGTCACCGTCACCGTGGGCAGCCGGCTGGTGAGACCCCTGCGGGCACTGACCGACGCCGCCCGCCGCCCGGCCCAGCAGCATCAGCGGGTACCGGTGACCACCCACGACGAGATCGGTCATCTGGCCGCCGCCTTCAACGACCTGGCGGAGCGCCGCGAACGGGTGGAGGACCAGCGCAAGGCGATGGTCAGCGATGTCGCCCACGAACTGCGCACCCCGCTCAGCACGATCCGCAGCTGGCTCGAAGCGGCCCAGGACGGACTCGCCGCCTCCGACGAGGCGTTCGTCGCCTCCCTGCTCGAGGAGGCCCTGCTGCTCCAGCACATCGTCGACGACCTCCAGCACCTGGCCCAGGCGGACGCGGGCCGACTCCGGCTGCACCCCGAACCCCTGCGCCTGCGGGAGCTCCTCGACCACGTCACCGCGGCCCACCGCGGCGGTGCCGAGACCGCCGGCGTCACGCTCACCACCCGCATCGAGGACACCCCCGTCCTCCACGCCGACCCCGCGCGCCTGCGCCAGACCATCGGCAACCTGCTGTCCAACGCCATCCGGCACACCCCTCCCGGCGGCACCGTCACCCTGCGCTCCCGCAGCGTGGGCGACGAGATCGTCATCGAGGTCGCCGACACGGGCAGCGGTATCGCCGCCGCCGACCTGCCCCGCGTCTTCGACCGCTTCTGGCGCGCCGACAAGTCCCGCAGCCGCCAGACCGGCGGCAGCGGCCTGGGCCTGGCCATCGTCCGCCAGCTCACCGAGGCCCACGACGGCACGGTCGCGGTGACCAGCACCCCGAACACGGAGACGATCTTCACACTGCGCCTGCCCCGCACCTCGGACTGAAGCCGTTCGACGGCACCGGACGGAAAGCGGTAGGCCGGGGACGTCGCTCACGCCCCGCGCAGCGCCTCTCCGGCAGCCGTCACCACCGCTTCCGACACCGCCGCGAGTGCCGGCGAATCCAGCTTCCACTGCTGCCAGTAGAGGGGAACGTCGACCGACTGCTCCGGCGCGAGATGGACGAGACGGCCCGAGCCCAGCAGGGGCTCGGCCTGGACCTCGGGCACCAGCCCCCAGCCCAGACCGGCGGCCACCGACTCGGCGAAGCCCTCCGAGGTCGGCACGTAGTGGCGCTCCGCACTGGCCCCGCGCCGGTCGTGCCGCAGCCGGCGTACGAAGGCGTCCTGGATGTCGTCGCTGCGGTCGAAGGCCACTGTCGGGGCCACGGCGAGGGAGTCCCGCAGCGGCCCGGTGAGATGCTCCCGCGCGAAGTCCGGGTTGGCCACCAGCACGTACCGCATCCTCCCCAGCACGCGCACCGAACAGCCCGTGACCGGCTCGGGCGACGAGGTCACCGCGGCCATCACCAGCCCCTCCCGCAGCAGCGACGCCGTGCGGGTCTCGTCCTCGCGGCGCAACTCGAAGCAGAGCCGCGGCTCGTGCCGTACCCGGGTGAGAGCGGGGAGGAGCCAGGTGGCGAGGGAGTCGGCGTTCACCGCGATCGACACCCGGGTCGGCTCCCCGGTGCCGCTCATCCCGAGCTCGGCACGCGCGTCGCGCTCGAGCCGGGCCAGCTGGCGGGCGAACCGCACCACCACCTCGCCCGAGTCGGTGGCCCGCACCGGCTTCGTCCGCATCAGCAGCACCCGGCCCGTGCGCTGCTCCAGCGCCTTCACCCGCTGGCTCACCGCCGACGGCGTCACATGCAGGGCGGCGGCCGCCGCGTCGAAGGTGCCTTCGTCCACCACCGCGAGCAGCGTCCGCACCTGGTCGAGGGGCAGCTCGGTCAGTTCTGACTTCACGAGAGCTAAGGATACGTAAGAATCTTTAGCTGTGCGTCAGGACGCGGCTTCCCTAGCGTCAATGACATGACCAACGCCCTGACCGCCGCGGCCGCCGGATTCGGCACCGGCCTCTCCCTCATCGTCGCCATCGGCGCCCAGAACGCCTTCGTCCTGCGCCAGGGGATCCGCCGCGACGCGGTGCTCGCCGTGGTCGGCATCTGCGCCCTGTCCGACGCCGTCCTCATCGCGCTCGGCGTCGGCGGCGTGGGCGCGGTGGTGGTGGCGTACCCGCAGGCGCTCACTGCGGTCGGCTGGATCGGCGGCGCCTTCCTGCTCTGCTACGGCGCCCTGGCCGCCCGCCGGGTGTTCCGGCCGGGCGACGGCGCCCTGCGGGCCGAGGGCGACGCGGCCGGCTCGCGCAGGCGGGCGGTGCTGACCTGTCTGGCGCTGACCTGGCTCAACCCGCACGTCTACCTCGACACCGTGTTCCTGCTCGGCTCGATCGCCGCCCACCGCGGCCCCATGCGCTGGACCTTCGGCCTCGGCGCCGCGACCGCCAGCCTGTGCTGGTTCGCCGCGCTCGGCTTCGGCGCCCGGGCGCTGAGCCGCTTCCTGGCCAAGCCGTCCGCCTGGCGGGTGCTGGACGGGCTGGTCGCCGCGACGATGATCGCGCTCGGCGCCCTGCTCCTCGTAAGGGCGTGAAAACCTCATGAAGGCGAGCCGCCGAAGTCCACAACCTGAGAATGCGCGTCCCGAACTCTCGGACGCTGCTGGGATAGTGAACCCTGGACCCGAAAGATGTATCGAGCAACCAGGACGCGCGTGGACACCAGCGAGAGCAGCACCGAACCCCAGTCACCGGCCCCCGCCGCGGAGGAACCTCCGCGGCGCGGCTGGCGCCGCTGGGCCATGGACACCCGTCCGCTGCGCATCCCCGCCTACCGCCGCCTGTGGTCCTCGACGATCGTCACGGCGGTCGGCAGCCAGCTCACCGCGGTCGCGGTGCCCAAGCAGATCTACGACATCACCGGTTCCTCGGCCTGGGTCGGCGCCGCCAGCCTCGCCGGGCTGCTGCCGCTGATCGTGTTCGCGCTGTGGGGCGGCGCGGTCGCCGACACCATGGACCGCCGCAAGCTGCTCCTGATCACCAACAGCGGGATCGCCGTCACCTCGCTGCTGTTCTGGCTCCAGGCCGTCACCGGGCTGGAGTCGGTGGCCGCGCTGATGGTCCTGCTCGCCATGCAGCAGGCGTTCTGGGGCCTCAACGCCCCGGCCCGCAACGCCTCCATCGCCCGGCTGGTCCCCGAGGGGCAGCTGCCCGCCGCCAACGCCCTCGGCTCGACCGTCATGCAGACCGGCCAGGTCGTGGGCCCGCTGCTGGCCGGCGCCCTGATCCCGGTCATCGGCCTGCCCGAGCTGTACCTGATCGACGCGCTCGCACTGTGCGTCACCGTGTGGGCGGTCTACCGGCTGCCCTCGCTGCCGCCCCTCACCGGTACCGCGGTCCGGCGCGCGGGGGTACGGGCGATCGCGGAAGGCTTCCGCTACATCTCCATGCACAAGGTGCTGCTGCTCTCCTTCCTCGCCGACATCATCGCGATGGTCTTCGGCATGCCCCGCGCCCTGTTCCCGCAGCTCGCCGCCGAGACGTACGGCTCCTACGGCGAAGGGCTCGCGCTCGGCCTGCTGTTCGCGGCGATCCCCATCGGCGCCGTCCTCGGCGGGCTGTTCTCCGGCAGCTTCTCCCGGGCCCGCCGGCACGGACCGATGGTGATCGGCGCGGTCGTCGCCTGGGGGCTGGCGATCACCGGCTTCGGGCTGAGCGGCAACCTGTGGATCGCGGTCGTCTTCCTGGCCGCGGCCGGGGTCGCCGACATGGTCTCGATGGTGTTCCGCGGCGCGATCCTGCTGTCCGCCGCCACCGACGAGATGCGCGGCCGGATGCAGGGCGTCTTCACGGTCGTCGTCGCCGGCGGCCCGCGCCTGGCGGACGTCCTGCACGGCACCGCGGGTTCGGCCTTCGGCCCGCGCACGGCGGTGGCCGGCGGCGGACTCCTGGTCGTCGCCGTGATGCTGACCCTCGCCCTCGCGGTACCCGCCCTGCGCCGCTACCGCATCTGATCCGCCGGACAGGCCCTACAGTGCGCCGCGCCGGTGCGTCGCGTACTGCTCCATGAGCTTGCCCCGTGTCATCTCCAGCCGGTGCGCGAGGATTTCGGCGACGCTGCGCACCAGCACCACCCCGAGCTGCGGATCCTCCTCGCACAACTGCAGCACCTGCGCCGCCTCGAACTCGTAGGCCCGCACGGGGCTGAAGGCCTCCGCGCCGAAGTCCCACTCGTGCGGCGGGAACAGCCAGGACCAGCCGAGCAGATCGCCCGCGCCGAGGCTCGCCACGGTCACCCGCTGCAACGAGTTGACCCGTTGGTCGAGGGAGACCGCCCCCGAGCGGACCACCCAGAAGCGGTCGGCCCGGCCGCCCGCCTCGAAGATGCGGGTGTCCTCCGGGAAGGAGACCTCCCGGGCGAGCGTCATCAGGCTCTGGCGCTGGGGTGGGGGAAGGGCGGTCAGCAGCTTTATCGCTTTGGTCATGACGCGGGGCTCCTCGCCGGCGTGGGTTCCGGTGTTTCCCTACGCCCATTTCAGCCGCTGCGGGCGCTGTGAGCACCTCGGCGGACGACAGTTCCGCGAAAGAGGCCGAAGACATGAAAAAGCCCTGGCTGGACGGGGGAGGCCAGCCAGGGCCGTAAGCGGTGATGTCGGAGGACCGATATGGTCCACTCCGTCACCACGTATGTATGAACGGTAAACCATCAACGGGGCTTTCGCGTAGTTCTAAGCGGGTCACGTGACCTGTTTCACTCGGAAGTTCCCGCGCGCGCCGTGCGCTTGCCCGGGGTCAGGATCTCGTCCAGCACCCTGACCACGACCTCGTAGGCCAAGGTCCGCACGGCGGCGTCCTGCGCCGGGTCGGGGTTGCCGGCCCCGAACTCGTCGCTCCGTGCCCGCCAGGTCAGTTGCTCCTGCTGTGCGCAGGACCGGGCCCGCTGGAGGCGACGCAGCAGCTCGCCTGAGTCCACGACATCGGTCATGACGTCCGCGTACCCGCATTGCGCCGAAGAATGACCGGTGCGCCGCCGCCCGACGGAAGGTTTGTCCCGGCCTGCCCCGGTGAGGCGTAGAGGAGAGGCCCAGTCAACGCGTACAGGGAGCCAGGCGATGTGCAACGAGCACAGGACCGAGACCATCGTCGAGACGGGTTCCAGGGGCTTCGGGACGACACGGCTGTGCAGGCCCGCCGAGGCGCGTCGGGCCGTGGAGCGGGTGGTGGCCGAACGCTGCCGGGCCGCCCACCTGCCGTGCGACCCGGCAGCCCTGGGCGACGCCCTGCTCGTCGTCTCGGAACTCACCACCAACGCGATCCTGCACGGCGGCGGGATCACCGACTTCCGCGTCGATGTCGCGGGGCCGTGGCTGCGGGTGTCGGTGAGTGACCGCAGCGACGAGATGCCCGTGGCCAGGGCCCCGCTCGACGCGCGCGACCGGCAGCGCACCGGCGGGCGCGGCTGGCCCATCGTCTGCAGGCTGGCCCGAGCCGTCCGGGTGTCCGAGCTTCCCGCCGGCGGCAAGTGCATCACCGCCGAGGTGGCGCTCTCCTGAACCTCTCTTCCTGAACCTCTCTTCCGGAACTTCTTTTCCTGCGTCCCGGGTTTGTCCCGTCGGGGTCAGGGCAGATGGATTGTCGTGCTTCGGACCGGAGGCGCCCCTGCGGGAGCGGTATGGCTTCCCCGGGCCCTCCCATCGGTCCGGGCTGCGTACTTCCCGCGGTGAGTCCCTGAAACCCACGTTCAGGAGCGATTCCGCATGCTCATCGACATGTCGACAAGCCGTCCCGGCACTCGGACCCGCCCGGCCGCCCGGCGCAGGCGGCGGCACGACGACGCCCCCGACACGGCGGACCTCTTCGCCCGCCTCGCGCACCTCCAGGACGGCCCCGAGCGGGATGCCGTCCGCGAAGAACTCGTCACGGCCTGGCTGCCCATGGCCCATCGGATCGCCGGCCGGTTCCGCGACCGCGGCGAGTCCGTCGAGGACCTCCGCCAGGTCGCCGCCCTCGGCCTCGTCAAGGCCGTCGACCGCTTCGACCCGGAGCGGGGCGCCTTCGAGAGCTACGCCGTGCCCACCGTCACCGGCGAGGTCAAGCGGCACTTCAGGGACCGCATGTGGGCGCTGCGGGTGCCCCGCCGGGTCCAGGAACTGCGCAACAAGGTGCGCGTCGCCCGCCGCGAACTCACCCAGACGCCGGGCAGCCCCGAACCCTCCGCCGCGGACCTGGCCGCCCACACCGGACTCACCGAGGACGAGGTGGCCTGCGGCCTCGAGGCCCTGGAAAGTTTCAGCACCCTGTCGCTGGACGCCGAGCTCTCCGGCGACGAGGACGGATACAGCCTCTCGGACGCAGTGGGCGAGCCGGACACCTCCTACGACGTCGTGATCGACCGTGAGTCGGCCAAGGAGGGCCTGCGCCGGCTGCCCGAACGCGAGCGCGCCATTCTCTACATGCGCTTCTTCGAGGACATGACGCAGAGCCGGATCGCCGACCTGCTCGGCATCTCCCAGATGCACGTCTCCCGCCTGATCAGCCGCAGCTGCGCCCAGGTCCGCGCCGAGGCGATGGCGCAGCCCGAACGGCGCGGCACCGGACAGCGCCGTGTCGCGGCCTGAGACCGCCGGTGAACGAGGAGGGAGAGCCATGCCGATCCCCCACCCCGCCGTGCTGCGCAAGCTCGTCGAGGAGTACGAGGCACTGCGCGCCGAGGAGGCCGAGAACGGCCGGGGCCGGGCGACCCCACGGGCGCGGGACCTGGCCTACACCCTGTGCGTGTCGACCGGCACCCGTGACGTGCGACGGGCCCTCGACGCCGCCCACCGCCTGCTCGCGGCCACCCCGGCCGACGGGTCCTGCCCCACCGCACCCCTCGCCATGAGACCCGAGCCGACCGCGGACGAAGGAGTACCCAGTACATGACAGCCACCGGAGACGGGGCCGCCGACGGGAACGCGGCTCGCGACGAGGTGGAGAGGCTGCGGGCCGAGGTGCGCGAGCTGCGTGCCCGGGCCCGCACCCATCCGCTGATCTCGCGGGCACAGGGCATCCTTCAGGAACGTTACGAACTGCCCGACGGCGACAGCGCCTTCGCACTGCTTCAGCGCACCTCCCAGCGGTTCAACGTCCGGATGCGGGCGCTGGCGGCCATGGTGGTAACCGTGCCGCGCCCCGACGGGGGCGACCGGCTGTGGTTCCCGCGGCGCGTCCGCCAGCCCGAACCGGACCTCACCTTCGCACCCACGCACCGGCCGGAGCCGGGCAACCGCGGGGCCGTCCTGAGCGCCGTACTGAGCCAGACGCTCGCCGTGGTCGGCACCGACATGGGCAACGTCCAGCTCGCCGACCGGGTCAGGGGCGGCCTGCACATCGAGAAGCACACCGGTCTCAGCGAGGACTTCGTCGACTTCTTCGAGCACGTCGGCGAGGAGGGCACGTCCTGCGCGCTGGCCGCCCGTGACCTCACCCAGGTCACCGTCCGGGACGTGGAGAGCGACCCGGTGTTCAGCGAACCGGCCCGGGCGGCGATCCTGGCGGCGGGCAGCCGGGCCTGTCACAGCGTGCCCCTGACCACCGCGGCGGGCCTGTGCGTCGGCATGGTCTCCGCCCACGCCGAGCAGCCCCTGCGCGGTCTGACCCGGGCCCAGCTCAAGGAGCTGGACGTGGTGGGCGCCGAGGTCGGCCGGTGGCTGGCCTGGCACGATCGCACGGTGGTGCTGGACGCCCTGGAGTATCTGCATGCCCTGGGCCGCAGCCGGCGGGGGACACGAATGCGCAGGAGCTGACCGGGACCGGGTCTGAGGCGCGTGAGGCGGGGAACACGGACGGGATGAACGAATCCGAGTTTCCACCCGAGCACCGGCCCGTCGACCTGTACCTCGGCCTCCTGCGCAACCGGATGGACACGGAGGACTACCGGCAGCTGCTCGACGTGGTCGAGCCGGTCCTGCGGGCGCTGGCGGAGCAGCGGTTGTCCTCGCTGGACTTCGCGCTCGACGGCGGCGAGGCGGACGAGCTGTCGCAGGAGCTGCGCGACGAGGCCGCCCTGGTCATCGCCGCCGCGGTCACCGGGCGGCTGGACAACGAGGTCGTCGAGATCCAGGTGGCGGAGACCGGGCCGGTGAGGGTGATCACCGACGCGGACACCGCCGCCGACCCGGAACGGCTCGGCGAGATCGCCGACTACATCCGGGACCGACACCGGCAGAACGAGGAGTTGCGCGGCATCGCCGAGGTCAGCGACCTGCCCACCGACTTCTGAGGCCGCTCACCGCTTCGGCGCCCGCACCGGCACCTTCAGCGGTCGCGCGAGACCGACCACCGCCTCGTCGAGCCGCTGCAGATGCCTGAGCACACGGTCGGTGATGCGGCCGTAGCGCGAGGTGCCGGGGACCTCGACCTCGAGGAGGGCGGCGAGGCTCGCCCCCGTCTCCACCTCGACGGCCGCCCGCCCGTCCGTGACGCGTGCGGCGATCGCCCCGATGTTGTGCAGGATGCGCCGCCCGGCCCGGCGCAGCCGCGGATCCGCCGCGATCGACGGATGGGTGGGCAGCAGTTCCGCCATCGCGGCCAGGGAGCGTGCGTGGTACGCGCAGGTCTCCAGGAGCGCGACCACATAGCGCGCGGTGTTGCGCCGGCCCCGCAGCGGGGTGATGGGGTGGGTGAGCGGCTTGGTGGCGGCCCGCAGGTCGGCCAGCGCCTGGTCCAGGTCCCGTGACGCGTCGAGCAGCTCGACCGGCGGCCCGCCGCTGAGCTGGTCGACGGCGGCCTCCGTGACGTCGCCGAGCCGGTCGAGGACGGTCACCAGGAGATCGTTCGTACGGCGGTCCGTGTGCACCGGCAGCACGAACGCGGCCGCGATGATCCCGCAGGCCGCGCCGAGCGCCGTCTCCTCCACCCGCAGGACCAGCACGGACAGGCTGTAGGTGTGCAGCAGCGTGTACAGCACGCCCAGCGCGGCCGTCACGAAGAACGACATCAGCGTGTACGACAGCGGTGCCGTGTAGAACATCGCGAACACGCACACCAGCACCAGCGCGAACGCCGGCCAGGTGTGATGGCCCACCAGGCCCGCGAGCAGCAGACCCGCGACGACGCCGAGGACGGTGCCGAGCAGCCGCCGGTAGCCCTTGACCAGGATCTCGCCCGTGGAGGCGGTGTTGATGAACACGATCCAGCAGGTCAGCACCGCCCAGTACCAGCGCTGGCTGGACAGGAACTCGCCGCCGACGATGGCCAGCGACGACCCCACCGCGACCTGCACGGCCGCCCGCGTGGTGGGCCGGTCCAGCCCCGCCGGCGTCTCCTGTGCGGCCTCCTCGCCCGCGTCGATCGCGGCGTCCTCGGCGTCCAGCTCCTCCCGCGAGCGCGCCGTGGACGGGGTGTCGTCCGACTCGTCCTGCGGGCCGTCCAGCGCGATGCGCAGACCGAGGACAGAGCGGGCGGACTCGCCGATGCCGCGGAAGACGTCCTGCACGGCGGGCGAGGCCTTCGCCAGGTTCTCCTCGTCCCGGTAGCCCAGCAGCCGGTTGCGCACCTGCGCCAGACCGGTGCCCGTGCTCCCGGAGACCGGCCGCAGCACGAGGAGCCGTAGCGCCTCCAGGTCCCGGCGCAGGGCCGCCGTCGCCTCTTCCCCGTCGGGCAGCCGGCCGCCCTCCGGCACGGGCGCGCCCGGAAGATGCAGGGTTAGCGTGTCCGCCCGCTCGGCGCTGCGCGCGGTGAGCAGCAGCAGGCCGAGGCGTTCGGCGGCGATCTCGGCGTCCGCGACACGACGCTGGACCAGCCGGGCCACGGCCGCGTCCGCGGTGCCGTCCTCAAGGCGGCCCTGGATCATCATCGCCGTCTCGTGCAGCCGGGCGGTGCCCTCGCGCAGCGCCGCCAGCGCCTTCTCGCTCTCGTCCGCTCCGGCGTCGAGGAGTTCGAGCTGTGCGGTCACCAACTGGGCCAGCCGCGCCCGGAAGGCGTCGCGCAGCCGCTCCAGGATCCCCGCGGGCGTCTCCGGTACGAGCACGAAGCGGGCCAGCGCGCTGGACGCGAAGGCGACGGCGATGACTCCGCACAGCGCCGGCAGGGCGGAGACGGTGGCGCCGACGAACAGGGACACGAAGTAGATCTGGAAGCCGATCAGCCCGAGCGCGGTACCCCGGTCTCCGAACCGCCGGACGTAGACGGCGCAGAAGATGAGCGCGACGAAGAACAGGTCGCCGGCCACGACACGGGAGTGCAGCACCGCGCCCAGCGACACGGAGGCCAGCGCCACCGGAAGGCCCAACGCGAGCGTGACGGCCTGGGCACCCCGCTGCTTCTCCCGGATGGCGAAGGTGGCCACCATCGCCGCGATGGCCCCCGCCACCAGATGGGACACGTCCGCCCGCAGCAGGGCGAGCACGGCCAGCGTGAGGGCGATCGCGGCCACCGTGCGCAGGCCCGCGGCCAGCCGCAGCAGGCCCGGATCGGAGGCCACGACACGATCGCGCAACCGCGCCCGGACCGACCCAACCGCTGTCCTCACGCCGCCGTACTCGCTCCCGTTGTCACGTCATGATCCGGATCTCAGCATGACACGACGCGACCGGACGGCCCGTACCCGTCTCATTCCTTCCGGTCGGCGCCCTCGACGTGGGCTCGCACCTGTTCCGGTGTCAGGTAGGCGTCGGTGAACTCGAAGTCCTTGAGCCGCGCCGCCTTGCGGGCCTGGAAGCCGGTGCGCACGAAGTCGTCGCCGGCCAGCGCGTTGAGCGTCCAGTTCGTCGCGACGCGGACCTTGGCCACGTTCGTGCGCAGCGCCGCCCAGTGGTAGCCGCGGGCCGCGAACTGGGCGGGGATGCCCCGCAGTTCGATGCCGAGCGGCTTGGAGACGGCGTCCGTACCGCCCAGGTCGACGACGAGCCCGAGGTCCTTGTGGACGTACGGGCTCAGCGGCTTCCCGCGCAGGGTCGCGATGACGTTGTCGGCGACGTGCTTGCCCTGCCGCATCGCGTGCTGTGCGGTGGGCGGGCAGATCGCGCTGTCGTCGTCCTTGGCCTTGTCCGGCACCGCGGCGGAGTCGCCGAGCGCGAAGACGCCGTCCTGCCCCGGCAGGGTCATCTCGGTGCTCACCGCGAGCCGGCCGCGGACCGTCTCCGCGCCGAGCGTGGCGATCAGCGGGCTGGCGACCACGCCGGCGGTCCAGATCAGGGTGCGGGTGGGCACCACCCGGCCGTCGGTGAAGGTGACCTCCTCGGGGCCCGCCTTCGCGATGGACACGCCCAGCGAGACGTCGATGCCGCGCCGGGCCAGGATCTCCATCGCGCTGCGACCGAGCTTGTCGCCCATCTCGGGCATCAGCTTCGGGGCGATGTCGATCAGATGCCACTTGATGAGCGACGGATCGATACGCGGGTAGCGCTTGACGGCCCCGTGGGTGAGCTTCTGCAGACAGGCCGCGGTCTCGGTGCCGGCGTAACCGCCGCCCACCACCACGAACTGCAGCCGGGAGGCACGCTCCGCCGGGTCCTCGCTGGCGTCGGCCAGGTCGAGCTGGGAGATGACGTGGTCGCGGATGTAGGCGGCCTCGGCGAGGGTCTTCATGCCGAAGGCGTGCTCGGTCAGACCCGGGATGTCGAAGGTGCGGGTGACGCTGCCGGGGGCCAGCACGATGTAGTCGTACGGCTCGTTGACGATCTTGTCGGTGATGGTGCGGACGACGCACACCTTGGACTTCAGGTCGACGCCGATGGCGCCGCCCGGAATGATCCGCGTGCGGTACTTCTTGCTGCGCCGCAGGGACACGGCGATCGACTGCGGCGTCAGCACACCGGAGGCGACCTGGGGGAGCAGCGGCAGGTAGAGCTGGTAGGCGAAGGGCGTCACCAGGGTGACGTCCGCCTCGTCGGGCGCGAGTTTCCGCTCCAGCCGGCGCACGCACTCCACACCGGCGAAGCCCGCGCCAACCACCAGGATCCTGGGTCGTGTCACGTCGTTCATCCCTTTCTGCGGCTCCAGGCGGTCTGCATCCAACGCTCTTCGCATGCCCTGGATCGCTGCACGCACCACATCGATCCCACCGTGCCTCCAGCCGTTCCGCCAGCTGGGTGCGGCAGGCAGACGAACGCGTCGAGGACAACCTTGCCGTTCATGGGCCGATCAGCGGAAGACGTTGTCCGCCTCGTCCCAGCTCGACAGCTCCTCCATCGCGCTCTGCCGCGGCTGGCGGGTGCGGGCCTGGTACATCGCGTCGATCTCGAACGCGTAGTGCTTCACGATGGCGTCCCTGCGCAGCTTCATGGACGGCGTCATGAGCCCGTTGGCGGTGTCGAACTGGTCCGGCAGCACCCGGAAGACCCGGATCGACTCCGAGCGCGACACGGCGCTGTTGGCCGCGGCCACGGCCCGCCCGATCTCCTCCCGCAGCGCGTTCTCCTCGCGGGCCTGGTGGCTCGGGGTGTCGCTCTGCAGCGACAGCGAACCGCGCCAGTACGCGACGAACTTGGGATCGAGGGTGATCAGCGCGCCGACGCAGGGACGGTTGTCGCCGACGACGACCGCCTGGTGGATCAGCGGATGCATCCGCAGCCGCTGTTCCAGGGCGGCCGGGGCGACGTTCTTGCCGCTGCTGGTGACGATGATGTCCTTCTTGCGGCCGGTGATCGTCAGATAGCCCTCGGAGTCCAGCCGTCCCAGGTCCCCGGTGGCCAGCCAGCCGCCGCGCAGCACGGATCGCGTCGCCGCCTCGGCATTGATGTAGCCGTGGAACACCGACGGCCCGCGGACCAGGATCTCGCCGTCGTCGGCCACGATGATGTCGTTGCCCGGCAGGGCCTGCCCGACGGTTCCCGACATCTCCCGGCCGAGTGGCTGCGCGGTGACGCCGCCGGCTGCCTCGGTGAGGCCGTACCCGTCGTTGACGTAGATCCCGATGCCCTCGTAGAAGAGGGAGAGTTCGCGGCTGAGGGAGGAGCCGCCGGACGTCGCCCGGACCACCCGGCCGCCGAGCGCGGCGCGCAGCTTGCGGTACACCGTCCGCTCGAACAGGGCGTGTTGCAGCCTGAGATCGAAGCCGGGGCCCGAACCGCCGCCCAGCCGCTGCCGTTCCAGCGCCGCCGCGAAGTCCCGTGCCGTGTCCGCGGCCCGCTCGAACAGCGCCCCGCGGCCCGCCTCCTGGGCGGTGCGCAGGAAGTTCTTGTAGATCTTCTCCAGGAGTGAGGGGACCGCGCACAGATAGGTGGGGCGGAAGGTGCGCAGGGAGGCCGACAGCGCCTCCTCGCTCATGTCGGGCTCGTGCGCCATCTGCATGCCGCCGCGGATGCACAGCGTCTGGACGAGCAGGCCGTACACATGGGAGAAGGGCAGGAAGGCGAGCACCGTCGCCTGCCGTTCGCCCGGGGGGACCACGGTGTGGCCCCAGCCGCGCAGGAGTACGTCGCAGGCGCTCGCGAGGTTGCGGTGGCTGAGCGCACAGCCCAGCGCGCGGCCCGTGGTCCCCGAGGTGTAGCTGATGGCGGCCGCCGAGTCCGGCAGCACGATGCGGCGCAGCGAGTCGACGGTCGCGAGGGGGATGAACTCGCCGCGCCGGACCAGGTCGTCCATGGCGCCCGCGTCCAACTGCCAGACGTGCCGCAGCAACGGCAGCGATCCGCACACCGAGCCGACGGTCATCACCGCCTGCTCGTCCTCCACCACCACGGCCACGCAGGCGGCGTCCCTGAGTACCCATTCCACCTGGTCGCGCGAGGCGGTCGGATAGATCGGCACGACCTCGGCGCCGACGGCCCACAGCGCGTGACTGAGCACCGTCCACTCGTAACGCGTGCGCGCCATGATCGCGACGCGGTGGCCCGGCGAGATCCCGGACGCGATCAATCCCTTGGCCAGATCCACCACTTCGTCCCGCACCTCGACCGCGGTCACCTCCTCCCACGTGCTGGAGGAGGGGTCGGTGCGGCGGGCGAGGAGCGGAAGGGTGGGGTCGAGGGCGGCGGTGTCGAAGATGGTGTCGGCCAGTCCGCCGGTCAGGGGTGAAATGGTCGGGGGAGCGAGGGCGACGTCGCGCATGCGCTGCTCCTGAACTGTACGGAGGGTGACCACGTCGACGAGTTCCGTTGTCGACGGTGCTCGAATCTAGCCCAGGTGGGAGCGGATGGTGACCGGAACGTGCGAAGTGACGGACCTGTGATGATCTCGCGATGTCGGATCACTCCCGGGTGTGGCGCGCGCACGCCGTGACGACCTCGCGCAGACTCCCCGTCCGCTCCAGCAGACCGCGCTGGACCTCGACGCCGGTACCGCCGTCGAGGAGCAGTGCGCAGCCCGTGCGGGCGCGCTCCAGGTCGCCGCTTTCGGCGAGCGCGTCCCCGACGTGCTCCAGCAGTCCGGCGACCACCGTCCCGGCGGGCAGTCGGCGCATCGTCGCGGGGTGGAGCAGCTCGCCGGTGAGTCCGGAGCGGGCAGCCGGGCGTCGATGTAGACCATGCCTTCGTCGAGGATCACCCCGCTCGCCACCATGTCGGCCATCAGCCGGTGGTAGCGCTCGGCGGACCCGAACACCTCGGTCGGCCCGGCCGACGGCCGGCGCGGCCACACCCGGCTGCGGTAACCGGCGTAGGCGGTGTCCCTGCCCTGCCAGAAAGGGGAGTTGGCGCTGAGCGCCGCCAGCACCGACAGCCAGGGCCGGATGCGGTCGAGTACGGCGACGCCCTCCTCGTCGGAGTCGACGGCGACATGGACGTGACAGCCGCACACGAGCTGTTCCTGCGCGGCGAGCTCGCGAGCGCGGCGACCGTGCAGCCGATCCCGCCCGCGTGCCGGGCGGCCTCCCGGCGGCAGCGGACGATCTCGGCGGCCAGATCCGCCATGTCGGCCTGGGGATGCGTGGCGAACTCCAGCATCTGCCCGTACCGCTCTTTCTCGAACACCCCCGCGTCGGCGCCGTCCTGCGTCGCACGGGCGAGCACCGCGGCGGACAACGCCCTCGGCTGACCGGTCTCCGGGTCCACCAGGAGGAGTTCCTCCTCCGCTCCGACGGTCCGCGCCTGAGGCCGCCTTTCTCCGACGCCGCCCTGCGATACGACGCCCGAGTACCCCGGTGATCGTCACTTCAACGGGGTCAGCCACACCGTCGCGAGCGGCGGCAGGGTGAGCGAGATCCTTCCCGACTCCGGCTTGAGGTCGTCGGGGTTGGTCACGTCGCCGCCGCCGTACCGTGCGGCATCGGTGTTGAGGACCTCCCGCCAGGCGGGCACGTCCTCGGGGACGCCGAGGCGGTAGCCGTCGCGCACCACCGGGGAGAAGTTGGAGACGGCGAGCAGCGGGCTCCCGTCGGCGGCGAACCTCAGGAAGGCGATGACGTTGTCCTCGGCGGCGTCGGCCGTCACCCACCGGAACCCGCCCGGATCGATGTCCCGCTGCCACAGCGCCGGTGTCCGCGTGTACACCGTGTTGAGGTCGCGGACGAGATCCCGCACCCCGCGGTGGTCGGCCTCCGCGCCGTAGCCGGGGTCGAGCAGCCACCAGTCGGGCCCGTGGGTCTCGGACCACTCCGCGCCCTGCGCGAACTCCTGCCCCATGAAGAGGAGTTGCTTGCCGGGATGGGCCCACATGAAGCCCAGATACGCACGGTGACCGGCCCGCTGCTGCCACCAGTCGCCCGGCATCTTCGACACCAACGACCGCTTGCCGTGCACGACTTCGTCGTGCGAGATCGGTAGCACGTAGTTCTCGCTGTAGGCGTACACCATCGAGAAGGTCATCTCGTTGTGGTGGTACTTGCGGTGCACCGGCTCGTGCGCCATATAGCCCAGCGAGTCGTGCATCCAGCCCATGTTCCACTTCAGGCCGAACCCCAGACCGCCACTGTCGGTGGGCCGGGTCACCCCGTCCCAGGCCGTCGACTCCTCGGCGATGGTCACCACGCCCGGCGCCCGACGGTACACGGTCGCGTTCATCTCCTGAAGGAACGCCACCGCGTCCAGATCCTCCCGCCCGCCGTGCACATTGGGCGTCCACTGGCCCGAGTCACGCGAGTAGTCGAGGTAGAGCATGGACGCCACCGCGTCCACCCGCAGCCCATCGATATGGAATTCCTCGCACCAGTAAACGGCGTTGGCGACAAGGAAGTTGCGCACCTCGACCCGCCCGAAGTCGAACTCGTACGTCCCCCAGTCGGGATGCTCGGCCCGCCGCGAGTCCCCGGGCTCGTACAGCGGATCCCCGTCGAAGCGGGCCAACGCCCAGTCGTCCTTGGGGAAATGGGCGGGCACCCAGTCCATGATCACGCCGATGCCGGCTTGGTGCAGGGCGTCGATCAGATACCGCAGATCGTCCGGAGTGCCGAGCCGCGAGGTCGGCGCGTAGTAGGAGGTCACCTGATAGCCCCAGGAAGGGCCGTACGGGTGCTCGGCGACTGGCATCAGCTCGACGTGCGTGAAGCCCAGCTCTTTCACGTACGCGGGGAGCTGGTCGGCGAGTTGACGGTACGTCAGCCCCGGTCGCCAGGACGGCAGATGGACCTCGTACACGGAGAACGGCGCCTCGTGCACGGGCGTGTCCCCGCGGTGCGCCATCCACTCCGCGTCGCCCCACTCGTAGTGCGCGGCCGTCACCACCGACGCCGTAGCGGGCGGCACCTCGGTGCCGCGAGCCATCGGGTCGGCCTTGAGGAAGCGGCCGCCGTGGCGGGAGGTGATCTCGAACTTGTAGCGGGCGCCCTCGCCGATGCCGGGCACGAACAGCTCCCACACCCCGGAGGCGCCCAGCGACCGCATGGGCAGGGCGGTGCCGTCCCAGCAGGTGAACTCCCCGGCGACCCGGACCCCTTGGGCGTTCGGCGCCCACACGGTGAACCGGGTGCCGGTCACGCCCTGGTGGGTCATCGGCTCGGCGCCGAGCGCCTTCCACAGCTGCTCGTGCCGGCCCTCGCGGACGAGGTGCAGGTCCAGCTCGCCGAGGGCGGGCAGAAAGCGGTACGGGTCGGCGGCCTCGTGCTCACCGTCCGCGTACGTCACCAGCAGCGTGTACGCGGGGATTTCGGCGAGGGGCAGCAGGCCGGAGAAGATCCCGTCCCCCTCCGAGGCCAGCTTGTGCCGCTCCCCGGCGACGACGACACTCACCGCCCGGGCGTACGGCCGCAGCGTCCGGAAGGCGATGCCGCCCGCGACCGGGTGGGCGCCGAGCAGCGCGTGCGGGTCGTGATGTCTGCCGGTCAGCAGCCGTTCACGGTCATCGGTGGCCAGGGGCGGGGCGGTCGCGCAGAGCGCGGGGCCGGACGGCTCGGGGAGCGAGGTGTCGCGCAGGGCCATCGCTTCAGCCTCCTCTCACGGCGAGACGCTCGATCGCCGCCATGGGTACCGGAAGCCAGTCCGGACGGTGTCTGGCCTCGTACAACACCTCGTACACTGCCCGGTCCGTCTCATAGGCACGCAGCAGACCGTGTTTCTTCCGCGGGTCCCAGCCGGCCCGGTCGGCATAGCCCGCGCAGTAGGCCTCGCGGCAGCGGCGCGCCCATTCCGGACGCCAGGGGCGGCGCTGCCGGGCCGCGTAGTCGAAGGAACGCAGCATGCCCGCGATGTCCCGCACCGGGGAGTGGGTGCTGCGCCGCTCGGCGAGCGGACGGGACGGCTCGCCCTCGAAGTCGATGACGAACCAGTCCCGGCCGGCCCGCAGCACCTGCCCCAGGTGCAGATCTCCGTGGATGCGCTGGGCCGGCGGGCCGGGATCGCAGGCGACGAGCGCACCGAAGGCGGTACGCAGCCCGGGCACGTACGGGCGCAGCGCGGGCACGGTGTCGGCGGCGGCGTCCAGGCGCTCGGCCATCGCGGACGCCGTACGCACCCCCTCGTCGTGGGCGCCGGTGGGGAAGGAGGCGGCCAGCGCGAGGTGCACCTCCGCCGTGGCCTGCCCCAACTCACGCGCCTCCGCGGTGAAGTCGTCGCCCGCGGCGAGCGCCCGCAGAGCCAGCGCCCAGCCGTCCGAGGCGTCCCGCAGAAACGGCTGGAGCACTCCCAGCGTCATCTCCTGCGGATACGTCGTCCGGAACCACGCCACCGGCGCGGGCACCCGCCCGCAGCCCTGCCCGGCCAGCGCGCCCGGCACCTCCAGATCGGGGTTGACGCCGGGCTGGACGCGCCGGAACACCTTGAGGATGAGCTCGTCGCCGTACACCAGCGAGGAGTTGGACTGCTCGGCCTCCAGGACCCGGGGCACCAGCCCGGAGGGCACCGGCACGGACGGATCGGCCTCGAAACGCAACGGACCCGCGCCGCCGGGACTGCGCAGCCGCTCCAGGAGCAACTGCGCCGACCGGGGCTCCTGCAAGGCGTCGAACACCGTCATCCCGGCCAGCGGACCGGCCTCCGCCCTGCCGATCAGCGCCCGGCCGTGCCGCGGCGACAGATGCTGCCGTACACCGAGCAGCAACTGGTAGCAGTCGTCCCCCGCGCGCACCAGCAGATGCAGACAGCCCGGGAACAGCTCGGTCAGCGACAGCAGTCCGAGCTCGGTGACGGGCCGGTCCTTGCCCGCGAACCAGCGCTGCCTGGGCAGCCACTCCCGCAGCAGCCCGGAGAGCGAGGCCATGGGGTCGGTGACGACGGCAGGTCTCGGTCGGACGAACGCGGTGTTCGCCATGGTGACGCGTCCTTTCCTCGGCGCGGGCTCAGGCTCGGCGGCCGATGCGGGATGCGACTCGGGTGAGCCGGAACCAGTAGAAACCGTGACCGGCCAGGGTCAGCAGATACGGCAGCTCACCGATGGCCGGGAAACGCACCCCGCCGATCAGCTCCACCGGATGGCGCCCGTCGTACTCGCGCAGATCGAGCTCGGTGGGCTGGGCGAACCGCGAGAAGTTGTTGACACACAGCACGAGGTCGTCGCCGTACTCACGCAGGAAGGCCAGGACCGCCGGGTTGGACGACTGGAGCTCGGTGAACGAGCCGAGTCCGAAGGCGGGGTTCTGCTTCCGGATCTCGATCATGCGGCGGGTCCAGTGCAGCAGCGAGGACGGCGAGGACATGGAGGCCTCGACGTTCGTCACCTGGTACCCGTAGACGGGGTCCATGATCGCGGGGAGGGAGAGGCGCCCCGGATCACAGGAGGAGAAGCCCGCGTTGCGGTCGGGCGTCCACTGCATGGGGGTGCGTACGGCGTCGCGGTCGCCGAGCCAGATGTTGTCGCCCATGCCGATCTCGTCGCCGTAGTAGAGGATCGGTGATCCGGGCAGCGACAGGAGCAGGGCGGTGAACAGCTCGATCTGGTTGCGGTCGTTGTCCAGGAGCGGGGCCAGCCTGCGCCTGATCCCGATGTTGGCGCGCATCCGCGGGTCCTTGGCGTATTCGGCCCACATGTAGTCGCGCTCTTCGTCGGTGACCATTTCGAGGGTGAGCTCGTCGTGGTTGCGCAGGAAGATGCCCCACTGGCAGTTCGACGGGATGGCGGGGGTCTTGGCGAGGATTTCCGAGACGGGGTAGCGGGATTCCCGTCGTACGGCCATGAAAATCCGTGGCATGACGGGGAAGTGGAATGCCATGTGGCATTCGTCGCCGCCGCTCTGGAAGTCGCCGAAGTAGTCGACGACGTCCTCCGGCCACTGGTTGGCCTCCGCCAGCAGCACGGTGTCCGGATACATCGAGTCGATCTCTCGGCGGACACGCTTCAGGAACGCGTGGGAGGCCGGCAGGTTCTCGCAGTTGGTGCCTTCCTCGGCGTACAGATAAGGCACGGCGTCGAGACGGAACCCGTCGATGCCCAGGTCCAGCCAGAAGCGGAGGGCGGCCAGGATCTCCTCCTGTACCGCCGGACTCTCGTAGTTGAGGTCGGGTTGGTGGGAGAAGAAGCGGTGGAAGAAGTACTGTCCCCGCACCGGGTCGAAGGTCCAGTTGGAGGCCTCGGTGTCGACGAAGATGATGCGGGCGTCGGGGTACTGCTTGTCGTCGTCGGCCCACATGTAGTAGTCGCCGTAGGGCCCGTCGGGGTTCTTGCGGGATTCCTGGAACCACGGGTGCTGGTCGCTGGTGTGGTTCATGACGAAGTCGATGATGACGCGCATGCCGCGGTGGTGGGCGGCGTCGACGAATTCCACGAAGTCGGCGAGGTCGCCGAACTCCGGCAGTACGGCGGTGTAGTCGGAGACGTCGTAACCGCCGTCCCGCAGGGGGGATTTGAAGAAGGGCGGGAGCCAGAGGCAGTCGACGCCGAGCCATTGGAGGTAGTCGAGTTTCGCGGTCAGGCCTTTGAGGTCGCCGACGCCGTCGCCGTTGCTGTCCTGGAAGGAGCGGACGAGGACCTCGTAGAAGACCGCGCGCTTGAACCAATCCGGGTCGCGGTCCTTGGCGGGGGTGTCCTCGAAGGTGTCCGGGACGGGTTGGTTGACAGTCATGAGGCTCTGACCCTCCGATCGGTGACTACGCGGACGACCGCTGGACGTGGAGCACGTGTGCCGGGTTCCGTCCGGGTTCCAGGCGCACATAGTTGTTCCTGCCCCAGTGATAGGTCTCACCCGTCAGTTCGTCGTGCGCCGACACGAATGCGTGCTGTTCCAGGCCGAGTCGCGGCATGTCCAACGAGACCGTGGCCTCCTGGGTGTGGTGAGGGTCGAGGTTGGCGACGACGAGGACCGTGTCCGGGCCCGAGGTCTTGCTGTACGCGATGACCATGTCGTTGTCGGTGGCATGGAAGCGCAGGTTCCGAAGCCGGTGCAGGGCCGGGTGACGGCGCCGGACGGCGTTGAGTCGGGTGATGAGCGGAGCGATGCTGCGGCCTTCGCGTTCGGCCGACTCCCAGTCACGGGGGCGGAGTTGGTACTTCTCCGAGTCCAGGTACTCCTCGCTGCCGTCGCGCAGCGGGACGTTCTCGCACAGCTCGAATCCACTGTAGACGCCCCAGGTGGGGGAGAGGGTGGCGGCGAGGACGGCGCGGATCTCGAAGGCGGGGCGGCCGCCGTGCTGGAGGAACTCGTGCAGGATGTCGGGGGTGTTGACGAAGAAGTTGGGCCGCATGTAGGCGGCCGTCTCGGTGGAGAGTTCGGTGAGGTAGTCGGTGAGTTCCTGTTTGCCGGTGCGCCAGGTGTAGTAGGTGTAGGACTGCTGGAAGCCGGTCTGGGCGAGGGTGCGCATCATCGCGGGGCGGGTGAAGGCCTCGGCGAGGAAGATCACGTCGGGGTCGGTGCGGTTGATCTCGGCGATCACGCGTTGCCAGAACAGGACCGGTTTGGTGTGCGGGTTGTCGACGCGGAAGATCCGTACCCCGTGCGACATCCACAGCCGCAGCACGCGGAGGGTTTCGGCGATGAGGCCGTCGAGGTCGGTGTCGAAGGCGATGGGGTAGATGTCCTGGTACTTCTTGGGCGGGTTCTCGGCGTAGGCGATGGTGCCGTCGGGGCGGTGGTGGAACCAGTCGGGGTGTTTTTGCACCCAGGGGTGGTCGGGGGAGCACTGGAGGGCGAAGTCGAGGGCGATCTCCAGGCCGTGTGCCCGGGCTTGCTGCACGAACCAGGCGAAGTCCTCGATGGTGCCCAGTTGGGGGTGGACGCTGTCGTGGCCGCCTTCGGGGGAGCCGATGGCCCAGGGCACGCCGACGTCGTCGGGGCCGGCGGAGAGGGTGTTGTTGGGGCCCTTGCGGTAGGTGGTGCCGATGGGGTGGATCGGGGGGAGGTAGACGACGTCGAAGCCCATCGCGGCGATCGCGGGCAGGCGTCGGGCGGCGGTGCGGAAGGTGCCGTGCGGCTGCTCGGGGGTGCCTTCGGAGCGGGGGAAGAACTCGTACCAGGCGCCGTACAGGGCGCGTTCCCGTTCGACCAGGAGGGGGAGGGTGTCGGAGGCGGTGACGAACTCCCGTAGCGGATGCGCGGCCAGGACCGCGTCCACCTCCGGCGTCAACGCCGCCGCCAGCCTCGCGTCGACCGCCATCGAGTCGTCGCGCAAGGCCTCCGCCGCCGCCAGCACCGCCGTACGCCCCTCGTCCGCGGGCACTCCGGCCGCCGCGCGCTCGAAGAGGTCGGCGCCCTCCTCCAGGACCAGGCCGACGTCGATGCCGGCCGGGATCTTGATGCGGGCGTGATGACGCCACGTGGTGACCGGGTCGCCCCAGGCCTCGACGCGGTACGTCCAGTGGCCCTCGGAGGTCGGCGTGACCTCGGCGCCCCAGCGGTCGGTGCCGGGGGCCAGTTCACGCATCGGCGTCCACGGGCCGTGGCAGCCGTCGGGGCCGGTCAGGACGACGTTGGCGGCGACCGCGTCATGCCCCTCGCGGAACACGGTCGCGGTGACCTCGAAGGTCTCGCCCGCGACCGCCTTCGCCGGACGCCTGCCGCATTCGACCACGGGGTGGACGTCACGCACCGGGATGCGGCCGATGGCCGGAGTCGTACTCATGGATCTCACCTCCGCCGTGCTGGGGACCGGGCCCGCCTGCCCGGTCGGGGATACGAGCCGCGTCGGGCGCAGTCACCTGCCCGCGGGGGAACGCCGGTACGGTGCCGGCGAGACGCTCCGGAGAACGGCGCCGGTCGGCGGCCGCTCGTCCTGCTCCCGGAGATAGGCGACCAGCGTGGACCGCAGATAGCGCTCGGCGGCGTCCGCGGCCTCGCGCGCACAGCGCTTGCCCATCAGCACGCACAGCGTGTACCCCGAGTCCTCGAAGGTGGTCCGCACCGTGCGGTCGGCGGGCGAGGCGAGCATGAGGCGCTCCCAGGCCCGGTACCGCCGCAGTTGCCGGGCCACTTCGGCTTTGGCCGGTAGCAGCATGACGCCGTTCACCTTCCGGGTCGGATCCGCACGCGCACAGAGGTCTTCACACATGGTGCACGGGCGACCACGCAACGTCTTGTTGGGTGTTCAACCACCTCGGTGGTGCTCTCGTGTTGCACGAATGGCGTAGCGCTCCCACTCTTGAGGTGACTCAGGAGCGACCAGTGCTCACGCTTCGCGTTCGGGGCTCGTCCCGCAGGGGCGAGAAGGAGCGAGGGAATCGCCGGTGAGGAGCCAACGACGATGAACACCGCAGTGCCCTGCTACTACCACCTCGACGTGGAAGTCAGTTCCGAGCGGGTCGGCCAGGTCAACCGCATCCTGGCCGCTCACCTCCGGCTCTGGGACCTCGAGACACTGGTCGAGCCCGTCTGCCGCAGCGCCGAGCTGCTGCTGAAGGCCATCGACGAGCACGCGACGGACAAGGCCACCTCGATCGAGATGTGGTGGAACGGCCAGCACCTGATCACGGCCGTGGGGGAGAACGACTGCGACCTGCGGCCCGACCAGGACCTGCGTTCCTGCCTGGAGCGCATCGCGGCGACCAGCGACGGCTGGGGCTGCTGTGCCACGGACACCGGCAGCAAGGTGATCTGGTTCTCGCAGCGGGCCCGAGCCGGCGAGCGGATGCCCCTGGTGCCGGTGGCTCCCGCGCCGAGCCTGCGCGAGGTGCGCCAGATTCCGCGCGAGGTGCCTGCCGACATCCTGCCGGGTCCGGCGAGCGGTGTCCTGGAAGCCGCCCGGTGACGGCGAAGCGCCGCCGCAAGGCAGGGGTGCCCGTGTGGAGCGGGCACCCCTACCCGTTGGGCGCCTCCTTCGACGGCAAGGGCACCAACTTCGCCCTCTTCAGCGAGGTCGCCGAGCACGTCGAACTGATCCTCGTGGGCGAAAAGGGCGGCGAGCGGTGCGTCCCGGTCACCGAGGTGGACGGCTTCGTCTGGCACTGCTACCTGCCCGACATCGGCCCCGGACAGCGCTACGGCTACCGGGTGCACGGCCCCTGGCACCCGGAGCTGGGCCACCGCTGCAATCCGGCGAAGCTGCTCCTCGACCCGTACACCAGGGCGGTGGACGGCCAGATCGACAACCACGCCTCACTCGTCGAACGCGCACCGGACGGCCCGTCCCGGTCCGACAGCGCCGGCCACACCATGCTCGGCGTGGTCACCGACCCGACCTTCGACTGGGGCGACGACCGGCCACCACGACGGCCGTACGCCGACAGCGTCATCTACGAGGCCCACGTCCGCGGCCTGACCCGCACCCACCCCGAGGTCCCCGCCGAACTCCGCGGCACCTACGCCGGTCTGGCGCATCCCGCGGTGATCGAGCACCTGACCTCGCTGGGCGTGACGGCCGTCGAGCTGATGCCGGTGCACCAGTACGTCC
Source organism: Streptomyces sp. CA-249302 (assembly GCF_050936785.1). Taxonomy (NCBI): domain Bacteria; kingdom Bacillati; phylum Actinomycetota; class Actinomycetes; order Kitasatosporales; family Streptomycetaceae; genus Streptomyces; species Streptomyces sp. CA-249302. The sequence goes on along the minus strand of NZ_JBNJMG010000001.1, from coordinate 303,282 downwards.
AGGACGGCGTCCTCCAGGACCGCGGGCTCTCCAACTACTGGGGCTACAACACGATCGGCTTCTTCGCCCCGCACAACGCCTACGCCGCCCGCGGCTCGCGCGGCGGGCAGGTCACCGAGTTCAAGTCGATGGTGAAGGCGCTGCACGCGGCCGGCCTCGAGGTGATCCTCGACGTCGTCTACAACCACACGGCCGAGGGCAACGAGAAGGGCCCCACGCTCTCCTTCCGCGGCATCGACAACGCCTCGTACTACCGCCTGGTGGACGGCGACTGGGGCCACTACTACGACACCACCGGCACCGGCAACAGCCTGCTGATGCGGCACCCCTACGTCCTGCAACTGATCATGGACTCGCTGCGCTACTGGGTGACCGAGATGCACGTCGACGGCTTCCGCTTCGACCTCGCGGCCACGCTGGCCCGGCAGTTCCACGAGGTGGACCGGCTGTCGGCGTTCTTCGACCTGATCCAGCAGGACCCGGTGATCAGCCGGGTGAAGCTCATCGCCGAGCCCTGGGACGTCGGTGAGGGCGGCTACCAGGTCGGCAACTTCCCGCCGCTGTGGTCGGAGTGGAACGGCAGGTACCGGGACGCCGTACGCGACTTCTGGCGGGCCGAACCGCACACCCTCGGCGAGTTCGCCTCCCGCCTGACCGGCTCCTCCGACCTGTACCAGCACAGCCGGCGGCGCCCGCGGGCCAGCGTCAACTTCGTCACCGCGCACGACGGCTTCACCCTGCGCGACCTGGTGTCGTACAACGAGAAGCACAACGAGGCCAACGGCGAGAGCAACCGGGACGGCGAGAGCACCAACCGCTCCTGGAACTGCGGTGCGGAGGGCGACAGCGACGACCCCGCGGTCCTGGACCTGCGCGCCCGCCAGCAACGCAACCACCTGGCCACGCTGTTCCTCTCCCAGGGCATCCCGATGCTCTGTCACGGCGACGAACTCGGCCGTACCCAGCGGGGCAACAACAACGCCTACTGCCAGGACAGCGAAGTCTCGTGGGTCGACTGGCGGTTGACCGAGGAGCAACGTGAACTCACCGACTTCACGCGTTACGTCATCGCCCTACGGGCCGCCCACCCCGTGCTGCGCCGCCGCCGCTTCTTCCGCGGCGACACGGCGACCCGCGCCGACCAGCCCCTGCCCGACCTGGTCTGGCTGGCTCCCGACGCCCGGGAGATGACGGAGGAGGACTGGCACCACCCCGACGCCCACTCGGTGGCGGTCTTCCTCAACGGCGACGCGATCGCCGAACCCGACCCGCAGGGCCGCCCGGTGGTGGACGACTCCTTCCTGCTCCTGCTCAACAGCCATTGGGAACCGGTGGAGTTCCAACTCCCGGACCTCGACTACGGAGAACGCTGGACCCCCCTGATCAACACGGCCGCCCCACAAGGCCCCCCGGACGAGACGGAACACAAGGCGAACGCACGGCTGTCGGTCGAGCGACGCAGCCTGGTCCTCCTGTCGAGGCCCTCGCCCAGAGCCCTGTAGTCACACTCCGGGTCATACTCCGACGACCGTGAACTGCGCCCCGTCCGCGTCCCGCAACACCGCTTCGTCGCCGCCCTTCGACAGCACACTCCCCCCGAGCTTCTCCGCGGCCCGCACGCAGGCCGTCACGTCCTCCACCGTGAAGTGGATCTGCCAGTGCGGCCGAATGGTCGGATCCGGCGCGGCCCCCAGTGCCCCGGACTCGATGCGCGCCACCACGACCCCCTGGCTGCGCAACACCACCTCGCCCCCCTCGTACCGCACCTCACAACAACCGGGCCGCCCACTCGCCCAGTCCAGAACCTCGCCGTAGAAGATCGCCGCGTCGAAGGCGTCGCGCGTATGCAGGCGGATGAACGTCGGCGCCGCCCGCTGCCACTTCTCCCAGTCGGCGAACAGCTCCCCCTCCCAGACCCCGAAGGTCGCCCCGTCCCGGTCGGCCAGCAGCGCCGCCCGACCCGGCGGGAAGGAGAGCGGCCCGACCGCCGCCGTGCCGCCGCGTTCCTGGGCCCGGGCCGCGGCCTCGTCCGCACTCGGCACGGCGAAGTACGGCGTCCATGCCACCGCCATCTGCCACATCGAGGCGAGACCGGCGATCCCGGCGACCGGCGTGCCGCCCACCATCGCGATCCGGAAGCGGTCGCCGAGCTTTCCGGAGCGCCACTGCCACCCCAGCACGGCCCGGTAGAACTCCTCCGTCGCGTCGAGGTCACGGCTGGTCAGGCTGACCCAGCAGGGCGCGCCGAACACGGAGTGCGAGGAGACGACGTTCCTCGGGCCGCTACGGCGTGTCATGTCGTGGTTCATGGCAGTCGCGTCCTGGTCTCGTCGGACCGGCGGCCACCGGTCTGCTACCAGTGTCCAACCGGAACCGCCCCGTGCGCCTGCCGAGTACCCTGGAGGCGGCACCGAAACGGGCGTGTCGCCCGTGCGCGGCCCACTGGCACAGGGCCGGGGGAGTGACGACGATGGAACGCGTGGCAGCAGGAGCGCGGGAACCCGCCGACGGTACGGACCGCATCTTCGAGCTGGAAGAGGAAGTCGACCAGCTGAGGGCGGCCGTCGCCTCGCACGCCGTCGTGGACCAGGCGATCGGGATGGTCGTCGCGCTCGGCCGGGTGACCCCGGACCAGGGCTGGGCCGTACTGAAGGACGTCTCGCAGCACACCAACATCAAGCTCCGCAACGTCGCGGAACTGATCCTGATCTGGGGACGCAGCGGGGAGATGCCCGCCGGGATCAGCGCCGAGCTGGAGGACGCCCTCGACCGCCACGGCCCGACGCAGATCCCCGAGGGCCCGCCGGAGTGAAGCCGCCCGGGGGTGTCAGCCGGCCCCGGCGACCAGCTCCTCGCGCAGCTGGGCGAAACAGCCGCTGAGCAGCCGGGAGACGTGCATCTGCGAGATGCCCAGCTGCTGGGCGATGCGACTCTGGGTCATGCCCCGGAAGAACCGCAGGTAGAGGATGGTGCGCTCGCGCTCGGGGAGCGCCAGGAGGTAGGGACCGACGGACACCCGGTCGACGACCACGTCGTACGCAGGATCGGGCCCGCCGATCGCGTCCGCCAGCGCGTAGCCGTCGGTGCCGGGCATCTCGGCGTCCAACGACAGCGCGGAGAAGCAGTCCAGGGCTTCCATGCCGGTGCGCACCTGGCTCTCGGTCAGCTGTGCCCGATCGGCGATCTCGGCGACGGTCGGTGCCCGCCCCGACGTCGTCTGCGAGAGCTCCTTCGTGGCCTGCCGGACACGGTTGCGCAGGTCCTGGACCCGGCGCGGCACGTGCAGCGTCCACATGTGGTCGCGGAAGTGCCGCTTGATCTCGCCGGTGACCGTCGGTACCGCGTACGCCTCGAAGGCGTGGCCGCGGGCCGGGTCGTAGTGGTCGACGGCCTTGACCAGACCGAGCGCCGCGACCTGGTGGAGATCCTCGAGATTCTCGCCGCGCCCCTTGAACCGCACCGCGATCCGCTCCGCCAGGGGCAGCCACGCCCGGACCAGCTCGTCCCGCAGCGCCTGACGCCGGGGACCGGCGGGCATGCGGGCGAGCCGCTCGAAGGCCTCGGCCGTGTCGGGGGCGTCGTCGTGCGGGTGGGGTTTCGTTCTGCTGGTGGTGATGCGCATCGCGCGCACCTCCCTCAGAGGTGCCGTTGGACGGACACCGTGGGAGGCGCGGGCTCGGACCTGCGGAGACATCCGGGGCCTTGCCGGCTCCCACGGATGTGCCTCCGGTCCGAAGCACGTAATGCGCATGCCCGGCATTCGGGCTTTCGAAACAAATAGGTCATTACGCCAATGCTTGACCGCCCCTTGGGTTCATTACCTCTGCTACAGAGGTAATCTTCCCGGCGTGGAACCGGAAACCTTCCCGGACGAGCTGATCGACGCCCTCATCGGCGTCCAGCGGCTCCTCCGCCGCCGGCTGCGCCGGCGGATCGCACCGCAGCTGCGCGGCGCCGAGGTCGAGCTGCTGCGCCTGGTCGTGTCCCGGCCCGGCATCGGAATCTCGGACGCCGCCAAGGAGCTGCACCTGGCCGGCAATTCGGTGTCGACACTGGTCAACCAGCTCTCCCGGCAGGGCTATCTGGTCCGCGAGACCGACCCCGCCGACCGACGTGCCGCCCGGCTGATGCCGACCCCGGCGGCCGAGGCGAGGCTCGCCGAGTGGCGCAAGCTGCGGGCGGAACTCGTACGGGACGGGCTGTCCGGACTCGACGAGGCGGACCGGGAGGCGCTGCGCGCGGCGATCCCGGCGCTGCGCAAACTCGCCGACAACCTGCACGAGGAGGCCGAGGAGTCATGACGCGGGACGGGAACACGGAGGCCGTCAGCTGCACCGGGCTCGCCTATTCCTTCGGCGAGACCAACGCGGTGGACGGGCTCGATCTGTCGGTGGCGGAGGGCGAGGTCTTCGGCCTGCTCGGCCCCAACGGCGCCGGGAAGACGACCGCGATCCGGTGCATCACCACCCTGCTCCCGGTCCCCGCCGGAATGGTCCGCGTCTTCGGGAACGACACGGCCGGCGACCGCATGGCGGTACGGCGTCTGCTCGGGTACGTACCGCAGCAGCTGTCCGCCGACGCAGGGCTCACCGGGCGGGAGAACGTCGCCCTGTTCGCCCGCGTCTTCGACGTATCCCGCCGCGAACGGGACCAACGGGTCGCCCAGGCCCTGACCGCCGTCGACCTCACCGACGCCGCCGACCGGCTCGCCAAGACCTACTCCGGCGGCATGATCCGCCGTCTCGAACTCGCCCAGGCGCTGGTCAGCGCGCCCCGGCTGCTGATCCTCGACGAGCCGACCATCGGGCTCGACCCGATCGCCCGCACCGGCGTGTGGGAGCACATCAACGCCGTACGCGCCGCCACCGGCATGACGGTCCTGGTGACCACCCACTACATGGACGAGGCCGACCAGTACTGCGACCGGGTCGGCCTCATGCACCGCGGCCGCATCCGGGCCCTCGGCACCCCGGCCGAGCTCCGGGAGGGGCTCGGCGAACGCCGGCGCGCCGCCGGAGGAGCCGTCGGCCAGTCGCTGCCCACCCTGGAGGACGTCTTCCGCGAGGTCGCGGGCAGCGGTCTCGACGACAAGTCAGGAGATTTCCGCGATGTCCGAAGCGCCCGTCGCACCGCCAACCGCGTCGGCTGACCCGGCGGCCGCCATATCCCTGCTGCTGAAGGCACCCGAGCCGCGCGCGGGCTGGCGGCTGCTGCCCGCCCGGGTGATCGCGATGTGCGCCGTCGAACTGCAGAAGCTGCGCCACGACCGCACCGAGCTCTACACCCGGGCCGTGCAGCCCGCGCTGTGGCTGCTGATCTTCGGTCAGACCTTCACCCGTATCCGGGCGATCCCCACCGGCGGCATCCCCTACATCGACTACATGGCACCCGGCATCATCGCCCAGTCCGCGATGTTCATCGCCATCTTCTACGGCATCCAGATCATCTGGGAGCGCGACGCCGGCATCCTCAACAAGCTGTTGGTCACGCCCACTCCACGATCGGCGCTGATCACCGGCAAGGCCTTCGCGGCCGGCATCAAGTCGCTGGTCCAGGCGATCGTCGTGGTGGTCATCGCGGCACTGCTCGGTGTCGCCCTGACCTGGAACCCGCTGAAGCTGCTCGGTGTCGCGGCCGTCGTGGTCCTCGGCTCCGCCTTCTTCTCCTGCCTGTCGATGACCATCGCCGGCATCGTGCTCAGCCGCGACCGCCTCATGGGCTTCGGACAGGCCATCACCATGCCGCTGTTCTTCGGCTCCAACGCCCTCTACCCGGTCTCCGTCATGCCGGGCTGGCTCCAGGCGGTCAGCAAGGCCAACCCGCTCAGCTACGAGGTGGACGCCCTGCGCGGCCTCCTCCTCGGCACGCACGCGCACGTGGCGCTCGACTTCGGCGTCCTGGCCGTCGCCGCCGCGCTCGGCATCGCCGCCGCCTCCTCGCTCCTCGGCCGCCTCGCCCGCTGATCAAGGGCCGGAACGTGATGTGCGGCACGCACGCGCCCGCGCATGCGAGGGGCGCTTCGGGGATTGTTCCTGCGCACGGCTTGATCAGCGATCAAAGGGGGTGAATTCGCTGGCCACAGCGCATTCTGCTCATTTGACAGTGCACTGAGCACACAGATAGGAAGCAGCTCACTGAGGGCGAAGAGGTGGACTGTGTACGAGCCGAACGTGGTCGGGGACTGGCAGGAGTACGACGAGCATGCCGGTCTGCGTGTCCGCGTCCACCGGCTGGAAGCCACCGAGCCGCCCCGGGGACGGGACGACGCCGCCGAGGGGCTGACGTACTTCAGTGTCCGTGTGACCGTCGAGAACCGCGGCAGCCGGCACTCCACCATCCACCTGGAGGACGGCCAGATCGACGTGCGGATCGGGCCCGACGGCGAGGCCGCGTTCATCGACTGGCGCAACTCGCAGTTCATCGAGGGCTTCGACGTCTACCCGCTGCGCCGGGCCACGGCCGTGCTGTACGCGGCCGGCCCCGAGGCCTCGCTGGGCCAGGTCGACGTCCAGATCCAGCTGCGCGTCGACGACGACTGGGCCGAGCGCCGGCTGTGGGCGGGCGGCATCGGACTGCACGAGGAGACCGTCGGCGCCCACGCCTGCCCCGGCCGGGACGGCGGCCTGGCCCACCAGGTGAGCAACTTCCTGCGGGACCAGGCGGAGGAGGGCACCGCCTGAGCGGTGCCGACGCACGGCCCTCGGCTCAGTGCGGGATGCCGTCGATGAGCTCGCGGGCGCCCTGACGCAGCAGCGCCACGGCGACCGAGGTGCCCAGCGTGGCCGGATCCAGTCGGCCCGCCCACTCGTGGGCGTTGAGCCGCGTCTTGCCGTCGGGGGTGAACACACAGGCCCGCAGCGAGAGTTCGCCGCCGTGGTCCACGTGCGCGTACCCGGCGATCGGGCTGTTGCAGTGGCCCTGGAGGACGTGCAGGAACATCCGCTCGGCGGTGGCCTCCCGGTGCGTGTCCGGATCGCCGAGCCCGCTGACCGCGTCGATCAGCTCGGTGTCGCCCTCCCGGCACTGAAGGGCGAGGATGCCCGCGCCGATCGGCGGCATCATCGTCTCCGGCGAGAGCACCTCGGTGATCACGTCCTGGCGGCCGAGCCGGTCCAGCCCCGACATCGCCACCAGCAGCGCGTCGGCCTCGCCGGCCGCCAGCTTGGCCAGCCGCCGGTTGACGTTCCCGCGGAACGGCACGCACTCCAGATGCGGGTGGGTGGCCGCCAGTTGGGCCGTACGACGCACCGCGGAGGTGCCGATCCGGGTGCCGTCCGGGAGCTCGTCCAGGGTGAGGCCACCGGGGTGCACGAGGGCGTCGCGGATGTCGTCCCGCTTCAGGAACGCGGCGAACGTCGTGCCGGCCGGCAGCGGTCGGTCCGCCGGCACGTCCTTGACGCAGTGCACCGCGAGGTCGGCCTCGCCCGCCAGCAGCGCGGCGTCCACCTCCTTGGTGAACGCCCCCTTGCCCTCCACCTGGGACAGATCGCCCATCCACTTGTCACCGGTCGTCTTCACCGGCACGACCTCGGTCCGCACACCGGGATGCAGGACCGCCAACTCGGCGCGGACACGCTCCACTTGGGCGAGTGCCATGGGCGAGTCGCGGGAGACGATACGGATGAGTTCAGGGACGGACATGCGGACACGATAGACCTCCCGGAAGGGGTGGCTGTGCCGTACTGCTCCAATCGGGACGCGGATCACGCCGTCGGCAGCCGCCAGCCGAAGGGGAAGAACTCCTCCTGCCAGCGGGGCGTTTCGGCCATCTCGGCGGCCTTGACCGGGGTGCGCAGCAGGCAGCGGTGACGCAGGAGTTCCCAGCGCTCGTCCGGTGTCAGCAGGGCGCCGGTCCAGGGCACGTCGATGCCCTCGCCGTTCGCGCAGACGTTGACCTCGTCGCCGGTCGCGGTGCGAAGGTCGACCCGGAAGTCCGTACGCCACTGCGAGTTGTGGCCCCAGCCCTGGGACAGGTCGACGGTCGGGCGGTGCCGGCGTCGATGGCTCCAGTAGAGCGGGGAGCGGTCGGCCACCCCTCGCTCGGCGTGCCGGACCCCGGCCCGCACTCGGACTCCGGCCCGGTTGAACAGCAGGCTGCCGTGCCGCAGTCCGGGCCAGACGAGGCCGGTGATCCGGATCGGCTCGTCGGGATCCTCCGTCTGGTCGACCTCCACGATCTCGTGCAGGAAGGGGTCGAAGGCCTCGGTCTCCTCGAACGGGGTCATGCCCAGGCGGCCGAACAGCTCCAGGTACTGGGCCGTTGTCACGGTCGCCGTCGACGGCTCGTCCGGGTCACCGGGTGGCTGGCAGGGCAGCAGGAGCAGATCGCTGACGCGGCTGAGCGCGTACAGCTCCCACAGAGGGTCCTGGCATCGCCCGTCCAGGCCGTCGGCGGTCGTCCGGACCAGCAGTGCGACGCCCTCGACGAGTTCCTCGCGGTACGCCCCTTCCGCCCGCGCGAGCCACGGTTCCAGCACGGCCGTGTACGCGTCCGGCCCGGTGTGGTCGTGCAGCGCCTCGAACAGCTCCCGCGCGTCGTCCCATGTCTCTTCCCCGTCCATGCGCGCACAGTAGCGACACCCTGTACCGGTGATCCACGCGTTTACGGCGACTCCGCGACCGAGGCGGGCACCCGGGCCTCGGGCCAGGTCAGCACCGCGAGCGCGCCCACCGTGAGCAGGCCGCCGACCAGGAACGTGCCCCGTACGCCGACGACGGGCAGCAGGCCGCCGCCGAGCAGGGCTCCGGCGGCCACGCCCACGTTGAAGGCCATCGAGTTGGCCGCGAGCGCCGTCTCGGTGCGGCCCGGAGCCAACCGCAGCACCTGGCTCTGCGAGGCCATGAAGAAGGGCGCGACCGAGGCGCCCAACAGCATGAACAGCGCGACCGCCGCCACCTGGCTGCCGCCGCCCGCGTACAGGCCGAGCAGGGCCACCGCCTGCGTGACCACCGGGACGATGAGGGTGCCGCGCGGGAAACGGTCGAGCAGCGGCCCCGCGAGCGCGACACCGGCCAGCGCCGCCGCCCCGAACGCGAACAGCACACCGCTGACGGCGTCCTCGCCGAACCCGCCGACCTCGTCGAGGAAGGCGACGACGTATGTGAACGCCGCGAACACCCCGGTCACCGACAGGGCGCTGGTGGCGACGACGGCGAGGAACCGGCGCCGGTCCGGGGCGGCGCCGTACGCCGCGTGGTTCTCCTCGGGGCGGGAGGTCGGGAGCAGGGCCGCTACGACGACGAGGGAGACGAGCGCGAGCACGCCGAGCACCACGAACGGCGTCCGCCAGCCGCTGTGGCCGCCGAGCCAGGTGCCCGCCGGGACGCCGCCCACCGTGGCCAGCGAACCGCCGACCGACAGCAACCCCATGACCCGGCCACGCCGTTCGGGCGGGAACAGCCCGACCGCGACCGGCCCCACGACCACCCAGAACGCGGCCTGCGCGAGCGCCGTGACCACGCGTGCGGCCAGCAGCAGCCCGTACGAGACCGCGTGCAGCGCCGACGCCCAACTGGCGACGGTGAGCAGTCCGAGGAGGCCGGCGAGCAGATACCGGCGGGGCATCGAGCGGGTGACGCGGGCGAACGGGAGGGACACGGCGGCCACGGTGAGGCCGTATCCGGTGACGAGGACGCCGACGGCGCCGAGCGACACGTGCAGGTCGGCCGCCATGAGCGAGAGCAGGCCCACCGGGAGGTTCTCGGTGGTGTTGAAGGTGAACGTCGCCAGCATCAGCGCCGCGACGACGGCGCCCCTGCGCCACGCGGCCGGACGTACGCTGCCCATCCAGGTGCCCTCCGGGGTGTCGGGAACAACGGGGGCAAGCGTGCCGGGCCCGGGGAAGGGCTTCTACTGTTTCGCTCCTGACCGAATCGGAATCGCGTACGGAGGTCGCCTTGCCGCTGACCCTGCACCTGGGCTCGGACGACCTGACCCGCTGCCGGTTCGCGATCTCGCCGCTGTGCCAGACCCATGAGGCGCTGCGCATGCTGCGCCGCCCGGCCAGGCGCGGCTACCACCGGGCATGGCTGCGCCGTATGGACCGCACCCTGGCCGGCCTCGACCTGTCGCCGCTGTGGCTGTTCGTCCCCCGCCCCGGCGGCTACACCCCCGACTTCCTGGGCCCGCCGCCCGAGGAGCCGTACCCCTCCATCGACGACGAACTCGCCCGGATGCGCGCCACCGACCCCGCCCTGGCCCGCGCCGAGATGGCCCGCTCACTCGCCTGCACGCCCGGCCTCGCCGAGTCGCCGCAGGGTCGTATCGCCCTCGATGACCCCGCCGGAAGCGTCCGCCGCCTCGCCGACCTCACCGAACTCGCCTGGCACGCCCTGCTCGCCCCGGACTGGCCACGCCACCGCGCCGTCCTGGAGGCCGACATCGCCCACCGCGCCCGCCGGGCCGCCGACGGAGGCCTGGACGCGCTGCTCACCGGGCTGCACCCCACGGTCGACTGGGCCGCCCACACCCTCACCCTGCGGCTGTACGGGGAGCAGGCGGACGCGCAGCCGCCGGACGGGCGCGGCATCCTGCTCATGCCGAGCGTGTTCGTGTGGCCGGACGTCGTGAGCGGCTTCGCCCGCCCCTGGCAGCCGACGGTCATCTACCCGGCCCTGGGCATGGGCCGCCTCCACACCGCCCCGCCGGGACACCCGCCCGCCGCCCTCGCCCGCCTGTTGGGCCGCCAACGCGCCGCGCTCCTTGCCGACTTGACATTCCCCGCCGCGACCACGGAACTCGCCGACCGGCACGGCCTGGCACCGTCCACGGTGTCCGCCCATCTGACGGCCCTGCGGGAGGCGGGACTCCTCGGGGCACGGCGCCAGGGGTACTACGTGCGGTACGAGCGGACGGCGCTGGGGAACGCGCTGGTGGCAGGGGGATAGGGCGGGCGCCGTGCAGGTGGTCGTACCACTGCCGAACTAGCATCGACAGGGAGCAGCGAGTCGGTCGCCGCACCCTCGCCACGAGGAGCCCCCATGAGCACAGCCGTCGTCGTGGGCAGCGGGCCCAACGGGCTCGCGGCGGCCGTCCGGCTCGCGGGCGAGGGCATCGACGTCACCGTGCTGGAGGCGGCGGACACCATCGGCGGCGGCACCCGCACCAGCGAGCTGACGCCGGGCCTGCTGCACGACCACTGCTCGGCCATCCACTCCATGGCGGCCGGTTCGCCCTTCCTGCGCACCCTCGGCCTGGAACGGTTCGGGCTGCGCTGGTGCCTGCCGGAGATCGACTGCGTGCACCCGCTCGACTCCGGCGCCGCGGGCGTGCTGCACCGGTCGGTGCGGCGGACCGCCGAAGGGCTCGGCCGTCCCGACGGGGCCCGGTGGGAGCGGCTCTTCGGGCCGCTCGGCGAGCACTTCGACGCGCTGGCCGAGGACTTCATGGGCCCGCTCACCCGCGTACCGCACCACCCCTTGCTCCTGGCCCGCTTCGGCGTCCAGGCGCTGCTGCCCGCCTCCGTGCTGGCGCGGCTGTGGCGCACGGAGGCGGCCCGGGCGCTGTACGGCGGTGTCGCCGCGCACGCCTTCCGGCCGCTGCACCGGCCCGCGACGGCCGCCATCGGGGTGTCGATCATCGCGTCGGGGCACCAGTACGGCTGGCCGGTGGCGGCGGGCGGCTCCCGCGCGATCAGCGATGCGCTGGCGGCCCTGCTGGGGGAGCGGGGCGGCCGGATCGAGACCGGTGTCCGGGTGCGGACGGCGGATCGACTCCCGCCGTCCGACGTGGTGTTGTTCGACCTCACGCCGAGCGCGGTCGCCGATGTCCTCGGCGACCGGCTGCCGGCCCGGGTGGCCCGCGCCTACCGCCGGTACCGGCACGGGCCGGGCGCTTTCAAGGTGGACTTCGCGGTCGAGGGCGGGGTGCCCTGGACCCACGAGGCGGCCCGGCGAGCGGGCACCGTGCACCTCGGCGGCACCTTCGAGGAGGTCGCCGCCGCCGAACAGGACGTGTGCCTGGGCCGGATGCCCGCGCGGCCGTTCGTCCTCGTCGGTCAGCAGTACCTGGCCGACCCGCAGCGCTCCGCCGGAGACGTCCACCCGGTCTGGACGTACGCGCACGTGCCGTACGGCTACGACGGTGACGCGACCGAGGCGATCGTCGGGCAGCTCGAACGGTTCGCGCCCGGCTTCCGCGAGCGAGTCGTCGGCAGGGCGGTGCGCGCGCCGGCCGCCTTCGAGGAGTACAACCCGAACTTCGTCGGCGGGGACATCGTCACCGGCGCCAACACCGTCCGCCAACTGCTGGCGCGCCCACGCCCCGCCCTGGACCCGTACGCCACGGGCGTACCCGGCATGTTCATCTGCTCGGCCGCCACGCCCCCGGGCGCCGGGGCGCACGGCATGTGCGGAGCGCATGCGGCCGAGTCGGCGCTGCGGTACCTGCGGAGCGCGCGCGGGTAGGGCGCCCAGGAGCCTGTGCTTCTCGTCACAGCGTGCCGCTTGCCATCGAATTACTAGGACGTCCTACTATTTATTTCACCGGCGCTCCGTGACTCGTCTTGGGAAGGCCCCGCCATGAGTGATCTGCACCGCCCCGTGCACCCCGTCCGTCTCGTCACGGCTTCGGCCCTCTTCGACGGGCACGACGCGTCGATCAACATCATGCGGCGGATCTTCCAGTCCCAGGGCGCCGAAGTGATCCACCTCGGCCACAACCGTTCCGTGCGGGAGGTCGTGGACGCGGCGCTGGAGGAGGACGCGCACGGCGTTGCGGTCTCGTCGTACCAGGGCGGGCATGTCGAGTACTTCGAGTACCTCGTCCAGTCGCTGCGCGAACAGGGCGCGGAGCATGTGCGGGTGGTGGGCGGTGGCGGCGGTGTCATCGTGCCGGAGGAGATCGCCCGGCTGCGGGGGAGCGGGGTGACCATCTTCTCGCCGGAGGACGGCCAGCGGATGGGGCTCACCGGGATGGTCAACTCGGTCGTGCGGGACTGCGACTTCGACCTGTGGGACGGCAAGCCGGCCGATGTCGCCGCCGTGCTTGCCGGTGACCGGTTCGCGATCGCCCGGGCCATCACGGGCGCGGAACTCGGCAAGCTGCCCGAGGACTTCGTGGCGCAGTTGCGGGCCGCGGCCTCGGCGCGAGTGGTACCGGTGCTGGGCATCACCGGCACCGGCGGCTCCGGCAAGTCGTCCCTCACCGACGAGTTGGTACGCCGGTTCCGGGTCGACCAGCAGGACAAGCTGCGGATCGCGGTGATCGCCGTCGACCCGACCCGGCGGCGCGGCGGCGGCGCGCTGCTGGGCGACCGGATCCGGATGAACTCCCTCGACGGCAACCGGGTGTTCTTCCGCAGCCTGGCCACCCGCGGCAGCCGGGAGCTGCCCGAGCACCTGTCGGACGTGATCGACGTGGTGAAGGCCGCCGGGTTCGACCTGGTGGTCGTGGAGACGCCGGGCATCGGCCAGGGCGACGCGGCGATCGTGCCGTTCGTGGATGCCTCGCTGTACGTGATGACGCCGGAGTTCGGCGCCGCCTCGCAGCTGGAGAAGATCGACATGCTCGACTTCGCCGACGTCGTGGCGATCAACAAGTTCGAGCGGCGCGGCGCCAAGGACGCCCTGCGTGACGTGGGCCGCCAACTGGTGCGCAACCGCGAGGCGTTCGGCAAGCGGCCGGAGGACATGCCGGTGTACGGCACCTCGGCGGCCACCTTCAACGACGACGGCGTCACCGCACTCCACCAGCACCTGAAGACCGTCCTGGCCGACAAGGGCCTGCCGCTCGTCGAGGGCGCGCTCGCCCCGGTCGACGTACGGCACTCCTCGTGCATCCGCCAGGTCGTACCGGCCGACCGGGTCCGCTACCTCGCCGAGATCACCGACACGGTCCGCGCCTACCACTCCGCCACCGGCCAACTGGCCGATGCGGCACGGCGGGTGCAGCGTCTCGCGCTGGTCGAGGGAGAGCTCGTCGACGCCGGCCTGGACGCCCAGGACGTACGGTCCCTGCTGGCGGAGGCGCGTCGGCAGCTGCCGTACGAGATCACCCGGCAGATCGAGAACTGGCCCGCTGTCATCGCCTCGTACTCCGGCGACGAGCAGGTCGTGAAGATCCGCGACCGGGAGATCCGCACCAAGCTCACCCGCGAATCCCTGTCCGGCAACAAGATCCCGAGGGTCGCGCTGCCCCGGTTCACCGACCACGGCGAGCTGGTGCGCTTCTGGCGTGCGGAGAACCTGCCCGGCCAGTTCCCCTTCACAGCCGGGGTGTTCCCCTTCAAGCGCGACGGCGAGGACCCGGCCCGGATGTTCGCGGGCGAGGGCGACCCGTTCCGCACCAACCGGCGCTTCAAGCTGCTCTCCGAGGGCCAGCCCGCGACCCGCCTGTCCACCGCCTTCGACTCGGTGACGTTGTACGGCCGCGACCCCGGCGAGCGCCCCGACATCTACGGCAAGGTCGGTACCTCCGGCGTCTCCATCGCCACGCTCGACGACATGAAGGCGCTCTACGACGGCTTCGACCTCGTCGCGCCGACGACCTCGGTGTCGATGACGATCAACGGGCCCGCGCCGACCATCCTGGCCTTCTTCCTCAACACCGCCGTCGACCAGCAGCTCGAGAAGTTCCGGGACGCCGAGGGCCGCGAGCCCTCGCCCGAGGAGACGGCCGAGCTGCGCGCCCGGGCGCTGGCGACCGTGCGCGGCACCGTGCAGGCCGACATCCTCAAGGAGGACCAGGGGCAGAACACCTGTCTGTTCTCCACCGAGTTCAGCCTGCGGATGATGGCCGACATCCAGGAGTGGTTCATCGCGCACCAGGTCCGCAACTTCTACTCGGTGTCCATCTCCGGCTACCACATCGCCGAAGCCGGCGCGAACCCCATCAGCCAGCTCGCCTTCACCCTGGCCAACGGCTTCACCTACGTCGAGGCCTACCTCGCCCGCGGCATGCACATCGACGACTTCGCGCCCAACCTGTCGTTCTTCTTCTCCAACGGCATGGACCCCGAGTACTCGGTGCTGGGGCGAGTGGCGCGCCGGATCTGGGCGGTCGCGATGAAGGAGAAGTACGGTGCCAACGACCGTTCCCAGAAGCTGAAGTACCACGTCCAGACCTCCGGACGCTCCCTGCACGCCCAGGAGATGGACTTCAACGACATCCGCACGACGCTCCAGGCGCTCATCGCCATCTACGACAACTGCAACAGCCTGCACACCAACGCCTACGACGAGGCCGTCACCACCCCCACCGAGGACTCCGTGCGCCGGGCCCTCGCCATCCAGCTGATCATCAACCGGGAGTGGGGCCTGGCGATGAACGAGAACCCCCTCCAGGGGTCGTTCGTCATCGACGAGCTGACCGACCTGGTGGAGGAGCAGGTGCTCCAGGAGTTCGAGCGGATCAGCGAGCGCGGTGGCGTGCTCGGCGCGATGGAGACCGGCTACCAGCGCGGCCGTATCCAGGACGAGTCGATGCTGTACGAGCAGCGCAAGCACGACGGCTCGCTGCCCCTGATCGGCGTCAACACCTTCCGCAACCCGCACGCCGACACCGCCGAACCCGCCGTCGTCGAACTCGCCCGCGCCACCGAACAGGAGAAGCACTCCCAGCTGGAGCGCGTCCACGACTTCCAGGCCCGCCACCAGGAGCCGGCCCACGCGGCCCTGGCCGCCCTCAAGGACGCGGCGGTCAGCGGCGACAACGTCTTCGCCGTCCTCATGGACGCCGCCCGGGTCTGCTCGCTTCAGCAGATCACCGACGCCTTCTTCGAGGTCGGGGGTCAGTACCGCCGCAACGTCTGAGAGGACGACCGTCGAGAGCGGTTCCCGTCGGCGGCGGGCCGATCCGCCGCCGGTCACATCCGCTCAGCGTGTCGCGTCCCGTACGCAGCGGAACCCGGTGTGGCCGCTGGAGCTGTCCGGTGTGTTGGCGCTGCGCGCGGCGACGCGGTAGCGGTTGCAGTAGGAGCGGTGGCACATGTGGGAGCCGCCCCGGATGACCCTGTCGGTGCCGGCGGCCGGGCCGGTCGGGTTCATCGCCGTACGACCGTCGTGGTCGGTGGACCACCAGTCCGCGCACCACTCCCACACGTTGCCGGACACGTTGTACAGGCCGTACCCGTTGGGCTCGAAGGCGTCCACGGGGGCGGTGCCGCGGTAGCCGTCGGCGGCCGTGTTCTTGGTGGGGAAGGTGCCGCGGAAGATGTTGCAGCGGTGCTCGCCGTCCGGGTCCAGCTCGTCGCCCCACGGGTAGCGTCGCTGCTCCAGGCCGCCCCTGGCCGCGTACTCCCACTCCGCCTCGGTCGGCAGCCGCTTGCCCGCCCATTGGGCATAGGCGTCGGCGTCGTGCCAGGACACGTGCACCACCGGATGGTCCGCCCGCTCCTCGACCGAGCTCCCCGGGCCCTCCGGCCGGTTCCAGACGGCCCCGGCCACCGCGCACCACCACGGGGTGTGCTCGGGACGCGGGGCACCGCGGCGCAGCACGCCGGGCAGGAAGGAGGCGAAGACGTACGACCAACCGATCCGCTCGGCGTCGGTGACGTACCCGGTGTCGGCGACGAACGCGGCGTACCGCTCGTTGGTGACCGCGTACGCGTCGATACGGAACGGGTCCAGCCGCACCGCCCGCACCGGCCCCTCCCCGTCCGCCGGGAAACCCTCGGCGTCCTCGGCTCCCATGAGGAACTCGCCGCCCGGCAGCAACACCGTCCCGTCGGTCCCGGCCTCGGCGCGCCGCTCGGTCGTGGGGGAGGGCAGCCGTCGTACGGACTCGGCCGGACGCCCGGCCGACGGCATGCAGCAGCGGCCCGGTGGGGTGGGCTGATCGGCCATCGCTTTCCGGCACCTTCTCTCGTCGCGACGCCCGATCCTCTCAGGCGTACCTGTCGAGGTGACGGGTGCCCGAGGTCAGTCCCCGATCGCGGCCGTGATCAGCGACTGCAACTGCTCCGCGGTGTCGTCGAGCGGCTGGGCGCTGCGCTTGGCGCGGCACATGGCCACCGTCCCCTCCACGGCCGCGACCACGAGCGTGGCAAGCTGCCCCGCCTGCTTCGCCCCGACGCCGTGCTCGCGCAGCGAGCCGGCCAGCAGGCGCTCCCACTCGGCGAAGACCTCGGCCGCGGCCGCCAGCGCGGCGGGCGTCTCGTCGTCGACCGGCTCCTCGATGGAGACGGCGAGGACCGGGCAGCCGGCCCGGAAGTCGCTGTCCACGACGATCTTTCGCCACAGAGCCAGGAAGCCCCGCAGCCCGGCGACCGGCCCCGCCGCCAGCTCCTTGCGCAGGACGCGCGCGGTCCACGCGCCCGTGTAGCGCACGGCCTCGGTCGCCAACTGCTGCTTCCCTTCGGGGAAGTAGTGGTACGTCGAACCGAGCGGCGCCCTGGCGTGCTTGGCCGTATCTCGGATGCTCGTCGCGTTCAGGCCGCGCCTGCTGATCATGTCGGCGGCGCCGGCCACGATCCGCTCGCGCGCCGACGGGCTGGGCTCGGTCACGTACGAGATCCCTTCTGACCCCACTGGCTATAACGACCGTCATAGTCTAGCGTGACCCCCGACTATAACGACTGTTATAGCCCTGCGCTGATCACGAAAGAGGTACGCCCCATGCCGATGATCCGCCTCACGGCCCCGGCCGGTGCCCTGACCGAGGAGGGCCGCGACAGCATCCAGCGGGACCTCGCCGCGGTGCTGCTCCGCTGGGAGGGCGCGCCCGACACCGCGTTCTTCCGCGCCCAGGCCTGGAGCTATCTCGTCGAGCTGCCCGAGGGTGCCCAGACCACGGCCGAGGACGACGCGCCGCGCTTCCTGGTGGAGGTCACCGTCCCGCAGGGCGCCGTGTCCGAGCGCCGCAAGGCCGGCCTGGTCGAGGAGGCGACGAAGACCGTCCTGTCCGCCGCCGGACTGACCGCCGATGACGCCCTGCGGGTCTGGGTGCTGGTGCATGAACAGCCGGACGGCACCTGGGGTGCCGGCGGCTCGGTCATCCGGTACGCCGACCTCGTGGCCCTCGCGAAGGGACCGCGGGCCGATGCGTGAACTGACCTACGTCGCCCGGCATTCGGTCGAGTGGCGCGAGGCCCCCGACCCCGGGCTCCGGTCCGACCAGGAGGCGATCGTCGCCCCGGTGGCGGCCACCTCTTGCGACGTCGACTCCGCGATCCTGGCTGGTCACGGCTTCATCGAGCCTCCCTTCGCCATCGGGCACGAGTGTGTGGCTCGGGTCGTCGAGCTCGGTGACGGGGTGACGTCCGTCGCCCCCGGCGATCTGGTCGTCGTCCCCTGGTCCATCAACTGCGGCACCTGTGACCGCTGCCGGGCCGGACTCACCGCGCACTGCGCGTCCGTGCCGTACATGGCCATGTACGGCGCCCCGATCGGCGGCAGTTGGGGCGGACTCTTCTCGGACCTGGTCCGCGTCCCCTACGCCGACGCCATGCTCGTCCCCCTGCCCGCAGGCCTCGACCCGGTCGCGATGGCCTCGGCCGGCGACAACTGGTCCCTCGCCTGGCGTCTGGTCGCACCCCATCTCAAGGCCCGCCCCGGAGCACGGGTGTTGGTCGTCGCCCGCGGCAGCATCGGCCTGTACGTCTGCGACATCGCCCGCGCGCTGGGCGCCTCAGAGGTGCTCTACGTCGATCCCGACCCCGAACACCGGGCCCTCGCGCGGGACTTCGGAGCCGGTACCGCCGAGTCCCTGGAGCCCTTGCCGCAGGGTTTCGACATCGCAGTCGAGGCCACCGGCCGGGTCGACCAGCTGGCCCTGGCCGTGAAATCCCTTGCTCCGGAGGGGATCTGCGAGAGCGCGGGCAACCACTTCCGCCCCGGGGAGCTGCCCCTGCTCGACATGTACCTCACGGGTGTCACCCTGCGCGTGGCCCGCGACAACGTCCGTGCCCACATCCCCGACGCCCTGGAACTCGCCGCCTCCGGCAAGGTCGACCCGGGGCGCGTGGTCTCCCATGTCATCGACTGGGAGGACCTGCCCGACGCCCTGCCGGGGCAGCGCCTGAAGCCCGTCTTCGTCCGGGCGGACGGCTGACTGCGACCAGCGGTATCCCGCTGACGTGAACGCGTAGTCTAGGAACCCCGCGAGCGGGCGGGTGCCGTCTTCGGCGACCCACTCCTCGGGGATCAGGACTCCGCCTACTCCTGGTCGTCGTTGTCGGTGACGTCGACCAGCGGCTGGACGCCTGACGCAGCGCGGGCCAGGGTTCCAGGTCGGCGCACCGCCCCAGCTCCCGCCGGATGAGCTCACCGTTGGCCGCGGCGTCGATCGGCGCCGTGCCCTTCGAACAGCTCGATCGCGGTCGCGGCGATCTGCCGGCGCAGGGGGACGAGCGCTCCTGGACGACGGCCTGCTTCCGCGCAAGTTCCGCATCCGTCACGCGATTGGTGAGGGTCCCCGGAACCGTGAGCGAGCGGCCATGGGCCCTGATGACACGAAGGTCCGACCAGGTGCCGCTCCGTGAGACCCGCTGCCGCTCCTCGATGCGCGTGACCTCGCTCCAGGGGGCCACACGCCTGCTGACGAAGGTACGGAATTCCAACTCCGTCGTGGTCAGGAGGACCTGCCCGTAGATCGAGTTGACCGTGCTCAAGAGCACGACTGTTGAAGCCGATCCACGCCTCGGGCACGTCCATGACAGTACCGACGCACACTCGAACAACGACCACCCTGGCTTGACGAGTTACGTGCCCGAGGTGTCTGTGCGGCCACGGCGCTACACCAACGGCTCGCTCAGCTCGATCGCCCGCCGGGCCGCCGCCAGGGCCTGTTCGTCGCCGACGTCCATGGCCGTGTCGGTGAGTTTGATGACGTGCTCGTCGCCGTGTGCGAGCGCCTGTTCCAGGACCTCTTCCGCCGTCAGACGGGCCGGGGGCCGGTAGGCGACCGGGGTGGCGGGGGCGTACAGCGCGGTGACCGCCGCGGACGCCGTCCAGGCCGCGTGGAGGCTCGGCGCCCACAGTTCGCGGGGCAGTGAATCCAGCGTGCGCAGCACCGCGTTGGGTGCCGTCGCCGCGTGCACGAGCATGGTCTCCTCGCCGTGACCGTGGGTCGCGTACCGGTGCGTGGCGGCCCGTACGAGCTCCGTCAGGCGCTCGCGGGCGGTGTCCGGATCGGTCACCTCGCCCGCCCAGAGCGGGAGTTGGTGTACGGCGGCCAGCCGGGCCGGGAAGCCCTGCGGTCCCTCGGCGATCGCGGGAACGGCGTTGAGCGAGGCCGCGGCCGTCGGCGCGCCGGGCAGGGTGGTGATGCCGGAGACGGGGTGGTGGCGGGCCGCCCAGTAGCCCAGGGCGTGGGCGAGCTCGGTTCGGCGGGGTGCGTTCTCGCCGGATTCCAGGGTGCGCACGGCGTGCCCGGCCCGGATCACCGGATGGGTGGACCCGCCGTACATGCCCGGCAGCAGGCGCGGCCACCACTCGGCGAGGACGCCCCGCCACGGACGCTCCGCGAGCGTGCGCGAGAAGTGGTCGATCCAGTCCGCCGCCCGGCGCGGATCGCCCAGCGCCGCGGGCCAGTTGGCGTCCGTGACGGGTGCCACCCGGTCGGGGAAGTCCTCGAACTTGTCGCGGTACAGGTCGAGCCAGCGGTGCACGGCGCCCGCCTGCCCGTGCGCGGCGAGCGCCTCGACGACCATGGGAGCGTGGTTCGTGAGCCGGCCGAGACGTTCCGGTCCGGTGGCGTGGACTCGTTCCAGGGCTTCTTCGAGCTGTCCGGTCGTGGCGGTGGTCTCCATGGACACGACACTAGGCACCGGTCCACGGCACGGGATCGGGCGCGGGAAGGAAGCGCGGCAGGCTTCCGGTCCTAGACCCCGAGGACCAGATCCACGCTGCGGTGTCCGGTTCCGTCGGCGGACACGACGGGCGCGGCGGCCCGCCCGTCGATCGTGCACGACCTCACCCGGCTGCCGCCCCCGGTGAGGGTGAGGTCGAGCGTCATGTTCCGGTAGCGCAGGCCGCGCAGGCTCACCGCACCCCACCGCGGCGGCAGACACGGCCGCAGTCGTACGGCGTCCTCGGTGAAGGCCAGCCCGAACAGACCGTCATGGACGAGCCGCAGGTACGCCGTCGCCGACCAGGTCTGGTCCGGCTGCGAGACGAAGTGTTCGGACCGCCCGCCGCCGCCCTCCTGCCAGCCGCCGTCGACCGCGCCGGTCACGGAGTCGTACAGCTCGTAGAAGTCGTTGCCGCTCGCCGCGACCAGCGCGGCGAACCGGTCCACGGCCCGCTCGAACCGGTCGGTGCGGCCGGCGTCGGCGGCCGCGTTCCCGTACAGCCCGTGCACCATCGGCCACACCATGACGTTGTGCCGTCCCGGTCTGCTGTCGTCGAAGCGCGGGAAGTGCGGCCACACGTTGACGATGCCGTGCGGCTGCCAGTGCGTGCGGTCGAGGATCAGACGGGCCCGTCGCTCGTCGGCCACCCCGCACAGAACGGACAGGGCGAGTCCGGCACCCTCCTGGGAGGTGTCGACGTGTCCGTCACCGCGGACGAAGTAGGCGTACGTCCCCGCGTCCTCCCGCCACAGCTGCCGGTCGACGGCCCGCCGGAGGTGCGCCGCCTCTGTCCGCAGCGACGCCGCCCGCGTCGGCTCACCCACGGCGTCGGCCATGTCCGAGAGCGCCGAAAGGGCGCCGTAGTAGAGGCAGTTCGTCGACAGGCACATCAGATGGCCGGTGCCGGGGTGGTCGAGGACGAAGGACGAGTGCACCTGGGCGGAGGCGGGCGGGCTCGGGTAGCCGGAGATGCCGTCGTTCATGAAACCGGGGCCCCGGAACAGGCCGTAGGAGGCGTCGAAGTCGAGGGTCCGGCGCGCGGTGAGGGTGTTGGCGGCGGTCTCGTAGGCCTTGGCCAGGAAGGCGCGGTCGCCCGTGACCCGGTAGTGGTGCCGGGCGGCGACGATCCACACGACCTGGTCCCACCACTGATCGTCCTGCTGCACGACGAGCCCGTCCGGACCGCGGTCCACCACCGACCAGAGCGTGTTGCGTCCGACGGCCGGCGCGAGCAGGCTCACCGCGCTCCACGCGTTCACAGCCGCGTCCCGCGTCCACCGCTGCGGCGCGGGATACCCGCCACCGGCCCGTACGACGGTGCCGGGCGGGTAGGCGAGCAGCCCCGCCCTGTCGTACACCGACGGGGCCGCGGCGATCGTGTGGGGGCCGGCCAGCATCGCCAGGGCGGTCGAGTAGAGGTCGCCGAGCCGGTGCTGGACGGCGGGGTCGGCGAAGGTGAGGGTGGGCATGGTGTACCCGTTCCCCTGGGCCGCCGCCCGCGCACTCGTGGCACCGAGGACCGTCACCGCGGCCAGGAAACCCCGCCGGGAGAGCCGCCCACGGCTGCTCCGTTCCTCGACCGGCATGCTCCGTCCCTCCTGTCTCCCGGAGCCAGGATGACCCCGGGAGCTGTGGAACGAGCGCGGCGGTGAACGGTCGCGGGATCAGGCGTTCGGGTCGAACGCGATTCCGGACGGCTTCGCCGAGGAGAGGTGCGCGGCGAAGTTGGCGTCCTTGAGGCCGAAGTTGGCGCTGCCGAAGTCGTACGCGCTGAGCTTGTCGCGCAGGCCCGCGGGGTAGCCGTTCCAGCCGACCAGCGGCGGGTACTGCCAGGTGTGCTTGTCGTTCTCCGGCGGCTCGTCGCCCGAGTTCGCCAGCCGGAAGCAGTGCGTGCTGATGCCGTCCTTGTGGTAGACGATCTTCGCGTGGCTGCCGTCGAAGCGGACCTCGGAGGCCGCGTGCACGGTGAACGAGCCGTGGTTGGACGTCGACACGTACTTGACCTGGCCGTCCTGCACCCAGACCACCACGTGCTCCCAGTCGTGCCGGTGCCCGCCGATGCTGCTGCCCGAGACGGCCTGGTCCTTCTCGAAGTACAGGCCGTACATGTAGGCGCACCAGCCGTTGTTGCACTTGTAGCGCGAGTAGCTGTTGGTGTTGTCCAGGTCGGACGCGTCATGGCACTCGCCGCTGAGCGAACCGGTCGGCTTCAGGCCGCCGTTGATCGTGCCGTCGGGCCCGATCGCGGGGGTGGAGTAGCAGCCGTCCGTGTCGTAGTCGAAGGCCGGCTGGTACGTGAACTCGGCGGCCTCGGCATTGGCCTGCAGCGCCTTCGGCGGCGCCGCGAAGGCGGCGGACGGGAACGCCACGACGAGCACGGCGGCACCGGCCAGACCGGTCAGCCATCTCCTGCGGTTCGCCTTGAACTTCGATGACGACACTGCGTCCTCCTCCTGGTCCGGGCGCAGCCCAACGGCTGTGGGGGGCAAGGGAGTTCAGCATCGCGGCTTTTCACTTCCGGGCCAAGAGGTCACAGGCGTACCAGTGGTGAAGCACAGTGCAATATTGCGGTGGTGACGGGATGTCAGGCCTCGTCCTCCGGGAGGTCGGCCGCCGCCTCCTCCGGTGCGAGGTCGGGCCGCAGCCGCAGCCAGGAGGGCTGGCGGAGCAGACCGGCCCGGGTACGGGTGCTGTAGCGGACCTCGCCCACCAGCCGCGGGACGACCCAGCGCGCACCGGCGACCTTGGGGACGGGGTCGAAGGGGCACACGTCCGTCGCGGCGGCCGCCAGCAGCGCGGCCAGCTGGGTGCGCTCGGCCTCGCTCCAGCCGGTGCCGACATTGCCGACGTAGCGCAGCCGGCCACCGGCCCGCTGCCCGACCAGGACGGCGCCGGGCAGTGCCGACAGCCGCCTCTTGCCGGGCACCCAGCCGCCCACCAGGACGTCCTCGCTGTGCATGTTGCGGATCTTGATCCAGGTGCGGGAGCGCACCCCGGGCTCGTAGACCGAGTCCAGCCGCTTGCACACCAGCCCCTCCAGACCGTGCTCCCGGGTGGCCCGCAGGGCCTGTTCGCCGTGTCCGACCAGCGCGGCGGGCGTGGACCAGAACGGGCCGTCCAGCCCGAGCCCCTCCAGCAGCGCGCGCCGCCGGGCGTAGGTGAGCGGGGTGAGGTCCTGGCCCCCGAGATGCATCACGTCGAACAGCACGAGGTGGACGGGCACCTCGGCCGCCTGACGCGCCGCCTTCCCCGGCGAGTGCACCAGCCCCATCCGGGACTGGAGCAACTGGAAGTCCGCGCGGCCCTGTTCGTCGAGCGCCAGCACCTCCCCGTCCAGCACGGCGGGAGTCACCCCCAGTGCCGTGCCCAGCGGGCGCAGCTCGGGATAGGCGCCGGTGATGTTCTCGCCGGACCGGGCGCGCAGCAGCACGCTGCCGTCCCCTTGGAGGTAGGCCACCACACGCTGGCCGTCCTGCTTGGTCTCATAGGCCCAGCGGGCGTCCTGTGCTGTCGGCGGGAGGGTGCCCGGCGTGGCGAGCATCGGCGGGATCTGGGGGAGCGTCACGGGGTGAGATGTCGACGGTGACGCCTGCCGCCACGCGCCGGGGCCACCGGTTTCCCCTGAACGGGCGCTGCCCGAAGGCCGGCCCGCCGCCCAAGGGCTGTCGAAACGCGAGCTTCCGCAGCGGCCGCAGGGCCTACAGACTGCTCGACGGCGTCAGCAGGTCGTCGAGTCCGACCCGGCGGAAGAACTCCACCCGGATGCGGTCGGCCACTGCGGACACCACCTCGCTGCCGTCCCGGCTCGGGTCCACATGGACCCGGAACGGCCGCTCGCCCGAAGGGAGTTCGATGCTGCGCACGACCGCGGCCGCGACCTCCGCCACGTCGGCGTCCGGCGGTATCAGCCGGGCCAGCCGCTCGTTCACGTCGTCCATCAGCGCCTTGTACCGGGCGTCGTAGTCGGCCGCCCGTTCACCGTCGGCCGGAGTGCCCGCGTGGGCGAAGTGGTTCGTCCCCGAGGTGAAGGCGCCGGGCACGACGATCGTCGTGTCGATCCCGAACCGGACGACCTCGGCCGCGTAACTGACCGCGAGGGCGTCCATGGCGGCCTTCGCCGCGAAGTACGGGGCGAGGAAGGGCGGGCAGCCGCCGCGTGTGCTGGAGGAGCCGATCCATACGAGGTGGCCGTGCCCCTGCTCGCGCAGCCGGGGGAGTGCCGCCCGGTTGACGCGCTGGGTGCCGAGCACGTTGGTGTCGTAGACGTCCGCCAACTGCTCGGGCGTGAACGCCTCGGCCGGACCCAGCACCATGTGCCCGGCGTTGTGCACCAGGACGTCGAGGCGGCCCTGCTCCTCGACGACCCGGGCGACGGCCGCGTCCGCGCTGTCCTGCCGGGTGACGTCGAGCTCCACGGCGCGCAGGTCCACGCCGTGCTCGGCCGCGTGGGCGGCGAGGTCGGCGGCGGCCCGGGCGTTACGGGTGTCCAGGGCGCGCATGCCCGCGTAGACGGTGTGGCCGTGCGCGGCGAGCGCGCGGACGGTGAGGGCGCCGAAACCGCTGGAGGCGCCGGTGACGAGGACGACCTTGCCGTCGTTCATGACTGTCATGACTGTTCCTCACTGTTCCTCTCGAATCCTCTGGATGGGGTCGGCCGCGCCCGGTGCGGGCGACGAGCCGTCAGATGATGCCGCCGTTGGCCCGCAGCACCTGGCCGTTGACCCAGTGGCCCTCGCCGCCGACGAGGAAGGCGACGACGGCCGCGATGTCCTCCGGCGTGCCGAGCCGCTCCAGCGGCGCCTGCGTGGCCAGCCGGGCCACGGTCTCCTCGTCCTTCCCGTCCAGGAAGAGGTCGGTCGCGGTGGGGCCGGGTGCCACCGCGTTCACGGTCACGTCCCGGCCGCGCAGCTCCCGGGCGAGGATCAGCGTCAGGGCCTCGACCGCGCCCTTGCTCGCCGCGTAGGCGCCGTAGCCCGGGAAGGCGAGGCCCACCACCGAGCTGGAGAAGTTGACGAGCGCTCCGCCGGGCAGCAGCCGGCGCGCCGCCTGCTGGTCGACGACGAAGGTGCCGCGGATGTTGGTGCGGTACACGGCGTCCAGGTCGTCGAGGTCGAGTTCCGCGACAGGGGACAGGGGCATCCGGCCGGCCGCGTGCACGACCGCGTCGACACCGCCGTACGTGGCCTCCGCCAGGTCGAACAGGGCGGCGACCTCGGTCTCGTCGGCGACGTCCGCACGGGCCGCGTACGCCGTACCGCCGGCCGCCGCTATGCCGGCCACGACCTCGTCCGCCGCGTCCTTGTTGCCGGCGTACCCGACGACGACCGCGAACCCGTCGGCGGCGAGCCGCTGGGCGACCTGCCGTCCGATGCCGCGCGAACCGCCGGTGACGATCGCGACACGCCGGTCCTGCTGGGGCTGAGTGGTCATGACTGCATCCTTTGTTAGCGCTGTTACGGTTGACTCGTATCGACGATAACACAGATTCGTAGCGACGGTACAGTCAATTCGTATCGGCGCTACGGATGGCGTACCTTTGACCCATGGATGCGAGGGAAAAGATCCTGGAAGCGGCCACGGAACTGCTGGCCAAGGCGCCGGTCGCCGATGTCTCCACCCGTGCGGTGTGCGAGAAGGCCGGGGTGGGCGCGCCGATGCTCTACCGGCTGTTCGGCGACAAGGCGGGGCTGCTGGCGGCCGTCGTCGACCGGGGGTTCGAGGAGTACCTCGCCTCCAAGCGGGCGGCCCGGCCCAGCGGAGATCCGGTGGCCGATCTCAGGAGCGGCTGGGACAACCACATGCGCTTCGCGCTGGACCACCCGAACCACTACCGGCTGATGTACTCACCCGAGCTGACGATCCCGCCCGCCTCCGCACAGGAGGCGCACGCCCTGCTGCACGAGATCCTGGAGCGCTGCGCGGCCGCCGGACGGCTCACCGTGCCGCCGGCCCTCGCCACCCGGATGATCATGTCCGCCAATGTGGGGGCGGCCCTGTCCATGCTCACCAGGCCGGAGCAGTACCCCGACCCGCAGTTCGCCGAGCGGCTGCGCGACTCCGTGCTCGGCACGCTGACCCGGCCTGCCGAGGGCGAGCAGGCGGGGGAGCGGGACGGTCCGGACAGGGCCTTGCCCGTCGCCGCCGCCACGCTGGCGGCCCGCTTGCGTGCCGAGCAGTCCCCGGTGTTCACCCCGGCCGAGTCCGCGCTGCTGGAGCAGTGGCTGGACAAGCTGTCCGCGGGCTGACGCCGCGCGCCCGGCCGGCGATGCGACGTGCGCTCTCAGCGCTCGCCGGGCGGCGGGGCCTGCACGAGCCCCGACTGGTAGGCGATGACGACGAGTTGGGCGCGGTCCCGGGCGCCCAGCTTCGTCATCGCGCGGTGCACATGGGTGCGGACGGTCAGCGGGCTGACGTAGAGCTTCTCGGCGATCTCCTCGTTGGAGTGGCCCTCGGCCACCCACGCCATCACCTCCCGTTCCCGGGCCGTCAGCGCGGACAGATCCTCGGACACGGCCAGGCGTGCGCCCTGCGCCGGGGCCGTCAGGAAGCGGGCGATCAGCACGCGTGTGGCGTGCGGCGACAGCAGCGACTCGCCGGACGCGACCGTGCGGATGCCGTCCAGGAGGGCGTCGGCGGTCACGTCCTTGCCGAGGAAGCCGCTCGCGCCGGCCCGCAGCGCCTGGGCCACGTACTCGTCGATCTCGAACGTGGTGAGGATCAGCACGCGTGTGCCGGACAGTTCCGGGTCGGCGCAGACGACGGTCGTGGCGGCCAGGCCGTCGGTGCCGGGCATCCGGATGTCCATCAGGATCACGTCGGGGCGGTGGATGCGCGCCAGGTCGACCGCCTCGGCGCCGTCGGTGGCCTCGGCGACCACCTCCATGTCCGCGCAGGAGTCGATCAGGATCCGGAACGTGGCCCGCAGCAGGGCCTGGTCGTCGGCGAGCAGCACGCGGATGGTCATGGTGTCCGTTCTTGTCGTCTCATGGCTCGCGTTCCTCAACTGGCTGAGTGTCACGGAGCGGTCGGGTACAGGGGGAGCCGGGTGGTGACCTCGAAGCCGCCCTCCAGCCGGTGACCGGCCTGGAGTGCGCCGCCGACGGACCGGGCACGCTCACGCATGCCGATCAGCCCGAAACCGTGGCCCGGGGCGGGCTCGGCGGGCGCGACGGAGGTGCCGTCGTCGGTGACGGTGATCGTCAACTGGTCGTCGCCGTAATGGAGACGGACACACACCGCTTTCGCCTCGGCATGCTTGGCGACGTTGGTCAGCGCCTCCTGCACGATGCGGTACGCCGTCAGGTCCACGCCGGGCGTCAGCGCCCGGGGCGCGCCCTCCGTGGTCACCCGCACGGTCAGACCCGCTCCGCCGAACGCGTCCGTCAGGTCGGTCAGCCGGTCCAGCCCCGGACTCGGGGCCAGCGGCGCGTCCGGGTCGTCCCCCTGGCGCAACACGGCCACGGTCGCCTTCATCTCGCGCAGCGCCGAGGACGTCGTACCGGCGAGGCCGGTGAGGATCTTCTGGACCTGCTCGGGGTGGGTGCGGGCCAGATGGGCGGCCGTACCGGCCTGGGCGTTGGCCAGCGCCAGATGGTGGGCGACGACGTCGTGCAGCTCGCGCGCGATGCGCATGCGCTCCTCGGCGACCCGGTGCCGGGCCTCGTCCTCCCGGCTGCGCTCGGCGTACTCGGCACGGGCGTGGACGGCCTCCAGATAGGCCTCCTTCATCCGCACCGTGCTGCCGGTCGCGACCGGCAGCACCAGCCAGGCGGCCGGACCGAGGGTCTTCAGCGGCCAGGGGTGGTCGTTGGGGTCGATGGCGAAGGCCGGGATCACCACCGCGAACAGGGTGCCGAAGAAGAACAGCCGGGTGTTCCTGCGGTCGGTGTCGGTGGCGAGCCGGAACAGGGCGAGCATGACCGGGCCCAGCAGCAGCGGGGTGAGCAGATGGCCCAGCGCGGCGGCGCCGGCCGCCGCGAGTCCGGTCACCGTGACCACGGTGCGGGGGTGGCTGCGCTGCCAGAACAGGGCCGCGCAGGAGACGGCCGCCAGTGCGATGGTCGGCAGCACCGAGTCGTTGCGGTGTGCGCCGGGCACCTGGATCTCGCTGCCGAAGAGGAAGGCCGCGAACAGGAGCGCGGCCGTCATGGTGTCGACGGTGCGGACGTGGTCGTCCGCGTAGCGCTGCCAGGGGATGCTCATGGCATTTCTCCGGTCGTGGTTCCTGGGGCCATGGTGGTCGATGCCCGCCGGGAACGGCGGACGAGGGTCGCCCGTGTCCGTCGACACGGGCGACCCTCCCGGGGGGATGGGGCGAGGGTCAGAGACGGGCGGCCTCCTGGGCGGTCGGCTCGGCCGGGGCCGGATCGCCCGGGTCCTTGCGGGTCAGCCCCTCGCCCTCGACGTCGACCACGGGCAGCACCCGGTCCAGCCACCGCGGCAGCCACCAGGCGGCCTTGCCGAGCAGGGCGAGGACCGCGGGCACGAACGCCATCCGGACGACGAACGCGTCCAGCAGCACGGCCGCCGCCAGACCGAATCCGATCATCTTGATCATCGACTCGCCGGCCCCGATGAAGCCCGCGAACACCGCGATCATGATCAGGGCGGCGGCCACGACGACCCGCGCACTGTGCCGGAAGCCGGTGGTGACCGCCTGGCCGGGCCGGTCCCCGTGGACGTAAGCCTCCCGGATCCGGGAGACGAGGAAGACCTCGTAGTCCATGGCGAGGCCGAACACGATGCCGACCAGGAAGATCGGCATCAGGTTCATGATCGGCCCGGTCTCCGACACGCCGAGCAGATCGGCGCCGTACCCCCACTGGAAGACCGCCACCACCGAACCGAGTGCCGCGAGGACGGAGAGGAGGAAGCCGAGGGCCGCCTTGAGGGGGACCAGGACGGAGCGGAAGACGACCAGGAGGAGGACGAAGGCCAGGCCCACCACGACCATGAGGTAGGGGATCAGCGCCGACTGAACCTTCTCGGAGACGTCGATGTTGAGTGCGGTGGTTCCGGTGACGGTGAAGGTCGCGCCCGTCGAGGAGTCGATGGCCGGACGGTCGTCACGGATGGCGTTGACCAGGTCCTGGGTCTTCTTGTCGCTCGGGCCGGTGGACGGCGTGGCGGAGAAGACCGCAGTGTCACCGGCCTTGTCGTAGCGGGCCGCTGAGACGGACACGACCCCCTGCTCGCCCGCGATCTTCTCCGAGATCGTCTTCACCGCGGCCTTGGAGTCCCCAGCATCCGTGGTGTCCACGACGATCGTCAGCGGCCCGTTGAAGCCGGGGCCGAACCCCTCGGCGAGGGCGTCGTAGGCGCGTCGCTCCGTGGTGGACGTCGACTTCACCTCGTCGCCGGGCATGCCCAGTTGCAGATCCGTCACCGGCAGGGCCAGCGCGCCCAGGCCGACGACGCTGAGCAGCAGTACGGCGGCGGGCCGGCGCAGCACGAACCGTGCCCAGCGGCTGCCGCCGTTGGTCTCGCTCGCCTCCTCGATACGGCCGCTCCTGCGGGCGGAGCGCGCGAGGACCCGGTTGGGCCACCAGCCGAGCAGCGCCGGGACCAGTGTCAGCGAGATCAGCACGGCGATCATCACCGCGCCCGCCGCGGCCAGGCCCATCTTGGTGAGCATCGGAATGCCCACCACCGACAGGCCGGCCAGCGCGATCACCACGGTGAGCCCGGCGAAGACGACCGCCGAGCCCGCGGTGCCGGTGGCGAGCCCGGCCGCGTCCCGCGGGGTGTGTCCCTTGGCGCGTTCCTCGCGGAACCGGGAGACGACGAACATGGCGTAGTCGATACCCACCGCGAGCCCCAGCATCGTGGCCAGCGTGCCCGTGGTGGACGACAGCCCGAAGGCGCTGGCCAGGGCGAGGATCGAGGCCATGCTGATGCCGACGCCGACCACCGCGGTCAGCAGCGGCAGCCCGGCCGCGGCCAGCGAACCGAACGTCAGCAGCAGCACCACCGCGGCGATCCCGATACCGATCGCCTCGGCCGTGCCGCCCGCCGCCGGCTGCTCGGCGAGTGCCGTACCGCCGACCTCCACGGTCAGCCCCGAGTCCCGGGCCTGGTCGATCGCGGTCTCCAGGTGCTTCTTGCTCGCGTCCGTCAGGTCGTCGGCCTTCTCCCCGAAGGAGACCGTCGAGTACGCGGTCGAGCCGTCCTTGCTCACCGCCTTGCCCTTGAACGGGTCGACGGCGGAGGTCACCTGGGAGCCGTCCGCCGCCTCGCGCACGAAGTCCTCGATGGCCGACCGGTGGGCGGCGGCGGTCACCTTCTGCCCGTCGGGCGCGACGAAGACGACGCGGGCGCCGGCCGCGTCGGCCTGGGTGCCGGGGAAGCGCTGCTCCAGCAGGTCGAACGCCTTCTGCGACTCGATGCCGGGCATGGTCGAGGTCTGGTCCTCGGCGGCGGGGGCGGTCGCCGCACCGACGCCGACGCCGACCAGCACCGCCACCCACAGCAGAACGGTCGACAGGCGTCTGCGGAAGGCCAGTCGGCCCAGACGGCACAGAAATGTGGCCATGAAACGGAGGTCTCCCCATCTGATCTCGGGTACCTCCCCAGACTCCCGGGACGGGTCCGTCACGTCGTCGTGCGTCTGCCGACAATCGCGGCTACTGAGAACGCAGTACGGGGCCGCGCGCCCGTCATCCCCGAGCACGACAGCACCGTCGAAGCGGTGGTGAAGCGGGCTACACCACGGGTTCGGGAGCGCGCTCCATCGAGTCGGCGGGCCCGCGCCGGAAGGGTTGTCGGTGCACCAACAATCCACCGTACGAAAGGAAACCTCCATGAAGTCCCTGCTGGCATCGCGGCCCGTGCTCTGGTTCCTGTTCCTGTTCAACCTGGCCGTCGCCGCGGTGGCCCCCTTCGCCGTCGACGGGGCGCAGGGCGTGCTGACCTGCGTCGGCATGGGAGTCGTCTCCCTCGGGGCGGGGGTCAGCCTGCTGCGGACCCGGAACAAACCGGCCTGAGGGCCGCCGACCGTCGGCCGGCGGCCCTCAGGCGAGGAGGCTCAGCCCACCTTGGAGGCGTCGGCCGACACCTCGGCGACCGCGGGAACCGCCGCGGTCGCGGTGACGGGACGGCGGCGCGGGATGAACGACGCCACGGCGAAGGCCAGCAGGGCGGCGCCCGCACCGATGGCCATGACGACCTTGAAGCCGTTCTCCGAGGGCAGCGAATAGCCGCCCAGGCTGATCGTCATCTGGGACAGCACGACACCGGCGATGGCACTGGCGCACGACGTACCGATCGAACGCATCAGCGTGTTGAGGCTGTTGGCCGCGGCCGTCTCCGACGGGTCCACGGCGCCCATGATCAGGGCGGGCATCGCGCCGTATGTGAAGCCGATGCCTGCACCGATGACGCAGGACACGAGGACCAGCTGCCAGACCTCGGACATCAGCAGGATGTTGAGGCCGTAGCCGAAGGCCACGATCAGGGCGCCGATCATCAGCGTCACCTTCGGGCCCTTGGCCTTGGAGACCGCGGCGGAGACCGGGGCGAGGGCCATCATCACCAGGCCGCACGGCGCCATCACCAGACCGGTGGTCAGCAGCGACCTGCCCAGGCCGAAACCGGTCTGGGCGGGCAGCTGCAGCAGCTGGGGGAGGACCAGGGACATCGCGAACATCGAGAAACCGATCGCGACCGAGGCCAGGTTGGTGACCAGCACCTGACGGCGGGCGGTGGTGCGCAGATCGACCAGCGGCTCACTGGTGCGCAGTTCGAAGAAGCCCCACGCGACGAGCACCACGACGGCCGCCGCGAACAGGCCGAGGGTGGTGCCGCCGGTCCAGCCCCAGTCGGCACCCTTGGAGATCGCGAGCAGCAGACAGACCAGCCCCGTGGCCATGCCGATGCCGCCGACCACGTCGAAGCGGCCGCCGGTACGCACCGCGGACTCCGGCACGAACAGCACCACCAGCACCAGCGCGATGGCACCCATGCCGGCCGAGCTCCAGAACAGCATGTGCCAGTCGAAGTGGTCCGCGATCAACGCCGCCGTCGGCAGACCCAGGGCACCGCCCACGCCGAGCGAGGCACTCATCAGCGCGGTCGACCCGGCCAGCTTCTCGGCGGGCAGCTCGTCGCGCATGATGCTGATGCCCAGCGGCACCACCGCCGACGCCATTCCCTGCACCGCCCGCCCGACGATCATCGGCACCAGCGACTCGCTGAGCGCGCAGACGACCGAACCGACCACCAGCAGGACCACGCTGAGCAGCAGCATCCGCCGCTTGCCGAACATGTCGCCGAGCCGGCCCACCACCGGCGTCGCGACCGCGCCGGCGAGCAGCGTGGCGGTCACGGCCCAGGCGGTGTCCGACGCGGGAGCGTCCAGGAGCTTGGGCAGCTCCGGGACGATCGGGATGACCAGGGTCTGCATCAGCGAGACGACGATGCCGGCGAAGGCCAGCACCGCCACCACGGCGCTCGACCGCGGAGCGGCCGCATCGCCCGGGTTCGCAGGTCTGGACAGGGCGTCGGACATGAAGGGTCCTCCATGGGGGACGGTGAGGGGAGTCGGAATCTCCGCCGGTTTAAGTCAGGCGCTTGACTTACCTTAAGGGCTCGGTTTGCCTGATCGTGCAGCGACCGCCGGATCGGAGGAGGGCGTATGTACCCGAGCGAGAACCGACAGCCCCTGAGCTATCCGTTGCACGGCAGTACGGCGCTGGAGGCGCCCGACGAGTGGGACGGACTGCACGAGCAGTGCCCGTTCGCCGAGGTGACGCTGCCCAGCGGGGACGCGGCGACGCTGCTCACCCGGCACGAGGACGTCCGGCAGGTCCTCGCCGACCCTCGCTTCAGCAGCGTGCTGCGGGCCCGGGGCGCGGCCCGCATCTCGGACGAGGAGTCCGGCGGGGTGTTCGGCAGCGACATGGCGATGGCCATCCCGGCCCACGGCGAGGCGCACCAGCGCTGGCGTCGGACGGTGGGCAGATGGTTCACCGCCGAGCGCATCGCCTCGCTGCGGCCGGGCATCGAGGCGATGGCCGAGAAGCTGGTCGACGACATGGTGGCGCACGGGCACCCGGCGGACCTGCGGACCCGCCTCGCCTACCCGCTGCCCGTGTGGGTGATCTGCGACCTCCTGGGTGTGCCGGCCGCGGACCACGACCGGTTCGCGTACTGGTCGGACGTGATGCTCAACCTCACCCGCTACAAACAGGACGAGATCGAGCAGGCGCAGGACGACTTCGTCGACTACCTGGCCGCGCACGTCTACACCAAGCGCGAGACCCCGAGCGCCGATCTGCTCAGCGACCTGGTCATCGAGTGGGACCCCGACGGTCTCCCCATGTCCGAACGGGAGTTGGTGTTCACCGGGCAGGCACTGCTGGTCGCCGGGCACGAGACCACCACCAACGTCATCGGCAAGACGGTGGCCCTGCTCCTCGCCGACCGCCGCCGCTGGGAGCGGCTGCTCGCCGACCGTTCGCTGGTGCACTCGGCGGTCGAGGAGGCGCTGCGCTTCGACCCGGATCCCGGCATCGGCGTGCCCCGCTATCTCGACGAGGAGGCAGAGGTCGCCGGCCATGTACTGCCGTCAGGTACGACGGTCATGTGCTGTACGGCGGCCGCCAACCGGGACGCGACGGTCTTCGACACGCCCGGCGAGATGGTCCTGGACCGCAGCCCCAACCCCCACCTGGCCTTCGGCACCGGACCCCACTCCTGTCTGGGGCAGGCGCTGGCCCGCGCGGAGCTCCAGTCCGTCCTGCACGTGCTGTTGCGTAGGCTTCCGTCGCTGGAACTCGCCGCACCGGCGGCGGACCTGCGACGGCTCGAGGGGCTGGCCGTCGGAGGGCTGAGCGAAGTCCCGGTGCGGTGGTGAGGATGACCGGCAGCAGGACGGTACGGGCGGAGCAGGTCAGCGCGACCCGGGAGCTGATCCTGACCGCGGCCGAGCGGCTGTTCGCCGAGCGCGGAGTGAACGCGGTCTCCAACCGCCAGGTCAGCGAGGCCGCCGGACAGGGCAACAACACCGCGGTCGGCTACCACTTCGGGACCAAGGCCGACCTGGTCCGCGCCATCGTCCGCAAGCACACGGTCCGCATCGAGGAGATCCGCGCCGAGCTGCTGGCCGGGATCGGCGACTCCACGGAGGTACGGGACTGGGCGGACTGCCTGGTCCGCCCGATGCCCGAGCATCTGGGCCGGCTCGGCGGTCCCACGTGGTTCGCACGGTTCTGCGCGCAGGTGACGACCGACCCGGCGCTGCACCAGATCATGCTGGAGGAGTCCCTCGCCTCTCCTTCCCTGCGCGAGTGCATCGACGGCCTGAACCGCTGCCTGCCGGACCTGCCCCCGGAGGTCCGCGCGGAACGCGGCGAGATGGCCCGCCACCTGATCGTCCACATGCCCGCCGAACGCGAACGAGCCCTCGCCGAGGGCCGCCCCACCCCCCGCTCCAACTGGCACGACGCCGCCACCGGCCTGTCCGACGCGATCATCGGCCTGTGGCTGGCACCGGTGGCGCCGGGGCGGTGAGGGCGGCGGGGCATGTGGCCGGACGGGTGTGCCGCCGGGGCGCTGACGGTCGGTGGCGGCTCGGCCGGCCTCACTCCGAGGCCGCCGGCCGCACCCGGAGGTCTCCGGTCCCGCGCCGAGGTCGCCGGCCTCGCTCCGAGGTCGCCGGCCCCGCGCTGAGGTCTCCGGCTCTGCGCCCCCTCAGCCGCCCGCCGCGCTCCCGCCCGCCCTCAGTCCCCCGTGCCGAGCGTCTTCAGTACCGCGTCGGCCATGCCCCGTTCCCCCCGCTCGTTGGGGTGGACGGCCGCCGCGGCGGCGCGGGGGATGAGGGGCTCGATCCAGCGTTCGCCTCGGGTCGAGCAGGCGTCGCGGCCCACGGAGGGTGTGTACGTGTCGACGTAGCGGACGCCCGCGGTCTTGGCGCGGGCCCGCAGCATCGCGTTGAGCTGCTGCTCCTTCTCGTGCAGATAGGAGACGTCGCCCGGCGCCAGCCCCATCGCCCGCCCGCAGCCGGAGCTCTCGGCGGGCAGGATCGCCGGGTACCCGACGACGTAGACACGGGCCTCGGGCGCCCGCTGCCGGACCTCGCCGAGCGCGCGGGCCAGCTGCTCGTCCGCCGCCTTGATCTTCTCCTGCACCTCGTCGGTGCCCCCGGACACATAACGCTCACGGCAGGGTGCGTCGGCGTCGCCGTCGTCGGCCCGACTACCTCCGCCGAGCGCGTAGTAGACCACCCCCTGCTTCACACACTGCTTGATCATCGAGCTGAACCCGATGTCGTTCCCACCGATCCCGAGGGTGACCAGGCGTGTCTCGTCGGACAGGGCCGACAGCTGGGCCTGGTTCGCGCCGTCGTCGGTGCCCTGGACGTCGGTCAGGTTGCCGATGGTGGCGCCGGTGCAGCTCACGTCCTGGAAGTCGGCGGATTTGAGGCCGAGTCGGCGGGCGACGAGCGAGGGGTAGTTGCGGTCGGAGCGGTCGCAGCCGGCGGGCTCGCCCTTCTGGTCAGGGATCTCCGGGCCGGCCGTGTAGGAGTCGCCCATCGCGACGTACGGGCCCTTCGGCGCGGGCCCGTCCGAGTCGTCGTCGTGGTGCGCGATGCCGACCACGGTGCCCAGCACGCCGAAGGCGAGCAGCCCGGCCAGCCCGGCTCGTACAGAGTTCTTCATCGTCAGGTCCTGCTCTTCCGTCTCGGAGGTGTCCGGCGCCGCGATGCGGTGAACGCGGCAGGTCGCTCGGCCGGGGGAGAGGGCGGCTGGACAACCGAGCAGGAAGGGGTTGCTTGCGTAAGGCAAGCATAGTTAGATTACTTGAGTCAAGCAATGGATTGATTTACTTGAGTTAGGCAAGCAGAACGGTAGGGTGACCGACATGCCTTCCTCGTCGCCGAACGGCACCATCAGTGAGCGACCGGCCCTGGCCCGCGGTGCGGGGCAGCACGTCCTGGTCGTCGCGGGCGAACCGGACCTGGCCGAACTGCTGTCGACCACCTTGGAGTTGGCGGGCTACCGGATCAGTCTGGCCGACACCGGCACCGAGGCGGTGTTGCGCGCCGGGCGGCACCGCTATGACCTCGTCGTCCTCGACGCCACGCTGCCGGACGTGCCGTCCCTGGGCAGGGTGCGCCGCCCGCCCGCAGCCCACCGTCCGCCGGTGCTCTTCCTGACGGAGTACGACTCCCTGAACCGGCTTCTGCCCGAACTCGGCCTGGGGGAGAAGGACTACGTCACCAAGCCGTTCCGGGTGGCCGAGGTCCTCGCCAGGATGCAGGTCCTGCTGCGCGGCCCGCACCCCGGCCCGCGCCGGGACGCCGCACTCGCCTACGGCGACCTGGCCCTGGACGACGCCCGATGTCAGGCGCGGCGCGGGGGGCGGGCGCTGGACCTCACCCCCGCCGAGTACCGGCTGCTGCGCCACCTCCTCGTCAACTCCCACCGGGTGCTGTCGAAGGAGCAGATCGGCCGTTACGTCTGGGGCGACTTCCGCGGCGGCAACGCCATCGAACAACTCGTCTCCCGCCTGCGCCGCAAGGTGGATCAGGAGGAGCCCGCGCTGATCCACACCCGCCGGGGCTTCGGCTACTGGCTGGGGAGGGCCGACGTGGAGGCCTGAAGGGGCCTGTAGCAAACACTCGGGGACGGGTGTGCGAATTTCCTGGAGGGCGGTGCCGCACCGCCCTCCATGGCATGTGCGGGGCCGGTGTCGGACTTCTTACGCAACCTTCAACTTCCTTTGTGTGTAGGGACGTTGTCATGCGCCCGCTTAGTCGGTGGAGCCCTCAACTTGCAATGTGATCTGGGTCACGTCAGCTTTCTGTCAGCTGCCTGTCCGGAGTGCGTCAGCCCTCTCTGTTTGCATGTGCTCATCGAGGCCTCGACCCCTTCGCCCCGGCGCTCCGCCCCGACCGGAGCCCCCCACCACCGAGGAGAAACCATGGCCGACACCCTGGCCGCCGCCGTGGACGACACGACGGACACGGTCCCCGAGTTCCCGATGCCGCGCGCCTCCGGTTGTCCCTTCGACCCGCCCCCCGCCCTCCAGGCGCTCCAGGAGAAGGGCCCCCTGGTCAAGGTGCGGCTGCACGACGGCAGCGAGCCCTGGCTCGTCACCCGCTACGCCGAGCAGCGCGCGCTGCTCGGAGACGCCCGGGTCAGCGCCGACAACGCGATGCCCGGCTACCCGAGCAAGGGCGAGGGCGGGGACGACGGCGAGGACAAGTTCAGCTTCATCATGTTGGACGACCCCGAACACGCCCGGCAGCGCCGGATGGTCACGGCGCCCTTCGCCATCAAGAGGATCGAGGCCCTACGGCCCACCGTCCAGAAGATCGTGGACGGGCTGATCGACGACATGCTGGCCGGACCCCAACCGGTCGACCTCGTCGAGGCGTTCGCCCTGCCGATCCCCTCCCTGGTCATCTGCGAACTGCTCGGCGTCCCCTACGACGACCACGAGTTCTTCCAGGAGAACACCAAGACCATGGTCCACCGCGACGCCAGCCCCGCGGAGCGCGGCCAGGCGGTCCGGGCCATCGCCGAGTTCCTCTCCGGACTGCTCGTCGAACGGCGTGCCGAACCCCGGGAGGACCTGCTCTCCAGCATCGCCGGACGCGTCACCGCGGGTGAGATCGACCACCAGCAGGCCACCGAGATGGCCCTGCTCATGCTGTTCGCCGGCCACGAGACCACCGCGAACATGATCGCCCTCGGCACCGCCGCGCTCTTCGAACACCCGGACCAGCTCGCCCTGTTGCGCGAGTCCGACGACCCCAAACTCGTCGCCTCCGCGGTCGAGGAACTCCTGCGCTACCTCAACATCACCCACCTCGGTCGCCGCCGCGCGGTCGCCGAGGACATCGAGATCGCCGGGCACGTCCTCAAGGCCGGCGACGGCCTCATCTTCACCAACGAGATCGCCAACCGCGACCCCGAGGTCTTCGCCGACCCCGACCGGCTCGACATCACCCGCGACGCCCGCCGGCACGTCGCCTTCAGCTTCGGCGTCCACCAGTGCCTGGGCCAGCCCCTGGCCCGGATGGAGCTCCAGGTCGTCTACGGCACCCTCTACAAGCGCATTCCGACGCTCCGGCTCGCCTGCCCTCCCGAGGACGTGAAGTTCAAGCACGACGCCTTCATCTACGGCGTGCACGAACTGCCCGTCGCCTGGTGACGGCTCCCCGTCCCACGACAGACCGACAACCGCGACAACAAAGGGGATTGACATGAAGGTGGAGCTGGAAGCCGACAAGTGCGTGGCCTCGGGGCAGTGCGTACTCGCCGCGATGGACGTGTTCGACCAGGACGACGACGGGATCGCGGTCCTGCTCGCCGAGCAGCCCGGTCCCGAACTTCTCGACGACGTCAAGGAAGCCATCGCGGTCTGCCCGGCCGCCGCGATCCGGCTGATCGAGCAGTGAACCGGATCGTCGTCATCGGAGCCTCGGCCGCCGGCCTCGCGGCGGTCGAGACGCTCCGGCGGGAGGGGTACGAGGGCGCGCTCACCCTGGTGGGCGACGAACCCGTCGCGCCGTACGACCGCCCGCCGCTGTCCAAGCAGGTGCTGTCCAACGAGTGGGCGCCCGAGCGGCTCGAACTGCGGCCCACCGACGACCTGACCGCCCTCGGCCTCGACCTGCGCCTCGGCGTGGCCGCGACCGGCCTCGAACTCGCCGACCGCACCGTGCGGTTGGCCGACGGGACCGAGCTGCCGTACGACGGACTGATCGTGGCCACGGGCGTACGGCCGCGCCGGCTGCCCGGTGAGGGCGCGCATGTGCTGCGTACCCTCGACGACGCCCTGACGCTGCGGGACCGGCTCGGCCCGGGGCTGCGGCTGGTCGTGGTCGGCGCCGGGTTCCTCGGCGCGGAGGCCGCCGCGGTGGCCTGGCGGCTCGGCGCCCGGGTGACCCTGCTCGAACCGGCGCCGGTGCCGATGGCCCACGCCGTCGGCACCGAGGTCGGCGAGATGCTCACCGGCGCCCATCTGGAGCGGGGCGTGGACCTGCGCTGCGGGGTCGGCGTCAGCGAGGTGACCGAGGACGGGGTGCTGCTCACCGACGGCCGGGTGATCGACGCCGACGAGGTGCTGGTCGCCGTCGGCTCACAGCCCAACACCGAGTGGCTGGAGGGCAGCGGGCTGGCCGTCGGCGACGGCGTGGTGTGCGACGAGTACTGCGAGGCCGCGCGCAACGTGTACGCCGCCGGTGACGTCGCCCGCTGGTACAACCCGCTGTTCGGCGTCTCGATGCGGATCGAGCACCGCACCAACGCGGCCGAACAGGGCATGGCCGCCGCCCGCAACCTGCTCCGCCCGGATGCTCGCAAGCCGTTCGCGCCCGTGCCGTACTTCTGGTCCGACCAGTACGACATGAAGATCCAGGCGTACGGCTATCTGCGCGGCCACGACGAAGTCGCCGTCGTGGACGGCGACTTGGGCGAGCGGAAGTTCGTCGTCGCGTACCGCACCGGCGACCGGGTCACCGGCGCCCTCGCGGTCGGCATGCCGCCCAAGGCCATCCGGCAGTGGCGGCAGGCGATCGCGGCCGGCGCGGCCTGGGACGAGGCCGTGCGCACCGAGGTCTCCCCGACGGGGGCCTGAAGCAAGGAGGTTGTCCATGGTGGGTCTTCCGTACGGCGCGCGCGACGACGTGGTCGTGGTCGTCGGGGCGGGCGGCATCGGAACGGCGGTGGCACGCCGTGTCGGCAGCGGCCGCACGCTGCTCCTCGCCGACGCCTCGCGCGGTCAACTCGACCGCACGGTCGCCGCGTTGCGCGCCGAGGGGTACACGGCGCGGGGCACGGTGATGGACGTGTGCGAGCGCGCGGCGGTACGGAAGCTCGCCGAGGAGGCCGCGGCCGAGGGGAGGATCGCGGCCGTCGTGCACACCGCGGGCGTCTGCGCGGCGATCGCCTCGGCGCACACCAACTTCGAGGTGAACATGGTCGGCACGGCCCATGTGCTCGACGAGTTCCAGACCGTCGCCACCCGCGGCACCTCCCTCGTCTGCCTCACCTCCATCGCCGGCCACTACGGCTCCCTGACCCCGGACGACGAGACCGCCCTGGCCGCGACGGCGACGGAGGAACTCCTCGATCTCGACGTCGTCGCCAGGGTCGGGGACGACCCGGTGCCCGCGTACATCGTGTCCAACCGCGCCGCCCAGATCCGGGCCCAGGCCGCGGCCCTCGCCTGGAGCCTGCGCGGCGCCCGGGTGAACACCGTCAGCGTCGGCGTCGTGTCCACGGCGATGGCGCGGGCCGAGTCCCACTCGGTGTACGGCGAGCACGTGGCGAAGTCGCTGGACGCCTGCGGAGCCGGCCGCGCCGCGACACCGGCGGAGATCGCGGACGCGGTGGCCTTCCTCGCCGGCCCCGAGTCCTCGTATCTCAACGGTACCGACCTGGTCGTCGACGGCGGCATGACCGCGTGGATGGGCTGGCACTGAACGACCTCACAAGGGGAGGCGGGACCCCGGGCGCATCTATGCCCGGGGTCCTTGTGCATGGAGGTCGTACGAGCGTCGTACTGCCTTCGTAGTACGTGAGCTAAACGTACGCAGTAGATTACTTGAGTTACGCAATCAAGATGAGTAAAGTGGATCCCATGTCCACACCACGGCTCCCCGAGATCCCCGACACCCCGGCGTCCGACGAGGTCATCGAGATCGAGCGCGCGCTCACCCGCATCACCTACCTGAGCACCCGGGCCCGCCAGCACGACCGTCTGATGGCCCTGGCCGGCGTGCCGCTGGACCGGGCCGCCGTGGCGCTGCTGCGGCAGGTCGCCGACTCGGAGCCGCTGCGGCCGGGGGAGCTGGCCGCCCGGCTCGGTGTGGAGGCCTCCCATGTCACCCGTACCGTGCAGCAGTTGCAGAAGACCGGATACGTCACCCGGGTCCCCGACCCCGACGACCGGCGTGCCCAGCGCATCGAGCTCACCCAGGCGGGACGGCAGGCCATAGACCGCGTCCGTGACGCCGGCGCCCGCGGTATGCAGGTGGCGCTGTCCGAGTGGTCGCCGGCGGAGCTCGGCCAGCTCGCCACCCTCTTCCACCGCATGGTCGACGACTTCCTCGCCCATGCCATCGACGACGAGAACGAACCGGCCGTGGCCCCGGCGGCCACCGTCTGACGAACGCCGGCCTCAGGCCGACTTCGTGCGGGGACGCGGCCCCGGCGCAGGTGCCCGCTCCACCGGCGGGGCGGGCTCCCGCAGACCGCACAGCAGGAGCCGGCCCACGGCGGGCAGCGCGAGCAGCGGGAGCAGGGCCGTTCGCAGCGAAGTCGCGTCGGCCAGTGCCCCGATCACCGGGGCGGCGAGCCCGCCCACACTCACCGCGAGCCCCAGCGTGACCCCGCTCGCGGTGCCCACCCGCCGGGGCAGGAAGTCCTGGCCGAGCGTGACGTGCAGCGCGAACGGGACGTACAGCGCGACCGAGGTGAGCGCGACGAAGAGATAGACCGCCGGCCCGGGGACCAGGACCACGCCGGCCACCGCCAGGACCGTCAGGACGTACGAGCGTCGTACCACCGGCACCCGCCCGTACCGGTCGGCCAGCCGGCCCCCGGCCACCGTGCCCAGGGCGCCGCCCGCGTACAGCACGACCAGCGCCGCCGTGCCCGCCGCCTC
The DNA here is from genome assembly GCF_050936785.1 of Streptomyces sp. CA-249302. NCBI lineage: Bacteria > Bacillati > Actinomycetota > Actinomycetes > Kitasatosporales > Streptomycetaceae > Streptomyces > Streptomyces sp. CA-249302. Next base: position 260,938 of record NZ_JBNJMG010000001.1, on the reverse strand, counting down.
CCCGCCGCCCGTCCGCTGGCGGACGTACAACGAGACGAAGGCGCTCAGCCCCACGAAGACGACCGACCGGCAGACGATCGCAGCGGACAGCCGCAGGAACGACGGCCAGTCGTCCGTGCCGGAGGCCACCGTGGGGCCCGCGCCCGGGCCGCGGCGCGCGGACGAGCGTACGGCGGCCGCGCACAGGGCGGCTCCCAGGAGCGCCGGGACGATCAGCAGGGGAGTGGCGTGCAGGCCGCCGGTCGCGACGACGGCGGCGACGAGCAGGGGCGCGGCCGCGAAGCCGATGTTGCCGCCGAGGGAGAACCAGCCCATCGCCGTGTTGCTGCCGCCCGCAGCCTCGCGCGCCGCCCGCGCGGCCTCCGGGTGGTAGGCGGCGACACCGATCCCCGTGACCGCGGCCGCCGCCAGGGTCAGTGCGTACGAGCCGCCGATCCCGCACAGGGCCACGCCCGCCCCGCCGGTCAGCGCGCTCAGCGGCAGCAGCCAGGGCATCGGCCATCGGTCGGTGAGCGCACCGAACAGGGGCTGTACGACCGACGAGAGGAGGGAGGCGGCCAGGACGATGCCGGACGCGGCGGCGTAGGTGTAGGCCCGCTCCGAGACGAAGAACGGTACGAGTGCGGCCACGGCGCCCTGGTAGACGTCGACGCAGGCGTGGCCGAGGGACAGGAGGGTGATGGGTCGTGTCGTCACCCTGCGATCGTCGACGCGCCGGAGTGTGTCCCGCTTTCGATAAACTGCCTACTTGTGTCGAACATCCGCCACAACGTCGAGCCGCCCGTCCGTCACCTGCCCAAGGCACCGACCCGGACCAGGAGCCTGGCGGCAGGGGAGAGCGTCGACGCGCACCGGCACGACGAGCATCAGATCGTCTACGCGGGCTCGGGTGTCCTCGCCGTGACCACCGACGCCGGCACCTGGTTCGCGCCCGGCACCCGCGCCATCTGGGTCCCCGCCGGCGCCGTGCACGCCCACCGCGGCCACGGCCACCTCAACGTGCACTTCGTCGGTCTGTCCGCCGACGACAACCCCCTCGGCCTGGACGCCCCGACCGTACTCGCCGTCGGCCCGCTGCTGCGCGAGCTGATCCTCGCCTACACCCGTGACCCCGACGACGACACCCCTGAGCGCCGCCGTCTGCTGGCCGTCCTGCGCGACCAGTTGCGCGCCTCGCCCCAGCAGCCGATGCGCCTGCCCACGCCCACCGACTCACGTCTGGCCGCGGTCTGCGCGCTCGTCCACGCGAACCCCGGCGACCCGCGCACCCTCGCCGAGCTCGGCGCCGCGACCGGGGCCGGCGAACGCACCCTCAGCCGCCTCTTCCGTGGCGAGTTCGGCATGACCTTCCCGCAGTGGCGCACCCAGTCCCGCCTCTACCACGCCCTGCGGATGCTGGCCGACGACATCCCCGTCACGAGCGTCGCCCACCACTGCGGATGGTCCTCCGCGAGCGCCTTCATCGACGTTTTCCGTCGCTCCTTCGGCTATACGCCGGGCACCTACAACCGCCGCTCCCAGTAGGGGAACAGGCCGCTGCACGAGCTGGATGTACCGTCCAGTAATATCGCGCGGCAGGCCCACCGGAGGAGGAACCGTTGACCCGGTCCGAACGCTCGCCCCTGCTGCTCGCCGGCCTGCTGGCCACGGCGGGTGTCGCCCACTTCGCCTCACCACGCCAGTTCGACGCGACCATCCCGAGCGCCCTGCCGGGCACGCCCAGGACATGGACGTACGCCAGCGGAGCCGTCGAACTCGCCCTCGCCGCCGGCATCGCTCTGCCCCGTACCCGCAAGGCGTCGGCGCTCGCGGCGGCCGCGTTCTTCGTCGGGGTGTTCCCCGCCAACGTCAAGATGGCCGTCGACTGGCGCAACCGCCCCGCGCCGCTCAAGGCCGCGGCCATCGGGCGGCTGCCGTTGCAGCTGCCCCTCGTGCTGTGGGCGCGCAGTGTCGCCCGGAGCGGGGAGGCGCAGGCATGAGCGAGCGAGTGAACGTCGGCGACCGGATCGACGACTTCGAGCTGCCGGACGAGACCGGCACCCCCCGCACACTGTCCGGACTCCTCGCCGACGGGCCGGTCGTGCTCTTCTTCTACCCGGCCGCCATGACCTCCGGCTGCACCGCCGAGGCCTGCCACTTCCGCGACCTGGCCGGTGAGTTCGCGGCCGTCGGCGCCCGGCCCGTCGGCATCAGCGGCGACTCCGTGGAGCGCCAGCAGGAGTTCGCCGGCAAGAACACCCTCGGCATGCCGCTGCTGTCGGACGCCGACGGGACGATCCGCGAGCGGTTCGGCGTGAAGCGCGGCTTCAACCTGGCGCCGACCAAGCGGGTCACCTTCGTCATAGGCCAGGACCGCACGATCCTGGAGGTCGTCCGCAGCGAGCTGCGGATGAACACCCACGCCGACCGGGCGCTCGCCGCGCTGAAGGCCGCACAGAAGTGACGGGCGCGAGACGGAGGGCCTCCCCGGTCCTCCGTTTCGGTTGTACCAGTGCGACAAAAGCACCATCCTGAGGGATATGGAGCAAGCCTCCGCCGTGGCGATCGTCGATGCCCGGGGCATCGTGACGGGGTGGAGCGAGGGCGCCCGGCAACTGACGGGATACCCGGCCGAACAGGCCGTGGGACGCGCGGTGCGGGAGCTGCTCGCCGAGGACCCGCCGACCGGCGCCGTCGCGGCCCTGACCGGCACCGTCGTACTGCGCCACCGCGACGGTTCCGCCGTCACGCTCCGGCTCCGGGCCTGCCCCGTGCTGGGCGCGGACGGCCAACCGGCCGGCTACACGGTCACCGCCGAGCCCCCGGAGGACCGCGCGGCGGCCCTGGCCGGACAGGCCTTCCAGCAGGCCTCCATGTCGATGTCGGTCTTCGACACCCGCCAGCACTACCTGCGCCTCAACGACGTCGCCTGCCGGGTGATGGGCGTACCCGAGGAGGCCCTCCTGGGCCGGCACTTCCCGGAGTCCGTCGAGGACGCCGAGCACAGCCGCGGCTTCCTGGCCAACCTGCGCCAGGTGGCCGAGACCGGGCTGCCGGTCCGCTACGAGAGCTTCACCGGCGCGCCCGCGCTCAACCGGGAGCACGCCTGGAGCATCGAGATGTGGCCCCTGAAGGACGCCGTCTCGGGCGAGACGAACGCCGTCGCGCTCGCCGCGTTCGACAGCAGCGAGCAGTACTGGGCCCGCCGGCGCCTGGCCCTGCTCAACGAGGCCGCCGCCTCCATCGGCACCAGCCTCGACGTGGTGCGCACGGCGGAGGAACTGATCGAACTGCTCGTCCCCGGATACGCCGACTTCGCCAGCGTCGACCTCCTCGACTGGGTGCTCGGCACCGACGAGCGGCCCGCGCTGCCGGGCGCCGACATCGTGCTGCGCCGCGTCGCCCATGGCTCCGGCACCGACGGCACGCCCGAGGCCGCCGTGCACGTCGGCGAGACGGACGTCTACCCCTCGTTCACCCCGCCCGCGAAGGCCCTGCGCACCGGGCGTGCCGTCGTCAACCAGGCGGGCGAGCCGGACTTCGTGCGCTGGGTCGCCGAGCGCAACGCGCGGGCCCCGGAGGGCCGCCGCCACCGCACCGGCGCCCACTCGGTCCTCGCGGTGCCGCTGCGCGCTCGCGGCACCACGCTCGGCGTCATGGCCTGCGTCCGCATGGGCAACCCGGACGACTACGGCGAGGACGACGCCGTCCTCGGCGAGGAACTCGCCAGCCGCGCCGCCGTCTGCATCGACAACGCCCGCCGCTTCGCCCGCGAACGCACCACCGCCCTGGCCCTCCAGCACAGCCTGCTGCCGCGCGGGCTGCCCGGCCAGGCCGCCGTCGAGGTCGCCCACCGCTATCTGCCCTCCGGTTCGCTGGCCGGTATCGGCGGCGACTGGTTCGACGTGATCCCGCTCTCCGGCAGCCGCGTCGCCTTGGTCGTCGGGGACGTGGTCGGCCACGGCATCCCCTCCTCCGCGACCATGGGCCGCCTGTGCACGGCCGTGCGCACCCTCGCCGACGTCGACCTGCCGCCGGACGAGCTCCTCACCCACCTCGACGACCTGGTCACCCACCTCGCCTCGGACGACGGCGGCGACGAGGTCGCGGAGCTCGGCGCCACCTGCCTGTACGCCGTCTACGACCCGGTCTCCGGCCGCCTGACCATGGCCGCGGCCGGCCATCCGCCGCCCGCCTTGCTACTGCCCGACGGCACGGCGAGCCTCGTACCGATCGCGGCCGGGCCCCCGCTCGGCGTGGGCGGCCTGCCCTTCGAGGCCACGGAGATCGAACTGCCCGAGGGCGCGGTCGTGGCCCTCTACACCGACGGCCTGATCGAGGACCGCGACCGCGACGTCGACCACGCCACCGCCGAGCTGTGCCGCGCCCTGACCGCCCCCGCGGACACCCTCGACACCCTGTGCGACGCCGTCCTGAAGGCCGTACTCCCGGAGGAACCGAGCGACGACGTGGCGCTGCTGCTGGCCCGCACCCGCGCGCTGGGCGCGGACCAGGTCGCCACCTGGGACATCACCCCGGACCCCGAACGGGTCGCCGCCGCCCGGCAGGCCGCCACCGAGCAGCTCACCGCCTGGGGCCTGGACGAGGCCGCGTTCGTCACCGAACTGGTCGTCAGCGAACTCGTCACCAACGCCATCCGCTACGGCGCGCCCCCCGTCCAGCTGCGGCTGATCCGCGACCGCACCCTCATCTGCGAGGTCTCCGACGCCAGTTCCACCTCACCGCACCTGCGCCGGGCGCACGCCTTCGACGAGGGCGGTCGCGGACTGCTGCTGGTCGCCCAGCTCACCCAGCGCTGGGGCAGTCGGCAGACCGGCAGCGGCAAGACGATCTGGGCCGAGCAGCCGCTGCCGCCGCCGCTGTGATCACTGGAAGGAACAGCCCGGGTTCGGGACATCCTCCGAGTACGGCGCGCCGTGCGGCAGGACGTACAGCACGTCCAGGACCAGCGGCGTGTCGCCCTCGTTCCGGCCGAGGTGGACGTCGCTCGGCCCGCCCGGCTCACGGACCACGGTGCCGGTCCTGTACACGCCGTCCTGCTTGCAGTCCGCGTGGTAGTGGGTGAGCGTGCCCTGCTGGACATAGCCGTAGACCGGACCGTCGTGGTAGTGCCAGCCGGTCGCCTGGCCCGGCGGGACGGTGATCTCCCGCACCACGTAATCGGTGTCCCCGATGGTGGTGGTGCTGATCAGCCTGGCGGTCACCCCCGGCCCGGCCGGAGTGGCCCCGGCGGTGCCGCAGGTCAGGACGGTGCCGGTGACGATCGCGCCGACGACGGCGGTACGGAGCGCGGTGCGCATGCGGAGAGGCCTCCCGGGACGAGGAACGAAGATCGCGTACGGCCGTGAACATAGAGGCCGCGCAGGCTTGTTGGGGCCGGAATCACGCAATCCGTCGCTCAGATCCCCGAGTTCACCCCGGCGACACGCCACTGGCCTCCGGCGCGCTCCAACTGCTCAGCAAACGCAGGGCCTTGGCGCTCTCGGAGCCGGGTTCGACGTTGTAGACGCACAGCGTCTGCTCGGCGTCGCCGGGGACCTGGAAGGACTCATAGGAGAAGTGCAGCTCGCCGACGAGCGGATGGATGTAGTGCTTGGCGCCGTGGGTGCGGCGCAGCACCCGGTGGTCGTTCCACCAGCCCGGGAACTCGGGGGAGAGCAGCATGAGTTCGCCGACGAGGTCGGCCAGCCGGCGGTCGTCGGGGTAGCGGCCGGCTTCGAAGCGCAGGATGGCCACCGTCTCAGCGGCGATCCTCGCCCAGTCGCCGACCGTCTCCCGGGCCCGCGGATCGAGGAGGTAGTAGCGGGCGAGGTTGCGCCGGTTCGCGGGCAGGGCGTCGAAGTCGGTGAGCACGGACTTGGCGAGGTGATTGGCGGCCAGCACGTCGGCACGACGGCCGAGGACGAACGCGGGGACGTGGTTCAGGGTGTCCAGCATCAGATACAGGCCGGGCCGCACCCGCTGGGGCCGGGCGGGGGCCCGCCGGACGGTGTGCGGGCCCGGCTGGAGCAGGTCGCCGAGGTGCTCGCGCTCGGACGCGTCCAGCCTCAGCGCGCGGCCCAGGGCGTCGACGACCTCGGTCGACGGGTTGCCGGCCCGTCCCTGCTCCAGGCGCGTGTAGTACTCGGTGCTCACCCCCGCGACGCGAGCCACCTCGTCCCGACGCAGCCCCGGCACGCGACGCACCCGCCCGTCCGACGGCAGCCCCGCCTCTTCGGGGGTGATGGCGGCGCGTCGTGAGCGGAGGAAGCCGGCGATCTCCTTGCTGCGGTCCATGGCTCCAGTGTGACCGCGCCGAGCAGCCCCGGCCCTCGCACAAGTGGCCCTGCCGGTACCTGCCCGAGGAGGGCCAGGTATGGCCGCCCGACCGGGGCGGGGCGCTGGTGTGCTGGATGTGAGCCGGGACCGACCGGCCGCAACACCCGCCCCCGTTCTCCACCTCCGGAAGGTGCACCTCATGTCCACGCAACTCACCGCCACGCCGCTCCAGGGCCGTGTCGCCGTCGTCACCGGCGCCTCCAGCGGCATCGGCGAGGCCTCCGCCGAGAAGCTGGCCGCACTCGGCGCCCACGTCGTCGTACTGGCCCGGCGGTCCGACCGGCTGACCGACCTGGTCGCCCGGATCGAGAAGAACGGCGGGAGCGCCACGCCGATCGCTGCGGACGTCACCGACAAGGCGGCCGTCCAGGCGGCGGCCGACCGGGTCGCGGCCGAACTGGGCGGCGCCGACCTGGTGTTCAACAACGCCGGTGTCATGCTGCCTGCCCCGGTCGAGGAACTGCCCACGGACCAGTGGCAGCAGCAGATCGACCTGAACGTCACCGGCCTGATGAACGTCGTCGGCGCCTTCACCCCGCAGCTGGTCGAGACCGCCGGTGAGCGTGGGGTGGCCGACCTGGTCAACACCTCGTCGATCGCGGCGCGGAACATCTTCCCCAACTTCGCCGTCTACTCCGCCACCAAGGCGTACGTCACCCATCTCTCCCGGCACCTGCGCGTCGAACTGGGCCCGAAGAACGTGCGTGTCTCGGCGATCGAGCCCGGCATCGTCGGCACCGAGCTCCAGAGCCACGTCACCGACCAGGGCGCCCTGGACTGGCTGGAGGGTTCCAAGGGCGCGATGGAGTGGCTCACCCCGCAGGACGTCGCCGAGACCATCGGCTTCCTGGCCGGGCTGCCGCCGCGGGTGAACCTCCAGCAGGTCACGATCATGCCGACCGCCCAGGCCTCCTGACCGTCAGAACTCCTCGTGCACCACCGGATCCCCGCCGAGGCGGCGATGGGCGCGGTCGGAGACGGCGCGTAGCTGGGCGGGGCCCAGGTCGAAACCGAAGACATCGAGGTTCAGGCGCTGACGCTCGGGGTCCGACGACTTCGGGATGGGCACCGCGCCCAGCTGGGTGTGCCAGCGCAGGACGACCTGGCCGGGCGTCACCCCGAAGGCCTCGGCGACGCTGATCACCACGGGATCGTCGAGCAGGCCGGAGCCACGGCCGAGCGGACTCCAGCTCTCGGTGACGATGCCCTTGGCCGTGTGGAACTCCCGCAGCTCCTCCTGCGGGAAGAGCGGGTGCAGCTCGATCTGGTTGACCGACGGCAGCACGCCGGTCTCCTTCTCCAGCCGCTCGATGTGCTCGACGGTGAAGTTGGACACGCCGATCGAGCGGACCAGTCCGTCCTCCCGGAGCTTGATCATCGCCCGCCACGAGTCGACGTACCTGTCGACGCGGGGGAGCGGCCAGTGGATCAGGTACAGGTCCACGTACTCCAGCCCGAGCCGGCGCCGGGACTCCTCGAAGGACGCGAGGGTCTCCTCGTAACCGTGATGGCGGCCCGGGAGCTTCGTCGTCACGACGACCTCCTCGCGCGGGACGCCGCTGCGGGTGATGCCGAGGCCGACTCCGGACTCGTTGCGGTAGTTGGTGGCCGTGTCGACCAGGCGGTAGCCCAGGCCCAGTGCCTCGGACACGGCGCCCTCCGCCTCCCCGTCGCTCATCGGCCAGGTGCCCAGGCCGATCGCGGGGAGCCGAGTGGCGTCGTTGAGCGTGTGCGTCGGGATGCTGACCACGGTGGGACCTTTCCCTCGACTGTGCCGGACCTCCAGCCTCACGGATAGGGTGAGACTTGATCAAACGCACTGGTGGGGGATGAGGACAGCGGACGGCATGAGCGGCACCGAGGAGAAGCGGCCGGCGGGATCCGGGCGTCCCACGTCACGGGACGTCGCCCGGCTTGCCGGGGTGTCGCACACCGCGGTCTCCTTCGTGTTCAACGGACGCGCCGAGGGCAACCTCTCGCCCGCCACCCAGGAACGCATCCGGCAGGCCGCCGCCCAGCTCGGCTACCGCCCCGACCCCGTCGCCCGCGGCCTGCGCAGCCGTCGTACGGCGGTGATCGGCCTGGTCACCGACGAGATAGCGTCCTCGCCCTTCGCCGGCCGGCTGCTGCGCGGCGCCATGGAGACCGCCTGGGCCAGCGAGCACCTCGTCCTGACCGTCGACTCCGGCGGCGACCCGGCCAAGGAGGACGCGGCCGTCGCCGAGCTCCTCGACCGGCGCGTGGACGGCATCATCTACGCCGCCATGTCGCTACGACGGGTCCGGGTGCCCGAGGGCCTGCACCGCACCCACTCCGTCCTCGCCAACTGTCTGCCCGAGGACGACTCCCTGCCCGCCGTCGTCCCCGCCGAACGCGCCGGCGGCCGTACGGCGGCCCGGCTGCTCCTGGAGGAGGGGCACCGCCGGGTCGCCATGATCGGCGGCCAGGACGACATCGCCTCGGCCGAGCGGCTGCGCGGCTTCCGGGACGCCCTGCGCGCCGAGGGCATAACCGTCGCCAAGGACTGGGCCCTGCGCACCGGCGGCGAGATCTCCAGCGGCTACGAGGGCGCGATCCGGCTCCTCGACGGCGTTCCCCCGGACCGGCGCCCGACCGGCGTCTTCTGCTACAACGACCGGGTCGCGGCGGGCGTCCTGCACGCCGCGACCCGGCTCGGCATCGCCGTCCCCGGCGACCTCTCGGTGGTCGGTTACGACGATCAGGAGCACATGGCCGCGTACCTCACCCCGCCCCTCACCACGGTCGCCCTCCCGCACCGCGCGATGGGCGAGGCGGCGGCCCGTCTGCTCCTCGACTCCATAGACACCGGCCGCACGCCTGCCGCGACCACGCGGCGCATCGCCTGTCCCGTGATCAGCCGGGCGTCCGTGGGGCCGGCTCCCACCTGGTGATCACTCGGCCGTCCGGGTGATCAGCTCCCACCCGGTGACCCCGGCCGCGAGCCCGGTCACCGCCAGCTCCGGCACGTCGTCCGGCCGCCGGTAGACCCGCTCGGTGACCGTGGCTTGGTCATCGACGAACAGTTCCAGCAGCGAACCGTCGACCAGCACCCGTACCTCCGCGGCGGGGGCCCGCACGACGATCGGCGCCGACCCGTCGATCCTCGAACGCGGCCAGTCACCGCGATCCAGCGTCACGGTGCCTTCGTCCGGGTCCAGCACGACCGTCAGCTCAGCCCCGAAGGCGGACCGCAGCAGACTCACGGTGGTGCGGCCGCGCGCGGTCACCACCAGGTCGTACGACCCCGGGAGCGCCACCTGGCCGCCGGGTGCCGTGACGAACGGCTCGGGCGCGCGCAGGAGTTCGAGCTCGGGGGCCGGTACGACACGCGGGGTGCCGTCGGGACGCGTGTCCACGACCCTCGGCGCGGTGAGGACTCCGGCCCAGCCGGCCCGGTCCACTTCGCTCTGCTCCCGCGCCTCCCAGGACCAGCCCCACATCAGGGTCCGGTCCGGCTCCTGGAGCACGGCGGGGGCGTAGAAGTCCCGCCCGTGGTCGAGCAGGCCGCCCGTCCGCGTCTCGAACCGCAACCCGCCCTCGGCGGAAGGTTCCAGACGACCCGTCAAATAGCCGGTGCGGCAGGGGTGTCCGTCCCACAGCGACAGCACGAGCACCCACTCGCCGCCGGACGTCCGGTACATCTGCGGGCACTCCCAGCCGACCGCCTTGTCGCCGAACACGTCCGCGGCGACAGGGTCGTTGCCGTCGAGGAGCACCCCGGCGAACCGCCAGTCGGTCAGCACCTCGCAGTCGTACAGCAGGACCGACGCGGTCCCGTCCGCATGTCCGCCACCGACGAGTGCCCAGCGCCGCCCGCCGCTTCGGAACACGAACGGGTCGCGGAACATCACCACGTCCAGGTCGGCCGGCGGACCGGTCACCACCGGCGCGGGCAGCGGCTTCCAGTCGGTGAGCGTCTCGTCGTCCGGGACCACCGCGCGGGCCAGGCAGATCGTGCCCAGACCGGTGTGGTGGCGGTCGATGCCGGTGTACACGGCCGTCGGCACACCGTCGTCGTCGACCACACAGCCCGACCAGCAGCCGCCCTCGTCGGGGCCGCCGGGCGTCGGGGTGAGCGCGACCGGATGGTGCTCCCAGTGCGCGAGGTCCGGGCTGGAGACATGGCCCCAGTGGACGTTCGCGTGCACCGGCGCGTCAGGGTTGTGCTGGTAGAAGAGGTGGTAGCGGTCCCGCCAACGGAACGGCCCGTTCGGGTCGTTGATCCAGTTGGCGGGCGGACGGACCCTGAAGCGCGGCGCGTTGGGGTCGTGGCTCAACGGTTGACTCCTGCGGAGGTGATGCCCTCGCGCAGAGGGCGCTGGCCGACGACGAACACGGCGACGGCGGGGAGCATGGACAGGACGACACCGGCCAGGACCACCGAGATGGAGCCGGTGCCCAGGTTGCCCTGGAGCGAGACCAGGCCCAGCGGCAGTGTGTAGTTCTGGCCGGAGGTCTCGAGGATCAGCGGCCGGAAGAACTCGTTCCAGTGGTAGTTGAAGGCCAGTACGCCGACGATCGCGAGGCCCGGCGCGGCCAGCGGCGCGTACACCGACCGGAAGATCCGCCAGGGCCCGGCGCCGTCCAGCATGGCCGCCTCGCCGAGGTCCTTCGGCATGCCCAGGAAGTACTGGCGCATCAGGAAGGTGCCGAACGCGGTCGGGAAGGCCGGGATGATCAGACCGAGCAGGGTGTCGGTCAGCCCCATCGACTTCAGCACCAGGAACACCGGCACGATGGTGACCTGCAACGGCACCATCATCGTCGCCAGCACCAGCCCGAACAGGGGCTTCTTGAAACGGAATTCGAGGCGCGCGAAGGCGTAGCCGGCCAGGCCCGCCGTGATCATCTGCCCGACCGCGATCAACGCCGTCACCAGCGTCGAGTTGAGGGCGAGCAGCCACACGTCGAGCTGGTCGAAGACCCCGCGGTACGCCTCGGCCGTGGGATGCGTCGGGATGATGTGCGGGGGCAGGTCGAAGGACTGGGCCGGGGTGCGCAGCGAGGTGGAGACGGTCCAGATGACCGGGCCGAGGGTCAGCAGCGCGCACACGGCCAGCGCGGCGATGCGTGCCCACGGCCCGAGCGAGTACCGGGCACGGCTCAGGGACAGACTTGCTTGGCTCAAGGGACTCACCCGGCTCACTGGTAGTGGACGAAACGCCGGCTGAGCCGGAACTGGAGGGCGGTGACCGCCATGATCAGCACGAAGAGCAGCACGCCCACCGCGGAGGCCTCGCCGAAGCGCAGCTGCTCGAACGCCGTCTCGTAGATGACCATCACGACGGTGCGGGTGGAGTCTCCGGGCCCGCCGTTGGTGAGGACGTACGGCTGCTCGAAGACCTGGAGCGCGTTGATCACCCCGACCACGGTCGCCACCAGCAGGGTCGGAGACAGCAGCGGCAGCGTGATGTGCAGGTGCTTGCGCAGCCCGGTCGCGCCGTCCAGCGAGGCGGCCTCGTGGACCTCCTTGGGGATGTTGTTCAGACCGCCGATGAACAGCAGGAACGAGAAGCCGAACTGCTGCCACACGTACACGATGATCACGGTCGCGAGCGCCGCGTGCTCCGAGGTCAGCCACGGCACCGGCGCGATCCCGACCAGCCCGATCAGCCAGTTGACGACTCCGAAGTCCTGGTTGAACAGGTACTTCATCACCACGGAGATCGACGCGGCGGACAGCACCAGCGGGAAGAAGAACGCCGAGCGGAACACCGACCGCAGCCAGATCGGCATCCGCCCGTTCAGGGTCAGCGCCAGCGACAGGGCGATCAGCAGCTGCGCCGCGACCGCGAAGACCATGAAGACGAGCGTGTTCAGGAAGGACACCCGCACGGTCGAATCCGTGAAGACCTCACGGTAGTTGGCCATCCCGGCGAAGCTCGGCGAGTCGATCACGTTCCAGTGGAAGAGACTCAGCACGACCGAGCCGACGATCGGCACGACCGTGAAGACGACGATGCCGACGACCGTGGGCGCCAGGAACAGCGCGGCCAGCAACCGGGTGCCGCGAGTGCGCGGGGGCGAGGGCGGCGACGCGTCGACGGCGGGGGTGGCGGCCCGGGGCCGTACGGACGGAACCTGGGTGTTCGTCATACGTCACGCTCCATGGCCTTCTCCAGATCGCCCTGCATCCGGCGCAGCGCGGGACGCACCGAGCGCGGGGAGGCCAGGGCGGTGCCGGTGTACTTGAGCAGCACCTCGGTCACCTCGGCGACCTGCGGCGGGGCGGGGATCGGTCCCGTGTCGGGGAACTTGTCGAGGGTGTCGTAGAAGACCTGCCAGTGCTGCGGGCCGGACTCCTCGTACCGCCCGGCGGTCAGCATCGAGCGGCGCGCCGGGGTGGTCTGGTTGGTGTCGAAGAGGCGCATCAGGGTGTCCCGTCGGGCGGCGTACTTGATGAACTCCCAGGCCTCGTCCTGCTTCTTGGAGGTGCGCAGCAGCGCGTAGCCGGCCGCGCCGAACTGGTGGCGCTGGGTGCGCCAGCGCGGGAAGTACTGCACGTCGTAGGCGTCGGCCTTCATCCCGGCGAGGTGCAGACCGCCCGCCCAGAAACCGCCCGCCGGCGTGACGCCGACGCGGCCGGTGGAGAACACGCCGACGAGGTTCTGGCCGTTGCCGCCCTCGGGGCGGGTGCACAGGTTCTCCTGGATGAGGGAGGCGAGATAGTCGTACGCCTCCTCGACGCGGTCGTCCGTGGCCTGCGGAGTGGTCCAGCGGAAGCCGCCGCCGCGGCCCTCACGGTCGGCGGCCGGATAGAAGGAGTCCCACAGCCAGGCGCCGCCCGGCGCCTTGGACTCGGTGAGCAGGTTGGTGCCGTTGGCGAAGAGCCAGGGGACCACGCCGCCCCACAGGCGGTTGGTCCAGAAGTACGGCGTGAACTGGGCGCCGCTCGACTTCTTCATGTCCCGCAGGAGTGCGGTGAAGTCGTCGCGGGTCCAGTCGGGGGCGGGGAAGTCCGCGCCCGCCCGCTTCAGCACCTGCCGGTTCAGGTACATGTCGGCCGCGTTGAACTCGACCGGCAGCTGGTAGAGCCGCCCCTCGTACATCATCGACTCGACCAGCGACGGGTGGACGTCGGCGAAGTACTCCTTGAGCTCGGCCGCGTCCCGCTTCACGTAGTGGTCGAGCGGCACGCCGAGGCTCTTGGCGAACAACTGCACGCCCTCGGTGGCGACGTAGACCAGGTCGGGCGCGGTGCCCGCGGCGATCTGGGTGAGGATCTTCGCGAAGAAGTCCGACCAGTCGACGGCCTGCACCGCGTTGATCCGGAGCTTGATGTCCGGATGCACTTTCCTGAAGCCCTCAGTGAGCGTGCGGATGGCCTCCGGCCCGTAGGCGGGGCCGAGGGTGGCGACGGTGAGGGAACCGTCGTCGCGGCCGGGGATGTCGGCCCCGGTGAGCCGGTCCCAGCTCGCGGCGGTGCCGGCCAGGGCGGCGGCCCCCGCCCCGTAGGCGCCGTACCGCAAGAGCATGCGGCGAGAGAGGTGCGAGTCGGTCATCCAACATGCCTAACTCGTGTTAGATCAGGGTTGATGCCCCAGATGATGGGAAGCCCGCCGTGGTGCTGTCAAGGGTCGTGCACCCCTTGACCTTTAACGAGTTAGGTCGCACAGTCCTGCATCACATGAGCCGCCGTTCTCAGCTCGACGACGAGAGGAACGAAGAGTGATGCGTGGGATGTCCAGGAGAGCCCTGCTGGCCGGCACGGGCGCCGGCACGGCCGCCGCACTGCTGCCCGCGGCGCCGGCCGCCGCCAAACCCAAGGCGGTGAAGGCGGGTTGCGCCAGCTACCGGGCCGGCTACCACTTCACGGTCCCGGACGCCTGGAAGAACGACCCGCAGCGGCCGGTCTGGATCGACGGCGAGTACCACTACTACTACCTCTACAACGCCGACTACCTCAGCGGCGTCGTCGGCACCGCCTGGCGCCTGGCCACCAGCACCGACCTGGTCTCCTTCACCGACGGCGGAGTCGCGGTGCCGAAGGACACCACGTCCAACGGGGACGTCTGGTCCGGCTCAGCGGTGGTCGACACGGGCAACACCGCCGGGTTCGGGGCGGGCGCGGTGGTCGTTGTGGTGACCATGTCGCCGGGCGGCGGCACCGACCACCAGGAGCAGTTCCTGTACTACTCCACGGACGGCGGTGGCACCTTCACCAACTACGGCACCGACCCCGTCCTGCCGAACCCGGGCGTGGCCGACTTCCGCGACCCCAAGGTGATCCGCGACGAGGACCGGAACCAGTGGGTGATGGCGCTCGCGGAGAACAACAAGATCGGCTTCTACCGATCGACGAACCTCAAGTCCTGGACCTACACCGGCGGTTTCATCAAGGACGGCATCGGCGTCCTGGAGTGCCCCGACCTGTTCCGCCTCACCGCCGACGACGGCACCGCCAAGTGGGTGCTGGGCGCCAGCGCGAACGGCCTCTCGTCCGGACAGCCCAACACGTACGCTTACTGGACCGGCACCTTCGACGGCAGCGGCTTCACCGCCGACTCCACCGACCCCCAATGGCTCGACCACGGCTGGGACTGGTACGGGGCCGTCACCTTCGAGAAGCGGAACGCGAGCGGGGTCCTCGACACGACGGCCCGGTACGCCCTCGGCTGGCTGAACAACTGGGCCTACCCGAACACCACGCCCACCATCGACTGCGACGGCTTCGACGGCACCGACTCGATCGTCCGCGAGGTCGGCCTGAAGCGCGCCTCCTCCGGCGCCTACTACCTCGCCTCGCAGCCGATCGCAGCCCTCGACTCGTACGTCTCCCGGACCGTGAACCTCGGCGACCTGACCGTCGACGGCACCCGCGTCCTGGACTACACCGGCATCTCCTACGAGGTGACCACCGAGATCACCTGGGACCAACTCACCGGCGCCGGACTGCAGTTGCGCCGCTCACCCGACGCCGGCCGGCACATCGACGCCGGCATCTACGGCGACTACGCCTTCCTCAACCGCCGCAGCACCGTCAACCCCGACACCAGCGGCGACCGCCAGGAGAGCCACAGCCCGTTCGACCGGTCCGCGGGCACGGTGAAGCTGCGCGTCCTCGTCGACCGCACCTCCGTCGAGATGTTCGTCGACGACGGCCGGTACGTGCACTCCTCGGAGGCGTTCCCGTACCTGATCGACACCGGGCTGGCCCTGTTCACGATCGAGGGCTCGGCGGTGTTCCGGAACACGGTGATACGGGAGTTCACGGTTTGACTTGCTCCTCGGGCTGAAAGCCGAGGATTCTGGCCTTCTCTTCCGTTGCTGTGCCGCTATGCGGCACGGGGTTTGGGAGGGAATCCTCGGCTTCCTGTTTCTTCACGCTGTGCCGGGACGAGTCCTGGTCTTACCGGCGCTCCGCAGGCCGTGACCGCCAGTCCGGCGGCCTTCTTGATGTTGATCGCGGCGTTGGTGTCGCGGTCGTGAGTGGTGCCGCAGGTGGTGCAGGTCCATTCCCGTACCTGGAGGGGTTTGGGTCCGTCGCGGTGGCCGCAAGTGGAGCACACCTGGCTGGTGGGCTCGAACCGGTCGATCTTGACGAAGGTGCGGCCGTACCGCTGCGCCTTGTAGGCGAGCATGTCCACGAAGGTGGACCAGCCCGCGTCGTGGACGCTCTTGGCCAGCCGGGTGCGCGCGAGTCCCTTGATCGCCAGGTCTTCCACGCCGATCGCTTGGTTCTCGCGGATCAGCTTCGTGGAGAGCTGGTGGAGGAACTCGCGGCGCGCATCGGCGACCTGCGCGTGCGCGCGGGCGACCGTCAGGCGGGCCCTCTCGCGGTTCTTGGATCCCCTTTGCTTGCGGGACAAGTCCCGCTGAGCCTTCTTCAGCTTCTTCTCGGCGCGGCGCAGGAACCGCGGGGAGTCGATCTTCGTGCCGTCGGAGAGGACCGCGAAGTGGATCAGTCCCAGGTCGATGCCGATGCTCGTCTCGGCATCGGGCATGCGCTCGAGGTCGGCGGCCGGGTCGGTGTCGATGACGAAGGACGCGAAGTACCGTCCGCCCGCATCCTTGATCACGGTGACGGAGGACGGCGTGGCGGGCAGAGGGCGGGACCATTTCATCTTCACCGCGCCGATCTTGGGCAGGTTCAGCCGCCCGGTGTGATCGAGGCTCCAGCGGGCGTTGGCCGTGAAGCGGATCGACTGGCGGGCGTCCTTGCGAGACTTGAAGCGCGGCGCACCCACCTTCGGGCC
Source organism: Streptomyces sp. CA-249302 (assembly GCF_050936785.1). Taxonomy (NCBI): domain Bacteria; kingdom Bacillati; phylum Actinomycetota; class Actinomycetes; order Kitasatosporales; family Streptomycetaceae; genus Streptomyces; species Streptomyces sp. CA-249302. Next base: position 244,403 of record NZ_JBNJMG010000001.1, on the reverse strand, counting down.
CTGGCGTGCGCCCTTGAGGGAGGCGAAGAAGTTCTTGTAGGCGGATTCGGCATCCCGCAGAGCCTGCTGGAGCACGACGGCGGAGACCTCGCCCAGCCAGGACCGTTCCGCGGTCTGCTTGGCCTGGGAGATCAGGCGTGCGGATAACTCGCCGATCTTAGGGAACGGCTCTCCCGCCGCTCGGGCGTCCTCGCGGGCGAGCACGGCGTCGTTGAACACGACGCGGGCGCACCCGAATGCCCGGGCCAACGCGGCGGCTTGACCATGATTCGGGTACAACCTGAAGCTGTACCGAAGCTGCATGACGGCCACGATACTTACTTGGGTATGGCCGAGATGCAGAAGAGTAGGAACTGGTCGGCACTGCACTTTCGTGATGCAAATCCACTTGGTGCTCTGACCAAGTTCCCGCACAACGTGTTTTCTGGTACTCATCTGACGCGCATGGAGGAGATCATGCGGTCGGTGTGCGGAGATTTCGAGTGCGAACTGGTGGAGTTCAACGGGGAGCGCAACCACGTCCACATCCTGGTCAACTTCCCGCCGAAGGTTGCCGTGACCAAGCTGGTCAACTCCCTCAAGGGCGTCTCCTCCCGCCGTCTGCGCCAGGAGTTCCCCCAACAGAACCGGCCTGTGTGAGGACCACCCCCGCTCCGCGCGGACCGGGCTGTCACGGCACTCCGCGCCGTGGGTGATGACGACGCGATGCCCGGCTCTGCTGGACGGGTATCCGCGACGCTCCGCCTCGCTACGACAAGATTCGCTTCACCACCGGCCTGAAGGCCGATGCACTGCAAATGAATCCCGGTAGGGCCCCACGCCGTAAAAGGGTTTGAGGCCTTGGGAGTCGAGGGCACACACTCGACTCGTCTCGTCGGACCGAGGGGAAGGGATTCGATGCCGACGAACGAGGCCCTCATCGACGCGCTGGGCAGCGAGCCACGCCGCCCGGACGCCTTCCGAGATCTGATGCGACGCGGCCCGTCGGCCGTGCCGGACATCCGCCGCGGGCTCGGGCATCCGCTGCCGAGGGTGCGGGAGGAGTGCTGCCGACTGCTGGACCAACTCCTCGTCCCCGAGGCGGTGGACGACCTGATCGCCATGGTCGACGACCCCGACGCCCGGGTGCGGGTGGCCGCGCTGCACGCCCTGTCCTGCGACCGCTGCAAGCCGGACGCGGACGCCTGCCGTCCCGACCGTGCCCTGATCGAGCCGCGCGCGATCCGGATCCTGCACGACGACCCGGACCCGCAGGTCAGGACCCGGGCGGTCGAACTCGTCGCCCTCTGGGTGCACACCGACCCGCAGGCTCTCGCCGCCCTGCTGCGCGCCCGCGACGAGGACCCCTCACCGGTGGTGCGCAAGAAGGCGGGCTGGTACACACCGGGCGGTCCCATCCATCGCCGCACCGCACCGAAGCCTGTACGTGCGTCCCGGGCTTGAGAGTTACGAGGCCCTGTCGCCACGGCGTGCGAAGACTGACACGATCTTCGTGAGACCGGAGTGGACGACTGATGGAGGGCGGCGCGCATGTCGACGGACCGGGGCACGGCGGCGGGGTCCGCCGAGAGCGAGCAGGCGGTAGGGATCGAGGTGCGGCCGGTCGCCGGGCACATCGGGGCCGAGATCGCAGGTGTCGACCTGGCCGGCGGCCTCGATGACGCCGTGGTCGCCGCGATCCGGGCGGCGGTGCTGCGATGGAAGGTGGTGTTCTTCCGCGGGCAACGGCTGGATCACGCCGGGCACGTGGCGTTCGCGCGTCGCTTTGGCCGGCCGGTCGTCCTGGGTAAGCGGGGGAGCGCCTCGCCGCCCGACTTCCCCGAGGTGGAGACGACCGCCGACCGGCTGGAGCTGGGCGGGAAGTTCGGCATGGAGCACGACGAGTGGCTACGGCGCCGACGGCACACCCTGCTGCGAGGCTGGCACTGCGACCATGGCGCCCGCGTCGACCCGCCCGCCGCGACGATCCTGCGCGCCGACACCGTGCCGCCGTACGGGGGCGACACGACCTGGTCGAACCTCGCGGCCGCGTACGCCGGACTGTCCGCCCCGGTACGGGAGTTCGTCGACGGGCTGCGGGCCGAACACCGGCTCGGCGTCGGCTACCAGCCACGGCCCGGCGACGACTCCTACCTGCGCCACCTGCTGGACCACCAGGTCGCCTCCGAGCATCCGCTGGTGCGGGTGCACCCGGAGACGGGGGAGCGGGTGCTGTTCGTCAACGGCTATTACGTCGAGCAGATCACCGGACTCTCCCGGCCCGAGAGCAGCGCCGTCCTCGACATGCTCCTGGAGCAGGCGATCCGCCCCGAGTACACGGTCCGCTTCCGCTGGGAGCCCGGCAGCGTGGCCTTCTGGGACAACCGCGCCACCATCCACCTCGCACCCAGCGACAACGCCCACCTCGACTTCCCCCGGATCATGCACCGGGTGATGCTGACCGGTGATGTGCCGGTCGGGGTGGACGGGAGGGGGTCGGAGGCGATTGCGGGGACTGAGGCGGGGCGTTGGTAGTACGCCGACATCGGCACGGGCCGGGGTGACGGAGGGAGCTTGGGCGCCGCTCGGAATGTCACGTCGATGCAGGTAGAGGGCCACAGAACCGCACGCTCGTGGAGCTGGTTTCGATTCCTCGGATGAGGGCGCGGGCCGAACCACCGTTTGGTCGCTGGCTGCGCTGTGGCCGGTTCGCCGGCGAAGTGGCGGGCGGCCCGCTGACCGGCCGGTGTGCGGGAGAGCTGCGGGTGGGTTTCCACGCAGTTCGTGCGCTCCGGGTGCGTCAGCGGGCCGATCGGGCAGCGGGTGCGGAACCGGCAGCCGAGGGGCGGATCAGTTCTTGCCGAGAAGCTTGTTCATCTCGGTGATCTCGGCGGTCTGCGCGGTGACGATGTCGGCGGCCATGGAGGTGGCGGGGCCGTACTCGCCCTTGTTCTTCTCCGTGGTGGCCATTGCGACGGCGCCCTTGTGGTGGTCGACCATCATGGTCAGGAACATGGTGTCGAAGCCCGTTCCGGACATCTTCTCAAGATGGCTCATGTCCTTGCTGTCCATCATTCCGGCCATACCGGAGTCCGCAGACTGACCCATGCCTGGCATCGAGGACGACATGTCCTGGCCCCACGACTTCAGCCAGCCGTTCATGGTCTGGATCTCCGGGTCCTGTGCCTTCTCGATGCGTGCGGCGAGGTCCTTGACCTTGGCGGAAGAGGCCCGGTCGGCGGCCAGCTTCGCCATCTCCAGGGCCTGCTGGTGGTGCGGGATCATGCCCTGGGCGAAGGCCATGTCCTGCTCGTTGTGGGCGGCGGCGCTCGACGCGGCCGAGGACGACGAGGAGGCGGAGTCACCGTCGTTGCCGCAGGCGGCCAGGACGAGAGCGGCGGTGACAGCGGTGGCCGTGAGGCCGGCGCGGCGGGCGAGGGTACGGGTCTTGCGCATGCTGGAACTCCTGCTGTGGGAAGGGGATCTGGGCGTGCCGAGAGAACACCGCGCCGGTGAGTGACGGGCGCGGCGGTGAACGGCTTCTAGATCCGCAGGAGTTGGAGTTCCGCCAGGGACGGTGGGGCGCGGGCGCCGTCCGGAGCCGTGAGCGCGTAGGAGCACGCGATGTCAGCCCGTACGGGGACGGCCATCGGGTCGGGAGCGAGGGCGGGCAACGTCGGCCCGCCGGTCACCGCGCCCGACACGCAGTTCGAGTCGGCGTGCTGGACGTGGCCCCCGCCGCAGTCACCGTCTCCGGAGCAGTCATGGGGGACGCTGACCACTGCTGTCGCGTGCTGCGGCTCGACGTGTGCGGCCTCGTGTCGGTCTAGGTCGCAGGGTACGAGGGCGTGCATGGCCAGCAGCCCCGCCATCACCCCGAGCACGAGCAGCGCCCGCCATCGCGCGACCGGCGGTCGCGGAGGGTGCTGCTGCGGGCTCGTCATCGTTCTCATCCTGGGTCGGCGTGCGGGGTGGTTCAGTCGTGGTGTCCGTTGTGCATACGGGTGTCGGCGTGTTCGTGTTCAGAGTGTTCGGGTGAGCCGCCCATCATCCGCAGCATCGCCGGACCGCCGGCGAGCCAGAACGCCGAGGGCGAACTCGACCACGTAACCGGCGAAGGCCATCGCCGCGAAGAAGGTGACCAGGAGGAAGGCCGCCATGCGGGCGCCGTAGTACTGCCGGTGGATGTTGAGGATCGGCAGGATCAGCAGGTCCGCGAAGATGAAGGCGATCACGCCGCCGAAGCTGATGCCACCCTGTCGGTTTGGCGGCGAGCGGGTGGTCCGTCAGGAAGAGGGCGTTCCAGAAGCCGTCCGGCACCCACGCGGCGATCGCGTCCGCGATCAGTAGCCCGGCCACCAGGTCGCGCGGGATCGCGGCCACTCCACGACGAAGATGTGCGACACGGACGTGTAGCCGTCCCGCGAGAACAGCCGACGGGCGAAGCCGCCGTCGCCGCCCACCGACACGTCCGTCACGGCGTGGCCCTCCATGGAGCCGGCGATCCCGCGCGCGGCCTGCTCGCGGACCTCGTGCAGCACTCGCCCGCGCAGGAATAGCCGGAACAGCACGGCGAGTACGACGATCATGAGCGGTCCGCCGACGAACTCGACGGCGGTGAACTGCCGGCCCATCAACAGGGCCATGATGATGCCGAGTTCGATGACCAGTTTGGTGGAGGCGATCTCGAAGGCCATGGCCGCGGTGAAGTCGGCGCCCTTGCGGAAGAGCGAGCGGGCGAACGAACGGCGCACCGTCGCCCGCACGACGGCGGACAGCGTGAAGCCGAGGATCAGCGCCCAGGTGACCTCCCAGGTCATCGAACCGGCATTGGCCAGCGGGGGGTCTGTCATGTGCGGGGCTCCGGTTCCTGCCGGGTGCGACGGCGACCTCGACGCACGGCAAGACCGCCGACGATCCCGATCTTCACCACGACGGCTGACACCAGCAGCCCGACGGCCAGACCGGTCCACCGCGTGTCCGCCAGAACCGCCCCGCCCAGTCCCATGTGCACCGCCGCGACGGCGACCAATGCGGCTGTGGCGGCCACTCCGGTCCAGCCGTGTCGCCGGCGCCGCCCCGCGCCCGGTGACGGAGCCGGCGTATCGGTCCCGGCGTTCCCGGCGTTCGCCTCGGACCGCCGCCAGTCCACCTTCAGCGGATCGCGCCTGCTGAACCTGGTGATGTGCGAGGTGACGAGGTCCTGCACTCGCCGCAGACCCTCCTCGTCGGGCGACTGGGCACGCAGCACCAGTTCGCCGGGCGCCGTGCGCAGGGTGCAAGTGCCCCATGGGAGGCGGACCGTGCCCTGGCTGTCGGTCCATTCGACGTGGATCTGGTCGGGGCGGACCTCCGTGGACGGCTGAGGGTCTCCTGTGCCGTGGTTGCGCGGCCGGTGGCCGCCCAGGTGACGGCCTTTGTTGTCGAAGTGTTTGCAGAGTTGTACGAGGTAGCGGCTGGGGCGCTCGGTCTCGACATGGGCTTCGGCGGTGAACATGGGCTTCCTCCGCTCGGTCGCAGATGGATCGGGCTGGACGGTGCCAGCTTTATCGAGACATTGTGTCGCTGTCAATCCACTCTGTATCCACCTCGGCAGGCCGTATCCTGGTGAGGTGCCGAAGCTGTGGAACGAGACCATCGAGGAGCACCGGCGTGCGGTCCGTGACGCGGTCCTGGAGACCACGGCGGCGCTGGTGACCGAACACGGGCTGCGTGCCGTGACGATGTCGAAGATCGCCGAGGAGAGCGGCATCGGCCGGGCCACGCTGTACAAGTACTTCCCGGACGTCGAATCGATCATGGCGGCCTGGCACGAGGGCCAGATCGCCGGGCACCTCCACGAACTCGCCGAACTCGGGCACGGCCCCGGCAGCCCCGGCGAGCGGCTGGAGCTGGTGCTGGAGGCATACGCGTTCATCCAGAGGCGTCGCCACGGCCACGGGCCCGAACTCGGGGCAATGTTGCACCGGGGCGAGCATGTCCGGGGGGCGGAGCGGCATCTCCATCTCTTCCTGCGGGAGTTGCTCGCCGAGGGCGCGCGGACCGGCGACGTACGGAACGACGTCTCGCCGGACGAACTCGCGAGCTACTGCCTGCATGCCCTCGCCGCCGCCGGCCCGCTGGCCTCCAAGGCGGCGGTCGGACGCCTCGTCGCGGTGGTTCGGAGCGGCCTGCGTCCGCCGGGCTGACGCGCCGGTCCCGGGCCCGTTTCGCGTGCTCGGGCGGGTGACCGGAGACGGCGGAGATGCGGTGGGCGGTCTCCGGCGGGATGGTGGAGACGGAGGACGTCCGCAAGCCGGTCCCGCAGGAATCGCCGCTGCCAGGAGGTCCGCAATGGATCCAGTCATCGACCCGTCCGAACTCGCCGCCGCCGCGGAGCCGCACGGACTCGGAACGTATCTCTCCGGACTGCCCATGCCTCCCATGCATCATGGGCACGGCCCGGCGAAGAGCGTCCGCACGACGGAGTACGAGGGGCATCGGATCGTTGTCACCACCTCGTACGAGGTCACGGTGGACGGGGAGCCGGTGAAGGCCGACTTCCAGGTGGACGACGACGGCACGCTGTACTGCCACGGCCTGCCCAACTACCAGTTCGCCTCCGCGCTGGACACCGTCCGGGCGCTGGTCGCCAACTACCCCGACCGCTTCCGGGGAGGTGCCTGAGATGGCCGTGGTCCGCAAGAACTTCGTGACCGACCAGACCTCACGGGACGACTACGTCCGTGGCGTCGGCCTCCTGAAGCGGGAGGAAAGCCAGTTCAGCACCGCCGACTTCAACATCCCGGGCCCGACCGTACCCGTGCACACGTACGACCTGTTCGTCATCTGGCACGGCCTGACGATGATGACCCCCGTCCCACCGGGCGGGAACCCGCTCGTGCGGAACGCGGCACACCGCGGGCCGGTCTTCCTGCCCTGGCACCGGGTGATGCTCGCCGTCCTGGAAGCGAACCTTCAACGGGTGCTCGGCAAGGCCGGCTTCGCGCTGCCCTACTGGGACTGGGCGGCCGACGGAGACCTCGGCTCGCCGGCCGGCGCCACGATCTGGACGCCCGGGTACATGGGCGGCCAGGGAACCCCCGTCGCCGACGGTCCGTTCGCATTCGACCCGGCCGATCCGGACAGCTTCAGGGTCCGCTTCGAAAGCGACCTCAACGGGATGCTCGTACAGACCGAGCGGGGGCTGAACCGGGACTTCGGACGGGCCTTCCCCGCGGGCTGGCCGACCCTGCCGACCAGCGCGGAGGTGAAGAACGCGCTCGCCTTCACACCGGTCGGCGGCAGCCCGGCGGACCGGTACGACACCCTCCCCTTCAACGCCTCCTCGGAGGGCTTCCGCAACCGGGTCGAGGGCTTCGTGCCCCGCACGCCGACCCAGCCGGTCCACCTGCACAACCAGGTCCACCTCTGGGTCGGCGGCGACATGACGCCCGCCACCTCCCCCAACGACCCGGTGTTCTTCCTGAACCACTGCAACGAGGACCGGATCTGGGAGGGCTGGATGAACCGCTACGGCCGTCTCTACGCCCCCGACATGACAGCCCCGGCGGCCACCTTCAAGGGCGAGCGAATCGACGACCCGATCGTCTCCCCGCTCGGCCCGACCGGCACGCCCAGGAGTGTTCTGGACATCTCAGCGATCTACACGTACGACGTGCTGCCCTGAGGATCCGTGTTTCAAGGCGACCCCAACTCCCTTGCGTACGGCGCGACGACGATCCCGTCGATCATGGTGCATATAGCCGATGGTTATGCTGCATGAGGAGGATCTCTGCCGTATGTGCAGGGAAACCTCCGATGCGGGCGGCGTGAGCGAGTGGAGTGATAAGACATGGCTATGGTCGATCGCCTGAATCTCGAAGGGCTCCGGTATGCGCAGGCGGTCGCCGAGACCAAGTCGTTCAGCGCCGCCGCACGCGCCTACGGCGTGACGCAGCCCGCCCTGTCGAACGGCATCGCCAAGCTGGAGGAACGTCTCGGGGGCAAGCTGTTCGACCGGTCGCCGCGCGGTGTGACCCAGACGGCGTTCGGCGCCCGGATCCTGCCGTTGATCGAACATGCCCTCGGCGCACTCGACGCCGTCGCGGCGGAGGCCAGGCGGCTGAACGACCCCGGTGAGCAGAAGATCCGGATGGGCGTCTCGCCCCTGATCGCCGCACAGCTGGTCGCCCGGGCGTTCAGCATGGTCCGCGACCTTCCCGTACCCCGCGACCTGGTGCTGCGCGAGGCGAACATGCAGGACCTGCGGGAATCGCTGCTGGCCGGGCGGCTCGACATCATTCTGATCCCGGCCGTCGCGGCGATGCCGCGCTTCGAGCACCGGGTCGTCGACGTCGAGCCCATCGTCGTCGTCAGCCCCGAGCGCGAGCCAGTGGCGGACGTTGATGCAGACGTAGAGGTAGACGTTCCGGTCGAACTCGAAGAGGCCGGAAAGGAGCAGTTCATCCTTGTCCCGGACGCCTGCGGCCTGACCACCTTCACCAACCAGCTCTTCCAGGCCCGCGAGATGCCCCTGCACACCTATCCGGGGGAGGCCGCCAGCTACCAGGTGTTGGCGGACTGGGCGAGGCTGGGCCTGGGTTCGGCGATGGTCCCCCGCTCCAAGCTCGCCTCGCCCGACGCTCCGCACCGGCCGCTGATGGACCAGGGCCGCGAGGTCCAGATCTCCTTCGAGGCGGTCTGGAGCGCCGACTCCCCGCTGGGCGCGGACCTCCTCCACCTGGCCGACAGCCTCGCGGCCGCCCGCCGTTAGCCGTTGCTGTGCCAGCCCAGCGCCGGCCCGAGCTTCGTCGCCATGTCCGTCAGGATCTGCACATAGTCCTCGTGCCCGAAGGTGAACGGCAACGCGAAGGCCACCTCGTCCACCTCGCGGAACGCGGCGTGCGCGTGCAGCCGTTCGGCGATCTCGTCCGAGGTGCCCACCAGGTCCGGGGCGAAGAGGAGCCGGGCGGGACCCTGCGGTGATGTCGTACGCGGGGTGCGCTTTGCCGCGTACTCCTCGTACCTGGCCCGCTGGTCGGGCGAGGCGGAGTCCGTCGGGATGACGACCAGGCCCTGCGAGACGCGGGCGTTCTCGCCGTCGGGGTGGGCGGCACGGAAGGCGCGGATGTGGGACAGCTGGATCTCCGCGAAGTCGAACTCCGGCCCGTCCGTAGCCTCCGCCTTGACCACGCTGCTGGTCAGGAAGTTCATGCCGTGCTCACCGGCCCAGCGCGCCGAACTCAGACTGCCGCCGCCGTACCAGAGCCGCTGCCCGAGCCCGGGCGAGTGCGGCTGCACCTTGTCCGAGAACACCTCGAAGCCCTCGACACCGCTGAAGTCGGTCGCGCTCTTGCCCCGCACGAAGTCCAGCAGCCGCCGCACCCGCCCGTAGGAGAAGTCCTCGGCCTCGGCGGTGTCCGGGTAGAGCGCCTCCTTGACCTGCTCGAAGTGCATCGGCGGCCCCACGCTCACGCCCGGGTTGATCCGGCCCCCGGAAAGGATGTCGACCGTCGCCAGGTCCTCGGCCAGCCGCAGCGGGTTCTCCCAGCCCAGCGGGATGACCGCGGTGCCGAGTTCGATGCGGCTGGTGCGCTGCGAGGCCGCCGCCATCACGGCGACGGGGGAGGAGATGCCGTACTGGAGATGCCGATGGCGCAGCCACGCGCTGTCGAAACCGAGACGCTCGCCCAGCTCGATGATCTCCAGCGTGGACTCGTGGCCCCGCCGCGGATCCGCCTCGTCGAACAGGCCGATGGTCAGGAAGCCCAGCTTGCGCAGGGGACGAGAGGTCGGCGGCACGGGTTCCTCCGTGGTTGCTTGATGAATCAAGTATTACGGCAGTGCCAACCCGCCGGTCCCGCGAACTGTTCCCTTCACCACGGTCGAGATCAGGTCAGGTCAGCGGGATGGTGACCTCGTCCTCCACCGGCGGATCGATCTCCTGCGCGCGGTTGCCGGTGGCCGCGTAACAGCGCAGTCGGACCGCCTCCGGCGTGACGTCCAGCCGCAGGAAGCACTTGAAGAAGGGCGGGCTGTAAGTCGCCGAACCCGGCGAGAACAGCTGCGTGTAGATCTTGCGCACCGGGAGGCGGAAGCGCGAGGTGCGGTCGGGGCGGCCACCGGCGCCGAGGAGACCGGCCACCAGTCGGGTACGGCGGGTCACGCGCGCCGGGGCGCCCGGGGCGCGGGTCGGGGCGATGCCCAGGCGCTCGGCGATCACCGCCATCGCCTCGGCCTCGGTGAGGGTGAAGAAGCGACGCAGGCGCAGCCGGTGGCCGTAGAGCCGGCTGTAGAAGGCGAGGGAGTCGCCGCGCAGCGGATAGCAGCGGAACTGTTCCTCGGTGACGTTCGCGATGTCGACGCGCGGGATGGTGTGCGTGGCGTGCATGAACGCCCCGCCGCCGCCCGAGACCACGTACTGGATGGTGCGGCCGTCCACCTGGACCGGATAGCGCTGGTAGTTGTGGATGTCCCCGCCGATCGCCGCCACGTAGTGGTGCTCGGGGGCGCGGACGATGTCGTCGACCGTGCCGCCGCCTCCCTCGATCGTGCAGGGGTGGTGCTCGCCGTCCACGTACAGCGGCGAGCCGGTGATCAGGATCTTCGGACGCGGGCCCTTCGACACCTCGCGCAGCCAGGCGCCCTGTTCGGCGTCGATGGTGCCGAGCAGGCCCGTGTCTATGCCTATGAGACGTATGGGTCCGGTGTCGATGGCCCAGTACGGGCCCGGCTGGACGGCCTGCTGCGTCGGCGTGGACCGCAACTCCCGTGCCTTGTCGAGGTGTTGACCGTCCGCCTTGCGTGGGCGGTGCCACAGGAGCGAGCGCAGCCACGCCCGGCTGAGGGGGCGGGACGCGGGCTCGGGAGCGAGCGGCGGGGCGTCCGCGCAGAACACCCGCATGAACGCGCCGAGATCCTCGTACCAGTCGTGGTTCCCCGGGATCGCGTAGATCGGCGCCGGATAGTCCTGGTACGGCCGGAAGAACTTGGTGCCGTAGTCGTCGGCGCTGCCCACCGGGTAGATGACATCGCTGGCGATCACGGAGAAGTGCGTGCCCTGACTGACCTTCAGAAAGCCCGGCACGACGGCGTATTGGGAATCGTCGCCCTCGCCGGTGTCGCCGATGACCATGAACGAGAAACGGTCCGGGTCCGCGCGCCGGATCACCTTGTCGGCGGGTGCGCCGGCGGCCTCGCGCTGCGCCACCCACCGGCTCCGGGTACGGCCGGTCGGGTCCCCGAACCAGGAGGCAAGCACACCGTTGCGGGCGGCCCACAGCGTCCTGGGATCGAGCCAGGAGAGCTTCTCGACCTTGGGCGGCATCAGCCGCTTGTACTCGCCGCGCTCGGCGGCGCCCCAGCCGGCGCCTTCGGCGGTATCGCGTGAAGAGTCAGACACCGGGGCACCGTAGCAACGATCAAGTGACGGACGGACAGGGGGTGGTACGCCCGGCTCGGCGGCCGGTGCCCCGGGCCTGAGAGGATCACCGGCGAGCACTGCCCCTCCGAAAGGCCACGTATGCCCGCCGACTTCATCGACCTCGTGCCCGACCCGGAGCAGGACCGGTTGCTGCTGGGCATCCGCCACTTCGACGAGCCCTTCCTGCTCACCGTTTCGCTCTCCCAGGGTCTGGGATCGAGCGAGCTGTGGCTGGACCGGGGGCGTGCGGGCAAGGCGCGGCTCGCGGAGTTCCGTCGGGTCGGCGACCGGGTGCTGTTCGTCGTACGGAACAAGCACTTCCTGACGTCCGGCGACGCGGCGGCCGTACGCGCCGGGCAGGAGTCCTTCGCGCTGTCCGTCGTGTGGAGCGGGCCGGTGCTGCGCGAGGAGGGCGGCGCGGTGGTCGTGGACGCCGGCGGGCTCGTGGCGGCCGACCACGACCGCGTCGCCGACCACCTGTTCGAAAAGGATCAGGGGGAGTACGCCGTCGACGGGGCGTGCAGCCTGCCGCTCGTCGCCGACAGCCGTACCGGGCCCGCCGCCACCCGACTGCCCGCGCTGCTCACCTTCCGTGGACCGGGGCGCGGCTCGGCGGTCCGCGCGGTCGCCGCGGACCCGCGCGCCCTGACCCTGGTCCAGCAGCTCAACCTGGTCCGACTGCCCGCCGACCCGATGCCCGCCCGCCGCTTCCACCCCAACTCCGGTGGCTACGGCGTCGGTTACGCCGACCACGGCAACGTCGGCCTGCGCGACACCCAGGTCAAGGTCCAGCCCCGCTTCCGAGTCGGCGCGGACCGCGCCCCGATCGTGTTCCAGGTCGACCCGGCGATCCCGGAGCCCTTCCGCTCGGCGGTGATCGAGGGCGGCAACTGGTGGCAGGAGGCCTTCGCCGGCATCGGACTGCCGGGCGCCTACCGGGTGGAGGCGGGGAAAGTCGACTTCGACCCGTACGAACCGGGCGTCAACGGTGTCGTGTGGGTGCACCGGGCGGGCCGTGGCTGGTCCCTCGGGCAGGGGCTGACCGACCCGCGCACCGGCGAGATCCTGCACGCTCGGGTCCGCCTCGGCTCCCAGCGCGTCGAGCAGGTACGCGCCCTCGGCGAGGCCCTGCTCGCCCCCTACGGCCACCCGGACGAGGCCGAACGGCTCGTCGCCGTCGAGGAGTTGGTCCTCGCCCGGCTGCGTCACCTCGCCGCGCACGAGATCGGCCACGCGCTCGGTTTCATGCACAACTTCGCCAGTACGACCCACCCGAAGCCGTCCGTGATGGACTACCCGCACGCTCGTGTCCAGGTCACCGAGGACGGCCGTATCGACCTCTCGGCCGCCTACACCACCGGCCTCGGCCCCTGGGACCACTTCCTCGTCGACCACACCTACGGCGACCACGAGGATGCGGCGCTGGCGGAGTTGCGCGCGGCTGCGGCTCGCGCGGGCCTGCACTTCATCGCCGACGAGGACGCCCAGGGCCCGGAGGCCGCCCATGCCGAGGCCGTGCCCTGGGTGGCGGGACGGGACCCGCTGGAGGGGCTCTCGACGATGACACGGGCGCGGCGCATCGCGCTGGAGGGCTTCGGTCGCGGGGTGCTCCCGCCCGACCGCCAGACCGGTGAACTCGAGGAACGCGCCGTCCTGTTGCACCTCCTGCACCGCCACGAGGTGACCGCGGTGGCCCGCCTGATCGGGGGAGTGCACTACGGCTACGGCCTCGCCGGTGACGCCGGGCAGGGCCCCCGGCCCGTCGACGCGACCACCCAGCGCAGAGCGCTGACCGAGCTCGCGCACCTCCTGCGCGCTGAGCAACTCGCCCTGCCGGAGGCCGTGTTGAGTGCCCTCACCCCGCCCGCCATCCGCTACGGGCGCACCGACCAGTACCTCGACAGCGACGCCGGTCGTGTCTTCGACCCCTTCGCCGCGGTCCGTGTCGCCGTCACCCTGGTCGTCGAGGCCCTGCTGGAACCGGCCCGCCTCAACCGCCTTGCCTGGCAGCACGCGGCCGATGCCGCGGTGCCGGGCGTCACGGAGCTCGTCGAGGCGCTGCTGGACGCGACTTGGCGCCGCGCCGACCCGATCCCGGCCGAGGTTCCGGGCGGTACGGCGGTGCAGCTCACGGCCGACTGGACACTCGTGAACCATCTGCTGACCGTCCTGAAGGACGGCACCCTGCACGCCCCGGTCCGCGCCGAACTGCGTGGCACCCTGCGCCGGTTCGCCACGGAACTGCGAGAAGGAGTGGGGGACGGCCGGCGTGAGGCGGCCGACCTGATCGACGGCTTCCTCGCCGACGCCGACTCGGTACGCCTCGATCCGCTGCCGCGGGTGCCGCCGGGGGCGCCGAACTGAGAGGGCGCGGCCACCCTTGAGTCACTCGGCAGTGCGTTCGCCGAGCTGCTCGATCGCGGTGGCGTTGCCCCGCTCGGTGAGACGTCGGAGTTCGCCCGTGTTCTCCCGTGAGGCCATGAGTCGGAAGCGATCGTCGCGCCGGCCGAGTTCCTCGCCGAGCGCCTGCCCGCGCTACGGCCGTACGAGGAGCTGATCGGCCGAGCGCTGGAGAACGACTGATGCCGCCTTCGACGCCGAGTACACCTCGGCGCGCTCCACGCTCTCCGCGCAGCTCGCGGCCGTACTGGCTCTCGGCGTGCTGTTGCCGGCCGTGCTCGGCGTTCTGCAGTGGTACCTGGCGTGCAGTTTCCGGCGAGTCCTCAACCCCGGGGCGGTGGCCGCCACCGGTCCCAGCAGCTGTACGGCCTGAAGGGCGCGACCCTGTCGACGTACGACTCGGAACTGGCCACCAGCTGGCAGGCGTACGAGAGCGACCACCAGGACCTGCGGTTCAGCGGCGACTTCCGGCGCGAGCTGGACAACATCACCTTCCCCCGGCGAGCGGGCCGCGGCGGAGAAGACGGTCGAGACGTACGCCGTCTACCAGCGCGACGACCGGAGGATCCGCGCGCTAATGGCGGTCGGCAAGGAGCGGGAAGCAGTCGAGTTCTGCATGGACTGGGAGCCGGGCATCAACCGCGCCCACTTCACGTCCTCGGTCGTCGCGGGACGTCGACCGTCGGGAGTCTGCTCATGTGGGGGAGCGGTGCTCTGTTCGCCGCAGCCGTCCTCACGGCCCTCGGCCTGCGCCCGGGACTGGCGGAGTTCCGCTGACATACAGCGTGGCACGGCAACCCGGCCCCCCCCCCACACACACCCGCACTCGAAGAACCGGCCCCTGTCGTGGAGCGCTACGCGTCCGACAGTCGCGCTTCCTCCAGGTCGAGCGACCGCTGAAGCCTGCGGCGGGTGGTGTCGCTGATGGTGTGGGTGTCGTAGAGGCGCTGGAGTTCGCTCGTCTCGACGGCGATCAGGTCGCGGCGGAGCTGGCGGTAGACCCGGTCGGCGGATTCGGTGGCGGCGCGGTGGGTGCCGTTGTTCTCGGCCAGGCGGTCGCGGGCGTCGTCGAGGCGGGCGGTGAGGCCGCGGCGGAGCCGGTCGAGGACGACATCCGGTACGACCTCCAGCTCCGCGAGCTCCTCGATGCGGGCGAGGCCGGCGTGGGCCAGGCGCGAGCGGGCCTCGGCCTCCTCACGCGCGGTGTGGGCGGGCTCCAGGGCGATGCCCGAGGCGCGGACGACCGGGGCCAGGGTGAAGCCCTGCACGACGAGCGTGACGACCACGACCGAGGTGGTCAGGACCAGGACCAGCGGCCGGTCGGCGAGCGGGGTGCCGTCCTTCATGACCTCCGGGATGGACAGGGCGGCGGCCAGCGGCATCACCCCACGGGTGCCCGCCCAGGTCAGCACCATCGGCACCCGCCAGTTGAGACGGCCGATCCCGCCCTTGCGCTGCACGACCGCCGACAGCGGCGCCAGCCACAGCAGCCGTACGGCGACGAGCGTGGCGGCGACCGCGAGGGCGTACAGGGGCCACGCACGGTCGCCGTCGGCCAGCGCTCGCACCTGCGCGGGCAGGGCCAGACCGATCAGCGAGAACACCACGCTCTCCAGGAGGAACACCACCGTGCCGTAGACGGCGTGCAGTTGGAGTCGGATGCGGGCGTTGGTGAGCCGGTCGCCCCGTCCGCCGAGGACCACCCCGGCCACCACGCAGGACGTCACTCCGGAGGTGTGCGCGGCCTCCGCCAGCAGATAGGCGGTGTACGGGGTGACCAGGGCGATCACCGTCTCCAGGACCGGGTCCTCGGTGCGGCGCCGGATCAGCGTGACCACTCCGGCCACCCCGGCGCCGATCACCGTGCCACCGCCCGCGAGCACCAGGAACTCTCCTCCGGCCGCTCCCCAGTTCGCGGCGGCGGAGGCCACGGCGATGCCCGCGGCCACCCGGACCAGCACCAGTGAGGTCGCGTCGTTGAACAGGCTCTCCGCCTGGACGAGGACCTGCACCCGCGGGGGCAGCGCGAGCCGTCGCCCCAGCGCGGTGACCGCCACCGGGTCGGTGCTGGCCAGCACGGCGCCCAGCACGAACGCCATCTGCCAGGACAGGGGAGTGGCGAGTGCGGCCACCGCTCCCACGGCCGCCGCGGAGGCGAGCACCAGCCCTATCGCGAGCACCCCGACCGGCTTCCACACCGCCCGCAGCTCCCGCCACGGCATCTCCTCGGCGCTGGCGTACAGCAGCGGCGGCAGCACGACCAGGCCGATGACCTGCGGGCTGATCTCGATCTGCGGGGTGCCCGGCAGCAGCGCCACCGAGAGACCGGCGACCACGAGCAGGGAGGGCGCGGGAATGCGCCACCGGCGCGCGAACGTGGCGACCACCGTGGCGAGGACCACGAGGGCGAGAACCGTACCGACGCTGCGCATGCCGTCCCCCTGGGGCTTACGGAGAACCACTGTGGTCCCCGGCCGACCAGACTTCCCGGCACACCTGGCGTCATCCTATCGGGCGCAGGTTACGTCAAGACGGTGTCAAGGTCCGCGGGACCGGCGCCAAGAAGCCGCTAACAACCCCGCCGATCGCCGTGCGGACCGGCTTCCTTGGGGGAGGAGGCCCTCTGCGCAAGGGAGTTGGATCAGTGAGCGGAGCACGTCGGCTGCGATGAGTGACGTACGGCCCGGACGGCTGAAGGTCTACCTCGGGGCGGCTCCGGGGGTCGGCAAGACCTACCGGATGCTCGACGAGGGGCGTCGTCGCGCCTCGCGCGGGGCGGATGTGGTGGTGGGGTTCGCGGAATGCCACGGGCGTCCGCACACGCAGGCGATGCTCGACGGTCTGGAGACCGTCGCCCGGGCGTCCTGCGCCTATCGCGGCGGTCGGTTCGAGGAGATGGACCTGAGCGCGGTACTCGCCAGGCGCCCGCAGGTCGCGATCGTCGACGAGTTCGCCCACAGCAACGTCCCCGGCGACGGCCGCAACGCGAAGCGCTGGCAGGACATCGAGGCGCTGCTCGACGCCGGCATCGATGTGATCACCGCGCTGAACATCCAGCACCTGGAATCCCTCAACGACGTCGTCGAGAAGATCACCGGGGTGCCGCAGCACGAGACGGTGCCCGACGAGCTCGTACGGCGTGCCTGGCAGATCGAGCTGGTGGACATGCCCCCCGAGGGGCTGCGCCGGCGTATGGCACACGGCAACATCCACGCGCCGGAGAAGGTCGACGCGGCGCTCGCCAACTACTTCCGGCCGGGCAATCTGACGGCGCTCAGGCAGCTGGCGCTGCTGTGGACCGCCGACCGGGTCGACGAGGCGCTGCAGGAGTACCGATCGCAGCACGGCATCGGCCGGGTGTGGGAGACGCGGGAGCGGGTGGCCGTCGCGCTGACGGGTGGGCCGGAGGGCGACACACTGATCCGGCGCGCCGCCCGGATCGCCGACAGGTCGGCGGGCGGCGACCTGCTCGCCGTACACGTGACCCGCAGCGACGGGCTCGCGGCCGGGGTCTCGCACGCCTCGCTCGCCCGGCAGCGCAGGCTCGTGGAGGACCTCGGCGGCAGCTATCACTCGGTGGTCGGCGACGACGTGGCGGGCACCCTGGTGGAGTTCGCCCGCGCCGAGAACGCCACGCAGCTCGTGCTCGGCACCAGTCGCCGCGGCCGGCTGGCACGGTTCCTGACCGGGCCGGGCACCGGGGAGACGGTCACCGAGCTGTCCGGTGACATCGACGTCCACCGGGTCACCCACGAGCAGGCCGGACGCGGCACCCTGCTGCCGTCGAGGCGGCGCACACTGTCCACGGCGCGGCTGATCGCCGGTCCGGTGGCCGGGCTGGTGCTCCCGGTGCTGCTGACGGTCGTCCTCGCCCAGCTGCGCGGCACGCTGAACCTGACCAGCGAGGCCCTGCTGTTCCTGCTCGCCGTGGTGGGCGTGGCCTGCATAGGCGGGGTCGTCTCGGCGGTGATCGCGTCGGTGACGGCGTCGCTGCTGCTGAACTACTGGTTCGTCCCACCGATCGGCCGGTTCACCCTGGACGACCCCAACGCGCTGTTGGCCCTGGGGGTGTTCGCGGTCGTGGCGGCCACCGTGGCCGCGGTCGTGGACCGGTCCCTGCGCCTTTCGCGGCGCTCCGCGCGGGCGACCGCCGAAGCGGAGACCATGTCGTCCCTGGCCGGCAGCATCGTGCGCGGTGAGGCGACCATTCCGGCCCTGCTGGAGCGGACGCGCGAGACCTTCGGCATGGAGTCGGCGGACCTGCTGGACGAGCCGCCCGACGAGGCGGGCGTGACGGCCGTTCCCGCCGGTCCCGGCGCCTGCCTCGCGCTACGGGGCCGCACCCTCTCGTCGTCCGAACGACGGGTGCTGGCCGCGTTCGCCGCACACGTCGGATCGGCGGTGGAGCGGGCCCGGCTCGCGGAGGCCGCAGCCGAGGTGGAGCCGGTGAAGGCCGCCGACCGGCTGCGGACGGCCCTGCTGCGGGCCGTCGGCCACGACCTGCGCACCCCGCTGGCAGCGGGCTGGGCGGCGGTCACCTCGCTGCGCAGCCGGGACGTCGAGTTCTCCGCCGAGGACCGCGACGAACTCCTCGCCACCGCCGACGAGTCCATGGCCAAGCTGAACCGCCTGGTGGAGAATCTCCTCGACCTCAGCCGGCTGGAGGCGGGCGCGCTCACCCTGAACCTGCGGGCCGCCTCTCTGGAGGAGGTGCTGCCGGTGGCGTTGGCGGACGTCCCCGACGTGGAGGTCGCCGACCTCGAGGAGATCCCCGCGGTGCTGGCCGATCCGCCGCTGCTGGAACGGGTCATCGCCAATCTGGTCGGCAACGCCGCCCGGCACACACCGCCGGGAAGGAAGGTACTGGTCACGGCAAGTGCCCTGGCGGGCCGGGTGGAGCTGAGGGTCGTGGACCGCGGGCCCGGCCTGCCCACCGACGGCCGGGACCGGCTCTTCGAGCCCTTCCAGCGGCTCGGCGACACCGACAACACCACCGGCCTGGGCCTCGGGCTGGCCCTCGCCCGGGGCCTGACCGAGGCCATGAACGGCACCCTCAGCCCCGAGGACACTCCCGGCGGCGGCCTGACCATGGTCGTCTCGCTTCCGTTCGCCGGGGAGGCCGGGCGACCCGTGGGTGCCGAAGCGACCGAGCTGTACATGGGAGGCGCGTGATGAGCACTGTGACCGGCACCTGGAAGCGGCACCTCACGGGAGGGCACCGTGCCACGCCCCGGACCTGGGTGCTGCGGGACCGGCTGGCCCTGCCGGCGGGCCTGGCCGCCCCGTTCCTGGCGGCCCTTGCACTCGTCCCGCTCCGGACGGACTTCTCGCACACGAACTCCGCGCTCCTCCTCGTCGTGGTGGTCGTCGCGGTGGCCGCCCTGGGCAGCCGTACGGCGGGGGTGGTCGCGGCCCTGTCGGCGACGGCCTGGTTCGACTTCTTGCTCACCCGGCCGTACGAGACGTTCGACATCACCGCCACCGCGGACGTCGAGACGGCGGTCCTGCTGCTGGTCGTGGGCGTGATCGTGTCCCAACTCGCTGCACATGCAAGGCGGTTGGAGGTCATCACGGTCACGGACGCGGCTCACCTGGCCCGCGTCCACCGGACGGCGGACCTCGCGCAGTCGGCCAACTCCGCGAACACCGTGGTCGATCACGTCCGCCGGGAACTCACCGACCTGCTCGGTCTGCGCGCCTGCCGCTTCGAGTACGGCACCCTCCTGGGGCAGCCACCGCGCCTGGAGAAGGACGGCGGCGTGACGGTCGGACGGCGCTCGTGGGACGTGGACGCCGCGGGCTGGCCGGAGGGCGAGATCGAGCTGCGCGCCTACGGCAACGGTCACTACCTCGGTCGCTTCATGCTCACTCCAGGGCCGGTCCCGACACCCCCGCTCCAGGCGCGGCTGGTGGCGGTGACGCTGGCCGACCAGACGGGGTCGGCGCTGGATACGGCGGGACCGGCCGGTAAGGGCTGACCCTCACTCCAGACCGGAAGCCCTGAACACGGCACGTGCGGTCTCCCGGTCCACGCGCAGGGCGAGGTGCCGCAAGGCCGTCGCACCGCACAGCAGCGAGCCGTCGGCGGCTGCCTTCCGCGCGCCCTCGTCCAGGCGGGACCACAGCTGCGGATTGCGTACCAGCACCTCGGGGTCGATCTCGACGCGGCCGCCCAGAGCGTCCCGCAGCAGAAGCCGTTGGGAGACGCCGTCCAGACAGCGGACCGTCACCAGCAGATCCGTCCGCACCCGGCGCTCGCGCACGAGCCCGCGCGAGGCCAGCCAGTTGCCGCCCGCGGACACCCGGGCGGGACACAGGAGGACGAAGAGCAGCCCGGTGAGAGCGAACCACAGGAGGGCACGCCACGGAGTGATCCGGCCCGAGCCCCAGTCGATCAGCAGCAGGAGGGCGAGCAGTACGCCGGCACAGCGGACGGCGGCCCACAGCTCCCGCTTCCAGTCGCGGTCGCCCACCGTCTCGTCAGCTCCCCCGGGTCCTCCGCGCACGTCGTCACGGCGTCCCATGGCGCCGACGGTAGTGAGCCGGGGATCCCGATCGGCACGTCTTGATGCGGTCCTGACGCATCCCCGACGGATCTCCACGCCTCGGTGGCACCCGGCGGTCGAACGGACCATACGCGCGTCAAGGTCTCGTCAAGGTCGGCCGGTTGGGCGCGAAGATGCCGCAAGGAGCAGTCGGACCCGGCCGGAATCGGACCGAACCTGGGTGCAGCCGCGCACCCTTCAGTCTCGTGCGCGGGCGAAAGAAGAAGGAGCACGTGCCCATGTCCGTCCTGACCACCGAGCCGGATGCCGTCCCCGCCGGCGAGGAGCCGCCTGATACCGGTGAACGCCACCGGCTGACCGCCGTCACGGGCCTGGCCGCGCTGTCGCTGGACGCGATGGCGTCGGTGGCGTACGGACCCGAGGCGATCGTGCTGGTACTGGCCGCCGCGGGTGCGCACGGCCTGGGCTTCACCCTGCCGGTCACGCTGGCCATCGCCGCGCTGCTGGCGGTGCTGGTCGCCTCGTACCGGCAGGTGATCGCGGCCTTCCCGGACGGTGGCGGCTCCTACGCCGTGGCGAAGACCCACCTGGGTGCGCGGACGAGTCTGGTGGCGGCGGCCTCGCTGGTCCTGGACTACGTCCTCAACGTCGCCGTCGCCGTCACGGCCGGTGTGGCCGCCCTGACCTCCGCCTTCCCGGCCCTCTACGACGACCGGCTGTGGCTGTGCCTGTCGGTGCTCGCCCTGGTCACGGGCGTCAACCTGCGGGGGATCGTGGAGTCCGCCAAAGCGTTCATCGTGCCCACGGCCGTCTTCGTCGGTTCGATCTTCGTGCTCGTTGCCGTCGGTCTGTTCCGGTCCGCGCCGGTGAGTACGGCGACGGCGGCGGGCCACGCCTCCGTGCTCGCCGACAACGCCACCAGCGTGGGTGCGCTGCTTCTGCTGAAAGCTTTCGCCTCGGGCTGTGCCGCGCTCACCGGCGTGGAGGCCATCGCCAACGCCGTGCCCTCCTTCCGCGTCCCACGCGTCAAACGCGCCCAGCGCGCGGAGGTCGCCCTGGGCGCCGTCCTCGGCCTGATGCTGATCGGCCTGTCGGTACTGATCGGCCGGTTCCACCTCCAGCCGGTCGAGGGCGTCACCGTCCTTGCCCAGCTGGCGGACGCCTCACTCGGCCACAACTGGGCTTTCTACGTCATCCAGTTCGCGACGATGATCCTCCTGGCGCTGTCTGCGAACACCTCGTTCGGCGGGCTGCCGGTGCTGCTCAAGCTGCTGGCCCGGGACAACTACGCACCCCATGTGTTCGCCCTGAAGGCCGACCGTCAGGTGCACCGCCACGGAGTCCTCGCACTCGCCGTCGTCTCGGCCGCGCTGCTGGTCTTCTCCGGCGGAGACACCAACACCCTCGTGCCGATGTTCGCCATCGGGGTCTTCGTCGGCTTCACCATCGCCCAGGTGGGCATGGTCCGGCACTGGCGCGTCGAGCGCGGACCGGGGTGGCGCGGCAAGGCGCTGCTCAACGGCTTCGGCGCGCTGCTCACCGGTGTCGCGACCGTCGTCGTCACGGTGAGCAAGTTCGAGGAGGGCGCCTGGCTGATCGCCCTCGCCCTGCCGCTGCTCGTGATCGCCTTCGAGACCGTGCACCGCGCGTACGGCCGGATCGGCGAGCGGCTCGGCCTCGGACGGATCCCGGAGACCCCGCACCGCGAGCGTTCCCTGGTGATCGTCCCCGTCTCCTCCCTGTCCAGGCTGACCTCGCAGGCCCTGACCGCGGCCGCCTCCCTCGGCGACGAGGTCCGCGCGGTGACCGTGTGCTACCCCGACGCGGAGGACCGGGCCCAGTTGCACGCCCTGGAGCGCTCCTGGGCCGAGTGGGACCCGGGAGTGCCGCTGGTCAGACTCACCTGTCAGCGGCGCAGCCTGGGCCGCCCGATCGCCGGGTACGTCCGCGAGGTGGCCGCCGCCGAGCCCGGCACCCAGGTCACCGTGCTGATCCCGGAGGCCGAGCCGGAGCGGCTGTGGCAGCGGCTGCTGCAGAACCAGCGGGGCGCGGTCGTCGCGCATGCCGTACGACGGGAAACGGACGCGGTGATCTGCCGGCTGCGATTCCGGCTGCTGTGAACCGGATCACCGCCGGTCACGGCCACCTGCTCACTGGTGGAGGGCGGCGCCGTAAGAGTCCCGTCAAAGCCGTGGGGGCTGCCGTAAGGGACCCGTCAACGGGTGGCCGGATCCGGTCACGAAGGCTGTTTCCTCTAAACGTCCGTATCAACCGAACCTCACTCCAGGAGTTCGCGATGGCCGATCTGGCCTTCGTCGTCACCGTGCTCGCGGGTTTCGCGCTGGTGGCCCTCGTCGCCAAGGGGGTGACGAAGCTGTGACCGCCGAGAACATCGTCGGCCTCGTCGTGGCCGTCGCCCTGCTGGGTTATCTCGTCCTCGCCCTGATCTTCCCGGAGAGGTTCTGAGCCACGACATGGGTCCCGTACTCGCAGGCGTCCTTCAACTGGTCGCTCTCATAGGCGCGTTGGCGCTGGCCTATATCCCCCTCGGCAACTACATGGCCAAGGTCTACTCCTCCGACAAGCACTGGCGGGTCGAGAAGTGGACGTACAAGGCCATCGGCGCCAACCCCGACGCCGAGATGACCTGGCCCGCGTACCTGCGCGGCGTCCTCGCCTTCTCCGCGGTCAGTGTCCTCTTCCTCTACCTGCTCCAGCGGATCCAGGGCGTTCTGCCCGGCTCGCTCGGCTTCGACTCGGTGAATCCGGCGCAGTCGTTCAACACGGCCGTGTCCTTCGTGACCAACACGAACTGGCAGTCGTACTACGGCGAGCAGACCATGGGTCACATCGTGCAGACCGCCGGTCTGGCCGTGCAGAACTTCCTGTCGGCGGCCGTGGGCATCGCCGTCGCCGTGGCGCTGGTGCGCGGGTTCGCGCGCTCGCGCACCGGTGAGCTGGGCAACTTCTGGGCCGACCTGGTGCGCGGCACCCTGCGCATCCTGGTGCCGGGCGCGGCGATCGCCGCCATCGTGCTGGTGGCGTGCGGAGCCATCCAGAACTTCTCCGGCATCCACGAGGTCGGACAGTTCATGGGGGGCTCGCAGCAGTGGAACGGCGGGGCGGTCGCCTCGCAGGAGGCCATCAAGGAGCTGGGCACCAACGGCGGCGGCTACTTCAACGCCAACAGCGCCCACCCCTTCGAGAACCCGACGCCGTTCACCAACCTCTTCGAGATCTTCCTGCTCCTGGTGATCCCGTTCTCGCTGACCCGCACCTTCGGCGTGATGGTCGGTTCGGTGAAGCAGGGTTACGCGATCCTCGCCACGATGTTCACCATCTGGCTGGGTTTCGTGGCCCTGATGATGTGGACCGAGTTCGCCCACCACGGTGCGGCCCTCCAAGCCGCGGGTGGGGCGTACGAAGGCAAGGAGGTCCGCTTCGGTGTCGGCTCCTCGTCGATCTTCGCGGTGTCGACCACTCTTACCTCGACGGGTGCGGTGGACTCCTTCCACTCGTCCTTCACCGGGCTGGGCGGCGGGGTCGCCATGCTCGGCATGATGCTCGGCGAGATCGCGCCCGGCGGTACCGGCTCCGGTCTCTACGGCATGCTGATCATGGCGGTCATCGCGGTGTTCATCGCCGGTCTGATGGTGGGTCGTACACCCGAGTACCTGGGCAAGAAGATCGGCTCCCGCGAGATCAAGCTGGCCGCCTGCTACATCCTGATCACCCCGGCACTGGTGCTGGTCTTCACCGCCGCCTCGATGGCGCTGCCGACCCCGCCGAACTCGATGCTCAACTCCGGGGCGCACGGCTTCTCCGAAGTCCTGTACGCGTTCACGTCGGCGTCGAACAACAACGGCTCCGCCTTCGCCGGACTGAACGCGAACACCGACTGGTACAACACCATGACCGGACTCGCGATGCTGCTGGGCCGCTTCCTGCCCATGATCTTCGTCCTGGCGCTGGCCGGCTCGCTCGCCGAGCAGAAGCCCGTCCCGGTGACCGCGGGCACCCTGCGCACCGAGAAGCCGCTGTTCACCGGCCTGCTGGTGGGCGCGATCCTGATCATCACCGGTCTGACCTACTTCCCGGCCCTCGCGCTGGGCCCGCTGGCCGAGGGGCTGGCGTCATGACCACCCGTACAGAGAAGTCAGAGGACTCCATGTCCACAGCCACTCCGACCCGGGCGCCGCACAGCGACGTACCCACCGGGCACAAGGCTCCCGAGGGCCGCGTCGGTGCGGGCCTCTTCGATCCCAAGCAGCTGCTGAAGTCGCTGCCGGACGCCTTCCGCAAGCTCGACCCGCGAGTCATGGTCAAGTCGCCCGTGATGTTCGTGGTGTGGATCGGCTCCGTGCTGACCACCGTCTTCTCCTTCAAGGACCCGGGGGACTGGTTCGGCTGGGCGATCAGCGTCTGGCTGTGGCTGACCGTCGTCTTCGCCAACCTCGCGGAGGCCGTGGCCGAGGGCCGGGGCAAGGCGCAGGCCGACACGCTGCGCAAGGCCAAGACCGACACGGTGGCCCGCCGGCTGGTGGGCGACCGCGAGGAGCAGGTGCCCGGCACCGAGCTGAAGATCGGCGACCTGGTCGTCTGCGAGGCCGGCGACATCATCCCGGGCGACGGTGACGTCGTCGAGGGCGTCGCCTCGGTCGACGAGTCGGCGATCACCGGTGAGTCGGCGCCCGTCATCCGCGAGTCCGGCGGGGACCGCAGCGCCGTCACCGGCGGTACGAAGGTGCTCTCCGACCGGATCGTCATCAAGATCACGACGAAGCCCGGCGAGACCTTCATCGACCGGATGATCAGCCTCGTCGAGGGCGCCGCGCGGCAGAAGACGCCGAACGAGATCGCGCTCAACATCCTGCTGGCCTCGCTGACGATCGTCTTCCTGCTCGCGGTGGCCACGCTGCCGCCTTTCGCGGACTACGCCGGCACGCATCTGACGATGGTCGTGCTGGTCGCGCTGCTGGTCTGCCTGATCCCGACCACGATCGGCGCGCTGCTCTCCGCGATCGGCATCGCGGGCATGGACCGGCTGGTGCAGCGCAACGTACTCGCCATGTCCGGCAGGGCAGTCGAGGCCGCCGGTGATGTGTCGACCCTGCTGCTGGACAAGACCGGCACCATCACCCTCGGCAACCGCCAGGCCGCCGAGTTCGTGCCGGTGAACGGCACCACCGAGGCCGAACTCGCCGACGCGGCCCAGCTGTCGTCGCTGGCCGACGAGACGCCCGAGGGCCGTTCCATCGTCGTACTGGCGAAGGAGAAGTACGGGCTGCGCGAGCGCAGCCAGGGAGAACTCGCCGGCGCCGAGTGGATCGCCTTCACCGCGCAGACCCGGATGTCGGGTGTGGACGCCGACGGACGCAGGATCCGCAAGGGTGCGGCCGGATCGGTCATCACCTGGGTCCAGGAGCAGGGCGGCGCGGTCGCCGAGGACGCTGACACGCTGTCCAACCGGATCTCCGAGGCCGGCGGCACCCCGCTGCTCGTGGCCGTGGAGGACGAGGGCGGTGCCCGCATCCTGGGTGTGATCCATCTGAAGGACGTCGTCAAGGAAGGCATGCGGGAGCGGTTCGACGAGCTGCGCCGCATGGGCATCAAGACCGTCATGATCACGGGCGACAACCCGCTGACGGCCAAGGCGATCGCCGAGGAGGCGGGCGTCGACGACTTCCTCGCGGAGGCCACTCCCGAGGACAAGATGGCGCTCATCAAGAGGGAGCAGGCGGGCGGCAAGCTGGTCGCGATGACCGGTGACGGCACGAACGACGCGCCGGCGCTCGCGCAGGCCGACGTCGGCGTGGCGATGAACACCGGTACGTCGGCCGCCAAGGAGGCCGGCAACATGGTCGACCTCGACTCCAACCCGACCAAGCTCATCGAGATCGTCGAGATCGGCAAGCAACTCCTCATCACCCGGGGCGCGTTGACCACGTTCTCCATCGCCAACGACGTCGCGAAGTACTTCGCGATCATCCCGGCGCTGTTCGCGGCCGTCTACCCGGGCCTGGACAAGCTCAACATCATGAGCCTGTCCTCGCCGGACTCCGCGATCCTGTCCGCCGTCATCTTCAACGCGCTCATCATCATCGCGCTGGTGCCGCTCTCCCTGAAGGGCGTGCAGTACCGGCCGGTGAGCGCGGACAAGATGCTGCGGCGCAACCTGACGATCTACGGCATCGGCGGGCTGATCGCGCCCTTCATCGGCATCAAGCTCATCGACCTGCTCATCTCCCTCATCCCCGGAATCGGCTGAGCCATGAACAACTCCGTATCCAGCACGGTCCGGTTGCTCGGGGCGGGCCTGCGTGCCCTCCTCGTGCTGACCCTGGTGACCGGCGTCATCTACCCACTGGTCGTCACCGGTGTGGCCCAGGCGCTGTTCAACAACAAGGCGAACGGCTCCGAGATCAAGTACGAGGGCAAGGCCGTCGGCTCCTCGCTGATCGGCCAACAGGGCTACGGCCTCGACTACTTCCAGTCCCGTCCGGCGAACGGCCTCGGCACCAACTCGGTCAACACCCAGTACAAGCTGATCCTTTCGGGCGCGACCAACCTCTCCGCCGACAACAAGAAGCTCGTCGCGGCGGTCGAGGAGGCGAAGGCAAAGGTCGTCAAGGACAACTCCGTGCCCGGCTACACGGTCAAGGCGTCCCAGGTCCCGGCCGACGCGGTCACCTCCTCCGGCTCCGGGCTGGACCCGGACATCTCCCCGGCGTACGCGCGGCTCCAGGTGCACCGGGTCGCCGAACGCAACCACCTCACGGTCGCCTCGGTCGAGAAGCTGGTCAAGGACCACACCGACGGCCGCACGCTCGGCTTCATCGGCGAGCCGCGCGTCAACGTCCTGGAACTCAACATCGCGCTCAAGGACCTCGTGGCCAAGAGCTGATGGGATTACGTGACACGAGCGGGAGTTGGCGGCCGGGCGGCGTCCCGTTGCCGTCAACTCCCGTAGCCATGACGCAGGTTGCCTCGCGTCCGGCGCCTCCCGGTCCGACGTACGACAGGAAGGGCACGCATCCATGACCCGGGTGCTCGTGGTGGAGGACGACCCGCAGCTGGTGCGGGCCCTCGTGATCAACCTTCAGGCCCGGCGGTACGGAGTGGACGCCGCGCCCGACGGGGCCACCGCGCTGCGGCTCGCGGCGGCCCGTCAGCCGGACGTGGTCATGCTCGACCTCGGGCTGCCCGACATGGACGGCGTCGACGTGATCAGGGCGCTGCGCGGCTGGACCCGCGTGCCGGTCCTGGTTCTGTCGGCCCGGCAGGCGTCCGACGAGAAGGTCGCGGCACTGGACGCCGGCGCCGACGACTACATCACCAAGCCCTTCAGCATGGACGAGCTGCTCGCCCGGCTGCGGGCGGCGGTCCGCCGTACCGAGGACACACCGCTCGTCCCCGAGACCACCTTGGTCGAGACGGACGACTTCAGCATCGACCTGCTCGCGAAGAAGGTCGTACGGTCGGGTCGCGACGTACGTCTGACCCCGACCGAGTGGCACCTGCTGGAGATCCTCGTGGTCAACCCCGGCCGGCTGATCACGCAGAAACACCTCCTCCAGGAGGTGTGGGGTGTCTCGCAGAGCAACAAGACCAACTACCTGCGGGTCTACATGGCCCAGCTGCGCCGGAAACTGGAGACGGACCCCTCCCACCCCCGCTATCTGATCACCGAGCCCGGCATGGGCTACCGCTTCGAGGGATGACATGGCACGCGGCAGGCTCCGGATCTACCTCGGCGCGGCACCCGGCGTCGGCAAGACGTACGCGATGCTGTCCGAGGCACACCGCCGTATCGAGCGGGGCACCGACTGCGTGGTCGCCTTCGTGGAACACCACCGCCGGCCGCGCACGGAGGTGATGCTGCACGGCCTGGAGGAGATCCCGCGCCAGGAGCTCGAGTACCGGGACACGGTCTTCACGGAGATGGACGTCGACGCGGTGCTGGCGCGCCGCCCGCAGGTGGCGCTGGTCGACGAGCTGGCCCACACGAACGTCCCCGGCTCCCGGAACACCAAGCGCTGGCAGGACGTGGAGGAGCTGCTGGCCGCCGGCATCGACGTCGTGTCGACCGTCAACATCCAGCACCTGGAGTCGCTCGGCGACGTCGTCGAGTCGATCACCGGCGTACGGCAGCGGGAGACGGTGCCGGACGAGGTCGTACGACGGGCCGACCAGATCGAGCTCGTCGACATGTCCCGGAGGCCCTGCGCCGCCGTATGGCCCATGGCAACATCTACAAGCCGGACAAGGTCGACGCGGCCCTGTCCAACTACTTCCGGCCCGGAAACCTCACCGCCCTGCGGGAGTTGGCGCTGCTGTGGGTCGCCGACCGGGTCGACGAGTACCTGAACGAGTACCGCAGCGAACACCGCGTCTCGACGATCTGGGGTTCACGGGAGCGGATCGTGGTCGGGCTCACCGGCGGCCCGGAGGGACGCACGCTCATCCGGCGCGCCGTACGCCTGGCGGAGAAGGGTGCCGGCGGCGAGGTCCTGGCGGTCTACATCTCCAGCAGCGACGGGCTGACCTCCGCCTCCCCGAAGGAACTCGCCGTGCAGCGCACGCTGGTCGAGGATCTCGGCGGCACCTTCCACCACGTCGTCGGCGACGACATATCCGCGGCCCTGCTCGACTTCTCCCGTGGCGTGAACGCCACCCAGATCGTCCTCGGCGTCTCCCGCCGCCGGAGTTGGCAGTACGCCTTCGGTCCCGGCGTCGGTGCCACGGTCGCCCGCGAGTCCGGACCCGACCTCGACGTCCACCTCATCACCCACGACGAGGCCGGAAAGGGCCGCGGACTGCCGGTCGCGCGCGGAGCCCGCCTCGGGCGCTCCCGGGTGATCTGGGGCTGGCTCGTCGGCGTACTCGGCCCGGTCCTCCTCACCTGGCTGCTCACCAGCGTCACGCCGGACGTCGGCCTCGCCAACGACATGCTGCTGTTCCTCACCCTGACGGTGGCGGCGGCCCTGGTGGGCGGCCTGTTCCCCGCGCTGGCCTCCGCGGTCGTGGGTTCGCTGCTGCTCAACTGGTACTTCACCCCGCCCGTCCACACCCTCACCATCGCCGATCCCGAGAACATCGTCGCCATCGCGATCTTCGTCGGGGTCGCCGTGTCCGTGGCATCGGTGGTGGACCTGGCGGCCCGGCGCACCCACCAGGCGGCCCGGCTGCGCGCCGAGTCGGAGATCCTCTCCTTCCTCGCCGGGAACATCCTGCGCGGCGAGACCACGCTGGAGGCCCTGCTGGAGCGGGTCCGCGAGACCTTCGGCATGGATTCGGTGGCCCTGCTGGAACGGACCGACGAGACGACACCGTGGACCTGCGCCGGCAGCGTGGGCCCGCAGCCCGCCGGGATTCCCGAGGACGCCGACGTCGACGTACCGGTCGGCGACCACATGGCCCTCTCCCTGCGCGGCCGGGTGCTGCCGGCCTCCGATCGCCGGGTGCTGGCCGCGTTCGCCGCCCAGGCCGCAGTCGTCCTCGACCGCCAGCGCCTTCAGCGCGAAGCCGACCGGGCCAAGGAACTGGCCGAGGGCAACCGCATCCGCACCGCGCTGCTGGCCGCCGTAAGCCATGATCTGCGCACTCCGCTCGCCGGTATCAAGGCAGCCGTGTCGTCGCTGCGTTCCGACGACGTCGAGTGGTCCGAGGAGGACCGGGCGGAGCTGCTGGAGGCCATCGAGGAGGGCGCCGACCGGCTCGACCACCTCGTCGGGAACCTCCTCGACATGTCCCGCCTGCAGACCGGCACCGTCACCCCGATCATCCGGGAGACCGACCTCGACGAGGTGGTGCCCATGGCGCTCGGCGGGGTCCCCGAGGACAGCGTCGAGCTGGACATCCCCGAGACACTGCCCATGGTGTACGTCGACCGGGGGCTGTTGGAGCGGGCCGTCGCCAACGTCGTCGAGAACGCCGTCAAGTACAGCGCGCCGGGGGAGCGGGTCCTGGTCTCCGCGAGCGCCCTCGCCGACCGGGTCGAGCTCCGGGTCGTCGACCGGGGACCCGGGGTCCCGGACACGGCCAAGCGACAGATCTTCGAACCCTTCCAGCGGTACGGCGACTCGCCCCGCGGTGCCGGAGTCGGACTCGGCCTCGCGGTCGCGCGCGGCTTCGCCGAGGCCATCGGCGGCACCCTGGACGCCGAGGACACACCCGGTGGCGGGCTCACCATGGTGCTGGCGGTACCGACTGCGCCGGAGCGCGAGCACCCGGAGCAGCCGGACCTGCCGGCCCCTGTTTCGGGTCGCGGTTGAACTTCGCCGTGGACGAGGAGCAGCCGAGCACCGCCAGCCCCAGGCACCAGCCGACGGCCAGCCACCCGTTGTGGCCGATCTCCGTGCCGAGCAGCAGGCCGCGCAGGGTCTCGATGGCCGGGGTGAAGGGCTGGTACTCGGCGATCGGCCGGAACCAGCCCGGCACGCGTCCACCGGCACGAAGGCGTTGGACAGCAGCGGCAGCACCATCAGCGGCAGAGCGTTGTTGCCGGCCGCCTCGGGGTTCGGACGGGACAGGCCCATTCCGACCGTGACGCAGGTGAGCGCCCGAACGAGATCCGGGTGGCGGCCACGGCATCGCCCACCGTCCCGGTGAGGGGGCCCTCGACCTGACCGCGTCGGCCACAGGGTCCGTATGGAACTGGCGGTTGCCTGCGCTGCGGCCGGACTCCCGGTCCCCCGCCTGATCAACGAGCCGGGCAGGGCGATCGTGGGCCCCGCCGGCATCGGGCTGTATCGCGTCCTGTCCGTGAAGCACACGGGCGCCCACCCGGAACAGTCCAGCGGCCCCTGCCCGCCTTTCCGGCGGCTGGCGCCACCACCTGTCCATGACCTCCGGCTACAACCTGGCCTGCCGCCCGCCGATGGTCGCCGTACGCGACGGCATCGCCCGCCTCCTCGTCCGCCGCGAGTCCCTGTAGGGCATCCGAAGCCGCGACGTGGGCCTGGACGTGGGCCCGGGTCGTCTGTCCCGTGCTAGCGTGGGACGTTTGCTGGTCGCTGTGCCGGTGCCCTGTTCGGGGTTCCTGGCCGGTGGCCGCGTCCCCGCCGCGCCTTCCTCGGTACGGTCCCTTCGGAGGAAGGCTCTCTGTGAGCGAATCAGCACGTGCTGAGGCCCGGCAGCAGGATCAGGTGTCCGAGGCGTCGGGCAACACGGCGGCATTGCCGCCGGTGGCGTCCTTCGCGGAGCTGGGGCTGCCGGCCGAGATTCTGCGGGTGCTGGACGAGCACGGCGTGACCGTGCCCTTCCCGGTTCAGGCGGCGGCGCTGCCGAACGTGCTCGCCGGACGGGACGTCCTGGGCCGGGGCCGCACGGGATCCGGCAAGACGCTTGCCTTCGGCCTGGGGATGCTTGCCCGGACGGCCGGGCGGCGCGCGCAGCCCAAGGAGCCGCTGGCGCTCGTTCTGGTGCCGACCAGGGAGCTGGCACAGCAGGTCGGCGAGGCGCTCACGCCGTACGCCGAGGCACTGCGGCTGCGACTCGCGACCGTGGTGGGCGGAGTGTCCATCGGACGGCAGGCCGCCGCGCTGCGGGACGGCGCCGAGATCGTCGTCGCCACCCCCGGCCGACTGCACGACCTCATCGGGCGCAAGGGCTGCCGCCTTGGGCGGGTGCGCATCACGGTCCTGGACGAGGCCGACCAGATGTGCGACATGGGCTTCCTGCCGCAGGTCACCGAGATCCTGGACCAGGTGCGCCCCGACGGGCAGCGGATGCTGTTCTCCGCCACCCTCGACCGGGACGTCGACCAGCTGGTGCGGGACTACCTGCGGGACCCCGCCGTGCACTCCGTGGACCCCTCGTCCAGCGCGGTCTCCACGATCGACCACCACGTCTTCGTCGTGCACGGCCCGGACCGGTACGCCGTGACCACGGAGATCGCCGCCCGGGACGGCCGCGTCCTGCTATTCCTGGACACCAAGCACGGTGTCGACCTGCTCACGCGGCACCTGCGGGCCAGCGGCGTGGCCGCTGCCGCCCTGCACAGCGGGAAGGCCCAGCCGCAGCGCACGCGGACCCTGGCCCAGTTCAAGAACGGCCAGGTCACCGCATTGGTGGCGACGAACGTCGCCGCACGCGGCCTGCACATCGACGACCTCGACCTCGTCGTGAACGTCGACCCGGCCACCGACCCGAAGGACTATCTGCACCGCGCGGGCCGCACGGCACGGGCCGGCCGCTCCGGCACCGTCGTGACCCTCGTCCTGTCGGGACAGCGCCGTGAGACGAGTCAGGTCATGGCGGACGCCGACGTCGCCCCCAAGGTCACCAAGGTGCGGTCCGGTGAGGCGGAGCTGAGCCGCATCACCGGCGCCAAGGCTCCCTCCGGAGTGCCGCTCGACGGCGGGCCGACCCAACCGCGACCCAAGAACCACAACGCTCCGTTCCGCGGCCTGGGCAGTACCAAGGACGCGACGAGCGGTTCCGGCGGCAGGTCGTCCCGCAAGAGCAGCGATGCCCGCAAGCTCGCGGAGGCCCGCAAGGCGGCCCGGGTGCGGCGCGGCGGCTGAGACCGGCTTCCCGCACTGCCCCCGCTCACGGCCGCTGACCCTGGGCTTCGGCATCACCGGCGATTCGTCGGCTCCGGGCTCCTGCCACGATCCGGCGGCTGCCCTCCAGGACCCGCCGAGCGCGCTCCTCCGGCGAGACGCCGGCCTGTTCGAGGCGGCGCAATGGAACCTCCGCGCTGACGGTCACACCCTGCGGTACAAGCGACAGGATCTCCTCCAGGGGAAACTCTCCGTCTCCGGGGACGGCACGGTCGTTGTTGGCCTCGTCGAGGTAGGCCGAACAGCTTTCGGACGCGAGAAGGCCGTCGCTCAACTGGCAGTATCCGATGAGTTGTTGGTCGATCCCGCGTAGGTCGGCCGGTCCCTCTCCGGCTCGTACGAGGTGGAGGGTGTCGAGGAGGACCCTGAGGTTCGGCTGGTCGAGTTCCTCGAGGAGCGCGACCGCCGCCGCCAGCGACGGCACGTGGGAGAGCGGGGTGAATTCGAGCAGTACGTCGACCTGGGAGGCCCGGGCGACGCGGCAGAACTCTCCCAGCAGATCGATGATCGGGCCCGGATCGCGCGGTGCGTCCAAGTCGGGCTCGTAGGCGCAGGTGTTGGCCACCGGGGCACCCATGTCCGAGAGGACGTCGAGCTGCCGCCTGAGGTCGTCCAGCCCCACCCTGGGGCGAGGAGGAATCCGTCCCCCATGGCGATCGGGATGCCGAGCGCGTCAAGCCGCCCCACGGCGTCGCGCAGGCCCCGCCGGTCGAGGGCGCCCGAGTGCCTGACGCTCAGACAGACAGACGGACGTGGCACCGCCCGCGGCGGCGGCGGAGACGAACACGGGGAGCGGTTCCTGGCGAAGGGACAAATGCTCGAGGCCGACTTCCACATGGAGCGGCTCGCTCCTATAAAGGGTACTCATTGCAGCCTTTCCTGTCAGGCGCCGAGCATCTGAAGCCCGCCGTTCACCGCGATCAGCTGACCCGTCATGAATCGGGCCCCGGGACTCGCCAGGAACACCATCACGGGGCCGAGATCCGCCTCCGGGTCGCCGAGTTCGCCCCGGAGAGGCATGGCCGTCTGAAGGCTCTGCTTGAACGCTGCGGCCCGCTCCTCGCCCAGGTGTTCCCACAGTCGATCGGCGCCCGTCGTCCGCACCGCCGGTGCCAGGGCGTTCACCGTGATCCCGTACCTGCCCCACGCCGAGGCCACCGATCGGGTCCAGGCGTGGACGCCGGCCTTGGCCACCGCGTAGTGCGGGGCGAGCGGGTTGCCGCGCACGCCCTCGCCGGAACCGAGGTTGATGATCTGCCCGCCGCTGTGCCGCATCCGCTCGAACGCGGCCTGGTTGGTGAGCACCGTGGACCGCAGGTTGACGTCGAGGATCATGTCGAGTTCGTCGTCGGACAGCGTCTCCGGCGTGCCCGGCCGCCAGGTTCCCGCCGCGTTGAGCAGCACATCAAGACCGCCCAGGGTCGAGGCGGCCTGCTCGAACGCCTTGTCGACAGAGTCGCGGGAGCGTGCGTCGCAGGCCAGCCAGTCGCAGCGTGCCTCGAGTTCGGCCGGTGGCGGAGTCGAGTGGAACAGGCCCACGACGCGTGCCCCGGCGGCGAGGAACGTGGACACGGCCGCTGCGCCGATTCCGCCGGCCGCTCCGGTCACCAGTACCCGCCGTCCGGCGAGCGGGCGGTCCGGCGGCGCCGCGGTCGTGGATCCTGTCGCTTCGGTCACGCGCACTCCTCCGTCAAGGCGTCGGTAGCCCGGACCCGCTCCGAGGACGGGCCCCGCGCGCCTTCCTGAACTCGCCACACTGTAACCGCGAGAGACGTGAATTGAGTATCCTTAGTTATGGAATCAGTCCCGCCGCGCCACCAGCCGGTACGCGTTCGACAGTCCCAGCCGGTGCGAGAGGGACGGACGGCGTAGCGGTCCAGGGTGTGGGCGATGAGGAAGGCCGGGATGCCGGTCAGGAGGACGGCGGCGCGCAGGGCCCGGCGGAGGGCGCCGGGGGGTTCGGGGAGCCAGGGGAGGTCCTCACGCGGAGCGGTCGCGTCGAGGGTGAGCCATACGGCGGCCAGGAGGTCCACCGGGTCGTGCGGTTCCGCGTGCTGCTCCGCGACGACGGTGAAGCCGAGGTCGGACAGGCGGCTGCGCAGGTTCTCCACCGGGATGAAGTGCAGATGCTGCGGCTGAAGCCAGGGAAGCCACCAGCGGCCCAGTAGGCGGGCGTAGTGGCTGTCGGGGTCCGGGACCTCGATGAGAAGGTGGCCGCCGGGACGGATCGCCCGGTGCGCGGCCCGTAGCTCCAGACCGGGCTGGATGCTGTGCTCCAAGTAGTGGAACATGCTGACGACCTCGTAGTGGCCCGCGAACTCCGGTGCCATCTCGGGGAACGAGCCCCGGTAACCGCGCTCCACCCGCCCGGCCCGCTCGGCGAGTTCGGCGCCGTCGGTGAAGTCGAGGCCGTCGAAGGCGGTGTCCGGGAACACCGTCCGGGCCGCCTCGCAGAAGTGGCCGTGGCCGGTGCCGACGTCCAGCCAGTTCTTCGGCGCCTCGGTGAACGGGCGTAGCGAATCGGCGCGTTGCTCGTACATCTCCGTCCGGCCCGCGAAGGTGTTCCCGAGCTTCTTCTCGCCCAGACCGTCGTAGAAGTCCCGGTAGTAGAACTCCAGGCCGGCCTCGCTCAGCCGGGGGTTCTGGAACGTGTGCCGGCACCGGCCGCAGCGATCGAGCACGAAGGAGCCGGGCTTGTGCTGGAGCAAGTCCTTGGTGCGCAGACGGGTTTCGAGGTCCGCCGAGCCGCACCAGGGGCAGGTGGTGCGACGGTCCTCGAAGAAGCGGTCCAGGCCGTCGGCGAGGTCGGCCCGGTAGCCGGGCCTCAGCGCGGCGACCTGCGCGGCGCGGTTCGCGGTCGGCGGCGCGGGTGACTCGGGAGCCTCGCTCACTGATCCTCCTCCAGGCTTCACGTCCGTCACGGACGCGCCAGTCGTTCCAGGTGAGTTGCCGCCGCCCCGGCGCCCCCGGCCGCACGGAAGGCCGTACGGATCCGGTCGGCGGATGCGCGGTACTGCGGTTCGTCGAGTACGGCGTCCAGGGCCGAGCCCAGCTTTGCGGCGCTCACCCGGCCGAAGCGCACGCGGACACCCGCTCCGGCGTCGGTGACCTGGCCGGCGACGACCGGCTGGTCGTCACGGATGGGGGCCACCACGAGGGGGACGCCGTGCCAGAGCGCCTCGCAGACCGTGTTGTGCCCGGCATGGCAGACGACCGCGTCGACCCGTTCCAGCAGCAGGAGTTGGGGGACCGACGGCGCGACCAGCACGTCCTTGTCGTCACCCGGTTCGCCCAGCACCCGTCCGGGGTCCACGACCACCCCCTGCACCCGGTCCGCCCGCTCCCGCAGCACGGTCACGCACTCGGTGAGGAAGCGGGCGCCGACATCGGCGTTGGCGGTCCCGAGGGTGACCAGGACCTTGGCACGGGACGGGTCGAGCCAGTCCCAGGGGAAATCGACGGCGGCCGAGGGACGCGGCGCGACGGCCGGGCCGACCCAGCGGATCCGCCCGCCGGTGAACGGCGAGTCACCGGCCAACTCCCTTGTGCTGAAGGTGAGAACGAGATGCGGAGAGAAGCGGGGATCGTCCTGGAGCGCAGGGTCGCCGATACGCTCCCGGAGCCCTCTCAGCTGCCCGTCCAGCCAGAGAGCCACCTTCGGGATCCCTGCCAGTGCGTCCGTGAACTCCGCGGAGGTGGTCGCCGAA
Organism: Streptomyces sp. CA-249302; assembly: GCF_050936785.1. Taxonomy (NCBI): domain Bacteria; kingdom Bacillati; phylum Actinomycetota; class Actinomycetes; order Kitasatosporales; family Streptomycetaceae; genus Streptomyces; species Streptomyces sp. CA-249302. The sequence goes on along the minus strand of NZ_JBNJMG010000001.1, from coordinate 207,841 downwards.
GTGGCCCACGGCAGCCCCAACCGCTCGGCCACCAGGCCCCCGGCGAGGGCCTGTTGATCCGCCACGACCGCGTCCGGGGCGAACTCCCGCACCGCCGCCCGCACTCCGGGCGCCATCTCGTCGGCGAGCGGCACCAGGAAGCGTTCCCACAGGAACTTCAGCGCCTCGGGACCGCGGATCTCGGGCGGCCGTACGCTGTCCCCGTTTCCCGGCACCGGCCCGGCGCACGGGAACACCCGGGCCGCGTCCCCCGCCAGCCTCCGCACGAGTCCGGGGTCGGCGCACGCCCATGCCATCGCGTGGCCCCGGGCGGCGAGTTCTGCCGCGACCCCGGCCGCGGGGTTGATGTGGCCGACCAGGGGCGGTACCACGAAGAGGAACCGGCTCACCGCACCCTCGCCGCCGCGGTCCCGAGGATCAGCTCCAGGATGTGGCCGCCCACCACCCCCGCCGCCTCCACCAGCACCGAGTGCTCGTGCCCCGGCACCACCACGGTCCGGCAGTCGGGCAGCAGCTCCTCCAGCCACGGTGCCAGCAGGGCGAGATCGGAGTCACCGCCGTACACCCCGAGGACAGGACAGGTCACGGCGCCGATCTGATCCTCCGTCAGTACCCGGCTGGCCGGGATGTCCTGGGCAAGGCTCGTCTCGCGTGCGAGCCGGGCCGCGCCCTTGGCGAGGCGGGCGGTGTTGTGGCTGCGGTGCACGGTGATCCAGGCGAGCGCGTCGTCCTCGTTGAACGCCAGTTGGTGCAGCACGCGGTGGAGGATGTCGCCCAGCTTCCCGGCCCAACTCGCGGTCGCGGGCTCGGACTCGATCAGCGAGACGCTCGCCGTCCGCTCCGGATGGCGGGCCGCGTAGCCGAACGCGACCGTGCCGCCGTAGGAGTTGCCGACCAGGTGCACCGGGCCGGTCACCTCCAGGTGGTCCAGCAGGTGTTCCAGGTCGTCGATGTTGTCGTCGAGGGTGTAGCCGCTCGCCGGGCGCCCGCTGCGCCCGTGGCCGCGCAGGTCGTACATCACGACGTCGAGGCCCGCGGCGGCGAACGGCGGGGCCACGGTGAAGTAGTAGCTGGCCAGGCTGTCGGTGAGCAGCCCGTGCACGAGGACCACCGTGGCGGTGGGGGTACGGCCGTCCCGGGGCCCCATGCGCTGGACGTGCAGCCGCAGCCGGCCGGTGTCGACGAACGCCATCAGCCCGCCGCTTTCAGGCTCTGCACCACGTACTCGACGAGCCTGCCGACGGTCAGTTCGATGATCTCGTCGAACTCCATCCCGGCCAGGAACTCGGCGAAGTTGACCTGCTTGCCGTACTTCTCATCCAGCAGCCCGGCCAGGGTCACCAGGTCGATGCTCTCCAGCTCCAGATCGCGGTTGAAGGTGGTCGCCATGCCGATCTCGACGTCGTCGAGGCCGTACTCGTCCTCCAGCAGCCGGGCGAGCAGGGAGGAGATGTCGGCGAGGACCGTCGCCTCGTCGGCGGGGGCGGAGCTGGGGTGGGGGGTGGTGGTCATCGGTCGTACGACTCCTCGTTCTCGTCCTGCGGACCGGGACCCGTCGTCCAGGCGACGACGTAGTCCCGGCCGGGCAGGGTGGGGGATTGGTGGTGCGCTCATGGCGCACGGTGTATGCGGGCGCTCGACGGCCGGACACCAACAGCGCGCCCTCGCCCGGGACTTCGAGCACCGTGAAGTCCCGCGGCCGTCCGCCGAACCCGGTGCCCTCCGCCTTGGCGACGGCCTCCTTGGCGGCCCAGAAGCGGGTGAACCACAGGGCTTCGGGCTCGCCGGTCTCCTCCACCAGGCCGTGCAGGAGCCGGAGTTCGGCGGGAGAGAGGGCGGTGGCGAGGGTCGCCGGGGCGCGTTCGACGACCTCTTCCAGGTCGATGCCGGGGCCGGGGCCCGGCCGGTGCGGTCGTACGATCGCCACCGCCGACTCGGCGCGGTGGGCCAGCGAGACGTCGAGCGGCGGCAGCGTCCGGCCGTGCAGGCCGGTCACGTACGGGCGGCCGGCCTCGTCGTTGCGCACGCGGATCTCCGCCGGGAAGACCGGGCCCTCGCCGTGGTCCCACAGCCGGCGCCGCACCGCGTCCTTCACGGCGATCCGGCCCAGCAGCCACTGCCGCCGCCCACGCGGGGCGTGCCCGGCGTACTGCGCACGCTCGGCGCCGCTGAGCATGTTGCGCATCGTCAGGTCGCGCGAGGCGAGGTCGGGCCACCGTTCGTGCAGCAGACTCCAGCCGCCCGGGCGGGGCTCGGAGAGCGTGTTGCGGTCCGGGAAGCGCTCGACGGGACGGGTCTTGGGGTCGTTGTCGAAGCGCCGGTCCTGCCAGCCGGTGAGCTCCGCCCACACCCGGCCGCCGACGGTCAGCCGGACGTCCGCCTCCAGGACGGTGTCCGTGAGGGAAGTGATCCGCACCAGGCACTCCACCTCGACACCGGGGCCCGGGTGGGGGCCGTGGAAGCGCATCTCCCGCATCTGGACCGGGAAGACGACCGTCCGCTCGGTACGCGTCGCCATGATCCAGTAGCCCAGGATCTGGCCGACGTTGTCGAGCAGCGCGCCCGGCGCCGACGGGGTGGTGATGACACCGCGGATGTGCTGCTCACCGATCCCGGAGAGCTCGGTGACACCCTGGAACGCCGGGCCGTGGAACATCCAGCGCTCTTCGTACAGTTGGGCGGCGGTGTGGTCGGGGATCCGCTCCTCGGCGGTGTGGGGGCGTGCCGGGGGAGCGGGCGGATAGTGGGCGGCCAGTTCCACCACGGCCCGCGCGCCGGGACCGAAGGCGACCGCCCGCCGGTCCGGGCCGTCGGGGGTCACGGTCACCGGCACGTCCACGGGCGGAGTCGCCGTAAGCCACTGGTCGAAGCGCGCTCCGTGCACGGCAACCGCCCGCATCCCGGGGGCCGTTGCCTCGGCCGCGTCCATCATGTGCCGCACGATCGTGGTCGCGGGGACGACCGGCCACCGGTCGGCCACGTCGGGCCAGTCGGCGCGCTGCGGGAAGAAGCAGTGGTCGAGGAGGTACGGCATGGTCTCGGGGGAGACGTGGACCGTGGTGCGGTGCTGGGCAGGAGCTTCGGGTACGACGGGTGCCGTGCGGCGAGGCGCGGTGAGGAGCGCGGTCGCGGTGTCGGCCGTCTCCCGCAGCAGCGCGGAGAGCTCGGCGGCGATGGGGGAGTGCGTGACGAGAGCACCGAGACGGTCAACAGCCTTTACTGGTACGGAGTTTGGTGCACGAGGAGTCCGCAGCTCCGCGCGCAGTTCCGCGAGGGCCGTGTCCTCCAGTGACACCAGCGCCCCGCCCAGGTCGAGCCGAACCGGTGGCCTTTCCCGTCGTACGGCAGACGCACGGCCAGTGGACGCGGACGGCGGCAGGTCAGGGGCGATCTCCACCCCCGTCGTCCACAACGCGGCGGCCACCCGCCGGAGTTGGGCCAGCCCCGACCGGTGCGGTGAGTTGGCCGCGACGACCAGATGGTCCCGTCCGCCCAGCGTGTCGTCGATCAGGGAACCGAGCTGACCCGTGCCCACCTGGACGAAGACGCGGTGACCGGCCGCATACAGGGCCTCGACGAGCTGTCGGAAGCGGACCGGCTCCAGCAGGTGGCGGACGAACAGCTCGCGCACCGCCGCCTCGTCCGTCGGATACGGCGCGGCCGTCGTCCCGGACCACAGGGGGACCGTCGGCGGATGCAGCCGGAAGCGGTTCGCGGCGGCCTCGATGGGGCCGAGGTAGGACTTCAGCATCGGTGTGTGGAAGCCGGACCGGAACGGCAGCACCTGACTGATCACGCCCTCGGCCCGGAAGGACCGTACAAGATCCTCGACGGCTTCGTCCGGACCGCAGACCATCGACTGACCCGGCGCGTTGTCGTGCGAGAGCACCACCCCGGCCTCGGCCCAGCCCTCCTCCAGCGCGGCGAGGACACGGTCGGCCGACGCACCGATCGCCCCGAAGGCCAGCCCGGGGACGGTGAGTTGATCGGGGTCGAAGGTCTCCATGAAAGCGTCGATCTCGGATCCGGCGTACACCCCGGCCGCCATCATCGCCGTCCACTCGCCGACGCTGTGCCCGGCGACCGCGTCCGGCCGCACGCCCATACGGCGCAGGGCCGCGTCCAGAAGCTGGCCGATGTTGACGACACCCAGACCGTGGCGGCCGATGTCGCCGACCCGCGCCTCGGCCGCCGTACGGATCGGTGGAAGACCGAAGTGGGCTGCCACGTCGTCGACCCGGGGGTCGAAGTCGCCCTCCAGACCAGGGAAGACGAAGGCCAGGCCACCGGTGAGGGGGCGGGGTGCGAACCACACGTCGCTGCGGCCCTGCCAGGCCCGTCCCTTCGCGACCGCGCGCCGGGCGAGGGCGAGCCGCTTCGGAGTCGGGTCGACGATGGCGAGCCGCGAGCCGCCCGTCTCCGCTCGGCTGTGCGCTGAGGCCAACAGGGCGCTGTCGTCGGCCGCCAGGAGGTCTGCGAGCCCTGAAGGGTTGTCGGCGGCCAGTGCCAGCACCCGTTCGGGCTCGGTGACGGTCACCGGAGCCGGTCGGCGGACCCGCTGTGCGGTGGGTGCCTCCTCCAGCACGACGTGGGCGTTGATCCCGCCGAACCCGAACGCGTTCACCGCCGCCCGCCGCACCTCCGCTCCCTCCCACGGCGCCGCCTTCTCCAGGGGGCGGAACCGGGTCGCCGCCAGTGCGGGGTGCGGGTCGTCGCAGTGCAGGGTCGGCAGGAGCATGCCGTGGTGGACGGCGAGGGCGGCCTTGACCAGGCCGGCGACTCCGGCGGCGGGCATGGTGTGGCCGATCATCGACTTCACCGAGCCGATGACCGGCCGGTCGCCAGGGGCCCGAACACCTCGGCCAGCGTGGCGAGTTCGGCCGCGTCCCCCGCCGGGGTCGCCGTACCGTGCGCCTCCAGGAGCCCGAGAGCACCCGGTGCCGCGGGGTCGAGGCCCGCTGCCCGCCAGGCCTGCCGCACCGCGTGCGCCTGCCCGGCGGAGTCGGGGTTGACCAGGCTCGCCGCCCGCCCGTCGCTCGCGACCCCGGTGCCCCGGACGACGGCGTAGATCCGGTCTCCGTCGCGCTCGGCGTCCGCGAGGCGCTTCAACACCACGACTCCCGTGCCCTCGCCGATGAGGATGCCGTCGGCACCGCGGTGGAAGGGCCGGATGCGCTGGCTCGGGGAGAGTGCGCGCAGCTGGGAGAAGACGCTCCAGAACGTGATGTCGTGGCAGTGGTGGACCCCGCCCGCGAGCATCAGGTCGCAGCGTCCGGAGTCCAGTTCGGCTATCGCGTGGTCGACCGCGACCAGCGAGGAGGCGCAGGCCGCGTCCACCGTGTAGGCGGGACCGCGCAGGTCGAGACGGTTGGCGACCCGGGAGGCGGCGAGGTTGGGGACCAGACCGATGGCCGACTCGGGGCTGTCCGGGCCGAGCCGCTCGGTGAACGCCTGCCGCACGCGGTCGAGCTGGCCGAGGCTGAGGTCGGGCAGCAACTCGCCCAGGGTGCGCACGAGTTGGCCCGCCGTACGCACGCGCTGGTCGAGCCGGACCAGGCCGGGGGTGAGATAGCCGCCCCGGCCCAGCACGACGCCGACCCGCTGGCGGTCGGGCAGCCGGTCCTCGCCGCCCGCGTCGGCGAGGGCCTGCGCGGCCACCCGCAGCGCGATGAGCTGGTCGGGCTCGGTCCCGGCCACCGAGTTCGGCATGATCCCGAACCGGGTGACCTCGACCTCGGCCAGCCCGTCCACGAACCCGCCGCGCCGGCAGTAGACCCGGTCGGCGGCGGGAGCCTCGCCGGCGGCGTCCGGACGGTAGTAGGCGTCGGTGTCCCAACGGCCCTCGGGCACCTCGGTGATGGCGTCGGTACCGTCGAGCAGGTTGCGCCAGTAGGCGTCCAGGTCGGGGGCGCCGGGCAGCAGGACCGCCATCCCCACGATCGCGGTCGCCGGTCGGGAGGCGCTCATCTCACCAGCCCGACGCGGTGTAGACGACGGCCCGGACGGCCTCGTCGCCCCAGGCGAGCTCCCGCAGCAGCGCCGCGGTGCCCTCCTCCGGGTCGATCAGACTGATCCCGCGCCGGGCGTACTCACGGCCCAACTCCGGTGTCACCATGCCGTGGTGGCCGCCGGTGGGCGCCCACGGCCCCCAGTGCACGGTCAGCGCACGGCGACCGGTGCGGGCGCTCCAGTCGGCGCCGAGGCTCTCCAGGGCGTCGTTGGCGGCGGCGTAGTCGACCTGCCCGCGGTTGCCCAGGACGGCGGAGATACTGCCGAACAGCACAGTGAAAGCCGGCCCGTTGGGCAGTTCCGCCAGGGCCGACAGCAGGGTCCCGGCGCCGTCCGTCTTGGTGCCGTAGACCCGCTGGAAGGACTCGGCGGTCTTCTCCGAGACGAGCCGGTCCTCGATCACCCCGGCCGCGTAGACGACCCCGTCGAGGCGGCCGTGCTCGGTGTAGATCTCCTTGATCGCCTGGAGGGCGGCATCGGGTTCGCGGAAGTCGACCGAGTGGTAGCGGGCCGTGCTGCCGAGCGCCGTCAGCTCGGCCAGGGTGGCGGTGATCTCCCGCTGGGCCAGCAGGAGTTCGGCGGTCCGGTTGATCTCGGCGGGCGACCGGCCGCCCTGCGCGGCGAGGGCCGCGCGGAGCTCGGCCGGCGTGCGGGCGGCGGCGGTCGCCGCCTCCTCGGGTCCGGCCGACGCGGGCGTACGGCCAAGGAGTTCGATTCGGCACCGGGAGGCCGCGGCCAGTGCGGCGGCGAACTTCGCGGTGATGCCCCGCGCGCCGCCCACCAGCAGCACTACCGAGTCGGGGCCGAGCCCGAGCGCGGCGGCCTCGGCCGCGCCGTCCCCGGCCGGACCGGCGCCGGCGGTGGCGATGGTGCCGAGCGGTGTCTCGGTCATCTCCAGACCGTGGCGCCCGGCGGCGGTACGGACCACGACCGGGGCCGTGTCCTCGGCCGCCAGCTCGGCGAGGAGAGCGTCGGCGACGGCGGCCGGGGTCGTGTCGTCGATGTCGACGATCCTGGCGAGGGCCTCCGGGTACTCGCGCTCCACCGTGCGGAACAGGCCGTGCAGGCCCGCCGCGCGCAGACGGGGTCCGGTGCCGCCGACGGGGCGTACGGCGATCAGGCGGCGCGAAGAGTGCCGTAGCGCCGCCTGGATCACCGGAAACGCGTGCGGCAGCACGGCCGGGCCGGCGGTCGCCAGCGGGTCGAGGAGCAGCACACCGTCCAGCCGGCCGTCGGCCTCGGCGACGAGGTGGTCGGAGGCGCGGACGGCGACCTCCGCGCCGTGGACGCCGAGTCGGTCGGCGACCTCGCGGGCCACGGACCCGGTGTCGTCGTCGCCGAGGAGGAGGAAGCGCCGACCGGTGAGTGCGGGGGCCGGGCCGTCCTGGTGGGGGAGGAGGACGGGCTTGAGCTGGAAGCGCTTCGGGGCCCGCCCAGGGGTCTCCTCGGGAGCCTGCGGTTCCGGTTCGGGAGCGGCGGCGGTCCCGGTCAGCCGGGCCGACAGCCAGTCCGTCACCGAGGCCGCCGTACGCGCCTTCGCCAGGTCCTCCAGCTCGGCGTCGTCCAGCACGGTCACCTCCCCGCCACCGACGCCCAGCCGTTTGGCCAACTCGCCCGCGATCTCGGCCCGTTTGATGGAGTCGACGCTGAGGTCCGCCTCCAGGTCCAGGTCGGGCTCGATCATGTCGACGGGGTAGCCGGTACGGTCGCTGATGATCTCCAGGACGAGGCCGAGGACATCGGTCCCGGCGGGCGAGGCGGGGGCGGGATCTGCGGCCGACTCCGGTTGGGGCTCAGGGAGTTGGGGCACGGCGACGGGCACGACCGGGGCCTCCGGCACCGCGAGTGCCGGTACGGGTGCCATGGGCACAGGGGCGGCCGGCACCCACTGCCCGGCCGCCGCGCCGCCGAAGTACGTCAGCAGGACGTCCCGTTGCGCGGCGACCATGTCCCGGCTGGTGCGCAGGAACTCGGCCACCAGGGCGTCCCTGTTGACCTGACCGGGCTGACCGCTCGGGTCGGCCGGGAGATTCGTCGTCACTGTCGTCTCCGCTACACGTCGGGCCGGTGCGAGCGCACCGGGAAGGAGGTCTCCGGCCGCGGTCCGGACCAGGTGGCCGTCGACCGTCCAGCCGGGACGTCGGGGCGCGGGCGTCTTCGTCGCGTCGACGGCGTCCCGCCCCTGGAAGAGCCATCCGGTCCGCACCGGCACCCCGGCCACGGCGAGTCGGGCGAGGGCGTCGAGCCAGCCGCGCAGCCCGCCGCCGGGGCGCGGCTCACAGGCGACGACCTGGTGCGGGCGGTCGCCGAGGATCTGGCCCACCAGCCGGGTCAGTACGGTGCCGGGGCCCGCCTCGACGAAGATCCGCGCCCCGGCCTCGTACATCGCCTCGATCTGCGCGACGAAGCGGACCGGGGCACCTATCTGGGCGGCGAGTTCCGCGCGGACCTCATCGGGGTCCTCGGCATAGGGGGCGGCGGTGCGGTTGGACCACACCGGGAACTCCGGCGGTCGCACGGGCGTGTCCGCGAGCACCCCGGCGAAACGCTCGCCCGCGCTCGCGACCAGCGGGCTGTGGAAGGCACAGGCCACCGGGATCCGCTTGGCGCCGAGTCCGGCTTCGCGGAGCAGTCGTACGGCGGTGGTGACTGCGTCGGTCGGGCCTGAAATGACCGTCTGGCGGGGTGAGTTGTGGTTGGCGAGAACGACGGATCCAGGGGCGCCGGTCTCCCGCAGGGCCCGTGCCACGTCGTCCGCGTTCGCGGCGACGGCGGCCATGGTGCCCGGGTCGGCCTCGCCGGTGGCACTGTCGGCCCCGGTGGCGCCGGTGGCCGCGAGGATCGCCGTCGCCCGCTCGGCGCTCAGCGCCAGCAGCGCCTCCGGGTCGATCGCCCCGGCCGCGCACAGCGCCGCCAGCTCGCCGTAGCTGTGCCCGGCCGCCATGTCGGGCCGTACACCCGCAGTCGTGAGCAGTGCGTACGCTGCGAGGGAGGTGATGCCGAGGGCGGGCTGGGCGACCCGGGTGTCGGTGAGATCCGCCTGCTGCCGGTCGCGGCCGGCGTCGTCGAAGGCGGTCGGTGGGTACAGGGTGTCGGCGTGGTCGCGGCCGAGGTGCAGATAGTGCTGCAACTCGGGGAAGGCGACGAAGACGTCGGCGAGCATGCCGGGGCGCTGACTGCCCTGACCGGGGAAGAGGAAGGCGACCTTGCCGGGGCACGGGGCATCGGACCGCCCGGCGTCGGAGGCCTGGGCCGTTACGGTGCGTCGGTCCGCGAGCCGGGATCCCTCGGCATCTGCTGCTGCCGTCGGCCCTTCCGCCGCGAGGTGAATCCCGGCCCCCGGGTCGTGCTCACCCGCCAACGCCCGCCGCAACTGCCCTGCCAGTCCCGCCACTTCGGTGGCGACGATCGCCACCTGCACCGGCTCCTGTCGGGCGTCCGACTTTCGGGACGCGGCGAGGGCCAGGTCCCGCAGCCGCCACGGGGAGCCGTCGGCCTCGGCCGCCTCGAGGACGGTCTCGATGGCCCGGCGGGCCCCCGCCAGGTCCGCTCCACGGAACGTGAGCAGCTCGGCGGGCCATGCGTCCAGGCCCTGCGCGGGCGGCACCGCATCGCCGTAGGCCGCGATGACGGCGTGGAAGTTGGTGCCGCCGAAGCCGAAGGCGCTCAGGCCCGCGAGCCGTTCGGCGGGCGGGGTCGCCCAGGGGCTGGCCCGGGTGTGGAAGACGAAGGGGTTCTCCGTCTCCTGCCAGGCTGCGTTGGGGCGTTCGATGTGCAGTGTGGGCGGCTTGACCCCGGCGTGCAGGGACAGCACGGTCTTGATCAGGCCGGCCAGACCGGCGGCACACTTCGTGTGCCCGATCTGCGACTTGACCGAGCCCAGCGCACAACTGCCCGCTGTGGCCCCGGACTCGGTGAACACCTCGCTGAGGATGGTCAGTTCGGTGCGGTCGCCGACCACGGTCCCGGTGCCGTGCGCCTCCACGAGGCCCACCTCGGCCGGGGAGACCCCCGCGTTGCGGTAGGCCCGGTGGAGCGCGGCCCGCTGGCCCTCCGGCCGGGGCGCGGTCAGGCCCAGCGAGCGGCCGTCGCTGGAACTACCGACGCCCTTGATCACGCCGTAGATCCGGTCGCCGTCCCGCTCGGCGTCGGCGAGGCGCTTCAGGACCACGCAGGCGACTCCCTCGCCCAGCGCGATGCCGTCCGCCGAGCCGTCGAAGGCCCGGGAGCGGCCCGTGGGGGAGAGGGCGTGCACGGAGGAGAAGAGGACGTAGTCGTTGATGCCGTTGTGCAGGTCGGCGCCCCCGCACAGCACGACGTCGCTGGTCCCGCCTACGAGTTCCTTGCACGCCACGTCCACGGCGGCCAGCGAGGACGCGCAGGCCGCGTCGACCGTGTAGTTCGCGCCGCCGAGGTCCAGGCGGTTGGCGACCCGGCCGGAGATGACGTTGGCGAGCATGCCGGGGAAGGAGTCCTCGGTGAGGTCGGGGAGCTGCTGTGCGAGGCCGTCGGGGACCTTGCCGTAGTAGGAGGGCAGGACGGCCCTGAGCGTCGTCGCGTTGGAGAGGTCGCTGCCGGCCTCGGCGCCGAAGACCACGGAGGTCCGGGAACGGTCGAACTCCCGTCCCCGCTCGCCGTATCCGGCGTCCTCCAGCGCGCGCCGGGCCGCTTCGAGGGCCAGCAGCTGCACCGGTTCGATGCTCCGAAGAGAGGTCGGCGGGATGCCGTACCGCAGCGGGTCGAAGGGGATCTCGGGGAGGAACCCGCCCCATTTGGAAGGGGTGGCGCCGGTGCCGTCCCCGGACCAGTGCACGGCCGGGTCCCAGCGCTCCGGCGGGACCTCGCGGACCGCGTCCCGGCCGCCGAGGACGTTCGCCCAGAAGGTGGCGAGGTCGGGGGCGTCGGGGAACATGCAGGCCATGCCGACGACAGCGATGTCGAGCGGGGCCGGCGCGGGGGCGGTCTCCAAATCCTCGTCTGGGCCCAGGAGTTCACTGGAGCGGGCCGCGAGGAAATCGGCTGCGCCCGCCGTCACCGCACGGTGCAGCTCGGCCACCGTCGTGGTCGCCGAGCGCAGCACGGCGACCTCGCCGGCCATGAACATCCCCTCGGCGAGCTGGCGTTCCTCGTCCACGGCGACCAACGTGCCCTCGGCGTCTCGCTCGACGCCCTTGCTGGCGATCCGCAGACGGCCGACGTTGAGCCGTTCCAGCTCCTCCCACACCTGCCGGTCGGGCACGCCCCGCTCCCGCAGCGCAGCCTCGAACTCCCGGAAACCGTCGCTGAACGCGCTCGGCACACAGCGGGTGGCGTGGCCGGGGGCGGTCTCCAGGAGGGCGGTGCGAGTCGCCCGTACCACCCCGTCCTGGAACAGCGGCTGGATCGCCCCGCCCCGCACCGCCTCCTCGGTGAAGAGGTAGGCGGTGCCCATCAGTACGCCGACCGAGGCGCCCCGCGCGGTGAGCGGGGCGGCCAGCGCCGTGATCATCGCCGCGGAGCGCTCGTCGTGGATGCCGCCCGCGAAGTACACCTCCAGGCCGTCCACCGCCGAGAAGTCCTCCAGGACGGCGAGTTGGGCCTCCCACAGCGGGAAGCTCGCGCGGGGGCCGACGTGGCCGCCGCACTCCGAGCCCTCGAAGACGAAGCGGCGGGCGCCCGCCTCCAGGAACTGGCGCAGGAGCCCGGGGGAGGGGACGTGCAGGAAGGTGCGGATCCCGGCCGCTTCCAGCGCGGCCGCCTGGGAGGGGCGGCCGCCGGCGATGATCGCGTGGGTGGGCCGTGTCTGCCGTACGGCTTCCAGCTGGGCGTTCCTGGTCTCCTCCGGCGCGAAGCCGAGGATCCCCACGCCCCAGGGGCGGTCGGCGAGGGCTTCTCGGGTCTCCGCGAGCATGGTGCGGGTCTGGTCGCCGGATGCCAGGGCGAGGGCGAGGAAGGGGAGGCCGTCGGCCTCGGCGACCGTCGCGGCGAAGGCCGGCCGGTCGCTCACGCGGGTCATGGGGCCCTGGGCGATGTGAAGGTCGGCGGGCGGGTTCCGCAGGGCTTCCTCGATCGCGGTCGTCAGCGCGCGGACGGCTGTGCCGGTGTCCTGCCAGCGTTCGGCGAAGCGGGCCGCGAGGAAGCCGTCCTGGCCCATGGGCAGTGCGATGGACGCAGCCACGCGACCCTTGGGGGTGGGAGGACCCGTCGCCCGTCCACGACGCGCGTCTCCGAACCGTCCATCGTGCGCAGCGAGGCCGCCACCGATTCCGGCACCGCGGACTCCCGCAGCAGAGCCAGTTGGGTGTCCAGGACCACCCCCGCGGCCCCGCCCGCAACCGCGGCGGCCGCCGTGTGCGGGCCGATGCCTCCGCAGGCCCAGACCGGGATGTCCACGGTGGACAGCAGCTGTTGGAGCAGGACGAACGTGCTCAGTTCGCTCACCCGGCCACCGCTCTCGTGGCCGCGGGCTATCAGGCCGTGGGCCCCGGCGCGGACGGCCGCGAGTGCCTCGTCGAGGTCGGTGACCTCGGCCAGGACACGGCAGGAGGCGGGGACGTCCGCGAGGGCCAAGGGAGCATCCGGGGCCAGGACCACCGTCGTGGGCCCCTCCGCCAGCTCCGCGGGGGCGATCCGGCAGCCGGGGCCCACGCGGACGCCGTACGCCCCCGGTGCCCAACGGCGCAGCCGCGCCAGGGACTCTCTCGCCCTGCGGTCGCCGGAACCCAGGTCAAGTATGCCGAGGGCGCCGGCTCGGCCGACAGCGGCGGCGAGTCTCGCGTCCGGTTCGTTGAAGGGGGTGATTCCAATGATCAGGTCTTCGGCGCGCAGGGCAGACGTCATGGTTCTCCGAATGAACGGTGAAACTGCACGGTGGGGGTACGGCCTGCAAGACGAATCAGCGCTAAAGCAGGCAGCCATATCTGCGGAAACCCGTAAAGCAACTGATTGAAAGCTAGCCCACATATTACCCACGGGTCAACGCTGGTCACCTGTTTCACGGGGATGTCGTACCGGCGCAAATCCGCCTGGACCGCTCGGTCTAAACGTCCGGAAATTCGGCTATTTCCTGTTGGGGTCCGCCCGTATTCACTTGTGTCTCATGTTGTGGAAACACGCCGGTAAGGATGGATGGACTGCGTAAACATTGAATGTCGACGCCTATGACTTGAGATGCCGAAGGGCGGGCGGCGCACAGGGTGCGCCGCCCGCCCTTCGGCCGTTCGTCCGGTCAGGGTTGCAGGGGCATGGACCAGCAGTTGGAGGTGGCTGCCTTGCCGCCGAGCCGGTCGGTCAGCCAGGCGATGGCGTCGCCCTGGTCGGTGAGGAGCGGGGCGAAGTGGTTCAGGAGAGCGCTTCCGACGCTCGGCAGTACGACGGGCTTGTACGTGACGTCGGCTCCCTTGCGGCACCAGTCGACGGCGAGCTGCCGCGCCTGGGCGTGCGGAACGAGGTTGTCGCTGACGCCCGTTGCCAGCCGGACGGGCCCGGACGGCTTGAGCGTGCCGATGCGCTGGCTGTCCAGGAAGGCCTGCAACGCGGGCGTGGCGGCGATGATGTCGCTGATGGACTGGCCGTCGGTCGTCCACTTGGTGCTCTTCGAGTATGCGTAGCCGAAGAGCGCGTCCCCGACGCACATGGTCGACAGGTCGCTGAGGGCGGCCTTGCCGGCGGCGTTGAGGTGTGCCTCGGCGATGGGCTTGAGCGAGGGGTCGGACTGGAGGAAGCCGTTGAGCGACCAGCCCAGCGCGCCGGCCAGTTCGCTGCCGTCGATGGCCTTGGTGACCGAGGTCAGATCCGCGGGCGGCGCGCCCGCGTAGGTGCCGGAGAGGGTGACGTCGGGGGCGTAGGACGCCTGGAGTTCGGCTGCGGAGGCCGTTGCTCCACCACCCTGGCTGTAGCCGAACAGGCCCACCGGGGACGCGGCGGTGACGGAGGCGCCGTCGACCTCGCGGGCGGCGCGGACCGCGTCCAGTACCGCATGGCCCTCGTCGACCCGGTTGACGTACGTGTGCAGCCGGTCGGTCGCGCCGAGGCCGACGTAGTCCGTGACGACCACCGCGATGCCCTTCGCGAGGAGGCGGTAGACCGCCAGGTCCTCGTAACCGACGGACGTGGTCTGGCCGTTGAACGTCAGCGGGTGTTCGAGTCCCAGGGACGCGGCGCACTGGTCGCCCTGCCCCATGGTGCCCGGGGCCACCGCGACCAGGGGGCGCGGTCCGTTGCCCTTCCAGGCGGCGGTCGGCTCGATGTAGGCGCCGGTGACGGCCACCGGCTGACCGCCCGAATCCGTGGACCTGTACATCAGGCGGGTCGCGGTGCCGGGGAGCGGCCCGTCCAGGCCGGGCAGGCTGAGGGCGAGCGGGAGGGCCTCGGTGCGGATGAGGGAGCCGTTGGCTGCGGGCAGTTCGGTGGGCGGGTTGTAGAAGGCGGGGATGGTGACGCCCCGGGAGACCACCTCGTCCGACGCCGTGGCGGCGGTGTCCGTGAGGGCCTGGGCGCCGAGGCAGGCGGCGGCAGTGACTGCCGCGGCCAGTATTCGTCTGCGTGCGGGCATGGCGAACCTCCTGTGAAGCGGCCGGCAGAGAGGTGCAGGGGTGATTGCGGCACGGGAGCGCGGCCGTCCCACGGGCCGGCTCTTGCCGCAGTGAAGTGGTTCGCCAAAACCCTACGCACGAGTAGGTTACTCGTGGTAGCACCGCGTAGGTTACGGTTCGGTAATTTGACAGATTGTCTAACTGGAGTGCTGGAGCCGTAGTCGCGGTCAGGTTGCTGACGGATCGCTCGGCCAGTCCAGCCAGTCCAGGGCCGCGTCTCCCATGATCCACCGGAGGTCGTCCGCGCCGAGGAACGACAGGGCGTCGGTGAACAGCTCCACGTTCTCGCGGTAAGGGCACGGCAGTCGGGTCCAGTCGCTGCCCCACAGCATCCGGCGCGGACCGAAGGCGTCGAACACGCGCTCCAAGGGCTCGTGCAGGTCGAGGAACGGAAACGGCAGCCGCGAATGGCAGGGGACTGCCGTGGCCTTGACGGCGACCCGTGGATGCCGCGCCAGCGCGAGCAGATCCGTGAGGTGTGCGAACGCCTCGGGGGACTTGGCATCCACCGGCACGGCCAGGTGGTCGACGATCAGGCGCAGGTCCGGGAAGCGCCGGGCGACCTCGCCCAGGGCGGCGCTCATGCCGGGTGCGTAGACCATGACCGGCAGCGCGGCGGCGTTCGCCGCGGCCCAGAACCAGTCCAGTTCGCCGGCCCGGAACAAGGACCGCCAAGGGTCGCGATGCAGTGTCAGCCGGACGCCCAGGCTGCCCGGCCGGTCCCGCCAGCGGGCCAGCGGCTCCGCGTCCGCGGCGGAGGCCAGTGGGATACGGCCCATCACCGCCAGCCGGTCGGGATACCGGGCCGCGGCCGCCCATGCCAGATCGTTGCGGTCGCCCTCCCAGGACGGCGGCACGAGAACCGCGCGCCGCACCCCCGCGGCGTCCAGCACCGCGAGGGTCTCGTCCACTGTGACCGGTCCTGATCGGTGGGCGGTCGCCGCGCCACCCGGCGGCCACGGCCGGGCCGGGGTGTCGGCACCCCAGATGTGGACCTGCGCGTCGACCAGTCTCATACCTGCGCGGGCACGCAGCGGTGCGGTGACAGGTCGCTGATGTACTTGGCCTCGATGCCCGACTTGTTGAGGTAGTCCAGGCAGAGCGCGACCCGCTGGACACGCTGACGGATGGTGTTCTCGTTGACCGGGTCGTGCGGGTGGGACTGGGCGCTCGCCCCGATCTTCAGCATCATCGGCGCGCAGATCTGCACCAGTTCGGGCACCTCGTAGAAGCGGATGAAGCCGCCCTTGCTGCCGTAGACGTCCGTCGGCAGGTCGATGGTCAGCTGCGGGGAGCCCCTGCGGATCTCCTGGAGCACCCCGAGCCCGAGGTCGTGGGTGGTGGTGACGCTGTCCGCGCCGTTCTCGGCGTAGATCCGCGAGGTCATCGGGTTCGACACGATGCAGTGCGAGGACGCCTTGAGCATGAGGTCGGCGGGCAGTTCGCCGGCCGCGCGCATGTCCGACAGCAGGCGGATGACGCCGAGGTCGTACGAGATCAGGCCGCGGCAGCCCAGCTCGGTCAGCCGGTACGCCTCCTCGACGCTCTGCGCGATCGCGTCGTTGTTGTTGATGCGCCGGCCCTGGGAGGCGCCGAACCCGCCGCGGTAGAAGGCCGCTTTACGGTCGTACTCCGGGCGCGGGCCGAGCGCGAACACCATGCCGACGCCGTTGTCACGGCACAGGTCGAGCATGTCCTTGACCTCGGCGTCGGACAACAGCATCGCGCCCAGCGTCTCGTTGAAGCGGGTGACCGGCAGGTCCTCGGCCTGCAGCAGGCGGAGCGTCGCGTCGAGCACCTTGAAGCTGTTGACGACCGGGATCTCGACGCCGTAATGACCGCCGTCCGCGAACTCCTCTCCGGAGGGCTCGAGTTCGATCTCGTCGCTGTAAGGCAGGCCGTTTTCCCTCAGGTACCGGCGGGCCCGTGATGCGCCGCGGGTTATGGCGGATCCGAAGTCGCTCGACATGTTTTCCCTTTCTGAATCTGAACCCGAAGTGATTCCAGTAGCGCGATCCGAGGCTAGCGGCGGTGTTCGGCACAGCGCGGAGTCCCGCGAATCTGTAGCCGAATCTCCGGTCCGCGCAAGCCGCCGAGTATCCGAAGGATTCGATTTCTCGACATCTGTTTTCCTGCCAGGTACTCGTAGCTGCAACGGACTTCGGGCCATGAGGAGGGCACGGATGAGCCATGCCAATACCGCGACCGTCGGCCTGCTGCACCCCGGCCGGATGGGCGCCGGGTTCGGCGGCGCACTGGCCCGCGCGGGTCACCGGGTGCTGTGGTGCCCGGCGGACCGAAGCGCCGCGACCGCGCGGCGGGCCGCGGAGTTCGGCCTGGAGGCGGTGGACGACCTGGCGCAACTCGCCGCGCACAGCGACGTGATCGTCTCGATCTGCCCACCGCACCACGCGCCGCAGGTCGCCGCCGCGGTCGCCGGGACCGGATTCCGGGGACTTTTCCTCGACGCCAACGGCACCACCCGCGCGGTGCTGCTCGAGCTGGCCGGAAAGCTCTCGGCGACGGACATCCGAGTCGTCGACGGCTGCGTCATCGGACCCTGTCCCCAGGACGCTCCGGGCGTCCGCCTGCATCTCGCCGGCGACAAGGACGACGTAGCGCGGATCGTCTCGCTTTTCGACGGAACCGGAATTCGGGCGCTGGACACCGGCGGCCAACTCGGCGCCGCCTCGGCCCTCAAGACGTCCTACGCCACGTATCAGAAGGTCGCCTACGTGCTGGCAGGCATCGCATACGCATACGCGGACGCCCACGGCGTCATCGAACCGCTCATCGGGGAGGCCTCGTTGATAACCCGTTCGCCTTTGACCGAAGTACTCGAGGACGAAATGCTGCCCAGCGTCGCGTCACGCGCGTGGCGATGGGGGCCCGAACTCACGGAATGCGCCGAGGCCTTGCGCGAGGAGGGTCTCCCCTGCGACGTCGCCGATGCCGCGGTGCGGGTGCTGGAGCGCTGGTTCCCGGCCCGAGACGCGTTCGACGGGGACACCCGGCGCGCCCTCGACCTGCTGGGCGGCCGGCTGTGAGCGCGGCGGAGGAGTCCGTGCGCGCGGAAGCCGTGGTCGTCGGGGCCGGGCTGATCGGCATGTTCACCGCCCTCTCGCTGGCCCAACGGGGCATCGACGTCGTGCTGATCGACGACATCGTCAACCAGAAGCGCAGCTTCAAGGTCGGGGAGTCGTTCCTGGTGTCCACGGCCCTGCCGCGCACCATCGGCCGGCTCGACAAGTTCCTCGACGAGGAGTGCTTCGTCAAACTCGGGGTCTGGTTCACCGAGGGCATGGAGGGCGCCGAGACCTTCGCCCCACGCAGCGAGTGGAGCATCGCGCCGCTCAGCGAGCACACCCTCACCCAGTCGTCGGAGGACCACCGGGACCACTACCTCTTCAAGAGCGCCGAGGACAAACTCTGGTTCCGCTGCCTGGCGGTGGACCAGCAGATCGTGCGCCCGGAGGCCGAGGACGAGATCCGCGCCACGGTGCGCGCCCACCCGCACATCCGCTTCCTCGACAGCGCACGGGTCGTGGACGTGCACGTCGAGCCCGACGCCCCCAACACCGTCCGCTGGGCCGACCGCACCGCCTCGACGGACGGAGAGGTGGTCGCCGACTGGATCGTGGACTGCTCCGGGCGCAACCGGATGCTCGCGCGCAAGTTCGGCCACGCGATCGAGAAGGAGATCATCGCGCAGGACGGGTTCCAGACCACCTCGATCTGGGGCCAGTTCAACGACATCACCGACGAGCAGTTCGCGCCGGTCTGGGAGTACAAGGACCCGAACGGCGGCTCGACCCCCCGCGACAAGTACACCGTCCACCTGTGGGGCGAGGGCTACTGGATCTGGGTCATCCGCCTGTCCAAGGACCGCATCAGCGTCGGCGTGATCTTCGACCAGCGGATCCCGCTGCCCGGCGCCACGCCCCGTGAGCAGTTCTTCGGTCTCATCGACCGCTATCCGGTGCTGCGCGACGTGCTGACCGAGGAGCGGCTGCTGGAGTTCCGGATGTACCGCAACACCCAGTACATGACCGACACGTTCGTGCACCCCGACGGCTACGGCATGGTCGGGGACTCCTCCTCGATCATCGACGCCTACTACAGCCAGGGCATCGGCCTCTCCTGCCAGCAGCTGTGGCACCTCACCAACGTCATCGAGTCGCACGTGCACGGCGGCACGCTGGAGCGCGCGTACATCGACCGGATCAACCGCAACGCGCGGCAGGACTGGCTGATGATCCGCAACATGCTGCGCGACAAGTTCACGCACGCCATCCAGGACCCGCGCTACTTCCTGCTCACCCATCTGCTGGACCTGGTCGTGCTCTGGTCCACCGGAACCGCGCGCTCCGACTTCGCCAGCTGGCTCGTGCGCACCGACGGCGAGACGAAGCGCGAGGGCACGCGGGAACGGCGATTGCGCCGCCGACTGAGCAAACGCCTGTTCTACAGCAGGTCCCAGCCATGGGCCTGGCTGCCGCCCGAGACCGTGCAACGGGTCCAGTCCCACCTGCAACGGAAGATCGCCGAACGGGCGCGCTGGCGGCTGGACCACGACAGCGAGGTCCCCGGCTTCCACTGCCAGATCTCCATCGCGCGTCCGCTGCCGCGCCTGTGGCGCGCGTTCACGACCCGCGCGACGGACGTCGTGGACATCTCGCCGCTCGACCAGATCGCCCCCACGGCGATACGCCGGCCTTCAGCCCGACGCCCCTTGGCGCACCGGCTCCCGATGAGCGTCAACACCCGCCTGACCTGGGTTCTCAATCTGCGCACCCACGGGGTCATCGGCATCTTCGTCTACGGCTACCTGCTGGACGCGGCGGACACGGCGGTACGCAAGGCCCGCCACCGCCTCTCGGGCGGTCGCCCGGTCACGGCCCCGGCGGACGGCACCGGCACAGCAGAGGCGGAGGTGCCCGCCGAGCAGCTCCCGCCCACCGCCACGACCCCCTCATGACAGCCTGACCTGCCCGAGTACGGCAGTCGATCACCCAAGGAGACAGGTCCACGATGCTCGACGACTCGACGACCGCCGCGGTCCTCGCCGCGCTCGCCGTGGCCGCGTTCACCTGCGCGCTGTTCGGCGCGGGGGCGCGGGCACTGCGGCAGCCTCCGGTGATCGGACAGATCCTCGCCGGGATCGCGCTCGGCCCCAGCCTCCTGGGCCGGCTGCCCGGGGATCCGACCGCGCGGCTGTTCCCGGCGCACGTCCTGCCGTACCTGGGCATGCTCGGGCAGGTCGCCGTGACGGTCTTCATGTTCTCCGTCGGACACGAACTGACCGCCCACCGCCGCCAGGCGGCCGGCCGAACCGTGGCCGCGGTCTCCGTCGGCGCCCTCGTGGTGCCGATGGGCCTGGGCGCCGCCCTGGCCGTGCTGGGGCGTGCCTCGTTGGGCGCCGCCGGTGAACCGGGGGCCGGCAGCGGCACGTTCGTACTCTTCATCGCGGTGGCCGTCTCCATCACCGCGCTGCCGGTGCTCGCCGCGATCGTCCGGGACCGCGAGCTCGACGGCACCCGCACGGGCACGGTGGCGCTGGCCGCCTCGGGCCTGATGGACGCGGTGGCCTGGCTCACCCTCGCGGCGATCACGCTCGGCGCCCGAACCACGGGCGGGCGGCGGGACGGGATACAGCAGGTGGGCCTGCACCTCCTCCTGCTGCTCGCGCTCGCCGTGGCGCTGCTCGGTGTCGTCAGGCCGCTGCTGCGCCGCTGGATGCGCAACCCCGGGACAGCGCCGTACCAGCTGCCCGTCGCGTTCGCCCTCGCCGCGGGGTCGGCGGCGGCGACCACCGCCCTCGGGCTGCACGCTGTCTTCGGCGGTCTGCTCGCGGGTGCCGCCATGCCGCACCTGCGGGAGCGCCCGGATCCGAGCGCCGATCCGAAGTCCGATCCCAGGTCCGATCGCACCCCCGTCCCCTTCCTGACGGCCTCCATCCACGCGGTCGAGACCCTGCTCCTCCCGCTGTTCTTCGTCACCACCGGTCTCGCCCTCGACGTCGGATCGCTGCGCCTCGGCGACTACGTCCTCCTCGTGGTCGTCTGCGCCGTCGCCTGCGCGGGCAAGCTCGGCGGCGGGTACCTCGGCGCCCGCCTCGGTGGCCTGCCCCGGCAGCCGAGCGCGACCGTGGCCGTCCTGCTGAACACGCGTGGCCTGACCGAACTCATAGCCCTCAACCTCGGCCTGGCCTCGGGCATCATCCACGAGCGCCTGTTCACCGTCCTGGTGCTGATGGCCGTCATCACGACGCTGATCACGAGCCCGCTCCTGAGCGTCCTCGGGCACCGCGCGAAGCCGCGACGGGAGCCCGGGTCCCACCCGGTCGAGCCCGCCGCGGCTTCGACTTCGGCACGGTGAGCCGTTTCTACGGGACGAGGACGGGCTTGATGACCCGGCCCGCCAGCATGTCCCGTTCGGCTTCGTTGATCTTGCTCAGTGGATAGGTCTCGATCAGCCGGTCGAACGGGAAGCGGCCCTGCTGCCACAGGGCGATCAGCTCAGGAATGAAGTCCTGCGGCACCGAGTCGCCCGCGACGATGCCGGTGAGGGTCTTGCCGGTGCCCAGCGTCAGGGTGTCGATCTCCAGCGTGCCGTTCAGCACGGCGACCAGCCCCATGGTTCCGGTGGTCCGCAGGGCGGCGATCCCGGCGGAGACGACCGCCGGGACACCCGTCGTGTCGAGGCCGTACTGGACGCCACCGCCGGCCGCCTTCCGGATCTGCTCGGTGAGGTCCGGCACATCGCCGCGCAAGGTGTCGGTGGCGCCGAACTCGCGGGCCAGGGACAGCCGTTGGTCGTTGAGGTCGACCGCGACGATCCGGGTCGCGCCGGCCACCCGGGCGGCCATCACGGCGGACAGGCCGACGGAGCCGACGCCCAGGACCACGATGCTCGACCCCGCCTGGACCCGCAGGGAGCGCAGCACCGCGCCCGCACCGGTCTGGACGCCGCAGCCGAGCGGCCCGAGCTTCTCCAGGGGCAGGGACGAGTCCACGACCACCACGTTGCGTGCCGTCGCGATGGCGTGGGTGGCCAGGGAGGACTGGCCGAACCAGCGGCCGGCGATCTGCTTCCCCTCGCTGTCCCGGAGCGTCGTCGACCCGTCCGGACGGACCCCGACCAGGTTGCGCGGGGTGAAGGTGTCGCAGCAGGTCGGATGCGCCGCACGGCAGTTGGCGCACTCGCCGCAGGAGTCGAAGGAGAGCACCACGTGGTCGCCGGGCCTGATGCCCGCCACCCCGGCGCCGACGGCTTCAACCACGCCGGCGCCCTCGTGGCCGAGCACCATCGGCCGCACCGCCGCGTACATCTCGCCGCGGGCCATCCCCTCCGTGTGGCACAGCCCCGTACCGGCGATCCGCACCCGCAGTTCGCCGGGCCCGGGTTCGGTGAGCCCGACCTCCTCCAGCGTGTAGTCGCCGTCGGCGGAGCGCAGCACCGCCGCGGTGGCCCTGGTCATGCTGTCGGTGGGGTCGGGGACCCGGGTGAGGTGGAAGTAGAAGTCCACCGGTTCCCCCTTCTTGTCCATGATCCCGAGCATCACGTCGTCGGTGAGCCGGCGGAAGTGGTCGACGATCGGCAGCTGGTCGTAGACCATCGCCGCCGACTGACGGCCGTGGAAGACGACCTGACGGATCGTCGCGAGCCCCATCTCCTCGAAGGAGTAGACGGTTCCGTCCTCGCGGGTGCACAGCAGGGGCTCCACGTGCTCCTCGCTCACGAAGCGCTTGCCGTACCACCGCATCTGCTCCATCAGGCCGGCGTTCTCCGTGCCCCGCTCGAACCAGCCGCCCTTCCACGTTCCCTTGAGGAAGTCGGCGTCGACCGGCTCCAGCCGGTCGTAGACCCCTTCCAGGGTGGCGTTGTCGCATTCGCCGTTGGCGGCGACGATCTCCAGGATCCGTTCCACGGAAGTCATCTCTCGGGTTCTCCTGACTGTGGGTTTCTCCACGTCGGTCGACTCGGTGGCGTCATGGCGCGGACGGACCGGGTCGAAGTGTTCGTACATGCGGGTGTGCCAGAGCAGCACTCGTTCCAGGGCCACGGCCGGGCCGTACCCGGTCGCGGTGAGCGGGGCCAGTTCGACGCGGCAGTCCTCGAAGCTCTCGGCGGCGGCGCGGCGCGCCTGCTCCTCGCTGAGGCCGATGGCCAGGGCGTCGACCTGTCCCTCGGCCTGCTCGCGCCGGTGGCCGCGCAGGTCGTTCACGAGGCGCACGGCCTTGGCGGCGTGCCGCAGCGCACCGCGCAGGACGGGGAGCCGCCGGGACAGGTCGGGCTCGTCCATCAGCGCCCACAGCGCCGCCAGTTGCTGCTCCACGCCGATGGACCAGGAGGCGTAGAGCAAGTAGGTGTCGAGCCGCGGGAGTTCACCGCGGCCGGCCGCCTCCGCGGCCTCCCTTTCGAGCCACATGCCGGTGAGGGTCTCCTGCATGCTGTCCTGCCAGAACGCCTGCAGGTCGGAGCGCCCGGCGCGGTGCAGGTTCGTGCTGATCTCCGCCAGGGCGAGGGCCATCGGGTCGTCCGGGGCGGCGGGACCGCCCTCGACGATCCGACGCCAGTCGTCGATCCGGGCGGCGAGCCGCTCGGGGGCCGCGCCGGGATCGTCCAGCACATTGTCCAACGCCATGAGCCACATGGTGAGTTGGGAGAGCTGGTAACAGTGCGCGGCGGGCAGCCAGGGGGCGAAGAACACGGCCTGGAGACACATCAGCGGTACGAGAGCCCGGTCGACGGGCAGATCGAGTTCGCGCACCCAGGCGTCGAGACGCGGCATGTTGCCCATGGCGGTGGAGCAGTTGTCCGCGATGCCGAGGATCTCCTGCGGCGGATGGCCGACGGCGGCGCCCGCCCGGGGCACTGTCCCGGTGCTCATCCGAGGTCTCCCTGGCTGAGGAGTCGGCGTCCCGCCTCGGCGCGCAGGCAAAGGTCCGGGCCGAATTCGACCGGGTGCGCAAACTCACTCGAACCTGTGGACTGATTCGTCCGTGCCCATGGCAGGTCCATGGGCACGGCGCACGCTCCTGGCCCGCACATGGCACAGCAGTTCCTTCTCTTCCGCGCGCGAGCGTCCGGCACCGGCGCCGGTACACCCGCCCGCCGAACCGCATGTTTGCCAGAGGAGTCGGCATGGCACATCCCCCGCTGCGGACCGAGCGACCCTTCGGTCAGGTCCGGCCCCCAACGACGACCGGTGCCAGGAACAACATCCGGTCCGACGCACACCCGGGCGAGGGGCGTAAGGCCACCTCCGTCGCCGCCGCACCCCACGGCTCCGGAACGCAGCGCGACGAGGCGATCACGGTCGGCATAGCCGATCACGAGATCCTGGTACGGGGCGGTATCAGGGCGATGCTGGAACGCGCCGAGGGAATCCGCGTCGTGGGCGAGGCCCAGGACCCCGGCGCGGTCGTCGCACTGGTCTCGCGCGACCGGCCGGCGGTGCTGCTCATCGACGGCGCGATGGCCGGCACCCAGGGAGCGCGGGTGATCGGCGTGCTGCGCCGGCTGGCGCCCATGACCGCCGTCGTGGTCCTGGCCCCGTCCCCGGAGGGCAGCCAGCTCGACCGGGTCCTGCGGGCCGGGGTGGCGGGGTGTCTGCTCAAGAGCGGCGACCCGCAGGACATCGTGGGCGCGGTGCGGGTGGCGGCCGCCGGGGGAGCGGTGCTGGGCCCCGAGGTCGCCAAGCGGGTGCTGGAACGGGTGGCGGAGATCGACACCGACCGCATCGAGCTCGCCCGCGAGCTGATCGGCGGCCTGACCCGGCGGGAACGGGAGGTGCTGGCGCTCGTCGCGCAGGGCATGGCGAACGTGGAGATCGGGCGGGCCCTGCATCTGAGCGAGGGAGGCGTCAAGGCGCACATCAGCCGTCTGCTCACCAAGCTCGAGTGCGGCAACCGGGTGCGCGCCGCCCTCATCGCGCACGACGCGGGACTCACCGGCGCGAGCACGGAGGTCCCGGAGCCGGGCAGCCGGCGGCGAGGCGCCTGATCCCACCGGACGGGGTCGGCCCCACCCGCCGGCCCCGCACGTCGGTTCTTTTCGTACGACCCTCACCTCGCACCACCTGTCCATATCCGCTGCCGTTCCCGCCGTGGCCGCTCGTCGCCGTCTCACTTGGCCAGATAGCCCCCGTCGATGACGTGATCACCGCCGGTGAGATAGGCGGCATCGTCGGAGACCAGGAAGCCGATCAGCCGGGCGACCTCCTCCGGCTGGGCAGGTCTGCGCAGCGGTACGGCGTCGAGCAGGCCGTCCGTCGCACCTGGGGGGAGGGCCGCCACCAGCGGGGTGTCCACCAGTCCCGGCGAGACGGAGAGCACCCGGATGCCCGAACCGCCGTACTCCCGTGCCGCGGTACGGGTCAGCGCGAGCACCCCCTGCTTGGCGGCGGCGTACGCCCCGTGGTCGCGGAATCCCGAATGCGCGGCGATCGACGCCAGGTTGACGATCGCACCGCCACCGGCGGCGACCATGGCCGGGAGTTGGTGGCGCAGGGCGTGGAAGACCCCGTGCAGGTTGACCCCGATGACGTTGTCGAAGTCCGTGACGGGGTACGCGCCGAGGGGCTTCAACGGGCCGTTGATCCCGGCGCTGTTGACGGCGATCCGCAGCTCGCCGCCGAGATCCGTCGCCTCGGAGACCGCCTTCTCCATCGCCCCGGGGTCGGTGACGTCCAGCCTCCGTGCCCGTGCCCGCCCACCCGCGGCGGTGATCTCCGCGGCGACCTCGGCGGCCCCCTCCTCGTCGAGATCGGTGACCAGCACCGGTGCGCCCCGGGCGGCGAGCAGCCGGGCGCAGGCCGCCCCGATGCCCGAGGCCGCCCCCGTCACCATGGAGACCCGGTCACGGAGCGGGAAGTCGTCCGTCATGTCCTTCGGTCCTTCCTGTACGCGAGCCGGGTTCATGGCCGGCCGGTCCGGCGCGCGGTGAGTGTCACGGGGACCCGCTCCGGGCGGATCACGGTGCCGACTAGGGTCCGCACGGGTTGCCCTGGGGCCGGTGCCCACTGCCAGCGGCCGGCGAAGCAGGCCAGGGCGATGGTGAGTTCGGCCCAGGCGAACTCCTCGCCGACGCAGAGCCGGTTGCCCGCTCCGAAGGGCAGATAGGTGCCGCGGGCGGGCTTGGCGGCGCTGCCGGACCAGCGCTCGGGGGCGAAGCGGTCGGGGTCCTCGTACAGGCCGGCGTCCCGGTGGAGGGCGTAGGGGGAGAAGAACACGTCGGTGCCGGTGGGCAGTTGGGCGCCACCGAGGGCGAGCGGTTGGATCGTGCGGCGCATGGAGAGCCAGGACACCGGGTGCAGGCGCAGCGTCTCGGTGAGGATCTGCCGGGTGTACGGCAGTGAGCGCAGGTCCTTGAAACTGGGCGGCCGTTCGCCCAGGACGGTGTCCACCTCCTCGTGCAGCCGGGCCTGTATGTCGGGACGCAGGGAGATCTCGTGCACCGCGTAGGCCATGGCGGCGCTGATCGTGCCGGTGCCGCTGAGGAAGAGGGTGATCAGCTCGTCCGCCACCTGGCCGTCGGTCATCGCACCGTCCGGACCGTCCGCCAGCAGCAGCATCGACAGCAGATCGCCCCGGTCGCCGCCGTCCGCCCGGTAGGCGTCGATGATCCGCTGCTGGGCGGCGCGCAGCCGGTCCAGGGGGCCACCGTCCGGCGGGCGCCAGCGCGGAAGCAGGGGGACGCGTTCCGCCCAGGCCTGGAGCGGTGAGAGGGCCAGCCGCATCGAGCGGTACTTGACGGAGAGCCATTCCTTGACGGCGGCGTGCAGTTCGGGGCCGGGATCGGTGGCGAACAGGGTGCGCAGCAGGATGTCCATGGTGAGCCGGTTGATCTCCGGCACCATGTCGAACACCGCGTCGGCCCGCCAGGCGGCGGCCCGCAGAGCGGACCGCTCGGACATGATGTCCGTGTAGCGCTCGATGCGTTCGTGGTGGAAGCCGGGCTGGATCAGCCGGCGCTGGCGGCGGTGGAAGTCCGCGGCGGAGGTGGTGAGCCCGTCGCCGAGCGGTCCCCGCAGGGTGTCGAACATCGCTCCCTTGTCGAATCCGCGGGCCTGGGTGGCGAGCACCTCGCGGATGAGGTCGGGGGAGTTGACCACGTAGACCGGGCGCGGGCCGATGGAGATCCGCACCATGGGGCCGTAGCCGCGCAACTCCCGCATGAAGGCGAGCGCGTCGGTGTTGAGCCGTCGGCCGTGGCCGGTCAGCGGGCGGTGGCCGCCGGCAAGGGGTACGGCGGGCGGGACCGTCCGGAACGCGATGCCCATCTCAGAGACCTCCATGGGTGCTGAGGTGGCGCCGGCCGGCGAAGAGGCCCATCGCGGCGAACGCCTGGGTGTGGGTCTGGTAGTGGGTGAGCAACGGCCGGGGGCCGTACATCAGGGGCTGTCCGGGCCAGGTGCCGTCAGGCCGTTGAGCGGCGGTCAGGTGATCGAGTCCGGCCGCCCAGCGTTCCCGGTCCAGCACGCCGCCGCTCTCCAGGGCGGCCAGTGCCAGACCGGTCGCCGCCGGGGAACTGGCCTCGCCCCGCTCGGCCGGCCAGCCGCCGTCCGGGTTCTGGGTCTCGGCCAGGGCCACGGCGGCGTCGTGCGGACCGTCGCCCCGCGCTGCGAGCGCCGCCAGCACCTCGGCGGTCGCATAAGGCAGGCCGTGGTACCAGCCGGCGTGCCAGCGGCCCTGGCGGCGAAACCTCTCCTCCAGCCAGCCGCGGGCCTCGTCCCGGGCGATGAGATGTGTGCCGGAGTGCAGGTCGAGGGCGGTGACCACGTGGGCGACCACGTCCTCGACGGGCGGGTCCCGGCGGACTGCCAGGTACGCCACAGTCCGTCGCCCAGTCGCTGTCCGGCCAGGTGGTCCAGGCCGCCGGTGAGCGTCTTCGCGGGGACGGCCGCGTTCCGCAGCGCGATCAGGGCCGCGCTGGTGGTGTCGTTGTCGGACTCCAGCCGGGAGCGGAACGGCCAGCCGCCGTCGGGATTCTGCGCCTCGACGAGGAAGGCCACCGCTCGTGGCAGGGCATGGCGGTCGAAGACCGGTTCCCCCGGAAGACGCGGGTCATCAGCGTCGTGTCCCAGACGTCGCTGGAGGTGAAGCGCCAGGTGCCGTCGGGCAGTTGACTGCTCAGCAGGTACTCGGTGCAGCGCCGGGCCGCCGTGCCCTCGGGATCGCCCGCCCGCAGGGCCAGCAGGGCCAGCCCGGTGCTGACGGGATTGCCGAAGAAGTCACCGGCGGCTGACTGCTCCCCGGCGATGCGGCGGGCCGCCTCCCGGGCCCGTTCCCGGTCGGCGAAGTGGGCCTCCACCAGGGCGTGCGCGGACCAGAGTTCCACCCGGGTCCAGCGTTTGAGGCGGTCGGCGCGCGACCAGCCGGCACGCAACGACGCCCGCAGCCGGATCGCGTCGCCGCCCGCGGTCTCCCGGCGCGCGTGCAGTGCGACCGTCTCCAGCAGGCGAGCCCTGCTGGCAAGCGCCGGCTGGGCGAAGGAAGGATGGCGCAGATCGATACGGCCCTCCCCGCCCAGGGCCAAGGACCGCAGCGCGGTCTCGACCGCCAGCGCGGCGGGGTGGTGTCGCTGGGGTGCGGCACCGCGCAGCCAGCCGAGGGCGGCGGCCGTCGCCGCCCGGGCGTCGGGGTGTGCCGCGCCGGTGAGGGCGAGAGCCGCCAGCGCGGTCTCGGTGATCCGGGGATCCGGGTCCGAGACCCACGAGCCGTTGTCGTGCTGGGCGGACAGGGCCTGCCAGGCGGCGAGTGCCACGGCCCTGTCGACCCGTTCGGAGGTGAGTGCTGTTGTTGCGAGCCCTGCTGAGGTCATGACTGCCGCTCCGCTCGCGCAGGCGATGCTGCCGGTCGACGGTGGTCTGGGGAGAGGCCGGTGCGGGATCGCCACGAACATCCCCACCACGTTTCCCGTCAGCCCCGGCGGTGCGCCTTTGCGGTCTTTCGTTTCACTCGCAGTCGGCGAAGGGTGGCCGATCGGCCCGGCCGACACCGGCCACTCGGCTCTGTCCGCTCCCGCCGCCGAGTCCGGTAACTGCCCTGCGGATCAAGGGAGTGAGGTTCACCGGCTGACCGGCCGTTCAACACGGGGCACCGCCAGGGCGAATCGAGGAGCAGATTCCGCCATGGTTCAAGGGTGAACTTGATTGGTCTGGACAACCCTGTCACTCTGCTCGTGTGTGGACCCGACTTTTCGGACTCAGAGCCCGTCTCCTCCGCATCCTCGTCCCCGCGGTGGTCGGCGTCTTGGCCGTCCTGGGCGCCGGTTTCATCATCACCGGCCGACCCGCCGTGGCCGTGGCGATGGCCGCACCCGCCGCCGACCGCTACGTCGGCATCGGCGCGGTCCCACGGGCCGTACCGCCCGCGCTCGGACCGGACGCCTCCACCGGCGACTACACCGAGGACTGCGGACGCAACCTCGACGCCCACCGCAACGCCGACAACCTCGTGGTGTCCCGGGCGTCACGGGCTCGGCCCATCACATCCACGACTACGTGGGCAACGTGTCGACCAACGCCATGTCCAGCAACGCCGAACTGGCCGCGGCCCGCACCACCTGTGTGGGCGGCGACCGCTCCACGTACTACTGGCCCGTGCTGCGCAGGCTGGATCGGATGGGCGCCGACCAACACGCGGTCGGCGGCGGCCTGGACGACAACATGGGCCAGATCCTGACGCCGTCCTCGGTCGTGATCGAGTTCCGCGGCAACCCGGTGAGCAAGGTCGTCGCCATGCCCCGGTTCCTGCGTCTGATCACCGGCGACCCTGTCGCCCTCTACACCGGCGGCGCCAACGTCCGCGCCCAGTGGGGCTGTTCCGGCCACCGGGACCGCTTCACCACCAAGTACGCGTTGTGTCCCGCGGGCAGCGGGCCGACCCGCACCCTGGACTTCCCCAGCTGCTGGGACGGTCTGTCCACCGACAGCCCCGGCCACCGCACCCACGTCGTGTTCCCGTCGGCCGACGGCGTCTGCCCGCACGCCACCTTCGCCGTTCCGCAGTTGCGCATCACCCTCACCTACTCCGTGCCGCGCGGAGTCCGGTACGCGGTGGACTCCTTCCCGGAGGAGAAGCGCGACCCGAGCACCGACCACGCCATGTTCATCAACGTCATGACGAGTCGTCAGATGTCCGCGCTGGTCGGCTGCCTCAACGCCGGCCGCCGGTGTCACGCGGCCTGACCCGGGCCGGGCACCCGGCGAGGAAAAACCCGACCTGATCGAACCGGCCCCGGCTGCCGTCCGTGTACCACGCGTCGGCCCAGAAGAGGACGGGAGGAAGCGGATGGCGGCGCTGTGGTCCCGCGCGCGGGACAAGCAGAGAACGAGCGACGAGGTGCTCATCCGGTCCCTGTACGAGGAACACGGCAGAGCTCTCATCGCCTACGCCCTGCGGCTCACCAACGATCACGCCGCCGCCGAGGACGTGGTCCAGGAGACCCTGATCCGCGCCTGGAAGAACCAGGAGTCGCTGCTCAACGGCAAGGGCTCGGTGCGAGGTTGGCTGCTCACCGTGGCCCGGAACATCATCACCGACCGGTACCGGGCCAGGGCTTCGCGGCCCACCGAGGTCGCCGAGTCGGTGAACACCGCCGCGGTGGAGCGGGACCACGCGGAGGGCGTGGTGGACTCGATGCTCGTGATGGAGGCTCTCGACCGGCTCTCCCCGGACCACCGGGACGTGCTCAACGAGCTCTATTTCCAGGGACGCAGCGTCGCCGAGGCGGCCGAGGCCCTCGGAATACCTCCGGGTACCGTGAAGTCCCGATCGCACTATGCCCTGAAGCAGTTGCGGGACCTGTACAGGGACCGACCCACGGCAGCGAAGCTCGTCGCGTTGAAGGAGGTGGCGGCATGAGCATCAAGGAACACGACAGCGCACTGCTCGGCGCCTACGTCCTCGGCACGCTCGACGAGCGGGAGGTACGGACCGTCGACGAGCATGTGGCCTCGTGCGACAGGTGCCGTGAAGAGCTGGACGAACTGCGGGAGTTGGAGACGGCGCTCGACGAAGTGCCGCCGGAGGCGTTTCTCGACGGTCCGCCGGAGGGCGGGGACCTGCTGCTCCAGCGCACGCTCCGGCAGGTGCGCAACGAACGTACGGGTGAGATCCGTCGGCGTGGCGCCCTGCTGGCCGCGGCGGCCGCGGTCGCGGCGGCAACCGTCCTCGGCTGCGGGGTGCTGATCGGAAAGAGCATGGGCGGCACCGGCACCGAGGTCGCGGACCCCGCACAGAGCTCGGTCTCGGCACCCGCCACCCTGCCCCCGCCGGAACGAAGGTGGCCTCGGGCACCAGCACCGCGACCGGCAGCCGGATGACGGTACGGGTGACCCCGGCCGCCTCCTGGGTCAGGGTCAACGCCTCGGTGGCAGGCATCCCGGTGGGCGAGCACTGCCGCCTGATCGTGGTGAGCAGGGACGGCCACCGGGAGATCGCGGGCAGCTGGGTCGTCGCGGACGAGGACAAGGGCGCCAACCTCGACGGCTCGGCGGACATCCCCGTCGACGACGTATCCCGGATCGTCGTGGAGAACGGCAGGGGCAAGGAGTACGTCTCCCTGAAGGTCTGAGCCGCTGTCCGCTCGGCGCCTCCTGGGCGGCACCGAGTTGTACGGCGTTGTACGGCCCCGCCCCGGCTCAGCGCTCGCGCGAGCGTGGCGGGGCCCAGCGGGGTGCCGACTGCGGGGTGCCGTACGGAGCCTGCGGGGACTGTGCGGGCGGGGCGGGAGCGTACGCGTTCTGCCGTGACCGTGCGGTCCTCGCGGGGCCGTCGAAGAAGGGCTCGCCGGAGAGCGGCGCGGTCTCCCGTGTCTCCTTGGCCGTGCCGGCTCGCCGGGACGCCGCGGCCTGGTTCCACTCGCCGTCGCCCAGCACCAGCAGCGGGTCGAACATGACGACCACGCCGGCCAGCAGCAGGAAGACCGCCGGACCGAGCAGCATGGGGAGCAGCAGGGAGGTCGGTGAGTCGCCCGCCCAGGTGCTGTTGCCCTTGCCGTGCACATGGACGCTGACGGCGGCCATCGCGGTGTAGTGCATGCCGGACACCGCGACGCCCATCACCAGGCTGGCGCCGAGGCTGGTCACGAAGCCGCGGACGGTGACGGCCGCCCAGAGCGCGGCGGTCGCGGCGATGATCGCGATCGCCACCGACAGGAGGACCGTTGCGGTGTTGTACTCGATGTCGCCGTTCAGCTCCATCGCGGCCATGCCCAGGTAGTGCATCGCGGCGACACCGAGGCCGGTGACGGTGCCCGCGACGGCCAGCGTGCCGCGGCCCGCGCCCCGGTATCCGACGATGAACACGCCGATGCCGACCACGACGATCGACACCGCCAGGCTGAGCAGGGTGAGGCCGGCGTCGTAGCGGATGCCGGTCTGCTCGACCTGGAAGCCGAGCATCGCGATGAAGTGCATCGTCCAGATCCCGCAGCCGATCGAGGCGGCGCCGAGCGCGAGCCAACCGGGCTTCCAGGACTGTTCGTTGAGCAGGGACCGGACGATGCAGCGCAGTCCCAGCGCCCCTCCCAGGCAGGCCATGAGATAGGCCGCCACCGGGGTCACCGCGCCATAGCGGAACCCGTCAACCGTGCCTTGCATGCCAACTCCCCCAGAGCCATGGCAGATTGTGGAGCAAGGTTTACGGGTGAGGCACACGTAAAATCAAGGGATTACCGTGGGTAACTGACTAATTCTCAACTATCAACGGTTCACTCTGGTCGCGCGGCGGCTAGTTCCGGCCATGATCGGTCGATGCGGGACAGTGCCCCGACGTCGTCATACCCACCCTCCTCCGCACCGGCAGCCACCGCATCGCACCGGCCACCTGCTGGCCCGCCTTCTCGTCGGACGTTCGCGCCGTGGCCGGATCCGTGGGGTGCGTGCCGGTCCGCATCCGGTCCATCGCCGTCCGAGAACGCGTCCCCCGGCGACGGCTGACCCTGCGGCGCCTCAGCGCAGCTCAAGCCGCATCAGCACGCGGGGGTGACCAGCCAGCACCGACTTGGTCTCGGTGGCAAGCGCGAACCCCGCCTGCTCGAAGTTCTTCCGGATCCCGGCGTACGCCATCGTCGTGTCGACCGCACCCGCCCCGCTGTCGAGCGGATACGCCTCGAGGGCCGGAGCCCCCTGCGCACGGGCGAAGTCCACGGCACCTGCGATGAGGGCGTGCGAGATGCCCTGACCCCGGTGGCCGGGACGTACCCGGAGGCACCACAGCGACCAGACCGGCAGGTCGTCGAGGTGCGGAATCGTGCGGCTGCGTGCATACGTCGTGTCGGCGCGCGGCGCCACCGCCGCCCAGCCGACCGGCTCGGCACCGTCGTAGGCGAGCACCCCCGGAGCAGGTTCCGCACGGCACAACCCGGCGACGTACTCCCCGCGGGCGGGCCCGCGCAGCTCCTTGTCGAGCTTCGACGGGATCCGATGACTCAGGCACCAGCAGACGGTGGCCCCCGGCGACTTGGGGCCGATCACGGCACGGACGTCCTCGAAGACCGAAGCCGGACGAACTTCAATGGTCATGACGCCACGATGGCACGCCGGACCCGGTAGCGGAGGTGCGTGGCCTCCGGAGTGTCGATCACCTGCACGATCTCCGTGGGCAGACGGTCGGTGGTAGGTGCCGTGCGTGCGGCACCGTCCTGTACTTACGCTCCCGCGCCGGTGACGATCCGAGCGCCTGCCTCTGGGCACTGGACCTCGTCGCCGGCGAGGAGCACCTCCTGGCGGATCCATTACGGCTGCTCGGGAACCGTCGATCCGGCATGGAGTCGTACGCCACCGACCGCACCGCCGGCCTGATCACCTTCGCCCTGGACGGCGAGCTGTGGGCGGTCCGCCCAGGTCGGACAGCACCGCAACGCCTGCCTGTGCCGGGCCCGGTCTCCGACCCACGCCCCGACCCCACCGGCCATCGCATCTCCTATGCCGCCCAGCGCGCCCTGCGCGTCACGAGGGCGGACGGCGGAGCCGACGTCGCGCTGGCCCAACCGGACAGCCCCCAGGTCGAGTTCGGAGCGGCCAAGCACACCGTCGCCACTTCGCCCGACGGCGCGCGTGGCCACTGGTGGTCCCCGGACGGCACCCGTCTGCTCGTCGCCCGCACCGACTCCACGGCGGTCCCACCTTGGCCGGCGATCGACGGGGAAGACCCCAAGCCGCCCTTCTCGGCGGTCGGTTGCCCCAATCACGACACCACGCTCTGGGTCGCGGAGCTCAACGGCTCACTCACGCAGGCGCGTTGGGACCGGAACGCGTTCGAGTACGTCGTCGGCGCCGGCTGGGACTCCCACGGCCCCTACGCCGTCGTGCAGACCCGCGACCAGCGCACCGTTCGCTTCCTCGCGATCGACCCCGTCGACGGCCGGACAGAGATCCTGGAGGAGCAGACCGACGACCGCTGGGTCCACCTCGTTCCGGGACTCCCCGCCCGCACCGCGTCCGGCACCCTCCTCTCGCACACCGACCGTAACGGCACCCGTCACCTCACCGTGGACGGCGTACCGGTCACACCACAAGGACTCCAACTCCGGGCGGTACTGGGCACGGACGGCGACCAAGTGCTCTTCACGGCCTCCGGCGAGCCCACCGAGACGCAGCTGTGGAGCCACGATCCGGTGCGCGGCCTCCGACAGCTGACCTCCGCCCGGGCGCTGCACTCGGGCGTACGACGTGGTGGCACCCTCCTCCGAGTCGCCCGTGGTGCCGACCGGCCCGGGGGACGAGCTGAGGTATGCAGGGGAGGTCAACGCCCCGTCCCCATCACCTCGTACGTCGAACAGCCCGTCCTCGACCTGCACATGACCCGCCTCGTCCTCGGCCCCCGCCGCCTGCGTGCCCGGCTGCACCTCCCGTCCTGGTACCGCCCCGGCCGCGGACGCCTGCCCGTGCTGGCCGACCCCTACGGCGGAGCGTCCCACCAGCGGGTCACGGCCGAGCTCGGCTGGCGGGAGCTGCTGTCGCAGTGGTTCGCCGAGCAGGGTTTCGCGGTGCTGGCCGCCGACGGACGCGGCACACCCGGGCGTGGGCCGGACTGGGAGCGCGAGGTCCACGGCGATCTCTTCGGGCTCGCCCTCGACGACCAGGTCACCGCGTTGCACGAGGCGGTGCGGCTGTGTCCCGACCTCGATCCGGAGCGTGTCGGCATCCGCGGCTGGTCCTTCAGCGGGGCGCTCGCGGTCGCCGCGGTCATGCGCCGGCCGGACGTCTACCGGGTGGCGGTGGCCGGGGCGGGGGTCACCGATCAGCGGCTGTACAACGCGCACTGGCGCGAGCGGTTCCTCGGGCAGCCCGCGCGGTATCCGGAGCGGTACGAGGCCTGCGATCTGGTCCGTGAGGCGCCCCGTCTGACCAGGCCCCTGCTGCTGATGCACGGCCTCGCCGACAGCAATGTCCCGCCCGTCAACACCCTCCGTCTGTCGGAGGCTCTGCACGCCGCCGGGCGCCCCCACGAGGTTCTGTTCCTGCCGGGCGTCGGCCATCAGCCGATGGGCAGCGCGGTCACCGAGAAGCTGTTGGAGCGTCAAGTCCGTTTTCTGCAGGACCATTTGGGTGTCACACGCACAGAGGGATAACCCTCGATTGCCGCGGACGCTGGTGACATGGACTGGTCAAACCTGCCACCATCCCCCAACCGCCGCACAAACCCCCACGTTCTCAACACAGCCGGTCCCGCACAGCTTCGGCTCGTCCCGGTCAGCACACCCGTCTGCCCGGTCTGTCACCGGCCGCCCCACGCGGCCAACGCAGTAGGAGAACGAGTGAGACGCATCCCCCGCAAGCGGACCGCGGTAGGAGCCCTGGTCTCCACCGCAGCCTTCCTCGCCGTCGGCATCCAGTCGGTTCCGGCGACCGCCACGCCCGCGGCCCCCCACCCAAGTCCCCTGCGCGCCGGGGGCCTTGAGGCCAAACTGACCCCGGCGCAGCACAAGGCACTGGTCAAGAGCGCGGAGCAGAAGAGCTCCGCGACCGCCCGCTCCATCGGCCTCGGGGCCAAGGAGAAGCTGGTCGTCAGGGACGTCGTGAAGGACAACGACGGCACCCTGCACACCCGTTACGAGCGGACGTACGCCGGTCTGCCCATCCTCGGCGGCGACCTCGTCGTGCACACCCCGCCCGCCTCCCTCGCGGCCGGTACGGTGAGCACGACGTTCAACACCAAGCAGACCATCAAGGTCGCCTCCACCACGGCCACCTTCACCAAGGCGGCCGCCGCGACCAAGGCCCTCAAGGCCGCGAAGGCCCTCGACGCCGTGCGGCCCAGCACCGACAGTGCCCGCAAGGTCATCTGGGCGGGCAGCGGCACCCCGAAGCTCGCCTGGGAGACGGTGGTCGGCGGCCTCCAGGACGACGGCACGCCCAGCCAGCTGCACGTCATCACCGATGCCTCCACCGGCAAGGAGCTGTACCGCTACCAGGCCATCAAGACCGGCACGGGCAACACCCAGTACAGCGGCACGGTCACGCTGAACACGACGCTGTCGGGTTCGACGTACCAGCTGTACGACACCACGCGCGGTGGCCACAAGACGTACAGCCTCAACAACGGCACCTCGGGCACCGGCACCCTGATGACGGACTCCGACGACGTCTGGGGCACCGGTTCGGGCTCGAACACGCAGACCGCCGGCGCGGACGCGGCCTACGGCGCCCAGATGACCTGGGACTTCTACAAGAACACCTTCGGCCGCAGCGGCATCAAGAACGACGGCGTCGCCGCCTACTCGCGCGTCCACTACAGCACGGCGTATGTCAACGCCTTCTGGGACGACGACTGCTTCTGCATGACGTACGGCGACGGCTCGGGCAGCACGCACGCGCTGACCTCGCTGGACGTGGCCGGCCACGAGATGAGCCATGGCGTCACCTCGAACACGGCGGGCCTGGAGTACAGCGGTGAGTCCGGCGGCCTCAACGAGGCCACCTCGGACATCTTCGGCACCGGTGTGGAGTTCTACGCCAACAACTCCTCCGACGTCGGCGACTACCTCATCGGCGAGAAGATCGACATCAATGGCGACGGCACCCCGCTGCGCTACATGGACAAGCCGAGCAAGGACGGCGGCTCCGCGGACAGCTGGTACTCCGGTGTCGGCAACCTCGACGTGCACTACTCCTCGGGTCCGGCGAACCACATGTTCTACCTGCTCTCCGAGGGCAGCGGCACCAAGGTCATCAACGGCACCACCTACACCAGCACCACCTCCGACGGCGTCGCTGTCGCCGGCATCGGCAGGGCCGCGGCCCTGCAGATCTGGTACAAGGCGCTGACGACGTACATGACGTCGAGCACCACATACGCCGGTGCCCGGACCGCCGCGCTCAACGCGGCCGCCGCGCTCTACGGCACCAGCTCCACCCAGTACGCCGGTGTCGGCAACGCCTTCGCGGGCATCAACGTCGGCAGCCACATCACCGTGCCGACCAGCGGAGTCACGGTCACCAACCCGGGCAGCCAGTCGTCCACCGTCGGTACCGCGGTGAGCCTGCAGATCTCGGCCAGTTCCACCAACAGCGGCTCCCTGACCTACGCCGCCAGCGGTCTGCCGACCGGCCTGTCGATCAGCAGCTCGACCGGCGTGATCTCCGGTACGCCGACCACAGCGGGCACCTACAGCTCCACCGTCACGGTGACCGACAGCACCGGAGCCACCGGCACCGCATCCTTCACCTGGACCGTCAGTTCCAGCGGTGGTGGCAGCTGCACCTCCACGCAGCTGCTGGGCAACGCGGGCTTCGAGTCCGGGAACACGACCTGGACCGCGACCAGCGGGGTCATCACCAGCTCCAGCAGTGAGGCCGCCCGCACCGGCTCGTACAAGGCGTGGCTGGACGGCTACGGCTCCACCCACACCGACACGCTGTCCCAGTCGGTGACGATCCCGAGCGGCTGCACGGGAACGACGTTCACCTTCTACATCCACATCGACACGGCGGAGACCACCACCAGCACCCAGTACGACAAGCTGACGGTCACCGCCGGTTCGACGACCCTGGCCACGTATTCGAACCTCAACGCGGCCTCCGGCTACGTCGCGAAGTCCTTCAGCCTCTCGGCCTTCGCGGGGACCACGGTCGCCCTGAAGTTCACCGGCGTCGAGGACTCCTCGCTCCAGACCAGCTTCGTGATCGACGACACCGCGGTGACGACCAGCTGACCACCCGCACGACATGGGCCTCACCCCTGCCGGGGTGAGGCCCTTCGGCGTCAGTTGAACGGGTCGAGGGTCAGATACGCCTGCTGCGGGCTGCCGTCCTGGACGAGCGACTCGTGGTTGCCGACGTCGTCGAAGGCGAACGCGTAGGCCTTGCCGTCGGCCATCTGCGCATGGATCGCGCGGGCGTACTGGTTGGTCACCGCGTCCTGGTAGAAGTTCGCCGAGGACGTGTCCGGCTGGTTCGCGTTGACCAGCAGTGTGCTGCGGTTGAAGCCCGCGCACAGGGTTCGCGAAATGGGGCCGCGCACCTGGTCGTTGGGCACGTCGAGCAGCTTGTGGCAGCCGAAGACGCTGTCCGCGTCCGGCTTCTGGAAGCTGGTGACGACGGCGCCCGAACCGTTGGTGAAGTTCATGACGTTGCCCGCGACCTTGCCGAAGTACTTGGTGTTCGGCTGGTCGGCGAACGGCGTCACGGTCAGGGTCGACGACGCGTACTTCTGCCAGACACGGTTGATGTAGTCGTCCATCACGGACGCCGGCAGCGCGCCGGACTCCAGCCCGTGCCCCGGCGCCAGCGCCCGCAGCACCGTCCCGTCGGACCGGGTCTGGATCAGCCCCGCCCAGCCGCCGGACCGGCCGCGCAGGTCGTTGAGGACCCCGTTGTAGCCGCCGGACTTGAGGTGCCCGGTGTTCACCGTGCTTCCGTCGGAGCGCTGCACGCCGACCGCGTAGGGCGCGGAGAACATGTCCACCTGCGTGCTGTTGAGCCACAGCCCCGAGTCGTTGAGCGTGTACTCGGACCAGTTGAAGAGGATGTCGTGGTTGGGGTCGGTCGGGTTCTGCACGGCGGGCTGTACCAGTCCGCCGGTGGTCAGCTTGAACACGAGCTTCTGCCCGTACGAGAAGTAGATCCGCCCGGAGAACTTGGGGATCTGGATCGTCTTCGACTGACCCGCGGCCGGTCCCGCGATCGACGCGTCCGGCGCGGGCGTCGGCGGATTGCCGCCGGCCGGCCAGGCGTGGAACGTACCGTTCGCGTCCGCCCAGCCCTGCTGGCCCGTCGAGAGCAGGGTTCCGATCGTGTAGACGTAAACCGCGTCTCCACGACCGGAGTTGTTGGTCACCTTCAGGGGAATCGTCGCCGGCACCGCCGCCTTGGCGGACGAGGGCGACTGGATCGCGATCACCGCGGCGATCAGGGCGGCCGCGGCCGTGGGGGCCGTCATGCGGCGCGTGAGCTTGTGGTGCACGCTCCACCTCCGTGTGTGGGGTCACTCGAGGGGATTGGTCCGTACCTGTTTTTGAGAGCGCTCTCAAACTGGCATCAGGGTGCGTGCATGTCAATGAGTTGAACACAGGGCGACGCCCACGGAGTTGGAACCGCGGGCGTCGCTGTGAGTTCTGAAGCCGAGCGTCAGAAAGTGCGGCCGAGCAGATCGAGCAGCGCCGCCCAGTGCCGCTCGTCGGCCTCCTTGTCGTACGCGTCCGTGTCCGCCTGCGTGTACCCGTGCTGCGCACCCGGGTAGACCTCGCAGCGGTGCCGTACGCCCGCCGCCGTCAGGGTCTCCTCGAGCAGCAGTTGCTGCTCGGGAGGCATGGAGGCGTCCTCGTCCGCGTGGCCGAAGTACAGCTCGGCGGTGACCTTCTCCGCCACCAGGTGGGGGCTGTCCGGAGCTTCCGTCGCCAGCCGCCCGCCGTGGAAGCCGGCCGCCGCCGCGACCCGGTCCGGGTAGGTGCCGGCGGTGAGCAGGGCGAGCCGGGCGCCCATGCAGTAGCCGGTCAGGGCGACCGGGCCGTCGGCGACCAGCGGGGAGTCGGCCAGCCACTGCAGATACGCGCCTGCGTCCCGCATGGCGAGCTCGGGCGTGAGGGACTGCATCACCGGGGGGATCTGCTCCCAGAGAGCGCCCAGGGCCTCCGGGCCGAGGAAGTCGGGGAGGTCGAAGACCGGCGCACGCCCGTGCCGGTAGAACACGTGCGGGAGCAGCACCGTGTAGCCGGCGGCCGCCAGCCGGTCGGCCATGGCGTTGAGGTGCGGGCGCGGTCCGTAGGCGTCCTGGTAGAGCAGTACGCCGGGGTGGGGGAGGCCGTCACCGGGGTGTGCCAGGTAGGCGTCCGAGACGCCGTCCTCGGTGGTGATGTCAACGGCCGTTCCCTGTACGGAATTCATGGGGAGGCTGCCTCTCTGCGTGCTCGGCGCCGACCGGCTCTGCTGCCCGACGGGCCGGATGCGGCCATCGTTGCACGTGCCACCCACCGTGCCGGAAGGGGCCCCGGCCTGGTGGAACACTGGAGTTCACTCGAACCGGGAGGTGTCCCCGGCTCCGTGCCGTACGATCTCCGCCTCGCCGTCCGAGAAGTCGATGACGGTCGTCGGCTCGGTGCCGCACTCGCCGGAGTCGACCACAGCGTCGAGCACGTGGTCGAGCCGGTCCTTGATCTCCCAGCCCTGTGTCATCGGCTCCTCCTCGTCGGGCAGGAGCAGCGTGCTGGACAGCAGCGGCTCACCCAGCTCGGAGAGCAGTGCCTGGGTGACGACGTGGTCGGGGATGCGCACGCCGACCGTCTTCTTCTTCGGGTGCTGGAGCATGCGCGGCACCTCCTTCGTCGCCGGCAGGATGAAGGTGTAACTGCCGGGCGTGGACGCCTTGATGGCCCGGAACACGTCCTTGTCGACCCGCACGAACTGGCCGAGCTGCGCGAAGTCCTGGCATACGAGGGTGAAGTGGTGCCGGTCGTCCAGGTGCCGGATGCTGCGGATCCGGTCGATGCCGTCCCGGCTGCCCAGCCGGCAGCCGAGCGCGTAGCAGGAGTCGGTGGGGTACGCGATCAGGGCATCCTGGCGGATGCTGTCGGCAACCTGGGAGATGATGCGCGGCTGGGGGTTGTCGGGGTGCACGTCGAAGTACTTCGCCATCCGCCGAGCTTATGCCGTGGTCACCCTGGCGACGAACGCGGCGAGGTTCGCCACGGTGCGCCGGACCTTCTCCTCCAGGGTGATCGTCTCGTGCAGCCGGGCGCCGATCCCCGCGTCCTTCTTGCCGCGCACGTACAGCGAGCAGGCGAGGTCGCTGCATATGTAGGCGCCCACCGAGTTGCCCTGCTGCCCGGACCTGCCCGCCCTGGGTGCCACCATCAGTGAGACGCCACCGGAGTGCGTGGTCAGGCACATCGAGCACATGCTGCGCCTGGTCTGCCAGGACCCGGCGTTCGACGTGCGCAGTGAGAGGGCCTTGAGGCCGCCGTCCAACTCGACCACGAGGTAGGCCCGGTCGGGTGCCTGCGGATCGCGCCAGCCGAGATAGTCCAGGTCCTCCCAGGGCAGGTCGGCCAGGTCGCGCGGGACGTTCAGCCGCTTCGCCTCGCCCTTGGAGCAGTTCACGAAGGCGGCGCGGATCTCTTGCTCGGTCAGCGGTTCCATAGGCCCAAGCTAATTTGCCTAAAAGCTTTAGGCAAATGCATAATCGGTTCAGGCGATCGGAAGGGTGCTCATGGCACGGGTAGGGCTGACCACGGACCGCGTGGTCCGGGCGGGAGCGGAGCTGGCCGACGAGGTCGGCTTCGACCAGGTGACGGCCTCGGAGCTGGCACGGCGCTTCGAAGTCAAGGTCGCGAGCCTGTACGCGCACGTGAAGAACTCCCACGACCTGAGGACCCGGATCGCGCTCCTCGCCCTGGAGGAACTCGCCGACCTGGCCGCCGACGCCGTGGCGGGCCGGGCCGGCAAGGACGCCCTGGTCGCCTTCGCCGACGTCTACCGCGACTACGGCCGTCAGCAC
Source organism: Streptomyces sp. CA-249302 (assembly GCF_050936785.1). NCBI lineage: Bacteria > Bacillati > Actinomycetota > Actinomycetes > Kitasatosporales > Streptomycetaceae > Streptomyces > Streptomyces sp. CA-249302. The sequence goes on along the minus strand of NZ_JBNJMG010000001.1, from coordinate 166,311 downwards.
CCCGGACGCGCCACCGCGGCCCGGATGCGGCTCGACCCCGAGACCGCGGCCGCCAGTGCGGGCGTACGGCACGCCCAGATGACCCGCGCCATCCTGCGCGGCTACGACCTGAGCGAGCCGGACCAGACCCATGCCGTACGCCTCCTGGGCAGCGTCTTCCACGGGTACAGCAGCCTGGAGCTGGCCGGCGGCTTCAGCCACAGCGCCCCCGACTCGCAGGAGACCTGGACCCGGATCCTGGACGCCCTCGACGCGCTGCTGCGCAACTGGCCCGCCACCCCCACCCCTTGATCGACAGGCCGAGGACATGCACACCGAGCACGACTGGATCACCACGCCCGTCACCGCCGACCTCCTGCGCGGCGCCCTCGACACGGAACCCACCGAACACGGCCTGCTGCCGCACCGGTTGCCCGCCTGGGCCCGCGCCCAGAACACCGACCCGCAGCTGGCCATGGCCGAGTCCCAACCCTCGGGCATACGGCTCGCCTTCCGCACCCGCGCGACCGTGATCGAACTCGACGCACTGCGCACCAAGCGCGACTACGTCGGCGCTCCGCCCCGCCCCGACGGCCTCTACGACCTCCTCGTCGACGGCCGCCCGACCGGCCAGGCCAGTGTCACGGGCGGCAACACCATCACCGTCGACATGACGGCCGGCACCGCCGAACTCCGGTCCGGCCCCATCGGCACCGTCCGCTTCGCCGACCTGCCCGACGGACTCAAGGACATCGAGATCTGGCTCCCGCACAACGAGACCACCGAGCTCGTCGCCCTGCGCACCGACGCCCCGGTCGAGCCCGCACCGGTCACCGGCCGCAAAGTGTGGCTGCACCACGGCAGTTCGATCAGCCACGGCTCCGACGCCGCGAGCCCGACGGCCACCTGGCCGGCCCTCGCCGCCTCCCTCGCCGGCGTGGAACTGATCAACCTCGGCCTGGCCGGGAGCGCGCTGCTCGACCCGTTCACCGCCCGCACCCTGCGGGACACGCCTGCCGACCTGATCAGCCTCAAGATCGGCATCAACCTCGTCAACACCGACCTGATGCGTCTGCGCGCCTTCACGCCCGCCGTGCACGGCTTCCTCGACACCATCCGCGAAGGCCACCCCGACACACCGCTCCTGGTCGTCTCGCCCATCATGTGCCCCATCCACGAGGACACGCCCGGCCCGAGCGTCCCGGACTTCAGCGACATCGCCGCCGGTCGGCTGAGGTTCGTCGCCCTGGGCGACCCCGCCGAACGCGCGAGCGGAAAGCTCACCCTGAACGTCATCCGCGACGAACTCGCCCGCATCGTCCGGCAGCGCGCCACCGACGACCCGAACCTCCACCACCTCGACGGCCGCGACCTCTACGGCGACACCGACACCGACGAACTCCCGCTGCCGGACGACCTCCACCCGGACGCCGCCACCCACCGCCGTATCGGCGAACGCTTCGCCGCACTGGCCTTCACGGACGGTGGCGTTTTCGGTGGGAAGGACGCACTTACCGTCCATCGCGCCTGAAACCGGGCTCTTCGGGCCGTACCCGTGCGACGGTTGGGCAGGCGTGGGGTAACGTCCCCGCGATTGCCGAGGTCGATGCGATGCACGAGGAGAAGGCCGAGATGGCTGGCCGAACGGGCGTGGCGCCCACTGAACAGGGCGCCGGTGGTTCGGCGTGGGCGCAGGAACTGCTCGACCATCTGCGACCGGCCGGGCGGGACGTCCGCCGGGTCGTCGGCTGGCTCGCAGAGGCTGTACGGGGGACGGCGTGTCTTCAGGACGAAGCGGGCGCGGTCCTCGCCGGGACGCGGATCCCGCTCGACGAGGGTGGCCTGGTCGCGGAGATCGTCGGCGGCCGGATCGCCTCCGCGGCCTGGGACGGCGAGGGCCGCCACCTGCGGCTCGTCAGGGTGGACCAGCCCCAGCCCGGCGGCGCCGGTGTACTGGTCGTGTCCCGCGAGACGCCCTTCGACCGGCGGACCTCCGACATCGTCACCCACTCCGCCCAGGTCATCGAACTCCTGCTCAGGGCCGACGAGACGGCCACGGCCCGACGGCGGCTCGAACGCGCGGCCGCCGACCTGCGCCTGGCCATCCTGCAACTGCTGATGGTCGAGGACACGGTCTCCGCCCGCCGGGTGGCCGCGGGCCTCTGGCCCGGCCTGCTCGACACGGACTCCGCGTGCGTCTACGTCCTGGAGGGCGGCGCCGAGGAACGCGACCACATCGCCGAGGAATGCCTGGCGGCCACGCGTGAGCGGGCGCTGGTCGTGCGCTGCCCCGCGATGGACGTGCACGTCATCGTCGTGACGCCCCGGGACGCCGCCGCCGACGAGCTGCGTGCCGTGATCGGCCGCCGACCCGGCACGCTGCTCGGCGGCAGCGCCCCGCACAGCCTCGCCCGCACCGCCACCGCCTACGGACAGGCCGTCAGCGCCCTCGCCGTCGCCCGCTTCCGCCCGGACAAGCGCGCCGTCTACGCCGAACGCACCCACCCCGAGCGCCTGATGGACCCGGCCGCCCTGCATGGCTGGACCACTCGACTGCTGCACCCGCTCGACACCCTCGCCCACCACACCCGCGCGGAACTCCTCGCCACCACCCGCCTCGGCCTGGAGTTCACCGCCGTCAGCGCCGCCAAGGTCCTCGGCGTCAGCCGCAACACCGTCCGCGCCCGCATGGAACGCGTCGAGACCCTGCTGCACACGGACTTCGCCGACCTCACCGTCCGTGCCGTCGTCCACCTCGCCCTCAACACCCAGGTCGGCCTGGGCGAGGAACCCGGCGAGGTCGTCGAGGCGGCCCCCGCCGGGCTCGACGACCTCTTGGCCGGGCCCGCCCTCCGCACCTGGGCCCACGACCTGCTCGGCCGCCTAGACCCGGACGCCCGCGACCTGCGCCGCACCCTGCGCACCTGGATCGCCGCCGGAGGCAACGCCGAACGGGCCGCACAGGATCTCGGCGTGCACGCGCAGACCGTCCGCGAACACGTCCGCAGCGCGGAACCCGTCCTGGAACGCCAACTGCTCGCCGCGGGCAGCGATCTCTACGAGGTCGTCCTCGCCCACCTGGCCCTCGGCGATCTCGACGAGCCCGACCTGCGCCGTGCGAACCGGGGCGATCCGGACTCACCTGTGCACGGGTGAGTCCCACGGGCGCGCCATGGGGCACCGACGCGGTACCCAAGGCCTCCGCCGGGCACGTAAGTTCGACGGGCCGCGGGGGCGCGACCGGAACGGGGGACCGGTCGAGCCCCCTTTGCGGTGTCAGCCCCGCAGCCGCACCGGCACCTCCTGCCGGCCGAAGGCGATGAACGACGGCACCTGCCGCAGTTCGTCCTCGCCGACCGCAAGGCGCAGTTCGGGGAAGCGTTCGAAGAGGGCGAGCGGCGCGGCGAGCGCCTCCACCCGGGCGAGCGGCGCGCCGATGCACCGGTGCACACCGATACCGAACGCCAGATGATCGTCGGCCCTGCGCGCCGCGTCGAAGACCCCCGCGTCCGCACCGTACTGCGCCGGATCCAGCCCCGCGGCCGCGTCACCTCCACGACCTCGTCCCACCCGATCCCCCCGGCCCGCACGGCGGCCGGCTGCTCGGGACGGAGCAGCAGTGCGACCACGGCGTTGCCGATCAGCGTCGGCAGCACCGTACCGATCTGCCGCTGTACGGACGCGGCGTGCTCCGGGCCCGGGTCGCAGGGGTCCATGATGTCGGCGATCATCCGGCCCGTGTCCTCGGTCAACTCGTCGGGCACGCGAAAGAGTTCACAGATGATCCGCGTCGGCAGTGGCTGCGCCAGAAGGGCCCGTACGTTGACCACTTCACCACCCGAACCGCGCCCGCATCGGTCCGGTACGCCGGTCCGCTGGCTTCCGGCGGCTTCGACCTGTTCGCCGAGCAGCTCGCACCGGGCCCGCGCGAGCTGCCGGACTTCGCCAACGGCGTCCTACGCGCCGTCGAAGGCGTCCGGGACCTCCAGTCGTCCCCGCACTTCGGCATCCGCACGCACCGCTTTCCGTGGGACGTCGGCTCAACGGCGCCTCCGGACAAGGGCGTGACGGGCCGCCCGGTCACGGCTACTGTACTCGCCAGTAACCGGACTGCGTCCAGGAGGCGACCATGCCGCAGCTCGAAGTCGACGGCGCAGTGCTGACGTACGACGACGAGGGGCCCCGCGACGGCGAGGGCGTGCCGCTGGTGTTCGTGCACGGGTGGACGGCCGACCGGCATCGCTGGGACCACCAGACCGAGCAATTCGCCGTCCGGCGCCGGGTGATACGGCTGGACCTGCGCGGGCACGGCGAGAGCACCGGCGCGGGGGTGCGGGCCGTCGGCGAGCTGGCCGACGACGTCCTCGCCCTGCTCGATCACCTGGAGGTCGACCGGTGCGTCCTGGTCGGTCACTCCATGGGCGGGATGATCGCCCAGACCATCGCCCTCGCCCAGCCCGACCGGGTGGAACGCCTGGTGCTGGTGGACTCGATCAGCCGTATGACCTACAGCCGTGGGCGGGGTCTCCTCATGGCGATCTCCACCCGGGTGCCGTTCAAGCTGTTCGTGGCCGCCAACATCAAGCGGGCCTTCTCGCCCGGCTACCCGCGCGAGGAGGTCCGCAAGTACATCGAGGCCTCCGCGGCCACGCCGAAGGAGGTGGTCATGACGGACTACGGCGCCATGCGGGCCTTCGACGTCCTCGACCGGGTCGGCGAGATCGAGGCGCCCACGCTTCTCGTGCACGGCTACCACGACATCCAGTTGCCGGTGCAGCAGATGCTGCGCATGGCGAAGGCGTATCCGAACGCCGTGGTCCGCATCATCGACGCCGGCCATGAACTGCCGGTGGAGAAGCCCGCGGAGCTGACCGCCGCGCTCGACGCGTTCGTGACCGACCGGGTGTGACCGTCTGGGTGTGACCACCGGACGACTGCCCGAATCGCCCTGCGGTACGTCTCACAGAAAGCAACGGCCCTCTCCTCGACAGGTCGGGACGACGTCGACGATCTCCCCGTCCTGGACCAGGTGCAACTCGTTGGAGCGCGCGCACAGTTTCGCCGGCCGAATGTCTTCCCCGGCAGTGTCCGAGACCGGCTCCAGCCGTCGGCCCATGAGTCGTACGCGGGGTAGGTCGTCACAGCTGCCCGGCGAGGAGGTCGCTCAGGCGCGTGCCCGCTGCCCAGCGGCGCAGCGCGGTGCCGTCGAGCAGGCAGATGTGCCCCTCCCGGCGTGCCCAGTGGACGTCCCGTGCCCTGAAGGTGCCCGATGCACGACAAGGCGGAGGGGCGAGGACTCTGCGTCGCCCCGGTGCTGCCGGGGGTGCGACACGTCCTCGTCGGGGAGGGGCTCCGCCACCGGCCGGAAGGCCACTTCCAGCCGGTGGCCGCCCTTGTCCCGGGCGCACAGGTGCGGCCGCTCCGGCGCGGACAGCATCCGCACGCGCCACCCGTCCCGGCGCAGCATCCGTGCCACCGCCAACGCCAGGCCCTGGGTGTCGAGTTCGAGCAGTTCGTCCGAGATGTAGTAGCCGGAGCGGCGGCGGACGCCGGGGCGCCGACCGCGGACCGCCAACACGACGACGAACACGACGAGAGCGCCCCCGGCGACGGGGGCGGCGAGACCGGCGGTGCGATAGCCCGCCGCCAGCCCGGCGACCAGCGCGCACACGACCACCGTCAGCGCCACGAGCGCCGGCAGTACATCGCGCAGTCGCGGACCGTAGCGGCCCTCGACCCGCAGCAGGCGCACCGCGTTCCGCCGCCGTGCGCGACGTGACTCGTAGGGCCCGTGAGTCCACGAAAGGCGCGCCACCGTGCCAGCCCCCAACGCCGCCCGCTTCCACCCGCGTTGGCATCGATACCCGGTCCGCGACCGAGTGCCCGACGAACGGAAGGGAATCCGGCAGCACACACCGGCGCACGGAGGCGTCAGGGGTGTCTCGCAGTGCGCCCGCGCTCTCGCGGGGGCGCAACTCACCTTGTCAGCAAGCCCCTTCGTCCTGCCAGACACCCCAGTCCGAGGCGACCGGCACCTCGTTCTGGGTCCACCACTTGGCCTTCCAGTTGTGGTTGCTGTACGAGACCTCGTCGCCGGCGGTGTAGACCGCGGTCGAACTCCACGCCGTCTTGCACCCGGTCGGCGTCGGTGTGGGGGTGGGCGTGGGTGTCGAGGTGGGCGGGGTGGCGCCCGCGAACTTCACCGAGTACTTGGCGAAGTCCCAGGAGTTCTGCGCCACGCTGGAGCAAGTGCCCGACGTACGGCCGCCGTTGTCGGCCGGAGTGCACTGGCGGTCCCGGTTGAGGGACCAGAAGGTGAAGCGGTCCATGTTGTGGCTCGTGGCGTAGTCCAGCACGGTCTGGAAGTCGGCCTGGGTGAAGTACTCGCCGGTGTCGCTGCGCCCGTTCATCCCGGAGAAGCCCTCATGGGCGTAGGCGGTCGCCTGGTCCCAGCCGAACGTCGACTGGAGGATGGAGTTGAAGTTGGTGAGCGCGCTGGTCTGCGAGGCGGCCCCGTTGAAACCGCCGTCGAACGGCATGATCGAGAAGTTGTTCGGCGTGAACCCCTGCGACTTCGCCTCCAGCAGCATCTGCTTGCCGAACCAGCCGGTGCCGTCCGCCGTGCCCGCCGTGGTGACGGAGACGTACAGACCGGGGTTGTTCTGCTGGAGTATCTTCGCGGCACCGATCTCGTTCTTGATCGCCGCGGTGTTCTCGTACTCCGGCTCCTCCAGGTCGAAGTCGATCGCGTGCAGGCCGTACTTGGTGATGACCTGCTGGTACGCGGCAGCGGTCGCCGCCGCGTCGGAACAGGTCTGACCGAGCTTCGTACCGCCGTACCCGCCGATGGAGACGGACACGTCGCCGCCCTTGGCGCGGATGGTGTTGATGACGGACTGGACTGCCGTGTCCGAGGAGACCGGCGCGGTACCGCCCCAAGTGGGGGAGCAGCCACCGCCGTTGGGGGCGAGGACGAAGGCGAGCTGGAAGGCCTTGAGGCCGGTGGCGTCCATGATGGCGGCCGGGTCCGGCGGGTCGTTGTCGAGCGGCATCAGGTAGGGGGCCGCCGCGTACCAGCGGTTGTCGAGCGCGGTGGTGGCGCCCGAGGCGTTGCCCGCTACCAGTGCCGTGGTTCCGGCGGCGGCGAGTCCGACGGCGGCGGCTGCGCCGAGACATGCGCGAAGACGTCTCACGGTGTGCCTCCGATGAGGTGGGGGAGTGGCCCCCAGCTTCGGGCCGGGCGACGAGCACGTCTACGGTTAGGTCTAGACCAAACTCTTTCTTGGTCCAGACCAGGTGATTCCTTTGCGCTCCGACGCACTGCCGACGCGCACTGCCGACGCGCAGAGCCGCGCCACCCGGGGCATGCTGTCCGGACGACGGCGGAGGAGGAGCGGTGCCGACGCAGGCGGACGACGCAGCCGACCCCCGGCGGTGGAAGGCGCTGTGGGTCACCCTCGTGGCGGGGTTCATGAGCCTGCTCGACGTGACGATCGTCGCCGTCGCGCTGCCGTCCATGCAACGCGACCTGCACACCACGGCACCCGCCATCCAGTGGGTGGTCTCCGGCTACGCGCTTGCCTTCGCCCTGGTCCTGGTCACCGCCGGCCGCATCGGCGACGCCGTCGGCAGACGCCGTATCTTCCTCGTGGCCCTCGGCGCCTTCGTGCTGTGCAGCGCCGCGGCGGGCGCGGCCCCCACCATCACCTGGCTCGTCGTGGCCCGCCTCGCGCAGGGAGTCGCCGCGGGCTGTCTCGCCCCGCAGAACTCCGCGCTCATCCAGCAGATGTTCCGCGGCGCCGAACGCGGCCGCGCCTTCGGCCTGTTCGGGGCGACGGTCGGCATCTCCAGCGCCGTCGGCCCCGTCGTCGGCGGCCTCGTCCTCGCCCTGGCCGACGGCCCCCAGGGCTGGCGCTGGATCTTCTACGTCAACGTCCCGGTCGGCGCGATCGCCCTCCTGCTCGGCCTCCGCCTCCTCCCGAAGACGGCTCCCGGCCACCGGGAACGCCTCGACGTCGTCGGCGTCGCACTCCTCGGCGCCGGAGTCCTCGCCCTGATGCTCCCGCTGGTGCTCGCCGAGTCGGGAGGCGTACGACGACTGTGGTGGCTCTTCGTCGTGGGCCCGGCGCTGCTCATCGCGTTCGTCTGCTGGGAGCGACGCGTCGCGGCCCGCGAAGGCCACCCCCTCCTGGACCCCCGCCTCCTGACCAATACCCGCGGCTACGCCACCGGCGCAGCCATCGCCACCCTCTACTTCGTGGGCTTCAGCGGCGTATGGCTGGTCTTCGCCCTCTACTACCAGAACGGCCTCGACTACTCACCGCTCCGCTCGGGCCTCGCAGTGACCCCCTTCGCCCTCGGCTCCGCCCTCGCCGCCGCGCTGGCCGGCCGACTGGTGGACCGCCTGGGCAGAGTGCTGACCGTCTGCGGACTTGCCGCCGTCACGCTCGGCCTGGGCGGCACGGCCCTGATCCTGCGCCTGGCCTCCACCGGCCTCGCCCCTGGCTCACCGTCCCGGCCCTCTTCCTGGGTGGCCTGGGCAGCGGCTGCGTCATCTCGCCCAACGTCACCATGACCCTGCGCGAGGTCCCGGTCCGCATGGCGGGAGCGGCGGGCGGCGCCCTGCAGACCGGACAGCGCCTGGGCGGCTCCATCGGCACGGCGGCACTCCCCGGACTCTTCTACGTCGTCCTCGCCGCCGACCACCACGACTACCGCACGGCTGTCGCGACCGCCGTCGGACTGGGCATCGCGCCCGTCGCGTGCGCGCTGGCCCTGGCGATCCACGACTGGCACCGCGACCGGCGAGCGAGCAAGCAGCTGTGCCCGCCCGAGGTCTCCCACAGCCACCTCCACGCGGGCCAGGGCTGACGGCCGCCGATCCCGATCAGGCGGGCTGCCAGAGCTCGATCCGGTTGCCTTCGGGATCGGTGACCCAGCCGAACCGGCCGACACCCTCCATGTCCTGCGTCTCCTCGGCCACGTCCGCACCCTTGGCACGCAACTGCGCGAGCATCGCGTCCAGGTCGCGGACCCGGAAGTTGAGCATGGTCTGCTGGGTGCGGGACCCGAAGTAGTCGGTGCCGGACTCGAACGCCGCGAAGACCGTCGCCCCGGCTTCCTGACGCCACAGCCCGTGCTCGTCGGCGTCCAGCCCCAGACAGTCGCGGTACCAGACGCTCAGGGCCGCCGGGTCGGCGGCCCTCACGAAGTAACCACCGATTCCAAGCACACGTTCCATGCCGCCATCCTGCCATCAGGGCGAGTGAACGGCCTGGCAGCGCCCCATCCGCCGCGCACTGGCCGGTTCTGACCTCTCCGGACCTCCCGATTCCAGATTCTGAGAAGTTGTGGACGTCGTGTGGAGCCCAACTGTTTAAACTTTGGACTTCGCACGGAGAGGGAACACGTGAGCGAACCGACGGGCCCCGTCTGCCCTGAATGCGGCAAGTCCCGGGCAGCGGACGGCACTCCGTCCTGCTCCTGCGGCCGCCGCGCCTCCGACGCCCACCGCGCGGCCCGCACGGCGGAGGCGGCGGCAGCGGAGGACTTCGACCCGGTGCGGATCCGGCCGTTCGTCGAAGTCGGCGACGAGGCAGGGCAGTTGGACGGCTCGGACGACCCGGAAGGCGTGGGGGAGCAACAACCGCCGAACTCAGCCGAGGACTTGGGTGAGACGGCTGTGACCGTCGCGGCGTCCGATTCGGACCACGCCGCCTTGTCTCCGCCCTTGCCCTCCCCGTCCGATGCCCCCGGACCGGTCGCCGACGCCCCCGCGCGGTGCTGGTCGCCGGCGTCGGAGCCGCCGTGGCCGTCGTGGTGACGGCCGGTTTCGTCGGAGGCATCTTCTGGTACGACGGCCCGGCCCGGGACGACTCCCTGTCCGGCGGCGTCCGTGCGGGCCTCCCGGACGGCTCACCCTCAGCAAGCGACACGTCTTCCCCGGACCCGTCCCACGCGACCTCCTCCGCGGATTCCTCGCCGACGGCCTCCTCCTCACCAGGCGCGACCTCGACCGAAGGCTCGCCCACCCCGACCGGCCCCAACGCCCCACCGACCCCTCGGCCAGCGCCACCGCCACGGCCACGGGCGCCCCTCACCGAGCGAATCGGGCGGCCAGGCCCCCGTCCTCCGCCTGGGCGACAAGGGATCCGAAGTCGTCGAACTCCAGCTCCGCCTCAAGCAGATCGGCTACTACGACGGAAAGGCCGACGGGGACTACGACAGCGAGGTCCAGAGCGCGGTCCGCGGCTACCAGCTCACCCGCGTCATCCTGTCGGACGAGTCGGGCGTGTACGGCCACGCGACCCGGACCTCACTCGAATCCGAGACCTCCGAGCCGTGACGGCAGTCGGCGCCACCGCCCTCAACGTCCGCAGGACTGGGAAGAGTTGCACTCCGCTCACTCGGTGACGGCCTTGAGGATCCACCCGCGCGGGACCGGCCGGCATCCGCTGCTCGAACTCGGGCAGGAGCCGGATCACGGCATCAGCGAGCACCGGCGCGCGCAAGGCCTCCTGGGCGCCGGGCATGGGTGTACGGCCGTCCGGCGGTGTGCGCGTCCATTTCCGCCAGGCGGTGGCGGGTGTGCGAGGTGGTGTGCCGGTAGATCCGGGCGAGGCCGTCGTCGGTCGCGGCGGCGAACCGGGTCACCAGGTCGACGGGGTCGGACAGGCCCGTCTCCCGCAGGGCATCGCGCAGGGCCAGGCTGTGCCGGAGGCTCGTCGCCGGCCCGCGGCCGACGGTCGGGACGGTGCAGGCCCAGGCGTCGCCGACCGCGACGACCCCGGTGACCAGGGGCTCTTCGGTGTCGTACAGATTCCGCCTGCGGTCCGTGAGCCCGCCCATGATCTGGACGCCGTCGGTGATGGGCCGCCTCGCGAGCCAGGCGGCCGCGCCGGGAAACAGCCGTACGGCGGCGGACCAGGCGCGCTCGTCGCGCAGGAGGGTGCGCAGTTCGTGGTCGTCGCCGCGGATGGTGAGGCAGAGGCGGTGGCGGGCAGGCCGCCGTCGGTGGAGCGGAAGCAGCGGCTGTAGTAGGCGAAGCCGCGCACGCCTGACTCCTCGCTCGCCCCCGCCACGCCGATGTCCCGCAGCCAGGAGGGGAGCCGGGAGCGGAGCCCGGTGCAGTCGACCACGAGGTCGGCCGGCACCGGACCCTCGCTCGAGCGTGTCGAACCGCTCGTCTCCGGCGTGCAGTTGGCCACGCAGCCCCGGTTCGGGCGTGATGACGCTCGTACGCTCCGCCCTGGCCGCGCCCTCATCTCCCTTACCGGATCGGCAGTTGGGCCTCGGCGAGCTGCATCCGGCGGGCAAGTGGAAGGTGAGTCAGGCGCATGTGCGAGATGCCTGGGCGTTTCCACATGGATCCGCTCAGGTTCCCGGTTTTCAGCTACTTCCTGCGGACCCGGTGAGGGTTCACCTCCGCTGAACAACTCGCCCGAGGAGATCCTGTGACAGGCCGACCCGGTTACTTCTCGAGGGTTACCGACCTGCGGGTCGGGCTACCCAGTGCCCAGAAGAGGACGCCGAGGAGCATGAAGGCGGCGAGCGGGACGGCCTCCGTGAGGAGGTACTTCCAGCGCTCGTCGTAACTCCAGCCGTCCGGGCGGAAGTCGGAGCCGAACCAGTGGTCGCCGAGACCGGGTGCGACCAGCTGCACGCTCGCGAACAGGATGAGCACGGTGAGCACGGTGGCGATGGTGCGGGGGAACGGCGCCCGGTAGGGCCGGGAGGCGTGCGGGGCCTTGCGGCGCAGTACCGGAAGCGCCGGGAAGATGCCGAGATAGCTGACGAGGGTGGTGGACACGGCGAGACCGAGGACGGCGCCGAAGAGCTTGGCGGCGCTGCCGTTGGTCAGTTCGTGGGCCAGGACCAGCACGAGGGTGGAGACAAGCCCGCTGAGGATGTTCACCCGCACCGGAGTGCCGAACCGGCTGGAGATGACGCCGAGGAAGCGGGGCGCCGCGCCGTCGTAGCCGGAGACGGCCAGCGCCCGGTCGGAGCCCATGACCCAGGTGACGCCGGAGGACAGCACCGTGAGGATGAACATGATCGCGGCGAGATCCCCGAGCAGGCTCCCCGCACCGCTGAGCGAGACGCTGCCGTCGGCGCCGACCTGACCGCCGTACACCGTGAAGACCTGTCGGATCGCGTCGATGAATCCACCCAGGCCCGTGACGGCCTTGACCGGCAGGACCAGCAGGATGCCGAGAATCGGCAGCGCGTACAGCAGAACGGCGAGGAAAGCGCTGCGGAAGATCGCGAAAGGCACGTCCTTCTGTGCGTCGGTCATTTCGTCGCCCGCGGTGTTGGGCAGCTCGAAACCGACGTAGTTGAACATCAGCACCGGCACCAGGCCGACGAATCCCGCATACGTCGGCGAGAAGTCGCCGAACCCGAATCCGTGCAGGCCGTGCTTGATGCCGTAGACGGCCACGGTGAGGGTGAACAGGCCGAGCAGAAGGAAACGGCTCCAGGCGCCGATCGTGGGGATCCACTTGCCGATGTCGAAGGAGAGGATCGCCGCGAGCACGCCGACCCAGACGAAGGCGAGCGTGAAGACGTAGAACGCCGGGGTGCTCAGATCCTTTCCGTCGTTGAAGAAGGTGGTGTACGCGGTGACGGCCGACACGGAGAGCGTGCCGCCGAGCCAGACCGGGTTGGTGATCCAGTAGAGGAAGTTGTTGACCGCACCCGCCAGGCGGCCGAAGGCGCGGCTGGTCCAGATGTAGGGGCCGCCCTCGTCGGGGAACGCGGCGCCGAGCTCGGCGGTCAGCAGCGCGGAGGGGATGAAGAACACGGCGGCCAGCACGATGAGCCAGGTGAACGCCTCGGCACCGGAGGAGGCCACGGTGCCGATGGTGTCCACGCCGACGATGGTGCACAGCAGGAAGAAGAGGATGTCGAAGCGGCCGAAGTGCTTGCGCAGCTTCTGCCGTTCCTCCTGGGCGGCCGGCGGCGCGCTGACCGGCTCGGGTGCGATGGGGCCAGCGGTCACCGGGGGCTCCTCGGGGGCGCGGGAGAGGTGTGCGATTCGGCCAATGATCGACGCCCAGGAACAAGCGCACAAGCGTTCGTGGTGAAGTCTTGACCATCAGTTCTTCACATCCGGCTTGCCCCGGTCTCCCGCGCTATCCGGCCACCCCGTGCTCAGCCGACCGGCGGGCGGCGGTCGGTCCAGGGGTGCGCCAGTTCGAGGGCGCGGGACACCTGGAGCAGGAGGTCCTCGCGCCACGGTGCCGCGACGATCTGGACGCCGACGGGCAGGCCGGTGGCGTCGTCCTGGTGGACGGGCAGGGAGATCGCCGGCTGCCCGGTCACGTTGAACACGGACGTGAACACCCCCATCGGGTAGCTGTTGAGCAGCGCCATCAGCGGATGGTCGTCGACGCCTTCGCGCCACGCGCCGACGAGCGGCGGGAGGCACGCCATCGTCGGTGTGACGAGCAGGTCGAACCCGGCGAGGAAGCCCTCGACGATCCGCCGCGACAGCTCCTGGGTCTTGAGGACCCCTTCCGCGTACGCCCATGAGTCGACGGCCCGGGCCGCCTCGCGCAGGGCACGGTTGTGGGGTTCGACGCGGTCCGGGTCGGCCAGCTCGATCCCGGCACCGCCGATGTTCCAGATGGTCGTGAAGGCGGAGACCAGTTCGTCGGTCGGGGGCAGCGGCAGAGGAGTGTCGACGATGTGGTGACCGGCGGCATCGAGCGCGCGGAGGGCGACGTCGACGGCCGCCTTGCAGGCCGGGTCCACGCTGATCCCGTCGATCGGCGAGTCCGTCAGCACACCGATCCGCAGCCCGGTCGGCGCCTCCGTCCGCACCGCGGCGGCGAAGGAGCCGCGCGGAGCCGGCGGCGACCACCAGGCGCCGGGATCATGGACGGCGAGCACATCGAGGACGGCCGCCGTGTCCGCCACGGTACGGGAGACCACACCACTCGTGGCCAGCCCCTCCACGACGACGGTCGCGTTGCTGACCAGGCCCCGGGTGGGCTTGAGCCCGACGAGACCGTTGCAGGAGGCGGGGATACGGATCGACCCGCCGCCGTCCTCGGCATGGGCGACGGGCGCCATCCCGGCGGCGACGGCGACGCCCGCGCCACTCGACGACCCGCCCGGTGTGCGCTCCGGATCCCAGGGATTGCGTGAGATGCCGAGGGCCTCGCTCTCGGTGAAGGGCAGGGAGCCGAACTCGGAGGTGGTCGTCTTGCCGAGCAGCACGAACCCCGCGTCCACGAACCGCCGGACGACCGGCTCCGACGTCTCCGCCGGCGTCTTCCGCGCACCGGCGGACCCATGGGTCGTGGGCCAACCGGCCACGTCCAGAAGGTCCTTGACGGGCAACGGCACACCGAGGAACGGCGGGAGTACGTCGTCCGAGCCGGCCCGCGCGACCACGTCGGCCGCCGCTGACGCGGCCTTGCGGACGTCGTCGTCGGCCCGGTGGCAGAAGGCGTTGAGCCGGGGGTCGAGCTCGTCGATCCGACCGAGGTAGCAGTCGGCCACCTCGACGGGGCTGATCTCCTTGCGGCGCACGGCCGCGGCGAGTTCGACAGCTGAGGTGAACGGGTCAATCGGCGATGGCATCACGAACGGTCCTTTCCGACCGGGACTGCTTGCGGATGCTGCCAGCGTCGCCCCGCTCCGCGCATCGCGTCTTGGACGAATGTCACCTAGCCTGACGTCATGCGATCCGCCGAAGCGCTCCAGGACGCAGCGGCGGTGTGGGACATCGCCACCCCGTCGGGTCCGCCTCGGCTGCCCGGTGTCACCATGGCCGGATTCCGGGCCCGCACCAGGGAGTTCGTCGATCTCAGCGTCGTCCCCTACCCGGCCGTCACGCTGGCCGTCGACCTGGGCGACGGGCCGCTCGCGGTCGACGACATCACCGGTCGGCGGCACAACGGCAGTGTCGTCGCCGGACTCGCCTCCATCGGCGTCCACGGGCGCGGCCACGACATCGAGTGCCTGCAGATACGGCTGTCACCGGCCGTCGCCCACGCGGTACTCGGCGCCTCCTCGGATCTGGCCGGGACGGTGGTCACCCTCGACGACCTCTGGGGCCGCGACGCGGCCCGGACCGAGGAGCGACTGCGCGCGGCCGAGACCTGGCAGGACCGCTTCGCCATCGCGGAGGCGGCGCTCGCCCGCCGACACGAGGAAGGCCGCCCGATCGATCCGGAAGTCGCCTATGTCTGGGCCCGGATGGAGCGGAACCACGGCGGAATCCGGGTCGAGCCACTCGCGGCCGAGGTCGGCTGGAGCCGCAAACACCTGTGGTCGCGCTTCCGCGCCCAGACCGGCATCAACCCCAAACGCGCGGCCCAGTTGATCCGCTTCGACCACGCGGCCCACTGCCTCGCCGCCGGCCGCAGCGCAGCCCAGGTGGCGGCCGAGATCGGCTACGCCGACCAGTCCCACCTCCACCGCGACGTCCGCGCCTTCGCCGGCGTGACACCGACGGCGGTCGCGGACGCGCCCTGGCTCGCGGTGGACGACGTGGCGTGGGCGACGCCGGGCGCTGGGCTCCGCTGAACCGGAGTGGCAGGAACAACTCGCCCGCGGAATACGGACACTTCAGGCCGACGGCCTGGTGTCATCGGCCCTCGACGCGGACCGGACGGCCGCCGCGCTGCTCGCCGGTGTCCGACACTATCCGGTCGTCGCGGGTGCCTCGATGACCGCGTTGGCCGAGCAGGTCCGCAGGTAGGCCGCGTCCTCGGAGCAGATGGCGATCGTGACCGGACTGGTCCCGTTCCACGGGCTGGTCAACGAGGTACCAGTGATCAACGGTGAGGAGACTTCGATGAAGCAGCTGCCGTCGCTGTTGCACCTGCCGACGCGGTACCCGACGGTGTCGTTGTCCGTCGCGGCCTTGGGGTTCCAGGTGACGGTGAAGGTGCGGGCGACCGGGTCGATGGATCCGGTGACGCCGGTCGGTGCGGGCGGCCGGGTCAGGTCCAGGGACTTCAACGCCAGCGGCGCCGAGGCCGACCGGTTGCCGGAGGTGTCCACCGCGACGACCACGTAGTAGTACGTCGCGCCGGTGGCGGGCGGGTAGTCGGCGAAGGTCAGCGCGTTGAAGGGTGTCGCGGTGCTGCGCAGGTGGGCCGCGTCGAGCGCGACCGGTGTCGTGTCGGACCGGTAGACCAGGTAGCCGGCGAGATCCGAGGCCGTGACCTTGTTCCAGGTCAGGGTCACGGTCACGGACCGGGGCGTGGTGGTCGCCTGCAGGCCGGTCGGCGCGGGCGGCGGCGTGGTGTCGGCCGCGCCCCGGGCCGACGTCGGTACGGCCGCCGCGGCGACTCCTCCACCGGCCATCACCCCGCCGGCCAGCAGGGCTAACGCGGCGATGCCGGTGAAGACTCGTCGCGCGCGCTTGATCGTCCCCATCTTTTCTCCCCTGAAGGTGTCAGTGGTTCCTCCCTTTCTGACACACGATCATGGCGAGGCGTTGTGCGGACCGGTACGGCAGCCGGTCCCGACGGGGAGCTCCGGATGAATCAGCTCTTGGCGATCGCCGACTCGGCCGCCGCCTTGATCCGCGCACCGAAGGCGGGGGCGTCCTTGCGGGCCGCGCTCAGGGCCAGGCCCACGAGGAGTTTGCCCAGCCCGTGGCCCTCCAGGACGTTGAAGATACGGACCCGGGTGCGGCCGTCGGCCAGCGCCTCCAGGTCGTAACCGCCCTCGCTCGCCGTCACCTGGTTCTTCGAGACCTCGGCCCAGCGGAGCTTCACCGGCGCTTCGAACTCGGTGATACGGAACTCCCGGGCGGTCTTCATCCCGGCGTCCTTGACCGTGCTCCGGAAGACCGTGCCCACGGCTGTCGGGCCGTCGGGGGTCCGGTCGATCCGGAGAACGCGGGGGCTGAACTGCGGATCGTTGCGTCCGTCGGCGAGATAGGCGAAGACCTCCGCCACGGGCCGGTCGACCTCGACCACCGCTTCGAACTGTCCTGACATGGGCACTCCTCATCGGCCGCGCCGTGCCGCCCGTGCGGTCACAGCGGCACCGCGACCCTATGGGACGACCGGGCATCCCGCGAGGTGAACGGCGCGTACGGCTGCCGACGGCGACACCGGCCCCGAGGCGGGCGCCCCCGCCCAACCGACCGTCCCAGCCAGGCCCTCGACGACTCCTCATCAAGGTGACCCACTCCGCCTGCGTCCACGTGTCATACCCACCGGACGCCGGAGAGGCGACGGGCCCGGCGGCGCGCCGCCTGCGCCCGGTGTCAGTGCCGCGTCGTAGTCTGATCAACAGGCCGCCATGGTGCGGACATTCGAGCAAGAGGGGCAGCCTGGTGGGGGTGGCGGAGACGTTCGAGGTGCGGCCCGTCGCGGAGTTGCTCGTGGAGAACTCCGTGCGCTACGGCGAGAAGCTCGCGTTCGCCGATGACCGGCGCGGTGTGAGCTGGGCCGAACTGGAGCACAGAACCGCCCGGTTGGCGGGGGGATTTGGCGTTGGTCGGGGCGCCCGGGTGGCCTTCTGCCTGGACCCTGCCGTGGAGCTGGTCGAGGGGTTGCTCGCCACCGCAAGGGCCGCTGCGGTCGGTGCGCCGCTGAGCTCCCGGGCTACCGACGCCGAACTCGCGGAGCTGCTGACCGACGTCGATCCGTCCCTCGTCGTCACCGACCGGCGCAACCTGCCGCGGGTCGCCCGGCTCACCGCGGGCTGGTCGCTCCGGCTGGTCGTGACCGGCGAGGGCCCCCTTCCGGACCACGCGACCAGCTTCGAGACCCTGATCGCCGAATCGGCGTCCTCACCCGCCGACGACCTCGGCCTGGACGAACCCGCCTGGCTCATCCACACCTCCGGCACGTCCGGCACCCCCAGGGCCGCCGTCTCCAGCCAGCGCTCGGCCCTCTGGTCCTCCGTCGCCTGCTACGTCCCCCGCCTCGGACTCTCGGCGACGGACCGTATCCTGTGGCCGCTGCCCCTGTCGCACACGTACGCCCATTCGCTCTGTGTCCTGGGCACCACCGTGGCAGGCGCGAGCGCCCGGATCACCGCGACACCCGAACCGGCCGAACTGGCACGGCTCGTCGGCGAGTTCACGCCGACCGTCCTCGGCGGCGTACCCCTCACCTACCGGCAGCTGCTCGACGCCGGGCTCGGCGCGGTCCCTTCGCTCCGGTTCTGCGTCACCGCCGGCGCGCCCAGCGAGCCGGACCTCCGGGCGCAGGTCGAGACGCGGTTCGGCGCCCCGCTCCTGGACGGGTACGGCAGCAGCGAGACCTGCGGCAAGATCGCCATGGAGTCGCCGGACGGGCCACGGACGCCCGGCAGCAGCGGGCCGCCCCTGTCCGACATGGAGGTCCGGCTGGTCGATCCGGAGACCGGACAGGACGCCCCGGACACCGAGGGCGAGATCTGGGTACGAGGCCCGGGCGTCATGCTCGGCTACCACAACCGCCCCGACGACACCGCCGACGCCGTGCGGGACGGCTGGTACCGCACCGGCGACCTCGGCCGGCTCGGCGAGTACGGCTGTCTGACCGTCACCGGCCGTGTGAACGACCGGATCGTGCGCGGCGGCGAGAACGTCGACCCGGCCGAGGTCGAGCACGTACTGCGCGGACTGCCCGGGGTGCGGGACGCGGCCGTGGTGGCACGCGCCCATCCGCTGCTCGGTGAGGTCCCGGTGGCGTTCGTCGTGCCCGAACGGCAAACCCTCGACCGGGCAGCCCTACTGCGGGCCTGCGCCTCCGTGCTCTCCGCGCACAAGGTGCCCGACGAGATCCTGTTCACCCCGGCCGTGCCGCGCACCGCCGCGGGGAAGCCCCGCCGGGCCCTGCTCCGTGAGGCCCTCGCCGCGCGCCCCGCCGAACCGGCCCTCACCCGGCTGGCCGACCGGACGCCCGGCGAACGGCGGGCCGCGCTGACCGACCTGGTGTGCACGGAGGCCTCGGCGATCCGGGGGAGCACGGCCGATCCCGGCACCGCGTTCGCCGACCTCGGCCTGACCTCCATGGACGCGATGACGCTGTGGCACCGGCTCAGCCTGCGCACGGGTCTGCGCCTGCCCGCGACCCTGGTCTGGGACCATCCGACCCCGGCCGCGGTCGCCGCGTACCTGGACGACCAGTTGCACGGCGTGCCCGCAACCACGCCCCCGGTGTCGCGCCGCGGTCCGGAATCCGAGCCGATCGCGATCGTGGCCGTCGGCTGCCGCTACCCGGGCGGGGTGAGCTCGCCCGAGGACCTGTGGCGGGTGGTGGCCGACCGGGAGGACGCGACCAACGACTTCCCCACCGACCGGGGCTGGGATCTCGCCTCCCTCTACGATCCCGACCCCGACCGGCTCGGGACGTCGTACACCCGCCGTGGCGGTTTCCTCGACGGCGTGGCGGACTTCGACCCGCTCTTCTTCGGCATGTCGCCGCGCGAGGCCCTGGCCACCGATCCCCAGCAGCGCCTGCTGCTCGAGGTCGCCTGGGAGACGGTCGAGCGCGCCGGCATCCCCGCGCCCACGCTCCGCGGCAGCAGCACCGGCGTGTTCGTCGGCCTGATGCACGTGGGCTACGGCAGCGGGCTCGCGTCGCACGAGCTGGAGTCGCACATCGCCCTCGGCTCGACGGGCAGCGTGGCCTCCGGGCGTCTCGCGTACGTCCTGGGGCTGCACGGCCCGGTCATGACCCTGGACACGGCCTGCTCGTCCTCGCTGGTCGCGATGGACCTGGCCGCCAAGTCGCTGCGCGCGGGGGAGTGCACGCTCGCGCTGGCGGGCGGGGTGACGGTGCTGTCGAGCCCGCAGCCGTTCATCGCCTTCAGCCGGCAGCGCGGGCTGTCGCCGGACGGCCGCTGCCGGTCGTTCGCCGCGGGCGCGGACGGCACCGCCTGGGCCGAGGGCGTCGGCTTGGTGCTGTTGGAGAAACTGTCGGACGCACGACGCAACGGCCATCCTGTGCTGGCCGTCCTGCGCGGCTCCGCGGTCAACTCGGACGGCGCGTCGAACGGCCTCACCGCCCCAGCGGCCAGGCCCAACGGGAACTCATCCGGCTGGCACTGGCCGACTCCGGACTACAGACGTCCGACGTCGACGTCGTCGAGGGACACGGCACGGGAACCTCGCTCGGCGACCCGATCGAGGCCGGCGCCGTGCTGGCCACCTACGGCCAGGACCGCGATCCGGCCGACCCGGTATGGCTCGGCTCGGTCAAGTCCAACCTCGGACACACCCAGGCCGCGGCCGGGGTCGCCGGCCTGATCAAGATGATCGAGGCGATGCACCACGGCGAACTGCCCGCGTCCTTGTACGCCGAGCAGCCGTCACCGCACGTCGACTGGGACTCCGGCGCGGTACGGCTTCTCGACCGGGCGCGACCCTGGCCGCGCGGCGACCACCCGCGACGCGCGGCGGTCTCGTCCTTCGGCATCGGCGGGACGAACGCCCACGTGATCATCGAGGAGCCGGGGGAGGCGGATACCCGCCCCGGTGAGGGCGGCCCCGAGCCGCGCCTGCCGATCATCCCGTGGCTCGTCGGAGGCGGCGATGAGGCCGGACTGCGCGCCCACGCCGGGAAGTTGGCGGCCGCGCTCGCCGACGTGTCCGGCAAGTCCGCAGCGCTGGACGCCGGGTACTCGCTGGCGACGACCAGGGCGCCCCTGTCCCGTCGCGCGGCCGTCCTGGCCGCCGATGCGGAAGGCCTCCTCGCCGGGCTGCGCGACCTCGCGGCGGGCGTCGACAACCCGGCCCTGCTGCGGGGCATCGCGCTCACGCGCCCCAAGACGGCGCTCGTGTGCGCGGGACAGGGCGCCCAGCGGACCGGCATGGGCCGCGAACTGCGGGCCGCATTCCCCGTCTTCGACTCGGTGTTCACCGAGCTGTGCGAGGAGTTCGGCCCCTGGCTGGAGCGGCCGCTCCTGGAGGTGATCGACGGTCCCGACGACGGCCTCCTCAACCGCACCGACTACGCGCAGGCCGCCCTGTTCGCCTTCGAGGTCGCCCTGCACGCACTGCTCGCCGAGTGGGGCGTACGGCCGGACTATCTGGTCGGCCACTCGATCGGCGAGCTGGCCGCCGCCCACATCGCCGGTGTCTTCTCCCGCTCGGACGCGGTACGACTGGTCGCCGCCCGGGGCCGGTTGATGGCGGCACTGCCGGCCGGCGGTGCGATGGTCGCGGTCCGCGCGCCGCTGGCCGAGGTGACGCGCCGACTCGACGAGCTGCCGGGACGGGTCGCGATCGCGGCCGTCAACTCACCGTCCTCGGTGGTGCTTTCCGGCGACGAGGACGCGGTGACGGAGCTGGTGTCCCGCATCGGACGCCCCTCCCACCGGCTTCGCGTGAGTCACGCCTTCCACTCGCCGCTCCTCGACCCGATGCTGGCCGAATACCGTGCGGTCGCCGAGTCGGTGACGTACCACCAGCCGTCCCTTCCCGTGATCTCCACCCTGACCGGCCGCCGTGAGCGTGACGCGCTGACCACCGCCGACCACTGGGTACGCCAGGCGCGGGAGACGGTCCGATTCGCCGACGCGGTACGGCATTTGACCGAGGAAGGTGTCACGGCGTTCGTCGAGGCCGGCCCGTCCGCCTCACTCGGCACGGCGATGGAGGAGAGCGCCGGGCCGGACGCGGTCTTCGCGCGGTGCGCCGATCCGGGCACGGCATTCGAGGCGCTGGCCGCGCTGCACGTGCACGGGGTGGAGGTGGACTGGCGGGCGGCGTACGCGGACAGCGGTGCCGGCCGACGGCCCCTGCCCACCTATCCCTTCCAGCGACAGCGCTACTGGCTCAACGCGGTGCGTCATCGCCGGCCGACCGGTCACCCCTTGATGGGTCAGCCCCAGCCGGATGCCGACGGACCCGGAATCCGCCACACCACCGTACTTTCGACGGCCCACCACCCCTGGCTCGCCGACCACACGATCGGCGACCGGGTGGTCGTACCGGCCGCTCTCTTCGCCGAACTGGCCTTCCGGGCCACGGGCTCCGATGCCTCGGTCCGACTGGCCGAACTGGCCATCCACGAACCGCTGGTGCTGTCGTCCGCGGACCGGACGCAGGTACAGGTGGTGGCCGGCGCTCCGGACGAAGCGGGCGGCCGACCGGTGACCGTCTGGGCACGCCCGGCCGACACCACGGAACCCTGGAAACGCCACGCGACGGCGACGACAGGCCCGTCGGGGCGCCGTCCGTGACCGACCTCCCCGGCACATGGCCTCCCGTGGGAGCCGAGCGTCTCCCGGTCGACTATCCGCACCTCGAAACGTACGGGCACGGCTACGGGCCCGCCTTCCGCGGAGTGACGTCCCTCTGGCGCCAAGGCGACGACATATACGCCGAACTGGCGCTGCCTGCCGGAGAAGCGGCGACCGCGGGCTCGTACACCCTGCATCCCGCCCTGTTCGACGCGGCACTCCACTCCGCGCTGCTGGCCGAGGAACCCCGCGAGCCCCGGGCGCCGCTCGCCTTCACCGGCCTGACCGTGCATGCACCGGGAGCCTCCGCCGCGCGGGCAGTTGTACGGCGCCTCGGGCCGGACGAGTTCCGGGTCACCCTCGCCGACATGGGCGGCCGCCCCTTCGCCGCCGTCGACTCCGTGGTCACGCGTCCGATCCCGGCGCACCTCACGGCCGCCGGCGATGTCTACGGCCTCACCTGGCGGCCGGCCGCGACGGACCAGGAACAGGAAACCCTCGACACGAGCACGCAGCATGAACTGCTCGACGTGACCTGCCTCGCCGCCGACCTGCCTGCTGACGCCACCCCGCCCGAGCGCGTGCGGGCGCTGCTCACGGCCGTGTTGGACCGGATACACGACTGGACGGGCGACATCCGGCCGGGTCGTCTGGCCGTGCTCACCCACAACGCCACGGGCGACGATCCCGACCTCGCCGAGGCGGCCGTCGCAGGATTCGTGCGCAGCGCCCAGTCGGAGCACCCGGGCCGGATCGTGCTGGTCGACCAGCGAGGTGTACGGGCGTCAACGGCCCAACTGGAGGGGGGACTTCGGTCCGGCGAGCCACAGGTGGCCCTGCATGACGGTGCCGTCCTGGTGCCTCGACTGGCTCCGGTGGACGCGCCCTCGGCCGAACCGCCCGCGCTGGACCCTGAGGGCACGGTGATCGTCACCGGCGGCACCGGCGCGCTCGGATTCGCCCTGGCCCGCCACCTGGTCGCCGAACGCGGCGTCCGGCACCTGCTGTTGACGGGCCGTAGCGGACGTATCCCGGACTGGGTGGGCGACTTGCCGGCCAAGGTGCGCGTCGTGACCTGCGACGTGAGCGACCGTGCGGCCGTCGACGCCCTGGTCGCGTCCTGCCGGCCCGCGCCGACCGCGGTCTTCCATCTCGCCGGAGTGGTGGACGACGGAGTGGTGGACGCCATGACCCCCGAGCGGCTCGCGGCCGTGCTCGCGCCGAAGGCGGACGGGGCCTGGCATCTGCACGAGGCGACGAAGGACTTGGGCCTGGCCGCGTTCGTGCTGTACTCCTCGGCGGCCGGTGTGCTCGGCCGGCCGGGGCAGTCGAACTACGCCGCCGCGAACGGCTTCCTCGACGCGCTGGCCCGGCATCGAGTGGCCCGGGGCCTGCCGGCGCAGGCACTGGCCTGGGGCCCGTGGACCACCGAGGGCGACGCCGGGATGGCGGGCCGCGTCGCGCCCGAACGCCTCGGCGAGGGCGGCGTCCTGCCCGTCACCGAACAGGAGGGCATCGCGCTCCTCGACACGGCCGTGCGCAGTACGGAACCCGTACTGGTCCCGATCCCGCTGGACCTCGCCGCCGCGGACGCACCCGTCCTCGCCGACCTGCTGAAGCGGCGCGCGGCCCGGCCCCCGGTTGCCGCGGCTCGGACCACCACCGGCAGCCCCGCCGCCGCGGCTGTCGGGCAGGCGCCCGGTGCCTGGCGGGAGCAACTCGCCGCCGTCGCCCCGCACCAACGCGAGACCGTACTGGCCGACCTGATCCGCGCCGAGGTCGCCGCGGTTCTGGGCTTCCCCGACCCGCAGGCGCTCCCCGTCGAGCGGTCCTTCACCGAGCTCGGATTCGACTCCCTGGCCGCCGTGCAGGTCCGCAACCGGCTCAGCGCCTTCACCCGGGTACGACTGGCTCCGACCGTGGTGCTGGAGTACCCGACACTGCCCGCGCTGGCCGCGCACGTGCACGCCGCGCTGATCGACGCGGGCGCGCTGCCCCAGGGGGAGTCCAGGCCGGAGGCCGACGGCGGCCCGGAAACCGGGGAGGCGGGGTCGTCGTACCGCTTCAGCGTCCTCTACCACCGGGTGCTGCACGAGCAGGGGCCGATGGAGGCCATGGGCCTGCGCCACCTCGCGTCCCACGCCCTGCCGGTCATCACCGACGGCGAGCGCGCCAGGTACACGGTCCCGCCGGTCCGGCTCACCCAGGGCGAGGGCCCTCCGCTGGTGTACATCCCGGACTACCTCTCGCCGTACACGCGCGTACCCACCGGCCTGGTCGAACACTTCGCCGGTGAACGCGACCTGTACCTGCTGGAGCATCCCGGATTCGGCGCCCGCCGTGCCGTCCCCGACAGCGTCGCCACGCTGGTCCGCGCGCACGCCGACACCGTGCGCGCGCTGGCCACCCAAGCGGCCCCCGTCCTCGTCGGTTACTGCGCGGGCGGCGCGATCGCCCACGCCGTGGCCCGCCACCTCGCACGCGCGGGACAGCCGCCGGCCGGTGTCGTCCTGCTCGACTCCCATGCCGGACTGCTGAGCCGCGGCGACCCGCGCGGGCTGGCCCTGATGGCGGCCGGGGCGGACCTGCCGGACGACGTCGTCGAGCAGATGGACGATTCGCTGCTGCTCGCCGGGGGCGGCTACGCGCGCGTGCTGGAGGACTGGCGCCCCGAACCGTCACCGGTCCCGACCCTGCTGCTGCGCGGCCTCCCCACCCCGCACATGCGGCAGCTTGACCCCGACGCCGACTGGGAACCCGACTGGCCCCTGCCGCACGACGTCGCGGACCTCCCCGGCGACCACTACACGCTCCTCCACCGCGACGCAGGCAGCACGGCGGCGGCGATCCGCGCCTGGCTGCCCAAGTGACGACCACCGCTCAAGCGACAACCCACGAACGACCTTTGAACGACCCCCGCAGAACAGGAGCTTCCGGATGACCTCGGAGTACGACCTCGTCGTGGTGGGCGGCGGCCCCGCCGGATCGACCGCCGCGACGGCCGTGG
This sequence comes from Streptomyces sp. CA-249302, assembly GCF_050936785.1. Taxonomy (NCBI): domain Bacteria; kingdom Bacillati; phylum Actinomycetota; class Actinomycetes; order Kitasatosporales; family Streptomycetaceae; genus Streptomyces; species Streptomyces sp. CA-249302. Next base: position 141,176 of record NZ_JBNJMG010000001.1, on the reverse strand, counting down.
CGATGCGCGGACACCGGGTGCTCCTGCTGGAGCGGGACACCTTCCCCCGCTACCAGATCGGCGAGTCGCTACTGCCCGCCACCGTCCACGGCGTGTGCCGCCTGCTCGGCGTCGCCGACGAGGTCGCCCAGGCCGGCTTCACCCTCAAGCGCGGCGGGACCCTGCGCTGGGGCCGTGACCCGGAACCGTGGCAGTTCTCGTTCTCGATGACACCCCGGCTGCCCGAACCGACCGCGACCGCCTTCCAGGTCGAGCGCTCCCGGTTCGACGACATCCTGCTGCGCAACGCCCGACGCGTCGGCGTCGAGGTCCGCGAGAACAGCCCGGTGCGCCGGGTGCTCACCGACGGCGAGCGCGTGACCGGCGTCGAATACACGGACGCGGACGGTACGACCCGCACGGCGCACGCCCGGTTCGTCATCGACGCCTCCGGCAACACCAGCCGCCTGCACAGCCGGGTCGGCGGCGCCCGCGTGTACTCCGACTTCTTCCGCAACCTCGCCGTGTTCGGCTACTACGCCGGCGGCCGCCGCCTCCCCGAACCCAACAGCGGCAACATCTTCTGCGCCGCCTTCGACGCGGGCTGGATCTGGTACATCCCGCTGCGCGACGACCTGACCAGCGTGGGCGCGGTGATCGCGCCGGAACACTTCGCGGCCGTCCAGCACGATCCCCGCGCGGCCTGGCAGGACATGATCAAGGCCTGCCCCGAGGTCGACCGGCTGCTGACCGACGTGCCGGTCGCGACCGAGCCGCCGTACGACCAGGTCCGCGTCCGCAAGGACTACTCGTACTGGAAGAACTCGCTCTGGACGCCGGGCATGGCCCTGGTCGGCGACGCCGCGTGCTTCGTGGACCCGGTCCTCTCCTCGGGCGTCCACCTGGCCACCTACGGCGCCCTGCTGTCCGCTCGCGCGGTCAACTCGGCGCTGGACGGCAGCGTCCCCGAGGAGCACGGCTTCGCCGAGTTCGAGGCGCGCTACCGCCAGGAGTACGGCGTCTTCTACGAATTCCTCATCGCCTTCTACGACATGGAGCGCAACGAGGAGTCCTACTTCTGGTCGGCGAAGAAGGTCACCCGCGTGGACCTCGACGAGGCGGCGGCGTTCGCCGAACTCGCCGGGGGAGTGGCGTCCGGCGACACGGCGGTCGGTGCCCGCTGGAGCGCCGCCGCGGCCGAACTGGACGGCGCGGTCGGCCGCTTGACGGGCGGTCAGGACCGCGTGAACCCACTCCTCTCGGCCCGAGTCGTCGCCGAAACCTTCCGCACGGGCAAGGACCTCCAGGAACAGGCCCTGTACGGCGGCCCACTCGACGACCCGGGCCAGACCGCCCACGAGGGACTCACGGTCACCGCGGACGGGTTGTCCTGGTCCGCGCCCTGACATCAGCGGGAGTTGGACCGGTTGCGGGAGGAGAACGTGCTGCTCAGAACCCTGGCGTACGTCTTCCCCAGAGGGTTTCGGCCTACCACCGCAACCGGCTCTACCCTTGGCCATCCGCCACGGTATGCGCGACGACTGCCTGAGCGATCGTCTCCCAGTCGGCTCGGTCGACCCCATGGCCGGCGTCTTCCAAGGCCAGCAACCGTGCGCCCGGAATCTCCTCCGCGAGCGCCTCGCCGTGCTCGAACGGGAACATCGGATCGGCCGTCCCATGGATCACCAGTGTGGGTACGGCGATCGATGACAACGGCTGCTGCGATGGCCGGCCGTCGGGAAGGACGTCGTGATTCTGTACGGCGGCAAAGTCGTGTGCGCGCTCCACGTCACGACGGACGAGGTCACGGACGGCGGCCTCGTCGAACGGGCGCCGACCTCCCGCGAGCACCCGCGAGTAGTCGACCAGGTAGTCGATCACCGAGGCGGTCTGTGACCAGTCGAGCTCCGCGGACGACACGAACCGCATGAACTCCTCACTCGGCGGGGGCAGTTCCCGGTTACCGGACACAGCACAGGACGTGCTGATCAGGATGAGCGAGAGCACCCGATCGGCATGGTCGAGCCCGAGCAGCTGCGCGAACGCCCCTCCGGCCGAGACACCCACCACGTGTGCGGCCGGGATCCCATGCGCATCGAGCACCCCGACTGCGTCGCCGACCAGATCCGCGCCGGTGTACCCGGGCCGCCCCGGCTCGTAGGTGACCGATCGACCGGTGTCACGGTGGTCGTAACGGATCACGAACCGTCCGCCCTCGGCCAGCATTCGGCAGAAGCCCTCTTCCCACCAGAGCATCGAGGCCCCGGTACCCATGATGAGCAGGATGGGCGGGTCCGAGCGATCACCGAAGGCTTCGGTGCAGAGCTGAACACCGTTCGTCTCCATCACGCGCTCAGCCATCGCCGTGCCTCCTCACTCTGCCCATTGTGCGATGCGGGGCGTGGCTGCGCCGTAACCATGGGAGGACAGGAAAGGTACGAGTGCCGAGAATTCGGCGTGGCTGACGTCTGACGGACGGCGGGGGACGGGGCATGGGTGAGGATGCGCAGCGCAGTGGGCAAGGTTCTTCCGGCAACGGGGCAGGGGGCGGACGCGGAGGCTGGCGGGCCAGTCTGACCGCAGCAGGCACGGCCGTCGCCCTCGCCTTCGTCACCGTGTTCTTCGGCTGGCTGCCGAATCCCTTCGCAGGGGAGGGACGGGCGGAGACATCCACTCCAACGCCTTCGAAGCAAGCGGGGCTTGAGGTAGTGGCTCGAGACTTCCCCGAACCGTCCCGAATTCCCGCCGCTTTCCGGGACGGAACCGTGTCCCGCGACGGCAGCCTCCTTGCGGCACGGCTTGCGCTCACGTTACGCAACCGTGGGGACCTGAAGGCCGCGGTCACCGAGTTCCGGTTCACCGTTCGCGAGGAGAAGAACCTGTACTCCAGCACGGGGGCGTCCCCCTGTCTCCCCAATACAGGCGGGATCACGAAGATCACCGCCGATTACGGCGTCGATCTGTCGAAGCTGGAGGACCAGGATCTCCCCGCAACCCTGACCGTCAAAGGAGACTACGACCTTGCGGCCGGCGAAGTGGAACGCGTCTTGTTCACCATGGGGGACACGGCTCGGTTCAGTCCGACCCTGTACCTCATGGATGTCGAGCTGCGTGAAGGTACCGGGCAAAAGCCCATCAAGGCCGGCACGGTCGCCTTTCTCGGGCCCATCGGTTACCAGGGCCCGCCAGGAATCACCGCCCCGTACGAGACCGCGAACGCCTACCTGAAGTGGCTTCACGCCGTGGCGCGTTCTGACCTGGTTCCCTGCGACAGGGATCTGGTCCGGGACGTCGACCGGATCCTCGCCGAGGCCGACGACCGCAGTGCCGAGGCCGACCGTCTCAAGGCCGAAGTCGATGTGCTGGAGCGGCGGTTGAGGGAACAGTCGTAGCCGTCCACTTCGGGTGGGTTCGCGCCCTCAGGGCAACACGACGACCTTCCCGGCGGCTCGGTTCTCCTCCATGTAACGGTGGGCCGCGACGATGTCGTCGAGCGCGAAGACGCGGTCCACATTGGGCCGAAAGACGCCGGCCTCGACCTTGTCGATGACGCGCTGCAGTACCGGCCTCCCCGCGCCGCCCTTCAAGTTGTCGCTGTGGAAGGCCGTGAGCCTGGTCCCGGACGGGATCATCGCGACCGGTTCGAAGTCCGGGATCAGCCATCCGCTGAGCGTGCCCGTCATGCACACCGTTCCGCCGCGGCGGACCAGGCGCAGCGACTCCACCGCCGTATCCGCCCCGACGAGATCCAGAACGTAGTCCGGGCCCTCGGGCCAGACCGCGTGCACACTGGCCGCCAGCGGCTCACCGTCGTCCACGAGTACGTGGTCGACGCCGGCCGAGGTCAGCGCGGCGGCCTTGTCCCGTCGCCGGGTCGTGGCCGCGGTCTCGATGCCGTATCCGGAGGCGATCGATGCGGCCGCCATCCCGACGGACGAGGTTCCGCCGCGGATCAGCAACCGCCCGCGACCGCCCGGCTCGATGCCCAGCGCGTCCAGCGAACCCTGCGCGGTCAGGTACGTCTCGGGCAGTGCGGCCAGGACGTCCCAGGGCAAGGTGGTGGTGACCGGCATCAGCAGCGAATTCGGCAGCAGGGCGTACTCCGCGTAGCCGCCGTCGAACTGCCGGCCCATCTCGCCCATCACCGCGGCTACGGTCGTGCCGTCCGGGAGTAGGGGATCGGTCGAGGCCGCCACGACTCCCACGCATTCGATCCCCAGCACGCGCGGGAACTTCACGCCGGGGGAGTGCCCTTGACGGGTCCTCAGCTCCGACCGGTTCAAGCCCGCGCCCTTGACCCGCACCAGGCTCCAGCCCTCCCGGACCTCCGGCACCGGCAGCTCGCAGATCTCCAGCACCTCCGGGCCGCCCGCCCCGACACAGACCGCCGCTCGCATCGTCGTACTCATCTCATACCTGTCGCCTGAGTGAAGGTCATCGCGCATGTGTCCACTGTCGTCGGGGATTCACGCGGCGGGCCACCGGTAAAATGCCAACCCATGCCCATTGGCCGCCAATTTCCTCCCGGGTCCGGTGCGACGTCACAACTCTGGCCGTCCGCCGGGGTGCATCTGTGGCCGTCGGGGGAGGCGAGTTCGGTCCATCGTCATGCCCGTGGACACCTGGTGTACGCGGCCCGCGGCGTGCTGTCCGTGCACACGGAACGCGGCACATCGATCGTCCCCGCCAACCGGGTCGCCTGGACGCCCGCCGGGTTCACGCACCAGCATCGCGCTCACAGCAGCACCGAGATGCGGATCGTCTTCCTGTCGGCGTCCCTGGCCCGGCTCGCGCCGGACCGTCCGGCCGTGTTCCTGGTCTCCGACCTCGCCCGCGAGGTCCTGCTGACCCTCACGGGCCCACGCAGCCACGACCGCGCCGCCAGCGCCCGCCTCCGCCGGGTCCTCGTCGACGAACTCCAGGAGGCGCGGGAACAGCCGCTGCAACTTCCGGAGCCCCGGGACGACCGGTTGCGGGCCGTTGCGCGGATCCTGCGCGAGCAACCCGCGGACACCACGTCACTCGCCGAACTCGGGCGGACGATCGGAGCCGGCGCCCGCACGCTCAGCCGGCTCTTCCACGACGAACTCGGCATGACCTTCTATGAGTGGCGCACGCAGGTACGCATCCATCACGCCCTCGTCCTGCTGGCCGACGGTCACGACACGACCCACATCGCCCACGCCTGCGGATGGTCGAACCCCAGCGGCTTCATCGCGGCCTTCACCGACATCATCGGCACCACACCGGGCCGCTACCGAGCCGGTCATCTGCGCGGCACCACCTCATGACCTAGTGGCACATCACCGCTGGAGGGCCGTGTCCGGCGGGCGCACCACTCACCGGGACCCCGTTTTGCCGCCCCGTTCACGCCGCTGTCACGCTCCGAGGCGAACGGGCCCTTCCACGGGAGCAGCGGCCCAGTCCCCGGGCCGGATCCTCCTGCGGAGAGGCGTCCAGAGCGAGGCGATCACTCCTCGCCGTCTATCCGAGAAGGACAGAGATGTCACCATCCCCGGAAACCGCTACACGTGTCCCTCCTGCCCGTCCCCTACCCCTGATGGTCGGCCTGCCGGCCTTCGCGGCAGCCGCCGCGGGCTTCGCGGCCACGGCGCTGGTCGGCGCACTGCAAGTGCTGATCGTCCACTTCCGCACCACCCTCGACAGCGCGGGCTGGGCGGTCAACGCGTTCATCCTGGTCGCCGCCGCGTCCGCCGTGGTCGGCGGGCGCCTCGGCGACCGCTACGGGCGCCGCAGGCTGCTCGTCACCCTGCTGCTGCTCTCCACGGTCGGAGCCGTCATCAGCGTCTCCACCGACACCCTGCCTGGCGTCGTCGCCGGTCAGGCGGTCGCGGGCGTGGCCGGCGGCGTCCTGCCCCTGTGCTTCGGCCTTGCCCGGGAAGCCCTGCCGTGGCAGCGGGTGCCGGTGGCCACCGCGGTGATCGCCGGAGCGGCGACACTGGGCGGAGCGACCGGCGGCGTCGTCGCCGAGGCCATGGTCCAGTCCCCGGGCTGGCGCTGCATCCCCGTCGTCACCGGCGCCGCCACCCTGCTCGCCGGCCTCGCCTGCACACTGCTGCCCGCCTCGGCCCCGCTCCCCGGAGCACAGCGCGTCAACTGGCTCGCGGGTGTACTGCTCGTCGCGGCGGTCTCCCTGGTCCTGTTCGGCGTCCAGGGCAGCATCACCCGGTCCTGGTCCGATGGACGCACGATCGCCGGGATCGTCTGCGGCCTCGCGCTGCTGGCGATGTGGGCGGCCTGGGAACGGCGTTCCGAGCACCCCATGATCAACGTACGGCTGCTCGCCGGTAGGAAGACCGCGCTCACGACGCTGGCGACTGCCGTGCTCGTGACCGGCATGGTGGGTGCCGCCGGCCTGCTGCTCCAAACCCTCATGCAGACACCGGAGTTGGCCCCCGTCGGCATCGGCCTGAGCGCGCGCGAGACGGTGTGGCTTCTGTTCGGCGTGGCGGCCCTCGGCCTGCTGCTGGCCCCGGTCGCCGGCTGGGTGGCTGCTCGATCCGGCGCTCGGCGGGCCCTGGTCGTCGGCAGCCTCTTCGGCATCGTCAACGCGCTCGCCCTCGCGCTGTTCCATGACAGCGTCACAGGAGTCGCCGTCGCCGTCGCGTTCCTCGCCGTGGCTACGTCGTTCGTCCTGTCCGCCGTCCCGATCCTCATCATGGAGGACACACCTGAGCAGAACACCAGTGAGGCCACCGGCCTGAACATCGTCGTGCGCACGGTCTTCGCGACCCTGGGCACCTCGCTCGCGACCTACTTCCTCAGCCACAACCTCGTGCCCCGGACGCCGTTCAGCACCAGCGACGCGTTCACCCAGGGATTCACCCTCATCGGGGCCTGCTCCGCCGCCGGGTTCGTCCTGGCCCTGTTCATCCGCTCGGGAGAGCGCTCCGGAGCCGCGGCCCCCTCGGCCGCCCTGGCCACCAAGGCGTGAACCCGAGGGATCCCGCACCCACCTGCGGGATCCCCGGGCGTTCGATCGGCGTCGGTCAGTCCGACGCGGGCAGCGGCTTGGCGCTCTTGACGACCAACGGCGTGCCGCCCACCGCCAGAGTCCCTTTGCCCGGCTTGGTGCACAGCAGCTCGACGCTGCCGTCCGCCGTGGCGTACCGCTTGCCGAGCAGCGTTCCCGCCGACTGGCGTGGATCCGGAGGCCCTTGAGGCGTGAACTCGGTCTGCGTGGGATCGACCATCGGCGAGCCCCCGCACATCACTTCCTGATCCCCGGCCGCCCAACGGACCACCACCACACTGGTGTTGTCCACCGTGCTCGCGAGCATCATCCCGACGCGTGGCGTCATCTCTTTCTCCCATTCCCCCAGTCCGGCGCCTACTGGGCTGGTTCTCGCCCGATGACCCCGTCGGACTCCAGCGCGGCGATCTCCCGCTCCGTCAGCCCGAGTCCAGCCAGTAGTTCCTGGTTGTGCTCGCCGAGCAGTGGAGCCGGGCGTACATGGCGGCGCTCGGGGCCCCGGGACAGCCGTACCGGCAAAGTGCTGTGACGAGCCGGACCGCCCACGGGATGGTCGGCCTCCTCGAAGAAGCCGCGGAACCGCAGTTGCTCCAACTCGGCCTGGCGGTGCGGCTGTAGCACCTTGCCCACCGGGACGCCCGCGGTCCAGAGCCGGTCGACGATCTCGTCCGCCTCGCGCTCACCGCACCAGGCGGCCAACTGCCCGTCGATGGTGTCGTGTTGTTCGCGCCGCCCCTCGGCGGTGGCCAGGTCCGGGTCCGTCGCCCAGTCGGGCCGGCCCAGAATCTCCCGCAGGGCCTCCCACTGCGCGTTGGTGGCCACGGCGATCGCCACCCAGGAGTCGTTCCCGCCGAACTCGTCGGTGTCCGCGGTCCGGTAGAGGTTCTGCGGGGCCGCCGTCGGCCCCCGGTTCCCGGCCCGCTCCAGCAGGGCGCCGTACGCCGAGTACTCGATGACCTGCTCGGCGGCCACGTTGAGGGCCGCGTCGACCATGGCCGCCTCCACCAGCATGCCCTCGCCGGTGCGGCGCCGGTGCTCCAGGGCCAGGAGCAGGCCGTTGAGTGCGTGGAGGCCCGCGTTGGGGTCGCCGATCGAGTAGGGCTCGACCGGGTTCTGGTCCGGGTGGCCGGTCAGCCAGGTCAGGCCCGAGGCGTCCTCGATGACGAAGGCGAAGGCGGCGTTGTCCCGCCACGGTCCGTCGAGGCCGAAGCCGGGCATGCGGACCATGATGGTGTCGGGGCGTACGGCGCGTATCGCCTCGTAATCCAGGCCGAGTTGGTCCAGGACCCGGGGCGTGTAGTTCTCGACCACCACATCGCACGTCGGGATCAGCCGCCGCAGCACCTCGCGGCCGCGCTCGGTCCGGATGTCGAGGGTGAGGCTCTTCTTGTTGGTGTTCAGGCCCGCGAAGATCGGTGAGCGCTCCCACCACTGCTCCACGCTCGGCGGCACGCCCGCGATCAGCCGGGTCCCGTCGGGGCGCGCCGTGGCCTCGAGGTGGATCACCTCGGCGCCGAGCATCGCGAGGACGTGCGTGCAGGAGGGCCCGGCCCAGAAGGCCGTCATGTCGAGGACCCGCAGGCCGCTGAACGACATGCCCGGCTCGGTGGCCCGCTGTGCGGTACGGAGGCTTTGCGTGTGCTCGCCGAGCCGCGGGGCCGGTTCGGGGGGCCGTAGCACGGGCGGGGTCAGGCGGTATGGCGGGCCGGGCTGGAGGAAGCCGTCGCGCGGGTTGCGTACGAAGGTGCCGCGCGCGTCGAGGTGGTCCATGGCTGGCGCGTTGGCGCCGTTGACCACCGGGGAGTTGGGGATGCGGAACGCCGTCGCCAGCTCGCGGATCTCGGCGACCGTGCGGCCCGCGATCCACTCCTGGATCACCGGCGCCACCTCGGTGGCCCGCGCGACGATCGAGAACGGGTTCCGCTCGTCGATCCACTCCGGATGCCCGACCATCGCGCACAGGTCGAAGAACTGCTGGGCCGTCGCGCACCCGAGCGCCACAAGGCCGTCCTTGGCGGCAGCCACGCCCGGCATGTTCAGCCTGCGGGTTTGCTGCCACGGACGCCCGAGCATCTCCCGGAACGTGACCGGGTGATAGGTGAACGACAGGACGTGCGCTTCCAGCATGGAGAGGTCGACCAGTTCACCGCCTCCGCGCAGGCGAGAGGCCATCGTCATCGCCGCCGCGTACGCCCCCGACGTCCACTCGCCGGCCTGCCCGCCCACGAAGACCGGTGCCCGGTCGGGGTCGCCCCGCCCCAGCCCGATGATCCCGCCGGACCAGGCCTGAAGGGTGAACTCGGTGGCCGGGCGGTCCCGCCAGGGCCCTTCCAGCCCGAACGGCGTGATCGACGTGACGACCAGGTGCGGGTATGTGCGGTGGAGCTCCCGGGGGTCGAGGGGCGAGCCCGCCGACCACACCGCCACGTCCGCCGACTCCAACAGGCCCCGCACCAGGTCCGGTTCGTGTACGACGCTCTCCTTGGAGCAGGCCAGGAAGCTGAACAGGGCGCCGTCGTCGCCGGGTCCGACGGCGGCGCCGGACGCCGACCACCGTCGTAGCGGATCGCCTTCCGGCGCCTCGACCTTGACCACCCGAGCGCCACCGTCGGCGAGCAGCTTGGTGCAGTAGGCGCCGGCGATTCCGGTGGACAGGTCCACCACGAGCCAGTCGCTCAGCGGTGGTTGGGCTGAGGTCATGCGTCGCTCCCGCGGCCCGACCTGCTCAACCGGAAGTCCGGCGGGAAGTTGTCGTCGTTGCCGCGGACCGCGTTGGCGATGCCTCCGTCGACCGTCTCCTCGTCGAGCATGAGGTCGTTGCCGTCGGCCCGGGCCATGCCGCCGATCGACTCGAAGAGGCCGGTGAGCAGCGAGCCCATGTACTCGCCCTGGTGCTGCTTGAAGATCTCGAAGAAGACCTTCTGCATGAACACCGTGTCGGTCGGCCGGGTGCGCGCGCAGGCCAGCGCGTACTTCTCCACCTCCGCCTCCAACTCACCACGCGGGACCACGGAGTTGAGGAAGTTGCAGTCGTACATCTCCTTGGCGGTGAACGGCCTCCCGGTGAAGACCATCTCCTGGAACTTCCTGAGGCCCATCGTCTGCGCCCAGCTCCACATCCGTGGCGCCCAGCCGATGTACCGGAAGGAGGGGTGGCCGAAGAGGGCGTCGTCGGAGGAGATCACCAGGTCGGCGTCGGCCGCCTGGTAGAAGTGCCAGCCGTAGCAGTAGCCCTTGACCTCCAGGATGCTGATCTTCTTGAAGTCCTGGAGGCTGCGGCAGCCGCCCTGCGGTTGCGCGTACCACTGGGAGGGGTCCCGCCGTAGCGGTAGGAGCCCTTGGGGGGATAGCGGACGTCCTCGTCCTCGCCGATGCCCTGCTCCGCCAGCAGTGGTCCGGCGGTGGGCGCGGCGTGCATCTCCATGGTCTCGGCGATGTCGGCGCCCGAGCCGAGGTCGTCGCCGACGCCCCGGATCACGAGGACCTTCACCTCGTCGTCGACGTTGGCGCGGTGCAGCAGGTCGGCGAAGCGCAACCGGGCTGCCGCGGTAGGGGCGTTGAGGGCGTCGGGCCGGTCCAGGGTGAGGGTGGCGATCCTGGTCTTGGGGTCCTTCTCGTAGCGGATGATCTCTTCCGCGGAAGGGCGCGTGCTGTCAGCCATGTGCGGGGGTTCCTTTCCCGGCCGCGTGAAAAACAGGGGGCGGGGCAGGGCCGGAGCGGTCGGCCCTGCCCCGCGCGGGGATTACGGCTTCCAGTGGGGGCTCGTCGTGAGCAGTTCGGCTCCGTCGGCGGTGATGAGTACGGCTTCTCGGCCCAGGACGGCTCCGACGCCCTCCTGCCAGACGTAGCCGGTCACGGCCAGTGCCATGCCGGGTTCGAGGCGTTCCTCGGCTGCGGTTTCGGGCAGGCCGGAGGTGACCACCGGCGGGTCGAAGCCCAGGCCGAGGCCGCGGGCGACGGGCATCGGGGGCAGCGGCTCGCCGGCCGTGTCGTACGCGGCGAGGAGGTCGGCGGCCGGTGCACCCGGTCGGCAGGCGTCGAAGAGGCGGCCCCACAGGTCGGCCCAACGCCGGTACAGGGCACGGGTGTTGGGGGAGGTTTCGCCGGTCGGCCAGGTGCGGCCGACCTCGCCGATGTAACCGCCGGCGACCACACCCGACGTAAAGGCCACGAGGTCGCCCGAGCCCACCCGGCCATCCGCGCGGGTCTTCCGCCACGGGTGTTCCCGGGAGGTCACCCAGGCCACCTCCTGCGTGGACGGGGTGCTCACCCCACCCGCCGCCGCGGCCTCCAGCAGGACGCCGGTCAGGTGGCGCTCGGTGACGCCCGGCCGCAGTTCGGCGACCGCCGTGCCGAGATTGGCCTCGGCCACCGCGAGGGACTCGCGCAGGGCCGTGATCTCCTCGGCGGTCTTGATCCGGCGGGCGGCCCGCATGGCCGGTTCCCCGTCGACCAGTTCGGCCTTGGGGCAGGCCATGGGCAGGAGTTGGGCGAACAGCGGCGAGATGGAGTCCGAGCCCACCCGGGTCGCCGTCGCCGTGCCCTCGATGCCCTGAAGGGCCGTCACCCAGTTCATGGGGTTCCAGGTCAGGCCGTAGAGGTGCTCCCGCGGGATGTCGTCGGGCAGGCCCTCGTCCCAGGTCATGAGCGCGTGGATGGCCCCGGTGGCCCGGACCACCACGGCCGCGGGGCGAAGGGGCGGGTGCCCGCGGTCCACAGGCCGCGGGTGCCGGTGACGTAGCGGACGTTGGCCTCCCGCCCCAGCACGAGGACGTCGAGGTCGTGGGCTGCCATGTGTGCCAGTGCGCGCTCCCGCCGCCCGACGCGGAGAGCACGGTCGTCCGGCAGGACCTCAGTCGCCATAGGGGCGTAGGAGTAGTCGGTCAGGGCCGTCCAGCCCTCTTCTTCGATCACGAGAACCTCCTCGCTGCGGTAGCCGCCGGTGCCGTCCTCCCAGACGACCGGTTCGAGGACGAGCACCATGCCTGCCTCCAGGACCAGTTGCTCGTCGAACTCCTCGCCCAGGTCGGTGCCGACGAAGGGCATCTCGGCGGGGTCCACGCCCATGCCGTGGGCGAGGTAGAAGTGCGGGAGCCAGGGCTTGGCGCCGCCGTTCGCGGCGATGGCCGCCCTGGTGAGGTCGGCGGCGGTGGCGCCCGCCCGCAGTACGTCCTTCACCGCGGAGTGGATCTCCCACCACCTCCCGAACTGCGCCTGCTGGCGCGCGTCCGGATCCCGGCCGACGATCCACGTCCGGCCGAAGTCGGAGCAGTATCCGGCGTAACTGATGCTCACGTCGGTCCACAGCACATCGCCCTCGGCCAGCTCCCGCTCGGTCGTCAGCAGCGGGAGCGCGAGGTCGCCGTGTGTGGTCCACACGCCGGCCGCCTTGGAGGCCGGCATCACCTGCCAGATCGGGTCGAGCACATTGGCCTGGGCGCCGTGCTCGTAGGCCTGCCGTACGAAGCCGGCAGACAGCTCGATCTGTCGCATGCCCGGCGCGAGCGAGCCCGCGATGCCGGCCATGGCCCGCTCGGTGATGCGCAACGCGGTGCGGATACAGGCGAGTTCGTCGGGCGTCTTGATCAGCTTGGCCACCGCCAGGACCATCGAGGCGTCGCCCGGCGGCCCGACCGGGAACAGCGTCTTGCGCGCCCTGCGCATCGCCCCGGTCAGCTCGTCGACCGCGACCCGCGCGCCGTCGGGGAGCAGTTCGGCGAGTACGGCGGCGAAGCTCCGTACCCCTTCGTCGTACTCGAGATAGACCGGCGGACGGACGTGGTCGGCGGGCAACGACGGCTCTGCCGGTGTGCCTTTGCGGAACGGCATGAACAGGTGCGGCCACGGGTCGTCCGCCACCACCACGGCGACGGGGCGGTCCACATGGGCCAGGCCGGAGTCGCCGAGCGGCCAGCTCACCCCGGTCGCGTAGCTCACCGCGGTGTTGCCGAGCAGGATCAGGGCGTCGACGCCCTGATCCGTCATGGCCGTCCGCAGCCGTGCGCCGCGCTCGCGGCTCATCCGGTCCAGGTCGGGTTCGGCCGGGATGTCGATGACGGTCATTCCCGCCTCCGTTGCGAGGTCATGGGCCCGGAAGGCCTCACAGGCCGAGGTATTCCTTGACGTTGCCGCCGACGATCCGGGCCGCCTTCTCCGGGCCCACGGCGTCCACGACCAGGCCGATCGACTTCTCCGAGTAGCCGAACGTGCTCTCGTTGTGCGGGTAGTCGGCGGACCACATCACGCGGTCCACGCCGATGTCCTCGAGGAGCTTCAGCCCGAGCGGGTCGACCATGAAGGACGCGTACATGTGGTGGTCCCAGTAGTACTGGACGTCGTTTTCCAGCGGCCGGTCGAGCATGTGCCGGTAGGAGGCGAGGATGTGCTTGGCGTCCTGGAGGGCGGAGGGAACCCAGTTCGCGCCGCCCTCGAACCATCCGACGCGCAGGCCCGGATGGCGGTCGAGGATGCCGCTGAAGACGTACTTCGCCCACACCTCGCGGAACGGCGACACGTTGACGACCATGCCGACGGCGATGGCGTTGGACTCGCAGGGGGACTTGAGGGTGCTCTCGCCGATGTGGTGCGAGACGGGCAGTCCCGACTCCTCGATGGCCTCCCAGACGGGGTCCATCTTGCTGCTCGCGTAGTCGATGGGGGAGCCCTCCAGGTCGTTGCCCGGATTCATCGGCATGAGGAAGGTCCTGATGCCGTAGCCCTTCAGCTCCTCCAGGGTCCTTCGCGCGCCTTCGCCGTCCCACCAGTTGACGAGCCCGACGCCGTAGAAGCGGCCCTCGGACCGCTCCTGGAGGCCCGCGATGTACTCGTTGTAGATCCGGAAGGTGAGCTCGCGGACCTCCGGGTCCGGGTAGAAGAACATCGCCAACAGCGCGTTGGGGAAGGCGAGTTCCCGCTGGATGCCGTCCGAGGCGAGCTCCTCCATGCGGCCTTCGAGGTTGTTGGATCCCGAGCCGGTCAGCGGGTCGTACTGCATGAGGACGCTGCTGAACTCCTTGGGCAGGAACGACTGCCCGCCCATGCCCAGTTCGTAGGCGCCGTCCTCGTACCAGATCCGCGGGGCCTGCTCCTTGAGCCGCTCGGGGAACCTGTCGACGAAGATGTCCTCGGCGAGCGAGATGTGGTTGTCGGCGGAGAAGATCTCGGTGCCCGGCGGAAGACGCAGGTCACTGCCGGTGGAGCCGTGCCGGTCCTTGGGGGCGCCCAGTCCCTCGGGCGGGTAGAGGGTGTCTGCCTGGCTGGACATCGTCGTCCTCCCTGGTCGGTCCTACGAAGCTGGGGCGGGCCGCATCGGTTTCGGGCCCGCGGATGTTCCACCGTCGATCGTCAGGACGGTTCCGGTGACGTGCAGGGACCGGGATCCGCCCAGGTAGGCGACGGCTTCCGCCACGTCGCGGGGCGTGCCCAGGCGCTGCAAGGGCTGGGTGGCGGCCATGTGGGCGCGAACGCGGTCGGTCATCTCGTCGGACGCGGTGGCGGAGGCCAGCAGTCCGGTGGGGATACCGCCCGGTGCGACGCAGTTGACGCGGATGCCGTGCTCGGCGAGGTCAAGGGCGGCGCACTTGCTGAAGTGGACGACGGCGGCTTTCGAGGCGCGGTAGGTCAGCACACTGGCACCGGCCTGGATGCCCCCGATGGAACTGACGTTGACGATGGAGCCGCCGCCGTTCGCCGCCATGTGCCGGGCCGCCTCCCGGGTGCCCGTCATCACGCCGAGCAGATTGACGGCGAGGACGTGCTGGAAGTCGGCGAAGTCCTCGTCCAGGAGACGGCCGTGCATGACGCCGGAGACACCGGCGTTGTTGACCATGAGGTGCAGTGCGCCGAACTCGCTCACGGCGAAGCCGACGAGGTCCCGGACCTGCTCGGCGACCGCGACATCGGTCGGCCGGAAGCGGACGTCCGGGCCGAGCTCCTTGGCCGGCGACTCAGCGCCGTCCCGGTCCAGGTCGCCGACGACGACCCGGTACCCGTCCTCGCCGAGCCGCTCGACGCACGCGCGCCCCAGCCCCGCGGCACCGCCGGTGACGACGGCTACCCTTGCCTCGCTCATCGCGCGCCCCTCACCAGGTGACCGGCAGCGCGTACACGCCGTACGCGAGCCGGTCGTGCTTGAACTGGATCTCCTCGCGCGGCACCGCCACGGCCAGGGTGGGCACCCGGCGGAAGAGCGTGCCGTAGACGACCTGGAGTTCCACGCGCGCGAGCTGCTGCCCGACGCACTGATGGATGCCGAAGCCGAACGCGTTGTGATGCCGGGCGTTGGCCCGCCGCAGGTCCAGCACATCGGGCTCGGGGAAGACCTCGGCGTCCCGGCCGGCGCTGAACAGTTCGATGACGATGCCCTCGCCGGCCCGGATCGTCTCGCCCGCGATCTCAATGTCCTTCTTGGCGATCCGCCGCTGGCCGCCGTGGATGATGCCCAGATAGCGCAGCAGCTCCTCCACCGCGCCCGCGACGACCTTCGGATCGTCGGTGTCGCGCAGCAGCGCCAGCTGCTCGGGGTGTTCTAGGAGCACGGCCGTGGCGAGGCCGATCATGTTGGCGCTGGTCTCGTGCCCCGCGATGAGCAGGCCCAGACCCATCATGGCCGCCTCGGCGATGGTGATGTCACCCGCGTTGACCCGGGCCGCGATGTCGGACAGTGCGTCGTCCGCGGGCTCGGCGGCCTTCTTCTCGACGAGTTGGACCAGATAGCCGTTGAGCGCCCCGAAAGTGCGCATGCTCTCCTCGGCGGACACGTCGTGGGCGATCCCACGGGCCGCGTTCTCCTGGAAGAAGTCGTGATCCTCGTACGGCACTCCCAGCAGCTCGCTGATCATCAGCGTGGGCAGCGGCAGTGCCAACGCCTCGACCAGATCCGCCGGTTGGGGACCGGCGAGCATCGCGTCGATGAGATCGTCGGTGATCTTCTGGATGGTGGGACGCAGCGCCTCGACCCGCCTGAGGGTGAACGGCCCCGTCATGATCCGTCGGTACCGGTTGTGCTCCGGAGCGTCCGAGTTGAAGACGGAACGCGGCCGGTACTCCACCGCGGCCGCCATGCCCTCGTGCCAGTGCGGGAACCCGGGCAGCCGCTCGTCGACGCTCACCCGGGGATCACCGAGCAGCGCCCGCTGCGCGGCGTGACCCGTCACGATCCAGGGCGTGCTGCCGTCCCAGATCCGCACCCTGGCCAGCGGCTTGTCGTCGGTGAGCGCCCGCAGCGCCGGCGGCGGGTCGAACGGGCAGCCCGCCGCCCGGGGCATCGGCCACGCGGGCGCCTGGGCTTCGGGAAGTACGTCGGACATCGTCATCCTCAGGGGGTCGTCATTCCTCGATGTGGATCGCCAGTGCCGGACAGACGGCGGCCGCGTACCGGACGTCGTCGGCCCGCTCGGCGGTCGGGTCCTCGGCCAGCAGTACGACGACTCCGTCCTCGTCACGCTGGTCGAACACGTCCGGCGCGGCGGCCACGCACTGGCCGGCCGCAACGCACCTGTCCTGCTCGACGGTTACTTTCACGGGGCCGCTCCTCGTCGCCGCGGGCACGGCGGAGCCTTCGTATCGACCTTGTGGGAAAAGGGAGTTGAGCGGCCGGAGGCCGTCCCGGCTCCGTCGACCGCGCCTCCGAGTGAACTCCCGCTCCGAAGCTAAGTCAATCGGTTGATTCAAAATCTCTCGGGACGGTCGGACAGGTTCTGTGAAGGGGGCTGACGGTCCGTCAAGACCCGTCTGTGACAGGCGCCGTCCAGATTCCGACGATGGCGTCGATCATGCCGGTGGCCGCATCGTGCCAGCTGGCCCGCGGTGTGGGGGAGCCCAGGGCGAGGTCACGCTCGCGGTCCGCGCACATGTGCAGGATCACGTGCCGCGTCATGGCGATCCGCTCGGCGCGCACCTCGACCGGCAGCTCGGGCAGGCAGCGGTGCAGGCCGACGAGGACCCGCCGCCACACGGGAGCGCTGAGCGTCTCGTCCACGAGGATCTCGTGCAGGGCGGGGTCGGCCATCACCTGCGCGCAGAACCGCGCGAACCACGTAGGGCTGCCCAGCTCCGCCAGATACGCGGGTGTCGGCCGCACCAAGCAGGCCACCCAGTCCCGCAGTTCGGGCGAATCACCCGTCTCGGCCAGCAGCCGCTCCGTGACGCGCCCGAGCCGCTCGGTGTGATGGTGCGCGATCGCCCGGACCAGATCCGCCTTCGTGCCGAAGTGGTACCCGACCACAGCGGTGTTGCCCTGCCCCGCCGCCTCGCTGATCTGCCGGTTCGACACGGCGTACACTCCGCGCTCGGCGAACAGCCGCTCCGCGGTGGTCCGGATCAGCTCCCGGGTCGCTCGGACCTGCTCGGCCCGGACACTTCTCCCCGCCATGGTCACCACCGTACCGGGCGGGTTTCCGGCCGCGCACTGGACGAAATCAATCAGGTGATTTAAGTTTTGGGTCGCGGTGAGGCACGGGGGTGGGAATGGCAAGCGGCACGAGGCGGGACGACCAGGTCAGGGCGACCCGGCAGGCACTACTGGACGCGGCGGAGCGGCTGTTCGCCGAACACGGGGTGCACGCGGTCGGCAACCGCCAGATCAGCGAGGCCGCCGGCCAGGGCAACAACACCGCCGTCGTCTACCACTTCGGCACCAAGGTGGACGTGGTCCGCGCCCTCATCCGCAGACACGCCGAGCGCATCGAGGTCCTTCGCGTACGGATGCTGGAGGACGTCGGCGACTCCGCGGACCTGCGTGACTGGGTGGACCTCTCGGTCCGCTCCGTCACCCAACACCAGGAAGAACTCGGCTGCCCCAGTTGGTACGCCCGCTTCATCGCCCAGGTCTCTGCCGACCCTGCCCTCTACAGGATCGCGGAGGAGGAGTTCTACGCCGTCTCCCCGGGCCTGACAGCGGCGGAGGAGGGCCTGAACCGCTGCGTGCCGGAGCTCTCCGAGGGGGTTCGGGCCGAACGCGCCGTCATGACAAGGCACTTGATCGTCCAGATGTGCGTCGAGCGCGAACGGGCCCTCGCCGCCGGCGCCCGCCCACTCCGCCCGACCTGGCACGAAGCCGCGGGCGGTCTGGTCGACGCGATAGTCGCCCTGTGGCGGTCACCGGTGACCCACGAGCTCTGACCGGCCAACGAGCTGCATAATGCCCGGTGTGAATTCAGAGACAGATCGCCCTAGATGGTGGTTCGGGCTCCGAGGCTTTGCAGTCTTCCTGGCCGGCGGGAGTCTGGGTATCTCCGTGTATGCGGTGATTACGCATCGACTCGACGGGACTCAGTGGGGCGGGTTGCTGTTCGGAGCGATTGTCTGCGGAACGCTCAGCGCACTGTTTCCGAGGCGGCGTCGGCGCTGAGCCGTACGTCGCCCGGGCCGCGCGTCGCCGCTGTTCCACTCACCGGGAACACGAATCCGCCGCCCTGATCTTCCCCGCCTACGGTTGCACCGCACCTGTCCACACCCAACTAGTGGAGGAGGCAGGTCAATTGACCGGCTGGGATCATGTGACCGACTTCCTGGTGGTAGGCAGCGGTGCGGGAGTCGTGGGTGCGGTGCGGGCACGCGCGCTCGGCAAGGACGTCCTCGTCGTGGAGAAGACCGACAGGTTCGGCGGGTCGACCTGTATGTCGGGCGGCGTCATGTGGCTGCCTCACAACCCGCTCATGCGCCGCGAGGGCGTCCCCGACTCCTTCGACGAGGCGATCCGGTACTTCGAGACGGTCGTCGGCGAGGCTGGACCGGCCTCGTCGAAGGCCCGCCGACTCGCCTACCTCCAAGCTGGCGTCGAGATGGTCGACTTCCTCGAGTCCGAGGGCCTGGAGTTCCGGCGCTGCGAGGGCTACAGCGACTACTACTCCGGCGTCCGCGGCTGCGAGGGCGGCTCGGCGCGCGGCAGGTCCATCGAGGCAAGGGCCTTCGACAAGAACCGACTCGGGCCGTGGCGCGACCGGATCCGCCCCGGCTTCTCGGGCGGCCTCACCGTCTACACAGGCGAGGCGGGCCCGATGATGCTCATGCGCACCCGGATCGGACTCGCGGTCCTGGCCCGCGTCGGAATGCGTACGACGCTCGGCCGGATCCGCCGCCAACGGCTCGTGACGAACGGGGTGGCCCTCACCGCCCGTCTCCTCCAGGCGCTGCTCCGCCAGGGCGTCGACGTGTGGCTGGAGTCCGCACTGACGGACCTCGTCGTCGAGGACGGCCGGGTCGTCGGTGCCGTCCTGCGCCAGAGCGGTCGTGAGGTACGGGTCCGGACCAGGGACGGCGTCCTGCTCGCCGCCGGCGGCTTCGCCCGCGACAAGGAGATGCGGAAGGTGTACGGGGGCGGGCGGCCCGTCAGCGACCAGTGGACCTCGGCCAACCCGGGCGACACCGGGGAGACGATCCGCATCGCCATGGCGCACGGCGCCGCGACCGACATGCTGGACGAGGCCTGGTGGATGCCGTCCTGGATGATGCCCGACGGAACCCCCGCCATGTGCCTGTCCGAACGCAGCAAACCGGGCGCGATCATCGTCGACGCCCAGGGCGGCCGCTACTTCAACGAGGCCGTCGCCTACCAGGAGGCCGGCCAGCGGATGTACGCGCACGAGAAGGAGTCCGGCGGCGCCGTCCCCTCCTGGCTCGTCGTCGACTCCCGGCACCGCAGCCACTACCCCTTCGGCATGTCCCCGCCCGGCCGGACGCCCAACGAGTGGATCACCGGCGGCGCGATGAAACGCGCCGACACCCTCGAGGAACTCGCCCGCCTCTGCGGCATCGACGCCGACGGACTCCTCAAGACGACCGAACGCTTCAACGGCTTCGCCGCCACCGGCGTCGACGAGGACTTCCACCGCGGAGAGGGCCACCACGAGCAGTACTACGGCGACATCACCCACCGCCCGAACCCCTGCCTCGGGCCCGTCGCGAAACCACCCTTCTACGCCGTCGCCCTGTACCCCGGAGACATCGGCACCAGCGGAGGCCTCCTCTGCGACGAGTCCTCCCGCGTCCTCGACACCGAGGGCAACCCGATCGAGGGCCTCTACGCCACCGGCAACTGCACCGCGTCCGTGATGGGCCGCAAGTATCTGGGCGCGGGTGCCAGCATCGCCGCCTCCGCGGTGTTCGGCTACGTGGCCGCGAACCACGCGGCGCGCTGACCCTGTCGTACGAGAGCGCCCGCTTCCCTCTCGGGGCAGCGGGCGCCGTCGTACGCAAGGGGAGTCCGTCAGAAGACGCGTCCGAGGTCCTGGCGGACGATGGTCGTCATGCTGTGCTCGGCGAGGGCCGCGATCGTGAAGGACGGGTTGCAGGCGCCGGTGGAGCCGGGGATGCGGGCGCCGTCCAGGACGTAGAGGCCCTTGTGGCCGAGGACACGGCCGTAGAGGTCGACGGCGTCGCCCATGGGGACGCCGCCCAGGGAGTGCCAGGTGGAGGGTGCCGTCGCGTTCGTGTCGATCATGAGGCCGCCGCCCGCCGCGGCGACGGCCTGCATCCGGGCCGCGATCAGCGCCTGAAGCTCGGCGTCCGCCGTGGTCGGCCAGGTCAGTACCGCGTCGTCCTTGTCGGCGTCGTAGGCCCAGGTGCCCGCGCCGTCGACGATGCCGTACCCGACGACGGTCAGGGCGGTGACGCCGGGCTGCTGGATGGGCGAGCCCGCGTGCACCAGGGTGTAGGGGATCGCGCCGGCGGAGTCGGTGGCGCCGATGCAGGCGGGGCCGCCCTGCTGGGTGCCGGCGTCGCCGCTCGGGTTGATCCAGGCCCAGATCCGGTCGCCGTTGTTGCCCCACTTGGTGCCGATGGCGTCCGGCAGGTCCGGAACCAGGCCCTTGGCGCGGGACTTGACCAGGAGCCGGGTGGTGCCGGGCGAGCCCGCGTTGAGGAACACGGCGTCGGCGGTGACGCGGATCCGCTCCTGCACGACGCCGCCGGTGT
Source organism: Streptomyces sp. CA-249302 (assembly GCF_050936785.1). NCBI lineage: Bacteria > Bacillati > Actinomycetota > Actinomycetes > Kitasatosporales > Streptomycetaceae > Streptomyces > Streptomyces sp. CA-249302. The sequence continues at coordinate 120,289 of NZ_JBNJMG010000001.1, read as the reverse complement.
CGATGCGGTCCACCGACAGCACCCACTTCTTGTTCGCGTCCAGCGCGAGATCCCGTACGACGTGCAGCGGCGCCACCTCGACCAGCCCCGTCGACTCGGCCTGGGCGAGATAGGTGACGTCGATGGAGTGCTTGCCGCCGTTGTTGACACCGAAGGCGATGTCGCTGGTGGTGTACGTCGGGTCGTACTGGCCGGTCAACTCGCCGCGCGCGTAGCTCCAGTCGACGGGCAGCGGCACCTTGAACGGGCTGAGGCCCACCTTCGGCAGCACGTCCTGGAAGAGGCGCGAGGACTTGTAGGCGTCGGAGAGCAGCAGGTCCTGAGGGACGGTGGCGAGGCCCAGCATGCGGGCGACCGTGGGGTACGTCACCCGGTCCAGGTAGTCGTAGAGGTCGGCGGCCAGGGGGATCGACCGGGCGAAGTTCTCCTTCGTGGGCTGGAGGGACATCCCGTGGTACATGATCGAGCCACCGCCGACCGCGGCACCGACGTTGGCGGTCATGCCGTTGCCCTCGACGGCCTCGATGACACCGGTGTACGGCGTCCAGGTCTTGTCGACGCCTCCGACGATGGCGTGGTCGGTAAGCCACGCCGAGCGGTTGTCCATGTTGGCGAAGCGGCAGAACGTGGTCGAGTTCGGGCCGGTGACCCAGCGTCGGCCGCGCTCCAGGACGAGGGTCTTCACACCGGCCTGCGCCAGCCGCAGCGCGGTCACACCACCGCCGAAGCCGGTGCCCACGACCACGGCACGGGCCCGCAGTTCGGTCACGTCGGCCTGAAGAGCCATGGCGGGCGCGGCCCACGCGGTTGCGGCACCGCCCAGGGCGACGGCCCCGAGAGCGGCGGAAGCGCCGAGCAGACGGCGACGGCTGATACCGGGGGAGGGGAGGGGGAATGAGCGGAAGTACGGGACATGGGGGAACTCCCGTTGAGATGGAGTGATCGGGGAAAGTCGCGGCGCGACAAGAAGGCGAGCTCCCCGACGACGTACACCGCGGGAACCCGCACGGCTCAGCCGTGACGAACGCGGTGCTCCACGGCCGACATCTCAATTCCCTCCGGGCGCACGCGAATCGCGTACACCTGAGGTCACCCCAGCGATTGAACGCCTCGCCACGCACGCCCGCGCACCCCATCCCGGTGACCGGGATCGGCCGCGGGAGCCACAAGATCGTCACACCCGCGCTGCTAACGTTCTGCGGGAGAACCCGAGGACCAGGGGGACGGTGTGCCGAGGACCGCTGAACCGCGACCGCCCGCCGCACCGGTGTCGCGCAGACAGCAGGCCCGCAGGGTGGCCATCCTCCGCGCCGCCGGCGAACTCGCCTCGCGCGAGGGCCTCGCCGGGGTACAGATGCTGGACGTGGCGAAGGAGGCGGGCGTCGCGATCGCCACGCTGTACCGCTACTTCCCGTCCAAGACACACCTGTTCACCGCGGTCCTGGAATGGCACATCGAGACGTTCCTCTCGGGCCGCCACGAGACCGGCGGCAACGGCAAGGGGGGCAGGGCGCACGAGGTCGCCGAAACCCTCATCGCCCTGACCTTGAGACTGCTGGAAAGCCCACTCCTGGCCTCCGCGGTGGCGATGTCCTCCTTCACCGAATACGCCGGCACCACCCCGACCCGCTATGACATCGCGGGGAGTTACCTCGGCCGGACCGTGCTGAGACTGCTCGGCGTCCATGAGCCCGGCGAAGAGGACCGCAGCACGGCACGGCTCCTCATCTACTGCTGGTGGGGCCTGTTCGTGGCGGCCCAGACCGAGGAGATCTCCGTCCAACGGGTGGAAGCGGACCTGCGGTTGGCCGTACGACTGATCCTCGCCCCGTACGAGGCCGACTGAGCACCGCCTCCCGCACGTCCCACGAATCCGGTCGTGCACACCTCTTGGTTCGCGGACCGCGGCGTTGGTACCTTGGCGCCGGCGCCAAAACTGAAATACATTTCAGTTTCAGCAGGGAGGCACCGACGATGACGTCTGCCCTTCGCCCTGACCCCCGAACCGACGCGGAACAGCACCCGCTTCCCCCGTCGATGATGGAACGCGTAACACTGATCATGGACCTCTTCGAGCGCCCGCAGACCCGCCTGACGCTCGAAACGGTCTCCCGCCGTACCGGCCTGCCCCGTTCGACGGCCCACCGGATACTCGACCAACTGGTCAGCCTCGACTGGCTGCACCACAGCCTGTCCGGCTACCTCCTCGGCCCGCGCGCACTGGGCCTCGGCGGACGCGAGATCGCCCACAGCACCCTGCGCGCCGCCGCCGCGCCCCAACTCCTCGAACTGGCCGTCCGCACCAAGATGGTGGTCCATCTCGCGGTCCTTGACGGCCCCGAGATCTACTACCTCGACAAGGTGGGCGGCCGAGCCGCCGTCGACATCCCGTCCCGGGTCGGCGGCCGGGCGCTCGCCCACTGCACCGGGCTCGGCAAGGCGATGCTCGCGTGGCTGAGCCCCGAGGAGATCGACACCCGCTACACGCAGTTCATCGAGCGCCGCACCCCGCACAGCATCGGCCGCCTGGACGCGTTGCACCGGGAGTTCGGGACGATCCGCCGCCGCAACGGCCTGGCCGTCGACCACGGCGAGTGCTTCCCGGACATCGCCTGCGTCGGCCTCGCCATCCGCGGCCCCGACGGGCCGGTGGCGGCGATCTCGGCGGTGGGCACAGGGGATTCAGCGGTGCACCGCATCGCGCCCCTGGTGGTGAGCGCGGTGCGATCGGTGTCGGAGGAGCTCTTCGGTACGGCGCGCGGCGAGATACCGGACCCCCTCTCTGGTGACCGACTCCGCGAAGGGGGTGCCGGTGGGGTCAGCCGCGTAGGTGCATGCCGCCGCAGATCGACCAGACCTGGCCGTTGATCCATTCGCCGTCGTCGGAGAAGAGGAAGGCGGCGATGCCGGCCATGTCCTCGGTCCTGCCGAGGCGCGGGCTGAGGGCGGCGGCGAGGGCCTGGGCCTGCATTTCCTTGTCGGCCCTGGCGGATCTGGGTCTCGCCCATGACGAGGCCGGGGGCGAGGCTGTTGCAGCGGATGCCTTCCTTGCCTCAGCGGGTGGCGATGTGCCGGGTCAGGGCGTTGACGCCGGTTTTGGAGGCGGAGTAGGCGGGGCGCACCTTCGCGCCGCTCCACCCGGCGCCGGAGGAGGCGTTGAGATCGCGGCGCCGCCCGCCTCCAGCATGTGGGGGATGGCCTTGCGGGCGGTGAGGGCGTAGCCGACGAGGTTCACGCCGAGGGTGCGGTCTCAGACGCCGAGGTCCATCTCCAACAGGTCGAGGTCGCGGCCGAGGTTGGCGTCGGACACGTTGGCGTCGACGTTGAGCAGCCCGTCCATGCCCCCGAGTTCGTCTACCGCCCGGGCGACCCGAGCCTGGATGGGCGCCTCGTCGGAGAGGTCGAACTCCACGGGGACCGGCCACGCCCCCGTTCTGCGTGGCGCGCTTCGCGGTGGCCTCCACGCCCGCGACGACGATGCGCTTGCCCTTCAGTCCCCTCATGCCCCATTCTTCGTGAAACGCATACCCAATGATGAGACTGAGTCTCTCTCGAAGGCTTCGGCCGGGTTACCGTCAACGAGGTGTCCGCCGCGGCCGGGGTCTCGCGCAGCACGTTCCTGCGGTACTTCGACAGCAAGGAGGACGCGATCCTCAGCGCCTTCGAGAAGCTGGACGACCGGGTGCCGGACGCCTGGCGCACCTGCCCCGCCGGTCAGGGCGACTGGACCGCCCTGCGGCACGCGGTGACCGCGCTCCTCGAACCCTTCCGCCGGGCCCAGCGGGACTTCCTGCCCCTGGCCCGCCTGGTGGAGGCCACGCCGGCGCTCTCGGCCGGACGCCGGGAGAAGCAGGTCACCTGGCGCAACGAGCTGGCCCGGGCCCTGGCCGAGCGCGGGGGAGAACCTGCCTCCGAGCGGTGGCCCAGTGGGTGTGGTCGGACGGCCGTGAGGGCCTGGACGAACTGCTGGACGCCGCGTTCGCGGCGCTGAGCGTGGACTGACCGGAGGCGAACGCTCCGTTCGTGACCGGCGGCGATGTGTGAATCTCGGTCGAGTGATTGATTGTACCGACCGTCTGTTCTAACTTTCACTCGGAGATCCGACACCGCGCAACGGGAGTCAGTCATGAGCGACAAAGACGTCGAAGAGACCACTGATCTGCGGGCCGCGGGCTGGAAGGCCATGCGATCCCTGATGCCCGATCTGTTCCCCGAGACCGAGGTGGACCTGCGCGACGGGCGCCTGGGGGAGGAACTCGTCGACCTCGGCCTGACGAGCGTGTTCGGCGCCCTCTGGGCCCGCGAGGGCCTCGCACCGCGCGACCGCAGCCTGGTCACGCTCGGCATCCTCATCGCCCTCGGAGCGGAGACCGAACTGAAGACCCACGTCCGTATCGCCGTCACCAACGGGCTGACCCACGACGAGATCGCCGAGGTCATCTACCACTCCAGCGGTTATACCGGGTTCCCTCGGGCGGTCGCCGCCCGCACCGCCGCCCGCGAGGCCCTCGAGAACTGACCGGCCACCTCGCCGAGAGCCCTTCGACCGCACTGGCCCACCTGGAGAAAGACACCATGTCAGAGTCAGCCGCCGGCACCGCCGTCGACGAGCAGATCTACTTCTATCAGGACGACCGGGACGCCAAGTGCCCTTTCGCTCCGCCGCCCGGGCTGCGGGCCCTGAACGAGAAGGGTCCGGTCTCCCGGGCCCGGATCTGGGACGGTTCCACTCCCTGGCTGGTCACCGGCCACGCCGCGCAGCGCGCGATCCTGTCCGATCCGCGGGTGAGTTCGGACGACAAACAGCCGGGGTTCCCGTATCCGAACCGGCCCATGGCGGAGACCGCCCACGAGCACCCGCTGACCATCTTCAACGCGGACGGTGCGGATCACACCCGGATCCGCCGGATGATGACGCGGCCGTTCACCCGGCCCCGGATGGAGGCGCTGCGGCCGGACATCCAGCGGTTCACCGACGAGCTGATCGACAAGATGCTCGCCGGTCCCAAGCCGGTGGACCTGGTGACCGCGCTGTCGTTGCCGCTGCCCTCGCTGATGATCTGCGCGCTGCTCGGGGTGCCGTACTCGGATCATGACTTCTTCCAAGAACACGCGGGCTTCGCGACGCGCAGTGACAAGACGACCGAGGAGCAGAACGCGGCCAATGCGGCACTGGGCGGCTATCTGGCGGCGTTGATCCAGAAGAAGATGGCGGAGCCCGGCGAGGACGTCCTGTCCGATTTCGCGGCGCGGGTGCGGGACGGTGACCTCACCCTCCCGGAGGCGACGCTGCTGTCGATGATCCTGCTGATCGCGGGTCATGAGACCAGCGCGACGATGATCACGCTGGGTACGGCGCTGCTGCTGGAGAATCCCGGGCAGCTGGCGCTGTTGCAGGCCACCCAGGACACGAAGGAGGCCACGGGTGCGGTCGAGGAGATCCTGCGGTATCTGACGGTGGCGACCTTCGGGCAGCGGCGGATCGCCGCCGAGGACTTCGCGTTCGAGGGCGTGCAGATCAAGGCCGGTGACGGCATCGTGGTCCCGCTGCCGGCCGGGAACTGGGACCCGGAGGCCTTCCCGGACCCGGAGAACCTGGACCTGACCCGCAAGGCGACCCATCACCACGCCTTCGGCTGGGGCATCCACCAGTGCCTGGGCCAGCAGCTGGCCCGCATCGAGCTCCAAGTCGTCTACGGCACCCTCTACCGCCGCATCCCCACCCTGCGCCTGGCCGTGGACCGCGACGAACTCGAGTTCCGTCCAGCCGACGCGCTCGCCTACGGGATCAAGGAACTCCCGGTCACCTGGTAAGGACGACACACCGAGGGTCGACCAGTCGGTACATGAAAAATCGACGTGCTTTTCTGGAATCTTCAGGTGCGGGCGGGATTCGAAGTCAACCGGATTCCTCTGATCCACCGGCGGAGACTCCTTTTCACTGCTCAATGGAGAGTTGATATGAGTGAGTTCGAGCTTTCCTGTGGCCTGCCCCCGGGCCCTCAATTCGCCGATCTCGTCGTTTTGGCCGAAGAGCTGGGATACACCCGGGCGTGGATCTATGACTCGGCCGCACTTTGGGAAGACCCGTTCGTCCACCTGGCACTAGCCGCCCAACGTACCGATCGAATAGGTCTGGGCGCCGCCGTCCTCATCCCCGCGCAACGCGAAGTCATGGCGATGGCGTCCGCGATCGCCACAGTGAGCCGCCTTTCGGACGAGCGCTTCCGACCCTGCTTCGGCACCGGCTTCACCGCCCGCCTCACCGTCGGGCAAGCACCGATGCCGATGAAAGATCTGGGCGACTATCTGCGCGCGCTCCGACAGCTCCTCGCGGGCGAGACGGCGCTCGTGGACGGCAAGCCCGTCCGCATGCTGCACATGGAGGGACTCGCACAGCCCCGCCCGATGAACGTTCCGCTCTGGTTGAGTGCGTTCGGCCCCCGCGGCGCCAAGTTGGCGAGCGAGATCGCGGACGGCATCATCGGACGTCCCCACCCCGACCTTCCCACGGCGACCATGGTGTCCGGCACGGTCCTGGACGCAGGCGAGGACCCGAACGGCGACCGTGTGCTCGACGCGATCGGGCCTTGGCGAGTCGTGGACTGGCACAATGCCCATGCCCACGGAGGCGCGGAAGCAGTGGACCCCCTGCCGGGTGGCAAGGAATGGCGGACCGAGCTCGAATCGCTGGACCCGGACCAGCACGGGGCGTTGTTGACCTTCGAGGGCCATGTCACGCATCTGACGCCCCGGGACCGCAAGTTGATGCAGCACGCCGACGTCACGAGCATGGTCGGCGACGCACACAGCGTCGGTCAGGGACTCGAGCAGCTGGCCGCGAACGGGTTCGCCGAGATCATCTACACACCCAGTGGCCCGGACGTCGCCCGCGAACTGACGGCCTTTGCCTCCGCGCACGCCGGTGTTCAGCGTTAGCCGCACGAGGCGAACCAGACCTGAAGCACAAGGTCATTGGCCGCGGTGGACGTCCCGCTGAACGAGATGAACCCACCGGGCCGATCACCTCGACACGTAACCTCACCGGCAGTGACCTGACCGTCGGCGTGTGCTCCGGGCGGCGCCCGCGCCCGACCGCTGCGAGCTGACGCTAACGAAGACGGAGGAAACAGATGGAGGCTTCTCAGGCGATCCCGACCACCCGTGACTGGCGGGTCGTGATGCTGCTGCGGTCGGTCGGCCGCGCAGACGTCCACCAGCTCGTCGAGCGGGTCCGCAGCGAGATCGCGGTGTGGGGGCAGGACCTCGCGGCGACCGGCACGGAGGTCATCGTCGGATACGCCGGCGGACCGGACGAACGAGGCCCGCACGAAGGGATCCCGGAGTCGGACTACGACGTGGCAGCCGAGGCGGTCCTCCCGGGCCGGCCCGACACGACCACGGTGACCAAAGCCGTGGTCGCCTTCGTCCAGCAACTCGCCCCGCTGCTGTCGGCCGAGGGGTCGATGGTCGCGGTCGCGAGGGAGAAGCTCTTCGACGACCGCCGGACACGGCTGAAGTACCTGCACCCCCTCGTCCGCCAACCGCACCTGACACACGCCGAGTTCATCGAGAACTGGGAGAAGAACGTAGGCCCGGTGGTGGCCGCGCACCACCCGACCCGCGTCGGATACGTGGCACTTCAGTGCGACGACGAGCTCACCACGGCCGCGACCGAGGCCTGCGGCTTCGGCGGCGGAGTGCCGGACGGCTTCGGCGTGGAATGGTTCGCCAGCACCCACGACATGATCCCGGCATTCGAATGGGCGGTCTCCCCGGGCAGCGCCGACGGCGGCCCGGAGCCCGAACCCGCAGGGCTGCTGGCGCTGCTGGGCCGCTACGCCGACCTCTCCGCTCCGACCGCCATCCTCGGCATCGAACCGAACCCGACACACTGATCGCAACGGAGACGGAGCAGGCACGTTCGAGGCGAACCCGCCCGGGTACACGCCGACCGAACGGGCGGTGGGGCCCTCACACCCTCTGCGAGTGACGTGGATCACGAAAGTTCTACGTGCCGCATGCAACTGAGACCCCTCCCGACTCTGTCTGACAGGGAGGCGGGCTCCTCAGGGCCCGGGAGCGAGAGAGCGGGGCAAGTCGTGGGACGGCGCAGGGGTGGTATAGGGATCGCACTCGTCACGGTCGCGACGCTGTTGGGCGCGAGCGCCTGTGGCGGGGGCGGCACCGACAAGGCGAGCGCGGCAGACGCAAAGGCGTCGGGAAAGGCGAGCGCGAGCGCCTCGCCTACGCCGACGAAGCCCGCGGGCCCGCCGATGCTGCTGGACACGATCACCCCGCAGACGGGCACCACGGTCGGCGTGGCCATGCCCATCTCGGTGATCTTCACCAACCCGGTGGCCTCGAAGGCGAGGGCCACGGTCGAGAAGCACATGAAGGTGAGCGCCTCGCAGCCGGTGGAAGGCGCCTGGCACTGGATGGGTGACCGGCGTGCCGACTGGCGGCCGAAGACCTACTGGCCCGCCGGTACGAAGGTGAAGATCGACGCCGACATGACGGGCGTCAGCAACGGCAACGGACGCTACGGCGTGCACGGTTACACACATACCTTCACGATCGGCGACGACCTCCGCGCGGACGTCTCGGTGACCGCCCACACCATGAAGGTGACCCGCAACGGCAAGCTGGTGCGCACCTTGTCGATCAACGCGGGCAGCGCCGAGTACCCGACGTGGGACGGCACGATGGCCGTCATCGACAAGCAGGAGAAGGTCCACATGACCTCCTGCAGCGTCGGCATCAGCTGCGACAAGGGCAGCGCCAACTACTACGACCTGACGCTGCCCTGGGACGTCCACCTGACCCAGTCCGGCACCTACGTGCACTACTCGACCGGCGACCCCAACCCGGGCAGCGGCAGCGCCCGCGGCTCACACGGCTGCGTCCACCTCTCCATGTCGGACGCCAAGTGGTTCTACGGCCAGGTCAAGCAGGGCGACCCGGTCACCGTCACCGGCTCGCCCCGCGGCAAGGCCCCGGCCGACAACGGCTACGCCGACTTCAACCTGGGCTGGGACCAGTGGCTCACGGGCAGCGCCTCCGGGGAGCAGACGACCGCGACGCTGTGACGCGGAGCGGAGAGACACCGGCCGACGGTACGTCCCCGGCCGAACGTCCACCGGTTGGGCAGCGGGTTCACGCGATGCGGGCAACTCCCGCGTAGATCCCGCTGCCTTCCGGGACCGCGGGCGGGCCGGGGACTGCCCACTCGGTCGCCGTGACCAGGCCCGGCGGGACCAGATCCAGGCCGCCGAAGAAGCGCTCGACCTCGGGGCGCGTGCGGAACGCGAGCTGGATCCCGCCCTTGGCGTACTCGGCGGTGACCTGTTCGGCGAGCTCCGGGAACAGGTCGGATGCGGCGTGCGACAGCACCAGATAGCTCCCCGGCGGCAGCGTGGCGACCAGATCACGGACGATGCCGGGGGCTCCCTGCTCATCGGTGATGAAGTGCATCAGCGCGATGAGGGACAGCGCGATCGGGCGGGAGAAGTCCAGGACGTGCCGGGCGTGCTGGACGATCCCGTCGGGCCGGCGCACATCGGCCTCGATGTAGTCCGTGGCCCCCTCGGGGCGACTGACCAGCAGTGCCTCGGCATGGCGCAGGACGATCGGATCGTTGTCGGCGTAGACGACCTTCGCCGTCGGCACGATGCCCTGAACGATCTGATGGAGATTGGGCTCGGTGGGAATCCCGGTACCGATGTCCAGGAACTGGTCGATGCTCTGCCCGGCGAGCCAGGCCGCCGCCCGGTGCATGAACTGCCGGTTCTGCCGGGCCGCGTCCTTGGCCTCGGGCGGCAACTGCTCTCCCACCGCCTCGTCGACCGGGTAGTTGTCCTTGCCGCCCAGCAGCCAGTCGTAGACCCGTGCGGGATGCGCCTTGCCGGTGTCGATGCGCACGGACGGTTGCGGGTCGGTCGTCATTGCAGCTCCATCACGCCGGTGAGTGAGAGTGGACCTGGTACTCGATCATCGTACTCGGACGGTTCATGTGGCCTGCACGTAAAGGCAGTTGGCCCGGCCGGCACTGGATCCCCGGCATTGCGTGACTCCGCGAGTCTCTGCCGGTTCGCGCTCAAGGAGTGCCCTGCGGATGCTCGCGGGCGCGTCGAGCCACCGGTCCCTTCACGGACATGGTGTCGATGATCCAGGTATTGCGCCGGCCGTCGACCAAGAGCGCGGTGAGTGCGAGCAGGAGCGCGCCGCCTGCGACGACGAGAGCGACCAGGAGTGCACCTTGGACGCCGTGGGCCTCCGCCAGACTCCCGGACACGGCCTGTCCTGCCGCCGTGCCCAGGGGTCCCGCCGCGCACAGGATGGTCATGGCGAGCGCGGCCCGTTCGACGGGGGCGAGTCGTTCGGTCAAGGCGTAGAGGCTGATCATGTAGGGCGCCACGGTGAGGCTCGCGACCGCGACCGCGGCGGGGACGGACACCAGTCGGGCGCCGATGAAGAGGACGAGCATGCCGACGAAGAGGGCCGCGGCGAACGAGACGTAGCGGGCGCGCAGGGAGAACGTCCGCGGGAGCCAGGCGCAGGCGGCCCCGGCCAGAGCGCTGCCTATGCCGAACTCGGCGTACACGAGTCCGGAGGCGCTGAGATCGCCGATCGTGGTGGCGTAGACGGTGACGGCCGTCTGGACCGCCCCGAAGACCGCTCCCATCGCGGCCATGGCCAGGAACATGACGGCCAGGGGTCGGCGCGGCAGGCGACGTCTCTCCTGCGGCCCCGAAGGCTGCGGCTGGGTGCGGTCCGCGTAGACGAGGGCGAAGGGAAGAGCGCTCCCCGCTATCAGAGCCATCGTCACGACCGCGGGTGCGACAGGGCTGACCGCCGCGAGCAACCCCACGAACGCGGGCCCCGCGACGAAGCTCAGCTCGTCGGCGGACGCCTCGTAGGACAAGGCGCCGGACAGCAGATGACGCTGGTTGCGGGCCTGCACCAGGCGTGACCAGTGCACCCGTACCAGCGGGCCGACCTGGGGCTGGGTCAGACCCACGAGAGCGGCCGCCGCGAACACGGCCGCCCGGCCGCCGAGGCTCGCGGCCAGCAGGGCGGCCCAGGAACAGAAGTTGGCGAGTGCGGCGGCAACGCCGACGGAGCGGTGGCCGTACCGGTCGGTCAGCGTGCCGACCAACGGGCCGCCGACGGCGGTGGCGATGCTCTGGGCCGCGCCGGCCAGTCCGGCGAAGGCATAACTGTGAGTTGCCGCCTGGAGCAGGACGAGCGTGGAGAGGGCCGAGGTCGCGTACGGCAGGCGGGCGAGGAATCCCAGCGGGAAGAAGCCGACGCCTGCCACACGCAGCAGGGAAGGGAAGGACACGATGTCTCCATCGGGCACGTCGAGGCGACGCGCCACCCAGCCACCAACGCGTCGACGAGCCCGATTCGAACCACCAACGTAACCAAGGCGGTTGAGGGCTGTACAGATCCCTCTGCTTGGAGACGCGCGAGGCGGGTGTGGCCCAGGATTTGTCTCTTGACGGTGTTTCGGGGCGCCCTTCAAGATCGCTTCCAAGGAGTGGTCGATCCGCAGCGCCTTGCTGGTGGTGCCGAACCTGGGGAGCGAATCGCGTATGACTGAACCCGCAAGCATCAGCCCGGATCTCGCTGGACGCGCCACGGACCCCGCCGAACTGCCCCGGACAGGCCTCGCGGCCCTACTGGCCGCTGCCGATCTGCCGGGGAGATAGAACTGCCCTCCGGTGTCGTCCTGGCGGTCGGCGCGGGGGAGCCGCGATATCGGGTGGTGTTCCGCTCGGAGAGCGCTTTGCGTACACCCTTGACGGAGAGGGCGATCGGCCGGGCGTTCGTGTCGGGCGACATCGATGTCGAAGGTGACCTGGGTGCGTTGTTCGGTGTCCGCGCCGCGCTGCGGGAGCAGGTGCCGATGCGGCAGCGGCTGCGGTTCGTGTACGACTTTCTCCGCTCGCCCCTGAAGATGAACAAGCAGGCTGTCGCCGCGCACTACAGCCGCGGCGACGACTTCTACCTGACGTTCATCGACAGCCGTTTCCGCTTCTACTCGCAGGGCCTTTTCCAGCATCCTGGCGAGACGATCGAGGAGGCGTCCGAGCACAAGCTCGAGACCATGTTCGCCGCCCTCGACCTTCAGCCGGGCGACCGGCTGCTCGACATCGGCGGCGGCTGGGGCGGCGTCACCCAGTACTGCGGCGAACGGGGCGTGCACGTCACGACGCTCACGCTCGCGGAGGACTCCGCCGACCACATCCGGGCATTGATCGCCGACAAGGACCTGCCCGGCGAGGTGCTCCTGGAGGACTTCCTCACCCACCGGCCGGCGCAGCCGTACGACCACGTCGTGATCTATGGAGTGATCGAGCACCTCCCGGACTACCGCAGATTCGCCGCGAAGGCATGGGACATGCTGAAGCCGGGCGGACGCCTCTACCTCGACGGCTCCGCGGCCATCCAGAAGTTCTCGGTGAGTTCGTTCACCCGCGAGCACATCTGGGGCGGCCGGCACACCTACATGACGCTCCAGGACGTCATCGCCGAGATGCTCTACCACGGCTTCGAAGTACTGGACGTGACCAGGGAGACCCGTGACTACGAGCTGACGATGCTGGAGTGGGCCAAACGTCTCGACGCCGCGCAGGCCGACATCGTCGCGCGGTGGGGCGAGGAGACCTACCGGGCCTTCAGGCTCTTCCTGTGGGGCGGCACACACGCCTTCAACGCCAATACGCTTCAGGCCTACCACCTGGTCGTCGAACGCACCGCCGACCCCGGCCCGCGACCGTCCCGCCTCCGCAGGCTGGTGGAGTTCCTGGCCGGCTGGCGCTGAGAGGCTTGGCTGCGCCACGCCGTGTCGTGACCGCTGTCGGTGATGCGGATCGCTCGCCATTGGTGCTGGTGATGCCGTGTTGTCAGTGGGGGTGGGATCGTGCCTGCGTGGGCGAATTGGTCGAGCGCGTCGATGAGGATGACCGCGTGCTGGGAGTCGTAGAGCGGGCGGAGGCGGTGCGTGAGAAGTGGCTGCATCGCATAGCTGTGACGATCTGTCGTGATCCCGAGGGGCGGATCCTGGTGGTGCGACGGGCCAAGAAGCGGTCCTTGTTCCCGGGCCACTACGACGTGCTGGTCGGCGGCGCCGTGGGCGTGGGCGAGTCGTACGGAGATGCGGCGGCCCGCGAGCTGGCTGAAGAACTGGGCCTTCGCGTGCCGCTGCGCTTCCTCTTCAAGTTCCTTTGCGGGCAAGGGGTCGGCCCCATCTGGCTCGCGGTGTACGAGGCCACGGTGTCGGAGACCCTGGTCCCGGACGCGGGGGAGAGCGACTGGCAGGGCTGGATGACAGTTGCCGACCTTCGCGAAGTCGTTGACGAGCGGTGCTTCGTTCCGTGCGGGCGGGAAGCTCTGCTCCGGTATCTGGAGCTCGGACCCGGCAGCGGTACGTGCGAACCCGCGGCCGGGTGATTTGCGAAGGGGGTCCCTCGAGCCCGCCACCTCAATCGCACGTCAGGGTCGGCATCGCCCAGTCGCCATGGTCGTTGCCGTTCCCGTCGCCGGCGTCACCGACCTTGAGGTCGACCACCTGTGCGCCACTGATGTCGACGTCGATGGGTACCGCGGCCTGTTTGCCGTGGATGGTCGGCGTGGTCATCAGGGTCTTTCCGTCGGCGATCACGGAGAACGTCACCGTTCCGGCACCACCTGTCTCGTCGTCGACACCGACGTCCGCCGTCAACCGCGAGCAGTTTCCGGCGAGGTAGAGCTCGATGTCGCTGACGGAGTTGGTGCCGAGGCCCTTGGCGTATCCGACCCCGGCGATGCTGATCGGACGACCGTCCCCGGCCGCCTGTTCACCGACGCTGGTGTCGCGTTCCACCGGGCCCCACCCGTTGGTGGACGACAGGAACGGCAGGTCGCTCACCGCGCTCTTCCCGGCCGGCGGGGCGGGCGGGATGCCGCCGACGATCCGCTCGTCGGAGCCGGTGGCCTGCCGTCCCTTCTGCCGGTAGTTCACCGTGGCGGTGAGTGCCGAGGCGGAAGGGAGGGTTCCGGCCGGTGGCTGGACCTTCCAGGTGAAGGTGGCCGATGCGCCGGGTCGTAGACGGTCGACGGACGTGGGACTCGTGGCGCTCACGCTCCAGCCGTCGGGCGCGGCAAGCGAGGCCGTCAGCCGGGAGGCGGACGGTCGGTCCTTCGGTACCCGGACCGTCGCCTCGGCGGTGAAGGCCTGGGCCGGCTGGGCGGTGTCGGGTACGTCCAGGGTCACCTCCGCTCCCGGACGCTTCGGCATGGCATATGCCTCCGGGTCGTAGCGGGGGCTGTCGTTCTGCGCGACGCGCAGGGACGAGGCGTAGCTGCCGTAGTCGGTCAGCGCGACCTCGCCCAGTCCGCCGGTGCTGCCGTCCAGGTTCCACACGGCGATGGCGATGCTGTTGCGGCCGTTCGGATCGAGGATTCCGTCGGGCACCGGGAAGGTGTGCTGCGGGCCCAGGTAGTTGACGTAGTTGCCGACCTGCCAGCCGTTCACGAAGATCGTCGCACGGTACTTGCGGGACGGGTCATCGGTGAACGTCAGCCCCAGCGAGGTGTCCTGGCCGCTCGGCAGGTCGAGCTTGACGTCCGTCCGGTACCAGGAGACCCCGGGACGGGTGTCGTTCGTCGGCAGGGAGACCGCGTCCCAGGTCTTGTCCGGGTAGCCCGGCAGGGACCAGCCGGCCCGCTCGCCGTACAGACCGCCCGTCGAGAGCGGGCCGCGCACCGTGTCCCGGAGGTCCTCACCGCCGCGTACGCCCTGCACGCGCCAGGTGACGGAGGTCAGGGGCGCTCCGGTGAGGGAGGCGCTGGTCAGGCCGCGCGCGGTCTTGTTGCCGTTGGTGGAGTTGTAGTCCTCCTCGTGCCCCATGTTCACGGTGAGCACGGAGACGACGTTGTCGCCCTTGGACTTCACCGCACCGTCCGGGAAGGTGAAGTCGCCGCTGCCGGTGGTGGAGCTGCCCAGGAAGGTGCCGTTGAGCCACGCGGAGAAGGCCTGTGCGCCCCCGCCGGAGTCGGAGACCAGATGGATGCCGGATTCCTTGCCGGTGGCGCGGAACCGGCCGCGGTACCAGGTGTTGCCGGTGTGGAATCCGTAGTCGTCCGCGTACAGGACGGGCAGCGAGTTGGCGCCGGAGACGCTGTTGGTGGTGGTCTTGTCGGCCACCTGCCAGCCGGAGTCGTCGAAGGCGGGGGCCGCTTCCGGGGACTCCTCGGCGTGTTTCCAGTTCGTCAGCGCCGGCAGATGGATCGCGGCGGCCGTCGGGATCGTCCCGGTGAGGCTTGCCGTGCCGGTGGTTCGGGTCTTCACCGTCCGACCGTTCCAGGTGACGTGGCGGGCGGAGGTGAACACTTCGATGTTCTTGTCGTCGGCGTTGTCGCCGGTGAGCGCCACCGCGCTGCCGTCGCCCAGGCTGGTGGCCGTCCGCAGCAGGTGGGTGCCGCGCACGAGCACCGGGCCGCTCGCCGTGTCCTGGCGCCAGAAGGTCTCGGCCGTCGCCTTGTCGCCGACGAGCAGGAGGAGCGGGCGCTTCCCGCCGCCGGTGATGCCGATACGGATCAGGCCCTTGTGCGTGTAGTTGAGCCGCAGGTCGCCGGTCGCCGCGTCCCAGGTGCTCGTGACGGTGCCGCCGCTTGTGGTCACGGTGGGCTTGGAGGAGTAGCGAAGGACCGTCTCTCCGTCGCTGTCCGGGTTGCCGTAGAGGACGGCGACGTCCCGGTCGGCGATGGTCGCGTCGGTCATGATCTCCGACGTCGAGTACTGCAACTGCGAGTCCCCGAGCGGGTAGTTGGCCACGATCACGTGGGAGTCGCGTCCGTCGAGCGTGATCGCGGTGTCCGGCTGCTGGGGCACGACCGGGTAGGTCGGCTGTGCGGCGGCGTCGCCCGTCGGCACGTCGATGGCATCGACGGCCACGTAGTTGTCGGTGGAGGCCGAGCTGTGGCTGCCGTCGACGACGATCTTCAGGGTGTGTGATCCGGCCGCCAGCCCGGTCTTCTGGAAGATCACGGCCTGGTTCTCGCCACCGGAGTCGTCGACCGTCGCCACCTTGGTGCCGTCGAGGTAGACGTCGGCGTAGCCGTGGTTGTTGGTCTTCGACCCGATCCAGCGGATCGCGGTGCCGTCGAAGGGAACGGTGAGCGAGTCGCCGGCCTTGTTCGAGAAGGACTCGGTGTGCTTGTAATCGCCCCCGGTGTAGCTGGTGTTGGCCACGTGCGACCACGAACCGGTGTACTGCAGCGCGGAGTCGGGGTCGTCCCAGGTATAGGTCGTGTCCGCGGCCGGCTGGGCGTTGAAGTCCAGCGAGATATGGGTCCTGTCGACCGCCGTGGACGTCGAGCTCCCGTGCCGCAGCACATGGAACTGGGTCTTGGTGTCGGGATTCATCCGGGCGGTGTCGACGACCGCGGAGTCGTCCGGTGGCGTGGTCCTGATCGCCTCGGTCTTGGTCAGCGGGGCGACCGACTGGGTGAAGTACCCGATCAGCTTGTCCTCGTAGTACTTCGGGTCGAGCTGGCGGGTCTCGCGGATCGCCGCTCCGTAGTCGTACGAGGTGTAGTTCTGCGGCATGCCCAGCCAGCCCCAGTTGGTGCCGCCGTAGGTCATGTAGAAGCTCTGCGCGGTCGCGCCGACGGCTATGTTCTGCTTGTAGAACACGTTGGCGAACCGGTCGTTGATCAGCTGGGCGCACTTGTCGTAGCCGGGCCCGCCCCAGGGGTCGAAGGCGCCGCCCTGGAACTCGGGGGAGTACAGGGGCTTGCCGGCCGGGTGGTCGTAGCTGATGTCGGGAACGCCGTTCCACTTCGACGGATTCGAGCAGTCGAAGCCCTGCGGGTACGAGTCGGGGCCGTCGACGTCCAGGGCGCCGGTACCCGAGTTGAAGGTGCCGTTGTTGTTACCGGTCAGCGGTACGGTGATGCCGTCGTCGCGGGCCTTGTCCTCAAGATGCTTCATGTACGAGCGGCCCGCGGCCGAGCCGTTGTAGTACTCGTTCTCGACCTGATAGGCGATCACCGACCCGGTGCCGTTGGTGAGTTGGTGCCGGGCGAGGATCCGGTCGATCTGCGTCAGCCACTCGTCCGCGTACTTCAGGAACTGCGGGTCGTCACTGCGGTTGCGTCCCGCCTTGGTGGTCAACCAGCCGGGCAGACCACCACTGTCGACCTCCGCGTTGATGTACGGCGCCGGGCGGGCGATGACGTACAGCCCCGCCTCCTGGGCCATGTCGAGCAGCCTGTCGACGTCACGCACCCCGCTGAAGTCGTACACACCCGGCTTGGGCGAGTGGTAACCCCAGTCGAAGTACAGCGAGGTGGAGTTGAACCCGGCGGCCTTCATCTTCTGGAAGATGTCGCGCCACAGGTCCGGGCTCGGGAGCCGGAAGTAGTGGAACTCGCCGGACCACAGGTAGGTGCGCGTGCCGTCGACGAGGAACGAGTAGCCGTCGAAACTCACCGTGTGCGCCTGCGCACTCGCGTCGGACACGGCGGCAGGCGCCTGCTCGCCGACGTCCCGAGCTGCGGCCGGCGCGGTCATGCCCGCGGCGAGGGCGATGGCCGCGGCCGCCGAGAGAACCGCCTTCCACCACCGGCGCCGAACGGGTCTCGCAGCCTGTGAATCGATCCCATTGCTCCGCACTGCGGCCTCCATACCGCCTGAGCAATCAGGATCGAACAGCCTCAGGCAAAGTCGAACAGTATGGGGGCTTGAGGGGGAGCACAATGGGGCGGAACCAGACCGCTGAGGTGAGTTGAGACGAGGGGGGAGCGCGCTGCGGCCACGTCCCCATCCCACGCGGGCTTCCGCTACCTGCGCAGGGCCGAGGCCCTGTCGCGCGACGGCGACCACCAGCCTGGCGGCACGGCTCTCAGCCCGGCTCGAACCCCGCAAGTGCGTTCCCGCTGTCCGCGAGTTCTGCGGGAGGCCCAAGACGCTTTGAGCGGGCTGATCAAATAGGCCCCTGAAATGGCTCTTCAAGCCATTGTTGGAGTTCTCGGTGCCGGAATTGATAGGCGCTGCCCGACAGGCGTAGCAGTCCAGCAGCGTAGGCCCAGTCCAGGAACGAGCCCATTCGCAAGGGCAGCATGCGGCGACCGTAGGCGCAGCAGAGGAAAACCATGTAGCGTCGTCCCGCTCCCGTGAACAGATAGATGCCGCCCACCAACCCGCCTGCTATTCCAAGTGTCAGCCCAGTTGGAAGTCCGGTCACGAGACTCGTCGCGAGTCCGGTTGCGAGACCTGCCATGAGTCCGTACACGAGGCCGGCAGAGAGGCCGGCCGCGAGAGCGCCTGATAGGCCCGCTGTTATGCCGCCTGCGATTCCCCCAGCCGCGCCGTATGTGAGCCCGACGGTGAGCCCGGTCGCCACGCCCGCGATCAGGCCGGTCGCGACTCCGACCAAGAGGTCGGTCCACACGAGTCTGCTTGGGCCGGCAACGACGGGTTCCTCATCACTTGAACTGCCCGTCTGTCGGCTGATCCCGGCCGCCAGCGCCGCCGCGAGAGCGTACGCAAGGCCCGCTGCCAGCCCGTACGTCGCGCCAGTCGCGAGGCCGATGGCCATTCCCCCAGCGAGCCCGCCGCCCAGGGTCACCAGGAATGCACGGACAAGTTGGCGCCTTCCCCTGGGACTACTCAAAGGAGGTAGGTGCACCCCGACAGGAGGGCCCACCTGTGGTGACAGCGCGCGAAGGACAGCGAAAGTCCCGACAACTGCGAACCCTGCCGCGCCAAAGCCCTCATGAAGGGAGGGTCCTACAGAGATTTGTGCGAGAAGCAGCCCGGCACAAGCAAGAACAAAGACAATGGCGAGGACGGCATCCACGACACGAACGAGCAGCTCACCGGCCAATGGCCACAGCTGGTGCAGGTGTATGTCTGTGCGTGCTCCGCCGCTGGCGATGGGGCCGGTTGTCGGCCGATGGAGATGGCGGGCGATCCGGGAGAGCCAGTGGTGCACGCTTTCGGGACTGTAGCCGTACTTGGGCGGGTGGAGGGCAATGGCAGCTGGAATGAGCCGGGCCAGGAGATGCCGGTCCAGCGCCGCCGCGGTGGGAAAGCGGGCCAGACTCGTCGGATCTCCCCCGCGGTGATACACCATGGCCGCCAAAGACAGCCTCCACGGTGTCGACAGGCTCTGCGCAAGGAGGCCGCTCGACTCAGTGCGTAGATGGTCCAGCAGGGGCCGCCAGCGCGTGGCCTGGCCCGAACGCTGAGCAAGGTAGGCCACCGCAGTGCCGGCGGGGACAGGCTCGATACGGACCTCTGCGGCGTCGGCAAGCTGGTCGTCGTCGGCCAGGACTGCATAGTGAGAGGTCCGGCAGGTGAGCACCACCGGTCCAGCAGTCAGGCCACGGCTGTAGATGTTGAGCGCGCGAAGCGCAGCGCGAGCACGCGGGGCGGCCGGGTCGGGTAGCGGTTGGCCGTCGTCATGTACGACAGGTGCACCGTCGGCGTGGGTCAGGCCAGGGTCCATCTCGTCCAAACCGTCCAGCACCGGGAGCACCAGATCATGGTCGACAAGTTGTGCCGCCCGGGAACGGGGCACATCGTATGCCTGGACCAGATGGTCAATGAGGTGCTCGGTGAGCGGGCGATCAGTGGGCCACCCGGACAGGGATACACGGACCGGGACGGGGTCGCTCTCGCCACGCTGCTCAATCAGTGCAAGGAGAAGTTCGAGGGCGAGCACGGTCTTCCCTGCGCCTGGCCCTCCCGTGATGACCAGGCGGGCAGGGGTGGTAGCTCGATAGAAGGCAGCAATGTCCGGCAGACCGGAGGCGGTCTGCTCGGCAAAGAGCAACCCCAACGATCCCTCCGTGGTCGCGCCCGCGTGGTAGCGAGGATGCAGGGTGTAGCGCAAGTTGATCCTTGCACGAGTCCCGCCCACCAGCCTGCGCCACTGCTCCGCCTCGGTCTTCTCGACATGCTTGGCCAACGTGAGGGCGGCAGAGCGGGCTTGTACTGCTCCATCAGCCGGCTGGCCCAGCGCCGCGCGTGCCGCCCGTAGCCCTTCAACGGAGATCCCGGCGCTTACCACGGCGATTACCAGTCCGACCAACGACGCTATGTCTGCCGGCGATTGGCCGTGTCTCAGCTGTGCCACCACCCACACGATCGCGCCCGTCGCCACCACCCCGCTGACGGCAGCGACAATCGTCCTCAACACACGGTCTCGCTGTCCCCCACCCCACGAAGCCATGCCTCCGATGGTCCCAACCAACCAGTGGTGGACGGACGAAACTGCCAAAGGAGACACACCGAGGCGTGACAGCAACTACAGGAGCCGGACGTCCACTGATCGCTCGACGAACGTGCCCTCTCCGAGGAGACGCACCAACGCCAGGATGGACGCCATGACGGCGATCGACGGTGAGGTCACGGCCGGGTCTGAGCCGGTCCGGGAGGCGTTCGAGGTGAACTTCGCCCGGCATCGCAACTTCGGCTCGGCGGTTTCTGCGTGTACCTGAACGGCCAGTCGCCGCACTCCAGGGCGGCCTTCTCCTCACTCAACTACAGCGCCAGGTCAGGCCGTTGGAGGTGGCCCTGGACGCGATGCTCGCCCACATCAAGTCGCGTACGAGACGTTCATGACGCGATGTTCGTGACGGTCAACCGCGGAGTTCCTCGATGACCGGGTGGCGTCCGGGGCCCCTGACTGCCGCCGCCTCCTCGATTGACCACCAGTATCGGGGCCGGTGCCCGGTCAGGTCATGCTGGTGTGAGGACGATCTTCTTGCCGCGGGCCTGTCCGGTGACTGCCTGAGTGTAGGCGGCCGGTCCTTCGCTGAGCGGCAGGGGCTGGGGTGCGAGTCTCAGGGTTCCTGCGGCGGTGCGTTCCGCGAGCTGGAGCAGTTGCGCGGCGTTGGGCTCGACGTACAGGTCCCAACTCGTGATGCCTCGTTCCTCGGCAGGTGCGTCCGAGGTCAGGGAGCACAGTCGGCCGCCGTCGCGCACCAGACCCAGGGCGGCGTCCGCCGTGCCGGTGGCGATGATGAGGGCGGCGTCGAATCCGCCGCTTGCCTTGGCCGGCCAGTTCGGGTCGTGATAGTCGACGACCTCGATCGCGCCCAGACCGAGCAGGCGTTCCGCGGTGGCGGCGGACGCGGTCGCAGTCACCTCGATGCCCTTGGCCGCGGCGAGCTGGATGGCCAGGGCCCCGGTGGCTCCGCCTCCGTTGGTGATCAGGAGCCGCTGTCCTTGGCTGAGGTCCAGCTTCTCCAGGGCCTGCACCGCGGTGAGTCCGTTGACCGGCAGCGCCGCCGCGTGCACGGCGTCCAGCCCGGCCGGGCAGGCTGCCGCGTGATGCGCGGTGATCAGGACGCGTTCGGCCCAGAAGCCGCTTCCCCCGGGCAGCGGGGCCTCGTGTGCGAGCACCCGGTCGCCTGTGGCGAACCCGGTGACACCCGCGCCGACTGCCAGCACTGTGCCCGCGCCCTCCACGCCCAGCGCCGCCGGAGGACGCAGCCCCACGTCCCAGCTGGCGTCACTGAGCAGTTGGTCCCACGGGCCGACGCCGGCCGCCTCCACCGCCACCAGGAGCTGGCCGGGTCCGGGAGGGGGCGGTTCGGGCAGCTCCAGGAGGGTGACTTCCTTGTCGGCTCCGGACACTCCACACGCCTTCATGGCAGATCTTCGTCCTCTCGCTCAGCCGCATCGCCACCGAGCCTATGCAACCGGTGCCTCGGACATGTGGTCCATTTGAAGAGCGAGCTATTGGGCCAATCAAGGAGCAGATCGCCATCTGGACCTTGGGTCGGGTCGGGGCGTACGTCATCGTGTTCGAACAAGCACCGTCGGCGGGAGCGAAGGTGGTCTCATGGAGCTGCGCTATCGGACCAACGGTCCGGAGTTCGACTTCCCGCCCTTCACCGGGCTGCCGCCGGTCCGTTACGTGCTCGCGTCCACACCCCGCTGCGGCAGCAACATGCTCGCCCGCGCCCTGTGGCGCACCGGACTGGCCGGTTTCGCCGAGGACTACTTCGCCGACGCCTTCGCGCTGGACTACTTCGAGCGGTGGGGATTCGACTCCGGCGATCCACAGGAATTGGCGTCGGGTTATGTACGGCGGCTGATGACGTGCCGGACCAGCCCCAACGGCGTGTTCGGGCTGAGGATCCACGCGGGGCACCTCGGGAGGCTGGAGGTCGACCCGTACGACATCCTCCAGGCACCCCGGTACATCTGGATCCAGCGCAGGGACCGGTTGCGGCAGGCCGTGTCGTACACCATGGCCGAGCAGACCGGTGTCTGGATCCTGGACGGCACCCTGCTGCCGGAGGGAAGTCCGCGCGCCGCTCCCCGGTACGACCACGAGGACATCCGTCGGCATCTGCGCCTGCTCGACCGCGACGCGTCGGTCTGGGAGGAGTACTTCCTCCGGCACGGTGTCGCCCCGCACGTCGTCGTCTACGAGGACCTGGTCGCGGACTACGAGGCACGCCTGCTGGACTGCCTGGACTTCCTCGGCGTCGGCGCGCCCGCCTCGCTGCCGGCTCCGGGGATCAGGCGTCAGGCCGACGACCTGACGGACCGCTGGGTCGAGCGGTTCCTACGGGATCGTCGTGCTGAGCGGCCAGCGTCGTAGGCGGTACGGCGTCCACCACAGGTAGCGCCCGGCGCGGTGCAGCAGATTTTCCCGCAGGTGCCCCCGAAGCACCCGTTCCGTCGACGCCGACGCGACCGCCGGGACGCCGTCCAGGAGCCCCTGGAACGCCGGGCCGCGGGGGGCCTGGACGACCAGACGTCGTAAGGAACCCCAGCGGTGGTCGCGGATCTCCAGGAAGCCCGGGCCGCGGCGGTAGCCGCACTTCGCGATGTGGAACGAGCCGCGCCACGCGGTGACCACGTGTTCTTCGGTCTCCGCTCCCGTGCGGCCCCGCAGGACCGTTGCCGGCGGGTGCAGATGGCTCAGCGCCCGCCACTGGGCCGGGTCGCCCATGCGCAGGGTCCAGTCCACCGCGACGCCGTGGCTGGTGAGTTCACGGACGAGGAGGAGGACGGCGACCGCGGACGCCCCGTCCGGATCGGTGAGGTCCACGGGGTCGTGCACCTGGACCAACTGGACGCCGTCGGCGGCGAGTTGCGCGACGGCCGCGACCGGGTCGTCCGGCGGTCCGTCGAGGGTGCCGCAGTGGATGCCCGGCAGGCGCATGGCCGCCGGATCCCGGTCCCTCCACAGCGTGAGCGCCGGCGTCATCGGATGACTCCCTCGGCCGGGACGGTCAGGGCGGGGACGAGCGACGTGCCGTCCCCGTGCAGTCCGGCGCCTTCGAGCCGCAGCAGGTCCTGGTTGGCCACGGCGGGCGCGACCTGCACGTACTGGCCGCCCTCGGCGAAGACCACGCCGAGCTCGCGCCAGCGCGCAAGCAGCCCGGCGACGCGCTCCTCGGTCACCTCCGCGCCCGGCTCCCGCACCGCCGCGCAGCGTTCGGCGGTCTTGCGCAGCAGTGCCGCCGGGCTGTGCGGCGTGTCGAGCAGCCGGAACACCGTCACTTCGAAGGGGTCGGTGAGGTCGAGAAGCCGCCAGGAGAAGTCCGGCCGGGTGTCGACGAGGACGATGTGTCCGCCGAGGTCGCAGTGGGTCAGGCGGCTGCGCGGGTACGCCCGCGTCCAGTCGGCGACGGCCGTCCGGAGCCGGTCGAGGCAGCCGCCGGCGATGCCCTGGTGCGGTGCGTCGAAGATGTAGACCAGGTCGGCGAGTTCGTCCTCGGGCAGGTCGTAGATGTGGTGGTAGTGCGCGGCGGGGCGCAGTTCGCCGAAGCCCAGTTCCGGCCGGTCGAAGTAAGGGCTGAACCGCTCGACCTTCAGGCGGGTGGAGTTGGCCGGTGGTGCGAGGTGGTGCAGCGCGGGGAGCTGGTCGACGATCTCGTCGTAGTCCTGCTCGGTCTCCCCGGGGAAGCCGTAGAGGTAGTTCCAGCTGAGGTTGACGCCGACTGTCTCGGCGTCCCGGAGCAGTCGTACGTTCTGGCAGCCGGTCACGCCCTTGTCCATCAGCTTCAGCACCCGGCTGCTGAGGTTCTCCACGCCGGGTTGCACGTAGCTGATTCCGGCCGCGTACAGGGTCGCCAGCTGCTCGCGCCGCAGGTTCGACTTGATCTCGTAGCACAGCCGCAGGTCGTAGCCGCTCTCCTGGAGGAGCGGGGCCATGGAGTTGAGGTAGGCCATGTCGATGATGTTGTCGGTCACCCACACGTCGAGTACGCGGTGGCGCTCGACCAGACCGAGGATCTCCGCCACGAAGCGCCTGGGGTCCTTGCTGCGGAACTCCATGAACGAACCGTTGAGGCCGCAGAAGGTGCAGTGGTGTTTCTCGCCCCACCAGCAGCCGCGCGAGCCCTCCACCACGAGTCGCGGCTCCACCCAGCCGCCGGCGGTGGACCGCGCGTGCCGCTCGAAGTAGTCGCCGTAGTCCGGGGTGACCAGTGCCCCCGGGGGCAGTGGAGCCGCGTCCATGGGATGGGCCACGGACCGGCCGTCGCGGTCGCGGCGGCACAGGCCGGGGATGGCGGCCAGGTCGTCGGCGTCGCCGTCGCGCAGCGCTGCGAGCAGCCGCGGGAACGCGATCTCGCCCTCGCCGCGCACCACGAAGTCGACCTGGGGAAAGTTGCGGTGCAGCGCCGCCCCCTGCGGGCCGTCGCAGTTCGCGCCGCCGAAGACGGTGGTGGTGCCGGGTGCCAGTTCCTTGACCACGCGGGCCGCCGCGAGGGCCGCCGCGTTCTGCGCGAACGTGGTGGTGAAACCGACCACGTCCGGTGCCGAGGCGGCGATCTTCGCGGCCGTCTCCCGGACGAACAGCGGCGCGAGTCCGTGCAGTTCCCGCGCCTTGGCCAGCATGCGATCCGGCATCTTGTCGCCGAAGTGCTCGGTGAACTCCGCCACCCGCCACCGGGGTTGGTCGTTGAGCGCGGCCGAGAAGATCCACTCGCTGTGCCCGGAGAAGTACGAGGTCGAACAGAACTCGTACTCCTCGAAGCCGTACTCCGTACGAGCGGCCACCCAGTCCGCGAAGTCCAGGTTGGCGTGCACCACCTCGACGTCCGCGGCGCCGTCGGGGAAGACGTCGAGGATCCGGCGCTTGAGGATGCCGAGCGCGAGGGACGGCGCGTCGAGCGACGACCACGGCATGTCCACCAACACGATGTGCACGGCGCATCCTCTCCCCGTCACCACAGTCCGCGGCGGGCCAGCGCCCGCCGCGCGGTCTCGCGCCGATCCGTCGCCTCGGCCTCGAAGGCCGCCGCCACCCGGCCGGACACCACGCCGTGAGCCAGCCCCGCGGACGTGGCGAAGTAGGCGTACTCCACTGCTTCCGCGGGCTCGGCGGGCTCGGCGCCGGGACGCTCACCCGAGGTCGTCGCCCAGGCGGCTACGGACGCCGCCGCGTAGGTACGTACGACGGCGTGGCCGCGGTCGGTGCGGACGATTCCCTCCGCCTCGATCACGAACGACAACGGCTGCTCGCACGTCAGCGCGGTGAACAGGGCGAGCATCAACTCGTGGGTCACGGTGTCACGCAGCCCCCGGACCCGGCGGCCTCCAGCAGGAAGCACGCGAACGCCTCCTCGACCGACAGCCCGGGGCCCGCGTACGGGATCAGCCGGAACCGGGCGAAGTGCGGTGAGCCGAGGAAGCCCGTGAGCAGGCCGGACTCCGTGGCGCCGGTGTCCTGGAGCAGTCGCAGGCTGCGCGGGAAGGTGGTCGCGAGAGTGCCGCCGCTGCCGGGCCGCCAGACCTGGGAGCGCAGCCGGCGCGCGGTGGTGTCGAGTTCGGCCAGGTCGACGGAGGTCAGGCACTCCAGCTCGCCGGCATCCGCGGCCACGGCCTCGGCGCCCTCGGCGGCGAGCCGGGCCCGCAGATCCTCGTCCAGCAGAAGCCGCAGGAGCAGGTCGGTCAGCCGCTCGCCGTCCAGCGACGCGCCCGGCTCCACCGTGGTCACACCGCCTCCCCGTGCTGCCAGGCGGCGACCAGGTCCCGCAGCCGTGCGTAGTTGCGCCGGGACTTCTCGACGAGCTGTCCGTCCTCGCGGTACATCGGGTCCTCGTAGGACACCCCCAGCAGGTTCGGGCAGCGCGGCAGCAGATACGCGGTGAGTTCCACCTGCTCGTCCAGCAGGACGCCGTGGTGCAGGTCGCGGAACCTGCCGCCCACGATCTGGCAGCCCGACAGGTGCAGTTCGCGGCAACGGTCGAGGGGCAGGGCCTCGATCCCGTCGTACATGCTGCTTCCGGTACGACCCCTCAGCCACTGGTAGCTGAGCAGGTGGCCGACGTCGAGCGTCACCCACACGTCGGCGTCCTCGGCCAGCCGGGCGAAGTACACGAAGGCGTCCATGTGTCCCAGGACGAACGAGCCGCCCTCGGTGAAGCCGGGGAACTCGACGTGCAGCGGCGGATCGAGCAGCCGGGCCGCCTCCGCTGCGTTCCGCGTGGCGATCTCCAGGCCCGGTCCGGTCAGCGGCGGCGGGAGCGGATACGGCATCGGAATGCCGCGCAGGCTCCAGATACCCAGGTCCTCGACCACCCAGGAAAAGCCGTAGCGGGCGGCCAGTTCATTGGTGAACTCGGCGGCCGGGCGGCGGTCGTAGCGCTCGGGCGTGCCCATGTTGAGCTCGGTCTGGTGGAAGGCACGGGCCGTACCGGTGGGCAGCTGCTCGAAGAACCGGTCGTACGCGCGCACGTAGTCGGCCGTCCGTACGCGGGCACGCGAGCGCGGCTGGAACGCGAGCGCCGAGTAGGCGAAGTCGCCGCCGTGGCGGTGCAGGAAGGCGCGGACCCGGTCGGTGACGTCTCCGCCGCCGTCGTCGCTCTCCACGAATCCGATGCCCCGCCTGCCGAGGCGCCCGCCGCCCCACGGCATGTCCATCAGTAGTCCGAGGCCCATCCTGCGCGGGCCGTCGGGCGTAGTGACGGCACGGGCGCCGCCGGGTGCGGTGAGCGGCGGTTGCGTCATGTCGAACTCCTGGCTGAGGGTGCCGGGTCGGCCGAGCGGGCCGGGTCGGGGGTGCCCGCCGCCGCGTCGGCCAGGCGGGCCAGCAGCCGGCGGCCACGGTCGGTGCGGGCGGTGAGCAGTCCGTCGGCGCGCTGTTCCACGTCGCTGCGGGGGAGCGCGTAGAACCGCTCCCGGACGACGTCGACGACGGTCAGGCTCTGTGCCGTGCGGCCGTCGACGTGTGCGGGCACGGTGCGGACCCAGGTGTGTGGGTGCAGGGCCGCGACGGCGGGAGCGTGGTCGCCGTTCGGGGCGGGGCGCGATGGTGGTGAGTCGCTCGTCCGGCCCGGTCTGACGGTGCGGAAGACGCGCACCAGCCGGTCCAGGGCCTCGGTGCGCGTCGGACCGCCGCGCACCGCCAGCGGGTGGCCGAGGCGGCCGGCCAGGTAGCTCAGCTCGGGGTTGCCCGCGAGGCGGTCCGAGGTGTCGAGGGCGATCCCGTACTCCTCCGGGCCGGCCACGAGCCTGCTGCCGGGCTCCGCCACCATCAGCTCCAGCGCGTCGATGCCGATCCGGCGCTCGTTGTCGACGAGGAAGCGCAAGGACGCCTCGAACTCGTCCGGCGTCTCGTCCAGGACCTGGCCCATCACGGTGAACCGGACGATGATGCCCGCCGCGGCGAGATTGTCGAGGATGCGCTGGTAGTCGGCAGCGCGCACGCCCCGCTCCATACGGTCCAGCAGGCGCTGCGAGGTGCCCTCGTAACCGACCGAGATCATCGCGCAGCCGACCTCGGCAAGGGCGTGGCAGAACTCCGGGTCGGTGAAGGCGGCCTCCAGCCGGCTGCGCACGCCGAACCGGACTCGCACGCCGCGCTCACGTGCCGCGCGCATCGCTTTGAGGATCAGCCGCAGGTTGGTGTTCTCGTCCGCGACCGACACGAACCGGGTACCGGTGGCGCGGACCACTTCCTGCACGGCGTCGGCGATCTGGTCCGCCGTGCCCTGCTGATACCCGCCGTGCGGCAGTGAACGGTTGCCGTACGAGCAGAACGCGCACCGCCCCCAGTAGCAGCCGACACAGGAGACGATCGCGAGCTCAAGGGCGCTGTTGAGATAGGAGCGGAAGGGCAGGCCGGTGAAGTCGGGTGGTCCCAGGTCACGGAAGCGCAGGGTCGGCGCGGGCCCGGTGTGCGTGCCGGGATGCGACAGCCAGGTCATGCCGGGTACGGCGGCGAGCGGGACCGTCCCGTCCAGCGCGTCCAGCCAGCGTTCGAGCGGCTCTTCCCCGGCGGTCGGGCACAGGGCGTCGACCGACTCCCGGACTCCGGGCAGCCGGGCGAGAGCGTCATGACGGAGCATCACCTGCTGACCGCCCAGACAGATCCGGGCATCCGGCGCCAACCGCCGGACCCAGGCGGCGATCAGCAGCGCGGGCGCCAGCTGGCTGAAAAACGCGACGGACAGGCCGACCACCCGGGGGCGATGCCGGCCCAGCAGTCCGGTCACCAGGCGGTGCACCGAGGCGACCGGTAGGCCCGAGGCGGCGGGCGATCGCTCCGCGGCCCGGCGTACGGCTTCGTCGAGCCGGCCGAGATCCTCCCAGGTCCGTGCCAGGAAGGTGTCGCGGACCAGCAGTTCGAGGGCCAGGGTGGCGAGCCGGACCGCACGGTCGGGGCCCAGCTCGCCCGCTGACTCCTTGTGCAGGACGTGGGCACGCAGCCCGTCGATGTGCGTGGCGAACACGTCGGCCACCGCCCGGCGGTACCAGTCGCTCACTGCCGTACCGCCGTCACCCGTGCCCTGGACACGGGCGGCGTCGTCCAACAGCGCGGGACATCGCAGCAACTCGTGGAGTACGGCGATGTTCAAGTCGGCCTGATGAACCCGCCGGCCCCGGCGGCGCAGGTGGCCGGTCAGGTACGGCAGGCTCAGATACGGGAAGAACCTGGCCTCGGTCTGCGGCGGGAAGATCAACAGAACGTCGGTGCGGGTGCGGTCCGCCGACTGGCTGGACGGCACGACCCACCTCCTCGCTTCACCGGTCTCGTCCGTCGCGGAGTTGCCGTGGCTCCCGGTGCCCTAGTCGGGGATGTCCTCCGTGCTCTCCGCCGCGATGTAGGTGTACGTGTGGTAGGCCGCGCCGAGCTTCAACTCGCTGGAATCGATCACCTGGAGTTCTTCGAGCTCACCGAATTCCTCATCGGCGAGTTTCTCGGGAGAAACAGCGGTCATGATTCTTTTCCCCTTCGCAGACGTGATGGGAATGTGCCGCTTGCCGTGTATCGCGCTCACGCTAACCAGAACGTACGTGCCTCAACAGCCCATACGTCGTCGTTTCCGCGGGACGAGATTCAGCCAGGTCAGCGGCCCATGCACGCACTGCGGTCCCGGGGCGGCGCAGCGGCGGCGCCAATGACCATGACTCATAATCGCCCTCGGCACCGGGGAGTTCAGGAAAATGGCGGACAACGCCGCTGTGCTGCTGGAGGGCCTATTGGACCGCCTGTACCACCATGTCGACGCGGCCGTGGTCCGGGCCGCGGTGCGGCCCCCCGACCGCCCGGCGGTGTGGCCCGACCTGACCGGCCCCTCCGCGCACCAGGAGTCGTGGCGTGGGTGGCTTCACCACCTGTGGCAGGCGGCCGACTTCGCCACCGCGGTCGAGTTCTCCAGCCCGGACCTGGCGAGACGGGTGCACCAGATGCGCGCGGGGGAGCCGGTGCCCGATCCCGCCGCGCGGCGCGCGGTGCTCTCCGTGCTGCGCTACCTGCTGCGCGCCCGCTCACGTGCCACCCCGTTCGGTCTGTTCGCCGGTGTCGAGGCCGCCCGCATCGGGCCCGCTCCCGCACTGCGCGTCGGCAGCGGGCACCGGGCGGTGACTCGACCGGACGCCGCATGGACCGCGGCTCTCGTCGACCGCCTGGAGGAACACCGCGCGCTCCGGCCCCGCTTGACGCTGCTCGCCTCCAGCCTCGCGTTCGAACGCGACGGACGCCTGATGATCGAGCACCGAGCGTGCAGCGCGGCAGACGGTGCCCCCGCACACGTGCGGATACGCGCGACCGGTCCCGTCCGCATGGCCATGGACGGTGCGCGGGTTCCGGTGTCGTGGGCTGATCTCGCCGCAACGCTCTCCGCCGGTTTCCCGGCCGCTTCGCCCACCGCGATCGAGAACCTCCTCGCGAACCTGGTACGACAACGGTTCCTGATCACCGCTCTGCGTCCCGCATTCACGGCTTGTGACCCGGTCGCCGTCCTGCTCGGACAGGCACGGGACCTGCCCGCGACCGAAGCCGCGGGGTTGCGCGAGGTCGCGGCGGGACTGGCCCGGCACGACGAGGCGACCGCCGACCCCGCCGACGCCCGCGCGGCACGCGCACGAGCGACGGCCGCGATGGCCCGGCTCTGCCCCGCCGCGAAACCCGAACTCGCCGTCGACCTGCGGCTGGACTGGGACCTGGTGATCCCGGAGGCGGTGGCCGAGGAGGCGGCGCGGGCAGCCACGGCACTCACCCGCCTGGCGCCGCGGGCGGCGCTGAGCCCCGCGTGGGTGACCTGGCACGGCCGTTTCCTGGAGCGCTACGGCCCGGGAGCGGTGGTGCCCGTGCTGGACGCCGTCGAGTTCCTCGGCTACCCGCCCGGCTACCTCGGATCCACACCGGTGTCGACGGGCTCGCCTCTGACCGCCAGGGACAGCCGGCTGCTCGGGCTCGCGTACACCGCGGCGATGAGCCGCCGCCGTCACGTCCACCTCGACGACGCGATGATCGACGAACTGGCGGTCGCGGATCCCGGCCGGCCCGTGCAGCCGAGCACCGAGGTGACCGTGCGGGTCCACGCGACGAGCCTGTCCGCCCTGGAACAGGGGGAGTTCACGCTGCACGTCGTAGGGGTGGCGCGATCGGCCGGCACGGCCACCGGGCGCTTTCTCCACCTGCTCGACTCCGACGACCGCCGCAGGATGACCGACGTGTACGCCGGGCTGCCCGGCGCACAACAGGACGCGCTGATCGCGCAGATCAGCACCACCCCGCTGTACATGCGCTCGGTGAACGTCGCGCACGCTCCGCAGGTGACGGACCTGCTGATCTCCCTCGGCGACTACCACGGACCGGCCACGGACCAACTGCCCGTGACGGACCTGGCGGTGACCGCCGACGCCGAGCGACTGCACCTGGTCTCGCTCTCCCGCGGCCGCCCGGTGCACACGATGCTGCTGAACGCGGTGGACCTGACCCAGCACACCCATCCACTGGCGCGGTTCCTGCTCGAGGCACCGGTGGCACTGGCCGTCCCGTGCACCGGGTTCTCGTGGGGAGCCGCCGTCGCCGGCCTGCCGTTCCTGCCCGCACTGCGCTACGGGCGCACCGTACTGTCCCCGGCCCGTTGGACCCTCGCCGACGGGAACCTGCCCGACCCGCGCACGCCGTGGCCACAGTGGGACAAGGCCCTGGCCGAGTGGCGCCGCGAGGTACTCCTGCCCGAGCACGTGTACCTGGGCGACGGAGACCGCCGCATGAGCCTGGACCTGACGGAGCCCTCGCACCGATTCCTGCTCCGCACCCACGTGGAACGCGACGGCAAGGCGCTGCTGCGTGCCGCACCGGAGCCCGGGGACCTGGGCTGGACGGGCGGGCGCGCCCACGAGATCGTCGTACCCCTGGCCGCTGTGGATCAGGCCGACGCACCGGTCCGCGGGCCGGGCGACGTCGTCGTCCGGGAGCACGGCAGCCTCCCTGGTTGCGGCAGTCAGCTCTCCCTCAGCCTGCACGGGCACCGGGACCGTCAGGACCCACTCCTGACCCGGCATCTGCCGACCCTGATCGGGGAATTGGGCGAGCCCTGCTGGTGGTTTGTGCGGCACCGCGATGCCCAGGACCGCCTGGATCTACGTCTGACCTGCGCGCCCGGCTCACTCGGCACCGCCGTGGAGCAGATGGGGGAGTGGGCCCGGCGGCTTCGGCACGCCGGCCTGATCACCCACGCGAGCCTGGAAACCTACTGGCCGCAGACCGCGCGCTTCGGCGGCTCCGCGGCGATGGAAGCGGCCGAGGGGTACTTCGCCGCCGACTCGGCCGCTGTCCTCGCCCAGTTGACCGCTCAGGCCGACCGGGGTGCACCCGACGCCCGTGCGACGACCGCCGCGAGCATGGTGGACATCGCCTTTGGCCTGTGCGGCGACGAGGCCGAGGCGATGCGCTGGTTGATCGGACACGTCCGGACCGACAGGAGCGCCCCGCACCGAGCGGTCTACGACGAGACCATCGCCCTGACGACGGCACTCCTCGGGCCGCATTCCCCCAGCACTCCGGTGCTGGACGCGCGCATCACCGAGAGCTGGTCCGCACGCCGCGCAGCACTGGCCACGTACCGCAGGGTGCTCGAAGAGGCGGGGACCCTGTCTCCGCAGGACCTGCTCCCCGACCTGCTTCATCTCCACCACGACCGGATGCGCGGGCCGGACCTTCCCGGCGAACGCGCACACCTGCACCTGGCCAGAGCCGCCGCACTGAGCTGGACGGCGCGGGCCAGGACAGCCACCTGACCAAGGCACTCTTCGGAGCGGCCGCACGGCCGAGCTTCACGCCCCCAGGATGTTCGACCCCTGGGCAGGCCGGTACATCGGCACGCCGGCGCGGGACGTCGCGGCGGTCATCGAGGACAACCCCGATCTCCTCGGAGAGATCGCCGAAGCCGCGCCGCGGCGTTTCGCCGTCGATGTCCTGATGCGCTGAGAACGCTTCCGGTCTCCCGAGGCCCGGCGGCCCTCCCGTCCGTTGTCCGATGTCAGCTGCAGGTGCGGTAGTTGTAGCCCGCGAGCCGGTAGGTGTTGGTGCCGTCGTAGAAGCCGTAGTTCCCGTCGGCTTCGCGGATGAAGTAGGGCTTGTAGTAGATGCCGATGTACTGCAGCGTGATGTTGCCGTCGGAGTCCTGGGAGATCCGGTACAGGCTGTCGTCGGCCTTCCCGAAGGTCTCTTTCCCGGCGATGCCGTCGAGGTCCGAGAGTTCGTTCATCTCCTGCCAGTACAGGGTCTGGGCCTTCGTCTTCGAGCCGTAGATGCCGTCGATGTCGGAGGCGGAGAGCAGGCCGTCGGCCCAGAGGATCTTCTGCCACAGACAGGTGGCGTTGGAGTACGTGTTCGTGCTGGTCGAGAGGTCCCCTTCGTCACCCCAGTCGCCCACCCAGGTGCCGCCGCCGTAGATGTAGGCGCGGCCACTGTAGGTCCCGCTGGCCTCCGCGGGTGAGGCGCTCAGCACGAGGGCGGCCATGGTGACGAAGACCGCCAACGCGCCGCGCATCCGTCTGGAGTACGTCGTGATGCGTTTCATGAGCTGCTTGTCCCTCCGTCGACGACGAACGCGCCCATGGTAGGGGCAGGATCGGCCAACTGCCCTGTGCTGTAAGGAAGTTGGTGCGCAGCCGACGTGCCGGTGGCAGCCGCATTCGTGGCTCCTGCGGGGAGTGCGGTCGCAGGTCGGGTACGCCCCCCCCGTCAGTGAACGGGGGGGCGTCGAATCCCGCGATCAGGGCGGTCAGGTCAGCGGGTTGGTGCATCCCGACGACCAGACGTGGGAGCTGATCTTGTTGTCGGCGTTGATCGTGCTGCTTCCGCAGACGAGGTTGTTGTCCAGCAGGGTGTCGACGTAGAGCTCGCCCCACCTCAGGCAGCCGGTGTAGCCCGTCTTGTTGGCGTCCGACCAGAACTGGACGTTGTTGACGCCCCCGGAGTAGGTGCCCGTGTTCAACAGCGACGTGGCCTTGTCGTTGGACGGGCTCCTGAACGGACCCGAGACGTCGTTCCAGTTGCGGTCGTCGCCCTGGGCCGCGCCGATCTGGTCGTTGCAGTTCGTCGAGTCGTACACGCGGATGTAGCCGTCGTTGACGTGCGCGTTGTACTCGGCCCGGCAGGTGGTCGCCAAGACGCTGCCAGGGCTGCGTGGGCAGGGCCGGCGAACAGCGCGCCCGCCGCTGCCACCGCCAGTGCGGTACGGATCGTGTGCATGGTGTCTCCTCCGTTTGGTCGGTGTCGTTGATTGGTGTCGTTGATTGGTGTCAGCCGCGTGGAGCGGCCTGGTCGGACAGAGTCGGTGGGTGAGGGACCGGGCCGCGGGCTCAGCCGCCGGCGGCGATGTTGTCCGCCAGCCGCAGAGCGCCGAGTTTCATGCGATTGCTGGTGGCGACCTCGTCGGCGTACCGCGCACACACCGGATCCCCGTACTCGCGGTCCAGCCGGGACAGGGTGGCGCGCAGCGAGGTCTTGTGGGCGCAGGTCGCCTCCGCGACGGCGACCGAGACTTCGAAGGAGTGTGCCCGTGCGGCACTCAGCCCCTTGGTGCCGCTTGCGGCGGCGCGGGCCGCGTCCGGGTCGGCGTAGGGCCTGCCTGTGGTGTCGTACATGCACTGGGACCACGCGCCCTGGCCACGGTGACCGGACACACCGAGAAGGTCAGCCATGCCGCCTTCAGCCCCGACGGCCGCACTCTGGCCACCTCCGATCTGGACGGCGCCGTACGGCTCTGGGACGCCACCGATGCGCGCCGCCCCCGCGAGGTGTCCTTGTTCACCGCACACGCCAGCGGAGCCAACGCAGCCGTTTTCAGCCCGGACGGCCGCACCCTGGCCACCGGGGGCTGGGACCGCAAGGTCGCGCTGTGGAACGTCAGCAGCCTTCGTCACCCGCGGAGGCCGGCCACCTCCGCGGTCCGGCGCGAAGGCGTCAACGCCGTCGCCTTCAGCCCGGACGGCACCACCGTGGCGTCCACGGACTTCGGCGGCGCGACGCGGCTGTGGAGTGTCACCGGCCGCCGCCTGGACCAGACCGCGGCTCTTGCCGGACACGTCGGCGCCGCCTACTCTCCCGTCTTCAGCCCCGACCGGAAGACCCTGAGGACGGCTGGCGCCGACGGCACCGCCCGGCTGTGGGACACGACCGATCCCGTCCATCCGCTCGCCCTGGCCGTCCTGACGGACGACGGGGAGCAGGCAGCCAAGGCGGTGTTCAGCGCAGCGTTCGGCCCCGATGGCCACGCACTGGCCATCGGGGGCGCCGACCACAGCGTCCACCTGTGGCAGACCGACCTGAAACGTGCGGCCGTCCAGGTCTGCCGCCGCAGCTACCCGTCGATGACGCAGTCCCAGTGGAAGTCCTTCTTCGGGACTGTGGCGTATCGCTCCCCGTGTCCGTAGCGGGTAGGGGGCTCGTGGGGACGCCTGCTCCTGCTCAGGCGTCCCCACGGCCTGATCCGGCTACCTGGCGCAGTAGGCGTACGCGTTCAACGTCCACGAGCCGCTGACCTGCGAGACGGCCGCCACCTCGGCCACGGTCGGGCGGGTGTTCGTGGTCGGCTTGAAGGTGATCAGGTGGGTTCCGGGTGCGTCGCTGAAGCCGGTGACCCCGGTGAGGCCGTAGCCGCTCGGGCAGGAGGCCTTCACGTTCTGGGCCGGGCCCGTGCCGGTCACCGATGCCGGGGAGACCACCAGGTCGGACAGGTTGTCGACGGGCGAGAAGTTCACGGTCGCGCACACCGCGGCCGAGGAGAGCTGGTACTGGCCGGCGAACCCGTCGGCATCCTCCTTGGCCAGCACATTCGAGATCGTGGCGAATCCGCTGCTGTTCGGAACCATGCCCAGGTCCACCTCACCGTTGGTGGATCCGCTGGTGCCCTGGATGAGCCCGCCCGACCCGGTCACGGCCTTTCCCGGCGAGCACGGGGCGGGCAGTGCGCTGACAGGGTTCGAGGACGGGGTCCCGTTGCGGGAGATGATCTCGTAGCCGGACGGCTGAGGCGCGCACAGCACGAATGCCTGCACCGACCACGACTCGGTGGGATGGGTCTGGTCCTCGATCGCGGTGACCAGGTAACTCTCCCGGCCCGCGTCGACGAACGGGCGCGCCTCGACGATGACGACGTGGTTGCTGCCGGAGACCTGCGCGCCGCCGCCGACGACATGCAGACCCTGACCCTCGGGACAGAAGGCCTGGGCCTTCTTGTTCTCCGAACTGGGGACGGGCGGGGTGCTGAAACCCTTCACCGTGCCCAGCGGGATGGTGGTCGCGGACGCCGGTGAGATGCCGACCGCGTTCAGGGCGACGGCCGCCACGGCGACTCCGATCAGTGCCCACAACCGCCTTCTGAAATGGCTTAACACGCTTCCCCCTTATTTGGTTCGGTTGGGTATGAAGGATGGTGCCGGTACGGCCACGGGGTGGCGTGAGTAGTGCTTACTCATTCGGCGTCGTGCGATGTCGGGGGACGGGGATGCGGGACTGGCTGGGCCGTTGGCCGTTCACGGGGCGCGAGGCCGAACTGGACGCGTTCGCCGCGGCGTTGGCGGACCCGACGTGCCGTGGGTTCGTGGTGGGCGGCGCTGCCGGGGTGGGAAAGTCGCGGCTGGCGGAGGAGTGCCTGGAGCGGGCCGCGGCGGCGGGGCTGCGCGTCGGGCAGGCCACGGCCAGTGCGGCCGCGGGGGCCGTGCCGCTGGGCGCGATCGCGCACCTGCTGCCGGCCGGGGTGCACCGGTCCGACCCGGTGGCCGCCTTCGCCTCGGTCGCCGCGGAGCTGGACGCCGGGCCGGGTCGGCGGTGGGTGCTGCTCGTCGACGACGTGCATCTGCTGGACGCCGCTTCGGCCGTGCTGCTGCGGCAGTTGATGGACAGCGGGGCGATTCTGCTGATCGCCACGGTCCGGTCAGGTGAGCCGCACGGCGACGCCGTAGCGGCGCTGCGGGGCGGAGACGCGGTGTACCGGGTCACTCTCGACGTACTGGGCCCGGATCGGATCGGTGCGCTGCTGCATGCGGTGCTCGGCGGACCGGTCGCCCGGCGCACGGTGCACGAACTGGCCGCCGCCAGCGCCGGCAACGTCCTCTACCTGCGCGAACTGGCCCTCGGCGCCCTGGCCGCCGGTGAGCTGACCGAGGACGGGGAGATCTGGCACCTTGTGGGGCGGCGGCTGCCCGGCACCGCGCTGCTCACCGAGCTGGTCGGCACCCGGCTGGCCGCCGCCGAGAGCGGCGCACGTCCCGTCCTCGAACTCCTCGCGCTGTGCGAGCCGCTGCCCCTGGCCGACGCCGAAGTCCTCGCCCCGCCACGGGTGATGACCGACCTGGAACGGTCCGGGCTGATCCGCGTCACCCAGGACCGGCGCCGCACCATGGTCCAACTGGCCCATCCCCTCTACGGCGAGATACTGCGCGCCGGCCTGCCGGTGCTGCGCCGCCGCGCCCTGCTCCTGGAACAGGCGGCCCGCGTCGAGGCCCACGGCGCCCGCCGCCGCGGCGATCCCCTGCACATCGCCGGCTGGCGCCTGACCGCCACGGGCACGGCCGACCCCGAGCTGCTGACCCGGGCCGCGGCGCTTGCCCGGCACGCCCATGACTACGCCCGGACGACCGCCCTTCTCCGGGCCGTGCCGAAGCGCCATCGCACCCGTGTGATCGACCTGCGGCTCGGAGAGGCGCTGTTCGAGATGGGGCGGTGGGACGAGGCGGAGACGGTGCTCGCGAACGCCGACCGCGAGATCCGTGCGGACCATGCGCGTGCCCACTGCGACGAACAGGACGTACTCTCCGACGAACAGGGCGTCCTCGACGTCGTGTTGGCCCGTACCGCCAACCTTCTCTGGAGCAACGCCCCGGTCGCGGAGGCGCTCGCCGTCAACACCGCCGCACTGGACCGGATCAGCACCCCGGCCGGCCGTCGCAGGCTCAGGATCAACGAGGGGTTCCTGCGGATCGCCGCCGATCGGCCGCCCCGGGGGCTGGCGTTGCTGGCCGACCTGGAGAGCGAGGTCGGCGACGCCTCCGACCTCGGTACCTGGCTACGAGGCGCCTGGATGAAGGCCGCGGGGCTGGCCGTGGTCGGCCGTACCCGAGAGGCCACGAGCTGGGCGGAGCACGCCTACACCGCGCATCGGCGGATCGACGAACACGTCCTGGCCTCCCATCCCGCCATCGAGCGCATCCCGCTCGTCCTCGCGCTCACCGAAGCCGGACTCCCGGCCGAGGCCCGTCTGGAGGGCGAGCGCGCCTACGCCGAACTCGTCGCCGCCGACTCCGTGGTGAGGGTCTGGCTGGCGGTCCTGCTCGGCCGTACGGAATGGCTGGCCGGCCACCCCGCCACCGCCCGCCGCTGGTGGGCCGAGGCGGCCTCGCTCGCCCGTGGCATCGACCACGCCATGGCCCTGCGCCTGGTCCTGGCGGGCCTCGCCGCCTGTGCCGCCGTAGTGGGAGACCTCGACGCGGCGCGGGCGGCGCTCGCCGAGCACGGCGACCTGCCCTCGCTGACCCCGGGCTTTCTGTCCGCCGGGGAGGAACGCCTGGGCGAGGCATGGCTGTTGGCGGCCAGTGGAAACCTGGCGCGGGCACGGACCGTGCTCCTTGCCGCGGCCGACTCGGCGCGCACCACCGGTCACCTTGCCAGCGAGGGGCTTCTGTTGACCGACCTTGCCCGGCTCGGCGGGGCGCCCGAGGCCGCAGACCGGCTGACCGCGCTCTCACGGACCTGTGACGGGGAACTCGCGGCCGTCCGCGCCGAGTTCGCGGCCGCACTGGCCGCCGACGACCCCGACCGGCTCGGGCGGGCGGCCGACGCCTGCGAGACGGTCGGCGCTGATCTGCTCACTGCCGAGGCAGCCACCGCCGCCGCGGCCGCCTGGCACCGGGCGGACCGGCCCCGCCGCGCCGCAGCCCATGGCCGGCGCGCGATGGCCGCAGCGGCCCGCTGCGAGGGCGCCCGCACCCCGCTGCTCACCGCCGCCGGCACCGTCGCCGTACTGACCGCGCGCGAACGGGAGATCGCCTTGTGTGCAGCGGCCGGCCAGACGAGCAAGGACATCGCCCAGGCCCTCACTCTGTCGGTCCGCACGGTCGACAACCACCTCCACCGCGTCTACACCAAACTCGGCATCACCACCCGCCGCGAACTGGCCCGGGCTCTCACGACGGCAGCAGAATGATCTTCGCAGCGCGGTGGCGGAAGCCGGTGAGGCAGGCCCACGACTCGTGGCGGCAGCCATCGCAGAGTTCCACCCCGCCGAACGCGCCAGAAGATCAAGGCGCCGTGCCTTCTCTACACGGTGCCGACTACGGCGGTAAGGCCTCAGACCGCCTGTACCGCTGTTATCAGGGACCCTCAGGAGGACTCGTTGTCTGAGGGAGCGCGCTGTGCGGTGAGCACGGGCTGGTAGTACCCGCTGGAGGCCGGACTGTGCCAGGCGATGTCGGTGAAGCCGGCTTCGGTTACGAACTCTGTCAGCTGCGGGGGTGTCAGCGCCCAGTAGGTGCTTCGGCGAACTCGGACCTGCCACGTGTTCTCCGCGGGGATGAGCTGGAAGTGCTCCAGGTCCTAGCGCTCGCCGTCTTCATGCCAGTGCCACAACTGGAAGGTGATCACTTGGCCGTCGCGTGTCTCCGAGACTTGGGGTGGTGTCGCCGTGGGTCTGGTCCGACGTGTTTCGGCATAGGCCCGGATAGTGATCATCAACAGTCCGTCGTCTCGGAGCACCCGTCTCATGCCGAGGAGCGCCGCCCGGAGATCTTGCTCGGAGAGGAGGTGCGGGAGTGAATTGTCTGCGCAGAGGACGACGTCGAATGACGTGTCTCTGAAGGGCAGTTGGCGCATGTCGGCCGCAGCGGTCGGAAGCCGGTTTCCCCGGGCCGCCGCCTCGTCGGCGGCACGCGCGGCGGCGACCGGGCTCAGGTCGCTGCCGACGACCTGGTGGCCGGCCAGGGCCAGCCCGATGGCCTGGGTACCGATCCCGCACGAGCAGTCCAGGACGGTGTGCGGTCCCGCGCCGAGAGACTGGCCGACGAGCCTGCCCAATACCTCGGCCTGGTAGGCCATGCTCGCGTCCCAGTCCCGGAACATCAGGTGGTAGTCGTGGGCCAAATCGTCGTAGAAAGCCCGCACGGAGGGCTCGGACATAAATCCCACCGTAGTGCGTGGCCGCCGGGGCGTGCGGGCAGTTTCTGGGCAGCGCCGGCCTGACGTTCCCTTGGGGCCGGGCCCGTCCCGCGCCTGAGGTGAGCGGGCGGGCCTCCGGTTTGCCCAAGGCCTACGCCGGCGTCGTCGGCGCGCGTGCGCGCAGTGATGCCCGTGCGGCGGCACTGCTCGGCGTCGGCGACTTCGGCGCAGGCGGCTGCGACATCGAACGCGGCTGGGTGGAGCGCACCGGCCGCTGGGCATGGGTGGAGCGGGTGCTGCTGGCCGACGGACAGGTGCGCGAGTACCGGCTGCCGCCCGCCGCCACCTCCATCACCGTGCTCGTCGTGATCGCGGCACTGATCGGCCGGAAGTACCTGGTGCTGGCGCTGACCTCAGGTTGGGGGGCGGGTGCTTAAAGGGGTGTGGTTGCTGGTTCTGGCTGTGTGTGCTGGTCGTGGTGTGGCTGTGTCCGGGGATGTCTATGTGGTCCGCTATGTGGTCCGCTATGTGGTGCGTGATCTGCGGTATTCCTCGACAACGAGGTCGGTCAGTTCGGCCACCGACGTCTCCGACGTGCGTTTGTCGAAGGTGATCTCGCCATGCTGGAGGAGGTTGATGCGGTCGCAGACTTCGAAGATCTGGGCGTAGTTGTGGGCGATGATGATGACCGAGACGTCGCCGCGGGTTTTGAGGTCGTTGACGAGGTCGAGGATGAGGGCGCCTTCCTTGGCGCCCATGGCGGCTAGGGGTTCGTCGAGGAGAAGGATGGTGGCCTGGGAGTAGACGGAGCGGGCGACGGCGATGGCCTGGCGTTGGCCGCCGGAGAGTTTGGCGACCTCGACGTCGACGGAGGGGATGTTCACCCCCATCTCATTGAGGTGCTCCTGGGCGGTCCTGCGCATGGCGCGGTTGTGCAGGAGCCGGGTGGGGCGGGTTATCTCCCGGTTCAAGAACATGTTGTGGTAGACCGTCAGCTCATTCACGAGCGCGAGGTCCTGGTACACCGCGTCGATGCCGAGTGAGCGGGCGTGGTCGACCGATTTGAGGGTCACCTCTTCGCCGTTGAGGAGGATGCGGCCGGTGTCGGGCCGGTGGAAGCCGCAGAGGATTTTCAGCAGGGTTGATTTTCCGGCGCCGTTGTCGCCGACGAGGGCGAGTACCTCGCCCCTGCCCAGGTGCAGGTTCACGTCCCGCAGTGCCGTGACCGCGCCGAAGCCCTTGGCCAGGTGCTCCGCGGAGAGCACCGGGGCCGGCTCGCTCGTCCCGCTCGTCCCGCTCATTCCGCTTGTCCCGTTCATCGGCGGCCTGCCCTTCGCAGTCCGGCGAGGTGCACGTTGAGCACCATGGAGAGGATGATCGCCGCGCCGAGGACGATGTTGAAGGGGTTGGCGTTGATGCCGATGAGGTTGAATCCGTTGCGCAGTTCCGCGAGGACGAGGGCGCCGAGCAGCGCGCCGACGACCGTGCCCGAGCCGCCGGCAAGCGCCGTACCGCCGATGACGGCGGCGGAGACGGCGGTGAACATCGGAGACGCGCCGTCCGCACCCGCGGACGTCGGGTCGATGGAGTCGACGCGGAAGGCCTCGAGTATGCCGGCGAAGGCCCCGAGAGCGCTGGTGGCCATGAAGTTGCCGAACTTGATACGGCCGGTTTTGATGCCGGCTTCGCTGGCGCCGAGGGGGTTGCCGCCGGTGGCGATGGTGTGCAGGCCCCAGCGTGAACGGGTGAGGACGACGTGGAAGTACGCGACGATGATCAGGCACCAGATCAGTTCGGACCAGTCCGACTGCCCGAACCAGCCGCGTACCCCGTGCGCCGCCTCGGGGATCTGTGCCGGGTAGGCGTGCGAGGTGGTCAGCATGATGCCCAGGATGAGGAAGAGCATGCCGAGCGTGGCGACGAACGAGGGGACCTTGAGCACGACCACCACGAAGCCGTTGACGAGGCCGATGACGGCTCCGGCCAGTACCGAGCCGATGATCGCCACGATCGGGTACGTGCCGTAGTAGTCGATCATGTAGTGCATGAGGAACGGCGACAGCGCGAAGACGGCGCCCACCGACAGGTCGATCTCCCCGCTGACCAGGAGCAGCACCATGCCCGCCGCGATGATCGCGTACGGTGCCGTCTGCTGGGAGAGGTTGACCAGGTTGCTGCGGGCGAGGAAGTCGGAGTTGTTGGACCAGAAGTACAGCAGCAGGCCCACCGCGACGATGAAGATGGTGGCCTCGCGGCGGACGACGAACGCCTCGAAGGCCAGGCGTAGCGGACCGTGCCGTCTCACCGGCGGGGTTCCGGCCGGGGCGGTCTTCCCGTCGATCGCGTCCTGCACGGCCCGCTCGCTCATGCGTGGGCGATGGGGCCGGAGCGCTTGACCAGCTGCTGCTTGGTACTGGAGCCCTCGAAGCGGGTCTTGGTCTGCAGATAGGGGCCGACGTTGTCCTTGGTCACGAAGAGCAGGCCGGTGTCGGTGACGCTGGGGATGACCAGTCCGCCGGACAGCTTGTACAGCCACAGGTAGAGCACGCTCAGGAAGCCCTGCAGATAGGGCTGTTGGTCGATGGTGAAGTCGAGGTCACCCGCTTCGATCGCGGTGAGGGTGTTCGGGTTCAGGTCGAAGCCGCCCGCGACCACACCCTTCTTCTTGAGGCCGTACTTCTTCACGACCTTGCCGACGTTCTCCGTCGAGCCGGCGTCGACCGCGAACAGGCCCTTGAGGTCTTTGTGTCCGCTGACGTACGCGTCGATGGTCGACAGCTCCTGGGGGAGCTCCGCGCCGCTGGCGACCGACGTGAAGTTGATCGACTTGCCGGATGCCTTGATCGCGTCGGTGGCCCCGTCGATGCGCGGTTGGATGTTGAGGGCGCCCGGGGTGGCGATGAACCCGACCGCATCCCCGCCGGACGGCATCAGCGAGGCGATGCGGCGGCCCAGTTCGATTCCGGACTGGTAGAGGTCCTGCCCGACGTAGCAGAGCCGGCTCGTGCCCGGATCCCCTTTCGCTCCGTCCGCGTTGTAGGAGATGGTCGGGATGCCGGCGTTCAGGGCTTTGTCGACGGGCGACGTGAAGGCGTTCTTGTCGACGACCGCTATCGCGATGCCGTCGGCCTTCGCGGAGACGGCCGAGGTCATGGCGCTGACCATTTCCGGGACGCTCGAGTCCTTCGAGCCGGTCCACTGGAACGAGGCGTCCAGGAGCGCGCAGGCGTCCGCTGCGCCGTATTGCGTCGGAGTGAAGAACGGGTTCGTCGTGACGTGGTTGACGAACACGAACTTCCACTTCGGCGTCTTCGGGAAGTCGCCGACACCGTCGCCCGATGCGTTGTTGTCGCTCTTGTTGTTGGCTGAGCAGGCGGACAGCAAGGCCGCCGCGGCGGCCGAGGCGCTCACCATGCCGGCCCCGCTCAGCAGTCGCCTCCTGGCCAGCCCGTTC
The DNA here is from genome assembly GCF_050936785.1 of Streptomyces sp. CA-249302. Classification (NCBI taxonomy): domain Bacteria; kingdom Bacillati; phylum Actinomycetota; class Actinomycetes; order Kitasatosporales; family Streptomycetaceae; genus Streptomyces; species Streptomyces sp. CA-249302. Next base: position 76,972 of record NZ_JBNJMG010000001.1, on the reverse strand, counting down.
AGGCTGAGCGTGTCGACGGCGTTTTCTACCTGCGGATCGATCTTTTTCATGATCACTCCGGCGCGCTCAGCCCATGCCGCCCGGTATTTCGAACGGCGTTCGGCACGTTTGGTGGGGCTGAACGTAGAACTGGCCTGATATGTCGTCAAGGCCCTGAGTGGGCTACGGTTTCGTCAACATTTGTACGTTGATCGTCTGCCGCACCATGCCTGAGCCGGCGCCCACGTCGTCGTCGGTCAGGGGCTGGCTTTTGCCTCGGGATAGTGTCGGCGGAGTACCGAAAGGCCGATCGCCGCCCGCCGTACGCGCTCACGTGCGGTAGCCACGGCCACGTCGGCAAGGTGTGCACCGGAGGGATACAGCGACGGCGCGTTCCGTACCGTGAACTTGAGGTGGACAGGAGCAGCCACGCGTACAAGGGCCGGGATCTCGTAGTAGCGGACCACGCCGCCGAAGTCGTCGGCGCCCTCCACGTAGACGTCCAGAGGCGCGTCGACCGCGGCCCGGATCGCCGCCATCTGGGCGAGGGTGAGATCGACCGGCAGGTTGATCGTGGTGACCCCGAGGTCCTCAAGGACCCGTGCGGCCGCGGGATTGGCCGTCGGCATCGATATCGACGCCTTGATCTCCAGGTCCGGCGGCAGGTCGCCGGACTGTCGCATGCGGCCGAGGACCCACAGCTGGCCGATGTCGGCCACGAGCACGCTGCGCACGCCGAGGTCGCAGCCGCGGATGACGTCCTCGACTCCGTACGCGAGTTGGTCGGCGCCGCGCAGCACCGCCGCCGCACCTCCACCTGCTGCGGACGTGGCCTGGATGCCGATGTCCCAGCCGCCGCGTGGGCCTACGAAGAGGCAGACCTCCACCCCGCGTTCGCGGCCGAGTGCCACCATCTGCTCGATCTCCGTATCGGCGAGGAGCATCATGCCGCTGCCCTGGCTGATGCGGTGGATCCGGATCCCGTACCGCCCGGCCTCATCGATAACCGCCTGGAACGGCCCTGGGCCTTCGACCGACGGGATCTCCACCCGGTACTGCGCGCCGTCCGGGAAGCCCTTGTCCGAGTCGGGCAGTTCCCCGAGGTCCCGCTCCGGCAGCCCGAGCGCGGACAGCGACCGCCGTGACCTTTCCATGCCGTCCATCCAGATCTTCTTTCGATCGATATGTCGAACTTTGTTCGGCATCGCTGCGCTTGGACGGTAGGCAGCCAACGACGAGCCGTCAACGGCCTGCGAAGGCACTGGGAGCGGGTCTGCGGCGATGTCATATCCCACGCCCCGGTTGTTCCGATATCGACCGGACCCTGCCGCCTTCGACCGTGAGTTCATTCCAACCTGGCGGTGTGGTCCGTCAGTTGGGCGGCTCGGCAACGTGAAGCCGCGCGCCAACAGGCCAGTCACCGGCGCAAGATCGGCACATGATCGCGGCGACTGGCTGCCGGCCGTCAGGCCCTGCTCCGCCAGGGCTGGCCGGACACGGTGAAAGGAGCCGACGACGGGCGGTACCTCCGATGGGCGCGGCTCGTTTCGGTAGACGCTCTTCGACGGGAGAGCGCTGAGCGCCGGTCTGCTGATCGGGCCTGTCGTTGGATGCCGCAGGACTCCCGCTGCCGCCTCCGCCGAGGCGACCGCGTATTCGGCGTATCCACCAGGGTCGAAAAGAAGCGCTGCTTCTTCGTCACCGGTCTGCGTTGCGTCCACTCCGGGCCCCACCGCGTCGACCAGCGAGGTCGGTCGGGCCGACACCCGCGGCTCTCACCTTCACTTCGATCTGCCCCTCGCCCGGGCTGAGGCACGGGCACGTCAGTCCAGCGCAACACATCAGGGCTGCCGAAGCCGGGCAGTGTGATCGCTCTTGGCAGGGTTCCTCCGTTCTCCAGCACGGTGCGGAGGACTTGGACGGTTCAGGCGATCGCGATCCGTGCTGAGGCAGGGCTGGGCCGCAGCCGTCGCCCCGGCGCCTCGCGTCCGAGCCCGGGCGTCGACCACAGCGAACCGATCGCAGGAAAGACCCGACGGCCCGTTCCGAAGCTCACCGCAGACTGTGGCAGCCGCTCAGGCCGGTCGTGCGCTTGAGTCTCTCCCGGCGGGAGGGTGCAGGCTCGCGGTCATGAGCAGCAACGATTTCGACGGCCGCTCCGCCGTGGTGGCGGGAGCGAGCAAGGGAGCCGGGCTGGCGACGGCGCGCCTGCTCGGCGACGCCGGGGCGCGGGTCGTCACCATCGCCCGTACGCCGCCGCAGATCCCGGATCCCCTCTTCGTGCGGGCCGACCTGAGTACCCGTGATGGTGTCGCGTCGGCGGCCGCTGCAGTGGGCGAGCTGGTCGGCGTGCCGGACATCCTGGTGCATGTGGTGGGCGGCTCCCGTTCCCCGGCCGGTGGCTACGCGGTTCTCGACGAGGACTTGTGGGCGCAGGAGTTGGCGCTCAACCTGTTCCCCGCGGTCCGGCTGGACCGCGAACTGGTCCCCGGGATGGTGACGCGCGGCTCGGGCAGCGTCGTCCACGTGACCTCCATCCAGCGCCGTATGCCGCTGCATCACTCGACGCTGGCGTACGCCGCGGCCAAGAGCGCGCTGGCCACCTACAGCAAGGGACTCGCGAACGAGGTCGCCCCGGTCGGTGTGCGGGTCAACTCGGTCGCGCCCGGCTTCATCCGCACCGACGGTGCAGAGCACCTGCTCACGCGCCGGATGCGCGAGGAGGGCATCTCGCGGCAGGCCGCCCTTGAGGACCTGATGCGTGTCCTCGGCGGCATCCCGCAGGGGCGGCCCGCCGAGCCCGAGGAGGTGGCCGAGGTGATCGCCTTCCTTGCCTCGGACCGGGCGAGCGCGGTCACCGGCGCCGAGCACGTCGTCGACGGCGGCACCGTACGGACCCTCTGATCCCATCTCCCCTGTCCCACCACCACGACACAGGAGACTGCCATGCAGGACATCCAGGACTTTGCCGAGGAGTACTTCGCAGCGGCGGTCGACCTCGACCGCGAACGCTACTTCGCGCTCTTCGGATGCGACGTCGTCGTGCACGACGACGGCCGCAGCCACCACGGGCTCACAGCGGTGCGCCACTGGCGCGCCGAGGTCCCTTCCGTGCGTTACGACCTGCGTGAGGTCACTGGCACGGCCATCGCGTGCAAGGCTGTCGCGGAGGTCTCCGGGGACTTCCCCGGCAGCCCGGTCACCCTGCGCTTCGCCTTCGCACGCGACGCGCAGGGGAAGATCACCCAGCTGGACATCGAACCCTGACGCCGAGACGGCACCGGTCCGTACGCGCATCACGAGGAGGACATCGTGGCCGAGCGCCTGACCATCGGAGAGTTCTCCCGCATCACGCACCTGAGCATCCGAGCCCTGCGCCGCTACCACGAACAGGGGCTCCTCCTCCCCGCGGAGGTCGACCCGGCCACCGGCTACCGCTACTACACACCCGCACAGGCCCGGCCGGCACTGACCGTCAAACGCCTGCGCGAACTCGATCTCCCACTGCCGGACCTCCGGCGCTTCCTTGAGGCGGAGTCCGCAGGCAAGGGTGGAACCGACCACGCCGCGGCGCAACAGATCGTCGCCGCCCACCTGCGCCGGCTCGAAGACCGGCTCGGTCGCACCCAGCGAGCGGTCCAGGCACTGCAGGAGCTCCTCGACCCGCAGGCCAGGCGGACGGTGAGCCTTGAGGTTCTGCCGCCTCAGCACGTCCTCGCGGTCTCCCTGGACGTTCCGCCCGGATCCGATCTGAGCTGGTACGACGCCGCGATGCGTGACCTGGACGCGGCAGCCGGCCGATGTCCGGTACTCCCGCCCGGTGGCCGCTTCGAACATGCGCTCTTCACCGAGGGCCACGGTCGTGCCACCGTCTATCTCCCCGCCGTGCCGCCCCTGCCGCCAAGAGCGTCCGATGCCGTGCGCGAACTCGACCTTCCTCGGCGGAGCGCCGCCGTCGCCACCCACTACGGCCCGCACGACGACCTCGACCTCACCTACGCCGCCGTGGGCTCCTTTGTCGCCCAGAACGGTCTGCACTCCGATGACCTCGTCGAGGAGGTCTATCTCGTCGGCCCCCGCGACACCGATCAGCCCGATCATTGGCGCACCCTCGTGGCCTGGATGCTCGCCTCCGACGGTCCTCGATGATCGACGTAGGAATCGCAAGGCCAGGCGCGGCCTGGACGGAAACCCGAGCGTTGTGACGGTCCCGCAGCCATGGTTCGTGGAAGCCTGCGTGGCCTATTGCCAGAACTCGTGCGCGGTCTCGGCGAGCGCGCCGAGCGGGCGTGTGATGGAACGGGAGGCGAAGCCCGCTCCCGGACGCTGTTTCAACCAAGGTCCGTGAGTTGCCGGACCTGACATCACCCGGCGGGCGAGGGCGCGCCGGGCGTCTGTCGGCAGCGAGAACGCCTGCCGGCGAGCCGCGTCCACCATGAGGAGGACCGGTGTGCCGTCCGGACCAGAGTCGTCTTCCCGACGTCAGCGGCCCCATACCCGAGAAGTCCGGGCCGGTGCGGCGGCTCCCAAAGCCGGTGAAGCTCGCGGAGCGCGCCCCGGCGTGCTCGGATGCGGTGCTCCAGCTTTCAGTGCGCCTCGCTGACCACATGCAGGAAGTCCGGCCCGTCGTCCGGCTGTTCGGGCAGGTCGGCGTCGCGCCGTGCCCACTCCTCAGAGCCCGGATTTCCGCCGCCTTCCGGGCCGGCGCCGCTGGAACATCCGGCCAGCACGGCCGGCGACGGCACCCGGCTCGGGGAGAACGCCGAGATCAGCCGGTCGGCGGAGACCGAGTCCGCGCGGCCCGTCCCGTTCTCGAGGAGCAGCCGGCCTGCCCGGGCGTGGCACGACAGGTGCAGGATGTCGTACCGCTGCCGCCGCACGATGCGTCCGATCACGGCGAGAGTGTCGACACGGTCGAGGACGTCGAACTCGACGGTGCCCGCACGCAGCCCCGGTCCGGCCGCGCCGAGAATGCGGTGCAGATCGGCTGCCAGGTCCAGCACGGGGTCGTCGGCGTCCGGCCCGCGCACCGGGTCGGAGAAGGCGCCCAGGAACCGCAGCCGGCTCGCAGGCTCCGGCGGGCCATCAGGTGCGACGGTAGGCCGCGGCACCGACCAGTACACCTGCACGGCGGAAGACAAGGCGAGAGGTTTCGCCTGCCCCGGTGGCAGGGCCGCCTCCCACGGGAGCGCGGCCAGGCAGCGCGACGACGGCGTGCCGCGCTGCGTCGGCGGGCGACACGGTCCGCCCGGTGGCCGGGTCGACCCGAGAGAAGGTACGACGACGGGGGCGGGCCCGTTCGAGCTGCCACGCCTGTTCCTGTATCGCGGCGGTCGCCCCGCGGTGCGTGTGTTCGGTCCGGCGGACCCCGTCGACCGACACGACGGTTGCGGCGGCCGTCACCGTGAGGAGCAACGAACAAGGCACTGCCACGAGTTGTGTGGCGATCGTTGGACCTCCTCGCTCCGGCACTTCGACGACACCCGGACGTGTCGACGAGCATCCGGTGCGATCCAAGTGCCTCTGCTCGGGGCTCTTTCGAGGAGTGATGCGGCGGGCGAGGTGAGTGCGGTCGCTCCGTCCCCGCACCGGTGAGCAAATCGCGTCTGTGACCGGGCAGTTCGCACGAGCGGGCACTCAGGACGTCAGCTGGGCGATGCTTCTGCTCACCAGGAAGAGCCCGGCCACCAGGGCCACGGCCACGAGGGCCTGTTCCTGATGGGTCTCGATCCAGGTGCGCAGCTTCCCGAGGCGCACACGGGCCGAGTCCGGAGCGAACGTCGTATAGACCTCCATCACCAGCAGACTGCTCGAGGCGAGGAGACAGTACCCGAACAGGGCCAGGTAGGAGGCGGCGTGGGACATGTCGGCGCTGACCACCGTCGCCGCACCTGCCGCAACGAGCCCCCACGGCTGGAGCAGCGGAGCCAGGCCCGCCGAGGTCCACAGGGAGAGTCGGTCGAGCCGTGCCGTCAGCCCGCCGGAGGACTTGTGCCGGGGGCCGGTCCGCTCGCGCTGCCGGTGTCGGTGCCAGCCGTACCCGACCAGCCCCACGCCGATGGCCAGCTTGACGGCGGACGCAGCCGTGGACGGCGGGGATTTGGGAGCCGGCGGTTTACCGCCGGTGGTGAGCAGCACCGCGGCCAGGACTGCCACGAAGCAGGCGAGCCAAGCCAGAATGAAGACCAGGCCCTTCCAGGTTCCACCACGAGCCGACAGCACCAGGACGAACGCGGTCACCGACAGAGGGAACACGGCGATCGCGAGGCCGATGACCAGCAGGTCAAGCACCATCGAGGCCCTCGCGGGGTCCTGGGAGCCCGGCCGCTGGGCGACTCTCGCTCATGAGTTCAGTTTCACCGCCGCACACATGCCGCACAAATCCTCGGCGGCGGGCCCGTTCGGGCCGGAGGCTCACGCGATCCCGTTGCTTCGCGAGGCGCTTCCTCCACGTCGGAAAATGAATCTTCACCCGTTCGGCCTTGTGCCGGGCCCCTGCCGGGGGACGGGCGGTCGCAGTGGCGGCACGCTGGCAGCATGCAGCCAGGGACAGGGGCCGGAGAGCGACGCCCGGCCCGCCCGTCACGCCGCTCGTCATGGCGCGAGCGGGCCGCCTCGCTGCGGTCCCGGCTGGCGGGACTGCGGACTCGGACCGAGACCCGCTTCCCGGTGATCACACGCCTGCTGTCGCACCTGATCTCGGTGAACGTGCTCGACTCGGCCACCCGGCTGGCTGCCCAGACCTTCCTCACGGCCGTGCCGCTGCTGTTCGTGGTGGCCTCCGTCGCCCCGCAGCCGGTGCGCGACCAGTTCGTCCATTCCCTGAACGACACCTTCGGACTGTCCGGAAGCGTGGACGCCGAACTGAACAAGGTCGTCCAAGGCACGGGTGAGCCCTCCGACGGGCTGCGGGAGACGACCGGTGTGGTCGGCGGACTGATGGTGCTCATCTCGGCCACCGCCTGCAGCCGTGCCGTGCAACGGATGTGCGAGCGAGCCTGGAGTCTGCCCGGGGCGCACGCGCGAGTGGCCGCCTGGCGTTGGATCGCCTGGCTCGCGGCGTGGCTGGTCGTGTTCGGAGTCCAGGGAAGCCTGCGCAATGGCTTCGGGCTCGGTCTGTGGCTCGGCGTACCCCTGCTGCTGGTCGTCGAGGTCGGTATCTGGTGGTGGACGCAGCATCTGCTGCTGTCCGCCCGCGTGCCGTGGCTGCCGCTGCTGCCGGGTGCGCTGCTGGCCGGAACGGCCCTGAGCGTCCTCACGTCCACCGCGCCGCTTTACGTGCCCCGCGCCCTCAACCACAGCCTGGACAAGTACGGCTCACTGGGTGCGGTGTTCACCTTGTTGTCCTGGCTCATCACGCTCTGCGTGGTCGCGGCCCTGTGCGTCACCGTCGGCGCGGTGGTCGCCCGCGAACCCTGGGCTGTCCGCCGACTGGGCACGCCCGGATCATCGAGCCGGCCGTCCGGCGAGCCGTCGGCAGACGACACTGCGCCCACCAGGTCGCCCCCGCAATGACCGCTCTTCGCGTGGCAGAGGCAGAGCACGTCCAGAGTGGAGATCAGGACGTACGTGGGCATCCGTTCCGCGCCGACCCTCGGCTGTAGGAGGCGGTGTGCCGCCGTATGCGGCTCTCACGGATGTGACGACGTCGAGTCGGCCGACTGATCGGCCGCCCGCTTGACGAACGCCGGGATGCGCGGACCCAGCGGCAGCCGCTGGGTGACCACGAACGAGAGGACCGCGGCCAGTACCACCAGTGCCACCGTGTCCACGTTGCCCAGCAGGAGAACGACCAGGACGACGCTGCTCACGGGCAGCCGCAGGGCGGCGGTCACCGAGGACGCCATTCCGATCGCCATCGCGGGCACCAGCCCCAGACCGGGCAGCGGCGCCAGCAGCACACCGGCCGCCCCGCCCAGGAACAGGGCGGGAAAGACGGGGCCGCCTCGCAGGCTGCCCAGACAGAGCGAGTACGCCAGGCCTTTGAAGACCAGCACCGCGATCAGGGCGCCCACCGGCCAGGCGTGCGGGTTCTTGGCCAGCGCGGACAGGGTGGCCTCCCCGGACAGGGCCGCCTCGGCCGGTGAACGGCCCGTGGCGACCGCGTAGAGGGAGATGCAGGCCGCCGCGCCCAGCGCGCACAGGGTGGTGTTGGCCATCGTGCGGGTCGCCACGAAGCGGGCGGCGAACCGTCCGCCCACGAAGATCCAGTGGATGAGGAAGGCCAGGGCGGGTGCCACCAGCAGCATCCACAGCACGTCCTGCCAGTCGAGTGGCGGCGGCTTGGGCAGGCCGATGTCCAGGCTGCCCGTCTCGAAGCCGGTCCAGCGGACGAATCCGGTGAAGATCAGGTCTCCCACCCCGCTGGCCAGCAGGCCCGGCAGCATCACCGCGAACAGCTGCGGCCCGCCGACCCCGGCCACCTCCATCAGCAGCACCGCGCCCACGATCGGGTTCCCGAAGAGCGCGGAGATGGCGGCCGCCGCCCCGGCCGCGCCGAGCAGCGCCATGCTCGCCTCGGTCTCCGGTGCCCGGGCCAGTTTCGCGAAGAGCAGAGCCAGTCCGCCGCCCATCGCGATGAGTGGTGCCTCGGGTCCCAGCACGGCACCGAGGGGCAGACCCACCAGAGCGGCGACCAGGACTCCCGGCAGCGCCTGTCGGGTGATGCCGCCCGCGTGCAGGCCTCCGGCCGGAACATGTCCGCCGCGCCCGGGAAACCGCGTGACCACCAGGCCCACGACGAGGCCGGCCACCGTCAGCAGGGGCAGCGCCCACCACCAGGGGGCCCGTTTCCAGCCCAGGTCCTTGGGCCAGTCCGTCCAGATCAGCTGTTCCAGCTGGTTGACCGCCACGAGGAACCAGAACGCGATCAGTGCCACTGGCACACCGATCAGCCCACAGAACAGCAAGGCCTTGCGGTACTCCGGCCGGCCCAGCATGGTCCTCAGCAGGTCGGCTTCCGGGGGCTGACCCTGCGTGGTGGCCCCGGAGCCGCTCTTCGACGTCGTTGCGGCGATGGGTCCTCCCGAGGTCGGCGCCACACCGTGTGGTCGCGTCGGTCTGAACACCGAATGGCCTTGTCGACGCATATCGGCGCGAACACAGACGGAACTTGAAGACGACATCACCTCGCCTTCTCAGGCGGCCTCGGCGGGCAGCTTGCCGGCGCTGATGGCGTCGACGAGTGCCTGGTGGTCACGCTCGTTCTGGTCGGCGTACAGCTCGGCGAACGTCACCAGTGCCTGGTCGAAGGAGTCCCCGCCGCCCAGGTACGCGGCTATGGCGATGCGATCGCCGGACCTGGCGTGGGCCCGGGCCAGCGTCGCACCGCACAGAGCACCGAAGGTCCGCATGCCCCGCGGCACCATGTCCTCGGCGACGGCGACCCCCTTCCAGTCCCGCAACTGCCGCACGTAGAAGTCGCGCTGCCGGCCGTCGATGCCCTCGACCCGCTCCCAGCCCAGGAAGATGTCGCTGGTGGCCTGCATCAGCCGCTGCCCGGAGACGACCCGCTCGCCCTGGTTCGGATACTCGGTGTCCCCGACGTGGGGGCCAGCACCGACTGGTCGGCCTCCTTGGCCTGGAGGAACAGCGGGTCCTCGTCGTCCCGCCCCAGCAGGAGCACGATCCAGCACCGGGTGCCCACGCTGCCGACGCCGACGACCTTCCGCGCCATGTCGGCCACCTGGTACTGCTCCAGCAGATACCGCCGGTCCGACTGCAGGGTGTTGCCGTAGTGTCCTATCAACTGGCTGATCTGCTGCTCCAGTCGGCCGCGCCGGTCGTCGGGCAGCAGGTCCTCGAGCCGGGTGATGAGCGGTGGGTCGGGAACGATACGGCGCCTGCCGTCGACGACCCGGGTGAGCTTGTCGAAGACTTGAAGGGTGTCGTGCGAACGCGCCTTGGTCGCGGCCCGCGTCCAGCGCTCATGGCTCCGCTCGGACAACTCGGGCCCGAACCGGTCCAGCACCCACTTCTCGTCGAACTGGGCGTACCAGACACCCAGGTTGCCGATTCCCGCGAACGCGCGGATGCTCTCGCGATAGGACCGCACGGTGGCCCGTACGATCGCGGCCCGCTCCTTGGTGCTGAAGCCGTTCAGCCGGCCGGCGATGACGAGGCTGGCGGCCAGGCGCTTGACGTCCCACTCCCAGGGGCCCGGCAACGTCTCGTCGAAGTCGTTGATGTCGAACATGAGGCGGCGCTCGGGCGAGGCCAGCAGGCGGAAGTTCAACATGTGCGCGTCGCCGCACAGTTGGGTCCTGAAACCCGTCCTCGGCGTCTCCGCGAGGTCCGACGCCATGATGGCGGCGGCCCCTCGGTAGAACCGGAAGGGTGACTCGGACATCCTGCCGTAGCGGACCGGTACGAGCTCGGGCAGCCGCGTCGCCGACTGCTTCTCGATGATCTCCAACGGGTCCGGCCGCTTGGGTCCCGGCGCGAACTCGGCGTGGCTGGAGCGGGGCACGTCGGCCCGGGCCGACCGGCCGAGCGCGGCTCGCTCCTGCGGGGTGCGGCGCCGCGTCTCGCGGCCGTCCACGTGGTTGTCGGTCATGGCAGCGGCTCCCGGGGGGTGGCCGCCTCCGCACACGGCGGTGGCGGCGGGCCGCCGGCGGTGGATCGACCGCTCCGGGCCACCCGGGCCGTGGGCCGGGGTGCGGCCGGGGCATGCCGGGCTGTTCTCGGAGCGTGCTCCGCCCTCGCCGTGGTCGTGGTCTCGCGCCTACGGGACGGCCGGTTCACAGGCTTCCTCAACCAACGTATCCCCGCGGCAGGCACCCGGCGAGCCGAGTCAGTGAGCGGCGGCCGCCCCGCCCCCGTCGTCGGTATCCGCGGTCGGGGCGGCGCCGCCGTCGTCCAGGAATTCGCGGATCGCCAGGGCCGCCAGCGTGATCACCGCTGTCCACACCACGACCGCGGTGGTCGGGTAGTTCCAGGCGAACAGGACGATCGCCGCGACCACCAGGATGACCACCCCGATCCAGCGCTTGAAGCGATGGACGAACCGTCCCACGGCACCGAGCCGGAGGCCCGCCGACGTCGTCACGTCGCGCAGCGCGCCGATGCTTCTGCGGCAGCCCGTGCGTGTGACGACGGCGATCCGGGACGGGCCGGCGAGGAAGGCGCCGGCGGCGGTGAACAGAGCGACCGCGGCGAGGGCGCGGACACCGGCCCGCAGGAACTTGACCAGGGCGTCGTACACGGATCCCGCGGCGGCCTGGGACGCGCCGGGGGGCAGATGGTTGAGGTAGGCGTCCCGGGCGACGGTGAGACCGATGCCGAGAACCAGCATGGCGAGGAACACCGCGAGCGCGGCCCCGATCAACGCGTGGCGGCGGTTGAACGCCACGTACACCCCCGCAGCCGCGACCAGCAGCGCGATGATGGGCAGCCAGCCGCCGAGGATCTGCAGCACCCTCACATAGGACCTGACTTTTCCGGCGTCCTTCGAGGCGAACACCACGAACTCCGTGTGAACGGCCGGGATCTTCGCGGCGGGCGAGAAGCCGGCCGCGACCAGTTTGTCCTTGACTTGGGCGACGATCGGCCCAAGGTCGATGACGACCTGGTTGTCCTTCAGCTTGACTGCGCCACTGGCCTGACCGGTCAGGGCCTTGTCCAGCGCCGTGTGCGCCCTGCGGTTGGCGTTCACCCAGACCGTCTCGAAGGCGCTGCTGGTGACCACCCGTTCCACCGTGCTGCTGACCAGTTGCTTGAGCCCGCTCTCGATCGGGCCGTCCAGATTGTTCAGCAGCTTCGCCGTCTGCGGCGGGACACCCTTCTGCGCGGCGGCGTCCGTCAGTTGTTTGACCAGCGCGTCCACGTCGACCTGCGCAAGCACGGCGGCGGTGACCCGGTTGGTGACCGCCTGCTGCACGTCCGGATCACTCGCCAGCGGTCCGACCGTGTCGACGTAGCGGTCCGTGTCCTGCACGATGCTGTTCGCCCACACCGCGACCACGGAGAGCAGCGACAGCAGCGCGGCCAGAAGGATCAGCAGGACCGAGCCGAGCGAGCGAAACGGATGATGTCGCGCCGGTTTGGGCGGTCCGCCGCTCTCCAGGGCATGGACCCGCTGCCGCAGTTCGGCCAGTTCGCCACGCTCCTGGGCCGAGAGCTGTTCGCCACTGCCGTCATTCATGGTCACCAGCGAAAGTGCTCGGCGTGTCGTCCGCGACCTGCGTGGTCCAGACGGGTGAACGGGCCGACCGAGGTGCGGGCTCCCCTCGCGGGTGATGCAATTGACACGGGGGCGTGGGGACGGCAGCCACGAGCACCAGAGGTGACACCGTGAGCGACGAATTCGAAGAAGTGGGTCCGATCGACTATCTGGTCGTCGAGTTCCCCGGTAACCGGATGACGGGTGAGGGTTTGCCCATCCTGGTCGATCTCGTGGACCGCGGACTGATTCGGATCCTGGACCTGACGTTCATCAAGAAGGACGACGACGGATCCGTGACGATCATGGAGATCGCGGACTTCACCGGCGACGGCCGGCTCGACCTGGCCGTCTTCGAGGGGGCGTCGTCAGGACTTCTGGGCCAGGACGACATCGACGAGGCGGCCAAGGCGCTGGAGCCGGGCAGTTCGGCCGGCATCCTGCTCTACGAGAACCGCTGGGCCGCGCCCTTCGCGGCTGCTCTGCGCCGCGGCGGGGCCCGGATGGTCGCCTCGGGGCGGATTCCGGTGCCCGCGGTTGTCGCCGCCCTCGATGCGGCCGAGGCCTCTGACTGAACAGCGTTCGGTGACGTCGACGGACAGCTGACAGGCAGCTGATGGACAGAAGGGAAAGAGCCATGCCAGGTCTCCTGCGCGGGGTCGCGCGCACCGCCGTCGTCGCCGGAACGGCGACCGCCGTGTCGAACCGTGTGTCACGCCGACAGCAGGGGCGATGGGCCGCCCAGCAGCAGTACCAGGAGCCCGCGCCCCAACCGGCTTCCTACGCCGAAGCGCCGGCGCCTCCGTCGGCCCCCGACATGTCCGGCAAGATCGAGCAGCTGAAGCAACTGGGCGAGCTCAAGGAGCAGGGCATCCTCACCGAGGCCGAGTTCGAGGACCAGAAGCGCAAGCTCCTGCAGGGATGACCGGACCTCGCCGCGCTGTACCCGCTGCGTCGCGCGCCGCAGCGGGTACAGCGGTCGGCATCGGCCATCACGGTCCTGGACGGCGTGGCGGGCGCGGAGCCCAATCCGGGTTCGGGTAGGGCCCGGTCGGGTCATGCTGGGATGAAGAGGATCTTCTTGCCGTCGGCCTGTCCGGTGACCGCGTCCGAGGTCAGTGGGCAGAGTCTGCCGCCGTCCCGCACCAGAGGCAGCGCAACGTCAGCCCTGCCTGGGGTCTGTACGGTGAGCGGGTCTGTTCCGTAGCCGGTGGTGACGGTGAGTGCTCACCTGTGATCATTGAGCGTGCATGATGCGAACAGGCTTGTGGGAACGGTGTTTTCCGGTTGTCGGTGTTGATCATCGAGGTTCCCGTTCCCTGTCCGGTGTGCGGGGTGGTGACGGAAAGGGTCCACGGATATCACGGCCGGACGGTGCAGGATGTGCCGGTCGACGGCCGGGAGGTCGTGGTCCGGGTGAGGATACGACGGCTGGTCTGTCCGGTCCTGGGCTGCAGGCGGCAGACCTTCCGAGAGCAGGTCCCCAGGCTCCTGGAGCGCCATCAGCGCCGCACCACACATCTGACCTGCCAGCTCTCCAAGCTGGTCAAGGAGTTATCTCGAAGCCAAGCAGCGTATCGGCGACGCCTTCGGCATCGCCATGGCGCTGGACCTCCTGGCCATCTCCCTGGCCGACACGGGCGACCCGCGCGCCTACGCCTACGCCTAGGCCTTCGGCTCCGGGCAGCGCTACTGGGAGACGGTCGGCCCCCCCAGCGCGGCACCCCGGAGATGGCACCCCTGCTCGACCACTGCCAGGACCGGATCCTCGACCGCCTCGGCACGACGGAGTACGACAGCATCCTCGAACGCGCCGCCACCAGCGCGCCACCAGCGCCCCCCGCGCGCTCCTGGCCTGGGCCCGCCACGGAGGCCCCCTCCCACAGGACTGACCGGCCCCGCCGTAAGCCGCTTCCCATCCGTCCGCAAGATCGCACCGTTCTCCGCCAATCCGCCGCCCGACCTGCTCCGGATTACACCGGGACCCAGATCACGGAGCGGGAGAAGAGGCGATGAGACCGATGTCGAGGCAACCCCGGCGCGGCGCGCAGGACACGGCACCGTACGGGCGCAGGGCGGCCGTGATCGGCTCCGGAGTGGCGGGGCTGACCGCCGCGTACCTGCTCGGCCGGACCTGTCACGTCACCCTCTACGAGACCGACGACCGGCTCGGCGGGCACGCGCACACCCACGAGTTGACGTCGCCGTACGACGGGCGGGTGCACCGCGTCGACTCCGGGTTCATCGTGCACAACCGCCGCACGTACCCCAACCTGCTGCGGCTGTTCGACGAACTCGGCGTTGCCACGCAGGAGTCGGAGATGAGCATGTCGGTACGGTGCGAGGGCTGCGGCCTGGAGTACGCGGGCGCCCGCGGCCCGGCCGGACTGCTCGCCCGGCCCCGCAACCTGCGGTACGGCCCCTACCTGCGGCTGCTGACCGAGGTCCCCGCCTTCCACCGCGCCGCCCTCCGCCACCTGGCGCGTGAGGACGAACAGGCGCTCACCCTCGGGGAGTTCCTGGACAGGGAGGGCTTCTCGCCCTATTTCCGCTCCCACTTCATGACCCCCGTGGTGTCGGCGGTGTGGTCCTGCGACGCCGTCACCGCCCAGCTCTACCCGGCCGCCTACTTGTTCCGCTTCCTCTCTCACCACGGGATGCTGTCCGTCGGCGGTTCCCCGGTGTGGCGGACGGTCACCGGAGGATCGCGAGAGTACGTCGACCGCATTGCCAAGCACATCGGCGAGGTCCGTACCGGCGCGCCCGTAAGGGCCGTGCGCCGGCATACCGACGGGGCCGACGTGACCGAAGGGGACGGCACCACCGAGTCGTACGACGCCGTGGTCGTCGCGACCCACCCCGACCAGGCGCTGCGCCTGCTGGCCGACCCGAGCGAGCTCGAACGGGAGGTGTTGGGTGCCTTCCGCTACTCCCGCAACACCACCCTCCTGCACACCGACACCCGCCTGCTGCCGCGATCCCGCGGCGCCCGCGCTTCCTGGAACTACCTGATGCCCTCGTGCACCGCCGACGCCGACCGGGTACGCCTCAGCTACGACATGAACCGGCTCCAACGCCTCGACGCCGCCGAGACGTTCGTCGTCACCCTGGGCGGCGAGGACCGCGTCGACCCCGGCCGGGTGCTGGCCCGCATGGTCTACGAACACCCCGTCTACACCCCCGAGTCCGTGGCCGCGCAGCGCCGGCTGCCCGAACTCGCCGGCCCCGTCTGCGCGTTCGCGGGCGCCTACCACGGCTGGGGGTTCCACGAGGACGGCTGCCGCTCCGGTGTCGAGGCCGCCGCCGCGCTGGGAGCGCCCTGGTGAGCGCCGTACCCGCCCTCTACTCCTGCGTGATCACCCACGTACGGACCGCACCACGCCGCCACACGCTGCGGCATCGCACCTACATGTGGCTCGTCGATCCCGATCGACCGCCCCGACTCCCCTTCGTCCTGCGGCCGTTGGCGAGGTTCGACCCGCGCGACCACTTCACCGGCAGCCTGTCCTCGATCCGTGCCGGACTGGACGCCTTCCTCGCCGGACACGGAGTCGGCCTCGACGGCGGGCGTGTCGTGATGCTCGCGCACGCGCGCGTGCTCGGCCACGTCTTCAACCCGCTCACCCTGTACTGGTGCCACGGCCCCGGCGGCGACCTGCGCTGCGTGGTCGCCGAGGTCCACAACACCTACGGCCAACGCCACTGCTACCTGCTGCGCCCCGACGCGACCGGCACCGCCCACGCCGACAAGGCCTTCTACGTCTCCCCGTTCTTCCCCGTCGACGGCGGCTACCGCATGCGCCTGCCGGTCCCCGCCGAGCGGCTCGACCTGACCGTGCACCTCGACCGCGCGGCCGGCCGGACCTTCACCGCGACCGTCCGCGGTACCCGCCACGAGCCGCGCCCGGCGACGCTGCTGCGGCTCGCGCTGCGCCACCCCTGGTCGACGCTCGCCGTGTCGGCCGCCATCCGCTTCCACGGCATACGCCTCTACCTGCGGGGACTGCCGCTCCAGCCCCGCCCCGACGACCACCGCACCCCGGAGAGAACTACATGAGGACAGCAGAACACCCCACCGGCTCCCCACGGCACGGCGCCGCCGTGGACCCCGTCCGGTGGCCCGACGTCGCCGCCGTACCCCGGGCGTCCGGACCCCGAACCGCGGTGGCGGCAGCCCTGGTCCGGCGGGCGCTGCGCGGGCTGCCCGTGCGGGCCCGGTTCGGGGACGGGGCGAGCGTCGGGCAGGGCGGGCCGCTCCTGGACGTACGCGATCCGGCCGCCTTCCACGCCCGCATCGGCACCGGCGGCCTGGTCGGGTTCGGCGAGTCCTACATGGCGGGGGAGTGGGACGCCCCCGACCTGGTCGCCGTCATGACCGTGCTCGCCGCCAACGCCGCCGAACTCGTCCCGGCCCCGCTGCAACGGCTGCGCGGACTGTGGGCACGACGCCACCCGCACGAGGAGCGCAACACCCCCGAAGGCTCCCGCGGCAACATCAGCCGCCACTACGACCTCTCCAACGACCTGTTCGCCCTCTTCCTCGACGACACCCTCACCTACTCCGCCGCCGTCTTCCGCGGCTTCCCGGCCACCTGGGACCTGCTCGCCGCCGCCCAGTGCCGCAAGATCGACCGCCTCCTCGACCTGGCCGACGTCGGCGAGGGCACCCGGCTGCTGGAGATCGGCACCGGCTGGGGCGAACTCGCCCTGCGCGCCGCCGCTCGCGGCGCCCACGTCACCTCGCTCACCCTCTCCCGGGAACAGCGCGAGCTGGCCATGGCCCGGGTCGCCGAGGCCGGACTCGCCGACCGCGTCTCGATCGAACTGTGCGACTACCGTGAGGCGCGCGGGCGGTACGACGCCGTCGTCAGCGTCGAGATGATCGAGGCGGTCGGCGCAGAGTTCTGGCCGGTGTACTTCCGCACCCTGGACGAACGGCTGGCCCCGGGCGGCCGGGTGGCGCTCCAGGCCATCACCATGCCGCACGACCGGATGCTCGCCTCCAGCTCCACCTTCACCTGGATCCACAAGTACGTCTTCCCCGGCGGCCTCATCCCTCCACCCCGGCGATCGAGGAAACCGTCCGCGACCACACCGGCCTCAGCCTGGCCCGCCGCGACGCCTTCGGCGCCCACTACGCCGAGACCCTGCGCCTGTGGCGCGAGCGCTTCACCGAGCGGGCCGACGAGGTCGAGGCCCTCGGGTTCGACGAGGTCTTCCGCCGCCTGTGGACCTTCTATCTCGCCTACTCCGAGGCCGGATTCCGGGCCGGCTACCTCGACGTACAGCAGTACCTCTTCACCAAGGAGACGTCCGCCCGATGAGCACCACCACGGCCCGCCCCGACGCCGCCCACCGGCTCGCCGACCTCGCCGCCGACCTCCTCGGCGGCCCCTCCCGGTGCGGCTGCGCGCCTGGGACGGCAGCGAGTCCGGCCCGGCCGACGCGCCCGTCGTCGTCCTGCGCTCCCGGCGCGCCCTGCGCCGACTGCTGTGGCAGTCCGGCGAACTCGGCCTCGCCCAGGCGTACGTCATCGGCGAACTCGACATCGAGGGCGACCTCACCGACGGACTGCGCACGGTGTGGACCGCCCAGCGGGAGCATGGCCTGCGCCCGCCCCGGCTCACCCCCGCCGACCGCGCCCGCGCCCTCGCGACCGCCGCACGGCTCGGCGCCGTCGGCGCCCGCCCACCCGCCCCGGCCACCCAGGCCCGCCTGCGCGGCGGCCTGCACAGCCGCGCCCGCGACCGGGCCGCCATCAGCCACCACTACGACCTGTCCAACGCCTTCTACGCGCTCCTGCTCGACGACACCATGGCCTACTCCTGCGGCTACTGGACGGGCGAGGGCGACGGCTTCGGCCCCGCCGACGCCCAACGGGCCAAGCTGGAGCTGATCTGCCGCAAACTCGACCTCCGGCCCCGGTCCCGGCTGCTGGACGTCGGCTGCGGCTGGGGCTCGCTCACCCTGTACGCGGCCGAACGGCACAGCGCCCAGGTCACCGCCGTCACCCTGGCCCGGGAGCAGGCGGCGTACGTCCGCGAGCGGGTGCGCGAACGCGGCCTGGGCGAGCTGGTGGACGTGGTGTGCCAGGATTACCGGGACATCGAGGGCGGCGCGTACGACGCCGTCGCCACCGTGGAGATGGGTGAGCACGTCGGCGACGCCGAGTACCCGGCGTTCGCGTCCGCCCTGCGCCGGCTCGTCCGGCCGTGCGGGCGGGTGCTGGTGCAGCAGATGTCCCGCGGACGCACGGCGCCGGGCGGCGGCCCCTTCATCGAGGCGTACATCGCCCCCGACATGCACATGCGGCCCCTCGGCGAGACGACGACCCTCCTGGAGACCGCCGGACTGGAGGTCCGGCACACCGAGTCGCTGCGCGAGCACTACGTCCGTACGGTCGCTGCCTGGCACCGCACGCTGGAGGAGCGCTGGGAGGCGTTCGTCGCGCTGGCCGGCGAGGAGACCGCCCGGGTGTGGCGGCTGTACCTGGCGGGCGGCGCGCTGGCCTTCGAGGAGGGCCGGATGGGCGTCGACCAGATCCTCGCCGTACGCCCGGGACCCGGCGGCGCCGCCAACATGCCGACGACCCCGAGCGGTTGGTACGAGAACCTGTGAACGGCTTCCCGTGGTCCGCGTTCGCCACGAACCTCGCCCTCGCCGCCGCCGCGGCCCTCGCCGTCATGCTCGTCACCTTCGCCGTCGCGGTGCGCGCGGGCGTCCACCGGATCGTGGACGTCGCCTGGGGGATCGGCTTCACGGCGGTGGCGGCCGCCACCTTCGCCGCCTCCGCCGTACAGGACCAGGGAGATCCCGCACGACGGCTGCTGGTGACCGCGCTGACGGCGCTGTGGGGCCTGCGGCTCGCCGTGCACATCGGCCGCCGGGGCCGCGGCCACGGCGAGGACCCGCGCTACGAGGCGCTGCTAGCGAAGGCGCCCGGCAACCGCAACGCGTACGCCCTGCGCATGGTCTACCTCCTCCAGGGCGCCCTGGTCTGGCTGGTGTCCCTGCCCGTCCAGGCCGCGCAGTACGTCCCCGGCCCGCCCTCCTTCCTGGCCTGGGCAGGGGTGGCGGTGTGGGCGCTCGGCCTCGGCTTCGAGGCGGTCGGGGACGCCCAACTCGCCCGCTTCAAGGCCGACCCCGCGCACCGCGGCCGGATCATGGACCGCGGTCTGTGGGCCTGGACCCGGCACCCCAACTACTTCGGCGACTTCTGTGTGTGGTGGGGTCTGTACCTGATCACCTGCGACTCCTGGGAGGCCGCCGCCGTGTCCGCCGTGTCGCCCGTCGTGATGAGCCTGCTCCTCACCCGGGGCAGCGGGAAGCGGCTGCTGGAACAGCACATGGCCGACCGCCCCGGCTACGCCGAGTACGCTTCCCGCACCAGCGGCTTCCTCCCGCTGCCACCGAAACGCAAGGGACGGGCCTGACGTGCCGGAACGACACGAAAACGGCCGACCGGCGCCCGCACTGCTGCCCGTGTTCCGCCCACCCCGCCCCCGCGCCGCCGTCCTCGTCCTGCACGGCGGGCAGGAGGCGAGCCTGCGCCCCGCCCGGCCCTGGCAGCTCGCCGCCCTGCGGACGATCCCCTTCGCCCGTGCGCTCACCGCCACGGCACCGCACCAGGACGTCCTTGTCGCGCGGGTCCGCTACCGGCTGCGCGGCTGGAACGACGAGCACGCCGACCCGGCCCACGACACCGAACGGGCCCTGCATGAACTGGCCGAAGCGGCCGGGCCCGTCCCCGTCGTACTCCTCGGCCACTCCATGGGCGGCAGGGCGGCCCTGCGCGCCGCCGGACACCCGCACGTGCGGGGCGTGATCGGCCTCGCCCCCTGGTGGCCCGCCGGAGAACCGGTGACCCACCTGGCGGGCCGCCACCTGATCGCCCTGCACGGCGACCACGACCGCGTCACCTCGCTCGCCGAGACCACCGACTGCGTACGCAGGGCCCACGGCACGGCGGTCCGGGCCGGGCTCGCGGTCGTCGGCGGCGGCGACCACGCGATGGTGCGCCGCCACGACTGGTGGCACCGCACGGCCGCGGCGGCCGTCGCCCACCTGCTCGACCCGGACGGCACGGCCGACCCCCTGCCCGAGGAGTCCTACGGCACGGACGGCTTCCCGGTGCTCTGAGCGTCCGACACCCCCCGTCCCGTCTTGTCCAGGGCGAGTTCGGCGGCGAACTGGGCGCCGGTGAGCAGTGCCAGGTTCGACAGCCACAGCCAGACGAGGAAGACGACCACACCGGCCAGAGACCCGTACAGCCTGCTGTAGGCACCGAGCGTCGACGCGTATGCCGAGAACCCCGCCGACGCCGTCAGCCACAGCACCGCGGCCAGCGGACCGCCGGGCAGGCTGTACGCGCGGCGGCGCGCGGACGCCGGGCCCGTGTGGAAGACCACCACGACCAGCAGCGCGACCAGGTACAGCAGCAGCGGCCAGCGCAGCACGCCCCACGCGCAGGCGGCCGTCGTGCCCATCCCGAACACCCGCCCCACGGCCTGCGCCAGCGGCCCGGTCAGCAGAAGCGCCAGCGATCCCACCAGGAGCAGCCCGAGCAGCGCGAGCGCCGTCAGCAGGATCCGGTGCACCCTGCGCCAGGGCGAACGCCGGTCGGCCACGCGGTGCATACCGTGCAGGGCGCGCCGGAAGACGGCCAGACAACTGGACGCCGACCACAGGGCGCTGACGGTACCGACCGCCATCAGGGACCAGGCCGCCCCGCCCGCGTCCAGGGCGTGGACCAAGACGCTGTGCAGCTCGGGCCCGGACTGGGCGGGCGCGTACACGGTGACCTGGGTGACGAACTCCTCCGCCGTGTCCGGACTGATCAGGCCGAACGCCAGCACGGTGGCGAGCAGGGCGGGCAGCACGGCCAGGATCGCGTAGTACGTCAGGGCCGCCGCGTAGTCCGAGATGTCGTCGTTCCACAGGGACACCGGCGTGCGCCGCAGCGCGGGCCACCACGCCGTGTGCGCCTGGGTCCGGCGGGCGCCCACGGCGCCGGCTTCAGCGGACATGGGGCGCGCGGTGCGGGAGGGCGCTCAGCGGGACCCGGGTGCGGCTCGTGCGTGGCGCCAGGGTCTGCTCGGCCTCCTCCGTCCTCCCCCGCAGGCGGGGGAGGACGGCGCCGGGCGGTGTGTCCGACTCCAGCCAGACCCGCAAGCCGATCTCCAGCCGGTCTCCGGAACGGGGCACCACACGGGCGCGGCAGCGGGCCACACCGGGCACGGACGCCACCCGGGTGGACAGCGCCTCGGCCAGCGCGTGCGAGCGCAGGGTGCCGCCGGGGGAGCCCACGGCCAGCCTGCGGCGCGGGCCCGAGCGCAGCTGCCGCAGGGCGGTCCAGGTGAGCAGCACTGCCAGCGCGGTCGCCACGGCGATGACGGTGGGTGCCCACCAGCCCTCCCCGTGCAACCGCGTCAGCTCGCCACGGTCCAGGAGCGCGGTGCCCACGGTCGGGGCGAGCCACCAGGACGGCATGGGCTGCGGAGTCGGAAGATCGATCGTCATGACCGTACGACAATCCGCAACCGCCCATGTGACGGGTTGCGGGTAACAACACCCGTATGCCGTACTGGCTCGGCCGTACCGACGCGGACGAGCGGACGCGGGGGCGCCGGTCAGTCAGGGAAGGCCAGCAGGGCCACCGGAGCGGACGTGGGCTGTTTCGAGCCGCCTGCGGGCTCGACGGTGATGCCCATGCCGGACGCCCCGTCGACGGCTCCTTTCATGAGCACGGACTGTGCACCGCGGTGCGAGTTCATCAGCCCAGCCGACCGCATGGTCCCGTCGTCGTCGAACCAGAGCTGGTACACCTTCCCGCTCGGCGGAGCGGTCATCCCGGAAACCGTGAACACGGCCTTGTCCTGGCTGTGCGAGACCGTGACGGTACCCGTGGCGCCGCCGGTCAGTTCCGCGGCCCGGGTACGGGCGTCCGGCGCGGCCAGCACGGCGGCGATCTCGCCGGTGGCCTGCTCGGTCCGGCGGGCCTGGGTGTCGGCGTCCCGGGCCTGGTCGTGCTGCCATACGGCCACCCCGCCCAGCGCCGCCGCGGCGGCGAGGCAGGCCGCCAGTGTCCACCGGGTCAGTGCCACCGACCGAAGCCCGGCCCGGACGGCCCGCATCCGCTCCGATCCGCCGGGTGGTTCCTGGCGGACGGTGCGGATCGTGCGCAGCACCTGCGTGCGCAGCTCCGGTGAGGGCCGTACGGCGGCCGCCAGCCCCATCCGGGCCGCGGTCTCACGCAGTTCGACCGTCTCCTGTGCGCACCCCTCGCAGCCGGCGAGGTGCCGCTCGAACGCGGCCCCTTCGTCGTCGGACAGGGCGTGGAGCGCGTAGGCGCCCGTCAGCCGGTGCAGGTCGACGGTCGTCATACCGTCACCCCCAGACAGTCACGCAGGCGGATGAGTCCGTCCCGCAGCCGGGTCTTGACGGTCCCCAGCGGAAGCGCCAGCACCTCCGCCACCTCGCGATACGTCAGCCCCCGGTAGTAGGCCAGCGTCACGGCCTGACGCTGGACCTCGCTGAGCGTCCGCAGACAGCGCCGCACCTGCTCCCGCTCCAGCCGCGCCTCGACATGCTCGACCACCTCGTCGTACTCCGGCACCCGGTCGAGGAGGGCCGCCTTGTGGTCCCGGGCCGCCGCGGCCTCCACCGAGCGCACCCGGTCCACCGCCCGGCGGTGCGCCAGCGTGAGGATCCAGTTGATGGCCGTGCCCCGCTCGGGCCGATAGCGCGGCGCGGTGCGCCACACCTCCACCAGCACCTCCTGCGCCACCTCCTCCGACTGCGCCAGGTCCCTGACGACGGCCCGCACGACCCCGAGCACCCCGCTCGCGACAGCGTCGTAGACACCGGCGAACGCCTCCTCGTCACCCAGGGCCACTCGGCCGACCAGCTCCTGCAGATCAGGCTCGGTCGATGGATTTCTACCGATGTGTACCGCTTCCCTCACTGAGAGCCTCCGTCGTCGCGCGTGTCCAGCCGTAATCCGTTCCTGTCGGGACGACGGATTGGATGCAGCGGCGACGAAGTGGCTGGTGGCGGGGCGCGTCGAGGTAGGTGACCGGGGTCGCCAGGTCGCGGGCGCGCGGTGGCCGGATTCGCGTGCCGTGGCGGAGTCACCGCCGTGTGTCAGCGACGGCCTGACCGAGCCGCCAACCACGCCGCATGCCGACGGATTCGGAGCAGATCGTCGGGAAAGCAGCTCTCCCAGCCGTCCTCCAGCCGTCCTCCAGCCGTCCCCCAGCCGTTTCCAGTGCGCGGGATGCCCGTCCTCCGGGACGAGAGAGGCCGAGGCGTCGACGACGGCGGCGTACGACAGGCCGAGAGTTGGAGGCCAGTCCGGGTGGTAGGAGCGGACGGCGACCGCCGCGGGCTCGGGCAGCAGCTCCACCCGAAGGCCCGTCTCCTCGACAAGCTCGCGGGCCGCGCCTTCGCGTGGTGTCTCCCCGATCTCCACTTTGCCACCCGGAGGAACCCAGCCGCGCCAACGGTGCTTCACCAGCACCACCCGGGCAAGATCCTCGTCGAACACCCATACCTCGGCCGCAAGAGGTTCCATCGCCCCGCGCCGGGCAGCGGCCAGCCACCCGCGAGGCCACCATACGGGTCCGCACCGACAACGCGAGCCGTGCAGGACCCGTCCCTCCTTGGGGTAAGGAGGTGGCTGGGGCAACTGGCTTGTCCCTAGGATGTGTTGTCTGACGTGTGCGGGACGTCGCGGCGCGACGTGGGGCAGGGGGAGACGATGGAGCCGGGGAAGCGGTTGTCCACCAAGATCGATGCCACGGTGCCGACTGCCGCGCGCATGTACGACCACTATCTCGGCGGCAAGGACAACTACGCCGTGGACCGGGCCGCCTGCGAGGAGCTGGACAAGGTGGTGCCCAGCACCCGGGTGCTGGCCCTGAACAACCGGCGCTTCCTGCAACGGGTGGTGGGCCGGCTCGCCGGGGAGTACGGCATGAGGCAGTTCCTCGACCACGGATCCGGTCTGCCGACCCAGAACAACGTGCACCAGGTGGCCCAGCGGGTCGACCCCGAGTCACGCGTGGTCTACGTCGACAACGACCCGATGGTCCTGGTGCACGGCAGGGCCCTGCTCGACCAGAACGATCGCACCGCCGTCATCCAGGCCGATCTCCGCGAGACCGAGGAGATCTTCTCCCACCCGGACACCAAGCGCCTGATCGACTTCTCGCAACCGGTCGCGGTGCTCTTCAACTCGGTGTTCCACTGCATTCCCGACAGCGAGAGCGACGGGCCCCTCGCCGTGGTGCGCAGGGTCACCGAACGCCTCGTCCCCGGAAGCTGCCTGGTGATGTGTCAGCTGGTCAGCGAGGACGCCGAGGTCCGCGACTTCGTGACCTCCTTCATGGACCAGGCGACGCAGGGCCACTGGGGCCGGGTGCGGCAGGAGAAGGACGTCGCGGAGTGGTTCGACGGGATGGAGATCCTCGAACCGGGCCTGGTCGAGGTGTCCACCTGGCGGCCCGACAATGAGGTGGTGCCCCGTCAGGCCACCCTGGAGTGGATCGAGTTCGGCGGCGTCGCCCGGATCCGCTGAACCGGGTGCGGGCGACGCCTTATACGTCGCCGTAGCGCTGCTTGGCCGTGGCGTGCAGGAGGGCCAGGGAATCGCGCGGATCCAGGGCGTCGTCGGCGAGTTGGTCCAGGGATACCCGGTACTGCTCGGTCTCGTCGCGGTCCTCCAGGAACGTGGCGCTCCTCATGTGCTCCAGGTACACGACGTCCGGCAGGTCGAAGCCGCCGAAGCGCAGATAGGTGACGGGGATGGCCGGCGCGGAGGCGTCGGTCACGTCCAGCGGCACGATCTGCACGGTCACATGCGGCAGTTGGGCCATCTCCACGAGGTGCCGGAGCTGCTCCCGCATGACTTCACGGCTGCCCAGGATGCGCAGCAGCACGGACTCGTCGACGATTGCCCAGAGCTGGGGTGCGTCCGCCCGCAGCAGCAACTCGGCTCGACGCGTGCGCAGTTCGACGCGGCGCTGCACCTCGCGGGCCGGGGCGGAGGGCAGACCCCGCTGCACCACCGCACGGGTGTACGCGGGAGTCTGCAACAGCCCGGGGACGTACTGGATCTCGAAGGTACGGATCGAGTCGGCCGCCTCCTGCAGCCCGACCAGCCGGTCGATCCACTCCGGCATCAGCCGCTTGTCGAAACGCTGCCACCAGCCGGGCTCCCCGGCACGGCGCAGCAGTTGCAGCAGCACGGACGCCTCGTGGTCGTCCGTCCGATAGAGGGAGAGCAGCGCCCGGATGTCGCCCTCGGTGGGCGGCTTGCGTCCCTTTCCGGCCTCGATGCGCGACAGCTTCGCCGGGCTGAACCCGACGGCCCGTGCGGCCTGTTCCTGGGCCAGGCCCGCGTCTTCGCGGATGCCCGCCAACTGCACGCCGACCAGCATCTTCAGCAAAGTCGGCGCGGGCTCCGTGCGGTTCAGATACGGTTCGAGGCGGGAGACGCGGGGTGACTCGGAGGGCATCCTGACTCCCGGTGGGCGGAGGACGACAGTTCGCATTATCGCATCAACATGCCCTCCGTCGCAGGCGTCGACCCATGCGGACGGTGCGGGTCCGGCCATGCCGTCACCGCGGGGTGGCGAACTCGCCCTCCCGGACGCCCGCCACGAACGCGGCCACTGCGGCGGACGTGCATATCAGCGCAGGCCCGTGCGGGTGACGGGAGTTGCGGATCGCGACACCTCCCTCCGCCAGTGCGGCCACCTCGACGCAGTTGCCCTCGGCGTTGCTGTGCCGGCTCTTGAACCAGCGGACGTCCAGTGAACTCGCTCGCACCCCGTTGGGAATCGTTGGCACCACTGCCTCCTCGCACGTGCTCGCACCACGCGCCGGGCCCCACCGGTTCCGGGGCGGCCCGTCCCGTGTTACGTCGACTGGCCAAAACCGCATGCAATTTCCCGTGAAATTGCACGAGTTGGCTCTCGGGGTGGATAATAACCGGGCAGCCCGACCTTCATGCCGACGCCCCACCCTGACGTCACCTCAGGAGAAGACGTGTCGTTCCCCGCGCACCCGACAATCTGCTCCGACCTCGCCGTTCTCCGGCAGGAACGGCCCGCAGTGCCCGGTGCCGCGGTACCTGTCCCGTCCCGGACGGCCCAACTGCCGCTGGAATCAGGCCGACACACAACGTCCCGCAGTGACGCCCTGCCCATACGGCTCTGTATGGGGCAGGTCTGACATGTCGTCAGTACCGGCGCCTCGCAGCGGTCCACCTGTAACCACGGACAGGGAGATCCCCAACGCGCTCCAGGACGTCGGCCTCATCTCCTGGCGGGACATGGAGGACGTCTCGGGATCCGCCGCGGCCATCCCCTTCCTCCTCGCCGCCGTCGCCTCGGGCGACCCGGCCGCCGCCCGCGACGCGCTGGAGCGTCTGCGGCAGCGCATCTGCCAGTACGGCTTCGTCGTCGGCCAGGCGACCGCCGTCACCGTTCCCATCCTGTGGGACCTCGCGCAGCGCCCGCAGATCACCTGCCGGGCACAGATCCTGCGGCTCCTGCGGGACATCGCCGGCGC
Source organism: Streptomyces sp. CA-249302 (assembly GCF_050936785.1). Classification (NCBI taxonomy): domain Bacteria; kingdom Bacillati; phylum Actinomycetota; class Actinomycetes; order Kitasatosporales; family Streptomycetaceae; genus Streptomyces; species Streptomyces sp. CA-249302. The sequence goes on along the minus strand of NZ_JBNJMG010000001.1, from coordinate 50,259 downwards.
CCGCCAGTGGGCGACCACCGCCGCAGCGCACCCGAAGATCCACCGTCACCACGGCGACCACGTTGAATGGGAACACGCGGCCCGCCGCGCCGTACGCGCCCAGCGCGGCGCGATCCCCCGTCTGCTCGCGGAGCCCGACGCGGAAGTCGTCCACGCGACGAAGGAACTCGCGGCGACGCTCGCCGAGTGAGATTTCGTATCCGGCACGGTTGTGCGGGACCGTCGGCCGCCCTCGGTCCGTCGGCCGGGATCGGCCACGCCGAGCCCGGAGCACGGGGCCTCCAGGCCGACTCGCGTGTGGAAGGCGCCCGGCGCATCCGGGAAGCGCCCCACAGCGGAAGTCATCGACGTGGGCGTGCACGCATCGCCCTCACGCCCGCCCGGAGCCCAACCGGCGCATGACCCGGGCGGCGCGTGACCGCAGCCCCGTCGACCGGACGTCCGAGAGCCGAGGAGCCCACCATGCCCATCCCCACCCGTACTCCCGACGTTCTCGTGGTCGGCGCGGGCGTCGCCGGACTCGCCTGCGCCCAGGACCTGCTCGCCGGCGGACTCGACGTCACCGTGGTCGAGGCCTCCGACGGGGTCGGCGGACGGATGCGTTCCGACCGTGTCGAGGGCTTCGTCGTCGACCGCGGCTTCCAGGTCTTCAACACCTCCTATCCGCAGGTGCGCCGACGCCTGACGCTGCGCGCTCTCGGGCTGCGGCCGTTCACCTCGGGCTTCCTCGTGCACACCGCGGAGGGCAGGTTGCGCTTCAGCGACCCGACGCGGGGCCCCCGGACCCTGACGGACCTCGTTCCTGGACGCCTCGCCGGCCCACGCGACCTGGCGGCGCTCGGCCTGCTCTCGGCGCGGGACATGCTCGCCCCCGTAGGCCTGGTGAAGCGCTCGCGCGACCGCACCACCCGCACGGCCCTGGCCGACGCGGGATTCTCCGAGGGATTCGTTGAACGCTTCTTCCGGCCGTTTCTGTCGGGGGTCTTCCTGGAGGACGAGCTGGAGACGTCCAGCCGGTTCTTCCACCTCGTCTGGCGCAGCATGCTGCGCGGCACCCTGTGCCTGCCCACGACAGGGATCGGGGCGGTACCGAACGCCCTGGCGGCCGCCCTGCCGTCCGGCACGGTCCGGCTGGAGACGGCCGTGACCGCCCTGACGGACGAGGGCGCCGTCACGGCTGACGGCGCGGAACTGCCCGCCCGTACGGTCGTGGTGGCCACCGGGCCCGGCCCGGCCGCCGACCTGCTGCCCGGCCTTGACCTCCCCGGCTACCGGTCAGTGGCGACGTATTACCACATGCCGCCGCGCTCACCGCTGCGCGAACCCACGCTCCTGGTCGACGAACGCCGCCGCTTCCTCAACACCTGCGTCCTCAGCGAGGTCGTCCCGGCCTGCCCGCCCGCCGGCTCCGCCCTCGTGGCCACCTCCGTCCTGGGAACGGACGCCGAGGAACGGGAGAGCGCCGTACGCGAGGCGCTCGCCGAGGTGTACGACACCGACACGGGACCGTGGGACCTGCTGACCAGCCGCACCATCCGGGAGGCGCTGCCCGCCATGCCGCCACCGCAGCCCCTCGGCCGCACAACCCGCGTCGGCCCGGGCCGCCACGTGTGCGGCGATCACCGCTCCACCGGCTCGGTCCAGGGCGCCCTCGCCTCCGGAGCGCGCGCCGCCCGCGAAGTACTGCGGGACCTGCACCGAGCCTGAGGCGCGCCGCCCTCGTCAGGGCGGGCTGTCGCGGCGGAGTTCCTCCTCGTGCAGGAGCTCGTCGAGGTCACGGAGCCGGTCCAGGCCGCGCACCGCCCGGGTCATGCGCCGGTTGGGCTCCAGGCGGGCACGATGGCGGTGCAGGAAGGCCCAGTACCCGGCCGTGAACGGGCAGGCCGCGCCGCCGGTGCGCTCGGTGGGCCGGTACGCGCACGGGCCGCACAGGTCGCTCATACGGTTCACGTACGCGCCGCCCGACGTGTACGGCTTGGTGGTCGTACGGCCGCCGTCGGCGTACTGGGACATGCCGACCACGTTCGGCAGCATCACCCAGTCGTAGCCGTCGACGAAGCAGCGGTGGAACCAGTCGGTCACCGCGGCCGGGTCCCAGCCCCGTTGCAGGGCGTGGCTGCCCAGCAGCATCAGGCGGGGGATGTGGTGCGTCCAGCCGGTGTCGCGCACCTGCGCGAGGACCGTGGCGAGGCAGCGCGCGGTGACCGCGTCCGCGTCCAGCTCCAGGAACCACTCCGGCAGCGGCGCGTGATGGCGCAGGTCGTTGCGGTGCCGGTAGTCCTCACCGAAGTACCAGTACAGCTGCCACACGTACTCCCGCCAGCCCGCGATCTGCCGTACGAACCCCTCGACGCTGTTGATGGGGGCGGTCCCCGCCCGCCAGGCCGCCTCGGCACGCTCGACGCACTCCAGCGGGTCGAGCAGTCCGAGGTTGAGCGAGGACGACAGCAGGCTGTGGCTCATCACCGGGTCACCGGCGAGCATCGCGTCCTCGTGCGGGCCGAAACCGGCCAGCCGGTGCTCGACGAACCGGTCGAGCGCGGCCCTCGCCTCACGGCGGGTCGCCGGGAAGCGGCGGGGGCCGTCGCGTCCCACGAACCGGATGCCGTCCTCACGCTCCCAGCGGTCGAGGTCGTGGCGGACCTCGGCGTCCAGGTCGTCCTCGCGGGGCCGGTACGGCGCCGGGGCCCCGAGCGTCTTCGCGCCTTTCGGCGGTGGCTCCCGGTTGTCGTGGTCGTGGTTCCAGCGCCCGCCCGCCGGGCCGTCACCGTCCAGGAGGAGGCCGTACCCGCGGCGCACCCAGCGGTAGAAGTCCTCCTGGAGCAGTCGTCGTCCGCCGTGGCCGTCCGCCCAGACGCGGAAATCCGCCTGCGGGACGAGGAAGCCGCGCGCGGGCAGCACGGTGACGTCGGGCAGCGCCGACACCAGCCCCAGGGCGGCACGGGAGGTTGGGTGATGAACCGTCAGGGGGCTCGAGGGGAACGCCTTCCGGAGTCCCTCGCGGTACGTCTCCGCCTTCACGTACGTCACCCGGTCCCCGAGCTCCGCGGCTCGGTGGCGCATGGCGGACAGGACGAGGTGCGCTTTGGCGCGGTGGAAGCGCCGGCGGCGGAAGACCGACCGGGCCTCGATCATGACGACCGGAGCGTCCCTGTCGGGTCCGCCGTCACCGGGGGTGAGGAAGTGCGGGCCGAGCTGGTCGCCGAACAACCAGTGGGTGATGGTCAATCGGGGGCTCCTCGGTTCTGAGCGCGCGGGTCTGTCCGAAGCGGTCGGCGGTCGTACCGGCGTACGCCGACGAAGAACAGGACGACCGGGGCGTTCATGGCGTGCGGGACGCGGTGAGCGCGATGTTGCGGGCCATGCCGCCGAAGACCACGCTGTGGAAGGGGGAGACACTCCACCAGTAGGCGTGACCGAGCAGCCCGTGGGGGTGGAACAGGGCCCGCTGACGGTAGCGGGTGCGGCCCTGGTCGTCGGTGTCGGCGGACATCTCCAGCCAGGCCAGGCCGGGCAGCCTCATCTCGGCCCGCAGCCGCAGCAGACGGCCCGGCTCGATCTCCTCCACGCGCCAGAAGTCCAGCGAGTCGCCAGTCCGCAGCCGTGCCGCGTCCCGGCGGCCCCGGCGCAGACCCACCCCGCCCACCAGCCGGTCGAGCCGGCCCCGGACCGCCCAGGCCAGCGGGAAGGAGTACCAGCCGTTGTCGCCGCCGATCCCTTCGATCACCCGCCACAGGGCCTCGCGCGAGGCGTCGACGACGAGTTCCCGCCGGTCGGTGTAGAGGCTGCCGCCCGCCCAGTCGGGGTCCGTGGGCAGCGGATCGCTGGGCGCCCCGGGCACCGACGCCGACGACCAGCGGGTGGTGACCTGGGCGTCGCGCACCCGCTGAAGGGCCAGCCGTACCGCTTCGTCGAAGCCGATCGGGTGGCCCGGGCCGTCGGGCACGTACCGGGCGATGTCGTGCTCGTGGCAGACGACCTCGTGCCGCAGTGACTCGGTCAGCGGCCGTGCGATCGACGCGGGCACCGGGGTCACCAGCCCGACCCAGTGGCTGGACAGGCCGGGAGTCAGCACGGGCACGGGGACGATGACCCGGCGGGGCAGGCCGGCGACGGCCGCGTAGCGCAGCATCATGTCCCGGTACGTCAGCACGTCCGGTCCGCCGATGTCGAAGGCGCGGTTGACGTCGGCCGGCATGTCGGCACTGCCGACCAGACAGCGCAGCACGTCCCGTACCGCGACCGGCTGGATCCGGGTGCGTACCCAGCTCGGCGTGATCATCACCGGGAGGCGCTCGGTGAGGTAGCGCAGCATCTCGAAGGAGACGGAACCCGAGCCGATGACCACCGCGGCGCGCAGCTCGATGGTGGGCACGCCGCAGCTCCGCAGGATCCGGCCCACCTCGGCCCGCGAGCGCAGATGCGGCGACAGCTCGCTCTCCGGCACACCCGAAGGCGTCAGACCGCCCAGGTAGACGATGCGCCGTACGCCCGCCTCCCGTGCCGCCTTTCCGAAGGCCCGTGCCGCCCGGCGGTCGGTCTCCTCGAAGTCGCGGCCCGTGCCCAGCGCGTGCACCAGGTAGTAGGCCACATCGACCCCGCGCATGGCCTCGGCGACAGAGACGCCGTCGGTCACGTCACCCCGCACCACTTCCGCCTGCCCGGCCCAGGGGTGGTCGCGGAGCTTGCCGGGGGAGCGGGCCAGACAGCGCACGCGGTGCCCCGAGACGAGCAGCTCCGGCACCAGCCTCCCGCCGATGTAACCCGTCGCCCCAGTCACCAGGCAGTGCAGCCCCGCTCCGTCGCCATCAGCGCTCATCAGCTCATCGCCCTCCGTTCGCCCTCCGTGTCGGTGTCCCTGTGATCACTTCCACCGGGGCGGCGGGGTCGGATGCGGACGGTTGCTTCTTTCGCCCGGACACGCGCCCTAGCATGTAATGCATGCAATCGGATAGTGACCATTACATCCTGCGTGTCGGCGTGCCTTCGGTCGACGTCTTCCACCGCCTGCGCACCGACGCGGGACTCTCCGACAAGGCCCCCGAGGCGGTCGCGCTCGCGCTGCCCAACACGTGATACGGCGTCGTCCTTTTCAGGTGGTCGACATCTGCGTGCACCCCGATCACCAGGGCCCGCACGCTTCCTGTACGAGAAGTTCGGCTTCGCCGACACCGCCGCGCACCACGCGATCGGCATGTACCGCTCGATGAACGGGAGTTGAGCGTCGCTGCCCGATGTCAGGCGCTGGGTGCAGCCGGTTCGCAGCCCGGTGACACCGAGGACTCCGTGACCCCGTTTGCTGTGCCGTACGGCTTGCCTAGCCCGAGTGGTTCGTCGAGAGCTTCGCCGACTACTGGCAGAGCATGGGCTCCTCGCGCATCGAGGGCCGTATCGCCGCGTACCTGATGGTCAGCGACGCCCCCGAGGGCGGCTCGTGGTCGAAGGGGCGCGCGGCTGCTGGTGGGGCGAGAAGCACCACTGCACGTTCTGCGGGCTCAACAGTTCGTTCATGGAATATCGCAGCAAGAGCCCGGACGCCTTCTACGACGAGGTGGTCCGCCAGGTCGAACGCCACCAGGTGCTCGACCTGTACGTGGTCGACAACATCCTCGACATGAAGTACCTGCCCACCGTGCTGCCCAGGATGCACGAGAGCGACCCTCTAGCGGGCCGGCCTGGTCAACGTCCAGCCGGGCATCGAGAGCCTGAGCAGCCGGGTGCTGAAGCTGATGGCCAAGGGCGTCACCGGCTGTCTGAACGTACGGATTGCTGCGGGACGCCGAGACCGTGAGGCTCTCGGTCTCCTGGAACTATCTCTACGGCTTCCCGGGCGAGCGCCCCGAGGACTGTCTGCCGCTCGTGGCGACCGGCCCGAGTTCGGCTTCCAGCCCCTTAAACCGGACGCCCAGTACCCGCGCAACTACAACCTGCCCGAGTCCGAACTCCTTGAGCTCGGTTACCTGTTCACCGGTCCGCACCGCGGCATCGACGACACGACCAGCGACGTACTCAAGGCCGCTGGCGCCCGCTGGATGGCGCAGCACGTCCAGTCCAGGCTCAGCTGCGTGGACCTCGGCAACCGGATCGTCCTGGTCAGCCGACGCAAGGACTTCGACTGGACCACGATGACCCTCCAGGACCCCTTCGAGGTGGCCGTGTTCCGCCTCCTCGACCAGCCGCACTCCGTGGCGGCGCTCCTCCACAAGCCGGCCGGCGAGGTCCCAATCGGCGACGGTCGAGGCGCTGCTCGCGGACTGGCTGCGGCTCGGCCTGGTCTTCACCGACGACGAACCGGAGCCCGAGTCCACGTCCGAGCCCGTGCCTTTGCCGAGTCTCGCGGGCTGACACAAGGAGTACGCGCGATGCCGACCACCCTCCCGCTCACCCTGACCACTTGGCGCGATCACGACGAGGAGGTGCTCCAACTCCCCGCGATGCAGCCGCTGGTGACGGTCGTGGCGGAGTCCGCCCCCCGCCGTGACCGCCGCGGAGCTGTACGGCAAGGGCGTACGGCTGGTCGCCCTGGAACGTCCCGCCGACCTGTCCGGGGCCACCGGAGCCCGTGCGATCGTCTCGACGACGCTGCTGGTGGGCGAACTCACCAGCTGGGGCATCGTCGTCGACTGGGACGTGGACCTCGGCATGGACCTGGAGATCTGGCAGTCGTTCAACCACCTGTATCCGCCGCGTCAGATCCTGCACGCGGAGAAGGCCGAGGAGATCCGGCAGGAGTGGCGTTCGACCTTCGACGTCAGCAAGTGCGTCTACCGCAAGGGCCCCGGCTTCGTGCAGATCCGCGACCGCCTCGCCGGAGGCTCGCCGGCCGAGCGGGCCGTCTTGCCTGGTGGCTCCCGTACCGGGTCCACCGCTGGCCGTGGCCGTCGTTCGCGGTGTAGCAGTGGCCCCGGAAAACCACGTGACCAGGTCGCTGCCCCTGCCTACTCTTCCCGCCATGGACAGCACCTGGGCCGAGGGCCTCGTCAACGTCGTGGACGTCGAGGCGACCTGCTGGACCGGCTCCCCACGGCCAGGCCAGGTCAGCGAGATCATCGAGATCGGGCTGACGGTCGTCGACCTGCACGCCGGCGAGCGCCGCGCCCGGCACCGGATCCTGGTGAGGCCGGTCCGGTCCACCGTCAGCGAATTCTGCACGGAGTTGACCGGCCTCACCCAGCACGAGGTCGATGAGGGAGTCAGATTCGCCGACGCGTGCCGGCTGCTGGCGGCCGAGCACCGCGCGGGCGCCCGGCCATGGATCAGCTGGGGCGACTACGACCGCCACCAGTTCACCCGGCAGTGCCGGGCCACCCGCACGCCCTACCCGTTCGGCCGCCACCACACCAACGCCAAGGCCGTCTTCACCGAGGCGTACGGTCTGCGCAAGCGCCCCGGCATGGCACAGGCCCTGGAGATCGCCGGGCTGCCGCTCGAAGGCCGGCACCACCGGGGCGAGGACGACGCCTGGAACATCGCCGCCCTCGTCCTCCACCTCTCGGCACAGGGCCGCTGGCCGACCGAGACGGAACACCCCGTCTGACGCGCCCCGCCGCGGCGGTCACCGATCGAGGGCCGCGGGAATGCGTTCGAGCACGGGGAACGGCACCAGGCCGTAGTGGTAGAAGTCCACCGCGTCCGCACCCGCCGCGCGGGCCGCCGCCGTCTTCTCGGCCAGCGCGGCGGCGGACCCGGTGTCCGGAGCGCCCGGCCGCAGTACGGTCCGCAGAGCGCAGGTGTCCGCCAGTGCGGCGCGATAGGCGGCCGTGTCGGCCGCGACGCGGGCCGGGTCGCGGGCGTACGCGAGCAGGGCGTAGCCGGGCACGACCGCGCCGACGGCCGCCGGGTCGACGCCGATCAGCCAGGCGTCCTCAGCCGCGAGCGCGCCGGTCGGGAGGCCGTCGGCATAGCCCTTGGCGGCGCCGGTCAGATCCAGGAAGACCAGTTCGGAGCCCTCGCTCGCCACTGCGTCGGCGACGGTCCCGGCGAGTGAGGTGACGGTGGAGCGGCGGGCGCGGGCGTAGGCGGCGATCGGCTCGGGCAGGTCGTCGAGGCCGCCGGGGCCCGCGGGGGCCAGGGCGGAGCCGTCGAGGACCCGGGCGGTCGCTTCCACGGCCACCGCCCGTGCCTTGGCGGCGTCCACGCCCTGCGCCTCGGCATGCCGCGTGCAGTGCGGGCAGAAGCACAGGCCCAGCAGGAACTGCTCCAGCGGGCCGAGGGGCACGAAGCTGCGCTCGTGGTGGTAGCCGTGGCCGAAGGTGCCGTAGTGGAGCGACTCCGCCACCACCGCTTCCACGCCGAGGCGTGCGACGGACCTGGCCAGGGCGACGGCGTAGGCACGCACATCCGGGTGGGCGGGGCAGAGGTCCGCCGGAGCGGCCCGGTCGCCGAAGCAGTTCTCCTGGGTGACGTCCGGGTGGGCCAGCCCCAGGGTGGTGTTGTGCAGGAACACGGTCCAGCCGTGCAGGGCGGCGCCCCGCTCCGCGGTGGCACGACGCAGCTCGCGCAACGGTTCAAGGTCGGCGCCCGGCTGTACGGGTGGGGTCAGACGGGCCCCGTCGAACAGGTCAGCCGCGAGCGTGAAGTGCACGCCGTCCTGGCGCAGCGTGACCCGGGCGGGGCCGTGCGGCGTCACGTCGCGGGCCCGGTGGTAGGCGGCGGCGACGGTCAGGGTGTCACAGCCGTAGGCGCCGAGGACACGGTCCAGGACCGGGGCGACGCCCTCGGCGCGCAGGTCCTCGACGAAGGCATAGAGAGCGGATCGCACTGGATTCCCTTCGGGTTCCCGGGAGTCGGTCAGGTCCGTTTCCGGGTGTCGGTCAGCGTCCCCGGGCGGAGCCCAGGACGTGCGAGATCTCCAGGCCGGTGCGGACGACCATGGGGCCGACCTCACGGACCCGGGCGGGCGTCATCCGGGTGGTCAGACTGGAGACGCTGAGCGCACCCGCCACCGCGTCGGTGTGGTCGAAGACCGGCGCGGCGACACATCGCACCTCGGGTTCGTTCTCCCGGTCGTCGATGGCGTAGCCGCGCTGCCGGACCCGTTCGAGTTCGATGCGCAGCCGCGCGGCATCGGTGACCGTGTACTGCGTGATCGGGGGCATCCCCGCGTCCACCACGATGTGGAACGCCTCCTCGCCCTGCCAGGCGAGGATGGCCTTGCCTACCGCCGTGCGGTAGGCGGGCACCCGGCTGCCGATGCGGGATGCCATGCGCACGCTGGTCTCGTTCTCGACCTTGTCGATGTAGACGACGTCCGGCGGCTCGTACACGACCAGGTGGCAGGTCTCCCCGACCGCGTGCTGGAGTTGCCGGAGCGGTTCGGCGGCGGCGGTGCGCAGATCGAGGGAGGACAGATAGGCCTGTCCCAGCCGCAGGGTGCCGTGCCCGAGCCGGAACCAGCCGGTCTCCCGGTCGCGCACCAGCAGGTCGGCCTCGATGAGCGGCGTGGTGAGGCGCAGCACGGTGCTCTTGTTGACGCCGAGGTCGTCCGCGATCCGGCTCAGGGACATGCCCCGGCCCGTGCCGGCGTGGTCACGGACGTATTCCAGGACCGTGAGGGCGCGCCGCAGTGAAGAGGACTGGTTGCGCCGGGCCGGGGGTGTGGCGGTCATGTCGTACTCCTGGGCAGTAGTCCACGGGCCACGATGTCACGGGCGGTGGTGAGGTGACGTCCGGCTCCGGCGAGCGAGATCTCGTGGTGGCCGGGGAACAGCGCGTCCACGTCGAGCGCGGCCAGCATGGTCAGGCTGGCCGCGTACTCCGGCACCCGGCAGTCGTGCAGGTTCTGCAGGGAGATCCGCCCCCCGGTGAAGACACAGTCCCCGGAGAACAGGGCCGTGTGGTGCGGGGTCGTGAGCAGGTAGCACATGTGCCCGTCCGCGTGACCGGGCGTGGCCAGGGCTCGTACGACGACCCCGCCGCCGAGGTCGAACTCCGCGCCGTCGGCGACCGCCTCGACCCGGGGGCAGGGCGGGACGGCGTACTCGGGCGGGTAGACCCCTGCCGCCTTCCCCTTGTCCACGCTCAGGCCCGCCTCGTTCCCGTCGGCGATCCAGGCGACCGCCTCCGCCCCGGCCAGCACCCGCAGGCCGGGCAGCGCCGCGGCGAGAGCGGCGGCCCCGCCGGCGTGGTCGGCATGGCCGTGGGTGAGCAGGAGCAGGTCGGGGCGGACGCCCGCGATGCGCAGGATGTCGGCGGCGGAGCGTCCGGCACCGGCATCAATCAGCGCGCTGCGGCGGCCGCCCCGCACGAGATAGGCATGGCAGTCCAACGGGTCGGTGAGATCGAACCCGGCGGCTCCGCTGGCGACGAGCGTGACATGGTCGGTCAGCCGCATGCAGGCTCCTCCGGTACGGCCAGGGCACGCACCGCCGCCACCACGACCCGCGCGGCCAGCTCCACCTCCGCCAACTCCACCGATTCGTCCGCCGCGTGCGCGTCCCGCAGCGAACCGGGGCCGAGGACCGCCGTCGGCACGCCCGCCCGGGCGATCTTGCTCGCGTCCGTCCCGAAGGGCATGCCCGCGGTCTCGCCCGGACGGCCGTGAGCGGCGAGGGCGCCGCGCAACGCGCTCACCAAGGCCGAGTCCACTGGGGTGTCGAGAGCGTGGTCGACGAGGAACGGGGGGTCCAACTCGGCTCCCAGCTCGGCGAGTTCGGCGCGGTCCTGCCGCCAGACGTCGTCCGCCTCCTCGCCCGGCAGGGTACGCCGGTCCACGTCCGCCTCGCAGATGCCGGGAATCGTGTTCGGGCCGGTGCCGCCGCGGATCCGGGTGACCGTGCGGGTCGCCGGGCCGAGCAGCGGGTGCTGGGCGACGTCTGGGGGAGTGGCGGCGAGATGGGCCAGGACAGGCGCCATCAGGGAGATCGCGTTCACCGCCTCATCCGGGCGTGAGCTGTGCCCCGCCCGGCCCGAGGTCCGCACGGTGTAGCGCACCACACCCTTGTGGGCGACGACCGGCACCAGCCCGGTGGGCTCCCCGACGATCGCGCCCACGACCGTGCGCTCGCTCAGCTGCTCCAACAGGTGTACGACGCCCCGGTAGGCGTGCTCCTCGTCGCACACCCCGGCCAGCACGACCGTGTGCAACGGCTGCTCCCCACGGGCGAGTTCGGCGGCGGCCAGCATGAACGCGGCCAGCGGACCCTTGGCGTCGCAGGCACCGCGCCCGTACAGGCGGCCGTCGCGCACCTCACCGTCGAACGGCGGCACCGTCATCGCGTCGGTCTCGACCGTGTCGAGATGCGACTCCAGCAGTACTGCCTCCGCCAGCCGCCCCGGCACGATCGCCACCACGTTGCACCGGCCCGGCAGCACCTCGTGCAACTCGGCCCGCACGCCGTGCCGTTCGAGCCAGTCACGGACGTATCCGGCCACGGCCGTCTCGCCCCCGTCGCCCGACCTGCCGCGCGGGTTCACGCTGGGCAGCCGTACGAGATCCCGCAGCAGGGACGTCAGGTCCGTCATGCGCGGCGCTCCCTCGCGTAGACCAGCAGCAGGCCGATGATCAGCACCCCGAGGACGACCTGGCGCACGCCCTCCGAGAGGTTCCAGGACGTCAGCAGCGCGGTGAGCAGGGTCAGCAACAGGGCTCCGCCGACGGTGCCGAGGAGGTGACCGCGGCCGCCCAGGATGGAGGTGCCGCCGAGCACCACGGAGGCGATGGACAGCAGCTGGTAGGGGTTGCCCATGGTCAGCGAACTGGTGCCGGTGAAGCCGAGCAGCACCAGACCGGCCACCCCGGCGAGCAGGGCGCAGCCGACGTAGGCGGTGAACGCCGTCGCCGCGAGCGGCACTCCGGAGGCGCGGGCGGCGCTTTCGCCGGAGCCGAGCGCGAAGGCGTACCGGCCGGTGCGGGAGGCGTGCAGCAGCCAGCCTGCGACGGCCGTGATGCCGAGCCACAGGACGAACGCCCAGGGGACGCCCAGCACACGCCCGTTGGCGAGCGAGTCGAGGAGGGGCACCTCGGCCGAACTGGGCGAACCGTCCGTGTAGACGAGCAGGGCGCCCGCCAGAATGGTCCCGGTGGCCAGCGTCATCACCATCGGCGGCACCCGCAGCCACACCACCCCGGCCGCGTTCACCGCTCCCACCAGCGCACTGAGCGCGAGGGCCACCAGGATGCCCGTCGCGCCGCCCCCGGTACCGGAGGCGACCTTCGCGCAGACGACCGCGGACAGGGCGACCACCCCCGACACCGACAGGTCGATGCCGCTCATGATGATGACCAGGGTCTGGCCGACGGCGACGATACCCAGGAAGGACGCCGTCTGGACCAGGTAACGGAAGCTGGAGGCGCTGTCGAAGCCGTCGGCCAAGACGACCGCCGCCGTCCAGGTCAGCGCCAGCACGCCGAACGCCCAGGCGGCCCGGCTGCCACGTACCACGGCCAGCGTGCTCATACGGCCGCCTCCTTCGCGACGTACGTCTTCAGCGCGAGCGCGACCACGAGGATCACGCCCTGCACGACGAGCTGGTAGAACGGCGAGATCCCGGTGAACAGCAGCAGGTTGGTGAGCAGGCCGATCACCAGCGCGCCCAGGACCGTCCCGCGCATCCGGCCGACCCCGCCGAAGAAGCTGATGCCGCCGAGCACACAGGCGGCGATCGAGTTGAGGGTGTACGGCGCGCCGATCGTCGGATCCGCCGAACCGGTCTGGACGGCGAGCCCGATCCCGGCGAGCCCGGTGAACACGCCGGCCAGGGCATAGCCGCCGATCTTCACCGCACGTGTGGCCAACCCGCTGGCGTAGGCGCCGTGTTCGTTGCCGCCGACCGCGTACAGGGCGAGCCCGTGCCGGGTGGTGCGCAGCAGTTTCCACGCGGCGAGGACGACGGCGAGCGCGAGGGCGGGCACGGCGACGCCGTTCCAGCCGTTGTTGTACGCGTTCACCAGCCCGCCCGGCACATGTCCCCCCGGCTGCGGCAGGACCACGAGGGTCACACCGCTCCACAGGAAGGAGGCGGCGAGGGTCACCACGATCGGCGGGAGTCCCGCGTACGCCACGAGCGTGCCGTTGACCGCGCCGGCCCCGACCGCCGCGGCCAGCGCGAGCAGCGCGGCGGCCACGACTCCGCCGGTGCCGTGCGGGTCCTGGGTCGCGAACACCGCCATGGCGAGGGCGAGCACCGAGCCGAGGGAGAGGTCGATGCCGCCGAGCAGCATGACCGACGTCTGCCCGGCGGCGGCCAGCAGCAGCGGCAGGAACTGCGCCGACAGGATGGTGACGGAGGCGGGGGTCAGCAGTCCGGGGTCGTAGTGCTGGTAGGCGATGAGCAGGACGAGGAGGAGGCCGAGCAGCCACAGGATCTCGGAGTCGGCCCGGGCGCGGGAGAACAGACGCTCACGCACGGGCCACGCTCCCGGGTGCGGAGGTGTCCGGGGCCGAGGTCGCCCCGATGTCCGTGACGGCCGCGCCCGTCACGGACGCCCGCACGAGTCGCTCCTCCGTGAGGTCGGAGCCGGCCAGCCGGTCGACGACCGCCCCCTCGTACAGCACGGCCACCTCGTCGCAGAGGCCGACCAGTTCCATCGTGTCTCCCGAGGTGATCAGGACCGCCATGCCCTCGTCGGCCAGGCGGCGCAGCAGGTGGTAGATCTCGCGCTTGGTGCCGATGTCGATGCCTCGGGTCGGCTCGGCGAGGAGCAGCACGCGGGGCGCCGTCGGCAGCCACTTGGCGAGGGCCACCTTCTGCTGGTTGCCGCCGGACAGCCGGCGCGTCTCCTGTGCGGGGGAGGCGGCCTTGATGCGCAGCCGCTTGGTGAGCTCGGCGACCAGCCGGGACTCGGCGCCACGCGAGACGGTGGTGAGGCGGCGGGCCGGGGCGAGTTCGCGCAGGCTGGGCAGGGCGAGGTTGTCGCGGACGGAGCGCGCGGTGTGGACGCCCTCGGTCTTGCGGTCCTCCGGCACGTACGCGATGCGGTGCCGGATCGCCCGCCGCGGCGAGGTGATCCGGGCGGGCCGTCCGTCCACTGCGATCCGCCCGGTGTGCCGGGCGAGGCCGAACAGGGCGCGCAGCACCTCCCGTTGGCCCTGCCCCTGGAGCCCGCCCAGGCCGAGGACGCGGCCGGGCACGAGGTCCAGGTCGACCCCCGCGCAGGCGCCGGGGACGGTCAAGTCCCGCGCCTGGAGCAGGGGTTCAGAAGGGGAACCGTTCGCCTTCGCCGGGAACAGGTCCGAAAGTTCTCGCCCGATCATGAGGCGTACGACGTCGTCGTGATCGGTCTGTTCCCGTTCCCGCGTCGCCGTCACGGCTCCGTCCTTGAGCACCGTCAACCGGTCGCTGATGGCGAAGAGTTCGGCCATGCGGTGGCTGACGAAGATGACGGAGCCGCCGTCGGCGCGCAGTTCGCGCACGACCCGGAAGACGGAGGCCACCTGGTCCTCGTCGAGGGCTGAGGTGACCTCGTCCAGGATCAGCAGGCGGGGCCGGCCGGCCAGCGCCTTGGCGAGTTCCACCAGTTGGAGGCCGCCGAGCGGGAGCCGGCCGGCGCGCAGGTTCGGGTCGATGTCCAGACCGACCCGTTCCAGCAACGGGCGGGCCCGCTCGGCGAGTTCGCGGGATCGCACCAGACCGTGCCGGCTGGGCCAGGCGCCGAGGAAGACGTTCTCCGCGACGCTCTGGTGCGGGTTGAGGCTCAGCTCCTGGTGGACGGAGCCGATCCCGGCGGCCCGGGCGCGGTGTGGTGACCACGCCCGGGGTACGGGTGTGCCGTCGTGGACGACCTGGCCGGAGTCCGGCGCGAGCAGCCCGGTGATGAGGGAGAGCACGGTGGACTTGCCGGCACCGTTCTCCCCGACGAGCGCGAGGACCTCGCCGGGTTCGACGGTGAGACTCACCTCGCGCAGCACCTGGTTGCCCGCGAAGGACTTCGAGACCTGTTCCACGCTCAGCACGGGCGGCCTAGTCACTTTCCCGACTCCGCCTTCCGGCTTCACTTGCCGAGGAGCTTGTCGATCGCGGACTGCGAGATGTCGTTGATCGGGTACGAGTCGTCGGGCTGGTCGGTCTTGACGTACTGCGAGAGGTTCTCGTCGGTGATCTCGGGCAGCGGGACGGTGATGTCCTGCGGGACGGAGACGCCTTCCTTCTTGGCGACCGCGGCCTCCAGCGCGATCACGGCGAGGTAGTTGGGCTGGGCGGTGGCGTAGGAGGAGAATCCATTCTTCTTCTGTGCCTGCCACATCTTCAGGAAGCCGTTGTAGTTCTCGCCGGTGATCGGGACGAGCTTCTTGTCCTGCTTGACCAGCGTCTGGAGGGCGGCGGCCGAGAGTGCTCCGCCCTGGGAGAAGACGCCCTGGACGCCGGGGTGCGCGGAGTAGGCGGAGGCGAAGGCCTGGGCGGCCGGGGCGAGGTTGTACTCGCTGTGCACATTGCTGACGATCTTGATGTTCGGGTACTTCTTGAAGACCGCCTCGGCCCCGCTCCAGCGGTCCTCGCTGACGGCGACGCCCGCGGGGCCGTTCATGGCGATGATGTCGCCCTTGCCCCCCAGCTTCTTGGCCAGCCAGGTGGCCATCATCGAGCCCCAGGCCTTCTGGTCCGTGCCTACCCTGATCACCTTGCTGCTGGTGGGCAGCGAGTCGAAGGCGACGACCGTGATGCCCGCGGACACGGCCTGCTCCAGCGCCGGGTTGAGGGCGGTGGAGGAGCCGGCGTCAACGAGGATGACGTCGTACTTCTGCTGGATCATGGCGCGGATCTGCGCGATCTGCTGCGAGGTGTCGCCGTTGGCGTTGAAGGTCTTGAACTCGGAGACCTTGCCCGCCTTCTTCTGCTTGGCGACATCGCTGTTCAGCATCTTCAGCGTCTGCTGCATCCACGACGGAGTCAGGTAGATGGTCGACCAGCCGACCTTGAGGTTCTTGGCCGCGGCGGCGGAGGCGCTTGTGCCGGCGGAGGCCGAGCTGTTCTGGACGTCGCAGGCCGTCAGCGCGGCAAGGGCGCACAGGGAGGCCGCGAGGGCCACTCCACCTCGTGCTGAGCGTGAGTTCATGAAAAGCTCCTCGGTTCCCTCGAAGACGTCCGGGCCGCGGGGGCCCGGGGGGACGGGGTTGGGAAAGGGCGTGCGCGCACGCCGGAACATCCGCGTTCCGGCTGGTGGGGGCGTTACGCCCGGTGAGGACCGGTCTGTTGAGAGGGGAACTTATGGGTACGCCCAGCCGTGCACCACATCTGCAATACAGAATTTCGCATTGCACAACACGACCGCTCACGTGGCTGCCGACGGCGACTGCGCGGGCGGACCGCGTACAGCTGCGCAATCGGGGCACCTGGAGTCTCCTGGGCGACGGGAGGCCGGGATGAACGCGGGAGCGTTGGCGCGGGACGGCAGGGTCGGGGCGGCGAAGGCCGCCCGGGGGTCCGCGGTGAAAGCGGCCGCGCGGGCGGGGTTCGCCGCGCGCGGGGTGATGTATCTGCTCGTTGGCGTACTCGCCCTGCGGATCGCCTTCGGGGACGGTGGCCGGGACGCCGACCGGCGGGGAGCCCTCGCCGAGATCGGGAACCGGCCGTTCGGCTCGGTGCTGCTGTTCACGCTGGGCGTCGCACTGGCCGGCATGGCGCTGTGGCGGCTGTCCGAGGCGGCCTTCGGCGCGACCGGCCCCGACGGGCGCAGCGCGAAGAAGCGCCTGCTGTCAGTGGCCCGCTGTGTGTTCTATTTCTTCGTCGCCCACTCCGTCCTCGCCCTGGCGGCGGGCTCGGGCAACGGCGGCGGCTCCGACGACCGGCAGTCCAAGGACGTCGCCGCCCGGCTGCTCGGCGTACCCGGGGGACAGTGGATCGTCGCGGTGGCGGGCGCCGGGATCGTCGTCGCGGGACTGTGGATCGGCGGACGGGCCGTGCTGCGGAAGTACCACGACAAGCTGCGGCTGGGGGAGATGTCCTCGCGCACCCGGCACGCGGTCGACGTCACCGGTGTCGGCGGTGGTGCGGCCCGCGGGCTGGTGTTCGCCGCCGCGGGTGTCTTCGCCGTACGTGCCGCGGTGGACTACGAGCCGAACCGGGCCAAAGGACTCGACGACACCCTGCGGTCCTTCGCCCACACGCCCGCCGGCCCCGGCCTGCCGGCCTGCGTCGCGCTCGGTCTCGTCCTGTTCGGACTGTTCTCCTTCGCAATGGCCCGCTGGCGCAAGGTCTGAGCTTGTCCGTCGAGGGCAACGGTGGGGCGGGTTCGGTGGTCGTAGGGAGCGACACACATCAGTCTGCGGCTCTCACCTCCAACTGCCTCTGGCCGTGGGGTGGGTAGCCGCAGGGCTTCGTTCCCGGGAGGAACCATGAGCCGCTTCACCGTATCGTCGGCCGAGAGACGCACCGGCGGGTGCGAGACCGACGTGCCCGCCACCGCGCCCGCCCCGCGCATGAGGGCGGTCGGCGGCGTCATACGTCGCGGCGCGGTGGTGGGCGCCGTCACGGTGCTGGCGGCGGGGCTCGGCGGCTCGGCCGATGCCGCGTCCAAGGCTGCGAACGGTGACCCCGTGATCAGCGGCGCCACCGTCAACTCCGGGCACGACGTGATCGTGGGCATCACGCACGACGTGGTGTTCCCCGTGACGGTTTCCGGGTCGGACGACTCCGGCCTGCTCTCCGCGGACGCGGATCTGAAGGGGCCGCACGGCGGTTTCTACACGACGGACACCATGTGCCAGAGCGAATCGGCCTGCACGATGGCGTTCACCGTCAACGCCCACCTGGCCCCGGGGAGCGACGATCCGGTGGACCTGGCGAACGCCAACGCGGGCACGTGGTCCGTCGACACCTTGGTCGACGCCAACGACGGCGGTTCCGCCTTCGCCTCCGGCGTGGGAACGTTCGGCCTCAAGCGGGCGGCACGGCTCACGGTCAACGCGTCGCCGGAGCCGGTGGCCAAGGGTGCCAAGATCACCGTCACCGGCAAGCTCGTGCGGGCCAACTGGGACACCTACCGCTATGCGGGATACGCGGGCCGGGCGGTGAAACTCCAGTTCCGTCCCAAGGGGAGCAGCACCTACACCACGGTGGCCACGGTGAACACCAACAGCACCGGCAATCTCTCCACCACCGTCAAGGCGGTCCGGGACGGCTACTGGCGTTGGAACTTCACCGGTTCCACGACCACCGGACCGGCCAAGGCACCCGGTGACTACGTAGACGTGCGCCCCTGACGCCGGACGGGCACGAGCCTCCGACGCGGAAGCGTCGGAGGCCTCCACCGACCGCGTACGACCGTAAGGCGGGTCGAGCCCTGACATGACGGCTCGGACCAGGAGGTCTGTGTGCTGTGCGCTGGTCTTGGCTGCCGATACGCCCGCGGCGGCGCGACCACCGAGGAGATGTGGAAGCCCCAGGGCACCAACGGACACCGACCTGGTGACGGTGCAGATCGGCGGCAACGACATCGGGTTCGGCTCCATCATCGGCACCTGCGCCCAACTCGCCTCGAAGGACCTGACGGGCAACCCCTGTCAGCAGTACTACACCGCGTCAGGTGTCAACCAGCTGGCGCTGACGGTCCTCAAGACGGCGGCGGCTGCTACCCCTCGGTTCCGTTCGCCGCCAAGGACTTCCCCTACCCGCGCGACACCGAGAAGCGTGTCGACACGTACGGGCCCACGCGGGGCCACGACGTGTGCAAACCGCCCGCGGACCGCTGGATCGAGCCACTCCAGCCGGCTTCACCGGCGGCTCCGGCCCACCCCAACGCGAAGGGTGCGGCGGCCATGGCGGAGGCCGTACTGGCGGAGTTGGGCGCCGGCCACGGACACTGACGCGCTTCGGAGGCATCTCCAGCGGAACAGCGCCCGCAGAGCTTTGTCTACGCGTTCCGTACGCCACTGCTGTCCGCGGGGGATCCCCGCGGACAGTTGGCGATCCAGGGCAGTCAGGGTTCCCTCGAAGACATCCGTGCCGCGAGGCTCGGGAGGACTTCACGGCACCCCGCCGGGGCAGGAGACGTCAGCGGACGCGCAGGACGTCCAACGCGGTGAGAGCCACATGCAGGGCGGTGCGCTGTTCGCCGGATTCCAGGTCGCAGTCGAGGATCCGCTCGATCGTGCGCAGGCGCTGGTAGAACGTCTCGCGGGACAGGCCGCTTTGGCGGGCGGCGCCGGTCTTGTTGCCGGCGGCGTCGAGGTAGTGGCGGAGGGTCGCCAGCAGGGTGGAGCCGTTCCTGGTGTCGTGCTCGACAAGGCGGCCGAGCTGTTGTTCGGCGTATTCCTGGATACGGGTGTCCTCGCGCAGCGCGTACAGCAGCCGGGGCAGGTCGATGTCGGCGAGTTCGTGGAAGGAGCGGCCCGAGGGGAGGGGCTGATGGGGCGGGGTCGCGTCGGCCACGCGGGTCGCCCGGCGGAAGGAACGGGCGGCGTGGGTGATGTCGTCGACCTCGGAGCCGACGCTCACCACGGCCTGTGGGGCGAAGCCGAGCACGGTCCGGCTCAGCCGTTCGACGGTGGGTTGCCAGGGGTGCGCCGGGCCCAGGGCGAGCAGGACTCCCAGACGGCCGGGGGACAGTTCACCGACGAGAGCTGGGATTCCCATGCCGCGCAGGTCCTGGGACAGGCGGGCGTCGGGGGCTGTCGGGTAGGTCGGCGCAACGGTGGTCGTGGGGGGCGCCGGGAGATCCACCACGACCATGACGAACCGCCCGGTCGTCGTCGGAAGGCCCAGCGCGGCCAGGCGGGCGCGCGCGTCCTCCGGGGACCGGTGGCGCTGCTCGACGAGATCGCGCAGGGCGTTGCGGTGCGCGGTGCGTTCCCAGGGCGTGGCGTGGATGAGACGAGCGACCGTCAGGGCCATCGCCGTGCGTTCCAGGACGGTGACGTGCTCCGGCCCGAAGGCCGGTTCGATGCCGGTGGGGGCTGAGGCGGGCAGCATGGTCACGCGCCCCCAGCGTTCGCCCTGGTACTCGACCGGTGCGGTGAGCCAGCCCGCCGGGCCGCGTAGCCCCGCCCGGTCGCCCGGCGGAGTCGCCCGGGACCGCTGCTCCCATCCAGTGAGCGCGTCTTCGAGCGTGGTGCCGGAGGGCTCGCAGATCAGTGCCTGGTGGACCAGGTTCTCCAGGACGACCGTACGACCGCTCATCTCGGCCGCCGCCCGCAGGACGTCCTCCGCTCCCGCCCCTCGGAGCGTCAGGGCGGTGAACGCCTCGTGGACGCGCTGGGTCCGGCGCATCGCGTCGGCCTGGTTCCCGAGGATGAGGGTGTGGACGACCTGGGTGACCTCCAGGAAGTTCACGTCCCTTGTCAGGGTGATCAGAGGCAGTCCACGGGCGCGGCAGGCGTGTACGAGGGCGTCGGGCGGTCGGTGATAGCGGCGGACCAGTTCGATGACCAGGGCCGCCGCGCCGACCTCCGCGAGCTCGTCGACGTACCGCCGTACGCCCGCGGCGTCGTCGGGCAGCGGCATACCGGTGGTCAGGACGAGTTCGCCGCCCTTGAGGAAGGAGCCCGGGTCCGTCAGCTCGGTGATGTGGACCCAGCGGACCGGGCGGTCGAGGCGGTCGACGCCCGTGACCACCTGAGGCCGTCCGTCTGCCAGGACGGGCAGGGCCAGCACATCGGCGACGGTGAGGGCGTGGCCGGGCGTACCGGCGTCCCGGTCGTGCGGGTCCGACGGGCGGTCCGTCCAGGGGCTGTCGTTCACGGTGTCTCCATGGGGGCCCTGCTCGGGTGAAGCCGAGACCGGGGGAGTGCCCCGTCACTTTGACAAGCATCCCTGACCTGCGCAAGTGCCCCTTCGGCGCGGTCGGGCAAGGCAGTGACCGCAGGATCGCGGCCGTACGCCGGACACAATGTCAGAACTCCCTACCCCGGCCGGACAGATCGCGCGTTGGCCCCGCGTGGGACGGCACGGATGCTCGAAGCACCGCACCTGTCCGACGACCCACGCCGGGAGACGCCCATGACCGCACTGTCGCCGCACCTTCGCCAGGCCACGCCCGTGACCGCGGTCCGGGGAGAGGGCGTCCACCTCTACGACGAGGACGGCCGCCGCTACCTCGACTTCACCGCCGGCATCGGTGTCACCAGTACGGGGCACTGCCATCCGAGGGTGGTCGCGGCGGCGCAGGAGCAGGTGGGCACGCTCATCCACGGCCAGTACACGACGGTCATGCACCAGCCCCTGCGGCGCCTCGTCGACAAGCTCGGCGAGGTCCTGCCGCCCGGCCTGGACAGCCTGTTCTTCACCAACTCCGGCAGCGAGGCCGTTGAGGCGGCGCTGCGGCTGGCCCGCCAGGCCACCGGCCGCCCCAACGTCCTGGTCTGCCACGGCGGTTTCCACGGCCGTACGGTCGCCGCCGCCTCCATGACCACCTCCGGCACCCGCTTCCGCTCGGGCTTCTCCCCGTTGATGAGCGGTGTGGTCGTCACCCCCTTCCCGACGGCCTTCCGCTACGGCTGGGACGAGGACACCGCCACCCGATTCGCCCTCCAGGAACTCGACTACACACTCCAGACGATCTCCTCGCCCGCCGACACCGCCGCGGTCATCGTCGAGCCGGTGCTGGGCGAGGGCGGTTACGTCTCCGCCAACCGCGCCTTCCTGGAGGGGCTGCGGGAGCGGGCGGACCGGCACGGTTTCCTGCTGATCCTGGACGAGGTGCAGACCGGCGTCGGCCGCACCGGACGCTTCTGGGGCCACGACCACTTCGGCGTCACCCCGGACGTCCTCGTCACCGCGAAGGGCCTGGCCAGCGGTTTCCCGCTGTCCGGCATCGCCGCCTCCGAGGAGCTGATGACCAAGGCGTGGCCGGGCTCGCAGGGCGGTACGTACGGCGCCAACGCCGTGGCCTGCGCGGCGGCCTGCGCCACCCTGGACGTCGTACGCGACGAGAAGCTCGTGGAGAACGCGGAGGCGATGGGCGCGCGGTTGCGGGAAGGGCTTCAAAAGGTGGCCGACCGGACCCCCGGCATCGGCGACGTCCGCGGTCTCGGGCTGATGCTGGCCAGCGAGTTCGTCACCGAGGACGGTGCCCCGGACCCCGAGACCGCCGCCCGCGTGCAGCGCGCCGCCGTCGACGAAGGCCTGCTCCTGCTGCTGTGCGGGGCCTGGAACCAGGTCGTGCGGATGATCCCCGCGCTGGTGATCGACGAGACGGCGGTCGACGAGGGACTCCGGGCCTGGGCGAGCGCGGTGGAGGCGGGAACCTCGGGAGCGGCGGGCCGATGAGCGACGCCCTCGCGCGGCTGACCGCCCGGCTCGGGGAGTCCGCCCCCGGACTGCGGGTGGAGACGGGACCGGGCACCGGCTCCTACGCCTACGACGCCTCCAACTACCGGGTGCCACCGCAGGCCGTGGTGTTCCCCCGTACCACCGATGACGTGGTCGCGGTGGTACGGGCGTGCCAGGAGACGGGCGTCGCGGTCACCGCGCGGGGCGGCGGTACGAGCATGGCGGGCAACGCGGTCGGGCCGGGCGTCGTTCTCGACCTCTCCCGGCACCTGAACCGGATCCTGGACATCGACCCGCAGGCGCGCACCGCGCGCGTCGAGGCCGGAGTGGTCCTCGACGCGCTCCAGAAGGCGGCGGCTCCCCACGGACTCGCCTTCGGCCCGGACCCGTCCTCGCACAGCCGTTGCACCCTCGGCGGCATGATCGGCAACGACGCCTGCGGCAACCGGTCGGTGCGGCACGGGCGGACGAGCACGCACGTCGAGGCCCTGGAGGTCGTGACGGCCGACGGGTGGGGGCCGTCGCCGACCGCACCGGGCTGCATCCGGTGGACCCCGCGGACGCGGAGCGCGTCGCGCGCCTTGAAGCCGACGTACGACGCCTGATCGCCGACCACCTGGCCCCGATCCGTACCGAACTCGGCCGCATCCCGCGCCAGGTCTCCGGCTACCAGCTCCACCACCTGCTGCCCGAGCACGGCTTCGACATGGCCCGCGCCCTGGTCGGCACCGAGGGCTCCTGCGCGGTCGTCACCGCGGCGACGGTCCGCCTGGTGGCGACCGCACCGGCTTCGGCCCTGCTCGCTCTCGGCTACGACGATGTGGTCGCCGCCGCCGAGGACATCCCGGAGATCCTGCGCTGGAACCCCACCGCCGTGGAGGGCATGGACGAGGCGATCGTCGCCACCATGCGCGTCCGCCGGGGCCCGGACTCCGTCACCGGACTGCCCGAGGGACGCGCCTGGCTCTACGTCGAACTCGACGGCGACGATCCGGCCACGGTGGACACCCGGGCCGCCGAACTGCTCGACGTCCTCAAGGCCCAGGGGCGGACGACCGGAGGCCGGGTCGTGGCGAGCCCGGCCGAACGGCGCTCGCTGTGGCGGGTCCGCGAGGACGGCGCCGGACTCGCCGCCCGGCTCGTCGACGGCGGGGAGTCCTGGCCCGGCTGGGAGGACTCGGCGGTCGCCCCCGAGAACCTCGCCGGATACCTCCGGGACTTCCGCGCACTGCTCGCTGCCCATGGCTTCACCGGCGTGATGTACGGGCACTTCGGGGCGGGCTGCGTCCACGTCCGTATCGACTTCGACTTCGCCTCGGACGAGGGCCGTGGCGCGGCCCGCCGCTTCCTCCGGGAGGCCGCCGCGCTGGTCGTCGCGCACGGCGGGACGCTGTCCGGCGAGCACGGTGACGGCCGGGCGCGCGGCGAGCTGCTGGAGGTCATGTACAGCCCCCGCATGATCGGCGTGTTCGCCGCCTTCAAGAAGGTCTTCGACCCGAAGGGCTGCTCAACCCGGGGGTCATCGTCGCCCCCGCCCCGCTCGACGCCGACCTCGCCCTGCATCAGATCCAGCCCCTGGCCACGGAGTTCGCCTTCCCCCACGACGAGGACGGCTTCGCCGGCGCGACCCGCCGCTGTGTCGGAGTCGGCCGGTGCCGCAGCGACACGGGCGGCGTGATGTGCCCCAGCTACCGGGCCACGGGGGAGGAGAACGACTCCACCCGGGGCCGGGCCCGGATGCTCCAGGAGATGGTGCGCGGCGAGACGGTGACGGACGGCTGGCGCTCGACCGAGGTCAAGGACGCCCTCGACCTGTGCCTGTCCTGCAAGGCCTGCTCCAGCGACTGCCCGGTCGGCGTCGACATGGCCACGTACAAGGCGGAGTTCCTGCACCACCACTACAAGGGCCGCCTCAGACCCCGCTCCCACTACTCCCTGGGCTGGCTGCCGCTGACCTCCGCCTTCGCGGGGTTCGCGGCCCGCCCGGTCAACGCGCTGCTGCGCGGGCCGGCCGGCCGACTGCTCGCCCGCCTCGGCGGCGTGACCACCAAGCGCGCGATCCCTTCCTTCGCCTCCCGCCGCGCGATGCGTAAGGTCCTGCGCCGGGCGCGGACCGTCGAACCCGCCAGGGCCCTGCTGTTCGTCGACAGCTTCACCCGCGCCTTCCGCCCCCAGGTGGCGGATTCCGCCCGCCGTGTCCTGGCCGAGGCGGGCATCCCCACGACCGCACAGAGCGGCCTGTGTTGCGGACTGACCTGGGTGAGCACCGGCCAGCTGTCGGTGGCCCGTCGCGTCATGGCCCGCACGGTCGCCCGGCTCGACGACGGCGACGACCGGCCCATCGTCGTGACCGAGCCCAGCTGCGCCGCCGCGCTCAAGCGGGACGTGCCCGAACTCCTCGACACCGACGCCGCCCGGCGGGTCGCGGACCGCGTGCACACCTTCACCGGCGCCCTCACCGACCTGGCGGATCCCGGCTGGACCCCGCCGCTGCCCGAGCACGTCGTCCTGCAGACCCACTGCCACGAGTACGCCACCTTCAAGGGCCGCCGCCCCGCCGACCTGCTGCGCCGCCTGGGTGTCCGCGAGGTCGACGAGGCCGAGGGCTGCTGCGGACTCGCCGGGAACTTCGGCTTCGAGGAGCAGCACTACGACACCTCGATGGCCGTCGCCGGCCTGGCCCTCAAGCCCCGCCTGGACGCAGTCGACGGTCAGCCTGTGGTGGCCGACGGCTTCAGCTGCGCCACCCAGATCGACCACCTCGCCGAGGGCCGGGACATCCGTGCCCTGCACCTCGCGGAACTGCTCGACCCCGCAGCCGACCATCCCGCCGCCGACCGACCAGGAGAGACCCCATGACCGAGACCCCCACGCAGCTCTTCATCGGCGGCGCCTGGGTGGACGCCACGGACGGCGCCACCCTCCCCGTGGACGACCCGGCGACCGGCGAGACCATCGCCCACGTCGCCGACGCGGGCGCCAAGGACGCCGCACTCGCGGAGGAGGCGGCCGTCCGGGCCCAGGAGGCGTGGGCGCGCACGGCACCGCGGGCCCGCAGCGAGATCCTGCGCCGCGCCTACGAGATCATCCTCGACCGCAGCGACGAACTCGCCCACCTGATGACCTCCGAGATGGGCAAGCCGCTCGCCGAGGCCAGAGGCGAGGTGGCGTACGCCGCCGAGTTCTTCCGCTGGTTCTCCGAGGAGGCCGTGCGCATCGACGGCGGCGGAGGCGTCCTGCCGGACGGTCGGCACCGCATGCTGCTCTCCCGCCGCCCGGTCGGACCGAGTCTGCTGATCACCCCGTGGAACTTCCCGCTCGCCATGGGCACCCGCAAGATCGGCCCCGCCGTCGCGGCGGGCTGCACGATGATCCTCAAGCCGGCTCCCCAGACGCCGCTCACCAGCCTGGCGCTCGCCGCGATCCTTCAGGAGGCCGGGCTGCCGGACGGCGTTCTGAACGTCGTCACCACCTCTCGTGCGGGCGAGGTGTGCGAACCGCTCCTGCGCGGCGGGCGCATTCGAAAACTGTCCTTCACCGGTTCCAC
Source organism: Streptomyces sp. CA-249302 (assembly GCF_050936785.1). Taxonomy (NCBI): domain Bacteria; kingdom Bacillati; phylum Actinomycetota; class Actinomycetes; order Kitasatosporales; family Streptomycetaceae; genus Streptomyces; species Streptomyces sp. CA-249302. The sequence goes on along the minus strand of NZ_JBNJMG010000001.1, from coordinate 24,566 downwards.
GGCCGTCGGACGGCTGCTGCTGGCGCAGAGCGCGGAGGCGGTCGTACGGACTTCGATGGAGCTGGGCGGGAACGCGTCGTTCATCGTCTTCGAAGACGCCGATCTGGACACGGCCGTGGACGCGGCGATGGTCGCCAAGATGCGCAACATGGGCGAGGCGTGCACGGCCGCGAACCGGTTCTTCGTGCACAGCTCGGTGGCGGAGGAGTTCGGGCGGCGCCTCGCGGAGCGCATGGGCGCGCTCGTCGTGGGCCCCGGTACCCGGGACGGCGTCGACGTCGGCCCGCTGATCGACCGGACCGGCCGGGCCAAGGTCGAGGAGCTGGTCGCCGACGCGGTCGGGCGTGGAGCCCGGGTGCTCGTCGGCGGTCGTACGCCCGAGGGGCCGGGCTGCTTCTACCCGCCCACTGTCCTCGCCGATGTCGACGCCGGGAGCCGGCTGATGGACGCGGAGATCTTCGGACCGGTCGCCGCGATCCTCACCTTCGACGACGAGGACGAGGTCGTCCGCCGCGCCAACGACACCGACTGGGGCCTGGTCGGCTACGTCTTCACCGAGGGCCTCGACCGGGCGCTTCGCGTCAGCGAGCGCCTGGAGGTGGGCATGGTGGGCCTCAACACCGGTCTCGTCTCCAACCCGGCCGCCCCCTTCGGCGGCGTCAAGCAGTCCGGGCTCGGCCGTGAGGGCGGCCGGGTCGGGATCGACGAGTTCCTGGAGTTCCAGTACCTCGCGGTGCCCGTGCGATGAGGGCGGTAGTCCTGCCCTGACATACGCCCCGTCGCGCACCGCGCGGAAGGCCCCGTGTCCGGCCGCACTTCTTCGGGCCGGGCACGGGGCGTCATGTCAGCGTGCGGGCGTGCCGGCGCGCCGCCGGTCCACGGCACGTCATGCCGCCGCGCTTCCCGTCCGCACCCCTCAGCCCAGATGCCGAGCGGTGATCTCCGCAGCCGCGTGTGCCACCAGTCGTCCCATTTCGGGAAGCCGGTCGGCGTCGAAGCGGGAGTCGGGCATGGAGACGGCCACGGTGGCCAGGGGAGTGCCGTCCTGGTCCAGGACCGGCGCGGCGATGGCGCAGACGTCCGGCCGGAACTGGTTGCGGTTGACCGCGTAGCCGTCCGTGCGGATCCGGCGCAGCTCTGCGCGCAGTTCCTCCGGCTCCACCGGGGTCGTGTCGCTGTAGCGCTCCAGGCCCTGCGCGATGAACTCCTCGACGTCCTGTTTCGGCAGGTGGGCCAGGACGGCGCGCCCGGTGGCGGTGGCGTGCAGCGGCGAGGTGTCGCCGATGGTGTGGAAGGTGCGTACGGGATGGTCGCAGTCGACGCGGTCCACCACGACCATGCACTGAAGGGCGTCCGGCACCGACAGGTGGATGGTCTCGTTCACCTCGTCCCGCAGGTGCACCATCGGTTCGCGGGCGGCGGCGAACAGGCTGGAACCCTGGAGCGCGGCCGGGCGTACGGCCAGCACCCGGGCGCCGATCTCCCAGCGGGTGGTGTCCTTGCGGTTGGCCCGCAGCCACCCGGCCTCGTTCAGGGTGACCAGCGTGCGCTGCACCGTCGACTTGGGCAGCCCGAAGAGCTTGGTGAGTTCCCCCACGGTCACCGGCTGGTGCTGGGCGACCGCCTCCAGGATGCGCAATGACCTGGTCACGCTCTTCATTTCCATTGGGTTTCCCCCGTTAACTTTGCGAACTCCGTGCGCACGCCCCTTGACTCCCCTCGTGCGCCACTGCCATTGTCGTGCCAGATTCTAGCACAGCGTTCCACAATGTGGCACGGAATTGCCGAAGAGGAGGGCGAGCCCCTCCCACCGGAGACCGGAAGGCCCGAAGGCCCGAAGGTCGGAGCCGACGGCCCCGTACCCCTGAATCTGGAATTCGAGAATCCGCATCCCCGGGCGTAAAGCATCCACGGCCCGGCAGAAGAAAGGAACCTCCTGTGTCTGCCAGGAAGCGCGTCGCCGTAGTCGGCGTCGGAACCATGGGCAGCCAGGCCGCCTGGCGCCTGGCCGCCCGCGGAGCCGAGGTGGTCGGCTACGACCGCTTCGCCCCGGGCCACGACCGCAGCGCCGCCGGCGGCGAGACCCGGATCTTCCGCAGCGCCCACTTCGAGGACTCCCGGTACGTGCCGCTGCTCCAGCACGCCGACGCCCTGTTCGACCGGCTCCAGGAGGAGACCGGCCGCGAACTGCGCCGGATGACCGGATGCCTGCTGATGGGGCCCACCGAGCACCAGCAGATGGCCACCGTCCTTCAGTCCATCGCCGAGCACGGCCTGGACCACGAGGTGCTGGACGCCGGCGAACTCGCCAAGCGCTTCCCGCAGTTCCGCATCGAGGACGGCGACGCCGCCGTACTGGACCGCCGCGCCGGGTTCATCCGGCCCGAACTGACCATCCAGACCGCCGCCCGCCGTGCCGAGGAACTGGGCGCGGTCATCCACCGCTACACCCCGGTCCGCGAGATCGTGCCCGTCGCGAACGGCGTCGAGATCCGCACCGACGCGGGCAGCGAGCACTTCGACACCGCCGTGGTCAGCCCCGGCCCCTGGGTCAACGACCTGCTGCCCGACCTGCCGTGGGAGGTGGACGTCCGCCGCCTGCTCAGCGCCTGGTACGTGCCCACCAGCGACGCCTGGTACGGCGAGGAGTGCCCCGCCTTCATCCGCACCGCGCCCACGCACTGCTACGGACTGCCCTCCCCGGACGGCGTCTCCGTCAAGCTCGGCCTGTCCCGTGTGCTGCACCGACCGGCCGGCGATCCGAACCACCTCGACCGGACCGTGCAGCCCGAGGAGCTGGAGATCTTCACCGAGCTCATGAGCCGCTACATGCCGGACCTGAACCCCGACCCGGTCCGCCTCTCCGTCTACATGGAGGGCTACACCGAGAGCAGCCGCCCGCTCGTCGGCCCGCTGCCCGGCACCGAGAACGTCGTCCTGCTCGCCGGCTTCTCCGGACACGGCTTCAAGCTCTCGCCCGCCTTCGGTGACATCGCGGCCGACCTCGCCCTGGACGGCTCCTCGCCGCAGCCCGTCGACTTCATCTCCACCCTCGACCGGACGGAGGCGTGACCAGCATGACCACCCCCCTCTCCGTCGGCGCCCTCACCGCCGAGCCCGGCACCAAGACCCGCGGTACCGTCCCCGCCGACCTCGGCACCCTCACCGTCGACATCCCCCTGACCCTGGTCAACGGCGCCCACCCCGGCCCCCGCGTCCTGATCACCGCGGGCGTCCACGGCGGCGAGTTCACCGGAGTCGACGCGGCCACCCGGCTCGCCGCCCTGCTGGAGCCCAGCGAGGTGCACGGCCAGGTCGTCGTCTGCCCGGTCGCCAACCCCCCGGCCGTCTACCAGGGCCGGCTCGGCATCTCCCCGCTCGACGGCATCAACATCAACCGCGTCTTCCCCGGCGACCCCGACGGCTGCCCCACCGAGCGCCTGGCCGCCTGGCTCTTCACGCACCTCCTCGACGGCGCCGACGCCTACGTCGACCTGCACTCCGGCGGCATCGACGAAGTGCTCACTGATTTCGTCGGCTACCGCCTCACCGGCGACACCGAACTCGACGCCAGGACCGCCGACATGGCCGACGCCCTCGGCATCGAGGACGTCATCTACGGAATGAACGCCGACGGCGGCAACAGCCACGCGGCCGCCGCCCGCAAGGGCATCCCGGCGATCCTCGTCGAGACCGGCCAGCTCGGCGAACGCGACCCGGAGACCGCCCGCCGTCTCGTCAGCGGCCTGTACGGGCTGCTGGGCCGCCTCGGCGTCCTGGAGGCCGAGCCCGCGGAAGCGGCGCCGACCGTCCGCGCATGGGTCTGGGCCGCCGGGATCACCGCCGAGGCCACCGGTCTCTGGTACCCCGAGTTCACCGCGGGCGACGACGTGACGGAGGGCCAGGTCATCGGCCACGTCATCGATCCGGCCGACGGCCAGGAGCACAAGGTCCACACCCCCGCCGCCGGCCGGGTCTTCTACGGCATGCGTGGCCTGACCGTCGCCCCCGGCGCCGAGCTGGCGGCCATCGCCATCCCTGCTCCTCACTAACCCCACCCCCCAGACACGCCCGCACTCGCCCGCCCCATCCCCTCCCCTCGTACGACATCCCCAGGAGGCCCCCGGTGAAGGACTCACGGATAGACCGCAGAGTGTTCCTGCGCGGAGTCGGCGGCATCGCCGCCGGCGTAGCCGCCACCTCGCTCACCGCCTGCGGCACCGGCACCAGCCGGTCCACCGTCAGCGGCGGCAAGAGCTCCAAGACGCTCGTCGTCCGCAACAGCGGTGGCTCCTACGGCGACGCCAACCAGCAGGCGATCTACGACCCGTTCACCAAGGAGACCGGCATCCAGGTCAAGGTGGTGAACATCGAGTACGCCCAGATGCTCGCCCAGATCAAGCAGGGCCGCCCGCAGTTCGACGTCATCGACGACTCGATGGCCGACTTCGTCCTCTTCAAGCAGCAGGACGCCACCGAGGACCTCGACTACGACCGGCTGAAGAACTTCAAGAGCGCCGGCATCGCCAAGGCCCTCGTCACCTCCAACGCGGTCGGCAAGAACTACTGGGCCAGCGTGATGGCGTACCGCACGGACGCCTTCGGTGGGAAGAAACCTTCCTCCTGGGCCGACTTCTGGGATACCAAGACCTTCTCCGGCAACCGCGCCCTCCAGGCCCTGGACGCCGACCTGCCCGAGCTGGAGTTCGCGCTCCTCGCCGACGGCGTGGCGCTGGACAAGCTCTACCCGCTCGACGTGGACCGCGCCTTCAAGGCCCTCACCGAGATCAAGCCCCACGTCCGCAAGTTCTGGGACACCGGCGCCCTGCCCGGGGTGCTCCTCGGCCGCAAGGAGGTCGACGCCTCCAGCGTCTGGCACGGCCGCCTCGACGCCCTCATCAAGGGCGGCTCCCCGCTGGCCTACCAGTGGAACGGCGCCCGTCGGCAGAGCAACGCCCTCGGCATCCCCAAGGGCGCGGCCAACGTCGACGCCGCCTACCAGCTCATCGACTTCGCGCTGCGCCCCGAGGTACAGGCCGCCTACGCCGAGATCTACCCGATGGCCCCCTCGGTGCCCGCCGCCTACAAGAAGCTCTCCACCAAGACGGCCTCGAACCTGGGCAGTTCACCGGCGCACCTGGAGACCGGCTTCGACCTGGACGTCGAGTGGTGGATCAAGAACCAGGACGCCGTGTCCAAGCGGTGGCAGGAGTGGACGCATGCCTGAGACCGACGTCATGCCCTCGCTCACCGTGCCCGAGACGCTGACCGGCTCCGGGAAACCCCTGTCGGTCACCCGGCTGCGCAAGACCTACGGCGGTGTCACGGCCGTCGACGAGGTCTCCATGGAGATCGCGGCCGGCGAGTTCGTCACCTTCCTGGGCTCCTCCGGCTCCGGCAAGACCACCACCCTGATGATGATCGCCGGGTTCTGCGAGCCCGACTCCGGGTCCGTCGTCGTCGGCGGCCGGGACGTCACCCGGCTCGCCCCGCAGAAGCGCGGCCTGGGCTTCGTCTTCCAGCAGTACCTGCTCTTCCCGCACATGACGGTGTGGGAGAACGTCGCCTTCCCGCTCCAACTGCGCGGTGTGCCCAAGGCGGAACTGCGCCGCCGGGTCGGCGAGACCCTGGAGATGGCGGGCCTGTCCGCTATGGCCCGGCGCAGGCCGCGCGAGCTGTCCGGCGGCCAGCAGCAGCGGGTCGCGCTGTGCCGGGCCCTGGTCTACCGGCCGCCCGTCATCCTCATGGACGAGCCGCTGGGCGCCCTCGACAAGAAGCTGCGCGACCAGCTCCAGACCGAGATCAAGCGCATCCAGCGGGAACTCGGCCTGACCGTCATCTATGTGACGCACGACCAGGAGGAGGCGCTCGTCCTCTCCGACCGCATCGCGGTGATGCGGGACGGGCGGATCGACCAGTTCGACACCCCGCAGGAGCTCTTCGAGCGCCCCCGCACCCTGTTCGTCGCCGACTTCCTCGGCGCCGCCAACTTCCTCCCCGGGCACTGCGAGCAGCAGGCGTCCGGCCACACCCTCGTACGCCTCGACACCGGCGGACTCCTCAAGGCCCGCCCGCAGCCCGTACCGGAAGGCGCACGGGTCCGCGCGGCGGTCCAGCCCGGCCGGATCACCCTGTGTCCCCCCGGCGAGGGCTTCTGTACCGGGACCGTCGAGACGGTCACCTATGTCGGCACCCTCGTCCGGATCACCGTCCGCTCCGAAGGCAGCGCGGACGCTGCTCCCGTACGACTGGAACTGCCCGCCGGTCGCGCACCCGCCACCGGCGAACGCGTCGGCCTCACCGCGGACCCCGACAACGTGAGCGTCTTCCCCGACACCGAGGGGGAGGGCTGAGCGCATGGCCGTACTCGCTCCCGTGACGGGCGGTTCGGCGGCCCCCGTGCCGCACAAGAAGCGGCGCTCCCGCGTCTCGCTGTCCGACCGGCGCACCCGCTTCGGGCTCCTCAACGCCGCGCCCGTCGTCGTCTACCTGCTGATCCTCTTCGTCTACCCGATCTTCAGCACCCTACTGCTGAGCCTCAAGGACGACGACGGCGCCTTCACCCTCCACTGGTACGCCGACGCCTTCCAGGGCGCCAACCTGGAGATCCTCCTCACCACCCTGCGGATCTCCTTCGAGACCTCCCTGCTGGCCCTGGCCGTCGGGTTCCTGCTGGCTGCGGCGATCTCCCGGCTCAAGCCGCTGTGGGCGGGCCTCGCGATGATCGTCGTGGTCGTCCCGCACTTCATCAGCGCGCTGGTGCGTACCTACGGCTGGATCATCCTGCTCGGGGACAACGGTGTCGTGAACAACGTCCTGACCGACATCCACTTCCCCGGCGCCCCCTTCCAACTGCTCTACAACGAGACCGGCGTCGTCATCGGCACCACCGCCGTGATGCTGCCGTACACCGTCCTCCTGCTGTACGCGGTGATGAAGGGCATCGACCGCCGACTGATGGCCGCCGCGGCGAGCATGGGCGCCGGCCGGATCACGATCTTCCGCCGGGTGTACGTCCCTCTCGTCGCCCCCGGCCTGGTCAACGCGGGCGTGCTGTCCTTCATCCTCTGCCTCGGTTACTACCTCACCCCCGCCCTCATGGGCGGCGAGAAGCAGACCATGGTCGCCTCGCTCATCGACGAACAGGTCATGAAGCAGAACCAGTGGAACGGCGCATCCGCGCTCGGCATCATCCTGCTGCTGCTCACCTTCGCCGGACTGCTGCTGCTCAGGCTGCTGAAGTCCGCGGGCGAGGCCCTGCGGAACCGGGGGACGGCATCATGATCGAGCTGCGCTCCACCCTCGCCGGACGCGTCACCCTGGCCGTCTTCTCCACGCTGATCCTGCTGTTCCTCGCGCTGCCGATCGTCGTCATCGTCGTCACCTCCTTCGGCAAGGACGCGTTCGGCGCCTTCCCGCCGGACGCCTGGACGTTCCACTGGTACGCGCAGCTGTTCGCCGACGGCAGCAAGTGGCCGGCCGCGCTCTCCCTGAGCGCCCTGGTCGCGGCCATGACCACGGTCTTCTCCCTGCTCCTGGGCATGACGGCGGCCACCGCACTGGTACGCAGCGAACTCCCGCTGCGCTCGGCGGTCTACGGCCTGGTCCTCGCCCCGCTGGTGATACCCCAAGTGGTCGTCGCCCTCGGCCTGTTCCTCCTGTTCGAACCGGCCTCGATGCTCGGCAGCCCGATCGCCATCGCGCTCGGCCACACCGTGCTCGCCTCACCGATCGCGGTGATGATCCTCATGGCCACCCTGAAGGGCATCGACGAGCGACTGGAGGACGCCGCGGCCAGCATGGGCGCGAGCCGGCTGACCGTCTGGCGGCGCATCACCCTCCCGCTGGCCATGCCCGGCATGGTCGCCGCCGGCATCTTCGCCTTCATCACCAGCTTCGACGAGTTCTTCATCTCGCAGTTCCTGTCCTCCGTGGACACCACGACCCTGCCCGTCCAGGTGTTCAACGTCCTCCAGTACAACGTCGACCCGTCGGTGACCGCCGTCAGCGCGATCCTCATCGCGGTCGCCGTCGTGGCCCTCGCCCTGGTCGCGGTGGTCCGCAAGCTCGGTGGCTCCGGCAAGCAGGACGGCCTGCTGCCCACGGAGACCGGACTGGGCCTGTCCGCCGGAAATGAGACCGCATCATGACCACCAGCACCCGCACCCCCACTCCGGAGCTGTCCGCCAGCGCGGCCAGACACCTGCTCCTCAACATGACCCCCAACGGCTCCCTCGGCCCCGAGGGGGAGAAGCTCTTCGTCGTACGGCGCGGCGAGGGCCCCTACGTCGACGACGCGGACGGCCGCCGCTACATCGACGGCCTCTCCGGCCTGTACTGCTGCCAGCTCGGCTACTCCTACGCCCCCGAGTTCGCCGAGGCCGCCGAGAAGCAGCTGCGCGAGCTGTGCTTCAGCCCGCTGTGGTCCTTCTCGGCCCACCCGACCGCCATCGAACTCGCCGAACGCCTCTCCCGTATCGCCCCGGTCGACATCGAGGCCACCTTCTTCTCCGGCGGCGGCGCCGAAGCCGTGGAGACCGCCTGGAAGATCGCCCGCCGCTACCACGCGCTGCGCGGCGACACGGGCCGGGTCAAGGCCATCTCCCGACGCGGCGCCTACCACGGGCTGACCATCGGCGCCCTGTCCCTCACCGACGACGCCGGGCTGCGCGAACCGTACGGCCCCGGCGCGATCGAGACCCGGTTCGTGTCCAACACCAACCGCTACGGACTCGACGCCGGACACGCCGACGACGCGACGTACACCGCCCACCTGCTCGCCGAGCTGGAGGCCGCGATCCTGGACGAGGGCCCGGAGACGATCGCCATGCTGATCGCCGAGCCGGTGCAGAACCGCGGCGGCTGCATCACCCCGCCCGAGGGCTACTGGCCGGGCCTGCGGGCCCTGGCCGACCGGTACGGCTTCCTCCTCTGCGCCGACGAGGTCATCACCGCCTTCGGACGGCTGGGGGAGTGGTTCGGCGGCGACCGCTACGACGCCCGCCCCGACATCGTCACCGTCGCCAAGGGCATCACCGCCGGATACGCCCCCATGGGGGCAACGCTCGTCAGCAGCAAGGTGGTCGAGGTCATCAACCGGCCCGGCGCCGTCCTCAACCACGGCTACACCTTCGCCGGACACCCGCTCAGCGCCGCGATCGCCCTGCGCAGCCTGGACATCATGGAGCGCGACCGGATCCTGGAGAACGTGCGCGGCCACCAGGACCGCCTCGCGACCCGCATGACCGCCCTCGCCGACCTGCCCATCGTCGGCGACGTCCGCGGCACCGGCTTCTTCTACGCCTGCGAACTCGTCGGCGACCTCGACGACGGCCGCTTCAGCGACACCGCCCGAGCCGCCCTGGTCGCCGACCTCATCCCGCGCCGGCTGCGCGAGGCCGGCCTCCTGGCCCGCGTCTACAACCGCGCCGCCCCGCTGGTCCAGATCGCACCCCCGCTGATCAGCGACCGGCACCTCCTCGACCGTATCGCCGACATCCTCGCCGAAACCCTCGACGAGGCGTCCGCCCGCCTGTGACACCCGCACCCCGCGTGTTCTCGAAAGGAACTTCCCCCATGTACTCCATCGGTCCGCTGACCGTCGCCCCCGGCGAGCGCGCCCAGGGCCTCATACCGGTCGGCACCAGCAGCTACGGCGTGGAACTCGGCCTCCCGCTGATCGTCGTCAACGGCGCCCAGGACGGCCCCGTGCTGTGCGTGGACGCGGGCGTGCACGGCGACGAGTACGACGGCCAGGAGTCCGTCCGCCGGGTCCTCGCCGAGACCGACCCGGCCACCCTGCGCGGCACTCTCGTCGGCATCCCCTGCATGAACACCCCCGCCTTCGAGGCCGCCGCCCGCACCAGCGGCCTGGACCACCTCAACCTCAACCGGATCTTCCCGGGCGACGCCGACGGCTCGTACTCGCTGCGCCTGGCCGCCACCTTCGTCGAGCAGGTCGTCCCCGCCATCGACGCCCTCGTCGACCTGCACACCGGCGGCACCTTCGGCGAGATCGCCCCGCTGGCCATCCTCCAGGGCGGCTACGAGGACCTCGCCACCGACCTCGCCCTCGCCGCCGGGCACGACCTGGTCTGGAAGGGCGGCAAGTGGGGCGGCACGGTCCGCCACCCCACCCTCGCCGCCGGAAAGCCCGCGATCACCATCGAGGCGGGCGGCGGCACCTACCGTGAGTCCATCGTCGAGCTGCACATCAAGTCGGTCCGCAACATCATGCGCCAACTCGGCATGATCGAGGGCGAACCGGAGCTGCGCGAGACGTACACGACCGTCTCCGGCACCTTCGCCCGCTCCGACTCCGGCGGCTTCTTCCTCGGCCACGCCGAGCCGGGCGAGAGCTGCAAGGAGGGAGACCTGATCGGCCGCATCGTCGACCACTACGGCAACGAGCTGGAGGAGGTCCGCGCCCCGCAGGACGGCGTCGTGCTGTGGGTGCGCCGGATCCGGACCGTCCGCCCCGGCGACGAGGTCGTCATCTTCGGCGAGATCCAGGGGGAGCTGCGGCCATGACCACCGACGATCCGGCCGTGCCCACGGACCAGCCGGCGATGACCACCCCCGATCCGGCCATGACCGCCGACCGTCCGGCGATGACGACCGGTGTTCCAGCGATGACCGTCGACACGCGGTCGCTGCTCGTCGACGGCAAGCAGGTCCCGGCCGCCGACGGCCGCACGTTCACCGTCCTGGACCCGTCGGACGGCACGGCCATCGCCGAGGTGGCGCTGGCCGGCCCGGCCGACGTGGACCGGGCGGTGGCCGCGGCCCGCGCTGCCTTCACCGCGCCGGAGTGGGCCCGGATGCGCGCCGCCGACCGGGGCAGGATCCTGCACCGGATCGCCGGGGCCATCCGCGACCAGGGTGAACGCCTGGCCCGCCTGGAGAGCCAGGACGTCGGCAAGCCACTCGCCCAGGCGAAGGCGGACGTCGAGTCCGCCGCCCGCTACTTCGAGTTCTACGCCGGCTTCGCCGACAAACTCGGCGGTACGACGATCCCGCTCGGCCCCGGCCTGGTCGACTACACCGTCCGCGAGCCGATCGGCGTCTCCGGCCAGATCATCCCGTTCAACTACCCGCTCCAGAACACCGCGAGGGGTTCCGCCCCGGCGTTGGCGGCGGGCTGCACGGTGGTCCTCAAGCCGTCCCCGGAGGCACCGCTCACCCCGCTGGAGATCGGGGCGATCGCCCTCGAATGCGGTCTCCCGCCAGGCGTGTTGAACGTCGTCCCCGGCGACGGCGAGACCGGCGCGGCCCTCGCCGGGCACCCGGACATCGACCAGGTCACCTTCACCGGCTCGGTGCCGACCGGGATCAAGGTCGCCCAGGCCGCCGCCGCCAACGTGGTGCCGTCCGTGACCGAACTGGGCGGCAAGTCGCCGTTCGTCGTCTTCGCCGACGCCGACTTCGACCTGGCGCTGAAGGCGATCCTGGGCTGGTCGTTCAGCAACGCCGGACAGATGTGCTCGGCGGGCACCCGCCTGCTGCTCCAACGAGGCGCCGAGGACTTCCTGGACCGGCTGGTCGAGGCGATCGCCGCCCTGCGCGTCGGCCCGGGCCTGACCGACCCGGACATCGGCCCGCTGGTCGCTGCCCGCCAGCGCGACCGCGTCCTCGACTACCTGGAACTGGCCCGGAAGGAAGGCGCCGTGGCGAGGGTCGGTGGCGGCTCGCCGTCCGACCCCGCCCTCGCCGACGGCTACTACATCGAGCCGACCGTCCTCACCGGCCTGACCAACGCCTCCCGGTGCGCCCGCGAGGAGATCTTCGGCCCCGTCGTCACCGTCATCGACTTCGACGACGCCGACGAGGCCCTCCGGATCGCCAACGACAGCCCGTACGGCCTCTCCTCCTACGTCTGGACCCGCGACATCGACAAGGCCATGACCCTGGCCTCGGGCATCCGGGCCGGCCAGGTCTACGTCAACGTCACCAGCGCCGGCACCGGCATCGAGCTCCCCTTCGGCGGCTACAAGCACAGCGGCTGGGGTCGGGAGAAAGGCCTCGAAGCCCTGGCGAGCTACACGCAGACGAAGAACGTCTGCATCGGATTCGGGGACCGGTCATGAGGTACCGCACGCTCGGTGAACGCGGACCGGTCGTCTCCGTCGTCGGGGTCGGCGGCAACAACTTCGGCTCCCGCCTCGACGAGGACGGCACGAGGGCCGTCGTCCACGCGGCCCTTGACGCGGGCGTGACCCTGTTCGACACGGCCGACATGTACGGCGGGTTCGGCGAGAGCGGCGGTGCGCGCGGCGACGGCGAACGCCTGCTGGGCGCCGCCCTCAAGGGCCACCGCGACGGGGTCGTCCTGGCGACCAAGTTCGGCATGGAGATGGGTCCCGAGGCGGACGCGTACGGCCCCCGCGGCGCCCGCCCCTACATCCGGTACGCCGTCGAGACGTCCCTGCGCCGCCTGGGCACCGACCGGATCGACCTGCTCCAGTACCACGAGCCGGACGGCGTCACCCCGCTGGCGGAGACGATCGCCGCCCTGCGGGAACTGGTCGACGAGGGCAAGGTCGGCCACATCGGCTGCTCCAACCTCCCGCCCGAGGACCTGACCGACGCCTTCGTGTCGACCCAGGCCCGCTACCACCTGCTCGACCGCGGCGCGGAGACCACCCTGATCCCGGCCTGCCGCACCCACGGCATCGGCCTGCTGCCCTACTACCCGCTCGCCAACGGCCTGCTCAGCGGCAAGTACCGGCGCGGTGAACAGCCGCCCGTCGGCAGCCGCCTGTCCTGGCGTCAGGGCTGGCTCACCGACGAGGCCCTCGACCGAGTGGAGGCGCTGACGGCGTACGGAGCCGAGCGCGGCCTGACGCTCCTCCAGGTCGCCGTGGGCGCCCTGGCCGCGCTGCCCGCCGTCGGCTCCGTCATCTGTGGCGCCATGACCCCCGAACAGGTCACCGCCAACGCGGCGGCGGCCGACTGGATCCCCGGCGCCGCCGACCTGGCCGCCCTCGACGCGCTCGTCGCGCCTGGCGAACGCGTCGTCTGACCCCTTCAACTCCCCGGCACCCCCTCAACTCCCCAGCAAGAGAACGAGGTTGAACACCATGCGAGAGATCGTCACCTTCGACGCCTACGCGACCCTGATCGACTTCCAGCTCGCCCCCACGACCCTGGAGGTCCTGGCCGACCGCCTCGACCTGGACAACCTGGACGTCGACGAGTTCCTGGACGATTTCCGCGTCATGCGCTTCCAGGCCGTCCTGGAGGCCTATCGCCCCTACCACGAGGTCCTGCACTCCAGCCTGCGCAACGCCATGCGCCTGCACGGCCTGGAGTACCGGAAGTCCGACGGCGACGCCCTCGCCGCGGTCGTCCCCACCTTCGGCCCCTTCCCCGAAGTCCCGGACGCCCTGCGGGCGTTGAAGTCCAAGTACGAGATCGCCATCATCTCCAACACCGACGACGCCATGATCGCGCGGAACGTCGAGAACATCGGCGTCGACTTCGACTACGTCATCACCGCCCAGCAGGCCGGCGCGTACAAGCCGGACCGCCAGACCTTCGAGTACGCGTACAAGACCATGGGCGTCGAACCGTCCCAGGTCATCCACACCGCCCAGGGCTGGGAGTACGACCACATCCCGACCCGCGACCTCGGCCTCAGGCGCCGGGTGTGGATCAACCGCTACGGCCGCAAGGGCAGCGCCGACTACCAGCCCTACGACGAGCTGCCCGACCTGTCCGGTCTGCCGGCGCTCCTCGGCTGCTGAGAACCACCGCGACGACGGACTACGTACGGATGATGTGAGGACCCACGCCATGAAGCAGATCCCCTACTGGCTCGACACCGCACCTGCCCTGCCCGACCGGTCCGGCAAGGACCTGCCCGCCGAGGCGGACGTGGTGGTCGTCGGCGGTGGCCTCACCGGTCTGTCCACCGCCTACCACGCGGCCCGCAAGGGCGCCCGGGTCGTCCTCGTGGAGAAGGACAAGGTCGGCTCGGGCGCGTCCGGGCGCAACGGAAGCATGTGCACCCAGGGCATGACCATCGGCGTCGGCGAGGCCCGCAAGCGCTTCGGCCAGGAGCGCGCCCGCGAGCTGTACGGCTCCTTCCGCGAGGCCGTCGACGTCGTCGAGGACATCATCGGCACCGAGAAGATCGACTGCGACTTCGACCGCGCCGGACGCCTGGGAGTGGCGTACAAGCCGCAGCACTTCGAGGCGATGAGGGCCACCCAGCGCGACCTGGCCGAGAACTTCGGCCACGAGACGCAGCTCCTGTCCCGTGCCGACCTGAAGTCGGAACTCGGCTCGGACTACTACCATGGCGCCCTGCTCGACCCGCTCAGCGCCGCCCTGCACGTGGGCAAGTACGTCCACGGCATGGCGGAGGCCGCCGAGCGCGCGGGCGCCGAGATCCACGAACGCAACGCGGCCACCGGCTTCACCCGCCTGCCCGGCGGCGGCTTCGACGTCGAGACGCTGCACGGCACGATCCGCGCCAAGCAGGTCATGGCGGCCACCGACGCCTACACCAACAAGGCGCTGCCCTGGTTCCGCAAGCGGCTGATCAACGTGGGCAGCTTCATCATCGTCACCGAGCCGCTCGGCGAGGAGCGCGCACGCGAACTGATCCCCAACGGCCGCCTGGTGGTCGACTCCAAGAACATCGGCCACTACATCCGCCTCACCCCCGACAACCGCCTCGCCTTCGGTGGCCGCGCCCGCTTCGCCCCCTCCAACCCGGCGTCCGACGTGAAGAGCGGCGACATCCTGAAACGCGAAATGACGGAGATCTTCCCGCAGTTGGCGGACGTGCGGATCGACTACGTCTGGGGCGGCATGGTCGGCTTCTCCTGGGACCGCCTCCCGCACGCGGGCGAGGCCGAGGGCGCCAAGGGCCTCTACTACTCGATGGGTTACTGCGGACACGGCGTCCAGATGGCCACGTACATGGGCCGCGCGGTCGCCGAGATGATGGACGGCAAACCGGACGCCAACCCCCTGCACGGCCTCGGCTTCCCGAAGGTCCCCGTCCCCTTCTACAACGGCACGCCCTGGTTCCTGCCGTTCGGCGGGGCCTACTACAAGGCGAAGGACAAGCTGCGCTGAGTCCCCGCGGGATCGGGTAGGGCCGGGACGCCCTGCGGGTCCCCGGCCCTACTGCCAGGGGTGGGGCGAGTGCGGCAGCGGTGGGCATGTGGCGCTCGGCCAGGTTGAGTTCCCGCCAGTCGGTGGTGGTACGGATCCACTCGCCCTCGGGCGTGACGGCGGCCCACCGCCGGATCAGGTCCAGGAACTCGGGGATGTTCCGGGCCTGGTGCATGGGGACGTCGTGGGCACCGAGCGCCGCGAAGATCAGGTGGGTATGGGTGTCGGCGAAGGCGGGCAGCGCTGTGGCACCAGGCAGGTCGTGGACCTGTGTGTGTCCGCGCTCACCAACGTGTGCACCGCCCCGGCGCGGATCAGCAGATCGGCTCCACGATCAGTCATCGTCTTCTCCCTCAGCTTGAAGGTGCCGGATCCCGAACGGGTCGTTCGGTGACGAGACCGTTGCAGGAGGGCTGCGGAATTCACCACCACGCTGAGGGCTTCTGTGCAGAAAGTACGCCAGCGCCCGGGCCTATCCTACGGATCATGCGATAGAAGCTCGATGGAACCGACCCGCGGATCGCTGGGGCCCTGGTCGTCTCGCCCTCCACACCCTGCTGCGGGTCTTCCCCACCGCCTGCCGCTGGACCGCCGGCCCCCTCTCGCCTGCGGAACCGGCCGAACCCGCCCCGACCCCGCGTCACCGACGGCCCCGGCACCGTCGTACACGCCTCTCGACGTCGACAACGCGCTGATCGCCGGGCTGACCGAGGACGGCCGGGCCACCGAGCTCGATCTCGCACTTCTCGGCGCGCAGGCCTTGAGCGCCCACCCGCACGTCCGGTTCTGCGCCGGCACCACCGGCCCGCCAACCTGGTCGTCGCCGTCGCGGCCACGGACCTCGACGCCCTGTAAACCTTCCTCACCGACGGCGTCGGCCCTTGGAGGCGGTCACCGCCATCGCCACCACCGCGCTGCCGGCGACCGTTGAACGCACGGGCCTGATCCGACACTGACGAAGCCGTTGTCGCCGGGCAACGGACAACAACAAGCAGGGTGCAACTCCGGTTCTGGTGCCGCGAATACTCGGCGGTGGTCGAGTCCGGCCCGCGGTCACCACCGCCGTTGGCGTGGAAGAACGCCTACCCGAGACAGAGCGGGAGCACCGTCACGCGATGACGGTGGAGGAAGAAGCGCAGCCGCCGGTGGCCTCCGTGCCTTGGGGGAGGGGTGTCCTGCGCCGGAGCGGCGGCCACGTCGACAGCTACGGCCACGAGGGTGTCGTCTCCGTTCCTGGACGGGCAGCCTGATGGCAGCGAGCGCAGGTGCTACCGGCCGTCTCGCGGCCCGACGCCGAGGCGGTCACGCACCGGCCGTTCGACCGAGGCGGTGACACCGATTGCCGCCCGAAGCGCACGGACGCGCGCCATGCGACTCACTGACCGGAGCGGAACGAGGCGGGGGCTTCCGTCGCGCGACGGCCCGTTCGGTGGGGGCGTTCACTCCACGTCGGCGACTACCGAGCCCACGCGTTCGGCCAGGCCCGGATCGCGGCGGACGAGGAGGGCCGCGTAGCCGACGGCGAGGAGCAGGGCCGCGAGGGCCGCGACCGGGAACCAGTTGTACGGGGCCGGTTGGCCAGGCTTGGCCAGGTAGTAGAGCGGCACAAGGATGGCGAGGGCGCCGAGCGAGGGCAGCACCAGGTGGCGCACCGTGTGGAACTCCTGCGGACGGTAGCGCCGGTAGTACAGGGGCAGCGCGATGTTGGACGCCAGGTAGACGACCAGGATGAGGATGGTGCCCAGGGTCGAGGACTCGGTGAAGAAGACCACGGGGTCCATCGGGCCCCCGTCGGCCCCGATCAGGTGGCCGAGGCCCCAGCCGCCGATGATCAGCAGGGCGGTGACGGCGAAGGTGACGATCGCGTTGTTCGGCGTACGGCGCACGGGATGGACGTAGCCGAAGAAGGAGGGCAGCAGCCCTTCGCGTCCGGCGTTGAACACCAGCCTCGCCTGGGAGTTGATGCCGGCGATCAGCACGCCGAGGGTCGAGGTCAGGCCGCCGACGTAGGCGAGGAAGGCCAGCGCGCCGAGGGTGTCGTGGGCGATGTCGATGAAGGGGATGGGGGAGTCGCCGAGACGCTGGACGTCGTAGTCGAAGCCGGTGACGGTGGCGTAGGAGAAGAGGATGTAGCTCGCCGTCATGATCCCCACCGAGGAGAACACGGCACGGCCGACGTTGCGCCGCGGGTTCTCCGTCTCCTCGGCGAGGGCCGCGGAGTTCTCCCAGCCGACGAACAGGTACACCGCGAGGGGGAAGCCGGCGGCCAGGCCCTTGAGGCCGTGATGGATGTGGTCGGGCAGGAACGGCGCCGCGGACAGGTTGCCGCGGTGTTCGACGAGTGCCGCGACCGAGACCGCGACGAGGACCACCATCTCCACGGCGAAGAAGTAGCCGGCCCACTTCGTGGAGAAGACGATGCCGCGCAGCATCACCACCACCGACGCGCCGGTCAGCAGCAGTGTCCAGATGATCCACGGAATGTCGATGCCGGTGTAGTGGTGCAGGGTGATCTGTACGAAGCCGCCGGAGATGGCGATGACGGAGGCCATGGCGATGATGTAGCCGAGCCCGGCCAGCAGGGCGGTGGTCACGGCGCTGACCGGCCCGAAGGTCTTGCCGACGAAGGTGATGAAGCTGCCCGCCGAGGGATGCGCGCGGGAGAACTGGGCGAGGGTGTTGCCGAGGAGCGCGACGGCCACGCCGGCGGCGAGGATGGTCAGCGGTGAGGCGACGCCCGCGGTGGTGGCGAGGAAGGCGAAGCCGAAGAAGAAGCTCATCGCCGGGCCGACGTTGGCCATGGTGGCGGCGGCGATGTCCGCCATGCCGAGGACACCGCCGCGCAGCCGCTCGGGCGGACCGGCGGTTCCGGGGTCGGGCATGACGGCGGCTCCTTGCGCGGGGTCGGTGCGGGTCGGTGCTGGCTGGCGGGCGTGGGCGGTTCTCAGGCCGTTCCGGCGTCGCGGTGGGCCTTGACGGCGGCCACCGCCGGCGCCATCGCGCCGCGGGTGAGTTCGTCGAGCAGGTCGGCGTGGTGGCGGTTGCGGGCCCGTACGACCTCGGGGGCCGGGGCGGGCAGCAGCAGGCACTGGCGGCCGAGCAGGTCGGCGGCGAACTCGCGGATCCCGGGGCCGCCGAGCGCCTCCGCGAGGTCGAGGTGGAAGCGGGTCTCCAGTTCGAGCAGCTGGTCCGGTACGTCGGCCCGGTCGAGTTGGTCGACCAGGGACCGCAGCCCGTCGAGCCGGCCCTGCGGTATCTCGCCCACCGCGTGCGAGACAAGACCGCACTCCAGCAGCGAGTGGACGGAGTCCAGCGAGGCCGCTTCGTCGGGGTCGTGCATGACGGCCACGACGGTGTCCCAGTCCTGGGCGACGAAGGTCCCACCGGCCCTGCCCCGACGGCGGTCGAGCAGGCCGTCCTGGCACATGCCCTCCAGAGCCCGGCGCACGGTGATCTCGCCGATGCCGAGTTCCTCGGCCAGGACACCGACATCGGGCAGTCGCTCTCCCGGTGCCTCGGACCTCAGACGCACCCGCAGCGCGATCCGTGAGCGGACGAGTTCCGACCCGGTCTGCCCCCTCCCGGGCAGGACGCGGACGTCGAGCACCCCGGAGACGAACTTGCCCGCTGCCTTGACCACGACGTCACCTTAAGCGCCTTCTGAGCGGGGTCACGGCCCGCGTGAGATGTGCATGGAGGCTCCTACGGACGTAGCGGCTCCGCGTTGCACGCAAAATAGAGCATGATGAACAGTTAAACAAGACTTGTTCTTTTAGATCGTACTGAACTAATTTCCCGGTCACCGTCCCCACTCCTCTCATGGATGTCGCGATGACCTCAACGCTCACCCAGAGTCCGCCCTCCGAGCCCGGCCTCAAGCCGGGACTCAAGAACCGTCACCTGTCGATGATCGCCATCGGCGGCGTCATCGGTGCCGGCCTGTTCGTCGGCTCCGGCTCCGGCATCGCCGCCGCCGGTCCCGGCATCCTCGTCTCGTATGCGCTGGTCGGCGTCCTCGTCGTCCTCGTGATGCGCATGCTGGGCGAGATGGCCGCCGCCAACCCGACGTCCGGCTCCTTCTCCGCGTACGCCGACCGGGCGCTGGGCCGCTGGGCCGGCTTCACCATCGGCTGGCTGTACTGGTTCTTCTGGGTCGTGGTGCTCGCCGTCGAGGCGACTGCCGGAGCCAAGATCCTGGCGGGCTGGGTGCCCGCCGTACCGCAGTGGGGCTGGGCGCTGATCGTCATGCTCGTCCTGACCGCCTCCAACCTCGTCTCCGTCAACTCCTACGGCGAGTTCGAGTTCTGGTTCGCTGGCATCAAGGTCGTCGCCATCGCCGCGTTCATCGTGCTGGGCGGTCTCGCGATCTTCGGTCTGCTGCCCGGCTCGGACCACCCTGCGTCCGGCTTCTCCTACCTCACCGCGCACGGCGGATTCCTGCCCAACGGACCCGGCGCGATCCTCACCGGCGTCCTGATGGTGGTCTTCTCCTTCATGGGCAGCGAGATCGTCACGCTCGCGGCCGGCGAGTCCCAGGACCCGCGGGGCGCGGTCACCAAGGCCACCAACAGCGTGATCTGGCGGATCGCGGTCTTCTACCTGGGCTCGATCCTGATCGTGGTGTCGCTGCTGCGCTGGGACGACCCGGCGATCCTCAAGGACGGCTCGTACGTCGCCGCGCTCAGCTCCATCGGCATCCCGCACGCCGCCCAGATCATGAACGCGATCGTGCTCACCTCGGTGCTGTCCTGCCTCAACTCCGGCCTGTACACGGCCTCCCGGATGGCGTTCTCGCTCGGCGGGCGCAGCGACGCCCCGGCGTCCTTCGCGCGCACCACGCAGCGCGGCGTACCACGCACGGCGATCCTGGCCTCGGTCGTCTTCGGCTTCGTCGCGGTCGCCTTCAACTACCTGTGGCCGGACACTGTCTTCCAGTTCCTGCTCAACTCCTCCGGCGCGATCGCCCTGTTCGTCTGGCTGGTCATCTGCTTCTCGCAACTGCGGATGCGCAAGATCATCCAGCGGGAGTCGCCGGAGAAGCTCGTGGTGCGGATGTGGCTCTACCCGTACCTCACCTGGGCGACGATCGCACTGATCACCTTCGTGCTGGGCTACATGCTCACCGACACGGCCGACGGCGGCGGACGCGACCAGGTGGTCCTGTCCACCCTGGTGGCACTGGGCGTGGTGGCCTTCGCGCTGGTCCGCCAGCGGGTGAGCCGCAAGCGGGACGAGCCGGCCACGACGTCCACCTCCTAGGATCCGTCCGCGCTACGGCCCCGGGTGCGGCGATGCCGCCCGGGGCCGTAGCGCGTGGCGCTGACCCCGGACCGCGAGGCCGAGGGGCGACGAGCACGGCAGGGCGCTTGCTCGGCCATGCGGGCCTGGGCGTCCTGGACATCGGCTGCGGCGCCGGGCACTACATCGCCGAGCTGCGGGCGCGGGGGGCGGCCGAGGTGGTCGGCGTTGAGGGCAGCGCGACGCTGCTGGGCCACGCTCGCGACATGGTCGGCCGCGACGCGGCCGTTACGCTGCACCACCACGACCTGGAGGAACCACTCGACTTCCTGTCAGACGACTCGTTCGACCTTGCCGTCGCGGCCCTGGTGCACCACCACTCAGAGGACCGCACACAGTTGCTGGCCGAACTGCACCGCGTGCTGCGTCCCGGCGGGACGCTGCTGCTTCGACGAGGACCGCGTCGAGACCCGCTTCGGGACCAGTGGCTTCACCAACTCGTACTGCCGTATGACGATGCAGACCTTCCTGGGTGAACTCGTCGAGGCCGGGTTCGCCCTGGAGCGACTTGTGGAGCCGCGCGCCGCGGAGTCCGCCCGCCGCGTCGACGAAGAGCGCTACCTCAAGACCCTTCAGACGCCGTTCTTCGTCGCTGTGCGCATGCGGAAAGACTAGGCATTCCGGCATGCCATGGCCCGCTGGTTGACCGTGAGGGGCTCGGAATCGGACGTTTCGGCGCGACGGTCCTGACGCGTCCCCGCGGGCCGGCTCAGCGGGCGGGCTTCGGCTTCTTCACCCAGCCGGGGACGGGCTTTTTCCGGGGCAGCCGCCTGGTCATGAGGGTGAAGGTCCGGACCTGTGTTCTCCCATCTGCCAGCGGCGGGACGCTTCACCAGCGGCCGTTCCTTCACGCGACGTTGCTCGACACCTCGAAGCGTGGAGAACGGTCGCCCTGCTGTCTCGGGAACGAACCAGGATCAGCGGGTCAGGTGAACGGCCGAGGTTGAACACCATTCTCAGCAGTCGATACTCGACGAGGGTGCTGTGTTGGCTCCTGAGACGACGACGGTGGCCCCGTCCGGGAAGTGTTCGGGGTGGGCGAGGAGCGCGGCGAGAGCGGTGGCTCCGCCGGGTTCGGCCACGATGCGTAGCCGCTGCCAGAGGAGTGCGCGGGCGGCGGCGATGTCCTCGTCCGCGACGGTGAGGGTCTTCATGCCGAGCGAGAGGCCGACAGCGGTGGCGATGCGGCCCGCCCGGCGGGCGCCCAGGCTGTCCAGGGCGATCCCGCCGACTTCCACGTCCACCGGTTCCCCTGCCTCCAGCGCTGCGGTGAGCGAGGGTGCTGAGGACGGTTCGGCTGCGGTTACGGGGTTGCGTCCGTCCAGCGCCAGGGCGACCCCTGCGTACAGGCCTCCTCCACCGCACCCGACCAGGACGGGCTGCCCCTCCGGTACCTGCTCGGCGAGCTCCAGGCCGAGCGTGCCCTGCCCTGCCACCGTCTGCGGGGCGTCGTAGGCGTCGATGTGGAAGGCGCCCTCGTGGCGGGCATGGTCCTGGCTGGCTGCCAGTGCGTCGGCGTAGAAGCCTTCGACGCGGCGCAGGCGTGCGCCGAGGGATTCGATGATGTCGGTCTTGGCCTTGGGTGAGAAGTCGGGCACGAACACGGTGGCGGGCAGGCCCGTTTCGCGCGCCGCCCAGGCCACGGCGGCCCCGTGGTTGCCTCCCGACGCGCAGCAGACGCCGGCGGTCGGGGCGCCGGATTCCGCGGCGCGCAGGAGGGCGAGGGTGTTGGATGCGCCGCGGACTTTGAAGGAGCCGGTGTGCTGGAGGAATTCCAGCTTCAGATTGACGGGGATGGGCACGTCCAATTCCCCGGCCGCCACCTGTATGACGGGTGTGCGGCGCACTACGGTGCGGATCCGTCCGGCTGCAGACGCGATGTCGTTCATGGAGGGGATGATGACGGGCTGTGCGTTCATGGGCGGTGTCCAAGGGAGCCGGGATACCTCTGATTGAGGATGGGCATATCGGCCGTGCCGTCAGGCGTGGCACGCGACTGGGTGAACGTGGTGGGCAGGTCGGCCGAGGGGGATGGGCTCGGACTGTCGTTGGTCTGTACGGCGCGGCGGGCCGTGGTGTCCACGTGAAGGCGGAAGATGTCGGGCCGCGCATAATGGCCGACGGGGTCGAAGTCGTAGCGAGCGCGTGGGATCAGCCCCATGTCGAGGTCCGCGGTCAGCAGGACTTCCTGATCCAGGACGGGCCCGGCCAGCACTTCGCCCAGCGGGCCGATGATGCTGCTGCCGCCCCGGGAGATGAGGTGCTCCGGGTCGTCACCGTACGGCGTGGGGTGATCCGCCGGGAAGTCCCTCGTGCGCAGGCATTGGTTCGCCGCCAGCACGAAACACCTGCCCTCCATGGCGATATGACGCATGGTCGCGTGGTGGCTTTCCCTGCTGTCCGCTGTCGGCGCACAGTACAGTTCAATGCCTTGCGCATACATGGCCATCCGCGTCGCGGGCATCATGTTTTCCCAGCAGATCACGGCCCCGAGCCGTCCGAGCTTCGTACGGTGCACATCAAGGGTTGAGCCGTCGCCGAACCCCCAGATCATCCGCTCGGCGCCGGTAGGCATGAGCTTGCGCCGCTTCCCGAGCAAGGCTCCTGTGTCGGAGAAGAACAGGACCGAGCAGTAGAGCGTGCCGTATTCCCGTTCGACGACGCCGATGACCAGGTGTGTGCGGGCACCGGCCGCCAGTTCGCCCAGGCGGTCCGTGACCGGGCCGGGCACCTCCACGGCGCCGTTCCAATACCGGGCGAACTCGTCTCGTCCGGCAGTGGTCCGGTCGCCCACCACACCCCGAACGCCGATCCCTTGGGGTACCCGCCGATGAACGCCTCGGGGAACACCACGAGATCCAGGTTCCGCTCGGCTGCCTCGGACAGCCACCGTTCCACCACACGCAACGTGGCCACCGGATCGAACGGAACCGGGGCGGCCTGCACCACGCCTGCCCGAACGACACCCGCCGGGCCGGAACCTGTGTCCGGGCTGTTGTAAGTGCTGTCGTCACTGGTCATGCCTATACGCTGCACCGCTTCCACCGTGAAGCCAAGAGCGAGCTTCTTCAACAATCCTGAAGCATCTCTACAGTAAGAGGTTGAATGAACGGCAGTTGCAGATCTTGCGGGAGCTCGGCGAGCTGGGAAGCGTCACCGCGACCGCAGGGGCGCTGTTGATGACTCCCTCGGCAATCTCCCAACAGCTACGGCTGCTGTAACGCTCGATCCCGGTCCCACTCACCGAACGTGCCGGGCGGCGGTTGGTGCTCACCGATGCCGGGCAAGCCCGGGCCAGTGCGGCGATCGAGGTGGAGACCGCGCTGGCCAGGGCACGGCACACCATTGAGGAGTTCGTCGACCAGCCGGACGCAGAAGTGTCGGTAACGGCTTTCCACAGTGGGGCCGCCTCGTTCTTCCCACTGCTGCTTGCCCAGGCCAGCCCTGGACGCCCGCAGCTCTCGCTCGCCGACGAGGACGTCGCGCAAGACCATTTCCCGCGACTGACCCGGGACTACGACCTCGTACTCGCCCACCGTCTCGACCAAGCGCCACTGTGGCCGACTACGGTCACCACCAGCACGCTGCTGCGTGAACCGCTCGACATCGCCCTGCCGACCGACCACCCCTTGGCCGCCATACGACGCCTCACCCCGCGAGACGTCGCGGATCAACCCTGGATCACCGTCAACGAAGGCTTCCCGCTGATGGCCACCATCGACGCCATCGCGACCGCCGCGAACCGACGGCTCGACATCGTCCATCGCATCAACGAATTCGCGGTGGTCGCCGAAGCCGTTGCCGCCGGAGGCGGCCTGGCCCTGATGCCCCGCTGGACCACACGCCCGCACCCCGCAGTGATCCTCAGACCGCTCAGCGGCGTGCACACCCGACGCCGTATCGATGTGCTCCACCGCCCTGAACGTGCGGCACGGCGAGCCGTCCGGATGGTGCTCACTGAACTGCACCGTGCGGCCGCAACGATCCAGAGCCGAGACCTCGGCGCGGGTTCCGACGCGAAAGAAACACTCGCTGACGAAGCCTGAAGCGGCAAGTCGCCATCGGAGATCCGGTTTCGAACGGCTGCGCATGGCGAGGGCTGGGCACCGTTACCGAGACGGCCAGGTCCAGGTCCAGACGAC